>NZ_CP030037.1:0-4800000 GCF_015291565.1 Bradyrhizobium sp. CCBAU 51753 | reverse complement strand
CCCTTGCCGAGATAGGTCGCGGGCCGGATCCGGCTGATCGGCGCGACCAGTTGCTCCACTACGTCGAGATCGATGGCGCGCGCAAGACCGGCGGCTTCCTCGATCCGCGCGTCATAGTCGCGGACAGAGAAATCCGTTTGCGCATCGCCGTCGCCGCGGCGCATGCGCAGGTAAGGGCCGATGACGATCACCCGCCCGGTACTGCTATTCTCCGCCGACCCAGGCCTAGATTTGGGCCGGTCGGCGCCCCCTTCACGATTGAAGGGTTCCAATCAGGTCACTCTCAAGCCGGTGCGTCCTCGCCACCTTCGAACAACTGAATCGGAGCGCCCGGCATGATGGTCGAGATCGCGTGCTTGTAGACAAGCTGCGAATGACCGTCGCGCCGCAGCAGCAGGCAGAAATTATCGAACCAGGTGACAATCCCCTGCAGCTTTACTCCGTTCACTAGAAATATCGTCAAAGGTGTTTTGGTTTTACGAACGTGATTAAGGAAGGTGTCTTGTAGATTTTGTGCGCGGTCTGCCGCCATTGTTTTTGTCCCGCATTGCTTGTGCTTCTTTTTATTGAACCGGTGATTGCTCTCTCACGGAGCCTGCATCCGGCTGCTCACCTGCCCTGAGATCCCCCTCCGGCAGGCATAGCGGTAGGATTAGAAGCCACGCGCGCGTGTTAGGCAAGCCAGTTCGCGTATCAGTCGGTAGGAACACGGTGGCAATTCTAAGAAAGCGCGGCGAAAGAGACGAATATTCTCAGCCTGCGTGGATAACTCCCCCGGAATTATACCGACCCTGCGTCGGCACGCCCATGCTCACGTCAGCGTGCAGATACCGGTCCGATTTCGGTTGAAGCGCAGGCCCAGACGGTCCTTGGGGGTCAGCCGACCCCCAGCGCCTTCAGCTTGCGATGCAGCGCCGAGCGCTCCATCCCGACGAACTCCGCGGTGCGCGAGATGTTGCCGGAGAAGCGGCTGATCTGCGCGATCAGATAGTCGCGCTCGAACACCTCGCGCGCCTCGCGCAGCGGCAGGCCCATGATGTGCTCGCCATTGTTGGAGGTCGGCATCGCCGGCACCATCGAGCCGACGTCCTGCGGCAGCATGTCCGCGGTGATGATCGCCTCCGGTCCGCCGCCGGCGAGAATCATCACGCGCTCGACATTGTTGCGGAGCTGGCGGACGTTGCCCGGCCAGACATGCGACTGCAGCACGGCCATCGCGTCCTGCCCGATCTGCCGCTTCGGCAGGCCGGTCGCGGCCGAGATCTGGTCCATGAAATAGTCGATCAGCTCCGGGATATCCTCGCGCCGCTCCGACAGCGGCGGCACCCGAATCGGCACCACCGACAGCCGATGATAAAGGTCCTCGCGGAAGCGGCCGGCGGCGATCTCCTCCTCGAGATTGCGCGCGGTCGAGGAGATGATGCGGACGTCGACATGGACCTTGGCGGTGCCGCCCTGGCGCTGAAAGGTCTGGTCGACCAGCACGCGCAAAATCTTGTTCTGGGTCTCGCGCGGCATGTCGGCGATCTCGTCGATGAACAACGTGCCGCCATGCGCCTCTTCGAGCGCGCCGGGCTTGCGCTGCTGCTCGCCGTTCGAGCCCTCGACGCCGAACAGCTCGAGCTCCATGCGCTCCGGCGTGATCGCGGCCGCGTTGATCACCACGAACGGCCCCTCGGCGCGGCCGGAGGCATTGTGCAGGGTGCGCGCCGCGAGCTCCTTGCCGGCGCCGGCAGGCCCGACGATCAGGATCCGGCTGTTGGCCTTGGCGGCGCGGTCGATGGTCTGGCGCAGCTGGTTCATGCAGGCCGAGCGGCCGGTCAAAATGCTAGCCGCCGGAGCCAGTTGCTTGAGCTCCTTCACCTCGCGCCTGAGCCGCGAGGTTTCCAGCGCCCGGGTCGCGACCAGGATCAGCCGGTCGGACTTGAAGGGCTTTTCGATGAAGTCGTAGGCGCCGCGCTTGATCGCGGCGACGGCGGTCTCGATGTTGCCGTGGCCGGAGATCATCACGACAGGCAGATCGGCATTGTCCTTCTTGATCTGCTCGAGCAGCTGCAGCCCGTCGAGCTTGGAGCCCTGCAGCCAGATGTCGAGGAACACCAGATGCGGACGGCGGTTGGCGATCTCGGCGAGCGCCGAATCGCTGTCGCGCGCGGTGCGCGTGGAAAAGCCCTCGTCGTCCAGAATGCCCGCAACGAGATCGCGAATATCGGCCTCGTCATCGACAATCAGAATGTCGCTAGCCATGGGTATACACCTGCCTGTCAATCGCCCGTTGCGGCTTTGATTCTTGGTAGTTGGATTTCTGGTTGATCGTTGGTCGTTTCTGCCGGTGCGCTGGTCGGCTCACCCGGCGGATTTTTTTCAAGTTTTTGCTCGTTCGGTTCCGGCGTGGCCTCCGGTCGCTGCGCGCCGTCGGGCTTCGCCGCCTGCCCCGAGACGGCAAACCGCAGCCGCATCCAGGCGCCGCGCTGGCCGTCGCGGAAGTCCGACGCGTCCTTGAGCTCGATGCGGCCGCCATGGTCCTCGAGGACGCGGCCGACGATCGCAAGCCCGAGGCCGGTGCCCTTGGCCCGCGTCGTGACATAGGGCTCGAGCAGCCGCGCGCGGGCGACCTTGGGCAGGCCGATGCCGTTGTCGACGACGTCGATCAGGATGTCGTCGTTCTCGCGCTGCGCCACCACGTCGATCCGGCCCTTGCCAAGTTCCTCGGGCGGCACCTGCTCGATCGCCTCGGTGGCGTTCTTGATGATGTTGGTCAGCGCCTGCGAGATCAGCCGGCGGTCGAATTGCGCGGGCAGCGGGTCTTGCCTGATATCGGCCTCGATGTCGAGGTCGGGATTGGCGACCTTCATCAGGAACACCGCCTGCTTCACCACGTCGGCGACGTCCTCGCCCTCCATCACGGGCTTCGGCATGCGCGCAAAGCGCGCGAACTCGTCGACCATCCGCCTGATATCGTCGACCTGGCGCACGATGGTGTCGGTGCACTGGTCGAAGATCGACTTGTCCTTCTCCTCGGTGATGGTCTTGCCGAACCTACGCTTGATGCGCTCGGCGGAGAGCTGGATCGGGGTCAGCGGATTCTTGATCTCGTGGGCGATGCGGCGGGCGACGTCGCCCCAGGCCGAGGTGCGCTGCGCCGATACCAGCTCGGTGATGTCGTCGAGGGTGATGATGTAGTTGTCGCGTGACTGGCTGGTCGGCTCGGCGGAGATCCGCACCGAGAGATTGCGCTCGTGGCCGTCGCGGTTGATGGTGATTTGGCCCTGCACCAGCCGCTGGGTGCCCTCCCGCGCGGTCTTCATCATCTCGTCGAGCTCGGGCAGCACGTCCGACAGCGGATGATCCAGCGTCTCGGATTCGGCGTGCCCGATCAGCTTCTCGGCCGAACGGTTGAGGATGCCGACGCTGCCTGAGGCATCGACGCCGATGATGCCGGCGGAGGCCGAGGACAGCACCGCCTCGATGAAGCGGCGGCGACTGTCGATCAGCTCGCTGGCGTTGACGAGCTCGTCGCGCTGGGTGCGCAGCTCCTGCGTCATGTTGTTGAAGGTCTGGCCGAGCTGGGCAAGGTCGCCCTCGGATTTGACCACCGGCACCTGGACATGCAGGTCGCCGGTCGAGACCTGGTTGGCCGCGCTCATGATGTTGCGGATCGGCTCCACCAGCCAGTTGGCGAAATTCAGCCCGATCAGCACCGAGGCCATCAGGATGGTGAGCGCGATCACCGCGAACATCAGCGCGAAGGTGACCTGGATGCCGAGCCGGCGCGATTCGATCTCGGCATATTCGGCGACGCTAGTCTGGGTCTGTTTCAGCTGCCCGACCACGTTGGGGTCGAGCAGGCGCGCGACGTAGAGGAACACGCCGTCGAAATTGCGCAAGCGCACCACGGCGGCGACATAGTTCTCCTCCGGAAACACCGAGATTTCCGGCTTGTTCTCGCCGATATCGTCGAGCAGTTCCTTCGGCGGCGTCGCAAACACCTGGGTGGCGCCGGTCGGCGCCGTCACGACGGGCTTGCCGTCCCGGTCGAGCAGCATCGCCCCCGGCAGGTTGCGCGCGATGGCACCCGAGGTCAAAAGCTGCAGGAAGGTCAGCCGGTCCTGATCGAACAGCGGCCGGGAATTGGCGAGGTCGCTGGCCATCGCCAGGATGTCGCCATTGATCAGCTGGGCGTGCTCATAGGTATAGGCGCGGGCCACGCTCAGCGAGTTCTGGATCGCCTCCCGGGTCGGCCCCGAGAACAGCCGATCCAGGCCGCGGTCGAGGGTGACGTTGGCGACGACCGCCACCAGCACCGCCGGCAGCACCGCGATGATCGAGAACAGGCTGACGATCTGGACATGCAGCCTGGCTGCGGCCCGGCCACGGCGGCGGGCCTGGATCACGTCCCAGACCTCGCGGGCAATGATCCCCATCAGCAGCAGGATCGAGGCCGCGTTGATCACCAGGAAGGAGTAGACCACCGGCTTGGTGGGCTCGATCGGGGTCAGACCGCTCAGCACCACGAAGGTCAGCATCGCCGACAGCAGCGCCGTGGCCGCGGCGAACGGCGCCAGCCATCGCCGCAAGCCAAAACCCTTCGGCTCGGCAGCGGGGGACGTGTCTATGGTCGAGGCCGTGGTCTCTGCGCTGGTCATACCGGCAATTGAGCTGGAAGCGTTCGCCCGCAGGACTTGCGGACTGATGCAATCATATCACAATGTTGCCGAATTGCGACATTTCCGCGGCGCAAAGATCGGCGCGGACGCGTGTTCCCAACACCATTTGTGACGAAAGCATAACCGTGGGTGAGAATAGCCGCGGAAGTCATTCAGGCGATGGGCTAAACGGCCGCGGTCGGTCCGGGGAACGCTAGCGCGACCGCCGGGATTCCCCGGACGCAGATCATGGCCACGTTCGTTTTCGTGAGGGGTCGCCCGATGCAGCGGATGAAAGCGACCACGGCCTCTCCGGACCGGAAGAACAGCAGGCACAATGCCCCAACCGGGCCTATCCAGGAAAAGGCAGGGTCGCCTATACACTACGTCCATGGGCCCAGTGCGCCGATCAACTAAGAGAGACCTGCATGTCCGACGTCGAGACCAAACCGACCATGACGACGATCATTCTGATCGCCATCCTCGTGCTCAACGTTTTGGGAATCGGTCTTTCTGAAGTTCAGCGCAGGCAACTCGGGCAGCAAAGCTTCCTGGCCACACTCGAGCTCCGGGACATCGAGAAACAACGGCTTGAGCAACAGGCTACGGAACTGAATCGTCTCTACGGTCTCGTTGCCAACATCGACCAACGGATCAGCAAAGTGCAAGCTGCGGTTGAGAATGCGGAATTGGCGCACCTCAACAGTCTTGTCACCAACGTCGACCAGCGTATCAACAAAGTGCAGACGGCGCTCGAATCTGGCCCGCTCGCCCTTCAGGTAAAGGACATCCAGGCGCGTATAAATGCTGTCCAGATCAAATTGGACCAAGCACCTGCCGGCAAATAGCCGTTCCGGACGCTATTCCCCGGCGGCGGAGCGCGCCTCGCCGGCCTTGCCTACCCGCCGCTGCGGTAGACCTGGATGTCGAGGTCGCGGATCTTCTTGCGCAGCGTGTTGCGGTTCAGTCCGAGCAGGTCGGCCGCCCGGATCTGGTTGCCGCGCGTCGCCGCCAGCGCCGCGGTCAACAGCGGCACCTCGATCTCCTTGAGGATGCGGTGATAGAGGCCCGGCGGCGGCACGCCATTCGGGAAGCCGGAGAAATGCGAGGACAGATAGGCCTCGACCGCGCCGCCGAGATTGTCGACGCCGACGCTCGCCGTGCTGCCCGCGGTGACCGCCGGTGGCGCCAGTTCGCCGTCGATCACCGAGCCGGTGATGACATCCTGCGGATAGAGCGCAGCCAGGCGTCGGGCGAGGTTTTCCAGCTCGCGGACGTTGCCGGGCCAGCGATGCTGCTTCAGCCGTTCCAGCGCCTGGGCATCGAGCTTCTTCGGCGGCAGGCCGTCCTTCTCCGCGAGCGCGAAGAAGTGCCTGATCAGGTCGGGCAGGTCCTCGATCCGCTCGCGCAGCGGCGGCAGCCGCAGCGGCACGACGTTGAGGCGGAAGAACAGGTCTTCCCGGAACAGCCCCTGCTGGATCAGGATGCGCAGATCCTTGTTGGAAGCGGCGACGATCCGCACGTCGGTCTTGATCGGGGTGCGGCCGCCGACCGTAGTGTATTCGCCCTGCTGCAGCACGCGCAGCAGCCGGGTCTGCGCCTCCATCGGCATGTCGCCGATTTCGTCCAGGAACAGCGTGCCCCCCTCGGCCTGCTCGAAGCGGCCGGAGGCGCGGGTGTTGGCGCCGGTGAACGCGCCGCGCTCATGGCCGAACAGTTCCGACTCGATGAGGTCGCGCGGGATCGCCGCCATGTTGACCGCGACGAACGGGCCGTTGCGGCGCCTGCCGTAATCGTGCAGCGCGCGGGCGACCAGCTCCTTGCCGGTGCCGGACTCGCCCGAGATCATCACGGTAAGGTCGGTCTGCATCAGCCGCGCCAGCACCCGGTAGATCTCCTGCATCGCCGGCGAGCGGCCGACCAGCGGGATCGAGTCGAACTCGTTGTCGTCGTTGGCGCTCGCGACCCGCTCCTTCGGCTCGGCCAGCGCGCGGCCGACGATGGTGATCAGCTCCTTGAGGTCGAACGGTTTCGGCAGGTACTCGTAGGCGCCGCGCTCGGAGGCGCGGATCGCGGTCATGAAGGTGTTTTGCGCGCTCATCACGATGACCGGCAGGTTCGGCCGCATCTTCTTGATCCGCGGCAGCAGGTCGAACGCGTTCTCGTCGGGCATCACCACGTCGGTGATCACGAGGTCGCCCTCGCCCTGGCTGACCCAGCGCCACAGCGTGGCGGCATTGCCGGTGAGGCGCACCTCGTAGCCAGCGCGCGACAGCGCCTGGTTCAGGACGGTCCGGATGGCGGTGTCGTCGTCGGCGACAAGTATGCTACCTGCAGGCATTGTTGTTCCTCATCGTGCATCCTGAGAGGCAGGCGACGGCGTACCCGGAACGTCATCGCGGTTGCTGTGATCGTGTTGCTTGGCGGCGCTGTACATCGGCATCAGCACGCGGAACGTGGTTTTCCGCGGCTGCGACTCGCATTCGATGATGCCGCCATGATCGCCGATGATCTTTGCGACCAGCGCGAGCCCGAGCCCGCTGCCGGTCTGCTTGGTGGTGACGAAAGGATCGAACAGGTTCGGCAGCAGGTCTTCCGGCACGCCCGAGCCATTGTCCTTGACGCAGAACTCCAGCGGCAGCGAGACCCGCGATTTCTTGCCGGGGACCGACAGCCGCACGCCTGGCCGGAACGCCGTGGTGAGCTGGATCTCGGCGTCGGTGCCGAGATCGGCGACCGCTTCGGCCGCGTTCTTCACCAGATTGAGGAACACCTGGATCAGCTGATCCTGGTTGGCCAACACCGGCGGCAACGACGGATCGTAGTCCTCGATGAAGCGGACATTGCGGGCAAAGCCTGATTGCGCCAGCCGCTTCACATGGTCGAGCACGGAATGAATGTTGACCGGTCCGCGCGCCACCGGGCGGTCGTCGCCGAACACCTCCATGCGGTCGACCAGGGTGACGATGCGATCGGCCTCGTCGCAGATCAGGCGGGTCAGCAGCCGGTCCTCGGAAGACGCCTGCTGCTCCAGGAGCTGCGCGGCGCCGCGGATGCCCGACAGCGGATTCTTGATCTCATGCGCCAGCATGGCGGCGAGCGCGATCACCGAGCGCGCGGCGCTGCGATGGGTGAGCTGGCGGTCCATCTTGTCGGCGATGGTGCGCTCCTGCAGCATCACCACGATATGGCCAGGCCGCTCGGTCAGCGGGGCGACGTGGAGATCGACCTGGCGATCACCACCGATCCTGGGCGTGCCGAGGTCGACCTTGTATTCGTTGACCGGCGAGCCTGATGTCCGCACCTGCTCGATCAGCGCGAGCAGCGGGCTGCCGAACGGCACCAGCTCCTTGAGCGACTGCCGGCGCAGGAACTGCGTCGAGATTTCAAAGAAGGATTCGGCGGCGATGTTGGCATCGACGATCCGCCCGTCGGGGGCGACCAGCAGCACCGGGTTGGGCAGCGCATTGAGGATTGCCTCGCCATCGGTGGGTATTGGCCTGCGAAAGTCCATGGCTGACGTCATGCGGCAGCGCTCCAGGCAAAGTCGTCGTAGGCCTCATCGAGCGAGCGATGCACGCTCGACGGTTCTTCCGAGGTCAGGATCTTCTGCCGCCAGCTCTTCAACGTTGCGGCCGGCGCGCAGCTATAGGCGGCCGCGACCTCGAGCGCCCAGCCGAGATGCTTGCGGGCATGCTTGAGCCCGACGCGGAGGCCGTAATGGCTGCAGACCTCGTCATAGAGAGCGCGGACATGCTTGAGCTGCTCGGCCAGCGGCGGTGCGGTCTCGGCGATGCCGGTCTCGAGCCGGCGGCCGACCTGCCCCGGCAGCCAGGGCTGTCCCTGCGCGCCGCGGCCGATCATGACGGCATCGGCGCCGGACTGCTCGAGCGCCGTGACGGCCTTATCGAAGGTGGTGACGTCGCCATTGACCACCACCGGGACTGCGACGGCGTCCTTGACCGCCCGGATTGCCTGCCAGTCCGCCTCGCCCTTGTAGAACTGGCAGCGGGTGCGGCCGTGCACGGTGATCATCTGCACGCCGGCGCCTTCGGCGCGGCGCGCCAGCTCCGGCGCGTTGAGCGAACGGTCGTCCCAGCCGAGCCGCATCTTCAGCGTCACCGGCACCTTGACCGCCGAGATCGTCGCCTCGATCAGCGTCAGCGCATGGTCGAGGTCCCGCATCAGCGCCGAGCCGGACTGGCCGCCGGTCACGTGGCGGGCCGGGCAGCCCATGTTGATGTCGATGATGTCGGCGCCGGCGGTTTCCGCAATGCGGGCGCCCTCCGCCATCCAGCGGGTCTCGCAGCCGGCGAGCTGCACCACATGCGGGCCGATCCCGGCCGCTTCGCAGCGCAACTTCGACATCGGCTTGCCGTTCACCAGATCGTCGCTGGCGGTCATCTCCGAGACCACCAATCCGGCGCCCAGGGCCGCCGTGAGTCGGCGGAAGGGCGCATCGGTAATGCCGGACATCGGCGCGAGGAGAACCCGGTTGGCGACGGCAATATCGCCGATCTTCAACGGGTTACGAGCTACACTTTGCACGCCGGTCACGGCTGTCTCGAAGTTGGGTCGGCCACGTCATTGCAGCCGACATTGTTTATTTTGCGCACAATTCTTGTGCAGTCAAGGTTCTTGCCTACAGTTTAGACAATTCTACCACCGACGCAAGTGCACTGCAACAAAATCTGCTTTTCCCACAGCTAGCTGGAAACGCTCTGTTCTTGCGCACAGGGCATGGTAAGGGCTGTGCGCGACTGTGACGTCGCCCTCTCCTCACCCCAGATTCGTCTGTCATTGGTTCAACATGCCCAAGCCTGAGCGTACCGCAGCCATTCTTGTCGCAGCCGGCCGAGGCCTGCGCGCCGGCGCGGGCGGGCCGAAGCAGTACCGGACCATCGGCGGACAGACCGTGATCTATCGGGCCATGGAGGCGTTCTCCGGGCATCCTGACGTGTTCGCCGTCCAGCCGGTGGTCAACCCGGATGACGCCGCGCTGTTTAACGATGCGGTCGCTGGCCTCCGCCACCAGCCGCCAACCCCGGGCGGCGCTACCCGCCAGGCCTCCGTGCATGCGGGGCTCGAGGCGCTCGCGAGTGAGAAGCCCGATATCGTGCTGATCCACGATGCCGCACGCCCCTTCGTCACGTCGGCGGTGATCTCGCGCGCGATCGCGGCCGCCGGCCGCACCGGTGCTGCGATCCCGGTGATTCCGGTCACCGATACCATCAAGCTTACCGGCAATGCCGGCGACGTCGAGGCGACGCCGGAGCGCGCGCGGCTGCGGATCGCGCAGACGCCACAGGCCTTTCGCTTTGACGTGATACTGGAGGCGCATCGTCGCGCGGCACGCGAGGGCCGCAGCGATTTCACCGACGATGCAGCGCTTGCGGAATGGGCGGGATTGACGGTTGCGACATTTGAAGGTGATCCTGCCAACATGAAACTCACCACTCCCGAAGATTTCGTGCGCGAGGAAGCGCGGCTCGCGAGCCAGCTCGGCGACATCAGGACCGGCACCGGCTACGACGTGCATGCCTTCGGCGACGGCGACCATGTGATGATCTGCGGCGTGCGTGTGCCGCACACCAAGGGCTTTCTCGCCCATTCTGACGGCGACGTCGGGCTGCATGCGCTGGTCGACGCGATCCTCGGCGCACTGGCCGACGGAGACATCGGCTCGCACTTCCCGCCAAGCGATGCCAAGTGGAAGGGCGCCTCCTCCGATCAGTTTTTGAAATATGCCGTCGAGCGCGTCACCGCGCGCGGCGGGCGGATCGCCAATCTCGAGGTGACGATGATCTGCGAGCGGCCGAAGATCGGCCCGCTGCGCGACACCATGCGGGCGAAGATAGCGGAGATCTCCGGCGTTCACATCTCGCGGGTGGCGGTGAAGGCGACCACCAGCGAGCGGCTCGGCTTCACCGGCCGCGAGGAAGGTATTGCGGCGACGGCGAGCGCAACGATACGTCTCCCCTGGGACGATAAAGGCTGGAGTGCCTGACATGGGCGGCAGCGACGCTCGTGCCCTCTCCCGCTCGCTGCTCGACCTGTGCCGGATGCGCAAGCTGACCATCGCGACCGCCGAATCCTGCACCGGCGGCCTGGTCGCCGGCGCGCTGACCGACATCCCCGGCTCGTCCGACGTGATCGACCGCGGCTTCGTCACCTATTCCAACGAAGCCAAGCGGGTCATGCTCGGGGTCAAGGCGGCAACGCTCGAGACCTTTGGCGCGGTCAGCAAGGAAACCGCGACTGCGATGGCGATCGGCGCGCTGGAAAAAGCCGGCGTCGACCTCGCGGTCTCCATCACCGGCATCGCCGGGCCCGGCGGCGCCACGCCAGGCAAGCCGGTGGGTCTCGTGCACTTTGCTGTTGCCGCGCGCGACGGCCGCATCATTCACCGCGAGCAGCGGTTTGGCGCGATCGGCCGCAGCGCGGTGCGCCAGCGCTCGGTGGTCGAGGCGTTGCGCATGCTGATGGAGCTGGCGCGCCCGCCGCAAGCGGCAAAGCCGCGTCGCGAGGCCGTCAGCCGGCTGCGGCCGCGGGTGGCGCGCTCGCCGCGCAGTCACGCCGCCAAGCGGCGCCGGACGCCGCGCGGATGAATGCGCAACGGCCGGTAGCGAGACCGGCCATTCGATGTCCGACCCGTCCTTGATTCAAGTCAGGTTCTTGCGGCGCTCGAGCTCCGCCGCAGTCGGCGTCTCGAATTCGAACGAGCCGGTCTTCACCTCGCCATCCGGAACGTATTTGGCATAGATGATGCCGGACGGCAGGACCTGCGATGACACCAACTTCAGATTGCCCGGCTGGCCGCTGTCGCCGAACAGGCGCTTGCCCTTGCCGAGGATCAGCGGCGCAATGAACACATTGACCTCATCGACCAGGCCTTCGGCGAACAGCGTCTTGAGGAAGTCGCTCGAGCCTTGCGTGAGAAGATCAGGGCCGTCGGATTGCTTCAGCTGTTTCAGTGCGGCGACGACGTCGGTCCCCAATGTCTCGCTGTTCCGCCAGCTCAGTTGGCGGCCGGCATCGCGGGTGGCGACGTATTTGGTGATGCGGTCGAAGACCGGGCCGATTGGATCGTTCTTGTCGACATAGGGCCAATGCGCGGCGAAAATGTCGTAGGTCTTGCGGCCGAGCAGCAGGTCGAATGGATTGGCCAGCATCTGGCCGATCACCTCGCCGGTCTTCTCATCGACAAGCGGGGCGAACCAGCCGCCGAAACGGAAACCGCCGATCGGATCTTCCTCCGGGCCGCCCGGCGACTGCATGACGCCGTCGAGGCTGATGAAGGCGCCGACAACAATCTTTCTCACTTCAAGCTCCTTGCGTGATCATGGTCTGATGGCCCGAGGACGAACGCGATAGGCCGGAGCCGACAAGGGTCGCAAAATTCTTTGCAGCGTGCTGCGAGCGCCGCAGTTGCCGCGCGGATGACGCGCTGTCGCGCCAAAGCCGATCTCATGCCAAACATGTTAACTGCAACCCAGAGTCGCCGACCCGGGGCGCAACTTTGACGTTGCTTCGCCGTTTTCCCATGTCCAACCTGCGGCATTCCAACCGCAAATCCACAACAAGGAGAAAAATTGATGAAGTTGGGAACGTTGGTCGTGGCCAGCATCACCGCCGGTGCCATGACACTGTCGACTGTTGTCCCCTCGGTTGCCGCTCCGCTCGCTCCGGCACGTTTGCAGGATCAGCCTACCTCCGTTCAGCAGGTGCAGTACCGGCACTATCATGGCGGCGGCCCGCGCTACGGCTACCGCGGCGGTGGTTATCGCGGCGGATATCACCACCACGGTGGCGGCGGAAATGCCGGCGCGGTGATCGGCGGTCTTGCGGTCGGCGCGATCATCGGCGGTGCGATTGCCGCAAGCCAGGCCAAGGCCAACAACGACGCCTATTGCTCCCAGCGCTTCCGCTCCTACGACCCGGCCTCCGGCACCTACATCGCATCCGGCGGCGTGCGCCGTCCCTGCCCGTAAGGCAATGCAAGGGCATTTTGCCTTGTAGTTTACGGTTGCGATGCCCCCTCTCCCGTCATTGCGAGGAGCGACAGCGACGAAGCAATCCATCCATCAGCGTACGCGGAGATGGATTGCTTCGCGGAGCCTGTCATCGGGCGCGCGTTCGCGCGACCCGTTGGCTCGCAATGACGTTGAGAGATTTATGAAGCGACCGGCTTGCCGTAGATGTGGTCCGCCCGCTTCTCGAACGCTCCGGCGAAACGGCCGAACGCGGCGTCGAACATCGAGCCCATCAGCATCGCCAGCATCCGGTTCTTGAATTCGTAATTCAGGAAAAAGCCGACGTCGCACTCGGCGTCCGACTTCGGCTCGAAGGTCCAGCGATTCTCCAGATTGCTGAACGGACCGCGCAGATATTCGACCAGGATTTTCAGATTGGGCCGGTCGAGCGTTACCTTGCTGGTAAAAGTTTCCCGCACCAGCTTGAAGGAAACAGTCATGTCGGCCACCACGATCTCGGTGCCGTCGTCCTTCGGTGTGCGCTGACGGATCTTCAGCGCCTGGCACAGCGGCACGAATTCCGGATAGCGCTCGACGTCGGCGACCAGATCGAACATTTGCGCGGCGGCGTGACGAACCCGCCGCTTGCTTTGGAATCGCGGCATGATCTAGCGGCCGCGGGCGACGCGGGCCGCCTGCAGCCTGGCGAAATCCTCGCCGGCATGATGCGACGAGCGGGTCAGCGGGCTCGCCGACACCATCAGAAAACCCTTGGTATAGGCGACCCGCTCATAGCCGGCGAATTCATCCGGCGGCACGTAGCGCATCACGGCGTGATGCTTGCGGGTCGGCTGCAGATACTGGCCGATGGTGAGGAAATCGACGTCGGCCGAGCGCAGATCGTCCATCACCTGCAGCACCTCGTGCCGCTCCTCGCCGAGGCCGACCATGATGCCCGACTTGGTGAAGATGGTCGGGTCCATCTCCTTGACCCGCTGCAGCAGCCGGATCGAGTGGAAATAGCGCGCGCCGGGGCGAACCGTGAGGTAGCGCGATGGCACGGTCTCCAGATTGTGGTTGAACACGTCGGGCTTTGCCGCGACCACGCGCTCCAGCGCGCCGTCCTTGCGCAGGAAATCCGGCGTCAGGATCTCGATCGTGGTGGTCGGGCAGCGCGCGCGGATGGCGCGGATAACTTGCGCAAAATGTTCGGCGCCGCCGTCTGCGAGATCGTCGCGGTCGACCGAGGTCACCACCACATGGGTCAGGCCGAGCTTGAAGGTCGCCTCCGCGACATATTCCGGCTCATTGGTCTCGAGCGCCGCGGGCATGCCGGTCTTGACGTTGCAGAACGCACAGGCCCGCGTGCAGGTGTCGCCCATGATCATGAAAGTGGCGTGCTTCTTGTCCCAGCACTCGCCGATATTGGGGCAGCCGGCCTCCTCGCACACCGTGACGAGGCCGTTCTCCTTGACGATGCGGCGGGTGTCGGCATAGCCGCGCGAGTTCGGCGCACGGACCCGGATCCAGTCCGGCTTCGGCGGCGAGACCGCATCCGGCCGGTTCACCTTTTCGGGGTGACGCGGGCGCAACGGGGTCGTGGAGATGGTATCGACGATGGTGACCATAGGTGCCTGCAAGTCGCGAGAGAACCTTAGCTAATCCGTGTTGACGCGGCCTGCAACCCGGCGCCCGACCCTAGCAGAGCGGCCGGAATATTGGCAGTCTCCTGCCCTGTTCCGCCGCGATTCCCACCTGAAAATGGCTCAAAAACCGCAATCGACCACGGCGACCGCGCCGCGCCTCGGCAAGCCGCTGAAACGCTCGTTCTTTGACCGCAGCGTGCACGAGGTCGCGCCCGACCTGATCGGCGCGACCTTCCTGGTCGGCGGCGTCGGCGGCATCATCGTCGAGGTTGAGGCCTACCACCACACCGAACCGGCGGCCCATTCGTTCAACGGGCCGACCCCGCGCAACCAGGTAATGTTCGGACCGCCCGGCTTCTCCTACGTCTATCGCTCCTATGGCATCCATTGGTGCGTGAACTTCGTCTGCGAGAAGGCCGGCTCGGCCAGCGCGGTGCTGATCCGCGCGCTGGAGCCGACCCATGGCCTCGCCGCGATGCGCAAGCGGCGCGGGCTGGACGATGCGCGGGCGCTGTGCTCGGGACCCGGCAAGCTCTGCGAGGCGCTCGGCATCAGCATTGCCCACAGCGAGCTGCCGCTCGACCGTCCGCCGATCGCGCTTTATGCCCGTACCGAAACGCCCGACATCGCCACCGGCGTGCGAATCGGCATCACCAAGGCGGTCGAGCTGCCCTGGCGCTATGGGGTGAAGGGATCAAAATTCCTCAGCAAGCCGTTTGCGGCCTGAGCGCGGCTGGTCAGCTCTGGTCGACGTAGACGATCCCGTAGGGATTGAACTTGAAGTCGCCGGGCTGATACGACGAGACGTGCGACAGCCGCGCCCTGTGGTCGCGCAGCACCGCTTGCAGGCCACGCTGTGCGAGCTCATCGCCGACAGTGTCCATCAGCGCAGCCACCTCGCGCTCGGTGCCGTAGCTCTTGGCGACATAGACCTCTGGCAGGCCGACGAGGTGATAGCCGACGGTTTCGGTCCAGGTGCCGTTGTCGAGCGGACGCTTGGCAAAGGCCAGGCGGCAGGCGCGGCTCGCGCCGGCATCGTCATCCGATTGCAGGGCCGCGGCCGCCTGTCGCGTCAGCTCGGCCCAGCGCGGCAGACCGTGCGCAACGCCGGCGCTCTCGCCCTTCAGCGCCGTGGCACCGGCCTTGATGACGGCATGGACCAGAAACAACGCACCGACCGAGCACGTGACCGCGTTGTCCGCGGACATCCGGGGACCCAGCACGTAGAGCACGGATTGATGGTTGACGACCGCCGACTCGTCCGCGCCGGTCCAGGCATTCGGCGCGACGCGATCCCAGGAGACGCCGAACGAGCGGGTCATGCGGGGATCCGGCTTATCCTGCGAATAGGTGGTGTCGATGCTGAAGCCGGCGGCGAACTTCTGGATCGCCAGCGAGGCGGCGTCCGACAATTGCGCGAGCTGACCTTCGCCACCGAGGAAGCAAAGCACGTGGCGCGGCTTCACCGTCGATGCGGCCGCGTGGGCCTGTTCGCCGCGAACCACCATTGGCAAGGCTCCCATCGCAATCAGCAGGTCTCTGCGGGATATCGTCATGACCGTCTCACGGCGCGGGCCAGCCGGGCGTGAACGGCCGACCTCTCGGCGTGTTGGTCGGCGGTCAGTGCGGCCGGGTTCACACCGCGTGGTGACAGACGGCCTCGACCTTGTTGCCCTCGGGATCGCGCAGGAACGCGGCATAGTACGAGGTGTGATAGTCGCGCAGGCCGGGCGCGCCGTCGTCAGTGCCGCCGGCGGCGATGCCGGCATCCCAGAAGGCGTCGACCTGGGTGCGCCACTTCGCCTTGAAGCACCAGTGGCGGCCGGACGCCTCCTCCGGCCGCGCGCCCTTGCGGATCGAGAGATAGACCCGGTCCGGATAGGCCGGCCGCGCCCGCTCGCCATAGCCGATCCAGTCATCGCGGCGGCCAACCTTGACGACGCCGAGCACCTTCATGATGGCGTCGTAGAAGCGTTCGGCGGCGGCGATGTCGGAAACCGTGATGGAGACGTGATCCAGCATCGCCCCTCGCCCGCCTTGCTAGTTGGGCATGATCCTTTCGGAAAACCGCTTCACACTTTTCCGGACCATGCCCTACGACGCCTGCTTCAGGCGCTCGATCGCTTCGAGGATTTTCGCCTTGCGCTCCAGTGCCGCCTCACGCTTTTCCTTTTCTTCCTCGACGAGCTCTTCCGGCGCGTTGGCGACGAACTTCTCGTTGGAGAGCTTTGCGTCGACCCGCTTGATGTCGGCGTCGGCCTTGCCGAGCTCCTTCTCCAGCCGCGTCCGCTCGGCGCCAAAATCGATCACGCCCTTGAGCGGCAGCGCGACGACTTCGCCGCGCACCAGCAGCTGCATCGCGCCCTCAGGCGACGCATCGGCGAAGGAAATCT
This sequence comes from Bradyrhizobium sp. CCBAU 51753, assembly GCF_015291565.1. Lineage (NCBI taxonomy): Bacteria > Pseudomonadati > Pseudomonadota > Alphaproteobacteria > Hyphomicrobiales > Nitrobacteraceae > Bradyrhizobium > Bradyrhizobium sp. CCBAU 51753. The sequence continues at coordinate 4,783,342 of NZ_CP030037.1, read as the reverse complement.
CCGACAGCCGCGCCAGGCGCTTGATGGTGTCGTTCCAGCGCTGCGCGCGGTCGCGCGTCTCGTCCGACGTCGTCACGATCACCAGCGGCGTCAGCGTCGACGGCGGGATGTTCATCTCCGCCTTCACCGAGCGCATCGTTGTGACGAGGTCGACCACCCAGCCGATCTCGGCCTCCGCGGCGGGATCGCTGAAATCGTCGGCGTCGAGCGCTGCGATGATGGGTGGAATGATCTCGCCGGCCGGGCCGGGCGCGGCCATCGCGGCAAGCTCCATCTCGGTCATCGCGGCCTTGCGCGGCCACGGCGCCAGCACCAGCAGGCTGTCGCGCTGGGCCGTCACCGCCCACAGTTCCTCGGAGATGAAGGGCATGAACGGATGCAGCAGTTTGAGAATCTCGTCGCGGGTCCAGGCGATCATGGCGCGGGTCTCGGCCTTGGCGGCGCCCTCCTCGCCCATCAGCACCGGCTTTGCCAGCTCGAGATACCAGTCGCAGAACACGTTCCAGACGAAGCGGTAGATCGCGCCGGCGGCATCGTTGAAGCGATAGCCCTCGATCGCCTCGGTCACCTCGCGGGTGGCGCGCGAGGTCTCGTGCGCGATCCAGCGGTTCAACGTTTCCTTCAGGGTATCCTTGGCGCCCTTGGGATCGAAACCATCCGGCTTCACGCACTCGTTCATTTCGGCGAAGCGGCACGCGTTCCAGAACTTGGTCGCAAAATTGCGGTTGGTCTCGACCAGGTGCGGCGACAGGCGGATGTCATGGCCCTGCGCCGCCTCGCGGGTCAGCGCGAAGCGCAGCGCGTCGGCGCCGTATTCGTCGATCACGCCGAGCGGGTCGATGACGTTGCCCTTCGACTTCGACATCTTGGCGCCCTTCTCGTCGCGGACGAGACGGTGGATGTAGACGGTCGAGAACGGCGCCTGCTTCATGAAATGCAGGCCCATCATCATCATGCGGGCGACCCAGAAGAAGATGATGTCGAAGCCGGTCACCAGCGTGTCGGTCGGGTAATAGCGCGCGACCTCCGGCGTCTCGTCCGGCCAGCCCAGCGTCGAGAACGGCCACAGCGCCGAGGAGAACCAGGTGTCGAGCACGTCCTCGTCGCGGGTGATGAAGCCTTCGCGCTTGGCGGGATCGGTTGCCATCTCGTGGCCCTGCTCCGGCGTGATGACCTCCTGCTCGACGTAATAGCCGAGCGCGTTGCCGACCGCCTCTTCCTCGGTTTCGGCGACGAACACCTTGCCGTCCGGCCCGTACCAGGCCGGGATTTGATGGCCCCACCAGAGCTGGCGCGAGATGCACCAGGGCTGGATGTTCTCCATCCACTCGAAATAGGTCTTTTCCCAGTTCTTCGGCACGAACGTGGTGTCGCCGGAACGCACCGCCGCGATCGCCGGCTGTGCCAGCGTGTGCGCGTCGACGTACCACTGGTCGGTCAGATAGGGCTCGATCACGACGCCGGAGCGGTCGCCATGCGGCACCATGTGGGTGTTGGGCTCGATCCGCTCCAGGAAGCCGAACTCCTCCAGCCGCGTCACGATCTTCTTGCGCGCGGCGAAACGCTCGATCCTGTCGAACTCCGCCGCGAACTCGGCGGATCCTTCGGGAAGGCCGCGCAGATAATCCTCGTTGTCGACCAGGCTGAGGCAGCCCTCCTGGTCGAGCACGCTGATCTGCGGCAGGCCGTGGCGCTTGCCGATCTCGAAATCGTTGAAGTCGTGCGCCGGCGTCACCTTGACCGCGCCGGACCCCTTCTCCGGATCGGAATAGTCGTCGGCGACGATCGGGATCCTGCGGCCGACCAGCGGCAGGATGACGTGCTGGCCGACCAGCGCGGTGTAGCGCTCGTCGTCCGGATGCACTGCAACGGCGGTATCGCCGAGCATGGTTTCCGGGCGCGTGGTCGCGACCACGATGAACGACTTCGGATCCTCAGGGCTGAAGGTCCGGCCCTCGATCGGATAGCGCAGGTACCAGAGATGGCCCTTGACCTCGACCTGCTGCACCTCGAGATCGGAGATCGCGGTCAGCAGTTTCGGGTCCCAGTTGACCAGCCGCTTGTCCTTGTAGATCAGGCCATCGCGGTGCAGCTCGACGAACACCTTCACGACGGCGCGCGACAGCCCCTCGTCCATCGTGAAGCGCTCGCGCGACCAGTCGCAGGAGGCGCCGAGGCGCTTCAGCTGGTTGACGATGGTGCCGCCGCTCTCCGCCTTCCACTGCCAGACCCGCTCGAGGAATTTGCCGCGGCCCATGTCGCGGCGGCCCGGCTCCTGCCGCTCCATCAGCTGCCGCTCGACCACCATCTGGGTCGCGATGCCGGCATGGTCGGTGCCGGGCTGCCACAGCACGTCGCGGCCGCGCATCCGCTCGAACCGGCACAGGATGTCCTGCAGGGTGTTGTTGAGGGCGTGGCCCATATGCAGCGAACCGGTGACGTTCGGCGGCGGGATCACGATAGTGAAAGGCGCAGCGTCCTGGCGTTCCGGCCGTCCGGCCTTGAACGCACCGCTGTCCTCCCAAAGCTGGGACATCCGGCGCTCGATATCGGCGGGCTGGTAGTTCTTCTCGATCATGACACTGCAATTTGGGAATGTGGAAACGGCTAGAAAGCCGCCCGAACGCACCGAGTCAACCGGACCGGCGCACGGAAACGGCAATTAGGGCATTTTGGGGTGGCTGAATGAGGGCCGGATAGCCCCGTTCCCGGGGCGCGGGGTTTCAGCGCCCGCGCGAGACCCGCTCGATCTCGGCCTTGACGATCCGCTCGACCAGCCCGGGCAGGTTGTCATCCAGCCAGGCTTTCAGCATCGGTCGCAGCATCTCCTTGACCAGATCCTCGAGCGTCCGCGCATTGTTGCTCAGCACGGTATTGGCCAGCGAGTTGAAGGCGGATTCGACCGCCCGCATCGTGGTTCCCGAGATGATCGGCTGGATCGTCGCGGGGTCGACCGGCGGCGGCTCGCGGACTGGCTCGCGTACCGGCTCACGAACTGATTCTTGGACCGGCGCACGGCTCCGCACCGACGGGTCGGTGAACTCGACGTCGTCTTCGGGCTCGACCTTGCGGAACGAAGGCGCGGGCGCCGGATCCGGCAGCGCCATCTCGTCGGTGAGCTCGAACACGTCAGCTTCCGGTTGTGGCGGCGATGGCCTGATCTCCGACGCCGGCGTTGCTTGGTCGAGGCTGGCCAACAGCGAATCGATATCGTCCTGGCTGTTGCTCGGCGCTGCTGCGGGCGCAGGCGGCACCGGTTTTGGCGCGGGCGCGGCGGCCTTCGCAGCCGGAGCCGGCGGCGGGCTGGCGGGTTTGGCGGCTGGCGGCTCGACCTTCGGCGGCGGCGCGGCGGCCGCCGGTTTCTCGGCCGCGGCCGGCTTCGCCTCGTCGTCGGCAATGATGCGACGGATCGACGCCAGAATCTCCTCCATCGAGGGCTCTTGGACCTTTGCAGGTTGCGTCATGTCCGACTCCACATCGAAACCATTTTACATCAAGCCCGAGAGGATTCGCTGGTTCCGATGATGCGGGCCGAGATTTTCGTCGCTCCCGCCCCGACTTGTCCCCAGATCAAGCCCGCCCGAGGCCTTCGCGCAGCCTCGTGTCGCTCGTTGCGTCCGCTGCACCAACATCATGGCCCTGCCGCGAATCGCCTTGCTGCCCAGCATAACGGTAAGTCAGCCTTTATCGATTGCAAGCAAACGCGCGCGCTCGCGGTCCTGATTGACACAGAACCACGAGCTTAAGCGCAACAAGCAACGTTGATGTGGCGGCTAGCGGCCGTCGGGCGTGCGGACGCCGGCCCAGCTGTCGCGCACCTGGTGGTAGTGCACGCTCGGATCGTAGACCGAGGTGGGCAGGCCCATCACTGTCGGCGACAGCCGGCCGATCGCGTTCAGCACGTTGTAGGAAGCGACGACGCGGTCGTGCTGCGCCGTGACCAGCGAGTTGCGCGCGTTGACCAGCGCCTGTTGCGCGTTGAGCACGTCGAGCGTGGTGCGCTGGCCGGCCTTGGCCTCTTCGCGCACGCCGTTCAGCGCGATCTCGGAGGCCTGCACCTGCGCCTGCGCCGAGGCCACCTGCGACTTGCCGGCGATCAGCTGGCCCCAGAAGGTGACGACGTTGGCGCGGGCCTGGTCCCGGGTCTGCTCCAGCACCAGGCGCTGCTGCGCCAGCGATTCCTTGGACTGCCTGATCAGCGCATATTCGGTGCCGCCCTGGTAGATCGGCACGGACAGTTGCACCGACGTCAACGCGTTGAAAGCGCGCTGCGTCAGCAAGGTTTGCTCGTATTGCTGCGTCACCTGGGTCGACAGCGTGACGGTCGGGAGCAGTGCGCCCTCGGCGATCTTGGTCTGCAGGAAGTTGACGTCGACGCCGAACATCGCTGCGGTGACGTTCGGATTCTGGGTCAGGCCGAGATCGACCGCGGCGGCCAGCGTCGACGGCAGGAAGCGGTCCACCGGCGATCCCGGCGCGAGATTGGTCGGCTCGCTGCCGATGATGCGGCGGAAGTTGGAACGCGTCGTCGTGAGATTGGCTTCGGCGGTGAGCTGCTGCGTCCTGCCGGCTGCGAGCTGGGCTTCGGACTGCGCAACGTCGGTCCGGGTCACTTCGCCGACATTGAAGCGGTCCTGGGTCTGCTTCAGGGTCTGCTCCAGCACGCGGGTGTTGCTGCGCTGAACCTCGACGATCGCCGAATCGCGGAGATAGTCCATGTAGATCGTGGCGGCCTGCAGCAGCACGGACTGCTCCAGCACCCGCAACCCTTCGCGTGCCGACGACACCTGGCTCTCGGCCGCGCGCACCCGTTGCGGCGTTTGCGCATTGAAGAGCGGCTGGTTGACCGTGATGCCCGCGCTGCGCGGCACCGTGGGGCCGATGACCGGCTGCCCGCCCTGCCGCGAGTCGGTATATTGATAGCCCGCACTCGCGGTCAGCGCGACCTGCGGGCGATAACCTGAGAGTGCCTGCGGAACGCCTTCGTCGGTAGCCCGCACCTGCGCGCGTTGCGCGTTCAGCTGGGGATTGTTTTGGTAGGCACGCACCAGCGCGGCCTCGATTGTATCGGCGAGCGCAGGCACGGGGCCCATCTCAGCCAACAGAAGGACCGCAATCGCAGCCGCGGTGATGACCTTCACCCCACGCATCCCCAGTAATCCATCCATTTGTAGTCGCCCGGCTCATGAACATGGGCCGACCGTCGCCTCAGACGAAGTGAGTCCGGCCTCACCTTAGTCCGCGGCTAGGGGCAACGGAACTACCCCGCAACGCAAGACGGTGGAAACTCTTCACGTGGGGCAAACGGGCCACACTTCTGATTCAGAACGGGATTTTATCGAGCCCCGGCAGCGCAGTCCCTGGCGGCGCAGTAATGGCTCAGAAGACGAAGGCCGGCAGCCGCTCAAGTCCGGGCAGCACAGGAGCCGTGGCGTCGAACAGCTCCCGATGTCCGTAGTCCCCCCGGGTATGGGTCACGAGGCCAGCCCTGGGCGGCCGCGTCAGCGCGAAGACCCCAACCAGCCGGCCGCCTTCCTTGAGCTGGGCAAACAGCCCGGTCGGGAGGATTTCGGTGGCGCCGTTGAGGACGATGACGTCGTAGGGCGCGCCCGCAGCGTCACCGTCGGCGGCGGCGGCGGTCGTCACCGTCACATTCCGGCTGCCGAGCTGGGCCAACGTCCCGGCCGCCTTGGCAGCCAGCGCCGGATCGCTCTCGGTCGCCCTCACCTCGCCGGCGAAGCGCGCCACGATGGCGGCGGCGTAGCCGGTCGCACAGCCCACCACCAGGACGCGATCGGTCGCTTTGATGTCGGCCGCCTGCAGCAGCTTGGCGAGCAGCGCCGGCGTGATCAGGCAGCGCCTGGTGCTGCCGCCCTCGGCGACGTCGAGATCGAGGTCGAGATAGGCCAGCGCCTGCTTGTCGGCCGGCACGAAGGCCTCGCGCGGCACCGTCAGCATGGCATCGAGGATTCGATCATCGGTGACGTCGCTCGGACGCACCTGACCATCGACCATGTACTGGCGCGCGGTCGAAAAACCGGACATTGGCGAAGACCCTGCAAGTCGCGCGGCATTGCCGCTGGAGGAGCTAGAACAGGGCCATCTTTTGGAACAAGCTCCGCCAAAACGCAACACGCGGTTAACCTGCGCGCGTGCGCCCGGCGGCCGCCTATTCGATTGTGACGGCGAGCCGGCCGATCAGCCGGGCCACTTCGTCGAGATGCGCCGAATCGTGGTCCTCGACGGCCTTCGCCAAACGGCGCACGCATTCATCGTCGCTGATGTCGGGAACATCGGTGGGAACAAGCGTCGGCTGCTGGAATGACAGGTCGACCAGGTTAATGGACATGACAATCACCTCTCGAGACCCGGCGAGATGGAATGTCTGAAGTTATTGAGTCGATTTGACGACGGGAATGGTCTGTCGCGACAGGCCACAGGCTTGTGATCGGGTGATGGATGATCGATGGGGCCAGAACTGGCTCCCCGGGCTGGATTCGAACCAGCGACCATTCGATTAACAGTCGAATGCTCTACCGCTGAGCTACCGAGGAATAGGCGAACCAATCGTTCGCGAGCGGGCAGCGTATAACAAAGCCTTTCGGCCTTGCAAAGAACCAAATGCTGGCTCCGGGGAAACTTTAGCAAGTACGGTAAAGTCACTGCCGCACAAGGGTTTATCCCACAGCCGGCCATCCGCCGGGCCCCGCCGCAGGCCGACGAAGCCTTAACCACGATGCGGCGAACCGCCCTGCCCCGATTCTCGACAGATGCGCTTCGATTGCTGACACGGCTCTCCGGACCGCGATCGCGCTATCGCTGCGCGATCGCGACCATGAACAGCACCATCGCCGCGGTCGAGGCGACCGTCCGCACGTGGTTCCAGAAGGTCCAGTCGGTCAGGTGGCGCGCCCAGATCGGCGCGGCCGCGCTGCTCGCCGGGTCGGTCGCGGCAAGCTGGTCGTTGAGCGGCACGTTGAAGACCATCGTGACGACGAACATGCCGATAACATAGATGACGCCGCCGCAAATCATCGCGAGCGCGCCCGGCTCCTGCCACTGCAGGCTCGCCAGCAACACCAGCGCCGCGCAGGCGAGCGTGGTGCCGAGGAACAGCGGCATGAACAACGAGCGGAGGATATCGACATTGATGGCGTTCATCGCGGAAATCCCGGCCGACTGCTCAATGCGGCCGAGCGAGGTCATGATGAAGGCCGAGAACGCGAAATACAGCCCGGCGATCAGGCCGCAGCCGATCGCGGAAAACCACAACAGGCCGAGGTCAGAAGCTGGCGCATCGTTCGATCTCCAAATGCGAGGATTGCTCGTGTTTGATGAATGCGATAAACTCTCGTATTAAGGAGGTCAACACCCGATCGCGGAGCCGACCGATGACGAGACGAAAGGCCGCGCCCGCGGCGACAGAGCCTAAAGCCGGGCTGGCGCGGCTTGCCCCGGCGCAGCAGCGCAGCCGCTTGCGCTTCGAGCGCATCCTGGCCTGTGCGGCCGAGATCATGGCCGAGAAGGGCAGCGAGGCGTTCCGGATGAGCGACATCGTCGAACGCAGCGGGATCGCGTTCGGCTCGCTCTATCAATATTTCCCGGACAAGACCGCGATCATCGGCACGCTGGCGGAACGCTACAACGCCGTTGGGCGCCACTGCGTCAGGCGCGACCTGGCCGCCGTGACCACCGCGCGCGACCTGCACCCTGCCCTGTGCCGCATCGTCGACAGCTACTACGAGATGTTCATGCGCGAGCCCGTGATGCGCGACACCTGGCAGGCGACCCAGGCCGACCGCGCCCTGCAGCAGCTCGACGCGGAGGACATGGCCGCGCTCGCGGGCATGCTGTCCGAGGCTGTCCGGCGGGTCGCGCCCGATCTGCCCGCAGCCGCCCTCGCCACCTTCTCAGGGCTGACCATGACACTGATCGCAGCCGCCGTACGTCACGCGATCACCCTGCCGGCACGACAGGCACGGCGCGTGCTCGAACTGTTCAAGGGGATGCTGCCGCGAGATCTGACCAGGCTAGCGTGATCGCTTGACCGACGCGTCCGGCGCCCGCGTCCGAGACGTGCCTTCATGGTCACGTCTTCCTGACACCGTAGGATTGCTGCAGCGCTCAAGCATCCGCTGTTTTTCGCAGAATGTGATTTGTTTCACACGAGGCAATCGACGGCCGAGCCTAAAACGCGAAGGGGGATGTTAGCGCCTCATTAACCAGAGCGGATGCCATCGTCCTTTTCGTAAAATTCGAACGATTCGCTCAATCCGGACCGAAGACCGTTTTGCGACCATGGCGCTCTCGAACCTCGGAGAGCGCGATGAGCGAAGTCGAATTTGATCTGTTGCTGGACGCCGTGCGAGCGGCCGTCGCGCCCATTGCTCAGGAGGATTTCGTGGCCCAGACGTCGCCCCGCATTCAGCCGCCGCCGCGCGCCGCCAATGACAATGACGCGCCCTGGCCGCTGATTCCGTTCCCTGAAGGCTGGTACGCCGCAAGCTAATGCGGCTTCTCATCTGTTGGCTGCAAGTCGCTGAAAGCAACCGCTAAGCAAGCCTCTAAGAATGAGTGGAGGCCACGACCAGAATTGAACTGGTGTACACGGTTTTGCAGACCGTTGCGTAACCACTCCGCCACGTGGCCCCTTGGGGGCGGATCAATACAGACCTGCAAGGGCTTAAGCAACCGCTCTCACGCGGTTCCCGGTGGAGTTCTGAAACTCGACCCGCCGCGCGTCTGACGCTGGCGTGCCCATTCTGTTCTCGGTAGGATGATGTTCCTTTGCTTGGGAATTCCTTTGGGAACCCGGCACCGACCTATTGCGCCGGGGCAGACCGGCCGCGAGATTACCGAAACCTTTGGCAGAGCCGCGCGTCAATTCGGGACCGTCGGCTTGCAAACCTGGCGCATAATGCGCGATGTGGACAGGCGGCGCAGACTGCCTACAACCATCACTGCTGATGTGCTGTCTTTGCAGCACAGCGTTCGATAGTCACGTACCCATCATTCGTTTGTTTCACACTATTTGAATTTCAGAGTACCAACGCCGTGAAAAACGTCCATGAACGCCGCCTGGAAGAACGCCGTTCCGGTGCCTCTTCGGAAGCGGCGACGCAACGTCTGGTAGACCACACCATCAGGTTCATACGCGCCGCCACCCCGGATGCCAGGCCCGATGGCCGGGCGAGCAGGTCCATCGACAAGCGATGGCTGTGGTCGCTTTGCGCGGCCATGCTTGCCGTCTATTTCGCCGCCGCCCTGTATCTCGATCGAAGCTTTGTCGATCCGACACCGAAGGGCGAAGTGGTCGTGCGCCTGACGCGGCCCTTCGAGCGGTACGGGCTTGCTTCGGTGGCGTTCCCGGTCAACCTGAATGCCGAAGCCGACAACCCGGCCATCGACGGCGACCGCACATCGCGGTTGGTCATCTACGAGGACGATCGTCCGCTCGGCCCGGCACACGTGGGGTTCGGCGAAATCGACAAGCTGGGCGGCGGCCGGTTTTCCCACCTGCCGAACGGCATCTTGTTCTCAAGCAGCGACGGCACCGATCCGAACACCAACCGTCGCAACTATTGGGCTGTCGTTCCGATCGAGCTGAAACCGAAGGGCGACAACGTTGTGCGTCTGATGGGCCCCTTCGAGCGGTACGCCCTTGCATCGGTGGCGCGCCCGAGCAAGCTGGAGGCCGCAGCCGACAACCCGGCGGTTGAGGGGGATCGCACATCCAAGGTGGTCGTCTACGAGAATGACCGTCCGCTCGGACCCGCACACAAGGGATTCGGCGAGATCGACAAGCTGGGGGGCGGCCGATTTTCTCATCAGACAACCGGCATCGTCTTCTCGAGCAGCGACGGCAGCGATCCGAATACCAACGGCCGCACCTATTGGGCCGTCGTTCCGCCTCCCCCGAAACGGCCGGCAGGGCGCGAAGTAGTGCAACTGACCGGGCCCTTCGAACGGTACAAACTCGCATCCGTGGCGCGCGACCTGTCACAGGAACTGCAGGCCGAAGCCGACAAGCCGACCGTCGAGGGGGATCGTACGTCCAAGCTGGTCGTCTACGAGAATGATCGTCAGCTTGGCCCCGGGCACGCAACCTTCACCGACATCAACGAGCGCGGCGGCGGCCGATTCTCCCATCAGCCAACCGGCATCATCTTCTCGACCAGCGACGGCACCGACCCGAACACCAACGGGCGCGTCTACTGGGCGGTCGTCCCGTAAGCACGCGGGATGGGCTGGCAAGCGATCTAGCTCCGGCGGCGCCGGCGAAAATCCCGCTTTTTCGGTTTCGGCGCCAGTTCCGGCATGGTTGCCTGGACGTCGCGGAAGCGCGTCAGCATCCGATCGAAACTGTCGTTCAAGGCCTCGGCGATGTCCGGCCGCTTTTGCAGCGCCCCCAGCAGCATCGCCGCCGCCTCGATGGTGGACAGGCCGTCGCGGCGCGGTTCCCGCCGCAACTGGCCGTAGCGCGAGGGCCGCTTCGGTCCGAGGATCACCCGCTGACACCTGAGCATCCAGGGATTGCGCCACCACAGCGCCTTGGCCTGGCTCCAGGTGCCGTCGAGCAGCACGATGCCCTCGATGCGGCCGAGGATGCTGCGCTGGTTCGGCTCCAGCTCGCCCTTGCGGTTGATTGCGACGATCTCGGCATCGGTATCGAGGTCCTCGACCTTGGCCGAGCCGAGATAGAGCACCGCCCAGCGCGCCGGATCGGCCACCGGCCGACCGAGCGCCTTGGCGAGGCTGGGCCAGGACAATCCGATCCGGTGCACCGCATTCTCGAAATGACGGGCGGTCAGCCGCGCGGTGCCGAGCGCCCTGTCCTGCTCCTGCGGATGCTGCAGGATCAGTAGCTGGATGCGGCTTTCGATCGGCGTGACGCTGTCGCAGATGCAGAGCGGCAGCGGCTTGCCGCAATGCGGGCAATCGGCCACGACATCGGGGGCTTCGACAGGATTCGACATGCCACGGCTATACGCCGCCAATGGCCGCGCCAGCAACATCAACGCAAGGCCGGCCTCGCTCAGACCGTCTCGTTAAGGGGCCGGATCGGGCGCAATGATCAGATCCTCGGGATTGAAACGCAGCGACAGGCGGTTGCCGGTGATCTCGAAGGTGTCGTGCATGTTGGCCTTTTCGCCGTTCGGAAGACGCAAAGTGTCGTCGCGCCTGACCGGGTCCTGGCGAATCCAGCTGTCGAATTCGGACAAGCCGCTGTGGCCCTCCCGGATAAAGGTGACAAGCCGCCTGAACAATTTGGGCCACATCACCAAAGCCTGGAGATCATTGAGCGTGACGATCGTGGCCGGTTTTTCCACCCCGACGTTCTCGCTGTCGAACATCCCGGCGTTATCAGCCCTGGCCTGCGCAATAATGCTACGCAAGCGATCGATGAGGGCGATCGGCATCGTGTCATACGGTTCGACATAGGCAAGGCCCGCGCGCACCAGTGTGGCATTCACGCTGCCGTCGAGCCGTGCCTCGTCGACAAACAACGGCTGTCCATCCTCCGTCGGGGGAACGCCGACATAGACCAGTCCGAGCAAGCGTCCGTTGGACTCGATGCCGTTGGCGACCACGTAACCCGGCAACGGGTCAACGTCGACGGCCGACACGATGTTGGGTTCGTCCGCAAAGAATTGGACACCTTTGTAGCCGAGCAGCACCAGATTCCTGTCGCGGGCGCCGAAGGCGAACCTGTCGTTTTGATGGGCCCCGTCAAAATGGGTTTCCAGCGTATCGATGCCTTCGTAGCGAACATTGATGCCTTTCGACCGGATGTCCGGCGGCCGGGCGGAAAAGCGCGGCAACGAGGCCAGGAGCTCGAGGTTGGCCGGCTCGAAGCGGATGGTGTCGCCGTCGGGCTGCGGGCCTCGCCGCGGATCGTCGGCGCGATGAATACGATACTGACCGTGGAGAACCGTGTAGCGTGTCTTCGCCATCATCCTCTCCTTCCGCAATATGACATCGAGTTGGCGGCGTGCGCCCAGCGCATCGCCGGCGACCAAGCCTAGCATCCCGGCCACAACCTAAAGTGTGAAGTTGACGACAATTCGCTTCGGCCGCGGCGGTCTGCGGCAAGGCGTAGACGCAATCGACAAGCCATTCTCGCGTCTGCCGAAAATCGCGTCTCTTCCGCTTCGATGCGAGGTGCGGCATTTTGCCGTGCAGCTCGCGCCAGAGCGCTCTCGAGCCGTTTATTCCGCCGGCGCGGGGACGGCGGACGGCGCGGAGCGCTGCCGCAGCCGGTCGATCAAGAGATAGATCACCGGCGTCGTGTACAGCGTCAGGATCTGCGACACGAACAGGCCGCCGATGATGGTGATGCCAAGCGGCCGGCGCAGCTCGGTGCCCGGACCGGTCGCGATCACCAGCGGGACGCCGGCGAACAGCGCCGCCATCGTCGTCATCAGGATCGGGCGGAAGCGCGCCCGGCAGGCCTCGAAGATCGCATCGCGCGACGACAGACCCTGATGCCGCTCGGCCTCGAGCGCGAAGTCGACCATCATGATGCCGTTCTTCTTGACGATGCCGATCAAGAGGATGATGCCGACGAAGGCGATCACGGTCAGCGGCGTGTTGGTGACCTGCAGCGCCAGCAGCGCGCCGAGCCCGGCCGACGGCAAGGTCGAGATGATCGTGATCGGATGCGCGAGGCTCTCATAGAGCACCCCGAGCACGATATACATCGCGACCAGCGCGCCGAGGATCAACAGCGGCTGCCGGCCGCTGGTCTTGTTGAAGTCGCCGGCATTGCCGTCAAAACTGCCGCGAATGCCCTCCGGCATGTGCAACTCGTTGACCGCCTGCTGGATGTTGGTGGTGGCGACCTCGAGCGGCACGTTGGGCAGCAGGTTGAACGACACCGTGGTCGAGGGGAAGCCGCCGGAGTGATAGACCGCGAGCGGCGACAGGCCGCGCTGGTAATGCACCACAGCCGACAGCGGCACCTGCGCGTCGCCGGCGCCGGCGACATAGACGCGGTCGAGGTTCGACGGGTCGCTCTGGAATTTCGGATCGGTTTCCAGCACCACCATGTACTGGTTGCGCTGGGTGTAGATGATCGAGATCTGCCTCTGCGCGAACGCGTTGTTGAGCGCGTTGTCGATGTCCTGGACGCGGACGCCGAGGCTGGAGGCGGTCTTGCGGTCGATCACGAGGTTGAGCTGCAGGCCGCCGGGATCGCGGTCGGAGGAGACGTCGGTGATGCCCTCCACCGTCTCCATCCGCTTGGCGACGATCGGCGCCCATTTCTGCAGCAGATCGAGATCGGTCGAGGCCAGCGTGTACTGGTAGTCGGAATCGCTCTGCCGGCCGCCGGTGCGGATGTCCTGCGCCGCGAACATGAACAGGCGGATGCCGGGCACCATGAACAGATTGCGGCGCAGCCGGTCGATCACCTGCGCGGTCGAGAGCCCGCCGCGCTCCTCCGGCGGCTTGAGGCTGATGAACATGGTGCCGCGGTTGGAGGTCGCCCCGCCCGGCCCGCCACCGGAGCCGACCGACGAGCCGATGCCGGCGACCGCGGGATCGGCCATCACGATGTCGGCCAGCCGCTGCTGCAGCGAGAGCATCGCCTGGAACGAGATGTCCGCCGAGGCACGCGTCGAGCCGATGACAAAACCGCTGTCGTCGGTCGGGAAATAGCCCTTCGGGGTCTTGATGTAGAGCGTCACCGTCAGCGCGATGGTCGCGAAGAACACGATCAAGGTGAGGAATGGATAGCCGAGCACGATCCGCAGCGTCGACGTATAGAACGCGACGACGCGGGACAGCGTGCCCTCGATGGCGCGGTCGTACCAGGTGGCGTGGTCCGAGGTCGCCTCCTTGATGTAGTGCGCGCAGATCATCGGCGTGACGGTCAGCGACACCACGGTCGAGACCGCGATCGCAAACACCAGGGTCAGCGAGAATTCGCGGAGCAGCCGTCCGACCACGCCGTCCATGAAGATCAGCGGCGTGAACGCGGCGATCAGCGACAGCGAGATCGACAGCACGGTGAAGCCGATCTGCTTGGCGCCCTCGAGCGCGGCCGGATACGGCGCCATGCCCTGCTCGAGGTTGCGGTACATGTTCTCGATCATCACGATGGCGTCGTCGACCACGAAGCCGACCGAGATCGCGAGCGCCATCAGCGACAGATTGTCGATCGAGAAGCCGGCGAGCCACATCCCGGCGCAGGTGCCGGCCAGCGCCAGCGGCACCGAGACGCCGGCGGCGATCGTCGGCACCATGCGGCGCAAGAACACAAACACCACGACCATCACCAGCACCACGGTCGCGAGCAGCGTGAACTGCATGTCCTCGACGCTGGCGCGGATCGTTCCGGTGCGGTCGACCAGGGTCGAGATCTCGACCCCGGCCGGGATCCATTGCTTCAGCTCCGGCAGCAGCGCGCGGACGCGGTCGACGGTGTCGATGACGTTGGCGTCTCCCTGCTTGGTGATCTGGATCAGCACCGCCGGCTGCTTGTTGAACCAGGCGATCGAGCGCGAATTGCGCACGGAATCCTCGACTTCGGCGACGTCGGCGAGGCGGACGAAATTGCCGCTCGAGCTCTTGATGATGATGTCGCGGAACTCGGCCGCGGTGCGCATTTGCCGGTTGATCGATAGCGTCTCGCTCTGCCGGCCGCCGTTGAAGATGCCGACCGGCCCGAGCGGATTGGCGTTGATGATCGCGAGCCGGACGTCGTCAGTCGCGATCCCGGCGTTGGCCAGCGACACCGGGTTGAGCGCGATGCGCACCGCCGGCTGGTCGGCGCCGCTGACGGTCACCTCGCCGACCCCCGGCACTTGCGAGATGCGCTGCGCGATCACGGTGTCGGCGACGTCGTACATCGCGCTGGTCGAGATCGTCTTCGAGGTCAGCGCCAGCACGAACACCGGCGCCGCCGCCGGATTGGCCTTGCGGAATTTCGGCAGCGTCGGCAGGTCGCTCGGCAGGTCGGCCAATGAGGCATTGATCGCGGCCTGGACGTCGCGCGCGGCGCGGTCGATGTCGCGGCCGATCGAGAACTGCACCTGGATACTGGTGGTGCCGAGCGAGCTCGTCGAGGTGATCTGGTCGACGCCGGCGATGGTGCCGAGCTTGCGCTCCAGCGGCGCTGCGACAGTCGCGGCCATCACCGACGGATCGGCGCCGGGCCGTGTCGCCGACACCCGGATGGTCGGGAAGTCGACATTCGGAACCGACGACACCGGCAGGAACTGATAGGCGACGATGCCGACCAGAAACAGCCCGATCGCAAGCAGCGTGGTGCCCACCGGCCTGCGAATGAAGGGCTCCGAGATCGACATCACTGGATGCCTTCGGTCGCGCCCGCAGTCGGCGGCCCGCGCGGACCGGGATCCGGCACCGCCCGCTCGATCCGGCGGTTGAGCCGGTCGAGCGCCAGATAGATCACCGGCGTGGTGTAGAGCGTCAGCAGCTGGCTGAGCAGCAGGCCGCCGATGATCGAGATGCCGAGCGGAAAGCGCAGCTCGGCGCCCGTGCCGCTTTCGATCGCAAGCGGCAGCGCGCCGAACAGCGCCGCCAATGTCGTCATCATGATCGGACGGAAGCGCAAGAGGCAGGCCTGCACGATCGCGTCATAAGACGACATGCCCTGATGCCGCTCGGCTTCCAGTGCGAAGTCGATCATCATGATCGCGTTCTTCTTGACGATGCCCATCAATAGGATGATGCCGATCAGGCCGATCACCGAGAGGTCCTGCCCGCACAGCCACAGCGCGAGGATCGCGCCGACACCGGCCGAGGGCAGCGTCGAGAGAATGGTGATTGGGTGGATGTAGCTCTCATAGAGCACGCCGAGCACAATGTAGATCGTGACGATCGCGGCCAGGATCAGCCAAGGCTGGCCGGCGAGCGAGCGGGCGAATTCGGCGGCGTCGCCGGAATAGATGCCGGCGATGCTGCCGGGCATGCCGATCCTACTCTCGATCGCCTTCACCGCGTCGACGGCGTCGCCGAGCGCCTCGCCCGGCGCCAGATTGAAGCTGAGCGAGGCCGACGGGAACTGGGCCTGGTGCGAGATCGCGAGCGGCGCCGTGGTCCGCGTCAGCGTCGCCACCGCCGATAGCGGCACCTGCCCGGCCGGGCTGCCGGGGGTTGCCGCGACGCCCGGGACATACAGCTTCGACAGGATCGATGGATCGCGCTGATACATCGGCAACGCCTCCAGCACCACACGGTACTGGTTGGCCTGGCCGTAGATGGTCGAGATCTGCCGCTGCGCGAAGGCGTCGTTCAGCGTGTCGTTGATCACCTGCAGGCTGACGCCAAGCTGGCCGGCGCGCTGGCGGTCGATGTTGAGCGCCGCACGCAGGCCGCCCTCCTGCGCCTCCGAGGAGACGTCGCGGAAGATCGGGTCGAGCCGCATCTCGGCGACCAGTTTTTGCGCCCATTGCGAAACCTCGGCGGCGTCGGTGCCGGTCAGCGTGTACTGGTACTGCGAGCGGCTCGACTGGGTCGAGATCTGCACGTCCTGCACCGGCTGGAAGTAGACGGTCATGCCGGGCACCGTCGCCACCTTCTGCTTGAGGCGCTCGACCACCTTGGCGACGCCATCAGGCCGCTCGTCGAGCGCCTTCAGCGTCATCACCAGGCGGCCGACATTGGTGGTCGGATTGACCGAGCCCGAGCCGATCACCGAGACCACGCCGACCACGTCGGGGTCGGCCTTGAGGATGTTGGACACCTCGGTCTGCCGCCGCTGCATTTCCGCGAACGAAACGTCGGGGCCGGCCTCGGTCACCGCGGTGATCGAGGAGGTATCCTGCAGCGGCAAGAAGCCTTTCGGCGCCAGCACATACATCACCAGGGTCAGCGCGATGGTTGCGAACGTCACGAACAGCGTCGCGCGCTGGCGCTGTAGCACCCAGAGCAGCGTGCGGTGGTACAGCGTCACCGTCCAGTCGATGAAGCGACTGACCGCGGCGAGGCCGGGGATCGCGACTTCCTCGTGGATGTTCTTGAGCAGCCGCGAGCACATCATCGGCGTCAGCGTCAGCGACACGATCGCCGAGGTCACCACCGCGATGGTCAGCGTCAGGGCGAATTCGCGGAACATGCGCCCCACGAGTCCGGACATGAACAGCAGCGGGATGAACACCGCGATCAGCGACACCGTCAGCGAGATCACGGTGAAGCCGATTTCGCTGGCGCCCTTCAGGGACGCCTCCATCACCGTCTCGCCCTCTTCCATGTGGCGGACGATGTTCTCGATCATGACGATGGCGTCGTCGACCACGAAACCGGTTCCGATGGTCAGCGCCATCAGCGACAGATTGTCGAGGCTGAAGCCGGCGAAATACATGATGCCGAAGCTCGTGATCAGCGACAGCGGCAGCGCGACGCCGGCGATCAGGGTCGCGCGCAGCGACCGCAGGAACAGCAGCACCACCAGCGTCACCAGCACCACGCTGAGCATCAGCGTGAACTGCACGTCGCGGACCGAGGCGCGGATCGTCACGGTGCGGTCGGACACGATGGTCAGATTGACACCGGCCGGAACCGCGCGCTGCATCCGCGGGATTTCGCTGCGGATCTGCTTGACGACGTCGATGACATTGGCGCCCGGCTGGCGCTGGATGTCGATGATGACGGCCGGCGTGCCGTTGTACCAGCCGCCGGTGCGGTCGTTCTCCAGCCCGTCGATGATCTGGGCGACGTCGCCGATCGTGACCGGCGAGCCGTTGCGGTAGGCGATGATGATGGGACGGTAGGCGTCGGCGGCGGCGATCTGGTCGTTGGCGGCGATGGTGTAGGACTGCTGGGCGCCGTCGAGCGAGCCCTTCGGCCCCGACACGTTGGCGCCTGCGATCGCGTTGCGCAGGTCCTCCATCGAGATGCCGTAGGCGGCGAGCCGGGCGAGGTCGGCCTGCACCCGCACCGCCGGCTTCAGGCCGCCGAGGATCGAGACCCGGCCGACGCCGGAAATCTGCGCCAGCCGCTGCCCCAGCAGGGTGTCGGCGAGATCGCTCATCGCCCGCAGCGAGATGGTGTCCGAGGTCAGCGCCAGCGTCATGACCGGCGCATCCGCCGGGTTCACCTTGTTGTAGACCGGCGGGTACGGCAGCGTTTTCGGCAGAATGCCGGCCGCGGCGTTGATCGCGGCTTGGACGTCCTGCGTGGCGCCGTCGATGTCGCGGTTGAGGTCGAACTGCAGCGAGATCTGGCTGACGCCGAACGAGCTCGTCGAGTTCATCGACGACAGCGACGGGATCTGGCCGAGCTGACGCTCCAGCGGCGCCGTGATCAGCGATGCAATGACGTCCGGACTCGCGCCCGGCAATTGCGTCGTCACCTGCACGGTCGGGAAGTCGACCTGCGGCAGCGCCGAGACCGGCAGCGCCCAGTAGCCGAGCGCGCCGCCGATCATCAGCGCGATGCCGAGCAGCGAGGTGGCGATCGGCCGGCGGATGAACGGTTCGGAGACGCTCATGGCTGCGTGCTCGCTGTGAGATCGATCATGACGAGGTCGTTGGTTCGGTCATGGCTGCTTCGCCGCGCCTGACTGTTCGCCCCCTGCCGCCGGCGCCGGTGCCGGACCGGTCTGCCCCTTCTGATCGCCTTCGCTGTGCTCCTGCCGGCCGCGATGTTCGCCGCCCTTGCCCGGCCAGTCCTTCTTGCCCTCTCTGCCTTGCCCCTGACCCTGCCCCTGACCTTGGCCACCGCCCTTGCCATCGGGATTGCGGCTGCGCTTGCGCGGCGCAAGATCGGCGGCCGGCGGGCCGTCATCCTTGCCGATCACGACCTTCGCGCCGTCGGCGAGATTGGCAAAGCCCGTGGTCACGACGCGGTCGGATGTGGTGAGGCCGCTGGCGATGACGGCGTCATGCTCGTTCTGCTGCGTCACCGTGACGGGCCTCGCGGTGACGACGTCGCCCTCGCCGATCACATAGCTGAAGGTGCCGGCCGGCCCGCGCTGCACCGCCGAGGTCGGCACCACGATCGCCTGCGACAGCGTCTCGACCTTGAGGCGGACATTGACGAACTGGCCGGGCCAGAGCTGGTAATTGGCGTTGGGGAATTCGGCCTTCAGCTTCAGCGTGCCGGTGGTCGGATCGACCTGATTGTCGATGCCGGTCAGCTTGCCGGTGTCGATCACGGTGACGCCGTCATTGCCGAACACGTCGACCGCAAGCTGGCCCTTCGCCGCCGCCGCATTGACCCGCATGATCTGCTGCTGCGGCAGGCTGAACCAGACCGCGATCGGCTGCAGCTGGGTCAGGATCACGAGCCCGGTCGCGTCCGCCGCGTGGATGATGTTGCCCTGGTCCACCTGGCGCAGGCCGGCACGGCCGGACATCGGCGCCACGATTTTGGTGTAGCTCAGCGTCGCCGCCGAATTGTCGATCGCAGCCTGGTCGGCCTTGATCAGTGCCTCCTGCTGCGCCACCAGCGCGCGCTGGGTGTCGGCCTGCTGCTTGGAGCCGGCATTGGTGGCAGCGAGCTGTTCATAGCGCGCGAGATCGAGCTTCTGGTTGGCGAGCAGCGCGACGTCCTGCGCCTTCTTGGCCACCGCCTGGTCGTATTGCGCCTGGTAAATCGCGGGATCGATCTCGCCGAGCACATCGTCCTTCTTGACGTCCTGACCCTCGACGAAATTGACCTTGATCAGCTTGCCGTCGACCTGCGAGCGTACCGTGACCGTGTTCAGCGCCTTCACCGAGCCGACGCCGTCGAGATAGACCGGGACGTCCTGCACGCGCGGCGTTGCGGCCAGCACCGGTACCGGCAGGTCGGGCCGCCCGAACGCGCCGCGGCCGCCACCGCCGCCCTGCTTGGGCTGGTACGCGAGCCAGCCGAGATAACCGAGACCGCCGAGGATCACCAGCGTGATGAGGAGCGACACCAGGCGCCCGAGAACGCGCGAGAGCACGCTGCGCTTGGGCGGCGCGGTCCGTTTGTCGGCGTCCTTGTCGTTGGCGTCGGGCTTAAAGAGCATCGACCGGTCTTTCCATCTTCGGTTCCCAGCCGCCCCCCAGTGCCTGATACAGGCTCACGATCGCCAGCAGCCGCGCCAGTTGGGCCTGGGAATACGCATCTTCAGCCTGGAACAGAGTCAGCTGGGTGTTTAGCACAGTTACGATATCGGCGGTGCCGGCCTTGAGCTGCTGCTCGGCGAGCTGAAAGGCGCGCCGCGAGGCCGACAGCACGTCACGCTGCAATTGCAGCTTTCGCGTGGTCTCGCGAATCGCGACCAGCGCATTGTCGACGTCGGTGAAGGCCTGGACCACGGTCTTGCGGTAGGTCTGCAGCAGCTCGTCCTGCTTTGCCTTCGCGTTTTCGAAATTGCCGAGAATCCTGCCGCCGTCGAAGATCGGCTGGGTCGCGCTGCCGACCAGACTGAAGAACGCCGCGTGCGGCTGGAACAGCGAGACCAGCGCCTGGCTCTGGTAGCCGCCCTGCCCGGTCAGCTGGATGCTCGGAAAGAACTGCGCCCGCGCGCTGCCGACATTGGCGGTGGCGGAGGCGAGCTGCGCCTCCTGTCTGCGGATATCGGGGCGCTGGGTCAGCAATTCCGACGGCAGGCCCGGCGTGACGCGGGGGATGCCGACCGAATTGAGCGTGCCGCCGGCGATCCGCACGCTTTCCGGCGGCCGCGACACCAAGACCGCGAGCGCGTTGATGTTCTGCTCGAGGGTCTGGCGCAGTGGCGGCACCAGCGCGCGCTGGTTGGCGACCACGCTCTCCTGCTGCGCGACGTCGAGATCGGTGCCGGTGCCGGCCTTGAAGCGGTCCTTGATGGCGTTGAGGATGCGCTCGGCGCTGGCGATGTTGCGCTGGGCGGTGCGCAGCCGGTCCTGGCTGGCGAGCACGGTGAAATAGGCGTTGGCAACGCTCGACAGCGTGGTCAGCGCCACCACCTCGCGGTCGAACCGGTTGGCGACCGCGGTCTCCTCCGCCGCCTGCAGCGCGTCGCGGTTCTGGCCCCAGAAGTCGAGCTGATAGCTCGCGCTCAGCGACGCGTTGTAGTTCACGACTTCGCGGCCGCCGATCGAGAGGCCGCTGGCGCTCGAGCCCGAGGTGCGCGAATAGCTTTCCGATCCGTTGAGATTGACGGCCGGCAGCAGCGCAGCGCCGGCCTGCCGCGCCAGCGCGTCGGCCTGGCGAAACCGCGCCACGGCTGCGGCGATATCGAGGTTGACGGTCTGCGCCTCCTCCATCAGCTGCGTCAGCTCCGCCGAGCGAAAGCCCCGCCACCAGTCGAGCGTCGGCACCGCATCCCCCGGCTTGCCGGGACGCGCGGCCTTGTAGCCCTGCGGGATATCGAGCGCCGGATCGGGAATGTCCTGGGTCAGGATGCAGCCGGCGGAACTGGCGAGGAGACCGAGCGCGACAAACGATCGGCCCGCGAGCCGTCGCACACGGACGATGAGGCCAAGGGGGCCTCCGGGTACCGTCGCGGGCACTGGCTGGGTCACACCCGTTCTCCGCCGAGCACAGAGTCCACCCGCGGCGTCCCAATGACGCGTTCGGGGATGGTCTGGGGGTCGTTCACGGAGTGATGCTTTCAATGGAACCGGCCTGGCCCATACTACCCCTGGTGCAAGGGGGCGGACAGTCCTGTCGGGGGCGTCCAAGGTCGCATCCACCGCGATTTCGAGCGCGCTGAAAGGTCGATTTCGCCCTATTTTTTACGGCCTTTTCGCGCAATCGGCAGGCGCGCGGTCGGTCGCGATTCTTACCAAGATTTCATGGGGATTTCTCCCTCCTGTTGCGCCGAATCCGCAGCTTGCCGCGTGGCTGGCCGTGGCCGGCACCATCATTGCGCCCACAACGCGGCTGCCGCCGGCGATCGCACAGCGTCCGTGAAATCGATCGTCGGTGGCCTCGCGCAAACTTCGCGCGAAACGTTGATCCGCAGGAAGATTCTGCCAGCCGGTCGCCTGGCCGGAAGAACCGTGTTCTCCGCCCTCTTGCCGCGGTGCAAAAGCCCTTTCCTTTTTCGATCGGCGCACTAGGTTCGCTCGGGTAAGACACCGTCAGACAAAGAAATTCCCCAACATGGCATTCAACACAGACGTCATCGAAGCGATCGGCAATACGCCGCTGATCAAGCTGAAGCGCGCCTCCGAACTGACCGGCTGCACCATCCTCGGCAAGGCCGAGTTCATGAACCCGGGCCAGTCGGTCAAGGACCGCGCCGGCAAGTGGATGATCCTGGAAGCCGAGAAGCGGGGTGATCTCAAACCGGGCGGCCTCGTGGTCGAATCGACCGCGGGCAATACCGGCATCGGGCTGGCGGTGGTGGCGAGCGCGCGTGGCTATCGCACGATCATCGTCATCCCGGACACCCAGAGCAAAGAGAAGAAGGACTTTCTGCGGCTGTGCGGCGCCGAACTGATCGAGTCGCCGCAGCTGCCGTACTCCAATCCGAACAACTACCAGCACGTCGGGCGTCGGCTCGCCGACCAGTTGCGCAAGACCGAACCGAACGGCGTGCTGTTCGCCGACCAGTGGAACAACCTCGACAATGCCAAGGCGCATTACGAATCGACCGGGCCGGAGATCTGGCAGCAGACCGGCGGCAAGATCGACGGCTTCATCTGCTCGGTCGGCACCGGCGGCACGCTCGCCGGCGCCAGCCGCTATCTGAAGGAGAAGAACAAGGACATCGTCACCGCCTGCGCCGACCCGCACGGCTTTGCGATGTACGAATTGTTCAAGAACGGTCAGGCCAAGTCGACCCCGGGCGACTCGATCACCGAAGGCATCGGGCTCGGCCGCGTCACGCCGGTCGTCGAGACCGCGAAGGTCGACACCGCCTTCCTGGTCTCCGACGAGGAAGCCGTGACCGTGATCTATGAACTGCTCGAGCACGAGGGCCTGTGCCTCGGCGGCTCGACCGGCGTCAACATCGCCGGTGCGATCCAGCTCGCCAAGCAACTCGGCCCCGGCAAGACCATCGTCACGATCCTCGCCGATTCCGGCAGCCGCTATCTGTCAAAGCTGTTCAATCCGGAGTTCATGCGCGCGAAGAACCTGCCGGCGCCGGAATGGCTGGAGAAGCGCAGCAAGATTCAGCTGCCGTTCGTGTAAGTAGCGAGTAGCGAATGGTGAGTAGCGAACAGCGGAAAATCTCTATTCGCTATTCGCCGCTCCCGCCCTCACCGCAAAATCTGACCCAAGAACAGTTTCGTCCGCGCGTGCTGCGGGTTGGCGAAGAATTCCTGCGGCGTGTTCGACTCGATGATCTGGCCGGCGTCCATGAACACGACGCGGTTGGCGACCTCGCGGGCAAAGCCCATTTCGTGGGTCACCACCAGCATGGTCATGCCTTCGCGGGCGAGATCGACCATGGTATCGAGCACCTCCTTGACCATTTCCGGGTCGAGCGCCGAGGTCGGCTCGTCGAACAGCATCACCTTCGGGTTCATGGTCAGCGCGCGCGCGATCGCGACGCGCTGCTGCTGACCGCCCGACATCTGGCCGGGAAACTTGTTGGCCTGGTGCGGGATCTTGACCCGCTCCAGAAACTTCATCGCGGTCGCCTCGGCATCCTTCTTCGGGATGTTGCGCACCCAGATCGGCGCCAGCGTGCAATTGTCGAGCACGGTGAGATGCGGGAACAGGTTGAAGCTCTGGAACACCATGCCGACCTCGCGGCGGACCTCGTCGACCCGGCGCAGGTTCGGGCCGAGCTCGATGCCGTCGACCACGATCTCGCCCTCCTGGAATTCCTCCAGCGCATTGATGCAGCGGATCAGCGTCGACTTGCCAGAGCCCGACGGGCCGCAGATCACGATGCGCTCGCCTCGGCCGACTTCGAGGTTGATGTCGCGCAACACATGGAAGTCGCCGTACCATTTGTTGAGCGTGGAGATGTTGACGATCGGATCGGTGGACATGGTGACCTTGTTCAGTTGCGACGGTGGGCGTTGAGCCGGTTTTCGACGAACAGCGAGTAGCGCGACATGCCAAAGCAGAACACGAAGTAGATCATCCCGGCAAACGCGAAGCCGGTGAAGGCCGTGGTCGGCGTCGACCAGGTCGGGTCAGAGAACGTCGCGTGCAGCGAGCCGAGCAGGTCGAACAGCGCGACGATCGAGACCAGCGAGGTGTCCTTGAACAGCGCGATGAAGCTGTTGACGAGGCCGGGAATGACATGGCGCAGCGCCTGCGGCATCACGATCAGCGACGTCGTCTTCCACCAAGACAGGCCGAGCGCGCTCGCCGCCTCGCCCTGACCGCGCGGAATCGCGGCGAGGCCGCCGCGCACCACCTCGGCCTGGTAGGCGCCGGCGAACAGCGCGATGCCGATCAGCGCGCGGACCAGGCCGTCGACGTTGAAATTGCCCGGCAGGAACAGCGGCAGCATGTAGGTCGCGAAGAACAGTACGGTGATCAGCGGCACGCCGCGCCAGAACTCGATGAAGGCGATCGAGAAGATCCGGATCAGCGGGATGGTCGAGCGGCGGCCGAGCGCCAGCGCAATGCCGATCGGCATCGAGGTGACGATGCCGGTGACGGAGACGACGAGCGTCACCAGGAGGCCGCCCCACAGCCTGGTGTCGACGACCGCGAACCCGCCGCGGTCGAGCCCCATCAGCTTGATCACGACGGCGATGCCAGCAAAGGTCACGAAGCTCGCGAGCAGCGCGCGCTGCCCGGTCCGCATGCCGCCGCCGAGGAAGAACAGGATCAGCGAGACGATCACTGCGGTGAGCAGGAAGTCGTACCACAGCGGTTGGCCCGACATCTGCAGCTGATCGCGCAGCCAGGTCAGCGGGAAGATAAGCCAGCCGACCGCGCTGCCGATCAGCACGATCAGCTTGCCGATTCCCCACAGCACCGGGCCGATCGCCGAGTTCTGGCTGAGATTGACCAGCACCTGCCCGGCATTGACGATGCTGTCGCCGAACAGCTGCGAGAGGCTTGCGACCCAGCTGACGCCAAAACCGGTCAGGCCGCCGCCGCGCAGCAGGAAGAACGCGACCACCGGAAAGGCGAAGAAGAACAGGCTCGCATTGAGGCCCTTCGCCGGCAGGCGCGGAATCAGCAGCGGTGCCAGCAGCACGACCGCGAGGATGAAGGTCAAATTGACCCGCCAGCGCTCGGCTTCCGGATAGAAGCCGTAGATCAGCTGGGTCAGCTTGGCCTGGATATAGGGCCAGCAGGCACCGACCTGATGCCCGGTATTTTCGGCAAGGCAGGCATTGCGGTCCTTGCCGCTCCAGACCGCATCGACCAACAGGAATTTCAGCGCCGGAATGATGGTGTACCAGAGCAGCAGCAGCGCCAGGATGGTGAGCAGGATGTTGGTCGGCGAATTGAGCAGCCGCGTGCGCACGAAGCCGATGAAGCCGGTGGTTTTCACCGGCGCCGGACGTTCCGGGACGAGGTCCTGCCGGACGAAGGATGACGCAGTGACGTCGGTCATGCCCCTGCCCCCAGGCTCCGGTTGATGCGCCAGCCATAGACGCTCATGACCGCGCTGGTGACCAGCGAGATCAACAGATAGACGCCCATGGTGATGGCGATGATCTCGATCGCCTGGCCGGTCTGGCTCAGCGTCGTGCCGGCGAACACCGAGACCAGGTCAGGATAGCCGATCGCGACCGCCAGCGACGAGTTCTTGGTCAGATTGAGATACTGGTTGGTCAGCGGCGGCACGATCACGCGCATCGCCTGCGGCACCACGATCAGCCGCAAAGTGGCGCCGCGCGACAGGCCGAGCGAGGAGCCGGCCTCCATCTGTCCCTTGTGCACCGACAGGATGCCGGCGCGGACGATCTCGGCGATGAACGCCGCCGTATAGGTCGACAGCGCGACCAGCAGCGCAACCAGTTCGGGGATGACGCGCGCCCCACCGGCAAAGTTAAAGCCCTTGAGCTGCGGCATCTCGAAGGTCAGCGGCAGTCCGAAGATCAGCATCGTCGCCAGCGGCAGGCCGAACAGGAGGCCGAGCACAGTGGGCCAGATCCGCATCGCCTGGCCGCGCTGGAACAGGGCCCGCCGCGCGTAGCTGCGCAAGGCCAGCGCGCCGACGACGCCGATCGCGATCGCGATCAGGAACGGGTCGAGCCCGACCTCGCCGATCGGCCGCGGGATCACGAGGCCGCGGTTGGACAGGAAGACGGTGCCGAACAGCGAGATGCTCTGCCGCGGCCCCGGCAGCGCCGCCAGCACCGCGAGATACCAGAACAAGAGCTGGAACAGCAGCGGCAGATTGCGCACCAGCTCGACATAGATCTCGCCGATCCGCGCCAGCAGCCAGTTCGGCGACAGCCGGCACAGCGCGATGATGAAGCCGATGATGGTGGCGAAGATGATGCCGATCACCGCCACCAGGAGGGTATTGAGCAGGCCGACCAGGAACACCCGCGTATAGGTGTCCGATCCCGTATACGGGACCAGGTTCAGGCTGACGTCGAAGCCAGCAGTGTTCTTCAGAAAGCCGAAGCCGGAGGCGATGCGCTGCGTCTCCAGATTGGCGCGGGCGTTGGCCACGATCTCGTAGGCCACCCACGCCAGCACCGCCGCGAACACGATCTGCACGGCAAGTCCGGTCCAGCCGGACTTGCCGCCGAGCGCGCGCTTCAGGCGGAAGATGAATTGCGGCGGTGGTTTTCGGGGCTCGGTCGTCATCGCCGCAGCCGCCCTGTTACCAGATCAGCGGATCGGTGGCGCGTACTGGATGCCGCCCTTGCTCCAGAGGTTGTTGAGCCCGCGCGCGATCTGCAGCTTCGAGCCGGCGCCGACATTGCGATCGTACATCTCGCCGTAATTGCCGACCGCCTTGATAATCCGGGAGAACCAGTCCTTGGTCAGGCCGAGCTGCTCGCCGAGATTGCCGTCGGTGCCGAAGGCGCGCTTCAGGTCGGGCTTGTCCGACTTGGCCATCTCGTCGACGTTCTTCTGGGTGACGCCGAGTTCCTCGGCATTGAGCTGAGCGAACAGCGTCCACTTCACGATGTCGAACCACTGGTCGTCGCCGTGGCGGACCATCGGGCCGAGCGGCTCCTTGGAGATCACCTCGGGCAGCACGACGTGGTCGGCGGGATTGGCGAGCTTGAGCCGCTGGGCATAGAGCTGGGAGACGTCGGAGGTAAACACGTCGCAGCGGCCGGTCTCGTAGGCCTTCACGGTCTCGTCGGCGCCGGCGAACGCGATCACCTCATACTTCATATTGTTGCCCTTGAAGTAGTCGGCGAGGTTCTGCTCGGTGGTGGTGCCGGTCTGCACGCAGACCGAGGCGCTGTTCAGTTCCAGCGCCGAATTGACCTTGAGCGACTTCTTCACCAGAAAACCCTGCCCGTCGTAATAGGTCACGCCGGTGAAGTTGGCGCCGAGCGAGGTGTCGCGCGACAGCGTCCAGGTGGTGTTGCGCGACAGCACGTCGATCTCGCCGGACTGCAGCGCCGTGAAGCGGTCCTTGGCCGACAGCGGCACGAACTTGACCTTGGTCGGATCGTCGAAGATCGCGGCCGCGATCGCGCGGCAGACGTCGACGTCGATGCCGGTCCAGTTCCCCTTGTCGTCGGGCGACGAGAAGCCCGGCAGGCCGCCGCTGACGCCGCAGGACAGCTGACCCCGGTCCTTGACTGTCTTGAGGGTTTGCGCCGAGGCGGCCTGGACCGAAAGGGCGGCGGCTGCGGCAAGGGTGAGAGCCAGGGATACGCGTTTCATGGGCGGGGGCCTTTCAGGGGTCGTCCGTTGGACGTTTGCTAGTGATCGCCTCGCGTTCACGGGCCACCCCGATGATCCCCTGCAGCAATAACGCCGATCTGACCCGGTAGTCTTGACGTGCTATCCGGTCAGGCAAAGGATCGTAGGTCGCGGCAGGCCCCTCAACGTGCGGCGACTGGTAGTTGCGGCGCATCACATAGCGACTGACGAGCCGGGTCAAGGGGTTGACGCACGTCTTCTACCTCTTGTTAGTAGCAATCCCGGCGTAACCCGTCGTCCCGGCGGGTTACGGCTGCGGCAAAAAGTCTAAAGTCTAATGGCTGCGCCCCATGACCTCATCCGACGGCTCCACACCCGCCTCTCCGCAACATTCCGCAACACGCCTGGTTACGGCCGGCCGTGACACCAAGGCCCAAAAGGGCTTTGTCAATCCGCCGGTCTTCCACGGCTCCACCGTGCTCTATCCGACCGCGGAGGACCTGCACGCCCATCGCGCCGAATTCACCTATGGCCGCCACGGCACCCCCACCACACGGGCGCTGCAGGACGTGCTGATGGCGCTGGAGGGCCCGCAATGCGCCGGCGTCGGCCTCGCCCCGTCGGGACTGTCGGCCATTTCCACCACGCTGCTCGCGGTACTGAAGGCCGGCGATCATCTCCTGGTCTGCGACAACGCCTACCGGCCGACCCGCAATTTCTGCGAGGGCATGCTGAAGCGGCTCGGCATCGAGACCAGCTATTTCGATCCGTTGATCGGCGCCGGCATCGCGGCGCTGCTCAAGCCCAACACCCGCGCGGTGCTGGTCGAGGCGCCGGGCTCGCAATCCTTCGAGATGCCTGACCTCCGCGCGATCGCCGATGTGGCCCACGCCCACGGCGCCCTCGTCATCGACGACAACACCTGGGCGACGCCGCTGTATCACCGCTCGCTCGAGCAGGGCGTCGACATCAGCATGCAGGCCGGCACCAAATATATCGGCGGCCATTCCGACATCATGTTCGGCACCATCTCGGCGAATGCCAAGGCCTGGCCGCTGGTTACGGAGGCGATCCGCCTGCTCGGCGTCTGCGCCGGACCCGATGACGTCTATCTCGCGCTGCGCGGCGTGCGCACGCTGTCGGTGCGGCTCGCGCAGCACCATCGCTCCGGGCTCGAGATCGCGCGCTGGCTCGCAGGCCGGCCGGAGGTCGCGCGGGTGCTGCACCCTGCCCTGGAGACCGATCCGGGACACGCGATCTGGAAGCGCGATTTTACGGGCGCCTCCGGCCTGTTCAGCATCGTGCTGAAGCCGGTGCCGGAGAAGGCCGTCGACACCATGCTGAACACGCTCAAACTGTTCGGCATGGGGTTTTCCTGGGGCGGCTTCGAGAGCCTCGCGATCCCGTTCGACTGCAGCGAATATCGCACCGCGACCAAATGGGCGCCGGGCGGGCCGACGCTGCGGCTGCATATCGGGCTCGAGAATGTCGACGACCTCAAGGCCGATCTCGATCGCGGCTTTGCGGCGCTGCAAGCCGCGGTCTGATCCGCGCACGCGCAAGCCGCGCATTACCGCTGCATTAACCACGGCCGCCGTGCCGCGACATCGCGCATCGTGATCAACGACGCGCCTCGCACACGCGCGCGATATCCGGAATTTTGCGGGGATTTGACCGCATCGATAACCAGCCGTTCACCATCCCCACCAATCCCTTAATCGGCCGGCCCGGCCATCAAGTTCCCTTATACTTTTGCCGCCGTAGTCATGCTCCCGGGAAGGGCTGTCAGCACCGCAAGGTTGTGTGACCGCCTGCTGCAAGGGCATTCAGTCAAGCACATGAAGACGGCACGCATCGTGGTCCTCGCCATCGCCGGCGTCGCAGGCCTCGCGGCCACCTATCTCGCGAGCGTAAGCCAGCAGAAGCCGGAGCCGCCGCCCGCGCCGGTCGTGCAGTTGCCGACCGTCGAGGTGCTGGTGGCGAAAGCCGACATCGGCCTCGGCCAGCCGATCAAGCCGGAAGACGTGCAATGGCAGCGCTGGCCGGCCGAGACCGCCAGCAGCGCCTTCCTGCGCCAGGATACCAATCCCGACGCGATGAAGGACGTGATCGGCTCGATCGCACGCTCCCCCTTCATCGGCGGCGAGCCGATCCGCGAGCAGAAGCTGGTCAAGGCCGACGGCAGCGGCTTCATGGCCGCGATCCTGCCTTCCGGCATGCGCGCGATCTCGACCGAAATCTCGCCGGAGACCGGCGCCGGCGGCTTCATCCTGCCGGGCGACCGCGTCGACGTGATCCTCTCCAAGCGCGACAAGAATCCCGACAAGAACGGCGCCGACGTCGTCTCCACCGAGGTCCTGCTGTCCAACGTCCGCGTGCTGGCGATCGACCAGGCGCCGAAGGAGAAGGACGGCAGCAACTCGCTGGTCGGCCGCACCGTCACCCTCGAGCTGAAGCCCGAGCAGACCGAGACGCTGGCGCGGGCGCGGCAAACCGGTGTCCTGACGCTCGCGCTGCGCAGCATCGCCGACGTCAACGAGAAGACCGACGAGACCTCGGCCGACGACCACGCCTCGAAACGGGGCGAGAGCATCAGGGTGGTTCGCTACGGCGTGCCCAGTGCTCCGACGACACAGAAGTGATGGGGGCTTCGACAATGACATCGCCTGCAAAACAATTCACGCTGCGGACCGCACTGGCCCGCTCGCTGTCGTTCTCGGCGGTCGCCGCGCTGCTGCTGGCCCCTCTCCTTGCACCGGCGGTTGCGGCCGATTCCGACAGGAGTGGTGAAGCCGGAGGGAAAGTAGACTTCTCGACGACCGGCAGCATCGCCGCCAAGACGCGCTTCCTCTCGCTCGGCGTCGGCAAGTCGATGGTGGTCGACCTGCCGCGCGAAGCCAAGGACGTGCTGGTCGCCGATCCCAAGATCGCCAACGCGGTGATCCGCTCGGCGCAGCGCGCCTATATCATCGGCGCGGCGGTCGGCCAGACCAACGTGGTGTTCTTCGATGCCGACGGCCAGCAGGTCGCCTCCTACGACATCGCGATCAAGCGCGATCTCAACGGCATGCGCGCCGCGCTCAAGCAGATGCTGCCGGGCGTCAATATCGAGGGCGTCGGCGACAGCGTGGTGCTGACCGGCACGGTGGCGAGCCCGGTCGAGGCGCAGCAGGCCGGCGACATCGCGGCCAAGCTGGTCGGCGCCGCCGACAAGGTCGTCAACTCGATCGTGGTGCGCGGCCGCGACCAGGTGATGCTGAAGGTCACCGTCGCCGAGGTGCGCCGCGACGTCATCAAGCAGCTCGGCGTCGATCTCAGCGCCAGCATGAACTTCGGCACCGCGGCGGTGGCTTTCAACAACAGCAACCCGTTCACCGCGAACAGCGCCGCACTCGTCCCCGGCAACCAGCTGACCGGCGCGGCTCTCAACAAGCTGGGCCAGGCGTCGGTGACCGCAACGTTGCGCGCGATGGAGAGCGCCGGCGTGGTGCGCACGCTGGCGGAGCCCAACCTGACCGCCATCTCGGGTGAATCGGCAACCTTCATTTCGGGCGGCGAGTTTCCGATTCCGACCGGCGTGACCTGTCAGACCACGACCTCGGGCACGATCGGAAACTGCGTTCAGACCGTCAGCTTCAAGAAGTTCGGCATCTCGCTCAACTTCACGCCGGTGGTGCTGTCGGAGGGGCGGATCAGCCTGAAGGTGATGACCGAGGTCTCCGAGGTCTCGACCGAGAACTCGCTGACCGGCGGCCAGAACGGAACGACGATTCCCTCGATCAAGACCCGCCGCGCCGACACCACGCTGGAGATCCCCTCCGGCGGCTCGATCGCCATGGCCGGATTGATCCAGCAGCAGACCAAGCAGGCCATCAACGGCATGCCCGGCGTCGATCAGATCCCGGTTCTCGGCCAGCTGTTCCGGAGCCAGGACTTCGTCAACAACGAGACCGAGCTGATGGTCATCGTGACGCCCTATGTGGTGCGCGCCGTCGCCCAGAAGGAGCTGTCGCGTCCGGATGACGGATTTGCCCCGGCCTCCGACGCCCAGTCGGCGCTGCTCGGGCGCATCAACCGGATCTACGGCATCGCCGCCCGGGCCGAGCCGGTCGGCGCCACGCCGGCCAATTTCGGCTTCATCATCGACTGACGCGGGGCATCAGGGGTTGGGGGATCGAACGATGACACGCAACACAACAGCCGGCCGCACCAAAACACTGCCGATGTTCGGCGCCCTCCTCGTTGCGGGGGTCGCGCTCGGCGGCTGCAATCTGACCGGCGACGGCGTGACCGGAAGCGTCCCGGACGACTACCGGCAGCGCCATCCGATCGCGGTCACCGAAGGCGAGCAGTCGATCGTGGTGTTCGTCGGCCGTGGCCGCGGCAACCTGACCGAGACCCAGCGCGACGACGTGATGGGGCTGGCGCGCAACTGGCGCCGCGAAGGCACCGGCGCGATCGCGGTCGACGTGCCGGTCGATACCCCGAACTCGCGCTCCGCGCAGGCGGTGTATCAGGAGATCCGCGGCCTGCTCGCGTCGATGGGCGTGCCCGGCCACGCCATCACCAGGCGCGCCTACAATGTCGACGATCCGCGCGCGCTCGCCACCATCCGCCTCAGCTATCCGAAGATGGCCGCGGTCGCCGGCCCCTGCGGGGTCTGGCCCGCCGACCTCGGGCCGAATATCTACAATCCGAACTACAACGAGAACAAGCAGTTCGACAATTTCGGCTGCGCCTCGCAGCGCAATCTGGCGGCGATGGTCGCCAATCCGTCCGACCTCGAGCAGCCGCGCAGCGAGACCGCCGCCTACACGCCGCGCCGCACGATCGCGTTTGACAGATACCGCAGGGGTGAGTCGACCGCGACCACCTATTCCGAAGTTGAAAAAGCCAAGCTGAGCGACGCCGCGAAATGACTGCTCCACAGCAAGACGAGCCATCGCACGCCGACGATTACATCGCGCCGGCGCCGCGGATTTCCGTGCAGGCGTTCTGCGCCAGCGTCGCGACCGCGACGACGGCGCGCGCCGCCGCCGAGGACCGCCGGCTGGCCAAGGCCCACCTCTCCGTCCACATGGGCGGAATCGTGGCTGCGATCGACACCTATCACAAGGCGCCGACGCCCAACGTCATCGTGCTGGAGACCGAGCCCGACAAGGATTTCCTCGCCGGCCTCGACGAGCTCGCCACCGTCTGCGATCCCGGCACCCGCGTCGTCGTGCTCGGCACTCCCGGCGAGATGGCGCCCTATCGCGAGCTGGTGCGGCGCGGCGTCAACGACTACGTGGTCGGGCCGGTCAAGGTGCTCGACATCGTGCGCTCGATCTGCAGCCTGTTCTCGGCCTCGGAAGCGGTCTCGGTCGGCCGCCTGATCGCGGTCGCGGGCGCCAAGGGCGGCGTCGGCGCCTCGACCATCGCCCACAACGTCGCCTGGACCATCGCGCGCGATCTCGGCCTCGATTCGGTCGTCATCGATCTCGACCTCGCGTTCGGCACCGCCGGCCTCGACTACAACCAGGATCCGGTGCAGGGCATCGCCAACGCGGTGTTCGCGCCCGAGCGTCCTGACACCGCCTTCATGGACCGCCTGCTCGCCAAGTGCAGCGACCATCTGAGCCTGCTGGCGGCGCCGGCCACGCTCGACCAGGTCTACGATTTCGGCGCCGATGCGTTCGACGCCATCTTCGACACGATGCGCATGACGACGTCCTGCATCGTGCTCGACGTGCCGCATCAATGGACCGCCTGGACCAAGCGCGTGCTGGTCGGCGCCGACGACATCCTGATCGTCGCCGAGCCCGACCTCGCCAACATGCGCAACACCAAGAACATGCTCAATCTGCTGAAGTCGGCGCGCCCCAATGACCGCCCGCCGCTCTACTGCCTGAACCAGGTCGGCATGCCGAAGCGGCCCGAGATCGAGGTCAAGGAATTCGCCAAGTCGATCGAGAGCCAGCCGATCGCGGCGATCCCGTTCGACTGCCGCCTGTTCGGCGAGGCCGCCAACAACGGCCAGATGATCGCGGAAGTTTCTGCACGCCACCGCACCACAAAAACCTTCCTGCAGATCGCACAGCGCCTGACCGGCCGCCCCGATCTCGCCGAGGAACGCGAGTCGCTGCTGTCGCCGATCCTCAAGCGGCTGCAGGGGCGCCGGGCTGCCGGCTAATCACCTGATGATGGCTTGATGGAGCTAGTCGCGGCGGCTGGTCGCGACCGGAATCTTGTCGGTGTCGGCGCGGCTGGCTTCCTTGCGCGCCAACAGCCGCTTCAGCGCGGCGACGTTGGCGGTGCCCTGCTCCGGCGCCAGATCGGCCTTCATGATGGTCTCGGCGTCGGACTGGCGGCCCTGCAGGCCGACCACGACGGCGAGATTGGTCCGCACCCGCATGTCGCCGGGCGCACGCTCGCGGGCCTTGCGCAGGGTCTCCTCCGCCTTCGGCAGGTCTTTCGAGAGCAGGTAGGACAGGCCGAGATTGGACAGCACCGACGGATCGTCGGGCGTGATCTTCAGAGCGCTGGAATAATACTGGCGGGCCTCGTCATGGCGGTCGAGCTGGTCGAGCACGGCGCCCTGCGCGGACAGGATTCGCCAGTCCGGATCTTCCGGGCTGTGGGCGCGCCCGAGCACCTCGAACGCCTGCTGGAAATTGCCGTTGTCGGCGAGCGCCCGGCCATAGCCCGCCAGCAGCGGCTTGTTGCCGGGCTGGGCCAGCACCGCCTGCTCGAGCACGGCGACCGCCTGGGCCCGCTGCCCGGTGGCGCGCAGCGCCCGGGAATATTTCAGCGTGGCGTCGACGTCCTTGGGATTGGCGCGGACGCGCTCATGATAGGCTTCGATGTCACGCCTGACGTCGCTGGGCGCCGGGCTCGGCTCCGCCATGTCGCCCAATGACCCAGTGATGTCGGACGGCCCCGAGGTCTGGCAGGCGGACAGCCCGATCAGCAGGATCGCGGCAGACATCGTGCCTGCGAAACGGCGCGCGCGGCCTTTTGGTCGGAATGATTTCTCGGGCATCAACGGGACTCGGGAACGGCGAAGGTTCCCGGATGCTCACAGCTTAACCCTAATGCCGGGTTAAGCCCGGTATCATGCCCCCGTCATACCAATGGCCGACACGGCCCAAGGTACGGTCGGGGCGCGGCCAGGCCGCGCCAAAAGCTGCACCGAAATCGGGATCAGTCGACGAACTGGGCGCCGAATTCGTGCCCGATTCGCCAGGCCAGGCGGCACTGGCGCGGCCTGCCGGTCGAGAACAGGATGGTGAATTCCGGCGGAATCTCCAGATATTCGGCGATCACCTTGACGCCGCCGGAGGAAATATCGGTGATCATGCAGTCACGCGGCAGCGAGCCCGTTCCCATCTGGATCTTGGCGACGCTGCGGCACGCACGGCGTTCGCTCTTGCGGCGATTCACAAACATTCTCTGCCCCAACCCTTGCTGGACAATCCTTCGCGTCCAACCGTGATAGCGGGGAAAGATTGGAATCTGCCTAGCGGATCAGCGTGCAGTTTAGCGATTGTGTTCAGCCTTCGTTGACCTGGACCGCCCCCCCGCGAGCCCCGAAGCTGGCTTGGACGAGCCGGAAACCCTCGGGAACAAAAGGGGTTGATCCCCTCCCGATTGGGGTTAGCCTGATCTTTCGACTCGAATTGCCGGGGCGCGGCCGAGCATGGGAACCATGGTCTTACTTGATCTCCTGGGTGGCGTGGCGCTGCTGCTGTGGGGCCTTCATATGGTCCACAGCGGGATTTTGCGCGCTTTCGGCCCCGATCTGCGGCTGTTGCTCGCCAAGGGACTGACCAACCGCTTCACAGCATTTGCCGCCGGCCTCGGCCTGACCGCCCTGCTCCAGAGCTCGACCGCGACGGCCCTGATCACGAGTTCGTTCGCCGCCGAGGGGCTCGTCAGCCTGGTGCCGGCGCTCGCCATCATGCTGGGCGCCAATGTCGGCACCACCCTGATCGTGCAGGTGCTGTCGTTCAACGTCGCGGCCGTCGCGCCTGTGCTGTTCGTGGTCGGCCTCGTCGCATTCCGCAGCGGGCCGCGCTCGAAGGTGAAGGATCTCGGCCGCGTCTCGATCGGCCTCGGCCTGATGCTGCTGGCGCTGCATATCCTGCTCGACACCCTGGCGCCCGCGGAGAACGCGCCGGGGATGCGGGTCTTCATGAACGCGATCACCGGCGATCCGGTGCTCTGCATCCTGATCGGCGCCGTCGTCACCTGGCTGGTGCATTCCAGCGTCGCCAGCGTGTTGCTGGTGATGTCGCTGGCCTATTCGCAGTTCATCTCGCCCTACGCCGCGTTTGCGCTGGTGCTCGGCGCCAATCTCGGCAGCGCGATCAATCCGCTGATCGAGGGTGCGCGGCGCGACAATCCGGCGAGCTACCGCTTGCCGGTCGGCAATCTCGTCAACCGCCTCGTCGGCATCCTCTTGATCGCGCCGTTCCTGCGCCCGATCACCGAGCACATCCAAGCCTGGCAGCCCGATCTCGCCAAGGCGACCGCGCAATTCCACATCGCGTTCAATGTCGCGACCGCCGTGCTGTTCATCGGCGTGCTCGACGGCATGGCGCGCCTGCTCACGCGCTTCCTGCCGGCGCGCGTGCAGGAGACCGACCCGTCACGGCCGCGCTATCTCGACGAAACCGCACTGGAGACGCCCTCGCTCGCCCTGACCGATGCCTCGCGCGAGGTGCTGCACATGGGCGATTACGTCGAAGCCATGCTGCGCAAGGTGATGGCGGCGATGATGACCAACGATCGCGGCCTGGTTGACCAGGTCTCGAAGATGGACAACAGCGTCGACAGCCTCAACGAGGCGATCAAGCTCTACGTCACCAAGCTGACCCGCGGCAGCCTCGACGAGCGCGAGGGCCAGCGCGCCATGGAGATCGTCGCCTTTGCGATCAATCTCGAGCATATGGGCGACATCATCGACAAGAATTTGAGCGAGCTCGCGACCAAGAAGATCAAGCGCCGGCTGCAATTCTCCAGCGAGGGCGCCGAGGAATTGTCGGCCTTCCACAAGCGAACCATCGATTCGCTGCGCATTGCGTTCGGCGTGTTCATGTCCGGCGACGCCAATGAGGCGCGCAAGCTGCTGACCGAGAAAGCCGCGTTGCGCGCGGTCGAGCTCGCAGCCGTCGACCGCCATCTGGAACGGCTGCGCGAAGGCCGCCCCGAGACCATCGAGACCACCTCGCTGCATCTCGACGTGCTGCGCGATTTGCGCCGCATCCATTCGCACATCTGCTCGGTCGCCTATCCGGTGCTGGATGCCACCGGCGAGACCGCGGCCGATCGCAGCCGCGACGCGGAGGTGGACCCACTGCCGGCCGCGCCGTCGCCGGGCCGGCCGTAAGGGGCGACCGCGCCACACGTCGTCGGGCGGGATCACACCCTTCTTGAGGATGAAATTGCCATAGAAGCGGCGCTCGCCGGTCTGGATGATGCAGTAGGCCTTGCGCGCCGCCTCGTAGAAGGCAAACCGTTCGATCGCGCCCATCGGCGATGCGCGCCCCTGTGCGGCATCGATCTCGTGCTGCACCTCGCGCCGCACGGGCGGGATTTCGTGGGGCCGGCCGACCACCTCCATCGTCGTCACCGGCGTGTCGACAAAGGTGTCGAGCGGCAGCACCGACAGGATGGCGCGGGCGGCCCGCGGCGCGGTCACGTTGTCGATGCGCAGCAGTTTGCCCAGCACGGTCTGCCGCGCCACCGTGTCGGCCGGGAAATTGGTGTCGCAGAGCACCAGCTCGTCGCCATGCCCCATCGATCGCAACGCGTGAAGCACATCCGCGTTGAGCAGCGGATCGATTGATTTCAGCATGCTGCGCGCCTCCCTCGGTGTCCCCGGGCCGCGACGGATTCGGCTAGGGCGTGTACCCATAAGTATCGCGTCCGCTTTGGTCTCCGAAGCTGACGTAGAAGCCGACGGCGCTGCATGTCGGCCTCGGGCCATTACCGGACATTCACCACATCGCATGACCGCTCCAGCCTGTCGCTACTTTGGGTAGGCAAACCATTGCCGCGCATCTAGTTTCGCGAGAGGTTGGATGATCTTTATCGCGGGAGGCACAATGCCACTCTACACTTATGTAGCGGTCTACAAAGACTCTAGCTATATCGCTCAGAAGAGGCGCAGCAACTACCAAGGCTTTAGCGATTGGATCGAGGCACTACCGGCCGGGCTACAAAAGAAGGCCGCCCCGAGCATGTACGCTGGGTTTGAACCTGTTCCAAATCGAAAGAATGTTTGGCGACGGACTCAGACGATTGACGACAGTGAACTTGTCGTCATCGCTATCCAGACCGACAGCTGAGTTTCCTTCGAATGTCCACTTTGGGTCAAAAGCCGATCACGACGGCCGTCTTGACCTTGGTCGGCTTCTCTCCCGAAAGCGGATATTACTGAGGCCACAAGCTGACTAGATCCGATTTAGGGTTTGGTCCACTCCGGGCCAGTACCGGCAAGGCGGCACTCACGGACACCAAACTCGTTTTTCAGGCACTTTGCGGTACCAAAAATGGCCGCTTGCTTTTGCGCGAACGCTTTGGACCACGCCCGCATGTCTGCCCTCCCGACCGCTTCCAACATCACCCCGCGCGCAGGATCGTCTCGAAGCGTTCCGAGAATGATTCCCTGTCCGATGCCAGCGCGGGTGCAGCCTCCCATGTAGACAAATATCCTCAGGTACTTGGCATCGATTGATCCCTTAATCATTCGATCAACTCGCGCGTTCATTACGATCATCTGATTGCCACGGGCGTCGCCCATTTGCGTCTCGTCATAGATCGTCGCCTCGATAACAACCGGCGCGTCGATGTCGGTCGGGACATGCTCGAATATGATGCCGCGTTCGAAGCTTGGCCCCAGACAGGCAAATGCGCTGGTGCAAAGAATGCAACAGGCGGCCAGAGAAATCGCCAATGTGCGTATATTGGCAAGCCGGTTGTTGATCATTGCAAGAGAATGCCGACTCCCTGCGATGTCTGCAACGGGCCATAAGCTGATGGCGACTCAACTGGGCAACTTCCGCCTATGACTCGAAGCCCCCGTTCATGCGCACGCGCCCTAGCGATCCAGCGTCTTCGATGCGGAGCCGCGGCTCTTGATGATCAGCATGATGTTGTGGATGTAGATCAGCGTGGCGAGGCCCTGCCCGATGATGACGACGGGCTCGCGCTTGGCGAGGCCGTAGATCAGCGTCATCAGGCCGCCGCCCATCGAGAAGAACCAGAACGCAATAGGCACCACGCTCTGGCCGGCGGAAGCTGACGTAGAAGCCGACGGCGCTGCATGTCGGCCGCGGGCCAACAACAGACACGCCTGCTTCCCACTTTTCGAGGGCAAAGCGAACGTCCCGTCATTGCACCCCAGAGGTTCTGCCGTTGACAGTCGGCCGCTTCACCGCTCGAGCGTGGCGAGATAGGCGGCAAGTGCCAAAAAGTCCGCCTCGTCGAGCGCTTTGACCACATCGATCATCGGCTTGCTCTCGGACCCAGCGCGGAAGCCGTGCCGGTATTCGTAGAGCTGGCGGAAGATGTAGGTCGGCGAGCGCCCGGCGATGCCCGGCACGACGTCGGTGCCGGTCAGCTTCTCTCCATGGCAGCCGGCGCAGGCGATCTCCGGCTTCGCGGCCAGCCCACGACCGGCGGCGACGCTACCGGGCGGCACGTAGGCGGTGAAGCGGACGCGCGCGTCGCGGTTGACGAAGCGGCCAACGTCCGCGGGTGTCTCGATGATGCGCACGCCGATCGGCTCGCGTTCATCGCCTTTAGTGACGAAGAACCAGCCGGCGACCGTCGGTTTCGGCACGGTCTCAGTCTCCACCACATCAACCAACTTCTTCGGCTTGATGGCGGCAAAATATTCAGCCGCCGCCTTGATCTCATCGTCGTTCGCAGCCTTGGCGAGCGAGATCATCCATGCTTGCGGAATGCGGTCGGGTAGTGCTGTCGCGCGTTTGCCGCTCCTGTAGTCTTGCATCTGTTGAATAAAATACGCCACCGGCAGGCCGGCGATGTCGGCGTTCTCCGGACCACCCGTTCCAGAGGCACGATGGCAGAAGCCGCAGGCGTAGACGTCAGGCGCGCGGCCGCTCGCCACCACCGTCGGCATCGCCGGATGGTCACCCGGGTGCCAATCCGGTGCCAGGAAGCGATCGCGCGTTTGTGGAACCGTATAGCTCACCGCGCTGTCGGGAACGTGGCGAGGTTGGCCGTCATCGGACGGCGGCTTGAAATCAGGCGGATTGTAAGTGTAGGCCCAGAACGGCGGCTTGTCGGTGGTCTGCGCTTGCGCGCCCGCCGCAGCTACGAGAATTATGGGCAGTGCAACTAACGCCTGAACAGCCGCTCCCAATCGTGCCATGTTCGCCTCCGGCTTTCGGGCAGCGAAGAGATAAACTAGCCTTGAATCCGCGCGGGAACAATTGGCTTGCTTGTTATTGAGGCCGGCCGCCCTGAGGCGCGCTGTGGGTCATAAGTCGCCGATGGCGACCGAACTGAGCAACTTCCGCTTATGACTGGAAGCCGACGTTTATGAGCACACGCTCTAACGATCCAGCGTCTTCGATGCCGCGCCGCGGTTCTTGATGATCAGCATGATGTTGCGGATGTAGATCAGCGTGGCGAGCCCCTGCCCGATGATGATGACCGGCTCGCGCTTGGCGAGGCCATAGATCAGCGTCATCAGGCCGCCGCCCATGGAGAAGAACCAGAACGCCATCGGCACCACGCTCTGGCCGGCGCGCTCGCTGGAGATCCACTGCACCAGGAAGCGCGCGGTGAACAGCAACTGCGCGACGAGCCCGAACGCCAGCCAGAAATCGAACTTGGCGATGAACACGTCGTAGAAATAGGCGTTCAGTGCCTGGCCGTATTGGATCAGCATCAGTTCACCTTCGTCACGCCCGGCACTTTGGCGCCTTCAGCCACTGCAGTGAGGTCCGTTACCTCAGTGACATCGGTCACTTCAGTGACCCCGGTCACCTCGGTGACCACAGGCGTCGGCCTCTTGCGCCGGATCAGCCACCAGACACCGGCGAGATCCATGATCCCGATCCAGAGCCGGTCGAAGAATCCATAGTTCGAGACGCCGGAATGGCGCGGGCGATCGACGACGTCGACATAGGCAATTGCAAAACCTTCGCGGCGGACCAGCGCCGGCAGGAAGCGATGCAGGCCGTCGAAATACGGCATCGCCAGAAACACCTCGCGCGGAAACGCCTTCAACCCGCAACCGGTGTCGCGGGTGCCGTCGCGCAGGATCACGCCGCGCACCGCATTGGCGATCCGCGACTGCAGCTTCTTGAAGCCGGTGTCCTTGCGCCCGACCCGCTGGCCCGCGGCGAGACCGACGCGGCCGCCTCCGCTCTCGATGGCGGAGATCAGGTTTGGCAGGAAGGCCGGGTTGTTCTGGCCATCGCCGTCGAGCGTCGCCACGATCGCGCCGCGCGCCGCCCGCACGCCGCTGCGCACCGCGGCCGACTGGCCGGCGGAGGCGGCGTGGCGAAGCTGCCGCAGGTTGGACCGCTGCGCCATGATCGTGGCGAGCCGTTCGCCGGTGGCGTCGGTCGAGCCGTCGTTGACATAGATGATCTCATACGCCCAGCGACCATCCAGCGCAGCCGCGATCTCGGCGATCAGCGGCGCGATGTTGTCCGCCTCGTTGCGGACGGGCACGACGATGGAAACGGCGACCGTCGTCTGGTCGGAAGCAGGCAAATCGGCTCTCGTAGTTGGTTTGGAGTTCGCGGAACCCGCCCGATCCGGCCGTCGGGCGACCGCTTTTATGGGGCGAAGGCGCTCCTCGCAACCCTTTTGAGGCGCCCGGAGAGCGCCACGACGGTACCGTCGCGATGAATGGCAAAACCAAGGCGGCGGGCGGCGAACCAGTAGCGCACGGCCATGGCGCCGATCACGCCGACCAGCGCGCCGGCCACCACGTCGCTCGGGTGATGGGCCAGCAGCACCAGCCGGGTCGCGGCGATCACCAGCGCATAGACCAGCATGATGACCCGCGCCCGCGGCCACACCGCGGACACCGCGAACGCCAGCGCAAACGCCGTGATGGCGTGCCCCGACGGCAGGCTCGCATAGGCTTCGCTGCCGTTGAAATGCTGGAAGTTGAAGGCATTGGCCTTGCCGCCGACGAACGGCCGGCCGCGGCCGACGATCCATTTCAGCACTTCGCCCACGGCCACCGACAGCGCAACCGACAGAAACAAATATTGCAGCCGGGTCCCGAGGCCTAGCAAGGTCGC
This sequence comes from Bradyrhizobium sp. CCBAU 51753, assembly GCF_015291565.1. Taxonomy (NCBI): domain Bacteria; kingdom Pseudomonadati; phylum Pseudomonadota; class Alphaproteobacteria; order Hyphomicrobiales; family Nitrobacteraceae; genus Bradyrhizobium; species Bradyrhizobium sp. CCBAU 51753. The sequence goes on along the minus strand of NZ_CP030037.1, from coordinate 4,741,436 downwards.
GCGCGAGGTGCCATGCAGCGCCGGCGCCGCCAGCGAGACCGCAATCAAGAGACCGCCGAGCGTCCACAGCACGTAGACGTCCTTGCCGAAATTGGTGAGCATCTTCACCCACCACAGGCCCGGCGTATCGCGAGGCGGCATCAGGCTGATCTCCGCGACGTCGACCGCATACATCAGCGTGATGATGACCACGCCGATGACGACGAAGAGCAGCAGCACGTGGCGTGCCGAGCGGCGCGCCGCCTCGGCGCGGCGCGAATGCGACGGCGAGCGCACCAGTTGCGCGAAGGACAGCCAGACCAGCGTCAGCAACCGTCCAAAATAATGCGATGGTTCCACGATTGCCGGTGTCGGCATCTCATCTCACTCCGTTCCTTCGGAGCGGAAGATCGCGATCGAGATCGCCTTGCCCTGCGAGATGTTGTAGCCGTCGACCCGCACCGGCGCGTTGTAGCGCAGCCCGATCGCCTCGGCGCGCTGCACGAAGGCGCGCTCGGAGCGCTGCTCGACCAGCGCGAAGCGGCAGGTGCCATGCGCGAGGAAATCGGCGGCGCCCGATCCATCGGTGAGCAAGGTCGAGGTGTCGGTCATGAACACGAGGCTCGGCTCATGGAAGCCGGCGGCCGCCGCCTTCGGGCCGACGCAGGTGACGTTGCGCAGCGCGCGCGCCACTTCCTGGCTCGGAAACACCGTGTTGAGCCGCGGCAGCACCACGCCGTAGGTGGCGCCCGCGAGCAGCGCCGCGGCGACCACGGCGTTCAGCAGAGAGCGCTCGGCGCGGCTGTCCTCGAACAGCCACCACGCGATCAGGCCGAACACCATCGCGAAGGCAAACAGCGGCCAGGCCGGAAACACCGGCTGATGGATCGCCTTGATCGCGCCGACGATCACCAGTACCGCGGCGATCGCCGGCAGCGCGAACCACCAGGCGGCGCCGCGCACCAACCAGGGCGAGCGCGACAACACCCGCCGTTCCAGCGCGCCGATGGTGAGGATCGCGATCGCCGGATAGAGCGGCAGCACGTAATGCGGCAGCTTGGTCAGCACCGCCTCGAACACGATCCAGGACGGCACCATCCAGGCCAGCAGGAACTGGGCGCCGGGCTCGCGCCGCGCCCGCCAGACCGCCGGCGCCGCCATGCCGGCGAGCGGCGCGGCGGGCCAGAACGTCACCCAGAACAGCAGCAGATAAGTCCCGGGCGGCGCGCCATGGGATTCCTGGGCGCCGAGCTTGCTCAGCATGTCGCCGCCGACGGAGTCCGCAAAGAAGGTGTCGCCGGCGCGCAGAAAGATCAGCACGAACCACGGCAATACGAGCACCAGCGTCCACATCAGGCCCCAGACCGGGCGCAGGCGCCAGAACCAGGCCATCGAGCGGTCGAAGAACGCGACGACGGCCATGGTGAGGCCGACGAACATCAGGATCAGCGGCCCTTTGAGCAGGATACCGACCGCGAGCGCCGTCCAGAAGATTGCAGGCGGGCCCCATGATGGATGCGCAGGATCCTCGCCGCGCTGCCAGGACATGTAGACCCGCGCCATCGCGCCCATCGCCGCGGTGACGGATAGCAGCAGCATGGCGTCGGTCTTGGCGAGCCGCGCCTCGACCCCGAGCAGCACGCAACTCGCCAGCATCAGCGCGGCGAGCACCGCGCCCTGCCGCGTCACGAAGGCGAGCGCCGTCCAGTATGTCAGCAGCACCGCGCCGATGGCGCCGATCAGCGACGGCAGCCGGTAGACCCAGATGCGGACCTGGGCGCGCGGAACCCCGAGCGCCGAAATCGTCTTCAGCGTCGCCGCCTGCATCCAGTAGATGCCGACCGGCTTCTTGTAGCGGACGTCGTCCTGGAAGCGGATGTCGACGAAATCGCCGCTCTCGACCATCTGCTTGGTGGCCTGGGCGAAGCGCACCTCGTCGCGGTCGATCGGCGGGATGGTGAAGAAGCCCGGCAGGAACAGCACCAAGCAGGTCAGCGTCAGGAACAGAATCGAACGCCATTGGCTGGCTGTTGCGAATTCGAACGCCATGAACAGCCTGCGGCTGGAATGCGCAGGCTTTACAGACTGTTGCCCTGCTCCAAAGCGGGGTTGGAGGCTATCCACCATGGGTTTCGCATACGATGAAACCGCAGCGCAAACAACCGTGCTGTTCCGCTTTCCCGCGCGGTCATTGCACGCGGATCACAACTGTGTCCGCGGCGCCAGTGGCGTCGATCACGGTCAGCCGCGCGAAGCCCGGTCCGGGCGGGTCGATCAGGCGCTGGCGCCGGCTGTCGATGTCCCCGGCTGAGACACCATTCACCAGCACGGTCAGCGGCAGCACGCCGCCCGCGACCTTGACCGGCATCGCCGCATAGCGGCCGCCTTCGGAGTGATCGACGTCGATGCGCGAGCCGTTCAGCGGGAACTGGATGTGCGGCGCCTGGTCGCTGCCGGAGCGCACCAGTTCGCCGAGCGGCCGGAACCGGCGCAGCGGCGGCGGTAGCTTTGTGTTGCTGGCGACCAGCACGCCCTTCGGCGGCATTGGCAGCGCCGCCGGAATTTTCCCGGTGCGCGCGAAGGCGTCGAACAGGATCGGCGCCGCCGAGACGCGGCCGACCAGGCCCGGCACCGGCGCGCCGTCCGGACGGCCGACCCAGACGCCGATGGTGATGCGGCCGTCGAAGCCGACCGACCAGGCGTCGCGATAGCCGTAGCTGGTGCCGGTCTTGAACGCGATCCTGCCGTGCACGCCGTTCTCCGGCGGCGGCGTGCCGAGCAGCACGTTGCCGACCTGCCAGGCCGCCGCCTGATCCATCAGCCGCATCGTCTCGCGCTCGTCATTGGCGCGCATGATCTCGCGCAGCGGCTTGGTGGCGCCGAGCCGCGCCAGCCCGGCATAGAGCTGGGTGAGATCCTGCAACGTCACACCGACGCCGCCGAGGCCCATCGCAAGGCCCGGCGTCTCGTCCTTCGGCAGCACCAGACTGGTGCCGGCCTGCTTCAGCCGCGACGACAGCCGGCTGGCGCCGACGCGGTCGAGCAACGCGATCGCCGGCACGTTCAGCGACAGTTGCAGCGCCTTGCGCACCGGCACCGTGCCCTGGAACGTCATGTCGAAATTTTCCGGCGCGTAGGTGCCGAACCGGATCGGGCGATCCTCGATCAAACTGTCCGGATGCACAAAGCCGTCCTCGAACGCGAGGCCATAGATGAACGGCTTCAGCGTCGAGCCCGGCGAGCGCACCGCGCGGGTCATGTCGACCTGCCCGGCCCGCCGCTCGTCGAAATAATCCGGCGAGCCGACCCGCGCCAGCACGTCGCCGCTCTCATTGTCGACCGCGATGATCGCGACCGAGATGTCCGGCCCCTGCACCACAGCGCGGTCATGCGCCAGCGCCTCCAGCGTCTTCTGCAGCGTTGCGTCGAGCGTCAGCTTGATGACCGGCGTGTCCTTCATCGTCGCGATCGCCTGGTCGGCGGAATGCGGCGCCAGGATCGGGATCTGCTTGCGCATCTTCGGCACCGCCGTCGCCTTGGCCTGAACAGCGTCGTCCTTTGAGACCACGCCGTCCTCGACCATGCGGTCGAGCACGCGGTTGCGCGCGATCTGCGCCGCCTCTGGATGGCGATCGAGCCGCCGCCGCTCCGGCGATTGCGGCAGCGCCACCAGCAGCGCGGCTTCCGCCAGCGACAGCCGTTTCGGCTCCTTGCCGAAATAGGCGATCGAGGCGGCGCGCACGCCTTCCAGATTGCCGCCGAACGGCGCCAGCGCGAGATAAAGGTCGAGGATCTCTTCCTTGGAGAGCTGCTGCTCCAGCTCGACCGCGCGCACCATCTGGCGCAGTTTTGCGTACAGCGAGCGCTGCTGCCGCGGCTCCATCAGCCGCGCCAGCTGCATCGTGATGGTGGAGCCGCCGGAGACGATGTGACCGCGCGTGCCGAGCTGGAACGCGGCGCGCGACAGCGCCAGCGGATCGACGCCGTGATGCTCGTAGAACCGCTTGTCCTCATAGGCGAACAAGAACTTCAGATAGGTCGGATCGACCGAGGTCTTGGCATCGGCCGGCAGCCGCCAGCGCCCGTCCGCCATCGCATAGGCGCGCAGCAATTTGCCGTTACGGTCGATCACCGTGGTCGAAACCTGCCTCGCCTGGTCGAGCGGCAACGGCCCGAGCGAGGCGACCCAGGCGGCGAAGGCGCCGGTCGCAAGCATGCCGGCGACGGCACAGCCTGCCGCCGCCACCTTGAGCCATCGCCAGCGCGATGGCCGCGCCGGCGCCATGGTCGCCTTCCCGCTCATTTCGCCGGCCTGACCTCGACCGCGCCGGTGCCGCTGCGGCCGTAGCGCGAGGGGTTGTACATGTCCTCGACATAGGCCTGCGGCAGCACGTATTTGCCCGGCGACACCGCGCGCACGACATAGCCGACCGTGAACACCGACTTGTCGTTGGCGGCGCGGTCGATCGCCGCGGTGAAGCGGTCGTCGCGGAACTCGGTGTTCTTGGCTTCCACGCCGTCCTCGATCCAGCTCAGCGTGCCGGAATCGCCCGACGACACCAGATGCGGGTTGTCGATCTCGAGCCCGGCCGGCAGATAGTCGGCCACCATGATGTGCCCGAACTCCGGCCGCGCCTCCGTCACCTTCAGGACGACAGCGAAACGGTCGTTCTGTTTCGCCTTGGTCACGTCGGCCGGCTTGCCGTCGAGCGTAAAGTAGCTGCGCTCGATCTTGAAGCCGTTGGCGGCGGCGGGCTCCGGCGTGACCGGCGAGCCCGACACCGAGATCACCGCCTGCACCGGCGCATCGCCGGTGTTGGTGATCTTCAGCGGCTGGCTCGCCATCTCCTCGGCCTTGTAGCTGCGATAGACCGCGGTCTTGACCGGCTGGCCGTTGATGTCGAGCGTCAGCGCCTCCTTGGCGAGCGCGCGTGCCGCCAGCACCATCCACGCATTCTCCTGCGTCGAGGTGTAGGGCGTGAGCCCGCGCGCGGCTTCGACCCGCAGCACCGCCTGGGTCAGGGTCGCGCGCGGCGCGTTGCCCTCGCCGGCCAGCGAGACCAGCGCCGCCGCATCGCGCAGCGCCGAGCCGTAGTCGACGCGGCCGAACTCGAACGCCGGCTTCGGGTTCAGGGCGTCGAGCGCGGAGCCATAGACCCGCTCGGCGCGCGCCTTGTCGCCGACCAGCGCCAGCGCCGCGGCAAGCTGCGCCTTGGAGATCGGCGTCGCCAGATTGTTCAGCTTGGTGTCCGCGAGATAGCGCAGGTCGCCGATCGGCGCGGCGCCGTTGCGCGCGAGCACGTAGAGGCCGTAGGCCAGATCGCGGCCGCCGTCCTTCTCCGGCTCGTTGGCGTTGACCACCGAATTCCTGATGCGGTCGAGCGCGTTCTTGAACAGCACGTCCGGCACCGCAAAGCCCTTTTCGCGGGCGCGGGTCAGGAAGTCGGTGACGTAAGCATCGAGCCAAGCGTCGTCGCCGCCCGCCGACCACAGGCCGAACGAGCCGTTGGAGCCCTGCCGCGCCAGCAGCCGCTCGATCGCATCGCGGATGCGCTGGTCGACGGCGGTATCCATCGCCAGATGGGCGCCGGCGGCGAGATCGTTGACGTAGAGCAGCGGCAGCGCGCGGCTCGTGATCTGCTCGGAGCAGCCATAGGGGTAGCGGTCGAGCGCCTTCAAGATGCTCGCCGCGTCGAGCGCGGTCGACAGCGACGCCGAGAGCGAGACGCTGCCGGTGCCCGGCACGAGGTCGGAGAACATGTCCGCGGTCAGCGTCAGGCTCTCGCCCTTCGCCAGCGTGCGGATCGAGCGGCGCGCCAGCACTTGCGTGGCCGGCTTGACGTCGAGCGCATAGTGCCGCGCCAGGGTCAAGCCGTTCGGCCCTGCGATGTCGACGTCGAAACTGGCCTGTCCGGCGGTCGCGGCAGCAAGTTCGAACGAAATCGAGGTGCGCTGCTTGGCGGCGAGTTGAACGGTCTTGCTGAGGGTCGCTATACCGCCGTTCGTCATCAGAAGCTTGTCCGAGTTGCCGGAGAGCCTTGCTGGTCCTGACGCCGACGACTTCACGCCGATCGTATAGCTGCCAGGCGCGCCTTCGACATTGTCGATGTCCATGCTCAGCGTGCCCTTGTCGCCGGTGAGCAGGAAGCGCGGCAAGGTCGCGGTCAGAACCACGGGATCGCGGATGATCACGTCGGTGGTGGCGCGGCCGAGTTTGGTCGCGCTCCATGCCACCGCCATCACCCGCGCGGTGCCGGCGAACTCCGGGATGTCGAAGCTGATCTCGGCGGTGCCGTCGGGACCGACGGTGACGATGCCGGAATACAGCGCCAGCGGTTTTTGCGTGGGCGGCGAGCCCTGCAGCTCGGCTCCCCCTGCGTCACCACCGCTGCGGATCTGGCCGGCCGTACCCTGCATGCCGTCGATCAGCTGGCCATAGAGGTCGCGGATTTCAGCGGTGAGACGGCGCTGGCCGAGATAGTAATCGTCCGGCGCCGGCGGCTTGTAGTTGGTGAGGTTGAGGATGCCGACATCGACGGCTGCCAGCACCACCTTGGCGTCCTCGCCGGGATTGAGCCCGCCGAGTTTTACGGGGATCTTCAGCGTCGAGCCCGGCCGCACCAAGGCGGGCGGCGACAGCTCGACCGCGAGCGTGCGGGTCTTCTTGTCGATGCCGAACCATTTCAGGCCGATCGCGCGGCCCGGCATGCGGCCGGCGGCGACGTCGAGCGGACGGCGCAGCGTCGTCAGCACATAGGCGCCGGTGCCCCAGTCCTTGCCGACCGGGATTTTCACCTGCTGGGTGCCTTCCTTGACGTCGACGCTTTGCGTGGTCAGCAGGCGGTCGCCGAGCACATAGACCGTGAGCTTGCCGGCGGTGCGCGCATTCACCGTAACAGTCATGGTGTCGCCGGAGGCGTATTCCGGCCGGTCGATCGAGGTCTCCAAGAGATCGGGCGTGTCGGCGCTGCCGTCGGAATACCAGCCGACGTCGAACTGCACCGAGGTCACCGGACCGTCGGCATCGGTCGACTTGACGTCGAGCCGGTAGCGGCCGGGCTGCGGCTGGAAGGTCAGCCGTTGCGCCTTGTCGGCGACGAGATTGACGTCACCGTCGGCGACGCGGCGGGTCGACTTCACCGGTTCGTAATTCCACGACGAGTTCTGCCGGTACCACTGGTAGCGCGACTCCAGCTTCAGCAGCTCATAGCGCAGCCCGCTGCGCGCGAGCTGCTTGCCGTCGGGCGCGACGAACACGACGTCGAACTCGGCCTTGTCGCCCTCGGCCACGCTCTTGTCGCCGAACACAGGCTTGATGCCGATCAGCGAAGTCGCGGGCGCCACCGGCAGCACGATCTTGCGCTCGACCGAGCGGCCGCCGGTCTCCGCCATACGGATGAAGATCTGGGCCTCCTGCGGCCGGGTCGAGGCCGGCGCCTTCTCGAGCTTGACGGGGAACGTCGCCGCGCCCTTCTCGTCGGCCTCGGGGAGGTCTGCGATCGGGGTGCGCTCGTTGCTCGCGCTCTCCTCGTCGGCGACGCCGAACTTGTAGCCGGGATAGCCGGGCCGCCCGGACGCCGCTGACGTCACCAGCATGTCGCCCTCGAGCTGCAGGCCGGAGGCCGGCGCACCGTAGAGGAAATGGCCGCTGACCTGAAGTTCAACTGGAACTTCAGCTTTGATCGTCTTCTCCTTGCTGGTGAGATCGAATTCGATCCGCTCCGGGATGTAGTCCTCGACCATGAAGGTGGTTTCGCCGACCGAGCTCGCCTTGGGGTCGGTGAAGACGCGGGCCCGCCAGGTGCCCGACGGCACCGCCGAGTTCAGCGCCACCGCCAGCGAGCGGCCGCCGGCGCCCTGGTCGGGCAGCACGGCGCGGCGGAATTCGACGCCGTCGGGGCGCTCGATCACCATTGTCAGCGGCGTCCCGGTCAGGGCGTTGCCCTGGCCGTCGCGCAGCAGCGCGGTGAGATAGACGGTCTCGTTGGAGCGGTAGACGCCGCGCTCGGCATAGACGAAAGCGTCGGCCCCGGCCGGGATCGCCCGCCCGGCAACGCCGCGATCGGTGAGGTCGAAGGCGTTGGTCTTCAGGCTGAGGAAGGCATAGTCCGCCTTCTCGCCCATCACGGTCAGCAGCGCCGGCGACAACCCGCCCTCGCCCCGCGCCAGCCCCTGCTCGAACAGCACGTGCCCGGCCGCATCGGTCTTGCGGGTGGCCAAAATCTCGTTGTTGCGGGCGACCAGCTTCACCTCGGCATTGGCAACCGGCTCGGTCGAGGCCAGCGAATTCACGAACACATGAATACCGTCATTGCCGGAGAACGCCGACAGGCCCATGTCGGAGACGATGAACCACTGCGTCGCCAGCGAGCTATCCTCGTCGGACCCCGGGCTCTTGGCCGAAGCCGTCATCACATAGACGCCCGGCTGCAGATCGCCGAGCGCCTGGTCGACCGGAAACGCCGTGACGACGTCCTGGTTCAGAGTAGCAGCGGTCGACAGCTCGCCGGACCAGACCTTGACGCCGCGCTGGTCGCCGAGGTCGGTGAGCTGGTAGCGGCTCAGCGTGCTCTGGAAGTCGGAATCGATCACCGTGTTGATTAGGTTGCGGTCGCCGATCCGGAACACGTCGACCGTCACCGCCGGCGTGTTGACGCTGACCAGCGGGATGCCGCGCTGTCCGGTCCGCGGCAGCACATAGGCGCGGCCGGTGAAGCGCACGAACGGCTTGCGGTCGCGGACATAGATGTTGAACTCGGCCGATTTCGGTAAGCCCTCCTTGACACCAGACGGCAGGCCGGCGCGCAGGTTGATGTTGTAGCGCTCGCCGTGCTTCAGCCCGTCGACGCAGAGCTGCTTGCCCTCGGCCGACAGCGCCGGCTTGTCGGTGCCGGCCAGCGCGAGGTATGGCGCGAAGTCGACGCGCTTTGCCAGTTCCTCCGAGAACTGGAAGCAGGCCCGCGGCGAAGCCGAATCGGAATCGACGGTGTAGTCGAGCAGCCGGAAACCGTGCTCGTCGCGCATCCGCTCGTATTGCCCTCTGATATCGGCGACCTCGCGGATGTCGAGCGACAGCCGCAGCGCATCGAGCGCCGGCCGCCACAGTTTGCGTTCGGACAATGCCTTGCCGAGCACGGCGAGCGCATCGGCCTCCTCGCCGGCGTTGCCGGCGCGCTGATAGGCGATGTAGGCCGCGGTCGAGGCGCGCTCCATCAGAAACGTCTGCTCGCTGGACGAGACCGTGCGGATCTGGAAGATGGTTTTTGCCAGCTTGAGCCAGTTGGCGCCGTCCTCCGGCGCCACCGCCGCGATCTGGCCGAGGATGCGCAGCCCGCCTCTCGCATCGTTCTTCGCCAAGGCCGCATCCGCGTCGGTGCGCAGGCTCGCCGCCGGCTTGTTGACGGCGCCGGCCTCGGTCTTGATCTGGGTCTCCAGCTTGATCGCCGAATCGGCCAGATCGTCGCGCTTGAAGGCCTTGTCTGCGGCCGTGGCGCTCACGATGCCAAGCGCCAGCGCGGCGCAAACTGCGGCGGCCCGAACCAAACCGATCATGATGGAGCTCCCAAGAGCGCCGCGGACCTCTGCCCGCGTGCGGCTAAAACATGCGCGAAAACGTGACGGAGTGAAGGCGTCGAGATGAACGGACGAATACGTCACAGCTTCCATTGCCGGCAATCCTTCGACCAGCGCTTACCCGCCGCCGCCACATCGCGCGGCCAGCCGGACAGACGCCAGGGGAACGCCCCTGCGGCACACCCCTGCACGCCTTTGTCGCCCGACCACAAATTCCGGTTCGGACCGACTTGGCGAAAAAGCGGATTTTTCATATTGACGGTGCTACAAGGCCGCCACGGTCCCGTAGCTCAACTGGATAGAGTAGCGGATTTCTACTCCGCGGGTTGCAGGTTCGAATCCTGCCGGGATCGCCACGTCATTTTCCTGCTCCAGTCTTCTCAATGAGTTGCGATTGATTTTGGCTCACCGGGTCGGAAGGTGAGCCAATGCCTGTTCCTGAAATGAGCCGGGCGGCGTCTCTCGCCATCTTCGTTCGGTTCGCCGCCCGGGTGTACCGTTGCGCCTGTGAAATGGACGCCCAACCAAACCAGCTCATGAGCTGGTGATCGGTGGCACCATTCTCAGCTAGATAGGCTGCTGCGGCTTTGCGGAGGCCATGCGACGTGCAACGCGCAGGTAAGCCAGCAGCCCGACAAAGGTCGCGGAAGTGGTTTCCGAAACCAGCCGCCGTAAATGGCTTACCCTGCGAAGTGATCAAAAAGGTGAGATGATTTTTGACTGGCATGGCGTCGATTGCGGCCTGAAGGCGCGGCATAACCTGCACATTAAAACGAATGTCGGTCTTTTGGCGTTCCATCGCAATCATGCCGTCTCGGACATGTTGAAGACCCATCCGGACAACGTCGCAGCGAGACTGACCAGCTTGCAAGAGCAACTCGTAGGCGAGACGCGCCCTTGTGCCGAGGGGGTAGTGCTTCTCGAACTGTTCGCATTCAGACCGCTCCCACGTATGGTGGCCGCCGGTCCGCGGCATCTTGGTCAACATCACTTCGCGAAGAGGATCACTTCTAATCATCTTCAGGGCGAGACAGTGTTCCACCCATCCGCGCAGCGCTTTTACAAGGTTGCGCTGCGCTGCCGGCGTCTTGCGATTGAAGATCTTTTGGAGCGCCACCGAATGCATGCCAGCGACCTGAAAGGCTCCGCACTCCTCGCGAAATCGTTCGAGAAGTGCGCGTCGGCTTGAGCGCGTGCTCTTGCTTAGCACCTTCCAGGATGCGCTTGAATAATAGGACACGATCGCTGCGTTGACGGTGCCCGGTTTAGTCCGACCAGCACCGAGTTGGTCGGCCTGGCGACCACCTTTCGCGGCCTCGTAGGCCGCCATGAACTCGGGCGAACCGGGGTAGCCCCGAAGACGAATCTTCGGCGCCCCGGGGCGCCGGAGATAAAAGACCGCTTTCCCATGGCGGTTGAGATAGCCGTGAACGTTGGGTGGCAGCCTCGACCTCATTTCACGAGATCCCAATCGTCGACCTCGACAGGATCGCTGCTGCGCCCCGCCTGCCCCGACCTGACAACAATCTTCACGCCATCGGGCGTGATGTCGATCCGCTCCACGTCAAGACCTGCCGCCCTAGTGGCCGCGACAGCCCTTACGATCTCGCTTTTTCGGAGTCTCTGGGGTCCGCGGGGCATCACACTGCCACCCCGAACAAAGTACAACCTCTACAACTACGCACCATCGCATCCTCCCCGCCCTTAGGGCGAAACCAGCCAACAAAGGACGGAGTTGCCCCCCGCACCCTGGGGCGAGCTGCGATAGCTCTCGGGGAGTTTAGGCCCCTATTTGGAGTAATTTGGGGTCTTTCCCGCCGAAATGCAATATTCGCTGTCAAAGGGGTGTCAGCGGGCTGAAAGAAACATCATTGGCGACGTCGACCTAGACGCGGGTCAGATCGGCGTCGGCCGTCTGCCGTGACCCTCGCCGCCCATTCCGTCCCTAGTCTAGTTTCTGTCGCGAAACGCCCGGCTTGAGTGGCGCAATCTAAGTTATGCCGATGGATTGGGCACAAAATGCCCGTGGCTGCAGGGATCGGCAAGCTCCGAAGGGAGATTTTCGGGCCCTGGTTTCGGTATTGAGCAGCGGGGTTTCAGATCAAGAGGCGTTGAGCCGCGAGTGGACCTGCGGCTTCGGCGAAGGGGGCACCATGAAGGTCAAGCCGCTTTTTGCCTGCGCGGCAATCGTGCCCCCAGCATTGCCGCAATCCTCATGAGATTGTTGGCGAGCACGGCAGCGCCGACCCACAATTCGAAGCGGTCGCATCCTTCGGCAAGACAGCGCTTCATGCCGCGGCCTCGGAACAGCACCGAGATGCGTCCCTCGATGCCGGCGCGAAAGCGCTGACCATTCTTGAAGACCGCGCTCTTCTCGTACGCTTCACGTCGTCCCGTCCTCTTGCCGCCACGCTGCGGAATGCAGACCACCTTGACGCCGGCGTGCTTGCACGAGGCAAGGTTCTGCTCGCTGAAGAAGCCACGATCCGAGCCGTACAGCTGCGGGGCACGGCCAAAGGCTTGCCTGTGGCGCTGGAGGGAAGATGCCACGTGAACCTCGTCGGGCGGATTGCCTTTCAGCACCTCGTATTGCGTGATCAGGCCCTCCGCGCTTTCGGCGAGGAAGACTTTATGGCCGAACTCGACCGGCGTGCGCACCTTGCCGCGTTTGATCAGGTCGGTATGGGGCTCGAAGATGGAATAAATCTTCTCGTCGGTAGCCACCTGCTCACCAAAGAGCAGACGACGACGTGCCTGATCGATGACACGATCTCCCAGCCCGCAAAAGTGCTCGATCTGCCTGCCCAGTTCCTCAATGGCTATGTCGGCGAACATGTCCTTGCCGCGCATCGCGCGGGTCCTCTCAAGCCCCGCGCGCGCGTTTCCTACGACCTCCTCGGCGATGTCGATGAGCACCCGGTACGTTCGGGTCTGCTGCTCGTGACGCTGCCTCGTCGTCATGCGCTGGATTTCGTACATCCGGCGCCGCGCCGCGCGCGTGCGGTCGCAAAAGCCCTTGATTCTTCGCAATTCCAGCGCTTTGGCCAGACGGCGGACCAAGCGTGTGACGACGCGGACCACATCCCATAGCAACGTGTTGTCGGTCGGATGATGAATGTCGGTCTGCACCACCGTAGTGTCGACCCGCAGCTTCGCGCCGTCCTCCAATCCGAGTTCGACCGCTGCCCGAACCACCAAATCGTTGACCGCTCTCAGCGTTTGCGGGGTCAGACGGATGAAGCCACGCTGAAAGGCGTCATGCTTCGGCACCGGCGCGCAGTAGAAGTCGGTGAACTGACGAAGCGTCAATCCATCTGCGATGCGTTCACGCAACTCGCGATAGTCCCAGTTCTTGAGCCGCATCAGAACCAGCGAGCGCAGAACCTGTGTCGCCGTCAATCCGTGACGACCGCTATCGGGCTGCTTCAGGCCACGCACCAGATCCCGCCGGACGCGCTCGACGACGTCCCGCTGGTCGTCGAGAAAGCCGGATATCGCCTCCAGCAGCGGCTCCAGGCGAATGCCCTGATCACATTGCCGCATCAGCTCCCAATCGGCAAAGCTGATCTGTCGCGACGTCGCTCTCACACCGCTCGGCTCTTCTTGCTTTTGGTTGCTTCGGCCCGTTCTCGCTTCAAGGCATTCACGTAGCGCGGCGCGGCCTGCTGCAGCAGCTCCTGCAGGGCGCGTCCGTTGTCCAGACTGCGCTGAACCTCCGGCACAAGCTCTTCCGGCACATAGACCGCAGCGCGACGCCCGTTTACGCGACCGTACAGCACATAACTTTGATGCTGCTCGCCAGACTGGCACGCTGGGCAATTCTTGCGGATGCACCGACTCCGGCGCAGGCTCAGCGAACCCAAAAACGCAGGCCAAAGAGTCGCCGATTCGCTTTGCAGCCAGCGCGCGACATCAGAAGGCGATTCCGAATCAACATGCTTCATATCAAGTATGTGATACCGTGCACATGTGCGCCGCAAGAAAAAACGTACTCGAAAATCGCGCGATAACCCTTATTTTAAAGGGCGAAATGTGTTTCGCGACAGAAACTAGTCTAGCAGGTCAAATGTCCCCCACGAGCCCAGGGGATCATGTGAATAGCCGGGATTGCGCTGCGATTTCACAACGTGCGAATCCCATATGCGTCACCCTACGGTCGATCCGAATCAATTGGCTTGGGAGACTTTTTTGGCGCCATCCCGTACGCTCAGAACGTTCCGCACGCTGCTGACGACATATCGCCTGGACACGCTTCAGAAGGCCTTTGCTCGCCTGGCACCGGCGGCGGTGACGGTGGTCATGTTCGCGGTGTTGTTCCCAACGGAGTTTGCCGATCATTGGGGCAAGGTTGCATCGGCGGCGATCGCTTGGCTGATCGTTGCGCCCATTATCTACGTTTGGGCATTTCGTACGCTCCCACAGGAGCCGAGGTCCGGATACGGGCTCAGCCCGCTCTACACAGTCGCTGGCCGGCAGCAATTCCGCGCCGAGCAGACCTCCATCAAGCGACAGAGCATGCAGCTCTTGTCGCAATCTGCGCAATTGGACGCCGAAATGGCGGGACTAGATCTCACGACGGTACAGGGCCAAAAGAAATTGAGGTTACTTTCACAGAAGAAAATGGAGGTCGACGAGGCGCTAGCGAAACTTAAACCAACCTTGCGCGATGGAATCGGATTCACGACTGATCGATAGCGGCGTACCCCACTATCGAACCAACCGCAGCTTCTTTGGCTTTGCCGGGCGAGACATCCGCCCGCTGGCGCGTCCCGCATTCGAAGTTCAAAAACCGTGAGCAGGCTACGTCGCGATAGAGCTAGGAAACGGCTGAGCGAAGTTCTGTCTCTCGCTCATGACGAGCTGTTCATTGTTATGGTCTGGGCCGTTGACGCCCTGCAATCAGGTCGCGTTGAGGAGGCGAGACCATTCCTCCGCAGCTTTCCTAAGGAAGCCGCTGTTGCCAAATTCGGCGACCGCCTCTTCGTCTACAAATGGGCACTGGAAACATTGGTCAACGAGCTGCTGATCACGCCGAAAAAGGCCGCACCGCAGCATGGTCCGCTCCGTATCCTCGACTGCACCAAGTTCGAGACCGTCGCAACATGTGTCAACATCCTTCGCGAACTCGAGGATGCAGAAGATGGGATGACGCTACAACGATTCAGCGTGCTCGATGTCATGCACAAAATTGGGCATCGGCAGTTCGAGTGGCAACGAGGCTTCTTCAGCTATGCTCAGACCTATCGGGCCCTGACCGTGTACGGTGGAAAGCTAGCAACAGAGCATTTCAAATCAACCAATGAACTCTCCCTCGCGGAATTCTTTATATGCGGGTTTGCGTTCTATGCTCTTTACCAAGAGAAACCCGGCTTGGATGCGCAAGTCGATCTCTCTGAGATCGGGATATCAAGTCGAACGCGCGACGCCGCCCTTACATTACTTTCGGCGCCCCTGCCCGAGATCCGCAAGCACGCAAGCTCTATCAGGCAGGCCATAGGTCGCTCGACAGCCTATCAGCAAAGCATTCTTCGCAAAATGCCCATGGTGATCGTCGAAGGAGTTGTTCGACGCGTTGTGCTGGCTCCATTACCAACGCTGATCTGGCAACGAATGACAGCTGGTCTGTACTACGACCTGGTGGGTGGCGGTCCGCGCATTTGGCGTGAGATCGGTGACAGGTTTGAGGCTTATTGCTTCGAGTTGGTACGCGCGCTGCTCCCCAACGCCAAACCGACTGGCAGCTTCAAATACAAACTCCAGAAGACCTTCGATTCGCCTGATCTATTTCTGCATGCCCCTGACGGCTCCGCGATGGTCGTCGGCGAATGCAAAGCCAAGAAGATGTCTATCGTCGCGAAATTCTCCGATAATCCGCTAGATGACGCTCGGAGCGCGTTCTCAGAGATCATCAAGGGAGCGGTGCAGCTATGGCGCTTCTTCTCCCATTGCCGCCGCAATCCGGCAATCAAGGCGCTTCACCCTGACGCAAGCGGCGTGGTCCTTACTCTGGATCCTTGGTTGGAGGTTTCTAATCACCTTGATCGCGTATTAACAGAGGCTCATAGATGGGCCGACTTCGATCGGGACATTCTTCAGGAAGACAGGCGACCGATCCTGTTTTGCTCGATTGACGATCTCGAAAACACGCTCGAAATCGCCACTGAGGCTTCGCTTTTTGAAGCAATTCGCGCGACATCAAGGCCAGAGTTTCGGGGGTGGCACCTGATCAACGTGCATCAGAAAGTCTCGAATGTGCAGCAGCGCAACCCTTATCCTTTCAGTAATCGAATTGGGGAGATTGTCCCAACCTGGCGGTTGTTTGATCTCGATGCGGTATAGCGGATGTTAGCGCTACGCCGCTACGATCGCTGGAGCGTGGCATCGCGCGCACGTGAGAATCAATCTTGCAACTGCCGTGACGATCTGCCGTGCTTCTCGGCTTGCGTCGTACCTTCACCGAAACCAATGAGGCCCAAATGCCACGTCGCCGCGAGCGTGTTTGCCTCCAAGATGGACTTTGTCTTGATCTCCCTTGGCTGGTGCGGAATCACTTTATTCATCTCACAGTCGGTTGCCGGGGGCGTACGATCAATTGGACTAGAGAAGCTTCGTGTCGAGGCTGAAGAGTGCGAGCTAATCAGTAAGCTCGCGACCATCCAATCAAGAAAGAGCTGTTCACCAAGCTGGCGGCGCATCACTGGACGCTGGCCGATGAGGTCGAGCGGGCGATAACGGCGTCGAAGTAGGAACCCTGAAGGCAAAGAAATTAACGACCCAGCGAAACGATTTTTAGTATCTGGTTATTACGTCCCAGCGGCTTCGATCCTTCTCTTCGTTTCGATATGCTTCGACCGACGGATATGAGCGATCGGCCCCAACCACCAAAACGGAATGGTTCGGAAGAACGGCGAGTCGCACACCGGCGGCATCGTAGATTGTCGTGCCGACCGGGAAAGCTTCAGAGTCATAAACCGATGGCATTGAAGGCACCGTGGCCTTTGCCCAGGGGACCGGCTTCGGCTGAATGAAATTTGTGTGAGCCGATACTATGACCCCGTCGGGCGGCTGCTGCGGTGAAAAGTATGCAGCCACCTGGCTCCATCGAACACTCATTGCGCCTGTGTTCGTTTCGGTAGTCACAAATTCATCGCCATCATGCACGTGCCGCCGTCTCAAGCCGTCCACGTACCAAATGGTCGGATGCGGGCTATGATTATTTTTGACCTGAGCAAAATCAAACAAAGTTCCGCTTTTAGCGACCGCCTCGGACTTTATTTGCGCGGCACGGAGCACTTCCGCTGCCTGCTTCTGAGACGCGCCTGAAAGCAATGCGCTCACGATCGAGAGGGCTGCGGCCTCTCCTAGCAGGGTCCAGCTAGGCGATCCCAGAACACCTACACCAAGCGATCCGCCCCCAAGACTCTTTGCGGCCTGAGCCCGGAGTTTTGCCACCTCCTGCACGCCTTCTTCGTCATAAAGCATGACCTTGAGCAGTGTGAATTTCTCCCCAGACGACATTAGAATGACTGGGTAATTGGTCTCGTTCGACATCGCTGTCCCGTCCCCCGAGAGTGTGAATAGTCCTAAGACTAGCAAGCTCTCAACCTTTAGGAGAGGTCCTCGAGTCGAATTTCGCTGGCCAGACACCGTAGAACCCCCGGCTTGCTCTCCACCATTGGTTGCGGAACATTCTCCTTTCCTCCTGCGGGGTAAGGAAAATGGAATTAATCTTCATATGGATGATCTTCGCAATCATCGTCGCCGTTGCGGCTAACTCCCGAGGTCGAAACGGCGCAGGCTGGTTCGCACTGGCGGTGATCATCTCGCCCTTATTAGCTTTCATTCTGCTGGTCGCGATGCCGGCGCGCACGAGCAACAGCGGCCCTACGTGGATGGAAAAGCATGAGGGAAAAGTCAGGACGTGTCCGTTCTGCGCCGAATACATTCAGCCGAAGGCCATTGTCTGCAAGCACTGCGGCCGCGATCTTTTGGCTAAGGACCCAGCTGTTAGTTCATCATGACGTATTGGACCCGAATAAGCTGCCTTCCGCTGGCAGTAGTGATCGGCTGCACCTCGACCAGTGCAAATGCCGAGGTCACCGGCCTCGTATGCAAGGTCAAATCGCCCCAAGAAGACAGCCCCAGGATCTTTGAAATCACGATCGATCCACAAGAACGCCGTGTTCTCGGATGCTTTCGTGCACCATCATCTCAAATAGTCACGCAGGATTTTTCGGAGATCAATATCGCTGCGGAGTGTCCCATATCGGAGGGCGGCAAGAGAGTGTTTCGGCTCACGCGAGCTACCGGAGCTATTACGGTCTCTGAAACCTTGACCCAACCGATTGTTTCCAAACGAAACTTAAGTGGCGAATGTCAGGTTGGTCAAATACCGCCATCGATTCCAGCAGAGGCTCCTCGTGGTAGGACCGAAGTACCGGAGAACGAACAGACGCGCATCCCCTCAACGCCCGCACCCTCATCAATCCCTCAATTCAATGCGCCGCCGCTCGATCCGCCCGCCCCTCGCGCGCTACAGAGATTAAGCGACGGACGCGTAGCAGACATAATCAACGAGCAATTTGGCCGAATCTGTCGGGCGAAAACTGAAGGATGGTTTTCAAAGACCCTTCGACTGGACTGGACTTCAGAAACCAAGATATTCCACGCGATGACAGTGCTTGCTGCGATAGGGGAATCGAAAGAGAAAATCTATGAAGCAGGCATTCGCTACTTGAAGTTTCCGAATGATGCTGGCGGGTATAATGTGATTGATTGGAAGACTGGCGATAAGTCTTCCACTAGTGAGAACGCGCCATACTACTTTCCGAAGTAGCCGCACGCCGACTAAGTCGAGAATGCTTGCCGGTCACCGCTAGACTTCGCCATGCTCGTCTTGCTATTCGTAAGCCAATGTCTAATTGCAGACGGCCGAATCCGCGACCGGGGTGAGAGACAACGATCTCAAAGCTGGCCTTGCCGACGAACTCGTCGCGCGCCCAAATTTGTTCGGCCGTCTTCTGCAATGCAGGGGCGTAAGGGATCGCCGACTACGGTCATACGACCGTCTGACGCTTCGCGATCTTCGCGATGGTTGCGCGGCTGCAGCCTGTCGCATGCTGGATTGTGGTCCAGGTCTGCTTGGCCTTCAACATGCTGGCGATAGCTGTGTTGCGCTCCGTGTCTTCCTGCCTGCCCTTATACCTGCCCTCGGCCTTTGCCTTGGCTTGTCCGTCTGCCTGGCGACGGCGGCGATCATCGTAATCCTTCCGCGCGACGGCCGCGAGCATGTCGAGCAACATGGCGTTGATCGCCTCGAACATACGGCCGGTGAACTCATCGATTGTGCTGGTTGCCATGGACCAGGACGTGGGTAGATCAAGCGCGACCACGCGCAAATGCCGTGCAGCCAGCTCGGCCTTTAGGCGTTGCCAGTCGGCTGAAGTCAGACGTGACAGGCGGTCGACCTGCTCGACTAGCAGGATGTCACCATGCTGAGCATCACCGAGCAGCTTGAACAGCTCCGGACGGGCGAGTTTGGCCCCGCTCTCATTCTCGATGTACCAGGCGGCCACGGTAAGTCCGCGCTCTGCCACGAAGGCCTTGAGCTGGCCGCGAGCACGCGTTGCATCCTGTTCGTCGGTGCTAGCGCGGAGATAGGCCCGTACAAACATGAGTGATCCCACCAGTTCATTTAGAATGGTTCACATCATAGCAGTTCATTTTGGATAGTCAAAGAAGGTCATTGAACCGGCATTGAGGCTGGTTTCATTAAAGCACACCCAAAATGCACCAATGCGCGGAGAACCGGATGGCGGATGGCCCGCCGAAGTTCCCCGCTTCGCCTGGTGCGAAGGCCCGGTCGACTGCAGCAACACCACGCCGACGACATCCAACCGTTTCCCGCGGGGGCCATCGCGGCCCTTCCGTCTCGCGTCCACTTGGTTTGATAGCCCTCGACACCTCGCGCAAGCGACAACGCGTAGTTGCCCCCAGCGGACCTTTCTCCTACGCTGCAGCATTGTTTGGGAGGCCTCATGGGGGCGGTGACCAGCATCCGGCCAACGCTGTCACTCGATGATGAGTTCGCCAATTTTAATATGCGCGAAGAGCTCGAGCGTGAGCTGGAGCAACGTTTGCGCGAAGTCGACGTGGACGCCAGGCCGGCGCTGAAAGCCTTTCAGCCAGCCGCCGATGATGATCAGCTCTCGCTGATCCATGCGCCACACCAGACGATCCGCCTGATCGCGCCCGCCGGATCGGGCAAGACTCAGACGATCATCAATCGCGTGCTGCACCTGGCCAAAAAGGGCACGCGGCCTGACCGCATCCTTTGTCTGACTTTCGACAACTCAGCCGCGCACGCGCTCAGGGAGAGAATCAGCGAGCAGCTCGCCGCTCTATCGACACCCCACCAGAATTTCCACATCAGCACATTGAACGCCTTCGGCTACAAGCTGCTCCGGGATCACTTCTCCGCAGAGCACAAACAGATCATCGAAGCGCGTCGCGACTGGCGGCTGATCAAGGAAATCAAGGAAATACTAGCGTCGACGGACGAAGGCCGGAAACGCCATGACGCCCTCCCCGCCTCACTGCGATTCCGGTTCTATAGTGAATTCTTCGGCCTACTCAAGAATGCGCTGTTCGATCCACGCGCCGCGTCGCCACAAAAATTCGCAGACTTCATGCTCTCGAGCAAGGCGGCTGAGGTCTTCTTTCAGCTAGGTTCCACATCCGACGCCAAGAAGCTTGTCATCCAAGCTGTATTCTGGCTGTTCAAGGAATACGAACTCCGTTTGCAGCGTGAGCGGCGCATGGATTTCGACGACCAGAAGCTCCGGGCCGTCAGATGCCTTGAGACGTCGGCTGATGTCCTGGCTCTCGTGCAGCGCCAATTCGACGAGATCATTGTCGACGAATTCCAGGACATCAATGAGCTGGATTTCGCTTTCGTTTCCCTGATCGCTCGACGCTCCAGGCTCGTTATCACGGGAGACGACGACCAAGCCATCTACGGCTTCCGCGGTTGCACGCCTCGTTACATCATCGAACTGGAGAAGCACCTTGGCCGAACGGTCGAGAGCTTCGAGCTCAAACGCAACTACCGCTGCCCCCGGAACATCGTAGACCATGCCACCCGCCTGATCCGGCATAACCAATGGCGGATTGAGAAGAAGCCGATCGCCGATCGAACGGACGACGCCTCGATCAAGGTCATTGCCTCCACGACGGCCACTGCAGAGGCAAAAATGATCGCCACAACGATCGACCGGGTTCGTCGACGCAACACGGATCTCAGGTACGCCGACTTTGCGGTCCTCTACCGCACCAATGCACAGAGCCTTCCGATCCAATTGCAGTTCATATTGCGCGACATCCCTTACAATGTGAGAGAACAAGACAACATCTTGCACAACAATGAGCTAGAGAAACTGCTTGGTATTCTGCGCGCAAAGCTTGCCTTGAACAAAGGGCAGCGACCAAGTGGCACGGACGTGGTCCAAAGCCTGAAGTCGTATTTTCAGTTCCTGGACGAGCGCGTCGTCGTCAGGCTCGAGCACGCCTTCGAGGATGCTTCTTCCTTCAGTGACGCGCTTTCCAGCAGGCCCGTTCTGGCGCTTCTGCCCAAACTCAGAGAAAGCCGCTTCGCGGCCGCCATGCAGGAGGTCGTCAAGGCTCCTTCCCTGTTTAAGACCCTTGATATCTTAGCGAGCGACTTCCGTGGTCTACGCGGAATGGTCGGTAGCCTGGAAGACGTCGTTGATAACGAAGTACCCCTTGGTGAAGTCTACGAGCTCGCAGCGAGCTTCCGGGGACGCGTCGACGCCTTCGTCGAGACAGTCGATAGCGCGCTCAAACGCGCAAAGGAGGCTAGGTCGGGCAAGGAAAAGGACGGCGTCGCGCTCGCGACTTATTTCAAGGCAAAGGGGCTCCAATGGCACACGGTCATTTTGACCAGCTGCAACGAGGGTCTCATCCCACACAAGCGTGCGCCCGTCGAAGACGAGCGACGACTGTTTTACGTTGCACTCACCCGAGCCTCGTCGAACCTCGTCGTCAGTTACCTCAAAACCTCCTGTAAGACCCGCGTCGTTCCCAGCACATTCCTCGGGCAGGCCGGCCTGCATGTCTAGTTCCTACAGCCGTCGTTGTCGCGGCTGCGACAGGTGGATCTCCATGCGGCAGATGCCGCATGGGCAATGGGTGGCCTTTGAAAACAACGAGCCGCACAGGTGCGATAGCTTAATGCCACCCCGGCAGCAGCCCTCGTCGCCGCTGCAACTCAAACCCGTTGAGCCGCTCGAATTCCCGGACATCAATATTCCCGAAGACCATGTGCGGCACCCTGCGCCGGTACCCGGGCCAGCGCCGCGACTGTCCCCGGTTCAACCCCGTCCCACCCAGCCAAAAGATGCGCCAAGCGCGCCATTACCGCCGGATAGGCCCAGCCGTTCGCCGCCTTCTCGCCAGCTGGCGCCCGCCCCCCGGCAACCTTTGCCTCAACGCGAGGCCCCGCCCGCTGAAGCCGTCGTCGCGTCCTCGCGCAAGCCTGCCGGGGCTCAATCGGTTGGAGTGCTTCAGGCCGCGGCGACGATAATGTTCACCGGGTATGTCTTCATCGGCGTCCTGCATTCGATCGCCTTCTCACTTTTCGTCAGCCGGGTGACCTGCGTGACGACTACCAAGACCATCATCTCCATCTTCTGCAATACCGGCTTGGGAATCTCTCATCTTGTCGCGGTGCTCGGCTGGCCGTTCTATTGGCTATAGATTCCTGTGAATACGCACATTTCGCCGACCTGAAAATTGAAGAACTAGTTGCCGCGAGACTATTCGACTTCTACGTGCAGTTTTAATTTGCGGGTGCTGAACCTCGATCAGAGTATCCATGCGGCTGACGAAGCAATGCTTGGATGCCAATTATGGGGCGCCAAGGGAAGATAGATGAACACCGACATTGACACAGGGGGAGCCAATTCCTCCTACAAGGGCTACGCCTATCAGAAGCTGGTGACTGTTTGGGTCGCCCTGGAACTGATGTTCGGCCCAAACGCCAGCGCCAGCGAAATCATCGTCGAGCCCGCTTCGCACGATGACGTCAAGGCCAAGCTGATCGTACCTGAGGAAGATGCCGACGGCGAGCTGAAGATCGAGGCTGGGCACGAGCTCCACGTTCAGATCAAATTCAAAGGTGCCGGCTACTGGAGCGCTCAGAACTTCGCTGACGTGGTGAACGACAGACCGAAAACGGGCAAGCGGGGTCCAGCGCCGCGGGCTCGCGCGAAATCCCTCCTGCTCAAGGACGCGAGCCGTCGCTACGTCCTCATCACCAACACCAGCGTCGACGACGTACTCGCTAAGGGCCGCATTAAGAACCCAGGAGATCAAGCCGATCCGTCATTCTTGCCGACCAATTTGAATCTCGACGCCAAGGGGGCAGCCGCTCTGAAAGGTCGGTTTGCCTTGATCGAGCAAATGACGCCGGACGAAACGCGTCGTCAGGTTGACAAACTTCTCACCGGTTTCTTGAATGTTCCGACGCAGAACCTCGATGCTTGCGTCGGGCGGGTTGAGCGGCTGGTCGAGGATCGCTTCCTAGAAGTGCCGGATCCGCTGCGGCGGTCTGATATCGAACGCATCGCCAAGAGCCTTGGGGGCTTGCCTCATTCCGATCCTCGGTTGGCTCACTATGTCGCGCCGGGGAACCGCGCCGAGGTTGATCGGCAGTTGCAGGAGAAAGGCGCGGTCCTGCTCATCGGCCCATCGGGATACGGCAAGTCCCTAACCGCCGAGAGCCTGGCTGACGCCCGGCGCCGAGCTGACCCGCCCTACAAGGTAGTGCGCGAGACTGACGGACTAAGCGAAATTGAAGACGCCTTCAAGTCGCCAGGGCGGGTGCTCTTCCATCTCGAGGACCCTTGGGGCCAGTCCGGCTTGAAGCGCGACGATGCGGCGCGGTGGACGAGCCTCCTGGGGAACTGGCTGCGGGACGCCTCCCCGGCGAAGCAATTTGTCATCACCTCACGAAGCGAGATCTACCGTGAAGCGCTCGGGGAAGCCCCGGCTCCGATTTGGACCGATCGTGCCGTTGTGATCGACGACAGCTCTTACTCGCCGGAAGCTCGCCGCGCTATCCTGCAAGGCAATCTCGAAGCCGCTGGTTCATGGCGCCAAGATCTCGCCCATCAGCACGAGGAGCGTCTTCTTCATGACCTTCGCAGCCCATTCGAAATTGACGGCTTCGCGCGCCAAGTCCGCGCGCTGGCTAAGCCGACCGATGCCCACCTCGACGCGTTGATTGAGCGAGCGCAGAACAATGGCCGACGGCACGTGGTGATGGACCACGTCAAGGGGTTCGGCGACGGCGGCGTACGGGGCGCGGCCGTGCTTTGGGCGCTGCTGCGCTCCTCGAGGCCGATGAAGCGCGACCGATTGATTGAGCTGCGGCGTGCAGTCGAGCGCGTGATCCCTGATTACGTGGCGTTGGACGATCTCGCTGATCATCTAGCACAAACACAGCTTCAGAGAGACGCGACGGACGCACTTCTCGCCCACAGCAAGGTAGCGGAAGCGCTTGAAACCCTGGCCCGTACCCACCCTCGAGCTGCGGAAAAAGCACTGAATGCGGCCGCCCTGGGCGCCTGCACACTCGCCGCGGACGACGCTAGCTGGATCGATGAACTCCAGCGTCTCTTCGACGGCGCGCAGCAACTCGTGGACAAAAACGTCGTCCTGCGAGACGAGGTCGTCGACACCCTCGACGGCTTCCTAATCGACGGGCTCCGGAGCTCGGTCGAGAATCCGAGGCGATTCCGGGTCGCTTGGCAGGCCGCTGAGTTACGGCTGAGCACTCGCTCGGCGATAGGCAAGCTCGTTCACGGGTTGGCCCGCGGCGCACCAAGGGAGACGGACGGGTTCGGCAGTATTTCATGGCTGGCGCCGCAAATGACCGAGGAGGACCGCGCTGCCGTGCTAGCGGCTGACGCGCGGTTTCAGACCGCCCACGGCTTCGTCGCACATATTCTCCCGCACACCCATGAGGACTACGACGCCGATGAACTGCTTCCCTGGCTCAAATCCTTTGGTGTGGACCTGACGGAGGCGTTCCTAGCGGGAGGGGCGGTCGTTTGCGAACTCGCCGAATTCGTGATGAGCGCCGACGCCATTTCGGAGGGGGCCCTGGCGTGGCCTGATCCGCCGTATGACAAGGTCTGGGAACAGATTGAGAAGATGGACGACGCCGTCAAGGCGGCGCTCGAACAATCAGCGGAGGAACGCCGCCAAGCTTGGCAAGGCGAGCTCGATTTTGCCGTTCAACTCGCGATCCAGGACCGCGCCGACGCTGAGGGCCCCTCCGTCGCGCACTACGCCAAGGGATACCTACGGGCCCGTCGCCGTCAGGAAGGATTCGAGTGGATCCCTGGTCATCCCAGGCCTGAGATGATCCTCTCGATCTGGGCAGAAGCCATGCGCTACAACGAGCCGGAAACGACAGAAGCCGAACTTGATGCCTTCTTCTTCTCTGCTGGTGACGACGATTGGCTGCAGGCCATCGGACTGCAGGTGATCGGCGAACGTCGGTTGGAGTTCGCTCGCCATCGCATCGAGGCGGCGCTGCGAAGCGGAGGCCCCAACTCTGTGGACGCCGCCGTCCGAGCTCTCAGATGGCTGGAGGGTGACGACTTCGGTCAGAGCGGTAAGGCCTCGGCGGAGTCGATCCTGCTCGCTCTAATCAAGGATCTGCCGCCAGCCCGCGCGGCGCGACTCGCTCCGTTCATCGTTAGCCATGAGTTCGGCCCGAAGAAAAGGGCTCTGGCTGGCCGCGTCGTGGTGGCTGCGGGAGCTGCAAAGGCGGCCGTCCAGCTCGCCCTCGCCGATAGCCTCAAGGCGAACGACGAAACGTTGATCAAGGTATTCCGTCAACTGCCAGCGGGTGAAGCCGATGCCTTGATCGTCGACGGCCCGCGACCTCTGGCCCGGCGTCTCCTCATGATCTCCGCCGCCGAAGGCTTGGATGTCGTTTCGACCGCCACCGCCTGGACCGCATATGACGACAAGCACGATGCCCAAGCGGCCGTCCGCGCACTCAGCTTTTTACAATGCGAAGGAGCAGACGATGTGATTGAGAAGGCGCTCAAACACGAGGACTACGAGGTCAGGCGCAGTGCAATCGAGGTCCTGGCACCGCGGGCCGAGGGACCGCGCAGATTGCGCTTACTGAACATCGCCAACGACCGAAGCGCACCCGTGCGTGCTGCTCTGGCGGAGGTTATTGGCGAGCACGAGTGGACCGATGGTCTCCCAACGCTGCTAACCCTGCTCGGCGACACCCGCAACTATGCCCGCCATCCCGAGCAGCAACGGAGGGAGGAGCCGGAGTACCACGTTGCGCGGGCTGCCGCCGATGCCCTGGGTAAGCTTGAGCCCCTACCCGCCGAAATTGTCGAGCGCATTATCGCCGTTCTAGATGGGCGCCCGACCGGACCAGTCGACGTGGAGGTCGACGCACGGCTCCTGGGACTGCTGAGGCGGCCTGACGACCTTCGGATCTGGGCGACGCTTGAGCGAGGCCTGGAAGACAACCATGTCGTCGGCGAGTCCAGTGAGAACCTCTATCCAATCCGCTACGCCGCGGCGTGGAGTATCGTCTACAGGCTTAGCACTCACCGGACCCAGGTTCAGCACGCCCCTTGGACCGCGCTCGCCAAGGCGGCAGAGCACGTTGACCCACAACTTGCGGCGCCAGCCCTGCTGGCCTTGGGCGACAAGCTTGCGGCCGAGGCTGATGGGTTGGCCTTGGATACCCTCCGCGGCGAGCACGCCACGCCGGCGAGGATAGCCCTCGCACTGGCGATGATCGACGATCCCGCTCAAGCCCGTTCACTCGCTGAGAAACACGATCTGCTTCCGGCAGGTCACCCGTTGTTCGACTCTGTCGACGATACTTCGGCCGGCTCGACCGCACGCAATCACTGGCCTCTCTCTCTTAGAGGGCGATCGTGGCTAGAGCAACTGCACGGCGGCAACGATGTTGAAGACGTCCTCCTGTGGCTGATGTCTAAGCGCACCGGGTTGGATCTCGCCCCGGAGGATCTCGATCCCGAGGTCTTACGGCGGCAAAAATCGATCCCGCTGACGACGACCGCAGAATTATTCGGTATGGAGTGACCACTAGCGCTTGCGCACCATCACGGGCTATCGGCCGGCTTCACCCTGCATCGATTGTGCCTAGGGTCCAACCTTTGGCGACAGCGTCTGCGTACGCCTTGCTAAACGCTGGTCGCAATCCCAACGACCAAATTCAATCCGTGCCGCGCTAGAGGATCAGGACCTCGGCGGCCCGCCTTGCGAAGTGCTCACTCCAGGCGTCGTGTCCATCGACTGCTCAACACCAGCGAGGTACCTTTCAAGTTCATCGTTCAGTTTTGCACCATCTTTTCCGTGATGAATTAATCGGTGACAAGTCGGACAAACCGCGCCTACAGACGAGGGGTGATCCGGCCCGCCATCGGCGACTCGCTTGGTATGGTGAGGCTCAAGATATGGACTGCCATCCTTCTTCAGAAATGGCGCTTCCCGTTTGCATGCTTCACAAACGCCACTGGCCCGCCTAAGCACGTATGTCTTTACCTTTAGGCTGCGGGCGTAGTAGGTGCGCGGCGATTCCTTCGAAGGCACTTTTGGTGAGGCTGCCGCAGCGAGCGCTAGAGCACGCAATTCAGCGAGCGGCTTCTCTTGAAGCTGTATCTCCTCCTCGCTTGTTTCCGGTAAGGGCTGAGCTTCGATGATCGGTACAAGCTCGAAGACGATTGCTTTCCGCAGATTCCCTTTTCGATCCGGAGCGTTAAGCGTTTCCCACCCCGCAAACGCGAAGCACCCAATATAGCGATAGCTGCCCTTCGACGTGGTCGCTTCAAACAACAAAAGATCTTGGCCACCACCCATGTGGTCACGGATCGCTCGATTGCCACGAACGAACATCATATCGCCAGTTTGCCCCTCGCCCGTGTACGCGAATGCGCCATCAGATCGCCAACCATCAGAGTAGCCAAACTGCTCACCGGAAGCTCCTGTGAACAAAAACACGAACGGGCATCCGCTGGGAGTTGCTATCCCGCCGCGCTCCTGACCGCCGAAAACCTGATGGATATCGCGCTGACGATGATAGAGCTTGCCGACCTCGAAGGGAATGCCAGCTGGTCGCGCGTTCTCAGGATCTGGGACACTGAAATTCAGATCTCGAAGCCGCTTGGCTACTGTTCTGTCTCCGCCGCTAAAATCGCCAGGCAAGAGCGCTTCAAAACCGTTGCCGAGCTTTCCGTGCGCAGCACCGGCGATCGCCTTGCTATCGTATTGCTTCCCATCATGCTCGAGGAAATAGCTCCGAGATCTTCGGAATCCGTACTTTTTCAAAAATGCATCGCGGCCCAACTCATCAAATTCACCGATAGCACTCAGAACCGAAGTTGGCGTTAAATCAGCAAGCGGCAAAGGTTCCCCCCAATCTAAGCATGTCGGCAGAGTTGCATTATTTGCCTCACCTGCCCAATTTGCAATCGGACTGGACGGCAGCGAGTAATCGAATGCGACAAGGACTGAGCAGCGTTGGCTGGGTCGACCGTGAGCTAGTGGACACCCGGCTCGAGTTGGTGCGGAGACCGGCCGCTTCCGCCGATGCCACGCTTACGCGCCCCCCGGATAGAGCCCCTCAAGCTGCTGGGCTATCTGGACGTCCTCGAGGCTCGGCTGGCTGTTACCGCCCCGAACTTGATTTCCCGCATCACCCTCGCCCGCTGCGCGACCTATTTCGCGGATGATGTTGGCGTTGGCTCAGGCCAACACCAACATCGACGGGCTTGGCAGAAGGGGCATCCGAAACTTGGGTAGCGGCAGCTCAGGCACCACCAATTTGCGCTCGCTTTCGCTTTGTGGTTGAGTTCTCGTGGCGACGAGCGGAGGAGCGCAATGAGTTGGCTGTCAGAGGCAGCGCACGATCAAACAAAAGCGGCTGTCTTTGCCGCAATCGTTGCCTTCATTATAGGCCTAAGCAGCTCCTTCGTTGCTTTGATCATCGGTTGGCGGCAAGGAACATCTGCCCGACTCTCGGCCCAGGCGGCAAAGTCTTCGGCGGAGGCCGCAATCCTAACCGCGAGATCCGCTGGCGATCGGGCCATTGCAACAATGCGGATTCAATGGGTGCACGACTTGCGCAAGGTGCTGTCCGAGTATCATTCGATACTTGTAAGCTTTAACACTTCAGACAACGCTGATTACCGGAAGATCGCGGAGGTGGGAACGCAGCTCGATCTAATGCTGAACTTGGATGAGGAAGAGCAACGCGAGCTGTGGGAAGTCGCAGAAGAGGTCTTCAAGACCAAGGACAAGGGCGAGCGCGTTGCGCTTGATCCTAAACTCATGGCAGCCGGGAGACGCGTCCTTAAAAAGGAATGGCGGCGCATTAAGTTGGAGCTGCGCGGGACAAATTGACTTTTGAGGCAGGGCTCCGCACCACGAGCGCAGCGTCGATCTGGCCACCCTTGCCCCCCGTTGCCACCACGTGCGTGCACGACCTCGCCGCCCGCTTGCGCCGCGTGAAATGCGGCAAGGCTGGCAAGTGGCCGGCCGCCGAGCTACTGCAGTTCGCGCCCCGCGAAAGGACGTTCCCGTGACCAGCCTGACGCGGCGCCGCGAAAGGGAGACCGCCCGGGAGAAATGGCACACCCTTCATGCCGGCGTCTGTGTCGGCTCGATCGGACTGCGCTCCGGCGGGCCGAACCATGCCGATCAGTGGGAATGGAAACGCGGCTTCTATCCCAGCTGCGATCCCGGCCAGGCGACCAGCGGCCCGGCCGGGACCTTCGAGGAAGCGCGCACCGGTTTTGAGGCTGCATGGCGTCAGCTGCTGCCGACCAGGACCAGAAGGGATCTGTTCGCCTAAAGTGCTCCGTCCTCACTAGATCGCTTGGTGATTCGGTCATGATGAACTTCAGCCCTTTTGCGAGTTCCCTTGAGCTACTCGAGAACGCAAAAGCCCGTATCGACGACCTTGATCGCGCCCTGGACGAATTCTCCAGGAGTGAGCCTTACTCCAATCACATCGAGGTGCACGCGCCATCCGGATATCAGTGCGCGAAAATCCGCCAGAACAAGCCTATCCCCCAAGCTGCTAAATTTGCCGCACGCGATGCTTTCCATGATCTCCGCGGTGCCCTCGACCACGCTGGATATGCCTGTACCTGTCGCAGCAACAAACCTGACAGAAAAGGCGGGTTCCCCTTTTCGAAAACGAAAGCGCATTTCTCCGCAGCCGCGACCAACACCGGTCGAGACCTGCCCACCGAGATTCGCGAGCTCATGAAAAGCTACCGAGGGTATGGTGACGAAGACGGAGACAAGCTTCTCTACGCCCTCAATGAGGTGCGCAACATCAATGACCATCGATTCCTGGCCCCATTCGGCGTTGTCTCGGGCTCGTCCCAGTCCTCCGTGAAGATACAAATCACTCCGGAGAAAATGGCGGCGCTGCAAAACGACGGCGGGCGAAAAGTCCTCCTCAACCCACAGTTCAACCCGCTTCCAATCATGGACCCTCAAACGAATGAGATGTTACTGGCCATTTGGGATGAGCGACTTCACGACACCCCTCAGTTCGAGGTTAACCTCCATGTAGGCCTTGGCGAGATTGGCGTACTGTGGAGGCACCACCCTCTCGTAGTCTTGCGGACGCTGGTGCCCAAGGTCGCGACCATACTCTCCGAAGTCGAGACAGAGGCCAGACGAATCGGCTTGTTCTAATTCAGGGAGGGCCCAGGAAGCGGTACAGGAGGAGACCGGCAATGGCGAAAAAATCTCGCCCAAAAAAGCGGATAAGTCGCGAGATCAGCACTCGCAAAGGCGTCAACATGCTGAAGGGGCAGCAATGGACATTGATCAGCCCACACTCCCTGGAATTCACGGCAACCCTGGTTGAAACCGTCAACGAGGGAAGAGTTCGACTCGCAATTTTCCGCGTTCCGAAGGGTTGGCAAAATTCCGACTGAGGCACAGTCCGCGAATGTGCAATCTCTATTCGATCACCACGAACCAGGCCGCCATCCTGAACCTGTTCAGGGTCGTCAACCGGTACGTCGGCAACCTCGCCCCCATGCCGGGCGTCTTTCCCAACTACCCCGCCCCGGTGGTCCGCAACGCCGGCGACGATCGGGAAATGATGATGATGCGCTGGGGCATGCCGCCTCTGCCACGTACCGGGGGGGCGCCGGTCACCAACATCCGCAACACCTCGTCGCCGCACTGGCGCGGCTGGCTGCAGCCGGAGAACCGCTGCCTGGTGCCATTCAACAGCTTCGCCGAGTACGCGCCGGAGCCCAACCCGGAGACGAAGAAAAAGGACGTCGTCTGGTTTGCCCTCGGTGACGATCGGCCGCTTACGGCCTTCGCCGGCATCTGGACCGAGTTCAAAGGCGATCGCGGCACGAAGTCAAAACCGGTGCCGGGGCCTCACCTGGTGTACGGCTTCCTCACGACCTCGCCGAACGCCGTCATCGAGCCGATCCATGAGAAGGCCATGCCGGTGATCCTACCCGTACTGCGCCAGTTATGGCTACTGCGTGGCAACTGCCAGCCAGCATGAATATACTTGCTACTAGCAGCGAGCCGACCGCTGTGCCGTTTTGAGCGTTGGGGGATTGGGCTGAAGCGACGAAAGCTAGTCCTTTGGGATATCAGTTTGGACCCCACCCGCTGGTGAGGATCGAAAAACCCTCTCCGCGCGTTGGTTATTGAGGTCTAAGTGCGGAGGTCACCAATGATCAGCCACCGAGAACGACGGGTTGGCACAGCTGCAGAACGCGAAGCCCACAGGGTATTCAAAGCGGTCAAGGCGAAGGAAGCTTTGACCGACTACGCCAAAGCACAAAAAGCGCTCCACGATAATCGAGAGCGCCTGAAGGCAGAACGGCTTGCGCGGGAAGGTGAAGCGGCCAAGCGCGCTAAGGCGGATGAGGCGGGCTAAGGATATTGGAGAGGTAAACCTGTCATCGACAGCGAAAACTCGTCCAGCATTTTGACTTCTGCCGGATGGATGTTGCCATCGGCCTCCATCACTCGTGCGCATGCAGACAATGTTTCTATAATCGCCGCCGGATCAGTTTGAGCCATGCGATCCAGAGCACGATCGATCAACTCCGCCGTTGGTCGAAGTCGCCGAATATAGAGCCTCAGACGGTCATCCTCTTTCTCGCCAAATTCTAATTTCGATCGAGCACAACAGCGGTTAACAAAATCAAGTATCGCGCCCACCTCGTCCGGAACGAGCTCTCCGTCAGCCAAACCAACGGCGGTCAGAAGTACACCGCCGTTCTCGCGGCACACGGTTCTTAATCGAGTCCACCTCGCCTGAAACTCATTAGCAGCCGCGCGCTCCGCATCCGACGGAGGCCAGATTATGCCAAATGTTTCGCATAGAAATTCGCTAGTTGGCTCGATCAGCACTCCGTCGAAATCCGTAACAGCATCAATGCGATCGACTCGGAAGTAGCGCGTCGCTTTGCGAAGGTGGCACCTTGCGACCAGAACCGGCACTCCAGAATCCGTGTGACGGATACTCCACACGCTAACGGCGCGAACGCTAAGGATTCCGTTTACATCTCTATAGTGCAGCACGAAAGATTGCCCTTCTGCGTGCTCGATCGTGCCCGGCGCCTTCTGAGGTGTGACATGAATTTCGTCACCATGGTCCGCGTCAGGGACCGTTAGATGAATGGCGGGCGCCACTGGCGGCGCGCCTGCGGCATTCGCTTTGGCATGAAAGAACGACCGTACCTCCGGCACAACTGTAAGCATCAGCAGCCCCCACTTGTTGAGTTAGCCTATTTTCGTGATGCTATCCTGCGTTGCATGTCGGACCAATGCCTGATCGCGCTTCTCCCTGCCCGTAGTTTTCCGGGGCATAAACTCCATCTGCTTCCCTGCCCGCCTAGGTTGCGGTACGCTGCGCCCTTTCTTAAAGGGATATTTCATGGACCGCTCTACAAAGGCGATCGTGGCGCTTGCCTACGTGGCCGGCGCTCTCTCCGCGGTGATTGCGCTTATGCTTTTTGTCGGACTAGCGCCGTTACACTCCAAGACAGGCACTCCCGGCGTGGCACTTTGGTCGAGCGGGCCAAAATGCGACGACCCGAGCACAATGCGAACCGTCAAAGAACTTGCTAACGACAAGCTCAACGCGGTCTCACCCTCCGCGCGCGATTTCCTATTGGGGAGTGGTGGCTCATCGGCAGACAAGGTGACCATCCAAAAAATGTGTCTGGCGCGAACCCCATTCATTCTCGACGCGGATTCGTTCCGCGAGCGCGGGACCATAGGCAAGGGCGTGAGCTGCGCTGCTGTGCTCTATGTCATGCTTGGTGGGAGCCGTACTTTCGAGTTCTCGTCCGAATCCTCCGTTGAGCCCACCAGCGACGGTAAGACGATCGTTACGGCGCGGTTCATGCCTAATTGATGCGCGAGGATTGCTCCATTGATTGACATCGATTCGTTGATCGCCCGGATCGAGCAATTGCTGGCTATCGGCACTCCCGAGAGCCTCACCTATGCTGCTTTGGAAAGCCGACTGGCCATCGAAAAAGTTTGCTATGAGCGCTTGCAATTTGCTCATGACTTCATTTCGCACGACGATATCAAGCAGTATCAACCGAGGCACGTTGTTAGAACGCTGATGAGTGAGGTGGATGAGCTGATCGGCTCATCATTCACATTATCGATGGGGCGGGAGCCGTCAAAAGCCGATCCCTCCAAAGTGCTGACCCAAGAAGATTTCAAAGATGTCGATTGGATCGAACTCGGCACGCAATCAGCATTGGACCCTCAGCGGCTCTCTTCTTTGTGGAACGCACTGTCCAAAGCAGCGCTGCACGCGCACGTTCCCGAGCATTCGAGTGACCCCATTCCCGACTATGGCGATCCCAGCACTATTCGCAAGAAAGTTACCGAGACACTCCAGGAGCTCCGGAGGATATCCACTCGAAGCCTACTCACATCCGGACTTGGCCCCACCGTTTCCTTCCTGTGTCCCTGCGGCAGAACGAACAAGCGGCGAAGAGACGTTCTAACGGCCGGCAAAGTACTTCACTGCGTCGGGCACGACTGCAAAGAGAGCTTCTCCGTCTCAATGGAAGGTGAAGACGTCATCTTCACCCGACGAGTTATTGACTCAAAGTGCGAATGCGGAAAACCAATAGCGTTCGCCGTCCACTATGCGGAGGATTTGAGGCGCAACCAATATATCGGACATCGATGTGAGAAATGCGGAAGGGAGATAAGGTTTGCATGGCGCTTCGGGAAGCTGGCGAGAATGGACGGGCACAAAGGCTGGCGCCAAGCGCTCGAGAGTGTTGCGGCAGCACTCAAATCGGCGGCTCGATCAGTGAGAGGACGTTTTTTCGGAGGGCCACGGACCTTGACCAAGCGCTAGCAATTTCCGCGCTGGAATTACGAGACCTAGCGGCTTCTCAGCGCGCGCGATCGGCGCGGTCATCGTTCGATGCGCCAGCGTCGATAACGAAATGGTCCGGCCGCCATTTCCCTCCCAGCAGCCCAGCAGCCTGGATTGCCGGCGGTCACGTTACCTGCAAGATCCAATGCCATGGCGGATGCGGTCGCACGGTCGATTTCAGGCTCGACGCCCTGCCCCAGGATCAGCCTTGGTCGCGTGTCGGTTGGCCCCTGGTGTGCACCGCGTGCGGAACCGCTGGCGCTGTGCACATCGTGCCGAATTGGCATGACATGAAGAGCCGTGCGGTGCCATTCACGAGCAACTGGAAATCCTGATTCCCCGCCGATGAAGTGCACCACAGATCGTCTCTATGCCAATCCGGAGAAAGCCGCCCGCAGGCTCATGGAGCATGCGAACACGTTCTGAGAATGAGTTCAGGGTACATCGGTGGCTAGTTGCTATCTGAGCAAGCAACGTCGCTTAGCGGTCACCACCGCGAGTTGCCCTCGTCCTGGCGATTCGCAAAGCTCGCCTCAAGAGCCTATCTTCTGGGCATGCTTAAGCGAAAGCCGATCGAGATCCCGCCGGAAGCCGCGCGGCAGTTCGTTGCCGACATGCAGGCCTATCACGCCGAACCCGACGACAACCGCCGCGACGAGATCGCAGTCCGTGCACGGCACATGCTGCTCGACTACATGCCCGATGGCACCAGGCTGCGCCTTACGGAGGTAACCGAGCTGTTCGATCGGCTGCGGAAGCTGTCGTGAGCGCCCGCTGTCTGCTATGCGACGGCACGCGTTGGGTCTGCGAGAACCATCCGGATCAGCTATCGACCGGACCACACGCCTGCACCTGCGGCGGTGCCGGCTCGCCCTGCCCGCGCTGTAACCGGCCTGGCCACGGCGAACCGCCGAAGATGCAGCCTGGCTTTGAGCCAGGCGAGTACTAGGCCGTCAGGCTCCGTGCGGGCCGCTGCCCATTCCGAACACAAAGCCAGCCCAAAAGCGACAGGACGGGTCCGGACCGCCTCGCCGCTTCCATGCGGCGCTTGCCTATCCTCACTGAAGGTCGCGGCCCGACCGGTAGGACCATTTGCGATCTCCTGATCAAGGGGCTAAGCGTCAGCGAGGCCGCGTGGAGCAGAGATTTCGTTGGAGGCTAGTGGGGGCGCAGGGGCCAAATCCGGCCTACGCGGCCTCCTAACTCATCCTGGATGGGTCCAAGCAACGGTCTGCCTCTGCTTTATTGAACGACGCAGTCGGGTCGGACCGTCTGTCATCGGATAATCAAGACGCGAGTTCCCATCATGAACACCTCCGCGATAATCGACACTGAAGACAGCTTGCCGCAAATCGAGCCGGCGCCAGCTTTCGTGACCTCGCTCGCTCAAGGCGCTTTGCAGTCCCGCAGGCTACTGTCAGGCCAATCCTCCTGCCAGCTGGGCCTTCCCCTCGACTGGTCCGCGATTTCCGCTAGAAGCATTTTGATCGGATCCATGCTGGGCAGCGGTTCGATATCTAGGCCAAGGCGCGGCTTCCCGTAGCCGCGGTCTAACAACTCGCGTATCGCGGCAATCCGAGCAGTCTCACTTTTGGCCTTGAGCGCCAACCGGGCTAATTCCGCCACCACTGCGGGTGCGTGCTGGCGCGCCAGATTTTGGACTTCCGCGACGACCTTAGGGCGGCCACCGGGATTACCGCTTTGACCTGGTTGGAACTTCATTGTCGCCTCTTCTGGGCCTGTTCTCAGATAGCAAGATGATTGCACTTTACTGGGTGACTACCAAAATAACGGGAGCAACGGGTTATACTCGCATGTCAGCAAGGGCTTTCTCATGAAAAACGTTAGTGGAGCGCAACATGTGTCGCCAGTCGAGGTCATGCTCGACGCAACTGCATACTTTCACAAGCTTGCGCGCAAAGCGCTTGACGGTGAAAAGCCCGACTTGAAAGCTGCGAAGCGATATATGATCAAGGCGAAAAAGGCTGGTAAAGGCGCCGCGCCCTACATTTCCGATCCCAAATTGAGAGAGCTGATCGTTGCCGACAAACCGATGTCAGAGAAAGTTTGGGCCAACTACCGCAGCGGTTCAAACTGGCCCCCATGCGTAACGAGGCGCGATTGAACAGTCGATGCGGCCGGAGATCCACGGCCAGCTGTACCGCATGCTGTATCAGTCGAGTGGCAACACCACTGCCCGCTCGGCCAGATGCCGGACCGTGACGCCGAACATACACCTCGCCCTCGATCAATGCCGGCTACCCGTGGCTGGAGATCCGCTGCTCACGCTGCCGGACGCCGCGCGCGGTCGATCTCGCCGCTCTGTCCCACTTCGCGACCATCCTTTGCGACGACACCAGCTGAATGTGCGAAAATCAAGCTGACCAGCCTTGGCAGTCCCAAACGCCTGCAACTGCTGCGGCGCGGGCACTCCCTGCCCACTGACCTCTGGAGGAGCTGCCCGACATCCGGCGAGATGGCTACAACCTAATACTGCGTGCGAGGATGCCTCAAGGCATGGTTCATCTTCCGTTGCCCTCCCCTCCCGGCGGAGGTGAACACGGTCTGGGGCCACGACTTCCAATCGCTTTGTCCGGGCGCCGCTATAGGCGGCCAGTCTGCCCACCCACAGGGGATCGGACCCTGCAACTACGGGGGTGTAAGTAGCCTCGGTATATCGAGCGCGTATCGTGATCTGCGCCCGGGGCCGGAATCTCTGGCATGCGCCTTCGCCTCGATCGTGCGTTCCGTCAGAGCAAGAGCCCGCGATGTTGCCGGTGTCCTATACGTCAGAACCGGCTTTCTGGCCCGAGATTGAGCGGTCGGGCGCGCTGCGATCTTCATCGATGGCGCTCATCAGCACCGGCAGCAGGGACAAGATCAGGGAGAAAACCCGCTGCACTACCGCACGGGTCGTCATGTTCATGGTGGCGGCGGAAACCTTCGTGCAGACCCGCCAACACGTGCACATGCCGACCAAGCGCGGAGGTTCGGTCAGCGCACAGGCGCCGAATTTGATCTGCCGGAGTTGCTGCCGCCGTCGAGGTCTTTGGGTGCCACACGATCGTCCCCACGTTCGCCGTCCCCGCGCCCCTCATGATCGCGGTGACTTGTGGCGGCGGTCGTGCTCGAATAGATTGATGTCGCTGCAGCCGCATCCTGAGACGTAAGCGCCCTCGCATTGCCCGTGCGGGGGCGCCGTCTTGTCGGTGGTCCAGGATCTTCTGGGAGGCCAGCGGATGGGTTTGAGGCGTCCGCGGCTAAAGGGGTGGCCCTACCGGAAAAACGCACCGGCGGACTGACCGCCGACGAGGAAAAGGCCTTCCAACGAGCGAAGCACGTCCTGGTTTCATCTACCGTTAGCCTGGCGGCCTTGCCGAGAAGGGCTCTAAGCGCCCAGTTCGCCTCACCCCTCCGCCACCCCACCAGCACCAC
Source organism: Bradyrhizobium sp. CCBAU 51753 (assembly GCF_015291565.1). Classification (NCBI taxonomy): domain Bacteria; kingdom Pseudomonadati; phylum Pseudomonadota; class Alphaproteobacteria; order Hyphomicrobiales; family Nitrobacteraceae; genus Bradyrhizobium; species Bradyrhizobium sp. CCBAU 51753. The sequence continues at coordinate 4,703,950 of NZ_CP030037.1, read as the reverse complement.
GTCAGGGTGAAAGCCGGCGGTGATCAGCACCCGGGCGGCGTCTAGGAACGGTTGTCTGCTCAAGCAGAGAACTGTGCCGTCGGCCAGCTCGGCTCGGTAGCGGCCGTGATGGTTTACCGGGACCAGGTAGATGTTGATCTCCTGGCTCAGATCGTCCGGTGAGCCAGTATTGGAAATTCCACTTAGATCGCAATTGCGCTCTTTAGGCGGGTGAGCCAGTCTAAGTGATTGATCTAGGTCGGTGTGTCCGTTCTGCCGGGATCGCCACGCCTTGCGACGTTGCCGTAGCTCGCCGATAGCGACGATCCTTCGTAACGAGAATTCCGTCTTGGCTGATCGGTGGATGGCCGAAGCCTGGTTGTGGTGGTAGGCTCGCGCCATTTCAGGAATAGGCGCCCGACTTTGAATTTTCAGCATATTGAACCGCGCCCGAATCTTAGGGCGCTAACCGGATTGCGCGGCGTAGCAGCGCTCGTCGTCATGCTAGGGCATTTTAACCCCGCGCTGCCTTATCACCTTGAGCACTTTTTCCGCTGGCATACCGCAGCAGTTGATCTCTTCTTTTACCTGAGCGGATTCACGCTTTCATACGTCTACAGCGGTACGAGCTTTCGCTTCGCGCCTTATCTGACGGCAAGGGTGGCTCGTATCTACCCTCTATACTTTCTCACGCTGGTAGTTGTCGGGGCCGCATTCACCCTACCCTCCCAGGTCCTTCGCGCGACCTATCCCGCGCACTCGGCCCTTTCCGATTTTGTCCGGCAAGTGTTGATGGTGAACGACTGGCCGATCATAGGAACGGGCGTCCATTGGAATACGCAGGCGTGGTCGGTGTCGATCGAGTGGCTGTGCTATCTTCTTTTGTTCCCGCTCTTGCTGCGTCTGACGCCACCGCGATCCGAAAACGTCAAACTTCTGCTCTTTGCGGCGCTGACAGCCGTCTCTTATGTAACCCTGCTGTTTTCCGAGACCTGGCTCGTGAACCCGGTGACTAACGCCGTGAATGCCTGGCGGCCTTGGGGCAATGCGCTGCGGGGGACTTCAGCATTTACAGCCGGGTGGATCGCGTTCTGGAGCTTCGAACAGCGCGACCAATTGCACTCGCTCTGCACTCGATTCTCACCCGCCCTTTGGTTGTGCTTTGTGGCGGTGCTGACGCTTTCGTACACGGCCTACATAGAGCCGCAGATGGTGGTATTTCTGTTCCCGTTCATCGTACTGGCTGCCTCGGATTCAAACTCTGGACCTTCCCGCTTGCTCGGCGCACGGCCGCTGCACTTCCTCGGGCTGATCTCCTATTCGATCTACATGGTGCACTTCATCGTGGCTATAGCGTTTGCGCGCATCTTCGGGCGGTGGGCCGGCTGGTCCCTGTGGATCCACGCCGCGCTGATCGCGGCGACGTTTGCCGCCTCGGTCTGCAGCTACATCCTAATCGAGCGTCCGGCGCGCGACGCTCTACGAAAGTGGCGCATCGTCCCGCAAGCTAAGGGCCAGATGAATCCGGGCTAGGCCAATCCGTGGTGATCCGTCGACCCCTCTCCCGCCAAGTCGAGGGCCCGTAAAACCACGGCCCCACCTCCTGATTGAAACACAGATGGCTCGCGGTAGATTTGGTTTCATTGTTATCAGGTGCGATTCTCCAGCCTACTGCGGATGAGGCATCCCGCCGAATTGTCACGGGGACTATTTTTTGACGAAGGAACAACTTGCTCAAGACGCAGCAGATATTTTCCGACTGCTGCGAGCATTTCGCTCGATCAAGAATCGAGCAACGCGTCAGCGCCTTATCGAGACCGTAGAGGCAATGGCCGAGGGTCGGATGTCCGACGCGCCATTCGAGGGGACGGCCGGAAAGCCGCATGGCTAAGCGGGCCGGAAAATCGAGGCTTCGATTGAACTACGTTAGGGAGCTTGCGTGATGAGCCCAACCGGAATGGTCGAGCATCTAAGTGGAGCCACCAGCGGCGCTCAGGACTGGCCCAACCTTGGTCATTACCGGGACAGCAATGCCGCGATAACGGCGCCGCCGCGCGCGGTGTTCATCGGGGATTCCCTGACCGAGGCATGGCCTCAGGTCGATCCCGAGTTGTTCTCGAATGGGATTGTCGGGCGTGGCATCGGTGGGCAGACCTCGCCTCAGATACTGCTGCGTTTCATGGCGGATGTCGTCGCACTCGGGCCCAGGGTGGTTCACATTCTCTGCGGCTGCAACGACATCGCCGGCAATACCGGCCCGACGACCTTCGGCGACTATCAGAACAACGTGCTGGCGATGCTGACACTTGCGGATGCGCATGGCCTGCGGGTGATCCTCGGCAACTACGCCGATTACGACCAATTCGCATGGGCGCCGGAAGTCGATGCCAAACCCTGGATCCGGCGCATGAATAGCTGGATCGAGGATATTGCAAGAACGCGGGGGCACGTCTTTGCCGACTATCGAACCGCATTCGGAGCGATGGATGACGCCAAAAAGGCGGCCATCATGCCTGATGGCGTCCATCCCAACGTTGCAGGTTACGCCTTGATGCGGCCCGTCGCGCTCCGGGCACTGGACCAGGCCTTCGAAAAATCCCTGTAGCTCACCAGTCGGCGCGCAAGGAGTATTTTTGCTTCAGCCGCCGGGTCGTTGTTTCGACAGCCGATCGGATCTGCTCAAAGTCGGCACCGTCCCGTGCTATGACGGCCAGCGACCAATCACCGTGCGGTCGATCGACCTCAACAAGAGCGACGTGCTCACCTCCCGGGAAGCTCTGGATTTCCCGGAGAGCGATCAGCTCCAGATCCTTCGCGCAGATCATCGTTCTGAACACCGGATACCTCCCGGCCCGGCGCCGGCCGCGCTTCTCCTGACAAGGCGAGTGCAAGGCAGTGACCCTGCACTCGGTGGGCCGCCCGGCTCTCAAGCCGCCTGCTTTTCTTCGAATGTCAGGGCATCGAGGAGTCTCTTTTCCTCCTCGATCCTGCGTCGAAAGCGCTCTCGCTCTACGCCGGAAGTCGCAGTTTCGAGCAAGAACTGGTAGTGCCCGATGACCTTTTCGCTGCTTCGGATGAGAAATTCGCGAGTATCACCCATAGCGATGCTCCTCCGTGGCCGCGGCAGTCTGACTTCGTTCATGTCCGCCCCCTAAGCCGCCAAAGCTCGATCCGTGGTTTGCAATCGCTTCGGCGTGCCGCCGGGTGGGTGGCGCGGACCCTTGTCGTCGAGCCTGGAAAGTGCCCTGAGTATCTCGTCGACCTCGATCGGCAGCTTCAACCCGAGGGGTGTTCTGAAAGAAGGCTTCGATGTAACCGCGCAGGCATCAGATGCCCAGGAGGCCAGAAGCTCCCGCTTCTCCTCCTTGGTCAGCGAGCAATCCGCCAGCACATCGTCTGGACGCGCATATTTCCCGCAAGATCGCACGCCGAATTCGATGACATTGTCGATAGGGGCGGTCGTCGGCCGCATGATTGCCTCCATTTCTGGGACGAGTTGATGGGCGCCGCGCGAGCGCGCTCGCGCGGCTTCGACCTAGTGCTGGAACCGCTCAGGCGGCTTTGGCTTCGATCTGGGTTGCCGCCGTGCTCGCGCCGTTGATCGCAATGCGACGCGGCTTCATCGCCTCCGGAATTTCGCGCTGCAAGTCGATCACGAGGAGGCCGTTCTCAAAGCGAGCGCCCTTGACCTCGACGTGGTCGGCCAGCGTGAACTGGCGCTTGAAATTGCGGGTCGAGATGCCGCGATGCAGGAAGGTCTTGCCCTCCTTCTCGTTCTTGTGGCCTTCCAGTGTCAGCACGTTCTGCTCGGCGGAAAGGACAACCTCATCCGGCGTGAATCCGGCGAGCGCCACCGAGATCTGGAAACGGTTCTCATCGAGCCGTTCGATATTGTACGGGGGATAGCTTTCCTCGGCGGTCCGCTGGGCCTCGTCGAGAACGTCAAAAAGGCGGTCGAAACCGATGGTCGACCTCCACAGGGGAGTCCAATCATACCTCATAGCCAAATCCTCCTTAGAGCAAGATGGGTACGAGCTGGCGCCGGACACCTTCCGGCGCCCGCCTTCCAGGGCCCCGAAGGCGCCCTCACCGCGTGTGCGGCGACAACAAAATTTGTCAGATCGAAAAAAGTTTCAAGGGGCACAACATTTTTTTTCGGCTAATCGGGATGGTGAACCCTCCGGCCAACCGGGCGGGCCGTAGTTGCTCCATGCTGCACCACTACCCATCCTATCTGCATCGATCCGGATGACCGCAGGCTGCGGCCTGCGCCGGCGGACGGCTTTCGTCTCGAAGGCGAACTAGAAACCACGGCACTCTGCTTTGATCTCTCCTGCGCCGTCCGGCCAGCCGCGCTCGCCAGATCGACGGCGTGACCGATCCGCAGGGCTTGATGATGTGCCCGCTCCAGCACTCCTGGTGTTCCTGGGCGTAGCTGATCGCGGCAATCACGATCAAGGCGCCTGCGATAAGACCGGCGCCGATGTTTTGCACCACGGCTGCCACTCCTGGTGCGTTGCTTCACCCGGCTCTTACCTCCCTACTTTCAGCTATCCGGGCGCCCACGGGCTTGCTCTCCACCAACGGTTCCCACCTGCGCCTCACTTAGGCCTTGCCGCTGCGCCACTATCGCTTCGAACACGATCAGCGGTTGCGAGGGGCCACGATGGCAAGAGCAGAGCCGAGCGATATGTCGCTAGCTGCAAGGGCGCATTTAGCGGCAGAGCGAAAAGTGGGTGCGAACGACCTGATATACGATGTGGGCGTAAATGACGGAACCGACTCCGCCTATTATCTCTGGCGGGGATACCGGGTACTCGGCATAGAGGCGAGCCCGGTCCTGGCTGAAAAGCTGAGGGGGAAGTTCGAACCGGAAATCCGAGAAGGTCGTTACACTCTGCTGGAGGTCGGAGTGGCGGACGACGATGGCACAGCTGAATTCTGGATGTCAGACGTTACCGAGTGGTCGTCCTTCAACAAAAGCATACCGTCGCGCGACGGGACGCCTCATCGCGCCGTGCAAATAGCAACCCGAAGATTTTCCTCGATAGTCGAAGAGTTTGGCGTTCCGCTTTATTGCAAGGTGGATATTGAAGGTAATGACCGGTGTTGCGTGAGAGGTTTCACCAGCCATACCGCGCCTCCCTATCTGTCTATCGAAATGTCACACAAGGATGGCGGGATCGATCTCGATCTGCTCGACTCGCTGGGATATCGGCAGTTCAAGATCATCAGCCAGGTGACGCGCGCGCAGCCGGTTCCATCGTTGATGAGAATTGATGGCTTGCTCACTGGTTTTCCCAAGAAGGCGTTGAGGGCAGCGATCAAACGAACGTTGGGTGTACGGTCTTTCCAAGGCCGGAAATTTCCTTTGGGCGCGTCCGGTCCATTCGCCGAGGACACGCCCGGCCGGTGGCGCTCGGTCAGCGAAGTGAGACGGCTCTGGGCATTCCTGAAGGACATCGACGAACGCGCCGGCAAGAATCGCCTCGGCGAGTGGTTTGATTTTCACGCCAAGCGGTCGTCTTGACATCAGAGACCGGGCCGCCATTCCGTGCGGCGATGCCGCCCCTCCTCCCGCCGTTCGCCCAAGCCCGCTAGATCGACGGGGTGACCGATCCGCACGGCTTCAAGGTCTTGATGATGTGCCCGCTCCAGCACTCCTGGTGCTCCTGGGCGTAGCTGATCGCGGCAATCACGATCAGGGCGACGACGACTAGTCCGGCGACGATGTTCTGTACCATGGCTGCCACTCCCGGAACCTCACCGCGCTAAGGGTCGGATGATGGACAACGGGACCCGCAGCCGTCAATGCGCCACGTGGCCATCCTCGCGGCGTTTTCGCGGCCGGTCCGGCGCCGGCACAATTTCGGAATATTGGAAGAATACCCCTGACTTGCCCGACGTGTCAAGCGGCCGTATCGGCGCCGGCAGCCGCCGGCTACTTTGCATGGGGTTGTTTTCGCTGGTTTGACCCTGGCAGGGCGCCGACCGCCGCAATGTGCGCAGGCCTGCGCCCTGGGATGGCAACGGCTACCACGGATCGATCCACACGCCGAACGCAATGATTGCGAGAGCGACCGCAATGACGATCAGATCCGTCGTCAGCCAGTCAGGAATTCCACTTGATGGCTTTGCGCTCATGTCCGCGACTCCTTCTGTTCGCGTCCAAGCTCTAATCTGCAGCGGATCGGCCGCCGATGCGCGTGAAACAGCTCACATCAGCCTGGAAAAAGGTGAAGATGCAAAATTCCTCGCGCGCCACGCGCCCGCGTTGCGCCGCGCCATTGCCGCATCCTGCAAGATAGGCCTCGACATCACGACCACGGCAGCGCGCGCGAATGGCCGCCCGTGACGGATGCATCATCCGTTTCACGATTTGTGAAGATTGATCGACAATGGTTTTCCCCTCGTTGTTTTTTCTTTTCTCCACGGTGGGTGACGCCGACCGCCGCCGCGACCGGGCAGGACCGTCATGGAAGATTCCGTCCAGATCCGCTGCACCCGCTGCAAGAACGTGTTTCGCGATCGCGCCAAGCGCCTGCAGAGCGGTTATTCGCGCCAGTGCCCGAGCTGCGAGGTGGTGCTGTTCTTCGACGAGGACTCGCCCAATCCGCACATCAAGAAGGCGATGCGCGCGGCGCGGCGGCTGCGCAAGGAGATGCGCGAGATGGAGAGCATGCAGCCGGGCCGGGCCACCGCGGTGTCGCGCCGGTTCAGCGGCCGCTCGGCCTCCAGCGCCGAGGACGAGGGGGCGGACGACGAGGGCTGAGCGGGATGGCGCGCGGCCCGCGCCGACTAGCCGCCGCCGAGACCCTCCGTGGCCTTGTCGAGCCAGCGTTGCGTCGACTCGTCGCTCCAGCCCGGCACCGCGAAGCGGGCGCCCGGCCGGGGCTGGGGCGCCTCCGCGGGTGGACGGGTCACCACGGGCTCGCGCGCGCGGGGGTGGCGGCGCGGAGCCGCATCCGCCGGCACGCACAGCATGACCAGCAGACCAAGAGCCAGAACCGAGCGCATCGCGGGTGCTCCAAACGATCGATATTGCCGGCTGCATTCCATCACGGCGGATGTTGACGCCAATTTTGCCGCTGGTCCATGCTGATCCCGCCCTCTTCACCCGCCGGTGAGCCCGTCCGATGCCAACATTGCGTGATCTGGTGGTCTGCACCGCGGTGCTGCTCGCGAGCCCGCAGGCGGCGCTGGCGCAGGCCGGCAGTAGCGGCGGCAGCGTCGGCAATGACGAGAAATCGCTGTCAGGGACCCGCGAGACGCCCGATCGGGGCCGCGGCGAGAGCACGGCCAGCACCAACTGCGTCATCGCCGATCCGACATCGACTCCGTTGAACCTGCGCACGTCCCCGAACGGCACCATCGTCGGCACCGTCGCGAACGGAACCCGCGCGCGGATCCTCGATCAGGCAAGGGACCGCGGCGGCGAGCTGTGGGTCTATATCGCCGACGCCACCGCCCGCCCGCTGGGCTGGGTGATCCGGAAATTCATCGTCTGTCGATGACGCCGCGTGGCTGCACGCCACCGGTTTCGGGGGGCCACGAAACCATTTTCCGCGCGGCGCGAAGCCGGCCCGAAACAATCCGGGTCTAGGCTGTCACCATTGAACCAAAGGGGATTGGTCATGTGGGACGTCATCAACGCATTGTACCGAGACTATTGCCTGGCTCGCCTGCAGGAGATGCGCAAGCTCGAACTCACGATGTGATCCGGCGCAAGACCGACCGGCCACTTGCCGGCGCCGTCCTGGCAGCCCTGGCCATCGCAGCAATGATATCGGTGACCATCGGCCCGCCGCCAACGCACAAGAAGGTCGGCGACCATCAGTCGATCGCCCGGCACTAGGGCATGATCCGGAAACCTGCGAGGCGGCCCGTGTGATCACGGATTGTTCGAACTCGGGCGTCCGCGTTACAGACACAGCAATGCTGGGGATTTCAGGGCCCAGCGCGGAGGCAACGCCGCTCAGCCATCATACTCGGCCGCAGCGGCGTTGTGCTCTTTGGCGCGCCGGCGAAGCCATCGACGACCCATGATACCTCGCAATCCGTACCGTCAAAAAAGAGGGCCCCGATGCTGGGGCCCTTCCGGGTACGTCTCAACGGCGCGTACGGGTACTGCTGCCGGTGGTCTGATGACCTGGAGCATATTCGGATGCACCGGGCGCCGTTGATTTGGTCGCCTTATGCATCTTGTGACCCGGCGCATATTCAGACGCGCCGGGCGCGGTTGATTTCGTTGCGTTCTGCATCTGGTGCCCAGGCGTCTTGGTGGAAACACCCTGCGCGAACGCCGACGAGGCGAATACCAATGCCGTCGCCGCAATGAACGGTTTCAGATACATGCTGTCTACCTCCTGTGCGAGGATCAACAGCGCGTGCCCACCCCGGTTCCTAGCGTCACGACCAGGTCCTGCCTGCAGTCGCATCGTTTGCACAATCTGCGCCCGCTAGCCGCGTTTTTGCCCCTCGGAATTGAGTGCGAGGAACGTGACAACGCCCAAAAGCCCGGCCCAGACTAAAAAATGTTCAGCAATCATGCCTGCCCCTAATGATTGCTGTTGCACAGGCACAAATCGGGCCAAGCGGGGACGGAATTCAGGGAGATCGGCCGCGCCCGGGTTAGCCAAGGCGCTTGTTGGAGCCTCGGCTAGCCGCCTCCGACGCAGCAGGAGGCTTGATCGAGCCACTGCCGGGTCGATTCGTCGCTCCAGCCGGGGACCGCGAAGCGGGCCGGCGGCCTCACCTCGGCGGGCGGACGGGCGGCCCCGGGCTGGCGGGCGCGAGGATGGTGCGCCGGTGCGGCGTCCACCGTCGCCCCCAGAATCAGCAGCAGGCCAACTGCCAGGGCAGCACGCATCGCCCCTGCTCGCTTCGATCGATCGCCGGTCATGTCGTCGGTTTGCTCGGCGGATGCGCCATGCCCATGTAAACCCCACCTGCCCGCAATTCATCCAGCATCTGGTCGATGCGCTTGCGCTGCGTCGCCGGACGCACGCTGCGGGCGATCCAGTGCAGATAGTCGTTGCGCTGGTACGGCGGACGCGCCTTGAACGCCTGCATCAGGCCGGCCGCGTCGAGTTCGCGACGGATGCCGGCCGGCATCACCGCGCGCGGGCGTTTTGGCATCACGCCTTGCTTTCGCGCGGGGCGGCGACCTGGCCCTGCGGGCGCTCGGCCTCCGGCACCAGCCATTCGGTGATGAAGCGGTCGGAGGCGTGGATGTCGACCTGCAGCAGGCGGCCCGGTCCGGGATTTTCGAAGGTGTGCGCCGCATGCGGCGGGGCCACCAGCACCGACCCGGCGGAGGCCTCGATCTGTCTGCCCTCGATCTTGAAGCGGGCGCGGCCCTCGAGCAGGATGAAGGTCTCCGCATAGGGATGCCGGTGCAAGGCCGGCCCCGGCCCGGGCGGCATGTCGACGACGATCACCGACGTCTCGGCGCCGGTGGTGCGTCCCTCGATCTCGTTGGCGGCGCCGAGCGGCCAGGCCTTCAATGCATCGATCACTTCGCTCTCCCCGTGACGGCGGCGATCAAGCCCACCGCTTCGCAGCGTCAGTCTAGGACGTCCGCCGCGATCTAGAAATGGCCCGGCAACGAACCGGATGGTGCGTGGCCGGTCCCGCCGTCACCCAGCACAAGAATCTCGTCAGGAAGGACTGTGTAAAGAAACGACGATGTAAGCCTGTATGGCCGGCTTCGGCTGACGAGCGCCCCCGCCCGAGAGGACATCATGCGGAACCTGAACACCGTCCTGAGCAAGCTGAACGACCGCCTGCTGCGGCTGGAGGGCGAACTGTTCGTGCTGCGCTCGATCGCGCGGGCCTCGCTCACCGCCGGCGATGAGCAGGCGACCCGAACCCGCCAGCTGCTCGAAGGCGCCAAGCTTGCGCTGTCAGACGAAGCCGAGCGGCCGCTGGATGCCGCGACCGGAAAATACGTTGCGGCGGCCATCGCCATGGTCGACGAGCTGCTCGAGCATCCCCGCGAGGCGGCGCCACTGTTTCGGGTGATAGATGGCGGCAAACGCGGAGACGACTGATCTCATCGCGCACGCGGGACCAAAACCGCAAGATCGGTCGAGCGCATCGTGTCCGCCTGCGCTTAGCTGGTGCCGCCACGGAGGACAGGACGATGAAGGCGGCGCTGCAGGACTACCATGCCCGGATGCAGCGGGTGCTGGATCACATCGACCGGCATCTTGACGACGATCTGGACCTGGATGCGCTGAGCAGCATCGCAGCCTACTCGAAATATCATTTCCACCGGCAGTTCACCGCGACCTTCGGACTGTCGGTGCATCGCTATATCCAGCTCGCCCGCATGAAGCGCGCTTCATACCGGCTGGCTTACCGGGATGCCCAAAGCGTCACGGATGTCGCGATGGATGCCGGTTACGACGCACCGGACGCCTTCGCCCGCGCCTTTCGGCAACGGTTTGGGCAATCGCCTTCGTCGTTCCAAAAATCTCCCGACTGGGAGCCGTGGCTTGCGGCCTTCGGGCCTCTCGACAACGCGAGGAGCAAGCTCATGCAGAAGACCTTTACTGCTGACGACGTGACGATACGCGATGTGCCCCCGACAGCGGTGGCGATCATGGAGCATCGCGGCGACCCGGCAATGCTCGGCGCCACCATCCAGCGCTTCATCGCGTGGCGCAAGGCCGCCGGCCTGCACCCCAGGACAAATCCGACCTTCAATGTCTGGCGTTCCGAGCGGCGTCCGGCGTCGCCCGCCAACTATAGCGTGGACCTCTGCGTCGGGACCGACCAACCCATCGAAGCGCACGGCGAGCAGATCAAGGCCGGCGAGATCCCCGGCGGACGCTGTGCGGTGCTGCGCGTCGTCGGCAACACCGACAATCTGGAGCCCGCCGCGCTCTACCTCTATCGCGACTGGCTTCCGGCCAGCGGCGAGGAAGCCCGCGGCTTCCCGATCTATTGCCAGCGGCTGAGCTTCTTCCCGGAAGTGCCGGAGCATGAGGCGGTCGCCGAACTGTTCTTGCCGCTGAAGTAGCGCCGCCGCCTCTACCATCCGATTGCAGCAAACGGCAGGCCGCTCTAACCCGCGGCTTGCACCGCTTTGTCATACGCCTCGATCGTGACCTTGGCGCGGACAGCAATGTCCGCGGGCGTCATGCCCGGCTTGTAGAGACTGCTGCCGAGGCCAAAGGCGCGAATGCCGGCCTTCACATAGTCGGCAAAATTGGCGTCGGAGACGCCGCCGACCGCGGCGACCATCAAGTCCGGCGGCAGCACGGCGCGGATCGCGGTGATGCCGGCCGGCCCCAACACGCTCGCCGGAAAGAATTTTAGGCCCGACGCGCCGGCGCGGGCCGCCAGCAGCGCTTCCGTCGGCGAGAACACGCCGGGCAGCGTGATCATGGCGTGGTCCCTGGCGCGGGACAGCACCTCGACATCGACGTTCGGCGACACCAGCAGCCGGCCGCCGGCATCATGGAGACGATCGACCTCGGCCGCCGACAGCACGGTGCCGGCGCCGATCAGCACATCGGCCGGCGCGCGCTTCACCGCGATCTCGATCGAACGAAACGGATCCGGCGAGTTGAGCGGAATCTCGATCGCGGTCATGCCGGCCTCGATCAGCGCGCTCACGATGCCGGCTGCCTCGTCCGGCTTGACGCCGCGCAGAATAGCGACCAGCGGACGCGGCATCGGCGGGAACGGAATGCTCATGCGTTGGTCCCTCAGTGTTTCCAGATCGCCGCCGCGGCCCTGGACAGGCCGCGCCGGACGGCATCATCGGCATCGATGCAATGCAGCGGAATCGAAAGCGTCTCGAGCGCCAGCTGGTACAGCAACTGCAGCCGTCCCGATGCAATCAGCGTGATCGCGCTTCCCGGCACGTGGCCGGCCAGCCCCGCCGCCAGTTCGGCGCCGATCAACGTGCCCGAGATCGTCTCGCGTGCCGCCGCCGCGCTGCCGCCGAGCAGAAGCTGCCGCGATCGCACCCGAAACAGCAGATTGGCCGCGCGCGCCGGCGCGGCAAACGCAGCTGCGACGGCCGAGCCGAACGCGTCCCGATCAATCGCCTCCGCGGCACCGGCGATGGCGTGCGCCAAAATGGTGTCGCGCGCGATGGCGCTGAACAACTCGCCGGTCATGAAGGTCGCGAAGCGCTCGACGGTCCCTGCCCGCACATGCACCCATTTGGAATGGGTTCCCGGCATGCACACGATCGCGTCGTCACGCGCATCGGCGCCGAACGCACCGAGCAGCTGGGTCTCCTCGCCCCGCATCACGTCGGGATCACCGGCATCGCGCTGCGCGATCCCGGGCAGGATCTTGATGTCGCGCGCCTGCCCGCCGACCGCTACGGCGCCGTCGAGGATATCGGAGAGGCGCGCCGGCGTGTCGACATAACCGGCCTCGACCCAGCCCTGCCTTGCGCCGGCCATGCCGCAGACCACGACCGGGAGATCCGCCGCGACATCGAGCGCATCGAGATGCGATTGCAGCACCACGGCAAAGCCGCGCTGCGCAGCCACCATCATGCCCTCGTCGCTGCGGCGCTCGCCGAGCACGCGGCCTTCAGCGTCCATCAGCCAGAGCCGAAAGCTGCTGGTACCCCAGTCGACCGCAACATAGGCCGCGTCGCTCATTCCGTCGGTCCCATGCTGCAAGGTTTTGGTGCTGCGCCGATACCGCCACCCGGATGCGATAAAGCCGTTGCCGGCATCGTGCAAGGCGCAGGTCGTCTACACTGTCATCGCCCGGCTTGACCGGGCGATCCAGTACGCCGGGACCTCACGGCTCAATAATGACTGCCTCTGGAATACTGGATCACCCGCATGCGCGGGTGATGACACTGAACAAGCAGTTTGACGCGAGCGCATAGCAAAACCGCCCGAGCAACACCGTCGGGCCGGGCCTCTCGTCGCGTCCGGGATTTTGCGGGATCGGACTACCGCGCACCCTTCAGCGTACAGGAGGTCGTGCAGGTGGTGACGTTGCCGCGGTCACACTTGATGCAGGCGTTGACGCACTGCTCCATGACCTTCGGATTATACCGGCTGTATAAATTGGCCGTGCAGCTGTTGGTCGATCCCGTCACCTCCGGTTCGGACCAGCACCCGGTCAGGCAAAATGCTGCGGCACTCCAAATGGCGACCTTGCGCATAAGGCCTCCTGCCACGCTCAAACAAGGTAACCTTGATCGGTTAGGTTAAATTCCGGTTTCAATTGCGACCTCATCCGGAAGCAGTATTGCTTATCCACCGGACATTTCCCCAAGGTCCGGGCCCACACCGGCAAAGCCGTCAGGCGATTCTGCTTGGCGGCTTTGTTGGCGAAATGAAGCGAGGATAGCAGTACCATGGCCCGGAAGCCGCGCTGGTCGTTCAAGGAGGACCGTCGATTGATGGAGCTGGCGCGCGCCTCGAAGTCGCTGGAAGAGGTCGTCCGGGCCACCGGACGCTCGCCCGAGCGAATCAAGAAGATGGCGATGCGGCTCGGTCTGTCGATCAAGTCGCGCGGAGCCGGCAAGAAGTGATTTCGGCAGCGCCCGCCCCCGCGGCCCGAGTTCCCACCCGCTAGGTGGTGTGGACTCTAGGGATTCCCTTTTAGGGGCAAATCAGATTCAAGATTGCTTTTGGGGAGGCAGTCTTGGGTGTGATGGATCGGCTGGTGTTGAGCGACGCGGCGTGGGAGCGGATGGCGCCGCTGATCATAGGCCGGCCTGACCAGAAGGGCTCGACCGGCCGCGACAATCGGATGTTCGTGGAGGGTGTGCTTTGGATCGTGCGTACGGGCGCTCCCTGGCGTGATCTTCCGGAGGCGTTCGGGGACTGGAACAGCGTGTTCCGGCGCTTCAGTCGATGGAGCGCCAAAGGCGTCTGGTGCCGCATCTTCGAGGCGATGTCCGATGACCCCGACTTCGAATATTTGATCGTCGATTCCACCATCGTCCGAGCCCATCAGCATGCTGCCGGGGCCAAAAAAGGGGGTCTGAAGATCAGGCAATTGGCCGTTCGCGCGGCGGCCTGAGCACCAAGATACATATGGCCGTTCGCGGCTTGGGATGTCCCGTACGGTTCACGATCACCGCGGGTCAGAAGGGCGATGCACCGCAAGCTGCCGAATTGATCGAGGGATTGCCTGCCGAGGTGGTCATGGGCGACACGGCCTATGACGCCGATCACTTGCGCCAAGCCATCGCAGCCAAAGGGGCGCTCGCCGTCATCCCCAACAACCCGTCACGAGCGCTCAAGCATCCGCTCGACAAGTATCTCTATGCCCAGCGCCACCTCGTCGAATGCTGCTTCTCAAAGCTCAAGCAATTCCGCCGCGTCGCAACCCGCTTCGAAAAGACCGCCCGAAATTATCGGGCGGTCGTCACCCTCGCAGCCATCATTCTCTGGCTGCGGTAAGTGTCCACACCACCTAAAGTTCCGAAGCGCAATCCGGCTGTTTTGCCCGGACCGGGATCGCGATGGCCGCGGCCGCGGCCCCCGTGGTGCGGGTGCAGGTGGTCAGCACGAAGGCCACCCGGCTGCATTGCCACTCCGGCCCGAGCGCGGCGCTGGAGATCGGCTCGGGCGACGCCATCGCGAAGGATAGCAACGCCACCAAAACGGCACCCGCCGCCACTGCGGCCGCCAGCGCCACGCCCTTTCTGGACCACATGGTCATCATGGACTTGGTTCCCGTCGATCTCTGCGAAGATAGGAACAGCCCGCCTGGCCCTATGTGGCTGAAATCACAGTTCTGGCCAAATATTTCGGACTGGGCTTTGATGTGGGACCCATACTGCACTGCCGCAAGAAGCGTCAGCGCGCCGGCTCGATCACATTACAGTTGGTCCGGCCCGACATCAGGCAGTCCTGCATCTTGCTCGCCGCGGTCAGTTCGCGGGCAAGCCAGAGGCCGACGGCGAGCATGACCACCGCCACCAGCAGTCCGATCAACGCGCCGCGGCGGCTGCCGCCGTTTTCGGATTCGCCCATGCTCGCTACGATGTCCATCATGCTAGGCGACATCATGACCGCTTTGCACGCTGGCGTGCGATCAATTCTGCAACAGTCGCGCAACAAATCGCGCCGGCCGGTCACCAGCCGTTGCACGCCAAGGCAGCTTGCGAAAAACTGGCCAAGCAGCGGAGCGCGGATGCGGGGCGTGCCAATGGGCGAACCAGAAACGAGCTACGACCATCATCGTTACCGGCGGTTGCTCGCGGAGGCCACGGACGAGACCAGCCGGCTCCGGCTGATCGACCTCTTGATCAGGGAGAAGGCCCGCGACCGGCTGGAAGCGCAGCGCGCCTCGGACCGCCGCGCGATGACCGCCGAGACGGTTGCCAAGGTCCTGGGCACCAACGTGCCGGGCAGCAAACCCTTCACCATCAAGGTCCTGAGCAGCGGACGGCGCGAACTCATTTAGCGCAACTAGACGCCGAGGCGACACGCGGTGACCATTCGCTCACCAGCAGGCATTTGCTGTGCACTCATATCTCCCCTGCTTCGCAGCGCTCGCTCGACACTGGTAATTTTCCCGCCGTTCACTTATTGAAACGCCGAACTGAATCCCCATCCCATCAACACCCGAACAGAAAGCAGCAAGGCTTCCTCTATGAGTGGCTTCAAGGAACCGGGTTTTGCCGACCGCGCGAAGGCGGCCCAGCAGGCGCGGCAAAACCTTCTCAACAAGTTTCGCACCCAGCCGGGACCTGACGATCCGGCCGTGAAGGCGCGTGCCGAGGAGCGCGCGGCGATCGCCGAACGCCGCACCAAGGCCAAGGAAGCGCGTGAAGCCGAGAAGGCCGAGCAGAAGCGCCGCGAGGAAGAAGCCGCCGCGGCTGAGGCCGCCCGGATCGCACGCGAGAAGGAAGAGCAAGAGGCGCGCGAGGCTGCTCTGCTCGCCGAGCAGAAGGCCAAGCGCGACGCCCGTTACGCCGCGCGCAAGGAGCGCGGCAAGAAGAAGCGCTGAGCCATGCGGCAGGCCCGCCGTGACGACGGGCCTGCGGACGACATCGAAGCCGACGGCGTCAGTTCTTCTTCATGCCGTCGTCTTTCTTCATCATCGCGCCGCCGTCCTTCTTCATGGCGTCGTCCTTCTTCATCATGCCGTCGTCCTTCTTCATGTGATCCTTGGACATCGTGTCCTTCTTCATCGCGTCGTCCTTGCCCATCTTGTCCTGGGCGAACGCGGCGGGCGCGAGCGCGAGGCTGAGCGAGAGGAGCGCGGCGGAGAGGCCGATAGAGGTCTTGCTGGTCATGATGGTGGTCCTTGTGTGGTCGATTGCGAGAGCGACGACTGCCGCTCTTTGCTCGACGCACCGGCCGCATCCGTTGTTACCTCCAATGACAAATTCTTGAGCCCAGGCGGTGCCGCCGCCGGTGTTTGGAACATTGACGGAGGTCTCGCGCCAAGTGTGCGGCGCAGCATCGCCGGGGCTTGCCGCAGCCTGCCCACCCGCCCTATCAGGGCGCCTCGAACTATCAGACTAGAGAAGATTCAGGCCAAGACCGGCTAAACTCAAATCCAGCATCAGCCATCCAAGAAAACTCTGCAGGGGAGAAACCATGCTCACACGCCGCCACGTCCTCGCTTCGGCCCTCGCCGCCCCCGCCATCCTGCGGATGGGCACGGGCACCGCGCATGCCGCAACCACGCTGAAGATCTCGCACCAATTCCCCGGCGGCACCATCGACAAGGGCGACTTCCGCGACCGGCTGTGCCGGATGTTCGCGGCCGAGGTGGCCAAGCGTTCGGGCGGCGAGCTGGCCGCCGAGGTCTATCCGAACTCCTCGCTGATCAAGACCAACGCGCAGTTCTCGGCGATGCGCAAGGGCGCGCTCGACCTCAGCCTCTATCCGATGCCCTATGCCGGCGGTGAATTGCCGGAGACCAATATCGGCCTGATGCCGGGCCTCGTCACCACCTACGACCAGGGCCTGCGCTGGAAGAAGGAGCCGGTCGGCAAGGCGCTCACCGACTTCCTCGCCGACAAGGGCATCCTCCTGATCTCCTGGGTCTGGCAGGCCGGCGGCGTCGCCAGCCGCTCCAAGCCGATCGTGGCGCCTGAGGATGCCAAGGGCCTCAAGGTGCGCGGCGGCTCGCGCGAGATGGACATGGTGCTGCAGACCGCCGGCGCCGCGGTGCTGTCGGTGCCGTCCAACGAGCTCTACGCCGCGATGCAGACCGGCGCCTGCGATGCCGGCATCACCTCCTCCACCAGCCTGATCTCGTTCCGCCTCGAGGAGGTCGCGAAATCGCTGACCTCGGGCGCCGGCGCCTCCTATTGGTTCATGCTGGAGCCGCTGATGATGTCGAAGGCGATCTTCGACAAGCTGCCGAAGAACCAGCAGGACGTCATCGTGGCGGTCGGCGCCGAGCTGGAAGCGTTCGGCCGCAAGGGCGCGCAGGACGACGACGTCGAGGTCGCCAAGGTCTACGAGAAGGCCGGCGCCAAGGTCAGCGTGCTCGATGCCGCCACCGTCGGCAAGTGGCGCGACATTGCGCGCGATACCGCCTGGAAGGACTACAGTGCTAAGACGGCGACCGCAGCCAATCTGCTGAAGCTCGCAACCGACGTCGCCGCATGATGCATGGTCCGGTCACGGATCAAGATGACAGCACCAGCACTGCCATGGGCAACACGCCCCTGGCGGTGCTGCAGCGCGCGCTTGGCCTCTGCAACAACGTCATCGTGGTGTTCGCCTCGATCGCCCTGATCGCGGCCTGCATCATCCTGAGCTACAGCGTGCTCGGTCGCGCCCTGTTTCACAGCCCGAACTACTGGCAGGACGAGGCGGCGGTGTTCCTGCTGGTCGGCGCCACCTTCATGACCGCGGCCTATGTCCAGAGCCAGCGCGGTCATGTCAGCATCGAGGCGTTTGTCGGCCTGCTCTCGGAGCGGACGAACCGCATCCGGCTGTGGCTGGTCGACGTCGCGAGTTTTGCGTTCTGCGCGTTCTTCGCCTGGAAATCCTGGACGCTGGCGCATGAGGCCTATGTCGACGGCCAGGTCTCCAACTCGATGTGGTCGCCGCCGCTCGCAATTCCCTACGTGCTGATGGCGCTGGGCATGAGCCTGCTCTGCATCCAGCTCCTGCTTCAGATCATCCTTCCGCTGACCGGTGGCACGCGCCGATGACCGTATTTGGTATTGGCCTCTCCTACGGGCTCGCCACCCTGTTTGCGATGTTCTCGGGCATGCCGATCGCCTTTGCGCTCGGCGCCGTCGCGGTCGTCTTCATGGCGATCTACATGCCGGCGGCCTCGCTCGATACCGTGACGCAGAACGTCTACGAGGAAATGGCCTCGATCACGCTGCTGTCGATCCCGCTGTTCATCCTGAAGGGCGCGGCGATCGGCAAATCCCGCGCCGGCCAGGATCTCTATTCGGCGCTGCATGCCTGGCTGCATCGGGTGCCCGGCGGGCTCGGCGTCGCCAACGTGTTCGCCTGCGCGCTGTTTGCGGCGATGGCCGGCTCCTCGCCGGCGACCTGCTCGGCGATCGGCTCGGCCGGCATCCCCGAGATGCGCAAGCGCGGCTATTCCGGCGGCTTCGCGGCCGGCATCATCGCCGCCGGCGGCACCCTCGGCATCCTGCTGCCGCCCTCGATCACAATGATCCTGTTCGCGGTCGCCGCCGAGAAATCGCTGGGGCGGCTGTTCCTCGCCGGCATCGGCCCCGGCCTCTTGCTGGTGACACTGTTCGGCCTCTACGCGGTGTTCCGCTTCCGCAAGGAGTACGCCACCGCCAAGGCCGCCTATGAGGCGACCGGCAAGGACGCCGCGATCCTGCAGCGCGACGAGTTCACCATGGCCGAGCGCTTCAGCGCGCTGCCGCGCGTGGTTCCGTTCGTGCTGCTGCTCACCGGCGTGATGATTGCGCTCTATGGTGGCTACGCCACGCCGTCGGAGACCGCGGGCCTCGGCGGCCTGCTGGCGCTGGGGCTGATCGCGGTGATCTACAGCGTGTGGACGCCGAACGACCTGTCGCCCATCCTGAAATCGACCATCCGGGAGTCGACCATGCTGATGATGATCATCGGCATGTCGCTGCTCTATTCCTACGTGATGAGCTACCTGCACATCTCGCAGTCGGCGGCGGAGGCAATCGTCGCGATGCATCTGCCGCGCTGGGAGCTGCTGTTTGCGATCCTGGTGATGGTGATCGTGCTCGGCTTCTTCCTGCCGCCGGTCTCGATCATCCTGATGACCGCGCCGATCATCCTGCCGCCGCTGCGGGCGGCCAATTTCGACATCATCTGGTTCGGCGTCGTCATGACCATCGTGATGGAGATGGGCCTGATCCACCCGCCGGTGGGCCTGAACATCTTCGTCATCCGCAACGTCGCGCCCGATATCCCCCTCAGCGAGGTGATCTGGGGCACGCTGCCGTTCGTGCTGCTGATGATGCTGGCGGTGCTGCTGCTCTGCGTCTTTCCGGAGATTTCCACCGGGCTGCCGAACCTGGTGATGGGGCCGGACGGCGGCAGATAACTTCAGGCCGCCTCCCGCTCCCGTTCCGCGAGCGCCTTCTCGATCCGGCGAACGATCGCCGCGCTCGGGAGTCCCTCGCGCTGCAGTCGCCGCAGCTCATGCCACAGCCGGATGATCTCGCGGTCTTTTTGAACGTCCATGGCGAATCTCCCAGACTGCGCCAATGTGAACGAAACGGGAACTGACTGCAAGCCACAAGTTGAGCGCTGCGCCTTTTGGAACCGCGACCCGCACCTTGCGATTGCCTTGTGATGAAATTGGCCAAGGCAATTCGGAAGCAGGCGCAGACCGCCGAGCGGGTCGCAGCAGCGACCGCCGACGCGATGGTTGCAAACCAGATGCGCACGCTCGCCCAAGCTTTCAGGCGCCAGGCCGAAGTCATTCAAAACAAAAAGAAAAAGAAGAAACCCCCTCAGGGGTAGCCGTCGCCGGGCACATCGACCTCGACCACATCGATCCGCGACACCGACTTGCCCTTCCGCAACTCCTCATACGAGGTCGCCGCGCTGAGGCAGAACAGCGTGCTGCGGTCGGCGCCGCCGAGCGCGCAGGCCAGCGCGCGGCGGCCGGGCACCGCGATCCGCTGCCGCTCCACGCCATCGCGGCCGATCCGCACGAAGGCGCCTTCAGTGAACGACGCGACCCAGACCGCGCCGTCCCGGTCGAGGCAGATGCCGTCAGGGTCGCTCATGCCGCCGAGCCGTCCGCGCAGGTGCAGACCACCGTCCGGCGCCATCTCGTAGTCAGCCAGGCACGCGCCATCCATCTCGGCGACGACCAGCCGGCGGTGATCCGAGGATACGGCGATGCCGTTAGGGAAGCGCAGGCTGTCGGCGACGACACGGGCGCTGCCGTCAGGCAGGACGAGGATGATCCGTCCGACGGCACCGCGGCCCTCCGGCGGCGGCAGGTCGAAGCCGAGATCGCCGACATAGGCACGGCCCTGCCCGTCGATGATCATGTCGTCGATCGTGCCGGTCGCGATGTGTGAAAGGTCGGCGTAGAGCGAGAGTTTGCCGTCGGCGAAGCGCAGCAGCCGCTTGCTGAACATCGTCAGCACCACGATGTCGCCGTCAGGCAGCACGCCGAGACCGCACGGCGTGTCGTCGGTCACCGTGGCATGCTGCTGCAATTCGCCTGATAGACTGATGCTGAGCAGCGTCCGCGCCATGCAGTCGACGAACCACAGCCGCCCGCGATGCCAGCGCGGGCCCTCGAAATAGCGGCCGCCGCCGAGCACGGTCTTCAGGTCAGCCGTCATGACGTGATCGCATCCGCGGAGCCCCCGATTCTCTCTGCGACGAGAATAATGCGCCAAGACGACTGGTAAATGCGCCCGGAGCGCGATGATGGCGGCCCGGAACTTGGGGGTTCCGCCGAGTTCCACACGCCATGTGCCTTATTTTGCCGCCTTTTCCCTGTTGAGTTGCACCAAGCGTTAATTCTGAGAATCGAGGGTAGTGGTATTCTGCGGCGGTTGTGCCGCGTGTGACGCTCCGTTTGTGCCTGATGGTTTCGCAGGGGGGACCAGGGAATGAACCGTTGCCTACGTCCGTTGGCGTGCTTCGCCACCGCCGCTTCGCTTGCGCTGCTTCCAGTCAAGGCGCCCGCCAAGCCGCACCACCAACCACAAGCCAAGAGTTCGCACGCGGCGGACAAGAAGGCGCATGGCGCCAAGACGCGTGAGGCGACATCCGGCAAGCGCCGGCACGCCAAGCGCGGCGCCGAGAAACGCAAATCTGCAAAGGCCAAATCCGCCGCGTCCAAATCCGCCGAAGCGAAACCGGCGGTGGAGAAGCCGGCGGCCCCGCAACTGTCGGGCGATCTCGCTTTGATCAAGGATGCGATCGTTGCCGCGCGCCGGGGCAAGACCGGCGAGGCAACCGAAATTCAAGGCACGATCACCGATCCCGTCGGCCAAAAACTCGTCGAGTGGTACCTGCTGCGCCATTCCGAGTCGAACGCGCCGTTCAGCCGCTATGCGGCCTTCGTTGCCGCCAATCCCGGCTGGCCGAGCGTGACGCTGCTGCGCCGCCGCGCCGAAGCGCGGATGTGGCAGGAGCGCAGCAATGCCGCCACGGTGCACGGCTTCACGCTCGATCAGCCGCTGAGCGCCAAGGGCAAGTTCGCCCTCGCCCGCGTGCTGCTTGGCGAGGGCGACCGCGACGGCGCTACGCGGCTGGTGCGCGAGGCATGGCGGTCGGAGGATCTGTCCGATCGGACCGAGAGCGACGCCTATGACGCGTTCAAGGATCTCCTGACCCGCGACGACCATCGCGCGCGCATGGACAAGCGGATCGGCGCCAAGGACCTTGCCGGCGCAAGGCGTGCCGCGCAGCGGCTCGGCAGCGACGAGCTCGCGATCGTGAAGGCCTGCGGCGCCGCCCGCGGCAAATCGAGCAAGGCCGAAGACACGCTCAACGACGTGCCGGAGGATGCCCGGCGCGATCTCGGCTACACGCTGTGCCGCATGCAGTGGCTGCTGGCGCAGAACCGCATCGACGACGCGGCGCGCGTCGTGATCGCGGCCGCGCCGGAGACGATGGCGCAGCAGGACACCGACCAATGGTGGCGGGAGCGGCGGTCGCTGGCCCGCAAGCTGCTCGATCAGGGCAAGTTCCAGACCGCCTACGACGTGATCCGCCCCGCGGCGTTGCCGGACAACCCGTACTATCGCTCCGACCTGCACTTCATGTGCGGCTGGATCGCGCTGCGTTATCTCGACGACGCCAAGACCGCCGCGGCGCATTTCGCGCGGATCGACGAAGGCCAGACCAACCCGACCGTGCTGGCGCGCGCCGCCTATTGGCGCGGCCGCGTCGCCGAGGCGCTCGGCAACCGGGCGGTGATGCGCGCCGATTACGAAGCGGCCACGCGCTACCCGACGGCCTATTACGGCCAGCTCGCGTTGGCGAAGCTCGGGCGTGACGGCCTCGACCTGCGCGCCCCCTCGCCCGCCGCAAGCACCGAGAGCGCGGCGGCCGACGAGCGGGTGCGCGCCGCCGACATGCTGTATGCGATCGGCGAGCCCGACGTCGTGCTCTATTTCGTCGCCGACCTTGCCGAGGAAAGCACCGATGTCGGGATGCTCGAAGCGCTGGGCGAGCTCACCGGCCGCCGCAACGATGCCAAAGCCATGCTGCAGATCGGCAAGATCGCGCTCGGCCGCGGCTTTGCCCTCGACCACTACGCTTTCCCGACCATCGGCATTCCAAAACACACGCCGGTCGCGCCCGATATCGGGCGCAGCATGACCTATTCGGTGGCGCGCACCGAGAGCGCCTTCGATCAGCGCGACAAATCGGCAGCGAATGCCGTCGGCCTGATGCAGGTGACGCCGGAAGCCGGCCGCGACACCGCAAAACGCTTCAAGATCAGCTACGACTGGAGCCGGATGGTCTCCGATCCCGTCTACAACACCCAGATGGGCGCGGCCGAGCTGAGCGCGCTGCTGTCGGAGTATCGCGGCAACCACATCATGACCTTCGCCGGCTACAACGCCGGCCGCGGCCGGGTCCGCGACTGGGTCAAGGCCTACGGCGACCCGCGCGATCCCAATGTCGATCCGGTCGACTGGGTGGAGCGGATTCCGCTCTCGGAGACCCGCAACTACGTGCAGCGCGTGATCGAGAATCTCGCCGTCTATCAGGCGCGCTTCGACGACGCCGGCGCGGCGATGGCCAAGGCCGGCGGGCCCGCCGCGACACAGGAGACCAACGCGGCGCCGTCACAGTAAGATGGCGTCGTCCCGGCCTTCGCCCATAGGCGCTAAGATAGTTCGATCATGGCCTGATAGCGGCGCTTGCGTCTCGGAGGCTCGCGCAGATGTCGTTGGAGAGCGACGCTGGCTCTGCGCAGACGTGCGATCGTTGGCTGGGGAATGATGGCTTGGAGCAGTGAGGCGGTGAGCTGACGGAGCAGGCGCCATGCTGCAGGTCCGGTCAGGCGGCTTCGGCCAAGCGGGGAGAGTCCTCGAGTTCGTCGACAAGCGGCTCGAGCAGAAGAATGATCAGTAGATGAGCGAGGATATGGGGTCTGGCTGACCGCTCGTCGGTTCCTGGAGGTCCCTTCAAGCCGATCAGACTCTTCAGTCGCTTGAAGCCGAGTTCAATCCGCCATCGCAGCCGGTAAAGGGCAAGCACGTCAGCCGTTGAGAAGTCCTCGGGCTTGAGCGAGGTCACCAGGATCACCCAATCTGCGGCTTCAAGCGTTTGCCTGGAGAGTTGATGGCCTCCCTTCTGGGCCGTCCTGCGTGCCTTGCGCCGTGCAATTGCGGCCGCTTGGGCCGGCTTCTTGACGGCAACCAAACGGACAGCGAGCGGCGAGCCACCAGACTTGCGTTTTATCCAGATCGGCCGGTCGATCATGCCGCGTGCCGAGGCCTTGCGCAGTTCGACGACGAGATCGATCAGATTGCCTTTGCGATCCAGCCAGCGGGCGCTCTTCCAGCCCGAGCGGATCACGAAGTCCGCACCGGCCTCGACCAGATGCGCCATGCGCTCCGGTTGCAGATAGGCGCGGTCGGCAAGACGGATCTCGCCGGCAACCACCGGAATCCGGTCCAGTGTCTCGCCGTCGCGCTGATCAGTCAGCTCGAAGTGGCCAAAACGCTCTCGCGGAAGATCGAACGCACTGTGGATGCGCCACACCGCGTTCTTCTGCCTGCCGCCGGTTCCAGCCTTGGGCACCGTCGTGGCGTCAACGATGCGGATCAGTCGACCGCGGCTTGCCTTCGGCGCAGCGCTCGCAAGTGCCCGGCCTATCAGCTGCGCCAGCCAATCCCCACTCTGACGCAAGCGATACAACAGAGCCACATTGGAAATATCGACAAGGCCCACCGAGGTTGCCCATGCCGCCGTCAACCGCAGGCCTCTCGTGCCCAGACAATACGCAAGGATCAGCCGCAGCAAATCGACCGCATTGCTGATCTCGCGCGGACGCACAAACGCCTTCGTCTCGCGCGCGCCAACCTCCAACGCCTCGGCACCACCAAGCCGAGTCACAACATGCGCCCAGTCTTCGTTCAAAAGCGATTCGTGTCCCATCTCTCCTTGGAATCACACACGAATCTAACGTGCAAATCCTATTTTAGCGCCTATGGGCCTTCGCCGGGACGACGCGTGCCTTCAATCCACCTTCACATTGGCGGCCTTGATCATCGGCCACCATTTGGCGATCTCGGCCTTCTGCCAGCTACCCAGCGCTTCGGGTGTCAGCTGATCCTTAGGCGGCATCTGCAGGCCGAGATTTTCCAGCTGCTTCTGCACCGCCGGATCGTTCAGCGCCTCGACCGCCGCCGCATTGAGCTTGGCGATGATCTCCTTCGGCGTGCCCTTCGGCACCCAGAGGCCCGACCACAGCGTCATGTGGAAGCCCGGCAGGCCGGCCTCGTCGACGGTCGGGACGTCCTTGGCGTTCTCGACGCGCTTGGAGTCGGTGACGGCATAGGCGCGGATGTTGCCGGCGCGGACCTGGTTGATCGAGTTCGAGGTTTGGTCGACGATGATGTCGATCTGCCCCGCGACGAGATCGTTCAGCGCCGGACCGGTGCCGCGATACGGCACGTATTGCAGCTTGATGCCGGAGACGTTTTCAAAGTAGAGCCCGGCGATATGGCTGCCGCTGCCGGCGCCGGCGGTGCCCGCGGTCGGCGGCTGTGGTCGCGACTTCAGCCACTCCAGCAGCTCCTTGAGCGATTTCGCCGGCACGGCGTTCTTGCTGACGATGATCATGGGATTGCTCGGCAGCAGCACCACCGGCTCCAGATCGGTGACGAGGTCGTAGCCGAGCTTGTAGATCGCACCGTTCGCGACATGGGTGCCGAGATGGCCGAACGAGACGGTGTAGCCATCGGGCGCGGAGCGCACCGCGCGGCCGACGCCGATCGAACCGCCCGCGCCGGTGACGTTCTCGATCAGCAGCACCTCGCCGAGCGACTGCTTCATGCGCTCGCCGAGCACGCGCGCCATCGCATCCGACGGCCCACCGGCCGAGAACGGCACGATGACGGTGATCGGGTGCGTCGGATAGGATTGCGCCAAACCGGCCCCGGTGAACGCCAACATCGCCAGCACGGCCAGAACCAGTCTCCGCATCGCTCACTCCCTCAAAATGACCTCGTCTTTGCGAGGAGCGAAGCGACGAAGCAATCCATGCTTCAGCATATGCGGTGAGATGGATTGCTTCGCTTCGCTCGCAATGACGACCTACAAATGATCGCGCTTAAAACTGCGAGAAATCGATCGGCTTGTGCCGGTCCAGCGTCCGCGTCACCGGCGGCAGCGGGTATTTCAGGCCACTGGCGCAGTTGAACAACATGACGCGGTCGTTCTTGCTGACCCGGCCGTCGGCGAGGCTGTCCTTGTAGGCAGCGTACGTCGCTGCGCCCTCGGGACACAGCAAGAACCCCTCCTCGCGCGCGACTTCGTTGAGCGCGGCCGAAATCTTGTCGTCGTCGACCGCGATGGCAAAGCCCTTGCTCTCGCGCACCGCGCGCAGGATCAGGAAATCGCCGATCGCTTGCGGCACGCGGATGCCCGAGGCGATGGTGTGGGCGTCCTCCCAGCGTGCCGCGTGCTCGGTGCCGGCCTCGTAGGCACGCACCATTGGCGCGCAGCCGGAGGCCTGCACCGCGACCATGCGCGGGCGCTTGCTTCCGATGAAGCCGATCTTCTCGAGCTCGTCGAACGCCTTCCACATGCCGATCAGGCCGGTGCCGCCGCCGGTCGGATAGAAGATCACGTCGGGCACGTCCCAGCCGAGCTGCTCGGCGAGCTCGAGGCCCATCGTCTTCTTGCCTTCGATCCGGTACGGCTCCTTCAGGGTCGAAGTGTCGAACCAGCCGACCTTGGCCTTGCCCTCGCCGACGATCTTGCCGCAATCGTCGATATAGCCGTTGACGCGATAGACGGTGGCGCCCTGCAGCTCGATCTCGCTGACGTTCACCTCAGGCGTATCGGCCGGACAGAAGATCGTGGTCTTGATGCCGCAGGAGGTGGCGTAGGCGGCGAGCGCCGCACCCGCATTGCCGTTGGTCGGCATCGCCATGTGCTTGATGCCGAGCGCCTTGCCCATCGACACCGCCATCACGAGGCCGCGCGCCTTGAACGAGCCGGTCGGCAGCCGTCCCTCGTCCTTGACGATGATCTCGCCGCCGCCGAGCTTTGCGGACAGCTTTGGCAGCCGGATCAGCGGCGTCGCGACCTCGCCCAGGCTGACGATGTCCTGGCATTTGCGCACCGGCAGCAGCTCGCGGTAGCGCCACAGATCGGCGGGCCGCTCGGCGAGCGCGGCCTTGGTCAGCGCCTTCTTCACGCCGGCGAGGTCGTAGCGCACCAAGAGCGGCTTGCCGGCCTTGGAGAGGTTGTGCACCTGATCGGCCGGATAATGATCGCCCTCCATCGCGCATTCGAGATGGGTGACGAAGGTCGGGCGTTCGATGGTGAGGTTGTCGTTGTCTTTCACGGTTTCCGTCTTTCTTGTTTTTCAGTTCACCACTCCAAGACCCGTCACCCTGAGGTGGCCGCTCCTTCAGCGGCCCTCGAAGGGCGACGAGCCCGGCTGCTAGATCTCGGCCGTGCATCCTTCGAGGCTCGCTTCGCGAGCGCCTCAGGATGACGGGACGGCCATTGTTGCGCGGCCTTCCGCGCTGTGTCCGTCAAATATTCAGCACCCGGCCATACGCGTCGAGCACCGCTTCCTTCATCATTTCGGATAGTGTCGGATGCGGGAACACGGTGTGCATCAGCTCCTCTTCCGTGGTCTCCAGGTTCATCGCGACGACATAGCCCTGGATCAGTTCGGTCACCTCGGCGCCGATCATGTGCGCGCCGAGCAGTTGCCCGGTCTTCTTGTCGAAGACGACCTTGACCAGGCCCTGGTCCTCGCCCAGCGCGATCGCCTTGCCGTTGCCGACGAACGGGAAGCGGCCGACGCGGATCTCGCGGCCGCCCTCTTTCGCGTTGGCTTCGGTGAGCCCGACCGAGGCGACCTGCGGGTGGCAATAGGTGCAACCCGGGATCATCAGCTTGTCCATCGGATGCGGGTGCAGCCCCTTGATCGCCTCGATGCAGATCACGCCCTCATGCTCGGCCTTGTGCGCGAGCATCGGCGGGCCGGCGACATCACCGATCGCATAGATGCCGGGGACGTTGGTCTTGCCGAGGCCGTCGATCACGATGCAGCCGCGGTCGGTCTTCACGCCGAGCTTTTCCAGCCCGAGATTTT
Organism: Bradyrhizobium sp. CCBAU 51753; assembly: GCF_015291565.1. NCBI lineage: Bacteria > Pseudomonadati > Pseudomonadota > Alphaproteobacteria > Hyphomicrobiales > Nitrobacteraceae > Bradyrhizobium > Bradyrhizobium sp. CCBAU 51753. Next base: position 4,676,266 of record NZ_CP030037.1, on the reverse strand, counting down.
CGATGTTGCCGACCACGCCGACCGCCGAGATGACGCGCTCGAACTCCTTGGCCTGCGGCTGCCCCTTGCCATCGTCGATGGTCGCGACCACGCTGTCGGCCTTCTTCTCGAGTTTTGTCACTTTGGTCGAGGTGAGGATCTTGATCCCCATCTTCTCGAACCGCTTGCGCGCTAGCCCCGCGATCTCGGCATCCTCGACCGGGAGGATCTGCGGCAGCACCTCGACCACGGTGACGTCGGCGCCCATGGTGTGGAAGAACGAGGCGAACTCGATGCCGATCGCGCCGGAGCCGACCACCAGCAACGATTTCGGCATCCGGTCCGGCACCATCGCCTCAAAATAGGTCCAGACCAGCTTCTTGTCGGGCTCGAGCCCGGGCAGCACGCGCGGCCGCGCGCCGGTCGCGATGATGATGTGTTTGGCCTGGTACGCCCCCTCGCCGAGCGCGCCCTTCGGCGCCTCGACCGCCGACTTTTTCACCGTGATCTTGCCGGGCGCGTCGATGCTGGCATCGCCCCAGATCACCGTCACCTTGTTCTTCTTCATCAGGAAGCCGACGCCGTCGTTGAGCCGCTTCGAGACCCCGCGCGAGCGCTGCACCACGGCCTTCGGATCGAACGAGACGTTGTCCGCCGACAGCCCATAGTCCTTGGCGTGCTGCATGTAGTGATAGATCTCGGCCGAGCGCAGCAGCGCCTTGGTCGGGATGCAGCCCCAGTTCAGGCAGATGCCGCCGAGATAGGATTTTTCGACTATCGCGGTCTTGAAACCGAGCTGCGCGGCACGGATCGCCGTGACGTAGCCGCCGGGACCGGAGCCGATGATGATGACGTCGAAAGATGTGTCGGCCATGACGGCTCCCATTCAACTCAACTTGTGACACCGCGGGCGCGGCTTCTTGTGATCAACAACCTGACCAGCCATTCGAGGGCGATGACCAGGGCCATGATGACCGCGGCGATCAGCACGACGGCCTGGCCGATGCTCCGCGCCAGCTGTTCGCCGGCAAAGAACGCGGAGCGCAGAATGTCCAGCCCGACCGGATTGAGCGCGGCGGCGGCCGACAGCAGCAGCGAGATCCAGGGCCAGCGCGTGATCCGTCTGTCGGCCATTATCCATGTTCCGGCCAAAACACGCCGAGGATCACCGTCCAGATCAGCGCGAGCACGCCCGCGCCGATGATCATGATCCTGAACTGGATCGTGGATACGAGATCGCGATTGACCGCAATGACCGACGCGGCGGCGATGGCGGCGAGCAGGACGTACGGACCGTAGATCGCGTACATGACCGATGCCCGTCAGACCATCATCATCACGGGGTTTTCGATCAGCTGCTTGAAGGCGCCGATCAGCTCGGCGCCGAGCGCGCCGTCGATCGCGCGGTGATCGCACGACAACGTCACGCTCATCATCTGCGCGATCTCGATCTTGCCGCCGCGCACCACCGGCCGCTCCTCCGAGGTGCCGACCGCAAGGATCGTCGCATGCGGCGGGTTGATGACAGCGGTAAAGTGGTTGATGCCGTACATGCCGAGGTTCGACACCGCCGTGGTGCCGCCCTGGTACTCTTCCGGCTTCAGCTTGCGGCCGCGGGCGCGGGTGGCAAAATCCTTCATCTCGTTGGAGATCGTCGACAGCGTCTTGGTCTCGGCCTTGCGGATGATCGGAGTGATCAGGCCGCCCGGCATCGCCACCGCAACGCCGACGTCGGAATGCTTGTGCTTGACCATGCCGCCGTCGGTCCAGCTCACATTGCAGTTCGGGATCTTCTGCAGCGCAACCGCCATCGCCTTGATGACGAAATCGTTGACCGAGATCTTGTAGAGCGGCTTCTTCTCGTCCTTCGGCGCAGCGGCGTTGATCTCCTCGCGCGCGGCGAGCAGCTTGCCGATGTCGCAGTCGATGGTGAGGTAGAAATGCGGGACGCTCTGCACCGACGCCGTCAGGCGCTGTGCGATGGTCCGACGCATGCCGTCATGCGGCACGACTTCGTAGCTGCCGGGCTCGAACAGCGCCAAAATCTGCTTGTCCGACATCGACGGCGCGATGCTCGGCCCGGCGGCGGGCGCGGCCGCCGGCGCCTTCAGGCCCTTGCCGGATTTTGCCTCCTCGACGTCGCGCGCGATGACGCGGCCGTGCGGCCCGGTGCCGTTGATGCGGCCGAGATCGATCCCCGCATCCTTGGCGAGACGGCGCGCCAGCGGCGAGGAGAAGATGCGGCCGTGACCATTGGCCTGCGCGGCGGCGGGTGCTGCGGCAGGCTGCGGCGCCGGTGCGGGAGCCGGCTTGGCCTCCAGCGCGGGTGCGGGCGTCGGTGCAGCAGCGGCCGGCTTCGGCGCCTCGGCGGGCTTTGGCGCCTCGGCCGGCTTCGCGGCAGGCGCGCCACCGGCGCTGGCCGCCGCCTTGACGTCCTCGCCATCGCCGGCGAGCACCGCGATGATGTCGTTGACCGGCACATCCTGCGTGCCCTCGGGCACCAGGATCTTTGCGATCGTGCCCTCGTCGACCGCCTCGACTTCCATCGTCGCCTTGTCGGTCTCGATCTCCGCGATCACGTCGCCGGACTTGACTTTGTCGCCCTCCTTCTTGAGCCACTTGGCAAGGTTGCCCTTCTCCATCGTGGGCGACAGCGCGGGCATGAGAATGTTGATCGGCATTGTCAGTGACCTTGTTGCGACCGTGGCATGGTCTTGCCCATGTCGGTCGGCCGGGCGATTTCGGCTTCGAACATCTCGACGATGCGCGCGAGCGCTTCGTCCTCGGTGAATTCGCTCTCGCGGGCATAGGCGCGCGCGGCGTGGCGGGCGATGTCGACAAGCATCAGCCCCCACATGTCCGGCTCCTCGAACGCGCGCTGGAACGCGATCGACAGGCCGCCGTCGACCACGAATGCGCGCAGCACCTCGATGGCGTCCTCGCGGCCCATCACGTCGGGCGGCAGCGGCTGCTCCTTGGGACCGGCCATGGGGCTTACCGGTAGGACACGGCCTTGGCGGCCGCGACCACCTCGGCGACAGACGGCAGGGCGAGCTTCTCGAGATTGTGGGCATAGGGCATCGGCACGTCCTTGCCGGAGACGCGCGCGACCGGCGCATCGAGGTAGTCGAAGGCGTGCTCCATGATCCGTGCTGCGACCTCGGCGCCGACGCCGCTCTGCTGCCAGCCCTCTTCCACCGTGACCGCACGGCCGGTCTTCTTCACCGAGTTGACGACGGTCTCGGTGTCCATCGGGCGGATGGTGCGGAGGTCGACGACCTCGGCCTCGATGCCCTCCTTGGCAAGCTCTTCGGCGGCCTTCAGCGCATAGGACATGCCCATCGCCCAGGAGACGAGGGTGACGTCCTTGCCGGGGCGCGCGATCTTGGCCTTGCCGATCGGCACGATGAAGTCGGCGAGCTTCGGCACTTCGCCGGTGTGGCCGTACAGCACCTCGTTCTCGAGGAAGATCACCGGATTGGGATCGCGGATCGCAGCCTTGAGCAGGCCCTTGTAGTCGGCGGCCGAATACGGCGCGATCACCTTGAGGCCGGGGATCTGCGAGTACCAGGCGGCATAGTCCTGGCTGTGCTGCGCGGCGACGCGCGCGGCGGCGCCGTTCGGGCCGCGGAACACGATCGAGCAGCCCATCTGGCCGCCGGACATGTACAGCGTCTTGCCGGCGGAATTGATGATCTGGTCCATCGCCTGCATCGCGAAATTCCAGGTCATGAACTCGACGATCGGCTTCAGGCCCGCCATCGCCGCACCGATGCCGACGCCGGCAAAGCCGTGCTCGGTGATCGGGGTGTCGATCACGCGGCGCGCGCCGAATTCCTGCAGCAGGCCCTGGGTCACCTTGTAGGCGCCCTGATATTCGGCGACTTCCTCGCCCATGATGAAGACGTCGCCGTCGCGCCGCATCTCCTCGGCCATCGCATCGCGCAGCGCTTCACGGATAGTCTGCGTGACCATCTCGGTGCCTTCGGGCACTTCCGGATCGGAAGCCGCAACCGCTGCCGGAGCGGCCGGTGCCGCCGCAGGCTTGGGTGCCGGCGCCTCGGCCTTGGCTTCCGTCTTGGCTTCCGCCGGCGCGGCTTCGGCTTTCGGCGGCGGCACGGCGGGCGCCTTGGCGAGATCGGCGGCGCTTTCGCCGTCGGCAAGGATGGTGGCGATCGGCGTGTTCACCGCGACGTCGGCGGTGCCTTCCGGAATCAGGATCTTGCCGAGCGTGCCCTCGTCGGTCGCCTCGACTTCCATCGTCGCCTTGTCGGTCTCGATCTCGGCGATGACGTCACCGGACTTGATGGTCTCGCCTTCCTTTTTCAGCCATTTGGCGAGGTTGCCCTTCTCCATGGTGGGCGACAGCGCAGGCATCAGCACTTGAATGGGCATATCGGCTCCCGAAATCGGTCTTGAAAGTTCTTCTGCGCGGGGAATCAGCGGTAGACGTCGGTGTAGAGCTCGGACGGATCGGGCTCCGGATCGTGCTGCGCAAAGTCGGCAGCGGCGTTGACGATCTCGCGAACCTCGGCGTCGATCGCCTTCAGATCCTGCTCGCTGACCTTGGCCTCCAGCAGGCGGTTACGCACCTGCTCGATCGGATCCTGGTCGTGGCGGACCTTCTCGACCTCCTCACGGGTGCGATACTTCGCGGGATCGGACATCGAGTGGCCGCGATAGCGATAGGTCTGCATCTCCAGGATGATCGGGCCGTTGCCGCCGCGGCACCAGGCCACCGCCTCGTCGGCGGCGGCCTTCACGGCGCGCACATCCATGCCGTCGACCTGCCTGCCAGGAATGTTGAAGGAGGCGCCGCGTTTGGAGAAATCCTGCTGCGCCGAGGCGCGCGACACCGAGGTGCCCATGGCGTAGCGGTTGTTCTCGATGACGTAGATCACCGGCAGCTTCCACAGCTCCGCCATGTTGAAGCTTTCGTAGACCTGGCCCTGGTTGGCCGCGCCGTCGCCGAAATAGGTCACGCTGACGGAATCGTTACCGCGATAGCGGTTGGCAAAGCCAAGCCCGGTGCCGAGCGACACCTGCGCGCCGACGATGCCGTGACCGCCATAGAAGTGCTTCTCCAGGCTGAACATGTGCATGGAGCCGCCCTTGCCCTTGGAATAGCCGCCGCGGCGCCCGGTCAACTCGGCCATCACGCCCTTGGCCTCCATGCCGCAGGCCAGCATGTGGCCGTGGTCGCGGTAGCCGGTTATGACCTGGTCGCCGAGCTTCAGCGCCATCTGCATGCCGACGACGACCGCCTCCTGGCCGATATAGAGATGGCAGAAGCCGCCGATCGCACCCATGCCGTAGAGCTGGCCGGCCTTCTCCTCGAAGCGCCGGATCAACAGCATGTCGCGCAGCGCCTTGAGTTCCTGCTCCTGGCTCAGGTCGGGCGGAGATCCCGCCTTCTCCTGCCCTGCTTCTTTTGCGGCGGATTTCTTCGGTGCGGCCATGGCAATTCCGGGTGAGAGAGGTCGGAAAGCCCTCTCTAACCCAAGTCAAATCGCCTTGGAAGCAGTGCGTTCGCTGGATGGAATTTTGCTATGCCGCAGTGCAACGCGGCGCGACACTTTTGTGATAGCACGCGAGAATTTTTGAAATTTGCGAACGCGTCAATTCGCCTTGTTGATCCGGACGAGATCGCGCGGATTGACGTAGTCGAGCTGGAAGCGCGCACGCTCGTCGAGCATGTCGGGATCGACCCGATCGGACCGCAACAGCGACACCCGCTGCTCGCCCTCGGCGCGCTCCTTCTTCAGGCGCGCCAGCTCCGAGGTCAGCGCGATGATCTCCTGATCGAGCTCCTGCCGCGCGTTCAGGCCATACTTGCCGGTATAGGCATTGACCCCGAAATAGCTGACCATCAGCGCCGCTATCGTGTAGAGCGCAAGCCCGGTCAGGATCGATTTGAGTCGTGTGCGGGAGACCATGGCCGCCACCTTGCGGCGGCCATGTTAATGGACGCTTAAGAGCGCGCGGCCCTGCTTACCTGTTGTGCGCCTCGATGTGGGCCGCGAACGCCGTAATGTACTGCTGCAGCACGGTCTTCAGCGCTTCCTTGACCAGCGCGCCCTGCTCGTCAAAAGCGTCGCCGACGCCGTTCAGATAGATTTCCGGCTGCTGCAGGATGGGGCCCGAGATGCCGGGCAGGATGTTCTGCAGGTGCTTGGCCGCGCTGACGCCGCCGAGTGGACCCGGCGAGTTGGAAATGATGCCGGTCGGCTTGCCGTTGAACGAGCTCTTGCCATAGGGGCGCGAGCCGACGTCGATCGCATTCTTCAGCACGCCCGGGATCGAACGATTGTATTCGGGGGTCACGAACAGCACGCCGTTCGACTTCTGCAGCTTGTCGCGGAACGCGAGCCAGTCCGCCGGCGGCGCGGCCTCGAGATCCTGGTTGAAGAAGGAAATGCCCTGCAGCGTCGTGACGTCGAGTTTCAGCGTGTCCGGCGCGAGCTTGGCGAGCGCATTGGCGATCTTGAGCGAAAAGCTCTGCTTGCGGATGCTGCCGACGATGGTGACGATGTTATAGGCCATAGCAAATCCCCTCGGGTTGTGCGTGAAGCGAACGGTCCGCCTTCACCTACCGGTGCGGCGAGAAAGATGCAAGTGCATGGATTGTGCAATTCCGGAAACGCAGCGTTTTGGAAATTTGGCCGAACGCCGCCGCGATGCCGCCCCACAGACCGCCGATCTCATCACCGTATCGGGGCAAATTATCGACATGTTCGTTTAAACATATTGCAGGCGGATCGCGCGCATCATCCGGCCTATCCAGAGCAGCAAGCCAGAGAACTAACCCAGAGAACTAATCCATGGCAAAGCACAAGATGAGGGTTGCCATCCTGTTCGGCGGGAGGTCCGCCGAGCACGACGTCTCGCGGGCGTCCGCAGCCAACGTGCTGCGCGCCCTCGACCCGGACCGCTACGAGGCGACCGCGATCGGGATCACGCGCGATGGCCGCTGGATCGTCGTGCCTGCAGGAAACGGCGCCGGCACCGGCAGCGGCGCGCTGACCATTCCGGACGATGGACCGCGCCTCGCTTTGCTGCCGGGCGGACAAGGCCGCGCGCTGGCGCTCGAAGGTCATGGTGTTCAGGAATTGCCGGCATTCGACGTCGTCTTCCCGGTGCTGCACGGCCCGAACGGCGAGGACGGCACGGTGCAGGGCGCGCTCGAACTGTCCGACGTCGCCTATGTCGGCTCGCGCGTGATGGGATCGGCCGCCGCGATGGACAAGGATTTTGCAAAACGGCTGATGCGCGAGGCGGGATTGCCTGTTGTCCCCTGCGTCGTTGTGTCGGCCGCAGCTCCGATCACCTACGACGCCGCGGTCGGCGCCCTCGGATCGCAGGAGGTCTTCGTCAAGCCGGCCAACATGGGCTCGTCGGTCGGCGTCTCGAAGGCCCGGACCGCTGCCGAATTCGACGACTGCTGCCGGTCGGCGTTTCGCTTCGACAGCAAGATCCTGGTCGAGCTATGCATCGCGCCGATCCGCGAGGTCGAATGTTCGGTGCTCGAGGACGCCGAAGGCCGGGTCCGCGCCTCGGAGCTCGGCGAGATCGTCCCCTCGGACAAGCACGGCTTCTATTCGTATGATGCGAAATATCTCGATGCCGAGGGCGCTCTGCTTCGCGTGCCCGCCGACGTGAAGCCTGCGATCGCCGATCAGATCCGGGAGCTCGCCATCAGGACGTTCGCTGTGCTCGGCTGCGAAGGAATGGCGCGGATCGACTTCTTCCTGCACGGCGAACAGGCCTACATCAACGAGGCCAACACGCTGCCCGGCTTCACCAATATCAGCATGTATCCGCGGCTGTGGGAGGCCAGCGGCCTGCCACAGCCCGCGCTGATGGATGTCCTGATCGGCCACGCCATGGCGCGTCAGCAGCGCTTGAGGAAACTGGCGTTCGATCGCGACTAGTTTAGGCAGGGACGACACCGAACTTGCAGCTAGCTCGGTGTCATCACCCGCGCATGCGGGTGATCCAGTATTCCAGAGGCGGCAGTGCTTGAGCCGACAAGCCGCGGCGTACTGGATCGCCCGGTCCATGTGCGCAATTGCGCACAGGCCGGGCGATGACAGTTGCGGCTACATCGCCTTGTTCGGGTTGATCAAAAATTTCTCGCCGGTGGCGCGCTTGTTGTAGACCGCGATGTTGTCGGGCTGCAGCACTTCCTGCAGCGACACCACCTTGGTGTAGTGGCTGGCGAAGGTGGTCTTCAGCTCGGCGACCACGCGCTGGCGCAGCTTGTTGCCCGCCTCCGGGCCGATCTTCATCAGGAACGGGAACAGCAGCCAGCCGCCGACGCCCCAAGCCATGCCGAAGCCGCGCGGCAGCGTGATCTCGCGGGTGTCGAGGCTGCCGTAGACATAGACCTGCTTGTGTACGTTGGAGCCGTAGCGGCTGTAGGCTTTTGCGCTTCTGTTGATCGCGGTCTCCATCGCGACCAGAATCTGGCCGGCCAGCTTGCCGCCGCCGATCGCGTCGAAGGCGATGGTCGCGCCGGTCTCGACCAGCGCATTGGTGAGATCGTCCATGAAGGTCGGCGCGGTGGAATCGACCACGTGCTTGGCGCCGATCTTGTGCAGGATGTCGGCCTGCTCCTTGTTGCGCACGATATTGACGAGGCCGATGCCGTCCTTGAGGCAGATCTTGTTGAGCATCTGGCCGAGGTTCGAGGCTGCGGCCGTGTGCACCAGCGCCTTGTGGCCCTCGCGCCGCATCGTCTCGGTCATGCCGAGCGCGGTCAGCGGATTGACGAAGCAGGATGCGCCGTCGGCCGGCGTGGTGCCCTCGGGCAGCGGCAGGCATTCGCCGATCCGCAGCGTGCGGTATTGCGCATACATCGCGCCACCGATCATCGCGACGGTTTTGCCCATCAGCGCCTTGGCGGCATCGGACGAGCCGGTTCGGATCACGACGCCGGCGCCCTCATTGCCGACCGGCATCGACTCGTCGAGCCGCGCCGCCAGCCCGGCCAGCGCCGCCTCGGGCACCCGCGCGGTCACCACCGGCAATTCCCTGGTGCCGGAGACTTTTGCCGCCGACATGTCGGCCGGGCCGATCAACAGGCCGAGGTCGGACGGATTGATCGGCGTGGCCTCGACGCGGACCACGACCTCGTCGGGTCCGGGCTCGGGGGTCGGGACATTGACCAGCGATAGCTCCAGTTCGCCATTCTTCTTGAGCAGCGAACGCAATTGTAATCCGCTCTTGCCGTCGCTCATCCCGACCTCCCTGCTTTACATTATCGGTTCCGATCAGTTGGGGCGTTAGGCCAACGCCTTCAAGGCCGCCCTGCCCGCATACTTGGCCTGGGTGCCGAGCTGCTGCTCGATCCGCAGCAGCTGGTTGTACTTGGCGGTGCGGTCGGAGCGCGCCAGCGAGCCGGTCTTGATCTGCCCGCAATTGGTGGCGACCGCGAGGTCGGCGATGGTGGAATCCTCGGTCTCGCCGGAGCGGTGCGACATGACCGCGGTATAGCCGGCCTTGTAGGCCATCTCGATCGCCGCCAGCGTCTCGGTCAGCGTACCGATCTGGTTGACCTTGACTAGGATCGAGTTGCCGCGGCCGTGCTTGATGCCGTCGGCGAGCCGGGTGACGTTGGTGACGAACAGATCGTCGCCGACCAGCTGGCACTTCTTGCCGATCGCATCGGTCAGCTCCTTCCAGCCGTCCATGTCGTCCTCGGACATGCCGTCCTCGATGGTGACGATCGGATAGCGGCTGACCAGATCGGCGAGATACTTCACCTGCTCGGAGCGCGAGCGGGTCTTCTTCTCGCCACCATAGACGTAGGAGCCTTCCTTGAAGAACTCGGTCGAGGCGCAGTCGAGGCCGAGCATGACGTTGTCGCCCGCCTTGTAGCCGGCCTTGCCGATCGCGTTCATGATGAAGTCGAGCGCCGCGTCGGCGGTCGGCAGGTTCGGTGCAAAGCCGCCCTCGTCGCCGACATTGGTGTTGTGGCCGGCCTTCTTCAGCTCGCCGCGCAGGGTGTGGAAGATTTCCGAGCCGCAGCGCAGCGCCTCGGCGAAGCTGGTCGCGCCGACCGGGAGGATCATGAATTCCTGGAAGTCGATCGGGTTATCGGCATGCACGCCGCCATTGATGATGTTCATCATCGGCACCGGCAGCGTCCTCGCCGAGGTGCCGCCGACGTAACGATACAGCGGCATGTCGAAGGATTCGGCGGCGGCCTTGGCGCAGGCCAGCGAGACGCCGAGAATGGCGTTGGCGCCCAGCCGGCTCTTGTTCGGAGTGCCGTCGAGATCGATCATGATCTGGTCGATCGCGACCTGGTCCTCGACGCTGTGATCGCTGAGCGCCTCGAAGATCTCGCCGTTGACGGCGGCGACCGCCTTCTGCACGCCCTTGCCGAGATAGCGCGCCTTGTCGCCGTCGCGCAGTTCGACCGCCTCATGCGCGCCGGTGGAGGCGCCCGACGGCACCGCCGCGCGGCCGATCGACCCGTCTTCCAGCACCACATCGACCTCGACCGTGGGGTTGCCGCGGCTGTCAAGGATTTCGCGGCCGATGATGTCGATGATGGCAGTCATGAGAACCTCTTCTGGCAGTGGTCGGGTTAGATCGCGGTGCTTCTACCGCAATGCGTCGGGGCCGAAAAGGCCGGGTGACGGGCGCCGGATCATTCGCTATGAGGGCGCCACGGAGCACCTGAATGGCGAAAAAATCCAGCAAATCTATGCCCTCGGGCGACCTGCAACTCGGCCGTGCCGTGGAATGGCCCGACACCCCCGAGAAGGCAAAGCTCGACCGTGTCCCCAATCCGCAGGCTGGTACCGACTATCTGGTGCGCTTCACGGTGCCGGAATTCACCTCGATCTGCCCGGTGACAGGACAACCCGACTTCGCGCACCTGGTGATCGACTACGTGCCGGGCCGCTTTCTGCTGGAGTCCAAGTCGCTAAAGCTGTTCGCGGCGAGTTTCCGCAACCATGGCGCGTTCCATGAGGATTGCACGGTCATGATCGGCCGGCGGATCGCGGGCGAGATCAAGCCGAAATGGCTGCGCATCGGCGGCTACTGGTACCCGCGCGGCGGCATCCCGATCGACGTGTTCTTCCAGACCGGCCGGCTGCCGAAGGGCATCTGGGTTCCCGACCAGGGCGTCGCGCCCTATCGCGGGCGAGGCTAGAGACCCATAGACCCTCGCCACCGGCGGTTCGGATTGTGAGCTAGAGGCCAGACGCGGGATTTCGGTCCGCGACTGTGACCGGGGCCGGCCCGTCCTCATCTTCCCAGTCCTCCCACTCGACACCGTTGGTTTCGAGATAGCGGGCAACCGCGACGCCGATCGTCGGGAAGAAGTAGTGTTCTCCAAGCTGCGCGTACAAGCCAAATCGTTTGAGCTTGTCTTTCACCGGATCCTTGAGCTCGGCAAAACAAAACTCTATCCCCTGCGCGTGCAGTGTCTGGTCCAACTCAGCAACCACGTCGCAGGCGGTGACGTCGACGCTGGTCACCGGTTCTGCGGCGACCACTAGCCAACGTGCCGGAGTTGGCGACGTCGCGACGGCATCCAGGACACTCTCCTTGAAGAATTCGGCGTTGGCGAAGAACAGCGGCGCATCCCACCGAAACAGCACCAGGCCGGGGATCCGACGTGCATCCGGATATCGCTTGATATCGTGATAACCCTTGACGCCATGGGCGCGCCCCAACACGGCAGAGTGCGGGCGCCAGCCGTCCCACAGGAACTCGATGATGGCGAGTGCGATTGCGAGGCCAATTCCCGGGATCACCCCGAGTACCGCTACACCGACAAAGCAGACGATCGCAAGCCAGAATTCCCAGCGCTGAATGCGATAGATGCGCTTGAGGTCGGCAACTTCAATCAGGCCGATCGCCGCCGCGATGACGACGGCGGCCAATGCAGCGTTGGGCAGATGTTGCAGGAGGCTCGGTGCGACCAACAGCAGCAAGGCGATGGCAAGCGCGCCGACGACGCTGGTGAGCTGGGTGCGGGCGCCGGCGGCTTCGGCGACGGGTGTACGCGAACTGCTGCTGCTGATCGGAAAACCCTGGAAAAAGCCTGCGGCCAGATTGGCGGCACCAAGCCCGACCATCTCCTGGTTCGGATCGACCCGGGACCCCAATCGCGCGGCGTAGGCACGTGAAAGTACGCTCGTATCGGCAAACGAAACCAGTGCGACTGCGCAACCGCCGATCAGCACCGGGACGATGTCGTCGTAGCTGATCCATGGGACAACGAACGCTGGCAAACCTTGCGGAAGCGGACCCAGGACCTTGACGCCGTACAGCGTCCCGAGATCGAGCATCCCGACGGCGATGGTCGCTCCAACGACCGCGATCAGAATGCCCGGCAGCTTGCTGTTCTTGAGAACCAGGATCACGATCAACGTAGCGGCCCCAATTCCGAACGCGACCCAATTTATCTTTCCTGCGAGGATCGCGCCGCCGATCGCCCACAAGCTCCGCAGCGGCCCCTCGCTGTCGATGGAAAACCCGAAGAACTTGGGCAATTGGCTGATCAGCACCGTGAGCGCAATTCCGTTCATGTATCCGTAGCGGATCGGCTTGGAAAGCAGCTCGGTCACAAAACCGAGGCGCGCGACACCTGCGAGAATGCAGGCCGCCCCCGAGACAATCGCCATCATGCCGGCAAGCGTCACGGTGCGCGCGGGGTCGCCGTGAGCCAGCGGAGTAATGACTCCCAGCAGGATTGCTGCAAGCGCCGAGTCGGGACCCAGCACGAGAATACGGCTAGGGCCGAACACCGCGTAGGCCAGGAGCGGCACGATCGTTGCGTACAAGCCATAGATGCCAGGCAAGCCCGATGCCGTCGCGTAGGCAATTCCAACGGGGACCAGCATCGTCGCCAGGACGAGGCCCGCGAAGATATCGTGCGGAAGCCATGCTGCTTCGTAACGACGGAGTGTCTCTAGTCCGGGCAACCAGTGCTTCATTGTGGCCAATCCCGCTGGCACGTCACGCATCCGTCGCGCGGTTCGCTGCCCGCCTCTGCTGCGCCGCAGCAACCATCCTTGGTCGAAGGGCATCGAGTTGAGCAATCGCCGCGCAGCGATGCTTGATCAGGATCAAGGCTTGCGCACCAAGGGCTGGGCAGGTTGAAGGCTTGTCCGCCATGGCAGCCGCAAGACGCACTTGCGACAAGTGTTTAAGCGTCCCGCTGCACCAGTTCGAAGGTGATGCCTTCGGGCCCCTCGAACAGCCGGAGCTTTCTCGAGATGTAGTCCATCTCGTCGCTCAGCATGGTGACACCGCTGGCCACCAGGTGCGCGGTGGCCGCTTCAATGTCATCGACGCGGAACGCGAGGTGATTGAAGCCAAGCTTTCGCAGGTTAGTAGGATGCGCACCCGCATCGATCCCTTGCGGCGGGTCGAACTCGAGCAGCTGGATTTCGAAAGGAGACTCCGCTGCTTCGAGTGCGAGGGTGATGTGCTGCGCTTTCATGTTCGGCATGCCCATGTACTTCGCGGGAATGCCACCGTCGATGGTCGCGACGTGAGTTTTTCTGAAGCCAAGGAGCGCGAAGAATTCGATCGCCCGGCCTGCGTCCGCCACTGCGATCGTCACATGATCCGGACTGAGTATCATCTCGCCGCTCCCTCACCGCGCTCGGCCGCGCCGGCTAAACCGCTGGCGCCTCCCCCTTCGCGAGTGCAAGGTTACCAGCTCGCTCCCTGGAGCGGTAGGCGGGGCATCTGATGGATGTCAGCCGTCGCTGAGGTGGTTGGGCCCGTCGCCGCCGCTGGTCTTCGGCCTGGAGATCGGAGGAATGCAGCTGCCGAAGCGTGGATCGAGCGGATCGTAGCGCGACCTTGATCTTGCCACGACATACAGCACAGCCAGCGCGAGGGATCCGAGCAGCAGCAGGATCCACGCAGGTGGCCCGCTTGCGATCAAGGTGATCAAGAGCACTGTTGCTCCGACCAGCAGCAGCGCGACAGTGCCTGAAGACGTCCTTGAAGCCATGATCGGCTCCGCGCGATAGCTCGACGGCGGAACATTAGCTCTGAATTCGAGATGTTTGGAGCGGTCGGATGCGACACACCAGCGCAGCTACGCGCGTGCGGGATCGCTTAAGGCTCCACGTCCTGCCGTGCGTCGGCATCGGCCGGACGTCGCTGCTTCAAATATTTCGCGCAGACAAAGCCGAGCACGACCATCACGGCGGCGGCCGAGATCAGCGTCGGCGTCTTGCCGGCGTGCTGCAGGCCGAAACCGTAGGCGATCGGCCCGACGGTCTGGCCCATGAAAAAGAAGAAAGAATGCAGCGACAGCGCGGTGGCGCGGGCTTCGACCGAGAGCTCGCTGGCGAACACCTGCAGGCAGCCATGGATCATGTAGAAGCCGAGGCCCATCACCAAGAGGCCCGCCATCTGCAGCTTCCAGAGCGGCCCGAACGCGACGCCGACGAGCTGGATCGCGACCAGCGTCGCGCCCGCGATCATCATGCCGCGGACGCCGAGCCACGGCAGCAGACGGGCCACCGTCAGGGTGTAGAGCAAGCCGCCGATCGCAAAGCCGGCGATGACGATGCCGGCGATCGACAGCGAGGTCTCGCCGAGCTCGAACAGGAATGAGGCGATGAACGGAAACAGTCCGAGCACGCAACAGCCTTCGACGAACACCGCCGAATAACAGATCCGCGCATTCGGATTGGTGAAGATGGTGCGGTAGCCGTGGCGCAGCGCCTTCAGGCTGGTGCGCGGCGGACGGTTCAGCGCGGCACCACGAAAGCCCGCCGCGACCGCCAGCGCGACGATGATGACGAGCGCGCCGAGCACCGCGAGCACGCCGCGCCAGCCGAGCAGATCGCCGATCAGGCCGGACGCGGTTGCCCCGAGCAGATTGCCGGTCATCGAGCCGGCCAGCGTGCGCCCGATCGCCAGTTGCCGTTTCTCCGGGCCGACCAGATCGGAGGTCAGCGATAGCGCCACCGGAAACACGCCGCCGGAGCCGATGCCGGCGAGAATCCGGGTCACGAACAGCATCGGGAACGAGGTCGAGAGCGCGCCCAAAATATTGGCGAGGCCGAGCAGCGCGAGGCAGATCGTCATCAGCCGCGCCTTGCCGAACAGGTCCGCGGCGGCGCCGATTGCCGGCTGGACCGCTGCGAAGGTGAAGGCGAACACCGCGGCAAAGCTCGCCGCGGTCGCGATGCTGACGGAAAAATCCTCGGCGACATGCGGCAGCACCGGATCGAGCGCGCGCACCGACAGGCTCGCCGCGAACGTCGCCAGCGTGATGACATTGAGGGCCGGCGGCATGCCGCTCGTTGCGGTCATGTCCGGATCCGCCGCGTCAGGCCATCGTCTTGGCGAGCGAGTCGAAATCCATCAGCCGCTTGACCAGGGATTCGAAATCACGCAGCGGCACCATGTTAGGGCCGTCGGACGGCGCATGATCGGGATCGGGATGGGTCTCGATGAACACGCCGGCAACCCCGACCGCGACCGCGGCGCGTGCCAGCACCGGCACGAACTCGCGCTCGCCGCCGGACGAGGTGCCCTTGCCGCCCGGCTGCTGCACCGAATGGGTGGCGTCGAAGATCACGGGCGCGCCGGTGGTGCGCGCCAGGATCGGCAGCGCGCGCATGTCGGAGACCAGCGTGTTGTAGCCGAACGAGGCGCCGCGCTCGGTGACCAGCACATTGGCGTTGCCGGCGCCGGTGATTTTCGTCACCACATTCGCCATGTCCCAGGGCGCCAGGAACTGGCCCTTCTTGACGTTGACGACCTTGCCGGTCGCGGCCGCCGCCAGCAGCAAATCGGTCTGCCGGCACAGGAAGGCCGGAATCTGCAGCACGTCGACCGCCTGCGCGACTTCAGCGCACTGGCTCGCCTCATGCACGTCGGTCAGAACAGGCAGCCCGAGTGAGGAGCGGATCTCGGCAAAGATCGGCAGCGCCTGCGCAAGGCCGATGCCGCGTGCCGCCGAGGCGCTAGTGCGGTTGGCCTTGTCGAACGAGGTCTTGTAGACCAGCCCGACTTTGAGCCTTCCGGCGATGTCCTTGAGCGCCGAGGCCACCTCGAGCGCATGTGCGCGGCTCTCGAGTTGGCAGGGGCCGGCGATGATCTGGAGCGGCAAATGGTTGCCGAACTGCACCGATCTAACGGCGACGACGGGCGCTGTGGCCTGCGCGGAAACGTGACTGGTCAAAATGCTGCATCCTTTCGCCGGCGACCATGCAATCCGCTGCGTGATGGATCAAGCCATCCCACCGCTTGAGGGGGTTGCGCTGACGCCGTGGGCACCCCGTGCTATCACAATCCTGCCCTATCAGCCCCTATAGACTGACCGGGAACAGATGCAATGAGGCACCCATGCGCATCCCGCTTCTGATCGGAGTTTTGGCCGGCCTGTCCACACTGCCGGGCCTGGCCTACGGACAGGCGAGCAGCCAGCAGCCCGGCGTCGTCACCAGCGGCGCCACCGGCGTCATCGTCAACGGCAAGCCGGCCGCGCGCAGCGGCGACACCACCAGCAATGGCGGCCCGCTGATCGAGGGCGTGCCCAATGTCCTGATCAACGGCAAGCCGGCCGCCGTGATCGGCGACCGCACCCATTGCGGCGGCAAGACGACCTCGGGCAGCCACGGCGTCTTCATCAACGGCAAGCCGATGGTCCGTGAAGGCGACCAGACCTCGGGCTGCCCGCAATAGCTCCGTTACCCACCTCTCGTCATCGCGAGCACAGCGAAGCAATCCATCGTGCGGCATATGAGGAAGTATGGATTGCTTCGTCGCTATCGCTCCTCGCAATGACGGGGATAGAGCCTGAGCGCTCCCTGACGTCAGCTCACTTCACCGACGAGAACGCCGTCGGCACCAGGAGCTGGTTGACGATGTTGAGCACGATCTGGCCGTCCTCCTCGGTCTTGGCGCGTGCCGTGATCCATTCCGGGTCGGTCTGGAACGCGGTCCATTTCTTCTCGCGCTCGGCGAGCGATTCCCAGGCCAGCAGATAGGTCAGTTCCTGGTTGGATTCGCCGACCAGCGTCGTGAAGAAGCCGGCCTGCCTGATGCCGTGCTTGTCCCACAGCTTCAGCGTAATGGTCTCAAAACGCTTCAGCAGCGCCGGCAGCCGGCCCGGCAGGCAGCGGTAGACGCGGGTCTCGTAGATCATTGGCGGTCCTCCCATATCGTTGGCGCGGGCGGTTATAGCGAGCGGGTTCCCCCCTGTCTTGAGGGGTGACAACATGGCACCCCTGCCCGCCCCATCAGCGCCATTCTCGCAATGTTGCTGCAATGTTGATGGCGCTAGAACCGACCGTTTGAGGCCTGCGAGGACTGGATCGCGAACAACATGCGGATTTTGCTGGTGGAAGACGAGGTCGAAATGGCGGCGGCATTGTCACAGGCGCTCAAGGGCTACGACATGGTGGTCGACCATGTGCCGACCCTTGCCGAGGCCGAGGAGGCGATTTCCGCCGACGTGCATGCCGCGGTGCTGCTCGACCGCCAGCTGCCCGACGGCGACGGGCTGGCCCTGATCCCAAAGCTGCGGGCCCGGGCCGACGGCGTGCCGATCATCGTGCTGACCGCGCGCGGCGACCTCGCCGACCGCGTCATCGGCCTCGACAGCGGCGCCGACGACTATCTGGCAAAGCCCTTCGCGGTCGAGGAATTGCTGGCGCGGCTGCGCGCCGTGCTGCGCCGCCCCGCCGGGCTGCAGCTCGAAATCATCAAGGCCGGCCGCGTCGCGTTCGATTGCAGCCATCGCGAGGTCAGCGTCGACGGCCGGCCGCTCGACCTGCCGCGGCGCGAGCTCTTGGTGCTGGAGGCACTGCTGCGCCGCATGGGCCGCACCGTGTTGCGCGCGACGCTGGAGGAAGCGGTCTATACGTTCGATGACGAGATACAGTCGAACGCGCTCGACGCCCACGTCTCGCGTCTCAGACGCAAGCTCGCCGACAATGACGCCGGGATCGAGATCCACAGCATCCGCGGCGTCGGCTATCTCCTGAAGCAGGTATCATGAGCGAAGCGGTGCTTAGTTTATGAGCGAGATCGCCGACCATTATTGCCTGCGCACCAAGCTGAGTTGGCGGCTGGTGACGCTGCAGGCCGCGCTGCTGGCCGCCATCATCGCGCTGGTGGTCGGTGCGCTGTGGACCTGCGGCCTGCCGGTCATCAACCGCGACGAGGACCGCGTGATCGACGTCGTGCAATGGTCGCTCGGGCGCGAAGCCGACGGCAGACTGGTGCTGCGCCCGACGGCGGCGCTGAAGCAGCTGCGCGAGGAAGCCCCCGACCTCTGGTTCATCGTGCGCGACCGCCAGGGCAATACGCTGTCCGAAGGCAAGGTGCCCGACGAGTTCGCCAACCTCGGCAGTGCGCTCGACAATATCAGCCAGGCGCGGCTCGGCTGGCAGATGTTCGAGGACGATCCGCGCAAGCCGCCGGCGCGCATGAAGCGCGTCAACACCGACGCCGGCAACGTGCAGATCGTGACCGCCACGCAGGGCCGGATGCTCGGCGCCAAGGCGCTGTTCACGGCCTCGCTGACCTTCCTCGCCGTCACCGTGCCTGGCCTCTTGCTGATGGCCGCCGCGACCTTCGTGGCGACGCCGATGGTGATCAAGCGCGCCTTCGCGGGCCTTGCCACCACGGCCGACCAGGCGCGCCGGATCGATTTCCGCCAGCGTGGCAGCCGGCTGTCCGCAGATCATCTGCCGCTCGAAGTGGTGCCGATGGTCACCGCCATCAACGACGCGCTGAAGCGGCTCGACGACGGTTATTCGCGGCACCAACGCTTCGTCGCCGATGCCGCGCATGAATTGCGTACGCCGATCGCGATCCTCAACACGCGGCTGGAATCGCTGCCGCCGAGCCCCGAGAAGACGCATCTGCTCGAGGACGCAGCCCGCCTTGCGACGCTCGCCGAGCAGCTGCTCGACATCCAGCGCTTCGACCAGTGCCGCAACCCGTTCGTCCGCGTCGACCTCGTCGCGGTCGCGCGCGGCGTCGCCGCCGACCTCGCGCCGCTGGCGATCGCCGCGGGTTACGAATTGTCGCTGGAGACTGCGACCGAACATGTCGAGACGACGGGTGACCGCGCCGCGCTGGAGCGCGCGCTGACCAATCTGGTGCAGAACGCGATCCAGCATGGCGGCCGCCGCGGCACCATCACCATCCATGTCGGCGCTGCCGCGACCATCGACGTCACGGACGAAGGCGACGGCATTCCGCCGGAGGCGCGCGCGCAGATCTTCGATCCGTTCTACCGGCTGAAGCCGCTCGATCGCGGCGCCGGCCTCGGCCTCAACATGGTGCGCGAGATCGCAAGACTGCATGGCGGTCACGTCTCCGTGCTCGACGGGCCGAACGGCGGCGCGTGCTTCCGCCTGACGCTGCCGCCGGCGCCGATCGTGGCGTGACACCGCGCAACGTCGCGCAATGTTGCTGCAATCCAGCTCCCGCAAAACAGCTCACGCCCCGCATTGGAATCGGGGCGCGAACTCACCTTGCTGGGAAAGCAAATGGCACACGACTTCCTCTCGTTCTTCACGGCCTGGATGGCGGCGCCCGGCCGCGTCGGCGCGATCGCGCCCTCGGGCGCAGCGCTCGCCGAATTGATCACACGCGACATCACGGCTGCGACCGGCCCGATCCTCGAGCTCGGCCCGGGCACCGGCGCGTTCACCTATCAGCTGCTGAAGCGCGGCGTGCGCCAGCAGGATCTGACGCTGATCGAATACGGCTCGGATTTCATGCGGCTGCTGCAGCTGCGCTTTCCCGGCGCGCGCGTGCTGTGGATGGATGCGGCGCGGCTGGCCTCGGAGCAGCTCTACCGCGATGCGCCGGTCGGCGCCGTGATCAGCGGCCTGCCGCTGCTCAACATGTCGCCGCGCAAGGTGATCTCGATCGTCAGCGGCGCGTTCAGCTATCTGCGTCCCGGCGGCGCGTTCTATCAGTTCACCTACGGGATGCGCTGCCCGGTGCCGCGGCCGATCCTCGACCGGCTCGGCCTGCGCGCCACGCTGGTCGATCGCGCGCTGCTCAACGTGCCGCCCGCTGCGGTCTACAAGCTGACGCGACGGCCGCAATACAAGCTGATCACGCGCGATAGCGCGCCGGCGGACGATTCATCCGTCGCGCGCATTACCGGCGAACGCCGGGCCAGCGAGGATTGCACCGTGCCGGCGTGAGCGCCGGATCAGACCAGCCGGCTCTGCTTCGCCGCCGCCTCGATGAAGGATGCAAACAGCGGATGCGGCTCGAACGGCCGCGACTTCAGCTCGGGGTGGAACTGGACGCCGATGAACCAGGGATGGTCCTCGTACTCGACGATCTCCGGCAGCACGCCGTCGGGCGACATGCCGGAGAAGCGCAGGCCGTGCTGTTCGAGCCGGTCCTTGTAGGCGGTGTTGACCTCGTAGCGATGGCGGTGCCGCTCGGAAATCTCGGTCGCGCCGCCATAGACCTGCGAGACCCGGCTGCCGCGGTTGAGCGCCGCGGGATAGGCCCCGAGCCGCATGGTGCCGCCGAGGTCGCCGCTCTGCGAGCGCCGCTCGAGCTCGTTGCCGCGCAGCCACTCCGTCATCAGGCCGACCAAGGGCTCCTTGGTCGGGCCGAACTCGGTCGAGTTGGCGTCCTCGATGCCGACCAGATTGCGCGCCGCCTCGATCACGGCCATCTGCATGCCGAAGCAGATGCCGAAATACGGCACGTCGCGTTCGCGGGCGAACTGCGCCGCCTTGATCTTGCCCTCGGCGCCGCGCTGGCCGAAGCCGCCGGGCACCAAAATGCCGTTGACGTGCTCGAGGAACGGCGCCGGATCCTCGTTCTCGAACACCTCGCTCTCGATCCAGTCGAGATTGACCTTGACCTTGTTGGCGATGCCGCCGTGCGAGAGCGCCTCGATCAGCGACTTGTAGGCGTCCTTCATGCCGGTGTACTTGCCGACGATCGCGATCGTCACCGCGCCTTCCGGGTTGCGGACCCGCTCGTTGATCACGTTCCAGCTCTGCAGCGCCGGCGGAATCTTTGCGGTGATGCCGAACGCGGCCAGCACCTCGTCGTCGAGGCCGGCGGCGTGATAGGCCTCCGGCACAGCATAGATGTTGTCGACGTCGCGCGCCTCGATCACGGCGCTTTCGCGCACGTTGCAGAACAGGCCGAGCTTGCGCCGCTCTTCCTTGGGGATTTCGCGGTCGGTGCGGCACAGCAGGATGTCCGGCTGGATGCCGATCGAGCGCAGCTCCTTCACCGAGTGCTGGGTCGGTTTTGTCTTGAGTTCACCGGCACTTGGAATGTACGGCAAAAGTGTCAGGTGAATATAGACGGCGTGGTCCCGCGGCAGCTCGTTCTTGAGCTGGCGGATCGCCTCGAAAAACGGCAGGCCCTCGATGTCGCCGACCGTGCCGCCGATCTCGACCAGCACGAAATCGTACTCGTCGTTACCATCAAGCACGAATTCCTTGATCGCGTTGGTGACGTGCGGGACCACCTGGATGGTGGCGCCGAGATAGTCGCCGCGGCGCTCCTTGGAGATGATGTCCTGGTAGATCCGACCGGTGGTGATGTTGTCGGCCTTGGTGGCCGGCCGCCCGGTGAAGCGCTCATAATGACCGAGATCGAGATCGGTCTCCGCGCCGTCGTCGGTCACGAACACTTCGCCGTGCTGATACGGCGACATCGTTCCGGGATCGAGGTTGAGATAGGGGTCGAGCTTGCGGAGACGGACCTTGTACCCGCGAGCCTGCAGCAGGGCGCCGAGCGCCGCTGAAGCCAGACCCTTGCCGAGCGATGAGACCACGCCGCCGGTGATGAATATGTACCGCGCCATGGGACTTTACCTTTAATCCGCTTCCTGTGATTCGCAAAACGAATCGGCTCTCCGCGGCAAACTACCGACCGGGCTGTGGGTGACGTTAAATTTGAAGCGATTTCAGAGTATTAATGGGGGTTCTCGAAGCAGGATGCCAGCGCGGCATCCTGCATGGCCACCCTGCTTTATTGCGACCGTGGCGCCTGCGGACCGCTCGGTGCCTGCTGGCCCTGCTGCTCGTCGGCCTTCTTCAGCGAATCGAGGATGCCGCCGGAGGTCGGCGCGGTCATCGGCGTGCCGCCGGCCGGCTGCTGTTGCTGCGCCGGCGCGCCGGTCCCGATGATCGAGCTCGGCTTGCGGTCGTAGCCCGCATACCAGGACAGGAACAGGCTGGTGATGAAGAAGCCGACCGCCAGAATCGCCGTGGTCCGTGTCAGCAAATTGGCGGTGCCGCGGCTCGACATGAAGCCGGCGCCGCCGCCCATGCCGAGGCCGCCGCCTTCGGATTTCTGCAACAGCACCGCGCCGATCAGCACGGCGACGATCATGAGATGGATGATGATAACGACAGTCTGCATCGCAAGCCTTCCGTCACAAGCCGCCAAGCGGCCAGACAAACGGCGCTATCGGCTTTACGGGTTTTCGTGAAGTCGCGCCCTGTTACACGATTGCACCGGGCATTGTCACCCCCGAGATAGTCGCAGCGGCGACGTTCACAAGCGAGGCGAACCACGGCCCACAGAGGCCCTTGAACGCCGTCTGTATTTCCATAATAATAGACAAATGGATACTTTGGTAGACGATCTGAGCCAACGCCTGGCGCAGCGCATCCGGCTCGAGCGCGACGGCCGCGGCTGGTCGCTGGCCGATCTCGCCGAGCGCTCCGGCGTCTCCAAGGCCACGATCAGCAAGATCGAGCGCGCCGAGGTGAGCCCGACCGCGGTCGTACTGGTCCGGCTCGCGGGCGCCTTCGACCTGACGCTCGCCGGGCTGATGCTGCGCGCCGAGGGCCAGGGCGAGCGGCTGTCGCGCGCCGCCACGCAGCCGGTCTGGCGCGATCCGGAAAGCGGCTATCTGCGTCGCCAGGTGTTCAGCCGCCCCGACCATCCGGTCGAGCTGGTGCGGGTCGAGCTGCCGCCGAAGCAGGCGGTCACCCTGCCCGCCTCGTCCTACGCCCATATCCGCCAGCTGGTCTGGGTGCTGAGCGGCAGCCTCGTCATCACCGAAGGGGGCACGCGCTATCCCCTCGCCGCCGGCGATTGTCTCGGCTTCGGGCCGCCGGCCGAGACCACCTTTGCCAACGAGAGCAATGCCCCCTGCACCTACGTCGTGGCGCTGGCCCGGAGTTGATGCATGTCCTCCTTTGTCATCAAGCCGCTCGTCGACACGCCCGCAATTCGCGACGCGCTCGGCGAACTGCTGGTCGAGACCGTCGCCGCCGGCGGCTCGGTCAGCTTCATGCATCCGCTGCCACTGGATGATGCCCGCGCCTTCTGGCAGGACTCGCTTCGGGCCGCCGCGCAGGGCGAGCGCCTCGTGCTCGGCGCATTCGATGGCGACGCGTTGATCGGCACCGTCACGCTGCTATTAAAACTGCCGCCGAACCAGCCGCACCGGGCGGAAATCGCAAAAATGATGACGCGCGTCGCGCACCGCAAGCGCGGCGTGGCGACCGCACTGATGCAGGCCGCCGAGCAGCTAGCGGTCGCGCATGGCCGCACGCTGCTGGTGCTCGACACTGCCGAGGAGGACGGCGCCGCTCCGCTCTACGAACGGCTGGGCTTTCAGCTCACCGGCCTGATCCCCGATTACGCGCTGAAGCCGCATGGCGGCCTCACCGGCACCCTGATCTACTGGAAGCGGATCGGCGCGGCTGCGGCCTAGCTCCGCTGCAACCCCGTCGTTGCGCGAAGCGACGAAGCAATCCATCGCTCCGCACGTGCGGCGGCATGGATTGCTTCGCTTCGCTCGCAATGACGTGGGTGGAGCTGTGGCCGCTCAACACCCCGCCGCGATCGCCAAAAAGTCCGACGCCTTCAGGCTGGCGCCGCCGACCAGTGCGCCGTTGACGTTGGCGACCGCCATCAGTTCGGCGGCGTTCGACGGCTTGACCGAGCCGCCGTAGAGGATCCGCACCTTCTCACCCTCACCCTTGAAGCGATCGGTGAGTACACCGCGGATGAAGGCGTGAACTTCCTCGACATCCTTTGCGGTCGGCGTCAGGCCGGTGCCGATCGCCCAGACCGGCTCATAGGCCACCACGAGATTCGCCGACGTCGAGCCATCGGGCAGCGAGCCCTTGAGCTGGGTGCCGCAAATATCGAGCGTCTGGCCGGCATCGCGCTGCTCGCGCGTCTCGCCGATGCAGACGATTGCGGTCAGTCCCGCTCGCCAGGCGGCCTCGGCCTTCTGCCGGATCAAGGCATCGGTCTCGCCATGATCGGCGCGCCGCTCGGAATGGCCGACGATGATGGCGACCGCGCCAAGATCCCTGAACATCTCGGCCGAGAGGTCACCGGTATGGGCGCCCGATGCCTTGGGATGGCAATCCTGGGCGCCGACCGCGACCTTGCTGCCGCGCGCCTTGGCGGCGAACGGTCCGACCAGCGTCGCAGGCGGGCAAACCAAAAGATCGGCCTTGGCCGCCACGCTGCCGGCACCCGCCAGCATGGCCTCGAACTCGGCCATCGACGATGTCAGGCCGTTCATTTTCCAGTTACCGGCGATCAGCGGCCGGATGGTGTCGGTCATGTCAGAATTCCCCATCGATCAAGCGCGCCCACGGGCTACCAGACGCGGGCGACCACTTCCAGAGCGCGGCGTCGCGGCGATTCACCGCTTCAATCCGCCCACAGCCTTAAGGTTGCGGGGGGACATCAGCCACTTTATAAGCGTTTTCAATCCGGTGACGCCCTGCGGCCTTGCTTTGGGCACGACCCGGTTCCCCACCTGCAAAACAAGTTGGACCCATGCTTCGAGGAATGCGGAAAGCCTCATCAAACTGGCTCGGCAAGACGATTATGGCCGTTGTGATGGGCGTTTTGATCATCAGTTTCGGCATTTGGGGCATTGCGGACATTTTCAGGGGATTCGGCCAGTCGTCGCTCGCCAAGATCGGCCGGACCGAGATTTCGGCCGATCAGTTCCGCCAGATCTACAACGACCGCCTGCAGCAGATCGGCCGCCAGTTCGGCCGTCCGCTGACCCCGGACCAGGCCCGCGCCTTCGGCGTCGACCGCCAAGTGCTGCAGCAGACGCTGGCGGAAGCCGCAATGGATGAAGAGGCGCGCCGGATGGGCCTCAACCAGTCCGACGCCGAGGTGCTGCGTCAGATCTACAACGATCCGAACTTCAAGGGCCTCAACGGCCAGTTCGACCCGCAGCGTTTCCAGGCGGTGATCCGCAACGCCGGCTACACCGAAGGCCGCTACATCCAGGAGCAGCGCCGGGTCGGCCTGCGCCGGCAGATCGCGGGCACCATCTCGTCCGGGATCGAGCCGTCCAAGCCGCTGATCGAGGCGCTGACGCGCTTCCAGAACGAGCAGCGCTCGATCGACTACATCACGCTCGGCGCCGCGCAGGCCGGCACCATCGATCCGCCCTCGCCTGAGACGCTCGCCGCCTATTTCGAGGACCACAAGGTCCAGTTCCGCGCCCCCGAATACCGCAAGATCTCCTTCGTCGCGGTCACGCCGGAAGAAATCGGCAAATGGACCACCGTCTCCGACGAGGACGCCAAGAAGATTTTCGAGCAGCGCAAGGACCGGCTCAGCTCGCCGGAGAAGCGCGAAGTGTCGCAGATCGTGTTTCCGAACGCCGGCGAGGCGCAGGCCGCGCGCGCCCGCATCACGTCGGGCACCTCGTTCGACGACATCGCCAAGGAGCGCAACCTCAATCTTGCCGACGTCAATCTCGGCCTGGTGGCGAAGTCGGCGATCCTCGATCCCGCGGTCGGCGATGCCGCCTTCGAGCTGCCGTCCGGCGAGGTCAGCCAACCCGTGCAGGGCCGTTTCGGCGTGGCGCTGGTCAAGGTCGGCAAGGTCGAGCCCGGCGTGACGCCGAGCTATGAGAGCCTTGCGCAACAGGTGAAGACCGAAATCGCGACCGAGCGCGCCCGCAACAAGGTCGCCGAGCTGCGCGACAAGATGGAGGACGAGCGCGGCGGCGGCTCCAGCGTCGTCGAGTCGGCGCAGAAGCTCGGATTGACGCCGGTCACCATCGATGCGGTCGATCGCTCGGGCCGGCTGCCGAACGGTCAGCCCGCGGCCAATATTCCGCGCGGGCTCGACGTGGTGTCGCCGGCCTTCTCCAGCGACGTCGGCGTCGACAACGACCCGATCCAGTTCAATGGCGGCTGGGTCTGGTACGAGGTATCAGGCATCACCCCGTCGCGCGAGCGCCCGCTCGACGAGGTCCGCGACCAGGTCGAGGCGAAATGGCGCGAGGACCAGATCTCGGCCAAGCTGCGCACCAAGGCGACCGAGCTGGTGCAGAAGCTCGACGGCGGCGGCAAGCTCGCCGACGAGGCGGCCGCGCTCGGCGTCAAGGTCGAGACCGCCGCCAACTTCCGCCGCGACGCGACCCCGCCGGGCGTGCCGGCTGCGGCGATCACCGCGGCATTCCGCACGCCGAAGGATAGTGACGGACAGACGCCGGCGGCCGGCGGCAGCCAATGGGTGGTGTTCCGCGTCACCGACGTCACGCTGCCGCAGGTCGATTTTGCCTCCAACGAGGTCAAGCAGCTCCAGGAGGCGCTGCGGCGCTCGCTCAGCGACGAGCAGGTCGCGCAATACGTCACCAAGATCGAGTCCGACATCGGCGTGACTGTCAACCAGGCTGCCTTCGCGCAGGTGACAGGCGCAAATAATTGAGCATGATATCAGCGCAAACGCCTCGCGTTTGTCGCGAGGAGACCTCCTCTCCGCGCGGCCAACGCAATGGCATCGCGCGGAGATCAAGCTCCAGCAACAGACCCTGAGCCAGCGAATGGACGACCTGAAATCGATCATCGGAAAAGTAGCCACCGGCGCCACGCTGACGCGTGAGGAGGCGGCGTCCGCGTTCGACGCCATGATGTCGGGCGAAGCCACGCCGTCGCAGATGGGTGGCCTGTTGATGGCGCTCCGGGTGCGGGGCGAGACCGTCGACGAGATCACCGGCGCGGTTGCGGCGATGCGCGGCAAGATGCTGCGGGTCACCGCGCCCGCCGAGGCCGTGGACATCGTCGGCACCGGCGGCGACGGCTCCGGCTCGGTCAACGTCTCGACCTGCGCGGCCTTCATTGTCGCCGGCGCCGGCATCCCAGTCGCCAAGCACGGCAACCGCGCGCTGTCGTCGAAGTCCGGCTCGGCCGACGTGCTGGCCTCGCTCGGCGTCAGGATCGACCTGACGCCGGATCAGGTCGGACGCTGCGTCAAGGAGGCCGGCATCGGCTTCATGTTCGCGCCCGCGCATCATCCGGCGATGAAGAACGTCGGCCCGACCCGGGTCGAGCTCGCCACCCGCACCATCTTCAATTTGCTCGGGCCGCTGTCGAACCCGGCCGGCGTCAAGCGCCAGATGGTCGGTGTGTTCTCGCGGCAATGGGTGCAGCCGTTGGCGCAGGTGCTGAAAAATCTCGGCGCCGACAAGGTCTGGGTCGTGCACGGCTCCGACGGCCTCGACGAGATCACCCTCACCGGCCCGACCTTCGTCGCCAGCCTCGAGAACGGCGAGATCAGGACCTTTGAGGTGACGCCTGACGAAGCCGGCCTCGGCCTCGTCGGTGGCGAGGCGCTGAAGGGCGGCGACGCCGATGCCAACGCGATCGCGCTCTCGAGCGTGCTGAACGGCAAGCCGAGCGCCTATCGCGATGTCGCGCTGCTCAACGCGGCGGCGGCGCTGATCGTCGCCGGACGCGCCAAGGATTTGAAGGAAGGCGTCGCGATCGGCGCGCAGTCGCTCGACAGCGGCGCCGCCGCGGCGCGGCTGAAGCACCTGGTCGCGGTTTCCAACGGTTGAGCACGATTTGAAAAAGCGTGAACCGGTTTCGACACGATCATGCTCTAGAAGGGCGCCATGTCCGACATCCTGACCAAGATCGAGACCTACAAGCGCGAGGAGATCGCCGCCGCGAAGCGCGCGCATCCGCTCGCCGAGGTCGAGGCCCAGGCGAAAGCGGCCTCGCCTTCGCGCGGCTTCGTCCGCGCCCTCAAGGACAAGCATGCGCGTGGCGACTTTGCGCTGATCGCGGAGGTGAAGAAGGCCTCGCCCTCGAAGGGACTGATCCGCGCCGATTTCGATCCGCCCGTGCTCGCCAAGGCCTATGAGGCCGGCGGCGCGGCGTGCCTGTCGGTGCTGACCGATGCGCCCTCGTTCCAGGGCCATCTCGACTTCATGGTCGCAGCGCGCGCGGCGACCAATCTGCCGGTGCTGCGCAAGGACTTCATGTTCGACACCTACCAGGTGGCGGAAGCCCGCGCCCACGGCGCCGACTGCATCCTGATCATCATGGCCGCGCTCGACGATGCCGCCGCGAAGGATATCGAGGATGCCGCGCTCGGCTACGGCATGGACGTCCTGATCGAGATCCACGACCGCGCCGAGCTCGACCGGGCGTTGAAATTGCGGTCGCCGATGATCGGGGTCAACAACCGCAATCTGCGCACCTTCGAGACCACGCTCGCCACCAGCGAGGCGCTGGCGCCGCTGATCCCGTCGGACCGCCTGATGGTCGGCGAGAGCGGCATCTTCACGCCTGATGATCTCGCCCGGCTCGAACGCGTCGGAATGTCGACCTTCCTGGTCGGCGAAAGCCTGATGCGGCAGCAGGACGTCACCGCGGCGACGCGCGCGCTGCTGACACGGCCGAACGCGCCGCGCGCCACCGGCACGCGCTGACGCGATGGCGCGCAAGAAAACCACACCGTCCGGCGCCGCCCTCACCCATATCGACGCCAAAGGCGAGGCGCGGATGGTCGACGTCTCGGCCAAGCCGGCGACCGAGCGGACCGCGGTCGCCGAAGGCCGCGTCATCATGAGCAAGGCGACGCTGGCGCTGATCTCCTCCGGTCAGGCCAAGAAGGGCGACGTGCTGGCGACGGCGCGGATCGCCGGCATCATGGCCGCGAAGCGGACCTCGGAGCTGATCCCGCTCTGTCATCCGCTGGCGCTGAGCAAGGTCACCGTCGATATCGAAACCGACGCCAAGCTGCCGGGCTGCATCGTGCGGGCCACCGTCAAGGTGACCGGGCCGACCGGCGTCGAGATGGAGGCGCTGACCGCGGTGTCGGTCGCGTGCCTGACGATCTACGACATGATCAAGGCGGTCGAGCGCGGCGTGCGCATCGAGGGCATCCACCTGATCGAAAAGATCGGCGGCAAGTCCGGGCATTTTCGCGCCGGCGACTGATCGCGGCGCCTGCGCCGCCGGTTGAAGCCCCTGTTTCGCGATCGCCGGCAACCGTTCGTTAACCAGTCTCGCTAACCGCAGCTCCATCTCGATTGGATACGACTTTCGCGGGCCGGAAGTGCACGCAAGCTACTTCCGGGTGAAATGCTGGAAGCGATCGGATCCCATGAAGTCAGACGGCAGCGCCTCGTTCAACGTCAGCTCGGTGTTTCGCAGCGGACCGATCCGCTGGCTGATCCTCGGCGGCGCCGTGCTGATGGCCGCGATCGCGATCGGCGCGACGCTGATGGCCGGAAATTTTCGCGAGCGCGCGCTGCGCAACAGCGAGCGCGAGCTGGAAAACACCGTGCTGCTGCTGGCGCGGCATTTCGACCAGCAGCTTGAGGATTTCGAGGTGGTGCAGAGCGACCTGATCGCCTTCATGCGCATCAACGGGATCGCGACGGCCGAGAACTACCGGCACCGGATGGCGAGCGCCGACATCCATGCCATGCTCAAGTCCAAGATCGACGCGCTGTCCTATGTCGGCAGCCTGAACGTGTTCGACGCCGACGGCGCGCTGATCAACAGCTCGATGGCATGGCCGCTGCCGCAGGCGAACATTGCCGATCGGGACTATTTCCGCCTGTTCAAGTCGAGCACCTCGTCGCCGGACATGCTGGTCATCCCCCTGCACAGCCGCGTCACCGGCAACTGGACCACCGTGATCCTGCGCAAGGTGACCGGACCGAACGGCGAGTTCCTCGGCGTGGTCGGCCGCGGCATCGAGCCGGCCCATTTCGAGCGGTTCTTCGCCACCGTCGCGCTCGGCGAAGGTGCCGCGATCTCGATGCACCATCGCGACGGCACGCTGCTGGCGCGCTACCCGCATGTCGAGGAGCTGATCGGCAGGAACTTTCGCGCAGGCCCGCCTAGCCAGCTCAACGTGTTCGACCTGCCGCAAAGCACCTCGCGGCTGACCAGCCCGATCGACGGCGAGGACCGCCTGGTGTCGTCGCGGGCGCTGACCACCTTCCCGATCGTCGTGGTGGCGACGACGACCACGACGGCGGCGCTCGCGATCTGGCGCGAGCAGATCGGCATTCTGATCGCGGTGACCAGCGCTTCGGTGCTGGCGATCGCGATCCTGCTGACGCTCGTGGTGCGCAAGCTGCTGCAGCAGCACCGGGCCCAGCAGCAGCGCCTGACGCTGGAAAAGCTCCGGCTCGACACTGCCGTCAACAACATGACGCAGGGGCTGCTGCTGTTCGATGCCTCGCAGCGCCTGGTGATCTGCAACAAGCGCTATATCGAGCTGTACGGCCTGTCCGCCGACGTGATCCGGCCCGGCTGCAGCTTCCACGACGTCATCGCCCATCGCCACGCCACCGGCTCGTTCCGCGGCGACGTCGAGCGCTATGTCGGGCTGGTGCTGCGCGACGTCGGCACCCGCAACACCATGGTGATCTCGACGCCGGACGGACGCTCGATCCAGGTAGTCAACGAGCCGCTCGCCGACGGCGGCTGGCTCGCCACCCACGAAGACATCACCGAGCGCCGCCGCGCCGAGGAACGCATCACCCACCTCGCCCACTACGATGCGCTCACCGACCTGCCGAACCGCACCCTGTTCCGCGAGCAGATCAGGCGCGAGCTGCCGCATGTGACGCCGGCCAGCCAGCTCGCGGTGCTCTATATCGACATCGACGAGTTCAAGGGCGTCAACGATTCGCTCGGCCACATGGTCGGCGACGAGCTTTTGAAGTCGGTGGCCAAGACCTTGAACCGCGTGATCGGCGAAGGCGATTTCGTCGCCCGTCTCGGCGGCGACGAGTTCGCCATCGTGCAGACCGGGTTGAAGAGCCCGGCCGAGGTCACCGAGCTCGTCGCGCGGATCTATGAGGCGATCCGTGCGCCCTATCAGTGCCTCGGCCACCAGCTCACCACCGACGCCAGCATCGGCATCGCCTTGGCGCCGCAGCACGGCACCGATCTCGACACGATCCTGAAGAACGCCGACCTTGCGATGTATGCGGCGAAGTCGGCCGGCCGGCGCACCTCGCGCTTCTTCGAGCCGGCGATGGACGCCGACGCCCGCGCCCGCCGCGAGCTCGAGATGGAGCTGCGCCAGGCGATCGCCGCGGGCAGCGGGCTCGAAGTCTACTATCAGCCCTGCCTCGATCTGCGCAGCAACGAGATCAACGGCTGCGAGGCGCTGGTGCGCTGGCGCCATCCGCTGCGCGGCATGATCTCGCCGGCCGATTTCGTGCCGATCGCCGAGGAGACCGGCCTGATCAACCAGCTCGGCGAATGGGTGCTGCTGACAGCGTGCAGAGAAGCGGTGAATTGGCCCGACCAGGTCAAGCTCGCGGTCAACGTCTCGCCGGTCCAGTTCCGCAGCGGCACGCTGGCGCTGAAGGTGATCGCGGCGCTCGCGGCCTCGGGCCTGCCGGCGGGCCGGCTCGAGCTCGAGATCACCGAGGCGGTGCTGATCCGCGACGACGAGACCGCGCTGTCGGCGCTGCATCAGCTGCGCGCCATCGGCATCCGCATCGCACTCGACGATTTCGGCACCGGCTATTCGTCGCTGAGCTATCTGAAGCGTTTTCCGTTCGACAAGATCAAGATCGACCGCTGCTTCGTCACCGACATCGCCGATCCGCAGGGCTCGGCCGGCATCGTCGAGGCCGTCGTCAACATCGCCACCGAGCGCTGCATGACGACGACGGCGGAGGGCGTCGAGACCGCCCAGCAGCAGCAATTGCTGCGCGAGCTCGGCTGCTCCGAGATGCAGGGCTATCTGTTCAGCGCGCCGAAACCCGCCGCGCAGATCCGCGAGCTGCTCGCCGCGCACCGCCACGGCCCGCCCGCCGCCGGTCCAACCCGCATGCGCCGGCGCAAACCGTTCGCCGGCGCGGCGTGAGCTCGTGGGCTCCCTCGCCCCGTTCTTACGGGGAGAGGGTTGGGGTGAGGGGCTGCCTCCGCGCATACGGTGGGAGCTGGATTCGCGGAGAGTCCCCCTCACCCGGATTGCATCTGCGATGCAATCCGACCTCTCCCCGCAAGCGGGGCGAGGTGAAGCAGAAGCAGGCCTAGTTCGGCACCGGCCGCTTCTGCACGGTCTTGCTGTCGGCGTTCTTGGCGTCGGCGTTGACGGTGACGCCGCGCAGCTGTTTGAAGGCCGCGGCCAGTGCCTTGTCGTTCTTCTCGTCCGGCGGCACATAGGACTGCGAGCCGGCCGACAAGCCGGCCTGGTCGGGGCCTTCGCCCGCGAGATGCCCGGGCATCGAGATCTCGCCCTTGATCTCGGCGCGGGTCTTGAACTCGTCGGGCACGTCCTGCAGCACCTCGACGTCGGGCTTGATGCCGAGCGCCTGGATCGAATGGCCCGACGGCGTGAAGTAGCGCGCCGTGGTCAGCGCCAGCGCGCCGTTGCCGGGGCCGAGCGGAATGATCGTCTGCACCGAGCCCTTGCCGAACGAGCGGGTGCCGATCAGCGTCGCGCGCTTGTGGTCGTGCAGCGCGCCGGCGACGATCTCGGAGGCCGAGGCCGAGCCGCCGTTGATCAGGACGACCAGCGGCTTGCCCTTGGTCATGTCGCCGCCATGCGCGGTGAAGCGCTGGGTTTCCTCCGGCAGCCGGCCGCGGGTCGAGACCACCTCGCCGCGCTGCATCAAGGTCGAGGTCACCGACACCGCCTGGTCGAGCAGCCCGCCCGGATTGTTGCGCAGGTCGATGACGTAGCCCACGAGCTTGTCCTGCGGGATCTGCTTCTGGATGTCGGAGATCGCCTTGCGCAGCCCCTCGGTGGTCTGCTCGTTGAACGAGGAAATCCTGATGTAGCCGATGTCGCCGCCCTCGGCGTGATACTTCACCGGGCGGACGCGGATGATCTCTCTGACGATCGCCAGATCGATCGGCTTGTCGGCGTCCTTGCGGATGATCTTCAGCCGGATCGAGCTGTCCGGCGTGCCCTTCATCTTGTTGACGGCCTGGTCCAGCGTCATGCCCTGGATCTGCTCGTCGTCGATCGCGGTGATCACGTCGCCCGACATGATGCCGGCGCGCGAAGCCGGGGTGTCGTCGATCGGCGCCACCACCTTGATGAGGCCGTCCTCCATCGTGACCTCGATGCCGAGCCCGCCGAACTCGCCATGCGTGGTCTCCTGCATCTCCGCCCAGCCCTTCTCGTTCATGTAGCGGGAGTGCGGATCGAGCGAGGAGATCATGCCGTTGATCGCGCCCTCGACCAGCTTGGCGTCATCGGGCTTCTCGACATAGTCGGACTTGACCTTCTCAAACACCTCGCCGAACAGATTGAGCTGCGAATAGGTGTTGTCGGAGCGCGCGGCGGCCTTGGCGGCGTTGACGAGATGCGCACCCTGCGGCGAGGTCACGAGCAGGGTGAGGCACGCCCCCGCAACCGAGCCGAGGAAAAAGCCAACGTTCTTGCGCATCATCGATCCCTTTTCGCTATGGCCGGACATGTTTCGCAACAATCGGCCCCACCCCGACCGGGGCACCACACAATGGCTTTTTGGTCGCATCAAGGCCGCGCCGTCGCCGGTGCGTTACGGTCTTGTCACGATGCCTTTTCGTCTCCCGCAAGCCGTTCGGCCAATCCGTTCTGCCAGGTCGATGGCGCCGTCCCGAACCCGCGCTTGGCTCTGGTGCCCAGCCAATAGCCAAACTGCGGCGGCACGTTGCGGAACGGGCCGTCGACGCCGAGCTTGAGCGCGGCATCCATCGGCCAGTTCGGGTTATTGAGGATTTCGCGGCCGACGGCGATCAAATCTGCTTGTTTATCACGCAGGATTTGTTCGGCCTGGTCGCCATGGATGATCAGCCCGACCGCCATGGTCATGATATCGGCATGGAAGCGGACATATTCCGCCAGCGGCACCTGATAGTTGTACTTGATCTCCTTGCCGAGGATCGGCGCCAGCTCGGTGATGCCGCCCGAGGAGCAGTCGATCACGTCGACGCCCTTTTGCTTCAATATCTTGGCCAGCCGGACGCTCTGCTCCGGGCCCCAGCCGGCATGGTCCTCAACCGACAGCCGCACGAACAGCGGCTTGTGATCCGGCCAGTGCGCCCGCACCGCCTCCGTCACTTCGATCAGGAAGCGCATCCGGCCGGCTTCCGAGCCGCCATAGGCGTCGCTGCGCTGGTTGGAGCGCTCGGACAGGAACTCGTGCACCAGGTAGCCGTGGGCGCCGTGCAGTTCCAGCACCTCGAACCCGGCCGCATGCGCGCGCCGGGCCGCCTGCCCCCAGGCCGCGACGAGGTCCTTCACCTCTCTCGTTTCCAGCGCCCGTGGCACCGGCCAGCGCTCGCTATGGGCAATTGCGCTCGGTGCCACCGGCGTCCAGGCGTCCCAGTCCTCGATCTCGGGTGTCCGCTGCAGCGGCCGGTCGCCTTCCCATGGCCGGCTGGCGCGCGCCTTGCGGCCGGAATGGCCGAGCTGGATGCCGGGCACCGCGTTCTGCTGCTTGATGAAGCCGGCGAGGCGCTTCAAGGGTTCGATGAACTTGTCGTCCCAGATGCCGAGATCGCCGACCGTGCCGCAGCCACGCCGCTCCACCTTGGTCGATTCGACGATGACGAGCGCGGCGCCGCCGGCGGCGAACTTGCCGGCATTCATCAGGTGCCAGTCGGTCGGAAAGCCCTGCTCCGCCGAATACTGGTGCATCGGCGGCACCACGATGCGGTTCTTCAGCGTGACACCGCGGATCGACATCGGCGAAAACAGCAGCGTATCGGACATCGGGCTTCCTCGCGTCTTGGTCGCTACCCGGCGCGGGCCGGAGCGATCTTCTGTTGGCGCCAGACGATATACGCGCCGCGTCATGGCCGATAGAGCGGCAAGGCCGGAACTGACCCGCGAGCAGGTCAACGCGATCGCCATCGACTAACGGACAGAAGACAGATCAGCCAGCAGGCGTAGCCCGGATGAGCGCAGCGACATCCGGGGCCATTCCATCAACCGATCGTGCGCCATCAAGGCTAGTTTGGAGCGTTCGGCCGCCATGATCTCTCCCACCATATGAGATGAGAGAGAATTTCGTCGAAGGTACCCTCCAGTTCGGCGATGTGCGGCTTCGAGTTTACTACGAACACTCGCTCAGCTATCTCGCGCTGGCGAGAACGAGGCGAAGCTCCGTCAGGCCGCCGCCCGTATTCAGGAGTACGTCGCCGGCTGAAACGAACGACAGCACTCTCGATTTCGCGCGTGCGGCCTTCTTGCTTTTAGAGCGTCGCCAGCTTCGCCGCGCCCTTTGCGATCGCCTCGTTGAAGCTCGCATCCCAGAACTTTCCGACCTCGGTGCGGACGTCGAGCACGCCGAGCTTGAGGAAGGTATCGGCGACCCGCTGGTGCGTCTCCGGCACATCCGGCGTCACGCCGGCCAGCGCGTAGTCCTCGCTGCGATGGGCGAACTGGTCGAGAAGGTCCTCGACCGGCAGATGGGTGTCCGCCGCCACCGCGGCGGCGTAGACCGGGAAATTCCTGTTGGCGAACGCATAGGCGCGCTGGACGCGCAGCAGGAAGTCGGTCACGGCCGCATGGCGCAGCGGGTCGTCGACCGCCTTCGGGTTGGCGTAGATCGGAAAATTCCCGGAGAGATAGCCGACGCCGGTCTTGAGCACGCGCGCGCCCTGCTTTGCGATCGCGAGCCGGCCGTTGTAGCCGTAGATCGCCCAGGCATCGAGCTTGCCGGAGGCAAACGCCGAGTAGCCGTCCGACGGCGTCAGGTTGATGGCCTCGATGTCGGCGAACGACAGGCCCGCTTCCTCGAGCTGCCGGGCGAGGAAATAGTGCGCGGTGGTCGCGCGCACATACCCGACCCGCTTTCCCCTGAGGTCGGCGATCGAACGGATTGGCGCATCCTTCGCTGCCACGGTCACTTGTGTGTTGAGGTCTTCATGCGTGACGGCGATGAAGCGCACCTTGGCGTTCTGGCGCGCCGCGAACATCGCGGGGATCTCGCTGCCAGACCCGATGTCGAGCGCATCGCCGTTCAGCGCCTCGATATGGAGCACGCCATTGTTGAGCTCCTTCCAATCGATCCGGTACGGCGTTTTGTCCTCGCCGGCAGCCTGCAGCAGCGGCCGCCAGCCGCCCTTGTAATAGGCGACGCGCAGCGTCACGCCGCCGAGATCGGCCCCCGCTCCCGCCCCGGTCTCGGCGCGCGCTGCGCCCGCAAGCAGGCTTCCGGCGAGCACGCCGAGTGCAGACCGTCGTGAAATGGAAATTGGCGCGGTCACCGGCAGCGCTCCCGATCAGCAGTCACAACGCCGCAAGCTTTGCGGAAAAACCCGCCGATGTATATGAGACGCTATTTCGTTTTTGGCATCGCGCGCGAAAGGCCGTTCCAAGAGTCGCCGTCACGCGCGGCGATCCGTTTTCCGGAGCCGGAATCCGCCGACACCCGCAGCCTGCTATCACCCGATCGTCTTGCGCTTCTTCTTGAGCGCAACGGGGGCGTCCGCTTGGGCACCAGCCTCCGCCGCCTCCTTGGCCTCCCTTAAGGTGCGCAGCCGTGCCATGTTCTTGCGGACCGCCGCGGCCTGCCGGTCGACTTCGGCCATGGCTCGCGCGCCTTCCTCTGCGGCCAGACGTTGACGCTCGGCGCGAGCGACGCTGGTCGGCGAGAGCACCTTCTTCCCGTCCATCGCTGATCCTCGTCTGCACGAAACAAGGCTCGCTCGCTCAATCGCGTGATCGAGCGAGCCGCCAGCGTTCCGCTACGTCCGTGATGTAACGGAACCGTTACTCGGACAGCGAAAGATTGTCCGCGCTGTCTTTCCCGCTCTTGCGGT
Organism: Bradyrhizobium sp. CCBAU 51753; assembly: GCF_015291565.1. Lineage (NCBI taxonomy): Bacteria > Pseudomonadati > Pseudomonadota > Alphaproteobacteria > Hyphomicrobiales > Nitrobacteraceae > Bradyrhizobium > Bradyrhizobium sp. CCBAU 51753. Next base: position 4,639,304 of record NZ_CP030037.1, on the reverse strand, counting down.
CGGTTCTGATCTCGTAGTTCACGCGCTGTCCCTCGGCGAGACCGCCGAAACCGGCCCGCTCGACTGCGCTGATATGAACGAACACATCCTTGCCGCCGTCGTTCGGCTGGATGAACCCATAGCCCTTTTGGCCGTTGAACCACTTCACTGTACCGGTCGCCATTTGTCTTTCTCCAAAAACACGTTCGCTCGACCATCCTCTGGCCGGATTCAACTGGTGCGATGTCTTTGGGAAGTAGCCCGCGGGCACATTCAAAAAGGCACGGCGGCTAATCGAACCGGGCCAGCATATGGGTGTTGGCACCGCGGCGCAAGTAAGCGAAGACTCACCGGCGGTGAGCACGGGATCGCTTGGTTCCCGGTTGTTTCGTCAGGACAGGAACGGCTTTGCAAGCCTTTCGTTGTACGTTGCCCCGCGAGGTCGGCATGATGCGCTACTTCTTCGACATCAGAGACGGAAAAGACCTCTACCCCGACGAAGAAGGATTGGACTTGCCGAACCAACTCGCGGCCGAGGTCGAAGCGACCGATGCTTTGGCTGCCCTGGCCCGCGATGCGGCGGACGAGAATAAACGGCGCGACGTGGCGATTGAGGTTCGCTCCGAGACCACGCCGCTGTTTCACGCCTCACTGGTGTTCCAGTCAGACCGAGCGAAGCAGTGAGACTGCCTCATTCTGTTGATTCCGGCAGCGATCGCTCGGCCTATTTGGCGACCTGATAGACGTCAGGATCGTAACTCGAATTCGGATTCTTGAATGCGTTGCGCAGCGCCGGCGACATCGGGACGTTGTAGTTGATGCCAACCGGCGGTGTCGGCTGCTCAAGCCACCTTTTGTACATCACCTCGATCTCCGGGCTCTTGTAGAGCTCGGCGGTGGCGCGGTCGGCCAGCGCCTTGAACGGCGCGTCCTCGCGCCGCAGCATGATCCCGAACGGCTCCGCCTTCGAGAACGCCTCCTCGCTGATCATGTAGAGCGCCGGCTGCTTCGAGCGCGCGATCGCCACCGCGAGCTGCACGTCGTCGAGCGCATAGGCCTGGGCGCGGTCGGTCTCCAGCATCAGGAACGCCTCGGCCTGGTCCTTGGCCGGCAAGACATTGACGCCGAGCTTGCGCTCGGTGTTGACCTTGATGAGCTGCGTCAGGTTGACCGACCCCGCCACCGCCGTGACCGACTTGCCCTTCAGGTCGTCGATCGTGTTGATGTTGGCCGACTTCTTGGCGGCGAATTTGGTCGCACTGAGAAAGTGCGTGTTGGTGAACGTCACCTGCTTCTGGCGATCGGCGCTGTTGGTGGTCGCCGAACAATGCAGGTCGATCGTGCCGTTGACCATTAGCGGAATCCGGTTCGACGAGGTCACCGGAAGATAGTCGACCGCGATGTCGGGTGTGCCGAGCTCCTTCTTCACGGCGTCGACGATTTTGAGGCAGATATCGAGCGCAAAGCCGATCGGCCGCTGCTGGTCGTCGAGATAGCTGAAGGGAACGGAGGCCTCCTGGTAGCCGAGCGTGATCTTCTTCGTCTCCTTGACCTTCTGCAACGTGCCCGAGAGCTCTTCGGCGGCCGCGGAACTGGCGGCAAGCGCGAGCGACAGCAGAGCGGACGAGAGGACGGCAGGCAAGCGCATCAACGGCTCCTGGGCGATGCAAGGTGTGGGATTTCGTGCCCACAGGGAGACGTGAGCCGAGACATGATCATTGCGGTGATAGCTCACGCCGCGATGTGGAGGTAGACGAGGATGTGTCTACCAGCTATCGCGCTTTGCTATGTGCCGTTGCGCCAGCCGAACGCCCATGCGGCAACAGCGCCAGCGCGATCAATGCAGACAGGCTGAGCCCGGCCGACACGACGACCACCGCCCTCCCCATCGGCTCAATCAGAAGCCCGAAAGCCAGCGGCGCAAGCGCCTGACATATCCGGGAGGGCGCGCCGAGCAATCCGAGGCGGTAGGCATAATTCTCGGACCCGAAGATGGCGAGTGGCAGCGTCCCGCGCGCGATGGTCAGGATGCCATTGCCCGCGCCGTGCAACAGCGCGAAAGCTGCCGCCGCTCCGCCGCCAAAAATGCCGATCACGCAGGCGCCGATCGGATGGGTGATGCAGGCGAGCCGCGTCGACAGCAGCGGATGGAATCTGCTGAGAAAGCCGGCCTCCAGGATGCGGGCGCCGACCTGAGCCGGCCCGATCATCATGCCGGCGAACACCGCCTGCGCCGGAGTCGCGCCGAAGGTTTCGACGATCCGCGGCAGATGCGCGGCCATCGCCGAGGTCACAGTCCAGGCGGCAGCGAACGCGAATGACAGCAACACCATGGTCCGGTCGATCGGAATGGCGGGCTTGGCGGCAGCGCCATCGGAAGCGGCCGCCGGCACGGTCCGCGGCAGCAGCAGGTTGAGCGGCAACCCGATGACGAGATGCGCGATCGCCCAGGCGTAGCAGGTCTCGCGCCAGCCGATGGTCGCAAGGCCGAGCGAACTCAAGGGCCAGCCGACCGTGCTGGCGAAGCCTGCGATCAGCGTGATCCCAGTGATCGAGGCACGCGCGTCGCTGCCATAGATACGGCCCAGCGCGCCGAACGCGGCGTCATAGAGCCCGAGGCCCATGCCGATGCCGAGCAGCAGCCAGGCCGCCGACATCGTCCACACCGAGCCGGAGGCGCCGAGCAGCGCCAAGCCTGCCGCGAGCACGACGTTCGAGGCGCAGAGCACCTGCCGGCCTCCGACGCGATCGATCTGGCGGCCGACGCGCGGGCCGATCAGCCCGGAGATCACCAGCGACGCAGAGAACGCCGCAAAGAACCAGTTGCTCGAAATCCCGATGTCGCGCGCGATCGGATCGGCGAGGATCGCGGGCAGATAGTAGCTCGACCCCCAGGCCAGCGTTTGCGCGGTGCCAAGCGCCGCGATGATGCCGAGCCGTGATCGATCCACCTGCATTCTCCCTCTATCCGAGTGTTCTTATTTCGCAGGAATTGCGCTTTTCGTCTCGCCCGCGCGCGACCAGAGAAGTGCGAGCGGGCCCATCGCGATTCCGGCCGCGAGGACAATGAAGACCAGCGTCCATCCGGCGGCGCTCTGCGGACCGCCGGCGACATCGAGCGCCACCCCCGTTCCCCAGGCGCCGGCGGCAGAAAGCCCGAAGCCCACGGTTGAATGAAGCGCGAGCGTCGCACCCCGATGTTCGCGGGTTGCCGCAGCCGACATGCCGGCGGTCAGCGCTCCGGAATCGGCGGGAACGGTCAGGCCGTAGGCCAATAGCAGCAACGCGACCACCCACGCCGGCGCAGCGACGTTCAAGCCGATCAGCACCGCCACCGAGGCAGATACGATCATCACCGCCGTGATGGCGCGGTGGCGACCGAACTTCAGCGCGGCCTCGTTGCCGAGGATGCTGGCAGGCATGGAAATGACAGCGAACACGACACTCACGACGACCGGGGACATCCAGGACGGCGCGCCCTGGTGCGCGGTCACGTAGGCCCAGAACCCCACCAGCCAGGTCCTGACGCCGTAGAGCTCGAAGCAATGAGCGCCATAGCCGAAGATGTAGCCGAGCGCCTCGCGGTTCGCGAGGACCGGTTTGAAATTCAAAAGCCGCCCGGGCTTGTGCTCCGGCCGACGCTCTTCCATCGCCAGGCACACGACGGCCATCACGGCAGGCCCAATGCCGGTGACCACAAAAGCTGCCCGCCACCCCCAATGGTCGGCGACGAGTTGCGCCACCAGAAAGGAAAGCCCGACGCCCAGCGAGAAGCTGGATGTGTAGAGCGTGACAGCCCGGGAGGTGTCTCCCGCCGGCAGCCGGTCTGTCAGAGCCTTCAGCCCTGGCATGTAGGCGCCGGCGAAGCCGAGACCCGCGAGCGACCAGATGACCACGCCCGACCAGAAGCCGACTGCGAACAGACCGAACGCGATCGTGGCAAGTCCGCTGACGATCGATCCGCAGAGAAGAACGAGGCGGGCATCGATCCGATCGGTCAGCGTCGTCAGCACCGGGACCGCCAGCATGTAGCCGAAGGCATAGCCGCTGGCGAGCAGCCCGCCTTCGGCCGCACTCATACCCCAGGCAGGCATGAGGTGCTGCGCGAGATTGGCCGACAGCGCGACATGCGGAAGCAGATTGCCGATCTGTCCGAGGCACATCGCCGCTATCAGCGAACGATGTTCGAGTGCGAAAGGGCGTGTCCTCATCCTGCCGCCGGGACTAGGAACACCCGCAGCCGGCCGACCGTGGTTACGCTCATTTTTCTGTCCTTCTGGAATCATTGAAGAAAGCGCTAAAAGATCAGGCGGCCGTCTTGGCTTCCTTGCATTCCGTTTCGTCGGCGCAGCACTCGGCAGCCAGAAAATTCACCAGGCCCTGCATTGTGTCGTACTGGGCGTGACAGATCAGCGTGGTGCCCTCGCGCACCTGCGAGATCAGCCCCACGGAGACCAGCGCCTTGACGTGGTGCGACAGCGTCGACGCCGGAATCCTGAGCCGGTCCTGCAAACGCCCGACCGGCATGCCGGCATGTCCGGCGCGGACCAGCGCCCGGTAGATCCTGAGCCTGGTCGGATTGCCGAGGGCCTCCAGGCGTGCTGCGGCGTCATCGATCTTCATGACGCGACCATGCTTTGCCGTCGACGCCGCGTCAATCGATATTTCTAGAATGTTCGAAATACGGGTGTTAGGAACGACAGCGAGCATGGGCTCACTCACACGCATCCCGCTCGCAAGCATGTGAGCCGTGCGATGGCCTCCCCGCTCCCGCAGCCGATCGAATCCATTGCCGCCTGCCCGCAATTTTCGTACACCGTCGGCGCAATGACCTCAGATCTCTCCCCCAATTCCGTCGACGTGCTGCTGTTCGATATCGGCCGCGTCGTGCTCGACATCAGCTTCGACAAGGTGATGGCGTGCTGGGCCGGCCACGCCGGCTGCGCGCCCGCCGACCTCGCCGGCCGCTTCATCGTCGACGACAGCTTCAAGCATCACGAGGTCGGCCGGATCGACGACGCCGCGTTCTTCGCCAATTTGCGCGACACCCTCGGCGTCGGCCTCACCGACGCCCAGTTCCTCGAGGGCTGGAACGCGATCTTCACCGGCGAGATGCCGGGCATCGCGCCGCTGCTCGCCGGCGCCGCCAAGCGGATGCCGTTGTACGCCTTCTCCAACACCAACCCGGCCCATGTCGCGCATTTCTCGGTCGCCTATGCCGATGTGCTCAGCCATTTCCGCGCCGTGTTCCTGTCCTCGGCGATCGGGCTGCGCAAACCCGACGCCGCGGCCTATGATCATGTGGTAAAAGCCATCGGCGTGCCGGCGTCGCGGATCCTGTTCTTCGACGATACGGCGGCCAATATCGAGGGCGCGCGGGCGCGCGGCCTTCATGCCGTCCACGTGACATCGACGGATGACGTGGCAAGGGCGCTGTCCGCGCTTGGGATCGAGAGCAAAATCTGAGGAGGTCCGCGCGTGGCCTTGATGCCGGTTGCCGATGCCCTGTCCGCGATTCTCGACGGCGCCGAGCCGCTGCCTGAGGAGATGGTCGGCCTCGATGCCGCCTATCACCGCACGCTGGCGCGCGACGTCGCGGCGCTGCGCACCCAGCCGCCGCAGGCGATGTCGGCGATGGACGGCTATGCGGTGCGCGCGGCCGATGCGGCCGACCTGTCGGCGCGGCTGAAGGTGATCGGCGAAGTCGCCGCCGGCCGGCCGTTCGAGCGCACGGTCAGCGCCGGCGAAGCGGTGCGGATCTTTACCGGCGGCGTGATCCCCGACGGCGCCGACGCTGTGATCATCCAGGAAGACACCAGGGCCGATGGCGACCACATCACCATCACCGAGACGGCGGTCACCGGGCGGCATATCCGTCCCCCCGGTGTCGACTTCCGCGAAGGCGACGTGCTGCTTGCGGCCGGCAGCCGCCTCTCGGACCGCGCGCTCTCGCTTGCCGCCGCCATGAACTATCCGGAACTCGCGGTGCGCCGCCGTCCCAGGGTCGCGGTGCTGGCAACCGGCGACGAGCTGGTGATGCCGGGTTCCAAGCCGGGTCCCGGCCAGATCGTCTATTCCAACGGCTATGCGCTGCGGGCGTTGGCCCGCGCCGAGGGTGCCGAGACGATCGATCTCGGGATCGCCGCCGACACCGTGGCCGCAACGACCCCAGGCATCCGCCGAGCGCGCGATGCCGGCGCCGACGTCCTGATCACCACCGGCGGCGCCTCGGTCGGCGACCACGACCTGGTCAAGCAGTCGCTGGAGGCCGAGGGCGTCACCATGGCGTTCTGGCGGATCGCGATGCGGCCCGGCAAGCCGATGATGCACGGACGGCTCGGCGCGATGCGGGTGATCGGCCTGCCCGGCAATCCGGTGTCGTCCTATGTCTGCGCCTTCCTGTTCCTGGTGCCGCTGATTCGGGCACTGAGCGGCCGCAAGGTGATTCATCACGTCCGCGCGCGCGCATTGCTCGGCCGCGATCTCGCCGCCAACGACCAGCGTGAGGATTACTTGCGCGCCCGCCTCGAGGCGCGCGCGGACGGCACGCTGATCGCAACGCCCGTGATGAAGCAGGACTCATCGCTGCTGGGGAATCTCGCTGCGGCGCAGGCACTTCTCGTTCGTCCGCCGTTCGCGCCCGCGGCCGCGAGCGGTGCCGAATGCGAGATCCTCACGATGCCGGAGTGAGCCTCGCGCGGCCGCCACTTCGCCGATTGCCTGTCACGTTCACCTGAAATTAAGTGGTTGCGGAACACATATCGAACATATAGTGTCCGTTCATGATTTGTTTCGAGTACTGGTGTCTACAATCGGGAGTTCATCGCGGAGCGCCGTGCTCCGGGTCTTCCGAAGTCTCGGAATCGAACGACGCTATCAACCGGGGGAATACTCGAGATGCTCACGCGCAAACAGTACGAACTTCTGCGTTTCATCAATGAACGTCTGAAAGAGGCCGGCGTGCCGCCCTCCTTCGACGAGATGAAGGATGCGCTCGACCTGCGCTCGAAATCCGGTATCCACCGCCTCATCACCGCGCTGGAGGAGCGCGGCTTCATCCGCCGCCTGCCGAACCGGGCGCGCGCGATCGAGGTGATCAAGCTGCCCGAACTGGCCGCCGGCGGCGGCAATGGCCGCCGCGGCTTCACCCCGAGCGTGATCGAGGGCGCGCTCGGCAAGCGCTCCTCGACGCCGCCGGTCGCCGAGGACGACGGCAACCGTCCGGTCGCCGTGCCGGTGATGGGCCGGATCGCGGCCGGTACGCCGATCGAGGCGCTGCAGACCCGCAGCCACACCATCAGCGTGCCGCCGGACATGCTCGGCGCCGGCGAGCACTACGCGCTCGAGGTGCGTGGCGACTCCATGGTCGACGCCGGCATCCTCGACGGCGACATGGCGCTGATCCAGCGCAACGACACCGCCAACACCGGCGACATCGTGGTGGCGCTGATCGACGAGGAGGAAGCCACTCTGAAGCGCTTCCGCCGCCGCGGTGCATCGATCGCGCTCGAGCCGGCCAACACCGCCTATGAAGTGCGCATCCTGCCGCCGAACCGGGTGCGCATCCAGGGCAAGTTGATCGGCCTGTACAGGAAATACTAGGCGCCGGCGGCACTTGATGATCGTCTGCGCGGAGATCATGCTCAAGCAAAACTATCGGGCGGGATGACGATTCGAAGAAAAGTCATCCCGATCGAGGAACGGAGCGACGCATCGGACCGTTGCTTGGCGGATAGCGCGACGTGTGACTTGCACCAGATGCGCCCAGATACCGCCGACGCGCTGTAGCGTGTTTGTGATTGAGGCCGTCCGTGACCAGTCGTACAATCGCCTCGAAACGAGAAAACACTCGTTCGCTATCGTCCACTCTGGTAGAGGCCCGCGCCTCAAGGAGAGGCACGGGTCGCTACCTCGACAGAGGAGCCTTCCGATGTGTGACTATAGCCTGCATGCGGTGCAATCGCGTCCCGCCGTCGTCGGAGAGACGCTGATCAGCACGACTTTCCGCGGCACGTCGACCCGCGGTTTTGCCTCGGAGAACGATCCCAACGTCGCGGTCTGCATGCTGCCCGGCACCGAGCTCGCCTTCGTCGAGAACGTCCGCTACGACAGCCGGTGGATCTGGACCAAGACGATCGGCTATCGGGTCGGCGTGTTCAACGAGGTCGAGCCCGACGTGCCGGATCGCCATCACGACGCGGTCGAATTCCCCGACGGCAGCCATGTGCTGGTGACCCAGCTCGTCGAAGGCCAGCGCGTCACGGTGCTGCAGCTGCCGGCGCTGCATCCGACCGTCGAGCACAAGCCCAAGGTCGCAGAGCGGCGGCCCTCCGCATTCGCATCGCTGTTTTTGGGTTGAGCGCATCGTCGCCGCAGGATGAGCTGTCCCGCGGCGGGTGACCAAAGCGATTTCGAGCGACCCCGGAGTTCCGTTCCGGGGCGCATCAGTGAGGTTGCGCTGGACGCCGGCTCGGTTGCGCTGGACGCCGGCTCGGTTGCGCTGGACGGCACCTTGGCGCATCATCCCGCGCGGAGGACGTGCGCGGTGGTCGACAAGGTCACATGGCAGCGAGCTGGACGCGTCACGGAACCGGGCCGCTACATGTTCCGGTTCGGCTGGCTGACCGTGACCGCCGATGACCTCAAGGTCTGGCAGCAGTTTCCCGAAGCCGTCTTCACCCTGGTCAAGAAGCCCGACGCCGGCCCCGATGCCGACGAATACCACCTCGGCCTGTTCGAGCTGCCGACCGCCCCCTCCTCCGACCACCACTAATCATCGGCCTGCAGATCGGCCTCGGCCGGCGTCGCATCGACGGCGGGGCGTGCTGCGCCGGCGGGCGGCCGCAGCGTCGTCTCGCTGTCGGCATCGCCTGGAACCGCCGGCGACCACGGCCGGTCGATGCTGCCGGGCTTGACCGCATCGATCGCAAAGCCGTCGCCGATCCGGCGCAGCGCCAGCGCGCCGTGCCGGCGCAGCCGCTCGGCATCGATCACCGACGCCGCGCAGCCCTGGGCGACCTGTCGCGCCGTCACGATCACCGCGGCCCGCTCGCAATCGTCGGCCAGCGCCTCCGGCCGGGTCGCCAGCGCGACAAAACCGCCGCCGCGGTGCCGGGTGACGCAGCCGGCCTCGTCGCAGGAGACGCCCTCGCCCAGCGACGCATCGCCCGCGGTCCGCGCGTCGGCATCCGCCGCCAGCCATTCCTTGACCACAAAGGCGTCCCGCGCGCTGTGCATCAGATGCAGCCGACCGTCGCCGCCGCGCACCGCGACGTTGCGGCCATCGGGGGAGATCAGAATGTCCGGCAGCGGCGCCCGCACCGCCCAAACCAAGGCCGCCACCAGCAACGCCGCGCCCGACCAGCGCAGCGGCGTGCGCAACAGCCCGAGCAGAATGATCCCGGCGCTCGCCGCGATCAGCGGGGCGGTGCCGAATGCCGCCATCCGGCCGACCGCGCCCGGCAGTGCGGCGACCCATTGCGTCACCACGATCATCCAGTCGATGCCAAATCCCATGATCGCCCAGAACACGCCGTCGAAGCCGAACGGCATCGCGGCGAGCCCAAGCAGCCCCGCCGGCATCACGATCGCGGAGACCACCGGCATCGCCGCGAGATTGGCGAGCAGCCCGTAGGGCGTCACCCGATGGAAATGGAACGCGGCATAGGGCGTGGTCGCGAGCCCCGCCACCAGCGAGGCCAGCACCAGCACCGCCAGCTCGCGCCCGCCCCACAGCGCAACGCGCGCCGTCACCGAATGGTCGGGCGATGCCAACAGGCTCGGCATCCCGATCTGCACCAGCGCCACCAGCCCGAGGGTTGCGGCAAACGACATCTGAAAGCTCGGATGCACCAGCGCCTCCGGCGCGATCGCGAGCACGATCAGCGCCGCCACCGCCAGCGTGCGGAACGTGATGGCGCGGCGGTCGACCATGACAGCGATCAGCACCACCGCCGTCATGAAGAACGAGCGCTGCGTCGCGACCTCCGCCCCCGACAGCGCGAGATAGAAAGCGGCGGCGAGCAGCGCGGCCGCAGCCGCCCATTTCTTGATCGGATGCGCCGCCGTCAGCGCCGGAAACAGCGCCAGCAGCGCCCGCACCGCAAAGAACACCACGCCGGCGACGACCGCCATGTGGTAGCCGGAGATCGACAGCACGTGGCCAAGCCCGGAGATGAACATCGCATCGTTGACCCGCGGCGACATCGCATCGCGCCGGCCGGTGAGCAATGCGGTCGCGATCGCGCGCTGGTCGCCGTCGAGCGTGGTGCGGATCCGCGCATCGATGGCGTCGCGCAGGCCCTGCATGAAGGCGGCGTAGCGCAGCGCGAAGCCACCGCTCGCCGGCGCCTCCCGGGTCTTGACCGCGCCCATCACGAAGCCGGAGGCGCCGATGCCCTGAAAATACAGGTCGCGGCCGAAATCATAGGAGCCCGGCCGCTGCGGCCCGAGCGGCGGCAACAGCCGCGCCTTCAATTCGACGAAGCTGCCGACCTCCGGCGCCGCGCCCTTCTTCACCGACAGCCGCACGCGCTCAAGTTTTGTGGTCTCCCGTGGGCTCTCCATCGTGGCGACGCGCAGCACGAAGCGGTCGGTCTTCTCCCTGATGTCGCGCGTTTCGACGAAGCCGGTCAGCGCCACCGAGAACATCGGCCGCGCCAGCACGCCGTGCGCGACGCGCGCCGTCTTCCAGGTCGCGGTGGCAAATCCCGCCGCGACCGCCGCCGTCATCACGACAACCGGAAACAGTTTTTGCCGCCGCAGCAGGACGGCGAGCACGCACAGCGCAATCGCAACGGCTGCCGCGGCGGGCAGCATCGGTTCGTGCTCGGCCGCGAAATAGAAGGCGATACCGGTGCCGAACGCCACCGGCACCCAGGGCAGCAACCGCCCGGCGCCCGCCTCCGCGCGCGCCCATTGCCGCAGCGTCTCGACCAGCGGCGGCCAGATGCTTGGACGGACCGGCGCGTAGCCGCCGGCCGGCGCGGCCGCGCGCGGCGGCCACGTCCCCGCGTAGCCGCGTTTGCCGCCCGGCGTCGTGCCCTGCTCCGCCATCTCTCGCCTTGCGATCCCTGCCGGGACGCCAAGCTACCGGAAGCTGTGACCTTGCCGCTAGCGGAACGGATCCAGAATACGAACCGGCAAGGCTCGATACCGGGACCGGCCCGCGCCGGCCCTACCTGCGGCCTGCGTCAAACCGATCGAGCCGAAAGTCTCATTAGGTACCGAATCCCATTGGGATTAGACTGTCCCGATGCCTCCACTCCCGATCAGACAGGGATGAGGCAGTAACGGCTCGCGGCACGTGAAGGCCGCTGGAGCTCTTCTCAGGTGGCCCACAACTCCGCCTGAGACCAGGCGTTACGGACGAACTCGCCAATCTCGCCTGTAACGCCGTGCACCACGCGCACGCCGCGAGCGGATCGATCGCTGAAAAACGCGAGGCGTAGTGTTTGCATTTGATAGGAGCAGCACATGGCTATTCAAGTACCAAGCGATTTTCGTCGCGTGATTGTTGCTGCGTCAGTGGGAAACATCATTGAATGGTACGATTTCTACATTTTCGGCAGCCTGGCCGCAGTGCTGTCGGTCAAGTTCTTTGAGCAATCCCACCCCGTCGCAGCCCTGCTGAGCACGATCGCGCTGTTCACTGCGGGATTCCTGATCCGTCCGCTGGGGGCTTTCCTGTTCGGATGGATGGGCGATCGGATCGGCCGCAAATATACATTCCTCATTACGCTGAGCGGAATGGGCCTGGGAACGGGCGCGATCGGACTGATCCCGACCTATCAGTCGATCGGCCTGACGGCCGCTTTCGTTCTGTTCGGCTTGCGGATGATCCAGGGTCTATGCCTGGGCGGCGAATATGGCGGCGCCATCACCTATGTCGCCGAGCATGTTCCGGACGACAGCCGCGGCTACTATACCGGCTGGCTCCAAACCTCGCCGACGCTCGGGATCGTGGTGTCGCTGGCCGTGATCGTCCTGACCCGGACCTGGGCGGGCAATCAGGCCTTCGACGAATGGGCATGGCGCGTTCCATTCCTGCTCTCGTTCCTGCTGGTGGCCATCGCCATCTACATCCGCCTCCAGCTTCAGGAGACGCCGATTTTCCAGGAGATCAAGGCGCGCGGACAGATGACCAGGAATCCCTGGCGGGAAGCTTTCCTCAGCGCCAACATCAAATACATCCTGATCGCCATCGTCGTCCTGATCGGACAGGGCGTGGTCTGGTACAGCGGTCAATTCTGGGCACTGTACTTCCTGCAGCAGGTCTCCAAGGTCGATGCGATCACCTCTGCCTACATCGTGGGAACCGCGCTGCTGATCGCAACGCCGAGCCTGATCTTCTTTGGCTGGCTGTCGGATCAGATCGGCCGTAAACCCGTGATCCTCGGCGGAATGCTGCTTGCCGCGATCACCTACTATCCGCTGTATCTGTGGCTCGGCACGGTCACGCAGCCGGGACACATCAACTATCCGGTCGCCATCCTCATCGTCTTCATCCTCGTCTGCTACGTCGGGATGGTGTACGGGCCGGTCGGTGCATTCCTGGCGGAGTTCTTCCCGGCCAGGATCAGGTACACCTCGGTCTCGGTGCCGTATCACATCGGCAACGGTTGGGGCGGCGGATTGGTGCCGTTCATCACATCAGCTGCCTTCGCAGCGACCGGCAGCATCGGCTACGCGCTGATCTATCCGATCGCCGTTCCCGCGGTGTGCTTCATCATCGCGCTCTTGATCATGCCGGAGACACGCGAGACCAAAATTTGGGAGCAGATCGAGGCGCGAACCGCGCCATGACGGAGTGACCTTGCTGCGGCACAGCTAACCCCGCAGCAAGGTTCATGATCGGCCTTCCAAGTGCGGGGCGAGGCTTCCGGATCGTCCCGCACTCGCCGTCGCTCGGGCGTGATTTCCTTGCAGAACCGGCATCCAACGCAGCCGGGGGGGAATGCAGCGCCAGGCAAATTCAACCGCTCCGGCCGCCAGTCGCTGGCGGTCAGGCCAACAACCCGGTTCGATTCCCCTCAGCCAGCTCGGTGATGCCAGCGATCGTGCCACCAGGTGGCGAAATCACGATCTGTCATCAGCTCCCAGCAAGCGAGCGCGATCACCACGATTCCGCCGAGCACGCTGCTCGTGGTGACCGGTCCCTGTTCGTAGCCGAACGTCCAGGGTGCCAACACCAGAGCCGCTCCCATCAGCATCTCGCCCCACTCCTCCAGATAGGACGGAATGATGAATGCCTCCAAGGCAAACAGCACGACGCCCAATCCGAGTGCGATGGAGATCCAGAGAGCTGCCCCGGAGAAGCCCAGTGCAAACGGCGACGCAATCAGCCAGACTCCCACCAACAGGCTGGCAGCATCCTGCCAGTGTTGAATGCGCATAATCCTCACCTCCCTCTTCCCCGGATATGGTGCGGCGGGAGCAAAAAGCATCTAGCCGGACCTGCGATCTGTTGCCGCTGCTGATCCGCGAGCCCACGTCCACCCGGGCGTCCACGCGACCCGGAAAGGGCTCTTGCAATCGCGCCGCAGCAAGATGCACACTGCGTGCGCTTGACCAGGTGTCAACGTCTGCGGTTCGCGGCCCGACCGGTGTTTACGGTTGCGCTCAGGACGAGAGGAGTATGACGCCATGCGAGAAATCGACATCCACAGCTATGCGCGGCAGTTGCTCGAGGCACATGGCGCCAAGGCCATTGCGGAAGCTGCCCAAAACGCCATCGAGCTTGAAGCAAAAGGCGAGGCCGAGCTGGCCAGAACCTGGCGGCATATCGAAGACGCCATGAAGCTGATGCGCGGGCCGCACCAAAGCTGAGGCTGCCCGCGAGCTGCGCAGAACTTGGAGCGGGATCAGTCTCAAGCCGCCCTATGGCGGCTTGAGAACGGCAGCACAATCTCAACGACGCGGCTCTCCATGACAGGAGCGAAGCCATGTTTCCGACGTGCGCAACAGCCGAAGATATCGTGAAGGCGATCAAGGACGAGAAAGTGCAGATGATCGATCTGCGTTTCATCGATCTGCCGGGGGTATGGCAACATTTTTCCGTCCCGCCGAGCGCGGCGAGCGTCGATGCTCTCGGAGAGGGAATTGGCTTCGACGGCTCATCGATCCGCGGCTTTCAGGAAATCCAGGAAAGCGACATGCTGGTCGTTCCGGATCCGACCACGGCCTTTCTCGACCCGTATTCCCCTGCATCCACGCTAGTGTTGATCTGCAACATCCGCGACCCCACGACCGGTCAATCCTATAGCCGTGATGCCCGCTACATCGCCCAGAAGGCCGAAACCCACCTGAAGGCCACGGGCCACGCCGATATCAGCTACTTCGGTCCGGAGGCGGAATTCTTCGTGTTCGACAGCGTGCGCTATGGACAGGGCATCAATTACGCTTTCCACGAAATCGATTCCAGTGAGGGCAGCTGGAACACCGGCTCGGAGGAAGCGCCCAATCTGGGACACAAGCCGCGCCCGAAAGAGGGATACTTTCCGGTGCCCCCGACGGACAGCATGCAGGCGCTCCGCACCGAAATGGTGTTGACCATGGAGCAACTGGGCATCCAGATCGAAGCCCATCACCATGAAGTCGCGACCGGTGGGCAGAACGAAATCGACATGCGCTTCACCACGCTCACGCGCATGGCGGACAATCTGATGATCTACAAATACGTGGTGAAGAACACCGCTCGCCGGAACGGCATGACCGCAACGTTCATGCCGAAACCGTTGTTCGAGGACAACGCGTCTGGAATGCATGTTCATCAGTCGCTGTGGAAAGGCGAGACCAACCTGTTCTACGACAGGGGCGACTATGCCGAACTGAGCCAGCTCGCCCGCCACTATATCGGCGGCCTGCTGACCCACGCCTGGGCGTTGTGCGGGCTTTGCGCCCCGACCACGAACTCCTATCGACGTCTGGTGCCGGGCTATGAGGCTCCGATCAACCTGGTCTATTCCCAGCGCAACCGGTCAGCCTGCTGCCGCATTCCGATGTATTCGCCGAACCCGAAGGCCAAGCGTGTCGAATTTCGCTCGCCGGATCCTTCCTGCAATCCCTATCTGGCTTTTGCCGCAATGCTGATGGCCGGTCTCGACGGCATCCGCAACAAGATCGACCCGGGTAGCCCGATCGACAAGAACCTCTACGACCTGCCGCCGGCCGAGGCGAAGGAGGTGAAGTCGACGCCGGGGTCACTGGACCAGGCGCTGGACGCGCTCGAACGCGATCACGCATTCCTGCTGCGCAACGATGTCTTCACCGCCGACGTGATCGAAACATGGCTCGACTACAAGCGGAAGAAGGAGGTCGATCCCATCAGATTGCGACCTCATCCCTACGAGTTCCATTTGTACTACGACATCTAGATCAGCGGCGTCTGCGAGGAGACGTGATGGCAGACGATCTTCCAGTCGCCGTCCTCGCGCGCGATCACCCACGTGATCTTGACGGTGAGCGTATCGCCGTCGAGGGAGAACGATGCGATGGCGGCCATGTTGAGAAGATCGGGGTTTACCCGTCCGGTGCTGACATTGCTGAACTGGACGCGCGGTGCGCGCCAGCGCGGCAGGCCGTTGAAATAGGCCTTCACGCCGTCGCGGCCGCGATAGAGGGTCGGGTTCGAGCCGAAGAAGAACGCGCTCCTCGAATAGAGCGCGGCGAGCGTCTCCGCATCGAGCTTGCTGAACGCAGCCGACCATCTGGCGATGATGGCGGAGGCGATCTCGTCGGTCTCGCTTGGCATCGATCGCCTCCGCTTCGAAACGCTTGCCGGACGGCCTAACCCTTGCCGCCGACTTCCTTGGCAAAGGTGTCGCGCAGGCCGATAGTGCGGTTGAACACCAGCCTGTCCGGCGTCGAGTCCGGATCGCGCACAAAGTAGCCCTGCCGCTCGAACTGCATCGCATCCGGCGAATTGCTCTCGGCAATCGCAGGCTCGACGCGCGCGTCCGTCAGCACCTCCAGCGACTGCGGATTGAGGTCGCCGGCGAAATTGCCTGCGTCCGGGCTCGGGTTGGCGAACAGCTGGTTGTAGATGCGGATCTCGGCCGGCTTGGACTGCGCCGCGGAAAGCCAGTGCATCGTCGCCTTCACCTTGCGGCCGTCGGGCGCGTTGCCGCCCTTGGTCGCGGGGTCATAGGTGCAGCGCAGCTCGACGATTTCGCCGGCGTCGTTCTTCACCACACTCGTGCACTTGACGAAGTAGGCATAGCGCAGCCGCACCTCGTTGCCCGGCGACAGGCGGAAGAACTTTTTCGGCGGGTTCTCCATGAAGTCGTCTTGCTCGATATAGAGCTCGCGGCCGAACGCGATCTTGCGGGTGCCGGCCTCCGGATTGTCCGGATGGTTGATCGCTTCGAGTTCCTCGACCTGGCCCTCCGGATAGTTCTCGATCACGACCTTGAGCGGCCGCAGCACCGCCATGCGGCGCAGCGCGGTGCGGTTCAGCTCCTCACGGATGCAGAATTCGAGCATGCCGACGTCGACCACGCTGTTGGCCTTGGCGACGCCGATGCGCCTGATGAATTCACGCACCGCCGCCGGCGGCACGCCGCGCCGCTTCAGCCCGGCGATGGTCGGCATCCGCGGGTCGTCCCAGCCCGAGACGTGGCCGTCGCGCACGAGCTGGGTCAGCACCCGCTTCGACAGCAGCGTGTAGGTCAGGTTGAGCCGCGCCATTTCATACTGGTGCGGCTTCGACGGCACCGGCAGCTTGTCGAGCAGCCACTCATAGAGCGGCCGGTGATCCTCGAACTCCAGCGTGCAGATCGAATGGGTGATGCCCTCGATCGCGTCCGACTGGCCGTGGGCATAGTCGTAGCTCGGATAGATCGACCATTTATCGCCGGTGCGCGGATGATGGGCGTGCAGGATGCGGTACAGCACGGGGTCGCGCAGATTGATGTTGCCGGACGCCATGTCGATCTTGGCGCGCAGCACGCGGGCACCGTTCGGAAACTCGCCGGCCTTCATGCGGCGGAACAAATCGAGGTTCTCCTCGACCGGGCGGTCGCGGAACGGCGAGTTCTTGCCCGGCTCGGTCAGGGTGCCGCGGGAGGTGCGGATCTCCTCCTGCGACTGGTCGTCGACATAGGCATGGCCGGCCTTGATCAGGCCCTCGGCCCAGTCATAGAGGCGCTCGAAATAGTCCGAGGCAAAAAAGAGATTCTTGCCCCAGTCGTAGCCGAGCCAGTGCACGTCGGCCTGGATGGAGTCGATATACTCCTGCTCCTCCTTGGTCGGATTGGTGTCGTCGAAGCGCAGATTGCACTGGCCGCCGAACTCCTGGGCGATGCCGAAGTTGAGCGCGATCGACTTGGCGTGGCCGATATGCAGGTAGCCGTTCGGCTCCGGCGGGAAGCGCGTCACGATCCGGCTGTGCTTGTGGGAGGAGAGATCGGCCTGGACGATGTCGCGGATGAAATCGCGCCCTGCCTCTGCCGTCGCCGTGTCAGTCGTCATCAAAGGGTTCCCATTGGATTGACCTGCCTTCTGCCAAATTCGCGCGGTCCGGCCAAGCCCTGCGCGGCGCCAATCATAGCGCGGAGACCCTCGCCCGTACCCGCTCGATGAACGCCGTCCGGGAGGCCGGCGTGGAGCGGTCCATGTCGTAATGGGCCATATAGAACGATTGGGCGCTCGCGCCACACATCGGCTTCAGGGCGCGGAACAGCACCTTGCGGCCGGGATCCTGCATCACGATCCGGGTCAGCCACCAGGGCGAGCCATAAGTCGTCACCACCCCGAACAGGCGGATGTTGGTCAGCAGCGGCCTGATGCGCCCGCCGGCCAGATCATGGGCAAACGCGGTTCCCGGCGCCCAGACCCGGTCGAAGTACCCCTTGAGCATCGCCGGCATGGAAAACCACCAGTGCGGAAAGCAGAAGATGATGCCGTCCGCCCGGCGGAGGTCGCCGATCAGGCGCGACACCGCCTCCTCCGCATAGGGGCCCTGAAAATAGCTCCGCCGCTCCGCCTCGGTCATGACCGGCGAGAACCGCTCGCGGTCGAGATCGGTCGCGATCACCTCATGCCGGCGCCGCAATGTCCCGACGATGGTCTGAAACAGCGTGTGGTTATAGCTGTCCTCGAGCGGATGGCTATGAACGACCTGGATAAGCATTGGCTAAGTCTCCCCCGGCTATGATACACGGTCGCCCGGCTCACTCATTGGGTACCCCATTCTCGAAATGACCTCGTCTTCGATCGTCACGCGCTTCGCTCCGTCGCCGACCGGCTTCCTCCATATCGGAGGCGGCCGCACCGCCCTGTTCAACTGGCTCTATGCCAAGAAGCACGGCGGCAAGATGCTGCTGCGGATCGAAGACACCGACCGCGAGCGCTCCACCAAGGAGGCGATCGACGCCATCCTGGACGGCTTGCGCTGGCTGGAGCTCGATTGGGACGGCGACGTGATCTACCAGTTCAGCCGCGCCGCCCGCCATCGCGAGGTCGCCGAGAGCCTGCTCGCCGCGGGCCGCGCCTATTACTGCTACGCGTCGCCGGAGGAGCTCACCGCGATGCGCGAGAAGGCGCGCGCCGAGGGCCGCACCCGCCTCTATGACGGCATGTGGCGCGACCGCGATCCGTCGACCGCGCCCGCCGGCATCAAGCCGACCATCCGCCTGAGGGCGCCGCAGACCGGCGAGACCGTGATCGAGGACCAGGTCCAGGGCCGCGTGGTCTGGCAGAACGAGAACCTCGACGACCTCGTCCTGCTGCGCGGCGACGGTACCCCGACCTACATGCTCGCGGTCGTGGTCGACGACCACGACATGGGTGTCACCCACATCATCCGCGGCGACGATCACCTGATCAACGCCGCGCGGCAGAAGCAGATCTACGACGCGCTGGAGTGGGAGCTGCCCAGCATGTCCCACATTCCGCTGATCCATGGTCCCGACGGCTCGAAACTGTCGAAGCGCCATGGCGCGCTCGGCGTCGACGCCTATCGCGCGCTGGGATACCTGCCGGCGGCGCTGCGCAACTATCTGGTCCGGCTCGGCTGGAGCCATGGCGATCAGGAGATCTTCTCGACCGAGGAGATGATCGCCGCGTTCGACCTCTCCGGCGTCGGCCGCTCGGCTGCACGGTTCGACTTCGCCAAGCTGGAGAACCTCAACGGCCACTATATCCGCCAGAGCGACGATCAATCCCTCGTGACCCAGTTCGAGAACGTGCTGGATTATGTTCCTGAATGCGCGGCCCTGAAGCCGAAGCTCAACGACACCACGCGGGCGCAATTGCTGCGCGCGATGCCGAGCCTGAAGGAGCGCGCCAAGACGCTGATCGAGCTGATCGCCGGCGCCTACTTCATCTTCGCCGACCGCCCGCTCGAGCTCGATCCAAAGGCGGCGGCGCTGCTGACGCCGGAAACCCGCGCGCTGATCGGCCGGCTGCGCACGGCGCTCGAAGCCGTCAACGACTGGACCGCGGAGACGACGGAGTCCGCGATGCGGAATTTCGCCGAGCAGAACAATTTGAAGCTCGGCGCCGTCGCCCAGCCGCTGCGGGTGGCGCTGACGGGCCGCACCACATCGCCGGGCATCTTCGACGTGCTGGCGGTCCTGGGACGCCAGGAGTGTCTTGCCCGTCTCGCCGATCAGGCGGCGTGATCCTGCATGGACCCTGCCAGGGTCCATCTTGCAGCGCACATGGCAATGAGCTACCCATCCTCGGACGCTTTCTCCACAAGCCGTCCCACCCCGCCACGGGTCGTCAATTAGCGACTGGGCAAGGGCGGTTTTCGCAACGATTTCATCGGGGATATCACGATGGACGCAAAATCCAGCAAGACAGCCACACTCACCATCGGCAACAAGACCTACGATTTCCCGATCCTCAGCGGCACGGTTGGGCCTGATGTCATCGACATCGCCAAGCTCTACGGCCAGGCCGGGGTGTTCACCTACGATCCCGGTTTCACCTCGACCGGCAGCTGCCAGTCCAAGATCACCTACATCGACGGCGACGCCGGCGTGCTCGAATACCGTGGCTACCCGATCGAGCAGCTCGCCGAGCAGGGCGACTTCCTCGAGACCTGCTACCTGCTGCTCTACGGGGAGCTTCCGACCCCGAAGCAGAAGCAGGACTTCGACTACACCGTCACGCACCACACCATGGTGCATGAGCAGATGGCCCGCTTCTTCCAGGGCTTCCGCCGCGACGCCCATCCGATGGCGATCATGGTTGCGGCCGTCGGCGCGCTCGCCGCGTTCTATCACGACTCCACCGACATCAATGACCCGAAGCAGCGGATGATCGCCTCGATCCGGATGATCGCGAAGATCCCGACGCTGGCGGCGATGGCCTACAAGTACACGGTCGGCCAGCCCTTCGTGTATCCGAAGAACTCGCTGTCGTTTGCCGAGAACTTCCTCAACATGTGCTTCGCGGTGCCCTGCGAGGAGTACAAGATCAATCCGGTGCTTGCCGACGCGCTGGACAAGATCCTGATCCTGCACGCCGACCACGAGCAGAACGCCTCGACCTCGACGGTGCGCATCGCCGGCTCCTCGGGCGCCAACCCGTTCGCCTGCATCGCGGCCGGCATCGCCTGCCTGTGGGGCCCGGCGCATGGCGGCGCCAACGAGGCCGCGCTCAACATGCTCTACGGCATCGGCAAGGTCGAAAACATTCCGGACTTCATCGCCAAGGTGAAGGACAAGAACAGCGAAGTCCGCCTGATGGGCTTCGGCCACCGCGTCTACAAGAACTACGACCCGCGCGCCAAGATCATGCAGAAGATGTGTCACGCGGTGCTCAAGGAGACCGGCCACGGCGACGATCCGATGCTCAAAGTGGCGCTGGAGCTCGAGAAGATCGCGCTCAACGACCCCTACTTCATCGACCGCAAGCTCTACCCGAACGTCGACTTCTATTCGGGCATCACGCTGAAGGCGATGGGCCTGCCGGTCTCGATGTTCACCGTGCTGTTCGCGGTCGCCCGCACCGTCGGCTGGATCAGCCAGTGGAGCGAGATGATCGAGGATCCGCAGCAGAAGATCGGCCGTCCGCGCCAGCTCTACACCGGCGTCGCCCGCCGCGACTACGTGCCGATCGACAAGCGCAAGTAAGCGGCACGCATCAAGCGATCCGGAACGGCGCCATCACTCCTGATGGCGCCGTTTTCGTTTGCCGCGGGCGACTTCGGTGGCGAGTGCATCCAGCTTCGGCAGCCAGAACGCCCGGAAGCGGTCGAGCCAGTCATCGACCTCGCGCAGCCGCTTGGGTTCCACCGCATAGATGCGGCGCGTGCCGTCGGCGCGCACCGAGGCAAACCCGGCGTCGCGCAGGATCCGCAGCTGCTGCGACACCGCCGACTGGGTGATGCCGAATTCGCGCTGCACGACGGTGACGATGTCGCCTGAACTGTGCTCGCCGGTCGCGAGCAGTTCCAGGATGCGGCGCCGGACCGGATCGCCGAGGATGTCGAAGGCGTGCACGGCCGCTAAAGCGCGATGAATCGTCATCGCCCTTTAGCTCCTCGTTTGAGCATGATCTCTTCGGAAAACCGCTTCACACTTTTCCGGATCATGCTTTAGCCTCCGTCCGGCTCCGGCTCGCCGCAATAGAACGCCGTGGTGTTCGCCGCTGCCCTGCGCGCCGCCGCCTCCTCCGTCCCCGCTGCAATCGAGGCGCGGCACCAGTCCGCGCTGCTGCGGCGGATGAAGTCCTTGCCGTCGTCGGAGGCGGGCCATGCCGTGGCGGTAGCGCGGTCGAATTCCTGGCCCGCGGGCGTGGCGAGATAGAGGGCGAGCCCGAGCAACGCGAGATCCCAGCCGACGCCGACCGCGCCGGGTCCGAAGCGATCCCAGAAGTCGCCCTCGACGATCGCCACATGCTCCAGTTCCAGGTGCGTGCCGCCGGCGCGATCCTCCGCCAGCGTCACGGTCACCCAGCTGACGGCGCCCATCGCCTCCCACGTCACGGCGAGCCGGCGCGGCGGCTCGCAGGTCGTGATCTCACCGCCGGCCTGGCCCTCGAACTTGTAGCGGCCGCCAAGCCTCAGCTCGCCGGAGATCGGCAGGAACCAGCGCGGAATCCGCTCCGGATTGGTCAGCGCATCCCAGAGATCGTCGATGTCGGTGTCATAGCGGCGGGTCGCAATCACCGCCCGCGCCGGCTTGCCGTCGCGTTCCCGGAACGCGACCTCGCGAATGACGGCGCCGACATAGGCAATGGGATCGATCTTCATCGGGTGGCTTCCATAATATTAGAGATAGCTAATATTAGTACCAGCTAATCATCCGTTGCAAGCGGAACCGCTGCGGCCGGATGCCGCTCGCGGCATGCCGCATCCAGCCAGCTGGTTGCGGGCGCGGGATGCACGGTTTTCGGAATAATGGAAGAATACGGCTGACTTGCCCGACGTGTCAAGGCTGCCGTCGAACGCCGCCTTTGTCGAGTGCCGGCGGCCGCCGGCTACCGCTGGGCTACTTTGCATGGGGTTGTTTTCGCCATATTGGCAACGCGCCCCTGCGACACGGGGAGTCTAGCCGGGTCGACCCGCCATCGTTGCCAGCACGATGTCGGCGGCGCGCACGCTCGGCGGCTGGTCGCCGGTCGACATCTTCGCATCCATCGTCGAAAACGCCACGAGCTGCCGCAGACGCTCGGGCGTGTCGGCGATCACCTCGCCGAGCGCCTGCGCGAGCTTGTCCGGCGTGCAGTCCTCCTGCAGGAACTCGGGAATGATGTCGGCGCCGATCACGAGATTGGCGAGGATCACCGACGACACCCGGATCGCGCGGCGCAGGATGAACGCCTCCGCGGCGCCGACCCGATAGGCCGTCACCATCGGAATGCCCGACAGCGCGAGCTCGAGCGTCACGGTGCCCGACTTCGCCAGCGCGGCACGCGCGATGCGGAACGCGGCGCGCTTCTCGGCGTCGCCGACCGCGATCCGCGGCACGATCGGCCACGACGCCACGCCCTCGCGCACCATCGCCTCGAGATGCGGCATGGTCGGCAGCACGAGCTCGAACTTCATGCGCTCGCCGAGCGCGCCGAGCGCTGCGCCGAACAATGCCAGATGATGCCGGATCTCACTGCGCCGGCTGCCCGGCAGCACCAGCAACACCGGCGGCGCGCCGTCGCGGCGCTGCCGTTCGTCAGGATTCGGCCGCAGCGAAGCGAGCTGCTCGATCAGGGGGTGGCCGACATAGCTGCACGGCGGCCCCTGCAGCTTCTGATATTCCTCGGGCTCGAACGGCAGCAGCGCCAGCACGTGATCGACATAGCGGCGCATCGCGCGCGCCCTGCCCGGCCGCCACGCCCAGACCGACGGCGACACGTAGTCGACGATCGGAATCTCCGGATTGCGCGCACGGACGCGGCGGGCGACGCGATGGGTGAAATCGGGGCTGTCGATGATCACCAGCATATCGGGCGCATCATCGAGCACGGCATCGGCGGTGCGGCGGATCAATCGCAGGATTTTCGGCAGTTGCTTCACCACCGCGGCAAAGCCCACGATCGACAGCTCCTCGATCGGAAACAGCGGGTCGATGCCCTCTTGCGTCATGGCGCGGCCGCCGACGCCGGAGAACTGAACGGCATCGCCGAGACGCTGGCGCAGCACCTTCATCAGCGCGGCGCCGAGCCGATCGCCGGACTCCTCCGTCGCGATGAGGAAGATCTTGCGGCCGGCGGTGGGGCTGCGCGCCGCCATCAGCTCTCGAGCCCGATGACAAAGAGGCCCTTTGCGTCGGCGGTCTCGATCAGCGCCTGCGGCTCGGCGGCAAGAGTGTTGCCGGCGATCACGGCGATGCCGGCGATCCCTGCCGCCGCCGCGCCTTCGACCGTCCGCGGGCCGATGGTCGGCAGATCGAAGCGCAGATCCTGGCGGCTCTTCGGCGCCTTCACCAGCACGCCTCTCCCGGCCTTGGCGCGGATCCGGCCCTCGGCGCGCAGCCGCGCCACCCGCGCCAGCAGCCCGTCGGTGCCCTCGATATCCTCGACCGCAACCACATGACCGTCGATCACGACGGCCGCCTGCCCGATGTCGAACGGACCGAGCGCGTCGAGCACGGCGCGGCCGCGCGCGATGTCGGCGAGCGCGTCGCCATCGGGGGCCGTGCGCGTGACCGCGCCTTCCGGCATCAGGAGATCGGGCGCGACGTCCTTGATCCCGACCATGCGAAAACCCTGCTGCTCCAGGATGCGGCCGACGCTCGACAGCAGATGATCGTCGCCGCCGCGGAACGCTCGCAGGACGTGGCCGAGCACGCGCAGCGTGCCCCAGTCGAGCCTGATCTCGGAGAGCGCCGGACGCACCAGGGTGCCGATGAAGATCAGGTCGCGGCAGCCTTCGTCGCGGAACAGCCGCGTCGCCCGCCCGAGCTGGCCGACCGAGATCCAGCGATGGCGAAACCGCTGCGCCCGCGCCGGATCACAGGCGCCGCGCAGCGCGAACAGCACCGGCGTGATGCCGCGCGCGGCCAGCGAGTCCGCGACCGCAAACGGCATGGCGCCGCCACCGGCGATGACGCCGACCGGTGAGGAAAGCGAGGGCGCCGCTGACGTCATGCTGGCGGCCATCCCCTGCTCAGTTGGTGTTGGCGGGAAGACAGAGCGCGCGGTGCTTGGCGCCGTCGATGAAGGCCAGAATATCCGCGATCGCGGGATCCTCGCCGGCCAGCGGCTGCACCGACGCCAGCCGCTCAGCAAAGACGCCGGGGCCGTGGAACAGCTTTTGATAGAACGCGCGCACCACAGCCAGCCGCTGCTTGGTGAACTGGCGGCGCCGCATGCCGATGATGTTGAGCCCTTCGAGCACGGCATACTGGCCGTTGGCGAGCCCGAACGGGATGATGTCGCCGCGCACGCCGCAGACGCCGCCGATCATGACCTGCGGGCCGACGCGGGTGAACTGGTGCACCGCCGACAGGCCGCCGATATAGACGAAGTCGCCGATCTCGCAATGGCCGCCGAGCGTCGCCGAGGTGGCGAAGATCACGTTGTTGCCGACCGTGCAGTCGTGGCCGACATGGCTGTTGTTCATGAAGAAGCCGCGATCGCCGACGCGGGTCAGCCCGCCACCCTTGACGGTGCCGATGTTCATCGTCACGCCCTCGCGGATCGTGCAGGCCTCGCCGATCTCGAGCCGGGTCGGCTCGCCGCGATAGCTCAGATCCTGCGGCGCGCCGCCGAGCGCGGCAAACGGCGAGATGACGCAGCCGGCGCCAACAGTGGTGTGGCCGCCGACCGTGACGTGTGCCAGGAGCTTGCAGTTCTCGCCGAGCACGACATTGGGGCCGATGATGCAGTACGGGCCGATCTCGGTGCCCGCTCCGATCACGGCGCCATCGGCAATGCGCGCAGTGGGATCGATCATGGTCATGGAATTGCGGTCCGGAATTCGTTAACGGCGCCAACGCGCTAGTTGAGGCGCCAGACTGTCGGTTGGGGCGGTCGTTAGCGCGACTTTGCCCGCCCTGTCCAGTGACGTATCATGACCGCCCATTGCAACGAAACGGGTCGCAACCGACCATGGTCCGGGCCGCCACGCTGATCCTCAGCCTGCTCTCTGCGCCTGTCGGCCCGGAGACGGTCGATCTCGGGCGCGGCGGCCGCGTCGATCTGTCGACCTTCGACTGTCGCGACATCAATCGCAGCTCGATCGTGCAGCGCGTCTGCTACGACGCCAGCCAGCGCGCGCTGCTGGTCACGGTCAGGGGCAGCTACCAGCACTATTGCAGCGTCCCGGTTGAGACCTTCGATGCGCTGATGAACGCGCCGTCGATGGGCATCTTCGTCAATCGCGTACTGCGGATCGCGGGCGCCGACGGCCGCTACGCCTGCCGCACGTCGTGAGCTCTTATTCGAGCATGATCTTTTCGGAAAACCGCTTCACACTTTTCCGGATCACGCTCAGTCCGTCAGCATGGCTCCGACATCGGCCTCGGCCACGACCTGGCCGTTGACCTTTGCATCGCCGTGAAACCACCACATCGTCTTGCGCCGGCCGAGCGAACGCATGTGGTATTCGATGGTGTCGCCGGGCATGACCGGCTTCCTGAACTTGCACTTGTCGATGGTGAGGAAATACACCGCGCGCGGCTTCTCGGTGCCCTCGACCGATTTGATGCCGATCACGCCGGCGGTCTGGGCCATCGCCTCGATCATCATCACGCCGGGATACACCGGGCGCTCCGGAAAATGTCCCTGGAACGGCGGCTCGTTGAAGGTGACGTTCTTGATGCCGATGCCGCTGTAGTCGGCGCGGATCTTGATGACCCGGTCGATCAGCAGCATCGGAAAGCGGTGCGGCAGCGTCTTCAGGATATCGTTGATATCCACGAGCTCGAACCTGACCGGCGACTCCTCCATCACTCCTCGTCCTTACCCTTCGCTTCGTTGTCGCGCACCAGGCGCTCCACGGCGATGATTTCCCTGAACCACTGCTTGGTCGGCTTGGCGAAGTGCCCGCCCCAGCGACCGTTCGGCGGGATGTCGTCCTTGACTGCGCTCATCGCGGTGACCTGGGCGCCGTCGCCGATGTTGAGGTGGTTGTTGATGCCCACCTTGGCACCGAGCGCGACATTGTCGCCGATCGTCAGGCTGCCCGCGAGCCCGATCTGGGCCGCGAGCAGGCAGTGCCTGCCGATGGTCACATTGTGGCCAATCTGGACCTGGTTGTCGACTTTGGTGCCTTCGCCGATCACGGTGTCGCGCAGCGAGCCGCGGTCGATGGTCGACCCGGCGCCGACCTCGACATTGTTCTGGATCAGCACCCGGCCGGTCTGCGGCACCTTCAGGTGGCCCGAAGGCCCGAAGAAGATGAAGCCGTAGCCGTCCTGGCCGATGTTGCAGCCGGGATGGATCAGCACGTTGTTGCCGATCAGGGCGAACTGGATGGTGGTCTTAGCGCCGACATTGCAGTCGCGGCCGATCTTGACGTCGGCCCCGATCACCGCGCCGGCGCCGATGATGGTGCCGGCGCCGATCTCGACCCTGGGCCCGATCACCACCAGCGGATCGACGATGACGCCGTCCTCCAGCCGCGCGGTGGGGTCGATGATCGCCGACGGCGCGATGCCCTCGGTATCGAACCAGGACTGCGGCCGCAGCGCGTCGGCATGCCATTCGCGGGCGAGCTGGACGAAGGCGTGGAACGGCTTGGTCGCCCGCAGCACCGCGGTGCCCTTGGGCACCTGCGCCTCGAAGCGCGGGCTGACCAGGCAGGCCCCGGCCCGAGTCGCGGCGAGCCGGTCGGCGTATTTGAGATTGTCGAAGAAGGCGAGCTGCATCGGGCCGGCTTCGTCGAGCGAAGCCAGTCCCCTGATCTGCTGCGCGCCCCTCGCGGGGTCGACCAGATGCGCCTTCGTCAGCGCGGCGATCTCAGCCAGCGTTGACGAAGGAGGCTTCTTGAAGAAGATCGGCTGCGCCATTCTTTCCGTCGCAGTCCGGCCGGCAACCGGTCTTAGAACGAAGTACCGCCGCCAAACCGGAACTCTTGTGTGCGGTCAAACTGGCCCTTGGTCAGCGGGATCGCATAGTCGAAGCGCAGCGGTCCGAACGGCGACTGCCAGATCAGGCCGACACCGACCGAGGTACGGACCACCTTGCTGTCGTCGAAGTTCAGCCCGAGGCAGGTGCCCGGCGTCGGCGGGTTGTTGGTCGGCCTGACGCAGCCCGGCACGTTGACTTCGCCGGTCGCCGCCCACGACGTCGGTCCCTGGTAGTCGTACAGACCACCGGCGTCCGCGTAGACCGCGCCCTTGAGGCCGACTTCCTTCGGCAGGAACCAGAACGGCATCTGCAGTTCCGCCGACACGCCCCAGTACTTGGTACCGCCGATCGCGTCCTGCGTGCTGTAGGGGTTGATGTCACGCGGACCGATGCCGTTCGGCGCGAAGCCGCGGACCAGGTTCGGGCCCATCTGGAAGTGATCCAGCATGCGCAGCTCGGTGCTGCCCAGCTTGTTCAGGATACCGCCCTGGGCGTGGATCACGCCGACGAGGTCGGAAACCAGCGGGGTGTAGTACTTCGCATCGATCGCGGTCTTGATGTAGCTGACGTCGCCGCCGACACCCGCGAAGTCCTGCCGGAAGTCGACCAAGAGGCCGTCGGTCGGGTTCTTGTTGTTGTCGAGGGTGTTGTAGTTCAGCGTATAGCCGAGCGCCGAGGTCAGCGTCTTGCCATTCGCCAGCTCCTTGCGCACCGGCAGCGAGGCTTCGCCGTCGAAGAAGCAGCCGAGACCGTTGGTCGAGGTCAGATCGATGCCGTTCAAATTCGCATAGGCCGGGCTCGGGAAGAACGCGGTATTGGGCGTTCCATCCGCGTTGAGCGGGATGTTGTTACAGTTCCTGAACGTCGCCGGCAGCGAAATTTCCTGCTGATAGATCGAGTAGCGCAGCTGCAGCGAGAGGTCTTCCCGCAGG
Source organism: Bradyrhizobium sp. CCBAU 51753 (assembly GCF_015291565.1). Taxonomy (NCBI): domain Bacteria; kingdom Pseudomonadati; phylum Pseudomonadota; class Alphaproteobacteria; order Hyphomicrobiales; family Nitrobacteraceae; genus Bradyrhizobium; species Bradyrhizobium sp. CCBAU 51753. The sequence goes on along the minus strand of NZ_CP030037.1, from coordinate 4,610,931 downwards.
CTGAAGCCGAGCCGCGGGCTGAAGCCGAGCGTCTTGGTGCCGTAGGAGATGTAGCTGTTGGACAGCTGCTGGCGCTGGTAGAGGTCGAGGCCGAGCGCGACGCGGTAGTCGAGCAGATAGGGCTCGACGAACGACAGCGAATAGCCGCGGGCGTACTGGCCGTAAGTCACCGACGCCTTGGCGAACAGGCCCCGCCCGAGCAGGTTGCGCTCGGAGACCGAGACTTCGGCCAGCGCGCCGTCGGTGGTCGAATAGCCGCCCGACACCGAGAAGTCGCCGGTCGACTTCTCCTCGAGATCGACGATCAGGATGACCCGGTCGCTCGAGGAGCCCGGCTCGGTGGTGATCTTGACGGTCTTGAAGAAGTCGAGGTTCTTCAGCCGGCGCTCGGCGCGGTCGACCAGCGCGCGGTTGTAGGCGTCGCCCTCGGAGATGTCGAACTCGCGGCGGATGACGTAATCGCGGGTGCGGGTGTTGCCCCGGACGTTGATGCGCTCGATGTAGGTGCGCGGGCCTTCGTCGATCGCGAAGGTGATCGACACCGTGTGATTCTCGAAATTGCGGTCGCCGCGCGGCCGCACCACCGCGAAGGCGTAGCCGCGGCGCGAGGCCTCGATCTGCATCTCTTCGACGGACTTCTCCAGCGCCTCGGCGTTGTAGAGCGAGCCGACATTGACGCGCGACCACGAGCGCAGCGCGTTCGGATCCAGCGTCGAGATCGACGACGTGAAGTTGACGGCGGCGACGCGGTACTGCTGGCCTTCCTCGATCTTGAAGGTGACCAGGAAGCCCTTCTTGTCCGGATCGTATTCGGTCAGCGCGGCCACGACCTGGACGTCGGCATAACCGTTCTTGAGGTAGAAGCGGCGAATCAGGTCGCGGTCGGCCTCGACGCGATCGGGATCGTAGACGTCGTTGCCGCCGAGGAAGCTCAGGATGTTCGATTCACGGGTCTTGATGACGTCGCGCAGGCGGGACGCCGAATAGGCGTTGTTGCCGATGAATTCGATCGAGCGGACACCAGTCTTCACGCCTTCATTGATCTCGAAGATCAGGTCGACGCGGTTGTTCGGCTGCTCGATGATCTGCGGATTGACCCGCACGTCGTAGCGGCCGGACCGGCGGTAGATTTCGGCGATTCGCAGCGCATCCGACTGCACCATTGGGCGCGAGAAGGTGCCGCGCGGCTTGGACTGGACCTCGGCCGTCAGCTGCTCGTCCTTGATCTTCTTGTTGCCCTCGAAGGCGACGCGGCCGATCACCGGGTTCTCGACCACGATCACGACCAGGCGCCCGCCGCGCGTTTCGATATGGACGTCCTGGAACAGGCCGGTCTCGATCAGCGCCTTCAGGCCGTCGTCGATCTGGGCCTGCCCGAGCCGACCGCCCGGACCGGGGCGGAAGTAGGAGCGGATGGTTTCGAGCTCGACACGCCGGTTGCCCTCGACGGTGATCGAATCGACGGTCTGGGCAAGCGCAGGCGCAGACACACTCACGGCCGCCAAGGTGGCAGCCACCGGCACGGCGAACATGACCAGGGCAGCGAACAAGCCCCCCCTCACTCGCATTCCAAACATCATGCGCAACGCGCCCTTATCCTTCCGATGCCGGATCGTTCCCCAACGCCCCGACAGATTCCCAACCTTATGCTCAGCTTGTAACCAAATTTGCCATGGGGGCAAACTTTCTACGGGAGCGTATTTCCAATTCGTTCCAAGACGTTGCCCATTAGCAACGTCACAAAAAAGCCGCGTTTCACGACCCAGCCAATTTGAGGATGTCGTTATAGGTTGCAAACACCATCAGCATCAGGACCAGACCAAGGCCGATTCGGAACCCGACCTCCTGCGTGCGCTCCGAGAGCGGGCGTCCGCGCAGCACTTCCGCCCCGTAAAACATGAGGTGCCCGCCATCCAGCAGCGGGATCGGGAACAGGTTCAGCAGGCCGATCGAGACCGACAGGATCGCGCAGAGGTTCACGACGAACTGGAACCCGGCGCTCGCCGCCTGGCCGGAGAGTTTCGCGATCCCCAGGACCCCGCTCACCTCGCCCGGATTGCCGGTTCCAACGAACAGCGACCCCAGGAACTTGAAGGTGCTGGAAATGATGTACCAGACCTGCTCAACGCCGATTCGGAGCGATTCCACAACGCCAACGGGCACACTGGTCGCCTCGCCGGTCTGGGCCTTGTGCTCGATCCCGAGCACGCCGATGCGATGCGCGTTGCCGAAGGGATCCTTGACCTCCTTGAGCGCCGGCGTGGCATTGAATGAAACGACCTCGCCGTCGCGCTTGACCCGGAATGCAAGCTTTGAACCTGCGCTCGATCCTACGACGCGCTGCATGTCGGCGAAGCTTTGAATCGGGCTGCCGTCGATTTCGAGGATGACGTCGCCCACCTTGAAGCCCGCCGCGGCGGCCGCACTGTCGGCGACAATGCCGTCGACCCGGGCGATCGTGCTGGGCTTGCCGTAATAGAGCGCCATGCCGGCAAAGATCAGCGCACCCAGGATGAAATTGGCGACCGGGCCGGCGACGACGATCGCGGCGCGCTTCCCGACGGTCTTGTGGTGGAAGCTGCCTTCGCGCTCCTCCGCCGTCATCGTTGCGAGCTTTTCCGTCGAAGGCGTCGACGCCTCTGAGTCATCGCCGAAGAACTTGACGTAGCCGCCGAGCGGAATCGCGGAGATCTTCCAGCGCGTGCCATGGCGGTCGTTGAAGCCCGCGAGCTCCGGCCCGAACCCGAGCGAGAAGGTCAGCACCTTCACCCCGGCCCAGCGCGCGACCAGGAAATGACCGAGCTCGTGGAAGAAGACGACAATCGTCAGGACGAATAAAAATGGGACAATGTAACCGACGAGCCCATGACTCAACGTACTGAAAGTATGAAGAAAAAATTCGGGCATCCGTGTTCCCTCGACAAGAGCCAAAGGCTCCGTCCCCAACCCTCTAGGTTGCCTTTAAGGCAATTTGAGGCAATAGGGCGGCAGCCTTATTTCGCGCAACATGGTCAACGGAAATCGCATCATCCGCCGAGACCAGCGGTGCCCGATTCCCGGTCCGGATCCAATCGTTCATCGTCGCTTCGACCAGGCGAGCGATCGCGCCGAACTTGATCTTGCCAGCGATAAACGCGGCGACCGCAACTTCGTTCGCGGCGTTGTAGACGGTGGTCGCGCCCTTCCCGGTCCGCAGCGCCTCATAGGCCAGCCGCAGCCCCGGGAAGCGCGCGAAATCCGGCGCCTCGAAGGTGAGCTGACCGATCTTGGCGAGATCGAGCCGCGCCGACGGGCCGACGATTCGGTCGGGCCAGCCGAGGCAATGCGCGATCGGGATCCGCATGTCGGGCGCGCCGAGCTGTGCCATCACCGAGCGGTCGGAGAATTCGACCATGCCGTGGATGATCGACTGCGGGTGCACCAGCACGTCGATCTCGTCCGGCGTCAATGCGAACAGATAGGACGCCTCGATCACCTCGAGGCCCTTGTTCATCATCGACGCGGAATCGATCGTGATCTTCTGGCCCATGCTCCAGTTCGGATGCTTCAGCGCCTGCTCCAGCGTCGCCTGCTCGATGTCGGCCGGAGCCCAGGTGCGGAACGGGCCGCCGGAAGCGGTGATGATCACGCGGACCAATTCGGCGCGGTCGCCTGAGGCCAGCGCCTGGAACAGCGCGTTATGCTCCGAATCCGCCGGCAGGATGCAGGCGCCGGCCTTGGCGGCGCGCTCCATGAAGAAATCGCCGGCGCAGACCAGGCACTCCTTGTTGGCGAGCGCGACCGACGCGCCGCGATCGACCGCGGCGAGCGCGGGCTTGAGCCCGGCGGCGCCGCTGACCGCCGCCATCACCCAGTCCGCAGGCCGCGCCGCGGCCTCGATGATGGCGCTCTCGCCCGCCCCGCACTCGGTGCGGGTGCCGGCCAGCGCATCCTTCAGCGCGGACAATTTCGTGGGGTCGGCGATCGCGGCAAACCGCGCGCCGAATTCCCTGGCGAGCTTGGCCAGCGCCTCGACATTGCCGTTCGCGGTCAGCGCCTCGACCCGGTAGCGATCCCGCGCGCCGCGCAGGAGATCCATGGTGCTGTCACCGATCGAGCCGGTGGCGCCCAGGACAGTTACCGACCGCACCGCGGATGCCGCGGCCTTGTTGTTACGCAATGGAACTGCGCTCATCACATCACCAAACCATAAGACCGCGCCCGACGCCATCGGCGCCGCCGCGAACGAAACCTAAAATCGCCGCAACAATCACGGCCGCGACAAACCCGTCCAGGCGGTCCAGGACCCCGCCATGGCCGGGAATGATATGACTCGAATCCTTCACCCCGAACCGCCGCTTCACGGCGGATTCGAAGAGGTCGCCGAGCTGCGACACCACCGACAGCACCGCGCCGAGCACCAATAGCGGCGCGGTGGAGCCGATCTCGAAGGCGGCAAAGCCGGCCGCCACCAGCAGGCTCGCCGCGAAGCCGCCGATCGCGCCGGCCCAGGTCTTCTTCGGGCTGATCCGCACCCAGAGCTTTGGTCCGCCGATGCTGCGACCGGCAAAATAGCCGCCGATGTCGGTGACCCACACCACCAGCAGCACGAACATCAGCGCGCCAAACCCCTTGGCCGTATCGAGGCGCACCAGCACCGACGCGACCTCGGCGGCCGCTGCATAGAGCAGTCCGACGGTCGCCCAGTTGCGCCGCTCGCCCGAGGTCAGCGCCACCGCGACCGCGCCGATCGCGAGCACGATCAGCGCCGCATCGATCCGGCCGGCGATCAGGCCGAGGCCGGCAAGCAGCAGCGCGGCAACGCCGGGGCCCACAACACGGAGCTCGCGGCCGACGTCCGTGACCATCAGCCATTCCACGAACAGTCCGATCGCGGCCAGCGTCACCAACAAGGTCCAGGCAATGCCGCCGACATAGGCCAGCATGATCGCGACCGGCGCCAGCACCAGGGCCGCGACAACGCGCATCACGAGATTGCGCGAGCCCTGGTCGCTCGCGGCTTCGGAAGCGTGTTTCGCAGGCTCCGGTGCGGCTTCCGCTGCCGCGCGCGCGGCTTCGCCCTCGCTCACGAGCCGGTTTTCGCAGCGAGGCCGCCGAAGCGGCGCTCGCGCCTGCCGTATTCCGCAATCGCGCTCTCCAGCGCCGCCTTGTCGAAATCGGGCCAGAGCACCGGCACGAACACCAGCTCGCTATAGGCGGCCTGCCACATCAGGAAATTCGATAGGCGCTGCTCGCCGCTGGTGCGGATGATCAGATCGGGATCGGGAATGTCGGGCGCATCGAGATATTGCCCGAGCGTGTCGGCGTCGATCGACGCGGCATCGCGCTTGCCTTCGGCGACCTCGCGCGCGAGCCGCCGCGCGGCAGCAGCGATTTCGGCGCGCGAGCCGTAGTTGAAGGCGACGACGAGGTTGAGCTTCACATTGCCCTTGGTCAGCTCCTCGGCCTCGTTGAGCAGCGCGCAGATGTCGGGGTCGAGCCCGTCGCGCTCACCGATCACACGCACCCGCACGCCATCGCGATGCAGGCTCGCCAGATCGTTGCGGATGAAGCGGCGGAGCAGACCGAACAGATCGCCGATCTCGGTCGCCGGCCGCGACCAGTTCTCCGAGCTGAACGAGAAAATCGTGAGGTAGTGCACGCCGAGTTCATGGGCCGCGCGCACCGTGCGGCGCAACGCCTCGACGCCGCGGCGATGGCCTTCGGCGCGCGGCAGGCCGCGCGCGGCGGCCCAGCGCCCGTTGCCGTCCATGATGATCGCCACGTGCAACGGACTGCCGGAGCGATCCGGTCCGTCGGTTGCAGGGGCTACGGCGTTCGACATGGCGTGTTCCCGTGGCGCTTTCACGCGGACAAGCCGGCGTGAAGAAAGCGCGTCAAAGCGAAAGGTCGCGTCAGACCGTCAGGATTTCCTTTTCCTTGGCGGCCAGCAGCTGGTCGATCTCATGGATCACCCCGTCGGTCGCCTTCTGCACCTCGTTGGACAGGCGCTCCTGATCGTCCTCGGAGATCTCGTGATTCTTTTCCATCTTCTTGATGATATCGAGGCCGTCGCGGCGCACGTGGCGGACCGCGACCTTGGCCTGCTCGGCGTATTTGTGCGCGACTTTGACCAGCTCCTTGCGGCGCTCCTGGTTGAGCTCGGGAATGCGCAGCCGCAGCACCTGGCCTTCCGTGGCCGGCGACAGGCCGAGATTGGAATCGACGATCGCCTTTTCCACGGCCTTGACCATCGACTTGTCCCAGACCTGAACGGACAGCAGACGCGGCTCGGGCACGCTGATGGTCGCAACCTGGTTGAGCGGCATGTGCGAGCCGTAGGCCTCGACCTGGACCGGCTCCAGCATGGAGGCCGCGGCGCGGCCGGTGCGCAGGCCACCAAGCTCGTGCTTGAGCGACTGCGTGGCGCCCTGCATCCGGCGCTTCACTTCGTTGATGTCAAAACCAGGTGCGGCCATGACGTTCTCCCTTTTCAAGAAACCGGTTGACGCGGCCCGTAGGTGCCAGCGTCAGCCGGCGACGACGGTGCCGTGTCCGGACCCGCGCAGAATCCCACCGATCGAACCGGGCTCCGCGATCGAAAACACGATGATAGGCAGCGACGTCTCGCGGGCAAGCGCGAAAGCGGTCGCATCCATGACCTTGTAGCCGCCCTCGATCGCCTGCGAATGGGTCAGGCGGTCGAAGCGCTTGGCCTTGGGGTCCTTCTTCGGGTCGGCGCTGTAGACGCCGTCGACGTTGGTGGCCTTCAGCACCGCCTGCGCGCCGATCTCGGCCGCGCGCAGCACCGCGGTGGTGTCGGTGGTGAAGAACGGATTGCCGGTTCCGCCGCCGAGCAGGACGATCCGTCCCTCGGCGAGATATTTGTGCGCTGCACTGCGGGTGAACAGCTCGGAAATCTCCGGCATCACGAATGCCGACAGCGTCCGCGCCGCGGTCCCCTTGCGCTCGATCGCCGCCTCCAGCGCCAGGCAGTTCATCATGGTGGCGAGCATACCCATGGTGTCGCCGGTCGGCCGGGACACGCCGCGCGCGGAGACCTCGACGCCGCGGACGATGTTGCCGCCGCCAATCACGACCGCGACCTCGATGCCGAGCTTTTGCGCCGCGATCAGGTCGTCGGCGATGCGATCAACGGTCGGCTGGTCGATCCCGAAGGCGTGGGAGCCGGCCAGATATTCGCCGGACAGCTTGATCACCACGCGACGATAGATCGGCTCAGCCATGATGCGATCGCTTTCTTATCCCGCGCAGGCAGGCTTCCGGCGCGTGCGCCGGAGGCCTCGATGTCAGCGGCTTACTTCTTGCCGCTGGCGGCCGCGACTTCGGCGGCGAAGTCGCTTTCCTGCTTCTCGATTCCCTCACCGAGAGCATAGTTCACAAAGCCGGCAATTTTGATCGGCGCGCCGACCTTACCCTCAGCTTCCTTCACGGCCTGGGCAACGGACTTGCCGCTGTCGTGGATAAAGGCCTGATCCAGGAGGCAGACTTCCTTGAAATAGGTCTTCAGGCCGGAATCGACGATCTTCTCGATGATGTTCTCCGGCCTGCCCTGCTGGCGGTATTTGTCGGCCAGCACGTCCTTCTCGCGCTTGACGGTCTCCGGATCGAGCCCGGTCGAGTCGAGCGCCAGCGGCTTCGCGGCGGCGACGTGCATGGCGAGCTGGCGGCCGAGGGTCGCGAGTTCGTCGGTCTTGCCGGCGGATTCCAGCGCCACGATCACACCGATCTTGCCGGCGCCGTCGATCACGGCGTTGTGGACATAGCTCGACACCACGCCCTTGCTCACCTCGAGCGAGGCGGCGCGGCGCAGCGTCATGTTCTCGCCGATGGTCGCAATGGCGTCCGAGATCGCGGTCTCGACGGTGACGTCGCCGACCTTGGCGGCCTTGATGGTCTCGATATCGGCGCCGTTGTGCAGCGCGACCTGGGCGATCATCTTGACCAGGCCCTGGAACTGCTCGTTGCGCGCGACGAAGTCGGTCTCAGAGTTGACCTCGACCAGCACGCCTTTGGTGCCGGAAGTCACCGCACCGATCAGGCCTTCAGCCGCGACGCGGCCGGACTTCTTGGCGGCCTTGGTGATACCCTTCTTGCGCAGCCAATCCTGCGCGGCCTGCATGTCGCCGTTGTTCTCGGTCAGCGCCGCCTTGCAATCCATCATGCCCGCGCCGGTCGACTCGCGGAGATCCTTGACCATCGCTGCTGTGATCGTCGCCATCGTTCAATGTCCTTCTTGCCTGTGATGAAGCCGCGGCGCCGGGTGGCGCCGCTTTCAGCAACAGGGAAACCGTTGTTCGTGGAACAGGAGCGGCGGCCGGGACAGGCCCGGCCACGCCGCGTAACGTTTATTCCGCTTCGGCGAGCGTCTTGGCCTGGGCGACCCAGGCGTCGGCACGGCTCGGCAGACCGACTTCTTCGCCGATCTTGTGCGCGGTGTCGTGGTCGAGCTCGGCAAGCTGCCAATAGTGGAAGATGCCGAGATCGTTGAGCTTCTTCTCGATCGCACCGGACACACCGGTGAGCTTCTTGAGGTTGTCGGCGGTGCCGCGGGGACCCGCGAGGCCCTGGAAGCCGGACGGCGCGGCCGCCGGCAGCTCTTCCTGTACCGGGTCCGCCGACGCGCCGACGTCGATGCCGGACTCACCCTGGGCGCGCGAGATGCCGTCGATGGCGGCGCGCGCCACGAGGTCGCAGTAGAGCGAGATCGCACGGCCGGCGTCGTCATTGCCCGGCACCACATAGGTGATGCCCTTCGGATCCGAGTTGGTGTCGACGATCGCGGCGACCGGAATGTTGAGGCGCTGGGCCTCCTGGATCGCGATGTCTTCCTTGTTGGTGTCGATCACGAAGATCATGTCGGGCAGACCGCCCATGTCCTTGATGCCGCCGAGCGAACGGTCGAGCTTGTCGCGCTCGCGCTGCAAGGTCAGCCGCTCCTTCTTGGTGTAGGAGTTGGCTTCGCCCGAGGCGAGCACCTCGTCGAGGTGACGCAGCCGCTTGATCGAGGCCGAGATCGTCTTCCAGTTGGTCAGCGTGCCGCCGAGCCAGCGCGAATTGACGAAGTACTGCGCCGAACGCTTGGCAGCCTCGGCGACGCCGTCCTGCGCCGAACGCTTGGTGCCGACGAACAGGATGCGGCCGCCCTTGGCGACGGTATCGCTGACCGCCTTCAGGGCGGTGTGCAGCATCGGCACGGTCTGCGCGAGGTCGATGATGTGAATGTTGTTGCGGGCGCCGAAGATGTAATCCTGCATCTTCGGGTTCCAGCGGTGGGCCTGGTGGCCAAAGTGAACGCCAGCTTCGAGGAGCTGACGCATGTTGAAATCGGGTAGCGCCATAGGTTTTGATTCTCCGGTTGGTTCCTCCGGAAACGTGTGAGCAAACGCGCCTTGACAGGCCCGGTTGCCACCGGACGGCCTTTGAGAGCCATGTTTCCGTGTGAGATGGCGCGCTGTATAGCGCGATTTGCGCCAGAAGCAAGGAAATACGGCCGGTTACGCCGGCCGGAAACGCCGGATTCCGGCCGAAACGGCCGGTTTCGGCCCGGCTTTACAGCGTCTGGACGTCGACGACCCCGGCCACGGCCTTGATCGCGCCGGCAATCTGCGGCGAGACCTTGTAGCGGCCGGGCAGCTTCATCTCCACCTCGGTCTCGAGGTCGAGCATCATCACCAGCGAGACGTCGCCGTCGGCCCCCGCGGGCGGCGGTGCAGGCGCGGCGGCCGGCTTGAGCACCGGCGGCTTTGGCGCACCGCCTGCGCCGGCGGCAGGCGCCGCGTCCGGCATATTGAGCCGGCGGGCGATCGAGTCGAGCGGCCTGGTGTCGCGCACGAAGATGCGCAGGCCCTTCTGGGTCTTGGCCGCGGCGTGATCGAGCGGCTCGGCGTGCAGCACCCTCGCCCGCACGTCCTCGCCCTGCAGCTCGGCGCCGAGCTGCAGCAGCACCGCGGCGCCCGGCTCGAGCACGTCGCGATATTGCGCGAGCCCTTCGGAGAACAGCACCGCCTCGAAATGGCCGGTCGGATCCGACAGGCCCATGATGCCCATCTTGTTGCCGGTCTTGGTGCGCCGCTCCATGCGCGACACCACGGTGGCCGCGACCTTGCCCGCGGTCGCGCCGGTTTTCACCGCGCGGGAGAACTCCGCCCAGGATTGCACGCGCAGCCGCTTCAGCGCGGTCGCGTAATCGTCGAGCGGATGACCCGACAAGAAGAAGCCGATCGCGTCATATTCGCGGCGCAGCCGGTCCGCGGGCAGCCACGGCTCGACCTGCGGCAGCATGATGCTGGGCGCGTCCGCCGCGCCGCCGAACATGTCGTTCTGCCCCGACGTCGCGGCCTCGTGGCTGCGCTGGCAGGCGGCGAGGATCGAATCCGCGCCGGCGAACACCCGCGCGCGATTCGGCTCGAGCGTGTCGAAGGCGCCGGCCGCAGCCAAGCTCTCAATGATGCGCTTGTTGATGGCGCGCGGGCTGACGCGCGAGGCGAAATCGGCGAGCGAGGTGAAGGCGCCCTTGTTGTTGCGCTCCGCGATGATCTGCTCGACGGCCTGGATGCCGACGCCCTTCAGCGCGGCGAGCGCGTAGTAGATCGTCTTGTCGCCGACCTCGAAGGTCGCGCCGGAGCGGTTGATGTTGGGCGCTTCGACCTTGATGCCGAGCCGCTGCGCCTCGGAGCGGAATTCGGAGAGCTTGTCGGTGTTGTTGAGTTCGAGCGTCATCGACGCCGCCAAGAACTCCACCGGGTAATGCGCCTTCATGTAGGCGGTGTGGTACGACACCAGCGCGTAGGCGGCGGCGTGGCTCTTGTTGAAGCCGTAGTCGGCGAATTTTGCCAAAAGCTCGAAGATGGTCTCGGCCTGGCCCTTCGTGACGCCGTTCTTGGTCGCGCCGGCGACGAAGACGTCGCGCTGCTTGTCCATCTCGGCGCGGATCTTCTTGCCCATCGCGCGGCGCAGCAGGTCGGCCTGACCGAGCGAATAGCCGGCCATCTGCTGCGCGATCTGCATCACCTGTTCCTGATAGATGATGACGCCGAAGGTTTCCTTGAGGATCGGCTCCAGGATCGGATGCAGATATTCCGGCTCCTCGTCGCCGTGCTTGCGCGCGCAATAGGTCGGAATGTTCGCCATCGGACCCGGGCGATACAGCGCCACCAGCGCGATGATGTCCTCGAAGCGGTCCGGCCGCATGTCGATCAGCGCGCGCCGCATGCCCTGGCTTTCGACCTGGAACACGCCGACCACATCGCCCCGCGCCAGCATCTGGTAACTCGGCGCGTCGTCGATCGGCAGCGTCGCGAGATCGACATGGATGTCGCGCTGCTTGAGCAGCTTGACCGCGACGTCGAGCACGGTCAGCGTCTTGAGGCCGAGGAAGTCGAATTTGACGAGGCCGGCGGGCTCGACCCATTTCATGTTGAACTGGGTGACCGGCATGTCGGATTTCGGATCGCGATACATCGGCACCAGCTCGCTCAGCGGCCGGTCGCCGATCACGATGCCGGCGGCGTGGGTCGAGGCGTGGCGGGTCAGGCCCTCCAGGCGCTGCGCGATGTCGAAGGCGCGCGCCACCACCGGATCCTCGTCGCGGAACGCCTGTAGCTTCGGCTCGCCCTCGATCGCCTGCGCCAGCGTCACGGGAGCCGCCGGATTTTGCGGCACCAGTTTTGTCAGCTTGTCGACCTGGCCGTAGGGCATCTGCAGCACGCGGCCGACGTCGCGCAGCACGCCGCGCGCCTGCAGCGTACCGAAGGTGATGATCTGCGCCACCTGGTCGCGGCCGTAGCGCTCCTGCACATACTGGATCACCTCGCCGCGGCGATCCTGGCAGAAGTCGATGTCGAAGTCCGGCATCGAGACGCGTTCCGGGTTGAGGAAGCGCTCGAACAGCAGCGCAAACCGCATCGGATCGAGGTCGGTGATGGTCAGCACCCACGCCACCAGCGAGCCGGCGCCGGAGCCGCGGCCCGGTCCGACCGGAATGCCCTGCGCCTTGGCCCATTTGATGAAGTCGGACACGATCAGGAAGTAGCCCGCATATTTCATGCGGGTGATGACGTCGAGCTCGAAGGCGAGCCGCTTGCTGTAGTCCTCCTCGGTCATGCCCGGCGACAGCCCGTGCACGCGCAGGCGGTTGGCAAGCCCCTCCTCGGCCTGACGCTTCAGCTCGGCGGCCTCGTCGGCGGCGGCGTCCACGCTCGATTCGGCGCCGACGGTGAAGAACGGCAGGATCGGCTTGCGCGTCTTCGGCCGGAACGAGCAGCGCTCGGCGATCTCGACCGTCGAGGCCAGCGCTTCCGGAATGTCGGCGAACAGCACCGCCATTTCGGCGCGGGTCTTGAAGCGGTGATCGGGCGTCAGCTGCTCGCGATTGGTCTCGGCGATCAGATGGCCGCCGGCGATGCAGAGCAGCGCGTCATGCGATTCATAGTCGTCGTTGGTCGCGAAATACGGCTCGTTGGTCGCGACCAGCGGCAGGCCCTTGGCGTAGGCGAGATCGATCAGGCCGGTCTCGGTGCGCCGTTCCTTGTCGACGCCGTGGCGCTGCAATTCGATGTAGAGACGGTCGCCAAACCGGCTGGCGAGACGCTCGCAGCGCGCGGCCGCCAGCTGCGCCTGATCGGCGCGCAGCGCCATCGCGATCGGCCCGTCGGGCCCGCCGGTCAGCGCGATCAGATCCTCTGCGTTGTCGGCGAGCCAGTCGAACTTGATGTGCGGGGTCTGGTTCACCGGCGTCTCCAGAAACGCCCGCGAGTTCAGCCGCATCAGGTTCTGGTAGCCGCGCTCGCGCGCCGCCAGCAGCACGATGCGCGTCGGCCCCGCCGCCAGAATGCTGCGCGACGTCGGATCGACGTCGCCGAAATCCACCGCGATCTCGCAGCCGACGATCGGCTGGATGCCATAACCGGCCATCTTGTCGGAGAATTCCAGCGCCCCGAACATGTTGTCGGTGTCGGTGAGCGCCAGCGCCGGCTGGCGGTCGGCCTTCGCAAGCTCTCCGAGCTTTGCGATCTTGATCGAGCCCTTCAGCAGCGAATAGGCCGAATGAACGTGAAGATGAACGAATCCGGCATTCGACATGGCTGCTCGAAGGTGTCTGCGTCAGGGATGAGCGAGCGCCGGGCCTCGGAGAATGACAGACCCGACTCGCCCTCGCATCGTGAGGCTTGAGCACTGTCGAGTCCACGCGGAACGCTGTGGATTGATCGCTTTAACCGCTTATCCCCGAAGCTCCACAAGGCGCACTATATCCCTGTTCCTGCTCACACATTCTCAGAATTGCGGGATCAGCTGAGCCCACACCGCGATCATCCCGACGAACAGCGTGATCGACGCCAGCGCCGCCGCTTCTTCCACGAAAACCTTCAGCATGTTTGCCTCCCGTGAACTGGAACGTATGCAGAACATTGTTCCTTTTTTGTTCTAGGAGTCAAGCGCGCCCGGCAAGGGTCTCTCTCGCGATCGCGACCGATGGTTAATCCGCGCGTCTCAGCCAACCCGCCAAAGAAAAAAGCCCCGGGCAGAGCCCGGGGCTTTCTGTGTCGCTTGAATTAAGCGAGCGATCAGTAGCGCGCCACGACCGGGCCGCCGAACTTGTAGTTCAGGCGGACGGTGACGAGGTCGACGTCCTGATTGATGCGGTCGCTGGCGACAAGCGCGCCGGCCGGCGAGGTGAAGTTGACGGTACGATCCTGCATGAACAGATGGTCGTACTCGACGCCAGCCGACCAGCCCGGAGCGAACGCCCATTCGAGACCAACACCGACGGTGCCACCCCAGTTGGTGTCATCGTTCGAGCTCGCAAACAGCGCGCCAGTGGCAGCCGAGTTGATGCGATGCTTGTCCGAGGTCACAGCAGCACCACCCTTGAAGTAGAGCAAGGTGGTGTTCCAGGCGTAACCGATCTGACCGGTGAACAGGCCGAACGCTTCAGTCTTCGACGTATTCACGAAGCCGGGGAACAGCAGGCTGTTGTTGCTGCCCTTGAAGTCAGCCCAGTTGCCCTGAGCTTCGAGGCCGAACACCCAGCCGCCGGACTGCCAGCGATAGCCGATCTGACCACCGACCGTGCCGCCGTCCGCATCGTGGCTGCCTTCGCCGCCCACCAGGAACGGCGCAACCGAGTTCCAGCTGCTGCGGCTGGAGCCCCAACCGCCGTTGACGCCGATGTAGAAGCCCGTCCAGTCATACACGGCGGCAACCATCGGCGGTGCCTTGGTGTAAGGGCGAGCCGCGAGATCGGCCGCGGAGGCCGGAGTGACCGCAGCGAGCGCGATCAGGCTGGCCGTGACAAGCAAAACCTTTTTCATTTTTCCCGTTCCAACTTTTTCTACTGGCCCCCAAGGCCGCGAGACATCGTCATAGCAGTCTCGATCCAAATTGCTGTAACTTCGCTGCAACAGGCACTCCCAAACGTGTCCGTTCAAATTGTAAGTTAATGCTATGTTACAGGCACTTCTTGCACATTTCGCCACATCGTCGCCGCACATTTTTCACAATTCAAATCCGCATGTGCAATTGCGCGTGAGACCGTGTTGACGGGAACCCGGTTGTCCGGTTTGGATCGTCGCGACAGAGTCTTCGCGGCAGGGAAATGAAAATGCGAACAATGCTTCTCGCTGCGGCGTCCGTGGTCACGCTCGCAACGCTTGGAACCGGACTTGGAACCGGCCCCGCGCATGCCGTCGGTGTGCGCTACCCGTTCTGCATTCAGGGCGACCGCTACGAGGGTCTCAGCAACTGCAGCTACGAGACGTATGAGCAGTGCCTGGCCACCGCTTCGGGAATTGGACAGAACTGCATCGCCAATCCCTACTATGCCGGCGACCGCGATCCCCGCTCCTATCTCAACGTTCCTCCGCGCGAGCGCCGCGACGACGGAAATTTCTTCAACCTGTTTTTCCGCTAAAGCGCGTTGAGATTGGGTTGAATCGTCATCGCGCTTGAGCGTTGCGGACGCCACGATCGACAGGAGATTTGTGATGCGCGGCCTGGTTCTGGCACTGTTGGCGCTGGGCGCTGTCGCATCCACGCCGGCGAGCGCGCAGAAGTACGATACGACCTCGCCGGTCTGCAAAACCAACTACCGCTTTGGCGGCGAGGACACCGACTGCAGCTATACCTCGCTGGCGCAGTGCAAGGCGGTATCGTCCGGCCTTGGCGCTATCTGCTTCGACAATCCCTATTACGCCGGAGCTGCCGCCGGTCGGCCGCGGGGCGCAGCCAGACGGCCCCGCCCAGCCTATTGAGGCGCTCCGGCCTTTCGTGAGGGCACGATCGTTTCGGAATGTTTCCGGATCATGCCTATTCCAGCTCGATGACCTGCCCGTCCGCCAGCGACACCCGGCGATCCATCCGCGCGGCGAGATCCATGTTGTGGGTTGCGATCAGCATCGCGACCCGGGTCGCCTTCACGAGTTGCATCAGCGCGTTGAAGACGTGGTCGGCCGTACCAGGATCGAGGTTGCCGGTCGGCTCGTCCGCGAGCAGCGCCCGCGGCGCGTTGGCCACCGCACGAGCGATCGCCACGCGCTGCTGCTCGCCGCCCGAGAGCTCGGCCGGACGATGGGTGACGCGGTCGCCGAGCCCGAGATAGGACAGGATCTCGGTCGAGCGCTTCACGGTCTCGGAGCGCTTCAGGCCGCGGATCATCTGCGGCAGCATGACGTTTTCGAGCGCCGAGAATTCCGGCAGCAGCCGGTGCGACTGGTAGACGAAGCCGATATCGGTGCGGCGAATCTGGGTGCGGTCCATGTCCGACAATTGCGAGGTCGGCGTGCCCGCGACATAGACCTCGCCGTCATCGGGGCTCTCCAGGAGGCCGGCGATGTGCAGCAGCGTCGATTTGCCCGATCCCGAAGGCGCCACCAGTGCCACCGATTGGCCCGGCCACAGCGCCAGCTTGGCGCCGTTGAGGACCGTCAGCGTGGCCTCGCCCTGCCTGTATTCCCGCTTGATATCATGAAGATAGATGACCGGTGCATCTTCCGCCGCCCCCTCCGCCATGTGCGCGCCTCACTCGTACCGGAGCGCGTCGACCGGATCGAGGCGCGCGGCGCGCCACGACGGGTAGAGCGTCGCGAGGAAAGACAGCGTCAGCGCCATGATCACGACCGCCAGCGTTTCGCCGAAATCGACTTCCGCCGGCAGCTTTGAGAGGAAATACAATTCCGGCGAGAACAGCTCGGTATTGGTGAGCCATGACAGGAACTGCCTGATCGATTCGATGTTCAGGCAGATCAGCATGCCGACGAAGAAGCCGGTCAGCGTGCCGACCACGCCGATCGAGGCGCCGGTTATCAGGAAGATCCGCATGATCGAGCCCTGCGAGGCCCCCATGGTGCGCAGGATCGCGATGTCCTGCCCTTTGTCCTTCACCAGCATGATCAGCCCGGAGACGATGTTGAGCGCCGCAACCAGCACGATCATGGTCAGGATCAGGAACATCACGTTGCGCTCGACCTGCAGCGCGTTGAAGAAGGTCGAGTTGCGTTGCCGCCAGTCGACCAGAAACACCGGCCGCCCGGCCGCTTCCGTCACCAGCTTGCGATAGGTGTCGATGCGGTCGGGGTTGGTGGTGAACACCTCGATCGAGGACACGTCGTTGTTGCGGTTGAAATAGGCCTGCGCCTCGGTCAGCGGCATGAACACGAAGGTCGAATCGTATTCCGACATGCCGATCTCGAACACCGCCGTGATCTTGTAGGGCTTGATCCGCGGCGTGGTGCCCATCGGCGTCACCGCTCCCTTCGGCGCCACCAACGTGATCATGTCGCCGGCATGCAGCGAGAGCTGGTCGGCAAGCCGGCGGCCGATCGCGACCCCCTGCCCCTCGTCAAATCCCTCGAGCGAGCCCTGCTTGATGTTCTTGGCGATCGAGGTGAGGTTGTTGAGGTCATCGGAGCGGATGCCGCGGATGAAGACGCCGGCCGCGTTGAACGGCGACGATCCGAGCCCCTGCCCGTCGACGACGGGCGCGGCGAGGCGGATGCCGGGGACCTGGCTGATGCGGTCGGCGACGTCCTTCCAGTCGGTGAGCGGCGACTCCAGCGGCTGCACCAGCAGATGGCCGTTGAGGCCGAGGATCTTGTCCAAGAGCTCCTTGCGAAAGCCGTTCATGACCGCCATCACCACGATCAGCGTGGCGACGCCGAGCATGATGCCCAGGAAGGAAAAGCCGGCGATGACCGAGATGAAGCCTTCCTTGCGACGCGCGCGCAGATAGCGTCCGGACAGCAGCCATTCGAATGGCGCAAACGGCGGGGTGCGGACTGGCTCGGTCATGGTCTCATCCATCTGTCGATAATCCCATGATTCGGGGCAAATGTGGCCGCATTACCCCGCGGATAACTGCGTAGTGGAATAATCTTAGCCCGCGAGCTTTGCGACCACGTCCGCCGGGCTCATGTTGTCGCGTGAGCCATCGCTGCGTCGCTTCACCTCGACCTTGCCGTCGGCAAGTCCCTTCGGCCCGACCAGAATCTGCCAGGGAATGCCGATCAGATCGGCCGCCGCGAATTTTGCGCCGGCGCGCTGATCGGTGTCGTCATAGAGCACGTCGACGCCCTTCGCGGTGAGGTCGCGGTAGAGCTGCTCGCAGGCGGCATCGACCGCGCTGTCGCCCTGCTTGAGGTTGAGAATCGCAACGCGGAACGGCGCGACGGCCTCGGGCCATTTGATGCCGGCGTCATCGTGACAGGCCTCGATGATCGCACCAACCAGGCGCGAGACGCCGACGCCGTAGGAGCCGCCGTGGATCGGCACGTCGACGCCGTCGGGACCGGCGACCAGCGCCTTCATGGTGTCGGAATATTTGGTGCCGAAGTAAAAGATCTGGCCGACCTCGATGCCGCGCGTGTTCAGACGCTTGGCCTCGGGCACTTCCTGCTCGAAGCGCGCCGCCTCGTGCACGTCTTCGGTCGCCGCATAGACCGAGGTCCATTGCTTGATGATCGGGGTCAGGTCGCCGTCATAGTCGACGTCCGCGCCCGGCACCGGCAGATCCAGCACGTCGCGATTGATGAAGACGCCGGACTCGCCGGTCTCGGCGAGCACGATGAATTCATGGCTGAGGTCGCCGCCGATCGGGCCGGTCTCGGCGCGCATCGGGATCGCCTTCAGGCCCATCCGCGCAAAGGTGCGCAGATAGGCGACGAACATCTTGTTGTAGGAGCGCCGCGCGCCGGCTTCGTCGAGGTCGAACGAATAGGCGTCCTTCATCAGGAATTCGCGGCCGCGCATCACGCCGAACCGCGGACGCTGCTCGTCGCGGAATTTCCACTGGATATGGTAGAGGTTGAGCGGCAGGTTCCGGTACGACTTGATGTAGGCGCGGAAGATCTCGGTGATCATTTCCTCGTTGGTCGGCCCGTACAGCAGTTCGCGCTTGTTGCGGTCGGCGATGCGCAGCATCTCCGGGCCATAGGCGTCGTAGCGGCCGCTTTCGCGCCAGAGATCGGCGAGTTGCAGCGTCGGCATCAGCAGCTCCAGCGCGCCGGCGCGGTCCTGCTCCTCGCGGACGATCTGCTCGATCTTCTTCAGCACCCGGAAGCCGAGCGGCAGCCATGCATAGATGCCGGCCGCCTCCTGCCGCATCATGCCCGCGCGCAGCATCAGCCGATGCGAGACGATCTCCGCCTCTTTCGGGTTCTCTTTCAGGATGGGCAGGAAAAACCGCGACAATCGCATGGGGTTACTCGGAGAATCAGAGGTGGCTCAGAGGAGCTGCAGTGAAACCGGATCGGGTGCGAAAACACAAGGCCGCTTCAGGTCAAAAACCCTTCAAATCAGGCGATTTTCGGCCATTTGAGCGTGTTGCGCTCCGCCTGGACGGCCCGGCACGCAAGCCGCAGCCATTAGCGGATATCGACGTCGTCTTCCAGTGTCACTTTCTTGAAGTCGCTCACCAGGGCGCCGATCTGCATGTGCCAGCGGCCCGGGAACGGCAGCGGCACCTTGTTCACATGCCAGTAGCCGTCGGGACCAAGCGTGGCGCTGCGTTCCATCGGCTCGATGCCGCGCTCCGGCAGGCTCAAGGTCAGCGCCGCCTCCTTGGTGGCAAACGGGCTGGCGTCGCCGTTCATCAGCTGCAGCACGAAGTCGTTCTGCCCGACCTTGCCGGGCGTGATCAGCACCTGGAACATTGCGGCATCGGTGTGAATGTGGACGGCGAGCGGAACATCTGATGACATCGCCAGCGCGCGCGGCGGCGGCGTGAAGCGCCATAGCGCCACCAGCGAGAGGATGGCGATCATCAGCACGAATTCGAGCGCGATCGAGCGCTGCAGCGGCCGTGTCCGGTGGAATTCGCGCGCGATCGCCGGTGTGAAGACCAGCCGGTTCAGCGCGGCGAACACCAGCAGCAGCGACACCAGCACAAGCTTCAGCAAGAGGATGTTGCCGTACCTGGTGCTGAGCAACGCGCCAAAACTTTCGAGCTGAACGATTGCGAGCACCAGGCCCGACACTGCGATCAGCGCGACGATCGGCACCGCGAGCGTCGAGAAATACCTGAGCACCCGGAGCAGCGAATCCTTGCGCTGCCAGGCCAGCACGGCCAGCGGCGCCAGCGCGCCCATCCAATAGGCCAGGCCGACGCCATGGATGAACAGCGCGGTCCGCGTCAGCCATTGCGGCGAGGCGGTGGCGGCATGGCCGCTGATCGCAAATGACAGCCCGACGCAGATCATTGCGATCGCGGTGCGCCGCCATGACGCGCCGATCGACGGGCTGCGCCAGGCAATCGCCGCGATCAGCATGGCGGCGATCGCGAGCAGCAAGGTGGGAAACAGGCTGGTATTGATGGCGGCGGCCCATGCCGCCCATGTCAGGATCCCCGTGAGCGGCAGGTTCAGAAGATCGACGCCCTGCAAGCCGAGCGAGGCGATCGCGCCGACCAGGCCGATCTTCAGCGCCCACATGATCAGGCGTTCACCGGCAGGCCCATGCGAGATCCAGGCCGCGAAGAACACGCCGCCGACGCCGGCGAGCAGGCCGAAATAGAGCGCGAGCCGCGCCAGCCAGATCAGCGCGTGCAGCACGCCGCCGCCGAACGGCGCTGCCGCGCCGGTGACGGTTCCGATCGAGAACAGCAGCGAGCCGGCGACGGGATGGCCGTCCTGCGACACCACGCGATAGCTGATCGCCTGGGTGCCCCTCGGCAGGTCGGACGGCAGCGACACCAGCACCGACTGATCGACGGCGCGGATCGCGACGTCGCGCGGCCGGCCTGCGGCATCGAGCAGGCTGACCGCGGTCGGAGCCACCGCCTCGTTGAAGCGCAGCACCAGCATCTTCGGCGCTTCCGCCAGCACGCTGCCGTCGGCCGGCTCGGCGGCGATCAGCAACGCATGCGCTTGCGCCGCGGTCGCAAGACACAGCGCCACCAGCAGCGCGGCGAGGCTTGCGGCCAGCCGCATCGCGCTACGGCTTCGGCAGCAGCCTGACGCCCGGCGCCGGCGTCTTGCTGCCATGACCGTGGCCACCGTCCTGCCCGGCCGAGGGGATGTCGATCCAGCGGCTGACGCCCTGCTCGCATTCCTGCACGACCGGAAAATACAGCACACTGTTCGGCTTCAGCGTATCGGTGAGGAAGGTCTGCATCACGAACTCGTCGTAGTTCTGGTCGGAGAGCTTGCCGCCGCTCCACGCCACCTCCGTCACCCCCTCGGAGATTTTCGCCCCGTGGTAGTCGTACTGGCTGGCGTATTTGCCGGTGACGGTATCGAGCGTCCAGCCGGCCTTCGGCATCGGCTTCACCCCGATCACGCCTTCCGGAATCTGCACGCGGACCTTGACGGTGGGTGATCCCGCGCAGCCATGCGGCACGGCGAACACGGCCTTGTAGTACGAGCCGACGGCCGCCTGCTTGGCCTCGAGCGTGATGTGCGCCACCGCCGGCGACGCGGCGAGCGCCGCGGCGGCAACGGCGAAGAGCGCATATGTCCGCATGATCAGCCTCACATCTTGTGACCGGAATGGCCGCCGCCGGGCGACTGCGCGCCGACCGACTGCACATCCAGCGACACCGTCACCTTGCCGGCCTTCTCGAACTGCAGCGTGACCGGCACCTTGTCGCCCTGCTTGAGCGGGTTCTTCAGGTCGAACATCATCAGATGAAAGCCGCCGGGCGCGAGTTTCAAGGTCTTGCCGGGCTCGATGGTCACGCCCTTGTCGAGCGGGCGCATCTTCATCACGCCGTTGTCCATCGCCATCTCGTGGATTTCCATCCGGCCGGCGACGTCGCCGGAGCCCGAGACCAGGCGATCGGGCGTCGTGCCCTTGTTCTCGATGGTGAGATAGCCGCCGCCGATCTTGGCGCCGCTCGGCGTGGCGCGCGCCCAGGCCTGGGTGATCAAGAGATCGCCGGCCTTGACGTCCTCGGCGCGCGCGGATGCGGACACGAGTGCGGTGGCGAGCGCGGTGAGCGCGAGGATGCGGGAGAACGTGTTCATGGCAACGGAGTCCTTTCCAGTTATCGTATCATCGTAGCGCAGCAGCCTGCGCCTCGGACCATTTGTTCAGATCGGCGATCTCCGCCGATCCTTCGATCGTCGTGACGGTTCCGTCGCGGGCGACCAGCATGGTGCGCGGGATATCGCCTTGCCATGCCGGATCGATCTCGAACCGCAGCCGCTCGGCAAAACCGTCGCCAAAGATCCAGTTTTCGGCCGACGCCAGCCCGGCACGATCCAGCATCGCTCGGGTCGCCTCCGGCAGGTTGGGCACCAGATCCGCGCTGATCGTCACGACGTCGATGCCGGGGTGATCCTTCATGAACCGGCCGAGCTCCGGTAGCTCGACCTTGCATGGTCCGCAGGTCACGCCCCAGAAATGCACCAGAGTCGGATGGCCGGCATGCGCGCGCAGCAGTTTTTGCCAGCTGCCGCGCTCGAACGGCTTTAGCATGCCCTGCTCCGCCGCTGCGGGCGACAGCACGACGAACAGCATCAGCGCAGCGAGCAAGTGACGTTTCATGGTTCGCCTCCGATCGCCTGGAAATGATAGCCGTCGGCCTTGGTCATCCAGGACAAATAAACCTGGTGGTTGTCAGACACGAGCAGCGGATGGTCGGAGCTGTCGGCGGTGTCGGCAATCACCGACGGCTTCGACCAGGTCGCGCCATCGTCGCGCGATGTCATCAGATTGACCGACGTCTTCTGCCCGTCGAACTCCTTCCAGACCATCGCGAGCCCCTGCGGTCCTGCGATGATCTGCGGCCGTGACGGGCTGCGGTTCGGTTGGCCGATCGGAAGCGGATCGGTGAAGGTTTTCCCGCCGTCGCGCGACTGCGCGTAGAACAATCCCTTGCGCGCCTTGCCGTTGGTGTACCAGGTCACATGGTAGGTGCCGGCAGCCGAGATGGTCAGGCTCGGGCCGTGATGCGGACAGGCCGCGATCTGCCAGTCGTCGCGGCTCACCCGGTGCACCTCGCCAGGCTTGGCGAGATCGCTGAACGTCACGATCGCATGATCGCGCACGCCGCCCTCAAATATGTTGCGGAACACGACCACGGGATGCCCTGCGCCGTCGAACGCAAGTCCGAGCCGACAGCATTCGCAGGTGTTGTCGGCGACCAGTTGCGCATCGGAATACGTCGCGCCGCCGTCCTTCGAGGTCGCAAAGAATAGTGCGGCGCCGTCGTATTTCTTGCCGCATTGCTGCGCCGGCAGGCGGTTGCGCTTGTCGAGCCAGGCCGCGAACACGGCGCCGGTGGGATCGAAGCCGATCGCCTCGAACCGCTGGCTTTCATTGCTCACGGTGATCGGTTTCGGCGGATCGAACGTGCGCCCGCCATCACTCGAGCGCGTGGTCAGCACCTGACCGTTGAAGGCCTGATCGCGGAAGATCGAGAACGCCAGCGCGATGCCGCCCTTGGCATCGATCGCAAGCTTCGGCCGTGCGTCCGGGCCCCAATCCAGATTGAGCCCTTTCTGGGTGACCTGCACCGGCTTGGAGAAGCTCTTGCCCTGATCCTTCGATCTCGCGACCGAAATCTGGCCGCCCGCCATCCAGGCGAGCCACAACGTTCCGTCCGGACCGAACGCGGGCGTGACCTTGGTCGCGCAGTGCAGATCGGCTTCCTCGCACGCCGCTTCGGAGGCGTGCTGATGGCTCATCTGCGCGGACGCCACGCCCGGCAACGCCGCGAGCATGATCGCCGTCAGCAAGGTCGAGGCCGCAAGTCTGCGATATCCCATCGATGCGGTCCTCATTTGAATGCGATCTTCATGCCGGCGACGAAGGCGCGCGGCGATCCGGCATAGATCGAGCCGGTGGTGTTGGCCAGTACGCTCGCAGGATTTTGAACGCCTGCCGCCGTGACCGAATTCGCGATGTTGTTCGCCGACGCCACGTAGGTGCGGTCGAACACGTTCCGCACCTCGAGGAACAGGTTCAGGCTCCGGAAATAATCGGAAACGAGATCGGTCTTGTAGTGCAGGTTGAGATTGACGAGCTCGTAGCCCGGCGCCTTCAGAAGGTTGGCGTTGTCCATGTAGAAGGAATCCTTCCACTGCACCTCGACGAATCCGCCGAGGCCCTGCAACGGACCCGACAGTTGGTCGTAGCCCAGCCGTGCGGTGAGCTCGTTCGGCGAGATGCCGGGGATCTTGTTGCCGGCGCGATTGAAGCTGAACACCGCGCCGTTGGTGATGTTCTCGGTGTACTCGGTGTAGACCTCGTCGAGATAGGTATAGGCGGCGGAGAACCGCCAGCCCGGCAGGAACTTCCAGTCGGCGGCCAGCTCGACGCCACGATGCTCCGACCGCGGCGCATTGAAGGTGTAGCTGATGCCCTGGATCGGCGTGGCCTGCGAAACCAGCTCGTCCTTGAAGAACTCGTAGAAGCCGGTGACGCTGACCTTGAGCGCATTGTTCGGCGTCCAGTCGGCGCCGATGTCGTAGCCGAGATTGGTTTGCGGCTGCAGGCCGGTGTTGTTGCCCGAGAGGCCGGTCGGCAGCACGAACAAGTTGCTGACCTGCGGGGTGCCGTAACCGGTCGCGACCCGGCCGCGCAATTGCCATTCGCCGTTGAGCCGGTAGAGCAGCGCAAGCTCGGGCGCGGTGTTCTGGAATTGCCGGTCCGCCGTGGTGATGGCCGTGGTCGTCGTCCCGGCCGCGCCCGTGTAGGTGTAGGCGGTGTTGCGGCCGCTCAGATTGGTGGTCTCCCAGCCGATGCCGGCAATCGCCGTCAGCGCGGGCGTGAGCTTCAACTCCTCGCGCGCACGAATGCCATAGTTCGTGGTGTCGCTGAACAAATTGCTCTGGAGCCGGCCCAGCGTCGCGTTGCCCCCCGGCATCACATTGCGGGTATCGCTCGACGCGGTCAGCGTGTTGTACCAGGCCCCCACGAACGTCGTGGAATCCATCCCGAGGATTTCGCCACGCTTGGTGACATCGCTCATGAAATTGTAGGACGGAAAATCGCCGATCGCGCTGGTCGATCCGGTCGGCTGGTTGATGTTGCGGTCGTCGAACACGAACTGATTGCGCCAGGTGGTCTGGTTGTCGAAATCGTGCTCCCAGCGCCCCCCGACGATGGTGCGGCGGTCGTCGCGTCCGAGGCCCGCCTGCAGCGCGGTCTCCTTGTCGGTCCCGGCGGCGGTGTTGAAGCCGTTGTTGAACAAGGTCACAGTGCCGCATCCCGGCGCCGCGGTCGCTCCCGTCGTGCAGCCGCGCTGGAACGGATTTAGGTAGAATTGATTCAGGGAGGCGCGGATCGGCAGCCGCGCTGTCAGGTCGTTGTTGATCAGTTTGACCGTGAAGCGGTCGTCCGGCGTCGCCTGCAGGGTGCCGAGGAAGTTGACGGTCTGGGTATTAAACCAGCTGTTGCCGAGATAGCCGTCACCGCGCGCATCGCTGGCGAACAGCGAGCCCTCGAAATTGCCGACTTTCTTGCCGGCGGCGAGATAGTTGTTGAGATAGCCAAAGCCGCCGCCGTCGACGCCGTACTCGATGCCGTCGATCGTGCCGCCCGGCCGGGTCCGGAAATTCAGCGCGCCGCCGGTCGCATAATTGCCGTACAGCGCCGATGACGGCCCGCGCACCACGTCGATCGCGCCATAGGCGTGCGGATCGATCAGGTCGCTGCGCGACAGGCCGTCGGGCTGGGTGACCGGGAAGCCGTCGTCGAAGATCACGAGGTTGCGGATGCCAAAACCGTTGCGGGCGTTGGAGCCGCGGATCGAGATACCGAAGTCGCGCGGGCCGTTGCCCTGCTTGATCGAGATGCCCGGGCTGTCGCGCAGCACGTCGGCGACCGAGAACGCGGGCCGGTTGTCGAACTGGCGGCGGTCGATGGTGGTCGCCGTTTGGCCGGCGGGTGCCCGGTTCAGGCTGTCGCGCGCGGCGCCTGCCGTCTCTGATGGCGTCGCGCCCCGCGCGGCGGCCGCCGTCGCCACGGTCGGCGCCGCTCGCGCCCGCGCCGGCCGACGGACGGACGCGGTCCGCGCGCGCGGCTTCGCTGCCGCCGGCTTGGCGCGCGCGGCCTGCGGCGCCTCGACGGTGACGGGCGGCAAGGCCGTGCTCTGGGCCTTCGCCCAAGATGGAATCATGGACGGGATCGCGCAAAGCGCGGCGCCCAGCAGCAACGCGCTTGCCCCGCCCGGCGGATGATAACGGAACATGGATGAATCCTGACACCGGCTCTTCGGCCGGTTTGCTCAAAGGCACTTGCCGGCGCACCAAAGTGACGCCGGCCGCGAGAACGTGGTCAGGAGAACGAAGGTGGCGCGCGGGCTTGCGCGGGAGAGCCGGCGCGTGAATGGGCGAGATCGCGTGCGAAATCGTGCCAGGCGACCTGGGTCGGCGCTCGGTCGACGGCGACATCGGCGATTTCGGGTGTATCAACCGGCGCACCGGTCTGCAGCACGCTACAGGCGGAGCAGCAGCCGTCATGGGCACGCTGCCCGGTCTGGTCGCCTTGCCCGGTTCCGGCGCCGCCATCGCCATGGCAGATCGTGGCCGCCGCGAGTGGGTCGGACGCGGCAAGGCTCGCCGCCCAGCAGGCCCCGATTGGCGCAAAAATTTGCACCAGCAAGGCAACCAGGACGATCGGCAAGAAATTCTTGAGCCGCCGGCGCATCGCAAAACCCATCCTGCGAGGAACTAATCACCGCCATCGCTGGAAGTCGAGACAAAGCAGCACGCGGTTTATTCCAGCAAGCGGAAATGACCGGGCGTGGCACGTGCGTCACAGCCACTCCAACAACCTGCCGTATCCCCTTACCCCGTCGCGCGTTTTCCTCCTGCTGCTGCAACCGTCAGTGGCGTCATGCCGATCATTTCGCAAACTGCTGGAAATTTGAACAATCGTTGCCGAAAATGGTGACAAGCCTGGAAAGATGGTCTACCAATCCGGGCTCAGGCCAGCCGCGAGGCGTGTCCTGGTGGTCCAAGTCTCGGGAGGAGCCCGACGCGCACAAGCAGCGTCACCCCAATAATCAAGATCAAATCTCATTTTTGGGGCAAATAGGGTCGACACAATTTTTGGAGCAGGGCTTTCAGCCCTGCTCTTTTTTTGTGTGATGATCGCAATCCGCCATGACGTCATCGCCGAATCCTATCGAACACAGTTTTGAACTCGCCGCCGCGCGCTGCGATGACCTGACGCCGCAGGTCTATCGGCGTCTGTTCCGCGAGCATCCCGAAGCACAGGCGATGTTTCGCAGCGAAGGCAGCGAATCGGTGAAAGGTTCGATGTTGTCGCTGACCATCGAGGCCATCATTGACTTCGCCGGCGAACGCCGCGGACATTTCCGCATGATCGAATGCGAGGTGTCGTCGCACGATGCATACGGCACGCCACGCGATTTGTTCGTCGCGTTCTTTGCCGTGATTGCCGACGAACTGCGCGAGATGCTCGGTGCGCAATGGTCCGACGAGATCGATGCTGCGTGGCACAAGCTGTTGCGCGACATCGATGCTGTCGTGCTGCAGCAGAAGCATCTTGCCGGTGAGACACCGTAGCGTCGCCGTTCCGATTGTGACACACTCCCATGATCCGCGGCGCGTGCAACTGACGCCGTCGGTCAAAAAATGAAGAGGGAGCAAACAACCATGCCAGGGATGGACAAATCGTCGACGACGAGGCGCGACCTTCTGCAAATCGCGGCAGCCGGCGGCGCCGCCGCAGCGATGTTCGGCGCCATGGGCCCGGCGCTCGCCGCCGAAATGGGCCGCTCGGAAAAGCCGCTCAAGGCCGCCTTCTCCAACGCCGGACTGCAGGCGACCTGGTGCGCGCAGGGCAAGCAGGCCGCCGAGTTCTGGGGCAAGCTGTTCAACGTCGAGGTCACCTGGTTCGACGGTCAGCTCGACGCCGTCAAGCAGCGCGCCGCGATCGACAACATGGCGTCGCAGAAGTGGGACTTCGTCGCGATCCAGGCGTTCGGCATCGGCACCCTCACCCAGCCGGTGCAAAAGATGATCGACGCCGGCACGCCGGTGATCGACATGGACACGCTGATCGCGCCGCTCGATCAGATCAACGTCCACTCGTTCCTCGCACCCGACAACGAGTTCATGGGCGCTTCGGTGACGCAGGCGCTGTGCAACGCGATGGGCGGCAAGGGCAAGATCATCATGACCCAGGGTGCGCTCGGCCACACCGGCGCGCAGGGCCGCGCCAAGGGTTTCAACAGCGTGGTAAAACAGTTCCCGAACATCGAGGTGCTGGATACCCAGCCCGCCGACTGGGACGTCTCCAAGACCGCCCGGCTCTGGGAAACCTATCTGACAAAATATCCGCAGATCGACGCGGCGTTCTTCCACAATGACGACATGGCGCTCGCCGCCTACAACATCATGAAGGCGCGCAACCGCACCAACATCCTGATCGGCGGCGTCGACGCCATGCCGCCGGCAATCCAGGCCGTCGCGGAAGGCCGCATGTTCGCAACCGTGCGCAATCCGTCCTGCCGCATCCATGGCGGTGCGATCGTCGCGGGCGTCGCCGCGGTGGCCGGCGGCGAGAAGAGCGGACAGGGCATCCCCAAGCACGTCATCACCGACGGTCCGGTCGTGACCAAGGCCAACGCGCCGGGCATGCAGTGGATGGAGGATCACTTCCTGATCTGAGCGGTCCTCATGCAGCAAGGACGCTCCCCGATCCTCGAATTGAAGGAGATCACGAAGGCCTTCGGCGGTGTCGAAGCTCTTCGTGGCGTCGACTTCGCGCTGCGCGCCGGCGAGATCCACGGTCTCGTCGGCGAGAACGGCGCGGGGAAAAGCACGCTGATGAAGATCATCGCCGGCGTGCACCCGGAATTCTCCGGCCGCTTCATGCTGGACGGCAAGGAAACCCGCTTCCGCTCGACCCGCGACGCCCATGCCGCCGGGATCGGCATGGTGCATCAGGAGCTCAGCGTCGCGCCTGATCTGTCGGTGGCCGAGAATGTGTTCCTCGGCAACCAGCCGACCAATCGCCTTGGCCTCGTGCAATGGCGGCGGATGGCGCGCGAGGCCGGCGAGCAGTTGTCCCGGTTTGGCATCGACGTCGACCCGACGACGCGGCTCGGCGACCTGCCGATCGGCCTGCAGCAGCTGATCGAGATCGCGCGAGTGCTGTTCTCCGGCGCCCGCATCATCATCCTGGACGAGCCGACCTCCGCGCTGTCCCCGCCGGAGGTCGAGCGCCTGTTCACGACGCTGCGCAGGCTGCGGGACGAGGGCACCAGCATCGTCTTCATCTCGCATTTCATCGAAGATATCCTGCGCGTCTCCGATGTGGTCACCGTGTTCCGCAACGGCCGCAAAGTCGCCGAGACCGCCTCCAGCGCCACCAGCAAGGGCGCGCTGATCGAGGCCATGATCGGCCGCGGCGGCGAGGCGCTGGAGCACAGCTACACCGACGACCTGATGTTGCCGGCGCCGAACGGCGGCGCGGTGGTGCTGAAGGCCGATCAGCTCTCGCTCGGCCGCAGCCTGCAGGACGTCTCGTTCGAGGCACGCGCCGGCGAGGTGCTCGGCGTCTACGGCTTCATGGGCTGCGGGCAGCTCGAGCTGTCGCGCATCCTGTTCGGCAAGCTGAAGCCCGACGGCGGCACGCTCGCGGTCGACGGCGCCGCGAAGACATTTCGCAGCACCGCGGCCGCGCGGCGCGCCGGCATCGCGCTGGTGCCCGAGAGCCGGCGCGCGATGCTGTTCCACCAGGAGCCGGTCTACAAGAACATCTCGATCAGCGTTCTGGAGCGGATCTCCGCCCTGCTGCTGAAGCCGATGACCGAGCGCGCGATTGCCAAACGCCAGGTCGAGCAGCTGCAGATCAGGCCGCCGGTGGTCGGGCTCGACCTCGGTATGCTCTCCGGCGGCAACCAGCAGAAGGTGGCGCTGGCGAAATGGCTGACCTATCCGCCGCGCCTGTTGGTGCTGTGCGAGCCGACCCGCGGCATGGACGTCGGGGCCAAGAACGACGTCATCAACATCGTCCGCGATCTCCGCGCCAGAGGGCTCGCGATCATCGTGCTGTCGACCGAGCCGGAGACGGTGCTGTCGCTGGCCGACCGGATCCTGGTGCTGAAGCGCGGCGCGGTGGTGCGTGAATTTGCCGGCGAGGCGGTCAGCAAGGACCGCCTGCTGGAGGCGGCTTAGAGCATGATCCGGAAAAGTGCGAAGCGGTTTTCCGAAGAGATCATGCGCAAACAAGCGAACAAGGCCCGATGACCTGCGCATCGGGCCTGATGGAGAGACGTAATGGCGAGCAGTGACAGCGCGACGAGGCCGGCGGAACATCAGCGGCCGCGCGGGCTGGCGCCGTTCCTGCGCTCGCAGATGCGCAACATCGCGCCGTTCCTGACGCTGATCCTGCTCAGCGGCTTCTTCGCGATCGCGAGCCCCTCCTTCGCGACGCTCGACAATGTCGGCAACATTTTGACCCAGGTGTCGGTCACCGGCATCATCGCCGTCGGCCTCACCTTCGTGATCCTGTGCGCCGAGATCGATCTTTCGATTGCCAGCATCGCCAACGTCACCGGCATCGCGGTGGCGTATTTCACGCTGCAGGAATCCTACGTTAACATCGCCAATGTCCCGATGCCGGGCTGGGCCGCGATCCTGCTGGCGCTGGCGCTGTGCGCCCTGCTCGGCCTCGTCAACGCGCTGGGGCTGACCGTGATCGGCATCCCCTCCTTCATCATGACGCTGGCGATGATGCAGATCGCCGCCGGCGTCTCCGCACTCCTGGTGCGCGGCCAGATCGCCTACAAGGTACCGCCGCTGATCACGACGCTCGGCTCCGGCTCGGTCAGTGGCATCCCCTGGATCGTGATCGTCGCCGCCGTGATGCTGCTCGGCGGCCATCTGGTGCTGACCTACACGCGGTTCGGCCGCTACGTCTACATGGTCGGCGGCAACCGCGAGGCCGCCGAATTTGCCGGCCTCAACGTCAAGCTGATCCTCGGCGCCGTGATGGTGATCTCGGCGGTGTGCTCCGGCATCGGCGGCATGCTCGGCGTCGCGCATTTCGGCAGCGCGCAGCAGAACGAGTTCGACACCTATCTCTTGGATTCCATTGCGGCCGTGGTGGTCGGCGGCACCAGCCTGTTCGGCGGCCGCGGCGGCATCGGCAACACCATCGTCGGCCTGTTCGTGCTCGGCGTGCTCAACAACGGCCTCGACCACGTCAACATCGACAGCTTTTTGAAAATCCTGATCCGCGGCCTGATCCTGCTCGCGGCGCTGATCATCAACGTCTACGCCCAACGGCTGCGCGAACAGGCGGCGGATTGAGCTGATCAAGGGGGCATTGTTGGACCCGTCATCCTGAGAAGGTGTGAAGCTTTGTCCTCACCCACCGCTGTCGTCGCCCGGCTTGACGGGCGATCCAGTACGCCGCGGCCTCTCGGTTCATTCACCACCGCCTCTGGAATACTGGATCACCCGCATGCGCGGGTGATGACACCGAGTAAGTTGAGCAAATTAACCCGTCATCCTGAGGTGCGAGCCTCTTCGGCGAGCCTCGAAGGATCGACGGCCACCAGCCGGGCCGATTCATCCTTCGAGGCTCGCCCAGCGGCGCAAGCGCGCCGCAAGGCTCGCACCTCAGGATGACGGAGCGGGTGGTTCACATGTCAAACGCCGCGCTTTGCCCCCTACGACTACGTTCCCTACCTCGCGAAGTGCGGCTGCCAGCGGCGCAGTTCGCGAGCGGCGTAGGTGACGGTGGCGATCGTGGTGAACGACGGGGCCTCCAGCATCAGGCTGCGCGCCAGCTTGAGGGCGCGCGCCTCGCAGATCGCGCGCTGCTTCTCGTCGGTGATCCACTCGAAGTCGATGTTGTGCGCGAGGCCGAGGATGCGGCGGATGGTCTTGGCGGCGGCGAAGCCGACCGTGTCCTGGAACAGGCGCGCCATGTAGGCCTGCCGCTCGGCCTCGAGCCGGGCAGCGCCCGCCTCGCCCGTGAACAACGACGCCGGATAGCCGTCGCCGCTTGCCTCACTGCGCCACAGCGCCAAAAATTTCCGGGCGAACTCGGTCCAGACGCCTTCGACCACGTCCAGCAGCCAGGCCTCGAATGCGGCCCGCTCGCCCGGCGTGCGTTCGTGCCCTGCGGAGGCCAGATAGGCCATCAGCAAATTGCCGATGACGGCGCCGATATCAAAACCCATCGGGCCGTAGAAGGCGAATTCGGGATCGATCACCCTGGTCTCGCTGTCGGTGACCATGATCGAGCCGGTGTGCAGGTCGCCGTGAATCAGCGCTTCCGGGCTCGCCATGAATTTCAGCTTCAGCCGCGAGATGGCAACATGCAGGTCGAGGTCATCGCGGAATGCAGCGGCGGTGGCGTCGAGATATGGCGCGGTCCAGCGGTTCTGCTCGGCGATCCGGTAGGGATCGGTGAAGATTAGGTCCTCGGTGATCTTGCAGAGCGCGTGGTTGCCGGCGAAGGCCGCGATGCCCTCTTTCCGCTCCGCCGCCGTCAGCGCGAGGTCGGAGGAGAAGAACAGCGTCCGCGCCAGGAAGGTCGAGATGTCATTGACGAAGCGCGGATAGCTGGTCGCGCCGATCAGTCCCTTGCGCATGATAATGTGCGGCTCGAGCAGCTGCATCGCAGTCAGCGCCAGCGGGCCGTCATGATGCAGCACCGCCGGCACCAGCTCCGGCGCCAATCGCGCCTGATGCACCAGCGCCATGTGCTCGTAATGGGCGCGCGACAGCGGCAGCGGCCAGCTCTCGCCGACCAGCCGCACATAGGGCAGCGCCTGCTTCACGGCTACGCCGCCGCTCCTGCCCTTGACGATGAAAACGAGGTTGAGATTGCCGTCGCCGACCTCGCTGATCGACCAGTCGGCGGGATCGCCGCCGAGCTGGGTGACGATGGCAGGATGCCCGGCGAGATAGTCCCGCAGATCGGCCTCCCGCAGGATCCGATATGGGCTCTTCATGCGACTCCTCCCCATGTTCCGTCGTCATTGCGAGCGAAGCGAAGCAACCCATCCGTCCGCGGAGGTGGTGAAATGGATTGCTTCGCTTCGCTCGCAATGACAGTTGGATGCCTCGGGGTGAGGTTGATCCTCACTCCCGTTCCAGGAAGTTCGAACCGATATCGGCCTTCTTCCTGATCGGATCATAGTCGCAATAGACGCTGTCGGCGAACAGCGTGTAGCTCGCGCTGACGGCGCTCTTGTCGACCTTGACCGAATGCAGTCCGATCACCGCGGTGCGCTGGCCGCCGTTCCACTTGAACGGCGTCGTGCTCTGCGCCCGTTCACAGGCCGCGACCGCGTCGGCAAACACCGAGCTCTCGACAAAAGCCTGCACGGTGCGCAGCCGCGTCAGCGTCTTCCAGGAGAAATAGAACGATCCGGCAAGGCCGGCGGCGAGCAGCACGAACAGAACGATCGCGATCCGCTGGAAATTCATTCCTCTCCCCCAAGACCAGTATCGAATTGTAAAGGTGCGCGAAGACTAGATCAAATGCCCCCGCGACGGAGAATGTGCTCCCTCGCCCCGTTCTTACAGGGAGAGGGTTGGGGTGAGGGGCCGCTTCCGCATATTCGGTGGCAGACAGACTCGCGGAGACTCCCCCTCACCCGGAACGCATCTGACGATACGTCACAGCCGAGGCTCTGCCTCGGCGTTCTTGAGAATGGCCGCCGAAGGCGGCCTATGCCTCTCCCGCAAGCGGGGCGAGGTGAAGCGGAGCTCGGTGCTAGAACGGCATCCCCATCAGTTTCGACAGCCGCTCGATCGAAAGATAGCCGGCGTAATAGGCCCACATCCCGATCGCGAAGATGATGGCCGAGATGATCGTGGTCCAGAGCAGCTTGCGGCCCATCCGCGCCAGCACGGGCGCGCCGGGGTCGGTGCCGGGCGCGCCGACGCCGTCCTCGTGCTGGCTGCGCACCCCGAACGGCAGCGTCAGGAACAGCGTGAGCCACCAAAGCACGAAGTAGATCGCGAGCCCGGTGGAGATCTGGTACGCGGTCATCGGCCTCAGGCCTGCTCGATCTCGACCAGCGCGCCCGAAAAATCCTTCGGATGGAAGAACAGCACCGGCTTGCCGTGGGCGCCGATCTTCGGCTGGCCGTCGCCGAGCACCCGCGCGCCGTCGGCGATCAGGCGGTCGCGCGCGGCGATGATGTCGGGCACATCGTAGCAGATGTGATGAATGCCGCCGTCGGCATTGCGCTCGACGAACTTTGCGATCGGCGAGGCCTCGCCGAGCGGCTCGATGAACTCGATCTTGGTGTTCGGCAGGGTCACGAACACGGTGATGACGCCATGCTCCGGCAGCGGCACGGCGTCGGAAATCTCGGCGTTGAACGCGGTGCCGTAGATCTTCGCGGCGCTCTTGGCATCCTTGACCGCGATCGCGACGTGATTGAGCCGGCCCAGCATGTTCCTCTCCCTTATTCGCTTCACCTCTCCCCGACGGGGAGAGGTCGATTTGCGCAGCAAATCGGGTGAGGGGCCGCAGCCCTATGAGAGACCGTAATCCCTCACCCGGCGCTTCGCGCCGATCTCTCCCAAGGGAGAGGTAAACCACCGTCGCCGCGGCGTCAGACCGTCAGCACATGCACGAAGCAGATCGGCTTCTTGCCCCAGTGCTCGTTGATCACCGCCCGCACCGCACGGCGCACCGATTCCGCCAGCGCGTCCGGATCGCGCCGCCGCGGCTTCGGCAGGCCCTCGATGGTCGATACCACCACATCGAACACGATGTCGTCGAGCAGCTCGCCCGCGGCATTGTTCTCCGGCATGCCGGCGAGATCAACCTCGGGATCGTCGGCCAGCTCGCCCTGCTCGGTCATGGCGACGGCGACGAAGGCGCAGCCGGCAAAGGCCATCCGCCGCCGCTCCACCACCGCGCGCGACTTGGAATCTTCCAGGATGGTTCCGTCCTTGTAGAGCCGGCCGGCCGGGACCTCGCCGATAATGCCGGGCTCGCCGGGGCCGAGCTTGACCAGGTCGCCGTTGCGGCAGGTCAGCACGTTCGGCACGCCGGCGTGGCGCGCCAGCCTGGCGTGCTCGGCGAGGTGCAGCGCCTCGCCGTGGACGGGGATCAAAAGCTGCGGCCGCACCCAGGAGATCATGTCGCGCAGCTCGTCGCGGCGCGGATGGCCGGAGACGTGCACCAGATGCTCGCGGTCGGTGATGATCTCCACGCCCTGCATCACCAGATTGTTGATGATGCTGCCGACCGCCTTCTCATTGCCGGGAATGGTGCGGGAGGAGAAGATCACGGTGTCGCCCTTGTTCAGGGTGACCTGCGGATGGTCGTCATTGGCGATCCGCGCCAGCGCCGCACGGGGTTCGCCCTGGCTGCCGGTACACAGCGCCAGGACCTTGTCGGCCGGGAAATGGCCGTAGACGTCGATGCTGCGGAACTTGTGCGAGCTGTCGAGATAGCCGCATTCGCGCGCCACCTGCACCACGCGCTCCATGGCGCGGCCGACCACGACGACCTCGCGATCGGCGGCGTTGGCGGCGTCCGCCACCGCCCTGACGCGGGCGACGTTGGACGCGAAGGTGGTAACGGCGACGCGGCCCTTGGCCGCCATCACCAGCTTCTTGATGGTGGCGGCCACCTCGGTCTCCGAGGGCGAACGGCCGTCGCGCACGGCATTGGTGGAATCGCCGATCAGCGCCAGCACGCCCTCGTCGCCGAGCTCGCGCAGCCGCCGCTCGTCGGTCGGCGGGCCGATGATCGGCGTCGGGTCGATCTTCCAGTCGCCGGTGTGCAAGACGGTGCCGACATCGGTCCTGATCGCCAGCGCATGGGATTCCGGAATCGAATGCGCCACCGGAATGAACTCGACATTGAACGGGCCGATGTCGACCCGGCCGCCGGACGGGATCACGGTGACCGGGATCTTTGGCGGATTGCGCTCGGCGGCGCATTTGGCCTCGAACAGCGCGGCGCTGAATTGGGTCGCGTAGATCTTGCAGCCGAGTTTCGGCCAGAGATCGATGATGGCACCGAAATGGTCCTCATGGGCGTGCGTCAGCACCAGGCCCATCAGATTGTTGCGCTCCTTCTCGAGGAAGCGGATGTCCGGCATGATCAGATCGATGCCGGGCAAATGCTCCTCGTCGCCGAAGGAGACGCCGAGATCGACCGCGAGGAACGAGCGCTGGTGGCGGTTGCCGAGCCCGTAGATCGACAGGTTCATGCCGATCTCGCCGACGCCGCCGAGCGGCGCGAAGGTCAGTTCGTCCGGCCGCGCCATCAGGTTGCCCTCGCCGAGGCTGCGTCGCCAAAATAGACCTCGCCGGCGGTGACCGGCATGCGGCGGCCGTCGGCGGCCCGCACGATCAGGCAGCCGGTGTCGTCGATGGTATCGAAGGTGCCTTCAAGCGTCGCGGTGCCGGTCCGGATCGCGACCTGCTCGCCGAGGCCGGCGGCGCGCGCCAGCCACAGCCTTCGGATCTCGGCAAAACCGCGGCCGTTGTCCCAGATGCCGCGGAAATCGACCCAGGCGTCCGACAGCGCGGCAAACAGCTCCTCGGCGGCGATCTGCACCCCCAGCGCCGACAGCGACACCGCGGGTGTCGGCGTGCCCTCGGGCGCGGCCACGACGTTGGTGCCGATGCCGACCACGACGGCGAGCCGGCCGGCGATGGCCTCGGCCTCCAGCAGGATGCCCGAGAGTTTCTTGCCGTTGGCCAGCACGTCGTTGGGCCATTTCAGGGCGTAGCGCGGCCCCTGCGGCCCGAGCCGCAGCGCCGCCTCGACGCTGACCTTTTGCAGCGCGGCTTCGAGCGCCAGCCCGGCGGCAAAGCCGAGCGTTGCCGCGACCGCGGGCTGGACGTCCATCACCTCGAGGATGCTGCAGGCGAGATTCCCGCGCGGCGCGATCCAGGCCCGCTGCCGCCGGCCGCGCCCCGCGGTCTGCTCCGCCGTCACGAACCAGATCGGGCCGCCCTCGCCGCCACGCGCGCGCAACATCGCCTCGACGTTGGTCGAGCCGAGCTGGTCGAAGGCGGCGAGCTTGCAGCCGGCCGATATGGCCCGGGGACCGAGCGCGAACGTCATGCTGGCATTCTGCGCATGATCTGCCCCGAAAGCCAGTGGTCTTGCCGTGGGGTCAGAACAGCGACTTCGCCGCCGCCGTGGCCACGCTGACCAGCGGGCCCGGATAGGCGAAGAAGAACACGTTGAAGATGCCGGCGACCGCCAGCACGGTGCGCAACTCGAGGCGCATCGGATCCAGCTTGCCGAGCGGTTGGTCGAAATACATCACCTTGACGATCGACAGATAGTAGAACGCGCCCACCACGCTGGTCAGCACGCCGATCACCGCGAGCGTGAACAGGTTGGCCTTGATCGCCGCGACGAACACGTACCACTTGGCGAAGAAGCCGGCGAGCGGCGGGATGCCTGCGAGCGAGAACAGGATCATCGCGAAGAAGAAGGCAAGCAGCGGGTTGGTGCGCGACAGGCCGGCGAAATCGCTGATCTGCTCCACCGCCTGGCCGTTGCGCTTCATCGCCAGGATGATGGCGAAGGAGCCGAGCGTCATCGCGACATAGATCGCGATGTAGATCAGCACGCCCTGGGCGCCCTCGACCGTGCCGGAGGCAAGGCCGACCAGCGCAAAGCCCATATGGCCGATCGAGGAGTAGGCCATCAGCCGCTTGATGTTGGTCTGGCCGATCGCCGCGAATGAGCCCAGCGCCATCGAGGCGATCGACACGAACACCAGGATCTGCTGCCACTCGGTGACGATGCCGGGGAATGCGGTCAGCGTCGCGCGGGTGAACACTGCGAGCGCGGCGACCTTCGGCGCCGAGGCGAAGAACGCGGTGACCGGGGTCGGCGCGCCTTCATAGACGTCGGGCGTCCACATGTGGAACGGCACCGCCGAGACCTTGAAGCAGAGGCCGGCGAGCAGGAACACCAGGCCGAACACGATGCCGACGCTGCCCTTGGTCGCCGCCGCGGCGATGCCGGCGAAGCTCACCGTGCCGGTGAAGCCGTAGATCAGCGAGGCGCCGTACAGCAGCATGCCGGACGACAGCGCACCGAGCACGAAATATTTCAGGCCGGCCTCGCTGGACTTGGCGTTGTCGCGCTGGCTCGCGGCGACGACGTAGAGCGCAAGGCTCATCAGCTCGAGGCCGAGATAGAGCGCGATCAGATCGCCGGCCGAGATCAGCACCATCATGCCGAGCGTCGACAGCAGCACCAGGATCGAGAACTCGAAGGTCCGTTGCGACGGAACGGAGAGGAACTCGGTCGCCAGGATCAAGGTCGCGGCCGAGCCGATCAGCGCCAGGATCTTCAGGAAGCGGGCGAAATCGTCGACGATGAAGCTGCCGCCGAAGGTGACGAGCTTGCCGCCCGGCAGCCACAGCTCGAGCACGCCGGTCAGCACCAACAGACACACCGCAAGCGCGGTGACGAGCCGCGTCGTGCCCTGCCCGCGATAGGCCCCGATCATCAACAGCACCATGGCGCCGACCGCGAGCACCAGCTCGGGCAGCACCGGCTGCAACTGATAACCTGCACTGGAAAAGCTCATGGACCCGGGCCTTATTGAACGACCAGCGCAGCGGCCTTCACGGCCGTCACGGCGGTATTGTAATTATTGACGAGCTGCTGCACCGAGGCCGCCGACATGTCGAGCACCGGCTTCGGATAGACGCCGAACAGGATGGTCAGCGCGATCAGCGGAAACAACGTCACGCATTCGCGCAAGGTGAGATCCTTCATGCTCGTCAGCGCCGGCTTGACCAGCGCCCCGAACACGATCTTGCGGTAGAGCCAGAGCGCGTAGCCCGCCGACAGGATCACGCCCGTGGTGGCGAGCACCACCGTCGGCAGCGACACCTTGAAGGTGCCGAGCAGCGTCATGAACTCGCCGATGAAGCCGGAGGTGCCCGGCAGGCCGACATTGGCCATGGTGAACACCATGAAGGTCAGCGCATAGAGCGGCATCCGGTTGACCAGGCCGCCATAGGCCGCGATCTCGCGGGTGTGCATGCGGTCGTAGACCACGCCGACGCAGAGGAACAGCGCGCCGGAGACGATGCCGTGCGAGATCATCTGGAACATGCCGCCGGCGACGCCCTGCGTCGTCACCGCGAAGATGCCCATGGTGACGAAGCCCATATGCGCGACCGAGGAGTACGCGATCAGCTTCTTCATGTCCTCCTGCATCAGCGCCACCAGCGAGGTGTAGATGATGGCGATGACCGAGAGCGTGAACACGAACGGCGCGAAGTCGTGCGAGGCCAGCGGGAACATCGGCAGCGAGAAGCGCAGGAAGCCGTAGCCGCCCATCTTCAGCAGGATCGCCGCCAGGATCACCGAGCCGGCGGTCGGCGCCTCGACGTGGGCGTCCGGCAGCCAGGTGTGCACCGGCCACATCGGCATCTTCACCGCGAACGAGGCGAAGAAGGCGAGCCAGGCCCAGGTCTGCAGGCCGCGCGGCACCGCGGTGTGCATCAACGTCGGGATGTCGGTGGTGCCGGCGTTCCAGTACAGCGCCATGATGGCAAGCAGCATCAGCACCGAGCCGAGCAGCGTGTAGAGGAAGAACTTGAACGAGGCATAGACCCGGCGCGGACCGCCCCAGACGCCGATGATCAGGAACATCGGGATCAGGCCGCCCTCGAAGAACAAATAGAACAGTACGAGGTCGAGCGCCGAGAAGGTGCCGACCATCAGCGTTTCCAGGATCAGGAACGCCATCATGTATTCGCTGACCCTGGTGGTGATCGCGTTCCAGCTCGCGATGATGCAGAGCGGCATGATCGCGGTGGTCAGGATGATCAGCGGCAGCGAGATGCCGTCGATGCCCATGTGGTAGGTGATGCCGGTGGCGAGCCAGGACGCCTTCTCGACGAACTGGAAGTCGGACTGTGCCGGATCGAACCGCGCGACCAGGATCAGGGAGATCACGAAGGTGATCAGCGTGGTCCACAGCGCGATCCAGCGCGCGGTGCGGTCAGCGGTCGCGTCGCCGCCCCTCGCGAGCAGATAGACCAGGATCGCGCCGACCGCCGGCAGAAAGGTCGTGACCGATAGGATTGGCCAGGTCATCGCTTTACTGGCCTCCCAAGCCGAACATGAACCAGGTGATCAATCCGGCGGCCCCGATCAGCATCGCGAAGGCGTAGTGATAGAGGTAGCCGGTCTGCAGTTTGACGACGTTGCGGGTGACGTCGAGCACGCGGGCCGAGACGCCGTCCGGCCCAAAACCGTCGATGACGAAGCCGTCGCCCTTCTTCCAGAGCTGGTAGCCGATCCACTTCGCAGGTCGCACGAAGATCAGCTCGTACAGCTCGTCGAAGTACCATTTGTTGAGCAGGAACTGGTACAGCATCGGCTGCTGTTGCGCGAGCTCGACCGGCAGGTAAGGCCTGGTGATGTAGAAGATGTAGGCGACGAACAGGCCAAGCAGCATCATCACGGTCGGCAGATAGCCAAGCAGCGCCGGCATATGCTCCATGTCCTCGAGGATGTGCGGGTTCATCGTCACGGAGTGGCGGAAGAACTCCTCGACGCCGTGCGGGGTGGCGAACACCTCCTTGAACAGGAAGCCGGCGGCGAACGAGCCCACGGCGAGCACGCCGATCGGGACCAGCATCCACAGCGGAGCCTCATGCGCCGCCTCGTAGTGCTTCTGGTCGTGCGGCTCGCCGCAGAAGGTCTTGAAGATCAGGCGCCACGAATAGAACGAGGTAAGGCCGGCGGCCATGACCGTCAGCAGATAGGCGTAGATCGCGAACGGGTTGTGCGCCGCATAGGCCGCCTCGATGATGGCGTCCTTCGAATAGAAGCCGGCGAACACCGGAAAACCGGTCAGCGCCAGGGTGCCGATGCACATCACGTAAAACGTGTACGGGATCCGGTGCCGGAGGCCGCCCATGTTGCGGATGTCCTGCTCGTGGTGCATCGCGTAGATCACCGAGCCGGAGCCCAGGAACAGCAGCGCCTTGAAGAAGGCGTGGGTGAACAGGTGGAACATGCCGACCGAATAGGCGCCCGCGCCCATCGCCACGAACATGTAGCCGAGTTGCGAGCAGGTCGAGTAAGCAACGATGCGCTTGATGTCGTTCTGGACGAGGCCGATGGTGGCGGCGAAGAACGCCGTGGTGGCGCCGAAGAACATCACGACGGCCTGCGCGGTCGGCGCCAGTTCGAACAGCGGCGACAGCCGCGCCACCATGAAGACGCCGGCGGTGACCATGGTCGCGGCGTGGATCAGCGCCGACACCGGGGTCGGGCCCTCCATCGCGTCCGGCAGCCAGGTGTGCAGCAGGAACTGCGCCGACTTGCCCATCGCGCCCATGAACAGGAAGATGCAGGTCAGGGTCAGGGCGTCGGCGTGCCAGCCGAAGAAGTCGATGGTCTTGCCGGTCAACCCGGGCGCGGCGTGGAAGATGGTCTCGAGGTCGACCGAGCCGACCAGCATGAAGACCGCGAAGATGCCGAGCAGGAAGCCGAAATCGCCGACCCGGTTGACCACGAAGGCCTTGATCGCCGCGGCGTTCGCCGACGGCTTCTGGTACCAGAAGCCGATCAGCAGATAGCTTGCGAGACCGACGCCCTCCCAGCCGAAGAACAGCTGCACGAGGTTGTCGGCGGTCACCAGCATCAGCATCGCGAAGGTGAACAGCGAGAGATAGCCGAAGAAGCGCGGCCGGTACGGGTCCTCGTCCATGTAGCC
The DNA here is from genome assembly GCF_015291565.1 of Bradyrhizobium sp. CCBAU 51753. Classification (NCBI taxonomy): domain Bacteria; kingdom Pseudomonadati; phylum Pseudomonadota; class Alphaproteobacteria; order Hyphomicrobiales; family Nitrobacteraceae; genus Bradyrhizobium; species Bradyrhizobium sp. CCBAU 51753. Next base: position 4,569,815 of record NZ_CP030037.1, on the reverse strand, counting down.
GATGGAGTAGAGGTGGACCAGCGCGGAGACCGTGTTGACCACGACCAGCATCACCGCGGTCAGCGTGTCGATCCGCAGCCCCCAGCTAACCTGCAGCTCGCCCGAGGTGATCCACGGCAGCAGCACGACGTGCCGCACCTCCTCGTGCAAATAGCCGACATTGACCAGGGCAAACCAGGACAGCGCCGCGGAAACGAACAATAGGCCGGTGGTGATCAGCTCGGCCGCCCGCGAGCCCGCGGCCGGCGGCTCGGCGACGTGGTGGTCGTCGTGGCCATGGTCGTCGTGCGCGTGATCGTCATGCGCCGCCGACGCATGAGCATGGGCGTCGCCATGCGCATCGTCGTGGTGATCGACGGTGTCGCCACTCGGGTTGCGCGCATGCGCGCCGACCAGCGAGATGATCCCCGCGAGGATGGCGCCCAGCAGAGGCAGGAATACGATTGCCTGGTACATCGGCGCGCTAGCCCTTCATCAGATTGACGTCTTCAACCGCGATCGAACCGCGGTTGCGGAAATACACCACCAGCACGGCAAGGCCGATCGCGGCCTCGGCGGCCGCCACAGTCAGCACCAAGAGCGCGAACACCTGGCCGACGATGTCGCCGAGGAAGGTCGAGAACGCCACCAGGTTGATGTTGACCGAGAGCAGGATCAGCTCGATCGACATCAGGATGACGATGATGTTCTTGCGGTTGAGGAAGATGCCGAGGATCCCGAGCGTGAACAGGATCGCGCCGACCGCCAGATAGTGCCCGAGCCCGATCGTCATTTCACCCACTCCGCCGCATCGGCGTCCGAAAGCCCCTGCCCCGACGCCACCTTGCGCAGCGCCATCGCCATGTCGGGCGTGCGCGCGTTCTGCACGTTGATGTTCTGGCGCTTGACGTTGGCCTTGTGGCGCAGCGTCAGCACGATGGCGCCGATCATCGCGACCAGCAGCACCATGCCGGCGAGCTGGAAGTAATGGATATACTTGGTGTACAGCACGAGGCCGAGCGCCTCGGTGTTGCTGACATTGGTCGGGATCGCCGCCGTGATCGTCTTGGTGACCTGTGGGTTGATCACCCAGGCGCCGACCACCAGCAGCAGCTCGAACATGAAGATGCCGCCGATCACGATGCCGATCGGCAGGTACTGGATGAAGCCCTCGCGCAGCTCGACGAAGTCGACGTCGAGCATCATGATCACGAACAGAAACAGCACCGCGACCGCGCCGACATAGACCACGATCAGCATCATCCCGAGGAACTCGGCGCCCATCAGGATAAACAGCCCGGCCGCGTTGACGAAGGCCAGGATCAGGAACAGCACGGAGTGCACGGGATTGCGCGAGACAATCACCATCACCGCCGAGGCCACGCAGACCGCGGCAAACAGATAGAAGAACAGCGCCGGAAGGATCATGCCCTCACCTCACCGGTACGGCGCGTCGAGCGCGATCGACTTCGCAATATCGCGCTCCCAGCGGTCGCCATTGGCGAGCAGCTTGGCCTTGTCATAATACAGTTCCTCGCGGGTCTCGGTCGCGAACTCGAAATTCGGCCCCTCGACGATGGCGTCGACCGGGCAGGCCTCCTGGCACAGGCCGCAATAGATGCACTTCACCATGTCGATGTCGTAGCGCACCGTGCGGCGGGTGCCGTCGTTGCGGCGCGGGCCGGCCTCGATGGTGATCGCCTGCGCCGGGCAGATCGCCTCGCACAGCTTGCAGGCGATGCAGCGCTCCTCGCCATTCGGATAACGGCGCAGCGCGTGCTCGCCGCGGAAGCGCGGTGAGATCGGGCCCTTCTCGAAGGGATAGTTCAGCGTCGGCTTCGGCTTGAAGAAATAGCGCATGGCGAGCATGAACGCCGAGACGAATTCCGAAAGCAGAAGCGAGCGGGCAGTTGCGTTGACGTTGACACTCATGACGGCCTCACTTCGGCGCGATGCCGGCGAACTGCAGCACGCCGGCCACAATCACCACCATTGCCAGCGACAGCGGCAGGAACACCTTCCAGCCGAGCCGCATCAGTTGATCGTAGCGGTAGCGCGGCACGATCGCCTTCGCCATCGCGAACATGAAGAACATGAAGAACAGCTTTAGCGCGAACCAGACGATGCCCGGGATCCAGGTGAACGGCGGCAGGTTCACCGGCGGCAGCCAGCCGCCGAGGAACAGCAGCGTCGCCAGCGCGCACATCGTGGTGATCGCGACATACTCGCCGAGCATGAACAAGAGATACGGGGTCGAGCCGTATTCGGTCATGAAGCCGGCGACCAGCTCGGATTCCGCTTCGACGAGGTCGAACGGCGGGCGGTTGGTCTCCGCCAGCGCCGAAACGTAGAACACCACGAACATCGGGAACAGCGGCCACACATACCAGTTCAGGATGGTGAGCTGCGGCAGGCCGATCAGGTGCGCAAGCCCGCGGCTGTTCTGCGCTTCCACCACCGCCGACAGGTTCAGCGAACCGGCGCACAGCAGCACGGTGATGATGACGAAGCCGATCGAGACCTCGTAGGACACCATCTGCGCCGCCGAGCGCAGCGCCGCCAGGAACGGATATTTCGAGTTCGACGACCAGCCGGCCATGATGATGCCGTAGATCGACAGCGACGAGATCGCAAAGATGTAGAGCACGCCGACATTGATGTCGGAGATCACCCAGCCGAGATCCATCGGGATCACGGCCCAGGCGGCCAGCGCCAGCACGCAGGAGACCAGCGGCGCCAGCAGGAACACGCCCTTGTTGGAGCCGTCGGGAATCACCGGCTCCTTGAGCACGAATTTCAACAGGTCGGCGAACGACTGCAGCAGTCCGAACGGGCCGACCACGTTGGGGCCGCGGCGGATCTGCACCGCCGCCCAGATCTTGCGGTCGGCAAGCAGGATGTAGGCGATCGCGATCAGCAGCACGACCAGCAGCAACAGGCTCTCCGCGACCATGATGATCAGCGGCCAGAGGAAGCCGGTCCAGAACGAGCTTGCGAAGAAATCAGCCATCAGGTCACGCTCACTCCGCTGCCGTCAGCAATTTGCCCGATGCCAGCCGCGAGCATTCCGCCATCACGGCTGAGGCCCGTGCGATCGGGTTGGTCAAATAGAAATCCTCGACGGTCGGCTTGAATGCCGCCTTGTCGACGGTGCCGCCCTTGCCCGCCAGCGCCTTGACGTCGTCGGCCTTGCCGGCCTCGATCTGGTCGAGCCGCATCAGGTGCGGAGTGGCCTTGAACAGCGCCTGGCGCAGCGCCTGCAGCGAGTCGAACGGCAGCTTCTTGCCGAGCACATCCGACAGCGCGCGGATGATCGCCCAATCCTCGCGGGCTTCGCCCGGCGGGAACGCGGCGCGGTTGGCGATCTGCGCCCGGCCTTCGGTGTTGACATAGATGCCGGACTTCTCGGTGTAGGCCGCGCCCGGCAGGATGACGTCGGCGCGATGCGCGCCGCGGTCGCCATGGGTGCCGATATAGACCACGAAGGTGCCGTCCGGCACCGTGACCTCGTCGGCGCCGAGCAGGAACAGCACGTCGAGCGTGCCGAAGGTGGTCATCTGCGCCGTGGTCAGGCCGCCGGCCGCCGGCGAGAAGCCGATATCGAGCGCGCCGGCGCGCGAAGCCGTATCCTGCAGCACGGCAAAGCCGTTCCAGCCGTCCTTGATCGCGCCGACGTCGAGCGCGAGCTTGGCGGCCTGCGCCAGCACCGCCGCGCCGTCATGCCGCGTATAGGCGCCGGCGCCGACCAGGATGATCGGGTTTTTGGCGTTCTTCAGCACGTCGGCGAAGGAATGCTTGCCGGCGGCGAGATCGGCCAGCGTCTCGGTGCCCGCGCCGAGATAGTCGTGCGGATAGGTGAACTCGGCCTTGCTGCCGATCAGGCCGACCTTGAGCCCGCCATGGCGCCAGCGCTTGCGGATCCGCGCGTTCAGCACCGCGGCTTCCTTGCGCGGATGCGAGCCGATCATCAGGAGCGCATCGGCCTGGTCGATGCCTGATATGGTCGGGTTGAAGATGTAGGAGCCGCGACCCGCCTTGGCGTCGAAGGCGTCGCCGCCCTGCACCGCCAGATTGACCGAGCCGAACTTCGCCAGCAGCTCCTTGAGCGCGTACATCTCCTCGACCGCCGCGAGATCGCCGGCGATGGCGCCGATCCGCTTGCCGTCGGTGCGGCCGGCCTTGGCGGCGATCGCGGCAAAAGCCTCTTGCCACGAGGTCGGGCGGAGCTGGCCGTTCTGGCGCACATAAGGCCGGTCGAGGCGCTGGGTGCGCAAGCCGTCGACGACGTGGCGGGTTTTGTCGGAAATCCACTCCTCGTTCACCGCTTCGTTGATGCGCGGCAGGATGCGCATCACCTCGCGGCCGCGGGTGTCGACGCGGATCGCCGATCCGACGCCGTCCATGACGTCGACCGACTGGGTCTTGCCGAGCTCCCAGGGCCGCGCCGCGAACGCGTAGGGCTTCGAGGTCAGCGCGCCGACCGGGCAGATGTCGACCAAATTGCCCTGCAGCTCAGAGCTCAGCGCCTGTTCCAGATAGGTCGTGATCTCCATGTCCTCGCCGCGTCCGGTCGCGCCCATTTCCGGCGCGCCGCAGACCTCGGCGGAGAAGCGGACGCAGCGCGTGCACTGGATGCAGCGGTTCATCGAGGTCTTGACCAGCGCGCCGAGATACTTGTCCTCGACCGCGCGCTTGTTCTCGGCGAAGCGGCTGGTGTCGACGCCGTAACCCATCGCCTGGTCCTGCAGGTCGCATTCGCCGCCCTGGTCGCAGATCGGGCAGTCCAGCGGATGGTTGATCAGCAAAAACTCCATCACGCCTTCGCGCGCCTTCTTGACCATCGGCGAACGGGTCGAAATCTCCGGCGGCTCGCCCTTCGGACCCGGGCGGCAGTCGCGCACGGCCCAGGCGCAGCTTGCGACCGGCTTCGGGCCGCCCTTCACTTCGACGAGGCACATCCGGCAATTGCCGGCGATCGACAGCCGCTCGTGATAGCAGAAGCGCGGAATCTCGGCGCCGGCCTCCTCGCACGCCTGCAGCAGCGTGTATTCCGGCGGCACATCGATCTCTTTGCCATCGATGATGATCTTGCTCATGTCTGTCTCAGGTCTTTCCGAGCTTGCAGTCGGGCGGTGCGACGCCGGCGGTTTTCAGTGAGGTCTTCACCCATTGCTGGGTCTCGGCGCCGTAGGTCGCGAGATACGCAGGCTGCGCCTGGTTCTTCTCGCAGAGGAACGCCAAATGCGGTTTCAGCTCGTAGTCACAGGATGCTTGCCATTCGCGCTTGTCCGCAAACGCGGCAAAGGTCTCCTCGCAGGCATAGAGGAAATACGAGACGAAGCTCTCATATTGCGACCGCTCTTCGCGGCTGCCGGCCTTGATGGCCTCGTAATCGGGCTGTGCGAATTTCGGGTTCTTGAAGGCGAGATCGGTGTAGCCGAGATACGCCGTGCGCGCCGCGGAGGCGCGGTTCGACCAACGGATCTCGTTGATCTGCAGCAGGACGGCGCCAAAGCCGAGCAGCGCCACGGTCGCGTGCGCCATCTGCGCCAGCGTCCCGTATCTCTGCCACCATGCGGCCTGTTGCGCCATCGCCGTCATTACTCCGCCGCCATGTGCATGGGATCGCGCACGCCCTGATCGTCGAGGTCGGCCTTGTGCGAATACTGGTCGATGCGTTCTTCAATCTCGTGACGGAAATGCGCGATCAGGCCCTGGATCGGCCAGGCCGCGGCATCGCCGAGCGCGCAGATGGTGTGACCCTCGACCTGCTTGGTGACCTCCAGCAGCATGTCGATCTCGCGCTTGTGGGCGCGGCCCTCGGCCATGCGGGTCAGCACCCGCCACATCCAGCCGGTGCCCTCGCGGCACGGCGTGCACTGACCGCAGCTCTCATGCTTGTAGAAATAGGAGATGCGGGCGATCGCCCGGATCAGGTCGGTCGACTTGTCCATCACGATGACGGCCGCGGTGCCGAGGCCGGAGCGCAGCTTGCTGAGCGAGTCGAAATCCATCGGCGTGTCGATGATCTGCTCGGCCGGCACCATGCGCACCGACGAGCCGCCGGGGATCACGGCCTTCAGATTGTCCCAGCCGCCGCGGATGCCACCGCAATGCTTCTCGATCAGCTCGCGGAACGGAATCCCCATCGCCTCTTCGACGTTGCAGGGCCGCTCGACATGGCCGGAGACGCAGAACAGCTTGGTGCCGACATTGTTCGGCCGGCCGATCGCGGCGAACCAGGCGGCGCCGCGGCGCAGGATGTCGGGCGCGACCGCGATCGACTCGACGTTGTTGACGGTGGTCGGGCAGCCGTAGAGGCCGACATTGGCCGGGAACGGTGGCTTCAGCCGCGGCTGGCCCTTCTTGCCCTCGAGGCTCTCGAGCAGCGCGGTCTCCTCGCCGCAGATATAGGCGCCGGCGCCGTGGGCGACGTAGAGGTCGAACGGCCAGCCGTTGACGTTGTCCTTGCCGATCAGCCGCGCGTCATAGGCCTGGTCGATCGCGGCCTGCAGGTGTTCGCGCTCGCGAATGAACTCGCCGCGGACATAGATGTAGCAGGCATGCGCGCCCATCGCGAAGCTCGCGAGCAGGCAGCCTTCGATCAGCAGATGCGGATCGTGCCGCATGATCTCGCGGTCCTTGCAGGTGCCGGGCTCGGACTCGTCGGCGTTGACGACGAGATAGCTCGGACGGCCGTCCTTGGACTCCTTGGGCATGAACGACCACTTCATGCCGGTCGGGAAACCCGCGCCGCCGCGGCCGCGCAGGCCGGACGCCTTCATCTCGTTGATGATCCAGTCGCGGCCCTTGTCGATGATCGCCTTGGTGCCATCCCAGGCGCCCCTGCGGCGCGCGCCCTCGAGGCCCCAGTCATGCAGGCCGTAGAGGTTCTTGAAGATGCGGTCCTTGTCGTCGAGCATGCTCAAAACTTTCCGAACATCACCGATTGGCTTGGGAATAAGCGAGCCCGGCGGCGCAGCCGCCGAACACGATGGCCCACAACAGGCTGGATTCCAGCGTGGCGCTCAGGCCGTAGCGCTGCAGCAGGAACATGAAGCCGGCCGCCAGCGCGGTGTGCAGGGCGACATTGCGCCAGTTCTTCATCGCAACGCCCGTCCCCGTCCCGCTGACCTGAAAGCCTTGCATCAGGTGACCTCCTTCAGCGTGGTCGGCCCGCCGGCGGGAGCCGAGAACTGACGGTCGACCTGCGGACCCGGCTTCGGCGGATTGCCGGCGGCAAAGCCGTCCAGCACCTTGCCAAAGCTTTCCTTGGTCAGATCCTCATAGGTGTCCTTCCAGATCAGCACCATCGGCGCGTTCACGCAGGCGCCCAGGCACTCGACCTCCTCCCAGGAGAAGTTGCCGTCCTTCGACAGCTGGAACGGATCGTGATGGATGCGATGCTGGCACACCTCGATCAGATCGGCGGCGCCGCGCAGCCGGCATGGCGTGGTGCCGCAGACCTGGACATGCGCCTTCTTGCCGACCGGCGAGAGCTGGAACATCGTATAGAAGGTCGCGATCTCCAGCATGCGGATATGCGGCATCTCGAGCAGGTCGGCGACCGCGCGGATCGCCGCCTCCGACACCCAACCCTCGTGCTGCTCCTGCACGCGCCACAAGATCGCGATCGCGGCCGAGGCCTGACGACCCGGCGGATACTTTGCGATCTCCTTCTTGGCCCAGGCGAGATTCTCGTCGGTGAACGTGAAGCTCGCGGGCTGCAATTCCTTCGGGGCAAGGCGGCGGACGGACATCGATCAAACTCTCAATTCAGCGGTGCGGATGCGGCCATCATCACCGGTCGACCTCGCCGAACACGATGTCCAGCGAGCCGAGGATGGCGGAAACGTCGGCCAGCAGATGGCCCTTGCAAATGTGATCCATCGCCTGCAGGTGAGCAAAACCCGGCGCGCGGATCTTGCACTTGTAGGGCTTGTTGGTGCCGTCGGCGACGAGATAGACGCCGAACTCGCCCTTCGGCGCCTCGACCGCGGCGTAGACCTCGCCGGCCGGCACGTGGACGCCTTCGGTGTAGAGCTTGAAGTGGTGGATCAGCGCTTCCATCGAGCGCTTCATCTCGCCGCGGCGCGGCGGCGCGATCTTGTTGTCCTCGACCACGACCGGGCCCTGCCCGTCCGGCGCTTTGAGCTTCTGAATGCACTGTTTCATGATGCGCACCGACTGGCGCATCTCTTCCATGCGGATCAGGTAGCGGTCGAAGCAGTCGCCGTTCTTGCCGATCGGGATGTCGAACTCCATTTCGGCGTAGCACTCATAGGGCTGCGACTTGCGCAGATCCCAGGCCGCGCCGGAGCCTCGCACCATCACGCCCGAAAAACCCCACTCCCAGGCTTCCTTCAGCGGCACCACGCCGATGTCGACGTTGCGCTGCTTGAAGATGCGGTTGCCGGTGAGCAGCGTGTCGAGGTCGTCGACCACCTTGAGGAACGGATCGCACCACGCCTCGATGTCGTCGATCAGCTTCGGCGGCAGGTCCTGGTGCACGCCACCGACGCGGAAGAACGCCGCGTGCATGCGCGAGCCGGAGGCGCGCTCGTAAAACACCATCAGCTTCTCGCGCTCTTCAAAGCCCCACAGCGGCGGGGTCAGCGCGCCGACGTCCATCGCCTGCGTCGTGACGTTGAGCAGATGCGAGAGGATGCGGCCGATCTCGCAATAGAGCACGCGGATCAGCTGGCCGCGGCGCGGCACCGTGATGCCGAGCAGTTTTTCGGCCGCGAGGCAGAACGCATGCTCCTGGTTCATCGGCGCGACGTAGTCGAGCCGGTCGAAATAGGGAATCGCCTGCAGATAGGTCTTGTGCTCGATCAGCTTTTCGGTGCCGCGATGCAAGAGACCGATGTGCGGATCGACACGCTCGACGACTTCACCGTCGAGCTCCAGCACTAGGCGCAGCACGCCGTGCGCCGCCGGATGCTGCGGCCCGAAATTGATGGTGAAGTTGCGAAGATTCTGCGGTTGCTCGTTCATGCCTTCGGCTCCGCCTTGGCCTTCTCGTCGCCGGGCAGCGGATAGTCAGCGCCTTCCCAGGGCGAGAGGAAATCGAACTTGCGGAATTCCTGGTTGAGCCGGACCGGCTCGTACAGCACCCGCTTCTCCTGGTCGTCGTAGCGGACCTCGACGAAGCCGGTGAGCGGAAAGTCCTTGCGCAGCGGATGGCCGTCGAAGCCGTAATCGGTCAAGAGCCGCCGCATGTCGGGATGGCCGATGAAGATCACGCCGTAGAGGTCGTAGGTCTCGCGCTCGAACCAGTCGGCGCCCGGGAACACGCCGATGATCGACGGCACCTGCGTGGTCTCATCGGCCTGCCCGCGCAGCCGGATCCGCGCGTTCAGCGTCGGCGACAGCAGATGGTAGACGACGTCGAAGCGCTTTTCGCGCGACGGATAATCCACCGCGGTGACGTCGGTGATGTTGACGAAACGGCAGTTCGGATCGTCACGCAAAAACGTAACGACCTCCACGATTCTGCCAATCTCGACATCGATAGTGAGCTGGTTGAACGCGACCGAGTGCGAGGTGGCCGCGCCCGGAAGCGCGCTCACGATCGTCTGCCCAAGGGCGTCGAGCTTGCCGTCGTCCATGACGTAAAACCTTAGCGTTCGATAGTGCCGATACGGCGGATCTTCTTCTGCAGCAGCAGGACGCCGTAGAGCAGAGCTTCCGCCGTGGGCGGGCAGCCCGGCACGTAGATGTCGATCGGCACGATGCGATCGCAGCCGCGCACCACCGAATAGGAATAGTGATAGTAGCCGCCGCCGTTGGCGCAGGAGCCCATCGAGATGACGTAGCGCGGCTCCGGCATCTGGTCGTAGACCTTGCGCAGCGCCGGCGCCATCTTGTTGGTCAGCGTGCCGGCAACGATCATCACGTCGGACTGCCGCGGCGAGGCGCGCGGCGCGAAGCCGAAGCGCTCGACGTCGTAACGCGGCATCGAGACCTGCATCATCTCGACCGCGCAGCAGGCAAGACCGAAGGTCATCCACATCAGCGAGCCGGTGCGGGCCCAGGTGATGAGGTCGTCGGCCGCGGCGACGAAGAAGCCCTTGTCGGACAGCTCGTGATTGACCTCGAGGAAAAACGGGTCATTGGCGCCGACCGGCTTGCCGGTCGACGGATCGAGAATGCCCTTCGGAGCTTGCGCGATCGCAGGCTGCGAGGTTGCGGCGGTGGGGCTCAATCCCATTCGAGCGCGCCTTTCTTCCATTCATACGCAAACCCGACCGTCAGCACGGCCAGGAACACCATCATCGACCAGAACCCGGTTGCGCCGAGCTTGCCGAACGCCACCGCCCACGGGAACAGGAACGCCACTTCGAGGTCGAAGATGATGAAGAGGATCGCCACCAGATAGAAGCGGACGTCGAACTTCATGCGGGCGTCATCAAAAGCGTTGAATCCGCATTCATAGGCGGACAGCTTTTCCGGATCCGGCTGCTGGAACGCGACCAGGAACGGCGCCACCAGGAGCGCCAGGCCGATCAGGCTGGCGACCCCGACAAAGACCACAAGTGGAAGATAATTCTGCAGGATGCCGGTCATCGGCGATGGCCTTCTTGCTGCGGTTTCGGACGTGCCGCAGATTCGTTGATTGGAATTATTCTGAGGCTTTAGCGCAGCGCAACAGAGGGCGCAAGACAAGCTATTTTGACGCTTTTACCGTCGTCTCCGCGGGCTCGCGGCCTTGTGAGGCGGATGCGCTTGCTTCACGGGGCAACGCCGCGCAGGCCATCCGGTGCCCTGCCCCGCCGCCATATCAGCCCAGCTCTTTCTCGTCGACGAGCATTTCCGCGGCGGTCGCGGTCAGCCGGTCAATATGTCCAAGCAGGACCTCAAGATCCTGGGGATCGAGCTGTTCCAGCAAACGCCGGTTGCGCTCCTGCGCGCCGGCCACAATTGCGTCGTGGGCGGCAAGGCCTGCCTTGGTCAGGGAGACCAGCGTTTCCCGGTTGTCGCGCGGGTTGATCGCCTTGGCGACCAGCTTGCGCGCCACGAGCTCGGCCAGTGCCCGGCTGATCTGGCCCTTGTCCATGCCGACGGCTTCCGCCAGCCGCACCACGCTCATCGGCGGTCGCCGGCCAAGCGAGGCCACCAGGCCGAACTCCACCGAGGACAGCCCGGCGAGCCGCTTGTAGCGCAGGATGGCGCCGCGCTTGAGCAGATTGGCCACCACCATCAGCCGCGACGACAGCATCGCGGTGATCGGCGCCAGCTCGGCGTCGACGGCGATCGCCGGCGGCAAAGCCTTCGCAGTCTTCAGCTTCTCGGTCATCGCTAACCTCTGCCAACAAAGCAGCCCGCTGCCAAGCTAAGCGAGATCGTTGACATTGTCATCGATCTATCGTTGACTTTATCAACGACAGACGATCGCTGGCAGCAGTCCGGCGGCGGGAGGAAACGACATGACCATTACCGAGCGGGACCGCGACCTCGGCACGGCCTACGCCATGAAGCCGGCCGCGAGGCGAACCGAGCTGACCTCGGTGGTTCGCGGCACGCCGATGGGCGAATTGCTCCGCCGCTACTGGCACCCGATCGGCCTCGCCGGCGACGCCACCGATATCCCCAGGAAAGTCCGTGCGCTGGCTGAGGACCTGATCCTGTTCCGCGACAAGCATAACCGGATCGGACTGCTGCATGCCCGGTGCTGCCACCGCGGCACGACCCTTTACTATGGCAAGGTCGAGGACGACGGCATCCGCTGCTGCTATCACGGCTGGAAATTCGACACCGAGGGCCGTTGCCTCGAGCAGCCCTGCGAGCCCGAGGGCGGCCTGTTCAAGGATAAGGTCCGGCAGCCCTGGTATCCGGTGCAGGAGCGCTACGGCCTGATCTTCGCCTACATGGGTCCGGCCGAGAAACAACCGGTGCTGCCGCGCTACGAGTGTCTGGAGACCATGGACGACGGCGAGTTCGTCGAGGCCGACGATTCCTCGATCGGCGGCGGGGGACCTGCCGTGATCCCCTGCAACTGGCTGCAGCATTTCGAGAACGTGGTCGATCCCTACCACGTGCCGGTGCTGCACGGCTCGTTCTCGGGGCCGCAGTTCACCACCATGATGGCCTCGATGCCCGAGGTGAAGTTCGAGATGACGCCGCGCGGCGTCGCGGTGCGCTCGATCCGCAACCAGGACGACGGCCGGGTGTTTTACCGCGTCACCGAAGCCGCCCTGCCCACGCTGCGCGTGGTGCCCAACCCGCGGGTCGCGCAATTCGCCCGCGTCGAATCGATCGGCTGGACCCTGCCGATCGACGACACCTCATTCCGGATCTACGTCGCCGGCCGCGTCAAGAATGCGGGCGACATCGGCCGCATGCGCTCGAAGTTCAACGGCAAGTTCTGGTGGGACATGACCGAGCGGGAGCACCAGCAATTCCCCGGCGACTACGAGGCGCAGGTCGGCCAGGGCCCGGTGACGGTTCATTCCGAGGAGCATTTTGGCCAGAGCGACCGCGGCATCCTGATGATCCGCCGCATGCTCACGGACCAGCTCGAGGCGCTGGCCGCCGGGCGCGACCCGATCGGGGTGTCGTTCGACGCCGCGGCCGAGCCGGTCAAATTCGAGGCGGGGAATTACATTCGCGAGGTCTGACGGCCCGCCTCACAAACAACAATAAAGACATCGGGGGGAATGCCATGGTCGATCTCGCACCGCAGGCAGCCGCGCCGGCCGAGGCCACAGCCCGGCCCTCGGCCCGGCGCTATTACGTGCTTGGGCTGCTCACCATCGTCTACGCCCTGAACTTCCTCGACCGCACGATCTTCAACGTGCTGATCGAGCCGATCAAGAAGGAGTTCGTGCTCAGCGACACCACGATGGGCCTGCTCGCCGGCTTCGGCTTCGTGCTGTTCTATTCGCTGCTCGGCATTCCCATTGCGCGAATGGCCGACCGCCTCAACCGCCGCAACATCGTTGCGATCGCCTTCGCGTTCTGGAGCGCCATGACCTATCTCTGCGGCCTCGCCACCAGCGTCACCACGCTGGCGCTGGCGCGGATCGGCGTCGGCATCGGGGAATCCGCCGGCACCCCGGCGTCGCAATCGATGATCGCCGATCTCTTCAGCAAGAACGAACGGCCGCGCGCGCTCGGCATCTACGCCATCGGCACCTATCTCGGCGTCTTCCTCGGCTATTTCATCGGCGGCTATGTCAACCAGCATTACGGCTGGCGCACCGCCTTCTTCACCGCCGGCCTGCCCGGCATCGCACTCGCCGCGGTGCTGTGGCTCACGATCTCCGAGCCGAAGCGCGGCGCGATGGCCGAGACTTTTAAGGCCGAGCCGATCGGGCCGACGCTGCGCTTCCTCGTCTCGCAGCCGAGTTTTGTGATCGTGCTGATCGGGTTCTGCCTGACGACCTACACCAACTACGCCACCGCGGTGTGGATCCCGCCGTTCCTGGCGCGCATCCATCACCTCACGAGCGCCGAGATCGGCACCTATGCCGGCACCTTCAAGGGCCTCGCCGGCATGGCCGGCACGCTGGTCGGCGGCCTCGTCGTGGCGCAGATCAGCCGCCGCGACGACCGCTGGAAATTATGGGCGCCGGCGATCATGTCCGGCCTCGCCGGCCCGGTGTTCGCGCTCTGCATGCTGACGCCGAGCTTTGCGCTGATGGTCGCAACCCTGGCGCTGACCTCGTTCATGGTCGGCTTCCATCTCGGCCCGATCTTCGCGATCGCCCAGACCGTGGCAAAGCCGAGCATGCGGGCGCTGGCCTCGGCGATCGTGCTGCTCACCGCGACCTGCTTCGGCCAGGGCGTCGGCCCGCTCGCCGTCGGTATCATCAACGACGCGCTGAAGGGCGCTTACGGCGTCGACGCGGTGCGCTACTCGCTGCTGTCGGCCGCGGTGACCACCACGCTCGGCGCCCTGCTCTTTGTCTGGGCCGCGCGCTGGATCCGCTCGGACATCGCGCGCGCGAGTTAGCCGCCGTCTCAGCTCGCCATGAACGCGAGCATGTCGGACAGCAGGCGCTCGCTGTGCGTCAGCGGCAACGCGTGCGGGGCACCGGCGTAGACGGTGAGCCTGCTGCCTTTGATCAGCTTGGCCGTTCTCGCACTGGTCAACGGCAACGGCGCGCTGGCATCGCTGTCGCCGTGCACGATCAAGGTCGGACGATCGATGCCGGCGGCCGCGGCGCGAAGATCGGCGTGCGCAATGGTCTTGCGGCACGCCAGCACCACCGGCAGCGGCACGCGCAGCATCATCTGCCGGATCCAGGCGCGCGTGATCTCCGGCGTCTCGGGCACGAAGAACGGCGGCTCGTTGGCCGTGATCCAGGCCGGAAAATCCCGCGCAATCGCGGCGAGGTCAGCCTCGATCATTGCCTTCGGGATCGCGTCCGGATTGTCGTCAGTCGCAACCAGACACGGTGTCGTCGGCGCCACCAGCACCAGCTGCGCAATCCGCTTCGATCCGTAACGCGCCAGATAGTTCACGGCCTCGGCGGTTCCCATCGAGAAGCCGACCAGGGTCACGTCGTGCAAATCGCGCTGCTCGAGCACATCGGCGACGTCGTCGGTCAGCGTATCCAGATCATAGCCATGCGACGGCATCTCGGATCGGCCGTGCCCGCGCCGGTCAGGCGCTATGCAGCGAAAGCCCCTGCCGTTGAGCGCTGCGATTTGGCCGCCCCAGGTGCTCGCATCGAACGTCCACGCCGATAGCAGCCGCACCGGGCGGCCGGCACCCCAGTCCTGCACGAACAGTTTTGTGCCATCCCTCGCGGTCGCGTAGAGCGGTCGGCCGTTCATCGCGTATCTCCCTTGCAGATCGATCGGCGCCGTCGCTGCCGATGAGCCGACCATCGCAAAGGGAGATCACCGGTGCGATTACGCGTCAGGTAACACGCCGATGTGCCTCGGCGGCCTCGGTGAGGCGGAACGTTGGCGGATAGGTTTCCCGCCTGTTGACGCCGAGCTTGAAATCGAACTCGGCCGCGGCAAGGACAGGTTTACCAAGCATTGCGGCGGCGACCGTCGCGGAGCCCGTTCCCAGCACACCCTGCGGGTCATGACCATTGTTTTCATTACTGTTTTTCTCCCAGACCCGGTTTGGGCCTGGGCCAGCTGGCGGGCCGCCGGCCGCGCCGGCGAGCCGCCCGCGAAACCAAACCGCCGGCGGGATGAAACCATTTCGGGGAACCCACGAAACGATCCGGAAACAGATGGGCCTTACGAATCCATGCAACAGACGGCGCGTAGACGCCCGGAGGCGATCATGAACCACTCGATCCATTCAGCGGACCGCTCGACCCACCTCAAGATTGTGGTCGTCGCGCTCGTGGCCGGCATCGCGGTTGCAGCTCTTGGCATTTCGGCCCGCAACAACGCGGACTTCACCCAGACCGCGCAGTCCACCCAGGTCATCAAGGCCGGCAAGCCGGTCGCGATCACCTCGTCGGGGACCTCGACCGTCCGCTAAACGTTTTCCAGGCATCGGCAGCAAGACGGCCGCCCCCTGGGCGGCCTTTCGCGTTTCGCCGGGCGCGACTCTTAACTGCCTCCTAATGCGGTCGCTCGATTGCGATCCACTCCGCGACCCCAGTCTTAAAAGTTGTTCCGTAAGGTTGGCGTCAACAGGGGCTCAGGCCACGATGAATTTGCAGCAGCAAACCATTTCATCCGGTTTCAAGATTGTCTGTACCGATTGCGGCGGCTTGTCGATCAAGGCGACCGATCCGGCGCATACGTCCGACGACACCATCATCGAATGCCGCCGTTGCAGCGCAGTCCGCGGCACGATGGCGGACCTGCATGTGCTGGCGCAGCGCAGCAGCGACCTGTTCGAATTCTAGGACGCCGGCCGATGCTGTCAGATCCGAAAGCAGCCCAGCTCAGCGACAGCGTGCCGATCGACACGATCTGGTCGATCCTCGATGCTGCCAACGAGCTCGGTGACGCGCACACGGTCGAAGCCTGCCGCCGCGCCATCGACGCCAACCTGCGCGGCGATGCCGCGGTGGAAGCCGACCTCGCAGCGATCGCCGCGTTCTTCGCCTGAACTTGTGCAACGATGCGCCGCGATCGCTGCGCGTCGCGCTTCAGTCAGAAACAAATCAACACAGAACGAGACCTAGCTTAACCTGGTTTAACTTGCCCGGTTCCGAGCTTTGCTGACTAGCTGTCACGCAGCTTTCGGAATCGGACCGGCCGATGAACCTGACGCAAGACGACCTGATGGTCGGAAGTTCAATTCTCGGATTTTTCGTCGTCAGCATCGTGTCGATGATCGCCTGCGGGCACGCGTTTCCCGCGATGCATTTCTGGCGCTCCGACCATTTCACCGCACAGGCCGTGCTCGGCACGGCGATCATGCTCGCCTTCATTCCGGCGTTTGTCGCAGGACGATTCAGCTTCGGCTACATGGTCGCCTTCGCGCTGCTGTCGGCGGTGTTCGGCTTCGTTTGGCTCAGCCATTTCAGCGCGTTCGACTATCCCCATGCCATCGCGCGCTGGGCCATGATCGCCGCGCTGGCCGCGGTGATCATCCCGCTCCTGTTCCAGGATATCCCGATCTGGCGACCCGAGCTGTCGGAAGCCGTGTTGCGCCGCATCGTGATGTTGCTGCTCGGGATGGCGTTCGCCGTGCTGATTGCCGACCTGTCCTATGGGGCCAGCCTTGGCGATCCCTACGGCGCAGCCCGCAACATCGTGACGCGACCGGCGCTGCTGAACTATCTGACCGGGATCATCATCGGAGCCGTGCTGCCGTATCTGTTCGCGCATTTTGCCACGCGCAGGCAGTCGATGGCCGCGGTCGGCGTGCTGCTGTTTGCGATCTGCTTCTATCCAGTCGTCAACAACAAGACCATTCTGCTGTTGCCGATCTGGCTGCCGTTCCTGTTCTGGCTGTTCGGCCGCTTCGACCCGCGGCTCGCGACCGTGCTGGCGTTTCTGGTGCCGATCATGATCGGTCTCGCCGCCTTCTTCGTCCTCCCGGACAAGAGCTACGTCGTATTCAGCGCCATCAACCTGCGCTTCATCGCGATCCCCTCGCTGGCGCTTGATCACTATGCCGACTTCTTCGCGCGCCGCGAGCTGACGCATTTCTGCCAGGTATCCGTCCTGCGACATCTGCACGGCTGCGGCTATGGCGAGCTCGGACCGACGCTTGCGGCGGTCTATCGCGACGGCAATTTCAACGCCTCCTTCCTTGCCACCGAAGGCATCGCCTCGGTCGGTCTTGCCTTCGCACCGGTTGCAGCGTTCGTCTGCGGCCTGGTTCTGTCGGTCGGCTCGATCGCCTCGCGCCATCTGTCGCCGCGCTTCGTCGCGGTCTCGTCCGGCATCGCGGTCCAGGCGATCCTGAACGTGCCGCTGACGACCAGCATGCTGTCGAACGGAGTGGCCGTGCTGTTCCTGCTGTGGTGGCTGACGCCCGAATGGCGTCCGGAGTTTTCCCACAGTCCCGAACCGATCGCCCGGCCGATCAGTGCTGTTGGTCTTGCGCCATCCTGGACGTCGCAGACGGCGCAGCAGAGTTCTCAGGGAACCCGGATCGGAGCTTGAGTCGACAGAGCTTGGGCTTCAGTGGTCACCGGCTGGCGTTGTGAGTTAGCACCGGCCGACGGTGAAGCACGAGCACAATCAGCGCGACCGTCAGCAGCGGCGCGGGCCTGCTCACCGGAATGAGAACGGGCGGGCTGACCAATGGCACCAGCCAGACCAACAGCGCCAATGTCCAGCACCACAGCGGCGGGCGCGGCGCATCCAACACCGTCAGCCAAAGGACTGCGGCTAGCATGAGCAGTTCTTGATCGTAGGGTCCGGAATGCGGCGCCGCGAGCAGCGTCGCGGCGAGAAAGACCGCCATCCTCTCTCTCACGCCCAGCTGTGACCGGAACGCGATCACAACGGAGGCCGCAGCAAACAAGGCTGCGAGCAGCTGGAGCCCGGACGCCAGGCCCTGCGGCGCGCCAAGCAGCATCGCGCAGGTGTAGACACTGTTGCCCCAAATCCTGCCGACCTCGATCCATTTGGTGTTGGAGCCGGTCAGATTCTCGACCATGAGGGGAAACCAGCGCAGCCAGAGCTCCCATCCGAATATCGCCCCGCTCGCCGCCGCCAGGGCCAACGCGGACAGGCCGGCGGCCCAGAAGGCGCGCCATTGCCCGGCGGCGATCAGGGCCAGCGGCACCAGAATGCAGAACTGCGGCTTGAAGGTCAGCAATCCGAGGATCAATCCCCCCAGCACGGGACGAGACTTGAGCAGGCGCAGACCGCCGACAACCAACGCGGCCACCAGAAAGACCGCTTGGCCATCGATCACATTGATGAAGGCCGCAGGACAGAGCAGAACGATCGCAAGCAGGACTTCGGATGTCGCCCGGTCATCCGCTCTGAACCGCAGCGCGACGGCCAGCAGGCCGGCGGTCGCGAGCTGGAACGCAACATAGGAGGCAAAGAAGCCCAGCGGGGCAAATGGCAGCAACAGCAGAAGGAAGCTCGGCGGATAGGCCCATGGCCGCAGGTCGAGTGGCTTGGAGAGCCAACCGGCAAAAGCCGTGTTGAGGAAATCGGTGAAGCGCTCGGCGTCGAAAATCAGCGATGCGTGGCCATCCAGCACCGAGCGGATGGCACCGTAGAACACCATCCAGTCGGTGCCGAGGGTATTGTAGTTGACCCCGATCTTGCCGGGATAGGGAATGGTCGTGAGCAGAACCGTCAGCGCATAGATCGACGTGATCAGTCCGCCGACCAGCACGCCCCTCGGCGGACGCAACACTGTCTGCCTGGCGTCGGAGTGCCCATCCCTTATGACACTTCTCAAAGCTGGAACTTGGGCTAAGCCGTTGAAAATATGGCGCGAGAGACGGGACTCGAACCCGCGGCCTCCGCCGTGACAGGGCGGCGCTCTAACCAACTGAGCTACTCCCGCGGATGCCGATCATCGGATTGATCCGCGCAGGACCGACGGCATAATGGTCCTCATCTCGTTAGTCAAGGACGTTGCGGAAGTCCGCACGGGACAGGCGTTTTTGCGCCGGCGATGCAAGTTGCGCCCAATTTTCGGGCAAAACAGCGGTGTCGGCAAAGCCCCGAATCAAATAAGGCCTGATACGTCTTGGTTTCCTGAACCGGCCTAGGCGCTGACCCTGTTCATAACTGGTGGTTTCAGGACTCTTGCAGACGGATTTTGCTGACGCGAACGGGTTTGCCATTCGCGCGAAAACACCAATCCAGCCATTCAGCAACGAGGAGGGACACATGGCGAAGAAAGCAGCGACCCCGGCGACGATCACGCTGAAGCATCTGGCGGCGGCCATCGCCGAAGAGCAGGAGCTGTCCAAGAAGCAGGCCGAGGCGATCCTGACCGACATGGTCACGCGGATCACCAAGCACCTGAAGAAGGGCGAGCGGATCAGGATCGTCGGCCTCGGCATCCTCCAGGTCCGCAAGCGCGCCGCCCGCATGGGCCGCAATCCGGCGACCGGCGAGCAGATCCACATCAAGGCCAGCAAGAAGGTCGCCTTCCGGGCCGCCAAGGAGCTGAAGGAAGCCGTCTAGGCCTCCCTGCAGATCCCGTTAAACAAAGCGTCATTCCGGCTCGCGACGCGGCCCCGGAATGGCGCTTTTCTGTTAGAGAGCCGGTATATTCCTGGCTTCGACACGTTTGACGCGAACCGCCTTCGCTCGAAAACGTTACCCCCTCATCCTTTGCGCGGTTTTCATGCTGGCACCGGCTCTCGACTTCAAGCACACCGTCACCGAGCGCTTCCTGCGCTACGTCGTGATCGACACCCAGTCCGATCCCGATTCGCCGACCTGCCCCTCGACCGAGAAGCAGAAGAATCTCGGCCGCCAGCTGGTCGCCGAGTTGCAGGCGATGGGACTGGTGGACGCCCATCTCGACGAGCACGGCTATGTCTACGCCACGATCCCGGCCAACACCGACAAGACGGTGCCGGTGATCTGCTTCTGCTCGCACATGGACACCTCGCCCGACTGCACCGGCAAGGACGTCAGGCCGCAGATCGTGAAAAACTACCGCGGCGGCGACATCGTGCTGCCGGCCGATTCCACCCAGGTGATCCGCGCCGCCGAGCATGCGGCGTTGGCCGAGCAGATCGGCAACGACATCATCACCACCGACGGCACCACCCTGCTCGGCGCCGACAACAAGGCCGGCCTCGCCGAGATCATGGATGCCGCGCATTTCCTCGTCAGCAACCCGCAGGTCAAGCACGGCACCATCAAGATCCTGTTCACGCCGGACGAGGAGATCGGCCGCGGCGTCGACAAGGTCGACATCAAAAAGCTCGGCGCCGACTTCGGCTACACCATGGACGGTGAAAGCGCCGGCCATATCGAGGACGAGACCTTCTCCGCCGACGGCGCCAGCATCATGATCGAGGGCGTCGCCACCCATCCGGGCTTTGCCAAGGGCAAGATGGAGCACGCGATCAAGATCGCGGCCGCGATCGTCGACCGCCTGCCGAAGGACACCTGCTCGCCCGAGACCACCGAGGGCAAGGAGGGCTTTCTGCATCCGGTCGCGATCTCGGGCGCGCTGGAGAAGGCGCGGATCGACTTCATCGTGCGCGACTTCACCGAGGCCGGCCTGAAGCAGAAGGAGGCGCTGCTCGAGGCCATCGTGAAGGACGTCATGACGGCCTATCCGCGCTCGAGCTATCGCATGGAGGTCAAGCAGCAATACCGCAACATGAAAGAGGTGATCGACCGCCATCCGGAGGTCGTCGCCAACGCGATCGAGGCGATCAAGCGCGCCGGCCTGACCCCGGTGAAGACCTCAATCCGCGGCGGCACCGACGGCTCGCGGCTGTCGTTCATGGGACTGCCCTGCCCCAACATTTTCGCCGGCGAGCACGCCTTCCATTCCCGGCTCGAATGGGTCAGCCGCCAGGACATGGAGAAGGCGGTGCAGACCATCGTCCACCTGGCCATGATTTGGGAAGAACGGGCCTAGGTCGCGACGAAGTCAGGTTGGAACCGGGGCTGACCGCCACACGCGCTCGCCGTCGCAGGGCGCACCGCCAAACCAGCGAAAACAACCCCATGCAAAGTAGCCGTTCGGGCAAAACAGCGGTATTATTCTACTATTCCGAACCCAGGCTCGCCCCGCTTCCCGCAACCGGGAGCGGCGAAGCAAGTCTGCGGTCCGACTAGGCCGTGTATCCATAAACCCAGCGGCGTGATGCAACGAACGCAATGTCCGCTTTGCCCTATAGCGGCTGAGTTCGTGCGGCGGCGCAATATGTCGCGATGCCATGAGCGGAAGTATCCGCGAGAGCAGCGGATGCCGGAGGCACTTGCCGCCCTCCAGAAGTCCGAGATCGAAAAATGGTGGCCGTGATCCTTCTGAAGAATAGCTTGCCAATTGCATCAACTTCATTCCGGGGGTCATTTTTTTAAGAGTCCCACACCACTTGTCCTGTCCGCTATCTGAGTCAACAATCGAGAGGCACGAACAAGGTCTTGCGTACCAAACCCTTCGGTAAATTCATCAAGAATCGGAGCAAGCAATCGAACCGCTTTTATCTCGCGGTCTGTCGCCGCCCATTGAACGGCGAGGTCGGTGGCGATCCGAAGCGCGAAGGTCAACGCGCCGATGGCGCGAGCTTCAGCCAGCGCCTGTTGTAACAGCTTTTCGGCATGCATCGTTTCGCCGGCGTGGACAAGGATCGATGCATCGACCCGCTGAAGTTCCGAGCGGCACCAGCGCTCGCCCTGTCGTTCATGATGGTCGATCGCTCGCGTGATGGCATCACGCGCTTCCGCGATCCGCCCTTGCCGCAGATAAGCGCGAGCGAGGAAAGCCAGATAGCTGCCGATCCGCATCAGGAAGCGGCATTCGATCAGTTCGTCAATCGCGGCTCGAACATCCTCCACCGCGCGCGGATCGCCACGCAAGTCGCGCAGGCAGGCGGAGAAATAGCGCTCGACCGGAACCCAGCGCGAGATGCGCTCGCGTTCCAGGTTGCGACGCAGCCGTTCTGTGAAGATCTCAAGCGCGCCAAGATCGCCGGTTTCGAGCGAGATAGGAAGTGCGGCGAGCCCGAGTGCGTTCGACTGCGACACCCAATGGCCCCCGCGGTCCGCAGCATCAACGGCATCGCGCGCCAGCCTGGTGGCGTAGTCGGCTTGCCCCTGCATCCACGCTACAAAGGGCAGGTTGAAGCGGACGGTGATGAAGCGGTAGACCTCGTTCGCGTCCTTGCGCGAACGGCCCTCCGCCAGCGAATGGGTTGCCGCGAGCCGATCGAGAACCGGGCGGCTCTTGCTTAATTCGCCTGCGAAGGCGCGGGCCCAGGCCAGGGCCCTGTCGGCTTCGGATGTCGCCGTCAAATCGCGGTCCCGGTCGGCCAGCGAGGTGGCCTCCTCAAGATAGGTTATGGCACGCGCGACTTCGCCGATCTGCAGCAGGTAGAACGCAAAACCCACCAGCGCGCGCTGCTGATAGTCGATGCTGCCGGCGCGCCTTGCGAAGGCGATCGCATCAAGCCAGGCGACCTCGTTCTCATTCGAAATCTTGCGGGCGTAGAACAGGCTCCATCCGAGGGCACAGGCGAGCTTTGCCTTCGACAGATCGTCGCACCCGACGCTCTTGGCCAAGGCGAGTGCGCCCTCTAGCCGCGCCTGCGCCTCCGATAAGATGGAGGTTTCCGACCACAGGGTGATCGCCGCAACCGCAAGCCTGATGCCGAGGATGGCATCGCCCTGCTCGCCGAACGACCATGACAGCGCGGTTCTCAGATCGGCTATGCGGCCGAGGTAGCGCTCGGTCCAATCAGCCGGCTCGCGCCAGTTCCACTCCTCCTCGGACTGCTCGAACAGCGCAAGCATGCGCTCCGCATGGCGGCGCAGCGCCCGGCCGCATGCCGGATCGCCCTCACGCCGCTCGGCGGCATAGCGGCGGGTGCTGTCGAGCAGCCGGTAGCGCAGGCTCGCGCCCCGGACCTGCGCGCTCAACAGTGATTTGGCGACGAGGCTGCCGAGTCCGGTCACGACGTCCACTGGCGTGAGCCCTGCCGCTTCCGCGACGAAGACCGCATCCTCGATCTCGAACCCGTCGCTGAACACGGACAGCAGGGCGAACAGCCTGGCTTCCTTCTGCGGCAGCAGCCGGAAGCTCCACTCAATCGTCGCCATCAGGGTCTCATGGCGCGGCGGCGCGCCGTCGGTCCTGGCAGCCCTAAAACCGAGCTTCTGATCGAGGATGACCAACAACTCCCGCGGAGTGAACCTGCCGATCTGAGCCGCAGCCAATTCGATGGCCAGTGGAAGTCCGTCCAGCGAATGGCAGACCGCGGCGATGGCTTCGCAATCATCGTCGACGAACTCGTAGTCCGACCATTCGGCGGCGCGGCGGACGAACAACTCCACCGCCGGGAACCTGACAGCCTGATCAACCGACAGCCCCTGGCCAGATCTCGGAGAAGCTAGAGCGCCAAGCCGCACGACATGCTCAGTGGTGGTGCCGAGCGGCTCGCGACTGGTCGCAAGCAGCCGGGATGGCGATGTGTCCGTCATGAACTTGCTGGCAAAGATTGTGGCGGCGGGCAGCACATGCTCGCAATTGTCGAGGACGAGCAGCATCTGCCGCGGCCTTAGAAAGTCGAGGACAGCAGCCAGACCAATGTCCGTATTGCCTCTGATACCGAGTGCAGTCACCAGCGCCGCGCCGAACAGAGTAGGATCGGAGATCGTAGCGAGATCGACGAAGCAGACGCCGTCGCGATACCTTGACGCAAATCCCTGGGCGACGGCCACGGCTACGGTCGTCTTACCGATCCCTCCTGCTCCGGCCAGGGTCACGTGCCTGTCCCCAGCGAGCAGATCGGCGATTTCGGCGATGTCGGCTTCGCGGCCGACGATGCCGCGCGGCAATGGCGGGTGCGAAAGGGGGAGCGGATCGGCCGGCGTAGGCTCCTCCTCGATCTCGCCTATGCCGACCCGGACATCGGCGATGAATTTGTACCCGCGCCGCGCCACGGTGGCGATGTAGATGGGCTCGATCTGGGTGTCTCCCAGCGAGCGCCGCAAGCTCCACATATTGACCTTAAGATTGCTGTCGTGGACGAACGTGCCCGGCCAGGCTGCCGCCATCAGCTCGTTCTTGCTGACTAGCTCGCCACGGCGCTGCACCAGCAGCCGCAAGAGCTCAAACGCGCGTCCGCCCAGTTTGACGGGACGCTCGTCGAGAAGGAGCAACTGACGGCCGGGCACCAGTCGAAACGGGCCGAAGCTGAATGTCAGCTCCTGTCGAGGTGCGCCCCGTTGCCGTGCAGCAGTCCGCATTTAGCATTGCCAATCGATCGAGGAGATCGCCTGGTATTATCATGCGCTGCAAACTTGTTGAAGTGAGCCATCTTGAAATTACATGACTACCGCGCAAAACGGCTCGTGTAGGGGCTTCTGACCAATTTTTAGGCTTGTCGAGACCCGCCATGCACACAACCTCGACGCTGTCATCGGCGAGTTTCGGAAGCTTGGCGAACTATTCTTTCACATGCACTCAGCCGGGGAGCGGAGCCGCGGGGTTGACGAGCGCCTCCGAACGGAGCTCGCGCCAGAAATCGGCGGGAATGACTTCCTCGAGCGCCGCGCGATCCTCAGCGATGCGGCCTGGACGGCTCGCTCCGGGAATGACGGCAGCCACCACCGGGTTTGCCAGCGCGAACTGCAGGCCTGCCGCCTTCATGCTGATGCCGTAGCGGTCGGCGATCGCCTTGATCCGCGCCACCTTGTTGAGGATTTCCGCAGGCGCCGGAGCATATTCGAAGTTCGGACCGCCGACGAGTGCGCCGGAGCTGTAGGGTCCGCCGACGACGATCGCGAGCTCATGCTCCGCAACCATCGGGATCACCTGCTGAAGCGCCCTTGCATGATCGAGCAGCGTGTAGCGGCCCGCGAGCAGGAAGCCGTCGGGGCGCGGCTCTTCGAGCGCGAGCAGCAGTTCGATCGGCTCGACCCGGTTGACGCCGAGGCCCCATGCCTTGATCACGCCTTCGTCGCGCAACTGGTCGAGCGCCGTGAACGCGCCCTTGCGTGCGCTTTCGAAGACCGAAAGCCATTCGTCGCCGTAGAAGTCCTGCGCCACGTCATGCACGAAGGCGATGTCAATATGGGAGATAGCGAGCCGCTTCAGACTGTCCTCGATCGAGCGCAGCGTCGCGTCCCGGGAATAGTCGTTCACAATCTTGTTCGGACGCCCGTATTTGAACACGCCCCCTTTTTCGCCGAGGTCACGGGCGCCGACATCTTCGATCTCGTCCAGGATCAATCTTCCGACCTTGGTGCTGACGACATAGTCGCTTCGCGGCCGGTCGGCGAGCGCGGCGCCCATGCGGATCTCGGCAAGACCCGCGCCATAGAAGGGCGCGGTGTCGAAGTAGCGGATGCCGTCGTCCCAGGCCGCATTCACCGTTGCGAGCGCTTCTTGCTCCGGGATGTCGCGAAACATGTTGCCGAGCGGCGCCGCGCCGAACCCCAATCTTCCCGGCAGAATATCCTTGAGGGCCATATTGCGAGTCCTTGTGTGCGACAGACAAGTCCGTCCGTGCGCGGTGCCGCCGGTCTCACTCGGTCGCGGATGTATCCGCGCTTCTGATGAAGGCCGCGACTTCGCGCGGATGCGACAGCATTACCGCGTGGCTGCTTTTGATCTCAGTCACCTTCGCGCCCGAGCGCTTGGCCATGGTGCGCAGTAAGCTCGGGGGGATAATGTGATCCTCCATCGTCACCATGTAATAGGTCGGCTTCGTCTTCCAGGCCACGCGCTCGACCTTGGTCTGCACCGCCTGCAATCCAAACGGCAATTGCGCCGCAGCCATGAAGCGGGTCGTGGCCGGGTCGACACCGGCGGCGAAGGAGGTCGGGAATTTATCGCGCTCGACGAAGAGATAATTGCCTTCAGTGACCAAGGGACCCTTGTGCTCGCCGGGCGGCACGGGTGCTTCCGACAGCGTGCTGACCGACTCCCCGACATCGGGAGCATATGCCGCGAGATAGACCAGGCTGCGAACTTTCGGATTGTCGCCGGCCTCGGTGATGACCATTCCACCATAGGAATGCCCGACGAGGATCACCGGATGCCGCGCCTTGGCGATCACGCGTTCGGTCTCCGCGACATCGTCACGAAGCGAGATTGTCGGCTGCTGCACGACGAGCACTTCATAGCCTGCACCCGAGAGAATGTCGTAGGTGTCCTTCCAGCCCGAGCCATCGACGAAGGCGCCATGGACGAGGACGATGGATACGGTCTTCTCGGCCGCGACGGCGGTGGCGCCTTGGGCTGTTGCAATCGACATCGCAGCAAGCGCGGTGATAAGCGGCTTCATACCTGGCTCCAATCATTTGATACGGCGGCATTGCCGTTGATGGGCCCACCACTAGCTCACGCCGGCACTGCGGTATTTCCTATTCCTGCGCGATGACCGACGCATCTTGCTCATCGCGGCGAGATCAGTTCTCCAAGTCATCGAATGCATGATCCCAAGTCTTTGGCTCGCCTGGCTTTTACCTCTTTTAACCGCGCCGCCTATGGACTTCGCCATCGCCGCTTGTGAGTAATTCGCGATCGGCGTGGCAGCGGCCGGGGCTGCAACTCACCACCGGATGGAATGATCGCTCGCTCGCGATACGGGGCCGGGATTCGCCGCAACCAGCGGAGGTCGTCATGGTGCTCGTGACGCATGGAGATCAGAAATATCAGAACAGCGAAAAGCTGGCCGCGGCCAACGACTGGCCGGGCTTGAGCATCGAGCATCGCAAGTTCGAGGCAGGGCGCCAGGCAACACCCGTTCCGATCTGTACCGAGCTCGTCATGCTGCTATCGGGCGGCGGGATGGTGTGCCGCGCCGGCAATGGCGAAGTCCAGAAGAGCCTCGCACGCCCGGGCATGAGCTACCTCGTCCCGGTGGGGACGCAGGAGAGTCATCTCGAGCTTTCGGACCGGATGGAATGTCTTCATCTCTACCTCCCGCCAGCGTTGCTGGACCAGAGCGCGCTCGCGGACTTCAATATCGATCCGGCAAAGATCGAGATCGCCTACGCCCACGGTCTGACGGACCAGGTGCTCTTCCACATCTGCTCGCCGCTTCGGGATCTGCTTCATCGTCCCCGCCAGTCGACTGACGCGCTGTTCGTGGAGGGAATTCAAGTGGCGCTCGCAGCGCATCTTCTGGGCAATTATACGATCGACCGCTGGCGCGCGCCCGACAGGTTGCCGTCGCTCGATCCACGGCGCCTGCAGCGCGTACTGGACTATATCGAGGCTTCTCTGGGAGACGAAATCAGACTCGAGGATCTGGCGGCTCAGGCCTGCCTCAGCCCCTACCATTTTTCCCGGCTGTTTCGCGAGGCAACCGGATTGTCACCGCACCGTTACGTGATCGATCGCCGCATACAGGCTGCGCGGCACGAACTAGCGCGCAACCGTCTGTCCTTGGTCGAAATTGCCCTGGAGTTCGGTTTTGGCTCGCAAGCGAACTTCACGCGCGTCTTCCGGAAGGCCGCAAGCCTCACTCCGGGGCAGTATCGCGAATTGTGCTGCGGCCAGGTCGAGGTGAATGCCGATCGTTACGATCCGGGGTACCGCAGGGATTGCTCATGATCCCGCAGGATTCGGAAATACGGTTCTTGGCTGCCCGGGTAGTGTCGTAGCGACGACAGATTTAGCGCTCGTCCTTTATGGACTCCTCTAGGAAACGCACCATGACTCAACATGTCCTGTTTATCGTCAGCAACGCAGCGGTGATCGGTCCGCAAAATCGTAAGACGGGCTTTTTCTTCGCTGAGGTCGCGCATCCGTTCGATGTTCTTGACAAGGCAGGCATCGCTGTTGAGTTCGCTTCTTTAAGAGGTGGATGGACGCCGTATGATGCTTACGACGAGAAAGATCCTGCGGAGAAAGCCTTCCTTGAAAGCAAGGCGTTTCGCCGCCTCAATCGCAGCCGCAAACTTGCCGAGGTGGATGCTGCCGATTTTGATGCCATTTTCGTGCCTGGCGGCCTTGGGCCTATGGTCGATATCCAGCGTAACCCTATCGTTCAGAATGCAGTCGTGCGTGCCTGGAGTACGGGCAAGTTTGTGACTGCAGTTTGTCATGGTCCGTGTGCGCTTCTCGGGGTGGACCTGGGCGATGGCAAGCCGTTCGTGCAGGGCAAGAAGCTGACTTCGTTCTCGAAGAAGGAAGAATATGACTACGCGCGCGAAGACGTTCCCTACGAACTGGAAGATGCGCTGCGGGCAGAGGGCGCCGAATATACGTCCGTAGCAAACTGGCAACCTCACGTCGTCGTCGATGGACGCCTCATCACTGGGCAGAATCCGGCCTCAGCTGGGCTCCTGGCAAAAGAGCTGCTGGCAGCAATGAGAAAATTGTAAGATAGGCAGCCGAACATCGCTTGGCTGAAGTAAGCCAGCCGTCACTCTGAAAAGTTTTGGTCGATCGCGATGCCGTCGAAGATTACTGCTCTTCTGGTTGCTCACCCGGGCAAAAGCGATGAGCTGAGAGAACTTCTGGTCGGCCTTGCGCCGCATTGCAGGGCAGAGCCCGGTAATCTGCGTTGGGACGTTTGGCGCGACAATTCGATCGATCATCGTTACGTCATTGATGAGCTCTACCGAGATGTGACTGCGGTCGATGCACATCGCGCCTCGCAACATTACCAAGCCTACTTGGCCAGGGTTCCCGAACTGGCCGAACGTACGGCAGTAGTCGCGGAACCCGTAGACGTGAAATGATCGATGTCGCAACCGGGTCGAGCGGTTCTTCAACAGGATCAAATATGTCGTCGGGTGGCGACGCGCTACGACAGGCTCGCCGCCAACTATCTTGCCGTCGTTCAACTCGCGTCGATTAGGCCATGGCTGCGTCTTAATGAGTCCGCAGTCCGACTAATTCAGCCTTGTCTCATCGCGCCGGCGGCGTCCGCACCACGCCGCCCGCATTCATGCCGCCGTCGATCACGAGCTCGGTGCCGGTCACGTAGCGCGAGGCGTCCGAGGCGAGATAGAGCACGCCTTGGGCGATCTCGATCGCCTGGCCGGCGCGGCCGAGCGGCGTTGCGAATCTGGCGCGCTCCTCGGGGTCGATCGGCGCGTTCTGGCCGGCGCCGGTAGCCGCGGTCGGGATCTTGCCCCAGATCGGCGTGTCGATGATGCCGGGATGCACAGAGTTGACGCGGATGCCGTCGCCGATCTGCGCGCATTCCATCGCGATCGATTTTGCAAACAGCCGCACCGCGCCCTTGGTTGCGCTGTAGCCGGCGAGGTTCGCCGCGCCGCGCAGGCCGGCCAGCGAGGACATCATGATGATCGAGCCGCCGCCATGCTTGCGCATCAGCGGCAGCGAATGTTTCACCGACAGGAACACGCCGTCGAGATTGATCGCGGTCTGCCGGCGCCAGTCCGCCAGCGTCATGTCGACGATCGAGGGCGCGCCGACGCCGATGCCGGCGTTGGAGACCATTATGTCGAGCCGGCCGTAGCGCTTGCCGACCTCGCCGACCACCTCGACCCAGCGCTCCTCGCTGGTGACGTCCTGCGGCAAGAAGATCACCTTGCCCCCGGCCTTGGCGAGCCGCGCTGCGAGTTCGGGTCCGTTCAGTTCGTCGATATCGGTCGCGACGACGGTCGCGCCTTCCTGTGTCAGCAATTCCACGATGGCCGCGCCGATCCCCGAGGCGCCGCCGGTCACCAGCGCGACCTTGCCTTCAACCTGTCCTGCCATGTCCACTCCCGCTCGTTTCTTATCGGATCACCGCCGGGCCCTGATCCGGGACCGCGACGTCGTGGACACGGAATTGCACACGTTCGGTGCCTTGCCAACGGTCGACTGCGAGCGAGCCGGCCACATGCAATTGCTGACCGCGATTTTGCGTCAAGGCGCTGCCGAGCTTTTGTCCCACCGCACGGAATGCGATCCCGTTGACGATGGAGCCGTCGCCTGACTTGAAGCGCAGCCGCAAATGCGCCTGCCCGACCTCGTCGGCATAGACCAGTTGATGCGACGGCAGCGCGATCACCGGCTCCGGATTGGCGCTGCCGAACGGACCTGCGCGATTGAGGATCGCGGCAAATTCCGGCGTCACCGCACGCGCGGTCACCGCACCGTCGATGAACAGCTCGTTCTCGTGGCGCGAGTTGGCGACATCTGCGGCGAGCGCGCTCTCCATATAGGCGCGGAATTCGGCGAGCTTCTCCTTGCGTAGCGTCACGCCGGCGGCCATGGCGTGGCCGCCGCCTTTCATCAGCAAGCCGTCGTGCACCGCCTGCCGCACCGCCCGGCCGAGATCGACGCCGCCGATCGAGCGGCCCGATCCGGTGCCGATGCCGCCGGGCTCGAGGGCGATCGCAAACGCCGGCCGCGCGAATTTCTCCTTCAGCCGCGCGGCGACCAGCCCGACCACGCCGGGATGCCAGCCCTCGGCGGCGGTGACGATCACCGCGCCCTTGTCCTCGAGCCCGAGCGAGGCCAGCGCCTCGGCTTCGGCCTGTGCCTCGGCCGCCTGCTCGATCACGCGGCGCTCGGTGTTGAGGCGGTCGAGCTCGGCTGCGATCCGCGCCGCCTCCGAGACGTCGCCCTCGAGCAGCAGCCGCACGCCGAGATCAGCGCGGCCGATACGGCCGCCGGCATTGATGCGCGGCCCCAGCATGAAGCCGAGATGCCAGGCCTCCGGCGGGCCATTGAGCCGCGCCACATCCATCAGCGCGGTGTGCCCGACATGGTCGCGGCGGCGCATCGCGATCAGCCCTTTGGCCACGAAGGCGCGGTTGAGCCCGATCAGCGGCGCGACGTCGGCGACGGTGCCGAGCGCAACGTGATGCAGCATGCCGAGCAGGTCCGGCTCCGGCATCTCGGCGGTCCAGAAGCCGCGCTGGCGCAGGTCGCGATTGACGGCCACCAATGTCACCAGCACGAGGCCGACGGCGGCGAGATGGCCGAGCCCCGACAGATCGTCGGGCCGGTTCGGATTGACCAGCGCGTCGACCACGGGCAGTTCGTCGCCGGTCTGGTGATGATCGATCACGACCACCGACATGCCGAGCCGCTTCGCTTCTGCCAAAGGCTCGATGCTGGTGGTGCCGCAATCGACGGTGACGAGCAGCGTCGCGCCCTTCGCCGCGAGTGCGCGGACCGCCTCGGTGTTCGGGCCGTAGCCCTCGAACAGGCGGTCGGGAATGTGGATCAACGGATCGAGCCCGCAGTGCCGCAAATGCCAGGCGAGCAGCGCCGCCGAGGTTGCGCCGTCGACGTCATAGTCGCCGAAGATCGCGACCTTCTCGCCGCGCACCGCGGCGTCCGCGATGCGTTTGGCGGCAGCCTCCATTTCGGTGACCGTATGCGGATCCGGCATCAGCTTGCGGATGGTCGGATCGAGGAAGTCGGCGACCGCGTCGATCTCGACGTCGCGCCCGGCGAGCACCCGCGCCAGCATTTCCGGCAGATTGTGGCGCTGGACGATCGCGAGCGCCCGCGCCGCCCCGCGCGCATCCAGCCGGTCGCGCCAGAGTTTTCCGGTCAGCGACCGCGTCACGCCGAGGAACGCCTGGGGCGCCTCGACGGGCAATGCGGATGCGTGCAGCGTCATGATTCCTTCCACAGCATGATCCGGAAAAGTGTGAAGCGGATTTCCGAGAAGATCATGCTCAAACGAAAAGCCAAGGCGGTGACGAGTCATCGCCCTGGGAAGGAATCGTAACGCTTCGATGAATCGCAGGCCAGCGCTAGCAGCCCATCCGGTCGGCTATTTCCCCGAAATCCTTGGCCACGATGTCCCACTGCCCGGTGGCCTCGAAATCGTATTTCTGCAGCGGACCGTATTCCTGCGGGCGCGCCACGAAGGCGGTCTTCAGGCCGTGCTTCTGCGCGTGCTTGAGATCGTAATTGTGCGCGGCGACCATCATCACCTGCTCCGGCGGCAGGCAGAGCAGCTTTGCCGCGCCGAGATAGGTTTCCGGGTCGGGCTTGTAATGCTCGAACAATTCCGCCGACATCACGAGGTCCCACGGCAGTCCTGCGAACTTCGCCATGTTGGTGAGCAGCGCGACGTTGCCGTTCGACAGCGGCGAGATGATGTACTTTGTCTTCAGCCGGGTCAGGCCGGCGACGCTGTCCGGCCAGCCATGCAGGCGGTGCCAGCCGGTGGTCAGATGCTGCAGATCGGCCTCGGTGAGGCCCTTGATGTCGAACTGTGCGACCAGCTTCTCCAGCGAGCGGCGGTGCAGCACGTCGAGGATGACATAGCCGTTCTGCGGGTTCTTGCGCACCTCGTCCATCGAGGCGGCATAGACCGCGCGCCAGCCGTCGACCAGCGCGGTCCAGTCGGCCTTGATGCCGCGCGTCTCGCCCCATTTCGAGAAATCGTTGATCAGGCTGGTGCGCCAGTCGACCACCGTTCCGAACACGTCGAACACCAGCGCCTTGACTGCGGAAAGATCGGACATGCTCGGACTCCCTTTTTTGTTGTTGGTTGCTTCCGTCATTCCGGGGCGCTCGAGAGCGCGAACCCGGAATCTCGAGGTTCCCCGATGCCGCAATTGCGCATCTGTGGTTCGATGCTGTCGCATCGCCCCGGAACGACGTAGGGCCTCAATCCAGATAAAACTTGTCGAGCTGCCGGTGCTCCGCCTTGATGTAGCGCACGGTGCCGGTGACCGAGCGCATCACCACGGTCTCGGTCTCGATCACGTCCTTTTTGAACTTCACGCCCGACAGCAGCGAGCCGGTGGTGACGCCGGTGGCGGCGAACAGGCAGTCGCCCTTGGCCATGTCCTCGATGCCGTAGATCATCTTCGGATCGGTGACGCCCATCTTGTGCGCGCGCTCGCGCTTCTCCTCGCTGTCGAGGATCAGCCGGCACTGCATCTGGCCGCCGATGCAGCGCAGCGCCACCGCGGCCAGCACGCCCTCGGGCGCGCCGCCGGTGCCGATATACATGTCGACGCCGGTCTCATCGGGCTTGGCGCAGTGAATGACGCCGGCGACGTCGCCGTCGGTGATCAGTTGCACGGCTGCTCCGGTCGAGCGCACGCTGTTGATGATGTCGGCGTGGCGCGGACGGTCGAGCACCAGCACGTTGATCGCGGTGGGGTCGACGCCCTTCGCCTTGGCGAGGCGGCGGACGTTGTCGGCGGGCGGCGCATCGAGCTCGATCACGTTCTTGTCGAAGCCCGGACCGATCGCGATCTTCTGCATGTAGACGTCGGGCGCGTGCAGCAGCGTGCCGCCATCGGCCATCGCCATGGTGGCGATCGAGCCCGGCATGTTCTTGGCGCACAGCGTGGTGCCTTCGAGCGGATCGACGGCGATGTCGACCTTGGGACCGGCATTGAGCCCGACCTTCTCGCCGATGAACAGCATCGGCGCCTCGTCGCGCTCGCCCTCGCCGATCACGATGGTGCCTTCGATCGGCAGGCGATTGAGCTCGCGGCGCATCGCGTCGACCGCGGCCTTGTCGGCCGCCTTCTCCTGGCCATGGCCGCGCAGCCGCGCGGCCGACACCGCCGCACGCTCCGTCACCCGCACGATTTCGAGCGTCAGGATGCGCTCGAGCAACATCTGGGGCGGAACGGAAATATGGGTCGACATCGGCGTACTCCTTAGGCCTCTAGGCGCGGGCGAACTTGCCCGCCTCAATCGTCTTCACGCGAACCGGTACCCACTTCGCTCGAAAACGCGCTAGTTCTTCTCGATCCGGATCACCTGCGGCCGGCCGCTGATGACCTTGTCACGCTGCACTGCAGCCAGCGCGCGATGCACGGCATCCTCACTGGTCGCATAGGTAATCAGAATGACCGGGACCGGTGAAGGTTTTTTGGCCGAACCGTTCACATCAACGCCATCCGGATGCCGCTGCACAATCGATTCCAGGGATATCTTCTGTTCCGCCAGCCGGGTGGCGATTGTTGCAGCAGTGCCTGCCAGATCGCGCGCCATCAGGCGAATATAATAGCCACCTTCGTGGCGTTCCATCGGCGCTTTGGTGGTATCGCCCAGCCGCTCCACCGGACGGCCGAACGGCCTGGCGCGGATGCCGCGCGCGACGTCGGCGATGTCGGCGACCACGGCGGAGGCCGTCGCGCCGCCGCCGGCGCCGGGACCGACCAGCGTGATCGGCGGCATGCCCTCGCCGTCGATCGTCACGGCATTGGTAACGCCCATCACCTGCGCGATCGAGGATGATTTCGGCACCATGGTCGGGTGCACGCGCTGCTCAATGCCCTTTGCAGTGCGTACGGCGACGCCGAGCAGCTTGACGCGGTAGCCAAGCTCGGCGGCGGCCTTGAGGTCTTCCGGCGTGATCGAGGAGATGCCCTCGACATAGACCGCGCTCTCCGCAACCTTGGTTCCGAAGGCGAGGCTCGCCAGGATCGCGAGTTTTTGCGCGGTGTCGTAGCCGTCGACGTCGAACGACGGATCGGCCTCGGCATAGCCGAGGCGCTGGGCGTCCTTCAGACATTCCTCGAACGAGATGCCCTCCTGCTCCATCCGGGTCAGGATGTAGTTGCAGGTGCCGTTGAGGATGCCATAGACGCGGTTGACGCTGGTGCCGGCGAGGCCCTCGCGCAGCGTCTTGATGACCGGGATCGCGGCGCCGACCGCGGCCTCGAAATTCAGCGCGCCGCCATGCTTCTCGGCGGCGGCGGCGAGACGCAGGCCGTGCTTGGCGATCAGCGCCTTGTTGGCGGTGACGACGGACTTGCCGGACTTCAGCGCGGCCTCGATGGCGGAGAGCGCGGGATCGCCGGCGCCGCCCATCAGTTCGACGAAGCAATCGACGTCGGGATCCTCGGCCAGCGCCTGCGGGCTCTTCGCCCATTCGATGCCGCGCAGATCGACGCCGCGCTTCTTGGCCTTGGAGCGCGCGGTGACGGCGACGACGCGCACGCCGCGGCCGGAGCGCTCGGACAGCAGGCGCTGCTGCGTTTCGATCAGGCGGACGACGTCGGCACCGACGGTGCCGAGCCCCGCTATGCCCACTCTGAGGGGTGCGACCATGATAATTGGGAACCTGGAAGGATTAGCGTCGGTTGGCGAGAGGAATCACGTTGTGCAACGTTTCGATGCCGCTTTCAAGGAAGCGGCGCACGCCGCGCGCGGCCTGCCGGATCCGTTGCTCGTTCTCCACCATCGCGATGCGGACATAGCCTTCGCCATGCTCGCCGAAGGCAACGCCGGGCGACACCACGACGCCGGACTTCTCCACCATCAGGGTTGCGAACTCCATGCTGCCGACCGCCTCGAACGCCTTGGGCAGCGGCGCCCAGGCGAACATCGAGGCTTGCGGCGGCGGAATGTCCCAGCCGGCGCGGCCGAATGACTCGACCAGCGCGTCGCGGCGCTTGCGGTAGGTGTCGCGCATCTCGCGGATGCAGTCGTCGGGCCCGTTCAGCGCGGCGGTCGCCGCCACCTGTACCGGCGTGAAGGCGCCGTAATCGAGATAGGATTTCACCCGCGCCAGCGCCGCGATGATCCGCTCATTGCCGACCGCAAAGCCCATCCGCCAGCCGGCCATCGAGAACGTCTTCGACATCGAGGTGAACTCGACGGTGACGTCGATCGCCCCGTTCACCTGCAGCACCGACGGCGGTGGATTGTTCTCGTCGAAATAGACCTCGGCATAGGCGAGGTCCGACAGGATGAAGATCTCGTGCTTCTTCGCGAAGGCGACGAGGTCCTTGTAGAAATCGAG
Organism: Bradyrhizobium sp. CCBAU 51753; assembly: GCF_015291565.1. Taxonomy (NCBI): domain Bacteria; kingdom Pseudomonadati; phylum Pseudomonadota; class Alphaproteobacteria; order Hyphomicrobiales; family Nitrobacteraceae; genus Bradyrhizobium; species Bradyrhizobium sp. CCBAU 51753. Next base: position 4,534,143 of record NZ_CP030037.1, on the reverse strand, counting down.
GTCCGCGACATAGGCGGTCGGGTTCGACGGATAGCAGACGATCAGCGCGATCGGCTTCGGGATCGAATGGACGATCGCCCGCTCGACCGCCTCGAAGAATTGCGGCGTCGGCTCCGACGGCACCGAGCGGATCACGCCGCCCGCCATCAGGAAGCCGAAAGCGTGGATCGGGTAGCTGGGGTTGGGACACAGCACGACGTCGCCCGGCGCGGTGATCGCCTGCGCGACGTTGGCAAAGCCCTCCTTGGAGCCGAGGGTCGCGACCACCTGGGTGTCCGGGTTGAGCTTCACCCCGAAGCGGCGGGCGTAATAGCCGGCCTGGGCCTTGCGCAGGCCGTTGATGCCGCGCGAGGCCGAGTAGCGGTCGGTGCGCGGCTTGCCGAGGGTCTCCTTGAGCTTCTCGATCACATGCGGCGGGGTCGGCAGGTCCGGGTTGCCCATGCCCATGTCGATGATGTCGGCCCCGGCGTTGCGCGCGGCCGCCTTGGCCTGGTTGACCTTCTCAAAGACGTAAGGCGGCAGACGGCGAATGCGGTAGAAATCTTCCATGGGACCCTTGCTCCGACAACCGGCATGCCAGAATCGACCACCCCGTCGGGTTGCCGAAGCCGGAACAGGCCTCATCCGGAAATCGCACTAGATCAATGACTTAGGGCGAATTCAGGCGCGCAATCTGGGGCGACGGCCGGATCTGCGGTTGAATTGAAGTTCTTTTACCACGGACGCTCCGTAGCGCCAGCGCAGATCGGCCCCGTCCGGCGGCTACTTCCCGGCCGCGGCGTTCGCCGCAGCCACGTCGCCCGCCGCAGCCGCGTTCTGGGCCGCCGCCGTCGCCTGGCGCTCCCGCGCCGCCTTGAGCTCGGCTTCCATCTTGGCCTGATCCGCCGGCTTCATGGTCTGCTCGCTGCGGTCGGGCGGCAAGTCATGGACCGGCAGGTAGCCGCTCGAATCCCTGGCCCGCGCCGGCGCATCGGCCGGCACGGTGTAGTCCGCGATCATGCTCGAACAGCCGCCCAGCGCCGCAATCGACGCAAACAGCACTGCGGCCGCGAGGCCCCTTTTCATTCGATCGATCGGCATGTGCCGAAATGTCCCCAACAAGCTAGCGCGCAGGTCGCACGTTGCCGACACGGGTCGCACTGGTACGAGCCTTGCAGCCTCCGCTGCGTCAATTCTCGCCTTGACCGTTCAAACCATTGTCGCCCGAAACGGTTAAAGCGGGAACAGGAAATGCGAGCCGTAAGGCTTCAATATGTCAGAACGAAGATTTTTATCGCGGTGCAACAGAAGGAAACATTGGAATTTGACTGATTATCGTTACCGCACCGCGCGATGACGCCCACCAAACGACGCGATATTGTCCATCAGATGAGCAACGTGACTACCGAACCCGAGACCGCCCCCAAATTCAACGCCGAAGCCTTTGCCATGAACATCGCGCGCGCGATGGAGAGCAGCGGCCAGGCCCTTGCCGCCTACCTCAAGCCGCGCCAGAGCGGCGAGCTGCGCGACAAGACCCCGAACGAGCTCGGCGAGGTCATCAAGACCTTCAGCGTGGTTGCAGAGTACTGGCTGTCCGACAAGGAGCGCGCCTCCGAGCTGCAGATGAAGCTCGGTAAGGACTACCTCGATTTGTGGGGCGCGGCAGCACGCCGCATGGCCGGCGAAGCCGACGCCAAGCCCACGATCGAGCCGGCACCGCGCGACAAGCGGTTCCAGGATCCGGAGTGGAAGTCGAATCAGTTCTTCGATTTCATCCTGCAGCTCTACCTGCTGACCTCGAAATGGGCGCAGGAACTGGTCCGCAACGCCGACGGGCTCGATCCGCACACCCGCAAGAAGGCCGAGTTCTACGTCCAGCAGATCACCAACGCGCTGGCGCCGTCGAATTTCATCCTGACCAATCCGGAGGTGCTGCGCGCCACCGTCGACAGCAACGGCGACAATCTGGTGCGCGGCATGAAGATGCTGGCCGAGGATATCGAGGCCGGCCACGGCACGCTGCGGATCCGCCAGTCCGACCCGACCAACCTCGAGGTCGGCGTCAACATGGCGACGACGCCGGGCAAGGTGATCTTCCAGAACGATCTGATGCAGCTGATCCAGTACTCGCCGGCAACCGAGACCGTGCTGCGCACGCCGCTCTTGATCGTGCCGCCGTGGATCAACAAGTTCTACATCCTCGATCTGCGGCCCGAGAAATCCTTCATCAAATGGTGCGTCGACCAGGGCATCACGGTGTTCGTGATCTCCTGGGTCAATCCGGACAAGGAGCTCGGCAAGAAGACCTGGGCCGACTACATGACCGAAGGCCCGCTCACCGCGATGGACGTGATCGAAAAGGCCACCGGCGAGATGAAGGTGCATACCGCCGGCTACTGCGTCGGCGGCACCCTGCTCGCCTCGACGCTGGCCTATCTCGCGGAGAAGCGCCGCCAGCGCGTGACCTCGGCGACGTTCTTTGCCGCGCAGGTCGACTTCACCCATGCCGGCGACCTCCTGGTGTTCGTCGACGAGGACCAGATCTCGGCGCTGGAACGCGACATGTACGAATCCGGCGTGCTCGACGGCGGCAAGATGGCGATGGCCTTCAACATGCTGCGCTCGAACGACCTGATCTGGTCCTATGTCGTGAACAACTATCTGAAGGGCCAGTCGCCGTCCGCGTTCGACCTGCTGCACTGGAATTCGGACGCCACGCGGATGCCGGCGTCCAACCATTCCTACTATTTGCGCAACTGCTATTTGGAGAACCGGCTGTCGACCGGCACCATGGTGCTCGACAACACGCTGCTCGATCTGTCGAAGGTCAAGGTCCCGATCTACAACCTCGCGGCCCGCGAGGACCACATCGCGCCGGCGGAATCGGTGCTGTACGGCTCGCAATTCTTCGGCGGTCCTGTCAGATACGTGCTGGCGGGCTCCGGCCACATCGCCGGCGTGGTCAATCCGCCGGCGTCGAACAAGTATCAGTACTGGACCAACGACAACATCAAGGACGTCAAGCTCGCGGACTGGCTGAAGGGCGCCGAGGAGCACAAGGGCTCGTGGTGGCCCGACTGGCGCGAATGGCTGGCGAGCCACGATCCGGAGACGGTGCCGGCGCGCGATGTCGGCTCGGTCGCGACGCCGCCGCTGGAGGACGCTCCGGGCAGCTATGTCCGCGTCCGCGCGTAGCGAAAGGCCTCCCGCTCAGCTATAAACAGGCCATCCCGGCGGTCGGGAATCGAAATCATTTGAGGGGGATACGATGACGCGCGAACTGTTCTGGCTGTCGCTGACGGTAATCCTGACCGGGCTGCTGTGGATCCCCTACATCATCAACCGCTGTCAGGTGCGCGGCCTCTCCGGCGCCATGGCCAACCCCTCGCGCAACGACAAGCCGCATGCCGAATGGGCCAACCGGCTGATGTTCGCGCACGACAACGCGGTCGAGAATCTCGTGATCTTCGCGCCGCTGGTGCTGATCCTCAACGCCGCCGACTATTCGACCAAATGGACCGTGCTCGCCTGCGCAGTCTATTTCTGGGCCCGTGTCGCGCATCTGATCGTCTATACGCTCGGCCTGCCGGTGTTCCGCACGCTGGCGTTCACGATCGGCTTCCTCGCCCAGGCCGTGCTGGCGCTCGCGATCTTCAAGGTGCTCTGAGCCTCCCATTGCGCCGGTTGCGGCAAGGGCCCGACCGGCGGCTATCTCTCCCCCTTGCGCACGACGATATGCAGCATCGTCGCCGGTGCCTCGTCAAAGCTCTTGATCTCGCTGGTGTCGGCGGAGACCTGCGTCCAGGCTCCTGACGCGGCGTAGGTCGAGGCGAGCCAGTCCGGCGAGGGATAATTGTAGTAGCGGCCGATGCTGTCGCGGCCGTCGTCGTGGCCGATCTTGTAGCTCGCGTAGAACAGCCCGCCCGGCTTCAGCGCGCGGTGGATGCGGCCGAGAATGCCGGCGAGTTCGTCGCGCGGCACGTGCAGCAGGCAGGCGCTGGCCCAGACGCCGTCATAGGCCTCTTGGTCCTCGAGCTCGTCGAACCGCATCGCTTCAACGGGATGATTGATGCGACGCGATGCGACCTCCGCCATCTCGGGCGAGCCGTCGGTCGCGCGCAGCGCAAAACCGTCGGCAAGCATCACCGCGGCATGGTTGCCGGCGCCGCAGCCGAGTTCGAGGATCGCGCCGCCGGCCGGCAGCAAGGCCAGAAAGCCCTTGAGCCGGGTGGACGGGGCTTTCGCCCACCCGGCATAGGCCTCGGCATTGCGCCGGTAGAATTGCAGCGTGTCCTCGTCCACGATGCGCGCGGCGTCAGGCGTCGGCCAGCCCGAGCATCAGCCGCATGTTCTGCACGGCCGCGCCCGAGGCGCCCTTGCCCAGATTGTCGAGCCGGGCCACCAGCACCGCCTGATGGTGCTTGTCGCTGGCAAAGACATAGAGCTCGAGCTGGTTGGTCTCGTTGAGCGCCTCCGGCTCGAGCTTGCCGCCCTTGCTTGGCTCGTTCAGCGGCATCGCCGTGACGTACTTGCTGCCGGCGTAGCGCTTCGCCAGCGCCGCCTGCAGGTCCGCGCCGCTTGGCTTGCCCGGCAGCGTGTCGAGCTGCAGCGGCACCGAGACCAGCATGCCCTGCCGGTAGTTGCCGACCGACGGGATGAAGATCGGCCGCCGCGTCAGCCGCGAATAGAGCTGCAGCTCCGGCACGTGCTTGTGCTCGAAGCCGAGACCGTAGAGCTCGAAGGCCGGCGCCGAGCCGTCCTCGAAACTCGCGATCATCGACTTGCCGCCGCCCGAATAGCCGCTCACCGCGTTCAGCGTGACCGGATAGTCCGGCGGCAGCAGCCCGGCGTCGACCAGCGGCCGCAGCAGCGCGATGCCGCCGGTCGGATAGCAGCCCGGGTTGGAAACCTTCGCCGCGGTCCGAATCTTGTCGGCCTGGTCGGGCGCGAGCTCGGCGAAGCCGTAGGCCCAGTCGGGTGCGACCCGATAGGCGGTCGAGGCGTCGAGCACTTTTGGTGCTGCGTTGCCCATGGTGTCGATCAGCGCCACGGTCTCCTTCGCGGCCGCGTCGGGCAGGCAGAGGATGACGAGATCGACCTCCTCCATCAGCGCCCGCTTTGCGCCGGCATCCTTCCGCTTGTCCTCGGCGATGTGCTTGACCTCGACATTATCGAGCAGGCGCAGCCGCTCCTGAATGCCGAGCCCGGTGGTGCCGGACGCACCATCGACGAACACGGTCGCCTTGGTCGCAGCGTTTTTGGTCTTCGGCTGGTTGGTGTCGGTGAGGGTCATGGCACGCTCCTTTCGAGTTCGTTCGCTTGGTTTGCAAAGACGTCCGGCCGCGCCTGCCGCATCAGCTGCGCGATCGCTTGCGCGCCGGCATCGGCCTGCGCGGCAAGGTTGCCCGCGACCGCGGCAAAGTCGGTCTCGGATTTGTGCTGGTTCAGCTTGAAGCTGCCCTCCACCTCTTCCACCGTCATCTCGAAGCCGACGATGGCCTTCTTCATGGCATCGAGCCGCGCGGCTGTCATCTTGGCGGCCGTCCACGGCCTCTTCGGCACCAGCCGGCTCTCGAACTTGGCGCTCAGCGCCTCGATCTGAGCGGCGAGTTCCTCACCCGACAGGGTCCGCACCGGCCCGGTCAGATGCACGGCCTGATAGAGCCAGGTCGGCACCTGGTCGGGCGACACGTACCAGTCCGCCGACACATAGGCATCGGCACCGGTGACGGCCAGCAGCCAGGGGCCGGCGTCGGCCAGCTTTACCAGCGGATTGTGACGGGCGACATGAAACAGCGCCTGCGGCGTGCCGTCGGCGGCATAGGTCAGGTAGAACGGCAGCGCGGAGGCGATCGGCCGCGCGCCGTCCCACGCGCAGGCAAGGCCGAAGCCGCGCGCTTCCGCGAAGCCGAGGCTTGCGGCGCGGTCAGGCTTGAATACCGGTGGCGTATACATGGTCGAAACTCCTGCATGACGTAGGAGCCGCCAGATCGTACCGCGTGTCTTTTTTCAGGAGAGCGCCGCGGGACAAGATCCGGCGGCAGAGGCGATGATCGTTAAACGCGAACGACCGCCCGTACCGCAGAGGTACGGCGGCGGCGAGCGATGATGATGGTCGCGGCGTTGATCATGGGCGCGGCTATAAGGCCGCGCCCGCTCCACGTCAAGATGCTGTCTCGTCATTCCGGGGCGATGCGCCAGCATCGAACCCGGAATCTCGAGATTCCGGGTTCGTCCTTCGGGCGCCCCGGAATGACGGGCGGCTAGATGGTCGGATTCCACGCCGCCGGGACGACGCGGTAGCCGTCGCCGTCCTTGACGATGTTGCCGACGCCCGGGAACGGATAGTGGAAGCCCTGCACCTGCAGCTTCTCGGCGACCAGCATGTCGTAGACGCGGCGACGGGTCTTTTCCGCCACGCCCGCGTCCTGGTCGAAGAAGGCGTGCCAGCCGGGATTGGCGGCGAACAGGTTCGGATGGTTGGTGACGTCGGACTGGATGAAGACCTTCGCCGAGCCTGACGCCAGCACATAGGAGGTGTGGCCCGGGGTGTGGCCGACGGTCTCGACCGAGGTCAGGCCCGGCGCGATTTCCTTGCCCCATTCATAGGGTGTGACCTTCTTCTTCAGGCCGGCCTCGAAGATGTTGCGGTTGTTCTTGAACAGGCCCTGCATGCGGCCGGCCGGCGCGCGGCTCATCTCGCCGTCGTCCATCCAGAACTTCCATTCGGTGGCCGGCACCAGCACCTCGGCATTCGGGAAGGCCGGCGTGCCCTCGGCGGTCAGCAGGCCGTTCACGTGGTCGCCGTGGAAATGCGAGATCACGACCATGTCGACAGCCTTGGGATCGAAGCCGGCGGCGACGAAATTCTCCGCGAACAGGCCGTTGGCGCCCTTGCTGTTGACCTTCGACGTCGCGCCGTTGCCGGTGTCGATCACGACCAGCTTGCCGCCGGTGTTGAGCACGAGCGGCGCGAAATAGATCGTCATCATGTCAGGCGGCATGAAAGCCTTTTCCAGTGCCGCGTTGACATCCTCGCGCTTCGCATTGGTGATAAAGGAGTCTTCCAGCTTGAAGACGTTCTTGCCGTCGGAGACCACGGTGACCTGGATGTCACCGACCTTGTAGCGATAGAAGCTCGGCGCCTGCTTGTCGGCGATCGGCGCCGCCGCCTTGGCAGAAACGGACGGCAACAATGGCGCAGCGGCGAGGCCGGCCGCGCCGGCGAGAGCGTGACGACGTGTCAATTCCATGTCATGTCCTTCCAGTGAGCGGTAATGGCGCGTGGTGATGTCAGCGCCTGTTGGGCGAGATCTTGGCAGGGTTCGATGGTTCCGCGATGACAGCGACGCAGCCCGCTGTCATCCCGCGTAACCCCTGCATCGTAGTCTTATTCCAAGCCCCCTACACGATCCGCCGCATCCTTTCGATGGCCTGGGCGACGATATCGCGACAGTACCCGATACCTTGTTCGATATAGCGGACCGCAACGCCAAGGAGCGTGTCCCCGCCGGTCAAACCGTCGAGATGGGTGCGGGCCAGCATGCTGCCGCCCTGGACCGCCTTGCGATACCATTTGATCGCTTCTTGGTGATCCTGGGGAACGCCGGTGCCGCTCTCATACGCCCAGCCGAGATTGTACTGGGCATTGGGTTCATTCTGATCGGCCGCCTGGCGAAGCAAGAGGATGGCTTTCGCGGTATCCTGCGGAACGCCCTGGCCGTTGATGTAAAGCAACGCGAGATTGCCCCGCGCCCAGGCAATGCCCTGGTCGGCCGCCTTCGTGTACCAACGCACCGCCTGCTCATAATCTCGCGCCACGCCGCGACCGTCCCGGTACATCGTTGCCAGCCGAGCCATGCTGTCGGTGTTGTTGTGGTTGGCTGCCTTGGCGTACCACTCGGCCGCGAGCTTTTCGTCGTGAGCGATGCCTTGTCCGCTCTCGTACAGGACCCCCACCTGAGACTGGCTGTAGGAGTCGTCCTGCTCGGCCGCCATCAGAAACCAGCGCAGCGCCTCGCCGAGGTTGCGCTCGACGCCACGACCGCTTTCATACATGTGTCCCACATAGGATTGCGCCTTGGCGTCTCCGCCCTCGGCAAGCGGTTTGAAACGCGTCATGGCAAGCTTGTACTGCTTGGCCGCAAACGCCTTGACGCCTTCGTCAAAGCCGGCACGAACCTCCGTGACGCTGGCAGGCGCCTGAGGCGCCAGGCCGATCGGCCCGTATTTGAATTCCGTAAACCTGTCCAAGGCGATCTTGATCGCCGTGGCGAACTCCGCCGGACAGACCGCCGCGTCGAGGATCAGGCGGACGACGGCATTGGAGCGGACGATCCGGCCATCGAGTTCGGCGGCAGCGCTCACTTCGATGCGGCCATTGGCAACGCCATACGCCGTCGTGCCGCTGAAGCTTTTGCTATAGGCGACCGGCGCCGGCTTCTCCTTGAGATTGGTGCCCTCCGGAAGCGTGAGCGAGCTGGTCTCGCGGTACTCCAGCGAGCGGCAAAGGAATGGCCGATCGGTCGCACCGCCAATGCTCAACAGCTGCAGCGAGGGCCGCAAATCGGTCAGGGGCAGCATCCTGACCCGCGTCCATTCGCCGAGTTCGACAGGCTTGCTGATCTGAAATGTGGCCGTAATGGCGTAGCTGTCGGACAGCTCGCGCGGGTTCGGAAAACTGTAATCGCCGGTGCCGCTCAGCTGGGCCTGTTCGATCAGCCGCCTGGCCGTCGCTGCGCGATCCACTCCTTCGAGGCCTTGTGCGACCGAGCGGCCCAGCAGCGCGCCGACACCGGTGCCCGACAGGATCGAGCGGGCTTGCCGCGTACCGTCCTTTGCCAGCGTGTAGTCGGTATCCGCCGCCAGCGAGAAGCGGTCCGGCTTCGGCACCGGGATGCGGACCACCGTGCCCTTGTCGATGTTGAGCGCCGGCTTGCCGCCGAGGCCAAGCGGCAACGCGCCGAAGCCCAGCAGCGAGACGGTCGGGTCGAGATACTGGTCGATCGCCGGCACGTAAACGATGGCGTGGTTGAAATTCGGAGTGGCGACCTCCGTGAGTGTGAATTGCGCGCCGGCGTTCACCGCGACCAGATTGGCCTCGATTCCCTGAGCCGCCAGCAGCGCCTTGAGAACCGTCGCATGCGCCTTGCAGTCGCCGTAGCGGGCGGCGAGCACGGCCGATGCCGGCTGCGAGGTCCAGCCGCCGTCCTCGAAACCGATCCCGACGTAGCGGATATTCCGAGCCACCCAGTTGTGGATTCGCTCAACCTTGCCGTTGATGTCGGCGGCATCGCCGACGATTTCGGTCGACAGCGTTCGCAGCCGCGCATCGGGCACCGCCATGGGCGCATTGCGGGCATTCAGCATCGTTGCAAAGGCGGCATAATCGGCGAACGTGCTGACCTCGAAACGCCTGGCGTCGTCGAACGAGTCAGCATCGATCTGGCGCGGCTTCGGCGTTTCCTGCCTGAAACCGACGTGGTGGATGACCCGGTCGCCCAATCTCTGTTCGCTGTGCTCGACGTCTCTGAGCGCGACGTGCAGCGGCCTGGAGGCCGGCCCGTCGATCGTGAGCTCCATCAACTCGGGCGGCTGGTCCGCCGGTTGGGCCCAGTATTGCGCGAACTCGCCGGGAAATCTGGCGGTCTTCGCTTTGTAGACCAGACGCCCCCTGATCCTGTCGCCGGCGGCAACATGCGGATACGCGATGATCCTGTGCCGCAGCTCATCGAAGTAGGGTGAGGACAGGTCCGTGGATGCCGGCTGATCGCGGATCGCGCGCTCGTCGACTGCAATCTCGCTGCCGTCCGCCTTCAAGGTCGCAAGATCGCTGGCGGATAGTTCGCTGAAGTAACTGTTGTAGGGGATGGTCTGCTGCGCAATGCTCTGGGCACCCTTCTCATCGAGCGCCCGGATCTCAAACTCAACCACCGTTGTGCTCAGGCCCTGTTCGTCGAACGTGACGTTGTAGCGGGCGACTGTCCGCCGCCAACCCGGATCGACCCAGGTCGGGCCCTGCTCCGCATTCGTCGGACCGGCAGCATTGGCACCGGTAAGGTTCAGTGAGATCAGCAATAGCAGCAGAGCTGAAACGATACGCGCTGTCATGTCGCCGAAAACCCCGCAGCCACTGTCACGACGGCTGCTGAGCTAACACCGGGACATTACTGCCGCGTCGCGGAGATAGAACGAATTTTAATTTCCCTCACAGGGTGTGAGAACAGAAAATTGGGTGGGGCCCGCCGTCACACCGCCCGCCACATCCATTCGGCGGCATGGGCGATGATGTCGCCGAACAGCAGCAGCGCGGCCGACCAGACCAGCGCGGAGACGAAATTGGCGATCTGGAATTGCCAGTACGCCATCTCGAAGATGCCGGCGGCGAGCGGCACCGAGGCGCGCAGCGGACCGAAGAAGCGGCCGATGAAGATGCTGGGCACGCCCCATTTCCTGACGAATTCCTCGCCGCGCGGCAGCAACTCAGGGTAGCGCGACAGCGGCCACATCTGCGCGACATGCTCCTTGTAGCGATAGCCGAACCAGTAGGAGACCCAGTCGCCGAGCGCAGCCCCGATGCCGCCGGCGATCCACACCGGCCAGAAGCTGATGCCGCTGACCCCGATGAGTGCGCCGATCGCGATCAGCGCCCCCCAAGCCGGCACCAGCAATGAGATGAAGGCGAGCGATTCGGCGAACGCCAGCAGCATGACGATTGGAGCGGCCCAGACCTGGTGGTGGCGCACGAACTCGGCCAGGGCGCGCGCAAAATCTTCCATCTCGTCGAGTGCCTTCCCGCTCCGTTGAACGTCCGTGAATGAACCTTTCTAGCGGCCTTCCGCCTAAGAAGAGGTAAGCCAGCCCTCCGCGTGACATCAAGTCACAAAGGCGGGGGATCGCACGTGATTTCCCGAAAGACCGCCTCGGTTCAGGCTGGCTGGCATCTCCCCCACAAGAAAAGGAAATACGGATGATCGGATCACTGATGATGTGCGTCAGCGTCGTCGTCTTGCTGTTCGGAATGCTCGCGGGCATCGCCATGGGTATCCAGCACGACTTCACGCTCGGGCCCGCACACGCGCATCTCAACCTCGTCGGCGGCGTACTGCTGTTCCTGTTCGGCCTCTACTACCGCATGGTGCCGGCGGCCGGCACCATGCTGCTGGCGAAGATCCAGGGCTGGCTGCACATCGTGGGCGGCATCCTGTTTCCCGCCGGCGTGGCGGTGGTGCTGCTGAAGGGCCCCTCGCTCGAGGCCGCCCCGATCGCCGGATCGCTGCTGGTGGTTCTCGCCATGATCCTGTTTGCGATTGTTGTCTTCCGCACCTCGCGGGCGTAAGCGGACTTACTATCTGTGGGGTCGGCCCGGCGCTGCCCTCGGCCGTCCCCATTTTCAGCCCATCCGTGGCATAGTCAGAAGCAACCGATTCGCGGCGCGGTTTCGCGCCATACTTGAAGAAACATGTCCAAGCCTCAGAAATCAAACACTAAAACGAAGTCAGCCGACGATCTGTTCGGAGCCCCGGAGTCGAAGGGTCGCGCGCCGTTGAAGGTCGCCGCCCGGTCCGGCGGCAGTGCCGAGGACGGCTATACGGCGGCTGACATCGAGGTGCTGGAGGGGCTGGAGCCGGTCCGCAAGCGGCCCGGAATGTATATCGGCGGCACCGACGAGAAGGCGCTGCACCATCTGTTCGCCGAGGTGATCGACAACTCGATGGACGAGGCGCTGGCCGGCCACGCCACCTTCATCGAGGTGGAGCTGACCGCCGACGGCTTCCTCACCGTCACCGACAATGGCCGCGGCATTCCGGTCGATCCGCACCCGAAATTCCCGAAGAAGTCGGCGCTCGAAGTCATCATGTGCATGCTGCACTCCGGCGGCAAGTTCGGCTCCAAGGCCTACGAGACCTCGGGCGGTCTGCACGGCGTCGGCGTCTCCGTGGTCAACGCCCTCTCCTCACGGCTCGAGGTCGAGGTCGCGCGCAGCCAGAAACTCTACCGCATGACCTTCGAGCGCGGCATTCCCAAGGGCAAGCTCGAGGAGCTCGGCAAGATCAACAACCGCCGCGGCACACGCACCCGCTTCAAGCCGGACACCGACATCTTCGGTGCCAAGGCCGCCTTCAAGCCGCAGCGCCTGTTCAAGATGACGCGCTCGAAGGCCTATCTATTCGGCGGCGTCGAGATCCGCTGGCGCTGCGATCAGGAGCTGCTCAAGGGCGTCGAGGATGTGCCGCCGGAGGCGACCTTCCATTTCCCCGGCGGCCTGAAGGATTATCTGACGGCGGCGATCCACGCCGACACGCTGGTGCATCAGGATATCTTCTCCGGCAAGTCCGGCCGCAGCGGCTCGCACGGCGCCTGCGAATGGGCGGTGGCCTGGACCGCCGATGCCGACGGCTTCCTGTCGTCCTACACCAACACGGTGCCGACGCCCGACGGCGGCACCCATGAATCGGGCCTGCGCAGCGCGCTGCTGCGCGGTTTGAAGGACCATGCCGAGCGCGCCGGGCAAGGCAAGCGCGCGGCCTCGATCACCTCGGAAGACGTGATGGTCGGCGCCGCCGTGATGCTCTCGGTGTTCGTGCGCGAACCTGAATTCCAGGGGCAGACCAAGGACCGCCTCGCCACCGCCGAAGCGCAGCGCATCGTCGAACAGGCGATGAAGGACCCGTTCGATCACTGGCTGTCGGGCAATCCGAACCAGGCCAACCGCCTGCTGGATTTCGTGATCGATCGCGCCGAGGAGCGGCTGCGCCGCCGCCAGGAAAAGGAGACCGCGCGCAAGTCCGCCGGCAAGAAGCTGCGCCTCCCCGGCAAGTTGACCGACTGCTCCAACGCCGGCACGGAAGGGTCGGAGCTCTTCATCGTCGAGGGCGACTCGGCCGGTGGCACGGCCAAGCAGGCGCGTAACCGCGAGACCCAGGCCATCCTGCCGTTGCGCGGCAAGATCCTCAACGTCGCGTCCGCCGGCAAGGACAAGCTCACCGCCAATGCACAGATCGCCGACCTGGTTCTGGCGCTCGGTTGCGGTACGCTGACGCATTACCGCGAAGAGGATCTGCGCTATTCGCGCATCATCATCATGACCGACGCCGACGTCGACGGCGCGCATATCGCTTCGCTGCTGATCACCTTCTTCTACCGGCAGATGCAGCCGCTGATCGATCAGGGCCATCTCTATCTGGCGGTGCCGCCGCTCTACAAGCTGACCCACGGCACCAAGACGGTGTACGCCCGCGACGACATCCACAAGGAAGAGCTGATCAAGGCCGAGTTCCACGCCAACGCCAAGGTCGAGATCGGCCGCTTCAAGGGCCTCGGTGAAATGAACCCGACGCAGCTCAAGGAGACCACCATGGATCCGGCCACGCGCACCTTGCTGCGCGTGAAACTCTTGACCGAAGACCGCGAGGGCACCGCCGATTCCGTGGAGCGGCTGATGGGCACCAAGGCGGAAGCGCGATTTGCCTTCATCTCCGACAAGGCGGAATTCGCCAGCGACGACCTGCTGGACGTCTGAACAGGCCCGTAGCCGATTGATTTCGAAGGCTTTTCCGGCCGCCTCCGATCGGGGGCGGCCGTTTTCATTCGCCTTTTCGGAGCACCCCGCCGACTTCGTTTTCGGCTGGTTGTGTCTCACCCGCAACAGCATTTCCGGCGGAACTGCGTATAGTCCGACCATGAGTTTCGGGAATCGGTGCCAGCGCGCCCCCGTCAAGCGACCCGATCGAACGCTAAAGTCGAGGATTTGGATATGAAGAAGTTTCTGCTCGCTCTGACCGCGGTTGCTGCGATGACGGCATCGGCGTCGGCGGCTGACCTCGCCGCCCGCCCCTACACCAAGGCTCCGGCCCCGCTCCCGGTGGCGCCGAGCTGGACCGGCTTCTACATCTTCGGCGGTGGCGGCGGCGGCATCTGGGACGCTGACACCCACACCCAGACGACCATCGGCGGCCTGCCGCTCGTCGGCATCAATCAGCGCCAGGGCGGCGATGGCTGGTTCGGCACCGTGGGCGCCGGTTACGACTGGCAGGTCTCCCCGACCTGGGTGTTCGGCGTGTTCGCTGACGGCCAGTTCGGCAGCCTGAAGGGCACCATTCAGGATCAGGCCATCTTCGTCGCGGGCAACATCAAGAACGACTACTCTTGGGCCGCCGGCGCACGCCTCGGCTATCTGGTTGCGCCGAACGTGCTGTCCTACGTCAACGCCGGCTACACCAACTCGCACTGGAAGGGCACCGGCCTGTTCAGCACGATCAGCGGTCTGGACGCTGGCCTGCACACCAACGATTTCGACCGTGGCGGCTGGTTCGTCGGCGGCGGCGTCGAGAACAACCTAAACATCTTCGGCATCACCGCGCCGGGCTGGTTCATGAAGACCGAGTACCGTGCCGCCTACTACGACCGGAAGAACATCTCCGAGCTGATCAACGGCACCAACGTCTCGAACGGCACCGACATCTCCTTCAAGCCCTTCGTGCAGACCATCAGCACGTCGCTGGTCTACCGCTTCAACTGGAGCGGCCCGGTTGTCGCCAAGTACTGAGCAAAGTACTGATCTCTGCTGATATCGCAGACCAAAGCCCCGGGCATCGCCCGGGGCTTTTTCGTTGGGGCTAACGGCCGGAGATTGCCGCCTTGAGCAGCCCGTAGGCGCGGCCTGGCTGCCGGCGCATTTTTCCGGTCCTCCATGCGCGATTCCGGCCTTGCCGATCGCGGCGGCATCGTATCCGATCAGGAGGTACGGGCGCTCCCTGGAACGGTTTCCGGTGGCCCGCGCCGGCGCGCGAGGCTCACGCGTCCAGGCTCGCGCGCCCTTCCCTCACACAGCGGACAACAACAATGAAAAACCAACTGTTTGATCTCTCCGGCAAGGTCGCTGTCGTCACCGGCGGCAATGGCGGCATCGGGCTCGGCATGGCCCAGGGCATGGCGGATGCCGGCGCCGCGATTGCGGTGGTCGGCCGCAACGAGGCGAAATCGAAAACAGCGGTCGACGATCTGCGGCAGCGCGGCGTCAAGGCGATCGCGGTGGCAACCGACGTGACCGATTCGTCGGCGGTGACGGCCATGGTCGAGCGCGTCGCCAATGAGCTCGGGCGGATCGACATCCTCGTCAACAATGCCGGCATGAGCATCCGCAAGCCGCCGCATGAGCTCGAGCTCGACGAGTGGAGCAAGGTGATCGACACCAACCTGACCAGCGCCTTCATGTGCTCGAAGGCGGCCTATCCGGCGCTGAAGGCCTCCGGCCGCGGCAAGATCATCAATATCGGTTCGATGATGTCGATCTTCGGCGCCAGCTTTGCCGCCGCCTATGCCGCGAGCAAGGGCGGCATCGTGCAGTACACCCGCGCCTGCGCCAACGCCTGGGCGCCCGACAACATCCAGGTCAACGCCATCCTGCCCGGCTGGATCGACACCGACCTGACGCGCGGCGCGCGCCAGCAGGTTTCAGGCCTGCACGATCGCGTGCTGGCGCGCACGCCGGCCGGACGCTGGGGTGCGATCGACGATTTCGCGGGGATCGCCGTGTTCCTGGCCTCGCCGGCCTCCGACTTCGTCACCGGCACCGCGATTCCGGTCGACGGCGGCTACTCGGTGATGGTCTGAACTCTCCGAAGAGATCGTGCGCAAACAAGAAAGCCCCGGCGCATTGCCGGGGCTTTCGCAACTCTGTGGGTGCGAACGAGACTCAGTAGCGCGCGATCGCCGGCGCGTCGAACTTGTAGTTCAGCCGAACCACCGCCCACTGGATGTCGCGCGGCTTGGCGTCGAACGTATAGGTGCCGCCCGAGGTGCCCGCGAGCTGATAGGTCGCGCGCTCGAAGGCGGCGTAGTTGTACTCGACGCCGACGGTCCAGTTGCGGGTGATGCCGTATTCCCAGCCGCCGCCGACGGTCCAGCCGCTGGCCCAATGGGTCTGGCTGCCCGAACCGGTTGCCGGGTTGGCGACGTTGTCGACCACCGACAGGCGGTTGTTCACGCCGGCATAGCCGCCCTTGAAGTACAGCAGGTTGTTGTTGATCGCGAGGCCGGCGCGGCCGACGATGGTCGCCATGAAGTTGGCGCGCCAGCTGAACTGATCATCGAGACCGCCGAACACCGCGTTGTTGAGCCGGCCGGAATTATCGAGGCCGGAGAACGTGCCCTCGACACCGAACACGAAATTATTGGCTTGCCAGTTGTAGCCGATCTGGCCGCCGCCCATGAAGCCCGAGCCGCGCTGACGGAAGCCCTGGCCCGGCGTGAGATCGCCGAACGCCGTGGTGTTGGCGCTGTTGACCCACTGCTCGTTGGTCCAGGCGCCGCCGAGATGGCCGCCGATGTAGAAGCCGGACCAGTTGTAGACCGACTCAACGTAAGCCGGCGCCTTGGTGTAGGGACGCGCGCCGAGGTCGGCCGCGGATGCGACGCTGACGCCGAGGGCGGTCGTGACAGTCAGCGCGGCAATGAATTTGGTACGAAACATGGTGGCACCCCAGGTTGTCTGATGGGCGTTGTCTGATGGGCGCCAGCTTTCCCAGAGAGACCCTTACCAAAAGAAAACCCGAGCGCCGGGCGACGCCGAATCCGCGCGCGGCGGATTCGAATCCTGCTGCGCTGTTGCAACCGCGCAACTTTTCATGGTTAATTTAAGCCGCTGTTATCCTTGACGAATTCCTACTCGCCCGATCAGCTTCGGGCCGGCGAATGGACGTGCTCGGGCCGCACGCCGAGGCCGAGCGCGCGCGCCGTGAGCCCCTGCAGCCACGGGACCGCGGTGATGAGCCGCAACGCCAACGGCATCGGCTGATCGCCCGGCTTGAGCGCGGCGGTGATGATGTTGTTCTGCGCGACCACCTGGATGCGCTGGGTCGCCCGCACCGGAAATTCACGCCGCCGCCGGACCGCATCGAGCTCATCCTCCGACGGGCAACCATCGGCAAGCTTCGCCGCCAGGATGTTGGCGGTCGCCACCGCGTCCTGCACCGCCAGATTGACGCCGACGCCGCCGATCGGCGACATCGCATGCGCGGCATCGCCGATGCAAAGCAGGCCCGGACGGGTCCAGCGCGTCAGGCGGTTGATCGCCACCGTGAGCAGCTTGAAGTCGTCAAAGCTCTTCACGTCGGCCATGCCCGCATTCAGGATCGGCGCAAGCTGCAGAATGTCGTTGATCAACGCCGGCAATCCCCTCGCCTTCACCGCTTCATACTGTCCCTTGGGGATCACATAGGCGCATTGCCAATAGTCGCCGCGATCGAACGTCACCATCATCTTGCCGCGCTCGACGCGGGCGAACAGGTTCTCGGTCTCGTCCGGCCGCCGCGGGACGCGAAACCACAGCACGTCCATCGGCACGCCGATATCCTCCACCACGAGGCCGGCGCGCTCGCGCACGTTGGAATGACGGCCGTCGCAGGCAACGGTCAGGTCAGCCGCGATCTCGATCGGGCCGTCGGGCGTCGTTGCACGGACACCGGCGATGGCGTCGCCGCGCCGGAGCAGATCGGTGGCTTCGGTGTTCATCAGCACCTTCAGCGACGCAAAGCGCTTGCCGCTCTCGCGCAGGAAATTGAGGAAGTCCCACTGCGGCATCATCGCGATGAATGGATATTTCACGTTGAGGCGGCTGAGATCGGCGACCCGTACCGATTGGCCGCCGAAGATGCCGTCCATCTTCTGGATCCGCTGGTGCGGCAGCTTCAGGAAGCCGTCGATCAATCCGAGCTCGTCCATCACCTGCAGGGTCGAGGGATGCACGGTGTCGCCGCGAAAATCACGGAAGAAATCGGCGTGCTTCTCGAGCACCACCACGTCGACCCCGGCGCGCCCGAGCAGGTAGCCGAGCATCATGCCGGCCGGTCCGCCGCCGACCACGCAGCAGCGCCTCTTCATCGTCCGCGCATCCGGTTGTTGCAGATCGCCAGCATTCATGGCGTCATCCCTCCGCTCGACCTCACGTCCGCATTGTAACGCGGATCGAACAGGAACGCTGCAAGGGCTAGCGCCTGAAGGTCTTGATCTCCGACACGCTGCCGTCGCGATAGGTCAGCTCCACCGAGACCGACTTGGTCTGCGGCGCGAGCTTCAGATAGGGCTGCGCGTCGGACGGAATAGCGCTCGGGTCGCGCGAATTGCAGGCCGGCATCTTCAGGACCTTGTCCGGCACCGCGCTGTCGATGCCGATCCGCACCTCGCGGATCGCGCAGCGGTACGACATCAGATGCGTGTAGTAGACCAGCAGGCCGTTGAACTCGCGGAACGACAGCCAGCTCGTCGCGGTCATGTCGAGGATCTTGCGCTGGTCGCGGATCAGCGCGGCGTCGGGATCGAACCTGATCGGAAACGGCCCCTGCATCTCGCCCAGCGTATCGACATAGCGCAGCTGGATGGTGCCGGCGGGCGCATCGGCCGGCAGCTCGATCGACGGATTGGGCATCCGCTTGCGGGTGCGCGGATCGAGCGTGTCGATGAAGCCGGTCTCGCGGAAATCGCCGGCATCGCCCATCCGCCAGGAAATCCCGAGCGTCGGGTCGGCGATCGAGAACACCACGGTCCAGCCGCCATTGTGCCGCGAGAAGCTCGCGATCGGCGCGTTGACGGAATCCTCCTTCGGCAGCTTCGGCACCGACACCGGCGGCAGCGCCGCGACCTGCTGCGGCGGCGCCGAAGGCTTTGTCGCATCCTTCACAGCGTCGGCGAGCTCCTTCACCGCGCCGTTGAGGAAGACGTCGTCGACCATCTGGTCGAAATACACCGGGATCTGCTTGTGCTTGACGGTCTCGGCCGCCTCGCTGACCAGGCGCCGCGTGCGCTGCGCGACCTGCACCAGGTTTTCGCCGGGCTGCAGCAATTCCCTGGCGAAGGTCCGCGTGAACACCGAATTGGGATTGGTGTCGTCGTTCGACAGACGGTCGAGCGCGGTCTGCCGCGGTCCCGCCGAAAACACCGAGAAAACGCCTTCCGGCAGCTGCGTCATCGGCGCGAGCCCGCCGCCGCCCGCCACCGCGCGGGTGCCGGCGCGTTCGAACGGGTTGTTGCGGCAGGCGTCGAACACCAGGATCGAGGTGCGCGCCTTCTTGTTCTGCAGCCGCTCGACGATGCGGTCGGCCAGCACCGAGGCGTCGCGCACCAGTTCCTCCTGCCCTTCGGTCGCGGCCGGCACGTCGGTCGGCAGCAGGAAGTTCTGGCCCATGATCTCGAAGCCGTGGCCGGCATAGAAGAAGAACGCGGTGTCGCCGGGCTCAACCGTGCGGTCGAACGCCAGCAGCGTTTCGGAGAACGCCTGGCGGTTCAGGTTCTCGGCCACCATCACGGAAAAACCGAGCTGTTTCAGCGTGTCGCCCATGGTACGGGCGTCGTTGACCGCCTTCTGCAGCTTCGGCACGTTCCGGTAATCATTGTTGCCGATGACCAGCGCAACGCGCCTGGCGGCGTGCGCCGGCACCGCAAAGGCCAACAGGGCCGCCGCGACGAGTGTTGCCGATAGTCCCGAAAGCCAGCTCTTCATCCTCGTTCCCGCATGCACGGCGCGCCGGCGACCCGCGACCGCCGCATAATAGTCGGACGAGCCGTTTGCCCGGTTCAAGCCCCGACGGTGATACCGGCGCATCGTTCTGACCGGCGATCATCCGCCAAAATGAGCAGGCCGCGCAGCCGCCGGTCACGTTCCCTTTTCGCATCTGCATGATAGATTCTGCGTCTCCGCGAGTCCAAGGGCTGCCTCCCGTGTACACATGGTCTACCGAACAAATCGATCCGCGCGATCGCTTTGACTATTGGCGTGAAGTGCGCGCCAAGGGATTGTTCGGCGTCACCGCGGAGCTCGAGCCCGAGCATCGGCAGGATTTCTTCGGCAGGTTCTCGCTGCGCAAGCTCGGCAATGCCGGGCTCGTCGAGCTGCGCGCCTCGCCCTACCGCGTCGAGCGGCGCGACGGCGACATCGCCGATGCGCGCAGCGACAGTCTTTGCATCTACCAGCAGCTGGGCGGCGGCGGCTGGTTCAGCGGCGGCCGGCTCGAAGACTTTGCGGTGCGCGACGGCATGTTCGCGACCAGCTATGCCGACCTGCCGTACCGGACGGTGCCGCTCCGCGACGACGGCTTCAACTTGCGCATCATCAAGGTCCCGGTCGCCGACATCCCCCTGCCGCGCCGCGCCACGCTCGACGAGCTCGTCCCCAAGCCGGTGCAGGATCAGGCCGCGCTGCGGCCGCTGCTGGAATCCTGCTTCCACGACCTCGTCGAAGGCGGCGATGCCGCGGCTGCGGATACCGCGCCGCTGGTGCAGGCGCTGGCCCATATCGCGCTGATCGAGCGCGGCGTGCTCCGCTCGGCCAGCCGGCTCGGGCAACAGGCACTGCGAACCGGCCGCCTGTCGCTGGCGCGCCGCCTGATCGCGCGGCAGCTCGCGCAGCCGACGCTGTCACCGACCCTGGTTGCCTACACGCTCGGCATCTCGGTTCGTCATCTGCATGTGCTGTTCGAGGACGCGGAGATGAGCTTCTCGGAGACGCTGACGCGGCTTCGGCTCGACCGCAGCCGCCGCCTGCTGCGCGAGCGGCCGGACTGGACCATCGCCGACGTCGCCTTTGCCTGCGGCTTCGAGAGCCTTGCGACGTTCTACCGGCTGTTCAACGCGGCCGAGCAGATGACGCCGGGCGACTACCGGGCTCGATCCGCCTGAAGCCGGCAAAGCGCCGGCACCTGCCGAATTGATCAGCGTGCGCGCAATGAGAAGACGCCCCGCGACCGCTGCGCCAAGACTACGCCGGCGACGTGCAGGGCGAGATCATGGCGGTGATTGGCGGCAGGCGGGGAATGAGGCGTGACGCGCCGTGCGATGCGCAGCGCGCCGAACCTGGCAACGGCATGGTGCGCCATGCGTGCTGATGCTGGACCGCCACCTACCGCTGCCGGCTCAGCCGCGGCCCAGGTTCGTTTCGATCAGCGCCTCGACCAGAGCTGGCGCGGATGGGCGCCGTTGAAGGAGGCCTGCGCGGCCGATCTCAAGGACGCGATGGAAGCCGACGATGCGGCGAGGATTCCGCCGCTGGTCAGGGCCGTGGCCGACTTCACGCTGATCGAACGCGGCGCGATCGGCCCGGGCAGCCGGCGCGCGCAGCGGACGCTGCGGATCGCCCGGCTCAGCCTGGCGCGCCGCCTGATCGCGCGGCACCTGTCGAAATCATCGCTGTCGCCGACCTTCGTGGCCGACCTGCTCGGCGTCTCGGTGCGCTACCTGCACGTGCTGTTCGAAACCACCGGCACGAGCTTCTCGCAGACCGTGGCCATCAGGCGCATGCAGGAGAGCCGCCGGCTGCTCCGCGAGACGCCGCCGCGGCCGATCGCCGAGATCGCCCATGCGTGCGGGTTCGGCAGCCTTGCGACGTTCTACCGGATCTTCAACGCCTGCGAAGGCCTGACGCCCGGCGAGTTCAGGGCTCGCGCCAGCGGCGCCGACGCCTCGTCCTCCGCCACCGAGGCCGCGGGCCATTTGACCGTAAAATGACGGAAAAGCCGCCCATTTAGGCGAAAACATTAAGCTTTTTCGGCCATCGGACCGGTTCCCCGATTGACTTTGCCGGTTTGGCCCCTATGTTGCGGGGCAACGCGGCCTCGGATCGAAGCACGATTCGTCAGGTTTGCCGCCCGTCAGCGTCCTTTAGCAGCCCCCGAGCTTTTTTGAGAAGCGAGCCGTTTCGGGGCCGAACGCGACAGCCTTTTACTTTCGATTCCGAACGGCGGTATCGACCAGAGGCTCAATGTCCTTTTCCAATCTCGGCCTGTCCGACAAGGTCCTCGCCGCAGTCGCGGCCACCGGCTACACCCAGCCCACTCCCATCCAGGAACAGGCAATCCCGCACGTCCTTGCCCGCCGCGACGTCCTCGGCATTGCCCAGACCGGCACCGGCAAGACCGCTGCCTTCGTTCTCCCGATGCTCACCATCCTCGAAAAGGGCCGCGCCCGGGCACGCATGCCGCGCACCCTGATCCTCGAGCCGACCCGCGAGCTCGCCGCCCAGGTCAAAGAGAATTTTGACAAATACGGCGCCGGCCAGAAGCTCAATGTCGCGCTCCTGATCGGCGGCGTCTCGTTCGGCGACCAGGACTCCAAGCTGACCCGCGGCGTCGACGTCCTGATCGCAACCCCCGGCCGCCTGCTCGACCATACCGAACGCGGCGGACTGCTGCTCACCGGCGTCGAGCTCTTGGTGATCGACGAAGCCGACCGCATGCTCGACATGGGCTTCATCCCCGACATCGAACGCATCTGCAAGCTCGTCCCGTTCACGCGGCAGACCCTGTTCTTCACCGCGACGATGCCGCCGGAAATCAGCCGCATCACCGAGCAGTTCCTGCACAACCCGGCCAAGATCGAGGTCTCCAGGCCCGCCACCACGGCGGTGACCGTGACCCAGTCGCAGGTGCCCGCCGGCCGCGAGGCGCACGAGAAGCGCGAAATCCTGCGCCGCCTGCTGCGCGAGGCCAAGGACCTCAACAACGCGATTATCTTCTGCAATCGCAAGCGTGAAGTCGCAGTGCTTCACAAATCGCTGCAGAAGCACGGCTTCAGCGTCGGCGCCCTCCACGGCGACATGGATCAGAGCGCGCGCATGGCCGCGCTGGATCAATTCCGCAAGGGTGAGCTGCCGCTGCTGGTCGCCTCCGACGTCGCTGCGCGCGGCCTCGACATTCCCGCCGTCAGCCACGTCTTCAATTTCGACGTGCCGCATCATCCCGACGATTACGTCCATCGCATCGGCCGCACCGGCCGCGCCGGGCGCACCGGCACTGCGATCTCCATCGTCACCCCGCTCGACAACAAGTCGATGGCCGCGATCGAAAAGCTGATCGGCCAGCAGATCCCGCGCGCCGAGGGCGACTACACCGTGCACAGCGACGCCTCCGACGAGGCAGACGCGCCGCGCCGCTCGCGCGGCCGCGATGGATCACGCGAGGGCGGCCGTGGCGGCCGCAAGCCGCGCCGCGAGCGCGAGCCGCGCCACGACAGGGAGCCGCGCCAGGAGCGGACGCAAGAGCGGGCTCAGGAGCGTGAGCCGCGCCAGGAGCGCGAACCGCGTCACCGCCGCAATGGACCGCCGCAGGAGCCGTCGCACGTGCCGTCGATCGGCCGCGCCGAGCCGCGGCGGCAACAGCGCGAGGCGGACCACGAGCCCGCCGATCATTCGCATCTGCCGGCCTTCCTGCTGCGCCCGGTGCGCGCACGCGCATAAGCCCCGGCCGGCTTCAAGCGGACGCGCACGGCGAGCTGTGTTGCTGCTGTCTTGCGACGGATGCGCGCGGTGCTGCGTGTTTGAAGCAAATGCGCGCAGAATTCGACGGGATCCGGCACGCTGCGGCGACCGCGGCCGGCTCCCGTAGTTCTACTGTTTACCTCGCCTTCACTCTCGTCCCGTACCCTCGCCCCAATAGTTTAGTTATTGCTGCCGGGCGATGACCCGGCGTTGCTGCGCATTGGGGACGTGACAGTGGTCAAACTGCTGGACGAGCACGAACGTACATTGGCCTTTGCCGACGTCGCACTTGGTCAGATCCGCTCGCTTCGCCAGACCGCCGTGCCGCGCAACTACGAAATCTGGTACGTCTACGCGACCGGCTACAACGCTCCGCTCAACAAGGTCATCAACGAGACGCTGGCGCGCAGCGGCAAGCTCAGCGAATCCGATCTCGAGCAGATCTACGAGACCTATCTTTCGCACATCAAGACCTCGGACAGAATCGACAAGGTCGGCGCCCGCGTCATCGGCGAGATCGACGATGTCATGAAGCTGATCACCGACGCGCTCGGCGTGTCGGCGACCTATGATGCGAGCCTGATCGGCGCCCGCGACAAGCTGGCGACCGCCACCTCGCGCGACCAGATCAAGGCGATCGTCGAGAGCCTGGTGAAATCGACCCGCGAGATGCGCGACACCAACATGGCGCTGGAGAACCGGCTGGCGCTGTCGAAATCCGAGATCAGCGACCTGCAGCACAGCCTGGAAGCGATCCGCGCCGAGAGCCTGACCGATCCGCTGACCGGACTCGGCAACCGCAAATATTTCGATCGCTCGATCGACATGGCGGTGCAGACCGCGCTCGCCAGTAACGAGCCGCTGTCGCTGCTGATGTTCGACATCGATCACTTCAAGTCGTTCAACGACTCCTACGGCCATCTCACCGGCGACCAGGTGCTGCGGCTGGTGGCGCAGTCGCTGAAGCAGACCATCAAGGGCCAGGACATCACCGCCCGCTACGGCGGCGAGGAGTTTGCGGTGGTGCTACCCAACACCGCGCTGCGCCAGGCGCTGACCGTTGCCGACCACATCCGTCGCGCCGTGATGGCCAAGGAATTGAAGAAGAAGTCGACCGGCGAGATCCTCGGCCGCGTCACCATCTCGGTCGGCGTCTCGATGCTGAAACCCACCGACGACACCGATTCGCTGATCGAGCGCGCCGATGCCTGCCTCTACGCCGCCAAGCGCGCCGGCCGCAACCGCGTGATCTGCGAGGCCGACCCCGAATACAGCAGCGAGACGCAGACCCGCGTGGCGTGATCCGTTCGCCACTCTCCGCCGTCATTGCGAGCGAAGCGAAGCAATCCATAGTCCCGCATGTGCGGAGCTATGGATTGCTTCGTAGCTACGCTCCTCGCAATGACGTGGATGTAGTCGGACGCTCAGGATGAGGATCTTTTCCTCGGCGCGCGCTTCTTTTTAGCCGCAGGTTTCCTCGCAGCCGCCTTCTTCACGGCCACCTTCTTGCCCACTGTCTTCTTGCTCGCAGCCTTCTTCGCAGGCGTCTTCGCCTTCGCCTTTCGCGGCCGCTTGCGCAGCGCGGCGCGTTGCGCAGCTGCGAGCGCCGAACGGGCCCACGTTGCAAGCTCCTCGGTATCGTCGAACAGCCGCGCCGGCAGTTGCCAGTACGAGTTGACCAGCACGGTCTTCGAACGGGTCTGATACTGGAAGGGTTTTGAACCCTCCGCCTCGAATTGCGGAATGGTCTCTTCGTCGGCGCGGAAGTAGAGCCCGGCCCGCAGCGCCAGCGCGAAATTGGTGCCGTCAGCGGAGATGCCGTAGCCGGAAAACATCCGGCGCAAGGTCACTGGGCCGAAGTCGGCAAACAGGTCTGTCAGGAATTCGCGGTCCATGTCCCGTCGCCCCCATGCACTGCCCTATCCACGTCATTGCGAGCGAAGCGAAGCAATCCATCGATCCGCATATGCGGTCCCATGGATTGCTTCGCTTCGCTCGCAATGACGGGGGAAGCTTGGACGCTCCCCCTCGATATGCCGCTTGTGGTGACCGCTAAACCGTCGCCGGCTTGAGCTGCACCGACTCGCCGCAGCCGCAGGCGGAGACCTGATTCGGATTGTTGAACACGAACTGGGCCTGCATCTTGTCGGCCACATAGTCCATCTCGGTGCCGAGCAGGAACAGCACGGCCTTCGGATCGACCAGGATCTTGACGCCCTTGTCCTCGACCACTTCGTCGGTCGGGCGGATCTCGTGGGCGTATTCGACGGTGTAGGACTGCCCGGCGCAGCCGCCGTTCTTGATGCCGACGCGCAGGCCGACGATCTCCGAATCGGCGCGGTTGGTCAGCTCAGTGATGCGCTCCGCCGCGGCATCGGTCAGCTTCATGACCTGCGGGCGCGGCCGCTTCGGCTTGGCGGGCGCAGCCTTCTCTGGATTTGATGCAGCGTGTGTCATGTCACTCATGTGGTCAGTCCCAGCGGCAAATCAATTGCCGATCTTTGCTAGAGCCTAAGCCGTGTTCCCTAACGCATCACCACATATTCAGGACGAGGCGCGCCTCGTCCGACATGCGATCCGGCGACCAGGCCGGATCCCACACCAGATTGACGTTGACGACACCGACGCCGGGCACGCTCGCCACCGCGTTCTCGACCATGGTCGGCAGCTCGCCGGCGGCCGGGCAGTTCGGGGTGGTCAGCGTCATCAGGATATCGACCGCGCGATCGTCCTTGAGGTCGACCTTGTAGATCAGGCCGAGCTCATAGATGTCGGCGGGGATTTCCGGGTCGAACACCGTCTTCAGCGCCGCGACGATCTCGCCGCTCAGACGCTCGGTTTCCTCCGCCGGCAGCGCCGAGGTGGTTTCCATGGTGGCCGGTTTGACTTCGACAGTATCCGTCATGCGAACAATTCCCGCGCCTTGAGCAGCGCCTGCGCCAGATGGTCGACTTCTTCCCGCGTATTATACATCCCGAACGAGGCGCGGCAGGTGGCCGTGACGTTGAACCGCTCTAAAAGCGGCATCACGCAATGGGTGCCGGCGCGCACCGCGATGCCCTGGCGGTCGATCACGGTCGCGACGTCGTGGGCGTGCGCGCCCTTCAGCTCGAACGAAATGATCGGGCCCTTGTTGCGCGCTGTGCCGATCAGCCGCAGCGAGTTGATCTCGCGCAACCGCTCCTGGGCGTAGGTGACGAGCTCGTGCTCATGCGCAGCGATGCGTTCCTTGCCGATCGAGGTGACGTAATCGATCGCGGCGCCGAGCCCGATCGCCTCGACGATCGGTGGCGTGCCGGCCTCGAACTTGTGCGGCGGATCGCCATAGGTAACCCAGTCCTTGGCGACCTCGCGGATCATCTCGCCGCCGCCGTTGAACGGCCGCATCGCCACCAGGTGCTCATGCTTGGCATAGAGCGCGCCGATGCCGGTCGGCCCGTAAACCTTGTGCCCGGTAAAGGCATAGAAATCGCAATCGAGGTCCTGCACGTCGACCGGCAGATGCACCGCGCCCTGCGCACCGTCGACCAGCACCGGAATGCCGCGGGCATGGGCGATCCGGATGACCTCCTTGACCGGCACCATGGTGCCGAGCGCGTTGGACATCTGCGTAATCGCGACGATCTTGGTGCGCGGCGACAGGAGCTTTTCGAACTCCTCGATCAGGAAGTTGCCCTCGTCGTCGACCGGCGCCCATTTCAGCACGGCGCCCTGTCGTTCGCGCAGGAAGTGCCACGGCACGATGTTGGAGTGGTGCTCCATGATCGAGAGCACGATCTCGTCGCCCTCGCCGATGTTCACGCCGCCCCAGGACGAAGCCACGAGGTTGATCGCCTCGGTGACGTTACGGGTGAAGACGATCTCTTCGCTGCGGCGCGCGTTGATGAAGTTCGCGACCTTGCCGCGGGCGCCCTCATAGGCCTCGGTCGCGGCATTGGCGAGGTAATGCAGGCCGCGATGCACGTTGGCGTATTCGCGCTTGTAGGCCTCGGTCATGCGGTCGAGCACCGCATTCGGCTTCTGCGCCGAGGCGGCGTTGTCGAGATAGACCAGCGGCTTGCCGTAGACCTGCATGGCGAGCGCCGGAAAATCCTGCCGCACGCGGGCGACGTCGTAGGCGCCGTTCATGACTGCCGGATGCGTGCTCATGCCCTCGCCTCCAGCCAGCGCTGCGCGGCCGCGATCGCGACCTCGCGCAGAGCGTCACTTGCAATGGTTTCGATCGCCTCGCCGACGAAGGCCTGGATCAGCAGCGCCTGGGCTTCCTTCTCCGGCAGGCCGCGGGCGCGCATGTAGAACAACAGGCTCTGGTCGAGCGCGCCGGTGGTCGCGCCATGGCCGCAGGTGACGTCGTCGGCAAAAATCTCGAGCTCCGGCTTGTTGTCGGCCTCGGCCTCGTCGGACAGCAGCAGCGCCCGGGTCATCATCTTGGCATCGGTCTTCTGCGCGTCCGGACGAACGATGATGCGGCCCTGGAACACCGAATGCGCGCGGTCGTCGACGACGGCGCGGAACAGCTCGCGGCTGGCGCAGTTCGGCACCGCGTGGTCCATGAACAGCGTGGTGTCGGCGTGCTGCTTGCCGTTGATCAGATTGACGCCGTTGGTCTCGACCTTGGAGCCCTCGCCGGCGCAGGCCACCGCCAGCTGGTAGCGGCTGACATGACCGCCCGACGTCATCGCGAAGGTATTGAAATGTGCGTGGGCGCCGAGCGAGACGGTCGCCGAGGAAATGTTGAAGGCGTCCACGGCGTCTTCGACGAACCTGACATGATCGAGCCGCGCGTTGTCGCCGATCGAGACAACGATCCCGTCATGCGCCTGGTAGGCCTTGGCGCCCTCGGCGGCGAGATAGCTCTCGACCAGCGTCGCGCCGGTATCGCGGCCGAGCCGCAGCAACGAACGGGTGAAGATCGCGGCCGGCGCCGTGCCCGACGCGACATGGACGATGTGCAGCGGCTGCGACAGCACCGTGCCGTCGGCGAGCTCGATGACGACGCCGTCGGTCGCCATCGCGCCGTTCAGCGCGACCATCGGATTGGAATTGTCGGAGGCAAAGGCCTGCGCGGCCAGCGCGCCGTCGCCTGTCTCCAGCACCTCGCGCAGCGCGCGGATGCCGAGCCCCTTTTCGAGCTTGCCGAGATCGGACAGCTCAGGCGAGAACGCGCCATCGACCAGCACCAGGCGGCGCACGCCCTTGATCGCGCGCAGCTTTGCCGCGGCGGCGGCGCGCTTCAGCGCGGCGGCGTCCGGCAGCGGCGCCAGCGGCAGCACCTCGCGCATCAGCGCGCGCAGATCGGTGTATTTCCAGTCCTCGATCCGGCGATGCGGCAGGCCTGATCGTTCATAGGCCTCGAACGCCTGGCGGCGCTGGTCGGCGATCTGGCCCTTGCCCGGCAGACGGTCGCACACCACGGCGAATGCATCGCCCAGCGCGCGCCCGGTCTCGGTCTTTGCAACTACGTTCATCTCAAACCACCTGTCAGGCAGCGTCCTCGAATTGCGCGTAGCCGGACTCTTCCAGCTCCAGCGCCAGTTCCTTGCCGCCGCTCTTCACGACGCGGCCCTTCGACATCACGTGCACCACGTCGGGCACGATGTAGTTGAGCAGCCGCTGATAGTGCGTGATCACGACCATCGCGCGCTCCGGCGAGCGCAGCGCGTTGACGCCGTCGGCGGCGATCCTGAGCGCGTCGATGTCGAGGCCGGAATCCATCTCGTCGAGGATACAGACGGCCGGCTCGAACAGCGCCATCTGCAGAATCTCGTTGCGCTTCTTCTCGCCGCCGGAGAAGCCGACATTGACGCCGCGCTTCAGCATGTCCTGCGGGATGTTGAGCGACTTTGCGACTTCGCGGACCTTCTTCAAAAACGCCGGCGACGAAATCTCTTCCTCGCCGCGCGCCTTGCGCTGCGCGTTGAGCGCGGCATGCAGGAAATTCCAGGTGGTGACGCCGGGAATCTCGACCGGATACTGGAACGCCAGGAACAGGCCCTTGGCGGCGCGCTCGTTCGGCTCCATCTCCAGCACGTCCTCGCCGCGGAACAGGATCTGTCCGCCGGTCACCTCATAGCCCGGCTTGCCGGCGATCACATGGGACAGCGTCGATTTGCCGGAGCCGTTCGGCCCCATGATCGCGTGCACCTGGCCCGGGTTCACCGTGAGCGACAGCCCATGAAGGATCTCGCGATCCTCGACACGAACCTTCAGATCCTTCACTTCAAGCAGAGACATCGCATTCTTTCCTGAGCGTCATCCCGAGGCGCGTCATTCGCAACCATGCGGGATGGGGGTTTAGCCAACCGAACCTTCGAGGCTGATCGAGATCAGCTTCTGCGCTTCCACCGCGAACTCCATCGGCAGCTGCTGCAGCACGTCCTTGACAAAACCGTTGACCACGAGGCCGACGGCTTCCTCCTGGCTGAGCCCGCGCTGGACGCAGTAGAACAGCACGTCCTCGGAGATCTTTGACGTCGTCGCCTCATGCTCGAACGTCGCCGAGGAATTCTTGGCCTCGACATACGGCACGGTGTGCGCGCCGCATTTGTCGCCGATCAGAAGCGAATCGCAGGCGGTGTAGTTGCGCGCGCCGGTGGCCTTGCGATGGGCACTGACCAGGCCGCGATAGGTGTTCTGCGACTTGCCGGCGGCGATGCCCTTGGAGATGATGCGGCTCGACGTGTTCTTGCCGAGATGGATCATCTTGGTGCCGCTGTCGACCTGCTGGAAACCGTTCGAGATCGCGATCGAATAGAATTCCCCACTGGAATTATCGCCGCGCAGGATGCAGCTCGGATACTTCCAGGTGATCGCGGAGCCGGTCTCGACCTGGGTCCACGAGATCTTGGAATTCTTGCCGCGGCAGTCGCCACGCTTGGTGACGAAATTGTAGATGCCGCCCTTACCTTCCGAATTGCCGGGGTACCAGTTCTGCACCGTCGAATACTTGATCTCGGCGTCGTCGAGCGCGACCAGCTCGACCACGGCGGCGTGCAGCTGATTCTCATCGCGCTGCGGCGCGGTGCAGCCTTCGAGATAGGAGACGTAGGAGCCCTTGTCGGCGATGATCAGCGTGCGCTCGAACTGGCCGGTGTTGCGCTCGTTGATGCGGAAATAGGTCGACAGCTCCATCGGGCAGCGCACGCCCGGCGGCACGTAGACGAACGAGCCGTCGGAGAACACTGCCGAGTTCAGCGTCGCGAAGTAATTGTCCGAGGTCGGCACCACGCTGCCGAGATACTTCTGCACCAGCTCGGGATGCTCGCGGATCGCCTCCGAGATCGGCATGAAGATCACGCCGGCCTTCTTCAGCTCCGCCTTGAAGGTGGTGGCGACCGAAACCGAATCGAACACCGCGTCGACCGCGATCTTGCGGTTCGGCGTCTGTTCGCCGCCCGGAGCCGGCTCGACGCCCTCGAGGATCGCAACCTCGCGCAGCGGAATGCCGAGCTTCTCGTAGGTCTTGAGAATCTCCGGATCGATCTCGTCGATCGAGGTCAGCGCCTTCTTCGGCTTCGGCGCCGCGTAATAGTAGATGTCCTGGTAGTCGATCTTCGGATAGTTGACGCGCGCCCAGGTCGGCTCGGTCATGGTCAGCCAGCGGCGGAACGCCTCCAGACGCCATTCCAGCATCCAGGCCGGCTCATCCTTCTTGGCGGAGATGAAGCGGACGGTGTCTTCCGACAGCCCCTTGGGGGCCTTCTCGGACTCGATCTCCGTCTCAAACCCATATCGATACTGGTCGACGTCGATGCGCCGGACGCGCTCGACCGTCTCTTGTACAGCAGGCATTCAATCCTCCGCTCGCGGTTTCAAGGACCGCGGTGGATCTCAGTTCCGAAAGTCTCTTACGATGCTTTGAAGACGAAATCACCCGCTTAGAACAGTTCAAGCTGTGTTTCGTCGCTCTCCCTTAACTAGGGTATCCGCGAGCTTTCGCCAAGCCTTGAGGGCCAAATCCACGTCTGTCTCCGTGGTAGACCAGCCAAGACTGAGCCGCACCGCTCCCTGCGCCAGCTCCGGACGGTATCCCATTGCCGCCAACACATGCGACGGCTGGACCTTGCCCGATGAACAGGCGGAACCCGAGGACACCGCGACACCGGCGAGGTCGAATCCGATGACCGCCGTCTCGGCCTTCATTCCCGGCACCGTGAACAGAACGGTATTCGGCAACCGCTTGACACCGTCCGCATAGACCAGCAGGCTTGGCGTCTCCCGCAATCCGTGTTCCAGCCGGTCCCGCAGCCCCCGGACCCGCGCCGCATCGGCCTTCAGCGCCGCCATGGCCGCCTTGGCGGCGGCACCGAATCCGGCAATCCCGGCGACGTTCTCGGTGCCTGCCCGGCGCCCGAACTCCTGGCCGCCGCCACGCAGCCACGCCTCCAGTCCCTCGATGCCCTCGGCGAGGACCAGCGCGCCGGCGCCTTTCGGGCCGCCGATCTTGTGCGCGGAGAGCGTCAGAAGGTCGGCCTGGGTCGCGGTGAAATCGAACGGGATCTTTCCAAAAGCCTGGATCGCGTCGACATGCAGCAGGCCGCCGGCCGCATGGACGATCTCGGCCACTTCGGCCACCGGTTGAATCGCGCCGGTCTCGTTGTTGGCCAGCATCACCGACACCAGTGCTGGCGGACCGTCTGCCAGCAGCGCGCGCAGATGCGCCAGATCGACCACGCCGGCCGGCGTGACATTGATCGAGCCGATCGCATCGGCCGAAAACCGTCCGCCTGCGAGCACCGAGGCATGCTCGACCGCCGACACCAGGAGCCATTCCGCCGGTCCGTTGACGCCGCGCCGAAGCCCCGGCGTCAGCGCGAGCGCGTTGGCCTCGGTGCCGCCGGACAGAAACACGACGTCCTGCGGCCGGCCGCCAACCGCCTTCGCCACGGCATCGCGGGCGTCCTCGACGAGCCGCCGCGCCGAGCGGCCCTCGCTGTGCACCGATGACGGATTGCCGCTTAGCTCCCACGCCGTCAGCATCGCCGCTTTCGCCTCAGGGCGAAGCGGTGTAGTGGCATTCCAGTCCAGATAAACGCGCCCAGCCATTGCTTACAATATTACCTTTTTAGCAGACACGCGGTTTCCGCTCCGGATCGCCGCTTCTTCGAACGACTTTGCTTCAAGTGGGGATCGCAGCGCCGCGTGCAATCGCATCCCGGCGTGGACTCCGCTTCGGGATGCTCAAGATGCTTGCTTTTTGCCCCACGGCTCATGTTAGAAGCGGGCCACACAAAATTCACCGAAGCGTCGTCCGCGCGCACGCCAGCGATGCCGATCACCCTTTCAATGCGCTGCTTTGTCTGCTGGAGCCGATGAAGCCAGCCCGTGTCCGGCTGATGCGTATGGGTCACTCGAGGGATCAAGCAAGAGATCACGATGCCTGAAGTCATTTTCACCGGCCCTGCTGGCCGCCTCGAGGGCCGCTATCATCCGGCCAAGCAGAAGAACGCGCCGATTGCGATGATCCTGCATCCGCATCCGCAGTTCCACGGCACGATGAATCACCAGATCGTCTACCAGTGCTACTACGCGTTCGCGCATCGCGGCTTCTCGGTGCTGCGCTTCAACTTCCGCGGCGTCGGCCGCAGCCAGGGCTCGTTCGATCACGGCACCGGTGAATTGTCGGATGCGGCGAGCGCGCTCGACTGGGCGCAGGCGATCAATCCCGAAGCGCGCGCCTGCTGGGTCGCGGGCTTCTCGTTCGGCGCCTGGATCGGCATGCAGCTTCTGATGCGCCGGCCGGAGATCGAGGGATTCATCTCGATCGCGCCGCCCGCCAACCTCTACGACTTCTCGTTCCTGGCGCCCTGCCCGTCATCGGGCCTGATCGTGCACGGCGACAAGGACGCCGTGGTGCCGGCCAAGGACGTCAACACGCTGGTCGAGAAGCTGAAGACGCAGAAGGGCATCGTGATCGACCAGCAGGTCATCCCCGGCGCCAACCACTTCTTCGACGGCAAGCTCGAGCCGCTGATGGAGACGGTGACCGGCTATCTCGACATGCGCCTCGCCAACGTGCGGTAACGCGCGAAGTCCCGTAGCCCGGATGAAGCGCAGCGCAATCCGGGAGCGGTGCCAACCGCGGTGAGAGTTACCCCGGATTGCGCTCCGCTCCATCCGGGCTACGGATCTTCCTTATTCCGGCGCGATCTTCAGCGCGGCGATGCCGAAGAGCACCAGTGCGATCCCCGCAATCTTCATCGGGTTCAGGGCCTCGTTGAACAGCAGCACGCCCATGGTCAGCGTGCCGACGGCGCCGATCCCGGTCCACACCGTGTAGGCGACACCGACGCCGAGCACCTGCAGCGCGCGCCCGAGCAGGAACACGAACGCCGCGAGCAGCAGCAGCGAGACCAGGGTCCAGCCGAGCCGCGTATAGCCCTCGGCATATTTCATCGAGATCGCCCAGCCGACGTCGAGCAGGCCGGCGACCACGAGCGCAATCCAGGCGATCGAGTGCGACATGGCGCGTTACGCCGCCAGCTTCAGCATGTGCGCGCGGTGGTTAACCAGGAACGCATGCAGCAGCGCCGGATAATCCGGCGAAACCGCCCTGCGCACGCTCGGCCGCTGCGCCAGCGCGCTGCGCCATGCGCGCAGTTTTGGCGTATGGGTGAACACGCTGAGCTCGGTCAGCTGGTCGAACAGGTCGAAATAGCGGAAGATCGGCGCGAACACCGCGTCGACCAGGCTGAAGCTTTCGCCGGCGAAGTACGGACCCGCACCGAGCGCCGCCTCGACACGCGCGAATTTCGCCGCGACCGCCTGCCGCTTGCTCTCGAAGATCGCGGCATCGGTCGCAGTCTCGAGCCCCCAGAGATCGCCGAGGATCGCCGAGCCGAACTCCATCCAGGCGCGATGCTCGGCGCGAACCAGCGCGTCCTGCGGATGCAACTTCGCGCCGGCTTGCGTCTCCTCGATATACTCGCAGATCACATTGCTCTCGAACAGCGCGACCTCGCTGCCGTCGTCGCGGGTCACGACCAGCACCGGCACCTTGCCGAGCGGCGAGATCTTCAAAAACCAGTCCGGCTTGTTGGCAAGATCGATGTCGATCCGCTCGAACGGGACGCCCTTTTCGGCGAGCGCGATCACCGCGCGTTGCACATAGGGGCAGAGCTTGTGGCTGATGAGCTTCAGGGCGGCCATGGAGGATCCTCGCGTTCAATGCATCTGCATCCAATTAAATGCAGCTGCATGGAACTGTCAAGGTAGATGCATTTGCATCTAAATCACGGACGCGCGATGATGCCCCCGGTCATCGGGATCGGCACCCCCGTGGTGGCGGGATAGCTCAGCGGCAGGCCCTTGAGGCCGCGGGCCGCCAGGAAGCCGAACGCCTGGGCCTCGATCGCATCCGACGCCCAGCCGACGCTCTCGGCGGCCTCTACCGTCGCCGGCGCCAGCCGCTCGCGCAGCATTCTGAGCATCGTCAGGTTGGAGGCGCCGCCGCCGGCGACGATCCAGCACTTCGGCCGCCTTGGCAGCAGCGGCACGATCCGGGCAATCGCGGCCGCGGTGAACGCGGTCAGCGTCGCCGCACCGTCGGCCGGCGCCACCGCGCCGAGCTTGAGCGTCGCAAAATCGTTGCGGTCGAGTGATTTCGGCGGCCGCGCCGAGAAGAACGGCAGCCGCAAGGCCTGCGCGATCCAGGTCTCGTCCGGCTTGCCCTGTGCGGCAAAGCGGCCTTCGGTGTCGAATGCCTGATGCATGTGGCGATACATGAAATCGTCGATCAGCGCGTTGCCCGGCCCCGTGTCGCAGGCGATCAGCGTGTCCGCGCCGTCGATATAGGTGATGTTGGAGACGCCGCCGATATTGACGACCACGATCGGCCCCTCGCGATTGAGCGATTGCGCCAGCGCGCGATGGTAGACCGGCACGAACGGCGCGCCCTGCCCGCCGGCCTCGACGTCGGCGGCGCGGAAGTCGTGCATCACGGGGATGTGGATCGTCTTGGCCAGCGCGCCGGCGTCGCCGATCTGCACCGTCAGCCGCCGCTCCGGGCGATGCAGCACGGTCTGGCCGTGGAACCCAACGATGTCGATGTCCTGGCAGGAGATCCGGTGCTGCGCGGTGAAGCTCGCGACCGCCTCGGCATGGGCGATGGTCACCGCCTGCTCGGCGTGGCGCAGGATGCCCGGCCGGGCATCGCGCTGCGGCAGATGCGCCGCCTCGGTCAGCGCCTGCCGGAGCAGGCTGCGCTCGCCTTCAGTGTAGGGCCGGTAACCGGAGGGTCCGAACGCCTTGATCTGGCGTCCATCGGTCTCGATCAAAGCCACATCGACCCCGTCGAGCGAAGTCCCGCTCATCAGACCGAGTGCCGTCAGCATCATCTTAGGTCGCGCCCCAACCGGGAACCCCCGGCTTGTCTCAAATATCTACATCCTATAATGCCACAGCGCGTCCGGCTGCGGCGGCCTCTGGGTCAAGGTTCCGCAAATAGATGCAAAAACCGTAAAACAAGAATGATCCAGGTCGCAGACACATGACTGCATTTAAATCGGATTTCCTGAACACTTTACAGGAACGCGGCTTTATCCACCAGTGCTCCGATTTCGAGGGCCTCGACGCGCTTGCCGCGCAGGGCCAGGCGACCGCCTATGTCGGCTACGACTGCACCGCCCCGTCGCTGCATATCGGCAACTACCTCACCATGATGATGCTGTACTGGCTGCAGCAGAGCGGCAACAAGCCGATCACGCTGATGGGCGGCGGCACCACCATGGTCGGCGATCCCTCCGGCAAGGACGAGACGCGCGCGATGCGCACCGTCGCCGAGATCGAAGCCAACAAGGCCTCGATCCGCGGCGTGTTCGCCAAGGTGCTGCGCTATGGCGACGGCCATGCCGACGCCGTGATGCTCGACAACGCCGAGTGGCTGACGAAATTGAACTGGATCGAGATGCTGCGCGACATCGGCCGGCACTTTTCAGTCAACCGCATGCTGACGATGGACTCGGTGCGGCTGCGGCTCGAGCGCGAGCAGGAGATGAGCTTCATCGAGTTCAACTACATGGTCTGCCAGGCCTACGACTTCGTCGAGCTGTCGCGCCGCGTCGGCTGCCGGCTGCAGATGGGCGGCTCCGACCAGTGGGGCAACATCGTCAACGGCGTCGATCTCGGCCGCCGCATGGGCACGCCGCAACTGTTCGCGCTGACCACGCCGCTGCTGACCACCGCCTCCGGCGACAAGATGGGCAAGACCGCCAAGGGCGCGGTGTGGCTCAATGCCGACCAGTTCTCGCCCTACGACTTCTGGCAGTACTGGCGCAATGTCGAGGACGCCGACGTCGTCAAGTTCCTCAAACTCTTCACCATCCTGCCGATGAGCGAGATCGCAAAGCTTGCAGCGCTCGGCGGCAGCGAGATCAACGAGGCCAAGAAGGTGCTGGCGACCGAAGCGACCGCGCTGCTGCACGGCCGCGACGCGGCCGTCGAGGCCGCCGAAACCGCGCGCCGCACTTTTGAAGAAGGCGCGCTGGCGGAAACCTTGCCGACGGTGGAAATTCCGCGCGGCGAATTCGACGGCGGACTCGGCGTGCTCGCCGCTTTCGTCAAGGCCGAGCTCGTCGCCTCCAACGGTGAAGCGCGTCGGCAGATCAAGGGCGGCGGCTTGCGCGTCAACGATGCCGCCGTCACCGACGAAAAGATGCAGATAACGTCGGCCAATCTCACGCCTGAAGGCGTGGTGAAACTATCGCTCGGCAAGAAGCGGCACGTTCTGCTCAGGCCCGCATAAGGCGCATTCGCTTTTGTCGGTTGCGGGGGGCGCTGAAAGCGCGCTCCCTGCTAGCGCGATCAGCAAAAGTGGCCTTCCGGTTTTGCGTCCGATCGCGCGCGGAAAAGCGGATGGATCAGCACACGCATCGGGATGAAACGCGCACGACGTCGGCGAAATCGGCTGGCGTCGCGTTGAACGTGCTCGCGCTCTGCTTCGTTCTGATGGTGCTCGGGCGCGGCCTCAGCGACAGTTTTAGCGTCTTCCTGAAACCGATCTCGGAAAGTTTTGGCTGGGACCGCGCCGAGGTGGTGTCGGTCTATTCGCTGACCTGGCTCGCCGCCGGATTGACGGCGCCCGTAGTCGGTCGGCTGTTCGACCGCCTCGGACCGCGCGCGGTCTATGCGCTCGGATTGCTGCTGCTCGGCGGCGCCTTCCTGGTCGCAGCACACGCGCGGCAGCTCTGGCAGTTCCAGCTCAGTGTCGGACTGTGCGTCGGCTTCGGCGCGGCGCTGATCGGCATCGTGCCGCACTCGATCATGCTCGGCCGCTGGTTCGGGCCGCGGCTGCCGACCGCCATGGCGGTGCTGTACTCGGCGCCCGGCGCCGGCCTGCTGCTGCTGTTGCCGCTGTCGCAAATCCTGATCGATCGCATCGGCTGGCGCGGCGCCTATCAGCTTTATGGCGTCGTCATGCTTTGCCTGCTGCTGCCGCTGGTGTTGCTGCCGTGGCAGCGGTTCGCAGGCGGAGCGCCGCATGTGGTGAAGCCGGCCGAGACCTCGCTCGCCGCAGAGGGTTGGACGCTCGCAAGCGCGATGCGTCACCACGCCTTCTGGGCGCTGTTCTCGACCTTCTTCTTCACCTCGATCGCGATGTTCGGACTGACCGCGCAGATCGTCGCCTACCTGATCGACGTCGGCTTTCCGCCGTTGCAGGCGGCCACCGCCTGGGGCTTTTCCGGCGTCACGCTGTTCGTCGGCATGCTCGGCGTCTCGACGCTCGATGGCATCATCGGCCGCCGGCCCTCGATCCTGTTCAGCTACGGCGTCTCGATCCTCGGCATCATCCTGCTCTGGCTGTTGCGGTGGTATCCGAACTACTGGCTGCTCACCGGCTTCGTCGTGACCTTCGGCAGCATGA
Organism: Bradyrhizobium sp. CCBAU 51753; assembly: GCF_015291565.1. Classification (NCBI taxonomy): domain Bacteria; kingdom Pseudomonadati; phylum Pseudomonadota; class Alphaproteobacteria; order Hyphomicrobiales; family Nitrobacteraceae; genus Bradyrhizobium; species Bradyrhizobium sp. CCBAU 51753. Next base: position 4,496,056 of record NZ_CP030037.1, on the reverse strand, counting down.
TCGGCTCACGCGGTCCGCTGATCACCGCGACCGCGCTAAAGATTTTTCGCGGCGAGCGTGTCGGCACCATCTTCGGCGCGATCTCGATCGGCAGCGGCCTCGGCTCGGCGTTCGGCTCCTGGAGCGGCGGCCTGATCCATGACTGGACCCACAGCTACAACCCGCTGATCGCCTTCGCGCTGGTCAGCGTAGTGCTCGGCATGATCCCGTTTTTGGTGGTGCCGGCGCTTCGGCGGTGACGAAGGTTTGATGCAAGCAAAGGGACTTGTTCGAGGACGTTATGGATCGGGCCGAACTGATACGGCGGGCAGACGCGATTGCGGCCGCAGAGCCGTGGCCGGGCTTCATCACGCGAAGCCAAATGATGGCGCTATTACGAGAAGCAAATTGGATCAAGACGCCGCCGCTCGAGCCCCCCCGATCCAAGCGTTGGTGACGACGTGGTATCGGTCTTGGGCGAATTGCACGCGAAAGGTATCACTATTCTAAAAGACTAATGTCGCTTATTGGCCCGAGCCGGAACACATCCAGTCACGGCATGCAGGGATTGGCGTAGGAACAAGCGTACGCCAGCCTGATGAAGGCTCCGATCAAGATCATCGGAAGGCATGGGATAAAGAATCGGAACACGCCGACGCCCTCGTCGTACAAGCCGCAGTCAAGAAATGCGAGCCAGCCCAAAAGAGCTACCGGGCCCAATAGAAACGCCGCGTCGCTTGCGACCCGCCATGTAGGGTGCGACTGCGCGACCCAAAGCAAAATCGACGGTCCGAACAGTCCGACTGCACCGATGATGACCGAAATGATTAGGTAGTCTCTCACGGGCCGCAACCATGGCACTAGCAATCCGCACGCTATTGCAAGGTAAAGTAATTGCCCCGGGCAGCGCGATGGCACGTTCGTGCTATCGCGGGCGATGTCCACACATGGGCCTCAGCTGACGTTTTCTCAGAATGCCGTAATGCCCCTGTCAGGAGGGAAGCCGACCAAGATCGTGCGGGATGCGACTGAGGGCCAACGCCGGTTGATGACCGTGATGTTCTGCGACATGAAGGGATTCACCTCGATGAGCGAGGGTATGCCCCCTCAGGGGCTCGTCAAGGTCATGAACTGCTATCTGACCATGATGTCAGAGCCGGTTCGTGAACATCGAGGCGTGATCGACAAGTATAATGGCGATGCCATCATGGCATATTGGGGTGCCCCATTCATTGATGAGGGGGACCAGGCGCGGCCCGCATGCCTGGCCGCGGCCGACATGGTTGAGCGAGTGCCTACCTTGCGGCAGGAATTGCCGGAACTCTTGGGCGTTCGTGTCATCCCCGCCGAGTGCGACGTCCGAATAGGCATTGCGACCGGCGAAGTTCTGGCGGGAAGCATCGGCTCGGATCTGATGATGAGCTTCATCGTAATGGGGGACACCGTGAATCTTGCTTCGCGGCTCGAGGCCGTCAACAAGGTCTATGGATGCCGAATCCTGATCTCCCAAGCAACTGCCGCCGCCCTCGGAAACGCGCTTGAGCTGCGAGAGATCGATTATCTGGCGGTGGTCGGACAAAGCGTCTCACAGGCCGTCTTCGAAGTGATGGCAAAACGTGGAGAAATCACCGAGCAGCAGGAAATGCTGCGGTCCCACTATAGAGACGGGCTGGCAGCTTATAGAGATTGCCGCTGGGACAAAGCGGAATCGCACTTCAGGGAAGCCCTGAAGGTTTCTCTGGAAGACGGCCCATCGCTGCTCCTGTTGCAGCGGATCGACCAATTTCGATCTAGCCCGCCTCCCGCAGATTGGGACGGTTCTTGGCAGATGGAGCACAAGTAGCAGCGTCGGCTTTCGATCTGCGGACGATCCAGACGGGCTCTGAGAGAGAAGCCATCCTTGCGACGGAAGCTTGATCCAGATCAATAGATCGGCGTCCAGCCAGCAAAGGCTTCGCGTAAGCCATGGAGGTATGAAGATGGTAAAGCGCCTTCTGCTTGCACTTCTCCTGCTCGCATTTCCGCCGGGCGGGCGGCCATCGGCAGTGGCTGATCAAGCCGCTGCAGCTCCAGTAATTCAGGAAGAGATTTGGGCCCTACCCTTTCCATTGCCGGTCCTTGCCTATCTGGTCAGGCCCGTCGGTGACGGGCCTTTCCCTTTGGTGATTATGAACCACGGCATTTCTCTCGGTGCTCAAGAGCGGACGATGTTTCCGATGATCGAGTACCCGGAAGCCGCACGCTGGTTCGCGCGCCGAGGCTATGTAGTCATCTCGCCGATCAGGTACGGAGCCAGCAGCCTCGATGATAAGGACAAGGGACTTTACGGGGCGGTGTTTGCGCACGTCGGCAGCTGCGACAATCCAAATTTCCGTGGGCCCGGATTGGCGATCGCGACCCTAAATGAATGGGTCATTGACTATATGAGCAAGAAGAAGATGGTCCAGCCCGGTAAGGTCGTCGTCGTTGGCCAATCGGGGGGCGGATGGGGATCCATTGCTCTTGCCAGCCTTAATCCTGCGTCAGTCAAGGCGGTGATCACCTTTGCAGCTGGGCGCGGAGGCAGGGTCGATGGCAAGCCAAACAACAATTGCGCTCCCGACAAACTCGTCGCTGCTACAGGCGAATTTGGCCGCACGGCGCGAGTACCGATGTTATGGATATACGCCGAGAACGATAGCTATTTCGGCCCGGCACTTACGAAGCGCATGCATGATGCGTTCGTAGAGGCGGGAGGGAACGCAGAATATAAAATGCTGCCCCCGTTCGGAAGCGACGGCCATTTCATGATCGATTCTCCAGACGCTGTGCCGATATGGTCACCCCTTGTGGCGCAGTTTTTGGAGACCCATTCAGCAACCGGCAGCCCGCCACAGCAGCAAGTCAACAAGCGCGATGACCCAGAGCAGCAGCCCACATTGCAGCCGCCTAAACTGAGTCTGCCTCAGAATATTTATTACTCTAGCTGGCAAAAACTTTGTTTCGATTCATCCGACAAGACTGAAATATGCCGGACCACATCGACCGGCACGGACGATCTAGATCAGGTGATTGTACGGGTAGACCTCATCGAGCGCGCCGATGGTCGGGGTCGCCTACAGCTTTTCGTTCCGCAAGGAGCGAATTTGCAGCAGGGGGTCAATGTGAGGATAGATCAGGGCCGATCAACGCAAATCCCCTTCAATTGGTGCCTCACAAACATCTGCATCGCAGCAGACGCGGTCGACCCTGCGCTCATTGCTGAATTGGAAAACGGACAGAACCTCAAGCTGGAGCTAACCAGTTTCAACTCATCCTCGGTTTCGGTAAATTTGCCGATTAGGCCATTTGGTGAAGTGCGCAAGGCTGCGCCGTCGCAGACCTTTAACTTCGGCCTGAATGCCGAATGAGCGCTATGGCGTGCGTGAGGCTCAGAAAGCTTGCCCGCCAGCGCGCGCAACTTGATCGAACCGCTCTCTAACAAAATCAAGCAATGCTGGCGCTTGCAAGTCGATATGATAAGCTCGCGGCTAACTACTTGGCGTCCGTCAAACTCGCATCAATCTGAATTTGGCTACGAGCTGATAAGTCCGCGCCCTAGACCGCGCTGAAGATCTTTCGCGGCGAGCGCGTCGGCACCATCTTTGGCGCGATCTCGATCGGCAGCGGCCTCGGCTCGGCGTTCGGCTCCTGGAGCGGCGGCCTGATCCACGACTCGACCCACAGCTACAATCCGCTGATCGCCTTCGCCCTGGTCAGCGTCGTGCTCGGCATGATCCCGTTCCTGGTGGTGCCGGCGCTGCGGCGCTGAAGGAGAGCGTTTTCGGCTTCGCTACAGCCTGCGCTGCGCAAAGCAGCTGGGGCGCGCACCATAAATCGGGGATGACCGCTTTTGACAGGCAATGCGGGAGACGCCGCCCGGCCGCAGGGATGTCGCCTTGTGACCCCAAGCCGACATCCAAAATGGCGTTTCGTAAGTCCAGCAATCTAGCGGGTAGCTGTCAGCACGAAAGCCTCTTGCGGGAACGTAAGCTTGCCATCGGCCAGCATCGAAGGGGCCAAGCGCGAGGTGGCCTCCTCGGCAATGGCCAGGATCAGGCGCTCACGCTCCTCCGCTTCTCTCTCCTTCAAGAGCCCGGCCATCGGCGTTGCCGTGAGTTGAATGCGGACATAATCCAGCATCGAGGGAAAGGTGAACCGCTTGTTGACGGTAGCCACATCGACAACGTCGAAGCCGGCTTGTTTCGCCCAAGCTCCGACCTCGCGGGCATCGCACGACAGATGTTCGGAACGCTTTGTTCGTGAAGAGGCTGCGCCGAGATATCTGTCGAGCGCCTGAACCAACGCGTGCGCTGCCGGTGTTCTTTCAATAGCGCTAAAGACGCTCAAGCCGGCGCGGCCTCCCGGCTTGAGCACTCTCACCATTTCCTTGAGCGCCAGCGGCCGATCCGGGAAGAACTGGAGCCCGAGTTGGCAAAGCACAACGTCGAAGCTGTTTTCATCGAACGGTAGTTCCAGTGCGCTCCCTTGCAACCATTCGATGTCAGCCGATCTTGTCCGTGCTGTCGCAAGCATCGCCGTGTTGAGGTCGATGCCAACCAGGCGCCCAGCGTGCCCGCGCTGCGCAGCCAGCCGCCCCACGACGCCGGTACCGCAGGCGATATCGAGGACGCTCTCCCCGCGTCTTAGCGCGACGCGGTCAAGCAGATCGCCGGCCCAGTGGGACGTGATTGCAGGCACCAGGTAACGCTCGTAAAGCTCCGGTGCAGTCCCGTCCATTTGCCAATGTTCATCGGCGTTCGCGCGCGTCATGAATGGACCTCGGCGTGGGAAGACTTCGTATGCTGCCAAGTCTGCGCGAACCGGGGGACCTTGGATACTCTATAAAGTGTAGTAAGCTTCGCCTCGGGGTTTTGCAGACGCCGCCAGCAGCAGGGAGGAGGTCCGTGAGAACCTATGGGCAGTTTTGTCCAATTTCGAAAGCGGCCGAAGTGTTCTGCGAGCGCTGGACGCCGCTGATCCTGCGCGATCTGGGAAAGGGCGTTTCACGCTTTTCCGAGCTTCAGCGCGGTGTGGCGCGAGCGTCTCCAACCATGCTGTCACGTCGCCTCAGGGAACTCGAACTTGAGGGATTGGTCGAGCGGCATCGGTCGGACGCCGGACGCGGCTGGACATATCACCTGACCGCTCCGGGACGAGATCTGATGCCGTTAGTGCACGCGCTTGGCGTTTGGGGTCAGAGATGGTCGCGCCGCGAGCTGATGGATCATGAACTCGATGCTGGGCTCTTGCTTTGGGCAATGGAAAGAGGCTCGTGCCCTGATGCATTCGGGACTGACCGGTCGGTTGTGCAGTTGACGTTCCGGGAGCGACCATCTCGCTGGCGGCACTATTGGTTTGTGGGCGAGAATGGCGCGACACAATTGTGCATCAAAGATCCAGGTTTGGAGATCGACCTCCATCTGACCACGACGCTGCGGGACATGATCTACATCTGGCGGGGTGATCTTCCGCTGGCAACCGCGCTCAGGGAAGAGCGGCTCGAAGCGATTGGTAAGCCAGCCGCTCGATCTGCGCTGCCACGGTGGTTGGCCAGATCGAAACTCGCTACCGTGAAATCAGAAAGGCCGCCCCGAGGCGTTGCAAGTGCTGACGGCCGGCGCAAATCGAAGCCGCGCGGTAGGAGGCAGAGCGTGGCCAATGAACCGGTGTCTGCCAGATAGTGTTCGGGCGCGGCAAGTCGGCTGCGACGGTTTACGCTTTGAGCGGCTGCCAGCACAGGGTCCGCTCACAAAGGCAAGCGAACCGGATGTAGGGCGGCCTACCACCCGCTGATCGCCTTCGCGCTGGTCAGCGTGGTGCTCGGCATGATCCCCTTCTTGGCGGTGCCGGCGCTGCGGCGGTGAATTTAAGCGTCTCCCAGCGAAGGCGGGTCTTCCGCCGAAGTCCGCTGGTCCCCAGTGAGCAGACGTTCGTAGCCCGCGCGGTGAGGTCCGAATGGGACCAGAAGGAGACACGGCCCAGCCGAGCAGCGCCGGCGTAGGAATTCAGCTCGCCGGCCGTCAGCGTTCGTCCGACGGATCGAACAGCACACCGGCAGCCGCAAACCCGCCATCGACATTGAGCACGTGGCCGGTGATGTGAGCGGCATCGGGAGATGCGAGGAATGCAGCTGCGGCCGCGATGTCGGCCGGCTGCGCGTACTGCTTTAGGGCCATGCGCGAGAGGAAGGCCTCCCGCTGGCGAGGACCATGAGCCAAACGCGCTACCTGCGTCGGGCCGGGCGCGATGGCGTTGACGGTTATGCCATACGTCCCCAGTTCCATCGCCATAGCCTGAGTGAGACTAATTATCCCTGCTTTCGACGCACCATAGGCGACACGCCCGGTGCCGCCGAACTGACCAGACACCGACGCAATGTTGATGATGCTTCCGCGGCCCGCTTCCGCCATCGCACGGGCCGAGGCTTGGCCGCAGATGAACGCCCCGGTCAAGTTGACGTTGAGCACGGTGCGCCAAGCATGGAGGTCGTACTCAAGAAATGGCGCACGGTTCACGATACCGGCGTTGTTCACGTGAATGTCGAGGCGGCCGAAGCGCGCAAGAGTAGCTGCCACCGCTGCATCCGCCGACGATTTGTCGGTAACGTCCAGACGCTGGAAAACGGCTTTCTCGCTCCCAATCGCCTCGGCGACTTCACGCCCATCCTTCTCGTTGATGTCAGCGACAACGACGGTAGCACCGTCATCGGCTAGCCGTTCGACTATCGCGCGTCCGATCCCCGCTGCGCCCCCCGTAACTATTGCGACCTGATCCTCAAACCGTGCAAGCATACCCAACCCTCCTCCCACAATGCCACGGAGAGCATAAAAGGGCGCTGACAGTCGCGCTACCAAGACCGCCACCGTCGCCGCCAGGACGTGATCCACGGCCTTAAGGAGGCAAGCCTGCTATTTTTGCGGGCCAAGCAGGTGACGTAGCTGAGGACCGCTTCGGGTCACAAGCCGATCTCCCTGACGTCAGGTTCGCGTGTCCGCTTGCCCCCCAAAAGCGGTCGGCCACGCCCCAATGCTCGCCCTGCCTGGGCTTTCGACGCTTGAGTTTTAGGTATAAAAATACCTCGACGGCTACTTTGCATGGGGTTGTTTTTCGACATTTTAGCAAAGGTCGGGACAAGCCCGGTCACGACGACGTGGTCATATCAGTCGCAGCAGCGCAAATGCCGGATGCGGTATCCTGCACGCCGCAAGGAGATGAGGGGCTGCGACGAATCCGCGCCGGTCACGTGAGCCTCGTCGAGCGTCTCTGATCGGGCCGGCATGCGATGGATCAATCGCCGCGCTAGTTGTTGGTCTGCGGCAGCTCGTTCGGACTGTACTGCTTGAACTCGAAGATCTTGCGCGTCAGGCCGGGCGCCAGCGCCGAGATCGGGTTGACGCGCAGCACCGGCGCGCTCGGTGTGCCCACCACCTCATAGGTGACGCCGATCAGGCCCTCGTTGCTGCCGGCGCCGAGGAAGATGCCGAAGAACGGGATCTGGCCGAACATGTTGTTCAGCCCGTACATCGGAATGAAGGTGCCGTTCATCCGCACCTGGTTGCCGACATAGTCGATGCTGCCTTCGATGGTGGCGCCGATGCTCGGTCCCTTGACGACGCCGTTGCTGATCGAGAGCTTGCCGCTCTGGCGCGTGAACTCGGCGCGTAGCGCGTCGAAGGCGATGCCGTTCTGGGTGTTGACCGGGCCGCCTGCGACGGCGCGGTCGAGCTGGGTCTCGCCCTTCACCGAGAAGTCGCGCAGATTGATCAGGCCTTCCTTGGACCCCTGATCGGGCGTCGGCGGCTCCATCGCCAATGTCAGCTGACCGCCGGCCACCTTCGAATAGGTATCGATGAAGCGGAGGAAGGCGCCGGCGTCGGCGGTTTGCAGATAGATCACCTCGCGGGCCTGCAGACGGCGGATGTCGGCCGTAACAGGGGTATCGCGTCCGACCTTGCCGTTCAGCGTGAACGCCTTGAAGAAGCCGTTGCGGCGCGAGATCTTGGCATCGACGCCGCGCACCGCCTCGCCGTTGAATCCCATCACCGCGCCGAGCTTGAGATCGACGTCGAAATCGATGCCCTTGCTCTTGTTCTTGGTGTCGGAATCGCGGCCCGAGATCGCCGACTTCAGGAAGCCGCGGCCGTCGAACACGTCGCCGCGCATCGTCACCTTCATCACGCCGTCGGGGCCGCGATCGGCCCGCAGCGAGGTCTTGTCGCCGTCCGATGGCGCATAGGTCGGGAAGTTCGCATTGACGAGGTCGCCGTTCTGGTCGACCTCGAGCGAGCCCTTGATCGAGACGCCGCCGCCGTCGACCACGATATCCTCGAACCGGGTCGACTTGTCCTTCGGCACCACGTTGAAGGTCGCCTTGCTCGACCGGCCCGATGCCTTGACCCAGCCCGGCAGGATGTTGTCGAGCTTCAAGCGCGTGAGATCGGCCTCGATGCCCATCTTGGTGTTGTTGTCACCGCTGCCGATCTTGCCGGACAGCTTGATCGGGATGTCGCCGGTGACTGCCGGGCCGAGATCCATGCCGAACCGCGCGCGGGCAGCGTCATCCAGCGTCGCCTGCAGCTTGACGTCGGCGTCGCCATCGGCCGGCTTGCGGTAGTCGAGCGACGCCGCCTGACCGTTGATCTTGACGTCGCCCTTGACCTGGAAGCCGGCATTGCTGGCGATCACCTTGAGCGTATTGGCCTCGAGCTTCTGGTTCATCACCAGTTTGTCGACGGCGACGCCGGCGACATCGGCGGTGACCGAATAGGTCGTGTCGGCCTTGGTCAGTTCGCCCTTCACCGGCATGCCGAGATTGATGATGGCGGTAACGTTGCCCTTGCTGGAATTGGGATCGATTGGCGGGCCGGAGAGATCGCTGAGCCGTTCGGAGGCAAGCATCTCGGCGGCCGCCGGCACCGAAGCATCGACCCGGAACTTGACCTTCGACGGCGACGGCTTGGGCGCCATGTCGGGAATCTCGAAGGTGAAGTCCGAAAAATTGATCTTGCGGCCTGCCGGCGTGTCGGCGACGCCCTGCGCGATGGTGACGGTCGCGGTGCGGCCGGTCACCCTCGCCTTCAGGTCGGCGTCATGCACCGCGGGCATCTTGTCGACCGGGCGCACCGTGACGCCGGATGCGACGATGTTGACGGAGAGGCCGTCGTCCGGGATCGGCGGTCCCTTGCGCGACAGATTATGCACCGGCGAGTTGACGCCGACATCGATGCGCTGGAGCGTGCCGCGGTCGATCCGCTCCAGCACCCATTCGCGCACCTCGGGCACGATGATGGTCGGCCACATCCGCTTCAGCGCCGACGCCGACATCGGCGTGCCGGCGAAACCGAGTTGCAGCCGCGGCTCGCCGGAATAGTCGACGCTGCCGGTGCCGGCGACGCCGATCTCGCCGTTGGAGATGTCGGCCTGGGTCAACAGCACGCGCTTCTTGTCGGTGTCGAAGCGGAAGCCGATGTTGATGCGGTTGAAGATCAGCGGCGGTTCGGTCTTGTCGCTGCCGGCCAAGACAATGGTGCCGCCCGACAGGCCCGCCTGCCAGTCGGTGACGTTGTCGTTCGGCGGCTCGAGGTGGCCGAGCAGCGTGATCCGGTTGGCGCCCGAGAGGATCTTGATCGGCGCCAGCAGCACGCGCCGCCCGGAATCCCATTCGAGGCTCATCTCGGCGGAATCGATCGCCATCGGATAGTCGGGCGTGTCGGTGTCGATGACGTTGCCGGCGCCGGCGGCGATCTTGCCGCGGAAATAGGTCGGCAGGCCGTCGCGGCCGATCTCGCCCTTCAGTTCGCCCGACAGCGGCAGGTCGGCGGTATAGGTGAGATCCTTGGTCCGCAGCGCGAGCAGGATGTCGCTGGTGGAGACCTTGTCGGCCTTGATGTCGACCGAGCGCACGCCGTCGACCTGCGGCCCGATCACGACCCGCACCGACCAGGGCTTTGCGCCCTCCTCGCCGAAGCTCAGCGCCACGCCGCCATTGTGCGGGCGGCGCAGGCTGAGGCTGATATTCTCAAAGCTCCATTTGTTGCCGCGCTGCTGGTCGTCGACGACGAGATTGCCGTTCTTCAGGCCGATCTCGTTGAGGTTCTGGCCGTCGAGGCCGGTCAGGCTGAGGCTGTCGAGCCAGTCGAGCCCGGCAAGCAGACCGCTTTGCGTCGTATCGGGTGCGGGCGCCGGTGTCGCCGGCTCCGGGACGGCCGGCTGCTGCTGCGCGCTGGGCCCGAGCCCCGGGCGCGGGAATGTCGGCGGCAGGCCGGCCTCTTTCTTGGAGGCGACGCCGGTGGCGAGCGGTTTGGCGGTTTCGCCGGCGGACACCGTCACATAGCCGTCGGGCGTGATCCGCACCGACAGTTCCGCGTCGACCAGGTTGAGGCTTTCCGCGCGCAGCTGTCCCATCAGCAGCGCCGTTCCCGACAGCCGCACCTCGGCCTTCGGCGCGCTTGCGACGATCGCATGGTCGCGATCGCGGACGATGATGTCGCGGATACGCACAGCGACCCTGATCCGGCCGGCGCGCTCGATCTGGGTGCCGCCGACCTCGACGGTATTGCCGTGGCCGATATTCTCCTCGATCGCGGCGGCAAGCCACGGCGTTGCGATGTCGAGATTGATCGGGCCGGCGCCGAGCCGCCACCACAGGGCGGCGAAGCAGGTCGTGAAGATGACGACCAGCACCACGAGCACGAGCCCGATCCGGCGCAGCCAGCGCTCGCGGTTCATCCAGCGCTGCATGCCGGCGCAGTAATCCGTGAAGCGGTGCAGGCTGGTGTTGGAACGCGACAGCAATTGGCGCGCACGGTCTCCCGCCGCCTCATCCTGCTCGTCCCACGCGACGTGATCATCCCATTGCGAGAGATCAGCCTCGGCGCGCGGATTTGGCCCCTGCGGCGACGTATTCCTAGCCATTTCCTCTCGGTGCTGGCGTTGAAGCTGATCGCCGCCACCGGCGCGCCCGTCGAACCGTATCGAGCGCTCCAGTGCCGGCATCGCTGCCAATCCTCGACTAATACCGCTACTCGGTGATGGCCCCAAGAAAGGACGAAAGCACCCAAACAAAAGCCGGTTCAACAAACGGACGGGTAACGCGTCGAATTCCTTGTCACCATACTCCCTGGCCATCAAACTTGCCCAGCGGCCGGTGCGAATCCGGCCGCCGCGAATGAGACCCGCAATACCCCAATGGTTGAGCTTCGGAAAGCGACGAAAGGAAGGCGTATGTCCAAGAAAACGCGCAAGAAATCCTCCAACACAACCGGAAAGCGGGCGGCAACGAAGATTGCGCGCGGTGCAGGCACCAGCACGAGGAAGTCCGCGGCGAAATCCCGCACAGCGGTTGCGAAGGCCAAGAAGGCCAAGCAGCCGGTCAAGACGAGGAGCGCCGCGGCCGTTCGAAGCAAAGCCTCGCACACGGCCACCTCGAAACCGTTAAGCGCGAAGCCGGCCGCCGCGAAGTCTGCCGGGGCCATCCTCGCCGAAGGGGCCATGGCCCCCGCCTTCACCCTGCCCCGCGACGGCGGCGAGAGCGTCTCGCTGTCGGATTTCGCCGGCAAGAAGCTGGTGCTGTTCTTCTACCCCCGCGCCGACACCCCCGGCTGCACCAAGGAGGCGATCGATTTCACCCGGTTGAAAAACGCGTTCGCCGCTGCAGGTACCGAGGTGCTGGGCATTTCCGCCGATACGGTTAAGGCGCAGGAGTCATTCCGCAACAAGCACCAGCTGTCGGTTCCTCTGATCTCGGATGAGCAGCATCAGATGCTGGAGACGTATGGCGTCTGGGGCGAAAAGTCTTTGTATGGCAGGACCTTCATGGGGATTATTCGCACCACGGTTCTGGTCGATTCAGACGGCAAGGTGGCGCGCGTCTGGCGCCATGTGAAGGTCGACGGCCATGCCGAGGCGGTGCTGGAGGCGGCCCGGTCGCTCTGATTGAAGCGGTTCCGTTTCCTGAAAATTAACCATGCCGGGCTCAAATCGTCCCCGCAAACAAGCCGTACGGAGTGTTTCCGACCGGCCGCGGGAGTACCGATGTCGAGCCGGTCCGGTCATCACCACCACAAGCCCCACCATCATCCGCATGACCATGGCCGGACGCCGGCGCGCCGCCCAGCCGCCGCCGCTGCGATGCCCGCCTCCGGTGCGGGCTACACCATCGTTCATGCCGGCAAGCAGGTCCGCTTCGGGCCGGTGGTATTCTGGATCGCGGTCGGCACGGTCGTCCTGCTCGGCATGTGGTCGGCCGCGACCGCCACCTATTTCGCCTTCCGTGACGACGTCCTGACCCGGCTGATCGCCCGGCAGGCCGAGATGCAATATGCCTATGAGGACCGCATCTCCGACCTGCGCGCCAAGGTCGATCGCACCACCAGCCGCCAGCTCCTCGACCAGGAGCAGTTCGACCAGAAGCTCGACCAGATCATGAAGCGCCAGTCGGCGCTGGAATCGCGCGCCACGGCGCTCGGCTCGCTGCCCGACGTCAACGTCACCGGATCGGTCAAGCCGCAGGGCCGCGCCGAGGCCGCCCCCGCCTCCGGCACCGCAAAACCGTCGCCGATCAGCGACACCGTGATCTTCGTCGCACCGCCGGACCGCGAAGCGCGGCTGGAATCGCGCACCCCGGCGGCCGCCAAGGCGGTGCCGAGCCAGTTCGCCAAGGTTCAAGGCGTCGACAGCGCGCTGGTCCGCCTGCAGACCTCGCTTGACCAGGTCGAGCGGCGCCAGATGGCGGCGCTCGCCTCCGCCGAGGACAGCGTCGAATCCCGGCTGCGCCGGATGCGCGGCGTGATCTCCGACCTCGGCCTCAACATGGCGCAGCTCGAAGCGGCAACGCCGCGCTCGGGCATGGGCGGCCCGTTCGTCCCGGTCAAACTCTCGGCCGACGCCGGCGCGTTCGAGCGCCAGCTCTACCGCATCAACATCAATCGCGCGCAGATGCAGCGGCTGAACCAGACGCTTGCGCTGGTGCCCTATCGCAAGCCTGTCATCGGCGAGGTCGAGTTCACCAGCGGCTTCGGCGTCCGTACCGATCCGTTCCTCGGCCGGCCCGCGATGCACACCGGCCTCGACTTCCGCGCTGCGCAGGGCGATCCGGTGCGCGTCACCGCCAACGGCAAGGTGGTGTCGGCCGGCTGGGCCGGCGGCTATGGCCGCATGGTCGAGGTCGACCATGGCAACGGGCTGTCGACCCGCTACGGCCATCTCTCCGAGATCGGCGTCAAGGTCGGGGAATACGTGAGGATCGGCCAGGTGATCGGCGCGGTCGGCTCGACCGGCCGCTCCACCGGCCCGCATCTGCATTACGAAACCCGCATCGATGGCGAAGCGGTCGATCCGCAGAAATTTTTGCGCGCCGGCGTGCGGCTCAGCGCGGGCTAGCTCTCCACTGTAGCGATCTGAAGATCGGCGCAAGCGAACCGCTTGCGCCGATTTTGTTTGGCGCATGATCAGCGGCGGCCGCCGCCCATGCCGCCACCGGGACCGCCGCCGCCGAATCCACCGCCGGGCCCACCGGGTCCGAACGGACCTCCGCCGCCGCCACCAGGGCCGAACGGTCCGCCGCCACCACCGGGCGAACCGAAGCCACCGGGACCCGATGGACCGCTGTTGCCGGGATCAAGCGTCGGCGCGCCACCATGGCTCATTGGCGGATTGGATGGCGCACCACCGGGACCACCAGGCGCTGAGCCGCCGCGGGGGCCGGACGCCCCGCCAGGCCCCATGCCGCCGGGCCGCTGCCCCGGCGCGCCGGGACTGCGCACCGACGAGCCGGGGAATTTGCCGACCGACTGCACCGATTCGACCCGCAGGCTCCGCGCCCCCTCGAGCGCGGCGTTGACCACCACCCTCGTGTCGGCAGCGGGCGCAAAGCGTGAATTATCGCGCGCGACGAAGCCGGAGCCGAGCTGCAGGTTGCTGCCAACCCGCCGCACATAGGCCTCGATCAGCAGCCGGTTAGCGCCGGCAAGGTCGGAGAAGTCGTCAGCGCGGCCCTTCGCGACCTGCATCACGCCCTGCGCGACGCGGCCCTCGGCCTGCACCCGCTGCCCGGCCAGCGCCGCATCGACACCGGTGAGCCGGAGATCGCCGATCCGCAGCGCGCCAGTTCGGTCGCGCTCGAGCGGCCCGGTGACGCGCATCGCGGTGTCGTGGCGCTGCTGCACCAGGCTCGCGACGATGACGCCGTCGGTGCGGCGCAGTCCGAACACCGCGACCTGCGTGCCCGGCTTCAGCCAGCTCTCGCGGCCGGTCCAGGCGACCTTCTGGCCGAGCACCGTCAGCTCGCCGGATTTCGCCTGCTCGATCGGCCCGGTGACCTCGCTCGCCACGTCGATCCGTCCGGTCGACAGCGTGCCGTCGGCGCCGCGCCGTGCCACGACGCGCGCGACCTGGCCGATGTGCAGCGCTTTCGCCGTCGACGGCTCACCATCGATCCTGACCGGCACATCCGCCGCATAGGCGATGCGCTCGCCATTGACGTAGATCGAGCCGAAGCGCTGAATCACGCCGACAATGCCGGTGCCGCCGATGCCCTGATCGGATCCTGTGATCCCGGTGCCGCCGATGCCCTGATCGTTACCGCGCTTTTGACTTGCGCGCCGGCCAGCGAGGTTCCGGCAAGCCAGAACGCAGCGAGCAGCGCGCGGCGCGAAATAATGGGACCACTCACGACGCACCGCTGTCGTCGTCGGAATCATCAGCGGGGCCGTCGGGTCCCTCGCGATAGATGTAGATACCGAAATTCCAGCGATGATCGCCGCCCTTGTCCTTGGCCAGCGCGCGGTTGGCCTCGCGGTTGGCGACCTTGAGCGCGTCCATCGCGAGCTCGCGCGAACGGCCCTCGAGCCGCTTGGCCAGCTTCGCCGACAGCCCGTCATAATGCACGGCGCGCTCGAGGAAGCGCGGGGACGCCGATGACACGTTGACCTCGGCGGCCGCGACATGGTCATGCAGATTGCGGCCGAGATAGTGCCATTTGCGATCGTCGTCGCCGTGCGGCACGAAGGCCTCCTCGACCAGCACGATCTCGTCGTCGTCATTGATGGTGACGAGCTTGCGGTCGAGCCATTCGTCGAGCACCGCGCGCGGCCGCACGTCCTTGGTGATCGATTCCACCAGCGCCTCGAACGACGGCGCCGTGCCCTCGGCGGTGCGCGGCAGCGGCAGCGGATCGCCCTTGGCGTCGGTGAACTCAGGCGCGGCGAGCCAGCGCGCGATGATCGCGCTGGTGCGCGACAATGTCGCCGGCACCGCGTTGACCGGCGCGCCGGCGCCGCGCAGCCGCGCCACCTCCTTGCGATGGATGCCGGTCAACAGGCTGACGCGGCTGTCGGTCTGCTCCTTGCCTTCGAGCGCGAAATCGTGCTCGGCGACGTTGACATAGAGCTCGCGCAACAGCTGGGTCAGCGCCGGAAACGTCATGCCGCCGCGGATGCAAAGCCGGACCAGCGGCCGCAGCAGCCGCGCCAGCGGCGTGTGCAGCTTCGCCGCGGCGATCGACGGAGGCGATCCCGCTTTCGGTTTCGGGGCTTTGGCAACCATTGCGCCGTTCTACTACGGGCGCGGCGTGGGATACAATCCCACTCCCTCTTGACGTGTGATTTTTTCCCACTTATGGGAAACACTGTCACCGCCGGAAACACAGCGCCATCAAGCGATGCTGCTTGCCGGTTCCCGGCGGCGGTGGGCACCGGCACGGAAAGTCACATGACCTCCATCCGATTCGACGTTGCGATCGCAGAAGCCTGCAGCCGCGCCCAGGTTCCCTACGAGGATTTCGTGTCGACGGTGATGGCGGGCGGCTACCCCTGCCTGCCCGGCGTGGTCCCCGGTTCGCCCCGCCGCTTCGACGACACCGACCTGGTGGCGCTGTACATCTACGGGCGGCTGCTCGCCTTCGGTTTCGGCGCGCTGCGCTCCGGCGAATATGCCTGCCGCGCCCATGCCGGGCTCCGCACGGAGCCGCAGGCGAAATCGATCTCGATCGCGCTGACGCCGGACGGCGGCAAGCGCGTCGTGATCGAGCGGGACCTGCAGCGGCCGGCGGCGGCAATGCTGCCCGAGCGAATTCACTTCGACATCGCCGCGATCAGGCAATTGCTGCTGCAGCCCGCCGAGCGCACGCCCGCCGAGCCGGCCTGACACCATCAGAAACCCCTCTCGTCGTCATGCCCGGGCTTGTCCCGGGCATCCACGTCTTTGACTGTGACGTGAAGGCAGACGTCGATGGCCGGGACAAGCCTGGCCATGACGACGTGGGGTTACGCCAATCCACCCCGCCGCATGCGCGGAGCGATGGATTGCTTCGTCGCTATCGCTCCTCGCGATGACGATCGAGATCACAAAATTCTTCAGCCCCGCCACACGTGGGACATAATCCCACTTTTTAGTCCGGCCCCGTTGACGTGTGAAATTTTCCCACGTATCCAGAATTCACAAGCAGGGAATCCGACGCAATGTCTCCTCGTTCGGCCCGCGGCCGGCTCGCCGCACCCACGTTCCGTTTCACGCCGCAAGGCCCGATCGAGCCGGTGCTGCCGGTGGTGCTGCGCTCGCTGCTGTTCCTGGCGACGCTGGCGCTGCCGTTCGTCGTTGCCCTGTTCGCCGCCTGACGCGGAGCCGCCTCACCATGACCGTTGTCAACGAGCCGGCCCGCCGCCCGTCGGTGCTCCACATCTTCAAGGTCTACTACCCCGATCTGTTCGGCGGCACGCTGTCGGTGATCCGCGACATCTGCGCCGGGCTGAAGGATACGTTTGCCGCCGCCGTGCTGGTGTGCTCGCGCGCACCCGGCGAGCGGCGGATCGTGGTCAACAACGTCGCGGTCGAGCGCGTGCGCTCGTTCGGCGACGTGCTGTCGCTGCCCGCCGCGCCGGCCTATCCGTGGCGGCTGTGGCGCCGCATCGCCGAGCACGATCTGCTGGCGCTGCATGCGCCCTTCCCGCTCGCCGACCTGGTGTTCGCGCTCGGGCTCGGCCGCTCGCGTCCGCTGGTGGTGCACTGGCACGCCGACATCGTCTCGCACGCGGCGCTGCGCTTCCTCGTCGAACCCTTGATGCGACGAACCTTGCGGCGCGCCTCGGCGATCATCGTCTCCGATCCGGTGCTGGTCGAGACCACGCCGCTGCTGCAGGAATTTGCCGCCAAGTGCCACGCGGTGCCGTTCGGCATCGATGTCGCGAAATACGACCGGCCGGCCGCACCGCCCACCGAGGTCAATGCGCGCGGCCGCCTGGTGCTCGCCTGCGGACGCCTCGTGCCCTACAAGGGTTTTGACGTGCTGGTCCGCGCCGCGCATAGCCGCAATTTCGAGGTCTGGATCGTCGGCGAGGGCCGCGAGCGCGAGCACCTCGAGCAGTTGATCCGCGACTACGGCCTGCAGGACCGCGTCCGCCTGCTCGGCTCGATCGCGGAGAGCGAGCGCGTCAAGCTGATGCGGATCGCTGACGTCTTCGTGCTGCCCTCGGTGACCAATGCCGAGACTTTTGGGCTGGTGCAGCTCGAGGCGATGGCGGCGGGCCGCCCGGTGGTCAACACCGCGCTCGACACCGGCGTGCCGCATGTCGCGCGCAACGGACTCGAGGCGATCACGGTGCCGCCCGGCGATCCCGCAGCGCTCGCCGATGCCATCGAGACCTTGATCAACGATCCCGACCGCCGCCGCCGCATGGGTCAGGCCGCGCGCCACCGCGCCGTGACCAAATACTCGACCACGGCCTTCAAGGACGCAATCGAGACGGTGTACCGCACGGCGGTCGCCGAACACGCTGCCGCAAAGGACGCCGGCTCATCCGCCCCAGGCCTGCGTCCCCAAACGGCCGGCCTCGCCGCCGCGATCCAGATCGCGGCGGCGCTGGCCTGGTCGGACATGCGGCACCGCTACGTCCGCTCGCTGCTCGGCCCGTTCTGGATGTCGATCCAGATGGCGATCATGGTCGCGGTGCTCGGCTCCGTCATCGGCCATCTCTCCAATGCCAGCGCGGTGGCGCGGCTGCCGATGCTGGCGGCGAGCCTCACCGCCTGGACCTTCCTCAACGGCGTCGTGCTCGACGCCACCACGGCGCTGCAGAACTCCGCCAGCCTGATCAAGGACCGCGCGCTGCCGCCGGTGATCTTCCTGCTGCAATGTACCTTCCGCCAGGCGCTGTTCGCGCTCCACAACGCCACGGTGCCGCTCGCGCTCTGGCTCGCGCTGACGCCGAGGGATTTCGGCGGCGCGCTCGCCGCCCTTCCGGGCCTCGCACTGTTCATCGTCTGCACGCTGGCCCTCAGTCTCGTCCTCGGCGCGCTGGCGACGCGCTACCGCGACATCAAGCCGATCATCGAGTCATCGCTGACGCTGGCCTTCCTGGCCTCGCCGATCATCTGGACGCCAGAGATGATCGACCGCAACGCGACGGTGATGCGGCTCAATCCGCTGACCCACCTGTTCGCGATCTGGCGCGATCCGCTCGCCACCGGCCAGGTCGCGACGACGAGCCTGATCTATGTGCTGGGCTGCCTCGCCGCGCTCGCGGTCGCGGCAACCGTGACCATCGCCCGCCTGCGCAAGGCCGCGTTCTGGATCTAGGCATGGTCAGCATAAACCTTCGCGACGTCTGTCTCGACTATCCGCTATACGGCGCCTACGACTTCTCGCTGAAACGCCGCCTGCTCGGCCGCCTGATGCGCGAGGCGAGCGAGACGCGCACCATCCGCGCCATCGACCGCATCTCGCTCGAGGCCAGGGCCGGCGCACGGATCGGGCTCGCCGGGCCGAACGGCTCCGGCAAGTCGACCTTGCTGCGGCTGATCGCCGGCGTGTTCCCGCCGACCGGCGGCCAGCGCGAGGTCAGCGGCAACATCGTGCCGCTGCTCGGCCTCGGCGCCGGCGTCAATCTCGACTTCGTCGCTGCCGACAATATCAGCCTGCTGCTCAGAATCAGCGGCCGCAAGCCGACGCCCAAACTCCTGGACGAGATCTGGGCTTTCACCGAGCTCGAGGAGCGGATGCAGCGGCTGCCGCTGCGAATGTTCTCCTCGGGCATGCTGATGCGCGTGCTGTTCGCGACCGCGACCGCCTTCCCGGCCGACATCCTGCTGCTCGACGAATGGCTCAGCGTGGTCGACGAGAATTTTTCCGCCAAGGCCGAACAGCGGCTGCTCAAGATGGTCGAGACCGCGGCGATCGTGATCATCGCCTCGCACGACCACGCACTGCTGCGCCGCACCTGCAGCAGCATCATCAATCTCGACCACGGCCGCATCGCCAGCACCGCCCAACTGGATACGCCGGTCCCGCATCACCTCGAGCTCAGAGAGAAACGCGCATGAAGAAGATTTTGGTCGTCAGCGAGGCGCTCGGCGAGCCCAACCACAAGCGCGGCATCTTCCATTTCACCCGCGAATTGATCCGCTCATTGGCGGCCGAAGGCCATGCCCTGACGCTCGTGGTCGAGACCACGCGCCGCTATCGCAAGCTGCGCCGCCGCCAGCACAAGACCCCGCTGCTGCCGCGGGATTCGCGGCTGATCGAGCTGCTCGCGCTGTACCGTTTTCTCGACCAGACCGACATGAATTCACCGGTCATGCGCGGCGGGCTGCGCCGCACCGCCGACTGGTTCCGTCACAAGCTCAACGCCGCGACCTCGCTGGAGTTCATCATCGCATTCCTGCGCTCGCTCGGCCTGCTGCCTTCAGCCGTCAAGCTGATCGAGAACCGCACCGCGGGCCTCGAATACATTCCGACCGACCTGCGCCATCTCGAACTGTTCGGCGACTTCCGGCTCGAGCCCGGCTTCTACAGCTATCAAGACACCTCGGCCCTGACCCGGCTGCCGCCGCCGCGCATCGACGCGCGCGGCTACGACGTCATTCTCGTCGACACGCCGACGCGGGTCGCGATCCGGCGCGACCTTGGCGCCAAGGTGATCTGCGTGATCCACGATCTGTTGCCGATCACCGATCTCAAGCTCGACGACATCGCGACGCGGCTGTTCCTGTCGCGCCTGTTCACCAGCGTGCGGCAGGCCGACGAGCTCGCCTTCGTCTCGAACTACAGCATGAGCCGTTTCCGCGCCCTGCTGCCGCAATATGCGCAGATTCCGGCCCGCGTCGTCTATCCGCGCACCCGCTTCGATCTTAAGCCCGCCGTCGCGCCAACTCCCGCCGCCCCGCCGCGGCCGAGTTTTGTGGTGATCGTCTCGAACGAACCGCGCAAGAACCTTGCGATCGTGATCCGCGCCTTCCGCAAGCTGCCGCAGGCCGATCTCGTCGTGATCGGCTATGCCGGCGACATGAGCAAGATGCCTGACCTGCCGAAAAACGTCCGCTTCTTCGGCTATGTCGAGGAGCACGAGAAGGCGGCCCTGATCGCGTCCGCGCATGGCCTGATCATGCCGAGCCTCGCCGAAGGTTTTGGGGTCCCGATCATCGAGGCGTTCGCGGCCAACACGCCGGTGCTGTGCTCGGATATCGCCGTGTTCCGCGAGGTCGCGGGCGAGCTCGCCGACTATTTCGATCCGTTCTCGACCGAGGCGATCTGCGCATCCGTGAGGCGCGTACTGGCGCAGCAGGACGAATGGCGTGCGCGGATCCGCGCATGCCGCCCCAAACTCGCCGCGCGCTTCGGCCACGAGAGCCAGGCGCGCGACCTGCTCGCGCCGCGCGCGCCGGCGGAAGGCCCGGCGCCAGTCCGGCCGGCGGCGGCCGCGGTCTCCGCCTTCGACAGCCTCGCCACGCAAGGCATGTGACGTAGGATATGTCCGCAACCGCCGACGTCACCGCCCGCCCGGCGCCGCGATGGCGCGACCGGATCAGGACCTGGTCCGGTTCGGCCGCCTACCTCGGCGTCACCGACACGCTGATCGTGCTCGCCGCGGCCGCGCTGCCGTGGTCCACCACGGCGTTGACCGTGTTCCTGCTGCTCTGGCTGATCGCCGTGATCCCGACCATCGACTGGGAGCAGTTCGTGCTCGATCTCGCCACGCCGGCCTGCGCGCTGCCGGTGGCGCTGGTCGCCCTCGCGCTGCTCGGCCTCTTGTGGTCGGAGGCGAGCTGGGCGGAGCGGTTCTACGGCCTCAAGCCGCTCGGCAAATTGCTGCTGCTGCCGTTCCTGCTCGGCTACTTCAAGCGCTCGCAACGCGGGCCGCAGGTGTTTTGGGCGTTCCTGATCTCGTGCACGTTGATGATGATCCTGTCCTGGATCGTGCTGGCGCAGCCGGAGTTGAAGCTCACCCACACCGCCTCCGACGGCGTGCCGGTGAAGAACTACATCGACCAGAGCCAGGAGTTTGCGCTGTGTGCCTTCGCGCTGGCGCTGCCGGCATGGACCGCGCTGCGGGCGCGCCGCTGTGCTGCCGCTGCCGGCTGTCTCGCGCTGATCGCACTGTTCGTCGCCAACATGCTCTACGTCGCTTCGGCGCGCACCGCGCTGGTCTATATGCCGGTGCTCTTGATGCTGTTTGCGTTCCTGCATCTCGGCCGGCGCGCCACGCGGGCGCTGTTCGCGGCGGTCGCGGTGGCGAGCCTGCTGGCCTGGGCCACCTCGCCCTATCTGCGCCAGCGCATCGCCTATATCGGCATCGAGTATCGCGCCCAGGACACGTCCACCATCGCCTCGACCGCGCAGCGGCTGACCTACTGGCGCAAATCGCTAAAATTCTTTGCCGAGGCCCCGCTGCTCGGCCACGGCACCGGCGCGATCAGGCATCTGTTCGCCCAGGATGCCGTCGGCCAGACCGGCCTGCAGGCCGAGGTGGTCAACAACCCGCACAATCAAACACTCAACGTCGCGATCCAGTGGGGCCTCGCCGGCATCGTCCTGCTCTACGCCCTCTGGTACAGCCACCTCCGCCTGTTCGACGGCTGCGACGTCGCGAGCTGGATCGGGCTTGCCGTCGTGGTCCAGAACATCACCAGCTCGCTGTTCAACTCGCATCTCGCCGATTTCCACGAGGGCTGGATCTACGTGATCGGCGTCGGCGTCGCCGGCGGCATGGCGCTGCGCGCGCGGAAGCCGGAGAAGCTGCTGGTCGAACATCCTCCGTCGTCATTCCGGGGCAGCCCGAAGGGCTGAGCACCGCGTCCCCACCCCACAACTGTCATCGCCCGGCTCGACCGGGCGATCCAGTACGCCGCGGCCCCTCGGCTGAATAACAACTGCCTCTGGAATATTGGATCACCCGCCTTCGCGGGTGATGACACCGAGCCAGCTGTTTGACAATTCAATCAGACCGACCACCGTCGTCCCCGCGCAAAGACGAAGCCTTCGCGGGATGACGGGATCGACGGCGGCGCCAACGTTCCCTACCTTGTCGCGTCGTGCCCCACTTCGCCGGTGATCACATCGCCGAACAGCTCCCACGCCTCGCCGTTGAAGCGCATCAGCTGCATCTGCTCGATCGGGTAGTAGTCGTCGGCCGAGGTGTTGACCATGATGCCGGGCAGCATCAGGTCGGAGTGAAAATTCTTCAGGCTGGCGGCCTGCTTCATCACGTTGTCGCGGGTGAGATTGTCGCCGCACTGCTTCAAGACCTGCGCCATCGCCTCGGCCTGCACGTAGCCGTAGATATTGTTGGCGTTGGCCTTGTCGCCGTCGGGATAGTACTTGTCCATGAAGGCGCGCCACTTCACTACGGCCGGATCCTTGTCCCAGGTCGGATCAGTCGGGTCCTTGAGATACGCCGTCGAGATGATGCCCTTGGAATATTCGAGCCCGGCCGGCTTCAGCACCGAGGCGACCGAGGTCGCGGTGTTGGCCAGAAAGAATTTCGGTTTCCAGCCGAGCTCGCCGACCTTGCGAATCGCCTGCGCCGAGCCCTTCGGCGCCGCCCAGGAGAA
The DNA here is from genome assembly GCF_015291565.1 of Bradyrhizobium sp. CCBAU 51753. Classification (NCBI taxonomy): domain Bacteria; kingdom Pseudomonadati; phylum Pseudomonadota; class Alphaproteobacteria; order Hyphomicrobiales; family Nitrobacteraceae; genus Bradyrhizobium; species Bradyrhizobium sp. CCBAU 51753. The sequence continues at coordinate 4,473,235 of NZ_CP030037.1, read as the reverse complement.
GAAGATGTCGGCGCCGGAATCGTGCAGCGCGACGATCTGGGAATCGATCGAGGGATCGCTGACCTCATACGACTTGTCGGCGATGATCATGCTGACCTTGTCGCCGAGCCCGTCCTTCAGGCCCTTGAACTGGTCCTTGCCGGCATCGTCGTTCTGCCAGAACACCGCGATCTTGCTGTTGGGGAATTTGTCGCGGATGTATTTGGCGTAGATCCGCCCCTCGCTCTGGTAGTTGGGCTGAAAGCCCATCGTCCACGGAAAATTCTTCGGATCGCCGAACTTGGTGCCGCCGGAGGCGACGAACAATTGCGGCACCTTCTTGGCGTTCATGTATTTCATGATCGCCGAATTCGAGGGCGTGCCGAGCGGCTGGAAGATCAACAGCACCTCGTCGCTCTCGACCAGCTTGCGCGCCTGCTCGATCGCCTTCGGCGGCGAATAGGCGTCGTCATAGCTGATGAAGTCGATCTTGCGGCCGCCGATGCCGCCCTGATCATTGATCATCTTGAAGAACGCGGCCTCGGTCTTGCCGATCACGCCGTAGGACGAGGCCGGGCCGCTGTAGGGCATGATATTGCCGATCTTGATTTCGCTATCGGTCGCGCCGGGATCGTATTTCTTCTGCGCGAAAGCGCTGCTCGCGATCAGCGCGGCACTTGCGAACGCCACCGCTGCGCCAATATATCCCATACGAGCCGGCATCGTTTTCTCCCGATTTTTGTCGTTGATTTGGCGGCAAGTCTCGCAAGTCACCGACGCGCTGGCAAGCATCGGCTTTTTCCGCTGCGCGAAACGGCATTGTTGCCTGGCGCGATTTGTGTTTGAAGGCCCGGTGGGGGATCTTAAGTCGAGGCGTTCTGTTTGCTTAAGCCGGAAATCCGTATCGGTCCGCGCCATCCGCGATTGGCGGCGTGGGGCTATGAACTCACGCGCCGCCTCGGCGAGGCACAGCTGGCGCGCCGCGGCCTGCACAAGGTCAGCGGCGATTTCGCGCAGGCGAAGGTCGCCGAGATCCGCGCGCGGCTGCAGCGCGGCGAGACCATCTACATCGCCGGCCTCGCCTGCCCCGGCACCCACAACACCGGCGTCGCGCTGGTCGAGGTGTCGCAGCAGCACGGGCCGCGCCTGATCGTCAACAACGAGGAAGAGCGCTTCTCCGGCAACAAGCACACCAACGAGTTTCCGCGGCACGCGCTCGACGACATGCGCAAGGTGTTGCAGCGGATGGGCCGCGACATCGGCGACATCTCGGCCTTCGTCACCACCTGGGATTACCCGGCGCTGCTGGCGATGCTGATCCGCACCTCGCTCGAGGAGGCGCCGCCCAGCCTCAAGCTGCTGCGCGCACCGATCGCCCCCGCGATCAATCTGCGCCAGCTGGATCAGGTGCGGCGGCTGTCGCGCAAGCTCGGGCGGATGTACGGGCTCGGCGAGCAACTGCCGCTGATCTGCATGCCGCATCACGACAATCACGCCTGGTACTCGTTCACCGCATCGCCGTTCGCGGAAAGCCGCGAGAAGGTCGCGATCGCAGTGCTCGACGGCACCGGCGACGTCGGCTCGATCTCGCTCTACGTCGCCGAGAACGGCGAGATGAAGCAGCTCTATTGCAACGAGAGCCTGTTCGATTCGCTCGGCGCCTTCTACACCGTAGTGTCGTCGAGCCAGGGCGGCTGGACCTGGCTGTCCAGCGAGGGCCGCTACATGGGCGCCGCGGCCTGGGGCGACATGAACCGCGCCACCAATCCATACTATGTGCGGCTGAAGGCGGTGCTGCAGCTCGGCCCCAACGGCACCGTGCGGCTCAACCGCGCGATGGCCAACTGGTATGCCGATCCCGGCGACAATCCCTACAAGCAGCCGCTGATCGATATTCTCGGCCCGCCGCTGCGGCCCGACCAGCTGTGGAATCCCGATGCGGTGCTGCGCGTCGAGGACATCGAGCATCGCCCCGACACCAAGGACCGGCTCGACAAGGCGGCGGCGACGCAGCTGGTGTTCGAGGACGCGATGATCCATGTCATCGATCATCTGCTGCGCCTCACCGGCACTGATCGCCTGGTGCTGACCGGCGGCGTCGCGCTGAACGCCCTCGGCAACATGCGGCTGCTCGAGCATTTCGACGAGGCGTGGTTCGAACGCGCGCAGCAGCGCAAGACCCGGCTGCACATGTGGATCCCGCCGGTGCCCGGCGATCCCGGCGTGCCGATCGGCGCCGCCTGGCTGTTCGCGCACATGGCCGGCGCCCCGCGCGGCGCGCCGCTGTCGCACGCCTTCTATTGCGGCCTGCCGCCGACGCATGCCGACATCAGTGCGGCGCTTCGCGCCGACGATGTCGCGTCGACTGCGATCGGCTATGTCTCGACGCCAGAGGGCCGCGATGCGATCGCGGACCTGATGGCCTTCGCGGTGGCGCAGGGCGGCGTGATCGCGATCTACCAGGGCGCGGCGGAGACCGGACCGCGCGCGCTCGGGCATCGCTCGATCCTCGCCAATCCCTGCGATCCCCATGTGCGCGAACGGCTCAACGAACGGGTCAAGTACCGCGAGGCGATCCGCCCGCTGGCACCGATGGCGACCCTTGAATCCGCGCGCGACTATTTTGAGCTCGAGGACGGCGCCTCTGACGGCGACTACAATGCCTATAACTACATGGTGCTGACCGCGCATTCGAAGCCGGAGGCGCGCGAGAAGATTCCCGCCGTGGTGCATGCCGACGGCACCGGCCGCATCCAGATCGTGCGCGAGGCCGACGATCCCCTCACCTATGCCTACCTCAAGGCGCTCGGCCGCCGCATCGGCGTCGAGATGTCGGTCAACACCTCGTTCAATGTCGCAGGGCCGATCGCGCAGACGCCGGCGCAGGCGATCGACACCCTGCGCCGCTCCAAGGGGCTCGATGCGGTGTTGCTGGTCGCCGACGACGGCACGGTGTATGCCGCCTGGCACGGCGGCGAGCGCGACAGCGGCCGCTTCACCGGCTGGTATGCGGCGTGGAAGCAGGCGCGCGGCTAAACCCCGCCAGCACGCGGCCGTCGATTACGAGCAGCGCACCGGCGATCACCAGCGCCCCGATCACCTCGCGCAGCGCGACCGGCTCGCCGAGCACCAGCGTGCCGAGCAGCATCGCGGTGACCGGAATCAGCAGCGTCACCAGCATCACATTGGTCGCTCCGGAGCGCTGCAGGATTTGAAAGAACACGATATAGGCCAGCGCCGTCGACAGCGCCGCCAGCCCGAGCACCGCGAGCCACGTCGTCGCGTGCGGCATCGGCAGCAGCCAGGGCCGGTCGACGACAGCCGCGACCACCGCCATCATCACGCTAGAAGCCATCATCTGGAACGCCGCCGTGCCCAGCGGCGGCACATGCACCGGCAGCCGCCGCCCGACCAGCGCAGCGATGCCGTAGCTGAAAGCGCCGGCGAGACAGAGCAGGATGCCGAGGCCCTGCCGGCTCTCGAAACCCAGCGCATCGCCGTGCAGGATCGCAACCCCGATCACGCCGACGATCACGCCCGCAACGCGGCGCGCCTGCAGCCGCTCCTCGCCGGCTGCCGCCATGATGATGACGGCGAACAGCGGCGTCGTCGCATTGAGGATCGAGGCGAGCCCGCTCGGAATATAGGTCTGCCCGAACACGATCAGCGAGAACGGCAGTACGTTGTTGAACAGGCCCATCGCGAAGAACGGCGCCCATCCCGACGCGCCCTTCGGGAACGCGATGTTACGAGCCCGCAGCAGCGGCAGCAGGAGGCCGGCGCCGAGCGCCACGCGCAGCAGCACCAGCGTCAGCGGCGGCAGTTCGCGCAGGATCACGCCGTTGAAGAAGAACGAGCCGCCCCAGAGCACCGAGAGCAGCCCGAGCAGCGCCCAGTCGCGGCGATCGATCCTGTTGTCGGCGGAAGGCATGGCGGGCTCTCAACTGCGCGGGCGCAGATGACTAGCCGGCCACTGCGGCGGTGGCCACCCGATTTCCGAGAGCAGCGCGCCCTATTTCGGCCGGGAGATGATCTCGATCATCTGGCCTTCGTCGGCGTCGGGCGCATGCGCCTTCGCCTTGCCATAGGCCGTGAGCGCGGCGCGGCTGACGGGCACGCCGGGCAGCAGCGTCTCGGCGAGCCGGACGGCGTATTCGGCATCCTTGTGGCGCAGTGCCGCGGTGAAGGAGGCGCCGGCGAAATCGCGGTCGATCATCCGCCTGCTGTGGCGGATCACCTGCGGGCTCGCGACCGCACCGGTCGCCAGCGCTTCGGCGACCAACTGCATGTCGAGGCCGGCCTGCTCGGCGATCGCGACGCCCTCGGCGAGGCTGGCGATCTGCACCGCACCGATCAGATTGTTGATCAGCTTGAACACGGTGCCGGTGCCGACCGCGCCGAAATGCCGGATCGTGCTGCCGATCGGCGCCAGATATGGCTGCGCGCGTTCGAGATCGGCCGGATCGGCGCCCACCAGCAGCGTCAGCTTGCCCGCGGCCGCCGCCTCCGGCAGCCCGGTGACGGGGCAATCGATGTAGACCAGGCCGCGGCTGCGCAACTCCTGCGCCATCGCGAGCGCATGCTGATAGGAAACCGTCGAGCATTCGATCGCCAGCGTGCCCGCCTTCATGGTGGCGGCGGCGCCATCCCTGGTCAGCCAGACCGAGCGCGACGCTTCATCGTCGGCGACCATGGTGACAACGGCATCGGCGTCGATCGCGGCGTCCTCCGGCGAGGTCGCCCATTGCGCGCCGCGCGCGATCAGATCGGCGGCCTTGGCCTTGCTGCGATTCCACACCGTGACCGTGAAGCCGGCATCGAGGTAGCGGCCGGCCATCCCGTGGCCCATCCGTCCCAGTCCGATGAAGGCCACACGCTGCATGGGCTAATCCACATCCTCGACCGCGCCGGGCCCAGTGCCGAAGGCACGCTGCGCCAGGGTCGCGGCCATGAACTCGTCGAGGTCGCCGTCCAGCACACCGGACGTATCGGAGGTCTGCACGCCAGTGCGCAAATCCTTCACCATCTGATAAGGCTGCAGCACGTAGGAGCGGATCTGGTGGCCCCAGCCGATGTCGGTCTTGGCGGCCTGATCGGCGGCGGCCTGCTCCTCGCGCTTCTTCAGCTCGATCTCGTAGAGCCGCGCGCGCAGCATGTCCCAGGCCTGCGCCCGGTTCTTGTGCTGGGAGCGGCCGGCCTGGCAGACCACCGCGATGCCGGTCGGAATGTGCGTCAGGCGCACCGCCGACTCGGTCTTGTTGACGTGCTGGCCGCCGGCGCCGCCCGACCGCATCGTGTCGGTGCGGACGTCGCTCTCCTTGATCTCGATCTTGATCGAGTCGTCGATCACGGGGAAAATCTGCACCGACGAGAACGAGGTGTGGCGCCGCGCGTTGGAATCGAACGGCGAGATCCGCACCAGGCGGTGCACGCCGGCCTCGGTCTTCAGCCAGCCATAGGCATTGTGGCCGGAGATCTGGATCGTCGCGGACTTGATGCCCGCCTCTTCACCCTGGGATTCTTCGAGATACTCGATCTTAAAGCCGTGCTTCTCGGCCCAGCGCGTGTACATGCGAAGCAGCATCTGGGCCCAGTCCTGGCTCTCGGTGCCGCCGGCGCCGGCATGGACCTCGAGATAGGAATCGAACTTGTCGGCCTCGCCCGACAGCAGCGCTTCGAGCTCGCGCCGGGCGACTTCCTTCTTCAGGTCCTTCAGCGCCTTCTCGGCGTCAGCGACCACGCCCGCGTCGTTCTCGGCCTCGCCGAGCTCGATCATGCCGATCTGGTCCTCGAGCTCGCGCTCGACCTTGCCGATGCCGGAGAGCGCGTCCTCCAATGAGGTGCGCTCCTGCATCAGCCGCTGGGCCTTCTGGGGATCGTTCCAGAGATTGGAGTCTTCAGCGAGCTTGTTCAGCTCAGCGAGGCGTGCCGTCGATTGTTCGACGTCAAAGATGCCTCCTCAGCAGCCCGACTGACTGCTTGATCTCTTCAACAAGGCGTTCGATTTCGGCGCGCATGATCTTTCAGGAGTTGGGGAAACAGGTTCCGAGGGATGTAGCGACGGGCGCGGCAAAGCGCAATCGGATTGACAGCGCTGTCCCGGGCATTGGGCGGAACAATTACCAGAGCGTTTTGCAGCGAAGTGGATGCCGGTTTTGCGTGAAGAAAACGCGTCCAAACAACAATCTAGAGCTCCCTTCCGATGGCATCGGAACGGAGCTCTAGTACAAACCGAAAGGCCGCAGGAAAACGTTGCTGCCTTCAGGCTGCTGGCTTTGCGACGGCTGCGGACCCGGGCTCGGGCTGCGGCCATCGGCATCGGCGACCCCGATCACCGAGTAGTTCTCCGGCGGCGCGGTGCCCGGCTTGAAGGCCTCGAGGATGGTGTTGCCGCCCTCGCCCGGTCCTGCGCGCATGCCGGACTTGGCATCGACGCGGATCAGCTTGATGCCAGCCGGAACCTTGAACGGGGTCGGCGGCTTGTCGGCCAGCGCCAGCTTGAGGAAGTCGCGCGCGATCGGCGCCGCAATGTGACCGCCGGTCGCGGCGCGCCCCATGTTGCGCGGCTTGTCGAAGCCCATGTAGACGCCGACGGCAATGTCAGGCGAGAAGCCGATGAACCAGACGTCTTTCTCGTCGTTGGTGGTGCCGGTCTTGCCGGCGATCGGCTTGCCGACCTCCTTGACGACGGTGGCGGTGCCGCGCTGGACCACGCCTTCCATCATCTCGGTGATCTGGTAGGCGGTCATCGGGTCGAGCACCTGTTCGCGGCGGTCGACGAGCTGCGGCTCGGACTGGTTCTTCCAGCCGCCGGGCGCGTCGCAGCCGCGGCATTCGCGCTGGTCGTGCTTGAAGATGGTGTGGCCGTAGCGGTCTTGGATGCGGTCGATCAGCGTCGGCTTCACCCGGCGGCCGCCATTGGCGAACATCGAATAGGCCGTCACCATGCGCATGACCGTGGTTTCGCCGGCGCCGAGCGCATAGGACAGGTAGTTCGGCAACTCGTCATAGACGCCGAACCGCTTGGCGTATTCGCCGACCAAGGGCATGCCGATGTCCTGCGCGAGCCGCACCGTCACCGTGTTGAGCGAACGCTGCAGCGCGTTGCGCAGCGTGGTCGGGCCGTAATATTTGCCGGTCGAATAGTTTTCCGGACGCCACACACCGGCGCCCTGCCCCTGATCGATCTCGATCGGCGCGTCGATCACGGTGGTCGACGGCGTGTAACCGTTGTCCAGCGCCGACGAATAGACGATCGGCTTGAACGACGAACCGGGCTGCCGGTAGGCCTGCGTCGCGCGGTTGAACTGGCTCTGGTCGAACGAGAAGCCGCCGACCATCGCGAGCACGCGGCCGGTCCATGGATCCATCACCACCATCGCGCCGGACACTTCCGGCAATTGCCGCAGCCGATACTGACCTTCGACCGCGCTGCCGTCCTTGTTCACCAGCGGGTCGGCGTAGATCACGTCGCCCGGCTGCAGCACCTGCGCGACCGCCGTCGGCGCCTTGCCCTTGGATTTGGCCCAGCGCACGCCGTCCATGGTGATGATGCCGGTCTGCCGTTCCTTGCTGACCGCACCGCCGAGTTCGCGGCCCGGCTGGAAGCCGATCCGCGCCGACTGGTCGCTGGTCTCCAGCACCACCGCCATCCGCCACGGCGAGATGTCGGAGAGCGACTTCACGTCGGCGAGCTTGACGCCCCAGTCGCCGGCGATGGCAAGCTTCTGCACCGGCCCGCGCCAGCCCTGCGCCTCGTCATAGTTGACGAGACCGGCCGCCATGGTCTTGCGCGCCATCACCTGGATCTTCGGGTCGAGCGTGGTGCGGACCGACAGGCCGCCCTCATAGAGCTTCTTCTCGCCGTAGCGCTCAAAAATGTCGCGGCGGACTTCCTCGGCGAAATATTCGCCGGCGAAGATGTGCGCGCCATTCGAACGGCTGGTGACGTTGAGCGCTTCCTTGCGCGCCTTGTCGGCGTCGGCCTGCTTGATCCAGCCGTTCTCCAGCAGGCGGTCGATCACGTAGTTGCGGCGCTCGATCGCGCGATCGCGGTTGCGCACCGGATGCAGCGCGGCCGGCGCCTTCGGCAGCGCGGCGAGATAGGAGGCTTCCGCGATGGTGAGCTCGTTCACCGACTTGTCGAAATAGACCAGCGACGCGGCGGCGATGCCGTAGGCGCCGAGGCCGAGATAGATCTCGTTGAGGTAGAGCTCGAGGATGCGGTCCTTGGAGTAGGCGCGCTCGATGCGCATCGCCAGCAAGGCTTCCTTGATCTTGCGCGAGAACGAGACCTCGTTGGTCAGCAGAAAATTCTTCGCGACCTGCTGGGTGATGGTCGACGCGCCCTGCGGGCGGCGGTTGGAGCCGTAGTTCTGCGCGTAGAGGATCGCAGCGCGCGCCATGCCCTGATAGTCGATGCCGCCATGCTCGTAGAAGTTCTTGTCCTCGGCGGCGAGGAAGGCGTTGATCACGAGCTTCGGCACCGCCTGGATCGGCAGGTAGAGCCGGCGTTCCTTGGAGTACTCGCCGAGCAGCGCGCCGTCGGAGGCGTGCACGCGGGTCATCACCGGCGGCTCATAGTCCTGAAGCTGCGAGTAGTCCGGCAGATCCTTGGAGAAATGCCAGATCGCGCCGGCAACCCCGGCGACGCCAACCAGAAACACCACGGTTCCGGCGGCGAACAAGAAACCCATGAACCGCACGAGCAGGCGCATCGAAGTCCCGTCCCTACCCCTCCGGCGCTCAATCTTCTGCGAAGCGCCTGTCCAAAAGTGCGAAAGCCAACCAACCCCCACGGCCCCGGCGGAGCCATTATTGCGCACGCTCAAAATACAAGGGCCCGAACCAGGGGCCCGAACAATGTGGGTGATTCCGAAGAACCCTGTCGCCCCTTTTCTATACCGTTGCCGCTGTGGCCAAACTAGGGCTTCCTGGCAACGCCGGCGGGCTTTTCAGCCGGCCAATTTCATTTGGCCGATCCGGCAGTTGCCAGCCGCTTGGCGAAGAACGCGTCGATCGCCTGGACCATCGAGCCGACCGTCTTGTTCCGCCAGTTCTCGGAAACGAGGTGCTCGAGGTCGCCCTTGTTGGAGACGTAGCCGAGCTCCACCAAGACCGAGGGCACGTCGGGCGCCTTCAGCACCCGGAAGCCCGCCGATTTCAGCGGATGCTTGTGCATCCGCGCCGTGGTCTTCATCTCGTCCACGAGCAGCCGGGCGAAGCGGTTGGAAAAGGTCTTGGTCTCGCGCTGCGCCAGGTCGATCAGGATGTCGGCGACCTCGGTCGGCTCGTCGGTCAGGTTCACGCCGCCGATGGCGTCGGCCTTGTTTTCGGTGTCGGCCAGCCGCTCGGCTTCGGCGTCGGAGGCCTTGTCCGACAGCGTGTAGATGGTGGCGCCCTGGGCATCGCCCTCGCGGCGCGGCAGCGCGTCGGCGTGGATCGAGACGAACAGCGCCGCCGACTGGTTGCGCGCCAGCTTCACCCGGTCGTTCAGCGGGATGAAGGTGTCGTCGGTCCGCGTCATGACCACGCGGTATTTGCCGGATTTCTCGATCCGGTCGCGCAAAGCGAGACCGAATCCGAGCACCAGGTTCTTCTCCAGCTCGCCGCCGGACTGGGTGCCGTTGTCGATGCCGCCATGACCGGGATCGATCACGATCAGCGGGCGGGGATCGGTAACCGGCGGCCGCGCCGCCGTCGTGACCGGCGGGACGACGACATTGCCCTCGGCAAGCGCGGGCTTCAGTTCGGGCCGGGCCTCAGGCGCAAGCGACTGCGTGAAGCTGGTGCGATCGACCTCCTCGAATTCCAGCACCAGCCGCGGCGGCTGGCCGTTGGCGGCGTCGAGCACATAGGAGCTGGCGATCTTTGCCGGTCCGGTCAGATCGAACACGATTCTGGAGCCGCCAGGCATCACGAGGCCGTAGCGGAATGCCTTCACCAGCCCTCGCCCGTTCGAGCCGGTGCCGGAAGCGAGCTGGAAATTGACCTGCGGGATATCGACCACGACGCGATACGGGTCGGCCAGCGGAAAGGCGCGGAACTCGATCTTACGGTCCAGATCGAGGATGAATCGGGTCTGTTTGCCGTCACCGGCGAGACGCGCGTCGGATGCGACCGGGAAATTCGAGGCCGGGGCCGGCTGAGCGTTCTGCTGCCCCTCGGCGGCGGTCAGGCGACCTGCTTCGGCAAACACCAATGCTGCAGCGCACAATAGCGCGCTCCCCAGCAAAACACGGCGATTTGCGCGAATTGCCACCGATTCGAGCCTCCTTGGCAGCCTCTTACCGCATTAAAACCACACGGTTAATCGCACGCTAATGACGGACGCACGAAAAGGATCGAGTGTTGCCGCCCCGCGACGCTCCCGACGCTTCCCTTGCACGCGGCAGCCAATCAACGTATGTACGGGATGCTGACGGCTAGTACTCCCGGTTGTGTCGCGTTCAGCCTCCCGGTGCAGCGGTGGAACCTTCGATCCAGAAGATCCCGCCGTGTTTTTCCGGCCCCTCCACAGCCAGCGCCGCGCGCGGCTGACATGGAGTGGCGGTTTCGAGCCCGAGCGGCGTCCGGTCCCAGGCACTCTCGCCCGAGGGACGGTTTGAGAACCGGCACAAACGATTATCCGGACCCCTTGGGGCCTCGATATGCGATGGCCGGCAGGCGCTTCGGCGCCGCGCCGAAGCTTTCAGCAAAAGATACGGCGGTATTTCTCGCCGCCACCATGTTTAGACGGGCCGACGCTTAATGCGCCAGACTGTATTGCCGACCAGGATCGCCGAGACGATCGCGCTGACGCGAGGTGAAAGCTTCGCCCGTCGCATCATCCCGGTGGGTTCCCGCCCGGCTCTGCGCCGCCAGACGCGTTTTGGCCTTCCCCTCACCCCCGAATCAGGTGGACCGTCGCGTCACCGGGCGGCGCAGTTTGCGCGCGCCATGAACCGCGCCCGCCGCCGTCAAGAGCTGCAAAATGCCCAACAAGATGTTGATCGATGCCACCCACCCGGAAGAGACCCGGGTCGTCGTGGTCCGTGGCAATCGAGTCGAAGAGTTTGATTTCGAGACCGCCCAGCGCAAGCAACTGCGCGGCAACATTTATCTCGCCAAGGTCACGCGCGTAGAGCCGTCGCTGCAGGCCGCCTTCATCGAATATGGCGGCAATCGCCACGGCTTCCTGGCCTTCAGCGAAATTCATCCCGACTACTATCAGATCCCGGTCGCCGACCGTCAGGCGCTGATTGAGGCCGACGAGCGCGCGCATCGCGAGGCCGAGGAAGAGCACGAGAACCGCGGTCATCGCCGCCGCTCCCGCCATCGCAATGCCCGCCGCCGCGGCCATGGCGACCGCGTCCAGAGCGAGGTGGTCGAGGCTGCCACCGACCCGCAGGCGCAAGCTCACGAGGCGCTCGAGCAGCCGATCGCGGCCGAGCCCCACGATCACGACGTGGCCGCCCACGAGGGTCATGAGCATGAGGCGCACGAACATGCGCAAGCCCAAGATCCTGCCCAAGACCATGAGCATCACGACGACCACCATCATCATCACCATGACGATGATCATGAACACGATCACGAGCACGCCCACGAAGTGAGCGCGGCGCCGGATACCGACGTCCAGCCCGACCCGGTCGTCGCGGTGATCGAGGCCTCCGCTGCGTCGGCCGCGCCGGAGCCGGCCGAGCCCGTCGAGGTCAATCATGAGCCCGAGCGGGTTTATGAGGAACAGGCCGAGGAAAACGCTGCGCACGCCGACGACGTGCAGCTTGCTGCCACGGATGAACATCACGCTGCCAGCGACGACGGCCTCGCCGTCGCCGAGCCCGCCGGATCTGCCGAAGCCGCCTCCGCGGATGCCGGCGCGGCGCCGAGCGAAAACGGCGACGAAGCCGACGACGAAGATGAGGACGACGGCGAAGAGGCCGAGGAAGACGTCGTCGAGTCCGTCGGCGGCGACGACGTGCTGGAGGAGGTTCCTGAGCGTCCGTTCCGCCCGCGCCGCCAGTACAAGATCCAGGAAGTGATCAAGCGCCGGCAGGTCATGCTGGTGCAGGTCGTCAAGGAAGAGCGCGGCAACAAGGGCGCTGCGCTGACCACCTATCTGTCGCTCGCCGGCCGCTACGCGGTGCTGATGCCCAACACCGCGCGCGGCGGCGGCATCAGCCGCAAGATCACCTCCGCCCAGGACCGTTCGCGGCTCAAGGAAGTGGTGCAGGACCTCGACGTGCCCGAGGGCATGGGCATCATCCTGCGCACCGCCGGCGCCTCCCGCAGCAAGCCGGAGATCAAGCGCGACTTCGAGTACCTGATCCGGATGTGGGAGACGGTGCGCGACCTGACGCTGAAGTCGCAGGCGCCGACCCTGGTCTACGAGGAAGGCTCGCTGATCAAGCGCTCGCTGCGCGACCTCTATAACAAGGAGATCGACGAGATCCAGGTGGCGGGCGATGCCGGCTACCGCGAAGCCCGCGACTTCATGAAGATGCTGATGCCGGCGAATGTGCGCGCGGTAAAGCTCTACGGCGACGGCCAGCCGCTGTTCTCGCGGATGGGCGTCGAAAGCCAGCTCGACGCGATGTTCTCGCCGACCGTGCAGTTGCGCTCCGGCGGCTACATCGTGATCAACCAGACCGAGGCGCTGGTCTCGATCGACGTCAACTCGGGGCGCGCCACCCGCGAGCACCATATCGAGGACACTGCGCTCAAGACCAATCTGGAGGCGGCCGAGGAAGTCGCCCGCCAGCTCCGCCTGCGCGACCTCGCCGGCCTGATCGTCATCGACTTCATCGACATGGACGAGAAGCGCAACAACCGCGCGGTCGAGCGCAAGCTGTCCGACTGCCTGCGCCAGGACCGCGCGCGGATCCAGGTCGGCCGCATCTCGCATTTCGGCCTGTTGGAAATGTCGCGCCAGCGCATCCGCGCCAGCGTGCTGGAGAGCTCGACCGAGCCCTGCCCGCAGTGCGGCGGCTCGGGTCACGTCCGCTCGGTCTCGTCGGTGGCGCTGCAGCTCTTGCGCGGCATCGAGGAAATCCTGATGAAGGGCGCGACCCACAATCTGGTGGTGCGCACCCGCACCGACGTCGCGCTCTATGTGCTCAATCACAAGCGCGGCCATCTGCGCGACCTCGAGGACTCCTTCAAGGTGCAGCTCTCGATCGTCGCCGATGCCACCGTGCACGGCACGCAGTCCTACATCATCGACCGCGGTGAGCAGGTGCATACGCTCGAGGCCGCGAAAGCGCTGCTGGCGGCGCAGGCCGCAGCCGCGCCGGCGCAGGCCGAAGAGGCCGACGACGACGAGGAATCGTTCGAGTACGAGGCCGAGGTCGAGACCGATGAGACCGAGGGCCTCGCCGACGACCAGGCGGCCGGCGAGGAAGCCGCTGCCGAGGGCGAAGGCGACGGTCAGCGCCGCAAGCGGCGGCGCCGGCGGCGCGGCCGCGGCGGTGACCGCGAGGCGCGCGAGTCCGCCCAGCCGCCGCGCGAGGACGGCGACCTCATGCATGTGCTGCCCGAGGGCGGCGAGGCAGTCGCGACCGAGGACAGCGAAGGCGACGATGAAGAGGGCGACGAGCAGCAAGGCTTTGCGGGCGGCGACCAGGCCGCCAATGGCGAGCGTCGCCCGCGCCGCCGCGGACGTCGTGGCGGCCGCCGCCGGCGTGGCGGTGGCGGAGCCGATGAAGGTCTTGCGGGATCGATCTCCGACGAGCTGAGCCCGGCCCCGACGCCGGAGGCTGCCGATGCGGTCGCCGACTTCGAGGGCATGTTGCAGCCGGCCCCCGTGCTGGTGGTGCCCGAGGAAGTTGCCGTGCCGGTCGAGCTGCGGCCGGCCGAGATCGAGCCGGCCGAGGCTGTCGCCGCGCCTGCGCCCGAGGTCGTTGAAGCGGCCGCGGCCGTGACCGAGGACGCGCCGGCGGAAACCGACCGCGCCGCCCGGCGTCGGTCAACCGTGCGCGAGAAGGTCAGCTTCAGCTCGAGCCCACAGGCGGAGACGCCGGCGCCCGCGCTGGTGCAGAGCCCGGCCGAGGAGCCGCCCCCGGCCCCCGCCCCGCGCGCCGAGCCCGAGCCGGCCGCCGCGACCGAGGCTCCCACCCGCAAGGGCTGGTGGTCGCGCCGCTTCGGCGGCGGCAACTGACCCTTCCATGAGTTAAAAGCGCCCGGTGCAAGCCGGGCGTTTTTATTGGTGAACCGCGCATCAGACGCCGGAGAGAACAGCTTCAATGCAAAGCGCAATCGTACTTGGCGGCGGCATGGTGGGCGTCGGCACGGCGCTACACCTGCAGCGCCGCGGCTGGTCGGTGACCTTGGTCGACCGAAGGGAGCCTGGCCGGGAAACCAGCTACGGCAACGCCGGGATCATTCAGAGCGAGGCCGTGCGGCCCTATCCGATGCCGCGCGATTTTGCCACGCTGGCGCGGATCGCGATGGGCCGCACCAACGACGTCCGCTATCGGCTGGCATCGCTGCCGCAGCATGCCGGTCCGCTGCTGCGCTATTGGTGGCACTCGACACCCGAGCGGCACCGCGAAGCCACGCTTGCCTGGGCACGCCTGATCGCCCACGCCACGGCGGAGCACGACACGCTGATCCGCGAGGCCCATGCCGACAACCTGATCCGCCGCGCCGGCTTTCGCATCCTGTACCGCGATCCGGCCACGCTGGCGGCGGCGACTGCGATCGCTGAAGAGAACCAGCGCGACTTCGGCGTGAAGTTTCGCGTGCTTGACGGCAGCGAGCTTGCAAAGGCCGAACCGATCCTGCGCGACGACCTGCCCGGCGCCATTCACTGGCTCGAGCCCTGGACTGTGTCGGATCCCGGCGGTCTCGTCTCGGCCTATGCCGGATTGTTCGAACGTCTCGGCGGCACGCTGCTGCGCGGCGATGCGCAGACGCTGACCGAAACCACATCGGGCTGGTCCGTCGACACCGCCTCCGGGCGGATCGACGCCGCGCATGTCGTGGTCACGCTCGGGCCGTGGTCACCCGATCTGCTGCAAAAATTCGGCTACCGGATTCCGCTGGTGCGCAAGCGCGGCTACCACATGCACTATCAAGGCGGCCGCTCGCTCGACCTGCCGCTGGTGGATACCGCGATGGGTTACGCGATGGCGCCGATGGCAAAGGGAATCCGCATCACCACCGGCGCGGAGCTGACCAGTCCGGACGCTCCTGCGACGCCGATTCAGCTCGGCCACGCCGAAGCCGCCGCGCGCGGCCTGCTCGACATCGGGAGCCGCGTCGAGCCCGAGCCGTGGTTCGGCACCCGCCCCTGCTCGATCGACATGCTGCCGGTGCTCGGGCCGGTCCCGACGCATCGCGGCCTGTGGGTGAATTTCGGCCACGGTCACCAGGGCTTTACGCTCGGCCCCGCCACTGGGAAACTGCTCGCTGAAATGATGAACGGCGAGGCCCCCGCAGTGGACACCTCGCCGTATCGCATCGATCGGTTCTAACCTCTATTGAGCATGATCTTTTCGGAAAACCGCTTCACACTTTTCCGGATCATGCTCTAATCCGTCGTGAGCGCCGTCTCCATGTCGGTCGGATCGATCTGCCTGGCGAGATTGGCGTTGAGCTTGCCGCGGTCGAGCTCGCCCTCCCACCAGGCGACGATCACGCAGGCGACGCCGTTACCGCACAGATTGGTCAGCGCGCGGCACTCGCTCATGAACTTGTCGATGCCGAGCACGATCGCCATGCCCGGCACCAGCCGCGGATCGACCACCGCAAGCGTCGCCGCCAGCGTGATGAAGCCCGCGCCGGTGATGCCGGACGCCCCTTTCGAGGTCAGCATCGCCACCACCAGGATCGTGAGCTGCTGGCTGAACGAGAGGTCGTAGCCGAGCGCCTGGGCGATGAACAGCGTCGCCAAGGTCATGTAGATGTTGGTGCCGTCGAGGTTGAACGAATAGCCCGTCGGCACCACGAGGCCGACCACCGATTTGGAGCAGCCGAGCCGCTCGAGCTTCTCCATCAGCGATGGCAGCGCGCTTTCGGAGGACGAGGTGCCGAGCACGATCAAGAGCTCGTCCTTGATGTAGGCCAGGAACTTGAAGATCGAGAACCCGGCCATCCGCGCGATGATGCCGAGCACCACGAACACGAACAGCGCGGCGGTCAAATAGAAGGTCGCGATCAAGCCGACCAGATTGAGGATCGCGCCGGTGCCGAACTTGCCGATGGTGTAGGCCATCGCGCCGAACGCGCCAATCGGCGCGGCGCGCATCACGATCGAGATCACGCCGAATACGGCATGCGCCGCATCGTCGATAAACGAACGGATGGTGTGGCCGCGTTCGCCGAGGCTCATGATGGCGAAGCCGAACAGCACAGAGAACAGCAGCACCTGCAGGATCTCGCCTTGCGCGAATGCGCCGACCACGGTATCGGGGATGATGTGCAGCACGAAGTCGACGCTCTTCTGCGCCTCGGCCTGCTTGGCGTAGCCGGCGACCGCCTGGGCATTCGCCGCCGCGTTGCCGAAGCCCGCGCCGGGCTTGATCAGATTGCCGACGATCAGCCCGATCACCAGCGCGAAGGTCGAGACGACCTCGAAATAGACCAGCGCCTTGACGCCGATGCGGCCGACCTTCTTGGCGTCCTGGATATGCGCGATGCCGGACACGACGGTGCAGAAGATGATCGGCGCGATCACCATCTTGATCAACTTGATGAAGCCGTCGCCGAGCGCCTTGATCCATTCGTTGGTGGCAAGGTTCGGCCACAGCCAGCCGACCAATGCGCCGAGCACGATGGCGATCAGGACCTGGACGTAGAGAACTTTATACCACGGCTTGGCGGCGGCAGCCGCCGGCGCGCCCGTGGCAACTGACGTCGTTGCCATGTGTCACTCCCCCTCAGAAATGATGGGAACAGCCAAGATCAACTTGGCTGCGCAAGTCAAATGGAACTGTGGATGCCTGCCGCTTAGCCGCGGCGATCCGCCAGCCGCCGGGCGGCCCGCACCAGCGCGGCACCCAGCGCATTCTTGACCAGGGTCGCGGCCATGAACGGCACGACGCCGACCAGCCAGGCCTTCCCGACGCCGAGCCCGGTGCCGAAGGCGAGCCAGCCGAAGCCCGCCGCGAAGATGACGGCGTGGCCGATCGCCATCGCCACAAACAGCCAGGTCGCGCTGCGGTCCCAGCTGCGTTCGGCGAGAAAGCCGGTGACGAACGCGGCCAGAACGAATCCAAACAGATAGCCTGCGGTCGGCCCGAGCAGCGGTGCGAGACCCCCGACCGGACCGGCAAACACGGGCATGCCGAGTGCGCCCTCGGCGAGATAGGCGATCATGGTCGCGCTACCAAGCCGCCAGCCGTAGGTGGCGCCGATCATCAGCACCGCCAGCGTCTGCAGCGTGATCGGCACATAGGGCAGCGGCAGGTTGACCTTCGCCGACAAGGTCATCAGCGCAGTGCCGAGCACGACCAGCACGAGCGCGCGCAGGGCGCCGGAGGCCTCGCCGGCCTGTTCGGGCCACAGCACGGACGCGAGAGGAAAATGCCGCGCGGCGGCGGGCTGCGAAACCGATTGCACTGACAAGATGAACTCCGGGATGGCTCGTGAAGATGGCGGCTATTTAAGCCAATGCGCGATCCGCGCAACCGCTTCCTGCATCTCCGCGGCCGAGCGCGCGTAGGAGAAGCGGATGAAGGCGCGGCCGTGGATCGGATCGAAATCGACGCCCGGCGTCGCCGCGACATGCGCCTTCTCCAGCATCTCGTTGGCGAACGCGAAGCTGTCGGAGGTGAAGGCGGAGACGTCGGCATAGAGATAGAACGCGCCGTCAGCCGGTAAAAATTTCGTCAGGCCTGCCTTCGGCAGGCCTTCGATAAGGATGCGGCGGTTCTCCTGATAACCGCGCTTGATCGCTTCCATCTCCTCACGGCCCTCGAACGCGGCCTCGGCCGCGATCTGCGACAGCGTCGGCACCGAGATGGAGAGGTTCTGCTGCAACCGCTCGATCGGCCGCACCAGGACCTCGGGCACCACCATCCAGCCGACGCGCCAGCCGGTCATGCAGAAGTATTTCGAGAACGAGTTGATCACCAGCGCCTGCGGCGACAATTCGGCCGCGGTCACCGCGGGGAATGCGTAGTCGAGCCCGTGATAGATCTCGTCGGAGATGAAGCGGATGCCGGCGCTGTCGGCGGCGGCCATCAGGCTCGACAGCGCCTCGCGCGACATCATGGTGCCGGTCGGGTTGGCGGGACTGCCGACCAGCACGCCCTTCAGCAGCGCCTTGCGGTGCGCCGCAAGCAGCGCCTCGCCGGTCAGCGCATGGCGGGTGTCGCCAGAAGTCTCGATCAGCACCGGCTCGCAGCCGAGCGCGGTCAGGATGTGCCGGTACGGCGGATAGCCCGGCACGGTCACCGCGACCCGATCGCCCGGTTCGAACATCGCAAGGAACGCCAGGATGAAGCCGCCCGACGAACCCGTGGTGACGACGATCGTGTCGGACGCGACCGTGCAGCCATAGGTCTCGCGATAATGCCGCGCGATGCGCTCACGCAGCGAGGGAATGCCGAGCGCCGAGGTGTAGTCGATCCGCCCGTCCTGCAGCGCGGCCTGCGCCGCCGCGATCGCCGGCTGCGGCGCGCCTGCGGCAGGTTGGCCGACCTCCATGTGGATGACGTGACCGCCGGCGGCCTCGATTCGCGCCGCGGCCGCCATCACGTCCATTACCATGAACGGGGGAACATCGCTCCGCCCGGACGCGGTCAAAAGGCTGGTCACACGCTCTCTCAGTGTCGCATCAGGCATGGATTTCTGCTATTGGCACGGCGTCTCGCCGAATTCAGGTTCCGCACCGGTTACCGCCCCAGACTGGCCGCATTCGGTGGCTCCTTATAACGCTTTCAGGCCCAGTGAATACCCCGGTTCGCGTGAAGAACAATTGCAAAAACAAGACGCTGCGTCAGGCCCTCGTCAGGGCCGGAATCGGCGCGGCCAGCCAGCGCCGGTAGATCGCCCATGCTGTTCCGCCACGCGCTTCGCACCAAGACCTTCAAGCTGACTGCGTTCAAGCTGACCGCGCTTGTTACGGCGGTCGCGCTCGCGCTTGGCCCCACCGCCACCGCGCAGGCCCAGCAGAAGGGACCTCCGGTGCTGCGCGACACCGAGTCCGAGCAGCTGTTGCGCGAATATACCCGCCCGATCCTGCGCGCTGCCGGGCTCGAGAAGCAGAACATCCAGATCGTGATCATCAACGACGGCGCGTTCAACGCCTTCGTTGCCGACGGCCGCCGCATCTTCGTCAACTATGGCGCGCTGCTGCAGTCGGAGACGCCGAACCAGATCATCGGCGTGCTGGCGCATGAAACCGGCCATCTGGCCGGCGGCCATCTCGCCAAGATGCGCGAGCAGCTGGCGCAGGCGCAGACCCAGATGATCATCGCCATGCTGCTCGGGGCCGGCGCGATGGCCGCAGGCGCGCGCGGCGGCGCCGGCAACGGCCTTTCCAGCGCGGGCGCGGCAGCGATCTCGGCGCCGCAGTCGATGGTGCTGCGCACGCTGTTGTCCTATCAGCGCGCGCAGGAGGAAAACGCCGACCGCGCCGGCGTCCGGTTCCTCACCGCGACCGGCCAGTCCCCGAGGGGCATGTACGAGACCTTCAAGCGCTTCAGCGACGAGGGCCTGTTCGCGGCGCGCGGCGCCGACCCCTATATGCAATCGCACCCGATGCCGGTCGACCGCGTCGCTGCGCTGGAGGGACTGGCGCGCTCCAGCCCCTATTGGGACAAGAAGGACGATCCGGCGCTGCAGCTGCGTCACGACATGATGCGCGCCAAGATCTCCGGCTTCATGGAGCGGCAGGACACCGTGTTCCGCCGCTATCCACTGTCGAACACCAGCCTGCCGGCGCGCTATGCGCGCGCCATCACCACCTATCTGCACGGCGATCTGCGGTCGGCGATCGCGCAGATCGACGGCCTGATCCAGGTGCAGCCGAACAATGCCTATTTCTACGAGTTGCGCGGCCAGGCGCTGCTCGAAGGCGGCCGGCCCACGGAGGCCATCGCGCCGCTACGCCGCGCGGTGCAGCTCTCCGGCAACTCGCCGCTGATCGAGATGCTGCTCGGCCAGGCGCTGGTCGCCTCCGACAACAAGGCCTTGACCGACGAGGCGATCAACATGCTGCGCGCGGCCGTGGCCCGCGAGCCGGAGGCGCCGATCGGCTATACCCAGCTCGCGATGGCCTATGGCCGCAAGGGCGACTACGCCCAGGCCGATCTCGCCTCCGCCCAGGCCGCCTTTCTGCGCGGCGACACCAAGACTGCCCGCGACCTTGCGTCGCGCGCCAAGACGCGGTTCGCCGTCGGCACGCCGGGCTGGGTCAAAGCTGACGACATTGTGAGCGCCAAGCCCATGCCGGGCCAGAAAAACAACTAGAAATTATTAGAAGTTCCATACAACGATCACCGCAACCGGCTCATAGCATTGCCGTCTTTCGAGCCACGCCGAACAAGGATTTTGTCATGCCAGCGCTTCGTTTTCTCGCCCCCGCCTTGCTTGCGCTCGGCGTCTGCGCCGCGCCGCTGTCGGCGTCCGCGCAAAGCTTCACCGACACCCAGCGCGGCGACATCGAGAGCATCGTCCGCAACTACCTGATCGCGCATCCCGAGGTGCTCGAGGAGGCGATGAACGAGCTGAGCAAGCGGCAGGCTGCCGCCGAAGCCGAGAAGCATGAGCAGAGCGTCGCCAAGAACGCCGACACCATCTTCAACTCGCCGCGCGGCGTCACCATCGGCAACAAGGACGGCGATGTCGCCTTCGTCGAGTTCTTCGATTACAACTGCGGCTACTGCAAGCGCGCCATGGGCGACATGCTCGAGCTGATGAAGGCCGATCCCAAGCTGAAGGTCGTGCTGAAGGAATTCCCGGTGCTGAGCCAGGGCTCGGTCGAGGCCGCGCAGGTCGCGGTCGCGGTGCGGATGCAGGACCCGACGGGCAAGAAATATCTCGACTTCCATCAGAAGCTTTTGGGCGGCCGCGGCGCCGCCGACAAGGCGCGCGCGCTGGCGGTCGCCAAGGAAATCGGCCTCGACATGACCAAGCTCGAAAAGGACATGGCGAGCCCGGAAGTGAAGGCGACGATCGAGGAGAACTTCCGTCTCGCCGAATCCATGGGCATGAACGGCACGCCGAGCTATGTGATCGGCAAGCAGGTGGTGATCGGCGCGGTCGGCGTCGACAATCTCAAGGAGAAGATCGGCATCGCCCGCTGCGGCAAGGCAACCTGCTGATCGACCCGCCAACAGATTCGTTTCACTCCACGAAGTCCGGCTGCCACGCAGCCGGATTTTTTGTTGTGCGATCACCGAACCACATCCGCGCACATTGCAACAAAGGGCCATTGCCAATCACGAAAAGCTGCGCCATGACCCTGCCGGCTCCGCCGACCCTTGCCTACGATCTCACCCTCCTGCAGACGCCGCCGCAGCGCGGCACCGAACACGACCACGGCTGGTGCTACGGCTTGCCGCCCGGCATCCGCCCCGAGCAGTGGCCGCTCAGCCCGCATGACGGCTTTCCGATGCAGCACTGCTTCACGCTGCGTCTGCCGGCACAATATCGCGCCAGGGGCGAGGCCTATGTCGCGCTCGCGATGTTCGCCGATCAGCAATATGACGAGCCGGTCGAGGTCGACGCCGTCGCGCGATATCTCGCGGCGGAGACCATCGAGTGCCCGGCCGACGGCCGTCTGCTGCCGTACTGGACCTACGCGCAGAACCGGCATCCGATGGAATGCCGGATGAAGGACATCATCGACCACAATTTCGTGGCGATCTGGCTGACGGAAGCCGAGTTCGCCGGCCCGTTTTGCGCGCCGCCGGAGCTTGCCGGTGATCCGCTGCTGCAGGTCAATCCGCCTCCGCGCTGGATCGAGAAGGGCGCGGCGCGCACGGTGTTCGAGGCCCAGGTCGGCCGCATCACGCGCGCCGAAGAGCTGAAGCAGAAATACTGGTACCGCCTGTTCGGTCATGTCCCCGAGATCGGGCACCACGCTTACGGCATCGCGCTTGCGCTGCGCGAGGGCGATCCCAATGTCGGCAAGTCGCCGCGCGATCATCTGCTGCACAAGGCCGAGCTCGGCGGCTATGTCGCGCCCTATTCGCTCGACGGCAAGGCACGCGGGCTCGAACGGCTGCATGGCCGCAACCATCTCGGCGGCACGATGTTCCCCAATCAATGGACGCCGAAATACAGCCCGACCTATCTCGAGATCGAGGAGCATTTCGGCGGCTTCAACTTTGGTGGGGGCAATGGCCAGCTTGATCTCGCGGACATGGAGTTCGATCGGGCCTGCGGCTGAAGCGTTTTCGCATTCATCGCGCATTCACCGAACAGGTTAGAGCGGAACCACAAATCGTCAGGAACATCGCGCACTTTCCTCCGTTGTCGGCGCGGGCAATGCAGAGACGTGAGGAGGAATATCAATGTCGAAACGCTTTCTGATTTCGGTCGCCACGGCAGCGCTGATTGCTGGTGCAGGCTTCGCCAACGCGCAAGGCACCGGCGGCGCCGGCAAGGAATCGCCGGGTGCCGGCGGCGGCGCGGCCACCCAGCAGGGCGGCTCGTCCGGCGGCGCGTCGTCCGGCACGATGCAGCACGATTCCGGTGGCATGAAGGGTTCCGATCATTCCACCACCGGACAGTCCAAGTCCGGCCAGAGCGAATCCGGCATGAAGCCGGACTCCGACAAGTCCGGCGCCTCCAAGGGCGCGCAGGACAGCACGCAGCATTCGAAGGGCACCAGCTCGGAGAATGAGACGACCAAGGGCTCCAAGGACATGAAGGCCGAAGGCCGCGACAAGAGCGGTAACATGAAGGCCGAGGAGCGCGACAAGTCGGGTAACATGAAGGCCGAGCAGCGTGACAAGAGCGGCAACATGAATGCCGAGCAGCGCGACAAGAGCGGCACCACGACCAACCAGAACGCTCAGGGCAAGAGCTCGACCGACACCAATCGCGCGCAGACCAACGAGCCGAGCGGTTCGCAGACCAACCAAAACGCGCAGGGCAAGAGCGGGACGGACACCAACCGCGCACAGACCAACGACTCCAGCCGCACCCAGACCACGACCGGCAACGCGGCGACGTCGGCCACCGCGGCTCCGCCGGCCGAGAAGCGGTCGCAGATTACGACCGCGATCAAGTCGGAGAAGGTCAGCGAAGTCACCAACGTGAACTTCAATGTGGCGGTCGGCACGCGGGTTCCGGCCAATGTGCACTTCTATCCGGTGCCGGAGCGCGTCGTGACGATCTATCCGCAGTGGCGCGGCTACGAGTTCATCCTGGTCAAGGGTCGCTACGTGATCGTGCAGCCGGAGACCCATGAGATCGTCTACATCATCGAGGGCTAAGACGAGAGCCTCGATGCGAGGGCGGCATGATGCACCCTCGCCGCCTTGCGAACCCCGCCCCTTGGGCCCCTGGGCCTCTCGGGGCGGGTTTTGCGTTGGGCCCAAGGCCGGCCCAAGGCCCGGCTCAAGTCCCGGCTCGCGGCAGTGGATGGCGGCGGGGACCGCACGCCGAGAGCGCCTTCCACCAAATTTGGTTAATCAGCGTTTTCCGTGGGTTACAACGGCTACCTGCCAAGGGAGACGAAGCTGTTGAAGACGTTCAGATCTCACCTAAAGGCTTCCCCTGCGGCCGGTTGTTACCTATAACCCGGCCCACTTCACCCCCGCGCCGGAACCCTCGGAAATGGCTGCTGCCGGAACGATCTATGTGCTGAACGGCCCGAACCTCAATCTGCTGGGGACGCGCGAGCCCGAGACCTACGGCCACGCCAACCTGGCCGACGTCGAGAAGCTGTGCGCGGATACCGCGCGGCAGTTCGGCCTGACCGCCGACTGCCGACAATCCAACCGCGAAGGCGAGTTGATCGATTTCATCCACGAGGCCCACGCCAAGAAGGCCGCCGGGATCATCATCAACGCCGGCGGCTATTCCCATACCTCGATCGCGCTGCACGATGCGCTGGTTGCGGTGAAAATTCCCGCGGTCGAGGTTCACATCAGCAACATCCACGCCCGCGAGAGCTTCCGGCATCACTCGTTCACTGCTAAAGCCGCCTACGCGTCGCTGTGCGGCTTCGGCATCGATGGCTATCGGCTCGCGATCATCGGGCTCGCCGCCAAGATCGGTGCCAAGCCCGATAGCAAGACAGACGCCAAGCCAAAGGCTTAATCGTCAATCCTGACGTTCCCCGTCACCAGACAGAGATTTTGGATCGAAGAATCATGGCGCGCCAGCCAGACGACAAATCAGCCGCAAAATCCAAGAGCGAGAAGAGCGACGACAGCGCGCTCATCCGCGAGCTCGCGCTGCTGCTTGCCGAGACCAATCTGACCGAGATCGAGATCGAGCGCGCCGGCCTGCGCGTCCGTGTCGCGCGCAACGTCAGCATTGCCGCCTCGGTCCCCACAGCCATGCCGACGGTCGCCGTGCCGGCCGCGGCGGTCGCGACCGCGGCAGCCGCCGCTGCGGCGACCGACTTTGCCAAGCACCCGGGCGTCGTCCCCTCGCCGATGGTCGGCACCGCCTATTGGTCGCCGGAGCCCGGCGCCAAGCCGTTCATCGAAGTCGGCTCCAAGGTGACCGCCGGCCAGACGCTTCTGATCATCGAGGCGATGAAGACGATGAACCAGATCCCGTCGCCGCGCGCGGGCACGGTGACGCAAATCCTCGTCGAGGACGGCCAGCCCGTCGAATTCGGCGAGCCGCTGGTCATCATTGAATAGCTTTCGTCAACGTCAGGCGCTGCGATGTTCGACAAGATCCTCATAGCCAATCGCGGCGAGATTGCGCTTCGGGTGCTGCGCGCCTGCAAGGAGCTCGGCATCTCCACCGTCGCCGTGCATTCCACCGCCGATGCCGACGCCATGCATGTGCGGCTCGCCGACGAAAGCGTGTGCATCGGCCCGCCGCCGTCGAAGGATTCCTATCTCAACGTGCCGGCGCTGCTCGCGGCCTGCGAGATCACCGGCGCGGACGCCGTGCATCCCGGCTACGGCTTCCTGTCCGAGAACGCCCGCTTCGCCGAGATCCTCGCCGATCACAACCTCGACTTCATCGGCCCGAAGGCCGAGCACATCCGCCTGATGGGCGACAAGATCGAAGCCAAGAAGACCGCCAAGCGCCTCGGCATTCCGGTGGTGCCCGGCTCCGACGGCGCGGTGACCTCGGATGAGGACGCCATGGCGATCGCCAGGGAGATCGGCTTCCCGGTGCTGGTCAAGGCTGCGGCCGGCGGCGGCGGGCGCGGCATGAAGGTCGCGCACAGCGAGGCCGACCTCGCGCTGGCGCTGTCGACCGCGGCCAACGAGGCCAAGTCGGCGTTCGGCGACGCCTCGGTCTATCTGGAAAAATACCTGCAGAAGCCGCGCCACATCGAGATCCAGATCCTCGGCGACGGCCGCGGCGGCGCCATCCATCTCGGCGAGCGCGACTGCTCGCTGCAGCGCCGTCACCAGAAGGTCTGGGAAGAAGGCCCCTCGCCGGTGCTGGCGGCGGCCGCGCGCGCCAAAATCGGCGAGACCTGCGCCAAGGCGATGCGGGACATGAAGTATCTCGGCGTCGGCACCATCGAATTCCTCTACGAGGACGGCGAGTTCTACTTCATCGAAATGAACACGCGGATCCAGGTCGAGCATCCCGTCACCGAAAGCATCACCGATATCGACCTCGTACTGGAGCAGATCCGGATCGCGGCCGGCGGCGACCTGCCGGCGCGGCAGGACGACATCGCGATCATCGGCCACGCCATCGAATGCCGCATCAACGCGGAAAACCCGCAGACCTTCCGGCCCTCGCCCGGGCGGATCACGCAATTCCATCCGCCGGGCGGTCTCGGCGTGCGGATCGATTCGGCGGTCTACCAGGGCTACGTGATCCCGCCCTATTACGACTCGCTGGTCGGCAAGCTGATCGTGCACGGCAAGACCCGCGGCGAGTGCCTGATGCGGCTGCGCCGCGCGCTGGACGAGATGGTGGTCGACGGCATCGAAACCACGCTGCCGCTGTTCCGCGCGCTGGTCCGCGAGCCCGCCATCATCGATGGCGACTACCATATCCACTGGCTGGAGCAGTATCTGGCCGGCCAGGGCGCCGACGCCGGGAAATAATTCGCTCCTCCCGTGGAACCCGGCCCCGCGCTTCGGCGTAGTCTAGGGTTGTCAGATTTCACGGGGACGCATTGTACGCCATTCATTTGACGAGACGCGCGTGACGGCAATCTCACGACGGCGCGCTGTGCTGCAAATCCTGCTGCTGTCGGTAGGCTTTGCCGTGCTGGTGGCGATCAGCGTGGCGTCGGTCGTGCTGGTCAACAAGGCGCGCGACGACAATGCCAAGGTCGTCCACACCGTCGAGGTCGAGAGCCAGCTTGCCAACCTGCTGCTCGAAATCCGCCGCGCCGAGAGCGCGACCCGCGCCTATCTCTTGACCTCGGCACCGTCATACCTCGCGGAGTATCAGCAGGCGGCGGCAGGCATTCCGGCCGCGCTCGACCATCTCGCGCGGATCACCACCGACAATCCGGCTCAGGTCGCCAACGGCGCCTGGCTGAAGGCCGCGGTCGACAAGCGGCTGGCCGAATTTGCCCTCGGCATCGAGCGCGTCCAGAACAATGACACGGCCACCAGCATCGCCTTGCTGCGCAACAGCCCCTCGACCGACGCGATGGAGACGATCGAAAGGATCGGCCGCGACATGCGCGCCGAGGAGGACCGCCAGTTTGCGATGCGCAGGGCGACCGCGGACCAGACCCAGGTGCTGGCCTCCTCGGTCACCATCGCGGGCTCGTGCATGGTGCTGGCGCTCGCCGCCTTCTCGCTCGTGCTGCTGCGGCGATCGTCGCGGGTCCGCGACGAGGCCGCGGCGCAGCTCCGCGACATCAACATCACGCTGGAAACCACCGTCGACGAACGCACCGCCGATTTGCGCGAGGCCAACGAGGAGATCCAGCGCTTCGCCTATATCGTCAGCCACGACCTGCGCTCGCCGCTGGTCAACATCATGGGCTTCACCAGCGAGCTGGAGGAATTGCGCGGCGACATCTTCAAGCGCATCGCCACGCTGAACCGCTCGGCGTCGCTGGCGCCGGCGATGCCGGATGACGCCACCGACACGGCGGAGCCCACGCTCGAAGGCGCCGACAAGCAGCTATCCGACGACTTCACCGAGTCGCTCGGCTTCATCAAATCCTCGATCGCCAAGATGGACCGGCTGATCAGCGCGATCCTCAATCTCACCCGCGAGGGCCGCCGCGAGTTCAAGCCGGAGCGCATCGACGTCCACGAGCTGATCGACGGCATCGTCAAGACGGTTGCGCATCAGGCGACCGAAGCCAATGCGACCATCGCGGTCGGCGCGATGCCCGATCTGGTCAGCGACCGCCTGGCGCTGGAACAGATCTTCTCCAACCTGATCGACAACGCGCTGAAATACCTCAGGGACGGCGTCCCCGGCGAGATCTCGATCAGCGGCCGCATCAAGCTCGGCTTTGCCATCTTCGAGGTCACGGACAATGGCCGCGGCATCGATCCGAAGGACCATCAGCGCATCTTCGATTTGTTCCGTCGTGCGGGAACCCAGGACAAACCCGGCCAGGGCATCGGTCTTGCCCATGTCCGCGCACTTGTGCGCAGACTAGGCGGCACCATGTCGGTAGCATCGGAACTTAACAGCGGCAGCACCTTCACGATAACGCTGCCTATGAAATGGACAGGCAAGAACCGGGATAAAGCGGCATGAGCGATCCAGTTACCATCATCATGATCGAGGACGATGAGGGCCATGCCCGGCTGATTGAGCGGAATATCCGGCGCTCGGGTGTCAACAATGAGATCGTTCCGTTCACCAACGGTACAGCGGCGGTCGACTATCTGTTCGGCAAGGATGGCACCGCCGTCGAGCGCAAGGGCCAGGCCCTGCTCATCCTGCTCGATCTCAATCTCCCCGACATGACCGGCATCGATATTCTGAAGCGGGTCAAGGAAAACAAGTTCCTCAAGTCGACGCCAGTGGTGGTGCTGACCACGACCGACGACTCCCAGGAGATCAAGCGCTGCTACGAGCTCGGCTGCAACGTCTACATCACCAAGCCGGTGAACTACGAAAGCTTCGCCAACGCCATTCGCCAGCTTGGCCTGTTCTTCTCCGTGATTCAGGTTCCGCCAGCCGCCATATGACCAGCCCCCCGCCGACCCTGCTCTATATCGACGACGATGCGACCTTGGCGCGCCTGGTCGAACGCGGCCTGACGCGCGCCGGCTTCAAGGTCGTGCACGCTGCAAGCGGTCAGGAAGGTCTCGACCGGCTGGTCCAGGGCGGCATCGACGTCGTTGCGCTCGATCAGTACATGCCCGGTCTCGACGGGCTGGAAACGCTGGAGCAGATCCTGAAAATTCCGGACGCGCCGCCGGTGGTGTTCGTCACGGCATCGCAGGACTCCGCGATCGCGGTCACCGCGCTGAAAGCCGGCGCGGCGGATTACCTGGTCAAGGATGTCAGGGGCGAGTTCATTCCCCTGCTCCAGGTCGCGGTCAACGGCGCGATCCGCCAGGCCGCGATCCAGAAGGCGCGCGACGAGGCGGAGGCCGAAGTGCACGCCTCGCGCGACCGCTATGCGGCGCTCGCCGCGGAGCGCGAGGTGCTGCTCCGCGAGGTCAACCACCGCGTCGGCAACTCGTTGCAGATCATCGCCTCGCTGCTGCACCTGCAGGCCAATTCGGCCACCCAGGACGACGTCAAGGCGGCGCTGACCAACGCGATGGGCCGCGTCGCCGCGGTCGCGCAGGTGCACCGCCGCCTCTATACCTCGCAAGATTTCAAGACCGTGATGCTGAACCAGTATCTCGAGGCGCTGCTCGAGGATCTCAGGCGGTCGGCCGAGGGCAACAAGATGTCGCGGCTGACGCTGAAGGCCGTCCCGATCGAGATCGATCCCGACCGCGCGGTCGCGATCGGCATCATCGTCAACGAGCTGGTGATGAATGCGGTCAAATACGCCTATCCCGACGGCTCCGGCCCGATCGATATCGAGCTGAAGCCGCAGGGCGACGATGTCGTGCTGGCGATCAGCGATGACGGCGTCGGCTACGACGACAAGGCCGATCCGCGCGGCACCGGCATGGGCCAGCGCATCGTCACGGCAATGGCCGCCAAGCTCGACGCCAGCGTCGAGCGCGATCCCGCCCGCAAGGGCACCCGCTTCGTGGTGCGCTTTGCCCGTGTCAGCCCGGCGGTGGCGAAGGCGACGAGCGTCGCCGCCAAATAGGCTGTCGCCTGGATCGGCGGCAGATTGGATCGATTTGTCGCGTTCGTCTTAACGGCTGCGTCATCCTGTTCCGCAATCGGACACGCAACGCCGCGGTCGGTTAAGAAATATCTGGACATCCCTTGCCACACTCTCGCCACCAGCTTTGCAGGAGGCGGTCCCGATGTTTGGGCAAAAGGCAACATTCGGAAAGCGGCAGCACAGCTTCGCCGAGCTCAAGGAGATGATGCGTCCGACCCCGGATGCCGATGGCGTGACCCGCGTCTTCTCCAAGGAGCTCTGGGACGACCCGAAGGTCGGTCCGATGCTGCGCGAGCTCGGCTTCAATCCCGACGATCCCCGCAACATCAGCAAGACCGCCGAGGATTACATCGCGATGTTCGCCGCGGCGAAGAAGCGGCTCGAGGAGCGTGCTGCGGCGTTCAACCGCGACATGACCAACCGCTATGGCTACTGCAACGCCGTCCCCTTCCTGGTGATCGATCACACGATCTGGGACGGCGAGCACGGCGCCTTCCTCTATGCCTCCCTGAACCTGATCGGCTTCGACGACTGGAACGTGCTGATGCTCGCGGGTGACGAGCGCACCAAGGAGCTGTGCGGCATCGCCGGCCATCCCGGCACGGTGCCTGCCGTCAGCAAGGCTGTGCACGAGTTCGTGGTCGCCTGGAAGGAGCGCTATGAGCGCGCATTGGAGGCCTACGGCGTCACCGCCGCCGGCGGTCAGGGCCGCGGCATCTCGCGCGAACAGTACGAGATGGAAAAGGACGAGCTGCGCCAGGAGATCATCGACAAGGTCGGCTGGATGAAGCCGCGCATCATCAACGAGCTGCTGCGCATCCAGGGGTGAGCGCGCCCGCGCTCCGCCCTGCTCAATCGCGCCTGTCGCGCGCCCGCCGCGCTTTGGGCGGCGTGCAATCCCGGCACGGTGCGCCGAAGATCACCTGCGACGGATACGGCCGCGCCGAATGCTGCGGCGTCCAGCCGAACAGGCCTGCCGCACCAAACCCGGCGCTCAAGGGATCGGCGGCGAAATTACCGGGAAAATAGCCGTTGCTGCGGAAATCGCGGTGGTCGTCCCGGCCATCAAAGCCCCAGCCGCCGGTGCTGCCGTAACGCAGCGGGCGATCCTGCGCCGACGCCGCGCTCGCACAGAGCACGATGGCGGCGCAGGCGATGAGTGCTCGCATGACGGTCATGGCGTTCGTCCTCATGGTGGCGTGGTGCCCCAGTCGCCCTTCCAGGCGAGCAGGCGCCCCTTGCCGAACTGCAGATAGAGCGCATCGCTGCGCCGCGACAGGATGCTGCCCCTGACATTGGGCAACGCCACCAGCAATTCATTGCCGGGTGTGCCACGAACATATTGCAGGGGCACGCCGAGCGACTGGCTCGCCTGATCGGGCGTCATCCCGAAGGTCAGCGGCACGCTGTTGGGCGCAGGCTGCTGCGCGCGGGCGGCGAACGGCAGGCCAAGGACCAAGACAAGCGCGACGACCAGGGCGACGACAGGAATGAACCGCTGCATGACCGACCTCATTGCGCCGCCGCCAGCGTGCCGGCGGGTGTCCAGCCGCCGCCGAGCGCCTGGAACAGGCTGCTCGCCGCGAGCAGCTTGTTGAGCCGCACCGTGACCAGATTGTTCTCCGCCGTGAACAGCGTCTGCTGCGCCTGCAGCACCGTGATCAGATTGACGGTGCCACCGCGCAACTGCGTTTCGGCGACCTCGAACGCCTTGCGAGAGCTCGCCACCGCGTCGGACTGCAGGCGTTCTTGCAGCGTAAATTTCTGGAGGGCGATCAGCGCGTTCTCGACGTCGGCAAACGCTGACAGCACGGCCTTGCGATAGGTCTGCAGGAACTGCAGCTGCTGGCCCTTGGCGAGCTTGAGCTGGCCCTCCAGCTGAAAACCGTCGAACAGCGGCTGGGTCAGGCTGGCGGAGAGCGTGTAGAACCACGCGCCCGGCCCGAACAGCGAGGCCAGCGCCGCGCTCTGGAAGCCGT
The DNA here is from genome assembly GCF_015291565.1 of Bradyrhizobium sp. CCBAU 51753. Classification (NCBI taxonomy): domain Bacteria; kingdom Pseudomonadati; phylum Pseudomonadota; class Alphaproteobacteria; order Hyphomicrobiales; family Nitrobacteraceae; genus Bradyrhizobium; species Bradyrhizobium sp. CCBAU 51753. The sequence continues at coordinate 4,441,963 of NZ_CP030037.1, read as the reverse complement.
TGGTCGCGGTTAGCTGGATCTGCGGGAAGAACGCCGCGCGCGCCGCATCGACGCTGAAATTGGCCGACGTCAGCTGCGCCTCAGCCTGGCGGATGTCGGGCCGCTGGTAGAGCAGTTCCGACGGCAGCCCCGGGGTTACGCGCGGGACCGAGATCTGCGTGGTGCTGCCGCCGCGCACCGTGAAATTGGCGGGCGCGCGCGCCACCAGCACCGCGAGTGCGGTGATGTTCTGTCCCACCGTCACTTCGAGCGGCGGGATTGCCGCGCGCTGGGTCGCGACCAGCGCCTCCTGCTGCGACACGTCGAGCTGCGAGGCGGTGCCGCCGGAAAATTGCGATTTGATCAGCGCGAGGATGCGTTCGGCGGCGGCGAGGTTGCGGCGCGTCACTTTGATCTGGTCCTGAGCCGCAAGCACCTGGAAATAGGTGTTGGCGACGGTCGCCATCGTGGTCAGCGCGACCACCTCGCGATTGTAGCGCGAGGCGGTGGCGCTCTCCTCCGAGGCCGCCAGCGTCGCGCGGTTCTTGCCCCAGAAATCCACGATATAGCTCGCGGTCAGTCCCGCATTGTATTGCGAGAACGTTCCGCCCGCCCCGCTCAAGGCACCCGACCCCTGGCGCTGGGCGGTCGCCGACCCGGACAGCGACGGCAGCAGCGCGGCGCCGGAGACGCCGGTCTGCGCGTCGGCCTGCACCACCTGGGCGATCGCGACCGCGATGTCCAAATTGTAGAGCTGCGCGGATTCCATCAGCCCGGTCAGCTCCGCGGAGCGGAAGCCGCGCCACCAGGCGAGCGCCGGAACGGCGGCATCGGCATCGCCCTTCGCCGCGGTTCGATAGCTCGCCGGCACTTCGAGACTGAGCTCGGGCCGCTCCGCGCCGGGAACGCAGCCCGACAGGCCGAGGCCGACCACGATGGCGAGCGCGGGCCGCCGGCGGAGCCAAAACGCCGGTGCACGCAGCAGCCGGACCGGCTTCCGCAACATCTCAACACGTCGCAACGCTGCAGCTATCGGCATTTACTCGCCCAATCGGAAGGAAGACCCCGGGAGCCGCGGCGCGGCGCCGCGCCGCGCGCGCCGGGCCCAGAGGCGGAACCGGTCGAGATAGAGGTAGATCACCGGCGTCGTGTAGAGCGTCAGAACCTGGCTCAGGATCAGGCCGCCGACAATGGCGATGCCGAGCGGCTGGCGCAGCTCGCCGCCGTCGCCCATGCCGACCGCGAGCGGCACTGCGCTGAGCAGCGCCGCCATCGTCGTCATCATGATCGGACGGAAGCGCAGCAGGCAGGCCTCCCGGATCGCCTCGAGCGGCGGCAGCCCGAGCCGGCGTTCCGCATCGAGGGCGAAATCGATCATCATGATGGCGTTCTTCTTCACAATGCCGATCAGCAGGATGACGCCGATCAGCGCCATGATACTGAACTCGGTCTTGAATGCCATCAGCGCCAGCAGCGCGCCCACACCTGCGGACGGCAGCGTCGACAGGATGGTCAGCGGATGGATGAAGCTCTCGTAGAGCACGCCGAGCACGATGTAGATCGTCACCAGCGCCGCCAGGATCAGGAACGGCTGGTTGCTCAGCGAATCCTGAAACGCCTTGGCGGAGCCCTGGAAGGTGCCGCGGATCGTAGCGGGGACGCCGATCCGGTTCATGGTGGCCTCGATGCTGGCGACCGCGGTGCTGAGCGAGACGTTCGGCGGCAGGTTGAACGAGATGGTGTTGGCGACCAAGAGGCCCTGGTGATTGACCGCCAAAGGCGTCGCGCCCTGGTCGAAACTCGCCACCGCCGACAGCGGGATCATGGTCTCGCCGGTGGTGCTGACCGCCGATCCGGTCGAGCCGGCGCCGTTCCCGGTCAGGCCAATCGAGTTGGTGGCGAGATTGCGCGCCGCCTGGGCATTGGCGGTGCTGGCCGCGCTCGGAGTTCCCTGCGTCGCCACCGTGCCCGCCACGGCGTTGGTCGACTGCGAGCCGCCGACCGATCCGCCCGACGTGCTGACATAGACGTCCTTGAGCGTCTCCGGGTTCTGCCAGTAGCGCGGCGCGACCTCCATCACGACGTGATACTGGTTGCGCGCGACATAGATGGTCGAGACCTGGCGCTGGCCGAACGCGTCATAGAGCGTGTTGTCGATCTGGCTCACGGTGATGCCGAGCCGCGCCGCGTCGTCGCGGTCGATCACCAGGTTGGATTCCAGTCCCTTGTTCTGCTGGTCGCTGTTGACGTCGGTCAGGTCGGGATCGCGCTGCAACGCCGCGGTGATCTTCGGCGTCCATTCATTGAGCTCCTCCAAGGTCGAGCCCTGCAGCGTGTACTGGTACTGCGCGTTGGAGGCCCTGCCGCCGACCCGGATGTCCTGCACCGCCTGCAGGAACAGGGTCGCGCCGGGCACCACCGACATTTCGCGCCGCAGCCGCGCGATCACGCCGTCGGCGCTGATCTTGCGCTCCGCCAGCGGCCGCAGCGAGACGAAGACGAATCCGGAATTGGTCTGTCCGCTGCCGGTGAAGCCGACCACGCTCTCCACCGCCGGGTCGCGTTTGATGATATCGACGAACCGCCCGAGCTTCTGCTGCATCAGCTGGAACGAGACGCTCTGGTCGGCCTGGATCGAGCCGGTGAGCCGTCCGGTATCCTGCTGCGGGAAGAAGCCTTTCGGAATAGCGCTGTAGAGATAAAAATTGAGGCCGAGCACCGCCGCCAGGATCACCATCACCGACACCGGGTGCTCCAGGGCCGCCGTAAGCGTCCTGCGGTAGAAATTCAGCATCGCCTCAAAGCAGCGCTCGCTGGCCCAATACAGCCGCCCATGGCCCTGCCCGGCGTCGCGCTTGAGCAGCACCGCGCACATCATCGGCGTGGTCGCCAGCGACACCGCGAGCGAGATCAGGATCGCGATCGAGATCGTCATGGCGAATTCGCGGAACAGCCGGCCGACGATGCCGCCCATCATCAGGATCGGAATGAACACCGCGATCAGAGACACGCTCATCGACAGCACCGTGAAGCCGACCTCGCTGGCGCCGGTGAGCGCCGCCTGCAGCGGGCTCAAGCCGTCCTCGATGTGGCGGGTGATGTTCTCCAGCACCACGATGGCGTCGTCGACCACGAAACCGGTCGCCACCGTCAGCGCCATCAGCGACAGATTGTCGAGGCTGTAGCCGACCAGGTACATCGCTCCGAAGGTCGCGACCAGCGACACCGACACCGCGACCACAGGAATGAAGGTAGCGCGGGCGCTGCGCAGGAACACGAACACCACGACGATGACCAGCAGCACGGCGAGGATCAGGGTTCGTTCGACGTCATGAAGCGAGGTGCGGATGGTGGTCGAGCGGTCGACCGCGAAATCGATGTCGATCGCCGGCGACACCGAGGCCTTGAGCTGCGGCAGCAGCCCCTTCACCAGGTCGACCGTGGAGATGATGTTGGCGTTGGGCTGCCGGTACAGGATGATCAGCACCGCCGGCTTGCCGTTGGCGAGGCCGGCATTGCGCAGGTTCTCGACGCCGTCGGTGACCTCGCCGACGTCGGTGAGGCGAACCGGCGCGCCGTTGCGGTAGGCCACGATCAGCGGCTTGTAGTCGTCCGCCTTGTTGGCCTGGTCGTTGGCATAGATCTGGTAGCGCTGCGGGCCGACGTCGATGGCGCCCTTCGGGCTGTGCGCATTGGCGCTCGACAGCGCGGCGCGGATGTCCTCCAGCCCAATGCCGTATTTGTAGAGCGCCTGCGGCGTCAGGTCGACGCGCACCGCCGGCAGCGAGCTGCCGCCGACCACCACCTCGCCGACCCCCTCGACCTGCGAAAGCTTTTGCGCCAGCACGCTCGAAGCCGCGTCATAGAGCGCGCCGCGGGTCAGCGTATCCGATGTCAGCGCCAGGATCAGGATCGGTGCGTCAGCCGGATTGACCTTCCGGTAGGTCGGATTGGCGCGCAGGCTGATCGGCAGGTCGGCGCGCGCGGCGTTGATCGCCGCCTGCACGTCGCGCGCCGCGCCGTTGATGTCGCGGTCGAGCCCGAACTGCAGCGTGATGCGGGTCGAGCCGACCGAGCTCGACGACGTCATTTCGGTGACGTCGGCGATCTGGCCGAGATGCCGCTCCAGCGGGCTCGCCACCGTCGTCGCAACGTCCTGCGGACTGGCGCCGGGCAGCGTCGCCTGCACCGAGATGGTCGGAAAATCGACCTGCGGCAGCGGCGCCACCGGCAGCTTGAAGAAGGCGACGGCGCCGGCCGCCGCAAGCCCGATGGTCAACAGCGTGGTCGCCACCGGCCGGCGGATGAAGGGGGTTGACGGCTCCATGGCTCACCCCGACCCGCTGGCCTCGCCGACCTCGCCCGGCCGTCCGGCAAAGCGCTGCGCCAGCCGATCGAACCAGAGATAGATCACCGGTGTCGTGAACAGCGTGAGCAGCTGGCTGACCAGGAGGCCGCCGACGATCGAGATGCCGAGCGGGTGCCGCAGCTCGGAGCCCGCGCCGGTGCCGATCATCAGCGGCAGCGCACCGAGCACGGCGGCCATCGTCGTCATGATGATCGGGCGGAAGCGCAGCAGGCAGGCCTGATAGATCGCCTCGCGCGGCGGCTTGCCCTCGTTGCGCTCGGCATCGAGCGCGAAGTCGATCATCATGATCGCGTTTTTCTTGACGATGCCGATCAACAGGATGATGCCGATGATCGCGATGATGGTGAGATCCTGCTTGGCCAGCATCAGCGCCAGCAGTGCGCCGATGCCGGCCGAAGGCAGCGTCGAGAGGATCGTCAGCGGATGGATGAAGCTCTCATAGAGCACGCCGAGCACGATGTAGACGGTGACGATCGCCGCCAGGATCAGGAACAGCTGGTTGGACAGCGAGGCCTGGAACGCCAGCGCCGCGCCCTGGAAGCTCGTGATCATGCCGAGCGGCTGGTTGATCTCGGCCTGGGCCTGCTTGATCGCGGTGACCGCCTCGCCGAGCGAGGCGCCGGGCGCCAGGTTGAACGAGACGGTTGCCGACGGGAACTGGCCGAGATGCGAAATCTGCAGCGGCGCGGTCTCGATCCGCATCTTCGCCATCACCGACAGCCGCACCGGCGTCGTGCTGACCGATGACGGCAGATAGATCGAGTCCAGCGAATCCAGCGATTTCTGCAGCGACGGATCGGCCTCCAGGATCACGCGGTACTGGTTCGAATTGGTGAAGACGGTCGAGACGATGCGCTGGCCGTAGGAATCGTAGAGCGCGTTGTCGATCGTCGCCGGCGTGATGCCGAACCGCGCCGCCTGGTCGCGGTCGATATCGACGAACACCGAAAGCCCCTGCGCGGAGATATCGCTGGTGACGTCGCTGAGCTCGTGCAGTGCCTGCAGCTTCTCCACCAGCTTCGGCGTCCATTCCGCCAGCTCGGCCGGATCGGCGTCCTGCAGGATGAACTGGTACTGGGTCCGGCTCACCGTGCCCTCGATGGTGAGGTCCTGCACCGGCTGCATGTAGAGCGTGATCCCGGTCAGCGCTGATGTGCTCGCCTTGATCCGCTCCATGATGGTGGCGACGCCGGCCTTGCGCTGCGCGTGCGGCTTCAGATTGATCAGGATGCGGCCGCTGTTGAGCGTCGTGTTGGTGCCGTCGACGCCGATGAAGGACGACAGGCTCTGCACATCGGGATCCTTCAGGATCGCACTGGCGAGCCGTTGCTGGCGCTCGGCCATCGCGGCATAGGAGACCGACTGCGGCGCCTCCGAGATCGCCTGGATCACGCCGGTGTCCTGCAGCGGAAAGAAGCCCTTCGGGATGATGATGTAGAGCCACGCGGTCAGGCCGAAGGTGGCGAGCGCGATCATCAGCACCAGCGGCTGCCGGTCCAGCACCCAGTCGAGCATCCGGCCGTACAGCGCGATGACGGCGTCGAACCCTTGCCGGCTCAGCCGCTGCAGGGTGTTCTCGCGCGCGGTCGCGTCCCGCCTCAAGAGCTTGGCGCAGGCCATCGGCACCAGCGTCAGCGACACCACCGCGGAGATCAGGATCGTGACCGACAGCGTGATCGCGAATTCGCGGAACAGCCGGCCGACCACGTCGCCCATGAACAATAGCGGGATCAGCACCGCGATCAGCGACACCGTCAGCGAGATGATGGTGAAGCCGATCTGCTCGGAGCCGCGCAACGCCGCCTCCAGCGGCGTCTCGCCCTCCTCGATGTAGCGCGAGATGTTCTCGATCACGACGATGGCGTCGTCGACCACGAAGCCGGTCGCGATCGTCAGCGCCATCAGCGACAGATTGTTGAGGCTGAAGCCGAACAGATACATCGCCCCCAGCGTGCCGACCAGCGACAGCGGCACCGACAGGCTCGGGATCAGCGTCGCGCGGGTCGAGCGCAGGAACACGAAGATCACCAGCACGACGAGGATCACCGCCAGCGACAATTCGTATTCGACGTCGCGCACCGAGGCCCGGATCGTCACGGTGCGGTCGGTCAGGATGTTGAGGTCGATCGCGGCCGGCAGCGTCGCCTGCAGCTGCGGCAGCAGCGCCTTGATGCCCTCGACCACCGAGATCACGTTGGCGCCGGGCTGGCGCTGGATGTTGAGGATGATCGCCGGCGTCTCGTTCATCCAGGCGCCGAGCTTGTCGTTCTGCGCGCCGTCGACGACGGTGCCGACGTCGCTGAGGCGGACCGGCGAGCCGTTCTTGTAGGCGATGATCAACGACCGATAGTCGCTGGCCTTGCGGATCTGGTCGTTGGCGTTGATGGTGTAGGCCCGCATCGGGCCGTCGAAATTGCCCTTCGGCGTGTTGACGTTAGCGTTGCCGAGCGTGGTGCGGAGATCGTCGATGTTGAGGCCGTAGGCGGCGAGCTTGCGGATGTCGGCCTGGATGCGCACCGCGGGCCGCTGGCCGCCGCTGATGCTGACGAGGCCGACGCCGGGCAGTTGCGAGATCTTCTGCGCCAACCGCGTGTCGACGAAATCCTGCACCTGGGTCAGCGGCATGGTCTTCGAGGTCAGGCCGAGGGTCAGGATCGGCGCGTCGGCCGGATTGACCTTGGCGTAGATCGGCGGTGCCGGCAGGTCCGACGGCAGCAGATTGCCGGCGGCGTTGATCGCGGCCTGCACCTCCTGCTCGGCGACATCGAGCGAGATCGACAGGCCGAATTGCAGCGTGATCACGGAGGACCCGGCCGAACTCACCGAGCTCATCTGGTTCAAATTCGGCATCTGGCCGAACTGCACCTCGAGCGGCGCCGTCACCGACGACGTCATCACGTCGGGGCTGGCGCCGGGATAGAAGGTCTGCACCTGGATGGTCGGATAATCGACCTCGGGCAGCGCGGCGACCGGGAGGTATCTGAACGCCAGCATGCCCGACAGCATGATGGCGATCATCAGCAGGGTCGTCGCCACCGGCCGCAGGATGAATGGCCGTGACGGGTTCATTGCTTCGGCCCGTCCCCGTGCTTGGCGGCGCCGCTTGCGGCGCCCTTGGCCGCGCCGGCCGGAGTTGTCGCATCCGCCGCGCTGCGCACGATCACCTTGGTGCCCTCGCGCAGCTTGTCGGCGCCGTCGATCACGACGCGATCGCCCACCTCGAGCCCCGACATCACCTCGACGCGATCGCCGTCGGTGACGCCGAGCTTGACCGGCCGCACCGAGACGGTGCTGTCGGCGCTGACGAGATAGACGAAGGTGCCGGGGACGCCGCGCTGCACGCCGGCCATCGGCATCGTCATGACATCCTTGTGGGTGTCGAGCAGCAGGCGGATGTTGACGAACTGGTTCGGATACAGCGTGCGCTTGTCGTTCTCGAACTGGGCGCGCAGCTTGATCGTGCCGGTGGTCGGATCGATCTGGCTGTCGAAGGTCTGCAGCGAGCCCTCGGCGAGCTTGTTGGCGCCGCTACGGTCATAGGCCGTGGCTGGCAGCACCGCGCCTTCCCTCAGCCGTTTCGCGACCGCCTGCAGATTGTCCTCGGGCAGCGTGAACAGCACGCTGATCGGCTCGAGCTGGGTGATGACGACGAGGCCGGTGCTATCGCCCGCAGTGACGTAATTGCCGAGATCGACCTGACGCAACCCGACGCGCCCGTTGATCGGCGACACGATGCGGCAATACGCCAGATTTACCTCGGCCGACTGCACCGAGGCGCGGTCGGCCTCGACGGTGCCCTGATTTTGCGCGACCAGCGCGATCTGGGTGTCGAGGGTCTGGTGCGGCACCGCGTTCTGCTTGGCGAGATTCTGGTAGCGGGCGAGATCGACCTGGGCGCCCTTCAGCTGCGCTTCGTCGCGCGCGAGCTGCCCCCTCGCCTGCGCCAGCGTCGCCTCATAGGGACGCGGATCGATCTGGGCGATCAGGTCGCCCTTCTTGACCTCGTCGCCTTCCTTGAAATCGATCCGCTGCAGATAGCCGCTGATCTGACTCTTGATCGTCACCGTGGCGAGCGACGTCACGGTGCCGAGCGCATTCAGCGTCACGCCGATGTCGCCCTTGCCGATGGTCGCCGGCACGATCGACATCGGTGCGGCATTACGCCCACCGCCGGCCGGTTGCGGCGCGGCCTGTTGCCGCGTCCACCACACGATGCCGGCAAGCAACGACAGCACTACAAGCGTCGTGAGGATGACGCCGATGCGCGACGACCGCCTGGTCTGTTCGGGCGCGACAATCGACGGGTCTTTTACCTGCTGGTCCATAACCTGCCCACGGAGAACACGAATGAGCTCGCGCGGTCTTATATCCCCTGCGCCCGCGCGCGCCACACCCATGCGGCATTTTGAACGCTTCCGCCGGACAATACGCGTTAAGATTCGGAAAGAATCATGTCGATCCCGCGCCGATCGGTTGCCGTTCACGCCGGATTGTTCGGCAGCTTACCCGATGGTCTGCAACCAGGGCAATACAATCAGCAACAATCCGGCAAAGTAGGTCACGCCGAAGATCAGGCCGAACTTCCAGAAGTCGCCTTTGCCGATATAGCCGCTGCCGTAATACATCGGCGCTGGCCCGGTGGCGTAAGGCGAGATCACGCCCATCAGCCCGAGCGAGTAGACGCACAGCAGCATCAGGGTCTGCACCGACAGGCCGGGAATGCTGGAGCCGACCGCGAGCACCACCGGCAGCACCGCTGCGGTGTGCGAGGTGATGCTCGAGAAGAAATAGTGGATCCAGAAAAAGAACGTGACGAGCAGAATCATTCCGACGAACGGCGAGGTCCCGGCGAGCGGCTTGGCGTAGCCCTCGGCCACCCATTTGATGAAGCCGATCTCGTTGAGGCCGGACGACAACGTCAGCAGCGAGGTGAAGTAGAAGAACACCTCCCAGGCGCCCTTCTCCGCGACGATGTCCTCGAAACCGATCACGCCGCAGATCAGCATCAGCGAGATCACCACGAACACGACGGTGGTGGCGTTGATGAAGTTGGAGCCGAGCAGCGGTACGCTGATGTTGGGATTGGAGCCGCAGATCCAGAAGAACATCGCCAGCAGCACCAGCGCCGCCATGATCCATTCATGGCGCGACGGCGGGCCCATCTTGGCGAGTTCGCCCTGGCTCCAGGTCACGATCTCCGGGCTCGCCTTGATCTCGGGACGGCAGACCAGATAGCTGAGCAGCGGCACCAGCAGCAGCAGCAGGATGCCGAGCGGCGCGAAGCCGATGAACCATTGCGACCAGCCGACCTCGACATTGACGAGCTTCTTGGCGATCGAGAGCGCGGCGGCGTTCGGCGCCAGCGCGGTGAGGAACATCGAGCTGGTGACCGCGGTGGTCGCAAACGCTGTCCACATCACGAAGGTGCCGATCTTGCCCGCAGTCGGACCGGGTTCGGAGCCATAGATGCGCGGGATGTTGCTGACGATCGGATAGATCGTGCCGCCGGAGCGCGCGGTGTTGGAGGGCGTCGCCGGCGCCAGCACGAGGTCGGACAGCGCCACCGCATAGCCGAGGCCGATGGTGCGACGGCCGAGCCCGCGCACCAGCAGCAGCGCGAGGCGGCGGCCGAGCCCGCTCTTGCGATAGCCGATTGAGAACACGAAGGCGCCGACGATCAGCCACACCGTGCTCTCGGAAAAGCCGCCGAGCATCCAGCGCAGCGACTTGTTCGGATCGGACTCGACATAGCCGCCGACGCCGGCGACGGTCAGACCGATCAGGCCGACCGCGCCGACCGGCATCGATTCAAGGATCAGTCCGGTGATCACAGCGGCGAACACTGCAAAATAATGCCACTGGTTGGCGTTCAGGCCCGTTGGCACCGGCACCAGATAGATCACCAGCCAGACCGCCAGCGGCGCAAACGTCCTCCATGACAGCTTCATGCAGCGTCCCCCTCATGCGACTTGATTGTCGGGCGCGCCATCGCCATGTCCCGGCGGCGCCACTTTTTCGTTGCAATGTAGCACGGCCTCGCGGCCTGGCTCGAAAAACTGCCGAAATACTGCAACATGGCGGCGCTGGCTTGTGGAGGAACCGACGTGTCCCGTCAACAGCGCGCGACCGCAGCGGCAGCCCATCGCGGGGCGGGCCGCCGTTTGCTAATCTCGACGACATGACAGCACGCGACTCCGCCTCGTCCGAGATCACGCCCGAAGTGCTGCTGCGCGCCTATGCCTGCGGCATCTTCCCGATGGCCGAGAGTGCCGACGATCCGACCCTGTTCTGGGTCGAGCCGGAACTGCGCGGCGTGATTCCGCTCGAGGGTTTTCGCGTCGCCTCGCGGCTGGCGCGCACCGTGCGCTCGGATGCGTTCACGGTTACTGTCGACACCGCATTCAAGGCGGTGATCGCCGGCTGCGCGGCGCCGCAGCCGGGCCGCGACGACACCTGGATCAACAAGCGCATCCGCGATCTCTATGTCGGACTGCACACGCTCGGCCATTGCCACAGCGTCGAGGTCTGGCAGGACGGCGATCTGGTCGGCGGACTCTATGGCGTCAGCCTCGGCCGCGCCTTCTTCGGCGAAAGCATGTTCCACACCACGCGCGACGCCTCGAAGGTCGCGCTAGTGCATCTGGTGGCGCGGCTGATCGCCGGCGGCTTCGAGCTGCTCGACACGCAATATGTCACCGAGCATCTGAAGACGTTCGGCGCGGTCGAGATCGCGCGCCGCCGCTACCGCGCCTTGCTCGACAAGGCGATCACGGGCGCGCCGGCGGATTTTTGCAAGCTCGATGTCACCCAGCCGGTGAAAGGCGCTGAGGCGCTCGCGATCATCGCAGCCCGTAACTGATCTTGTAGCCCGCTAATCCTGTAGCCCGGATGAAGCGCAGCGCAATCCGGGACAGTGCGAGCCGCAGGGGAGAATCCCGGATTACGCTTCGCTCCATCCGGGCTACGAAGTTTCTTTCGGGCTACGAGCTCCAGCTAATTCCCGAACAACCCGCCGAACAGCCCGCCCGGCCGCTGCTGTTGCTGCGGCGGCGGAGGTGGCGGCGGCTGCTGGAATTGCGGCTGCGGGGGCGGCGCCGGACGCGGCGCGGCCTGCTTGGCCGGACGCTTCTGGGCCACCGGCGGCGGTGGCGGCGTCGGCGCCTTTGGCGGATCGGGCGCCGCCGTCACGATGGTCTGGTCCGGGCCTTTGCAGTCGGTCAGCCAGATATCGTAGATCGGATGCTCGACGCCGTGCAGGCCAGGGCTGGCCGCAAACATCCAGCCGGAGAAGATCCGCTTCACCTCGCCCTGCAGCGTGATCTCGTCGACCTCGACAAAAGCGTCGGTGTTGGCGGCTTCGGTCGACGGCCGTGTGTAGCAGGCATCGGTCTTCACCCGCAGCGCGCCGAACTGCACGGTCTCGCCGATATCCTCGTCGAAATTGATGATGCGCCCGGTGATCTTGTCGAGGCCCGAGAAGCTCGCCTTCTTGTTGGTGATCTTGGTCGACGGCGGCTCCTGGACCACCTCGTCGCCCGGCTGCAGCGCGGCCGGCTGCTGCGGCTGTTGCGGCGCGCCCTTGGCCGGCGGCGGCCGCTGTCCCGGCGGCTGGCCGGGCACCGGGTTCTGGCCGGGCGGTGTGTTGGCGACCGCAGGACCACCGGGCTGCGGCGGCTGCACGGCGACGCCGCCGGGCGGCGCCGCCTGGGAGCCGGGCGGCGGCGGCAAGGGTTGCGACTGCACGCCGCCGGGGGGCGGCACCCCGGGCTGGGTCGGCGGCGCCAGACGGCTCGGCATCGGCAACAGGCGGCCGCGCGGCAATTCCGGCACTTCCTCATCGTCATCGGCAGGCGGCGGGACAGGCTGGCCGCGCGGAACATTGCCCGGCGGCCGCGGCGGCGGATCGGAGAAAATCGTTCCGATCTGCGCACGCGCAGGCGGCGCCAGCGCGACGGTTGAGGCGGCGACCAAGGCCGCAAAGCCAGTCAGGACAATGGTTCGAAACATCTCGCGCGGCTTAACAGGCGAATCGGGCTCGCGACAGTTTACCTTGAGATCGGCCGCTCGCAGGACAACCGGTTAACACGGCGAATACGGCGGGGAAAGGGCGGCTAACCGCCCCTGCCCGGCCACTGGTCAGCCGGGGGAACACATGGAATAGTCGGTCGCGCTGAAGGCGCGCGGCTGCCCGCGCGAAAACCAGGAAAATCCGGATAGAACCGGACCAGCCAGAGGAAACCCCAACATGCCCGATCGTATCAGGCTCGATGGCCGGGTCGCCGTCGTCACCGGCGCGGCCGGTGTCATCGGAACCGCCACGCTCCATTTGCTCGCCGAGCGGGGGGCGCGGATTGTCGCAGTTGACCGCCAGGGGGCCGACCTTGCGGCCGCCGTCAAGGACCTGCCGGCCTCGGCCGAGGCGCTCGCGATCACAGCCGACGTCACCCAGGAGGACGAGGTCAAGGACTATGTCCGTGCCGCGGTCGACCGCTTCGGCAGCATCGACGCCTTCTACAACAACGCCGGCATCGAGGGCGACATCAAGCCGATCCCGGACTATCCGCTGGAGAGCTTTCGCCAGGTGCTCGACGTCAATGTGGTCGGCGTCTTCCTCGGCATGAAATACGTGCTGCCGGTGATGCTGAAGCAGAACAAGGGCAGCATCATCAACACCGCCTCGATCGCCGGCCTGATGGGCTCGCCGCTGATCGCGGTCTACAGCGCGAGCAAGCACGCGGTGATCGGCCTCACCAAGAGCGCGGCATGGGAGTGCACCGGCACCGGCGTGCGCGTCAACTGCGTCTGCCCCGGCATGATCGACAGCCGGATGCTGAGCACCATTCTGCAGGGCCGTGCCGGCGGCAACGCGCCGCCGCCGGTCGAGAAGATCGTCGACCGCATCCCCGCGCGCCGGCTCGGGCTCGCCACCGAGGTCGCTTCCATCGTCGCCTTCCTCGCCTCGGACGAGGCGAGCTACGTCACCGGCTCCGCCTATACCGTCGACGGCGGTCGCACCGCCGCGTAGGCTTCCGCCGTCATTCCGGGGCGGTCCGTCAGGACCGAACCCGGAATCTCGAGATTCCGGGTCTGGTGCTTGCGCACCATCCCGGAATGACGTCACCAGGTTTCATTCAGAAGGTTTGCTCGAATGCCCGTCGTTCTCGATCCCGATGCCGCCGCCGTCTACAAGGCGTTTCAGGAAGCCGGCCGTCCCGCCTATGAGACGCTGACCGCGCCGGAGGCGCGCGAATATTACCGGGCCGCCCGCGTCGTCAGCAATCCCGAGCCGCCGGCGCTGGAATCGAGCAAGCCGGTTGCGATCCCGGCGCCGCACGGCGCCATCCCGGCACGCATCTACACGCCGAAGACGTTGCGCAAATCGAACGGCCTCGCGCCGTGCCTGGTGTTCCTCCATGGCGGCGGCTGGGTGATCGGCGACCTCGATACCCATGAGGTGGCCTGCCAGAAGCTTGCGCATGAGGGCGAGTTGATCGTGATCTCGGTCGACTATCGGCTGGCGCCCGAGCATCGCTTCCCCGCGGCGGTCGATGACGCCGTGACCGCGACGCAATGGGTCGCCGCCAACGCAAAGCAGCTCGGCATCGATGCATCGCGCATCGTGGTCGGCGGCGACAGCGCCGGCGGTAACCTCGCCGCGGTCGTTGCGCTCACCGCACGCGACAGCGGATTGAAGCTCGCCGGCCAGTTGCTGATCTATCCGGCGACAGAATTCGCGCGGACCCATGCCTCGCATCGCGAGCCGGAGACCAGTGTGCTGTTGACGCATTCGGTGATCCCCTGGTTCGCCGCGCAATATCTCGGCGACGCCGACGGCAGCGACTGGCGCGCCTCGCCCGCGCGCGCGAAAAGCTTCGCCGGCCTGCCGCCGGCCTATGTGCTGACCGCTGGCGCCGATCCGCTGCGCGACGAAGGCGACGAGTATGCGAAATTCCTCAAGGATGCCGGCGTTGCCGTGACCTACCGGCACTTCCCCGGCCAGTTCCACGGCTTCTTCACCATGGGCAAGCTGCTCAACCAGGCCAATGTCGCTGTCACCGAAATCAGCGCCTGGCTGAAGACGTTGGATTAGACGTGTCATCGTCAATTGAGATCGCCAGGCACACGCTGCTGTCGTGCGGCCTGATCCTGGCGATCGGAACAGTCGCCGCGTTCGTCGCGCAACGGATCCGGATTCCCGATGTCGCGATCTTCCTGATCACGGGGATTGCGATCGGTCCGCATGCGCTCGGGCTCGTGCATATTGCCGCGGACTCCGCGCTGAACCAGGTGATCCTGCTGTTCGGCGCGAGCTACATCCTGTTCGACGGCGGCGCGACGCTGCGGCTTGCTGTGCTGAAGCAGGTCTGGATCACCATCCTGGTGATCGCGACCATCGGCGTCGTGATCACCGCTGTCATCACCGGGATCGCGGCGCAGTTCGTGTTCGGCATTCCGCTGATCGTGGCGCTGCTGCTCGCGGCAACATTGGCGTCGACCGATCCGGCAACGCTGGTGCCGATCTTCCGCCAGATCCGGATCCGCGACCGCGTCGCGCAGACCGTGATGAGCGAGTCCGCGTTCAACGACGCGATGGGCGCGATCATCACGTTCAGCATCCTCGCCGTGGCGCAGGGCGGCACATTCTCGCTCTCCGCTTCGCTGCTTGGACTGATCGAGCATTCCCTGCTCGGCATCGTCGCCGGCGTCGTGCTCGGCTATCTCGCCGCGCTGCTGATTGCGCACGAGAAATGGGCTTTCCTTGCCGAATATGCCCCGGTCGTCACCATGATCGCGGTGATCGGCGCCTATTTTGCCGCCGAAGGCATGCACGCCTCCGGCTTCATGGCGGTGTTCGTGTTCGGCGTCGTACTCGGCAACAAGGAAGCGTTCGGCTTCACCATGGAGCCCGGCGAGGCGCAGAAGCTCGACGAGTTCGTGCTGACCACGGCCTTCATCCTGCGCCTGTTCATCTTCATCCTGCTCGGAGCGCAGGTCGATTTTGCGCTGATGCAGCAATACTGGCTCGGCGGCGTCGCGGTCACGTTGGTGCTGATGTTCGTGGCGCGCCCCGCGACGGTCTTCCTCTGTGCGCTGCCGGACCGCCGCGCGCGCTGGAGCTTGGCCGAGATGCTGTTCATGTGCTGGACCCGCGAGACCGGCGTAATCCCCGCGGCGCTCGCCGGGCTGCTGCTCGGCATGAAGGCGCCGGGCGCCGAGATGATCGCCTCGGTCACCTTCGTCGCCATTCTGATGACGATCCTGATCCAGGCCTCGACGACGCGTTGGCTGGCCGCGAAGCTCGGCCTCTTGGAAAGAGACTAGCCCGCCCGCGCTGCGCGGCGCAGCGATTGCGGCGGCTGGCCGAAGGCGCGGATAAAGGCGCGGCGCATCCGCTCGGGATCGCGGAAGCCGGTAATCTCGGCGACACGCTCGATCGCTTCGCCCGACGACTGCACACGCTGCCGCGCCACCTCGATCCGCAACCGCTCCACCGCTTTCGACGGCGTGGTGCCGGTCTCCGCGATGAAGGCGCGGGTGAAATGCCGCGAGCTCATGCCGGCCTTCTCGGCGAGGTCCTCGACCGTGAGCGGTGAATCGAGATGCTCGCGCGCCCAGGCCAGCAGCGGCCCGAACCGGCCGTTCGGCGTCTTCAATTCCAGCAGCGAGGAAAACTGCGACTGCCCGCCGCTGCGTCGATGGTACAGCACGAGCTGCCGCGCGGTGTTCTGCGCGATCTCGTCGCCATAGTCCTCGGTGATCATCGCCAGCGCGAGGTCGATGCCGGCGGTGATGCCGGCCGAGCTCCAGATGTTGCCGTCGCGGACGAAGATCTGGTCCGGCTCGAGCTTGATCTTCGGATAGCTCTTCACGAAATGCGGCGTGCGCTGCCAATGCGTGGTGGCGCGGCGGCCGTCGAGCAGGCCGGCCTCGGCCAGCACATAGGCGCCGGAGCAGACGCTGGCGACGCGGATGCCGCGGCCGGCCATCCGCCGCACGAACGCAAGCGTCGCCGGACAGGTCGCAGGCCCGCGCACGCCGTTGCCGCCCGCGATGATCAGTGTCGTGATCGCGGCCGACGGCTTGAAGCCGCGCGCGAGCATCTCGACGCCGGACGAGCTGCGCACCGGGCCGGCCTTCGCCGCCAGCGTCCGGATCGCCGGCGCGTTGCTGGCAAAGCGCGCGGCGATCTCGAATGCCGCGATCGGGCCGGCCGCGTCGAGCAGTTGGAAGTCGGGAAAGATCAGGATGCCGATCATCGTCAAATCCTCGCCTGTGATCCCAGGTCCTCAAATGACCTCATGTCCGTAAATGAGGGAAATACGGCATTTTGGACGGGAGGCCATCATGCCATTGATGCGCCGTCAAGCAATTTTTGGAGGCTTCCGATGTCCACCGCCCTGCAGATTGGCCTGCTCGTGTTCCCGAAGGTGACGCAGCTCGACCTCACCGGTCCGCTGCAGGTGTTCTCCTCGGTTCCCGGCGCCAAGGTGCATCTGATCTGGAAACGCATCGAACCGGTTGCGACCGATTCCGTCATGGTGCTGACGCCGACCACGACCTTTGCCGACTGCCCGCAGCTCGACGTGATCTGCGTGCCCGGCGGGCTCGGCACCGACGACATGGTCGGCGACGAGGAGATGTTGGCCTTCCTGCGCAAGCAGGCCGCTGCCGCCAAATACGTCACCTCGGTGTGCACTGGATCGCTGGTGCTCGGCGCTGCCGGACTGCTCAAGGGTTATCGCGCCACGACGCATTGGAGCGCGATCGATTTCCTCGCCGGCTTCGGCGCGATCCCGACCAAGACGCGGGTCTGCGTCGACCGCAACCGCTTCACCGGCGGCGGCGTCACCGCGGGCATCGACTTCGCGCTGACACTGGTGTCCGAGCTCGTCGACCGCAAGACCGCGGAAGCGATCCAGCTCAGGCTCGAATACAACCCGGCACCGCCGTTCAATGCGGGCTCACCCGACACCGCGCCGGCCGACATCCTCGCTTTCATGAAGGAGCGCATCGCACCCTCGCAACTGCGGCGCACCGAGCTGATGGGCCACGCGGCGGCGCGGCTGGCCTGACCCGCTGAGCCCACAACAGAAAAAGGCCGCCTGGTTGCCCGGGCGGCCTCTCCTGTCTCACGGTGGCTTCACATTAGCGGGCGATTTCAGGGCGTCTGCACCGGGGGCCTATGTCCCGGCCGCGTCCTACTCGGAAGCCGCTGCACATCGGGTCAGTCGCGATCTGGAGCCCGATCCGACGCGATGGTTTCCCATCTCCGTAAGATGGCTCTATTGAGCCGCGAGACCGCGCATTGCGCAAGCGGCAAGCAGCGTTCGACCCGCGCCTGTCCCCGCTGTTACCGTTGTCCACAGGCGGGCTGACGCTGTCGCAGGAGTGCGTGCACTGCACGCGCGGCGCAACTCGCGCGCGTCATCGCACTCGGGGCGATAAAAGTTAGCTTCCCGGTGTCCAGGCCTGGTAGTCGCCGGTCGCCTTGGGCCGGCGGCCGCTTGCCAGCGTCGAGCCGGACGGGCGGTAGGCCTGCGCGGTGCCGGTCATGTTCGGCACGTGCGGCTTCTGCCATTCCCGCGGCGTGTACTTCTGTTCGGTCGGGGGCACGTCGGTGGTGTGGTGCATCCAGCCGTGCCAGCCCGGAGGAATCCGCGACGCCTCGGCGTAGCCGTTATAGACCACCCAGCGCCGCTCGAAATGCAGCGTCGGATCGACCTCGCCGCCCTTGGTGCGATAATAGCGATTGCCCTGCTCGTCCTCGCCGACCAGCTCGCCATAGCGCGAGGTCCACAATTGCGTGCCAAAGGTCTGGCTGTTCCACCAGGTGAAGAATTTCAGCAGGAATTGTTTCATGCGCGTCGGGCCACAGGTTCGGGGCAGTCGGGCTCTGATGCCACCTGAATCCGCAAATGTCCAGCCGCCGCCCGGGCGGCTGCCGGCGTCGGCGAACCGGAGCTAGGTACCTCTGTTTGGCGACCAAATGACGCGGCTGCGGGCGCCCGCGTTCACCCGCCATACATGCGCCGCTTGGCAAGCAGACATGACGCACAATCAGCGTGCGGCGCGGGAACGTCCAACCCCAGAAATGGTTAGACATGACCCGTCTTGATGGAGTCGAAAATGGTCAATCTGAAGGTTTTGAGCACTGCTGCGGCGCTGGCGCTTGCGCTGCCGTTGGTGGTGCCGACTGGGTCGTTCGCGCAGGCACCCCAGGGTCGAGCCGGCGGTGGTGGCGCCGGGGTCCGCGCCGGCGGCGGTGCGATGGGTGGTGGAATGAATGTTGGCGGCGGCGGAATGCGCGGCGGCATGGCCGTCGGCGGTGGCGGCGGGATGCGTAGCGGCATGGCTGTCGGCGGTGCCGGCCCGCGCGTCGCCGCCCCAGGCGTCGCTGCCCCAGGCGTCGCTGCTGGCCCGCGGGTCGGCGGCGGCGGCAATTGGAGCGGCGGCGGTGCGCGCTGGGCCGGCGGCGGCGGACGCTGGCACGGTGGCTATCATCGCCACGGCGGCGGGTTCTGGCCTGGTGCGGTGGCCGGCGGTGTGATCGGCGCCGGGATCGCCTCGGGTGCGTATTATGGCTCCGGCTATTATGGCTATGGCCCGGGCTATTACGACGACAGCTACGGCTACTATGACGACAGCGCGCCTGTCGCCGTCGAAACAGTGCCGGCTGGCGATCCGGATTCGTGTGCGCAGCGCTACCGGTCCTACGATCCGGCCTCGGGCACCTATCTCGGCTATGACGGCCTGCGGCACCCCTGCCCGTAATCGCGGAATTTCTGCTTCAAAAGGGCGGCCAACGTGCCGCCCTTTTTTATGCGCGCAAGGCGATGGCGACGGCAACGAGCGTCACCGCCAGCGCAGCGAGGTCGCTCGCGCTGAGCGGCTCGCGCAGCATGGCGGCCGCCCCGAGCACGCCGACGACAGGCACCAGCAGCGTTCCGATCGACGCGGTCGCCGCCGGCAACCGCTCGAGCGCCGCGAACCAGCAGACGTAGCACAGGCAGAACTGGATCAGCGTCATGTAGAGCATCGACGCCCAGCCGAGCGACGACAGCGCAGCCAGCTGAGGCTGCTCGATCGCGACGCCGATGATTGCGATCGGCACGCAGCCGATCGCAAGCTGCCAGGCCGCGAGCGACAATGGCGGCATCGCCGCCAGCTTGAAGTGCTTGGTCAGCACCGTGCCGAGCCCGACACAGATCGCGCCCGCAAGCGCGAACAGGATGCCCGGCAATTTGCCGAGACTGGCGTCGAGACCGCCACCGCCGAGCAGCGCCGCGATGCCAGCGAGCGCCACCGCAAGCGCGAGCGCACGCGTGAGCGACACCCGTTCGCCGAGCAGCGGCCAGGCGACCAGTGCGACCCACACCGGGATCGAGATCCCAAGCACCGCCGCCTCGCTGGCGCGGAGCCAGATCAGCGCCAGCCCCATGCACGCGACCCAGCCGCCGATCGCCAGCGTCGACACCAGTGCGAGCCGCGGCCAGATGCCGGGCGGCACGCGCAGCGTCTGCCCGCGCGCGATCGCCGCAAGACCGAGCCCGATTGCACCGGTCACGCCGCACAGCCCGCGCGACGACAGCGGCGGCCATTCCGTGAGCAGGAACTTCATGATCGGAAAGTTGAGACCCCAGCCGATCGAGGCCACGACGAGGAACAGGAGGCCGAGCGGTGACATCGGGGCGCGGCGGGCGGCGGGAACTGCGGTCATTGGCCTGTCGTGAAGAGGATGGACAAATAGCGGTGATGTGTCAGAGCTAGCTGGAAATCTGCTTGTCAGCGAACAGCATATGCATTCTATGATACAGACTTTCTGTCTCGGTTCCGCCTTAATTGCCTAGTGGCCAAGCGAGTCGCCGGCACGCAAGGCCGTACAAAGAGGATGCATCGTGCCGCGCGTTCTCGTGGTCGACGACGACCCGATGGTGTGTGTTGCCATTGAGGTCTGTCTGCAGCGCCAGGGCTTTGAGGTCACCGTCGCCGATGGCGGTGAATCAGGCATGCGCGCGCTCGACAATGACATCTTCGATGTCATGCTGGTGGATGTCTTCATGCCGCATATGCGCGGCTTCGAGGCGATCCGCGTCTTCCACGAGCGCGCCCCCGATATCCCTGTCATCGCGATGTCGGGCTATGCTTTCGCCAATGCCGACCGCGCGCCGGATTTCCTGCGGATGACGATCGAGCTCGGTGCATCCGCCTGCCTGCGCAAGCCGTTCACGCCGCAGGCGCTGATTGCGGCGGTCAACGAGTGCATCGCCAAGTCCGCACCATCCGCTCGTCTTTCGAAGTAATTTCCCTTACCAATCGGCTATGGCTTCCCAGCGTCTCATCCTCGGCAGTGGCCTTGCGATCCTCCTCATCATCAGCGCGGCGTCGATCGGGCTCGACGTCAAGTCGCGCAGCGAGGTCGAATCGGTCGACCGCACGCTCAGCATCCTGAAGCGGATTTCGGACGCGCGGCCGCTGCCGCGCGGCGTCGAGAGTGCGGCGCGCGCATTCGCGCTGACCGGCGATCCGTCCTTTGCCGACGAATTCCGCGACCAGAGCGCCGCCCTCACCTCGGCTGTCGACGGCCTGCTTGCGGCGGTGAAGAGCGCGCCCGGCGAGGCGGAGCTGCTGTCCGGCGTCAAGGCGCAGGCCGACCGCGGCGTTGCGCTCGGCGCCGAGCTGATCCAGTTGCGCAACAACGGCGACACCGCCGGCGCGTCGGCGCTGATCTCGGCCGGCGAGAGCCGCACGGTGATGGACAACGTCGCCGCGGCGCTCGAGCGTCTGGTCACCGAAGAGCGCCGGCAACTCGGCATCCGCACCGCGCAGTCGAAGGCCAACGGCCGCATGCTGCTCGCCATCGACCTCGCCGGCGTCATCCTGATCCTGGTGCTGGCGATCGTGCTGACGGTGGCGGCCCGCCGCTCGCGCCGCGTCCTGCAGGATTCGCTGAGCGCGACCCAGGCCGCCAACCTCTCGCTCGAGGCCAAGGTGGCCGAGCGCACCAAGGACCTCGCCGCCGCGCTGGAGGAGGTTCGCCGCTCCACCTCGGTGATGGAGACCACCTTCCGCAGCATGGCCGAAGCGGTGCTGGTGATCGACACCGCCGGCACCGTGCTGCTGTCCAACCCGGCCGCCGAGAAGATGCTGCGCTACAAGCCGGGCATGTCGGTGGTGCAGTTGCGCGCGATGAGCAACGTGTTCCACGCCGACGGCGTGGCGCCGATGCAGGTCGAGGAAATGCCGTCGGCGCGGGCGTTGCGCGGCGAGGAATTCGACGGCCTGGAATTCGTCGCCCGCCCGGTGCGCGGCGCGCCGCAGATCCACCTCGTGGTGTCGGGCCGGCCGCTGCGCGACGCCGAAGGCAGCATCGCCGGCGCGGCGCTGATCTATCACGACATCACCGCCTCGCGCGAAACCGAGCACCAGCTGCAGCAGGCGCAGAAGCTCGACGCCATCGGCAAGCTGACCGGCGGCGTCGCGCATGACTTCAACAACATGCTCACGGTAATCACCGGCACCGCCGACACGCTGGTCGACGGCCTGCAAGACCAGCCACAGCTTGCCAGGACCGCCGAGCTGATCGACCGCGCCGCCGAGCGCTGCCGCGAGCTGATCCAGCACCTGCTCGCCTTCGCCCGCCGCCAGCCGCTGGAGCCGACCGTCGTCGACATCAACGGCACCGTGGTCGACATCGCAAAACTGCTGCGCCCGACGCTCGGCGAGCAGATCGAGATCAATTCGGTGCTCGCGCCCGATGTCGCCGCGGTCCACATCGATCCGTCGCAACTGTCGAACTCGCTGCTCAACATGGCGATCAACGCCCGCGACGCGATGCCGAACGGCGGCAAGCTGCTGTTCGAGACCAGCAACGTCGTGCTCGACGAGGCCTATGCCGAGACCAATCCCGACATCACGCCGGGCCGCTACGTCCTGATCGCGGTCAGCGACACCGGCACCGGCATGTCGCAGGCGGTGCAGGACAAGGTGTTCGACCCGTTCTTCACCACCAAGGAGGTCGGCAAGGGCTCCGGCCTCGGCATGAGTATGGTCTACGGCTTCGTCAAGCAGTCCGGCGGCCACATCAAGATCTACAGCGAGCAGGATCACGGCACCACGATCAAGCTCTATCTGCCGCCGGCCCGCGGCGAGGTGGCCGCGCCCGCACCGGCACCGGCGCCGGCGCCGCGCGGCAGCGAGGTCATCCTGGTGGTGGAGGACGATCCGCTGGTGCGCAACTACGTCACCGCGCAGCTCGCGAGCCTCGGCTACAAGACCATCGCCGTGCCCGATGGCCGCGCCGCGCTGGCGCTGGTCGACAAGGGCGAGACGTTCGACCTGCTGTTCACCGACGTCATCATGCCCGGCGGCCTCAACGGCCGGCAGCTCGCCGACGAGGTCAAGAAGCGCCGGCCCGGCACCAAGGTGCTCTACACCTCGGGCTACACCGAGAACGCGATCGTGCATCACGGCCGCCTCGACGAGGGCGTGCTGCTGCTGACAAAGCCCTACCGCAAGGCCCAGCTCGCCACCATGCTGCAGCAGGCGCTGGGCCACGGCTGATGCGAGGCCGGCGTGGCCTCCTTCCCCACTCCCCGCCTGCGGCCGCCGCAGGGGCGCGCTGCCAATATGTGAAAAACAACCCCATGCAAAGTAGCCTGCGGCAGGTTCAGCGGTATTATTCTACTATTCCGAAGCCGTGCCGTAGCCCGGATGAAGCGAAGCGAAATCCGGGGGCGGTCTCGCGTGTGGCCGGCACCGTTCCCGGATTGCGCTTCGCTGCATCCGGGCTACGCAACTTCACCTCTCCCCGCTTGCGGGGAGAGGTCGGATCGCCCTTGCGATCCGGGTGAGGGGGTACAGGTCTCACGACGAGCGTCACTCGTGGAGGCAGCCCCTCACCCCTGCCCTCTCAGCGCGAGCGAAGCTCGTCGCGCCCCCGTGAAGAACGGGGAGAGGGAGAAGCGCGGCTACCTCGTCGCCAGCACGACGCCGGCGAGGGTGAACAGCAGCGCGGCGATCTGGGTCGGCCCGAGCGGCTCGTGCAGCGCGACCGCGGAGGCCACGACGCCGATCACCGGCACCGCCATGGTGCCGATCGCGGCCACCGAGGCCGGCAGGCGCGCGAGCGCGGCGAACCACGCGACATAGGCGATGCAGAACTGCACCACGGTCGAATAGACCAGCAGCCACCAGCCGATGGTGGTGACGTGCTCCCAATGCGTGGTCTCGACGAGAAGACCCACGATCGTGATCGGCACGCAGCCGAGCCCGATCTGCCAGGCCGCGGCCGGGATCGGCGGCAGCAGCACCGGATATTTCTTCGCCAGCACGGTGCCGAGCGCAAAGCCGAACGCGCCGCCGAGCGCCATGATGATGCCGGGCAGCTTCGCCTGGCTCGCGGAGATGCCGTTGCCACCCATGATCGCGGCAAGCCCCGCGAACGCCATCACCAGCGCGATGGTCCGGAGCAGCGTCGGCCGCTCGCCGAGCACCGGCAAGGCCAGCAGCGAGGCCCACACCGGCATGGTGTAGGCGATCAGCGCCGCCTCGCTCGCCGACAGCCACAGCAGCGCAAGGCCCATCAGCACCATCCAGCCGGTGACGTTGAGCAGCGCGTAGAGCACCAGCCGCGGCCACAGCCGCCGCTCGACGACAAGGCTCTGCGCGCGGACCAGCGCGAGCAGCGCCAGCACCGCGGCGCCGATCACGCCGGTGGTGCCGCGCAAGGTCAGCGGCGGCAGCTCGCCGATCAGGAATTTGGTGGCGGGCCAGTTGAAGCCCCAGCCCACCGAGGTGATGGCGAGGAACAACAGGCCGGCCGGCGCCATGCGCGGTCGCGCAGTCGGTTTCGAATCTGTCATGGGACCCGGCAGGGAGGTGAGTCGGCGGCAGCTTGCCCGCGATTTTGTCGCCCAGCCATCATGGCGCCGACATGCCTGACCCGTAGTTTGCCCGTAGGCCTACGTGAGTCCCCGGAACGCAATCCTTCACGGGGAAAAATTCCTTGGCCTGTGAACAGCGGGGCGAAGACGTGATCCACAGCCAGCCGACAATTTTTTGGCTTGGGAATCCCTGAGGACTCACTGATACTTGGCCCGATCACAGGCGCGGCACCGCCCCCTGTTATCCCCCAATCTCCACCATATTTAGTGTTTGATTCAGAAACTCGTACTAGTCCTTGACGGACGTGACGGACTTGGCCTAGCTTCGAGCCTGTTCGGCGCGAGTGTGTTTGGGTCCCGCCGGTCGCTCCCACAAGGGTTCCAAAATGACCACTCCGCCAGGCCTCTTGGCCGCGGGTTGAGGGCGTGTCTGCCCTGATTTTGGACCATGTCCGGGGCGCCAAACGGGCCGAAACAGGCCTGGATCAGAGGCCGGAAACCGGCCCGAAAAGCGTATCGCGTGACGTGTCGCGTGGAGCGTTGGGGCGTTGAATGCATGACCCGGGAAGACCCGACATCGGTCGGATCGGCTTGAGGGGCGTGCCGCCGCAGGACCGGCCAAAGGCCGGACCCGCCTGCGACGAGAGAAACAGGCCGGAGACCACCGGCTGAGCTGCGAATGACGGGAGGCGTGGAAATGCGTGTTCCTGATTTCGCAAGGGATAATCATTCCGGCACCGCAAACATGTGGGCCGGTCAGAAGAAGTGACGGGGCTCGACCATGCGAATCGAACGACGCAACACCACCAGCGGACAATCACCCTACGCCGGGATCAATTTCCGGCTGACGACATCCGAGATCCGCAATCCCGACGGTTCCGTCGTGTTCCGGGCCGAGAATGTCGAAGTGCCGGAGTTCTGGTCGCAGGTCGCCTCCGACGTGCTGGCGCAGAAGTATTTTCGTAAGGCCGGCGTCGCCGCGCGGCTGAAGAAGGTCGAGGAAGAGACCGTGCCGTCCTGGCTGTGGCGCTCGGTGCCCGACACCGAGGCCCTTAGCGCGCTTCCCGAGAACGAGCGCATCGTCGGCGAAACCAGCGCCAAGCAGGTGTTCGATCGCCTCGCCGGCTGCTGGACCTATTGGGGCTGGAAGGGCGGCTACTTCTCCTCCGAGGAAGACGCCCTCGCCTTCTTCGACGAGCTGCGCTTCCAGCTGGCAAAACAGATGGTCGCGCCGAACTCGCCGCAGTGGTTCAACACCGGGCTGCATTGGGCCTACGGCGTCGACGGCCCGGGCCAGGGCCACTATTACGTCGACTGGAAGACCGGCAAGCTGACGAAGTCGAAGTCGGCCTATGAGCATCCGCAGCCGCATGCCTGCTTCATCCAGGGCGTCGGCGACGACCTCGTCAACGAGGGCGGCATCATGGACCTCTGGGTGCGCGAGGCGCGCCTGTTCAAATACGGCTCCGGCACCGGCTCCAACTTCTCCAGCCTGCGCGGCGAAGGCGAACGGCTCTCCGGCGGCGGCCGCTCAAGCGGCCTGATGAGCTTCCTGAAAATCGGCGACCGCGCTGCGGGCGCGATCAAGTCCGGCGGCACCACCCGCCGCGCCGCCAAGATGGTCGTGGTCGACGTCGATCACCCCGATATCGAGACCTATATCGACTGGAAGGTGAAGGAGGAGCAGAAGGTCGCGGCGCTGGTCACCGGCTCCAAGATCAACCAGAAGCACCTCAAGGCCGTGATGAAGGCCTGCGTGAACTGCGAAGGTTCTGGCGACGACTGCTTCGACGCCGAGAAGAACCCTGCCCTGCGCCGCGAGATCAAGCTCGCGCGCCGCAACCTCGTGCCCGACAACTACATCAAGCGCGTCATCCAGTTCGCCAAGCAGGGCTACAAGGACATCTCGTTCGACACCTACGACACCGACTGGGATTCCGAGGCGTACCTAACCGTCTCCGGCCAGAACTCCAACAACTCGGTGTCGCTGAAGGACGATTTTCTGCGCGCGGTCGAGACCGACGGCGACTGGAATCTGAACGCCCGCACCTCCAAGAAGGTGACGAAGACGCTGAAGGCCCGCGACCTCTGGGAGAAGATCGGCTACGCCGCCTGGGCCTCGGCCGATCCCGGCCTGCACTTCAACACCACGATGAACGACTGGCACACCTGCAAGGCGTCCGGCGACATCCGCGCCTCCAATCCGTGCTCGGAATACATGTTCCTGGACGACACGGCGTGCAACCTCGCCTCCGCCAATTTGCTGACATTCTACAACACGACGACCAAGCGCTTCGACGTCGAGTCCTACGAGCACCTCTGCCGGCTCTGGACCATCGTGCTGGAAATCTCCGTCATGATGGCCCAGTTCCCGTCGAAGGCGATCGCCGAACTGTCCTACGAGTTCCGCACCCTCGGCCTCGGCTTCGCCAATATCGGCGGCCTCTTGATGACCATGGGCCTGCCCTATGACTCGAAGGAAGGCCGCTCGCTCTGCGGCGCGCTGACTGCTGTCATGACCGGCATCGCCTACAAGACCTCGGCGGAGATGGCGGCCGAGCTCGGCACCTTCCCCGGCTACAAGAAGAACGCCGCGCACATGCTGCGCGTGATCCGCAACCACCGCCGCGCCGCCCATGGCAACGCCGGTGGTTACGAGGCGCTCTCGGTCAACCCGGTGCCGCTCGATCATGCCTCGTGCCCGCAGGCCGACATCGTCACCCACGCCGTGCACGCCTGGGACGACGCGCTGGCGCTCGGCGAGCAGAACGGTTTTCGCAACGCCCAGACCACGGTGGTGGCGCCGACCGGCACCATCGGCCTCGTCATGGATTGCGACACCACCGGCATCGAGCCCGACTTCGCGCTGGTGAAGTTCAAGAAGCTCGCCGGCGGCGGCTACTTCAAGATCATCAACCAGGCGGTGCCGGCCGCGCTGCGCGCGCTCGGCTATCGCGAGAGCGAGATCGCGGAGATCGAAGCCTACGCCGTCGGCCACGGCTCGCTGTCGAATGCCCCCGGCATCAACGCTTCCACGCTGAAGGCCAAGGGCTTTACCGACGAAGCCATCGCCAAGGTGGAGAAGGCGCTGCCGACCGCGTTCGACATCAAGTTCGCCTTCAACAAGTGGACCTTTGGCGAAGACTTCATCCGCGATCAGCTCGGCATCGGCGCCGAGACGATCGCGGCCCCTGGCTTCGACCTGCTCGCTGCGGTGGGCTTCACCAAGCGCGAGATTGAGGCCGCCAACGTGCACATCTGCGGCGCGATGACGGTCGAAGGCGCTCCGCACCTGAAGGCCGAGCACTATCCGGTGTTCGACTGCGCCAACCCCTGTGGCAAGATCGGCAAGCGGTACCTTTCGGTCGAGAGCCACATCCGGATGATGGCGGCCTCGCAGCCGTTCATCTCGGGCGCGATCTCGAAAACCATCAACATGCCGAACGACGCCACGGTGGAGGACTGCAAGTCCGCCTATCTGTTGTCGTGGAAGCTGGCGCTGAAGGCCAACGCGCTCTACCGCGACGGCTCGAAGCTGAGCCAGCCGCTGAACTCGCAGCTCATCAGTGACGATGAGGACGAGGACGATGCGGTGGAGGCGCTCTATGAGAAGCCGATGGCGGCGCGCGCCGCCCAGGTTTCCGAGAAGATCGTCGAGAAGCTGGTCGAGCGCATCGTCGTGATGCGCGAGCGCGAGAAGATGCCTGACCGACGCAAGGGCTATACCCAGAAGGCGGTGGTCGGCGGCCACAAGGTGTACTTGCGCACCGGCGAATATGACGACGGCCGGCTCGGCGAGATCTTCATCGACATGCACAAGGAAGGCGCCGCGCTGCGCTCCTTCATCAACAACTTTGCCATCGCGGTCTCGCTGGGTCTGCAGTACGGCGTGCCGCTGGAGGAGTATGTCGACGCCTTCACCTTCACCCGCTTCGAGCCTGCGGGTCCCGTGCAGGGCAACGACTCGATCAAGTACGCGACCTCGATCCTCGACTACGTCTTCCGCGAGCTCGCGGTCAGCTACATGAGCCGCTTCGACCTGGCGCATGTCGATCCGAACGAGAGTGGCTTCGACGCGCTCGGCAAGGGCGTCGAGGAAGGCAAGGAGCCGGATGAGGCCCCGACCCAGCAGGCGACGAAGTACCTGTCGAAGGGCCTGACCCGCTCGCGCACCGACAACCTCGTCATCATGCGCGGCGGCTCCGCCGCGGTGAGCGCGAACTCGGATGCCGCCCCTGCCGGCGGCAACCGCGTCACGTCCCTCGCCTCGCACGGCGCAAACGCCCGCGGCGTCTCCGACACCATCGAAGGCGCGGTTGCCTTAAAGCAGGAAGTCAGCCACGACCTCTCGCCGACGGAAAAGCTCGAGGCGATGAAGTGGAGCAAGCCCGGCACCGCCGCCGCCGTCGCCCCGAGCAAGGCCGAACGCCGCGCCGAAGCCAAGGCCAAGGGCTACGAGGGCGAGATGTGCTCGGAGTGCGGCAACTTCACGCTGGTGCGGAACGGGACCTGCATGAAGTGCGATACTTGCGGCAGCACGACGGGGTGTTCGTGAGATCGTTTGCCGGGATGAAGCACCGGGCACCATCAAGGAAAAGGGCGGCCGAAAGGCCGCCTTTTTTCAACTAAGTCAAATCTTCCAGAACACGTTGAATCCGATTCCGTGAGAAAACTCTAAACTCTCCCCTCTCCGATATATTTTTCCCTTGGGTATTAGCCGCAGGAATCTCTCCGTACTGCTCTCTAAACTGCAAGAGCAACGCACGCTCCAAAATTCGCCAAGTCATTAGATTACGTCTCGGCTGACACGTAATGATCCGCACTTCAAATTCCCTTACACCTCGCAGCGCGAAGATATCGTCTGCCCAAGCCGCAGCGCTTTGCGCTACTCTGCTGAATCCGTTTTTTGTAGTGCCAATATAGACTATCCGAGAACGTCCTTTCTCGTATTCGTATTTCTTGTCGATCAAGATTACATATCCGGCCTCATCAGTGTATTTGATGCGGGGGTGCTGACCGCCCAAGGGCAAGAGGGTGGTCCCTTTTTCGACTTCAATCGAAACAAGTCCGGTTTCGCCCCCGATGTTCAGGTCGGCTATATGCATCCGTTTGCCGGGGGCGACTGGGTGGCGGGGCTCAAGTTCAATTACAAATACGCAAACATCGACTCGAAGCAGAACGTGATCATTCCGCAGAACGGGACCGGCACCGTCGTGAGCGGACCGAACGCCGGAATCTCCGGACCCATCACCGGGTTCCTGGCGATCAGCCCAGCGGAAATCAATCTCAGGCATCAGCTTTCGCTGATCGGCACCATCGGCCGGGCATTCGGCGACGTTACGATATACGCCGGTGGCGGTCCGGCGCTGTTCGGCGTGGAGTCCAATTTCATCAATGGGATTCCCTTTGCCACCCAGTCGTTGCGAGGAACTTTTCGCCACCAGCCTGCCGATCACCGTATTCAATCAAAATTGGGTGTGGGGCGGCGCGGCGCAAATTGGTACGACCTATTCCTTTGCCGGCGGCTGGTTCCTGGATTTTGCCTACACCTATGCGCGTTCCGCGGACTTCGCCATCTCCAACACGGTCACCGTATTCAACCAGAACGGGACGTTGTCGACCTCCGGGTCTGCCGTCTTGAACGCCCAAGAGCGGGTCACCAACCAGTCCGTGACGCTAACACTCAATTATCAATTCCATTGATCTGATTAGACGGCGATATCGCTGATGCACCTCGCGTACATCGGATCAAGCGTAGCGTAGGGCGGATTAGCCGAAGGCGTAATCCGCCACTACTTCCGAGTCCAACCGGCGGGTTACGCTGCGCTAACCCGCCCTACCTGCAGCGTGTACAAGCCTCACGCCGCTTTCGCAGCCTTCTCCTCCGGCGCCGTCTCCATCGCGCGCATGTAGAGGTCGAGCAGGCTTTCCCGCTCGTCGCGCTCGTCCTGGTCTTGCTTGCGGAGCTTGACGATCTCCTTGAGGATTTTGACGTCGAAGCCCTCGCCCTTGGCTTCGGAAAACACTTCCTTCTTCTGCTCGTTCAGTTCCTGCAGTTCGCCGTCGATGTTCTCGATCCGCTCGACGAAGGCACGAATTTTTCCGCCGGGAATGGTGATGTCAGACATGGGACCTCTTTGCTGAATGCGCGGTGAAAATGAAAGCAAAGAGATGACCAATGTCTTAAGCGAGGCGGCCGCGGCAGCGACTAATCTTACGGCGTCACAAGGCTTCGTAGCGGACTTGATGTTGTCCGCCGTCATTGCGAGGAGCCCAGCGCAAATTGCAACGCAATTTTGCGCTGGAGCGACGAAGCAATCCATCGGTCCGCATATGCGGTGCGATGGATTGCTTCGCTTCGCTCGCAATGACGGGGGTCTAAACTGTCGCGGTCGAAGCGATACCTATCCGTCTGCTTTGTGGGAAATGATGGGTATCGCAACGCGCTCCACCCATCCTCGGCGCTACCTTACGCCGGACGCGTCAAGGTCCTCGGCAACGACGTCGATCGGGTTCTGGCCGGCGACCGCACCGGCAGCAGATACGGGGCTGAGGAAAATGTCGTGCACGAGCCCGAGTTTGCCGAGCCCGAGAATGATCAGGCCGTTGATGTCGATCTCGTACCAGGCGTGCGACAAATAGGCGTCGCGCGGAAAGCGGTGATGGTTGTTGTGCAGCCCTTCACCGAAGGTGAGGAACGTGGTCACCAGCTCGTTGGTGGTGCCGTCATTGAGCTCATAGCGACGATAGCCGTAGCGGCCGTCGCTGTGGCAGACCGAGTTGACCAGCGAGGTGGCCATGGTCATGAGGTAACTGCGCAACAGGCCGGAGAACAAGATGCAGCCGATCATCGTGTGCACGCCGCCGAACGCGTAGCCGATGGCGCCCGGGATCAGCACCGCCGACGCTGCGACCCAGTACCAGCGTGTCCTGGTGAAGAACATCGCGATCGGGTCGGCCAGAATGTCCTTGGCGTAGACTTCGGGATCGGTGGTCTGTTTGTCCCACACCCAGCCGCCCTGCGCATGCAGCATCCCCTTGAGGAAGCTGACATGCTGGTTGCCGGCGCCGTCATAGTAAGGGCTGTGGACATCGCCGGGCTTGTCGGCGTGCAGATGGTGCCGGCGATGATTGGAGACCCATTTGAGGATCGAACCCTGCACCGCCATCGTCGCGATCATCGCGCACAGCGTCCGCATCACCGGACCGCAGCGAAAACTGCGGTGGACGAAGTAGCGATGCATGAAGCCGATGCCGACCGTGCTCAGCGCGAACGTGCCGAGGAAGACGGAAATCTCCACCCAGCCGATGCCTTGCGTGAACGCCCAGACCAGCGCCGCGATCGAACCCGTGACCATGATGACGAACGCGATCCGGGAATCGAGGAACTTGGCGTCGACCAGCGGGCCTTCGACAACCACGCCCCGTGGCATTTTCGGGTCCGCGCCTTGCTCCGGCGCCACGCCCTCACCTGCGGTCATTCCAGCGGTCCATTCACGAAAAATTAACCCTTGCGCAGCGCACCGTACAGCCATGGGTTGTTCCGGGCAAGGACTTAAGCGGGAGCGCGGGCCGGACCTGAAGGACGCGGTTAACGCGCGGGAGTAGCGTCGCGCGATTTCAATGGTTTGCCGATGCGTTGCGGAACCCGGCGCCGCCTTCGTCGCACGCTTGCGGCGATGCGGCCGCGCTTCAGTGCGCCATCCACTCCATCACCGCGCTGGCCGACGCCCACAGCGTGAAGCCGAGCCCGAGCAGGCAGAGCAGCGCGGCCGCCATCGCAACCGCGAGCAAGAGACCGTCCTCCTGCAAATAGGCGACCGCGATCAGCACCACCACCATGCCCGGAATGACGTTGACCAGCGGCAGCGGCCAGCCGGCCGAAAACGCCAGCAGAAAGACGACGAGGCCGACGAGGCGATCGATCACGTCGTGACGGGCATCCCACCGCGGCCGGCTGATGCGCTCGATCGCCTGCAGCATCGGGCTGACCGCGATGGTGAATCGCTTGAAGCGCTTGAAGTCGAACTGCCGCTTGGAGATGACGCGTGGAAACGACGGCGCCCTGCGGCCGAGCATCATCTCGACCGCCGGGAACAGCAGCGCCAGCGTCGCGATGGTTGCGATGCCGGGGATGATCACCAAGAGGCCGAGCAACAGCAGGAGAAGCCCGAACGAACGCTTGTCGAGATTGCCGAGAAGCCATTCGAGGTCGACGGGACCGTCAGGCGCTTTCGCAACGAGGTCGGCCAGGATTTGGGAGGTTTGCGGCGGCGCCAAGGGGTCTCCGGACGAAGGGGCATGCCAGCCCCGATTTGCAACGCCCGCCAAGGCGGACTACGAAAGGTTGATGAACAGCGATTCCGATCAGGCGTGGCACAGCGCCGCGCCGTCCAGCTCCATTACCGCCACCCGCCGCCGCTGGCCATGGCTTCTCCTGATCGTGATCCTGATGGTCGCAGGCGCGGGCGGCGTCTACGCCTGGCCGCAGATCGAGCCGCTGGTTCCCGCCTTGAGCAACTCGTTCTCCGGCGAAAAGGTGGCCGCAGCCGACAAGGAGGCGCTGCCGGACCTGCTCGCCGCCCATCAGAAGGTCGAGGATGATTTGGCCGCGCTCGGCAAATCGGTCGCCGCGCAGCAGGAGCAGTTGAAGACCGTCGCCGACCAACTGGCCGCGCTGACCGCGAAGGTCGACGCGCTGGAGCGCCCCGCTCCGCCTCCCGCACCAGCGCCGCCGCCGGCCGTGGCTGAAGCGCCAGCTGCTGCGCCGGCGCCACATGCTGCTCCGAAGCCGAGACGCCCGTCGGTTCGCGCGCCGAAGCCGTCGGGCCCGATCTCGGTCGGCGGCGCGCCGCTCAATGCGGCCGCAAGCGGCCGTTAAGCCGCGAGCCGATGCTCATCGTGCAAACATCGTCGATAGCAAATAGCTTTTCTTCGGTCCCGACACCTCGTGGTCGATCGTGAATCGTCCATCCGGCAAGAACGCATAGCGGCTGCGGTAGAGATCGGCGGCGCAGAGGTGCGTCGACTGCCCGCTGAGCGTGCCGTCCGCGCGCGTCAGCTTGACCTCGTGAAACAGCCGCAGCGGGATTTCGGCGAAATAGACGGCGAAGCCGGCTGGCCTTGCCGCGAACACGTATTTGCGCTCGGCCTCGAACTCCTGCGCGTCGAGCTTGATACGTCCGCGCTCGTGATAGGCGAGGTTTCCGTCAACGCCGTCGCTGAAGGTGGCGGTGCCCTGCATCCAGCCGCGGCCGTCGAGACGGCGCAGCAGCTTCCACTCGCCCCTCAGGCAGGCAAAGACGTCGCCCGGCGATCGCCACGCGCTGACAACAGCCGCCTGAGGTCCGTCAGCGATCATGGCCACACCGCAATCGCATAGGGGCTCATCCCTCTCCGCTTGGCTCGCTGCCTCGACCGCGCCGTGGTGGCACACATGTCGGCGGCGGTCCATGGCCTTGTCGTAGCCGCGGATTGACCCGCATCGGCAGCATATCCATATGGGACGGGCCGACCGGCCAAACCTGCCGCTTCGGATCAGCCTGGACACAGCCGACCGCTGGCGGGGTCCTTCATGCACTCTTCGTTCGGGAGTTTTCGTGGCGGCACTGTCCATTCTCGATCTCGTCCGCGTCACCCAGGACACCGATGCGCGGGGCGCGCTGTACAATGCGCGCGATGTCGCGGTTCATGCCGAGGCCTGGGGCTATCGCCGCATCTGGGTGGCGGAGCACCACAACATGGCGGGCATCGCCAGCGCCGCGACGTCGGTGGTGATCGGGCATATCGCGGCGGGGACCAAGACCATCCGGGTCGGCGCCGGCGGCATCATGCTGCCGAACCACGCGCCCTACGTGATTGCCGAGCAGTTCGGCACGCTGGCGCGGCTGTTTCCGGATCGGATCGACCTCGGGCTCGGCCGCGCGCCGGGAACGGATCAGCTGACGCTGCGGGCGCTACGCCGCACGCCGGAGGCCGCCGAGAATTTTCCGCAGGACGTGCTCGAGGTGCAGGCCTTCCTGGCCGAGGCCGGTCCCAACCAGCGCATCCAGGCGGTGCCGGCCGCAGGCACCGACGTGCCGCTGTGGATTTTGGGATCGAGCAATTTTGGCGCGATGCTGGCCGGCGAGCTCGGCCTGCCCTACGCCTTCGCCTCGCATTTCGCGCCTGAACTTCTGATCCAGGCGCTGCAGATTTACCGTGCGCGTTTCAAGCCGTCGGAGCAGCTCGACCGGCCCTACACCATGGTCGGCGTCAACATCATCGCCGCCGAGACCGACGACGAGGCACGGCGCCTCGCGACCACGCAGCAGATGTCGTTCACCAACATCTTTCGCGGCGCGCGCGGCCTGAGCCAGCCGCCGATCGACGACATCGAGAGCTACTGGTCGCCGTCGGAAAAGGCGCAGGCGATGCGGATGCTGACCCGCTCCATCGTCGGCTCGCCCGAGACGGTGCGCGCCGGCATCGACGCACTGGTCGCCGAGACCGGCGCCGACGAGCTGATGATCGTGTCGGATGTCTACGATCACCAGAAGCGGCTGCGCTCGTTCGAGTTGATCGCGAAGGCCGGCGGGATCGTGTAGGGCGGATTAGACGGTCGGTCGGCATTATCCCCGTCATTGCGAGCGAAGCGAAGCAATCCATTTGACCGCGTACGCGGAGGGATGGATTGCTTCGTCGCCAACGCTCCTCGCAATGACGGCCGAAGGCAATAGCGTGGCCCTCACCCGTGATAGGCGAACAGCTCGATCGGCTCGGCAAAGCCGCGCACCGAATGCTCGCCGACATGTTCGAGCTTGAACTCGCTGGCGACGAGGTCGGCGAATTCGCGCGACAGCAGCACCGGCTTGCCGAGCTGTTTTGTCAGGGCCTCGAGCCGCGAGGCCATGTTGACGGCGGGACCGATCACGGTGAAGTCGAGCCGGGCCTTCGATCCGATATTGCCGTACATGACGTCGCCGACGTGGACGCCGATGCCGTAGCGCAGCGGCGCGCTGCCGGCAGTGCGCTTCTCGTTCAGCGCCGCCATCGCCTGGCGCGCCTCGGTCACGGCGCGCAGCAAATTGGCGCAGGCCTTTGGCTCGTCGAGCGGAAAGATCGCGAGCAGGCCGTCGCCCATGAATTTGAGGATCTCGCCGCCGTGCCGCGCAATCGGCTCCGACATCGCGTCAAAGTAGTCGTTGAGCAGGTCGATCACGTCGTCGCGCGGCCAGGAGTCCGAGATTCGGGTGAAATCGCGCAGGTCGCAGATCAGGATGGCGGCGCGCACGGTTGCGCCGCTGCCGCGCCTTGTGGCGCCGGCCAAAATCATTTCGCCGGCGTGGGCGCCGACATAGGTTTCCAGCAGCGTGCGCGCCAGCCGGTTCTTCATGCGGATTTCGCTGACCAGCGCGAGCAGCGGCAGCAGGCGCTGCAGCGTTGCGATATGCGCGTCGTCGAAGCCGCCGACCCGGTCGGTCGAGAACGCCACCATATGCTTCTTGCCGAGCGTATGGAGCATCGGCCACGCCACATAGTCGGTCAGCCCCTGCGCCCGCAGCTCGTCGTAGACGCCATGCTTGCGGCCCTTCTCCGGACCGTCCGCCAGCCGCTCGCGGATCTCGGTGACGCCGCCCTGGATCTCCTCGACCGGGCTGCCGATAAATTCGGGGCGCTGCGTGACGTCGTAATCGACCCGCGTGATCGTCGCCTCCTGCGCGCCGTTGATCCACAGGATCCGGGCGCCGAGCCATTGCGGGTGCTGGATCAACAGATGCAGCGACGCCCGCTTCAGCGGAATGCCCGCGCGCTGCAGCCGCAGGCACAGCTCGGCGAACAGATTGTCGATGAAGCGCTGGTCGCGCGTCTCGGTGGTCAGCCAGCGCACGACGTCGCTTTCGGTCAGCGCGGTGGCGGGATCGATGTCTGGGGGCATGGCGTGGTCCTCGCCGGTCAGGTGCACCGGCGAACCACCATATGTGCGTCGCGTCGCACCGCGTCAATGACCGCCCTGCACGCCCCCCGTGCCGCGGCCGGTTCGGGCACCCGTGGGGCGACGCGGAATCGTTTGGCTTTCGATCCAATCGTATTATTGTTGCATTCAACAACAATTGATGCGCCGTCCGGCGCGAGGATCGAACCGGAGAGATCGCCGTGCCAGCGCGCGCCGCCAAGGCCGAAGCGAAGTCCGAAGCGAAGTCTGCCGCATCGGGGAAGCGAAAGCCGAAGGCCGAGGCCCAGGATATCGATGCGAGCGCCGATGTCGGCCTCGACGGCCTCGCCTTGCACGTCGGATACGCGGTGCGGCGCTTTCAGCTCTGGATCTTCCAGGACTTCATCAAGACGCTCGCAGCGGTCGACATCACGCCGACGCAGTATTCCGTGCTGACGGTGATATCGGCCAATCCGGGCCTGACCCAGATGGCGGTGGCAAAGCGCCTCGGCATCGAGCGCGCGCGGCTGGTCCATCTCTTGAACGCGCTGGAGCAGCGCAACCTGGTCAAGCGCGCGGCGTCCAAGGTCGACCGGCGCAGCCATGCCCTGCATCTCACCGCGTCAGGCGAGGCATCGCTGCGCCAGTTCAAGCTGCTCGCCGCCGAGCACGAGCGGCATGTCATCGAGAAGATCGGCAAGGACAACCGCGAGCGGCTGCTCGAGATCCTCGCGTCGTTCCGCTAGCCGAGTTTGTGCAGCGAGTTTGCGGAGACTCCCCCTCACCCGGATTGCTTCGCAATCCGACCTCTCCCCGCACGCGGGGCGAGGTGAAGCGGAGTCCGTTGCTCACGCCGCGTTCAGCGCCTGGGCGATGTCGGCGATCAGGTCGGAGGGATGCTCGATGCCGATCGAGAGGCGGATGGTCGAATCGAGCACGCCGATCCTGTGGCGGATCGCGGCCGGCACGCCGGAATGGGTCATGGTGGCCGGCAGGCTCGCCAGCGATTCAGTGCCACCGAGGCTGACCGCGAGCTTGAAGATCTGCAGGCTGTTGAGGAATTTTTCCGCGGCAGCCTGCCCGCCGGCGATGTCGAACGAGAAGGTCGAGCCGGCGCCGGAGCACTGGCTGGCGAACACCTGGCCCGCGGGCGAGCCGGCGTCGTGGTGACCGAGATAATGCACGGCGGCGACCTTGGGATGGTCGCGCAGATAGTCGGCGACCAGGCGCGCGTTGCGGTCGGCCTTCTCCATGCGCAGGCTGAGCGTTTCCAGCGAGCGGCTGATCATCCAGCAGGAATGCGGGTCGAGCTGGGTGCCGATGGCGCCGCGCAGCGCCTTGACGTCCTTCATCAGCGCCTTGGAGCCGAGCGCCGCGCCTGCGATCAGGTCGGAATGGCCGCCGACATATTTTGTCAGCGAATACAGCGACAGATCGGCGCCATGCTCGATCGGCCGCTGAAACACCGGCCCGAGCAGCGTGTTGTCGCAGGCGATGACAGGCGTATGGCCCTGCGCCTTGCCGATCATGTCGGCGATCCGCCGCGTCAGCGCGACGTCGACCAGACCGTTGGTCGGATTGGCCGGCGTCTCGATGAAGATCATCGACAC
This sequence comes from Bradyrhizobium sp. CCBAU 51753, assembly GCF_015291565.1. Lineage (NCBI taxonomy): Bacteria > Pseudomonadati > Pseudomonadota > Alphaproteobacteria > Hyphomicrobiales > Nitrobacteraceae > Bradyrhizobium > Bradyrhizobium sp. CCBAU 51753. The sequence goes on along the minus strand of NZ_CP030037.1, from coordinate 4,404,208 downwards.
CCGCCCTTTCTTCATCGCCTCTTCCGCCGCAGCGCGGACGGTCGCCTCGTCGAGGCCGTCGGCAAAACCCACCGCGCCGATCGAGAGCCCGGCCAGCGTCTTGGTGAACAGCGTCTCGGTGCCGCCATAGAGCGGTTGCGAATGCAGGATCACGTCGCCCGGCCGCGCGAACGCCAGCACCGTGGTCGAGATCGCCGCCATGCCCGACGAGAACAGCGCGCAGCTCTCGGTGCGCTCATAGATCGCCAGCCGATCCTCGACGATCTCGCTGTTCGGATGGTTGAAACGCGAATAGACCAGCCCCGCGCCCATCCCCTCCGGCGGCTCGCGCCGGCCGGCGACAAAGTCGAAAAAGTCCTTGCCGTCCTCGGCGGTGCGAAACACGAAGGTCGAGGTCAGAAACACCGGCGGTTTGACCGCGCCCTCCGACAGCTGCGGATCATAGCCGTAGTTCAGCATCAGCGTTTCCGGATGCAGCGTGTGATTGCCGATGTGGGTTCTGGATGGAAACGGTTTTGTCATGGCCGGTCTCCTTGACTTGCGGACACGCCGAACGGGCGGCGATTGCCGGAATCGTCCGTCGAAGGGTAATCCATCCCTGTGAAATCCGCTAAGGCCGCGCTGCGTGATTTCGGTGCACACGGGACGATTTGCCTCGCCCCTTCCTCCACAGCCGGAATCCGCCCTCGAACGCATTGGCGTTGTCGCCGAACCGCACATTGCGCGGCGGGTGATCGACGTGCTCGGCATTGCCGCCGCCGAGCACGACGTAGTCGGGCTCCAGCGCGGCGGCGAGCAGCGCGATGACGTCGTCGACGGTCTTGCGCCACTTCTTCTTGCCGCGGCGTTGCAGGCCCGCCGCGCCGACATAGTCCTCGAAGGTCTTTCCGTGGCGGTACGGCAGATGCCCGAGCTCCATCGGCTCGAAGGTGCCGTCCACGATCATCGCCGAGCCGAGGCCCGTGCCGAGGCCAAGGAACAGCATCCGGCCGCCCTGATAGCTGCCGATCGCCTGCATCAGGGCATCGTTGACGACTTTGGTCGGGCGCGCGAACGCCTTCTGGAAGTTGAAGCCGGCCCAGCCGCGGCCGAGATTGTAGGGCTCCCGCAGCGGCCGGTTGTTCACAACCGGCCCGGGATAGCCGATCGAGATGACGTCATAGGACCAGTCCTTGGTCAGCGCCTTGACCTTGCGCACCATTTCTTTGGCCGAGAGGCGGGGACCGGATTCGAACTCGCGCCTGACGCGCTCCCGGTCGGTCATGACCTTGACGTGGGTCCCGCCGATGTCGATCACCAGGATCGATCGCCGCGATGTCAGCTTCCTTGCCTTCTTTGCCATGCAAGAGGCATAGCACAAAATCGTAGCCCGGATGAGTGAAGCGACATCCGGGGTTTTCCCGCATGTCGCTCCGCTCATGCGGGCTACGCACTACTACGCGCGACTACATCACGTCGGCGGGGTCAGATCACGCGGTGTAATGACTACCAGCCACGCTCCAGGTTGCGCACCGCGCCGCTGCGCGCGTCGACGTCGACCTTCATCCAGCGGCCGGCGCCATCGCGGCCTTCGATCTCCCACTCGTCGCCGAGGAACTGGGTCTCGGAGACCGTCACGATGCCGAGATCGGTTGCGACGTCGAGCGCAGCCTGCATCGAAATCTGGCTACCGGAATCGTAGGCCATCGCCGGCGTCGCTGCGCCGAGCGCGAGGGCCGCGATGATCGGAACAATGACTTTTCGCATGGTGCACTCCTGTCGAACGGTTGAACAATCATCCCGCAATAGAACGAGCGGCAGGGGCACCCGGTTCCGAAATTGGAAAGCACGAAACCGCACGAAACTTCGGCAGTTGCGGCGATTTGGTGACGGTTCCCGCCGCGCTGACGTCACAGCTTCGTTCTCCATCCGACTCCATTTTGTTCGCAAGGAACGAATCGGAATCGAACAAATCGGCGCGAGGCGTTTCTTAACAAGGGGTTTGCGCAAACTTGTAGCCCGGATGCAGCGAAGCGAAATCCGGGAGCATCTCCGCAGAGACACTGTCCCCGGATTACGCTTCGCTCCATGCTTGCATCATCATCGGGCCGCGCGATCGCGCGTCCGATGACGATGTCAGCGATAGCGCGCGCGTCGCGGCCAATTCGGCAGCGTCACTGCGCAAGGCTCAGCAGATCATGGGATCGTCGCCCTGGTCGCAAACACCGCCGGGCATATTCTGAGGCGACGCATGGGATCCGACGGAGAACAGCGGCCGGGTCAAGGCATAGCTGTCTGTCCATTGCCCGGGCTGGGATACGCTCACCCTGCTCGTCACCATCTCGTGTCGCCCGGATGCGGGCATCGCCTGCGCCGCGGCTGACGCAGTGAGCATAACGATCGCGAGCAATCCCGCGGACAGGCACTTGACCGACGTCATCGAACTTCTCCTTTGGTGGCTTCAGCACGATCGAGGCACCTTGCCTCTGCTGAATTCAGTTCGTGCACCGGTCATGACGGCCCGCGCCGCGCTTTATTCCGACGCGGCCGGGCCGACGGTCCCGATCAAACTGTTTGTGATGTCTCGTGAGAAATCGAGAAGCAGGCCGCAATGCCGCCTTGTTCTGCCTCTGACTCCATTTTGTTCGCAAAGAACGAATCGGAATCGAAGAAATCGGCACGAATCGATTCTTAACAAGACGTTTGCGCCAATTCGTAGCCCGGATGCAGCGAAGCGAAATCCGGGACAGCCTCTCCGCGGAGACCGTCCCCGGATTGCGCTCCGCTCCATCCGGGCTACGCGGCCGATCGTGCAGGCAAGCACCCATCCACGTCATTGCGAGCCAACGGGTCGGCCCGAAGGGCCGCCCGATGACAGGCTCCGCGAAGCAATCCATGGTCCCGCATCTGCGGAGCGATGGATTGCTTCGTCGCTTCGCGCCTCGCAATGACGGATTATCCACGGTCGGGTTCGCGAAGTAATCCGCCATCGGTGACGACACGGCACCAATTCGTAGCCCGGATGCAGCGAAGCGAAATCCGGGACAGCCTCCGCGGAGACACCGTCCCCGGATTGCGCTCCGCTCCATCCGGGCTTCTGTAACGGGCCTTGGTTAGTCAATCCCTTTTTGCATCATCCGCTCGCCGGGAACCTGCTTCTGTACGGGATCGGCGCGGTGGCCGTCGCCTGATGGGGTTCTAAGAGGAGCAGGTCGGCCAATCTACGGAAGCGTGATCGCATCGTGGGATGCGTCGACAACCCGGATGACGGCCTGACCTGATCCATCGTCCCGGCGAAGGGACTTCGCTTCGGGAAGGCTGGTGTGGTGACCCGCCCGAAAACTTGTTTGCTCCTGTTTTAAGCCGCCATGGCGGTTGCCTTGGCAGTCGCGTTGAAGGGGACGTTGTCCTTGAGCATGCGCAGCATGATCACGGCGAGCTTGCGCGCCAGCGCCACCTTGGCCTTGCTGATGCCGGCGCGGCGGGCGATCCGCATCGCCCAGCTCTTGAGCTGCGCGCAGCCCTTGATCGGCTTGCTCAGGATGCTGTGGGCGGCCTCATAGAGCGCCTCGCGCACCGCGGCGTCGCCGTTTTTGCTGATGCGGCCGGAATAGTCGGTCTCGCCCGACTGATACTTCTTCGGCGTCAGCCCGAACAGCGGCCCCGCCCGCTTCGACGAAATGAAGCGGGAGGTGTCGTCGATGGCGCTGGCATAGGTCAGCGAGGTGACCGGTCCTACGCCCGGCGTCGACATCAGCAGCCTGGCCTTGGCATCCAACCGCGACATCGCCCGCACCCGCTTCTCAAATCCGTTGAACTCGCGCACCAGCACCGTGTGGGCCGCGAGCAGCGCCTCGGCGATCGTCTCGAGCGCCGGATGGCCGGTCACCAGCTCGCGGATCCGTGGCGCAAAGCTGCGCTTGGTTGTCTTGCCGACCTTCAAGCCGAAGCCACGCAAGATCCCGCGCAGGCTGTTCTCGACGTCCTGGAGCTTGTTCTGGACCAGCTTGCGCGCCGTCAGCATTGCGCGGGTCTCCTGCGCGCTCATCGACTTGCAGTGGACCGGCCGGAACCAGCCGAGCCGGATCAATTGTGCGATATTGCGGGCATCGTTGCGGTCAGACTTCACCGGCATCGCCTTGAACGCGTCGCTCACATGGCGCGTCTCCAGAAGCTCGACCGCCAGACAGGCCTTCTTCATCGCCGCATAGAGCCATTGCGACAGCGGTCCGGCTTCAAGTCCGATCCTGGCCAGATCGAACCCGAGCGAGCGGAACCAGTCGATCAGCGCCTCCGGCTCGCTCGCCACCTTGGCCTCGCGAACGATCTTGCCGTTCGCATCGACAACGCACACGCTGGAGCATTCCAATGACACGTCGATTCCGGCATAATGGTCCATGGTCGTCTCTCCTCGATGCTTGGAGCGGGCTCAAGCCCCGACTCCGTTACACCATCAATGTGAGGGACGACCGCCTCCCTTCCAAGCAAGCCGCGCGACGCGCGCATCAAAACAGCGCCGTAGCTAGCGCGGCTTGCTTGGAAGGGAGGACCGCGGGCCCGTTACCCCATCTACGCGGCCGATCGTGCAGGCACCATCCACGTCATTGCGAGCCAACGGGTCGGCCCGAAGGGCCGCCCGATGACAGGCTCCGCGAAGCAATCCGTCGTCCCGCATCTGCGGAGCGATGGATTGCTTCGTCGCTTCGCGCCTCGCAATGACGGCTGATCCACGGTCGGGTTCGCGAAGTGGCGGATTACGCGGAGCCTGTCATCGGGCCGCCCTACGGGCGGACCCGTTGGCTAACCCGCCCTACGCTTTCTACGTCATCGTAGTCGAGCTCCGGCCGCAGCGCCCGCATCTTCTCGGCAAGCCGGCGGCTCCCCGTCTCCGTCGCGCGCGCCAACTGGTTGGCGACCGCGACATGGTCGGCATCGCTCTTGTGCTGATTGAGCTTTGACTGGCCCTCGATCTCGTCGACGACGAGATCGATCACCCGGATCGCCGCCAGCATCGTTTCGCGCTTTGTCGGCTCCATCTGCGCGAGATCCCAGGGCTGCTTCGGCAGCCGCGCCTCGGCGGCCGCAAGCAGCGCATCGCCGTGGCCGCGGTTGTCGCCGGTCGCACGCAGATGCGCGACGCCGGACAGATGCACCGCCTCGTAGAGCCAGGTCGAGACGTTGTCGCGCGAGGCGTACCAGTCGTTGGAGACGTAGGCGTCGTCGCCGGAGACGATCAGCAGGAAGCGCCGTTTGCCGTCGGCGAGCTCGACCAGCGGGTTCTTCGCCGTGAAGTGCACTTGCACGGTGACGCCGCCATCGCGCTGTTCGATCACGAACGGCACGTGGGATGCGCGCGGCCCGTTCGCGTCCGCGGCGACGATGACGCCAAAGCCACGCGCGGCGGCAAACTCCAGCGCGCGCTGCTGTTCGATCCGGAACTGGGGACGGAGGATGTGCATGACGAGCGGCGATGCGTTCAGGTGATCTCGTACACCGACACCTTGTCGGCGATGCCGCTCAAGGTCACGGTTTTCTGCGTCGGCCGCAAGCCGTTGGCCTCGAGCAGGGCCCGCGTCTCGGCGTTCTCCAGCACCGCCTCCGTCACCACGATCGAGCGCGAGGCGGCTAGTCCCTGGACCCGCGAAGCGATGTTCACGGTCTGGCCGAAATAATCCTGCTGGCCGTTGAGGGTGACGGCAAGGCACGATCCTTCATGAATGCCCATCTTCAGGCGCAGGCTTTGATGCTGCCGCTCGGCGCCGAGATCGCTCATCGCCTCCTGCATGCGGATCGCGGCGGCGATCGCCCGGTCCGGGGTCTCGAAGGTCGCCATCACGGCGTCGCCGATGGTTTTCACCACCGCGCCCCGCTCCGCCGCGATGATCTCCTGCAGCAGGCGGAAATGCTCGTTGACGAGATCGAAGGCGACGAGGTCGCCGACGCGATCATACAGCGCGGTGGAATCCTTGAGGTCGCTGAACAGGAAGGTCAGGCTCAGGATCTTGAGGCGCTGGCCGATCGCCAGCGTCTCGGTGCGGTAGAGGTCGCGAAAGGTCTGGTTGGTGAGCAGGCGCTTTGCGGTCAAATACGGCTTGCGCCGCCCCAGGAGATCGTCGAGCGCCTGGCTCGCCACCCACACCGCCGGCAGCACGCGGGCGTCGGTGCGGTTTTCCAAAGTCAGCCGCAGCGGCCCGGGACGCAGCACGGTGGTGTCGACCGGCACCTGGATCTTGTTGAAGACAACGGTGAGATTCTGCCGCTCGCGCGCCTCCTCGCCCCTGACGTCGAGGAATTGCGCCGCATGCGTCACCGGATCGAACACGATCAGCGTGCCCGCCGGCACGTTCATGGACAGGATCGCGCGTTCCCCCGCCGGCAGATCGACGGTTTCGAGCGTGGCCTCGCGCAGCGGCTGCTCAAGATCGTCGGGCAGATCGATCGCCGAACTCCAGAAGATCTGGCGGTAGTACTCGGCCACCGACAATTCGTCGGGATTATGCGCTGCGATCTTGCGCAGCCGCGGGCTGACCGTGAAGGTGACCTCGACTAGATTGTCGAGCGTCGTCTCGTACCCCACGGCGCAGAATCCGCAATTGTATTGCGCGCTGGTCAGGGTCTTCAGGCTCTTGTTGGCGGACAGCACCCCGGCGCAGCTCGGGCACATCACGGCCCAGGTCATCTCGAGCATGCCGAGCGACACCGCATGCAGCAGCCCGGCGATCACCTGCTCCTCGGCCAGACCGCTGCTGGCCGCAAGGTCGAGCGGGTTCATCCGGTTCAGCGCAAGGTCCGGTGCATCCCGCACCATGCGCTCGAGCATGTCGACGACCGCCTCGTCGGCCGACTGACGTAGCACAGCAAACAGGGTCTCCGCTTCACTCATGCGGCAAATGTCGCATGAATGCCGACCCGGCGGAAGCCCGCGGGCAAATCAATTGCGCGTATCGAATACCGCTGACAAACCCGTCATCCTGAGGTGCGAGCCTCTTCGGCGAGCCTCGAAGGATGAATCGGCCACTAGCCGGGCCGTCGACCCTTCGAGGGCCGCTGAAGAAGCGGCCACCTCAGGGTGACGGTGATAGGATTGTGCGCACAGTCTCTCCACCGTCGTCCCGCCTTTCGCCGGGACGACGACTGAATGTGGCCTGCCATTCCACCGTTGAATTGACAGCAGGTGGCAGTTACCCTTCCCCACCTCGCGCGACGGAAGGAACATCATGAACGGCAATCGGCATTACGGGGTTCGCGTCGAGGGCGCGAAATATGGCGTGGGGTTCGGCTCGGCGCTGGCGATCGCGATCTCCTACACCAAGAACCACTCGATCCTGTGGGCGATCATCCACGGCATTTTGGGCTGGTTCTACGTGATCTATGCCGCGCTGTTCGGGTGACGCGCAAGCGATGAGCGTGATCTCCATTCAGTCGCAGGTGGCCTGGGGCCATGTCGGCAACAGCGCCGCGGTGTTTCCGATCCAGCTCGCCGGCATCGACGTCATCTCGGTGCCGACCACGCTGCTCAGCAACCGGCCGGGCTATCCGACCATCCGCGGCCGGGTGCTCGACGTGCAGCTGGTCGCGGACCTCCTGCAAGGCATCGAGGAGCGCGGCGCGATCGCGGGCGCGACCATGATCCTGTCGGGCTATCTCGGCTCGGCCGACATCGCCCACGAGGTCGCCGAGTTCGTCGCCCGCGCCAAGGCGCAAAACCCTGCGCTGCTGTATTGCTGCGATCCCGTGCTCGGCGATCGCGACCGCGGCATGTTCGTCCGCCCGGACATCCCGCCGCTGGTGCGCGACACCCTGTGCCCGCTCGCCGACATCATCACGCCCAATCATTTCGAGTTCGAATTTCTCTGCGGCGCGCGCGTGACCACGGCCGATGCCGTGATCGCGCAGGCCGGTGCCGTGATGGCCCGCGGCCCCTTGACCATCGTCGTCACCAGCGCCGAGCTCGCCGATACGCCCGACGGCGAGATCGAGACGCTGGCGATCGAACGCAACGGCGGCTGGCGCGTGCGCACGCCGCGTGTGCCGATCAGCCCGTCCGGCACCGGCGACCTGTTCGCGGCGCTGTTCGCGTCGGCCCGCGTGCGCGGCGCGGCAACGCCGGATGCGCTGAGCGATGCGGCATCCGCGATCCACGGCGTGCTCGAGCGCACGGCGCAGCGAGGCACCGAGGAAATGCGCATTGTCGCGAGCGCGGACGTGATGCTTGATCCGAAGCACCGCTTTGCGGCCGTCGCCATTGCCGCACCTCACCATCCGGGACCCGTCTGATGATCGACCTCACCACCCTTCTCACCTACGCGGCCGTCGTGCTCGGCCTGTTCCTGATCCCCGGCCCGGCCGTGCTGCTGGTGCTGGCGCGCTCCGTGACCGGCGGCCCGCGGGTCGGCGTCGCCACCGGCTTCGGCATTGCGCTCGGCGATCTCGTCCACACCGCGATGGCGACGTTCGGCCTGTCGGCGGTGCTGATGACCTCGGCGCTGGCGTTCTCGATCGTGAAGTATGCCGGCGTGATCTATCTGATCGTGCTCGGCATCCGCGCGCTGTTCGAGAGGAACGACGACCTGCATCTGCCGGCGTCGCAGCCGGTCGATGCGCAGCGCGCGTTCCGCCAGGCGATCTGGGCCGAAATGCTCAACCCGAAGACCGCGCTGTTCTTCCTCGCCTTCCTGCCGCAGTTCGTGCATCCCGGTCACGGCTCCGCGGTCGCGCAGTTCGCCACCCTCGGCCTGATCTTCGTCGCGATGAGCGCGGCCTACACCTCGCTGCTGGCGCTCGCGGCCGGCCAGATCAGCCCGTGGATCCGGCGCAACAAGAGCATCGGGCGCTGGCAGGGCCGCGTGGTCGGCACCATCTACATCGCGCTCGGCGTCCGCCTCGCCTTCCAGGAGCGGTGAGCGATAATGTCTCCCCTGAAGCCGCAAGCCAGCTACGATGACTTCGCTCGACTCGATATCCGAATCGGAAAGGTCGTCGAGGTGCAGCCGTTTCCGCGCGCCCGCAACCCCTCTTACAAGGTCGGCGTCGACGTCGGCGCGGAGCGAATCATGTGGTCGAGCGCGCAGATCACCAATTATGAACCGGCGGCGCTGCTCGGCTCGCTGGTGGTGTGCGTCTGCAATTTCGGCGCCAAGAACATCGCGGGCTTCATCTCGGAACTTTTGATTCTCGGCGCCAAGGACGCCGCGGGCAACGTCATCGTGCTCGGCCCGCGCAGCGAGGTTAACGTGGGCGAAGCGGTCTTCTGACCTCGCTGATCACGGCCGCGTGATTCAAATCGTCAGCAATTCCCGTAGTTTCCCGATGGGGGATCATCCGGATTCTCCGAAACGATCCCGACTGCTATCACAGGGTGCGAGATGAGACTCGCCATGGGAATGGGAATCCGGAAATGCCCGCAGTCTACTTCCACTGCTCCGACGACAAGCACGTGATTCTGGATCGCGCCGGCGCCGCGATGAACCTCGGCGAAGCGCGCGAGCATGCGGAATGCCTGGTGCGCAGCTATCTGATGACGCCGAGCGTGGAGGACTGGCGGAACTGGGTGCTGCACGTCACCGACGATCTCGGCGACGAGATCTTCGATCTGCCGTTCGTCGACGTCCTCGGCCAGATGCACTGAGAGGGCGCCATGCACACGATGGAACTCACCCTGCGATCGCTGCGCCGCCGCCTCGCCGCCCTGGTCGCGCGCGGTCTGGCGCTGATCGAAGGCGTCTCGCACCCCTATCGCCCCGAATTGCATTACATGCGCGGCCCCGGCCCGAAATGGCGCGCCCGGCATCAGGCCGCGCTGCGCGACTAAAGTCGAAGGCGGCGCGGCGGCGCCCTCAACGAGAAAAGGCCGGCGGGCGTTACGCCACCGGCCCTCTCCTGCAGCTGCCGGCTCGAACAGTCCGGTTCCGCCGCAATTCCAGCCTGGCTCAAGCTTGCCGTGAGACTTTTAATCAAATCTTAACGCCATGGCGGTGAGCTGGGTCACACGGACTCCATCATTGTGCCGCGCATCTGCTCGGTTGCTGATCAAGCGTGATGTTCTGCACATGGTTTTGCGCCGATCGCTCGACGAACAAGCGCAACGCACGCAGGAAACACGCGACTCAGTGTTACCCTGTGCTGCATACCGAAGGAGACATCGGAATGCCGTACTACACCTTCGATCTTGTGGTGGGAGACGAGTTCCGTGATCAGGGAACCATCATCCTCGAAAACCTTCTCGTGGCCTCCGATCGCGCCGACCAGCTCGCCTGCGAGCTGTCGCAGGTCAAGCCGGAGCTGAAGGCGCGCGGCTGCGCGGTCCGCGTCACCGACGCCGATCGCAGCGAGCTGTATCGCACGCCGCTCGATCCGGTGCCGCAATGGCGCAAGGCGGGCTAGCGTCCGCCACTGCGCTCGGACTTGCCGCTCGCGTCAGGTGACCGCCCTCACCGCGCGGTCTTGATCTTGGCGCGCGTGGCGACCGGGTCGACCAGGCCCGGCAGGAAGCTGAAATTGGCCGACGTCTTGCCGTCGACCAGCGTCGCGAAGTTGTGGCAGCTGATGCACGAGCCCGGACCCGGCAGGCTCGGATCGCTGCCGGTGTAGTTCTGGATGTAGGTCTCGAGCGTGATGTTCGAGAGCATGCCCGGCACTGCGTTTGATGGCACCGGATTCGGCGGCGTCGGCGGTTCGAGCTGGCCTCCCCATTGCGTGCCGATCAGCATGTAGTTCTGAAACACGCTCTTCGTCGAGGCCAGCGCCATCCGCCACTGCTCGTTCAGATTGGTGGTGGTCGGATAGATCTGCCAGCAGCGCACCGCCTGCGGCAGCGCGGTGGCCTTGCTGGTGCCGCCCTGCGCGTAAGGCGGCCGGGGATTCCACGGGAAGCGCGTCTTGGTGCCGAGCAGGTTCTGCGGCGCGATGTTGGTGCCGAGGCCCGACTGCGCCGGATCGTAGTACGAGTAATGCGCGCCGGGCGCGCTCGCCGCCGGCCCGCAGCTCGGCTGGTTGATCCAGTAGGTCGGGCTCTTGGCATCGCCGCAGCCGTTGGAGACGTTGCACGGCGTCTGCGCCTGCGGCGCGTTGTTGACGTGCTCGAAGGTCGCCCAGATCCATTGCGGCCGCAGCGCCTTGTTCTTCTCGACGAACGGGTTGCGCTGCAGGATGTGCATCCCGACCAGGCCAACCTTCTCGCTGCGGCAGAACGGCTGGCCGTTGCTGACGAGATCGCCGGAGACCGCGAGCAGGATGTTCTGCGTATAATATTTCGAGACGTCGTCCTTGCTGGGATCGAGCACACGCCACGCCGCCTTGATCTCGATCGAGCCGTTCTTGCCGTCGGGCATCGAGGCCGACGCGGTGAATTCGGCGCCCTTCGGATTGTTCTTGATGAAATTGAGCTGGCCGTCGCGCGTCGTCAGCTTCTGCGACGACAGGCCCTGGGGCGCGCGCAAATACGACGCCTCGATCGCGTTGACGCGGCGCTCGAACAGCGTCCAGTTGCCGTTGACGTCGATCAGCGGCAAATTGGTCGAGGCCTGCAGATATTCTTCATTGTTCGGCGCCGGCGCGCCGTTGCCGTCGGAGCCGATGTAGAACGTCGGCAGCGCGAGTGCCTGGCGGCAGCCGGCGCGGTTCTTCGAATTGCCGAACAGCGCGCTGACCTTGGGATAGCCCTGCCAGACCCGCGGCCCCGGCATCGTCAGCCCTTGCGCCGCCGGCTGGTCGACGCCGCTGAGCGCCCAGTTCAGCGCCACGAACATCTGCCAGGCCATGTTGTCGAACGGGGTCTGCAAATCCTCCGACGCCTTTTGCGGCGGCTGGCCGTAGAGGCCGTTGTAGCCGTCGGTGAGCGCGAGCAGCGGATCCGGCCCGATATAGGCCGGCAGCTTTGCGCACAGCGCGCCCTTGCCGTCGACGCAGAACTGCGCCTGGGGCTGATAGGAGGACTGCGTCTGCGCGACCAGCGGCGACGCCGCGATCGCCACCGCTATCACAAACGGCAGCAGGATTGCAGATAGCCATGTCTTCATGGTCTTCGTCTTCATGGAAGCCCCCGAACCCACCGACCAAAGCCGTCAAACGCCCGCAATCGGGCGCTGGCGGCCATCGCCCGGCACCAGAACAAAGTTGAAATATAGCTAGCTCACTACTTGAGATTAATAACATCGCCGGTGCTGCTGCACAACCGCGATTTATATTCACTATTTAAGATTGTAGTTGCAGCCGAGCGACGATAACGGCGTCTGCACGTGACGCCGTTACTTCTTCAAGGTGAGCCGGCCGATGAAGTCACGCTTGCCGAGCGGGGCGCCCTTGTGGCGCAGGATGTCGTAGGCCGTGGTCGAGTGGAAAAAGAAGTTCGGCAGCGAGAACGACATCAGAAAGCCTTCCGCCGTGAACGGCATCGTGCGGTCGCCGACCTTGAAGGTGACGTCGCGTCCGACCAGCGCGTTGACGCTATCAGGCGTCAGGCCCGAGAGCTCGCTATGCGCATCCTTCACCAGCGCCTGCAACGCGGCATAGTCCAGGTCGGGCTTGGCTGAAGGCGGCACGAATACGCCGTTCTTCGCCGCGTCCATCGCGCCGCGCGAATGATGCGCGAGCGAGACCACCTGGAAGCGGAGCGGCAGCATGTCGGGAAACAGCCGGGTCTCGACGATCTCGGCGGGATCGACGCCCGCCTCCTTGAAGTGCGCGAGGCTCTTGTCGAGGAAGCTGGTGACGGCGCCGAGGATCTGCAGGTAATTGGCGACGGTCGCGTCGTAGAGTGAAAAGGCCATGGCGAATTCCCCCAGATGAAATTGTGCTGTTTTGCAATTATAGAGGCCCCGGAATTTCCGGCCAAGGCAAGTAATTAGAGCAGCGCCGGGGCATCGCAAGCCGCACGATCCGGCGCAGATCGCCGGATCATGTGCTCAAGCATCGTCTTGCCGGGTCGTCAGCCCTGGCTCGGGCCGCGCATGATCTTCATGGCCTGCTCGACATGACGCCAGTCGCGGGCCTCGTCGGTGTCGCCCTTGCTCTCGCACGCGATGGCGTTCTGCGCGGCCTGGGCGATCGCCTGCGGGCCGTGCTTCTGCAGCATTTGACGTGCGATGGTGTGGATTTCGGTCTCGGCAATCATGGCGCTCTCCTCCGCTGTCCGATCTCGCAGGGACCGGCCTGGCGCTGTCCCGCGGGGCTGGGATCAAAACCGCCGAATGCGATGTCTGGTTCCAGGCGACGGCCCGACTCGCCGCAATGACGGGTTCCCACGCGCCACGGCAGCGGGTTACAGAGAGAGACTGCCGAGTCTTTCGAAGCGACCGTGACCATGGCCCAGAACATCTATGACGACCCCGGCTTCTTTGCCGGCTACAGCCGGTTGCCGCGGCAGGTCCGCGGCCTCGTCGGCGCGCCCGAATGGCCGGCGATCCGCGCCATGCTGCCCGACGTCGCGGGCAAGCGCGTGGTCGATCTCGGCTGCGGCTTCGGCTGGGCCGCGCGCTGGATGCGCGAGCAAGGCGCTGCGGGCGTGCTCGGCATCGACCTGTCGCAGAACATGATCGCGCGGGCGAAAGAGATGACGCAGGATCCGGCCATCGCATACGAGATCGCCGATCTCGAAACGCTCGACTTGCCGGAGGGCGCGTTCGATCTCGCCTACAGCGCGCTCGCCTTCCACTACATCAGGGATTTTGATCGGCTGGCGCGCATGCTGCATCGCGCGCTGCCCCCGGAGTCGCATTTGGTTTTCACCATCGAACATCCGGTCTACATGGCGGCCGCGCATCCGCGCTGGGGAGCCGATGAGGACGGCCGCAAGACCTGGCCGGTCAACCGCTATTTTATCGAAGGCGAACGCCGCACCGAATGGTACGTGCAAGGCGTGCTGAAATATCATCGCACCATCGGGACCACGCTCAACACGCTGATGAGCGCGGGCTTTGCGCTCCGTCATATCGAGGAGTTCTCACCGACGCCGGAGCAGATCGCGGCGATACCTGAACTCGCCGACGAGCTCGAACGCCCGATGATGCTGCTGGTGTCAGCGCAGCGCTAGATTCTCGTTTGACGCGTTTTCTTCACGCGAACCGGCATCCACTTCGCTGGAAAACGCTCTCACGCCGCCGCGAGCTTGTCGAAATCCTCCGGCGGGTAGGATTTTCCATCCTTGTCGGTGATGACGACCTGCCATCCCTCGCTGGCCCAGACCCGGGCCTTGGCCACGATGAGCCAGGTGCTCTCGCGTTCGATTCTGACCGTTTCGTTCTCGCGTTCTGCGATCATCTTGTAGGCCAACGCTTGTCCCTCACCGACGCATTCTGCTCGGCCGTCTGTTGGCAGCGGCTTTGGGCCGGAATTCGCCGGGAGCGTGACAATTTGGTGAAAGCGCTTGCGCACCTACGCAAACGCGCAACGTGCGGTCGCGGCTACGCCAGCTTTCCCATCAAGGTCGGCATGTCCAGCGCCGACGAGTTGACATTGACGCTGCGCGCGAACCGCATCTGCGGCCCTTCGAACGTGCAGGTCACGGTGTCGCGGAACGCCGATTCGACGAAGGTCCAGGTCATCACGAAGGTGCGCAGGTCGCGCCAGCTGCCGCTCGCGACCACGCGCATCAGATCGGGCTGGTACTCGTGGTGCAGCTTGTTGCCGGTCATCGTCGTCGTGCCCTCGCGCGGCGCGTCGAGCCCGACCTCGATTCTGTGCGTGCCCCTGCCGTCCTCGAGCGTGAAGATGCAGGTCTTGTCGGCGAAGCTGAGAGTCACCGACTTGATGGCGTCGGCGTTCTCCGGCATCTGCCACGTCTTGCCCGAAATTCCGGCGGCGACCGGCGACGAAGCCGGCACCAGCGGCGGCAGCAATTGCAGCGCTGCGGTGCGCGCCTTCAGCCTGGCTGCATCGGCATCGTTGTTCGCCGCCGCGCCGGAGAACATCGCGGGGAAATGGCGGAACACGAGCTTGTTGAAGCCGCTGCGCTGCGGAATGCCGGCCGTGATCGCCAGCACCGCATTGTGCTTCGGGAAGACGAAGCTGAGCTGGTCGAACAGGCCGTCGGCGTAGAACGTGCCTTCCGGCCCGATCCACCATTGATAGCCGTAGGTATCCTTGACGTGCGGCTGCTGTACGGCGGCGACCCAGTCGGCCGGCAGCACCTGCTTGCCGTTCCACATCCCGTTCTGTGCGTGCAGGATGCCGAGCTTGAGGGCGTCGACCGTCTTCCAGCTCAGGCCGTTGGCGCCCGGCGAGATGCCCTCCGGCCCGACCGGCCATTCATGGCCTGAAATTTCAAGCGGATCAAAAAGGCGCGGCTTCAGATAATCGGCCACCGCCTCTCCGGTCGTCCTGGTCACGATCGCGGACAGCAGATGGGTCGCGGCCGAGGTATAGACCCATTTGGTGCCGGGCTGGTGGACCACCGGGATCTTGAAGAACTCGGCGACCCAGCTGGTCTTGATCGGCCGCCATGCCGAGCCCGACGTCATCGACGCATGGCCGGTGCGCATGGTCAACAGATCCTCCACCGTCATCGCGGCGAGCTTGTCGTCGACGACCGGCGGCAGCTTGTCCTTGAAGAACGACACCGCCTTGTCCTGCAGGCCGAAGCGCTTGTCGGCGATCGCAAGGCCCACCGCGCAGGCGGTGACGCTCTTGGTCAGCGAATGCATCATGTGGTTGAGATCGGCGCGGTACGGCGACCACCAGCCCTCGGCGACCACCCGGCCGTTGCGCCAGAGCATGAAGCTGTGCAGCTCGTAGCCCTGGCGATCAACCTCGTCGAGGAAATCTGTGATCGCCGACGGCGCGATGCCCTGCTCGTCGGGCCGGCCGCGCACGAGCCCATCGGCAGAGGCGGTCTCGGCTCGTGCCGGCGTAACGATACGCCCATCCGGCGCAAACATCATGGCCGCGCCGCCCATGAACAGCTGCAACGCACCGCGTCGCGAGGGCTGCCCCAATGAAATGCCGTCGGATTTTTCGTTGTTATCTGGCATGGCGCGCTCCTCGGGAAGAGGAGCGGAGGTTATGGCGCCGGCCGGCCCTGTCAACGCAGGGCAATCGCATATGTGGCGCACAAGCTTATCAGCTGGCTCACTTCGCCTCTCCCGCGTGCGGGGGAGGCCGACGCGCATCGTGAGATGCGTGGCGGGTGGGGGGTGTCTCCACGGTGGGATTCGTGCGTGACACCCCCACCCCGCCCTCCCCGCAAGCAGGAGAGGGAGCCCACCGCCAATGCCAACATCACTCTAACCCCCCATATGCGATTGCCCTGCCTGTCAACGCGTTGAGGCTGCATGCCAGCCAAAGAAAAACCCCGCCTTCAGGAAGCGAAGGCGGGGAAGGTTCATTGGGTTGAAATCCACGCGCCTGGAAATCGAGAGCACGGGAAGTAGCGGCGATGATTCTAGCCGGACTGGTTGCGCGGACAACGGGATTAAAGCGGCAACGCGACCGGGACTTTTTCCCGGTCAGACCGGCAAAAATCCCGCCCTCGCCTCCGCCTCACTGCACCACGTCCAGCCTGACATTCGCGACGCCCTTGCCGATCATGCCGAGCGATTGCGCGGCCGAATAGGAGACGTCGACGACGCGCCCGGGCACATAGGGTCCGCGGTCGTTGACCCGCACCGTGACCGAGCGGCCGCTCTTGACGTCGGTGACGCGCAGCCTGGTGCCGAACGGCAATGTCGGATGCGCCGCGGTCAGGTCGCGGCCGTCAAATTTCTCACCGCTCGCGGTCTGCTGCGCCTCGCTGTAGAAGCTCGCGACTCCCTGCGACGCGGTCCTGGTCGCGCCGGGCTTCTTGCGCGACGCGTAAGGCGTATGCCGGCGCATGGCCGCGACGCGGGTGCGGGCCGGAGCTGCCGTGGTTCGAACTGGCTCGCTCGACGCAGGCCGGCTTGCGAGCGCCTGCGAGCGCTCGCTGACGACGGAGGATTGCACGCAGGCCGCAAGCGAGGCGGCGCCGATCACGGCGGCGAACAGATGCAGCGCGCGTCGCGCAGGAGCCAATGAGACCGGGCGCACGGCGCCGGGTGGGCCGCGGTTGACGTCGACGTACGAACTGACTGCACCGTCGCCTGACATGTTGCACCCCCAACTCGCGCTCCCCAGCCCAAGCCGAAAATCCAACGTCGCCCAATGGCCGAATCCAATCGGGGCGGAACGGAGGCGGAATGCGGCAAGGTGTGGCCTGCGTGGCACGATTTCCGCGTGGGTGTGGTGGATGGGCCACACAACTCGGAGCACCGCTGATGCTGACGGCGCCGGCCGATCCGTGCACCGCTCGTCCACGGGATGTTCCCGAAACACCCCAACCTCTCCACCCTCTTGCCTTGCTTTGGTCAAACCGGACTGGAGTCGTGGCGCAGGGCTAGGGTTTTGAGACGGAGCGTAAATTCGCCAGCCGCCATTTGCGGTTTGACCTTGGGCTGAAACGGGGACCGCCAATGCAATCGACACTTAAAGACGCTGATCCGCACGATATTTTCGCGATTGAATCTGACCTCAGACCGGCACGCGCAGAGCATGCCGCCGCCCCGACGCTGGCACCGGCAGGTGCTGTCACGGCGGCGCATCGCGAGCCGTATTTTGGGCCGAGCCCGACACCGTCGCCTGCGTCACCCATGCCTGCGTCACCGCTGACATCAGCGCCACCGTCTGCGCCGGTACCTCCGGCCGCAGCAGCGCCCTCGGTGCCGCCGGTCAGCGCTGCGCCATCGGTCGCGGCAGCGCCAGCGTTCGCGACCGCACCAGCGTTCGCTGCAGCGCCAGCGTTCGCGACTGCGCCGGCGTTCGCGGCGGCGCCACCGGTCTCGCCGTATCACCCGGCCGCGACCAGCGACATCAGGCTCGATGACATCAAGCTCGGCCGCCCGCCGGTTGCCGGCAACAGATGGGCGATCCGTGCCTTCTGGTTCATGTTCGCGATCGTCAGCGCCATGGGTGCTGCGGCGTGGCAGCACTATGGCGACCGCGCCAGGCAGCTCACCGCGGAGTGGATGCCGCAGGTCGCGCAGCTGACGTCGCTGATTCCCGGCATGACGACGCCGGCTCCGGCCGATCAGCCGAACGCGCCCGCCGCGCAAGCGGCGGCGGATCAACCGGCAACGACAGACACGGCAGCGGCGGCTCCGCCGCAAAGCGTTGCCGCAGCCCCAGCCGCACCCGCCTCCTCCGCTGCCCCTGCGGCACCGGCACCGGCACCGGCGCCGGCAGCGCTTGCGGCGGCACCGGCCACGACAGCCGGCGCGCCGGATCAAACCCAGTTGCTGCAGTCGATGGCGCGCGATCTCGCCGCGATGGGACAGCAGGTCGAGCAGCTCAAGGCGAGCATCGATCAGCTCAAGGCCGGCCAGGATCAATTGGCCCAGCGCGTCGCGAAGGCAACCGAGACCAGGGCCGCCGAGCCGCGTCCGGTGGCGCCACGTCCGCGCGCCGCAACGCCGCCGCCGGCGGCCGTGCCGCATGCAGCCGCCGTTCCGCCGCCGGCCGTCCGCCGGCCGGTGCAGGCCTACATCCCGCCGCCTCCGCCGGCCGCGGCGCAGCCGCCACGCACGTCATCCGCGCTGCCGCCGAGCGCCGCGCCGCTGCCGCTGCAATCGCAGCAGCAGTCCAGCGTTGTTGAGGCGGATGATGAGAACGGCCCCGTGGTCCGGCCGCCAATGCCGGTGCGCTGAGAGCAAAAAACAAGGCGGATTAGCACAAGCCTAATCCGCCTCTCTTTCCTTCGCGCGGTCGGCGGATGCGGACCCGGTGGGCTAATCCGCCCTACGCGCTATGCACGCCTACGCGCTCTGCCCCGGCGGCAGCACCACGACCACGGCGCCCGGCTTGACCCGCTGATAGAGGTCGATGACGTCGGCGTTGGTCATGCGGATGCAGCCCGACGAGATCGCCTGCCCGATATATTCCGGCTGGTTGGTGCCGTGGATGCGGTACAGCGTGTCCTTGTTGCCCTGGTAGAGATAGATGCCGCGGGCGCCGAGCGGATTGGCCGGTCCGCCGGCGACGCGCGCCGGATACGGCCCGAGCCGCTCCTGGATGTCCTTGGTCGGAACCCAGTCCGGCCACTCGGCCAGGCGGCCGACGGTGGCGACACCGGAGAACGCCATCGCCTCCTCGCCGACGGCGACACCGTAACGGATCGCCTTGCCGCCGGGCAGCACGTAGTAGAGATAGCGCTTATCGGTATCGACCAGGATGGAACCCGGCTGCTCCCGGCGCGTGTACTCGACAATGTGGCGCTGGAACTGCTCGGGGACTTTGACTTCCGTGTAAGGCGTGTGCGCCAGCAGTTGTTTGTCGCGCAGCGTCATCGCGGCATCGTTCACCGGCGACAGCGTCGCCTGCATGCAGCCGCCAAGCGCGAGCGATCCCACCAGCACCGCCGCAAGCCCCAACTTCGACACGATCGTTCTCCCCTGCGTTAACCCGTCGCAGAAGCTGCCCAAATCGTGCTGAAATCGTGGCAAGGCCGGTTGGAACACGTCTGTTTGATCGGTTCTTTCGGCAAGTGTGTCCTGGCGGTTGCAGTCGGTTCCGGCCGACGCTAGCTTGGCCAAAAATCGGAAGTACTCGGGAGGAATTCGATGCGTTCTGCTCTCTTGGTCGCGGGCCTGATCGTGGCCGCGTCGCCGGCCCATGCCGACCCGCGCTCGGCCTATGTCACGATGGTGCTGCAGGCCTTCGCCGCCAAGGTCGAGTGCCCCGGCACCGATGTGGTCTATCAGGACCTCGTCACCAAGGCGCAGGAGATGCACCTGCCCGACGGCACCACCGAGCAGGTGCGCAAGGCGATCGCCTTCATGCACACCGGCGGCAAGATGGGCGAGAAGCAGGCCGACGATCTGATGCTGGAAGTCGCGGTTGCAACCCAGTCCATCGACCTCGACCAGCGCCGCGCCGGCATGACCACCTGGTGCCAGGACCAGAAGACGCGGCTCGCCGGCTACATCAGGACGAAGGAATAACCTTCATTCGAGTTCGGGCGGCGCGAACCAGTTGGTCAGCGACAGACCGCCGTCGATCACGATCGACGCGCCGGTGACGTAGCCGGAGAGCTTGTGCGACAGCACGGCGAGCGCCATCGGCGCGAGATCGTCGGCTTGCCCAAGCCGCCCAAGCGGGATGTGCCGTGCCAGCGCGGGATCGGCGACGAAGCCGCCGGCCGCGATCGCGCCCGGCACCAGCGCGTTGACGCGGATGCCGTAGCGGCCCCAGCTCTTGGCAAGCTCCTTGACCAGCATCGCCATGCCGGCCTTCGCCGTCGAGTAATGCGGCAAATTGCGCGGCGTACCGGCATGTAGCGAGGTCAGCAGCAGGAACGAGCCCGGCGTCTTCGCTGCGATCAGCCGGCGTGCCAGCTCGCGCGACAGATGAAATCCGGCATCGAGATTGACCGCGTGCATCTGCCGCCAGGTGTCGTCGTCCACCGCCATCGCGTGATCGGCCTCGCGCCGCGGCGGCGAGGCCGAGTGGACGAAATGCGTCACCTGCCCGATCGATGATTGCGCATGCGCCAGCAGCGCGTCGCAGGCGTCACGGGATACGAGATCGCTGACCCAGGGCACCGCGAGTTCGGGGCGCGGCGCGGCGTTGATGGCGGCCCGCACCCGGTCCTCGTGCAGGTCGGCAAACACGGTGCGCACGCCCTCACCGACCAGCGCCTGCGCAATGGCGCGGCCAATGCCGTTGCCGGCGCCGGTCACCAGTGCCGCCTCGCGCGCGGGATCGAAAGCTGAATTGAACAGGCTCATCGTCTCCGGCCTCCCACCGCGCAACGCGGCGCTCAGTATGGCGGCGCCTTGCGCGCCCGCTGCGCCTTGGCGGCTTCCATCCACCAGGCAAGATCGTCGGCAAAGCGCGGAAAGGCGCGCTCGAGCGATTTGCCGGCGTCGCCGATCGGCTTGCCGTCCTCCGACAGGGTCTGCCCGATCGGGCCTGCGCCGATCGTGCTCGACACCACCACCATGCCCATCTCCGAGAGCGTGCCGTGCCAGGCGGTCGCGGCGCGCGCGCCGGCCAAGCGCCCGGCCGAGTAGCTGGCGATCGCGGCCGGCCGCCAGAACCACTCCTCGAGGAAATGATCGGTGAGGTTCTTGAGCCCGGGCTGGACGCCCCAATTGTATTCGCCGGTTACGAACAGAAAACCATCGGCGGCGCGGATTTTTCCCGC
Organism: Bradyrhizobium sp. CCBAU 51753; assembly: GCF_015291565.1. Classification (NCBI taxonomy): domain Bacteria; kingdom Pseudomonadati; phylum Pseudomonadota; class Alphaproteobacteria; order Hyphomicrobiales; family Nitrobacteraceae; genus Bradyrhizobium; species Bradyrhizobium sp. CCBAU 51753. Next base: position 4,383,081 of record NZ_CP030037.1, on the reverse strand, counting down.
GAGCGTCTCGAGCGCAGCCGGCGCCTGCCCCTTGGGATATTCCTTGTACATGCGGTCGAGCATCGGCAGGCCGATTGCCTTGGCATCGATCAACTCGACATCGTCGCCGCGGCCGCGAAAGCCGTCGACGACGAAATGGGCGAGCCGGATCCCCATCCGGTCGGAGCGATAGGAGCCGTAGAGAACGAGAATGCGGTGGGCCATGGGTGCCGATCCTATCATCGTGCGGCGATACTGTGCTGCGACGAAGCGCGCGCTCCGCCGCGGTCACAGGCGTTAACCGCCCTTTTCGCAGATTTTCCTGCCATTAAGCAATTCGTCGCAAGCGCGCCGCCGTGGCGCAAAATCGCCCAATTCCTTTTCTGGATACGTAACCGCTTCGAGAAGGAGAACCCGACATGCGGATCGCAAGGCTGGTTTTCGCAAGCTCGCTCGCGGCCATCGCAGCCATTGCCACCCCTGCGCTGGCGAAGAGTTCCGAGCGGCAGAAAGCCGACGACAAATCTACCGTCACATCGACCGGCTGCCAGGCCTATCAGCAGGCTGCCGACGGCAGCTGGACCCAGTTGCCCTGCGGCGAGGCCGGCACCAACGGCGCGACGCAGCATCGCGGCGCCGCCAAGGGCGCCGATGACAACGAGCACTGAGCGGCGCGGCGGCGCTGGCCCGGCACGGCCGCTTCGACTTTGGGTCGATGCCGGCGGCAAAAGGCTCGCTCCGCGCGCATCGTAAACCCCTGCTTAATGCGCACCCGGTACGCTTGAGGCTCTCCCCTCTCTCGTCAAGAAATGGCGCGCACATGAAAATCGGTACCCTCCTGACGGCCGCGATCGTCTCCCTCTCCGCGGTCGGCGGCGGACTCGCGGCCTATGTCGCGGTGACCAAGTACCAGACCATGGACAAGATCTCGACCGCGCAGAGCCGGCTCGACATCGTCCGCGCCGTCGGCGACATCCCGCGCTACATGAACTCCGAACGCGGCATGGCCACCAATCTGCTGTTCAGCAGCGGTGCGATCGAGCAGAAGCAGATCGCCGACCTCGACAAGCTTCGTGCGCTGACGGATGGCGCGCTCGCCAGGGTCAACCAGGTTCGCGCCAGCCTGCCGGGATCGCTCGACGACGGCGAGGCGGTGGCCAGCGCGATCGATGCGCTGAAGGCGAAATTCGCCGCGCTCCGCGATGCGATTGCGACGGCGATCGCGGGTCCCGTCGACGGCCGCCGCCCGGCCGCGACCAAGATCGTCGCCGACAACTCGGTGTTCAACGCCGGCGTCACCGCACTGCTCGACGAGCAGGTGCGCCGGCTCGCCGGCCTCGACGGCAATGCCTACCGCCAGGCCAGCTACGCCAACGTCGCCTGGACGCTGCGCGACATCGGCGGCCACAATGCCAGCCTGCACAAGGCCCTGGTCGGCGCCAAGCGGGTTGCGGCCGAGCAGGAGAAGCAGGACCTGTTCCGCAGCACCGGCAAGACCGAGCAGATCCTCTCGACGCTGCAGGACCTGCGCAACAATCCGGCGACGTCGGCCAACGTCCTCTCCGCCCTCGGCAAGATGCAGGCCGACTATGTCGAGCGCTTCGGCAAGGCGCTGAAGCTCGGCAAGGAAGGCGCTGTCTCGGGCAAATACGACATGGACGTCGAGACCTACTACGCGGAATCGCAAGTCGGCCTCGCCTCGATCATCGGCGTGCGCGACGCCTTCTACGAAAATGCCGAGCAAGGGCTCGCTGCCGCGTACTCGTCGGCGCGCTTCAGCTTCGTGGTGGCATCGATCGGCCTGCTCGCCGTCATTGCGGTGAGCGCCGGCCTGATCGTGCTGGTCCGCCGCCGCATCCTCAACCCGATCGCGGCCCTCACCGGCCGGATGTCGCGCCTTGCCGCCGGCGAGGTCGCCGAGGAGATCCCGGGCGCCGCGCGCCATGACGAGATCGGCGCGATGGCCGCCGCCGTGCAGGTGTTCAAGGACAATAAGATCGAGGCCGACCGCCTCGCCGCCGAGAAGGAGGCCGAGAACGACGTCAAGATGCGCCGCGCCCGCGTGCTCGACGATCTCACCCGCAGCTTCGAGACCAAGGTCACCGAGCTGGTCGGCGGACTGTCGTCGGCTTCCTCGGTGATGGAACAGACCGCGCAGTCGATGTCGGCCACCGCGGCCGCCACCAACCGCCAGGCCGCCGTCGTCGCCGCCGCTTCCGACCAGACCTCGACCAACGTGCAGACGGTGGCTAGCGCGACCGAGGAGCTGACCTCCTCGATCTCGGAGATCGCCCGCCAGGTCACGACCTCGACCGAGATCGCCGCGCGCGCGGTCGATCACGCCCGCCGCACCGGCGATACCGCCCGCTCGCTGGCCGAGGGCGCGCAGAAGATCGGCGACGTCGTGACGCTGATCCAGTCGATCGCGGCGCAGACCAATCTGCTCGCGCTCAACGCCACCATCGAGGCGGCGCGCGCCGGCGAGGCCGGCCGCGGCTTTGCCGTGGTCGCCTCCGAGGTGAAGTCGCTCGCCGGCCAGACCGCGAAGGCGACGACGGAAATTGCCGAGCAGATCACCGCGATCCAGACCGCCAGCGACGAGACCGTCACCGCGATCAAGAACGTCGTCGAGGTCATCACCGAGATCGACCAGATCGGCACCGCGATCGCGGCGGCGATCGAGGAGCAGGGCTCGGCGACCAAGGAGATTTCGCGCAGCGTGCAGGAGGCCGCGCGCGGCACCCAGGAGGTCAATTCCAACATCTCCGGCGTCCAGCACGCCGCCGACGACACCGGCGCCGCGGCAACCCAGGTGCTCGGCGCGGCCGAGCAGCTCTCCACCCAGTCGAAGGACCTCGCCGGCCAGGTCAACCGCTTCCTGTCCGACGTGCGCGCGGCCTAACCGCGCGCGGCGATAGGCGGCAAGCTCCATCCGCGTCATTGCGAGCGCAAGCGAAGCAATCCACCGCGCCGCAAGCGGAGGAATGGATTGCTTCGCGGAGCCTGTCATCGGGCGCGCGTTCGCGCGACCCGTTGGCTCGCAATGACGGGGTTCGAGGCAACGGCGGTTTGCTATCCCCCGCGCAACCCAAGCACGCGGCGGGCGATCGACTGGCGATGGACCTCGCTCGGGCCCTCATACATCCGCATCAGGCGGGCCTTCTGCCACAGCGCGTTGAGCGGTAGTTCCAGGGTCATGCCGAGCGCGCCGAGCGTCTGCATGGCGTGGTCGCAGGCTTCATAGGCCATCTCGGTCGCGAACACCTTGATCATCGAGGCCTCGTGGCGGATGTCCTCGCCGCGGTCGGTCTTGTCGGCAGCCTCGCGCACCATCAGCCGGCAGGCATGCATGCGGGTTGCGATGTCGGCGATCCACCACTGGATCGCCTGGCGCTCGGCAAGCTTGACGCCAAAAGTCTCGCGCTGCTTGGCGTGCTCGCACAGCATGTCGAGCGCGCGTTTTGTAATGCCGATGCAGGTCGATCCCATCTCGAGCCGGCGGGTGCGCAGGCGCAGCTGCATCGGCGCGTAGCCCTTGCCGACCTCGCCGAGCACGGACTCCTTCGGGATACGGCAGTCCTCGAACACGATCTCAAAGGTCGAGCCGCCGCCGAGCATCGGGATCTCGCGCTCGATGATGAAGCCCGGCGTGCCCTTCTCGACGATGAACGAGGTGATGCCGCCCTGGCGCTGGTCGGTGCCGACGCGCGCCATCACGATGATGAAGTCGGCGGCGCGCGCGTTGCTGATCCAGATCTTGCGGCCGTTCAAGACCCACTGCTCGCCCTCGAGCACGGCGCGGGTCTTCATCGCGGCGGGATCGCCGCCGGCGCCGGGCTCGGAGATCGCGATCGCCGACGCCATCCGGCCCTCGATGTAGGGCTGCAGATACTTTTTCTTCTGCGCCTCGGTGCCGACCGCCTGCAGCATGCGCAGGTTCGGCGAGTCCGGCGGCAGCACGAACGGCACCGCGCTGCGGCCGAGCTCCTCGTGCACCGCCGCCATCGTGCGCGTCGGCAGATCGTGGCCGCCGAGATCCTCCGGTGCGTCGAGGCCCCACAGGCCGAGCTCCTTGGAGACGTCGCGCAGCCGCTTGCGCTGCTCGGCGCTCAGCTCGGGATGCTCGCTGCCGGGCAGTTTCGATTTCAGATAATGCGGCTCGAGCGGGATCAGTTCGCGATCGACGAATTTCGCCACCGTCTCGCGGATCATTGCCGTTTGTTCGTCATCGCTCATCTTTCGTCCTCGCCGGTGCTGTTGTTGTTTTCAACAAAGCAGTAGCGCATTTTGCAGCGGCGGGAATAGCGCAAACGCAGTTTCACCTCGGGCGGTGCGCCGAGGTTTCATCGCGCGGAATTCGATATCCCGCAACGCGGTCAGCGCCTGGGCAATCGCGCCGAACGCGCGCTGCCTCAATCGGCAAAACCGACATAGCGAACGAAATCGCTGTTGGCCTCGCGATCCGACTGCACCGCGTTGGCGGCAAAGCTGTCGTCGGGATAGCCCATCGCGACGCAGGTCATGATCGCGTGCTCGTCGGGGATGCTCGCCACCTCGCGCACGATGTCGGAGCGCATGATGCCCTGGCCGTTGATCACGCTGCCGAGCCCGCGATCCCAGGCCGCCAGCACGATGCCGTAGCACAGCGCGCCGAGATCGAAATGGCAGACCGCGCCGGGATCGAGTACCCGGTCATAGGCCAGCACCAGCGACACCGGCGCGTCGAACTGGCGAAAGCCGCGCAGCACCCAGTCCTGCCGCATCGGCTTGTCGTCGCGGGCAATGCCCATCGCGCCGAACAGTTTCTTGGCGATGTCGACCTGGCGCATGCGGTGCACGCCCTGGTACTCGCCATGGCTGACGATGTCGCGCTTCGGCTTGGCGCCGGCGATCATCTCCGCCATGTTGCGGCGGCGCACTTCCTCGAGCGGCTCCCCGGTCACGACGTGGACGTGCCAGGGCTGGGTGTTCATCGAGGACGGCGCCCGCTTGGCGACCTCGATGATCTCCTCGATGACGGCACGCGACACCGGCTGCTTCTTGAACCCGCGCACGCTTCGGCGTGTCTTGACCAGCGTCTCGAAATCCATTGTCGGCTTCCCCCAATTTGTTCCGCGCTGCACGCGGAAATTTTCTTGATCCTGCTTCCGCATTTTATCGGCAAAATCCGCCAAGGGAACTTGATCGGGCACAGAATCCGATATCCAATCCGCAGCACTGGTTTGCTTTAGGGAGAACCCAGATGAAGCGGATTTTCTTGGCTGCCGTGATCGCGACCTTTGCGGCCGGCTCGGCGTTTGCGCAGGACGCCTCCTGCGAGACCAAGGCGGTCGGCAAGGACGGCAAGCCGCTGGCCGGCGCGGCAAAGACCTCGTTCATGAAGAAGTGCACGACGGATGCCTGCGCGGCCAAGGCGGTCGGCTCGGACGGCAAGAAGCTCGCCGGCGCAGCCAAGACGTCCTTCATGAAGAAGTGCCAGAGCGGCGCCTGAGCGCCCTCGCCGCGGTTTCCCGCACCGACGATCGTACATAGGGCCGCCCAAGCGCGGCCCAATCGGCGTTGACGGCTGGATGAGCGCGGCCGGGCCGCCGCTCAGAACGAAACGCCGACCCGCACGCCCTTGCTCCAGACCCGCCGGCAACGTTTGCGGGTGTTGCCGTGAAGCATTTCGAAACGTTCGGGCAGTTGCACCGGCTTTGAAAACTCCAGGCAGGCGCCGCCGGCGGAATAGTCCACCAGGCGGCATTCGAGCAGCGGCGCCTTGGGCTCGAGCAGCAGCTTGACCACGCTCGAGACGCAACCGGACGGACGCACACGCACAAATCGCCGGGGATGCATCGCCGAGGCCTTGTTGTTGGATCGCAAGCCCTTTGTCCGAACAGGCCGTTAAGAATCCGTTCAGGCCTATGGTTACGAGATCCTGCTACTCCCGCTTGAAGCGGTAGTCGAAGCGGTGGCCGTCCGCCTTGATCAGGCCGACCGTCGGGGCCGGGAAATGGATCGGCAGGATCAGCGTGTCGGTCTCGGCCACCGAGGCAAAGAACTTTCGCCGCGACACTGCCGACTGCTTCGGATCCCAATCCGGCTTGGCCGACCAATCCACCTCGCGGCACTGGATCACGTGATGCATCAGATCGCCGGCGACCACGGCGCGCTGGCCCTTCGAGACGATATTGACGCAGCAATGACAGGGCGAATGGCCCGGCGTCGGCGTCAGCGTGACGGTGTCGTCGAGCGCGTAGTCGTCGTCGACCAAAAGCGCCTGTCCGGCCTCGACGATCGGCAGGCAGTTGTCGCGAAACACCGTGCCGGGCGGGTTGGCGCCCTTGACGTGCTCGGCCTCCCAGGCGGCGTATTCGCGCTTGTGGAAGACGTATTTCGCGTTCGGGAAGGTCGGCACCCAGCGCCCGTCGCGCAGGGTCGTGTTCCAGCCGGTGTGGTCGATATGCAGATGGGTGCAGAACACGTAGTCGATCTGCTCGAAGGAGATGCCGAGCGCGAACAGTTCGTTGCGCCAGCGCTCCTTGCCCGGAAAGTCGAACGGCGGCGGATGGCCCTTGTCCTCGCCGGTGCAGGTATCGACCAAAATGGTGTAGCGTGGCGTGCGCACCACAAAGGTCTGGTAGGTGATCATCATCAAGCCGCTGGTGGCATCGAACACCTCGGGCTCCATGGTCTTGAGATGATGCTTGAACACGGCGTCGTCATAGGCCGGGAAGAAATCCTGCGGCCGCCGCCATGGCCCCTCGCGCTCGATCACTGCATCGATCGTGATGTCGCCGATCCTGATTTGCTTCATCGCTTCGCTCCCGCTTTTTTGCAAAGCGTAGCGGCCGGCCCGGCGCCCCACAAGGCGAGCGCCGCACGGCGTGCCATGCGCCATTGCATTGCTGCTGCGGTGCGCAGCCGCCGCGGTTCATCCGAATGCTGTGCGTGCTATACGCACAGCGGCCGCAACCGGCCGCCCGACCAAGGACATTCACATGACTGACACCAAGCCGCCGCGCCCAAAACTCGCCGAAACCGTCATCGCGCCGACGGTCAAGCTGCGCGAGGTGACGGTCGGCCGCTGCTGCGAGATCCTCGGCGACACCGCGATCGAGTACACCGAGCTCGGCGACTTCTCCTATCTCGGTCCCGGCTGCATCGTCGCCGACGCGCAGATCGGAAAATTCTGCGCGATCGCGGCGCAGGTGCGGATCGGCGCGCCCAACCATCCGCTCGAGCGCCCGTCGCAACACCGCTTCACCTATTGCCCGGAATACTACACGGCGTCGGCGCAGCGCGATCATGGCTTCTTCAGGGATCGGCGCGCCGATCGCGTCGTGATCGGCAACGACGTCTGGATCGGCCATGGCGTCATCGTGCTGCCCGGCGTCAGCGTCGGCGACGGCGCCGTGCTGGCGGCGGGCGCCGTGGTCTCACGCGACGTCGCGCCCTACACCATCGTCGGCGGCGTGCCGTCGCGGCAGATCAGGGAGCGCTTCAGCCGCACCATCGCGGCGCAGCTTGCGCAGATCGCGTGGTGGGACTGGCCGGCGGAAACCATCTGGGAGCGGCTGCCGGAATTCCAGTCCGGCGACGTGGAGGCCTTTTGCGCGCGATGGAGTGCGTGAACGCGGCTCGCTTGGGTTGCGCGGATAGACTCTCCCGGATTACGCTTCGCTCCATCCGCGCTACGCAGGACCTTGTAGCCCGGATGGAGCGAAGCGTAATCCGGGGTAAGCCTCTCCGCATGGTGCACTATCGACGCAATTTCATGCCGGGCGGCACATTCTTCTTCACGCTCACGCTGGAGGATCGAAGATCGTCGCTCCTGGTCGAGCACGTCGGATTGTTGCGCGCCGCATTTCGTGCGGCGCGTGCCAAGAAGCCGTTTACCCTAGACGCCATCGTAATCCTGCCGGAGCACCTGCACGCGGTGATGACGCTTCCACTCGAAGACGCCGACTTCTCGGATCGATGGCGGCAAATCAAGAGCCATTTTACGCGGGCGGTCGTTGCTGCCGGCGTGCCAGTCTCAGCCAACCATCGCGGCGAATATGGGCTCTGGCAGAGGCGGTTTTGGGAGCACACCGTCCGTAACGAACGCGACTTTGAGCGTTGCGTCGACTACATCCACTACAATCCGGCCAAACACCGCCTCGTTTCGTCGCCGGCCGACTGGAAGCACTCGTCACTCCATCGATACATTCGCCAGGGAATCCTGCCGTCGGATTGGGGCGGCAGCGGTGCCGCCGACAATGGCGATTTTGGCGAGCGGAAAGACTGATCCCGGATTTCGCTTCGCTGCATCCGGGCTACGAAGGCGGAGCAGTCCTAACTCCGCAACCCCGGCGCTTCTTGCCCGGTGCGGGCGACGTATTCGGTGTAGCCGCCGCCGTATTGGTGGATGCCGTCGGGGGTCAGCTCCAGCACGCGGTTGGAGAGTGCGGCGAGGAAATGCCGGTCGTGCGAGACGAACAGCATGGTGCCCTCGAACTCTGAGAGCGCATTGATCAGCATCTCCTTGGTGGCGAGATCGAGATGGTTGGTCGGCTCGTCCAGCACCAGAAAGTTCGGCGGGTCGAACAGCATCTTGGCCATCACGAGGCGCGCCTTCTCGCCGCCTGACAGCACCCGGCACCGCTTCTCGACATCGTCGCCGGAGAAGCCGAAGCAGCCGGCGAGCGCACGCAAGCTACCCTGCCCGGCTTGCGGAAACGCATCCTCCAGCGACTGGAACACGGTGCGCTCGCCGTCGAGCAGGTCCATCGCGTGCTGGGCGAAATAGCCCATCTTGACGCTGCCGCCGATCGCGACCGACCCGTCATCCGGTTCTGCCGAGCCGGCGACCAGCTTCAACAGCGTCGACTTGCCGGCGCCGTTGACGCCCATCACGCACCAGCGCTCCCTGCGGCGGATCATGAAGTCGAGCCCGTCATAGATCCGCTTGCTGCCATAGGCCTTGTGCACGTTCTTCAGGCTGGCGACGTCTTCGCCGGAGCGCGGCGCCGGCTGGAATTCGAACGCCACCGTCTGCCGCCGCCGCGGCGGCTCGACCCGCTCGATCTTGTCGAGCTTCTTCACCCGGCTCTGCACCTGCGCCGCGTGCGAGGCGCGCGCCTTGAAGCGCTCGATGAACTTGATCTCCTTGGCGAGCATCGCCTGCTGGCGCTCGAACTGCGCCTGCTGTTGCTTGTCGGACAGCGCGCGCTGCTGCTCGTAGAACTCGTAGTCGCCGGAATAGGTGGTGAGCTGGCCGGCGTCGATCTCGACCACCTTGTTGATGATGCGGTTGATGAACTCGCGGTCGTGCGAGGTCATCAGCAGCGCGCCCTCGTAGCCCTTCAAGAACTGCTCGAGCCAGATCAGGCTTTCGAGATCGAGATGGTTGCTCGGCTCGTCGAGCAACATCACGTCCGGTCGCATCAGAAGGATGCGCGCCAGCGCCACCCGCATCTTCCAGCCGCCGGAGAGCTTGCCGACGTCGCCGTCCATCATCTCCTGGCTGAAGCCGAGACCCGACAGCGCCTCGCGCGCACGGCCGTCGAGCGCGTAGCCGTCCAGTTCCTCGAAACGGTGCTGCACCTCGCCATAGCGCGCGATGATGTCGTCCATCTCGTCGGCCTTGCCGGGGTCGGCCATCGCGGCCTCGAGTTCCCGGAGCTCGGCCGCGACCACGCTGACCGGCCCTGCCCCGTCCATCACCTCGGCGACCGCGCTGCGGCCACTCATTTCGCCGACGTCCTGGCTGAAATAGCCGATCGAGATGCCGCGATCGACCGAGACCTGGCCCTCGTCGGGGATTTCCTGGCCGGAGATCATCCGGAACAGCGTGGTTTTGCCGGCGCCGTTGGGGCCGACAAGGCCGATCTTCTCGCCCTTCTGGAGCGCCGCGGAGGCTTCGATGAAGAGGATCTGGTGGCCGACTTGCTTGGAGACGTTATCGAGGCGGATCATGCGAATGCTTGAGCAAAACAGGGATTTGCGGGCCTCTTAGTCGATCCCGAGCGCGGGTGGAAGGGTATTCCCTGCGTTTCGCGTCATGCCCGCATGCAGGCGTCTTATTGCCAAGCGAATGTGACGGGGAATACTTCGCAAATCGATCTTCTGGGGTATTCCATGCAAACCTGGCTTCTTTATCTGCTCGCGCTCGGCGCAGGCATCAGCGTCGCCGTTCAGCAGGTCCTGAACGGCAATCTGCGCTCCGCCCTGAACTCGCCGGCCTGGGCCGGCTTCGTCAGCTATCTCGGCGGGCTCGCGACGATGGCCGTCGTGCTGGTGGCATCGCGCGAGCCGGTGCCGTCATGGAAGCTGGTGACGGCTGTGCCGTGGTGGGCCTGGAGCGGCGGCATTCTGGGCGGCGTGTTCATCCTGCTGATGATCCTGCTGCTGCCATCGCTGGGCGCCGCGACCCTGCTGGCGCTGGTGGTCGGCGGCCAGATGCTGGCCGGCATCACCATGGATCATTTCGGCGTCTTCGGGCTGCCGGCGCATCCTGTGTCGGTTTCACGACTGGCCGGCATCGCGCTGGTGATCGGCGGTGTTCTCCTGATCAAGGACTGAGGACTTCGGGCCGCCTCAGACGGTCCGCATCAGCCTGAGCGTTGCGCCGAGGCGGAGGCTGCGCTTGCCGGCCAGCGCGATGCCCTCGAGTTCCGCGCGGTCGCCCGCGCAGGCGCCGCTGAAGCCGATGCCGACCTCATGGCCGCCGAACACCGGGTTCTCGCCCTTGGCCGGGGTGTGCTCCTGATTGAGGATCTCGCCCTTCCAGCGGCCGTCCGCGGAGGAATACGAGCCGAGATAGTAGAAGAACGCGTCGCCGCCGAGGATGCGGCCGTCCAGCAGCAGCATGACGCCGGAGAGGCCGGCATCGACACCGTCGAGCACGCGGAGGTGGATCGAATAGAGGCCGTTGACGATGCCGCCAGGACCTACCGTGCCGCGCGGCGGCAGGGCCTCGTCGTCGAGCGGCGCCAGATTGGCCCAGAACACGCCGCCCGGCATCGCATCCGACGCGCCCTCGAACAGGATGGTCGAGCCCTCGGTCCGGCCGCGCACCTTGATGACGGTGACGTCGGCGCCCATCAGCGGCTTGTAATGGGGATCGTCATTGTGACGCTCGGTGATCACCTCGGCGGTAAGTTGGCCGCCGCCGGTTTCCTGATAGGTGCCGAGATGGGCGAAGGCCGAATTGCCACCCAGCAACCTGCCGTCATGCATGCACATGATGCTGCGGCCGAACGCCCCGTTGATGCCGTACTCGACCTTGTAAAGTCCGTTCAGCAACGCATGAAATCCAAAAATAAAATGTGTCCCCGAGCGACATAGCATCGGCGCCATGCCTCGGCCATTAGGTCTTTTGGCGCAGTCATCTCCGCAATCTCCGGGAGTGGACACCGGCCGATTCGTCGCTTAGCTGTAGGCCCCGCCCGCACCTCGTGCTGCGTCATGCGGGACCGACCATCCTGTGCAATTTGCGTCAAATGCTCGCGCGCCCGCTAACGCCACGGCGATGCGCGTCCGGCTCTCATGACAGGCTTCGAGGAGCACCACATGACCACTCGTTTTCGCCTGGCAGTTGCCGCGACCCTGCTGCTCGGCAGCAGCGGCGCCGCACTGGCGCAGGCCTTGCCCGATTACATGGCGCCGATCTCAGGCAAGACCTCATCGACGCCGGCCGACGTCGCCACCAAGGACGTGCTCGCGCTCAACACCGGCATGTTCGAGCTGTATGGCGACGCGGCCAGGATTTTCCAGAAGAACGTCCTCGACAAGCATCCGGTGATCCTCGGCCTGTTCTCCGGCGCCGGCGGCCGCCTGATCCTGTACCGGCCGGGCAAGCCGCCGACCGAGGCGCCGCAGGTGCCGATCGTCTATCAGCTGCTCAAGTCGGTCGGCCACAGCACGATGGCACTGGCCGAGGTGGTCGGCCCTTACGTCGACAATGCCGACGACAAGGCGTGGCGCGGCTCGATGGCGGCCTACCGCAGCCGGATGCAGTCGGCGCTCGACGGGCTCGACAAGACGCCGATGCAGGCCGACTGGCGCGACAACAACCGCGCCATCCTGCAGAACAACCTCGCCTTCATGGATGAATGCCTGTCCGCCGGCGCGATACCGTTCGCCAAGCTGCAGGCGTTCGGCAAGAAGCAGGCGCCGCTGCTCGCCAAGAACGTCGCCTGGGCGGCGCAGACCCAGGTCGCGCACTGGATGACCGTGATGGCCGACTGGAAGGCGCAGCTCGGCGCCGACTGGGACAAGACCTATGGCGCGAGCAACACCATCTATGTGGCGCGGCAGAACAACGTGATCTTCAGCGTGCTGGCGCAGTTCTTCGGGCCCGACGCCATGAACGACCGCCTGATGCTGATCGAGACCATCAACTTCACCACCACGCCGCAGGACATGCTGGAGTCGCTGACGCGGATCATCGCCGACCGCTCGGTCGGCGCGCTGTTCTTCGGCAGCTACCATCTGATGGATTACGAACTGATGGGCGGCGACGCGCGCGAGGCGATCATCGCCGAGACCAAGAAGCGCGGCATGGCCACGTTCCTGCCGCCAATGGTGCCGTTCGGCTCCAAGCAGTGGCCGGCGTTGATCACGCCCGGTCCCGGGCCGGCGACGATCGCCGATCTGCAGTGAGGCGGCGGATTCCGCCTATCGTAGCGTTGCGAATCATGGCGGCTTGACCGCTAGCTTGCGGCGTGTGTCGCGCCTCCCGGTAAACCCGGGCGCGACATGCGACTGAGAGCGTTGATGAGGGATCTGGGCATGCGGCCTTCGCGACGCGAATTCGTGAAGTGGTTGTCGGCGGGCGGCATCTCGGTCAGCCTGTCGCAGCTCGCCGTTGCCAAGGACTTGGCCAAGGACCTCGCCAAGCAGCCGGCGTTCGCGACCCGGGAGACGCTGCCCGGGCGCGGCCAGTTCAATCCGGCCGCAGCCGGCGCCGGCCGCGTCGATGGCGTCGCAAAAGTCACCGGCGCAAAGCTCTACGTCTCAGATTTCCGTGCCGCCGACATGCCGGGCTGGCCGGCGACCACCTCGCACGCCATCCTGGTACGCGCCAACGACGCGACGCATGTCTATGCCGGCATGGACCTCGCCCGGCTCGACGACGTGGCGAAACCGTCGGTGATCGTCACGGCTGATGATCTCGACTGGATCGGCGCGCGGGTGCCGGAGTTCTACACCGGCGACCTGTTCTGCCCGATCGGCAAGACCCCGATCTATCTCGGCCAGCCGGTCGCGCTGTTGATCTTCGAGACCTTCGACGCCTACGACCGGGCGCGCTTCGCGCTGCGCGACGGCACCTTCGTCAAGGTCGGCGACGAGACCGGCCCGGTCACCCTGCCGAACTACGGGGCCTACCGCTTCACCCGCGTGGCCGGCGCCACGCTAGAGGCGCCCGACGTCTACTCTCCGATCATGGCCGGCTGGGTGTCGCCGAGCCGGATCCAGAACGCGCCGCTGCCGGTCTGGCTGCCGCTCGCCAAGGACACCAAGCCCGACTACGCCAAGGCGGCCACCTATGGCGAAGCGATCCGCGCCCAGCTTGCAAAGGACGATCCGTCGCAGCTCGTGCTCGACCGCGAGTTCGAGACCCAGTCGGTCGATCCGATGTTCCTCGAGCCGGAAAGCGGGCTCGCCTGGTACGACGGCAAAAGCGGCAATCTCGAGCTGGTGCTCGGTGTGCAGTCGCCCTATGAGGCGATCGAGTCGATCGCGCATCTGCTCGGTAAGGCGCGCGCGCCGTTCAGGCCCACGCATATCAACGCGCAGTTCGCCCATGTCGGCGGCGGCTTTGGCGGCCGCGACCATACCCCGTTCATCCTCTATGTCGCGCTGTGCGCGATGTTCTTGCCGGGGAAGCCGGTGCGGCTGGCGCACGACCGCTACCAGCAGTTCCAGGCCGGCATCAAGCGCCACCCGTTCAAGATGCGCTCGCGGATCGGGATCGATCGCAAGAGCGGCAAGATCACCGCGTTCGCCGCCGACCATGTGCTCGACGGCGGCGGGCTTGCCAATTTCTCCGCCAATGTCGCGACCGTCGGCGCAACCGCCGCGATCGGCATCTACGACGTCCCGAAGGTCGACGTCACCACGGTTGCCTTGCACTCGCGCGGCGTCACTGCGGGTTCGATGCGCGGCTACGGCACGCTGCAGACCATGACCGCGCTCGAGGTGCTGATCGACGAAGCATGCGATGAGCTCAAGGCCGATCCGATCGCGTTCCGCCGCAACAACGCACTGAAGCAAAACGGCCGGACCATGACCGGCAATCCCTACATCGTGTCAGTGCGCACGCCGGAAATCCTCGACAAGCTCGAGCAGCATCCGATCTGGCAGCAGCGCGGCAAATTCAAGCAGAGCGCATCCGCCGAGCGGCTGATCGGCACCGGGGTCGCCTGCGTCACCAAGGATTATGGCGCCGGCGCGGATTGCTCGCTCGGCCGCGTCGAGCTCGATCCCGAGGGGCGGATCGCGATCTATTGCGATCATGTCGAGATGGGCAACGGCATCGGCACCGCGCTCGCCAACCGCGTCGCCGGCCATCTCGGCGCCATCGCCGACGAGGTCGCGGTCTCCCGCGTCGACAGCTACGACGCGCTCGGGCTGGTCAGCTCGGGCGATCCCTACACGATGGACCAGAAGACCCAGGATCTCGCCGAGAAGAATCCGCGCTGGGTGCCGGCGATCAGCTCGCCGACCAGCGCCTCGATCGGCGCCCATGTCGGCACCCATTCGTCGGCCGAGGCGGCCCGCATCATCTACCGTTTCGGCCTGTGGCCGGCGGCTCTTGAGCTCTGGCGCATTGCAAAGACTGATCCTCGTGCCAAGCAATGGGACAAGGCGCGCTGGAAGGACGGCCAGCTCACACTCGACGATCTCGCCCCGCTGCCGCTCGCCAAACTCGCCGCGACCGCGCATGCCCGCAACCTCGTCACCGGCGCGATCGCACACAGTTTTTCACGCTGGGCCTGGTCGCGGGCGCGCTTCCCGCTGTTCGGCGAGCAGTACCGCGCCGAGATCGACGCGCTGGCGATCCGCCGCGGCCGCAGCGCGTTCGAGCGGATCGACCGGGTCAGCGTGAAATTTCCGCCGACCGACAACAACCGGATTGGCACCGCCTATACCTCGATGTGCGGCACGCTGGTCCGCGTCGAGATCGAGCGCGCCAGTGGAACGTTGCGCATCGCAAAGGCCTACAGCGTGTTCGAATGCGGCCAGGCGCTGGTGCCCGAGGTGGTGCTGGGGCAGTCGCATGGCGGCTTTGCCATGGGCGTCGGCTACGCGCTGCTGGAAACGCTGCCGCCGTACGAAGGCGGCCCCGGCAACGGGCAATGGAATCTCGGCCAGTATCTGGTCGCGCGCGGCTCCGACCTGCCGCTGCGCGATCTCGAGATCGAGATGCTGCCGCCGCTGACGCCGGACGAGCCGCCCAAGGGCATGGCCGAGGTGGTGATGATCCCGATCGTGCCGGCGCTGCTCAACGCCATCTATGACGCCACCGGCCACCGATTCCGCTCGCTGCCAGTGACCTCAAGCCTGCTCAAGGGAGCGCTGACGTGACGACGCTCAGCCTGACCATCAATGGCCGCAAGCACGGCCCGTTCGAGGTCCGCGACGACCTCACCATGAACGATTTCCTGCGCGAGATGCTCGGCATGACCGGCACCAAGTTCGGCTGCGGCGCCGCGCAGTGCCTGAGCTGCGCCATCATCGTCGATAACCCCGACGGCACCAGCTACACCAGCCCGACCTGCATCGTCTCCGCCGTGACCTTTCACGACAAGACGATCCGCACCGTCGAGGGACACGCCAAGGACGGCGAGCTCTCCACCCTGCAAAAGGCCTTCATCGCCCACTTCGCCTTCCAGTGCGGCTACTGCACGGCGGGCTTCCTCAACGAGGGCCAGGTGCTGCTCGAACGGCTGGCGCGCACGCCGGTGCCGCGCGACGAGCTCGAGCAGACCATCGCGGATGCGCTCGATGGCCATCTCTGCCGCTGCACCGGCTACATCAAGTACCACGAGGCGGTGCGCGACGTGATCCTCGCCGACGCCCAGCGCTATCTGATCGCCAACAAATGAGCGCGCGCGTGACGATGTCGGAAACCACGTCTCGGATCATCGCGGTGGTGACGGCGCTCATGACCAGCCTGTGCGCGGGCTACGCGGCGTCGCAGACCGCAAGCCACGCCCTCGCCTCACCGGACAGCTTTGCGTCGATCGAGAACGTCGAGAAGCGGTCGGCGGCGATCTTCACCGAGCTCGGCAGGGTGCTGACCCATCCGCGCTGCACCAACTGCCATCCCGCCGGCGACAGCCCGCGGCAGGGCGATGTCAGCCGCATCCACCAGCCGCCGGTGACGCGCGGCGCCGACGGCCACGGCATCGAGGCGATGCGCTGCGCGACTTGCCACCAGCACGGCAATTTCGAACCCGGCCGCGTCCCCGGCCATCCGGAATGGCATCTGGCGCCGCGCGAGATGGCGTGGGGCGGCAAGTCGATCGGCGAGATCTGCGAGCAGATCAAGGATCCCGCGCGCAACGGCGGCCGCAAGGTCGAGGCTCTGATCGAGCATATCGGCAAGGATACGCTGGTGGGCTGGGCCTGGCATCCCGGCTTCGGCCGCGCCCCCGCGCCCGGCACTCAGGACCAAGCCGGCGCGCTGGTCGAGGCCTGGGTCAAGACCGGCGCGGCCTGCCCTGCACCGTAAGCGCGGCCGCTCAGGTTTTGCACATTTCGGAATATTGGAAGAATACCCCTGACTTGCCCGACGTGTCAAGCGGCCTGGTCGACAGCGGCCTGGTCGAACGCCGGCCGCAGGCTACTTTGCATGGGGTTGTTTTTCGGCATTTTGGTAGCGCCCCTTGCGACGGCCTGCAAGCGGGCCAATTCCCCATGCGCCATGCACTGTCTGGTGCGAGGGCGTACAGGTCAGGAAGGCACCACCGGATGGGTTCCCTCCCCCCTTGCGGGGTCCGAGGCGAGCGGAGCTCGCTCTCGAGGTTAGGGAGAGGGGTAAGCCGCGCGGGCGGTGTTTGTGGCTTACCCCTCTCTCCAACTCTCCCCGCAAGGGGGAGCGAGCCCTCCCACCTCCCGTGCAGCCTCAAGCAAGATCGGCTGAGTGATGAGTGAGATGTGTGCATGCGCCTAATGCCGCTTGAAATACTGCACGTCGCGCTCGTGCTTCTCGGCCGCGGCGCGCGATTTGAAGGTGCCGAGATTACGGCGCTTGCCGGTCTTCGGATTGACCTTGCGGGAATACAGCCGGTACTCGCCGGAACGCAGCTTGCGGATCATGACATCGCCTCGCCTTGCCTTTCGCGAGGTCAACGGCGTGCCGCGGCGAGCGTTCCTCTCGGCTAGGCGCGATGCACCGGCGGATAATATTGCGGCGCCTCGCGGCGATCGTACATTCCGTAGTCGCGCATGACCTCGAAAACGCGAAAATATTCGGTGGTCGGATCGGCGAACAGCTTGGCACCGAAGTCCAGACCGGATTGAACATCCGGCACGTCGACGAGATGCGCGAAACGGCCGTCGCGATACATGCTCGCGAAGGAATCGCGACGCCATTGCGTGGCGACCGGCGGATCGGGATTCGTCGACTCCGATGCAACGACGTATGTCGCCGGACGCCTCGTGGGGTCGTTGTAGGGCGTGCGCCGTTCGGGTTGCCAGATCGGGCCGCCCGGCCTTGCTTCATGGATCACCTGGGCGATCCGGATGCGATAGTCGGAGAAGACTTTCTCGCGACCGATCGTCTGCACCGCATGATGGCCCTCATCGACGCGCCACGCGGTCATGGATCCCTCGTCCTGCCAGATCTGATAGGACAGCAGCAGGTTCTTGCGGGTCAGGCTCCGGAAGCGCTCGATGAAGAGGCAGCCGCCCATGGCGTCCAGCGCCGGCTTCAGCGAGGCCGCAAGGCTCATGTAGCGGTCGATGTGGCCGTCCTTTATCTCGACTTCGAAGAACTGGGAGATCATCAAGGTTGCCCCGATGTTGCGACCGTCGCTTGCGCTTGGCGTGAAAGGTCGAAGCTAGAACCGGAGTGTCCCGAAGGAAAGGGCCAGTTTCTTCCAGTTCAGGGAGACATGCTCGCCGGCAGTTCCGGAACTCTAGAAGCAGAGATTGGTCACCGGGTTGCCGCGCTTGTCCTTGATGACATAGGGACAGCGGGCGCGCTCCAGCGCCTTCTTGGCGTCCTCGTCGCCGAGCGCGGCGGCGCGCTCGTAATAGGCTTTTGCGGCATCGCTGTCCTTCGGTCCGCCGCGGCCGGCCTGGGCGAAGGCGCCCATCCGCTCCAGCGCGGCGGGATGGTTTTGCGCCGCGGCCTTCTCGAACAGCGCCCGCGCGGCGACGTCGTCCTGCGCACCGCCCTTGCCTTCCGCCAGCATCATGCCGAGCTGATATTGCGCCTCGGCGTTGGTCTCCGCGGCCTTGGCAAGCAGGTCGCGCGAGCGCGCCGGATCGGCCGCTGTGCTGCCGCCGAGCGCCGCCAGATTGCTGACGCCGCGCGGATTGCCGGCCTGCGCCGCACGCTCCAGCAGTTTTCGCGCCTGCGCCTCGTCCTTCGCCACGCCGCTGCCGGTGCCGTAGAGCACGCCGAGCTCGACCATCGCCGAAGTTGAGCCCTTGTCGGCCGCCTTGCGCCAGGCGGCGACCGCCTCCGCGGTCTGCTTGTTCGCGGCATAGGCGCGGCCGAGCTGGTACATCGCACGGCGCGACGATTTTGCGGCGACCGCGCAGTATTTGATCGCGGTCGCGATATCCGACGCCGCGATCTCGGCGACGCCCTTCACGTCGGCCGGCCGGTCGGGATCGGAGGGATCGGCCGCAACGCGATCGCACAAGACGAGGTCGGCCGATTGCGCGTGCGCAAGCGCCGGCGCGGCAAGTGCCGCGGCAACGATGATGACATGAAGGGCTCTGAACATGGGCGGCAGGTTGCGTCGTGCTGCGGGCAAATTCAAGACTCGAGCCCGGTCTCGCGCAGCACCGGCGCGACCGCTGATGATGCGAGATAGCGCAGCAGATGGTCCGCGGCGTCGGCGCGCTGCGAGCCGGTCATCCGGCCGGCGGAAAACACCGCCGGCGTCTGCAATTGCAGCGGAATCGGGCCGATCACCTCGATGCCGTCGACCTGCTTCAGCTCGCTGATCTGCTGAACCGCAAGATCGGCCTCGCCGCTGACGAGTTTTTCCGCGGTAAAGCCCTGCGGAATGATCACCGCGCGGGCGTTGATCGCGGCCGCAATCCCGAGCCGTTCAATCAGCTGCGCGAACAGGATGCCGCTGGCCCCGAGCCGCGAATAGGCGACTGCGCGCGCACCAAGCAGTGTCGCACGCAGCGCGGCCTCGGTCGCGATGTCCGGGTGCGCCGCCCCCGCCTTGACGGCAAGACCGACATAGGAGCGCGCGAGATCGACGGCGCCCTCGGGCGCAACGCGGCCTTCGCGGATCATCTCGTCCAGCCCCTCGCGGGTCAGGATCACGAGATCGGGCGCCTCGCCGCCGCGCAGGCGCTCGAGCAGCGCCAGCGTCGGCGCGAAATCGGCATCGATCCGGATGCCGCTCACGGCGTGATAGGCCGCGGCCAGCCGCGCGACCGCGCCCTTCAGCGCCAATGTCGAGAGCACGCGCACCGAATTGCCCATTACGCTCGCCGCATCAGCTTGAGCACAGCCGTGAGGCGGAGGCTGCGCTTGCCGGCGAACGCGGTGGCGTCGAGCACGGCTCCATCTTCGTCGTAGGTGCCGGCAAAACCGATGCCGACCTCGTGGCCGCCGAAGATCGGGTTCTCGCCCACCGCCGAGGTGTGCTCCTGGTTCAGGATCTGCCCCTTCCAGCGGCCGTTCGCCGAGGTGTAGCTGCCGAGATAGTAGAAGAACGCATCGCCGCCGAGGATGCGGCCGTTGTTGAGCAGCATCACGCCGGTGAGGCCGCCGTCGACCCCGTCGAGCATGCGGATGTGGATCGAATACAGCCCGTCGACGATGCCACCCTCGCCGACGCCGCGGGCGGCCGGGATCTCGTCTTCGGTGATCGGCGTCATCACCGACTGGAACGGCACGCCGGGCAATTCCTTCAGCTCGCCCTTGAAGCGCAGCAGCACGCCGTCCGGCCGTCCCTTCGCGATCAGGGTCGCGTCATCGGTGCCGGCCATCGCGCGGTAGTTCGGATCGGGGTTGTGACGGACGGTCTTGATCTCGGCCGCGACCCCGCCGCCCTCGATCTCATAGCTGCCGATATGGGCAAAGGCGGAGTTGCCGCCGAGCATCTTGCCGTTGCCGACATACATCACGCTGCGGCCGACATTGCCGCCCAGTTCGAACCGGACCTTGTAAAATCCCTCAAACAAGCGCCGTGTCCCCGCGGCAGCCAAAGATACCACCGTTGTCTAGCGCGGTTCATAACGCGGCGAAACCGCTTTCGGTGCGCCGGCACCGGCCAACGCTGTCATGAAAATGCAAGGGTCCGCCAAGGCGTGCTGCCCTGGCGGACCCGTTTTGCGTGAGCGAACGCCCGTCAGGGCATCCGGTGATGGCTTAGGCCGCGGCCTTCGCGCCGGTCGGGACCTCGGCGATGGTCTTCAGGATCTGCGAGGCGATCTGGTAGGGGTCGCCTTGCGAGTTCGGACGGCGGTCTTCCAGATAGCCCTTGTAGCCGTTGTTCATGAACGAGTGCGGCACGCGGATCGAGGCGCCGCGATCGGCCAGACCGTAGCTGAACTTGTTCCACGGCGCGGTCTCGTGCTTGCCGGTCAGACGCTTGTCGTTGTCCGGGCCGTAGACGGCGATGTGGTCCATGAGGTTCTTCTCGAAGGCCGCCATCAGCTTCTCGAAATATTCCTTGCCGCCGACTTCGCGCATGTACTTGGTCGAGAAGTTGGCGTGCATGCCCGAGCCGTTCCAGTCGGTGTCGCCGAGCGGCTTGCAGTGGAATTCGATGTCGATGCCATAGCTCTCGGTGAGGCGCAGCATCAGGTAGCGGGCCATCCACATCTGGTCGGCCGCGGTCTTGGAGCCCTTGCCGAAGATCTGGAATTCCCACTGGCCCTTGGCCACTTCGGCGTTGATGCCTTCGTGGTTGATGCCGGCGGCGAGGCAGAGGTTGAGGTGCTCTTCCACGATCTTGCGGGCGACGCTGCCGACGTTCTTGTAGCCGACGCCGGTGTAGTACGGGCCCTGCGGCGCCGGATAACCCTCCCCCGGGAAGCCGAGCGGACGGCCGTCCTTGTAGAAGAAGTATTCCTGCTCGAAGCCGAACCAAGCGCCGTCGTCATCCAGGATGGTGGCGCGCTTGTTGGACGAATGCGGCGTCTTGCCATCGGGCATCATGACTTCGCACATCACCAGCACGCCGTTCTCGCGCGCGGCGTCGGGATAGCAGGCGACCGGCTTCAGCACGCAGTCAGAGCTGTGGCCTTCAGCCTGCTGGGTGGACGAGCCGTCAAAGCCCCACAGCGGAAGCTGTTCGAGGGTCGGGAACGACGCGAATTCCTTGATCTGCGTCTTGCCGCGCAGGTTCGGCGTCGGCGTATATCCGTCGAGCCAGATATACTCGAGCTTGTACTTGGTCATTGAGCCTCTCTGTTGATGATGCAAAAAACCGCGAGGAAACCGAAAGCCAGTCGGTCGCCGCACGTACCCGGCCACCATCGGCCGGTTCCTATTAAGCAATTTGAATGCCAGTCGCTGCACTGCGGGACGCAGGCCGGCCGGAATGTCCACAGCTGCTTTTGAACTTTTTGCTGCGACATAGGCGCGCGGCTGGCATGCGCCGGCGCCGGCCAGAATCCGCTCACCGAGCGGTCCGCCGCCCGATTCTCCAGCAAATCCGGCGGCCAGCGCCCTCGCCGATTAAAGCTGCGGCAGCGCCATGTGACAGTTTGCGACTAGTCGGGCCGGGACCGGCAACCATCGTGGCAGCTCAAGCGTTGGTCAGCTGCATCCTGCCCCGCAGGATGCAAACCGGGATTTGCCTACGAATTAGACAGGTCGTGACTACTTATTGATCAACTTGCACCCCGTCGGAGCTCGGCCGATATCCAAACTCCGGTAACCACACGCGAAGGAGTCGGGCGCAGCATGGAGGCTCGCATTCCGGCCAAGGAGACTTTCAGATGATCACCACGGGCCAAAACCAGGGATCTGCCAAGATCTATCAATTCCCGGCCGGGGGCCGTGCGGCTCTCGGGGGACGGCGTTACGGCGATGCGCGCGCGGCGCTCGAGCTCGCAGCACAGGTCGAAACCAGCATCTGCAGCGAGAGCTGGTATCATCAGGCCGCGATCGACGACGCCAAGCCGGGCCGCGACCACTGATGCCGCAGCAACAGAGTCGCGCGACGCGGCGACATCAAACAGCGTCAGAATGGTAAGGAAGGGTCGGAACGCAACGTTTCGGCCCTTTTTTCATGTCAGCTCGCAGGCCGTGACCGGCTGCTTGCCGTGCTTCAGCCGGGCCTGACCGGTCCGGGTGATATCGAGGGTAACGCCGCTCCCGCTATAGCGCGTCCCCGTCAGCGACAGCCGCTTCCGCAGCGCCACCGCCTTGCCGTCGAGTTGCAGATGCGCGCGCGAATCCGCCCCCAGCAGCGCCACGAACTGCGTGCCGTCGGCGCAGCGATAATTCCGGAAGGCGGACTGCGCCGCCGCAACCGAGGAACCGGCGAAAAGAATTGCGCCGGCAACAATGGCGATCCCGCGATAAGTCATATTCTCCCCCTGACGCGCCCATTATAGACCTGTCTGCACGAGACTCCTGCGCCAAGACAGCATCCACAGCAACAGGTCTGCCCGATGTCCAAAACCCTCGCGCGTCATCTCAATCTCTCCGGCGCCAGCAATTTTCGCGACCTGGGGGGATACGTGACGCATGACGGCCGGACCGTGCGGTGGCGGCAGATCTTCCGCTCCAACCATCTGGCCCACCTCACCGAGCAGGACATCGCGGTCGTGCGCGGGCTCGGGGTCAAAAGCGCGTTCGATTTCCGCGGCGTCGCCGAGCGCGCCGAGGCGCTGTGCGGCATGACCGACGTCACCGTGCATTCGCTCCCCGTCGAGCCGACGGTCGTCGCCGCGCTGCGCGCGATCGCCGAGACCCGGCCGCTGTCGAAGGACGACGCGGTCGACGTGATGCGGGACTCCTATCGCGGCTATGTTCAGGACAACACCGAGCGCTACCGCACGCTGTTTGCCCATCTGCTGGAAGATCGCGCGCCGCTGGTGATCCACTGCACCGCCGGCAAGGACCGCACCGGCTTTGCCTGCGCGCTGATCCTGCACGCGCTCGGCGTGCCCGACGAGGTGATCGCGGACGACTATCTGCTCACCAACCAGTTCTACAAGCGCGATCCGTCCGCGACCTCCGAGCTTCCCGACCACGTCAGGCAGGTGCTCGGCACCGTGCAGGCCGCGTTTCTCAATGCTGCGTTCGAAGCGGTCGATGCCGACTACGGCAGCCTTGACGGCTATTTCCGTGATGGCCTCGGGCTCGGACAGGCCGAGCGCAAGGCGCTTGAAGGCCGCTATCTGCAAGCCTGATCAATTGGATTACGCCGCAGCCTCGAGCTCGAGCTCGGCATCAAGATCGGCAATGACGTCCTCGAAGGCGGAAATCGCCTGCTGGATCGCCGCGATCTGCATCAATTCCCAGCTGCTCACCGGTCCTTTGCGGTTCTGCAACGCCACCACGAGATCGCGCCGCTGCTCCTTAAGCTGAACGAGCGGTAAACCGTGATCCGGAAGATTTCCCATTCGCAAACCCCCTGCTTGGTCGAGGTTCCGCTTCTACGAAAAGGGTTCTGCAAACGACTTACAGAACTGCCGCGAATTTTAGCGATCACGCCATACCCCGTAGTCTTACGTAGTCAAGCGCGTTGGTGTGACGCGATCAGGATCCGGCGGACCTTGCTGCCTTCAGGATGGTGTCGCACAGACCGCGAGAGAGCCGCTGCGTGCTTGCATCGCTCTGGTGCAGCTTGGCTGAATCGGTCGGATCCAGCATCCGCTCAAACGAGATGTCGTTATGAACGTGCCAATGCCGCATCAGCGCCCAGCGGTGAAAAACGTTGACCTTCGCAAGCTCGGCCTTCTCCGAGATCAGCGCGACCATGCGTTCCGAAAGCTCTGCCTTGTCGTCGAGAAGCATGGCCGTGACATATTGCGGATCGATCAGCATGACATCCATCTTGGTCCGATCGGCACATAGAAGATCGAGCCCGGCCGCGATCTTTTGCGCCACGACGTCAATATCGTAGTCCTCCCGGTGAAAGACCGCGTTGGTGCCGACCTGCCAGATCACCAGCGTCGGCTCCAACGCAAAGATATCCTCCCGGAAGCGATCCAGTTCCTTGTCGGCTTCCTCGCCCCCGCGGCCGCGGTTGATGACATCGATCCGCGAATTGCCATCGGGCGCAGCATCACGCCTCAGATACATTTCCAGCCAATACGGATAAGGCAGAACATCCTCCCTGCCGGCCGTCGAGGACGATCCCATTGCGACGATCCTGATCGGACCGCCTTTGCCGATCGCCTCGGCGAGACAGGGAAAGGGATATTTGAAGCCGATCACATCGGCCGGCAGGTCTGCAGAGGCAAAACTATCAACCATTTGAAATACTCGCTCGTTGATACGATCTCTCGTTGTACCGGCCTATCTGGCCGTAAAACCCGCCGGCATTGCAAATGAATTCCGCCTGATCATAGTGGTCCCCTGCCATTTGCGGTTACGGAGACCACCATGAACGGAAAAGCCATCGTCATCACCGGCGCCCTCGGCGCGCTCGGCAAGGTGGTCGCCGACGAAGCTCTGGCGCGGGGCGCGCGCGTCGCCGGCCTCGACCATACCGCATCGACCGCGGCAGCAACGCCCGACCGCATCGAGCTCGGTAACGTCGATCTCACCGACGCGGCGCAGGCCAAGGCGGCGATCGACAAGGCAGCGGCGCATTTCGGCCGGCTCGACGCGCTGATCAACATCGCCGGCGGCTTCGTGTTCGAGGCTGTTACCGATGGCGATCCGAGAACCTGGCAGCGCATGTACGCCATGAACGTGATGACCGCGCTGAACACATCACAGGCCGCCATTCCCTATCTGGTCAAGTCCCGCGCCGGACGCATCATCAATATCGGCGCGCTGGGCGCGCTGCAGGCCGCCTCCGGCATGGGCCCCTACGCGGCGTCGAAGGCCGGCGTGCATCGCCTGACCGAGTCGCTCGCCGCCGAATTGAAGGGCAAGGTCACGGTGAACGCCGTGCTGCCCTCGATCATCGACACCGCGGCCAACCGTGCGGCGATGCCGAAAGCCGATATCTCCAAATGGGTGACGCCGAAAGAACTCGCCGACGTCATCCTGTTCCTCGCCTCCGACGCCGCCAGCGCCGTCACCGGCGCCCTGCTGCCGGTCAACGGACGGGTTTAGCTTCGCCGATGCATGTCAGGCGGCAGTGTAGCCGCCGTCGACCACATGCGAGGCGCCGGTCATGAAGGACGCCTTGTCCGAGCACATCCAGACCACGGCCTCCGCGATCTCCTCCGGTACGCCCAAACGGCGTACGGGCACCTTGGCCATGATCTCGTCGTAACGCTCGTCCATCGTCTCCTTGGTCATGGGCGTCTTGATGTAGCCGGGATTGACGCAATTCACCCGGATGCCGTCCTGGGCATATTCGACCGCCGCTGATTTGGTCAGCCCGACGACGCCGTGCTTGGTCGCGACATAGTGAGCCGAGGTGGCAAGGCCGATCAGCCCGGCGATCGAGGCCGTGTTGACGATCGCGCCGCCGCCGCCCTGCTTGAGCATCTGCGCGATCTCGTACTTCAGGCACAGGAACACGCCCATCAGGTTCACCGAGAACATTTTTGCCACGGTGGGCTGCGTCAGTTCGTGAATGCGCTGCCCGGGCGGGCCGACGGAACGCCCGGCGACACCGGCATTGTTGAATGCACAATCGATACGCCCGAACGCCGAGACCGTGCGCGCCACCATATTCGCGACAGCAGCCTCATCGGTGACATCGCCCTGGATCGCGATCGATTGGCCGCCGGCGGCGTTGACGAGAGCGACCGTCTCTTCGATTCCATCCTTCGAAAGGTCGGACACCGCCACGCGCGCGCCTTCGCGCGCCATCGCGATCGCGGTTGCCCGGCCGATGCCGGAGCCGCCGCCTGTCACTAGTGCCGCCTTTCCGTCCAGAATGCCTGTCATGAGAAACTCCTAGCGCTTTCCTTCGATTGCGACCTCGACCAAGTACGGCCGCTGGCTTGCAACAGCCGTTGCAACGGCGCCGGCGATGTCATCGGCCTTCTCGACCCTGACGGCCTCGACGCCCATGCCGGCTGCGAGATGCACGAAGTCGAGCGCCGGGCCGGCGATATCCATGTTCTGATAGGGATGCTGGGTGCCGGCTTCGA
This sequence comes from Bradyrhizobium sp. CCBAU 51753, assembly GCF_015291565.1. Classification (NCBI taxonomy): domain Bacteria; kingdom Pseudomonadati; phylum Pseudomonadota; class Alphaproteobacteria; order Hyphomicrobiales; family Nitrobacteraceae; genus Bradyrhizobium; species Bradyrhizobium sp. CCBAU 51753. The sequence continues at coordinate 4,356,687 of NZ_CP030037.1, read as the reverse complement.
AATTCTGCCGCCAGAGATCCACATTGTGCTTGAGAATGCGGTACTCGCGGTTCGCAAGTACCACGAACACAATGGCAAGCTTGTGGTGCCCAGCCGTCCACAGCGCCTGGATCGCATACATCGCCGAGCCGTCGCCGGAGACGGCGACAACCGGACGGTCCGGCATCGCGACCTTGACGCCGATCGCGCCGGCCAGGCCCTGGCCGATGCCGCCACCACGGCCGCCGAAATAATCGCCGAAGCCGCGATAGTCGAACGCGCGCGCGAGATCGAGGCTCGCCGTGATGCTTTCATCGACGATGACGACATTGTCTGGCAAAGCGCGGCGAAGTTCCGCGGTGACGCGCGGCATCGAGCTGGGCTGCCTGTTCCAGCTCTTCTCGACCCGCGCGCGATAGGCGTTCTTTTCCTTCGCCTGCAATTCGGCGAGCGCGGCATTGCGGTTTTGCGCGGCCTGCTTGAACTCCGCACCCGCCTTGGCGCGCAACGCGTCGGTCAATGCACCGAGACTGACGGCGATGTCTCCGACGACGCCGGCATCGAGCCGGTTGTTGAGCGCGAGGCGCTCGGTCGAGGCTTCGATCTGCAGCAATGCCGCGCCATCGGGAATGTGGCCGCCGGGCGCAAACCAGATGTCCTCGAAGAACGGACCGCCGACGAGGAGCACGAGATCGGTATCGCCAAGCGCCTTGCGCACCTGCCGGGCGTCACCGGGCAGCGACTGACGATAGCTCGGATGGCCGGTCGGGAACGGCGCGTGATGCCGCAGCCCTTCGAACCACACCGTGGCGCCGATCGCTTCCGTGAGCGCCACCAGCGCCTGCACGCCGTCCGATCGCGCCACGTCGTCGCCGGCGATGATCGTTGGATTTTTCGACTTCAGCAGCAGCGCAGCCAGCGCCTCGATGCCTTCAGGATCGGGGCGCGTCGCGCGCCACAGATGATCCGGCGCCAGCACATCGACCGCTGTTTCCTGTTCCATGACGTCGATCGGCAGCGCCACGAACACCGGCCCCTGCGGCGCATCGGTCGCCACCTTGAACGCGCGTCGCATGATCGGTGCGATCTCGTCGGCGCGCTCGATCTGCACGCTCCACTTCGTGACTGGTGCTGCCATCGCAACGAGGTCGTGGCCGAGCAGTGGATTGTTCAGCCGCATCCGCGTGTCCTGCTGGCCGGCCGTCACGACCACGGGCGAATTCGCCTTCAGCGCGCCATAGAGCGAACCGATGCCGTTGCCGAGGCCCGGCGCGACATGCAGATTGGCGACGGTGACGCGCCCCGACGCCTGCGCGTAGAAACTCGCGGCGCTGACCGCGACGCCTTCATGCAGCGCCATGATGTATGCGAGTTGCGGAAATGCCGGCAGGCTGTCGAGCAGCGGCGTTTCGGTGGTGCCGGGGTTGCCGAAGATGTGACGCACACCGTGCGCCACGAACGATTCCATCAGCACGCGACGTCCACGCATTCGCTTCCTCTCGATTGTTTCTGATCCGTTTTCTGCATCATCTGCCGGGGAGCGACCCATGGCAACCGCGCGAGACGGTTCGCGCCCGCGCGGCCGGTTGCGTCTGCCGCATGGCTTTGGGCGAAGCCGAGCATTGGGCCGTGCCGGTCAATGGGCTGGGCGGCTCACCGGAATGCGGCCCGGACCTCGGCGATCGTCAGCGCCGGGGCCTGCAAATGGGGGAAATGCCCGACGCCCGCAAGAACCGTCAGTTCCGCGTGCAGTCTTTCGGCGAGCTCAACTCCCATCTGCTTGTTGATGTAGAGGTCCTGCTCGCCCCAGACCACCTTCACGGGTGTCTTGAGCCGGGTCAGTTGCGCTTCGAAGTGATCCTGGTCTCGGGTAAAGTGCGAGTAGTAATGCGCGAACGCGTCTGCCGTCGTCATCGCGCCCTGCATCCATCCGCGGGACATGTCGTCCTTGAATTCGCGCGCGACGTCGAAATGAGCTTCCTTGGGCAAGCCCCTTGTGAAAGTGTTTTCAAGGATCTCGTCGCGATTGCTGTTCAGGCTGGCGCGGACCTGGTCCATCGCAGGTCCCGCCTTCAGGCTTTGCAGGCTCGGATACATGAACTGCGGCCTGTTGAACGGGGCGAAATCGCCCACGATGATCGTTCTTGCGATATCGGGTTTTTCCACGGCCAGCAGCAGCGCCGGCAGCGCCCCGATATCGGTGGCGTAGATCGTCAGTTTCGATGTGTCGATGCCCGCCTTCTCGATATATCGATCCAGAACCCGCGCGTAGTCCCTGGGTGCATAGGAGAAGCGGTCGAGCGCTGGCCGTGACGAGAGGCCGTAGCCCGGCCAGTCGAAAGCGTGGACCTCGAAGTCACCAGCCAGCGCCGTGGCAATATCCTGCCAGGCGTACAGGGTTTCCGGAAACCCGTGCAGGAACAGCACGATCCCCTTGGGGTTCGCGTTGTGCAGAACCATTCGCCTGAGCGTGACGTCGTCGTCGATCTTGAAGACGTCGATCGCGTTGTCGATGACTGGCTGTGACATGATGCATATCCTTTCGACGTTGTTGCGCCCCTGCTCTGGTCGGCGTCCTGCTGCGCTCAAACGCGCGTCCGGTTCTACTTCTCGATTGCAGCTTTCGGCGTGTTCCGAAAGCTGATGGCCATGCGGTTGTAGGCGTTCATCAGACTGACCGCGATCGTGAGATCCACGAGCTCGCGCTCGTCGAACACCTCGCGGGCTGCCTGATACGCTTCATCCGGCACGTTGGTCGCGGCGACATGCGTCACCGTTTCGGCCCAGGCGAGCGCGGCGCGCTCGCGCGCATCGAAGAGATTGCCGGCCTCCCGCCACGCCTGCAGCAACGCGAGCTTTTCGATCTTCTCGCCCTTCTTGAGCAGATCGCGCGTGTGCATATCGAGGCAGTAGGCGCAGTTGTTGATCTGCGACACCCGCAGATAGACCAGATCGACCAGCACCGCAGGAAGTTTGCTCTGCATGATGTAGCCGTAGACGCCGCCCAGCGCTTTCATGCCCGCCGGCGCAACCTGATCGTAGTCGAGACGCTTGCTCATTTCGTGCTCCTTGAGGATGGATCCTGCTCGACTGTGGTCGTCGGCCTCTTTTCGTCGCTATCGACGACGAACACAGCGAGCAGCTTTGCGGGTTTCATGCGGTGCTGATGCGCACGCCGGTTCACTTGCGAACCACGGTTTTTAGCGAGTCGACGAACACCCAGAACGAGGCGGCGAACAGACCGATATCTTTCAGCAGGAACTGACCCGGCGCGACCGTGATCGCGGGAGCTCCGAGCTCCGGCACGATGACACCCGGCGTCGAGATCATGAAGCTGACGGTCGTGACGAACAGTCCGGCCGACAAAAGGCCGCCGGCTGCGGAGAACAGCGGGCTCGCCAATCGGAGCGCGATGAGCAGCCCGATGCTGAGCTCGACGAAGCCGAGGAAGGTCGAGAAGCCGCGCACCGAGAACACCGCGTAGAACCAGCTCAGTAGCGGGCTGTTCTCCACCAGCGGCACCAGGCCGTTGGCCTCGTAAGCGGTGAACTTCATGCCGCCGAACCAGGCGTAGATGATCGCGAGCGACACGTAGAGGCCGACCCGGCTGACCGGCTCGGCGGAAGCGAGCAGGCGTTCAGCGTGAAGGCGCCAGGGAATGGTTGCGTTCAGAGCCAGGACCGCTGGCGGAACCTGGGTGGCGGTACGAGCAATGGCAATTTCCGTTTTCATGGTACGTCTCCTTTGTTCAACCGGACGTGTGAGGGATTGCCGTCGCGCATCGGCGCGGCGGTCTCGGCATGTCCGGCTGGATGCCGAGGAGTACGTGTGTAACTCCGGGAGAGGCGTTGGCGTCGGCTAGACGCCTGCGCCCGCACGTCTGTGCAAATTGTAGCGAGGCGCCGGGATCGCGCTCGAGAGCCTGTCCGTCATGGCAAGGCGAGCCGCCTCATGACGATCCCACTCGGCCTTGTCGGGCAGCGACGGGATGGTGACGGTCTCGCCAAGGTCGAGACCCGCGAGCGCGGCATCGACCATGTCGCTGGCCGTCATCACGATCTGCGCCGGAAGCTGGTGAACCGGCGTGCCGGCGACATCCCAGAATTCGGTGGCCGTGGCGCCCGGCAGCACCGCCTGCACGCGCACGCCCTTGTCGGCGAGCTCATGACGCAGCGAATGGCTGAACGCGAGCACGAAGGCTTTGGTGCCGCCATAGACCCCGTTAAGCACCTCCGGCGCGATCGCAACGATCGATGCGATGTTGATGATCGTTCCGTTGCCGCGGGCGACAAATCCCGGGACGGCCGCATAGGTCAGCCGCGTCAGCGCCGTGACGTTGAGGCGGATCATGTGGTCCATCTTGTCGATGTCGGAGCCGAGCAGCGGGCCCGAGGCGCCGACGCCGGCGTTGTTGACCAGCACCGAGATGCCGGCATTGCTGCGAAGGATGTCCTGAACGCGCTGCAGGTCGGCCGCCGACGTGAGATCGGCCTCGACCGTCTCCACTTTCCGGCCGGTCTCATTGGCGAGCCGGCGCGCGAGCGATCCCAGCCGCCGCCGGTTGCGCGCGACAAGAATGAGGTCGTGGCCGCGCCTTGCCAGACGATCAGCGTAGATCGCGCCGATGCCGGCGGATGCACCGGTGATAAGGGCGGTGCCGGGGGCCTGGGTCATGTTCCATCTCCATTGAGCGGGTTTCTGCCGTCGCGGTGATGGATAGGCCATTCCGAAACTGATCGGTATCTGGCAATATTGGGAGACATTCTTCCAAGAAATGGAAGTAACAGAATGGATCGGTTCGAGGGAATGTCGATCGTCGTGGCGGTGGCCGAAGCCGGAAGCCTGACCGCTGCGGCACGTCGGCAGAACATGCCGCTGGCGACCGTGAGCCGCAAAGTGTCGGAGCTGGAAGCGCATCTGCGCACCAAGCTGTTCAATCGGACGACCCGCGCCTTTGTCCCGACGGACGCAGGGCTCTCCTACATTGCCGCGGCCAAGCGAATCCTTGCCGACGTCTCGGAAGCCGAGCGCATCGTTTCCGGCGAGTACACGACGCCACGAGGAGAGCTGAGTGTCTCGACGCTCGTCGCGCTCGGGCGGTTGTGTCTGCAGCCGATCCTGTCGGATTTTTTGAAGACGTTCCCGGAAGTGGACGTCCATCTCAATCTGCAGGACCGGACCGTCAATCTTCTGGAAGAGCACATCGACGTCGCGCTACGCGTGGGCCATCTCGCCGACAGCAGCCTGATCGCGGTCCGCGTCGGGGAAATCCACCGCGTGGTGTGCGCCAGCGCGGCCTATCTGGAAGCGCGCGGAACGCCCAAAACGCCTGATGACCTGCTGGCGCACGACTGCATCAGCTATCCGCCGATGCAGTCGCCATCGACCTGGCGATTCAAGCGAGGCCGGACCGACTATGTAGTCCCGGTTCGGTCGCGCTTCGTTGCGAGCAATCTCGAGTCGGCCTGCGATGCCGTGCGCGCAGGCCTCGGGATCACCGAGGGCTTCTCCTATCTCCTGGCACGCTCGGTCGATTCGAAGGAGCTCGTTCCGCTGCTGCAGGATTTTCAGCCGCCGCCGCAACCGGTCAACTTCGTGTACTCGCCCAATCGGTTCATGCCGGCCAAATTGCGCGCGTTTCTCGACTTCGCGGTGCCCCGTCTCAGGGAGCGCCTCGCCGTGCCAAAAGACGTGGTCAGATCGCCACAAGCTTCCTGAGCACCGCGCCAAAGCGGATGCTGCGCTTGCCGGCGAGCGCGGTGGCTTCGCCGACCGCGCCACCGGCGTCGTAGGTGCCGGAGAAACCGATGCCGACTTCCTTGCCGCCGAACACCGGACGCTCGCCCTGGCTCGGCGTGTGCTCGTGGTTGATGAGTTCGCCCTTCCAGCGGCCGCCGGCGCTCTGATAGGCGCCGAGATAGGCGAAGAACGCGTCGCCGCCGCGGATGCTGCCGTCGTGCAGCAGCATCAGGCCGGTGTTGCCGGCGTTGATGCCGTCGAGCATGCGGATGGTCAGGGAATAGAATCCGTTGACGATGCCGTCGGCGCCGCCGGGGCGCGCCGGTGGCGCCGACGCCTCGCTCAGCGCGGTCATGATCGCCGTGACCTCGCCGCCGAGCAGCGGCGTGCGTCCGGCGAGGCGATAACCCTCTCCGTCGCGCGCTCCCTGCAACACAAAGGGCGCCACGCCGTCGAGCGGCCGGTAGTCGCCGGTGGTATTGCGCAACACGCCGGTGATCTCGAAGCCAGGTGCTTGATCCGCTCCAAGGGCGCGCCCGGTGAAGGCATAGCCGCCATTGCCGCCGAAGATCCTGCCGTCGCGCGCGATCACGACGCCGCGGCCGAAACCGCGCGCACTGGTCACCTCGACCTTGTAGAGCCCATCCTGCATGGCGCGATCAGTCGGGTATCAGCAGCCGCAGCTTCGACCTGAAGCGGATGCTCTGCTTGCCGGCGAGCGCGATGCCCTCGCTTTCAGCGGTCTCGTCGGTATAGGTGCCGGTAAATCCGATGGTGACGATCTTGCGTTCCCACACCGGGCGCTCGCCATAGGTCGGCGAGTGCTCCTGGTTGGTGACCTCCCCCTTCCACTTGCCGTTGTCGGCCGTGTAGCTGCCATAGGCGAAAAAGAACGAGTCGCCGCCGCGCAGCTGGCCGTCACGCACCACCATGACGCCCTGGTTGCCGCCCGTGACGCCATCGAGGAATTCGACGGTGATGTGATAGAGCCCGTTCCGGATCATGGAGTGACGCGCCTTGTCCCGGCCGGACAATAGCCGTTTGGCCGTGACTTGAGCAATTCGGGGTGGGCAAATTCCGGAGGGGTCGGGAGCCCCCATTCCGGGCTATGCTGCTGCGATGAGTCGCGGCCGAAGGCGCCGCCGGAGCCTGCCGTTGGAAACCGCGCTTTATCTGCCCGTCAAACGCTTTCTCGAAAAGCTCGGCTTCACGGTCAAGGGCGAGATCGGCGGCTGCGATCTGGTGGCGCTGAGCGACGGCGATCCGCCGGTGGTCGTGGTCGGGGAACTCAAGCTTGCCTTCAATCTCGAACTGATTCTGCAGGCGGTCGACCGCGCCGCCGCCGCCGACGAGGTCTGGATCGCGGCAAAAATCTCCGCCCGCGGCAAGGGCCGCGAGAGCGATGCGCGCTATCGCAATCTGTGCCGCCGGCTCGGCTTCGGCATGCTCGGCGTTACCGCCACCGGCGATGTCGCGGTGCTGGTGAAGCCGCCGACCGCAGCGATCAGGCGCAATCCCAAGAAGCGCTCACGGCTGATCGCCGAGCACCAGAAGCGCAAGGGCGATCCGGTAGAGGGCGGCTCGACCCGCGCGCCGATCATGACCGCGTACCGGCAGCAGGCGCTGGCCTGCGCCTCGGCGCTGTCGGATGGTCCGCGGCCGGTGCGCGAGCTGCGCGCCGCCATTCCCGACGCGGGCAAGATCCTGCTGCACAATGTCTATGGCTGGTTCGATCGGGCCGAGCGCGGCATCTATGTGCTGACTGACGCCGGCCGCGCCGCGCTGAAACGCTGGCCGCAGCAGCCGGTCGAGCTGAGAGACGCGGCGGCAGCCACACCGTAATCCACAACACGCATTGGGGGACCGTCATGATCGTCGTCACCGGAAGCGTCACCGCCCGCCCCGACAGCTTCGACGAAGTCCGCCGGCTCAGCCTCGAGCACGTCCATCGCTCGCGCGGCGAGCCCGGCTGCATCTCGCACGCGGTCCATGTCGATTGCGAGAACCCGCTCAGGCTGGTGTTTTTCGAGCAATGGGCCGACCGCGCCGCGCTGGCTGCCCATTTTGCAGTCCCCGCCTCGCGCGAATTCGTCCGCTCCTTGCAATCACTCGCGGCAAGCGCCGCCGCCATCGAACTTTATGACGCTCACAAGATTGAGAGACTTTAGCTTGCATGGCTGGATTGCCATCCCACATTCATATTGCAATGCAACATTGGGCACCTTACGTATCTCCCCGCGATTCAAAGATGAGGCTGCGATGAGCGGAGACTGGAACACCAAGTACGGCACACGGCGCGTGCGGCACGATCCGCCGACGCTGGAAGAGGCAATCTTCGCGGCCGTCGGCATCACCGAGGACGTGGAAGCCCAGGCTGAGATCGCTTCGGCGCTGATGGGTCTGCCCTATGACGAGGTGCTGGCCGAGGTGAAGAAGACCGCGCGCGTCAGCGCCCGTACCGGCACCGCGACCCGCGTGATCGCCGGCGAACAGGGCGCGCAGCGCTCCGTCGTGGTCGAGCGCCGCGTGGTCCGCCGCATCCTGCCCGCCAAGCGCACCGGCACCTGAAGTTTGAGCGTGATCTTGGTCGGAAAACCGCCTCGCACTTTTCCGGATCATGCATGAAGCAAACCAACCGATCGTTGAAAAAGAAAGGGCAACTCGCTGAGCGAGTTGCCCTTTTTGTTTTCTGTGCTCAACAATCCGCTCAGGCCGCGCGGCCCCAGCCGGACATCTGCATCACCATCCGCCAATAGGCGCGGTTCATGTCGACGATCGCGCGCGCGGCCTCGACCGGCGTGACCGCGGCCGGAGCCGCAGCCGGCGCCGGTTCGGGCTGGCTCTGCTCGGTCAGGTCGATGCTGCCGGTCGATTCGCCGTGACGGAACGTCAGCTGCGCACCGAACTTGGTGGCGAGCGCCCGCATCGCGTCGTTCTGCGCACCGGTGGTGATGCGCAAATTGGTGTAGCCCTTGGCATGCGCCTCCGCGATCAGCTTGCGGAACAGGATGCTGCCGACGCCCTTGCGCCGGACCGAGCGTTCCACGCTGAAGGCGATCTCGGGCTGGGCGTCCGGCGACTGCTCCGGCGGATGCAGCTCGGCCGCGCCGCGGACCACGCCGTCCTCGAAATAGGCGATGATGACGGTGCCGTCATTGGCGCACCGCTCGGCATAACGGCCGATGAAACTGTCATCGATGAAGCCATGAAAGCGGTCATGCCGGCTGGTCTTGTCCAGCCTCAGCAGATGATCGCGCAGCAGAGGAAGTTCCTCCTGCTGGCTCAACGTCCGGACCGTACCCTTGAGGGAGGTCGAACGGATGGAATTGCGGTTCATTTCATAACTCCTCTTGGTAGCCCTCGAGGAGGCGTCGAGTCCCTAGCAGGCTCTATATTGTGCGTCGCACCATATAATTCAAGTATTCAGATTCATTTAAGTACACCATAAGGTGATCGGGAACTCAGATTGAATGCCTCACTATAATACCATTTGCGTTTGAGTCACGAGCGCAACCAGCTTGCCATCCTCGGTTTCCAGCCGGGTCTGCCAGACTTGGGTCCGCCGCCCGCGGTGGACCGGGGTGGCGGTGGCGATGACCGTGGTTCCCTCCTTGGCGCCGCCAATGAAGTTGGTCTTGCTCTCCAGGGTCGTGGTGCCCTTGGCGTCCTCCGGCAGGTTGATCACGGTGGCGGCGGCGCCGACCGAGTCGGCCAGCGCCATCACGGCGCCGCCGTGAATGGTGTGATGGAGGGTGCAGAGATCCGGCCGAACCAGCATTCTGGCGACCACGCGATCCTTATCGGCCTCGGTGAAGGTGATGCCCTTCAGTTCCGCAAACGGCATCTTCATCGACTGGATCTTTTCGAGCGGCGTCATCAGGTCCTCCGGTTTTCTCCGGGCGTCGTACGTGGGCTTGACCCGCATATCCATCACCCTTCGCAAGAGCTTTCTTGGCATGATGGATTGCCGGGTCGAGCCCGGCAATGACGTGTGAGGTAATGGCGGCCATAACCTTATCGCCCCCATGACAACGCGCCGCCAAGTCTGCATATGGACTCGATGCGCGACTTCCCTCCCCGCCGGATCGTCTGCCTGACCGAGGAGACGGTCGAGACGCTGTACCTGCTCGGCGAGCAGGACCGCATCGTCGGCGTCTCCGGCTATGCGGTGCGACCGCCACAGGTGCGACGCGAGAAGCCGCGCGTCTCGGCCTTCATCTCCGCCGATATTCCAAAGATCCTCGCGCTCGATCCCGACCTCGTGCTCGCCTTCTCCGACCTGCAGGCGGACATCGTCGCCGACCTCATCCGTGCCGGCGTCGCCGTCCACGTCTTCAACCAGCGCGACCTCGCCGGCATTTTTGCGATGATCCGCACCCTCGGTGCGATGGTCGGCGCCGCCGACCGCGCCGACCAGCTGGCGCAACGGTTCGAGCTCCGGCTGGCCGAGATCGCGGCGACGCCGCGGCCCGGGCCGCGCCCAAAAGTCTATTTCGAGGAATGGGACGATCCCCTGATCAGCGGCATCGGCTGGGTGTCCGAGCTGATCGAGATCGCCGGCGGCGAGGACGTGCTGCCGCATCTGCGGGCGCAGAAGGCGGCCAGGGATCGCATCATCGCGCCGGATGTCGTGCGCGCGGCGGCGCCCGACGTGATCCTGGCATCCTGGTGCGGCAAGAAGGTCGTGCCCGACCGCATCAGGGCGCGCGACGGCTGGAGCGATATTCCGGCGGTGCGCAACAACCGTATCGTCGAGATCAAGTCGCCGATCATCCTGCAGCCCGGCCCGGCCGCGCTGACCGTCGGGCTCGACGCGATCGTGCAGGCGTTGTGGCCGCAGCAGTGACTGCTCCAAGCCGCCTGGCTGCTCACGTCACCGCATTCACGACCTGATGTTCCGGCCGGCGCCACAGCTCGCCATTGATCACCTCCTCGATGATCTCGGCGGCCCTCATCACCTCGGCTTCACCGATATAGAGCGGCGTGATGCCGAAGCGCATGATATCGGGCGCCCGGAAATCGCCGATCACGCCGCGCGCGATCAGCGCCTGCATCGCGGCATAGCCGCCTGCGAAGGCAAATGAAACTTGCGACCCGCGCTGCTCATGCGGGCGCGGCGTCACCAGCTTGAGCGACGGGCAGCGCCGGGCGAGCTCATCGATCAGCAAGTCGCCGAGCGCCAGCGAGCGCGCGCGGACTTCGCCGATGTCGACGCGGTCCCAGATGTCGAGCGATGCCTCGAGCGCAGCCATCGCCAGCACCGGCGGCGTGCCGACGCGCATGCGCTCGACGCCGCCGGCAGGCTGATAACCGAGATCGAAGGCGAACGGCTTTGCGTGCCCCATCCAGCCCGACAGCGCGGCACGCGCCTGATCGGCATGGCGCGGCGCGACGTAGAGGAAGGCCGGCGCGCCGGGGCCGCCATTGAGATATTTGTAGGTGCAGCCGGCGGCGAAATCGGCGCCGACTCCGGCGAGGTCGACCGGCAATGCGCCGGCCGAATGCGCGAGATCCCAGACCGTGACGATGCCGAGCGCATGCGCCTTCGCGGTCAGCGCCTTCATGTCGTGGCGGCGTCCGCTGCGGTAGTCCACCTCGGTCAAATAGAGCACCGCAACGTCGTCGGACAGCGCGGCCTCGACCTGCTCCGGCTCCGCCAGCCGCAATTGATGGCCGCGCCCGAGCGTCGCGATCAGCCCCTCCGCCATATAGAGATCGGTCGGGAAGTTGCCGCTGTCGGAGAGGATGACCTTGCGCTCGCGGTTCATGTCGAGCGCGGAGGCAAGCGCCTGATAGACCTTGAGCGACAGCGTGTCGCCCATCATCACCGTGCCAGGCTCGGCGCCGATCAGGCGCGCGATGCGATCGCCGACGCGGCGTGGCTGCACGTACCAGCCGGCGGTGTTCCAGGCGCGAATCAGTTCATCGCCCCACTCCGCCGTGATGACATGCGCCACCCGGCCGGCAGCGCCGAGCGGCAGCGCACCGAGCGAGTTGCCGTCGAGATAGACCACACCAGCGGGCAGATGGAACATGGCCCTGGTGTCGTGGTAGACCCGCAGTTGCGATGTCGCTTCGGTCATGGCTCCTCGCTCAAAGGATGGTGCGGACGCGCCACAACTCGGGAAACAGCTCGACCTCCAGCATCCGCTTGAGATAGCTGACCCCACCGGTGCCGCCGGTGCCGCGCTTAAAGCCGATGACGCGTTCCACCGTCGTCACGTGATTGAAGCGCCAGCGGCGAAAATAATCCTCGAAGTCGACCAGCTTCTCGGCGAGCTCGTAGAGCATCCAGTTCGGTTCGGGAGCCTCATAGACGCGGCGCCAGGCCTGCAGCACGCCCTCGTCGAAGCGATGGGTTTCGCGCACGTCGCGTGACAGCACGGCCGCGGGCATCGTCAGCCCCTTGCGGTCGGCCAGCCGCAGCACCTCGTCATAAAGGCTCGGCGTGGCGAGCTCGGCCTCGAGCAACGCCATCACCTCGGCATCGTGCGCGTGCGGCTTCAGCATCGCTTCGTTGCGATTGCCGAGCAGATATTCGATCAGCCGGTACTGAAACGACTGGAAGCCCGAGGACTGCCCGAGCCGCGAACGGAAACGGGTGTATTCGCTGGGCGTCATGGTGCGCAGCACGTCCCAGGCGTTGTTCAACTGCTCGAAAATGCGCGAGACGCGCGCCAGCATCTTCATCGCCGGCGCCACCTCGTCGCTCGCAATGGCATGCCTGGCGGCGCGCAGCTCGTGGATGGCGAGCCGCATCCACAATTCGGAGGTCTGATGCTGGATGATGAACAGCATCTCGTCATGCGAATCCGACAGCGGATGCTGGGCGCCGAGCAGCGCGTCGAGGTGCAGATAGTCGCCATACGACATCTTGCGGGCAAACTCGGTCTCGGCGCCCTCGCTCGCGGGATCGTAGTTGCTGCTCATGAGACCTCCTTCCAAACGGATCGCGGCGCTCAATCAAGGCCGACAAGGCATCTTGTAATGGCGGAGGATGGATCCTTCAGCCCGTCGACAACGGTAAAATGGTTATGCCCGGCCTCGACGACGAGGCGGGTGTCGACGTCGAAGCCGGTCCAGATGTTGGCCATCAACTCTGCCTGGCGGATGAACTCCGGACGCTCGTTGCCGCCGACCCAGGCGGTGAGCGGCGATTGCCCGCGCGGCAGCCGCAAGGCGGCGCTTTCGCGCGTTGCCTCGTCGATGCTCATCCCGAGCGTGTCGTTCATTTTTGTCTTCAGCAGCGGCCGCAGATCATGCAGACCGCTGATCGACAGCGTCGCCGCGATCCTGTCGTAGACCGCAGCCTCGAGCCGATCGTCATCACACAGCATGCGGGTGACGAGATGGCCGCCTGCGGAATGGCCTGCGAGCCTGATCGGACCGGAGACCTGCGCCGCAGCCGAGGCAATCGCCGCGGCGATCTCGGCTGTCATCTCGGAGATGCGGGCGGCCGGTGCCAGCGTGTAACTCGGCAGCGCCACCGTCCAGCCATGGCTTCGCGCGCCTTCCGCGAGATCGGTCCATGACGATTTGTCGAACCGCATCCAGTAGCCGCCGTGGACGAACACGACCAGGCCCTTGCTGGCGCCGTCCGGCAGGATCAGATCGAGACGCTGCCGCTCGCCCGGTCCGTAGGCGATATCGGGCTTGAATGATTTGAGGCGAGCGCGATAGGCGGCCGCGCGCTCCGCCCACCACGCCGGCAGCTTGTCCGATCCCGGTATGTGCGCCGAGTTGGCGTAGCTATCATCCCAATCGCGCATGGTGGCTCCCCGAGGACTCGACGGTGCTCGGGCAGCACATTGCCACGGGCCGGGCTCACCGCCCAGCCTTTATTTTAAACCTAAAGCATCGACGCACGCCACTCGGGCGAAGCACCCGTGGAACACCGCGCCCGCGGGACGACGACGCTACGCCTTCTCCACCCCGCACCATTCCGCGATGAACAGCGCGGTGGCCTTGGTCGACTGCCGCAGCGAGTCGAGCTCGACATATTCGTTGAAGCCGTGCATCGCGGCACCCGTGGCGCCGAAGCACAGGCTCGGGATGTTGTAGTTCAGCCCGTAGAAGCGGGTATCCGTCAGCGCCGTGAAGGCGCGGTCTTCCACCGCGCCGCCATAGACCGCCTGATGCGCCCTGGCGAACGCCGCCTCCGGCGCTTCGGAATTCACCAGTTCATAGCCCTCGGACAGAAAGCCCGACCATTCCACCTGCGGCGGGTTGTTGGAGAGGAAGCGGTGGTCGCGCGCCGCGGCCGAGACGCAGGCCAGAATCTCCTTCTGGCACTCGGCGATCGACCAGCCCGGCAGCACCGCGATGCGGCAGTCGACATCGCACCAGGCCGGCACGCTGGAGGCCCAGTCGCCGCCCTTGATGATGCCGGGATTGAAGTTGATCGGATGATTGACGTCCTTGAAGTGACGATCGGCCTTGGCGCGCTCGTTCCAGGCGATCTCGAGCTTCTCCAGCGCGTGCACCAGATGATAGGCGGCCATGATGGCGTTGGAGCCGGCGCCGGCCTCGAACACATGCACCGGAAAACCGCGCACTTTCAGGCGAAACCAGATCACGCCGACCTGTGAGCGGATCATCGTGCCGCTGGTCGGCTCCGGGATGAAGCAGGCATCGGCGCGATAGCCGCGTTGCAGGGTCGAGAGCGCGCCGACGCCGGTGCTCTCCTCCTCGATCACCGACTGGAAATGGATCCGCGCCGTCGGCTTCAGGCCGGCCTTCCTGATCGCGTCCAGCGCATAGAGCGCGCCGATGGTGCCCGACTTCATGTCGCAGGCGCCGCGGCCGTACATCTTGCCGTCCTTGATGGCGGCCGCAAAGGGCGGCGTCTCCCACATGTCGAGCGGCCCGGTCGGCACCACGTCGCAGTGGCCCTGCAGGATCAGCGACTTTCCGGCGTTGGTGGCCGGCCGGTAGGTGCCGACCACGGTGCGCGCCTTGGAGAAATCGTGCTCGATCGGCCCAAAGCCGCGCAGGCCCTTCAGCTCGTCGAGATTGATGTGCCAGTCGTCGACCTCGTAGCCGCGCTCGCGCAAGAGGTCGCCGATCATGTCCTGGCACGGACCCTCGGCGCCGCGGGTCGAGGGGATCGCGACAAACGCCTGCGTGGTCGCAAGCTGCGCATCGAACCCTTCGTCAACGGCGGCAAGGATTCGTTGTTGGACGTCGGCAGTCATGCGGCAGCTCCATCGCGGATTTCAGAAAGGCGGGAGCCGCAGCGTAACCCGATTTCACTCGGCGGGGTAATGCGCAAAATAGGCTTCCCGCAATGCATCGTCGAGCAGGCGGCCCTCCGAGTAGCCATCGAGCGTTTTCGGCCGCGTCACGCCGTCGAGCAGCCGCGGACACGGCTCCGGCGCGCCGAGCACGGTGCGCACCGGGATGCGCTCGGCATAGATCGGCAACTCGTAATCCTCGTCATCATCGGCGACGCCCTTGGCGCGAATTTTTGCCGAGGCTTCCTCGATCTCCATCGCGATGAACGAGGTCGCCTTGACTTCCTGCTTGTTGCTCGGCCGCAAGCTCGCGGTGCGCTCGGGAAAGAAGCGGTCGACCATCGCGACGATCGCACGTTCCTTCTCCTCGGAGTCGGTGACGAGATACGCCGTGCCGAACGCCATCACCGCGCGGTAGTCGGCGGAATGGTTGAAGCCGCAGCGCGCCAGCACCAGGCTGTCGAGATGCGCGACCGTGAGGCAGACGCGCTGCCCCTCCGACTGGTTCTCCAGCATCCGGCTGGCGCTGGAGCCGTGCCAGTACAGTTTCGTGCCCTCGCGCCAGAAGAAGGTCGGCGTGCAATAGGGTTGGCCGTCGATCACGTAGGAGACGTGGCACAGCATCGAGGCGTCCAGAATTCTGTGCACGGTGGTGTGGTCATAGAAGCCGCGGTCGTGGCGGCGCTTCACCCGGTTGCGGGACGAGGTCGGGTAGGACGGAGTGGATGCGCCTTCGGTCACGGCAATGCCTCGCGAAATTGGAATCTGTCGAGAGTTGTAGCGGCCCATTTGGTCTGCGATAGTGCCAATTCCATGCGAAAAATTCCGACCAATTCTGCAAGGCCCTCGCCGCGCAAGGCCGAGCTGCCGCTCGACCTCTCAGGGCCCCACGTCGCGCCAGGCGCGGCCTCGCAGCAGCGGCTCTATCAGGCGCTGTGCCACGCCATCGTCGGCGGCCTGGTCAAGCCGGGCGAACCGCTGCCGCCGTCGCGCATGCTGGCCAAACAGACCGGCTTCCGCCGCAACGCCGTCACCACGGCCTATGAGCGCCTGATCGCCGACGGTTTTGCCGAGGCGACGGTCGGCTCGGGCACCTTCGTCGCCGCGCGCATCCCGGCGCAGGCCGGCGCGCCGCGCCAAGCGAAGATCGCGATCGAGCCGCCGCAGCACGACGCGCTGTCGCTCGGCTGCACCCATATCGACGAGCGCGCGCTGCAGCGGTTTCGCGCCTTTGCCGGAAGGCGCCTGCGCGCCTTCGGGCCGGAGCATCTCCATTACGGCGATCCGCGCGGCAGCAGCGAGTTGCGCGCCGCGATCGCCGATCATTTGCTGTCGGCGCGCGGGCTGCGCTGCGATCCCGACCAGATCATGCTGGCGTCGGGCACGTTGCACGCGCTGCGCATCGTGTTAGGGGCGATCCTCAAGCCCGGCGACCAGGTCTGGTGCGAGGATCCCGGCTATCCGGCGGCACGGCGCGCGATCGAGCATTGCGGCTACCGCCCGGTGTCAGTGCCGGTCGATGCGTCGGGCATGCGCGTCGACAAGGGCCGCGCATCGGCAGCGGCCGCTCGCGCCGCCTATGTCACGCCGTCGCACCAGTTTCCGCTCGGCGTGCAGATGTCGATGCCGCGCCGGCTCGAGCTGCTGGACTGGGCCCGCGACGCCGACGCCTTCGTGTTCGAGGACGATTACGACAGCGAGTTCCGCTATGATGGCGCGCCGCTGCTGTCGCTCGCCGGCATCGATCATCTGCGCCGCGTGATCTACATGGGCACCTTTGCCAAGACGCTGTTCCCGGGATTGCGGATCGGCTACTGCGCCCTGCCCGAAGCGCTCATCGGACCCGTGACGGCGGCGCGTGCCGCGCTCGACCGCTTTCCGGCGACGCTGATGGAAGGCGCGGTCGCCGACATGCTGAACTCCGGCGCCTTCGCCGCCAATCTGCGCCAGGCGCGCAAGCGCTACCGCGAGGCGCGTGACGTGCTGGCGTCGACGCTCAGCAGTGCATCCAACGGCGAGCTCACGGTTCCGGTCCCCTCGCAGGGCCTGCACCTCGTCGCGCGGCTCGATCCATCGACCGATCCGCGCGTTGCAGCCGAGGCTAAGGCAAGAGCCGGCGTCGGCGGCTGGCTGCTCGCCGAGACCTATCATCGCGCCCGGCCGCTGCCGGGATTCGTGCTCGGCTTTTCCGGCCATCCGGTTCCGCAACTCGTCGCGTCGGCGGAACAATTGGCGAAGGCGTCGCTGGCCGCCTTGCGCGCGGCGCGCAAGACCTCAGCGAGATCGCGGCACCCTATGAGAATCGCGACCAGCTGACTAAGGTCGCCGCGTCCATCGGTGCGCCACGGAGATGCTGGATGCCCGCCCCTCGCAACGTCCCGTATCCCGTTATCGCCGCGCTCGCACTTTTCGTAACGAGTGCGCCCGCCTTCGCGCAGCATGCCGTGATGCGCGAGGCCGACATTGTGGATCTACGCGTCGGCCAGCGCGTGCTGGTCGATGACGGGTCCTGCCCCGCCGGACAGATCAAGCAGGTCGTCGGCGCCAAGCTCAGCCAGATCGGCGTCGAGCGCGCCCGCAGCTGCGTGCCGCGTCTCGCCAAAAAGTAAATCTCGCCAAAAAGTAAAACGCCCCGCTTTCGCGAGGCGCCGGTCAGCATCGCAATCGGGAGCCGCGATCAGTTCGAGGCCATCGGCTCGAACATGCATTGCAGCGTCGGCTTGGCGATCTTGGTGAAGGTCGGGCCGATCTCGCCCTGTTTCGACGCCGGCACCCAGGCGGTCTCGATCGTCGGCACGCCGGTCTCGCTGATGCCGCGCAGCAGCGCCTGGCGCAGATCCGGGTCTTCGACCGAGGCCGCGGCATGATCATGCAGGCAGCCGCACACCGCCTCGGGATGCGCCCAGCGGCCGAGCATGTGGGGCGCGCACTGGCGCACGAATTCGTCGCGCGGCTCGGGCATCCTGAACAGCGAGCGGATCTGCATCGACTCCAGCGGAAGCTGCGCCTGGGCCTGTGCGTTGGTTGCGAAGGGGAGCGCGAAGATCGCTGCGGAGCAAATTCGGAACAACATGCGGGGCCTTTTTCGACAGGTCTCTTATCGGCAAGTCGGTTGGATCGGTTGTGGCGGTCAGTTGGCCGCAGCCACCACCATCGGCGCCGGGGTCGCGATCGGCGTGCCGTTGTAGGAGAAGGTGCCGATGCCGGGCAGACCATTTTCCGGGGAGCCTGCCATGGACGAACCAGCCATCACGAAGGCGAAGGCGAGGATGAAGCTGATCGTCCGCATTTTGACTGTCTCCGCGATTGTGACGGGCGTTGCCGCCGTCTTGTTGGCGGTTTGATAACGATTGGCCGTTTCCGGAGTTCTGCACCAAAAGTGGAAAATGGTTTCATCCACCCGAGAATTGTTTCGTCCGATGTTGCCGGATGAAACATTGGCCGAAAAACACCAATGTTTTCAGTGATCGCTCCCGCACTGCCGATCGGTCCCTGGGGACCGAGGCAAAGCCGGCTTTGGTTAACCCCGGCCGGCGCGGAGAGGTCTTGGGGTACGGCGCGCAGGCGATGAAACGTGCCACGCGGCCGCCGACTCACTTCGGCATCGTGCAACCATCGCCGCCGTGCTACGTTGTGGAGGTCCACCAATCCAACGAAGGATGTCAGGTATGGGCAATGGCAGCACCGGTGTTGGTCAGCAATCCGCAACCCGCAAGCCCGGCCAGCAGCAGATGGCCGCAGCGATGCCGCAGCAAGGCACGCTTGTGATGGGCGACAATGAGTGCGCGCCGCAGAAGCTGGTCCGCCTCGTCGGCTGCCGCGACAACGGCGTCCGGCCTGACTTCAACATCCGTGCGAAGCAGTTCGGCGAGACCAAAAGCTAACTCGCCCGCCGCTTCAGCTTCACAGCCCAAGCCGCTGTAATAGCTACTGAATGAACTCGCCGCACTTCTGTACGGCGGCGTCGCTCGTGCCCCACGGCATGATCGGCACCGACGAGGTCGAGTTCTTCGGCGAGCCCTCGATCAGTCGGTCCGAATAGACCATGTAGACCAGCACGTTGCGCTTGGCGTCGCAGCCACGGACAATCTGCATCTTCTTGAAGAATAGCGAGCGGCGCTTGCTGAACATGTCGTCGCCCTGGCCCATCTTGTCCTTGAAGCGGATCGGCCCGATCTGCCGGCAAGCCAGCGAGATATCAGAGACTTCCTCGGCCAGGCCAAGCCAGCCCTTGAAGCCGCCCTTCTCCGGCACCGTGAAATGACAGGCCACGCCCTCGACCTCGGGGTCGTCGACGGCATAGGTCGCAAGCTTGTCGTTGGGACTCAGCCATTTGAACACCGTCGAGCGGCGGAAGATCAGATCAGGTTCGTCCGCTGCCGCGGCGGGACCGGCCGGCGCCAGTGCCAGCAGCGCCACGACCAGGACCAGCACCGCGCATCCGCATCGAGACAACACGTCACACAAGCTCACATTTCGTAGTCCCGATGTCATGAAGGTCTCCGTGGATGGGTCGCCGCCTATTTAGTTGCGCAAACGCTGCACAGGAAGGCGCTGACAGGTCGGCGATCGCGGCCTGCGCTTTAACCTTATGTGAGGCTTTTTTGTTACGCTTTTCCTGAAAAAATCTCCCTCACGGAAGGGTTAGATCGCTGGCGCTGGTGAACGCAATCCGCGTCTGCGACAACCAAGAGATAGTTGGACTGGGATTGGGAATATGAGCGCGCGCGGACGTCGGATTTCGATGCTTGATTTCGCCAATCAGCGGTTTTGGCAATTTGCGATTCTGACGGCGGCGGGCACCATCGCCGTCTCCTCGCCGGCCGATGCGGCGGCCTATTACTGGAACGGCTACGACAACGTCTACTACGCGCAGCCCGAGCCGATGCCGCGGCCGCACCGGCAGAAGGTACGGCGCAATCCGGCCAAAAAGGATGCGCTGGTCGAGAAGGAGGCCGGCAGCAAGCCGCAGGGCCCGCTGGTGATCGCGATCTCGATCGACCAGCAGAGGGTGCGGGTCTACGACAGCAAAGGCCTGTATGCCGAGAGCCCGGTGTCGACCGGCATGAAGGGCCACTCGACCCCGATGGGCATCTTCAGCGTCATCCAGAAACAGAAATTCCACCGCTCCAACATCTATAGCGGCGCGCCGATGCCGTTCATGCAGCGCATCACCTGGTCGGGCGTGGCGATGCATGCCGGCGTGCTGCCCGGCTATCCCGCCTCGCATGGCTGCATCCGGATGCCCAATGCATTCGCGATCAAGATGTACAATTGGACGCGGATGGGCGCCCGCGTGATCATCACGCCCGGCGAGCTCTCGCCCGAGAGTTTTTCGCATCCGCTGCTGGCGACGCAGAAGGTCGTGCCGGTCGCCGTCGAAGTCCTGAAGATGGATGCGCCGCTCGGGGTGAAGAGCGACAAGGGCGTGGAGAAGCCCGAGACCCGGCTCGACCTGCGCACCAGCATCGATCACGCCGTCCCCGCCTCGCTGCGCGACAACACCCACACCGCCGATGCCAGCAACGCACGCGCGTCGGCGACGATGTCGGATGCCTCCTCCGCCGCCACCGAGAAGCCGATCTCCAACGCTGACGACAGGACGGTCGGCGAATCCTCGATCACGGCCACGACCAATGCCGCCAAGCCCGAGGTCTCGGCGAACGATCACGTCCAGGCTGAGGCGAAAGCCGACGCGCCGAAGGCGGACGCCGCCAAGCCTGCTGTCGCCGAAGCCCCGAAGGTCGATGCTGCCAAGACCGATGCAGTGAAAGCTGATGCAAAGGCTGATGCGGCCAAGCCGGCCGACCAGCCCGCGGCCGCCGCGGCAGATGCCGCCGACGCCAAGAAGGATACGGCACGGCTGCCGGGCCTCGCGCGGGCCGACACGTCGAAGCGCGCCGGTCAGATCGCTGTGTTCATCAGCCGCAAGGATTCCAAGCTCTATGTGCGGCAGAACTTTGCGCCGCTGTTCGAGGTGCCGGTGACGATCGCGCCGAGCGACCGGCCGCTGGGCACCCATGTGTTCACGGCGGAGGCCGACAAGACCGACGCCAATGCGCTGCGCTGGAGCGTGGTCACGCTGCCGACCCGGCATGTCGCGCGGCTCGACGAGGAGGAGCACTCGTCGCGCCGCCGCAAGGTCGCGGCCGCCGCAGTTGTGGAAGCGAAGCCGCAGCCGGACAGCCCCGCCGCGGCGCTCGACCGCATCACCATTCCCGCCGACGCAATGGCGCGGATCACCGAAGCGCTCGGCACCGGCGGATCGATCATCGTCTCCGACCTCGGCGTGAATTCCGGCGAGACCGGCGAAGGCACCGACTTCATCGTCCCGCTGCGCTAATTGCGCACAGCGCGTAGCCCGTAGCCCGGATGCAGCGCAGCGAAATCCGGGGCCCGCTCTCCACGGACCGACCGATCCCGGATTACGCTACGCTCCATCCGGGCTACACAGCGGCGCTAAATTACCTCACCGTCATTGCGAGCGGAGCGAAGCAATCCATCGCACCGCATATGCGGAACGATGGATTGCTTCGTCGCTTCGCGCCTCGCAATGACGGCGGGGGCAATGAGATCCGTCCCGCCATAACGGCTTCTTGAAGTCCTTCGCCCCGTCCCCTGGATTATGATCCCTCGCAAAATCCGTCCGGGGACATGGATCATGATCGACCGCAGGACACTGATCATTGCGGGGCTCGCCGCGGCCGCCGGCTCCCGTGTACATGCACAGCAGCCCGCGATCAGCCGGATCACGGCCTACGCCTTCTCATTCCCGGCCCTGTCGGGCGGCGATATCAGGCTCGCCGACTATGCCGGCCGTCCGATGATGATCGTCAACACCGCCTCGCTCTGTGGCTTCACGCCGCAATATGCCGGCCTGCAGCAAGTGTGGAGCGAATTCCGCGACCGCGGTTTTGTCATGATCGGCGTGCCGTCGAACGACTTTGGCGGCCAGGAACCGGGCGGTCCGACCGAGATCGCCGAGACCGCGCAGCATCAGTACGGCGTCACCTTCCCGATCGCAGCCAAAGCCGTGGTCAAGGGCGCCAATGCGCATCCGTTCTACAAATGGGCGGCGGAGGCGCGGCCGAAGGATGTTCCGCGATGGAACTTCCACAAATACCTGATCGGCCGCGACGGCTATATCGCCGACGTGTTCTCTGAACAGGTTGCGCCCGAAGACACCCGCATCAAGACCGGAATCGCACGGGCCCTCGCGGTCGCCTGAGGAGCGCCGACAATCCCCGGAATTAACTGATCCACCGAGGATTTTGGACATGAGCCCGCCACCTTCATTGCCTTGGCGCGGCCGCTCCGACTAGGGTACGATCGGTTGGGGGCAGAAGCGTCCCGGTCGCGGCGATGCCGGCGCCGGGCGCGCGATCAGCAGGGAACACGCCATGCGCATTACGGCAGGTCTGATTTTCGCGGGGACAGTGTCGTTGCTCGCATCAAGTGCAGCCTGGTCGCAGACGCCGCCTGCCAAAGGCGCCGCGCCCGCGCCGGCCGCCGCGGCCCCAGCAGCTGCAGCCAAGGGCGGCACCGCCGCACCGGCGGCCGCGCCGGCAGCTGCCGCCCCCGCTCCTGCTGCCGCTGCTCCAGCCGCCGCAGCAGCCCCGATCCCGCCGAAGCAACCGCCGCAGCCGGCGCGCGCCGCCTGCAACAATCCGAACGCGCTTGGCGTCGGCCGCACCGTCGAGATCGACACCACGGGTGGTCCGGGCTTCGGCTTCGAGCATTTCAAGCAACTCGACTTCCTGCGCGACAAGGAGGTCGTGCTGACCTTCGACGACGGTCCGTGGCCGAACAACACGCCGGCGGTGCTGAAGGCGCTGGCGGATGAATGCACCACGGGCATCTTCTTCCCGATCGGCAAGCACGCGACCTATCACCCCGAAATCCTGCGCCAGGTGTATGCCGCCGGCCACACCGTCGGCGCCCACACCTGGTCGCACGCCAATCTGAACAACAAGAAGCTGACAGAGGAGCAGAAGAAGGACGAGATCGAGCGCGGCTACGCCGCGGTGAAATGGGCGCTCGAGGTCTCGCCGTCGCCGTTCTTCCGCTTCCCGGCGCTGCAGCATCCGCCGGAGATGGTGACCTATCTCGGCAACCGCAACATCGCGATCTTCTCCTGCGATCTCGACTCCTTCGACTTCAAGGCGAGCAAGCCGCAGCAGGTGATCGACACCGTGATGAAGAAGCTGAACAAGCTCGGCAAGGGCATCGTCCTGATGCACGACTTCCAGAAGCATACCGCCGAGGCGCTACCCGAGCTGCTGAAGCAGCTGAAGGCCGGCGGCTACAAGGTGGTGGCGATGCGCGCCAAATTCCCGGTGACCGTGATGCCGCAGTACGAGCAGGAGCTCGCCAAGGACGTCAAGCTGCCGACCGTGACCTCGCGTCCCGTGAACAGCGTCGTCACCACGGTCGATCAGTAAGCCGCACCGTTTCAGTGGCCGCGTTGCGTATCGAGGGGTTCGTCATCGTCTCGGCCGACGGCCGGCTGGCGAACGCCGCGAACGTGATGCCCGACGATCTCAAGATCGAGGGCGACAAGCGGTTCTTCACCGCGGCGCTCGACCGCGCCGATCTCGTCGTGCATGGCCGCCACTCGGGCGAGGAGCAGCCGAACGCGCCGAAGCGGCGGCGCATCATCCTGACCCGCAAGGTCGCGGCCACCGCGCCCGATCCGTCCAATCCAAAAGCGCTGTTGTGGAATCCCGCCGGCTGTTCGTTCGATGAGGCCAGCCGCGTGGCCGGCGTTACCTCGGGCATGGCCGCGATCATCGGCGGCCCGGCCGTGTTCGGCATGTTCATGGGCCGCTACGACGTCTTCTGGCTGTCGGTCGCGCCGCGCGTGCGCATCCCCGACGGCGAGCCGTGCTTCCCCGGCGTCCCTGCCCACACCCCGCAAGACATACTCGCCGCCCACGGCCTCGTCGCCGGCGCGCCCGAGCTGATCGACGCCGCGCAGGACGTCAGCGTCACGCCGTGGCGGCGCGCGGGTCGATAGCGCCGGGCCGCGCCCGCGCCTGCAGGCGGGACACCGCCTCGGCGAGCGGAACGTCGGCCTGCGCGCCGTCGCGCTCGCGCAGGCTCACCCTTCGGTCCCGCATCTCGCGTCCGCCGACGACGGCCATCACCGGCACCGCCATCTCGCGCGCCGCCACGATACGCCGCGACAGCGTGTCGGCGCCGTCATAGGCGACAGCCCTGATCCCGGCGTCCTCGAACGCGGCCAGCACCTCGGCACCGTATCCGGCCTGCTCCTTCGAGATCGGCGCCACCGCGACCTGCTCCGGCGACAGCCAGAACGGCAGCACGCCTCCATGGTGCTCGAGCAGGATCGCGATCATGCGGCCGAGCGATCCGAAGGTGGCGTGGTGGATCATCAGCGGCCGCGCGCGGCTGCCGTCAGGCGCGATGTAAGACGCATCGAGCCGCTCCGGCAGCACCCCGTCGAGCTGCACCGTGCCGCACTGCCAGGATCGGCCGAGCCGGTCGCGCAATGCGAATTCCAGCTTCGGTCCGTAGAACGCGCCTTCGCCGGGATTGATTTTTGGCTCCAGGCCGCATTGCCGCGCGGCATCGGCAAGCTTCGCCTCCGACCAGTCCCACGTCGCGTCGTCGCCGGCGCGATGAAGCTTGCGACTTCGCGTTCCACGTCCTCCTTGCGGCAGAACACATGGGCGTCGTCCTGCTCGAAGGCGCGCGTCCGCATGATGCCGTGCAGCGAGCCCGATGGCTCGTTGCGGTGGCAGGCGCCGAACTCGGCATAGCGGATCGGTAGCTCGCGCCACGAGCGCAGTCCTTTGTTGAAGATCTGCACATGGCACGGGCACGACATCGGCTTCAGCGCCATCGCCGCGTCGCCGTCGTCGAGGCGGAACATGTGCTCGCCGAACTTGTCCCAGTGGCCGCTGCGCGCCCAGAGCGCCTGCGGCAGCAGCTGCGGCGTGCGGACCTCGGCATAGCCGGCGCGGCGCATCTTGCGCCTGAGATAGTCCTCCAGCACCCGGTAAATCGCGTGGCCGCGCGGATGCCAGAACACCATGCCCGGCGCATCCTCCTGGAGGTGCCAGAGCTTGAGTTGCACGCCGAGATGTCTGTGGTCGCGATCGTCCATGGCTCGAGTTCCTTGTGATGGGACCAAGCGCGGACGGGATCATCAAACATAGAAAAGGCCCCGTCCGTCGCCGGCGGGGCCTTTTCTGGGTGAAGGACGCTTGTCTCTAGCGCGCGCAACCAGCAGGCGATCCGCCGTAAGCGGTCGCGGTGGTGGTCGAAGCGGCTGAGCGAAGCATGTTCATGGGCGGTATATGGCGGCAAAACGCTCGGGCGTCAATCCAGCCGTCATTGCGAGCGAAGCGAAGCAATCCATCGGCCCGCACGCGCGGATAGATGGATTGCTTCGTCGCTGTCGCTCCTCGCAATGACGATGGAGAGCAGATCTTAAACGTCCCCATAGGCCGGCTCGTCGCGGCGCGGGCCGCGGCCGTAGCCGGCGATGACGAACAGCGCGCCGATCAGGGAGAGGTTCTTCAACGCATCCATCAGGGTGTTGTAGTTGCCGGGCGCCGGCTGATTCCAGAAATCGTGGAAGTAGAAGGTCACAAAGCAGACGAAGATGATCAGCAGGATGGCGAAGAACCGCGTCAGCACGTTCACCGCGATCATCAGGCCGGCGATGATCTCGAAGGCGCCGATCGCAATCGCCAGCAGCTGCATGAACGGCATGCCGACGAAGCTTTCGATCTGCTGGGTATAGGGCGCGACGACGGCCGGAATGGTCACCTTGGCCGCGAGCAGGCCCGCGGTCGCCTGGATGCCGAACAGCTTGTAGGCCCCCGAATAGAGGAACAGCACGGCAAACAGGATTCGCCCGAAGGTGATGAACGCTGGCATGGGTCGGCCTCACTGGGTGGCAGAAATCGGACGAAGCAGGCACAGCGATTATGGTCGCTCCGCCTGCTTCGATCAAATCGAATGCGTCCGGCCTCTCCGCTCAGCCGAACAGCGTCGGCTGGGCGCGACCCGCCCGCTCCTGGGCCTCGACCGCGGCGACCGCGGTCATGTTGAGGATGCCGCGCGCCGTCACCGACGGCGTGAGAATGTGCGCCGGACGCGCCGGCCCGATCAGGATCGGCCCGACCGGCAGCGCGTCGGCCAGCGACTTGATCATCTGGTAGGCAATGTTGGCGGCATCAAGGTTCGGCATGATCAGTACGTTGGCCTCACCCTCCAGCCGCGATTGCGGCAACACCAGCCGGCGCGCCACCGCCGACAGCGCGGTGTCGCCCTGCATCTCGCCGTCGGCCTCGATCTCCGGATGCCGCTCCTTCAGGAGCTGGGTGGCCCGGCGCATCTTGCGCGAGGAGTCGGTATCATAGCTGCCGAAGTCGGAGTGTGACACGAACGCGATCCGCGGCTTGAAGGCGAAACGCTGGACGTGGATCGCTGCCAGCGACGCCACCTCGGCAAGCTCCTCCGCGCTCGGGTTCGGCCGCACCTGGGTGTCGGCCAGGAAATGCGCGCCCTTGGTGGTGATCATCAGCGACAACGCGGCGTAGTCGGAGATCCCCGGCAGGAAGCCGATGATCTCGCGGACATGCCGCAGATGGCTCATGTAGCGGCCCTCGACGCCGCACAGCATCGCGTCGGCCTCGCCGCGCGACACCGCGAGCGCCGCGATCACCGTGTTGTTGGTGCGGACCACGGTCCGCGCCGCCTCCGGCGTCACGCCGCGCCGGCCGGCGACGTCGATATAGGACTGCACATAGGAGCGGTAGCGCGGATCGTCCTCCGGATTGACCAGGTCGAAATCGCGCCCGGCCTTGATCGACAGGCCGAAGCGCTTGATCCGGGTCTCGACCACGGACGGACGGCCGACCAGGATCGGCCGCGCCAGCTTCTCTTCCAGCACCACCTGCGTGGCGCGAAGCACGCGCTCGTCCTCGCCCTCGGCGTAGATCACCCGCACCGGCTGGGTCTTGGCCTTGGCGAACACCGGCTTCATGGTGAGACCGGAGCGGAACGCGAAGCGCTCGAGGTTGGCGGCATATTCGTCGAAATTGCCGATCGGCCGGGTCGCGACACCGGACTCCATCGCGGCCTTCGCCACCGCCGGCGCAATGCGCAGGATCAGCCGCGGATCGAACGGGCTCGGGATCAGCGAGCCCGGGCCGAACCCTTGGGTCTCGCCGGTCTCGAAGCCATGGGCCACCGCGTCCGACGGCGGATCGCGCGCGAGCTGCGCGATCGCGTCGACCGCGGCGTGCTTCATCGCCTCGTTGATCGCGGTGGCGCCGACGTCGAGCGCGCCGCGGAAGATGAACGGGAAGCACAAGACGTTGTTGACCTGGTTCGGGAAGTCCGACCGTCCGGTGCAGATCATCGCGTCCGGCCGCGCCTGGCGCGCTTCATCCGGCATGATCTCCGGCACCGGATTGGCGAGCGCCATCACCAGCGGCTGGTCGGCCATCTGCTTGACCATCTCGGGCTTCAGCACGCCCGGCGCCGACAGGCCGATGAAGATGTCCGCGCCCGGGATGACGTCGCCGAGCACGCGCGCGTCGGTCTTCTGGGTGTAGACCGCCTTCCAGCGATCCATCGTGGTGTTGCGGCCGTCGTAGACGACGCCGTCGATGTCGCAGACCCAGATGTTCTTGCGCTGCGCGCCCATCGAGACCAACAGATTGAGGGTCGCGATCGCCGCAGCCCCGGCGCCGGAGCAGACGATCTTCACGTCAGCCAGCTTCTTGCCGTTGAGCAGCAGCCCGTTGACGATCGCAGCCGCAACGATGATCGCGGTGCCGTGCTGGTCGTCATGGAAGACCGGGATCTTCATGCGCTCTTTGAGCTGGGCCTCGATCTCGAAGCACTCCGGACCGCGGATGTCCTCAAGGTTGATGCCGCCGAAGGTCGGCTCCAGCGCCGCCACCGTCTCGACCACGCGCTCGATGGTGTCGGCCTTGATCTCGATATCGAACACATCGATGCCGGCGAACTTCTTGAACAGCACCGCCTTGCCTTCCATCACCGGCTTGGAGGCCAGCGGGCCGATATTGCCGAGCCCGAGCACCGCGGTGCCGTTCGAGACCACCGCCACCAGGTTGGCGCGGGCGGTCAGCGCGGCCGCCTCGGCCGGGTTCTTGGCGATCTCGGTGCAGGCGGCGGCGACGCCGGGCGAATAGGCCAGCGCGAGGTCGCGCTGGTTGGCGAGCGGCTTGATCGCCTGGATCTCGAGTTTGCCCGGCCGCGGCAGCCGGTGGTAGGCGAGCGCCGCATTGTGGAGTTCTTCAGACGATGACGACATGCGTGCTCCCCGCGTTTCCAACCCGATTGTCTTTTTTGTATGCTAAATCCAAGCGATAGTCAGTTGTCCGGCAGATCGAACCGGATGTGAAGCACGCCCGGCCGCTTGGATGCAACATCCGATCACACCCCCGTCAACAGGCCCGGGCCGGGCGCAGGCCGACGCTGCCGTTTCCGAGTCACCCACCGAAGATTGGCAAATTTTTTCTCTTGATGCGCCGGAGTTGACCGAATGAAGAAAATCCTGCTCGGCCTGCTCGTCATTGTGATCGTGGCCGCCGGCCTGTTCGGCTTCGACCGCTGCACGCAGCATCGGGCGACCGCCGGCGTCGAGGCAATGTTCGAGCAGGTTCGCGCACACGGCGGCAAGGCGAGCCATGGCCCGGTTTCGTTCGACGTGCTCAAGCGCAGCCTGACCATCATCGACATGAGCTTCGAGACCGCGACGCAGCCACCGATCACCGTCAAGGCGGCCAACGTCGTGGCCCACGGCGTCAGCCAGTCGGATGCATCGCGGTTCGCGGCGGAAAGCATCGACGTCAACGACATAGAGGTCAGTGTGGCGATGGAGGGCAAGCAGCCGCTCAAGATCGCCTACAAGGCGCCGCTGGTCACGTTGAAGGATTACGCCGGCCCGGCCGGCGCACCGCGGCAGCCGGCATCATCGTCCCTGCTCGATCTGTACCGGTTCGGCCTCGACCAGTTGGCCGGCATCAGCGCCACATCGATCAGCGTTCCCGATATGACCGGAACGGTCCAGGTCACCCCAGCCTTCGGCGACGGCGCGGCGGGCGAGTTCAGCTACTCGGGCCTTGCGATCGAGAACATCAAGGACGGCAAGATCGCCTCCAGCAAGGCCGCCAAGGCTGCCTTCACGTTCAACTCGCAGGCGGCCGGCAAGCCGGTCAAGGTCACCGGCAGTCTTGCCGACCTCGTCGCTGACGACATCGATGTCGGTGCGATGGCCGCAGCCTTCGATCCCGCCAAGGCCGATGACGACCGGGAATACCGGGTCTATCGGCACGTCGCGGCCGGTCCCTACGTCATCACCTCATCGCAAGGCGTGAACATGCGGTTCGACGGCATCACCATGGACGACGTCGCGCTGCGGCCATCACGGATGCAATTGCCGAAGCTGATGGCGGTGATGACGCCCCTCGGTGGCGCGCCGCCGACCCCGGCGCAGGCGCGCGAGATGATGGAACGGGTGGCGGCGCTCTATGACGGCATCCGGATCGGCAACTACGAGATGCGCGGGCTCTCGATCGAGACGCCGCAGGGTCCGGTGAAGCTCGCCTCGACGCGGCTCGATTTCGTCAACGGCAAGATCGGCGAATTTGCCATCGAGGGTTTTGACGGCCGCGGGCCGCAGGGACCGATCAAGCTCGGACGCTTCGCGCTGAAATCCGTCGACGTCGCCAATCTGATGCGGTTGACGGCGCAATTTGCGCCGCAGAAGGCGGTCCCCGAGCAGGCGCTCGCGCTGCTGCCGCTGATCGAAGGTGCGGAGGTCAAGGGACTGGTGGCGCCCTACAAGACCACCGGAAAGCCGGTCAACATCGACGTGCTCAGCCTGGACTGGGGCCAGTTCGTCGGTTCGATCCCGAGCAAGCTGCGGCTTGTCGCAAAGCTGTCCGGGCCGCTCGACCGCACCGACCCGGCGCAGCAGCAGCTCGTCGCCGCCGGGATCGACCGGATGACTATCGATGCCGATCTCGGCGCTGTCTGGACCGAGGCGTCGCGCGCCTTCGCGCTCGAGCCTGTGAGGCTCGACCTTGGCGGGCTGTTGAATGCATCGGCCCGCGCCTCGCTCGGCAACGTGCCGCGGGAGGCGTTCGCGCTGAGCTCGCAATCGATCGCCGCGGCAAGCCAGATCGAGGCCGGCCCGATCGAGCTCACGCTGCGCGATCTCGGCAGCGTCGATCTTGCGGTCGGCGCCTATGCGCGCAGCCATGACGTCGGCCGCGACGAGGCGCGGCGCGCCATGCTCGACGGCATCAAGGCGCAAAGCGAGGCGCTCGGCGGATCGAACCCGGAGGCCACCGCCCTCTTCGGCGCCATCAGCCGCTTCGTCGAGACGCCGGGTCAGACCCTGGTGATCAAGCTGACCCCGCGCGCCAAGGCGCCGGTGCAGCAGCTGATCGAGCTGGTCAGGATCGATCTTCAATCCGCGCTGGCGCAATTCAAGATCGAGGCGTCGACGGGGCTATGACGCTCCCGTAGCCCGGATGCAGCGCAGCGCAATCCGGGAACGGTGCCGCCGCGGAGAGACTGCCCCGGATTGCGCTTCGCTGCATCCGGGCTACGGACTTCCGCAAACTGTTGGCAGGCGGACGCGCGGAGGCTCCCCCTCACCCGGATCGCATCTTACGATGCGATCCGACCTCTCCCCGCAAGCGGGGCGAGGTGAAGTCTCAGCCCTTCGCCGGCAAGTTCGTCCTGATGTGCAGCTCCTTGAGCTGCTTCGGCGTCGCTTCCGACGGCGCGCCCATCAGCAAATCCATCGCCTGCTGGTTCATCGGGAACAGCGAGATCTCGCGCAGGTTCGTGGTGCCGCAGAGCAACATCACGATACGGTCGAGGCCGGCCGCCATGCCGCCATGCGGCGGCGCGCCGTACTGAAATGCGCGGTACATGCCGCCGAACCGGTCGATCACCTCCTGCTCGCCATAGCCCGCAATCTCGAACGCCTTCACCATCGCTTCCGGCTTGTGGTTGCGGATGCCGCCGGAGGCGATCTCGTAGCCGTTGCAGGCGATGTCGTACTGGAACGCTTTGATGGTCAGCGGGTCCTGCGACTTGAGCGCATCGAGGCCGCCCTGCGGCATCGAGAACGGGTTGTGCGAGAAGTCGACCTTCTTGTTCTCCTCGTCATACTCGTACATCGGGAAGTCGACGATCCAGGCCAGCTCGAAGCGGTCCTTGTCGATCAGGTTCAGCTCCTCGCCGAGCTTGGTGCGCGCAAGGCCGGCGAACTTCCAGAACTTTTCCGGATCGCCGGCGACGAAGAATGCCGCATCACCTTCCTTCAGCCCGAGCTGATCGCGGATCGCAGCCGTGCGCTCCGGACCGATGTTGTTCGCCAAGGGACCGGCGCCCTCGCCGCCCTCGCGCCACATGATGTAGCCGAGGCCGGGTTGGCCCTCGCCCTGCGCCCACGAGTTCATGCGATCGCAGAACGCGCGCGAACCGCCACCGGTGCCGGGGATTGCCCAGACCCGGTTCTTCGGATCCTCCAGCATTCGCGCGAACACCTTGAAGCCGGAGCCGCGGAAATGTTCCGAAACCTCCTGCATCACGATCTTGTTGCGCAGGTCCGGCTTGTCGGAGCCGTATTTGCGCACCGCCTCGGCGAACGGGATCCGCGGCCAGTTCTTCGTGACCGGCTTGCCCTTCGCGAAGTCCTCGAACACGCCGGTGATGACAGGCTCCATCGCCGCGAACACGTCGTCTTGGGTCACAAAACTCATCTCGACGTCGAGCTGGTAAAACTCGCCCGGCAGGCGGTCGGCGCGCGGGTCCTCGTCGCGGAAGCACGGCGCGATCTGGAAGTAGCGGTCGAAGCCCGACATCATCAGCAGCTGCTTGTACTGCTGCGGCGCCTGCGGCAGCGCGTAGAATTTTCCCGGATGGATGCGCGAGGGCACCAAAAAGTCCCGCGCCCCCTCCGGCGAGGACGCCGTCAGGATCGGGGTCTGGAATTCGAAGAAGCCCTGCTCCTTCATCCGCTTGCGCATGGAATCGACGATCGCGCCGCGGGTCATGATGTTCTGGTGCAGCTTCTCGCGACGCAGGTCGAGGAAGCGGTACTTCAGCCTGATGTCTTCAGGATATTCCTGCTCGCCGAACACCGGCAGCGGCAGCTCGGCCGCCGGGCCCAGCACCTCGATCTCCTTGATGTAGACCTCGACCATGCCGGTCGGCAGTTCAGGATTGTCGGTGCCGGCGGGACGGCGGCGCACCTTGCCGTCGATCCGCACCACCCACTCCGAGCGGAACTTCTCGACCTCGGCGAATGCCGGCGAGTCCGGGTCGGCCACGCACTGCGTGATGCCGTAATGGTCGCGCAAATCGACGAACAACACGCCGCCATGGTCGCGGACCCGATGCACCCAGCCGGACAGCCGGGCCGTCTGGTCGATATCGCTCTCACGGAGCGCGCCGCATGTATGTGACCGGTAGCGATGCATAGTCATCCCAAAATCGATGTCGGAGGAGAATCGCGGTAGGAAATTTCCTATCCGAAGGCGCTGGGTTTACCCGAGCCCGCCCGGGGCGGCAACCAAGGGAACGCCCGGTTTTGGCCCGAAACCGCACAATTTGCGGCGATCCGGCACCAATCGTTTGCCTATTCGCCCCACCGGCCTATCTTCAGCACATGACCATCCATTTCCCGTTCCAGAACACCTATTCGGCGCTGCCGGCGAACTTTTTCGCCCGCGTCGCGCCGACCCCGGTGGCCGCGCCCCGACTGATCAAGCTGAACCGGCCGCTGGCGGTCCAGCTCGGGCTCGACCCGGACCTGCTGTCGACGCCGGAAGGTGCCGAAATCCTCGCCGGAAAACGGCTGCCCGACGGCGCCGATCCGATCGCGATGGCCTATGCCGGCCACCAGTTCGGCCACTTTGTTCCGCAGCTCGGCGACGGCCGCGCCATCCTGCTCGGCGAGGTCATCGACAGGGACGGCGTCCGCCGCGACATCCAGCTCAAGGGAAGTGGCCCGACCCCGTTCTCCCGTCGCGGCGACGGCCGCGCCGCGCTCGGTCCGGTGCTGCGCGAATACATCGTCAGCGAGGCGATGCACGCGATGGGCATCCCGACCACCCGCTCGCTCGCCGCCGTCGTCACCGGCGAGGCCGTGATGCGCGAGACCGCGCTGCCCGGCGCGGTGCTGACCCGGATCGCCGCGAGCCACATCCGCGTCGGCACCTTTCAGTTCTTCGCTGCCCGCGGCGACACCGATGGCGTCCGCGCGCTAGCCGACCACGTCATCGCCAGGCACTATCCCGAGCTGAAGACCGCCGATCAGCCCTACCGCGCCCTGCTCGCCGCCGTCGTGGCGCGGCAGGCCGCGCTGATCGCGCGCTGGCTGCTGGTCGGCTTCATCCACGGCGTGATGAACACCGACAACACCTCGATCTCGGGCGAGACCATCGATTACGGCCCCTGCGCCTTCCTCGACGCCTACAATCCGGGCCAGGTGTTTTCCTCGATCGACGAGATGGGCCGCTACGCCTACGCCAACCAGCCGCGCATCGGCCTGTGGAATCTGACCCGGCTCGCCGAATGCCTATTGCCGCTGTATTCCGACGATCAGGAGAAGGCGATCGAACAGGCGCAAGAGATCCTCGGCGAATTCCCGGAAAAATTCACCACGGCCTACAATGCCGGCCTGCGCGCGAAGGTCGGCCTGTTCACCGCGCGCGACGGCGACGAGGCGCTGATCCAGGACCTGCTCGACGCCATGGCGAAAAATGCCGCCGACTTCACGCTGACCTTCCGCCATCTCGGCAACGCCGCGGCCGATGACGCCGCCGACGTCCGCGCGCAGTTCACCGATCCTGCCGCGTTCGACGAATGGGCCGCCCGCTGGCGCGAGCGCCTCGCGCTGGAGCCGCAGTCGCCCGCCGAGCGCAAGGCCGCGATGCATGCGGTCAACCCGGCCTTCATCCCGCGCAACCATCGCATCGAGGCGGTGATTGCGGCAGCCGTCAACAATGACGACTACGCGCCGTTCGAGGAACTGCTGACGGTTTTGGCAAAACCGTTCGAGGACCAGCCGCACTACGCGGCCTACACCGAGCCGCCGCTGCCCGAGCAGCGCGTGACGCAGACCTTCTGCGGGACGTGAGGCCGCTCCCCACCGCCATTGCGAGCCAACGGGTCGGCCCGAAGGGCCGCCCGATGACAGGCTCAGCGAAGCAATCCATCTCTCAGTTCGGGGATCAATGGATTGCTTCGCTGCGCTCGCAATGACGTGGAGGGTTGTTTCGTTGGGCGGCTAATCCGCCCTACGCCGCCACAGATTCCTTGCAACGATCTTCCGCGCTCATCGTTGGCCCGGCATAGCGGAACGCGTGCCTTGGGTTCCGTTCCGCCTCGCTGATGGAGTGCGACATGAACCAGCGCGATGACGATCTCGAAACCGCGATGAAACGCAGCAATCCGAACGGCGTCGAGCCGCCGTTCTCCGAGGACGATCTGCAGCGGCAGCAATTCGGGCCGCGCGGCGTGCCCGGACAGCCGGATCCCGCGGTGATGACGCCGCAGCGGGCGAAGAAGACGCCGATCGATTCCGGTTCCGGCGGCCACACCGCCTGAGCGCAACCCAGAACAAGCAAGGTGCCGCATGAAGATCACGAGCTTCAAGGACATGTACATCGCCGAGCTGCAGGAACTGGTCAGCGTCGAGAGCCAGCTCGCGACCGCGCTGTCGCGCATGGCGGAGGTCGCGGCGCATCCGTCGCTGAAGGACGCGTTCGGCCGCCACCAGCGCGAGACCATCGTGCAGGGCGAGCGGCTGAAATCGCTCCTGCGCATGCATGGCGCCGATCCGGACGAGCATACCGACCAGGCCATGCAGGCGCTGATCCACGAGACCGCCAAGATGGTGTCGCTGTTGCCCGACGACAATCTCCGCGATGCCGCCCTGATCGCCTCGGCGCAAAAACTCGAGCATTACGAGATCGCCGCCTATGGCAGCGCCGCCGCACTCGCCGGCCAGCTCGACCTGCGCGACGACCAGCTGCTGCTGCACGACAGCCTCGACGAGGAACGCCACAGCGACGCGCTGCTGACCACGCTCGCGAAGGGCGAGATCAACCAGGACGCACTGGCGGCGTGATGCACGGTGCGATCCCGTAGGATGGGTAGAGCGCAGCGAAACCCATCGACTTCGATGCGCGGTGGGGATGATGGGTTTCGCTTCGCTCTACCCATCCTACGGACTACGGACGACGCATTTCATGCCCGTCGTGAGCATTAACTCACCTTGCACCATGCTTTGCGCCCTGCCGCGGTAACCATAAGGTTTAACAGCGCGTCAACGCACCCCGAACAAGTCTAACGGTTTCGTTAAGGGGGAGAATGACCCGTGGACGCATTTGCATTCGAATTCGTTGGAATGGCGATGATTGCGCTTTGCCTGATCGTGCTGGCCATGCCGGCGGCGCGCCGGCCCTCCAAGCACGCGCGCTACGAGTAGGATTTGCAGGGATTGGCGCAACCGTAATCCGCCTTTCTCGCCGACGGCGTCCTTAAGCGCGCCTTTACTCCGCAGTCTCAAGGTGCCGGCTGATTTACTGGAGCCGCGCCGATGCCGGACACCAAAGCGCAGCCGGACACCACCAGGGTCCCGGCACTGGACCTGATGCGGGTGGCGGCCGTCGGCGCCGTCATCCTCTATCACTACGGCTTCTGGGGTCCCGCGGCGCATGGCGTGCCGCAGGTCGCGATGCCGTTGCTGGCGCCGGTCGCGCAGTATGGCTTCCTCGGCGTGCCGGTGTTTTTCGCGATCAGCGGCTTCGTCATCGCCTACTCGGCCGAAGGCCGGACGCCGGTCGGTTTTGCGATCGCCCGCTTCAGCCGGATCTATCCGACCTTCGTGATCTGCATGACGCTCACCTTCGCGACCACGCTGGCGCTTGGTGGCGCCCATTTCGATGTGACGTGGCGTCAATGGTTCGCCAACCTGTTCATCGCCGCACCCGCGCTCGGGCAGCCCTACATGGACGACGCGTACTGGTCGCTGGTGATCGAGGTGATGTTCTATGTCTGGGTCACGGCATTGCTTGCCTTGCGCATCTTCCCGCAACGGATCGACGCCATCATCGTGGCGTGGATCGCGATCACCTTCGCCAACGAGCTGACGATCGACGCGCCGATCTTCGAAAAACTGTTCATGGCCGACGACAGCGGCTTCTTCGCCGTGGGTCTGCTGATCTACGAGCACTACCGGGGACGGCGCGACGCGCGGCTCTACGGCCTGATGTCGCTGGCGATGGGAACGGCGGCGTTCCAGGCAGTGCACAAGATCGAGCGGCTCGGTGTCCACACCCATGGCAGCTTCGATGCCGGCATCGTCGTCGCCATCTGCATCGTCTCGCTCGGCATGGTATTTTTGGCGACGCGCATCAGATCGCTGCCGTTGCCGGCGCGCGTGGTGCTGGCGGCGGGCGGCATCACCTATCCGCTCTATCTGCTGCACCTGCAGCTAGGCTACACGATCCTGCTCGCGGCAACCTCAGGCCAGCCGGGCATCCTGTCGACCACGGCCGTGATCATAGGCGTGGTGTGGCTGGCGTGGTTCGTCTGGCGCGTGCTCGAACGGCCCGCGCATAGCTGGACCAAGGATCGGCTGACGATGCTGGCATCGCGGCTCGGCTGGCCATCGCGTATTCACGCCGGGGCACAGCTTGCGCTGCAGGACGCCTCGATTGGCGGCGTCTCGCTGCAAAATAGAAAAGACCCCAGCGCGGGAAGGCGCTGAGGTTAGTTCTACACTTTGGTCGTCAGACACCGTGGTTAGCGGTGCCCCGCGGCACAACGTGATGCGCCGCGTTGTCAGCGTTACCATCAGGAAGCGCGATGACAACATCGCGCTTTGCAACTCACATGTGTCCAGTTTCACTGCAGTGATAGCCCGTTTGGGGGATGCCTCCAGGTGCATTCCGCACCTACGATTCCCTCCGCCAGGAGTCCCAACGGACATTGCACTGTCCGCCTCCTGCGCAAAGCCGTTCGGGCCCGGACGGATTTGTTGTTTCTGTGCTCTCAATTCTGTCCGGCGGAATGCTTTGACCAAGGCCTGCGCCGAGCTGCGCATGCAAGCTACGGAGCACCGGGCACTGATTTGCCACTAGGGGTAGGTCAAGTCCCCACGGCAAAAATATTTCGCTTTTTCGGAAGGGCAAGTCAGATGTATGGTCCGCCCGTCTCACCCGATCGAGGGGCGCTGGCCATCGTCATAGTGTTGCGGTGAGATGCGGTGGACGTTTCGTATGTCAGTGACGACAGCATGCGAGGCGGACGGCGAAGTCGTGCAGGCCTGACGCCCTAGTGGCAGGTGTCCTCTCGCAAAACGCGAAAGCGTTTTTGCGAAAGCGGTGACAAAAAAGCCCAGTCTCGCCGGGGAGAGCACGTATAAGCCGTAACCCATCGCGCAGGGAAAGCCGGGTTGTTTCCGGTTACACCTGTGGTCCTACCCCGGTGCTTTTTTGTTGCACCGGGCCCATGGGTGCAATCGGCACCCGGCTTTCCCTGCGCCCTCTGCTCAAGCGAGGGCGAATCGAACAGCAAGACTCGGACAATTCATGTCGCGAGATGGCAAAACTGCGCCCCACCCACCACTGTCATCGCCCGGCTCGACCGGGCGATCCAGTACGCCGCGGCCTCTCGGCTCAATCACCACTGTCTCTGGAATACTGGATCACCCGCATGCACGGGTGATGACATCGAGCTAGCTGTTTGAGATGCCATATGAGGCCAAATTTCCCTTGAATCCCTCTCGATCCCGGCGAAAATCCCCTGCCCTCACCTTGTGCAGGGCCAAAATCCCAGCAAGACCCTTGACATAGCTGCCCTTTCGGCAGAACGCGTGTGTTGAGCGTCATGGACACTTCATGGATCTGATTACCACTACCTCCGAACTTGCGGCCGCCTGCGGCCGGCTCGCCCGACACAAGGTCATCACAGTCGATACCGAGTTCCTGCGGGAGACGACCTACTACCCGCTGCTTTGCGTCGTGCAGATGGCGAGCGCGGACGAGGCCGTCGTGGTCGACGCGCTGGCGCCCGGCATCGACCTCAAGCCGTTCTTCGAACTGATGTCGGACGAAGCCGTGCTGAAGGTGTTTCACGCCGCGCGGCAGGACATCGAGATCGTCTGGCATCTCTCCGGCACCATTCCGCATCCGATCTTCGACACCCAGGTCGCCGCCATGGTGCTCGGCTATGGCGACAGCATCGCCTACGACGCGCTGGTCGATCGCGTCACCGGGCACCGGCCCGACAAGACTCACCGCTTCACCGACTGGTCGCGCCGCCCGCTGACCGAAGAGCAGATCGTGTATGCCGTCTCCGACGTCACCCATCTGCGCGAAGTGTTCGCCGCGCTCGACGCCGATCTGAAGAAGCGCGGCCGCAGCGACTGGGTCAGCGAGGAGATGGAGGTTCTGACCTCGCCGAAGACCTACGACTTCCACCCCGAACGCGCCTGGGAGCGGCTCAAGACCCGGGTGCGCAAGCCGCGCGAGCTCGCCGTCCTGATCGAGGTCGCGGCCTGGCGCGAGCAGGAAGCGCAGAGCCGCGACGTGCCACGCTCGCGCGTGCTCAAGGACGACGCGGTCGGCGATATCGCCACCCACGCGCCGACCTCGCTGGACAAGCTCGGCAATCTGCGCTCGCTGCCGAAAGGCTTTGAGCGCTCCAAATGGGGCACCGACATCATCGCCGCCGTGCAGCGCGGGCTGGCGCGCGATCAGGCCTCGCTGCCGAAGCTGGAGAAGCCGCGCAACAATGCCAATGGTGCGGCGACCGTCGAGCTCTTGAAGGTGCTGCTGCGCATGACCTCGGAGCGCCACGGCGTCGCAAGCAAGGTGATCGCGACCGTCGACGATCTCGAGCAGATCGCGGCCAGCGACCAGGCCGATGTCGGCGCCCTGCACGGCTGGCGCCGCGAATTGTTCGGCGAGGCCGCGCTCAAGCTGAAGCACGGCCAGCTGGCGCTGGCGATCGACAAGGGCCGCGTGGTTCGGGTCGACCGGGGCTAGCGCCATGTCGGCCAGTGGCCGAGCGTCGCGCGGGACGGTTCGGCAGGATCGGGCCGCGGTTGCGTCCTGCGAAACATGCACGGCCGGCGCAAGGCTTACCAACCAGCGGCCTACGAACCAGCGGCTTGCGAACTGGCAATTTTCATGTTGCAATCCCGTCGCAA
The DNA here is from genome assembly GCF_015291565.1 of Bradyrhizobium sp. CCBAU 51753. Lineage (NCBI taxonomy): Bacteria > Pseudomonadati > Pseudomonadota > Alphaproteobacteria > Hyphomicrobiales > Nitrobacteraceae > Bradyrhizobium > Bradyrhizobium sp. CCBAU 51753. The sequence goes on along the minus strand of NZ_CP030037.1, from coordinate 4,317,486 downwards.
TCGGATTGCGGCGGTTCGACCGTGCGTTTCGCGACGTTGAGAACTTCGGACTTGAAGACTTCGCAGTTGAAGACTCGGCACCTGAACAGACACCCGGAAGCCCGTTTGTGGCGTGGCACGTGCAAAACGTGGCCGCGTCTTTTTTATGTCTAGCGTGGGAGAGAGACGATGCCGAAGGGTACCGTCAAGTGGTTCAACGCCACCAAGGGCTACGGGTTCATCAAGCCGGCAGCGGGAGACAAGGACGTGTTCGTCCACATTTCGGCAGTCGAGCGCGCCGGGCTCTCGACGCTCAACGAAAACCAGACCGTCGAGTACGAGCTGGTCGAGAACCGCGGCAAGACGTCGGCGGAAAATCTCAAGGTGAACTGAACGCCGGGGCGATCCGCGCTGATCGTCCTGACGCCTCCCCCGGCCGCATCACCCCCCGGGGGCTTTGCTGATGTGCGGCTCAAGGCGCCGGCGCGATCAGCGTGGCGTCGGTCGCGCCGCTGCCGAGCGTCCTGCAGAGATCGCCGTCAAGCTTCAGCCGGCCGCTCGCCAGCAGCCGCAGCGCCTCCGGGTAGATGCGATGCTCGATCTTGATGACGCGCGCCGCGAGCGTCTCGGGCGTGTCGTCGTCGGCCACGGTCACCGCCCCCTGCATCACGATCGGTCCCGCGTCGGTCTCCGGGATCACGAAATGCACGGTCGCCCCGGACAGTTTGACGCCGGCGCGCAACGCCTGGCCGTGCGGGTCGAGGCCGGGGAAGCAGGGCAGCAGCGAGGGGTGGATGTTGAGCATCTTGCCGTACCAGCGCCGGGCAAACTCCGCGGTGAACAGCCGCATGAAGCCGCCGAGGCAAATCAGCTCGACCTGCTTCTCGTCCAGCACCCGCTGCATCATCGCCTCGAAGCCGGCGCGATCCTTGCCGAACGGCTTGCTCTCGATGATTGCGGTCGGGATGCCGTTTGCGGCCGCCCGCTCCAGCCCGGCGGCATCGGCGCGGTTGGAGATCACGACCACGATCTCGGCGGGAAAATCCTCAGCCTTCGCAGCCTCGATCAGCGCGGCCATGTTGGAGCCGCGGCCGGAGATCAGGATGGCGACCCGGCGCTTCATGCGGAGAGGTCGAGATGGCCGTTATAGACCACGCGATGCTCGCCGGTGTGCGCCCCCTTGGCCTCGATCACCTCGCCGAGCAAGGTCGCGGTCTCGCCGGCTTCGGTGAAGACCTCGATGACCTGTTCCACCGCCTCAGGCTTGACGATCGCGATCATGCCGATGCCGCAGTTGAACGTGCGCAGCAGCTCGAGCTCGGCGATGCCGCCCTGCTCGGCCAGCCATTTGAACACCGGCAGCACCGGCAGCCGGGCCAGATCGATGCCGACGCCGAGATGCTTGGGCAGCACGCGCGGGATGTTGTCGGTGAAGCCGCCGCCGGTGATGTGGGCAAGCCCCTTCACCGCGCCGGTCTCGCGGATCGCGCGCAGGCAGGATTTCACATAGAGCCGGGTCGGCGTCAGCAGCGCCGCGCCGAGCGTCATCACCGGCGCGAACGGCGCCGGCGCGTCGTAGCCGAGGCCGGACTGCTCGACGATCTTGCGCACCAGCGAATAGCCGTTGGAGTGCACGCCGGACGACGCCAGGCCAATCACGGCATCGCCCGCCGCGATGTCGCCGCTCGGCAGCAGCGTGCCGCGCTCGGCGGCGCCGACCGCAAAGCCGCCGAGGTCGTAGTCGCCATCCTTGTAGAGGCCGGGCATCTCGGCGGTCTCGCCGCCGATCAGCGCGCAGCCCGATTCGCGGCAGCCTTCGGCAATCCCTGCGACGATGGCGGCGGTCGCTTCCGGATGCAGCTTGCCGCAGGCGAAATAGTCGAGGAAGAACAGCGGTTCCGCGCCCTGAACGACAAGGTCGTTGACCGACATTGCGACGAGGTCGATGCCGATACCGCTGTGAATGCCGGTCTCGATCGCGATCTTGAGCTTGGTGCCGACGCCGTCGGTCGCCGCCACCAGGACCGGATCCTTGAAGCCGGCGGCCTTGAGGTCGAACAGCCCGCCGAAGCCGCCGATCTCGGCGTCCGCGCCGGGGCGTGCGGTCGCCCGCACCATCGGCTTGATCAGATCGACAAGGCGGTTGCCGGCGTCGATGTCGACGCCCGAATCCGCGTAAGTGAGCCCGTTTTTGCGCTCGGTCATGCCCAATTCCAGATGATGGGGGGCTGGTTACGAGGAATTCCGGCCCCGCGCAATGGCTCGCGGCGCCAGTGCCGCGATACTATGTAGATAACACGCGGCCGCTGCTGAAAAGAGCCGGATATCGAGTAAAATCAGGATTCTAGCCGGGAAACGTCCCAACTTGAGTATTCCGAATATCATCACCCTCGGCCGCATCATCCTGGTGCCGATCATCGTCTGGGCCATCGTGTCCAGCCAGATGGAGATTGCGTTCGCGATCTTCGTGATCGCCGGCGTCTCCGACGCGGTCGATGGTTTCCTCGCCAAGCGCTTCAACATGACGAGCGAGCTCGGCGCCCTACTCGACCCGCTCGCCGACAAGGCGCTGCTGGTGTCGATCTACATCGCACTCGGGATCTGGGGCGCGGTGCCGCGCTGGATCGTGATCCTGGTGGTGTCGCGCGACATCATGATCGTGTCTGCCGTGATAGTGTCATGGTTGTTCGACAAGCCGGTCGAGATGAAGCCGCTGATGGTGTCGAAGCTGAACACGGTGGCGCAGGTCGCGTTCGCGGCGCTGGTGCTGGCCTCGCTCGGCTTCGGCTTTCAGCCGTATCCCTACGATCTGATCCTGATGGCGCTGGTCACGATCTTTACTTTGGTTTCGGTGTCCCTCTATCTCGTCGAGTGGGTGCGGCACATGGGCACGATCGAAGCCCGGTAGAGTGACGATCTGACAAGATCGATGCTCAGACAAAGCGTTTTGGAGACTTGCGTGGCAGGCAGCGTTCAACCTCGTCAACTGGCCCTGGCGCTGCCGCACGAGGAAAAGCTGACCCGCGACGATTTCCTCGAAGGCCCGGCCAACGAAGCGGCGCTGGCGCTGATCGATGGCTGGCCGGACTGGCCGAACCGCATCATGCTGCTGGTCGGGCCGGAAGGCTCCGGCAAGAGCCACCTCGCCGCGATCTGGTCCGAGCATGCCGGTGCGCGGTCGACCGCGGCGCATGCGCTGACGGCGGAGGCGGTGCCGACCGCGCTTGCTACCGGCGCGCTGGTGGTCGAGGACCTGCGGCCGGCGGATTTCGACGAGCGCGCGATGTTTCATCTTCTGAACCTCGCGCGCCAGGACGATGCCTTCGTGCTGATCACGGCGCGTGTTCCGCCGTCGGCGTTCGAGATCGAGCTGCGCGACTTGAGGTCGCGGCTTCGCGCGGTGCCGACGGTGACGCTGCTGCCGCCCGACGACCTGCTGTTCCGCGGCCTGATCCTAAAATTCTGCGCCGACCGCCAGATGAGCGTGGACGAGTCGATTGTCAGCTATCTGACCAGCCGGATCGAGCGTTCCTATGTCGCCGTCCGGCAGGCGGTCGAGTTGCTCGACACCGAGGCGCTGCGGCTCGGCCGGCCGGTCACACGGGCGCTGGCGGCGGAGCTGTTGCGGGATGCGTGACCACCTGACCGGCTTGACGGCGGAAGCGGTGGGAACATGAATGTCATCGAAACGTCATCGCAATATCACATGGTTTGCGTGGCCCTCGGATAGACCGCCCAGGCCGCCCTCCTCGAATTGGACCAACACTTGATGGACTCGGCACAAGCTACTGAAATCAAAGAGAAAGAGGCGGAAGCTCCCGCCCTCCCCGCGATCGCGACCAGCCCCGAGCGGTTCATCAATCGCGAGCTCTCATGGCTCCACTTCAATCGCCGGGTGCTCGAGGAATCGGTCAACCAGGGCCATCCCGTGCTGGAGCGCGTCCGCTTCCTGTCGATTTCGGCCAACAACCTCGACGAGTTCTTCATGGTCCGCGTCGCCGGCATCAAGGCGCAGGTCCGCGAGGGCATCGCCGAGCGCAGCCCGGACGGCCTGCTGCCGGCCGAGCAGCTGGTGATGATCAACAAGACCGTGTCGCAGCTCGCCTCCGACCAGCAGGCGATCTGGAGCGACCTGCGCGCCATCCTGTCCGACGTCGGCATCCAGCTGGTCGACGGGCGCGATGTGACAAAATCCGAGCGCGGCTGGATCGAGGATCACTTCCTCCACAGCATTTTCCCGCTGCTGACGCCGCTGGCAATCGACCCGGCGCATCCGTTCCCGTTCATCCCGAACCTCGGCTTCACCGTGGCGCTGCAGCTGGCGCGGATCTCCGACGGCAAGGCGATGAATGCCTTGATCCGCATGCCCGGCAAGATCGACCGCTTCATCCGCCTGCCCTCGTCGAAGGACGGCGCGCCGGTGCGGCTGATCACGCTGGAACAGGCGACCGGCCTGTTCATCGGCCGTCTGTTCCCCGGCTACACCGTCAAGGGCCAGGGCGCGTTCCGCATCATCAGAGACTCCGAACTGGAGATCGAGGAAGAGGCCGAAGACCTCGTCCGCCTGTTCGAGACCGCGCTCAAGCGCCGCCGCCGCGGATCGGTGATCCGGCTCGAGATCGAGGCCAAGATGCCGGAGGAGCTGCGCATCTTCGTGCAGCACGCGCTGTCGGCAGCGGATGACGAGGTGTTTCTGGTCGACGGCGTGCTCGCCATGAACGAGCTGTCGCAGCTCACCCGGCTCGATCGCCCCGACCTCGAATTCCCGCCCTATGTGCCGCGCCATCCCGAGCGCGTCCGCGACCATGGCGGCGACATCTTCGCGGCGATCCGCCAGAAGGACCTCGTGGTCCATCACCCCTATGAATCCTTCGACGTCGTCGTCCAGTTCCTGCAGCAGGCGGCGCGCGACCCCGACGTCGTCGCGATCAAGCAGACGCTGTATCGCACCTCGAACAACTCGCCGATCGTGCGCGCGCTGGCCGAGGCCGCCGAGGCCGGCAAGTCGGTGACCGCGCTGATCGAACTGAAGGCGCGCTTCGACGAGGAAGCCAACATCCGCTGGGCGCGCGACCTCGAGCGCGCCGGCGTCCAGGTGGTCTACGGCTTCATCGAGCTGAAGACCCACGCCAAACTGTCGATGGTGGTGCGCCGCGAGGGCGGCAATCTCACCACCTACGTACACACGGGCACCGGCAACTATCATCCGGTCACCGCGCGCATCTACACTGACCTGTCCTACTTCACGTCGGATCCGATCATCGGCCGCGATACCGTGCGGGTGTTCAACTACATCACGGGCTATGCCGAGCCGAGCGACATCGAGAAGATGGCGGTGTCGCCGCTGACGCTGCGCAAGCGCATCATCGAGCACATCCATGACGAGGCCGTTCATGTACGCAACGGCCGCCCGGGCGCGGTCTGGATGAAGATGAACGCGCTGGTCGACCCCGACATCATCGACGCACTTTATGGAGCGTCACAGGCCGGCGTCTCGATCGAGCTCGTGGTGCGCGGCATCTGCTGCCTGCGGCCCGGCCTGCCCGGATTGTCGGAGAACATCCGCGTCAAATCGGTGATCGGCCGGTTCCTGGAACATGGCCGAATCTATTGCTTCGGCATGGGGCAAGGCCTGCCGAGCACCAAAGCTGCTGTGTATATCTCGTCCGCCGACATGATGCCGCGGAACCTGGACCGCCGCGTCGAGGTGCTCTGTCCGCTGCAAAATCCCACGGTGCATCAGCAGGTTCTCGAACAGATCATGGTCGCGAATCTGAAGGACAATGAGCAGAGCTGGCAATTGTTGCCGGATGGGTCGTCTACGCGTATGAAGGCCGCGAAAGGCGAAGAGCCTTTCAACCTGCACAACTATTTCATGACAAATCCGAGTCTGTCCGGCCGTGGTAAGTCTCTCAAGGAATCTTCGCCACGCCGGCTCACGCGTCGCAACGAGCGGCAGCAGCATCAGCCATCGTCTTAAGGGGGCTTTACGGTGAAGCGGCCGCGGAAGCGCGCTTCCAGCGTCGCTGTCATCGATATCGGTTCGAACTCGGTTCGTCTCGTCGTTTACGAGACGATGTCGCGCAACCTCATCACAATCTTCAACGAGAAGGCGCTGTGTGGGCTCGGCCGCGAGGTGCAGACCACCGGCCTGCTCGCGACCGACGCCGTCAACAAGGCGCTCACCGCGCTGCGCCGGTTTCGCGCGCTGTGCAGGATCCAGCAGGTCGGCCGCGTCTTCGCGATCGCGACCGCGGCCTGCCGCGACGCCAAGAACGGTCCGGACTTCATCGCCAAGGCCGAGCGCATCTGCGGCGCCAAGATCGAGATCCTCTCAGGCCCGCGTGAAGCGAAGCTGTCCGCGCTCGGCGTCGTCTCGGGCGTGCACAATCCCAACGGCATCGTCGGCGATCTCGGCGGCGGCTCGCTCGAATTGATCGACGTCAAGGGCAACCGCGTACGCAGCGGCGTGACATTGCCGCTCGGCAGCCTCGCGCTGCAGGACCTCTCGCACAAATCGCTGAAGCGCGCCGAGCGCATCGTCAAGAACGAGTTGCTCGGCGTGCCGCAGCTCAAGGCCGGCCGCGGCCGCACCTTCTATGCGGTCGGCGGCACCTGGCGCGCGCTGGCGCGGATCCACATCATCCAGAGCGGCTATCCGCTCAAGGTGATGCACGGCTATTCGATCCCGGCGGTCGAAGCGCTCGACTTCGCGCAGCGGCTGCGGCGGCTCGCGGCCACCAACATGCTGGCCAATATCGAGGCGGTCGCCGACGCGCGGCGGCCGCTCCTGACCTATGCCGCGCTGGTGCTCGAATACATCATCCGCGTCGCGCAGCCGAAGACCATCGTGTTCTCGACCTTCGGCGTGCGCGAGGGCCTCTTGTACGAAATGCTGCCGCCGGCCGAGCGCGCCAAGGACGGCCTGGTCTGCGCCGCGCAGAACCTCAACGAATTGCTGTCACGCTCGGCGCGCCACGCCCAGGAGCTGATCTCGTGGACCGACCGCCTGGTGCGGGTGGTGCGGCTGCGCGAGACCGAGGAGGACCGCAGGCTGCGTCACGTCGCCTGCCTGCTCTCCGACATCGGCTGGCGCGTGCATCCGGATCATCGCGGCGAGGAAACCCTCAGCCTGATCATGAACGGCAATTTCGGCTCGATCACGCACCAGGGGCGCGCCTTCGTCGCGCTGTCGGTGTTCTATCGCTATGCGGGCCTCAGCGAGGAGAATGAGCCGCCGCTGCAGATTCGCGCGCTGGTGCCGCCGGCGATGGACGAGCGCGCCCGCGTGCTCGGCGCCGCGTTCCGCGTCGCGCATCTGATCACCGCGGCGCGCACCGGCGTGCTGCCGGCGACGCATTTCCGCACCCAGGGCCGCAAGCTGATGCTGGTGTTCGAGCACCGGATGGTCGATTTGGTCGCCGACCGCGTCGGCAGCCGCTTCCGCCAACTGGCGCGCCTGGTCGGACGCGCCGGTTCGATCGTCCGGCGGTAATCCAAAAGCCGCGACTACGCGGCTTTGGCGGAATGCTTGGCCTTGCGGAGCGCGTGGCGCCGCCAGAGCGAGCCCGCGATCAGCACCACGATGATGCCGAGCACGGCGAGCAGGATCTCGCCGCCGTTGCCGCCATGGCCGAACTGCGGCGACATCCCGATTGCGGCGAGCCACGAATCGAGCTTCGCACCGAGCGGGCCGGCGAACAGCGCATCCAGCCGCGGATGCACCGCCGGATCGGTCGCGATGACGTCGCCCGCGATCCAGCCGAGCAGCGCGGCGCCGGCCCAGACCAGGATCGGCAGCTTGTTGAGCAGCGCCATGATCAGCGCCGCACCGGCCACGATCAAGGGAACGCTGATCGCAAGGCCGAGCACCAGCAGCGGTACGCTGCCATTTGCGGCGGCGGCCACCGCGATCACGTTGTCGAGGCTCATCACGATGTCGGCGACGACGACGATCTGCACCGCGGCCCACAGATGCGCGGCGGCATCGACGCTGTCCTCGTCATCGTGCTCCGGCACCAGGAGCTTGGCCGCGATCACGATCAGCGCCAGCCCGCCGACGAGTTTGAGGTAGGGCAGCTCCATCAGGCTGGCGACGATGCCGGTGAAGATGACGCGCAGGATCACCGCGGCGGCGGCGCCGAGGATCATGCCCCACAGCCGCTGCCGCGGCGCAAGCCCGCGGCAGGCGAGCGCGATCACCAGCGCGTTGTCGCCGGACAACAGCACGTTGATCCAGATGATCTTGCCGACGGCGACCCAGAAGGTCGGGGTCGCCATCTCCTCCCTGAACTGGGTGAAGAACGCGCCGATGTGCGCGGGATCAAAGATCTGCCACAGCCAATCCACAGCGAGTCCTATTCGGCCTTACGGCCGCCCCTTTGCGGCAGAGGTCCGCCGCTACCCCAGTTGAGTTAGCCGACGATCTCGTTGCCGGCGAAGAACTGCGCGATCTCGACCACCGCGGTCTCCGGCGCGTCGGAACCGTGCACCGAATTCTCGCCGATCGACTTCGCATAGAGCTTGCGGATCGTGCCCTCGGCGGCCTTCGACGGATCGGTCGCGCCCATCACGTCGCGATACTTCAGGATGGCGCCCTCGCCTTCCAGCACCTGGACCACCACCGGGCCCGAGGTCATGAACTCGACCAGCTCGCCGAAGAACGGGCGCGCCTTGTGGACCGCATAGAAGGTCTCGGCCTGACCGCGGGTCATGCGGATGCGCTTCTGCGCCACGATCCGCAGGCCTGCCTTCTCGATCACCGCGTTGACCGCACCGGTCAGGTTGCGCTCGGTGGCGTCGGGCTTGATGATCGAAAAGGTGCGTTCAATCGCCATGATTTCGTCCTTGCAAAGGCTGGTTGGGAGTTGCCGGGGCTTATATCGGCGCGATGGGGTGACGGCAAGCGACCCTGTGACGCGTTAGCCATTAGTTTCGATGGATTTTCGCGACAAAACCGGCGTGGCCGCGATTGCCGGCCGGGACCGCCAAACCGCCCAAATTACGACGATTTCACGAAGGTGAACCCATTCTGTCGACGCCGTGCCGCTGCCGTTCAGCTGCCATCGCCTAGGCTCTTCACCGATCGGACGCCTTGCTGACCTATCCGCAAGCCTCACCAGGACGTCTCGGGAAACGATGTCATCGCGGGCGCCTGATGCGCGCCCAAACCTCGAGGAGACGATCATGTTACGCAAAATCTCGCTTGCTGCGATTGCCGCTGTTTCGCTCGGCGCGGCCGCGCTGGCTCCGACCTCGGCCTCGGCCTGGGGTGGCTGGCATGGCGGCTGGCACGGTGGTGGATGGCACGGCGGCTGGGGACCGCGCTTCGTCGTCGGTGGCCCTGTCGTGGTCGGCGGCCCCGCCTATTACGCCGGCGGCTACGGCGGCTGCTATGTGCGCCGCGTCGTTCCGACCCCGTGGGGTCCCCGCTGGCGCGTGGTCAACCGCTGCTATTGATCCGACCAACACCTCCCCTGACTTGCTCCGCCCCGGCCTTACGCCGGGGCTTTTTTGCACCCGCTGGAACCCGATCGCTGTCAGCCGCTACCAGAAGGCGAGGGCAAGGCCGAGCCGGCGAAACCAAAATCGGGGTTGCGACTTGTTGTGGCAAGAACTTGCTCATACCCGCGAGGTGGAACTCGCCGAAGGACATCCCGGAGACATGCAAAAAGACTTATCAAGAGACCTGCTATGACAACTCAGATCGAGAACGATCCGGACCAGATGGATCACAAGACCTGCCGCTACATCTGCGATGCCGTAGGTGAACGGCTTCAGCAAAACATGCGCCCGGAGCCGACGCTTTCGTCCCGCCTGCAACAGCTTCTCGATGAGATGCGCCGACGGGAAACCGATCACCATTAGATGTTGCGGGCTGGCCGACAGCCCAAACACCTATTTGCAAGAGGCACCCGGACAGATTTTTGCAAACTGACGGGTTGCGTTTGGCGGCGGGTCCGGTGACAAACGCCGCATGCTTTCCATCACCGACATCTCGATCCGGATCGCCGGACGGCTGCTGATTGATCACAGTTCCGTGCAAATTACGCCCGGCGCGCGGGTCGGATTCGTCGGCCGCAACGGCGTCGGCAAGTCGACCCTGTTTCAAGCCATCCGCGGCGAGGTCCCGACCGAGAATGGCAGCATTGCGCTGCCGCCGCGCTGGCGCATCGGCAGCCTCGCGCAGGAAGCGCCCGACGGGCCGGAGAGCCTGCTCACCGTCGTGCTGAAAGCCGATCTCGAGCGCGATGCGCTGTTGCGTGAGGCCGAGACCGCGCAGGACCCGCACCGGATCGCCGAGATCCAGACCCGGCTGGTCGACATCGACGCCCACGCGGCGCCGGCCCGCGCCGCTGCGATCCTCTCCGGTCTCGGCTTCTCGACCGCAGACCAGGCACGCCCGTGTGCGGAATTCTCCGGCGGCTGGCGGATGCGCGTCGCGCTGGCGGCCACGCTGTTTGCGGCGCCCGATCTCTTGCTGCTCGACGAGCCAACCAACTATCTCGATCTCGAAGGCACGCTGTGGCTCGAGAATCACCTCGCCAACTATCCGCGCACGGTGATCGTGATCAGCCATGACCGCGACTTGCTCGACACTTCGGTCGACCAGATCCTGCATCTCGATCGCGGCAAGCTGACGCTCTACAAGGGCACCTACTCCTCGTTCGAGGAACAGCGCTCTGCCCGCGAACTGCTCGACGCCAAGCACGCCAAGCGCCAGGCCGACGAGCGCAAGCGGCTGCAGGCGTTCGTCGACCGCTTCAAGGCAAAAGCCTCGAAGGCGCGGCAGGCGCAGTCACGCGTGAAAATGCTGGAGCGGATGAAGCCGGTCACCGCATTGGTGACCCAGGACGTCCACGAGATCACGTTCCCCGCGCCCGAAAAATTGCTGTCGCCGCCGATCATCGCGGTCGACGACGTTTCGGTCGGCTACGAGCCGGGCAAGGCGGTGCTCAACCGCGTGACGCTGCGCCTCGATCCCGACGACCGCATCGCGCTGCTCGGGGCCAACGGCAACGGCAAGTCGACGCTGGTCAAGCTGCTGGCCGGCAAGCTCACGCCGTTCTCGGGACGCATCACGCGCGCGGACAAATTGTCGGTCGGCTACTTCGCGCAGCATCAGGTCGACGAGCTCAACCTCGACGGCTCGCCCTACGACCATGTCCGCAAGCTGATGCCCGATATGCCCGAGAGCAAGGTGCGCGGCCGGGTCGGCGCGATCGGCTTTTCCGGCAAGGCCGGCGACACGCTGGTGAGGAGCCTGTCGGGCGGCGAGAAGGCGCGGCTGCTGCTCGGGCTCGCCACCTTCTACGGCCCCAACATGATCATCCTGGACGAGCCGACCAACCATCTCGACATCGACAGCCGTGCCGCACTCGCGGAAGCGATCAACGACTTTCCCGGCGCCGTCATGATGGTCTCGCACGATCGCTATCTGATCGAAGCCTGCGCCGATCGGCTGTGGATCGTCGCCAACCAGACCGTGACCGCCTATGACGGCGATCTCGACGAGTATCGCAGGCTGATCCTGTCGGCCAATGACGGCGACCGGGCACCGGCGCGCGAGCGGGCGAAAGAGCCTGCGCGTCCAGAGCGCAGCCGCAATGAAAAGCGCGTTTCACCCAAGCAGCGGATCGCGCAGGCGGAAGCTGAGATCGAGCGCATCAACGGCATCATCGCCAAGATCGACACAGCGCTGGCGCTGCCGGATATCTTCACCCGCGATCCCAAGCAGGCAGCGCAGCTGACAAAAGCCCGCGCCGGTGCCGAAAGCGCATTGCAGCGCGCGGAGGAAGAGTGGCTGGACGCCAGCAGCGAGCTCGACGAAGCCGCAAGCTAGAGCATGATGAGATCAGGTTGAATCATTGGCGCGTTGGTTGAGCGTGATCGTTTCGGAAACCGCTTCGTAGTTTCCGGATCATGCTCTAGCCGTGCGAGGTCGCGGACTTTTTCTTCTTCGGCTTTGCCGCCTTCGGCTCCGGCACGGGATCCGGCCCGCGCTCGACCGACGTCAACCGGCCCGCGGTGAAGGTGTAGATGCCGGCACGCGCGCCGCGCGACCAGGTGACGACGGCGACGCGGTCGCCGCCCGGACCATTGGACAGGTTGACGCTGTCGGGAGCGCCGATGCCGCGGACGACGTCGCATTCGGTGTGGCCGAGCGCGACGCTGCCGCCCGACGGCTGCGGCGGCGGTGCGCCGTCGGCCAATGCGTTGGCGCCGGCGGCACCCGCGGGCGGCGCCATGCCCGGGCAGCCGCCGTCGGCGCTGACGAGATCTTCGCTGGTCACCGGCTTGTCCGGCGTCAGCGGCGGCGATTCGATCGAGATGTTGCGGATGAACAGCCGTCCGGGGCGCGAGAACCATTCCGCGTCGCGCGAAAACATGTCGGACGCGCTCGAGCAACCGGCAAGGCCCGGCGCCAGCACCAGCAGCGCCAGCAGCGACTTTCGACTGAATGTTCCGTCCCGCACGATCGACAAAGGCTCCTTGTCCCCACACAAGGGGTTTGTCCGAACATCACTTTGCGGCATGACCGTGGCTCGCCGCAAGAAACCTCGAATTATCATTAATTGCTTGGAATCGCTATTGGCGCCGCTGCCAGCGTCCCCGCTCGTCGGCCTGCCAGTAGGTGACCTCGAAGCCGCGGGCCTTGCAGGCGGTCCAGCTTTCCCGCGCCGCCGCCACCGCGTCCGGGTCGTCGCCGTTGAACACCAGAACCAACCGCTCGTAGCTGTCGCAGTCGGCCGGCAGCGCCGCATTGTCGACCAGAAAGCGGACATTGGCCCGGTTCGGGTTGCCCTCCTCGATCGACAGGATGATCGGCTGGTCCTGCGCGTCGCCGACCCGCCAGGTCGCATGCGGCAGAAACGAATCGTCGCTGTAGGTCCAGAGATGTGCATCGAGCGCCTCGGCGCGCTCCGGCGACGTCGACTGCACGACCACGCGCCAGCCGCGCTCGAGCGATTTCTCGAGCAGCGGCGGCAGCACGCTCTCCAGCGTCATGTTCTGCAAATGGTAGAACAGAACCTCGGTCATGCGCCGATTGCCGTCTCACTTCTTCTCATAATACTCCGAGACCAGGCGTTCGAGCAGGCGAACGCCGTAACCCGAGCCCCAGCTCTGGTTGGTGTCGCTCTTCGGCGCGCCCATCGCGGTGCCGGCGATGTCGAGATGCGCCCACGGCGTGCCGTCGACGAAGCGTTGCAGAAACTGCGCCGCGGTGATCGAGCCGCCGTTGCGGCCACCGGTGTTCTTCATGTCGGCGAACTGCGAATCGATCTGCTTGTCGTATTCGGGGCCGAGCGGCATGCGCCAGACCTTCTCTCCGGTCTGAAGTCCCACCTTGGCGAGGCGCTCGGCGAGTTCGTCATTATTGGAGAACATGCCGGCATGATCGGTGCCGAGCGCGACCATGATCGCGCCGGTCAGCGTCGCAAGATCGACCATGAATTTCGGTTTGAACTTCTTCGCGACGTACCAGAGCACGTCGGCGAGCACGAGGCGCCCCTCGGCGTCGGTGTTGATGATCTCGATGGTCTGGCCGGACATCGAGGTGACGATGTCGCCGGGACGCTGCGCATTGCCGTCGGGCATGTTCTCGACGAGGCCGATGGCGCCGACCGCGTTGACGCGGGCCTTGCGCGCCGCGAGCGCATGCATCAGCCCGACCACGCAGGCCGCGCCGCCCATGTCGCCCTTCATGTCCTCCATGCCGCCGGCCGACTTGATCGAGATGCCGCCGGTGTCGAAGCAGACGCCCTTGCCGACGAAGGCGACCGGCGTCTCGTTCTTCTTGCCGCCGTTCCAGCGCATGATCACGGTGCGGCCGGGCCGTGCCGATCCCTGCGCGACGCCGAGCAGTGCGCCCATGCCGAGCTTGGTCATCGCCTTGACGTCGAGCACCTCGACACTGACGCCGAGCTTACGCAGCTGGCTGGCGCGGCGCGCGAACTCCTCGGGATAGAGCACGTTCGGCGGCTCGTTGACGAGCTCACGCGCCAGGTTCACGCCATCGACGGTGAAGGAGCTCGGCGCAAACGCCCTCTTGGCGGCAGCGGCGTCGGCGACGGCGATCGAGACGTCGGCCCGCACCGCGCCGTCCTCGTCTTTCTTCTTGGTCTTGTAGCGGTCGAACTTATAGGCGCGCAGCCGGATACCGGTGGCGATCGCGGCCGCCTGCTCCGCCGTCATGGCCCCCTCCGGCAGTTCGGCGATCACAGTCATGGAACGGTTGGCCGAGGTGAGCTTGCCCGCCGCGACGCCGCCGAACTTGAGAAAATCCTTCTCCTTGAGCTCCGACGGCTTGCCGGCGCCGATCACAATCAGCCGTTCCGCCTTGAGTCCTTCCGGCGCCAGGATGTCCAGCGCCGCACCGCTCTTGCCCTTGAACTGGTTCGCGGCGGCGGCCCGCTTGACCGTCTCGGTGGCGGCCCCCAGCGCCTTCACGGTCGCGGCGCCGAGCTTCAATTGTTCGTCGCAAAAGGCGACCACAATGCCGCGCGGAGACACAGCGAATGGGGCAAAGCCGACCTTGACGGCGTCGGACATAGGAAAATCCTCCAGATTTCAGGGTGTTGGTCGGACCTGAAGCGGCCCTCTGCGGCACACGGATGAGCGATGCGATAGCGGACCGGAGCGCACCCGATCAAGCTTGCGCCACACTATGACCTGTCGGCCGCGCCGCTGCCAAGCGCCGGAGTGGCCGGAAGGTCACAAAAGCGAATAATTAACCATAAATTAAGCGCGCCTTGGCGCGGCCATTTTGTTGACGGATCAAAGGGATGGTACAAAGCGAGTGAGCCGGACGGATCCGCGGCTCGACCATAGGGGAACCCGGGTTGACGGGGGTGGTCGAAATGCCGTGCGTTTTGGCGCGCCAAGGGGTCGTGCGGGTGTGATGGGGTCCATCGACAAGTACATTTTCAAGACGACCCTGGCGTCGTTTGCGCTTGTCCTGGTCAGCCTCACCGGCGTGATCTGGATTACGCAGGCGCTGCGCGGCATCGACCTGATGACCAGCCAGGGCCAGACCATCCTGACCTTCCTCGGCATCACCGGCCTCGTGATTCCCGCTCTGGTCCTGATCATCGCGCCGATCGCGCTGATGATCGCGATCTCGCACACGCTGAACAAGCTCGCGACCGATTCCGAGATCATCGTGATGAACGCAGCCGGCTTCTCGCCGTTTCGGCTGTTCCGGCCCTTCTTCTATGCGACCTGCGTGGTGGCGGCGCTGGTGGCCTTCATCGGCGCCTATCTCGCGCCTGACGGCATGCGCCGAATCAAGCAGTGGGACGCCGAGATCACCGCCGACGTGCTGACCAACATCCTGCAGCCCGGGCGGTTCGCCCAGCTCGACCAGAACCTGACGATCCGAATCCGCGAACGGCTGCCCGGCGGCGTGCTCGGCGGCATCTTCGTCGATGACCGGCGCGATCCGCAGGAGCGCGTCACCATCATCGCCGATCACGGCACGGTGCTGAAGAACGAGAGCGGCTCCTATCTCGTGCTGGAGGACGGCAATCTCGAGCGATTCCAGGTCGGCAAGCGCGATCCGGCGCTGGTCGCCTTCGGCCGCTATGCCTTCGACATGTCGAAATTCTCGCAGAACCGCGACGTCACGCTCGGCATCCGCGAACGCTATATGTGGGAGCTGATGTGGCCGAAGGAGGACGATCCGATCTATCAGCAGCTGTCTGGCCAGTTCCGCGCCGAGCTGCATGACCGCTTCATGGCGCCGCTCTATCCGTTCGCGTTCGCCGCGCTCACCTTTGCCTTCCTCGGCGCGCCGCGCACCACGCGCCAGAGCCGCAATTTCTCGATCGGCGGCTCGGTCTTCGCCGTGTTCGGCCTGCGCATGATCGGCTTCGCCTGCTCCGTCGTCACGGTGAAGAACCCGCTGGCCGCGGTGGTGCAGTACCTGATGCTGTTCGGCGGCATCGGCGTCGGTATCTGGATGATCGTCGGCGGCGTGGTTGTCGAGCCGCCGGCCGCGCTGATGGAGCAGATCAACCGCAACAACGAGCGCATCGCGCGCTTCTTCCGCAGGCCCGCCACCGCATGAGCATGGTGACAAACACGCTCGGGCGCTATTTCGCCGGCCGATTCGTGGTCGCGGCGGTGGGCGTGTTCGCCAGCATCTTCGTGCTGCTGGTGCTGGTCGACTACATCGAGATGGTGCGCAAGACGTCGGGGCTGGTCTCGGCGTCCGCGATCACGGTCGCGGAGACCTCGCTGTTCCGGGTGCCGCAGCTGCTCGAGAAGCTGATGCCGTTCTGCGTGCTGATCGGCGCGATGACCTGCTACCTCGCGTTGTCGCGCAGGCTCGAGCTCGTCGTGGCGCGCGCCGCCGGCGTCTCGGCCTGGCAGTTCATCTCGCCGGCGCTGGCCAGCGCGCTGCTGCTCGGCTTCATCGCGACCACTGCCTACAATCCGATCTCGGCCAATCTGCGCGAGCTTTCCAAGCGGATGGAAGCCGAGCTGTTCGGCTCGACGCCGGGCGGCGGCATCCAGGATGCCTCCGGGTTCTGGCTCAATCAGGTCAACGATGAAGGTCAGGCGATCATCAACGCGGCGCGCAGCGAGCAGCAGGGCGTGCGGCTGACCGGGCTGACGGTGTTCCGATTCGACACGGCGTTGCAGTTCAGGGACCGAATCGAGGCCCGCGAGGCAACCCTCGAAGAGGGGCGCTGGGTGTTCAAAGGGGTACGCCGATACACCCTGGACAAGGCGCCGGTGGACCAGGACACCTTCTATCTGACCACCACCCTCACCCCGGCCCAGGTGCGCAACAGTTTCTCCACCCCAGAAACTGTGTCGTTTTGGCAACTACCGAGCTACATCCGTTCGTCGGAAAGCTCGGGGTTCGCGACCGCCGGCTATCGTTTGCAGTATCACAAGCTCATCGCGCAGCCATTTTTGTTGGCTGCGATGGTGATGTTGGCGGCTTCTGTGAGCCTCCGCTTCTTCCGGATGGGCGGCGTGCAGAAGATGGTTTTGAGTGGCGTGGGTGCAGGCTTTCTGCTCTACGTTCTGTCGAAAGTAACTGAGGATTTGAGCAAGGCTGAGTTGATGCATCCCATCGCTGCGGCGTGGTTGCCTGTCGTTGTGGGCGGCCTCACCGGTTTTATGGCCTTGCTGTATCAGGAGGACGGGTAGTGGCAGACGTCGCCGCCCGCCAGATGAGCACGCCTGCGTTCAGGCGGCGCAATCCCCTGCGCCGTCAACGTAGCCGCATGGCCGCCTTCGGCGCCTCGCTCTCCGCCCTGATTGCCGCGTTTGTCGTGGTGAGCGCGCTCGGCATTGCCACGCCGACGCCGGCCGCCGCGCAGGGCTTCACCTACAACCCGCGTCCGCCGAAACCGCCCCGGCCGCCAGCCAAGAACGACGGGCAGATGCTCGTTCAGGCCACCGAGGTCGATTACGACTACAACAACAGCCGCATCTCGGCGGTCGGCAACGTGCAGATGTTCTACAACGGCACCAGCGTCGAGGCCGACAAGGTCATCTACGACCAGAAGACCAAGCGTCTTCATGCCGAGGGCAACATCCGCATGACCGATGCGGAAGGCAAGATCACCTACGCCAACATCATGGATCTCAGCGACGACTACCGTGACGGTTTCGTCGATTCGCTGCGCGTCGACACCGAAGACCAGACCCGCATGGCGGCGACCCGCGCCGACCGCTCCAGCGGCAATTACACCGTGTTCGACAACGGCGTTTATACCGCCTGCGCGCCCTGTAAGGACGATCCGAAGAAGCCGCCGCTCTGGCAGGTCAAGGGCGCGCGCATCATCCACAACCAGCAGGAGAAGATGCTCTATTTCGAGAACGCCCAGATCGAGTTCTTCGGCGTTCCGATGGCGTATCTGCCCTACTTCTCGACGCCCGACCCGACCGTGAAGCGCAAGAGCGGCTTCCTGATGCCGGGCTTCACCTCGTACACGGCGTTCGGGTACGGCGTCGAAGTCCCCTATTATTTCGCGCTCGCGCCCGACTTCGACGCGACCTTCAACCCGCGCTTCACCACGAAGCAGGGCGTGCTGCTGCAGGGCGAATTCCGCCAGCGCCTGCAGGACGGCGCCTATCAGGTCCGCCTCTACGGCATAGATCAGACCGATCCCGGCGCGTTCAAGGGCCTGCCCGGCGACCGCCAATTCCGCGGCGGCATCGAGACCAAGGGCCAGTTCGCGCTCAACGACAAATGGACCTGGGGCTGGGACGGCGTGCTGCTGTCCGACTACTACTTCATGTCCGACTACCGGCTCGCCCAGTACAAGGATCCGTTCGGCTCGTTCATGTCGCTGCCGACGGAAGCGATCTCGCAGCTCTATCTGACCGGCGTCGGCAACCGCAGCTTCTTCGACGCGCGCACGATCTATTACCTCAGCTTCTCCGGTAACCAGAACCAGGTCCCGGTGGTCGCTCCGGTGATCGACTACAACAACGTGATCAACAGTCCGGTGCTCGGCGGCGAGTTCAGCTACAGGTTCAACTTCACCAACCTGACCCGTGAAACCGCGGTGTTCGATCCGATCACGACGCTCGCCAGCACCAGCGCGCTGTGCAGCCTCACGTCCGCCGATCCGCTGGCGCGGACGCCGTCGCAGTGCCTGCTGCGCGGCATGCCGGGCACCTACACCCGCCTGACGGCGGAGGCGCAGTGGCGCAAGTCGTTCACCGACCCGTTCGGCCAGATCTGGACGCCGTTCGCCAGCGTGCGCGCCGACGCCATCAACGCCGATATTTCGAATCAGCCGGGCGTGTCCAACTTCCTGCCGGTCGGCGACACCCAGACGGTGCGCTTCATGCCGACCGTCGGCCTCGAATACCGCTACCCCTTCATCAACGTGCAGCCGTGGGGCACGACCACCGTCGAGCCGATCGCCCAGGTCATCATCCGGCCTAACGAGCCCAACGCCGGCAGGCTGCCGAACGAAGACGCGCAGAGCCTGGTGTTCGACACCAGCAACCTGTTTGCGGTCGACAAGTTCTCCGGCTACGACCGCGTCGAGGGCGGCAGCCGCGCCAATGTCGGCGTGCAGGCGACGACGCAGTTCGATCGCGGCGGCAGCATCAAGGCGATGTTCGGCCAGTCCTACCAGCTGTTCGGGCTGAACTCGTTCGCGGTTGCCGACGTCACCAATACCGGCGTCGACTCCGGCCTGCAGAACCCGCGCTCGGACTATGTCGCAAGTCTCGCCTATTCGCCCAACAGGACCTTCACGTTCAGCGTGCGCTCGCGCATGGATGAGGCGACCTGGAACGTCAACCGGTTCGAGGCTCAAGGGACCGCCAACTTCGATCGCTGGTCGGTCAGCATGATGTACGGCAACTATGCGGCCCAGCCGGAACTCGGATACCTGACGCGCCGCGAGGGCATTCTCACCAGCGGGTCGGTCAAGGTGGCGTCGAACTGGGTGCTCCAAGGCGCCGCGCGCTGGGACCTTGAAGCGAACAAGATCAACCAGTATGTGGTCGGCGCAGGCTACGTGGACGACTGTTTCGTGCTGGCTGCCAACTATGTCACGTCCTATACTTACGTGGCCGGGACCGCGCCGCCCACGCTTAGCCATGCTTTCATGTTCCAGATTGGCCTGCGGACCATCGCGCAGTCGTCGCTGACGAACAGCGCGACCGGCGTCCAGTAGCGCGGAGCCTGCGATGCCCGCGGCTCCGGGCTTGAATAGGGTTTAGACCGCTGAAATGACCATGACGACCGCTTGGCTGCCAACTCGCCGCACGTCGCTCCTGCCGAGTTCGCTGCTCGCCCTCGTCCTCCTGCTCGGAGGCGGCGTCCCGCTCTACGCCCAGACCATTGCCGTGATGGTCAACGGCGAACCGATCACCAATTTCGACATCGAGCAGCGCGTCAAGCTGAATACGCTCTCCGGCGCCAAGGCTCCGGATCGAAAAGCCATTCTCGACGAGCTGATCGACGAGAAGGTGAAGATCAAGGAAGCCAAGAAATTCGGCGTCGATCCCTCCGCCAGCGACGTCGATCAGTCGTTCAACGGAATGGCGCAGCGGATGCGGCTGTCGGGCGACCAGCTCACCAAGGTGCTGGAGAGCAAAGGCATCCGGCCGGACACGCTGAGGCAGCGCATCAAGGCCGACATGGTCTGGAGCAACCTGGTACGCGGCCGCTTCAAGGAGAGCCTGCAGGTCGGCGAAAAGGACGTCGCCGCCGCGGTCAAGGAGGCCGGCGGGTCCGCCGAAGCCGAAGCCTTCGAGTACCGGATGCAACCGGTGGTCCTGATCGTGCCGCGCGGCGCGCCGCAGTCCGAATACGACGCACGGCGCAAGGAAGCCGAGAGCCTGCGCGAACGCGTGACCAGTTGCGAGGAAGCCAACTCCTACTTCAAGTCGATGCGCAACGCCGCGATCCGCGAAATCGTCGTCAAGACCTCGGCCGACCTGCCGCAGGCGCTGCGCGACATCCTCGACAAGACCGCGATCGGCCATCTCACCGCGCCCGAGGTCACCAAGCAGGGCGTCGAAATGGTCGCCCTGTGCGGCCGCAAGGCGACCACCGTGGACACGCCCAAGAAGCGTGAGGTGCGCGACAAGATGTACGTGCAGAAGTACGAGGCGAAGTCGAAGGCCTATCTCGCGGAAGTCCGCAAGGCCGCGATGATCGAATATCCAGGCGGGAAATAATCGACTATCGTTCCCGCATGGCAAGACCTCTCGCGCTGACATCCGGCGAGCCCGCAGGCATCGGACCCGACATCACCCTCGCCGCCTGGCAGCGCCGCAACGAACTCGATCTGCCGCCGTTCTATCTGCTTGGCGACCGCGCCGCGCTTGCCGAGCGCGCCAAAGCGCTCGGGCTCGCGGTCGAGTTCGCCGATGTCGGCCCCGACGAGGCAGCCTCGGCGTTTTCGCGCGCCCTGCCCGTCGTTGCGACCGGCAAGGCGGCGACGGCGCGGCCGGGCGCGCCTGATGACACCAGCGCCGCCGCTGCGCTCGCCTCGATCCGCCAGGCGGTCGCCGACGTCAGGTCCGGCAGGGCCGCCGCCGTGGTCACCAATCCGATCGCCAAGAACGTGCTGTACCGCGCCGGCTTCCGCCATCCCGGTCACACCGAATTTCTCGCCGAGCTTGCGGCCTCCGGCGGAGCGACGCCGCAGCCGGTGATGATGCTGTGGTCGCCGGCGCTCGCGGTGGTGCCGGTGACGATCCATGTTTCGGTGCGCGAGGCGCTGGCGCAACTGTCGACCGATCTGATCGTGTCGACCGCGCGCATCGTGGTCGCGGACATGACGGCGCATTTCGGCCTCAAGGCGCCGCGGCTGGCGATCGCGGGCCTCAACCCGCATGCCGGCGAGGATGGCACGCTCGGCATGGAGGACATCGAGATCATCGCGCCGGCGGTCGAGATCCTGCGCCGCGGCGGCGTCGACGCCAGAGGCCCGCTGCCGCCGGACACCATGTTCCACGCCGCCGCGCGCAAGACCTATGACTGCGCGATCTGTCCGCTTCACGACCAGGCGCTGATCCCGATCAAGACCGTGGCGTTCGAGGACGCGGTCAACGTCACGCTCGGGCTGCCCTTCATCCGGACCTCGCCGGATCACGGCACCGCGTTCGACATCGCCGGCACCGGCAAGGCCAATCCCTCGAGCCTCGTCGCCGCGCTGCGGCTCGCCGCGCGCATGGCGTCGAGCTCATGATGCGATCGCACGGAATCGCATCATGAGCTCGACTCTTCTCTTGAGCATGATCTTCTCGGAAAACCGGTTTCCACTTTTCCGGATCATGCTCTCGTGAGCGCGATCGACGATCTGCCGCCGCTGCGCGACATCATTCGCGAACATCAGCTGTCGGCGCGCAAATCGCTCGGCCAGAACTTCCTGCTCGATCTCAACCTCACCGCGCGGATCGCCCGCGCCGCCGGGCCGCTCGACGACGCGACGGTGATCGAGGTCGGCCCCGGCCCCGGCGGATTGACGCGCGCGCTGCTCGCGCTCGGCGCCAAACGTGTGATCGCGATCGAGCGCGACGAGCGGGCGATTGCCGCGCTCGACTACATCGTGAAGCGCTATCCCGGCCGCATCGAGATCGTGCATGGGGACGCGCAGCATTTCGATCCTCGCCCGTTGCTTGATGGCGGCAAGGCCAAGATCGTCGCCAATTTGCCCTACAACATCGCGACCCAGCTGCTGGTCGACTGGCTGTCGATCGAGCCGTGGCCGCCCTGGTACGACACGATGGTGCTGATGTTTCAGCGCGAGGTCGCCGAACGCATCACGGCGCACGAGGACGAGGAGGCCTATGGCCGCCTCGCGGTGCTCGCCAATTGGCGCGCCGAGACCAAGATCCTGTTCGACATTTCGCCCGCGGCCTTCGTGCCGCCGCCGCAGGTCACCTCGTCGGTGGTGCGCTTGATCCCGCGCGCCGCGCCCGAGCCGTGCGACCGCCGCATGCTCGAGCAGGTCGCGGCGGCCGCGTTCGGCCAGCGCCGCAAGATGCTGCGCCAGAGCCTGAAATCGCTGTCCGCCGATCCTGCCCGGCTCGCCGCCGCCGCCCGGATCGACGCGACGCGGCGCGCCGAAACCATTCCGGTGACGGGCTTTGTTGCCATGGCCCGTGAATTGGCCGATATACGGTCGACAAAATAGAAAACATCAGGAGAAACGTAATGGCGCGCATGGTTCGCCAATCCCTCGTCAAGTTCGATGCGCCGCTGTGCGAGACCATCGTCGACACGCCCAAACCGCAGGGCCGCGAGGTGCTCGTCCGCATCGAGCGCTGCGGGCTGTGCCATTCCGATCTCCATATCCAGGACGGCTACGCCGATCTCGGCGGCGGCAAGAAGCTCGACACCACCCGCGGCATGACCCTGCCCTTCACGCTCGGCCATGAGATCGCCGGCGTCGTCGACGAGGTCGGCCCCGATGCGCCAACGGGCCTGATCGGGACCAAGAAGGCGGTCTTCCCGTGGATCGGCTGCGGCCAGTGCCGCGACTGCCTCGCCGGCGATGAGAACCTCTGCGTCAAGCAGCGCTTCCTCGGTGTCTCCATCGACGGCGGCTTTGCCACCCACGTGCTGGTGCCCGACGCAAAATACCTGCTCGACTATGATCCGCTGCCGGTCAATCAGGCCGCGACGCTGATGTGCTCCGGCGTCACCGCCTATGGCGCGCTGAAGCGCCTGGTCGACCGTCCGCGCCAGCGCAACCTGCTGCTGATCGGCCTTGGCGGCGTCGGCATGATGGGCCTGTCGTTCGCGCAGGCGATGTTCAAGCAGAACATTGCGGTCGCCGATCTCAGCCCCGCGGCGCGCGAGACCGCGCTCAAGAACGGCGCCGCGGTTGCCTACGACCCGGCCGAGCCCGACGTGGTCAAGCGCATGCTGAAGGAGAGCGACGGCGGCTTCGACGGCGTGGTCGACTTCGCCGGCAATGAGAAGTCGATGGCGTTCGCGGTCTCGACGGTGGCGCGCGGCGGCAAGGTCGTGGTGTCCGGCCTGATGGGCGGCCAGTTCACGCTGCCGATGGTGCAGTGGGTCTACAAGCGCATGACCATCGAGGGCTTCATGGTCGGCACGCTGGCCGAGGGCCAGGAATTGATGGCGCTCGCGCGCGCCGGCAAGATCAAGCCGACGCCGATGAAGGAAGAGCCGATGGCCGACGTCCAGAAATGGATCGATGAGTTGCGCGCCGGCAAGGTGGTCGGCCGCATTGTCCTGAAGAACTAGCCGCGGGTCACGTCGCACGTACTGTGTGCGGTCGTGTGACGTGCGCAATTGGTCGCGCCTCCCGGCATCTGACACCTGCTTTTTTCTGCTCGGACTCGCTGGTATTCTACCGGCGAGGCTGAGAGGTACCGGGGCATGCGCGGGGCTGCGCGACGCAGGAGCCTGGCCGTGGCGGCGCTGCTTGCGCTGCTGTTGCCGGCGTTGATTGGCGCGGCTCACGCGGCCGCGGAAAAGCGCATTGCGCTGGTGATCGGCAACTCCGCCTACCAGAACGTCACCCGGCTCGATAACCCCCGCAACGACGCCGTCCTGATGGCCGAGACGCTGGCCGGCCTCGGCTTCACCCTGATCGGTGGACGCGCCCAGCTCGATCTCGACAAACCGTCGATGGATATCGCGGTCCAGAGTTTTGGCCGCCAGGTCCAGGGCGCCGACGTCGCGCTGTTCTATTACGCCGGCCACGGCGTGCAGGTCGCCGGCTCGAACTACCTGGTGCCGATCGGCGCCAACGCCACCCGCGAGGCCGACGTCGATTTCCAGATGCTGGATGTCAACCTCGTGCTCAGGCAGATGCAGGGTGCCGGAACGCGGCTCAACATGGTGATCCTCGACGCCTGCCGCAACAACCCGTTCGGCGGCCGCGGACTGCGCGCCGCCGACGGCGGCCTCGCCCAGATGCGCGCGCCCGAGGGCACGCTGATCTCCTATGCGACGCAGCCCGGCAACGTCGCGCAGGACGGCACCGACGGTCACAGCCCCTACACAAAGGCGCTGGCGGCGACGATCAAGCAGGCCGGCCTCGACATCTTCCAGACCTTCAACCAGGTCGGGCTCGCGGTGAAACGCGCCACCGGCGGCTCGCAACAGCCCTGGGTGTCGTCCTCGCCGATCGACGGTACCTTCTACTTCGTGCCGCCGAGCGCACCGGCCGCGCCGCAGGTCGCCGTCGCGCCGCCGCCGGATCCGCAATTGCCGAGCACGCTGCGGCCTGATCCCGACCGCGTTCCGATCAACGACGCGGCGCTGCTGCGCGAGCTGAGCGACCGGCTCTACGAGCACAATTTCGATCCCGACCCGTCCGACAGCAAGAACGGCATGCGCGCCGCGATCAGCAAATTCCAGGAGAAGGTCGCGATGACGCCGACCGGCGAGGCCACCGAGGGCGTACTGACGCGGCTGCGCAAGATGGAGGACCTCAGCCCGTGGGGCTCGATCGTCTACGGTCCCGACATCGACAAATTCGGCATCTCCTGGAAGCATTCGTCGCGCCGCGCCGCGGTCGAGGACGCGCGCAGCAAATGCGGCGGCGCCAAATGCACCCTCGAACTTTCCTTTTACGGCTCGCGCTGCGGCGCGTTCGCGGCCTCGAGCAAGTCCTGGTCGCTGATCCAGCGCGACACGCTCGATCGCGCCAAGACCGCCGCGCTTGACGAATGCGGCCGAGCCGGGAAATCTTGCCGCATTATCGATGCCGTCTGCGCCAACGGCTTTGGACATTGAATTTTGCTCGCAATGACATTGGACACAGCCAACAATGCAAAACATGGTTCGACACGGATTTAGGACTGCCCTGTTTTCCAGCCTGCTGCTTTCCGCCCTCGGTTCAACGGTCGCGCTGGCGCAATCCGGCAGCAGCGGCGGCAGCGTCGGCAATGACGAGAAATCGCTCTCCGGCTCGCGCGAGACGCCGCGCGCGGTCGAACCCAGCCGCCCGGCGCGCCGTAGCCGGCACGAGGCGGAGGCGCCGCGCCGCGCCCCGCGCAAGAGCGGAGGTGGTGGCGGCGGCGGCAGTGTCGACGGCGCCTGGGTCGTGACCTCGGTGGGCTGCGGCGGCACCTCCACCGGCGCGGTCGTGATCACCAGCGGCCGGATCATCGGCGAAGGCCTCACCGGATCCGTCAGCGCCAGTGGCGCGGCGCGGTCGGTGTTCCAGGCGAACGGCTTGACCTCGATCGGTTCGGGCCGCGTGTCCGGCCGCAGCGGCGCGGGAACGTTCCGCCGCTCCGACGGCTGCAGCGGAACCTGGTCTGCGATCAAGCAATAACGACAGCCAATTTTGGCCGCCGGCGTGCCGCAATTGCGGCGCGCCGCGAGCCCCAATTAAGCCCTATGCCTTCCGGATTTGCGGCGCATTGCGACCCAACTCTTTACCGAGATTGAGGTCACCAGCGTTTGCGTAAAGAAATTACCGGGGGACGCATATGTCACAACGTTCAGCAAAATTTGCTGCGGCGCTCGTCGCCAGCATCCTGGCCGGCGCCAATTTTACCGCCGTGGCGCAGAATGCCGCCAAGCCTTCCGACGCCAAGCCTTCCGACGCCAGGCCGACCGACATCAAGCCGGCAGCCGCCCAGACGGCCGACAATTGCCTTTCCGCGCCCAAGGGAAGCGCCCCCGCGGGCAGCCACTGGCGCTACCATCTCGACCGCAAGACCAAGAGCAAGTGCTGGTATCTCGGCGAGGCCAAGGATAGCGCCGCCAAGGATGGCGCAGCCAAGACCGCAACCGCGCAGCAGCAGCCCGCACCGGCGGCCACGCCGGACGCTGTGGCTGCCGATGCCGCGCCGCCGCAGGCTCAGCCGCAACCGCAGCCGGCAATGAGCAAGTCGATTGCCGATGCGCATGCCGAGTGGCCCTCGCCGCAGGCCACGACGGCCGTGCCGGCCCCCGCCGCCCCCAACGCGCAGACCAGTGGCCCGGCTGCCACCTCCGACGTGCCGGCGGCGCCCGGCGACGCCAACGGCCAGTCCTCGTCGGTCAACACGCGATGGCTGGATTCGTCGAGCATGGCTGGCAGCAATGGAACGCGCCGTTCGGCACCCCAGCCGCAGGTCGTCGCCCAATCCGACGCACAGCAGCAGCAGGCGGCCCCCGCACCGGCCGCCCCCGTGGCCGCCGAAGCGCCCCCGGAGAAAACCTCGTCATCCACGCAGATGCTGCTGATCGTGATGATCGGCGCACTGGCGCTGGCGGGGCTGGTGACCGCCCTGGTCTTCCGGCAGACCCGCACCCGCACGCCGCCCTACGACACCACCGACGAGTGGCGCGCCCCGTGGGATTCCACCGAGCCTGCGCCGCCGATGGGCATGACCTGGGAACGCCCCTTGCGCCTGTCGGAAATGCCGCCGCGCCGTGCCGAGCCGCCGATTGCCCGTCGCGAGACTCCGCGCGATCTGGACCGCAAGCCGGACCGGACCTCGGACCGTGACCAGGACCAGACATTGGCGGACAGCCGGCAAATCGCGGCGATGCTGCAGCGGCTGGCGCGCAGCACCGCAACAAACTGAGGCGTTACGTCTCGAGCTGGCGCTGCAGGCCGCGCACGAACTCGGTGAGGCCGGTGCGGCGCTCGCGCTTGAGCCGCTCGGCCTTCAGGATCGACTGCACCTCGGCAAAGGCGTCGTCGACGTTCTGGTTGACGACGATGTAGTCGTACTCGGCCCAGTGGCTGAGCTCATGGGTGGCGCGATTCATCCGCCCGCGGATCACCTCTTCGGAATCCTGCGCGCGGGTGTGCAGCCGCTTCTCGAGGTCGGCCGCCGACGGCGGCAGGATGAAGACGCTGACCACGTCGGCGCGGGCCTTCTCGCGCAACTGCTGGGTGCCCTGCCAGTCGATGTCGAACAGCACGTCCTGCCCGGCCGCCAGCGCGGCCTCGACCGGCGCCCGCGGTGTGCCGTAGCGGTTGTCGAACACGGTGGCCCATTCCAACAGGTCGCCCTGCTTGGCCATCTGCTCGAACTTCGCCTTGGCGACGAAGAAGTAGTCGCGGCCCTCGACCTCGCCCGGCCGCTTCGCCCGCGTGGTCGCCGACACCGACATCTTCAGCCCCGGCATGCGGTCGATCAGCATGCGCGACAGCGTGCTCTTGCCGGCGCCCGAGGGCGACGACAGGACGAACATCAGTCCGCGCCGCTCAACGCCGTCAAAACCCTGCGCCGTCATGGTTCATTCACTCCAGGTTCTGGACCTGCTCGCGGAATTGCTCGACCACGTTCTTCATCGCGAGCCCGGTATTGGTCAGTTCGACGTCGTTGGATTTCGAGCAGCAGGTGTTGACCTCGCGGTTGAACTCCTGGGCGAGGAAGTCGAGCCGCCGCCCGACCGGGCCGCCCTTGCCGATCATCTCGCGCGCCTGCGCGATGTGCGAGGCGATGCGGTCGAGCTCCTCGCGGATGTCGGCCTTGGTGGCGATCAGGATCGCCTCCTGGCTGAGCCGGTCGGCATCGAAGCGATCGGAGGTCTCGAGCAGCGCCGCGATCTGCTCGGCAAGCCGCGCCTTGATCGCCTCGGGCTTGCGGCCGGGCGCCGCCTCCGCGCGCCGGGCGAGCCCCTCGATCTCGTCCATCCGCTGCATCAGAATCTGGCCGAGCGCATCGCCCTCGCGGCGGCGCATCTCGACGAGACTGTCGAGCGCCTGTTCGAACGCCTTGGCCGCCGCCTCGCGCGCCGCCTTGTCCTCGTCCTCGTTGCTCTCGGGCTCGACCACCTCGATGACGCCCTTGATGCCGAGCAGGCCGTCGATGCTCGGCGCCACCGCGTCGATGCGCTGCGCGAGCGTGCCGGCGACCTTCACCACGGCGGCCAGCACGTCCTCGTTGATGCGGATGGTCTGCGCCGCATCGGCGCGCTTGACGCTGAGATTTGCGTAGACCGTGCCGCGCGACAGCAGCTCGCCGGCGCGCTTCTTGGCGAACGCCTCCAGCTCGTCCCAGCCGGACGGCAGCCGCAACCGCAGGTCATAGCCCTTGGCATTGACCGATTTCAGCTCCCACTCGAACGTGTAGGGACCGCTCGCGCCATGGCTTCGGGCAAAGCCAGTCATGCTCGACAGCGCCATCGCGTAAAATTCTCCAGCAGAAGGATATGGACTCAACCGGGCCGACGGGACTCGTCCAGAGTCGGACCTTAAAACGGATTCCGTGAAGGTGGAATTACGTTCCCACCCTCGCTGTTTGAGCATGATCTGTTCGGAAAACCGCTTCACACTTTTCCGGATCATGCTCTAGCGCTGCACCACCGGCGGCGACGTAGTCTGCTGCGCCGCGCCCTGACGGCCGCCGCGCGGCGGCTTCTTCTGATTGGTCGGCTTCGGCGGCGTCGCCGCCGTAGGATTGGTGTCGGCCGATCCGGGCACTGCTGCCGCCGGCGGCGGATCATCCGCCGGCTCGACGGTGTCGTTCTGGATCTGCTTTTCCGACGCGCGCAGCTTGGCGACGTTCTTGGCGTGCTGATCGTAGGTTTCGGTGAAGGCGTGGCCGCCGGTTCCGTCGGCGACGAAGAACAGGTCGCGCGTGCGCGCCGGGTTGGCGGTCGCCTCCAGCGAGGCGCGGCCGGGATTGGCGATCGGCCCGGGCGGCAGGCCTTCGATCACATAGGTGTTGTAGGGCGAGGGCTGCGTGATCTCGCTGCGCTTGATCGGCCGCCCCAGCGTGCCCTTGCCGCCGACCAGGCCGTAGATGATCGTCGGATCCGACTGCAGCTTCATCTTCTGACGCAGGCGGTTGACGAACACGGCGGCGACGCGGCTGCGCTCGTCGGCGCGGCCGGTTTCCTTCTCGACGATCGAGGCCAGCGTCACCAGCTGGTCCGGCGATCGCAGCGGCGTGTCCGGATTGCGGCGTTCCCAGATTTCGGCAAGCACGCGCTTCTGCGCCTGCTGCATGCGCTGGATCACCTGGTCGCGCGTGGTGCCGCGCGGGAATTTGTAGGTCTCCGGCAGCAGCGTTCCCTCGCGCGGGATCTCGCGCACCGAGCCGGAGAAGATGTCGTTGTCGGACAGCCGCGTCACGATCTGCTCGGAGGTCAGGCCTTCCGGAATGGTGACGGCGTGCTGCACCACCTTGCCTTCGACCATAGTCGCGATGACGTCGCGCAGGCTCGCATTCTTCTGGAACGAATATTCGCCGGGCTTGAGATCCGAGCTGGCCTTCAGCGCGAACACGCTGCCGATGAAGACCCAGGGATTGACGTTGATGACGCCCTCGCGCGACAGCGCGTCGGCGATGTCGCGCTTGGTGGCGCGGGCCGGGATGTTGACGATCTTGTCTTCCTGCAGCGGTCCCGGCGCTTCCAGCGTCTGCTTGCCGTAGTAATACACGGCTCCCGCGCCGATCATCAGGATGATCAGCAGCGTGAAGATGGCATTGCCGACGATCACGAAAGGATTGCGGGCACGGTCCGAACGTTTCGGCGGCGGCGGAACCTGTTCGGGCTCCAGCGCGGCACGCGGGCTCCTCGGTGAAATGGGCGGCCTCTCACTCATCGATGCAAACCAATCCTGCCGGTTTCAATCGTGGCCGGACAAACCCCTGCCCTGCCAATAGCATACGCCCGCTCTTAGGAGTCGCCGCCGAATACGGCAAAACGGTGGACTAGGTCTAAAGCACTACTAATTGGTCACGCGCTGCACGATCACGGAGGCGTTGGTGCCCCCGAAACCGAACGAATTCGACAACGCCACATTCACATCGCGCTTGCGCGAGGTGTGCGGCACAAGATCGATTGCCGTTTGCACCGACGGATTATCGAGATTGATGGTCGGCGGCACCACATTATCGCGAATCGCGAGAATCGCGAAGATCGCCTCGATCGCGCCGGCCGCACCGAGCAGATGTCCGGTCGCCGACTTGGTCGACGACATCGACACCTTCGAGGCGGCGTTGCCGAGCAGACGCTCGACCGCGGCAAGCTCGATCTCGTCGCCGACCTGCGTCGAAGTGCCGTGTGCGTTGATGTAGTCGAGGTCGGAGGCGGTGAGCCCGGCGCGCTTCAACGCCATGCTCATGCTGCGGAAGCCGCCATTGCCATCCGGAGGCGGCGAGGTGATGTGAAAGGCGTCGCCCGACAGGCCATAGCCGGTCACCTCGGCGTAGATCTTGGCGCCGCGCCGCTTGGCGTGCTCGTATTCCTCCAGCACGAGGACGCCGGCGCCCTCGCCCATCACGAAGCCGTCGCGATCCTTGTCGTAGGGCCGCGAGGCCTTTTCCGGCGTGTCGTTGAAGCCGGTGGACAGCGCGCGCGCCGCGCAGAAGCCGGCGATGCCGATCCGCGAGATCGGCGATTCGGCGCCGCCCGCCACCATCACTTCGGCATCGCCAAGCGCGATCAGCCGCGCGGCGTCGCCGACTGCATGCGCACCGGTGGAGCACGCCGTGACGACGGAATGATTGGGACCCTTGAGGCCATGCTCGATCGAGACATAGCCGGACGCCAGGTTGATCAGGCGGCCCGGAATGAAGAACGGCGAGACCCGGCGCGGTCCGCGCTCCTTCAACAGGATCGCGGTTTCGGCGATGCCGGTAAGGCCGCCGATGCCGGAGCCGATCATCGTGCCGGTCGCAAACTGGTCCTCATCGGACTGCGGATGCCAGTCGGCGTCGTCGAGCGCCTGCTTGGCCGCGCACATCGCGAACAGGATGAACTCGTCGACCTTGCGCTGGTCCTTCGGCTCCATCCACTGATCGGGATTGAAGGTGCCGTTCGAGCCGTCGCCGCGCGGGATGAAGCAGGCGACCTGGCTCGGCAGGTCGGACACGTCGAACGTGTCGATCTTCTTGCCGCCGCTCTGTCCGGCGAGAATGCGCGTCCAAGTTGCGTCTACCCCGCAGCCGAGTGGCGTAACCATGCCCAGCCCCGTGACGACAACTCGTCTCATATCAAAGTCTCCGGCCCGCAATCAGCGGGCAATAATAAGAAACCGGGGGACCGTTCGACCACAGTCCGTCCGGCTCCGTCAATTTGACGCGAATGGCGTCAGCTCTTCGCGTTCTTCTCGAGAAACTTGGTCGCGTCGCCGACGGTCAGAATCGTTTCCGCCGCATCGTCGGGAATCTCGCAACCGAACTCTTCTTCAAAAGCCATCACGAGCTCGACGGTGTCGAGGCTGTCGGCGCCGAGGTCATCGATGAAGCTGGCGCTATCGACCACCTTGTCGGGCTCGACACCAAGGTGTTCGACCACAATCTTCTTAACCCGCTCGCCAATCTCACTCATCGTTCAACCTCGTTGTTCCATTGGACCCGACCCCAAGACGATACGAGCCATCGTGGTCGTCTCGATTCCTCAATCGCGCATAGTCTTGATTCGGCCCGGTCGTAGCCGACTAAGCCCCGGCGAACGGCAGGCGTCGCCACGCCAATATACAGGGTTTCAAAATCCTGCAATGGCGTTCTTAAGCCCATCCGTGGGGGTTCAGCTATCATACTTCCAAAGCCTTGACTACACGCCTGAACTGGCTCCGGAAAACGGCTTTTCGCCGCATTGCAAGAGCCAGTAAGCAGCTCAGATCATGGCCATTCCGCCATTGACGTGAATCGTCTGTCCGGTGACGTACCCGGCCTCGTTGGAGGCCAGATAGACCGCCGCCGCCGCGATATCCTCGGGCGTTCCGAGCCGCGCCGCAGGAACCTTCGCCAGGATGGATTCGCGCTGCTTGTCGTTGAGCGCGTCGGTCATCGGCGTCTTGATGAAGCCCGGCGCGATGCAATTGGCGGTCACGCCGCGCTTGGCATATTCGGCGCCGAGCGTCTTGATCAGGCCGATGATGCCGGCCTTCGACGCAGTGTAGTTGCCCTGCCCCGGATTGCCGGTGACGCCGACGATCGAGGTGATGGCGATGATGCGGCCGAAGCGCTTGCGCATCATCAGCTTGGTCGCGGCGCGCGCGAGGCGAAACGTTGCGGTGAGGTTGACGGCGATGACGTCGTCCCAATCCTCGTCGCGCAGCTGCACGAACAGATTGTCGCGGGTGATGCCGGCATTGGCGACGAGAATGTCGACCTGCCCCATCGCCGCTTCCGCCGCGGGCACCAGCGCCTCGACGTCGTCCTTGCTGGAAAGATTGCACGGCAGCACATGCACGCGCTCGCCGAGCTTGGCGGCAAAGCCGTCCAGCACCTCGCGCCGCGTGCCCGAAATCGCCACCGTTGCACCTTGGGCATGCAGCGCCTGCGCGATCGCGCCGCCGATCCCTCCGGTCGCGCCGGTGACCAGCGCCGTCCTGCCTGTCAGATCAAACATCGAACTCTCCTTCCGGCTGCTTACGCCGAAGCGGCCAGCGCTTCCTTGGCCGCAGCAATATCGTTGGGGCCGCCGACCGACACGCCGACCGCGCCGTCCGCGATGCGCTTGACCAGCCCGCTCAGCACCTTGCCGGCGCCGATCTCGAAGAACCGGGTCACGCCCTGCCCTGCCATATAAGCAACCGACTCGCGCCAGCGAACGGTGCCGGTGACCTGCTCGATCAGGCGGCGGCGGATCTCGTCAGGATCAGTGATCGCGGACGCCAGCACGTTGGCGACCAGCGGCGATGCCGGCGCCTTGATGGTAACGCCGGCCAGCGCCTCGGCCATCGCATCGGCCGCCGGCTGCATCAGCTTGCAGTGGAACGGCGCCGACACCGGCAGCAGCATCGCGCGCTTGGCGCCTTTGGCTTTCGCGATCTCGACGGCGCGATCGACGGCGGCCTTGTCGCCGGACACCACGACCTGCCCGCCGCCATTGTCGTTGGCGGCCTGGCACACCCCGCCCTGCGCCGCCTCGCTGGCGACCGCCACCGCGGTCTCGTAGTCGAGGCCGAGCAGCGCCGCCATCGCACCGGCGCCGACCGGCACCGCCTTCTGCATGGCACGGCCGCGGGTGCGCAGCAGCCGCGCCGCATCGCTGACGCTCAGGCTGCCAGCCGCGGCCAGCGCCGAATACTCGCCGAGCGAGTGGCCGGCGACGAACGCCGCATCACGGCCGACCGAGAAGCCGGCCTCGCTCTCCAGCACACGCATGGTCGCGATCGAGACCGCCATCAGGGCCGGCTGGGCATTTTCGGTGAGTTGCAGCGTCTCGCCGGGACCATCCCAGATGATCGCGGTCAGCTTCTCGCCGAGCGCCGCATCGACCTCGTCGAACACCGCCTTCGCCGCCGGAAAGGCGTCGGCCAGGGCCTTGCCCATCCCGACCGCCTGCGAGCCCTGCCCGGGAAACGTGAATGCTGCCGTCATCGGCGGCTCCCTACCTTGTTGAGCGTGATCTGCCCGCAAGCGCCGCGCGCTTGGCGGGAGGGCAACGGTACCCGCCTCGCGCAGTCGCGCCCCCGGCGGATCCGGATCATGCCCTGGACCGGGGCCGTAAGACACTGGTGAAGGCTATGTCAAGCCGCGCCGGCGGAACCCCTGGGGATGCCGGGCCGGCCGGAGAGAGAACCTGGGCTAGAACCCGCCGGCATTCTGGTCGGCATTAACCTTGGCGCCGGCCCGGCTCCGACGCGCGCTGTTGACCAGTTGCCCGGGCCGGTCCTCGCGGTCCGGCCGCGCGGTGGCCAGCCGCAGCACGGCGGAGTAGCCCGGCTGCACCTCCATCCGCTCGGCATAGCGGCTCCGGCTCAGGATGCGGTGGACGCGCGGCAGGTTGTAGCAGGGCACGTAGAACAGCAAATGATGCTCGAGATGGTAGTTCACGTAATAGGGCGCGATGAACAGCCGCTCGAGGAAGTTGGCGCGCGTGGTGCGGGTGTTGCGCAGCGGATCGGACGAGTCCGGCACCACCGCATGTTCGGCGATGTTGCGGATGCGGGTGATCACCATCATCCAGGTCAGCAGCGGCACCAGCCACAACAGCGGATAGGCCCACCACACGCCGGCCGCGGCGAGGCCCGCGAACAGAATTGCATTGGCCACGCATTGCGGCCCGAGCTTTGCCCAAAAATGTTCGGCGCGCCGCGACAGCGGCCATTCACTCGGTCCGAGCGCGTTGAGCAGTTGCGCCTTGCGCTGCTGGTAGCCGGTCTGTCCGGTGATATCGCGGAAGAACTTTCGGCGATAGCTCAGCCGCGTGATCGGGAACGGTGCCGACAGCACGAGGTCGGGATCGTCCTCCTGCTGCGTCCGCGCATGATGCTGCAAGTGATAGCGGCGATAGCTGCGGGTCTCGGCGAAGGTCGGATAGGCGCAGAACCACTGGCTCAGAAACAGGTTGGTCTTTTCGTCCGCCGACAGGCAGCCATGCGCGCCGTCATGCATCAGGATCGCGAGCCCGAGCTGCCGCGAGCCGATGATCGCGACCGCGAGCAGATAGGTCAGCGGATTGGGCCACCACGCCACCAGCGCGATCGCGCCCAGGATCAGCGCCCAGGCATGCGCGATCAGCGCGATGCCCTTCCAGGTCATGCGTTGGCGGACCGCAATCAGTTCATCGTCGGTGAGGAAATCGCGAGCACGCATGCGCAGTGCGGTCATGAGCCTGTCTCCCCGTCCGTTGCGGATGAAGTGTTGCGATCAGCGACCACGCGCAAACGTGTCGCGTCATTGGCCGCTGTTGCTGTTGCCTGCTCGCCAAGCGCGCGCAGCAACTCGCCGCACATTTCCTCAGCCGCGCGGCCCATCGCAAAACCTTCGACGATCACGCCGATCGCGACCGCCCAGAACCGCCGCGAGCTCTCCTCGGGCGCGCGCAGCGTGCGCCAGCCGTGGCGCTCGACCTGAGCGGCATAGGCGCGCGTGCCCTCGCTGTGCAGCCGCTCGATGGTGCGCTCGACCAGCGGCGCGAGATCCTGCCGGCGCCGCGTCAGCGTCAGCGCCTCGGCGAAGAAGGCAACCGAATCCGTGGCCGTCACCGTCTCGGCCAGCGCGTGCGTGTAGTCGCGCGGCGTGTGCGCCTTGAGCGCAGCCTGCTCGGTCGCGCGGGCGAGATAGAGCATGTCGCGGCAGGCGGCTTCGACGAACAGCGCCTCCTTGGTGCGGAAGTAATAGGTGATCTGGCTCGGGAAGGCGTCGGCGGCGGCAGCGATGTCGGAGATCGACGTGCCGGACAGCCCGCGCTCCTTGAACAGCCGGCTTGCGGCGTCGAGCAGAAGAGAGCGCATCTTGCGCCCTGCCGACCGCGTCGCGCGGACGGTGTGCTTTGGATCGGGCGCAGGCATGCCGGTTGCGGTCTCCGAACCCATCGATCGTCCTCCCGGAGATATTTGTATGATATACAAACAAAGAAATCAACCACGAAATGCGCGTTAGATGGGCAAGACGAGCCGCCTTCGGTGCAAATCGCCGGGCCGAGAACCCTTGCCTTCGCGGCCAAAATCCGTATAACGCGCCCCATTCGTGGGCTCCGGCCGGGAGCTGAACGGACGGTCTCAGCAAATTCACCCGTTGATTTTGATGTGGCAGGGCCAGTCGGCCCGTCGTCCCGTGCTCCCGCCTTCTGAGCAGCTCGAGTCCTTTCCGAAGGTCTCGAAGGGCTTGTCGCCGGAAACCGCGCCAACACAGGAAAGGACACCCATGCCTCTTTACGAGCATGTTTTTCTCGCGCGTCAGGACGCGAGCACCCAGCAGGTGGATGAACTGACCGCCCAGATGACGGGTATCGTCGAACAGGGCGGCGGCAAGGTCACCAAGACCGAGAATTGGGGCGTGCGCTCCCTCACCTACCGCATGAACAAGAACCGCAAGGCGCATTTTGTGCTGATGAACATCGACGCGCCGTCGGCCGTCGTCAGCGAGATCGAACGCCAGGAGCGGATCAACGAAGACGTCATCCGCTATCTGACCGTGCGCGTCGAAGAGCACGAGGAAGGCCCGTCGGCGATGATGCGCAAGGCCGACCGCGATCGCGAGCGCGATGACCGCGGCGGTGGTTTCCGTGGCGACCGCGAGGGCGGCTTCCGTGGCGACCGTGATCGCGACGGCGGCGGCTTCCGCGGCGACCGTGGCCCGCGCCGTCCGCGCGACGAAGACGCAGCGACCGAGGAGTAAAGAATCATGGCTGACGCTGGTGCCCGCCGTCCGTTTTTCCGTCGCCGCAAGTCCTGCCCGTTCACGGGCGCGAATGCGCCGAAGATCGACTACAAGGATTCCAAGCTGTTGATGCGTTACGTCTCGGAGCGCGGCAAGATCGTGCCGAGCCGCATCACGGCGGTGTCCGCCAAGAAGCAGCGTGAACTCGCCCGCGCCATCAAGCGCGCCCGGTTCCTCGGCCTCTTGCCCTACGTGATCAGGTAAACGTCTTCGGCCGGCGGCGCCGCACGCCGCCGGCCGCTTAACTTCATAAGGCTTCCGGGTCGTCCGGTCGCCGATGGTTGGGGTTCTCGCAAGGGCACCTCTAACCGCTCGAAAGGAGCGGGACAGCTGATGATCGCGATGCTCATGATTGCAGTTGCTGCCGGCGCCGCGTCGGCGCTGATGTTCGCCTCGATCATCTCGGGCGCGCTGGTCTCGCTGCTGCTGTTCTATCTCGCACCGCTGCCGCTCATGGTCACCGCGCTCGGCTGGGGACCGCTCGCCGCTGCCGTCGGCGGCATCGCCGCGTCCGCGACCCTTGGCGTGATTTTCGGGATTCCCTATTCGATCGCCTTCGCCGTGATGGTCGCCCTGCCCGGCTGGTGGCTCGGCCATCTCGCGCTGCTCGGACGGCCGGTCGACCCCATGCCTGCCGGCAACCCCGCAGCGCAGGCGCCGCCGGCGATCGAATGGTATCCGGTTGGTCGCATCCTGGTCTGGATCGCGGTCTTCGCCTTCATCACCACCACCGGCGCGCTGCTGACGCTCGGCGCCGATGCCGAGACGATTACCGCCGCGCTGCGTCGCGGACTGATCAAGGTCCTCAGTGCCAGCTCGCAGCCGATCGGCGATGTCGAGCGGTTCGCCGACATGCTGGTGATCGTCGCACCGATCGCGGCGACCATCATCGCGATGGTCACGCTGACGCTGAACCTGTGGCTCGCCGCCAAGGTCACGCTGACCTCGGGCCGGCTCAACCGGCCGTGGCCGGAGCTGCGCGCGACCGTGCTGCCGCCGATGACGCTGGTCGCGCTGCTGGTGGCGATCGCGCTCAGCTTCGTGGGCGGCATCGTCGCCATCCTGGCGCAGATCGTCACCACCGCGCTGATGATCGCCTACGCGCTGATCGGCTTCGCCGTCCTGCACACGCTGACGCTGTCGATGGCGAGCCGCGGCTTCTTGCTGGCCGGCGCCTACACCGTCGTCGCCGCGTTCGGCTGGCCGATCATCGCGATGGTCGCGCTCGGCATCGCCGACGCCCTGTTCGGACTGCGGCAGCGCTTCCTGCAAACCAGGCCGCCGCCGCTGCCGGCGTCCTGACATCGGATCAACCAGTGAAACTTGATACTTAGCATCTAAAGGAGAGACGAAAATGGAAGTCATTCTGCTGGAACGTGTCGCCAAGCTTGGCCAGATGGGCGAAGTCGTGCGCGTCCGTGACGGGTTCGCCCGCAATTTCCTCTTGAAGCGCGGCAAGGCGCTGCGCGCCACCGAAGCCAACCGCGCCAAGTATGACGGCATGAAGGCCGAGCTCGAGGCCAACAACATCAAGGCCAAGGGTGAGGCCGCCAAGGTCGCCGAGAAGATCGACGGCCGCGACATCGTCATCATCCGCCAGGCCTCCGAATCCGGCCAGCTGTTCGGCTCGGTGTCGGTGCGCGACATTGTCGCTGCGCTGGCCGCCGACGGCGTCACCGTCTCGCGCCCGCAAGTCTGGCTCGACACCCCGATCAAGGCGATCGGCCAGCAGAAGGTCACCATCGCGGTGCACCCCGAGGTCGAGGCCAACGTCACCGTGACGGTGGCGCGCTCCGCCGACGAGGCCGAGCGGATCAAGCGCGGCGAGGACATCTCGACCCGCCAGGAAGACCAGGACGCCGCCGCCGAGGCGCTCGCCGCCGCCGGCGAGTTCTTCGATCCGGAAGCCCAGCACGGCGACGAGGCCGAGCCGGCCCCGGCCGCCGAAGAGAAGTAAGCGCCTCTTCATCTCGCCACGAATTCAAGCTCGGCCGATCAGGCCGGGCTTTTGATTCGTGCCGCCTGCGTGTCGTCGAGCATCGCGATCGACGCCAGCGCGGTCGCCGTGTGCTTCTCCTTGCCGTCGATCACGCAGAACACATCGGCCGCGACCACCGCGACCTGGCGTCCCGGCTTGATCACGCGCGCCCGACAGATCAGGCGGTCGCCCGACGCCGGCGACAGCAGGTTCAACTTGTATTCCGCGGTCAGCGCCGGCTGGCCGCGCGAGGTCGCCGCCGCAATCGTGGTGGCGTTGTCGACCAGGAACGCGGTCACCCCGCCGTGAAACAGGCCGTGCTGCTGCAACAGCTCGGGCCGCCGGTCGACCGCGAGCGTGCAGGCGCCGCGCGACAGCTCGGCCAATTCCGCGCCGACATGGCCCATGAACCCCTGGCGGCCGACATTGTCGCGGATCCGTGTCGCGATCGGCGCAAAGTCCGGATCGGTCTCGCTCATGAGGTCCCTCCTGCCTGGTCCTGCGCTGCCACCACCGCGCGGATCGCGCAGGCGATCAACGTCTCCATTTGCTCGCGCGGATCGCTGCGGTCGCGGCCCGACAGATAGGCGCGGCAGAAGATCTGCGCCGGCCCGATGATCTGGCTGAAGAACAAGACTGCGCTCATCGGCAGCAATTCGCCGCGGGCGAGCAGCGGCGCACGCCAGCGCTCGATGCCCTCGGCAAGCCGCGAGTTCTGGGCGCGCTGCTCGCCGCGCACTTCCTCACCCCACTCGCTGCGCGAAATCTCGAACAGAAAGCGCGCCTCGCGCCTGAAGGTTACGACCCAATCGAGATGGGCGCGGATCAGCCGCGCCACGCCCTCGCGCGCGCCGCAGCTCTCGTCGACGGAGGTGATGATCGCGGCGTGGTAGCTCTGCAGGATTTCCAGGAACAGGGTGCCGGCGAGCTCCTTCTTCGAGGCGAAGAAGTGGAAGAAGCTGCCGTTGGAGGCGCGGGCGCGGGAGCGGATCTCGGCCACCGTCGCGCCCTCAAAGCCGTCGCGGTCGAACACCGCGAGCCCCGCTGCCAGCAGATCGTCCCGCGCTGTGGTCACTGGCCTCCTCCTGACTAGACTACTACTCTAGAGCTTTACTCTAGTGACGGTCAAGCGTCGGTGCCGGCTGAGATCGCTGGCCATTAGCGAGTTACCTCGAAGTCGGGGGCTGCGGCGGTCCGACCGGCCCGGTGACCGCCGGGGGCGGCGGAGGGGGCGGCGCGGTGGCAGTGACCGGCGGTGGCGACGAGGCCGCAGCCGGCTCAGGCGCCTGCGCGGCCGAGGGCGCCGGGGTGACCGGGGGAACCGGATCGGAGCGCAGCGGGGCCGGCTCGCCGCCGACGCTCTCCTTGGGCGCATCGACTTTGGCGCTGTCGGACTGGTCGGCGGGCTTCGCCGGCTTCTCGGCCTCGCGCTTGTCCTCGCCCTTGGCGGACGTGTTGGCGGTCTGGCTCTTCGAATCGTCCTTGCTGGATTCGCTCTTATTGGATTCGTTCTTATTGGATTCGTTCTTATTGGAGTCGTTCTTGGGCGCCTCGCTCTTGGCGCCCTCGTTCTTGGCGCCCTCGTCGGCCTTCGGCTCCTCGCTGGGCTTGCCACGACGCCCGAGCTTCTGGCGCGACGGCCTGCCCTCGCCCGCGGCCGGCGTCTCGGGGCTGGCACCCTCAGGGGACGCCTCGGTCGGGCGCGCCATGCGCTTGCCGCGGCGACCGGGATGCTCGCCCTGCTGCGGCGTCAGTCCATCGGCATCGGGTCTTGCAGCTTCTTGCGGCCCAGCGCCCTGATGCTGCCGGCGGCTCGGACGCTCCATCGGCTGCTCCGGCGACTGGTTCGCCTCCTGGCGGCCATCCCGCGCCCCCTTGGCTCCCTTCGGGTGATCCTTAGCCTGGTAGCGCGGGTCATTGGCGCCGTTCGAGATCAGGAAGGACGCCAGCACGCCGGCCATATCGCTCGACGTCGTGTAGTGCTGGCGCAGGAAACTCGGCAGCGAGCCGGCCGGCACCGACTTCAGGAGGCCGCGCGGGCTCTTGTGGCACACCGCGCAGGTGCCGGCGAAGATCTGGGAGGGGCTTTTGCCGGCTTCGAGGTTTTGTGCATGCGCCGATCCGCCCATCAGGCCAATCAGAAGCGTCACCGTCGCCAGACTGAGGGCTCGGCTCAACATTCCCTTACGTCTCCAGATATCGGAAAGGTCGCCGGCAGCGTCCTAGCCCGGCTGCGGCGGTGACCTTTTAGCTGATTGTGGCGCGAATGGAAGCGCGTCCGTGGACGCATGCACTGAATTGTCACATTTCGGAATATCGGCTTTGACCACAGCGCAATGGCGCATTCTAATTCCCTCATTATGTTGCGTTTTGGGGACACATTGAGGCTATCGGCTTCGGTGGCGTCGGTGTGCAGCTTGCCGTTCCGTTGGTGTTTCGATGGACCGATTGTTGCGATACTTCCTTGGGCGCTTCATCCGTCGCGGTTCGATCACGTTCACGACCGCGAGCGGAGCGAAATTCACTTGCGGTGACGGCACCGGCATACCGGTTGCTGCGCGCTTCACGACCAGGGCGGCGGAAGCCCGCATCCTGCTTGATCCTGAGCTCTATCTCGGCGAAGCCTTCATGGACGGAACGTTCGTGGTGGAACAGGGCAGCATCGCCGACGTGCTCGCGGTGCTGATGGGCCAGGGCCCGTTCTTGCCGGACTTCGCCAAATTGCAGGGATGGCTGCGCTTTCTTGGACGCCGCGCCCAGCAACTCAACGTGCGCGGCCGTTCCAGGAGCAACGTCGCCCGCCACTACGATCTCGACGGTCGCCTCTACTCGCTGTTCCTCGACGCCGACAAGCAATACAGCTGCGCCTATTTCGAGACGCCGGATACCAGCCTGGACGATGCCCAGCTCGCCAAGAAGCGCCATCTCGCCGCAAAACTGCTGATCAAGCCCGGCCATCGCGTCCTCGACATCGGTTCCGGCTGGGGCGGACTTGGGCTCTACCTCGCCGAGATGACCGGCGCCGACGTCACCGGTGTGACCCTGTCGACCGAGCAGTTGCAGATTTCCAACGCCCGCGCCGCCGAGCGGAACCTGACGCGGTCGGCGCGCTTCCTGTTGCAGGATTACCGCGACATCCCCGGTCCGTTCGACCGCATCGTCTCGGTCGGGATGTTCGAGCATGTCGGGGTGGCGTTCTACGAGACCTTCTTCAAGCGCTGCGCCGAGTTGCTCAGCGACGATGGCGTCATGATGCTGCATTCGATCGGCCGCTCGACCGGCCCGGACGTCACCAGCCCCTGGATCAGGAAGTACATCTTCCCCGGCGGCTACATCCCGGCGCTGTCCGAGGTCATGCCGGCGATCGAGAAGGCCGGCCTCCTGGTCTGCGACATGGAGATCCTGCGGCTGCACTATGCCGAGACGCTGAAGGCCTGGCGCGACCGCTTCATGGCCCGGCGCGAGGAGGCCGTCCGGCTCTACGACGAGACCTTCGCCCGGATGTGGGAGTTCTATCTGGCAGCGTCGGAGATGTCGTTCCGGATGCAGAACATGATGAACTTCCAGCTGCAGCTCACCAAGCGCCAGGGCATCGTGCCGATCACCCGCGACTATATCGGCGGCGAGGAAGCCCGGTTGCGGCGCAAGGAAGCCAACGCCGCCAAGCCTCGGCTCCAGCTCGCCGGCGAGTAAACCCGATCGATATCTGAACTTGGCTAGTTGCGCAGGCTGTAGGCCGACCCGCAATGGGCGAAGCTGACTGCAGGACGCGCCAGATGGGCCGACGTAGCGGCGACCAGCCAGGGATCGCAGGGAATCTCGCGGACCTCGGGAGAGGCCGCCTGCTCCATGGCATCGATCAGGTCCACGAGCCAGCGCCGGTCGAGGCCACTGGCCCGGCCGAGCTGATATCGCGATGTCTGAAACTCTCCTGCCATCTGCGCCGTATCTTCCCTGAGCGGAGATAACCCGGAAACCATCCGGTCGTTCCCGCGACCATGCCGCAAAGAAAATGCGGCGCGTGTGACCTGCTTCACAGAGCTCCGTTCCAGTCTGTCGTAGTGGTCCGGAATGACCCGAGAAACGCACCCGACGATGTTGGACCCGCAACGCGATATCGCGACCGACTACGCCCTGATCGCAACCGGTGTGGTGGCTGCCCTCATCGCCCTTGCCTTCCTCATTCTGGTCTGAGGAACCAACGCCAACAACCGCCGCACCATTGGATGGGTCCATCGGCCCTGCAAAAGGTTCAGGCTGCGTCGAAGTTTTGCCAACGCCATCGCTGACCGGCCGACACCGCGCCGGATTTCGGACACAACCCGTCAAGCGGAATGCATCCGGCCGTCCCGGATTCACACACCGCGTTGTGTGAATCGTGCATAAGGCAGATCCGTCCTTTCGATTCGTGACGAGCTGGCGCTTGATCGCCGCCCCGCACCCGAAAATCGCAGTAACGACGAAATCAGAAGAATAAGCTCGTCCATGGCCTTGATTGATTCGAACGTCCACAAGCTCGCCCCCGACACCGGAAACCCGGCCTATCGGAGCGCACCGCACAACATCGAAGCGGAGCAGAGCCTCCTGGGCGCGATCCTGGTCAATAATGACGCGTTCTACCGGGTCTCCGACTTCCTCGAGCCAAAGCACTTCTTCGAGACCATCCACCAGACGATTTATGAGACCGCGGCCTCGTTGATCCGGATGGGCAAGGTCGCCACCCCCGTGACATTGAAGACCTTCCTGCCGGCCGATACCGATCTCGGCGGCATGACGGTTGGCCAATACCTCGCGCGGCTCGCCGCCGAAGCGACCACCATCATCAACGCGCAGGATTACGGACGTACCGTCTACGACCTCAGCCTGCGCCGCGACCTGATCCGGATCGGCGAGGACATCGTCAACGTCGCCTTCGACGCGCCGGTGGATTTTGCGCCGCGCGCGCAGATCGAGGACGCCGAGCGGCAACTCTATTCGCTGGCCGAAACCGGCCGCTACGACGGCGGCTTCCAGCGCTTCGCGCAGGCGCTGACCATTGCGGTCGACATGGCCGCGAA
This sequence comes from Bradyrhizobium sp. CCBAU 51753, assembly GCF_015291565.1. Classification (NCBI taxonomy): domain Bacteria; kingdom Pseudomonadati; phylum Pseudomonadota; class Alphaproteobacteria; order Hyphomicrobiales; family Nitrobacteraceae; genus Bradyrhizobium; species Bradyrhizobium sp. CCBAU 51753. The sequence continues at coordinate 4,273,980 of NZ_CP030037.1, read as the reverse complement.
GGCGTTCCAGCGCGACGGCAAGCTGTCGGGCATCTCGACCGGCCTGCGCGACCTCGACACCAAGATGGGCGGCCTGCAGCCGTCCGACCTTATCATCCTCGCCGGCCGTCCCGGCATGGGCAAAACCTCGCTCGCCACCAACATCGCCTACAACATCGCCAAGGCCTATGTGCCCGAGGTGCAGGCGGACGGCACCACCAAGGCGGTCAACGGCGGCGCGGTCGGCTTCTTCTCCTGCGAAATGAGCGGCGAACAGCTCGCCACCCGTATTCTCGCCGAACGCACCGGCATCCCCTCGAGCTCGATCCGCCGCGGCGGTATCTCCGAACTGGATTTCGAAAAGATCCGCGACTGCTCGATCGAGCTGCAGTCGCTGCCGTTCTATGTCGACGAAACCGGCGGTCTCTCGATCTCGCAACTCACCGCGCGCGCCCGCCGGCTGAAGCGCCAGAAGGGCCTCGATCTGATCGTGATCGACTACATCCAGCTCTTGCAGGGCTCGGGCAAGCGCGGCACCGACAACCGCGTGCAGGAAATCACCGAGATCACCACCAACTTGAAGGCGCTGGCCAAGGAGCTGAACGTTCCGATCATCGCTTTGTCGCAGCTGTCGCGTCAGGTCGAAAACCGCGACGACAAGCGGCCGCAGCTCTCGGACCTGCGCGAATCCGGTTCGATCGAGCAGGACGCCGACGTCGTGCTGTTCGTGTATCGCGAGGAATACTACCTCCAGAACAAGGAGCCGCGGCCCGGCACCCCCGAGCACGCGACCTGGCAGGCCGAAATGGAGCGGGCGCTCGGCAAGGCCGAAGTCATCATCGGCAAGCAGCGCCACGGCCCGACCGGCACCGTCGACCTGCACTTCGAAGCGAGCGTCACCCGGTTCGGCGATCTCGCGCCCGATGGTCAGGTTCCCGATCGCGGTTACTAATGAGGGGGCACGGTTGAACGGCGCAAGCGCGCCGCGTACAACTGCAGCATGGCTATCAACACCGACGTAAAATCGCAGCTGACGCCCGAGGCCAATCTGCTGGCGGCGTATCCGGGCGCCACCGGCATCTTGACCGTCGACCTCGACGCCATCATCGCCAACTGGCGCAAGCTGGAGAAGACCGCGGTACCGGCCGAATGCGCCGCCGTGGTCAAGGCCAACGCCTATGGCTGCGGCGCCGCCGAGGTTTCGCGGGCGCTCGCCAGGGCCGGCTGCAAGACCTTCTTCGTGGCCACCGTCGAGGAGGCCGCCGTGGTGCGCGCGGCGGTGCCGGAGGCGACGCTCTATTCGCTCGGCGGCTTCTTCCAGCAGACCGGCGAGTCCTACGCCAAGATCGACTGCAAGCCGGTGATCGGCGACCTCAACGAGCTCGCCGAATGGGACGTGTTCTGCCGCCGCTCCGGCTGGTCCGGTGGTGCCGCGATCCACATCGATACCGGCATGAACCGGCTTGGCCTGACCGTCAGCGAGGCGCAGGGCATCATCCCGCGCATCAATGCCGGCGACCACGGCATCACGCTGGTGATGAGCCACCTCGCCTCCGCCGAGCTGCTCAACAATCCCGCCAATGCCAGACAGCTGGCGGCCTTCCGCGAGATCGCGAGCCTGTTCACCGGCGTGCCGGCGTCGCTGGCCAATTCCTCCGGCGTCTTCCTCGGCGCCCAGTTCCAGTTCGAGATCGTGCGGCCGGGCGCTGCGCTCTACGGCGTCAACCCGACGCCGGAGGCCAGCAACCCGATGCAGCAGGTGGTCGACCTCAAGGCGCGCATCGTGCAGATCCGCAACATCGACCGTGGCGAGACGGTCGGCTATGGCGGCACCTGGACCGCGCGGCGGCCGACCCGGCTTGCGATCGTCGCCGCCGGATATGCCGACGGCTATTTCCGCGCCGCCAGCGCCAATGACGGCACCCGCGGCGCCGAGGTCGTGGTCGCCGGCAAGCGCTGCCCGATCGCAGGCCGCATCTCGATGGACCTGACCGCGGTCGACGTCACCGATCTCGACAAGAGCGCGGTGCGGCGCGGCCAGATGGTGACGCTGATCGGCGAAGGCATCACCGTCGACGAGGTGGCGCATCATTTCGGCACCATCGGTTACGAGGTGCTGACCAGCCTCGGCCGCCGCTTCGTGCGGATCTACAAGGGCGGCGAAGCCGCCGCCGCGAAGGACGAGCCGGCGAAGCCCGAGCCGGTCGCGCCTCCGCCGGCGGCAGCCGCCGCGCCTGCGGTCCCTCCAGCCTTGCCTGAAGCACCCGCCATGCCGGCAACACCGGCCGCGCCGCCGCCACTGCCGTCCAGCGCAGCAAGCTGAGCCAATGCACCTTCGCGATCGTGTGTTGGCATGAAGATCGCGACCTTCAACATCAACAACGTCAACCGCCGGCTGCCCAACCTGCTGCGTTGGCTGAAGGCGGCGAAGCCCGACGTCGTCAGCCTGCAGGAATTGAAGGCTTCCGACGCCGAGTTTCCCGCGGCCGCCTTCGAGACAGCCGGCTACGGCGCGGTGTGGCAGGGCCAGAAGACCTGGAACGGGGTCGCTATCCTCGCCCGCAACGCCGAGCCGGTCCTGATCCGCACCGCCCTGCCCGGCGACCGCGACGACCATGAGGCGCGTTACATCGAGGCCGCGGTGCGCGGCATCGTCGTCACCAGCCTCTATTTGCCGAACGGCAATCCACAGCCCGGACCGAAATTCGACTACAAGCTCGCCTGGTTCAAGCGGCTGCGCGCCCATGCCGCGAAACTGTTGAAGCAAGATGTCGCGGTCGTGCTCGCCGGCGACTACAATGTCGCGCCGACGCCGTTCGACATCTACCCGACGCGCTCCTGGGACAAGGACGCGCTGATCCAGCCGAAGAGCCGCGCCGCGTTCAAGGCGCTGGTCGATCAGGGCTGGTGCGATGCGATCCGCGCGCTGCATCCGGACGATCCGATGTTCACCTTCTGGGACTACAAGCGCAACCGCTGGCCACGCGACGCCGGTTTGCGGCTCGATCATCTGCTGCTCAGCCCCGCCGTGGCGGTGCGGCTTGCAAAAGCCGGCGTTGACCGCGCGATGCGCGGCGAAGACGGTGCAAGCGATCACGCGCCGGCCTGGGTGGTGCTGAAGTGATGCTGCACCCGTTGCGCCGGCCTCGAGGGATCGACGGCCCACCAGCTGGGCCGATTCATCCTTCGAGACGCGCGCAAGAGCGCGCTCCTCAGGATGACGGGGTTGGTGTTCGTCTGATTCAACTGTCAAACAGCTAGCTCGGTGTCATCACCCGCGAAAGCGGGTGATCCAGTATTCCAGAGACGCCAGTGCTTGAATCGAGAGGTCCCGGCGTACTGGATCGCCCGGTCGAGGCCGGGCGATGACAGTGTGGGTGGGGATATAGCTTCGCATTCTCGCGACATGGATTGTCCGAGCTTTGCATTTCGTTTCGCCGCTCTGAGAACAGAGGGCGCAGGGAAAGCCGGGTGCCGACTGCACCCATGGGCCCGGTGCAACAAAAAAGCACCGGGGTAGGACCACAGGTGTAACCGGAAACAACCCGGCTTTCCCTGCGCGATGGGTTACGGCTTATACGTGCTCTCCCCGGCGAGACTGGGCTTTTTTGTCACCGCGCTCGACAAGACGCTACGCGCCTTGCGAGGGACACCTGCCACTAGGGCGTCAGGCCTGCACGACTTCACCGTCCGCCTCGCATGCTGTCGTCACTGACATGCGAAACGTCCACCGCATCTCACCACGACGCTATGACGATGCGCAGCGCCCCTCGATCGGGTGAGACGGACGAACCATACATCTGACTTGCCCTTCCGAAAAAGCGAAATATTTTTGCCGTGAGGACTTGACCTACAGGTGGGGGCAAATCAACGCGCAGCGTGGGATGGGTAGCGCCAACGGAGCCGCGCTGCGCGGGACCGATGATAAACTCGGCGAAATCCATCGCCGGATCTGCGGCCCGAAATGATGGGTTTCGCTGCGTTCTGCCCACCCTACAGAGTTGCGGCAGGTTGACGCGTCCGCCACGAGGTCCACACTCCTCCATCCCAAGGAATCAAGCCGGGAGCAGCTCGCGTTGGGCTATGTCTTCGTCCTGATCGTCGGCCTGTTCGCCGGCACCATCGCCGGCGTCGTCGGCACCGGCTCGTCGATCATGCTGATGCCGGTGCTGGTCTATCAGTTCGGACCGAAGCAGGCGGTGCCGATCATGGCGGTCGCCGCGGTGATGGCCAATTTCTCGCGCATCCTCGCCTGGTGGCGCGATGTCGACCGGCGCGCCTGCGCGGCCTACTCGGTCACCGGCATCCCTGCGGCTGCGCTCGGCGCGCGCACGCTGCTTGCCCTGCCCTCCCACGCCGTCGACATCGCGATCGGCGTGTTCCTGATCGCGATGGTGCCGGTGCGGCACTGGCTGGCGCGGCACCAGCTCAAGGCCAATCTGTTGCACATGATGATCGGCGGCGCCGTGATCGGCTATCTCACCGGGATCGTGGCCTCGACCGGTCCGCTCAGCGTACCGCTGTTCCTGTTCTACGGCCTGACCAAGGGCGCCTTCCTCGCCACCGAAGCGGCGAGCTCGCTCGGGCTCTATCTGAGCAAGTCGGTGACCTTCGAGCGTTTCGGCGCGCTGACCGCGGACGTCGCCTTCAAAGGCCTGATCGCCGGCGCCTCGCTGATGGCGGGGGCCTTCATCGCAAAGCGCTTCGTGCTGCATCTGAAGCCCGAAGCATTCCGCCTGATCATGGACGGCATCATGCTGGCGGCGGGCGTGGCGCTATTGTGGTCGGCAATGGCGTCGTAGGCACACAGGCATGTCGTAATTCTACGGGGGTTTTGCGCATCGAATGTTGTGTACCCCGAAAGAGGCGTGCTCAGCACTCATCTCCCGTTGTTCCCCGGATTGCCTGCATCCGGCCGCTGCGCTTATGACAGCTTCATTACATGCACTCGATCGTTTGCGGACAAGAACTTTGCTCTAGCAGGCATCACAGGGTTGATCGACGACCCGGATGCGAATCCCGAGAGAAAGGCGACTCAAGGTGCGCGATCGAGCGCGCATCTCAACGTCTGATGTCGGCCTGCCGGATTCGGGATCGCACGTCGAAGTATTGGGACCAGCGGGTTGTCGGAACCCGCGACAGGCGGGAAAGGCAGGCGCGCGATGCGCAAGATGATGATGACGATTGCGGCGATCGCGACATTCGCTGTTGCTGGTGCGGCCTTCTGGCCGACAGCAAAGCCCGATGTCGCGCAGTTCGGCGACAGCGTCTACGAGACGATCTGGGTCTGGCGCATTCCGGCCTACGCCAACAATCCGTCCTGGCGCGTTCGCTGGAGCTGGACCGATCCGTTGCGCGCGCAGGCAAGATGCTGCCGGGCACTGCCGACGAATTTGGCGCCGCGCGAGGATTCGCCGCTGCTGCTGTCCGTGCGAGACATCCGCGTTTAGACGCTTCGGCCGCGCCGGCAACCAGACAGCATGTCCGACGGCGGCTCGAAAGCGCCGAACGCCCGAACAACGAGTTCCCGCGCACCGAAGCGCATTTGATTCTAATTCGCGCTGTAGTTGAACTTACTTTTTATCCTTAACCAGAAACCCGATCTTTAATTTACATCTGCAAGATGCGGTTTACCTTGTCTCCGCGAACGCAAGCGGATTCAGGGACAACAACAAGATGCGCCAGTTAAGCCTCACGCTGTCATTGGCCTTCTTTCTCACCGCACCAGCCTTGAGCGTCGCCGCAGACGATACGAAACCGGGCCAACCGGGTTCGGCCGTCGCCGCCAATCGCGTTGCGTGTTCCCTGCAACCGAAAGCTGAGGAACCGGCCGATCCATCGTCGACCTCGGCGATCCCGCGCGCTGAAAAGTTCATCGCGCGGGAACATTTCAAGGAAGACATCGCCTCGAGCGCTTCGGTGAAGATCTCCTGGCTGGGTGCGACCTTCGCGCAACGCTTCACAAACAAGGTTGAGGACGATATCGGCGGCGCATCGTTGCAGACCTACGTGCTGAGCACGGCCTCGAGCGACAAGGAGATCCTGGCCAGACTGGGTGCGAGCCACGAGAGCAGATTGGCGGACGTCTGGTGCGCGTTGACGCGGCAGCCCAACGGCAATAGCGGCCCGCTGGAGATCAACGCCAAGCCGAACGTGTTTTACGTCCGCGATCTCGCGGGCGAGCTGGGGGCCGTCGATGTACTCTGGGGCGGCGTCGGATGGGAGATCGGCGCAAGCCCGGTCAGCGACAAGCCGCGATGGCCGGCCGGAACACGGGTGTTCTCCCGCTGATTGCCGTCCTTCGAGGGCTCGAAACATGGAAGCTGCGTCGCCGACGAAGTCATTTGACTTGCGTCTCCGCCGCGATCAATGGCTTGCCGTCCGCGCTCCGGATCGTCAGCTGCACCGGCTCGCCACGGACCGCCGAGGCAAGCGGCGCAATGATGCGGTTTCCGTTGTTCGGGTCCGACATCACGGTCTCATTGAACAACACCGCATCGCCCCGTTTCAGCGTCACCAGAAGCGGCACCTCCGGTACGATGCTGAAGAACTGCAGCCTGACGGCGGACCGATCGGCCGTAAGATTGATCAGGATGTTCTCGTTCGCCTGCGTCACGTCGCTCATGCCGACGGTCGGGCTGTAGGTCTCCGCGACGGAAACCTCGCCCGACGCCGGCAAGCGCGCGGGATGGAAGAACTGGTCGGTGACGCCGGCCCACAACTCGACATAAGGCTGCGCTTCGGTCGGGGCCCTGCGCGGATCGCCTGCGTCGGTGAACGAGGGAAATCCCCATGTCCACATCTTCAAGCCGCGCGTGACCTGATTGTCGGCGATGCGGAAAATCCCTTCCTCGTTGTCGTGGTTGATCACACCCCAGAAATTGCCGCCCTGCATGTCGGGCGCGGCATAGGCGATGCCCATCGACGGCCAGTTCTTGAACCAGCGCAGCCGTTCGAAACGGTAGCCGCCTGCCCCCGCAGGTACATCGCCCGCGGCAATGTTCGCCGACCATGCCGGCGTGACATAGGCCGCAACCGGCGCGATGATCTCGGCGCCGGCCGTGGTCCGCGGATGGTCCGGATCGGACCCCGGCGCCAGCGTAGTGCAGGTCCAGTACTCATATTCGATCGTTCTGGATTGCGTGTTCTGCAGCACCAGGCGCGCATCGAGCGCGGCGCGATCGGCCTTCAGCGTGACATAATACGTCGCCGCGATCCCGCTCTCACCGGTGAATCTTTTCGGAGCCGCGGCATAGGCGAAATCGTCCCGGATCGACATCGCCACCGTCACTTCGGAGGATGTCTGCGTCACGACCCGAAAATCCCACGACTTCAGCCAGGTGCGGCCGTGCTCGGGATCCGGAAAGGTCGGGAAGATGCCGCCATACACCATCAGCCAGTCGTAATAGAAATTTCCGGCCTTCATGCCGTAGGGCACGCCAACCTCGGTGCGATAGAGCTGCTCGTGACCGGTCGGCTTGTAGATGATGGACAGGATGCGTCCGCCGAATTCGGGCACCAGGGTGACCTTCAGATAGCGGTTCTCGAGCACCTGGGCGCGGAACGTGCGGTCGACGATGACGCTCTTGTCGAGCGAGCCGTCGACAAAGCCGTCGTCGGCCGTGGTCGCGTATTTGACCGTGCTCCAGGTGATCGTCGATTCCGTGAGGGAAACGCGCTCGGTCTCAGGCGACGCCGCGTGCACGACGGCGTGAGGTGCGCAGACCGCTGCAATCAGGGCGACCGCGAAACGGACACGCATGTCTGGGCCAGCAGGAATTGCCATTTGACGTCGCCCTTGCACAGAAGAAATCCTAGCCTATCGATGTCACCGCGGACATGCATCCGAGGACGCGCGCCTTGCCGCCGTCATTCCGTGCTATGGAAGAGCCGGATTCGCCGGGATTGCTGAACTCATTCGATGGCCAAATCGACCCTCTCCTTTGTCTGCCAGAATTGCGGCGCGGCGTATAATCGCTGGCAGGGCAAGTGCGAGGCCTGCGGCGAGTGGAACACGCTGGCCGAGGAAGACACCACGGGTTCGGTGCCGGTCTCGATCCGCAGCAAGCGCAAGGGGCGGACGTTCGCGCTGGAGTCGCTGTCCGGCAAGACCCAGGATGCGCCGCGGCTGTCGTCTGGCATGGCCGAGCTCGACCGCGTCACCGGCGGCGGGTTTGTGCGCGGCTCGGTGCTTTTGGTCGGCGGCGATCCCGGCATCGGCAAATCGACGCTGCTGACGCAAGCCACCAGCATGATGGCGCGCGCCAGGCATCGCGCGGTCTACATCTCAGGCGAAGAGGCGGTGGCGCAGGTGCGGCTGCGCGCCGAGCGGCTCGGGCTGGCCGATGCGCCGGTGCAGCTGGCCTCGGAAACCTCGGTCGAGGACATCGTCTCGACGCTGTCGGAAGGCGCGGTGCCCCGCCTGATCGTGATCGATTCGATCCAGACCATGTGGACCGACACCGTGGAATCGGCGCCCGGCACCGTGACCCAGGTCCGCGCCTCAGCACAGGCGCTGATTCGCTTTGCCAAGAAGACCGGGGCCGCGATCATCCTGGTCGGGCATGTGACAAAAGACGGCCAGATCGCCGGGCCCCGCGTGGTCGAGCACATGGTCGACGCGGTGCTGTCGTTCGAAGGCGAAGGCTCGCAGCAGTTCCGCATCCTGCGCTCGGTGAAGAACCGGTTTGGCGCGACCGACGAGATCGGCGTGTTCGAGATGACCGGGCTCGGCCTCCGCGAAGTCACCAACCCGTCCGAGCTGTTCCTGTCGGAGCGCGACCTCGGCAGCCCGGGTACGGCCGTGTTCGCCGGCATCGAGGGCACCCGTCCGGTGCTGGTCGAGCTGCAGGCGCTGGTGGCGCCAACCTCGCTCGGCACGCCGCGCCGCGCCGTGGTCGGCTGGGACCCGAGCCGGCTGTCGATGGTGCTGGCGGTGCTTGAGGCGCATTGCGGCGTCAAATTGTCCGGACATGACGTCTATCTCAACGTCGCCGGCGGCCTGCGCATCCAGGAGCCGGCCGCCGACCTCGCCGCCGCCGCGGCGCTGGTGTCCTCACTGGTGAATGCGCCGCTGCCGACCGATGCGGTCTATTTCGGCGAAATTTCGCTGTCGGGCGCGGTCCGCCCGGTGGCGCAGACCCCGGTGCGGCTGAAGGAGGCCAACAAGCTCGGCTTCGGCCGCGCCATTCTGCCCGAATCGGCCCGCGGCGAGCCGGGCGGCGATGCCGGGCTCGTCCTCAACAGCGTCGGCAATCTGACCACGCTGGTCGCCGAAATTGCGGCGCGCGGTACGCCAAGAGGCGACCGCGGCAACCGGGACTCGTCCCGCGACGCTGATCCGGCTGAGAAAAATGCCACACCGGCCCGATTCCGTCGGGACAATGGCTAAACCGGGCGTGACGCGCCCTCCCCCCACAGCTATACATCCGCCGCGCGGGACAGGTGGCGCTCCGGCCTTGCCGGACGTCCCCGATGCGCCTCAATTTGGACGGCAGCGCCACGCCGATTCGCGAGAGTTCTGAACAGCGTACCGAAACGTACCAGCGGACCTGACCAGCCGATGCCGATAACGATTCTCGATCTCATCCTGCTCGGGGTGATGCTGATCTCGGGCCTGCTCGCGATGGTTCGCGGCTTCATGCGCGAGATCCTGTCGATTGCGGCCTGGGGCGCCGCGGCGCTGGTCACGCTCTATGCGTTCTCGAAACTGCTGCCCACCGCCAAGACCTACTTCAACAACGACACGGTCGCCGCCGTGGTGGTGGTCGCCGGCGTGTTCATCGGCACGCTGATCGTGGTCTCGATCGTGACGGTGCGGATCTCGGACATGATCCTGGATTCGCGGATCGGCGCGCTCGACCGCACCCTCGGCTTCCTGTTCGGCCTCGCCCGCGGCCTGCTGATCGTGGTCGTGGCGTTCATGTTCTTCACCTGGCTGGTTCCGGACAAGCAGCGGCCCGACTGGGTGACCGGGGCCAAGTCCCGGGTGGTATTGCAAGGAACCGGGGATTGGCTGATGTCGCTCTTGCCTGACGACCCCGAGAACACCATCTTAAAGAAGTTCAAGAAGAATAAGCCGGACGACGATTCTGCCGCCGATACCAACGATCAGGCGACACCGGCGTCGGGCGATGGCTATAGCAAACCTGCGCGTGACGGCTTGAAAAAGCTGATCGAGAAACCCGCGGGCCGCTGACTTATTTGGGCCCTTACGAGAGGCGATGAACGAGATGCAAAGCCCTTCCGATCATGCCGACCAGATGGACCTCGACCTCGGCCCGATCGAACTGCAGCACCATCTCCGCGACAACGACCTCAGATACCACCCGGATATCGACGGCGACACGCTGCGCGAGGAATGCGGCGTGTTCGGCGTGTTCGGCCACAACGAGGCCGCCGCGATCACCGCGCTCGGCCTGCACGCCCTGCAGCATCGCGGCCAGGAGGCCGCCGGCATCGTCACCTTCGACGGTAGCCGCTTCCACAGTGAACGCCGCCTCGGCCTGGTCGGCGACGCCTTCTCCCGCCGCGAGGTGATCGACCGCCTGCCCGGCAATGCCGCGGTCGGCCATGTCCGCTACTCCACCACCGGCGGCACCATCCTGCGCAACGTGCAGCCGCTGTTCGCCGAGCTCAGCGCCGGCGGCTTTGCGGTCGGCCACAACGGCAACCTCACCAACGGCCTGACCCTGCGCCGCGAACTGGTCAAGGGCGGCGCGATGATGCAGTCGACCACCGACACCGAGGTGATCCTGCATCTGGTCGCGCAGTCCAAGCGGTCGCGCTTCATCGACCGTTTCATCGAGGCGCTGCGCACCATCGAGGGCGCCTATGCGCTGGTGGCCCTGACCAACAAGAAGCTGGTCGGCGCGCGCGATCCGCTCGGCATCCGCCCCTTGGTGCTCGGCGACCTCGACGGCCGCCCGATCCTGACCTCGGAGACCTGCGCGCTCGACATGATCGGCGCCAAGTACGTCCGCGACATCGAACCCGGCGAAATCATCGTGTTCGACGAGACCGGCGCGCATAGCCACAAGCCGTTCCCGCCGAAGCCGGCGCGGCCCTGCATCTTCGAGTACATCTATTTCGCGCGGCCCGACTCCATCGTCGGCGGCCGCTCGGTCTACGACGTCCGCAAGGCGTTTGGCGCCCAGCTCGCGCGCGAGAGCCATCCCGAGGTCGACGTCGTGGTGCCGGTGCCGGATTCCGGCGTGCCCGCCGCGGTCGGCTACAGCCAGTATTCCGGCGTGCCGTTCGAACTCGGCATTATCCGCAATCACTATGTCGGCCGCACCTTCATCCAGCCGACCCAGAGCGTGCGCGAGCTCGGCGTACGCATGAAGCATTCGGCCAACCGCGCCGCGATCGAGGGCAAGCGCATCATCCTGATCGACGACAGCCTCGTGCGCGGCACCACCTCGAAGAAGATCGTGCGCATGATGCGCGACGCCGGCGCCCGCGAGGTGCACTTCCGCCTCGCCTCGCCGCCGATCCTCTATCCCGACTATTACGGCATCGACCTGCCCGACCGCGGCGGCCTGTTGGCCGCAACCCATTCGGTCGAGGAGATGCGCGACATCATCGGCGCCGACTCGCTCGCCTTCCTGTCGATCGACGGCATGTACCGCGCCATGGGCTATCCCGGCCGCGATCCCGCCAACCCGAAATTCGCCGACCACTGTTTTACCGGCGCCTACCCGACCCACCTCACCGACCAGAGCGACGTCGAGCCCGCCCCGCGCCAGCTCTCGCTGCTGGCGGAGGCGAGCTGACGGAGCGATGTCATGCAGCCAATCTTCGGCATTCTCTGCGGGGTGCTGCTGGTTGGCTTCATCTGGTTCGCCTTCAGACAGGGCATGAAGGTCACCCCCGACGGCTCGGGCAACGGAACCAATAGCGACAACATGAACCCGGGCGGCAGCTGACGCCGCGACGGCAAGGAATTCGTCAAGGCCGGACTTGTCCCGGCCATTTCTGTCTGTAATACCCGCCGCAAACCCGCGGACAGACCGACATGACAAAACCCCTCGCCTCACGTATCGCCCTCGTCACCGGCGCCTCGCGCGGCATCGGCTATGCGACATCAGTGGCGCTGGCAAAGGCCGGCGCGCATGTGGTGGCGGTGGCGCGCACGCAGGGCGGACTGGAGGAGCTCGACGACGAGATCCGCAAGCACGGCGGCAGCGCCACGCTGGTGCCGCTCTCGCTCACCGACTATGAGGGCATCGCGCGGCTCGGCGCTGCGCTGCACGAGCGCCACGGCAAGCTCGATATCCTTATCGGCAATGCCGGGAGCGCCGGCCCCTCCTCGCCGCTCGGTCATATCGAGCTGAAGCCGTGGAACGACGTGATGGCGATCAACGTCACCGCGAACTTCCAGCTGATCCGCTGCATGGACCCACTGCTGCGGCAGTCCGATGCCGGCCGCGCGGTGTTCGTCACCTCGGGCGTGGCGCACAAGGCCAACGCCTATCTCGGCCCCTACGCCGCCTCGAAGGCCGCGCTGGAGGCGCTGGTGCGCTCCTGGGCCAACGAAACCGCCAACACGGCGCTGCGCGTCAATCTGTTCAGCCCCGGCCCGATCCGCACAAGGATGCGCGCGCAGGTGTTTCCCGGCGAAGATCCGATGACGCTGGATACGCCCGACATGGCCGCCGAATTCATCGTGCCGATGTGCGCGCCCGGCTGGACCGAGACCGGCAAGCTCTACGACTACAAGGCCCGCACGCTGCGGAATTTCCAGCCGCCGGTGTGAGGAGCTACGGCTCTTCTCCTTCCCCCTGAAAGGGGGAAGGTCGGGATGGGGGTCAGCCGCGCGCACCGCTGCTTGTGGAGAGAGATGATCCCCACCCGCTTTGCTCTGCCGAGCAAAGCGACCCCCCCTTTTCAAGGCAGGGCTATCGCATATGAGTAAAGAGTTCGAAGAAGAAGTCTTTGCTCCACATGGCGCGGCGCATTTTGCTGCTGATGGATGCTTTGGAGGGATGCATTCGCAAGATGTTCTGAGCAAGGCGGCGGATCACAGCAAGGTTTTCCGGTCCATGATCCTTGCGGGTGCGCGCGGCATCCTCGTCGAATACGACGTCGAGAATCCAATGCAACTGGTTCTCGATGCTCCAATGTGCACGCACGACTTGGGCCAGTGTTTCCGGCGGGAGCTTGCGCGAGAGCGCAATATAGCGCGTGGCGGTTTCGCGCTTGCCGCTGGCCAGCGTGCGTTCCGCTTCGATGCGACCAAACGCCTTGAGGCCAGGCAGCAAGGCGCGGGCTGCGGCCGGAGCTGGCACCACGCTCGCACGGCGCCGCTCGATCCGGCCGTGAGCCTTCTCCTCGGTGGCCAGCGCAGGAACGGCCTCGCCCGCCTTCGCGAAGGCGCGCCCGGCCTCCGCGTAAAGCGGACCGTTGTTGGCCTTGAGACCGAGAGCATAATCGGCCTTGGCGTCCAATACCGCCTGTGCCATCGCCGGGTGGCAATGCAGTGCATCCGCCGTCACGGTGCAGCCCTTGAGGACAAGGCTGCCCAGCAATTGCAGGGTTGCGGCCACCTCGTTTCCGCCGGGCGCACGCGCTTGGGCCATGGCCACTCGTGTCTGGGTGTCCCAGATGCTCACCATCAATGGCGGCAGGTAGGCCCGCCCCTTCTCGTAGCCGCGCCGCAGGCTTTTGCCGTCGATTGCCACAACCCCCGGTGCCGGCCCTAACCCGAGCTCCGCCCGCAGCGCCGTCATAAAGGCCGTAAACGCCTTCGCCAGTTCGTCCGGATCGAGCAGGCGGAGCAGGCGACTGAAAGTATCGTGGCTCGGTGCCCCATGCGGCAGATCGACGATCGCGGAAAGCTCTTCCACACGAGCTTCCACGAAGTCGGCCACTTCGGCGCTGCTCTTGGCTCCGCACAGCGTCGCCGCCAAAGTCAGAAAAAGTATAGTTCCGATCGGGTGACGGGCATTGATGTCGCGAGGATCGCGCACTTCTCGCAATATCGAGATGTAAGACTGCATCGGGCCTTCTCCACAAAGAGAAAGCCACAACAGAATCTCTCAAACGGCGATCCGCAAGCCGCGTTTTACTCATATGCGATTCCCCTGCTTTTCAAGGGGAGGTCAGTACGTGCCCGCGAGAGATTGACTCGCCTCCCGCCCCACGATTGACTGCGCTCCCAAGCGGGACAACCGCCAAGAACAATTTCGGGAGGCAATATGACGCCGACGTTCAATCGCGCGCGCTCCACCCTGTCCGGGTTGATTTTCTCCGCTCTTGCTCTCCTCACCCCGATCACGCCGCATGCCGCCGCGCAGGCCGGTGAGATTCCGGCCTTCAGCGTCGACGCCTCCTGGCCAAAGCCGCTGCCGAACAACTGGATCCTCGGCCAGGTCGGCGGCATCACGGTGGACTGGCAGGGCCATGTCTGGATCATCCATCGGCCGCGCTCGCTGACCGATGACGAGAAAGGCGCCGCGCTCAATCCGCCGCGCTCGAAGTGCTGCATCTCGGCGCCGCCGGTGCTGGAGTTCGACGCCGACGGCAATCTGCTGCGCGCCTGGGGCGGCCCGGGCGAAGGCTATCAATGGGTCGGCCGCGAGCACGGCATCGAGGTCGACGAGCGCGGCTTTGTCTGGATCGGCGGCAATGCCGACAACGACAACGCGATCCTGAAATTCACCCTCGACGGCAAGTTCGTCGCGCAGATCGGCTCGATCGCGCCGAGCAAGGGCTCGAACGACACCACGCAGCTCGGCAAGCCGGCGGAGACCGCGCTCGACAAGGAGGCCAACGAGCTCTACATCGCCGACGGCTACGGCAACCGCCGCGTCATCGTGTTCGACGCCACCACGCTCGCCTACAAGCGACACTGGGGCGCCTATGGCAACAAGCCGAACGATGACGCGCAGCCGCCCTACGATCCGAAGGCACAGGTCTCGCAGCAATTCGCCAATCCCGTGCATTGCGTGAAGATCGCCAATGACGGGCTGGTCTATGTCTGCGACCGCATCAACAACCGCATCCAGGTGTTCAAAAAGGACGGCAGTTTCGTCAAGGAGTTCTTCTTCGAGAGGAACACGCTCGGCAACGGCGCGGTGTGGGACATCGCGCTGTGGCCTGATCCGAAGCAGACCTATTTGCTCAGCGCCGACGGCGAGAACAATGAGATCCGGATCATCAGGCGCGACGACGGCACCGTGGTCGGCAGCTTCGGCCGCAACGGCCGCAACGCCGGGCAATTCCACTGGGTGCACGCGCTCGCGGTCGACGACAAGGGCAACGTGTATACCGCCGAGGTCGACACCGGAAAGCGCATCCAGAAGTTCAAGCTGACCTCGGACGCGCTCAAATAACGGGCACACCGGATGACGCTTCGACGCAGTTTATCCGGCTTTAGGCGGATTGCCGCTGGCCCAAGGAAAGGCTAAGCGGGAACCGAGCGACCGGCAAAAAGGCTCCGCAAGAGGGCTGTCCGGGCTTTTGACAGTGGAGGGAATTTTTCATGACAACGACGTTCGCGCGGCGCTGCGCCGCATTGCTTGCCTGTGCCGCTTTCGGCCTTTCGACGTCCGCCTTCGCGCAGGACAAGACCGTCAAGATCGGCGTGCTCAACGACATGTCGAGCCTCTATGCCGACATCGGCGGCCCGAATTCGGTGGTCGCGATCAAGATGGCGGTCGAGGATTCCGGCCTGCTCAAGAAGGGCTGGAAGATCGACGTGCTGAGCGGCGATCACCAGAACAAGCCCGACGTCGGCGTCAACCTTGCCCGGCAGTGGATCGACAACGAGAAGGTCGACGCGATCGCCGATACGCCGAATTCCGGCGTCGCGCTGGCGGTCAACAATCTCGCCAGGGAGAAGAACATCGTCCTGTTGAATTCGGGTGCCGCCACCGCCGACCTGACCGGCAAGGCCTGCACGCCGAACACGGTGTCCTACACCTACGACACCTACATGCTGGCCAACGGCACCGGCAAGGCGCTGACCAAGGCCGGCGGCGACACCTGGTTCTTCCTCACCGCCGACTATGCCTTCGGTCACGCGCTGGAGCGCGACACCTCCGCAGTCGTTACCGCCAATGGCGGCAAGGTGCTCGGCGGCGTCAAGCATCCGATCAACACCGCCGACTTCTCCTCGTTCCTGCTGCAGGCGCAGTCGTCCAAGGCCAAGGTCGTCGGCCTCGCCAATGCCGGCGGCGACACCACCAATTCGATCAAGCAGGCCGCCGAGTTCGGCATCGTCTCCGGCGGCCAGAAGCTGGCGGCGCTGCTGCTGTTCATCAACGACGTGCACTCGCTCGGGCTGAAGACCGCGCAGGGCCTGACGTTCACGGAATCCTTCTACTGGGACCTCAACGACCAGACCCGCGCCTGGTCGAAGCGCTTCTCGGCGCAGGCCAGCAAGAACCCGATGCCGTCGATGACCCAGGCCGGCGCCTACGCGATGGTGCTGCATTATCTGAAGGCGATGGAAGCGCTCGGCGGCAATCCGCACGACGGCGCCAAGGTCGTCGCCAAGATGAAGGAGCTGCCGACCGACGATCCCCTGTTCGGCAAGGGCCCGCTGCGCGCCGACGGCCGCCGCCTGATCCCGGCCTATCTGTTCGAGGTGAAGAAGCCGGAAGAGTCGAAATATCCGTGGGACTATTACAAGCTGATCGCCACCATCGCACCGGAAGACGCCGCCAAGCCGCTCGAGGCCAGCGACTGTCCGCTGCTGAAGAAATAAGGCGAGCTGCGTAGGGTGTGTTAGCCGAAGGCGTAACCCACCATTGTCTCCGCGGTCACGAAGTCGGTGGGTTACGCTTCGCTAACCCACCCTACAGGCCCTGCGCTTTGCGCGCCCTGCGCCTCAAAAAATTTTCTCCACGTGTCGGATATGCGCCCTGCCCTTCGTCCTCGGGGAGCAGGCCAGCCAGCACGCGGAGCGAAAGCCATGACGCAGCACGAAGCCGAGACGCAAATCAGGGCGCTTATCGATGCCTGGACGGACGCGGTCCGCCGGCACGATTATCCGGGCGTTCTCGCCCATCATGACCCAAGCATCCTGATGTTCGATGTTCCGCCGCCGTTTCAATCGCGCGGGCTGGATGAATATCGGAAAACCTGGGACCTGTTCTTCCGCTATCACAAGCCTTCACACGCGTTCGATATCGAGGAGATCGCGATCACGGCCGGCGATGACGTCGCCTTTGCCGTCGCGGTGATGCGGTGCGGTCCTCCGGACGCTGCGTTTCAGTTCAGGCTGACCACCGGGCTGCGCAGGATCGACGGCGAATGGCGCATCATGCACGAGCACCATTCGGTGCCGGCGGGCGAATAGCTCGCGGGGTGCCGTATCCTACGGTTTATGCGATGTCGCCCTCCAAGCGATTGCGAGCGCCAGCAGCAGCAGCGCGGCGGCCAGATAGAACGGCGCGCCGGGCATTTTCAGCGGCGCGCTGCCGCCGATGAAATACGCAAAGGTCAGCGTGAACAGGAACGGGCCGATCAGCTGCGAGACGCTCTGCACGCTGGTGGTGGCGCCCTGCAGCTGGCCCTGCTGATCGGCCGCGACCAGCCGGGTGGTCAGCGCCTGGGTCGCGGCGCCCGCGACACCCCAAAGCGCCATCACGGGAATGCCGATCCAGAAGGTCGGCCCGGTCGGCGCCGCGCCAAAGATGAAGAAGCCGGCCGCGCCGAAGCCGAGCCCGAGGAACAGCGTGTTGCGCTCGCCGAACCGCGTGACGATCGGGCCGATCGCCGCGCCCTGCACGATCATGGCGCAGACGCCGACCAGCGCCAGCGTCGCGCCGACGGTGCCGGTGTCCCAGCCGTAGCGATAGGTCGCGTAGAGCACGAACACCGAGGGCAGCACGACATGGGCGAGTTGGGCGAAGAAGTTCGCCAGCGACAGTCCGGCGAGCACCCGGTTCGAGCGCAGCAGATGCAGCGCGCCGATCGGATTGGCACTGCGCCAGCGGAACCGCGCCCGGCGCGAAACGGGCAACGATTCCGGCAGGATCAAGAGGCCGTAGAGGCCGTTGGCAAAGCTCAGGCCGGCCGCGACCCAGAACGGCAACCGCGGATCGACCTGGCCGAGCAGGCCGCCCAGCGCCGGCCCGAAGATGAAGCCCGCGCCGAAGGCGACGCCGATCCTGCCGAAGATCGCAGCGCGCTGCTCCGGCGCGGTGACATCGGTGATGTAGGCGAACGCGGTCGAGATGCTGGCCGAAGTGACGCCCGAGATCATCCGGCCGATGAACAGCCAGCTCAGCGTCGGCGCCAGCGCCATCACCACATAGTCGGCGGCAAGCCCGAAGTTCGACAGCAGCACCACCGGCCGGCGGCCGAACCGATCGGACAGCGCGCCCAGCACCGGCGAGAAGATGAACTGCATCAGCGCCCAGATCGTGCCGAACAGCCCGAAGATGCGCGCCGCGCTCGCGGTGTCGTTGTCGACGAACCCCTCGATCAGCTTCGGCAGAATTGGGATCACCACGCCGAGCGCGAGCGTGTCGAGCAGGATGGTGACGAAGATGAAGATCACGGCGGCGCCGCGCGCCGGCGGCGCGTCGGTGATACCGCTCGCCCCGCTCACGACGGCCGCTTGCGCTTGTGGGCGAACGGATTGGCCTTCTCGCGCAGCGTAATGCGCACCGGCGTGCCCGGCAGCTCAAAGGTCTCGCGCAGGCTGTTGGTGAGGTAGCGCAGATAGGATTGTGGGATCGCGTCGGCACGCGAGCAGAACAAGACAAAGCTTGGCGGCCGCGCCTTCACCTGCGTGATGTAGTTCAGCTTCAGCCGGCGGCCCGAGACCGCCGGCGGCGGATTGGCCTGGATCGCCTGCTCGAACCAGCGGTTGAGCGCCGAGGTCGGCAAGCGCCGGTTCCAGATCGCATAGGCCTCCTGGATCGCGGTCATCAAGCGGTCGATACCCTCGCCCATCAGGCCGGAGACGGCGACAACAGGCACGCCCTTGACCTGCGGCAGCCAGTGATCGGCATCGCTGCGCAGCGCCGAAATCTGGTTCGGCTTGCGCTCGACCAGGTCCCATTTGTTGACCGCAAGCACGATGGCGCGGCCCTCGCGCTCGATCAAATCGGCGATGCGCAGGTCCTGCTCCTCGAACTTGTTCTGCGCGTCCATCATCAGCACGACGACTTCGGCGAAGCGCACCGCGCGCAGCGCGTCGGCGACCGAGAGCTTTTCCAGCTTCTCCTCGATCCGCGAGCGGCGGCGCAGCCCTGCGGTGTCGAACACGCGGAAGGCACGGCCCTGCCAAGTGATCTCGACCGCGATGGAATCGCGGGTGGTGCCGGCTTCCGGGCTGGTCAGCAGCCGCTCCTCGCCGAGCAGATGGTTGATCAGCGTCGACTTGCCGGCATTGGGCCGGCCGACGATGGCGACCCGGATCGGGCGCTGCGCGGCCTCCTCCTCCGAAATGTCCGCGTCGTCCTCAACCTCGTCCTCGGCTTCCGGGGTCTCGGGCATCAGCGCGCTCAGCGCCTCGTGGAGGTCGCCCATGCCCTCGCCGTGCTCGGCGGAAATCTGCACGGGATCGCCGAGGCCGAGCGCGTAGGATTCCATCGCGCCGATCTCGCCATGCTTGCCCTCGGCCTTGTTGGCGATCAGCACCACCGGCTTGTTGGCCTTGCGGGCGAAGTCGGCAAAGGCGCGGTCGGTCGGCGTCAGCCCGACGCGGGCGTCGATCACGAACATCAGCGCGTCGGCGAGCGCGATCGCGGTCTCGGTCTGCTCCTGCATCCGCGCCGTCAGCGAGCCCTTGGCGCCCTCGTCGAGGCCCGCGGTGTCGATGATGGTGAAGTCGAGATCGTACAGCCTGGCCTGGCCCTCGCGGCGGTCGCGCGTCACCCCGGGCTCGTCGTCGACCAGCGCCAGTTTCTGGCCGACCAGCCGGTTGAACAGCGTCGACTTCCCGACATTGGGCCGGCCGATAATGGCGATGGTGAAAGACATGAATTATCCAAGGTGCGGTCGGCGACGGGCGGCTCACCGGGCTGCAACAAGACCTACAGCATGAGCAACGGCCGGTCGAAGCAAATGATCGGCCGTCTCTTCCTCTCGCCGCAAGCGGGGCGAGGTGGAATCCAGCTAGCGTGAGAAGCTGCCGCTCGGGAGCGGTGCCGGGAACGACCCGCCCGATTGTTGCGTGGTCTGGGCGGTTGCCGCCGGCTGCTGCGCCGGCGCGCTATCGGGCGGCGGCGCCGTGGTGCGGCGGCGGACGATCTTCTTCGGCTTCGGCTCGGGCGGCAGCGCGGGGGATGCGCCCTCCTCCGCTGCCGCCTCGGGAGCGGCGGCCTGATCCGACGCCGGCTCGGTGCTGGCGGCGGCTGGAGCCGGCTTGGACTTGTGCTTCTTGGCGCCCTTCGGCGGTTCAGCCGGCGTCGCGGGCGCAGCGGCCGTGGCGGTGGCCGGGTCCGGCGGCGGATTGAGCGAGTCCTGCTGGTTGCCCTTGTAGAGATCCTTCGGCACGCCCTGCTCGAGCCCGGGCACGCCTTCGGGGAAGACGGGCTTGCGGTCGCCCTGCAGCTTCTTCTTGGTGTCGAGGAAGTCGAGCAGATCGCTCGGGTCGAAATTGGCCATCCCGCCACCGCCGCAGCCGGCCAGCACGCTGCATAGCGCGGCGACGATTGCGGCTGCGATCAGGCGTTGCGAGCGGCGCATGGTCGATCTCTCAGTCAAATCAGGTTTCGCCGGTCAGCTTTTTGCGACCGGCGGCAGCAACGCCTGCAGCGCCTCGGCGCGCGAGCGCAGGCTCGGCGGCGTGTCGCCGTCATTGGCAATCTGGTCGAGCCACTGCCGCGCGGCGGTGGCATCGTTGGCGCGCCAGGCCGACAGCGCCAGCATCTCGCGCGCGGTGTGGCGGAAGGTCGAGTCCTTCGCGGTCGCCGTCGCCTCCAGCCGCTGCAGCATGTTCGGATAGGTCGCGGTGTCCATCACAAGCTGCGCTGCGCGGATCCGCGCCAGGTCCTGCTCGGGCCCGCCGACGCTGCGGTCTGCCGCGATCTCGTCATATAGTTTTGCGGCCGCCGGCTGGTCGCGGGTCGCGACCTCGGCGGCCATGCGCAGCCGCGCCAGGTTGCGGTAGCCGGTCGGCGCCTTGGCGGCGAGATCGGCGAATGCGGCCTCGGCCTCGGCGTGCTTGTTTTGCTCGGACAGTTCGGCGGCGCGGTCGAACGCCGCACCGGCCTCGGCCGCCTTCTTAGCCTCGAGATACTCATAGCCGCGCCAGCCGCCGACGCCCGCGACGATCAGGATCGCCAGCGCAATGATATGCAGCGAGTACTTGTCCCACAGCTTCTGGAGCCGTTCGCGACGGACTTCCTCGTCTACTTCATCAAATAATTCAGACACTTAAGGCTATCCCATCCCCTCGGGACCGCTGCTATCGGTGGAGCCCAGCCCCTGCCCGATCCCCACATCGCGGCGGCGTTACCCTAATGGTGTGGCGGTGGCAAGGCAAAGCGAGGCGGATCAAAGCGTTAACGGTGGAGGTTTGCCGCCGGCCACACCGAAACGGTGTCGGCTCCCTCTCCCGCTTACCGGGAGCGAGGCGGCGGTTGCGCGATTTCGGAATATTGGAAGGCTACAGGTGAGTTGCCCGACGTGTCAAGTCGCCCGCTACGGACAGTCGCCCGCTACGGACAGTGGCCTAACTCGAACGCCGGCCGCCGCCTACTTTGCATGGGGTTGTTTTTCGGCATTTTGCCAGCGCGCCCCTGCGACGGCCGGCTATCGGCCACATCCCGCCCGTCATGCCGGGGCTTGGCCTGCAGCCAGCGTCTCCCTGAGCTGCCGCTTGACCACCTTGCCGTTGGCGTTGCGCGGCAATGGCGTCGTGGTCAGTGTCATGGTCTCCGGCACCTTGTAGTCCGACAGACGCTCGGCGCACCAAGCGCGCAAGGCGTCCGCATCGACCTCGGTGCGGGTGACGATCACCGCATGCACGCGCTCGCCGAGCACCGGGCATGGTTTTGCGATGATCGCACTCTCGACCACGGCGGGATGGCCGGCGAGCACCGACTCGACTTCGGCGGAATAGATCTTCAGCCCGCCGCGATTGATCATGTCCTTCTGGCGATCGAACACGCGGACGAAATTTTCCGCATCGACCGAGCCGAGATCGCCGGAGTGCCAGAAGCCGTCGGTAAAGCTTTCCGCGGTCGCCTTCGGATTGTTCCAGTAGCCCTTGATGACCGAGGCGCTGCGGATCCAGAGCTCGCCGATCTCGCCGCGCGGCAGCTCGCGGCCGTCAGGCCCCATGACGATGATCTCGGCGCCGGGGCACGGCAGGCCGACGCTGTCGATATGGGCGGCGGTGAGTTCGCCCGGCATCAACGTCGAGGGCGACGTGGTCTCGGTCGCGCCGTAGCAGTTGGCGAGCTTGAGGCCGGGAATCTTGGCGTCGAGCCGTTCGATGGTCGCGACCGGCATCGGCGCGCCGCCGAAACCGCCGATGCGCCAGCTCGACAGATCGTAGCTGTCGAAATCCGGCTGCAGCAGGCAGAGATTGTACATCGCCGGCACCATCACGGTGTAGCTGACGCGCTCGCGTGCGGCGACCTTGAGATACTCCGCCGCCTTGAACTCGGGCATGATGATCAGCGTGCCGGCACAGCGCACCATGGTGGTGATGTTGGCGACAGCGCCGGTGACATGCGCCAGCGGCACCGCGGCGATCGAGCGATCGGCTTGCGTCAGCCTCAGCGTCGAGGCGAACACCATCGAGGAGTGGATGATGTTGCAATGGGCGAGCATCGCGCCCTTCGGCCGCCCCGTGGTGCCCGAGGTGTAGAGGATCATCGCGGTATCCTCTTCGCTCACCGCGGCGGGCGCAGGCGCCGGCGGATGGTCGAGCAACACCGCGAATTGCGAGGCGGCGTCGTCGCTCACAGCGATGCGATGCGCGAGGCCGGGGATATCGGCCGCATCGGGGACGCGCTCGGCCAGCGTCGCCTCGTGGACCAGCGCCCTGGCGCCGCAGTCGTTCAGCACATAGGCGATCTCGGGCTTCTGCTGGCGCGTCGATAGCAGTACCGTGACCAGCCCGGCATGGGCGGCCGCAAACATCGTCAGCACGAACTCGATGCGGTTGCCGAGCAGGATCGCGATGCGGTCGCCGGGCTTGAGGCCAAGCTTGGCAAAGCCCGCCGCGACCTTGGCCGCGCGCCGCGCGACCTCGTGCCAGCTGATCCTGATGTCGCCGCACACCAACGCCTCGCCGCCGCCGTTCTGTGCCACCGCGTCTGCGATCATCGCCCACAGGCTGGCGGGCCGATCCACGAAGGCCGGCACGACACGGTCACCGAAGCGCGGCTCGAGCCGCATGGGCGGAATGGCGTGCTGCGACCAGTCCATGCTCAGCCCTTCTTCATGCCGTAGACATGCTCCGGCCCGGGAAAGGCGCGGCTCTTGACGTCGCGCGCATAGCCGGCGATCGCCTCCTCGATCATCGGCCCGAGATTGCCATAGCGCCGTACGAATTTTGGCGCACGCGGCGACAGGCCGAGCATGTCCTCCAGCACCAGCACCTGGCCGTCGCAGGCCGCGCTCGCGCCGATGCCGATGGTCGGCACCGCGATCGACTGCGTGATCTTGCGCGCCAGCGGCTCGGCGACGGCCTCGACCACGATCGAGAACGCACCGGCCTCGGCGATCGCCTTGGCATCAGCCTCGATCGGCGCCCAGTTCGCCTCGTCGCGGCCCTGGGCGCGGAACGAGCCCAGCGTGTTGATCGATTGCGGGGTCAGCCCGATATGGCCCATCACGGGAATGCCGCGCTCGGACAGGAACGCCACCGTCTCCGCCATCCGCACGCCGCCCTCGAGCTTGACCGCGCCGCACAGCGTTTCCTTCATGATGCGCACCGCGGAGGCGAACGCCTGCTCCTTCGAGCCCTCGTAGGAGCCGAACGGCATATCGACCACGACCAGCGCCGCCTGCGAGCCGCGCATCACCGCGCGGCCCTGCAGGATCATCATGTCGAGCGTCACCGGCACCGTGGTCTCGAAGCCGTGCATGACGTTGCCGAGGGAGTCGCCGACCAGAATGGCGTCGCAATGCTTGTCGACCAGCGCCGCGGTGTGGGCGTGGTACGAGGTCAGCATCACGATCGGCTCGCCGTTCTTGCGGGCGCGCAGATCGGGCGCGGTCTTGCGCCGGATGTTGGATTGAACGGACATCGTCAGGCTCCCATCACAGGCACGCCGATCACGACCGGATGGAACGCAAACGCCAGCGCCAGATACGCGATGACACCGACCGCGATCGCGATCAGGTCGTTGGTCGGCCCGCCCACCGGGATCGGCGGCGCACCGGCATCCGCGCGGCGCTTCAGCGAGATGCGGTCATAGACCGCCCAGGCGAGGAACGAGCCGAACAGGATGATCGAGCCGAGGTCGCCGTTGGCGAGCAGATGCGCCGCCGCCCACAGTTTGACGCCGGCCAGCATCGGATGCTTCAGCGTGGTGTAGATGCGGCCGCGGATGTAGGAGGCGACGACCAGGATCACGGCCGGCAGCATCAGCGCCACCGTGATGTGCTTGAGCGCTGTCGGCGGCGTCCAGACGTCGATCCAGCCGGTCGAGCGGTAGTGCCCATAGCCCCAGATGATCAGGACGAACCCAGCGATGGCGACCAGCGAATAGACGATCTTGTAGCCGCCCTCGCCCATCGCCTTGACCAGGCCAGCGCGCAGGTCGCGCAGCGAGGTCAGCACATGGACGCCGAGGAACAGCACGAGACCCAGGATCATGACGAGCAGTCCCACCAAGTTCCTCCCCTGAATTATTGCTGCCCTCGCGTATCACCTTCACCGGGCCGTGCGCAATGTATCACGGCTTGCCGGCCGGCCTGTCCGCCGTCTTGGCCAGCTCGCGGTTGTCGACATAGCGGATCATGATCGGGCGGCCGGCCAGCGCGCCGCCGAGCCCGCTGGAGAATTTCAGCGGCAGGCATTCCTTGAGCGAGGCGTTGATGGCGTTGAGATAGGTGGTGCGGGTGTCGGCCGGCACGCCCTTGGTGGAAAAGGTCAGCCGCGGCGCGCCGATCATCTCGCCGGAGCGCTTGAAGCTGAATCGCACCGACATCTGCATGCCCTCGCGCGCGTTGTCGGCCGGCGGCGGCGACCAGCAACTGCGCAGCGCGGCGAACAGGTCGCCGATGGTATTGAGATCATGGTCCGGCTTGCGGTACTTCTCGGCCTGGTCTTGCGGCGGCACGGTCAAAATCGTGAGCTGCAGATTTTCGCCATACGGATAATCCATCTCCGGCAGGCACGGCCCGTGGTTGAACACGCTGCAAGTGGACGGCGTGCAGGGTTCGTTGTCGAGCACGCTGCACGGCGTGTGCGCAAACGGCACCGGATTAACGCCCTGCTGGGCGTTCGCTGCCCTCGCGACGCAGAGGGCCAGCACGGCTAGGGTGAGGCAGATGGCAATGCGTCGGAGCATACGAGCGATCCTGAGTGCGCTCCGCAGAAAATGCTACCGCCGCCAAGGCACATCAAGCGGGGCGGCGTTCACGTCCTCGCGTGTGCCGCGGTGCAGCCCCTAACTCCGCTGTCATCGCCCGGTTAAACCGGGCGATCCAGTATTCCAGGGACGGCAGTGGTCGATCGAAAGGCCGCGGCGTACTGGGTCCCCCGGTCAAGCCGGGGGACGACAGTGAGTATGCGGCGCCAAGTATGCGGCGCTACGCCCGCATCTACGGCGCTTACGCCTTCTTCTTCACGTCCTTGACGTTGGAGAAGGTGATGCCCTCGGCGCGCTCGCGGGTGTAGCCGAGATAGAACTCGTTCTTGGCCATGAACACCGGATCGCCGTCGACGTCGTCGGCGATGCCGGAATTATTGGCGGCGATGAAGGCGTCGAGTTTCTTGCGGTCGTCGGAGGAGATCCAGCGCGCCAGCGAGAACTCGGAAATCTCGAACTCGACCGGCAGCGAATATTCCGCGTCGAGCCGCGCCTTCAGCACGTCGAGCTGCAGCGGGCCGACCACGCCGACCAGCGCCGGCGCGCCGTCGCGCGGGCGGAACACCTGCACGACGCCCTCCTCCGACATCTGCTGCAGCGCTTCCTTCAGCTTCTTGGCCTTCATCGCGTCGGTAAGGCGGACGCGACGGACGATTTCCGGCGCGAAGCTCGGCACGCCGACGAAGGTCAGATCCTCGCCCTCGGTCAGGGTGTCGCCGATCCGCAAAGTGCCGTGGTTGGGAATGCCGACGACGTCGCCGGCAAACGCCTCGTCGGCCACCGAGCGGTCCTGGGCGAAGAAGAATTGCGGGCTCGACAGGCTCATGTTCTTGCCGGTGCGCACCAGCTTGGCCTTCATGCCGCGGCTGAGTTTTCCGGAGCACAGCCGCGCGAAGGCGATGCGGTCGCGGTGGTTCGGATCCATGTTGGCCTGGATCTTGAACACGAACGCGCTCATGCGCGGTTCCGCCGCCTCGACCTTGCGCAGGTCGGAGTCCTGAGCGCGCGGCGCCGGCGCGAACTTGCCGAGGCCTTCGAGCAAATCGCCGACGCCGAAATTGCGCAGCGCGCTGCCGAAATAGACCGGCGTCAGATGGCCCTCGCGGAACGCGGCGAGCTCGAACGGCTTGCAGGCCTCGGAGGCCAGCTCGAGCTCGTCCTTGACGGTGGCGACGTCGAGATTGGGATTGCGCGCGCCGAGCTCGGCGATGTCGATCTGCTCGGTCGCGCCGGTCTTGGCGCCGCCCCCCTCGAGCAGCCGCACGCCGCCATTGACGACGTCATAGGTGCCGAGGAAGTCGCGGCCGCGGCCGACCGGCCAGGTCATCGGCGTGGTATCGAGCGCCAGCGTCTTCTCGATCTCGTCGAGGAGCTCGAAGGTGTCGCGGCTCTCGCGGTCCATCTTGTTGATGAAGGTGATGATCGGGATATCGCGCAGGCGGCACACCTCGAACAGCTTGCGGGTACGCGCCTCGATGCCTTTGGCGGCGTCGATCACCATCACGGCGGAATCGACCGCGGTCAGGGTGCGGTAGGTGTCTTCGGAAAAGTCCTCGTGGCCCGGCGTGTCCAAAAGGTTGAACACCAGATCGTTGAACTCGAAGGTCATCACCGAGGTGACGACCGAGATGCCGCGCTCGCGCTCGATCTTCATCCAGTCCGAGCGGGTGTTGCGCCGCTCGCCCTTGGCCTTGACCTGGCCGGCCAGGTTGATGGCGCCGCCGAACAGCAGCAGCTTTTCGGTCAGCGTGGTCTTGCCGGCGTCCGGGTGCGAGATGATCGCAAAGGTGCGGCGCCGCGCCACTTCCTCGGAAAGCGGCGTGCGGGTCGGCGATTCGGTTGTGACAGCGGTATCGGACATGGCGGGGCAGCGTTTGGCAGGGAAAACGGGCGCAATCAAGGGCGTTTTGTCGCAATGCGGAACGGCCGCACCATCCCCATATGGGGGGCGGAAGGACGACCTTCTCCTCATCGCACCATCAGCGGGGACGACCCTGCCTTATCTGGAGGGTTCGTGATGGCTTGGGCCATTCTGTTTACCGCTGGCCTGCTCGAAATCGGCTGGGCGATCGGCCTGAAATACACCGAAGGGTTTTCGCGGCTGGTGCCGTCGGCGCTGACGCTGGCCGCCATGGCCGGCAGCGTCATCCTGCTCGGCGTCGCGCTCAAGACGCTGCCGATCGGAACCGCCTATGCGGTCTGGACCGGGATCGGCGCGGTCGGTACCGCGGCACTCGGCATCTTCCTGCTGGGCGAACCAGCGACCGCGCTGCGCCTTGCCAGCATCGGGCTGATCGTCGCCGGCATCGTCGGCCTGAAACTCGTCGGGTAGTTATTTCAAGATCTGCACGACCCAGTACGTCAGCCCCGCAACCGCCGCCGACGCAGGGATCGTAATCACCCAGGCATAGACGATCGAACTCGCCACATTCCAGCGCACGGCGGAGAGCCGCCGTGCGGCGCCGACGCCGACGATCGCGCCGGTGATGGTGTGGGTCGTGGACACGGGAACCCCGAGATAGGTCGCCATGAACAGCGTCACGGCGCCGCCGGTCTCGGCGCAAAAGCCCTGCATTGGCGTCAGCTTGGTGATGCGCAGGCCCATGGTGCGCACGATCCGCCAGCCCCCCATCAGCGTGCCCAGCGCCATGGCGCTCTGGCAGGCCAGCACCACCCAGAACGGGATCTCGAAAGTCTCGCCG
Organism: Bradyrhizobium sp. CCBAU 51753; assembly: GCF_015291565.1. NCBI lineage: Bacteria > Pseudomonadati > Pseudomonadota > Alphaproteobacteria > Hyphomicrobiales > Nitrobacteraceae > Bradyrhizobium > Bradyrhizobium sp. CCBAU 51753. The sequence goes on along the minus strand of NZ_CP030037.1, from coordinate 4,245,842 downwards.
AGATGGCCCTGCGAGTAGAGCAGCACGGCGATGATGCCCATGGTCTTCTGCGCGTCGTTGCCACCATGGCCGAGCGAATACAGCGAGGCCGAGGCGAATTGCAGGATGCGGAAGGCGCGATCGACCGCGAACGGCGTCGAGCGCACCGACAGCCAGGACACGATCCCGACCAGCAGCAGCGCCAGCAGGAAGCCGACGAGCGGCGACAGCACGATCGCGAGCAGCGTCTTCGAAAGCCCGCTCCACACCGCCGCCGAAATCCCCGCCTTCGCCATCCCCGCGCCGACCAGGCCGCCGATCAGCGCATGTGAGCTCGATGACGGGATACCGAGCCCCCAGGTGATCAGGTTCCAGACGATCGCGCCGATCAGCGCCGCAAAGATCACCGTGGTGTCGACCACCGACGGCTCGATGATCCCGGTGCCGATCGTGTTGGCGACGTGCAGCCCGAATACCAGGAAGGCGATGAAATTGAAGAAGGCGGCCCAGAACACCGCATATTGCGGCCGCAGCACGCGGGTCGAGACGATGGTCGCGATTGAGTTCGCCGCGTCGTGCAGGCCGTTCAGGAAGTCGAACAGCAGCGCAACCGCGATCAGGATGACCAGGACAGGAAGGCCCAGCGTAGCGTCCACCTGACCCGCCCTATACCTGTTCGATCACGATCGAATTGATCTCGTTCGCGACGTCGTCAAAGCGGTCGGCCACCTTCTCGAGATGATCGTAGATCTCCGCGCCGACGATGAAATCCATCGTGTTGGCGTCGCGGTGCTTCAGGAACAATTCCTTCAGCCCGATGTCGTGGAGGTCGTCGACCCGGCCCTCGAGCTTGGTCAGTTCCTCGGTGATCTGGGTCAGCATCGCAACGTTCGGACCGATCGACTGCAGCAGCGGCAGCGCGCGGACGACCAGATTGGCGCATTCGGTGATCAGGCTGCCGATCTCGCGCATCGGCGGCTCGAACGCGCGCACCTCGAACAGCACGACGGCCTTGGCGGTCTGCTGCATCTGGTCGACCGCGTCGTCCATCGAGGTGATCAGACTCTTGATGTCGCCGCGGTCGAACGGCGTGATGAAGGTACGGCGGACGGCGGTGAGCACCTCGCGGGTGACGTTGTCCGCGTCGTTCTCGAATTGATTGACGCGCTGACAGAAGACCAGGGTCTCCTCGCCGCCCTTCAGCATGTCCTGCAGGGCCAGCGCGCACTGCACAGAGGTCTGGGCGTGCCGGGCGAACAGGTCGAAAAATCGCTCTTCCTTGGGCAGAAAGGCGCGAAACCAGCGCAACATGGGTCTATTCCATCGCTCCGGGACAGCCGGCAGCGACTGTCACAAAACTGTCATAGAACACATTGCGCAGAAAAAGCCACTGCTGACGGCCCCCCGAATGGGGTGCCGTCCACTGTTAAGTCAGCGAAAAATCCGGCTCCCTGCCCTACAGCGAACGCCGCAGCAGATGGGCGAGCTCGCCGACCAAGCCGCGGCGGAACAGCAGCACGCAGGAAACGAAGATCACACCCTGGATCACCGTCACCCACTGGCCGAAGCCGGCGAGATATTGCTGCATGGCGATGATCACGAAGGCGCCGACCACCGGTCCGAAGATGGTGCCGAGGCCGCCGACCAGCGTCATCAGCACAATTTCGCCGGACATCGACCAGTGTACGTCGGTGAGCGAGGCGTTTTGGGCCACGAACACCTTCAGCGAGCCGGCGAAGCCCGCCAGCGTGCCCGACAGGATGTAGGCGAGCAGCTTGTACTGGTCGGTCTTGTAACCGAGCGAGATCGCACGCGGCTCGTTCTCGCGGATCGACTTCAGCACCTCGCCGAACGGCGAGTTGATGGTGCGGTAGATCAAGAGGAAGCCGGCGAGGAATCCGGCCAGCACGACGTAATAGAGCACGGTCGGCTTGGACAGATCGAGGATGCCGAGCAGATGCCCCTGCGGAATGCCCTGAATGCCGTCCTCGCCATGGGTGAACGGCGCCTGCAGATAGATGAAATACAGCAGCTGCGACAGCGCCAGCGTGATCATCGAGAAGTAGATGCCCTGCCGCTTGATCGAGACGTAGCCGGTGGCGAGGCCAAGCAGGGCCGCGGCCGCGGTGCCGATCAGGATGCCGAGCTCGGGCGGCAGCGCCCACACCTTCAACGCATGCGCGGTCACGTAGCCGGCGGTGCCGAGGAACATGGCGTGGCCGAACGACAGCAGGCCGCCATAGCCGATCAACAGGTTGAAGGCGCAGGCGAGCAGCGCGAAGCACAGCGCCTGCATGACGAAGAACGGATAGATCCCCGTAAACGGCACGATCGCCAGCAGCACCGCCAAGATGGCGAACACGATCATCTCGTCGCGCATCGCGCGCGGCGTCATCGGAAGTGTATCGTCGGTCAATGCTGACATATCAGGCCGCCCGTCCCGTCAATCCCGTCGGCTTCACCAGCAGCACCAGCACCATCAGGACAAACACCACGGTGTTGGAGGCCTCGGGATAATAATACTTGGTAAATCCTTCGATCACGCCGAGCGCGAAGCCGGTGATGATCGATCCCATGATCGAACCCATGCCGCCGATCACCACCACCGCGAACACCACGATGATGAGATCGGCGCCCATCAGCGGCCGGACCTGGTTGATCGGCGCCGACAGCACGCCGGCGAGCGCGGCGAGGCCGACGCCGAGCCCGTAGGTCAGCGTGATCATGCGCGGCACGTTGATGCCGAAGGCCCGCACCAGCGTCGGGTTTTCGGTGGCAGCGCGCAGGTAGGCGCCGAGCTGCGTCTTCTCGATCAGGAACCAGGTGGCGAGACACACCACCAGCGAGAAGATCACGACCCAGCCGCGATAGATCGGCAGGAACATGAAGCCGAGATTGACGCCGCCCTTGAGCTGATCGGGAATAGCGTAAGGCAGACCTGAGGAGCCGAAATAGTTCTGGAACACGCCCTGCACGATCAGCGCGATGCCGAAGGTCAAAAGCAGCCCGTAGAGATGATCGAGCCCGGTCAGCCATTGCAGCATGGTGCGCTCGAGAATCATGCCGAAGATGCCGACCAGGATCGGCGCGATCAGCAGCGCCCACCAGTAGCTGATGCCGCCCAGATTGAGCAGGAAGTACGCCACGAAGGCGCCCATCATGTAGAGCGCGCCATGCGCGAAATTGATGATGTTGAGCATGCCGAAGATCACGGCGAGCCCCAGACTGAGCAGCGCGTAGAACGAGCCGTTGATCAGTCCCACCAGAAGCTGTGCGTAGAGAGCCTGCATCGATCGAGCTTTCGCTTAACTGGATGACGCCCGCCGGTCACGCCTGCGCGCCGGCGGGCACGATCGTCACTTCTTCAACAGCGCGCAGCTGCTCTTGTCGAGCGGCGTGAAGGCCTGATCGCCCGGCACCGTGCCGACCAGCTTGTAGAGGTCCCACGGGCCCTTCGACTCCGACGGCTTCTTCACCTCGAACAGATAGGCGTTGTGGATGACGCGGCCGTTGGCCTGGACCTCGCCCTTGCCGAACAGCGGATCGTCGGCCGGGATCTCCTTCATCTTGGCGACGATCTTGGCGCCGTCATGCGGATTGCCGCCGAGCGCATCCAGCGCCTTGAAGTAATGCATCAGGCCCGCATAGACGCCGGCCTGCACCATGGTCGGCGGCGCGCTGTTCTTCATCCGCTCCGAGAACCGCTTGGAAAACGCCCGGGTCTGGTCGTTCAGATCCCAGTAGAACGTCTCGGTGAAGTTGAGGCCCTGCGCCGTCTCGAGGCCGATCGCCTTGACGTCGGTGAGGAACAGCAGAAGCCCCGCGAGCTTCTGGCCGCCCTTGCCGATGCCGAACTCGGCTGCCTGCTTGATCGAGTTGGTGGTATCGCCGCCGGCATTGGCAAGGCCGATGATCTTGGCCTTGGAGGCCTGCGCCTGCAGCAGGAACGAGGAGAAGTCCGCGGTGTTGAGCGGATGCTTGACGCCGCCGACCACCTTGCCGCCATTGGCGGTGACGACGGCGGTGGTGTCGCGCTCCAGCGCCGCACCGAAGGCGTAGTCCGCGGTGAGGAAGAACCAGGTGTCGCCACCCGCCTTGACCAGCGCCTGTCCGGTGGCGTGGGCCAGCATGTAGGTGTCATAGGTCCAGTGCACCGTGTTCGGCGAGCACTGCGCATTGCTCAGGTCCGAGGTCGCGGCGCCCGAGTTGATGTAGACGCCGTTCTTTTCCTTCACGACATTGTTGACCGCGAGCGCGACGCCGGAGTTCGGCACGTCGACGATCACGTCAACCTTGTCGACATCGAACCACTGCCGGGCGATGGTGGTGCCGATGTCGGGCTTGTTCTGGTGATCGCCGGAGATGATGTCGATCTTCCAGCCCTTGTCCTTCAGCTTGGAGTCCTCGACCGCCATCTGCGCCGCCAGCGTCGAGCCGGGACCGGCGAGGTCGGCGTAGAGGCCGGACTGATCCGACAGCGCACCAATCTTGACCGTCTTGTCCTGCGCCGACGCAAGGCCCGCGGAAGCGAGCGTCAATGCGGTGCCGAGCAGCAGCGCCGAAATCATGTTCTTCATGTCGTATTCCCTCAGTCCTGAAATTTTCTGGTTCTGGCGGTCTTCAAACGCCAAGGTAGGTGTGGAGCTTGTCCATGTTGGCCGACAGCTCCGAATTGGCGAAACCGTCGATCACCTTGCCGTGCTCGACGATGTAGTAGCGGTCGGCGACGGTCGAGGCGAAGCGGAAATTCTGCTCGACGAGGAGGATGGTGAATCCCTCCGACTTCAGCCGCGCAATGGTGTGGCCGATCTGCTGGATGATGACCGGCGCGAGCCCCTCGGTCGGCTCGTCCAGCATCAGGAAGCGCGCGCCGGTGCGCAGGATGCGCGCGATCGCCAGCATCTGCTGCTCGCCGCCGGAGAGCTTGGTGCCCTGGCTGGTGAGACGCTCCTTCAGATTCGGAAACAGCGTGAAGATCTGCTCGAGCGACAGGCCGCCCGGGCGCACCGTCGGCGGCAGCATCAGATTCTCGCGCACGTCGAGGCTCGAGAAGATGCCGCGCTCCTCGGGACAGAACGCGATGCCCTTCCGCGCGATGCGGTCAGAGGACGCGCGGATGATTTCTTCGTTGTTGAAGCGGATCGAGCCCGAGCGCTTGCCGATGATTCCCATCACCGACTTCAGCGTGGTGGTCTTGCCGGCGCCGTTGCGGCCGAGCAGCGTCACCACCTCGCCGGCCTTCACGCCGAAATTGATGCCGTGCAGGATGTGGGATTCGCCGTACCAGGCCTGCAGGTCCTTGACCGTCAGCACCTCGGCGCCGGTGGCCGCCGCGGGCCTTTCCGCCAGTTTCGCCTCAGCCATGACCCGCTCCCAGATAGGCTTCCTTCACGCGCTCGTCCTTGGAGAGGTCGGCGTAGTGGCCCTCCGCCAGCACCTGGCCGCGCGTCAGCACGGTGATGATGTCGGAGAGGTTGGCAACCACCGAGAGGTTATGTTCGACCATCAGGATGGTGTATTTGGCGGAGATCCGCTTGATCAGCGCCGCGATCTTGTCGATGTCCTCGTGGCCCATGCCGGCCATCGGTTCGTCGAGCAGCATCATCTCGGGGTCGAGCGCCAGCGTCGTCGCAATCTCAAGTGCGCGCTTGCGGCCATACGGCATCTCGACCGCCGGGGTATTGGCGAATTCGCTCAAGCCGACGTCGTTCAGAAGCTCATGGGCGCGCGGATTGAAGCGGTCGAGCACGCTCTTGGAGCGCCAGAAATCGAACGACGATCCGTGCTGGCGCTGCAGCGCCACGCGGACGTTTTCCAGCGCGGTCAGATGCGGAAACACCGCCGAGATCTGGAACGAGCGGACCAGCCCAAGCCGCGCCACGTCGGCCGGCGCCATCGCGGTGATGTCCTTGCCCTTGTAGCGGATCTGGCCGCCCGTCGGCTTCAGGAACTTGGTCAGCAGGTTGAAGCAGGTCGTCTTGCCGGCGCCGTTGGGGCCGATCAACGCATGAATACTGCCGCGACGCACCTTCAGCGCGACGTCGCGAACGGCGAAGAAACCCGCGAATTCCTTGGTCAATCCGCTGGTTTCGAGAATGAACTCATCGGCCAAATAGAATCCCCCGTGCGCCATCGCTGCGAGGCCTCTCGCCCGCGTGGCCTGTTTTTCATGTTCGACGGAATGTCCGTTACGTCTTGGAAACCGTCCCGGAGCCCGCCGCCTCCGGGCCGGAATATGCCGTCATCCGCGGCGGTTACGCAAGGCTGAAAGCGCTGCACCGCGGTATCAGCCCTACCCTGTTCCGGTTGATCCTTAGTCGAATAGCCTCAGGCGGCCCTTTGCGCCTTGGAAAGCGGCCATTAACGGTGATTTGCTGCGCGCGCGGACTTTCACAGAATATTTCCGCCCTGTGGCCGAAGCTTGGAGCAATTTTCATGACGAGCGGCCATGGCCTTGCAATTCGAGAGCGCCAATCCTTCGGTGATCAAGTCGATCAGGCAGCGTGATTTCCTCAACACGTGGCTGCGGCTTTACGCCCGCGGCCAGACGATTCCGGGAATTGCGGAATTTGCCCCCGGGAGGATCGAGGAGGATCTGCCGGATCTCGTGTACTTCACCGTCGACACGACAGCGCGGGTGCCGCAGCTGACGATCCAGAGCGACGGCACGCGGATGGCGACCGCTTTCGGCAACACCGGCAAGGGCCGGCTGCTCGACGACTATTTTGGACCGCGGCTCGCGCCGCTCGTGATGCCGGTCTACTACGAATGCATCGCGCGCCGGCTGCCTGTCTACACCATCGCCCACATCGACGACATCTATGGTCGCGTGGTTGCCTATGAACGGCTGCTGCTGCCGTTCTCGGACGGCGGCCCGGTCAATCATCTGATCGCCTCGCTGAAGACGATCAGCGTGGATGGCAGCTTCGAAATCCGCAATCTGATGCGCGGCAACGACAAGCTGCCGGAATTCAAGCTCTGCGCCATCATCGATCGCGACCTGTTCCATCGCGCCCCTGGCCGCATCCCGCGCGGGGATGTGCTCGAGTTCGGCTAGCCGATCATGTTCCAGAGTGCCGATCCATCGGTAGTCAAATCGATCACGCAGCGGGTGCTGCTGAACGCCTGGCTGCGCGCGCTGCGCCAGCCGAATGCCCTGCCCTTGCCGCGCGATTTCCGCACCGACGGCTCCGCCGACGAGCGCGCCGACATGATGGAATTCGACGTGATCGGCAGCGGGGACGCCGCGCGCTTCCTGATCACGCAGGAAGGGACCAGGCTGGCGACGGCTTACGGCACCGAGCACATTGAGCCGGCGCAACGGGCCAACCGCTATCTGGATGATGCGATCGGCCCCGAGCGTTACGCGGGCGTGATCCTGTCCTATCGCGCCTGCCTGGCGCGCCAGCGCCCGACCTATACGGTCGCGACGGTGCAGGACGCCGACGGCAAGGACGTCTCGTATGAACGGCTGCTGCTGCCGTTCGGCCGCGGCGACAGCGTCGAGCACATCATCGGCTCCTACAAGGCGATCAGCATCGAGGGCGGGTTTCGGCTGCGCAATCTGATGGGCGTGACGGCGAAGACCGTGCCCGTCGTCACGGTGCGCGCGGTGATCGACCGCGCCTTCGTCCCGGCGGCGCGGCCGGCCGCGCGCGATTCCATCGAGTTGATTTAAGACGCCGAACCGCTGCGCGCTCAACGTTTCGGGTCGCGCCCGCGGATGCGGTCAAAGCTTTGCTTGATCGCGGCGAAGCGCGCTTCGATGATCGGCTCAAACTCGAGATCGGTGAAGATATATGGCCAGTCGTTTTCGACGCCTTCGCGGACGAGTTCGCCGACATAGACGGGATCGATACCCTGAGAGACGCGTTCCCGGATCAGATTGATCCGCTCGGCAAGTGGGCCCGAAGTCGGCATGGCCCGGACCGCTCCCTCGAAGCGCTTGGGGAGATTTCGCCCTGAGTCCGTGATTTGGGTGCGGATGAAGCCGGGACACAGCACCGATACGCCAATCCCGCGGGGAGCGAGTTCTTGCCGGAGTCCTTCGGACAGCGCGACAACGCCATACTTTGAGACGTTGTATGCCGTGCTTCCCCCTGAAATCAGGCCAGCGATCGAGGCTGTGGATACAATGTGTCCACCCTCGCCATGCTGCTCGATCAACGGCCCGAAAATCTCGATCCCCCAAATGGTCGCCATCAGGTTGACGCCCAAGGTCCAATTCCACGCCCCCTCGGTCCAGGTGCCGTAGGGCCCACCGCCACCGACACCCGCGTTGTTGACGAGGATATGCACCTTGCCATAACGGGCAGTCGTGGCTTCGGCGGCCGCCACCAGTTCGGCTTTGAGTGAGACGTCCGCTTTCACGCCGTCGACATCGACGTTGGTGCGCCTCAGTTGTTCGAGCGCTGCGGACAGAGCCGCTTCCTCAATGTCGCAAAGCATGACCTTCGCCCCCGCCTGGGCGAAGGCGGTAGCGATCCCGAGTCCAATGCCTGACGCTGCACCGGTCACGAACGCGGTCTTTCCAGCGAGTTCTTTCACGCGCATTCTCCCATGTGCAAGCGGACACTCTCACGCCAAAACGCCGGATGTCACCGGACGCCATATCAGCGCACTTTCAGGCGATTGGGAAGCGTGCGGGATATCCGCGTCTGGCCGTGCCGGAATTTATAAGTGCGCGCGGGCTCTTCGACTTAATTCTTCTTGCGCGCCTTCGCCGGCACTTCCTTGGCATAGAGGTCCGGCTTGAAGCCGACCACGCGCTTCGGTCCGAGGTCGAGCACCGGGCGCTTGATCATCGAGGGCTGCTCGGCCATCAGCGCCAGCGCCTTGCGCTCGTTGAGGCCTTCCTTGTCGGCGTCGGGCAGCTTCTTGAAGGTGGTGCCGGCGCGGTTGAGCAGCGTTTCCCAGCCGACCTCGTCGCTCCATTGCTTCAGCTTGTCCTTGCCGATGCCGGCAGCCTTGTAGTCGTGAAAATCGTAGGCGACGCCATGATCGTCGAGCCAGGCCCGCGCCTTCTTCATGGTGTCGCAGTTCTTGATGCCGTAGATCGTGATGCTCACTGCCATTCCCCGCACGTTGCGAGCCGTGGAAGCTAGCCCCACGGCAGGCGCCGCGCCAGACCGGATGCAGCCGCTCTCCACACCGATCTTGGCGTTGCCTCAATGCGCATAGTGCGTGAACACGAAGTCGAAGTCCTTGGCGTGCGCTTCGTGACAGGCAAAGCAGGTCTCGTGCTGGGCGGCATCGACCGGCTTGCCGTCGATGAAGCGGCCAAAACCCCAGCCGCCGGTTGCGGCATATTTCACGGAGTCCTTGACCATGACCTGGACGGTGGTCGCCGGTCCCGTGACGAAGGCGCCGTTGAGGCCGGCGACCGGCTTGCGCTTCCAGGCCAGCTTGACCAGCGTGGTGCCATCGGGGAACGGCGTCTTGTTCTCCTGATAGGCCTTCACGGCGGTGGCATTGCCGACGACGCCGCGCAACTCGTCGAGCCCGGTCTCCTCGCCGACCGCAATCAGCTTCCAGTCGCGATAGCCGGCGGGAATTTTCACCCCGAAGATCGGTGCTGCCAACGCCGCATCGTCGGCATGTCCGACAGCGAACGGCAATGACGCGGTGATGCAGGCTGCCGCGATCGCGGCAGCTGCCCATTTCAAACTCAGTGTCATGGTTTCGTTGCCTGCGCCTGCTCAGAGCTTGCTGACGTCGATGATCGCCTGGGTGAATTCCTGCGGCGCTTCCTGCGGCAGGTTGTGGCCGATGCCGCCGGGCAGCTGGCGATGCTGATAATGTCCGGAGAATTTCTTGGCATAGGCGGCGGGCTCCGGATGCGGCGCGCCGTTGGCATCACCCTCCATCGTGATGGTCGGGATCGCGATGACGGGCGCCTGCGCCAGCGTCTTCTCAAATGCGTCGTACTTCGCCTCACCCTCGGCGAGGCCCAGCCGCCAGCGGTAATTGTGGATCACGATGTCGACATGATCGGGATTGTCGAAGGCCACCGCGCTGCGGTCGTAGGTGGCGTCGTCGAACTTCCACTGCGGCGAGGCCAGCTGCCAGATCAGCTTGGCGAAATCATGCCGGTTCTTGGCATAGCCTTCGCGGCCGCGCTCGGTCGCGAAATAGAACTGGTACCACCATTGCAGCTCGGCCTTCGGCGGCAGCGGCATCTTGCCGGCAGCCTGGCTGCCGATCAGGTAGCCGCTCACCGACACCATGGCCTTGCAGCGCTCGGGCCACAGCACGGTCATGATGTTGGCGGTGCGCGCGCCCCAATCATAGCCGCCGAGCACGGCCTTCTCGATCTTCAAGGCATCCATCAGCGCGATGATGTCGGCGGAAACCGCGACCGGCTGGCCGCTGCGCATCGTGTCGCTGGAGAGGAAGCGCGTCGAGCCATAGCCGCGCAGATGCGGCACGATCACCCGATAGCCGGCCTCGGCCAGCGCCGGCGCGACGTCGGCGTAGCTGTGGATATCATAGGGCCAGCCGTGCAGCAGGATGACGGCGGGACCGGTCGCCGGGCCCATCTCGACATAGCCGACGTCGAGCACGCCGGCGTTGATCTGCTTGACCGGACCGATCGAGGTGTGGGCGCCGGCCTTGATCGCAGGAAGCGCCGCCTTGGTTTGGGCGCCCGCCGATCCGAACAGGCCGAATTTGGCCGCGACGACGGTCCCCGCGGCGATGCCGAGGAAGTGACGGCGCTGTTGATTGATGGATGGCGACATGGCGATCTCCTTAAGTCTGGTGTCGCGGCAAGTTATGCCAGAGCCGGGACGGCTGCGCTTTGAGACGACGTGGACTTGGCCTTCAGGGCGTCGTGATTTTTGCTTGTCCGCGGCTGTGCTAGGTTCCGCCACCTGCCAAGCGACCGGCCGCCGGATCTTCTGATTTGCCCTATCGTTTCAACGACTTCACCCTTGATCCCGAGCGCCGGGAGCTGCGCCGCGGCGGCGCGCTGGTGGCGGTCGAGCCGCAGGTGTTCGATCTGCTCGAGTTCCTGATTGGCGCCCGCGCCCGGGTGGTCAGCCGCGACGAGGTGCTGGCTGCCGTCTGGCAGGGCCGGATCGTCTCGGAAGCGACGCTGAGCAGCCGGGTCAATGCCGCGCGGACCGCGATCGGCGACAATGGCGAGGAGCAGCGGCTGATCCGCACCCTGCCGCGCAAGGGCCTCCGTTTTGTCGGCGAGGTCAGGGAGGACACAGCGCCCGACCGTCCGATCGCGGAAAGCCCGCGGCCGAGCGAGGGGCCCTCGATCGCGGTGCTGCCCTTCACCAATATGAGCGGCGACCCCGAGCAGGACTATTTCGCCGACGGGATCGCCGAGGACATCACCACCGCGCTGGCCCGCTGCAGCCGGCTGACGGTGATCGCGCGCAACTCCGCCTTCACCTACAAGGGCAAGGCGGTCGATATCCGCCAGGTCGGCCGCGAGCTCGGCGTGTTCTATGTGCTGGAGGGCAGCGTCCGCCGCGGCGGCAATCGCTTGCGGATCACCGGACAGCTGATCGACGCCGTCTCCGGCGCGCATCTGTGGGCCGACCGCTTCGACGGCGCGGCGGATGATGTGTTCGAGCTGCAGGACCGCATCACCGAAAGCGTGGTCGGCGCGATCGAGCCGACGCTGCATGTGGCGGAGGCCGAGCGGCGCCGTAGCGCGCCGCCCGAGACGCTCGATGCCTACGACCTGCTGCTGCGCGCCTACAGCCTGCGCTACGAATTCACGCCCGAGAGCATGGCGGCCGCAATCGACTGCCTCGACCAGGCCCTCGCGCTCGATGGCGCCTACGCACCCGCACTGGCGGCCTCGGCCTATTGCTATGCGATGCGCCACGTCCAGGGCTGGCTGGTGCCCGATGACGCCTATCGCGAGCGCGCGGTGGCGCAGGCCTGGCGCGCGGTCGAGCTTGCGCCAAGCGATGCGCAGGTGCTGTGGATGGCGGCGTTCGCGATCTGGAACATGGCCGACGAGATCGAGCCGGCGCGCGAATTGTTCGAGCGCTCGCTTGCGATCAACCCGAACTCGGCGATGGCGCTGACGCTTGGCGGCTGGATCGAGGCAATGCGCGGCAACCAGGCCACCGGCCGCGCCATGATCGAGCGCGCGCAGCGGCTGAACCCGCGCGACCCGCGCGGCTGGTTCGCCGCCGCGGCGCTGGCGATCTGCGCGGTGCTCGACGGCAACTTTGCCGACGCGGTCGTCTGGGCCGACAAGGCGCTGGCGCAGAACCGCCGCTTCGCAGTGGCGCTGCGCGTCCTGATCGTGGCGCTGGTCAAGACCGGCGACACCGAGCGCGCGACCCAGACCGCGCGCGAGCTGCTCAAGGTCGATCCGGAGTTTTCGATTGCCACGTTCCTGTCGCGGATTCCGTTCCCGGTCGAGGCGATGTCCAGGACCTATGTCGAGACGCTGAAGGCGGCCGGCGTGCCGGACTGATGCTGCTCAGCCGCCCCCGCCCGGCTCCAGCGCCTCGCCGAGTTCGATCGGATGCGCCATGGTCTCGTGCAGCGCGTCCTTGTCGAGCTCGCCCTCGGACAGGCTGATCACGACGCAGGCAACGCCGTTGCCGATCAGATTGGTCAGCGCGCGGCACTCGCTCATGAACTTGTCGATGCCGACCAGGATCGCGATCGACTGGATCGGGATATCAGGCACGATCGACAGCGTCGCCGCCAGCGTGATGAAGCCCGCGCCGGTGACGCCGGAGGCGCCCTTCGAGGTGATCATGGCGATGCCGAGAATGCCGAGCTCCTGCCAGATCGTCAGATGCGTGTTGGTGGCCTGCGCCAGGAACAGCGTCGCCAGCGTCATGTAGATGTTGGTGCCGTCGAGGTTGAAGCTGTAGCCGGTCGGGATGACGAGGCCGACCACCGAGCGCGAGGCGCCGAGATGCTCCATCTTCTGGATCATCTGCGGCAGCACCGTCTCCGATGATGAGGTGCCGAGCACGATCAAGAGCTCGTCCTTGATATAGGCGATGAAGCGGATGATCGAGAAGCCCGACAGCCGCGCGATCGCGCCGAGCACGATCAGCACGAACAGCACGCTGGTGAGATAGAAGGTGCCGATCAGCGCCGCCAGATTCACCAGCGAGCCGAGGCCGTAGGCGCCAACGGTGAAGGCCATGGCGCCGAATGCGCCGAGCGGCGCGAGGCGGACGATCATGCGGATGATGCCGAAGAACATCTTTGCGGCGGTGTCGACCGCCGCCGCGATCGGCTCGCCGACCTTGCCCATGAATACGATGGCAAAGCCCGACAGGATCGAGATCAGCAGCACTTGCAGCAGGTCGCCGCGCGCCACCGCGCCGAAATAGCTGTCCGGAATGATCGCCAGCAGATGGTGGACGATGCCCTGCTCCTTGGCCTGCGTCACGTAGGTGGAAACCGACTTCGGATCGATCGTGGCCGGATCGATGTTGAAGCCGTGACCGGGCTGCAGCAATTCGCCGACCAGGAGGCCGATCGCCAACGCCACCGTCGAGACCGTCTCGAAATAGATCAGCGCCTTCAATCCGACGCGGCCGACGCGCTTGAGGTCGCCCATCGAGGAGATGCCGTGCACCACGGTGCAGAAGATCACCGGCGCGATCATCATCTTGATCAGCGCGATGAAGCCGTCGCCGAGCGGCTTCAGCTCCTTGCCGAGGTCGGGGTAGAAGTAGCCGACCAGCACGCCCGCGAAGATCGCGATCAGCACCTGAATGTAGAGGATCTTGTACCAGGGCTGGTGATGGTGATGGGCAACGGGCTTGATTGCGGCTGTGGTCATGAGGTGCCCCGGGCTGGATCTAACTCGACTGGTGGTGTCATCTTGGCGGAGCGGCGCATAGGCGACAATGCCCATTCTTGCTCACTGCATGCCATTCTTGCTCACTGTCGCGCAAGGACGACAAGGCGCTGGGTTCGCACCAGTGCGAGCACGAATCTGGCATATAGTGCGGGCAAGCTGGCATCGGAGGGCAATGGATGGAATTCACGATACTGTTTCTTGCCATTACGACCGTCATGCTGGTTGCGTGGCGAGGTCCGCGTCCGCTCGCAGTCGGCCTGTTCGCAGTGGTGCTGATCGGCTGTGTCGCGACCTTCCTGCACCACGCCACCGACCGGCTCAACCTGTCGTTCTAGGGGCCGGCCATGACCGACACGCAGGCCACGACGTTGAATGCGCTCGCGCTGTACGGCGTTGCGCTGGTGCTGGCTGCGGCCTTCGCCGCCCAGTTCCTGCTGCACGAGCTGCCCTGCCCGCTGTGTCTCTTGCAGCGCATCCTGTTCGCGATGCTGGCGGTCGGTCCGATCCTCAATGTCCGCTTCGGGCCGCGACCGAGCCACTATGCACTGTCGCTGCTGACGGCGGTTGCGGGCGCCGTGGTCTCGACACGGCAGGTGCTGCTACACATCCTCCCTGGAGATGCCGGTTACGGTTCGGCGCTGCTTGGCTACCACTACTATAGCTGGGCGCTGATCGGCTTCGTCGCGGCCATCGTCCTGCTCGCGATCATGCTGCTGTTCGACCGCCAGTTCGATCACCGCGCGACGCAGCCGCAGCCGGCCGGCCGCTTCGCGCAGGGCGCGGTGTGGCTGGTAACCGGACTGACGGCGCTGAACGTGATCTCCACTTTGCTCGAATGCGGCTTTGGCGCCTGCGCCGACAATCCCGTTGTCTATGAGCTGCTCAGGTCGGGCGCTTAGGAATATTCAGGCCGCGCTCCACGGCCGGCCGCTTGAGGGCGCGCTCGAGCCAGCCGGCGACATGCTTGAACTGATCGAACTCGACCAGCTCGCGTGCACCGTAGAAGCCGATCAGATTGCGCACCCAACCGATCATCGAGACGTCGGCGATCGAGTATTCGTCGTCCATGAACCACTGCCGCCCGGCGAGGCGCGTTTCCATCACGCCGAGCAGGCGTTTTGACTCGGCGACGTAACGCTGCAGTGGCCGCTTGTCCTCAAAATCCTTGCCGGCGAATTTGTGGAAGAAGCCGACCTGGCCGAACATCGGGCCGATGCCGCCCATCTGAAAATGCACCCATTGGATGGCCTGATAGCGGCGCGTGGCATCTGAAGGCAGCAGCCTGCCGGTCTTCTCGGCGAGATACTGCAGGATGGCGCCGGACTCGAACAGCGGCAACGGCTGGCCGCCGGGACCATTGGGATCGATGATCGCCGGGATCCTGCCGTTCGGATTCAGCGACAGGAATTCCGGCGTCTTCTGGTCGTCCTTGCCGAAGTCGACCAGATGCACCTCGTAGGGCAGCCCGATCTCCTCGAGCATGATCGAGACCTTCACCCCGTTCGGCGTCGGCAGCGAATAGAGCTGCAGACGATCCGGATGCTGGGCGGGCCAACGTTTGGTGATTGGAAAAGCCGAGAGGTCGGTCATGTCGATGTCTTTGCCTGATTGCGCTTGGGTGATTAGTGTAGGGGCCTCGATGCCAGCCGCAAGGGCCGCACATGAGCGATCAGCCGAAGCCGGAACGGCTTGGTCTTTCCGACGACGAACTGGCCACGCATCCGACCGTGTTCGCGGCGGATGCACTGGCCGGTCAGGTGGCGGTGGTCTCCGGCGGCGCCGGCGGCATCGGGCGGGCCATCGCCTGGCTGCTGGCGCGGCTCGGCGCCCATGTCGTGGTGACCGGCCGCAACGGTGACAAGCTCGCCGCACTCGCCGATCACCTCATGCGGCGCGGCTTGAAGGCCTCCGCGCACGTGGTCGACATCAAGGATGCGGATGCGGTCAACGCCATGTTCGATGCGCTGTGGGCGCAACACGGCCGCATCGATCATCTCGTCAACAGCGCCGGCGGCCAGTTTCCGCAGGCCGCGATCGACTTTTCGATCAAGGGCTGGAACGCGGTCATCAACACCAACCTCAGCGGCACCTGGTACATGATGCAGGCCGCCGCGCAGCGCTGGCGCTACCACCAGCACGCCGGCAGCATCGTCAACATCGTGGTGGTGACGAGCCACGGCCTCTACGGCATCGCGCACACCATCGCGGCGCGGTCCGGCGTGATCGGCCTGTCGCGCGCGCTCGCCGTCGAGTGGGCGCCGCTGAACATCCGCGTCAATTGCATCGCGCCCGGCGCGATCGAGACCGAAGGCTGGAACGTCTACAGCGAAGCGGCGCGCGCCGCCTACCCGCGCTCGAACCCGATGATGCGCCCCGGCTCTCCCTGGGACATCGCCGAAGCCGCCGTCTATCTCACCGGCCCCTCCGGCAATTTCATCACCGGCGAGACGCTGACCGTCGACGGCGGCAGCCAGCATTGGGGCGAGACCTGGACCACCGGCAAGCCGGATTATTTTCGCGAGTGACGCCCGTCGTCCTGGCGAACTCTGTCGTCCTGGCGCAAGCCCATAGGCGCTAAAATAGGATTTGCACGTTAGATTCGTGTGTGATTCCAAGGAGAGATGGGACACGAATCGCTTTTGAACGAAGACTGGGCGCATGTTGTGACTCGGCTTGGTGGTGCCGAGGCGTTGGAGGTTGGCGCGCGCGAGACGAAGGCGTTTGTGCGTCCGCGCGAGATCAGCAATGCGGTCGATTTGCTGCGGCTGATCCTTGCGTATTGTCTGGGCACGAGAGGCCTGCGGTTGACGGCGGCATGGGCAACCTCGGTGGGCCTTGTCGATATTTCCAATGTGGCTCTGTTGTATCGCTTGCGTCAGAGTGGGGATTGGCTGGCGCAGCTGATAGGCCGGGCACTTGCGAGCGCTGCGCCGAAGGCAAGCCGCGGTCGACTGATCCGCATCGTTGACGCCACGACGGTGCCCAAGGCTGGAACCGGCGGCAGGCAGAAGAACGCGGTGTGGCGCATCCACAGTGCGTTCGATCTTCCGCGAGAGCGTTTTGGCCACTTCGAGCTGACTGATCAGCGCGACGGCGAGACACTGGACCGGATTCCGGTGGTTGCCGGCGAGATCCGTCTTGCCGACCGCGCCTATCTGCAACCGGAGCGCATGGCGCATCTGGTCGAGGCCGGTGCGGACTTCGTGATCCGCTCGGGCTGGAAGAGCGCCCGCTGGCTGGATCGCAAAGGCAATCTGATCGATCTCGTCGTCGAACTGCGCAAGGCCTCGGCACGCGGCATGATCGACCGGGCGATCTGGATAAAACGCAAGTCTGGTGGCTCGCCGCTCGCTGTCCGTTTAGTTGCCGTCAAGAAGCCGGCCCAAGCGGCCGCAACTGCACGGCGCAAGGCACGCAGGACGGCCCAGAAGGGAGGCCATCAACTCTCCAGGCAAACGCTTGAAGCCGCAGATTGGGTGATCCTGGTGACCTCGCTCAAGCCCGAGGACTTCTCAACGGCTGACGTGCTTGCCCTTTACCGGCTGCGATGGCGGATTGAACTCGGCTTCAAGCGACTGAAGAGTCTGATCGGCTTGAAGGGACCTCCAGGAACCGACGAGCGGTCAGCCAGACCCCATATCCTCGCTCATCTACTGATCATTCTTCTGCTCGAGCCGCTTGTCGACGAACTCGAGGACTCTCCCCGCTTGGCCGAAGCCGCCTGACCGGACCTGCAGCATGGCGCCTGCTCCGTCAGCTCACCGCCTCACTGCTCCAAGCCATCATTCCCCAGCCAACGATCGCACGTCTGCGCAGAGCCAGCGTCGCTCTCCAACGACATCTGCGCGAGTCTCCGAGACGCAAGCGCCGCTATCAGGCCATGATCGAACTATCTTAGCGCCTATGGGCGCAAGCCAGGACCCATTACCCCGAATGCTAGTTGCGGGGCGATGACTAGGCCCGTTCCTCTTCAACGACCCGATCCTGTGGTTATGAGTCCTGGCTATCGCCAGGACGACGCTGGTGGTGGCATCACTTCCCATCATCAAAACTGACGATGACCGCGGCGTTCGCGATCAGGATCGGGTCGTTGCCCTGATCGGACGGGATCTCGAGTCCGCCGGCGATCGCCTTCACCGTCTTGGTGCCGTAGGGCAATTCCTTGGCCACCGCCGCGGTATCGACCTCCTCCGGATTCGGCACCGCGATGGTGACGTCGACGAACATGTCGTTGGCGGTCTTGCCGAGCATGCGGAAGAAGCCGAGGCTGGAGTGGCGGATCGCGTCGGAGACCGCGCGCTTGGCGGCCTTGGTGGCGTCGCGGCCGTGAACGTCGACGCCCATGCCCATTTCGGTGATACAGCGCACGCGTGTCATGCAAATGTCCTGTGGTCGTTGGCGGGAGAGAGCTTCCCTCCTTCGGCTGCCGCGCCCGCGCCGTCAAGCCGGGTCCCTCGCCTCGCCCACGCCATTGTGATCACGACCTGCGAGCATCCACACCGCGACGCCGGCGAGGATCGCCGCCGCCACCACCAAAACGCCGGCGGCGCTCCAGCCCCACGCCGAGACCACGGCGCCAACCGCGATCGGTCCGGTGACCTGGCCGAAATTGCTGCCGGTCATCAGCAGTCCCATCATGACCGGAACCATCGATGCGGATCGCGCCGCCATCGGTGCGGTCGCGAGCAGGGTCGCGGGAATCGCGCCGCCGACCGCGGAGAACAGCAGGCACAGCAGGAACGCGCCCGTCCCGCCGAGCACCGGCAGGAAGATTCCGAGCGCGGAAGCGCCCATCACGAACACGGCGAGCGCGATCAGTGCGGCGCGATGGATGCCGCGGGCGAGCAACTGACCGGCAGCGAGGTTGCCGGTGACGTTGGCGGCGGCCGCGAGCGCGCTGAGCGCGCCGGCGCTCTGGCCGGATACGCCGAGGCGCTGCGTCAGCAGGATCGGCAGGAAGCTGAACAAGGCGAAGAACATCAGGCTGTAGAGCGCAAACAGCGCGGTCAGCAGCGCCGGACTGCGCCGGCGCGCCAGCGCCGCCGCTTCGCGCAGCAGGCCACCTCGCGCCGGTCCGCTCCGCGCTGCGGTGCCCGGCACGATCACGACCGCGAGCACGAACAACACCGCGACCATCAGCGCACTGGCCGACCAGATCGCGCGCCAGCTTTCGAATAGCGGGCCGGCCAGCAGCGCCAGCGCGATGCCGAACGGCATCACGCAGCTCCACACCGCCATGGTGACGTCGCGGGCGCCGACCGCGACGACACGGTCGAGCAGTGCCGGCGCGGCGACCATCGTCAGCAGGAAGCCGAGCCCTTCCAGCAGGCGCGAGGCCAGCAGCACCGCCAGCGACGGCGCGAGCGCGCCGATGCCGGCGCCGAGCGCGATGGCGGCGAGCCCGCACAGCAGCACCCTGCGGGCGCCGATCGCGGCGACGACGACGCCGGCCGGGATGCTGCCGAGCATCCCCAGCAGCGCGAAAATACCGGCGATGGTTCCGATCGCGGCGAGGTCGATGCCGAAACTGGCCTGCAGCATCGCCGCGGCAATCGGCACCTTGCCGACCTGCACGGCGGCGGCGATGCCGCAGCCGACGACCACCGCGACCGTCGCCCAGCGCTTCGCCTCGCCTTGTGGCCGCACCGCCGTCTCGATCGTCATGCGTTCACCCTGCCCTTGCCGTGCCCTTGCGCGGCACCGGTCGGATCGTGAGGAGATAGCGTTTCCCGGCCATCGACAGCAGTGATATGTTTTGCATCCAACTGATCGATTTCATAGATCATGCTCGACAACCTCACGCTCGACCAGATCCGCATCTTCGTCGCCATCGCCGAGAGCGGCAGCTTTCGCGCCGCCGCCGGCCGGCTGGCACGGGTGCAGTCCGCGGTCAGTCATGCCGTTGCCAATCTCGAGGCCGAGCTCGGCCTCACGCTGTTCGATCGCTCCAGCCACCGCCCCGCCCTGACCGCCGAAGGCAAGGCGCTGCTCAGCAATGCGCGCGACCTCTTGCTGCGCGTCGATGCGATGCGGGCGCGGGCGCGCGGGCTTGGTGACGGGGTGGAATCCGAGCTCTCTGTGATCGTCGACACGCTGTTTCCGCTCGCCGCCGTCGGCGCCGCGCTCACCGAGATGCGCGCCGCCTATCCGTCGGTCGGCGTGCGGCTCGCGGTCGAGCCGATGGGCGGACCGATTGAAGCCTTGACCGAACGGCGCAGCGCGCTCGCGGTCACGGTCGGCGAGGATTTTCGCGACCCGCGCCTTGCGCTCGATGCGATCTGCGCGGTGCAGATCGTGGCGGTCGCCGCCGCCAGTCATCCGCTGGCACGCCGCGGCCGCAAGACCGTCGCCGACCTCGCCGATCACCTGCAGATCGTGCTGTCCGACCCGACTTCGCTGTCGGAGGGCCGCAACTTCGGTGTGCTGTCGCCGCAGACCTGCCGGGTCAGCAATCAGGATACCAAGCACGCGATGATCCTCGCCGGCCTCGGCTGGGGCCGCCTGCCGCTCTGGCAAGTGGCGCGCGACCTGCGCGAGCGCCGCCTGGTGCGGGTCGAAACCCGCGCGCTCGGCCGCAACGCCGCACTGACGATGGAAGCGTATCTGGCGCATCGGCTCGACGAGCCGCTCGGCCCCGCAGCGCGCGCGTTTGCGGATGCGCTGACGCGGATCGCCGCGGGCGGAGGCAAGCGGAAGGCGAAAGCGAAAGCGAGGAGTTGAGCTAAGGGAAGCCGCCTCCACAAACACGATGTCGTCCCGGCCTTCGCCGGGACGACGCTGAGTTTGTCTTGCTACCCCTGCTTCTGCAGCACCGTAATATGCATGCGGCGGCGGATCGCCATGCCCTGGCGCCGGTACAGCGCGATCGCCGATGTATTGTTGGTGAAGACGTGAAGGAAGGGGATTTCGCCGCGCGCCACGATCTGGCGGCCGACGGCCGCCAGCAGCGCCTGGGCGTAGCCGCGGCCGCGGTGATCCGGATGCACGCAGACCGCGGTCATCTCGGTGTAGTTGCCCGGCTTCATCCGCTCGCCGGTCATCGCGACCAGCTCGCCATCGACGCGGATGCCGAGAAAGCTGCCGAGCTCGTGGGTCCGCGTGCCGAACGGCCCAGGTTTTGTCAGCTCCACCAACGCCGTCATCGCCGGGACGTCGGCCGCGCCGAGCGTGACGATGTCGACGCCGGACAGCGAGCACTCCGCCGGCGTGCCGATCATCTGCTCGCCGGTGTCGGCCAGCAGCAGCTTGAAATCCGGCGGCACGTTGACGGCGTCCGGCGTAAACAGCACCGCCATCTCGCGCCCCGACAGCAGGCCACCGAGCGCCGCAAAGCTGTCCGCCGACAAATCGACCATGTCGGCGAACGGCGCGATGGCGACCGGATAGCGCAGCGCAACGCCACCGCCCTCGGCGAGGCCCCGCTGCCGCGAGGTCAGCGCGCTCCAGATCGGACGATCGAGTGGATGGGATGGCGGGACGGCGGACATCTGGCGCTTTACTCCTTGTTGTTTTCAGGAGCAGAGCAGCAAGAGCCGGCAAAATCCAGCATGGCTTGCGCCGTTTTGGCACCCGATCACGCCAGCCGTGCGTCAGGTTTCGCGATCGGGCTTGCCGGCCTTCGTGCAGTTGGCCTATGGCTTGGAAGTCTCCATGTTTCCTGCGACGCATGCGCCTCAAAACCTTCGAAGCCCATTGTCTGCGCCTCCCCGCAGCCACCAAGGTGGTGCAATGGGAGGGCACGTCGGTGTTCAAGGTCGGCGGCAAGATGTTCGCGCTCGGCGGCGGGTTCTGCGAACAGTCCGGCGGCGGCTACATGTTCAAGACCTCGGCCATGGCCTACCAGATGCTGATCGAGCAGGGCCTGGCGCGACCGGCGCCCTATCTGGCGCGCGCGATGTGGGTGCAGCTGGTCCGCAACAATTCGCTGCGCGATGCCGAGCTCAAGGCCTATCTCGGCGAGGCGCACGCGCTGATCGTCGCCAAGCTGACGCGGAAGTCGCGCGAGGCACTCGGGCTTGCATGACCGGCGCGGCGGCTATCCGCCTCAGCCATCCAGCGGCTTGTCGGAATCGCCCGACAGCAATTTCGGAAACAGCTCCTTGAAGGCGAACTTGTCGTCGCCCTTGGCGCGGTCGAAGCGCAGCACGACGTCAAAGCGGCTGCCGTCCCATTTGGTCGGCGGCGTGCCCTTGCTGACCGGAATTCGCGGAAGGATGTCGGAGATGATCGCTTTGTGCTCCCAGCACAGCAGCGCGGTGCCCTTCGATGCCAGCACGGCATCCATCAGATGCTTCTCGTCACCTTTGCCAAAACCTTCGTTCGGCGTCAGCTTGAGCCGCGCCGCCAGCGCCGAGATCGTCTCGGCGGGCCGGCTGCTCGGCGGCTGGTTGGTTTGCGTGCCGGGCGTCGCGGCATAGATCGTATCAGGCTTGGCGTAGTCGCCACTGGTGAGATCGGTGCCGAACAGCGCCGTCCAGGCGCCGGCGCGCTGCCAGCCGCGCAACACCAGCGACTCGGTATCGGAGAGGCCCTGCGCAGTGAAACCCGGCCCGGGCCAGGACTCACCGGGCTTTTCGGCATGACGGATGATGAAGAGGGTGAGCGCGTCCATGGCGAACCTCGCGGCAGAAGATCTGTTGCTGGAAACGGCGGCGGCGATGCTGACGCTACCACAGATTGCGGGCGCGCTTCATGAACCGCATCACAAAGTCCGGAAACTCGCGCGGTACTGCGCCGGCGACACGCCGAGCCGCTCGGTGAACACGATACGCATGCGGTCGGCCGAGCCGAAGCCGCAGTCGAACGCCACCGCCTTGAGCGGCCGGTCGCTGCCCTCGAGCAGCCGGCGCGCGGCATCGATCCGCGCGCGCTCGACGAATTCATGCGGGGTGATGCCGGCCTCCTGCGCGAAGGCGCGGCCGAAATTGCGCACGCTCATGCCGACGGCCTCGGCCAGCGACTGCAGCGTGTGGCGGTCGCCGACATGCTGCATGACATGGGCCTGCGCCCGCGCGATCGGCGAGCCCTCGTCGACCGGCGCGGTGAGATAGGGACTGAACTGCGACTGGCCGCCCTGGCGCTGCGCCACCACGACCAGCCGTTTTGCCACCGCCACCGCGACCTGCGGCCCGTGGCGTTCGGCGACCAGCGCGAGACCAAGATCGATGCCTGCGGTCACGCCCGCCGAGGTCATCAGCCTGCCGTCGCGAATATGGATGCGATCGAACATCACCTCGGCCGCCGGGAAGCGCGCCGCGAGCCGCTGCGCGTTCTGCCAATGCGTCGTGACCTTGTGGCCGTCGAGCAATCCGGCATGGCCGAGCGCGAAGGCACCGGTGCAGATCGAACCATAGAGTTCGGCGCGCTCCGGCGCCGCGCGCAGCCACTGCGTCAGTTCGGGATCGGGCTCGGCGTCGGGCAACCCCGGACCGCCGGCAACGAGCAGGATGTCGAAGCCCTCCCGCGCCTCATCGAAGCTGAGGTCGGCCGAGATCTTCATGCCGTTCGACGCGCGCAGCGGGTCGCGGCTGGCGCCGACCAGCACGGTCTCATAGCCATCGCCGGCCGCGACGAAGCCGTTGGTTTCGGCAAAGACGTCGACGGGACCTGCGACATCGAGCGCCTGCACCCCTTCGTGAATCGCGATCGCGACTTTCTGAACCGCCATATCCCTTCCCTGTTCCGCTGGCGCGAAACGACGTGCGGTTGTCGCGATCCGGCGGCGCAGCATTGTTGCGGCCAGCGGCCAAAACCGGCGACAACATCGCCAACGGATCGCGCCGCGAGGCAATCCGAACACACCGTAAGGACGAGCGCCGGGCCTCGCGTGTTCGCACGCCACGGCATCGTCTTGCCACATCGAGGAGCGTCTTGAAATGACCGAGATCATCGCCGGCATTCGCATTCCCGACAGCGCCATGGCGCGTGCCGCCACCCAGCTGGTCCGCGATACCGAAGACGACCTGCTCTACAATCACAGCCGCCGCGTCTTCCTGTGGGGCGCGCTGACCGGCAACCGCCGCGGACTGAAATACGATTCCGAGCTGCTCTATATCGGCGCAATGTTTCACGACATGGGCCTGACCGCGGCGCATGCCAGCCCCGATTTGCGCTTCGAGGTCGACGGCGCCAACGCCGCGCGCGACTTCCTCAAGGGCTACGGCGTGGCGGAGCGCGACATCGAAGACGTCTGGACCGCGATCGCGCTGCACACCACGCCCGGCGTCCCCGAGCACATGCGCCCGACCATCGCGCTGGTGACCGCGGGTGTCGAGATGGACGTGCTCGGCATCGCCTATGACGACTTTTCGCGCGAGCACCGCGATCACGTCTGCGCGCATCATCCGCGCGAGGCGAACTTCAAGGAAAACATCATCGATCATTTCGCCGCCGGCATCATCAGGAAGCCGCAGACCACCTTCGGCAACGTCAAGGCCGACGTGCTGGCGCTGAAGGACCCGAGCTTCAAGCGCACCAATTTCTGCTCGATCATCCTCGGCTCGAAATGGCCGGGCTGAGACGGCAGTTGTACAACCGTGCCGTCAGCGGCGACCGGCGGGACCGAGATCCGGTCCCGGATCGCGGCCGGCGGCTACCAGTGCGAGCCGGTCGATATAGTGCGCCCATCCCTCGTTATGGCTGGCGCACTGCGCCGCATTGGGCAGGCCGCTATGGGTCATGCGCAGCAAGGTGCCGTTGTCCTTGTCGACCAGGTCGATCTCGATCAGGCTCGATCCGGGCGGCACCTCCTCGCTGCCCTCCCAGCCAAAGCTGTATGCGAGGCGATGCACCGGCACGACCTCGCGGAACGTGCCGCGCGCGGCGCGCGTGCGTTCCTTGTTGAGGCTGAGAAAATAAAGCCCGCCGGGCTGCGGCTCGGTCGCCGCTTCCAGTCCCATCCAGGCGATGATCTTCTGCGGATCGGTCAGGAACGCGAACACGGTCGCGGGCGGAGCTGCGATCTGCATCTCGCGTTGAACGACGAAGGCTTCGGTCATCGATCCATCCTCCATTGGCGGCGGGGTTGCAGGGATAGTGCGTGACAACGGCGGGGCGTCAACCCCATGATGGGCGATGCATCTGTCTTCGACGCTGAGCTGGCTGGTCGACGCCGCCGCCGAGACCGCGGGCGCCAACCGGCTGCTGGCGGAGCTCGGCGCACATCTGGTTGCGGACGGCCTGCCGCTTGCCGGCGGCGCGTTGACGCTCGAGGTTCCGCACCCCCTGATCGCCAGGCGCACCTGGCTGTGGCGCGCCGGTGATGGCGAGGTGATCGAGGCGCTCGGCTTCGCGCCGGAGCAGCCGTTTGCCATGCCCGACATGGTGGGATCCGCGGACGCCGGCCGGCGCTGGCTCAGCGGCCTTGCGCCCGGTCCCGTGCATGAGGACACGATCGGATCGCGGGTCGACGGCCCGACGCTGGGCTGGATCGGAACTCGCCCTTTCACCGCGGATGAAGCCGATCAGCTGCGCCAAGCGGCGCGGTTCGCCGCGGCGCCGCTGGCCGCGCTTGCTTCGCGCGCGACCTTGATGGCGGCGCTCGAGGCCTATCTCGGCCGCCGCAGCGCGGCACGCGTGCTGGCCTCGCCGCTGCGCCGCAACACCGGGGAGACCATCCGGGCGGCGCTGCTGTTCGCCGATTTGCGCGGCTTCACCGCGCTCTCCGAGCACCATCCGCCCGCGGAGGTGATCGCGGCACTCGACGCCTGGTTCGACCGCATTGCCGGCGCGATCCACGCCTTCGGCGGCGAGGTGCTGAAATTCATCGGCGACGGTCTGCTCGCGATCTTTCCAGTTACCGACGCTCCCCGCGCCGCCTGCGAGGCGGCGCTGCGGGCGGTGGCGGCGGCGCGGGTCGGGATGGCGCATCTCGACGCCGGGCGCCGCAAGCAGGGCCAGCCGCCGCTGGCGTTCGGCGCAGCGCTGCATCTCGGCGAGGTGCATTGGGGCAATATCGGCGCCGCCGATCGTCTCGACTTCACCGCGATCGGCTCGGCGGTCAATCTGGTCAGCCGGCTCGAGGGGCTGTGCAAGCCGCTGGAGCAGACCGTGCTGGTGTCCGGCGCGCTGGCCGCCGAAGTCGACATGCCGCTGGTCGCGCTCGGCAGCTATGAGCTGCGCGGCATCGCACAGCCCTGCGCGGTGTTCGCGCTGCCAGATTGAAATGGTCATCGGACCAGCCGCAGCCACGGCGCCAGATGGAAGGCGCTCATCAGAGCGTACATCGGCACCATGCCGCCCAGCGAGAACGGCTCCGCCATGCCGATGCACAGCACGTCGGCCGGCGCGGCTGCCGCGATCATCGCCATCAGGGCGAAGGTCGGCGCCGCCGTCAGCGACAGATAGTGCGCCATCGTGCGGGCGAAGCCGCCGAACCCCGCGGAAAACTCCGGCTTGCTGGTTCCGATTGTCTCGCAGCTCATGATTCACTCTCCCATGCTGGTCCACTGTCATGTGCTAGGTTAGAACCGGACCTCGGAGGGCGAGAGTGACAAGTGTGTCGGGATTTGCATGGACTCGCTGATCACGGCAGCGGCGCTCGCGCTCGCGGCGGGTGATCCCCTCGGCGCACTGAAACGGGTGGCCCTGCGCGACGATGCGCCGGCGCTGGCGCTGCGCGGCATCGCGATGGCGCGGCTCGGCGACTTCGTCCGCGCCAAGGACCTGCTGCGCCGCGCCGGCCGCGCCTTCGGCCCGAAGGAGGCGGTTGCACGGGCGCGCTGCGTCGTCGCCGAGGCCGAGATCGCGCTGGTGTCGCGCGATTTGTCGTTTCCCAAGCGCGCGCTCGCCACGGCACGGGCGACCCTCGATTCGCATGGCGATGCGCTCAACGCCGCACACGCCGGCTATCTCGAAATCCGCCGCCTGCTGCTGATCGGAAGCCTGGATGAGGCCGAGCGCATGCTCAGCGGTCTCGACCCCTCGCCTTTGCCGCCGGCGCTGCGGGTCGGTCATGAGCTGGTCGTCGCCGGCATCGCGATGCGGCGGCTGCGAGTAAAGCCGGCGCGCGAGGCGATCGCGCGGGCCGGCGATGCCGCACGCCGTACCGGCATCGCAGCGCTCGCAGCCGAGGTCGACAGCACCGCGCGCCTGCTGACGACGCCGGCGGCGCGGCTGATCGCGCGCGGCAGCGAGCGTTCGTTGCTGCTCGAGGAGGTCGAGGCGCTGATGGGCTCGAAGGCGCTGGTGGTGGATGCCTGCCGCTACGTCGTGCGCGATGTCAGCACGACCATCGCGCTGACGACGCGGCCGGTGCTGTTCGCGCTGGCGCGGGCGCTGGGCGAAGCCTGGCCGAACGACGTCTCGCGCGCAAAATTGATCGCGCGGGCGTTTCGCGGCAAGCAGGCCGATGAATCGCACCGCGCGCGGCTACGGGTCGAGATCGGCCGGCTGCGGCGGGCGCTGCGGCCGCTCGCCGAGCTCAGCGCGACGCCTGACGGTTTCGTGCTCAAGCCGCATGGCCGGCGCGAGGTGGCGGTGCTGGCGCTGCCGGTCGACGAGGAGCACGCCGAGGTGCTGGCCTTTCTCGCCGACGGCGAGGCCTGGTCGAGTTCGGCGCTGTCGGTTGCGCTCGGCGCGAGCCAGCGCACCGTGCAGCGCGCGCTCGATGCGTTGGCCGCCTCGGGCAAGGTGCAATCGGTCGGCCGCGCCCGCGCGCGGCGCTGGATGACGCCGCCGGTGGTCGGATTCACGACGACGTTGTTACTCCCTGCCCTGCTGCCGAACGGCTAGCATCAGGAAGCATTCAGAGCGTTTTCAAGCGAAGTGGATACCGGTTCGCGTGAAGAAAACGCGTCAAACAAAATTTCAGGAGCGGAGCATGAAGACGTCAGAAGCCGAGATCATCCGGGAATACGGCCCGTTCGACGGCGTGGAGCGCGTGGGCGGCGTCACCTTCGACGGCACGCAGGTGTGGTTTGCGGCCGGCGACCGCCTGATCGCGTTCGATCCCGATAGCGGCAAGACCACGCGCACCATCGACGTCGCGGCCCATGCCGGCACCGCCTTCGACGGCAAGCATCTCTATCAGATCGCCGAGGACCGCATCCAGAAGATCGATCCGAACAGCGGTCGCGTGGTGTCGACGATCCCCGCCCCCGGCGGCGGACGCGATTCCGGCCTCGCCTGGGCCGAAGGCGCGCTGTGGGTCGGCGAGTATCGCGACCGCAAGATTTTGCAGATCGATCCCGAGACCGGCGCGATCCTGCGCACCATCGAGAGCAACCGCTTCGTCACCGGCGTCAGCTGGGTCGACGGCGAGCTCTGGCACGCCACCTGGGAAGACGACAAAAGCGACGTGCGGCGCATCGATCCGCAAACCGGCGACGTGCTCGAACGGCTCGAAATGCCGGAAGGCAAGTTCGTCTCCGGCCTCGAGTCCGACGGCGCCGACCGGTTCTTCTGCGGCACCGGATCCACCGGCAACAAGGTGCGCGCGATCCGCCGGCCGAAGCGCGGCGCCCGCAAGTGACGCCGCGCCTCAGCAAACGCTACGCCGGCGCAGGCACGGCCGTGGGCCGCGCCGCCGGCATCGGGCGGAACGTCATCATGATCAGGAAGGCGCCGATGCCGACCGCCCAAGAGCCGACATAGAGCCAAGTGTAGCTGGCGAAGGTGTCGTAGATCAGGCCACCGGCCAACGGTCCGGTCGCCATGCCGAGGCTGCCGGCCATCGCGGTGCCGCCGATCACGGTTCCCATCATCCGCAGCGGAAAGTTCTCGCGCACCAGCACCGAGTAGAGCGGCATGGTGCCGGCATAAATGAAGCCGAACACCGCCGCCACCGCATAGAATGCGGCAAGTTCGCGCACGAAGGCGTAGCCGAGCGCACCGAACGCCTGCGCCAGCAGACCAAGCACCAGCACGCGCTTGGCACCGAAGCGGTCGCCGAGCAGGCCGAAGGCAATGCGGCCGCCCATGCCGGCGAGCCCCTCGACGCTGTAGATCGTCACCGCCGCGACCATCGGAATGCCGCAGGTGATGGCGTAGCTGACGGTGTGGATGATCGGGCCCGAATGGGTGGCGCAGCAGAAGAAATTGGTCGCGATCAGGATGATGAATTGCGGCGAGCGCAGCGCCTGCGCCAGCGTCATCGCCGGCTCACCGTTCTCGGACGCCGCTGCGGCCTGCGCGTCGGCCAACGCCGGCGGCCGGCGCACCAAGAGCGACACCGGGATCATGATCGCGCCGACGACGCCGGAGACGATCAGCATTGCGGTCCGCCAATCATGGTTTGAGATCAGCCAGGCGGCGAGCGGCGACATCGTCATCGGCGCCATGCCCATGCCCGCCGACACCAGCGAGACGGCAAGGCTGCGGTGGGTGTCGAACCAGCCGGTGACGCAGGCCATCATCGGGGCGAAGATCGCCGCGGTGGCGGCCCCGACCAGCCCGCCGAACACGAATTGAAACGCCACCAGCGAGGTCGTCTGGCTCGCCAACGCGAGACTCGCCGCCAGCACGACCGAGCCGGTCAGCACCACCGGCAGCGGTCCGAACCGGTCGGACAGCGTACCCCAGATCATGCTGGTGAAGGCCATCGCGAGAAAACCGATCGTCATCGCGCTGGAGATGCCGGTCACCGACCAGCCGGTCTCCTTGGCCATCGGCTGGAGGAACACCGGCAGTGAAAACATGCCGCCAATCGCGACGCAGCCGAGCAGGCCGCCGGCCGCGACGATCACCCAGCGATAGGTCGAATTCGTCATTTCCTACTCCCATGCAGTTCGTTCTGGGGAGAAGACGAGCGGGGTGAAGCGGAACCGACAGCCGGTTTTGGTTTCCGCTCACTTTTTTGCGAGCATTGCCGCGGGCGTCGGCAGCCGTCGCAGGGGCGTGAGGCCAAATGCCGAAAAACAACCCCATGCAAAGTAGCCCGCCGGCAACTCAGCGGTATTATTCTACTATCCCGAAATCACGCTACCCCTCTCTTCCCCGCAAGCGGGCGAAGTCCGCGGCCTGCCGGTCAGCCAAGAATCTAGCGGTCGGCCGGCTTGCAGCCGGGCTGCGGCGTGATCGCGCCGAGCGCGCGGACCTGGACGAGATCCGTGCCCTCTGTCTTTGCGATGAACATGCTCATCGCCACGTGATGATCGTGGCCGATCGTCGCCGGGCCGGTCGGCGACGGAATGGCGAGGCCCGCCATGGCGTCGATGATCGCCTCCTTGTCGAGCTTGCCGGCCTTCTCGGCCGCCGCCTTGAGCGCGATCAGGGTGTTGTAGTGCGTCATCACATAGTTCGACACCGCGACGTCGGGCCCCGCCGCGGCGCGGGCCCTTGCGACAAACGCCTTGACGGCGGGATCTTCGCTCGCCGCGACCGCCGGCACCACGGCGACCATGTTCTGGCCCTTGCCGCGGAAAATGCCGAGATCGACCTCCGACAATCCGAGGAAGGCGACCGTGATGTCCTTCAGCAGTCCCGCATCGTCGGCCTGGCGGATGAAATCCATGCCGTCGCCCTTCAGCGCAAACAGCAGCACCTTGGCCTTGCTCGCCGCGACGTCCTTGATGATCGGCGAGAAGTCAGTCTCGGTCCCCAGCGTATATTTGGTGCCGACCACCTTGCCGCCGAGCTGCTCGATCAGCGGCTGCGCGATGTCGAACATCTGGTGCGGCCAGACCCGGTCGGCGCCGAGCTGGAAATAGCTGTTGCCGAAAGTCTGGGTCATGTAGGGCAACAATTGCCCGAGCTCCTGGTTCGGCACCGCGCCGAACGCGAACAGATAGCGGCTGCATTTGCCGCCCTCGTAATTGGTGGCGTAGAGCAGCGGCGTCTTGAAACTTTCGGCGAGCGGCACCAGCGCATTCAGATTGCGCGAGGTGATCGGACCGACC
Source organism: Bradyrhizobium sp. CCBAU 51753 (assembly GCF_015291565.1). Lineage (NCBI taxonomy): Bacteria > Pseudomonadati > Pseudomonadota > Alphaproteobacteria > Hyphomicrobiales > Nitrobacteraceae > Bradyrhizobium > Bradyrhizobium sp. CCBAU 51753. The sequence goes on along the minus strand of NZ_CP030037.1, from coordinate 4,215,224 downwards.
ACCGCCAGCGCGCCATCCTTTTCGACCAGCGACCGCATCGCGTCCGCTGCGGCATCGGGGTTGGTCTTGTCGTCGGCATAGATCAGTTTGACCGGCCGGCCCAAAATGCCGCCGGCCGCGTTGATCTCGGCCGCGGCGAGATCGAGCCCAAGTTTTGCCTGCTGGCCATAAAGCTCGACGCCGCCGGAGAACGGCAGGACGGCACCGATGCGGATCGGCTCGGCCGGTTCGGCGGCGACGGAAGGGCGAACGGCCGCGAAACAGAGCAGCAGCGCGAACATGAAACAGCAAATCGATCGGCGCCGCATGCGCGTCTTCCTTTCGGTTCGTCAGATCGGACGAACGGTATGGCCCAGCATCTCGTGGACGTCGTAGCTCATGATCGCCAGCAGAGCCGCAAGCCCCAGATAGGCAGCACCATATTCGAGCTTGGTCTGCAGGGGCACGCCATAATAGGCGACGTTCTCGGGAGCGTGCGGATCGTACCGCCAGGCCTGAATGAGCTGCGGCACCGCCAGAATCGCCACGATCAAAAGCATCGGGCTCGGCCGGTAGAGCATCAGGGCCAGCAGGATCGGCACACCGGCGAACCAGATCCGCGGGCTGAGCACCGCCGTCACCCTGCCGCCGTCGAGTGGCGAGATCGGCAGCAGGTTGAACAGATTGAGGAACAGGCCCGAATAGGCGATCGCGAGCAGGAGCCCGCTGTCCACCGACCTCGCCCACCAATACACCGCCAGCGCGGCGATCGTCCCGACCACCGGACCTGCGATCGCGACATAGGCCTCGGTCTCGACATCCGCCGGCCGCTCCTTCAGCGCGATGAAGGCGCCCATGAAGGGGATGAAGGCCGGCGCCCCGACATCGAGGCCGCGCTGCCGTGCCGCGACGTAGTGGCCCATCTCATGCGCAAACAGCAGCGCAATGAAGCCCGCCGCGTAGCGCCAGCCCCATATCGTCGCGTAGAGCGCCAGCGACAGCAGCATGCTGCCGCCAGTGGTGGCGAGCTTGCCCCATTTCAGGCCGGAGAGCAGCAGAACCAGTAAGGCCTTCACGCCGGGCCACCGCCGGGATCGACGCGCGGCTTGCGGCGAAAGAACTTCATCAGGCCGGCGCCGACCGCCGCCGCCCCGAGCAGGAACACCTTGGCGAACTTCAGCACGAAGGCGATCACGATCGCGAACAGGCCGAGCTTCTTGGCGGCAACGCCACCGATCAGCGCGGCAAGGCCGTAGGCGGCGACGCGATCCGTGCTGGCGCTGAAGTCCTCGTAGCGCTTGCCGCCGTTATAGGAGAGATCGCCAAGCAGCTCTTGCGCGACCGGCTTCTCAGCGGCAATGCGGTCGGACGCCGACAGCAGGTTCAGGCTGAAATAGCCGTCGCGTCCCAGCGCGTAGGTGTTGAAATTGACCACCCTGGGCTCGTTTTCCGGCCGGCCCTTGTTCTTGCCCAGCATCGACCAAACCAGGCGATGGTTTGCAGCATCATAGGCCGGCGGCTGGATCCAACCGATCACCTCGAGCTCGGCAAAGCCGCGTGCAACACGATCCTTGTTGGCTTCTTCCATCCCCTCCTTGATGTTGCTCAGGAGCTCGTCGGCGTTCCAGTTCTTGGCGTCGTCATCCTTGATGTAGCCTTCCTTGACGTAGCGGATCACGACCATCCACTCGTCGTTCTGACGTGTTCCAACCACCAGGCCAATGAAGGTCGCATCGTGGACGACGTTGCCGAGCGCCCGCAACACGCGCGTTCCCTCCGCCTTCGGCACAAAGAAATAGTTCGCCGGCAGCTTGAGATGGGCCTGGTCGATCAGCGTGACGTCCGCAGGTCCCGCGGTGCCGGCCTGGCTGGCAGCCTGCCAGGCGGCCGTCAGCTCCGCCATTCGCGCGGCTTCACTCGGCGGCGACGACTGGGCGAATGCCGATGGCGGCACCAACAGGGCCGCCAGCATGACGGCCGCAATGAAAAATACCTTTCGCACCGGCACCCTCGCAAAAGCGGAAATGAATCGAACGATTCTCGGCAACAACCTTAAATAGCAGTATTGACCGATCAATTACACGGCATATCGCAGTTTTTCCCAAGGCATCAATCATGCGGAAAGGTTGTTCCGGTGCCCCCGCACCGGGCGGAATTGTCGTGCACACGAGCATTCCCCGGCGCGATCGCCAGAGCTGCTCATCCATCCCTGCTTGACATTCAGAGGTTGCAGGCGTATGTCGGCGGCCCTCGCGAACCCGATACTCGCGAATGAATGCGAGCGAACCGATGAGACTGAACCCGCAACAGCACGAATACGAACGGATCGGCGGACTATCGATTTGTCTGCGTCCGAACGTCCATGCACGCCCGGTTGATGGGAGCGGTCTCGCTTAAGCGGATCGAACATCCGTATCCACGGACCCTCCCGAGCCCAGCCGCTTCGGAGGGTTTTTTGTTGCCCCCGCGCGGCCAGGTCGACTTTGCGGCGAACACGATCTGGAACAGACTGCAAGGGCCGCCCATCGCTCTTGCAGTTGCAGCAGGAAACAAGACGATGCGAAGACCTGATCCCTACCAGGAGCGCGCCCGCGAACTCTGCCTCGCCGCGGGCATCGATCCGGATTCCCGGGTCGGCGAAGGCCGTGGCCAGCCGGCCTGGTGCCTGTATCGCGATGCCGCCCGCAAGGAGCAGCTCGCGCGCGAAACCGAGGCGGCCTCAGCCGAGATCGCGATGCTGCGTCCGCAGGAAGAGCGCTTCAAGAACGCGCCGCTCAAGGTGTTCGGCGAGCATGACGATGCGACCATCGCGCAGATGCGTAACTGCATGGCGGTCGGCAACGTCGTGTCCGGCGTGATCTGCGCGGACGGCCATCTCGGCTACGCCCAGCCGGTCGGCGGCGTGATCGCCTACGAGAAGCAGATCAGCATCTCCGGCGTCGGCTTCGACATCGGCTGCGGCAACATGGCGGCGCGGCTCGACGTGCGCTTCGACGACATCGCGGCGACGGTTCCGACCATCATCCGGGACGTGGCCAAGGTGATCTCGTTCGGCATCGGCCGAAAGAATGTCGAGAAGGTCGAGCACACGCTGTTCGACGATGGCGATGCCTGGCGCGAAAGCGACATGGAGGCGTACCGGCAGAAGGCGGTCGGCCAGCTCGGCACTGTCGGCTCCGGCAACCACTATGTCGACCTGATGCGCGACGAGGCCGGCTTCGTCTGGATCGGCGTCCACTTCGGCAGCCGCGGGCTCGGCCACACCAGCGCGACCCGCTACCTCAAGGCGGCCGGGGGCAAGGACGGCATGAACGTCCCGCCCGCGATCGTCGACGAGGACTCCGAGCTCGGGCGCCGCTACATCGCCGCGATGCAGCTCGCCGGGCGCTATGCCTATGCGGGCCGCGAGTGGGTCGTGGAGCGGGTGCGCCAGATCATCGGCGGCAAGCTCACCGACGCCGTGCACAACCACCACAACTACGCCTGGCGTGAAACCCATGGCGGGAAGGATCTGTGGGTGGTGCGCAAGGGCGCGACGCCGGCCTTCCCCGGTCAGCGGGGATTTGTCGGCGGATCGATGGGCGATGACGCCGTCATTCTCGAGGGCGTCGACAGTCCGGAGGCCAAGGCCTCGCTCTACTCGACCGTGCACGGCGCCGGGCGGCTGTTCGGCCGCAAGGAAGCCAAGCGCCGCTTCACGCGTGAGGAGATGGACCGCTGGCTGAACGAGCGCGGCGTCACGCTGGTTGGCGCCGATCTCGATGAAAGCCCGATGGCCTATCGGCGCCTGCCCGACGTGCTCGCCCGGCACGCCGGCACGGTGAAGGTGCTGCACACGCTGCGGCCGTTCGCGGTGGCGATGGCGGGTGAAGGCGAGTTCGATCCGTTCAAGGACTAGAACGGGATGAAGTTAGGTCGAATCGGATTGACCGCGGGCTCGGTCCACCTCTCCCCGACGGGGAGGGGTCGATTTGCGCAGCAAATCGGGTGAGGGGCCGCAGCTCTAATGAGAGACCTTGACCCCTCACCCGGCGCTACGCGCCGACCTCTCCCAAGGGAGAGGTGAACCTTCGCTGCCGCTCCAACCTAACCTAATGTCATCATGCTCTAGGCGAGGCGTACGCGCCTCGCCGCCTCCTCTCAACTCAAGGACACTTGATTGCAAAACCGCTTCGTCCTGATCTCGGGCTGCTCCGGCGGCGGCAAGTCGACGCTGCTGGCCGAACTGCGCGCACGCGGCTATCGCGTTGTGGAGGAGCCGGGCCGGCGCATCATCGCCGATGAACTGGCGTCGGGTGGCAAGGCCATGCCCTGGATCGATCCTGCGGCTTTCCTGCGTCGCGCCATCGACGTCGCGTTGGGCGACATGGGCTCGGCCAAGGCGCACTCCGGATGGGTGTTCTTCGATCGCGGCCTGGTCGATGCCGCCTCCGCGCTGGAGGCGTTGACGGGCGAGCCGGTGCTGCGGCCGCTGTGCGCGACGCGCTACCACAGGCGCGTGTTCATGGCGCCGCCATGGCCCGCCGGCACGGTTTCGAGACGGCGCCCGCCGAGTATCAGCGGCTGATGGAGACGCTGCCGGCGCTCGGCTACGATGTCATCAGCCTGCCGAAGACGTCGCCCTCAGCGCGCGCAGACTTCGTGCTGGCCACCCTCGCGGGCAACGGCACGCCGCCGCCCTGATCGAACCATTACTCCGCGGCCTCACGCTGCGGGACGCCCGCCTCGACGTCGAGCTGCAGGATGTCGTTGAAACGGTTGAAGGCGCCGCACAGCGCGATCCGCCAGGTCAGCTCGACGATCTGCGCTTCCGAAAAATGCTCGCGCAGGCGCGCAAAAATTTCGTCGCGCGTCTTGTTCCAGTTGTTGGTGACGGCGATCGCATATTCGACCACGAGCTTGTCGAGCGCATCGAGCTCGGGGTGATCCTTGTAGTCGAGCAGGCGCTCGGCACCCTCCTCCGAGACGCCCTGCACCGCGAGTTTCGGCGCATGGTGCGACACGCAGTAATCACATTTGTTGAGCAGCGACACCGTCACCAGCGCGAGCTCGAGATGCCGCTTCGACAGCACGGCCTCGTCGGCGAGATCGACCAGCAGCGACCACGTGTGCTTGAAGATCGGCGGACGCTGCGCCATCACGCCGGCCTGGTTCTCGAATGCGCCATAGGTCGTCATCTTGTCCCACAGCGGCTGCAGGTCGGATGACAGGTCGGCTCTCGTCTTGATCGACACGCGTGACATTGATTTCACCCTGGAACGGAATTGAACTGACCGAGCCTGCCCTCGTCGGCGATCCGGAGCAAGCAACCTGCGGTCCTACTTCGTTGCGCCCTGCGTGTTGCGCAAGAGATTGTCGCGCAGCCGGGCGACGCTCTTCTGCACCACCGGAAACTCGTCGCCGAGCCCGGTGGCGTCCCGCAGGGAGCCACCGAGATCCTGCTCGAGCAGGCGCCGCCCGGCCGGCGTCAGGGAGACCCGCACCTGCCGCTCGTCGGCGGGATCGCGGGCGCGGCGGATGTAGCCCGACTGCTCCAGCTTCTTGAGGATCGGCGTCAACGTATTGGATTCCAGGAACAGTTTTTCGCCGAGTTCGCTGACGGTCTGGTCGTCGGCCTCCGACAGCGCGATCATTGCGATGTACTGGGTGTAGGTCAGTCCGACCTTGTCCAGGATCGGCTTGTAGGCGCGGCCGAACGCCAGATTGGCGGAATAGACCGCAAAGCACAGGAAATTCGAGAGTTTTCGGCCTTTGGGATCGGTCTTCTGGGGGCGGGTCACGGGCGTCTCCGGAGTTTGTGAAGTCTGGGGCAATATAAATCGTATCCGATTAAATCGGAAGTGCTTGACAGCGCCTGTCGACCGGATTATTTCACAGCGCATCCGATTAGATCGGATACGATCTATCTTCATCAAAAAGGAGCTCGCCATGACCGCCACCGCAAAAGTTCTCGTCACCGGAAAGACCCACGTCACCGCCGGCCCGAACGGCGCCGCCCGTTCGCAAGACGGCTTCGTCGACGTCAAGCTGGCGCAGCCGCACCCGGCCGCCGAAAACCTGTTCGGCGCCGCCTGGTCGGCCTGCTACATCGGCGCGATCCAGCTCGCCGCCGGCCAGCGCAAGGTGAAGCTGCCGAGCGAGCCCGAGGTCGACGCCGAGATCGATCTGAACCAGGCCGGCAGCGCCTACTTCCTGAGCGCGCGCCTCAACGTCCGCGTCCCCGGCGTCGACCGCGCGGTGGCGCAGGAGCTGATCGAGGCCGCGCACGGCATCTGCCCCTACTCCAAGGCGGTCCACGGCAACATCGACGTCACGACCACCCTCGTCTGAACCACGCGACGACTTACGACACCAAACCCGTGCTCCGATCCGGACCGGCCGCATCTCGGCCCGGTCCGCGATCGGGACAACCGAGGACATTCGAGATGACCAGTACGATGATGAAGGCAACGCGCGTCCTCGCAAGGGCGGGCGTAATTGTCGCAAGCCTCCTCACCATCCCCACCGCCGAGGCGCAGCAGCCGGCGGGCATCACGCGCACCGACCTGCAGCGTCACGAACTCAGCGCGCCTGGCCGTGAGGCGGTGCAGGTGCGTGTCGACATCGCGCCGGGCAAGGCGTTCGGCCGGCACAGCCATCCGGGCGAGGAGATCATCTATGTGCTCGCCGGCACCTTCGAATACACCGTCGAAGGCAGGCCGCCGGCGACGTTGAAGGCCGGCGACGTGCTGTTCATTCCTGCCGGGACGATCCATGCCGCGAAGAACGTCGGCAACGTCACCGCAAGCGAGCTTGCGACCTATATCGTCGAGAAGGACAAGCCGCTGCTGACGCTGGCGAAGTGAAGCGCCCTCGCCTCACTTCGTGCACTGCACGGTCTGACGCACCGGCCGCGCGTTGAAGATCGCAAAGCTGAGCGCGGCCATGATCCAGACGCCGACCCCGCCATAGAGCATCACCCAGCCGAAGCCGCTCGCCAGCGCCTGATGCACGATCTGACCCGGCAGGTCCGGCGCGGAGGCGAGGTCGCCGGCCGCGACCCGTTCGGCAATCCGGCGCAGCTGCGCAAGGTCGAAGCCCGGCAGCACCGATTTGAGATGCGCCAGCACGCCGCTCGCCAGGATGAATCCCATCAGCGCGATGTTGACCGCAAGCGAAACCATCCGCGCGCTCATGTCGATGCCCGACGCCATGCCGGCGCGGTCGCTCGAGACCGAGCCCGTCGTGGTGTTGGTCACCGGCGTGTTGGTGATGCCAAGGCCAATGCCGGCGATCAGGCAGCCCGGCAGCATGGTCGCCCAATCCGGCTGTGCCGTGGCGCTGCCGAACTTCATCAACAGAAAGCCGGCGCCGATCGTGAACAGTCCGGCCGGAATGATGAGCCCCGGCTGGTAACGCAGCGACAGCCGCTCGGCGAACGGCGGCATCACCAAGGTCGGCAGCGTGTAGGCGAGCAGCGCCAGGCCGGCGGAGACGCTGTCATAGCCGAGGCCGGCGTGAAACCAGATCGGCAGATAGATCATGAACGGCCAGTAGCTGAGGTTCATCGCGGCCGAGCCGACGATCGCGCCGGAGAAGGCGGAAATCCGGAACACCGAGAAGTCGAACATCGGCCGCCGGCTGACTTTCTCGGCGACCAGGAACGCGATAAAACTCGCGGCGGAAACGCCGAGGATCGCAAGCCCCCTCACGCTGGCAAAGCCGAGGTCCGGCCCTTGCGTGATGTAGAAGGCAAGGCAGAACACCGCGAGCGACATCGTCACGATGCCGGCGACGTCGAGCGAGCTCGCCTTCGGGTCGCTGGATTCGTGCACGCCGCCGATCGTCAGCGCGAAGGCCACCGCCGCGAACAGCACATGGACCAGGAACACCCATTCCCAGCTCGCGACCGCGACCACCGCGCCGCCGATGATCGGCCCGAACCCGAGGCCGATGCCGAAGATCACGCCCCACCAGCCCCAGGCTGTGGCGCGCAGCCGCCCGCCCTGGAATTCATGCGAGAGCACCGCGATCTGGCAGATCAACAGCGCGCCGCCGCTTAGCCCCTGCAGGAAGCGGGCGATGATCAGCGTCTCGACATCGCGCGCAATGCCGCACAAGAGCGAGGTGATCCCGAATGCCGCGATGGCGACGAGGAACACGCGCTTGCGGCCAAAGCGGTCCGCCACCGTTCCGATCGCCATCAGCACCGTGGTGACGGCGATGGTGTAGGCGTTCATGATCCACTGCAAATCCTTGAAGTCGGCATGCAATACCCGCTCCAGCGTCGGCAGGATCGCGGGGATGCTGGAAATCTCCAACCCAAACATCAGACACGCAAGACAGACGGCGGACAGCACGACGGCGCCGCGACGGCTCAGCTCAGTTGACATGGTTCGGCCTTTTGCTGTGGCAAGCCGACGGCATACCGCACGCTGTTGCCAGGGTGCTGGCAGCAGCGTTGGTGTGGTCGACTCACGATGTATTGAGGCTGCGTTGCCAGGAATCGGGTGGACGATCGGGTGGACCGATCGGGTGGCCGCAGCGCTTCACCATGCAAGCTAGTCGCGGCTTGAGCATTGGTGAATTGGATGACTAGATATTTCAGAGACAACAAATCCGGATCAATGCCATGACCCTCGACGTCGATGCCGTGAAGGCATTTGTGACCATCGCCGACCTCAAGAGTTTTACCCGCGCCGCCGAAGCGCTCGGCAGCACGCAGGGCGCGATCAGCGTCAAGCTGAAGCGGCTGGAAAACCAGATCGGCCAAAGGCTGCTCGAACGGACGCCGCGGCTGGTCCGCCTGTCGGCGCAAGGCGCCGCGTTCTTGGCGCCGGCGCGCGAGCTGCTCGCCGCGCATGATCGCGCAATCGCCGGACTATCCCCGGCGCGCCGCCGCTTCGCGCTCGGCATCGCCAACCATGTCGGCGGCGCGGAGCTGCCGACCCTGCTGACGCGGCTGCACGCGCACGATCCGGCGCTCACCATCGAGGTGCGGCTCGAGGACTCTCGCGATCTGCTCGCCGGTTTTGACCACGGCGACATCGATGCCGCGATCATCCGCCGCGAGGACGATCGCCGCGACGGCGAAGTGCTGGCGACCGACGATTACGGCTGGTTAGCGACGCCGGACTTCGTGCATCGCGCAGGCGAGCCGCTGCGGCTCGCCGCCTCCTCGCCGTCCTGCGGCGTGCTCAACATCGCAACGCGCGCGCTCGCCGCGGCGGGAATTCCCTGGACCGAGGCGTTTTTGGGCTGCGCGTCCTTTGCTGTGGCCGACGCGGTCGCGGCCGGCCTCGCCACCTCGGTGTTTTCGCGCCGGCTCGCCCCCGCGGGCACAATCGAAGTCAGCAAGCGGTTCGGCCTGCCCGCTTTGCCGCCATCCGAGATCGTGCTGCTGTCGGCGCTGTCGGACGCAAGGTCCCGCGCGACGCTGAAGGCGCTGGTCAGCGCCTTTCGCGAGCATCACCGCAGGCCGGCGAACGCGGCAAGGGTGGAGCCTGCAGCTGCGACTCTCGAATCCTGATCTAGCGCTGCGCGGACCGCTTTCCCTCGAACAGCGCGCGCTCCGACGCCAGCGCCTTGGCGAGAAAGTCGAGCGTGGCGCGGATGCGCGCGGTGCGCTTGAGGTCGTCATGCGTCAAGAGCCACAGCGCCGATCGCGGCTCGGCCAGCGGCTTCGGCGCGATACGGCGCAGCCCGGGCGCGAGGTCGCCGACATAGCACGGCAGCAGCGCCAGCCCGAGTCCCGCGGCGGCGGCATCGCGCAACGCCGGCAACGCGTCGACGCGGCAGGTGACACGCGCGGCGCGCAGATGCTCGCGCATCCAGCCGGCGATCACCGTCCCCGCCAGCGCATCGTCGAGGCCGATCCAGTCGTGCGCGGAAAAGTCCTTGCCGTCATGCCGCGCGAGATAGGCGCGCGATCCGTAGACCGCGTGGGTGATGTCGGCAACGCGCCGTCCCACCAAAAGCTCTGATGGTGCCGGCGTCGGCCGGATCGCGATCTCGGCCTCGCGGCGCGTCAGGTTGGCCATCGCGTTCGAGATCACGATTTCCGGGTGAATGTCCGGATGCGCGGCGCGCAGCGCCGGCAGATGCCGCATCAACACCGCGCCGAGCGTGTCGGTCGTCGTGATCCGGACCGTGCCAGACGGCTTCAGATCCTGCCCCGCGAGCTTGCGCTCCAGCGCCAGCACCTCGTCCTCAAGACGGGCCGCGGACGCCGCCGCGCTCTCGCCGGCCGGCGTCGGCGCATAGCCGTCGCGGTAGCGTTCGAACAGCCGCGTTCCGATCGCTTTTTCGATCGCGCCGAGGCGGCGAAACACCGTCGAATGCGTCACGCCGAGCCGGCGCGCCGCCCCCGACAGGCTGGCCTCGCGGGTAATCGCCAGCACGAGACGAAGATCATTCCAGTCGAGCGAACTTTGCATTTTTGCAAACTCTGTTGGCAATACTGGATAATATCTTACCACAAATCGACAGGCCATCTTCCTCCCTATCAGCGGAGGAAGCGGCACGTGACGAGCGAGACCACCGAGACATTGCAATTCCACGATGCTCGCGCGGCGGCGGATCCGCGGCGCTGGCTGGCGCTGCCGGTGCTGCTCACCGGCGCCTTCCTGCCGATCCTCGACTTCAACGTCGTCAACCTCGCGCTGCCGGCCATCCGCGAAAATCTCGGCGCCAGCGCCGGCGAGGTGCAGTTCGTGATCTCGGCCTATGCCGCGACCTACGCCGTGTTCCTGATCACCGGCGGCCGGCTCGGCGATCTCTTGGGGCGGCGGCGCATGTTCCTGACCGGCGTCGCCGGCTTCACTATCGCCTCCGTGCTATGCGGCATCGCCTGGTCGCCCACCTTGCTGGTCGCCGGCCGCATCCTGCAGGGCCTCACCGCGACGGTGATGGCGCCGCAGGTGCTGGCCTCGATCCGCGTGCTGTTTCCCGCCGCCGAGCAAGGCCGCGCGCTCGGCTTCTACGGCGCGACCTTTGGCCTGGCCAACATCTGCGGCCAGTTGCTCGGCGGCGTGCTGGTGTCGGCGCATCCGTTCGGCCTCGCCTGGCAGGCAATCTTCCTGATCAATGTGCCGATCGGCCTCGCCGCGCTCATCGGCGGCATGCTGTTCATGACCGAGACGCGCGCCGCGCATGCGCAGCGGCTCGATATTGGTGGCGTCATCCTGCTGTCGCTGACGCTCGGCCTTTTGGTCTATCCGCTGATCGAGGGCCGCGAATCCGGCTGGCCGTTCTGGATCGTCGCGATGCTGCTGGCCTCGCCGCTGACGCTCGCGGCCTTCGTCCGCTTCGAGGCGCGCCTCGCCGCGCGCGGCGGCGACCCGCTGGTCGCGCTGCATCTGTTGCGCAACAGCGATTTCGTGATCGGGCTGGTGATGGCGCTCGCCTTCTACATGCTGTCGTCGTTCTATTTGACGTTCGCGGTGTACCTGCAAAGCGGCCTGCATCAGACCCCGCTCGCCGCCGGCCTCGCCACCCTGCCCTTCGCCACCGGCTTCTTTGTCGCCTCGCTGCTGTCGTCCTACGTCATGCAGTGGCTCGGCGTCCGCGCCCTGACGCTGGGCTTTGCGCTCCAGGTGATCGGCTTCGGCACGGTGATGTGTGCTGTCGGCGGCGCGCTTCCGCAAGGCCTCGAACTCGGCCTCGTCTGCGGCGGCTTGGGTTTTGGTACCGTGATGCCCTCGGTGATCAAGGCCGTGATCAGCAGCATCGATCCGCGCCATGCCGGGCTGGCATCGGGCATGATGATCTCGACCTTCCAGGTCGGCGCTGCGCTCGGCGTCGCCATCATCGGCGGCATCTTCTACAGCCTGCTCGGGCCGCGGCCGGACGCCGCCGATTACGCGCATGCCTTCACGATCGCGCTCGGCTGCAACGTCGCGCTGCTGGCGCTCGGCGGCTGGCTGTCGCTGTGGCTGCCGCGCGAGCCGGCGGCAGCGTGAACTACTGCTTCGCCACTTCGCGCGGCGGCGGAAACATCAGCGTCAGCAGCACCGCCGCCGTGAGCGTCATGGTGGCGAGGCCGGTGGACAGATAGAGCGCGCCCGCATTGCCGAAGCGGTCGATGACGACGGCATAGATCAGCGGCGCCGCCGCCGGCAGGATGAAGCTCGGGACGATCAGCCGGCCGACGATAGTGCCGTAACTGCGGGGATCGAACAGGATCAGCGGCAGCGTGCCCCGCGTGATGGTCAGAATGCCGTTGCAGGCGCCGTAGAGCAGCGCGAACGCAATTGCCATCGCCGTCGACGATCCGGCGAACAGCCCGGCGATGAACGCGAGCGGCATGATCAGGCAGGCCATCAAATTGAGCGCGAGCGGATCGAGCCGGGCACCAAACAGGATCTCGCAAAGACGCGCCGCGGACTGGCCGATCCCGCGCAGCGTCGCGATCCATACCGCGATCGTTGCACCCAGCCCGAGACCGGAGAGGACCGCGATCATGTGCGCGGACATTCCCGCGTTGAGGAAATTGGCGCCGGTCATGGTCACGGCGTAGAGCCCGCCGGCCACCGCAAGCTGCCGTCGGCCGACCGCGCGCGGCTGCCGCGGCGCCACGGCGCCGGCGCTCGGCGCGCCCGCGAACCGCCCGTTCGGAATGAAAAGATGCAGCGGGATCGTGAGCAGCGCAAAGCCCGCATAGGCCGATAGCGCAATGCGCCAGCCAAAATGCTCCGAGAGAATATGGCCGAGCGGCCAGAACACGGTAGCGGCCAGGCCGCCGAGCAGCGTGATTTCAGACATCGCGCGCCGTGCTTCCGGCCCGCCTATCCGCGCCAACGCCGCGAAGGCGGCATCGTACAGCGTCAGGCGCATCCCGAGGCCGAGCACGATCCACCAGGCATAATAGGTCCAGACCTGATGCGAGAGCGCGAGACCGGCGCAGCCGGCGGCGTTGACGACCGCGCCGGCGACCATGACGTCACGGCCGCCGCGGCGATCCACCCATTTGCCCGCGAGCGGTGATGCTACCCCCATCACCAGCAGCGCGACGGCAAAGCCGCCATCGACGATGTCGCGACTCCAGCCGAGCTCGGCGCCGATCTGCTCGCCGAAGCCGCCGATCAGATAGTAGGTGGCGCCCCAGGACATCAGCTGGCCAAGCCCGACGGCGGCCACGACCCGGCGTTCGATCACCGCGAAAATTCCTGCCCGGCCGGCAGCGCGGCGTCACCCGGCCCGAGCGGCCGCTGCATCAGCACGGTATCGACCCATTGGCCGAACTTGAAGCCGACCGACTTCAACGTCCCGACCGGCTGGAAACCCATCCGGCGATGCAGGGCGATCGAGCCGGCGTTGCCGCTGTTGCCGATCACCGCCAGCATCTGCCGCCACGGTCCCGCCTCGGTGCGCGCGATCAACATGTCGAGCAGTGCGACGCCGATGCGCCGTCCGCGCAGCGATTCCAGCACATAGACCGAGTCCTCGATGGTGTGGCGATAGGCCGGCCGCGGCCGATACGCCGTCGCGTAGCAATAGCCGGCGACGCGCCCGTCGACGTCGGCGACAAGATACGGCAACCCCGCCGCCAGCACGGCCTCGCGGCGGCCGAGCATCTCGTCCACCGTCGGCGGCACCTCTTCAAACGTCGCAAGGCCGGTCTCGACGTGATGCGCGTAGATGCGCTGCACCTCCGCCATGTCGACCTCGGTCGCGTCGCGAACCACGACGCCGTTGATGCCTGCCGCCATTCTGCTCTCTCCGCTTAAACCCCCAGCATTGCGCCAGCATGCGACGTGGCGTTATATAAGTGAAGCTTTTGCAATTTATGCAGATCATAAGAGTTGCTTTGATGAAGAACCTCAATCTCGCCTACCTCGAGAGTTTTCGCGTGGTGATCGCCAGCGGCAGCTTCTCGGCCGCCGCCGAGCGGCTGCAGCTCACGCAGCCCGCGGTCAGCCTGCAGGTGCGCCAGCTCGAGAAGAGCCTCAACGCTACCTTGATCGAGCGCGTCGGGCGCAAGGCGAGGCCCACCGCCGCCGGCAGCGCGCTGCTGTCGCATGCCGAGCAGATCAATGCGGCCGTCACGTCGGCGGTCGACGCCGTCACGCAGCAGACGAGTGGAACGGCGGGCCGCGTGAGGCTCGGCACCGGCGCCACCGCCTGCATCTTCCTGCTGCCGCCGATCCTGCGGGCGCTGCGCACCGCGCTGCCTTCGCTGGAGATTACGGTCACCACCGGCAACACGGCTGAGATCGCCAAGGCGGTCGAGGACAACACGATCGATATCGCGCTGGTCACGCTGCCGGTGTCGGGGCGCAGTTTCGAGATCACGCCGGTCATGGACGACGAGTTCGTGCTGATCGCGCCGCGGGCCATGGCGCTGCCGGCGCGGATCACGCCGGCGGTGCTGGCGAGCAAGCCGGTGCTGCTGTTCGAGCCCGGCGGCAACACGCGGCGCACCGCGGACGAGTGGCTCGCCCGCGGCCGTGTATCGCTGAAGCCGTTGATGTCGCTCGGCAGTGTCGAGGCGATCAAGGAAATGGTGCGCGCCGGCCTCGGCTGCGCGATCCTGCCCGGCATGGCCGTTCCGGCCAAGGCGACGCCGCGCGACCTGGTGGTGCGGTCGCTGTCGCCAAAGCTGCACCGCCGGCTTGCGGTGGTGATCCGCCGCGACAAGCGGCTCGATCGCGGGCTGCGGCAGACGCTGTCCGCGCTCAAGGCGCTCGCGAGAAAGGACAGTTAGGGAGGACGCCGTGCGTCCTCCCTATGGCATCGTCAGGTCGCCTTGCGCTCTTCCTCCGCGGCCTTGCGGAAGGCTTTCACGCCGGCATCGGTGACCTGGTCCCACTTCGAATTCGTCGTGGCTTCGGCATCATAATTGTCGTGCCAGTTCCACCATTTGTAGGGCGGGGTCTGCGGATAGCCTGCCGGCGAATCTTCCCAGACCTCCTGGCGGCCGAGCGGCGTGATGTCGAGATAGCTCCAGATCGTGCCGAACGCCTCGTCGCCGCGGCTGTTGACGAAATAGGTGCGGAAGATCTTGTCGCCGTCGCGGAAGAACACGTTGTGGCCGTGCCACTCGGCGACGCCGAAGTCGGCATCAAAGCTGTCGGTGATGGTGTACCAGGGCATCTCCCAGCCCATCCGCGCCTTCAGCCTGGCGATGTCGGGCTGCGGCGCCCGCGAGGCGTAGACCAGCGTCGTGTCGCGCTGATTGAGATGCGAGAGATGGCTGACCTGGTCGGCGCCGAGCGAGCAGCCGCGGCAGGCGTGGTCCGGCCAGCCGAACACGCCGGGCTCGAAGAAGGCGCGATAGACGATCAGCTGCCGGCGGCCCTCGAACAGGTCGCGCAGGCTGACCTTGCCGTTCGGTCCCTCGAACACATAGGGCTTGTCGACCGCCATCCACGGCATCCGCCGGCGCTCGGCGGCGAGCGCATCGCGCGCGCGCACCTGCGCCTTCTCCTTCACCAGCATTTGCAGGCGCGCCTGTTCCCACGCCTCGGGCGCGACAACCGGCGGCGTCTGCATGGCGGCCTGAGCGGTTTCGGATGATTTTGTCATGGTGGTTCAACCTCCTGAAAGCACGAACGCCGGGCCCGAAATGCGGTTCCCGCGTGGTCCGCCGCTCGTCATTGCTGATGACGCAGCATCGCGCGGTTGCGGTGCACGGTGGGAGTGACAAGTGTGTCGGGATTCCCGGCAATCGCGGTTGCCGCAGGGACGCAACGATCCAAGTGGTGCGTGGCCCCGACAGCATCGCGTCACTCGCATCCGGTGCCATTATTTATTGCAAAATACTTGCATCGTGCAATTATCTATGCAAGCCTTGGCGGCATGAGACAAGCCGCAACTGTTCCCGACGACGTCCTGAAGCTCAGCGCCTGGCTGCCCTACCGCCTGTTCCTTGTCGCGGCGCAGGTGGCGCGCCCGCTTGAGGGTTTTTACGGCGAAGCCTTCGGGTTGAGCCAGGCCGGCTGGCGTATCCTCGCCGTGATCGCCGAGCGGGATAGCGCCAACGCCGCCGAGATCGGCCGCGCCTGCGCGCTCGATCCGTTTGCGGTAAGCCGCGGCATCGGCCAGCTCGTCGAGCTCGGCTTTGCGGTGCGGCGATCAGGCAAGCTCGATCGGCGCACCGCGGCTGTCAGCATCACGCGGAGCGGCCGCAACGCCTTCAATCGGATCGCCGCGCTGGGCAACGCGATCGAGGCGCGGCTGCTGTCGCACCTTACGGAGGCTGAGCGGGCGACGCTCGGCTCCGCCCTCACCCGGCTGGAGGCGGAAAGCGCGCGGATCGACGCCGGCGGCTGGCGCGCGCTGCTCGACGATCGCGGCGGCTCATGACGGGGTTGCTGTTCGCGCTGACCGCACTGCTCTGGGGCGGCGGCGCGCTGGCGACCGCGATGCAGGCCGGCGTGACGCCCGCGCCGTGGTCGGTGGCGCTGCGTATGGTGCTAGCCGGCTTCATCCTGCTCGGCTACGGGCTGATCCGCGGCGTGCCGCTCGCGATCCCCCGACAACACCGGGCCGCCGTGGCGTTGCAGGGTTTGCTGTTCTTTGCCGTCGCCTTCATCGCCTTCTATGAAGCGACCGCGCGGATGCCGAGCGGACTTGCGGCGCTGGTGCTGTCGACCTCGTCGCTGTTCGCCGCCGTGATCGCGCGCGCCGCGCTCGGCGTTGCGATCTCCTCCGGCCTGGTCTGGGGCGCACTGTGCGGCATCATCGGACTGGCCATCATCTTCCTGCCCGGCGCCACCGTGCCGGGGGCGTCGCCGGTTGCGGGCTTTGCATGGGCGCTGGTCGCGGCGCTCGCGACCGGCGCCGGCACGACGGTCGGCGCGCGAAATCAGCGCGCAGGCCTGCCGATCGTCGCCGTGCTCGGCTGGGGCGCATTCGTCGGCGCCGCAGCGAGCGCGCTCTGGGCTGTCGCAACGAACACCTCTTTCGCGGCCGATGTGTCGTTCTCTTATCTGGCAAGTTTCCTCTATCTTGCGGTCGCCGCGTCCTGCATCACCTTCATGCTCTTTTTCGAGTTGGTGCGCCGGCTCGGTCCCGGCCGCGCCGCCTATACGCTCGCCGTGGTGCCGCTGGTTGCGCTGGTGCTGTCGGCACTGTTCGAGCACCTTGCCTTGGGCTGGCCGGTCCTCGCCGGAGCCGCCGCGATCCTCGGCGGCAATGTGCTGGTACTGTCACGCGCCTAGAGCGCGATGGCATGTGTCCCCTTCTGCCACGCTGGTCGCGCGCACCTCAGGGTGACGGGTTGGTTTGCTCAACTTGCTCTGTGTCATCACCCGCGCAGGCGGGTGATCCAGTATTCCAGAGGCAGTGGTGAAAGAACCGAGAGGCCGCGGCGTACTGCATCGCCCGGTCCATGTGCGCAATTGCGCACAGGCCGGGCGATGACAGCGGTGGGTGAGGACAAAGCTTCACACCTTCTCAGGAACGCTATGACTGCGACGCGCGCCATTGGCCGGCCTTTGTCAAGATGTCCTGCACGAATGCGTCCTTGCCGTTCCGGTAGGCGGCGATGTCGTCCTTGAACGTGGTCGCCAGTGTCCGCTTGAGATCAACGTAGGCGCTTACGGCGTCCGGATGCGCGCGAAGATAGTCGCGAAACAGCAGACGGCGCTGCCAGGCGGGCGCGGAAGGCTCCATGACGTGGACATGGTGGGTCCAGGGTCCTGCCGCGCCCTTCCGGAAGAACAGTTCATCGGGCAGCCAGGACCGGTACTCCGGCACGTAGCTGTAACCAAGCGCCGGAAGCGCTGCGATGCATCGTCCCTCCGCCTCGTTCAGATCCCTGACGCCGACCGCAAGATCGATGATCGGCTTCGCCGCCAAACCAGGCACCGCCGTGCTGCCGACATGCTCGATGCCGATGATGACAGCGCCAAGCACTTCCTCCAGCTTCGCTCGTTCCTGATCAAACATCCGCGGCCATGCCGGATCGTAGTCCGCAACAATGATCGCTCCGCCTCCGTATCGCTCCATGCTGCGGCTCTCCGGCAGTGCTGTTCGACAAATCTCGGGAACGCTCTCGGCGACAGCCATGAGATCACGGCCAGCAAGGAGAGCGAGGTCGCAATCACCTTGATACCATGGCACGCAATTCGCCGAACAGGATTGATCTTGCGTCGCGATACGGCGAATGTGCCCGCGATGCTCAGCCTGCGCCAGCTCCAGCAATTTCTCGCCGTCGCCGATTCCATGAGCTTTCGGCAGGCTGCCGACCGTCTCAACATGGCGCAGCCGCCGCTCACCGCCGCGATCCGGCAGATGGAAGAGCAACTCGGCGTGCGCCTGCTCGAACGCACCAACCGCATCACCGGCCTGACCGCCGCGGGCCAGGTGCTGCGGGACGAGGCACGGCGCACCATCGCCCAGGCGGAGCGCACGATCGCGCTGACGCGCCGCGCCGGCGCGGGCCTGACCGGCTCGCTTCGGATCGGCTTTGTCGCGACCGCAGTCCGCCACATCGTTCCGACGCTGATCGCGAATTTCCGCGAAACCCATCCGGACGTGGCGCTGGAGCTGATGGAAGCGCCGAGCGCCCGGCAGGTGGCGGCGCTGCTGGACGATCGGCTCGATCTCGGCATCGTGGCGCTGCCGCTGCCCGCCGGCGTTGAGCCGAAGATCGCGACACGGACGGTGCTGCGCAGCGAGCTGGTCGCGGCACTGCCGCAGCGGCACGCGCTGGCGCGAGAGCCGACAGCACCGCTTGCGCTCGCAGCGCTGGCGCATGAGCCGTGGATACTATTCCCCGCCAACGAAGGGCCCGGACTGCACGATCGCATCGTCGGCGCCTGCGCCGCCGCGGGATTTGCGCCTGATGTCGCGCAGCGCGCCGTGCAGATGGAGACGATCGTCGGCCTGGTCGCGGCAGGGCTCGGCGTGGCGCTGGTGCCGGCGCTGTTCAGGACGACGGGCTGGAGCGCCGTCGTGTTCCGCGCGATCGACGGCGCGCCCGTCCCCTATGAGGTCGCGCTGGCGTGGCGGCAGAGCGATGGCTCCGCAGCCCTGGCCGCGTTGCTCGCATCGCATGCGGCGCGCAATCCGGGCGACTGATCGCGCGGCGCCGCGGGCGCGATACGTCCGCTATATCGCGTCTTGAGCCAAACGGTATTGGATCGAATGCTGCAGCCTGCCTAGATTCCGATCGCATGCAAATCTGGATCGGTTGCGGACCTCATGAAACACTTTGTCCTGACCCTGGCGGCGCTGGCGGTTGGAACCATCGACACCGCTGGCGCCGTCGAAGCTGCCGTCGCGCGGCACGACTTTCACGTCACCACCGACGACGGCATGCGCCTCTGCGTCCGTGAGCTGCAAGCTCGCGGCAGCGATCAGCATGCGCAGCCCGTGATCCTGATCCACGGCGCCCGGGTGCCGGGTATCGCCAGCTTCGATCTAATGGTGCCCGATGGCTCGCTCGCCGCGGACCTCGCGCTGCGCACCGGCCGGCCGATCTATGTCATGGACGCCAGGGGCTACGGATGCTCGCAGCGTCCCGCCGAGTTCGATCAGGCTCCGGAGGCAAACCGCCCCGTCGTGCACGCCCATGAAGTCGCGCGCGACATCGCCGCCGTCGTCGCGGCCGTCAGGCAGAGATCGGACACGCAGAAGGTCACCCTGCTCGGCTGGGCCACCGGCGGCATGTGGGCGGCCTACTACGCCGCGCAGCATCCGGAACGCGTCGGTCATCTGGTGACGCTCAATGCGATCTATGGCGGTTCGGATCGTCATCCCCAGCTCGGGCCCGGCTCGGCGAACAGCGATCCCGGCCATCCGGACCGTATCAATCCGAAGATCGGCGCCTATGCCCGCAACGACGCCGGCTCGCTGCTGCCGGGCTGGGACAGGTCGATCCCGATCGAGGACAAGGCGGCATGGCGCGATCCCGCGCTGGTCGCGGCCTACCAGAAGGCCGCGCTGGACAGCGATGCGCAGTCCGGCAGCCAGACTCCGCCGGCGTTCCGCGCGCCGATGGGCGCGATCGAGGACAGTTTTTATCAGGCCAGCGGCCGGCGCCTGTTCGACGCGGCGTCGATCACCGCCCGTGTGCTGGCGATCCGCTGCGAGCATGATTTCTGGAGCCGGCCCGAGGACGTGCAAGCCTTTGCACATGACGCCGTGCGCGCCGCATCGCTGCGCGTCGTCGCGCTCGAGGGCGCCACACATTATGTGCATCTCGACCGGCCGGCGCGCGGACGCGACGCGCTGCTGCGCGAGGTGGTCGCGTTCCTGGCGGAGTGAGGCGCCACCTCCGGCGCGGCGCCGGCTCGGCGAACGCAATCCGCCTTTGCGTTGAAAAAAATTCGTCCGAATTGTCACATTGGCCGTTCCTCGTTCGTCTTGGTGTCATCAGCAACACAGGACTTCAGCCAATGACAGTCAGACTTGATCCCCTCGCCGCCGCCCCGAAGATCATGAAAATCTGGTTCGACGCATCCGTCACGATCGCCTCCAGCCTCGACCAGACCATCGCCGAACTGGTCAAGATCCGCGCCTCCCAGATCAATGGCTGCGCCAACTGCATCAATCTGCACACGACCTTCGCGCGCGAAGCCGGCGAGACCGAGCAACGCCTCTATCTGCTGTCGGCCTGGCGCGAAGCGCCCTGCTACAGCGACCGCGAACGCGCCGCGCTCGGCTGGACCGAGGCGCTGACGCGGCTCTGCGAGGAGCATACGCACGTCGCCGCCTACGAGGCGCTGAAGGCACACTTTTCCAAGGAGGAACAGGTCAAGCTGACGCTGCTGATCAACGTCATCAACGGCTGGAACCGGATCGCGGTCGGCTTCGGCGGCTTCATCGATCCGCAGGTCGTCAAGGCCAGCATGGCGAACGCCGCGTAAGCGCGCAATTGACGAGGAGCATATATCTGACTAAAGTCAGATATATGCTCGACCCTGTTTCCCGCGTCCGTCGCTTCAACCGTGCCGTGACCTCCGCCGTCGGCGCGCTCGACAGCTCGTTTCTCGGGCGCGGCCGGCCGCTCGGGGCGGCGCGCGTGCTGAACGCGATCGGGCACGGACGCACTGACGTCGCCGATATCAGGGATTATCTCGGCCTCGATTCCGGCCTGATGAGCCGCCTGCTGCGCAGCCTCGAAGATGAAGGCCTGATCGCGACGACGGTGCATGACGGCGACGCCCGCCGCCGCATCGCCCACCTGACGCCGGCCGGCCGGCGCGAGTTCAATGCCTATGAAGCGATCTCCAACCGGCAGGCCGAGGGCTTGCTGGCGCGCAACGCGCAGCGCGACGCATTGCTGGCGGCGATGGACCTGATCGCCTCGGCGCTCGGCCGCGACGGCACTGCCTTGCAGGAGACCAACCCGCGCAGCGAGGAGGCACGCTATTGTCTGGCGGCGTACTACGCCGAGCTGGCGCAGCGCTTCAGCCAAGGGTTTGACGTCAAGCTGTCGCGCGACCCCGACGCAAAGGACATGGTGCGGCCGCGCGGCAGCTTCATCGTGGCGATGTCGGACGGCCTGCCGATCGGCTGCGTCGGGCTGAAGGGCGGCGCCGAGTTCGCGGAGATCAAGCGGCTGTGGGTGGCGCCGGCCGCACGCGGACTGGGCCTCGGCCGCCGCCTGATGGACGCGGCCGAAACCGCCGCGCGCGAGCTCGGCATCGCGGTGCTGCGGCTCGACACCAACAGCGCGCTGGCGGAAGCCGGCCAGCTCTACCGCCGAAGCGGCTGGAGCGAGATCCCGCGCTTCAACGACGACCCCTACCCCGATCTGTTCTTCGAGAAGCGCCTCTGAACCGCACGGCGCGATGGACCGCGCACCGAGGGATTGAGCGTGTTGTCCGTCGCCACGTGCTGGCCTAAGACCATCGCATGACCATCCGCCCAATCGTCCGCTATCCCGATCCCCGCCTCGACCTCGCGGCTCAACCGGTCGATGTGTTCGACGACACGTTGCGCGAACTGGCGCAGGACCTGCTCGAGACCATGCACGCCGCGCCCGGCATCGGCATCACCGCGCCGCATATCGGCATTGCGCTGCGGGTTGTCGTGCTCGACCTCGGCGGAGGCGAAGGGCCGCAGACCTACGTCAATCCGGAGATCATCCGGGCCTCGCCGGAGATGATCCTGCACAAGGAAGGCAGCGTCTCGATGCCCGGCGTCAACGACGAGGTCGAGCGCCACGCCCGCGTCCGGGTCAAGTATCAGGACCTCGACGGTGTCGTGCAGTTCGAGGAAGCGGACGGGCTCCGCGCGGTCTGCCACCAGCATGAGATCGATCAGCTCGACGGCATGTTCTGGATCAGGCGGCTGTCGCGCCTGAAACGCGAGCGGCTGATCAAGCGATACGAGAAGATCTCGCGCAACCGGCATTAGTTAGCCGCGTAGCCCGCATGAGCGCAGCGACATGCTGCTATGTCATGCGTCGTAGTGACGTCCTCATCCCGCGGCCGCGCGCTCGATCGCGGCGATGTCGATGTTTTTCATCGTCAGCATCGCCTCCATGGCGCGCTTACCGGCGGCGCGATCGGGGCCGTTGACGAGCTCGAGCAGCCGCCGCGGCGTGATCTGCCAGGCAAAGCCCCAGCGATCCCTGCACCAGCCGCACGGTGCTTCCTGGCCGCCATTGCCGGTGACGGCGTTCCAATAGCGGTCGGTCTCCTCCTGGCTGTCGGTCAGGACCATGAAACTCACCGCCTCGTTCGGCTTGAAGTTCGATCCGCCGTTCAAGCCGACGAAGCGCCGGCCGAGCACGGTGAACTCGACTGTCAGCTCGTCGCCCTGCCCGATGCCCGGGATCGGCGATACATGGCCGGCATCAACGTGGCTGTCGGGAAAAGTCGCAGCATAAAACTCCGCCGCTTCGCGGGCGCGGCCTTGATCGAACCACAGGCATGTCACGAGGTCGGTCATCGCGGTCTCCTTGTTGTCGATTGGCGTGTGGTGCAAGTCGCCATCAGCACACAACTCGGCGACAATAGTTTGGCGCCCCCCCATCAGTTCCGTCATCCTGAGGTGGCCGCTTCTTCAGCGGCCCTCGAAGGATCGACGGCCCCGCTGGTGGCCGATTCATCCTTCGAGGCTCGCGTTGCAGCGCAAGTGCGCTGCAACGCTGCACCTCAGGATGACGGGTTGGTTTGCTCAGCTTGCTCGGTGTCATCACCCGGCTTGACCGGGTGATCCAGTATTCCAGAGACGGCGGTGATGGAAGCGAGAGGCCCCGGCGTACTGGATCGCCCGGTCAAGCCGGGCGATGACAACGGTAGATGAGGGCAAAGCTTCACACCCTCTCAGGATGACGGGTCAGGCATTTGCGCAAGTCACCGCATTCAACCACTACCGTCACCAGACGCCGGGCAGCAGCCGGTACCGCGTTCGGCTTGCGTAGTCAGCGTAGCCCGGCAGTTCGGCCTGCAGCAGGCCATCCTCGAGCCGGGTCCTGATCACCAGCAACACGATCGCGAGTGCCGCCGGCAGCAATCCCCACCAGGAGCCCAGCGCCAGCGGGATGGCGATGAACATCGCGATCGCGGCGGTGTAGCCGGGATGACGGACGAAACCGTACGGCCCTGATGTGATCACGCGCTGCGCCCGCTCCTGTTGGATGCGGACGCCCGGCTCGAAGAACGGATTGACGGCCTGCGCCCAGGTCGTGATCACGATGCTGCCGGCGAACAGGAGATAGCCGAGCACGACCACGGCGGGCGGCACGGTGGACCATCCCATCCGGCCGGCATCGAGCGCCGCGATCGGGATTTCCAGCACCAACACCGGCAGCATGACGGACAGCAGGATCAAGTCCCACGTCTTGGTGCCCGGCTGGATCCGGCTGCGGGCGCGGTAGATCATCGGATTGATCTTGGCCAGCAGCAGCGCGGAAAGGCCGAAGCCCGCGACGAGCGCTGCGACGAAGATCCAGCCTGGACGCCAGCCGATATCGCCTGCCGGGGCGAAGACCAGCGCCAGGAGCATCAGCGGCAGGGAGATGCCGTAGAGCAGCGCCATGGCGCGCGACATCGGTTTTGGGTCGACGACAGAGGTCATGATTTGCACTCCCATATGCCGGCACTTCGCCGTTGCCGGTCAGGCGTTCGCCGCTGCGCGCGGCCGGCCGGAAAACCAGCCGAAATACAGGCACACGGCAAACAGCACGAAGTGGATCGTCCCGCGCGTGAGGCTGAGCTGCGGCGACTGGACGGCGTCCGTCCAGATCAGCGGGACCGGAAGATCAGCCAGATAGAAGTAGAACTGCATCCCGCTGCTGACGAAGAACGCGCCGGCGAGAAATTTGCGGTACTCGCGGTAGCGCACCGCGACGTAGATCGTCGGCAGCCCGACGACGATGATTGCACCCACGAGATAGGGAAGCATGGCGCCCTCCTGAACTCGGAACTTGCCCGCTATCCTAAATCCATTATATTCGGAATATGCCGAATATGTCAAAGAAAGAAAAACTCGGCAAGGCCGAGCGGAGTTTCATCGCGGATATGGCGCGCCTGCTGACGCCGTGGGGCGTGCCGCCCGCCGCGGCGCAGCTGTACGGCTATTTGCTGCTGTGCCCTCGCCCGGTCAGCCTCGACGAGATCACCGATAGCCTCGGCATCAGCAAGAGCAGCGCCAGCGTCGCGGCGCGCCTCCTGGAGAGCTACACGCTGGCGCGCCGGCACCGCGAGAGCGGAACCAAGCGCGCGCTCTACGCGGTGGCCGAGGATTACGAGACCATGATCCAGCAGCAGAACCGCCTGCTCGATGCGATGGCCGACCAGTTCAATGCCGGGCGGGCGATCACCCCGTCGAAAGAGGTGCGCGCCCGTCTCGGCGAGATGGCGGACTTTTACCGGATCATGCGGAGCGCCATGGACGACGCCATCGGGCGCTGGAAGCGGAACCGGCCCTGATGTGATAGCCAGCGGGTGAAGCCGCCGCTGGTCCGCGTCATCGAACGGGCGAGGCTTGCCGCATCTCCGCCACAGGCTGCCGGACCAGCAGGATGAACGCCGCGACATGGGTGATCATCAGCAGCGGCACATAGACGATCGGGATCACGTAGTTGGCGCCGAGCTCGCCGGCGATCGGCGCAAGCCCGATCTGGATGCCGTGATAATAATCGACGAGGATGTCGACCGCGCCCACGAGGTTGAAGGCGACGACGAGCGCCCAGAACAGCGGACGGATGCGCACCGCGAGCAGCGCCAGCATGGCCAGCACGCCGGTGGCGAAATCGCCATAGGCGGCGAAGCTGGCGAAGTCGGCCGGCAGGTTGGCGCCGACCACGCCCGGCACCAGGAAGGATAGTCCGAAGAAGCGGAAGCTGTGCAGGGCCGCAATGGCGCGGTGCGCCGCGACGCGATCCATCGCCGCGAGCCTCGGCCACGCATAGACCGAAAAGCAGAGCAGCCACGGGACGTAGCCGAGCGCGAGATGGATCTGGAAGATGGTTGCCGTCGACATCTCAAATTCCTTTCAGGCGTTGATGGACACCGCTTCGAACACCGCGGTCAGGACGCCGAGCCGGCCTTCCATCAGATTGCGTCCGAGGTTGCTGGAGAGCTGCAGGAAGTCCGGCCCCATCACGACGCCGAGATTTGGCGACGGCGGCGGGTCGGAGGCGCGCAGTTGCGCGAACCAGGCCTTGCCGGCCTCGGTGTCGTCCTGCCAGACCAGCGTGCGAAAGCCCGCCGGCTCGATCGCCTCGCGCGTCGCAGCGTCGGTCAGCAGAAAGCTGGTGGCCGGCGTGCGCGCCCAGGGCACCGGATAATGCGGCTCGCCGCTCTTCGAGACGATGTCGAAGATCGCAAAGCGGCCGCCCGGCTTCAGCACCCGGCGGATCTCGCGATAGAGCTGCGCGCGGTCGGCGATGTTCATCGCCACATGCTGCAGCAGCGCTGCGTCGAAACGGCCGTCGTCGAACGGAAGCTTCTCCGCGCTCGCGACTTGAAACGACACCAGCCCGCTCTGCCCGGTCCGCTCGGTCAGATAGCGCGCGGCATCGACGAACGGCTCGCTGAGGTCGACGCCGGTCACCGCGCAGCCGCGGCTCGCGGCGAGAAAGCGCGCCGGGCCGCCGATGCCCGACCCGACATCGAGCACCGACATGCTGGCCGTGATTCCGGCAAGGTCGGCAAGCTCGGCGGTGGCAGGCAGCCCGCAGGTGTGGAACTGGTCGAGCGGCGCCAGCTGCCGCGGAGTCAGTTGCTGGTTTTCCGGCCCGAGCACGGCCAGCGCCGTCTTCAGCCGCGCGGTCAGGCCGGTCGCGCGATAATGGTCGCGCACGCCATCAAGAACATCGGTCATGTCGGAACTCCTCCGGGATTCACGTCCTGGCCGCAGAGATAGACGCGCTTCCAGCGAGCGACTATCCGCGATAATGTTGTCAGGCCATGAAGCAGAACTTCACAGTCCGGCAGGGCGCACTCGACGGCGTCGAGACCTTTCTCGCCGTGGCCCGGCAGCGCAGCTTTCGCCGCGCCGCGGCGGCGCTCGGCGTCACGCCGTCGGCCGTCAGCCAGGCGGTGCGCGCGCTCGAGGCACGATTGAGCGCGGCGCTGTTCGTCCGCACCACGCGCAATGTCGGACTGACCGAGGCCGGCCAGCGATTTCTCGAACGCGCCGCGCCCGCCTTCGCCGAGCTCGTCGCCGCGGGCGAAGCCGCGCGCGACCTCGGGCAGCGTCCGGCCGGGCTGCTGCGCCTCGCCGTGCCCCGTGGCGTCGTCCCGCTGATCCTCGAGCCGATCATCGGCCCGTTCTGCCAGGCCTATCCCGAGATCGAGCTGGAGATCGCCGCCAGCGACGAGATGGTCGATCTCGCGGCCGGCGGCTTCGACGCCGGCATTCGCTTCGGCCAGTTCATCGCGGCCGACATGGTCGCGGTGCGCCTGACCGCACCCTTCCCCTTCGTGGTGGTCGGCAGCCCCGACTATCTGCGCGCGCGCAAGCGGCCGGAGCGCATCGCCGACCTGCGCGACCACGCCTGCCTGCGCATCCGCCGCGCCAACGGATCGATCGCGCCGTGGTCCTTCATCGACGGCAACAAGACGATCGAGGCGATCGTCGCCGGCCCGCTGGTCGCGCACGACTATCCGACGCTGCTCGGTGCGGCGATCCAGGGCGTCGGGCTGGCGCAGGTGCCGGCGCCGATCGCCAAGGCGCCGATCGCGGACGGCCGGCTGCGCGCGGTGCTGACGCCGTTCGCGGTCACGACGCCGGGCGTGTTCCTGTATTACTCCGACCGGCGTCAGGTATTGCCAAAACTGCGGGTGTTCATCGAGCACGTCAAACTGCGCAACGCGGCAGCGCCGCGCGGCGGAACGCGCAAGCCGAAGCAGACCGCGTAGCGGCGCCCGCCGTGCACCAAAAAGAATTCAGTATCTGCTGTCGGGCGGCGAACCACGCGTTCGTCCTCGGACTGCAAGGCAGGGACGAGGAGAGACACGATGACCATCACCATCACCGCCTTTGAACGCTCCCCCGACGGCGGCAAGGGACTGGCGCGAGACTCGCGGGTCCGCTGGGCGCTCGAGGAAGTCGGCCAGCCCTACGAAGTCCGGCTTGTCTCATTCCGCGCGATGAAGGAGAAGGCGCATCTGGCGCTGCATCCGTTCGGCCAGATCCCGACCTACGAGGAAGGCGACTTTGCCCTGTTCGAGACCGGCGCGATCGTGCTCCACATCGCCGAGCGTTACCCGGGCCTGCTGCCCGGCGATGCTAATGCCCGCGCCCGCGCCATCAGCTGGATGTTCGCCGCGCTCAACACGGTGGAGCCGCCGATCCTCGAGCTCGTCACCGCGAGGATCTTCGAGGCCGACAAGCCCTGGAGCAAGGACCGCCTGCCGCTGGTGATGGATCGCGTCCGCGAACGGCTGAACCAGCTCTCCGCGCGCCTCGGCGATGCCGAATGGCTCGACGGCGCCTTCAGCGCCGGCGATCTGCTGATGGCGTCGGTGCTGCTGCGGTCGAGATCATCCGGCATTCTCGACGAATATCCGAACCTTGCCGCCTACCTCGCCCGCGGCGAAGCGCGGCCGGCGTACCAGCGAGCGTTCGCGGCGCAGCTCGCTGTGAATGCCCGCTGACCACTGACTGTCGTAGCCCGCACAGGCAACGCGAGATGCGAGAAAAGCTGCGACGTCCTGTTGGGCGAGCCCCTGATATCGCGGGGCTCGTCCGTGCTGCTCTCCCGTCAGCTCGGGTTCATCGCCGCAAAGATCTCTTCGTAGCGGCCGTCGCGCTCGGCGCTTCGCCTGGCGCGGTCGCGTTCGACCAGCACCTCGCCGCGCGCGTGATCGCCCCGCGCCAGAAGCTGCATCACCTCGACGACATAGGCATCGAGGGGCATGGCGCGCGGGTCGGACGCCTGCTGCGTGCCGGTTAGCTCCGTCTGCACATAGGGTGGAGCCAATTCGAGCACCTCGATCGGAACGTTGCGGAGCTGATGCCGCACCGATTGCAGCCAAGAGTGCAGGAACGCCTTGCTGGCACAGTAGGTCGGGAAATCGGCCCGCGGCACGAAGGCAAGGTTGGAGCTGGTCGCGACGATCGTCGCTTTCGGCTGCCGCTTCAGCAGCGGCAGGAACGCCGCCGTCGTGCGCAGCACGCCGAGGATGTTGGTCTCCACGATCGCCGCGGCATCGGAAACATTCCAGCCGTCGGCGGTCATATCCTCGGCGCGCGAGATGCCGGCATTCGCGATGAGCACGTTCAGCTCGGGGAATCGCGCGCGAACTTCGGTCGCGAGCCGCGGCAACGCGGTAGGATCGTCGAGATCAAGCGGCATCCCGACAAGCCCGGGCCGGCCCGCCGTGACGCGGTCAAGCAGCGCCTGCCGCCGTCCCGTGACGATGACGCGGTTGCCGCGTGCGTGAAATGCCTCCGCCAGCCCCCGGCCAATGCCGCTGGTGCCGCCGGTGACGAGGATCGTATTGCCAGTCATATTCATGGGTGTTGCCTTTCCATCGGGATCTGATCACCGGAAAGACGACGGCGGCCTGCGGGCATGTGCCGGCCAGCCGACAGCACGCATCGTGACGCGGCCAGGCCGCGCCAACAATGGACACGTCGATCGGACAAGCGCCCGCAGAGGAGGAATTGGGTGGCATACCGTTGCGTCTTTCCCGCCGAGATCTCCCTGCTGGGACCCTCTCGACCAAGGACGCGTTGGATGACGGTAACGCCTACGGCAGCGCGGGTTGACCGGCTGCGGGACCATGGGTAGCGGCGCGGGCCGAGATCGTCAAGACCGCAACACTGTAGCCGCAGAAGCGAAGCGACGCGCGGGACGGATCGCGTTGCGGGACGGCCCGGCTGGTCCCGGATATCGCTACGCTCATCCGGGCTACGCTTGCCGTTCAGCTTTCGAGCAATGCCAACACATTGACCTGCGGAAATCGCTAAATCACCGCGACATACAACCATTGATAGTACACTTTTAGTTGAGTGGCTTTGCGCGCATGAATCGGCAGTATGGCTCGCATACTTAGCGTCTTTGGGGAGCGGTCCGATGGCTTGGGGTTCTCTGACAGAAATTGTCGCGATGTTCGCACCGAGGGCGTTCCTCGACTCGCAGGAAGTGAACTTCCCCTCATCGACCAACGACTTCTGCGCCCAGGTCGGATATCAGGCCTTTGACGGACCGTACTTTCCGCCGCCGTGGCAGTGGAGTGACATCAAGACGTTCGGCCCGCTGGATTTCCTGTCGGTCCCGCCCACGGTGCCCCCCACATTCGTGGGCGGCAATCTGACCGACGCGACGGCCTACGTCCACGTCAAAGCCGTGCAGGGCCAGGCAAATCTGGTCGATATCCAGTACTGGCTGTTCTACAATTTCAACGGCGCGGAGACGCTGCGGGTCGAAGCGCCCCTGGTCAGCCCAGGCGAGATGCCGCTGCCGCAGTCCTACCATTTTGGCGACTGGGAATGCGTCACCGTGCGGGTGAACAGCAGCCAGCAGGTCGTGGCGGTCTGCTTCTCCCAGCATTCCACCGAGCAGTGGTGTCTGCCGAGCGAGGTGACCTTCACCGGCGCCAATCCCCACACCTATGTGTCGAGGGGCTCGCACGCGAACCGCCCGGAACCGGGCGGGCCATTCTGGATCAAGGCCATCGACGTCAACTTCATGACGTTTGGCCCTGTCGACTATGCCGACGGCGCCGGGAAGGTCGTGGATTACTGGAAATCGTTCGTGATCGTCGCCAACGATGCCCCGCAATACTTCCCCGACCAGCCGGCCGATCCCGGCTGGCTGAAGTTTCAGGGCACATGGGGCCAGTCGTTATCCACGCCGCTGAGCCCGCAACAGGTCGTGGAGGGGATTCTGCTGGCAGCCAGCAAATCGCCCGTGATGGCTCCGTTCATATCGGTGCTCGGGACCATTGTGGGTTCGACCGCCCTTGCCCTCGAATTCGCCGGCATTATCGACTTCTCGAAGAACGCTCCGACCAATCCGCCCACCAAGGGCCTGTGGCAGAATGCACTCCCGCTCGAACCGCCGCTGTCGAGCAAGTTCGCTCCCGCGCTGGCATCGTTCGAGCAGAGCTCGGACGCGATCGAGCTGTCGCTGGCGTTCGTCGTCAACGACAGCAGCAATGAGATCTGCACTGCGTCCACCACCGACGGGGTGGACTGGACCGCAGCGACCGAGGTCAAGCAGACCAGCCGCGCCGCGCCGTGCCTGGTGCCGTTCAACGGCGGCCTCTGCCTCGCGTTCATCTCCAACGACGGCGATCACCGGATCTTGACCTGCCTGTCGACCGACGGTGCGACCTGGGCAGGCAACTATCACACCGGCCAGACCAGCCCGGCCCGGCCCGCTTTGGCTGTGTTCGACAGCAAATTGTGGGTGGCGTTCATCTCCAACGACAGCAGCGATCGGCTGCTGATCTGCTCGTCGGCGGACGGCAAGACCTGGTCGGACAACGAGCAGGTCACCGGGCAAACGACGTCGACCGGACCGGCGCTGGCCTCGTTCAACGGCAAGCTCTGGGTCGCGTTCGTTGCAAACAACAGCAGCAATCAGCTGCTGCTGTGCTCATCATCCGACGGCAAGGTCTGGGGCGCCAACTCGCTCATACCTCAGGCCGCCAGCCCGCAGCAGCCTTCGCTGGCCGTCTTCAACAACAAGCTCTGGCTGGCGTTCCTCGACGACGACAACGATGTCTGGATCACCTCGTCCAGCGACGGCCTGCTCTGGAGCATCAAACCGCAGCCAACGGGCTTGCCGAGCCAGGCAGCCCCTACCCTCGCCGTGTTCGACGAGACGCTGTATCTCGCGTGCATCGACAGCTCGAACCGGATCACGCTCTATTCCTCGCCCGACGGCGCGACATGGTCGGAGGGATCGGTAATATTCCCGCCGGCGATTTGAGGGGATGGAGGACGCAATTTCCTTCCGGAGCGATCCCCTGCTCCCACTCGATTGTTCGCATCGTGCCTAGAGCATGATCCGGAAAAGTGTGAAGCGGTTTTCTGGAAAGATCATGCTCAAACAAAGAGCTAAAGCGCGATGACGATTCAACCTAATCTCATCGCGCTTTAGTGAGTTGCGCGTCAGTCGCGCGATATGGACAGTCCCGCGAGAAGCGGCGCGTACGCGGCGAGCCTGCTGGATACGAACTCAGTGAAAAGCCGCACGCGCTTGGTCTTGCGTGTCTCCCCCTGCGTGAGCAGCCAGAGCGTTCCGTACATGTGCAGGCCGGTGCCCGGCACCCTCGCCAGCAGGGGATCGGCATCTCCGACGAAGCACGGCAGCGTCGTCATCCCGATCCCCTGCCGTACTGCGGCGATCTGCGCCTCGGCGTCCGTGACCCTGAACGGAACCCCTGCGGTGCGAACCTCGCGGGCCCAGTCCGGAATTCCATGAATGCTGATGACGATCCACCTGACGGCATCAGCCGCGCCTGCACGCCACGCGGCGAGCCGATCGCAGGACATGTAGACGGCGCCGAACACCTCCGGTCCCTTCAGGCCGTGAAGATTGAGCGGCAGGGTTTTGCGGTCGTAGACGACGCGGAGCGCGACGTCGGCCTCCCGGTTGGTCAGATTTGCCAGCTCGCCGGACGACAAGATGTCCATCTCGATGTCCGGATGCAGGCGCGCGAAATCGGCGAAGTCCGGCATCAGCAGGTGTGTCGCAAGCGGCGGTGCCAGCGTCACCCGCAGAAGCCCGCGCACGCTCTGGTCGCGCCCGAAGATGCGCGTCTCCAGCTGGTGCGACGAGGCTTCCATCTGATCCGCGAATTCGAGGACCTCCTCGCCCGCGGCCGTCAGGCGGTAGCCCGAAGGCAGCTTTTCGAACACGTTCACCCCAAGCCGTTCCTCCAGTTGGCCGACGCGTCGCAGCACGGTCGAGTGATTCACTCCGAGGCGCTCGGCGGCAGCCCGCACCGAGCCTCCGCGCGCGACGGCAAGAAAATATCGAACGTCATCCCAGTCGATCATGGTGCAATCCGGCACCGCTGGGGTGCGCCATCCAAAGCCGCTGTCCAATACATCGAGCAAGCACTTCGTATGTAGGTAGCACGGGCGGTCAGCACAGCCCTTGCCGACGAGCGCGGCGTCATTCCGAACGGCGGACACTCGTCGTCGCGGCCGGCTTCAGTCGTCCAGCCGGATCGATTTCGCACCACCGATGTGCGCGCTTCCGCACTCAACGCCTGACGCCGGCGGGCCTACTTCGAGGTTCAGGTTCTCGGGGCCTCCCCGGACGAGCCAAAGACGGAGCCTGAAAGGAGAAGTCATGGGAAAGCTTGCGGGTAAGATTGCAGTCATCACGGGTGGATCGAGCGGCATGGCGCTGGCGAGCGCCAAGCGGTTCGTTGAAGAAGGCGCCTATGTTTTCATCATGGGCCGCAGGCAGCAGGCGCTCGACGAGGCCGTCAGGCTGATTGGCCGGAGCGTGACCGGCGTGCGCGGCGACGCGGCCAATCTCGACGACCTCGACCGTCTGTTTGACACGGTCAAGCGGGAAAAAGGCAATATCGACGTCCTGTACGCGAGCGCCGGCACGGGCGAAGCCCTCCCACTGGGCGAGATTACCGAGCAGCACTTCGATGCGACCTTCGGCCTGAATACGCGCGGCACGCTGTTCACGGTCCAGAAGGCATTGCCGCTGTTCAACGATGGCGGATCGATCTTCATGACGGGGTCGGTTGCTTCGGTGAAGGGTTTTCCTGGTTACAGCGTGTATGCGGCGAGCAAGGCGGCGTTGCACGCATTCGCGCGCGGATGGCTCAACGAGCTGAAGGGCAGGAATATCCGGGTGAACGTGCTGAGTCCGGGGCCGATCGCCACGCCGATGCAGGACCAGGTTCTCACCGAGGAGGGGAAGCGGATGTTCGAGTCGTTGATCCCGCGGGGAAAGATGGGTCGTCCCGAGGAAATCGCGGCGGCCGCGCTGTTTCTTGCTTCGGACGATTCGAGCTTCGTGAATGGGGTGGACTTGTCCGTCGACGGCGGCTTCTCGGCGATCTGAAAGATCGAGCAATCAATATCAACACGGGATCGGAGAAACATCATGAGCTATGCGATTGTAGGATTCGGTAAGGTGGGCCAGGCCCTCGCCCACGCCTTCGCCCGCAAGAACATCGACGTGACCGTGGCGAGCCGCCGGCCGCCCGAGGCGTTGGCGCCGCAGGCTCGCGCGATTGGACCCACGGTCATCGCCAAGTCGCTGCGGGATGCACTCGAGGCCGACACGATCATCCTCGCGGTCCCGTTCGGCGAGCATCGCGAGGTTGCGAAGGCCCTGCCGAGCTGGAAAGGCAAGACGGTGATCGACGCGATGAACGCGCAAGTCCCCCTTGAGGAGCTGGACGGTCTTTTGTCGTCCGCCTTCGTCGCCAAGACGTTCACCGGCGCCAGGCTCGTGAAAGGCTTCAATCACCTGATCGCGGCCAAACTCGCCGCCGATCCGATCGTCGACGGTGGCCACCGGGTCGTCTTTCTCTCGAGTGACGACGAGGACGCGACCACTCCCGTGGCGGCCCTGGCCAAACAACTCGGGTTCGCACCCGTCAAGCTGGGAAAGCTCAACGAGGGTGGCGCACTGGTGCACGCACGCGGCCGCGTGTGGGGCCCACTGATCTTCCAGGATTTGTTCAAGAAGGAGCAGTAGTCGATCTACGAGCGTGTGATTGGGCCCGAGAGACGAGCAGCCCGCATGAGCGCAGCGACATGCGGGGCCGGTTGCGATGCGCGCACAGGCCGGTCCCGGATATCGCGTCGCTCATCCGGGCTACGCTTCCTATTGCTTGAAGCAGTTCTCGCGGTGCCACTTTAGGAAGTGTGGGTGCGGACGATCCGACAAACGGTGCGGTCCAAGCGCGCGACCCGACTTGTTGATGATCGACCGTATTCCCTCAGGGTCGTTCGTCTGGCGCGAGATCAATATCTCCAAATCATCGGCCAAGCCAATGAGACCGCGATCAAACATCCAGTGTGCCGTGCCCGAAAGCGCCAGGCCATTGCTGACGATATCCGGCCCGTTCGCTTCCACTGGTTGAATATGTGCAGCAGCGACTTCCGCTCGTCCTTTGCCATTAATGAGTCTGAGCCCAGTGATGGCGCAGCGTTCCTCGTAGGCACGGAGCACGACACGACGAAAAACCTGGTCGCGCATAATCCTCGACATCGTCACGCTTACGCGGTCTCGTTCTTGGTCGTGTATGAAGGGCGCTTGTGCTCCTTCGCCAATATCGAGAGACAGGACGTCATTGTCGGAACGAGGCAACAGAGGCGTTTCTTCCTCGAAGCCTAGTTTGACAATCCTAGCGAAGTCTTCAGGCGAGAGTGGACGAACCGCCGACTGAGCCCGTCCGGAAATGCGTCCCTGGTCATTGAGAACACCCCGCTCTACTGGTCCCGTGGCACTGTTGAAGGGGACGGGATTTGCGAAATCGAGATAGCTTCCAGGCTCGATCAGCGCGAGATACATCCCGGAGATGCCGGGGTCTGGGATAACTTGGCTCACCTTTGCGATAGCAAAGTAACCTTTTGTCTCAGTCACTTTGCTTGGCTCGTAGTAGACAATCCAGTCGCCAATACAGGCCTCGACGCGGCGCAAATACTGGCTGGGGAATTGATACTTTTCCGCAGGACTATCCTCGTAGATCGAGTCCGACCGATGAATGAATACCCCAAATCCCATAACTTCTTCGGCCCGGACTTCCTGATCTATTTGGCCTTCGTGACAATGCTCCAAGGACTTATCAGGCGCTTGGTCTTTCCAAGCGACCTCACTCCCACTCAATCGTCCCCGGCGGCTTGCTGGTCACGTCGTACACCACCCGGTTCACGCCCTTCACCTCGTTGATGATGCGCGTGGCGGTCTCGCCTAAAAACTTCATGTCGAACTGGTAGAAGTCGGCGGTCATGCCGTCGGTGGAGGTGACGGCGCGCAGGCCGACGACGTATTCGTAGGTGCGGCCGTCGCCCATCACGCCGACGGTTTTGACCGGCAGCAGCACGGCAAAGGCCTGCCAGATCGCGTCGTAGAGGCCGTGCTTGCGGATCTGGTCGATGTAGACGGCATCCGCGTTGCGGAGGATGTCGAGTTTTTCGCGGGTGATGTCACCGGGGCAGCGGATGGCGAGGCCGGGGCCCGGGAACGGGTGGCGGCCGACAAAGACTTCGGGCAGGCCGAGCTCGCGGCCGAGCACGCGCACCTCGTCCTTGAACAGTTCGCGCAAGGGTTCGACCAGCTTCATGTTCATGCGATCAGGCAGGCCGCCGACATTGTGGTGCGACTTGATGGTCACCGACGGGCCGCCGGTGAAGGAGACGCTCTCGATCACGTCGGGATAGAGCGTGCCTTGCGCCAAAAATTCTGCGCCGCCGATCTTCTTGGCTTCCGCCTCGAACACGTCGATGAAGAGTCGGCCGATGGTCTTGCGCTTCACCTCGGGGTCGGTGACGCCTTCGAGCTCGCCGAGGAATTGTTTCGACGCGTCGACGTGGACCAGCGGGATGTTGTAGTGGTTGCGAAACAGGTCGACGACGGTTTTGGCCTCGTCGAGCCGCAGCAGGCCGTGATCGACGAACACGCAGGTGAGCTGGTCGCCGATCGCTTCATGGATCAGCACCGCGGCCACCGCCGAGTCCACGCCGCCGGAGAGACCGCAGATCACCTTGCCCTTGCCGACCTGGGCGCGGATTTTTTCGATCGCCTCCTCGCGGAAGGCACGCATGGTCCAGTCGCCGGTCAGGCCGGCGATCTTGCGCACGAAATTGCGAATCAGTTTTGCGCCGTCGGGCGTGTGCACCACCTCGGGGTGGAACATCAGGCCGTAATATCTGCGCGTCTCGTCCTGGATGATCGCGAACGGCGCGTTCGGCGAGGTGCCGGCCACCGTGAAGCCGGGCGGCATTTTTGTGATGCGGTCGCCGTGGCTCATCCACACCTGGTGCTTTTCGCCAAAACCCCAGACGCCGTCGAACAGCGCGCTGTTCGTCTTCACCTCGACATCGGCGCGGCCGAATTCGCGATGATGGCCGCCCTCGACCTCGCCGCCGAGCTGTGCCGCCAGCGTCATCTGGCCGTAGCAGATGCCGAGCACGGGAACGCCGGACTCGAAGATCAGCTGCGGCGCGCGCGGCGAGCCGGTCTCATGCACCGATTCCGGGCCGCCGGAGAGGATCACCGCCTTCGGCTTCATCTCGTTGAAGGCGGCCTCCGCCTTCTGGAACGGCACGATCTCGGAATAGACGCCCATCTCGCGGACGCGGCGGGCGATCAGTTGCGTCACCTGACTGCCGAAATCGACAATCAGAATCTTGTCATGCGCCGAGGCCACAGGGGGCGTCGACTCCAGGTTTTTCGGTGCGGCTGTCATGGCAAGCAAATACGCTGCTACGCCCGCCCCCGCAACCGCGCCCGGCTCTGCGCCCACATGCTTCTTTGGGCATGGACAAATCCATATATGTCAGTATTATTGACCTAATTTGGTCAAGAGCAATTACGGAGGAAACCCATGCCAGACCACCACGAACCGGCGCTGCTGGCGGCGCTCGGTCGCGACTGGATCGCCGCCTGGAACGCGCGCGATCTCGAGCGGGTGCTGACGCTCTATGCCGAGGATGCCGAGATGACCTCGGACCGCATTCCCGCGCTCGGCTTCGGGGCGTCAGGCACGGTGCGCGGCAAGGACCAGCTGCGCGCCTATTGGGGCACCGCGCTGGCAAAGCTGCCGGGGCTGCATTTCGAGCTGATCGACCTCTACGTCTCGCCGGACAGCGTCGTCGTGTTCTATCAGAACGAACGCGGCAAGAAGATCTGTGAGTATCTGCGGCTCGATGCGGCGGGCAAGATCGTGCAGGGCTCGGCGAACCATCTGGTGGTGTGAGGCCCAGATCCCTCCCCGTCATTGCGAGCGAAGCGACGTGTCCGCCGAAGCCTTGGCGAAGGCGGAAGCAATCCATTTCACCGCCTGTGTGGAGCGATGGATTGCTTCGTCGCTATCGCTCCTCGCAATGACGGCGGATGGGCGGTAGGGTAAGCAAATCTCAGGATCCCCAGCATGAAAATCCCTGCCCTGCCATTCACCGTCACCGACTGGAGCCGGATCGAGCCGACGGTGCATCCTGGCGACACTGGCCAGGCGCTGTGGCGCACGCTCAATATCGGCGATTTGCGGGTGCGGATGGTCGAGTATTCGCCGGGCTATGTCGCCGACCACTGGTGCGATCGCGGCCATGTGCTGTTCGTGGTGCAGGGCGAGCTCGAGACCGAGCTGCGCGACGGCCGCCGCTTCACGCTGAAGCCGGGCATGAGCTACCAGGTCTCCGATTTCGGCGATGCCGCGCATCGCTCGTCGACGGCGACGGGCGCGACGCTGTTCATCGTGGATTGAGTATTTCCGAGGCCTCGCAACCGATCGGGTCATCCCCGCGTAAACGCTCCGCGTTTGTCGCTGGAGGTGCGAGCTCTTGCGAGCCTCGAAGGATGAATCGGCCACGGGCGGGGCCGTGCATCCTTCGAGGCTCGCCGAAGAGGCTCGCACCTCAGGATGACGGTCAGACATTGTCAGCGCTTGCGCGCGGCGACCTTCCTCACCCTGGTCTCCGACCACGCCAGCGGCCGCCCCGCCTTTGACGGCAGCACCAGTTGGCCGACCCGCTCGCCTTGCGCGTCGACCAGCACGGAATGCGGCTCGCCGCGTGCGAACAGATTGGCTTCGCCCCATTGCCGCAGGCTGACGACGACGGGGAACAGCGCGTGCCCCTTCTTCGTCAGCGCATATTCCTGGTAGGCGCTGCCGTCTGACGCGGCGACCTGCTCGAGCACGCCCAGTTCCACCAGCTTGCGCAAGCGCGCCGTCAGCATGCCCTTGGCGATGCCGAGATTCCTCTGAAAGTCGCCGAACCGGCGCAGGCCGTCGAACGCGTCGCGCACGATCAACAGCGACCACCAGTCGCCGATCGCATCCAGTGCGCGCGCCACCGGGCAGTCGTCCCCAGCGAAACCGGTGCGCTGCATCGCGCCCTCCTCGTTCACGATTTCGAACTGGTCTTAAAATAGGACTAGACAGCGCGCAATGCAACTGGTCTCATGATAAGACCAGAATAGCAGACGGAGAATGATGATGACGAGCCAGCATGTAGCGGCCGCACAGGCCACCACCAGCGAAGCGACCGCCGGCCGGCTTTCGCCCGCAATCGTGCTGCTGTTTGCGGTCGCCTGCGGGCTCAGCGTCGCCAACATCTATTTCGCGCAGCCGCTGCTCGATGCGATGGCGCAGGATCTCGACATCGCCCCGGCCGCGATCGGCATCGTCGTGACGCTGACGCAAATCGGCTATGCGCTCGGCCTGATGCTGATCGTGCCGCTCGGCGACCTCTGGGATCGCCGCCGCCTGATCGTCGGCCAGACCGTGTTGTCGGCGGCAGCGCTCGTCATCGTCGGCACGGCGTCAAGCGCCGCGGTGCTGCTGGCCGGCATGGTGCTGGTCGGGCTGCTCGCGGTCGTCGTCCAGGTGCTGGTCGCCTTCGCCGCGACGCTGGCGACGCCGGCCGAACGCGGCCGCACCATTGGCACGGTAACCAGCGGCGTGGTGTCCGGCATCCTGCTCGCCCGCTTCGCGTCGGGCACGCTGGCCGATATCGGCGGCTGGCGCACCGTCTATCTGGTATCGGCAGCGCTGATGCTGGCGATGGCGGCGCTGCTCGCGCTTGTGCTGCCGCGCCGGCAGCCGCAGGCGATGCGTGGGGCGTCCTATCTGCGCCTGCTGCGCTCGACCGCCATGCTGTTCGTCGAGGAGCCGATCCTGCGCGAGCGCGCCATGTTTGCGCTGCTGATCTTTGCCAATCTCAACGTGTTCTGGACCTCGGTGGTGCTGCCACTCTCGGCGCCGCCATTCGCGCTCTCGCACACCACCATCGGCATGCTCGGGATCGCCGGCGTCGCCGGGGCGCTGGCGGCGCGCAATTCCGGCCGGCTCGCCGACCGCGGCTGGGGACAGCGCACCACCGGGCTGTCGCTGTTGCTGATGCTCGCGGCCTGGCTGCCGCTCGCCTGCCTGCACACCTCGCTGTGGCTGCTGGTCGCCGGCGTGCTGATGCTCGACTTCGCACTGCAGGCCGTGCATGTGACCAACCAGAGCCTGATCGTAGCCGCGAGGCCCGAAGCGTCGAGCCGGCTGATCGGCGGCTACATGGTGTTCTATTCGATCGGCAGCGCGCTCGGCGCGATCTCCTCGACGGCGGTCTACGCGGCGGCGGGATGGATCGGCGTCTGCGTACTCGGCGCCGCGATCAGCGCCGCGGCGCTGCTGGTGTGGATCATTACGGTGAGCCGGGTGGCGGCGGTGTGCTCGGCCGCGGGATCGTAGGGTGGGTTAGCCGAAGGCGTAACCCACCGTTCACCGCAAGAAAGATGGATGGTGGGTTACGCTGCGCTAACCCACCCTACGAAGCTGCGCTCGCAATGACGCGGTGAAAGCATTACGCCTTCTTCAGCACCGAGACGAAGAATCCATCCGTTCCGGTGCGCCGTGGCGTCATCAGCCAGCCCTCGTCGGACTGCAGTGCTGCGTCGGCAAAGGCCTCGGCCTTGTCCCACAGCACGCTCGCGGTCTCTTCCGGCGGCTGCACCGAGAACTCCGGATGTTTTGCCACGAACGCCCGCACCTGCTCGCCGTTCTCCTCAGCCAGCACCGAGCAGGTGATGTAGGCGATCCGGCCGCCCGCCTTCACCAGCGGCGCGGCGCGCGCCAGCACCTCAGCCTGATCCTTCAGCCGCACCTCGAGCGCGCCGGGGCGCATGCGCCATTTGGCGTCGGGGTTGCGGCGCCAGGTGCCGGTGCCGGTGCAGGGCGCGTCGATCAGCACGAGATCGGCGGAGGCCTTGATGTCGGAGAGCACGTCGGCCTCGCCGCGCGGGGTGCGGACCTCGCAATTGTGCACGCCGGCGCGCGACAGCCGCTCATGGATCGGCGCGAGCTGGCGCTTGTCGTGATCGGTTGCGATCAGCCGGCCCTTGCCGCCCATCATGGCCGCGATCGCCAGCGTCTTGCCGCCGGCGCCGGCGCAGAGGTCGATCACCTGCTCGCCGGGTTTTGCCGCCGAGAACAGCGCGGCGAGCTGCGAGCCTTCGTCCTGCACCTCGATCGCGCCCTTGATGAAATCCTCCTCGGCATTGATGCCGGGATTGCGCGCATCGGCACCGAGCGCGATGCGCAGGCCGAGCGGCGACCACGGCGTCTCGACGGCGCCGAGATGCGAAAGCCGCGGCAGGATCTTCTCGCGCTTGCCCTTCAGCGTGTTGACCCGCAGGTCGAGCGGCGCGCGGCTCGCCATCGCGGTCGCCTCGGCCGCGCGGTCGTCGCCGAACACCTTTGCCAGATACGGATCGAGCCATTCCGGATAGTCGCCGGCGACGGCGGCCGGCGCGTCGGCGAGCGAGCGCGAGCTCAGCGCGGCCTCCTCGGCCGTGCTCAGCGGATCCGGCGCAAACCGGCTGCCGTCGCACAGCGCGGCGATGGTGGCGAGGTCCATGCCGCGCTCGAGCTTGAGCATGCCGAGCAGCCGCGCGCGGGCGCTGTCGTCGTCCATCAGGTAGGCGGCGGAGGATTGCCGGCGCAGCACGTCCCAGATCAGGCCGGAGATCGCGGCGCGATCGCCGGAACCGGCATAGCGGTGCGCGGTGCCCCATTCCTTCAGCGCCTTGGCGGCGGGAATCCGCTGGGCGTCGATGGTCGTGATCAGGTCGATTGCGGCGGAGAGCCGGGCAGCAGGGGTCATCGATCTCTTTCGGTTGGGCGCACGAGGGCCTCTTAGAGCTATTTCCGTTCCGATGGAATCGGAACGGAGCTCTAGATTCTTGTTTTGACGCGTTTTCTTCACGCGAACCGGTATCCACTTCGCTGGAAAACGCTCTAGAGCATTTTCCGATCTGGCGGAATCGAAAGGGATTCCCTTCCGGGGCAAATCGTGATTCACCCTGAGGGCTGGTGATGGAGGCCAGCCCCCATGGCTAAACCCCTCTCGCCGGATCTTCGCCTTCGCATTGTTCGGGCCGTGGAAGATGAAGGCATGAGCTGTCGGGGCGCCGCCGGCCGGTTCGGCGTGGCGCCGTCGACAGCGATCGAACTGGTCAGCGAGTGGCGAAGCACCGGCGCCTGTGAGGCGGGAGCGCAGGGTGGCGACCGGCGTTCGGCTCGGATCGAGGGGCATGCTGCAGAGATCCTCTCCCTGGTCGAGGCTACGCCTGACATGACGCTGGCCGAGATCGCCGATCATCTCTTCAAAGTCCACGGCGAGCGTTTCGCGCCGAGCGTGGTCTGGCGGTTCTTCGATCGCCGCAACATCACGTTCAAAAAAAACATCGCACGCCAGCGAGCAGGATCGGCCGGACGTCGCCGCTGAACGCGCGGCGTGGAAGGCATCCCAGCCTGAGATCGACATCCACCGGTTGGTGTTCATCGACGAGACCGGAGCCTCGACCAAGATGGCGCGGCTCTATGGCCGTTCGCCGTACGGCCAGCGCTGTGTTGCAGCGCTCCCGCATGGTCATTGGAAGACGACGACCTTCGTCGGCGCGCTCAGGGCGACTGGCATGACGGCGCCGATGGTCCTCGATGGCCCCATGGATGGTTCGGCGTTCGAGGCTTACGTGACGCAAGTCCTCGTGCCGACACTCAGGCCCGGCGACATCGTGGTGATGGACAATCTCGCAGCACACAAGCGGGCCGAGGTCGGCATCGCAATCGATGCAGCGGGCGCTCGGCTCCTCTATCTGCCGCCTTATTCGCCCGACCTCAATCCGATCGAAATGGCCTTCGCCAAGCTCAAAGCCGCCCTTCGAAAGGCGGCCGCCAGATCTATCGAGGCTTTGGTCAACGCTATCGCCCTCGCCTTGGCCGCCTTCACCGCCCAAGAGTGTCTGAACTTCTTCGCCGCTGCCGGCTATGATCGCGTCTGATCAGAATCTGCTCTAGCGTTCAGGCCCGATCCTGGCAATCAACAGCCTGCCGAGCTCGTTGAACCATGATCCAAGCTCGGTTGGCCAACTCACAGGAATGAGGACGGTTTCAGTCCCTGTAGGTGCGATCGAACAGGACTTCAAACAAGACCTCAAACAACGCAGCGAATTGCGACGGCGGAATCGTCATCGTTCCGACTTCTCGCCCGGCCTATGATCCGGCGGAAAGGATCGACGCATGACCGAATTTCGCCTGACGCAGATCTCCGACACCCACCTCGCCCACCGTCTTAAGATCCTCACCGACAACTTCCACCGCGTCGCCGAGCACATTGACGCGACGCGGCCCGACCTCGTGCTCAACACCGGCGACGTCGCCTGGGACGGGCCGACCAGCCGCGCCGATCTCGTCTTCGCCAAAGAGCAGCACGCTGCGCTGCCGGTCGACTGCCGCTATTTGCCCGGCAATCACGACATCGGCGACAACCCGACCGCGGTCGGCCCGGCGCCGTCGCAGCTGCCCACCGCCGAGACCTGCAACGCGTTCACGTCCGTGATCGGCGAGGACCGCTGGCAGTTCGACGCCGCCGGCTGGTACTTCATCGGCCTCAATTCGCTGATCATGAACACCGGTCTCGACCGCGAGGCCGAGCAGTTCGACTGGCTCGCCGAGCAGCTCGGCAAGGTCGGCGGCAAGCCGGTCGCGCTGTTCCTGCATAAGCCGCTCTATCTCGACCTGCCCGCGGATCCTGAGCGCGTGGAGACCGCGATCCGTTTCGTGCCACAGCCGGCGCGGCAGCGACTGATCGAGATGTTCGGCAAGGTCGATCTGCGGCTGGTCGGCAGCGGCCATGTGCATCAGCGCCGCGACTACACGTTTGCGCATGTCAGGCAGATCTGGGCGCCGTCGGCCGGCTTCATCATCTCGGACGCGCGGCAGGAGCGGATCGGCGTCAAGGAGACCGGCCTGGTCGAATACCGCTTCCGGCCCGACAATTTTGAGGTGCGCCACGTCAAGGCCAAGGGTCAGGCCGACATCGACCTCGACACGCTGATCGCCCAACTGCAGTCCTAAGAAGGCCCAAACGCCCCTGCCGTCATTGCGAGCGAAGCGAAGCAATCCATCCGTCCGCATATGCTGATCCATGGATTGCTTCGCGGAGCCTGTCATCGGGCGCGCGTTCGCGCGACCCGTTGGCTCGCAATGACGTGGATAGAGCGGTAAACGCCGGCTCGGACGGCGTGAGCGGTCAGCTACCGCGCCGCGTCGTGCAGATCCCGCTTGATGACGGCGAGCAGTGTCTGCAGCGAGTCCGCGCCGGGCTGCGCTGCCGGCGCCGCCGGCCGTGCGGGAGGCACCGGCGGCATCGCACGCGCCCGCTCGATGTCGGGCCGCTCCTCAACGAACTTTCCGTGTAAAACGTCGTCGCGCCGGCCCATGACGAACATCGTCGCCCAATAACCGACAGCGAGCAGGATAACCCCGCAAACAACAAGCTCAAAAATCATGGCTACACCTGAAATATAGCCATAT
Organism: Bradyrhizobium sp. CCBAU 51753; assembly: GCF_015291565.1. Classification (NCBI taxonomy): domain Bacteria; kingdom Pseudomonadati; phylum Pseudomonadota; class Alphaproteobacteria; order Hyphomicrobiales; family Nitrobacteraceae; genus Bradyrhizobium; species Bradyrhizobium sp. CCBAU 51753. The sequence continues at coordinate 4,171,389 of NZ_CP030037.1, read as the reverse complement.
TGATTCAACTGCTGCGGGTCCCCGGTCAAGCAAATGGGGGCGAAAAGCCCCCAAATCCCGCCGATTGTGGCGTTTTTGATACGATTCTGCGCGGAATAGGACCCTGCGCCCCGCTCCGATGCAACCGGAGCGGGGCTCCCGCTTCTCCGCTCAGGCCTTGTCCGGCCCGACCCGGACCAGCTGCTTGCCGAAATTGGCACCCTTGAGCAGACCCATGAAGGCCTCCGGAGCGCTGTCCAGCCCCTCGGTCACGAACTCCTTGTACTTGACCTTGCCCTCGCGGACCCATTGCGACATGTCGCGCAGGAAGTCGCCATGCATGGCGGCAAAATCGCTGACGATGAAGCCGCGGAAGGTCAGCCGCTTGGTCAGGATCGCGAACATGATCGTCGAGGCCCATTTCGGTGCCCTTGCTTCCCTGTCGTTGTAATGCGCGATCAGGCCGCACACCGGCACGCGAGCGAATGCATTGAGCTGCGGGTAGACCGCCTCGAACACGGGACCACCGACATTCTCGAAATAGACGTCGATGCCCTTCGGGCACGCCTCCTTCAGCTTGGCCGCCAAATCCGGATCGCGATGGTCCAGGCAGGCATCGAAACCGAGCTCATTCTTCACATAGTCGCATTTGTCCTTGCCACCCGCGATGCCGACCGCACGCGCGCCCTTGATCTTTGCGATCTGGCCAACCGCCGATCCGACCGCGCCGGACGCGCCGGCAACGACCACGGTCTCGCCCGGCTTCGGCTTGCCGATCTCGAGCAGGCCCGTATAGGCGGTCATACCGGGCATGCCGAGCACACCGACGGCCGTGGAGATCGGCGCGATTTTGGGATCGATCTTGGCGAGGCCCTGGCCGTTGGACAGCGCATGCGTCTGCCAGCCCGCGCGCGACAGCACGATGTCGCCCTTGGCAAAGCCCGGGTTGTTCGAGGCGATCACCTCGCTGACGGTGCCCGCCTCCATGACGCCCCCCACGGGGACCGGCGCGGCGTAGGACGGACCATCATTCATGCGGCCGCGCATATAGGGATCGAGCGACAGCCAGATGGTGCGGAGCAGGACCTCGCCCGCACCCGGCGTCGGCGGCGTGTAGTCCTCGAGCCTGAAGTTGGCCGCGGTTGGCTCGCCCTGCGGGCGTGAGGCGAGAACGATGCGCTTTCCTTGGGACATGCTTTTTCCTCCGAAACGATTGGTTACGTGGCGCAAACGTAGTCATGCAATCCAGCTCCCTGCAAGGGAGATGGATTTGCTCGTTCAGATGCAGCGTTTGAAATTCTGTTTGAAATGACGACCGTCATGCCGAAGCGCAACGCACGTCATTCCGGGGCTCGCGCAGCGAGAACCCGGAATCTCGAGATTCTCAGGCGCGCAATTGCGCGCCATAGTTCGCTTCGCGCCCCGGAATGACGTGGAGAGTCTTACACCCCGCCCGGATAGTTCGGGGCTTCCCGCGTGATGGTCACGTCGTGGACGTGGCTCTCGCGCAGGCCGGCGCCGGTGATGCGGACGAACTGCGCCTTGGCGTGGAAGTCGGCGATGTTGCGGGCGCCGACGTAGCCCATCGCCGCACGGAGGCCGCCGGCGAGTTGGTGCATGACGTTGGCGACCGGGCCCTTGTAGGGCACCTGGCCCTCGATGCCTTCGGGGACGAGCTTCAGCGTGTCCTTGATGTCCTGCTGGAAGTAGCGGTCGGCAGATCCCCGCGCCATCGCGCCGACCGAACCCATGCCGCGATAGGCCTTGTAGGAGCGGCCCTGCCACAGGAACACCTCGCCCGGCGTCTCGTCGGTGCCGGCGAGCAGCGAGCCGACCATCGCGATGTCGGCGCCGGCGGCAAGCGCCTTGGCGAGATCACCGGAATATTTGATGCCGCCATCGGCGATCACGGGCACACCGGCCTTCTTGGCGGCCGCCACCGCATCCATGATCGCGGTGAGCTGCGGCACGCCGACGCCGGCAACGATGCGGGTGGTGCAGATCGAGCCGGGCCCGATGCCGACCTTGATGCAGTCGGCGCCGGCATCGATCAGGGCCTGCGCGCCGTCCTCGGTCGCGACATTGCCGGCCACCACTTGCACGGAGTTGGAGAGCCGCTTGATGCGGTCGACGGCGTTGAGCACGTGCTGGGAATGGCCATGCGCGGTGTCGACCACGACGACGTCGACGCCGGCATCGATCAGCCGCTCGGTGCGCTCATAGCCGGTCTCGCCGACCGTGGTGGCGGCGGCAACACGGAGACGGCCATGCTCGTCCTTGCAGGCGAGCGGATGCGCCACCGCCTTCTCGATGTCCTTCACGGTGATCAGGCCGACGCAGCGATACTGGTCGTCGACCACCAGCAGCTTCTCGATGCGATGCTGGTGCAGCATCCGCTTCGCCTCGTCCTGGCTGACGCTCTCGCGCACCGTGACGAGCTTCTCATGCGTCATCAACTCCCGGACCTTCTGCCGGGGATCGCTGGCAAAGCGCACGTCGCGGTTGGTCAGGATGCCGACCAGCTTGCCCGGCACGTTCTTCTCGGCGCCGGTGACGACCGGAATGCCGGAGATGCCATGGTCCTTCATCAGCGCCAGCGCGTCCGCCAGCGTGGCGTCGGGGCCGATGGTCAGCGGGTTAACCACCATGCCGGATTCGAACTTCTTGACCTGCCGCACCTGCGCGGCCTGGCCGTCGGGATCGAAGTTGCGGTGGATGACGCCGAGGCCGCCGGCCTGCGCCATCGCGATCGCCATGCGCGCTTCGGTGACCGTGTCCATGGCCGAGGCCATGATCGGGATGTTGAGCGGGATGGCGCGGGTGACGCGCGAGCGAATGTCGACTTCGGAGGGGAGAACGTCAGACAGACCGGGCTTCAGAAGCACATCGTCGAACGTAAAAGCTTCGCGGATAGCCGGAAATCCCGTGGCCATTGCCAACTCCTTTCGGCGGCCTCAGCCGCTTGCAAATCTGACGATGAACGTCTCCGGCGGCGACGCTGGCAGCGTCACCGGGGAATCGGTGCCCATCGATGGGGTTGACGCCGGTCGATAGCATGGCGGCATGACGAATCAAAGTGTTTGCCAGCCATGCACAGGCTTTTTACGGCGCCCGAGGCTTGGCGCCCGGTAGCCCCTTTAGCGGTAGCCTTGCGGCCGCCCGTGCCGGCGGATCGCCTCGACCACCTCCCGGTGGCGCCGGTCCTCGCGCTTCATATGGACCGCGATCACCGCATGGGCCGAGGGCACCAGCAGCAACACGTGGAAAAACAGCCCGAAAATCGCGCAAAACACGATCAGGACCAGATTGAAGATGGCCGAAAACGGCTGTCCGTTCAGGAGCAGCCCGATCGGCGGCAGCAGGACAGCAAGCACGTAGATCAATGCACACCTCTTTACGCCGGGGGATGCATACCAGCGTCACGCTGGATCTAGGTGGTTTGCCCGGTTCCGCAATGGCATGGCTGGCGGCAGGATGATATGGCCCCCTCGCCCGCCCTTTTCAGCACAGGCGTCCCATTTCGATGAACAAAGAACGCCTGATCCCGCTCATCGTGGCCACAGCTCTTTTCATGGAGAACATGGACTCCACGGTGATCGCGACCTCGTTGCCCGCGATCGCCGCCGACATCGGCACCAGCCCACTGACGCTGAAGCTGGCGATCACGTCCTACCTGCTGTCGCTCGCGGTGTTCATCCCGGCGAGCGGCTGGACCGCTGATCGATTCGGCGCGCGGATCGTGTTCGCCGGCGCGGTCGGCGTGTTCATGCTGGGCTCGATCGGGTGCGCGCTGTCTGGCTCGGTGACCGATTTCGTGTTCGCCCGCATCCTGCAGGGCCTCGGCGGGGCGATGATGACGCCGGTCGGGCGGCTGGTGCTGCTGCGCTCGGTCGACAAGAGCGCGCTGGTCAACGCGATGGCCTGGGTGACGGTGCCGGCGCTGATCGGCCCGGTGATCGGGCCGCCGCTCGGCGGCTTCATCACCACCTATTTCTCCTGGCACTGGATCTTCCTGATCAACATCCCGATCGGGCTGCTCGGCATCTTCCTGGCGCTGAAATACATCGACCCGATCAAGAGCGTCGATCCCGAGCGCTTCGATCTCTATGGCCTGGTGCTGGCCGGTATCGGGCTTGCCGGCATCGCCTTCGGGCTTTCGGTCGCCGGGCTCAACCTCTTGCCCTGGCCGATCGTCGCCGCCCTCGTCGGGGTCGGCACGGTCTCGATGACGCTCTATGTCATTCACGCGAAGCGCACCGGCTCACCGGTGCTGGATTTTTCGCTGCTGCGGCTGCCGACGATGCGCGCCTCGATCGTCGGCGGCTTCATGTTCCGCCTCGGCATCGGCGCGCTGCCGTTCCTGCTGCCGCTGTTGATGCAGGTCGGCTTCGGCCTGTCGCCGTTCCAGTCGGGTTTGGTGACCTTTGCCTCCGCGGTCGGCGCCATGGGCATGAAGACGCTGGCGGCGCGCATCATCAAGGCCTTCGGTTTCCGCAACATGATGACGGTCAATGCGGTGGTCAGCGCTGCCTTCCTCGCCGCCTGCGCCCTGTTCACGATCTCGACGCCGCTGATGCTGATCTTCACCATCCTGGTGGTCGGCGGTTTCTTCCGCTCGCTGCAGTTCACCGCGATCAACACCGTGGCCTATGCCGAGGTCGAGGCGCCGCAGATGAGCCGCGCCACCACCCTGGTCAGCGTCAACCAGCAGCTCGCGGTGTCCGCCGGCGTCGCGGTCGGCGCCTTCTCGGTCGAAACGACGCTGGCGTTGCATCACCAGACCGAGCTCACCGCCGACGTGTTCGGGCCGGCCTTCATCGTGGTGTCGCTGATCTCGGCAGCCTCGGCCTGGTTCTTCTGGCAAATGCCTGCCGATGCCGGCAACGAGATCGCCGGTCGCAAGGCGATCGACATTTCGAGCCGCAAGGGCGCCGAGAAGCGCGCCGCCACTGACGCCGTCAAGGCAGCGACCGAGGACACCCAGAACGCAAGGGATCAGCGGCTGGGGTAGTCGATCAAGGCCTTGTCCCGCGCGGCCCGGTCAGGCCGGTGCCGGGCCGCCATCTTTCCGGGGGCGATCACGGGCGATACCGGCGGCACGACCGCGGCCGATCGCCACGGCAAAAAATCTTCGCGAGAGTCAGAAAGCGAACGGAAGCTCCGCCCCCGATCCGGCATAGTCCGGCTCAGGCGGGCACGCAGTGATCCCGCATCAGCAGAAAATCACACGGAGGAAACGCTCCGGGCTCCCTTCCATGGCGTCCTCGCCATGGAAGGGCCGGGCCTTGCCAATTTAGCCCTTGCCAATTTAGCCTTTTCTGAAGGGATCAGAGCCAGTGAGTGATGCGCATACGACGGAAGTGAACGAAAATCCGAAAGCCGACGGCTTCAATCTGCCCCTGTTCGCCCTGCCCGAAGCGTTCCAGGGCGCCGCGGAGCAAAACGCGACACGGGCCAGGCAACAGATCGACAAGGTGAAGGAGGCGTCGTCGGAGATCGCCCTCCTGCTCAAGGAGGCATACGCAATCAATGCCAAGGGCGCTGCGGATTACGCGGCCAAACTGATCGAGATATCGAACACCAATACCAGCTCGGCTCTCGCATTGATGACCAATCTCATCAGCACCAAGTCGCTGTCGGAAGCGATCCAGCTTTCGGCCGACCACGGCCGCAAGAATTTCGAGATCACCGCCACGCAGAGCAAGGAGCTTTGGGACCTCGCGAAGAAGGTCACGACAGAAGGCTCCGAGCCCCTCAAGAAGGGCTTTGCAAGGGCGCTGCAGACCCTGTCCTGAGCCGCCCCCGCCCCGACATTCGGCTGGAAGCCAAGCGTTTCCGTTGAGAAGGGACGCACTCCGGCCGACGGCGCGCGGGTTCGACAATCTGACATTGCGGAGGAGCGAGATGGGCGTGATCATGATCAAGTGCCCGCGGACGGGACGCGCGATCACAACCGGTATGAATACTGACCGCGAGACATTCCAATGCAGTGCGGTGTTCTTCTCGCGCACCTACTGCACGACCTGTCGTATCACCCACGAGTGGTTCGCCCGGGACGCCTGGGTTGACGAACCCGAAGCGATGCGCAAGGCAGGCTGACGACAGCGCCCGAACCTGACCCTGACTTCAATGGCGACTTGTTCGCTCGCCTGCGATACGGGCTCCAGCCTTATTACCATTGCTCCAGGCGTGCCCGTGGGAACGCGCCGGTCCATGCGCCGGCGCGCCACGACCGGACTGTCTCATCCCTTCGGCCGAAACGATGCGATCGATCCTGCTCCCGCATGATCTCGTAGCACTCGCAGACGGCAGCCTCGAGCCGTCCCCTGTCGACCTCGATCGAGCTCCGGCGGTTTGATCGGATCGCCCCCGATCCGCGAAGCTTGGACACGACATGGGTCACGGTCGTGCGCCGCACGCCCAGCAATTCCGATAGCGTGTCCTGCGTCAGCGGGAGCGTGTCGTAACCGACCTGATCGTGAACCTGCAAAAGCCAGCGGGCCAGGCGAGCCTCCACCGAGTGCAGCGCATTGCACGCGGCGATGTGTTGGAACTGCACCAAAAGCGACCGCATATGGAGCTGGACCGCATCCTCAAGTGCGCGGCAGTGGGTGAGCGCGGCATGAAATCGCGCCGGCGAGATCTGCCAGGTCGTCCCGGCTACGCGAACCACCGCCGTCATCGGGGAGCGTCTTGACCCGAGTGTCGACAACACGCCTACCGCCCCCTCATTGCCGACCATCGTCGTCGCGACCGACTGCCCGTTCGGCATGTCCATGACGAACGCGATCAATGCCGTGCAGGGGAAATAGATCTGCTGGACGGGATCACCCGACCGCACCAGCACGACGTCACGCTCGAGCGATATCCTGCGCAGATGGGGCACAAGCAGCTGGAAATCGGCGGGCGACAAGGCCGCCAGGAGACGATTGCCTATGTTCGACCTGCGCTCCATCACGGGGAAACTCCGTGAGGCACGGCTCACTGCGCAAACCAGTCGGGGGGCGCCGGGCTGCGCTACGCAACGGACAGACCGCACCGAGAGAGTAGAATACGCCGTAAGGGCAAGAGTTCCAACGGTTTCAGAGCGACACACGTCGCCGGGCGGCGCGGCGGCTAGCCTCTGCCGGGCTGTCCGCGAAATCCCGTCGCCAGCACGTAGCGCTCCGACGAATCCTGCCGGCTGGCCGCCGGCTTGACGTGACGCACCGTGGCAAAATCGCGCTTGAGCTGCGCCAGCAGTTCGGCGTCGGCGCCGCTCTGGAACACCTTTGCCAGGAACGCGCCGCCGGGATTGAGCACCTCGCAGGCGAAGTGGGCGGCGGTCTCGACCAGGCCGATGATGCGGAGCTGGTCGGTCTTGCGGTGGCCGGTGGTGTTGGCGGCCATGTCGGACATCACGATGTCGGCGCGGCCGCCCATCATCGCGATCAGCTTTTCCGGCGCGTCATGATCGAGGAAGTCGAGCTGCGCGAAGGTGACGCCGGGGATCTCGCCCATCTCCAGGAGATCGATCGCGACCACCTTGCCCTTGCCGTCGGCTGCTCCCGTGCGTTTCGCCGCGATCTGGCTCCAGCCGCCGGGCGCGGCGCCGAGGTCGACCACCGTCATGCCCGGCTTGAGCATGCGGTACTTGTCGTCGATCTCGAGCAGCTTGAACGCCGCGCGCGAGCGATAGCCCATCGCCTTGGCCTTGGCGACGTAGGGATCGTTGAGCTGGCGCTCGAGCCAGAGTTTTGACGACAGCTTTCGCTTGCCGCCGCTCTTGACCGTGACGTGCAGCCGCCCGGTGGTGTCTTTCGCCATGACCTTCTCTTCTCCCTCGCCCCGCTCTTACGGGGAGAGGGCATAGGCGGCCTTTCGGCCGCCGTTCCTAAAAAATGCGTGAGGGGCTGCCTCAGCGATGGTGAGAGATGAGTTCGTGGAGAGTCCCCCTCACCCGGATCGCATTTCATGCGATCCGGCCTCTCCCCGCAGGCGGGGAGAGGCGAAGAAAGCGTCTAGCATGCCCGCAGCGCGCCGTCCTCGCGCATCATCTCGACCAGCATGCCCTCGCGCAGGCCGCGGTCGGCGACGCGCAGCCGCGGCAGCGGGAAGGCGTTGCGGATGGCATCGAGGATGGCGCAGCCGGCCAGCACGAGGTCGGCGCGCTCGACGCTGATGCAGTTGTTGTGGACGCGCTGCTCGTAGCTCATGCAGAGCAGCTTCTGGATCGTCGCCGTGACGTCGAAATCGTTCATCCAGATGCCGTCGATGCGGCGGCGGTCGTAGCGCGGCAGATTGAGGAACACGCCGGCGAGCGTGGTCACGGTGCCGGAGGTGCCGAGCAAGTGCATGTCGCGCAGATCCTGGCCGTGCTCAGCCGCGAACGGCGCGACGTGCTGGGCGACCTCATCGATCATGCGGGCATACAGATTCGGCGTGACGTTCCTGCCGCCAAAATGCTCCGCCAGCGTGACGACGCCGAGCGGGATCGACATCCACGCCTTGATGCGCGGCGGCGCGTCCGGCGTCGCGGGATCGCGCTCGATCCGTACCAACTCGGTCGAGCCACCGCCGATGTCGAACAGGATGGCGCCTCGCCCCCTAGGGTCGAGCAGCGGCGAGCAGCCGATCACGGCCAGCGTCGCCTCGGTCTCGCGGTCGATCACTTCGAGCTTGATGCCAGTCTCGGCGGCGACGCGGGCGCGAAAACTCTCGGCGTTGCCGGCGGCGCGGCAGGCTTCGGTGGCGATCAGCCGCAGCCGGCGCGCCTTGCGATAGCGGATCTTGTCGCTGCAAATGGCGAGCGCCGCGATGGCGCGCTCGATCGCCGCCTCGCTGATGGAACCGGTCGCGGCAATGCCCTCGCCGAGCCGGATGATCCGCGAGAAGGAATCGACCACGCGGAACCCGTCGCCCGCGGGACAGGCGATCAGGAGCCGACAGTTGTTGGTGCCAAGGTCGAGCGCTGCGTAGACACCGGTCTCGGCGCCCGCCGCAGCGAACCTTGACAGGGCTTCGGCGGCCGGAATGCCGTCGCAAAGCCGCACTTCGTCATTCATCAAACTGTCTTTCCGCGGGACCGCGGTTCGGGCCCGCCGAAGAAAATTGTCGTTCACGGAAACTTTAGCAGCGCCAAGGGCCTACGCAAACTCTGTTCACATTGGCTCCATGTCCAATCGGGCGTTGTCGTTAAGAGGGGTGTGCGTTATCTCGGGAATGCCCGCAAAACCCACCAAATCCGGGCATTTCAGGTCATTTCCGATGCAAGATCATACGTCGCCCCGCTCGCTCGAGAACTCCATCGCACTGCAAAAACACGGTGTCGGCCAACCGGTCCGACGAAAGGAGGACGACACCCTGGTGCGCGGCAAGGGCCGCTACACCGACGACTTCTCGCTTCCCGGCCAGGCCTACTGCTGGATGGTCCGATCGTCCCATGCCCACGGCATCATCAAGGGCATCGACACGACGGCCGCCCGCACGATGCCGGGCGTGCTCGGGGTCTGGACCGGCGCCGACCTCGCGACTGCCGGTTACAAGCCGCTGACCTGCGGGATCCCGTTCAAGAGCCGCGACGGCTCGCCGCTGCTGCAGACCAACCGCCCGGTGCTGCCGACCGACAAGGTGCGCTTCGTCGGCGATCCCGTCGCCTTCGTGGTCGCCGAGACCGCGGCCCAGGCGCGCGATGCGGCGGAGGCAGTCGAGCTCGACATCGAACCGCTGCCTGCGGTGACCGACGCCGCCGAGGCAGCAAAGCCCGGCGCGCCGCAGCTCTATGATCACATCCCGAACAATGTCGCGCTCGACTATCACTATGGCGATGCCGAGAAGATCGAGGCGGCGTTCGCCAGTGCCGCGCATGTGACGAAGCTCGACATCGTCAACACCCGCGTCGCCGTGGTCTCGATGGAGCCGCGCGTTGCGCTTGCCGCCTACGACGGCAAGACCGAGCGCTATACGCTGCAGGTGCCGACCCAGGGCGTCTCCGGCAACAAGGCGATTCTGGCGCGCATCCTCAACGTGCCGCCGGAGAAGGTGCGCATCCTCACCGCCAATGTCGGCGGCTCGTTCGGCATGAAGAACCTCAACTACCCCGAATACACCTGCATCGCGCATGCGGCGAAGGCGTTGGGCCGGCCGGTGAAGTGGCTGGACGAGCGTTCGACCAGCTTCCTTTCCGACAGCCACGGCCGCGCGCAGTCGATCCATGCCGAGCTGGCGCTCGATGCCGACGGCAAGTTCCTGGCGGTGCGGCTGTCCGGCTACGGCAATCTCGGCGCCTACATCACCGGCGTCGCGCCGGGCCCGCTGTCGGTCAACACCGGCAAGAACCTGGCCAGCGTCTACCGCACGCCGCTGCTCGGCGTCGACATCAAGACGGTCGTGACCAACACCACGCTGATGGGCGCCTATCGCGGCGCCGGCCGGCCCGAGGCCAACTACTACATGGAGCGGCTGATCGACGCCGCCGCCGACGAGATGGGCATCAACCGTCTCACCTTGCGCAAGCGCAATTTCATCAAGCCGCAGCAGCTGCCGTTCCCGGCTGCGTCGGGCGTGACCTATGACAGCGGCGATTTCGGCGGCGTGTTCCAGAAGGCGCTGGAGATCGCCGACTACGAGAATTTTGCCAGGCGCAAGAAGGATAGCAGGAAGAACGGCAGGCTGCGCGGCATCGCCGTCGGCTCCTATCTCGAGGTCACCGCGCCGCCGAGCGGCGAGCTCGGCAAGATCACCTTCGAGCCTGATGGTTCGGTGAAGCTCACCACCGGCACGCTCGACTACGGCCAGGGCCATGCCACGCCGTTTGCGCAAGTGCTGGCGGATCAGCTCGGCGTCCCCTTCGAGAAGATCACACTGGAGCAGAACGACAGCGACCTCGTCCGCTTCGGCAACGGCACCGGCGGCTCGCGCTCGATCACCGCGACCGGGCAAGCGATCGTCGAAGCCTCCGCGCTCGTGGTCGAGAAGGGCAAGCAGGCCGCGGCGCACATGCTGGAGGCGTCCGAGGCCGATATCGAGTTCCGAGGCGGCCGCTTCACCATCGCCGGCACCGACCGCTCGATCGGCATCATGGAGCTCGCCGAGCGGATGCGCGACGGTAAGCTGCCGGAAGGCACGCCCGAGACGCTCGACGTCGATCACGCCACCAAGGAGACTGCGTCGACCTTCCCGAACGGCTGCCACGTCGCCGAGGTCGAGATCGACCCTGATACGGGCGTGATCAGGATCGTGCGCTACGCCGCGGTCAACGACTTCGGCACCGTGGTCAACCCGATGATCGTCGCGGGCCAGCTGCATGGCGGCGTCGCGCAGGGCATCGGCCAGGCGCTGATGGAGGAAGTGAACTACGACGGCTCAGGCCAGCCGATCACCGGCTCGTTCATGGACTACGCGCTGCCGCGCGCCGGCGACGTGCCCTCGATGCAGATCGGCGACCACCCCTCGCCCGCCAAGTCGAATCCGCTGGGGACAAAGGGCTGCGGCGAAGCCGGCTGCGCCGGCAGCCTGGTCTGCATCGTCAATGCGGTGGTCGACGCGCTGTCGGAGTACGGCATCAAGCACATCAACATGCCGCTGACGCCTGAAAAGGTCTGGCGCGCGATCCAGGATGCGAAAAAGACGGCGGCGTAGCTCTCTCGACTCCCTCTCCCCGTTCTTACGCGGTCGAGACGAGCGAAGCTCGCTCTTAGAGGGTTGGGGTGAGGGGCTGCCTCCGCGTGTGATGCAAGCGGACGCACCTGTACCCCCTCACCCGGATCGCATCTGCGATGCGATCCGACCTCTCCCCGCAAGCGGGGCGAGGTGAAAGGACAGGCCGTCGCCGCCAACACCACTGTCATCACCCGCGAAAGCGGGTGATCCAGTATTCCAGAGACGTCAGCGATAGAGCCGAGCGGCCGCGGCGTACTGGATACCCCGCATGCGCGGGGTATGACACCTGTGGCGTGGAGACGGCGCGCCCCTTCCCTACGCCGCGGCCTGCTCGCGCGGCTGGACGATTGCGATGTGCCAGCAATGCGCCAGCGGGGTGGTGCCGTTGGCGACGACCAGCGCGTCGAGCTCGACGAACCGGTGGCCCTTCTTGTCGTAATTGCCGGTGACTTTTGCGCGCGCCGTGAGCTCGTCGCCGATCTTGGCGGCCGACAGCAGCTGCATCCTGGTGCCGACGTGAATCCAGGGCCCGAGGATGGCGTTGTCGACCAAAACCTTGTTCATCACCCGCGGCAGCAGGCCGGGATGGCCGAGACCTTCGCGCAGATAGATCGGATCGGTCTCCCTGATATCGGCGAGATACTCCTTCGCGGCGTCGCCCGACCAGTCGCGCGGGATGGTGCCGAGCCATTTGCCCTGCTCGTAGGACGCTGCGCTCACCGGCTTGCGCTCGGCGACGGCAGCGACCCGCTGGTAGTCGTCGATCGCGAATTTCGGCGCCTCGGCCGGCAGCGAGGCAGTGCCGGTGGCGCAGAGCTCGCCGCGGCTGTGCAGCTCGATCGTCATCCCGTTGCCGGTCTCCTGTCCCGTCAGCTCGGCGATCTCGCCGTCATAGACCGGCTTCACGAACCGCGCCTCGATCAGGCCGCGTTCGAGGAAATCGCGGCCCCATGCCTCCGCCGGCAGATGCATCATGTAGGCCATGACGTCGACGCCGGGCACCAAGCCACCGGAAAAGCCGAATTTCCGCGCCACCGTGTCGTCATGGATCTTGTTCTCGGACAGTTTTGAGGTGTTGTACGCCGAGACGCGGTAGGTCTGCGAAGGCATCAGTTTCCCCTTATTTTGGTGGTTTTTCTGATGCAATCGTAGTCGAACCGAACAGCGTGGCAAGCCTCTCGTTCTGCTCGCAATTTTCCGCCCGATGGAGTACATGGAGCGCGCTTGCCAACCCATGAATCGATGACCGAAGCCACAGCCCCCACCCGAATCTATGTCGATGCCGACGCCTGCCCGGTGAAGGACGAGATCTATCGCGTCGCGATCCGGCTCGGCGTTCCCGTCAGCGTGGTCGCCGGCAATTTCATCCGCGTGCCGCAGGATCCGCTGATCGAGCGCATCGCGGCGGGCGCCGCGATGGATGCCGCCGACGACTGGATCGCGGAACGCGCCCATGCTGGCGACGTCGTGATTACCGCTGATATCCCGCTGGCGAGCCGCTGCGTGAAGGCCGGCGCCGAGGTGATTGCGCCGAATGGCAAGCCGTTCACCGAGCAGTCGATCGGCATGACGCTCGCCGTGCGCAACCTGATGACCGATTTGCGCTCGTCGGGTGAAGTCACCGGCGGACCGAAATCGTTCTCGCCGCGCGACCGCTCGACCTTCATCTCGACGCTCGACCAGACCATCCGCCGCATCCAGCGCCGCCGCACCGAGCCGGCGGCGGGCCAAGGTTAGCGCGATGGCTCCGCCTCTCATCCAGCTCAAGGACATCAGCCTGACTTTTGGCGGCACGCCGCTGCTGTCGGGCGTCGAGCTGTCGGTCTCCGCGGGCGAGCGCGTCTGCCTGATCGGCCGCAACGGGTCCGGCAAATCGACCTTGCTGCGGATTGCTGCCGGGCTCGTCGAGCCTGACGCCGGCAGCCGCTTCGTGCAGCCCGGCGCCACCATCCGCTACCTGCCGCAGGAGCCGGATTTCGGCGACCACAAGACGACGCTGTCCTATGTGGAAGCCGGCCTCGGCCCCGGCGACGACCACTACCAGACGCGCTATCTGCTGGAGCAGCTCGGCCTCACCGGCGAGGAAGACCCCGCGCACGTCTCCGGCGGCGAGGCGCGGCGCGCGGCGCTCGCTCGCGTGCTGGCGCCCTCGCCCGACATCCTGCTGCTGGACGAGCCGACCAACCATCTCGATCTGCCGACCATCGAATGGCTGGAGGCCGAGCTGGAGAGCCGCCGCTGCGCGCTGGTGCTGATCAGCCACGACCGCCGCTTCCTCACCAATCTGTCGCGCAGCACCGCCTGGCTCGACCGCGGCCAGATCCGGCAGATCGACCGCGGCTTTGGCGCCTTCGAGGCCTGGCGCGACGAGGTGTTGGAGGAGGAGGAGCGCGAGCAGCACAAGCTCGACCGCAAGATCGTCAACGAGGAGCATTGGCTGCGCCACGGCGTCTCCGGGCGCCGCAAGCGCAACGTCAAGCGGCTCGGCAATCTCTTCGCGCTGCGCGACCAGCGCCGCAACTATCGCGGCGCCACCGGCAATGCCACCCTCACCGCCTCGGAAGCCGACAAGTCCGGGCGCCTCGTGATCGAGGCCAAGAACATCAGCAAGGCGTTCGGCGAGCGCGTGATCGTCGACGGCTTTTCCACCCGGATCCAACGCGGCGACCGGCTCGGCATCGTCGGCCCGAACGGCGCCGGCAAGACCACGCTGGTGCATCTTCTGATCGGCAACGATCCGCCCGACTCCGGCTCGGTGCGGCTGGGCGCCAATATCGAGATGGCGACGCTGGATCAGCATCGCGAAAGCCTCGATCCAAAACTGACGCTGGCCGAAGCTTTGACCGGCGGCCGCGGCGACCATGTGATGGTCGGCGACAAGCCGAAGCACGTGATCGGCTACATGAAGGATTTTCTGTTCGCGCAGGAGCAGCGCGGCACGCCGCTGGAGGCACTGTCCGGCGGCGAGCGCGGGCGGCTGATGCTGGCGCGCGCGCTGGCAAAGCCGTCAAACCTGCTGGTGCTGGACGAACCGACCAACGACCTCGACCTGGAAACCCTTGACGTGCTCGAGGAAATGCTCGGCGACTATGAGGGCACCGTGATCCTGATCAGCCACGACCGCGACTTCCTCGATCGCGTCGTGACCTCGGTGGTGGTGCCCGAAGGTCAGGGCCGCTGGATCGAATATGCCGGCGGCTATTCGGACATGCTGGCGCAGCGCGGCGCCGATGTGAAGCGCGAGACGGTGAAGGCGCAGGCCGCCGTCGAAGAGAAGAAAGAGGCGAAAGTCGCGGCGCCCGAAGCGGCACCCAGACGCCGGCTGAGCTTCAACGAGAAGCACGCGCTGGATACACTGCCGAAAACCATCGACAAGCTGAACGCCGAGATCGCAAAGCAGCAGAAGCTGCTCGACGACCCGAACCTTTACAGCAAGGATCGCAAGAAGTTCGACGCCGCATCCGCCGCGATCGCCAAGGCGCAGGAAGAATTGACCGCCGCGGAAGATCGCTGGCTCGAGTTAGAGGTGCTGCGCGAGGAGATCGAACAGGCTTGATGATCAATGTCTCACCGTCATTGCGAGCGAAGCGAAGCAATCCATAGCCCCGCATAACGGATAGATGGATTGCTTCGTCGCTGTGCTCCTCGCAATGACGAGAAACTAGAACCGGAGTTGACCCGATGACCACGCCCCTCGCCGCCAAGATCGCCAAGGAGTACGGCACGCCCTGCGCCGTGATCGACATGGACAAGGTCGAGCGCAACATCGCGCGCATCCAGGCCGCCTGCGATGCCGCCGGGATCGCCAACCGTCCCCACATCAAGACCCACAAGAACCCGACCCTGGCGCAGCTGCAGATCAAGGCAGGAGCAAAGGGCATCACCTGCCAGAAACTCGGCGAGGCCGAGATCATGGCCGATGCCGGGATCGACAACATCCTGATCTCCTACAATCTGCTCGGCGACGAGAAGATGGCGCGGCTCGGCGCGCTGCAGGGCAAGGCGAATGTCACCGTCGCGGCCGACAACTCGGTCGTGGTCGGCGACCTGCCGAAGGCCGCCGCCGTCTCCGGCCGTCCGCTCTCGGTGGTGGTCGAATGCGACACCGGCCGCAAGCGCGCCGGCGTCGAGACGCCGGCCGAAGCGATCGCGCTGGCGCGAGAGATCGCTGCGTCGAAGGGCCTGAGCTTCGCCGGCTTCATGCTGTATCCGACCGAGACCGGCTGGGCGGATGCGCAAAAGTTCTACGACGAGGCGCTGGCCGGCGTCCGCGCCCACGGCCTCGATGCCAGCATCGTCTCGACCGGCGGCACGCCGAACCTGAAAAATCTCGGCAAGCTGAAGGGCGGCACCGAGCACCGCTTCGGCACCTACATCTACAACGACCGCATGCAGGTCGCGGCCGGCGTCGCCACCTGGGACGACTGCGCGCTGCATATCTATTCCACCGTCGTCAGCCGCGCCGGCCCGGAGCGCGGCATCCTCGATGCCGGCTCGAAGACGCTGACCACGGATACCGGCGGCCTCGAAGGCCACGGCCTGATCCTCGAGCATCCCGAAGCCAAGATCGCGCGCTTCGCCGAGGAGCACGGCTTTCTCGACCTTTCCCGCAGCAACACCCGCCCCAACGTCGGTGATGTCGTGCGCATCGTGCCCAATCACGTCTGCGTCGTCGTCAACATGATGGACGAGGTCGTGATGGTGCGCGGCGAGGAGATCATCGGCACGCTGCCGGTCGCGGCGCGAGGGAAATTGCGGTAGCGATCTGTAGATCTGTAGGATGGGTAGAGCGCAGCGAAACCCATCAACTTCGTTCCGCACGGAAGAATGATGGGTTTCGCTTCGCTCTACCCATCCTACGGCCTTGGCCGCATCATCCGCGCAGCAGCGCCTGCAACTCCTGCTCCAGCGCGGTGCGAAACACCTCGATCGGCCGCGCCAGGCGGCCGGCCGGCGGGCGATGCACGATCCAGGCGCGAACCGCGGGATTGAAATCGGCGATCTTCACGATCTTGAGCTTGCTGCGCAGCGCACTGCGCTTCAGTGCCAGCGGCGTCACCAGGCCGACGCCGAGCCCGCGCGCCACCAGCGACAGCCGCAATTCGCTGTCGAGCGCCTCGACCGCGACGTTGAACGGCAGATGCGCCGCATCGAAATGGCGCTTCAGCACCTGGCGAAAGCCGCAACCGTCCTGGTTGATCACCCAGCCGATCCGCGACAGCCATTCGAGATCGACCGACTTCGGCGTCTTCATGTCGCGCGCGACCACGAACACCACCGGCTGCGCGCCGAGATCGTCGGCAACGAGATCGGCCGGCGGCGCTACGCCGTCGGGCAGGCAGATCGCGGCCGCATCGAGCTCGTTGCGGCTGACGCGCTCCGCGTGATGCGGCGACCAGCCGGAGACGACGCGCACGGCGAGCGCGGGAAATTCGCCGCGCACCGCATCGAGCGGCCCGGTCAGTCCCGCCTCCGACAAAAACGGCGTCAGGCCGAGCCTGAACTCGCCGCGCACCACGCCGTCACTGGCGACCCCGGTCTTGAGGTCGTCGAGCATGCGCAGCACGCGGCGGCCCTGCTCATAGGCCTCGACGCCGGCCGCCGTCGGCTTCAGCGGTTTTGACAGCCGGTCGAGCAGCTGCGCGCCCAGCATCTCCTCGAGGTTCTGGATCCGACGCGTCACGCCGGGCTGCGTGAGATTGAGCCGCGCCGAGGCCGCGACAATCGATCCGGTCTCGACCACCGCGACGAACGCGACCAGGTCATGGGTGTTCATAACAATCTCGCATATTCTTTATTGGATTATTTGAATTGTAGCATATTAGCCCGATCCCCTAAAGGGGCCTCGCAATCACCTCGCGAGGTTCCATGACCATCTCCGACGCCACAAAGCTTTCACCCGCCGGCGCGGTCTCCGTGCGCCCGCTGATCTGGATCGGCGCCGTCACCACCGGCACCGTCGTCACCAATCTGTTTGCGCCGCAGATCCTGGTCGGCTTGATCGGCGGTTCGCTCGGAATGACCGCGTTGCAGGCCGGACTGATCTCGACGCTGACCCTGCTCGGTTATGCGCTCGGGCTGCTGCTATTGGTGCCGCTGGTCGACCTCGTCGAGAACAAGCGGCTGATCCTGCGCACGCTCGGCTGCGCCATCGTGGCCGCAATCGGCACCGCGCTGGCGCCGACGCCGTGGATCCTGCTCACCGCCACCTTCATTCTCGGCGCCTCCTGCGCGGCGATCCAGATGGTGGTGCCGCTGGTGGCCTCGATGGTGCCGCCGGAGCGCCGCGGACAGGCGATCGGCGACGTCATGAGCGGATTGATGATCGGCATCCTGCTGTCGCGGCCGCTGGCCAGCCTGATCGCGGATGCCTGGGACTGGCGCGGCTACTACGTCACGTCAGCCGTCCTGATGATGGTGCTCGCCGGCGCATTGGCGCGCGCGCTGCCGACGCTGCAGCCGGCAGCGCATGTCGGCTATGGCGCGCTGCTGCGCTCGTTCCCAAAACTGCTGCGCGAGGAGCCGGTGCTGCGCGTCCGCGCCTGGACCGCGGCGCTGGTGATGGCGTCGTTCACCGCGTTCTGGGCAGCAGTCGCGCTGCGCCTGCCCGACGCGCCGTTCCACCTCGACGCCAAGGGCATCGCGCTGTTCGCCCTGATCGGTGTCGCCGGCGCGGTGGCGACGCCGCTGGCGGGCCGCTGGGGCGACCGCGGCTACGCTCGGCCGATGCTGATCGGCTCGCATCTCCTGATCGCCGGCGCGCTGGCGCTGTGCGCCTGGGCCGCGGTGCTGGAGTCGCGGATCGCAGCGCTGCTGGCGCTGAGCGTCGGCACCATCCTGCTCGACCTCGGCATCACCACGGACCAGACGCTCGGCCGCCGCGCGGTCAACCTGCTGCGGCCGGAGGCGCGCGGCCGGATCAACGGCCTGTTCGTGGCGCTGTTCTTCATCGGTGGCGCCGTCGGCGCGGCCGCCGCCTCCGCGGCCTGGAGCTTTGGCGGCTGGACCATGGTCTGCGTGGTCGCCGGAGCGTTCGGCGTGCTCGGCCTCATCACGGACATCGCGACAAGGACGGGATCATCATGAGCCGTATCCAGTAGGATGGGTAGAGCGCAGCGAAACCCATCAACGTCTTCCCGCGCGGAAGAATGATGGGTTTCGCTTCGCTCTACCCATCCTACGGAGCGAGCCACCTCAGCGCGCCCCTCCCGGCGGCCACGCCGGTCGCGAATGACGCCTGCAGCAGATAGCCGCCGGTCGGCGCTTCCCAGTCTAGCATCTCGCCGGCAGCGAAGACGCCGGGCAGCTTCCGCAGCATGAAGTGCTCGTCGAGCTCGGCGAAGCTGATGCCGCCGGCACTCGAGATCGCGCGCGCGATCGGCGCGACACCCGTCAGCTGAACCGGAATTGCGTTGATCAACTGCGCGAGCTCTGCCGGCGAGAACGATGCCAGCGGCCGGCCGGACGCAATGGCCGCCTCCTGCATCAGGCCGATGCCGACAGGTGAGAGTTGCGCCGCCTTGCGCAGGAAATTCGCCAGCGATTGCTTGCCGCGCGTCCCCGACAGGCGGGTGGTCAGCGCGGCGACGTCGAGGTCCGGCCGCAGCGCGACCGTCAGTGTCGCCTGCCCGACACCGAGCACCGCGTCGCGCAGTTCGGCCGACAATGCGTAGATCGCGCCACCCTCGATGCCGGCGCGGGTGATGATCGCCTCGCCGCGCACGGTGTGCGCTCCGATCGTCAGCGCGACGCCCTTCAGCGGCTGGCCCTCGAAGCGATCACGGAAGACATTTGACCACGCGACGGTGAAACCGGAATTGGCCGCGCGCATCGGCGCGATGGCGATGCCCTTCGCGGCGAGGGTTGCCGTCCACGCGCCGTCGGAGCCGAGCCGCGGCCAGCTCGCGCCGCCGAGCGCAAGCACCGTCGCATCGGCCTTGACCGCGCGCGGACCATCCGGCGTTGCGAACAGCAGCCCGCCGGACTCGTCCCAGCCGAGCCAGCGATGCCGGAATGCAAAACGCACCCCCGCGCCATCGAGCCGCCGCAGCCAGGCACGCAGCAGCGGCGAAGCCTTGAACGCCTTTGGAAACACGCGGCCGCTCGAGCCGACGAAGGTCGGCTGCCCCAGCGCCTCGGTCCAGGTGCGCAACGCATTTGGCGGAAATGCCTCGACCGCAGCTTTCAGATGCGGCATCGCCTCGCGGTAACGCGCGAGAAAATCCGGCAGCGGTTCGGAGTGGGTGAGATTGAGCCCGCCGCGGCCAGCCATCAAGAATTTGCGCCCCGCCGACGGCATCGCGTCGAAGACGGTGACGTCAGCGCCACCTTGCGCCAGCACCTCGGCAGCCATCAGGCCGGCGGGGCCGGCGCCGATGACGGCAGTGTGCTTGGCGGGAGATGGGGACATGGGATGCGTCCATTTGCATGAACGTCATTCCGGGGCGATGCAAAGCATCGAACCCGGAATCTCGAGATTCCGGGTCTGGTGCTTACGCACCATCCCGGAATGACAGCCTCACAGCTTGATCCCCGCCCTTGCTGCCGCCTGCGCCACGTATTTCTGCGTCTGCTCGAAGGCGCCCTGCAGCGCCTTGGCGGTCGACATGTCGCCGATCTTGGCAAAGTTTGCGGCGATCGCGTCCGGGGTCCATTCGGATTGCGGCAGGTTGACGCCTTCGGTCTCCAGCACCTTGATCACCGCGAACGAGCCGGCGCCGGCGCCCATGATGGTGCGGGTCGGCGCGTCCTCGCTGAGCAAAAATTCCACCGCGGGCGTGATCGCTTCGGGCCGCATCAGTTGCAGCGCCTGCGGCGGCAGCAGCTCTTCGGTCATCCGGGTCGCGGCGGTCGGCGAGATGATATTGACCTTGATGTTGTTCTTGCGGCCCTCTTCCGCCAGCACGTTCATCAGGCCGACCATGCCGGCCTTCGCTGCACCGTAATTGGCCTGGCCGAAATTGCCGAACAGGCCGGATGACGAGGTCGTCAGCACGATGCGGCCGTAGTTGCGCTCGCGCATGCCGGCCCACACCGCCTTGCAGCAGTAGAAGGTGCCGGTCAGATGCACGCCGAGCACCTTGTCCCAATCGGCGACCTCGAGTTTTGCGAACGACTTGTCGCGCAGGATGCCGGCATTGGCGCACAGCAGGTCGACGCTGCCCCACTCCTTGGTGGCGCGCTCGACCATCGCGGTGACCTGCTCGAAATTGGAGACGTCGGCGCCGTCGGCCATCGCGGTGCCGCCGGCTTTGCGGATCTCCTCGACCACGGCCTCGGCCGGCGACAGCGAGGCGCCGGTGCCATCGCGCGCGCCGCCGAAATCATTGACCACGACCTTGGCGCCGCGGCTGGCCAGCCCCAGCGCATGCGCCCGCCCAAGACCATTGCCCGCGCCGGTGACGATAGCGACGCGTCCGTCAAACCTGATTGCCATTGTCGGTTCCTGCTCTTACTTTCCTTCTCCCCTTGTGGGAGAAGGTGGCGCGAAGCGCCGGATGAGGGGTATCTCTCCGCGAGCTGAGCGCGTGGAGAGATACCCCTCACCCGGCTTCATCTCGCTGCGCTCGATTTCGCCACCCTCTCCCACAGGGGGAGAGGGTGCACCGAGCAAGATTGGCAAGCTTTTGAGCAGCGATGGATGGCCGGGTCAAGTCCGGCCGTGACGGCCGAGAGACGACCAAAGGCTAGTTGAAATAGATCAGGCCGAGCCAATCGGCGACCAGCGCGGGCTTCTCCTCGCCCTCGATCTCGACGGTGACGCTGGTGCGCGACAGCAGCTCCTTCGGCTTGCGCAAGGTCGCCTCCGCCAGCACGAAGCGGCCGCGGACGCGTTTACCGGAGCGGACTGGCGAGAGGAAGCGGAGCTTGTCAAAACCGTAGTTGACGCCCATCGCGGTGCCCTCGACGACCGGCATCACCTCGTAGGACATGATCGACATCAGCGACATCGTCAGAAAGCCGTGCGCGATCGTGGTGCCGAAGGCGGTCTCCTTCTTCGCCCGCTCGGGATCGACATGGATGAACTGATGATCCTCGATCACCCCGGCATAGGTGTCGATACGGCCCTGATCGATCAGGTGCCAGGACGACACGCCGATCTCCTTGCCGACCATGCCCTGGTAGGTTTCCAGCGACACCGGCGGCTTCTTCCAGACTTCGTTCATTGATCAGCTCTCCGATCCGGCCGTCCGCACCCTCTGCAGCTCCGGAAATTCTTCCTCGCGGAACTCTTTTCCGCGCAATGCATCGCTCCGGTTATCGTCATGTTCGAGCCGGCGCAACTGCACGCGGCGGATTTTTCCGGAGATCGTCTTCGGCAGCTCGGTGACCAGCTCGAGCTTGCGGATGCGCTTGAACGGCGCCAGCCGCGTGTGCAAATGCTTGAAGATCGACAGCGCCGTCTCCGGCGTCCGCTCGACGCCGGCCACTAGCAGCACATAGGCCTTCGGGATCGCGAGCCGGATCGGATCCGGGCTCGGCACCACCGCGGCTTCCGCAACCGCATCGTGCTCGAGCAGCACGCTCTCCAGCTCGAACGGCGAGATGCGGTAATCGGAGGATTTGAACACGTCGTCGGTGCGGCCGACGAAGGTGAGATAGCCCTCCTCGTCGGTGAACACGACGTCGCCGCTGCGATAGATCTCGCCGTCGGCACCAACGAGCTTGCCGTCGTCGCCCTGGTAGCCCTGCATCAACCCGGCCGGCCGGTCAGCGCCGAGCAGCAAGGTCACCTCGCCCTCGGTGGCGGCATGGCCGTCATTGTCGGTGACCTGGACCCGATAGCCCGGCAGCGGCCGGCCCATCGAGCCGACCTTCACCTTTTGCCCAGGCGAGTTGCCGGCGAGCGCGGTGGTCTCGGTCTGGCCGTAGCCGTCGCGGATGGTCAGGCCCCAGGCCGCCTGCACCTGGTCGATCACTTCGGGATTGAGCGGCTCGCCGGCGCCGCAGACCTCGCGCAGGGAGACCTTGAAGCTCGAAAGCTGCTCCTGGATGAACAGACGCCACACCGTCGGCGGCGCGCACAGCGTGGTGACGCCGCAGCGGCCGATGGTGGCGAGCAAGCCCTTGGCGTCGAAGCGCGGCTGGTTGACCACGAACACGCATGCGCCGGCATTCCAGGGCGCGAAGAAGCAGCTCCACGCATGCTTGGCCCAGCCCGGCGAGGAGATGTTGAGATGGACGTCGCCGGGCTGCAGCCCGATCCAGTACATGGTCGAGAGATGGCCGACCGGATAGCTGCGCTGGCTGTGCCGCACCAGCTTCGGTTTTGCCGTGGTGCCCGAGGTGAAATAGAGCAGCATCGGGTCGTCGGCCTTGGTCGGGCCGTCGGGCGTGAATACCTCCGGCGCCTTCGCCGCGTCCTCGAACGGCAGCCAGCCGTCGTGCGTCTGCGTCGCGCCGACCACGATGCGCACCAGCTTCTCGCTACCGAGGCCTGCGAACTTCGCGACCTGGTCCTGTGTCGCAACCACCGCCTTCGCCCGCCCGCGGTCGAGCCGGTCGCGCAATTCATCCGGGGTCAGCAGCGTGGTCGCAGGGATCACGACGACGCCGAGCTTCATCGCCGCCAGCATGGTCTCCCACAGCGGCACGACATTGCCGAGCAACAGCAGCAGATGATCGCCGCGCCGCAGCCCCTGCGCGCGCAGGAAATTTGCCACCTGGTTGGAGCGGCGCGACAGGTCGGCGAAGGAGAGCTTTGTTTCGTTGCCGCTGGCGGCGTCGACGATCCACAGCGCCGGACGCTCGCGGCTGTCGGCAGCGCGTCCCAGCTCGTCGAACCAATCCAGCGCCCAGTTGAACGGCACCGGATCCGGCCAGCGAAAATCCCTCACCGCGACCTCGTAGTCGGTGCGGTGCTTGAGCAGAAAGGCGCGTGCGTCCTGGAATGTCGTCATCTTCTTCCGAGCCCGTCGAAGGTGCGTTCAACGTAGCCCGGATGGAGCGCAGCGCAATCCGGGGCCGGTCGCGCAAGCTGGCAAAACTGTCCCGGATTTCGCTGCGCTCCATCCGGGTTACGGCGGAGCCCCGCTATTTCCCAGCGAGGCTGCGAACGTGCTGGATAATTCCGGAAAAGTCGACCCCGCCGTGGCCGGACGCGTCGAAGGCCTTATAGAGCTCCTGCGCATGCTTGCCGAGCGGCGTGACGGCGCCGGCGGCATTCGCCGCGTCCTGCGCCAAGGTCAGGTCCTTCACCATCAGGTTGGAGGCAAAACCCGGCTTGTAATCGTTGTTGGCCGGCGAGGTCGGCACCGGGCCGGGAACCGGGCAATAGGTGGTCAGCGACCAGCACTGCCCCGACGACGTCGAGGCGACGTCGAACAGCGCCTGATGCGACAGGCCGAGCTTTTCGGCCAGCACGAAGGCTTCACCGACCGCGATCATGGAAATGCCCAATATCATGTTGTTGCAGATCTTGGCCGCCTGCCCCGCGCCGCCGCCGCCGCAATGCACGATCTTCTTGCCCATGTTGGCGAGCACCGGCTGCGCCGCCGCGAACGCCTTGGCCTCGCCGCCGCACATGAAGGTCAGCGTCGCGCCCTTGGCGCCGCCGGTGCCGCCGGAGACCGGCGCGTCGACCGAGGCCATGCCGTGTTTCGCCGCCAGCGCATGCGCCTGCTTGGCGCTCTCGACGTCGATGGTCGAGCAATCGATGATCAGCGTGCCCTTGCTCATCGCGGGCAGCACCTCGTTCCAGACGCCGAGCACGTGCTTGCCGGCCGGCAGCATGGTGATGACGACATCGGCGCCCTTCACCGCGCTGGCGCCGCTGTCGGCGATCGCGGCACCATCGCTCTTGGCCTGATCCCGCGAGGCGGCGACCAGATCGAACGCGGTCAACTTGTGGCCGGCCTTGACCAGATTGGCCGCCATCGGCCCGCCCATATTGCCGAGCCCAATGAATGCGACTGCTGCCATGACGGTTCTCCCCTTGCGACGTTTCTATTTGCTGTCTGGAAATTTCAATTCGTCGGCGCCGATCTCGGCGAAGTAAGGCGCGACCATGTCCGGCGTCACGTCCTCGATCCGATCGGGCTGCCATTTCGGATTGCGATCCTTGTCGATCACGGCGGCGCGCACGCCCTCGCGGAAATCGTCGCTGGCAAACACTTCGAGCGCGGCGCGATATTCGCGCACCAGGCACTCTTCCAGCGTCGCGGTCGCCCGCGCCAGCCGCAGCAGCTTGAGCGTCACCACCATGCCGCGCGGCGACTTCTCGCCGAGCGTCTTCAAGGTCGCCTGCGCCAGCTCGGAGCCGTCGGCCTGCAGCGCGGCGACGATGTCTTCCATCTTGCCGCGCGCGAACCAGCCGTCGATCCGAGCCTGCATCGCGGCAACAGGGCCTGCCTTCTCGCCGGTGGCAAAGCCCGCGATCAACCGGTCGATCTCGGCCGAGCTGGTGCGAGGTGCAACCTTGGTTAGCGCCTCGCGCAGCGCCGGCAGCTTTGCGCTCGGCACCACGGCGTCGGCGAATTGCGCGTAGACCGCGTCGGGGCCGTTCATCGTGGTGCCGGTCAGGCCAAAATAGGTGCCGGTCTCGCCGGGCGAGCGCGACAGCAGATAGGTGCCGCCGACATCCGGGAAGAAGCCGAGGCCGACCTCGGGCATTGCGAGCTTGGTCTTATCCGTCACCACGCGATGCCGCGCATGGGCCGACAGGCCGACACCGCCGCCCATCACAATGCCGTCCATGAACGCGACGTATGGCTTCGGAAACTTCTTGATCCGGGCGTTGAGGATGTACTCGTCGCGCCACAGGATCTTGCCGAGATCGCCCTTGACCTTCGAGCTTTCCCAGAGCGCGCGAATGTCGCCGCCGGCGCACAGGCCGCGCTCGCCGGCGCCTTCCAGCACGATCACCGCAACCTCGGGATCGGCCTCGAAGGCGTCGAGCGCGCGGTCAATGTCGTGAAACATCTCCAGCGTCACCGCATTGATCGCCTTCGGCCGGTTGAGGCGGATGATGCCGGCCGTCCCCTCCCTGCGCGCGATCAGGTCGCCGTCGGCAATCGTCGCATCATTCATCGCGCGCCCTCGATCAGTTTGCGCGACACGATCAGCCGCATGATTTCATTGGTGCCTTCGAGGATCTGATGCACGCGCAGGTCGCGCACGATCTTCTCGACGCCGTATTCGCTGAGGTAACCGTAGCCGCCATGGAGTTGCAGCGCCTGGTTGGCCACCTCGAAGCCGACATCTGTGCCGAAGCGCTTTGCCATCGCGCAGAGCATGCCGGCGTCCGGATCCTTGCGGTCGAGCGCCGCCGCCGCGCGCCACAGGAAGGTGCGCGCCGCTTCCAGCTCGGTCGCCATGTCGGCGATCTTGAACTGCAGCGCCTGGAACTCGTCGAGGCGCTTTCCGAACGCCTTGCGGTCCTTCATGTAGGCCAGCGCCTTGTCGAGCGCCGCCTGCGCGCCGCCGAGCGAGCACGCCGCGATGTTGAGGCGGCCACCGTCGAGGCCAGCCATCGCGATCTTGAAGCCGATGCCCTCCTCGCCGAGCCGGTTCTCGACCGGCACCCGGGCGTTCTCGAACATCACGGCGCGGGTCGGCTGCGCATTCCAGCCCATCTTGCGCTCATTGGCGCCGAACGAGACGCCCGGCGTCTTGCCGTCGATGACGATGGTCGAGACGCCGCCGGGACCATCGCCGCCGGTGCGCACCATCGCGACCAGGATGTCGGTGTCGCCGGCGCCGGAGATGAACTGCTTCTGACCGTTGAGGACGTAATGATCGCCGTCGCGCACCGCGCGGGTGCGCAAGGCGGCGGCATCGGAGCCGGCGCCCGGCTCAGTCAGGCAGTAGCTCGCCAACAGCTCCATGGTGCAGAGTTTTGGCAGCCATTTGTGACGCTGGGCGTCGTTGCCATAGGCATCGATCATCCAGGACGCCATGTTGTGGATCGAGATGAAGGCCGAGGTGGTCGGGCACCCCGTCGCCAGTGCCTCGAAGATCAGCGCCGCGTCGAAGCGCGTCATCGCTGAGCCGCCGACGTCGTCCTTGATGTAGATGCCGCCGATGCCGAGGCTCGCCGCCTCGCGCATCACGTCGACCGGAAAATGTTTCTTCTCGTCCCATTCCAGGGCGTGCGGCGCGATCTTCTCCGCCGCAAACGCACGCGCCATGTCGCGAACCGCGATCTGGTCCTCATTGAGAGCGAACTGCATCGCGGCTACCCTTTAAGGCAATCCGCCGTCATTGCGAGGAGCGAAGCGACGAAGCAATCCATTCCTCCATGCGGGGATAGATGGATTGCTTCGCTGCGCTCGCAATGACGGCCAGGCTACACCATCACTTCATCGTCGGGATCGAGAACTCCGCACCCTCCTTGACGCCGGACGGCCAGCGCGAGGTCACCGTCTTGGTCTTGGTGTAGAAGCGGATCGAATCCGGACCGTGCTGGTTGAGGTCGCCGAAGCCCGACTTCTTCCAGCCGCCGAAGGTGTAATAGGCGATCGGCACTGGGATCGGCACGTTGATGCCGACCATGCCGACGTTTACCTTGGCCGCGAAGTCGCGCGCGGCGTCGCCGTCGCGGGTGAAGATCGCAACGCCGTTGCCGTAGTCATGCTCGGACGGCAGCGCCAGCGCCTCGCGATAGTCGTGGGCGCGCACCACCGAGAGCACGGGCCCAAAGATCTCTTCCTTGTAGATCCGCATGTCCTTGGTGACGTTGTCGAACAGCGAACCGCCGAGATAAAAACCCTTCTCGTAGCCCTGCATCTTGAAGCCGCGGCCGTCGACCGCCAGCGTCGCGCCTTCCTTGATGCCGATGTCGATGTAGTTCTTCACCTTCTCGACCGCCTCGCGCGTCACCAGCGGGCCGTAATCCGCCGACGGATCGACCGAGGTGCCGATCTTGAGCGACTCGACGCGCGGGATCAGCTTTTCCATCAGACGGTCGGCGGTGGTCTTGCCGACGGGGACGGCGACCGACACCGCCATGCAGCGCTCACCGGCCGAGCCGTAGCCGGCGCCGATCAGCGCGTCGACGGTCTGGTCCATGTCGGCGTCGGGCATCACGATGGCGTGGTTCTTGGCGCCGCCGAAGCACTGGCAGCGCTTGCCGGTCTGCGCCGCGCGCTCATAGATGTACTGTGCGATCGGGGTCGAGCCGACGAAGCCGATCGCCTTGATATCGGGATCGTCGAGGATGGCGTCGACCGCCTCCTTGTCGCCGTTGACGACGTTGAGGATGCCGGGCGGCAGGCCCGCCTCGATCATCAGCTCGGCGAGCTTCATCGGCACGCCGGGATCGCGCTCCGACGGCTTCAGGATGAACGCGTTGCCGCAGGCGATCGCCGGCGCAAACTTCCACATCGGGATCATGGCCGGGAAGTTGAACGGCGTGATGCCGGCGACCACTCCCAGGGGCTGGCGCAGCGAATAGATGTCGATGCCGGGGCCGGCGCCTTCGGTGTACTCGCCCTTCATCAGATGCGGGATGCCGCAGGCGAACTCGGCGACTTCGAGGCCGCGCTGGATGTCGCCCTTGGCGTCGGGGACAGTCTTGCCGTGCTCGCGCGCGAGCAGCTCGGCGAGCTTGTCATAGTCGCGCTGCACCAGCTCGACGAACTTCATCATGACGCGGGCGCGGCGCTGCGGGTTGGTCGCGGCCCATTCGCCCTGCGCCGCCCTGGCGTTCTCGACCGCGGCGCGGACTTCGGCCTTGGAGGCCAGCGCCACCTTGGCCTGGACCTCGCCGGTCATCGGCTCGAAGACGTCGGCCGTGCGGCCCGACGTGCCCTTGACCTCCTTGCCACCGATGAAATGTCCGACTGAGCGCATGAATAACCTCCCTCTGAGGACCTGAATCGCCGCTTCCAGCGGCAGGATCGCTTTACAAACTCTATTGACCCTGCATTTTACAGGATACAAGTCCGATAAATTGCACCATAGATGTGCGGAAATGCTGGATCAAGGCGGCGGCACCATCGACTGGGACGACTTCCGTTTCGTGCTGGCCATCGTGCGCGGCGGGTCGGTTTCGGCTGCCGCCAAGCAGCTCGGCGTCGATCATGCCACAGTGATCCGGCGTGTCGACCGGCTGGAGCGCCACCTCTCCGCAAAACTGTTTGATCGCCGCAAGACCGGATACTTGCTGACCGAAGCCGGCCAGCGCGTCGCCGACAGTGCCGAGGCGATGGAATCCACCATCGTCGCCAACCAGGAGGCGGTGGGCGGCTCGCGCGCGCATCTCACCGGCACGGTGCGGATCGGGGCGCCCGACGGCTTCGGCAGCCACTTTTTGGCCTCGCGGCTGGTCAAGTTCACCGAGCGGTATCCCGATCTCGATCTTCAGCTGGTCGCCACCGCGCGGCTGTTCTCGCTCTCCAAGCGCGAGGCCGACATTGCGATCAGCCTGACCATGCCGAAGGAAGGCCGCATCGTCGGCCGCAAGCTCTTGGACTACACGCTCGGGCTTTATGCCGCACCGGCCTATCTCGCCAAGGCGCCTGATATCGCCGCGCGCGCCGATCTGCCGAAGCACCGCTTCGTCGGCTACATCGAGGAATTGCTGTTCACGCCGGAACTGGACTATCTGCCGCAGGTCTCGCCGAAGATTTCCGCCAAATTCCGCAGCGCCAATCTGATCGCGCAGCTCAACGCCACCATCGCCGGCTTCGGCATCGCCGTGCTGCCGCATTTCATGGCGACGGCGCATCCGGAGCTGGTGCCGGTGCTGCCGGACGAGGTGCGGATCTCCCGCACCTTCTGGCTCCTGATGCACGCCGACAGCAAGGACCTGGCGCGCATCCGCGCGGTGGCGGATTACACCTACGAGACGGTGGAAGCCGAGCGGGCGTTGTTTGGGGGAAGTGTAACTCCATCCACCCCGCCATCCTGAGAAGGAGTGAAGCTTTGTCCTCACCCACCGCTGTCATCGCCCGGCCTGTGCGCAATTGCGCAGATGGACCGGGCGATCCAGTATTCCAGAGACGGTGGTGAATGAACCGAGAGGCCGCGGCGTACTGGATCGCCCGGTCAAGCCGGGCGATGACAGGTGAGAGGACAAAGCGTCACACCCTCTCAGGATGACGGGTCTGGCTTCGAGCGCGCTGCTCCAGTCCGGCTCGACGGGCTTAATTCACCTTCTTCTTCGCCGGCGCCTTCACCGCCGGCGCGGCACGGCCGAGCACTGCCTCACGGCCGGCACCCAAAATCTCGTCCGACAATTCGCCGGTGCCCGCGATCCGCGACATCACGATGGTGCCCATCATGGTGGCCAGCACACCCATCGCCTGCTTGCGCGCGGCCTTGCGCGGCACGTCGACGATCTGGTCGGCGATCATGTCGATCATCTGCTCGAGCTTGAGCGCAAACGCCTTGCGGGTCTTCGGGCTCTCGCGGGCGATCTCGGCGCCGAGCGACGGCACCGCGCAGCCCTGGCCCGGATCGTCGCGGTGAGCCGCGGTCAGGTAGCCGTCGACGACGGTGGCCAGCCGCTTCTCCGGCGCCACATCGGCGGTGACCTTGCGCCAGCGCTCGGTGGCGCGGTCCATCGCATAATTGAAGGCCTCGATCACCAGCGCCTCGCGCGAGTCGAAATGCGCGTAGAAGCCGCCATGGGTCAGCCCGGCGTCCTTCATCAAATCGGCGACGCCGATGCCGTGGGCGCCCTTCTCGCGCAGCCGGGTTGCGGCCTTGCGCACGATTCGCGCGTGGGTCTCCTGCTTGTGTTCCTTGGAATAGCGCATGCCACTCTCATGAAATGTTTCTAATCATATAACAGCAGATGTACGGCGGAAAAGCTCCAGCTATTTCGCCTTCTATTTCGCCTTGGCCGGCTCGCCGACCATGGAAAAGGTCGCGGTTGCGTGCACTGCGAGATTGCCCTTGCCGTCGCGGACGAAGCCCTCGGTGTAGCTGGTCTGGCGGCCGAGCTTGATGATCTTGCCCTCGGCGGTGATGGTTCCCGAGCGCACCGACAGCGGGCGCAGATAGGCCAGCTTGAGGTCGAGCGTCACCGAGGTCTGCCCGGCCGGCAGCATGGTCGAGATGGCGCAGCCCATGGCGGTATCGAGCAGCGCCGCCGCGGTGGCGCCGTGCAAGAGGCCAATGGTGTTTTCGAGGCTCTCGTGCGGCTCGAGTTCCATCACGATCCGCCCCTCCTCGACCACGCTCATGCGCAGACCGATCAGCCTGGCCATCGGCGGCGGCGGCAGAACGCCGTCGCGGATCGCCCGCATCGCCTCGATGCCCGACATCGGCGCCGCCGCCTGCGCGGCCGGCCCCGGCGCCTGCCACTCCACCACGCGCACGCGCAGCAGGTCGGGCGAAAACAGGTCGGTCGTCTCGGCGGTCATGATGGCTCCATTGGAATGATGATCATAATTCTATAGATGCGATCCTCCCGGCGCAACCCTGGTGCCGCTCCCTTGACAAAGCCGTGCCTTGTCCGGGACATGGCGCGATCAACTCCGGCGCCGGGACCATTCCATGGACATGCTCAATCCCCATTGCGGCATCGACCGCGACTTAAGAGGCGTCGTCCGCCTGACCATCTGCAACGCCGGCAAGCTGAACATCGTCAGCTCTGCGGTGACCGACGGCGTCCGCGCCGGCTTCGAGCATCTGGCGTCCGATCCGACGATCCGTGCGGTGATCCTCGCCGGCGAGAGCGAGCGCAGCATGATCGGCGGCGCCGACATCAAGGAAATGGCGAAGCTCGATCAGAAGTCCGCCGAGGCATTCATCACCCGGCTGCGCGACCTCTGCGAGGCGATACGAAAGTTTCCGGCGCCGGTGATCGCCCGCCTGCCCGGCTGGTGCCTCGGCGGCGGCCTCGAGGTCGCGGCGGCCTGCGATGTCCGCATTGCGGCGCATGATGCGATGTTCGGCATGCCCGAGGTGCGCGTCGGCATCCCCTCGGTGATCCACGCCGCGCTGCTGCCGCGCCTGGTCGGCTGGGGCCGCGCCCGCTGGCTGATGATGACCGCGGAGAACATCGACGCCCCGACCGCGCTGGCCTGGGGCCTGGTCGACACGGTGGCAAAGCCCGGCGGCCTCAATGAGGCCGTCGAGCACACGGTCAAGGCGCTGCTGGAATGCGGCCCCGAGGCGCTGCGCATCCAGAAGGATCTGCTGCGGCAATGGGAAGAGTTGCCGCTGACCGAGTCAGTCAACCTCAGCGTCGGCGTGTTCGGAAAGTCCTTCCTGACCGGCGAGCCGCAGCGCCTGCTGCAGGGGTTTCTGGACCGGAAGCGGTAGCGGTCAGGCACTTGTAGCCCGGATGCAGCGCAGCGCAATCCGGGGCCGCGTTGTCCGCGGATCGACCTGCCCCGGATTGCGCTCCGCTCCATCCGGGCTACGCTTGCTACGAGACTACGACACCGGAATCTCGATCGCCACCAGCGTGCCGCAGTTCGGCTTGCTGTCCAGTTCGATACGCCCGCTGAGCGACGACGCGACGATGTTGAAGACGACGTGCAGTCCGAGGCCGATATTGCCCCTCTCCCGTCCGGTGGTGACGAACGGATCGAACACGCGCCCCTGCATATCGCTTGGAATTCCGATTCCCCTATCGGCACAAACGATCCGCACCGCAGTCGGCTCCGGTTGCGAGACCGTCACGTGGAAGGCGCCTCCTTTGCCGTCCGGATAGGCGTGCACCGCCGCGTTGAAGGCGAGGTTGCTGATCACCTGCGCCAGCGCACCCGGATAGCTGTTGAGGATGATCCCCTGCGGGCAGGTGACGTCGACGATCAAGCCCTGGCGCGACAGCAGTGGCCCGAGCTTTGCGACGAGCTCTGAAAGCCATCCCCCGAGTTCGAACGTATGGCGCTCCTCGTCGGCCTGGTGGATGGCGACCTGCTTGAAGCTGTGCACCATCTCGGACGCCCGATGCAGGTTTTCAAAGGTGATCCGCAGCCCCTCCCCCAGCCGTCCAATGCCTTTCATCAGGTCGGACCGCCGGACCGCCGTTCCATTCAGTACGCGGACGATGGTGCGAAGGTCGCTCTCCATGGCCGTGGACGTGGTCAGCGCGAGGCCAAGCGGCGTGCTCACCTCGTGGGCGACCCCGGCGACGAGTTGCCCGAGCGAAGCCAGCTTCTCGGCCTGGACGAGATGCGATTGGGTCGCGTGCAGCTCGCGCAGCGAGGCCTCCGAGCGTTCCTTCTCCTGCTTCAGGGCCTCGGCAGTGCGGAACTGCCTGCGCGCGCGAAATTCGCGGGCGGCGACGGCATAGAGCGACAGCGCATAGGCGTTGCAGACCAGCGAATGGTTGATGAAGCGCAGCCCCGGCGGCAAGGCGGGGGCAAAGGATTCAGCGATGCACAGGGCGATCCAGGTCGTAAAGCAGAACACGGCCAGCGAGCCGACCCGCAGCGGCAGCATGGTCGAGACGAACAGGATCACCATGATCATGCCGGGCGCGGCGTAGGTGAACCCCGAGGGCAGCACCAGATAGACGCTCGGCAGCACGCAGCCCGGAACCACGCAATAGACCAGGAAGATGGTTTCGGCCCAGCCCTTCGCGGCCCGAACCGAAAGCAGCAAGGTCAGCGGCAGCAGCACGAACAGCGCGGTTCCACCGCGGATCGCGAGCGTGGTCGACACGACTTCGGGGTAAAGCACCCAGTCCCAGAAGGCATATCCGGCGTAGGTGAGCACGCCGAGCAGCATCGCTACCTGGGTCCAGCCGATATTGCCCCGCACATACTGGTCGACGAACCGGCGCTCTTCGACGACGTCTTCAAAGCGCAGTCCAAGGCGGGTCAAAAGGCCATGCATTACGGGTATTGCGGGTGAAAAGTCTCGGCACTGGAAAATGGAGCTCGGAAAATGATCTACGACAGCTGCGCCGCGCTGTCGCTGGCTTTTTGGTACGTCCTTAGTGGAAGCGCGGCAACACGCCGCGCCCGCTCCCTCACCTTGCATTCGCCGGCGCGTGGGGGTCGGCCACAGATCGGCGCGCCAATTCTGCGCCCGTAGCCCACATGAGCGCAGCGACATGCGGGGCCGATCACCCGGATATCGCTTCCGCCGTCGCTCTTCGAGCTATGGCGGACAGGTCGCTCATCCGGGCTTCTGTAACGGGCCTTGGTTAGTCAATCCCTTTTTGCATCATCCGCTCGCCGGGAACCTGCTTCTGTACGGGATCGGCGCGGTGGCCGTCGCCTGATGGGGTTCTAAGAGGAGCAGGTCGGCCAATCTACGGAAGCGTGATCGCATCGTGGGATGCGTCGACAACCCGGATGACGGCCTGACCTGATCCATCGTCCCGGCGAAGGGACTTCGCTTCGGGAAGGCTGGTGTGGTGACCCGCCCGAAAACTTGTTTGCTCCTGTTTTAAGCCGCCATGGCGGTTACCTTGGCAGTCGCGTTGAAGGGGACGTTGTCCTTGAGCATGCGCAGCATGATCACGGCGAGCTTGCGCGCCAGCGCCACCTTGGCCTTGCTGATGCCGGCGCGGCGGGCGATCCGCATCGCCCAGCTCTTGAGCTGCGCGCAGCCCTTGATCGGCTTGCTCAGGATGCTGTGGGCGGCCTCATAGAGCGCCTCGCGCACCGCGGCGTCGCCGTTTTTGCTGATGCGGCCGGAATAGTCGGTCTCGCCCGACTGATACTTCTTCGGCGTCAACCCGAACAGCGGCCCCGCCCGCTTCGACGAAATGAAGCGGGAGGTGTCGTCGATGGCGCTGGCATAGGTCAGCGAGGTGACCGGCCCTACGCCCGGCGTCGACATCAGCAGCCTGGCCTTGGCATCCAACCGCGACATCGCCCGCACCCGCTTCTCAAATCCGTTGAACTCGCGCACCAGCACCGTGTGGGCCGCGAGCAGCGCCTCGGCGATCGTCTCGAGCGCCGGATGGCCGGCCACCAGCTCGCGGATCCGTGGCGCAAAGCTGCGCTTGGTTGTCTTGCCGACCTTCAAGCCGAAGCCACGCAAGATCCCGCGCAGGCTGTTCTCGACGTCCTGGAGCTTGTTCTGGACCAGCTTGCGCGCCGTCAGCATTGCGCGGGTCTCCTGCGCGCTCATCGACTTGCAGTGGACCGGCCGGAACCAGCCGAGCCGGATCAATTGCGCGATATTGCGGGCATCGTTGCGGTCAGACTTCACCGGCATCGCCTTGAACGCGTCGCTCACATGGCGCGTCTCCAGAAGCTCGACCGCCAGACAGGCCTTCTTCATCGCCGCATAGAGCCATTGCGACAGCGGTCCGGCTTCAAGTCCGATCCTGGCCAGATCGAACCCGAGCGAGCGGAACCAGTCGATCAGCGCCTCCGGCTCGCTCGCCACCTTGGCCTCGCGAACGATCTTGCCGTTCGCATCGACAACGCACACGCTGGAGCATTCCAATGACACGTCGATTCCGGCATAATGGTCCATGGTCGTCTCTCCTCGATGCTTGGAGCGGGCTCAAGCCCCGACTCCGTTACACCATCAATGTGAGGGACGACCGCCTCCCTTCCAAGCAAGCCGCGCGACGCGCGCATCAAAACAGCGCCGTAGCTAGCGCGGCTTGCTTGGAAGGGAGGACCGCGGGCCCGTTACCCCATCTACTTGCTCCTTGTATCATGCCGTAGCCCGGATGGAGCGCAGCGCAATCCGGGAACGCATGATCCGCGGATCGCATTATCCCGGATTGCGCTCCGCTCCATCCGGGCTACGCTTTTCAGTGCGTGGGAAATGGGACCATGAGGTCGCCTTCACATTGTCAGGCCCCACAATGAAATATCCGAATTCGCAGTCCGTCATTCTCACCATCCTCGCGCTATGGATTCTGTGGAGCTTCGGGTTTCAAACCTTGTGGGCGCGATACGCCACCGAGCTTGATGGGGTCGTCGTTTCCAGCCTGGATAGGCCGTCAAAAGGGGCTCCCAGATATGCGACCGAATACGTGGTTCGCGATGCGAGCAACCACGACACCCCCTATGTCGCAGGCCCGACCGACGCTTTCCTGGAGCGAAGCATTCCCGTCGGCAGCCGAATAGAAAAGAAATGGGGTCAGCTGGGCTATCGGTTGGATGACCGGTGGCGGAGCTTCCCGGTCACTTTCTATTCAGCCGTCATGGGAGCGGCATTCTTCATGCTTTTCTGGGCGGCACTCGTGCAGTGGCGGACCAGGGAATAGCCCGTAGCCGTGGCCCGCATGAGCGCAGCGACATGCGGGATCCTGGCATCCCCGGATATCGCTTCGCTCATCCGGGCTACGCGCCTCACCTCGCATTCGCCGGCGCGTGGGTCGGCCACAGATCGGCGCGCCAGTGCAGGGCGATGCCGAGCATCGCGAGGAAGCCGGCGGCGGCGAGCAACGTGCCGGTGGCGGTGTAGCCGATCAGGTCGATCAGGCTGCCGGCGGCGAGCAGGCCGAGCGGCAGGCCGTAGATCACCATCATCCGCACGCCCATCACTCGGCCGCGCAGATGCGCGCTGGCGTTGCGCATCAGCATCACGGCGGCGGCGATCATCGACATGCTCTGGGCGATGCCGGCCAGCACCAGGCAGGCCATCGCCACCGGCATGGTGCGGAGCTCGACGAACACCAGAAGCATCGCGTACCAGGCGAGCGTGGCCCCGATCAGGAGCCGCGCAATGCGCACGCCGCCGGCCATGCTGAGCGTGATCGAGCCGATCAGCGAGCCGACCGCAAAGCTCGCCGAGAGATAGCCGAGCCCGGTCTGGTCGGTCTGGAAGATGTCGCGCGCGACATAGGGCAATAGGCCGTTGGTCAGCGGAAACGCGGTGAGGTTGGCGAGGAACGCGACGCAGAGCGCGGCGCGCATGCCCGGGCCGCTCCAGGCATAGACGATGCCTTCCTTGAGGTCGCGCAGCAGCGTCGCGCTGAAGGTGGCGCCCGCGGCGTGATCCGCCATGACATGGGTCTTCGCCGGCCGCCTCATGCAGAGCATCAGCACGGCGGCGATGAAATAGAAGCAGGTGATGCCGACATAGACATAGCCGAGGCCGAGCGCGGCAAACAGCCCGGCGCCGGTCAGGGCGCCGGCGATGCGCGCCGAATCCTGCGTGGTGCGCGCCAGGCTGATGGCGCCGACTAGCCGCTCGGGCGGCATGATGTCGGCGAGCAGCGCGCCGCGCACGCCGAGATCCGACGGACGGATCAGGCCCATCAGCGCGACGATGATCATGACATTGAGCGGCGCGAGGTGCCCGGTCAGCGCCATCGTCATGATGGTCCCTGCCAGCGCCGTGTAGGCAAAGCGCATCACCGCCAGGAGATCGCGGTGCCCCATGCGGTCGCCGATCATGCCGACCACCGGCGCCACCAGCGTGCCGACATATTGCAGCGAGGCGAGCACGGTCAGCAGCAGCACCGAGCCGGTCTCGACCATGATGTACCAGCCGAGCACCAGCGTCTCGACCTCGAACGCCCAGGAGGTGAGCAAGTCGGACGGCCACTGAAAGCGATAGCTGCGGATGCGAAATGGCGCGAGCGCGGAGGTCCGCGTGGGCCCGCTCAAGACGCGATGACAGGATTCACGGCGCTCCCTGCCCCTTTTCTTGGTTCTTCTGGGCTTGATTCCCTGGGAAAACTTCCCTGTTGCGGCAGGGTAGCCCCGAGGCTGCCGGTGTCAATTGATGCCGCCGCATGCGGCCATGCGCGCCGCCGCGCGTCCGGCCAGCCCGGCGGCTCGCGATCTGATTCCGGCAATTGCGATCATGGCTGGCCCCTTTACCCGGCCATCGTGGTATGATCCCGGTCTCGAAATCGCGGAGGAACGCCATGAGGGCCTTCGAAGTTTTCGCGATCTATGTCACGCCGTTCGTGATCGTCGCGGTGGCGATCAGGCTGTTGATGAAACGTTACGCCGTCGATCTGCCCGAGGTCCGCAAGCAGGCAAGGCCGCCGCCAAAACGCCGGTTCTTGCTCGGCGCCTGGCGCTCGGACTAGGCGAGATCGGATTCAACGCGCACGCGCGCGGCGCGACGCCCTGCGTGCCAGCACCAGAAATGGATGGACGACGCCAAGCACAAGGATGGCGTCAAGACCCGCAACGAAAAGCACGAGGAAGCCGTTTGGCGGGACAAGCCCGGAAGCCGTGAAGATGGGCGCGAACACCAGCAGAAGCGGCCAGTTGAGCAGCACTTCGGCAGCACGACCAGGCAGTCCCGGCCCGCAGGTAAAGACTGCCACCACCCCTGTGGTCCAAGTGCACCCGCTCGCGCCGATGATGGCTTGCGGGAGCACCATCTCGCAAACCGCAGCGGCGCTGCCAAAGGCCAGAATGCAGAAGCAGGCG
This sequence comes from Bradyrhizobium sp. CCBAU 51753, assembly GCF_015291565.1. NCBI lineage: Bacteria > Pseudomonadati > Pseudomonadota > Alphaproteobacteria > Hyphomicrobiales > Nitrobacteraceae > Bradyrhizobium > Bradyrhizobium sp. CCBAU 51753. Next base: position 4,133,560 of record NZ_CP030037.1, on the reverse strand, counting down.
AAGCACAAATCCCGAAAGCTCTCCATCTTCCTTGACTCCCATTGCCGGGTCGATGCAGGCGCAGGACAGTTTCGGAAGAAATCGCGGGCAAGGCGATGGCACGTACGTGCTAGCCGTGCCGTCGTCGCTGATGATGCGCAGCGCCGCGTGTCAGCGCAATGCGAGGTGCGCTTCGTAGGATGGATGGAGCGAAGCGATACCCATCATCCCGCGGCGCGGATGCAATCGATGGGTTTCGGACAAATCATGTCGCGGGAATGCGGAAGCATGGCTGCGCTGCTCCGCGCGGGCGAATGTCCCGCCGACGCGCCAATCCCGGCGCTACTGAACGACGTGCGTCCCCGTCTCGCCCCGCAGCGCCGCCATGGCGCAATCGAGGTGACTGATGATCGCGCGCTTGCCGCCGCCCTCGAGAAACCGGATCGCCGCATCGACCTTGGGTCCCATGCTTCCCGGGGGGAAATGGCCCTCACGGTGGTAGGCCTTGATCTCCTCGAGACTGACCTGATCCAGATCCCTCTTGTTCGGCTTGCCGAAATTCACCGCGACGCGCGGGACTGCCGTCAGGATCAGCAACTCTTCGATGCCCAACACATTCGCGATATGAGCGGAGGTCAGGTCCTTGTCGATCACCGCCGGCACGCCGGTGCGCACGCCCCTTGCATCACGAACCACGGGAACGCCGCCGCCGCCTCCCGCAATGACGATCGTTCCCCGCTTGACTAAGGCGTCGACCAGCGAGATGTCGCAGACATGCTTTGGCTTCGGCGAGGGCACGACGTGACGCCAGCCCCGCCCCGAATCCTCACGCATCGCCCAATTGAGCTCGGCGCCGATCTTCCTGGCCTCGTCCTCGGAAAAGAACGGTCCGACGAACTTCGTCGGATTCTTGAACGCGGGATCGTCCTTGTCGACTTCTACCTGGGTCAACAGGCTTGCCACATGGCGCTGGTTGCCCTGTTCGCGCAGTGCATTCTCGATCGCCTGCATCAAGAGGTAGCCGATGCCGCCCTGGCTGTGCGCGACGCAGATGTCCATGTCCATCGGCGGAATTCGGCTCATCGTCAGCATCTGGCGCATCATGATCTTGCCGACGACCGGGCCGTTGCCATGCGTGATGACCAGTTCATTGTCGAGTTGCGCAAGCGGCAGCAGCGCTTCCGCAGTTATCTGCGCGACGGACTTCTGCTCCTGGGACGTGCCCCTGATGTCCTCGGGGTGAACCGCATTGCCACCGATTGCGACCACCAGGCGACGCGGCACCTCATTGAGTGTACGCATTTCCCTACCTCCCGGCATTCTGGACGATGGCGACCGCAAGCTCGCACGCCTGCGCGTTCGACGGCGCAACGAGGATTCCAGCCTGCTCCAGTTTGCTGACCTGCGCGGAGCGCCCTTGCGGATCCTGCTCGGTGCCGACGACGGACGCGACCAAAGCCGGCGCATCCTGCCCGCGATCAGCGACGATCCTGGTCAGATGCCCGGCGGGATCGGCATGCGCGCCATAGCCGAGCACCAGGTCGAGCAGGACCACCGAAAGATCGCGGTTCTTCAGCGCGGCGCGCAGCGCATCATCGCGCACTGACGGGTCGATCATCGGGTGCGGCCGGCCACGGGTATATTCGTCGTCGCCGAGGTCGATCAGCCGATCCCGTCCGTCGTTCGGCTCGACGCCGAGCTTGACCACGCCGGGGATGGCGGCGTTCGACGTCACTTTTCGACCTGCGGCGGCGAGGATCACCTGAGCTTCGGCACACAGCGTTCCGCCGGCGAACAAGCCCTCGATCCCGCCTCGACCGTTTCGCGGAAGCCGTGACGCGACAGCGTTCGCATCGAAGCCTGCGCCGATCTTCTTGTGTCCCAGTGCGAGCTCCGCGGCGCCCTTCAGCGTCGGCGAGAAGCGGGCGTTCGGCGGCAGCTCGATGTCCGAGGCACCGATGAAGCACACGGTGAACGACTTCCTGCTTCTGCCGATCCGCTCAAGGACGGACCTGGCGACATCGGGATGCGGCGGCTTCGAGATCAGCACCACGTGGTCGGTTTCCGGATCGGAATCGAACGCATCGATCGCCATCAGCGTGGTGATGCTGCCGATATCCTTCTTCAGATCGCGCCCGCCGACCCCGATGGCATGGGAGATTCCCGCGCCGGCTTCCGAGATCAGGCACGAGACCTCCTGCGTTCCGGTACCCGACGCGCCGATGATGCCGATCCTGCCGCGCCGGATCTTGTTGGCGAACGCCAGCGGCGCACCGCCGATCACGGCGGTTCCGCAATCCGGCCCCATCATCAGGAGGCCGGCCGCCCGCGCCTGCTGCTTGAGCGACAATTCGTCCTCGAGGGACACGTTGTCGCTGAACATCAGGACATGCAGCCCGCGATTGAGCGCCTTGCGGGCCTCGGCGGCGGCGAACTCGCCGGGAACGGAGATCAGCGCGAGATTGATCTCCGGCCGGGCCTTCACGGCGGCGGCGATCGAGTGCGGCCGCCAGGCGGCCTGCGCCTCGCCTTGGGTCTTCGGCTTGTCGAGCGACTTGATCGCCTTGTCGAGGGCTTCGCGGGCAGCGGACTCGGATTCAGCCTTGACCGCGATCACGAGGTCATTGCCCTTGACGACAGCGCCCTCCTCCAGCAGTCCCGCATTGCGCATGATCGCGGCGTTCGACGGAGTCCCCATCATCAACGCTGCCTCGATCACGCCGGCCGATCCGGCCACCTCGCGCGACAGCCGCATCAGCGCGACCGAGTCGAGATAGAATCCCTTGCGGACCTCGTTCAGGACAACGACGTTCATGACACCCCCAAATCCCTGGCGATGGCCACGATGGCCTGCTGGAAGCACGCCAACGGCGCCTTGACCACGCCGGCACCGACCTGACCGATGCCGGGCTCGCGATGCGCGATGCCGGTGTTGATGACAGGCACCACGCCGGAATCGACGACCAGGCGGATATCGATGCCGGTCGGCACGCCGGCGAAGTCCATTGCGGCGATGGTCCATTCCGGATTCTGCGCAACCGTGATCTCGCCCATCGAGCGGGTGAAGTTGCCGGCCTCGGACGGCGCGCCGGCACCCACGAAGCCCGCGACGGCGGGCGCCGCCGCCATGGCAAAACCACCCAGGCCGATCGTCTCGACGATGGCGGAATCGCCCATGTCCGGATTGGCGTCCTTCTCGGAATAGCCGGCGAAATACAGCCCCTCCGGCATTTCGACCGGCGCGGTGAACCATTGCTCGCCGAGCCCGCTGACGCGGATTCCGAAATCGGTGCCGTTGCGGCACATGGTGGTGACGATGGTCGAACCACGAATGCCGTTCGCGGGATCGGTGATTGCCTTGCCCATCGCCATCGCGATGTTGAGAAAGAACTGATCGTTCTGCCCGATGAACGCGAGGCATTCGGCGAGAACGGCGTTGTCGGTCGAGGTTCGCGCCATCCAGGGCGCGATCTCGCGAAGGAAAACGCTCGAGCAGGCGAGATTGCGCTGATGCAGCTCGTCGCCCATCGACAAGCCCCGTGCGACGATCGATTTCAGGTCGATGCCGCCGGCGGCACGGATCGCCTTGCCTAGCGTTGGCCCGAACACGTCGCGCAGCCAGGCGAGCCGCTGCAGCACGCTCGCGTCGTTGCCGCCGAAGCGCATCACCTTGCCGAGCCCCTCGTTGATCGCGCAATAGGCGCGGTTGGAGAAGCGCGCGTTCTCGACCACGAACAACGGCATCGACATCGTGGTCATGCCGGTCATCGGGCCGACCGCCCCGAAGTGATGGTTCGGGTGAAATTCGATCTCGCCACCGGCGGCGAGCTTGGTCGCAGTCGGCAGATCCTGCGCCCATCCCTCGAACACGATGGCGCCTGCGACGGCACCGCGCATCGGGCCGCACATCCGGTCCCAGGAGATCGGCGGTCCGGCGTGAAGGATCATCCGCTCGCGCAAGGCCGGGATCACTTGGCGGGCCGGAACGATGTCGACCAGCCGCGGCTCTCCTTCGAGGATCCGGGCGAGCACCTGCTGGTTTGCGTCTTCGATCAGCTTCATCGGTGCGCCCTCACACACCGAGTTTCGCGAGCAGCGCCGCCATCTGCGGATCGCCGCCCGCCGACGGCTTCCAGTCGACGTGAACGACGTCGATGCCGCAGTCGCGGAGGTCCTTCACGAACCCTTCGAGCCCGACATTTACGACTTCGACCTTGCTCGCCAGCAACTGCTGATACTGCGGCCTATCCTGATCCGTCATCGCCTCCGCCCTAACAAAGCTGGTTTCGTTGTGCCGAGCTAATAAGAAAACACTTACTTAGTCAAGATTGGATTCTCGCAAGATGCGAATCTCGGTGGCGAAGAAAATCCCGGCTCTAAAAAAGAACTCCGAACTTGGTTCGGAGCAGTTTGGGAGAACTCGAAATTCGATTCGCAACGGCATCATCGCTCGCGGAGGGCGTGACGCAGGACGATCAGACTGCCCGCAAAGGCATCCAGTCCGGATGTATGCCCGATCTCCATCAGGGCCGTGAGCGCGCGACGAAATCCGGCGACCTCGCCGCGCATCGTTGCATCAATGGCAGCGTGCAGCGCCGCCGCGCCGTAACCCAGCGCCGCCGCGCGCAGATGGATTCGGCTGATGTCGTTGGTGCCGTCGAGCAGCGGGCGGCAGTGTCCCCACAATGCATCGCGGCATTCGATGCGCCCCAGCGCCGCCAACGCAATCAGCGCACCGCCGATCAGATCGTCGCCGGACGGCGTAAGCCCCGGCCCGAGACCGATCAAGCCGGCAAGCCCGGGCTCTCGATCCGCATCGGCGTCGGAGCCCGTCAGGACTCGCCCCAGCGCAGCGAGACCGGGCATGGCAGCCCGAACGAGGAGAGAAGCGTCGCTCGGAACGTGTCCGGAGCCAGCCACGGCGAGCCCCTCCGAAATCAGATCACCGCCCCACACCGCATCGACGGCATCAAGGCCGCGTCGCAGGCTGCTCATCGACCAATGCGGTGCAGCGCGCGGCGCCCAGACCAACCGCGCGGCGAGATTTGCGAGCGGCGCTCCTGCGACCCACAGCATGGAGCCCGCGATCCGCACCGGATCGCCGACCGTCAGTCCCGGCCATCGGAAGTCGCCGAGCACTTGCAACGGACCCGATCCGATACCGGTCTGTCCAACGCAGATCCAGATTCCATCGATGACGGCGTAGAACGACCTTTCGAACACGGCGACGATCTGGCCCGCGGCGCGATCATGAAGCGCCCTGTCGGCAAGCAGCCCCACTTCCACACCGGCACAGACCGCCGCTGCGGGCTTGGGACGCCGCTCGGCCGGCACGCTCCCCCGACCCGGCGACCTCCCGTCGGCTTGATGGCCTTCGACAAACATCCGCCCTCGCCTCCTCAGCGTGCCTGGGCCGCGAACCGTTGCGGCGCGCCGGCCTGGGCCTCGCCGCCCAGATAGGCCGCCTCAAGCAGCGGATCCTCGGCGATGATGTCGGCGGCGCCGCTCTTCAGGATCGCACCGGTCTCCAAAAGATAGGCCCGGTCGGCCAGCGCGAGCGCGTGGCCCGCCATCTGATCGACCACGATGATGGTCATGCCCTCGCTCCGCAGCCGCTCGAACGACGCAAACAGTTCGTCGACGACCAGCGGCGCCAATCCGAGCGACGGCTCGTCCAGCATGAAGATCTTCGGCCCGGTCAGAAGCCCGCGCGCGACCGCCAGCATCTGCTGCTCGCCTCCGGACAACAGGCCGGCGCGCTGGTCGATGCGCTCCTTCAGCCGCGGGAAGCGCACGAACATCGCCTCGATCTCGGCATCGAGGTCGAGCCCCTTGCGTGCATAGGCGCCGAGCTGGAGGTTCTGCTTCACCGTCAGCTCCGGAAACACCTGCCGCCCTTCCGGCACCAGCACGACGCCGGAGCGGGCACGAACATGCGCGGGGAGCGTCTCGATGCGCGTCTCGGCGAGCCGGACTTCACCCGTCGATCGCGGCGGTTCGAGACCGGCGATCGACCGCATCAGGGTGGTCTTGCCGGCGCCGTTGGCGCCGAGCACGGCGACCGCCTCGCCGGGAGCCACCACGAGATCGATACCGTTCAAGGCGCGCGACAGGCCGTAGAATGCGTCGAGCGTCTTGACCTCGAGTGCGGTGCCCTGCCGCGCCGGGCGCGGCGCGCGGCTCTTCTCACCCGGCGTGGCGTCGCCAAGATAGGCCTTGCGGACCAGCGGGTCGTTGCGGATCGCCGCCGCATCGCCGATCGCGATGCGCTTGCCGCCGTCGAGCACGACGATGAGATCGCTCAGCGACATGATCATCGGCATGTCGTGCTCGACGATGATGACGGCAATCCCGAGATCGGCGATCCGGCGCAGCAGCGCGGTCAGGCGCTGCTTGTCGCCCTTCGAGAGACCGGCCGCGGGCTCGTCGAGCAACAGGATGCGGGGCCGCAACGCCAGCGCGCGCGCGATCTCGACCAGCCGCTTTTCGCCATGGGACAGCGAATCCGCAAGACGATCGACGTCACCGTCGACGCCGGCAAAGCGCAGCAGGAACCGCGCGAAACCCTCCGTCTCGGCGTTGCGCAGCGCGGAGACAATGCCGCCGAGACGGCCGACCCGCTCGGCCAGCAGGATGTTTTCCAGGATCGAGAGCGAGCCGAACAACTGCGTGGTCTGGAACGTGCGTGCCACCCCGACCCGTGCCAGCAAATGCGACGTCATGCCCGTGACATCGCGATCACCGAGCTTCACCGTCCCTGCCTGCGGCCGGTAGAAGCCGCTGAGCAGATTGAGCGCGCTGGTCTTGCCGGCGCCGTTGGGGCCGATGATGCTGGTGACGGCACCGGGCGCCGCCTTGAACGTCACGCCCTGGACCGCGCGCACGCCGCCGAACGAGATCGAGAGATCGGTGACGTCGAGCCCGGCAGCGCTGCGTGTCGCGAGGATCGCCGCATCGACATTGGCCGCCGCGATCGCGGGCTCCGCCACGGGCTTGCGCGCCGGCAGCAGTTTTGCGGCGAGCTGTTCGGCGAGGCCAACGATGCCGGAGGGCGCGGCGCGCAGCACGACGAACAGCAACACGCCGAAGGCCAGCAGGCGATACTCGGCGAGATCCGACAGCGCTTCCGGCAGCAGCACCACCAGCGCAGCGCCGATCACCGGGCCGAACGCCGAGCCGGCGCCTCCGACCATGACGCCGAACAACAGCAGCACCGATTGCAGGAACGGAAACGAGCTTGGGCTGATATAGCCCTGCAGCGGCGCGAACAGCGCGCCGGCCAGCGCCATCGCGGCCGCCGAGATCACGAAAGCCACGGCGCGGACATGCACCAGATCGATGCCGAGCGAGCGCGTCGCGACCTCGGTATCGCGGGCAGCGCGCATGGCATAGCCCCAGCCGCTGCGCTTCAACCGCTCGAAGAGGATAAGGCCGGCAAACACCAGCACGATGCCGGCGATGGCAAGCGAACGCTCGGACAGCGCATAGCCGAACACGCTCGGCGGCGCGCTCAGCATCAGGCCGTTGCCGCCGCCGGTGAGATCGCGCCACTCGATCGTGACATGCTCGACGATGAAACCGAAGGCAATCGTCACCATCGCCAGATACGGTCCGCGCACGCGCAGCGCCGGCATCGCGAGCAGGCCGCCGACGATGCTGACCAGCACGATGGCCCCCGCCGTCGCGGCGAGGTAGGGCCAGCCGGCCTTCTCCATCAGCAGCACGGTGGTGTAGGCACCGATGGCCATGAAGCCGATATGTCCGAGCGAGATCTGGCCCGCGAGGCCGAGCAGGACGTTGAGGCCGATGCAGGCGATCGCGGTCAGCGAAATCGTCGCGATCAGGAACACCGCATAGCTGTCCGCGACCGCGGCGTAGCCGATGGCAATCGCGAACACCGCGACCGCAACGAGAAGGGAAGCGCGAGAGGTCATACCTTCTTAACTCCAGCTCGGCCGAGCAGCCCGTGCGGCATGATGACGAGGATGACGATGACGGAAGCGAACGTGATGATCTGGGTGTAGACCGAGCCGAGGTAGTTGGTCGCGAACACCTCGATCAGGCCAAGGCACAGTCCGGCCAGCATGACGCCCCAGGCGCTGGCAAGACCGCCGATGATCGCAGCGGCAAACGCCTTGATGCCGAACAGCGTGCCCATCTCGGACGAGACGTTGAACAGCGGCGCAATCAGCAGCGCGGCAACACCGGCCAGCATGGCCGACACCGCGTAGCTTGCGGCGATGGCGCCGCTGACATTGATGCCCATCAGCCGTGCGGCGTTGGGATTTTGCACCACCGCAAGCATCGCGACACCATGCCGCGTGCGGCGGCTGATCAGATGCAGCGCCAGCGCAAGCAGGAGGCCGACCACGGGAATCAGGAGCTGCAGCGGGTAGACCCCCGCGCCCTCCACGATCTGGATCGGCTTGGCCGCCAGCATCGACGGGAAGCTGCGAGGCTCCTTGCCGAACACGAACAGCATCACATTGTCGACGATGATGCCGACCGCAACGGTCGCCATCAGCCAGTTGTCCGAGCCGCGCTGCACGAACGGACGAACCGCGAAGCGTTCAATCAGGACGCCGTATACCGCGCAGACCAGCAACACCGCCGGGATGCCGATCGCGGCCGGCCAGCCCCACACGACGAGGAAGAAATATCCGGCAACGGCCCCCAGGGTCATTGAGCTGCCCTGCGAGAAGTTGACCGTGCCGGACACGGCGTAAGTGACGTGAAAGCCCAGCGCGAGCAGACCGTACATGCTCCCCAGCGCCATTCCGGTTATTATCGCCGAAAGAAACGACATCGATGATCACCCCGATCTGCTTGCTGGACGACCCTTGCCGTCACTTCTTGAACGGCAGGATGTGGTTGTCTTCGAAGTGGGCCCAGATGTAGTCCTGTGCCGTCAGCGCATCGTGCTTGTTCTGGGCGAACGGCTTTTCATAGGTCTTGATCAGGCCCTCCAGCCGGTCGATTCCGTAGAAGCCGTCGCGAATCGCAGCCGGATCAATGCTGCCGGCTTTCTGGATCGCGCTGGCGATCACCATGACGCTGTCATAGGCATTGGCGAAGCCGACCGCAGGCGTCACGTCCTCGGGCCCCTTGATATCCGGATACTTCGCCTGCAACGTGGCGAGCACGCGCTTGCCGACTGGCGAGAGGTTGCCGAAAAAGCTGTAGGTCTGGACGAAGACGACGTTCCCGGCGCTCGGACCGGCGAGCTCGGTGAAGCGGCCGCCGGCCGGCCCCCAATGCGAGACGATTGGCGGCGCCCAGCCCATCCGGTCGAGCGATTTCACGACCTGCGAGGATGGACCGACATTGCCCACCAGGAACAGGGAGTCGGCGCCCGCCTGCTTGAGACGAGACAATTGCGCGACAACGTCGACATCGTTCGCCTCGAACTTCTCGACACCCGCCGGTTCGATACCGGCCGCCTTCAGCGCCGCGCGCAGGCCATGCTCGTTCGATTCACCCCAGGGATTGTTGACGAGGATGAGGCCCGGCTTCTTGGCTGCGAAGGTCTTGCCGGCGAACGCAACGATCGCCTTGTCGACCTCGTCGTCCATCGCCGAGATGCGGAACACATAGTTGGTCGCGGCGCCGTTCTGCGTGATGTTGGTTCCGGCGGCCCATGGCACCACGAACGGCATCTTGACGTTGTTGACGAACGGCACGATCGCAAGCTGGACGGGCGTATCGAGACCGCCGAGCAGCACCGCGACCTTCTCGCGCTGGATCAGCTCGCGCGCGGCGGTCAGCCCCTTCGCGGGATTGCTTTCATCGTCGCGGCGTACCAGCTCCAGCGGACGGCCGAGCACGCCGCCCTTGGCGTTGATGTCCTCGATCGCGATCGTGGCGCCGCGGGTCAAGGCTTCGCCGGCGCGCGCCGACTGCCCCGACAGCGCCGTGACCAGGCCGATCTTGATCGGCTCGGCGGCCAGCGCCCGCTCCGCAAACGGCAGAGAACCAATGAGAATTGCGAGCGCGCCCTGCAAGACAACACGGCGGCACGGCCCGGTGATGGGGGTACAAGCGTAATTCATTTCTGCAATTCCTCCCGCTCCGGCGGCCTCCCCGGCCGCCCTGGTCCGTTGCCGCCGTTTCCGCGGCCTTGACGGAAGTAAAAACTTTCTTCACAAATTCACAAATGTCAAGCGGCCGATCGCGACGAACGGAGATTGCAATGCAGCGGGAGATTGGATCGAGGCCGGACCGAGCCGCCCCGGATGGCGGCCTCGGCGGCGCAACAGGCGCGCAAACGCCGGACTCAGCGCGCGGTCTGCGCTCGCATAACCGCTACCGCTACAGCGCGATCACGCGCCGCCCCGACTTCGCGTGGCCGAACGGAAAGCGGCTCGCGGTTTACGTCGCGCTCAACCTCGAGCATTTCGCTTTCGGCGACGGTCTCGGCGCGGAACTCTGCCCGGGCGGACCGCATCCGGACGTCCTCAACTACGCCTGGCGCGACTATGGCAACCGGGTCGGCGTGTGGCGGCTCATCGATCTGTTCGACGAACTGAAACTGCCGATCTCCGTGCTCGTGAACAGCAGCATCTATCACTATTGCCCGGAAGTGATGAACGCATTTCGCGCACGCGGCGACGAGGTCGTCGGCCATGGACGGACCAATTCCGAACGCCAGGGCGTGCTCTCGCCCGCCGAGGAGCAGCGACTGATCGAGGAGGCGACGGACATCATCGCGCGCGCCGAGGGACGACGGCCGCTCGGCTGGCTCGGTCCGTGGATCTCGCAATCCGATGTGACGCCGGACCTGCTCGCCGAAGCGGGCTACCAATACCTGCTCGACTGGTGCATGGACGATCAGCCGGTGTGGTTCTCGACACGGGGAGGCGGACGCATCCTGTCCGTCCCCTATCCGCAGGAACTGAACGACATCCCCTCGATTGTCGGACGCAAGGACAGCGGTGAACAGTTTGCGACCATGATCGCAGACACGTTCGAGGAAATGCTCGCTCAATCCGCAAAGCAGTCGCTGGTGATGGGCATCGCGCTGCATCCGTACCTGGTCGGCCAGCCGCACCGGCTGCGGCCGCTGCGACGTGCGCTGCAGGCGATCGCCGCAAGGCGCGAGGACATCTGGATCACCACCGCCGGCGAGATCGCGGCATTTTCGCGCACCCTGCCCGACGGCATCGTGCCGACTTGAGAAACTGGAGACCCGAATTGACAACCATCGACACACTTTTTCAGAACGCGCGGCTGGCCGACGGCCAACTGGTCGACATCGCTGTCCGCGGCGACAAGATCGCGGCGATCACGTCGTCCCGGCAAAGCTACGGCGCAGTCGGCGAGTTCCGCGATCTTGGCCGACGCCTGGTGCTCCCAGGCATGGTCGAAGGTCATATCCACCTGGACAAATGCTTCATCGGCGATGACTGGAAGCCGCACCGGCCCTGCACCGCGGGCTTCAGCGTGCGCGAGCGCGTCAAATTCGAGAAGGAAGCGCTCGCCCACGCGAAGCCCATCGCAGTGCGAGCGGCGGCCCTGATCGATCTCTGCGTCTCGCAAGGCACGACTCACATGCGCAGCCATGTGGATGTCGACGCAGAAGTCGGCCTGCGCCATTTCGAACCGATCGCCGCCGCGCGGGAAGCTCACCGGGAGAAAGTTTCGATCCAGATCGTGGCGTTCCCGCAGAGCGGCATCCTGACATCGCCCGGAACGGCCGACTTGCTCGAGGAGGCCGTTCGCGCCGGCGCCGATCTGGTCGGCGGACTAGACCCTGCAAGCCATGATGGTGACGTAGCCGGCCATCTTGACGTCGTCTTTGGTATCGCCGAGCGGCATGGCGTCGGCATCGACATTCATCTGCATGACGGCGGTCTGCAGGGCATCTCGGAGATCGAGGAGATCGCGCGGCGGACCAAGGCGTCGGGCCTCGGCGGCAAGGTCACGATCAGTCATGCCTACGCGCTCGGCGAAGTGGCGACCGACGTGGTGCAGCGTACCGCGCACCAGCTTGCCGAGGCCGGCGTCGCCATTCTCACCAATGCCCCGGGTGCGCACGCCTTTCCGCCGGTGTTGCTGCTTCGCGATGCCGGCGTGAATATGTTCTCCGGCAACGACAACATCAGGGATTCCTGGTGGCCCTACGGCGACGGCGACCTGCTCGAACGCGCAATGATGGTCGGCTACCGCTCCGGGTTCAACAGCGATGATCAATTGGCCGTGGCCTTCGACATGGTGACGGCCAACGCAGCCCGCGCGCTCGGCCTGACGGACTACGGCCTCACTGTCGGCGGGACGGCGGATTTCGTCGTGCTGGACGCCCGGCATGTCCAGGAAGCCGTGGTCGCCCGTCCCAAGCCACGCGATGTCTACAAGGCTGGCCGACTCGTCGCGCACGACGGCGTGACGGTGACCGCCGGCGCCCGGAGGCAGTGAACATGGAGCAAACGCCCTTGACGAACCGCCGTATTGCCGATCTCAATCCGAGCTGCTTGCGCCGGGAACTGGTCCGCAGCCACATGCGGCCTGATGGCGACCTGCCTTGCGCGAATACCCGAGCCCAGCCAAGGTTGACGCCGTGACAGAGACGACAGCACAGAGCAACCCTAGCCGCAGTACCACGCGCGGAAGGCGACCTCGCGACTCAGCGCTCACCAAGGAGGCGATCCTGCGTGCGGCGACCTTCGAGTTCTGCCACAATGGCCTCGGCGGCGCACGGGTCGAGGCCATTGCGCAACGCGCCAAGGCCAACATGCGCCTGCTGTACGCCTATTTCGGCGACAAGAACGGGCTCTACATCGCGGTCCTCGAGGACGTCTACACCGAAATTCGTGCGGCCGAACAGCGGCTGAAACTGGATGATCTCGAGCCGATCGCCGCAATGAGCGAGCTGATCGATTTTACATTCACGTTTTTCGGGCAGCACCAGAACTACATCGCCCTTATCAACACCGAGAACCTTCAACGCGGGCGCAATATGCGCAAGTCGCGCAAGATTGCCGATCTTACCCTACCCCTGGTTGCAAGCATCGAAAGCATTCTGCGGCGCGGCGTGGCTGCCGGCCTGTTTCGCAGTGATGTTGATCCCATCCAGCTTTATGTCTCAATCACTGCGATGAGCTATTTCCACGTTTCCAACAGGTACACGCTGTCGGCGATGTTCGACAAGGACCTCGGCGATTCGGACTGGCTGGCGCGACGCCGTGAGCATGCGCAGGACATGATCTTGACCTGGCTGACGGCCGCCGCCGGGGAACGCAAGCACAAGTCTGCAGGATCGAAGGCGACGGCGCGCCTCGGCAAGCCCTCCCGCTAAAGCGCGACGAGATTGGGTCGAATCATCATCGCGCTTTGGCTCTTTGCTCGAGCGTGATCTCCGCGCAAACGCTCCGCGTTCGTCGCGAGGGAAAACCGCTTCACCCGAGCCGCACGTGCCGCAATCCTGCGGATCGTGCGCCGGGAATCCCTCAGCGGGTCGCCACGACGCCGTCGCTGCGCGGATCGCTGGCCCCTTCCATCAGGCCATCCGGATGCCAGACGATTGCGCCGGCGTGTCCCATGAACTCCTCGAACGGACCGGCCATCTGAATGTCGTGGCCGAGCGCGCGCAGCCGATCGATGATCGCGGGATCGAAGCGGGATTCGATCTTCAGGTTGTTGTTTTCCTCGCCCCAGGTGCGACCGAGCAGCCAGCGGGGCGCCGTAATCGCGGACTGCAGCTCCTGGCCGTGCATGGCGTAGCGGCTGAAGATGGCGGCCTGGGTTTGCGGCTGCCCTTCGCCGCCCATCGTGCCATAGGATATCAGCCGGCCATCGCCGAGTTCTGCCATCGCGGGCTGGATCGTGTGAAACGGCAGGCGTCCCGGATCCAACCGATTGGTGTCGGTATCGCCGAGGCTAAAGCTCGTTCCGCGATTTTGCCAGGTCACTCCGCTCTCGGGGAGGATGACGCCCGAGCCAAATTCCCAATAGACGCTTTGAATGAAGCTGACGCTGAGCCCGCTACGATCGGTCGCGGCGAGCCACACCGTATCGCCTGGTTTGGACGGATCCGGCCACGGCGCGGCGCGACGGTCGGATACGGTTTCGTGAAGCGCGGCCAGCGATTCCTCGGACAGGAATTCGGCGGCGGGGCGCTTCATGTAGTCGGGATCGGTCACATGGTTGTTGCGAATGCGGAACGCAGCCTTGGTGCACTCGACGAGCCTGTGCAGATGATCGACGCCATCGGCTTCGTCGGCCATGCGCCGGGCATAAAGTGCCAGGATCAAGAGCGAGGCAAGCCCCTGCGTCGGCGGAGGCATGTTGAAGATCTTGTGTCCGGACACCTCGACCGACAGCGGCGTCACCAGCGCTGCTTGATGTCGCTCCAGATCGGCGAGCCGCAGCGGGCTCCCTACCCGCTCGAGATCGGCCGCCATCGAGCGCGCCAGGTCGCCGCGATAGAAATCGGTCAGGCCGACCTTGGCCAATCGCCGCAACGTCTCGGCGACACGCGGCTGCCGCAGCCGCGCACCGACCGCAAGCGGGATGCCTTGCGGCAGATAGACCTCGGCATAGCCGGGCACGCTTTCGAGTTCGTGCCGCTTTTTGCGAATGTTTTCATGCAGCGTGCTGGTGACGGCTACGCCCTCCTCGGCATGCCGGATTGCCGGCTCGAGCAGCCGCGCCATCGGCAGCCGGCCGTCATGACGATCGCGGCTGAGTTCATAGGCCTTCTGCCAACCGTCGACGGTACCGGCGACGGTGAGCGCGGCAAGCGGGCCGCGACCGGGAATGCTGCTGCAGCCTCGCTGCCGATACCAGCCGCGATCCGCGGCCATCGCGGCGCGTCCGCAAGCCTGAATTCCGACCGGCATCGAGCCGGCGCGGCCGACGAGCCAGAAGCTATCGCCACCGAGGCCGTTCATGTGGGGATACGCCACGGCGATCGTCGCGGCCGAGGCGATCATGGCCTCAATGGCATTGCCACCTTCCGACAAGACGGCGAGTCCAGCCTGCGCCGCGAGGTGGTGCGGCGCGGTTACCATGCCGCCATAGCTTCGTTTCGTTTGCAACATTAGCCGCTTCTCCGAACACAGCTTTGTAATAATATTTTTACTTACAATGTCAAGCAACCAAAAGCGCCCTGTCTGAGGCCGCATTGCCCGCCAATTCGCACAGCCGCGGCCTCGAGATGGTCACGCCAAGTAATCCGAAAGTCATCCGAGCACGACAATTTGTCATGCCCGTTGCACTTTTTTGCGGCGCATCATATGATGCGTATAATTCAAACAAATCTCCGGCACCCAAGGGAGTCCTGCCATGTCATCCAGCGCCGATCCCGTCGTCATCCTGTCCGCCGCCCGCACCCCGCTCGGCCGTTTCATGGGGGAACTGACGCCGCTCGCCGCGCACAAGCTCGGCTCTCATGTGATCGGCGCGGCGCTGGAGCGCGCCAAGCTGGCGCCGGAACGGGTCGACGAGGTGTTCATGGGCAATGTGCTGCCGGCCGGCCAGGGCCAGGCCCCTGCCCGCCAGGCCGCGCGCGGCGCAAAGCTGCCCGATGCCACCGGCGCCACCACCGTCAACAAGGTTTGCGGCTCCGGCATGAAGGCGACGATGCTCGGCCACGACATCATCATGGCCGGCTCCGCCGAGATCGTGGTGTCAGGCGGCATGGAGAGCATGAGCAACGCGCCGTATCTCCTGCAGAAGGCGCGCGGCGGCTATCGCGCCGGCCACGACCGCATCATCGACCACATGATGATGGACGGGCTCGAGGACGCCTATGAGACGGGACGCTCGATGGGCGATTTCGGTGAGGCGACCGCCGAGGCCTACCAGTTTACCCGCGCCGATCAGGACACCTATGCGATGGAGACGCTGACCCGCGCCCGCAAGGCGGTCGAGGGCGGCGCGTTCAAGGCCGAGATCGCGCCGATCACGCTGGCAGAGAAGGCCGGCCCGCGCATCATCGGCAATGACGAGCATCCGCTGAAGGTCGATCCGGCCAAGATCCCCGGCCTGAAGCCGGCGTTCCGCGCCAATGGCACCATCACGCCGGCCGCCTCTTCGGCCAATGCCGACGGCGCCGCGGCGCTGGTGCTGGCCCGCCGTTCGCTGGCCGATCGCGACGGGCTTCCGGTATTCGCCGAGATCAAGGGCCATGCCACCCACAGCCAGGAGCCGCAGTGGTTCACCACCGCGCCGATCCCGGCGATCCGCAAGCTGCTCGACAAGGTCGGCTGGAGCGTCGACGACGTCGACCTGTTCGAGATCAACGAGGCGTTTGCCGTGGTCGCGATGGCGGCGCAGCGCGACCTCGGGATTCCGCGTGACCGGCTCAACATCAATGGCGGCGCCTGCGCGCTCGGCCACCCGATCGGCGCCACCGGCGCGCGGCTGATCGTGACCCTGCTGCACGCACTGGAGGCGCAGAATCTGAAGCGCGGCGTCGCCGCGTTGTGCATCGGCGGCGGCGAAGCCACTGCGATCGCGGTGGAGCGGGTGACGAATTAAGCCGCGGGGGCGCGAGCCACACTCATAACGATGTGCGGCTCTATCCCCGTCATTGCGAGCGAAGCGAAGCAATCCATTTCACCGCGTATGCGGACCGATGGATTGCTTCGTCGCGGAGCCTGTCATCGGGCGCGCGTTCGCGTGACCCGTTGGCTCCTCGCAATGACGCCCAAGTACCGAGTCCTAAAACGAGGGAACTACGTCATTTTAGACATAGCGCCCTCGTGGCATATTAGGCATCACGAACAATACCCTCATCGCATTTCATCCGAGGCCCAATGATCTCGAACTGGCTTGCTTCCACCCTCGCCCGCCGCAACATCCACTATGGCTGGGTGATGGTTGCCGTCACCTTCTTCGCTGCGCTGATCTCAGCCGGCACCGTCGGCGCGCCCGGCGTCTTCATCGTTCCGCTGCAGAAGGAGTTCGGCTGGTCGACCGCGGAGATCTCCTCGGCGCTTTCGATCCGCTTCATCCTGTTCGGGCTGATGGCGCCGTTCGCCGCCGCGCTGCTCAACCGCTACGGCCTGCGCAACGTCACGCTGGCGGCGCAGCTGATCGTGGTCACGGGATTGGTGGCGTCGCTGGCGATGACGCAGGTCTGGCAATTGATTCTGCTGTGGGGCGTCGTGATCGGGATCGGCACCGGCATGACCGCGCTGGTGCTCGGCGCCACCATTGCATCACGCTGGTTCGTGGCGCGGCGCGGGCTTGTGATCGGGATCATGACCGCGAGCGTCGCAACCGGGCAGCTCGCCTTCCTGCCGCTGATCGCCACGCTTACCGAGCGCTACGGCTGGCGTCCCGCGCTGGCCGTGGTTTGCGCCGCTCTCGGCGTCGCCGCCTTTGCCGTGCTGATGGTGATGCGCGACCGGCCGAGCGATCTCGGCCTGCGTCCGTTCGGCGACGACGGCACCGCGCCGCTGGCAGCCCCGCCGCCGGCCAATGCGCCGATCATGGCGGCGGCGCTCGGCACGCTGCGCGACTCCTCGAAATCGTCGGTGTTCTGGATCCTGTTCGCGACCTTCTTCGTCTGCGGCGCCTCGACCAACGGCCTGGTCCAGGTCCATCTGATCCCGATGTGCCTCGACTTCGGCATCCCGCAGGTGCAGGCCGCGAGCCTGCTCGCCGCGATGGGCATCTTCGACTTCTTCGGCACCATCATCTCGGGCTGGCTGTCCGACCGCTACGACAATCGCTGGCTGTTGTTCTGGTATTACGGCCTGCGCGGACTGTCGCTGCTGTTCCTGCCGTTCTCCGACTTCACGTTCTACGGCCTGTCGCTGTTTGCGATGTTCTACGGGCTCGACTGGATCGCCACCGTGCCGCCCACGGTGCGGCTGACCGCGCAACGCTTCGGCGCCGAGCGCGCCAACCTGGTGTTCGGCTGGATCTTCGCCGGCCATCAGCTCGGCGCTGGCGCTGCGGCATTCGGCGCCGGCGTGTCGCGCACGCTCTATGCGAGCTACCTGCCAGCGTTCTTCATCGCCGGCGCGCTCTGCGTGTTCGCCGCGCTGATCGCGCTGGCGATCGCGCGGCCGCAGCCGAAGCCCGTTGCGGAGCCGAAACCGGCCGCGGCCTGAGCGCGTATTCAGTACGACAGGATGGTGCGCATCCCGAACACCATGCTGTCCCTGATCCGATGCGTCTGCGTCGGATCGTTGGGGTCGACCGCGCCGCCGCCGGGATGGGCGATGAACTGAAACATCGGCTGCATGGTGAAATTGGCGCTGACGACGTGCTGGTAGGTGATCTCGAGGATCGCCTCATAGTCGCGGATCGGATACGCCGTGCCGGTGAAGATCTGGGTATCGCGGTCGAGCGCGCGGGCGGCGCTGGAGATCTTGCCAAAGATCCCGGCGATGCCGAACCGGTCGTCCGGGAAGCTTTCGCTGAAGCCGGCGAACAGCAAGCCGCCGTCGACATAGGCGCTGATCAGATTGCGGTCGGAGGGGCTGATCGAGGCGCGCATGAAGAACGCGATGCCCTTGTCCGCGTCCGGCTTGGCGCGCGCCAGCAGCTGTTCGTAGACCATGAAGATGCCGTTGTCCCGCCGCAGCCAGCGCGGATCGCCGGAGCTGTCCGGATCGGCCAGCGACAGCCCATCGGCGCCAAAGCGCTGATCGGCGAACGACATCATGTGATACCAGGCGCCGCCGGTGATGGTCGCCGGCAGCCTGCTCTCACCGATATCGAATTTGTACTTGAGCTGGCCGATCCACCACGGCGGATCATTGACGCGGAACAGGATGCCGTGCGGGTTGGCGAGCTGCGGGTCCACGGTTGCCTGCGGCGGCGCGGACGAGCCGTCGAACAGTCCGAGATAGGCCGTGAGGCGGTCGGTCAGACTAGCCTTGATGCGGATGCCGGGCACCGCAAGCGCCGGCGAGGGTCCACCGGCCGGAAGATTGACGCCGGTGATGCCGGGCCAGCCCAGCGCCGAATTGATGAAGATGTCGTCGTACTGGCTGTCGATGAACTCGACGTCGGAGCCCTGCTGGCCGACGCGGATCGCGAGCCGGCCGTCCAATAGCTTCTGCTCGATCCAGAGCTCGTAGAGCCGCGTCGCGGGTAGCGACTCGACGCCGGACACCAGAAACAGATTGCCGACATAGCCGCGCGACAGCCCGTCGCCGTGGATCTGAAACATGTTGGCGTGGAAGGTCGCGCCGGTCCAGCCCATCACCTTCTCGAGATCGATCGTGGTGCCGAGGTCGAGACGGCCGGTGTAGGCCTTGCCGGTGCTGACGCCGCCCGAGGCGTTGCCGAACCCCTCGCCGATATAGGTGATGCTGAACTGGTAGCCGGCCTCCTCCAGCGCGGCGCGCGCATCGGCGATGCGGTCGGCGACCGGCTTGTCCTCGGCGCGCGCCGGCATCGCGGACGCGCAGAGCGCGAGGGCCGCGGACACCAGTGTTGCGCGGAAGAGGCCTCTGCACATGGCTGTTATCGCGGAGCGCTCGCGCTATTTGACGATACCGAGCCGCCGCATGATCAGATAGGCCAGCAACGACGAGCCGACCAGCAGACCTGCCGCGACCAGGAAGCCGCTTTCGTTCTCGGTCAGCGGCAGCCCCTTGGTGTTCATGCCGAAGATGCCGGTCACCAAGGTCGGCGGCAGCAGCATCATGGTGACGACGGAGAGCGCATGCAGATGCTTGTTGCTCTGCTCCTCGAGCTTGAAGCGCAGCTCCTCTTCCAGCAGGCGGCTGCGCTCGTGCAGCTCGACGATGTCATGGTCGAGGCCGTCGAGCCGCTGCGCCAGCTTGCCGGCCTGCAGCCGCAGCGCCGGCGTGAGATTGTCGGTGTTCTTCTGCTCGAGCCGGTGGAACAGCACGCGCAGCCCCGCGAGCTGGCGATGCAGCCGCACGCAGGTGCGCCGCATCTTGCTGAGACTGCTGCGCAGCTGGGATCCGGTGTCGTCGGCGAGCACCTTCTCCTCGATGCCGTCGAGATCGGTGCCGATCTTGTCGGCCATGCGGTCCATGGTGTCGGCGATCTCGTCGACGATCTTCTCCAAGAGCGCCGCGACGCTTTCGACGCGGTGGCCGCCCTCGAGCACGCGGCGCGCCGCATCGACCGAGCTCAAGGCCTGATGACGGCCGCTGAGCAACAGACGCTCGGTCATCGCAAAGCGGAGGAAGCCGGTCTCCCTGGTCGCGGCATCGATGTCGCGGACCAGATCGGAGAACACGCCATAGACGCAGTTGTCGACGATGTGGATCTGCTGGAAATTGTCGTTCGACAGCAACAAGTCGCGCGCCAGCTGCGGAACATGGAGATTGGCAAGCCACGCCCGGGTGCGCAGATCGGTGAGGTTGAAGTGCAGCCAGAGCCGTCCGTCATGGCTCGGCTCGATCGGCACATCGATCGGAAGCGGCTCGGCGCTGCCGTCGTGGTGCAGGCGAAACGCCCACACCAGCCCGGGGACCGCGCCCGGCGTCAGCAGCGGCGCAACATTGGCAGCAGGCGGATTAGCCAGCATGGCCAGCCTCCGGGAAAACCGCCAGGAAA
Source organism: Bradyrhizobium sp. CCBAU 51753 (assembly GCF_015291565.1). Lineage (NCBI taxonomy): Bacteria > Pseudomonadati > Pseudomonadota > Alphaproteobacteria > Hyphomicrobiales > Nitrobacteraceae > Bradyrhizobium > Bradyrhizobium sp. CCBAU 51753. The sequence continues at coordinate 4,113,091 of NZ_CP030037.1, read as the reverse complement.
ACTGCCAAGCACACAACGAAGGCAATCGCGTGAAATGCCATGCTCAATACCCGCCCCCGCGCAAAACCAACAGGCGCGTCCCTCTGTCGCAGCATAGGAGGACGCGCTTGTTACAGTTTTATGTCAAGGCCCGGCCCTACTCGGCCGCGAGACCGGTCGGCGCCACTGCTGCTGCTTCCTTGTTGTAGTCATGCACCACGCGACCGAACGGCAGCGTCAGGTCGGCGAGGAAGTGATGCGCACCGACCACGCGCTTGACCGGGAAGTCGGCGACCGGCGCGTTGACGTGCGGCACCAGATGCAGCCGGCCCGGCCCGATCCACGAGCCCTTGACGACGATGTCGGTCAGGTTGATCGCAACCAGCTGGCAAACTTCGAGATGGCCGTCGACGCCCGGGATCATCTTCAGATTAACTTGCGTCTTGGACAGCGTGGCGCGGGTGATGTCGCCATTGCCCGCCATGCTCTCGTGCTTGTAGCCCATGGTGCCCATGGCGACGAGCTGCCCAGCATATTCCAGCGTGCCGGTCAGCGTGTCCTTGACGATCTCGAGCTTCGGATGGGCGTACTTCTTCGGAAAGCCCCAGATCTCGCGGCCGGCCGCGATCGGCGGATCATCGTCGAGATACATCTGGCAGACGAAGTTGACCTCCTCGCCATACAGGCGCGCCGGAATCACGAGGCCGGACTCGGTGTAGCTGCCGAAGCCGGATGAATCGGGCATCTTGATCCATTCATAGTGCACGATCGGCTGCGCGATCGGCTCCAGCGGCTCGGGCAGGCCGGCGCGGATCAGCTCCGGATCGGTCTCGTAGGTGATGACGAGGAATTCGCGATCGACGAACCGATAAGGGCCGGCGGGATAGCTCGGGCCGGCAGCCGGCATCGACGGAAGCTTGAGCAGATCTTCCCTGCGCATCGCAATAATCCCCTGTTTCGAAATGATTGCGCGGGAGGCTAGCGGCCGAGATTGACAGCGATGTGAGGGATTTCCGTCAGCGGCATGACCTGCGCTTCAGGCAAGCGACCAATGCCAACCATGCAGGCAAGCGCATCGGATCTGCGCGGTGCGCGCGCGGCGCTTGTCATCACGGCGTCATCGCCGCGCTGAATTCTCGCCGCGCATATTGGAGTGTCAGTTATGGATGCGCGAGCCCCTCATTTCCAAGACCATTTCCAGGACATTGATCACGCGACGCCCGGCTGGCGTCCGGCGGGCTGCGATCGGGTGGCGCTGGTTCTACAGGGCGGCGGCGCGCTCGGCGCCTATCAGGCCGGCGTCTATCAGGCGCTGCATGAATCCAACATCGAGCCCGACTGGGTCTGCGGCGTCTCGATCGGCGCGATCAACTCGGCGATCATCGCCGGCAATCCGCCGGAAAAGCGGCTGGAGCGGCTGCACACGTTCTGGGACCGCATCACCAGCCGCAAGATCTGGCACTACACGCCGGATGGCGACATCTTCCGCAAGGCGCGCAACTTCACCAGTTCATGGATGACGACGACGCTGGGCCAGCCCGGCTTCTTCAGCCCGCACGCGACCAATCCGTGGTTCAGCCCGGCCGGCGCCCGCACCGCCACCAGCTATTACGACACCACGCCGCTGCGCGAGTCGCTGCTCGAACTGGTCGACTTCGATCGCATCAATTCCAAGAAGATCCGTTTTGCGGTCGGCGCAGTGAACGTGCTGTCGGGCAACTTCATCTATTTCGACAACGCCCATGACGAGATCATCCCCGAGCACATCATGGCGAGCGGCGCGCTGCCGCCGGCGCTGCCGATGGTGAAGGTCGGCACCGATCATTTCTGGGACGGCGGCATCGTCTCCAACACGCCGCTGCAGCATCTGCTCGACCAGGAGGACAACGCCAACTCGCTGGTGTTCCAGGTCGACCTGTTCTCGGCGCGCGGCGCGCTGCCGCGCGACATCCAGGACGTGATGGCCCGCCACAAGGACATCATGTATTCCTCGCGCACCCGCTACAACACCGACGTCTACCGCAAGACCTATGCGCTGCGCACCGCCCTGCACAACGCGCTCGGCAAAATTCCCGACGACCAGCTGTCGGAGGACGAGCGCCAGCTCAAGAAGTCGAACAGCAAACTGCCGGGCATCACGCTGCTGCAGCTGATCTATCAGCAGAAGGCCTATGAGGGCGACGCCAAGGACCACGAGTTCTCGGGCACCTCGATGCGCGAGCACTGGGTGAGCGGACACGAGGACACCAAGCGCTCGCTGAAGCGGCGCGACTGGATCAAGATGCCCGAGAACGGCATGGGCATCGTGATCCACGACGTGCATCGGGAGAGCGAGTAGCAGCCCGCTCTTTCCCCGTCATTGCGAGGAGCGCGCGACAAAATTGCGAAGCAATTTTGCGCTGAAGCGACGAAGCAATCCATATCTCCGCTTGTGGAGAGATGGATTGCTTCGCTTCGCTCGCAATGACGGTTGGGAGAGCCCTACGGCCGCGTCGACATGTTCCGCGGCGGCCCGACCTCGCGGATCGGCTCGGCGAGGCGCACGAACTCGCAGAGCAGCGAGCGCGTCTTGCGCGGGTCGATCACCTCCTCGACCCAGAATTTTTCGGCCGAGCGGAACGGCGAGCGCAGCTTGTTGAGGCGGTCCTCGATCTCCCGCAGCTTCGCGGCGGGATCGGCGGCGGCGTCGATCTCGGCACGATAGGCCGCCTCGATGCCGCCTTCGAGCGGCAGCGAGCCCCAATAGGCCGACGGCCAGGCGTAGCGCATCGAGAAGCGGTTGGCCGGCTGATGCACCACGCCGGCAACCCCGAAGGCGTTGCGGACGATGATCGTGCACCACGGCACCGTGCTCTGGTTGACCGCCGCCATCGCCCGCACGCCGTGACGGATGGTGGCGGATTTCTCCGCCTCGAGCCCGATCATGAAGCCGGGGCAATCCATCAGATAGACCACCGGCAGATGGAAGGTCTCGGCGAAGTCGACCCAGCGTATCACCTTCTGGCAGGCGTCCGATGTCCAGGAGCCGCCGTAGTGGAACGGATCGCTCGCCAGCAGCAGCACCGCCCTGCCCTCGATCCGCGCGAGGCCCGTGATGATCGACCGGCCGAAGTTGGCGGCAACCTCGAAGAACGAGCCCTTGTCGACGACAGCCTCGATGATCGGCCGCATCTTGTAGACCTGCCGGCGGTTGCGCGGCACGGCCTTCAGCAACGACTCCTCGGCACGCTCGGGATCGTCGGTGCAGGGAATGGTCGGCGGCAGCTCGTAGACCGACGACGGCAGGTAGGACAGGAAGCGCTTTGCGCAGTCGAACGCCTCCTCCTCGGTCTCGACGGCCTGATCGATCGCGCCGGCGCGGGTCTGGATGTCGGCGCCGCCGAGCTCCTGCTTGGTGAGGTCCTGCCCGAGGCGCTTCACCACCGGCGGACCGGCGACGAACATCGCCGAGTTCCTGGTCATGACCGAATAATGCGTGGCGGCGAGCCGCGCGGCACCTAAGCCGGCGACGGAGCCGAGCCCGAGCCCGACCACCGGCACCCGCGCCAGATTGGCGGTCGTGTACCAGTACCAGCGCGTGCCGCCGACGCCGCCGGGCAGATTGGCCGCGCCCCGCGTCTCGATCGTCTTCACCGAACCGCCGCCGCCGGAGCCTTCGATCACGCGGATGATCGGCAGGCGGAAGTCGTGCGCCATCTCCTCGGCCATCAGCGGCTTGGCGGAGATCGATGCGTCCGCAGAACCGCCGCGCACGGTAAAGTCGTCGCCGACCACCACCACGGTGCGGCCGTCGACCTTGGCGCGGCCGAACACGCAGTTCGCCGGCGTCAGATGCCTGAGTTCGTTGTTCTCGTCGTATTCAGCGATGCCGGAGATGGCACCGATCTCGTGAAAACTGTCGGGGTCGACGAGCTTGTCGAAGCGCTCACGAACCGTGAGCCGGCCCTGGTCGCGTTGCCGCTTGACCTTGTCAACGCCTCCCATCTCCCGCGCGAACGCTTCGCGCCGGGCGAGGTCGTCGAGTTCCGGCTTCCAGTTCATTCAGGGCCTCCGTCTTGATCATTTTATTGTTATGGGCGGTCACCGGAAGCGATTTGCGCTCGATCCGATTAGCGAAGATGTCACCGTCGGCGCCTTCCAGCAGGCTGCCGATCGCAGCACCGAGTTCGACCATCTGCGGCGCCACCTCGCGATGCAGCCGCTTCTCGTCATACATCGCCGAGAGCAGGCCGATCGTGGTGACCACGTAGGTCTGATACTGCGGCGACCACATCGGCACCGCGACGCCGTTGATATGCGGGCTCCACAGGCCGCAGGCGACGACATAGCCGTGCTCCTGCAGATGACGGCGGTTGGCCTCGATGCGCGGCGTCAGCAGCTTGGCACTGTCGGGCAATTCGCGCTCCATCTCCGCGATCAGCGCGTCGCCGATCATCGGATCGAGCGCCGCGGTGTAGGCGTGGCCGGCGGCGGTGGTCGCCATCGAGATCCGGCTGCCGGTGGCCTCGTGCAGGCCGAGCGCGTTCGCCGCGCGGGCGAATTCCAGATAGACCAGATGAAAGCGGTCGGGGATCACGAAGCCGACGGTGCCGGGCAGTTGATCGGCGACGTCCTGCAGGCGCAGCCGGATCAGATTGCGCAGCTGCAGCCCCTTCATCATCGAGGTGCTCATCGCCACCGCGCTCGGGCCGATGCGATACTTCTGATCGCGCGGCAGATACACCAGCTGCCCCATCCGCGTCAGCGTGTGCGTGAGCCGCGACACCGTCGAGCGCGGCAGTCCGCAGCGGTTGGAGATTTCGAGATTGCCGAGACGGGCCTCGTGCCCCTCGAAGCATCGCAACACATCGAAAGCGCGCGACACCACCTGGATAACATCGCCATCGCCTGTTTCGCTGGCGAGCATTCCCTGCCTGCTAAGCCGTTCCGAGCGCCGTCCCATTTTTTATTGGCTCCGTTTTTATGGCTCCATTCCGTCCTGCGGAATAAAATTCCACTTGAAGAACACGCTACCTCAGGCAATCTGCCGCCACAACAAAAAGCCGTTCGCCGGATGAAATTTCCGCTAGACGGTATCGGAGAGTGGAATGTCTGAGATCAAGGTCGTGACCGAAGTTGCCGGGCGCGTTTGCGCGCTTTCCGTCGAAGCCGGCAGCCGCGTCGGCGACGGCGACGAGATCGCTTTCGTCGAAGCGATGAAGATGGAAATACCTGTTACCTCGACCACAGCAGGCAAAATCAAGTCGATTCTGGTCAAAATCGACGATGTCATCGCCGAAGGCCAAGCGGTCGCGATCGTCGAGACCTGAGCAGCGCCCGCCAAATCCTCCGCCGCGACAATCTGTCCTGTGATGTGACCGCCAAAACCGCGGGCATGCGTCGGAGGTAGCGTTGCCATCGCCGGGAGGCGATGCAATCATCCGACCCATAAAAGTTTCGCAGAGCGAAACAAAAGGGAGGAAACATGATGCATTGGCTGCTGGCGTTTGCGCCTGCCCTTCTCGCCGGCCTTTCCGTAGCTTTGGCCGCGCCCGCCTCGGCCGAAGACGTCAAGCTGCCGCCGACGATGGCGGTGACCGCCTATGACACCGGCACCGCCGGCTTCAACATCGCGGTCGGCGTCGGCAAGATGATGAAGGACAAATACGGCACCGATGTCCGCGTGCTGCCGGCCGGCAACGACGTCGCGCGCCTCGCGCCGCTGCGCGCCAAGCGCGCGGTCTCCTCGGCGATGGGATCGGGCACCTATTTCGCGCAGGAAGGCGTGTTCGAATTCGGCGCCAGAGAATGGGGTCCGCAGGCGCTGCAACTGCTGCTGTCATCGGTCGACTGCAATTGCGGCGCGCTCGGCGTCGCGGCCGATGCCGGCGTCAAGGAGATGAAGGACCTCAAGGGCAAGCGCGTCGGCTTCGTGGTCGGCTCGCCGGCGCTGAACCAGAACGCGCTGGCGATGCTCGCGTTCGGCGGCCTCACCCAGAACGACGTCAAGATCGTCGAGTTCGCGAGCTACGGCGCGATGTGGAAGGGCCTGATCAACAACGACACCGACGCCGCGTTCGGCACCACCATCACCGGCCCCGCCAAGGAGGCCGAGACCTCGCCGCGCGGCCTGATGTGGCCGCCGCTGCCCGCCAAGGACAAGGAGGGTTGGGCGCGGGTGCAGAAGGTCGGCTCGTTCTTCTTCCCGCAAACCGCGACTTGCGGCGCCGGCATCTCGCCGGACAAGCCGATCGAGCTCGGCAACTACCCCTATCCGATCTTCGTCGCCTATGCCTCGCAGCCGGCCGAGCAGGTCTATTCGATCACCAAGGCGATGATCGTCAATTACGACGCCTACAAGGATTCAGCGCCGGGTGCCGGCGGGCTCGCAGCCAGCCGGCAGACCAAGAACTGGGTGGTGCCGGTGCATCCCGGCGCCGTGAAGGCGCTGAAGGAAGCCGGGCAATGGACCGACGAGCAGGAGGCGCACAACAACGCGCTGTACAAGCGCCAGGAGGTGCTGGCGACGGCCTGGGCGGACTACGGCAAGTCCAATCCGCCGTCCGACGACAAGGCGTTCCTCGACGGCTGGATGAAGGCGCGTGCCGCGGCACTCGCCAAGGCCAATATGCCTAATGGCTTCGAGTGAGACCTGCCAAATGCGCGATGAGATCGGGTGAGTCGTCATCGCGCTTTGGCGCTTTGTTCGAGCATGATCTTTTGCGGAAAACCGCTTCACAGCTTTCCGGGTCATGCTCTAGGCTGCGGCCAAAACCAACAGCATTGGGGGATGCGTGATGCCCGATAGCGCCGCGGCTGCGCCTGCGAAGAAGATCGAGTTCGAAGATCCCCATGCCGGGCTCGGCAATCTGCAGGAGGCCGAGGTCACGCGCGTGCGCACGTTGCGCGGCGTCTGGCGCTGGGCGCTGGTGATCGCGACGGCCGCGACCATCCTGCTATGCATCAACCAGCAATTCTCGCTGCGCTTCTTCATCGACTACACCCAGCTCAACACCGAATATTTCTATTTGCTGATCGCGCTGATGCTGCCCTTCACGTTCCTGATCTTCCCGGGAACGGAGACTGCGCCGCTCAACCGCATTCCCTGGTACGACCTCCTGCTGGCGCTCGCCACCTTTGCGGCCTCGATCTGGCTGATGCTGAACGTGCGCAAGGCGGCGCAGTACGGCTGGGAATCCGACGGTGCGCCACGCAATGTCATCGTCGCCGGCCTCGTGATGTGGGTGATGCTGATGGAGGCGCTGCGGCGCACCGGCGGCTGGAGCCTTTTGCTCAGCGTGTTCCCCTTCACCGTCTATCCGCTGTTCGCCGAGGCGAGCTGGCTCGGCCCGTTCAGAGGCTCGCAGCTCACGCTCGACCAGGCCACGGCCTATCACGTGCTGTCGGGCGAGAGCCTGCTCGGCATTCCGATCCAGGCCTTTGCCGACACCGTGATCGGCTTTTTGGTGTTCGGCACCGCGCTGATGATGACCGGCGCCGGAAAATTCTTCATCAACATTGCCTTCGCGCTGTGCGGCACGTTCCGCGGCGGTGCGGCCAAGGTCTGCATCTTCGCCTCCGGCCTGCTCGGCATGATGTCGGGCTCGATCATCTCCAACGTGCTGACCGCCGGCACCATGACCATTCCGGTGATGAAGAAGAGCGGCTTTCGCGCCTCCTATGCCGGCGCGATCGAAGCCTGCGCTTCGACCGGCGCGGTGCTGGCGCCGCCGGTGATGGGCGCGACCGCGTTCGTGATCGCGCAATTCCTCAATGTCAGCTATGCCGAGGTGGCGGTCGCCGCGATCATCCCGGCCGCGCTCTATTACATCGGCCTGTTCATGCAGGTCGATTCCTACGCGGCCCGCCACGGGCTGAAGGGCATTCCGCGCGCCGAGCTGCCGCGGGTGATGGATACCATCAAGGACGGCTGGTACTACGTCTTCGTCATCGCGCTCTTGATCGTGATGCTGCTCTACTTCAAGCGCGAGAGCCACGCGCCGTTCTACGCCACCGCGCTGCTGCTGGTGCTGAACCAGGTGTTCTCCAAGGACACCCGCTGGACGCTGGGAACGATCGCCAAATTCCTCGAGGTCAACGGCCGCACCTTCGTCGAGCTGGTCGGCATCCTCGCCGGCTGCGGCCTCCTGATCGGCGCGTTCTCGATGACCGGCGTGGTCTCGAGCCTCGCCAACGACCTGCTGACACTGGCCGGTGACAACGCGTTCCTGCTGCTCGCGATGTGCGCTTTCACCAGCCTGATCCTCGGCCTCGGGCTGACCACCACGGCCTGCTACATCTTCCTCGCCATCCTGGTTGCGCCCGCGCTGGAGAAGCTCGGGTTGAACCGGATGGCGGTGCACATGTTCATCTTCTACTGGGGCATGCTATCGTCGATCACCCCGCCGGTTGCGATCGCTTCCTTCGCCGCGGCCGGCATCGCCGGCTCGCCGGCAATGAAGACCGGCTGGGAATCGATGTGGGTCGGCAGCATCATCTATTTCATCCCGTTCTTCTTCGTGCTGAACCCGGCGCTGGTGCTGCAGGGACCGAGCCCCTATCTCGCAGGGCTCGGCCTGATGGCGATTGCGGCCTTCGGCACGCTATTCATCTGCGGCGGCATTCAGGGCTATCAGGCCTTCGTCGGCGACCTGCGCGGCACCGGGCCGCTGGAATGGCCGCTGCGGGTGCTGCTGGTGATCGGCGGCTTCGTGATCGCAACGCCGGGCGGCGGCATCAACCCGCTGTCGCAGCTGCACATGACGCTGCTCGGGCTTGCGATCCTGGCGCCGACCGCCCTGCTCGCGCTGGTGCTGATCCGCCGCCAGGCGCTGGTTCCGAACCAGTTGCGCGCGCCCTGATTGCGTTGCAAAACAGCGGGCGATGAAACAATCGCCGCCGCCCGTCACCGCCAGCACCGTCAACTGGACCCGCGCGCAGCCGCCGCTGCTGCGGTTTCTGCACGCTTGTTACGCAGATTTCCTGCCCGAGGATGGCGGCGCCGTTGCCGACTACATCCCCGAGCTCAGCAAGGCCGACCCTGCCCATTTCGGCATCAGCCTCGCGACCCTGGACGGCCATGTCTACGAGGTCGGCGACACCAGGATCCCCTTCACGATCCAGTCGATGTCGAAACCGTTCGTGTTCGCGCTGGCGCTGGACACGCTGGGCGCCGAGCGGGTCGAGCGCGTGATCGGCGTCGAACCATCAGGCGATCCCTTCAACTCGATCCGGCTCAATGCCGAAAACCACCCGTTCAACCCGATGGTCAACGCCGGCGCGATCGCCTGCTCCGGCCTGATCCATGCCGACAAGGGCGGCGGCGCATTCGAATATATCCGCCAGGCGCTCGGCCGTTTCGCCGGCCGCGAGCTTGACGTCGACGAGGCGGTCTACGCCTCCGAGAGCGCGACCGGCGACCGCAACCGGGCGATCGGCTATCTCTTACGCACCAACGGCGTGATCACCGAGAACGTCCCTGCGGTGCTCGACGTCTATTTCCGGCAATGCGCCATCCTCGTCACCGCGCGCGACATCGCGGTGATGGCGGCAACATTGGCCAACCGCGGCATCAACCCGCTGACCGAGCAGCAGGTGATGACGCCTTATGCGATCTCCCGCGCGCTGTCGGTGATGACGTCGTCGGGCATGTACGACTTTGCCGGCGAATGGATCTACCGGGTCGGCGTTCCCGCCAAGAGCGGCGTCGGCGGCGGCATTCTGGCAGCGCTCCCCGCGCGGCTCGGGCTCGGCAGCTATTCGCCAAAGCTCGACAAGCACGGCAACAGCGTGCGCGGCATCAAGGTCTGCCAGGCGCTGTCGGCGCATTACGACCTGCACATGCTCAACCGCAGCGACGACGCCCGCCACAGCATCATCGCCGACTACAATATCGGCAAGAACCCGTCGCGGCGGCTGCGCCGGCCGCAGGAGCAGGAGATCCTGGCCAGGCATTTCCAGGAGGTGCGCGTGATCGAGCTGGTCGGCACGCTGTCGCTCTCCAATGTCGACTACGTCTCGCGCCGCCTCGGCGGCGGGCCGCGGCCGGAATTCGTGATCTTCGATTTGCGCCGCGTCACCGCGACGACGCGCGCCGGCGCCCGGCTGGTGGCGGAGGCCTTCAAGGAGCTCGCCGAGCTCGGCGTCACCGTGATTCTATCCGGCATCAAGCGGACGTCGCGGGAGTGGAGTGGCATCAGCGAGTGGACCGGCCGGCTCGGCAATATCAGGGATTTCTATCTGCTCGACACCGCGATCGAATGGGCCGAGGACCAGATCGTCTACCGCTATGGCGGCTCGATCGACTTCCTCGAGACCACCGAGCTTGCCGAGCAGCCGCTGCTCGCCGGGCTGGACGCCGCCGAGCTCGCCGATCTGGCCTCGCTCTGCACGGTCCGGACCTACCAGCCGCACCAGACCATCATCGCCGCAGGCGATGCGGCGACCTCGCTGTTCTTCCTGCGCAGCGGCGTGGTCCACGTCACCCTGCCCGACGGCGTCCGCTTGGCGACGCTGACCGCCGGCATGGCGTTCGGCGAGATGGCGCTGCTGGAGCCGAAGCGGTCCGCCGACGTGCTGGCCGACATGTCGGCGACCGCCTACGAGGTGACGATCGCGGACTTCGAGCGCTTCCGCACCCGGCACCCGCGCGCCTGCGAGCGGATCATGCGCAACCTCGCGCAGCTGCTCGCCGAGCGGCTGATCGTCGCCAATGCCAAGGTCGACCTGCTGACGTCGGGCTAGCTGTTTGCTCTTTCCCTCGTCCCGGGGTGAGGGCATCCATGGAGTGGCAGAGAGAGCCGTGCGGCCCTTTTCACCTCTCCCCGCCCTTCTGCGGGGAGAGGTCGGATCGCGCTAGCGATCCGGGTGAGGGGCGAGGCACGCCGCCCAACACATCGCAAACTGCTCGCCGGATGCCGGCCTCGGGTGAAGAGCGCACTATTTCGGAATGATAGAATAATACCCGTGAGTTGCCCGACGTGTCAAGTCGTCGGGTCGAGCGCCGGCCGCCGCCGGCTACTTTGCATGGGGTTGTTTTTCGGGTTTTGGACAGGCCGCGAGGCAAGCCCGGCCGGAGAGCTCGACAACCCTTACCCCGGGCGCTGCCATTCCATCACGACGAACCACGGCACGCGGCGAAAATCGGCCTGCCGGGAGGCTTCGCCGGACACCGGGGCCGGTTCGGCAAAGAAACCTCAGCAGCAAACCCTGCTCCAGCAGCGCCGTCATGTAGGCCGACAGCGGCCGATGCCAGTTCTCGATGCGGATTCCCGCCCAGGCGAACGACATCGGAAACTCGTCGAGATAGCGGTCGACCGGGAAATGCAGACGGCGCCCGGCCTCGTCCCTGACCCAGCCCTGCTCGGCGCCGGCCGAGGTGAAGCCAGTGAGGTTTGCGATCAAGAGCGCGCCGCCCGGCCGCAGCACCCGCGCCATCTCTCGGATCGCCGCCCTGAAGTCGGGGATGTCGACCAGCGTGATGTAGCTGACGACGAGGTCGAAGCTCGCATCAGGGAATTCGAGCTGCTCGGCGCGGCCGTACCGATAGTCACCGGACGGATCGCGCTGCCTCGCGGTGTCGAGCAAGGCCGTCGTCGGCTCGATGCCGATCGGAACTGACGCCGGCGGCCTTGAGGACCCGGCAGAACCGCCCCTCGCCGCAGCCGACATCGAGCGCATTGCCGAACCGGCCGCGGCCGATCCGCTCCAGCATGACCGGATCGAGCACATGCTCGCGGCCCCAGTCGCCGCGCTCGCGCTGCGACTCGATCCAGGCCTGCGCGGAGGTCTCCCACCCGTTGTCCATGAAGCGTTCCTCCGAACCGCGGAGGAAGCGGCTAGCTCACCACTTCCGTCACCGGCTGCATGTCGATCGCAAACGTCTCGAGGAATTTTGAGGTCATGATGTAGAAGCCGACCGAGAGCTGCAGCTCGATCAGCGCCGCCGGCGAAAGCTTTGCCGCGATCGCGTTGAAGGTTGCATCGGTCGGCTTCTTCAGCTTGACGATCTCGTCGGTGAAGGCGAGCGCGGCGCGCTGCACCTCGTTGAAGCAGGCTGCCTGCTGCCAGTTCTCCAGCGCCTCGTTCTGCTCGTCGGTGACGCCGACATTCTTGCCGATGCGCTTGTGCGCGACGATCTCGTAGGGCGCTTCGCAGAGGATGCCGGTGCGGGTGATCGCGAGCTCGCGCACCACGGGATCAAGCTCGCCCTTGTGGCGGATCGCGCCGCCGAGCCGGCAGTACTGCTCAAAATAGCTCGGCGAATGCGCCATCATGCGGAAGATGTTGGCGTTGCGGTTCTTGTCGAGGATTTCGCGGGTGCGCGGGCTTGCCTTTGTGGGATCGGAGTAGTCGATGCGGGCCATTTCCTAACCTTCGTCGTTGCCGTTTCTGTCGAGTTTCGAACAGTATCCGCCGCCTGTCGCGGGAGCAACACGCCCGAGTCAAATTGCCGCCGCATTCCCGGACAACCCTGATACCGCCGGTATTCGCTGAGTGGGGACTCATCAAGCGAATGCCCGGCGCGGGGTGTTCCGAGTAAAAAATCTGGCCGTCTAGCGCGCTCGTCGCGCAACGATGAGTCACGCCCGAAGTCTAGGGGAAACGCATGAAGGAAGCCACCAAGAGGGCGGCCTCGGAGGCGCTTGCGCAAGCGCTGGCGGTGACGGCAATGCTCGTCATCGCCAGCGTTGTACTCTATTGGCGGTGACGCCTGTCCAGTCACGCGTAACAGCCGTCACCGCGAGGAGTTCGCGCCAAAATTGCCGAGCAAAGTTGCGCTGAAGCCACCGCCGTAGCTTCAGCGATGCCGGAAGTGATCCATGCTTCCCCGTCCAGCCATGGATCGCTTCACTGCACCTGTCACCCGGCGGCGCTCTCGCGCCGACCGGGTGACTCGCAGTGATGGCGTCACTTCGCCTTTGCGAAATAGGGCACCAGCCGTCCGGCAAATTGCGTGAAGCGCGCCGAAACCTTGTCGCCGATGGCGAGGTCGTTGTCGCCATGGGCCATCATGCGAAACCCCTCATCGGCATCGATCAGCACGATGTTGTAGGGCACGTGTGCGCGGGTCTCGACCGTTGCGGCACGGCAGACCAGCGAGGTCGCATACACCGTCCCTGCCCCGCTGGCGCGATGCTCGGCGAGATCGGACGAGCCGCAGGCGGCGCAGAAGCTGCGGCGGAAATATTGCCGCGCGCCGCAGGCGCTGCAGGTCTGGTAGACAATGGCTTCCGCGCCCTTGGTCCAGTCGGCAATCGGTCCGCTCATCGCACGCGCTCCAGGAACATGCTGACATGCGACGACAGCACACCACCGTCGCCGTGCAGCAGCGCGACCGAGGCGTCGCGGACCTGACGGTTTTCGGCGCGGCCGGTCATCTGCAAATGCGCCTCGACCAGATGCGCCATCGCACCACCGACGCCGCAATGGCCGTAGCTGAGCAGGCCGCCATGGGTGTTAAGCGGCATCTCGCCATCGGTGTTGAAATAGCCGGCGCGCACCCGCGCCGCCGCCTCGCCGCGCCCGGCGAGGCCGAGATCCTCCAGCAGCATCGCCAGCGTGATAGTAAAGCTGTCGTAAACCGCGGCGTAACGGACATCGGATATCGCCAGGCCCGCCGCCTGCTTCGCCTTGGCGATCGAAATCTCGGCGCCGAGCTCGCTCAGCGCCGGCGCTGCCGTGATGTGCTGATGGGTGTGCGCCTGGGCGCAGCCGCGGACGCGGACCTGCCGGTCGCCGGTCGGCTCGCGGCTGATCACGCAGGCCGCGCCGCCGTCCGACACCGGGCAGCAGTCCAATAGCTTGAGCGGCAGCGCCACCGGCTTTGAGGCCATCACATCGGCAACCGTGATCGGCTCGTGGAACTGGGCGCCGGGATGCGTCAGCGCATGCTTGCGCATCAGCACCGCGAATTCGGCGAGGTCGCCCTCGGTGACGCCGTACTCGTGCATGTAGCGGGTCGCGACCAGACCGTAATAGGCCGGGATGGTCGGGCCCAGCGTCACCTCGTATTCGGGATGGCCGACCTGGGCCAGCGCCTGGATCGAGGCGTCGCGGCTCTGTCCGGTCAGGCGGTTCTCGCCGCCGACCACCAGCACGTGCCTTGCGACGCCGGCGTCGACGAGGTGATGCGCCAACATGGTCATCGCGAGCCCGGTGGCGCCGCCGACCTGCACGGCGTGGGCGTAGGCCGGGCGGATACCAAAATGCTCGGCGAACACGGTGGCCAGCATGATGTGCGGCGAGACCGTGGAGTAGCCGCAGAGGATGCCGTCGATCTCGGACCGCTTCAGCCCGGCATCCGCAATCGCAAGCTCGGCCGCCATGCTCATCAGGTCGAGCGAGGACGAGCCCTCATGCTTGCCATAGGATGTCAAGCCGACGCCGGTGACGAAGCTCATGGTTGCTATCCCCTCGTCATTCCGGAGAATCAATACGACTTCGGAAGGCCGAGCACCTTCTCGCCGATGAAGCTGAGGATCAGTTGCGGGCTGATCGGCGCGATGCGCGGGATCAGCGATTCTCGCAAGTAACGCTCGACGTGATATTCCTTGGCATAGCCGAAGCCGCCATGCGTCATCACGGCCTGTTCGCAGGCATGGAAGCCGGCTTCGGCGGCGAGATATTTTGCCGCATTCGCGGCCGGGCCGCATGGCAGGTTCTGGTCGTACTGCCACCCGGCGCGCAGCACCATCAGCCAGGCGGCTTCCAGCTCCATCCAGCATTTCGCCAGCGGATGCTGGATCGCCTGGTTCATGCCGATCGGGCGGTTGAACACGATGCGGCCCTTGGCGTAGTCCGACGCCTTCTTCAGCGCGATCTGGCCGAGGCCGACGGCTTCGGCGGCGATCAGGATGCGCTCGGGGTTCATGCCGTGCAGGATGTATTCGAAGCCGCGGCCCTCGTCGCCGATACGGTCCTCGACCGGAATTTCAAAATTCTCGAAGAACAGCTCGTTGGAATCGACCGGCTTGCGGCCCATCTTCTCGATCTCGTGCACGGTGACGCGCTTGCGGTCGAAATCGGTGTAGAACAGGCTGAGGCCGTGGGTCGGGCTGCGCACCTCCTCCAGCGGCGTGGTGCGTGCCAGCAGCAGGATCTTGCTGGCAACCTGCGCGGTCGAGATCCACACCTTCTGGCCGTTGACGATGTATTTGTCGCCCTGGCGCACCGCGCGGGTCTTGAGCTGGGTGGTGTTGAGGCCGGTGTTCGGCTCGGTCACCGCAAAGCAGGACTTGTCGCGGCCGTCGATGATCGGCGGCAGCATGCGCTGGCACTGCTCTTTGGTGCCGAACACCACCACCGGATTGAGCCCGAACACGTTCATATGCACGGCCGAGGCGCCGGACATCCCGGCGCCCGACTCCGCGATGGTGCGCATCATGATCGCGGCATCGGTGATGCCGAGCCCGGAACCGCCATATTCCTCGGGGATGCAGATGCCGAGCCAGCCGGCATCCGCCAGCGCACGGTGGAAGTCGGCCGGGAAGCCGCCCTCCTTGTCCTTCTTCAGCCAGTAGGCATCGTCAAAGCGCGAGCAGATTTTTGCGACGGCATCGCGGATCGATTCCTGGTTGGCCGAGAGTGCAAAATCCATCTGTCGTGCTCCTATGCCGTGCCGGCCGCTTTGGCGACGCCGTCGCGGAGCATCGCCGCGATCTCCTCGTCGGAATAGCCCGCCTCGCGCAAGACCTCTGCGCTGTGCTCGCCGAGCCGCGGCGCCAGCCGGCTCGGCTCGACCTTGGTCTCCGACCAGCGCGCCGACGCCGTCATGCTGCGGATGCGGCCCTCGGTCGGGTGCTCGACGACGGGAAACACGCCGGTCGCGACCATATGCGGGTCCTGCAGCAGGCTTTCGAGATCATGCATCGGCATGACCGGCACGTCGGCCTTTTCGAGAATCTCGTTCCACTCGGCCGTGGTCCTGGTCGCGAGGATGCGGGCGAGCTCGGCATAGACGACGTCGATATTGCTGGCGCGGCCGGCGAAGGTCGCAAACTTCGGATTGCTACGCAGATCGTCGCGGCCGGTGGCCTTGAAGAAATTCTCCCACTGCTTGTCGTTGTAGACGATCACGCAGATGTAGCCGTCCAGCGTCTTGTACGGCCGCCGGTCCGGCGAGAGGTGGCGCGCATAGCCGCCCTTGTCGAGCGGCGGATCGTAGGTCAGCCCGCCCATGTGGTCGCCCATCACGAAGCCGGCCATGGTCTCGAACATCGGAATGTCGACGCGCTGGCCCTGCCCGGTGCGGTCGCGATGCACCAGGCTGGCGCAGATCGCGCCGACCGCGGTGAGACCGACGATGCGATCGACCAGCGCGTTCGGCACGTAGCGCGGCACGCCGTCCGAGGTCTGCGCCATCAGCGCCGGCAGTGCGGTGGCGCCCTGGATCAGGTCGTCATAGGCGGGCTTGGCGGCATACGGCCCTTCCTGGCCGAAGCCGAACACGCCGGCATAGATCAGCCGCGGATTGATCTGCGCGACCACGTCGTAGCCGAGCTGCAGCCGCGCCATCGCCTGCGGGCGCACGTTGTAGACCAGCACGTCGGTATCGGCGATCAGCCGCAGCACCGCCTCACGCCCGGCGGGCTTCTTGAGGTCGAGACAGATCGAGCGCTTGCTGCGGTTGGTGTTGAGGAACACCGGCCCCATGCCGGGATGCCGCGTCGGCCCGATCTGCCGCGTCACGTCGCCGTCGGGCGATTCCACCTTGATGACGTCGGCGCCGTAATCGCCCAGCATCTGCGTGGCATAGGGTCCCATCAGCACGGTCGTCATGTCGACGACCTTGATGCCCTGCAGCGGTCCCATCGTCCTGTGCGCTCCCGGCTGTTCTGGTTACGAACCTAGTAACGGGAGGTTTTTGCCAAGATCAAGCGGCGCCCGGCGTATAGCCGTATGCGCACCGGCGGCTCGGGCGGGCCGCAGTTCCGCAGGGCGGGCAAAGCTAGGGCGAGCCGCCCGTCATCGCGTCGCGCGCCGCCACCAGCTTTTCCAGCTCCGCGTTCTGCTGCTCGATGCGCTGGGAGATGCGCTCCTCGACCTCGGCTCCGGAGGCCGCCGCGGCCTGCTCGATCAATTGCCTGATGTTGTCGCGCAGGATCGCGATGCGATTATTCAGTTCGGACAACGACAGCGACGTTTCAATGCCCATGGACGATTCTCCGGGTGACAGGCGTTGCCGAGATTAGCGCGGCCGGGCGCTGCGGCCTATCCCTTCGCCATCATCTCGCGCAGCGTGGTTTTCAGCACCTTGCCATAATTGTTCTTCGGCAGCGCATCGAGATAGACATAGCGCTTCGGCCGCTTGAACCGGGCGATCGAGGCGAGGCAGTGCGCGTCGAGCTTGCCGTCATCGGCCACGGCCCCGTCCGCCAGCACGACGCAGGCGACGACGATCTCACCCCATTCCGGGTCCGGTACGCCAATCGCCGAGACCTCGCGGACATCGGGATGGGTCAGCAGGGCTTCCTCGACCTCGCGCGGGTAGATGTTGGTGCCGCCGGAGATGATCACGTCCTTGGACCGGTCCGACAGGGTCAGGAAGCCGTCGGCGTCGAGCCGGCCGACGTCGCCGGTGCGCAGCCAGCCGTCCCGCAGCGTCTCGGCATTGGCCTTCGGGTTGTTCCAGTAGCCGAGCATGACGGTCGCACCCTTGACCTCGATCTCGCCGGTCTCACCCGTGGGCAAGGGATTGGAGTCCTTGTCGGTGATCCGCACCGTGACGACGCTCTGCGCTGACCCGACCGAGGCCAGCCGTTCGAGGTAGCGCGGGTGATCGCTGCGCCGGTGCCACTCGCGCGACAGCGCGGTGATGGTCATCGGCGACTCGCCCTGGCCGTAGATCTGCACGAAGCGCTGGCCCATGGTCGCGATCGCATCGCGGATGTCGGCGGTATACATCGGCCCGCCGCCATAGATGATGGTGCGCAGCCCCTCGCCGTTCTCGCCGCGCCTCTTCGCGGCATCGACCAGGCGGCGCACCATGGTCGGCGCGGCGAACATCACGACGTTGTCGAGCTGGCGGCCGAGGTTGAGCACCTCGTCGGGATCGAAGCCGCCGGATTCCGGCACGACGTGGCGGCCGCCCATCCTGACATGCGGGAAATTGTAGAGGCCGGCGCCATGCGAGATCGGCGCGGCATAGAGCGAGGCGTCGTTCGGGGTCGCCGGATCGACATCGGCGAGATAGCACAGCGACATCGCGAGCAGATTGCCATGGCTGAGCATGACGCCCTTGGGCCGGCCGGTGGTGCCCGAGGTGTAGAACAGCCAGGCGAGGTCACCGGTCTCGCGCGGCAGCGGCGCCGGCGCGCCCTCACCGCTGCGCATCGCCTTGTAGGCGTCGCTGTCGACCAACAGCATGGTCATGCCGGCGGGACAATCGTCCTTGGCTTCGGTCAGCGCGTCGATCGTGTCATCGGAGACGAAGGCGAGTTTTGCGCCGCCATTGCCGCAGATCCAGGCCGCCTCGCGGCCGTGCAGTTTTGCGTTGATCGGGATCGCCGCCGCGCCGATCCACCAGATGCCGTAGAGGCATTCGAGATATTGCGTGCAGTTCGACGCGAATAGCGCGACGCGGTCGCCGGCGGCAATGCCGTGATCGCGCGCCAGCGCCGCCCCGATCGAGGCGGCGCGGCGGGCGAAGGTCGCGTAATCGGCGTCGAGGTCGAAGCCGGTCAGCAGCGCCGGCGCGTCGGGACGCGCCCGCGCCGTCGCCGCCAGCCATTCGGCAATGTTCATCGCGATTACCCCAAGCAAGCTGTCATGCCCGGGCCTGACCCGGGCATCCACGTCTCTGGTGCCACATAAGAAAGGAAGACGTGGATGGCCGGGTCAAGCCCGGCCATGACGAATGGAGAAATATCGCCTACTTCGCCGGCTCGAGGATCGAGACGTAGTTGGCGACCGCGGCGCCGCCCATGTTGAAGATGCCGCCGAGCTGCGCGTTCTTCAGCTGCATGCCCTCGGGCGCCTGGCCCGTGAGCTGCATCGCGCTCATCACGTGCATCGAAACGCCGGTGGCGCCGATCGGATGGCCCTTGGCCTTGAGGCCGCCGGACGGATTGACCGGCAGCTTGCCGTCCTTCTGGGTCCAGCCTTCCATGATGGCGCGGGCGCCCTGCCCCTTCGGCGTCAGGCCCATCGCTTCATATTCGATCAGCTCGGCGACGGTGAAGCAGTCATGGGTCTCGACAAAGGAGAGATCGGAGAGCTGCAGGCCGCCCTTCTGCAGCGCGCGCTGCCATGCGGTGGTGCAGCCCTCGAACTGCAAAATGTCGCGCTTCGACATCGGCAGAAAATCCTGCGCATGCGCGGTGGCGCGGATGTTGACCGCCTTGCCCATGGTTTTCGCGGTATCGGCATCGGTCAGCACCAGCGCCGCGGCGCCGTCGGATACCAGCGAGCAGTCGGTGCGTTTCAAGGGACCGGCGACGAACGGGTTCTTTTCGCTCTCGGCGCGGCAGAACTCGAAGCCAAAATCCTTGCGCATCTGCGCATAGGGATTGGCGACGCCGTTCTTGTGGTTCTTGGCGGCGATCATCGCCAGCGCATCCGACTGGTCGCCGTATTTCTGGAAATAGGCCTGCGCAATCTTGCCGAACACGCCGGCAAAGCCGCCGACGGTGTCGCCGTCCTCCGGCAGATACGACGCCTTCAACAGGTTCTTGCCGATCTCCGGGCCCGGCGTCCGCGTCATCTGCTCGACGCCGACCACCAGCACGATCTTGGCGGCACCGGCCTCGATGGCGCGGATGCCCTGATGCACGGCGGCGGAACCGGTCGCGCAGGCATTCTCGACCCGCGTGGTCGGCTTGAAGCGCAGCGCGGGATTGGCCTGCAGCACCAGCGAGGCCGTAAAATCCTGCGGCGAGAAGCCGGCGTTGAAATGGCCGAGCATGATTTCGTCGACGTCGGACGCCGCAATGCCGGCATCGGCGAGCGCCTCGTTGGCGACCTTGACGACGAGGCCCTCGACGGTCTCCGCGTCGAATTTTCCGAATGGCGTGTGCGCCCAACCTACGATGCTGGCGGCGGTCATGGCCGTATCTCCCTGTTCCTGTTCAGGGAGTTATGTAACCTACCTTCAGGCCGATTTCAGCGTTTTCATCGCCTTCGCACACATGGCGGTTATGCCGGCCCAATTGCCGGCGCGGATGTCGGCGGCCGGGCACAGCCAGGACCCGCCGACCGCCAGCACGTTCGGCTCGGCGAGCCAGGTTGCCGCATTGGCCTCACCGATCCCGCCGGTCGGGCAAACCCTGACGTTCGGGAACGGTCCTGCCAGCGCCCGCAGTGCCTTGATACCGCCGGCCTGCTCGGCCGGAAAGAATTTGACCACGTCAAAGCCGTGCGCCAGCGCCTGCATCAGCTCGGACGCGGTCGCGATCCCTGGCGCAAACGGCAGCCGGCTCGCTGCTGCCGCCTGCAACAGCTCGGGTGTCGCGCCGGGGCTGATGCCGAACCTGGCGCCGAGCGCCTCGGCGCGCGCCAGATCCTCGCCGTTGAGGATGGTGCCGATGCCGACGATCGCTTCGGGCACCTCGGCGATGATGGCTTTGGCGGCATCGGCTGCGACCGGCGTCCTCAGCGTCACCTCGAGCGTGCGAACGCCCCCGGCGACCAGCGCCCGGGCGAGCGGCACTGCATCCTCGAGCCGTTCGATGGTCAGCACCGGGATCACGGTGGCCTGGCGGATCAGATCGGCGATCCGGGCCTGCTTGGGGTTCGCGGTCATTGGGAGGCCTTGCGGGAGGTTGAGGGCCGTGACGCCTTCTTCGGCGGCATGGCGTAGCGGGGAATGATCGCGCCGGGATAGCCCACCACGACGCCGGCGAGACGATGGCCGGCGCGCGCGGCATCTTCGGGCGCGGCACCGCCGAGGCGCGCGGCGAGATAGGCGGCGGCAAAACTGTCGCCGGCCGCCGTGGTGTCGACCACGGGTTTTATCAGCGGCTCCGCCCTCACCTCGCGCGTCGCGCCGGCGGCGCGCAGTATGCAGGCGGGCTCGGCAAGCTTCAGCACCACCTCGGGGCTCGAGATGCCGGCGAGCAGTGCGGTATGGCTCTCGCCGGGATAGAGCGGCGCCAGATCTTCGGTCGAGGCGAGCACGATATCGGCGGCCTCGAACGCGCTACTAAAGACTTTTCGCGCGACAGCGAGGTCAGGCCAGCCGCGCGCGCGGAAATTGGTGTCGAATGCGAAGCGTGTGCCCAGAAGCCGCGCGCGCTTCAGCGCCGCCATCAGCCGGTCGCGGCCGTCCTGGCGCATGATCGAGAGCGTAATCGCCGAGAGATAGACGATGTCATAGCTCGCGAGCGAGTTCAGGATGTCGTCGGTCTCGGACAGATCCATCAACTCGCGCGCGGCGGCGCTGTCGCGCCAATGGAAGAACCGCCGCTCGCCCTTGTCGTCGGTCTGGATCAGATAGAGCCCGGGCAGCTTGCCGGCCAGCCGCGCGACTCGCTTGGTCCCGATGCCTTCCGCCGCCCAGCCGGCGATCATCTCGTCGCTCAGCGCATCGTCGCCGAGCGCGGTGATGTAATCGACGTCGACGCCGAGCCGCGACAGGTAGACCGCGGTGTTGAGCGTGTCGCCGCCGTAGCCACGCGAATACAGGCCGCCAGGCTGCGCACCGGGACCCTGGCGCAGCTCAATCATGCATTCGCCGATGCTGGCAACCCTGGTCATCGCACGCGCCGTGTTCGCCCGGACGTTGCCTCAGGCGGCGAACTTGCCGCCGAGCTCGTCCTCGATGTGGATGCGGATGATATCATCAAACGTCTTCTCGGCCGTGGTGAAGCCGAGCTTGAGCGCGCGGTCGGCGACGAAATCGCGCGGCCAGCCCGAGACGATGCCGATGATGGTCGGATCGGGCACCCGCTTGATGCGCGCGACGACGTTCTTGCCGGCGACGCGCTCCAGCGCCGCGATCTGCTCGCCGACGGTGACCGACATGCCGGGCATGCTGAGATTGCGCCGCGGGCCCATGGCGTCGAGGTCCATGGTGCCGGCATGGACCAGGAAGCCGACCGCCGATTTCGGCGAGGCGTGCCAGTGCCGCACATCCTCGGAGACCGGCAGGATCGCCTCCTCGCCCGCGAGCGGCTCGCGGATGATGTTGGAGAAGAAGCCGGACGCCGCCTTGTTCGGCCGGCCCGGCCGCACGCAGATCGTCGGCAGGCGGATCGAGATGCCGTCGAGCAGGCCTTTGCGGGTGTAGTCGTTGATCAGCAGCTCGCAGATCGACTTCTGCGTGCCGTAGCTGGTGAGCGGCGTGTGGAAGAACTCGTCGCCGATCTTTTCCGGGAACGGCGCGCCGAACACCGCAATCGAGGAGGTGAACACCAGCCGTGGCTTGTAGCCGCCTCCGACGGCGCGGATCGCGTCGATCAGATAGCGGGTGCCGTCGAGGTTGATGCGGTAGCCCTTGTCGAACTCGGCCTCCGCCTCACCCGAGACGATGGCGGCGAGATGGAAGATCACGTCCGGCCGCTCGGCGATCAAAGGCACTGCTGCGCCGGAATCGGCGAAGTCGGAGCCGATCACCTTGACCGGGATTTTTGCATTGGCGGGCTTCTGCGGCTCGACCACGTCCTGCAGCGTCATCATGCCGATGTCGCGGTTGCCGAGCCGTCCCTCGCGCAGCAGACGCTCCGTCAGCTTGCGCCCGACCATGCCGGCGGCGCCGAGAATCAGAATGTGCACGACCCTGCTCCTTTTCTTCTGTTCGAATTCAGACGCGGGCCTTGTGCGCTCATTCCTTCACGGCGCCGGTCATCGCCGAGACATAATGCTCAACGAAGAAGGCGTAAAGAATAACCAGCGGCAGCGAGCCGCATAGCGCCCCTGCCATCAGCGAACCCCAGCGATAGATGTCGCCGTCAACGAATTCGTTGACGATGGCGACCGGCACCGTCTTGTTCGGGGTCGATTGCAGGAACGTCAGCGCGTAGATGAACTCATTCCAGCACAGCGTGAAGCAGAAGATGAAGGCCGAGATCAGGCCGGGAACGGCGAGCGGCAGCACGATCTTGATCAGGATCTGCCAGCGGCTGGCGCCGTCGATCAGCGCGCATTCTTCGAGCTCGAACGGGATGGTCTTGAAATAGCCCATCAAGAGCCAGGTCGAGAACGGGATCAGGATGGTCGGATAGGTCAGGATCAGCGCCAAGGGCGAATCGAACAGGCCGTACTGGAACACGACGGTCGCCAGCGGGATGAACAGGATCGACGGCGGCACGAGGTACGCCAGGAAGATCAGGCCGCCGACCAGATTGGCGCCCTTGTAGCGCAGCCGCACGATCGCATAAGCCGCGAGCACGCTGGCGATGATCGACAGCACGGTGGCGCCGATCGCCACATACATCGTGTTCCAAAGCCAGTGCGGATAGTAGCTCTCGAACAAGAGCTTGTGGATGTGCTTGAAGGTCGGACTCCAGGTCCAGAACGGATTGAATCTTTCGAGATCGAGCAGCTGCTCGTCCGGTTTGATCGCGGTCAGCGCCATCCAGTAGAACGGGAACAGCAGGATCACGACGATGATCGACAGCGGCAGATAGAGCGTCACGATCCGCCGCGGCACCGACTGCAGGTAGCTCATGCCCTCGCTGTTGTCGACGCGGGCCGACGTCGACAGGATGGACTTGAGGTCGACCTTCTGTGCAGGAAGATCAGTCATTGCTTTCTCCCTGCTGCCACTTGCGGCGCTGCAGACCGAACCAGGACACCATGATCGCGGCGAGCAGGAACGGGATCATCGCGCTCGAGATCGCGGCGCCCTCGCCCAATTGTCCGGCGATGATCGCGCGCTGATAAGACAGCGTCGCCATCAAATGGGTGGCGTTGACCGGGCCGCCGCGGGTCATCGCCCAGATCAGCTGGAAGTCGGTGAAGGTAAACAGCACCGAGAAGGTCATCACCACGGCGATGATCGGCGTCAGCAACGGATAGGTGATGTAGCGGAACATCTGCCAGCGCGTCGCGCCGTCGAGCGTCGCCGCCTCATAGAGCGACGGCTGCACGGTCTGCAGGCCGGCCAGCAGCGTGATCGCGACGAACGGCACGCCGCGCCAGATGTTGGCAAAGATCACGCAGATCCGGGCCCAGGTGGTGTCGCCCAGGAAGTTGATGTTCTGGGTGATCAGGCCGAGATGCTTCAGCGACCACGAGATGATCGAGAACTGGGAATCGAAGATCCACCAGAACGCCAGCGCCGACAGCACGGTCGGCACGATGAACGGGATCAGCACCGCGGCGCGCAGCAGCGCCTTGAACGGCATGCGCTCGTTGAGCAGCAGCGCCAGATAGAGCCCGATCGCGAATTTCACCGCGCTGGCGATGAAGGTGTAGATCAGCGTGTTGAACACCGACAGCCAGAAGATGGCGTCGTCCCACAGCCATTCATAGTTCTCGCTGCCGACGAAGTGGCCGACCCGGCCGATCCTGGTGTCGGTGAACGACAGCCAGATCCCGAGCCCCAGCGGATAGGCCAGGAAGAAGATCAGGAACGCCATCGCCGGCAGCATGAACCAGAAGCCGAGCCAGTTCCTGTTGTGGCGCAGCTGCTCCCAGGCGGTCGCTTCGCGGATTTCGGTCTTCGCGCGGCGCGGCGCAAGGGCGATGTCAGCCATAGGCGATGTCCCTATTGCTCATGTGATGAGCATGACTACGCAAGAGTCCAATGATGGCATTCCAATGATCAGGCGCGGGCAGCGGCATGCCGCCCGCGCCGATCACATCAGCGATAGATGCGCTTCAGCTGCCGCTCGGCCTCAGCCATCGCGGCCTTGCCGTCCTTGGCGCCGGTGCAGTAGTTCGCGAACATGTCGACCACGATGAAGTCGGCGATCGCGGTCGCCGCCTTCTCGCCGGGCGTGCCGATGCCGGAGGCCGGCAGCGCGCGCTTTGAGGCCTGGCCGAACACGGCATTGTTCGGATCGGCGGTCCAGACCGGCGCCGAGTCGTAGGCGTTCAGCGTCTGGGTCAGATAGCCCCGCGCGCCGGACAGCCACTTCTCGAAGTTTTCCTTCTCCAGCATGAAGGCGATGAACGCCTTTGCCGCATTCGGATATTTGCAGAAGTTGAAGGCCAGGATTGGCACCGCGAGCTGCAGTTCGGTCGGCTTGCCGATCGGCCCGACCGGCCACAGCGCGTGGCCGATGTCCTCGGCGAGCTCCTTCTTGCTCGGATCGTCCTTGGCGGCGACATAGATCGAGATGCCGTTCGAGGTCAGGAACAGTTCGCCGGACAGGAAGGCCTTGTTGTTGGAGGAGTCGTTCCAGGACGCGACGCCCGGAATGAAGGTCTCCGACAGCTGCTTGGCGTAGTCCAGCGCCTTCATCGTCTCCGGCGAGTTGATGATGACCTTGTCGTCCTTGTCGACGGTCCAGGCGTTGTGGCCCCAGAGAATGTTGTGCACCCAGGCATTGGCGTCGCCGGTGGCGTGACCGAGCGCGAACCCGGCCGGCGTGTTGTTCTTCTTGAGCGCCTTGCAGAGCTCGAGATAGGCCGGGAAGTCCGACGGCACCTGCTTGAAGCCGGCCTTCTCCACCGCCGACTTGCGGTAGGTCAGATAGCCGCCGACGGTGGCGACGGGGATGCCCAGCCAGTCATTGCCCTGCTTGCAGGTCTTGGCCGCGGCCTCAGTCCAGCCGCCATACTTGTTGCCGAGATAGTCGGCAACGTCGTTCAGCTTGAGAACCTTGGTCGGGAACAGCTGCGGCAGCGTGTGCAGGCCCCAGGCGAGGTCGAGGCCCGAGCCGGTGTTGGCGGCAACGGACGCCTTCGGCTGCACGTCCTCGAAGGACTCGCTGAACACGTTCATCTCGGTGCCGGTCGCCGTCTTGAACGCCGCGACCATCGCATTGAAAGCGTCGTCTTCCGCCGGCACGAAGCGCTTCCAGCGCATCACGGTGAGCTTGGCGCCGGGCTCGGCCTTCCAGGGCGCGCTCTGCGCCCAGGCCTTGGCGAAATCGAGCAGCGCCGGCCCGGTAAGCATGCCGGTTGCAGCCAGCGCAGTGCCGCCCTGAAGCAGCGAGCGGCGAGTCAAATCGTGCATCGTCCTTCCTCCTATGAATGATTTTTATTATTGTTGAGCCCGGCTTGTTGGTCAGCCGTTGCAGCCGTCAATCCATCAGCTGTTAAGTCGCTTCCCCGTCGAGTCGTCGAAAAGATGAACCAGCGACGGATCCGGCTTCAGCCGAACCTTGTCGCCGGGGTTGAACAGATGCCGCTCGCGGAACACGGCGACGACCTGCTCGCCGCCGAGCTTGGCGAACACCTGGGTCTCCGAGCCGGTCGGCTCGACCACGACGATCTCCGCCTCCGCGCCGTCATCGGCAATGGTGAAATGTTCGGGACGCACGCCATAGACCGCGGGCTTGCCGTCGGAATTGGCCGGCGCCGATGCCAGCGGCAGCTTGACGCCGTTCGGTCCCTCGAAGAACGCGGAGCCGTTAACCTTGACCTGACCCTTCAGGAAATTCATCGCCGGTGAGCCGATGAAGCCGGCGACGAACTGGTTCTCCGGCTTGTCGTAGAGTTCGAGCGGCGAGCCCATCTGCTCGACGATGCCGTCATGCATCACCACGATCTTGTCGGCCATGGTCATGGCCTCGATCTGGTCGTGGGTCACGTAGACGGTGGTGGTGCGCAGCCGCTGATGCAGTTCCTTGATCTCGGTGCGCATCGCAACGCGCAGCTTGGCGTCGAGGTTGGAGAGCGGCTCGTCGAACAGGAACACCTGGGGATCGCGTACGATGGCGCGGCCCATCGCGACGCGCTGGCGCTGGCCGCCGGAGAGCTGCCGCGGATAACGGTCGAGCAGCGGGGTCAGCGCCAGGATTTCCGCGGCGCGCTTGACGCCGGTCGAGATTTCCTCGGCCTTGGCGCCGCGCAGCTTCAGCGAGAAGCCCATATTGTCGGCAACCGTCATGTGCGGATAGAGCGCGTAGTTCTGGAACACCATCGCAATGTCGCGCTCTTTGGGCTGGACATTGTTGACGACGCGGTCGCCGATCGAGATCGTGCCCGAGGTGATGTTCTCCAGCCCTGCCAGCATCCGCAGCAAGGTCGACTTGCCGCAGCCGGAGGGACCGACCAGGACGACGAACTCGCCATCCTCGATCGGGATCGTCACGCCGTGCAGGACTTCAAAATTGCCGAACGATTTCCGCACGTCGCGAATCTGGACCGACGACATCCACTTCCCTCCCTCGAGTTCCCGGCGGCATACGACTGATGCCGCAACCGCTCTGTTTTGTTCCGGCCGCGCTGGGCACGCGGCGCTGTTGGACTGCTGTTATTGTCCGCAGTTTATTCGGTTTTGGCAATCGTTCGATTAGCAACCGTTTGGTAGCGCTGTCAATAATTCTTTGTCCGCCGCGGCGCCTGTGATATGAGCGGCAAATGGCCCGAAAGCGCATCACGCCAGGCAAGATCAGGCTCACCGAAGTTGCAAAACTCGCCGGCGTCAGCCCCATCACCGCCTCGCGCTTCTTCAGGAATCCCGAGGCGCTCTCGGTCGGCAAGCGCGCGCGGGTCGAAAGTGCGGCAAAGGAGCTCGGCTACGTCCCCAACCTCGCCGCGCGGGCGCTCGCCTCGCAGCGTACCGAGGTGATCGGTGTCCTGATCCCGTCGCTGACCAACAACGTGTTCGCAGACGTGCTGCGCGGCATCTATGACGCACTCGACGGCAGCCGCTACAGCATCCAGCTGGCCAACACCCGCTACAGCATCTTGCTGGAAGAGCGCCTGCTGCGGCTGTTTCTGGCACAGAAGCCGGCCGGACTGATCGTCACCGGCATCAATCAGACGCCGGATTCCCGCAGCATCATGGAGACGGTCGATTGCCCGATCGTCCAGATCATGGAGATCGGCCCCTCGCCGGTCGACATGATGATCGGATTCTCGCATTTCGACGCGGCAAAAGCCGCCATTTCGCACCTGCTCGCGCAGGGCTACCGGCGGATCGGCTTCCTCGGCGCGCGGATGGACCCGCGGGTGCAACGGCGGCTCGACGGCTATCGCTTCGCCATGACCGAGGCCGGGCTGTTCGATCTGCGGCTGATTGTCACGACGGCGATCCCCACCTCGGTGACGCTGGGCGGCACGTTGTTCGCCGACCTGCTTGCCAAGGCGCCCGACATCGACGCCGTATTCTGCGTCAATGACGACCTCGCGCTCGGTGCGCTGTTCGAATGCAAGCGGCGGCACATGGCAGTCCCGGAGCAGATGGCGATCGTCGGCTTCAACGACCTCGAATTCATGGCGTCGAGCGAGCCGACGCTGAGCAGCGTACGCACCAACCGCTACGAAATGGGCAGGAACGCTGCCATGATGGTGCTGGAGACGCTGGACGGACGCCGTCCGACCGAGCCGGTGGTCGATCTCGGCTTCAGTGTCATGGAACGGCAAAGCTCGACCCGGCGCAACTGACATCAAGGCGACAAAAGCCCGTCACATCTGAACGAAAATGACAAAATGATAGCGCAACCAAAACTGTTCAACTAAGGTCCAATTCAGCCGGCGAGACACCTGTGCGTGATCGAGCGGGTTTGTAATGCGCGGCGATTTGCGCAAGGTAGAGACAACGTGGAAATCAGAGCCCTTGAACGGGCCCAAGCAAGTTTGCATTGCGGGAGAAACCAATGACAGAACCCCACACCAACGGGCACAGCGCCGGCAAGACCAACGGCAAGGGCCAGGGAACAGGAAAGGGCCGCAGGCTCCGCTCCCAGGAATGGTTCGACAACCCGCACAATCCCGGCATGACCGCGCTCTATCTTGAGCGCTATCTCAATTACGGCCTGACCCGGGAGGAACTGCAGTCGGGCAAGCCGATCATCGGCATCGCGCAGACCGGCAACGACCTGTCGCCCTGCAATCGCCATCACCTCGAGCTCGCGCACCGGGTT
Organism: Bradyrhizobium sp. CCBAU 51753; assembly: GCF_015291565.1. Classification (NCBI taxonomy): domain Bacteria; kingdom Pseudomonadati; phylum Pseudomonadota; class Alphaproteobacteria; order Hyphomicrobiales; family Nitrobacteraceae; genus Bradyrhizobium; species Bradyrhizobium sp. CCBAU 51753. The sequence continues at coordinate 4,084,214 of NZ_CP030037.1, read as the reverse complement.
CGCGAAGGCATCCGCGCCGCCGGCGGCATTGCGATGGAATTCCCCACGCATCCGATCCAGGAAACCGGCAAGCGCCCGACCGCGGCGCTTGACCGCAACCTCGCCTATCTCGGCCTGGTCGAGATCCTGTTCGGCTATCCGCTCGACGGCGTGGTGCTGACCACCGGCTGCGACAAGACCACGCCGGCCTGCATGATGGCCGCCGCGACCGTCAACCTGCCGGCGATCGTGCTGTCGGGCGGGCCGATGCTGAACGGCTGGCATGAAGGCCAGCGCACCGGCTCCGGCACCGTGGTGTGGAAGGCGCGCGAGCGGCTCGCCGCCGGCGAGATCGACTATGAGCAGTTCATCGAGATCGTCGCCTCTTCGGCGCCGTCGGTCGGCCATTGCAACACGATGGGCACCGCCTCGACCATGAACTCGCTGGCGGAGGCGCTCGGCTTCTCGCTGCCAGGCTGCGCGGCGATCCCGGCGCCCTATCGCGAGCGCGGTCAGATCGCCTACGAGACCGGCAAGCGCATCGTCGACATGGTCTGGGAAGATTTGAAGCCGTCGGACTTCCTGACCCGCCAGGCGTTCGAGAACTGCATCGTGGTCAATTCCGCGATCGGCGGCTCGACCAATGCGCCGATCCACATCAACGCGCTGGCGCGCCATGTCGGCGTCGAACTGTCGATCGACGACTGGCAGAAATACGGCCACGACGTGCCGCTCTTGGTAAACATGCAGCCGGCCGGCTTCTATCTCGGCGAGGAATATCACCGCGCCGGCGGCGTGCCCTCGGTGGTGCGCGAACTGATCAAGCACAAGCGCATCCATGAAGGCGCGCTGACCGTCAACGGCCGCACCATGGGCGAGAACTGCAAGGAAGCGCCGCCGCCCGACGGCGAGGTGATCTGGAGCTACGACAAGCCGCTGGTGAAGGATGCCGGCTTCATCGTGCTGCGCGGCAATCTGTTCGATTCCGCGATCATGAAGACCAGCGTGATCTCCAAGGAATTCCGCGACCGCTACCTCTCCAACCCGAACGACCTCAACGCCTTCGAGGGCCGCGCCATCGTGTTCGAGGGTCCGGAGGATTATCACAACAGGATCGAGGATCCGGCGCTCGGCATCGACGAGCACTGCATCCTGTTCATCCGCGGCACCGGCCCGGTCGGCTATCCCGGCGGCGCCGAGGTCGTGAACATGCAGCCGCCGGCGGCACTGATCAAACGCGGCATCCTGTCCCTGCCCTGCATCGGCGACGGCAGGCAGTCCGGCACCTCGGGCTCGCCGTCGATCCTCAACGCCTCGCCGGAAGCCGCCGCCGATGGCGGGCTCGCGATTCTCAGGAGCGGCGACAAGGTGCGCATCGACCTCAACAAGGGCAGCGCCAACATCATGATCTCGGAGGACGAGCTGCGCACCCGCCGCGCCGAGCTGAAGGCCAAGGGCGGCTTCCCGCATCCGGCGAACCAGACGCCGTGGCAGGAGCTTTACCGCCAGACCGTCGGCCAGCACGCGACCGGCGCCTGTCTCGAACTCGCCACGCGCTACCACGACATCGCCGGCAAGGTCGGCGTTGCCCGGGATAATCACTAGCACCGTACCCATCCCCGTCATTCCGGGATGGTGCGCCAGCACCAGACCCGGAATCTCGAGATTCCGGGTTCGCGCTGTGCGCGCCCCGGAATGACCGACAAGAGAAGGAAGCAACGCATGTCAGACCGCCTAAAGGGCAAACGTGCCGTCGTCACCGCAGCTGCAGCGGGCATCGGGCGCGCCTGCGCCATCGCATTCGCGCGCGAGGGCGCCACTGTGATCGCCACCGACATCAATGAAAGTGGCATCGCCAGCCTCAACAAGGAAGGCATTGCGGAGACGGCGCGGCTCGACGTTCGCAACACCGCCGACGTCAACGCCTTTGCCCAGCGCGTCGGCAAGATCGACATCCTGCTCAACGCGGCGGGCTTCGTGCACCACGGCACCATTTTGGAGTGCTCGGAGGAAGACTGGGATTTCTCGTTCGATCTCAACGTCAAGTCGATGCACCGGACCATCAAGGCGTTCCTGCCGGCGATGCTGGCCGGCGGCGGCGGCAGCATCGTCAACATCTCGTCCTGCGCGGCGCTGCGGCCGCCGGCCAACCGGTATGCCTACAGCGCGTCGAAGGCTGCGGTGTCGCTGCTCACGCGCGCGGTCGCGCTCGACTTCATCACCCAGGGCATCCGCTGCAACGCGATCTGCCCCGGCACCGTGGAAACACCGTCGATGCTCGAGCGCGCGGCCGCCGCCGGTCCCGACGGACGCGAGAAATTCGTTGCCCGCCAGAAGATGGGCCGGCTCGGCACTGCAGAAGAGATCGCGGCGATGGCGGTCTATCTCGCGAGCGACGAAGCCGCGTTCACCACCGGCGTCGACATGGTCGTCGACGGCGGCTTCATGCTCTGATCTTTAAACCTCTCCCCGCCCTTTGCGGGGAGAGGTCGGAAGCGCAGCTTCCGGGTGAGGGGCGAGGCACAATACCTCCGCAGGCGCATGCGGAGACAACCCCTCACCCCAACCCTCTCCCCGCATCCGCCTTCGCCCAAAGGCGGGCTTCGGCGGACAAGAGAGCGGGGCGAGGGAGCAGAACGTCCGTGCGGCGGCACCGAGGGAACGTCAAAGGATAACACCAATGAACAAGATCGATCTCAACGGCCGCTGCGCCGTCGTCACCGGAGGCGCGCAAGGCTTTGGCCGCGCCATCACCGAGCGCTTCGTCGCTTCCGGCGCCAGGGTCGCGATCTGGGACTTCGACCAGCCGCTGGCGGCGAAAACAGCGCAGGCCATCGGCGAGAACGTGATCGCGATCAAGACCGACGTCACCGATCCCGCCACCGTCGACGCTGCCCGCGACCAGACGCTGCGCGAGTTCGGCAAGATCGACATCCTGGTCAACAATGCCGGCATCACCGGCGCCAACAAGCCGGTGTGGGAAACCGAGCTCGAGGACTGGCGCAGGGTGATGCGCATCAACCTCGAGGGGCCCTTCATCTGCTGCAAGGCGATCGTGCCGGTAATGATCGGCCAGAAATACGGCCGCATCGTCAACATCGCCTCGATCGCCGGCAAGGAAGGCAATCCGAACGCCGCGCACTACTCGTCGTCGAAGGCCGGCCTGATCGCGCTGACCAAGTCGCTCGGCAAGGAGCTCGCGCAGCACGACATCCTGGTCAACGCGGTGACGCCGGCCGCCGCGAAGACCGCGATCTTCGACCAGATGACGCAGGCACATATCGACTTCATGCTGTCGAAGATTCCAAAGGGCCGCTTCGTGCTGGTCGAGGAGCTGGCATCGATGGTGGCCTGGCTGGCGTCGCAGGACTGCGCCTTCTCCACCGGCGCGGTGTTCGACATCTCCGGCGGCCGCGCGACGTACTAGAGCCGGCTGACTTTGGTTGCAGCGGCATGGCCGCGAACTCGTTTCGCCTCTCCCGCTTGCGGGGGAGGCCGACGCGCTCGGCAGCGCGCTTGCGCGCCAGAGCGCGGCGGGTGGGGGCTCTCTCCACGATAGGATTCGCTGTGATACCCCCACCCCAGCCCTCCCCCGCAAGCGGGAGAGGGAGCACACCGGCTTTGCGGCCGCCAATTCAATCTAATCTCGTCACGCTCTAACGCCCCCGCCTGTCCGGCTGGCGCAACGCCATCACCAGATGATCGGCCAGCAGCGACGCAGCGCGCGTCAGGTTGGGCGCGCGATGCAGGCGGATCTCGGCGCGCGGCAGCCGCGGCATGCCGTCGCGCGCGGTCAGACGCCGCAGCGCCGGCGGGAACGTGCCTGACTTGACCACGGTCACCGCGAGCCCCTGCGCCGCGATCGCCTCGACCGCGGACAGGCTGTGGCTGACGAAGGCCAGCCGCCACGGCCGCTTCGCCTCGTCGAGCGCCTGCATCGCCCAGCTCCGGAACAGGCAGCCCTGCGGATAAAGCGCGACCGGCAGCGGATCGATCTGCTCGACGCGATGCTCCGTGCTCGCCGCCCACACCGCCTGCTCGGTGCGCAACAGTTCGCCCTCGCCGCGCCCTTCCGGATGCATGGCGATGACGAGGTCGTAGGCCTCGCCGAGCCGGTCGGTCATCGTCGACGTCAGCCCGGTCTCCATCTCGACATGGACCAGCGGATAGTTGGCGACAAAGCTCGCCAGCAGCGGCGGCACGATCAATGTCCCGTAATCGTCCATCACGCCGAGGCGAACCCGTCCGTCCATGCCATGGGCGCGCACCCGCCCGACCGCCTCCTCATTGAGGCTGAGGATGCGCCGGGCATAGCCGATCAACCCCTCACCGGCGGCGCTGAGATCGACATTGGTTGTGCTGCGGTGAAACAGCTCGGCCTGCAGCCGCTCCTCGAGCCGCTTCACCTGCATGCTGATCGCCGATTGCGTGCGGTTCAACGCCGCCGCGGCGCGGGTGAAGGAGCGATGGTCCGCTACCGCGACGAAGGCGCGCAGCAGGTCGGGGTCGAGGACAGGCGCATTCATAATGAACCGTGATCTTGTCTATCAAGGATATTCCATTCCTTGATTATCCCCCGCTCCCTAGATTGCGCAAGCGAAACAAGGGGAACGGGATGGGCGAGATCTGGGGAGTAGCGGCGGCGGTGCTGTCGAGTGCACTCGGCGGCACCTCGATCGGGGCGACGCGGTTTCTGGTCGGCGCCATCGATCCGCTGGCGATCGGCTCGTTCCGGTTCGGCATCGGCGTCGTGCTGCTGCTGCCGCTGGCCTTGCTGCAGCCTCGCGCCTGGCCGCCGCGCCGCGACTGGCCAGCCGTCGCCGGCCTCGGCCTGTTGTTCTTTGCGGCGTTTCCGATCCTGTTCAATGCGTCGCTGATCTTCACCACGGCGGCGCGCGGGGCGCTGGCGCTGTCGACACTGCCGCTGCTGACGATGCTCGTCGGCGCCGCGCTCGGCGTCGAGCCGCTGACGGCGCGCAAGACCACCGGCGTGCTGGTCACGATTTTCGGCGTCGCGATGGCCCTGCTCTCCGGCCTCGCCGCGGCGCCGCCGGGCGCCTGGCGCGGCGACCTGCTGATGGTGGCAGCCGCGCTGTGCATGGCGCTCTACAGCATCTGGTCGAAGCCCTACATCCGCCGCTCCGGGCCGATCCCGTTCACCACACTGGCGATGGCGGCCGGCGGCGCGGTGCTCATCATCGGCTCGCTGCTGCGCGGCAGCTTTGCGCCGGTCGCGGATTTCGGTGCGCCGCAATGGTTCGGCGCGATCTATCTCGGCGCCTTCGGCGCGGCGCTGACCTTCTACCTCTGGGCGTTCGCGCTGGAGCGGACCACGCCGACGCGGGTGGCGATCTCGGTCACCGTCAATCCGATCGCGGCAGCGCTGGTCGGCGCCGCCCTGCTCGGCGAGCCGCTGCGCTGGAATCTGATGGCCGGAATCGTCACCGTCTTCGCCGGCATCTGGATCGCCACCACCCGGCCGCGCCCGACGCTGGATTGGCAAAGACCTTAGCAATTCGTGCTAGCCTGACGTTCCGATCCGGAATGATCCCAATCCGGGACGAACCAGGGGCGGCACGCATTGAACATCTCACTTTATGACGTCTCGGTCTGGGTGCTGCCGGTCATCATCGCCATCACCTTTCACGAGGCCGCACACGGCTTTGTCGCGCACCGGCTCGGCGACAACACAGCCTGGCAGCTCGGCCGCGTCAGCTTCAACCCGTTCAAGCACATCGACCCGTTCGGGACGATCATTCTGCCCGGCGTGCTGCTGCTTGCGCATTCGCCGTTCCTGTTCGGCTACGCCAAACCGGTGCCGGTGAATTTTCGCAACCTCAAGCATCCCCGGCTCGACATGGTGTGGGTCGCGCTGGCCGGCCCGGCGACCAACATCATCCTGGCGACCGCGGCAGCGCTGGCATTCCACGCGCTGCCATTCGTGCCGGCCAATGCCGCGCAATGGACCCTCGACAATCTGAAAAACGCGTTCCTGATCAACATCGTGCTCGCGATCTTCAACATGATGCCGATCCCGCCGCTGGACGGCGGCCGGGTCGCGGTCGGGCTTTTGCCGCGGCCGCTGGCCTATCCGCTGTCCCGGCTGGAGCCTTACGGGCTCCTGATCCTGATCGGGCTGTTGATACTGCTGCCGATGCTCGGCGCCCAGCTCGGCCTAAATCTTGATGTTATTTCCACGATACTGCGGACACTGACCGGCTATGTGATCCAGGCCCTTCTCGTCATCACCGGAAACACATAGGCTGGGAGTGGGAACGCTTGAGGCCATGGTGATCAAAGCTGCAGATATGCTGATTGCGCGCCGCGCCGATACCCGCGCGCGGGCCGATTTTGCCACCTGGAAGATGATGGCCAAGCTGAACGGCGCCTCCGCCTTGCCTCCCGAGGCGCAGAACTTCCTCGCCAGCTACAAGAAGCTGCTGGAACAAATGGGCGACGCCGACGCCAGCGAGGCGACCATCCAGCTGATGTACCGCAGCTACTACGCCGAGATGGGCGGCGCCGGCAAAGCGCCGGAAGTTCCCGCCCGCTCGCGCGAGCCGGTCGCCGCCGACAGCGGCAACGTCACCGCGTTCCGCCGCCTCCCCGCCAAGCCGAAGGCCGGCACGTCCGACCCGAACGCCAAGCGTCCGCTCCCGGTGATGCTGATCTTCGCCTGCCTCGTCGTGGTCTACGTCGCGATCCGCTACTACTGGAAGTAGCCGCTTCTCCAATCGAAATCTGCACTCGTTCAACCCGTCATCCTGAGGTGCGAGCCTCTTCGGCGAGCCTCGAAGGATGCACGGCCACCAGCCGGGCCGTCGACCCTTCGAGGGCCGCTGAAGAAGCGGCCACCTCAGGGTGACGGGTCAGATAGCGTCGCCACCATCAAGCGCCCGCGTCCCGGAATATACGACCTTCGGACCGCCGCCCGCGCCCGCCTAGGCGGCATCGCCGTTGCCGGGCATACTGCGGGCCTCAAAAAACAAAATCATACTGGAGGAGACATGAAGCGTTCTATCGCAGCCGTTGTCGTGACCACGAGCCTGGCGCTCGCAGGCGGCGCGCTGGCGCAGACCATGGACAAGACGGTCCGGGTCGGCAGCCTCGGCGACCAGTCCGGGCTTTACCAGGACATCGGCGGCCCCGGCTCGACGGTCGCAGCGCAGATGGCGATCGAGGATTCCGGGCTGCTCAAGAAGGGCTGGAAGATCGACGTCATCGCGGCCGATCACCAGAACAAGCCCGACGTCGGCGTCAACATCGGCAAGCAATGGATCGACGTCGAGAAGGTCGACGTGTTCGTCGATCTCGCAAGCTCCGGCGTTGGGCTTGCGATCGCCAACCTCGCCAAGGAGAAGAACGTCGTCAATCTGAACTCCGGCTCGGCCTCCTCCGACCTCACCGGCGCGCAGTGCTCGCCGAACACCGTGCACTGGGTCTACGACACCTACATGCTCGCCAACGGCACCGGCAAGGCGCTGGTGAAATCCGGCGGCGACACCTGGTTCTTCCTCACCGCGGACTATGCGTTCGGCCAGGCGCTGGAGCGCGACACCGCAGCGGTCGTCACCGCGAACGGCGGCAAGGTGCTCGGCAGCGTCAAGCATCCGCTCAACAACGCCGACTTCTCCTCCTTCCTGCTGCAGGCGCAGAGCTCGAAGGCCAAGATCGTCGGGCTCGCCAATGCCGGCGGCGACACCACCAACGCGATCAAGCAGGCCGCCGAATTCGGCATCGTCGCGGGCGGCCAGAAGCTCGCGGGCATGCTGATGTTCCTGACCGACGTCAACGCGCTCGGGCTCAACGTCGCGCAGGGCCTCAACTTCACCGAGACGTTCTACTGGGACCTGAACGACGAGACCCGCGCCTTCTCGAAGCGCTTCATGGAGCGGTTCAAGAAGAACCCGCCGACCATGGTGCAGGCCGGCGTCTATTCGTCGCTGATCCACTACTTCAAGGCGCTGGAGGCGCTCGGCGGCAATCCGCATGACGGTCGTGCCGTGGTCGCCAAGATGAAGGAGCTGCCGACCGACGATCCCCTGTTCGGCAAGGGCTCGATCCGCGTCGACGGCCGCAAGATTCATCCGGCCTATCTGTTCGAGGTGAAGAAGCCGTCTGAATCGAAATATCCGTGGGACTATTACCGGCTAGTCGCCACCATTCCGGCCGACGAAGCCTTCCTGCCGCTGGAGAAGAGCGTCTGCCCGCTGGTGAAGAAGAGCTGAGTACCTCGCGTAGGGCGGATTAGCGAAAGCGTAATCCGCCGCTCGTCGCAAAAGAATGGCGGGTTACGCTGCCGCTAACCCGCCCTACGCAACGACCGATCCCTCGCTCGCGCTACTTCTTCGACTTGTTGAAGTTGACGTCGAGGCTGAAGGAGAACTGATCTTCGGTCAGATCGGCCGGAGGCGCCGGGACCGGATCGGAGCGGTGCACCATCGAGATCGCCGCGTCGTCGTACAGCGCATCGCCGGACGATTCCATCACGGCGACCGACAGCACCTTGCCGACGCGGTTGAGCACCAGGGCGATCTTCACCTTGGCCGACTTGGCCTTGTTGCTGGTCTCCGGGAATTTCTTGTGCATGTCGAGATAGGCGCTGATCTTCTTGCCCCATTTCGCCGTCAGCGCCAGCTTGTCCTTGCCGATGCCGGGATTGGGCGCCTTGGTGGTCTCGGACTGACGCGTTGCCTCGTCCAGCTTGGTCGGCGCACGCTGCTCGGAAGCCTGCTGGGCTTCCTGGGCATTGGTCTCGACCTTGGCGACCTTGGCCTCCTCCTCCTTCTCCTTCTTGTTGTTGTCCTCGGTGACGATGCGATCGGGGTCCTCGACCTCCTGCGGCTGGGCCTGCGGAAGGTCGGTGTCCTTCACCTCCGCCTTCTGCTGCGTCATCTCCTGCACCGCCTGTTGCTCGGCGGACTCCACCGGCGCGGGCGGTGCCACATTCTCGTCCATGGTCGCGGTCGCCAATTCGACCGCGTATTCCGCGCCGGCGGCGCCGAGCCCTTCGTCGCCGTCGTCACCGCGCAAATTCGCCAGCGCCAGCGCCGCGCCACCGAGATGCAGCCCGACCGCAACCACGGCCGCCATGATCCAGAGCGACTTTGACGTGCGCAGATCGAGTGCGGGATCAGACATCGCCGTCCGCCCTCAAGGCTTGGCCGGTTCGGCCGGCGCCGCGGGTGCGCCGGGAACGCCCTCGAGCGTCACCAGCTTCACCTTGGTGTAGCCGCCTGCGCGCAGCAGCTCCATCACGCCCATCAGCTCGCCATAGGGCACGACGCGATCGGCGCGCAGGAAAAGGTACTTGTCGCGACCCATGTCCGGCATCGCATCGAGCGAATTGATCAGGTCGGTACGCTTCACCGCGTTCTCGCCGATCGCCAAGGTCAGATCCGGCTTGATGCTGAGATAGGTCGGCTTGTCCGGCTTCTTCTGCGGCGTCGAGCTGGAGGTTGGCAGATCGATCGGCAGGTCGACGGTCGAGAGCGGCGCCGCCACCATGAAGATGATCAAGAGCACCAGCATCACGTCGATGAACGGCGTGACGTTGATCTCGTGCGACTCCGCAAAGTCGTCGTCGCCATCGTTCTCGGAGATCGAGACCGCCATCGCCTACTCCGCCGCTGCGGCGCGTGCGCCGTGCGGAACGCTGCCGGGCACGCTTCCATGGGTCCGGTCGAGATCGCGCGACAACAGCCGTCCCGCGGCGCCCGAGGCGCGGCCGACCAGCTCGAGATAGCCCTTCGTCACGCGCGAGAAGTGGTTGTAGATGATCACGGCGGGGATCGCCGCGACGAGGCCGATCGCGGTGGCGAGCAGCGCTTCGGCGATGCCGGGCGCGACCACGGCAAGGTTCGTGGTCTGCGACTTCGAGATGCCGATGAAGCTGTTCATGATGCCCCAGACCGTGCCGAACAGGCCGACGAAGGGCGAAGTTGCGCCGATCGTCGCAAGCAGACCCATGCCGACGCGGATGCGGCGCGCCTCGGCGCGCGCGATTTCGGCGAAGCTCGAGGCCGCACGTTCCTTGATGCCGCTGTCGCTGGAGATCCCGGCCGACAGCCGGCCCTCGCGCATCGCGGCGGCGATGAACGACGACAGCACGCTGCCCTTGGCGCCTAGCGCGAACTGCGCTTCGGCGAGCGAACGGGATTCACCGATCTTGGCCAGCGCGCGGCGCAGCTTGCCCTGCACCACGGTCAGCTCGATCATCTTCGCGATGAACACGGTCCAGGTGACCAGCGAGGCGAAGGCGAGGCCAATCATCACCGCCTTCACGATGATGTCGGCGTTCAGGAACATATTCCACGGCGACAATTCGCGCAGGCCGGTGCTGCTCGACTTCAGCAGCTTGCCTTCGCCTCCCGCAGGCGCGGCCTGTGCATCGAGCGCGGTCGGCGTCGGCGCGGCAGCCGCCGCGGCAGGCGCTTGCGGCGCTGCAGCAGCCGGCGGGGCCGGCGGCTGCGACTGGGCCGGTGCCGTCTGCGACCGAGGTTGCGCCGCAGGCGCCGCCGGCTGCTGTGCCGATGACGGCACGGCGAGCGTGAGGATCGCCAGCGAGGCGATCATGGCGAATGCAGCGCGGAGCATGGATGTCTTCATTACTTACACTTCAGCCCAGTGACGGATCAGGTTGTGATAGATGCCGGTCAATTTGACCGTTTCGGGGTCATCGCGCCCCAGCCGTTCCACCAGGGCCTGGATCGCGGTATCGAGATCAAAGATCAGGCTGCGCGCGTGTGCATCCCGTACCATGCTCTGGAGCCAGAAAAAAGACGCAACCCGGGTCCCCCGGGTGACCGGCGTCACCAGATGCAAACTGGAAGCAGGATAAACCACGAGATCGCCCGCCGACAGCTTGATTTCATGGGATCCGTAGCGGTCCTCGATGACGAGCTCGCCGCCGTCATAGTCCTCCGGCTCCGATAAAAACAGCGTGACCGAGAGGTCGGTGCGGATCCGCAGGCCGGTCAGGCGGTCGCCGCGCACCGCATTGTCGACATGCAGGCCGAAATGGTGCCCGTCGCTGGCGGCATAGCGGTTGAACAAGGGTGGAAAGATTCTAAGCGGGATCGCCGCCGAGATGAAGCGCGGGCTCGCCGACAGCGCCGACAGGACACGGTTGCCGAGCTGCCTGGCGACCTCGCTGTCGGGCGGCAGCTGCTCGTTGCGCTTGACCAGCGCGGAGGCGGCGCCTGCGGTCGAGCGGCCGTCCTCCCAATCGCTGGCATCCAGGATGCGGCGGAAGTCCGCCACATCCTGCTTGCTCAACACATTGGGAACACAGACCAGCATCGCGCCGCTTCAGCCTCAGTAACGCGCAGAAATGACCAGATACGCAGCGCGTCCCGGCGCCTCCAGCACGAAGGGAGCCGCGCTCTGGTACAGCGCGTCGTAGTAGCGCTTGTCGAAGATGTTGTTGACGAACAGTTTGACCGTCCAGTTCTTGTCGATCTTGGCCTCGGCAAAGGCGTCGAAGCGCCAATAGCTCGGGATCGAGGTGCCCTGGTTGGCCGCCAGGAACGTGCCGCCGTAGATCTTCGAGCGATAGACCGCCTGGCCGCCCAGCTCCCAGGTGTCGTTCAACTGGTATTTGCTGAGCATGCTGAACGATTGGTGGGCGATATTAGCGAGCGGCAGCCCGACATTCGAGCCAAACAGGATCGTGTTCGCCGGCGGAATATTCGATTTGGTCACCTCCGACTGCATCAGCACGAGACCGCCGAACACGCTCCACTTGTCGGTGATCTTGCCGCCGACGCCGAGGTCGATGCCGCGGATGCGATAGGCGGCGCCGGCGCTGATGCAGGAGACGGTCCCGGTCGTGCCAGCCGGATAAGGACAGGCGGCAGTCTGGGTCGCCGCGGTGACGTTCATGGATTCACGCGCGTTCTCCTTCTCGGTCTGGAACAGCGCGGCCGTCAGCAACAGGTGCCGGTCGAACAGCTCCCATTTGGTGCCGAGTTCGATCGCCTTGTTCTTCTCCGGGCCGAAGATCTGGCTTGGATTGCCGTTGAGGACCGGCGCGAGGCCGCCATACTGAACGCTGGTGCCGTCAAATTCCGCGCCGACCGGGTTGGATGACGTGGCATAGGCGGCATAGACGCTGCCGTTCGGCAACGGCTTGAGCGTCAGGCCGAGGTTGAAGTTCGGCATGCCGTAGTCTTGCTGCTGCTGACCGAAGACGTTGGCGACACCGTTGACCGTGCCGTAGCCACTGGTCTTGATGTTATAGTCGTCGTAGCGGACACCGCCGTTGAGGATCACGAGATCGTTGTAGTTCGCAGTATCCAGGACATAAACACTCTTGGTGTCGATGGTGAGCTTGGTCGGCAGTCCTGACAGGCCAGCGGGTATGCCGAAGGGCAAATTCGTGAATTGCGGGCTGAATACGCTGACGCCAGTCAGCGATCCGTTGCCGCTGAAGCCGCCGGGCAGCGCTTCCGAGCTCAGGCCGAGATACTTGTCGATCGAGGACCTTTCGTTGTCATACTCGAACCCGGCAAGCGCCGTGTGCTTGAAGCCAACGCCGTCGTTGAACTTGTAGGTCGCCTCGGTCTGATTGGCGAACACGTCGGTGACCTGGAAACGGCTCTGCGGATTGGCACTCAGCGTCGAGGCCGAGAGCGGATTCTTGATGACCGGCGCTTCCGGCAGCGTGCCGATGTAGTTCTGGGTGGAGCGCGATTCCCGCGTCTTGTTGCTGATCATCAGGTCCGGGGTGATCTGCACCTCGGCGTTGATGGTGCCGATGTCCTGCCCGGTCCTGTAGAAGTCGCGGTTGACGAAGCCGTAGAAATTGTGGCGGTTGACGCCGAAATCCGTGAACGGGCCGCCGGCCGTGCTCGCGGTGCTCGGCCGATAATACGGCACGCCGAAATCCGGGATGCCGGTCAGCTCGGTGTGGATGTAGTTGCCGGTGATCTTGACCGCGTCGATCGGCTTCCATGTCCCGGCGACGAAGGCGCCGTTGCGGTCGTCGGTGACGTAGCTCCGGCCGGCGACGTTGGCGTCCTGGAACAGGCCGCCGGCGCGCACCGCCAGCGTCGGCGAGATCACCTGGTTGACGTCGAGCACCACCCGCTTGGTCTGGTCGGTGCCGAACGTGGTGTCCATGTTGTAGAAGCTCTTCTCCGTCGTCGCCTGCTTGGTGACGATGTTGATCGCGCCGCCGGTGGTGCCGCGGCCGGCAAACGAGGAGCCCGGACCGCGCAGGATCTCGACCTGCTCGGTGAAGAAGTTCTCGCGGACGCTGACGCCGGCGTCGCGCACGCCGTCGATGACGACGTCGTTGCGCGCGTCGAAGCCGCGGATGAAGAAGCGGTCGCCGAAGGCATTGCCGCCCTCGCCGGTGCCGAGCGTCACGCCGGCCGTCGACAGGATCGCCTGCTTCAGCGTGGTGGCGTTCTTGTCCTCCAGCACTTGCTTCGTCAGCACGGTGACCGACTTCGGCGTGTTCAGGATCGGCTCCGGAAACTTTCCGGATGCCTGCACACGATCACCCTTGTACGGCGCCGCCGGGTCGGCATAGGGATCGCGATCGGGCGGCAGGCCGCCGGCATTGGGAAACGCGACCGGTGCAGCCTGCGTCGGCTGGGCGCGACGCGCGGCACGTAGCGCGGTGCGGGCGCGAACATGGTCCGCCGACGGTTTTGACGCGGCTGGGCGCGGGCGCGCCACCGGGGCATCGACCGTCACCGGCGGCAGGTTGGACTGCTGCGCCTCGGCCCCCGAGAACGACGCCACCGCAATCAGGCCCGCGACCGCAGAAACCTTCTTGCCCGAGTAGTTTGTATCGTCAGCCGAGCCGGCCGCTGCCTCAAAGCGCAGCGATCTCGGCGCCCTCACATTGCCCATTCCGAACGCCCCCAAGAAATCCCGAGAAATCGAGTCCGCCCGCAACATCCGGAAATCGGGTGCGACGAACTGTCTCCCTCGGTTATCGAGCGTGAATTTTTCGGTCAATGCGATCGCGGCAACAGCGCGCTTGAATCGCCCCAATTCAAAGCGATTCTAATGTTCGATCTAAAACGGTTCTAAATACCAGAGCGTTTTCCAGCGAAGTGGACACCGGTTCACGTCAAGAAAACGCGTCAAAGCAAAAATCTAGAGCTCCGTCCGATTCCATCGGAACGGAGCTCTAGTTTTTAAGCGTTCTAATAATCGTTCTAAATTGGCGCGAGCCGTGCTCCGATCGATAACGGCACAGACGCCGAGTCACTCGGCGCTCGGCGGCTTCATCAGCGAAAACAATTCGTCGACGGTCCGCTGCGCGACCTGGCGGACGCGTTCGGTGTTATCCATGCCCGCGATGTTGACGCCGTTGACCACGGCTTTGATCTCGTCGCGGAAGTCGGTGAGGAAGCGCAGCGGGTCGCGCTGCTCGTTGGCGACACGCGCGATCAATCCGGTGATCAATATCTGGCACGCCATCATGCGCCCGTTCAACTCGTCCATCGCAGCCCTTCCCGTCTCAGATCGGCGATGCGCGATATGAACGACATCGCGCGGCGTTTCAACCATGCCGCGTCGACCGATGACGATGGACGGATTTCAGGTTGCGCAACGCGCGCTATTTCGCGGCGATGCTCTCCGGTCCATCCCCGAGCGCCTTGATGCGATCCTTGACCTCGCGCAGCGTGGCAAGTCCGCTCTCGACATGTTTGGCCGAGACGTCGCGCAGCACGTCGCTCGCGATCGCGTCACGCAGACTGTCGAGATCGTCGACGAGTTGGCGTCCGCCCCTCGTCAAGAACAGGCGGTTGGTGCGGCGGTCCCGCGGGTCAGGACGCCGTTCGAGCAGACCATGCTCGACCAGACGATCGAGCAGCCGCACCAGCGAGATTGGCTGCAGCTCCAGCACGTCAGCGAGATCGACCTGCGACAGCCCCTCCTGCTCGCGCAGCCGGAACAGCACGATCCACTGCGCGCGGGTGGTGCCACGCGCCTTGGCGCGGTGGTCGATATAGTTGCGCAGCAGCCGCGAGCTCTCGACGAGCTGGGCAATGAACTGGCGTTTGAGATCGAGCGACATGAGGGTTCTCGGAAGCGTTCCCGGGGCGAACTATTGCTGTTCGTTTCTGACCCTAAACCTTTCCAAATGTTTAGGATTCTCAAGTTGTAGTGTGTTTACACATTAAGTGCACGCATATTATATCCGCAAGCTCTGGGAACCGTTTCAATCACCCTTTATTGTTCGTCGAACCCAAGAGCCCGTATGTCCAAGTCACGTACCATCGGTTGGGTCCTGCTGATCGCTGCGATCGGTGCAGCGGGCTACTTTGGCTGGCAAAAATACGAGGGAAACAGGCAGGCCGCGGAGGCCGCCCAGAAGCGTGCGGCCCAGCGCCCGCCGGTCCCGGTCAAGATCGCCCCGGTCGAGAAGGCGGATTTCCCGGTCTATCTGACCGGTCTCGGTACCGTGCAGGCGTTCAACACCGTCCAGGTCCGCACCCGGGTCGATGGCCAGATCGTCAAGATCGCCTTCAAGGAAGGCCAGTTCGTCAAGGCCGGCGACACCCTGGTCGAGATCGACCCGCGGCCGTATCAAGCGGTGCTTGACCAGGCCAAGGCCAAGAAGGCGCAGGACGAGGCCAATCTCGCCAACGCCAATCTCGACCTTGGGCGCTACACCAAGCTCGGCGAGTTCGCCACCCGCCAGCAGCTCGACACCCAGCGTTCCACGGTGGCCCAGCTCACCGCCCAGATCGCGTCCGACGAGGCCGCGATCTTCAACGCACAGACCCAGGTCGACTACACCACCGTGAAGTCGCCGATCGACGGCATTGTCGGGCTGCGGCTGGTCGATATCGGCAACATCGTCAACGCCTCGGGCGCCACCGGCATTGTCACGATCACCCAGATCGAACCGATCACGGTGATCTTCACTGCGCCGGAAGACCAATTACCTGATATCAAGGCGGCTCTTGCGGTGGCGCCGCCGAAGACCATCGCGCTGACCACCGACGGCAAGAAGGCGCTGTCCACCGGCACGCTGGCGCTGATCAACAACCAGGTCGACACCACGAGCGGGACTGTCCGGCTCAAGGCGGTGTTTGACAACAAGGACCATGCGCTGTGGCCGGGCCAGTCGGTCTCGACCCGGCTGCTGGTCAGGACGTTGAAGGACGCCACCGTGGTTCCCGATGACGCCGTGCAGCACGGCGCCAATGGCCTCTACGCCTATTCAGTCAACCAGGAGAACAAGGCCGAGCTGCGCAATATCAAGGTCACGCAGTCGATCGACGGCAGATCGGTGATCGACGAGGGCCTCACGCCGGGACAGCAGGTAATCACCGCGGGCCAATACAAGGTCTCGCCGGGAACCCTGGTGACGACGGCGGTGGCGAGCTCGGACCAATCCAAAGATGAGCCCAAGGCGAAAGTGACGCAGGAATGAGCGACGGAATTTCCGCACCATTCATTCGCTACCCGATCGGCACCTCGCTGCTGATGGCCGGCATCCTGTTTGTCGGCCTCGTCGCCTATCCGCTGTTGCCGGTGGCGCCGCTGCCGCAGGTCGACTTCCCGACCATCCAGATCACCGCGACGCTGCCGGGCGGCAGCCCGGAGACCATGGCGACCTCGGTCGCCCAGCCGCTGGAGCGCCAGTTCGCGCAGATCCCCGGCATCGCGCAGATGACCTCGACGAGCTATCTCGGCACCGCGTCGGTCACCATCCAGTTCGACCTCAACCGCTCGATCGACGGCGCCGCCAACGACGTGCAGGCCGCCATCAACGCCGCCAGCGGCCAGCTGCCGAAGAACCTGCCCTCGCCGCCGACCTATCGCAAGGTGAACCCGGCGGATTCGCCGATCATGCTGCTGTCGGCCACCTCGGACACGCTGCCGCTCACCACGGTCAGCGACTCCGTCGACGCCCAGCTCGCGCAGCAGATCAGCCAGATTTCCGGTGTCGCGCAGGTCATCATCGGCGGTCAGCAGAAGCCGTCGGTTCGGGTCCAGATCGATCCGGCCAAGCTGGTGGCGAAAGGCCTATCGCTGGAAGACGTCCGCGCCGCGATCAACATCGCGACCGTCGACAGCCCGAAGGGCAATATCGACGGCCCGACCCGCGCCTACACCATCTATGCCAACGACCAGCTGCTGACGGCGGATCCCTGGAACGACGTCATCATCGCCTATCGCAACGGCGGCCCCTTGCGGATCCGCGACATCGGCCAGGCCGTCACCGGGCCCGAGGACGCCAAGCAGGCCGCCTGGGCCAACGGCAAGCGCGGCGTGTTCCTCGTCATCTTCAAGCAGCCCGGCGCCAACGTCATCGACACCGTCGACAAGATCAAGGCGACGCTGCCGCGGCTGGTCGCGGCGATACCGCCGGCGGTCAAGATCGATGTCATCAGCGACCGCACCACCACGATCCGCGCCGCGGTGGAAGACGTCCAGTTCACCCTGCTGCTGACCATCTTCCTGGTCGTGATGGTGATCTTTGCCTTCCTGCGCAGCTTCTGGGCGACCGTGATCCCCGCCGTAACGGTGCCGCTGGCGTTGCTCGGCGCCTGCGCATTGATGTGGATCTTCGGCTACACCCTCGACAATCTGTCGCTGATGGCGCTGACGATCGCGGTCGGCTTCGTGGTCGACGACGCCATCGTGATGCTGGAGAACATCAGCCGCTACATCGAGCAGGGCGAGAAGCCGATGGCCGCCGCCTTCAAGGGCTCGAGCGAAATCGGCTTCACCATCGTCTCGATCAGCATCTCGCTGGTCGCGGTGCTGATCCCGCTGCTGCTGATGGGTGGCATCATCGGCCGCCTGTTCCGCGAGTTTGCGGTGGTGCTGGCGATGACGATCTTCGTGTCGATGTTCGTGTCGCTGACCTTGACCCCGATGATGGCCTCGCGGTTCCTGCGCGCCCACAACGAGGAGCGGCATGGCCGCCTGTACCAGCTCAGCGAGCGGGCTTTCGACGCGATGCTGCGCGGCTACGAGATCGTCCTCGATCACGCGCTCGCCTGGAAGCGCACCACGCTCGTGATCTTCTTCGCGACGCTGGCGCTGTCGGTCTACCTGTTCGTCATCATCCCGAAGGGCTTCTTCCCGCAGCAGGACGTCGGCCTGATCACCGCGACCTCGGAAGCCAACCAGGACATCTCGTTCGCCGACATGAAGGGCAAGCAGGAAGAGCTCAGCAAGATCGTGATGGCCGATCCCGCGGTCGCGACGGTCGCGATGGCGATCGGCGGCAGCGGCCGTGCCGGCAACAACGGCACCATGTTCATCACGCTGAAGGCGCTGAAGGACCGCGACGCCAATGCGCAGCAGGTGATCGGCCGGCTGCGGCCGAAGCTGGAAAAGGTGCTGGGCGCCCGGCTGTTCATGCAGGCGGCGCAGGACGTCCGTCTCGGTGGCCGCCCGACCCGCACCCAGTTCGAGTTCACGCTGCAGGATGCCAACCTTGCCGAGCTGAACGAGTGGGCGCCGAAGATCCTCGGTAAGATGCAGACGCTGCCGCAATTGCGCGACGTCGCCACCGACCAGCAGACCAACGGCACCACGCTCGAACTGAAGATCAACCGCGACACCGCCTCGCGCTACGGCATCCAGCCGCAGCTGATCGACGACACGCTCTATGACGCGTTCGGCCAGCGTCAGGTGACGCAGTACTTCACCCAGCTCAACAGCTATCACGTCATCCTCGAGGTGCTGCCGGAGCTGCAGGGCTCGGTCGACACCCTGAACAATCTCTACGTCAAGTCGCCGCTGACCGGCGAACAGGTGCCGCTGTCGACCTTCGCGAAGTGGACCACCGCGCCGGTGCGTCCGCTCTCGATCAGCCACCAGGGCCAGTTCCCGGCGATCACCATCTCGTTCAACCTGGCGCAGGGCACAGCGCTCGGCCAGGCGACCGAAGCGGTGCAGAAGGCGATGGTCGAGCTCGGCGCGCCGCCGACCCTGAGCTCGAGCTTCCAGGGCACCGCGCAGGCGTTCCAGCAGTCGCTGTCGACCGTGCCGCTCTTGATCCTCGCCGCGCTGGTGGTGGTCTACCTGATCCTCGGCATTCTCTACGAGAGCTACATCCACCCGATCACGATTCTGTCGACGCTGCCCTCGGCCGGCGTCGGCGCGCTGGCGATCCTGATGGCGGCCGGCTTCGACTTCTCGCTGATCGCGCTGATCGGCATCATCCTCCTGATCGGCATCGTGAAGAAGAACGGCATCATGATGGTCGACTTCGCGATCGCCGCCGAGCGCGACAATCACATGGAGCCGGAGGCCGCGATCCGTCAGGCCGCCCTGCTCCGCTTCCGCCCCATTATGATGACGACGATGGCCGCGCTGCTCGGCGGCGTACCGCTGATGCTTGGAACCGGCACCGGCTCGGAGATCCGCCAGCCGCTCGGCTACGCCATGGTCGGCGGCCTGATCGTCAGCCAGGCGCTGACGCTGTTCACGACGCCGGTGGTCTATCTCTATCTCGACCGGCTCTCCAACGCGTTCGCCAATTGGGGCCGCTCGCCGCGCGCCGAGGGCGACGACGACGGCGAGCATGGATCGGTCAAGGAAGCCGCCGAGTGACTTGACTTTGCGCCCGCCGCGGCACATCCGAAGGCTGTTCAGTTCGGAGCCGGTGCCGTGAAAATTGTCGCAAAGTCGCTCGTCGTCCTGTTGACCGCGCTCGGCGTGGCCGGCGCTGGCCACGCCCAGGCTCCGAAGGCCAAGAACGCACCGGCCGCCGCGCCTGCACCTGCGCAGCCCACGGCGCCCCAGCAGGCCGACGCGCCGCCCGGCAGCAACACCGGCTGGGTCGCTCGCTGCACCAGCGCGAGCCGCGACGCGCCGCTCGAATGCGCCATGGAGCAGACCGCGGTTCTCACCAAGACCGGCCAGCTCATCGTGCTGGTCAATATCCGCGTCGCCGCCGACACCCGCACCCCGGTCGCGCTGATCCAGCTGCCGCTCGGACTGAACCTGCCGGTCGGCGCCAAGCTACAGGTCGACGAGGGCAAGGCCGTCGACGTCGCGATCCAGACCTGCGAGCAGCGCGGTTGCTACATCAACGCGCCGATCGCCGCCGACGTGCTGGCGCAGCTGAAATCAGGCAAGCAGCTGAAAGTGTCGTTCCAGAATCTGGCGAAGGAAACCATCACCATCCCGATGCCGCTCAACGATTTTGCGACGGTGTACGACAAGATCAAGTAGCCGCGCCGGCGCTAGCCGGCGTGGCGCCGCGTCTCCTCGATCAGGCGCTTGCCGATGCCGTGTCCCTGATACGCCCGATCGACCGCAAGATCCGACAATAGCAGCAAAAGCAGAAATCCGTCAGCGCACGCGAGGCGCCGACGAGCTTGCCCGCTTGGCGCGCGGTGACGACGAGATCGGCATTGGCGATTATCCGCCCGATCCGGTCGGCGTCGGCGATCGGACGCCGCTCGTCAAGGCCGGACTGGCGCAGCACGTCGATGAACTCGTCGACGCCAACTGCGGGGCAAAACGCTGGAAGTCGTTGAACTCTGGCCGATAGGCAACGACTAACGGAATAGAAGGTGAGGAAGGGAGGCGCGCTCTTGCTTGCAAACGGGGATGATACGCCTTTGCTGATAGGTGTTTCTCGCGTGAACCTGTCGCCGCAAACGCTCTAGCGGTTGGCGGCGTTTCCACCACCGCTCAATTCTCGCTCATCGGATTGGAGGTGTGAAATGACCTCATTCGAGCCATGGCCACAGCGGACGGCGCCTAATTTTTATGCCGGAGTGGACGCGTCGTTCAGCGCGCCCGGACAGTCGAACAAAGAGTTCTTTACCTCGCAACTTTCCCTTCAAGCGGAGCAAGTGCAGGAAGTATGTCTGCGCGATCCGCCTGAGACGAAAGTCGATCTGCGTGACTCGATCCCAAAGAGCCTCCAATCGCCTTTTTCGCAGAATGTCGTCCTCGGTCCGGACGTCCACTCTGACAAACCGCATGTGGTCGATATTCAGTTCAAGCAAAAGAGCGGCGCTACGTATATCTATCTAGTGACCGCAAAAAAAACTGCTGACAGCGCTTTGATCGAGGCGCGACCTGCAGGCTCAAGCGGGGCCGCTTTTGCATTCATGCGGGTCAAGGTCGCTGTGCCTGAGGTCGCAAAAAGCGTCAGCGACGCCACTGTGAGATTTGACGCAGCGGCGGCGCTGAAAGACGTCTACGCTGGATTTGTCGAGGGCCTCGCACCCCACACGACGGAAACGGCCAACGCCTTCAAAAAGGCTTTGGGAGGCTCGCTGGAAAGCGTAATTCCCGGTGGCAACGTCGTGCTTGGCGGCAAGTTTGCGGAGGGCTTCTTTAGGGGACTAAAGGAAGGAGGAGAAGCGTTCCTCAACATGTTGAAAGACGCCAAGAACCTGGCCTTTGACGCGAAATTCCGTGATGAGGTGATGAAGAACGCTGCGGAAATTATTGGCCCGATGTCGGAGACGCTACTCCTGATTCAGACAAATCCGGGCAAATTTTTTGCACCGCTGGCCGCCAATGCGAAGCCCATTGGCAAGGTGCTGGGTGACGAGCTCGGTAAAGGAGTGAGTGAACAGATCGTCGGCAAGACTAATTCCGAGCTCTTCCAATGGGCTGGCCGTCTTACCGGCCTGGTCGCCTTCGAAGTCATTCTGCAGGTCGCCACTGATGCGGCCGGGATCGGCGTGGTTCAGGGCGTGAAATGGATGGGAGAAGGGGCCGGCATGATTGGCCGTCTGCTGCCCAGGCTGAAGGGTCTGCTGGTTGCGGCGGAAGAGCTCAAGAACGTACTTCGGCTCAAGTTTCAGACGCGAGCTGCAAGGGAGGCTGCGAAAGCTGCCGAAGAGGCCGTCAAAGCTGCCGAGGAGGCGCAGAAGGCCCTCAAGATGGTCGAGGAAGCCGCGCGGGGCGCTGGCAAGCTTCCACCGGGTTACACCCCGCCGACTCACCAATTGCCGCCACACGTTCCCCGGGGAGGATTGCGTCCCGGACCGGCTAACGCAGCCAGTTACGGCGAAAGCGTCGTAGAGCCGGAGGTCCTCAGACACTTCTTGCCGGACCATCTCCAAATGTCGGCAAAGGCCATCGGGTTTGACACCTGCGACCGTGTCGCCGTGGTGGGTACGCGCTTGACCGAAGAGGTGCGAGCAGGACAGACGATAAGGGTCTACGAGGAGCGGATCAGAGGTGGAACGTGGACCACCATAAAGGGTGTGTCTCGACCCGATAGCAGATTGATTAGGGAAAATGTGGAGTTGGCCGTCCAGAAGGCGTCTGAGGGACTTAAGCTAGCCAGAGCCAACCAATTCGAACGAATTGAGGGAAATATCGCCTATCGTACTGTTTATGCAGGACAGCCGGACAAGATTCTGATTGTCATCAGGTTGGAGACTGGCACGCCATTTGGTTACGAGCCGGGCTTGGGGCTCGAACAGCTGGCGGCGAAAGCAATTAAGGAATCTCCTTACCGCAGCGATATTCCGGCGGGAGTCGAGGTCGTTGCTGCAATCGTTCGCGTCGGCCGCCCATGACCTTGGCCCGGAGAGCTTCTGGTTCGCCGAAACGCGGAGCTTTTTAGTATGCTTCATCGTGAAGCCGCCAATTTCGGCCGCTTGCTGCTGATGTTGTCGCGGTGGGCATGTGGGCAACGCGATTGCGGGTGGGTAGGCCGGCGGGATTTCACCTCCGGCCTCTCACAGAACTGAGCGTGAGACTCTCGCCTCACTCAGCTCCCATCAGGCAAACACGCCGGTCAGTCCGAGACGCTTCTTGGTATGAATAAGTGCAGCGGCGAGCGAGGCCGAGGTGCGCCGATCGCCGCCGACATCCTGGCCAGCTGAAATCCGGCAAGCAGCTGAAAGCGTCGTTCCAGAACCTGGCGAAGGAAACCATCGCCATCCCGATGCCGCTCAACGATTTCGCGACGGTGTACGACAAGATCAAGTAGCCGCGCCGGCGCTAGCGCTCGCGCTTGTAGAGGAATGCGTTGTCCGCCTGCGGCATGCCGATCGACTCGTAGAACGACGTCGCGCCCGGCGCTGACAGCAGCAGGCACATCGACTCGGGGCCGGCGTGGCGCCGTGTCTCCTCGATCAGGCGCTTGCCGATGCCGTGTCCCTGATACGCCCGATCGACCGCAAGGTC
Source organism: Bradyrhizobium sp. CCBAU 51753 (assembly GCF_015291565.1). Taxonomy (NCBI): domain Bacteria; kingdom Pseudomonadati; phylum Pseudomonadota; class Alphaproteobacteria; order Hyphomicrobiales; family Nitrobacteraceae; genus Bradyrhizobium; species Bradyrhizobium sp. CCBAU 51753. The sequence continues at coordinate 4,061,135 of NZ_CP030037.1, read as the reverse complement.
CGACAGATAGCAGCAAAAGCAAAAATCCGTCAGCGCGCGCGAGACGCCGACCAGCTTGCCGTCCTTGCGCGCGGTGACGATGAGATTGGCGTTGGCGATCATCCGTCCGATCCGGTCGCTGTCGGTGATCGGACGCCGCTCGCCGAGGCCGGACTGGCGCAGCACGTCGATGAACTCGTCGACCCCGATCGACGGCTCGCGGGAATAGGAGATCGCATCCATCACTTCACCTCTGTCGCAAGATTCCGGCGCGGGCCGGCACGTGACAATGGTGGATTACGCTCCGCCGATCCACCTGCAGACCGCAGCAGCCAGCGCATGGCACATCTCCGCGCGACTGCGAATCTCGTCGGGATTTCTTGACGGCGGTCACGCCATGCGGCGGATTGGCTGGGGAACCTGGATTCGAACCAAGACAAACAGAGTCAGAGTCTGTTGTGCTACCGTTACACCATTCCCCACCGAAGTAGCTGAAAAGGCTTAGCTTTCTTCGGAAGTTTTGCAAGCCGGGCCGATGGTTTTGCAAACGGCGCGCTTTGCAGGCGCCCATATAGCCGTCCCGGCGTTCGCGGTCTAGTCCTTCTTGTCGCTGCTCACAAGCCGTAGCCGCTGCTGGCCCTCGGCGCCGACCTTCATCTGATCCTTGAAGCGCATGTAGTGCTCGACGTTCTGGCGCGACATGCCGATGTCGTTGGCGATCTGGTCGACGTTGTAGCCGACCTCGGCCCGGGCCAGGATGCCGGTTCCGCGCAGGCCGTGGATTGTCGGGTGGTCGGCGTCGTCCGGATCGATATCCCATTCGTATTTCTTGACCTGGGCAGCGACCCATTCCTTCCAGCGGCGGCGCAGCGCGCGGCCTTCCTGCGTGTCGGCCAGCCAGCGCCCGTAGCGGGCGCGCAGGCCGTCCGCGGTGTATTGGGCACCCTTCGGCGAGTAGAGGTAGAGGTCCCCCCGGAAGCGGTCGATCGGCTTCAGCCAACGGGTGTTCGTGAAGGTCACCGGCGTCTCGGCCCAGCGGTCGAGCTCGAGCGCGTCGGCGGTCGCGAGCGGGATATGAAACGAGCGTCGCCGCTTCCGGGTCTTCTTCGGCCGACACCAGATGCCATTGTGCTCGCGGTGCTCTGGTCCCATCCGGATCAGGTCGCTGATCCGCTGGCAGGTCATGATGCCGAGCCGCTCCATCCTCACCAGATCAGGCCAGGCGTGCGTGCGGACATCTTCGATGACCCACGCCGGCCACGGCACATGGCCGCGATCGGGGACGTCCAGATCCTTCACCTTGTCGAATGGATTGATGGTGGCGAGACCGAGCGGGATCGCCCAGTCCCAGATCGTGCGGCCGACCGACAGCATCTGGTTGGCCATCACAGGCGTGTCCTTCATGGCATCGCGTGCGGTCTGAACGACCAGAGGCAGCAGGTCGCGGACCGCCACGAGGCCCCAGTTGTCGCGATCCTCGAAGCGGCGCATCGTCACTTCGTAATTGGATTGCGTCCCATCCGAGTTGCTCTTGAACTCCTCGCTGTCGCGGTAGCGCGTGACTAGATCGCCAACCGAGCCGGCGGGATATGTGGTCGGTGCGGCGACGCGCCGGCGCTCCACCTCTGTCCAGAACGCCTTCGGATCGGTGTCGGCGTTCGGCAGCTTGATGCGGTCGCCCTCGCGATCAGTGCCGCGGCCAGGGTTCCAGTAGTAGTAGGTGTAGACCTTGCCGCCCTTCTTCTTGACGGTGGTCTTCTCGACCCCCTCAGGCAGCATCACGCCGGACACCCTTCTTCTTGCCAAAGTTCAGCGCTCCCCGCATGGCCGCATCGGTTGTGTCCGACGCCGTCCGGCCGGAGAGCTTACGGTCAACGTCTTCCCAGCGCCAGCGCGGGGTCCCGCTCGGGAAAGTGTCACAGGCAGGGGGAAGCCGCCCCTCCTTTACCCATTGGTCCCAAGTATCTGGAGAGATTTGCAGTTCTGCGGCTCCGGTCTCGCGGCCGACATAGGCCGGGGTGCGGTCGCCGCGGAGAAGATTCTCGGATTTACGCGCCGTCATGACACATCATTTCCACAAGGTTCTTTGCTTTCAACGAGCCCCGACGTGAGGGAATTCCCGGACCATCAGCTGAGGCGGAATCGGCTTCTTGCCCGTCATCTGCTTCATGAAGAAGGCGGTCATGTTGACCTCGCACTGCCACATCGCTTGCTCGGCCCATTCGGCCGGCATGTAGCGCGCGCCGTGCCCGCTCTCGCCACCGCAGATCAGCCAGTCAGGCGTCCTGAAGACGTTCCCGACGACGACGCCGTGAGGAACCAGCGGACCGATGGCTGGCTCATAGCTGATGAAGCGAACCGGCACATTGCTCTGCGCTGCCAGCAGCGGCCATCGCCGATCATATCGTTCCTGGTCTTCGCAGGTCGTACCGAGCCAAACGTTCAGCCAAGGCCCTGTCGGAAACATCCGCACCAGGTTTTCGGGCCGCTTCGTGAGCAGCAGCCAATCCAGCTCCGGTGTCGCCGCGATCAGATCGAAGAGATCCTTGCGCCAATCGTCCGGCACCTGGTTGTCGAACACGTCGGCAAGGCTCGCGCAGAACACCCGCGGGCGACGGCTGGCACCGCGCGCAGCAGCCGCCCACTGCCGCGGCTTCTTCCAATTCGCCGCGCTGGTGCGCTTGCGCTCGCCGTGCGGCCCCCATTCGACCCACCCGTAGCGCTTCGCCAGCGATTCTGCGTAGCAGCGATCGCAGCCAGGCGAGACCTTCTGGCATCCGATCCACGGATTGAAGGTATGGTCAGTCCACTCGATCTTGCTGTTCTCGGCCATATCAATCCGCCCTCGCCGGTCCGTACCAGCAGTTCAGGCAGATGCTGTCGTCGAAGCGGTCGCTGCTCGGCCGATACACGCGCGCGCCGCACTTCTGGCAGAAGAAGGTGCGCGGCTGGCGCGGGTATGTTGACGGTTGCTTCATTCGGCGCGCGCCCGGTGCAGGTATCGACAGTCGTCGCTCTTGTCCTCGCAGGTCTCGCCGCAGCCGCACGGATTGTTGGCTTGGTGCTGCTCGGCCTCGCGACGCAGCCGGTACATGATCTTGCGGTGACGATTGTTCTGCGCCCGCCAGGTCTGTGCGAGCGTGCCCTGAGCCGCGAGCTCCTCGATGAGGCTACCGGCCACGCCGCCGGGCCCGATGCCCAGCCGTTGGCCGAGCTCGTCGAGCAACGCCTTCGTCTCGGGCGTGACTTTAACCTTGTTCAAGGCCTCGGTCCTGCCGTCGAGGAACCTGACCGGTGGCTCGTAGTCGTCGGGCACCGCAACATTGAGCCATCGGTCGAGGTCGATCATCAGAATGGCCCCTCGTCATCGTCGTCATCGCGATGCGGCTCGTCATCTTCGGTCGGACCGAAGCCATCCTCTGCTGGCGTTGACGCGCGGTAGGTAAGTCGCGACGGCGACTGATACGGCTTGTTCGCCTGCATGACGGTTGCCTCATCCGTCAGGCGGAACGAGAAGATCGAGGCACCGCTGTAATAGTGCGTCTCCCAGGCCAGTATGGGCTCGGATCGCTCCTTGGCGCCGACGGCCTCGAGGTAGGCCTGCTGGTTCTCGAAGCTCGGTACGTCGATCCGAAGCATCTTCGTTCCGAAGCGCTCCTCCTCGCGGACGCGGCCCCAATGTGAGCGGTGGCCCATCACCTCGAGGTGAACCCATTGCCAGCCGTTATCGGCGGAGGCAGCTGCAGGCTGTTCGATTGTCGCGGTATCGTTCATGTCAGAGCTCGAATGTTGATTTGTAGAATCGTGGTGAGGTTGATCGCGGAGTTGGGCTTGGCCGCTCGGTGTCTTTGATGACGCCTTCAGCTTTGAAGAAGCCGTAGTATTTGTTGACCGTCCGGGTCGCACATTTGAGCGTGCGCTCGGCATCCCTCGATCGCGTGCCGGCCCTATAGGCCACTTTCAGCTGAGCGATCTCTGCATCGGTCAGATGGGTACCCTTTGACCGAGGCTTCTCCCAATCGTCTTTCGGCTGGGTAACCATGGTCAGCGCTTGGCCTTCTTCGCAGGCATCTTCTTCAACTTCGCCGCCGACGCTGGCCCGTCATAGAACGCCGTCCGCATCTCTGGCGGCAGATAGCCGGCCTTCCCGCCGGCGTTCGATTCCTTCACCAGCTTGGCCGCCAGCTTGGCGAGCTCGGACTTCTTCTCCTTGCCGGTGAACGGATACTTCGGGTCGCAGAGCTTGATCGCGTCCTGGCAGGCCTGCGCGGTGACGCCTGCGAAGTAGTCGGCGGCATCGAAGCCGGCGCGCAGCGCGGCGTTCAACTTCTTGGCATCAAGCGCCTCGAGCAGCGCGCGGTCGTTGTCGCTGTTCCTGGCCAGCGGCAGGTTGTCCTGGCTCTGCGCGCCGATTGAGATAGAATCGGCCGCGACGCTCGCGAGCACCGTGAACAGCTCGACCGTGCTCTTCTTGCGCATCAGCTCCAGCTGCGCCGCGAATTTCGTCTTGCCGGGGCTGTTGTCGCCGCGAATGTTGATCGGGGAATCGTAGCAGGTCAGCGCCGCGCAGACCGCGGCGAGACCGAGCGTCTTGTCGGACTTGAGCACGTGCTCGGCGGCCTTCGTGATCTGGTCGGTCAGGCGTCCACACAGCGCCGCTGAGATCGCAACACCGCCGGCGGCCTTGGTCGCTTTCTTCCGCTCGGCCGCGGCCTTCTGCGCAGGCTTCTCGACACCATACTTGATGTTGACACGGCCGTTGTAGTCGATGTCGACGATCACGCCATACTTAATTCGATCATCGACTTTAATGTCCTTCTTCGCCTTGGATGACCACCACGACGAGCCCGACGGCAGCTCGGAATCGAGGGAGACCCATTTCCACCCCTCGGCCTTGAGCTCCTCAATCCTCCTCTCGAGCTTCTCGTCGTAGAGCTTCTTAAGCAGCTTGCTGTCGGTCGCGATGCTGGTCGCATCCTTCGCATCGGCGAACAGGTCTTCCGTCGTCGCGCCGCCGGCCGCCTTGTAGGCGTCCATCCCGACGAACTCGAGCATGGCCTCGATCTTGCGGGATTCGCCGAGAACGGCGGTTCGGACACCCCAAGCAGTTAAACCGTGGCTCTTCTTCAGGGAGACCAGCAGCGCGGCCTGTCGCTTCTGATCCGTCTCCAGCGTGAACGCGCGCGCCACATCTTCGCTGATCTTGCCCTCGCGCCAGGCCTCCCGGACCTCCGGAGCCAGCTTGCCGAGCGCCAACGACCGGGTGATCTCCTTCAACGAAATCCCGTAGCCGCTCTTGATGTCTTCCGGCGACTTGCCCTCGTCGATCAGCTTGGCGATCGCCTCGAACTCGTCGACCGGATGCATGTCGTCGCGCATCAGGTTCGTGGTCAGGCTGATGTCGGTGGCGTCGGCGACATTGTTTTCCCGCAGGATGCAGGTGATCGGCGTCGCCTTGTCGAACTCGCCGTCCATGGCCAGCTTCTGGGCGGCCGCAAGGCGCTTGCCGCCGTCGGTGACATAGAAGCCCTCCTCGCCGTTCTTGCGGACCAGAAGCGGCATGATGATGCCCTTCTGCCGGATGCTGGCGAGCATTCCCTCCTTCGGCGCCCTGTCCGTCTTGCGGACGTTGGCCGGGTCGATCTTCAGCTGCATCAGCTTGGCTTCGATGATCTGCATGCGGGACTCCTCAATGTGCTGCGGTTTCAATCGTCGTCGGTGGTGCGGCCGAGCCGCGTGACTCGCCCCTCCCAGTGGGCCGCGCCGTTTGGAATCCGGGTCGTGCTGCCGGTGTGGATCGGGAGCAACTGCTCCTGACCGTCCCAAAAACCGTAGCCGGCCCGGAATGCCTTGCGCCCGCCCTTGGTCAAGCCAATCGGACAGAATGTGAACCAGCCCATATCGATGAACTGCGCGACCGCGACTGGTCCGAGATACCGCTCGACCCTGGGATGAAGGCGCGCTTCTCGGCTCATTTTCGCTTCGCCTTGTTGGCGGCCTTGGCCTTCGCGGCCTTGCGGTTGGCGTTGAAATCGAGCCGCAACTGCATGGCCATGCGGGCCACCGTCGCGTAGGTGCGGCCCGGAAGCAGTGCCGGCACGTCGACAAGCAACCGGCCGGTCTTATGCGCCTTTTGCAGGATCGCCTTTTCAGCGTCGGTCCACGGCTTGCGCTGCTTCAGGCCGAGCTGGCTCGCCATCGAAAGGATTGCGCCACGCGAGCGGTCCAGCTTCTGCATAATCTCAGCGACTGACTGGTTCGCCGTGTACATGGTCGTCAGCGTCTCGATATCGCCGTCAGTCCACGGAACCGCGCTGTTCCGGCTGATGCCGTGCTTCTGGGCAAACTTCGTAATACCCGTGACCCCGCGCTCGAACCCGGCTGCCTTCAGGTCGGCGATGATCTCGCGCGTGGTTTTTCCCTCGTTCAGGCCGGCCAGCGCGATCTTGGTCTCGTCGTCCGTCCAGTAGTTGACGCGGTCGCGGGTGATGCCGAGCGCGATCGCGCGCATCTGAACGGCAACCCTGCCGCGGCTGAAGCCGTTCTCGGCCAGCTTGGTCACGATGTCGATGATACGGGTTTCCTTGCCGTACTCCTCGACGAGGATGGCGTCCTCTTCGGGCTGCCAACCCAGCATGGCCTTCTGGCTGATCAGGCCGAGCGCATGGGCGCGGGTCGAAATGCCGCTGGTCGACACCTGCAGGCCGGCCGCGGCGAGTTGCGCGCCGATCTCGGCGAGCGGAGTGCCGACTTCGTAACCGTCACGGATGATCTTGTCGTGAGCCTGCAGCCAGTCGATGCCGCGGCCGCCGGTGCGCGAGACCTGCCTCACCCGGAGCTCAGCCGGCTCAGAGCCCTCGGGCGCATCGTCAACCTGCGCCAGCATCGCGATCGCATCCGCCGCGCTGACCTGAGGCGGCGCCTCGATCTTGGGAGCCTCGCCCTTGTGCCTGGTCTCGACGCCACCGGCTTTGAAGCGGGACCTGCCGGCGATATTGAAGGCCGGACCGATGCCGATGAACTCGCCGTCGGACAGCGTCCTCAGCGCACGGCTGTGGCCCGAGGTGAAGCCGAGCACGTCACCGGCGCGCTCGAGGTCACGATCGAAGATCGTCCGGCCGACGATGATATTGGTCGGCTTGGCAATGACCGGCGTCGAGGTCTCCGCGATCCGGCTGGTAGCGACGATGCCGGCAAGACCGCGCTTGCGGCCCCGCGTCATGGCATCCGCGAGCGCGCGGATCGTTCGCTTCCTGGTCTCGACCTCGACGTCGCCAGGGTCGTATCGCGGCGCCAGCGACTGCGTCTCGTCGATCAGCACCAGCATCGGGAACCAGAGTTCGGCCGGCGCCTCGACCAGCGCTGTGACCAGGTCCGCCACGATCACGAACCGGTCTTCGGTGGTCGCGTCCGACAGGTCGAGGATGGCGCTGTACCTGTTGCGGCGGATATGCCGGCCGAAGGCTTCGCCGCCGATCCGCTGCACGTCCGCGGCCTTCACGACGGCGACGTCGAACTTCTCCGCGATCGTCGAGAACTCACCGTCGACGTCGATCAGGAGCTGCTGGACCCTACCCCAGGCCTGCTCGAACAGCCGGCGCAGCAGCATCGACTTGCCGGCGCCGCTGTTGCCCTGGATCAGAAGGCGGCCATCGACGAGCTTGTCGAGACTGACGCCGACCTGGTCGCCGTTGGAGCCGGTGCCGAGGTGGATGTCGCCGTCGCGGACCTTCCGCGGTTCCGGCTTTACGATCGGCGCCGGTGCCCCCGATCCGCCCGGTCCGAACCCGCGGCCTTCGCCGCGCAGGGCCTCCGCAAACTTGGCATCGATCACGGTCATGCGGCCTCGCTTTCGTCGGCGGTCGCCGCGAGCATGATGCTACGGTTGTGGACGCTGTGCGGATTGCGCGGGATGCCAAATCTTTCGGTCAGGGCCTCGGCGATGGCGGTGAAGCCATGCCCGGCGATCCGCATCTCGGTAAGCATCGCGTCATGTTCCGGGGTGTATGGATTGATCGTGATGCCGTTGCGCTGATACGGCTTGCGGCCGTAGCTCGGCGGCTTCTTGGATAGGAGGCCATTGCAGAGCGCGTACCAGTAGACGGTGTTTTCCTTCAGGCTGAGCCGGCGCGCGATCTTGGCGGCCGTCGGCTTCTGCATCGAGGCGAACAGCTGCTCGATCTTCTCCCTGATCTCGTCGGTGAGGACGCGGCCCTTTCTCATTCCATCACCCCGAAGCAGTCCGGCGTCGTGCAGGCCGCGCGGACGTGACCGTTCACTGAAGCCCGCGACCAACGGACCTTCCCTTCCTTGCAGGCAGGGCAGTCGAATTCGCCGGACTTGCCCCATTCTGGCTTGTTCTTTTTGTCGCGTGAGGAGCCTGGGATTTGCGCGAGCACCACGAGCATCCGGGCCATTCGCTCTTTCCGCCACGCCTCCCAAACCGCGCGCTCCTCGTCAGTGTGTTCCTCGCGTTTGTCGCACGCGACCTGCTGCGGGCTCGCTGGCATGCACGGCGACGCAGCGCCTGGTGCAGAGAGGTCGATACCGACCGCGCAGCGCGGGCCGGTCCCGGGACCGAGACCATTCACGTAGTCGTAGTGACGACAGTGTCGGCTAGCAGGTTGCGGCCGCGCAAATCTGTTGCTGGTCATGAGATCACCCATCCCTGCAACATCACGGTGCCGTGCTGCTCATTCAAAAGTGAAGCATCACCGCTCGCCGCCGGTGATGTTGGGCGCGCGGGCGGTGTCGCGCGCGGGTCTGCGCCTTGGGGGTAGGCCGCGGCGGGGCTAGTTCCGCGGGCGAGGCAGATTCCTTCGGTCACGATCCGATCTCCCGCAGCGCGGTGTCCCGCGCGTTGTTCAATTCGGCCATAGCTTCCGTGCTGCCGCCGCGATCCGGATGCCGATCGCGTGACAGCGCCTTGTAAGCTGTGTCGATATGAGTTCGAGAGACCGCGGGCACGTCGGCCAGGTCGAGGATTTCTCGCCAATGCTTGCCCTTCGGCGACGGCAGCGCCTGGAATCCGGTGAATGTCGCGCGCACCAGCGCCAGGGTCCCATGCCGCAGCTCGACCCTGCGCGCCTCGATGATGTGATGGATGGCCTGCAGGTTCGCGGCTGGGGTCTCATAACGGTCGACGGGAATGCAGACCTGAAGACCGTCCCACGAAAACCAGACCGCGACGCCAGGATCGGCCGGCCGCTTGCCGGTGTTCTCCGTTAGTGGGTTCAGGTCGATGTTGCTGGACAGCACCGGGCTTTCGATCTTCCGGTTGCTGTCCTTTGCAAAGGCTTCGAGGCTCTTGCGGACATTGCGGAGCGCTGTCTCGAAGTCGGAGCGGAAAGCGCCTGAGGTGCGGCTGCCCTTCCAACGGGGGAAGCCGGCCGGCCAGTGGAGCGGGAAGGCGCGAACGGACTCGGTCACAGCTGCACCGTCCTTCCCGGCTTCGCCTCATAGGCGGCCTTTGCCGCCTGGATGGTCGGGAAGCACTTGCCCTTGAGCCATTCCATGAAGGCGCGGTATCCGGGGTGACCTGCGGCCTGGAATTTTTCGACGCCGTCCCACCACTCCTTCGGCGACGCCATCTCGAACAGCATGCCCTTGCAGTGCGGACAACAGGGCAGCCCGCCGAACGGCCCCCGCCCCCTCGACCCGATCTTCTCGATGCCGTCCCACCAGACGCAGCGCGCGCCGTAGACTATGCGGGTGTCCTCGATCGCGGTCCGCTCGATCATTGTTCACCTGCCAGCATGGAGCATGCGACGATCAGGCGCGCGGCCGCCACGACGCCGAGAACGATCACCGAGATCGAGACGCATCCGATCAGCGGCCAGCCGACGAGCCACACCCACGACCAGGCCGAGGACCAATCGAACACCGGTCCCAGGAAGATCAGATGAAACAGAGCGCCGACGGTGACGGCATAAGCGCCGAGGCTGACGGTATTGGTCATGGCCACGCCGCCGCCTTTCTCCGCTCCTCCAGGTGATGGCGAGCGGTGAACTTGGTGTCGGCGTCCATGTCGGACTTCCGCACGATCCAGTCGAGATAGTCGCCCGGCAGGTCTTTCCACGCCTGACCGCGGTGCTTGCCGAAGGTGACGCGCGGCAACAACGACGGCCCCGCCGACCATACGATCATGTCGGCCAGCGACGCGCCGGCCTTGAAGGCCTCGACCAGGATGTGCGCAGTCACATAGGCATCGGGAGCGGCTCGGTGGGGGGGCATTGCCAAGGCGTCATCGAGCTCGATGCCGAGGTAGTACCGGAGACATTGGTTCGAATGGCTCGGGCATTCCGGCCAGAGGCGGCGGCCAACCTTCAGCGTGCAGATCCAGTTCTTGGCGCCGCCCGTGAAGAACTCGCGCTCAAACGCCATGTTGTGGGCAACGAAGACATCGACGCTCGGGTGATTGAGGGTGATCAGGCCGGTATCGATCGACGGTGCGTCGACCAGGTCGCGATCGCTGATATGGTGAATCGCCCTCGCCTCCGGCGGCATCGGGCGGTTTGGATTGACGAGCATGCCGACCGGCTGACCGATCTTGTCGCCGTCGCTCGTGTCGACATCGCAATAGCCGATCTCGCACAGCGCCGCCTCGGGCGGCATGCCGGTGGTCTCGAAGTCGACGACACGGAAAAGCATCAGATGGTCTCCACGGAAGGTGCTGGACAGTCGCGCGCGAGCTGGTCGAGCGATCGCGTGTCGGTCGGCTCGAGCCTGATGCTGGCGAGGATCTGCAGGCCTTCGCAGCCGACGCGGGGATCGTCGAAAAGGATCTGTGGCGCCGGCCCGCGGACACCACCGATCCAGCAGAAGGTGCGAGGGCGAAAATCCGTCATGCATGCCCCGCTGGTGTTTGCTGGGCCGCGACGCGCGGATGCTTCAGCCAGCGCTTGCGGTGTTCGAGCAGCGCGATGGCGAATGCCTTGGCCGCCTTGCTCGAATGATGAGCGAGCAACTCGCCGAGGATGTTGCCCATCGCCTTCGCTGCTTCATTGACGTCAACCTCAAACGGCGCCGACGGATCGCCGCCCTCGCTGAGGGCAGCGCGGAGACGGCATTCCAGGCAGTTGCACTTCTGCTCGGTCACGACTCGTGCCCCGGCGGTATTGTCAGACCACAGAACCCGCGGCGAGCGGCTTTCGCCTTCTCGAATTCAGCCTCGGCGACCGAGCGTGGCTCCTCCCAATAGCCGCCCTCCCAACCATCTTTCTCGTCGCCGGTCATCGGCAGCCACGTCGCATCCGGTGGGATGTCTTCCCCACGGTCAGGACCTGACGCGGTCCTTAGAACTTTGTCGTCTTCCGTGTCAGGCCAGAGCTGTTTCGGCTTTCGTTGCTCCGGCTTGGGATCGCGCCAGCGCCACGCCATGCATTGCGAGCCGATGCAGCCCCATGGGCCGCTCGTTCGGATACCGACTCCCTCAGGGGTTCGGAGCTCCGGAACGCTGAACGTGTGGGGACAGGTTTTGCCTTTGGCCTGATCTTCCGTCATTACCGGCATGGCGAGACCTCCGGCAGCAGCGTCGCCGTCGACGTCGGCGACTCGGGCGCAATAGAGCCTGCCGCGGACTCGGCGAGCGCTTTTGCCTGATTGTCGATGGGCGGTACTCCACCGATGACTGCGCCGCTGTCCCTGCCCGCGGCAGGTTTCTCGTGAAGCTGCTTGCCCCGGATCTCGTCGTGCAGCGTCGAGACCAGGTAACCCTGCGCGGATCCGTCGTTGGCGCGCCAGAAGCTCATGGCGAGGTTCAGCGTGTACTCGCCCTCGACCAAAACATTGAAGTCGTCGAGCTCGACATAGCGGAGCCCAAAGGTTTTCAGCGCCGCGAGGCGCGAGGCGCTCGCCGGCTGCGCCTTTTGCCAGCCGCGGTGCCGCTCCTTGAGACGGTCGGACTGATTGATCATGACGATCGCCTCTCCAGCTTGACGATGTCGAAGCCGATGCCGTTGAGCAGGCGGCGGAACGAGCGCGCCGCGGCGATCCAGGGCGACTTCTGCCCAGTCGAGCGGTCCGCCCAGAGCGGCCGCATCAGACCATGCCGGTACCGCAGCAGCGCTTCGCCGAGAGCGTCGACGATCTCCTGGTCGGTCTGCTCGGCGTCCCAGGCGAGCAGCGCCTCGTCGGCGCTGTCGAAGACCTTGCCGGTCGACAGGTGGTAGGTCTGCGAAACCGTCTCGAACTCGCCCTCGGCATCAGGCTTGAAGCCCTCCCAGACCACGGTGATGCCGGGGCAGTTGACGACGTCGAAGGTCTGGCGAACGAGACCAGTGCTGCTGATCTCGGTCGCCCGTGGCCTCGTGATCATGACGGTTTCGGCGGCGCTCATGACCGGTCGGCGTCCCTGATCTCGGCGCACTTCTTGGCGAGCTTCTCCTGCTGCGCCTCGCGGGCATCGGAGCCGACATGTGCCTTGTTGCGCAGCGTCTTCTCCTCCTTCCAGCGCGCCTCGCCGGCGGTGGCGTCGGTGAGCGCGGCAATCCAGGCGTCCGAGTATTTGATGTACTCGGCCTCGGTCTTCGGCGCCGTCATGTTGCTGGCATCCGATTCCGGGCCCGCGGCCGCCCCGTCCCCTTGCTTGGGAGGGCTGGGGTTCGAGGCGGCCTGGCCCGACGCAACGGTTCCCGGAGGGGTGTTTTCGGTCGGTTGCGTCGAAGCTGTGGAATTGGTGGCGGAGCCAGCCTGGTCAGGACCCGAAGCAGTCTGTTGCTTCTGGTCGGCTGGCTCCGCCGTCCCCGCGCCAGCGCCTTGCGAAGGTGCTGCGGCTTCGGCCTGCGCGGTGGATTGGGTGGTTTCCTTGACCTCGCCGGTCTCGGGGTCGTGTGAGGCGCCCTTCGGCGGGAATGTCTCGTCGACGGTCGCCATGCCGTCGGCGATCGCCTTCATCATGGCGATGACCTTGGCGACGTCGGGCGCCGTCCAGTCCTTGGCGGACTTGCCGGTGACGGCCTCGACCCGCGACAACTCGACGCCGAGATTGCCGATGCCCTGGACGGTGCGGTCGCGGTAACCGGCGAGGTTCTTGCCGATCTTCTCGACGAGCGAGCTGCGCGCGGCATCGAACGCGTAATCCGAATAGGTCTGCAGCGCGTTGACGACGACGTTGCGGATGGCCTTCGAGACACCGATCTGAAACGCGATGTCGAGCTTGCGCGCATTGTCGTCGCCGCCGAGCTTGGAGCCGCCCTTGTTCTGCTGGAACGGCCGCGTCAGCGCATAGCCGGTCTCGAAGTCGGTGAACCGGGCATAGATCAGCCAGCTCGTTCCCATGTCGATGACGCGGGTGTCGACCTCGCAGTTGCCGTAGATCCGGGCGACATCGTTGGCGAGCTTGATCGACGCTCCCTCGATGTAGTCGGTGACCCACTCCTCCTTGCCGGTCTCCTTGTCCTTGACTTTCTTCCGGACCGGGAACCGATAGAACCAATCGTCTCCGGCAGCGGCGCCCAGGGCGGCCAGCTTCTGGAACACGCGGGCCTCGTCGCGGTAGACTGCGACCTGCTGGGCACCGAACACGCGATCGCCGGTCGAGGCCATCGGCAGGACGGACGGCGCCTGGACCTCGCGCACCGGGGCGCTGGCAAAAGCATCCAGCGCGCTGCGCCGCTCGGTCCGGTCGTCAACATCAACGTTCGACATTTCGAAATACCTCCTGTTCAGCCGCGGAAGCGCGACCTGTTGTCATTGAAGATGCGGGCGCCCTTGATCTGGCGGCGTCCGGCCTTGATGAAGGCGCGCAGCGCCTGCTCGATCGAGGCCTGCGCGATGAACGGCCGCAGCGTCTCGAGGTCGACGGTGTCCATGTCGAGCTGGTCGAAGGTCCAGTTGTCGACCAGCGAAGCCGTGCCGGCCTCTGTCTTGACGATCCCCATCGAGGACGTCGGCGCGGCCGCCGCAGCAGTGGCCCGGTTTGCGAAATCGGCCAGCGCGTTGGACTGCGTGACCGCGGCGGCGACCGCCTGCACGTTGCCGGACTGCACGGTCTGTTCGACCTGGCGCTGAGCCGCGGCCGCCTTGGCCTGCGCCTCGGCCGCGGCCTGGTCGCGCGCGGCCTGCTCCTTCGCCGCCTTCTTGCGCTGATAGGCTGTCGAGACCTTCTCGAGGTCGGTCTTCAGCGCAGCAAGGGTTGCGCCGAGCCCATGCGCGAAGAACGACTCCAGTAGCGTGTTGGCGTCGAGGAACGGCCGCTTCGCTTCCTTTTTCTGCTCGTCGATCCGCTTCGCCAGCTTGATGATGCCGCTGGCAGCCTTGGTGATCCTGGCGAGGTCCTCATCATCCTCGGCGACGTTGGGAAGATCGAGGCAGTCGTTCTCGATCTCGGCCACGTCCTGGACCAGGTGCAGGAAGTCGGCGGTCAGCTGATCCTTGGTGACCAGTGGCGGCGGGAGGTTGTCGGTCTTCTCGACCTTGCGGGCGACGGCCATCAGCCACCTCCCTTGAGGACGCGCATCACGCGATAGGAGCTCGGCGCGACTTCGTAGCCGGCGCGCTCCTGCGTCTTGTGGCTGACGCGGCGGCCGTCGGCGAGCCGCGCGATCGCGGCCTCGCCCATCTTGCCGGCGATCGCGGTCTTCGCCGTGCCCTCGTCCTTCTCCGCGGCCTTCTTGCGGGCGCGGGCATCCTCGAGCCCGTGCACCAGACCGGGCAATTCGTTGTCATGGCTGAGGTCGATCTCGATCCCGTTGTCCTTCGGGAACAGCAGCTTGACCACTTCCTGGTCGCGCTCGACATCGATCGGCGGCTGGATGCCGGTGTCGAGATAGTTGCGCCAGAATGCGCCGACGCGATCGCGGATCACCGCCTCCGCCGGCGCGTTGCGCTCCAGCGGAATCGCGTAGAGGTCCCACCGGAAGGTGTCGACGACGAGCGCTACGATCATGCCGCGCGCGGCGTCGGCCAGCATCGTCTCGGTCAGGGTTTGCAGCTGGTAGGCCAGCGGCGCGTTGATCGGGCTATGGGCATCCTCGGGATCCGCGCGCCAGTAGGAATCGAACACCGGCCGCGCGATCACCTTGGTCTGGACGACGGTCACGCCGTCGAGGCCGGGGATGATAGCCGCGCCGTCCGGCGTCGCGCCGAGGCGCAGCTCGGTATCGCGGATGTAAACCTTGGCACGTCGGACCTCCCACTCGGGATATTCCCAGCCGATCGCCTCGAACACCGCAGCTTCGCCCCAGAGGCCGCGCTTCATGGCCTCGGTCATCTCCTGCGGCCCGATCTTGCCGAGCTTCTCGGCCCAGACCTTGGTCGCGGAGCCGAACATGCCCTCGCCGCACACCGCCGGCACGTCGCTGGCGGTGATGTCGCGCTGGCGAAGCGCCAGCCAGGTCGCGCGGTCCTTCGCGGGATCGATGGGGTATCGCTCAATTGCCATTGGTCACCTCTCGGGCGATCTGCTCGCGGATCCAGCCAACCAGCTGCCTGCGCTCGTGCTTGCGCTGGCCTTCCTCCATCACGGCGGTGTTGCTGTCGATCAGGTCGAGCAGCGGGCCGAGCGAGGCAACATCCTTGCTGAGCCGCGCAATCTTAATCCGCTTGAAGATGTTCTCCTCGGCCGGCGGGGCGAGCAGCTCGAGCTCGGCGAACAGCCAGGTCGTGCGGATGAAGAACGGCGGCTGGTCCTTCCGTGCCGGCGGCGCCGCGCGCTGGTCGTGCTCGGCCAGGATCGCGGTGGCGGTGGTGAGCATGCGGCTGAGATTGCTCATCGGTCTCCCCACGACGGGTCGACGCTGGCCAGCACCTCGCGCTCGCGGCGGATCTTATCCTGATCGGCGCGGATCGTCTCGATCGTGCGCTCCTTCAGCCAGAACTGAAAGACGATGTGCATTGAGCCGTCGCAAAGCGTTTTCGACAGAACGTGACCGTTGTCGTTCTCGCCGTGGTCCTTGACCGGCAGAGCGATAAGGTCGAACTCGTCGCGCTTCCTCATCAGCACGTAGATCAGCGTGCCGCCCGGATACACGCCGACAAAATCAAAGTCCGGTTTGGATTCTTGGAGCCGCTTGTTCATGCCCGCCTCTTTGGGGTGCTCGGGAATGGGACCACGTTGCTGACCGTCATTCGGTGAGCGAGGATCATGCGAGTAGCCGCGGCCATGCCGCCGCCGGTGCCCCTGAACCCGGGCGGCAGTGCGCCGACGTGCACCTCGAATGACTTCTGCCACTCCTCCAGCTCGACGATCGGCAGTTGCTCGCCTTCCGGCGTTTTCGTGAACTGCTTCCGACCGCCGCCGCGCAGGCCGGTGGCCTTCAGCCATTCGTCCTTGTCGATCGTGTAGGACGCCGGCCCTGTGTCTGGGTGCTGGTGAGGCTCGCTTCCACCCTCATGGGAGTGCCTGATCGACTGGCCATGGTTTGCGCGCGGGACGCTGATGATAGCGTGCTCGTGAACTTCGAGCTGTCGCTGGTCTGGGCTATGTCCGAACAGATCGCCGGTCATACCCGCCTCCCAGGCGTGGTCGGAAACGCGCGTCGCTCGATCGAGCCGGACGGCAAAGCCGGCAAGTTCACCACGTTGCCCTGGATGTGCACGGGCTCGGCCTTCACCTCGCGCCGCGTCCACCGGGTGAATTTCCGCATGGCGTGCTCGTAGCCGAGGCACCAGCCGATCGCGGCCAGCGGACCGCCGATGAAGCCGCCACCGATCATGATGCCGGTGATGGTTGGATGATCGAGCGTGAAGAGGAAAAGCTGGTCCATCACGCCGCCTCCCCGACCGGCCGGCGGGCTTCGAAGAAATCCTTCGGCTCACGGTCTCGGATGTAGATACAGGCGAGACTGTTCCAGGTGATGAACAAGGCGTCACCGACGAGGCTCAGTGGCTTGCGCGAAACCACGTCAAAGGCCACCATCCCAGACAGCATTCCGAGATAGACGAGCCGCAGCATTGGCCCTCTCCATGCCTCGGCCATGGCGTTGTAGACCCGCAAGCTGTGCTGCTGAGCCGCATACCTGCCCGCGGTCCATATCCCCATGATCGCGAGGCAGAAGACATCCAGCCATCCAAACGGCGGCCAGCACAGTTTCTCGCAAACGATGACCGCAAACATCACGGTCGCCGCGTAGATGCCGGGGTCGCCGCGTAGATGCCGGTGCGGTCCCAGATCCACAGATAGGCTTCCTGCGCCAGGTCGATCGCCATCTCGTCGAAGCGGAGAAGGGCCTTCAGCATCACGAGGCCCTCCCTGCTTGGAGGGCGGCATCGGACACGAACTGCTTGCCGTCATGCGGTGGATAGACGATGCCCTCGCCGTATCGCCATTCGAAATTCGTGAAGTCGCCGCCGTCGGTGATGATGACGCGCCGGACAATGCCGGTCTTCGCTGCGACGCTCGACGTGTAGTGCTTGGCGGCTTCGACGGCCTCCTTCGGGCCGACAAAACTGCGAACGACCTCATAGGAGCCGTCCTCAAAGAACTGACAAACTGAAAATTCGCCGGTCATCTGAACGCCTATTGCCGGGGTGGCGGGGCGGCCCGATGCCGCCCCGAGGTGCATCAATCCATCGACTGCCGCGCCAGCTCGGCGTAGGGGTCGTATTCCCGCGCGATCCGGAACTCGTATTCGCCGGGCGGCAGGTCGATCGACTCGTGGGTGTCGTGGTCGCGCTGGTGATCCAGCGATGTCGGATTCTCCAGGATGGCGTAGAGAATCCTCATTCCCTCCGGCGGCCGGTCCAGCACCATCACCTCGGCGCCGTCGCTGCGGGACAGCACGTGATGGTGGCCGGTCTCCGAATGACCGATTACGAGCTTGCCCTTCTCCAGGGCCAGCGGCGTGCAGCCGGCGCGCGACTCCCGCGATGCCGGCACATCCCCGATCCGGCGGATCGTGATCTCGCCCTGGGCGGCGGTCTTGAGGAAGGTCTTCATCATTCTCTCTCCTGGGGGTTACGCCCGTACCTCGGGCTTGACGAAGTCGCTTGGCTCCAGGCCGACGATCCAGGCCTGGGCATCGAGTGCTTTGGTGATGTGCGGCGGGATGCCGATCGCGAACTCGCGGCCGGTGCCGCAGCGGACCCGCAGGAATTTCGCGGGATCGCGGAGGTCTGGCAGCCGGACCTCGACGAGCTCGCCGATCTGCGGGTCAGGATCACGGTCGATGGTCTTCGCCTTCAGCTCGGACAGGATGCGCGACCAGCCGAGGATCTCGCAGGCGGCCCGGCGCAGCTCCATGTTCTGTTCGCCGAGCGCGACCGCCGCCGTCAGCGCGGCTTTGTCCTCGATCCATTCGGCCGGGATTTTCGTGCCGTGCCAGTAATACAGCGACCAGCCGTCGCGCCAGCGGTGTGAGGGGCCGGTCTCACAGTGCGGGCGATTCTGTTCGTCCTTGAGGATGATCTCCGGGAAGTCGGAGACCAGGCAGAATTCCTCGTGCATGATGCGGAAGCCGCCATGAATTGCGGCCTGCTCCCAGTGCGCGTAGGCGGCGTGTTCGCGAAGCTCCAGCCCGAGGATATCGCGGCAGGCGGTGATGTAGCCGTCGTAGCCGGCCCACATGTTGCCGCCCTGGTAGTTGTTGGCCCAGCGGTTGGCGCATAGGAGCCCGAAATCTCCCGCGAGCGCCTTACAGGCGCGAGCGGCAAATTTTTCTGCGTCGTCGGTCGCGTCGTCGGTCGCGGCGCGGGTCGCGTCGTCGGTCGCGGCGCGGGTCGCGTCGTAGGTCGCGGCGTAGGTCGCGGCGTAGGTCGCGGCGCGGGTCGCGTCGTCGGTCGCGGCGCGGGTCGCGTCGTCGGTCGCGGCGCGGGTCGCGTCGTAGGTCGCGGCGCGGGTCGCGTCGTCGGTCGCGTCGTAGGTCGCGGCGCGGGTCGCGGCGCGGGTCGCGTCGTCGGTCGCGGCGCGGGTCGCGTCGTCGGTCGCGGCGCGGGTCGCGTCGTCGGTCGCGGCGTAGGTCGCGTCGTCGGTCGCGGCGCGGGTCGCGTCGTCGGTCGCGGCGCGGGTCGCGTCGTCGGTCGCGGCGCGGGTCGCGGCGTGGGTCGCGGCGTAGGTCGCGGCGTCGGTCGCGGCGCGGGTCGCGTCGTCGGTCGCGGCGCGGGTCGCGTCGTCGGTCGCGGCGCGGGTCGCGTCGTCGGTCGCGGCGCGGGTCGCGTCGTCGGTCGCGGCGCGGGTCGCGTCGTAGGTCGCGGCGTAGGTCGCGCGCACACCATCCTTCGGATGCTTGCGCGCGTACCAGATGGCTGCAGACGCGCCATAGGCGAACGCCATCACCAGCGGCGACGGCACGATCACGACGCGCGGCTTCTTCAGACCGGCGACCTCATACAACCCCTCGATCGCCGGGATGATCTTCTCGGGCTCAATCGGATCGGTCCGCATGGCCCGGGAAATCCATAGCCTGGAGTGCTCCTCCATCAGCTTCAGCTCGCGGTCCGTGACCCCGCCGTGCGCCTTGGTCTTGGTCCGGATGATCTTGGTCATGACGCAACCCCTTCGATGCAGGCTGCAACTGCCCTGCCCCACTCACCACTCGCGCGGTCCATGTTTTGCCAAACGGCGCCCTTCTTCTGCAGCTTGTCCGCTAGCCAGGCGAAGTCGCAGGCGTAACAGATCGCGTGAAGGAGGATGCGCTCGCCGGACGAACAGACGCCGTCGCACTGACGAACGAGCTTGACGAAGTTGCCCTGATCACAATCGTTGAAGTCGACGATCAGTGTGCGAAGTGAGCGCCAGCTCGACGCAGCATCGAGATATTCCGACAAGCCTAGCTTACGGAACATGCACCGGGCGGGCTCTCCCGCTTTGAACTCTGCGAAGGTCATCACGCCGCCCTCGCCTGCTGCTTGTCGACGATCGGCGAGGCCAGCAGCCGGAGCGTCAGCTCAACGGCAGACCACATCTCCTCGTTTGTCTTGGACCGATCCAACGGGAGAGTGACTGAGCGCTCCTCATCGCCGTCGGCGACGCCGATGTCCCAGACCAGCCCGACGCCGAGCTTCACGTACAGGACGGCCCGGCCGATCTCCTCACCATTGAGCTCGAGCTTGATGGTCTCGCAGGTGCCGTACATGCCGATCATCCGGGCGATCTGGATCGCCGGTTCGGCAGGTCGGTGGCGCGGTGCGGTTCGCATGAAACCCTCCCAAGGTCTGGAGGGATCATATGCGGGTATTTACCCGCGTCAATAGGGAAGCGGGTATAAACCCGCAAATTATTTTTTTTGGCCCCGTCGCGCGCGCGTATACGGTTCCCTTGAGATACTTCCCGTATGGACGGTGCTTCAAGCACCGTCCCAATACGAGGATAGATTAGTTATCTATTCTATATGGTGCAAAAGCCGCGCCACAGGCTTCGGGGACAAAATGGACATTGGGGTCATGTCCGTCCCTCGAGCGCGCCTGAAGGGCGCTCAAGAGTATGTTACTTGGCGACGCAAGGGGTGCTGGCGGTGCTCTTCCGACACTCGGCCAACGTCCAGTATCGGCGCTCTCTCCCGGACTGAAACTGGATGACCGTTCCAGCAGGCAGCTTGCTGTCCGGTAAAGCCTGCAGATCATCATCCAGACAGTGCATCATGTTGCTGAACGACTTTTTCGGTGCGGCTGACACCCTGTCCTCGCAGGCCTTCCACATCGTGGCCGGCACAGTCTGTTTCAGCGCCGCGGCTCGATCCATCGCTTCCTGCTCGTTCATGAGACAGATGTCCCGAATCATGTTCACGTAACTGTCGGTTGGGGCTCTGCCCGTCGCCTTCACCTCGGCTGCAGCGTCCTGAGCGACGCCGTTACAGGCCGCGACCGAGATCTCGTTCGTCGCCTTTCGGAACTCGGGCTCTGCGGCGCACGCCGATCCTGCGAAGCCGCTCGCAGCGAACCCGGCTATCCCAAGCCAAACCACGGTCTTTACGGCGCTCATTGTGGCCTCATGTCGATGACCCTCGCGGCCCAGCGGATCTTTGCGTCGCGGATCGGCGGCTCGGTGTTGGAGAGCAGTTCGTAGGTTCCCGCGCCGATGCGCTTGATCTTCTTCACCAGCGTGCGGCCATCCTCGAGCTCGAGGACGCAGAGCTTGTTGACCAGGTCAGGGGTGATCGCGCGGTGCTCGTCGTTGAAGAAGACCAGCCAGCGGTCGAACAATTCGCCGAGGCTGTCACCTCGGATCTCCAGCGCGCGCGTCAGCGGCGTCGCATTGCCCGGCGCCGGCACGCGGTCCCACTCGTTTTCGTTCAGCGGCAAATAGACAGCTTCCGCGCCGGCACGGACGAAGCCAACCAGCGGCACGCCAGAGCTGGCGTTGAAGCCATCGATGGGGGTCTCCCCGTCGAAGGGCGAATCCGGTTGGGCCAAATAGCCGAGGAGAGCCCGCTCCTCCTCTCCATCACCGGTCAAAAGCCAGGCCTTCGATGTCCGCAGCACGGGAGCCAGCTTTTCCAGCGTCTCCGTAGAGACACCGCGCTGCTTGCCGTTTTCAACGTTCCTGCGGATGCTTCTGATGGTATCCCTGGAAAGGCCGGCCGCGATGCTCGCGGCGTTCTCGCTCATCCGTAGAGCCTTGAGCCGCCTCGAAATTCTGCCGATGATCGCCTTGCCGGATGCCTTCATGCGCGGGATTATACCCGCGCCGGTTCCAGTGGCGTGAGCGGACATATTCCCGCTCCGTCTTGACGACGCGGGTAAATACCCGCATAGTCCAGCAGCCATGAAGCTCACCGACCAGCTGTTAACCGTTGCGGAAACCTATTGCAGCGCAAAGGAAATTTCGCTCGCGCGGGTTTCGACGCTGATCTTCAACGACGGCAAGAGATTCGCCGCGATCCAGCGCGGCGGCAACCTCGGCACCGATCAGTTCGAGAAGGCTATTTCGTGGTTCTCCGAGCGCTGGGACGACAATACGCCCTGGCCGATCGGTTTTCCGCGACCGAAGGTGCCATTGCCCGAGCGGAGCGATTCATGAGCCCTCGCCCGCTTCAGCAGGATGGCAAGCCGCCAGCAGGCGCAGCCCAGCAGCAGAATGCAGGCAGTGTGCAGCAGCAGGATCGTGACGAGCACCGGATCGTTCAACATCGGTCGTCTCCTTTCCCGCGCATCCAGCCACTACCTGCGCGCGAAGTCATGCCATCGATTTTTCGGAACATTGAAAGAACCAGGAGTTGGGGGACATGCAGAAGCTGGTGCTGACCGAGATCCAGGCGTTCACGAAACGCCTTGTCCGGCAGGCGATCAATGCGCTCGGCGGCAACCGCGCCGCGGCCGAATTCACCGGGATCGAGGGCTCCGAGCTGAGCCGCTTCGCCAGCGACGACGTCGATCGCCACATCTCGCTGTGGCGCGCCATGGAGTTGGACGCCGCTGCCGGCGATCCGATTCTGAAGGCCTGGGCGCGGCGCCGCGGTTACGAGATCCTGACAGCCGACGAGAAAACCGAGCTCGTCGACAACGTCAATAAGCTGGTCGGCAAGCTCGCGCACGCCACCGCCAATCTGCAATCGCATGCCCTGGAAGCCGCATCCGACGGCAAGGCCACCAACAACGAGATCAAGGAAACCGAGGTCCGCGCCGGCGCCGTGATCGACGTCGCCGAGGACACGGTGCGCGCCATCACGAGGCTGCGCGTGGTCGGCTAGCCGCGCGTTCCTGTTGCGTCATCACGAGTAGCGGCGCCGCAGCGGTCCTGCGGCAATAACGGGGCGATGCCGCGTGCGGCAGGACTCCGTCAATCGACGGGGCGAACTCCATGATTGAACCAGTCTGGACTGATGACCGCGTCGAGCGGCTGAGAGGACTTTGGGCCAAGGGTCTCAGCTGCAGCCAGATCGCGAACGAACTGGCCTGCGGCTTCACGCGCAGCGCGATCATCGGCAAGGCGCATCGCCTGAAGCTGCCGGCGCGCCGCGATGCGAGCGCCGGGCAGCCATCAGCGAGACCGGCCGCGCCGCCGCGGCCGCCGAAACCAGGCAAGATCGCCTCGGTCTCGCAGATGCCGACCTTCCGGCCGAAACGCAACCAGTCCAACAGTCCCGCAATCCAGCGCGAGATCGACGCCGCCGAGCCCGGCGTCGACGCCAATCTAACTGGCAAGCCCGATGGCCGCGGCATCAAGCTGCATCAGCTGAGCGACCTGAATTGCCACTGGCCGCTCGGCGATCCCCTCACCCCTGAATTCGAGTTCTGCGGCGGCAAGGCCGTGCCCGGCCAGCCGTACTGCGCCGCTCACTGCCGCATCGCCTACCAGGCGCCGGTAGCGCGGGTGCGGACGCCGGAGGATCTGGCGCCGAAGCTCAATCGCGCGCGGCCGAACAACTATTACAAGCGGTGAATGCCAACTAAAGGAGCCACACATGGCACGCAAGAAAGGTGACGGCAGTAAAAGCAGCGGCGCATCAGCGGCGCCGCGGCAGACGCTCGAGGAGCTGACCGACGACCAGCGCTATTCGCTGCTGGAACAGCACCGGCAGACCCATGAACGACTGCTGGCGGCGAAGAAGGCGGCGGACGCCGCGCTGCGCAACCACGGCAAGATCGTCAAGGCCGACCTCGGCAAGAACGGCATGGACCAGATCAAGTGCCTGATCGAGGCCTCGACGCCGGAAGGCGAGAAGGCGATCCGGGCGCGCATCGAACAGGACGCCCAGGTGCTGCGCTGGCTCGGCGTTCCGATCGGCACGCAGGCCGACATGTTCCCGAGCGATGACCGCACGCCGCTGGCCGAGCGCGCCTTCAACGAAGGCAAGCGGCAGGGCCTCGCCGGCGAGAGCTGCAACAATCCGCACCACGTCACGACCGAAGCGCACCGCGAGCACAACCGCGGCTATGGAATCGGCCAGGAGCAGCTGGCATCCAAGGGTTTCAAGAAGCTCGAGGACAATGAGGACGAGGAAGGCGACGGCAAACCCAAGGGCTCGTTCGTCGACACGATGCGGGCACAGAACGATGCCGTCCAGGAGGCCATCAAGAACGGCACCATCGACCAGCTCGGCACCAAACGCGGTGCCGCCGCCGTCGACAGCCTTGCCGCGCACTGAGGAAGCATGCAGCAGCGCGGGACCATTCTTGCCCTGGATGTCGCCAGCAAGACCGGCGTCGCCTTCGGGCGACCCGGCGAGGTCCCGCGCCTTGAGACGGTCGACTTCCGCGGCAACGACGAGCTGCCGAACTTCTACGGCCGCGCGGTGGAATGGATGGCGACGCGGCTGCGAGATGATCCGCCTGACATGGTGGTGATCGAGCGCGCTGTCCCGCCGTCCGGCGCACAGGGCTTTACCAACCACGACACCACGATGATCACGATCGGGATGTTCGGCATTTTTGCCGGCATCACAGCCTGCAAGGGCGTCAGGCTCGAGTTTGCCTCGATCAACACCTGGAGAAAGCACTTCCTCGGCACCGCAAAGCTGAAGCGCGCGGAGGCGAAGAAAGCCGCAATCGATCGCTGCCGCTTGCTGGGATGGGATGCCGAGGACGACAACCAGGCGGATGCCGCTGGTATCTGGGACTGGGCCGGCCAAACATTCATGGGCCGGACCCCGGATGTACTTCATTTATTTGGGGAGAGGAAACGTGCCTGACCAAGCCGCGCCGCCCTCGTTCGACGACATGGCCGTCGCTATTACCCTTGCCGCCACCAAGGTCCGGCTCGATTTCGAGCAGATGGAGCTCCTGTCGCACCGTGTCGGGCTCTCGCCGATGGGCACCACGCTCGCGCTCGCCGAGCTGCAGAAAACCCTCGACCACCTCGCTGCGGCGCATCGCTTCCTCAAGGAGAGCGCCGCGGCCGAGACGGAGATCCGCGCCGTTGCTGCACGGAAGAAGATGGGCAGCTGGTTCAGTCGCATCCCGAAGGTGGCAGCGCTATGACCGAGCTCACCAGGATCAGCGGTGCCAAGTTCCGCGCCCGTCTCACCGGCAAGACCCTTTCCAACATCGACGCCAAGGAGAAGCCGAGGCTGTTCTGGATTGCGATCACGAACCTGCGAGTCGACGAGCGGTACCAGCGCAAGATCGTGGGCCGCGCTTCGGAGAAGAGCGTGCTGTCGATCGCCGAGAATTTCTCCTGGGCGAAGTTCGCGCCCGTCGTGGTGGCCGAGATCGACGGCGACGAGGAGCTGTTTGCGGTCATCGACGGCCAGCACCGCACCACTGCGGCGGCGCTGCGCGGGATCCGTGACGTTCCCTGCCTCGTGATGAAGGCCGGCTTTGCCGATCAGGCCGACGCGTTCGCCGCCATCAACGGCGGCGTCACGGCGATATCGACCATGCAGCTCTACCACGCCCGTGTCGCCGCCGGCGATGCCGAATCCGTCGCACTCCATGAGGCCTGCCGTGATGGCGGGGTCACCATCTGCCGCTATCCGATTCCGGCCGCCGACATAAGGGTCGGCGAGACGCTCGCGGCCGCGCGTCTCGCCCGGCAGCTGAAGCGCTACGGCCGTGATGTCTTCGTCGCCGCGCTGTCCTGCATCACGAAAACCGGCGACGGCAACATCGGCATGGTGCGGGCGCCCGTCGTGGAGGCGCTGTGCGCCGTGCTCGACGGCGAGCCGGCATGGGGGGGCGCAGGCGATGCGCTCATCGATGCCATGCAGAGCTTCGATTTCTTCAAGGCCTATTCCGATGCCCGCCTCCGCGCGGTTCAGGAAGGAATCGGCATTTCAGTTCCGCTCGTCGAGATCATCGGCGATCACCTCGAGAAGGCGCTTGTCACTGAACAATGACGTTTCCGGCGGCATTCCTCGACGATTTGCGCGCACGGCTTCCGGTCTCGGAAGTCGTTGGCCGGACGGTGAAGCTCAAGCGTCAGGGTGCTGAGTTCGTCGGTCTGTCACCGTTCAACAAGGAAAACTCGCCGTCCTTCACCGTCAATGACGCCAAGGGCTTCTATCACGATTTCTCGTCGGGTAAGCACGGCGACATCTTCAGCTTCCTGATGGAGACCCGCGGGGTCGACTTCCCGGCCGCGGTCGAGGAATGCGCCCAGATCGCGGGCCTTCCGGTGCCGAAGAACGGCAACGGCGGTGCGGGGCCGGCGCGCACCGCGCCGAGCCCGGCGTCACCGCCGGATCGCGATGAACCGCCTTTCGATCCCGATGCCTACGACATCTCACGTGCCGCGCCTGACCGCGGCAGACCATCCAAGCGCGAGATCACCCGGACCTACGACTATGCCGACGCCGGCGGCAGCCTGATCTACCAGGTCTGCCGCATCGAATGGATGGAAGGCGAAAAGCGCAAGAAGACCTTCATGCAGCGCCGCCCGTCCGGCGACGGCACGAGCTGGATCTGGGGGCTGTCGGCCGGCGAGTTCCTGCGCGGCCGCGACGGCGACTGGTACCAGGCAACGGAAGAGAGGATCGAGAAGTGGGTCGGTGCCGAACGCCGGCATTTCCCGATCGGCGTCCATCACGGCCTCTACCGGTTGATGGAGATGCGCGAGGAAGGCGATGCTGACGCCATCGTGTTCCTGCCCGAGGGCGAGAAGGACGTCGAGACCCTGCGTTCTATGGGTCTGGTCGCCACGACGAACAGCGGCGGCGCCCGCAACTGGCGCGCCGATCATGCAGAGATCCTGCGCGGCCGCGACGTCGTGATCCTCCTGGACAACGACCAGCCCGGGCGCGAGCGCGGCCAGATCGTCGCGCAATCCCTGAACAACGTCGCCAAGCGGATCCGCCTCGTCGATTTCGCCGGCGTCTGGGACATGGCACCGAAGGGTGCCGACGTCACCGACTGGGTGCGGGAGCGCGAAGGCACCGCCGAAGAGCTCCTCGAGATGGTTGCCGCCGCGGCGGACTGGCGCCCTCCTCCCTTCGTCTCGAAATTCGGCGGCATCACCTTCGAGCAGCTCGACGAGCCAGGACCCGAGCATGCCCACGTCATCGACGGCCTGATCACCGTCGGCGACAAGTCCGTCCTCGGCGGCGCCTCGCAGTCCGGCAAGTCCTTCCTCGCCATCCACATGGCGATGTGCATCGCGACCGCGATGAAATTCTTCGGCCACAAGATCATGACCCCGGGGCTCGTGATCTACCAGGCCGGCGAAGGCGGCCGCGGCATCAAGAAACGCTTCAGGGCCTGGCGACAGTATTTCGGCGCGGCGAAGGATCGCCGGATCCCGATCTATATCCTGCAGTCCAAGATCGACATCCACAGCCACGAGGGCGACACCGCGGCGCTGATCGAGGAGATCAAGGGCGTCGAGCGGCTCTACGGCATGCCGGCGATCGCGCTCTTCATCGACACCCTGCAGAAGGCGCAAGGGATGGCCGACGAGAATTCCGGCCGCGACATGGGCACGGTGATGGCGAACGTCGACCGGATCGCCGATGCTGTGCCGGGCTGCCACGTCTGCCTCGTGCACCACATGAACGCCAACGGCACGAAGCTGCGCGGCCACACCTCGGTCTATGCCGGCGTCGACCAGGTCATGCTGGTGTCGAAGGATCCGGAGAGTAAGCTCCGGACGATGACGCTCGACAAGCAGAAGGACGACGAGGACGGCGCCAAGATCCTGTTCGAGCTGATGCAGGTCGAGATCGGGCACCGCGCGATCGACGGCAAGCCGATCACTTCGTGCGTGACGCTGCCGATGGGCGAGAAGCTCGAGGTTAAGGGCAAGGGCCGCTTCAGCGACCGGACGCTGAGCCTGTCGGACCAGAACGCAAACATCCTGGCCGCACTGAAGAAGGCGATCGGAGACCATGGCGAGCCGGTGCCGCAGGTGCTGCGCGCGAAGCTGCCCCGGTCGATTGCAACCGTCGTCCAGTACAAATTCTGGAGGGACGCTTTCGAGGCCGTCGCCTTCGAGAAGAACCCGGCCACCGTGCGCAAGGCGATGGAGCGCGCCGGCCCGAAGTTCCTGCGCCTCGGCATCATCGGGCGGGACGGAAACTACGTCTGGTTGACCGGGCGCGAGGCCAATTCTGGCCCCACCGAGCTGCAGGGCGGCACCGCCCTGACGACCGAGACCCAAGGGGATTTGGAAGACGCCATGATGGCGGACGAGTGAGGTTGCGACATGTTGCGACATCCTGTTTTGCGACAACTGCAAAAAGAAAATATGCAGCAAAAACAACGAGAGCGACATGTTGCGACATCATACGACAGACATGATGCGCGATGTTGTCTCTTCCCTCGCTGTCTCATGGCGGAACAGCATCCGGACCTCGGCAAGGCCTGTTTTCAGGTGGCTGGCGGCGAGAAGGGACCATGGCCGCCGACGCTAGGGCAGCCGGTGAACGATCCCTGCTCGCTCGGCTCCCTGGCCCGCCTTGGCGCGCTGGTCGTTTATGCCATCGGAGCCCGCGAGGATGGCCCGATCAAGATCGGGATCACGTCCGATGTGGTGTCCCGGCTGAGCGCCCTGCAAACCGGCAACTGGCAGCAGCTCTCGGTCTTGTCCGCGCATTTTGCCGGCGCGCGCGCCACCGCGGCCAAGATCGAGGCCGCGCTGCACGGCAGGCTCGCTCACCGCAGCATGGTCGGCGAGTGGTTCGACCTGCCGCTCTCCGCCTTCCACTGCGCAATGCGGGAGCTCGTCAATGTCAATCGCTGATGACGAGGTGGACCTCACCCAGCTGTCGCTTGCCGACCGGGCCGAGCTCATGGCGCGGATCGATCGCGAAGGCGACGCCGATCTGCGCAGCTACGTCCTCGGCGCCCTCGGTTGGGGCACGGCGCCGCCGGCGCGCGCGACGCGCGAAAGCGTCCGCGAGCTGCCTCCGCAGTGGACGCAGGTGCACGTCCTGGACCGCCTCGAGGAGGCCTTCGCGGTGCTGGTGTCGCTGCCTGCCCGCACCAGGCCGAAACAGTTCGGCAACGGGATGCCGACGCCGGTTCAGGAGCGGCCGTCGCTGAAGGACCTTCTCGACATGGCCGAAGCCGGCGAGAGCTTCGAGGACTACCGCAACCGCGTCCGGATAGCGCCAACCACCGCGCAGATCACCAGGATGGACCAGGCGCTGCGGTGGCCTTTCGAGCACCTCGTCGACAATCCGGACCGCGCGCGCGCGCTGAGCCTGCGCGCGATGTGGGCGGCGATGAAGATCGACATCCGCAAGTGCTGTGAGCGGCGGGCGATCAAGCATGAGCTTTTCCAGCAGAATTGGCAGATCGGCCTGCGGACGGTCACCGAGCGCCTGATTATCACGCGGGTGGCCGTTTCGTGAAGAAATCCGGACGTCGCGCCCGGATGGCCGACAGCGTTCGCCAGCGGAGGCTTGACCAGCTGATGGCCGCGTACATCGCAGGACGAAGCTTGACCATCGCCGTTGCGATCGACAACGGCGCCGGCGTCATTCGCTTGGAAGCTGGCCTTTGGCCCGGCCCCATTCCGGCCGAAGGCGAGCGCGGTGAGGAGGCGTTCGTGTTCACCAAATCCGCGCATGCTGAGCTCGTGGTCGCGCAGTGTTCATCGACCTCAAGCATTGATGCCTTGAAGATCGATTTCGAGATCGCGGCGGCCGCCGTCGGCGCAACATGGGAACAGCCGGTCAAGGTTCTGGCTGCGGCAGCTGACGAGATCCGCGAGCTCGAGACCCAACTCGACGCCTGGAACAAGTCGGGCGGCCTGCGGACGATGAACGCGGCCTACAAGCAGTACCGGGCGCTGGCGGTCGCCACGGCTGCGCCGGCGCTGAGCTACTCGGACTACCTGCATGCCTACAAGGTCAAGGTTGCCCACCTCGTCGGCCAGAACGTCGCTCGCGGCCTACCGAAGCACACCGGCATCCTGGCGCTGGTGCCCGATCCGTTGCCTTCGGTGCCGTGGCGGAAGTAGCGGCGAATCATGCTGGTATCGTGTCCCTAGCCTGCGCATAACGTAGCCGTATGTGCGACATATCGACGATGTCTCGTCGTGTCCGACGGACGGACGAAGAACTTTTTTATACATCTAGATCAATAAGTTAGCTGCGCGACATCATGGTATGTCGCAAGTTGTCGCTTGACATTCCAAAAATTTCGCGGTTCTCATCGCGCGCATCCGCATTAAGCGGAACTGTGTCCAAGCGGAAGCAAGCCGCCTCAAGCGGCGCCAGCTTCCCGCCCCTGACCTCACCTCACAGACAGTCTTATCCGGTACCGCGCGAGACGAGCGATGTGCGAACGCGCCTGAAGGCGCTCGCATGTCCACTTTGTCCCCGATGTCCCTCAATCCTTAATGGGCGGAAAAATCGACATGCCGTCTGGCGCGCAGATCGCCGGCAGCGTGCCGGTCCTCTTTTGCTGCACAACCGAAGGCCAGCGCATCATCTCGATCGGCCGACACAAGATTGCCTATGACGACGATGGCGGCATGCCCGTGCAGCTCCAAGCCACGGCCGGCGAGAAGGTCTCTACAAGCGCCCCGTCCCGTTCTTGAACAATATTCACACCTCCCGCGCGCGTGGGTCCTGCATGCATCCGTCGATCGACGAGGAGCAGCTTGCCGCTTCGCTCGACGACGTCTGGCGGACGCCGGTGCGGATCAAGAACAAGTTCCGGATCAAGGGCCATTCCGAATGGGTGGCCGAGGCGCTGACCAGGCTGGCTGACGCCGGCCGGATCGAGCGGAAGGTCGAGGAGACCAAGGGCATCCGCAAGGGTCGCGGCGCGGTCTTCCGCGCGCAGACGTTCGAGACGTTCCGGCGGCTGCAGGCTCAGTGATGGCGACGAACCCGCCCGAGCATCCGTGCATGATCTGCGGCGGCAAGCTCGAATGGCGCATGGTCGAAACGAGGCGCGCGCCGGGCGGCCTCTGGTTTGGGCCGACTGAGTACGAGCAGTTGCCACACACCTGCCCGCCCGGCGCGGCCGAAGCTTGGCTTGAGCGGATCATCGACCGGTCGCCGCGCAAGCCGTTCTTCACAGTGATCGGTCAAAAAACGGAGAAGACAGCAATGTCCCACGCATTCATGCGCGCCAAGATGCAGGTCAACAAGGTTGAGCGGTTCGCCGGTCAGGACCGGATCACCTGCAATGCCGTAGCCCGGTCGACGCCCTACCCGGCCGACGGCAGCGATGAAGACAACACCTACGCGAAGTTCAGCCCTGCCGGCGAGCTGTCGCTGACGATCGCCAACCCGGCGCTGCTCGGTATGATCGAGCCGGGCCAGAAGTTCTATCTCGATTTTGTTCGGGTGCCGGAACAGCCGGCAGCGAAGGATTCCAAGGCGGACTGACCAACCGCCAACCAGTGCCGGCGCTCGCTCGTCATGGGGAGTGCCGGCCGCTCTTCCACCAGCAACCCGAGGCCAGTCGGATGCCGCGCAATTTCGGTGTTCGCCAGTCCGCATCCGAGTTCTGGAACGACGGCGAGCCGGAGCGCGATCCGAAGTGGCCGTACTGGGTGATCGGCGCGGCCACTCTGCTGCTGGTCGGCATCGGGATCTTCATCGCGTGAACAAGCTCTTCGGCGGGATCATCGAGTTCCTGGCGGACTCGATGACGCACAAGGCGCCGAAGGATGACCACCGCGCGATCGCCGGCGCGCTGATCGAACTTCTGAAGTCCAACCACAGGATCATCACCATGAGCCAGCAGCTCCTCGACGCCGTCGCGACCCTCACCGGCAACGTCAACACCTTGGCGACCAACATCGCTGCGCATGACACCGCCGTGCAGGCGGAGATTGCCGCGCTGACCGCGGCGCTTGCCGCCGCCGGCGTCACCGATCCGGACGTGCAGGCCTCGATCGACAAGATCACCGCAGCCAGTAACGGCATCGCGGCCGCCGCGGCGACCGTCGCCACCGAGACCGCGGCACTGTCGGCTTCGCTGCCGCCCGGTGCGCCGGCGAGCTGAGAACCGGCATCAGGAGTAGCGTTGTGACGACATCTGCCGGCCGCGTCCGCGGCAAAGTCAAGTTCTTCTCGGATGCGAAGGGCTACGGCTTCATTCGCCCCGAGGGCGGCGGCGACGAGGTGTTCGTTCATCGCACCGACCTCGGCAGCTCGCTGCATATCCTGCTGCCGGACCAGGTCGTGACCTACGAGCTCGCCAAGGCCGAGAAGGGACTGAAGGCGACCAACGTCGAGCTGGCGTGATGGACGCCGCGGCGGCGCCGAAACCGAAGCGGAAGCCGGCGAAGAAGCGCAAGCGCAAGGTTGGGCGGCCCAGGGCCGAGATCAGCCTCGCCCGATACCGCAGGCTCTGCATGTTCCAGTTCACCGACGAGGAACTGGCCGCGGCGCTCAACGTCTCGAAGTCGACCATCATCCAGCTGCGAAAAGAGCCAGCCTTCGCCGAGGCGTGGGAGCGCGGTCAGGCCGAAGGTCGCGTCCGCGTCAAGCGCCGCGGCTTCGAGCTGATGAAGCTGAACAACTCCGCCGGCGTGCAGGCCTGGCGCGAGCACACCCGGTTTTATCTCGGCTGGACCGAGAAGCGCCTCGTCGAGCTGACCGGCCAGAACGGTGGACCGATCCAGCACGTCGACCTCAGTAAAGCGACCGATGAACAGCTCGCGGCACTCGAAGCTCTCTTCGGTCCCCTTGCCCTCGCCGCAAGCGATGATGGCGGCGATCAGGGCGGAGCGGACACGGCGGGAGACCGAGCGGGAGCGTGAACGGCTTACCCGCGACGCGGACGCGATCCGCGCGCGGTGCGAGAGATTGGCGGGCTTCTTCCGTGAGGCCTGGCATGTGCTCGAGCCGAACACGCCGCTGATCTGGAACTGGCACCTCGACGCACTGTGCGAGCACCTCGAGGCGATCACCGCCGGCCGGATCAACCGATTCCTTGCCAATGTGATCCCGGGCTCGTCGAAGTCGCTGGCCGTCAGCGTGATGTGGCAGGCCTGGGAATGGGGTCCGAAGGGGCTCCGCTCGATGCGGTACCTCACGACCGCATTCAACGACGGCCCGGTCAAGCGCGACACCCGCAAGTGCCGCGACCTGATGCTGTCGGACTGGTACCAGGCGCTGTGGCCCGAGGTGGTGCTGACCCGCACCGGCGAGACCTCGTTCGCGAACTCGTCGACCGGCACCCGCGAGGGCGTTGCCTTCGGCTCGCTGACCTCGCAGCGCGGCGATCGTCTCGTGATCGACGACCCACACTCGACCGAGACGGCCGAGAGCCAGACCGAGCGCGACAACACCACGCGGAAATTCCGCGAAGGCGCGCTGAACCGCCTCAACGACCAGGAGCGGTCGGCGATCGTGGTCATCATGCAGCGCCTGCATGAGGACGACATCTCGGGCGTCATCCTCAAGCTGAAGATGGGCTACGTCCATCTGATGCTGCCGATGGAGTTCGAGGCCGAGCGGCGCTGCACCACCTCGATCGGCTTTACCGACCCGCGGACCGCGGACGGCGATCTGCTCGACCCGGGCCGCTTCTCGCGCGAGACCGTCGAGAAGCTGAAGCGCGACATGACGGCCTATGCCTATGCCGGCCAGTATCAGCAAAGACCATCGCCGCGCGAGGGTGGCATGTTCAAGCGGCACTGGTTCGAGTTCGTGCCGGCGCCGCCCGCGGCAACGCGCTGGTGTCGAGGCTGGGACCTTGCCGCGAGCAAGAAGAAATCGCAGACCGCCTCAGGCCCGGCCTACACCGCCGGCGTCAGGCTCGGTGTTGCCTCGGGCACCTATTACATCGCCCATGCGGTCCGCGAGCGCGCTTCGCCGGCCGAGGTCGACACGCTGATCAAGAACACCGCGACCCAGGACGGCACAGCTGTCCGGATCTCGATCCCGCAGGATCCAGGACAGGCCGCAAAGGGCCAGGTCCTGGCCTTCGCCAAGCTGCTCGCCGGCTTCGACGTCCGCTTCTCGCCGGAGAGCGGCGACAAGGAGCTGCGCGCGAACCCGGTGTCGGCGCAGGCCGAGGTCGGCAACGTCAAGATCATCCGCACCGGCGATGCGGCGAAGGATGCCTGGATCGAGCCGTTCCTCGAGGAGCTGAGCCTATTTCCGGCCGGCACCTTCAAGGACCAGACCGACGCGCTGAGCCGCGCGTTCGCGGAGCTGCTCGAGCCGGCGCCGCCGCCGACGCCCGACATCGGCAGCCCGGTGCAGGTCTCAGCCGGCGTACCGAACCACTGAAGGGAAGCTGAACCTTGGCCGACGCAAACGACATCGCCAAGGTCTCGCCGCCGGGCCCACCGCGGCCCGAGGGTACGCCCTACATAGGCCCCGGCATCCAGGGTGATCCGAACGCCAAGGCGTTCGGCGAGATCGGTGTTTCCGGCCTCAAAGTCTTCTCGGGCTATCTGAACGAGGAATACCTGCCCGAGCTCCGCGGGCAGCAGGCGATCAAGGTCTATCGGCAGATGTCGGAGACCGATCCGGTCGTGAACGCGGTGCTGACCGCCGTCACGCTGATCCTCCGCGCTGTGGACTGGCGCGTCGAGCCGGCGAACGACAGCGGCGAGGCGCAGAAGGAGGCCGAGTTCGCGCAGTCGCTGCTGACCGACATGTCGCACACCTGGGGCGACACGGTCGCCGAGATCATGTCGATGCTGTCGTTTGGCTGGTCGTACCACGAGATGGTGCTGAAACGCCGCGTCGGGCCCGACCAGAACGACGGCTCGACCAGGTCGAAATATACCGACGGCCGCATTGGCATCCGCAAGCTGCCGATCCGCTCGCAGGACTCGCTGCAGCGCTGGGAGATGCAGCAGGACGGCGGCATCGACGGGCTCTGGCAGATGCCGCCGCAGGGCGGGCAGACGCTGTTCGTGCCTATCAACCGCGCCCTGCTGTTCCGGACGACGTCGCGGAAGAACTCACCCGAAGGTGTCTCGATCCTGCGCGCGGCCTATCGGCCATGGTATCTGAAGAAGTCGATCGAGGACTTCGAGGCGATCGGCGTCGAGCGCGAGCTCGCCGGCCTGCCGGTCGTCTCGATCCCGTCGAAATATCTCGCGGCGAACGCCACCGCTGAGGACAAGGCTGTTCTTCAGCAGTACGTCAAAGTCGCTCGCGACATGAAGTTCAATCACCAGGGCGGGCTGGTCAAAAGCTCTGACCACTTCCCGATGGCAGACGGCAACCCGTCGTCCGTCCCGATGGTGAAGGTTGAGCTGTTGTCGACCGGCGGCCGCCGCGCCATCGAGACCGACCCGATCATCGCGCGATACAACCGCAACATCGCGATGTCGGCGCTCGCCGACTTCATCACGCTGGGCGACCAGAAAGGTTCGTACGCCCTCTCGAAGAACAAGTCCGAGCTGTTCCTGCGTGCCTGCGAGACCTACCTGAATCAGATCGCGGACGTCATGAACCGGTTCATGCTGCCGCGGATCTTTTCCTACAACGGCATACCGTGGGATCTGATCCCGGAGATGAAGCCCGGGCGCGTGGCGCCGGTCGACCTGAACGAGCTCGGCACCTACATCCAGCAGCTCGCCGGCGCCGGCGCGCCGCTGTTTCCGAACGAGGAGCTGTCGGCGTATCTCGCCGATGCGGCGGGGCTGCCGGAGCCGGCGCCGGAGACGGCGGTCGACGTCCGGACCAAGGACGGTGACCCGGCCGAGGGCGATCTGGCGGCCGACGACTTCATGTCCGCCCAGGGCGGCCCGGGAAGCAAGGCAGCCTGATGTTCGTCGTCGCGAAGTCGGCCACCGATCCGCGGTGGCTGCTGCGGCGATCGCCGCCGTTCCGCCCGGCAGCGCCGGCCATCGCCAAGATGTCGGCAGCCGACGCCGCAGAGATCGATCGCCTGCTGAGCCAGGCCGACCAGGTCAGCGCCAAGGTCAGGAAGTCGTTCCTCGACGCGATCGCCCGAATCGATGCGCAGATCGACGTCGGCGAGCTGAAGGCGCTGCTGCAGCAGGGTCGCGTCGACCAGGCGCTGCAACTGGTGAACAGCCACCTGTCGGCTGCTGGTTTTCAGCCGGTGGCCAACACCATCACTGCTGGCGCCATCCAGGCCGCGCGCGCCGCAGAGCCGGCGCTGTCGGCCGCAAACGTGTCGTTCGGTGCGATGAACCCGCACACGGTCGACTTTCTGCGGACCTACGAGATGGGGCTGGTGCGCCAGCTCGGCGCCGACGCCCGGGCCTCGGTGGCGTCAGCGGTGCGCGCCGGCGTCTCGGCCGGCCGCAACCCGCTCGATGTCGCGCGCGATGTCCGGCAGTTCATCGGCCTGACCGAGAACCAGACCCGCGCGGTGCTGAACTATCGCCGGATGCTGGAGAACGGTAGCCGTGATGCCCTGCAGCGGGCGCTCCGCGACAGGCGGTTCGATGCGTCGGTGCTGCGCGCGATCGAGGACGGCGCCGCGATGATGCCCGAGAAGGTCGATCGTCTCGTCGCCCGCTATACGGAACGATATCTGCGGTACCGGTCGGAGACGATCGCGCGCACGGAATCGATCCGGGCGGTGAACTCGGGCAACAACCTGCTCTGGCGGCAGGCCGTGCACGATGGCCGGTTCGGCGCCGACCAGGTCACGAAGACCTGGGCGACCGTCGTGGACAACAAGGTCCGGCATGCTCATGTCGAGCTCGACGGCACCACAGTGAAGCTGAACGAGAACTTCCAGTGTTCGGCGGGCCCGATCGCCTATCCCGGCGATCCGAACGCCAGCCCGGAGAACACCTGCAACTGCAGATGTGCCGTTCTGTACCGGTTCAAGCTTCGGCCGCGGACCTGACGAGAACGCCGCCGGCTTCGAGTCGCCCGAGCAGGTCGACCATGATCGTGCGGAGTGTTTCGTCGCCACAAATGCTGATCTGCCGCTCGACCTGTTCATGCAGGTCCGAGAGGAATGCCAGCGTCGAGCCATGGGGCTCGGCGAGCGGCGTGTCGACTGTTCCGTGTCGCCTGTCGAAGGCGCTCGCGTGACGCGGTGGGACGTTCACCACGAACGTCGGCCCCCCATCTACCGTGCCGCCCGCTGCAAGTCCTGCGCTCTTCTCGCTCATCGCCAAACCTCTGAGGGACAACGTCCTTGCCATTCACCACCGCCAACCAGCAGGTGATCGCCAAATTCCTGCCGGCGCCGGCGCTGGAGGTCTTTTGTAAAGCTGCGACCCAGGCCGAGCAAGACAACAAACCTTACAACGATTGCGTCAAGGCGGGCTGGACGGCGGTTGGTGCGGCCGGGTGGCAGAAGCCGGCCACCGGCAAGAAGTGGATCCGGAAGGATGATCCCGGCGGCAGCAGCGTCCATGTTGACGCGCCGCTCGGCGGCGCCCGCAAGAAACCGAAGGCCGAGGACGACATGACCGAGAAGTTCGACACCGAGGCCAGCGTCTTCAAGGTCGACGACAGCCTCGGTCTCGTGTTCGGCTGGGCCATCGTCTGCAACAAGGCCGGCGAGGCCTACTACGACACCCAGGGTGACCACATCCCTGAGGACTCGATGCTGAAGGCGGCCGCCGACTTCATGAAGAACAGCCGCGTTGCGAAGGACATGCACCAGGGCGACGAGATCGGGCCCGTGGTGTTCGCCTGGCCGATGACGGCCGAGATTGCCAAGGCCATGGGCATCGAGACCGAGACTACCGGCCTGATGATCGCGATGCTGCCGCCGGCGGACATCCTCGCGAAGTTCAAGGACGGCTCCTACACCGGATTTTCGATCGGCGGCGACCGCGTCCACGACGAAGAGGTCGCAGCATGATCGAATATGCAATCTCGTTCTTCATCGTGGCCGCCGCGATCGCGCTGCTGATCTACGTGGGCAAGAAGTGAACTACGGTCTCTCCGCCGCACCAGCAGTGCGCTGGCTGATCTCGTCGGACAGCGGCGTCTTCAACGCCGTGCGCGGGTTCATCGCTGACCTCTCTCAGCGCGACTACGTCGACGTCGCGGGACCGCCCAGCACCGACGACATGCACCGTTACCTGCACAAGATGGCACAGACCGTGCCGCTGCCCTGCGTGCGGCTCAAGCTGCGCATGGTGAAAAATCTGACCACCGACGAGCGCGGCGTCGAGGTGACCTGCTCAGACCGCGATCTCGAGGAGATCGCCCGCTGGCAGCGCCGAGCTGTCGCCAAGAGGTAACGACGATGTCGAAGCGCATCATGCGGGCGTTCAAGATGAACGAGATCTCGGCCGTCGACCGACCGGCACAGGCCGGCGCGCGCATGACCATCATGAAGCGCGACGACACGGAGCCCTATTGGAAGCGCAACTTCTCGCAAGATCAGCGCGACCATCTTGCCAGTACCGGCGCGGCGTTGCCGGACGGTTCATTCCCGATCCAGAACGGGGGCGACCTCGAGAACGCCATCCACGCCGTCGGCCGGGCGAACGACCCTGCCAAGGCAAAGGCGCACATCATCGCGCGGGCGAAGTCGCTGGGTCTTGCCAGCAAGCTGCCCGACGGCTGGGTGTCCAAAAACGGAAAGGTTGAAGACATGACCGCAGAGGAACTGAAGAAGGCGATCGACGATGC
This sequence comes from Bradyrhizobium sp. CCBAU 51753, assembly GCF_015291565.1. Classification (NCBI taxonomy): domain Bacteria; kingdom Pseudomonadati; phylum Pseudomonadota; class Alphaproteobacteria; order Hyphomicrobiales; family Nitrobacteraceae; genus Bradyrhizobium; species Bradyrhizobium sp. CCBAU 51753. The sequence continues at coordinate 4,022,898 of NZ_CP030037.1, read as the reverse complement.
CGTGAAGACGTCACCGCTCGTTATCGACCTGAAGAAGCAGCTCGAAGCCGCGACCTCGCAGCTGGAAGCCATCACCAAGGCGAAGAAGCCGAAGCAGCAGAACGCCGACGACATGTCGGAGCCGGATGCCGACGACGAGACCGCCAAGGCCTGGCGCCCGTATGTCGAGAAGCGTGTCGCCGCGGCGCTTGCCAAGGCGAAGGAGGAGTTCGAAGCCGAGCTCGCCAAGCGTGCGGATATCGCCAAGAACGACGACAGCTTCACCGCTGAAGGCGGCGCCGTCATTCGCAAGTCCGACTACGCCAAGGCCGAGCACTACGAGCTGGCCAAGGCCCAGCAAGAGCGGCTGGAGATCCAGGACTTCTCCAAGCGCGCCGCGGCGGAGATCCCGGTCCTGCCCGGCACCGAGCTCGCCAAGGCGAAAGCGCTGCGCGCGATCGCCAAGCTCGGCAAGGAGGATCGCGAGGCGATCGAGGCCATGCTCAAGGGCGGCAATGCCGCCATGAAGGCGCAGATGACCGTGCTCGGCAAGGACGGCGGCGGCGACGACACCGCCGAGGGCCAACTCGCCAAGATGGTCGAGACCTACGCCACCGAGAAGAAGGTCACCAAGGCCGAGGCCTACACCAAGGTGCTCGACACCAAGGAAGGCAAGGAACTCTACGCGAAGTCGCTCAACGAGAAGCGCGCGGCCTGATCTCAGGCTCCGCGGCATAGCGCCTGCCGGCTGAGCCGCCGGCTGGCGCACCCGCCCACGACGTCACCGATCTAAATCGAAAGGACGACCATGTCGTTCGACCATACCGCTCATCTCGACATCAGCCTGCCGGCGGCGGGCGACCTCTCCACGAAGCAGTATCGCTTCGTTTCCCTCGACTCTTCCGGAAACATCGCGGTCGCAACCCGCGGTGCACTGGCCATCGGCGTCCTTCAGGACAATCCGGGCGCGGCCGGTCGGCCGGGCCGCGTGCGCACCGTGTCCGGCACCATGACGAAGGTCGTGCTCGGCGGCAGCGTCACGGCTGGCCAGGCCGGCGTTTCGGATGCCAACGGCGCGGCCGTGAACGCGGCCTCGACCGACAACGCCTACATGGGTTTCTTCCAGGGGTCCGGATCGAGCGGCGACATCGTCGCCTTCCTGCTCCAGCCCCGCGGCCTGTCGTAAGACAACGCTGCACCCTCCGCCCTGACAGCCCGCCCTCACCGGCGGGCTTTTTCGTGGGCTCGTCTCTTTGATCTCGAAAAGGCCGAAAGGAACTTTCCGCCATGGGTAACCCCACTGCGGGCGACGTCCACGTCAATACGCCGCTCACCAACATCTCGATCGCGTTCATGCAGAACCCGGCCGGCTTTGTTGCCGATCGCGTGTTCCCGAACGTGCCGGTGCTCAAGCAATCCGACCGGTACTTCACCTACTCCCGCGCGGACTTCAACCGCGACACCATGCGCAAGCGCGCGCCCGGCACCGAGTCGGCCGGCGCCGGTTGGCGTGTCGACAATACGCCCAGCTATTTCGCGGACGTCTGGGCGCTCCACAAGGACATCGAGGACCAGATCCGCGCCAACGCGGATTCGCCGCTCGATATGGATCGCGATGCGACGCTGTTCCTGTCGCAGCAGGCGCTGATCAACCGCGAGGTGAACTGGGCATCGAACTTCTTCACCACCGGCAAGTGGACCGGTGCCGCGGTGGACGTTTCCGGCGTCTCCGCCTCTCCGACCGGCAATTCGGTGCTGCAGTGGAACGATGCGAACGCGACCCCGGTCGCGGACGTGAAGAAGTACAACGATGCCATCCATCTGGCTTCGGGCTTCCGCGCCAACAAGCTGGTGATGGGTCGGCAGGTCTGGTCGAAGACCTCCGAGTGTCCGTCGATCACCGACCGCGTCAAATACGGCGCATCGCCCGGCGCGCCCGCGATCATCACCAAACAGGCGGTTGCAGCCCTCATGGAGATCGACGAGATCCTCGTGATGGACGCCATCCAGAACACCGGCAACGAGAACAACGCGGAGAACACCGCGGGCACGGTCAACGCCGGTGAGTCCAACGCCTTCATCGGCGGCAAGGCTGCGCTGCTGGTCTACGCAGCCCCGTCACCGTCAATCATGCAGCCGTCCGGAGGCTACACCTTCTCCTGGACCGGGTTCATGGGCGCCGGGAGCATGGGCCAGCGCATCAAGCGCTTCCGGATGGAGGCGCTGGAATCCGATCGCGTGGAGATCCAGCAGGCCTATGTGCCGAAGCTGATCGCCTCCGAGGTCGGCGTCTACTTCACCACCCTCATCGCGTAACCCCGACAGAGACCGGGAGCCAGCTGTGGCGTCCATCAAATACTGGCTCCCGGCGTTCGACCCGTCGGCGGACTTCGTCGTCGCGGCATGGCCGCTGGGCTTTTCGATCGGCGGCTATCAGCCGAAGCCCGGCGAGCCATTCGACAAGACCGCGATCAAGCGCCGCAACGTGCTCGAGGAGCTCTACGCCAAGCGCTGGATCGCGGTTGCCGAGAAACACGTCACCCCGCCACCGCCGGCGCCACGGCCGATCGAGCCGGATGATGACGGTGATGAGATCGACGACGACTGGAAGGACCTGGTCGCTGCCCTGCCCGGCTTGGTGCCGGAGCCGCCGCCCCAGACCACCAGGCGCCGCCGTAACGCGCAGGCCTGCGCCTGATGGATATCGCGGCGATTGCGGCCAGGAACGGTGTTACGATGCACCGCGCACAGCCCTCCCCGCTGCCCGAGCTCGGCCGCGTTGAGGGCTACTGGAGCGACAAGCCGCTCGCCATCGTCGGCACCGGGCCGTCGCTCAAGGGATTCGACTTCTCGCGCTTCAATATCGCCGGAGTCCGCGTGCTGGCGGTGAAGGAGGCGATCTGGGACCTGCCGTTCGCCGAAGAGGTTTTCTGCCTGCATCGGCCCTGGCTGATCGACCGTGAGGCCGAGCTCACCGCGCTGCCGACGCGCAAGGTCTTCGCCGTAGAGCCGGAGATCGGTCGCTGCCCGATCATCCCGCACTCGCTGTACCTGCTGCGCACCCGATACGCCGGCTACAGCGACAAGCCGACCGAGATCCAGTCCGGCGGCAATTCCGGCTTCGGCGCGACGAACTACGCCTACCTGAAGCGCGGCCAGCAGACCGTCCGCCGCTGGAAATGGGCGCTGTTCGGCTTCGACTACACCGACCAGCTCGGCGAGCATTACTGCGCCGATCGCTACACCTGGTACCAGCCGGGGCAGAACGCGCGCTACTGGAAGAGCTGGGGCGACAATTTTAACGACTGCAAGGCGCAGCTCGAGCGTGCCGGCATCGACGTCATGAACGCATCGCCGATCTCGACGGTCTCGGCATTCCCGAAGTGCACAATCGAGGATGGTCTGGCGTGGCTGACGGCTCGGTGAAGCGGCGTCCGGCCTTGCATCGCAGGGAAAGCATCTGGATTGGCTGGGATCCTCGTGAAGCCGCTGCCTTTGCCGTCGCCCGGGAGAGCTGCCGCAGGCACCTGACACGCCAGATCCCCATCCATGGGCTGCTGCTCGACGACCTGATCCGGCAGAAGCTCTACACGCGGCCGTTCGAATACCGCTACCCGGCGGCCGACAAGCCGCAGATGTGGGATCTGGTCAGCGACGCGCCGCAATCGACGCAGCACGCCAACGCCCGCTTCTTCATCGCGATCCTGGCGAAGACCGGATGGGCGCTGTTCACCGACGGCGACGTCCTCTTCCGCGGCAACGCCTGCAGGATTTTCGAGCAGCTCGACAACGACAAGGCGGTCTACTGCGTAAAGCACGACCATACGCCGGCAAAGGCCACCAAAATGGACGGCCAGCTGCAGACCCGCTATGCCCGGAAAAACTGGACCTCCGTGATGGCGGTCAACGTCGACCATCCGTCAAACAAGAAGCTGTTCGATCTCGAATTCCTCAACACGACGCCTGGCCGCGATCTCCACGCCTTCTGCTGGCTGACGGACAAGGAGATCGGCGAGCTCGATCCGGTCTGGAACCATCTTGTCGGCACCTCCGACCCGCAGGTCTCGGCAACCATCGCCCATTTCACCAATGGCGTGCCGGACATGGCCGGCTACGAGAACCAGCGCTACGGCGACGAGTGGCGCGCCGCGCGCGACGCCTGGGTCCGCGGCTGATGGGGTTCGGCGACGAGCTGCTGGGCAGCGGCATGGCGCGCGGCGCTCGCGCGCGCGGCAAGCGCATTGCCTTCGGAGACGGTCGCCGCATCATCTGGTCGACGGAATCGCACCAGATCTACCAAGGCAACGAGAACGTCGCCCCGCCAGCGGACAGTCAATTCCGCGACCTGATCTGGATCCCGCACTACAAGGGCGTCCGGCTATACGGCACGCCGCGTTCCGGCGGCTGGACGTGGAACCTGGATTTCCGCTCGATCCCGGGCGAGATCTTCTTGACCGATCAGGAGAAGGCGCTTGCCGCGGCAAAGATGCCGGCGGGCGCGGTGCTGATTGAGCCGCACGTCAAGGCGATGGCGCCCAACAAGCGCTGGCCATGGGATCGGTTTCAGGAGGTGGCGACCCGTCTTCTCCGCTCCGGTCATCGAGTGGTTCAGTTCTCGTACGGCCAGCAGCTGCTCGCCGGCGTGACGCCGATCGCAAGCCCGAGCTTCCGCGCCAGCCTAGCCATGATGGCGCGCTGCGCGCTCTACATCGGGCCCGAGGGTGGTCTGCACCACGGCGCGGCGGCGGTCGGCACCACCGCAGTCGTGATCTTCGGCGGCTACATTCACCCGATGACGACGGGCTATGCGACGCACGTCAACCTGTTCGGTGCCGACGAGGCCTGCGGCAACACCGGCGCGTGCGAGCACTGCCGGCGCGCGATGGCGCGCATCAGCGCGGACGAGGTTTTTGGCGCAGCTGCGCGCTTATTGACAGGAGGAGTACATGACCACAACCCGCAGGACCTTGCTAGCAGTGATGGGGCTCGCGCCGGTGTCCGCTGTGCAGGCTGAGACATTCAGCGCGCCGGCAACCGATGGGCGGGCGCAGACCGTCCAGGGCGCATACAGCAAGGAGCGCTATGCGTGCGCGTTCGAGCAACTCGCTGCGGAACTCCGTCGCGACGCTGTCGAGCTGGTGAGGATCAACTTCGCGTCCAGGCTGGAGAGCAATTCTCTCGCCGACGTCCACACGATGACGGTTGAGCTGATCTATCTCCCGGAGGCCTGACCATGAAGCAGGTCAAAGGCTTCTGGCTCCCCGACCACGAGGAGCATCTGGTCCCGTTCCTGGAAACCGGTCCAGAGTTCGCGGGCGGACCGACCTACCAGCTGCACAAGCTGATGGCGGCGATGCCTTTCATTCGCAATTTCCGGACCGCGGTAGACGTCGGCGCGCATTGCGGGCTGTGGTCGCGGCCACTCGGTGCCATGTTCTCGCTCGTGAAGGCGTTTGAGCCGATCGCGACGCATCGGGAGTGCTTCCACGCGAACGTGGTGCCGCGCGACTACGGCACCTTCGAGTTCGGCGTCACGCTCTATAGCTGTGCTCTCGGCGACCACGACGGATCGGTGTCGCTCCATACCGGACCTTCGTCGTCAGGCGACACCTACGTCCAGGAAGGCGGCGAGCACAACGCCGTCCTCAAGACGCTCGACTCCTTCGGCTTCGCGGACGTCGACCTGATCAAGCTGGACTGCGAGGGCTACGAGCTCTTCGCCATCAAGGGCGGCGAGAAGACGATCCGCGAGCAGAAGCCCTGCATCATCGTCGAGCAGAAGCCCGGCAAGGGCAAGCAGTTCGGCCTCGGCGACCAGGACGCGGTCGTGCTGCTGCAGTCGTGGGGTGCGGAGGTCGTCAAGGAGATTTCCGGCGACTTCATCTGTCGCTGGCGCTGATCCGTGCTCTGGTGCTGCATCGAGCCGGCGCGGGTCGAGAAGACGACCCCGATCATGGAGGCGCTTGCCGCCGGCTTCCGCGGTCGCCTCTGCGTCGGAGAGCCGCCGGACGACGGTGAGCCGTTCATCGTCTGGGGACAGATTTTCACCGCGCTGACGGCAATCCCGAAGGCGCTGGCCCAAGGCCGGCCGTTCTACCAGCTGGACAACGGCTTCGTTGATCCGGCGCGCGGTGGTCCGACTGGCTACTACCGCATCACCTATCGCTCGCCGTCGCCGGTGTTCTGGCAGGACGCGCCGCCGTCGCGGATCAAGCGTGATCTGCGGCCATGGCGACAGAGCGGAAGCCACATCGTCATCGGCCTGCCTGGCGAGAACTTCGGCCGATCGTTTGGCATCGACTGCCGGCGCTGGATCGAGGAATCGCCGGTGCGCGAGCTCCGGCGGTACACCGTTCGGCCGATCACGACGCGTCTGAAGCGCGCTGAGACACCACTGGCGCAGGACCTCCGCAACGCCTGGGCGCTGGTCACGCATTCGAGCAATGTTGCCGTTGATGCCGTGCTCGCCGGCATCCCGGTGTTCTGCAAGGCCACCTGCCCTGTGGCGCCGGTCGGCAATCTCGACCTTGCCGCGATCGAGCGGCCCGAGATGCCGGACCGCGGGGCCTGGTTCAACAGCCTGATGGCGCAGCAGTTCACGGTGGACGAGATGCGGTCTGGGATGGCGCGGGAGTATCTCAGCGCCGCGATCGCCGGATCGCGCCACGCGACGGTCTCTCAATAAACCAGTACGTGAGGGCCGAAACCACAACGGTCGTTGCGATCAGTGCAACATAGACGGGGGCTGTCCACGTCGCCGACCTTCCTACGACATGCGCAAAAACGATGAACATGGCGAAGTGGACCATGTAAATCGAATATGAGATGTCTCCGAGGTAATGGATTGGCGCGGAGCCAAGCACGCGCGAAGGCTGCGAGCAAGCGTCCGTAGCGGTGAGCACCAAGAACGGGAAGAAGAGGACCACTGTCTGCGGTCTGATGGTGTCAAGATACGAGAGCGTCAGCACGGCGCCAAAGCACAACCAGATGGCGGTCGAATAACGCGAGCAGAGTGAGTGGATTCCATCGCGCTGCCGATAGCTCCAATATGCGATCCACCCGACCGCGAATGCGCTTGCACCTCGCAGTGTCGCGGCCCATTGGCTCCAGGCGTTCGGCTCGCCGTAGGGTAAGCCGTTCGTCAGGCGGCCTTCAAAAAACAGCAGGATCGCGTAAGTAGCTGCCGATAGCGCCACAAGGAGCAGAAACCTCGTGTTTTCCGAAGGCGGCTTCAGGCGCAGCAGGACCGGAAACAGAAGAAGGTAGCATAGCCACTCGATCGATATGGACCATGCGGGTGCGTTCCAATGGACGCCAGATCCTACGATCGGCCAGTCGTTTACCATCAACAGTTGTCGGGCGAAGTCCGCCATGGCGACGCTGGCAGGATAGGTCTCCGGGCTCACTCGATCGGGGATTGTGTACGCAGCTCCGATGGTGAGCAGCGTGACAAGGTACAGCGGATAGATACGAGCGATCCTCGCGATCAGATACGTCGAGAAATGAAAGCTCTTGCCGCTGTAGACGTATGAAAGCGTAAAGCCGCTCAGGCAAAAGAACAGATCGACCGCCGCCGTATACCAGTGGAAGAAATGCTCAAGATGGTAGGGCAGCGGTGGATTGAAGTGACCTAGCACGACGACGGTGGCGGCTACACCGCGTAGCCCGGTTAGCGCCCTCAGCTCAGGCCGCGCAGCGCTGCGTTGAATATCCAACGACCCCTCGCTTTGAAAAGCTCAAATTCTACATCCGACCGCGCCCCTCGACAACTTGAAGGGGCAGCAGCGGTTAACGGCGGCAGGGAAGAGATCGGTTAATGGCTGACTGGTACGTCTCATCCACGGCATATGCGCTGGTTGCCACGTTCCAGACCAGTCATGCTTATGCGCTGAACGATATCGTCCGCCCGACATCGCCTTCCGCCACCAACAAGTACAGCTACAAATGCACGACGGCCGGCACCTCCGGAGGCTCTGAGCCAAGTTGGACGACCACAAAGGGCAACACGACGACGAGCGGAACTGCAACGTTCACGCTAGTGGATGCCGCCGGAACAACGCTGAACTGGACTGCGCCGGTGGGAAACCTGGCGTCCATCACCAACGGGTCGGGCGGCCTGAACATGCAGGCCTCGACTGGCGACCGCATATTCATTTCGAGCGATCACACCGAGACCAATGTGATCAGCACCTATCGGGCCGGGATATCCGGAACGGGCCAGGTCATCGTGTTGTCGGTCAACAAGAATGGGTCCGTGCCACCTGTGCCTGCGGACCTGACCTCTGGCGCATCCATCTCCTGCGCCGGAGGCGGCAGCGATCTCTCCATTGACCCGGCTTGCGACAGCTATTGGTACGGCATCACCTTCACGGCAGCTTCAGGACGCAATATCAAATTTAACAACGGAGGGCATCGGGGCCAGTACTTCAAGAATTGCTCGTTCGTCATGGCTGGATCGTCGGGAAACTTCGCGCCTGATGGTCAGGGGCAAGTAACCCTCGATAACTCGACGATCACGTTCAGCAATTCCAGCCAGTCGATCAATTTTAACGGCACTTGCGATCTTCGATGGATCAACACGCCGTCTGCGTTGGGTGGGAGCACCTTCCCGACGACGCTGTTCAACAACAACAGCTTCAATAATGGCGGCGGCCTCGCGACGTTGCGCGGAGTCGACATCAGCTCCGTCACGGGGACGCTGGTCGCGGCGATCAACGGTCAATACATCCCGAAGATGCTGTTCGATAGCTGCAAGGTTTCAGCCAGCGCAACAAGATTCCCGGCAGCCGGGAGCAACACCGTCGCGACTGCCGACGAAGTCGAATTCGTCAACTGCTACGACGGGTCGAACATCATTTCGGAAAGGTACACTCAGGCGGGGAAGGTCACGACTGACCTGACGACGTACCTAACAGGCGGCGCGGCGGATGATGTCGGCGGCTTCAGTCAAAAGATGGTCTCGAACGCGTTTTCTGACCTCCTGGGCTTTCCGCTGGAGGGCTTCTGGTTCGACGTTGAAAACACCGCCGTTGGATCGTCCAAGACGGCGACCGTCGAGATCGTCTCGTCAGCAAGCCTGAACAACACGGATATCAGGCTTGTGCTTGAATATCAGGGGACGTCCGGATCATCGCTCGCGTCGTTTGCTGATTCACTCGCGACGCCGTTGACTGCATCCGCAGCGCTGACCACGTCGACGGCAACATGGAATAGCCCGCCGAGCACTCCAGTGTATCAGAAGCTTCAGGTCACGTTCACACCTCAAGTGGCGGGGCGCGTGCGTGGCCGGGTGCTTCTGGGTAAGGCTTCCGCCACAGTCTGGGTCAATCCGCAGATTTCGATCGCATGACCACGAAAACGCAAGTCAGTTCCGGATCGCGAGTCGGTCACTCTGCGGTCATCGCAGACGATGCAAGCGGCAAAACGCGAATGATCCCGGCTGTGGCCGCGATGCAGGCGACGTCTAGCATCGCTAAGGTCAAGTTGATCTACATGAGCGGCAATCTGGACGGTATGCGGGGTAATCTCGGGTGATCGCCTACAAGAATGGCCAGACATCTGTTGTCCTGCGCTTCAAGCTGCTCGACAGCTCGAGCACGGTCGGCGCCGGCCTGACCGGGCTCACCAGCGCGTCGACCGGGCTGCGCATTTCTACGATCGCCGACAACGAGTCCGCCGCAACCGCCTACACCGTGGCAGGGTCGACGATCGAGTCGATCACGACACTGGGCACCTACGCTACGCCAACGGCGACAAAATGTCGGTTCAAGGAGGTAGACTCTACCAACCATCCGGGGCTCTATGAATTCCAGTTGGCTGATGCGCGGTTCGCCGTCTCGAACGCGAAGTCGCTGATCGTCAGCGTCTCCGGGGCGACGAACCTGCAGCAGGCTGACTTCGTGGTTCCGCTGGTGGTCGATGACCCGTACACCGCGAAACTGACGGACAAGACCGGCTATTCCCTCTCGCAGAGCTTCCCGGCGAACTTTGCTTCGCTCGCGATCACCGCGGGCGGCGCAGTCACGGCGGGCACCGTCAGCGACAAGACGGGATACTCACTATCGCAGACCTTCCCGACCAATTTCGCCAGCCTGTCGATCGATAGCTCCGGCCGCGTCGACCTCGCCAAGATCGCGGGGACTTCGCAGACGGCCCGCGACATCGGCGCCAGCGTGCTGCTCTCGGCGGGCACCGGCACCGGCCAGCTCGACTTCACGTCAGGCGTGGTCAAGTCCAACCTGGCGCAGATCCTCGGCACGGCGCTGACCGAAACTGCTGGCCAGATTGCTGCCGGCTTCAAGAAGTTCTTCAATATCGCGTCGCCCGCGAGCACGATGGATGCCCTGACGCTGGTGGCCACCGCGACTAACCTGACGAACGCGCCGACCTCGGGTGACTTCACCTCTACGATGAAGACGAGCCTGAATGCCGCTACGCCGGCGGTCACGGTGAGCGACAAGACGGGGTTCACGCTCGCGTCGGATGGTCTCGCGGCAGTCACGGCATGGACCGTTGCGATCACAGGCAACATCACCGGCAATCTGTCCGGATCGGTCGGCAGCGTCACCGGCAACATCGGCGGTTCGGTTGGCTCGATCAGCGGCGTGGCCTTCCCGACAAATTTCGGCGCCCTCGGCATCGGTTCAGGCGGCCACGTCCTGAACGTCGACACGCTGACGACCTACACCGGCAACACGCCACAGACCGGCGATGCATTCGCGCTGATCGGAACTGCCGGCGCGGGGCTGACGGCGATCGGCGATACCCGCCTCGCTCATCTCGACGCGGACGTGTCATCCCGGCTGGCCTCTTCGTCCTATACCGCGCCGCTCTCGGCCGCAGGCACAAGGTCTGCGCTCGGCATGGCATCAGCGAACTTGGACACGCAGCTCGCGACGATCGACAGTGACATCGGTAGCACGACATCGGCGATCTATGCTCGCATCGGCGCGCCCGCCGCCGCCAGCGTCTCGGACGATATCGCAGCCGTAGCATCAAAGACCGGCAACCTGCCGGCCAGCCCGGCGGCGACCGGCGATATTCCGACCGCTGCGGCAATCCGCACGGAAATGGACAGCAACTCGACCAAGCTCGCACACCTCGACGCCGATGTGTCCAGCCGATCGACATATGCTGGAGCAGATACGTCCGGCACAACGACCCTGCTTGCGCGGTTGACGTCGACGCGCGCTGGTCTGCTGGACAATCTGGATGCCGCTGTTTCCTCACGGTCCACCTTCGCCGGTGGCGCCGTCGCTTCGGTCACGGGCAATGTCGCGGGCTCGGTCGGCAGCGTGTCAGGACTGACGGCCAGCGACGTCGGCGCCATTAAGGCTAAGACCGACAGCCTCACCTTTACCGTGTCAGGCAAAGTCGACGCCAACATCACGCACGTCACCGGCGATGCCGTGACCGGTTCCGGCACCACCGGCGATCCGTGGGGTCCAGCCTAAATGGCGTCCGCTTGGGGCCTGTCGTGGGGCGGCAGCTGGGGCAGAGCTTGGGGCACGTCGGGACCGGTCGGCCCCGACGCCGCCAGCGCGATTACGATCGAGGGCGTGATGTCCGGTGTCCACGTGATCGATGGAACGAAATCCTCGGTCATCTCGATCGACGGCACCCTGTCGACGATCATCACCATCGATGGCTTGAAGGGGGCATCATGAGCGGTCCGGCGACTGGCCAGGACATCACCCTTCAAGCTGGCGACACGGCTCAAATCCACATTCCCGTGAAGGACGACGCCGGGAATTACGTCGACCTGTCCGGCATTCAGCGTGCGCGGTGGTGGCTCGGCAAGAGCGCTAAGGCCACCGGCGCAGATGTCTATCTCAAAAAGGACAGCAACAGCACGATGGTCTGCGATGACGGCGTCACGCGCAACCAGGTCGAGTGGGAGGCGTTCGAGACCGACAAATGGCGCCTCGTCGTCCATCTCAAGGGCGCCGACACCGAGACCGGCGTGTCGCCGATTCCCAAGACCGGGGCGAGCTACTATCACGAGGCGGAGATCGTCGATGCCGACGGCAACATCGCCACGGTCAGCACCGGAAGCGCCGAGCTGGTCGCGAGCATCGTGAGGAATCTCTGATGGCAGTCAGCGACGACTTCCGCGACCTCGTCCGCCTCAAGGTAGGCGACACCGACGGATCGCTGTTGTCCGATGATCAGATTGATCTGCTGATCGACGGACAGTCGTCATCGAACCTTGCGGCGGCGCTGTGTGCCGATGCCCTTGCCGCCAAGTTCTCCCGGTCGGTGACATTCGCCGTCGAGGGCCTGCGGATCGAGAACTCTAACAAGGCGCAGGCCTATCTTGCGCTGGCGCAGCGGCTGCGTGCGCAGGCGGCGCTGAGCGACGCCGGCGGCATCGGCGCGCCGTCGGTCGGCGGCATCAGCAAGTCGCAGATGGAGACCGTCGACGGCGACACGGATCGGGAGCCGAACCGCTTCAAGGTCGGCATGTCCGACGCGCCTGGCACGATGCCGGCCCGCGGCGGCAACGATGATGGTGCCTGCTGATGCTTGCCGAGGATCTGCAGGGCGACATCGCCGAACTGCTCGACGATCCCGACTACGGCCGCAAGGTCGTCCTGCGCCGCGAGGTGCCGGGCACCTATGACGAGACCACGGGCGCGACTGCGCCGGCGACACAGCTGTCGAACACCACGCGCGGCCTCCTGCTCGGCTATCGCGACAGCCTGGTCGACGGCACCCTGATCAAGCGCGGCGACCGGAAATGCATCCTTCGCGTGAAGGGTATGACGATGTCACCACAGGAGACAGATCTGCTCGATGTCTTTGACAAGACCGGAAAGGTGATCACCGACACATACACCGTGGTCTCGTTCAAGACCGGCGAGCTCGGAGGAGTGCCATACCTCTACACTCTGCAGGTCCGGAAGTGATCGAGCTCGGCCTCGACGTCAGCGGCTTCGATCCGGAGCGCGACCTGGTCGTGCTCGTGACCGAGTTCCTGCAGGACTTCGGCGGCGAGGTCATCACAACGACCCCCTACAAGACCGGCTTTCTCCGCGACAACTGGTACGCAACCATCGGCGACGGTGGCGGGGGCGCCCCGGGCCGCGGCAATCCGATCGGCCGGGTCACCGCGGTGGTCGCCAGCTATCAGCTCGGCGATACCATCACCTATTCGAACGGCGCCAACTACGCCGGCTTCGTCGAGTTCGGCACCTCGCACATGGCGCCGCGCGCCTGGTGCCGCGCCGCGATCGACCGGGCCCCGGACATCCTGGAGGCCGCCGCAGCAAGGGTCCAGCAATGAGCCGGTCTTCCGAAATCCGCGGCCTGCTGCAGGTCCGCGCCAAGACCGCGATCGGCTTCCCTGCGGCAGTGAAGTACGAAGGCAAGACGTTCGAGGCGCCGCCGACCAATCCATGGGCGCGCATGACGCTGACCAACACGCGGCGCGGCCCATTCAGTCTTTCCGATTCCGCGATCAACGGCGGGCTACTGCTGGTCGACCTGTTCTATCCCGTAAACAAGGGGACGAAGGCGATCGAGGATGCCGCGGACGCTCTTATCGATGTCTTCCCGATCGGCGACCGGATCGCCGGCGCAACGCTCAGCCTGTGGATCCAGCAGGCCTACCACTCCGGCGTCATCGAGACGCCGACCGATTTGCAGGTTCCTGTGACCGTCTCGTGGAGATGCATCACGGACTGACCTGAAGGCCAGGAGGTGTGCGGCGGCTGGCCACCGTCGCAACAGCAGGCGGAGCCCCGCCAACCGAAACCTTCGAAACCTTCAGGAGATCACACATGGCCGCAGGTGAAGTCGGCGCAGGCCTAGGCTGTACGATTGCCATCGGCACCACCGCCTCGAACCAGCTTACGGACACCTACATCAACATCGGCGAGGTCGTGACGATCCCGCCGATCGGTCTCGCCTACGACTCGATCACGTTTGCCTCGCTCGCCGACGGCTTCGAACGCTTCTTCAAGTCGATCGGCAAGGGCGGCAATCCGCAGATCGGCGTCGGCCGCAAGGCCTCCGATGCCGGTCAGGCGGCCTGCATCACCGCGCTGAGCAATCCGCTGGACATCAATTTCCGGCTGCAGCTCAACGATTCCTCGCAGACCACCGGCTCGCACCCGACCACGATCTACTTCAAGGCCAAGGTCATGAGCTACCAGACCGGCCCGTTCACGACCTCAGCGGCTGTGATGGCGGTGATCCAGCTCGGCATCAACGCGGCAACCTTCATCGACCAGGCCGCGACGTAAGGCCCTCCGGATGCGGGAGACCAGTTTCGAGAGATGAGCGCCGCGCAACACCAGCGCGGCGCTTTTGGCGTTTTGGCTTACCAGGAGCACCACAGTGGGATTTGACCTCAATACGATCGAGATGCGCTGCCACGCCGAGACCGGCGTCAACTTCGAAATCCTTCACCCCAAGACAGGCAAGCCGATCGTCGACGGCGACGGCAAAACGCTCTGGATCAACATGAGCGGCTCCGATGCCTCCCGCATCAAGAGCGCGGTCGACGAGCGCGCCGCGAAACGGGAAGCCGAGGCGAAGGCAGCAGCGGCCAAGAACGAGCTGGTGCCGCTCCGCACCTGGCAGGACAACGAAGACGACATGATCGAGGATCTCGTGCTCCTGACCAACGGCTGGTCGGACAACTGGGTGCTCGACGGCAAGCCGTTCCCGTTCAGCAAGGAGAACGCCGCGATCCTCTATCGCCGCTTTCCCGAGATCGCGGCGCAGATGACGAGCCGCGTCACCGTGCGCCTGAATTTTTTGCCGACCTCTGCGAGCGCTTGAGGACATGCGCAGAGGTCAGGCTCTACACGTCCCTCGGCCTCGAGGCGCATGTCGCCGGCGTCGTGGAGCCGGTCCTGTCGCCTGCGGCGCGGCAGGTCTGGCGCTGGTTCTGCCAGATGCATGATCTCCGCGACTATTCGCGCATCACCGAGCCGGTCACGATGCCCGATCAGCGCCTCGGCTGGCAGGTGAAGTCGAAGGTGCTGCGGCTCCATCCGGAGCGCATCGAGGCCTGGATGCGGCTGCGCGCGATCGTGCCGGAGCAGTGGCACCTCGCCGCGCTCGATCTGATCGATGAAATCTACGTCAAGCTGAAGAACGATCCCCCGCCTCCAGCTGTCGCCGCGACCGGCGCGAACATCCTCGCGATGTTCCGCGCGCTCGGCATGAAGTCGAAGACGAAAGCCTTAAGAGATGGCCGACCTCCCTCCGATAAACCTTAGGGTCAACACCGGGCCCCTCAAGGATTTTACCGACGCCTCCAAGCAGGCGAAGCAGGGACTCGGCGATCTCAACGCGGAGATGGCGAAGACGAAGCCGGCCGCCGACCAGGCGGCGTCAGGACTCGACAAGGTCGGTCAGTCAGGCAAGCAGGCCGCGGCGGGAATCGATCAGGCGGCGAAGTCGGCCGAGCAGTTCACGGCGCGCACCTCGAGCCTCGCCCGCGGCCTCGAGGCCCTGCCGGCCGGATCGGCCAAGGCGGTCCAGGCGGCGGAACAACTCGCAGCCTCGCTGATCAAGCAGACGGACGCCGCCGGCAAGGCGATTCCGGTCAGCCAGCAGCTCGACCAGATCGTCGCCAAGACCGGCGTCTCCTATACGCAGGCCTCTCAGGCGCTGCAGGGCGCGATCGCCGCGCATAATGCGGCGTCGACAGCTACTGCATCGCACGCGAAGTCGGCGCAGAACCTGGCTGGTGCGGCCGGAGGTGCAATTCCGCCGGTTGTCAATCTCGGGCAGGCCGCAAGCACGGCAGGCAGCGGTATCGGCGGCCTTGGTACCGCGGCGCGATCCAATGGGTTCCTGCTCGAGGGATTGGCCGCCGCAGCTGCAGCAACGGTCCTAGCTATCCAGAAGGCCGGAGATGAGGTTGTCCGGCAGAACTCACGCTTCACGGCCATCACCGGGAGCGTCAAAGAGGGCGCCGCTGCGTATGACACCATCCGGCAGAGCGCCTTAAGGACCGGATCCGATATCGGATCATTGGCCTCCGCAGTCGAGCTTGCGACTCAGGGCGTTGGCAAAATGAGCACCAGCTGGCCCGTGATTACCAACGGCGCCAGTCAGTCCTCCCAGGAAATCCAAAAGCTGAAAGGAGCGTTTGAGACCCTTAACACGGTCATGCGGATTTCTGGCTTCACGGCGCAGGAGCAGGCAGAGGTGCAGGCAGCGCTCGCCAAGGGCATTCAGCAGACCGGCGGCCTGACCGAAAATACGTTCCAGCAGATCAGGGACCTCTCCCCGCAAGTCGCCCGGGCCATTTCCAGTGCTTTCGGCTACCAGGACATTGACCAGTTTCAGAAGCAGTTGGCGCGCACGCCCATCTCGCTTGCCGACTTCGAGAACGGGATCGTCAGGATTAAGCCGAAGGTCGATGCGGCCTTTGACCCGAGCAAGCCAAAGACCTACGGACAGGCAATCGACGACCTCAACAACGAGTGGAAGAAGCTACTCACCACTCTGTCTGATGATGGCGCGTTCAACTTCGTCACCACTGAGTTGGCGAAGTTCAGAAGCGACCTGAAGGGGCTTGAGGCAGAGATAGAAAACGTCATCAGTTGGTACAACCAGCTGAAGTCGGCCACCGGCAATGCGGTTGGGGCAGGCAACTCCGGAGCCGGCGCTTTTGGGGGTGTTGAGGGGGCCTCGCTGGCGGCGCCGCAATATGGCGGAGTCGGCTTTGGTGGCGGCAGCGGCCCGCAGCCCGCCACCACGACCGCCGGCAACGGTTTCGACTTCAGCCAGATGTCGACCGATTACGCCTCGATGGTTGCCGAAGGTACCTATCCGGCCTTTGCGCAAGGCGGCGGGTTTACCGTCGGCGGCTCCGGCGGCGTCGACTCGACGCTCGTCAAGTTCTGGGCGACGCCTGGCGAGGAAGTCGAGATCAAGACGCCGGCGCAGGCCGTGTCATCCGGTGCGCCGAAGTCGAGGTCCGGGATCAGGGCGTTCGCGGACGGCGGCAGCCTGACGGTCGAGAACACCCTCGGCGATCTGCTTCCAGACGGCCGCGGCGACGCCATGGCCGCCAGCGACGCGACATCGGCCAAGATTTCTGCATCACTCAAGGAGCAGACCGCAGCGCTCGGCGAGCGCATCAATGCCGAGCGGGACACCGTCGTTGCGTCGATCGCCAAGTCGGCATCGGACATCATCACAGCCATCAAGGCGATTCCCACCGTCGCGACCGGCAGCACCTCACCCCCCTCGGCAGCCACAACGCCGGCGCCGACTGCCGGCGCAACGGGCACCGGTGGGACCGGCGCATCATCGACCGCATCTGGCGGAGGCGGCGGCGGTGGCGGCGGTGGTGGTGGCAGCGTCAAGTGGCCGGAGGATGACTGGTTTGCCACCGACGACCAGAAGAAGAAAAAGGCTGGCAGCTCTCAAAATTCTCAGCAGCAGGCTCCGTTGCTTTCGGCGCGCGATGCCATTGCTGCCGCGCTTGGCTCCGGCGTATCACTTGGTCAAGGCGGCGGCGTCAGGGGCTATCAAGGCACGTTCCCCGTCACCGGATCAGGCATCGACCCGTTCACCGGCAAGCCGGTCACACAGAGCGATGGTCGGTCGATCAGCCGTGTGCCGGACACCCAAAAGACCGACCTCAAGCAGCAGACCGATACGCTCAAACAGTCGCAGGACGCCGGCTCGAAGTCGATTGCCGACCAGGTCAAGAGCAATACCGATCAGACCAAGTCGATCGGAGAGCAGACCACCTCGTCGCTCGACGATATCTCCAGGTTTTCCTCCGATCAGCTCCAGCGCCTCGGAACCGTCGATCAGTCTACCAAGGCCGGCACTGACGCGACAAAAGCCGGTACTGATGCCACGAAGACAGGCTTCGGCGACACCAAGGCCGGCCTCGGCGAGGTCAAGGACGCCAGCGCGCAGACCAACGAGAGCGTCGGCAAGACGACCGATGCGGTTTCGAGCGGCTCTGGTAACATCGTCGACTCCGTCAATTCGGCCGCCTCCTCGATCGCGCAGGCACTCGGCAGCGCCGTCAGCAACGCCAGCGCCTCGACGAGCGGCAACAGCGGCTCATCAGGCTTCGGCGGCTCTGTCTCAGGATCCAGCTCAGGTTCGTTCAGATCGGGATCGTCCGGTTTCGGGGCGGATATTGCGGGCGGCTCCGGCTACTCCGGCTACTCGGGTTCTTCGGGCTCGTCATCCAGCAGTTCGTCGAGTAGCGGCAGCAGCGACGGCGGCGGCTACCAGCCCGACGTCTTCAGCGGCTTCGGGTCGGCCGACTACGGCACCGCTGCGGAGTCCTTCGCGAGCGGCGAGACCGCCATGGCGACCGGCGGCCAGTGGACCGTGCCCGGCCCCGGCCACACCGACACGCAGAAGGTCGAGTTCTGGGCGAGCCCCGGCGAGATCGTGACGGTGACGCCGCCCGGCGGCACGCCGCCGGCGAATCCGGCCTTCGGCTTCACACCGCAGACGAAGAACGGCGCCAAGGCATTTGCCATGGGCGGCCAGATGACGCTCGGTGAGGAGATGGGAACGCCGGCGGTGTCGAAGTCGTCCGCCGATCTGATCTCGTCGCATGTTGCCAGCATGCTGTCGGACCAGTCGCAGGCGATCACCAGCAAGATCACAGACGTTGGCTCGACGATCGTGAATGCGGTCGCGGATTCGACCAAGAGCGTTCAGTCGGCGATTGCCAACGTCGCCCGAGCGATACCGGACCCGGTGCCACCGCAAGCTCCGACTTCCAGCGGTGGCGGCGGATCAGGTGGCAGTGCTACTGGTACAGAGCAGACACTGCATCAGAAGGTGACGGCCGGGAATTATCCCGGCGGCTTCAAGAACTGGCGCAGCATCCCGTTCTTGGCGGATGGCTACCAAGGTATTCAGGACTGGAACGACCCGAGCAATCCGGCGGCGTCGTACTATGCAAACATCGTCGGTCAGGCGAGTCTTGCGGGCTATAACTTCTCGGACTTCAGCGTCCAGAAGTTCGCCACCGGCCAGAAGCAATACGCCGTCGGCGGCCAGTTTATGGTCGGCCGTGAGGGCCTGCCGGCATTTGCCACCGGCGGACAGATGACAGTTGACGCCGGCTCGGCGCCGTCGGTCGGCACCGACATTGTGGCCTCAGGTCTTGACAGCAAGACGAACTCCATCACCGCCAGCGTCACGCAGGGCATGGACGCGATGGCGTCGCGGATCGTCAGCGCGATCAACAGCAGCAACAATGCCGTAATTTCCGGCGTGAACGGCATCGGCGCCCGGTTCGACGCGTGGAAGAACTCCGTGAACACCAGTGCGAAGACCGGCACGGCGGCCTCGTCGGCGCCGGCGTCGAGCGCCCCAGTGGGGCCTGATCCCGCAGCCGTTGCAGCCTCACTGGCCCAGCGAAACGCGGCGATGGCGGCGATCACGACCCACGGCATGGCCGAGGGTGGCGTGCTGACGGTGCCCGGTGGCGGCGGCGGCACGGATTCCGTCGACGTTGCGGTGAAAGCGGCACCCGGGGAGAAAATCTTCGTCATGCAGCCGGAGCAGGCTGAGAGGCTGAAGCAATCCTCGAAGCTGCAGCACGTCACTCCCGAGCCGTTAAAGGACTTCCTCGGCGACAGCGTGCCGATACCAGGCGGCGGCTTCGCGTCGATGGGATCGATGATGGATGGCCACCCGGTCGGCGCTGCGGTTGCTGCCGGGTCATCCGGCGGCGCGGACGGCGACTGGAAGAAGGTCGATATCCACGTCTATCCGGGTGTTACGGCCGACACCTTCATCAAGTCCCGCGCTGAGGTCATGGGGGCGATGCGATGACCGTATCGGTCCCGCAGATTCCGAACGAGATCGCGGCCGGCGCGCAGGTCACGTTCACGCAGGACGTTGCCAAGAGCACCAGCGAGGGCGGCAACTCGAACCGCAAGGAGATGCGGAAGATCATCCGCAACTACACGGTCACAATCAGCCCAGAATACTCAGACGAGATGCAGGCCATCATCGAGTCGACCAGCGTCGCCCGGTATCCCGTCGCGATCATGGACCCGCTGCTGTTCTCGATCGTCAATGAGCCGGCAGTGATCCAGCCGGGCGGCGCGACGGCCAAGATCGTCAAGACATTCCAGCCGTCAACTGGGACAGTCTCGCGACAGAAGCGCATTCTCCTTCCGGTCCCCGCCACGCTCAGCGTCCTGATCAATGGCGTCGCAGCGACGTCTGGAGCGGCAACGCTTGCGGACTACGGCATCCTCAATCTCAGCCCCACGCTCGATCCAGACACTGACCTCGTCGAGGTGACCTGCCAGTTCTACACGCCGTGCTGCGGCCTCGACGCGCCGTCGGCAACGGCCTTTGGCCGGGTCGGCTCGGCGGTCCAGTACCAGTTCACCAGCATGCGCTTTGAGGAGATATTCGAGGCCGAGTTCGTGGAGCTGACCTCGTGAGGTCGTATCCGTTCGACGCGCTCAAGGCGCGCGGCCTCCACGCGCTGATCCAGATCGATATGTTCGTCGGGAACCTCCGCCTGACGACCTATTCCGAAGATGTGGTCGTCGACGGCGAGACATGGTACGCCAAAGGCGGCGTCAACATCACCCAGATCGCCTTCAACTCGGACGGCACCCCGGCGGCCGCCGACATCCGCATCGTGCCAGACGGCGTGTTCGTGCATTCGAGCTGGGGTTCGCGCGGCTATCTCGAGGGGCTGACCATCACGGTCAAGCTGTTCGACGTCGGCAACAAGGCCGCCGGCGGCTACAACATGCTGCCCGGCACGGTGATCGGGTCATGCTCCGAGGATACCGACGGCAACATCATCATCGGCACGCAGGGCAGGCTGGCGCTTCTGAAGGCCAATCTGCTCGAGGTCCACACCATCACCTGCAAGGCCGTGTTCGGGGACGACCGCTGCAAGATTCCCCTCGACGTTCCGCAGGTCACTCGCAACACCCACTACATCACCAAGACCCCGCTCAGCAATTGGGTGGTGACGCAGCAGGTCTTCGCCCGCGTGTTCCAGGCCGGGTCGTTTCACGACCTCGTCTACGAATGCACGACCGAGGGGATCACGCACCCGACGACGCAGCCTACATATCCAACCACCGTTGGCGGCACGGTAACGGACGGAACGGCCGTCTTTACCGCCCGCGCGGCAAGGCTGGTCGCCGCCACGGGGCAGGCGCTCGACTTCTACAATATCCAGCTCGACGCCGATCCGAGTCCCGAGCCCACGACACTCGGCAAGATCATCCCGCAGAGCGGCCCGCTGGCGGCCATCAAGATTCCGATCAGGGCCTACGATTCAGGAACCATGATCGTGACGACGTTCGAGCCATTCGCGCCGTCGAGCTTCCCGCCCGGGACGAGTTTCCTCGTTCATCCCGGATGCGACAAGCTCTGGACGACATGCAGCGGCACATATGGAAACGGCGACAACTTCCGCGGCGTGCCCTACGCCCCGACGTCCGACGATACGATGGCGAGGGCGTAAATGTCCTACCTGGTGCCTGACGGCAGGGGCGGCTACGCCCCGGCGCAGTCCTACGACCCGTCGCAATACACGGCATCGGCAGCGCCCGCGTCGTGGGGCACGCACTATGCCGACGTCAGCATCCTGACGCCCATCAGCATCCTCGCTCCAGTCAGCCCGGCCGCGACCACGACGCCGGCGCCGACCACGCCGGCCTTCCAGCAGTTCTCCGCCAACACCATCGGGACCGTGATCCCGCTGGCCATGGGCAACGTCCGCCTTGCCGGTCAGCCGATCTGGGACGGCGGCATCGAGGCCACGGCCACCGCCGGCGCGTCCAGCTTCGTGTCGATGTGCTGCGCCTATTGCGAGCCGATCGACGTCGCAGAGCCGATCCGCATCCAAAGGATGTGGGCCAACTCCACGCTGTTTTATGACTATTCGGCAGGCGGCGTCATCACGGTCGCGAATCTTTCGCCAGAGGACCAGCAGGCACTTGCCGACTGCGTCTCGACGATGGAGTTTCATGCGGGCGGCCCGGGCGAGTTGCCGAGCCCCATCATGGAAGAGTTCCTTGGTGCGGGGAATGTCCCGGCCTATCGCGGTCTGCGGACCATCGTCTTCCCAAACTTCCCGATGGCAATCGCGAACAACGCGGTGCCGAATATCAGCGTCGAATTCCGGCGGACCGATACGACGCTGCTCAATGTCAGCGACTGCCTCAACGGCGTCATCGCCGCGGCATTGGCGCGGCGCGGCTACGTCGGCTATCAGTCGGTCACCGGCATCGACGACCAGTGCTACGGTGTGATCGTGACCAGCCAGGGCTCGGTGGGCGACTTCCTCACCTCGCACAAGGACATCTACAATTTCCAGATCCTCGACGGCGATCACATCAAGATCGTGCGGCGCGAGGTCAACTCGTCGCTGGTGATCGACTTCGACGTTGATGAAGCTGACCTCATCCGGACCAATGGGTCGCCGACCATATCTTTCAGCCGGGCGACCCCCGACCAGGTCCCGGTCGGCGTCAACCTGACGTACCCGGACTTCAACCGCGGCTTTGATCTCAAGCCGGAATCGGCGCTGCATGAGGGGACGTCAGCCTCCACCCTCATCAGCTCACTCTCATCCTCATTCGTGGTTGATTCCACGACGGCGCGCGATCTTGCCTTCACCATCCTGTACACCTTGAGGGCCAAGGGCCTCCGCCTCGCATATGAGATGACCGACACCCGCGTCGAGGCCGGAGACACTGTCCAGATCACGACGACGAGCGGCGACCTCTACGTCACGCTGGTCGAGAAACAGACCCACACCAAGAACCGGACGGCGCAAGTCCAGGCTCTGAATCTGCTGACGGCAACCGGGGTCGACGTCAGCGGAGATTCTGGGAGCAGCGGCGGCTCCAATACCCGCCTCAGTTGGCCTGCGGACGTCATGCTGGCGGATTTTGTCGTCGATTCCGAGCGCGTCTACGCGGCGGCGGAATTCCCGATCTATGCCTCGGTGAACAGCTGGCCAACTCCACAGCTCAGGATCGGGTCATCCAAGTACAAGGCGCTCGATCAGAGCGACGTCGCCGGCGCCAACTGGGGCCGTGCGAACTACCCCGTCAACATGTTCGAGGACGATACCTACGTCTATTGGCTCGATCATGGCTATCTCTGCCTGTCTCGTCTGCCAAAGACGGCGACCACGATCACCGGCATCCAGACATGGACGGTCCCTGCGGGCTTCTATGATGGCGGAGCCAGCCCACACAACGTCAATACGAACACGGCCGGAAACTACGGCTTCACCTTCCGCAACGGCAAGCTGTACCTGCCGTGGATGGGCGGGTTCAATGGCTCGGCGTTCGCGAGCAGCAACGACATCAAGCTTGTTGTCCTCAACATCCAGATGTGGGGCGATCAGACATCCGCAGCGTGGGAACTCCACGACGTCTATAGCTTCGCCTCTGGCGACACGGCCTACACGGCAGCCGGCTGCGTCATCCTCGACAATGACCTCGTCGTCATCCCGGCCACCTCTGGCCTTGTGACCGGGACCAAGTTCTGGTCGTCCGACGTCGCCGACCTAACGGTCTGGTCCACCAATCTCTCGACCTTCACGCTCAAGAATTCGGAAACCCTGATCAGCCACGGCGACGTCTTCTACGGTGCCGAGGAAAATGGCAGCACGGGGCGCGCCTACGAGAAGCACCGCATTGCCCTCTGGGACTTCTCGTCAGGCTTCAGCGAGACTGTCGTCAACCTGACCGATGACCCCAACGTGGTTGCCATCAGCCAGGTGCGCGGCTGGGGGTGGCGATCGGACACCCACTTCTTCGTCTTCTGCAACCACACGAACTACAACTATTTTACAGACTTCCCGGTCCGCGCGCCCCGGCGCTACATCGCTCGCCGGAAGCTCAGCGACGGCTCGGCCGACGGCGGAGCGTTCGTCGACGAGATCATCTGGAACGGCTTCGACTTCTACGGCTTCCGCGGCCGCTATTTCAACGGCAAGAACTACATCCATTGGGATGCCTTCGCCCGTAACCACACGCGGCTTACGGAAATCAGCGAAAGCCTCGACCCGTCGACGGCGGTTCACTGGTGGCCGAAGCAGACAGCGACGCCGACGAACGACAGCTTCGCCTCGGCGCGGCTGATTGAACTCGACCAACTCGTCCAGGTCGACATGCGGTACGGCACGACAGAAGCGGCCGAGGACGACCCGCCGTGGGCCGCGCCGACTACGGGATCGGTCAACGACCCCTATACCTACCGGAACGGCCACTCCATGTGGCACAAGTTCACTTCGACGGTGACGGGTACGGTCACCGTCACGCTCGACGCCACGCTCAGCACAATTAAGGCCATCACATCTCCGAGTGACCGGCAGCTCGGTGTCACGGTGTGGACCGGCTCCGTCCTGGGGTCTCTGACGGCGGTCGCCCACTACACGCCGCGATCGATCGGCGGCACGGGCACGGTGTCGTTCACGTTCTCCGCTGTATCGGGGACCGACTACTACATCTCGACCCACGCGTACTCAGGCTCGCCCCCTGGCGCCACGAATGACGTCTTCGGCGGAGCGTTCGACCTCGACACCCAGGGCTTCGGCATCACCACCCTGAAGCTGACGGTGTGAACCAGAACAAGGAGAAATGCCCATGTTCGTCATCAAGAACGTGACCACCATGCCGTTGCCGATCGACGGGGTGTCGGTCGAGCCCGGCGAGCAGCTGTCGGTCACGACGCTGTCGACCGACATGGTCGCTGCGCGCGAGGCCGGCAAGCTTCAGGTCAAGGATGCTGCGACCACGCTCGAGGAGCGCAAGGCCGACGTCGACGGGGTCAAGCCGTTCAAGGTCGGCGATCCCGCGATCGACGAATAGAATTCGGAAAATTCGCATCAGCACCAGCCGCCCTCGAGGCGGCTTTTTTATTGTCAGGGAGCAAGAGCGATGGTCGATCAGTTCGGCAAGGATCATTCGTGGCAGGACGCCATGAAAATCTACCTGAAGTTCGAGGGCGGCAAGGACGATGATCCGGTCGACCCCGGCGGCCGCACCAACCAGGGCGTTATCCAGCGGGAATTCTCCGCATGGCTGCGAAAGAACGGCAAGCCGAACCGCGACGTCTTCACCATGACGGACGCGGAGCGTGATGAGATCTACTGGGAGAACTACGGCCAGAAGGTCCGCTTCAACGAGCTGCCGCCTGGCGTCGACCTCGTCGTAGCCGACGGCGCCATCAACTCGGGCCCGTCGCAGTCTGTGAAATGGGTCCAGCGCGCGCTCGGCCTCACCGCCGACGGCGTGCTCGGCAACGTCACCCTGCAGGCCATCCTCAACTATCCGGACCACGACGACCTGATCGCAAAGGTAGTCGAGCGGCGCAATGCGTTCCTCCGCTCGCTGAAGACCTTCTATCATTTCGGCAAGGGATGGCTTTCCCGCACCTCCCAGCTGCAGAAGATCGGCCAGGCCTGGGCCATGGGCAGCGTCGGCCCTGCCGTCGCATGGTCGCCGAACATGAACAAGAAGGCGACCATCGTCGACGCGCAGCCGCTGGTGTCCACCGCTCCGTCGGACGCGACGACCGCCGGCGGCGCCGTCACCACGACGCTCACCACCGTGCAGTCCACCCTGCAGCCGCTCCAGGGCGCCTCGCACTTCGTCGACCAGGCGCTGACTGCCATCATGGTGCTCGGCGCGCTGGCGACCGCCGGCGGCCTGCTATGGGCCTGGTACGCGCGGCGCAAGAATTCTGCACTGACCGATGCGCTCGACCTCGCGCCCGCTCCTGCTGTCAACGACAACGACATCGTGCCCGACGAGGTCAAGGCGCAGTACGTCGACCCCACGGCTCGAGGCTCCGAGACCGGCAACATCGCGCCCGGGACGGTGACCACCTCCGGCCGGCAGGCCGGCGACACCGAGGACCGCGTGAACCCGCCTGCCCCGATTCCGGCTGGGAAGCAGAGCGCGGCGTAAGGAGGCCGGCATGATGGCAGCCGCGATCGATCTGAGTATCTGGTTCAACTGGATCGTGGACCACATCCCGCTCTGGGTGTGGCTTACGATCGCGGCCGCCGGCGCGGGCGCAACCTTCTACTTCTTCTCGCCGATCCTGCTGCCGATCTGGGCGGCACTGCCGGCGCCTGTGCGCGTCGCGCTGATCGGGGTCGGAGCCGCGCTGCTCGCCTTCCTCGGCGGACGCTACCGCGGACGAGCTAATGCCGAGGAAGAGGAGCGCCGGCGCAACGCCGATGCGCTGGCCAAGAGAACGGAGGTCGACCGTGAAGTCTCAAATCTCTCTGACAAGCAGGCTGAGGACCGGCTTCGCGATCGCTGGTCTCGCGATTAGCCTGTCGGGCTGCGGCGGATCGGTGTGCACGGGCTGGTCGGCGATCTATGTCTCCAAAGACGACCGCCTGACGCCTGGCACATCCAAAGCGATCCTCGGCCACAATGAGTACGGCGAGCGGCTCGGGTGCCCGGCGTTCAAGCCGAAGTGAGCCCGTGGCGGCTCGTCGCCGCGCCTTTGCACGATGGAAGGTGAAGGTCGCTAATGACCGATTTTCAGATGGCGATGCTGGCACTCACCGGCGGCGGATTTCTCCTGACGTGCGCAACGGTGATCGTTTCGGTAACGCGCGCGGTTTCCAAAATCGAGAAAGACACCTCATCCAAGATCGCGGACGAGGTGATTGCCAGAACGAACGCCATCGCCGAGAGCCGTCGTCAGACTGAAAAAGCGCTCGCCGACGCCGTCACTTCGCGGAATACAGACATGACGAACATTCGCGATGACATGGACGCCATGTTCCGGGCATCCGATGACCGCGTCAGGGAAATCGCGAACGCGCTGCGAGGATTCACGGAGACCGTGGAGAAGGACGTCCATCGGGTCGAGAAGTTTGGCTTGCAATACTACGTGCAGAAGCCGGAATTCGAGCGGGCAATCGGTCAGATCGGCTCCGACCTGAAGGCTGGTTTTGCCGAGCTCAAGACCGAGATTCGCGAGTTCAAGACCGAGATGAAGGAAGACATCAAGGAAGCGAGATCGGAACACAGAAGCTAGAGCTTCATCCGCACTGCGATTGTGGCGCCCCGCTCGGCTCCGGCCGGCGGGGCGCTTTTTGCGTTTCTCAGGCCATGCCGGGAGGCGTGTTCGGGTCGGGCTCGCCGAGCAGGATGATGTTCGCGAGCGCCGCCATCAGGACGGCATTCCGTGTGAAGACGGCATTCTCCACGCGCACCGCCAGCACGGTGTGCGTCTCGTTCTTGGCGATGATCCTCGCCTCGGTGTCGAAATCGATGCTCAGATCACGTTGGTCTCCGCCCTGCGTCATTGCAAAACCCCGTACTGTTTTCTGAAATACTGCCGCACGCGCATCAGACCTTGAAAAATTGTCGCCATCCGCGTTTCGGTCTGTGCGCGTTCATCTCAACACATGCACGCTGAGGTCGACAACAGTCTTGGTGTCCAAAATGGACGCGACGAAAGGCGAAGCATCATCATCGCAGCTTCTCATGAGTTGCGCGCACCAGCCTGACGAGAGGTGCAGCTTGATCATTTCGGGACAGTTGGTCGAGCCGCTTTGCCGTCGTCCGGTAGGTGCCGCCGACCTTGTCGACGATGCCGAGCCTACGCAGTCGCGCGAGGCGGCGGATGAGGGTCGCGCGCGGCATGCCGACAAAGGCCGCGAGCCCGCTGGCCGTCATCGGCCTGCCCTCGACCGTGCTGATGTAGACTGCCGCGCCGATCAGCAGCAGCCCGATGCGCGATCCGAACTGATGCTGCATCTCCGGCGCCACGGTCCTATGCAACTGGCGCGTGAGCTCGACCCAGAGGCGCGTGACGTGGTAGAGCCTGGACTTGGTCAGCACCGGCGGCAGCCCTCCTCGCTGCTTGGCTGGGCACGGCTGGTGCCGGGCGGTTGATATTCAGCAGCAGAGCTTGCTGACCCCCGTTATTGCCGCCACGCAGGGAGCGACCCTGCGCTGCTACTAGCGGTTATTCGTGGGGCCGCCCGGCCTATGCCGGCAGTTGAGCTCTGCTGCCTTATCTCGCGGGGGCGGATATCAAGCCGCGCTCCGCGAGCGGAGGGGAGTATCACATCAGGTTCGGTGGTTTTCGAGAGACCAGAGGTTGCGTAACCGGTTCCTACGGCAGATGCTGCCGCGCACGCAACAGGAATCCCGTCACGACTGCTTCCGCATCTGGTCGAACAGCTCCTGGACCTCGGTCAGGCGCAGCTTCGATCCCTTCGGCATGTGCTCGAGCAGCATGTGCCTGGCGCGCGCAGCGATCTCCTCACGCCGTGTTACATCATACTCGGCGTGGTAGGCCTGCATCTCGGCGATGAACTGTCGGGCGACCTCAGGCGGGATCTCGAGCGGCTTTCGGCTCAATGGAGGCGTCGGCTTGCGGCTCATGGCCGGTACCGTGCCGGCCGCACATAGGTGACAGGATCGGACCTGATCTCGCCGCCCTTCTTGCCGCATGCGCTGCAGGTGAAGCTGGGCTCGACATCCGATAGCCGGACGTGGTCCGGCCAGCGGTCGGCGCTCATCGTGACATTGTGGCTGCAGGCGAAGTCCCGGCAATAGACGATGATGCCGCGATGGCCCTGCTCGCGCATCTCGCCGAAGGTGATCTTGACGGGGTAGGATCCGGCCACGTCAGCGGCGCCCGGTGGTTTTGCAAATGACCGGGAACTGGCCGGAAACAAGCGGATCGAAAAACGGGTCCATTGCAAAACCGGTCGAGGAATTTCAACGGGATAGCCCAGAACTCATTAGGCTACCGTTACACCATTCCCCAAGAAAGGCCCTGATATCAACAGCTTAGCTGGATGTCTGGACATCTCGGTACAGCGGGTTCGCCTGCCAAATCAGCGGTCCGCGCGAGAGCGACCTTCTACCTGCTTGGTCCCACGCTTGGCAAGCATTGTTGGCGGCGAATGGGCGTGAAAATCGCGGCCGGTGCGGCGTGTGGGGATGCGGCCCGGCTCCCCGGTCGCGGCGTCAGAGACCCGCACAAAGGAATTCAAGCAGCACGGAAAGATCTGTGGCAAGCAATGCCCCGGCGCAAAACCCTACGGTGCCGAGCGCAACCGCGCCGATCCAGCCGTGATGCGCCCATCCATAGCTCGCGCCGACCAGGGTAGCGAACGAGATCACGGCAATCGCCCACACGATGTGGACGGCGACCTTCAGCACCTTCAGCACCTTGAGCATTCGTGACCCGCAGCAAACGCCACTTCGATGCGCTTCCATCCATTAGGTCGGTCGCGCAAGCGGCACGTTCAAGCGGCCTGACAAAGCGCCGCACCGCCAACGTTGCCGCGGGCGGTGCGCGAGACTGAATGGATCGAGCCAGCCGGCGCTCGCTGCCCCGGCTCAGTACAGCCCGCCGGTGCCCGACCGCATCACCGCCTGCCCCGAATCCGGCGGCGGCTGCTGGGTGCCGTCGATCACATCGGTGCCGGCGACCAGCGTCGGGTCGTAGGCCGGCGGCGCGCTGCCCGGCTTGAACGCTTCGAGCACCACGCCCTTCTGACCGGCAGCCGCGCGCAGGCCGGTCTTGGCGTCGACCAGGACGAGGCGGATGCCGGCCGGCTGCTTGAACGGGGTTGCGGGCTTGTCGGCCAGCGCGAGCTTCATGAAGTCGCGGGCGATCGGCGCTGCGGTGTGGCCGGCCTGGGCGTTGCGGCCGAGCGAGCGCGGCTTGTCGTAGCCGACATAGAGGCCGACCACGAGGTCAGGCGAGAAGCCGACGAACCACAGATCCTTGGCCTCGTTGGAGGTGCCGGTCTTGCCGGCGATCGGCTTGCCGACCGCCTTCAGCGCGGTACCGGTGCCGGCCTGCACCACGCCCTCCATCAGCGAGGTGATCTGGTAGGCGCTCATGGGATCGAGCACCTGGTCGCGATGGTCGACCAGCTGCGGCTCGGCCTGGTTCTTCCAGCCCTCCGGCGCGTCGCAGCCGCGGCATTCGCGCTGGTCGTGCTTGAAGATGGTGTGGCCGTAACGGTCCTGGATGCGGTCGATCAGGGTCGCCTTCACCCGGCCGCCGCCATTGGCGATCATCGAATACGCCGTGACCATGCGCATCACCGTGGTCTCGCCGGCGCCGAGCGAATAGGACAGATAATTCGGCAGCTCGTCATAGACGCCGTAACGCCGGGCGTATTCGCCGATCAGGGGCATGCCGATCTCCTGCGCCAGCCGCACCGTCACGGTGTTGCGCGACAGCCGCAGCGCGTTGCGCAAGGTCATCGGCCCCATATACTTGCCGGCATCGAAGTTTTCCGGACGCCAGATGTTGCCCTGCCCCTGGTCGATTTCGATCGGCCCGTCGACCAGCACGCTCGAACCCGTGTAGCCATTGTCCAGCGCCGCCGAATAGACGATCGGCTTGAACGTCGAGCCCGGCTGCCGGTAGGCTTGGGTGGCGCGGTTGAACTGGCTCTGGTCGAACGAGAAGCCGCCGACCATCGCCAGCACGCGGCCGGTGCGCGGATCCATCGCCACCATCGCGCCCGACAATTCGGGAATCTGCCGCAGCCGATACTGGCCTTCGACGCGCTGGCCGTCCTTGTTGTAGAGCGGGTCGGCGTAGATCACGTCGCCGGGCTGCAGCACCTGCGCCACCGAGCTCGGGTTCTTGCCCTTGTACGGCCCGGAGAGCGCCCTCGC
The DNA here is from genome assembly GCF_015291565.1 of Bradyrhizobium sp. CCBAU 51753. Lineage (NCBI taxonomy): Bacteria > Pseudomonadati > Pseudomonadota > Alphaproteobacteria > Hyphomicrobiales > Nitrobacteraceae > Bradyrhizobium > Bradyrhizobium sp. CCBAU 51753. The sequence goes on along the minus strand of NZ_CP030037.1, from coordinate 3,992,284 downwards.
CCAGCGCACGCCCTCGAGCGTGACGATGCCGGTGTCGCGCTGCTTGCTGACGGCGCCGCCGAGCTCGCGGCCGGGCTGGAAGCCGATCCGCGCCGACTGGTCGTTGCTCTCCAGCACCACCGCCATCCGCCACGGCGAGATGTCCGACAGCGACTTGATCTCGGCGAGCGGCACGCCCCAATCGCCGGTGATGTCGAGCTTCTGGATCGCGCCGCGATAGCCCTGCTGCTCGTCATAGTTCACGAGCCCGGTCACCATCGCCTTGCGCGCCATCACCTGCACCTTGGGATCGAGCGTGGTGCGCACCGACAGGCCGCCTTCATACAGCTTCTTCTCGCCGTAGCGATCGAACAGGTCGCGACGGACCTCTTCCGAGAAATATTCGCCGGCAAAGGTGTGCGCGCCGTTGGAGCGGTTGGTGACGGTCAGCGGTTCCTTGCGCGCCTTCTCGGCGTCGGCCTGGGTGATCCAGCCGTTCTCCTGCAGGCGGTCGATCACGTAGTTGCGCCGCTCGATGGCGCGGGCGCGGTTGCGCACCGGATGCAGGCTCGCCGGCATTTTCGGCAGCGCTGCCAGATACGCGGCCTCCGAGACCGAGAGCTCGTTGACCGACTTGTCGAAATACACCAGCGAGGCGGCCGCGATACCGTAGGCGCCGAGGCCGAGATAGATCTCGTTGAGATAGAGCTCGAGGATCTTGTCCTTGGAATAGGCCTTTTCGATTCGCATCGCGACCAGGGCTTCCTTGATCTTCCGGGTGAACGACACCTCGTTGGTCAAGAGAAAGTTCTTGGCGACCTGCTGGGTGATGGTCGAGGCGCCCTGCGGACGGCGGTTGGAACCGAAATTCTGGATGTAGGCGACGCCGGCGCGGGCCATGCCGGTATAATCGACGCCGCCGTGCTCATAGAAATTCTTGTCCTCGGCGGCGAGGAACGCGTTGATCACGAGCTTCGGCACCGCCTGGATCGGCAGATAGAGCCGGCGTTCCTTGGCATATTCGCCGAGCAGCGCGCCGTCGGCCGCGTGGATGCGGGTCATCACCGGCGGCTCGTAGTTCTGGAGCTGCGAATAGTCCGGCAGGTCCTTGGAAAAGTGCCAGAACGCCCCTGCCACTGCGGCTAGGCCAGCCAGGAACAGGATGGACCCCGCGGTGAACAGGAATCCGAAGAACCGTAACAGAAATCTCATCGACCAGATTTTCCGTGGCGAATACGTGGCTCGTTCTGAGCCCGTTGCGCTGCCACACAGGCGGTCCGGTATATCGGTCGCCTCCCGGACCTGCAATTCGACGCGGGAGAATTATAGAGGCCCAAACGTCAAACTAATGCCATAGAGCGCGGCTCGGGCGCGGCGTCCAAATCAGCGCAATGGGCCGCAACAGGCGATGGCTCCGCGCGGCCGGAATCTCCAGCCTCAACCACCGGGCCTGCGCCAGCGGGGAGCGGAGTCCGTGCCCGCCCTCCCGCTCTGAGCCGCAGCAAAACCAGCCACCGATCCGGGCTTCTACGGGATGCGACTCAACGTAACATCCACAAAGCAGTGGATATTGCTGCGGAAATTGCGGCGTTAACTTTTTGTTAACTATAACTACTGCAAGTTGTTATCACGCAATCGACTCGCGAGGGCTGACTTGAATGGCACTGCGCGGTTTTAGACGGCCATTTTCGACCACTGAAAATATCCTCGGATTTCCACGACCGCCCGCTCCCAATGCCGGCGTCCAGGCTCTCGATCTCGTCTATCAGGCGGCGGATTTGTTCCGCAGCATCGAGGACAGGGCCCGTGCCGGCGAAGCGCGCGCCGAGGCCGCCGAGCGGGCCCAGATCGAAATCATCAACGCCACCGAACGCAAGCTGCGCGACGCCTCGCGCGCGCTTGAAGAGGCCCGGCAACGCATCGAGGTCCAGCAGGAGCAGCTCGAGGCGATCGAATTCCGCGCCCAGGCCGCCGAGGCCGACGCCCGCGAAGCCAGACAATCGCTCGCGCTGGTCGAGGACGCGATTCGCCGGCGGCTGCTGCTCACCGCCGACGAAGCCGCCGCCGGCGGGTCGTCGCAGGTCGCCTGAGGCCACACGGACGCGGTCTCGTAGCCCGGATGAGCGCAGCGATATCCGGGACTCGGTCCCCGCATATCGCTTCGCTCATGCGGGCTACGGCACTCAACGCACCGCTCAATACCCTGCGGCCAGTCCCGAATTGCGGCGCGGGTCGTTGGCGCCGTAGAAGCGGTTGTTGCCGACCGGCTTGCCGCCCAGCGACGGCGCGCCGATGATGATGACGGCGAGATGGTTGGCCGGCTGCGGCGGCCCGAATTTGTGGCCCATGCCCTCCAGAATCTTCCGCGTGTCCGGCGACAGCGTAAAATTCTCGAGATTGGTCGCCTCGGGCAGCCACTGCTGGTGGAAGCGCGGCATGTCGACGGCCTCCTGCGCGTTCATGCCGTAATCGATGGCGTTGATCATGGTCAGCAGCACCGCGGTGATGATGCGGCTGCCGCCGGGCGTGCCGATCACCATCACCGGCTTGCCGTCCCTGGAGACGATGGTCGGGCTCATCGAGGACAGCGGACGCTTGCCCGGCGCGATCGAATTGGACTCGCCCTGCACCAGGCCATAGAGGTTCGGCACGCCGACCTTGGCGGTGAAATCGTCCATCTCGTCGTTCAGCAGCACGCCGGTCTTGGCCGCCGTCACCTTGGCGCCGAACCAGTCGTTCAGCGTGTAGGTCACCGACACCGCGTTGCCGTCCTTGTCGGCGATCGAATAATGCGTGGTGTTGCTGCCCTCGTGCGGCGGCACGCCCGGCTTGATATCCTTCGACACGCCGGCCTTGGCCGGGTCGATCGCGGCGCGGATCTTTGCGGCGTAGCTCTTGTCGAGCAGGCGCTCGAGCGGGTTCTTCACGAAGTCGGGGTCGCCGAGATAGCTGTTGCGGTCGACATAGGCGTGACGCATCGCCTCGATCTGGTAGTGCACGGCCTCGGCCGAGTGATAGCCGAGCTCGCGCAGCGGATAGCCTTCCAGAATGTTCAGAACTTCACAGATCACCACGCCGCCGGAGCTCGGCGGCGGCGCCGAGACCACGTGATAGCCGCGATAGTCGCATTCGACCGGCGCCAGCTCGCGGACCTTGTAATTGTCGAGATCCTCCTGCGTGAGCAGGCCCTTGCCGGCCTGGTTGGAGGCCACGATCGCAGCGCCGACCCAGCCCTTGTAGAAGCCATCGCTGCCGCGCTTCGAGATCTCGCGCAGCGTTTCGGCAAGCTCATGCTGCGTCAGCCGCTCGCCGACCTGGAACGGCTTGCCGTTGTTGTTGAGGAAGATCGCAGCCGAGGCCGGGTCCTCGCGAAAATCATTGGTCGTCGAATGCAGCATCTCGATGTCGCCCTGGTCGAGCACGAAACCGTCCTCGGCGAGCTGCAGCGCGGGCGCGATCAGGTCGGCGCGCTTCATGGTGCCGTATTTCTCGCGCGCGTATTCCATCCCGGCCACCGAGCCGGGTACGCCGACGGCGAGATGGCCCTTGGTCGAGAGGCCCTTGATGACGTTGCCGTCCTTGTCGAGATACATGTTGGCGGTGGCGCCCTTCGGCGCGGTCTCGCGGAAATCGAGGAAAGTCTTGCGGCCGTCGGCGAGCTCGATGGTCATGAAGCCGCCGCCCCCGAGATTGCCGGCCGCCGGATACGCGACGGCTAGCGCGTAGCCGACCGCGACCGCCGCATCGACGGCGTTGCCGCCGCGCTTCAACACATCGACGCCGACCTGGGTGGCGAGGTGCTGGGCCGACACCACCATGCCGTTCTCGGCGGCGACCGGCGCCACCGAGGCGGCGCGCAGCGGCGCTGTGGCCACGGTACCGATCGCTACAATCGCGGCGGCGATCCACCGCACGCGCATCGTTGATTTTTGCATGGACTTACCCCCGGGAACGCCGACGTGTCGCGGCCTAGGTTGCACTTTGAGCGCGTAGGTTTAGCAGGCCGCACGCGCGCGCACTATAGGCGAAGCCGACGTTCAGCGCGTGCGACGCCCGCCTACCGCTCGGGGTCTCGCCTGCCTCTGCGCCGCTGGCGCGCGCCGTCAATCCGCGTTTATCGAACCGAAAGCAGCCAGGCGGAGAATGCGCGAATGATCCGCTCGCGGGGATGGCCTGGCCTGCGGACGACGTAGAACCGATATCCGGGTAGACTGAGGTCAAACGCCTTTACCAGCGCGCCGGACGCCAGTTCGGGAGCCACGAGCACATCGCTGAAAATCCCGACGCCTTGGCCTGCGACGACCGCTTCGATGGCGTGAAGCTCCTCACGGAAACTCAGATGTTGCATGTCCGTGAACTCGGGCAGATTGCGCCATTTGCGCCGCGCGACGGCGAGCCACCGCTGCCAGCTCGGCGGATCGATGTCAGATGGAAACCAATAGGAATGAACGAGGACATGGTTTCGAAGATCGGCCGCACTCTTCAGGCTGCCTCCGGCAGGAAGTAGCGCAGGGCTGCACACCGGCCAATAGGTGTCGCTCAAGAACTCTTCGACGATGCCCTCTCGCGGCACCTGGCGCGAGGTCGCATAGCGGATCGCCACATCGGCATCGCCCGCCGGCAAGTCGAGAACGCTGTCGGTGCCGGTGATATCGAGCGGTGCCTGAGGATGCTGCTTTCTCCAATGCGGCAGGCGGGGCACCAGCCATCGCGCGGCAAAAGCGTTCGTCGTCGTGATGCGAAGGGCCTGCCGATCGTCCTTGCGCCTGATCGCGCCGAGCGCGGTGGCAAAGGCTTCAAGGCCGTCGCGCACCACGGGAAACAGCCGGGCGCCCGCCTCCGTCAACGACATCGGTCGTGGCATGCGCCGGAACAATGCCTTTCCGCAATACTGCTCCAACAACCTGATCTGATGGCTGATCGCCGTCGGGGTGACGCCGAGTTCGGCCGCAGCCTTCTTGAAGCTGAGGTGCCGCGCGGCGGCCTCAAACGCGCGCAGTTCGATCAGCGGCGGCAGCTTGTTCATGCCTCAGCCTAGATGAATTGTATTCATCTTCAAGCTCAATTCTTTGAGTTTGCCTTCCGCGCCGGCAAGGTGTGAGTGATGGCGAGGCACAACGAGGGTAGCCCACCATGACCGCACTCCGATCGATTGCCGCTGAGGCGGCTGAGCTTGGCAACAAATTTGGCGGCACGCTCATGCAGCCGGGCGATGCGGGTTACGACGAGGCAAGACGGGTTCACAACGGGCTGATCAACAAGAAGCCCGCGCTCATCGCACAATGCCGGGATGCATCGGATGTCGCCGATGCGGTCAGGCTCGCGCAGCGACTGGGACTCGAGGTCGCGGTCCGTGGCGGCGGTCACAACGTCGCTGGCCGGGCAACGATCGACGGCGGCGTGATGATCGACCTTTCAGCAATGAAGCGCATCGAGGTCGACCCGGAACGCAGAACGGTGCGCGCACAGGGCGGTGTCACCTGGGCGGAGCTCGATCGCGAGACGCAGAAGCATGGCCTGGCGGTCACGGGCGGCGTCGTTTCGAGCACCGGAATCGCCGGACTGACGCTTGGCGGCGGTCTCGGCTGGCTGATGGGAAAATACGGCCTTGTGCTCGACAATCTTGTGTCGCTCGAACTGGTCAATGCCCAGGGCGAGTTGATACGCGCCAGCAAGACGGATGAGCCGGACCTGTTCTGGGCTGCGCGCGGCGGCGGCGGCAATTTCGGCATCGCCACCACGCTCGAATACCAGCTTCACGCGGTGGGGCCCACCATTACAGGCGGTCTGATCGCATACCCGTTCGATCGCAGCCGTGATGTGTTGTCGCTGTTCCGCGAACGCACGTCGTCGCTTTCAGACGAGCAAATTCTGTTCGCCACGCTGGCCCATGCTCCCGATGGCTCGGGCGTGAAATTGGCGGCGATGGTGACGTGTCATTGTGGCCCGCTCGCAGCCGGCGAACTGGCGATGCGTCCGCTCAGGCAATTGGGCACGCCCGCATTGGACGGGATCGGCCCGATGCCGTACTGCGATCTCAACAGCATGCTGGATGCGGGCTATCCCAAAGGTGCATTCAACTACTGGAAATCGACGTTCCTGCGAGATCTCTCCGACGACGCCATCCGGACAATGATCGAATGCTTTGCGCGCTGCCCGACCCCGATGGGCCAGTTCGTCGTGGAGCATGTCCACGGGGCGGCGGTTCGCGTCGGAATCGAGGAAACGGCATTTCCGCATCGGCAGGAGGGCTACAACTTCCTGATCCTGACTCAATGGCTGGATGCCGCGATGACCGATCGTTGCATCGCCTGGGCCCGCGATACCTATGCGCGGATGGCGCCGTTCGCTGCGGCCGGCAGATATGTCAACTATCTCGGGGACGATGAAGGCGGAGATCCCGTTCCCGCCGCCTACGGAGCGAACTACCGGCGCCTTCGCGAGCTGAAGAGCAAGTATGACCCCAAAAACTTCTTCCGCATGAATCAAAATATCAGGCCGTTAGTCTGATCGAGATCGTGACCGGATTCGCGAGCATAGGATGAACACCGATTTCGAGGTGGCGATCGTCGGTGGCAGTCTTTCCGGGGCAGCGCTCGGGCTAGCTCTGGCAAAACGCGGCATCCGGGTGCTGATTCTGGAACGAGACTCAATGTTCCGCGATCGGGTGCGTGGTGAGGGCATGCACCCGTGGGGCGCTGCCGAGGCGCAAGCCCTTTCCATTCTCGAGCTACTGACCGACGGCTGTGGACAGGAGGTCCCTTATTGGACGCGGCATAACCCGGCTTCGACACCCGTGCGGCGCGACTTGCCCGCGACGACGCCGGGAAAACGGGGATGCGTGACGTTCTATCATCCGGCCATGCAGGAGCGTTTGCTGCGCGCGGCATCGGAGGCCGGCGCGGTCGTCTGGCGCCCGTCCCTGGTCGTGCGCGTCGCTCCGGGCCAAAGGCCAGAGTTGACGGTGCAGATCGGAGGGAGGGAGCAGTCGCTTCAAGTCCACCTTGCTGTCGGGGCTGACGGACGCAACTCGCGTATGCGAGTTTGGGGAGGATTTCGGGTTCAGAAGGATCCTGACCTGCTCCGCATCTCCGGGGTGCTGCACGCAGATCTCGATCTGGACGAGAGCTCCGTTCATTCGCTCGAAGAACCGGTGTCGGGTCGCAAGGTGCTAATCTTTCCGATCGGCGGAAGAAGCTTCCGATCTTACTTCGTTTCGCGCGCTACCGACGGGGCTCCGTTGAGCGGCGAACGACATGCCCAGACATTTCTGGATGCGTGTCTCGCGACGGGCGCGCCGCCGATTTGGCTGAAGCACGCCAGGACAGTCGGCCCGCTGGCCTCCTTCAACGTTGCTGACCAGTGGGTCGAGCACCCCTACTGCGACGGCATAGTGCTGATTGGCGACGCGGCGGCGGCCAGCGACCCATGCTATGGCTGCGGCCTTTCCCTAACTCTGCGCGATGTTCGGACTCTGCGAGATAACATCGCCGCAAATCCCGACTGGTGCGCTGCGGCGGAAGCTTATGCGGACGAGCATGACCGCTACTTCGGCGCGTTGCATCGGATCCTTTCATGGAATCGCAACTTGAGCTATGCATCAGGGCCCGTGGCGGAAGCACGTCGTACGCGCGTGCGCGACCTGCTTCGACGCGACCCCCGGCGTTGGCCGGATTTCCTGGGGTTGGGTCCCGATGCGCCGAACGACGAAGCCGCGCGCCGTCGCTTCTTCGGCGAAGACTGAGTCCGGTACGAGGTCATGCCATGCGGGCTCAGCACTTGAGATCGGTGATCTGACCCGGGTCGCGGTGGTGGGAGCCCAGACGTGACGTCCGCCGCTTACTGAAGGGCAGATTTCCACTTCTGTACCATAGCTGAAAGCCTGTTTGACGATCGAAAAACGGGAGCGATTACGAAGTGTTTTTCCTTTTGTTCGCAGTTCTGATCGTCTGCGCGGTAACGCTTCTGGTGATCTTTGGCTCGGTGCGGTGGGCAGCCGGTTGCCTTGTTCTTCTGGGGTTCGCGCTAGCCGGCGGCTGGACCTATCGCCGCGTCATCGGGCCAATCCATGATGATAGTCCGATGGCCGGATATGGCTCTTTTCTCGCACATCAATTTTTGAGCGGTTATCTTGTCGCTGTGGCGATTTCTTTGCTCGGTCTGCTTTGGTATCGCGCCAGACGTCAAGGCTGATCGCCGTCGTGCGCGGTCCACGCCCTAGCTCCCGCTGCGGACCTTTGCGCTGACCTCGACCGCCAGCACCGCGCCCTGCTCGTCGCGCACGAGAACCCTCACCGTGGTGTCGCCCTGCTCAAAACTGTCCTTGGTGACGTCGCATGCAGTGCGCCGGGCCTGCAGCTCGGCCGACCGCTCGTCGGCCAGCTCGATGCCGTCCTCGTCCCGGAGGACGCGTCCGCTCTCATGGAGGTCAAAGAAGAATTTTGGCACAGTCAGTCCCTAGGCCGCCGGACCCAGATGGAGATAATGCGGGTCGAACTGCCCGAGTTCCTCCAGCCTCGGCTGGTCGAGCAGCTGGAACGCGGAGCGCTCGACCTCGAGCAATCCTTCGCGGCGAAGCTCCTGCAGCACCCGGTTGACGTGCACCGTCGACATCGCCAGGCAGTCTCCCAACTCCGCCTGCGTGATCGGAAGCCGGAACGAGCCATTCGGCGCACGGCCGATGACCTCGAGCCGCCGCCGCAGTTCCGACAGCAGGTGCGCCATACGCGCCAGCCCGGTCCGCCGGCCGACATTGACGATCCACTCCCTGAAAATGGCCGCGTCGATCAGCGTCTCCCGCCAGAGCGCCGCCGCCACGTTGGGGTGCACCTTATTCACGCGCTTCAGCGCGTCATGTGGGACGAAGCCAAGCGTGCACGCGGTCAGCGTGACCAGATCGTGATCCATGATGCCGAGGTGAAGGCTTTGCAGATCGGGAATCTCGCCGGGAACGTGCAGCGACAGGATCTGTCGCTGTCCATCGAACGTGGTCTTGGCCCGGAACATGAAGCCTTCGGCGACGAGGCAGCACTGTGTCGGCCTTTCCCCGTCCCTGACGACAATTTCGCGCGGCCCGACCATGCGTCGTTCGATCGGCAGCTTTTCGAGCATGCCGATGTCTTCCTGATCGAGCCTGTTCGAGACCGTTATCTTTCTCACCAAGGCATCCGCCAGATGGTTGGCCATCGTCCCGTTCCCTGAAAATTCCGGCCAGGACAGGCCAAACGAGCGGTCCCAGCTTCACAAGGGCGGACGATCGACGCTATCTGTCCACCAGTGCCCACTGGCTGTCGTCGGGCGATATGAGGCAAGTCCGCGAGTGCGGACGGTGTTCCTCAGCCGCGTATCGCATTGTAAATGCAGGTCTTCGCCGGACGGAGCACGGCTTGCCGCGCCTTGCGGGGATAGGAACGGCGAGAATTTCATTTCGGTCAGGAGCGAGAGCGGCGTGGAGTTCTTCCAGATCGCCCTCGCATCGACGACAGTCTAGTGGTCACTGCGCTGTGATGTTCTGGGTCGCGGTCGCTGCGCCCGGCGCAGGTTCAGCGGTAATAGCCCTGTCGCGCGACGGCGTAGTATTGCGGGTTGATGCCGCAATAGGCGTCGGTGCCCGACGCCGTCACTACACATTGCTCGTAGGTCGCGAACTGGCAGTTACCGGGATAGCCCCAGATGCGGCCCTGCAGGCAATAGCGGTCGTTCGGGACGTATGCCGACCAGTTGCGGTCGTGGTGACGGTGCCGCGGTCCTGCGGACGCGGCTGAGACGGCCGTGACCGAGATGGCAGCCGCGGTCAGCAGGACAAGTAACGGGCGGTTCATGTTCGGATCCTCAAGATTCGGTTCTCGCCGTTGAGCTTACCAACAAACGCTCTGTCCCCTCCAGCCGTCCCCGGGTTCACATCTGCGACACTATAACCCGACGGGCAACTCAGCCCGAAAAACCTGTCAAGACCTCGCGTCCAAAATAATTCTGTTTACACGAACGGAAAATTATCCTATGATCCGCCCATCTCATCCGATCGAGGGGCGCTTCGCGAGTCGTCACAAGTGTTGCGGTGAGATGCGGTGGCCGCTGCGGCGCGCGAGACGAACGTGCCGAAGCGGACGGTGAAGTCGTGCAGGCCTGACGCCCTCGTGGCAGGTGTCTCCTCACAGGACGCAAAAAAGCGTCTTCGCGAGTGACGGTGACAACAAAGCCCAGTCTCGCCGGGGTGAGCACGTATAAGCCGTAAAACCATTGCGCAGGGAATGCCGGAGTGTCTCCCGCTGAACCTGTATGCTCGTGTGCGCTTCTCTTCTCTACCCTTGCACGCGAGACCGCGGGTGCAGCGCGCACCCGGCATTCCCTGCGCCCTCTGTTTTCAGAGGGCGGAACGAATGGCAAAGCTCGGGCAGATCGTGTCGCGAGAATGAGAATGCACGCTCAAACCCATCACCGTCATCCTGAGGCGCGAGCCTTGCAGCGCAATTGCGCTGCTGGGCGAGCCTCGAAGGATGAATCGGCCCCGCTGGTGGCCGTCGATCCTTCGAGGCTCGCCGAAGAGGCTCGCACCTCCAGCGACAAAGGCCAAGCCTTTGCGCGGGGATGACGGGACTAACGGTACGACTCGCGACCTACACCCCGCCCCTCGCCCGCAGCCGGCTGTGGCGCCTTCCGTACACCGCATAGATCACGAGGCCGACCGCCAGCCACACCGCAAGCCTGATCCAGGTGTCGAGCGGCAGGCCGAGCATCAGGAACAGCGAGGTCGCGGCCGCGGCCGGCGCCACCAGCCAGATCGCCGGCGCGCGGAACGGGCGCGGCAGATCGGGATCGCGCAGCCGCAGCACCAATGTCCCGATCGAGACCACCGCGAACGCGAACAGCGTGCCGATCGAGACGAGCTCGCCGACCAGCCCGATCGGCAGCAGCCCGGCGAGCACAGCGGCGACGGCGCCGGAGAAAATCGTCGAGACATAGGGCGTCTGGAAACGCGGATGGATTCTGGCGGCAACGGCCGGCAGCAATCCGTCATGCGCCATGGCGCGGAAGATCCGCGGCTGCGCCAGCAGCATGATCAGGATCACCGAGGTCAGCCCGAACAGGATGCCGAGCTTGATGAAGGGGCCGAGCCAGCCGATGCCGATGGCGTCGATGCCGACCGCGATCGGATCGGGCACGCTGAGCCGGTCATAGGGCACGATTCCGGTCAGCACGAATCCGACCGCGACATAGAGCGCGGCGCAGATCACCAGCGAACCGAGAATGCCGATCGGCATGTCGCGCTCGGGCCGCTTTGCCTCCTGCGCGGCGGTCGAGATCGCGTCGAAGCCGATATAGGCGAAGAACACCACGGCGGCGCCGCGAATCACGCCGGACCAGCCATAGACGCCGGTGCCGGCATTGGGCGGGATCAGCAGGCCGTCGGGATTGCTCGGCGTCACCCAGTTCGCCAGCGTTACCGAGGATGCGGCGGCGGCAAGAAACAGCGCGATCACGGCGAGCTTGACCGCGACGACGAAGCTGGTGAAGCGCGCCGACTCGCGGATACCGATCACCAGCAGCGTGGTGATGCAGACGATGACGGCCATCGCCGGGATGTTGATGACCGCGCCGGTCGACGACCACGCGCCGGTGTTGGCGTCGTAGGCCAGCGGCGCCGAGGTGAATTGCGACGGCAAATTGAGGCCGAAATCGCGCATGAAACTGACGAAATAGCCGGACCAGCCGACCGAGACCGCGATCGCGCCGACCGCGTATTCGAGGATCAGGTCCCAGCCGATGATCCAGGCGATCAATTCGCCCAGCGTCGCATAGGCATAGGTGTAGGCGCTGCCGCAGATCGGCACCGTCGACGACATCTCGGCGTAGCACAGCCCGGCCAATGCGCAGGCGACGGCGCCGAGCATGAAGGAGAGCGTGACCGCAGGACCGGCATTGGCCGCGGCGGCGTGCCCGGTCAGCACAAAAATGCCGGCTCCGATGATGCCGCCGATGCCGAGCGTCACCAGTTGCAGCGCCGAGAGCGAGCGCCTGAACAGCGGCGTCGCCGCATCGCCTTCGGCGCGCGCCGCCTCCCGCAGCAGGTCGGCGGTCGACTTGCGCTCCCAGAAACTGGCCAAGGACCCTGTCGAGGCGTCGGTCACGGAGCTGCCCTCCGCCGCAGGCCCGGCGGGCTGGATGCGGCGAGCAACTATAACGCGCGAGGCGCCCGAGCGTTCAGGCGCCCGGCAAAAGCCGCTGCGCGAACGCCCTTATCCACCGGCAATAGCGTTACTGACAGGCGTGGCGGCGGCCGTCGCGGCCGAGGAAGGTGCCCGACGCCGGATCGAACGAACGGTAGCGGGCGCAGGCGGACGGAGCCGCCGGCGGCACGGCGTTATAGGCGTCGGCTGGAATGCCGCGCTGCCCGGCCTGGCGGGCCTCGCCCCACGGCGTCAGCCTGCCGCCGTCGATCGCGCTGCGTCCCGGATTCTGCGCGTCAAACAGCGCCGGCTCCGAAAGCTGGGCCATGGCAGGAGCAAACGTCATTCCCACGAGCAGCGCAGCTGCTGCAACAGCCTTGAAGCCGGCCATATGATATCTCCGAACGATCAATTGAAAATTGCCCGGGGACAGCGGCGTCGCCCCTGCGTCCCCCGCTGATGTGGGGAGGACACCACGCGAACGCAGCGGCGGAGCCGGTCACAATGCTGCGAGGCGGCAGGCCGCCCGGCAGGACGGCGCACCCGTCCGGCGTCGCTTCAATGGTTATGCACGTCGGGCCGCGGGTCGGCGACGAAGCCGTCGCGGTTCGGCATTTTGATCGCGCCGAGCGACCTCGCATCGAGCACGGCATTATCAGGCACGATGCCGTTGAGGCTGAGCAGATAGGCCGATACCGCGTAGACATCCTCGTTGCTCAGCGACTGCGGCGCGTTCTGCGGCATCGCGCGCCTGACATAGTCGAACAGCGTCGAGGCGTAGGGCCAGTAGCTGCCGATGGTGCGGATCGGCTTCGGGCTCGCGAGCGTGCCCTGTCCGCCGACCAGACGGTCGCCGATGCCGCCCTGCCCGCGATCGCCATGACACGATGCGCATTGCTCGCCGAACACGACGCGGCCGCGTGCAACGCTGCCGCTGCCCGGCGGCAGATTGGCGCCGTCGCGGCCGATGTCGATGTCCCAGCCGGCGATCTCCGCCGGCGTCGCCGCGCGCCCGATCCCGTAGCGCTCCGCGGCCTGCGTAGCGGCGGGCATCGCCAACGCGGCGGCGAGCAGCGCGACACCGAAGTTACCCCTGCGCATTGCTCACCTCGCCATTGGCATCGATCCGCCACGGCCAGATCGCGTTGTTATGATAGAACGAGTTGAGCCCGCGCACCGCCACCAGCTCGGCCAATGTCGGCTGCACGTAGCCGGTCTCGTCGATGGCGCGGCTCTGGATCACCGCCGGCGTGCCGTCCCAATGCCAGGGATAGCGGAAGCGGGTCAGCGCCCGCGTCAGGACCGGCTCCTGCAGCTCGGCGTCGCGCCAGCTGTTGCCGCCATCGACCGAGACCTCGACGCGCTTGATCGTGCCGTGGCCGCTCCAGGCCAGCCCGGTGATCTCGCAAATGCCCTTGGAAGTCAGCCGCTGGCCGCCCGAGGGCCGCGTGATGATCGACTTCGCCTCCATGTAGAACGAGAATTCGCGGGCCGTGCCGTCCGGCAGCGGGTCGGTGTATTTCGAGGTCTCCTCGCGCGAATAGGCCGGCTCGGCCACCACCTTCAGCCGGCGCAGCCATTTCACGTTCATGTTGCCCTCGAAGCCGGGCAGCAGCAGGCGCAGCGGATAACCTTGCTGCGGCCGCAGCCGCTCGCCGTTCTGGCTGTAGACCAGCATGGCGTCGTCGAGACATTTTTCGATCGGGATCGAGCGCGTCAGCGCCGCCGCGTCGGCGCCCTCGGCGACGATCCATTTGGCGCCGGCCTGCAGGCCGGCCTCGTCGAGCACGGTTTTCAGCGGCACGCCGGTCCATTCGGCACAACTGACGAGGCCGACGAGATCGGAGGCCGTTTTGCCGTAGGGCTTGGTGTAGACCGGATTGCCCGAGCACTCGATGAAGTGAATCCGCGATTGCGACGGGAAGCGGCGGATGTCCTCCATCGTGAACAGCAGCGGACGGTCGACCATGCCGTGCAACATCAGCCGGTGCTCGGCCGGATCAATGGTCGGCACGCCGCCATGGTGGCGCTCGTAGAACAGGCCGTTCGGCGTGATGATGCCGTCGAGCTCCTGCAGCGGCGTGCGGCCCGACGCCGAGATGTACTGCTGCAGAGTCTTGGAGATGTTCTTGACCACGCCCCGCTCATGCACCGACGGCGCGCCGTAGGGCTGGCTGCCCATCGGATCGCCGGGCGCCTTCATCCATTCCGGCACGTTGGGTGGAAGATTATTGTTGGGCTCAGCGAGTGCATTTGTGCCAGCGAGACCTGCCAACGCAGAACCGCTTGCCAACGCCGCACTGGTCTGAAGAAAATGCCTGCGAGACGCCTCTCGCACGCGCTTGCCCCTCGTCCGTTCGCTCATCGACGCTTTCCCCTGACGTTGCAGGTCGAGCCTAGCACCAAACGACCGAGGCCGAGCAATGATCAGGTATGCAGCGTCCGATCAACTGCCCGCGACGACCGGCAATGCCGTGAGCGAGCACAAGACCGAGCCGTCACCCGCGTACCCGCGGACACTCACATGCGTTCGCCGGGCAACAGGCTGGCTTGCTTCACCCAGTCGGCGAACTGGGCTTCGTCGAATTGGTCGTGCTCATGAATATCGAGATAGCGCGTATGCTGTTGCTTCGACGCGCCCGGCGGGACCGGACGCAGCGACGCACCGCGGAAGAACACCACCTTGACGTATCTGGTGAAGACATGGATGCCGAGGAACCAGCCTTGGCCTTCAACACCGTAGAGCGGCGAGTTCCACTTCACCGCCTTGTGCACGCCGGGAACGGCGCGCACGATCAGCGCATCGAGGCTGCGCCCGACGTCGCGCTTCCAGCCCGGCATCGCCGCGATATAGGCCTGCACGGGGGCGTCGCCGTAACCCTTCGCGATCTGCGGATTGCCGCCCGCAAGCAGCCGCGGCTTTGCAGCGCCACGCTTGGTCGCGGCGGCCTTCGTTCCGCGCTTCGCCGATGTCCTGGGAGTCTTGCCGGCCATGTGCCTGTTCCACTCGGTTCGCGCTGTGCAGCGTCGCCCCTAAACCCAAATCATAACGGGCGTGCGATGATGTTGTCGTCATCGATCGCGCCGGTGCGCGGCGGCGGATCGACGCGCGCGACGCTGCGGACCACGGTGCCCGATCGGCGCGGACGCTTATCACGTCACCGGCGGGGTGCCGTGGGTGTGGAACGACTCGATCGTCTTCAGGCCCCAGGCCTGTCCCCGCTTGCGCTCCTCCTCGGTCCACACGATCGGCTTCCAGTCCGGCGCGAGGATCAGGCGGGCACCGGCATTGGCGACTTCGACGCGGTTGCCGCCGGGCTCGTAGACATAGAGGAAGAAGGTCTGCTGGATCGCGTGCTTGTGCGGACCGGTCTCGATATGCACGCCGTGCTCGAGGAAGATGTCGGCGGCGCGCAAAATCTCCTCGCGGCTGTCGAGCGCGTAGGTGACGTGATGGAAGCGGCCGGCCTTGCCGTAATGGTCGCGGGTGTAGGCGAAGTCGTAGCCTTTGTTCGACATCGTCATCCACATCGCGGCCTCGGTGCCGTCGTTGAGCACGATCTGCTCGGTGGTGCGGCATCCGAGATAATTTTCGAAGAACAGGCGGTTGGCCTTGATGTCGACCGCGAGGCAGTTGAGGTGGTCGAGCCTGCGGACATTGACGCCGCGCGCCGGAAAGCGCTGCGCCTGATTCTTCAGCGCCGGCTTCAGCTCGGCGGGTGCCTGGTACCACTCGGTCTCGTAATAGAGCTCGATGACATGGCCGTCGGGATCGCGGCAGCGGAAGGCCGGCCCCTGCCCCATGTCGCCGTCGACCCAGCCGATCTCGAAGCCCGAACCCTTCAGTGCCGCGACGCGGCGCTCCAGCGCCTGCGGGCTGCGGGCGCGCAGCGCCATGTGCTCCATGCCCGAGGTGTTCGACGCCGTCAGCTTGAGCGAATAGCGCTCATAGTCGTCCCAGCCGCGCAGATAGACCGACTCCCCCTTGCGGCCGCTGACGGTCATGCC
This sequence comes from Bradyrhizobium sp. CCBAU 51753, assembly GCF_015291565.1. Taxonomy (NCBI): domain Bacteria; kingdom Pseudomonadati; phylum Pseudomonadota; class Alphaproteobacteria; order Hyphomicrobiales; family Nitrobacteraceae; genus Bradyrhizobium; species Bradyrhizobium sp. CCBAU 51753. The sequence goes on along the minus strand of NZ_CP030037.1, from coordinate 3,976,130 downwards.
CATGACGTCGACGAAGAACGCCAGGCTCTCGTCCGGCTTCGGCGTCAACAGCTCCATATGCCCGAGATGAGCGAGATCGAAGATCGGTTCGGGCTGCATGAGACGGTCTCCTTCGCGGACGCCGGCTCGACCTCGCATCATCCATGCGCGCAAGCGGCGGCAGATCGATTTGTACTACTGTACAAAGGATTAGGTCTCGTCAATAAATTGTTGGCCGGCGGAGCGCACAACGGCGTTTCAGGCAACCGACGCAGCCGTCTCGCGGTGTGCCGACAGCAGGCGGCGGATCTCGGCGCCCGACACCGGCCGGCTGAACAGATAGCCCTGCATCTCGGTGCAGCCAAGCAGGCGGAGCATGGTGCGCTGCTGCTCGGTCTCAACGCCCTCGGCGGTGGTGGTCATGTCGCTGGCGGCCGCGATGTTCACCACGGCCTGGACGATGGTGGACGACGCGCCGGTGGCGCCGAGATCCTTGATGAAGGCGCGATCGATCTTGATCTTGTCGAACGGGAAGCGTTGCAGGTAGCTCAGCGAGGAATAGCCGGTGCCGAAATCGTCCAGCGCGATGCGCACGCCGAGCTCGCGCAGCTGATGCAGGATATCGAGCGCGGCCTCGTCGTCGCGGATCAGCACGGCCTCGGTGATCTCGAGCTCGAGCCGCGCGGCCGCAAGCCCGGACGCGGCGAGCGCGGCGGCGACGTTGAGCGCCAGCGTCTGGCTCTTGAACTGGATCGGGGAGACGTTGACCGCGACATGAACATGATCCGGCCAGTTCACCGCTTCGCGGCAGGCGGTGTTGAGCACCCAGTGGCCGAGATCGTTGATCAGGCCGGTGTCCTCGGCGATCGGGATGAAATCGGCGGGCGAGATCATGCCGCGTTCGGGATGACGCCAGCGCAGCAGCGCCTCGCAGCAGCTGACGGTGCCACCCTCGAGATGAAGCAACGGCTGATAATGCAGCTCGAAGCCGCCGTCGGCGATGGCCTGGCGCAGCTCCAGTTCGAGGCCGCGCCGCGCCTTGGCGCGCGCGTCCATGCCGGCCTCGAAGAACCGGTAGGTGCGGCGGCCGTCGCTCTTCGCGCCGTAGAGCGCGAGATCGGCGTTGCGCAGCAGCTGGCCGAGGTCGAGCCCGTCGCCCGGCGCCAACGCAATGCCGATACTTGCGTCGGTCGTGATCAGGTGCCCGCAGCAATCGATCGGCTCACGGATCGCCTGGTAGATCGCGGCCAGCAACTGCATGGTTTCGGTATGACTGCGGATCGCGGTCTGGATCACCGCGAACTCGTCGCCGCCGAGCCGCGCTGCGACGCCGGTCTGGCCGAGGCACAGCCGCAGGCGATCGGCGATCGCCTTGAGCAGCTCGTCGCCGATCTGATGGCCGAGCGCATCGTTGACGCTCTTGAACTCGTCGATGTCGATATACATGACGGCGAGCTGCTCATCGGAGCGCAGCGCCCTCAGCGCCTGCTCCAGCCGCTCGCGGAACAGCACGCGGTTGGGCAGGTCGGTCAGCGCATCGTAATGCGCCATGTGCGCGATCTTCTCGTCGGCGCGGGTACGCTCCGTGATGTCCTCGATGGTCGCCACCCATCCGCCCTCGGCCAGCGGCTTGTTGACGATTTCGATCGCGCGCCCACCGGGCGCTTCCGTCAGCTGCCGCGTTCCCTTGCCGAGCCTGACGTTGCGGATGATGGCATCGCAGAACGCGTCGACATCGCCGTCGAACGAGCCGGTCTCCTGCCGGTGGGCGATCAGCCGGTGCATCGTGCAGCCGGGCTTGGCGATGTCGGGCGAAAGGCCGAACATGTCGATGTAGGGCCGATTGCAGATGATGATGCGCGCAGAGGCGTCGTAGAGCACGAGCCCCTGCGGAATGTTGTTGACGGCGGTCGAGAGGTTGCGGCGTTCGGCGGCGAGCCGCTCGTCCGAGATTTGATGCCGCTTCAACACGAGCAGGACGATGACGGCCAGGATCACCACGGCCGCCATCAGCAGGCCTTCGCGCACGCTCCATTCCGCCGTCGCGCTGCCGAGCAGGCTGCCCACCAACAGACCGGCGCAGAACGCGAGCCCCTTGGTCGAACCGGAGTCGGCATTCCCAGACCACGGATTGCGGTGCTCGACGCTCACGCTGCTGTCTCCCCAGGCGCGGCATCGTTACGCGGCACAAATGGAGAGGGCGTTACAAGTTGCGGTTAGCAATCGGTTACGAGATACCATGAGAGCGGGCGCGGCAAATCGTGCCGGGACGTCCGCAAACCTACGGGCCGCCGAGCTCTCCTCGGACATGGTGAATCCGGCGTTAACAGAAACACCGGGAAATAATCGCGGTCCGTGTCGGAAAGCGACGATTTCATCGCGGAAGCGCGCGAACGGGACGCGCCGCGCCCGCTCGACCAGAACATTTCGTCACCGGGAAAGTGTAGATTTAGCCGATCCGGACCCCGGGGGATTTAACGGTTTTTCCAGCCCCGCCCTGGCATATTGGTCCGGACATTCATCGATCAGAACAAGCCAGGCAAAAACCGTGACATCCTTCGGACGTGTGATCTCTGTGCGCGGCTCACAGGCCCGTGTCGGACTTCTGGCCGCCGGCCAGATGCCGCTTTCGGAAGTGCGAGCAACCGTCGGCCGGTTCGTCAGCATCCGCTGTGCCAGCTCGATCATTGTCGCGATGATCACCGAAGTCTCGTGCGAGGATCTGCCGGCGACGGACAACTACATCGCGACCGCTTCGGTCGACCTGCTCGGCGAGATCCTCGGCGGCGACCGCCCGAAATTCCAGCGCGGCGTGACCCATTATCCGACCATCGGCGATGCCACCGAGCTGATCACGAACCAGGAGCTGCGCACCGTCTATGCGCCGAGCGGCTCGGACCAGATCAATGTCGGCACGCTGCAGCAGGATCGCTCGGTGATCGCCTATGTCGACGTCGAGGAAATGCTCTCCAAGCATTTCGCGGTGCTCGGCTCGACCGGCGTCGGCAAATCCACCGGCGTCTCGCTGCTGCTCAACGAGATCCTGAAGTCGCGGCCGAACCTGCGCATCTTCCTGCTCGACGTCCACAACGAATACGGCCGCTGCTTCGGCGAGCGCGCGCAGGTGCTCAACCCGCGAAACCTGAAGCTGCCGTTCTGGCTGTTCAACTTCGAAGAGATCGTCGACGTGCTGTTCGGCGGCCGGCCCGGCGTGCCGGACGAGCTCGACATCCTCGCCGAGGTGATTCCGATCGCCAAGGGCATCTACACCCAGTACCAGAACTCCGACCGCGTCGGGCTCGGGCTGAAGCGCGTCGATCCGAAGCAGATCGGCTACACCGTCGATACGCCGGTGCCTTACCGCCTCGTCGACCTGTTGTCGCTGATCGACGAGCGGATGGGCAAGCTGGAGAACCGCTCCTCGCGCATCATCTATCACAAGCTGATCTCGCGCATCGACGCGGTGCGCAACGATCCGCGCTACGCCTTCATGTTCGACAACGCCAATGTCGGCGGCGACACCATGGCCGAAGTGATCAGCCATCTGTTCCGCCTGCCCGCCAACGGCCGGCCGATGACCATCATGCAGCTCGCCGGCTTCCCCGCCGAAGTCGTCGATTCCGTGGTGTCGGTGCTGTGCCGCATGGCGTTCGACTTCGGGCTATGGAGCGACGGCGTCTCGCCGATGCTGTTCGTCTGCGAGGAGGCGCACCGCTACGCCTCCGCCGACCGCAACATCGGCTTCGGCCCGACCCGCAAGGCGGTGTCGCGCATCGCCAAGGAAGGCCGCAAATACGGCGTCTATCTCGGCCTGATCACCCAACGCCCGGCCGAGCTCGACGCCACCATCATCTCCCAGTGCAACACGCTGTTCACGATGCGGCTTGCCAACGACCGCGACCAGGCGCTGCTGCGCTCGGCGGTCTCGGACGCCGCCGCCAACCTGCTGTCGTTCGTGCCCTCGCTCGGCACCCGCGAGGTGCTGGCGTTCGGCGAAGGCGTGGCGCTGCCGACGCGGCTGCGCTTCAAGGAGGTGCCGCCGCATCAATTGCCGCGCGGCGAGGCCACCATCGCCACGGTGCCGTCGGTCACCGCCGGCCACGACATGCATTTCGTCAGCGCGGTGCTGGAGCGCTGGCGCGGCGCCACCTCGCATCGCGATACCACGGCCAACGACCCCGGCATGAACGCTCCGGCCGCGCCGCCGTCGCGCTCGATGTCACCCGCGGATGCTCCGATGCTGCAGCCCTCGCTGGGGCTCGATCCGGATCGTTTCTCGCTCTTGAAGAAGCCGCTGCGCTAATTGCGGCAAGGCGCGCACGCGCCTTGCGCCCGATCCATCATGGACTATGGTTCCGGATGACGCCGCGTCCCGCGGCATGCCGGAACCATCTCATGACGCAACCGATTGCAACGCGCTTCGCCACGCCCGCTCTCGACAAATTGCCCGAGGACATCCGCGCCCGCATTCTGGCGGTGCAGGAGAAATCGGGCTTCGTGCCGAACGTCTTCCTGACGCTGGCCTATCGCCCGGACGAGTTTCGCGCCTTCTTCGCCTATCACGACGCGCTGATGGAAAAGGAAAGCGGCCTCTCCAAGGCCGAGCGCGAGATGATCGTGGTGGCGACCAGCGCCGCCAACCAGTGCCAGTATTGCGTGATCGCCCATGGCGCGATCCTGCGCATCCGCGCCAAAAATCCGCTGATCGCCGACCAGATCGCGGTCAACTACCGCAAGGCCGACATCACGCCGCGGCAGCGCGCCATGCTCGACTTCGCGATGAAGGTGAGCCGCGCGGCCGAGGAGGTAGCGGAGGCGGATTTCGCCGCGCTCGCGGCCCACGGCTTCAGCGATGACGATGTCTGGGACATCGCCGCGGTTGCGGCGTTCTTCGCGCTCTCCAACCGGCTGGCCAACGTCACCGGCATGCGCCCGAACGACGAGTTCTACATGCTGGGCCGACAGCCAAAGTAGAAGCGAGGCTGCGTTGATTGACTGGAGCGAGATCATCCTGCGCCTCGGCGCCGCCACCCTGGCCGGTGGCGCGATCGGGCTCGACCGCGATTTGCGCGGCAAGCCGATCGGGCTGAAGACGCTCGGCCTCGTCAGCCTCTCGACGGCCACCATGGTGCTGCTCGCCGTCCAGGCGGCAGCGCCCGGGAGTTTCACCGACGCCGCGAGCCGCGTGGTCCAGGGCATCCTGACCGGCATCGGATTTCTCGGCGCCGGCGTCATCGTCCGGCACGGCGACCACTTCCAGATCCACGGCCTGACCAGCGCCGCATGCACCCTGTTCGCGGCCTGCGTCGGCATCGTCTGCGGCGCCGGACACTGGCCGATCGTGGTCACGGCGCTCGTGCTGGCGTTCCTGCTCCTGACCGTTGGCAAACCCGCGGAGCGATGGCTGCACCGCACCCTCGGCGGTAAGGACGAGCCGCACGATGCGCAGGCTGCGCCCGATCAGTCGTCCGACGCCGGCCCGCACCAGCCGGGCAGATAGACGGCCTCCTTGCCGCGCCCCACGGCGAGCCCCTTCTCCAGCGCCCTGGCGAAATTATTCACCACCATCTTGCGCGGGATGTGCCGGCGCAAAAAATCCGCCCAGAGGAATTCGCTGAACGGCGTCGTGTCCTTGGCGAAGCCGCCGGCCCGGCGCATCTCGCCGGCAAGGCTGCGGAACGGATCGTCCTTGAGATCCTTGATCGATTTCGGAATGTCGCGGAAATGCCGGCGCTCGCCCTTGGCATCGTAAGGGTAGACCCAGCGCTTGTTGTCCATCACGCCCCAGAACACGTCGCGCTCGACCATCGTGAGGTCGCCGATCACGGTGACCAGGATGTCCTTGACGCCCTCCTCGTGCAGCGCCCGCGCCATGTGATGGTGATCGACCACGTAGTAGCGGTCGTCCGGGCCATGGACCACCGGGATCATGTGCTTGCCGAGCAGTTCGGCGCGCTTCTTGTCCGACTTGTGCTCGCGCCAACGCTTCTGCTTCTCCTTCACCTCGTGCATGCCGACCGTCATCTGGGTCGGCCGCAGCGACAGGATCGGCACCGGTTTGACGTAGGGCTCGCGCGTGTGGGCCATGATCTGTACTCCCGTTTCACCGGCGCTTTGGCGTGAGTTCCATTATGACATGATGTCATCTGCGGGTGAAAGGCTCGGTTGAGACCGCCGCCTCGCGCTCGCGTGCTCATCGCTGTTCTGTGAACGCGGGCGCCAATGCGAGGCTCGACATTGCGACGCAAACTGTGCAGCCGCGAAAAACTCGCGCGACGATTTCGACATCCGTTTTCGGTGACCGTTACCCGCGACGCCGGCCGCCCTGAGTTCGACTGCCGCCAGTTCCGGCGAGACGATCAAAGATGAATACCACCTGTGCGCGCAGCAAGATTTTTGCTGTGGAGCGCTGCGAACATGCTAAGAATAATGGCGACGCGACCGGACTGACAGCAGTGAAAACGCAGCGGCCAATTTCCACGGATGACGAGCACGTGGTGCTCAAATTCCGGCCGCGCACGTCGGCGCAGCCACCCGGCAAGCGCGGGGAGCCGGCCCGGCAGGCCCGCCCCGCATCCGTCGCCAACGACCTGTCCCGCTACGAGAAGCCGCGCGAGGAGCCGGATGATTTCCGCCAGCGCATGCTGGCCAACATCGCGGCGTTCGCATTCACGGTGGCGCTCACCGCGATCGGCATCTGGCTCGCCATGAGCATCGCCGACCTGCGCAAGACCCAGGACTGCGTGCTGATGGGCCGCCGGGATTGCGCGAAGATTACCGTGATGCCGCGCAGCTGATTTGGCCGGAACCCCACCCAAAACCGTCCCCGCCCGGCCGGCCAAGCTCCATTGAACTCGCGGCCCCGCTCCGATATACGGGCACACGACTCCGGCAGCAGCAACAGGACATTTCCGGGGCAAAGCGCCCGCCTCCGCCGAGCCTACCCCGGATTATCCAAAATATATCAAAGGCTTAATGATGTCTTCCACATTCGAGCAGATCGCCAACATTATCGCGGAGACCTGCGACATCCCGCGCGATACGATCAAGCCGGAGAGCCACGCTATCGACGATTTGGGAATCGACAGCCTCGACTTCCTCGACATAGCCTTCGCCATTGACAAGGCTTTTGGGATCAAGATGCCGCTGGAAAAGTGGACCCAGGAGGTCAACGACGGCAAGGCCACGACGGAGCAATACTTCGTGCTGAAAAACCTCGCCGATCGCATCGATGAACTGGTCGCCGCCAAGAACGCGGGCGCGAGCACGGGCTCGTAATCGCCCATCATGCAGCTTGAAACTTTTCAGCTGATCGACCGAATCGTCGACCTCGACCTCGACGCAAGGACGATTGTGGTCGAAGCGGACGTTCCGCCTGAGTGCCATTCGGTCTTCGCCGGGCACTTTCCGGGCTATCCGATCATGCCCGGGGTGCTGCTCACCGAGGCAATGGCGCAGAGCTCGGGCTGGCTGATCCTCGGCCTCACCAAGTTCGAGCGCATGCCGTTCCTTGCCATGGTGCGGGAAGCCAAGATGCGCGGCTTCGTTCCGCCGGGCTCGCTGCTGACGATCGAGGCCAAGATCGAGCACGAAGGCTCAGGCTTCGCCGTGACCTCGGCGAAGGTCCGCGTCGGCAAAGAGCTCAAGTGCAATGCCGAGCTGACCTTCCGCCACATCCCCTTCCCCAGCCCGGACTTGCGCGTGCACATGGATGCGATGGCCAACAAGATCGGCTTCCCGCAGCAGGCAATGAGCAATGGCTGAGCCGAAAGAAGTCTGGATCACCGGCATCGGTTTGCTCTCCTCGCTCGGCGAGGGGCTGGATGCGCATTGGGAGGCGCTCGGCGCCAGGCGCGTCAATGCCGACGAGACGCGGCTCGCGCCTTATGTCATCCATCCGATCGCGCCGGTCAGCTTCGACGCCCAGATCCCCAAGAAGGGCGACCAGCGCCAGATGGAGATGTGGCAGCGCATCGGCACCTATGCGGCCGGCCTTGCGCTCGACTCCGCCGGCGTCAAGGGCAACCAGGAAATCCTGGCGCGGATGGACATGATCATCGCAGCCGGCGGCGGCGAGCGTGACCTGAACGTCGACGTAGCGATCATGAACGCCGATGCCCAAGGCAAGCTGCCGCCTGCCCTGCTCAACGAAAAGCTGATGAACGAGCTGCGCCCGACGCTGTTCCTGGCCCAGCTCTCCAACCTGCTCGCCGGCAATATCGCCATCGTCCACGGTGTCTGCGGAACGTCGCGCACCTTCATGGGCGAGGAGGCCTCGAGCATCGACGCCGCGCGCATCGCGGTTGCACGCATCGGGGCCGGCCAGAGCGACATTGCGTTGGTCGGCGCCGCCCATAATGGCGATCGCGGCGACCTGCTGATGCTCTACGCCTTCGGCAACTTCGCGCTCAAGGATCAGCACAGCGCGATCTGGGCGCGCCGCAACAATCCGGGCTTTGCGATCGGCTCCGCCGGCGCCTTCCTGGTGATGGAGTCGCGCGAACATGCCGAGGCCCGCGGCGCCAAGCCATACGCCAAGCTGAGCAAGGTGGTCGCCGACCTCGCGCAGCGCAAGCAGCCCGGCGCGGTGACCAAGTCGCTGCAGGCGATGTGGCCACAGCTCGGCGTCAGCGGCGACAACGGCGTTCTGATCACCGGCGCGAGCGGCGCCGAGCCTGCGACCGCCGAGGAGCGCGCCTTCCTGAGCGAGCACCCTGGCCTCGCCGTTCGCGCCACCGGTACGACCTTCGGCCACACCATGGAAGCGCAATTCCCGCTCGGGCTCGCGCTGGCGGCGCTGTCGATCTCGCGCGGCGCGCTCTATCCGGCCAACGATCCGACCGGGCTGGAGGTTGAAAAGACCGAGCCGCCAACCCAGATTGTCGTCTTGGGGGTCGGCCACTGGCAGGGCGAAGGCATGGCGCTGGTCGAGGCCGTCAGTTAGAGCATGCTCCGGAAAAGCGCGAAGCGGTTTTCCGAAAGATCATGCCCAAACGAATAGCCAAAGCGCGATGAATCCCATCGCGCTTTAAATACGGCGCTGATATCGACGGGGAAACCATGACAGCACCACGCGACAAATTCGGCAGACCGATCGTGGTCGTGACCGGCATGGGAATCGTGACCTCGCTCGGCGCCGGCAAGGCCGACAATTGGAAGCGCCTGACCGCGGGCGAGTCCGGCATCCGGACCGTGACGCGCTTTCCGATCGACAGCCTGAAGACGACGATGGCGGGCGCCGTCGATTTCGTCACCGTCGAGCCGTTCTCGTCGACCAGCCTGTCGCAGCGGCTGGCGGAGATGGCGACCGAGGAAGCCCTCGAACAGGCCGGCATCGGCAGCAAAGGCGACTTCCCCGGCCCGATGTTTCTCGCGGTCGCTCCGATCGAGACCGAATGGCCGCAGCGGCTGGAGGTCGCGCGCGCCGTCCCGAAGACGGACTTCAACATCATCGATTATCTGGCGACCTGCAGCGAAGGCGGCAAGTTCACCCACTTCCACCGCCGCTTCACCTTCGGCTCGGTCGCCCTCAGTCTCGCCGAGACCTTTGGCACCAAGGGCTCGCCGATCTCGCTGTCGACCGCCTGCGCGTCCGGCGCGACCGCCATCCAGCTCGGCGTCGAGGCGATCCGCCGTGGTGAGACCGATGCGACGCTGTGCATCGCGACCGACGGCTCGGTCAATCCCGAAGCCATGATTCGCTTTTCGCTGCTCTCCGCCCTCTCCACCCAGAACGATCCGCCCCAGGCCGCCTCAAAACCGTTCTCGAAGAATCGCGACGGGTTCGTGATGGCCGAAGGCGCCGGCGCGCTGGTGCTCGAAAGCTACGAAGCCGCGATGGCGCGCGGTGCGCGCATCCTCGGCGTCGTCGCCGGCTGCGGCGAGCTCACCGATTCCTTCCACCGCACCCGCTCGGCTCCGGATGGCAAGCCGGCGATCGGCTGCGTGCGCAAGACGCTGGCGGATGCCGGCATGGAGCCGAACCAGATCGACCACATCAACGCGCACGGCACCTCGACGCCGGAAAACGACAAGATGGAATATCTGGCGACATCGGCCGTGTTCGGCGAGCACACCGCGAAGATCCCGGTGTCGTCGAACAAGTCGATGGTCGGCCACACCATCTCGGCGGCCGGCGCGGTCGAGGCGATCTTCTCGCTGCTGACGCTCGAGCATCAGCGGATCCCGCCGACCATCAATTACGAGGTGCCGGATCCCGCGATTCCGTTCGACGTGGTCGGCAACAAGGCGCGCGACGCCAAGGTGACCGCCGTGATGTCGAACTCGTTCGGATTCGGCGGGCAGAACGCTTCGCTGATCCTGACGCGCGAACCGGCGTGAGCCGGCGCTCGCGCTTCGCACGATGAAACGCCTGCTCCTTCGCGCCAGGGCGCATCTGCGTGACGCCGCGAAGCCCGTCACCGATGCCGCCGTCGGCGGTCTGACGATCGGCCTGTTGCGAACCGCGCGCTATTTCGACCCGGACAAGACCGCGAGGTTCTTCGGCCGCGCCGCACATTTTGTCGGCCGAAGGCTCCGCGAAGACCGCATTGGCCGCGAGAATCTGAAGGCCGCGTTCCCGGAAAAGTCGCCGGAAGAGATCGAGGCCATCCTTACCGGTGTCTGGCACAATCTCGGACGCCTCGGCGCCGAGTTTGCGCATCTCGACCGCATCTGGGACCACGACCCCGCGCATCCCGACAAGCCCGGACGCGTCGAATTCTCCGGCCGCAGCAAAGAGCTGTTCGACCAGCTGCGCGACGACGGCAAGCCCGCGCTGTTCTTCGCCGCGCATCTCGGCAATTGGGAGCTGCCCGCGCTCGCCGCGGTGGCGCACGGGCTCGACGCCGCGATCCTGTTCCGCCGTCCGAACATCGAGGCCGCCGACCGCGCCATCGAGCGCATTCGCGCCGTCAAGATGGGCACGCTGGTGCCGGCCGGCCGCGACGCGCCGCTGAAGCTTGCGCAGGCGCTGCAGCGCGGCCAGCACGTCGCGATGCTAGTCGACCAGTATCTGACCAACGGCGTCCCGGTCACCTTCTTCGGCCGCAAGACCACAGCCAACCCGACCCTTGCGCGCCTGCGCCGGCAGATCGATTGCCCGATCCACGGCACGCGGATCATTCGCCTGCCCGACGGCCGCTTCCGCGGCGAGGTCTCCGAGGAAGTGAAGCCGGTATTCGATGCCTCCGGCGACATCGACATCCAGGGCACCATGCAGGCGGTCACCGACGTCGTCGAAGGCTGGGTTCGCGAGTATCCGGATCAGTGGCTCTGGCTGCACCGGCGCTGGCGGTAGGATCGCCGCTGCCCAACTCGTCGTTGCGAGGAGCGAAAGCGACGAAGCAATCCATGCTTCAACGCGTGCGGCGAGATGGATTGCTTCGCTCCGCTCGCAATGACGGCGAGTGCGGCCGCGACGCCTCGCGTCACTTTCCCGTCTTCACCCGCGTCCAGAGCCGGTTGATGATCCGCTGCGTCGCAGGATCGTGCGCGGTGATCACGAACAGCTTTTTCTGCATCGCGTCGTCGGGATAGATGTTCTTATCGTTCAGGATCTTTGGGTCGATCAGCTTCTGGCTCGCCAGATTGCCGTTGGCGTAGGACAGGAAGTCCGAGTTCTTGGCTGCAACCTCGGGGCGGTAGAGATAGTTGATCAGCTCATAGGCCTCGGTGACGTTCTTCGCATCCGCCGGAATGGCGAGATTGTCGAAGAACATCTGCGCGCCTTCCTTGGGGATCGTGTAGCCGATCTCGACCCCGGACTTGGCCTCCGCCGCGCGGCTGCGCGCCTGCATGACGTCGCCCGACCAGCCGACCACGAAGCAGATCTCGCCCGAGGCGAGCGCGCTGAGATATTCGGACGAGTGGAATTTGCGCACATAGGGCCGGATCTTGATGACGAGATCGGCGGCCTTCTCGAGATCGGTCTGTTTGGTCGAGTTCGGATCGAGGCCGAGATAGCTCAGCGCCGCCGGCAGGATGTCGTCGGCGGAATCCAGCATGTGGATGCCGCAATCCTTGAATTTTGCCAGGTTCTCCGGCTTGAACACCATGTCCCAGCTGTCGATCTTCGCATCGGGGCCGAGGATCTCCTGCACCTTCTTGACATTGTAGCCGATCCCGGTGGTGCCCCACATGTAGTTGGCGCCGTAATTGTTGCCGGGATCGTAGGTGGCGAGATGGTTCGTCACCATCGGCCAGGCGTTGGCGAGGTTCGGTAGCTTCGACTTGTCGAGCTTCAAAAACACCTTCGCCATGATCTGGCGCTGCAGGAAGTAGCCGGTCGGCACCACGACGTCGTAGCCGGACTTGCCGGCGAGCAATCGTGTCTCCAGCGTCTCGTTGGCGTCGAACGTGTCGTAGACCACCTTGATGCCGGTTTCCTTGGTGAAGTCCTCGAGGACTCCCGGCGCCATGTAGTTCGACCAGTTGTAGAAATTGACTGTGCGCTCCTCGGCACTTGCCGAGGCAGCGAACAACAGAACCGTGGCGACCGCACCGACAAGACTGACGAGACGACGGTTCTGCTGCATTCTGGCTTACCTCTTGCGGCGGTGTACTGCGTCGGACAGCCGCTCCAGCGCGGTGTCGAGCGTCGAGTCCTTCTTGGCGAAACAAAAACGCACGACCGACGTCACCGCATCCTGCTCGTAAAACGCCGACACCGGAATAGCCGCGACCTTGTAATCCTGCACAATTCGCCAGCAGAATTCCGCGTCGGTCTCGTTGAGACCGAGCGGCGACAGGTCCACGGTGAGGAAGTACGTGCCCTGCGACTTCAGCACGGGAAAGCCGATGCTCTCCAGCCCCTTGGTCAGGCGGTCGCGGCTGCGCGCCATATCCTTGCGCATGGTCAGGAAGTACTCGTCCGGCTTGCCGAGGCCGTAGGCGACGGCGGCCTGCAGGTTCGGCGCCGTCGTGAAGGTGAGAAACTGGTGCACCTTGGCGGCCACCCGCAGCAGCGGCGGCGCGGCGCACACGAAGCCGATCTTCCACCCCGTCAGCGAAAAAATCTTGCCGGCGCTGCCGACCTTGATGGTGCGGTCGCGCATGCCGGGGATGGTGATCAGCGGGATGTGCTCGCGGCCGTCGAAGGTGACGTGCTCCCAGACCTCGTCGCAGATCGCGACCACGTCGAACTCCTGGCAGAACCGCGCCAGGAGCTCGAGGTCCTCGCGCGGATAGACCACGGCCGCCGGGTTGAGCGGATTGTTGAACAGCACCGCCTTGGTCTTGTGATTGAAGACGCTGCGCAGCATCTCCTCGTTCAGCCGCCATTCCGGCGGCTCGAGCCGGAGCAGCCGCGGAATGCCGCCGGCCTGGCGGATGATCGGCAGATAGGAATCGTAGACCGGCTGGAAGCACACCACCTCGTCGCCGGGCTCGACCATCGCCAGGATCGAGGAGGTCAGCGCCTCGGTGCCGCCCGAGGTGACCATCACCTCGGTCATCGGGTCGAGCTTGAGCCCGTGCCAATGGCCGTAATGCGATGCGATCGCCTGACGGAGCTCGGGGATGCCCATCATCGACGGATACTGGTTGTAGCCGTTGAGCGAGGCGTCCGCGGCGGCGCGGCGGATGTCCTCCGGGCCGGGATCGTCGGGAAAGCCTTGGCCAAGATTGATGGCGGCATTGTCGCGCGCAGCCTGCGACATCGCCTCGAAGATGGTGACGGGCAGGTCCGCGAAGACCTTGTTCATGGAAGTCATGTCAGGGATCAGCCGCCGGTCTTGGTGGGCAACCCTGCCTGCTTCCAGCCGATGATGCCGCCGGCCAGGTGCTTGTCGTAGGGCAGGCCCGCGGCCTGCGCGGCCAGCGAGGCCGTCACCGAGCGCTTGCCCGAGCGGCAGGCGAACACCACCTGCTTGCCTTTCGGATCGGGAATCGCCGCCGGATCGAAGGTCGACAGCGGCACCACGACGCCGTCGGGATAGGCCTCGACGGCAACCTCATTCGGCTCGCGGACGTCGACCAGGAGATAGCGCCCTTCGGCTATTCCCTTCGACACCTCGTCCGGAAACAAATCTTGCACTTGGTGGTCCGCCACGAAAAAATCCTCCCGACTTCAGATTGGCCGGCGTCACGCCCCCTCGCCGGCTGGGTGCGCAAAGTCGCCCCTCGCGCGGAGAAAATCAAGCGTCCGAAACGGGTTACGGCCCTGCGCGGAGACGGATCGTGACCCTAGATCGAGACCTGCGTCCCGACCTCGACCACGCGGCCGGTCGGGATCTGGAAATAGTCGGTGGCGTCGTTGGACGAGCGGCTCAGGGCGATGAACAAATGGTCCTGCCAGCTCGGCATGCCGGAATGCGCCGCCGGCTTCAGCGCGCGGCGCGACAGGAAGAACGACGTCGACATGATGTCGAACTGCCAGCCGAGCTTGCGGGCGATCGCCAGCGTTTTGGGCACGTTCGGCTGTTCCATGAAGCCGAACTTCAGCGTCACCTTGGAGAAGGTCTCGCTCAACTGCTCCATGCGCACCCGCTCGGACGGATCGATCCGCGGCGTCGGCGCGGTCTCGATGGTGAGGATGACGTTCTTCTCGTGCAGCACCTTGTAGTGCTTCAGGCTGTGCATCAGCGCGGTTGGCGCGCTGACGGGATCGCTGGTCAGGAACACCGCGGTGCCGGAGACCCGCTGCGGCGGCCGCTTCTCCAACATCGCGACGAGATCGGCGAGCGGAAATTCCAGCTTGCGCGACTTCTCGAACAGCAGCCGGCTGCCGCGCCGCCAGGTGTACATCACGCCGATCATGGCCCCGCCCATCGCCAGCGGCACCCAACCACCCTCGAACACCTTGAGCAGATTCGCGGTCAGGAAGGTGAGATCGAGGAACAGGAACGGCGCGATCAGCGCCGCGGCCGTGAACGGCGACCACTTCCAGACCCGCCAGATCACCACAAAGCCCATCATCGCCGTCACCACCATGGTGCCGGTCACCGAGATGCCGTAGGCCGAGGCAAGCGCGCTCGACGAGCGGAACATCAGCACCAGCACGATGACCGCGATGAACAGGAAGCGGTTGATCCGCGGCATGTAGATCTGACCGGAATGCGCTTCCGAGGTGTGGCGGATCTCGAACCGCGGCAACAGGCCGAGCTGGATCGCCTGCCGCGTCAGCGAATAGGCGCCGGTGATGACGGCCTGGCTCGCGATCACGGTCGCGACCGTGGCAAGCGCCACCATCGGGATCAGCGCCCAGTCCGGGAACATCAGGAAGAACGGGTTCTCGATGCCTTTGACATCGCCGAGGATCAGCGCGCCCTGCCCGAGATAGTTCAGCGCCAGCGACGGCAGCACGATGAACAGCCACGCGGTCTGGATCGGGCGTTTGCCGAAATGGCCGAGATCGGCATAGAGCGCTTCCGCACCGGTGACCGCAAGAAACACCGCTCCGAGGGTGATGAAGCCGATCACGCCGTGATGCACCATGAACGACACCGCGTGGATCGGGTTGAGCGCGTACAGCACCTCCGGATGCCGCGTGATCTGCGGCAGCGCCGCGATCGCGATCACGGCGAACCACACGCACATCACCGGTCCGAAGAAGGTCGCGACCCGCGCGGTGCCGCGCGACTGCACCGAGAACAGGATGACCAGGATCACCACCGTGATCGGCACCACGTAGGGATCGAACGTCGAGGTGACGAGCTTGATGCCTTCGATCGCCGACAGCACCGAGAGCGCCGGCGTGATGACCGCATCGCCATAGAACAGCGCGCCGCTGATGATGCCGAGCAGCACGATGGCGCCGGCGCCCTTGGTCGCCGCGCGCTGCGCCAGCGCCATCAGCGCCAGCGTACCGCCCTCGCCGTTGTTGTCGGCGCGCAGCAGGATCACGACGTATTTCAGCGTGACGACCACGACCAGCGCCCACAGGATCAGCGAGAGCACGCCGAGCACCGCATACGACGTCACACCGCCCTCGCTGCCGCTGGCGGCCGCCACGGCCTCGCGGAAGGCGTAGAGCGGGCTGGTGCCGATGTCGCCGTAGACCACGCCGATGCTGCCGAGCATCAGGGCCCTGAAGGTAGCGGTAGAATGCGCTTCGCCATTGCCGTTGGCCGCGGGCGTTTCCGCCGCGGTGATCGCACTCTCGGATGACATGGGAAGCTGCGCCTCTGTCTTCTGCCGCACTGCACAATGCCGGGATGCAGGGCTATACTCCCGGCAGGAATGCATAGGTTAGCCCGGATTCAGGCCTCCGCCATGCATATCACGCATAGATCACGGTTTTTCGACCCAAGAATCCTGCTGTCCATTCAGATAGTTACCTGAGTACCCACCTCAACCACCCGCCCCGTGGGGATCTGGAAATAATCGGTGGCATCGTTGGCCGAGCGGCTCATCGCGATGAACAGATGGTCCTGCCACTGCGGCATGCCGGATTGCGCCGAGGGCTTGAGCGAACGGCGCGACACGAAGAACGACGTCGACATGATGTCGAACTGCCAGCCGAGCTTGCGCGCCACCGCCAGCGCCTTCGGCACGTTCGGCGACTCCATGTAGCCGAAGCGCAGCCGCACCGCGGTGAACTTGTCGCTGATCTTCTCGATCGCGACCCGCTCGGAGACATCGACACGCGGCGTCGGCGCGGTCTCGATGGTCAGGATCACATTGTGCTCGTGCAGCACCTTGTTGTGCTTGAGATTGTGCAACAGCGCGGTCGGCACGAAGCTGGGGTCGCTGGTCAGGAACACCGCGGTGCCCTTGACGATGTGCGGCGGCCGCTTCTCCAGGCTCTGGATCAGGTCGCGCAGCGGCACCTCGATGCGGCGGGTCTTCGCCAGCAGGATCGCGACACCGCGCCGCCAGGTCCAGATCATGGTCGCCACCACGACGCCGAACAGCAGCGGCACCCACGCGCCTTCCAGCAGTTTCAGCAGATTGGCGCTCAGGAACGCCATGTCGACGATCACGAACGGCAGAATCAACGCCGCCGCGGACGCCACGCGCCAGTTCCAGAGCTTCCAGATTACGATGAAACCCATGATGCCGTCGGCGACCATGGTGGTGGAGACGGCGATGCCATAGGCCGAAGCGAGCCCACTCGAGGTGCGGAACAGCAGCACCAGCAGCAGCACGCCGACCAAGAGCAGCCGGTTGACGCGCGGCAGGTAGATTTGGCCGGCATGGGTCTCCGAGGTGTAGCGGACCTCGAAGCGCGGCAACAGCCCGAGCTGCACCGCCTGTCGGATCAGCGAATAGGCCCCGGTGATCACCGCCTGGCTCGCGATCACCGTCGCAGCGGTGGCGAGCACCACGAGCGGCAGCAGCAGCACGTCCGGCACCATGCGGTAGAACGGATTTTCGACCGCGCTGGGGTCGGACAGCACCAGCGCGCCCTGCCCGAAATAATTCAACAGCAGCGCGGGCAGCACGAAGAACATCCAGCCGGACTGGATCGGCTTGCGGCCGAAATGGCCGAGATCGGCATATAGCGCCTCGCCGCCGGTCACCGCGAGGAACACCGCGCCCAAGGTCACGAGGCCGATGGTGCCGTGGGTCAGCATGAACTGCAGCGCATAATACGGATTGATCGCGGCCAGTACCGTCGGATCGTCCTTGATGTGGACGATCCCCATCACCGCCAGCACGGCGAACCAGACCACCATCACCGGGCCGAAGGCGGAGGCAACGCGGGCGGTGCCGCTGCTCTGCACCGAAAACAGCACGACGAGGATCAGGATCGTCAGCGGCACCACATAGTGCTCGAGATGCGGGGTGGCGAGCTTGAGGCCTTCGACCGCCGACAACACCGAGATCGCCGGCGTGATCATGGAATCGCCGATGAACATCGAGGCGCCGACCACGCCGAGCGCCAGCAGCGGCCAGCTGCGGCGGCCGACCGCGCGCTGGCCGAGCGCCATCAGCGACAGCGTGCCGCCCTCGCCATTGTTGTCGGCGCGCAGCAGCAGCAGCACGTATTTGGCGGTGACGACGGTGAACAGCGCCCACAGGATCAGGCTGAGCACGCCGAGCACCATGATCCGGGTGACCGGCTGGCCGTGCGCGGCGCCGCCGACCGCCTCACGGAAGGCATAGAGCGGCGAGGTTCCGATATCGCCGAACACAACACCGATGCTGCCCAGTGTCAGGGCCCAGAAGCCCGAGGTGGTTTGACCTTCCTGGGCTTCGGTGGATGAGACGCTGACAGCCATGGCGAGGGTGGAACGCCCGATCGGTTGATTTGATCCGCGCGGCTATCGACGCTTCCGCTGTGCGTGTCAACTGAGCAACACGGCTAGCTTGACGGTAGCATGATAACACACAGCTACGGCTTCAGGTCCGGCGGCAGCGGCGGATTTTCCCGCATCAACGTGATGGTCACGCGACGATTCGCCGGCAGGGTCGGATCGTCGGGAAACAGCGGCTGGCCGTCGGCCTTGCCGGAAACCGCGAAAACATGCGAGGGCGGCAGCCCTTCCCGCTCCAGAATCTGCCTGACCGCATTGGCGCGGTCGGCCGACAGGTCGAAGGCGTCGTAATCGCTGCGCGCTGGCACAAAACCTGCGGCAGTATGCCCCACGATCGAGATCCGCAACGGCGTCGCCTTCAGCGGCGCGGCGAGCTTCTGGATCAGCCGCCTTGTGCGGTCATACGGCTCGCGGGAGCCATCGGCGAACATCGAGCGGCCGTCCTGGTCGACGATCTCCAGATTCAGCCCCTCCTTGGTCTCCTCGAACATGATGTTCTTGGAGATCTCGGTGAGCTCCGGCATGTCCTGCAGCGCCTGCCGCAGCGAGGCCGAGGCCAGCGCGAATTCGCGGTCGATCTTCAGCCGCGCGCCGTTGATCTGGCTGCGCTCCTTCTCGTCCGGCGTCGGGTTGGCGGAGGATTCCTCCGGCGAGATGTGCTCGACATTCTTCAGTTTCGGCCGGGTCGGCAGGCCGTCGGATTCGACGATGCCGGAATAGCGCACATTGGTCTGCACGCCGAAGGCGTCGCGCATCGAGCCGGCGACGATCTTCAGCTTGTTGTTGTCCATGGTGGAGAACGCGACGAGCATCACGAAGAAGCTCATCATCAGCCCCATCAGATCGGCGAAGGTCACGAACCAGCCGTGACCTCCTGTATGGGCGTCGCCGCGCTTTTTCTTGGCCATCGCTGCTGTTTCCGGGAGCGCCGATGCCGCGCCGTCAGGCCGGGACCGGCTCGCCTTCCTCGTTGCGATGCTTCTCCGGCAGGTAGGCCAGCAGCATCTCGCGCACCAGCGCCGGGCTCTTGGAGTCGCGGATCATCAAGATGCCGTCGATGATGAGCGTGCGGTTGGTCTCCTCGTCGAGCAGCTTGCCGTGCAGCTTGTCGGCGATCGGCAGGCAGAACAGGTTGGCGACCAGCGCGCCGTACAGCGTCGCCAGCAGCGCGGTCGCCATGAACGGGCCGAGCTTCGACGGATCGGTCATGTTGGCGAACATCTGCACCATGCCGATCAGCGTGCCGATCATGCCGAACGCCGGGGCGCAGTCGCCGATCGCACGGTAGATCTTGCTGCCCTCGTCGAGATGCATCAGGAAATTGTCGCGATCGCGCTCCATGTTATCGCGGATGAATTCGAGGTCGTAGCCGTCGGCGACGTAACGGATGCCCTTGGCGAGGAACGGCTCGTCGGTCTCGACCTTCTCGAGCCCCACCGGGCCCTGCTTGCGGGCGATCTCGGCGATGCGGGCCAGCTCGTCGACGAGGTCGCGGGCCGACAGCCGGCTCATGGTGAAGGCATATTTGGCGCCGAGCGGCAGGCCGTGCAGCATCACGCCGAGCGGAAAGCGGATCATGGTCGCGGAGATCGAGCCGCCGAAGATGATGATCATGGCGTGCTCGGAGATGAACATGTGCAGGTCGCCGCCCATGAACATCATGACTGAAATGACGATGATGCCAGCAAACAGCCCGGCGCCTGTCATGATATCCATGAAAAACTCCAACGCGAACGCGAGACCCGCCTGTCCTGGACGGCGTGCGGCCCAAGGCGGGCCGCGTTGGAAAACCCTAACGTTAATGCGATTAAGGACGCGTTACCGAATTTGGTAGGGATAACAATGGGTAAACGGCGTCCTTTTCGCGATGTTGTTGAAGATGTTGGCTTTCCGCAATGGCGCTGCGGCGGTATGCGCAAAAGGTCTCCCCGTAGAACAACGGACATGAGATAGCTTCCGGTCGGGGAAACGAACAAGCGAGCACAGGATGAAGGCGGTCGTCGTCGAGCAATATGCGCCCATCGATCAGATCGGGCTGAAGGAGATCGCCACGCCTGAGGTGGGACCGGGTCAGATCCGGGTCCGGGTGCACGCCGCGAGCATCGGCTTCGTCGACGGGTTGAAGGTCGAGGGCCGCTATCAGACCAAGGATCCGCTGCCGTTCACGCCCGGCGCCGAGTTCGCCGGCGTGGTCGATGCGGTGGCGGGCGACGTCACCGGCTTCACGCCGGGCATGCGGGTGATGGGCGCCGGGCGGTCCGGCGCGCTCGCGGAGTCCGTTGTGGTGCCGGCCGACGCCGTCGAGGTGATGCCCGACGGACTGTCGATGGAGGCCGCCGCCGCATTCCGCACCAACTACCTCACCGCGCTCTATGCGCTCGGCGAACGCGGCACCCTTCGGAATGGCGAGCAGTTGCTGGTGCTGGGCGCCGCCGGCGGCACCGGCATTGCCGCGATCCAGATCGGCAAGCTGCTCGGCGCCCGCGTTATCGCCGCGGCCTCGACCGAGGAGAAGCGCAGTTTCGCGGCGAGCTTTGGCGCCGACGCCGTCGTCGACTACACCAGGCCCGACTGGCGCGACGCAGCGAAGGACGCGACCGGAGGTGGCGGCCCCGACGTGATCTTCGATCCGGTCGGCGGCGAGGTGTCCGTGCAGGCGTTCCGCTCGATCGCCTGGAACGGCCGTCACGTCGTGGTCGGCTTTGCCGCCGGCAGCATCCCCGCTTTGCCGTTCAATTTGCCGCTGCTCAAGGGCGGCCTCCTGATCGGCGTCGACGCCGCCCAGATCGCGCGCCGCGAGCCGGACGCGCAGACCCGGGTGATGAGGCAATTGTCGGCCTGGCTGAACCACGGCGAACTCGTACCAGTCGTCGGCAAGGTGTTCGCGTTCGAGGATTTTCGATCGGCGTTCAAGACCATGCAGAGCCGCGCCGCACTCGGCAAGATGGTGGTGCGGATCGGCTAGCGAGACCTGCGCTGCCGTCACGTCAGCCTCCGTGTCGTCCTGCGAAGGCAGGGACCCATCCTGCGGCGACCTGGATGATGCATGGCGACGTGGATAGAGGCCGCGCCGGCAAAACTATCATGCGTTATTGTCGCCGCATTCGACGCCCCCTACCGTTCCGGAAAACCGAGCAGAGGCAGGACAATGCAGGACATGCTGACGCATCTGGAGAAATTGCGCGCCGACGCGGCGGAGTGCGCATTGATCCGGGATCTCGCCACCGACATCAAGAAGCGCGAGCTGTTCACCAAGCTGGCGGAGCATCTGTCCGCCCTCGCCGCGGAGGTCGAAAAGGCCGTTGCCGCGCAGCGCAGGGAAGGCGAAGCCAGCTGAGGCGTGCCTTGCGGTCCTCCGACGGGCGGTGGCCGGCGCCCTCGCCTGATCAAGCAGCACAACAAGTTCAGGAGATCGACGTAGCGAACGCCACAAGTGGCTGGGAATGCGCAGATTTCGCTCAGCGGGAACCAGCGATGCGAAGGCGCGTTATCAGGTTCATCCAACGGTTGAGGAGTAACACCCTGCCAGCTCCGGTTTTGCGCCGCTCCTGGCGGGTGGCTGCTCCGTCGGCGCGGGCACGTATTGCACCTCCGGGCATTTTGATCGTGGCACCTATTGTACAGCCAAGACTCGGCAAGACACTGCAGCGCGCGCCCGGGCGGCCGTCAGAGACGACGCGATGAAGAACGACAAGGCCATCTGGTTCGTCTCGTTCGCGCTCAGAACCCCCGACGCCGGACACCATCGCTTCGCCCGCCAGACCCGCACCTTTCCCAATGAACAGGAAGCCAAGATCTTCGCGCGCGGTCTGCTCGACCAGACCGAGGACATCAGCGCCGGGACCATCAACCCGCACACGCCCAGGCGCGTGATCGCGCCGGCGGCGATCGTGACCTGGGTCGGTGATACCTGAGGCGTGTGCCAGTTCTCCCGCCTGGTCGACCAGGCGGTCGCCGAGCCCCGCTCTAGCCAATTCCGCGGCAAGCAGACAGAATGCCGACCCTGCCGGCCAATGAGCGAGACCGTGGAGGAGCCATCGCAAACCGCGCCCTTTGCACCGTTCGAATGGATGCTCTCCGCACGCTACCTCCGGGCGCGTCGCAGGGAAGGCTTCATCTCGGTCATCGCCGGGTTTTCGTTTCTGGGCATCATGCTCGGCGTCGCCACGTCGGTTCCTGTCATGGCTGACCGGCATCCAGCTGTTCCCGCCCGAACTCTATTTCCTGTCCGAGCTGCCGGCGGAGGTCGACGCAGCGCAGACCGCGGCCATCGTGATCATGGCGCTGACGCTGTCGTTCCTTGCCACGCTCTATCCGTCATGGCGCGCAGCGCGGCTCGATCCGATCGAAGCATTCCGCTAACGCGGTCTGCTACAGGAAACGCGCCGGAGCGAACGGCGCGAGCGGAATCTCCGGCTCGCGGCCGCTCAGGAGTTGCGCGACCAGCCGGCCGGTGCGGGCCGAACCGACCAGCCCGACATGGCCGTGACCGAAGGCATAGACGACGTCGCGCATCGCGCGCGCGTAACCGATGCAAGGCCGCCCGTCGGGCATGCTCGGGCGATGGCCGAACCAGGTTTTGATGCGCGATGCCGGAATATCCTTCGGCAACTTCGGAAACATGCTGAGCAGATGCTCGCGCAAAATCTCGGCGCGCTTCCAGTTCGGTTCGGCGTCGAGGCCGGCGATCTCGACGGTGCCGGCGGCGCGCAGGCCCTTGTCGGTCCAGTTCACCACCATCTTGGCGTCGGACGCCATCATCGAATTGCGCGGACCCGACTCCGGGTTCTCGATCATGACGTGGTAGCCGCGCTCGGTTTCGAGCGGCAGGGTATCGCCGATCGAGGCGGTGAGCTGCTTCGAGCGGGCGCCGGCCGCGACGACGGCAGCGTCGCAGGCGATCTCGCCGCTCTCGGTGACGACGGCGACGAGCCGGTCGCCCTGCAGCTTGAGGCCGGTCGCCTTGGCGGCTACGCGCACCGCGCCGTTTGCGATCGCGTGCGCGGCAAGCGCCGCGACATAAGCGCCAGGATCGCGGCAGCGGCCGGCCTCCTCGACCACGACGCCGAACTTGTAGCGCGGATGCAAATCAGGCTCACGCTGGCGCATCTCGTTTTCGTCGAGCTCGAGCCATTCGATGCCGACGCGCTTTCGGATGCGCCAGCCGAGATCGCGGTCGAACGGCGCGCGCGAGGGAAACACGTGCATCACGCCGCGGCGCTCGATCAATTCGGGCACGCCGGCCTCTTCGGCGAGCCGCCGGTGCAGCAGCGGCGCGTCCTTCAGCAGGTCGCGCATCGCCCGCGCGGTGGCCTCGACCTGGGCCTCGGTCCGGCTCGACAGCAGATACTTGACCAGCCAGGGCAACGCCTTCGGCAGATACGACCAGCGGATCGCAAGCGGCCCGAGCGGGTCCATCAGATAACCCGGGACCTTTTTCCAGGTGCCGGGCTCGGCGGGCGGGATCACCGAATGCGACGACAGCCAGCCGGCATTGCCGTAGCTCGCGGCCTGCTCACCGCCGGGCTCCCCGGGATCGATCAGCGTGACGCGGTGGCCGGCGCGCAGCGCCTCGATGGCGCTGATCACGCCGACCGCGCCAGCGCCGATGATCGCGACGTGGCGACCGGCGAGCTTAGACATCAGGCCGTGGCCTCTCGTTGAGGCATGATCTGTTCGGAAAACCGCTTCGCACTTTTCCGGATCATGCCTGCTGCGGCACAAAATCCTTGCCGACCGACAGCGCGCGCTGATCGACCAGGCAGTGCAGGATCGCGGGCTTGCCCGAAGCCAGCGCGCGCTCGAACGCCGGCGCAAAGTCCTCGGTGCGCTCGACCCGCTCTCCATGGCCGCCGAACGCCTTGGCGTACAGCGCAAAATCCGGGTTCTTCAGCTGGGTGCCGACGACGCGGCCGGGATAATCGCGCTCCTGATGCATGCGGATGGTGCCGTATTGCGCGTTGTCGATGACGACGACGATCAGCGGCGCATCATACTGCACGGCGGTGGCGAACTCCTGGCCGTTCATCAGGAAGCAGCCGTCGCCGGCGAACGCCACGACGACGCGATCCGGATGATGCCGCTTGGCCATCACCGCCGCCGGCACGCCGTAGCCCATCGAGCCCGAGGTCGGCGCGAGCTGCGCGGCGAAGCTGTGGAAGCGATGGTGGCGGTGCAGCCAGCCGGCATAATTGCCGGCGCCGTTGCAGACGATGGCGTCCTTCGGCAGCCGGTCGCGCAGCCAGGTGACGACCTGGCCATACTGAAAATGGCCCGGCAGCTCGCGCGGCTTTTCGGTCCAGGCGAGATAGTCGGAATGCGCCTTGGTCGCCTCACCCTTCCAGGCCGGCGCGGCCGCGGGCTTCATGTTTTCCACGGCGGCGGCGAAGGCGGCGGGCGTGGCCTGGATCGCCAGCGCCGGCTGATAGACGCGGCCGAGCTCTTCGGAGCCCGGATGGATGTGGATCAGCTTCTGGCTCGGCACCGGAATGTCGAGCAGCGTGTAGGACGACGACGGCATCTCCGACATCCGGCCGCCGATCAGCAGGATGACGTCGGCGCCGGTGATGCGCGCCTTGAGCTGCGGGCTCGGGCCGATGCCGAGGTCGCCGGCGTAATGCGTGTGGTCGGCGTCGAACAGCGAGGCGCGGCGGAACGAGGTGGTGACCGGCAGATCGAAGCGCTCGGCGAAACGCGCGATGCCCTGCGCCGCCTCCGCGGTCCAGGCCGAGCCGCCCAGCACCACGATCGGCGCCTTGGCGCTCGCCAACATGGCGCCGAGCCGGTCGAGATCTGATGGCGCCGGCCAGGTCGCAGCGGGCTCGACCTTCGGCGCGTCGGCGACCGCGGCGGCCTCGGTCAGCATGTTTTCCGGCAGCGAGATCACGACGGGGCCGGGGCGGCCTTGCAACGCGACGCGGAAGGCGCGCGCCACCAGCTCCGGAATCCGGTCGGGCCGGTCGATCTCGACCGCCCATTTCGCCATGGTGCCGAACACCGCCTTGTAGTCGAGCTCTTGGAACGCCTCGCGCTCGCGCATGCCGGTGTCGACCTGGCCGACGAACAGGATCATCGGGGTGGAATCCTGCATCGCGATGTGGACGCCATGGGCGGCGTTGGTCGAGCCCGGGCCGCGGGTGACGAAGCAGATGCCGGGCTTGCCGGTGAGCTTGCCATATGCCTCCGCCATCATCGCCGCCCCGCCCTCGGCGCGGCAGATCACGACGTCGATCGGGCTGTCATGCAGGGCGTCCAGCGCCGCCAGATAGCTCTCGCCAGGCACGCAGGTGACGCGCTCCACCCCCTGCGCGACCAACTGGTCGATCAGGATCTGGCCTCCGGTCCGGGCATTGCTCTTGGTCATGACGGCTCCCTGCGGCTACTGGCGCGCGCCTTGGCCTCGCGCCGATCGTGGCCCCACGGGGTATGATAGACGGAAATAGGGTGCAAGACCGAAGCCGCGTCGCGCGGGCGAAGCGGCGTCTAGCCATGCGATAGGCAATGGGCAGCGCTGTTTCGTCATCGATTTCCGCAGAGCGGACGATCGCGAGATCGTCGCGACCCAGCCCCGGAGCGCAGGCGGGCAATCCTCCGCCGATTTCAGACCGGCTCTCGCCGCCAGTTTGCGGATGAAATGTTCCGCCACCGGTCAACCGGCTCGATCCGGACTCGCGCCGCGCCAAGATCAACCTGTGCGTGTTTCTCTCAACAATAGCCTCATCGACGACACGACCGCCTCGCGCTCATCGCGAGGCACCGGCCATCGCCCACAGCGCGCATGCGCGACGACGATGCGCAAGCATCGCCAACACCGGCGGCGCGCCGCTGTACGACATGAGTCCAACGCGTTGCAGCGCGCGATAACAGCACGGCACAAACTGCATAGAGCGCCGCGCCCTATGCACGATAACAATCATTCGAAGCGCACGCCTGCGTTTCCGTAAGACTACGGTGCAACGATCGGTCGCTTCGCGCCCTTCGTTGCATGATCGCGCGGATATCGCGGTAAATCGCCGTCTTACACAGCGATTTCGGCTGCGTGCATCGCATGCATCGCGCGTCGCATCCTGCACGGTCGCGCGCGGCGCTCGGCATGTGCTTTGGGATGGAACTCGAATCGCCTACGGTTTCGTACAGTCAGAAATTGTAAATCGTGTACGGCACCTGCCCGCCGTTCCGCTGCGGAAGGCATTTCTGCTGCCGATCAGGTGCACTCTTTTTGGTTCACCAATTGATACCAATGCTGGAGGCAATGCATGTTGGGGATGAAGAGTGTCGCAAGCGTGATCGGCTCCGATAGTTCATACCGGCTGCTCGACGATATGCCGATCAGTGTCATGCTCTGCGAGCTGGACAATTTCAGGATCACCTACATCAACGAGTCGACGCGGCAGAATCTGAAGAAGATCGAGCATGTGCTGCCGGTGAAGGTCGACGCGCTGATCGGACAATCGATCGACATCTTTCACAAGAACCCGCAGCATCAACGCCGGCTGCTGTCCGATCCGAAGAACCTGCCGCACAAGGCGCGCATCACCATCGGCGGCGAGACGCTCGATCTCACCGTGACGGCGATGACCAACGGGCGCGGACGCTATGTCGGGCCGATGCTGACCTGGGAGCTTGCGACCGAGAAGGCGCGGCTCGAAACTCAGACCGAGCGGCTGTTGCAGATGCTCGACAACATGCCGATCAACATCATGATGTGCGATACCGAGTTCAACATCACCTATATCAACCAGACCAGCCTGAAGACGCTCGACACCGTGAAGCATTTGCTTCCGGTCGCGCCGGAGAAGATCCTCGGCAACTCGTTCGACATCTTCCACAAGAACCCGGCGCATCAGCGCCGCATCGTCGGCGATCCCAGGAACCTGCCGCACGCGGCCAAGATCAAGCTCGGTCCGGAAACGCTCGACCTGCGGGCGTCGGGGCTCACCGACAAGCGCGGCAACTATACCGGCGCAATGCTGAGCTGGTCGGTTGTCACAGGCAATGTGAAACTGGCCGACGATTTCGAAAAGGACGTGAAGGGCCTTGCCGGAATGCTGGCGTCGGCCTCGACACAGATGCAGGGCACGGCCCGGTCACTGACGACGACTGCCGAATTCGTCAATCAGCGCTCGGCGAGCGCGGCGTCCGCCTCCGAAGAGCTGTCGTCCTCGGTCAACGAGATCAGCCGCCAGGTCGCCGAGGCGAGCCGCATCGCCCGCATGGCGGTCGAGGAAGCCGAGAAGTCCGACAAGCTGGTCGCGGGCCTCGTGACCATGGCGCAGAAGATCGGCGACGTCGTCGCCCTGATCAGCCAGATCGCCGGCCAGACCAACCTGCTCGCGCTCAACGCAACGATCGAGTCCGCCCGCGCCGGCGAGGCCGGACGCGGATTTGCCGTCGTCGCGTCCGAGGTGAAGGCGCTGGCCAACCAGACCGCCAAGGCCACCGAAGATATTTCGGCGCAGATCAACGAAATGCAGACCGCGACCGGCAACACCGCCACGGCGCTGAAGGCGATCTCGCAGGTCATCGTGCAGATCAGCGAGATCTCGACCGTGATCGCCAGCGCCGTCGAGGAGCAAGCGGCGGCCACCAAGGAGGTCACCGCCAACATCAACGGAACCACCAAGGCGATCGACGACGCCAGCAAGGCCGCGGAGAACGTTCTGGCGGCTTCCGGAGAGCTCGCCAGCAACGCGTCCGAGCTTGAAGTTCAGGTCGACAAGTTCCTCAAGAACGTGCGCGCGATGTAATCGCCGTCGGGATCGCGCGCTTGCCTATAGCGAGCGCGCGATCAACAGCTTCATGATCTCGTTGGTGCCGCCGTAGATCTTCTGGATCCGGGAATCGATGAACATCCGCGAGATCGGATATTCCTGCATGTAGCCGTAGCCGCCGAACAGCTGCAGGCATTCGTCGGCAGTCTCGACCTGCTTCTGCGAGCACCACCATTTCGCCATCGAGGCCGTCACCGTGTCGAGGTCGCCGGCGACCAGCCGTTCGACGCACCAGTCGACGAAGACGCGGGCGATCATCGCCTCGGTCTTGCGCTCGGCGAGTTTGAAGGCGGTGTTCTGGAATTCGAGCAGCGGCTTGCCGAACGCGGTGCGCTCCTTGGTGTAGTCGGCCGTGATCCTGACCGCGCGCTCCATCGACGCGACGGCGCCGATCGCGAGCGACAGCCGCTCCTGCGGCAGCTGCTGCATCAGCTGCACGAAGCCGTTGCCCTCCTCGCTGCCGAGCAGGTTTTCCGGCGGAACCGTGACATTGTCGAAGAACAGCTCTGAGGTGTCAGAGGCGTGCAGGCCGATCTTGTCGAGGTTGCGGCCGCGCCGGTAGCCTTCGGCGCCCGCGGTCTCGACCACGATCAGCGAGATGCCTTTCGAGCCTGCGCCGCCGGTGCGCGCCACCACGATGACGAGGTCGGCGGCCTGGCCGTTGGTGATGAAGGTTTTCTGGCCGTTGATGACGTAGGAATTGCCCTGCTTCTTCGCCGTTGTCTTCACGCTCTGCAGATCGGAACCGGTGCCGGGCTCGGTCATCGCGATAGCGCCGACCATCTCGCCCGAGGCCATCTTCGGCAGCCAGCGCTGCTTCTGCTCCTCCGAGCCGTAGTTGAGGATGTAGTGCGCGACGATCGCGCTATGCACCGACACACCCGTCGTCACCTCCGGCACCGTGCTCTCGATATCCTCGAGCACCGCGGCGTCATAGGCGAAGGTGGCGCCGAGACCGCCATAGGCCTCGGGCACGCTCGGCAGCAGCGCGCCCATCTCGCCGAGCGCGCGCCAGGCCGAACGATCGACCAGCTTCTGCTCGCGCCATTTCTCGGCGTGCGGCGCCAGATCCCTGGCGAGGAATTTGCGGAACTGGTCGCGGAAGACGTCCAGTTCCTCGGTCATCCAGGACGATCGGTACTGCATCATGCCCTCTTGGTTAGTTCTTGCTACTGTGTCCCAGACTGCTACGGCCGCTATGCCGCGAGCTATCCCCGTCATTGCGAGCGGAGCGAAGCAATCCATCGCACCGCATATGCGGATCGATGGATTGCTTCGTCGCTTCAGCGCAAAATTGCTTTGCAATTTTGTCGCTAGCGCTCCTCGCAATGACGGGGATGGAGCTGCGACACATCAGCGTAAGCGGTTTATGACGCCCTGAGCTAGATCAAAAGTCCGCCGCCGGCGACGATCACCTGACCGCTGATGTAATTCGATTCCGGGCTGCAGAACAGATAGACCGCGTCCGCCGCCTCCTCCGGCGTGCCGCCGCGGCCGAGCGGGATCATCCGGCCCATCGCCTCCAGCATCTGCGGCTGTACGCCGACCTTGATGTCGCGGCCGGCGACGTCGATGGTCTTCTGCTGGGTCTCGATCGGCTGGGTCAGGCGGGTGTTGATCAGGCCGAAGGCGACGCAATTAACGTTGACCTTGTAGCGGCCCCACTCCTTGCACATTGTCCGCGTCAGCCCGATCAGCGACGCTTTTGCCGAGGAATAGCTGGCCTGCCCGGCATTGCCGTAGAGGCCCGCGATCGAGGAGATGTTGACGACCTTGCGGAACACCTCGCGCCCGGCCTCGGCCTCTTTCTTGGCCATCACCCGGATCGGCTCGGCCGCCGCGCGCATGATGCGGAACGGGGCGACCAGATGCACGTCGAGCATGGCCTGGAACTGCTCGTCGGTCATCTTCTGGATCGTCGAGTCCCAGGTGTAGCCGGCATTGTTGACGATGATGTCGAGCCCGCCGAAGTGTTCGATGGCGCTGCCGACGAACCGATCGGCAAAGCCGGCCTCGGTAACGCTGCCATTGACAGCGACGGCGTCGCCGCCGGCCGCCTTGATCTCGGCGACGACGGCATTGCCCGGCTCGGCATCGAGATCATTGACCACGACGCGCGCGCCCTCGCCCGCCAGCTTCAGTGCAATCGCCCGCCCGATGCCGCGGCCCGACCCGGAGACGAGCGCGACTTTGTCTTGCAGTTTCGACATTCAAATTCTCCCTGAGACTAAGTTATGTGTTGCGGCCCGCTTCGCCTCTCCCCGCCTGCGGGGAGAGGCCGGAACGCATCGAAGATGCGTTCCGGGTGAGGGGGAGTCTCCGCGAATCCGTCTGTCAGACGCGTGTGTGGAGACGGCCCCTCACCCCAACCCTCTCCCCGCAAGAGCGGGGCGAGGGAGCGCATTCCCGTTGCGGCGCGACTTCTCCCCTACAGCGCGATGATTGCTTCCCCCGCGAGCTTCACCTCGCCGTGCTGATCCTTGGTCGTCAGCGCCAGCTTCGCCCGCTTCTCACCGCCCTGCTCCATCAGCTCGGTCACCGTGCCCTCGCAGGTCAGCTTCGCCCCGAGCTGGGTGATCGCGGCAAACCGCGTCGAGAATGAGCGGATGCGCGACGGCGCGACGGCATCGGTCAGCGCCTGACCCAGATAGCCCATGACGAGCATGCCGTGCGTGAACACGTCGGGAAAACCGGCGGCTTTCGCAAAATCGCTATCGACATGGATCGGATTGTGATCGCCGGAAGCCCCGCAATACAGCGCGAGGCGGTGGCGGGTGATCGGCGGAAACTCCTTGTGGACGATGACGTCGCCGACCGCTGGTTTCGCTACGCTCATGACGGCCTCGCATTGCGCACCACGACGGTGCGCCAGAGGTCGGCGACATGGACGCGGTCCTGGTTGGTGACCTCGGTTTCGACCACGATCAGCGTCATCGCTCCGCCCTTCTTGTCGGTCACGCTGGTGACGCGCGGCCGGAACGTCAGGGTGTCGCCGACCACGACCGGTGCGCGATAGTCAAAGCGCTGCTCGCCATGCAGCACGCGTGCGAGATCGATGTCGAGCGCGGTCAGGAACTCGAAGGGCACCGTCGCGTCCATCATCTCCAGGCAGAACAGATAGGTCGGCGGCACCGGCGCCGCCGCGAACCCGGCCGCCTGCGCGGCCGTCTCGTCGCGATAGATCGGGTTGCTCTCACCGAGGGTGTCGAGGAAGAAGCGCAGGCGTCCCGGCTCGACGCGCGCGGTGACGGGCGTAAAGGTGCGCCCGACAGCGGTTTGATCGACCATGGCGCGGCCTCAGACGCGTTCGTAGAGCGTGACGACGCAGGCGCCGCCGAGGCCGAGATTGTGCTGCAGGCCGATCCGCGCACCCTCCACTTGAGTGGCGGCCGCGGTGCCGCGCAGCTGCCGCGTCAGCTCGTAGCATTGCGCGAGGCCGGTGGCGCCGAGCGGATGGCCCTTCGACAGCAGGCCGCCGGACGGATTGGTGACGATCCTGCCGCCATAGCTGTTGTCGCCGTCGTCGATGAAGCGCTCCGCCTCGCCCTCGCCGCACAGGCCGAGCCCCTCATAGGTGATCAGTTCGTTATGGGCGAAGCAGTCGTGCAGCTCGACGACGTCGAGATCCTCGGGGCCGATGCCTGCGGTCTCGTAGACCTTCCTTGCGGCGTCGCGCGCCATGTCGTAGCCGACCACCTGCATCATGTCGTTGGCGCCGAAGGTCGACGGCGTATCGGTCGTCATCGCCTGCGCGGCGATGCGGACCTGCCTGTTGAGGCCATGCTGCTCGGCGAATTTCTCCGAGACCAGGATCGCGGCGGCGCCGCCGCAGGTCGGCGGGCACGCCATCAGCCGCGTCATGACGCCGGGCCAGATCACCTGGTCGTTCATCACGTCGTCGGCGGTGACCTCCTTGCGGAACAGCGCCAGCGGATTGTTCCTGGCGTGACGGCTGGCCTTCGCACGCACTTTTGCAAACGCACTCAGCGGCGTGCCGTATTTCTTCATGTGGCTGAGGCCGGCGCCGCCGAAATAGCGCAGCGCCAGCGGCACGCCGGGCGCGTCGACCAGCTTGTCGGCGGCGGCGTCGAAATCGTCGAACGCGCTGGGACGGTCGGTGAAGACGGCGCCGAGCGCGCCGGGCTTCATCTGCTCGAAGCCGAGCGCCATCACGCAATCGGCCGCGCCCGACTCGATCGCCTGCCGCGCCAGGAACAGCGCGGTCGAGCCGGTCGAGCAGTTGTTGTTGACGTTGACGATCGGGATCCCGGTCATGCCGACCGGATAGAGCGCGCGCTGGCCACAGGTGGAGTCGCCATAGACGTAGCCGACATAGGCCTGCTGAACCTTGCCGTAGTGGAGGCCGGCGTCAGTGAGCGCGAGCTTCGCCGCCTCTGCGCCCATCACATGATACGGCGCATTGGCGCCGGGCTTGACGAACGGGATCATGCCGACCCCGGCAACATAGGCGCGTGACGTCATCGCGTATCCTCCCGAAATTTACCCACTGGACTATTTATTACCCATGGGTAATATACGGGCGATTTCACGGAGTCAATGCGACAACGACTGCTCATGGACGCCCGCTCCCCCTCCAGCAACGAATCCCCCTGGCTGCCGTTCGAGAGCCGGCGCCGCGCCCGCGACGAGAAGCGCGAGGCGGTGCTGCGCACGGCGGTCGCGCTGTTCCTGGAGCAGGGCTATCACCGCGCCACGCTCAACGAGGTCGCCAGGCGGCTGAACATCACCAAGCCGGCGCTCTACAATTATTTCCGCGGCAAGGACGAGATCCTGTTCGAGTGCTGGGCGATCGGCAACGAGCTGGTCGACGAATGCATCGCCGAAACCTCGGCCGGCGGCGGCAGCGGCCTCGACAAGCTGCGCAAGCTCACGGTGCGCTACGCCGAGCTGATGACCGCGGACTACGGCAAGAGCCTGGTGCGCTTCGATCTCCGCGACCTCAGCGACGACAACCGCAAGATCGTGCAGAGCGCGAAGCGGCGGATCGACCGCGCCTTCCGCGACTACATCACGCAGGGCATCGCGGACGGCTCGGTCAAGCCGTGCGACCCAAAGCTGTCGGCGTTTGCGATTGCGGGCTCGCTGAACTGGATCGGGCACTGGTTCCAGCCGGACGGCGCGCTGAGCGGGCGCGCGGTGGCCGAGGAGTTCGCGATCCGCCTCACCGAAGGCATCGCCACGACTTCAAGGAATACGACATCAAGGAAGAAGGCGGACAAATCGCCTCGCAAGGGAAACGCACCAAGGGAGGAGCAGAGTGAACATCACGCACGGACTGCGGCGCGCGCTGCAGGTCAATCCAAACGGGCTCGCAGTCGTCTGCGGTGAGCGGCGCCGCAACTGGCGCGAGGTCGGCGAACGCGTCGCCCGCCTCGCCGCCGCCATTCGCTCGTTTGGCGCCAAGGATGGCGACCGCGTCGCGGTGCTGTCGCTGAACTCCGACCGTTATCTCGAGCTCTACCTTGCGGTCGGCTGGGCCGGCGCGGTGGTCGTGCCGCTGAACATTCGCTGGAGCCCGATCGAGAACGAAGACGCGCTGCGCGACTGCCGCGCCGACATCCTGTTCGTCGACAAGGCGTTCGCGCCGGTCGGCGCGACGCTGGCGAAGACCATTCCCGGCCTCAAGCTGGTCTATGCCGACGACGGCGAGACGCCCGCCGACATGGAGAATTACGAGACGCTGATCGCGCGCAGCGAGGCCATGCCGGATGCGATGCGCGGCCGCGACGATCTCGCCGGCATCTTCTACACCGGCGGCACCACCGGCCGCTCCAAGGGCGTGATGCTGAGCCACGGCAATCTGATGGCCAACGCGCTGAACGCACTCGGCGAAGGCCTGTGGCCGAGCAGCACGATCTATCTGCATGCGGCGCCGATGTTCCACCTCGCCAATGGCGCGGCGATGTACTCGGTGCTGCTGTCCGGCGGCTCCAACGTCGTGATCCAGGGCTTCACCCCAGACGGCGTCGCGGCCGCGATCCAGAAGGAGCGCGTCACCGACGTGCTGCTGGTGCCGACCATGATCCAGATGTTCGTCGATCACCCCACCCTGGGCAATTATGACCTGGCGTCGCTGCGGGGGATCGCCTACGGCGCCTCGGTGATCTCGGATGCCGTGCTGATGCGCGCGATGAAGGCGCTGCCGCATGTCGAGTTCACCCAGGCCTACGGCATGACCGAGCTGTCGCCGATCGCAACCGTGCTGCACTGGAAGGAGCATATCGGCGACGGCCGCGCCAAGGGCCGGCACCGCGGCGCCGGCCGCGCCACGCTTGGCGCCGAAGTGAAGATCGTCGACGCCGAGGACAAGGTGGTGCCGAGGGGCACCGTCGGCGAGATCGCGGTGCGCGGCGACATGGTGATGATGGGCTATTGGGAGCGGCCGGAAGAGACCGCACGCGCCGTGATCGACGGCTGGATGCACACCGGCGACGGCGGCTACATGGACGAGGACGGTTTTGTCTATGTCGTCGACCGCGTCAAGGACATGATCATCTCGGGCGGCGAGAACGTCTACTCGGCGGAGGTCGAGAATGCCCTCGCCCAGCATCCCGCGGTGGCGCAATGCGCCGTGATCGGCATCCCCAGCGACCGCTGGGGCGAGCAGGTTCACGCCGTCGTGGTGCTGAAGAGCGGCGCCAGCGCCACGCCGGAGGAGCTGGTGGAGCACTGCAAGACGCTGATCGCCGGCTACAAATGCCCGCGCAGCGTCGACATTACCGCGACACCACTCCCGCTCTCCGGCGCCGGCAAGATCCTGAAGCGCGAGCTGCGCCGGCCGTATTGGGAGAACCGCGACCGGCGGGTGAGCTGAGGCGGGCAAGCTCTAACCCCGTCATTCCGGGTCTGGTCCCGCGGACCATCCCGGAATGACGGACATTCATGACGCCATTCAATGGGAAACGTTGACATCGGAGCAAGCGACCGATTGGATCGATCAACATCAATCCAGCGAGTTCCGATGACACCCGATACCAATGCCAACGGCGTGCCGCGCCGCCTGATGCACCGCCGCTCCGTCGAATGCGTCGGCTATCTCCGCGATGACGGCCTGTGGGAGGTCGAGGCGCGACTGGTCGATACCAAGCCGTATGCGCGGGAAGACCGCCATCGCGGCCTGCAGCAACCTGAGGATCCCGTGCACGACATCCGCCTGCGGCTCGCGGTCGACGACAGGTTTACCATCCGCGAAACCGGCACCACGATGGCTTCGACGCCCTACCCGTCCTGCCTCGACGTCGAGGGCATTTTGCAGCGCCTGGTCGGCGAGCGCATCGGCAAGGGCTGGCGCGAGATCGTCAGGCGCAAAATCGGCAAGCTCGAGACCTGCACGCATCTCGCCGAGCTATTGGGTCCGGCGGTGACGACGCTGTTCCAGACCGCGACCTCGGGCAAGGACCCGGAGGGCCGCGGCGCGCTCGATCACCAGCACGATGCCAAGGAGCCGCCGTTCTTTGTCGGCGGCTGCTATTCGTGGCGGCTGGATGGGCCGGTCGTGGCGGAGATCTTTCCGCAGTTTGCGAAGAAGCCTGACGTCACGCAGGATTCGTGAGCTAGCGCTCACGCCAGGCGCGCATCAACTGATCGGAAAACGGCTTGACGAGGTATGACATCACCGTGCGCTGGCCGGTCTGGATGAAAGCCTCGACCGGCATGCCCGCGATCAGCTTCAACTCTCCCAGCCGGGCGATCTCCGCCTCCGGCACGGCGATGCGGGCCACATAGAAGCTCGCCGTGCTCTTCTGGTCGACGGCGACATCGGCGGAAACCTGGCTGA
The DNA here is from genome assembly GCF_015291565.1 of Bradyrhizobium sp. CCBAU 51753. Taxonomy (NCBI): domain Bacteria; kingdom Pseudomonadati; phylum Pseudomonadota; class Alphaproteobacteria; order Hyphomicrobiales; family Nitrobacteraceae; genus Bradyrhizobium; species Bradyrhizobium sp. CCBAU 51753. The sequence continues at coordinate 3,940,383 of NZ_CP030037.1, read as the reverse complement.
CTTCACCATTGATCTGCGGCGTGGTGCGCTGGTTGAAGGCCGTAAAGCGCAACAGCACCGGCTGCCCCATCGACACGCGATCGATCTCATGCGGGGGAATACGCACCTCGACGACGAGTGCGTCCTGGCTGGGGACGATGAGCATGATCTGCTCACCGGGACTGATGACGCCGCCGATGGTGTGCAGCGCCAGCTGATGCACGGTGCCATCCTGCGGCGCACGGATATCGATGCGCTTGAGCTGATCTTCGGCCGTCACCCGTTTCTCGACCAATTCCGCGGTCTTGGCGCGAATCTCGGCGAGGTCCTTTCCCACCTCGGTGCGCAAATCCTGGTCGATCTGTATCATTTGCAGCGTGGTCTCGGTGATGCGCCCCCTGGTTTCGGCGATAGCGGCGACCAAAGCGCCACGTTCGCCATGCAGGCGCGCCGCGTCGCGCTCGAGTGTCGTCAGGCGAGTGATCTGGACCAGATTCTTGCGCCACAGATCGCGTACGCCCAGAAGCTCCTGGTCGATGAAGTTGGTCTCGCGGTCCTTCGCCTGGATCTGCTCGTCGAGCCCGCGGATCTGCTCGCGAAGCTGGCCGATCCGCTCGTTGAGCTGCGCCTTCTTGCCGGCGCGGGCGGTGCGGCGCAGCTCGAACAGCTTGCGCTCGCCGGCGAGCAGCCGACTGACGTCCCGGTCAGCGGCGCGTGCGGTGAGGTCGTCTGGAAAGTCGAGACGGTCCTGATCGTCGCGTTCCGCCTCGAGCCGCGCCCGGCGCGCCGTCTGCTCGTCCAGGCTCTTTACAACGATGAGGAGATTGGCCCGCGTCACCGTCTCGTCGAGACGCACGATCACGTCGCCGGCTTTCACCCGGGCGCCCTCCCGGACATTGAGCTCGCCGACCACGCCGCCGGTCGGGTGCTGCACCTTCTTGGTATAGCTGTCGACCACCAGCGTGCCGGAACCGATGACGGCGCCGGCCAATTCCGTGGTCGCGGCCCAGCCGCCGGCGCCACCGGCGAGAATGATGACGCCCGCAAGGCCGGCGCGCAGGTGGCGACGGATCGCATACGGAACCACGTTCAACGGCTCGCGGTTCATGAACTTGCCCCTTCCGTTATGATCTTGAACGGCGCCACCGGCCGTGGCGGCGTCATCTTCGCCAGCAGCGCGTGCTTTGGCCCGAACGCGTGCACGCGCCCCTCGGCCATCACGACCAGTTGGTCCACAGCGGCGAGCGCGCTGGTCCGATGCGCGACGACGATGACGATGCCGCCGCGCGCGCGCACGCCCTCAATGGCGTGGGTCAGGGCCTGGTCGCCTTCGGCGTCGAGGTTGGAGTTGGGCTCGTCGAGCACCACCAGGAAGGGATCGCGATAGAGCGCGCGCGCGAGTGCGATGCGCTGCCGCTGTCCGGCCGAGAGCGCCGTGCCGGCTTCGCCGATCGGCGTGTCGTAGCCCTTCGGCAGTCGCAGCACCATCTCATGCACGCCGGCGGCGCGCGCGGCGGCGATCATCGCCCCCGCATCGGGGGCCAGTTCGAAACGGTTGATATTCTGCGCCACGGTGCCGGCGAACAGCTCGACGTCCTGCGGCAGATAGCCGATGTGGCGGCCGAGCGCCTCGGAGCTCCATTGGTCGAGGGCGGCGCCGTCCAGCCGCACCTTGCCGCGCGCCGCCACCCACACGCCGACGATGGCGCGCACCAGCGACGACTTGCCCGATCCGCTCGGGCCGACCATGCCAAGTCCCTGTCCCGGTTGCAGCGCGAATGAAGCGTCCATCACGACGGCGCCCTGTTCGCCCGGCGGCGCCACGAAGACGGCCTCGACCGCGAGGCCTTTGCAAGGCGGCGGCAGCGGTGTCTTCTCTTCCTCGGCCGGGAGCTGCGCCCACTGCTGCTGCAGCCGTTTCCAGCTCTGCCGGGCTGCGATCAGGCTTTTCCAGTGCGCGATGGCGAGCTCGACCGGCGCGAGCGCGCGCGACGCGAGGATGGAGCCCGCGATGATGATTCCGGCCGTCGCCTCCTGGATGATGACGAGATAGCCGCCGACGCCGAGCACCGCAGATTGCAGCACCATGCGCAGCACCTTGGAGACGGATCCGAAACCGCCGGTGATATCGGCGGCGCTACGTTGGGTGGCCATGTAGCTGTCATTGGCCTGCGCCCAGCGCGCGGCAAGGCGCCCGCGCATGCCCATCGCCTGCAATACCTCGGCATTGCGGCGGCTGGCCTCGGCGAGCGCATTGCGCTGCGCGATCTGCCCGGCAACTTCCCTGGTGCGCGTACGCGTCAGCCGGTCGGTCAGCAAAGTGAGGGAAATGAGCACCACCGAGCCGATCGACGCCGTGAGCCCGATCAATGGATGAAACAGAAAGCAGATCGCGAGATAGAACGGAATCCACGGCAAGTCGAACAGCGCAGTCGGGCCGAGGCCGGAGAGATAGCTGCGCACCTGGTCGAGGTCGCGCACCGGCTGCAGTCCGTCGCCGCTGGCGCGCGCTCGCAGCGGCCAGCGCACGACGATGTCATAGGCGCGCCCCGAGAACGCGCGATCGAGCCACTCCCCGATGCGGACAAGGATGCGCCCGCGCAGAATGTCGAGGAACGCCTGAAACGCATAGAGGGCGCCGACCAGCGCGGCAAGACCGACCAGCGTCGGCACGCTGCGGCTTGGCACCACGCGGTCGTAGACTTCCAGCATGAAGAACGAGCCGGTCAGGTACAGCACGTTCAGCATGGCGGTCATCAGGCCAAGCCCGACCAGCACGCCGCGGCAAGCCTGAAGCGGCGAGGTCTGATGCGCGTCCGCTGGCGGGTTCGCTGGCGCGGCGGTGGTCGTCGCGCGACGTCGCTTCCAGACCAACCCAATGAGAATCAGGGCCACCGCGACGAGCGGGCCGATGCGCAGGGCGAACTTAACCGGATCCGCCGCATATCCGAGGATCTCGCCATACCAGGCGGTGAAGCTATCCGGCATCGGAGATACTCCGCGCGAGTACGGTGCGCTCACTCCGCAACTTTGCGCAGGAAGTGCGACCGAACGCAGGCAGCGCCGCTGTCTGACACCATATCAGGGATATCACCGCCGCTGGATCAGGTTCTCTGACTTTCATGCAACTGTGCCACGCCTCAAGTCGCCTAAGAGGTGCCGACTGTGCGCCAAAGGTGACGTACAGCCGGCAAGCTCGCGGTTCAGACGTTGATGATGCCGTCGTGGTTTCCGTCGATCTTGATGGAGAAACTGCTGGAAGCAGTATCCCCGTCGGCGTCGGCGATCCGGACGGTGAAGTCGAGCTTCTCGTCAGGCGCCGGCTGCACCTGAGTCAGGCTGAATCCGCCGATATCGAAGGTGTTGTTATCGTTGCCGGCGATGCCATCATGGGCGCTGATATTTTCGATCAGGACGCGGTTATGGTCTGTCGCCGTCGTCCAGGTCACCTTGTCGCCGGTGCTCAACCCCGTGATGATTAGGTTGCCGTCGGCGTCGACCGTGGCGACCGGAGTAAACGTCGTGTTGCCCGTCTTGACGACAAAGTCCGTGACCGAGCCCGACGTGATGTTGATGTGGGTGTCATTGGTGAGCCCGTCGACGAAATTGACGCCCGGCTCGGCGGCGGTGCTGAAGGCCGAGATCTTGACGGTGACGGGTCCGACGCCCGGATTGGTCTGATTGACGGTAAAGGACGCCGTCTTCGCATTGAACACGTTCTGGAAGTCGATGTTGGCTTCGATATCGGCCTCGTTCTGGTCCAGATTCGGCACGAGGAAGTTCGTATTCGTGCCGGTGACGTAGGTAATGTACGCACCCTCGGTGGGATGATCGGCGCTGTCATTGAGCGCGTTGCCGTTGACACCGAACGAGGTGGTGCTCTGGGCCTGGCTGATATTGAGCACGTCCTTGGTCGTGATATTCCCGCCCTGGGACTGGTTCAGTGGATTCTCGCCGATCACCACGATCTGGGTGGAGGTCGGATCGCCGAACGTCATGAAGAGGTTGCTGCCGGATGGCGCTCCGGCGAAGCCGAAGTTCAGCTCCGCTGGCGGCAGACCGTTCAGGATATCGAAGGTGTAGCTGCCACCGGACAAGGTCAGCTTGAAGAAGTCGATGTCTCCGGCATTGTGTGTGCCGCTGTTATCGACATCCTTGAAGTAGGTGACAACCGTCCCGTTGTTGGTGATGTCCCTGAGCAGCGTCGTCTGCGAGACGGTGCCGTCCCCGACAACCAGGGATGCTGGTGAGCTGATGACGCTGTACGTCGCCGGGTCATCCGCTCCGACCACGCCGTTGAGCGTATGGGTGACGGTCGCGCCGGCGGAAAAATCCACCTGCCCGTCGGAGATGGGCCCGATCGTCGGCCCGTCGTCCTGGAACTGGATGGCATCGCCGATGCCGGTCGAGTTCGTCGCCGTATCGCCGTCGCCATCGGTCACCGTCACCACCGCCAGCAGCGCGCCGTCGGTGATCGAGATCGAGTCGTCGGCACTGGCCGCGTTCGGATGCTTCAGCGAGGCGTATTGCGCCACGCTGACGACACCGGACGTGCTGTCGATCGCCACCGCGAAGGCTGCCGCCCCCGCAGCAGAGCCGATCCGTCCGACCACCAGACTGCCTTCCTTGAACAAGAAGATGCTGGTGCCGGCCGTCGTGTCGAGGCCGGAATCCACGCCCGCGGAAGACACCGCCAGCGAGAATGCGATCGTCCCGCCCTCCTGGTCCGCGCCAAGCGAGCTTCCGGTCGAGCTGACGACCGGCGTGGCATTCTGCGCGAACCCGGACGGACTCAGGTCGGTGCTGACATTGGTCACGCCCGAGAACAGCGTCGCCACCGCTGCAGCGGTGGTGTCGTTGGCGTCCGCCTGGACACCCGCGGTCTCGTCATGCGCCACCGGCGCTGCGCCCTGCACGATCGCGGCCGTCGGCCCGTCGTCCTGGAACTGGACGGCGTCGCCGATACCGGTCGAGTTCGTCGCCGTATCGCCGTCGCCATCGGTCACCGTCACCACCGCCAGCAGCGCGCCATCGGTGATCGAGATCGAGTCGTCGGGATTGGCCGCGTTCGGATGCTTCAGCGAGGCGTATTGCGCCACGCTGACGACGCCGGACGTGCTGTTGATCGCCACCGCGAAGGCCGCCGCTCCCGCAGCAGAGCCGATCCGTCCGACCACCAGACTGCCTTCCTTGAACAGGAAGATGCTGGTGCCATTCGTCGTGTCGAGGCCGGAATCCACCCCTGCGGAAGACACCGCCAGCGAAAATGCAATCGTCCCGCCGAACGAGTCGGTGCCAAGCGCGCTTCCGGTCGAGCTCACGACCGGGGCGGCATTCTGCGCAAAGCCGGACGGGCTCAGATCGGTGCTGACATTGCTCACGCCAGAGAACAGCGTCGCCACCGCTGCAGCGGTGGTGTCATTGGCGTCCGCCTGGACACCCGCGGTCTCGTCATGCGCCACCGTCGCTGCGCCCTGCACGATCGCCGCCGTCGGCCCGTCATCCTCGAAGTGGATGGCTGTGCCAACCACGGTGCTCGCGGCGTTGGCGCTGGACAGGCTGAAGCCGCCGATATCGAAGGTATTATTGTCGTTGCCGCTGATGCCGTCGTTGTCGCTGATGTTCTGGATCAGGACGCGGTCGTGCGTTCCGTTCGTCGTCCATTGCACCTTATCCCCGGTGCTCAAACCGGTGATGATCAAGTCGCCATTGGCATCGATCGTGGCGGACGGGGTAAACGTTACGTTGCCTTTCTTGACCACGAAGTCGGTGAGCTTGAATGACGTGATGCTGACATGGGTGTCATTTGTCAGCCCGTCGACGAAATTGACCCCCGGCTCGGCGGTGGTGTTGAACGCCGAGATCTTGACGGTGACGGGTCCGACGCCCGGGTTCGTCTGGTTGACGGTAAAGGACGCCGATGTCGCGTTGAACACGCCCTGGAAGTTGATGTTGGCTTCGACATCGGCCTCGTTCTGGTCCAGATTCGGCACCAGGAAGTTCGTGTTCGTGCCGGTGACATAGGTGATGAATGCGCCTTGACCGGGATTGATCGCATTGCCGTTGACGCCGAACGAGGTGGTGCTGCCGGCCTGGCTGATGTTGAGCACGTCCTTGGTCGAGATGTTTCCGCCCTCGGATTGATTCAGCGGATTCTGCCCGATCACCACGATCTGGACCGAATTGGGATCGCCGAAGGTCATGAAAAGGTTGCTGCCGGAGGGGGCACCGGCGAAGCCGAAGTTGATTTCTTCGCTGACCGCGACCTTGACGTTGTTGCCTAGGTCGAGCGAGTCGTCTGGATTTGTCGTAATCGGATGCCGCAGCGGCTCGTACTCGATGGTCCAGAGCTTGCCGCCGGTCACCGGACTGCCGGTCTCCTCGATATAGACCGCGAAGACGATGACGCCGGCGGAAGTCTTTCCGAGCAAGATGTTGTCGTTCACGGTGTCCGTGTACAGAAAGACTTCTTCGCCATCGGTGGTGAAGATGCCGCTCGATGCGCCGTTCAGCGCGGCGCCGTTCGCATCCGTGAAGGAGATGTTGCCGACTGAGCCCGTGACGCCGCTGATGGAGAACACGTTGCCGCTGCTGACCGCCTGGTTGATCACCGTGGTCGGGGCACTAAGTGCCGTCAGCCGACTTGCAAACGCCGCAGGAAGCGCCGTGCTGGTATCGTCATTCTGCAGACCAGCGGTTTCGTCGAGAACAACGGTCGTACCGGTGGGAGTGACTGAAAGTGCCATGAGAACTCTCCTTCAAAATGAAGATGGTGAGCTTGCACTTCAAAAATGCCGCGCGCTCGCTCTCCGGCGATCCGTCGCGGTCGCCGGGAGGGCACATCAGTTCCTGGCAGTCCATGCAAATGCGGCGTAGCGGGGGCTTGCTCCTACCTCGCGCACGCGCGTTCTCCTCCGCCTGAATCAATCGCGGAGAGAGGTACCTGCAACAAAATGCTCGAAACGCCCTTGCATGCTAATTCCCTCGATCTGCCGCAGGCAGCTGCGAACCCAAATAGAGGGGCATACGAAATGCAAAAAATAAAAAATCGGAACCAGACCTGCGTTTGGAACCTTCCAGTAAGGGAGCGAGACAATTCGCGGTAAATTGCTAAAAGGCATTACCCCGTTGGGATGAGACGCATCGCCTCACATCGGTTTTGATAGAACAACGATGAAGTCGACCTGCACGTGTGTCCACAGCGAGGGCTTACGGCGTGCCGATAAGTCCACGCGATGGTCATGCAACAAGCGCTTTGGCAGCTCGGCTGCCAAAGCGCTTGTTGCTGCCCGAGGCCGGCATGAGTTGCCCTCGCCTCAACGCCGTCCGTCAGTCAAAAAAGCCGAGCTTCGGGATTCCATGAGGCACGTCGGCCCTGCCCATTCACGCCGCGGCGGCATCGTGCTCCAGCACGGCCTGCGGCGGGTTGCGAAAACCGATCCCGATCCGGTTGTAGGTGTTCATCAGGCCGATCGCGATGGTCAGGTCGACCAGCTGCTTCTCGCTGAAGACCTTGCGCGCTGCCACGTACTCCTCGTCCGGGATCGCGGTCTCGGCGACGCGGGTGACGGTCTCGGCCCAGGCCAGCGCCGCGCGCTCCTCGGCGTCGAACAGCACGTCGGCTTCGCGCCAGACCTGCAGCACCGCCAGCTTCTCGACCTTGACGCCCATCTTCAGCAGGCTCCGCGTATGGGAATCGAGGCAATAGGCGCAGCCGTTGATCTGCGAGATGCGCAGATAGACCAGCTCGACCAGCCGCGCGGAGAGGCCGCTCTGCATGATGTAGCCGTAGACGCCGCCGAGGGCCTTGATGCCGGCCGGCGCGACCTTGTTGTAATCGATGCGCAGGCTCATTGCTTGTGTCCTTCGTGATCGTAGGTGGTCAGCGCCTTTTCGCTGCTGTCGACGACAAACGTCGCCAGCAGCTTCGCCGGCTCGGTCGCGCTCACGTTTCGGGTCAGCACGTGGTGAGCGCCCGGCGGCTCGAAGAAGCTGTCGCCGGCCCGATAGGTCCGCGCGGGTTCGCCCTCCAGCTGGCTCTCGATCGCGCCCGAGAGGATATAGACATAGAGAAACGCCGATTTGGCGTGGTGGTGCGGCATCGACGTCGCGCCCGGCGGAAAGGTGACCTCGACCGAGACCAGCGATTTTCCGGGGATGTTGGTGATGACGTGCTCGAATTTCGGCGTCACCGTCTCAGGGGGCTTCTGCGCCAGCGCGGGTGTCGCAAACGCCGTGCAGGCCAGCAGCGTCGTCAGTAAGGTCTTCATGTTCTGCCTCCATTGCTGACCGATAGATGCGGGCGCGGAGGGCCAAAAAGTAGCACCAAGAACCAACCGAATTGGTGTACCACGGGCCATGCCCACCCCGCTCCCCATCGCGCTCGACCGCTCGGCCAGGACGCCGCTCTCCGAGCAGATCCGCAGGGCGATTGCGGTGGCGATCGACAATGGCGTGCTGCTGCCGGGCGCCCGGCTGCCGTCGTGGATCGACCTTGCGGCACAGCTCGGCGTCGCGCGCGGCACGGTGCGGGCGGCCTATGAGAAGCTCGCCGACGCCCAGCACATCGTCTCGTCGAAGACGAACGGGACCACGGTCGCCGGCCGGCGGAAGGCCGCAAAGCCGGACACGCCGGTCGCTCCCGGATCGGTCGTCGAGATGTTCCAGGATCTGAGCGGCCAGGGCATCTTCCGGATGGGCGTCCCGGCGCAGGATTCGCTTCCCGCAAAGCTGCTGGCGCGGATTCGCGCCCGCGCCGTGCGCGCCGAATTGAGCGCGGTGACCCGCTACAGCGATCCGCGCGGCGAGCTCGAGCTGCGCCGCGAGATCGCCGCCCATCTGGCGATTGCGCGCGGGATCGAATGCTCGCCGGCGCAGATCGTGATCACGTCGGGCTTCAGCGGCGGACTTGGCCTCACGCTGCGGGTGCTCGGTCTCGAAGGCCACCGCGCCTGGATGGAAGACCCGGGCTTTCCACTGACCAGAAAGGGACTCGAGCTGGCCCGGCTCGACCTGGTCCCGATCCCGGTCGACGACGCCGGCATCGATGTCGGGTACGGCATTGCGCACGCGCCCGATGCCGCGCTTGCCGTCGTGACGCCGGGACAGCAGGCCCCGCTCGGCCCGCCGCTGTCGCCGGAGCGGCGCGCGCGGCTGCTCGACTGGGCCGCGCAGGCCGGAGGGTGGATCATCGAGGACGACTATCTCGGCGAGTTGCAGCTCGACGGGCGCGCCGCGCCGGCGCTGGCCTCGCTCGACCGGCAGGGCCGCGTGATCCATCTCGGCTCGTTCAGCAAGACGATCTCGCCGACGCTGCGGCTCGGCTTCCTGGTGGCGCCGGAGCCGCTGGCGGCGCAGTTCGCCGACGTCGCGACGTGCCTGGCGCCGGCGCCCGGACCGTCGGTGCAGCTCTCGACCGCCGAGTTCATGCGCGAGGGCCACTACATCCGTCACCTCCGGCGCACCAAGCGGGCCTATTGCGACAGCCGCGATGCACTGACCGCGAGCCTGCGCGCTTTCACCAACGACGTGCGCGTGGCCGGCCTCGCCGTCATGCTGACGCTGCCGGACACCACCAATGACGTCGAGATCGCGCGGCAGGTGCTGGCGCATGGGCTTGCGCCGGCGCCGCTGTCGCCCTGGTATAGCGCGCCGGAGCGCGCGCAGTCCGGCCTGCTGCTCGGCATTGCGACCGTGCCCGATCGCGGCGTCCGCACCGCATGCAAGCGGCTGTTCGATGCGATCCGCAGCCCCGCTGCGCGGCCGCCCCGTCGCGTCAGAGCCCCGGCAGGCCCGTAAGCTTCAGGCTCAACGCGCGCAGGCGCTTGCGCGCATCCGCGTCATAGGCCTGCGGATGGGCGCGCGCCTCGCGCATGCCGTCGAAGAACAGCCCGCTCCGGTCAGCGACGTCGTCGCCGTGCACCAGATGCAGGATGGCGTCGCCGCCCTGCTCCACGGTCGACATCGGCGTGGCGCCGCTGATGCGCACCATGGTGGTGTTCATGTAAGTCGCCGGATGCAGCGAATTCACCGTCACACCCGTTCCCGCGAGCGCTTCGGCGAGATCAATCGTGAACATGATCTGCGACAGCTTGCTCTGCGCATAGGCGCGGGCGCCGCTGTAATTGCGTGTGATCATCACATCGTCGAAATCGATCGGGTGCTGGCCGATCGACGCAACATTGACGATGCGCGCCGGCGCGCTCGCCTTCAGCCGCGGCAGCAGAAGATGCGCCAGCAGGAAGCCGGCGAGATAGTTCACCGCAAAGCGCAGCTCGTGGCCGTCCTTGCTGGTTTGCCGCGCCGGGCCTTCGTTCTGCGAGCCGATGCCGGCGTTGCTGACCAGGACATCGAGGCGCTCCTGATCGTCGAGCACCAGCTGGGCGAACTCGCGGACCTCGGCGAGCGAGGACAGATCGGCCTGGTAGAACATCGGCTCCTTGCCGCTGACGCGCTTGATCTCGTCGCACAGCGTTTGCGCCCGCTTGGTATCGCGGCCGTGGATCAGAACCCGGGCGCCCCTGGATGCAAGCTTCATGGCGACGTAGCGGCCGACGCCGTCGGTGGAACCGGTGATCAGCACCGTCTTGCCTGCCATGTTCATTGCAACGATCTCCTTGCGCCACCGCCAAAGATAACCGCGCGGAACCGACTTTGCCATGGCGGGCCCGGTCCGAAAGGCGCCTCGGCCCGCAGGATGGGTGCAGATTTGTCGCGCGGCCTGCGGTCGCGCGGCGCCGCGCCGCGCGTCAAGGTGGATGGGTTCTGCTATCGTCGGCGGCGACGACGAAGCGGGAACGAAATGTTTTCGATCATTTCGGACAGGATTTTGCGCAAGGCTCCCTCGCTGGAACCCTTCGGCATGCTCCTGATCTTCGGCGTGCTGACCGCACTGCCGATCATTCTCGCTGCCCGCCTGGTTGAGCCCGCACTTGTCCTGCCCGCGCTCAGCCTGTTGTTGTTCGTGCAGGCAGCCGTCGCCGCCCTTGTCGCGCATCTGATTCACGCGCGGACCAGCGTGGCGAAGGTCAATCTGTGGGATTTTGCCGGCGCGTTCACCTTCATGGGCGTTGCGGCGGCGATCCTCGGCGAGCCGGACCAGGCGGCGCTGTTCTTCGAGGAACAGGCCGCGCGGCGTCCGGAATAGAGCATGATCCGGAAAAGTGTGAAGCGGTTTTCCGAAGAAACCATGCTCAAACAAGAAACCAAGCGCGATGATCCCATCGCGCTTCGACCGTAAATCCCAGGCCGGGCCCCTCTGGCAGCCACAAGCTGCGATGTCGGACTGGAACGCAAGTTGGAGTGGCCCTGCTCGACCCTCGGCGCGACCTCGCGCCGTGGCGGATTTGCCGTTCGCGTGACGGCAACAACCAATTGAGTCGAATTGGATCCACTCCCCAGACCGCAAGGGGAGCCGACCCATGTCCGAACTATTCTCGCCCGACCTGTTCTCGCTCGATGCCCTCAGCGCGCTGCTGCAGGTCGTCCTCATCGATCTCGTGCTCGCCGGCGACAACGCCGTGGTGATCGGCCTCGCCGCCGCAGGCTTGCCCGAAAAGCAACGCACCAAGGCGATCCTGATCGGCATCGGCGCGGCGACCCTGCTGCGCATCATGTTCGCGGTCGCCACCACGCAGCTGATGCAGATCGTCGGCCTCCTGCTCGCCGGCGGCATCCTGCTGCTCTGGGTGTGCTGGAAGATGTGGCGCGAGCTCCGCGCGTCCGCTCACGAGGCCACCGCGGAACATAGCGCGGACGGCACGGTGCCGCCGCGCAAGACGCTGTGGCAGGCCGCGACCCAGATCATCGTCGCCGACGTCTCGATGTCGCTCGACAACGTGCTGGCGGTCGCTGGCGCGGCGCGCGAGCAGCCGATCATCCTGGTGATCGGCCTCGTGCTGTCGATCGCGATGATGGGCGCGGCCGCCTCCTTCATCGCGAACCTGCTGCAGAAACACCGCTGGATCGCCTATGTCGGCCTCGCCGTGATCCTCTACGTCGCCATCGACATGACGGTGCGCGGCATCGCCGACGTCGTCCAGGTCGCGCCGGCGTGATCGCTCAGGCCGACTTCGGAATAATGGAAGAGTAACGGTGAGTTGCCCGACGTGTCAAGTGGCCGTCGAGCGCCGGCAGCCGCCGGCTACTTTGCATGGGGTTGTTTTCGCGGTTTGGCCCTGCGCTCCCTCCCCGCAAGCGGCAGAGGGAGCGCAGCGCCGTCGCGGAACTAGTGGATTTCCGCCGAGCGCTTCAGCGCGTCCTTCAGCTTCTCGAGCGAAAAGTCCTTGCTGCGCGCGATCTCGAGGATCGGCGTTTCGCGGCGGCCGCAGAGCTCGGCCGCTTCCGGCAGCTTCGCCGCCAGTTCATACGGGATCACGATCGCGCCGTGGCAATCGGCGTGGATCAGGTCGTCGGACCGCACCGTCATGCCGGCGACGCGGACCTCGCCGCCGAAGCTTTCGGCGTGCACCCAGGCGTGCGACGGGCCGATCGAGCCGGCCAGCGCCTGGAAGCCCGGCGCCCATTGCGGGATGTCGCGGATCGAGCCGTCGGTGATGACGCCGAGGCAGCCGAGCGCCTTGTGCACGTTGCTCTGCACCTCGCCCCAGAACGCGCCGTAGCCGACGTCGGGGCCGTCGATGTCCTGGATCACCGAGATGCGCGGACCAAAACCGGTGCCGACATATTCGTAGTATTCGATGCGGCGCTTCGACTGCTCCTCGGCCGACAGGCCGGATTTGAGCACCGAGCGGATCGCGACGGTGCGGGCGTAGCCGACGATCGGCGGCAGCGTCGGGAACGGGCAGACCAGCGGCTTCACCGTGTAGCCGATCAGGCGGCGTTCCGGCGCCACGACCTCCATCGCGTTGCAGATCGTCGGCGTGTCATAGCGCGCCAACGCTTCGAGGACGGATGCGGGCAGCGGGGCGGAAGCGGATGTCGTCACGGCGTTTCTCTCCTGGTTTTCGGCGTTCGCGAGGCCGGCTTCAGGCTATAGCCGAGATCGAGCGCCGACCCAACCGAGGCCCGCGAATGGCTGATATTTGAGAAGATGCGCCGCTCCCTCACCGTCATTGCGAGCGAAGCGAAGCAATCCATCCATCCGCATATGAGGCGCCATGGATTGCTTCGCTTCGCTCGCAATGACGTGGATGGGCTCCACTCCCTCACCGTCACCCTGAGGTGGCCGCTTCTTCAGCGGCCCTCGAAGGGTCGACGGCCCGACTGTGGCCGTGCATCCTTCGAGGCTCGCCGAAGAGGCTCGCACCTCCAGCGACAAAGGCGAAGCCTTTGCGCGGGGATGACGGGTCGGGCAGATGCGTCAGTTCAGCCTTGCCGGCCGATTGTCCTGATCCGTGGCCGTGGGCGACGGCGGAAAAGTCGGCGCCGCCTCCGGCGTGGGCGCCACGGCAGCGGCGGTCTGCGCCGCAAGGCTGCGCTCGTGGTCGCGATAGGTCTTCCAGCCCCAGGGCAGGCTGATCAGATAGGCCACCGTGCCGGCCGAGAGGATGTGCCAGGGATAGCCGATCAGGAGCGCGACAAAGACCACGACCGCGACGAACACCGGCAGCACCATCTCCGGCGGCACCCGCATCTTCACCGTCTTGCCAGAAAACACCGGCAGCCGCGACACCATCAGGAATGCGATCAAGAGCGTATAGAACGCGGTCAGCGTCGCCGGCGGCATCGGCACGCCGAGGAAGGCGAGATAGACCGGCAGCAGCACCGTGATCGCGCCGGCCGGCGCCGGCACGCCGGTAAAATAGTTGGCGGCGAACGCCGGCTTGTTCGGGTCGTCGATCGAAGCGTTGAAGCGCGCAAGGCGCAGGCCGCCGGAGATCGCGAACACCATCGCGGCGATCCAGCCGCCATTGTTGAGTTCGTGCAGTTGCCAGAAATACAGGATCAGGCCCGGCGCGACGCCGAAATTGACGAAGTCAGCGAGGCTGTCGAGCTCGGCGCCGAATTTCGACTGCCCCTTGATCATGCGCGCGACGCGGCCGTCGATGCCGTCGAGGATCGCGGCGAACACGATCGCGGCGACCGCAAGCTCCATCCGCCCCTCGGTCGACAGCCGGATCGCGGTGAGGCCGGCGCAGATCGCCAGCAGCGTGATCATGTTGGGCACGAGCATGCGCACCGGGATCGGGCGGAACCGGCGGCGGCGATACTCGGGCGAGTTGGGGTCTGACGGCATCATGATGATGTAATATAGCAAGCGCCGCCGCCCTCCGCCATTGCGGGCGGAACCGCCTGAGCTGGCTGGCAAAACAGAGTTAATCGGCGCGGAAGGTACGGCCCGGATCGGGGGTGCGGAAATCCGCCAGCACGGTCTCGCCGGCAACCGCGGTCTGGCCTTCGGAGACCAGCGCCTTGGTGCCCTCGGGGAAATAGACGTCGAGCCGCGAGCCGAAGCGGATCAGGCCAAAGCGTTCGCCGGCGCCGATCGACTGGCCTTCCTTGACGAAGCAGACGATGCGCCGCGCCACCAGGCCCGCGATCTGGATCACGCCGATGCGGCCGTTCGGCGTCGAGATCACCAGCGAGTTGCGCTCATTGTCCTCGCTCGCCTTGTCGAGCTCGGCATTGATGAAGGCGCCGGGCCGATAGGCGATGCGGTCGATGCGGCCGGCAACGGGCGCGCGGTTCACATGGCAGTTGAACACGCTCATGAAGATCGAGACCCGCGGCAACGGGCGGTCGCCGAGGCCGAGTTCGGCCGGCGGCAGCGCCTGCCCGACCATCGAGACGCGGCCATCGGCCGGCGACACCACGATGCCGTCGCGCACCGGGGTCACGCGCACGGGATCGCGGAAGAACAGCGCGCACCAGATCGTCAGCAGCGTGCCGAGCCAGCCGAGCGGGGTCCAGATCCAGAACAGGATCAGGCTCGCCAGCGCAAAGCCGCCGATGAAAGGATAGCCCTCGGGGTGGATCGGCGGGATCTGCGCGCGGATGGAATTGGCGATCGACATCTGATCTCGCTTTGATCTCGCTGTGGTACCCCGCCCCACTGGCGGGAGAGCGCCCTAGATCGACTATTCCGCGGCGGTCGGCAAGGGTTTCTCGCCTCGGTCAGCCGCGGAATCCTCGGCCGGTTCGGCGACCACCGGCGGCAGGCGGTTCGGCGCCGAGCCGTTGTCGTCGACCTGCGCCAGCCGTTCGCGGGCCGCCTCGGCCTCGCGCTGCCGGTTCCACATGCTGGCGTAGAGGCCGTCGGCGGCCAAAAGCCGCGCATGGGTGCCGCGCTCGGCGATCCGGCCCTGGTCCAGCACGATGATCTCGTCGGCGCCGACGATGGTCGACAGCCGATGCGCGATCACCAGTGAGGTGCGGTTGCGCGAGACCCGCTCCAGCGCGCCCTGGATCTCGTGCTCGGTGTGGCTGTCGAGCGCCGACGTCGCCTCGTCCAGCACCAGGATCGGCGGCGCCTTCAGCACGGTGCGCGCGATCGCCACCCGCTGCTTCTCGCCGCCGGACAGCTTTAGGCCGCGCTCGCCGACCTGGGTCTCGTAGCCCTGCGGCGACAGCCGGATGAAACCGTCGATCTGCGCCAGCCGCGCCGCCTCCTCCACCTCGTCGTCGCTGGCGCCCCAGCGGCCATAGCGGATGTTGTAGCGGATGGTGTCGTTGAACAGCACGGTGTCCTGCGGCACCATGCCGATCGCCGCGCGCAGCGAGGTCTGCGTCACTGCACGGATGTCCTGGCCATCGATCAGGATCCGGCCGCCGGAGACGTCATAGAGGCGGAACAGCAGCCGCGAGATCGTCGACTTGCCGGCGCCGGACGGACCGACGATCGCAACCGTCTTGCCTGCGGGCACCTCGAAGCTGAGGCCTTTCAGGATCGGCCGGTCGTGTTCGTAGGAGAAGCGGACGTCCTCGAAGCGCACGCTGCCGGAAGACACGGCGAGCGGCTGTGCGCCCGGCGCGTCCTTCACCTCGGGATCGCGCGCCAGCACCTCGAACATCTTTTCGATGTCGATGATCGCCTGCTTGATCTCGCGGTAGACCATGCCCATGAAATTCAGCGGCTGGTAGAGCTGGATCATCATCGAATTGATCAGCACGAAATCGCCGACGGTGTGGGTGCCGTTGCGGATGCCGAACGCGCACATCACCATGGTCGCCGTGAGGCCCGCGGTGAAGATGATCGCCTGCCCGGTGTTGAGCACGGCAAGCGAGGTATAGGTCTTCACGCTGGCCCGCTCGTAGCGCTCCATCGAGCGGTCGTAGCGCTTCGCCTCGCGCTCCTCGGCGCCGAAATATTTCACGGTCTCGTAGTTGAGCAGCGAGTCGATCGCCTTGGTGTTCGCCTCGGTGTCCGACTCGTTCATGTTGCGGCGGATCTCGATCCGCCACTCCGTCGCGACGTAGGTGAAGTACATGAACACGACCACGGTGAGCAGCACCGCCAGCACGTAGCGCCAGTCGAACTGCCAGAGCAGCACCGCCGCCAGCAGCGCGACCTCGACGATGGTCGGGATCAGCTGCAAAATCACCATCCGCACAATGGTCTCGATCCCGGAGCGGCCGCGCTCGAGGATGCGGGTCAGGCCGCCGGTCTTGCGCTCGAGATGGAAGCGCAGCGACAATTCGTGCATGTGCACGAAGGTGATGTAGGCGAGCCGCCGCACCGCATGCATAGCGACGCGGGCGAAAATGCCGTCGCGCCACTGCGTCAGCACCGCCATGATGATGCGCACCGCGCCGTAGCTGATCGTCATCAGCACCGGCGAGGCGATCAGCCACAGCAACCAGTCGGATGGCGCGACCGGCGCCGAGCCGGCGCCGCTCAGCGCATCGATCGCCCATTTGAAGGTGAACGGCACCGACAGCGTCGCGAGCTTCGCGAACAGCAGTAGCACCACCGACCAGACCACGCGCATCTTCAGATCGTCGCGATCGCCCGGCCAGATATAGGGCCAGAGATGGACCAAGGTGCCGAACAGCGTCGCCTTGTCGGCGGGTGTCGCGGCTGTCCTTGGCGCGACCGCGGGCTTGTCAGGTTGCGGCGGCGCCATCAGAAGCCCGCCCGCACCGGAACGGCGCGCCGGCCCGCCGCCACATCTTTTCCACTGTTTGCCATATTGCCCGTCATATAGATCGTTTGAATGCCGCGTACAGACTTGTGGCGAAAATTGTTCGCGATTCGCGGGAATTTACGGGATTTTTCGGCTCACCATCCCCATATGAGAGTCTTGCGCGGTTTTCGCTGCAGTGCCACAAGGATCGCATGAAACAAATCAAGACCGACCAAATCAAGACTGTCTGTGTCTATTGCGGCTCCGGCCCCGGTAACAATCCCCGCTTCGTTGAGGCTGCCATTGCGCTCGGCAAGGCGTTTGCCGAGAACAATGTCCGCCTGGTCTATGGCGGCGGGTCGGTCGGCCTGATGGGCGCGGTTGCAAGGTCCACGCTGGATCACGGCGGCTCGGTCACCGGCATCATTCCGGAATTCCTGCGGGCGCGCGAGAACGCGCTGACCACGGTGCAGGAGATGATCGTCACGCCCGACATGCATGAGCGCAAGCGGCTGATGTTCGAGCGCTCGGACGCGTTCGTGGCGCTGCCCGGCGGCGTCGGCACGCTGGAGGAACTGGTCGAGCAGATGACCTGGCAGCAGCTCGGCCGTCATCACAAGCCGATCCTGCTCGCCAACATCGACAACTTCTGGGAGCCGCTGCTCTCGCTCTTGAGCCACATGCGCACGACCGAGTTCATCCGCGGCACGCTGGACGTCAACGTGCTGATGGCCGACCGCGTCGACGAAATTTTGCCGAGGCTGCGTTCAGCGCTGGCGCGCACGCCGGAGGCCGCGAAGGAACTCGCACCCGAAGTGGCGCGACGGCTCTGATCTTGGGTCTCTTAGGGCACGTTTCGTGCGATATCATCCCCGTCACCCTGAGGCGGCCGCTTCTTCAGCGGCCCTCGAAGGGTCGACGGCCCGGCTAGTGGCCGATTCATCCTTCGAGGCTCGCCGAAGAGGCGAGCACCTCAGGATGACGGGTGAGGCGCTCCGCCAAACTCAGCTCACTCGCTCGGAAACGTCACGGCCTCGATGCGGTTGCCGTCGGGGTCGAGGACAAAGGCGGCGTAGTAGCGCACGCGGTCGTGCGGGCGCAGGCCCGGCGCGCCGTCGGAGCGGCCTCCCGAGCTAAGGGCCGCGGCATGGAAGGCATCGACCTCGGCCGTGGTCTTCGCGCGCAGGCAGATGTGCGTGCCGCTCTCATGCGGGACCTGCGCCATCGCGGCGCGCAGATTGATCCAGAATTCGGGATAGGCCTTGCCGAAGCCGATCGTCGCGGGACGCGTGACGAGGCGGCTCAAGCCGAGCGCGGCCAGCGCCGGTTCATAGAACCTCGCCGCGCGATCGAGATCGCGGACGCCGACGGAGACGTGGTCGATCATGTGTCCCTCTCTTCCTCGTCATTGCGAGGAGCGAAGCGACAAGCAATCCATACATCCGAGCATGCGGACGATGGATTGCTTCGCTTCGCTGGCAATGACGGCCGTGCGCCGTTTACCGCCTCACGCCGGCGCGCCTGACTTCACCAGCTTGTAGAATACCGAATCCATCAGCGCCTGGAACGAGGCGTCGATGATATTCGGCGAAACACCGACCGTGGTCCAGCTCTCGCCGGTCTCGTCCGCGCTCTCGATCAAGACGCGCGTGACCGCCTCGGTGCCGCCATTGAGGATACGCACGCGGTAGTCGATCAGCTTCAGCCCCTCGATGTACTTCTGGTACTTGCCGAGATCCTTGCGCAGCGCGACGTCGAGCGCGTTGACCGGGCCGTTGCCTTCGGCGGCCGAGATCAGCCGCTCGCCGTCGACATCGACCTTCACCACCGCGAGCGCCACCGTGACGCGCTGGCCATTGGCGTTGTAGCGCTGCTCGACATTGACGTCGAACTGCTCGACCTTGAAATATTCCGGCACCTTGCCGAGCGTGCGCCGCGCCAACAGGTCGAACGAGGCATTGGCGGATTCATAGGCAAATCCGGCGGCCTCGCGCTCCTTCAGCTCCTCGACCAGGCGGGTCAGCCGCGGATCGCTCTTGTCATAGGCGATGCCGGCGCGGTCGAGCTCGGCCATCACGTTGGAGCGGCCGGCCTGATCCGACACCAGCACCTTGCGGTGGTTGCCGACCAATTCCGGCAGCACGTGCTCATAGGTCTGCGGATCCTTCAGCACCGCGGAGGCGTGGATGCCGGTCTTGGTGACGAAGGCGCTCTCGCCGACATAGGCGGCATGGCGATTGGGCGCGCGGTTCAGCATGTCGTCGAGCGTGCGCGACACCTTCATCAAGGTCGCCATCTTCTCCGCGGTGACGCCGATCTCGAACTTTTCGGCGAATTCATTCTTCAGCCGCAAGGTCGGGATCAGCGAGCAGAGATTGGCGTTGCCGCAGCGCTCGCCGAGCCCGTTGAGCGTGCCCTGGATCTGCCGCGCGCCGGCGCGCACCGCGGCCAGCGAATTGGCCACCGCCTGCTCGGTGTCGTTATGGGCATGAATGCCGAGATTGGCGCCCGGCACCTGCTTGGTCACGTCGCCGACGATGGTCTCGACCTCGTGCGGCATGGTGCCGCCATTGGTGTCGCACAGCACCACCCAGCGCGCGCCGGCGTCATAGGCCGCTTTCGCGCAGGCCAGCGCGTAGTCGCGGTTCTCCTTGTAGCCGTCGAAGAAGTGCTCGCAGTCGACCATCACTTCGCGGCCGAGCGCCTTGGCCGCAGCGACGCTGTCGCGGATCGAGGCGAGGTTTTCCTCGTTCGTCGTCTCCAGCGCGACGCGAACCTGGTAGGCGGAGGATTTGGCGACGAAGCAGATCGCATCCGCCTTGGCTTCGAGGATGCCGGCGAGGCCGGGATCGTTCGACGCCGAGCGGCCCGGCCGCCGCGTCATCCCGAAGGCGGTGAAGCGGGCATGGCCGAAATCGGGCTTCTTGCTGAAGAACTCGCTGTCGGTCGGGTTGGCGCCGGGATAGCCGCCCTCGACGTAGTCGATGCCGAGCTCGTCGAGCATTTTGGCGATCACCTGCTTGTCCTGCAGCGTGAAGTCGACGCCGTTGGTCTGCGCGCCGTCGCGCAGCGTGGTGTCGAACAGATAGAGGCGTTCGCGGCTCATGCGTGGCCTCCCGGGGGCGAAGGCGCCACAGCATCGAGCGTCTTCTGCATCGTGGTGTTGGCGAGCCATTCATCGCCGACGGTGACGGTGTTGCGCTGCTGCGGGACGTAGCCGCGCTTGCGGAAGAAATCGAACGCGGTGTCGCTGGCATCGACCTTCAGCATCTTGGCGCCGCGGGCGCCTGCGATCTTCTCCAGCGCCTCGCACAGCGCGGCACCGACGCCCTGCCCCACCGCGCTCGGATGCACGTAGAGCATGTCGATGTGGTCGGTGCCTTTCAGCGAGGCGAATCCAACAGGCGATCCCTGCAGCGTTGCGATCAGCGTGAGTTGGCCGGCGAGCTTCTTGCCGAACGCAGCCTCATCCTCGGCAGCCTGCGCCCAGGCCTCCTGCTGCGCCTCGCTGTAGTCGTCGCCGGTCAGGTCCATGATCGAGGCCGCGAAGATCGCCGCCAGCAGCGGCGCATCCTCGGGCAGATATGGGCGCAATGCGGGGGCGGAACGGCTCATCGCGCAACCTCCCAGGTGGTGCCTTCCTTGGAGTCCTTGATCACGACACCCATCGCGGCGAGCTGGTCGCGAATGCGATCGGACTCCTTGAAGTCCTTTCGCGCCCGCGCCGCGGTGCGCTCGGCGATCAAGGCTTCGACCGCACTGGCATCGACGCCGCTCGCCTGCTGCTTGCGGCTCTTCCAGGCCGCGGCGCTCTCCGACAGGAAGCCGAGCATGCGGAGCGAGCCGGCAAGCTCCCTACGGCTCGCTTCGCTGCTCGCCGACGCGTTGCGCAGGCCATGCAGCACGGCCATCGCCTGCGCCGTGTTGAGGTCGTCGGACAGCGCCTCGAGCATGGCCGGCGACGGCGCGCCGGGCTCGATGTCGGCCGCGACCGCATACCAGTCGTCGAGCGTCTTCGCGCTCTCCTCCGCGCTGCGCACGGTCCAGTCGAGCGGCGAGCGATAGTGCGTCTTCAGCATCGCGAGCCGCAGCACCTCGCCCGGCCAATCGGCCAGGAGATCGCGGATGGTGAAGAAGTTGCCGAGCGACTTCGACATCTTCTCGCTCTCGAGCTGGAGAAAGCCGTTGTGCATCCAGACGTTCGCCATGCGGTCGGAGTGGAACGCGCAGCAGGTCTGGGCGAGCTCGTTCTCATGGTGCGGAAACACCAGGTCGATGCCGCCGCCATGGATGTCGAACCTTTCGCCGAGATGCTTCCAGGCCATCGCCGAGCACTCGATGTGCCAGCCGGGCCGGCCCTCGACCGCGATGGCGGCCGGCGACGGCCAGGACGGCTCGCCCGGCTTCGCCGGCTTCCACAGCACGAAGTCGGTGTGGTCGCGCTTGTAGGGCGCAACATCGACGCGGGCACCGGCGATCATCTCGTCGAGCGAGCGTTTTGAGAGCGCGCCGTAGCGCGGCAGCACCGAATTGGCGGCATTCATCGCCTGCGGCGAGAACAGCACGTGATCCTCGGCGACATAGGCAAAGCCGCCGGCGATCAACTTCTCGATGATCGCGCGCATCTCCGAGATGTGCTCGGTGGCGCGCGGCTGCACCGTCGGCGGCAAGCAGCCCAGCGCGGTGACGTCGTCCTGGTATTGCTGGTAGGTCAGCTCGGTGACCTTGCGGATCGCCTCGTTGAGCGGCACGCCGGGATAGTCCCGCGCCGCGCGCTCGTTGATCTTGTCGTCGACGTCGGTGATGTTGCGGACATAGGTCACGTGGTCAGCGCCATAGCGATGGCGCAGCACCCGGAACAGCACGTCGAAGACAATGGCGGCGCGGCCGTTGCCGATATGGGCGAAGTCATAGACCGTCGGTCCGCAGGCATACATGCGGACGTTATTGGCATCGAGCGGCACGAACGGCCGCTTCTCCCGGGTCAACGTATCGTAAAGGCGCAGTTCCATAGGCCCATCCCTTGCGGCCGGGCGTCCAATGATCTCATGTCGATTGAGAAAAGACGGCCTCAGCCAGCGAATCGCTAGCTAATAATCTCGCGGCAAATGCTGCAGATGGCGAGGTGACCGTTCATGGTTCCACCTCTCTCACGGCCCCTCCATGACGTCAAGGGGCTGTTTTTGGCGGTTTTGCCCGCCGATCCGAGCAGCAAGATCGCGCCAGCCCCTCATGGTTAATCATTATTAAGCATTTGGGCGTATCTGGTGCCCGTGCAGATTCTCTCGCATTTCATTGGTGCCCCATGGGACGTTTTCAGGGACGTTTTTCAGCATTGATTGCCGGCGCATCCTTCCTCATCTCCTCGGCCGCACTGGCCGACAGCCGCATCTTCATCATCGCCAACCAGGCCGACGGCTACGGCATCGACCAGTGCCTGGCGCGCGGCGACAAATGCGGGGCATCGGCCGCCCGCGCCTACTGCCAGTCGCGCGAATTCGCTCAGGCCACCAGCTATCGCCGGGTCGATCCCGACGAGATCACCGGTGCGGTTCCGCACGCCGCGAACCAGAAGTGCCACGGCAATGTCTGCGGCGAGTACGTCGCCATCACCTGCCAGCGCTGAGCTCATATCAACCGCACCGGAAATCAGCCGCGCCGCTCGCGGCGAATTCGCCTCAAGCGGCTGGTCAGGCCGGGCTTTTGCCACACCGGTGCCCCGGAAACGACGTGACGCTGCCCAGAGAACAGGCTATTGCAGGGCAGCCTTGGCCGCGCGCTTCGGCGTTGATCGCCGCGCGGCGTCGTTTTAATGGCCGGATATGCCCAAGACCTCCTATCGTCGCTTCTCCCGCTGGCTCCTGAGCTGCGCCGTGCTGGCCGGCATCGCCCTGCCCGCCTCGTACGCCTTCGCGCAGCAGCAGATGAATCCGCCGGGTCCGCCCGGTCCGCCGCCGCAGCAGCAGCAGACGCAGCCCAATCCGCTGTGCAGCCGGCTCGAGGGGCAGCTGGCGACGATCGACCGTGGCGGCGGCACCGGCGATCCGGCGCGTGACGAGCAGATCCGCCGCTACCAGGATGCCGCCACGCGGCAGCAGGGCGAGCTTGACCGCGTGACCGCGCAGGCCCGGCGCATGGGCTGCGACAGCTCCGGCTTCTTCTCGCTGTTCAACAACAACTCGGCGCAGTGCGGCCCGGTCAACAACCAGATCCAGCAGATGCGCGCCAATCTCGACCAGATGACCGCCAACCTCGAGCGGCTGCGCTCCGGCGGGCTCGGCGGCGCCGACCGCGAGAACCAGCGCCGCTCGGTCTTGACCGCGCTCGCGCAGAACAATTGCGGCCCGCAATACGCCGCCGCGGCGGCGCGCGGCCCCGGCAACTTCATCGAGAACCTGTTCGGCGGTGGCGGCAACAGCAACAACCCGCTGCCGCCGCCCGGCGCCGACTATGCCGGACAGTCCGGCACCTTCCGCACCGTCTGCGTCCGTACCTGCGACGGCGCCTACTTCCCGGTCTCGTTCGCGACCTCGCCGGCCCGCTTCCCCACCGACGAGCAGGTCTGCAAGGCGCAGTGCCCGGCCACCGAGGCGTCGCTGTACGCCTATCGCAACCCTGGCGAAGACATCAACCAGGCGGTGTCGATCAGCGGCCAGCCCTACACCTCGCTGCCCAACGCGTTCAAATACCGCACCGAGTTCAATCCCTCCTGCTCCTGCAAGCCGGCCGGCCAGAGCTGGGCCGAGGCGCTGAAGGCGGTCGACGACAAGGCCGCGGTCGAGCAGCAGGGCGACATCGTCGTCACCGAGGAGAGCGCGCGGAAGATGCAGCAGCGCGCCCAGGAGCGCGCGGCGAAATCAGCGCCCGCCGGCAAGAAGGGCGCCCCGGCGACGGCGCAGCAGCAACCTGCTGCGGCCGAGACGCCGCCTCCCGCTGCGCCCGCCGGCGGCGATGGCCAGATCCGCACCGTCGGACCGACCTTCATCCCACCGAAGCAGTAGGTAGGAGCCTTTTTTGGAGCATGATCTCTTCGGAAAACCGCTTCGCACTTTTCCGGATCATGCTCACCCCTCGAACGCCTCCGCCGACGCGCGCGAGGTGCGCGTCAGCAGCGTCTCGTCGGGCGCCGGCAAAACCTTGCCGAAGTCGCGAAAGCGGTTGGTGATGGGATAGCGGCGGTCGCGGCCAAAATTCTTGCGCGTGACCTTGACGCCGGGCGCGGCCTGCCGCCGCTTGTATTCGGCGATGTTGAGCAGACGGTCGATGCGGGTGACGACATCGCGGTCGAAGCCGGCGGCGATGATGTCGGCCAGCGGCTCCTCGTGCTCGACGAGGCGTTCGAGGATCGCATCAAGCATGTCGTAGGGCGGCAGCGAATCCTGGTCGGTCTGGTTCTCGCGCAATTCCGCGGTCGGCGGCCGCGTGATGATGTTGGTTGGGATCACCTCGCCCGATGGCCCGAGCGCGCCGTCCGGCTTCCAGGAGTTTCGCAACGACGACAGACGGAACACCTCGGTCTTGTAGATGTCCTTGATCGGGTTGAAGCCGCCGTTCATGTCGCCATAGAGCGTGGCGTAGCCGACCGACATTTCCGACTTGTTGCCCGTCGTCACCACCATGGCGCCGGTCTTGTTGGAGATCGCCATCAGCAGCGTGCCGCGGGCGCGGGCCTGCAAATTCTCCTCGGTGATGTCGCGCTCGAGGCCGGTGAACACCGGCGCCAGAATCTTCTCGAACCCGTTCACGGCATCGGCGATCGGCAGCACCTCGTAGCGGATGCCGATCGCGGCCGCGAGCTTGGCGGCATCGTCGAGCGAGACCTGCGCGGTGTAGCGGAACGGCAGCATCACGCCGCGCACCTTGTCGGCGCCGAGCGCGTCGACCGCGATCGCGGCGCACAGCGCGGAATCGATGCCGCCGGAGATGCCGAGCAGCACGCCCGGAAACCCGTTCTTGCGGACGTAGTCGCGCAGGCCGAGCACGCAGGCCGCATAATCGGCCTTGTCGCCCTCGAGCTGCGGCGTGATCGGCCCGGAGCAGCGCCAGCCGTCCGCGGTCTTGCGCCAGACCAGCGTCGTGATGTTCTCCTCGAACGCCGGCAGTTGCGCCGCCACCGAGAGATCGGCGTTGAGCGCGAACGAGGCGCCGTCGAAGATCAATTCGTCCTGGCCGCCGACCTCGTTGAGATAGACCAGCGGCAGCCCGCTCTCGGTGACCCGCGCCACCACGATCGAGAGCCTAAGATCGGCCTTGTCGCGCGCGTAAGGCGAGCCGTTCGGCACCACCAGGATCTCGGCGCCGGTCTCGGCCAGGCACTCGACGACGTTCTCGTATTCCTCGGACTCCTCGAGCCAGATGTCCTCGCAGATCGGCACGCCGATGCGCACGCCGCGCACCGTCACCGGGCCCGGCGCCGGGCCGCGCGCGAACAGCCGCTTCTCGTCGAACACGCCGTAGTTCGGCAAATTGGCCTTGAAGCGCAGCGCCGCGATGCGGCCGCCGTCGAGCAGCGCGCAGGCATTGTAGAGCTTTTCGTCCTCGACCCAGGGCGTGCCGATCAGCATCGCCGGCCCGCCATCGGCGGTCTCGCGCGCCAGTTGCTCGATCTCGGCCCGGCAGGCCGCCTGGAACGCCGGCTTCAGCACCAGGTCCTCCGGCGGATAGCCGGCGATGAACAGCTCCGAGAGCACCACCAGATCGGCGCCGTCGGCTTTGGCCCGCTCGCGCGCGGCGCGCGCCTTGGCGGCGTTGCCGGTGACGTCGCCGACCGTCGGGTTGAGTTGCGCCAGGGTGATCTTGATCTGTTGTTCGCTCATAACCTCATGTTGTCCTTCGCAACCGCAAACTTCAATCGCCTTCCGGTCATGGTGCGATTGCAGAAATCGCCCGGCGAGCGTCAAGGTACGAGCTCTGCTCGGGGATCATCGCCGAGTTTTGGTCAAGTTTGGCCGTCCGGACAGGCGATCGGCGGCGAACATCGGGATTACCACCCTTGGTACTCCCCTTGAGCGGATCCATCGCGTCGGCCGCTGCACGTCAGAACGCCCCCATGCGTTCGGCGACGGCGAACAGCCAGAACAGCCCGGCCATGACCAACGCGACCCCGACCGCGGCCGAGCCCATGTCCTTGACCCGCCCGATCTGCGGGTCGTGATCCATGGTGAGGCGATCGGCGAGCTTCTCGATCGCGGTGTTGAGCAGCTCGATCACCAGCACCAGCACCACGGTCGCGACCAGCTCGACCCGGCGCATCACGGTGGCGCCGACCAGCCAGGCCAGCGGCACCGACAGCACCAGCGCCACCACCTCCTCGCGGATGGCCTGCTCCGAGCGGAGGGCGAACGCCAGTCCGTTGCGCGAGTTGATGGTGGCCCGCCAGAACCTCAGCAAGTCACAGCCCCCAAATCACAATCCCGCGGCGGCCGGCATCGGTTTGGCCTTGCCGGCGCGCTCCTGCTTGAGCAGCTCGGCGATCAGGAAGGCCATGTCGATCGACTGTTCGGCATTGAGGCGGGGATCGCAGGCTGTGTGGTAGCGGTCGTTGAGGTCCTCGTCGGTGATGGCGCGGGCGCCGCCGATGCATTCGGTGACGTCCTGCCCCGTCATCTCCAGATGCACGCCGCCGGCATGGGCGCCCTCGGCGGCATGGATCGCGAAGAACGACTTCACTTCCGACAGCACGCGGTCGAACGGCCGGGTCTTGTAGCCCGACGTCGAGGTGATGGTGTTGCCGTGCATCGGATCGCACGACCACACCACGACACGGCCCTCGCGCTGCACGGCGCGGATCAGGCCAGGGAGATGGTCGCCGACCTTGTCGGCGCCGAAGCGGTTGATCAAGGTCAGCCGTCCCGGCTCGTTGTCGGGGTTGAGGATGTCGATCAGCTTCAACAGCTCGTCCGGCTTCAGCGACGGGCCGCACTTCAGACCGATCGGGTTCTTGATGCCGCGGAAATATTCGACATGGCCGTGATCGAGCTGCCGGGTGCGGTCGCCGATCCAGATCATGTGGCCGGAGGTCGCGTACCAGTCGCCGGTGGTGGAATCGACCCGGGTCATCGCCTGCTCGTAGCCGAGCAGCAGCGCCTCGTGGCTGGTGTAGAAATCGGTGGCGCGCAGCTCGGGATGGCTCTCGAGGTCGAGGCCGCAGGCGCGCATGAAGTTCAGCGCATCCGAGATGCGGTCGGCGAGCTCCTTGTAGCGGCGGGACTGCGGCGAGTCCTTGAGGAAGCCGAGCATCCACTGATGCACGCTGCCGAGATTGGCGAAGCCGCCGGTGGCGAAGGCGCGCAGCAGGTTCAGCGTCGCCGCCGACTGCCGATAGGCCATCAGCTGGCGCTGCGGATCGGGGGTGCGCGCTTCCGGCGTGAAGGCGATGTCGTTGACGATGTCGCCGCGATAGCTCGGCAGTTCGACGCCGTTCTGCTTCTCGGTCGGCGACGAGCGCGGCTTGGCGAACTGCCCGGCGATGCGGCCGACCTTCACCACCGGCAGCGCGCCGGCATAGGTCAGCACCACCGCCATCTGCAGCAGCACGCGGAAGAAGTCGCGGATGTTGTTGGCGCCGTGCTCGGCGAAGCTCTCGGCGCAGTCGCCGCCCTGCAGCAGGAAGGCCTCGCCCGCGGCGACCCGCGCCAGCGCTTTCTTCAGGTTGCGAGCCTCGCCGGCGAACACCAGCGGCGGAAAGGTCGCGAGCTGGGCCTCGACATCGGCCAATGCCTTGGCATCGGGATAATCGGGCACCTGCACGACCTTCTTGGCGCGCCAGCTATCGGGTGTCCACCGCTCGGACATGAGGTCAACTCCTGAGCAAAAACCGCAACTTAATCGACGGGAAAGCCCGGCTTATACACAGCCGCCCCCTCCCCCGCCAGAACCAATTCCGGCAATTCCGTCAAGCTCTTGCAGGAACGGCCGAACTCGCATTTGCTGGACCATATCATGAATGCCGGGGGAAATGCCGTGGCCGGGGCGGCGCTGGACGACGTTTTTAGCGACGACATCGTGGTGCCCGCGGTCGACGGCCACCCGCTCGGCGCCACGCTGTTCCTGCCCCGCGGCGCCAAGCGCCGCGCCGTCCTGATCAATTCGGCGACCGCCGTGCCCCGGAAAGTCTATCGCGGCTTTGCCGGTTACCTCGCCCGCCGCGGCGCGGCGGTGCTGACCTACGACTACCGCGGCACCGGCGACAGCCGGCCGAAGGCCAAATCGCTTGATGGATTCAAGGCCGACATGGCCGACTGGGCCGCGCTCGACGTCACCGCCACCGTGCGCTGGATGCGCGAGCGCTACCGCGACCTGCCGTTCGCCTATGTCGGCCATTCCTTCGGCGGCCAGGCGCTCGGCCTTCTTGCCGATAATGCGGAAATTCCGCGCGCGCTGCTGGTCGCCTCGCAGGCCGCCCATTGGAAGCTGATGGCCTCGCCCGAGCGCTACCGCGTCGTTGCCTTCATGACCGGCGTCGGCCTGCCGCTGACCCGCCTGCTCGGCTACCTGCCGGGCTGGGCCGGCCTCGGCATGGACCTGCCGAAGGGCGTGTTCGAGCAATGGACGCGCTGGGTGCTGCGCGAGCGCTATCTGCTGGATGATCCCGCGCTCGCTGCGCGCGAAAACTTTCCGAAGTTTCGCGGCAAGCTCCGCGCCCTTGTCATGACCGACGACACCTGGGCGACCCGCCCCGCCGTCGAACTGCTGTGCTCGGCGTTTACGTCGGTGGCGCCAGAGGTCATCTCGATCAGCCCGGCCGATGCCGGCGTCAAAGCGATCGGCCATCTCGGCTTCTTCCGCACCGAACACCGCGACACGCTGTGGCGCGGTGCGGCGGAATGGATCGAGGCGGAGGGGTAGTGCCAATCTCTCAACCGTCATTGCGAGCGAAGCGAAGCAATCCACGGTTTGGCACATGCGGAGCGATGGATTGCTTCGTCGCTTCGCTCCTCGCAATGACGCATCAAGCCGCATCCTCGGTGTCATCACCCGCGGAGGCGGGTGATCCAGTATTCCAGAGACTGTGGTGATTGAGCCGAGAGGCCGCGGCGTACTGGATCGCCCGGTTAAACCGGGCGATGACAGTTGTGGGTGGGGACGCAGTTTCGCTATCTCGCGACATGATTTGTCCGAGCTTTGCTTCTCGTTCCGCCCTCTCCGTTATCAGAGGGCGCAGGGAAAGCCGGGTGCCGATTGCACCCATGGGCCCGGTGCAACAAAAAAGCACCGGGGTAGGACCACAGGTGTAACCGGAAACAACCCGGCTTTCCCTGCGCGATGGGTTACGGCTTATACGTGCTCTCCCCGGCGAGACTGGGCTTTTTTGTCACCGCTTTCGCAACAACGCTTGCGCGTTTTGCGAGAGGACACCTGCCACTAGGGCGTCAGGCCTGCACGACTTCACCGTCCGCCTCGCACGCTGTCGTCACTGACGTGCGCGGCGTCCACCGCATCTCACCGCAACACCGCGACGATGGCCAGCGCCCCTCGATCGGGTGAGACGGGCGGATTAAACATCTGAGTTGGGTCAAATGCCAAGCGGAATATTTTCCGCAAGAGGACTGGACAGAGCCGATCGCTTTGATCGATCTAGGGAATTTCGCATTTCGGCGCAAAGCCTTATCGTCCATTTAGGTTATATACAAAACTGATCTCGGAACCCCAGCGCTTCCGATTTGCATAGCTAAGGTCGGGCTTGTGCCCTTGGGGAGGGATACTGCTACTCCCTCGAAGCTCCCACACGACCAAACATCCGAATACGCAGTGGACCGGACGTCGCAACAACAACCAGTCTTGTCTACGTGGCCGACTGGTTCCTGTTGCCTGCACTCAATGAGGAAGACATCACAGCAATCGTTTCCCGCCGCCGCGGCGCTTGGGGCAGCGATGCTCGCCCCTAATCTGAAGAATCGGAACCGGAGAGATAGATTGCCCACCGATGGTGAGCGATTTTGGAGTCCCTGTAATTCCGTTTAGCTGGCTCGACTGGGTTGACAAGAACCTGTGGAAGTGGACGACGAGTCTCGCGCGAAGCGTGCGACTTGCTCATTGTTATACCATAAATCGGTATACTGCAGTCCCAGCGAATCGGCGCGCAGCAGGTAGGGAATAGAATGGAAGGATTGGACCTCGGGCGGCTCAACCCCAATTCATTTGAACGACTTGTGCGCGCGCTCTGCTTCGCAAAGCTTGGACCGGCGGGCACAGTTTATTCATCTGGTCCTGACGGTGGCCGAGACTTCACGTATGAAGGCGCCATAGCAGGCTACGAAACTAAGAATTGGAATGGCTAAGTGCATCACCGAATTGTTGGATACTTGTGACGGAATTTCGGGCCTTTTAGCTGGGCTCTTGTCAGGTGAGTTTTTGCCGGTTGAACGTCGTCTGTACGTGCTGACAGTCATTATAAAAAAACTGAGAGAGAGGAACTCGCCGAAATGGCGTCAATATATTGCACTGACCAGCAAGGCTCTCGATTCTCGCAAGTCAGAACTCACTAATCGATCGGTTTGGACTGCTTTGCAGATGCCAAAAGAAAGCTTCGACGTTCTGCTGCCGGTTGCCGTTTCTCCCTCCTAGCTTCCTTGGAGAGCAAGGCGGCATTTTGGTCTTTTTCCAAGCTTGAGATGCAACGCTACTGTTCGAGGCGTAGAAACGGACTTTGGAGGCGGCGCGTCGGTCATTAGGTTTGGTCCCTCATTTCGGTTCTTATTGTGCCGTGGGATTGGTCGCATGAAATTTGCTCGTTGTGGTGGCTTTAGAGAGGTGTGGGCAGTACCCACCCAACTGTACTTGGTCGTGGCACAGTTCGCTGGAGCGCAGCGCCGATCTCACACCACCTTCCGCGGCGCCGCGGTCGCCGCATCGCCAGTGTTCGGCGTGCCGGTCGGCTCGATCAGCAAGAGGTGCACCTCTTCCCGGGCGACGGGGCGGTGCTCGACGCCTTTGGGCACGATGTACATCTGGCCGGGCGTCAGCGTCACGGTGCGGTCGCGCAGCTCGAGGTCGAGCACGCCTTTCAGCACCAGGAAGAAATCGTCGGTGTCGTCGTGCTTGTGCCAGACGAACTCGCCCTGCACCTTCACGACCATGACGTCATGCGCGTTGAATAGCGCGACGGTGCGCGGCGACCAGTGATCGGTAAATGTCGATCGTTTTTGTGAAAGATCGATTGCATCGCTCATGGGTGCCTCCGGGCCTGGCCAGCCTGCCGGGCTCGTTAGCTCACCCGCGCGATGCGCTCAATGCGGACCTCAATGCCTCGCTGCCGGCTTGCGTTGCCCCTTGATGTCGCAAGGCCCCTTGCCGTTGGCGGCCTTTCGCTCCAGCAATTCCTTCTCGGCCTGGTACCAGAGGTGGTCCATGTTGCCGTGCGGCTCGCCAGCGTCCTTCCACAATTCGTAGGCTCGGGTCCGGATCTCCTGCTCCGTGGGTCCTGGCATGGGCGGCTCCCTTGGTCTGAGAGGTCAAACTATTTAGGAAATGGAACTGCCAGGCAAGCGCAAGGTTCCAAAAGTCGCACGCCGTTGCAATGTCTGCTGATTCCAGAGCATGCCCGGGAATGGGATGTGGCGCCAGCACCTCTCACCAATGAACATTCGTGATTATGGGGTCCGGCTCCAAGCCAAACGATGAACCACTCAGGACGTCCTAATTCTGTAAATCGGCAATTCACCCGGGCACGATCACCATGGCGATGCTCGGCGTGCGATCGTCACCAACTCTCGTCACGAGCTCTTGGGACGCGATCGGGTGAACCCCGTCGGTGGACTTCGCCGGCTGCTGACAGCGGCATATCACCGCTGAGATAAGACTCGTTTGGCCGGCGGGCGGGTGGCGTTTCCAGCTTGTACGAGTATGATTGAGCGTGGCAAAAACAGGGCAGGCCGACCATGCCGTTACCCCGTCCCGTACCGTTTTTCTCGCAAAACGCCGGCGGCCCAAATGGGCCTCCGATCGATGATCCCACAGGCTGTTGGTACGCGTGCGCAAAAATGATGGGCGTCTATTACGAAGGCACCTATTTCAGAGCGCGCAAGGGAGTGCCGGAACTCGTCAACCCGAACGGCACGCATCAATCGCTCGGGGCCGACAAGTTACAGGTCTTTCAGCTAAATGAGAGGCTGCAACCCCTGAGTATTACGACGCCGTTGAACACGGCCAGCGATTTCGACGCAGTGCTGACCAACAGGGGACCGATCATGTTCACCTGGTGGGTTCCGGGGCCGAAATTTTATATCTTTCACGCGTCGGTGGTCGTCGGAACGCTAGGGCCGGACGTTTGCTACCACGATCCCGCCGTTGGCCCCAACCAGTCCATGTCGGCGAGTGTATTGAAATTTGCGCGCAACGGTCCGGGGGGCCGCGTAGACCCAATGCTGGTGCGCGACCCCGCAACCATTCCGAAACAGCAGGTGGATGTAATCGCACCGAGAGGAATTGATTACGCGTCAAGATGAACGCCCCGGTGTTGCTCGCGCCGGCCGCAATCACCATCAGGCGTCGGCGCGCTTTGTTGAGCGTGTCCGGCGATTGCCGCCAGGTCGCCTGCTGCCGACGTGGGTGTCGATGAGGGTCGGCCCCTACTCCGCCGCCTGCCGCACGTGGCGGGCGGTCGGGGTACGCATCGTCACCAGCTCTTCGGAGGCGGTCGGGTGCAGCGCGACGGTGGCGTCGAAATCCGCTTTCGTCGCCTTCATCTTCACGGCGATCGCAACCGCCTGGGTGATCTCGGCGGCGCAGTCGCCGACGATGTGGCAGCCGAGCACGCGGTCGCTCAAGCCGTCGACCACGAGCTTCATCAGGACGCGGGTGTCGCGGCCGGACATCGTCGCCTTGATCGGGCGAAAATCGGCCTTGTAGATATCGACGTGGGAAAACTGCGCCCGCGCCTCTTGCTCCGTCATGCCGACGGTGCCGACCTCGGGCTGCGAGAACACCGCCGTTGGGATCGTGGCATGATCGACCTGCACGGGACGTTTGCCGAACACGGTGTCGGCGAAGGCGTGGCCCTCGCGGATCGCGACCGGCGTCAGATTGGTGCGGTGGGTGACGTCGCCGATCGCATAGATGTTGTCGGCCGAGGTCTTGGACCAGCCGTCGACCTGGATGCCGCCATTGGCGGGGTTGATCGCAACGCCCGCGGTCTCGAGCCCGAGATTGGCAACGTTGGGATGGCGGCCGATCGCGAACATCACCTGGTCGGAGGCGATGCTGGAGCCGCCGGACAGATGTGAGGTGAAGTCACGGCCGTGCTTGTCGACCTTGGTCACCGTGCAGCCGGTGATGATGGTGATGCCGCGCTTCTCCATCTCGGCGCGCACATGCTTGCGCACGTCCTCGTCGAAACCGCGCAAAATGTTCTCGCCGCGATAGACCACCGTGACGTCAGAGCCGTAGCCGGCGAAGATGCCGGCGAATTCCAGCGCGATGTAGCCGCCGCCCTGGATCACGATTCGCTTCGGCAGCTCCTTGAGGTGAAACGCCTCGTTGGAGGAGATCACGTGCTCGATGCCGGGAATCGCCGGACCGTGATTGGGCGCACCGCCGGTCGCGATCAGGATGTACTTTGCCGTCACCGTCTCGCCGGTGCCGAGGCGGATGGTGTGGGCGTCCTCGAGCACGGCGCGGGTCTTGACGATGCGGGCGCCGGATTTTTCGACATTAGTGGTGTAGGCGCCCTCGAGGCGGGCGATTTCCTTGTCCTTGTTGGCGACCAGCGTCGCCCAGTCGAACGAGACATCGCCGATGCTCCAGCCGAAGCCGGCGGCGTCCTCGATCTCCTGGTGGACATGGCTGCCGATCACGAACAGCTTCTTCGGCACGCAGCCGCGGATCACGCAGGTGCCGCCCATCCGGTACTCTTCGGCGACCACGACCTTTGCGCCATAGCCGGCGGCGATGCGGGCGGCACGGACCCCGCCCGAACCGCCACCGATGACAAACAGGTCGACGTCATACTCGGCCATGGTAACCTCTCTGTGCTCCCTCGCCCGGTGCCGGCACGAGCGAGGCCTGCTCCTCGGAGGGTTGGGGTGTGTACATCTCCGCAAGATAATCTCGCGGCGAGGCCCTTTCACCCCGCACACCGCCGAAGTTTCGCTGCTGCGTCGCTACTGTTACGCCGTGACGCGCAATCCGGGCTACGCAACTCTTTCTGCTCCCTCGCCCTTGCGGGAAGAGGATCGGGGTAAGGGGCTGTCTCCGCGATTCGCCCTGCGGAGAGTCCCCCTCACCCGGATTGCTTCGCGGACAGCCGAAGCTCTGCTTCGGCATTCTTCAAGAACGGCCGCCAAAGGCGGCCTATGCTCTCCCCGCAAGCGGGGCGAGGTGACTAGACGGGCTCAGATATCCTTGCCGCGCTTCTTCATCTCGGCCTTGAACTGGTTATTGATGATCACGCCGAACTGCTGCGCCCACTGCTGCATATATTGCAGCGAGCCATTGATGGCCGCGGGCTCTGCCTTCAGGAGCTTGTCACCGAGCGGCGTCTTGTAGAACGCGACCAGATCCTGCAGCTCCTTCTCGGTGAACTCGGCGGCGTAGATCTGCGCCATGCCCTCGCCGATCTCCTTCTCGCTGCCGCCGAACTGCTTGGCGATCACCACCGCGACCTCGTTGAGGTCCTTCTGGAAGTTCAGGTTCTGCTGCAACAGGCCAGTCTTGGTCTTCTCGATGATGCCGGCAACCGCGCCAGCATACATCACCGACACGTTCTTCATCGCCAGGATTTCCTTGGCGGCCGCGATCGCTGCCGGGGTCGACTGCTTGACCTTGGGCATTTCGGGCAGCGGCTGCTGTTGCGCCATCGCCGGCGCGGCCGCGAGCGCCAATCCGGCCGCAAGCGCGGCAGCCGACAAAAGTCCCGAGAAACGCTTCATTCCAAGTCTCCTTGCTTGCGGCGTCATCGCCGTTCAACAACCCGAATTCCCTGCGCGCCGGCCAGCACGGCGCGGCTCGCGAGCCCAATGAACAGGCCATGCTCGACCACGCCCGGAATGACGCTGAGCAACCCCGCCAGACGCGGCGGATCGCCGATCCGGCCCAGATGGGCATCGACGATCCAGTGGCCGCCGTCGGTGACAAAAGCGTGACCGTCCTTGGCCTTGCGGAGCACCATCTGGCCGGACACGCCGGCCTGCGCGAACGCCCGCGCCATCGCCGCCTGCGTGGCCGCGAGCCCGAACGGGATCACCTCGACCGGCAGCGGGAAGCGGCCGAGCGCATCGACCCATTTGCTGTCGTCGGCAATCACGATCATGCGATCGCTCGCGCTAGCTACGATCTTCTCGCGCAGCAGCGCGCCGCCGCCGCCCTTGATCAAATTGAGATCGGCGTCGATCTCGTCGGCGCCGTCGATCGTGAGGTCGAGATGGTCGACCTCGTCGAGCGTGGTCAGCGGCACGCCGCAGCGGATCGCATCCGCCTTGGTGGCTTCCGAGGTCGGTACGCCCACGACCTTCATGCCGGCCCGGACCTTCTCGCCGAGGAGCTCGACGAAATGCTTGGCGGTCGAGCCGGTGCCGAGCCCGAGCTTCATGCCGTCGCGGACCTCTTCGAGCGCGCGCGCTGCCGCCTGGCGTTTCAATGCGTCCATGTCCACCGACGAGTTCCCCCGCTTGCGCGCCGCTCCGGAGGCCCCGATCGGCCCGCCCGGCGGGCGCATATCTAGCGTCGTTTTGCGGGCAGGAATAGGCATGAATCGAGGCTTTTGCGACGATGTTTCAGACCTTTTTCCGGTGCTGAAGCGCCGAGAACGACTGCACCGGACCGCAAGAAATGAAGCGGTGTCCGGAACTGTACGGGAGGCCTTGCCAGCAGGCTCCATCATCGATAGCCAAAGACGTCATGCCCGCCGCTTCTCCCCCCATCATCGTGTTCGATCTCGACGGTACGCTGGTCGATACCGCGCCCGATCTGATCAGCGCGCTCAATTATGTGCTTGCTCGCGAGGGCCTGCGGCCGGTGCCGCTGGCGGCCGCGCGCAACATGATCGGCGCCGGCGCCCGCAAGCTGCTCGAGCGCGGGCTGGAGGTGGAGGGCCGCGCGGTCAGCGTCGCCGACCTCGACCGCCTGACCCGGGACTTCGTCGATTATTACGCCGACCACATCGCCGACGGCTCGCGCCCGTTCGACGGGCTGGAGGAGGCACTCGACCAGCTCGAGGCGCAGGGCCACCGCTTTGCGGTCTGCACCAACAAGCTGGAATGGCTGTCGAAGCTGCTGCTCGACCGCCTTGCTTTGACCCGGCGCTTTGCCGCGATCTGCGGTGCCGACACCTTCGGCGTGGCGAAGCCGGACCCGGCATTCCTGCGCGAGACCGTGGCCCGCGCCGGCGGCCGGCTGCCGGGCGCCATCATGGTCGGCGATGCCGGCACCGATGTCGGGGTGGCGCGGCGCGCCCAGGTCCCGGTGATCGGGGTCGATTTCGGCTATACCGACGTGCCGATGGCGGAGCTGAAGCCGGACCGGCTGATCGGCCATATGCGCGATCTGCCGGCCGCCGTAGCCAGCCTCGCCGCCGGCTAATATTTCACAAACCGTTGATATCGCTTGGTATTATATTGCCATGCGATTTTGCCGTTAACCATCCTTTAACGAGCAGGGCCCGCGCTGTTGCGCCCCTGTTCCGACGCCCATATGGTCGCGCTGGGGATTGTGGCTGATAGCCGCAGGTGAGTGTGGATCATGCGTCGTGTCATCGTGATTGCGGCCGCCGGACTGGGTCTGGCGGGCTGCTCCTCCTTTTCATTGGATTCGTTCAAGTCGGCGCCGCCGCCGATGCAGGTCCAGCTCGATTCGGCGCCGCCGGGGGCTGACGCCGTGACCTCGCTCGGGCCGGGCTGCAAGACGCCGTGCACGGTGTCGATCCCGACGCCGGAGACCAATTTTTCCGTCACCTTCAACCTGCCGAAATACCAGCCGGCGAATGTGCCGGTGACGGTCACCCGCGTGCCCGGCGACTTCACCAGCCCGGCCACCACCACGCTCGACCCGAGCCCGGTGTTCGCCGAATTGCAGCCGGCCGGCCCGCCGCCGCGCGCCGCGCGCAAGCCGATCCGGCCGAAGAAGAAGCCGAAGGCCACGGCGGCAGCGCCGGCCGCAGCCCCCGCC
Organism: Bradyrhizobium sp. CCBAU 51753; assembly: GCF_015291565.1. Taxonomy (NCBI): domain Bacteria; kingdom Pseudomonadati; phylum Pseudomonadota; class Alphaproteobacteria; order Hyphomicrobiales; family Nitrobacteraceae; genus Bradyrhizobium; species Bradyrhizobium sp. CCBAU 51753. The sequence continues at coordinate 3,903,280 of NZ_CP030037.1, read as the reverse complement.
TCCGCGTTCCCCGATCCGAACGCGCCGCCGCCGGCCGCCGCGCCGTCGCGCTAGCAGTTCCCCCTCGCCCAGCTCTCTTGTCCGCTGAAGCCCGCCTTCGGGCGAAGGCGGATGCGGGACGAGGTGAAAAGCGGCGCTAGCGCGATCGCGCGATTTGCACTGCACAAGAGCCCGGCCGGACGCCGGGCTCGCATTTGTGCTCAAGCACTTCGCCGATTAGGTTCTCGCATCGCGCGATGCGCCTCGCCTATCGTGTCAGCGCGGCTTTGCATGCTGCGGATCATGCTTTGGAACGCATTGTGACAACCCGCCAACATGCATACATTGTTTGACGTCGATGCCATCAGCGGCGCCGGCGCACGGGGAACAATCGCAAGACCCAAGTCCAAGACCCAAGTCAAAGGCCCGAGTTGAATGAACGGATCCACGCAAGCGCATCCTGACACGCTGTTTCGCCCGATGATCGACCCGTTCGGCCGGACCATCCGCTATCTGCGCGTCTCCGTCACCGATCGCTGCGACCTGCGCTGCTTCTATTGCATGTCGGAGGACATGACCTTCCTGCCGAAGGCCGACCTGCTGACCCTGGAAGAGCTCGACCGGCTCTGCTCGGCCTTCGTCGCCAAGGGCGTGCGCAAGATCCGCCTCACCGGTGGCGAGCCGCTGGTCCGCCGCAACGTGATGAGCCTGGTGCGCTCGCTGTCGCGGCATCTGTCGACCGGCGCGCTCGACGAGCTGACGCTAACCACCAACGGCTCGCAGCTGGCGCGCTTTGCCCAGGAACTGGCGGATTGCGGCGTGCGCCGCGTCAACGTCTCGCTCGATACGCTCGATGCCGAAAAATTCCGCGCCATCACCCGCTGGGGCGACATCGACAAGGTGCTTGCAGGCATCGAGGCGGCGCGCTCGGCCGGGCTCGCGGTGAAGATCAACGCGGTGGCGCTGAAGAACCTGAACGAGGACGAAATCCCGGCGCTGATGCAGTGGGCGCACGGCAAGGGGATGGGACTGACCCTGATCGAGGTGATGCCGATGGGCGACATCGGCGCCGGCCGGATCGATCAGTACGTGCCGCTGTCGCTGTTGCGCGCCCGGCTCGAGAAGCACTACACGCTGACCGATCTCGACGACAACACCGGCGGCCCCGCCCGCTATGTCCGGGTCGCCGAGACCGGCGGCAAGCTCGGCTTCATCACGCCGATGACCCACAATTTCTGCGAGTCCTGCAACCGGGTGCGGATCACCTGCACCGGAACGCTGCACACCTGCCTCGGCCATGAGGATGCCTCCGACCTGCGCCGGCCGCTGCGCGCCTCGGAGGACAACGACCTGTTGTCGGCCACGATCGACCGCGCCATCGGGCTGAAGCCGAAGGGGCATGATTTCATCATCGACCGCCGCCACAATCGCCCGAGCGTCAGCCGCCATATGAGCGTCACCGGGGGCTAATCTCCGTAACTCCCCGGACGCCGTGGGCCCTCCCCGATTTACCAAGGCGGGACAACAGTTTGTTGCCGCGTCAATTTGCCCATTTTCCGATTGACGGCGTCACACGGCGCTGAAATGGTGCCCCAGCTTTCACGCTAGTCTGGCCGGATAGGCCGCTGCCCCCGTCGGCTGCTGCCGACGATCCGGCAGCCAAGAACGGCGGAAGCGGATTTCGGGGGAGGACGACCGTTTTGCAACTGCTCCTGAAAGTGAGCCGTGGCTCCGTGCGCATGCGCGCGGCGGCCAGATGATGCTTGGACAGATGTTCGGCGCGCAGCATGCGCGGCCGCGGAGATCGTGATGCGCCCATTGTTGGCACTAAGTCAGGCCATCGACCGACTCAATGAGAAGATCGGCTATATCTGCAACCTGCTGGTGTTGATCTCCTGCCTGGTCAGCGCCGGCAATGCGATGATCCGCTACGCCTTCTCCTACTCCTCGAACGGCTGGCTCGAGGCGCAGTGGTACATGTTCGCCATCCTGGTGATGTTCGGCGCCTCCTACACCTTCAAGCGCAACGAGCACGTCCGGGTCGAGATCCTCTATCTGATGCTGTCGGAGCGCGGCCAGCTGATCCTCGATCTGATCGGCACGCTGTGCTTCCTGATCCCGGCCTGCCTGCTGCTCGCCTATCTGTCGTGGCCGTTCTTCTACCAGGCCTATGCGGTCGGCGAAATGAGCGGCAATGCCGGCGGCCTGTTGCGCTGGCCGATCAAGTTCGTGATCCCGGCCGGCTTCGTCATGCTGGCGCTGCAAGGCGTCTCCGAGGTGATCAAGCGCATCGCCGCACTGGAGGGCTATGTGACGATCGACGCCAAGTATGAGAGGCCGACGCAATGATCACGCTGGAGATGATGCCGCCCTTGATGTTCGGCGGCCTGATCATTGCGATGCTGATCGGCTATCCGGTGGCGTTCACGCTGGCCGCGGTCGGCCTGTCGTTCGGGTTCCTCTCGATCTGGCTCGGCTTCTTCGACCTCAACTTCCTGCAGGCGATCCCGGGCCGCATCTTCGGCAGCGTGCTCTCCAACGAGCTGCTGCTCGCGATCCCGTTCTTCACCTTCATGGGCGCGATATTGGAACGATGCGGGCTCGCCGAGGACATGCTGGATTCGATGGGCCAGCTGTTCGGCCCGATCCGCGGCGGCCTCGGCTATTCCGTGATCATCGTCGGCTTCATCCTCGGCGCCATCACCGGCACGGTGGCGGCGCAAGTCATCGCCATGGCGCTGATCTCGATGCCGGTGATGATCCGCTACGGCTACAACATCCGCTACATCACCGGCGTGCTCGCCGCCTCCGGCACCATCACCCAGCTGGTGCCGCCGTCGCTGGTGCTGATCGTGCTCGCCGACCAGCTCGGCAAGTCGGTCGGCGACATGTATCTCGGCGCCTGGGGTCCGTCGGTGTTCCAGATCATGCTGTTCGCCGGCTACACCTTCCTGCTCGGCATCTTCAAGCCGAGCCATGTGCCCGCGGTGCCGCTGGAAGCGCGCACGCTGACAGGCTGGGCGCTGTGGAAGAAGTGCCTGCTCGGCATCATCCCCTCCGCGGTGCTGATCTTCGTCGTGCTCGGCACCATGATGATGGGCCTTGCGACCCCGACCGAGGCCGGCGCGATGGGCGCGGTCGGGGCCATGGTGCTGGCTGCGATCCACCACAAGGATTTCAGCGCCACCGGCAACAAGGTGCTGATCGCGGGCGTCATCGCCGCAGGCATCGGCACCATCGTCGCGATCCTCTACAGCGAGAACCTGGTCTTCAAGCTCGCCTATGCCGTCACCTATCTTGCGATCGTCTGGATCTGCCTCGAGGCGGTGAGAATTCCCGACCTGCGCGACCTGATCAAGCAGGGCTACGAGACCACCATGCGCATCACCTGCATGGTCACCTTCATCCTGATCGGCTCGACCTGCTTCTCGGTGGTGTTCCTCGGCGTCTCCGGCGGCACCTGGCTGGAGCACCTGTTGACCTCGCTGCCCGGCGGCGTCTGGGGCTTCCTGATCTTCATCAACCTGTTCATCTTCTTCCTGGCGTTCTTCCTCGACTTCTTCGAGATCGCGTTCATCATCCTGCCGATGATCGCGCCGATCGCGCAGAAGATCCTGACGCCGGTGGTCGGCGCCGATGCCGCGCTGATCTGGTTCGGCGTCATGCTGTGCGTCAACATGCAGACCTCGTTCCTGCATCCGCCGTTCGGCTTTGCGCTGTTCTATCTGCGCGGCGTGGCGCCGCGCGAGGTGAAGAGCTCCGACATCTATTGGGGCGCGATGCCCTGGATCGGCCTGCAGGCGATCATGGTGGCGCTGGTGATCGCGTTCCCGGTGGTCGTCACCGGGCTGCTCGACAAGCCGCTCAACGTCGACCTCGACAAGGTCAAGATCGATGTGCCGCAGATCGAGCTTCCGCCGCTCGATTTCGGCCAGCCGAAGCAGTAGCCGGCTTGCAGCGGAGACGAAAAAACCCCGGAGCCCAGGCTCCGGGGTTTTTTGTTTGATGTCGCACGCGCGATGCGGTTTGCAGGCGGCGGCGAAGATGGCTCCGCCGTCGGCTGGCCGGGATCAGATCTGCGCGTGACGCGCCATGAAATTGTCGTAGCCGACTTCGGCGACCTGGAACCACTGATAGCCGTTGCTGGAATAGGCCGTCAGCGACTCGAGCAGCGCCTTGAAGGTGGGATTGCCGGCTGCGACCTCGGCGTGCAGCTCCCGCGCCGCCTTGAAGCTCGCCTCCATGATCGGCGGCGAGAACGCGTGCAGCTTGGCGCCGCCGGCCAGCAGCTTCTTCAGTCCGGTCGGATTCACGCTGTCGTATTTCGCCATCATCCAGTTGTTGGCCAGGTGACCGGCCTGCTCGAGGATGTTCTGATAGTGCTTCGGCAACGCGTTCCACTTCTCGAGGTTGATCATCGCCAGCAGCATCGGGCCGCCTTCCCACCAGCCCGGATAGTAATAATGCGGCGCGACCTTGTGCAGGCCGAGCTTCTCGTCGTCATAGGGCCCGACCCATTCCGCGGCGTCGATGGTGCCCTTCTCCAGCGCCGGATAGATGTCGCCGCCGGCGAGCTGCTGCGGCACGCAGCCGAGCTTCTGCATCACGCGGCCGGCGAAGCCGCCGATGCGGAATTTCAGTCCCTTGAGGTCGTCGACGGTGTTGATCTCCTTGCGGAACCAGCCGCCCATCTGACAGGTGGTGTTGCCGGCGAGCAGCGAGGTGACGTTGTAGTTCTTGTAGAATGCGTTGAGCAGATCCTTGCCGCCGCCCAGCATGTACCAGGCCTGGTTGAGACGCGCGTTCGGTCCGAACGGAATCGACGAGCCGAAGGTGAAGGCCGGGTCCTTGCCGAAATAATAGTAGGAAGCGGTGTGGCCCATCTCCACCGTGCCGTTCTGCACAGCGTCGAGCACCTGCAGGCCGGGCACGATCTCGCCGGCGGCAAAGGTCTGGATCTGGAATTTGCCGTCGGTCGCCTCGCCCACCGCCTTGGCCATCATCTCGGCGCCGCCATGGATGGTGTCGAGCGTCTTCGGCCAGCTCGTCGTCATGCGCCATTTGATTTCCGGCATCGACTGCGCGATCGCCGGCGCCGCCACCGTCGCCGCACCTGCGACGCCTAAACCGGTGACCTTGATGAAGTCTCTTCGTTTCATAGTTATTCCTGCCCTGGTTGTTGGTCGTGTTGTTTGAAGCGGCGACCGATTATTATTGTCGCGCTCGCTTTTCTTGGCCGTCACGATCAGTGAGTGATCTGTGCGTCCGCCCCTGTGCCGAGGCTTGGCGGCGAGCATGGAGCATCCCTCACTTGAATGCCAGACGCAAAAAGCCCGGCCGTCTCGCGAGGGCCGGGCTACTTAAGTCGAACACTTTCGCTTTGGCTCCGATGAGATCAGACCCAAAGCCTTGGATTGTCGTGCAGCGTTCTCTTGACGCGAACGCTGGTCAGCTTCGCGGTGCCGATCAGCCGCGCGTGCGCGAGCGGATCATGAAGCTGTCGAAGGTGTATTCGGCGACCTGCCACCACAGATACTGGTCGGAGCGGTAGGCCTGCATCGCCTCGATCGACTTCTTGAAGTCGGGGTTCTTGCCCGAGATCTCGCTCCACAGCTCGTTGGTCGCCTTCAAGCAGGCCTCGAGCACTTCGGTGGTGAACGGGCGCAGCTGCGTGCCGCCGGCCACCAGACGCTTCAGCGCCGACGGGTTCTGCATGTCGTAGCGCGCGGCCATCCAGCTGTTGGCGTTGGCGCAGGCGTTGGTCAGGATCGCCTGGTAGTTCTTCGGCAGCGCGTTCCACTTCTCCAGATTGACGAAGGAGTGCACGGTCGGACCGCCTTCCCAGAAGCCCGGATAGTAGTAGTACTTCGCGACCTTCTGGAAGCCGAGCTTCTCGTCGTCGTAAGGACCGACCCACTCGGCGGCGTCGATGGTGCCCTTCTCCAGCGCCGGATAGATGTCGCCGCCGGCGAGCTGCTGCGGCACCACGCCGACCTTCTGCAGCACCTGGCCGGCGATGCCGCCGATGCGCATCTTGAGGCCGGACATGTCGGCGACGGTCTTGATCTCCTTGCGGAACCAGCCGCCCATCTGGGTGCCGGTGTTGCCGGTCGGGAAACCGATAACGCCGAACTTCTTGAAGAACTCGTTGCCGAGTGCCTCACCGCCGCCCTGGTACCACCAGGAATTCTGCATGCGGGCATTGAGGCCGAACGGGACCGACGAATAGATCGCGAAGGTCGGATCCTTGCCGACATAGTAGTAGGCGACCGTGTGCGACATCTCGACGGTGCCGTTGGAGGTCGCGTCCAGCGCCTGCAGGCCGGGGACGACTTCGCCCGCCGCGAACACCTGGATCTGGAACTTGTTGTCAGTCATTTCGGCGACGTACTTCGCCACCTCGACCGCACCGCCATAGATGGTGTCAAGCGACTTCGGGAAGCTCGAGGTCAGGCGCCACTTCACTTCGGGAGAGGACTGCGCGATCGCCGGCGCGGCAACGGCCGTCGCGGCAGCACCGGCCGCAGAAACTTTCAGAAAATCACGACGCTTCATCGTAAGGCTTCTCCTTGAGGGGGCGTTTCCCAGTAACTGCAAGCATGTCCTCCGGCGATTCCACGATGTGATGCCGGGGCGCTCTGGCTCGGCCCTTTAACACGGAAGGCGGCGTCACGGAAACGCGACAATGGCATGACCGCGCCAATTAAACGAAAGTCTGATGGTGCAGTATTGGCTCGGAAAAAACCGGCCCGGAACGCGACGATGACGCCTGGCACTGCTTGCGGCGCGCGGCGCGATAAATCGCCACGTGCGGGCGGTGCGACCGGTTCACCATCACCAGTTACCGGAGGTGGTACCGATGGCCGTGTGCAACGGGGATGCGATCATGCAACGGCACGTGGCGCCGTGGCGGGCGGCGCATGGCCGCGCCAATCAGCGCTTCGCCGCTTCCCGCGCCTTCTTGGCCTTTTCGACCAGATACCGTCCGCGCCGGATCCAGCCTTGCGCGGTCGTGGTGCTGACGCCATAGATCTTTGCGATCGCCGCCGCAGCCTCGCCGATCGAGTCGGACTTCTTCATCAGGTTGAACGCCTGGCGCGAAGCCTCTTCGCGCTTCTCCCGCGTCAGATGCTTGCGGCGTTCCTTCTTTGCAGGTGACGGTGCCATGTGATCGTCGCTTACGGTCTCTCGGCAGTTTCGGCTTAACCGATCGCCCTCGTCAAGGTTGACGGACGGCGTGGCGCGATTCGGCTGTACCCGGGCCAGCATACAGGCTGGACGCGATCCGACAATCGGTCACGGCGACAGTCCTGTGAAGAACGGCCTCAGGCGGCGGCAATCGCGCCCTTGAGCTGCTCGCGAACCTCGGCGCCGATCGCCCGGTAGATCGCCGCGTGCGGGCCGTCGGGCTCGCTCTCGACCACCGGATGACCGGAATCCGAGGTGGTGCGGATCGCGATATCGAGGGGGATTTCGCCTAGGAACGGCACCCCGAGCCGCTCGGCTTCGTGGCGGGCGCCGCCATGGCCGAAAATGTCCGAGCGGGTGCCGCAATGCGGGCACTGGAAATAGCTCATGTTCTCGACGATGCCGAGCACCGGCACGTTGACCTTTTTGAACATCGCAAGTCCCCGCCGCGCGTCGATCAGCGAGAGGTCCTGCGGGGTCGAGACGATGACGGCGCCCTTGAGCGGGACGTTCTGCGCCAGCGTCAGCTGGGCGTCGCCGGTGCCCGGCGGCATGTCGACCACCAGCACGTCGAGCGTGCCCCAGGCGACGTCGCGCAGCATCTGGGTGATCGCCGACATCACCATCGGCCCGCGCCAGATCATCGCGGTCTCCTCCTCGACCAGGAAGCCGATCGACATGATCGCGAGGCCAAATCGGTTGAGCGGAATCATCTTCTTGTCGTCGTTGAGCTGCGGCTTCTCGTGAATGCCGGTCAGCCGCGGCACCGACGGGCCGTAGATGTCGGCGTCGAGCAGCCCGACCCGCAGGCCGAGGTCGCGCAGGCCGAGCGCAAGGTTGAGCGCGGTGGTCGACTTGCCGACCCCGCCCTTGCCGGAGGCGACCGCGATGACGGCAGAGATGCCGGGAATTTCGGCCTGCCGGGCCATCGGCGAGGTAGCCCCGGGCGGCTGCGGATGGCGGTGCGTGCTGGCGGGCTGGACACCGCCGGCCGGCCGCGGCGGCGCGGCAGCGCTGCCCGGCTTGCGTTCGGCGGTCAGCGCGATCATCGCGACGCTGACGCCGGGAATGGCGCGCACTGCGTTCTCGGCCTGCGCCCGCACGCTCTCCCAGGCGCGGGCCTCGGCGGCATCGACGTTGATCGAGAAGAACACCTTGCCGTCGGTGACCGTGATCGCCGACAGCACGTTGGCGTTGGTCAAGGCGGTGCCGCGCGGCGACATCACCTTGGCAAGGCAATCGAGGACCTGTTGCTGCGTCACGCTCACGGCATCTCTCTCCTTAGGGGGGCATGATCTCCGCGCAAACGCCTAGCGTTTGTCGCGCCGGAAAACCGCTTCACACTTTTCCGGATCATGCCCGGGAGACGACCCATTAGAGCGTTGCAGCGCAAAAGGCTACCTCGCTCCGACGTCGTCCCGCCGCTCGGCCGGCGCCGCCCCCGCCTCTTCCTTGGCGGCCTCGTAGTTCAACTCGATCATCACCCCGTTGGGGTCGTTGACGAAGATCTGCCAGAGGTCGCCGCCGGGAACCTGGCGCGAGTCGTATTCCATGCCCTTGGACTCCAGCCGCTGCTTCATCCCGGCAAAGCCGTGGCTGGCGAAGGCGACATGATGGACGACGCCGGAATCCGGCTTTTGTGCCTCGTCGGTCTTGGAAATATCCACCAGATGCACCACCGCCTTGCCCTCGCTGTACATCCAGGCCCCGGGGAACGCGAAGTTCGGCCGCGGCCCCTTCTCCAGTCCGAGAACGTCCTCGTAGAACCGGACCGTATCGGTGAGATTGCGGGTCCGGATGTTGAAATGATCGAGCACACCGACGCTCATGCCCATGCGAAACACTCCCTTTTTTGTGAAGTTCTTTGAAGGCCTTCGGTGAGCCGATCCTAGCACAAAAGCTGGACCTGCCATCCCACGAAGCCGTTGCCCTCCGCTGCACAGGGGGTATGGTGCGGCTCCCCTCCATGAAAGAAATGCCCTGCCCGCCTTAGGGTTGCGGGGCGATCATCAAGGCAAACCATAAGGTAGCAGACATGGCTAAAGTCGCTTTTCTCGGTCTCGGCGTGATGGGTTTCCCGATGGCGGGCCATCTCGTGAAAAAGGGCGGCCATGAGGTCACCGTGTACAACCGGACCGCGGCGAAGGCGAAGGATTGGGCCGACAAGTTCGGCGGCAAGACCGCAGGCACGCCGAAGGCCGCCGCCGAGGGCCAGGATTTCGTGATGTGCTGCGTCGGCAATGACAACGATCTGCGCGCGGTCACGATCGGTCCCGACGGCGCCTTCGCCGGCATGAAGAAGGGCGCGACCTTCGTCGACCACACCACCGCCTCCGCCGAGGTCGCCCGCGAGCTCGATGCCGCCGCGACCAAGGCCGGCTTCAAGTTCGTCGACGCGCCGGTGTCCGGCGGCCAGGCCGGCGCCGAGAACGGCGTGCTGACCGTGATGTGCGGCGGCACCGAAGACGCCTATGCCGGCGCCGAGCCGATCATCAACAGCGCCTATGCGCGGATGTGCAAGCTGCTCGGACCCGCCGGCTCCGGCCAGCTGACCAAGATGGTCAACCAGATCTGCATCGCCGGCCTGGTGCAGGGCCTCTCCGAGGGCATCCACTTCGCCAAGAAGAGCGGGCTCGACGTCACCGCGGTGATCGAAACCATCTCCAAGGGCGCGGCGCAGTCCTGGCAGATGGAGAACCGCTACAAGGCCATGAACGAGGGCAAGTACGATTTCGGCTTCGCGGTCGAATGGATGCGCAAGGATCTCTCGATCTCGCTGGCCGAAGCCCGCCGCAACGGCGCCACGCTGCCGGTCACCGCGCTGGTCGACCAGTTCTACGCCGAGGTCGAGAAGATGGGCGGCAAGCGCTGGGATACGTCGAGCCTGATGGCCCGGCTGCAGCGGTAACTCGCTCGTAGTTCGGCCGGCCGTCATCCCTCAGAATTCGTCATGCCCGGGCTTGTCCCGGGCATCCACGTCTTTGGATTCCCGTGCGAGCGGGGCGAGGTATTCGAAACCGTTAATTTAACCCCCCATTAACGAGTTTCTTTAGCTCTTTAAGTCATCGCTTAATGATTTGGCGTCACAGATAGACAATGCAAAAGGCCCGCGCGGTTCGCGGGCAGGATTTGTGTTGTTTATGAGTGATCCCGCAGAAAAGCCTGAAGTTGTAGCGCTTCCGGCAGGACCTCAACTGGCCGCTCCGGTGAGCAGCCGGCGTGCCGCTGCACAGCGGGTGCGTGAGGCGCGCGATCGGTTAACGTCAACCAGTGGAACCCGCCCGGCGTTCGACGCCGAGCTGCTCCGGCAATACGCCCAGACCCGGATTTCGGCCTCCTACGTCGTCATGCTGCTGGTGGTGGCGACCGGCGTGCTATTCGGCCTGCTCTGGATGCAGCCGATCATCGCCGTGGCCTGGACGGTCGGCATGCTCTGCGTCCATGCCGCGATCATTCGCAGCTGTTCCCGCTTCCTCGCCGAGCAGCCCTCGGTCGCGATGACCCGCAAATGGCGCACCCGCTTCGTGCTGCTCGACCTGCTCTACGGGCTGTGCTGGACCGCGATCCTGATCCACCCGGCCGGCCGCGACCTCGCCTCCAACACGCTGATGATGTTTTTGATGCTGCTGGTGATCGCGGTCTCCAGCATGCTGGCGGCAAGCCTGCCGATCGCGGCGCTCGCGGCCACCGTCCCGGTGACGGTGGCGATCGCGCTCGACCTCGTGCTGTCGGGCTCATTCGACAATTATGTGCTGGCGCTGCTGGCGCTGGCCGCCGAAGGCTATTTTGCCCTGCTGGCGCACCGCCTGCACTCGACCACGCTGGCGACGCTGGAGGCGCGCGCCGAAAAGGATGCGCTGATCGGCGAACTCGAGCAGGCCAAGGCGATCTCCGACGAGGCGCGGCACCGCGCCGAATCCGCCAATGTCGCCAAATCGCGCTTCCTTGCCCAGATGAGCCACGAGCTGCGCACGCCGCTGAACGCGATCCTCGGCTTCTCCGAGGTGATGAAGAGCGAAATCTTCGGCGCCCATGCGGTCGCGGTCTACAAGGAATATTCCGCCGACATCCATAATTCCGGCGTGCACCTGCTCAATCTGATCAACGAGATCCTCGATCTGTCGCGGATCGAGGCCGGCCGCTACGAGCTGAACGAAGAGGCGGTGGCGCTGGTGCATGTGGTCGCCGACTGCCACCATCTGTTGAAGCTGCGCGCCTCGAGCCGCGGCATCACCATCCACGAGGTGTTCGAGCACGGCATGCCCAGGATCTGGGGCGACGAGCGCGCGGTGCGCCAGGTCGTGCTCAATCTGCTCTCGAACTCGATCAAGTTCACCCCGCAGGGCGGCGAGATCTGGCTGAAGGTCGGCTGGACCGCGTCCGGCGGGCAGTATCTCAGCGTCAAGGACACCGGCAGCGGCATCGCCGAGGACGAGATCCCGGTGGTGCTGGCCTCGTTCGGACAGGGCTCCAACTCGATCAAGTCGGCGGAACAGGGCGCGGGCCTCGGCCTGCCGATCGCCAAGAGCCTGATCGACATGCATGGCGGCACGTTCACGCTGAAATCCAAGCTGCGCATCGGCACCGAGGTGATCGTCACCTTCCCGCCGGAGCGCGTGATGAGCGCGCTGGCGCCGATGGCGGAAGAAGCGCCGCCGATGCAGCCGGAACCGATCGAGACCGCGCCGACCGCCGACCGCAAGCGGGTGCGCCGCAAGTCGATCATGAGCGCCGGCACCGGGTTGTAGCGCATGGTCCGGACGGTTCAGGCGGCTTGCGGAAGCCGCCGAAACCGTTCAACAGTTGAACAATGAGCCTCGAGACGCCGTGTATCGCAGTCTGCATGATGGACCCCAAAACCAAGCTGTGCTTCGGATGCGGCCGCACGCTTCCGGAGATCGCGCGCTGGCACAAGATGGACAGCGCGGAACGGCTGGCGCTGATGGCCACCTTACCGGCGCGGATGGCGGAGGCCGGGCTCCAGCGCATCGAGCCGCGCCCGAAGCGCGCCTGACCGAGGCTCTCGCGGGAGGCGCGCCGTGAGCCGCATCCTCCTCGTCATCCTGCTGCTGATGGCGACCGCGGGCGTCGTGGTTGCCTATGGCGATCCCCAGCAGATCGCGCGCGCCAGGGAAAACATCTCGCAGATCTTCGGCCACGGCAGCGCCGGCCCCGCCCCCGCGGTGCAGATCGCGCGCAGCCAGGGCGGCGAGTTCGCCTTCCGCGCCAAGATCAACGGCGTCAGCGCGCCGATGGTGATCGACACCGGCGCGACCTCGGTGGTGCTGACCTGGGAGACCGCCAAGGCGATCGGGGTGCCGATCGAGATGCTCGAGTACAATGTCGATCTCGAAACCGCCGGCGGCCACACCAAGGCGGCGCGGCTGACGCTCGACCGCCTCGCGGTCGGCAAGCTGGTCGAGAAATCGGTGCCGGCGCTGGTGGTGCAGCGCGGCCAGATGAAGACCAATTTGCTCGGCATGAGCTTCCTCGACCGGCTCGAAAGCTGGGGCGTGCGCGCCGACACGCTGCAGCTGACCGGCTATCCCGACGTCACCGGCAGCATCAACACCGCAGGGCGTCACAAGCGCCCGCGAACGGCGGTCGACTGAGCGCGCCGCGCTACCGGTCGTCCTCGTGGATCGACGACGGATGCCGGCACAGCGGCGTGACCTCGATCTCCATGAACGGAAACAGCGGCAGGCTCGACAGGATGTCGTGCAGTTCCTGCGCGCCTGAAACGTCGAAGATGCTGACATTGGCGTAGCGTCCGGCGACCCGCCACAGATGGCGCCAGGCGCCGGAGCGTTGCAGCTCCATGGCTCTGGCACGCTCGGCTTGCTTCAGCGCGTCCAGTCTTTCGGTGGGAAGATCGTGCGGAATCCGCACATCCATCTCGACGTGGAACAGCATGACGAAAACTCCTTCTCCATCCAGACGGCCAAGGCCGCCACGCGATCGTGGCGGCCCCGGCACTTGACTGCGAGCAGTGGTCGAGATCAGCCCTGCACCAGGCCGCGGCTGACCAGATTGATGTCGTCGGGGTTGATCAGATCCTTCGCGGTCCAGCCCGACACGTCGTAATCGCTCATGCAGTTGCGCGCAAAGTCCTGCATTGCGCCGAGGTCGCCGGTGGCGGTCGCGGCCATCAGGGTCTCGACGCGCAGGTTCTCGTAATTGCCGGCATAGTTGCGCTCGTAGAGCTCGTGGCGTCCGCCGAACTCCGAGCCGACCGCGTCCCACAGCAGCTTCAAGAGCTTGATGCGGTCGATCGCGGCATAGCCGTTGGAGCCGCGCACGAAGCGGTCGAGATAGGGCCGGATCGCCTCGCTCTCGAGATCGGCCGAGCTCGACGGCAGATAGATCAGGCCGCTTGCGACATGGCGCTCGATCAATTCCTTGATCCGCGGATAAGCCATCGGCGCGAACACGCGGTAGGCAAGCCCGTAGTTCAGATTGGGCAGGTTGAAGCCGTCGGTGCCCTGCCAGGCGATCGGCGATTTCACCATCGCGTCCGCGATGCCGTGGAACAGGTTGCGCCACGCGATCACCTCGCCGACGGCGGTCTGCACGCCGCGAAAATCCTTCGATCCGGTGGCGTCGACCGCCATCGAGAACAGGCCGGCGATGAAGTCGAGCTTGACCGCAAAGCGCGTCACGCCGTGCAGGGTAAAGCGCGGCACGAAGCCCGACGCCGGGAAGAACGCGTTGATCTTGTCGATATCGCCATAGATGAAGACGTTCTCCCAGGGCACCAGCACCTTGTCGAACACCAGGATGGAGTCGTTCTCGTCGAAGCGGCTGGACAGCGGATAATCGAACGGCGAGCCGGTCGCGGCCGCGGTGAACTCGTAGGACGAGCGGGCGATCAGCTTGATGCCCTTGGCATCCATCGGCGCGGTGAAGATCAGCGCGAACGACTTGTCCTTGATCGGAATGCCGTAATGCGCGATGAAATTGTAATGCGTCAGCGCCGAGCCTGTCGCCACCACCTTGGCGCCCGACACGATCAGGCCGGCGTCGGTCTCCTTCTCGACATGCATGAAGACGTCGCGCACCTCTTCGATCGCCCGGTCGCGATCGATCGGCGGGTTGACGATGGCGTGGTTCCAGAAGTCGAGCCGCTCCTGGGTCCGCGCATACCATTTCTTGGCGTTGCCGGCGTACTCGCCATAAAAGCCCGAATTTGCCCCGAGGGTGCCGAGGAACGAGGCCTTGTAGTCCGGCGAGCGGCCCATCCAGCCGAATGCGACCTTCTGCAGTTCGGCGATCGCATCGCGGCCGCGGATCAGATCCTCGGCGGTCCTTGAACCGAGGAAGAACGGATGGGTCAGCTGCCCGGTGCCGGTGTCGGTGAGGACGCCGATCTGATCCTTCTTCTCGTGAAAGCGGTCGTACCACCGCGCCACCATTCGCGCCGAATTGCGGAACGCCGGATGCTCGGTGACGTTCTTGACGCGCTCGCCATAGATGTAGATTTCGCGCCCGTCCTGAATGCTCTCCAGGAATTCGGTGCCGGTGTAGACGTTGGTGGTCGACGCGGGCGCATCGGCCCGCAGCGCTGCTGCAGTCGTCATGGACGTATCTCCTCCGCTTGACGCCATCGGACACGCGGGCCTGCCGCACCGGTCCGTGACCGTATCGTCACGCTCTTGCCCGGCGTGACATCGGAGCAGAAACTAGGCGCACACATTGAGCCGGCGGAAGGTATCACCCAATACCGGACAGAGCGCCGCAGCTCGCGCTATCACTTGCTGGCGCGGCGCAGACCACGACCTTGCAGCCGACGCAACGCCGCCGCGGACAACGCATCCGCGCACGGCAAGGGAGCGAACCCAAGGGAGCAAACCATGGGCAAGGGTTTTGGCAGCGAAGCTGTCGCTTTGCATCGTGCCGGGGAATTGGGCCTCCCGGCCAGCGTGGTGACGATCGGCGCGTTCGACGGCGTTCATCGCGGCCACCAGGAATTGCTGCGGCAGACCATCACTGCAGCGCAGCGGCGCGGCGTCCCTGCCGTGGTCTACACCTTCGATCCGCCGCCAAAGGTGTATTTTGGCCAGGCCGAGGCGTTGACCTCGCTCGCCGAGAAGCTCGAGCGCATCGCAACATTCGGACCCGATCACGTGATCGTCGCGGATTTCGACCGCGTCTACGCCCGCCGCTCTGCGGCCGACTTCATCACCGAGCTGCAACGGCTCCACCCGCATGAAGTGCTCGTCGGCGAGGATTTCCGCTTCGGCGCCTGCAAGAGCGGCACCGCGCTGGCGCTGCGGCAAAACTTCAATACGCACGTGCTTCCGCCTGTGCGGTGCAGCGCGGGCGAGATCGTCTCGAGCAGCCGGATCCGGGCGCTGCGCCGATCGGGCCTCGCCGCCGCCGCGGCAGCGCTGGAGAACTGGAGGGACGTCCTCACCGCGCCACCGGCCAATCGCCCGTCCCAACTCGAGGTGGCCACCCCATGACCGCGATCGATCCGCGCGCGCTGCGCAACGCCTGCGGCCAGTTCGGCACCGGCGTCACCATCATCACGACGCATTGCGAGGGCCGCGACCACGGCATGACGGCCAATGCCTTCATGTCGGTTTCGCTCGATCCACCGCTGGTGGCGATCTCGATCGCCAAGAGCGCGAAGATGCTGCCCAACATCCAGAAGACCAGCCGCTTTGCGGTCAGCGTGCTGGCCGAAGGCATGGAAGACCTCGCCTGGCATTTCGCCGGCAAGCCCAAGCCTGACCTCTGCGACGTCTTCGAACGGCGCAACGAGCTGCCGGTGATCGCCAACGCGGCGGCCTATTTCGTCAACGATCTCGCCCACGAGATCGCCGCGGGCGACCACACGATTTTCCTGGGCCAGGTCCGCGAGATGTCGGTGCAGCACTGCAGAAAACCGCTGCTGTTCTTCAGCGGCCGCTTCGGCGGCCTGGCCGACCCGCACCCGGCGCCGGCGATGCTGGAGAATGCCGGCTACGAGTTCATCTGGTGAGATCGTCGCAGAGTTTGCCCTGAAGTGAGAAGCCAAACCGACCAACTGCAAGAAAAGGAGGAAACCACCATGAACGTCAACAAGGACACCATCACCGACCTCGTCATCGCCGCGCTCGACAAGGATATTCCGCCGCGCAACCGTCAGATCCTGACCAGCCTGATCAGGCATATGCACGACTTCTGCAGGGAGGTCGATCTGAGCTTTGCCGAGTGGCTCGCCGCCTGCGAGTTCCTGCGCCGCGCCGGCGACATCTCGGACGAGAAGCGCAACGAATTCATCCTGATCTGCGACATCCTCGGCGTCGAGGTGCTGGTCGACATGCTCGATCACCGCGTCACCGATGGCGAAAGCGAATCGACCGTGCTCGGGCCGTTCTACCGGGAGAACCCGCCGGTGCTGGCCAAGGGCGCCTCGATCATCAAGAAGACCTTCGACAACGCACAGACCGTCATGGTCAGCGGTCGTATCACCGACACCGCTGGGCGGCCGATCGAGGGTGTCACCATCGACGTCTGGGAAGACGCGCCCAACGGCCTCTACGATCTGCAGGACCCGGAGCAGCCGGCCTACAATCTGCGGGGGCGTTTCATGACTGACGGCGACGGCGAATATGCCTTCGTGGCGCTGCGGCCGGAGCCGTACCCGATCCCCTATGACGGCGCCGGCGGCGAGCTTCTGAAGTACATGGGTCACCATCCCTGGCGTCCCGGCCACATCCACTTCATGCTGTCGAAGGACGGCTATCAATCGCTGATCTCGCAGATCTACGATTCCGAGACCAAATATCTCGACAACGACTCGGTGTTTGCCGTGAAGCAGAGCCTGATCGGCCAGTTCAGGAAAGCGCCGGCCGGCGCCAACACCGACCTCGTGCTCGACTTCGACTTCAAGCTCAAGAAGACAGAGGTCGAGCGGCTTGTCGCGGCCGAGTGACACGCAATACGCCCTGCCCGGCATCGCTGGCCTCGCAGGGCTTCTCCTTTTGCTATGACAGGTGAAGAATGATGGGGCGCGCCCTGATCGACATCGCCGAGCCCGTGCAGCCGGCACAGGCTCTTACAAAAGACACCACGATCCGTAGCATTCGCGCCACGATCGTGGACGCCCCGACGCGGCGACGGCACAAGCTTTCGAACACCGAGGTGACGCATCAGGGCTACGTGCTGGTGCGCGTCCTGCTCGACAATGGCGTGACGGGCGTCGGCGAAGCGTCGACGCTTGGCGGACCGCGCTGGGCCGAGGAGAGCGTGGAATCGATCAAGGCCGCGGTGATGACCTATCTGGCGCCGGCGCTGCTGGGCCAGCCGGCGCTGGCGTTCGAGGCCAACGCGCTCCGCATGAGCAAGGCCGCGACCCGCAATTTTGCCGCCAAAGCCGCCATCGAATCCGCCCTGCTCGACGCCGCCGGCAAGACGCTTGGCCTGCCCGCCAGCGCGCTGCTCGGCGGCGCGGTGCGCGCGCGCATGGAGGTGATCTGGGCGCTCGCCTCCGGCGATAGCGGACAGGAGCTGGAGGAAGCCAAAGAGAAGCTGCACCGCCGCGAGCACCGGCAGTTCAAGATCAAGTTCGGCTTCAACCGGCCGCAGGCCGATCTGAAGCGGCTGCAAGCCCTGCGCGCCGGTCTCGGTGACGACGTCCTCCTGATCGTCGATATCAATCAGGGCTGGAGCGAGGCCGAGTGCATCCGCTTCATGCCCGCGCTCGAGGAACTGGATGTCGCGCTGGTCGAACAGCCGGTGTCGGCGCTGCAGCTCGAGGCGATGGCCCGCGTCGCGGCGCGCACCTCGATCCCGCTGCTGATCGATGAAGCCGCCTTCACCAAGGAAGAGATCGCGCGTGTGGCGACGATGGCCTGCGGCAGTGTCTATTCCCTCAAACTCGTCAAGAGCGGCGGCCTGTTCGAGATGAAGCGCGCCGCGGCGGTCGCCGTAGCCCACGGGCTCGCACTCTATGGCGGCTGCCTGCTGGAGAGCAGCATCGGCGCGGCGGCGCATCTTGCCGCCTTCTCCACTTTGCCCACGCTCGAATGGGGCAGCGAGCATTTCGGGCCGCGCATCCTCGTCGAGGACCTCGTCACCAATCCGATCAGGTTCGAGGAGTTCGAGATCTGTGTTCCTGAGGGACCGGGCCTCGGCGTCGAGATCGACGAGGACAAGGTCCGCGCCTTCGCGCGAAAGGACTAGCTGATGGCGCCGTGGCCGCGGACAATTGACAAACCAATGATGCCCCCGCAGTCTTTGCGCTGTAACCATCATCTCACCTTTGCGCTGATGACCGTGAGCTACGAGATCAGGCAGCTTCCTGGGACGAGCGCGCAGCAACATCCGGCTCGCCGGTGACCGGTCGCGACGACGTCATGGATCTCAGGCGGCTCGCCTATTTCGTCGCGGTCGCCGAGGAGCTGCATTTCGGCCGGGCCGCCTCGCGGCTCGCGATCGCGCAGCCGCCGCTGAGCCGGCAGATCGCGCAGCTGGAGAGCGATCTCGGCGTCATGCTGATCGACCGAAGCCGGAGCCAGATCCGGCTGACCCAGGCCGGCAGCGTCCTGCTGGAGCGTGCGCGCGACGTGCTGGAGCGGCTCGACCGGACGCAGCGCGAGATCAAGCGGATCGGCGAAGGATTTTCAGGGCATTTGCGCGTCGCCTTCGTCGGGTCGGCGACCCATGGCGTGCTGCCCAATGTCATCAAGGCGTTTCGTTCGGCCTATCCGGATGTCGAGCTCGCGTTGTCCGCGATGAACAATGCCGAGCTGAAGCGTGCCGTGATCCAGCGCGAGATCGATATCGCCGTCGCGCGGCCCGCGCTCGAGGATGAGGAATTGAAGTCGGAGCCGCTGCTGCGGGAGCCGCTGATCCTCGCCGTGCCCGACACCTCGCCGTTGCTCGATCAACAGATCACGCAGCTGTCGGCGCTCAAGGCCGAGACCTTCATTCTCTACCCGCGCAAGCCGCGGCCGAGTTTTGCCGACCACATCCTCAGCATCTGCCTCGAGGAAGGTTTCATCCCGAAGTCGCAGGTGCTGGCGCAGGACTACCAGACCGCGATCAGCCTGGTGTCGGTCGGCGTCGGCATCGCACTGGTGCCGAAATCCGTGTCGCAATCGGAACGGCCCGGCGTCACCTATCGCGCCTATGAGGGCCATAATCCGGGCACCGCGCTGTCGCTGAACTACCGGCGCGACAACCGGATGCCGCATCTGTTCAACTTCCTGAAGGTCGCGCAGGAGGTCACGCGGCGGCAGCGCAAGCAGTCGCCTGAGTGACCTGAGCACAGAGACGGGACAGACAGACTGACCCACAGCGATGTGAGCGGTCGTGATTTGCCACCGCCATCACAAAGGTGAACCTTCCTATCGGGCGCATGGACTTATCGCCACAGGGTTACCTCAGGGAGAGTGTCATGCAGCAACCGGATCAAGCAAAGCTCGACGCATTTCTCGGCAAGATGGTCGGCGACCTCGGCAGCATCGCCAGCGGGGCGCTGGTGGTGCTCGGCGATCGGCTCGGCTTCTACAATGCGATGCGCGACGGCGACAAGATGACCGCCGCCGAGCTCGCAAAGCGCACCGGCGCCACCGAGCGCAACGTGCGCGAGTGGCTCGCCGCCCAGGCCGCGGCGGGATATGTCGACTACGACAGGGACGATGACAAATTCAGTCTCAACGCCGAACAGGCCACGGTGTTTGCCGACGAGGACAGCCCCGCCTTCATGGCGGGCGCGTTCGAGGCCCTCTCGTCGATGTGGCTGGACGAGCCGAAGGTGGCAGACGCATTTCGCAGCGGCAAGGGGCTGGCCTGGCACGACCACAGCGCCTGCTTGTTCCGCGGCACCGAGCGGTTCTTCCGTCCCGGCTACAACGCCAATCTGATGTCGGCGTGGCTGCCGGCGCTCGACGGTGTCGTCGACAAGCTCAAGCAAGGCGCGCGCGTCGCCGATGTCGGCTGCGGCCACGGCTCATCGACCGTGCTGATGGCGAAGGCCTTTCCGAAATCGCACTTTGTCGGATTCGACTATCATCCGGCCTCGATCGAGCGCGCGCGCAAGGCGGCCGCGGAAGCCGGCGTCTCCGCCAATACCAATTTCGAGGTGGCGCCAGCCAAGGCCTACCCGGGCAAATACGATCTCGTTGCCTTCTTCGACTGCCTGCACGACATGGGCGACCCAGTCGGCGCGGCCACGCATGTGCGCGAGACGCTGAAGCCCGACGGCACCTGGATGATCGTCGAGCCGTTCGCGCACGATCATCTCGCCGCCAATCTCAATCCGATCGGGCGGGTGTACTACGCGGCATCGACCATGATCTGCACCCCGGCGTCACAGGCGCAGGAGGTCGGGCTCGGCCTTGGCGCGCAGGCGGGTGAGGTTCGGTTGCGGCAGGTGGTCAGCTCCGGCGGCTTCACCCGCTTCCGCCGCGCCGCGGAGACGCCGTTCAACATGGTGCTCGAAGCGCGCCCGTAAGCGCGCGATAGAACGCCGCGATCAAGGATATCGCGCGCTCAGGCCGCAACCGGCGTGAGCGCGCGGTCGTCGACCAGTGCGATCGCGTCACGCAGCACCTCGGCGCCCGCCCCTGGCCGGACGCCGTTCTCCGCCAGATGCCGGCGGAACGCGCGCGCGCCGGGGACGCCGTGGAAGGCGCCGACGAAGTGGCGGGTGATCGCGTGCAGCCGCGTGCCCTGCGCCAGCTGCCGCTCGATATAGGGCAGCATCGCCGTGAACACGTCCTTCATCGTCGCGTGCGGCGCGGCCTCGCCGAACAATTCGGAATCGACGGTGAGCAGCCGCCACGGCTCCTGATACGCCGCCCGTCCCAGCATCACGCCGTCGACATGCGCCAGATGCCGCTTTGCCTCGGCAAGGCTCAAAATGCCGCCATTGATGATGATGGGCACGTCCGGCAACGCCGCCTTCAGCCGATAGACGCGATCGTAATCGAGCGGCGGGATGTCGCGGTTTTCCTTCGGCGACAAGCCGTTGAGCCAGGCCTTGCGCGCGTGCACGACGAGTGCGTCGGCGCCCGCGGCGATCACGCCGCGCGCCAGCACGTCGAGCGCAGCCTCCGGATCCTGGTCGTCGATGCCGATCCGGCATTTCACCGTGACCGGAATTTTGACCGCGCGCTTCATCGCCGCGACGCCTTCGGCAACCAGCGCGGGCTGCGCCATCAGGCAGGCGCCGAAGCGGCCGTCCTTCACGCGATCGGACGGACAGCCGACATTGAGGTTGATCTCGTCATAGCCAAAGTCCTCGCCAATCCGCGCGGCGGTGGCGAGATCACTGGGATCGGAACCGCCGAGTTGCAGGGCGAGCGGATGCTCGCTGGCATCGAAGGCGAGCAGCCGCGCCCGGTCGCCGTGGATCACCGCGCCGGTCGTCAGCATCTCGGTATAAAGCCGCGCCCGCCGCGACATCAGACGATGGAAAAAACGGCAATGCCGGTCAGTCCAGTCCATCATCGGGGCGACGGAGAATTTCCATTCCATCTCAATTGCTTAACGGCATTGCTGGTCCAATGCAACATGACGTTTTTGAACCCTGCCGGTCCGCCGAGCATGCCGGCCCAACAGATTGGCGAAAACAACCCCATGCAAAGTAGCTTTGCAGGTAACCGGGTCCGTCAGTCGTATTCCGGCGAGTGCGAGCTGCCCCGTCTCGGCGCACTTTCCGCAACCGTCCGGCTGACTGCCACTGCGGCTTCGGCCTGGGTTGGGAAATTCAAGGTCTCGCTGCGCTCGCCGTACGCCATGATCGCCTCGCGGCCATGCACTGAACGAAGCCGCCAGCCCTGATAATCCTCGCCGATCTTCAGACGCAGGGTGGCCTTGCTGGTCTTGTCGACAAATATCCCGAAGCTGAGGTCGCCGCCGCTGATGGTGCCGACCAGCAAAAGCGGCAGCTCGACCGGCGGCGCACTCGGCGGTGGCGGTGGCGGCTTCGGCTCGGATGCCAAAGCGGCGGCAGGTGGCGGCGGCCGGCGCGACGGCGAAAAAATCGGCCGCTGGCGCGTGTCCGGCAGGACCGCCAGTGGGATCGTCCAGAGTGGATTGCCGTTCATGGCCCCCTGCCCGCCGATGGGCGACGGCGAAGCTGGGGCAGCGTCGATTGCCGGTGCCGAACCTGCCGGAGCATCCCAAAGCGGCCGGCTTGATGTCGACCCAACCGGGCCCGACACATCGAGATCGGAGATATCGGCGCACAGCGCGGAGGTTGCGGCGGAAACACCGAGCAATGGCGCCAGCACAACCGCCCGCCGCACCGATGTCCGCAGAATCGCTCTATGCCTTCTCATGTCCCTCGTCACCGACCCAATGCGAGCTAAACGCACAAGCCCTTCAGCCAAGACGAGCTGGTAACCCGCCCGCGCGAGACAAGCGACGCGCGGCCAAGCATAGGTCGCCGGGGAAGCTAGGCTTATCGGTTGCCAATGTGACAACTGTACGAAACGGCTGTTATCGCGTGGATAACTCGACAGCCTATCCGGTCGCACGATCGGCAGTGACATCCGAGGCTCGCGCCGCGCTGGCACCGCGACGGTGATCCATGACCATTCGGTCGCAGCAGCAGGTATGAAATTGTTGTTGCATCGTCATCTAGGCCTGTTAGCGGGATTTGTTGCAGTTGCTTGCTGGCTGCAGCTGTGGTCGTGCGGGGGACGTCGTGGCGGTACGTGGAGTCGTGTTGCGGGCAGTATCCGCCGCCGCGTCGGCTGCTCTGTGCGGGCTTCCAGCCGCGGCCCACGACCTCCGCGGGGTGGCGTACACCGAACTTCCGCCGGTCACCGTTGCGTCGCCGGATCATCATCACCCTCACAAGCGGCAGGCGCACACGAAACCGCCGAAGAACCATGGGATGCGTAACCGGACTGCCGCTCGCTCGGACAGCGCGGCCGCGGGCGACGGCGCAACCGGTGCATCGCGCGATGGCCCCTCCACCTCGCAGCCCACCGCCGCCAGTGCGATCCGCATCAGCGGCGCCGAGGTCAACGCGGTGCCATTCTCGCGGCCGGGCGAGGCGCTGGAAGTCGTGCCGGGCCTGATCGTCACCCAGCACTCCGGCGAGGGCAAAGCCAACCAGTATTTCCTGCGCGGCTTCAATCTCGATCACGGCACCGATCTGGCGATCTCCGTCGACGGCATGCCCGTCAACATGCCGACCCATGGGCATGGCCAAGGCTACGCCGATATCAATTTTCTGGTGCCCGAGCTGATCCAGTCGGTCAATGTCCGCAAGGGACCATACTTTGCGGATCAGGGCGACTTCGCCTCTGCCGGCGCGGTGGCGATCGACTACGTCAACAAGCTGCCGAAGAACATCGCGGAGATGACCTTCGGGAGCTTCGGCTATCGCCGCGCGTTGGCAGCGGGATCGACCGCCGTGGGCGCCGGCACGCTGCTCACGGCGATCGAGGCGGCAAAATATGATGGACCGTGGCAAGTGCCGGACGACGTCCGCAAGCTGAACGGCGTCATGCGCTACAGCCAGGGCACCGCGACCGACGGCGTGACGCTGACGGCGATGGCCTATTCCAACGGCTGGAATTCGACCGATCAGGTTCCGCAGCGCGCGATCGACCAGGGCCTAATCAGCCGCCTCGGCACGCTCGATCCGACCGACGGCGGCACGTCGAGCCGCTTCAGCCTGTCCGGCAATTGGGCGCAATCGGGCGACTACGGACAGACCAATGTCAGCGCCTATGTGCTGCGCTCCGACCTGCAGCTGTTCAACGATTTCACCTACTTCCTCGACAATCCCGTCAATGGCGACCAGTTCAGCCAGCTTGACCGCCGGACCGTCGGCGGCTTTGACGCGCGGCATGCGTTCGATTGGCGCTTTGCCGGCCTCGAAACGCAGACCCGCGTCGGCGTGCAGAGCCGCTATGACGATATCCATGTCGGCCTGTTCAAGACCGAGCAGCGTGAATGGCTCTCAACCGTGCGCGATGACCGCGTGCAGGAGGGCAATGTCGGCCTCTGGACCGACACGACCACGCGCTGGACCAACTGGCTGCGCACCACGGTCGGCATCCGCGAGGACTTCTTCGCCGGACACGTCTTCAGCGATACGCCGCAGAATTCGGGCAACGCCCAGGCCGCGATGACAAGCCCGAAGGCCGGTATCGTGCTCGGCCCCTGGTACAAGACCGAGTTCTACGGCAACGCCGGCTACGGCCTGCACAGCAACGACATCCGCGGCGCGACCATCACGGTCGATCCCAACGACAAGACGACCCCGCTTGAACGCGTGCCGCTGCTGGTGCGCTCGCGCGGCGCCGAGCTCGGCATCCGCACCAAGGCTGTCGAGGCCGTCACCAGCTCGCTTGCGGTATTCGTGCTGGACTTCGACTCCGAGCTGTTGTTCGTCGGCGACGCCGGCACCACCGAGCCGAGCCGGCCGAGCCGCCGCGTCGGCGTCGAGTGGACCAACCAGTACAAGCCGTTGCCGTGGCTGACAGTCGATCTCGACGTCGCCTATACCCGGGCGCGCTTCACGGATTTCGACCCGGCCGGCGACCGCATCCCCGGCGCACCGGCATGGGTGGCAAGCGGCGCGGTCACCCTCGGCGGCGACACCGGCTGGTTCGGCGCGCTGAAGGCGCGCTATTTCGGTCCGCGCCCCCTGATCGAAGACGACAGCATCCGCTCGCTGCAATCCCTGATCTTCAACGCGCGCGCCGGCTACAGATTCGACAACGGCCTGCGGGTGCAGCTCGACGTGCTCAACCTCTTCAACGCCCAGACCAACCAGATCGAGTATTACTATTTGTCGCGATTGCCGGGGGAGCCGATCGACGGCGTCGCCGATCGTCACGTCCATCCGGCCGAGCCGCGCGCGGTGCGGCTGACGGTGGCGGCAAGATTTTGAGCGGACCGAGCCGCCGCGTTGGCCGTCACAAATCCTCAAAGAAACTGACATAGAGCCGATGCTTTGATCGGCCGAGAGCGCGGCGTTCGGGCCGTTCGCTGCGTGCGAGACAGGAGTGAGCGAATGCAATCCGACCCGGACAGCGCCACGATGGCTTCGGCGGACCGGTTCGCGGGTGCGGTCCGGCTCGACACCGTATCGGCGCGCCCTCGGCAAGCCGCCGGCCTTGGCTGGGCCCTGATCCCGATCGTGACGGCGTCCGGCTTCGCGGGCCTCGGCTACGAGATCGTGTGGACGCGACAGTTGAGCCTTGCGCTGGGGACCGAGATGATGGCGGTGCTTGGCGCCATTGCCGGGTTTTTCGGCGGTCTGGCGCTTGGCGCGTTCGCGCTCGATGAGCTGATCAGGCGTGCGCGGTCGGCGTGGCGCGTCTATGCGATGCTTGAGGGCGTCATCGCTGTCTGGGGTCTGGTCAACATCTGGCTTCTGCCTGCGGCCGGCCGGGCCCTGCCGCCGCTGCTTGGCAGCGAGCCATCGCCAGCCTTGCTTTGGGCCGGCAGCTTTGCGCTGCCGACGCTGGTGCTGCTTCCCGCGACGATGGCCATGGGCGGAACCCTTGCCGCACTGGAGCGCATGACACGCGAAGCCCGCCGCGAGGCCCGCGTCACCGCAGGCGTGTATGGGGCGAACACGGCCGGGGCGTTGGCCGGCACGCTGGTGTCCACATTCCTGCTGATTCCGACGCTTGGCTTCTCCGGGACATTGCTCTGCCTCGCCGGCGTCAACCTGCTCTGCGCCGCCGGCGCGCTCGCGGTTGAAGCGGCGTTCGGCACGGCGCGGGTTGCGAGCGGAACGGCGCGGCCCGAGCCGGTTCGCGAGCTGCGCCTCACGATCACCTTGTTCGCCACGGGCCTGCTCGGAATCGCCTTCGAGGTTCTGGTGGTCCGGCTTGCGGCACAGGTGATGCAGGACACCGTCTATACTTTTGCGGGGCTGCTGGCTGCGTACCTGCTCGGCACGGCGGCCGGCGGCCTGCTCTGGCAGCGCAGCGGACGTGCTGCGCAGGATGGCGATCTCCGCGGCCTGCTGGCCGCCACCGCGCTTGCGTGTCTTGCGACCGCATTGCTTGCGCCCTATGTCGACCGCCTCGTCGAGGTCGCCTCCCCCGCCGGCGTGGTCGGTGAGCTGGCAGTGGCGATTGCCCTGTTCCTGGCACCGTCGACCGCGATGGGTGCATTGTTCGGCCTGCTGGCGCAGCGGGTGCGCGACCAGCGCGGCTCTGTTGGCTGGGCGGTTGGCGTCAACAGTCTCGGCGCCTCCATCGCGCCACTCGTCGCCGCGCAATTGCTGATTCCGGCTTTTGGCACATGGAAAGCCCTGCTTCCGGTCACGCTGGGCTACCTGCTCCTGCTCCCGGCCGGCTGGCCGGCGCTGGCGTGGTCCGCCGCACCGGCCGTCCTCGCGCTGGTGCTGTGGTCTTATTCCGCGCCCTCGTTGACGAGGGTGCCGTCGGGCGGCGCCCTGATCGCAATTCGTGAAGGGCCGATGGCGACCGCCAGCGTTGTCGATGATGCTTCGGGTACGCGCTATCTCGATGTGAACGGCCATTTCCGGATGGGCGGCACGAGCTCGGTTCGATCCGACTACCGCCAG
This sequence comes from Bradyrhizobium sp. CCBAU 51753, assembly GCF_015291565.1. Classification (NCBI taxonomy): domain Bacteria; kingdom Pseudomonadati; phylum Pseudomonadota; class Alphaproteobacteria; order Hyphomicrobiales; family Nitrobacteraceae; genus Bradyrhizobium; species Bradyrhizobium sp. CCBAU 51753. The sequence goes on along the minus strand of NZ_CP030037.1, from coordinate 3,876,612 downwards.
GCGATGCTGCCGCTGCTGCTTCATCAAGCTCCGCACCGGGCCCTGTTCCTCGGCATCGGGACCGGCGCCACCGTGGTCGGCGGATCGCAGATGCCGGGCGTGAGCGTGCATGGCGTCGAGCTTTCCCGCGAGGTGGTGGACCTGCTTCCCTGGTTCATCAATCCGGCAGCCGCTCCGGCGCTTCGGATGACCGTCGCCGATGCCCGCCGCTACATCGCCGCGGATACCAGCCTGCATGACGTGATCGTCGCCGACCTGTTTCATCCGGCGCTGGATGGCAGCGGCACGCTCTACACGGTCGAGCATTTCGGCGCCGTGAAGCGCAGGCTCGCGCCCCAAGGCATCTTCTGCCAATGGCTTCCGCTTTATCAGCTTGATCTGCCCTCGCTCCGCGCCATTGTCCGCAGCTTTCTCGACGTCTATCCGGACGGCGCGGCCTGGCTCAACCACTACAGCGTCCGCACGCCGATGCTGGCGCTCATCGGCACGAGGGATGGCGGTGATCTCGACACCAGCGCGCTCGCTGCCCGGCTCCGCGATCCCGCGATCGGGCCAGTCGTGCGGCCGCTCGGGTTCGCGGCGCCGATCGATCTGCTCGGCCAATATCTCGCAGGCCCACGCGCCCTCGCCGCATTCGCCGGCGAAGGTCCGCGCAACACGGATGATTATCCGTTCGTGACCTTCGATGCGCGGCGCAACGTCCACGCATTGACCGCGGCGCCCTGGTCGCTCCTGCTTGCATTGACCCGAGGCGTGCAACCGGATCCGGCCGAACTCTTGGCTGTCGGGCCGGAGCGCGATGCGTTGAGCGCCCGGCTCAGCGGCTACTGGCGCGCGCGTAACCGGTTTCTCGAAGCGGGCGCAGCGCTTCCGGGCGATCCGCGCGGAGCAGCCCTGATTGAAGCGGCTTCGCTCGGCCTCCTCGAGGCGCTTCGCCTGAGCCCCGAATTCGACCCGGCCTACGGGCCGCTGATGAGCATGGCGAAATCCCTGATCGGCTCTGACCGGGCAGCCGCCGCCGGCCTGCTGCGCCAGATAGTCGACGCGGCGCCATCGCGCGGCGAGGCCAGGGAGCTGCTGCTGCGAGAATTCGGATTACGAAAGCAGTGACCCGCTTGGCCTCGCTCAGGGCGCAAAGTTGATGCGATAGCCCCAGCAGTCGAGATGATCGGGAATGGCGTTGAAGGCGATCGTGATCCGCTGCCCGCCCGGATTCCTCGGCACCTCGTGGTAGAGATAGCTTGGAAAAAGCACGAGATCGCCCGGTTCGGCTTCCGGCAGGACGTACTTGCCCGCGTTGAAAGGCCCGATGGCGGCGTCTCGCGTATGATGGCGGAAGGAGAAGTCGAAACCGCCGGGCGGCCGCACGAAAACCGTCTTGCAGGCCGCGTGCGAGGGCGTCAGATAGATAATGCCCGAGACGAAACTGTTGGCGTGCGAATGCAGGGTCTGGTTTCCGCCGGTCTCGAGCATGTTGGTCCACATCTCCTTGACGGTCCAGCGCAACTGTTCGCCGAACAGCAAGACGCCGAAATCGACCAGCTTTGGCACGGCCAGTTCAGCGATCTGGCGAAACAGCTCGTTGTCGCGCGGATCGGCGACCTCGGTGTGGAACAGCTGTCCCGATCGGAGATTGCTTTCGATGCGCGCATTCCGGATCGCGGTCACGGCGGCTTCGTTCAGCGACGGAGGAAGCAGCTGGGGCGAGCGCATGAGGGGGATCGGGAAAAGCGGTTCGATCTGATCCATGTGGTCAATTTTGCCTGTTCTGGTGCGGAGCCCGACAATGCGCGAGCAAAGATGACACTGCGATGACAGCGGGCAGCGTGCCGCAGTCTGCCGAGGTGATCTACTCGTCGGCCCGAAGCACGCGCAGCTTTTCGCCGGGCGGCAACTCGTGGCGCCGTTCGCGCACCTCCTGAGAGGCGCGCGCGGCCATCTCCAGACACTCGTCGAATTCGCCGTTACCGGCTTCGACCATGGCCTGGTGTAGATGACGATCGGCGAAGTAGCGGGAGAGATGGTCCGGCGGCAGTTGTGCCGTCAAGGTGCGCGCCTCCCCGACTGCCGACTGGCAGTCCTCCCACGTGGGTTCGCTCGAAGGCAGCGCAGCAGCCCCTTGAGTCCCTTGGGCGGCCGCACCGCAACTGCCGCAAACGAGCAGGCACAGCGCAGAGAGAGAAACTCGCAGGCAAAACTGGTCCATCGCACGCCCAAAAACGAGTCCGGCGGGACGCTGAGCGTCCCGCCGGATAGCTTCATGAATGGTTAGTCGTTGTCGTGGTGGTGATGGTCGTGCTCGGCCCGCTGCCCAAGCCGCCGCGCCAGATCCGCGTTGGTTTCGACCAGCAGCTTCGGCGAGCCTTCCGGCCGCACGAAGATCGGATTGGCGTAGAACCAGGCGTTCGAATAGGCCTGAACGTCGTGGGTGACCTTCTTGACGCCGGCGACCGCCTCCAGATGCGGCGGGCACGCCGGGTCCGTGCAGCTCACCAGCGCATTGTTGGCGTCGAGCAGCGGATTGCCGGCGCTATCCGAGACGTTCGGGGTGCCGACCGGAATGTTCGTTCCGCGAGCGCGGATATAGAACGCGCTGTTGCCGGCGGTGAACGTCGTCGTGAAGCGCAACCGGACGGCACCGCCGTCGCGGTGCTCGCGATGCATCTTGGTCGCCGGAATCTGCTGCGCGATGGTGGCGGTGGGGTTGTACACGATCGACGCGCCGGCAGTGCCGGCGGCGTTCGGCACCGCATAGCCGGCCGCGCCCGGCGCAATCACGCCGGTGATCTTGCCGGTGATCAGATCGACATGGTCGAGCGACGGCTTGTTCAGCGGCTGCTTGGTCCCGATCGGCACGAGCAGCGGATTGTTGAAGCTGTACGGGCTGTTGTTCTTCGCCGGGACGGTCATTTCCATCTCGACGGTCACCCGATCACCCGGCCTCACGACCAGCGTCTCGCCCATCGTCTTCCAGTCGTCGCCGCGCGCCTTGGCGCGGAACACCAGATCGGGACCGATCAGATCGGCGTTGACCGAGTAGGAGTTACCCGAACGCATGCCGTCGATGACCGAGTGCGCCGAGAACTTTCCGGCATTCGGGACATACAGCTTGGTGTACTCGCCGGGAATGAAATCGGCGGTCGTGAACGAATCGCGCGCGCCGCCGGCGCCACGGCTGTGCCAGTCGGAGCTGACATAGATGAAGAAGTTGCGGCCTTCGCCGAGCATGCCATCCCACAGGCCGCCGACCTTCGCGGTGTAGATCCCGCTCATGCCGTAGGTGCCGCCGCCGACCGCGCCGGTCCCGTAGGAGCCGGAGCCGCCGCTGAGGCCGCCTTCCGCGAAGTGACCGGGCGACTCGATGCCGAACGCGACGGTCGGTCCGGCATTGTTGAAATCGCGGAAGTGCTCGATGTTGTAGCCCTTGCTGCCCGACGGATCGAACGGCCCCTGGCGCTCGGTGTGCGTGGGAATGACATAGGATTGCAGCGGATGATGCGACTGCAACCATGCGATGGCCGCGAGCGATTTCTGGTGTCCCGCCGTGCCGCTGTTGTTGACGTTGTCCTTGCCCGGCCAGACCTGGTTTTGGCCGCTGCCGAAGACGGGGCCGATCGCATCGGCGTCCGTGCGATCGAAGCGGTATTCGAATTCCGCCATCTTGTCGGCATTGCCGCCCTCGTCGCGCGGGTTCTGCCCGGTGATCACCGCGACGTCGACGTGCTCATGGCCGGGAGCGATCCACTCGAGGCCTTCGATCAGCACCTTCTTGTACACCGGCGTGCGGTTGGCGATGATCGGATACTCGATCTCCTGGATCGACTGCCAGCGCCACATCTTGGCGCTGCTGCCGGTGCCGTTCGGGGTGCCCTTCAGGCTGGTGATCGTGATGCCGTCGATGGTCTTGCCGAGCGTCTGATCCCAGGTGGTGGTGGTTTGCCCGGGAAGATTGGCGCTGGTGTCGCTGAAGCGGCAGTCGCGATTGCCCGAACCGCCGTGATTGCCGAGCGTGAACCAGTCCAGATCGAAATTGTTGCCGCCGGCGGGCGCGACGCCGCGGCCGACCGCGCGGTCGATCGAATAGCCAGCGGCCACCGAACCGTCCGTACAGGTGTTGTGGTTGTGCATGTCACCGGCGACATAAGGATTGCCCTTATGCCGATCCTTGCCCCACTCCTCGGCCACGGCGCTCTGCGTCAGCGCCAACGTTGCGGACGCTGCAGTCAACAGGATGGTCTTACTGGTCGGAAACATCTATCGCCCCTCTTTCGGATAAACTGCGGGAAATTCGGCAAGAACGACGGGAATCGAAAACCCCAGATCCCCGCCGCGGTGAGCGGACTCGCTGCGTCTTTGCAATGACCAGAGTTCGAATACAGCTTCGTGAAGGATTTGTGCTGCGCCTCGCAGCTTCTGATTTATCCGTGCGACATCTTGTCTCTTGCAACTTTTCTGCGCGGCACTCGCGTTTGCAGATGACAGATGAAATGTCGTGTCGCATAAAGCGCGCGGCCACGCGTGCTGTGGGAATTTGTGACAGTAAGATGTCAATGCCAGCGACACCGACTCCAGCGACACCATCTAAAGTGCGAACCTTTCCGACGTTGCACACGCAACGCTCGGAGCAGAGTCCCGATGCCGCACCTGGTGCGGCGCAACCTTCGCGGTCCTTCGTCGCTTTCGCCAAACGCCTGTCGCGTGAGCCGCTGCTGCACTTCACCTTGCTTGGGGCGCTGATCTTCGGCGGCGACGCCGTGCTGCATCCCCCCGCGAAGGACGAAAAGGTGATCACCGTCGCCAAGACGATGCGCCAGTCCTTCATCGAGAACTTCGACGAGGACAAGGTACGCGCTCCGTCCGACGACCAGCTCCAGAAGATGATTGACAGCTGGGTGGCGAGCGAAATCCTTTACCGCGAGGGCAAGGCGCTCGGCGTCGACCGCGGCGACGAGATGATCCGCGATCGAATTGCCTTCAAGATGCAATTGCTGATCTTCGATCAGATCAAGGTCCCGCGACCGACGGAAGAACAGCTGCGGGCGTGGTTTGCGGAAAATCACGCCAACTTCGATGAGCCGGAGCGCGTTTCGTTTTACATCACTCCGCCGACCGATCAGGCCACGGCGCAGCGCCAGTTCGAGGACATCGCGCAACAGCACGAATCCGACGAGCTGCAGCAGCAGACCCGTGCGATCCTCGGCCGGACCGTCGCGAGCCTTGCGGCCTCCTTCGGCGAGGAATTCCGCGATGCGCTGCTGGCGCTGCCGCCGGGGCAATGGAAGGTCCTGCGCTCCAGCGATGGCTGGCACGTCGCGCGTCTCGATTCCCGGATTCAGGGAACGCTCGCCAGTCTCGAGACGGTTCGGGATGAGGCCGCCCGGATCTGGCATACCGAAGAAACCCGCAAGCTGGCCTGGGAAGCGGTCAAGCGGCTCAAGACCTCCTATCAAGTGCGGTACGAGCAGTGACCGCGATCCGATACCTGCGATTGGCACTGCTCGTCCTCGCCGCGCTGATGCAGCCCGCCTTGCTGCGTGCGCATGAAGCGTCGATGGGTGTGCTCGAATTCCACGAGGTCCGGCACGGCGTGTATATCGGCCGCTGGACCATGGAGCCGTCGATCGGCGCCGCGCGGGTCGATCTACGGGTGCCATCGCACTGCCTGCTGCGGCTGCCCGAGGTGAACTGCGGCGAGAAGGGGCTGGTCGGCCCGATCACCATCGCCAACCTCGGCGCCAACATGTCGGTCGTCCTGATCAAGCTCGTTCCGCTCGCGGGTGAGCCGCGCAGCTACACGATCTCGACCGCCAATCCCGTCGCCTCCATTCTCGGCACCGGCGCGCCCACGCTGCAGACCTGGATCGAGCTGGCCAAGACCTACGTCAACTACGGGATCGATCACATTCTTCTCGGCGCCGATCATCTGCTGTTCGTGCTGGGCCTGATCTGGATCGTCGGCGGCGGCTGGCGTCTGGTGAAAACCATCACCGCCTTCACGATCGGACACAGCGCCTCGCTGGCGGCGGCGGCCTTTGGCTTGATCGGCGTGCCGGAACGCCCGCTCAATGCCTGCATCGCATTGAGCATCGCGTTCGTCGGCGTCGAAATCGTCAAGCAGCAGCGCGGCGAGATCGGCATCACGGCACGCCATCCCTGGGCCGTCGCCTTTACGTTCGGCCTGGTTCACGGCATCGGCTTCGCAAGCGCGCTGGCGGGCCTCGGGCTCGAACGCCGTCTGCTTCCCGCAGCGCTGCTGTTCTTCAACATCGGCGTCGAGATCGGGCAGCTTGCCTTTGTGCTGCTCGTGCTCGCGCTGATCTGGGCGCATCGGCGACTTGATGCCGTGTTGCCGCGCTGGGGCGAGGCGCTTCCGGCCTACGCCATCGGGTCGGTGTCGATGTTCTGGTTCTTCGGCCGCCTTGTGCGCGTGCTCGCTCCGATCTGACCGAGAGACGCCCACCCCATGTGTTCACGCATCCTCCGAACCCTGCCAACCGCGATTGTCGCTTTGGCGCTGACCCAGCCGGCGTTCGCGCACGACCAGGTCGGCGTGGCCGGCGGTCTTATCAGCGGCCTGCTGCATCCGGCCACCGGCATCGACCATCTGATTGCGATGGTCGCCGTCGGAATCTGGGGAGCGCAACTCGGCGCGCCCGCCATCTGGGTCCTGCCCATCACGTTTCCGCTGGTCATGGCGGTCGGCGGAGTTTTGGGCGTGCTGCGCATTCCGCTGCCGATGCCGGAGGTGGTGATCGCAATTTCGGCGCTGATCCTCGGCCTCGCGGTCGCCATCCGCCTGCGCTTGCCATTTCCCGCCGCCGCGGCGGTGGTTGCCGTGTTCGCGATCTTTCACGGTCATGCGCACGGGGCCGAGTTGCCGGGCTCCGCAAACCCGCTGGCTTACGGGGTCGGCTTCGTCACCGCGACGGGCCTGCTGCACCTGTGCGGCATCGCGATCGGCACCCTGACGCGCTGGCCCGCCGGCGAGCGCGTCATCCAGGGGCTCGGGGCCGGCATCGCGGGGCTCGGCTGCTACTTCCTGGCACAGGGCCTCGGGGCATTTGCATGACGCTGAAATATACACGCGGGTGGATCGCCGCGGCGCTGCTCTTGTTGCCGAGCGCCGCCAACGCACACATCATCGCAGCGCGGCTCGGCGACTTCTACATGGGTGCATTGCATCCCTTCACCGACCTTCAGGATGTCATCCTCTGGATCGCGATGGGCGTGCTGGCCGGGTCGCTCGGCGCCTCGAAAGGACGCTGGCTCATCCTGGTGTTTCCGCTCGGACTGCTGGCCGGCCTGGCGGTCGGGCGCATGTTCGGCCCTGTTACGGGCGGCCTTGCGGACGCCTCGATGCTGCTGGTGATCGGCGTCCTGCTGGCGGCAGCGGCGCGCATTCCGACAGCCTTGTTGTGCGCAATTGCATTCGGATTGGCCGCACTGCGCGGTGCTGCGAACGGAAGCGACCTCGCGCCCGACACCGACCGCCTGCTGTTCGCGGCGGGATTGGCCTGCGCGGGCTACACCGTCGTTACGCTGACGATGGCGCTGACCGTCATGTTCAGACCGACCGCGGCGGACCCGACATCCTGGCGGGCGATCGCCCTTCGCGCACTCGGAGGCTGGATCGCAGCCATCGGCCTCATGATGGCCGGCGTTGCTCTCGCTTCTTGAAGCGTTGCCGACATTGCGACCCGGCTGTGTCGCAGTGGCCGACGCGGGCGGCTACAGTTCCTTCTCGGCGAGCTCGCGAAACGCATCGGGCACCGAACGGGATACGCCCAAGACCGCCGAACCGTACCCGATCGCATCCCATCCGAACCGGTCGCGGATCTTGTCGACGGCGCAATCGGCCGCCCAGCGGGCGCTGCCCAGCCTGCTTCCGGGACGGAGCGCTTCATCCGCAAGTCCAAGCGGCAGGTCCAGCGCCAGATCCCAGTGCTCCTCGAGATGCGACACCGAAATGGCCAGCAGCGAGATGACTGTCTCGCCCGGATGATCGGCAAGGATTGCGCGGACCAATTTTTCCGCACGCTGGGCGAGGATCAAGGTTGCGTCGACCGGAGCATCGAGCGTGATCGAGCGCGTCACCGCTCGCATGTCGGCGAAGCGAACCCGCACCGTCACCGTCCGTCCCGGCCGCGACTTTCTCCGCAGCCTGGTGGCGATGCGATCGGCCAGATGAAGCAGGGTCGGCCGAATGACTCGCTCGATGGCGGGCCGTTTGCCCAGCGCCGATTGCGCCCCCGCGGAGTGGGCGCGGCGGTGCGGCTTGAGTTCGCGCGGATCGCGATTCCAGGCCAGCGCCGCCAGCTTCTCCCCGGCCGCCGGCCCCAGCGACCGCGTCAGCGACGTTTCGGGCGACTTGGCAAGTTGCCCGATCGTCGAGACGCCCATCGCAGCGAGCCGCGCCTTGGTGACCGGTCCGACGCCCCACATCAATTCGACCGGCAAGCCGTGGAGGAATTTCAGCTCGCTGTCGGGATCGACGACGACGAGCCCGTCGGGCTTGGCAACCTGCGAGGCGATCTTCGCCAGATGCTTGGTGCGCGCAACCCCAACCGAGATCGGCAGGCCGAGCTCGCTGCGCACGCGCCGGCGGATCGCCGCCGCGATCTCGGCAGGGGAGCCGAACAGATGGGTGCAGCCGGCAACGTCGGCAAAGGCCTCGTCGATCGAGATGCGCTCAACCAGCGGCGTAAAATCGCCGAGCACCCCGATCGCCGCGTCACCCAGCCGCTGGTAGTCCTTGAAATGACCGCCGACGAACATCAGCTGCGGACACAGCTCGCGCGCCTGTCGTCCCGACATGCCGCCGCGGACGCCGAATGCCTTGGCCTCGTAGGACGCCGCAAGCACAACCCCACCACCGACCGCGATCGGCTTGCCGCGCAGCGACGGATCCAGCAGCTGTTCGACCGACGCGTAAAACGCATCCAGATCGGCATGAAGGATCGTGGCTGCAGTGACCATTTCAGCCGTTCATCCGCGATCGGAGCATACCACGCGCGAAAGAACAAAATAGGAACATTCGCAAGGCAAGTCAACCCGGCGCAGGAAGGCCCTGGCACCGCGACCGGTGATCCGCCCTAACCTTTCGCCCGTCTCGCCACGATCTGCTGAAGCGCCCAGCGCGCGTTCTTTCTGACATCCGGATCGAGATCATCCGCAATGATCGCCAGAAACGCCTCGCCATCGGGATGACCAATCTCGCCCAGCGCGGCGGCGGCCTCCTTGCGCAGATTGGCCTGCTCGTGATTGACGCAATTGCCGATCGGGCGCACCGCCCGCTCAATCTTCATCTTTCCGAGGCTGCGGATCGCCTTGAGCCGGACCTGCCAGAACCCGTCCGCGAGCGACGCAATCAATTGATCCGCAGCCAGCGCGCCGTTGATGTTGAGTCCGAGCGTTTCGGCCGCCATCTCGCGCACCATCCAGTCGTCGTCCTTGAGTGCGCGGGTGATCGTCTCCGCCGCCGGCTTCATCTGCGAGAACGCCAACGCGCTCACCGCGGCGCGCCGCACATGGGCGTCCGGGTCCTGGATCAGCGCCGTCAGCGCCGGGATCGCCTCCTCGAGTTTCAGGAAGCCGATCACGCCGATGGCCTGCGCGCGCACGGCGGCGTCCGGGTCCTGCAATGCCTCCAGCGCCGGCTTCATCGCATCCTTGCGGCGCAGCTCCTTCAGCGCGCGCAGCGCGCCGGTGCGGACGAAGGCATGGGCATGCCTGACCAGCGGCAGGATGACGTCCGCGCAGGCCGGATCCTTGAACTCGGCCATGCTGTCGGCCGCGGCCGACGCCACGATGCGCTCGGGATCGACCAGCAGTTTCGCCAGCGCGTCCGCCGCCTCAGGCCCGTCGAACTCGCCGAGCGCCATCGCAACCTGCTGGCGCACGCCGGCATCGGGATCGGACACCATGTTGGCGAGATGGCCGACCGCGGCCGGATCGCCGGAATGGCCGAGCGAAATGATGGCGACGCGGCGCTCCGCCGGGTCCGCGGCCTGCAGCCGCTCGTCGGCGTCCTCGAGGTCGTCGTAGGATTCGAACGGGCTCGACATGATCACCTCAACAGATACGGAATGTTGACGGTGACGGCGCCGGTCGGGCAATCCGCCTCGCACGGCATGCAGTACCAGCACTCGTCATAGGCCATGTAGGCCTTGCCGGTCATGTCGCTGATCCGCAACACGTCGAGCGGGCAGACGTCGACGCACACCGTGCAGCCCTTGTCCGCGATGCATTTTGCATCGTCGACCACCACCGGGACCTGTGTCTGGTAGGAAGCGAGAGGCATCGTCCAATCTCCTGTTGTTGTGGGGGACACATTTTTTCGAGCGACGTGGGTTCGCGCGAAGAAACGCGTCGAAGCAAGACTCACGCGCTGGCGCGGATGCGCTGCTTGTCGTAGAGATCCTTCTCATCGTCGGCGATCGGCACGACATAGGGCTCCACAGCGCGCTTCGTGCTCGTCATCCTGCCGTCCTGCTTGGACAGCAGCGTGTGGCAGAACCAGTTCTCGTTGTCCTTGTCCGGAAAATCGGTGCGCCAGTGGTAGAGGCCCCAGCGGCTCTCTTCGCGGAACAACGAGGCGTGCGCCGCCATGTCGGCGCAATCCATGATCGACTGCACTTCGAGCGCGCGGAGCAGCTCGTGCGCATTGCGCGCGATCATCCGCTGCTCCATGTCCTCGCGGACCTCGGCGAGACGGCGCATGCCGAGCTCGTACTTGCGGGTCACCTTCGGCGGCTGCAGATAGTCGTTCACCAGGCGGCGGGTCTTGTATTCGACCTGGTTCGGCGGAATGCCGTCCTCGCGCCTGGTCGGCGCCAGCACACGCTCCCGCTCGAGGGCAACCTCGGCGGAATCGAACGCCGCGAAATCGTGGCTGTCGGCGAACTCCATCGCATCGATGCCGGCGACCGAGCCGTTGGTGAAGGCACCCAGCATGTAATTGTGCGGCACGCTCGCCATGTCGCCGGCGGCATAGAGGCCTGGCACGGTGGTGCGCGCGTTGTCGTCGACGAAAACGCCGGAAGCGCTATGACCCGAGCAGAGGCCGATCTCCGAGATGTGCATCTCGATCGACTCCGAGCGATAATCGACCCCCCGCCCCTGCTGGAACAGGCCGCGCGTCGGCCGCTCCACCTTGTGCAAGGTGGATTCGATCTCCTCGATCGTCTTCTCGTGCAGGTGCTTGAGCTGGAGGAAGACCGGTCCCTTGCCCGAGAGCAGCTCGTTGTAGAATTCGAGCATCATCTGGCCCGACCAGTAGTCACATTCGATGAAGCGCGAGCCCTCATTGTTAGCGGTATAGGCGCCGAACGGGCCGGCGACATAGGCGCAGGCCGGACCGTTGTAATCCTTGATCAGCGGATTGATCTGGTAGCACTCGAGGTTCGCGAGCGCGGCGCCGGCGTGATAGGCCATGGCATAGCCGTCGCCGGAATTGGCGGCGTTCTCGTAGGTGCCGAACATGTAGCCCGAGGTCGGCAGCCCGAGCCGGCCGGCGGCGCCCATGCACAGGATCACCGCCTTGGCCTTGATCACCAGGATCTCGGCGGTGCGGGTGTTGACGCTGATCGCGCCGGCGACGCGACCGTCGGCGGACTTCAGCAGCCGCGTCGCCATGTAGCGGTTCGAGATCAGGATGCGGGCGCGGCGAAGCTGGCGGTACAGCGCCTTCTTCACGGTCTCGCCGTTCGGCATCGGCAGAACATAGGTGCCGATGTGATGCACCTTCTTGACGGCGAAGTCGCCGTTCTCGTTCTTCAGGAAACGGATGCCGAAACTGTCGAGTTCCTCGATGATCTTGTAGCAGTTCTGGGCGTATTTATAGACCGCCTTCTGGTCGACGATGCCGTCATTGGCGATCGTGATCTCCTTGGTGTACTGCTCGGGCGTAGCATAGCCGGGAATGACGGCGTTGTTGAGCCCGTCCATGCCCATCGAGATCGCGCCGGAGCGCTTGACGTTGGCCTTTTCCAGCAGCACGACGTCGGCCTTGGGATTCCTGAGCTTCGCTTTCAGCGCCGCCATCGGGCCGGCCGTGCCGCCGCCGATCACCAGCACGTCGCAGGAAACCTCCGACAATCCGTCGACGATCTGATCTAGTGCCATCGCTTGCTCCTGGTTCGCCGGCGCAACCGGCGCCTCGGCATGAGATTTGTTCAGACGGTCCCGCGGCGATAGCAATTAGTTGTCACCGGCGGACAATTGGGAGACCTATCGTTCGACGAAGGCCTTCTCGATCACGAAGTGGCCGGGCTGGCTGTGATTGCCCTCGGCAAAGCCGCGCGCGGTGAACATCGCGTGCAGCTCTTCGAGCATCGCGGGACTGCCGCACAGCATGATGCGGTCGGTGTCGCGGTCGAGATGCGGCTGACCGATGTCGTCGAACAGCTGGTTGGAGGCGATCAGGTCGGTGATACGGCCGCGGTTCCTGAACGGCTCGCGGGTGACGGTCGGGTAATAGACCAGCTTGTCCCTGATCAGGGGACCGAGGAATTCGTGGTCGCACAGGCTCTCGACCAGCTGCTCGCCATAGGCCAGTTCCGAGACCTGGCGGCAGCCATGGGCGAGCACGATGGTCTCGTAGCTCTCGTAGACCTCCGGATCCTTGATCAGGCTCGCGAACGGCGCCAGCCCGGTGCCGGTCGACAGCAGCACCAGGCGTTTGCCCGGGATGAGATTGCCGGTGATCAGCGTGCCGGTCGCCTTGCGGCCGACCAGGATGATGTCGCCTTCCCTGATCTTCTGCAGCCGCGAGGTCAGAGGACCATGCGGCACCTTGATGCTGAAGAACTCCAGTGCCTCCTCGTGATTGGCGCTCGCCATGCTGTAGGCCCGCATCAAAGGCCGGCCATCGACCTCGAGCCCGATCATGGCGAACTGGCCGTTCTGGAAGCGAAAGCCGGGATCGCGCGTCGCGGTGAAGCTGAACAGGGATTCGGTCCAGTGCCTGACCGAGAGGACCGTTTCCTTCTGAAATGCGCTCATCGCTCGTCTCTCCTCGCTTGCTCGACACCGGGCAAGGTTTCGGAGAGAGGCTGATCCCGCAACGGCGAACTGCCGTTCTCGGTCGATTAGTTTCACATTTTGCGCGCGATCGACGGCGAGCAGGCAGCACGCATCGGTGATTGCAGCAGCATCGGCCGGATCCGGCAATTAGTTGCTATCGCGTCCTCCGCCTCGATGTCAGGAGGAAGGGTGGAGGATCGTCATGACCATGACTGCATCGGTGGCGCCGACGGTGACCGACTACGAGGCCAGCGCCGATCTCGCGACACTCGTGGTGCGCACGGCGCAGGATGATGAAGTGAAGCTCGCCGCCGAGCAGCTTCGTCTCGCTTGCAAATGCGCCCACTGCACCCGCGCCCGGATTGACGGCCGCTTCCCCGAGCGCTTTCCCGGCATCGCGATCACCGGGATCGGCGATTTGGGCTACGGGCTCAACATTTCGTTCTCCGACGGGCACAATCGCGGCATCTATCCAAAAATTTATCTGCTGAGCCTCGCAGGACACTAACCGGTCTGCCCTTCTATGCGAGGCCCCGGCGGGCGAACCGCCATTCCATCAATCCCTCATTTTCGGTGATGATTTTCCGGGCCGGCGCGCCGCGCGCGGTCCCGTAGCGATGCAGGCGTCAGCGGCCGGCCGTCCCCCACTTGCCAACCCGTTCTGGCATGGACATTGCTCTTTCTGGAACGATTTGAATGTCTAGAACGGCTTGAACAATCCGGAGGCGGCTCGATGTTGTTGCAGGCGGCCAATGCGGTTCGCGGGACCGTTCCCGCAACAATCCGGCCTGCCGGCAGTTCCTCGTTGCTGCTCACCGAGAACCAGCAATGGATCGGCGGCCCGCCGCCGTTGATGGACAAGCTGACGCCGCGCGAGCGGGAACTGGTGCTGAAGCAAGGGCGCCGCAAGGTGCTCAATCGCGGCCAAACACTGTTCAGCCAGGGCGGCAAGCATGACGGCATCTGGCTGATCGAGAGCGGTCGCATCCGGGTTTTCTACATCTCGCCGCTGGGGCGCGAGATCACGCTCGCCTACTGGCACGTCGGCAACTTCGTCGGCGGGCCCGAAGTGTTCGAGGGCACCGTCCATCAGTGGTCCGGCGTTGCCTCCAGCAATTGCAGCGTCGTGCACCTTCCCGGCAAGGAACTGCGGGTGCTGGCCGCGGAGATCCCGAACCTTGCCATCGGCCTGATCGAGGGACTGACCTTCAAGGGCAAATGCTACTCCGCACTCGCCCAGATGCTGGGAACGCGGTCGGTCACCCAGCGTCTGGCGCACCTGTTGCTGCACCTCGTCGAACTCTATGGCGTGAAGGATTCCGACGGCACCGTGATCGCCGCGGCCTTCACCCATGCCGACATCGCCCACATGGTCGGCGCCACCAGGCAATGGGTGACGATCAGCCTGAAGCGCATGCAGGAGAAGGGGATCGTCGTGACCAAGCGGTCCCAGATCGTGGTCTGCCAGACCGATATCCTGGAAGAGATGCGGGGCCAGGCGGCCGATTAGAGGCCGATGCCCATGCAATCGGCTGTCGCCGGCAAAACTGCCCAAGGAGTAAGCAACGGGCATTTCCCGGCAACTAATCGACAGCGGCGATGACTCCGGATTTGCCCAGCCTGCCCCCTCGCCCAATCATGGCAGCCATAGCACATCCAACCGAAGGAGGATGAGAATGGTCCGCCACCTTCCCACGCTCTCGCTCGCGACATCGCTGGCGCTTCTGTTTGCGCAGCCGGCCGCGGCGGAGACGGTGACGATCGGCATCGGCACCCAGGACACCACCACCAACACGGTCACGGCGGGCGTCGTCATCCGGCAGTTGCACCTCCTGGAAAAATACCTGCCGACCGACGGCAAATACGCCAACATCAAGTTCGAGCTGGAGTGGCAGAACTTCACCTCCGGTCCGCCCGTCACCAACGCGATGATGGCGAACAAGCTGCAGATCGGCATGATGGGCGACTATCCGCTGATCGTGAACGGCTTCACTTTCGAGAACAATCCCGAGAGCAAGAGCCGGCTGATCGCGGTCGCCGCCTACAGCCTGTCCGGCTCCGGCAACGGCATCGTCGTCCACAAGGACTCGCCCTACTACGATCTCGCCGACCTCAAGGGCAAGCTGGTCAGCGTGCCGTTCGGGTCCGCCGCGCACGGCATGGTGCTGAAGGCGATGCAGGACCGCGGCTACGCAGCCGACTTCTTCCAGCTGGTGAGCCAGAGCCCGGAGGTCGGCTCGACCAACCTCCAGGAAAAGAAGATCGACGCCCACGCCGATTTCGTGCCGTTCGCCGAACTGCTGCCGTTCCGCGGCTTCGCCCGCAAGATCTTCGACGGGGTCGAGACCAACCTGCCGACCTTTCACGGCGTCGTGGTGCGCACCGACTTCGCCGAAAAATATCCCGAGGTCGTGGTCGCCTATGTCAAGGCGATCGTCGCCGCCAACCAATGGCTGCGCGACAATCCCAAGCTCGCCGCCGAGAAGATCCAGGAGTGGACCGGCATCAACAAGGAGGTGGTCTACATCTTCCTCGGGCCCGGCGGCAACATGACCACCGATCCCACCATCAAGCCGGCACTGATCGAGGCCGCCGCCACCGACGTCACGGTGCTGCAGAAGCTCGGGCGCATGAAGGAATTCGATCCGAAAAAGTGGGTCGACGATTCCTACATCCGCAAGGCTTACGCCGACCTGAAGCTCGACTATGACGCGCAGCTTGCAAGCACCAAGAACTACGAGATTGCGGGCGACGACGGCTTCTGCAAGAAGCCGATCGCCGATCCGCGCAAGGCCGGCGAAGTCTGGGTCGACGATGCCGGCATCCTGCCATTTGCCAGCGCCTCCTGCACGCTGGGCGCCTACGCCGACTTCAGGGCCAAAGGCAAGAAGATCAACGTCGCCTACGTCTTCGACAGCATTAGAGGCATCAAGCTGTTCGCGGACCAGGCGTTCTATGCCGTCGGCGACGGCGAGGTGGCACCGTTTCTCCTGAAGAAGGATGCGGAGGCCTATGCGGCGAAGATTGGCGGCAAGGTGCTCGGCTTCGAGGACGCGGTGAAATCGGCCGTCGGCGGAGGCAAGACATGAGCAGCAGCCCGGCCATCCTGCGGCCCCAGGAAGACGCCATGCCGGCTGCCACGGCTGTGACCGAGACTGAAGCGGCGCCCGCCGCGGCCTCCACACCGTCATTCGCCGCGCGCGCGGGGCGATGGTACCGGCTCAATCGGGACCGGCTGCGTGCCATCGCGATTGGCGCGATCTCGCTCGCCGCCTTCCTGGTCGTCTGGCACCTGCTCACGACCTATCGTGTCGTCTTTTTCGTGCGCTTCACCAATGTCCCCTCGCCGCTCGCGGTCTATGCGAGTTTTGCCAAGGCGATCCACGATCCAAAATTCCTGATGCATCTGCTGTTGAGCTGCCGTCGCATCTTGTTCGGCTTCTCGCTGGCTGCAATCGTCGGCGTGCCGCTGGGACTGATCATGGGCCGCTTCAAGCTGGTCCATGAGATGATCTTCCCGGTCGCGGAAGTGCTGCGGCCGATCCCGGCGATCGCCTGGGTGCCGATGGCAATCATGCTGTGGCCGACCAACGAGCAGAGCATCGTCTTCATCACCTTCCTCGGCTCCTTCTTCCCGATCCTGATCAACACCCTGCACGGCATGTCGCTGGTCGACCCGGTGCTGGTGCGCGCGGCCCAGTGTCTCGGCGCACGCGAGCGCTCGATCTTCCGCGAGGTCTACTTTCCGGCCTCGCTGCCGCACATCTTCACCGGCCTCACCGTCGGCATGGGCGTGGCATGGGTGTCGCTGATCGCCGCCGAGATGATCTCCGGCCAGTACGGCATCGGCTATTTCACCTGGGAAGCCTACTCGCTGGTGCAATACGCCGACATCGCGCTCGGCATGATCGCGATCGGCGTGCTCGGGCTCGGATCCAGCCTGCTGATCCGGAGCGCCGGCCGGCTGGTCATGCCATGGAGGCCGACATGAACGACGTTCGCACCAATGCAGCGAAGGGCCACATCGAGGTCAAAAACTTCTCGCTCAGCTACGAGAGCATCGACGGCGCGGTGCAGGCCGTTACCGACACCCAGATCCACGTCAATCCCGGCGAATTCGTCTCGATCGTCGGTCCCTCCGGCTGCGGAAAATCGACCCTGCTCAACGCGGTTGCCGGCTTTCTCAAGCCCACCACCGGCGAGGTCACGGTCGATGGCGAGCCTGTCAACGGTCCGAGCGCCGAACGCGGTATGGTGTTTCAGCAATACTCGCTGTTCCCCTGGAAGACCGTGCGCGAAAACGTCGAATTCGGCCTGAAGGTGCGCGGCATGCCGCGTTCGCAGCGCGAGCGCGCGGCGCGCACGCTGCTCGGCCTTGCCGGCCTCGAGGCGTTCGAGAAGCATTATCCGGAGCGACTATCCGGCGGCATGAAGCAGCGCGTCGGCATCGTGCGCGCGCTGGCGACCGGCCCGAAGGTACTGCTGCTCGACGAGCCGTTCGGCGCACTGGACGCCCAGACCCGCGTCATCATGCAGCAGATCCTCACCAATATGTGGCAGCGGCTGAAGATCTCCGTGCTGTTCGTCACCCACGACATCGACGAGGCGATCTTTCTGTCCGACCGCGTCTATTGCATGACCGCCCGCCCCGGCTCGATCAAGGCGGAAATCCCGATTCCGCTCGAGCGCCCGCGGCAACAGTCGATGATGATGTCCTCGGAATTTCTCGCATTGCGCCGCGGATTGATGTCGCTGATCCGCGAGGAAAGCCTGAAAGCGATGGGCGGCGAGATCAACGATCTTGGCCTGCAGGGGCTGACCATCGAGCTGCAGGGGCATTCGCTCGCAGAGGTGCTTTGACGCCGGCGGCCATCGTCCCCGGTTGGACTAATCCGCTCGGAGTGTCGCTATCCCTGGCTCCCGCGGTCCTGTCTGACCTCGGAGCCGGAATCTGGCCGCAAGACTCCGCGCTGCAGCTATCGCTGCGACATCGCGAGCGCGGCGAGCGCCGTTCGGTTGTTGATCTCGAGCTTCTGGTAGATGTGATGCAGGTGGACCTTGATGGTCCCCTGCGAGAGGTTCAAACGGCGCGCAATGGCCTTGTTCGACAATCCCTCGGACACCAGCCGCATGATTTCGCGCTCACGGTCGGTCAGCACGGCCAGCACGTTGTCGACGACGGCGCCATCCGCCTCCTTGGCCGCGGGCACGAGGCCCGGCGCCAGCCCCACCAGCACGGTGCCGCCCTCCGCGACCACCCTGAGCGATTGCACCAGCGTCTCCGGGCTGGCGTGCTTGGAAATCACATTGCAGGCGCCGGCCGCGAGCGGCGGGGCGAGTTCGCCCTGTTGAGCCTCTGCGGCAAAAAAGACCACGCGGGTGGAAAGCCTCTCACCATCGATCATGGCGAGGATCTCGGCGCTGGTCACATCGGGGAAGGCGTCTTCGAGCAGAGCAATGTCGGAGCCCGAATTCCGGATCGCCTCCACGCAACTCGCTCCATCGCTGCACGACGCGACGATCTCGAAGTCACGCACTGCAGCGAAAACTGACGCCAAGCCTTGCAGAACGATCGGATGCCGATCTGCGATTACCAACCGCGTTCGACGCATGGGTGTTCCTCTGTCCGCCGACATAAACCCCTGCGGATATTAACATATTCCACGGACTTTTAGTCTCAATCGACCCAGTACTAGTACTGCCTTGGGGCTATCCGGTCGGCCCCTCGGATCCGCAATTACAATGTGTGGCAGCGGCCGCCCGCAATTACGCCGCGCGATCGAAGTGCCGATTTGCCTGCGTCAATTGGCGTCATCCGGCATGCTCCGCACGCGCAGCCTATATAACCAATGATATATAGGGTTATTGAAAATTCGAAACTAAGCTTACCATTTCTACACGACGGGATCGCGGCCCGACGGAGCCCGGTTCGGTCGTATATTTCGATACAAGATTTTGCATCACGTAAGAAAGTTATTGTTCAGGGCTCGTCCCACGTCGCCAAGTGCCATAAGAGGTCGCGTTCCTGCGGCCACTGCGTGTGTTTTTGTGTTTACGCTGGAGCATCATCATGCGAAGGCACCGCTTATTGCCGGTTGTCATTATTGGAAAGAGTATTCTGCTTAGGGAAGGACTCGCCAGGATTTTGCGTACGGCGCACTTTCGAGTCCTGTCGTCGGCATCGTCCGCCGGCGATCTGCACCCTGCCACCCTCAAGCATCATCCCTCGCTCGTTCTGATCGTCCACACCGGCGAAACCTTCGACATGGTGCTCGAGCAGATCGAGGGCTGCAAGAACCGGCACGCCAACGGCCGCATCGCGGTCGTGGTCGATCGTTACCGGCTAAGCGATTTGATCTCGGCATTTCGCGCCGGCGCCAGCGGATATTTCGTCAACGTCGTCACCTGCGACCGGTTCGTCAAATCGCTCGAGCTTGTGATGCTGGGCGAAACCATCTTCCCACCGGCATTCCTGTCGTTCCTGCTCAATCCCGGCCTGCACCAGGCAGAAGCCGCGAGCGACGATCACTGCATCGATCAAGCCGCGGACCCATGTCCTGCTGCGGCAGACGATCCGACTGCGCCACTGTTTTCGCCGCGCGAGCGGCTGATCCTGAACTGCCTGATCGAGGGCGACTCCAACAAATTCATCGCCCGCAAGCTGGAGATCGCCGAGGCGACCGTGAAGGTCCACGTCAAGGCGATCCTGCGCAAGATCCGGGTTCAGAACCGGACGCAGGCGGCGATCTGGGGCATGAACCATCAGCCCCGGAGGCAATTGGAGAACGGCAACTATCCGCTCGCAATCACCAGCGCCGGCCGGGCACTCGCAAATCATGCCAAGGCGGCCTCCGACGCGACGCAACTCGAGCCGCGGCCGCCGGCCCTGATCGACGCTGCCCGCATCCGGCCGCTGAACGGCAAGGACGGAAGGATCTCCGGCACGGCGCGCTATGGCAAGCAACCCTAGCCTTGCGTTCTCCTAGGAAGCGGTAGCCCGGCTCGGGACCAGCTCGCGCGTCTTCTTCGCGGCAGATCGCGGACGCGAGACGCGCTTTCGCTGCTTCGCATGCAGCTCCTCGAAATACGCGATCGTGCGCTGCAGGCCTTCCGCAAGCGGAATAACCGGCTGCCAGTTCAGCAATTCCTGGGCCTGGCTGATATCGGGACGCCGCTGCCTTGGATCGTCCTGCGGCAGCGGACGATGGACGAGCCGCGAACGCGACCCGGTCATCGCGATCACCTGGGCTGCCAAGTCACGGATGGTAAACTCGTTGGGATTTCCGCAATTGACCGGTCCGGTGACCTCGTCCGGCGTATTCATCAGCGCCATCATTCCCCTGATCGTGTCGTCGACGAAACAGAATGAGCGGGTCTGCAGGCCGTCGCCATAGATGGTGATGGGCTGATTGTTGAGGGCCTGAATGATGAAGTTGGAGACGACGCGGCCATCGTTCGGCTGCATGCGCGGCCCGTAGGTATTGAAGATCCGCAGCACCTTGATGCGCAAATGGTGCTGGCGGCCATAGTCGAAGAACAGCGTTTCGGCGCAGCGCTTGCCCTCGTCATAGCAGGACCGCGGACCGATCGGATTGACGTGCCCCCAATAGGCCTCCTGCTGCGGATGGACCTCGGGATCGCCGTAAATCTCGGATGTCGAGGCCTGGAGGATCTTGCCGCGCAACCGTTTGGCCAGGCCCAGCATGTTGATGGCGCCGAGCACGCTGGTCTTGGTCGTCTGCACCGGGTCCCACTGATAGTGAATCGGCGAGGCCGGACAGGCGAGATTGTAGATCTCGTCGACTTCGACATAGAGCGGGAACGTGACGTCGTGACGCAGCAGTTCGAATCGCGGATGGTCGAGCAGGTGCTCGACGTTGCGCCTAGTGCCGGTGAAGAAGTTATCGGCACAAAGTACCTCGCAGCCCTCCTCCAGCAGACGTTCGCAAAGGTGCGAACCAATGAAGCCCGCGCCGCCGGTCACCAGCACCCGGCGTGGCGGCTGAATCGTGACCGAGCGCGATCCGGTGCCGGCGGTGGGCGCAATACTCTGACCCGAGGCAAATGAATGGTCCATGATGTGTTGCTCCAAAAATGGGGTACGGCCGCCGTCACCTTGCGCCGCTGGCGCCGAGCACTGCGGGCAAGGTTGCGATCAAGATGTAGAGGTCGAGCAGCAGCGAACGGTTCTCGATATAGAAGCTGTCCTCCGCGCGCTGCGCGTCGAGATCGCCGTTGCTGCGCGAGGAGATCTGCCAAAGGCCGGTCAATCCCGGCGGCACGGTCGCCCGGAGCGCGCGGAATTCGGGATCGAAGGCATCCATGTGATAGGCGGGAAACGGCCGCGGTCCGACCAGGCTCATGTCGCCGCGGACCACGTTCCAGAGCTGCGGCAATTCATCGAGGCTGGCTCGACGCATCAGATTGCCCAGCCGCGGCAGGATACGTGGATCCTCGGTCAGCTTGAAATGGCGCTGCCAATGCGCACGCAGCGCGGGATCACTCGCGAGCACACGCTGCAGCCGAAGCTCGGCATCCCTGTACATCGTGCGCAGCTTCAATATCCGGACCGGCTTGCCGAACTGCCCGACGCGCCATTGGCCGTAAAAGGCGGGACCGGGATCGGCAAGCTTGATCGCCAGCGCGAGCAACGCGATGATCGGGAGGGCAACAAGGAGAAGCAGAGGTGCAACGATAAGGTCGACGGCGCGCTTCAGTTCCTTGCTGTACTCGCCGGACCTCCGGCTCAGCTCGAGGGCGACGAAGCAGTCCGCATTGCGAAGCTGAAGGCTGAACATCGGCAAGTCGCCCAGCCGGGTGATGACCAGCACCTGCCGGGCCCCTAGCTTATTCAGTGTAACGAGGCTCCGCTGGACGCGGCCGTAATCCGGCACGACGATCACGTCGGTTCCGTCCTCGGCGTGCCAGCCATCGAGCGCGCCGAGCACCGGCAACGCGCCGGCCGCGGCGCCGAACTCCTCGCGCGGCAGGCCCGCCTCGGCATCGGCACCATCGTCGATGTATCCTGTCGGCCGAAGTCCGCAGCCCGGGCGATGAAGAAGCAGGCGCGCAAGGGCGCGGCTCTCCGCACCGGTGCCGAGCACAGCGACCGGTGTGCTGTAGCTCCCATACTTCGCCAGGAGCATGCGGACCAGATGTTCGGTCCATAATCCGGTCACCGGCGCCATCAGGCCGACGATCGGCACGATGACCAGTTCGACCGTTGAGGTGGTGCGGATCCACGTCAGCACCCCCGCAAGGACGAACAGGCCGGCGCCGATCAGCCGCAAGCGAAACCGCTCGATCGGGTTCGCGATATTGGAGCGATAGAGGCCAAGCGAGCCGTTGATGCCGAGCAAGAGCAGGAGCAGCAGTCCGGCGTGCGCGTGCCCGGCGGTTTCGGCGTTGCCACTCACCGCGGCGACGCCGGCTACGGCCACCAGGATGGACAGCGCGCCGGATGCGAGATCGCTCCCGACCAGCGCGGCCCCGAGCGGAAGCCGTCGTGTCGCGGATCGACGTGCTTCCCGGCCACCCCCGAACGGCTTGTCGTGGGGTGGCAGTGTGCGGACCAGGCGTGCATCGGCGTTTGACATGAGCCGCTAACTGTTCGATGACCTTGCCGCCTATTCGGCCGCGACTGCAGCGCCAGGCATTCGCTGCGCCGCGGCCTCCAGCTCGATCTGCTCCGCGATCCAGTTGTAGGTCGGCACAAGGCCCTCGCGCAGGGTGATGCGCGGCTCCCACTGCAACACTTTCCGGAGCCGGGTGTTGTCGCTGTTGCGGCCGCGCACGCCCTGCGGCTTGGTCAGATCGTGCACCAGCGCGACGTTCTTTCCGGATATGTCGATCACGAGCTTGGCGAGCTCATCGACGGTGACCAATTCGTCGGTTCCGAGGTTGAGGGGCATCCCGTACTCGGACTGCATGATGCGATGAATGCCTTCCACGCAATCGTCGACATACATGAACGAGCGGGTCTGCTTGCCATCCCCCCACACTTCGATCTGCCCGGGATCCGGCGCGCGCGCGATCTTGCGGCACATCGCGGCCGGCGCCTTCTCGCGCCCGCCATCATAGGTGCCCAGCGGCCCATACACGTTGTGGAAGCGCACGATCCGCGTCGGCAGGCCGTAGTCCTCGGTATAGTACTGGCATAGCTTCTCGGCGTAGAGCTTCTCGAGGCCGTAGCCCTCCTCGGGCTGCGCCGGAAATGCGTCGTCCTCGCGGAGCGGGGCCACGTCCGGAGAGGTCTGCAGGCCGTGCGGATAGACGCAGGCGGATGACGAGAACAGGAAGCGCTCGACATTGCTGGCGCGCGCCGCCTCGAGCATGAACAGATTGATCAGCGAATTGTTGTGAGCGATTCCGGCATGGGACGCCGTGATATACCCGATCCCTCCCATGTCGGCCGCAAGATGATAGACCAGGGACATTCCGTCGGTGCACATCTCGCAGTGCTTGCGCTCGCGAAGGTCGAGCAGCATGAATTCGTCGGCGTCAGTTCCACCGTATTCGGGTTGCTTGATATCGACGCCGCGCACGCGGTAGCCCGCCGCCTTCAGATACGACACCAGATGATGACCGATGAAGCCGCCTGCTCCCGTGACCAATGCCCAAGGCTTCAACGTTCCCGACATTCGATCCCTCCATCGTTGACGCTCGAATTTGCAGCGATCCCTACGACGGAAGTTACGGCGAGGAACTGCACGCTCAAGCACCAAGGAGGAGTAGCCCGAAAAGACATCGGCCTGTGCGCCGAGCTTGTGGTAACAGGGTGGCGCGCTGCCACTCGCAGCGGGGTGCTCGATATCCTGGCAATCGTTAATGCCGTCAACGGAATCCAATCTTGATTTCGTTGCCACCGTGATTTTGCTATCACGGGCAAACGGGTGTTTCGGAATGTTGCCGGCAAGGGGTGGCAACTAGCGAGAGGCGCTCTCCAAATGTACCTGCCATATGACCCACTGCGCGAAGCGATCCTGTTGGAGCTCAACAGGGCGATTGGTATCCGTCGGGCTCAGGGAGCTTCGCTGGAAGCACTCAGTATGGAATACGGTCTGTCGAAGGACGTGTTGCAACGGATCGCCGAGGCCGACGACCGGACGACTGAGAGGAAGGCCGAAGGCCAAGGCTCGTAGCTGCGTCAGGCGGCTGGCCTGATGGCTTGACCGGCGAGAACTGCGGTACCGCTCAATTGGTCTCCGCGGCAGGTTGGGACGCCACTCCCGCGGCCGTGCTTCCCTTTCGCGAACGGAGAGCAGCATCGGGCGCCTGTTCCGCGGTCCCTTCCGGCGACAGTTCCGAGGTCGTCGGAAACAGCGAACCGATCTGGACGATGTCCCCCGGCTGAAGCAGGAAGTCGAGTGCCGCTTCATGCTTCACATTGGTCGTGCCGCTGGCGCGGATCACCGTGATGGCCGCCTGCGGGGTCTGATCGGCGGTCAGCATCCCCGCCTGGCGGGCATAGGCTGCGCGCAGTCGATGCGCGGCCGGAAGGCTGACGGTCAGTTCGAGCAGCGATTTCTCGGTGTCTCGCAGTTCGGTCTGCACCCGGCGATGATAGACATTGCGCAGCTCGACGATCTTGAACTGCACTTCGCCGATCTGAAGTTCGGCCTTGAGCGTGTCCGTTTCGAGGCGCCCGACGTTGCCCTCGATCCGCGCTTCCTCACGCCGGACCTCGATGTAGGTCGATTTGCGCGCCAACCCGCTCTTCGCCAGTTGCTCGTAGTCCGCCATCATTTCGCGGTTCAGGCCGCGTTGCTTCTGCTCGAGCTCGGTCTGCCGCTTGAGCGAGGCGATTTCGGCTTCCAGTCGCGGAAGCTGCTGCTCCAGGGCGCTGGTCTCCTGGCGAAGCGCCTGGCGCTCCGCCGCGAATGCGAGTTGTTCACTATCCTGAATTTGGGCGATACGGGCCGGATCGAACGTGATCGCCGACATCTCGCGGAAATCGATCTGCTCCTGGTCGTTTTGCAAGGCCGTCAGCCGCGCCCGCCTGGCAAGCAGAACGATGCGGCTCACCTCGAGCAAGCGAAGCTTTTCCTCAGCCTGCAACAGCGCACCGAGCGCGGCACCTTGCTGGGCCTCGGACGCGCCGATTCCTCCGGCACGCGCGATCGCGCCCAGGACCGACAGACCCTCGCGATAGGGATAGAGGCCGGGCGTGCGGACAAGGCCCAGCACGTAGATCGGAGCGTATTCCGCTATTCTGGCGTTGACCGTCGGATTGCGAATGTAATCCGGGGCCAGGGCCTTGGTAATGCTTGCCTCGATCTCGGTCAGCGTCAGGTTGGCGGCTTGCAGGTCGCCAATCAGCGGAAGCCGGATTTTGCCGCTCTGGTCGACCGTTGCTTCACCCGACAGATCGGGCTGACCGAACACGTTGACCGCGATCTTGTCGCCGGTGTTGATGCGATATGCTTTCGGCGCGGCCGGCTGCGCCGCGGCAAGATCAATCGACGAGATGTGGAGGGCGAACACCAGGAGCATGCAGGCACAAGCGATCGAGGCGCATGTTCTGTCTTGTCTCCGCCGCCACTTGCACAACAATGCGGTCATACTTACCAACCGGGTCGGGTTGCCAACATAACTTGCCGGTCAAAATAGGCAAAACCGGCAGGGTATGCCGGGCCCTTAGTAGGTAATCCTTCTGAGACCGCCAATCCCCGAAATCCCAATGCCGGGCCGACGGCGGCAAATCCTATGCTGTTCGCTCGTGCCGAAAATCGGGGCCGGCCGTCGAAGGCATCAACAAATCCCGGCGCATGCGAACCGCCTACCACTGATACTCTACCCCAATCGTTCCCGACCGGGATGATTGGGCCACAGCGGAGGAACGACCCAGTTAGCTATCGCGCGTTTTCTTAAACCCGCCAGGGGCGCGCCCCGCAGCAAACATTGTCAGCAGCACCCGAGGGATCGTGATGGCGAAAAAAACGGTGACAGTAATCATGGAGCCTCGTTTGCTGGTTCGCGAGGCGCTGGAGTCATTGATCAAGAACTACTCCTATCGGGTCGTCTGCAGCATCGGGTCTGCCGCGGACATCGACAATGCGACGGCACCTGACGATCCAAAGCTCGTCATCCTCGGCGGCGAGTCCATCGACCACGCGATTGTGGAAGCCGTCAGCGTTCGCAAGCGGTGGCCCGGCAGCAAGATCGTGGCGCTGTTCGAGCACGCGACCATCGCGGATTTCCAAAGACTTCTGACGTCGGATGTCGACGGCTGTGTGCCGCTGTTCGCATCTCCCGAGACGCTGATCAGGACCCTCGATCTCGTCAAGATCGAAGACGCCCGCGTCGTGGTGATGGCCAGCATGAGGAGCCCGACCGTATGGCCGTCGTCAACCAGCAAGGTGCGCCCGCCGCCAGGTGCAAACGGCGAGGTTTCGTCGGGCCATGCCGAACACCATGCCAACCCCGTCAACGTGGTCAGCCTGTCTGCGAAATCCACCATCACCGGGTACAGCCCGGCACAATCGAACGGTCCTGAGGACCGCGTGCAGACCGCGGGATCCCCGCTCAGCGGCCCCAAACTGTCCGAGCGCGAGGCTCAAATCCTCGACGGCCTGGTGCAAGGGCATGCCAACAAGGTCATCGCTCGCACCTGCGACATCACCGAAGCGACGGTGAAGGTGCACATGAAGTCGATCCTGCGCAAGATCCAGGTCGCCAACCGTACGCAAGCGGCGGTCTGGGCGCTGGAGCACGGCCACTCCGTTCACCAGGTCAAGGACGCTTGCTGACGCGCAATGCTGCGACTATCGCAGGATGCAGATCTTCGCAATCACCCGACGAGTTACCCCCTGAGAGCGGCATTGCGCCACCTTCGGAACTGCGACTGGTCGCATTCGCTGTCTTAATATTGAAGGACCGATTTTGAAGTCCAATCCATTTTTTAGTTCTGTTTCCGAGACCGACACAGCCGAGGAATTCTCATCGTCGACACTCGGCCCGCACGGGCATTACCAGAGAAACCACTAGCACCACACGGGACGCGGAGAATGGCAGTTCACGCTGGCGACTGGGTCGAGGTGTTGAGCAAGGAAGAGATCCTGAGAACGCTCGACCAGAATGGACGCCTCGACGAACTCCCCTTCATGCCGCAGATGTTCAAGTATTGCGGTCAGCGGTTTCGCATTTACAAGACCGCATCCAAGACCTGCGACACGGTCAGCGGGCACTACGTCGGCCGACGTCTGCAGGACGGATACCATCTGAACCTGCGTTGCGATGGACTTGCCTACGGTGGATGTCAGGCCGGCTGCCTCATTTTCTGGAAGGCCGCCTGGCTCAAGCGCGTCGACGGTCCAACGCAAATCCAATACGTGCCGGAGCGCGTCCCTGTGCAGGGCGGTACAACGACCGCTTCGGCCCACTGCACGGAGAGCGACGTTGAAGCCGCCACGAGACGGCAGGACGCCGGCGGAGACGTCAGATATCATTGTCAGGCTACCGAGCTCTTGAAGTATACAAAGCCACTCGCCTGGTGGGATGTCAGCCAGTACATCGACTCCTACAGATCGGGCAACAGAACCCTGGCCGAGATAGCCCGCGGCCTTCTCTTTCTGCTCTACTACTATGGAGCGCTGGCTTTCAGCGACAGATGGGGACGCCCCGCCCGCTGGCTGTACAATCGAATTCAGGCAATTGCGGGCGGCGTGCCGTTTCCCCGACTGAAGGGAAAGATTCCACGCGGCCAGCCCACGCCGAGATGCGATCTCGACCTTCGGCCGGGCGACCTAGTCCGGGTCAAATCCTATGAAGAGATTCTTGCGACGCTGGACGTTGGACTTTCCAACAGGGGCCTCTCGTTCGACGCCGAGCTCGTGCCGTTCTGCGGCAAGACCTTTCACGTCAGCACCCGCGTCGAACGCTTCGTGAACGAAAAGACCGGAAAGATGCAGCGAATGAATACGCCCGCAGTCATCCTGGAAGGGGTGACCTGCAAGGCACTCTATTGCGGTCAACGCATGTTCTGCCCCCGCAGCATTAACTTGTGGTGGCGCGAAATCTGGCTTGAGCGCGTCTCCACCCCCCATCGAGCAGCTCCGGCAATCCAAGCCGCCCCGCGCACGACGGCAAAACTAGCAGGGTGAGAGAACGCCTATGGATGCCCACGTCAGAACTGTGCCCGGATCGGCCGGCAAATGGTCACCTGCACAAGGCGCCGGCGACACCGGCCCCCGTCCAGAACAGCATGATGACGGCACGCCAAGGCGCGCGCCGCACATCACCTCAATCAAGACAACCTCGGTTTGCGGTCTGGGAAAGCTGGGATCGTGCATAGCCGCGACACTGGCAGCCAGAGGCTTCGAGGTTGTGGGAGTGGACATTGATCCGCAGAAAGTGGGCAAGATCAACGAAGGTCTCGCGCCGGTGGACGAGCCACTACTTGCCGAGGCAATCCAAACTGGACGTTCACGGCTTCGTGCCACGATCGATGCCAGAGAAGCCGTCGCCACGGATGCTACCTTCTTCATTCCTCCCTCCCCGAGCCTGCCGGACGGAAGCTTTTCCAACGAATTCCTGTTGAAGGCCATGCAGCCGGTGGCGCGCGCGGTGAAAGAGGCGGGCAAGAAAAACCATCTCTTTGTCTGCAGTTCGACCACCACGCCCGGCGCCATGGATGCGGTCTTGATTCCCATGCTGGAGCGCGAACTCGGTGGCGTTTGTGGTGAGGACTTTGGCGTCTGCTACAATCCCGAGTTCATCGCTCTCGGCGACGTCATCAATGGTTTGCTGGATCCGGATCTGGTGCTGATCGGCGAATCAGATCCGGAAAGCGGCGCGGCCCTCGAAGAGCTCTACAGGAAGTTCAACCGCAACTCGCCGCGGATCGCGCGCATGTCCATCATCAGCGCGGAGCTGACCAAGATCTCGCTGAAC
This sequence comes from Bradyrhizobium sp. CCBAU 51753, assembly GCF_015291565.1. Lineage (NCBI taxonomy): Bacteria > Pseudomonadati > Pseudomonadota > Alphaproteobacteria > Hyphomicrobiales > Nitrobacteraceae > Bradyrhizobium > Bradyrhizobium sp. CCBAU 51753. The sequence continues at coordinate 3,847,698 of NZ_CP030037.1, read as the reverse complement.
AGCTACATCACCATGAAGATCAGTTTCACCAATCAGCTGCGGATGATTGCAGCGCGCCACAAGCTGGCCGATATCCATGCCATCCTCGACGCGCTCGGCAACGACAGCCGGATCGGGAAGAAATACCTGCGCGCCGGCTTGAGTTATGGCGGCCCGTGCTTTCCGCGCGACAACCGTCTGCTGGCCTACACCGCACGCCAGGTCGGCCTTGAAGCGCCGCTGGCCGAGGCTTCGGACCGGGTGAATGAGCGAACCAAGCAGGAGCTGGTCGAGACCGTCGACGAGATGGCCCAGCCGGGCGACACGGTTGCGGTCCTGGGCGTCACCTACAAGCCGAACACCTACATCACCGAGGAGGCGGCCGGGCTCTTTCTGGCGCAGCAGCTCAAGCGGCGCGGCTACCGCGTTCTCGTCCACGACTTCGCGGCCACCCCCGTCAATTCGCCGAGCCTGCACGAATTCGAGCAGATTTCCGACTGGGAGGAATTCAAGACCAACCCCGGTGTGGCGCTCGCAGTCATTTGCTGTCCCTGGCCCCAGTATCGGGAATTGGCCGCGACCACGGGAACGAGGGTATTCACGCCATGGCACTTGTGAGCAGTAAGCCGATGGACGCGGCTCCCTCGTCCTCGCGATCCGGCATTGCATATCCAGCCGATGGGTCGATGGAGTCCGTCCAGGTGCTGGGAACGCCCGTCGCTTGTGCCACTTACGACACAGCACTGCAGCGCATCAAGAAGCTCGCCCGCGAACCACGGGCTACGGCGGTCTGCCCTTCCAACACCCACATCCTTGGCGAAGCCCGGCACAATCGCGAATTCGCCCGGGTTCTTGCCCGGTTCGATCTCGTGCTGCCGGACGGGATGCCTGTGGTTTGGGCGCTGAACTTTCGCGGAGCAGGCCTCAAGGATCGCGTCTATGGCCCTTATTTCATGCAGCACGCATTGCGGAATACGCCGAAGCCGTGGCGCCATTTCTTCTTTGGCGATTCCGAGGCGTGCCTCGCCGAGCTGCGACGCGTCCTGGTCCAATTGCAGCCGGACATCGAGATTGTCGGCATGCTAAGCCCGCCCTTCCGCCCCTTCACCGAAGCTGACGAAACCGCGTTTGCCGATACCATCAACCGCGCCGACCCGGATTTCGTCTGGGTGGCATTGCCCGGCGTGCGGATGGAGCAATGGATCATCGACAATCAGGCGCGATATCGCAGGGGCGTGTTCCTCGCAGTGGGCGATGCGTTTACGCTACTAAGCGGCCGCCGCTCGTTCGCGCCGGCGTGGATGCAACGAATGGGCCTTACCTGGCTGTACCGGCTGAGCAAGGAGCCGCTGCGGCTGGGTCCGCGCTACCTGCGATATCACTCCATGTTCGTGGCCTATTGGCTGTGGGAGGTCCTGCGCGAGCGGACCTAGGCAGAAAGGGCCGTCACGCAAGTTGAACCTGACGGGAAAAAGGTTGGGAGCCTTGGAGGAAAGGGGCCCATGAACGAAGTACAGGTCCAAGCATTCTGGCAGGCCCATCCTTGCGGTGACCAGCAGGTCGGCGGCCTCGATCAGGCGTTCCGTGGCGACTACGACGCGTTCTTTCGCCAGTACGACGCCTTCCGCTACAGCCACGAGGGCCACATCCTGGACTGCCTCGATGGCATCGACTTCCGCGGCGCGAAGGTGCTCGAGATCGGCCTCGGCCAAGGCGCGGATTCGGAGCAGATCATTCGCCGAGGAGCGCGCTGGTCCGGGTTGGATCTCACCGCTGAGTCCGTGACCCGACTGCGCACCCGGCTGCAGCTGCGCGGGCTGCCCTATGACGAGGTGAAGCAAGGCAGCGCGCTGGCCATTCCCTATCCCGACAACAATTTTGACAAGGTGTTCAGCCACGGGGTGCTGCACCATATCCCCGACATTCGGCTCGCCCAACGCGAGATTGCTCGCGTGCTCAAGCCCGATGGCGAGCTGATCATCATGGTCTACGCCAAATGGTCCTTCAACTATCTGGTCGCGATCGGTCTGCTCCGCCGTCTCGGCCTGATGGCCCTTTGTGGTCTCAATCTCGATCCCGCCGGCATCTATGGAGATCATGTTGCCAACGCCCGCCGAATGGGATTGAGGAACTACCTGAAGATGAGCAACTTCATCCACCGCAACACCGATGGGCCCAACAACCCCTATTCGAAGGTCTATGGCCTGCGGGAAGTGCATGAGGACTTCCCTTCATTCCAGGTGATCCGCGCCTATAAGCGTTGGATGCATGGCCCGCCGCTGCCCGTATCTTGGCTGCCGCTCGGCCGTCTCCTTGGCTGGCATCTCTGGGTCCATCTAAGGCCGACCAGGTCGCCGCGCTGAGGACCGAGCCAGCACTCGGGGCAGACAGTCGGCATCTAATCGTGTGGCTTCCGCCGTTCCCCCGCGGTAAGCACTCCCTGCCACCCATAGCCATGGGCCGCCATGCGCGGGTCACCCTGGCCCAGCGACTGGACCGTGATTTTGGCGCTATGTGCGGCCACCAACAGGAGGCACGCCAACTTGCTCATGATGCCGATCGGCTTGCCGATTGGCGCACCGAAGTACGCCTGGATTTGCCGCAGTCGCCGTGAATAGCGCTTACCGTCAGTGCTCAGGAAACCTCTCAGCTCCTTGAGATCAAGAGCAGCCGAGACGTTGGGATGGAAGCGCTTCAGGAACAAGCGCTCGTTTGCACATCGGAAACGGCCGAGCAGCGCCAGTTCTGCCAGCATCGCACGGTCGCTGCCGACGAAATTTGGCAGGAGAGACGTACGCTGCAGGATCTCGCGGCGGACAACCCCGAACATATGAGTCCCCCAGCGGGCACGCGTGAGCACTTGCCAAAATCGGCTGATAGCAACGGGATGATCGCCGATGCTCGGAATATCCGGCCAGTAGCGCCTTCCTGTTCCCGGATCGAAAAAGCTTCCCGTCTCCTGATCGAACTGCAATATCTCGCTCTTTTCGCCGATGAAGGCAGTAGCGGTGTGGGCCAGAACGACCTCCGGATTCCGTTCGAGCAAGCCGACGCACGTTTCCAGGTAAGTCGTATGGTGCAGATCATCATGGGCCGCCCACTTGAATAGTGGCGCCGTCGAGAGCTCGAACACCCGATTGAAGTTTGCGATGGCCCCCAGATTCCGGCTATTGCGAATATAGCGTATGCGGGAATCGCGCCGCTCATATTCGCAACAAATCCCCGAAGTTTGGTCGCTCGAGGCGTTGTCACAGATCACGATCTCGAAGTCTCCGAACGTTTGCGCCAGTAGACTGTCGAGCAGTTCCGGCAAGAACTGCTGCCCGTTGAATACGGGAACTCCGATCGAGAGCTTAGGCATCGAGCTTCCGCCTTGTGCGTTGATCCACCGATCAAGTATGTCGCCCGGGGTGACCTCACTCAACGAGCGCCTGTGCGCTACTACCTTGAAGGCATCGATTCTGGCCCCGGCTTTGGGGGTAACCCTTCGGGAGATTCATCCAACAGCAGCCGGCCATTCCGCTCGAGGCCCCTGCGCCGGAATCCGGCCCAGTCGGTAACGTCGCGTCCCCAAACGAAGCGAGTTGGGCCGCTTGTGCTGCGAACGCGATATGTATTGCCGTCGAACTGGTTGTTGCCAGTGGAAATGATCGAAAAGTTTTCTTCGCCGCGCTTGGTATCCGAGGCGCCTCCTGCGCAGGGAGCGCCCTCGAATGTCATTTCGTTGGCATGAATTGTGTTGTTGCTCGTCTTGTAAGTCGCGCCTTTCTCGCTGCGGCGTCCTTGATCGATCAGCATGATACCGCATCCGCCAGGCTCGATGGTGACGGTGTTGCCAGTCACCTCGACGCCTTCCGAGGCGGCCACAAGGATATCCGCATACCAGAACCAGCCCCTTCCCCTGCCATTGTGCCGCACCACGTTCCGCCGGATCACCGCATTGAACGAAATCTCGTGAAAGATGCCGGAGTAAAGATTGTTTTCCACGAAATTGTCCTCGAACAGGACGTTCCGGCATTCGATATCGCACCAAAGTCCGACGCCGTTGTTGTCCGTCACGCGGTTGCCACGGAATGTGACGCCATTGCTGATGGCGATCTTGACTCCACCGGCTTCCCACTCCGGATCGAAGCCGTAGATATTATTCGACCAGATGCGGTTTCCATCGATGAGGATATCCTTGCCCTCGCCTTCGATGCCGATTTGGCCATTGTGGTGCACATCGCAGCCACGGACACGTGTGCCGGTTCCGACGCTGATTCCTGCACCGCTGTTGAGCTGCGCTACACAGTTCTCGATGACCCATCGCAGGCCTTCTCGGGCATGGATCGCGCCTTTTTGCGCGCGACTGCCGTACTTCTCCACCGTGAGGTTGTCGATCAGCACATCGGCCGCACTGCTTTCAAAAGCGAATGCGGCGATCGTCACCTCGACCTTGTGTACCGTCGGATCGTCGACGAGAAAAATCCGACCGCTTGCGTAATCGACATAAAACTCACCCGTTGCAAGCGCATCCTTGCTCGGCACCCTGGTCATCGGCTTGTCATCCATGAACACTGCCTGTGGGTGGTTACAGGCGGGTGCGCTCGGCAGACATTCGCCGTGTTGGGCGACGCGCTGAAGCTGGCTACGCGCCACCCAATAGCGTTCCTCGCGCGTGAAACGCTCGAGCAGCAGACTGCCATTCAGCACAGTCTCCCCTTCCCCATGAAAGTGTTGCCTCGCCCGCGGTCGGACGGCCTGCGCCCTGTGAACTCCTTTCTTCAAGCAGAGCACCGCCCCCTCGCCTGATCGATCGACCGCAGCCTGGATCGAGCTGCCGGGTTCAACCGCGATCGATCCGAGTGGACAAGACAAAGGACGGACGCCAGCAAGGGCTGCCAGTATCAACAAGCCGTAGATCGCTATCGCGGCAGCTCCCGTCCTTACCACTGTTGAACATGGTATCCACGCCATCATCGCGATGCGCGCCCAGTCTTGTAAGGGTACTTGGCGCGATAAACCATTACCGATCCAATGCCGAAGCCGAACAGGCACCAGAACCAGATGCCCTGCATCGGACCTTCGAGGGTAACGTCGAAACTCGCGTTGATGAGGATCGCCATCACGTAGCAGAAGACGAACAGAAGCAAATTGCTCCACACCTCATGTCCGCGCGCGCGCGCGGTGATGATCCACCTTGCGAGCATCGCGAACCATGACACCAGCATCAGTGCCCAAAGAACGACGGCAGGAACCCCGCCGCGCGCGAGCAGCGTCATGTGCACGCTATGCGGACTTCGCGTGAGCGGCCGATCGTTGCGCCAATTTCCCGTTTCGGCGAAGCCGTCGGCGACGGCAAGATTGATTCCGAAACCCCTGCCGGTCCAGAAGTTCGGGCCGCGAATGGTATCATTGATGATGATCTCCCACCAATTTAGCCGCCACTGCTTGGTCCCTTCCGTTTGATGGCCAGATTGTCCGACCAGACTCTGGGCGTTCTCCATGATTTGGTGCGCGCTGACCGGACGATCGATTGAATTCTTTGCCTCCTCGTATTCTCCGAATGTCGACTCCAGTGTGAGAAGGACGGCGAATAGACCTATCGCGGTCACCATCGTCGTGAGCAGGAGGCGGAACCGCCCGAGCACGAGCATCGCTATCGTAACCGGCACGATGACGGCAAGCGTCGCACCCCGGGTCGTCGCACCGACCAAAGCGAGGGTGATGAACCAGACGAGAAGCCAGACCAATGAGACCCTGCGAAAGCCGATCAGGACGAAAACCATGGCCCCCGCCAGATGCGTTCCGACCGCGCTCGCCCCGATCTCCACGATCGGCACCGAACCGTATAGCCGGGGAATGTGATCTCCCCAGTATTTCGTCAGCCAGAAGCCTACCGGGATGGCCGGGAAGCTCAGCAGCATAATTCCAAAGTAGCGAAGCAAGGTGTTGATGCGGCGGGCATCCTGCAACAGCAAACCGATCACGAAAAAGGCGAAACAACCGTAGATCACGACCACGCTGTCGCGCAGGGACTCGAGCCCATACAGACCAACAAATGGGATGGTGCGCGCCAGAACCCAGACCATCAGCACGACAAGCAGGAGGGCCGGCAGAGTCACGAATACGCCGGCAAGTGTACCTATCCGAAAGAAGATTGCGATGCCGGCGAGAAAGGCGATCTCACCGACATAGAGCGGCGGAACGCCGAGATAGGCAAATCCCTTGCCCATCAATGCGTAGCCCAGCAACACGATCGCAAGCAGAGTGAGATACCTGTCGCCCCAGGTGAGCGCCCCCCGAGAACCCTTTCTCGAGGTGCTGGACAGCGCGGCTGATACGTGGGGCATCGCCTTGACCTCACTGTTCAGCAGGGGCGCCGACGATCTTTTCGATCCGGGCGGGGCGAGTGGGACTCGCGGCCCACCCCGGCGCGCGAGATTGTTCGGTAGCGATCAGCCAGGCGATTGCAATCAGCGCGCAGGTCGTGCGCACCACGTTGGCGATCACGAGAGCGAGGCAGGCGCCGGAAACGCCATACGGACCAATGAGCAGAAAGGCCAGCACGGCTACCGTGACAACGCCTGCGACATTTACCAGGGAGGCAAGCTTGCCAGCTTCGACGCCGAGCAGCGTCTTGCTGATCATTTCCGCGATGTATTCGAGCGCACCGGCGATCAGGAGGAGCTGCAAACCGCCGGCGACCGCCAGATAGGGGGACGACGGACCATAGACAGTCTGCAGGAGCAGCCCCGGCATCAGGATGCCTGCAACGGCAATGAGCAGGATCGGGCTCAAGCCGAAGAGGACATAACCAAGGGCCGCGCGCGAGGCACCGATGATACCACCGGTACGGTAGGCATGAGCGGTGACCTGCGGTATGGCGTTGCCGATCCCGAAGATGATCGGGTTCATCATATTGGCGATGTTCAGACCGGCTTGAAGCGACGCGGTAGCCGCAGTGCCCGCGAAAGCTGCCAGCATCCACGAAAGGAGCTGAACGCGAGCGAGGACGAGCTGGTAGTTGACCAGAGACCACTTCCCGACTGAGACATATTCACGAGCCAGCTGTCGCGCTTCGGCAATATCCGGCCAGGCGTATCGCAGCTTCGACGCATGCATCATGGCGCCAACCGCAAAGGTTATCGACATCATGTAGAGCGAGGTCGCGAGCGTGACGGTGTCAAGCCAGGCCACGACTGCTATGATCACGGCCTGTCCGACATAAGCGGCGCCATCTCCTGCCACTGCCGCGCGATAGCGGAACTCGGCCAGCAGGAATCGCCGCGTTGTCTCCTGCGCCTGCCAGCACAAGAAGCAGAGGCACGCCGGCAGCACGATACTGTCGACTCCCAGCAGCTCGGTTGCGAGCGCCATGACCACCGCCAGCCCGAGACTCAGAACCCCCGTGAGCAGGACCGTGTTCCCGAGCAGCCTGGGGCGCTCCTCGTCGCTGGCAACACTGAGGCGTATCGACAGCGGATATGAGATCAGGGAAAAATCGATCGTCCGCAGGACAAAGATCGAACCGAGAAAGAGCGCAAATTCCCCGTAATCCTCCTCACCGAGCGCGCGAGCGAGTAGCACGTTCAGCAGGAAATTTCCGAGGCTCACCACGCCCTGGTCAATGAGCGTCCATGATGCTCTCGTGATGAGAAGCCTGACGGCCATGGAAACTGCCCTCTACCCATCCGGTGTGCAACGGAATCCGGGAACCTCCGCTATCGCGAAAGCGCCTGGTAGGCGAGCGTTCGCCTGCGCTCTGTTTCCTTGCCAGGCGGCAGGTAGCCCGCTGCAGGTGCGAATTTCCTGCGATCACGCCAAATTGCCAGGCCGACGCCGGCGAGCAAGGCAAACAGCATCGACAGCCCGAAGATGACAGTGCCCCTGGGGCTGGTCGGCGTATGGTTGGCCACGGCCAGTCTGACGCTCTGGTCGTCGGCGACCTCGAGTTGATCGCCATCAAGCGCATTGGTCACGGCTGCCAATGCTTTCCGCTGGGCGTCGAGGTCGTCCAGGGCCTGCAAGGTCTTCGGATGCTTGTCGCCGAAAAGCGCCTGCCGTTGCCGCAGCTCGGCTTCGGCGGCAACGACCTTGTTTTGCCTGCGCTGCCTGACCTTGTCGCGGAGATATTCGGCGACGACGGCGTTGACGACCCGCGCCGCCTCCTCCGCGGACGAGGACGTGAAGGAGATCGAGATCAGATACGAACGCGTGTCGTTCATGATGACGAGCTTGTTGCGCAACATCGCAACCGCGCGATCGAACGGCGTCTGGTTTCGGGTTTCCGGGAACCAGGCAATTCGGACGCTCTCGGACATGCGTGTCAGCCACGAGTTCGGCCGAGCCGCATTGCTATCTTCGCCGAGCCGTTTCGCGGCTTCGCGCAGGATCGCATCGGAGCGAAGGACACGGGCCTCGCCGGTGACGAGCGCTGCCCCATCGACGCTAGCCAGGGCCACGACCTTTCCTTGCTCGCCGGAGAGCAGATCCGGGTGGATCAGCGCCTCCGCCGAGTATTTGCGCGGCAGCAACGGTATCAGAATGCAAGCGAACATCAGGCCCAGGGCAACGAAAAGCGCGATAAGCCTTCCGTGCCGGATGACCGACCGGAGCATGCTCGCGCCCACGTCGTCATAATGGATGCGATAGTCCGAGTGATCGAACTGGAGATCCGGCTGTTTCTCGCGATTTAGCTTTGTGGGGGCGGTCATCGCCGACTTTATTAGCGGATTGCAAGGCAACACGGGCGGCGCTTCGGGGCGACCTCCGCGCGGCAAAGGGACTACCTCCAACGAGACGAACCGTTTTCTGAATAGACAAACGGGCCGCGATTCCAACGGGAGTACCCCTGACGTTTCGTTGACACCATGGACCGCCACCGACAGGCTTTGGCCGGTGCATGGTGAGCTGACCCCTCATAATCGCAGCTGATGAAGCACGGCCGCCGTCGCGGATTTCGGCAGGCGCGGTTCCGTCTGTCCGCGATCGAGGCGAGACGAGGAAAGGCCGCTGAGATGAAGACGGTGCTGTTCTGCGGCGGACTGGGGGCCCGGATTCGGGACGTCTCCGAAAGTATCCCCAAGCCGATGATCCCGATCGGGGACAAGCCGATCCTCTGGCATCTGATGCACTACTACAGCCAGTTCGGGCACAAGGACTTCATCCTGTGCCTCGGCCACAAGGCCAACGTCATCAAGGAATATTTCCTGAACTTCCGGCCGCAGACCTATGCCGACTGCGTCGTCAAGGGCTTTGGCAGCCAGGTCGAGATCCTCGGCGATCCGCAGCAGGACTGGCGCATTGCCATGATCGATACCGGGATCTGGCGCAACATCGGCGAACGGCTGTGGGCGGTCCGCCAGCATGTCGCGGGCGAGGAGATGTTCCTCGCCAACTACAGCGACGGCCTGTCCGATATCGATCTCGACGAGATGACCAGGGTGTTCCGCGCCAGCGGCAAGGTCGCGTGCTTCACCGCGGTGCGGCCGTCGTTCAGCCTGCACCTGGTCGACATGTTGCCCGACGGCAAGGTCGAGCGCATGCGCGCGAGCCAGGATGCCAACCTCTGGATCAACGGCGGCTTCTTCATCTTCCGCCAGGAGATCTTCGACTACATCGAGGAGGGCGACGAGCTGGTCGAGGCGCCGTTCCGACGGCTGATCGCAGCCGACCAACTGATGGCCTTCCAGCACGAAGGCTTTTGGCGCCCGATGGATACGTTGAAGGACAAGCACGTGCTCGACGATCTGGTCGAGAAGGGCACGATGCCGTGGCTGCTCAATCAGACCCAGCGGCGGCCGCAGTTCGAGGCCGAAAGGAAAGCCGGATGAAACCGGTCGCACTCGCCGAGCCGGGTCAGCGTCTTTCCCTCCTCTGCATTGGCGCGCATTCGGACGATATCGAAATCGGCGCCGGCGCGACCATCTTGGGCTGGATCGAGCGCGGCGTCCGCCTGGACGTGCACTGGGTCGTGCTCAGCGCCGCCGGCCCGCGGGCCGAAGAAGCCCGCTCCTCGGCGCAGGCGTTTCTGGCCGGTGCGGCAAGATCGACAATCGAGCTGGCGGAATTTCGCGACGGCTATTTCCCATACCAGGGCGCCGCGATCAAGAACTGGTTCGAGGAGCTGAAGTCGCGCACCTCCCCCGACGTGATCCTGTGCCATACGCGCGGCGACGCGCATCAGGATCATCGGGAGGTCTCTGCGCTGACCTGGAACAGTTTTCGCGATCACACCATCCTCGAATACGAGATTCCGAAATGGGACGGTGATCTGAGCCAGCCCAATCTGTTCATCCCGGCCAGCCGCGCGCTGATGGAGCGCAAGGCAAAGCTGCTGCATGACCATTTCGGCACGCAGCGCGCCAAGGACTGGTTCGACGCGCAGACCTTCATGGGGCTGGCCCGGCTCCGCGGTGCGGAGTGCCGGGCGCCGGACGGATTCGCCGAAGCCTTCCATGCGCGCAAGATCGTGGTGCAGTGAAGAGGTGAAATCATGAAGGTCATGGTAACCGGGCATTTGGGATACATCGGAACCGTCATGGTTCCGCTTCTGCTGCGCTCCGGTCACGACGTGGTCGGCCTCGACAGCGATCTCTATGCCAACTGCACCTTCGAGGCCGGCGGCCGCATCGCCTCGGTGCCGCATATCCGCAAGGACGTCCGCGACGTCGTCTGCGCAGACCTCGAGGGCCTCGATGCCATCATCCATCTGGCCGCGCTGTCCAACGACCCGCTCGGCAATCTGTGCCCCGCCCTCACCTACGAGATCAATCATCACGGCAGCGTCCGGCTCGCCACGCTGGCCAAGCAGGCCGGCGTCGGCCGCTTTCTGCTGGCGTCCTCATGCAGCAATTACGGCCGCGCCGGCGAAGCGATGCTCGATGAAACCGGAGATCTTAATCCGGTCACCGCCTACGGCGAATCCAAGGTGGGCGCTGAGCACGACATTTCCCCGCTTGCCGACGCCAGCTTCTGCCCGACCTATCTGCGCCCGGCGACCGCCTACGGCGCCTCGCCGCGCATCCGCTTCGATATCGTGCTCAACAATCTGGTCGCCTGGGCGGTCACCAAGCGCCTGATCTACTTGAAATCGGATGGCTCGCCCTGGCGCCCGATCGTCCATATCGAGGATATTTCGCGCGCCTTCATCGCGGCGCTCGAAGCGCCCACCGAGCTTGTCTTCAACCAGGCATTCAACGTGGGCCAGACCGCCCACAACTACCGCATTCGCGATATTGCGGCGATCGTCGCTGACGTAGTCCCCGGCTGCCGGCTCGAGACGGCTCCCGATGCAGCTCCGGACACGCGATCCTATCGCGTCAACTTCGACAAGATCGCGCGACTGCTGCCGGCCTTCAAGCCGCAATGGGATGCCCGCCGCGGTGCCGAGCAACTCTACAATGCCTATCGTCAATCGACGCTGACGCTCGAGGAATTCGAAGGGCCGCGCTACCAGCGCATCGGTCATATCCAGAAACTGATCGCCGACGGCATCCTTTCGGAGGATCTGAGGCACCGCCGGACAACCGATCGCGGAGCGCGCAAGCTGGTCTCTGCCAGCGGCTAGAGGGAGGCAACCAATGATCTTCACCGAGACGAAGCTTAAGGGCGCCTACATCATCGATCTCGACCGCATGAAGGACGAGCGGGGCTTCTTCGCGCGGGCCTTCTGTCAGAAGGAGTTTCGCGACCATGGGCTGAAGGCCGTGATCGCGCAGGCCAACGTTGCCTCAAACGCACGGAAAGGCACCCTGCGGGGTATGCACTTTCAGTATCCACCCGCCGCAGAGAGCAAGCTGGTTCGATGCACGCGTGGCGCCATTCTCGATATCATCGTCGACCTGCGACCCGAGAGCTCGACCTACCTGGAGCATATCTCTATCGAGTTGAACGAGGACAATATGACAGCGCTCTATGTGCCCGAGCGCTTCGCGCACGGTTATCAGGTGCTGCTCGACAACACGGACACGACCTACCAGATGGGCGAATTCTATACGCCGGGCGCTGAAGGCGGGCTTCCCTACGACGATCCGTGGCTGGGGCTCAGATGGCCGCTACCTGTCTCCGTGATCTCATCAAGGGATCAGGCGTTCCGCCCATTGCGTGAAGTCGAGGACGAAATTGAGCGCAGGATGTCGCCTGCAAAGTCGGCCGCGTGACGACTTCTGCGAACACAGCGCAGAATCTGCGAGAGAGTTGAGCGGCTGCAGAGGGCGGCATCGCACGATGTCAGATTGCTCGGAGAAGCACCTATGAATCTGAATCTGCCAACAGTCGCCGGGACCGAACCCAAATGCCGCCATTGTCGGTCGAAGCTGACGCTGACACTCGTCGACCTCGGCCTCTCGCCTGTCGCCAACGACTATGTCGACCCGGCGGATTGCGCGAAGGCCGAACCGTTCTATCCGCTCAAGGTGTTGGTCTGCCGCGACTGCCGCCTGGTCCAGACCCTCGATCTGCTGGCGGCAGACAAAATATTTCGCGCCGACTATGCGTACTTCTCCTCGCATTCGAGCTCGTGGCTGAACCACGCTCAAACCTATGTTGAGGATGTTACCAGGCGCTTCGGCCTCGCTGCCGCCTCCCGCCATGTCGAGATTGCGTCGAACGACGGCTATCTGCTGCAGTACTCGATGGCAAAAGGCATCAAGTGCCTGGGTATCGAACCATGCGAAAGTGTTGCGCTGGCCGGCCTGGCAAAAGGCATCGACACGCGCATTGAATTTTTCGGCGAGGCCTATTCACACAAATTGGTCAGCGAGGGCTGGACCGCGGATTTGATTACTGGAAACAACGTTCTAGCGCACGTGCCAGACATCAATGATTTCGTGTCTGGTGTGAGAATATTACTCGCCCCGGAGGGCGTGGCCACGTTCGAAGTACAGCACCTCCTTAGACTGATGCAGCTGCATGAATTTGACACCATCTATCATGAGCATTTTTCCTATTTGTCGTTGATTGCCGGACAACGCATCTTCGCAGCCGCCGGCTTGCGCGTCTTCGATGTCGAATTGCTCAAGACCCACGGTGGATCCATTCGGTTTTTTGTGTGTCATGCGCAGTCCAATCATGCGCAAACTTCTCGCGTGGCGCAGGTTCTCGCGGATGAGCGGGCCTACGGTCTTGATGACGACGCTACCTACGTCGCCTGGAGTGAATCGGTCAAAGCGACCAAGCGCGATCTTCTCGAACTCCTCATTGAGTTGAAGTGTGACGGCAAGAAGGTCGTAGGATACGGCGCGCCCGCCAAAGCCGTGACGCTTTTAAATTATTGCGGAATCGGGAGCGACTTCCTTGACTTCACGGTGGATCGTGCGCCGTCAAAACAGGGGCGGTATCTGCCGGGCGTTCGCATTCCAATCTTTCCCCCCGAGGCGATTTTTGAGGCAAAACCTGATTTCGTTCTGATTTTACCTTGGAATCTGAAGGATGAGATCAAGGATCAGATGTCGGCAATCAAGTCATGGGGAGGCCGATTCATTGTGCCGGGGCCGAAGGCATTCATCGAGAACTAGCTGGTGTGGCACCGTTTCAAGGGTAGGCTTCGGGGCGCCAGTCGAAAGATGTCTCCATGATGGTGGTGGGTTCGCAGCTGGCCTCGGAACAGGTTTTGGCCCGGCAATGTCCAAGGGGAATTTTGATGTCCAGATCCCTGGAGAACATGACGGCCTTGGTCACAGGTGCAAGTTCCGGCATTGGGCGTGCGACAGCCTCAGTTCTCGCTCGTTCCAAAGCAAGGGTTGTTCTGATCGGGCGGCGCCAGTCAGTTCTTGAGAAACTCGCGATGGAGTGTGGCTCCCTCGCATCGGCTTATCCGTGCGATATGACTGATGATGCGCAGCTGGAGGAACTTGCTAAGAAGATACAAGCCGATTTTGCTCGGATCGATGCATTGATCCATTCCTCAGGAATAATAAAATTAGGGAGGACGGAAACTGCGCCCGTGGCTGACTTTGACGCGCAGTATGTGACAAACGTTCGTGGACCTTACATCTTGACCCAGCTCTTGCTGCGTTCCTTGCGCGCAGCATCCGGACAGATTGTTTTTGTCAACTCATCGATAACCCGCGCAAGTAAAACCGACGGCCGCGGTACTTACGCAGCCACCCAGCAAGCGATGCGATCGATCGCGAACGCTTTGCGGGACGAGGTCAATGAAGCCGGAGTTAGGGTGACGACGATCTTTCCCGGCACCACCGCAACTCAAAGGCAAGTCGACCTTCACGAAATCTCCGGTAAACGATATGATCCAGATCGAATGCTGCAACCGGAGGACGTCGCTGAAGCGGTGCTGTTCGCGCTCACTATTGGGAGAACGGCAGAAATTACCGATCTGTATCTACGGCCCATGCTCAAACCCCTCGACTAGGGAAGGCATGCTGCCGTGTAGTTACCCGCTGCGCACGAGGGTTTGTCCGCTATGATGCTGGCCGAATTTCCGGTCAAGGGAGCGAGCAGCTCATGTCGGTAAGGAAAAACCTATCCAACTCAGTGGAGGCTCCCCCCATCGATCTTCACGGTTTGGTTCGGGAGCTTTTTCCGATTAATCGAAGCATTACCGGCGCCGGCGTTCGCAAAACGCTGGCGATCTTGGCTCGACATAGTCAATTGGAGATCAGAGAAGTTCCTAGTGGCACTGCGGTGCTTGATTGGGAAGTCCCGCTGGAATGGAATATTCGGAGCGCTACGATTAGATCACTCGACGGTCGCTGTCTCGTTAATTTTGCGGACAACAACCTGCACGTCGTAGGTTACAGCAAGCCGATTCACAAGGAGGTCAGCCGCGCTGAGCTTGCGCAACACGTCCATACGCTTCCCGACCAGCCCGAGCTTATTCCCTATCGTACCGGATATTTTGCCGACGATTGGGGCTTCTGCATGACGGACAATCTTTGGCAAGCGATGCAGGACGAATCTTACCGCATCGACATCGACAGCGATCTTTCGCCGGGGTCGCTTACCTACGGGGAGTTGTTTCTTCCTGGCGAGCTGTCGGACGAGGTGCTGATTACCGCTCATATCTGCCACCCGAGTTTGGCGAACGATAATCTTTCCGGAATTGCCGTAGCTCTAGCGCTGGCACTGCGACAGGCGCAGCGCGAGCGACGATTGAGCTACCGCTTTTTATTCATTCCAGCAACGATAGGCGCAATCACCTGGCTCGCACACAACGAGAGCCGTCTCGATAGAATTTGCCATGGCTTGGTACTTACGTGTGTCGGCGATCGTGGTCGCTTTCACTACAAAAAGAGCCGGAGCGGCGCATCGATAGACGGTGCCATGGCGCATGTTCTCCACCATTCAGGTCATCCGCACGAAATCATGGCGTTCAATCCATATGGCTATGACGAACGACAATTTTGTTCACCGGCCTTTGACCTTCCGATGGGCTGCTTGATGCGCAGCGTTCACGGGACTTTCCCGGAGTACCACACATCGGCAGACAATCCCGATTTTGTGAGACCCGAAGCACTCGATCAATCCTATGCGGTGGTGGCTACTTTGCTCGACCTGCTAGACGCGAACCGCACCTACGTAAGAACCGACGGAAGAGGTGAGCCCCAACTCGGGCGGCGCGGACTATATCGGGCGATTGCAGGGCAAAAGGAGGCCGGCGGCGCCAGTCAAATGGAGCTCTTGTGGGTTCTGAACCTGGCTGACGGCAAACACAGCCTACTGGAAATGGCAGATCGCGCTGACATACCCTTTCGTCGCCTGCAGAAAGCTGCGCGGCTCGCCCTTGATGCGGAACTCATCAAAGAAGTGGGTGGCTTGAGGAGCTATCGACCACCTCAACTAGTTCCGAACAGGCGCAAGCCGCGGCATTGTCCGTAGCCGGCTGACTGGCCCGCGTGGCGGGGCAGCCGGGAGCGCTGCCATAGGTCGCAGAAAATCCCGCAGAAGATCGAGGATGATCGCGTTCTCTGCAGCTGCGGCGGCGACTGCCGCCCTAGTTCCGGGCTTTCGATGGGGCATCGCCCGCTACCAAGGTGGGGCATCGCCGACCCGACCACGCAAAAGGGTTTTGCCGAACGCTGGGGACAGAACCCCGCGATGGTGACGAGCTTCGCCGACGGCACCAAGATCAGCTTCGAGCAGAGCATCGTGACCAACGCGACCGGCTTCAAGGTGCGCACGCGCGGCATGTCACGCGGACGGCAATACACCGGCGACGTGCTCAAGATCGGCGAGGTTGTACGACATCGACGAGCTGCGCGGGCTCGGCGGCGTGATCGATTACGTGGTGGGGACGCCGCTGACCAAGGTCTATTGCCTCGCCGAGCACCCCGATCCGAAGCAGCGGCACTACCTCGAGCTGTACAAGATGGGGCCAGGGCTGCTCTACTCGTTCTTCATCCCCTATCATCTGGTGCATTTCGAAGCCCCGAACGCGATTGCGCGGGCTTTTCTGTTCAGAGATCCGACCACCACGCCGCTCGGCGGTCCCGTGGTCGAGGTCTGCGCCGTCGCCAAGCGCGACCTGAAGGCGGGCGAAATCCTCGACGACTACGGCATGTACATGACGTATGGCGAGGCGGTGAACAGCGACGAGATGTGCGCCCGCCGCTACTTGCCGGAAGGCCTCGTGGAGGGTTGCCGGCTGAAACGCGATATCGCGAAGGACGCCGTGATGACGTACGACGACGTCGTGCTCCCGGCCGGACGCTTGGCCGATCGATTGCGTGCCGAGCAGTATCGCAGCTTCCGGGGCGAAACCTGGCTGGAAGAGCTGTTGAATGCCGCAGGGAGTCCCGAACGCAACGCATCGCAAGCTGGTCGTATCATCAGCTACGCTCCCGCCGACTAGAGCATGATCCGGAAAAGTGCGCAGCGGTTTTCCGAAGAAGATCATGCTCAAACAAGAAGCCAAAGCGCGATGATGATCCAACCTGATCTCATCGCGCTTAGCGTTTCGGCCGGGCCTCGGCGATCAGCCGGCGCCGCGTCGGAAACAGCGTCACATCGCAGCGCTCGGCGATCAGGCCCCAGAGGCCTTTCGGCGCGAACAGCATGACGAGGATGCCGAGCGTACCGAGGAGAATCAGGTACCAGGCGCCGAAATCGGCGAGATAGCGCTGCATCAGATAAAAGATGATGGCGCCGATCACCGGCCCCTCCATCGTGCCGATGCCGCCGATCACGACGATGAAGATGACATAGGCGGTCCAGTCCAGCACCGCGAAGCCGGCATCGGGTGAGATCCGGGCTTTCTGCAGATAGATCAGCGCGCCGATCATGCCGGTCATGGCGGCGGTTGCGACATAGACGGCGAGCTTGACCCGATAGATGTCGACGCCGAGGCTCGCCGCAGCCGCTTCGTGGTCGCGGATCGCACCGAGCGCAAGGCCGCGGCGCGAGCGCAGGATCAGATAGACGGCCGCGAGCGTCGCCGCCAGCAACGCCAGCGCAATCCAGTAGGAGACGATGTCGCGTGCCGCGGGGGCGCGCACGTCCAGCAGCGCCTTGACCCATTCGATGCCGGGCACCGACGAGGTGACGGCCGGCGTGAGCGACGTTCCGGTGCCGCCGCCGAGCGGCTTGATTTGTGCGAAGGTCAGGCGATAGACCTCGGCCACCACCCAGGTGCCGATCGCGAAATAGGCGCCGCGCAGGCGGAACACGACCAGCGCGGTCGGCAATGCGAACAGCGCCGCGATCACACCGGCGAGCGGAATCGCCAGCAGCGGATTGAGACCGCCGATCAGCGTGAGCGCGAACAAGAGATAGCCGCCGAGGCCGACAAAGGCTTGCTGGCCGACCGAGATCAGGCCGGCATAGCCCGCAAGCAGGTTCCAGCACTGCGCCAGCGCCAGCATGTAGAACAGGAAGATCAAATCCTGGATCAGGGTGCGGCCCGCGAACAGCGGCAGCAGCGTCAGCACCAGCAGCGCGACGATGACGGCGGCCAGGGCCGCGTGCGAGCCGCGGCCGGCCGTCTTGATGCGAAAGCTATGGGATGGACCGGCTGCGGTGTCGTCCATCGCTTCAGTCCTGTGCGCGGGGAAACAGGCCGCGCGGCCTGATCACGAGAACCACCAGGAAGGCAAGATGCCCGGCCAGGATCTGCCACTCCGGATCGATCCGCGCGCCGATGGTCTGGGCGAGCCCGAGCACGATGCCGCCGGCGAGCGTCCCCCAAAAACTGCCGAGACCGCCGATGATCACGGCCTCGAACGCATAGAGCAGGCGCGCCGGTCCGATGGTCGGATCGAAATTGGCGCGCAACCCGAGGAACAGCGCCGCGATCGCGATGACGACGAAGGCGACTGCCATGGCGGTCGCAAAGACACGGTTGATGTCGATGCCCATGAGCTGGGCGACTTCGAGATCGTCCGAGGTCGCCCGGAAGGCGCGGCCGATCGGGGTGCGGTAGAAGATCAGATTGAGGAACATGATCACGGCGATCGCTGACAGCAGTGTCAGCAGCGGCACGACCCCGACCGCGATGCCGCCGCCGAGCGGGATCGACGCCGTCTCGATCGCTCCCGCGCGCAGCCGCTGGCTGTCGGCGGAGAACAGCTGCAGCAACCCGTTCTGGATGATGATCGACAGGCCGAAGGTGACGAGCAGCGGCGCCAGCAGGTCGCGCCCGAGCGTCCGGTTCAGCAGCACGTATTGCAGCGCAAATCCGATGACGAACAGGATCGGGATCGCCACCAGCACCGCGACAAAGGGATCGAGGCCGAGCTTGCCCGCGATCACGAGGATCGCGAAAGCGGCCAGCACGATGAGGTCGCCATGGGCGAGATTGACCAGCCGCATCACGCCGAACATCAGCGACAGCCCCGCCGCGAACAGAGCGTAGAGCCCGCCGAGCAGCACACCTTGAATTAGCGCATCGATCCAGCCGGTCATGTCACGAACCGAAATAGGCGCGGTGGATCTGCTCGCGCGTCAGATCGCGCGGGCGGCCGGTCAGCGACAGCCGGCCCTCCTGGAAGCAGTAGACCCGATCGGCGACCTTCATCGCCTGCACGATGTCCTGCTCGACCAGGACCACGCTGGTGCCCTCCGCCTTGATCTGCGGCAGGCCGGCATAGATGTCCGCGATGATGATTGGCGCGAGGCCCAGGCTGATCTCGTCGCACAGCAGCACGCGCGGGTTGGACATCAGGGCGCGGCCGATCGCGACCATCTGCTGCTGTCCGCCCGACAAGGTCGGCGTTGCCGAATGGCGGCGCGCCTTGAGCACAGGAAACAGTCCGTAGACGCGATCGAGCGTCCACGGCCCCGCCATCTTGCGGCCGTAGCGGCCGATCAGGAGGTTCTCCTCCACGGTGAGCGAGGGAAATAGCCGGCGGCCCTCCGGCACCAGCGCAACGCCAAGCCTGACGATGTCGGCGGCGGCGCGCGCGCCGATCGGCGCGCCGTCGAGCAGCACGCTGTCGGCCGCACCATGAATGAGGCCGGCGACCGCCTTGAGGAAGGTCGACTTCCCTGCCCCGTTGGCGCCGATGATGGCGACGGTCTCTCCGGCATCGAGCGTGGTGTCGATGCCGTAGAGCGCCTGGAAGTCGCCATAGAAGGCCGTGAGCTGGCGCGTCTGCAGGATCGGCATGCCTCAAGCCTCGATGCCGATGTAGATCTGGTGCACATCGGGCCGCGCCATCACCTCGCGCGGCACGCCCTCGGCGATCTTGCGCCCGAAATTGAGCACAACCAGGCGATCGATCACGGCGAGCAGCGCGTGAACGACGTGCTCGATCCACAGGATCGCAACTCCGGTCTTGCGGATGTCGCGGATAGTGGCGACAAGCTCGCCGCATTCGGCTTCGGTCAAGCCGCCAGCAATTTCGTCCAGCAGCAGCAGCCGTGGCGCGGTGGCGAGCGCGCGGGCCATCTCAAGGCGCTTGCGTTCCAGCAGCGTCAGGGTGCCGGCCGGCGCATTGGCCCGCTTGAGCAGGCCGAGTCGGTCGAGGATCTCGCCGCAAGACTGCGCCGTTTCGCGCTCGGACTTTTGACGGCCGTAGACCGCGCCGACCAGGAGATTCTCGAACACGGTGAGCTTTTCGAACGGCAGCGGAATCTGATGCGTGCGCGCGATCCCGGCGCGGCAGCGCCCCTGCGGCGGGACGCCGGCGAGGTCGCGGCCCTCGAAGCGGATGTGGCCTGCCGCCGGCGCAAGTCCGCCGCTGATCAGATTGAACAGCGTGGTCTTGCCGGCGCCGTTCGGCCCGATGATGCCGACCGCCTCGCTAGGGGCGATCGACAGATCGAGATCATCGGCAACGACGATCGAGCCAAAACTTTTCTTCAGGCCGGCGACGTCCAGCAGCATGCGATGTCAAAGCGCCAGCGCGATCAGGCGATGGCCTCCATCTGGCCGCCGACGGGAATCGCCGGCGCCGTCTTGTTGTCCGTGATGACGATATCGTATTTGCCGTCCTTGAACCGCCACTGGCCGCCGACCAGCGGCGTCTTGGCGACATTTTTCGCGGCGAACGGCGGCAGATTGGCGCCACCCCACTGCACCTTGCCGACGACGGTGTCGAGATTGGTGGCGGCGATCGTCGTCGCGATCGCCTTGCCGTCGCGGTCGGGCGCGCGCTTGAGCACATCGACCGCAACCTCGAACAGCGCGTGGATGAAGCCGATCGGTTGCGTCCACTGCTTCTTGGTCGCGGCCTGATAGGCAGCGGCGAGATCCTTGGCGCTCATGCCGGTCAGTGACGACTTGAACGGATGGTTCGGCGACCACCAGACCTCCGAGGACAGATTGTGGCCGTCCTTGCCGAGCGCCTCGACGGCGACCGGAAACAGGATCGCCTTGCCGATCGAGGCGACCTTGGGCTTGAAACCCTGCTGCAAGGCCTGCTTCCAGAACGTGGTGAAATCCGGCGGCAGCACCACGCCGGTGATGATCTCGCAATTCGCTGTCTTGAACGCGCCGATCTGCGCCGAGAAATTATCGGTGAGATTCTGGTAGCGGCCGGGATCGGTGAGCTTGTAGCCGCCCTTCTCCAGCACGGGCGGAAAGCCGACCACCTTGTCGCCCCAGGCATTGCCGTCGCCGTCGTTCGGAAACAGCCCGCCGACGGATTTGTTGGTCGCGACCTGGCCCCACATGTTGGTGAAGACGGCGATGACGTCCTCGAGCCCCCAGAAGAAGTGATAGGTGTAATTGAAACCCTTCCAGGCCGGCGGCCCGCCGGCGGGATTGGCCTGGCGGCCGATGAACCAGGGCTGCCACGGCGCGACGGTGGAGATGCAGGGCACCTCCTCGATCTCGCACTGGGTCGAGACCGGGTTGGTGGTTTCCGGCGTCGAGGCGACCAGCATCAGGTCGACCTTGTCCTGGACGATCAGATCCTTCGCAACTTCCGCGGCGCGGTTCGGATTGGACTGGCTGTCCTTCAGGACGACCTCGACCGGCACGGTGGCGCTGCCGATCTTGATGCCCGCTTTCGCGGCGTCCTTGAAATTGGCGATGATGAAGTTGTCGGCTTCGGCGAAGGCGGCGAGCGGCCCGGTGATCGGCGAGACATAGCCGAGCTTGATCGCGCGCGTCTGGGCGATCGCCGGCGCCTTCAATCCGACCGACAGCGCGGCGCCGGTCGCGGCCGAGTATTTCAGGAGCGTGCGGCGGTCGATGGAATGACGATGAGTCGAACTGGTCTTGTGGCAGGTCATCTGCGCGTCCTCCCCTCTGGATGCGCCGGATTGCCATCGTGGATCGATTGACACACGGGCCGGCGTTCGATATTCGAACATACGTTCGTATGTCGACCAGTCTCCGTCAGAGGCCCAAGGGAGTCAACACAGGGAGTTACAGACCGCGGCATGAGCCAAGCTCCGCCACCCCACAAGAGCAATCCGGACGACAAGGAGTTCATGACCACCCTCGCCAAGGGCCTCGCGGTGCTCGGCGCGTTCGGCCGGCAGCGGCCGACCATGACCTTGTCGGAGGCGGCCGAGATCACCGATCTGTCGCGGGCCACCGCGCGGCGCGTGCTGCGCACCCTCACTCTGCTCGGCTATGTCGAGCAGGACGGACGCACGTTCTCGCTGTCGCCGCAGATCCTCGACCTCGGCTTCGCCTATCTGTCGACGCAAAGCTGGATCGATCGCGCGCTGCCGCTGATGCGCGAGCTCAGCGAGCGGCTCGGCGAATCCTGCTCGGCGGCGATCCTGCAAGGCAACGATATCGTCTATGTCGCGCGGGTGCCGGCCCGCAGGATCATGTCGGCGGCGCTGTCGGTCGGCAGCCGACTGCCGGCGCTGCATACCGCGCTCGGGCGGATCATGTTCGGCTATCTCGATGAGGCCGAGATCTGGCGGCGGCTGCGGGCACAGCGCATCGAGGCCTACACGCCGCAGACCATCACCGACCTCCAGGCGCTGTTCGATCGCATCCGCGCCGACCGCGCCCAGCGCTTCTCAATCGTCGACGAGGAGCTCGAGCGCGGCCTGCGCGCGCTCGCGGTGCCGGTGCTCGACCGCAGTGGGCAGGCCGTTGGCGCGATCAATCTGTCGACGCACTCGACCCGCACGACCCGCAACGAGATGCGCGAGCGCTTTCTTCCCGAGCTCAACCGTATCGCGGAGCAGCTTGCCGCCATGACGGTCTGATCCGCCTTCCCCAGCCCCGCTTTGCCAAGCCTTCCCTTGCCAAGCCGCGGGGGTCGCCGTATCGTTGCAATAAGTTCGGAATACGGACACAAGTTCGATAATCGAACATAGCTGGAGGGGAGATACGCGATGTCAGGCAAGGCGCAGAGCGCGGCGGCGACGCCGGAGCACACCGGCAACGTCAAGGTCAGCCGCCCGCAAACCGGCGCGGAATATCTGGACTCGCTGCGCGACGATCGCGCCGTCTACATCTATGGCGAACGGGTCAAGGACGTCACCACGCACCCGGCGTTCCGCAACACCGCGCGGATGGTTGCCCGCCTCTACGACGCGCTGCATGACGACAAGCGCAAGGACAGACTGCTGCTGCCGACCGACACCGGCAATGGCAGCATGACGCACGCCTTCTTCAAGGCGCCGAAGACGATGGACGACTTGCTCGCCGGCCGCAGCGCGATCGCCGAATGGGCCAGGATCACCTATGGCTGGATGGGCCGCGCGCCGGACTACAAGGCGGCATTCCTCGCCACCCTCGGCGCCAATGCCGACTTCTACGAGCCGTACCAGGACAATGCCAAGCGCTGGTACAAGTTCAGCCAGGAGCGCGTGCCCTTCATCAACCACGCGATCATCCACCCGCCGGTCGATCGCGACCGTCCGCCGAACGAAGTCGCCGACGTCTGCTGCCATGTCGAGAAGGAAACCGACGCCGGCATCATCGTGTCGGGCGCCAAGGTGGTGGCGACCGGTTCGGTGCTGACCAACTACACCTTCGTCGCGCATCACGGCCTGATCCCGCTGCAGGACAAGAAGTTCGCGGTCGTGTTCATGGTGCCGACCAACGCGCCCGGCGTGAAGTTCATCTGCCGCACCTCCTATGAGATGAGCGCGAGCGTGATGGGCAGCCCGTTCGACTATCCGATCTCGAGCCGGCTCGACGAGAACGACGCCGTGTTCATTCTCGACAAGGTGCTGGTGCCCTGGGAGAACGTCTTCGTCTACGGCGACATCGAGAAGGCCAACAACTTCTTCCCGCGCACCGGCTTCCTGCCGCGCTTCGTGGTGCACGGCTGCACCCGCCTTGCGGTCAAGCTCGACTTCATCAGCGGGCTGCTGCTCAAGGCGACGGAAGCCGCCGGCACCAAGGATTATCGCGGCGTGCAGGCCAATGTCGGCGAGGTGATCGCCTGGCGCAATCTGTTCTGGAGCCTGTCGGACGCGATGGTGCGCGATCCAAAGCCGTGGATCGGCGACTATGTGCTGCCGAACATGGATCCCGGCAACGCCTATCAGATCATCGCCACCATGGCCTACACCAAGGTGAAATACCTGATCGAGCAGACCGTGGCCTCCGGCCTGATCTATCTCAACAGCCATGCCAGCGACTTCAGGAACGGCGAGATCCGTCCCTATCTCGATCGCTATCTGCGCGGCTCCAACGGCTACAAGGCCGAGGAACGCGTGAAACTTCTCAAACTGCTGTGGGATTGTCTCGGCAGCGAGTTCGGCGGACGTCACGAGCTCTACGAGATCAACTATGGCGGCTCGACCGAGGAGATCCGCCGCTACTGCCTGTTCGGCGCGCAGGCGTCAGGCAATGCCGACCGCTTCAAGGGCTTTGCCGAGGACTGCATGGCCGAATACGACCTCGACGGCTGGAAGGTGCCCGATCTGACCGACCCCGGCGAGCTCAGCTATCACATGCTGCGCAGGTGAACGACATCACGCCGGAGCGGCGGATCACCCGCTCCGGCAACCTTGAGGACCCGTCTGACGTGAACATGCAGACCATCGATCCCGACCGCTTCCGCTCCGTCATGGGCGCCTTTCCGACCGGCGTCGCCATCGTCGCGACCGAGTGCGACGGCGAGCTGTTCGGCGTCACGATCAATTCCCTGACCTCGGTGTCGCTGGAGCCCTGCCTGTTGCTGTTCTGCACCAACGAGGGCAGCGCGACTGGAGCAGCGATCCGCAAGCGCGGCCTGTTCTCGGTGAACATTCTCGGACTGCATCAGTCCGCCCTCTCCTCGCGCTTCACGGGGACGTTGAAGCGCCGGTTTGACGATCTGCCGATCGCGTTCAGCGCGGACGGCCTGCCGCTGATCCAGGGAACCGCCGCGCAGCTCTGCTGCCGGGTCACCACGGTCCACAAGGCCGGCGACCACGACATCATCCTCGGCGAAGTGTTTTCCGGCGACGAGGCCGCCTGCAGTCCGCTGGTGTTTCACCGCGGCGCGTTCGGCAGCTTCCAGCGGGCCTGATCGCCGGATCCTTCCCCTCAAGCAGTTGACGAGTCCCGCGGGCGCTGGTCAGGGCCCCTCGATCTCGGCTAGGATCAACAAAAAACGCCTGGGAAGATCGGGAGGGAGCGATGGCTGGTCGTCCTGCATTTTCGCACGTATTGGGCTGCAGCGTGAAGGCCGTCGGCCGGCGCAAGGCGTTCATGACGCGAGACCCGGCCCCACGGCAATTGCAGCAAGACACAACCGCATTTATCGCGTGCGAGGCAGCGCCGGCTTAACTCCGGCACAGCCAAGGCCGTGCCACAAGCAGCAACACGAGCTCAAGCGCGCTCTGCCCCGGTCGGCAGACCCCGCCGCAGGAACGAGACCGCCGACAAGGAGACCAGTTCACTTCTGAGCGCAAAGGAAACGGCAATGAAGGGAGTCGTGTTCAATCTGCTGGAAGCTGTGGTCAGGCGCGACTACGGCGACGATACCTGGGAAGCACTGCTCGAGGCGGCCGAAGCCGATGGTGCCTATACCTCGCTTGGCAACTACCCCGACGACGAGATGATGCGACTGGTCGGCGCGGCGTCCGCGGCGCTCAAATTGCCCGCCGACGACGTCGTTCGCTGGTTCGGCCGCAACGCCTTGCCGCTGCTGGCGCAAAAGCATCCGAATTTCTTCACGGCCCACAAGTCGACACGCCCGTTTCTTCTGACCCTCAACGACGTCATCCACTCCGAGGTGCGCAAACTGTATCCGGGCGCCGATGTGCCGGTGTTCACTTACGACACCTCCTCCTCGGACGTTCTCGTGATGCACTACAGCTCGCCGCGCAAGCTCTGCGCGCTCGCCGAAGGCTTCATCGAGGCAACCGCCGGCTACTACGCCGAAGAGGTTTCGCTCGATCAGCCGGAATGCATGAACCGCGGCGATCACCGCTGCGTACTGCGCGTGGCCGTCAGGAAACCGGGGGCCTGACGCATGGACAACCTCGGTGATGCCGATGCCCAGCTTGCCCGGCTGAAGAAGCGGTTCGATCGGGAGCAGCGGGCGCGCGCTGAAAGCGAGGCGATTGCCGAGAGAGCGCTCAGTGAGCTCTACACCAAAAAGAAGGAGATCGAGCTGCTGCAGCTGATCACCGTCGCCGCCAACGAGGCTTCAACGGTGGACGACGCGATGCGAACCGCGCTCGATGGCGTGTGCGCCCATACGCGGTGGCCAGTCGGTCACGTTCATCTCACGGACCCGGCGGGCGCGCTGCTGTCGACCAAGCTGTGGCATCTCGATCATCCGGAACGCTACAAGGCCTTCCGCGACGTCAGCGAGGCCCTGACGTTTGCGCCCGGGACCGGCCTGCCGGGTCGCGTGCTCGAGGGCAGGAAGCCTGCCTGGATCGTCGACGTGACCAAGGACGACAATTTTCCTCGGTCGAAGGCAGCACTCGACTGCGGACTGCGCGCTGCCTTCGCCTTCCCGGTGCTGGTCGGGGACGAGGTCGCCGCCGTCATGGAGTTCTTTTCCGACGAGCCTGCAGAACCCGACGATGCCAAGCTCACGATCATGGCCCATGTCGGCAGTCAGCTCGGACGCGTCATCGAGCGGCGACGCGCCGAAGACGCGCTCAGGCTTGCGAGCCAGCACAAATCGCAGTTTCTCGCCAACATGTCGCACGAATTGCGCACGCCGCTGAATGCCATCATCGGCATCACCGAGATGCTGCAGGAGGATGCGCGCGACGCCAACCGCGAAGACGAGTTCGAGCCGCTCGACCGCGTCGTCCGCGCGGCCCGCCATCTGCTGGCTGTCATCAACGACATCCTCGACCTGTCGAAGATCGAGGCCGGAAAGATGGACCTGCATGTCGGGTCGTTCGCCATCGCCTCCGTCGTCGAGGACGTCGTGCACACGGTCGGAACGCTCGCCGCGAAGAACAACAACGCCCTCAGGCTGGAATGCCCCGCCGACATCGGGGTCATGAGTGCGGACCAGACCCGCATCCGCCAGGCCTTGCTCAATCTCGTCAGCAACGCGGCCAAGTTCACCGAGAACGGCACCATCACCATCAGCGTCGATCGCGCCGTTGCAGAGACCGGCGAGTGGATCGTGATCGCCGTCGCCGATACCGGCATCGGCCTGACCGCCGAGCAGAAGGGACGGCTGTTTCAGGACTTCGTCCAGGCCGATGCCTCGACCACCCGCAAATACGGCGGCACAGGGCTCGGGCTCGCGATCAGCCGGCGCTTCTGCCAGATGATGGGCGGCGACATCACGGTCGAAAGCGAACCCGGTAAAGGCTCGACTTTCACGATCCGCTTGCCGGCCGGCGGGACATCGTCAGCGGCGCCGGTGCAGCCGGCAACTCCTCAGCCTACGCCCCGCGCCAGATCTATCGACCGGGCTCCGCTGATTCTGGTGATCGACGACGAGGACTCGGTGCGCGACGTGACAACGCATTTTCTCAGGCGCGAAGGGTTTGCCGTGACGACGGCTAACGGTGGACGGGAGGGACTTCGGCTCGCGCGCGAGCTGCAGCCGGCCGCAATCACGCTGGATGTCATGATGCCCGATCTCGATGGCTGGACCGTGCTGGCCGCGATCAAGGGCGACCCCGCAACCGCCGGCATTCCGGTCGTCCTGATGACGATCGTGGACGAGAAGAACCGCGGCTATTCGCTGGGCGCCGCCGATTACATGGTGAAACCGGTCGATTGGAGCGCGCTCGCGGGCGTATTGCGCGCCATATGCCAGTCGGCCGGGCGGAGTGTGCTGGTCGTCGACGATGACGACACCATGCGATCCGGTCTGCGCCGCGTGCTCCACGAGAACGGCTGGCAGGTGGCGGAGGCCGAGAACGGCCGCGTCGCGCTGGCGCGCCTTGCGGAGGCGCGGCCCGACGTGATCGTCGTCGATCTCCTGATGCCGGAAATGGACGGCTTCGAGCTGCTCGACGCGCTGCGCAGCAACGGCGCATGGCGCGACATCCCCGCACTGGTCCTGACCGCCAAGGACCTGACGGACGACGACCGCACGCGCCTGAACGTTGGAATCGAGCGCATCCTTCAGAAGCGCGATCGGCACGAATTGCTGGGCGACGTTCGCGACGTCCTCGACCGATGCATCGAACGCCGCCGCGGGGAGAACGTTGCCGTGCCATGACCAAGGTCCTCTATGTGGAAGATAACGAAGACAACGTCTATGTCGTCAAAAGCCGGCTGACGCGCAAAGGCTACACCGTGCTGGTCGCCTCCGACGGAGCCCAGGGCGTCGCGATGGCCGCGACCGAGCAGCCCGAGGTCATCCTGATGGACATGAGCCTGCCGGTGCTCGACGGCTGGGAGGCCACACGCCGCATCAAGGCCGGCGCAGGGACCCGGCACATTCCCGTGATCGCCCTCACCGCTCACGCCATGACCGGCGACCGCGAACAGGCGCTGGACGCCGGCTGCGACGACTTCGACACCAAGCCGGTGGAGATCGCCCGTCTGATCGCAAAGATCCAGGCCCTCGTCACGAAAGGCCGCGTGTCGTGACCGCGATCGAGGCTGCACTTCTGGTCGTCGACGACAATGAGGACAATCGCTACACGCTGACGCGCCGTCTCGATCGTGAGGGCTACAAGAACCTCACGATAGCGACCAACGGGCGGGAGGCGCTCGAGAAGCTGAAGGCGCAGCCGTTCGATCTCGTCCTGCTCGACATCATGATGCCCGACATGAATGGCTATGAGGTGCTCGAGCAGGTGAAGGCCACGCCGGCGCTGCGCGACATTCCTATCATCATGATCTCGTCGCTCGACGAGATCGAGAGCGTGATCCGCTGCATCGAGCTCGGCGCCGAGGACTACCTCAACAAGCCGTTCAATCCGACGCTGCTCCGCGCGCGCGTCGGCGCATCACTGGAAAAGAAGCGCCTGCGCGACGAGGTCCGGAGCAACATGGAGCGGCTGGCCCAGGAACTGGAGGCCGCGCGCGCCTTGCAGCTGGCGATGCTGCCACGCCAGTTCCCGTCCTGCTCGCCCTCGCATCCGATCGCCGTTCACGCCGTCATGGAGCCGGCGAAGGAAGTCGGCGGCGACCTGTACGACTGCTTCTATGCCGGCGAGCACACCTTCTGCTTCCTGGTCGGCGACGTCTGCGGCAAGGGAGCGTCCGCGGCGATGTTCATGGCGCGCGCCCGCAGTCTGGTACGCATCACCGTCAATCTCTGGCGGCAATGGCGCGCCGACGATCTCGATCCGGGGGCGCTGCTGGACGCAGTCAACCGCGAGCTGTGCCAGGACAATGACGACTGCATGTTCGTCACGATGTTTCTCGGCCTGATCGACACGCACAGCGGGCTGCTGTCGTTCGCCAACGCCGGCCATCCCCGGCCGCATCTGATTGCGAGCAGCGGCGAGACCGGGCAGATCGACGCCAAGGCGGCGCTGCCGCTCGGCGTGCGGCGCGAGGCCCGGTTCCCGACACTGACGCTGCAAATTCATCCCGGCGATGCGCTGTTCCTGTGCTCCGACGGTGTTTTCGAAGCGGCCAACGGCGACGGCGAGCTGTTCTCCGTCGAGCGCGTCGGACAGCTGTTGCGTCAGGCCGCTGCGGCCGAGCCCCTCGAAATGGTTCGCATCATCAAGGACGCCGTCGATGCCTTTACGGGAGGCGCGTCAAGAACCGACGATCTCACGGCGCTGGCGCTGCGGTGGCGGCCGGCCCTGACCACAGCCGCGTGATCACCATGCCCCACGCCGTCGATGTCCGGATCCGCAACGACGTCTCGGACATCGTCATCCTGCGCGACACGCTGGATCATCTCGCCCGCGAGTTCGGCATCCCTCAGCGCGCCCTGACCCAATTGCAGGTGGCCCTCGACGAGGTCGCCAGTAACGTGATCAAATATTCATGGGACGACGGGGGGCCGCACGAGTTCCTCGTCCGGATCATCGTGCAACCCGACAGGGTAGATCTGGAGCTTTTCGACGACGGCAGGGAGTTCGATCCGGTGACAGCACTTCCCCCAACCCAACCCGCAGCGGGACAGCGGCCCCGGCCCGGCGGGCTCGGCATTCACCTGATCAAGCAGCTGGTCGATCGTTTCGCCTACGAGCGCATCGACGGGCGCAACCACACCACATTGAGCAAGACATGCGAGGTCGGCACGGCCGTGCAAAGGAGTGAGGAATGAATGCTCTCAGTATTGGCCAGACCCGCGCCGGCAATGTCTGTATCGTGACGTTGACGGGTCGAATTGACAGCACCAGTGCCAGCGACGTGATGGCCGAGCTCACGCGCCTGATCTCCTCAGGCGAAAAGTCGATCCTGGTCGACCTCGGCGCGGTGCTGTACCTCACCAGCGCGGCATTCCGCGCGCTGCTGGTCGCAACCAATGAAGCCGAACGCCGCGCGGCGAAGCTTGCGCTGTGCAACCTCGCCGGCCACGTCCGCGAGCTGTTCGAAATGGGCGGACTGCTCGATGTCTTCGCGATCCACAACTCGCGCGAGGAAGCGCTGAAGCAGCTGGCCGGGCCGCACGCGTGACCACCCGGCCGCCTGGTCTGATCTACGCCGTCGACGATCAGCCGCCATTGGCGATCCTCGTGGTGTCGGCGCTGCAGCACATCGCGCTGATGGCGATCACGCTGATCTTTCCGATCATCGTCGCGCGCGAGGCCAATCTCTCCAGGACGCAGTTTCTCGACCTCGTTTCGCTGTCGATGCTCGGGCTCGGCGTTGCCAATATCTGCTTTTGCCTTCGATTGCGCTTGATCGGCTCCGGTTATCTCTGCGGCGCCGCCTACACCGCGATCTTTCTCGGCCCTTCCCTGTTCGCGTTGCAGCAGGGCGGCCTCCCGCTGGTGTTCGGCATGACGGTGGTCGGCGGGCTCGTGCAGGTCGCCATCGCCCCGCTGCTGCGCCGGTTGCGCGCGCTGCTGCCGTCCGAAATCGCGGGTCTGGTGATTGCCGTGGTCGGTCTCACGCTGGCGGGGCTCGGTGTGCGTTATGGCCTCGGCATCGATGCGCAGCAGCAGAAGATCAACCCGGAGTATGTGATCGTGGCCGGCGTCTCGCTCGTCACCATGACGGTGCTGAACGTCTGGTCAAAGGGCTATGGCAAGATGTTCTGCGTGTTGATCGGAATGACGGTCGGCTATGCGGTCAGCGCTGCTCGCGGGATGTTTGATCCGGCCGCGATCATCCCGGAAGGCGGCTTGAGCATCGTACGCGTGCCGCAGCTTCAGCACATGGGCTTGTCGTTCGATCCGGTGCTGATCGCCCCGTTCGCGGTTGCGGCGCTGGCCGCCACGCTCCGCGCGATGGGCGATGTGTCGAATGCGCAGCGCATCAACGATGCCGACTGGGTCCGTCCCAACTTCGCTTCGCTGGCGGGCGGCGTAATGGCCAACGGCGTCGCCGTGATGTTTTGCGGGCTGGTCGGCAGTTCCGGCATCAACACCTACAGCTCGTCGATCGGATTGTCCGGCGCGACCGGCGTGACCAGCCGCAGCGTCGGCTATGCGATCGGACTGGG
This sequence comes from Bradyrhizobium sp. CCBAU 51753, assembly GCF_015291565.1. Lineage (NCBI taxonomy): Bacteria > Pseudomonadati > Pseudomonadota > Alphaproteobacteria > Hyphomicrobiales > Nitrobacteraceae > Bradyrhizobium > Bradyrhizobium sp. CCBAU 51753. Next base: position 3,816,421 of record NZ_CP030037.1, on the reverse strand, counting down.
CTTCTGCGTTCTCGCCTTCGTTCCGCCTGTGGCGGTGGCGCTGGCGGCGATGCCGCTGCCGGTGATGGGTGCCGCGCTGTTCTTCACGGCCGCCTTCGTGTTCACCAGCGGGTTGCAGATGATCACCGCGCGCATGCTCGACGCCCGCAAGACCCTGGTCATCGGCTTCTCCTTTGCGATGGCGATCGTGGCCGACCTCTATCACGAGGCGCTGATGGAAATGCCGATCGTTCTGCAGCCGATCTTCGGCAATTCGCTCGTGCTCGGCACCGTCTGCGCCGTCGTGCTGAACCTGTTGATGCGCATTGGCGTGCGTCAGCAGGTGTCCCTCAAGCTCGCGCCCGGCGGCATCAATCGCGACGCCGTGGAACGGTTTCTGACCGAGCAAGGCGCGCGCTGGGCCGCGCGGCGGGACATCATGCAGCGGGCCATCTTCGGCGTGGTCCAGCTCCTCGAGGTGGTCGGTGATCCGCCCGGCGGCGTCGAGGTCGAGGCGAGTTTTGATGAATTCAACCTCGACATCCGAATCCGCTATGTCGGCGTGCCGCTGACCATTCCGGATCGCAGGCCGACGCCAAAGGAAATCCTGGAGAGCGAGCACGGCGAGACGTTGCTTGCCGGCTATCTGCTCCGTCAAAGCGCCGACAGCATCAGCGCAAGCGGCGATGCCGGGTTCGTCGAAATGATCCTGCACTACGACCACTGAGACGCAGCGGCGGCGCATGCCGCGCCCCATGCGGCAGAGGCCGCGAGAAGCGGACCTCGCCGGGAGTTTTGGACGCGACGTCCGATCACCATTTCTGGCGGCCGTACCAGTCGTTCACTTCCTTCTTCGCCTGATCCTTGGCGTAGCCATAGCGCTGCTGCAAGCGACCCTCGAGCTGGTCCTGCTTGCCGTCGATGACGTCGAGGTCGTCGTCGGTGAGCTTGCCCCACTGCTCCTTGACCTTGCCCTTGACCTGCTTCCAGTTGCCTTCGACACGATTCCAGTCCATCAGCGGTTCTCCTTGAGACATGAGACCGACCAACGGACGCGCAGACGCTTCGTTCCTGATGCGCATTGCGTCAACACTTCGCAGCCGGCCGGGCTGCGTCAACGTCCATTGTGGCGTGTGCGACAGGAACCAGGCCGTCGTGCGCATGTTGTGACGTCGTCAACCTGCGAAAGCTCAGCGAGATCGCCGAGCTGAGGGACGCACCCTGGGATACGCCAATGGCGGACTATGTGCCGTGGATCTTGGTTGCCGGCGGGATTGTGGCGCTGATCGTCGCGGCCCTGATCTGGCGGGCCCACTATGTCAGCTCCGACTAGAGCCGAATCCGACGAGAGCGGGCTCCGCGACCGGCGCTAGCTCGCTTGCTTGGTCAGGGCCGCCTCGCCCTCCTCGCGCCCGGGCACGCTGACATGGACCTCGTGGCCCATCCTGATCGCGAGCGCCGCGGCGGCGGCTGCCGACTCGAACGCGGCTTCCTTGGTGGCGTACCCGGTGTTGAGGTTGCCATCGTGCAAAACACCCCATTCCTCGCCGGCGGCAACCACCGCATATTGAGCCAGTCCCATCATTCTCTCCTTGTGCAAGAAGGTCGCTGCGTCATGTCTCGTTCCGCTCATATCTTTCGCGGGTGACATCGTCCCCGGTTTGCACCGTCCGGCGGCTGCGGAAATGATATTGAAGCACTGCGAAGATCAAGGCAGTCAGGAGCACGAACGCGCCGACGCCGTAGATGATTTCAAGGCCCATATCCATCGGTCCCTCCAATGTCTCTTGTCTCTCAACTCTCGCCAATCAGGCCGAGAAATCGGCCGGCGCATCATGGCTTCGCGCGCAGCAACTGCCTGAGATAGCGGAGCCCGTCGAAGGTCAGCCGGGATTCGCGCACCTCGCCGCGCGCGACTTCCGCCTCGAGAAAGGTCTCAAGTTCGGGAAGCGCGCGATCGAACGTGTCCGCGATGCCGGCCAGCTCGCAGGTCTCCTTGATGCGCTCGATCGGTTTTTCCAACACGTTGACCTGAACCATTTTTGCCTAAGCGCCCGCGATGCACTTGGTTCCTATGCGCGCGTTGCGGTGCCCGGAATGGATGGCAGCCGTGCACAGTGGATCGACTACGGGCTCATCTTCCTGGTGCTTGGCGGGCTGGGCCTGCTGTCGGTCGGGCTGCGGATCGCCTTCCGATCGGCGGTGCAGAAACACTAAGTCGCCTCGCCGACGGTGTCGGCCATGGTCGCGCCGCGCGCGCCCAGCGGCTTGCGGCGGCCCTCGGTGGAGTCGAGGACGGTCTGATGCTCGATCTCCGAATTTAGTTCCGCCCCGCACAGCACGATGATCGCGGACATCCACATCCAGGTCATCAGGCCGATCGCCGCGCCGAGCGAGCCATAGGTCGCGTTGTAATCGCCGAAATTCGCCAGATACCAGGAGAGCAGCGCCGAGCCGATCAGCCACAGCACGGCCGCCGCGACGGCGCCGACGCTGAGCCATTGCCAGCGCGCCTTGGTCCGGCTCGGGCCGTAACGGTAGAGCACCGCGAGCGCGGTGAGCAGCAGCAGCAGCAGGACCGGCCACCGGCCGAACCGGACGATCAGCTCGGCCCGCGTGCCGAGGCCGACCTGCTGCAGCAGCAGCGGCACCATCACCACCGCGCCCACCATCACCATGATCGAGATCAGCCCTGCGACGGTGAATGAGAGCGACAGCAGGTTCAATTTGATGAAGCCGCGCTTTTCCTTTTCGTCGTAGACGACGTTGAGCGCGTCGAAGATCGCCTTCATGCCGGCATTGGCGCTCCAGATCGCGATCAACAGACCGATCGCGAAGGTGAGGCCGAGCGTCGAGGTACCCTTGGCCAGCACGCGGGCGATCTGATCCTGGACGATGGCGAACGAGCCTTCCGGCAGCATCAGTGCCAGGCTTTGCAGATTCGAGGAGATGGTCGAGGGATCAGCAAACAGGCCGTAGCTCGAGACCAGCGCCGTGATCGCCGGGAAGATTGCCAGCAGGCCGTAGAACACGACGCCCGCGGCGGTCGCCAGCAGCCGGTCCTCGTCGATCTGCTGATAGGTGCGCAGCAGAATATCCTTCCAGCCGGCGCGCGGAATCTGCGATGGCGCGCTTGCCAGCCGCCCGCGATCCCCCTCGTCGGCCAACGTGCTCTGGACACCCTGTGTTCGAGGCGCTTGCGGCGCTGGACGCACCACGTGCCGATAGATCGCAAGGGTCGCAAGCGCCGTTGCGCCGGCGAGCATGAGGTCGTTGCGCCAGCCGGCACGCGCAGCCATCGCTAATCCTCGACAGCATCGGGCTTGCGCCTCAAGCGCGATGCCGCGACCCAGCCGACCAGCATCACAGCCGCGGCCGCGGCCAGGGCGCGTGTCGTGGTATCGACACCGCCTGCTGCCCGCGAGCCGGCGATCAGGCGCGCCGCGACGGGCACCGCGATCGACCGCTTGAGCATGTCGGCCTGTCGGGTCGGACGCGGCAGCGGCGGCGCAGGACGCTTGAACAGCATTTGCCCCATGACCAATCCCGACAGTCCGAGCAGGAGAAAGCCGCCGCCGATCGCGGCATAGGCGATCCGGATGCCATAATGCAGCTCGATCGCGTGGAAGGCCGCGGCGACGCCGACGCCGGCTGCAACCAGCACGAAGGCCGCGCCGACCAACATGAAGCCGCATGCGAGCGCGTAGCCCGTCACCAGACGCCCGATCCATTGTCGCAACTCCGTGACGTACGAACGGACGATGAGACTGATCGATGATGGTCCGGTGTTGGGGCGCATTGGCGAGGTCCCGTTGCAAGATCGCAGTCGACAACCCCGCACGATGACCGACGTTCCCTGCCCGATTGCGCGCGCCGTCTCCGCTGTCGGTCGCGGGCGACCGAGCGGCGAGCGCCTAGCCGGCGGACGAAAGATCCGAACGCGGCGGCAGGGAGCTCGGGAATGGCCGCGCCACTACGAGCGCCGCCCGCTCGTCGGTTTCCAATGCGATTTTCTGCGCCAGCATCACGTCGCCGGCCACCAGCGAGCCGGCCGGCCGGAAGCACCAGCCGACGACAACACGATCCCTGCCGTCGATTTCGTAGACGTTGGTCGAGGTCCCGTAGCAGATGCGGTAGCGCTTGCCGGTCTCCGATCCAATGACGTCGAAGCGATTATACTGGTCGAGCTGCGCGCGCTGCTCCGGCGAGAGCCATGCGCGGAGCAGTGCCATTGCGCGGGCCTCGATCCGCTCATAGGCCCGCCAGTGCTCCCAGATCGCAGCAAATGTCGTGCGCAGCGTTCGGACGGCGCGCCGGACGCCCGCTGCGAGTTGCGCGCGCGACGGACAGACCATCATCGGATCAGCCGCCGACTAGCCTTGGATAGAACAGCGTCTCCTCCGCTGTCGGATCAAGCGCGCGGACGACCTTCGGCTCTCCGGAGGTTCTCCGCGTGGCGGCGGTGTAGCCCTCTGCGGTCAGCTCGGCGAAACGCGCATTCGCCCAGGCCAGTTGCTCGCTGTCCTTCGGATCAAAATGCTGTCTCGTGTCGCCGCTGTGGTCCAGGATCAAAATCGTTGCCATTGTTGTCTTTCCTTGAGCAACTCAATAACTGCTTCAGACGACGGGCACGGCCGTTGTTGACCTGCCGCCCATCCACTCCGGCAGCGGTGCGCCGTCGCGGTGCCGACCACCTGCGCAGGCCGCGGCCCACGCGGCGACCGCTCCGAACAACAGCGCGGCTGCAACCGAGAATGCCAGGATGACCGCGCTGCGCCGTGCGCGCAGGATCGCGGTTCTGGCATCTCCGATGACGCTGTCGACGCGCTTCTCGGCGTCGGCTGCCGCCAGCCCGGTGGCGGCGGCGACCTGCTGGATCAGGTAGCTCCGGTCCTCGCTGCTGATGCCGCTGTGGCCGCCACCCATCAGCAGGATCCGGCCTGCCTCGGCACGTTCGTAACCGAGATCGATGTTGGCCGGACGCCGCAACGAGCGGTAAAGGCGATCGAGTTCGGCGCTCAGCAGCGGTTCGGCGGCCGTCGCGGACGGCCGGCTTTCGATCGCCGGCCGTGTGGTCGACAGGCCGACCAGCGTGATGATCAGGACGCTCAGGACGGCGCCGAGCGCCCAGGCCGTCAGGCCATGCAGCCCGTCGCGGCTCTCGACCAGGTCGGAAGGTGCCGCCCCGATCAGGCGCTGCGCGCGACCGGCAATGTAGCCGCCGACGCCAAAGCTCACCATGGCTTGCAGGATCAAATACAGCCCGGACAGCAGAGCGAGCGCGGCCGATGCCTCGCGCCACGACGGCGAACTCGAACTGACGCCCAAGCCGATCGTCGCGCCGAAGCCGATGAGGATCGTCGACAGCGCCGCGGCGAACAGCGCACCTGCGAACACCGGACCCCACTGCAATCGAAGGCCGCTCCGCTCGCCGACCGACGCGGCAATACTGCGTTCGTTGTCCATGGTGTGCCTATCGCAATCCAAACAGGGACAGTACGGCAAGAATGACCACGATCAGTCCCACCAGATAAATCAGCTGGTTCATGCAAAAGCCTCCGCCTCATCCGTGCAGACAATCTGGCCGGCCAGCCGAAGTTCCTACGCGGCCTCGCATGCCGTGCACCCATCGTTTTCGAGACAGTCTGCAAGCGAAGTTCGCGCTCGAGCGGCCGGGCCTCCGCCGCGCACAGAGCAGGATGTGCTGCTGAGGAAGGCCCGTCGGGCCGACGCATGAGATGGCGCTTGACGCGGTGATCGATGCCGCTTGCGACGCGCTGAAGAAAGGCTCGCTTAACCAGCATGTCGCGGTAGAGGTCCCGACTCTGTGCTGGAAGTTGTGGCCGTCTTCAGCTCCAGGTTTTTTAGAACGCATTGATGCAAAGGGGCCGCCTCGGTTGGCGGCCTCTTTCACCTGTGCATCAACTCGAAGATTTCTCGCCAGGCGCCGGTGAACGCAGAGCGGCGATCGCTCTTCCAAAAAAGAAACGGCCCCAGCAAGGGGGGCAGGCTGAGGCCAAGTTTGCATTTTGATTGTCCAGCGCCGCCACTGGACAGCACCGGACATGTGATAACCGCCACCAGCTTCGCTTCGTTCCTGTTCCCGATTGATGACCCCATCAATGTCCCTGATGGCGAAAAGGACACGCTTTTCGCGGAACCCGGAAGTTCGGACCCGCGAGCGTTGCAAGCCATGATTCTTCTGCGCTATACGAGACCCGCGACGCTTTGGGGAGACCGTCGATGTTGCGTATCGGCCTGATGCTTTTTCTGGTGACGGTGGGGCTTCTTGCACTGCTCTCGCTGCCTGATCCGGACAGCCCGGATCGTCCAATGGCGACCGCCGGCTATAGCCTCATCTGGCGCTAGGCGGGCGATACTCCCGTTCACTCACGCGCACCAAAGAAAATGGCCCCAGCGAGGGGGACCCGCTGAGGCCTGAGCAACTTGGTCAGTCGATCCTAGACCTCCTCAGGCGCCTTGCTCTGCTCATTCGGGATGACCGGAGTCATACGGAGGCCGAGGTCGTGAACCTGGCGCCTCTCCTGCGTACCCATATAGGTCAGGATTTTGCCACGACCCTCCTGGGGTTAGAGCCGCGCCGTCCGTGCGTATTTCAAGCGGGCGGCGTCGGTGTTTTTGAACGCACTGCAATTCCCCTCTGCGGGTCCCACGCAAAAAAGCAGGTCAGCTTCGTTGGCCAATTGGGTGTTCCGGTTGGCTGGCCAGGTTCCGAATTCACTTTTGAACCTATGTAACCCTTGTTAGTTTACCCGCATCACCGGCCTAGGGTCGTCCGTAGGCGCCGGTGGCTGAGAGACCAAGTGCGCTCCCGCCTGCGTTGAAAGGGAGCGTGACTCGATGGAATATCGAGGCATTGTCGTCAGCATTTTGCAGTCGGTTCCGAATAGCTGGCGCTGGCAATTTGAGTGTAACGGCATCTCCAGGAACGGCCATGGCTCTAGCCGGCAGAACGCCGCGCGCCGGGCCCGGACGGCGGTGGATGTCGCGATCAAGGACACACCTGCCGACCGCAGCGCCTGGCATATTGGCCAGCGCGTTTCCCGCAAAAACTGCGATGAGCTAGGTACCGTTGTCGAGAACAACGGCCAGATCAAGGTGAAGTGGGACAGCGGCCAGACCAGCTACTTCAGCCACAACGACAGAGCCAATGTCGAAATCGCTCCCGCCACCCACCCACAGGGAGCACTGCCGTGAAGAAGCGCCGTCGCCTCCGCATCAAGCAAACCTATCCGCTCGAACAGCGCCTGCACGAAGAGGCCATGCGCCTGCGCGAGGAGGCCAGGAGCCTGCCGCCATCCGCAAGGAAAGACGCCCTGCTGCGGCGCGCGCGCCATGATGAGACCGCCGCCCATTTGACCGAATGGCTGATGTCCCCAGGCTTGCGGGCGCCGATCTAGGAGGCGACGATGCAGGCTGGTCCCCATCTCGATGGCGTCGAGCTTGTCTTTGTCTGCGCAGCGGCAGTGTCGTTTGTGGCCCTGGTCGCCAGCGTGGCCTGGCTTCTGATGCACTGAAATCAGCGCGTCGCTGGCCGCACCGCCCTCCGGCACGTATCTGGGCTAGCGTCGGAAATACAGTAATTGTTTTCCTATTTTCCGAATTTGCGCTTGACTCCGCCCCCAACTCAGATGTTCAATGCGCCCGTCTCACCCGATCGAGGGGCGCTGCGCATCGTCTGGAGTGTTGCGGTGAGATGCGGTGGACGCCGCGCATGCCAGTGACGACAGCATGCGAGGCGGACGGTGAAGTCGTGCAGGCCTGACGCCCTAGTGGCAGGTGTCTTCTCGCAGGATGGGAATGCGTCTTGCGAGGACGGTGACAAAAAAGCCCAGTCTCGCCGGGGAGAGCACGTATAAGCCGTAACCCATCGCGCAGGGAAAGCCGGGTTGTTTCCGGTTACACCTGTGGTCCTACCCCGGTGCTTTTTTGTTGCACCGGGCCCATGGGTGCGAACCGGCACCCGGCTTTCCCTGCGCCCTCTTCAACAGTGGGCGGAACCAAGAAGCAAAGCTCGGACAAATCGTGTCGCGAGAACGACGACGTATGTTCCACGCGCGCATCAGGCTCCGGAACCAGCCCTTGCCAGCCAAGCCACCTGCTGCGGGTCCTGCATGATCCCGTGAAACGCTGTCACCTGTTCCCGATCGTGCGAGACGCTGGCTCTATTCGGATGATTGCGCATCGCTGGAACAGGAACGAGAGGAACGTCGATACCACTGAGACGTTCGGTCCCGGGGCTTGAACTAAAGGAGACGGGATATGAGAAAGCTGACATTGGCAGCGCTCGCGGGCGCCGGCGCCCTCATAGCCTCCGGCACCTATGCGACGGCAGGCGAGCTATACACCGGAAGCAGTTCACCGCTGCTCCAGCAGACTCGGATGGTCTGTAACGACGCCGGACGATGCTGGCACACGCGCGGCGATCGCTACGGACGCGCCGACACCTATTACCGGGAGCGGTACTACGACGACTACGATCGCGGCTACTACCGTCGCCCGGGCATCGGCGTGCACGGACCTGGCTTCAGCTTCGGCGTCGGCCCGGACTACTAGTGCCCGCTGCTAAAGCACCTTTCGTGGAGCCCGCCGGACCCGCAGAGTTCGGCGGGCTCTCTTATTGCGCCGTGTCGGACCGCGACGGCGACTTTGCATCGCCGCCGCTACGCCTGGCTGAAATACATTGCCAGAAGAGACGTGACGCTCAGGCGGCCGCCACCTCGTGGCTCGCCATCACCTCCAGCGCACGCAGGATCGCCGAGTGGTCCCACGCCTTGCCGCCAAGGGCGCTGCAGGCATTGAACAGCTGCTGGGCGTTTGCGGTACCCGGCAGCGACAGTCCAAGCGCGCGCGCCCCTTCCAGCGCGAGGTTGAGATCCTTCTGATGCAACTCGATGCGGAAGCCCGGCTCGAAATTGCGCTTCACCATCCGTTCGCCGTGCACTTCAAGAATCCGGGACGACGCAAAGCCGCCCATCAGCGCCTGGCGCACCAGCGCCGGATCGGCGCCGGCCTTCGATGCGAACAGCAAGGCTTCGCTCACGGCCTCGATGGTCAGCGCCACGATGATCTGGTTCGCAACCTTGGTGGTTTGACCATCGCCGTTGCCGCCCACCAGCGTAATGTTCTTGCCCATCCGCTCGAACAGCGGCTTCATGGTGTTGAACGCCCGCTCCTTGCCGCCGACCATGATGGTCAGGCTCGCCGCCTTGGCGCCGACCTCGCCACCGGATACCGGCGCGTCGAGATAGTCGGCCCCCAGCGCTTCGATCTTGCGCGCGAACTCCTTGGTCGCGAGCGGCGAGATCGAGCTCATGTCGACCACGATCATTCCCTTGGAAAGGCCTTCCGCGACGCCACCCTTGCCGAACAGCACGGCTTCCACATGCGGGGTATCCGGCACCATGATGATGACAGCATCGGATTCCTGCGCCACTTGCCTGCCCGACTCGCAGGTGACCGCGCCGGCCGCAATCAAATCCGCCGGGAGCGGCGCGACGTCGTGCAGGAACAGGCTGTAACCGGCAGCCAGGAGATGGCCGGCCATCGGGCGTCCCATGGTGCCCAGCCCGATGAATCCGATATTCTTCATTGTTGTCGCTCCTGTCAGCTTAATCAGGTCTCGAAGGTGTGGGCGGCGTGCCAGCCGAGGCTCTCGACCGTGGTGGTCCGCGGCTTGTATTCGCACCCGATCCAGCCGCGATATCCGAGGCTGTCGAGATGCTTGAACAGATAGGAGTAGTTGATCTCGCCGGTGCCGGGCTCGTGACGGCCCGGATTGTCGGCAAGCTGGACATGCGCGATGTGATCGAGATGCGTCTGCAGGGTCCGCGCCAGATCGCCTTCCATGATCTGCATGTGATAGATGTCGTATTGAATGAACAGATTGGGCGCCCCGACCTCGGAGATCAGCCGCGCCGCCTGCGCGGTCCTGTTCAAAAAGAAGCGCGGAATGTCGATCGTGTTGATCGGCTCGATCAAGAGCTTGATGCCGTGCCGGCCGAGCGCGCCCGCGGCGAAGCGCAGGTTGGACACCAGCACCTCGTTCAGCTCGGCCGCATCGGCCTCCGGCGGCGCAATGCCGACCAGGCAGTTGAGCTGCTTGCAATCCAGCGCCTTGGCATAGTCGATCGCGGCTGCAACGCCGTCGCGGAATTCGTCGACCCGGTCGCGCAGGATGGCGATGCCGCGCTCGCCGGCGCCCCAGTTGCCGGCGGGCAGATTATGCAGCACCTGGGTCAGCTGATAGCGGTTCAGCTCCTCCCGCAGCATCGCCTTGTCGTGCTCATAGGGAAACAGATATTCGACGGCGTTGAAGCCGGCGGCCTTGGCGGCGGCGAAGCGTTCGCGGAACGGCAGTTCGTTGAACAGCATGGTGAGGTTGGCGGCAAATTGAGGCACGGTCCGTTGTCTCCGCTTGAGGCAGCGCTGAAAGAGGGCTTAGGCCGGCAGCAGCGTGCCGCGTGTGCTCGGGACGTCATCGAGCGGGAGATCCAGCACCTCCTCGAACTCGACGATGTTGTCGATCTCGGTTCCCATCGCGATGTTGGTGACGCGCTCGAGGATGAACTCCACCACCACGGGGACGCGATGCTTGGCCATCAGCTCGCGCGCGGTCGCGAACGCCGCCTGGGCGTCGTTCGGATCGGTCACCCGGATCGCCTTGCAGCCCAGCCCCTCGGCGACAGCGACATGGTCGACGCCGTAGGCGCCGAGCTCCGGCGCGTTGATGTTCTCGAACGACAGCTGGACCTGGTAGTCCATCTCAAAACCGCGCTGCGCCTGCCGGATCAGCCCGAGATAGGAATTGTTCACGACGACATGGATGTAGGGCAGATTGAACTGTGCCCCGACCGCCAGCTCCTCGATCAGGAACTGGAAATCATAGTCTCCCGAGAGCGCGACGATCTCGCGGTCCGGATCGGCGGCGCGCACACCGAGCGCGGCCGGCAGTGTCCAGCCGAGCGGCCCGGCCTGCCCCGCGTTGATCCAGTTGCGCGGACGATGGACGCTGAGGAATTGCGCGCCGGCGATCTGCGACAATCCGATCACGGTCACGTAGCAGGTGTCGCGGCCGAACGCCTTGTTCATCTCCTCGTAGACCCGCTGCGGCTTGATCGGGATGTTGTCGAAATGGCTCTTGCGCAGCATCGAGCGCTTGCGGTCGCGGCAGGAGGCCGGCCAGGCCTGACGGTCGCGCAGCTTGCCGGTCTTGCGCCACTCCTTGGCGACGCTGACGAACAATTCCAGCGCGGCCTTGGCGTCCGACGCGATGCCGAGATCGGGATTGAACACGCGCCCGATCTGGGTCGGCTCGATGTCGACATGAACGAACTTGCGGCCCTTGGTGTAGGTCTCGATCGAGCCGGTGTGCCGGTTGGCCCAGCGGTTGCCGATGCCGAGTACGAAGTCGGATTGCAGCAGCGTCGCGTTGGCATAGCGGTGGCTGGTCTGCAGGCCGGCCATGCCCGCCATCAGCGGGTGATCGTCCGGGATGACGCCCCAGCCCATCAGCGTCGGCACCACGGGAACGTTGACCGCCTCTGCGAAGGCGACCAGCAGGTCCGATGCGTCGGCGTTGATCACGCCGCCGCCGGCGACGATCAGCGGCCGCTCCGCGGCGTTGAGCATCTCGAGCGCCTTCTCGATCTGCTTGCGGGTCGCGGCCGGCTTGTAGACCGGCAGCGACGAATAGACCTCGTCATCGAACTCGATCTCGGCGAGCTGCACGTCGAGCGGAAGATCGATCAGCACCGGTCCCGGCCGCCCCGATCGCATGATGTGAAAGGCCTGGCTGAACACCCGCGGCACCAGCGCCGGCTCGCGCACCGTGACCGCCCATTTGGTCACCGGCTTGGCGATCGACTCGATGTCGACGGCCTGGAAATCTTCCTTGTAGAGCCGCGCCCGCGGCGCCTGCCCGGTAATGCAGAGGATCGGGATCGAATCGGCGATCGCCGAATAAAGCCCGGTGATCATGTCGGTGCCGGCGGGCCCCGAGGTGCCGATGCACACGCCGATATTGCCGGCCTTCGCCCGAGTATAGCCTTCCGCCATATGCGAGGCGCCCTCGACATGCCGCGCCAGAATGTGGCGGATCGAGCCGCGCTTCTTCAGCGCAGAGTAAAGCGGGTTGATCGCAGCGCCGGGAACGCCGAAGGCGCAGCTGATCCCTTCGCGTTCGAGAATGCGTACCGCTGCATCGACTGCTCGCATCTTCATTTGATGACCCCGCTTCGTTACGAGTTGGCTCGAAGAGGATCATCAAACTCGCGCGCTTCGATCTCAACGCCGGCGATTGGTTTTTCCGCCCTGTGGCAACGCTCAAGATTTTTTGCGCGTCTTCAAATGATTAGCGCCGGCGCAGCGATGGAAAATCGGATGCGTCGGAAGCGGCAGCCGTCACGCCTGTTCCGGCAATGCGTGCCGGTTTCCGCGCAGTTCGGCCGTGAACTCGGCGGCGACCTGGTGCACGATGGCGCCGATTTCCGGCAGGCGTTCATCGGTCAGCCGGTCCGCCATGCCCGACACCGAAATCGCGGCAAACGGCTCGCTGCAATCGTTGAAGACGACCGAGGCCACGCAGCGCAGGCCGCGCCGGGCTTCCTCGTCATCCAGCGCAAAGCCCTGGCGCCGCACCGTCTCCAACTCCTTGAACAGTTCGCCAGGCCGCACGATCGACTTTTCCGTCAGGCGCGGCATGCCGCGGCGGCGGATGATCGCGTTGACATCGGCGTCGGAGTAAGCGGCCAGCACCGCCTTGCCGAGGCCCGAGGCGATCATCGCGACACGTCCGCCGACCTTGGTCAGCGAGCGCATGATCTCCCGGCTTTCGATCCGGGAGACGACGATGATCGACTCATCGTCGACCACGGCAAGGTTGGCGGTCTCCCGGGTCAGGTCACGCAGCTTGCGCAAATAGGGCAGCGCCTGCGCGGCGCAATTGCGCCGGCGCGTGAACGTCGAGCCGACCACAAAGCTCTGCGCGCCGATGTGCCATTTCGATTCCTCGCGATCGAACTGCACGAAGCGGCGGTTCTCCAGCGTCGTCAGCAGGCGGTGCACGGTCGACGGCGACAGGCCGGTGCGGATCGCAAGATCGGTGAGCCGATAGCCTTCGTCATCTTCGGCAAGTGTTTCGATGATATGCAGCGCGCGATCGACGGATTGCACGCCGCCATCGCGCGAGTCCTGGCCCGGCTGTTCGCGACAGGCGGGATCGCTGGGCTTGGGCCGGGCCAGTTCTTTTTTCATGACGACCTGCCTTATCCGTTTCGCGTTTCTGACGCCGCGGTACCGAGCGCAAGCTACGGTTTCAATTGGCATTTGGCATGCCAATTGATGTCTCTGTCAAGTCATCCACTGTCCCGGATAGGTCAGTATTCGTGTCATTTTCATCGGTTTTCTCCCGCGAATTACCGTTTGACAACTGGGATAATGTATACCACGATCTGCGCCGGCACGATAGCAATCGGGAGGACCTGCCATGCACGTCGCAGATATCCTGCGCAACAAGAGCCCGCGCACGGTGGCGATCGCCTGGAACGAGACCGTCGGCGTCGCGGCCGGCCTGATGCGCGCCAGCAATGTCGGCGCACTTGTCGTCAGGAATGCCGCAGAGGCGGTGATCGGGATGTTTTCGGAGCGCGACGTCGTCGCCGTCATCGCGGAGCGCGGCGCGAGCGGCCTCTCCTCGAAAGTTTCGCAATTCATCTCGGCGCGGCCCCTGGTGTCCTGCAGATCGCAGGACCGGCTCGCTTATGTCGAGCGCCTCATGATCTGTCATCAAATCCGCCACGTCCCCGTCATCGACAATGGCCGGCTTGTCGGCGTCGTCAGCAAGCGGGATATCGCCTTTGCCTGCGATGGGGCCGGCGCGGTGCGGGCGGCCTAACGACTTTCGTCTCGATCACGACCACAATCGTTCGAGCCGGCGCGGCTCGTCTGTCTTCACTCTGCTCGTGGGGGTTTCATGAGGATCTGCATCTACGGCGCCGGCGCGATCGGCGGTTATCTCGGTGTCGAGTTCATGCGCGCTGGCGCCGACGTCAGCCTGATCGCGCGCGGCGCGCATCTCGCCGCGATGCGGCAGAACGGGCTGAAGCTCCTGATCGGCGACGAGGAACGCGTGGTGCATCCGCGCTGCACCGACGATCCGCGCGAGCTGGGCGAGCAGGATTTCATCATCATCTCGCTCAAGGCGCATTCGATCACCGGCGTGATCGAGCAGATGCAGCCCCTGCTGGGACCGCGGACCCGCATCGTCACCGCGGTCAACGGAATTCCCTACTGGTATTTCTACAAGCACGGCGGCCGGCTCGAAGGCTCGACGCTCGAGAGCATCGATCGCGGCGGCCGGCAGTGGCGCGAGCTTGGCCCGGAGCGCGCCATCGGCTGCGTGGTCTATCCGGCGACCGAGATCGAGGCGCCCGGCGTGATCCGCCACGTCTACGGCAACAATTTCCCGCTCGGCGAGCCCTCGGGCGAGATCACGTCCGACATCACCAGCCTCTCCGAGCTGTTCACGGCGGCGGGCATGAAGGCGCCGGTTCTCGAGCGCATCCGCGACGAGATCTGGCTCAAGCTTTGGGGCAATGTCTGCTTCAACCCGATCAGCGCCCTCACCCATGCGACCCTCGACGTGATCTGCACCGATCCCGCCACGCGCGCGCTCTCCAAGGCGATCATGCTGGAGTCGCAGGCGATCGCGGAAAGTCTCGGCGTCAAATTCCGCGTCGATGTCGAACGCCGCATCGAAGGCGCCCGCAAGGTCGGCGCACACAAGACCTCCATGTTGCAGGATCTCGAGCGCGGACGTCCGGTTGAGATCGATCCTTTGATCACCGTGGTCCAGGAGATGGGCCGGATGACCGGGATCGCAACACCGGCGCTCGATGCGGTGCTGGCGCTGGTCGCGCAACGCAGCAGGATCGCGGGCCTTTACGACGGGGCCGCGGTCGCCGATGCAAAATCGCTGGCGGTGGCGTGACCAGAATGACCGAGATCACACGCTGGGTCCGCTTCCGCCACGACGAAAAGGTCGGCTTCGGACAACTCACCTCATCAAGCATCGTCGTGCACACTGGCGATATGTTCGGCGAAACGCGGCCGACGGGCGCGACGCTGGCGCTCGACGACGTCGAGCTGCTCGCGCCGACCGAGCCGTCCAAGATCATCGCGCTGTGGAATAATTTTCACGCGCTGGCGGCCAAGCTGAAATCGCCGGAGCCGCCCGAGCCGTTGTACCTTTTGAAAGCGCCGACCAGCGTCACCGCGCCCGGCGCCGTCGTCACCCGTCCCTCGAGTTACGAGGGCAAGACGACCTATGAAGGCGAGCTTGGCATCGTCATCGGCAAGACCTGCACCGCGATCGCGCCTGAAGACGCCGATGATTACATCTTCGGCTATACCTGCACCAACGACATCACGGCCGCCGATATCCTCAATCGCGACCCGACCTTCGCCCAATGGGCACGGGCCAAGGGTTTTGATGGTTACGGTCCGTTTGGACCGGTCGTGGCCTCCGGCCTCGATCCCGCAAGCCTCGTGGTGCGCACCATCCTCAACGGCGTGGAGCGCCAGAATTACCCGATCGCGGACATGATCGTCAGCGCGCAGGGGCTGGTCAGCAAGATCTCGCACGACATGACGCTGCTGCCCGGCGACCTGATTTGTTGCGGCACGTCGATCGGCGTCGGCGTGATGAAGGAGCCCGTCAACACGGTCACCATCGCGATCGACGGCATCGGTGAGCTAACCAACGAGTTTCGCCAATAGGGGTCGCCAACAGCAAATTGAATTTTGACCTCACCATCTGGACTGCCGCCGCTTTCGACGCCATACATAGTCGACATCTGGCCGGAGTGCGGCGATTGAACGCAAAATGGACTGACCTGCGCGCGCGCACTGCCCTGCGGCAAATCTTCGATGCCGCAATTGCCAGCGCCGATCCAAAACTCACGATCGCCGGCGCGCTGCCGGCGAAGCCCAAGGGCCGATGCATCGTCGTCGGCGCCGGCAAGGCATCGGCGGCGATGGCCGCGGGCCTCGACGCGGCCTGGCCCGACGTTGACCTCTCGGGCGTCATCGTGACGCGCCATGGCCATTCGGTTCCGGCGGGCCGGATCGAGGTGCTGGAGGCCTCGCATCCCGTCCCGGACGAGACCAGCGAAGCCGCTGCGGTTCGCATGCTGCGCGCCGTTGACGGACTTGCGGCCGACGATCTCGTCATCGCGCTGATCTCCGGCGGCGGCTCCGCGCTGATGACCCTTCCCGCGCCGCCGATGACGCTTGCCGACAAGCAGGCGGTGAACCGGGCCCTGCTCGCGAGCGGCGCGACGATCGCCGAGATGAACGTCGTCCGCAAGCATCTGTCGGCGATCAAGGGCGGACGGCTGGCGCTTGCCGCCCGTCCCGCGCGGCTCACCACGCTCGTGATCTCAGACGTTCCCGGCGATGATCCCGCGGCCATTGCCTCCGGTCCGACGCTGCCGGACCCGAGCACAAAGGCCGATGCGCAAGAGATCGTCCGGCGGTTTGCGATCGAGCTGCCGGAGGCGGCGCGGCGGGTCCTCACCGAGGCCGATGAGACGCCAAAACCCGGCGAGATCGATGCCGATGTCCGCCTACTCGCCGCCCCGTCGCTTGCGCTTGACGCCGCAGCCCGTGCGGCCCGGGACGCCGGTCTCACACCGATCATCCTCGGGGACGCGCTCGAAGGCGAAGCCCGCGAGCTCGGAACTGTGATGGCCGGCATCGCCCGCTCGGTCGCGACGCAGGCACAGCCGGGCCCTGCCCCTGCGGTGCTGCTCTCCGGCGGCGAGACGACGGTGACGATCGGCCGCGGACCGGCCGGCCGCGGCGGCCGCAACACCGAGTTCCTGCTCGCCCTCGCCGTCGCCCTGTCACGCACACCTGATATCTGGGCCATTGCGGGCGACAGCGACGGCATCGACGGAACAGAAGATGCGGCTGGCGCATTGATTGGTCCGGATACGCTGCAGCGCGCCGCCGCAGAAGGCCTCGACGCGCGCGCATTTCTGGCGGCCCATGACAGCTACACGTTCTTCGATCGCCTTGGAGACCTCGTGCGCACCGGGCCGACGCTCACGAATGTCAACGATATTCGTGCCGTGCTGATCGCAGACGGCAAGCCAAGAACGAGGTGATCCATGCGTCGTCATCGACGAGCCAAGATCGTTGCAACCGTTGGCCCCGCCAGCGATTCCCCCGAGATGCTGAAGGCGCTGCTGCTGGCCGGCGTCGATACCTTCCGTCTCAACTTCAGTCACGGAACCCAGAGCCATCACGCCGAGGTCCATGCCGCGATCCGCGCGCTCGAACAGGAGGTCGGCCGTCCGATCGGCATCCTGATGGATCTGCAGGGTCCGAAGATCCGCGTCGGCACGGTGCGCGATGGCAAACTGACCGTCGAAGCCGGCGAGACGATCCGGTTCGTGCTGTCCGGATCGGATGGCGATCGCTCGGCGATCCCGCTCCCGCACCCGGAGATCTTTGCCGCGGTGGCGCCCGGCCATGATCTTCTGATCGATGACGGCAGGATCCGCGTTCGGGTCAGTAGTCTCGGCAGCGATTTCATCGAGGCCAAGGTGATCGTCGGCGGCGTGATCTCCAACCACAAAGGCGTCAACCTGCCGGGGACGGTCCTCAATGTTTCGCCGCTCACCGCCAAGGACCGCTCCGATCTGGAGTTCGGGTTGAGGCTCGGCGTCGACTGGGTCGCGCTATCCTTTGTGCAGAAGCCGTCCGACGTCATCGAGGCGCGCGGCCTGATCGGCGATCGCGCCGGCCTGATGACCAAGATCGAGAAACCCGCGGCGCTGGAGCGGATCGACGATATCATCCAGCTGTCCGACGCGATCATGGTGGCGCGCGGCGATCTTGGCGTCGAAATTCCGCATGAGGACGTGCCCGGCCGCCAGAAGGAACTGGTGCGGGCCTGCCGGCTCGCCGTGAAGCCGGTGATCGTCGCGACGCAAATGCTCGATTCCATGATCAGCGCCCCGACGCCGACGCGCGCGGAAACTTCCGACGTCGCGACCGCGATCTATGACGGCGCCGACGCGGTGATGCTGTCGGCGGAATCGGCGGCGGGCCGCTACCCGCGCGAGGCGGTCGAGATGATGGATCGCATCATCCGGAGCATCGAGCACCACAAGATGTATCGCTCGATCATTGCCGCGACCCAGCCCAACGAGGAGCAGACCGCGCCGCATGCCGTTGCGACGGCCGCAGCCGATCTCGCCTCCGTCATCCACGCGGCGGCCATCGTGGCCTACACGTCGAGTGGAACGACCGCTGCGCGCGTCGCGCGCAAGCGGCCGAGCCTGCCGATCCTTGCCATCACGCCGAGCCGGGAGGTCTCCCGCCGCCTGTGCCTGCTGTGGGGCGCCCACAGCGTGCTGTCCGACGACGTTCGCAGCTATGAGGAGATGGTCGAGCGCGCGACTGCGTTCGCGCTGGAGGAAGAATTCGCATCGAGCCGCGATCTCTTGGTCGTCGTCGCCGGCATTCCCTTTGCGCAGGCAGGAACGACGAACAACCTCCGCGTCATCTCGCTGCCCTGACGGAGCGCTCGACTAGACGTCGAAGAACACCGTCTCGCGGTCGCCCTGCAGATGGATGTCGAACGTGTAGACGTTGCCCGTCTGGCGCCGGGCGATCAGCGTGGCGCGGCGATCGGCCGGCACCTGCGCCAGCACCGGATCGCCGGCATTGCCGGGCTCGTCGTCGAAATAGATCCGGGTGTAGAGATGCAGCAGCACGCCGCGCGCGAATACCGCGAGCAGGATGTGCGGCGCCTGCGACTTGCCGTCGGGATCCGGCACCGAGCCCGGCTTGATAGTGTCGAACGCGTAGAAGCCGCTCTTGTCGGTGCCGCAGCGGCCAAAGCCCTTGAACGATGAGTTCGGCAGTGCGCGCTTGTCCTGCGGATCGGAGAAGCGGCCCTGGCTATCGGCCTGCCAGATCTCCAGCATGCAGTCCACGATCACGGCGCCGTCGCCATCAAAAACCTTGCCCTCGACGCGGATGCGCTCGCCGGAGACGTCAGGCGTCAGCAAATTGTTGGTGAAGGCGTCGTTCCACTCATACTCGCCGTTCGGGGTCAGGCCGTATTTGAAATAGGGGCCGACGGTTTGCGATGGGGTCACTCCATCAGGACGCTGGTTCGACACGTTACTTGGTCTCCATCGGCGTGGCGTTACGCCCGCGCAGCACGATATCGAAGCGGTAGCACAGCGCCCATTCCGGCTTGGTGTTTTCGAGATCGAACGACGACACCATCCGCATCCGCGCCTTCTCGTCGGTCACCGAGTTGAAGATCGGGTCGAACGGAAACAGCGGGTCGCCGGGGAAATACATCTGCGTCACCAGGCGCGACACGAAGGAATGGCCGAACACCGAGAAGTGGATGTGCGCGGGCCGCCAGGCGTTGTGATGGTTGCCCCAGGGATACGCGCCGGGCTTGATGGTGATGAACTTGTAGTAGCCCTGCGCGTCGCTCTGGGTGCGGCCGGCGCCGGTAAAGTTGGGATCGAGCGGCGCCGGATGCTGGTCGACGACATGGACGTAGCGGCCGCAGGCATTGGCCTGCCACAGCTCGACCAGCGTGTTCGGCACGCCACGGCCGTCCTCGTCGCGCACATGGCCGTGCACGATGATGCGCTCGCCGAGCGGCTCGCCCTTGGCCTGAATGGTGAGGTCGTTGTCGTGCTCGCGCACGGTCTCATGTCCATAGACGGGGCCCGTGAGCTCGGAGAGCGTGTGGCGGATCGGAATCAACGGCTTTTGCGGCGCGCGCTTGAGCGCGCTCCGGTACGCGGGAGACAGACGCGCGGGGTGCACGCCGGTCGAAGCGAGCGGATAGATCAATGTCATGTGCCTTCTCCCGCCGGTCCGGTGACGCCGGCCGCATCACCGGGCTGTGCTTGCGCGTCAGTTCGGCGCCTTGAAGTCGTACGAGATGCGTCCGGCCGGCAGATAGAACAGGGCAATCACCGCGCCGCCCCTGACCTCGGGATAGTGCCGGCTGCCGGGATCGGGCGCGGTCCAGCCCGGGCCCTGCCATCCCTGCAGTCCCTTCAACTCGGCGCCCTCGTCGAGGGGAACGACGAGATTGAGCTCGCCATAGGGATGGCCGTGATACTGCCCGCGCAGCACGTCGTGATCGTCCTCGTCCTTGAAGCGGCGCGGATCGGCGCTGTTCATGTAAACCGCGGTGATGCTGAACTGGAACGTCTCCGCGGTCGGCTCGAGGATACGGCTGCGCCGATAGTTCGGACCCTCGACCTCCTGGTTCGCGGCCCAGCCTTCCTCGACCCCGGCCTTGATGAGGCGCGCGAGATCCTGATAGAGCGCACTGCCCTCACCGTAGGTCTGGTTGAGCCATCGCTCCATCGCCGCGCCCGGCGTCATGTCCTTGACTTCGCGCAGAAACGGAATGCTGCGCTCGATGAGCTGTTCCCGGCTTCCCATGATCTTCTCCTTGTCCTGGCGTGCCTAGTTCTCGAAACCCTTGAAGGACGCGAATTCCTCCACATCTGCGCGCGGCATCAAGCGCTCTCGCCCCGCCTCCTTGGGGTGCCCCATCGAGATGCCGCAGGCCACCATCTGCTCCGCGGGGATCGACAGCATCGGACGCAGGACGCGGTGATACTTGGCGAGCGTCTCCTGCGGACAGGATTGCAAGCCGCGGCCCACCGCGGCCAGCATCACGGTCTGGATGAACATGCCGAGATCGAGCCAGCTTCCCATCGCCAGCCGGCGATCGATAGTCACGATCAATCCGAGCGGCGCATCGAAGAACGCGAAGTTCTTCGCGGTCTGCCTGCTCCGCGCCGCAGCGTCGCTTTGCGCGATCCCGAGCGAGCCATAGAACAACCGCCCGAACTCCTGGCGACGGCCGAGATAGGGCTCGGGAAAGTCGCTGGCGTAGTATTGATACTCGGAGACGTGCTCGCTCGCTTCCCGCTCATACGCTTGCAGAAGGGCGGCGGACACTTCGGTCTTGGCCGCGCCCGCGAGCACGTAGACGTGCCAGGGCTGGATGTTGGCGCCGCTCGGCGCGTACCGCGCGACGCGCAGGATCTGCTCTATGGTCGACCGCGAGACCGGACGGCCGGAGAACTGGCGGCACGAGAGGCGGCTTGCGATCACTTCGTCGATCGGAGTACGCACCACATCGCGCTCGACGCTGCGATCGCTCACGACTTCTTCAAGAATGGGCATCCGCCCTCCTCCATCGGCTTGAAGGCTTCCTCGCCGGGAATCGTCGCCAGCAGCTCGTAATAGTCGAACCGGTATTTCGACTGCTCCGGAGACTTGACGCGGAACAGATACATGTCGCGCACCAGCCGGCCATCCTGACGGATCTTGCCGTTGCGGGTCATGAAATCGTTGACGGGCAGCTCGCGCATCTTGTCGGCAACGGTCGGCCCGTCCAGCGTGCCGGCAGCCTCGACCGCCTTCAGATAATGCATCACCGCGCCGTAGGTGCCGGCATGGATCATGGTGGGCACCTTCCCGGTCTTCGCGATGAAGCGCTTCGACCACGCGCGCGTTTCGTCGTTGAGGTCCCAGTAGAAGGCCGAGCTCAGCATCAGGCCCTGCGCGCTCGGCAGCCCGAGACTGTGGATGTCGGCGATGAAGACGATCAGGCCGGCGAGCTTCTGGCCGCGCGTCACGCCGAATTCACCGGCCTGCTTCACCGCGTTGATGAAATCGCCGCCGGCGTCGGCGAGGGCGATCACGTCGGCCTTGGAGGCCTGCGCCTGCAGCAGGAACGACGAGAAATCCGGCGTGTTGATCGGATGCTTCACCGCGCCCACCACCTTGCCGCCGGTGGCATCGATCACCTTGCGGCTGTCGGCCTCGAGCTGGGCGCCGAGCGAATAGTCGGCCGACAGGAAGAACCAGGTCTTGGCGCCGAGCTTTGAGATCGCCTTGGTCGCGCCTTGCGACAGCGCATAGGTGTCGTAGGTCCAGTGGATCCCGGTCGGCGAGCACTCGTCGCCGGTCAGGCGAGAGGTGGCCGCCCCGGTGGCGAGAAACAGCTTCTTCTTGTCGCGCGTGATGCCCTGCACCGCCAGCGCAACCGCGGAATTCGGCACGTCGAGAATGGCCTCGACGTTCTCGTTCTCCAGCCAGCGCCGCGCGATCACGGAGCCGATGTCCGCCTTGTTCTGGTGATCTCCCGCGACGATTTCGACCGTGCGGCCGAGCACCCTGCCCTTGAAATCATCCACCGCCATCCGCGCCGCGACGACCGAGCCCTGGCCGCCATTGTCCGCATAGAGCGACGACATGTCGGACAGGACCCCGAGCTTGACGGGACCGTTCTGCGCGACGGCCGATGTCGCAGCCGCCACCAGCGTCAGCGCCAGTCCAAGCGACTTGCAGGTGCCCTTTCGGGCCGATCTCATCCAGGCTTTCATAGTCTCTCTCCTCCCAACCCGGTGGCGGCAATCATCGCCGGAATGCCGCGGAACGGAAGTGAAAGTCTTGCAGACTGATCCTGAACCGCCTTCAGATCGCGAGCGGCGGCAGCGGCAAGCCGGCTGGTTGCATCCACCGTCCGTCTGGCCTTAACTGCTCGTGATCGCAGCGATTTGCAGGGGCGTCCGATCCGCCTTCGACGGGGCTCTCATCGTGTCGGTTTCCTTCAAGACATTGGACCTCAACCTCCTGAAAGTGTTCGACGCCGTGATGGAGGAGCGCAGCGTGCTGCGCGCGAGCCAGAAGGTTGCGCTGAGCCAATCCGCCGTCAGCCACTGCCTTGCGCGGCTGCGAGAGATGCTCGACGACGATTTGTTCGTGCGCACCGCCACCGGCATGCAGCCGACCGCGCGCGCATTGACCATGGCCCCGCAGGTCCGAGCGGCGCTGCGCGCGCTCGAGGCGGCGGTCGAATTGCCGACCTTCTCTCCGGCGGCCTCCACCAAGCCGTTTACGCTGGCGGCCAACGATTTTACGACGATGGTGCTGGCGCCGCCGCTGCTGAAGATCCTGAGCCGGGAGGCGCCGGCGATCGACCTGACGATCAAGCCAGTGACGCGGATCGATCTCGCCGAGCAGATCGACCTCGGCCGCATCGACGTCGCGATCGGCGTGTTCTCGACGCCGCCGAGCCGCTTCCGCACCGCGCTGCTGTTCGAATATGACGACGTGCTGATCGTCGGTCGCAAGCGCAAGCTTGGCCGGCTCGACAAGGCGAAGCTCGCCACCCTGCCGCTGGTCGTGGTCTCCTTCGGCGGCGAACAGGAGGGCGCGATCGGCGGCTTCATCTCCGAGCGCGGACTCGCCCGGCGCTCGGAGATGTATGATCGCGCCGCGCTGGAGCGAGCGCTGTCCGAGAGCGACCGGCCACCGCGGATCGCTGTCTCGCTGCCGCATTTCCTTGCCCTGCCCGCGCTGCTGGTGGAGTCCGAGCTGGCGGCGATCGTACCGCGGCCGCTGGCGCGCGCGCTGGAGCAAACCCATGCGATCACGACCTGCGAGCTGCCCTACACCACGACACCTGTCGAGGTCCGGCTGCTCTGGCATGAACGGGTCGAAGGCGAGCCGTCGCATGAGTGGCTTCACGAGGTGCTGCGGCGCGCCACCGAAGAGCTCAGGCGCGGAGGCTAAGCCTTTATCTCGCGGCCATCGTGCCTGATATCGGCACCCAGCGCTCGCCATCGAAGCGCTGCGGCCGCAGCGAGGTGATCAGGCGGTAGTCGTCCGGGCTGGTGTTGACCATGATGCCAGGAATCAGGCCGGGCAGCGCAAGGTTCTTCAGCGCCGTGGCGTGCTTCATGATGTTCTGCCGCGAGACGTCGTCGCCGCAGGCCTCGATCACCTTGGTCATGAGCACGGCGATGTTCCATCCGGTGAAGTTGAGCTGATCCTCGATGTCGCCCTCGGGATAGTACTTCTTCATGAAGGCCAGCCACTCCAGATAGGCGGGATCGTTGGCCCATTCGGGATCGCCCACCGTCTTGGTCGGCGTCGCCGAGATCGCGCCCCTGGCGTTCTCGAGCCCGGCCGGCTTGAGGATCGTCGGCACAAAATTGCTGCCGATCGGCAGCAGCTGCTGCGCACGCCAGCCGAGCTCGCCGACCTTGCGGATCGCCTGCGAGGTGAACTTGCCGGTCGAGGCGTTGAGAAAGACGTTGGCGTTGCTGCTCGCCAGCGAGACCACCTGCGAATCGACGGTGGGCGACGTCACCTCATAGGGCGCGGTGGCGACGATCTCGGCCTTGGGGTCGCGCCGCGCCAGTTCGGCCTTGAAGCTGCGGAGATATTCGCGGCCGTAATCGTCGTTCTGGTACAGCACGGCGACGCGTGATCCGGGCGTATGCTCGGCAACCAGCCGCGCGTAGATTTCGGCCTCGGTGCTGAACAGCGTCATTCCCGCGATGGTGTACGGGCTGGTCTTCGGATCGGCAAAACGATCGCTGGCCGCGAAGACGAACAGTTGCGGGATCTTCTTGCTATTGAGATATTTCTGCACCGCCGCGTTCTGGGCCGTCCCCATGCTGCCGAAGATCGCGACCGCCTCGTCATTCTCGATCAGCCGGCGGGTCTGCTCCACGGCCTTCGGCGGGCTATAGCCATCGTCGAGCGAGATCAGCCTGATCTTGCGGCCGTTGATGCCGCCGCGATCGTTGATCATCTGGAAGTAGCGGGTCTGCACCTTGCCGACGGCGCTGAGCGCCGACGCCGGTCCGCTATAGGGCATGGTCTGGCCGAGGATCAGTTCCGGCTCGGCCGCTGTGGCCGAACCTGAAACAGCCAGTAAAGCGGCCAACAAAGCTACCGCGCCAAACCCTCGCATGCGTCCCTCTCCCGTGTTTTCTTACCTGGAATATTCTTCCTAGGAAGATAATTGTCAACCCCGAGGAAAGGTGACAAATGGCCGCTTGGTCGGCGCCTGCCGCGGCAACTGGAGAGATACCAGAAACTTGCAGGGCGACACCTGAAATCGGCAATGTTAGATTGCCGCGACGCATCATGCCGGCGCCATTGGCACCGGGCGAAGGGGACGGGACGAAATGA
Source organism: Bradyrhizobium sp. CCBAU 51753 (assembly GCF_015291565.1). Lineage (NCBI taxonomy): Bacteria > Pseudomonadati > Pseudomonadota > Alphaproteobacteria > Hyphomicrobiales > Nitrobacteraceae > Bradyrhizobium > Bradyrhizobium sp. CCBAU 51753. The sequence goes on along the minus strand of NZ_CP030037.1, from coordinate 3,791,365 downwards.
AGAAGAGCAGCGCATCACGCCGCGCGGACCCCGCGATCAAGCAGCCGGCAACCCCCGACAGTACGCTTTACGACGACATCGAGGCCGCCTGGCTGGAGCAGCGTCCCGACCTCGATCTCGCCACCGCCTGCACGCTGCTGCGGCTGGAGCGCGTCAATCAGCTTCACGAGATGCGCCTGCAGGAGATCTCGAAAGCAGTCGGCCTGCAAACCGGCGAACTCTATGTGCTGCTGGCGCTGCGCCGCTCGGGAAAGCCATACGAGCTGCGGCCGACCGACCTGTTCCGCGCCCTGCTCGTCACCTCCGGCGCCATGACCAAGCGGGTGGCGCGGCTGCAGGAAGGCGGCTTCGTGCTTCGCGTCTCGGCCAGCGATGACGGCCGTTCCGAGTTGGTCCGCCTCACCGCGAAAGGCCTCGCCACCGCCGATCGCGGCATTACCGAGGTGGCGCGGGTCGTTGAGGGCGTGACTGAGGCGAGCGGGCTGACCAAGGCCGAGATCGCGATGCTTGACCGCTGCCTGCGCAAGCTGCTGGCGGTCAGAACCGTGAAGACAAAGCAGTCGCGCCGGCTTGCGGCGGCAGACTAACGGCGACGCTACGCCAGCGCCTTGTCGGCCGATTTCAGCAGCGACCTGAGATCGAACGCGCTGTCTTCCACCTGCCCCGGCGTCGGCGAAATGCCCGCGGCGATCAGGCGCCGCGCCACCATCTGATCGCCCGGATTGCTGATGCTGTCGACCGCGACCAGCCTTTCTTGCCGGTAGCTGAACACGGAAAATCTGGCCGCTTCGATGGAGCCACGGATCACCGTTCGGCCGCGGCGCCCGGCGTGCCCGACGATCTGCAGCTTGATGTCGTGCTGATCCGACCAGAACCGCGGCACGCTGTCGTAGCGCTCATGACGATCCGCGATCGCAAGGCCTGCGGCCCTGCCCTGGTCCTCGGCATGCTGAACCGACTCCAGCCTGATCCAGCCCTCGGCAAATCGGCTGTAGTGATTAGCGCAGTCGCCGGCGGCATAGATGTCCGCGCGTGCAGTTCGACCGTGCTCGTCCACCACGATTCCATTGGTGCAAGTGAGCCCGGCCGCGCTCGCGAGTTCATCGTTCGCAATTCCACCGATGCCGACGATGACGAGGTCGGCGCCGAGGCGGGCGTCGCTGTCCAGTTCCACCGCCACCACGCGCCCGTGGTCTCCGATGATGGCTGAAACGGCCCTGCCGAGCTTCACCTCGATGCCCGCGCGGGCGTGCACATCGAATAGGAAGCGCGAGATCTCCGGCGACACCGCCCGCTCCAGCAACCGGGGCGCGGCCTCGATCACCGTCGCCTTCTTGCCGAGCTTGGCCGCCGACGAAGCCACTTCGAGTCCGATGAAGCCGCCGCCGATGATCACGATCTCGTTCGCCTGGCCGAGCCGCGCCTTGAGCTCGACGGCGTCAGTGACCGATCGGAGATAGCAGACCCCGTCGAGTTCGGCGCCGCTGACACACACTCGCCGCGCCCGCGAGCCGGTGGCGATGACCAGTCGGTCGAAGTCCAGCACCGCGCCGTCGGCCAGTGCCACGCGTCCTGCATGGCGATCGATCGCGACGACGCGGTGCCCCAGCAGCAGTTCGATCCGCTTGCTCGCAAAGAAGGCCACGTCGCGCAGCACCAAGCTCTCCGCGCTGGCCTGATCGAGCAGAAATTCCTTCGACAGCGGCGGCCGTTGATATGGCAGCGACGTCTCATCGGCAACCACCATGACCGGCTCGGCATAACCGGCATCGCGCGCCGTCAGCGCCGCCTGGATGCCGGCGTAGGACGCGCCGATGACGACAAGGCCGCTCATGATTTCGCGCCCACCACGCTGCCGCCGGCAGGCTCGAGCGCCGCGCCGCCGTCGAGCCGCACATAAACCTCGCCATCGCGGATCTCGACCGGGAACGTCGTGATATCCTTGTAGGTACTTGACCGGCACTTGCCGCTGCGAACATCGAACATCGCCCCGTGCAGCGGGCATTCGATGACGTGGCCTTCGAGAAAGCCTGATGACAGCAGGGCGAACGCGTGCGAGCAGACGTCGTCGGTTGCGAAGACCTCGTCGCCGACCTTGTAGAGCGCGACGCGCTGCTCGCCCAGCTTGAAGCCCAGCGGCTCCCCTTCCTCCAGCTTCGCGGCGGAGCACAGGTGTTTCCAGGTCATGGGGTAACTCTCCTTGAGCCGAGGGCATAGGCGCGGACACAACGTCCGCGCCCGGCGCTTGCGATCCGATCAGCGCGGAATCTGCCGCCAATCCTCGCTCGCGGAGGCGAGCCGGCCGCCGACCGCGCGGATGTCCTTGTAGGACATGCTCTCGCTCTGGCCGCTCTTCGGTGCCTTGCCGTGCATGAAGCCGCGCACTTCGTCGAGCAGCTGGCGGCGCACCCGGACGATCGCCTGGTCCGCCGAACAGAGATATTCCTGCGAGCGGTCGACGATCGGGCCCATGCTGACCATCACCACGAAATCCTCGATGACGATTTCGTGGAAGCCGGTGCTGTTGCCAGCATCCATGATCTGCCGGTTCTGTCCCCAATTGTTGGCTGCATCACCCGGCAGGCCGCCGGCCATCGGCCACTGGTTGGCGCGCTGCACCTTGCGCCAGGAATCCACCGGCTTCTCGGGATTGTAGAAGATGTACCACTGGATCAGGTTCTCGTCGTCGATCGGCACCGCGATGATCGCGGTGCGGTCCTGCTGCGGCCCGGAATAGATCGGCGCGATCAGCCCGTAATATGGCATCACGAACTCCGTCACCCGCGCGAGGCACGATCCGTCCGGCGCAGTGCGCAGCGCCGCTGCGCGGAAGCCATAGGGCTTCTTCTCGAACTCATAGCCGACCTCGGTGTTGACGCGCGTCGCGCCGAAATCGGTTGCCGAGGTCGCGGTCGAGCTCTGGTGCAGCAGCGCGACATGCGAGGAATCGATGGTGGCTTCGACGCCCTGCAGCCAGTTCGCGTTGAGCTCGATGCCGGCGGCGTAAACCTGATCCGGCGGCAGATCCATCCATTCGAAATCGGGCGCCGGCGGCGCCGCGCCCTCGCCGAGCCAGACCCAGATCAGGCCGGCGCCTTCCCGCACCGGATAGGCTTTCGCCTTCACGGTCTTGGCGAATTCCTTCGGGTTGTTCGGCTCGTTGGGAACATCGAGCACCGCGCCGTCGGCGCGGATCTTCCAGCCGTGGAACAGGCAGGTCAGCGAGCAGTCGTCGACCCGCGCCAGCGCCAGCGAGGCGCCGCGGTGCGGGCAGGCTTCGTCGAGGAATCCCACCGTGCCATCCCGGCCCCGGAAAGCCACGAAATTGCGGCCGAACAGCTTGACCCGGACCGGGGCCTCACCCCTGCGCACGCGCACCGACAGCACCGCCGGCAACCAATAATGCTGCCGCAGCATTTTTCCCATCGGGGCATCGCCCGTGACGCGGCACAGCAACTCGTTCTCTTCCCTGGTGACCATCGCGAAACCTCCCTGATTGACGCTCCTGTCGTTCTGGAGCTATTATCTTCCGAGGAAGATTGTTGTCAAGTTATCTTCCATGGAAGCCAGATGGGAGATCGCGCATGATCGAGCAACGCCTGAAGGACTGCATCGCGCTGGTGACGGGAGGCAGCCGCGGCGTCGGCAAGGGCGTGGCGATCGGCCTCGCCGAGGCCGGCGCGACCGTGATCGTCACCGCGCGCACACGCAGCAGCGGCGGATCGGAATGGCCCGGCTCGCTCGACGAGACCATCGCTGCGATCGACGCGGCCGGCGGCAAGGGCGTCGGCCTGCTGTGCGATCACGCCGACGATGCTTCAGTGCAAGAGGTCTTCGACCGCATCCGGCGCGACCATGGCCGCCTCGACGTTCTCGTCAACAACGTGTTTGCGGCGCCCAACGTGATGCCGGTCAACGTCCCGTTCTGGCAGGTCCCAACCTCGCTGTGGGACACCATGCATCGCGTCGGCCTGCGCTCGCATTTCGTCGCCGGCCAGTTCGCCGTCCCGCTGATGCTGCCGCAAAAGCGCGGCCTGATCGTCAACACGTCGTCCGGCGGCGGCGTCAGGTATACGTTCAACGTTCCGTTCGGCGTGCAGAAGTCGGGCGTCGACCGGATGGCGCGCGACATGGCGCACGAATTGAAGCCGTTCGGCATCGCCGCGGTTTCGATCTGGCCCGGCTATATCAAGAGCGAGAAGCTTGCGGCGCAGCCGGGTCGCGTGCCGCCCGCACTCGCAAAACTGATCGCCGAGCGCGGCGAGACGCCGGTGTTCGCCGGCCGCGCGGTCGCCGCGCTGGCACAGGATCCGAACATGCTGGCCAAGACCGGGCAGATCCTGCTCGCCTCGGAGCTCGCGACCGAATACGGCTTCACCGATATCGACGGACGCGTGCCGCCGCCGCCGAGCCGCGATCCCGCGCCGCTCTCGGTGTTCACGCCGTCGGCGGCTACTTGAGACGGACTACTTCAGGCTCGGCAGGTCGAGGCCGTTGCTCCGTGCGCAGTCGACCGCGATCTCGTAGCCCGCATCGGCGTGACGCATCACGCCGGTGGCCGGGTCGTTCCACAGCACGCGCTCGAGCCGCCTCGCCGCCTCCGGCGTGCCGTCGGCGACGATCACCATGCCGGCGTGCTGCGAATAGCCGATGCCGACGCCGCCGCCATGGTGCAGCGACACCCATGTGGCGCCGCTTGCGCAGTTGAGCAGGGCGTTGAGCAGCGGCCAGTCCGACACCGCGTCCGAGCCGTCGCGCATCGCCTCGGTCTCGCGGTTCGGGCTTGCCACCGAGCCGCTGTCGAGATGATCGCGGCCGATCACGATCGGCGCTTTGAGCTCGCCGCGTGCCACCATCTCGTTGAAGGCCAGCCCGAGGCGATGGCGGTCGCCGAGACCGACCCAGCAGATCCGCGCCGGCAGGCCCTGAAACTTGATCCGCGCCTTGGCCATGTCGAGCCAGTTATGCAAATGGCTGTCATTGGGCATCAGCTCCTTGACCTTGGCGTCGGTCTTGAAGATGTCCTCGGGATCGCCGGACAGCGCTGCCCAGCGGAACGGCCCGACGCCACGGCAGAACAGCGGCCGGATATAGGCCGGGACGAAGCCCGGAAAATCGAACGCCTGCTTCAGGCCCATATCCTGCGCCATCTGGCGGATGTTGTTGCCGTAGTCGAGCGTCGGGATGCCCTGCGCATGAAAGTCCAGCATGGCGCGGACGTGATCGACCATCGAGGTCTTGGCCGCGCGCTCGACCGCCTTCGGATCGGCCGCGCGCTTGGCTTCCCACTCGCCGAGCGTCCAGCCCTTCGGCAGATAGCCGTTGACCGGATCGTGCGCGCTGGTCTGGTCGGTGACGATATCAGGCCGCACGCCGCGCCGCACCAGCTCGGGAAAGATCTCGGCGGCATTGCCGAGCAGGCCGATCGAGACCGGCTTCCTGGTCTTGGCCGCGTCGGCGATGATCGCGAGCGCTTCGTCCAGCGTGGCGGCCTGGCGGTCGAGGTATCCGGTGCGCAGCCGCATCTCGATCCGGCTGGGCTGGCATTCGACCGCGAGCATCGAGGCGCCGGCCATGGTCGCGGCGAGCGGCTGGGCGCCGCCCATGCCGCCGAGGCCGGCAGTGAGTATCCACTTGCCGGCAAGGCTGCCGCCATAGTGACGGCGCCCGACCTCGACAAAGGTCTCGTAGGTGCCCTGCACGATGCCCTGGCTGCCGATATAGATCCACGAGCCCGCCGTCATCTGGCCGAACATCATCAGGCCCTGGCGGTCGAGCTCGTTGAAATGATCGAGCGTCGCCCAATACGGCACCAGATTGGAGTTCGCGATCAGCACGCGCGGTGCATCGGCATGGGTGCGGAAGATGCCGACCGGCTTGCCGGATTGCACCAGCAGGGTCTGGTCGCCCTCGAGCTTGCGCAACGAGGCGGCGATCCGGTCAAAACTATCCCAGTCGCGCGCGGCGCGGCCGATGCCGCCATAGACCACGAGCTCGCTCGGCCGCTCGGCGACGTCGGGATCCAGATTGTTCATCAGCATGCGCAGCGGCGCTTCGGTCAGCCAGCTCTTCGCGCTGATCTCGCTGCCGCGCGGGGCGCGGATGATGCGTTCGTTGTCCAATCGGCGGTTCATGATCGATGCCTCTGTCGGCTAAGCAAGCTTTGGAAATGGATCGGCCGGAAGCGTGGCGAGCGCGGCGGCGGGCAGCGCGTCGGCTTCCACGAGCGCGGCCGCCCGAGCGAGATCGTCGGCCATGTAACGGTCCGCGGCGAGCGGTGGCACCTGCTCGCGCAATGCGGCGATCACCGCGGCGAGCGGCGCGCTGGTCGTATGCGGCGCGCGCAGCGAGATGCCCTGCGCGGCAACCAGAAGCTCGATGCCGAGGATGGCGGCGAGGTTGCCTGCCATGTCGGTCAGCCGGCGCGCAGCATGCGCGGCCATCGAGACGTGATCCTCCTGGTTGGCGCTGGTCGGCGTGGAATCGATCGAGCACGGCAGCGCGCGCTGCTTGTTCTCGGCAAACAACGCAGCCGCCGTCACCTCGGCGATCATGAAGCCGGAATTGATGCCGGGATCGGGGGTCAGGAACGGCGGCAAGCCGAAATTCAGGGCGGGGTCGACCAGCGTTGCGATCCGCCGCTCGCTGATCGCGCCGAGTTCCGACAGCGCCAGCGCGATCTGGTCGGCGGCAAACGCCACCGGCTCGGCGTGGAAATTGCCGCCTGAGACGATCTCGCCGGTCTCGACCAGCACCAGCGGGTTGTCGGTCACCGCATTGGCCTCAACGGTGAGCGTCCGCGCCGCCTGCGCGAGCAGGTCGAGCGCAGCGCCTGCAACTTGGGGCTGGCAGCGCAGGCAGTAAGGATCCTGCACGCGCTCATCGCCTTCGAGATGCGATTGCCTGATGTCGCTGCCGTCGAGCAGCGCGGTCAACGCCGCCGCAGCCGCGATCTGCCCGCCATGCCCGCGCAGCGACTGGATCTCGGGGCGAAACGGCGCGGTCGAAGCCATCGCCGCATCGACCGACAACGCGCCGGTCACGAGCGCCGCGCGCGCCAAACGCTGCGCGCGCAACAGGCCGGAGATCGCATACGCCGTCGAGAACTGCGTGCCGTTGATCAGGGCGAGCCCTTCCTTGGGCCCGAGCGTCAGCGGCGTGAGCCCGGCGGCGGCGAGCGCATCGCGGCCTGGCACAATCGTCCCGCCAAGCACCGCCTGGCCCTCGCCGATCATCACGGCCGTCATGTGCGCCAGCGGCGCCAGATCGCCGGAGGCGCCGACCGAGCCCTGCTGCGGCACCAGCGGATAGACGCCGTGGGTCAGCATGCCCTGCAATTGCACGATGACCTCGGGGCGCACGCCGGAGGCCCCGCGCCCGAGCGAGATGATCTTCAAGGCCATCATCAGCCGCACGATCGGCTCAGGCGTCGCCGGCCCGACCCCGCAGCAATGCGACAGGATCAGGTTGCGCTGAAGCAGCGCGGTCTGATCGGGCGCGATCCGCGTCGATGCCAGCTTCCCGAAGCCGGTGTTGATGCCGTAAACGGGTGTGGCGGCATGCGCTGCCTTGGCGACGATCTGCGCCGCCGCTTCGACACGGGGCCAGAACGACGGATCGAGCACGATCGAGCCACCCGCCAGCACGCGCGCGAGGTCGTCGAGACCGACCGCTCCGGGCGTCACGACAATCGGCTGATCCCGATCGGTCATTGCCCCCTCCATACCCGGCGGTGCAGCGGATTGAAGCCGATCCGGTAGACCAGCTCGGCCGGCCGCTCGATCTCCCAGATTGCCAGATCGCTCCATTTGCCGGCTTCTAAGGTGCCGGTCTCGGCGAGCATGCCGAGCGCACGCGCCCCTTCGCGCGTCACCCCGGTGAGGCATTCGGCGACCGTCATCCGGAACAGCGTCGCGCCCATGTTCATGGCGAGCAGCAGCGAGGTCAGCGGCGAGCTGCCGGGGTTGCAGTCGGTCGCCAGCGCCATGCGCACGCCGTGCTTGCGGAACAGCTCGACCGGCGGCTTCTGAGTCTCGCGGATGAAATAGAACGCACCGGGCAGCAGCACGGCCACTGTGCCAGCTTTGGCCATCGCCACAGCGCCAGCTTCGTTGGTGTGCTCGAGATGATCGGCCGACAGCGCCGAGAATTTTGCCGCAAGCGCCGCGCCGCCGAGGTTTGACAGCTGATCGGCATGCAGCTTGACGGGGATCCCGAGCGCGGTCGCCGCCTCGAACACCCGCGCGGTCTGCTCCGCCGAAAACGCGATGCCTTCCATGAAGGCGTCGACAGCATCGGCAAGCCCGGCCTTGGCCACCGCGGGCAGCATCTGCTTGCAGACGAGATCGATATAGCGATCCTTGTCGCCGCCGGCTTCAGGCGGCAGCGCGTGCGCGCCGAGAAAGGATGTGCGGATCGCAACCGGCCGCTGGACGCCAAGGCTGCGCGCGGCCGCGAGCTGCCGCATCTCAGTCTCAGTGTCGAGGCCGTAGCCGGATTTGATCTCGATCGTGGTGACGCCCTCGCCGATCAGCGCATCGAGCCGCGGCAGCGCGCCGGCGACGAGCTCGGCCTCACTCGCCTTGCGGGTCGCAGCAACCGTCGAGACGATGCCGCCGCCGGCACGCGCGATCTCCTCATAGCTTGCGCCCTTCAGCCGCAGCTCGAACTCGTGCGCACGGTTGCCGCCATAGACCAGATGGGTGTGACAGTCGATCAGCCCCGGCGTGATCCAGCGGCCTGCGCAGTCGATCCGCTCGACGGCGTCGGCATTCGCCGAAAAATCCGACCGCGCGCCTGCATAGACGATGCGGCCGTCGCGCGCCGCGACCAGGCCATCCTCGATCTCGCCGAGGTCGGGGCGGTCGGCCCGCATCGTGGCGAGCCGGGCGTTATGCCAGATGCGGTCGAAGCGTTCCGCCATGCGATCGTCCCCTCGGCCTGGGATGCTTGACTTATATGTCTAGACATATAATCGTGGCGCGGTTCTGTCCAGCCGGCATGGAAAAATGACACGACTGCATTTCGCATCGGCGCTGCTGCCTTCGGGCTGGGCCAATGACGTGCAGCTTGTCCTCAGCGGCGACACGATTGTTTCAGTCGCGGCGGGCGTGGCCCCGGCTGCCGGCGACGAGCGTCACCAACTGGCGGTTCCGGGACTGGCGAGCCTGCACAGCCACGCCTTCCAGCGCGGCATGGCTGGACTCGCCGAACTGCGCGGCAACACCACCGATACGTTCTGGACCTGGCGCGAGACGATGTATCGCTTTGCGCTGAACATGACGCCGGACGACGTCGCCGCCGTCGCCACCCTGCTCTATGTCGAGATGCTCGAGCAGGGCTTTACCCGCGTCGGCGAGTTTCATTATCTCCACCACGATCGCGACGGCTCGCTCTATGGCAATCCGGCCGAGATGGCCACGCGGATCGCCGAAGCTGCGGCAAACTCCGGCATCGCGCTCACCCTGCTGCCAAGCTTCTATGCACACGGCACCTTCGGCGGCGCAGCGCCGCATGCCGGGCAACGTCGCTTCATCTGCTCGGTCGATCAATTTGCCGCGCTGATGGCGGCCTCGCGCGACGCGATCCGAACCTTGCCGGGCGCAAACATCGGCATCGCACCGCACAGCCTCCGCGCGGTGACGCCGGACGAGCTTGCCGCGATCATCCCGCTTGCCGGGGGAGCGCCGATCCATATCCACGCCGCGGAGCAGGTGCGCGAGGTGGAGGATTGCCTCGCCTGGTCCGGGCAGCGGCCGGTTGAATGGCTGCTCGCACATGCCCCCGTCGACCAGCGCTGGTGCCTGATTCACGCGACCCACATGACGGAGAGCGAGGTCGCGTCGCTCGCCGGCAGTGGCGCAGTCGCGGGCCTTTGCCCGGTGACCGAAGCAAGCCTCGGCGACGGCATCTTTGCCGCCCGCGAGTTCCTCGCCGCCGGCGGCCGGTTCGGCGTCGGCACGGACTCCAATGTCTTGATCGGCGTCGCCGACGAGCTGCGTCAGCTCGAATATGGCCAGCGCCTCAAGCATCGCGAGCGCAACGTGCTCTCGGACCGGCCGGGCGCATCCACCGGCCGCGCGCTGTTCGACCACGCGCTCGCCGGCGGCGCGCAGGCGCTGGCGCAAGCGGCGGTTGGACTGGTGCCCGGCGCGCGTGCCGACATTGTCACGCTTGATACGGCGCATCCGTCACTGGCGGGGCGTCGCGGCGATGCGGTTATCGATGGCTGGATCTTTGCGGCCGGCGGCAGCGCGATCGACTGCGTCTGGGCCGGCGGCGACAAGGTCGTCGCAGGCGGGCAGCACCGGCTCCGCGCCAAGGCCCGCGAGCAGTTCAACGCAAGCGTCCGGAGGCTGGTGGCATGAGCCTCAGTTCCGCACGCAGCAAGCCGGATGAAGGCGGCAAGGCGACGCTCTACAAGCGGATCCGGCTCGACATCGAGACCCGGATCCTGACCGGCGAATGGCCGCCAGGCCACCGCATTCCGTTCGAGCATCAATTGATGGCGCGCTACCGCTGCTCGCGCATGACGGTGAACAAGGCGCTGTCCGAGCTGGCGCAAGCCGACCTGATCGAGCGGCGGCGCCGCGCCGGCTCATTCGTGCGGCGCCCGCAGCATCTATCGGCGGTGCTGAAGATATCGGACATTCGCGCCGAGATCACCGCGCTGGGCCGCAGCTACGGCTATCAACTGCTGCATTGCCGCCGGCGCACCGCCACCGCCGCGGATCGCGCCCGTCTCGGGGTGACCAAGGCCGGCAAGGTGGTCGCGATCGCCTGCCGGCACAGCGCCGACAACGTGCCGTTCGCCGTCGAGGACCGGCTGATCGATCTCTCGACCGTGCCGGAGGCCGCGACGGCGGATTTCGCCAAGGAGCCGCCGGGATCATGGCTGCTGCATCACGTCCCCTGGACGGAGGCGGAACACACGATCAGCGCCGTCGTTGCCGATGACGATACGGCGAAGGCGCTCGACATCGCCGTCGGCGCGCCCTGCCTCGTGATCGACCGCTACACCTGGCGCAGCGCGCGCACGCTGACCGCGGTGCGGCTGCATTATCCGGGCGACACCCACCGCCTGGTGGCGCGCTTCACCGGAGGCTGACAAGATGTCCGGTGCGGCACAATTCATGCAATGCAGCGTGGACCATCATCCGCGAAACATGTTCTCATGCGGCAATCCGCCGCGACTGACGTGACGAGATCAACAGGGTTCAATCCAACTTTTGGCAGAGGGTTCGACATGCGTTCATTCAAGCTATTTCCGGTCATCGCCGCATTGCTGGCGTCCAGCGCCGCGTTCGCCGATGACGTCAAGGTCGGCGTCGGCATCTCCGGCTGGACCGGCTTCGCGCCGCTGACGCTCGCCAAGGAGGCCGGCATCTTCAAGAAGAACGGCCTTGATGTGACGCTGAAGAAGATCCCACAAAAGGATCGGCATCTCGCGATCGCCTCGGGCGACATCCAGTGCGCGGCCACCACGGTCGAGACCTGGATCTCCTGGAACGCCAACGGCGTTGCCACCAAGCAGATCTTCCAGCTCGACAAGAGTTTTGGCGCCGACGGCATGGCGGTGCGCAACGACGTCGCCGCGATCAAGGACTTGAAGGGCAAGACGGTGGCGGCGTCGGCGCCGGGCACCTCGCCCTACTTCGCGCTGGCCTGGATGCTGAAGAAGAACGGCCTCTCGGTGAAGGACGTCACCGTCGTCAACCTGGAGCCCGCCGCTGCGGCGCAGGCGTTCGTCTCGGGGCAGAACGATGCCGCGATGACCTACGAGCCTTATCTGTCGACGGTGCGCAATGCACCCGACAAGGGCAAGATCATCGCGACCACGCTCGACTACCCGATGGTGATGGATACGTTCGGCTGCACGCCAAAATTCCTGACCGACAATCCGAAGGCGGCGCAGGCGCTGGCCGACAGCTATTTCGAGGCGCTCGACATGATCGCCAAGGATCAGGCCAAGGCCTACGAGATCATGGGCGCCGACGTAAAGCAGTCCGGCGAGCAGTTCGGCAACTCGGCAAAGTATCTGCGCTGGCAGGACAAGGCCGCGAACCAGAAATTCTTCGCCAGCGAGTTCCTCACCTTCAACAAGGAGGCCGCGGAGCTGCTGCTCGAGGTCGGCATCATCAAGGCGGCGCCGAAGATCGACGACATCTACGACGCCAGCTTCATCAAGTAACGCCGCCCTCCGTTGCGGCCGGTCCCGCCTCGTTGCAGGCCGGGACCGGCGCATGAATACGCCTGGACAGATATTGTGATGCGTCCGCTTGATCCCGTGACATCGAAGCAGCGCGCGGCCTATGGCTTCGCGTTCTTCGTGCTGTTCGTCGCCCTCTGGTCCTGGGCGACGTTCGGCGGCCATGTCTCGAAGACCTTCCTCGCCAATCCCCTGACCATGGTGCAGGAAGGCTATGACCTGCTCGCCAAGCACGGCTTTCTGTACGATATCGGAATGACGATCTGGCGCGTCGTCGGCGGCTTTGCGCTGGCCGCGGTGATCGCGGTGCCGCTCGGCGTGCTGATGGGCGCCTACAAGCCGATCGAGGCGTTTCTCGAACCGTTCGTGTCCTTTGCCCGCTATCTGCCGGCATCCGCCTTCATCCCGCTGCTGATCCTGTGGGCGGGGATCGGCGAGATGCAGAAGCTGCTGGTGATCTTCATCGGCTCGGTGTTCCAGATCATCCTGATGGTGGCGGTGACCGTCGGCGCCACAAGGCGCGATCTGGTCGAGGCCGCCTACACGCTCGGCGCCAGCGACCGCGGGATCATCCGCCGCGTGCTGCTGCCCTCGGCGGCGCCGGAGATTGCCGAGATTCTCCGGCTGGTGCTCGGCTGGGCCTGGACCTATGTCATCGTCGCCGAGCTGATCGGCTCGTCGTCCGGCATCGGGCACATGATCACCGACAGCCAGGCGCTGCTCAACACCGGCCAGATCATCTTCGGCATCATCGTCATCGGGCTGATCGGCCTGATCTCGGATTTCCTGTTCAAGGCGTTCAACGCCTGGCTGTTTCCGTGGAAGCTCGCATGACCGCGCTCAGGATCGACCAGGTGTCGCGCACCTTCCCGGCCCGCACCCGCAATGCGCCGACCAGGGCGCTGGAGCCGACGACCCTCGATGTCGGCGACAACGACTTCGTCACCATTCTCGGCCCCTCCGGCTGCGGAAAATCCACCCTGCTCCGCATCGTCGCCGGGCTCGACCGGCCAACCAGCGGCCGCGTCACGCTTGACGCGCGCGAGGTGAAGGGTCCCGGCGCCGATCGCGGCATGGTGTTTCAGTCCTATACGCTGTTTCCCTGGCTGACCGTGCGCGAGAACATCGCCTTCGGCCTGCGCGAGCGCGGCGTTGCGCAAGCCGAGCGCAACAAGATCGCCGACACCCTCATTCGCCAGGTCGGACTATCGGGCTTCGAAAACCACTGGCCCAAGCAGCTGTCGGGCGGCATGCAGCAGCGCACCGCGATTGCGCGGGCGCTGGCCAATGATCCAAAAATCCTGCTGCTCGATGAGCCCTTCGGCGCGCTCGACAACCAGACCCGGGCGCTGATGCAGGAGATGCTGCTCGGCATCTGGGAGCGCGACCAGAAGACCGTGCTGTTCGTCACCCACGACATCGAGGAGGCGATCTTCCTCGGCAGCCGGGTCATCGTGATGAGCGCCCGTCCCGGCCGGATCAAGGCCGAGATTGTCGTCGACCTCCCGCATCCGCGTTCCTACAAGATCAAGACCACGCCCGAATTCGTGCAGCTGAAGGAGCGGCTGGTTGAGGAAATCCGCACCGAGGCGCTGAAAGTCGCCGAGCAGGCGTAACCGAGCGCGCAAGCGGGCGGCCTATTTCTTCAGTTCCGTGTAGAGTTGCATCACCCGCTGCGGCAGCACGTCGATCCGCGGCACGCGAAGCGCGTAGCGCTCGCCAAAAATGCGGCCGAGCTGCGGATAGTGGCCGCCACCGATGCCGAACGCGAAGATGTCCATGCCGCGGCGCCGCAGCTGCTGGGCGGCGCGCCGCGCGTCCTCGGTGAGATATTGCGGGTCCGGCACGTCGATATCCGACGGCTCGCCGTCGGTCAGCACCAGCAGCACCTTGCGGAACGCACGGCGCTGCACCAGATAGCTGCCGGCGTGGCGCAACGCGGCGCCGAGCCGGGTCGAATGGCTGCTGCCGAGGCCGGCAAGGCGCGAGCGCACCACGGCGTCCATTGGCTCGTCAAAACCCTTGATGCGCAGATAGCGCACGCGTTCGCGGCCGTCGGAATTGAAGCCGTGCACGGCGATCGCATCATGGGCGGTCTCGACCGCCGCCGCCATGATCGCGGCCGCCTTGCGCTCGACATCGAGCACGGTTCGCCCCGTGCGGTCGCCATCGGCGGTCGAGTGCGACAGGTCCAGCAGCAGCAGAAACGCGAGATCCCGCGGCCCCGGCGCATCGCGCTGGTACACCCTGGGCTCGCTGACATGACCGGCACGCCACTCGATCGTGCGCGCGATCGCAGCATCGATGTCGAGCGCGTCGCCCTCACGCTGGCCCTTTTGACGGAGGCGACGGCCAACCGACGCATCACGGGTCAGCCGCGTGATGCTGCGCAGCGCCTCGCTCTCTGCCGGCAGATCGAGGGGCTTTGCGGATGCGGCCGCATCGGCTTCCAGAATGGTGGTCCAGTCCGGCCGCTCGGTGTTGGCGGCATAGTCCCATTCCGGATAGGTCGCGATCGGTATCCCGTCCAGCAACGTCTCCGTGCTGGCCCGCGCCCGAAGCGTCTCGTCCGGCTTTGCGGTTTCGTCGGTCGACCGTCCGCCCGCATCCTCGCGCCGCTCGATCCGCACCGAGTCGACCGCCAGCTCGATCGTCTCCGCCGGCGCATCCGGCGCGTCGCCAAAATCCCACAGCGCGAGATTGTCGTCGCGGTAGGCGGGCTCGACGACATAGCTCTTGGCATTGAACTGCAGCCGCATCTGCCCGATGTCGTTGCCGAGCAGCCCGCCAATCTCGCGGCTGATCGCGGGATCGGTCCAGCGCTCGGAGGCGGCCGCAAACAGCGTCCGTCCCTTGGCCACCCAGGCGTCGCCATCCTGATAGTCGGGATCGATCAGTGCCCGCGCCAGCCGCGTCATCAGCCCCGCCGCGGTCGCCTGGCCGGACGGCACCGCGGTGTGAAATGGCAGCCACAGCCAGCGCAGGCCGGGCATCTCGCGCAGCGCCAGCGTCTCGACCCTGGCGTCCTCGATCAGCGACACCAGCGCGAGCTGCAGCGCCTTCAGCCGGCCGACCGGAAAGCGGACGGTGGAATGCACGAGATGCGCGCCGGCGTGCGCAACTGCCGCGAGGTAGATGGCATCCGCCCGCTCGCCCTCGAAACCGGGAAACGTCTCGGGCAATCCGATCAGACCCGCCGCGAGCGAGGTTCGCCGCGGCACCGGTGTCGGCGCAATCGGCAGCTTGCGGAAGCGCGGCTTCCTATTCCACAGCGCGACCATCGTTGCGGCGAGCCGCTTCTCCAGCCGTGCAAAATCATCACCGGTGCGGCCCTGCGCCAACAGGCGTGCCGAGAGCGCGTCGTCGAGCCCGAAATAAGCCCGTCGCCGCGCCGCGCGGCCGCCGCTCGCCCGCAAACCGGCCGACACCCAGGCTGAAAAACCGTCGGCGCCGGCGTGCCCCAACAGCTGCTCGAGCCGGTTGATCGCAAGACCCACGGATTCCGGGGCGGCATCTGCGAGCTGGCAGAGCGCGGCGAGGACCGTCGTCCCCTCATTTGCGCCCGCAAGCCGCGGCAGCACCTTCGACAATTCGGCCAGCGCCGCATGGGCGATCCGGCTTCCGGCGCTGCGGCCGATATCGGCGACGGCGCGGCCGACGGCGAGCAGATCGTGGGCCGAACGCTGCGCCGGCCAGTGCTCCGACAACCGCAGAAAGCTCAGGACCACGGCCTCGCCGAGATTGGCTTCGAACAGCCCGCGCACGGCGACGTCCCAGATCGCGATCCGGCTGGCGAACTCGGGGCGGCGCTCCAGAGCCGCGCGCGTCGTCTGCACGGCCGAGCCGATATCATCGTGTCCGCGCAGCAGCTCCGCCAGCCGGCGGCTGGAACGGAAGTTTTCCAGTGAGCTGACATGCGCGACCGCCACCCGCCCTACCTCCGTATTAGGCGCAGGCCGAGATTACGTCGCGCAACGTGTTCCTGGTGTCCGCATCATCGGTCAGGGGAACCACGATCGTGGTCTCGCAGGCCTTGTCGAGGCTGATGCCGTATCCGATCAGCCGGCCGGCATTGACCAGCATGCGGGTCGACGCGCCCTCGTCGAGGCCCTGGCCCTTCAAATTGCGGCTGTGCGAGGCGATCTTCACCAAGAGAGCGGCGATCTCGGGTTCGATGCCGGCCTCGCGCGAGACCACCTCCACTTCCGCCGACCGGTCGGGATAATCGAAGTCGAGCGCCGCAAAACGCTGCTTGGTGGATTCCTTGAGGTCCTTGATCGCGCTCTGATAGCCGGGATTGTAGGAGATCACGAGCTGGAAGTCGGAATGGGCGTGGATCAGCTCGCCGCGCTTTTCCAGCGGCAGGACGCGACGGTCGTCGGTCAGCGGATGGATCACGACCGTGGTGTCCTGGCGCGCCTCGACGATCTCGTCCAGATAGCAGATCGCGCCGAGCCGCACCGCCGTCGTCAGCGGCCCGTCGCTCCACACCGTGCCCTCAGCGTCGAGCAGCCAGCGGCCGACCAGATCGGCCGCCGTCATGTCCTCGTGGCACGCCACCGTGATCAGCGGGCGGCCGAGCCGCCACGCCATGTATTCGATGAAACGCGTCTTGCCGCAGCCGGTCGGCCCCTTCAGCATCACCGGCATGCGGCTGGCATAGGCGGCGCCGAACAGTTCGACCTCGTCCCTGAGCGGCCGATAGTATGGCTCGTCCAGGATACGATACTGATCGAGCAGAAGTGCGGGATTGGACAAAGCTCACGCCCCCCGTGATCGCGCAGCCGGCCATTCGCAATCGGTCGACATCACGATGCGAGCAGCTCCTTGAGCTTGGAATCGATGAAGGCGACGTCGACCGGATTGGTGCCGGGGCCGCCGGCGAAATGTCCCCAGATCGACGGCACCGGCACCAACTTGGCGTTCGGCATGTTCGCAACCTCGAACTCGCTGTCCTCCGGCGGGAAATACAGATCGGTCTGTCCCGGCATGACATATGTCTTGGCCTTGATGGCGTGGAGTGCGGCCTTGAAATCGCGCTTGTAGATCTCGTTGTCGCTGATATCGCCGTTCTGCCAGGTCCAAAGCATGGTGAGCAGATTGTTCGGATCCTTCGGCAGGAAGAAGCCTTCCCAGAACGCCACCAGAAAATCCTCCAGCGACGAAAAGCCGAGCGTCTTGATGTCGAGCTGCTCGCGATAGAAGGCCTGCGAAAACCCCCAGCCGGCATAGACGCGTGCGGCGGCGCGCAGGCCGCGGGCCGGCTTGTCGGCGTACCAGCCCTCATTCCATGCGGCGTCCGCGGTCAGCGCCGCCTTGACACCTTCGAGGAACACAAAGTTGTGTCGCGAGCATTTGGCCGAACCGCAGAACGGCGCCAGCAGATCCATCATGTCAGGATAGAGCGCGCCCCAGTGGAAGGTCTGCAACGCGCCCATCGACCATCCGACCACCAGGCGAATGTGCTTGATGCCGAACTTCTCGGTCAACAGCCGATGCTGGGCGCGCACATTGTCGCAGGCCGTTACCTGCGGAAAGCGCGGCCCGTTATAGGGCTCCGGCGTGTTGCTCGGCGACGACGACAGGCCGTTGCCGAACATGTTGGGAATGATGATGAAGTATTTTGCGGGATCGAGCGCCATCCCCGCGCCGATCAGCCACTCATTGTCGTAGTGCTGGCCGGAATACCAGGTCGGATAGACGATCACATTGTCCTTGGCGGCGTTGAGCTGCCCAAAGGTCTTGTAGGCGAGCTTGCAGTCGCGGATGGTCGCGCCGCGCTGCAAGGCGACATTGCCGAGCTCGTGGATCTGATAGTCGACACTCATTGGTGCACCCTTCTTGTCTGATCGAGATCGTCGCTTATGCGGGACGGGCTACCTTCTCCGTGGAGGACTCCACGCGTGCGATCGCCCCGTACACGATGCCGGCGACCACGGCCGCGGAGATCGCAGTGGACAGCCCCGGCATCAGGTTTTCAACCGCAAAGGCGCACAGCGACCCGATGCCCCAGGCGATGAACGGCTTCGCCCGCCAGTCCGCCTCCGCGCGCGCCTCGGCACGCAACACATACTGATCGACCAGAATGATGGCGCCGATCGGCGGCACGAGGATGCCGAGCAGCGACAGCCACTGGATGAAGAACGCCCAGACGTTCCCCGCGGCGACCACGATGCCGATCGCGCCGAGCACCACCGCCATCAGCCGCATGTTGGTCCCGAGGATGCGCGACCAGCCGGTGGCCGCATTGTACAGACAGTGCGAGCAGACCGAGCCGAGATTGGCATAGAGGAAGATGAACGCCAGAATACTGAGCCATGTGAGCTGCTTGCCGTTCATGTAACCGAACATGTTGTCGACGCCGAACGGATTGGCGTTCGGCACGGCGAGCGCCGCGGTCATCACGCCGCCGACCAGCATCGCCACCAGGTTGGCGAACGGGAACGCGCTGAACGTGGCGAACAGCGAGGCGCGCGCGCCCGGCGCCCAGCGGTTGAAGTCCGCGGTCACCGTGCCGGCGTCGATGAACAGCGCAATCACCACCGTGAGACCGACGCCCATCGACATGTTGGCGACGCCATTATTGCCGGCATAGCCGAAGATCGCCGCGGCCGTCGTGGTGGACGCCGCATCGGCTGCGACCCAGACGCCGAGCAGGACGAACAGCGGCACCGACGCCAGCCCGATATAGTGCAATCCCTTCACCCCGACGAAGGTGATCCCGATATAGAGCACGCCGGCGACGATGGTCATCGCCACATAGTTGAGGCCGTAGGTCGAGGAGATCAACGCGCCCGTGATGCCGGTCTGCACCGCATACCAGCCGAGCAACAGCGTCGACAGCAAGCCCGACGCCAGCACATAGCCTTTCTTTCCGAACACGATGCTCGCGATCAGCGCGAAGTTCATGCCGCGCCGCGTGCCGATCAGGCCGAGCGCGCCGACATAGGCGAACATGATCAAATTGCCGACGATCATCGCAACCAGCGCATTCTTGAATCCCATGCCGAGCACCAGGATCGATCCGGTCATCGCGCCGGTGATGATCATCGGAAAGCCCAGCCACACCATCGTCACCGAGAAGACGCTGCGCCGGGCGCTCATCGGCACCGGCTCGTGCTCGAATTCATGGCCGAGAAGATCGTCGATCTGTCCCTCGGCCTGGTGAACCAGCCCGCTATTCGATTGACCGCTCATGAAATCCCCCTGTTTGTCCGCGAGGAAGTGGCTGCCGCCGCATCGAACCACGCCGGCGCGAAACGTCGCGCCGGCGCCGATCGTCGATGTCGCCTAGCGATGCGCGACCTTCTGGTTCGGAATGCCCTCGATCGGGCATTCGTCCGTTCCGACGGTCGGACGGGTCATCGCCTCGACCATCTCCCGCGTTCCTTCGGGATCGGTGATCCAGTTCTTGTAGAACGTGTAAGGACAGACCGCGTGGCCGCGGTCGCCGTCGCCGGAGTTGATCAGGCCGGTATAGCCGCGGTGCATCAGCTTGAAGAGATGGTTCTGCGACTGCATGTTGCGGCGCGCGTCACGGATCAGCGACACCGACATCTGCGCATACTGGATGCCGTTCTCCTCGGTGCCGCATTCGCCGAGGGTGCGGCCGTCGAATCCGATCAGCGCTGAATGGCCGAAGTAGGAATAGACCCCGTCGAAGCCGGAGGCGTTGGCGACCGCGACATAGCAGTTGTTGGCCCAGGCCATCGACTTCGAGATCTGGATCTGCTGCTCCTTGGCCGGGTACATGTAGCCTTGGCAGCGGATGATCAGCTCGGCGCCGCGCATCGCGCAGTCGCGCCAGATCTCCGGATAGTTGCCGTCGTCGCAGATGATCAGGCTGATCTTCAGCCCCTTCGGCCCGTCCGAGACATAGGTGCAATCGCCGGGATACCAGCCCTCGATCGGCACCCAGGGCATGATCTTGCGATACTTCTGCACGATCTCGCCCTTGTCGTTCATCAGGATCAGCGTGTTGTACGGCGCCTTGTTAGGGTGCTCCTCGTGGCGCTCGCCGGTCAGCGAGAACACGCCCCAGACCCGCGCCTTGCGGCAGGCGTCCGCGAAGATGCGCGTCTCCTCGCCCGGCACCGACGACGCGGTCTCGTACATCTCCTTGGAGTCGTACATGATGCCGTGGGTCGAATATTCCGGGAAAATCACGAGGTCCATGCCCGGCAGGCCGAGCTTCATGCCCTCGATCATCTTGGCGATGTTGCGCGCATTATCCAGCACCTCAGCCTTGGTGTGCAGACGCGGCATCTTGTAATTGACCACGGCAACGCCGACCGTGTCCTTGCTGCTCGATATGTCTCCATGCAACATCTTCCGTCTCCTTTCGTGAACGATAAAGCCCGCTACACCGCCATGTGCAGCTGGATCAGATCATCGGTGAGCTCACCGATTGCGCCCTTGGCGACGACGCGCCCTTTCTCCAGCAGCGCGAAGCGGTGCGACGCGCGCCGCGCGAAGGCGACATTCTGCTCGACGAGGATCACCGTGATCTTGTGCTCGCGATTGAGTTTCACGATCACGTCCTCGATTTGCTCGACGATGTTCGGCTGGATGCCTTCGGTCGGCTCGTCCAGCAGGATGACCTTGGGCTGGGCGAGCAGCGCCCGCGCGATCGCGAGCTGCTGTTGCTGGCCGCCGGACAAATTGCCGCCGTAGCGGTTGAGGAACTCCTTGAGCACCGGAAACAGCTCCAGCACCCAGTCCTCGATGCCGTTGGCCTGACGCGCAGCGAAGGTGCCGAGCGTCAAGTTCTCCCGCACGGTGAAGCGCGGCAGGATACCGCGGCCCTGCGGCACATAGGCGATGCCGGCCTTGGCGCGCTGGTAGGTGCGCAATGCCGAGATGTCGGCGCCGTCGAGCGACAGCCGGCCGGTGACGCGGTCCATCAGGCCGAGGATGCTGCGCATCAGCGTGGTCTTGCCGACCCCGTTGCGGCCGAGCACCGCGAGGAATTCGCCGCCGCCGACCATCAGATTGATGCCCTGCAGCGCGCGGCTGTTGCCGTAGAAGGCGTCGATATCGGTCAGCTCAAGCATGGCTGATGCCTCCCGATCCGAGATAGGCGCGGCGCACCTCGGGATGCGCCTCGACTTCGGCCGCGGTGCCCTCAGCCAGCATCTGGCCCATATGCATCACCGAGATGATGTCGCCGATCGCCTTGACGAAACCCATGTCGTGCTCGACCACGATCAGCGTATGCTTGCCCTTCAGCCGGGCGAACAGCTCGGCCGTCTTGCGGGTCTCCTGCGCGGTCATCCCTGCGGTGGGCTCGTCCATCAGGATCAGCTCGGCATCCTGCGCGACCAGCATGCCGATCTCGAGCCACTGGGTCTGCCCGTGCGAGAGATAGGCGGCGGGGCGATCGAGTTGCTCGGTGAGCCCGACCAGTTCGGCGAGCCGCTCGATATGTTCGCGCCCGGAATTTCTGACGTCCCAGCGCAGATTGCCGATCACGCTGGTGCGCCGGGCGCGCGCCACCTCGAGATTCTCGTTGACGGTGAGCTCGCGGAACACGCTCGGCACCTGGAACTTGCGGCCGACGCCGGTGCGCGCGATCTCGTATTCCTCGAGATCCTGCAGCGCGGTGCCGGCGAATGTCACGGTGCCGGCGCTCGGCTTGACCTTGCCGCAGATGATGTCGAGCGCCGTGGTTTTCCCCGCGCCGTTCGGGCCGATCAGGCAGCGCAGTTCGCCCTTGCGCACGCTCATCTTGAGACCGTTGAGCGCCTTGAAGCCGTTGAAGCTGACCGAGACGTCCTGCAGGTCGAGGTGGGCGGTCATGTGCTGCCCTCCGTCTGGCCGACGCCTTGCGCAACGCCCGCAGCAGTGGCGTGCCGGCGCTGCACGATCCAGCGCCAGACCACCTGCGCGAGACCGGCCAATCCCTTCGGGAGGAACAGCACCACGAGCACGAACAGCGCGCCCATCACCAAGGTCCAGGTTTCCAGGAATGCCGCCGACTCCGACAGCGCGCCCTGCATGCCCGCCACCAGCACCGCGCCGAGGAACGCGCCGACCAGGCTCTGCCGTCCACCGACCGCGCACCACACCACGACCGACAATGACAGCTGCACGCCGAGGAAGGTCGGCGAGGCGAACTCCATCACCACCGTGTAGAGCATGCCGGCGAGCCCGGCGATCGCCGCCGACAGCGCGAACACGAAGATCTGGTACAGCGCGACGTCGTAGCCGAAATAGCGCACGCGGCTTTCGTGATCGCGGATCGCCTGCACGATCAGGCCGGCCCTGCTCCGGGTGAAGGCAAAGGCGACCAGCAGACTGAGCGCGACGCATCCGGCCACCAGATAATAGGTGGCGCGGCCATAGGCATCGAAGGCGACGCCAAAAATCTCGAGCTGGGCGAGATCGGTGATGCCGTTGAAGCCGCCGGTGTAGCTCTGCTGGTCGATGATCACGAGATTGATCACTACCATGGTGGCGAGCGTGATGATCGAGACGTAGACGCCGGTGACGCGGCCGCGGAACATGAACCAGCCGAGCGCCGCTGCGACCAGCGCCGGCACGATCATGCCCGCGGCGATCGCAAAGCTCAGCGAGCGGAACGGCACCCAGAACCAGGGCAGCGACTGCACATTGTTCCAGACCATGAAGTCCGGCAGACCGCTCGCGCCGGTATGCACCGGGATGGTCTTGAGCTTCAGCGCCATCGCCATCGCGTAGGAGCCGAGCCCGAAGCTCATGGCCTGGCCGAGATTGAGGATGCCGCCGAATCCCCAGGACAGCCCGAGCGAGATGGTGAGGATGCCGAGCACGAGGTAGCGCGCGACCTTGTTGAGCAGGAAATCATTGTTGAGCAGCACCGGCAGCAAGAACACCAGCACGCAGATGATCAGCATCGGTGCGAGTTGCGCCGTGAGGCGCTGCAATCCGTTGGAGGTGGACACGTTCAATGACATTGACTGGCGATCTCAGGCACGCACGCGCGCGGTAAAGAGTCCCTCGGGGCGGAAGCGGATCAGCACGATGATGGCGAGCAGCACCAGCGCCTTCGCCACCGTGTCGTTCTGCAGGAAGGCGATGCCGCCGGAGAGCTCGCCGAGGATGAATGCGCTCGCCACCGTGCCGGCGAGGCTCTGCACGCCGCCGAGCACGACCACCATGAAGGCGTCGACCACATAGCCGGTGCCCATGTCCGGCGACACGCTCTTGAGCGGCGACACCAGCGCGCCGGCGAGACCGGCGAGCCCGGCGCCGTAGGCAAAGGTCAGCGCATAGACCCGCTTGGCGTTGACGCCGAACGAGGCGGCGACCGAGCGATCCTGGATGATGGCGCGCAGCTTCATGCCGACGGTGGTGCGGTTCATCAGCAGCCAAGTCGCGCCGAACAGCGCGATCGACACCAGGAACAGGAACACCCGATAGGACGACACCGACAGGCCGAACACCTCCATGCTGCCGGACAGCGCCGGCGGCAGTTGCACGTAGCGCAGCTCGCTGCCGACCATCAGCCGCACCGCCTGTTGCAGCATGATGCCCACGCCCCAGGTCGCGAGGATCGTGTCGAGCGGCCGGTTGTTGAGCAGGCTCAGCACGAAGCGCTCGATCACCCAGCCGAACGCCGCGACCACGAGAAAGATCGGCACCAGGCTCGCGAGCAGGCCGAGCCCGAGATAGGTGTGGAACACCCAGGCCGCGTAAGCGCCGAGCATCACGAACTCGCCATGGGCGAGATTGATGATGCCCATCGAGCCGTAGATGATCGAGAGCCCCAGCGCCACCAGCAGCAGGATCGATCCGATGCTGAGGCCGGTGATGATCTGTTCGATGAATTGATCCACGCCGGAATCCGTTCTTCAGAGTAAGTTTCGCCGAACTCGCCCTTGCAGGTGCCGCAAGGAGCAAGGCAGTCAGTGTCGCCAGATGCCGGCCGCCGGCGCCGCACGCCGACGGCCGTAGTTGCCCCCGTCGTCAGCTCTTCTCGACCAGGCCCTTCTCGGTGCAGGACTGCCCGGGATAGGCCGCGTACGGTACCGGCTTCAGCCACTCCTTGGCCTCGACGAGGATTTCGAACTGGCCGTTCGATTTGGCCTGGGCGATCTTCGGCCACAGCCAGGTGTGGAGATTCTCGGCCTCGAGCCGGACCTTGCCCTGCGGCGCGATGGTTTCCTGTCCCTTCACGGCGTCGCGGATGTTCGGCGGCGTGAGGTCGCTGGTCGCGAGCTTCTCGACCGCCTGCTTGAACAGATAGGTCTGGAAGTAGCAGGCCTCCGACACGAAGTGCGTCACCTTGTCGGCGCCCCAGCGCTTCTTGTAGGCCTCGACGAACTTCTGGTTCTCCGGCGATTTGTGCACCATGAAGTACGGCGCCGAGGTGAAGTGGCCGGCGGCGGCCTCGCCGCCCATCGCCGCAACCTCGTTCTCCGAGGTGGTCAGGCTCGCCATCGGCATCTTCTCCGGATCGAGACCGGCGGCGCGGTATTGCCGATGCAGCGCGACCACGGAGTCACCGACCACGGTGGAGAAGATCACGTTCGGCTGGGTCGAACGCATCTTGTTGATGACCGAAGAGAATTCGGAGTGGCCGAGCGGCACATACTCTTCGGCGACGACCTCGCCGCCGTACTTCTCCAGCAGCTTCTTGCAGTAGTTGTTCTCTTCCTTCGGATAGATGTAGTTGGAGCCGATCAAATAGAACTTCTTGCCGAACTTCTTGATCAGCCAGGGCACGAACTCGTCCTGCTGCTGGTTCGGCACCGCGCCGGTGTAGATCACGTTCTTCGAGCACTCGCGGCCCTCGTAGAGCGTCGGATACCAATAGAGATTGTTCTGCCGCTCGAACACCGGCAGCACCGCCTTGCGGCTCGCCGAAGTGTAGGAGCCGAACACGCTGACGCATTTGTCGCCGACCACGAGCTTGCGCGCCTTTTCAGAGAAGGTGGCCGGATCGGAGGCGGGATCCTCCACGATCGGCACGATCTTGCTGCCCTTGATGCCGCCCGCGGCGTTGATTTCCTCGATCGCCAGCAGCGTCGCCTTGTTGAGCGATTCCTCGATGATCGCGGTCGTTCCGGTCAGCGAGAACAGCACGCCGACCTTGATCTCGCCGCCGGCGGCGTAAGCAAGATCGGCATTCTTGATCCAGATGTGCGGAAAGCCCGCGCCCGCCAACGCACCAAACGCCGCCGTATTTCTTAGTAACCTCCGCCTCGTAATGCTCATCCCTGGCTCCCTTCAGGACTGAAAAAACAAAAAGCCCTCCCGATGCGCGCTTACGCGAGCATTGGGAGGGCTTTGTTGCCGGTTGTGTCGATGGCGGCGCTGTCGCCGCCGGCCCCGCTATTGGGGCTTACTGTTGATGATCGTAGCCAAGCAGTTCGAACGAGTCAACAATCGCCGCGGCGACCGCGCTCGCCGACACGCGGCGATCCATCGCCTGCCGCCGGATGAAGCCGTACGCCTCGGTCTCCGGCATCTGCCGCGTCGCCATCAGGATCGCCTTGGCGCGTTCCACCGTGCGCATCGAGCGCAGATTGTCGTCGAGCTTCTCGATCTTGCTGCGCAGCCGCCGCTCATAGCCATATTGGCTGCGCGCCAGCACGAGGCTCGACAGCACCGCATTCGGCGTGAACGGCCGCGGCAGGATTGCGTTCGGCGTCGCATGACACAGCGCGTCGGCGTGAATGGCCTCCGTCGCCGGCAGGATGACGACCAGCGCCGAACGCGCATCGCCCGGGATCCACGGCAAGCGCCGCGCCAGATCCGGCGAATATTCGCAATAGACCACGTCGGCATCGGCCGGCACGCTTTCCGGCATCGGCCAGACCTGACGCACCCGCATCCGGAAGCGCTGCAGCTCGCGCAGCAACATGCCGATCTGATCATCCACCGGCGCGACCACCACGGCCGACAGGTCGGCAAGCTCCTGCACCATGGTCTTCCGACCGGACATCTCCCGGCTGGCGGACGGCTTGCGCGACATCTCGTTCATTGGATGCTTCCTGTTTGCGTTGCGCGACCATATCCGATCAGGAACGGATCCGCATGCACCGGCTCCTTCGACTGGCGGACGACGTCGAACTGGCCATGATGGTTGGCACGGCCGATGCGGGTCCACAAGTCGGTATGGCCCGACATCGGGTTGACGGTGACCGCGCCCTGCGGCGCCTCGAAGCTCGAGCCGAACACCATCGAGCGCAGCACTTCGGTGTCGAGCGTGTTGACCTGCTCGAGCGCTTTGGCAAACAGCCGCAGCTGAAAATACGAGGCCTCGGCGCACATGTTGGTGGAGACGCTGTCGCCGAACCGCTTCTTGAAGCGCTGCACGAACGCCTGGTTGGCGCTGCCCTCGACACCCTGGAAGTAGGACGCCGCCGTGATGTGCCCCTCGCCGACGTCGAATCCCATCGCCGCGATTTCGGCCTCCGTCGTGGTCAGGCTCGCGATCGGCATCTGCTTCGGATCGAGCCCGACATTGGCGTAGGCCTGGTAGAGGAAGACGGTGCCCTCCCCGACCACGGTGGAGAAGATCACGTCGGGCCGGACACGCTTGATGTCCTGGATGATCGGCAAAAAGTCCTGCCAGCGCGCGTAGACATTGACATAACGCTCGCCGACCACCGAGCCGCCATTGGCCTTGAGCAATTCGCGCATCACGCGATTGGATTCACGCGGATAGATGTAATCCGACCCGACGAAGTAGAACCGCGTCCCGAACATATCCATCAAATAGCGGCACAGCGCGAGGCTGTTCTGGTTCGGCGAGGCGCCGGTGTAGATCACGTTCGGCGACGCCTCGAAACCCTCGTACAGCGTCGGATACCAGAGCAGGCCGTTCAGCCGTTCGACCACCGGCAGCACCGCCTTGCGGCTCGACGAAGTGTAGCAGCCGAAAATGGTGTTGACCTGATCCTCGATCATCAGCCGCTTGGCGTAGTGGCCATAGGCCGATGAGTCCGAACCCGGATCGTAGGCGACGGGAACCAGCTCACGCCCGCAGACCCCGCCGGCTTCATTGACCTCCTCGATCGCGAGTTGCGTCCCCTGATATTGGGTCTCCTCGATGACCGACATGAAGCCGGTTCGCGAGAACAGCACCCCGATCCGCCATGGCGCGGACGTCGTTTGGTTAAGGTTCGACATGATCAAGCCCTCGACAGAGCTGGAGGGACGAGAGCGATTGTTGTTGTTCTGGCTCTCGACAGGATTGCCGGCCGCGGAGAATTGCACGCCGCCTGCCGTCAGACAAGGACCGAACGATGGGCATTGGTGACGAAATGGACGGCAGAGCAGCGCCGACGGTGGCAAGACGATGGCTGCGGCGGTTTCCCGAGAGTAACCGAGACTGTCTTTAGATTAACGCGTGTATTGCGCGGAAACGAGCACAGCTCGCATGGAATGCGCGCGCTTGAGTTGCAAATGACTCTTCAAGCAGCCATCCGGCGCCGTCTGTTCTCAGACATAGTTTTCGAACGCCGCCCGCTCCGCCGGCGCGAGGTGCAGACCATGCTTGGTGCGGCGCTCGAGAAAATCGGCGGGTCGCCTCGCCCACTCGGTCTCGCGGAGATAGACCGCTTCGCGCTCATAGAAGGCGCCGCCGAAATGACGTCCGAGATCGACGGAGGCGCCGGCCGGCCCCAGCAGCTGGCGCGCACGCGTACCGTAGAGGCGCGCATAATGCTGGATCAGCTTGAGCGGAAGCGCGGGATAGTCGCGCGTCAGTCCGCCGACAAAATCACCGAACGTGCCGCCGACATCGCCACCCGGCAGTGGACGCCTTGCGGTCCAGGCCGAAGACATTCCTGGAAACCACGGCGCGAGACGCTGCAAGGCCTGCTCCGCCAGGCGGCGATAGGTCGTGATCTTGCCGCCGAAGATCGAGAGCAGCGGCGGCGTGTCGTGCGCGCCGTGCACTTCGAACACATAGTCGCGGGTCACCGCGGAGGGATTGTCGGCATTGTCGTCGTAGAGCGGCCGCACGCCGGAGAACGCATGAATGATCTCGTTCGCCTGCGGCGGCGTTCGAAAATAGCGGCGCAACACCTTCAGCAGATAGGTGATCTCGTCCTCGTCGATCGTGACGTCCTCGGCCCGGCCATCATAGGGAATGTCTGTGGTGCCGATCAGCGCGAGATCATCCTCATAGGGATTGACGAAGATGACGCGCCGATCGCTGTTCTGCAGCAGATAGGCCTGCGGCCCGGTCCAGAATTTCGGCACCACGATGTGGCTGCCCTTGACCAGCCGCACGCTCTGGGCGGAGTTTTGTCCGGCCACGCCCTGCACGACGTCCTGAACCCAGGGTCCCGCGGCATTGACCAGAGCGCGCGCCCGCACCATCTGCGTCCGGCCGTCTTCGCCCTGCAACTCGAGCAACCACACACCGTCCTCACGGCGCGCGCGCACCGCCCGGGTCCGCGGCAAGATGCGGGCGCCGCGTTGCGCGGCATCGATCAGGTTGAGGATCACGAGCCTGGCATCATCGACCCAGCAGTCCGAATATTCGAAGCCGCGCCGAAATTTCGGATGCAGCGGCGCGCCCTCCGGCGCGCGTGCCAGATCCAGGCCGCGGCTTGCCGGCAGTTGCTTGCGGCCGCCGAGATGGTCGTAGAGCAGCAGGCCGGTGCGGACCAGCCAGGCCGGCCGCTGCTCCGGCGAGTGCGGCAGCACAAAGCGCATCGGCCAGATGATATGCGGCGCGGACGCCAGCAGAACCTCGCGCTCGATCAGCGCCTCGCGCACCAGGCGAAACTCGTAATATTCGAGATAGCGCAGGCCGCCATGGATCAGCTTGCCCGAGCGCGACGAGGTGCCCTCGGCAAAGTCGTCCTTCTCGCACAGCAGAACCTTCAGCCCGCGGCCGGCGGCATCGCGGGCGATGCCGGCCCCATTGATGCCGCCACCGATGACTGCGATATCGACCAGCCCGTGATCACCGCCTGCGGCCGGCGCAGGACCCGTCATCGCCTGCTGCTGCGCCGCTTCTCGGCGCGGCGCGGCGCCGCCTTTGCGGTCGCGCGGGCCTTCGGCTTCGGCGCCTGCAGGCCGTAGGTCGAGAACCCCTTCGCGGTGTCGGCGATCTCGTCGTCGGTCAGGATGACACGCGACTCGAGCGCGAGCGACAGGTAATACTGGCGCGCGATGGTCTCGAGCTCGACGGCGAGCCACATCGCCTTGTCGAGGTTGGCGCCGAGCGCGATCATGCCGTGATTGGCCAGCAGGCAGCCGTTGCGGCCTTCGAGCGCGGCGATGGCATGGTCGGACAATTCCTTGGTGCCGAAGCGCGCATAGCCGGCGCAGCGGATATCGGTACCGCCGAACGCCGCCATCATGTAGTGGCAGGCCGGGATCGGCTTGCGCGCGATCGCCAGCACGGTCGCGTAGGTCGAGTGGGTGTGGACGATGGCGCCGACATCGGGCCGGGCCCGCGTGATGTCGAGATGGAAACGCCATTCGGTCGACGGCTGCAGCGGCCCTTCCCACTCGCCATAGTCGCGCTCCAGCGGCATCGACGCGATCATCTCCGGCTTCATTGAGTCATAGGGCGTCGCAGACGGCGTGATCAGCATCCGGTCCTTGTAGCGGGCGGAGATGTTGCCTGATGTCCCCTGGTTGAGACCCGACGCGTTCATCCATCGGCACTTGGCAATGATCGCCTCGCGCAATTGTCGTTCCTCTCGGGTCATACGGCCTGCCTTTCCTCTTCAGCACGGATTGAGTGGCGGCTCGCCGGCCAGGAAACGGCGAACCTCTTCGGCCGCCTGCTCGGCGGCCACGGTGACGGTGCGCACGGAGGCACCGGCGATGTGCGGCGTCAGCGTGACGTTGGGTAGCTGTAGCAGCGGCCAGTCGGGCGGCACCGGCTCGACCGCAAACGTATCGAGCATGGCGCCGCCGAGGTGACCGCTCACCAGCGCATCGTGCAGCGCCTCGTAATCGACCAGCGGGCCCCGTGCGGTGTTGATCAGGAAGGCCCCTCGCTTGATCCGCGCCAGCTCCTCGCGTCCGATGAAGCGGGTGGTCTCCGGCGTGACCCGCGCATGCAGCGTGACGACGTCGGCCCGGGAGAGAAGTTCGCCAAGCGCGACATGCTCGACCCCGTCATTGCGGTCCTGGGTGCTGATCTGAACGTAGGGATCGGCGACCAGAATCCTGCAGCCGAACGCCTTGAGCAGCTTCACCACGCGGCTGCCGATCGCGCCGTAGCCGACGATCCCGACCGTCATTTCGCCGAGCTCGCGACCGGTGCGGTCGGCGCGATAGAGATCGCCGCGCCACTCGCCCGCGCGCAATGCCTCGTGGCCGCTGCGGATCAGGCGGGTCTCGGCGAGGATGGCGCCGATGGTGAACTCCGCCACCGCGCTGGCGTTGCGGCCCGGCGTGTTGACCACCAGCACGTTATGATCGCGCGCCGCCTGCATGTCGATGTTGACGGGGCCGCCGCGCGACACCGCGATGAATTTCAGCCTCGGCAGCCGCTCCAGCATCGACCGCGAGATCGGCGCGAGGTGGGTGACCAGCAGCTCGGCGTCGCCGATGAAGGCCGCGATCTCGTCCGGCTGTCCCATGAATTCCTTGAGGCCGTCGAGCTTGCTGCCGGCGTAGCCGTGCTCCATCGGCTCGTCAGGCCAGGGTTGCTCGAGCACTCGAATGTCGACGCCGTTGCCGCAGGCCTCGGTGATGTGGTCGGCGAACACCGACGGCAGCATGAAACGGTCGCCGACGATGGCGATGGACTTAGACATGATCGCCTCCGGCGCGCAACGCGGCGAGTTGCTTCCAGACCGGCCGCGACGCCAGCCTTGCATCGAGATAGGTCGGGAACATGCGCTCGTAGCGTTCCGCCAGCGCCGCATCGGGCCGTTGCGGCACGCTGAGATGCGGCGCGACCCAGTGCTCCGCGCATGCGGTCATGTCCGGATAGACGCCGGTCGCCACCGCCGCGATCATCGCGGCTCCCGCCGCGCCCGCCTCGCCGCGGCTGCAGAGCCGGACATCGCAGTTCAGCGCGGCACCGAGGATGGCGCCGAGCGCGTGGCTGCGCGCGGCGCCGCCGGTGATGCGCACGTCGCGCGGCAATGCGCCCATCGCGGCGTAGCAATCGCGCGCGGCAAAGGCGAGCCCTTCCATCACCCCGCGCATCAGATCGCCATAGCGGTGGCGCGAGCGCAGGCCGAGAAACTGGGCGCAGGCCTCGTGCGAGACGAACGGGCCGCGCTCGCCGGCGTCGGAAATGAACGGGTGGAATAGCACCTCGCCGGGTCTCGCCTGCAGCACCTGGTCGTCGAGCCGGCGGATCAAATCGGCTCGCGAGCGCGTGACGCCCTCGGTCGCCAGCACATCGAGCGCGAGATCGAGTAGCCAGTCGATGTTCAGCGTCGCCGCCATGTTGGACTGCATCTGGGCGTAATGGCCCGCGACCGGAAACGGCATCGTGTAGCCGGTCGCCTCGGCATTGAGCGTCACTTCATCGGCGCTGCGGACCAGCCGCATATGCATGCCGGTCGACCCGATGATGCTGCAGCCGACGTCCGGCGCCGGGTCGTAGAGGCCGGCACCAAGCGCGGTGCAGATCACGTCGACATAGCCGAGACAGACCGGCACGCCCTCGGGCAGTCCGGTCTCCAGCGCGGCCGCCGCCGTCAGCGGATGCGTCGCCACCGCGCCGTCGACCACTTGCGGGAACAAGCGCATCAGGTCGGCGATGCCGATCAGCCGCGCGGTCTCGGCATCGAAGCTCCGCTCGCGGAAATTGCCGCTGGAGAAGGTCGCTTCCGACGGGTCGGTGGCGCGCTCGCCGGTCAGCAGGAAATAGAGCCAGTCCTTGCAATGGAACGCGGTGCTTGCACGCGCGATCGTGTCCGGCACGTGCGCCTGCAGCCAGGCCAGCTGCGGCCCCTGCTGGCAGGCATTGAGCCCGGAGCCGGTGCGGCGGTAGAGCGCCGCGTTGCGGTCGCCGGCGCGGACCTCCTCGACCAGACGGCCGGCGCGCGAATCCAGCCACAGCAACGCCGGCGCCACCGGCCGGCCGTCATCATCGATCAACCAGGTGCCGTCGCCCTGCCCGGTCACCGCGATCGCCGCAAGGCGCGCGGACAATTCAGGCACAGCGTTCGCGAGGCTGCGAATGACCGCGACGGTATCGCGCCAGGTCCGGGCCATGTCCTGCTCGGCATGACCGCCCGGCAAGGTGCTGTAGGCATTCGGCAGCGAGACATCGGCCAACTGCCGGCCAGCCAACGTGAACGCCACCGCCTTGATCAGCGATGTGCCGGCATCAATGCCGATGATGACGTCACGGGCGGCAGCCATCGTCAGGACACCTCCGCATGGCGGATACAGACGCCGTCGGCCCCGAAGATATGCAGGTGACGCGGCTCCAGCGCGAACGGCACGATTTCGCCCGGCCGTGCCGCGACGCGGCCCGGCGTCACCGCGATCAGCATGCGTCCTCCGCAGTCGCCGGCGATATGCGACTGATCGCCGAGCCACTGGTTGGAGATGACCTTGACGCTGACATCGCCGGTCCCGACGGTGATCTTCTGCGGCCGGATCCCGATCCGCACTTGCGGCGTTGCGCTAAGCACCTGCTCCGCCGCGCGGTCAAGCCCGGCGCCGCCGATCGCACAACTCATGTCTGACCCAACCGACAGGCGGAAGCCGCCGTCCGATCGTGTCACCTCGGCGTCGAGCAGGTTCATCGGCGGCTCGCCGATGAAGCTCGCGACGAACAGGTTCGCGGGTCGGCTCTTCAACTCCTTCTCGCTGGCGAACTGCTGCAGCACGCCGCCTTCCATCACCGCGATGCGGTCGGCGAGCGCACTGGCCTCGGTCTGGTCGTGGGTGACGAAGATCGCCGTCATGCCGCGCTCGGCGAGCAAGCTCTTGATCCGGCCGCGCAGCACCGCGCGCAATTGCGGCTCGAGCTGCCCCATCGGCTCATCGAGCAGATAAAGATCGGCATCGCGCACCAGCGCCCGCGCCAGCGACACGCGCTGCTGCTGGCCGCCGGAGATCGCGCGCGGGTAGCTGTCGAGGATGTCCTCGATCTCGACCAGGCGTGCGATCGCGTCGACGCGGCGCGTGACCTCGCCGCGCGGCAGCTGCGCGGATTTCAGCGCGAACGCAATGTTCTCGCGAACCGTGAGCGGCGGATAGAGCGAGTAGCCCTCGAAAGCCATCGCGACCTTGCGGCGCGCCGGCGGCAATTCGTGGATGCGCCGACCGCCCAGCGCGATCGATCCGGCCGAGACGTCCTCGAATCCCGCGATCATCCGCAGCGTCGAGGTCTTGCCGCAGCCCGACGATCCCAGCAGCGCGACGATCTCGCCCTTCTCGACCATCATGTCGAGCGCCCGCACCGCATGCACCGGCGGCTTGCCGCGGCTGCGATAGACTTTGTCGATGCCTCGAAGCTCAAGCATGTCCATGGTCATCGGTCCCCTACGCTGCCTTGAGCCGATGCGACGGCCCGATCCGCAGGCCGGTCGCGCGGTCGAACAGCATCGCGGCCTCCGGCGCGAAGCGGACGAACACCGCATCGTCGGCCGCGCCGAGCGGCGCATCCGGCGGCAGTGCCGCCAGCCACTCCGTTCCGTCGGCCAGGCGGAGCAGCAGCACCGCCTTCTCGTGCATCGGCGTGATGGCGAGAATGCGCGCCGGGATGGCGTCCTCGCCGGAGACGGACGAAATCGCGAGGTCTTCCGGCCGAACGCCGAGCCAGCACGGACCCGGTGCCGCGCCATCGCCCGCTCCGAGCCGGGTTCTGGCGCCCGCGATCACGGCCGAGAGCGCGCCATGCTCGGCAACCGGCGTGACCTCGGCCAGGTTGATGGTGGGATCCCCGAACAGCCGGGCGACCGCGACCGACGCCGGCTGCGCATAAATATCCGCAGGCGTCGCGACCTGGGCGAGCCGGCCGTCGATCAGCACGGCAATGCGGTCCGCAATCGCCATCGCCTCGCGATAGTCCTGCGTCACATAAAGCACGGCCGCAGCGCCGCGGCGCAGCAGGTTCGGCAGTTCGAGCCGCATCTCGTAGCGTAGCTTGGCGTCGACGTTGCGCAGCGGATCGTCGAGCAGCAACACGTCAGGATTGCCGACCAGCGCGCGCGCCAGCGCAGTGCGCTGCTTCTGTCCGTTCGACAGTTCGCGCGGGGCGTGGCCGAGCACGTGCTCGATCTTGAGCAGCCTGCTGATCGCGGCGACGCGGCCCGCAACATCGCCGCCGCCCTTGGCGCGCAGGCCGCTCGCGATGTTGTCGCGGGCAGTCATGTGCGGGAACAGGGCAAAATTCTGGAACGCCATGCCGATGCCGCGCCGCTCCGGCGGGGCACCGATGACCGAACGGCCGCCGACCAGGATGTCGCCGTCGTCGGGGTCGAACATGCCCGCGATCATCCGCAGCAGCACGGTCTTGCCGCTGCCCGACGGCCCGAACACGGCGACGATCTCGCCGGGCTCGACCGCCAGCGACAATCCGTCGGCGGGCCGCGCCCCGCCGAATGTCTTGCTCACCGATTTGATCTCGAGACGCGCCATTGGATCAGCCCTTCACCGCGCCGAGCGAGAGACCCTCGACCAGATAGCGTTGCGCATAGAGCGCGAGCAGCAAGGTCGGCGTCACCGACAACACGATCGCCGCCGCGATCTGGCCATACTGGATACCGGACGCCGTGACGAAGGCGAGCGCGCCCACCGTCACCGGCTGCTTGTCGGCCGACGCCAGAATCAGGGCGAACACGAAGTTGTTCCAGCAAAAGATGAACGACAACAGCCCCGCCGCGGCGATGCCCGGCCCCGCCAGCGGCACCGCGATGCGGGTGAAGGCCTCGCGCCAGGAATGTCCGGCCAGCCGGTAGGCGTGCTCGATGTCGGGGCTGATGTCCTCGAAATAGCCGCGCACGATCCACAGGATCAGCGGCAGCGCGATCAACTGATAGACCCAGACGATGCCGAAGTAGGTGTCGTTGAGGCCGAGCTCCTGGTAGTAGAGCGACAGCGGCAGCAGCACGAGCAGCGGCGGCGCGAAGCGGAACGACAGCAGCGTGAACGCGATGGTTTCGCCAAGCTTGAACTTGAAGCGGGCGAAGGCATAGGCCGCCGGCACGCCGAGCAGCAGCGCCAGCAACACCGCCGCACTCGACAGCACGACGCTGTTGAACAGATTGCGCATGAAGGAGATCTGCAGATTGCCGGCCGCGGTGCGCAGCTGGCCGGAGATCAGCGCCTCGTAATTCGCAAGTGTCGGCTCGAACAGGATGCGCGGCGGGATCCTTAAGATCTGCTCGTTGGTCTGGAACGACATCAGGAAGATCCAGACGATCGGAAACATGAAGAAGAGCAGGATCAGCGTGAGCGCTGCGCCCCGGAAGATGCGGCCGGCAAGGCTGGAATGTTCCATCGCGGTCCTCTCCCGTCAGGCGTGGCCGTGCGCACGGGCGCGCAAGCGGAGCCAGTTCTTGATGAAGATGTTCGACAGGATGTTGGTGATCAGCCAGAGGATCATCAACAGCGCCGCCGACCTGCCGACATTGGTGTACTGGAAGAACTCCAGATAGGCCTGGACCTGGAACACCATCAGCCGGTCACCCGGCCCGCCCTGCGTCATCGCGTAGATGATGTCGAACTGCTGGATCGAATCGAGCAGGCGGAACAGCGAGGCCGTGATGATGTAGGGCGCCAGCATCGGCAGCGTGATGCGGAAGAACACGAAGCTCGCCGGGACCCCGTCGAGCGCCGCCGCCTCGAACGGCTGCCGTGGCAGCGAGCGCAGGCCGGCGAGCAGCAGGATCATGATGAACGGCGTGTAGACCCAGACATCGACCAGCACCACCGTGAACAGCGCGGTCGACGGGTCGGAGGCCCATTTGAAGTCGGTGACGCCGAACAGGCTGACCAGATAGGACAGGATGCCGAAGCTCGGATTGGTCATCAGCTTCCACATCAGCGCCGCGATCGCCGGCGCCGTCATCAGCGGCAGCAGCAGCGCGATCGAGACCGCGTTGTGAAAGCGGGTCGGCCGGCGCAGCAGCAGCGCGATGCCGAGCCCGAGCAGCAGTTCGAGCACGACGGTCAGCGCGGTATAGGTGATCGAGATCCGGAACGTGTTCCAGAACGCCGGGTCGGACAGGAAATCGATGTAGTTGCCGGCGCCGATGAAGCCGCGCAGATAAGGCAGGTTGAGCCGGTAGCGCTGCAGCGAATAGATCGCCGCGGTCACGAACGGCACCAGGATCGCCACGCAGACGAGCAGCGCCGGCAGGCTCAGCAGATAGGGCAGCAGGCGGATGCGCGGCCTTGGCTTGGCCGGGGTCGCCGGCGCGTTCGTCTGAAGAAGTTGGACCATGCTCATGATGATAAGAGATCGCGTTCGGCTGGCAAATGCCGCCGGCTCGGACTGGGGCTAGGGAATCCGAGCCGGCGGATGAGCGTGGTGCGGAGGAGGATCAGGGGGCACCACGCGAGTTCGCCCGGCTCAGCCGAGGCCGGCCTGCTTGAGCTGGCGGTTGATGCTGTCGGCGAGCTTGTCGAGGCCCTCGTCGACGCTGACCTCCTTGGCCACCATCTTCTGCAGCGAAGCGGCCCACTCGGTCGTGAGGTCGAAGAACAGCGGCTGCGCCGTGAAGTAGATCTTGGCGCCGGGCGACGACATGTCGTGCTGTTCGAGATAGCCGGGATAGGACTTTGCGATGCGGTCGCGGAACTCGCTGTCCTTCCACACCGACGCGCGCACCGGGTTGACGAAGTCCATCTTGCGGGCGCCGAACAGATCGTGCTCGACCGAAGCCGCCCACTGCATGAACAGCCACGCCGCGTCCTTCTGCTTGGAGAAGCTCGACAGCGCGAGCGACCAGATCCAGACGTTCGGCGTCGGCGCCTTGGCTGCCGGGTTGGCCGCGAACGGCGCGTAGCCGAGATGCCCCCGCTCCTTGTTCTCACCGCCGTTCATGAAGTAGCCGAGGATGTCGGCGTCGAAGATCATGCCGGAGGCGCCGGCGCCGAGATCGGTGCCGACCTGGTACCAGGTATAGGTCGACCAGTTCTTCGGGCCCGAGGTCTGGATCATCTTGACCCACTTCTCGTGGAAATCCTTCGACGCCTTGGTGTTCATCGCGGCCTTCAGCTTGCCGCCCTCCATCACAAAGTCCTTCTGGCCGAAGTTGGAATAGGCCGACAGGAAGCCGGGATGGATGGTCGCCCAGGAGCGCGAACCGCGCACGCCGACGCCGTAGGGGCCGCCGGCGTCCTTGGTGATCTTGGCCGCGACCTCGAGCATCTCGTCGAGATTCTTCGGCGGCTTGACGCCGACCTTGTCGAAGACGTTGCGGTTGTAGGTGATGTTGTTGAGCTCATAGCCCCAGGGAATGCACCACTGCTTGGCCTTGCCCGAGCCGAGCTCGGAGCCGGCGACGCCGTCCCAGGCGGTCGAGGCGCGCAGGCCCGGCAGCACGTCGTCCCAGGCAAAGGCCGGGTTGGTCTTGGCGGGATCCTTGATGTAGGTGTTGAGGTCCTCGATCCAGCCCGCCGGACCGTAGGTCCAGGTCATGTAGGCGCCGGTCATGAAGGCGTCGTACTGGTCCGACTTCGACGACAGCGCCGCCGTCACCTTGTCGAAATAGACGTCCTCCGGGAAGATGTCGTAGCTGACGTTCATCCCGGTCAGCGTCTTGAACGCCTCGATGTCGCCGATCATGGCGTCGACATAGGGATGCTTGTTCAAGAGCAGCTTGACCGTCTTGCCGCTCTGGGCCTTCCAGTTGAAGTCCGCGGCCATCGCCCTCGACATCGACGAGGCAAAGGCGGCGTTCGCGGCAATGCCCGCGATGCCGAGCCTGGCGGCGCCGTCGAGGAGATCGCGGCGGCTGATGCGTTTGGCGGCGTAGGAGTCGAACAGATTCTTCTCGCGATCGAACATGTATTTCCTCTCCTTGTTGACGCTCTTTATGTGTCCTTCCGGGTCTTGCTTCTTGATTTGCCGGATGTGGTCTCCGGCTTTGAGGTAGCGAGTGCCTTTGCGGTCACCTCGTCGATGATCAGGCCGTGCAGGATGCCGCTGCGCAGCACGCCGCGCAGCGCGGTGACCTTGGCCGGTCCGCCGGCGATGGCGACGATGCGGTGCTTGCGCAGATCCTGTGCGCTCATCGAGGTGGCGCGGGCCGAGAGGTCGGTGTCCAGCACGGTTCCGTCGGCGCTGAAGAAATGCCCGAGCAGATCGGCGCAGGCGCCGACCCGCTTCAGCTCGACGACCTCGTCGGGCCGGATCATGCCGCTCGACACCAGAAAGCCGTCGCGGCTGACCTGGCCGATGCCGACGAACAGCAGCGAGGCTTTGCGGGCCAGCGCGAACACGTCGGCGATGCCGTATTGCTGCATCAGCACGGCGCGATCGGCGACCGAATTGGCGAACACCGGCACCGGCAGCAAATAGGCTTCCGCGCCGGTTCGCTCCGACAGGCGGTGGATCACGTCGAACGGATTGGCGGCGAATTTCCGCGTCAGCCCGCCGAGCAGCGAGACGAACTGCACGTCGCGCGCCGGCGTCTGCGGCAGCTGCTCGACCACCGCGGCGAGCGTGCGGCCGTGGCCGACGCCGATCACCGTGTCGTCGCCGCGCTCGAGGATCTGGCGCAGGAAGCTCGCGCCCTCCAGCGCCAGCGCCTTCAGCGGCAGCTCGCCCTCGCCGAGGTCGGGCGCGACGCGGCAGAACGACAGGCCGAAGCGCTGCGCCAGCTCGTTCTCCAGCGCGACGCATTCGGCGACCGGGCCTTCGACGAACACGCGGATCATGCCCTCGCGGCTGGCGCGCGCGATCAGGCGGTGCGCCTTGGTGCTCTGGATGTTGAGCCGGTCGGCGACTTCCGACTGGGTCAACCCGGCCGCGAAATACAGCCACGCCGCGCGCGTCGCGAGCGATGCTTCGCCGTCGATCACCGGCAGCCGGTCGGAAGGTGCAGCCATGTCCGGAAAAGTCCGCTTGCAAATTTCTTCACGCCTTGCAAAAAATTGCAGAGGCCGGACGGGGCGTCAATCCCCAAAACGTGCTGCAGCGCAACCGATGCTTGGTTCGGAGCGCGGGCACCCAATCACGGTGGACTCGCATGGGAGGCTTGTTTCTCGGCATCGATGTTGGAACCGGAGGCGTCCGCGCCTGCGCCATCGATGCGCAGGCCGGAATCCGCGGCTTCGCGTCGGCCGCACTGCCCGCACCGCGGGTCGACGGCAATGCGGTCGATCAGACGCCGCAGCTCTGGTGGCAGGCAACCGTGACTGCAATCCTCAAGCTCGGTGAGGCCGTCGATCTCGGTGGCGTCACGCGCGCCGTCGTCGACGGCACATCCGGCACGTTGCTGCTGGTCGATGCGGCCGGCCGCCCCTGCTCGCCGGGCCTGATGTACAACGATGCGCGCGCCGCCCATGAGGCCACACGCGTGGCGGCGGTGGCGCCGCTGGAAAGCGGGGCGCACGGCGCGAGCAGCGCGCTCGCCAAGCTGCTCTATCTGCAGACCCACGGCTATATCGGCGACGCGCGTCACGCGATACACCAGGCCGACTGGATCGCCGGCCGCCTCACCGGCCATTATGGCGTCAGCGACGAGAACAATGCGCTGAAACTTGGCTACGACCCGGTCGCACGCCAATGGCCGCGCTGGCTCGATCGGCTTGGCGTGCGAACCGACCTGCTCCCGAAGGTGCTGGTGCCGGGAACCGCCTTCGCGGAGATCGATCCGGCGATCGCGCGGGCGCTGGGACTGCCGCCTGCGGTGCAGGTCGCGGCCGGCACCACCGATGGCGTTGCCGCCTTCATCGCGACGCGGGCGAACCAGCCCGGCGATGCCGTCACCTCGCTCGGCACCACGCTGGTGGTGAAGCAGCTGGCGACGCAGCCGATCTTCGCGGCCGATCAGGGCGTCTATTCGCACCGGCTCGGCGAGCGCTGGCTGGCCGGCGGCGCGTCCAATTCCGGCGGCGCCGCGCTGTTGATGCATTTCAGCGCCGACGACATGGAGCGGCTGACGCCGCAGGTGAAGCCGAAGGAGCCGACCGGGCTCGACTACTATCCGCTGCCAAAACCCGGCGAACGTTTTCCGATTGCCGACCCGGCGCTCACCGCGCGGATCACGCCGCGCCCGGTGGAAGATCACCGCTTCTTCCAGGGCCTGCTCGAGGGCATCGCGTCGGTCGAGGCCCTCGCCTACCGGCAGTTGGCCCAGCTCGGCGCGCCGCGCCTGCGCCGCGTCATCGGGATCGGCGGCGGCGCGAAGAACGATGCATGGACCCAAATCCGGCACCGCATTCTCGGCGTTCCCGTCTCGGTCGCCGAGCAGACCGAGGCAAGCTACGGCGCGGCGCTGCTCGCGCTGAATGGCGGTCCGCCGTGACGGCCAATGCGACCGCAATCTCCGGCCTTGGCGCCATTGCCGACCGGTTCGATCATGTGCTGCTCGATCAATGGGGCACGCTGCACGAGGGCATGGCGGTGTTCCCTGCGGCGCTGGACTGCGTGGCGCGGCTGCGCGAGGCCGGCAAGCGCATCCTGATCCTCTCCAACTCCGGCAAGCGTGCCGGCAGCAACCAGCGCCGGCTCGCGGCGCTCGGCCTGCCGCCGGATGCCTATGACGGCGTGCTGTCCTCGGGCGAAGTCACGTGGCGCGGCCTGCATGCGCGCGAGCAGGCGCCGTTTGCAGGTCTCGGAACGAGCTGCTTCCTGATCTCGCGCGACGGCGACCACTCGATCGTCGACGGCACCGACCTTGCGGTGGTGTCGAACATGCGCGATGCCGATTTCATCCTGCTCGGCGGGCTCGACGATGACGCCGCCGAGCCCGAACATTGGCGCGAACGGCTGACGTTAGCGGCTGCGCGCCGGCTGCCGATGCTGTGCGCCAATCCGGATCTCGTGATGTTCGGCGTCGCCGGCCTGATCCCGGCGCCCGGCGCCCTCGCCGCGTTCTACCAATCGCTCGGCGGCACCGTGTTCTTCGTCGGCAAGCCATATCCACCGATGTTTGCGGCCGCGCTCGCGCAATTGGGACATCCGGCCGCGCAGCGGATCCTGGTCATCGGCGACTCCCTTGATCACGACATCGCCGGAGGACGCGCCGCGGGCATGCTGACCCTGCTGATCGGCTCCGGCGCCCACCGCGCGACGCTGGCGCATGCGCGCGACCTGCCGCAGGCGATCAGGACCGCAGCCGGCACCGCGGCGCGGATGCCGCACTGGACGATGGACCATTTGACCTGGTGAGCGCGATGCAACAGTCCAAAATCCTCGATGAACTTCGCCGCATGTCGGCGCGCGTCGGCAGGAACATTTTGCTGGTGCAGGGCGCGGGCGGCAACTCGTCGGTCAAGCATGGCGACGTGCTGTGGGTGAAGGCGTCGGGCACCTGGCTGGCCGATGCCGAAGACAAGGATATCTTTGTCCCGGTCGCGCTATCCGCAGCGCGCGCGGCGCTCGCGCAAGGCGACGAGCGGGTGCCGCTCGCACCAAACGCCACGACGACATTGCGGGCCTCGATCGAGACCTCGCTGCACGCCCTGATGCCGCATCCCGTCGTGTTGCACGTCCATTCGGTCAACACCATCGCGTGGGCGGTACGATCAGACGCGCGCGATGAGTTTGCCGAGCGCCTGCACGGACTGGCCTGGCGTTCCCTCGGCTATCATCATCCCGGACTGCCGCTGGCGCGCGCGGTCGGCGAGATCATCGCGCAGGACACGGTCGATGTCCTGATCCTGGGCAATCACGGCCTCGTGGTCGGCGCAGCCGACGCGGACGCCGCGGAAGCGCTGGTCCACGACGTCGAAAGCCGACTCGCACTGCCGCCGCGCGAGATGCGGCCAGCAGATCACGAGGCGCTCGATCGGCTATGCGCAGGGACCGACTATCAGTTGCCGGCAGATCCGCTGTGTCACAGCATCGCCACCGACCCCGCCAGCTGCGCGATCGCGACACGCGGCTCGCTCTATCCGGACCATGTGGTGTTTCTCGGTCCCGCCATGCCGCTGGTGGGGCGAGGCGACGGCCTCGCGGCCATGCTATCGCGCGCGAGCGCCAAAGTTCCCCTGCCCGTTGCGATCCTCGTGGCTGATATCGGTGCCGTCATTCGCAAGGACGCCAGTCCCGGGGCCCAGGCCATGTTGAGCTGCCTGGCGCATGTCGCGGGTCGTGTGCCGCCGTCGGCCGAGGTCAGATATCTGTCGGCAGAGAACGAGCAAGCGCTGTTGAATTGGGATGCCGAACACTATCGGCGGCAGTTGAGCAGCAATCGCTGACGAAGCCCCTTCAGGTCACTCCGAGTCCGGCGGCGCGACCCAAACATCGCTCTGCTGAATCCGGCGGATCAAGGCCTGCGGATCGAATTTGCGCAGGCCCGCGGGAAGTTCGAACGCTTGCGCCGCCTGCGGCTCGTCGCGGATATGATCGGCGGCGATCACCGTCCCGTCCGCGGTCTTGACCTGCAGGGGAAATCCGCGCGCGCGGTCGACCCAGCCGATGAAGCCGAAGCCGGACGCATCGCTGACGCGATAGACATCGGTCCGACGCCCCGCGATGGTCTCCTCCCCGTCCCGCTCGCAATGCCACGTTGCCTCATCGTTCGGCGCCGCGAGTTGCGCTATCGCCTGCCATTGCCGGCAGGGCTGATCGGGGTCGACCGGCACGAACATCCGGGTGAGCTGGCTCGATTGCCTCGCGTCCATGAAGACGCGCGCTGCGGGGCGGACGAAAAGCGCCGCCGGCTTGGCCGAATCGATCAGGAAAAATCCATCCGGAAAGGCCGCCGCTTCGATCCGCGCCTTCTGTTCCGAGACCCGCAAGGTGCCCACCGCGGTCGTCGTTCCGTCCTTCTTCGCCACGAGATCGGCAGAAAACTGCTGCGCCTCGGCTGATATCGCCGTGGCTGCCAATTGAACGGCGGCGAACAGGCAGGCCGCAACGGTCCTGATGCCCAGCGATACTTTGTCGTTGCGTCTCATCGCAAATCCTCAATCGATACAGGCAGACACGACGGCGCCGACCGAACCATCGGTTCGATCGGCGCCGGCCTTTGATGAGATCAGGTCCTCGACGAGGGCCCGATCACTCGGTGTAGGACAGCGTGACCGGCTTGCTGAAGTCGAACGCGTCGAACAGGTCAGAGAGCGCCGGGCTGTTGGTCGGAACGTACTCGTTGCTCTTCGCGTAGGTCGGGTTCGGCAGGTTGTCGCGGCTGCGGTTCGTCAGCGGCTGGAGACCCCAGTTGCGTTCGATGAACTTCAGCAGCGAAACGTGGTCGGCGTAGTTGTGGTTGACCTTGCCGCCCGTCGAATAGGGCGAGAGGATCAGGGTCGGAATCCGCGGTCCGTCACCGAAGAAGTCGATGGACTGCTGATAGCCGGAGTCCCAGTAGCCGCCGGCCTCGTCCCAGGTGATGAACACCGCGGT
Source organism: Bradyrhizobium sp. CCBAU 51753 (assembly GCF_015291565.1). Lineage (NCBI taxonomy): Bacteria > Pseudomonadati > Pseudomonadota > Alphaproteobacteria > Hyphomicrobiales > Nitrobacteraceae > Bradyrhizobium > Bradyrhizobium sp. CCBAU 51753. The sequence goes on along the minus strand of NZ_CP030037.1, from coordinate 3,747,755 downwards.
TTCGGCCTTCAGCTCCGGATTGTTGTCCAGCGCGTTGAGCACATTGAGGACGTAGGCCTCGAACAGATCGACCTTCGAGCTCTGCGGATGACCGTCGAGCAGGCCGTCCGGCTTGCCGAACGACACCGCAGGCAGCGTGTTGCCCTGGATCGCCGTGATCAGATCGGCCGTGTCCTTCATGTGAGCCTGACGCACGGCCGGATTGGCCATGATCGAGGTCGCATACTGGAACGGATTGCAGATCTGGCAGTAGGCCACGCCGAGCGCGTGGGCCGGATCGGCCAGCGCGGCGGCGTTGAGGTCAGGCTTCGCCGCGTTGGCGGCAACCGCGGCATTCGAAAGCGCCACGGCATCGTTGAACGCGCCGCCATAGAACGCCCAGGAGATGTTCTTCTCCATCAGCGCATCGCCGATCGTGCGGACCGACGACGGCGGGACGTTGTTGCCGCCCGACAGCGCGCCGTTCGGCAGGTAGCCCGGGTTGACGTTGTTGAGCATGTAGTAGTGGTTGGGCTTGCAGTTCGGCTCCGCCGCGTACGGCAGATTGTTGAGATAGGTGACGATCGGCTTGACGCCGGGGTGGGACACGTCGGAGCAATCGCTCCAATTGCCGTCGACGGTGTAGCGGTTGACCGTGCCCGCCACCGGGTTCGGGTTGGCGATCAGGTTGGCCGGCGGGGTCACCGGGTTGCCCTTGCCGTCGCTCCAGAACGCCGCGTCGCCGGTGCCGAGCATGAAGTGGTTCGCACCGGTGCCGCCATGGAACGACTGGTGGAAGTTGTCGCTCAGGGTGAAGCGATCGGCGAGCATCTTCAGGACCGGAGCCTGACCCTGCTGGGCGTTGTAGAAGCCCATCGAGTTGGCCATGCTCTTGTTGGTCGCCGAATAGGTCGCCATCACGAACGGGAACAGGTCGTTCAGGCAGCCCGAATTGTTCTTCTTGGTGGCGCTGGCGGCGCTGCAGTCTTCCTGCTGCCAGTCCTGATAGAAGCGATGTGTGGAGTCGCCGGTGTAGTCGTCATCGCTGATCTGGTCGCCCTGCAGCGGGAACGGCCCGTTCAGATTGCCGGCGCCGGGAACGCGGGTGTCAAGCACGTTGGTCGGCAGGCCGCTGAAGCCGGTGGTCAGGATATCGAGATCGGCCGGATCCATGTCCTTCTCGACGCTGGCCTCTGCGATGGTCTTGAACGGCGGAGAGGTATCGCTCTGCGCGCTCGGCGTGCCCGCGGTGTTCGGCTGCGGCATCTTGTTGGTCGCATTGTAGGGCGACTTCGCGATCTCCGGCGCGCCGATGTAGAACGACTGCTGGCCCGCGACCGAGAACTGCTGCGCCTGCGCGAAGTTCGGACCCGGCGTTCCGTCCTCGTTGACGATGCCCTTGGACAACAGGTTGGAGATGGTCTGTCCCTTGCCCTTCGGCTTGTAGATACCGAAGGTGTGATCCAGGCCGCGGTTTTCGCCGATCAGGATGATGACGTGCTTGATCGGGGACGCGGTCTTCACCTTGTCGCCGTGGTCGTTGTCGCCGTGATGCTCGTTCTTGGCGCGATCGCCATCGTTGTGAGCATTGTGATTGTGATGCGAACGCTTGTCCCAATCGCTGCGGCCACCGGGATAGTGAGCGGCGTAGGCAGCGGTTGCGATGAGTACCGTTGATGCGACGCAGAGGGCGGTAGTGGCCCGCCAGTGCTTTTTGTAATTGAACGTCATTGTCGACCTCAGGGTGTTTGCGGTTAGCAAGACACTGCTTAGTGCGACAAAATGACGCATGCATTTCACTTCCGTGAAACCGCAAAAGAAGTTTCGAAACGTTCAAATATTTTCCGCGGAGACATCTGCAGCGCCCGGCTGCATCTCCACGAATCCAACTATTCAATCTTTAATTGAAAAACCTGAGGCAGCTGGCACGAACGCCAGCGGCTGCAAATGCACTTCAGCGCCGCTTAATCACTGCGAAACGTGCTTCGACTGCATCACCTGGCGAAGTGCGGCATAGTGCTGATCATGCACGTCTTGATTGAACAGCGACCATGGCTCGGCGCTGGCCAGTACCGCAGGAACCGCGGCCGCCATCAGATAGCGATAATTCCTGAACTCCCCCGCAGCGTCGGCATTGCGTCCGGTTGCGACGGCCATCTCGATCCGCCGCAGCGTCAGCACGAGTTCCTTGAGGCTGTTGCGCGCAAGCACGCGCTGCTGCTCGCCGCCGGATACGCTGGTGTTCTTGCGATCGGGATATTGCTCGGTCAACTCGCGCAGCTCGCGGCCGATCGTATCGACCGCCAGCGCAACGATGTCCTTGTCGCCGGACGGGATCGCCGTCGCAAGCACCGTGGAGAAGTCGTTGATCTCCTTCAGCGTCGCGCTGGCGCCGTCGCGCTCATAGGGCTGCATGCCGTCGCCCACGGCGGTGAGGTAAGCGACCAGATCGCCCTTGTCCTGCGCCGAGAGGCCGAGCTGGAAGGTGCGGTCGAAATAATCGACGACCTGGCCAAAGTCGTCGAAGCGGCCGTCGTGAAAATACGGAGCGTTGAAGTCGGCATTGCGCAACGTCGGCGTCTTGAACAGGCCGCCGCTACCGACGTCATGCTGCTGATGATCGACGAAGCCGGATGATGGAACATGGCAGCCCGCGCAGCTCAGCGCAGGATCGTGCGGGAACGGCTTTGCGAACAACGCCTCGCCGCGACGTTCCGATTCGCTGACCTTGCCGGCCAGCCGCCCGGCGGGACCAAGGCTCGGATTGGGCAGGAAGTCGATATCCTGGATGTAGGCCACGATCGCATCGAGCGTCGCCGGCGACGGCTCGGGACCAGCGAACTCGTTCGTGATGACGTTGTGGACGAAGTCGCGCAGCGAGGCGAACCGGCCATCGGCGCCATAGGGCGCAAGATACTTGGCACCGCGCAGGCTCGGAATCCGCACCGGATCGAGCACCAGATTGTTGGCCTTCGGATTGAACAGCGGGCCTGACGTGTCGAACGTGCCGGGCCGGCTCGACATCTTCGGCATGAAGAACTTTGGATTGTTGGCGCCGTTGACGTGACAGGTGCCGCAGCTGACGCCGGCCTGCCGCGCCACCTCGCCGAGCAGCCCCGGTGAATTGAAGGCGAGATCGCCGAGATTGACGAGATATGACTTGCTGCCGGCGCGCTCGGACTGAAACACCTCGCGCGGCTTGTCCAGGGCGTCTTCATTCAACTCGGTGGTTGCGGGCAACACGGTCTTGTTGCCATCGACCGGAAACGCCACCGCGCGCTCCAGCGCGACAAGCGCGATCAGGCCGGAGAGCAGCGCGGCCAGCCGCAGGCGAAGCGAGCTCATCGGACCTGGGCCTCCAGGGTCGGCCGCTGCAACCCGAGCTTCGCCGACGCGCTCTGCAGCGCAACGACCAGCTCCTCGCTGGTCTGGCGCAGATCGGCAATGTTGACATGCGGCAGATCTGATGTGGCGACAATCGCCTTGAGCTGCCCGATTCTGTCAGTCACCATCTCGTCGAGCTTGCCGTCGACCGTGTTGAGCGCGCCCGAGAAAATCGTGTGGTAGGCGAAATCGATGCCGGCGATATTGTTGCGCATGTCGTCGAGCGAGGTGCCGCTGATCCGCGACTCGCCGCCATCCGCCTTGCTCTCGCCGACCTCGTAGGCAAGCCGCACCGTGCCGTCGAGCAGCCCCTGCGGCGTGAGCTTGATGTCGCTGAGCTTGCCGTGCAGATCATTCAGATGCTCGACCAGCGCCGCGGCGTCGGCGCGGACATCGGTGCTGCCTGCGCCGAACAATTTCGCCTCGATCGCGTGGAACCCGCTGTCCGCGTTCGGCCAGGCATCGATCTGCGCGTCGAGCTCGGGGACGAATCCCGCGGTGAACACTTCCGAGCGCTCCCAGCCGGCGCGTGCCGAAAGCCAGGCCTTCTTCGCGCCGGCAAGATCGGCGGCATCCGCGCGCTCGCGCAGCGCGCGTGCACCCGCCAGCGCGCTTCCGACTCCCTCGATCAAGTATGGCCGATAGCGTTCGGCGCCCTCGTCCAGCGCGCCGGCGCTCGCGGCGCGCGCGCCAGCCAACGCTGCCAGCAAAGCCAGGCACGTCGCCACTCGCATCTTGTGCATTGTCAACCCACTCATCCGCCACGATGGCTCGTGGCACGCAGCGAGGCGAACTATTGTCGGTATCCACTGCGGATTTGTGACAGGCGCGCTGCTTTGTCGCATCTTTTCTGTCTCAACGTTGTCATCGACGATCACATTCGCGCAAGCGCGTCACGCGGATCGCGGGCCGATTGAAAAATCAGCTGTTCAACACGAGCAAGTTGTTGCAACAACCATTGCACCCGCTCCCTCTCGTCCCGCCACGATGCATATCGATAGCGAAGCTGCTTATCTCATTGGATTCTACGGCACGCTATGCGTGCTCTGTGCTGCCGTCGCACTGATCGACCTTCGCCATGGCATCATTCCCGATTGGCTGAATCTCGCGATCGCCGTGCTCGGCCTCGTCAACATCGTCGTCACGGAAGACGCAAGCGCCGGCTTCACGGCAATGGCCATGGCCGGCATCGTCGGCTTGCTGTTCTGGCTATTCCAGCGTCTTTACTTCCGGTTGCGCCATGTCGAGGGTCTCGGACTTGGCGACGTCAAGTTTCTCGCCGCCGCCACGATCTGGGTCGGCCTTGCCGGAGTTCCAACGTTGCTGCTTGTGGCTGCACTCGCGGCGCTTGGCGTCGCCGGCGCGTTGCACCTCGCGGGACACGAGATGCAACGTCAGACCTCGATCCCGTTCGGTCCCTTCCTCGCGCTCGGGCTCTTGCTGACGCCGACATTGCAGCGCTGGCTCGGCCTGAGCTGACCCGTAGCTGCCTTCCAGGCCGTGGAGCAAGTAGCCAGCATGAGCGAAGCGATATGCGGGACGTCCTGACCCGCATGTCGCTTCGCTCATGCGGGCTACGCTTGCTCATCGCCTGCCCGAGGTGGCACCTGCTACTTGCAGCCGCGGCAAATCGTAAGCCTGCCCTTCAGCTTGTCGTCGTCCCCGGGATCGACCGATTGCGGCCTGATACGATCTGCCTCTTGACTAGTGGGCGGCTTTGCCCGGCGCGACCTGACGGGTCGCGTCGTACCGCTTGACGCCTCATCGTCGTCGACGGTGCCGACGCTATAGCCATCATAATCGGCGGCCGGCTTGGCCGATGGCGGCGGAACGTCATTCGTCGCCCGTGACGAACCAACATTGCTCTTTGCCGATGGCGCGGGACTTACGGCAGCCGCCCGCGGCGGCGACGCGCTGGGTGCCGCCGTCGGCGGCGGAACGCTGTCGGTCGTGGCCGGAGACGCCGCGCCCTCATTCAACGGAGCCGGCGGCGCAAGCGAAAGCGGCGCGGACCGCGACGTCTGACATCTCGCGCTGTCGTGTGACCAAACTGCCGCCGCCAATAAACCGAGGGCAAACAGTGCTGCGTTTTTCATTGCCGTCCTGCAAATCATCTGGACAAAAACTTGATCCGCGGCTGCCGTGGCCGCGCTTCGGCGAAAATTTCCATATCTGACATGGCGGTCAAAATTGACGGAAGTGGGGTGTCGGCAAGTAGCGCGCATCAGCGAAGCGATATGCGGGACACCGTGATATCCGCATGTCGCTTCGCTCATGCGGGCTACACGTGCTGGCCCGCGCGTCATGAATCCACGCCTCTCAGTCGGCGCAGGCGAAGGGCTAAATTTCGGAATATTGGAAGGATACCCCTGACTTGCCCGACATGTCAAGCGGGGTGTCGACGCCAGTGGGGGTCGACGCCAGTCGCCGTGTCGAACGCCGGCCGGCTACTTTGCATGGGGTTGTTTTCGCGGGTTTGATATCGCGCCCCCCTAGTGCCGCACTGCCAGCGGGGTTCGCGTCGTGCTCACCGGCACGAGGCTGACCTCGCCGCCGCTGTCGCTGCCGGGCGGCGGCAGCGTCAGCAGCGCGCCCTGCTCGTCCTTTTGCATCGTCGCTTCGCGTCCGTTGACGGTGCGCAGTTTCCAGCCCTGGAAATCGTCGCCGATCCGCAGCCGCAGCGCCGCCTTGGTCGATTGATCGAGGAAGATCCCGAAACTTTCGTCACCGCCGGCGATCGTGCCGACCAGCGACAGCGGCGGCGGCTCGATCTCGATGCGGCGCGGCGGCGGTGGCGACGGCTTGGCCGCGGCCGGTTCCGCGACCACGGCGGGCGGAGGCCGCCGCGACGGCGAGAACACCGGACGGTCGCGTGTGTTGGGCAGCGTCTTGAGCGGAATGGCCCACAGCGGATTGGCGCTGAGCGGCCGCGGCGTCGGTGCCGGAGTGGGTGCGACGCGGACCGACGTCACCGGCTCGGACGGCGGCGGAGATGTCAGTGCCGGTCCGCCGAGGCGGGTATCGTCGAGCAGCCCGGCATCGAGTGCGTCGCCCGAGCGATCGGGCACAGCCGCCGGTGCGGGATGAGCCGATATCGCCCAGAGGATCGCGATCGCCGCCGAGCATCGCATCATTTGGCTCCTCGCCATTGTCCGGAGACGCCGAGCAGCACGCGCAGCTTTCCGGGGTCGGCGCCCTTCGCCGTCTCCTCGCCGACCGGCTGCACCACCAGCTGGTCGATGAACAGGAACGGCATGCCGGCCTCGAGATCATAGAGCATCTCCTGCAATTGCGCCTGCTCGATCTCGCAGCTCGCGACCATGCTGATGAAGCCGGCCTTGGCCGGCACGTTGGGAACGTCGAGCTGGGTCGACAGCACGTTGCCGCCGACCTTGAGCACCGCGCCCGACACGCGTTGCAGCAGGCTGGCGCCGGCAACCGTGACGGTCGCGCCTTCGAGATAGGCCGAGCCGGCCGGCATGCCCGGCTCACCGGGCGCCCGGTTCGCCTTGGATCGCCCTTCCAATTGTTCCAGCATGGCGGCGGATGCCGCAACATCGCCGCGCCGGCCGACCAGATCCGACAGCGACGAGACCACGAGAAACAGGAGCAGCACCGCGAGGCCGAGATAGCTCGCCGTGGCGACGAGCGGCGAGGTGCTGATGGCGGCCAGCGACCGGGACGACACGCTCATGAGCCGGATCCAAAATAGGCGGTGATGTTGGCTTCGACGTGGAACCGTTCCGCCGGCTCGTTCGCCGCGTGGGTGGTCGGCGCGAAGAAGGTTGCACGGGTGAATTGCGGCGACTGCTCCAGCAAGCGGATCAGCGACGGCGCGTCCTGAGTCATTCCCACCACCTGCACCTTGTTGCCTTCGATGCGCAGCTCGGTGACATAGGTGGTGTCGGGCAGCACGCGCGACAGTGCCTCCAGCACCATGACGCCCGACGGCGTCGTCTGCTTGCGCTTGGCAAGCAGCCCGAGCCCGGATGTCTCGCCATCGGCGCCGATGCGGAGCGCGGCGCGGCGCTGCGATATCCGCTGCTGCAAGTCCTCCTGTTGCGATTGCAGCCAGCCGCCGAGATAGATGTTCAGCAGCAAGCAAGCCGCAGCCGCGGTCGCTGCCGAGATCAAGCCGATGCTCAGCAGACGCGGAACCCGCGGTCCGGCCAGGCCGCGAAGCGGCCGGTCGAGCAGCGTCACCTGCAGCGGAGCGCCGTCGCCGCCGACAGCCTGCGCCGAAACCGCCACGGATGCGGCGTTCAGCGTCCTGGCCAACCGCAGCAACGGATCGACCTTGGCCGCCGACGTCGCGCAGAACGCAACCTCGATGCGGTCATTGGCGGCCGGCCGCGGCGGGCTCCAGCCGAACACGGCATCGGCGGCAGTCCACGGCGTCAAGCGGTCGACCTGCGCGCGGATCATGCCGTCGAGAAAATCGGCCGCCTGGCTCGGAAAGTCGATCAGGCGGCTGACGATTTGATCGGACTGCAATCGCACCGCGATACGGCTGCCGTCAAAGGCCGCCTTCCAATCCGCAGGCAGCGGCGGCTGCGGCACATCGTGATCGAGCCGGAACGAGAGCGGCACCGCGAGCGAGCCGTCCTTCGACGTAGCGAGCCGGGCGGTGAACGTGCCGTCCACATTCTCGTCGAGCTCGATGCTGCGCCGGCGCGCGAACCGGCCCGCGGCGCCGTCGACCGCGATCGCAACGCCGCCGATCCATTGCTCAAACCATCGTCGCGCCTCGCCAAGGACCGTCATCAACTTCTCCCGCGGAGCTGAACTGGGGCGCGTGGTTCGACATCGTCCTGCCAGGACAACACGCGATAGGGTTCGACCTTGTCGCCGAGCGCGATCACGGCCTCCGATGTCGTGCGGCGGCCGTTGCGGAAGCGGATCGTGACCGCGACCCGGTAGCAGGGACTTTGCGCCGTCGGTGCTGCATTTTTCGGGTTCGGCGCCGGATCGCCAGAGGCGGCACCGTTCGGTGAGGCCGCCCGTCCGCCGAATCCGTCCTGCCGGTTCTCAAGCTTGCCGGTGGCCACCAACACCTCCGGCGCCGCGATCGTCTGATCGACATCCGGAGAGCCGTTGAACACCGTGACGAATGGCAAAGCGCGATCGACCAGCACGGCAGGGATGCCGGCGACCAGCGCCAGCTCGTTGACATGGGTGAACAGCCCTTGCCGCGGCGCATAGCCGAGCGCGTTATAGCGTGCCGCCTCCACGTTCTCGCTGCCCGGCGTCGGCCGGGTGCGCCAGCCGACGATCCGCTCGGCATATTCCGCCGCGGCGTCCTTGCGGGCGCCGAGCACGGTGAACAGGCCGGTCAGCATCTCCTTCGAGGCGTAGTTCAGGTCGAGCCGGGCCGCCTCCGACGTGAAGCTCACGGCGATGTTCGCATCATTCAGCCCGAACTGAAACGCGCCACGCGGCGGCCGCACCTTGGCATCCGACAGCGCCAATTGATAGGCAGCCAGTTCCACTCCGGCCGACACCAGCGCCTCGGTCTGCAGCGAGATGTCGTTGGCCGCCAGCGCGCGCGCCGATGCGGAGAGATAGGCCGAAAAGATCAGCGCCAGCGACGACAGCGCGAGCAGGATCCAGAGCACGGCAACGATCACGAAGCCGCGGCTGGCCGAGGACCGAGCGATGGTGCGGGCCGCGCGCATCACGTCTTCCCCGGATCGGCGGCGTCGTCCGGATTGCGCTTGTCGCCGCAATTGCCGTCCGGCTTGGTGCAGCCGCTCGGAATCTGGACATGGACCGGCGCGATGGTCGAGACCGACAACACCCGCTCGCTCGCCGCATCGCGCACCGTGAGGCGGATCATCGCCGGCAGCCGGTCGGCGTCCTTCCACGCCTTCTTCCAGATCCGGTCGGCACCGGCATAGGCAAAGGACAGCCGGCAGGGCGCGCGCAGCAGCACCACCGGGCCGCCGAAATGCACCTGTTCCGACAGCGACAATCCGTCGGCCAGCGGCGTGAACCGCGCCTGCGTGCGGACAGTGACGAACTCGCCGCCGTCCCTGGTCTCACCGAGACGCACCAAATCGAGCCCCGGCCCGGCGTTCGGCCCCACCGACGTTCGCACGAACATCACCGACAATTCCGATCCGTCGAACAGCGGCCGGCGCGTTTCACGGTTGGCGGGAACGAACTCCGCCGCAGCGAGATCGGCGCCGATCCGCTCCAGCGCGATTCCGATCAGCTCGCTGCGCTGGATGCGGTCGAGCCCCCGGTTCCAGCTCGGCAGCCATTGCGCGGTGATGTTGGCGAGCGCCGACAGCAATAGCCCCATCAGCACCAGCGCGACGATGGTCTCGATCAGCGTAAATCCGCGCTCGCGCGTCCGCCGTTTTGCCGCTGTCGCGCTCATTCCGGCGGCCTCGGCATCAGGCGCACGGTGCGAATGTCGGACAATGCGCCGCTCGGCGATCGGACGCGAATTCTGACCAGCTCAGGCGTCCAGGGCACATTGGCTCCCGGAACCGTCCAGCCGTTGCCGAGCGGACTGACATCGATGGTCCAGCGATAGCCTTCGGTCTGCCCCGTCGATGTGCCTGACTGCAACTCGGCGCGCTGCGGAACGCCGACCATCATTAATGTGCGTGTCGTCTGCATCAACGCCACGTGCTGCTCCATGGCGCGCACGCCGCGCGTCTTCACGGCCATGACCGAGCCGATCGCGACGATCGAGACCGCCACCAGCGCCAGCGCCACCAGCACCTCGATGATGGTGAACCCCGCATCGGCGCGGCTGGAGCTATTTCCGTTCCGATAGGATCGGAACGGAGCTCCAGATTCTTGCCTTGACGCGTTTTCTTCACGCGAACCGGTATCCACTTCGCTTGAAAACGCTCTAGTTGGCGGCGCGCGAAACAATTTCGACCCTTCCGGTGAGCCAGTTGACCCGAACCTCATAGCCCGCATCGAGCCGCGTCAGCGCGATGGTGCCGCCGCAGGACCCGCCACTGGCGAAGAAGCGAATGGTCGACAGCGCGGCCTGGCGCTGGCAGGTTTGCGGCAGCACCGCATCGAAGCGCACGTCGTCCGGAATTCGCACCATCATGCGCGACGAGCCGGAATGGATCACGCGGCTTGCGGCGTCCACCAGCGTGGCAACGCTGGTCGAGCGCTCGATCGCGGCATTGCGGTCGGCCTTCAGCAGCGTCGCGGCCTGCAGCGCGTAGGCCTGCAACCGCGACCGCGAAGTCTGGCGCGGAATGAACGGCAGCAGCACAGCCGCCAGCAGCGCGATGATGGCGAGCACGCACGCCATCTCGAGCAGGGTGAAGCCGCGCTGCCTCGTCTCGTTCATCCCGGTCATTCACTCCCTGGCGGCGGTCGCCTTCTCAAGCGAAATGTCGGCGGAGGTGCCGCTGCCGCCCTCCTGCCCGTCGGCCCCATAGGAGACGATGTCATAGGGCCCGTGCTCGCCGGGCGAGCGATAGACATAGGCGTGATTCCAGGGATCGGTCGGCACGTTGCCGCCCTTCAGATACGGGCCATTCCAGGCGGCGACCCCGGGCGTGCGCCGGACCAGCGCGGCAAGCCCTTCCGCCGTCGACGGGAACCGGCCGGCGTCGAGATAGAACAGGTCGAGCGCACTGGAAAAGCTCTGCAGCTGAATCCGCGCGGTCTTGACCTTGGACTCGCTGAGATAGTTGAGCACGCGCGGACCGATCAGCCCCATGATGAGGCCGATGATCGCGATGACCACCAGCATCTCGACAAGGGTGAAGCCTTCCTGGCCCGATCGCCGAGCTCTCGCCGACTGCCCACCTTGGCGTCTCGTATGCATCAAAAATGCCCTTGCGATGGTTTTGCGTGATGTTGTCATCGATGACCCCTGCTCTAGCCGACAAGCTGCGTAACGGAGAGCAGCGCTGTCATGACCGACACGATCAATCCGCCGACCACGGTCGAGATCGTGATGATCGCCAGCGGTCCGACGATGCCGACCACCCGGTCGAGGCTGCGCTGCAATTTTGCCTCGTAGAATTCCGCGACCCGCCCGGCCAGCACCGGCAGCTGTCCGGTCTCCTCGCCGAGCCGCAGCATGCGCACCGCCATCGGCGGCAAGCTGTCGGCGACCGCGAGCGCTTCCGACAATTTCCCGCCGTGACGGACGCGGTCGGCGGCGGCGGTCCAGTTCGCCTCGCTGCCGGTCACCGACATGATGTCGACGAGAATCCGCAGCGCGGCGGTGAGATTCACGCCGCTGCCGAGCAGGACGCCCAGATTGCGGCAGAACAGGCTGGCGCGATAGAACCGGAAAGCGCTGCTGATGCCCGGAAGCCGCGAGATCGCATTGACCAACGCGGCGCGCACCCGCGCCTGCCGCAGCAGCCACCACGAGACCGCGATCGTGGCCGCAGCGATCAGGCTTGCCGCGGTCGCATTGGCGCGGAGGAAATCCGATACCGCGATGAAGCTGGCGAGCGCGGTGTCGGACTTGCCGCCGAAATCCCCGAGCACGCTGGAAAACTGCGGCAGCACGAACAACAGGAAGAACAGCATCACGCCGCACGCCGCGACCAGCACGAAGACTGGATACTGCATCGCATCGATCAGTTTCCGCCGCATCTGCTCGGAGCGCGCGCGCTCGATCCCGAGCATCTCCAGAACCGAATCGAGCGTGCCGGAGACCTCGCCAACGCGGACCAGGGCGACGTACATCGCCTCGAACAGGGCGGGATGATCCGCCACCGCATCGGCAAAGCTCTCGCCGGTGAGCAGCGCCGCGCGGATCTTGGCGACGACGGGGCGCATCCGCCCGACATCGGCATCGCCGGACAACAGCTCGAGGGCATCGTCGAGGCGCGCGCCGGCTTTCAGGAGAAGTGCCAGGTCGCGGGTGAAAATAGTGACTTCGGCGGCGCTCGGCCCGCCGAACAGGTTGCGGCCGCCGGCGGCGCCGGACGCGCGTTTGTCCTCGATGGTCTCGATCGGCAGCAGCCTGAGATATTCGATCCGGCGCGCGACCTCGGCCGCGGTCGGCGCGGAAATCGTGCCGTTGACGACCTCGCCGGTCTGGGTCAGGGCGCGGTAGCGGAAATTCGGCACGGCGTCACCGTACCGTCGCAACGCGGAGGATTTCCGCGGGCGATGTCAATCCGGCACGGCATTTGGCAACCCCGTCATCGAGCATCGTGGTCATGCCGGCGCGGATTGCCATCTGGTCGATCTTCAGCCCGTCGGTTCGCTCTCCGATCAATTCGCGCAGCTCGTCCGACAGCTCGAGCAACTCGAACACGCCGAGGCGGCCGCGATAGCCGGTTCCGCCGCAGCGCTCGCAGCCGCACGGCTCCTGGATGATTTCGTCGGCACGGAAGCCGAGCGCGGCGAGCCTGGGGTCCTCGGTGAAGTCGGCCGTGATCAGCGGTCGCGGCGACTTGCAGCGCTCGCAAAGCTGGCGGACCAGGCGCTGCGCAATCACGCCGCGCAGCACCGAGCGCAGCAGATAGCCCTCGACACCGAGGTCGAGCAAACGCGGCACGGCGGCGGCCGCAGTCTCGGTGTGCAGCGTCGTCAGCACCAGATGCCCGGTGAGCGCCGCATGCACGGCGACATGCGCCGTCTCGGAATCGCGGATTTCGCCGACCATGATCACGTCGGGATCCTGACGCACGAAGGACCGCAGCGCGGTGGCGAATGTCAGCCCGATCGCCGGCTTGATCTGGGACTGGTTGACGCCGGGAATCTCGTACTCGACCGGGTCTTCGATGGTGAGAATCTTGCGGCTCGGCTCGTTGAGGATCGACAGGATGGTCGCAAGCGTCGTGGTCTTGCCGCTTCCGGTCGGCCCGGTGATCACGATCATGCCGTGCGGCAGCTTCAAAAGTCGCCGCAGCTTGTCCTCGTCGGGCGGCGAGAACCCGAGCTTGTCCACGATCAGCAGGCCGCGATCCTTGGGAAGGATACGGATCACAGCGGATTCACCGTGTTGCGTCGGCATGATAGCGACGCGGATATCGATGTCGGCCCGCCCCGCCCGCAGCCTCGCCGCGCCGTCCTGCGGCAGGCGGCGCTCGGCGATGTTGAGATTGGCAATAATCTTGATGCGGGAGACCACCGCCTGGGGCAGCACGCCCGACAGCGCCGCGACCGGCCGCAGCAATCCATCGATCCGCAGCCGAACCATCAGCCCGCCGGAGAACGGCTCGATATGGATGTCGCTGGCGCGGAGCTCAACGGCCTTCTCGATCAGATCGTTGACCGCGCGCACCACGGGCGCGCCGCTGGCGAGGTCGCGCAGGCTCTCGATATCGTCCTCGCGCGGCCCGGACGGCGCGGCCTCGACGGCCTGGCTCTCCTCGGCGCTGAAACTCTTGTTCAGCGCGATGACGACGTCCTCCGATGAGGCCACCTTCACCGTCAGCCCCGCGCCGAGCACGATCTGCGCCGCCCGCAGCGTCGCCTGGTCGGTCGGATCGACCACCGCGAGCATTGCGGTTCCATCGGGTTCCCGGCACGGATAGACCAGCGTCTCGCGCAGGAATCGCGGCGAGAATTTTGCGACCAGCGGCTCGGCCGCCGTCATCTCCTGCAGTGTCACGCGGGCCAATGTGAAGAATCGCGCGGCTTCGTCGGCAAACTCGACAGGCGAGAGGCTGGTGAGCTCCCACAGCTTCAGCTGACGATAATCGGCACCCTGCCCGGCCCGCTCGACCGGTCCGTCGTGCGGCGCAAGATGATTGTTCTGGCGGAGATAATCCACAAACCGAACGGAGAGGTCGTTGGCCATTCCTGTTATCCCGCCACGCTGTCCCGGGTGAGCTCGCGCCACAGCGCCTGCCCCGTTCGGCATTCGTTAAGTCGTGCGGTTATCGATCCGAAGTATGACAGCTGTGCGAAGTCACATCTTCCACGCGGTTCAAGAAACTTTGAGACGGCATCGTAGAGGCGAACGCGCAACGGTTGCCCTCGCAACCGCTGCCGCGACGTGAGCCACTGCCGAACGACGATGATGTCACCAATTTTATTTCTGTCATGTTCGATCGCTAAGAGTGCTCCGGGGCCGGGGATCGATCAGAAAAAATCAGAAACATCAGCCAGTCAGAGCGAAGGGCTTCATGCAACGCGCAGGCAAAATGGGCCGCTGCCCGACGATCCGTGGCGGCCTTGGAGCCGCATTCGTTTTGATGTCACTGGGGTTGTTGGCGTCCTGTAATTCCGCCACCGTCGGCGACGCAAGCGTGGACGCCGCCCAGCTCGACATCACCGATAAGGTTCGTTCTCTTGATCTCTCGTCGCGCCAGGCCCAGCAGGCCGGCGCGGTAGGAGCTGTCGGCAGCCAGAGCGGCAGCGTGCGGGCGGCGATGTATCAAGGCACCGATGTCACGACCGTGTCGGACGAACGGCCGCAACCGATCGCGAACGGCAACGGCTTCGATTTGAACTTCGAGAACACGCCGGTCGCGACAGTCGCCAAGGTCGTGCTCGGCGACATCCTGCACGTGGGGTATACGATCGACCCGCGGGTGCAGGGCACGGTCAGCCTGGTGTCGGTTCGCCCGGTGCCGAAATCCGACATGGTGTTTGTGCTCGAAAATGCGCTCCGCCTCAGCGGCGTCGTGCTGCTGCACGACACCACCGGCTATCGGCTGACGCCGCTCGGTGACGCCGTCGGCGGCGGCCGGGTCGATGCCGCGGCTGCCAATCCCGAACCCGGATTCGGCGTCTCGGTCGTGCCATTACAATATGTGTCGGCGCAGACCCTGCTGAAGCTGACCGACAGTTTTGCCACCAGGGCCGGCGCGATCCGTGCCGATACCACGCGCAATCTGCTGCTGATCCAGGGCACCGGCGCCGAGCGCCGCACCGCTGTCGATACCGTGCTCAGCTTCGACGTCGACTGGATGCGCGGTCAATCTGTCGGGATCTTCCCGATCTCGAGCGGCTCGCCTGCGCCCGTGATTGCCGAGCTGGAGAAGATCGTCGATTCCGGCGAGAACGGCCTCAGCCAGAACATCATCAAGTTCATGCCGATCACGCGCCTCAACGCCGTGATGGTGGTGACCAAGAAGCCGGAGATGCTGAAGACGGCCGCGACCTGGATCAAGCGTCTCGATCGCAATGATACGGCGCGAACCACCGTGCACGTCTACCGGGTCAAATATGGCGACGCTCGCCAGATTGCAAAAGTTCTGACCGACATGTTCCTCGGCGGATCGTCCTCCAGCTTGCTCGACAGTCCCGACAGTCAGCTCGCGCCGGGCTCTGGCACCGCGACGTCGTCGAGCGCCACGAACCGTCTGTCGCTCAACGGCAATTCGAACTCGGGCACCGGCGGCTTCGCTTCGCGCGGCACCTCGGGAACGGGGGCGACGGCGGGCTTAGGTGCCGGCGCCGGCGGCCAGGCCGCAACTGCCAATCCCAACCAGGACAGCACGGCGACGCTCGACAGCGGTCGCGGTTCCGGCGGCAGCGGCCAGCCGATGATGCAGGACGTGCGGATCACGCCCGACGCCGTCAACAACAAGCTGCTGATCTATGCCGACCAGGCCAACTATCGCCTCATCGAGGCGACGCTGCTGCAGATCGACGAGCCGCAGCTGCAGGTCGCCATCGATGCGACGATCGCCGAGGTCACGCTGAACAACAGCCTCTCCTATGGCGTGCAGACCTACCTCACCAGCCAGAACCTCGGCCTCAAGCCGAACACCGGCTCGATCCTCAACACCCAGGCGACGACGGCGCCGGCGACCACGACGGATGCGACGACGGGCGCCACCACCGTCGCGGGCTCGCTCACCAATGCCTTCATCAACCAGGCGTTTCCCGGCTTCAATTTCCTGATCGGAAATGCCACACAGCCGAGCCTGATCCTGGATGCGCTGCACGCCGTCACCAGCGTCAAGGTGCTCTCCAACCCGTCGCTGGTCGTGATCAACAACCAGGTGGCGACGCTGCAGGTCGGCGACGTCGTGCCGGTGTCGACCGGCAGCGCGACCGTGCTGACCACGAGCAACACGGTGGTCAACACCATCGACTATCGCAACACCGGCATCATCCTGCGGGTCTCGCCGCGGGTCAGCGTCAACGGCACGGTGCGGCTCGATATCGAGCAGGAGATCAGCAACGTTCCGGCAACCAGTGCGAACAGCCTGACGCCGACGGTGTCGGAGCGACGAGTCAAGAGCCAGATCGCCGTCGCCAACGGCCAGACCGTGTTGCTGGCAGGCCTGATCAGCGAGCAGCAGAGCGGCTCCCGCAACGCGATCCCGGTGCTGGACCAGATCCCCGGCATTGGCGACGCGTTCGGGCATCAGAGCAATGCGACCCAGCGCACCGAGCTGATCATCTTCATCCGTCCGCAGATCATCCGCGACGGCTCCGACGCCCGTAACGTTGCCGAGGAGCTCCGATCGAGATTGCGCGGCAACATCGCCACGACCTCGACCAATGCGGCGATCACGACCAGCGTCCATTGAGCGCTGAAACCAGCGGATGCGCCGTTACGGCGCATTCCGCTCCGAGCGCAACTGCCATTGCAGCAGCGAATAAGGCGGATTCGCCTCCGGATGATGCTCGAACACGCCTTCGACCTCGGCGCCGATCGCGACCGGCTGGCGGGGATCGCCGAGCAGATTGCCGACCATCCTTATGCTGCCGGCGTGAGGCAGTTCGACCAGCACCGCAATATAGGGCCCATGCGACTTCAGCGCCGGATGCGACGGATGCCACACCCGCTCCCAGCTGTAGATTCGGCCGCGCGGCTCGATCTCGACCCACGCGGGGTCAAAGGCGTGGCAGCGATGGCAGATCCACTCCGGCCCGAACTGCCACGTCCGGCAATGCGTACAGTGCTGCACCATGAGCCGGCCCTGGCGCAATCCCTCCCAATATGGCGCCGACAGGCCGTCAGGCTCCGCCACCGGAATCGGCAGGCCCGAAGGGAGATAGTGCGCGTTCGCATCGCCGCTCATAACGTCGCCTCCGACCCGAGGATGAGGTTGCTCGCGGGTGACACCATCGGGCCGCCGATCACCATTGCCACGTCGCTGCGCCGTGCCTGATTGGTCGACGTCCCCCGCACCTGCCGCACGGCTTCGATGACGAGCTCGAAGCCGTGCATGTAGCATTCGGCGAGATTGCCGCCGCTGGTGTTGAGCGGCAGCCGCCCGGACGGCGCGATCAGGTTCTCCAGGGTCAGAAAGTCGTTGGCCTGCTCCGGCTTGAAGAACCCATGCTCCGCGAGCGCCATCACGACGCCACCGGTGAAATTCTCATAGGCCTGGACCATGCCGACGTCGGAGGGTCCCACTCCGGCCATGCGGTAGAGATCAGGCGCAACCGTATCGAAGCTCGCGGTGGCGTAGTGCGGCACATTGTGCGCAGTGGCAGCCGCGCGATGTCCGGAGCCGGCGGCGGCGCCGAGCAGATAGGCCGGCTTGTGCCGGAACTCTTTGGCGCGCTCCGCGGGCACCAGCAAGATGGCCGCCGCGCCGTCATTCTCCATGCAGCAATCGTAAAGATGGAACGGCTCGACGATCCAGCGCGACGCATCATACTTGTCCGGATCGAGCGGTCTGCCGCGCATCACAGCGCGGGGATTGTTCTGGGCGTGGTGATAGGAGGCGAGCGCGATCGCCCGCTGTGCCTCTTGCCTGACGCCATGCTCGTGCATGTAGCGCTGCACCCGCATCGCAAAGCGTTGCGGCGGCGCCAGCACGCCATAGGGCATCAGATAGGCGCGTTCGCCGGAAACCGTGTTGATGCCGGTCGCCTGTCCGAAGCGGCCATACTGGCCCTGCGCCAGCGAGCGGAACACCACGACGCAGTCCGCCAGGCCCGCAACGATCGAGGCGGCGGCGTTGGCCACCGCCGCACAGCAACCACCGCCGCCACCGCCCCATTGCATGGTTGCGGTGCGCAGCCGGTGCGTGCCCAGCGCCGCGGCCAGCCGCGACGCCTCGCTGCGATCATCGCTGTAGGAGGAGAAGCCGTCGATGTCGCGCGGATCGATCCCGGCGTCCGCACACGCTGCGAGAACAGCCTTGAGCGCGAGCTTGAATTCCGGGTCCGGCGAGGCGCCGTGACGATAATACTCGGTTTCGCCGATCCCGACGACGGCGACGCGTCCGCGCAGCGTTCGCTCGTCTCGCGCTGTTGCCATCACGCCTCCTGTCGAGAATTTTGACCGCCGAAAGCGCCGCCGGCGGCAAGCCGCGCCAATTGCTCGTCGTCGTAGCCGAGCAGATCGCGCAGCACCGCTTCAGTGTGTTGTCCGACCGCGGGCGCCGCCACGGGATCGACGATCGGCGTCTGCGAGTAGCGGATCGGCAGGTTGACGTTCGGCACCCAGCCCAACGTTTCGTGCGGAATGCGCGTGACGATGCCGCGCTCCCTCGCCTCGGGTGAACGAATCGCCTCGCCGACCGTGCGCACCTGACCGCACGGCACGCCGGCGGCCCGCATCCGCGACTGCCAGTGCGACCAGGTTTTTTCAGCAAACGCCTCGCCGAGGATCGCGAACAGTTCGTCGCGCCGGCGGATGCGATCGGGGCCTGTCGCATAGATCTCGGCCACCGCAAGGTCCTCGCGCTCGAGGACCTGAGACATCAGGCGCTGAAAGATCTTGTCGTTGCCGCAGTTGATATAGAAGGCGCAGTCCTTGGCCTGAAACACGCCCGACGGGCAGGTATCCGGACTGGTGTTGCCGCTGCGCCGTGGATCGGCGCCGCTGAACAGCGATTGCATCGTGGCGTATCCGGTCATCAGCACCGCATTGTCGAACAACGATACCTCGATGGCCTGCCCACCACCACCGCGCTCGCGCGCCAGCAGCGCACCCAGGATCGCGTTGCACGCCATCATCGCGGTGCTGATATCCATTACCGGCGACAGTGCACGCACGCCCTCACGGTCGGCATAGCCATTCATCGAGACGAAGCCGCTCTCGACCTGCGCGATCGGATCGAAGCCGAGCCGGTCGGCGAAGGCGCCGTCGCGCCCATACGCCGACACCGCACAATAGATGATGTCAGGCTTGATGCTGCGGCAGTTCTCGTAATCGAGCCCCAGCCGCGCCATCACGTTGGCCGAAAAATTCTCGACGACGACGTCGGCCGTGCCGATCAGCTCGCGCGCAATCTTCACGCCTTCCGGAGTTTTGAGATCGAGCGCGACGCTGCGCTTGTTGCGGTTGGTCCAGAGGAAGGGCGCACCGTGGCCGAGATCGGGATGCAGCGGAGGATAGCGCCGCAGATCGTCGCCCCGGCCGGGCGCCTCGACCTTGATCACCTCGGCGCCCATGTCGGCCAGGATCATCGTGGCGAAGGGTCCTGCGATGAAATGCGAGAAATCGACCACCCTGATACCCGCAAGGGCCTTCGGCGCGTCGACAGGGCGAGGCGTGTGCTCGGGGAATTCGGCGTCAAGCTGATCCAGCATTGTGAGGGTCCATCAGTGCGAGAGATTCGATCCGGGCCTTGCGGCCCACAAGACCGCTTGTTCAGTTGCTCTTGGCCTGCTCGACCAGCGCGCATCCGCCCTGATCGAGCGGCCGAAATGCCTCGGGTCCGGACAGCACGCCGACCCGCTCCAGCTGGTCCCACTTGCCCTTCGAGGCGTCGGGGCGCTTCACTTTCAGGATGTACATGTTGTGGATGGCGCGGCCATCTGCGCGAACGACGACCGGTCCGAACAATTCATCGTCGATCGGCTGCTCCTTCAGCTTGCGGATCACCACCGGCGCATCGTTGGTTGCTGCCGCCAGCGCCGCGTTCAGATAGGCTCGCACCGAGGAATACACGCCGGCGTGGAATGCGGTCGGCGATTGCCCGTGCTGCCGCGCGCTGAACCTGGCCGACCAGGCCCGGCTGGCATCATCCAGGTCCCAGTAGAACGGCTGGGTAATGATCAGCCCCTGCGCCACCGCAAGCCCGCTGGCCTCGACATCGTTGGTTGTGGTCAGCAGCGCTGCGAAGGTCTTGCCGCTCTGCTTCAAGCCGAACTCCGCGGACTGCTTGATCAGGTTGACGGTGTCACCGCCGGCGGTTGCAAACGCGATCACGTCGGCGCCCGAGCCCTCGGCCTGCAGAATGAACGAGGCATAGTCCGCATTGTTGATGGGGACGTTGACCGAGCCGAGCACGGTGCCGCCGCCCGCGCCGATCACCGCCGTCCCGTCGCGCACCATGGACTTGCCGAGCGCGTTGTCGGTCGCGACGAAGTACCATTTCTTGCCGCCGTGACGGACAAGATAGGCGCCGATCGTGTGCGAGGCCGCCCAGGTGTCGAAAGTCCACTGGATCGTGTTCGGCGAGCAGTATTTCCCGGTCAGGTCCGACGTGGCGGCGCTCGAGGCGATCAGCGCCGCCTTACTGCCGCGCACGACCTCGTTGACGGCAAGGCCAACGGCCGAGTTCGGCACGTCGGCAACCGCATCAACCTTCTCCTGGTCGATCCACCGGCGCGCAATGGCTGCGCCGACGTCGGCCTTGTTCTGGTGATCGGCCGAGATGATCTCGACCTTGAAATCGGGATGCAGCCGCATGAAGTCCTCGGCGGCCATTCTTGCCGCCGTCACCGAGCCCTCTCCGGCATTGTCCGAGTACGGGCCGGAGGCGTCGTTGAGCACGCCGATCTTGATGCTGCGTGGCGTGTCGGCCAACGCCGGCGAGCACGCCCAAACGGCGAGAAGGGAAGCTGCAAGGCTCCGCGAAAAATACTTCATTTGTGTCCTCCCATTCGATTTGTTGTTGTTTCAGAGATCGAGCACGAGCTTCCGGCTTTTGGCGCCCGAGCAGCAGATCATGATGCTCTTGTTCGCCGCCTGCTCGTCACTGCTCAGAAACTGGTCGCGATGATCGGGGATGCCGTCGAGGACGCGGGTCTCGCAGGTGCCGCAGACACCTTCCGCGCAGGCGTAGTTCACGGCAATTCCGGCATCCAGCAGCGCGTCGAGGATGGTCTTGCCGGCCTCCACCGCGATCGTGCGGTTGCTGCGCGCGAGCGTGACCTCGAAGCCGCCTTCCACCGCGGCCGGCTGTTGGGCCTGGAAATATTCGACGTGCACGTGATCGGCAGGACGATCTTTCGTCGCCGCTTCGAAGGCTTCGAGCATCGGGACCGGGCCACAGCAATAGAGATGCGCATACGCCGGTGCATTTTTGACGATCGCCGCAAGGTCGAACACGCGTCCCGAGCGCTCGTCATCGAAATCGAGATGCAGGTTCGGATGAATGTCCGAGCTGAGCGTACTGAGCTCGTCGGTAAAGGCAGCAGCCGCGCGCGTTCTCGCGGCATAGAACAGTTCCCAACGCCGCCCCAGCGCGTCGAGACGGCGGATCATTGACAACAGCGGCGTGATGCCGATGCCGCCGCCGATCAGGACCGAGTGTTTGGCATCCTCGCAAAGTGCAAAATTGTTGCGCGGGGCCGAGATCGTGATGATGTCTCCGGCCCTCACCGTGTCGTGCACGAAGCTGGAGCCGCCTCGGCTCGCGCTGTCGCGGTTGACGGCGATGACGTAGCGATGCCGTTCGCGCGGGTCGTTGATCAGCGAGTAGCTCCGGATCATGCCGTTCGGCAGGTGCAGGTCGATATGGCTCCCCGCCGTAAACGGCGCGAGCTCGCTGCCGGTCGGCGACAGCAGCTCGTAGGAATTGATGGTGTCGGCCTCGTAGCTGATGCGCTTGACCCGGACGTTGAGCCTGCCTTCGGGCACAGCGCCGCGCCGCTGGCTGGCATCATCTACAACCGGCAAGTCGGCAGCCACGACAGCCGGGCGGACCGCCGCGTTCACAGCTCGTACCCGAAATCAGCGCCGAGCTTCGCCCGCATGAACGGCGCGCCGACATCGACCCAGGAATCCTCCGGCGGCAGTCGCAGCGAGACGGCGCGCACCATGAACACGTCAGGATCCGACACCCCCCTGGGCCTGACGGCGTGATCGCGATAGGCGCCGAGCGCCTCCAGAATGAAGCGCCGCGTCATCGCGATTCCAGTGTCGCTCGAACACAGCGTTTCCCTGGTGCGATCGAAGATCGGCGAAACCCCGCTCTGGCAGGCGCCGTCCTGCACCCAGAGGCCCGGCAGGCCGGAGAACCAGGTGGTCTGCTGCGCCTGATAGTCGAACTGAAAGCCGTTTTGCGGATTGTACTTGGTCCAGTAGCCGGCATACGGCACCGTCACCGGGTGCTGGACCAGCGCATGGCGGCTGGCATGGCCGCTCTCGCGACCGTTGTGTCCTTCGGCAAAGATCTGCCGCGTCTTCGGCGAAAGCGGCTCCGACGGATGATACGAGAACATGATGCAAAGCGTGTTCTCGTCGTCGATCGGCACCCAGGCATGACCGCTGAGATCAGGGAACGGCGACAGCGGCGGAACCAGCGTATAGAACGGCAGCAGGAACTGGTTGACGCGCCAGTACAGCGTGTTGGCGTCGTAGTTGCGCCGCGCGGCGATGCTCATGCCGAAATCCTGCTTGACGCATTCGAAGGTCGGCCGCAGGTCGCGCTTCTGGATCCAGGCGCTGGTGGTGCCCTGCGCGTCGAGCCGGCCGTGCAGCAGCGGCGCATGCGCCGAGTCGATTTCGCCTTCGACGGCCTGCAGCCAGTTGCACTCCTGAACACGAAGCGAGATGTGTACCTGCTCCGCCGGCACCAAATTCCATTCGAGGTTCGGCAGCGGCGGAAGTTCGGCCTGGTCGGGACCCATATAGGTCCAGATCATCCCGTTGCGCTCGCGGCATGGATAGGCCTTGATCCGCACCCGCTCCTTGAGCCGGCTGCGTACCGGCTCCGCCGGCATATCGGTCACCGCGCCGGTGACGTCGAATTTCCAGCCGTGATAGACGCAGCGCAGTCCGCAATCCTCGTTGCGTCCGAAGATCAGCGGCGCCCCCCGATGCGGGCAGGCCTGGTCGACCAGCCCGACGCGGCCCTCGGAGTCGCGGAAGGCGACGAGGTCCTCGCCGAGCAGCCGGATGCGCTTGGGCTGCCCGTCCTTGGCGAGATCCGCCGACGGCAGAAAGGGAATCCAGTAGAGGCGAAACAGGTCTCCGAGCGGCGTGCCTTTGCCGACCCTCACCAGGCGTTCGTTGTCATCGTGCGAGAGCATGGGTTTGCCTCCATTCAATTGCGGGTCGCGGCGCCGCCGAGCAGCGCGGCGACGCGTTCCGACAGTCCAAGGTCCTGCGCGGTCCAGAGCGGATCGGATGCGGTGAGCGGTTGTCGTGGAATCGGCGGCTGCTTCCCCTGCTCCACCAGGCCGACGATGATTTCGATGCGGCGCCGCTCGAGCTGCCTCAGGGCGTCCTCGACGACGGCAGCTTCCGCGGTGCAGCCCGGCAGTTCGGGATAGGCGAGCCGGATCAGCCAGCGTCCGGGCTCGGTCTCGACCGCCTCGGCCTCTAGCAGATAGGGAATCGACAGCAGCTCGCGCAGCTCCAAGACAACCTCCCTGAACGACGTCCTGCTTCCATTTAGTACGTATACGTACTACATAAGCTGACGGCTGGCAAGGGCCCGGCAAGGATTCGTCCCCTTGAATCAACTTCGCCGCTGCTTCACCGAGGGTTGAGGGCTTTCCGCCAAGCTGCTAACCGCTAACGCGAATTTCCAGCTGGGGTTCAACGAAGGCATGGCAGCCGACAAGGCAAGCAAGACGAATTCGGCCGCAGACATTGCGCGCAACTGGCAGCTCGAAGGCGGCGTCGGATTTCTGTTGCGGCTGCTGGAAGCCCGTTACGACGGGCTCTATCAGAGCATGACGCAACAGAGCGACATCACGCCCCGGCAGTTCGGCGTGCTGATGGCGCTGTACCAATTGGGCCCGCTGACCCCTTCCGTGCTGGCCGACCGCATCAGTTGCGATCGCAACACGCTGAGCGAAATGCTCAAGCGCATGGCGGAGCGCAGGCTGGTTTCAAAGAAGAGCAACCCGGACGACCGCCGGTCGCTTCAGGTGCAGATCACCGCCAAGGGCGAGGAGGCGCTGTTGTCCGTGGTGCCGGCCGCGGCCGAGCTGCAGAACATCATGCTCGCTCCCCTGCGCAAGGAAGACCGCGCGCATTTCCTGAAATGCCTGCTGGCGATCGCAAAGGCGGCGCCGCCGGAGTCCGCGTCCGACGCCTGAAGCCGCCGCCGTCAGGCCGGCCCCTTTCCAAAGGCGCCGGCGGCGGCAAGCCCGGCGATTGCATCCGCCGACAGGCCAAGGGTCCTTGAAAGCACCTCGTCGCGGTGCGCACCGACCGCCGGGACGGCCCGCCCGATCGATGTATCCGCCTCCGACATTTTCCAGGGCGGGTTGACGCCGAAGAACTCGCCGGCGCCATCCGTGATGGTGCCGAAGACACCGCGTGCCTGAAGATGCGGATCGCTCAGCGCCGCGCCCGGTTCACGATATTCGGCGCAAGGAACGCCGGCGCGATCGAGCGCCGCGAGGCATTCGGCTTTGCTATGGCGTTCGGTCCACTTCTCGATCACCTGCATCATGGCGGTCCAGTTGGCGCCGCGCGCGGGGATGGTGGCGAAGCGAGGATCGGTCACCAAATCCTCCTGCCCCGTCACCTCGCACAAAGCCGTAAAATTGCGCGCGGTGACCGGCGCGATCAGGATATCGCCGTCGCGGGTGCGCACCGGGCCATAGGTCGGGCGCGGCGCGGTGATCGGGAACTGGGCCTCCTGCAGCTCGTACACGAGCAGGTTCAGCATGCAGTCCATCAGCGCCACATCGATTCGCTGGCCCTTGCCGGTACGGTTACGCTGCACCAGCGCGGTCTGGATCGCGGAGTAGCCAAAAATGCCGCCGAGCACGTCGGCGACGAAAATGGCGCCGGCCGCCGGCCGCTCGCGATCGCCGGCATAGCGCATCAGCGAATGATCGAAGCCGCTCTCGGCATGCACGATCATGGCGTAGGCGGCGCGCTCGGCCGCCGGGCCGGACTGCCCGTAGCCCGAGATCGAGCAATAGATCAGGCGCGGATTGATCTCGCGCAGCGCCTCGTAGCCGAGACCGAGCCGGTCCATCACCCCGGGACGAAAATTCTCGACCAGAATGTCGGCCTCCGCGACCAGGCGATGCACCAGCTTGATGGCGTCGGCGTTCTTCAGGTCGAGCGCCAGGCTCCGCTTGCCGGCATTGAGCTGGCCGAAATAGGTGCTGTGGCCCTCGCGCAGCGGCGTCCGCAGCCGCATGTCATCGCCCTCCGGCGGCTCGATCTTGATCACCTCGGCACCGACATCGGCGAGCAGCCGTGCGCAATAAGGCCCCGCCAGCATAATCGAGAAATCGAGCACCCGCACGCCCGCGAGCGGTGCCCTGTCGCCGTCCTTTTGCATCCGGTCTCTCCTATCTCGGCAGCCCGAGCGCGCGCTGCGCGATCAGGCTGCGCTGAATTTCGTTGGTCCCGATGCTGATGACCCACATCAGCGAATGCCGCAGGTTCTGCTCGAAGCGGCCATTGTCGATCGCGCCCGGCATCTGCTCGGACAGCGCGGCGCGCATGCCGAGAATGTCGAGCGCGGCCTCGCCGAAGCGCTCCATCAGTTCGCCGGAAAACACCTTGCTGATCGCGCCATATTCCGGCGGGGTCACGCCGTCGGCGGCGAGCCCGGCGCAATGCATCATCAGCTGCCGGCCGATCTCGATCTCCGACGCCAGCGTCGCCATCTTGTCCCGAACGAGTGGGTCCTGGGCCAACGACCGATCACTCGCGACGCGCAAGCGCAGCTGCTCGAAGGCGTGCGCGACTTTCAGGACGATGCCACCGCCGACCAATCCGCGCTCGAAGGCGAGCGCGCCGGTCAGCACCTTCCAGCCGCCATTGACCTCGCCGACAAGGTTCCCGGCGGGAATGCGGACATTGTCATAGAAGATGTTGGCGAAGGTGCCGTCATACATCGTGCTCGACGGACGGATCGCGATGCCCGGCGCATCCATCGGCACGATGAACATGCTGATGCCGGCGTGCGGCGGCTTGGCGTCCTTGTCGGTCCGCGCCGCGAGGAACATGTATTTGCCCCACCAGGTGGTGGTCCAGATCTTCTGGCCGTTGATCACCCAATGGTCGCCGTCCCTGACCGCGCTGGTGCGCAGCGCCGCCAGATCAGAGCCCGCCTGCGGCTCGCTGTAGCCCATGCCGTGCATGGCCTCGCCGCGCAGGATTTCCGGCAGGTATTTTTGCTGCTGCTCCGGCGTGCCGAACATCATCAGCGCATTGGCCTGGATCGCCGCGCCGATCCGCGGTGCCTCAGCGCGCTCCATCGTCTCCATGAAGGCGATCTGTTCCAGCGCCGAGCGCCCCTCGCCGCCGAATTGTTCCGGCCACCCGAGACCGATCCATCCGGTTTCGCCGATGTCGCGCGCGAAGCCGGCATCGAACTCGCGCTTGGCGAACGGCCTCTGGTCGAATTCGGCCTTCCGCTCTCCCGACCAGTTTTGGTCGAGCCAGCGCCGAACCTGTTCGCGCAACGCATTTCCGGCGGGCCCGAGGTCGTATTGCGGCAGACCCGCGCCGCCGTCGTCCAGCAGATGCGCGGCCAGCCTGTGCTTCGCATCCGCCGCGCCGCCGAGCGCGATCGTGTCGAGGTGCACGCGCTTGAAATGCTGCGGGGCCTCGTGCTCCTCGGCATAGCCGATCGCACCGAACGTGTGCTGGGTCTCGAGCGAGACGCGCCGCAGCGCGTCGCCTGCGAACGCGGATGCGCAATCGGCGAAATAGCGCCAGGCGGCACCGCCGCTATCATGCAGCCGCGCGGCATGATCCAGAACGAGGCGGATGCCTTCGAGCGCGATCAGGCAGTTCGCCAGCTTGTGCTGGATCGCCTGGAATTTTCCGATCGGCTGACCGAACTGGTGCCGTTCCTTGGCGTAGTCCACCGCAAGCTCGAACCCGCGCCGCGCGGCGCCGTAGGCGCGCGCGACCAGCGCGACCTTGGCCTTGAGACGGAGATCCTCCATATCGGCCAACTCGGCGAGGATAAGCGTCACCGGCACCGCGCTCAGCCTGACCTCGTAGATTCCCCAGGCGCCCATCGCGCGGGTTGCGACACGATCGACGCCCGGAGCCGCAAGGTCGACCAGCGCCAGATTGGACCTATCGATGGCAACAATGAGATGCGTGGCACTTGCCGCGGCCTCGACGAAGCGAAGCACGCCCGTCCCCTTGCGGTCGGTGACCTCGATCGCGCCTGTGCCGGCGTCGGGATCGAGCCCGCCAAACGAGAAGGCCGCGACCGCCGTGCCGGCGTGCAGTCCGGCCAGCAAATCCCGCGCCGCTTCGGCCCGTGATCCCGTCAGCGCGAGATTGGCGAGCGCCGCCGACCACATCGGTGCGGGACAGGCGGCGCGGCCGAGTTCCTCCATCACCACCAATATCTCGCGCAGCCCGCCCTCGTCGTTGCCGGAGCCGAGCGCGGCAACGCCCTGCCCGACGAGCTTGCGCCATATGGCAGAGATCTCGTCCGACGAAGAGGCCGCCGCCATGCCGCGCGTGCGCCAATGCTCGTCGAGGAAGCCGCGCAGGGAGTCGCGCAGCATGCCGGCGATATCATCGCCGGACGGGTCGGGCGCTGCCATCGGCTGTCCTAGCGCTGGCCGAATTTCGGCTTGCGCTTCTCCTTGAACGACATCGTCGCTTCCTTGTGATCGGCGGTCTCGAACGTCACCTGCTCCAGCGCCATTGACGCTTCCAGCAGCATGTTGACGCGGTCCTTGATCACCTGATTGATCGACAGCTTGGTCCAGCGGATCGCCCAGGTCGGGCCGTTGGCGAGCTCGACCGCGATCTCGCGGGCCTTCGCCAGCACTTCCGCGCGGGGCGCGATGTGGTTGACGAGGCCAATCCGCTCCGCCTCCGCGCCCTTCAAGAGCGTGCCGCGGATCAGAAACTCCTTCGCCTTGCTGATGCCGACCAAGAGCGGCCAGATCACGGTGCCGCCGTCGCCGGCGACCAGGCCGACGCGCGAGACGTGGGTGTCGCCGATCCGCGCATCCTCGGCCATCACGGTGATGTCGCAGAGCAGCGCGTGGGTCGCGGCCAGGCCGATCGCATCGCCGTTGATCGCCGCGATGATCGGCTTGTCGAGCTCGAGCTGGCGAGTGACGCCGCGCCGGCTGATCATGGGATCGTGGACTTCGCCCTCTTCGAGCACGTCGCCGCCCGGCCGCTCCGACATCGCCTTGACGTCGCCGCCGACGCTGAAGAAGTCGCCGGCGCCGGTCAGCACCACGGCATTGACGGCGTGATCGTCGGCGAGGTCGTCCCAGATCGTGCGCAACTCGCGGATCAGTTTTTGATTGATTGCGTTGCGGGCCTGCGGACGGTTCAACGTCACGGTCGCGACCTTGTCCGCAACCTCGACCTTCAGACATTCATATTTGGCGTAGTTGGACACGTTTGCCTCCGTTGTTATTGCTGTTTCAGTGCTGAATTGTTCCGGCTAGCGCCGCAGTCCCGGCTGCACGTCCGCCAGTGCGACGTGCAGCGACATCGCGCCCGGATCCTGCTCCAGCATCCGCTGCACGGATTCCAGGTGCGCCCGCAACAGCCGGCTCGCCAGCGCCACGTTTCTGTCGTTCAGCGCCGCCAGGAACTGCCGCCGCTTCTCGGCGAGCCGCGCCATCGCGACCCCGCTCGACGCCACCTTGGCATAGACGAAGCGCATGTGGATCTCGGTGACGGAATCCACGATCATCGCGATCACCTTGTTGCCGGTCGACGCCGCCAGCAACTTGTAGAACTCGCGCGAGCACTCGACCCGGTCGAGCAACCGCCCCTCCTTGGTCGCAAGCTCGGTCCGCGCGATGTTGGCCTCGAGCGCATCGAGATCGGCGCGCCGCGCGTTGGCGCAGGCCAGCCGGACCACCAGATCGAGCACGTGAACCCGCGCCTCGGACAATTCCCCGACCGAGATCGTGCCGAGGCTCAGCATGTCGCGCATCACCTCGTTCATGCGGCGGGTGTCGCCCTGCTGGATGAAGGCGCCGCCCTTAACGCCCTTCTGCAGCTTCAGCACGCCGGCCATCTCGAGGCTGCGGAGCGCTTCCCGCAGCACGTTGCGGCTGACGCCGAGCTGCTGCGCCAGCTCGCGCTCGGCCGGCAATTTGTCGCCGGGCTTCAAGACGCCGAGCGCCAACTGCTCGCGAATCCGCTCGCAGATTTCCTCGAACGTCCGCCTGGTGTGGATCGGCTTGAAGGTCGGCGCGGCCGCACTACCTGCGGCGCGAAGATCGATGGCGCGCTCGCGCCGGTTCGGTGCGGCGGCCCGGGGACGCGCGGGCGCGCGAGGGCTTGACTTGGTGCTCATGAGGTGGATTATTAAATGGATCACCCATTCAATGGAAGCCCCTTTTTGGCTTCCGGCGAAAGAAGACGACCGGGGAGTCCGTATGAGTTTCACCGAGGAGCAGATCGCGTTCCGCGACAACGTCCGCAAGATGGTCGCCAGGCACGTGGCGCCGATCGCCGCCGAGATCGACGAGACCGATCGCTTCCCGCTCGAGCTCGTCAAACTGTTCGGCGAGATGGGGCTGATGCAGCTCTGGGTGCCGGAGCGCTACGGCGGCCCGAACGGCAACCTGACCATGGCCTGCATCGCGCGCGAGGAGATCTCCAAGGTCTCGCCGGCCTGCGCGTCGATCGCGGCGCTCAACACCATGTTCATCATGCCGCTGCTGCATTTCGGCTCCGAGGAGCAGCGCCAGAAATATCTGCCTGTTATCGCCGAGGGCGGCGTCGTGACGGCGATTGCGATCTCCGAGCCGCAGGCCGGCTCCGACGTCGCCGCGCTCAACACCCGCGCCGTCAAGAACGGCGACAGCTACGTCCTCAACGGCCGCAAGCAGTGGTGCAGCTACGGCGTCGTCGCCGACTATATCGTGGTGATGGCGCGGACCAGCGATGGCAACGGCGCCGACGGCATCAGCGCCTTCATCGTCGAGCCGAAGAAGATGCCGGGCATCTCGTTCGGCCGCCACGAGCGCAAGATGGGATTTCGCGGCGCCCCCAACACGCCGATCTTCTTCGACAATGTCCGGGTCCCGGCGGAAAATCTGGTCGGCGAGGAAGGCAAGGGTTTTCGCGCCTCGATGCGCGCGCTCGACCTCAACCGCCCGACCATCGGCGCGCAGTCCGTCGGCCTCGCGCAGGGCGCGCTCGACGCCTGCGTCGCCTACGCCAAGGAGCGCAAGCAGTTCAAGAAGCCGATCGCGGAATTCCAAGGCGTGCAGTTCATGCTCGCCGACATGGCGATGCAGATCGAGGCGGCCCGCGCGCTGGTCTATGAATGCGCCCGCGCCGGTGATGCCGGCGACTGGAAGCGCCTCAACGTCCTCGCCAGCATGGCCAAATGCGTCGGCAGCGACATGGCGATGAAGGTGACGACCGACGCCGTGCAGATCTTCGGCGGCTACGGCTACACCATGGACTATCCGGTCGAGCGCATGATGCGTGATGCCAAGCTGACCCAGATCTTCGAGGGCACCAACCAGATTCAGCGCGTGGTGATCGCCCGCGAGCTGCTGCGCTAGAGCATGATCCGGAAAAGTGTGAAGGGGTTTTCCGAAGCGATCATGCTCAAACAAAGAACCAAAGCGCGATGATGATCGCGCGTTAGACGGACAATTTTCAAGAAAATACAAGAGGGAGGAAATCGTCTTGAACCACATCAACCGCGTATTGGCGGCCGCTGCGCTGTCGTGCCTGCTGGGAGCCCCCGCTTATGCCCAAAAGGCCTATGACCCCGGCGCCAGCGATACCGAGATCAAGCTCGGCCAGTCGACGCCGCTGAGCGGTCCGGCCTCGGCGTTCGGCGCAGGCGCCGGACGGGCCGTGGTTGGATATTTCGAGATGCTGAATGGGCAAGGCGGGATCAACGGCCGCA
Organism: Bradyrhizobium sp. CCBAU 51753; assembly: GCF_015291565.1. Classification (NCBI taxonomy): domain Bacteria; kingdom Pseudomonadati; phylum Pseudomonadota; class Alphaproteobacteria; order Hyphomicrobiales; family Nitrobacteraceae; genus Bradyrhizobium; species Bradyrhizobium sp. CCBAU 51753. The sequence continues at coordinate 3,716,550 of NZ_CP030037.1, read as the reverse complement.
AGATCAGCTTCACGCAGCTCGACAACGCTTACAGCGCCCCGAAGGCTGTCGAGCAATCGCGCAAGCTGGTCGAGGATGTCGGCATTCTGGCCGAAGTCGGCACCATCGGGACCGCGCCGAACGTTGCGATCCAGAAATACCTCAATGGCAAGCAGGTGCCGCAGCTCTTCATCACCGCGGGCGGACGCCGCTTCAACGATCCCAAGACATTCCCGTGGACGGTTCCGCTGTACCCGGACTTCGAAACCGAAGGCCGCGTCGTTGCCAAGTACATCCTGGCCGCAAAGCCCGACGCGAAGATCGGCGTGCTCTACCAGAACGACGACTACGGCAAGGACTACCTCAAGGGTCTCCGCGCCGGCCTCGGCGCCAAGGAGACGCTGATCGTTGCCCAGGCTTCCTACGAATTGGCCGATCCCACGATCGACTCGCAGATCGTGCAGCTCAAGGCGGCCGGCGTCGACACCCTGATCGAGCAATCGTCGTCGAAGGCGGCGGCGCAGTCGATCCGCAAGGTCTACGAGCTCGGCTGGAAGCCCCTGCACATCATCGGCGGATCGACGGCATCGGTCGAGACCATCCTGAAGCCGGCGGGCCTCGAAGCATCGAAAGGGCTGGTGACGACGCAATTTCTCAAGCAGCCCGGCGATCCGGCCTGGGCCAATGACGCGGAGGTCAAGGCCTACAAGGAGTTCCTGAAAAAATACGCTTCCTCAGCCAATCCGGACGACTACTCGGTGCTCGTGGCCTACATGAATGTCCACGCCATTGAGCGGACCTTGCAAAAATGCGGCGATCGGCTGACCCGCGAAAACCTGATCAAGCAGGCGACCCTGCTCCATGGCGAGCGGCTGCCGATGATGCTGCCCGGCATCTCGATTAGCACCAAGCCCGGCGACTACACGCCGTTCCGCACCCTGCGGATCGCGACGTTCGACGGCGAGAGCTGGTCGCTGACCGGCGAGCCGCTATCGGCCGATTGAGCGTTGCCGGCATCCCACAAGCAGGCCGGGTTCACTCCGCAGCGATTGCGCCGTACCCTGCTTCGTGCAGGATCACGCCTGAGAGCGTATCGAACTGGCCGGCCCAGGGCTTGCGGGCCAGCACGTCGCGGGCATGAGCGTAGCCGGCCTCCCAGCGCTGCCTGATGCCGGACGGGCTGAAGTCGACGTCCTTGGTGTGGTCTTCATGCGACAGCTGCGGCGCCAGCAATTGCACGACATGCATGCGCGTCTGGCAGCCATAGGTCATCAATTCCCTGACTTCGGGGCGGCTGCGCTCAGCCTCCGGCAACCTCGCCGCCAGCTCGTTGATGACGTGGCGCAGACGATGCGTCTGCTGATGGCGCGTGATCTGGCTGGCGATCCGGCTGGAATACTGCACGTCCTTGGTGCGGTTGAGCACCTCTGCCATGGTCGCCGGTTCGGGGCTGACCGGATTCCACAGATGAACGCTGAAGATCAGCGAGTCCCGCCGCGGATTGTCGTCGAACACCACTTCGGTCGGCGTGTTGGAGAGGATGCCGCCGTCCCAATACAACTCGCCGTCGACGCGCACCGCGGGAAACGCCGGCGGCAGCGCGCCGGACGCCATGATGTGCCGGGCGTCGAGCTTGCAGCGGCTGCTGTCGAAATAGGTCATCTGGCTGCTGCGTACATGCGCGGCGCCCACTGTCAGGCGCGGGCGGCCCTGATTGATCAGATCGAAGTCGACGAGTTCGCCGAGCGTGCTCTGAAGCGGTGCCGTGGAATAGTAGCCGGCGCGATCGGCGCCGAGTGGATAGCTGTGGCCTGCATGGGCAAACGGATTGGGCGTGAAGAAGCCCGCAATGCCTTGGAGCAGCGTCGTCCAGTAGGACCAGCTGTTTCCGAGCCCCGAAAAGGCCTCCGGCGGATCCCAGCTGGAAGAGCGCTGCACGCGGCTCCAGAATTCGATGAGCCGCGCCAGGCGGTGCTGCGGCGCGTTGCCGGCGATCAGGCTGGCGTTGATCGCCCCGATCGACGTCCCGACGATCCAGTCCGGCTCGACGCCGGCTTCATGCAGCGCCTGATAGACGCCGGCCTGGTAGGAGCCAAGCGCGCCGCCGCCCTGCAACACCAGTACGATTTGCCCCGGCAGGTTATTCGAGCCGCCGCGCGCAAATTCCACAACACCGGACGATGTCGTCGGTCGCTGCATTCAGGCCTCCTGCTGTCGCATCCCGGCATACGCACCCGCGCCTGATTGACGGCCCCGGCCGGTCCTGTCAATCGCACAAGCGCGTGTCCCGCCTCGCCTGTTCGCCGCCGGCGCAGCGAAGAAAATGGCCAATTTCCGCCGATCATGGCAGACAGGCGCAGCGATAGCCTCATTCCTGCGGAGAATAGGATGGATCGTCTGGCAGCGATGGAGACGTTCGTGCGGGTCGTCGAAACCGGTTCCTTCTCCAGCGCGGCGCGGCAGCTCCGGGTCGGCCAGCCGGCCGTCTCGAAGTCGGTCGCGCAGCTCGAGGAATATCTCGGGGTCAAGCTGCTGACCCGCTCGACCCGCGGCCTCAGCCCGACCGAGGCCGGGATCGGCTATCTCGAACGCGCCAGGCGAGCGCTGGAGGAAGCGGCGCAAGCCGAGCTCGCCGCGCGCGGCGCCGGCCTCAAGGGGCGCCTGCGGGTCTGCGCCGCCGTCACCTTCGCCCGGATCCATCTCATTCCGACGCTGCCGAAATTCCTCGCGCAGAATCCGGACCTGGAGCTCGAGGTCATTCTCGACGACCGTCAGATCGACCTCGTCCAGGAAGGCATCGATGTCGCGCTGCGCATGGGCCGGATGCTGGATTCGACGTTGACCGCACGCCGTGTCGCGCGATGCAAACGCCTGGTGCTGGGCACCCCGACCTATTTCGATCGCGCCGGAACGCCGGCGACGCCGAGCGAGCTGGTCCGGCATCAGGCCGTCATCTACCTCCGCGAAGGCAGCGTGTGGTCGTTCCAGCGCGAGAGCACCGAACTCGCCGTGACCGTACAGGGCCGGCTGCGCGTGACGGCGGCGGAAGGCGTCCGGGCGGCCGTGCTTGCCGATGCCGGGATCGCGGTCGCGTCCGAGTGGATGTTCAGCCCCGAACTGCGATCGGGCGCCGTGCGCGCGGTGCTGTCGGACTGGAGCCTTCCGGCGCTCGACCTGTGGGCCGTGCTGCCGACCGGGCGCGCCGCGACCGCCAAGGCGCGCGCATTCGTGGATTTCTTCGAGCGCACGCTCAACGCATAGGCGCTTCTATCTTCACGCCGTAACGTTCGAAGTCGTCGGCGATGTTGCGCTGGATTGCCCTGGCCGCCGCAATATCGCCGTCGGCGCCCGCCTTGTCGCCCTGCTTGAGCTTCGCCAGTCCGCGCCCATGGAGCGCGCTCGCCAGCTTCGGATCGATCCGAAGCGCAGCACTGTAGTCGTCGATCGCCGCGGCAAGCTGGCCGGTCTTCAGGTAGATCAGGCCGCGCGAGTCGTAGGTCGCGGCGTTGCCAGGTCCTGACTGCAGCACCTTGTTGCAATCCTCCAGCGCCTCCTTCAGCGCGCCGAGGATCGCGCGGGTCCAGCAGCGGCCATTCCACACGCCATCAAGCTTCGGCTCGATCTGGATCGCCCGATCGTAGTCCTGCGCTGCACGCTCGTACTCGTTCTTCTTCAGGTGAGCCTCGGCGCGGTTGGCAAAGGCCTGGCCGTAATTGGGGTTGATCCGGATCGCCTGATCGAACGCTTCGGTCGCAAGATCGTAGTCGCGCTTCTTCAGGAAAACCACGCCGCGATTGTTGAATGCCCTGGCGTAGCTTGGATTGAGCTCGATCGACTGATCGAAATCCCCGATGGCGCGGTCGTAGTCCCGCTTCGCTGCATAGGCGATGCCGCGATTGTTGTAGACGACAGCCAAGGCATCGGTCGACAAGTCGTCATGCGCATCGATCAGCGCCGTGCAGCCGGTGATACGAGCATCGGTGGGCGCGCGGTCAGCGCCGCTGCACAAGGCCATGTTCCGGAGATAATTATCCTTCTTCGGGTTCTGCGCGACCGCCGGCAACGACAGCAGCAGCAGGATGACAAGCGGCGCAAGGCTGCCAATGACCCCGGTCCTTGCACGAACTCTCATCTCGGGCCCCGGTTCTTGAAAATATGCAGTCGCCTATTCCCGCGGGTCACCGCAAGGCCGCAGCCTTGCGTGCACCGGGAATGGCCTGCGCTCAAAAATATGCTCCTAGCACCCCCGGCAGACGTTGGGATCGAACTTGTGAGTATATTGCACCGGTTTCAGCGCGGCCCGTTTCCCGGGCTTTTTCGCCAGCGTGGACTTGCCCTCTTCGATCAGCGTCGCAAATCTGTACGTGCCGTCCTCTGATATCTCGATGCGCGGCGTGGTGCCCCGAATTCCCATCGTTGCAACGGGGGTATCGATCTGCATGTCGCCGGTCTTCGCAATATTGCCGGCAACGAACGTGAACGTCCCCTTGGTCAAACTGAGCAAGGTCGAATTCGATGTGCTGTTCGGGTCATACACGAAGTCGGTCATCACCATGCGGGCGTTGCTCGCAAGGTTGAACGAGGTCCCATCGATGAAATTGATTCCGAGCTTGCTGTTGGCTTCGGTCCGCACGACGTCGCCCTGATAGACGAGGTCGCCGACCTTCGCTTGAGGGGGTTGACCGGACGTATTCGCTTGGACGACGGCCGCGCCGCGATGTTCAATCACGGCGGTACCGGTCACGGACACGACCTTCCCGATGAGCTTCGGTCCGGCGTCCTGAACCGCGGGCTGTACGCCAGTCTCCTGCGCTTGCGCCGGACCAACGATGGCAATTGCCAGCGCCAGCAGGCTGCCTGCGAGCAATTGACCAATCAAACGCGCACGCATGATCCCCTCCATGCTGAGAAGATCTTGTGTCACAGCCCGAGAGTTGAATTGGACCGCCGAGCCGGGACCGCAGGACCTTATGTGTGCCAGGCGCGCAATTGCGGACAGGCCGATTCGGAGCCTGGCGGAGCCGAAACAAATTAAAATCTGGACAATCTACTTACGAATTATACAATATTTTCCATGGAACCGCACTTCTGACAATACGTCAGCATCGCTGTCGTATCGACGAACAGGCGCTCTCCTGAAAGTTAGTTTTTGCTACCGAATTAAGGTTCAATCGAGACTTTTCGGCCCGGCAGAATTCTGGTTGCCGGCACTGGAATATTTTCACTTCGCGGCGCGAGCACGCCAGATCAAAAACACTGCGGCACCACGCTCCGCCTGAGTACTCGGCAGGCGAAAAGCCAATGTTTGTTGCGTCCGGCGCGGAGCTCGGGGCGTGTCAGGCCGCGTTGGGCCAGCAGCCCCAGTTGATTGGTCATATCCAGGCGGCGACGGGCAGCGTCACCCTCAGGAGCGCCAACGGCATTGTCATTCCGGTCGCGACCGGCATCTCGCTCTATCAGCGTGACGTCATCGAGACCACAGCCGACGGGCGGATCCAAATCCGCCTGATCGATGGCACCGTGCTCAACCTGTCCGGCGATACCCGCGCGGAGCTCAGCGAATTCACCCGAGATTCCGGCGGCGCCCCGCAGTCGGCCCTGGTCGCAATCAGCAAGGGCATCTTCGCCTTCTTCGGCGGCCAGCTGGCAAAGGCGGGCGCGCTCACGGTGGACACGCCCGTCGGCAGCATTCGCAGCCGCGCCGCCGCCGGCGGCTTCGGCATGCTGTCGCTGACGGCACTGACCTTCGCGCTTCTGGAAGAAGCCCGGGCCGCGGACCCCGACGTCACCTTCCTGGACGACGAACCCATCACCTACAAGCACTTCAAGCACGGCTGGTTCGAGCTCGTCACCAAGGAGGCGATCCCCCGACACTTCACGGTCGAGGATCCCGGACAGACCATCGTCCTGACCAAGCGCGAGTCATCGATCAGCGCGATCCAGGTCACGAATACGTTGGCGCGCATGCAGGAATTGCGGGCGGCCCAACAGGAGACGCTCGGCAATTACGAAAAGGGAATGGACGCGAAGGGATCCGGCGCGACTCCGTTCGACAAGTTGCAGCTGCTGCAGCCGATCAATTTTAACCATGCCGACTCGCTGACGGTGCCAGATGCGCTCGGGCCGCTGCCGGGGTTTCTCACGCTACTCTACGAGCCGTTCAAACCGCCGCCGAAACCGCCAATCCTGAACCTCGGGGCCGCGCCGACCGAAGTCGACACGGTGATATTTGACGCTTTCACCGCGGTGCACGGCACGTTCTCCGCCAGCACCAGCAACAACGGCCAACTGATCTTCAGCCTCGCCGGCGGGACTGCAGCCAAAATGGTGCAGGGCCAGCAGGCCTACGACATCTCGAGCGTCGGCACGTTTGGCACGTTCTATCTCAACAGCACCACCGGCGCCTACACCTTCGTTCCGAACAATGACGCGATCAATGCGCTGAAGGAGAACACCACCCAAAGCTTCACCATCACGGTATCGGACGGCGTGCTTTCGAGCACCCAGGTCTTCAATATTCCTATCGTGGGCGCCAACGACGCCGCCCACATTACCGGCCCCACGACCGGCACGGTGGTCGGGGCAGTCGGCGTCACCGATGCCTCGCCTGCCCTGTTGATTGCAACCGGCACGCTCGCCGACACCGATGTCGACGATCCCGCCAACACCTTCACGGCCGTCACCTCGCCGACGAAAAGCGCGACTGGCCTTGGCACGTTCACGATCACGACGGCCGGCGTGTGGACCTACACGCTCGACAACGCCGGCAAGTCCGTGCAAGCGCTCAAGGTCGGCGACGTGGTGACCGACAGCTTCACAGTGACCACGATCGGCGGCACCCCGCAGGTGGTGACGGTCGTGGTCCGCGGCCCGTTGATCGGGGTGGCAGGACCGGGTCCGTCGCCGGTCCTGAGTGAGGCGCATCTGACGGCAACGGCGCTCGACGACAACGTCGCCGGCTCGGCACCGAACGCTGCGCTGACGTCGACCACGGCGGACTTCTCGGCGGCGTTCGCCTCGGCCCAGGGCATCGAGGGCACGACGATCAGCTACGCCCTGACGATCACCGGCGGCACCGGGACCGCGTCGGGTCTGATCGACTCGCATACCGGCCTGGCCGACGTGCTGGTTTTGAACGGCAGCACCATCGAGGGCCGCGTCGCCGGCGGCGCGCTGGCCTTCACCATCACCGTCGATCCGGCGACCGGGCTCGTGACGTTCACCGAGTACCGGGCCGTGACGCAGCCGCTCGGCACCAACCCCGACGGCGGCGAAGGCGTGTCGCTGCCCGTCGGGCTCGTCAATCTGGTTGCGACCGTCACCGACCAGAACGGCAACTTCCAGCGCGCCAGCATCGATCTCGGCAAGCAGCTGACGATCACCGACGACGGCCCGAGCATCGCGGCGACGGAAGCGGTTCCGCATCTGACGCTGAGCGAGACCCATCTGACGGCAACCGCGCTGGACGACGGCATCGCGGGCTCGGCCGCCGACACAGTGCTGATGGCGACGTCGGGCGACTTCGCTGCGGCCTTCAGTTCGGTTCGCGGCGCGGATGGCGCTGCAATCAGCTACGCGCTGGCGATCGCCGGCGGCGATGGGGCGGCGTCGGGCCTCGTCGACTCGCACACCGGCCTTGACGACGTGCTGGTTCAAAACGGCAATACCATTGAAGGCCATGTCGGCAGCATCGGCGGAATGCTGGCATTCACCATCACGCTCGATCCGGCGACCGGGCTCGTGACCTTCGTCGCGTACCGCGCCGTGACACAGCCACTTGGCAGCGATCCGGACAACGGTGAAGGCATCTCGCTCGCCGGCGGGATCGTCAGCCTGACTGCAACGATCGTGGACGCCGATGGCGACTTCCAGCGCGCGAGCCTCGATCTCGGCAGCCGCCTGACCATCACCGACGACGGGCCGACGATCGCGGCGACCGGCGTCGCTCCTTCGCTGACGCTGAGCGAGACGCAACTGACGGCGACCTCGGGAGACTTTTCGGCGGCGTTCAATTCGGTGCAAGGCGCCGATGGCGCCGCCATCAGTTACGCGCTGACGATCAAAGGCGGCAACGGGGCCGTGTCGGGCCTGACCGATTCACTCACTGGTCTCGCCGACATCCTGGTTCTGAACGGCAACACCGTCGAAGGCCGCGTCGGCAACGCCGGCGGCGCGCTTGCCTTTACGATCGCGCTCGATCCGGCAACCGGGCTCGTGACCTTCACCGAATACCGCGCGGTCAAGCAGCCGCTTGGCGCCGATTCCGACATCGGCCAAGGCTCGTCGCTGACCTCGGGCGTCGTCAATCTGGTGGCAACGATCGCGGACAAGGACGGCGACATCCAGAGCGCCAGCCTCGATCTCGGCAGCCGGCTGACCATCACCGACGACGGCCCGACGATCGTGGCGACCGGACCGGGTCCGGCCCTGTCCTTGAGCGAAACCCATCTGACGGCGACGGCGCAGAACGACAACATCGCCGGCTCGGCGCCGAACGCCGCACTGACCACGATTTCGGGCGACTTCTCCACGGCGTTCAGCTCGGGTCAAGACACCGATGGTGCGACGATTGCCTACGCGCTGGCGATCACCGGCGGCAACGGCGCCGCATCGGGCCTGGTCGACTCCCACACCGGTCTCGCCGACGTGCTGGTGCGCAACGGCAACGTCATCGAAGGCCGTGTCGGCGCGGCGGAAGGCATGCTGGCCTTCACCATCACGCTTGATCCGGTCAGCGGGGTCGTGACGTTCACCCAGTACCGGGCGGTGAAGCAGCCGCTTGGTACCAGCCCGGACGATGGCGAAGGCAAGTCGCTGACATCGGGCGTTGTCAGCCTGGTTGCCACCATCACGGACAATGACGGCGACTTCCAGCGCGCGAGCCTCGATCTCGGCAGCCGGCTCACCGTCACCGACGACGGCCCGGCGATTGCGGCGATTGGACCGGGTCCGGCGCTATTCCTGAGCGAGACGCATCTGACGGCAACCGCGCAGAACGACAATATCGCCGGCTCGGCGCCGAACGCGGCGCTGATGACGATCTCAGGCAGCTTCGCCACGGCATTCAGCTCGGTTCAAGGCGCCGACGGCGCAACGATCAGCTACGCGCTGACGATTGCCGGCGGCAACGGCACCCCGTCGAGCATGATCGACGCGCACACCGGTCAGGCCGACGTGCTGGTTCAAAACGGCAACACCATCGAAGGCCGCGTCGGCGCGACCGGCGGCGCTCTGGCTTTCACCATCACGATCGATCCGGCGACCGGGCTCGTGACCTTCACCGACTACCGGGCGGTGAAGCAGCCGCTTGCCACCAGTCCGGACGGCGGCGAAGGCAAGTCGCTGACATCCGGTATCGTCAGCCTGGTTGCAACCATCACCGACAAGGACGGCGACTTCCAGAGCGCGAGCGTCGATCTCGGCAGCCGGCTGACCATCAATGACGACGGCCCGACGATCGCGGCGACAGGAACGGTGCCGTCGCTGAGCCTGAGCGAGACGCACCTGACCGCAACCACGCTGGACGACAACATCGCCGGCTCGGCGCCGAATGCGATGCTGACGACAATCTCAGGCAATTTCGCCACGGCATTTAATTCAGTCCAGGGCGCCGATGCTGCTGTTATCGCCTACGCGCTGAGCATCACCGGCGGCGACGGTACCGCGTCCGGTCTGGTCGATGCACACACCGGTCTCGCCGACGTGCTGGTTCGCAACGGCAACAGCATCGAAGGCCACGTCGGCACGGCCGGCGGCACGCTCGCCTTCACCATCACGGTTGACCCGGCGACCGGGCTCGTGACCTTCAGCCAGTCTCGCGCGGTGAAGCAGCTTTCCGGCAGCAACCCCGACACCGGCGAAGGCAAGTCGCTGACATCAGGCATCGTCAATCTGATCGCAACCATCACGGACAAGGACGGCGACTTCCAGAGCGCGAGCCTCGATCTCGGCAGCCGGCTCACCATCACCGACGACGGCCCGTCCATCGCCGCCACCGGAACGGCGCCGTCGCTGAGCCTGAGCGAGACGCATCTGACGGCAACGGCACAGAATGACAACACCCCCGGCACCGCGCCGAATGCCGGCCAGACGATGACGTCGGCAAATTTCTCCACGGCGTTCAACTCGGTTCAAGGCGCCGATGGCGCGACGATCGGTTACGCATTGAAGATCAGTGGTGCCGCCTCCGGGCTGGTCGACTCGCACACCGGCCTCGCCGACGTGCTGGTTCAAAATGGCAACACCATCGAGGGCCATGTCGGCACGGCCCTCGGCGCGCTGGCTTTCACCATCGCGGTCGATCCGGTGAGCGGGCTCGTCACCTTCACCGAGTACCGTGCGGTGACGCAGCCGTCCGGCACCAACCCCGACGGCGGCGAAGGCAAGTCGCTGACGACAGGCGTTGTCAGCCTGGTCGCAACGATCACGGACAAGGACGGCGATTTCCAGACCGCGAGCCTCGATCTCGGTAGCCGGCTCACCATCACCGACGACGGCCCGACGATCGGCGGGTTCGACCACACCGTCATCCCCGCGCAAAACGATCAGACCGCCACCGGCAACTACACCATCAAGTTCGGCGCGGACGGCGACGCCGCGATGCTGGTCGCCATCCACAATGGCGCGGTCGACGACACCGGCTACAATCTGGCGACGTCAGACCTCGGTGGCGGCATCACGTCGGTGCACGTGACCGGAAATGGCGACGATTACACCTTCTATTATTCGACCCATGCCGCGAATGGCGGCGTGGAACTGGACGCCTATTTTTCAAATACAGGCGGAGCGCTGAGCGATCCCTACTTCACGCTGCTGATCAACCCGGATGGAACCTACTCCGTCGATCTCAAGAGCGTCGAGGTGCTGAAGGAAGTCACCGTGAGTGGCTCCAATTTCCCGTCCTCCGGCGGCGGCACGCCATCGCTCAGTTCCCCCGACGAACAATTGATCATCACCGGGTCCGACACCGCCGGCAATCCCATCAACGTCAAGGCATCGAGCAACGGTATCGCGGTCGGCGCTACCGAGCTGAAAATGGATCCCGACGAGCAACTGAACCTCAGCTTCCTGCAGGAGCAATCGCACGTCAGTTTCATTCTCACGCAGTGGCAAGGAAACGGCGTTGCGAACGTCACCTTCAAGGTGCTTGACGGCAGCGGCGACGTCCATGACTTCAACATCGACGTTGCGAAGCCGTCGGGCGGCGTTGCCAACGTCGTGGTGCTGAAGACGTCGGATGCTGCGTTGATCAATACCTCTGCGTTCGACAGCACGACCACGACCTATACGCTCTACGTCGGCCAGGAGTTCAATCAGATCAAGGTCGACTACAATCAAGCGGTCACCGGAAACACCAGCTTCACGGTCAACGACATTACCTATGACGAGAAGACGACCATTCCGAGCACGGATCTGCTGTTCGATGTGTCGGCGTTCGACAAGGACGGCGATTCGGCTGCGACCAACCTCCGGGTCGATATCGTCGGCGGCACGCATGGCGGCACTCTCACCTCGGCGGCCACCCTGGACAGCACTGCATTCGACTTCAGTTCGTTCCAGGCCAGCGACCAGAGCACGGCGCCCGAGAGTTTTGCCGCGATCGACACGTCAATGCCCGGCGACACCCTGGCGTCGTCGAGCCAGCACGAAGCGGCCGCTGCCATTCTGCCGGCGCCGATCTCGGACGCGTTCGTTCCTACCCATACGGCCATCCTTGCACCCCACCTGACGCACGATCTGGTGGTGTAGCGGCTTTGCGCATCGCGAGGGTCAGCATTGGCCGCGCGCCGACGGTGGATGAGACGAACGAGCATGTCTTCGATCCCTGATGGCATTCAGCGTCTTGCGCACATGCGTATGGTGACGAGCAACGGAGTTGCTCATCCCGAGCCTCCAGCCAAGGAGTGCCGCCATGTCCCGCAATTCGATCCTGAAGCGCACCGCCGCCGCGATTGTCGTCTTCGCCGGCCTGCTTGCTCCGGCCAGCGCGAACCAGCCCGTCGGCGTCTTCCCCGACCTGCCGGTCAGCGCGACTGCAGATCAGTCCATGTCGGCTGCGCGTAGCCGGCCGATCGAGCTGACGTCGCGCCGTCCCTGGCTTGCGCCGGTCGGCCATCGGCAACCGCAATTGGCCGACGTTCCCCGGCCCGAGACGGTGTCGGCGTGGGAGCGGCAGCAACAGCAGCTCGACCACGAACTGGACCGCAAGCTGGTGATCTGCCGCGGCTGCTAACCCGCCCGAACCACTTATTCCGAACAGGAATAGACGATAGTCGGACGCCCCTGCTACCCCGCACGGCCGCCTCCGTTAGCTTCTCAGGTGTGAGTTCAACCTAGCGGACGGCGCCGCCGCCCTCCACGCAGCACCCAAGGATCCCGCCATGTCACTTCAAGCCAATATGTCACTTCGAGCCAGGCTCGACGCCTTCAAAGCCGATTTCGAAGCCGGCAAGGCGCCCTATAACGTTCCGCCGGCCGTCATCGAGATCATGCACCGCGCCACCGCGGAGCTGATCGCCTCCGGCGCCGCGCAAGGCGCCAGGAAGGCCGGCGACGTCGCGCCGTCGTTCTCGCTCACCGATCCGGACGGCAACGTCGTCAACTCGGCGGACCTCTTGAAGCGCGGCGCGCTGGTGCTCAGCTTCTACCGCGGCGTCTGGTGCCCGTATTGCAACATGGAGCTGCAGGCGCTCGAGGCTGCGAGGCCGGAGTTCGAGAAATACGGCGCATCGCTGGTCGCGATCTCGCCGCAGACCGCGCCGAACAGCCGCAAATCAGTGCGCCAGAACAAGCTCTCGTTCCCGATCCTGTCGGATGCAAACGGCGAGCTCGCCGAGGCTTTCGGGCTGCGCTTCCGCCTGCCCGACTATCTGGTCGAGCTCTACAAGCAGCTGAAGAACGATCTGCCGAGCTTCAACAACGATCCGAGCTGGACGCTGCCGATGCCGGGCCGCTACGTGATCGGACAGGACGGCGTGATCCTCTACTCCGAAGTCAACCCCGACTACACCCGCCGCCCCGAGCCCGAGGACATGATCCCGGTTCTGCAGCAGGCCGCCGCCGTCAAGGCGTGATGCGCGACGCGGCCGATGGCGCATCGCCATCGGCCGCAGCACTTGCCAACACATCCTGTCCCGACGGCCGCTGCGCCTTTCGCCACTGTGCCGCCGTCACGCCCATGTGGCTCTTGAACGCGCGCTGAAATGCCGCTTCCGACTGGTATCCCGCAAGCTCCGCTACCGCGCCCGTGGAGAGCGACGACCTCTTCAACTCGTTGGCTGCGAGCGTCATCCTGATATCGGTCAAAAGATCGCTCGGCGACCGCCCGAGCTTGTCCTGGAATTGCCGTGCCAGCGTGGCGCGCGACATGTTGCAGAGCTGTGCCAGCTCCGGCAGCGACCACGCATGCGCGGGATCGTTGAACATCGCGGCCACCGCCGGCGCGAGCCTGGCATGACCGACCAGCGCCAGCAAACCGCGCGGTGCGGCGCCGCTCTCGCTGGCGAGCCGCAGCACCAGCGCGAACATCGCCGTCGACAGCGCGTTCAGCATGGCGTGACCGCCGAGGTGATCGTCGGCGGCTTCGCTGCGCATCATGGACACCAGTCCGGCAAGCTGCGTGGCGGTGCCTTCTCCCGCCCCCGCGCCGGCATGCACGACGAGGCGCGGCGGCAGATAGCTGCGCAGCAGACGATCGTGCGGCGGCGCGATGGCGAAATGTCCGCACAGCAGATCGAGCCGCTGGTCCGAGCCGAGATTTTCGCTGATGGTGAAATTCAGCGCCGGCCGGTTGCGCGCCGGGCGCGGCGCGGCGCCGCTGCCGTCATGCATCACGTGCCGCGGGTTGCTGGGCAGCAGCAGGATGTCGCCGGCCTTGAGCTGCAGCGGGTGGCCGCCGGCGGGATCGTCCAGGATCGCCGAGCCGGCGAGCACCGCGTGATAGGGGATCTCGTTGGTCGCGGCCGGCCCCTGATCGATGCGCCAGGGCACGCCGTAGCTGCAGCGCAGATCCAGCCGCCCGCGCACCGGGATCATTTCGAACAGCCGGCTCAGCCAATCCATACCGGGACCCTCAAACGCCCTTTCATGAGACGATTGAGCATATAGTCGAGATTTATCGACATTCAATGTCTCATACACCAGGTCTACGTTCACTCCGCAATCGTTCACCAACCAACCACGGAGTGCCACCATGTCCCGTCTTTCAGTTCCCAATCTCGAAGCCGATGCCGGCCCGTCGGGCCAGATCTACGCCCAGATCAAGAAGGCGATCGGCAGCGTCCCGAACACGTATGCGGCGATCGCCGCGCACGGTCCGGCGGCGCTCAAGTCGGTGCTTGCTGCCGACGCGGTGCTTGCCGGCGGCAGCCTGTCCAAGAGCGACCGGGAAGTGATCAAGCTCGTGATCAGCGATGCCGGCGGCTGTGACTATTGTGTCGCCGCACACACCCATCTTGCCAAGCTCGCCGGCGTGGATCCGGACGTGCTCCGGCAGATCCGCGAGAGCGAGCAGACCGGTGACGCCAAGCGCGATGCACTGGTGCGTTTCGTCCGCAAGCTCGCGCAGTCGAGCGGCACGGTCAGCGACGTCGATTTCGCCGCGATCAGGACCGCCGGCTACAGCGACGCCCAGTTGGTCGAGATCAGCCTGGCGTTTGCGACCACCATCTTCACCAACGTCTTCAACCGCATCAACGACACCGAGATCGACTTCCCCGCAGTCGCGTGAAGCGGCAGGGCTGCAAGTCACATGAGAAGGATCACGACCATGACCACGCTCTCCACCACCGCCACCAGCCAAAGTCTGCTCGTCCGCACGCTCTACAAGTCCGGCCTGCTCTCGAACGATATCGACTATCACGTCGTGCGGGCCTCGATGGTGATCATGTTCTTCTTCTTCGGATACCAGAAGTGGTTTCCGTACGAGTTCGAACGCCTGGTCCCGTTCATCAGCAACGGACCGCTGATCTGGTGGCTGTATCCGCTGTTCGGCCACGCCGGCGCCAGCTACTTCCTCGGCGTCTCGGAGTGGACATTCGGATCGCTGCTGCTCGCCGGCTACTGGGACAAGCGGCTCGGCGTGCTCGGCGCCCTCGGCTCGGCCGGCACCTTCATCGCGACGGTCACCATCATCCCGTTCATGCCGGAAGGCTGGGACGTCGCGGCCGGCGGGTTCCCCGCGATGACCGGCAACGTGCCCTTCCTGATGAAGGACGTCGTCCTGCTCGCAGTCTCGCTCTACCTCTTGAAGCAGGACGTGGTTCGCCTGACGCGGCAATAGGTGGCCCGCTGCCGATGGCGATGGTCGCCGGCGAGTCCCCAGCTCGCCGGCGATTGCGCGTGATCAGGATTCAGCGGACAGAAGCTTAACTTGTTGCTGAACCTATCGAATGTTCCGGCGTTGCCAATCCGTTCCGACAATGTGGGCCGCGGTGGCCTTGGGTTTGATTTGGGGAACGTCGCGATTTGCGTTAACGGAAGCTCCGTAGTTCTCCGACCGTGAACATAGTTCCGCCGCGCTGCCTGCATTAAAAAATACCGTCGGCTTTGTTTCTGGGGTGAGATTAATGAAGAAGGACGACGTAACGTGCCCGCGCTGTGGCGCCGGATTCCGCCGCCTTGAATTGGCGTCCGAGTCTGGAACCGAAGGCCAGTATCGCTGCCCGGTCTGCGAAACGACGCTCGAGCTGTTCGATGGCGACAAGCTCGTGGCCTATCGCCTGACCATCCAGCCGTCCATCCGGGCGTTCAAGGGTTAGCAACCGCGCGGATGACGTGTCGGCACGCGATCACAATCACGATCGCCGCTTGAGAATGTAGCTGTCCATGATCCAGCCGTGCCGTGCGCGCGCTTCGCGGCGTGCGGAGATGATACGAGGACCGACCTCGGTGAGATCACCGGCCATGATGATCTGGTCGGGCATGCCGAGATAGGCGCCCCACCAGATTTGCAGCCCTGAAGGATTCAACGTCTGGAACGCCGCGCCGCCATCGAGCATCACGGCGACGGTGTCGACGCCGGGCGGCCAGCCACCTTCGCGCAGCCGCCGGCCCGTGGTGACGAGAAACGGCTCGCCGATATCGTTGAGCGGCAGCGCATGCGCCGCGCACAGCGCCTGGATCGAGGTGATGCCCGGGACCACCTCGATGGCCGGCAGCGGATCCAGCCGCCGCGCGATCCGCAGGCTTGAATCATAGAGCGACGGATCGCCCCAGATCAGCAGCGCAACGCGCCCCTCATCATCGAGGTGACGCGCGATCTGCCGCGACCAGGTTGCGGCGACCGCGTCATGCCAATCGTCGACGCCCTTGCGATAATCATCCTCGCCGGCATCGCGCACCGGCAGGTCGAACTCGGCGATGCGCGTATGGTCGTTGCCGAGCACCTCAGCGCAGATCGAACGCCGCAGGTCGGCGAGATCCGATTTCGCACTGCCCTTGTGCGGGATCAGGATCAGATCGGCGGCGTTGATCGCAGCGATCGCGGCCCGCGTGAGCTGCTGCGGATCGCCGCAACCGATGCCGATCAGGGAGAGCGTCAGCATCGCCGCATCACCCATGACCCGGCGCCAACGCGCCGAACAGAATGACCGACGCCGCGGTCGCCGTGCCCGCGTCCGCGAGCAGCTCCGCGAGGCCCGCGATCGTGGTGCGGACGATCCGCTGCTCGGGATGGCCGAGCGACTCCGCCAGCAATGCGGGCGTCGTGGGCGCGAGGCCATGCGCGGTCAGTTTTGCCGCCAGCGCCGGGAATGTGCGCCTGCCCATATAGACCACGGTGGTCGCTTCGGGATCGGCCAGCGCCGACCAGTTCATGTCAGCCGGCAGCCCGCCGCTGACATCGGCCCCGGTGATGAACTGCACCCGGCGCGAAGTCTGTCGTCGTGTCAGGGGAATGCCGGCTTGCGCAGCGGCGACGGAGGCCGAGGTGACGCCGGGAACGATTTCGTAGCCGATGCCGGCGGCGCGCACCGCTTCGATCTCCTCCTCGAGCCGGCCGAAAATTCCTGCGTCTCCCGATTTCAGCCGCACCACGCGCGCGCCGGTCGCCGCATAATCGACCAGCAGACGGCTGACGTGCTGCTGCCGGCTCGACGGCCGGCCGGCGCGCTTGCCGACGGCGACAAGATTGGCGCTGGCGTGTGCGAGATCGAGGATCGCGCCGGCGGCGAGATCGTCGTACAGCACCACGTCGGCCTCGCGCAGCCGCGCGGCGCCTCTCACCGTCAGGAGTTCAGGGTCGCCGGGTCCGGCGGAGACGAAGGAAACAAAGCCGCTCATCGGTCCTCCGCAATCAGGTGAAAAAACGTTCCGGTCGCGTGGCCGCGCCGCGAGCCGGTCTCGGCGACGATCGCACCGGTCGCATCGCGCACCACCGCGAGCGGCGTGTCGGGCTGCGCGATGATCGTCGAGTAGTGAAACTCGTGGCCGCGAAGCCGTGTGCCTTGCGCGTGCCCGGGCATCGGCGCGGTGAGCTCGGCGAGCCGGTAGCCCAGATGCATGCGGCGCTTGGCGTAGCTGGTCTCGAGGCCGAGCAATCCCGCCATCGCGTGGCGCACGCCATCGGCGTCGGTCAGCGCCGTGCCAAGCACCATGTATCCCCCGCATTCGCCATGCACCGGCCGGGTTTCGGCAAAGCCGCGTACGCCGTCGAGAAACCGGGTGTTGGCGGCGAGCCGGCCGGCGTGCAGCTCGGGATAACCGCCCGGCAGCCAGCACACATCGGCGCGCGCATCGGGGCCTTCATCGGCCAGCGGCGAGAACGTCACGATCTCGGCGCCCGCGTCGCGCCAGGCTTCCAGCATGTGCGGATAGATGAAGGAGAATGCCGCATCGCGCGCCAGCGCGATGCGCTGTCCCGGCGGCGTCACGCGCAAGCTGCCGGTTTTGGCCGGCGGCGACCAGGCGCGCGCCGATCGCAGCACGGCGTCGAGATCGACGTGCTCGGCGACGAAGCGCGCGGCCTCCGCGATCAGGCCGTCGACCTCCGCCTGCTCTTCGGCCTGCACCAGGCCGAGATGGCGCTTCGGCAAGGCGATCTCGGCGTGACGCGGCAGCGCCCCAAACACGGCAATGCCTGCATCCGCCATCGCGCTGCGCACCAGCGCCTCGTGACGCGGGCTGGCGACGCGGTTGAGGACGACGCCGGCGAGCGTCACGCCGGCGCGGAAATCGCGCAGTCCGGCGGCCACCGCCGCCGCGGTTTGCGCCTGGCCGGACGGGTCGATCACCAGCAGCACCGGCCATCCCATCATCTCGGCAATGTCGGCCGTCGCGCCGGTGCCCGCGGCGCCGCGCGCGGCGACGCCGTCGAACAGGCCCATCGAGCCTTCGGCCAGAACGAGGTCTGCATCCGCACCGCGGCGTGTCAGATGTTCGATCGCCTCGCGCGGCATCGTCCAGCTATCGAGATTGACCGACGCGCGTCCGGTGGCGACGGCGTGGAACGCGGGGTCGATGTAATCCGGCCCGCTCTTGAAGCACTGCACGTTCAGTCCGCGGCCCCGATAGGCGCGCGCCAGCGCCAGCGTCAGCGTGGTCTTGCCGGCGCCGGACGCCGGCGCCGAGATCATCAGCCCCGCCGTCATCGCGAGGTCTCCGGAAAGCGCGGTGCCGCCCCGACCGGCCGATAGCGGCGGTCATAGTCCGCGGCGTAGAGACGGCTCTCGGAGAACTCTTCCGCACCGAGCGTCCTGCCAACCAGGATCAGTGCGGTGCGTTCGAGCTCGGGACCGACGGCGGCGTCCAGCGTCGCCAGTGTGGCGCGCACGATGCGCTGGTCCGGCCAGCTCGCACGCCAGACGATCGCCACCGGACAATCCGCGCCGTAATGCGGCACGAGCTCGGCGACCACCTTGTCCAGCAAATGGATCGACAGATGAATCGCGAGCACCGCGCCGGTGGCGGCGAATGCGGCCAGCGTCTCGCCTTCGGGCATCGCGCTTGCCCGGCCCGGCGTCCGCGTCAGCACCACCGATTGCGCGAGGCCGGGCAGCGTGAGCTCGGCCTCGAGCGCCGCCGCGGCGGCGGAAAACGCCGGCACGCCGGGCGTGATCGAATAGGGAATGTTTAACGCGCGCAGCCGGCGCAATTGCTCGCCCATCGCCGACCAGATCGAGAGATCGCCGGAATGCAGCCGCGCGACATCCTTGCCGTCGGCATGCGCGGCGGCGATCTCCGCGATGATCGCGTCGAGCGACAGCGGCGCGGTGTTGACGATACGCGCGTCCTTCGGGCAGTGCGCGAGAACGCCCTGCGGCACCAGCGATCCCGCATAGAGACACACCGGGCACGACGCGATCAGATCGCGGCCGCGCAGGGTCAAGAGATCGGCGGCGCCCGGTCCTGCGCCGATAAAGTGCACCGTCATTCGCCGTCTCCTTCCGCGATCGCCGCGGTGGCCATCCGATCCTGCGAAACACAGCGGGACGCAATCAGCCGTGCGCCGCGTCCCGCAGCGGCGAGTGCCGCGGCCTCGGCGATCGAGCCGGTCCCGAACCTGGCGTTGACCAACGCGGACTGGGTCGCGGTCTTGATCCCGCCCAACCTCTCGGCGGAAAAGCCCCGGATCGGCAATCCCAATTCGTCCGCGAGCAACCGCAGCGTCGGCGCGTCGGCCTTGTCGCGCAGCGTCGCGACCGCCGCAAGGCCTGTAGAACCGCCGGCTGCGTGGAGCGCTTCGCGCAGCGACGCAAGCGTGGCGTCCTGTCTGAATCCCAGGCCCGCGACCTTCATTTCACCGCGCTCCATTGCACGACCGGCCGCGCCGCTTTCCAGGAGCGATAGCGGCCCAGTTGATCCGCATGCGCAATCTCGGCCCGCATCAGCTCGCCGCCATGGCGAAGCTCGAGATCGGCGAGCAGCGCCTCGGTCTCCAGCGTCACCGCATGCGCCACCAGCCGCGTACCCGGCGCGAGGCGCGACCAGATTGCATCGAACATCGCAGCGTCGAGACCGCCACCGATGAACACGGCATCCGGGCTCGCGAGACCCGACAGGATGCCGGGCGCTTCTCCCTCGACGATTGTCATGCGGTGCGTCACGCCAAAACTTTCGGCATTGCGACGGATGTTCGCGACGCGATCGCCGCGCGCCTCGACGGCAATCGCGGTCCCGCCGCACAGCGCCCATTCGATCGAGATCGAGCCGGAGCCTGCGCCGATGTCCCACAACCGTTCGCCGGGCCGTGGCGCAAGCGCCGACAGCGCCAGCGCGCGGACCGGCCGCTTCGTCAGTTGTCCGTCATGCACGAACAGCGTGTCCGGAAGACCGCAGCTGCGCGCGATCCCCTGCGCTTCCTTCAGCTCCAACGCGACCGCGACCAGGCTTTCTTCCGTGTCGGCCACATAACTATCGGTACGATGCTGCCTGACAACTTCGCGTGGACCGCCAAGCGCGGACAAGGTCCACATCGATGACGTCCCCCAGCCGCGCTCGGTGAGCCAGCGCGCGAGATCGCCCGCCGCCTTGCCATCGCGCAGCAGGCAGATGATCCGTGCGCCCCGTGCGAGATGCGGCACCAGACGTTCGAACGGCGCGGCATGCAGCCCGAGACAAATGACGTTCTCGAGCCGCCAGCCCAGGCGCGCCGCCGCGAGCGAGAAGGTCGACGGCGCGGGATAGGCGATCCATTCACCGGCTTGCAATTTCTCGGCAAGGCTGCCGCCGGCGCCGTGCCAGAACGGGTCGCCCGAGGCGAGCACCGCCGTCGGACGGCCGCGGCAGCTCAGCACGACATCCGCATCGAACGGCACCGGCCAGGCCCGGCCGCGATCGGTGATGCCGGCCAGCGCCAGATGCCGCTCGCCGCCGAACACGGTCTCGGCTTCGCGAAGCGCGTTTCGGCTTGCTTCGGAGAGGCCGGCAAGGCCATCTTCGCCGATGCCGATGATGGTCAACCAGGGATTACCCATGACACGCGCCCTGATCCTGGGCGGAACGACGGACGCCAATCTGCTCGCCGAAGCAATCGCGCGCGCCGGGATCGACGCGCTCTATTCCTATGGCGGCCGCACCCGCGCGCCCGCCGAACAGCCGCTGCCGACTCGCAGTGGCGGCTTCGGCGGCCCCAACGGTCTCGCCGACTATCTTCGCCGCGAGCGCATCACCCATGTGGTCGACGCGACGCATCCGTTCGCGGCTGAGATGAGCCGCAACGCGGTCGCCGCCTGCGCGGAAACCGCAACGCCCTTGCTCGCGCTGGAGCGCGCGCCGTGGCGCAAGGCATCCGGTGACAACTGGATCGAGGTCGAAGACGTCGCCTCCGCGGTCGCGGCTCTGCCGGAGAGCCGCGCCCGCGTTTTCCTCGCCATTGGCCGCCAGCACATCGCGCCGTTCGCCGCCCGCCCGCAGCATGCCTACACGTTGCGGTTCGTCGATCCGCCCGAAGGTGCGCTGCCGTTGCCCGGCGCCGATGTCATCGTATCGCGCGGCCCCTTCACCCTTGATGGTGAGCTCGCGATGATGCGCACACGTGGCATCGAATGGATCGTCGCGCGCAATTCCGGCGGCGCCGGCGCGCGCGCCAAGATCGACGCCGCCCGCGCGCTCGGCCTTCCAGTCATCATGATCACAAGGCCGCAGCTTCCCGACAGGCCGCGGGCGGAAAGCGTCGCCGAGGTGATGGCGTGGCTCGGTCATCGCACCTGCCTCGGCGCATAGATCCAGCGGCCGACCCGGCGCGTCGCCGAATTGCCGACGATCACCAGCGTCCGCATGTCGGCCATCTCCGGCCGCGCGTCGCGCAGCTCGACTACCTCGATGCGCTGTTTCGGCGTAGAGACCGCGTGAGCGAACACGACAATGCGTTTCCCGCACCCGGCTTCGCGCAGAATCTCGAGGACGCGGCCAAAGCCGTCCGGCCGGCTAGCAGAACGCGGATTGTACATCGCGATGGCAAAATCAGCCTCCGCGGCGAGCCGTAATCGCTTCTCGATCACCGGCCACGGTTTTAGATTGTCGGAGAGATTGATCGCGCAAAAATCATGACCGAGCGGCGCACCGCAGGCTGCGGCTGCCGCCAGCATCGCCGTCACGCCGGGCAGCACCCGGATCGGCAGGTCGCGCCACTCTGGCCCATCCTCCAGCGCCTCGAACACCGCGGAAGCCATCGCAAACACGCCGGGATCGCCCGAAGACACCACGACGACGTCGCGCCCTTCCGACGCCAGCCGCAGCGCCGCGCCGGCGCGTTGCAACTCGACGCGATTGTCGGACGGATGCAGCGTGAGCCCCTCGCGCGGCTGCACGCGCGAGACATAGGGCCCATAGCCCACAATGTCGGTCGCCTGCGCAAGCGCCGCGGAGACTTCCGGCGTGATCAACGCCTCGTCGCCCGGCCCCAGCCCAGCGATGGTCAACGTGCCGGTCATTCGGCAGCCTCCCGGCGCAGCCCCTGCCCGTGCACCAGCACGATCGCAAAGTAGGCGCACTCGGCGTCATGGATATCGACGAGCCGGCTGACGCGCTGGTCCGGCATGGTGCCGCGCTCGACGAGCCAGGCGTCATCGAGGCGGCCGGCAGAGGCCAGCGCGCGGCGGATCTTGCTCAGATTGCGCCCCGTCTTCATGACGACCAGCGCATCGGAATTGCGCATCCGCTGTTCGAGCTCGGCTTCCGGCAGCGTACCCATCAGCACCGTCGTGACGTCGTCGCCGAGCGCAATCGGCCGGCCGACTGCGTTCCAGCAGCCCGCCATGCCGGGAATTCCCGCGATTACCTCGAGGTCGACGCGCCCCTGCAGCCGCGTATGCAGATGCATGAACGAGCCGTAGAAATAGGGATCGCCCTCGCAGAGCACGACAATATCGATCGCGCGCGCCAGCCGCGCCAGGCGTTCCGCCCATTCGTCGTAGAAGCTTGCGAGCAGCCGCGCGTAGTCCGCGCTGTCGAACGCGATCTCCGTGGTGACGGGATATTCCATCGGATATTCGCAGGCATCAGTGGCGAGCAGCCCGTCGACGATGCGGCGCGCCTGTCCGAGCTGACCCTTCTTGCGGAAAAACGCGACATGCTTTGCGGCGCGCACGGTGCGGTCGGCACGCACGCTCATCAGATCAGGATCGCCCGGCCCGAGGCCGCAACAGATGATGCGCCCCATGCTACTCGCTCCGGCTCGCCAGCGCGTTGACTGCGGCAACGGTGATCGCCGAACCGCCAAGCCGTCCCTCGACCGTCAGCGCCGGTGCAGGCGGTTCGGCCATCAGCGCCGCCTTGGATTCGGCCGCACCGACGAAGCCGACCGGGCAACCGATGATCGCGGCCGGCCGCGGGCAATCGCCCTGCTCCAGCATGTTGAGCAGATGGAACAACGCCGTCGGTGCATTGCCGATAGCGACGACGGCGCCGTCGAGATGCGGGCGCCACAGCTCCAGCGCCGCCGCAGAGCGCGTGTTGCGCATCGATTGCGCGAGCGCGGGCACCGCAGGATCGCCCAACGTGCAGATCACGGCGTTGTCCGCGGGCAGCCGTGCGCGCGTAATCCCCTCCGACACCATGCGCGCGTCGCAGAGGATCGGCGCGCCGTTCTGCAGCGCGGCGCGCGCCGCCGCGGCCATGCCTGGCGTGAAGCGGACATGCGCTTCGAGCCCCACCATGCCCGCGGCATGGATCATGCGCACGACCACCGGCTCCTCATCCGCAGTGAAGCGGGCGAGATCGGCCTCAGCGCGAATGGTGGCAAAGGATTGCCGGTAGATCGCCGCGCCGTCGGTCTCGTAGGTATGCGGCATCAGTGGCCTCCCACCAGCAAGGAGGGATCGGCAAGCAGGCGCGCGTGGCTCAGCCCACGCATGACCGGCGCATCGCGCGTCGAGCCGCCACGCACGAGATCGAAGCCATCGCGTGTCGCAACCAGCGTGGTCTCGGCCGCGCCGGCATGCGCACAGCCCTTGGCGCAGCCGGAGACGTGCAGCCGTGCATCGGCCGGGATATGCGGCGCCAGCGCCGCTGCCAGCGCGCGCGTGTCGGCATGCGCGTCACGGCAGCGCGGCGCACCGCTGCACGCAATCGCTCGCAGCGCGGGGTCATCGGGCTGCGTGATCAGGTCCGCGCCACGAGGCATCTCGCGCACGCCTTCGACCAGCAGCATCCGCCACGGCGTCATGCGAATGGCCTGCGCGGTCGCTGCGAGATCGCGGAGCGTGTGATGCGGCAACTGCCCGAATGCAACGCCGACCATCGCGCCGAGCGGGCCAAGGCCGGGAACGGCGGCGGACCCTCGCTGCACCGGCTCGGCATCGCCGCGAAATGCCTCGGGCAGCGTTGCGCCGGCAGCGAGGTGAGCTGCCATCCGCCGCCTGTCGCCGTGCACACCGCTGGAGACAACGAACCATTCGGCCAGCGCGAGTGCGACCGGCACCGCTTCGCTCCGCGTGACGCGGCGGCCGAACCCGGCGCCATCGGCGCGCACCAGCAGCTCGCCGGCAGCATCGCGCTCGATCCTGATATCCGCAGAGGCATCCGCCAGCACCCGCTCGTTGCCGTCGTCGATCGCGAACCCGAACTTGGTCGGCAGATCGAGCGCCGCGCGAGCAAGGCCCTCCTCGAGCTCGGCGGCGAGCGACAGGGTTTCATCGCCGGCGGTCCAGAACGGCGTCACCAGAATGTTGCGCCGGGCTTCGCTGTCGGGATCGGCGTCGAGCAATTTAAGCTCGGCGAGCCCTTCGATCAGCGGCAGATGGGTGCGATCGCTGACGCCGCGGATTTGCAGATTGGCGCGGCTGGTCAGATCGATCTGGCCGTTGCCGTAGCGCTCTGCAAGATCGGCGATCCCCGCCGCCTGCGCTGCATCGAGCCGCCCACCGCGCGGGCGAACGCGCACCACGAGCCCGTCGCCTGAGCGCATCGGCCGCAGCGCGCCGGGACACCAGCCCTTGATCGCGACCGCGCTCATGAGGCCTCCTGCAGCGCCGCCGCGATCGAATTGCGGCGGGTGCGCCAGAGCGAGGCCTCATGCAGCCGCGTGAAGCAGGTTTCCAGCGCCGCCAGGGCGGCCGGGTTGTCGCGCGCCATGAAGGCGCGGACGTCGTCGTTGCCGAGGGTCGCGTCGTAATAGAGGTCGAACAGATGCGGCGGCACCGCACCGGCGAGATGGGCGAACGCCGCCATGTGTTCCAGCGTCGCCGATATTTCCGCGGCGCCGCGAAAGCCGTGGCGCATCATGCCCGCGATCCACGCCGGATTGGCGGGGCGGGCGCGCACCACCCGCGCGATCTCCTCGGTCAGCGAGCGGGCATGCGGCTGATCGGGCCGCGTTGCGTCGAGGTGATAGAGCGACGGCGCCTTCGCGCCGATGCGCGCGGCGGCGGCCGCGATGCCGGCCTCATGCGCGGCATAGTCCGCCGCCATCAGGAGATCGGTCTCCGGCAAGTCCTGGGTGTGAACAAAACTGTCGGCTGCCGTGAGCCTCGCCTCGATGCCCGCACGGTCGGGCCGCATCTCGCCATCGGATGCGAGGGCCCAGGACGACGCCGCGAGCCAGGCTTCGCCGGCCGCCTCGCGCGTCGCTTGCGTAAAATCATCCGGCACCGCGGCAATGCCCGCGCCGTAGTGGCCGGGGCGCGGCCCGAACACGCGCGAGATACGCTGCGTATAGGTATTCTCGTCGCCCTCCTCGCTGCGTTCGGACAGCGCTTCGGCCGCAGCTTCGAACAGCTGGGCGAGACCTGAGAAGACGTCGCGGAACAGGCCCGACACGCGCAAGGTGACGTCGATGCGCGGGCGGCCGAGCTCCGCCGGCGCGAGGATGTCGTAACCCGACACCCGGCCGGAGCCGTGATCCCAGCGCGGCGCGATGCCGGCGAGATGCAGCGCCATCGCAAAATCCTCGCCGGCGGTGCGCATCGTCGACGAGCCCCAGAGATCGACGACGAGACCCTTCGGCCAGTCGCCGTGATCCTGCAGATGGCGGCGCAGCAATTCCTCCGCGAGCTTGACGCCCTGCGCATGCGCCGACGGCGTCGGCACCGCGCGCGGATCGACCGCAAACAGATTGCGGCCGGTCGGCAGCACGTCGCTGCGTCCGCGATACGGCGAGCCCGACGGTCCGGGCGCGACGCGCTTGCCGGCGAGCGCGTTGCGCAGCGCGTCCCGCTCCGCCTCGCCGCAGGCGCCACGGCCGAACACATGCAGGCCATCGCCGAACTGGCTTTCCTTGAGATCGCAGACGAAGCGGTCGATCTGCGGGATCGCCTCCGCTGATGAGACCGAGGCCGCGAGCCCCAGATCGTCCTCGAGACCGGCGACGCGCGCTTCCTCGCGGATATCGGCGATCAAGCGCTGCCGCCGCGCCGGATCGAGCCCGTCGGCAGTCGAATATTCGTCGAGCAGCTGTTCGAGCCGGCGCAGGCGCTCCGGCAACGCGGCCGCCGCAAGCGGCGGCGGCAGATGACCGATCGTCACCGCGCCGGTCCGCCGCTTGGCCTGCGCCGCCTCGCCGGGATCGTTGACGATGAAGGGATAGATCACCGGCAGGTCGCCGATCAGCGCTTCCGGCCAGCACGCGGGCGACAGCGCGACGGATTTTCCGGGCAGCCATTCCAGCGTGCCATGCGCGCCCATATGCACCAGCGCATCGACGCCCTGCTGGCGGAGCCAGAGGTAGAACGCGACATAGGCATGGCGCGGCGTGCGCGCGAGATCGTGATAGTCGGCGTCGCGATGACCGACCTCGCCGCGTTCCGGCTGCACGGCGATGATGCTTTTGCCGGACCGGATCGCGGCGAAATGAAACGCGCCGTCACGGCAATCGGGATCGTCCTCCGGCGCGGCCCAGGCGCGCGCCAGATCATCCTGCAGCGCTTGCGGAAGACGGGACAGCGCCGCGCGATAGTCGGCGACGCTCCATGCCAGCTTCTCGCGCAGCAGCACGTCGCCCAGCGCCGGTGCCGGCGTGAGATCGTAGCCCGCTGCGGCAAGATCGGACAGCAGTGCATCGACCGAGGCGAGCGCGTCGAGGCCGACGGCATGCGCGATCTGATGCGGACGTCCCGGATAGTTCGAGAGCACGATCGCGAGTTGCTTGTCATGTGCCGGTTTGCCGGCGAGCCGGTGCCAGGCCGTCACGCGCGCAATCGCGGCGGCGACGCGCTCGCCGTCCGGCCGATGCGCCAAATGCGAGAATTGCAGGTCAGGATCGCGCTCCGCGGCTGACTTGAAGCTGACGACGCCCGCGAACAGCCGGCCGTCGACCTCCGGCAACACGACATGCATCGCGAGGTCGCCGGGTGAAAGCCCGCGCAGCGACTCCGCCCAATTCTCGCGCCGTGCGGTCGACAAGGCGACCTGGAACACTGGGCACGTCATGCCGTCGAACGGCGTCGTGCCGTCGTCACCGATCGCGGAGAACGCCGTCGCATTGACGATCGCGGCTGGCGGGCCTTGCGCGAACTGCGCGCGCAGCCAGTCCGCGACGCCGGCGGCCTTCAGTGAGGCAACGAACACGCCATAGGCGTCAAAGCCCTTCCGCCGCAACGCCGCGATCAGCGCATCGACCGGCGCCATGTCGCCGGCTGCCAGATACGAACGATAGAAGGTGACGATCGCGCGCGGCCGGTCATCGGCATCTGGCAGCGTCCGGATCGGACCGCGTTGCGGATCGTAGAACCCGATCTCCGCCAGGTCGATCTCGCCGACGACAGGCCCGGCATAGAGTCCGGAGGCCAGCGCCAGCTGCGCGATCACCGCCTGCGCCGCGACCGGGCCGCCCTTGTCGCACAGCGCCTTCAGCCGCCGCAGCGTCGAGACCGGCAGTGTCGAAAATTCATCCAGCCGCAGATCGTCGCGGCCGTCGGCCGGCAGCACCACCAGCGCGATGTTGCGTTCCTTCGCCAGCCGATGCAGCGCCGCCAGCCCATACGGCCAATACGGTTCACCGCCGATCAGGCGCACCAAAATGCCGCGCGCCTGCGACAGCGTTCGCTCGATATAGGTGTCGACCGAGAGCGGGTGGCGCAGCTCCGCGAGATTGGCGAGCCGCAGCGACGGCAATGACGCGCGGCCGCGCCGCCAGCCGGCCGCAAATGCCGCAAGGTCGCTGTCGGAAAACGAGAGCACCACGAGATCGGCCGGATCCTGGCCGAGGTCCCTTGGCGTCGCGGTCTCTTCGAGGCCGCGGCTCTCGCGGAAGATGACGTGCATCAGACACCCAGCCGCGCCCTGATGGCTGCTTCATCGATATCGCCGTGTTCACCGATCATGACGAGCTTTGATTGCCGCACCCGCGCACCCCACGGCATATCGAACTGGTGCCGCACCCGTTCGCCGACCGACTGCACCAGGAGCCGCATCGGCTTGCCCGCGACCGCGATATAACCCTTGGCGCGCAGCACGTTCTGCTCGCGCGCCAGCCCCTTGATCGACGCCACCAGCGCCTCGACGTCGGCGATTTCGGGCAGGTCGATCACCACCGAATTGAAGTCATTGTGCTCGTGCTCGTCCTCGCCGTCGTGATGCGACGGGCGCGATGCGAGGTCATCCTCCGCCGCCGCCGCGAGGCCCAGGATCACGCGGGCATCGATCGCGCCCTCGACCACCGGCAGCATCGGCACCTCGCGCGGCATTTCCGCGGTGATCGCCTCCTTGGCGGCCCTGATCCCTTCGGCCCCGGCGAGATCCGCCTTGGTCAGCAGCACGATATCGGCGCAGGCGATCTGGTCCTCGAACACTTCCGACAGCGGCGTCTCGTGATCGAGATTGGCGTCGGCCGCGCGCTGCGCATCGACCGCAGCCGGATCGGGCGCAAAGCGGCCGGCGGCAACGGCCTCGGCATCGGCCAGCGCGATCACGCCGTCGACCGTGATGCGCGAACGAATCTCGGGCCAGTCGAATGCTTTGAGCAGCGGCTTTGGCAGCGCGAGGCCCGATGTTTCGATCACGATGTGATCCGGCTTCACCGGGCGCGCCAAAAGCTGCTCCATCGCCGGGATGAAATCGTCGGCGACGGTGCAGCAGATGCAGCCATTGGCGAGCTCGACGATGTTCTCGGCCGGACAATCGGCATCGGCGCAGGATTTCAGAATCTCGCCGTCGACGCCTTCGCTGCCGAATTCGTTGACCAGCACCGCCAGCTTCTTGCCGTTGGCGTTCCTGATCAGATGCTGGATCAGCGTGGTCTTGCCCGATCCGAGAAAGCCGGTGACGACGGTGACCGGAATTTTGGTGAGCGCGTTCATTCTGCGGCCTCGGGTAGGACGACGGGCGGGATGCGGGCGAGCGATTGCTTGCGAAAGATTTCCGGGCGGCTGCGCCACGGCACGATGCCGTCGGGCGCCGCCGCATAGGCGGCGCTGCCTGCGATCACATCCTGTGCATTTTCCGCGGACAGCCGACCATAGACATAGGACCAACGGCCGGGCGCGCTGAGCGCGACCGAGCAGCCCTGGCTGCAGGCCGACAGGCATTCGACGGGAACCAGATTGACGCCGTCGGGCACGCCGGCGTCGAGCAGCGCGGCATGCAGCCGCGCACCGGGCGGGATTTCACCTTCGGCCAGCGTCTGCCCGGCGCGGCAGGTGATGCAGACATGCAGTGTAACGCTCATCGCCCATCCCAGATTGGCAGCGGGGGCGATGAGGCAACCGAACCGACGATGAACAAGGTTCGTTCCCCGTCGCGGAACACCCCGTCCGCCGGTTCTCACATCACTGCGCTGGCAGGTCTCCCGGCTTGCGGAGCAGGATTTTGTCCTTTGATCCCCGCCTTCCCGATTCCGTCAGGGAATCAGTGGCTTTGGGAATCTCTCCGGTCACGGTCGCGGGGGCGGCTGCGCTTCGGGCTTTCGCCCTATCGCATTCCCTCTTCGCCTGTCGTAGGACAGGAACCAACGCGGGCCCACCATTCGTCCACGGCTCCAACTTGTCAAGCCAAAGGAACGTCATGACTTCCGATGCAAACACCACTGAGGACGAAGCCGCGGACGCCGGCTCGTCGCAGGAGGCGCGGCATGCCGCCAGGATGGCGAAGAAGAAGGTCGCCCGTGACAAGATCATGGCGACCAAGAGCGGCGAAAAAGGCCTGATCATCGTTCATACCGGCGCCGGCAAAGGAAAATCGTCCTCGGCGTTCGGCATGATCGTGCGCTGCGTGGCGCACGGTTTCCCCTGCGCCGTGGTGCAGTTCATCAAGGGCGCCTGGGATACCGGCGAGCGCCGCCTGCTCACCGGACATTTCGGCGATCTCTGCCAATTCCACGCCATGGGCGAAGGTTTTACCTGGGAGACGCAGGATCGCGCCCGCGACATCTCGGCGGCGCAGGCCGGTTGGGAAAAGGCCAAGGAGCTGATCGCGGATCCGAGCTTGCGCATGGTGGTGCTCGACGAGATCAACATCGCGCTGCGCTACGATTATCTCGCGATCGCCGACGTCGTCGAATTTTTGACCACGTCAAAACCGCCGATGACCCATGTCGTGCTCACCGGGCGTAACGCCAAGGACGAGTTGATCGAGATCGCCGACCTCGTCACCGAGATGACGCTGGTCAAGCATCCGTTCCGCTCCGGCATCAAGGCCCAGCCGGGCGTCGAGTTCTGACTGAGATCGCCATGGCGCGCGCATTGATGATCCAGGGTGCCGGCTCGGACGTGGGCAAGTCGCTCATCGTCGCGGGCCTGGCGCGCGCCGCCAAACGCCGCGGCTTGCGCGTGCTGCCGTTCAAGCCGCAGAACATGTCGAACAACGCGGCCGTCACCGTCGACGGCGGCGAGATCGGCCGCGCCCAGGCGCTGCAGGCGCTCGCCGCCGGCGTCGCGCCGCACACCGACATGAACCCGGTGCTGCTGAAGCCGGAGAGCGATGTCGGCGCCCAGATCATCGTGCAGGGCAAGCGCGTCGCTACCGCCCGCGCGCGCGAATATGCCGCCATCAAGCCGACATTGATGGGCGCGGTGCTGGAGAGTTTTGCACGGCTGAAGGCGCGCGCCGATCTGGTGCTGGTCGAGGGCGCCGGCAGCCCGGCCGAGGTCAATCTGCGCAAGGCAGACATCGCCAATATGGGCTTTGCCCGCAAGGCCGACGTGCCGGTGGTGCTGGTCGGCGACATCGACCGCGGCGGCGTGATCGCGCAGCTGGTCGGCATCAAGACGGTGATCGACCCTGAAGACGCCGCGATGATCCAGGGCTTTGTCATCAACAAATTCCGCGGCGATCCCACGCTGTTCGACGACGGCTACCGGCTGATCGAGGCCCGCACCGCGTGGCGCGGCTTTGGCGTGCTGCCCTGGTTCAGCCGCGCCGGCGAGCTGCCGGCCGAGGATGCGCTCGGCCTTGGCGACGCCCGCAAGGTGGGCCAGTGCAAGATCGCCTTTCTCGCGCTGTCGCGGATCGCCAATTTCGACGATCTCGATCCGCTGAAGCTTGAGTCCGGCGTCGATCTCGTCATGGTGCGTCCTGGCGAGGCCATCCCGGGCGACGCAAAGCTCGTCATCCTGCCCGGCTCGAAATCGACGCGAGGCGACCTCGCCTTCCTGCGCGCGCAGGGCTGGGACATTGATCTGTGGGCGCATCATCGCCGCGGCGGCCATGTGCTCGGCCTATGCGGCGGCTACCAGATGCTCGGGCAAACCGTCGCCGATCCCGAAGGAATCGAGGGCCCCGCCGGCGAAACTCCCGGCCTCGGGCTGCTCGACGTCGCGACCACCATGACCGAGCAGAAGACGCTGACGCGCGTCAGCGCCGTCCACGCCGCGACGGATCAGGCGATCAGCGCCTACGAGATCCACATCGGACGCACCGACGGGCCGGACCGCGCGCGGCCATTTGCGGTTGTTGATGGCGAGCCGGAAGGCGCCATCTCCACCGATGGACGCGTTCACGGCAGCTATCTGCACGGCCTGTTCGCATCGGACGATTTTCGCAAGTCGTTCCTCGCAAAACTCGATATTGCCGCGACGGACCAGCCTTACGGCGCCAGAGTCGAGAGCGCGCTCGACGCGCTCGCCGATCACATCGAGGCGCATCTCGATGTCGACGGGATATTCGCGCTGGCCCGCTGACCGTCAGCGCGCCAGCACCTCCGCAAGGCGCGCCCATTCGCTCTCATTGCCGGGCAGACCGAGCCGCAACCATCCCGGCTTCTGCGCGAACACGCGCGACCAGATCATTCCGCGCGCAAGCTTCTCCTGCGCCGCCAGCGCATCGCCGGTCTCGTAAAGCCGGAACAGCGGCGTGCCGCCGACCAGCGTCCAGCCTTGCGATCGCACCGCCGCGTCGAGCCTGACGCTGTCGCTCGCCAGCCGCTTGGCCGTCGCGTTTGCCCAGTCGCGATCGAGTAGCGCGCGCCGACCGATCGCGATTGCGGCGCCCGACACCGGCCAGGGTCCCGCCATCGCGGCAAGGCCTGCGATATCCCGCTCGCTGCCGATCGCAAAGCCGAGCCGCAAGCCGGCCAGCCCGTAAAACTTGCCGAAGGAACGCAGGACCAGGAGGTTCGGCCGCCCCGCTTCCGGTGCGAGCGACAGGCTCGGAGCAGCGTCTGCAAAGCTCTCATCGATGACGAGCCGCCCAATGCGCGGCAACAGCGCAAGCAAATCGCGCCGATCATGACAGCGCCCATCCGGATTGTTCGGATTGACGACAACGGCGAGATCGGCACCCGCCAGCGCGCCGGGATCGAACACCTCGGCGACGTCCCAACTTGCGGCCCGCAGCACCGCGGCATATTCATTGTAGGTCGGCCCGAGAATGCGCGCCCGTCCCCGGGGAGTCAAATGCGGCAGCAACTGAATGGCCGCCTGCGCGCCCGCCAGCGCCACGATCGGCGCGCCGGTCGCGTAAGCCTGCCGCGCCGCCTGATGGAGGGATTCGATGTCGGCTCGCGACGGCAGCGCGCTCCATTGCTGCGGCTCCACGTCGACGTCGGGATAAGGCACCCGGTTGATCCCCGTCGACAGGTCGATCCAGTCCTCTGCGCGGCCGCCGAAGCGCTGCCGGGCGACATCGAGATTTCCGCCGTGCTCTTGCATGCCCCGCCCTCTTACAGCAACGCAAGCACGACGAATACCCCGGCCAATAACAGCATGGCGCGGCGATAGAGTTTCAGTCCTGCGCTGATATCGGCGGCATCCGGATCGCGCGCGCCCTCGTTCAGCCACGGCTCATCCGCGGTGCTGCCGTGATAGATGCGGGGGCCGCTGAGCCGCACGCCGAGCGCGCCGGCCATCGCAGCTTCCGGCCAGCCGGCATTCGGCGAACGATGGCGTTTCGCGTTCCGCAGCATGCATACCCATGCCTGCGAAGACCACGGCGCGAGCAGCACGAACAGCACGCCGGTCAGCCGCGCCGGGATCAGGTTGGCGACATCATCGATGCGCGCCGCGGCCCAGCCGAACGCCTCGTGCCGCGCGGTGCGATGGCCGATCATGGAGTCCAGCGTGTTGATCGCCTTGTAGCCGACGATGCCGGGCAGCCCGAACAGCGCGCCCCAAAACACCGGGGCCACGATGCCGTCGGACGCATTCTCGGCGAGGCTCTCGATCGTCGCGCGCGCAATGCCGGCCTCGTCGAGCGTGGCCGGATCGCGCCCCACGATCTGCGACACCGCAGCGCGCGCCCCCGCGATATCGCCCGATGCGAGCGGATGTGCCACCGCAGCGACATGATCATGCAGCGAGCGCAAGGCAACCAGCGGCCATGCCAAAATTCCCACCACGATCACGCGTACCCATCCCGAGCCGAGCACGGTCTGAACGGCCCAGCCAAGCGCGACCGCCAAGGCGATCACGAGAAGTGCTCCCGCAACACCCGCCGCGCGACGCAGCGCCGGTGGATCGGAGCTCCGGTTCCAGCCGCCATCGACCGCATCGATCAGACGGCCGAGCCAGGTCACGGGATGGCCGACGCGCGCGAACAGCCAGTTTGGCCAGCCGATCAAGGCATCCAGCGCCATCGCCACTGCCATCGCTCCCGCAAAAACCACACACCTTCTCCCGCCTCGGCCTCCCCTGATGCGCAAGACGTTGGCCGAGCGCAAGCCCTCCGCGGTGGATTTCGGCTTTGTCTTTCGCCGCGATTGCGGCTAGTGCGGACGCAACAGGAGATCACGATGACCGTCATTCTGGTCACGGGCGGAGCTCGATCCGGGAAAAGCCGCCGCGCCGAAGTCCGCGCGCGCAGCTTTGCGGGACAGCCCGTCTATATCGCAACGGCCGAAGCGCTCGATGCGGAAATGGACGAGCGGATCGCAAGACACCGCGCACGGCGCGGCAACGATTGGATCGAGCGCGAAGTGCCGCTCGACCTTGTCGAGGCGCTGACCGAGACCGATGGCGGTGGCGCCAGGCTGGTCGATTGCCTGACGCTGTGGCTGTCGAACCTGCTGCATGCGGAGCGCGACTGGCCGCAGGAAGTCATGCGCCTCGCCAACGCGCTGCCGCGGCAACAAAGCCCGGTCATCCTGGTCACCAACGAAGTTGGCCTCGGCATCGTGCCCGACAATGCATTGGCGCGGACGTTCCGCGACGCCGCGGGCCTGATGAACCAGACCATTGCCGAGGTCGCGGATGAAGTGGAATTCGTCGTGGCCGGCTTGCCGATGAAGCTCAAATGACATCTGCTGGTACATGCTCCCTGCCCGAGTCGGGACGCCGCTGATGGTCGCATTCGACGATGCATTTCGCCGCCAGCTGCACGAGCTCTTCGTGTGGCGCCGCGACGTGCGGCGTTTTCGCACCGATCCGCTGCCGTCAGGCACGATCGAGCGGCTGATCGAGATCGCGTGCCTGTCGCCGTCGGTCGGCCTGAGCCAGCCCTGGCGCTTCGTCGTCGTCGATGACCCGGCGCGGCGCCACGCCGTGATCGAGGATTTCAAGTCGTGCAATGCCGACGCGCTGAAATCCTATTCCGGCGAGCGCGCGGCAAAATATGCCACCCTCAAGCTGTCGGGCCTCGCGGAGGCACCGGGCCATCTTGCCGTGTTTGCCGAAAAGGACGCGACCATCGGCTCCGGTCTCGGGCGCGCGACGATGCCGGAGACGGTCGACTATTCCGTCGTCGCCGCGATCTGCTCGATGTGGCTGGCGGCGCGCGCGGAAGGCATCGGGCTCGGCTGGGTGTCGATCCTCGATCCACTGCGCATCCATGACATCCTCGACGTGCCAAAATCGTGGAAATTCATCGGCTATCTCTGCGTCGGCTACCCCGAGGGCGAGTGTGATCGGCCGGAGCTCGAGCAGGCCAAATGGGAATCGCGGCGGGGCCCGGATGAATTCACCATCCGGCGCTAGCGGCGGCGTTCACTGGCGTTCCGACATCGCCTCGCTGGTCTTCCCGGTCGAGGGACACGGCGCGATCTGCGCCGTCCATCGCGGCGCATTGCGGACATTGCTGGATGCCGACCCGACGCCGGAGGCCTGCCTCGGCTATTTCGCGCGCTTTGAGGCTGCATTCCGGGCGGCGGCGCACGCCAAGATCGCGCGCAAGCGCATTCTACCTGGCACAAATCTGCATCTTACCAGTCGCGACATCGCCCGAAAGCTGCTAGAAGCCGGTCAAGGCGAACGCGGAGAACAACCATGAGCCAGTCCCAGATCACGGATATGCAAGCCACGCATCTGCCGGTTGCGGCCGGACAGGTCGGGCGGCTGACGCAATCCCTGATGGCGATGGTGCTCGGCCTGTTCATCGTCGGCGTCGTCGGCTTCTCTCACATCGACGTGATCCACAACGCCGCACACGACGTGCGCCACTCGAACGCGTTCCCCTGCCACTGACCGCATGAGCACCTTTCGCTCGATCGTGTTCGCGTCGGTCATTGCCGGCTTCGTCGTCGGCCTGATCGTCACCGCGGTCCAGCAGTTCGGCACCGTCCCCCTGATCCTGAAGGCCGAGGTTTACGAGAAGGCCGCGGAGCACCGGCACGACGCTGCGTTGGCGCAGCCGCACGTGATCCTCGTGCACGATCAGGCGGCGCACGATCACGGTGCGGAGGCGTGGGAGCCGCGCGACGGGCTGGAGCGCAACGCCTACACCGCGGGCGCCAACATCCTGACCGCGATCGGCTTCGCACTGCTGCTCACCGGCTTCCTCTCGCTCCGCAGCGGCGCGACCGGCGAACAGGTCTCCTGGCATGAAGGCCTGATGTGGGGCCTCGCCGGCTTTGCCGTGTTCACCATCGCGCCGGGGCTCGGGCTGCCGCCCGAATTGCCGGGCGTGCCGACGGCACCGCTGCTGTCGCGTCAGATCTGGTGGCTCACCGCCGTGCTGGCCACCGCGGCGGGGCTCGGCCTGATCGTGTTCCGCCGCTCGATGCCGGCTGCGATCGCCGGCGTCGCGCTGATCATGCTGCCGCATCTGATCGGCGCACCCGAGCTGGAGCACGTCGAGACCAAGGTGCCGTCGTCGCTGTCGCACCAGTTCGTGGTCGCGGTGACGATGACCAGCCTGATCTTCTGGTCGCTGCTCGGCGGCCTGACCAGCGCCGCGTACGCCTGGCTCGAGCGTCCCGCCTCAACCGCGCGCGGTTGACAGCCTCCGTTTGAAGAACGCCAAAATCTCGTCGCGGGCCGCGATCGTCGGCTGGCCGGCCTCGTCGATCAGATGCACGGTCACGACGCTGTGCGGCGTGGTGACGAAATTCTCGAAGAACGGCGGCACGTCGCGGTTCGCCGCGCTGTCGGGCAGCACCCGCCCGACGAAGCGGTCGCCGAGCGCCTCGGCATAGGCCGCGAAGCGCTGCGCCATGCAGAACTTGTCGCCCTCGAAACGATAGGCCAGCACGGTCAGGTCCTCGCGCTCCAGCCGTTCGCGGACCGCCTTGACCTCGTCGGGCGCGATCTCGATACCCGCCGGATCGTTGAGCGGCAATGACGGCTGCGACAGCACCGGCGCCAGCATCGACGGCTCCAGCATCATGGTGAGCGCGAAGTTTCCGGTAAAGCACATGCCGATGGCGCCGACGCCGGGACCGCCGCATTCGCCATGGGCGAAGCGTGCCAGCGCCCGCAGCCACTGCGTCACCGGGCTCGATTGGTTGGCGGCCATCGCGCGAAACTCCGCGCTGACGCAGGCGCGCTGGAACACGGCGGCGCCCGCCTCCGCACCGGCCACGGCGCCGTCGCGGCCGAACAGCGACGGCATGTAGACGGTGAAGCCGGCGTCGCGCACCCAGCGCGCGAACCGCGCGACATGCGGGCTGATGCCCGGCATCTCCGCCATCACGATGACAGCGGGTCCCTGCCCCGCGACATGGACGATCTTGCTCACACCATCGAGCGTGATCTCGCGGCGTGCGAAATCGTCCAGCGGATCGTCCTGCGTCATCGGCCGTGTCGGCATTTCTCGTGCTCCTTGTCGAAACGGCGGCAAAAGTTGCGATTTTATGCTTCCCCGGCTAGTGTCAAAAATGACATTAATCGCGGATTTCAGGACATGACCAAGGTCGCGGTTGTCGAGATCGACGGCTGCCTCGCCTCCGGCGCTGCCATCACCTACGACGTGCTGGCCACCGCCAACCGGCTCAGCTCCGCCAAACGCGCGCGCTTCGAGGTGACCACACTGCGTTACGGCCCGCGGCGACGCGGCGGCCGCGTCCGCGACATCGACCTCGTGATCGTCCCGGGGCTTGGATCGGCATCCGCCGAGCTGCTGGAGCAGAAGCTCGCGACGACCGCGTGCCGGCGCGCACGCGACATGCTGGCGACGGCGTTCGCGGACGGCGCCATGCTCGCCGCCTCCTGCGCCAGCAGCTTTCTGCTGGCCGAAACCGGCCTGCTCGACGGCAAGCGCGCGACCACGACCTGGTGGTTCGCGCCGCTGTTCCGGCAGCGCTATCCCAGGGTCGAGTTGCAGACCGAGCGCATGGTGGTCGCCGACTGGCCGATCGCGACCGCGGGTGCCGCGATGGCGCAGATGGACCTGATGCTCGCGGTGGTCGCCCGCTTCGGCAGCCCGGGCCTCGCCAAGGGCTGCGCCAACTACCTCCTGCTGGACGAGCGGCAGTCGCAGGCGCCGTTCATGGCGATCAACTATCTGGCGAGCCAGGATCCCAAAATCACCAGGGCCGAGAAGTGGGTGCGCAGCAACATCGCGCGCGATTTTGCGATCAAGGACGTCGCCGACGCCGTCGCGCTGACGCCGCGGACCTTTGCCCGGCGGCTGGAAGCGATCTGCGGCGTGTCGCCGATCCAGTTCGTGCAGCGGATCAGGATCGAGACCGCGCGCGCGCTGCTCGAGACCACCCGCCTCTCGGTCGAACAGATCGCGCGCGAGGTCGGATACGCCGAGCCCTCGACGCTGCGCCGGCTGATCCGGCGCGACACGCGGCACTCACCGCGGCATTTCCGGTCCGCGGGGTAAGCAGCGCGCCGCGTCCGGTTCCCGGGGACAGTGCGCCTGTGCACGATTTCGGAATATTGGAAGGTTACCCCTGACTTGCCCGACGTGTCAAGCGCCTGATCGAACCCCGGCCGCAGGCTACTTTGCATGGGATTGTTTTTCGGGTTTTGGCAGGAGGGTCCCGCAGGCGGGGAAATGGAGCGCTTCAAGCGACCCACTCGGCCTTGATCGCCGGTCGATCGGTGCCGTTGTTCGCCTCCGGCGCTTTCCAGGGCGAAACCTCGAACAGCCCGGCGGGCGCGACCTGCGCCAGCTCGGCCGCCGCCGCATCGCGCGCGATGATGACGAGGCCGGTGAACGGCGGCGTCTCGATCCGCAGCACGCGCGGCGGCGAGAATGTCGTGCCGACGCATTCGATCAGCAGCGGCCGCGGGCTCTCTGCGACCTGCACCAGCCCCTTGATCCGCAGCAGCCGTTCGCCGAGCGCGCCGGCGACATTGTCGAGCCAGGCGGCAAGGTCGGGATAGGCGACCTCGCCGCTTGGCCTGGCCAGGCAAAGCGCAACGCGCGGATGCGCGATTCCCGGCGCGCTTGCGACGTCGAGCCGTGGCGGTACCGTCAGGGACGCGAACGCCGCCCGCACCGCGTCCGTCCGATCCGCGATCGCGACCACTTCGGCAACCGGGTTGATATCGGCGATGCGCGACGGCGCGTCGGCCAGCGCCGAGGACGCGACGAGATCGGCCTTGGTCGCGACGATGCGATGCGCTGCCGCCCATTGCGCCACCGCCTCCTCATATTCCGCGACGTCGTTGCCGCGGGTCAGATCGAAGGTGCCGATCACGGCCACCCGCATCCGGTGCTCGGCCAATGTGGCCAGCGTGCGCAGCACCGGCCCCGGCATCGACAGCCCGCTAGTCTCCAGAATGATCCGCCGCAGCGGGCCGGCTCCCAGCGGACGCGGCGCCATCACCAGGCGGTCGATCGTGAATGCGAGATCGCTGCCGATCTGGCAGCAGACACAGCCGTTGGCGAGCTCCGCGATCGGAAGCTCGCCGCCGCTTTCGCGCAGCACGACGCCGTCGAGCCCGATCTCGCCGGCCTCGTTGACGATGACGGCCGTATCCGCCGCCTCCGGCAGTTCAAGGAAATCACGCAGCAGCGTGGTCTTCCCCGAGCCGAGGAAGCCGGTCAGCACGAAGAAGTCGAGCCCGCCCTCGCTCATTCGGCGGCGATCTTGCTGGCGTATTTCTCCGGCACATCGCTCTCCCAGCTCGCCTTCACCAGCTCGCGGACGTCGGCCAGCAGTTCCTCGGTGTCGTAGATGATGCCGTCCTTGATGGTGTATTTCAGGCCGCGATGCCATTCCACGGCGTTGGTGGCGTCGTTGAAGCGCATCGCGCCGGTGCCGAAGAGCAGCTTGAAGTCGGTGAGCGGATTGTGCTCGTGCACCAGGAGGTCGGCGCGCATGCCGACGTCGATGGTGCCGACCTCATCCTGGATGCCGCACAGCGCGGCGCCTTGCGAGGTCGCGGCCCGGATCACCTCGAGCGGATGGAAGCCGGCTTCCTGCAGCAGCTCCAGCTCGCGGATATAGCCGAAGCCGAAGATCTGGTAGATGAAGCCGGAATCGCTGCCGGCGCAGACCCGGCCGCCGCGGTTCTTGTACTCGTTGATGAAGGCCATCCAGAGCCGGTAGTTCTCCTTCCACTCGATCTCGTTCTGGGTCGACCAGCGATACCAGTAGGAGCCGTGGCCGCCGCGCTGCGGCGTAAAATAGTCCCACATCGACTTCCAGGTGTAGTCCTTG
The DNA here is from genome assembly GCF_015291565.1 of Bradyrhizobium sp. CCBAU 51753. Classification (NCBI taxonomy): domain Bacteria; kingdom Pseudomonadati; phylum Pseudomonadota; class Alphaproteobacteria; order Hyphomicrobiales; family Nitrobacteraceae; genus Bradyrhizobium; species Bradyrhizobium sp. CCBAU 51753. The sequence continues at coordinate 3,676,496 of NZ_CP030037.1, read as the reverse complement.
TGCCAATAGGCTTGCCGCGCGCGCATCAGGTCGCGGTTGGCGTCGTAGATCGTGAAGGTCGGAACGAAGGTGAAGCCGATCTCGAGAAATTTTTCGAGCGTCTCCCCCCATTTGCGCGTGCCGGGCTTTGCGGCCTGGCCGAACATCTGTCCGGAGATCGAGAAGCGGAAATATTCGTCGGTGTAGTTGTAGTCGAGCGGAAAATTCTGCACGACGCGATCCTCGTACAGCGCCTCCGGCAGGCCGTAATAATGCTCGGCACTGGTCAGGCCCCAGCCCGCCGTGGTCAGCGCGTTCATCCGCGTCACCGCCATCTGGGCGTGATGGCAGCCGGAACGCAGGCCGAGCTTTTTACATTCATCCAGCGCCGCCTCCATGATCGCCGGCGGCGCGCCGAAGAACTTGATGCCGTCGGCGCCGCGGTCCTTGACCTTGCGCAGCCATTCGCGGCCCTGCTCCGGCGTGTAGATGGTCTTGACCATGTCGTTGACCGCCGGGAAATAGGCATAGGCGAGCAGCCGCGGCGCCGCGATCGTGTTCTCCTGCGAGCGTTGCCGCTGATCGATCACCCAGCCGAGGCCGTTCATCGAGCCCATTTCGCGCACGGTGGTGACGCCATGCGCGAGCCACAGCTTGTAGACGTAGTCGACCGGCGGCACCCAGCCGTTGGCCGAATGATAGGCCACGCCGGCATGGGCGTGGCAGTCGACGAAGCCCGGCGTCACCCATTTGCCGCGGCAGTCGATCTCGTGATCGGCCGGCTCGCTCGGGCCGGCACCATAGCCCACGACCTTCTTCAGGCTGACGATGCGGCCGTCCTCGACGAGGATGTCGACCGGGCCGATCGGCGGCGCGCCGGTGCCGTCGATCACGGTGGCGCTGCGCAGCGCCAGCCGCTTGAACGGCCCGATGCCGCGGTCGCGCGAAGTCGCCTTCGCGACGATCGGAACCTCGCCCTTGTTGCGGATGCGGGCGAGCTCATCGCCCGGGAGCGTGTCCGACTTTGCCTGATCGACCATGGGAATGCCTCCTTCTTGTTGAGTGGTCTTGTCCGTTGCCCGGCTATCTCGCCCGATACCGCCGCGCAAAGGCGATGCTGCCGAAAATGGTAAAACTCATGGTGACCGCGAGCAGCATGAAGGCGAGCGTGGCGCCCATCGGCCAGTTGTTGCCGCGCACAAACTGATCGAAGATCGCCGGCGCCATCATCTTGAAACGGGGACCACCGAGAAGCACCGCGGTTGCATAGGTGTTCATGCACAAAACGAACACCAGGATCGATCCGGCGGCGACGCCCGGCGCCGACAGCGGCAGGATCACGCGCCAGAACTGGCTGACTCCCGACGCGCCGAGATTGGCGGCGGCATCTTCCAGGTCGCGCGGGATGCTCTCGATCACGGAGGCGATGGTCAGGATCATATAGGGCAGCACCACCGCGATGATGCCGAACACGACAGCCTTCGGCGTGTACATCAACGTCAAGGGCTCGCTGATCAGGTGCGCCTTCAGCAGCGCCGTGTTGATCAATCCCTCGCGGGTGAACAGCGCCATCCAGCCGGCGGACCGGACGACATTGCCGACCAAGAGCGGGAACAGGGTCGCGATGACGACGAGGCTCTTCCAGCGGCTCTGCAGCCGGCCGAGCCAGTATGCCGCCGGAAACGCGATCACCAGCGTCAGCGCCGTGCAGAGCAGCGCCATGCCGAGCGTCGTCAGGATGATCTCCTGATAATAGGGATCCGCCGCCGCGCGGGCGTAATTACCGAACGAGAACGCCTCGATCATCAGCTGCGTCGGGCTGAACTGGTTCAGCGAGATCCGGAACATCAGCAGCATCGGGCCGATCAAAAGCCCGAGCACGAGCAGGCAAGCCGGCAGCACCAGCAACGCCGTGCCGGGCGACGCCGCCTTGGCGCTCGCCCCGCCCTTGCCGCGCATGCCTTCAGCCAACGTCAAAGTCCCGGCTCCAGTGCCATCAGCCCTTGAACTGCTTGTTCCAGAAATCGAGCGTGCGCTGCGAGCGCTCGGTCTGGTACTTGTAATCGGGCTTCAAGAGCCGCGCGCGATCGGCCTCGCTGAGGCTGACCTGCTTTGCGAGATCCTCCGGCAGCGCGGCGTCGGACACGGTCGGCACGTAGCCCATCTTGTCGGCAAAGGCGATCTGCGCCTTGGCGTCGAGCATCGCGTCGAGATAGGCGAAGCCGCCGTCCTTGTTGCGCGCATTACGCGGCACGCTGGCCTCGAACACAATGGCGACCGCGCCCTCCTTCGGCACGACATGGGCGAGCGGAATGCCGGCTTTCTTCCACATGAAGCCGCGCGCCAGCCACATCGTGGTGAGCCAGACCTCCTCGGACTTCAGCCCGGCGGCCAGCGCCTCGTTGGACGGATAGATTTTTGCATCCAGCGAGCGCAGCTCCATCAGCATCTTTTCCGCGGGATCGTAATTCGAGACGCTGCCGCCTCCGGCCAGCGCCGCCGCCAGCGTATTGGCGGGATAAAGGATGTCGGCGAGGCCGACGCGGCCGCGCCATTTCGGGTCCCAGAGATCGGCGAACGAGGTCGGCGGCGTCTTCACCATGTTCTCGTTGTAGAGGATGACCTGCGCCGAATAGATGTGCGGGATCGCGGTCTCGGTGCGCAGCTCGGGAAACACCTTGTCGAGCCGTGAAACCTTGGCGGCATCGACCGGCTCGAACACGTTGGTGGCGGCGACGATGTAGTGGTCGCTGTCCGACAGGCAGGCAACGTCCATCGAGCCGCGCCGGCTCTGCCGCTCCGCCAGCAGCTTGGTTTTGCGCGGATCGGCATTGGCGACGTCCTGCAGCACCTCAAATCCCTTCGGCGCCAGCAGCGGCTTGTCGATGAGGTCGCCGAGCAGCTGGCCGTAATCGCCGCCCCAGGTGCCGACCACGACCTGGCCCGATGCGGCACGCGCGCTAGGCGCTCCCGCAGCCAGCATGGTTGCAGCTCCGGCACCGGCAGACAAAAAATGACGTCGCGATATCATGGCAATGTTCCTCACAGCGATGTTTGCGGGACCAGCCGCGGAGCCTTGCGGTCCCATGCGAGTGAAACCTGGTCTTGCGGCTTGAGCGCCGCCAGCGGCTCGTCGGCACCGGGAGTTTGCTGGATCACGACGAACACCTCCCTGCCGATGCGCACATGGTATTCGGTCTGCGATCCCAAATAGGTCACGGCTTCGACGGCGCCGTTGAGATCGCCATTCGCGCCGGGCTGGATCGCGATCCGCTCCGGCCGCAGCGCGAAGGCATTGGCATTGTCGCGCTCGTTCGGCGCCGTGTCGACCGGTAAAACCAGCCCGCTCTCGGTGCGGAACCGGGTGTCGTTCTCGCGCCGGCCGCTGAGGATGTTGCAGCGGCCGACGAAGTCGGCGACGAACGCATCCTGCGGCGCATCATAGAGCTCGCGCGGTGAGCCGATCTGCCGCACACGGCCGCCCTCCATCACCACGAGGCGGTCGGCCATGGTCAGCGCCTCCTCGCGATCATGCGTCACCAGCAGCGTGGTCAGGCCGAGCCGCTGCTGCAGTGCGCGGATCTCGATCCGGACCTCGGCGCGCAGCTTTGCGTCGAGGTTGGACAAGGGTTCGTCGAGCAGGAACAGCTTTGGATTGATCACCAGCGCGCGGGCCAGCGCGACGCGCTGCTGCTGGCCGCCGGACATTTCCCGCGGAAAACGGCCGCCGAGATGCGACAGCCGCACCAGCTTCAGCGCCTCCTCGACTTTGGCCTGCCGCTCCGTGCCGCCGAGGCCACGCATCTCGAGCCCGAATCCGACATTCTGCGCCGCCGTCATGTGCGGAAACAGCGCATAGGACTGAAACACCATGCCGGTGGCGCGCTTGTGCGCCGGCAATCGGGTGACGTCCTCCGTATCGAACAGCACCCGTCCGCTGGTCGGCGGCAGGAAGCCCGCGACCATCCGCAGCGTCGTGGTCTTGCCGCAACCGGACGGCCCGAGCAGCGCGACCAGCTCGCCTTCCCTGACCTTCAGATCGAGCCCGTCGACGGCGATCGAACTGCCGAACCGCTTGGTCAGATTTTCGATCGACAGGCTTGCCATCAGACCACCCGCGACAGTTTGACGAAGCGATCGGTCACGACCATCAGGACGCCGACGATCAGGATCTGCACCGTCGCAACCGCGGCGAGCGTCGGGTCGATGCGGAATTCGAGATAGTTGAGCATCGCGACCGGCAGCGTGATGCGGCCGGGACCGACCAGCAGCAGCGACAGGTCGAGGTTCTCAAAGCTTTGGATGAAGGAGAACATCGCCGCGGCGACGATGCCGGGCCGCATCATCGGCAGCGTGATGCGGCGGAACACCGTGAACGGGCTGGCGCCGAGATTGGCCGCCGCCTCCTCCGCCGCACGATCGAGGCCCTGCAGGCTTGCGACCACGAGCCGCACCGTCCACGGGATGGTCAGCAGCACATGGGCGGCGACCAGCCCTTCGGTCGTGGCCTTGATGTCGCGGTCGAGCGTGTTCTCCGCGAGCACATAGAACATATAGAGCCCGGAGCCGGCGACGACGCCGGGCACCGCCAGCGGCGCCAGCAACAGCGCGCTGATCGCCTGCTTGCCGGGAAATTCGCCGCGCACGATGGCGAGCGCGGCGGCCGTGCCGATCGGCACGCCGATCGCGGCCGCGATCAAGGCGATCTGCAGGCTGGTGAGCAGGCCGCGGAAAAATTCCGGCTTGTCCCAGGCGTTGACGTACCAGCGCCAGGTCAGCGCCGTCGGCGGAAAGCTGACGATCTCCTGCGCGAAAAAGCTGGTCACGACGATCATCGTGACCGGCGCGAAGATGATGAGGTAGGCGATCACGACCAGCGTCTGCAGCAGGACGCGATTCAAGGACGGCCGTTCCGTCAGGGGGGCAAACAGTGACGCCGGCATCCTTTGCGGTTCTTTTCCAGCACGCGACCAGTTTTGCGCATCGTAGACCGATTGCGCAGAGCTCGCCAAGCCCGCAACAGGAATGAATCGCTTTCCGTCATGGCCGGGCTTGTCCCGGCCATCCGCGCCTCTCGTTTGCTGATTGAATCAGCCTCTCAGGCGATCCGCCGCTGCTGCTTGCCGGCCCGCAGCTCGCGGTCCTGCACCAGCACCTTCTCGGCATAGAGCTGATCGATCTGCTGCGCGGTGAAGCCGAGTTCGCCCAAAATCTGTTCATTGTGCTCACCGAGCAGGTCGGCCCTGAGGTCGGCACGCGGCTGCCACTCCGAGAACCGCATCGGCGCGCCGGGAATCGCAAACCGGCCGAGCTGGGGATCGTCGACATAGCGGACCGTGCCGCGCTCGACCAGATGCGGCTGCGCCATGGCATCGTTCAAGGTCAGCACCGGCGCGCAGGGAATCCGCTCCTGCTCCAGCGCCGCGATCGCGGCGTCGCGCGACGGAAAGGTCTTGAGCCACGCCTCGACGATCTTGCCGACTTCGATTCGGTTGTCGGCTCGCGCCCGCGCCGATTCGAACCGCGGGTCCTTCTCCAGTTCCGGCCGGCCCAGCGCCCGCACCATTTGCGGCCATTGATGCGCCAGCGCGCAGATCACCAAGAACTCGCCGCGACCGCAATCGAACACGCCGACCGGCCCGCCATTCGGATGCAGCGAGCCTTCCCGCTGCGGCACGAAGCTGTCGCCACGCAGCGACACCTTCGGCACATTCGCCTCATGCATGTGAAAATAGGTGTCGAGCAGCGTCGCCTCGATGAACTGCCCCTGCCCGGTGCGCTCGCGATGAAGCAGTGCAAAGCCGACCGCCATCGCCGCGGCGACCCCGGTGGAGGCGTCGCCGATCGCCACCGGCACCTGCGCCGGCTTGCCGTCGGGCTCGCCGATCACGCCGGTGATCCCGGCAAAGGCTTGCGCGATGTAGTCGAAGCCCGGCTTGTCGCTCAGCGGCCCGGTCTGGCCGGCGAACGAGATCGAGCACATGATCAGCCGCGGGTTGATCTTCTTCAGCGTCTCGTAGCCGAGCCCGGCGCGGTCCATCACGCCGGGCGTGAAATTTTCCACGAGAACGTCGGCCTTGGCCGCGAGCCGGGTCAGGATCTCGCGGCTCTTCTCGTGCTTGAAATCGAGCGCGAGGCTTCGCTTGGAATGATTCTGCTGGAAGAAATAGGTGCTTTGCGAGGTGTTCTTGTGCGCGGGATCGCGCGGCTTGAGGCCCTGGAAGCGCGAGCGGTCGCCGAACGGGGCGAGCTCGATCTTGATCACGTCGGCGCCGGCCTCCGCCAACAGCCGCGTGCAGGTCGGCCCCGCCACGAACTGGGTGATGTCGAGGACGCGGTAGCCGGTCAGCATGTTCGGAGGCAGTGTCATCTCAACTGTCCCATCGTTGCGGTTCGCGCGCCGCGGCCGCCACCGGCCGCGTTCCAAACAGATTTTCCCGCGCCTTGTCGTCGAGCGTCTTGCTGATAGCGCGGCGGCCGACCGCCAGCCCCTTCTGCAGCAGCGGCCGTTCGCGCAATTCGGCGAACCAGCGCCTGACATGCACGAACTCGTCGAGCGAAAAGCCTTGCGCCTTGTGCGTCATCACCCAGGGAAAGCAGGCGATATCGGCGATCGAGTAGTCGTCGCCGGCGACGTAGGCGGTCTCGCCCAGCCGATCGTTCAGCACGCCATAGAGGCGGCGCGCCTCGTTGCGGTAGCGCTCGATTGCGTACGGGAGCTTTTCCGGCGCATAGAGCGAGAAATGGCCGTTCTGGCCGAGCATCGGCCCCAGCCCGCTCATCTGCCACATCAGCCATTGCTGCACTTGGTAGCGCCCGCGCAGGTCACGCGGACACAACCGCCCGGCCTTCTCCGCGAGATAGAGCAGAATCGCGCCGGATTCGAACATCGTCACGGGGGCTCCGCCGCCGGGCGGATCGCTGTCGACGATGACGGGGATCCGTCCGTTGGGATTGAGCGTGCGAAACTCCACCTTGAACTGGTCGCCGCGCGTGATGTTCACGGGTACGACCGTGTAAGGCAGCTCGCACTCCTCGAGCATGATCGAGACCTTCCAGCCGTTCGGCGTCGGCGCGAAGTGGAGATCGATCATCAGGCCCTCCGCGACACCGCTCAGGCCCGCTGCTTTTCGCGCGCCAGCGCAAGGCCGGCCTGCTTGAGCCGGCCGTCGAGCATCGTCACCCGGTCGTTGCCCCAGAACTGCTCGCCGCGGAACACGCAGATCGGCACGCCAAAGATCTGGTCCTGCTGGCTCTCCTGCTGTGCCTCCTGATATTCGCGCTGGCCGTCGCCCTCGAGATAGGCGCGATAGTCGGCGCCGGACATGCCGAGCGACTCGATGAAGCGCTGCATCGCATCGGCCTCGTCGATGGCGAGCTCGCGGCGGAAGAACAGCTCGTAGACCAGACGGCTGTATTCGACCAGCCGGCCCTGCTTCTCCGCGAACAGGCCGCCGATCAGCGCCGGCGCGGTGTCGTAGATCTTCAGCGGGCCGCGGATGATCTTCTTGTCGCCGCGCTCGTTGGCGGTGCGCCGCGCATCCATGTAGGAATACTTGACCTTGTATTCCGAATAGACGCTGCGCTGGCCCGAGCCCTTGATGCGCAGCTGGAACGGCCGCCACTGCACCTTGATGTCGTATTTGTTCTCCAGCTCGAACACCGGATCGAACGCCAGCCAAGCATAGGGGCTTTTGTAGTCCGAATACATTTTCAGGATTTCGCGGGGCATGGTCTCTCCTTTTGATCTCATTGCGATTGAGCGACGAGCGGGCACTGGCTCTCCGACAGCGGCTGTGCCGCCTCGGCTGCCGGAATGACCTTCTCGATGGTGTAGTAGTCCCAGGGCTTCCTGACTTCGCTCGGGGCCTTGATGCTCGCCATGTAGAACGGATGCATCAGCCAGCCGTCGGCGCGCACCGCGCCGTCGTGGACATACATGTCGTTGACCGGCAGCTGCCTGATCTGTTCGGCGACCTTCAGGCCGTCGAGGCTGCCCGCGGCGGCGACGGCCTTGAGATAGTGCAGCGTGCCCGAATACACCGCGGCCTGGTCCATGGTCGGCATGGCCTGATGCTGCTTGAAGAAGCGCTGCGACCAGGCGCGGGTCTCGTCGTTGCGGTCCCAGTAGAATGGCGTCGCGAAGGTCAGCCCCTGCACGTTGGCGATGCCGAGCGCATGCACGTTGGTGATATAGGTCAGCGGCACCACGATGTGCTGGCCGCCCTCGACGATGCCGAACTCCTTGGCCTGCTTCAGCGCGGTCGTGGTGTCTTCGGCCGCGGAAATCAGCCAGATCACCTTGGCCTTCGACGACTGCGCCTGCAGCAGGAACGAGCCGAAGTCGGGATTGTTCTGCGGGAAGCGCACCGAGCCCAGTACCTTGCCGCCGGCCTTCTTGATCGCGCCGCCCGCGGCGTCCTCCATCGCCTTGCCGAAGGAATAGTCGGCGGAGAGGAAGAAGAAGCTGTCGAGCCCGCGCTCGATCAGCGGCTTCGGCAGCGGCGCCGAGATCGCATAGGCGTTGAGCGACCATGAGAACGCGGTCGCGGCGCAAGCCTGCTGGGTGATCGCCGGCGAGCCGGTGACGCCATGAATCACGATCTTGTTGCGGGTGCGCGCCAGTTCCTGCACGGCGAGCGCGACTGCCGACTGCGCGATGTCGACGATCGCGTCGGCGCCGCCATTGTCGAACCAGTTGCGGGCGATCGCCGCGCCGACGTCAGGCTTCGCCTGGTGATCGCCGGACACCACCTCGATCGGGCGTCCCAGCACCTTGCCGCCGAAATCCTCCGCTGCCATCTTGGCGGCGAGCACCGACCCCGGCCCCATGATGTCGCGGTACATTCCCGACATGTCGGAGAGCACCCCGATCCTGACCGGTTGCGCCTCCTCCGCCGCAGCGGGTGCGATGATCGAACTGCCGATCAGAAGCGCGATCGCCGCAAGTGTTCTTGTTGGTCTTGCTGTCATGATGTTCCCTGACGTTTCCCTGCTGCTGGGCCGGCATTCATGCGCCGGCCTTCTGTGCTTCAGATGACCTGCCGCGCCTTCAGCTCCGCGATCCGCGCACCGGAGAGGCCGAGCAGACCGCCATAGATCTCCGCGTTGTTCTGGCCGAGCGTCGGCGCTGGCGCGGTGTAGCCCTTGTGAGTCCGCCCCATCTTGATCGGGAAGCCGGCGCCGATGACGCGCTGCTCCAGCGCCTCGGTCGGATGTTCGACGGCCTGCAGCATGTCGCGCGCGCCGAGATGCTCCCAGGCGAGGATGTCGTCGATATCGCGGATCGGGCTCGCGGCGACATCGCCCTTGTTGAGCGCCTCGATCGCCACCGCGGTGGTGCGGCCGCGCGACCACTCGGTGACAATGGCGTCGATCACCGCGTTGTTGCTGACCCGCCAGCCGGTGTTCATGAATTTTTCGTCGCTTGCCAGATCGAGCCGGTCCATCACCCGCAGCAGCAGCAGCCAGTCCTCATTGGTGGCCGCGCCCAGCGCGATCGCGCCGTCGCGGGTCGGATAGGTGTTGAACGGCGAAAACCGCATGATGCGGTTGCCCTGCCGCGGCGCCATGCCCATCTGGTTGTAGCAATCCAGCGGCTCGTCGAGCACCAGCGACAGCAGGCAGTCAGACATCGCGACGTCGACGAACTGGCCCTGCCCGGAGATGCGCTGCTCGGTCAGCGCCGCCAGAATGCCGGAGACGGCGAAGGCGCCGGTGATGCCGTCGGCAAGCGCCGTGCCCGCCTTGCTCGGGCCGCCGTCGGGCGCGCCGGTGATCGACATCAACCCGCTCGCCGCCTGGATCATGAGATCGTAGGCCTTGAGGCGGCGGTCGGCGCCGGTCGAGCCGTAGCTGGTCAGCGCGCAATGCACGATCGCGGGATTGACCTGCCGGTTCGCCTCATAGTCGATGCCGAGGCGCTCGGCGGCGCCGGGTCGCAAATTCTCGACCAGGATGTCGGACTTGCGCAGCAGCGCATGGAACAGCTCCATGCCCTCAGCCGAGCGCATGTTCAGCGTGATCGATTTCTTGTCGCGGCAGCGCTTGAGATAGGCGAGGCCGAGATCGCTGTCGTGCCTGCGGTCGAGCGACACCCCGTCCTTGCCGAGGAACGGCGGGCCGGTCATGGTGGGATCGCCCTGCTCGGGACCATCGATGCGGATGACCTCGGCGCCGAAGCCGGCCAGCATCAACGTCGCGAACGGACCGGAATAGAACCGCGTCAGGTCCAGCACCCGGACGCCGCGCAGCGCGCCCTGTTTCGTCCCCATCCGGGTGGCGGTCATCCGGCATTCCTTCCCGCATCTCGATCCCTGCTGCGTTTGATCGTTGACCTCGCGGCGATATAGGTCAAATATTTTCGATCCGGATTATTGATGCAGAAATGGAATGAATGATGCGAGAGCGTCGCCCGCGCCAGTTCGAGGTCAGCCTGAAACATCTGCGCGCCGCCAATTCGGTGGCGGTCTATGGCAGCTTCACCGCTGCGGCCGCCGATCTCGGCATGACGCAATCGGCGGTCAGCCGCCTGGTGCTGCAGCTCGAGCGACAGCTCGGCGTCTCGCTCTTCCTTCGCTCGACCCGCAACGTGATCCTCACCGCGCCGGGCCGCGAGTTCACCGCATCGACGCAGCGGCTGCTCGCCGATCTCGGCACCCAGGTCGACAACGCCCGCGCGCTGGGCGGCCAGATCAGGGGCCGGCTGATCATCTCCTGCTTGCTGTCACTCACCCATCACGTGGTGCCGGAGGCCGTGCTGAAATACCGGAAGGCGCATCCGGGCGTCGAGATTCACCTGCGCGAAGGCCTCGGCAGCGAAGTCTATGAGGACGTGCGCAGCGGGCTTGCCGATTTCGGCATCGGCAACGTCACCGCGCTCGGCGAGGAGGTCGTCAGCGACGACGCGGTGGAGGAGTCCTGCTTCGCGATCCTGCCGTCGCGGCATCCGCTGCGCAACAAGGCGAAACTCAGCCTGCGCGAGCTGCGCAACGAGGTGTTCGTGTCGCTGCCGACCGGCTCGGGCCTGCGCAAGCAGATCGACAGTGTCGCGACCGCCAACGGCCTCGTGCTCAAGCACAGCACGATCGTCGAGCAGTTCGGCACGCTGTACGATTTCGTCGGCGCCAATGTCGGGATCTCGATCGTTCCGGCCTCGGCGCTGCCGCGGCGCGCGCCGCGCGGCGTCGTGGTCAAGCGGCTGGTCTCGCCGCCCCTGGTGCGCCGGATCGGCATCCTGCGGCAAAAGAACCGCCCGCTGACGCCGGCGGCGACGGGATTTCTGGACATTTTTCGTCCGCTGTTTTTGAGCGCGTCGCGGCGGTAGCGCTGATTTTTGCGGCGACGGCACTGCGCTCCCTCTCCCCGTTCTTCACGGGGAGAAGGTTGGGGTGAGGGGCTGTCTCCGCATGGACGGCGATAGCTGCGCTCGCGGAGACTCCCCCTCACCCGGAACGCATCTCGCGATGCGTCGTAGCCGAGGCTTTGCCTCGGCGTTCGCTGAGACGGCCGCCAAAGGCGGCCTATGCCTCTCCCCGCACGCGGGGCGAGGTGAAGAGGAGGTCGCGACAGGTCCGGCGTTACGAGTTCCTTTACCATGAGCTGCCTGAAGGGACGCCTGTCCCTGCCGAATTGAAACGACCTGCTTTACGCAACCTTCAACGATTTGATCCAAATCTCTGGGGTGCACGACACAATTGGGATGAAGCGGCCGATGTCGCAGAAGTTCGGGCTCGAGGGGCACTCGCTGGCCTTCGCCGACGATGCGTCGCCGGACGATCGTCGGCCGGTCACCGGCGAAGCGCAGGCCGCCCCGCGTCCGCCTCGCTCCCTATGGTCCGCCGCGTTGCGCGATGCCGATTGGCTGACGCATGACCGCGTCACCGCCTTCACCCGCGTGTTCCTGGTCCTGCTGATGGGCTTCGTCGCGAGCATCCCGTGGACCGCGCCGACGATGGATGTCGGCCACGACTTTGCGGCGTTCTGGACCGCGGCGCACCTTGCGCTCGAAGGCCGCGTCGCCGATGCCTATGGCGAGGCGGCCCGCGCGGCGGTGGCCGCGCTGCTCGGCCAGAAGAACTATGCGCCGTTCTTCTATCCGCCGACCGCGTTGCTGATCTGGCTGCCGTTCGCGTTGCTGCCCTTCGTTGCCGCCGCGGCCGTGTGGGTCGCTGCAACTGCCGCCGCCTATGCCGCCGCGGCCAGGGCCATGCTCAAGGGTGGCTCTGTCGTCCCAGCGCTCGCCTTTCCCGCCGCCTGGGTGTGCGGATTGTTCGGCCAGAACTCGCTGTTCTCCACGGCGCTGCTCGGCGGATCGGCCATGGCGCTGGATCGCTACCCAATCGTCGCCGGCGCGCTGATCGGCTGCCTCACCTACAAGCCGCAGATCGCGCTGCTCGCGCCGCTGGTGCTGGTCGTGACCCGACGATGGCGCGCGCTTGCCGCTGCGGTGGTTACCACGTTGACGCTGATGGCAATCGCCACCGCCTTGTTCGGCATCGACGCGTGGATCGGATTCATCCGTGCACTGCCCGAGGCCAGCGCCTGGAACATCGGCGGTGCGCCCGGCTTCGAAAAGTTCGCCAGCCCCTACGCCGCGATCCGGCTGCTCGGCGGATCGAGCGATCTCGCCTGGATCGTTCAGTTGGCCGCGGCCGCAATCGCCGTCGCCGTTCTCGCCGTCATCTTGCGAACGCGGCCGGGCGGCGCCGCCGAGATCGCGCTGATGGTGGCGGTGACCGGCCTGTGCGTGCCGTTCTTCGGCAATTACGAACTGGTGATCCTGGCAATCCCGGGCGCCTGGCTGGCCGCGCAGGCGCTCGCTCGGGGTTGGCTGCCCTATGAGCGGCTGACGCTCGCCGCGCTCTATCTGACGCCGTTCATCATGGTGCCCGCCGGCGCCAACAGCATCCCGCTCGGGCCGTTCGCGGTCACGGCACTGATTGCGGTGGTCGTGAGGCGCATCAGGCACTTGCCGCAGTTCTGAGCACTTGTAGCCCGGATGAAGCGCAGCGTAATCCGGGGCAGCTTTATCCGTTGATATAGCGGCCCCGGATTACGCTTCGCTCCATCCGGGCTACGCGCTGCGTCCCCATCCACAACTGTCATCGCCCGGCTCGACCGGGCGATCCAGTACGCCGCGGCCTCTCGATTCAGCACTGCAGTCTCTGGAATACTGGATCACCGCTTTCGCGGGTGATGACGACTGAACAAGCTGTTTGACGCTTGCATCAGACCAACACCAGCCCCGTCATCCTGAGGTGCTCGCCTCTTCGGCGAGCCTCGAAGGATGAATCGGCCCGGCTGGTGGCCGTCGATCCTTCGAGGCTCGCAAGAGCTCGCACCTCAGGATGACGGGACTGAGAAGTGCCGCATGCGAAAGCGCCTACGCCGCCGCCGTCAAGATCGCCTGCCGCGCCGCGTGCCAGCTCGCTTCGTCCGGCGCGCAGAGCAGGCCGCCGGTCAGGTTGACCGGCCGGTACGGCGAGCCGTCGAAATGCGCGCTGTAGCCGCCGGCCTCGCGATGCAGCAGCCAGCCGGCGGCGTGATCCCACGGCATCAGCTTGTTGTAGAACAGCAAGTGGCAATGGCCCGACGCCGCCATGCGGTATTCATGCGCGGCGCAGCGCAGCCACGCGCTCATGCCGAGTTTTGCGACATTGCCGGCCACGACCGCCCGCAGATGTTCGGGCAGGAAGTTGATGCCGATGATCGCATCCATCTGCTTCACCGGCACGGCGGGCGCGACCTTCAGGTCGTGGCGCTTGCCGTCCGGCAGCGCGAGCCAGGCGCCCTCGCCGCGTAACGCGAACGCGGTGTCACTGCAGACCGGATCGTGGATCGCGCCGAACACGATCTCGCCGCGGATGGTGGCAGCGACCATGGCGCCGAACAGCGGCAGGCCTGAGGTGAAATTTCGCGTGCCGTCGATCGGGTCGATGATGAAGGCAAGCTCCGCGGTGCCGATCTGGTCGAGCGCGGACGGATCACGCGAGGTGCCCTCCTCGCCGATCACGACGGCGCCGGGAAAGGCGCGCAGCAGCGCCGCCGAGATCGCCTGCTCGGCGGCCTCGTCGGCCTCGGTGACCACATCGAAGGCGGAGGTCTTGGTGCGGACCTCGATCTCCCGCACCCGGCGGAACCGCGGCATGATTTCGGCGACGCCGGCCTCGGCAAGAATGTTCCCGATGGTCAGCGCATCGGCATGGGACAGTTTCACGCGGCGTTCTCCTGCGTTGCTTGCCGAATCATACACCAGAATCCGCAACTGCATTTGACAGACCGGCGACATGATCGACGCATCGCGCTGCGCGGAGCGCGCGCGGCATGATCGCGATCGCTGGTGCGACAATCTGGATCTGGCTAGACAAATACTAATTCCAAACTCGTGGTTGAAGCCCTGTTCTGGCCGGTCGCGTGCTTCTACGCAACGGTCGCGCTTGTTAGTGGTCCCCGCGCAAGACATGGGACCATTGATGCCGATCACACCTGCAAGAGCCACCAATCCGTTCGTTGCCATGCTGCCGATGCTGGCGACGATGATGACGATCACACCGGTAGAGGCGCAATCACCGCCGCAGGAATTGCCACCAGTCATGGTCGAGCAATCGCAACGACAGACGGCGCGATCGCGTCCCGCGCGCCATCGCCAGACCGCAGCCGCGACGCAGCGGCGTACGGCGCAACGCGCGGCCACACGATCCGGTGCCGCCGCTGCCGCTGCCACCGGTCCGAGCGAGCGCGCGGAGAGTGCGACAGGTCCGGTGCGTGGCTATCTCGCCAATCAGAGCGCGACCGGCACCAAGACCGACACGCCGCTGCGCGAGACCCCGCAATCGATCACGGTGGTCACCGCCGACCGCATCACCGATCAGGGCGCGACCACCGTTCAGGAGACGCTGCGTTACGTGCCCGGCGTCTACGCCGATGCTTACGGCCCGGATTCCCGCGGCGACTTTCCGCGCTTCCGCGGCCAGGATCCCAACATCTATCTCGACGGCACCAGGGTCAACAACACCTCCTCGTTCAACGAATGGCGGCCGGATCCCTACACGCTCGAACGCATCGAGGTGCTGCGCGGCCCGTCGTCGGTGCTGTACGGCGACACCTCGACGGCGGGGCTGTTGAACCTGATCTCGAAGCGTCCGCAGGCGGAGGCCGCGAGCGAGATCGGCCTGCAATATGGCAGCTTCAACCGCAAGCAGACCCAGTTCGATACCACCGGCAAGCTAACCAAGGACGGCGAGTGGCTGTACCGCTTCATCGGCGTGTTCCGCGACAGCGACTCGCAGACCGACTACGTCAAGGACAACCGCATCGTGCTGGCGCCGTCGCTGACCTGGCGGCCGACCAACGGCACCAGCTGGACCGTGCTCGGCACCTACCAGAAGGACACCACGGGATCGTCGACCGCGTTCCTGCCGCATGAGGGCACGCTCTATCCCGGCCCCAACGGCCTGATCCCGGTGCAGCGCTTTGCCAGCGATCCGAGCTGGGACTATTACAAGACCGAGACCGGCGCGATCTCGAGCCTGTTCGAGCACCGGTTCAGCGACGGCCTGACGGTGCGGCAGAACCTGCGCTACGCCCATGTCGAGGGCATCTATCGCACGATGTATCCGGACGTCTATTCGAATCCCGAAAATCCGTTCCTCGACGCCGAGCGGCGCACGGTGGCGCGCTTCATCTACGGCCGTGAGACCGCCAAGGACATCTTCACCTCGGACAGCAATGCCGAACTGAAATTCGCAACCGGCGCGCTGACCCACAAGGCGCTGTTCGGCGCCGACTACCGCACCCAGAAGGAGCGCGCCTCCTCCGGCACCGGCTACGACGATCGGCCGTTCGATCTCTATGCGCCGGTCTATAACGGCGTGGTGCCGCCGGCGCTGGCGGCGGAGCCGGACGTGCGGCAGAGCCAGCTCGGGCTCTACGCGCAGGACCAGATCCGGCTCGGGCGCTGGCTCGCGGTGCTCGGCATCCGCCACGACTTCGTCACCAACGATCTACAGGGCGCGCCGCAGGAGAACCTGCAGGCCACCACCGGACGCGCCGGACTGATGTACGAGCTGCCGTTCGGCCTGACGCCCTACGTCACCTACGCGCAATCGTTCAACCCGATCTTCGGCAGCGCCGTCTGTAGCACCGGCATCTGCGCGCCGCAGCGCGGCGAGATGGTCGAAGTCGGCTTCAAGTACAATCCGCTGCCGGGCACCGCGATCAACGGCGCAATCTACGACACCATCGAACGCAACCGGCTAACCAGCGATCCGGACAATCCGCTGCTGTCGATCCAGACCGGCAAGGTGCGGATCCGCGGCGCCGAGCTGGAGGTGCTGACCCGCGTCACGCCCGAGCTCGATCTGATCGGCGCCTATTCCTATGTCGACGCCCGCGTCGAAAGCGGCGACAACGCCGGCAAGCATGTCGAGGTCGTGCCGGAGCACCAGGCGTCGCTGTGGGCAAAATATCGCCTCACCTGGTTCGGCCTGCCCGGCGTCACCGTCGGCGGCGGCGTGCGTTATGTCGGCCAATCGTGGGACGGCGCCGACATCATCCGCACGCCTGATTACACGCTGTTCGACGCCATGGTCCGCTACGAGAACGGCCCCTGGCGCTTCCAGGTCAATGCCAGCAACCTCGCCGACCGCCGCCACGTCACCACGTGCCTGGCGCGCGGCGACTGCTTCTACGGCATCGGCCGCACGGTGCTGAGCAGCCTCACCTACAGATTCTAGAGCATGATCCGGAAAAGTGTGGAGCGGTTTTCCGACAAGATCATGCTCAAACAAAGAGCATGATCAGCGGCGTTGGTTGTAGACGTCGATGCAGACGGCGCCGAGCAGCACGAGGCCCTTGATCACCTGCTGATAATCGATGCCGATGCCGAGGATCGACATGCCGTTGTTCATCACGCCCATGATCATGGCGCCGACCACCGCGCCGCCGACCCGGCCGACGCCGCCATAGGCCGAGGCGCCGCCGATGAAGCAGGCCGCGATCACGTCGAGCTCGAAGCCGAGCCCGGCCTTCGGCGTCGCCGTGTTGAGCCGCGCGGCGAACACGAGGCCCGCCAGCGCCGCGAGTACGCCCATGTTGACGAAGGTGAAGAAGGTCAGCCGCTCCGTCTTCACCCCCGACAGTTTGGCCGCCTTGGCGTTGCCGCCGACCGCATAGACCTGCCGGCCGAGCACGGTGCGCCGCGTGACGAAGGCGTAGAGCGCGATCAGCGCCGTCATGATCACGAGCACGTTCGGCAGGCCGCGATGCGAGGCGATCAGATAGGTGAAGTAGAGCACCGCGCCGGCCAGCGCTATGCTCTTGAGGATGAAGAACGCGTAGGGCTCGACCTCTATGCCGTGGGCCTGCTCGCGCGCCCGGCCCTTGGCGCTCGCCAGCACCAGCACGAACGCCAGCACGATGCCGATCAACAGCGAGGTCGGGTAGAGCGTGCCGGCGCTCGGGAACAGTTCCGGGATGAAGCCCGACGACAGCTTTTGGAAGGTCGGCGGGAACGGCCCGACCGACTTGCCCTGCAGCACCGCGAGCGCCAGCCCCTTGAACACCAGCATGCCGGCCAATGTCACGATGAAGGACGGAATGCCGAAGTACGCCACCCAATAGCCCTGCGCCGCGCCGATCGCGGCGCCGACCAGAAGGCAGGCGACGAAGGCGACGGGATAGCTGACGTGGTACTGCACCATCAGCACCGCGGCGACCGCGCCGACGAAGCCCGCGACCGAGCCGACCGAGAGGTCGATATGCCCGGTGACGATCACCAGCAGCATGCCGAGCGCCATGATCACGATGTAGCTGTTCTGCAGCACGAGGTTGGTGAGGTTGAGCGGCTGCAGCAGCGTGCCGTCGGTGACGATCTCGAAGAACAGCATGATCGCGAGCAGCGACAGCAGCATGCCGTAATTGCGCAGATTGTTCTTGATGAAGCCGGAATGCTTGGGCGCCTCGGGGAGTGACACCGTCTTGTCGGTCATTACGCCGCTCCTTCCCGCACCGCGCCGGGCATCCTGACGTTGCGCATGATGGCGCGCATGATGTTCTCCTGGGTCGCGTCTTCCCTGGCGAACTCGCCGACGAAGGCGCCGTCATTCATCACACAGATCCGGTCGCAGATGCCGAGCAGCTCGGGCATTTCCGACGAGATCACCACGACGCCCTTGCCGGCCTCCGCCAGCTCGTTGATGATACAATAAATCTCGTATTTTGCCCCGACGTCGATGCCTCGCGTGGGCTCGTCCAGCAGCAAGACCTTCGGGTCGGTCATCAGCCATTTCGACAGCACCACCTTCTGCTGGTTGCCGCCGGAGAGCTGGCCGGTCTCCTGGTAGACGTCGGAGCAGCGGATCCGCATCCGGTTGCGGTAGTCGCTGGCGGCCTTCAGCTCGACGACGTCGTCGATCACGCCGCGCCCGGCGACCTGGCGCAGGCTCGCCAGCGTCACGTTCTTGCGGACGTCGTCGGCCAGGATCAGCCCGAGCTGCTTGCGGTCCTCGGTGACATAGGCAAGGCCGGCATCGATCGCGGCCGGGACGCTGGAGAGCACGACCTCCCGCCCGTCGAGCCGGACCTTGCCGGAGATATCGTAGCCCCAGGCCCGGCCGAACAGGCTCATCGCGAACTCGGTGCGGCCGGCGCCCATCAGGCCGGCGATCCCGACCACCTCGCCGCGGCGCACGGTGAAGTCGACATTCTTGATCACCTGCCGCGTGGTGTGCAGCGGGTGATGCACCGACCAGTTCTCGACCGTCATGACGGGGTCGCCGATCGCGACGTTGCGCTCGGGGAAGCGATGCGCGAGGTCGCGGTTGACCATGCTGCGGATGATGCGGTCCTCCTCGATCCGCTCGCTGCGGCAATTGAGGCTGTCGACGGTGCGGCCGTCGCGCAGCACCGTGATGCGGTCGGCGACGCGGGCGACCTCGTTCAGCTTGTGCGAGATCAGGATCGAGGCGATGCCCTGCTCGCGGAAGGCACGGAGACGCTCGAGCAGCGCCTCGCTGTCGGCCTCGTTGAGGCTCGCGGTCGGCTCGTCGAGAATCAGGAGCCGCACCCGCTTGGACAGCGCCTTGGCGATCTCGACCAGCTGCTGCTTGCCGACACCGAGATCGGTCACCAGCGTATCGGGCGATTCCCGCAGGCCGACCTGCGCCAGCAGCTGCGCGGTCCGCCGGTACACCATATTGCGGTCGATGACGCCGAACCGCGACGGCGGATGCGATAGAAAGATGTTCTCGGCAATCGACATCAGCGGGATCAGCGCCAGTTCCTGGTGGATGATGATGATCCCGAGCGCTTCGGAGTCGTTGATGTCGCGGAAGCGGCGCTCCTCGCCGTCGAACACGATCGCCCCCTCGTAGCTGCCGGCGGGGTAGACCCCGCTCAGCACCTTCATCAGGGTCGACTTGCCGGCGCCGTTCTCGCCGACCAGCGCGTGGATCTGGCCGGCCTCCACGGTGAAGTTGACGTCACGCAACGCCTGCACGCCGGCAAAGCTCTTGCTGACGCCGCGCATTTCAAGCATTGCCGTCATCGGATCAGATCCCGCAGCGCTGGCCGGGCTCGGCGCGCCCTAGAGCTATTTCCATTCCGATGGAATCGGAACGGATATAGCTCTAGATTCCTGTTTTGACGCGTTTTCTTCACGCGAACCGGTATCCACTTCGCTGGAAAACGCGCTAGTCGAATTGCGCGCGCTTGTAGTAGCCGCTGTCAATCAGGACTTTCTCCCAATTGGTCTTGTCCACCACAACCGGCTTGAGCAGATAGGACGGAACCACCTTGACCCCGTTATTATAGGTCTTGGTATCGTTGACGGTGACGTCCTTCTTGCTCAGCACCGCGTCGACCATGTCGGCCGTCACCTTGGCGAGGTCGCGGGTGTCCTTGAAGATGGTCGAGTACTGCTCGCCGCGCAGCATCGCCTTGATCGAGGGCACCTCGGCATCCTGCCCGCTGACAAACGGCATCGGCTGCTCCTTGCTGCCATAGCCGACGCCCTTCAGCGAGGAGATGATGCCGATCGACAGGCCGTCATAGGGCGACAGCACCGCATCGACCCGCTTCTTGCCGTAGAAGGCGCTGAGCAGGTTGTCCATGCGGGCCTGCGCGGTCGCGCCGTCCCAGCGCAGGGTCGCGACCTTGTCCATGCCCATCTGCCCGCTGGCGACCACAAGCTTGCCGCTGTCGATGTAGGGCTTCAGCACCGACATCGCGCCGTCGTAGAAGAAGTAGGCGTTGTTGTCGTCGGGCGAGCCGCCGAACAGCTCGATGTTGAAGGGCCCCTTGCCCTCCTTCAGCCCAAGCGCGTTCTCGATCGACTGCGCCTGCAGCACGCCGACCTGGAAATTGTCGAAAGTCGCATAATAGTCGACGTTGGGGGTGCCGCGGATCAGGCGGTCATAGGCGATGACCGTGATGCCCTGGGCTTTGGCCTGCTTCAGCACGTCGGACAGTGTGGTGCCGTCGATCGCCGCGATCACCAGCACCTTGGCGCCCTTGGTCACCATGTTCTCGACCTGGGACAGCTGGTTCGGGATGTCGTCCTCGGCATATTGCAGATCGGTGCCGTAGCCGCGCTCCTTCAGCACTTTGACCATGTTGTTGCCGTCGTCGATCCAGCGCGCCGACGACTTGGTCGGCATCGCGATCCCGATGGTCGGCTTGCTCTGGGCGAGCGCGTCCGACGCGGCGGCAGCGCCGAGACCGGCCAGCGCGAGCGCGAACAAAGTGGCCTTCAACCTGAACATGCGTCACTCCCTTTCTTCTTGAATTGTTTCTGCGTTGCAGACGGCATCACCATCGCGCAGGCCGGTTACCCGGCCGGGCACGACGTCGCAGCGGCGTCCGCCACCATTGCGATCGGAAATTGCGGGATTCTCGATGCAGCCCAAGATGCACCCATGGTCAGGCCACCCCTCGCTCGTACAACCAGTCCCAATCCACGAACTGCCGGCCAGATTCACCCGCACGCGATGGGACGGATCGAAGGAGGCACAGGGATGGCGATGGGGATCATGAGGCGCAGTCTCCCGAAATCGTTCGTGCGTGCCATCCACCGGGGATATGGTGTTATGGCACCGCCTGGCGACCCTCTTGCGGGGTACGGCGCGACTATCTCACGGAAGGAATGCCGCGACTAGTCATATTATTTGACTATTTGCCGGGGCGGGGGCCCCACGCCGGCTGAACAAGCGCCGCGGTTCAACCCATCATCCTGAGAGATTGTGAAGCTTTGTCCTCATCTACCGTTGTCATCGCCCGGCTTGACCGGGCGATCCAGTACGCCGCGGCCTCTCGCTTCTATCACCGGCGTCTCTGGAATACTGGATCACCCGGTCAAGCCGGGTGATGACACCGAGCAAGCTGAGCAAACCAACACCGTCACCCTGCGAGGGTGTGAAGCTTTGTCCTCACCCACCGCTGTCATCGCCCGGCTTGTGCGCAATTGCGCACATGGACCGGGCGATCCAGTACGCCGCGGCCTCTCGCTTCTATCACTGGCGTCTCTGGAATACTGGATCACCCGGTCAAGCCGGGTGATGACACCGAGCACGCTGAGCAAACCAACACTGTCACCCTCAGGTATCGATCTCCGAGAGATCATCCACGACCAGCAGCGCCCCGTTCCAGTCATCGTCGCTGAAATAGGCGCTGCGGGTGATGACGACGGGAATGCCGGCCCGCGACGCGGAGACCAGGCCGTTGCCGGAATCCTCGATGGCGATGCAGTCGGCCGGCGCCAGCTGCAGCCGCGCTAGCACCTCGACATAGACATCGGGCGCCGGCTTCTTGCGCGGAACGTCGTCGCCGGCGACGATCGTCTCGAACAGGCCGGCCCAGTCACGGCCGAGCGCGACCGAGAGCAGCGCATCGATATTGCCGTGCGAGGTCGTCGTGGCGATCGCGAGGCGCTGGCCGCGCTCGCGCGCGCCGGCGAGGCAGGCCCCGACGCCCGGCCGAAGCGGGCAATCGCCGGCTGCGATCAGCGCGGCGTAGCGCGCGGTCTTGGCCCGGTGCAGGTCGGCGATCTCGGCAAAGCTCAGCCTGGAGACGGCGTTGCGCTGGTCGTAGGCGCGGATGCGCTCCTTGCCGCCGGCGACCCGCAGCAGTCGCGCATAGGTCGGCCGATCCCAATGCCAGCCGAGGCCGGCCTCGACGAAGGCCTCGTTGAAGGCACGGCGGTGCACCTCCTCGGTTTCGGCGAGCGTGCCGTCGACGTCGAAGATCAGCGCGCGGGCGTTCGCAATGATGTGGCGCATTCCACCGGTGCGAATGGCTGCGAGCGCCTGGTTCATCGCTCCTCGCCCGCACCGGTGCCCTTGGAGAATACGCGGCTTGCGAGCACGTCACCCGCCTCGATCGACATCACGTCGTCGGCGGTCAGCGTGCGGTCGAGTTTGGCGACGATCCGGTTGGCCTGACGCAGCCGGATGCGGTCGAGCGCGTTGCGGATCGAGCGCGCGTTGGAGAACAACGGCTGCAGCTTGCGTGCAGCGATGTAGCGGATGAAAGCGTCGCGCGCTTCCGGAGAGAAACGATAGTTCTGCTGCTGCAGCATCAGTTCGGCGATCCAGAGCAACTCGGCGTCCGAATAGTCGGGAAAGTCGACATGGTGCGCGATCCGCGAGCGAAAGCCCGGATTGCTCTGGAAGAACTTTTCCATCCGGTCGCCGTAGCCCGCCAGGATCACCACCATGTCCTCGCGCTGCTGCTCCATCACCTGCAGCAGGATCTCGATCGCCTCCTGGCCGTAGTCGCGCTCGTTCTCGGGGCGATAGAGATAATAGGCCTCGTCGATGAACAGCACGCCGCCCATCGCCTTCTTCAATATCTCCTTGGTCTTCGGCGCGGTGTGGCCGATATATTGCCCGACCAGATCGTCGCGCGTGACGCTGATGACATGACCGCGGCGCACGAACCCGAGCTTGTGCAAAATGCCGGCCATCCGCAGCGCGACGGTGGTCTTGCCGGTGCCGGGATTGCCGGTGAACGACATGTGCAGGGTCGGAAACGTCGTCGCCAGCGCCATCTTCTGCCTGATGCGCTCGACCAGCAGCAGCGAGGCGATCTCGCGGATGCGGGTCTTCACGGGCTTCAGCCCGATCAGTTCGGAATCGAGCTGATCGAGCACGGCGCCGACGCCGAGGTCGGCGAATTCATGCCGGAGGTCCACGGTCTCGAGCGGGGCTTCGCGGGTCTGCTCTTGCGGTTGCGTCATCGTGCTCTCGTATCGAAAAAAGCTCCGTCGCCGCGGCGGCGACGACGGAGAAGTGCATCCGGACCAGGACGGTCGAGGGAGCAACCCGCCTGGTGTTTGAGCCGGACGCGGTCAGTGATCGGTGTAGCGCTCGCCTTCGGGCCGCGTGGCCGCATAGGCGCGCGTCGAATAGCGGATGTTGCGGCCGACGGATTCCTGGCGATCGAGCCCGAAGCCGGGTTCCTCACGCGGCCGGTTGACGATGAAGGAGATGCGGACCGACTCCCAGCCATGGCTGGAATCGAAGCCGGAGATCCGGATGTAGCGATCGCCATAGACCCGCCGGCAGTCGGTGAGCTCCTTCATGATCCCTGCGGCGTCGCGCAGGTCGAACATCGGCAGGCCCCACATCTCCCAGTAGGTGTTACGGGGATGCGGGTCGTCGGTGAACTCGATGTTCACCGCAAAGCCCTTGTCGAGACAGTACTGCACCTGCGCCGCGATCTGCTCGTCGGTGAGATCGGGCAGGAACGAAAAGCAACCTTGAGTGACGCGCATGAGAAACTCCTGTCAGACCGCCATGCTCGGCGTGGGAACGAAGTCGGGGGCGTCCGTCGACTCGTAATTGAAGGTGACGTCCTTCCAGACATCGAGCGCCTCGCGCAGCGGCGTGCAGGTCTGCGCCGCCCTGGCCAGGATCTCCGGCCCTTCATGGACGTAGTCGCGGCCCTCGTTGCGGGCGAGGATCATCGCCTCCAGCGCGACGCGGTTGGCGGTGGCGCCGGCCTGGATGCCACGCGGATGGCCGATGGTGCCGCCGCCGAACTGCAGCACGACATCCTCGCCGAGCAGGTCGAGCAGCTGGTGCATCTGGCCGGCATGGATGCCGCCTGATGCCACCGGCATCAGCTTGTTGAGGCTCGCCCAGTGCTGGTCGAAGAACACGCCGTGCTCGAGCTGCAACGGGTTGAAGTCCTCGCGGCAGATGTCGTAGTAGCCGCGCGTCGTGTTCGGATCGCCCTCGAGCTTGCCGACCACGGTGCCGGCATGGATGTGATCGACGCCGGCGAGCCGCATCCATTTTGCGATGACGCGGAACGACACGCCGTGGCTGCGCTGGCGGGTGTAGGTCGAGTGGCCGGCGCGATGCAAATGCAGGATCATGTCGTGCTTGCGCGCCCACTTCGCCATCGACTGGATCGCGGTGTAGCCGATCACGAGATCGATCATGACAATGTTGGAGCCGATCTCGTGCGCGAACTCGGCACGCTCGTACATGTCCTCCATGGTCGCGGCGGTGACGTTGAGATAGGTGCCCTTGATCTCGCCGGTCGCGGCCTGGGCGCGGTTGACCGCCTCCATGCAGTAGAGGAAGCGCTCGCGCCAGTGCATGAAGGGCTGCGAGTTGATGTTCTCGTCGTCCTTGGTGAAGTCGAGCCCGCCCTTCAGCGCCTCGTAGACCACGCGGCCGTAGTTGCGGCCGGACAGGCCGAGCTTCGGCTTGACGGTGGCGCCGAGCAGTGGCCGGCCGAACTTGTCGAGCCGCTCGCGCTCGACCACGATGCCGGTCGCCGGGCCCTGAAACGTCTTCACATAGGCGGTCGGCAGCCGCATGTCCTCGAGCCGCAGCGCCTTCAGCGGCTTGAAGCCGAACACGTTGCCGATGATCGACGCGGTGAGGTTGGCGATCGAGCCCGGCTCGAACAGATCGAGGTCGTAGGCGATGTAGGCAAAGTAGCTGCCCGGCGAGTTCGGCACCGGATCGACCCGGTAGCACTTCGCCCGGTATTTCTCCGCGGCGGTCAGGCGGTCGGTCCACACCACGGTCCAGGTCGCGGTCGAGGATTCGCCCGCCACCGCGGCGCAGGCCTCGGTCGGATCGACGCCGTCCTGCGGCGTAACGCGGAACAGCGCGATCACGTCGGTGTCCTTGGGCTCGTAGTTCGGCTCCCAATAGCCCATCCGCTTGTATTCCATCACGCCGGACTTGTAGCGATCCTTGCCGCGCACGGTCATCGATTGCTGCACATTCATGTCAATCTCCTGTCGTTCGTGGCGGCCGGCTCAGGCGGCCTGGGTCATGCTTCCAATCTGCGGATCGAGCGCGCCGGCCCGATAGCGCTTTGCCATCTCCGGCAGCGGCACCACCTTGATCTTCGCGGCGTTGCCTGCCGTGCCGAACTGCTCGAAGCGGTCGCGGCAGAGCTCGCGCAGCGCGTCCATCGCCGGCTTGAGGAACTTGCGCGGGTCGAACTCGCTCTTCGACTGCGTAGCGACCTTGCGGAAGGCGGCGGCCATCGCGAGCCGGCAATCGGTATCGATGTTAACCTTGCGCACGCCGTGCCTGATACCGCGGACGATCTCCTCGACCGGGACGCCCCAGGTCTGCGGCATCTCGCCACCGAATGCGTTGAACATGTCCTGCAGCGGCTGCGGCACCGAGGACGAGCCGTGCATCACCAGATGCGTGTTGGGCAGCCGCGAATGAATCTCCTCGACCACGCGCATCGCCAGGATCTCGCCATCGGGGCGGCGGGTGAACTTGTAGGCGCCGTGCGAGGTGCCCATCGCGATCGCCAGCGCATCGACCTTGGTGGCGCGGACGAAATCGACGGCCTGGCCGGGATCGGTCAGCAACTGGTCGTGGCTGAGCGTGCCCTCGACGCCGTGGCCATCTTCCTGCTCGCCGCCGCCATGCTCGAGCGAGCCGAGCACGCCGAGCTCGCCCTCGACCGAGGCGCCGACCCAATGCGCCATGTCGACGACGCGGCGGGTGATGTCGACGTTGTAGTCATAATCCGCCGCGGTCTTGGCGTCGGCCTTGAGCGAGCCGTCCATCATCACCGAGGTGAAACCGTAGCGGATCGCGGTGGCGCAGGTCGCCTCCTCGTTGCCGTGGTCGAGATGCAGGCAGAGCGGGATCTGCGGATACATCTCCTCCAGCGCATCGATCATCTTCGCCAGCATGATGTCGTTGGCATAGGCACGCGCGCCGCGCGAGGCCTGGATGATGACCGGCGCATCGCACGAGGCCGCGGCCTCCATGATGGCAAGCCCCTGCTCCATATTGTTGATGTTGAAAGCCGGCACGCCGTAGCCGCGCTCGGCGGCGTGATCCAGCAACTGCCTCAGGGTAATCCGCGCCATGCTGACGTCCTCCTTTCAGTTCGATCGTTGCATCACACGCTGCGCCGCGGCCGCGACCGCCGCCGGCGTGATGCCGAATTCGCGGTAGAGCACGTCGGCCGGGGCCGACGCGCCGAAGCCGGTCATGCCGACGAACTCGCCGCCGTCGCCGAGCCAGCGCGCCCAGTCGCCTTCGACCGCGGCTTCGACGCCGACGCGCGGTGCGCTGCCCAGCACCTTGGCGCGATAGTCGCGCGGCTGCTGGCGGAACAGGTCGAAGCACGGGGCCGAGACCACCGCGGCCTTCACCCTTGCTTCCGCCAGCAGCTTTGCGGCTTCGAGCGCTATCGCCACCTCCGAACCCGTTGCAATCAGGGTGACGTCACGCCCGAAGGCCGGCTCGACGAGTACGTAGGCGCCGAGCGCGACCTGGTTGTTCTTAGGGACCTCGCGGACCGTCGGTAGCGCCTGCCGCGACAGGCAGAGGATCGACGGCGAGGTTTCGGCGCGCAGCGCGCAATCCCAGGCTTCCGCGGTCTCGACGGCGTCGGCCGGGCGGAACACCAGCAGGTTCGGAATCGCCCGCAATGCCGCAAGGTGTTCGACCGGCTGATGCGTCGGCCCGTCCTCGCCGAGCCCGATCGAGTCATGGGTCATCACATGGATGACGCGGATGCCCATCAGCGCCGCGAGGCGGATCGCCGGCCGATTGTAATCGGCGAAGGAGAGGAAGGTGCCGCCATAGGGGATGAAGCCGCCATGCAGCGCGATGCCGTTCATCGCCGCCGCCATGCCGTGCTCGCGGATGCCGTAATGGATGTAGCTGCCGTCGAGCGTATCCGGCCGCACCGGCACCTGGGTCTTCGCCAATGTGAGATTGGAGTGCGTGAGATCGGCCGAGCCGCCGAGCAGGTTCGGCAGGGCTTCCGCGATCACGTCGATGACCTGCTGCGAAGCCTGCCGCGTCGCGAGCTTTGGCTGCTCCGTCGCGAACCGCGCCTGCAGCCTCGCCATCGCATCGACATAGGCGCACGGCAATTTCCGGTTCAGCGCGTCATGGAACGGTGAACGTTCGCCGTTGCAGGCGCGCCGCGAGCGCTCGATCCAGGCGCGGCGCGCCTCGCGGCCGCGCGCGCCGATCTCGCGCCACTCGGTCAGCACGGCCTCGGGAATCTCGAACGCCGGATACGGCCAGCCCAGCGCGGCGCGGGTCTTCTGCACCTCGTCGGTGCCAAGCGGCGCGCCGTGCACCTTCTCGCTGCCCTGCCGGTTCGGCGCGCCGAACCCGATCACGGTGCGGCAGGCGATCAGCGACGGACGGTCGCTCGCCTTGGCCTGCCTGATCGCGGCGGCGATCGCCTGCGGGTCGTGGCCGTCGATGCGGCAGACATCCCAGCCGCTCGCCTTGAAGCGCGCGACCTGGTCGTCCGAGCAGGACAGCGAGGTGGCGCCGTCGATCGAGATCTGGTTGTCGTCGAACAGCACGATCAGCCGGTTCAACCGCAGATGGCCGGCGAGCGAGATCGCCTCCTGGCTGATGCCCTCCATCAGGCAACCATCGCCGGCAATGACATAAGTGAAGTGATCGACGAGGTCGTCGCCGAAGCGTGCGTTCATCAGCCGCTCGGCGAGCGCCATGCCGACCGCGGTCGCGATCCCCTGCCCGAGCGGCCCGGTCGTGGTCTCGACGCCGGGCGTGTGGCCGTACTCCGGATGTCCGGGAGTCTTCGAGCCCCATTGCCGGAACGCCTTGAGCTGATCGAGCGTCATGCTCTCGTAGCCGGTCAGATGCAGCAGCGCGTAGAGCAGCATCGAGCCGTGACCGGCCGACAGCACAAAGCGGTCGCGGTCGGGCCAGGCCGGATCGGCCGGGTCGAACTTCAGGAAATCGGCGAACAGCACGGTGGCGACGTCGGCCATGCCCATCGGCATACCGGGATGGCCGGATTTCGCCTGCTCGACCGCATCGATGGCAAGGAAGCGGATGGCGTTGGCCATCTCGGCAAAGCTGATTTCGGCGCGGGGGCTGCTGGCTATGGACGCAAGTGCGGTCATATCGTTCGCCTCTTTCGTTCGATCAGTTGCAGGATCAGCGGAGTGAGGATGAGCTGCATCGCGAGGTCGAGCTTGGCGCCGTGAATCACGATCGAGTTGGCGCGCGACATGAAGCTGCCGGGGATCATCGACAGCAAATACGGGAAGTCGATGCCGCGCGGATTCTTCAGCCGGATCACCACCATCGATTCGTCCGGCGTCGGGATCCAGCGCGCGATGAACGGGTTCGACGTGTCGACCGTCGGCACGCGCTGGAAGTTGATGTCGGTCTCGGTGAACTGCGGGCAGATGAAGTTCACGTAATCAGGCATGCGGCGCAGGATGGTGTCGGTCACCGCCTCGGTGGAGTAGCCGCGGTGACTGCGGTCGCGGTGCAGCTTCTGGATCCATTCGAGGTTGATCACCGGGACGACGCCGATCTTGAGGTCGGCGTGCTGCGCGACGTTCACGGTGTCGGTGATCACGGCGCCGTGCAGGCCCTCGTAGAACAACAAATCGGAGTTTTCCGGCAGCGGCTCCCATGCGGTGAAGGTGCCGGGCTTGGCGCCGTACAGCCGCGCCTCCTCCTCGTCATGGACATAGTGCCGCGTCGTTCCGGTGCCGGTCTCGGCATAGTCGCGGAACAGCTTTTCTAGCTCCTCGAACAGGTTGGTTTCGGGGCTGAAATGGCTGAAATGCTTGTTGCCGCGTTCCGCCTCCTCCACCATCTTGCTGCGCATCTCGGCGCGGTCGTAGCGGTGGAACGCGTCGCCCTCGACGTAAGCCGCGACCACGTTCTCGCGGCGGAAGATATTTTCAAACGTCTTCCGCACCGAGGTGGTGCCGGCGCCGGACGAGCCGGCGATCGAGATGATGGGATGTCGACGAGACATGCGCCCTCCTCAGCGGAACAGGCCGCGCCGCGCGAACAGCGGGGCATCGCTGCTTTCGAACAACGGCTCGACGGTCAGGTGGACTGCATCGACGTCGCGCACCGCGCGGGTCGATCCCATGATCAGGGGTACGCGCTGATGCGGCGAGCGTGCCGACAATTCGAGAATCCGCGCGCGGCCGCTCGAGGCGGCGCCGCCCGCCCATTCCATGATCAGCGCTATCGGATGCGCCTCGTACAACAGCCGCAGCCGGCCCTCGCGATAGCCCTGGCGCGCATCGGCCGGATAGAGGAACACGCCGCCGCGCATCAGGATGCGATAGGCCTCGGCGACCAACGAGCCGATCCAGCGCATGTTGTAGTCCTGCCCGCGCTCGCCGTTCACCCCGGCCAGGCACTGGTCGATGTAGCCGCGCACAGCGCCGCTCCAGTGCCGGCGGTTCGAGGCGTTGATGGCGAATTCCGCCGTGTCCGGCGGCACCTGCAGATCGCGTCCGGTCAGCACGAACTCTCCCGTGCGCGGGTCGAGCGTGAAGCAATCGACGCACTGATCGAACGCCAGCACCAGCACGGTCTGCGGGCCGTAGATGAAGCAGCCCGCGGCGTTTTGCGCCGTGCCGGGCTCGAAGAAGGTCGAGATGGCGTCGCGGGTCTTCGGCCGGATCGAGAAGATGGTACCGACCGAGATGTTGTTCTCCAGATTGGCCGAACCGTCGAGCGGATCGATCGCGACGCAGAGCGGCGCATCGGCATCGAGCACTTCGGGCAGTTCCACCTCCTCCGACACCACGGCAGCGACCGGCGCCGTGCGCAGCGCGTCGCGCATCAGGCGGTCGGCAATGATGTCGATGGTCTTCTGACGATCTCCGTCGGGATTGATGCCGCCGCTCTCGCCGCCGATCGCGGCAAGGGAACCGGCGGCAATGGTGCGCGCGAGTTCGATGGCGGCGCCGGCGAGCGCCTCGATCACGGCGACCGTGGCGGCACGCATCGGGTTCTGCTGCGCCGGCCACTCCAGATAGGCATGCAATGCAGGACGAATCTCCACGGGTCTCTCCCTTTGATCACGCCCTCTGTGCCGAGGCTGTTTCGATCGACGACCCGCATTGGAGTCGCCGTCGCCACTATCAACGCGCGAATTGCCGAATTAGGGAAATTTCTTTATCTTTGGCGACGCCAAAGTTTTCCTTATGGAGCCCGCGATGGCCGGCCACTTCACGCGAGACCTCACCATCCGCCAGCTGCGCGCGCTGTCCGCCGTGCACGAGGCGGGCTCGATCACCTCGGCAGCCAATCGCCTCAACCTGACGCAGCCCGCGGTGACGCTGCAGCTGCGCAACCTGCAGGCGCTCGCCGAGCTGCCGCTGATCCAGCGCACCGGCGACGGCATGGCGCTGACCGATGCCGGCGCGCACGTGCTGGCGCTGATCGAGCGGATCGAGGCGGCGCTGAAGGATTGCGAGCAGTCGCTCGACATGATCGCGGGCCGCAGCGGCGGCCGCGTCGCGATGGGCGCAGTCTCCACCGCGAAATACTTCGTGCCGTTTGCGATCGCCGCGTTCTCGCGCCGCTTTCCCAAGATCGAGGTCACGCTCAGGATCGGCAACCGCGAGGAGATCCGCGACGCGCTGCGCGGCTACGATCTCGATATTGCGGTGATGGGCGCGCCGCCGGCCGACCTCGAGGTCGAGATGAAGCCGCTCGGCCGGCATCCGCACTACATCGTCGCCGCCGCCGATCACCGGCTGGCACGGCGCCGGCACGTCGAGATATCCGAGCTCACCGGTGAGACCTTCATCACCCGCGAGCAGGGATCCGGCACGCGGATGCTGATGCAGCAGTTCTTCGAGCGTGTCGGCCTGGCGCCGAAGATCGGCATGGCGATGGACAGCAACGAGACCATCAAGCAGGCGGTGATGGCCGGGCTCGGCATCGCCTTCATCTCCCAGCACACCATCCATCACGAGCTGGAGGACGGCCGGCTGGTGGTGCTCAAGGTCCGGGGCCTGCCGATCGTTCGGCAGTGGCACGCGATCCGGCGCGCCGACAAGATCCTGCTGCCGCCGGCGAAAGCCATGCTGGATTTCCTCGGCAAGGACGGCTGGCGCTACCTGCCGAACACACGCTAGGCGCCATGAGCATCACAGCGTGCATATGATCGCCGGCGCGCAGGCGGCGATCACCGCAGGTTCCGGATTGCGCGCAACACGGTCGGATTCACCCGCGTTCGCGGGTTGGTTGCTGCCGCAACGGGGGCCTCGCCCCATCCTCGCCGGCACGTTGCACTTGCCCGCGATTGAGCTTGCCCGCCGCGCGCTATCGCGGTGTTTACGCAGAAGCGAAAAAGGCGAGCCAGTGCCAACCGTTAGGCATTGCGCTCGGCCAAAACGCGTGTCAAATCTTCTTGGTGGACCGCGCGTATCGCTGCAAGGAGGATAACCTGCAGACCCCGTCCCCGCCCATGCCTGACTTCAAGGCGTTGTTCGAGGCGGCGCCCGGCCTCTATTTGGTGCTGACGCCACCCGAATTTCGCATCGCGGCGGCGAGCGACGCCTATTTGCGCGCCACGAAGACCGAGCGCGCCGCGATACTTGGACGCGCGCTGTTCGACGTGTTCCCCGACAATCCCGACGATCCCGCCGCCGACGGCGTGCGGAACCTGCGCGCCTCGCTGGAGCGCGTGGTCCAGTTCCGACGTCCGGACACGATGTCGGTGCAGAAATACGATATCCGCAAGCCCGAGGCGGAAGGCGGCGGCTTCGAGGAACGCTACTGGAGCCCGCGCAACTCGCCGGTGTTCGGACCGGGCGGGCAGCTCAGCTACATCATCCATCGCGTCGAGGACGTCACCCAGTTCATCCATCTGAAGCGCCGTGGCGTCGAGCAGGACAAGCTGGCGGACCAGCTGCGCGAGCGCACCGAGCAGATGGAAGCCGAGATTTTCATGCGCGCCCGCGAGGTCGAGGCGGCGCGCGAGCAGCTCGAGGCCGAGCAGAAGCTGCGCCAGGTGCAGAAGATGGAAGCGGTCGGGCACCTCACCGGCGGCATCGCGCACGACTTCAACAACATCCTGACCGTGATCACCGGTCTGATCGACATCCTCGCGGAGGCCGTCGAGCACGATGCCGCGCTGTCATCCGTCACCAAGATGATCAGCGACGCCGCCTCGCGCGGCGCCGAGGTGACAAAACATCTGCTCGCCTTCTCGCGGCAGCAGCCGCTGCAGCCGCGCGAGGCCGACCTCAACACGCTGGTGCAGGACACCGCGCGGCTGCTGCGCCCCTCGCTCGGCGAGCAGATCGAGATCGAGACTTCGCTCGAGCCCGACGCCTGGCCGGCCTTCATCGATCCCAATCACATGGCGACCGCGCTGCTCAATCTCGCGGTCAATGCCCGCGATGCGATGCCCGACGGTGGCAAGCTGATGCTGGAGACCAGCAACGTCATCCTCGACGAGACCTACGCCGCCTCCAATCTGGATGTGCGGGCCGGCGAATATGTCATGGTCGCGGTCAGCGACACCGGCGCCGGCATCCCGGAAACGATCCGGGAAAAGGTGTTCGAGCCGTTCTTCACCACCAAGGACACCGGCAAGGGCACCGGCCTTGGCCTGAGCATGGTCTACGGCTTCATCAAGCAGTCCGACGGGCACCTCAAGATCTATTCCGAGGAGGGCCACGGCACCTCGATCAAGCTGTATCTGCCACGCTCGAGCGGCGACATGGAAGAGGCCGAGCCGCCGGCCGTGGTCGACGCGCGCGGCGGCAACGAGACCATCCTGGTTGTCGAGGACGATCCGCTGGTGCGCAACTACGTCAGCGCCCAGCTCGAACAGCTTGGCTACCGCACTTTGGTCACCGCCAACGGCCCCGAAGCGCTGGCGGCGATCGACAAGGGGTTTGTCTGCGACGTGCTGTTCACTGACGTCATCATGTCCGGCGGCATGAATGGCCGGCAGGTCGCCGACGCGGTGCTGGCAAAACTGCCGTCGGTGCGGGTGCTGTTCACCTCCGGCTACACCGAGGATGCGATCTTCCACCACGGCCGGCTCGATCCCGACGTGACCTTGCTGGCAAAGCCCTACCGCAAATCCGATCTGGCGCGGATGATCCGCCAGGTGCTGACCCAGCCGCCCGCGCCAGTATCGGCGAAGTGAGTAACCTGAGCGACGCGATCAGCTAAAGCCGGTCG
Organism: Bradyrhizobium sp. CCBAU 51753; assembly: GCF_015291565.1. NCBI lineage: Bacteria > Pseudomonadati > Pseudomonadota > Alphaproteobacteria > Hyphomicrobiales > Nitrobacteraceae > Bradyrhizobium > Bradyrhizobium sp. CCBAU 51753. Next base: position 3,643,062 of record NZ_CP030037.1, on the reverse strand, counting down.
TCTTTCGGTTGAATCCATTCGCCGCGCTTTCGGTTCACCTCTCCCCGTCGGGGAGAGGTCGGCGCGCAGCGCCGGGTGAGGGCTCTTGCGCTCTCGATAGACCGGAACCCCTCACCCGATTTGCTGCGCAAATCGACCTCTCCCAAGGGAGAGGTGAACCTTTAGTGCCGCTCCCAGCTCAACCTAATCTAACCAAACTCTAAGGCCCGAAGCTGGAGCGGCTTTGGATCTTCCATTCGCCGTTAAGCAGGCTCAGCACGTAAAGCGAATCGTAGACGCCGATCACCGAGCCGTCCGCGCGAAAGCGGGTGTACCGCAGCGCGTAGTGCGCCTTCACCGGCGAGGACTGCACCAGCCTGATCTCGTCCCAGGCGCTGTGGTGCCAGCCATCCTGCTTGCGCAGCCGCTCGAACAAATCCATCGGATTGCTGCCGGCCTGCTGGTAGATGGTGACCGCGCCGCCGGCGAGCCGCACATGCGGGAAATGCATCAGCCCGTCCATCGCCGCGGCGTCGTAGCGATTGAGCGCCGCCATCCAGCGCGTCAGCACATCCTCGCATCTCGCCCGGTCGTCGGGCGAGATCTGCGCCTCGACGCTGTAGGTTGCGGCCGGCTCCGGCATCATGCATCTCCGCCTTGCTTGTTGCTGGTGTCGGCGCGCACGGCGGCGCCCGAGAGGAACAGCGCCGCGCAGGCCTTGGCGCGGGCTTCGAGCTCCTGCCGCGACGGCGCCGGCCTGCGTCCGTACATGACGTCGCGCTGCGGCTGGAACACGAGCATGCCGAGCATCATGCCGGCCGCGGCCTGCACGTCGTCCACCGCGATCCGCCCTCGCCGCTGCTGCACGCCCAGCCACGCCGCCAGCGCAGCAAGGGTCCGCTGCATCGCCTTCTCGTAGAACGTCTCGGCGATATCGGGGAATTTGTCGCTCTCGGCCAGGATGATGCGCTGGAGCGCGATGACCTCGCCATCGAGGATCAGCTCGGCACAGGTCAGCAGCGCGGCCTCCAGCGCCGCCGCGATGTCGCGGCCGTCGCAGGCGCCGAGATTCACGATCGAGACGAAGCGGTCCATGCGGTCCGTCAGCGTGCTCTCGAACAGCGCGAACTTGGTCGGCACCAGCCGATAGAGCGTCTTGGTGGAAACGCCGGCGCGGCAGGCCACGTCGGCCATGCTGGTCACGGCGAAGCCGCGCGTCGCGAATTCATGCCGCGCAGCGTCATAGATCAAAGCGCGCGTCTCATCGTCGGAGCGCAGCTGCGGCCGCCCGCGGCCACGCCGCGCCGGCGCGCCCCCCTCTGCTTGAGCTTTGTCCTTCACACTCTTGCGCCGATCCAAGCCATGCTTTTACATGATGCCTGTCATTCCATTGACAGTCCCAATATGCCCTCTATTTTGGAAAACATCAAGTTTCCTAATTAGCCAGCGATCGCAAAGCGGAATTAGCGAGACTTTCCAACGGGATACGACATCGGGAGCGCCTGCCAATGAGCCAGCACGAAACGTCATTCAAGGCCGAGAGCAAGGTTCCGGCCGACACCGCCAAGCAGTTGATCACCACTGCTGAAATCGCCTCCCCGCCGGCGCCTGCCGGTGTGAAGAGCAAGCTTCGCCGCCTGCTGCTCGCCGGCGCCGCAGTCGCGGCACTCGCAGGCGCTAGCTGGTACGGCTGGAATTACTGGACCGTCGGCCGCTTCCAGGTGTCCACCGACGACGCCTATGTGAAGGCCGATAACACCACGATCGCGCCAAAGGTGTCCGGCTATCTCAGCGCCGTGCTGGTCGGTGACAACGAGCATGTCCGCGCCGGTCAGGTGCTGGCACGGATCGACGATCGCGACTTCAAGGTCGCGCTCGACCAGACCAAGGCCGACGTCGCCGCCGCCGAGGCCGCGATCGCGAGCAAGCACGCCCAGCTCGATGTGCAGCAGTCCGTGATCGAAGCGGCACGCGCGACGCTGGCGGTCGATACCGCGACCCAGACTTTTGCCGCACAGGAGAACAAGCGCTACACCGACCTCGCCGGCACCGGCTATGGCAGCGTGCAGAACGCGCAGCAGGCGCAGTCGCGCTACGCCAGCGCGCAGGCCGCAATTGCCCGCGACACCGCGAACCTCGCCTCAGCGCTGCGTCAGGTCGAGCTGCTCAAGGCCGACATCGCCCAGGCGGTCGCGGCGCAGGCCCGCGCGACCGCGCTGCAGCACCAGGCCGAGCTCAATCTCGGCTACACCACGATCACTGCGCCGATCAACGGCGTGGTCGGCAACCGCACGCTGCGCACCGGCCAGTTCGTCCAGGCCGGCACGCAATTGATGTCGCTGGTGCCGGCCATCGGCGCCTATGTGATCGCGAATTACAAGGAGACGCAGCTCACCAACGTCCGCAAGGGCCAGCCGGTCGAGATCGAAGTCGACATGTTCCCGGGACAGGTGGTGCGCGGCCATGTCGACAGCCTGGCGCCGGCGAGTGGCCAGGAGTTCGCGCTGCTGCCGCCCGATAACGCAACCGGCAACTTCACCAAGGTAGTGCAGCGCATCCCCGTGAAGATCGTGCTCGACGCGACGGAGGTCGAGCTGCGGCCCGGCATGTCCGTGATCCCGACCATCGCGACGCTGTCGCAGCCGGCCGAGCCGGCTCCGTCCGCCAGGACCAAGACCACGCCGAAACTTGCTGTCGCCTCGTCCAAATAGGTGATGCCATGTCCGACCTCGCGCTCTCCTCCCCCGCCGCCGCGCCGCTCCCCGCAGCCGTAGCCGATCCCAACCGCGCCAGCATGACCGTCTGGATCTCGATCCTCGCGGCCATGATCGGCGCCTTCATGGCGATCCTCAACATCCAGATCACCAACGCCTCGCTGCTCAACATCGAGGGCGGCATCGGCACCGGCGTCGACAACGGCTCCTGGATCTCGACGTCGTATCTGATCGGCGAGATCGTGGTGATCCCGCTCACCGATTATCTCAGCCGGGTGTTCTCGTTCCGCAGGATCATGATCGGCCATGCCACGCTGTTTGCGATCTTCTCGGTGGCCTGCGCCTTCACCCACGACCTGCCGTCGATGATCGCGATGCGCGGCCTGCAGGGTTATTTCGGCGGCGTGCTGATCCCGATGGCGTTCACGCTGGTGTTCACCAAGCTGCCGAAGCCGCAGCAGCCGATTGGCCTTGCGATGTTCGCGCTGGCCGTGACCTTCGCGCCGGCGATCGGCCCGACCATCGGCGGCTACCTCACCGAGAATTACGGCTGGCAGACCATCTTCTTCGTCAACGTGATCCCGACCGTGGTGATGGTCGTCACGCTCTACTTCACGCTGGAGCGGCAACCGATGCAGCTGCATCTGCTCCGCGAGGGCGACTGGCTCGGCATCGCGACGATGGCGATCGGTCTTTCCTCGCTGCAGGCGGTGCTGGAGGAGGGCAACAAGGACGACTGGTTCGGTTCGCCCTTCATCGTCAAGCTCGCGGTGATCGCGGCGGTCAGCCTGACGCTGTTCGTCTGGATCGAGCTCGTGGTCGAGAAGCCGCTGATCCGGCTGCGCCTGCTCACCCAGCGCAGCTTCGGCTTCGGCACCATCTCGGCGGTGTTCGTCGGTTTTGCGCTGTTCGGCTCGGTCTACCTGCTGCCGGCCTATCTCGGCCAGGTGCAGCGCTACAATGCCGAGCAGATCGGCCAGGTGCTGGCCTGGACCGGTCTGCCGCAGCTGATCCTGATCCCGCTGGTGCCGAAGCTGATGCAGCGCTTCGATGCCCGCCTGATCGCGTTCACCGGGATGGTGCTGTTCGCGAGCTCCTCCTTCATGAACATCGCGATGTCGGTCGATTATTCCGGCGACCAGTTCTTCGTGCCGAACATCGTCCGCGCCATCGGCCAGGCGATCATGCTGGCGCCGCTGTCCGCGGTCAGCCTCGGCAGCGTCGCGCCGCAGGACGCGCCGGCGGCGTCAGGCATTTCCAACATGATGCGCAACCTCGGCGGCGCGATCGGCACCGCGCTGCTGTCGACCATCGTCACCAAGCGCGAGCAGTTCCACTCCAACATCATCGGCCAGTCCGTCGACCTCGGCCGCGAGGAGGTGCGCAGCCGGATTGCCCAGGTCACCGACTACTTCCTGAGCCACGGCATCTCCGACCCCGCCACCGCGCATCACCAGGCGATCGTGGCGATCGGCAACATCGTCAAGCGCCAGGCGCTGGTGCTCGGCTTTAGCGACGCCTTTGCCGTGATCGGCATCGTGCTGGTGCTGGCCGCGATCGCGATCGCGTTGACCGGCAAGCCGAAGAGCGCGGCGGGTGGTGCCGGCGCGCACTAGAGCCGCGCGCTGTCGCCTCCTCAGCTCGCCTCGCGCAGCCTAAAGCGCTGGATCTTTCCGGTCTGCGTCTTCGGCAACGCCTCGACGAAGGAGATCGCGCGCGGATATTTGTACGGCGCGATCGTCGCCTTGACGTGATCCTGCAGCAGCTTGACCTCGAGCTCGTCGCTGCGCGCACCCGGCTTCAGCACGATGAACGCCGCGACGATCTGCCCGCGTTCCTCGTCTGCCGTGCCGACCACGGCGCATTCGGCGACGTCGGGATGCCCGAGCAGCGCCGCCTCGACCTCGGGGCCGGCGATGTTGTAGCCCGCCGAAATGATCATGTCGTCGGCGCGGGCGACGAACGACAGCCGGCCGCTGGCGTCGCGGACGAAGGCGTCGCCGGTGATGTTCCAGCCGTCGCGCACATAGTTGGTCTGCCTGGAGTCGGCGAGGTAACGGCAGCCGGTCGGGCCGCGCACCGCGAGCTTGCCGACTTCGCCCGGCGGCAGCTCATTCATATCGGCGTCGACCACCTTGGCCTCATAGCCCGCGACCGGCGTGCCGGTCGTGCCGGCCACCGCACTGCCGACGCGGTTGGTGATGAAGATGTGCAAGAGCTCGGTACTGCCGATGCCATCCAGGATCGGCTTGCCGGTCTTCTTGGTCCAGCTCTCGAACACCGGCGCCGGCAAGGTCTCGCCGGCCGAGACCGCAATCCGCAGCGACGACAGGTCGGCGCCGTTGTCCATCGCCGCCATCATCGCGCGATAGGCGGTCGGCGCGGTGAAGCAGATCGTCGCCTTGTAGGTCTCGATGATCCGGATCATCTCGCTCGGCGCCGCGTTCTCCAAGAGCGTCGCGGTGGCGCCGAAGCGCAGCGGAAAGATCGCGAGCCCGCCGAGGCCAAAGGTGAAGGCGAGCGGCGGCGAGCCGACGAACACGTCGTCCGGCGTCACCTTCAGCACCTCTTTCGCGTAGCCGTCCGCCACGATCAGGAGATCGCGGTGGAAATGCATCGTCGCCTTCGGCTCGCCGGTGGTGCCCGAGGTGAAGCCGAGCAGCGCGACGTCGTCGCGGCCGGTCTTCACCGCCTCGAACTTCACCGGCTTGTTCAGCGCGATCCGGTCGAGCTCGGCGTCGTGGTTCTGGGTGCCGTCGAAATTGACCACCTGCTTCAAAAATTTGCTGGTCTTGGCGCAGGCCACCAGCTCATCCGCGATGCGGCTGTCGGTCAGCGCCAGCGCGATCTCGGCCTTGTCGACGATCTTGGCCAGCTCGCCCGCGCGCAGCATCGGCATGGTGTTGACGACCACCGCGCCCGCCTTGGTCGCGGCGAGCCAGGCCGCCACCAGCGCCGGATTGTTGCCGGAGCGGATCAGCACGCGGTTGCCGGGCTTGACGCCGTAATTCTCCACCAGCGCATGCGCCAGGCGGTTCGACCAGTCGGTCAATTCCTTGTAGGTGCGCTGCCGGCCGTTGCCGATCAGCGCGATATTGTCGCCCAGTCCTCGCTCGACGATGCGGTCGGTCAGTTCGACCGCGGCGTTGAGGTAATCAGGATACTGGAATTCCGGCCGGTCGAGCAGCAGCTTTGGCCACAGCTCGGGCGGCGGCAGGTTGCGCCGCGCGAAATCGTCGACATGGCCCGATGGGCCGAGCCCGGGAAATTGATCCGACATTCGATCGCCCCTCGCTTTCCATCCAGAAAGGCCAAGGCTCTGGTCCGAAGAGCCTCTATCGAAACCACCGATATCGCGGACGCCCGGCAGCGTCCCGATCCGCCAATCATTTTATACTTAAAATAATTTGGCGCAAGGGTAGAAATCAGGCGCTGAAATGCCGCATCGCCGCCACGGCGCTATACCGACCTCGCCTTGGCGGAGCGCTGCGCCGAGCCCTTGGCCTTGCCGAGCAGCCGCATCAGCTCGCGGATGTCCTTTGGCGACAGATCGGCAAAGATGTCGGCGATCCACTTCTCGTGCTCGGCAGCCATCTTGCGGAATTCGGCGCGGCCGAGCTTGGTGAGCCGGATGAACTGCACGCGGCGGTCGGTCTCCGAGGTGCGGCGATCGAGATGGCCTGACTCGACCAGGCGTTCGACCAGGCCGGTGACGTTGCCGTTGGAGACCATCATGCGCTTCGACAGGTCCGACAGCGTCATGCCGTCGGCCACCTTGTCGAGCTGGGCCATCAGGTCGAAACGCGGCAGCGTGACGTCGAATTTTTCGCGCAGCTGGCTGCGCACCTCGCCCTCGATCAGGGTGGTGCAGGTCAGAAGGCGGAGCCACAGCCGCAGCTCGGTGCCGTGGTCGTCGGGCAGTTCGACGGCTTTGGTTTCAGAATCGAGGATCATGCGGCGATCGCGCCTCCGCGCGGCGGGTTCCCAGTCGGACCTGATGTTTTGAGCTTCAAACAATTTGCGGCGCGCCGCAAGGACAATTGCGAATCGATACGCCGCCGCCGGCGCGATCCTGCAATTTCTTTAACCTTCAAGCAATTGGCGCGGCGCTTGCATGGAGCAAGATGATTGCCTTGGCGCGACGCCGCATCGCTTGCGGCAGTCGCGCCCGCCAGAATAAGCTGCGGCCCAAGGCATCGAGAGACGAGCCATCAAGAAACCGGTCGGGGAGCTAAGATGAAGCAAGTGACAATGTGGGCGGGACTGGCGGCGCTGCTCAGCGTCGCGATCACCCCGGCAAACGCGCAGGAAAAAATCAAGATCGGCGTGCTGGTGACGACGTCAGGTCCGGCGGCGGCGCTCGGCCAGCAGGTCCGCGACGGCTTTGCGCTCGCGATCAAGGACCTCGGCGGCAAGATGGCCGGCCGCGACGTCGAGGTGGTCAACGCCGACGACGAGCTCAAGCCCGACGGCGCGGTGGTCAAGGTGCGCGGGCTCCTGGAGCGCGACAAGGTCGATTTCGTGGTCGGCCCGATCTTCTCCAACATCCTGCTCGCGATCCACCGCCCGGTCACTGACAGCAAGACCTTTCTGATCAGCCCGAATGCCGGCCCGTCCAGCTATGCCGGCAAGGAGTGCAACCCGTTCTTCTATGTGACGTCGTACCAGAACGACCAGGTGCACGAGATCCTCGGCAAAGTGGCGCAGGACCGCGGCTACAAGCGGGTCTATTTGCTGGTGCCGAACTATCAGGCTGGCCGTGACTCGGTCGCCGGCTTCAAGCTCGACTACAAGGGCGAGGTCGTCGAAGAATCCTACACGCCGCTGAACACGCTGGATTTCCAGCCCGAGCTTTCCAAGATCGCCTCGCTGAAGCCGGATGCGCTGTTCACCTTCATGCCCGGCGGCATGGGCGTCAATCTGGTCAAGCAGTACAAGCAGGCCGGCGCGACCGTGCCGGTGCTCTCGGCCTTCACTGTCGACGAATCCACATTGCCCGCGCAGCAGGACGCCGCGGTCGGCATGTTCGGCGGCGCCAACTGGGCGCCAAATCTCGACAATCCCCAGAACAAGAAGTTCGTCGCCGCCTATGAGGCGGCCTTTGGCGGCGTGCCCGGCACCTATGCCATGCAGGCCTACGACACGGCGCTCCTGATCGACAGTGCGGTCAGGGCCGTAAAGGGCGATCTCGCCAACAAGGACGCGGTCGCCGCCGCGCTGAAGAAAGCCGAGTTCACCTCGCTGCGCGGTCAATTCAAGTTCAACAACAACGGCTATCCGATCCAGGACTTCTATCTCACCAAGGTCGCGAAGCGGCCGGACGGCAAGTTCCAGACCGAGGTCGTCGAAAAGGTGTTTTCGAATTACGGCGACCGCTACGCCAAGGACTGCGCGGCCAAGTGAAAAGGCCAGGTAAATCCCAGGACAAGTCAATCCCAGGAGGAAAACATGACGATGAAAGACGAGATCGCCGGCATCACCCGCGCCAATGAAGGCATTCAAGGCATTACCTGGAGCATCCTCGGCCAGACCTACGTGCCGAAGAGCCGCACCGAGCATTCCTTCTCCTGGCACGCGACCTTCCCGCCCGGCACCTTCGTGCCGCCGCATATCCATCCCGACCAGGACGAGTATCTCTACATCCTCGAGGGCAAGCTCGACTTCATGCTCGACGGCGCCGACGAATCCGCAACGCCGGGCGATCTCGTGCGCCTGCCGATGGGCAAGCCGCACGGCATCTTCAACAAGTCGCAGCAGCCGGCGAAGACGCTGTTCTGGGTGTCGCCGACGCGCAGGCTCTACGACCTGTTCTGGGCGATCCACAACATGAAGGAGCAGAACCCGGACGACGTGGTGCGGCTCGCTGCCGAGCACAACATCCACTTCCTGCCGCCGCCTCCCGGCTAGGGCGGGATGAAGTTAGGTTGAATCGAACCGACCGCGTGTTCGGTCCACCTCTCCCCGACGGGGAGAGGTCGATTTGCGCCAGCAAATCGGGTGAGGGGCTGCAGCTCTAACGAGAGACCTTAACCCCTCACCCGGCGCTGCGCGCCGACCTCTCCCAAGGGAGAGGTGAACCTTCGCTGCCGCTCCAACCTAACCTAATCTCATCATGCTCGAGGACTCTCCCTCCCCGTCATTGCGAGCGGAGCGAAGCAATCCATCGCTCCGCATATGCGGACAGATGGATTGCTTCGCTAACGCTCGCAATGACGCGGACAGAGCGGCAGCTCCTCGCTACTGCCGCGCCACCACGCGCGCGGCAAAGCCGGCTTTTGCCGCATAGCCGCGCACGATGGCTTCGCGCGCTTCGTAATTCAAAATCGTGTCGACATCGGTAAAACCCTGCGGCGCGAGCTGCTCGACGGCGTCGATCACGCCTTCCGGGCCGCCGCGGCGGTTGGAGGCCACGATGTCGGCGGTCATCGGCAGGCGCTGCCGCTCATAGGCGACCAGCGCCTGGCGCGGATGCTCTGACCGCGCCAGCGCGTCGGCTAGGCAGCGCGCGTCGAGCACCGCCTGCGAGGCGCCGTTCGAGCCGACCGGATACATCGGATGCGCGGCATCGCCGAGCAGCGTGACGCGGCCGCTCGACCAGTACGGCAGGGGGTCGCGGTCGCAGCACGGATACTCCCAGAATTCCGGCGTCGCGTTGATCAGGCCGGCGAAGTCGACCTGCGGAATCGTAAAACTTGTGACATAGGGCATCATCTCCTCGCGCCGGCCGAGATTGGACCAGCCCTCGCGGCGCGGCGGCGGCGACGATCCGTCGCCGATCCGCACCAGCACCGCCCAGTTGGTGAGGCGACTTGCCGGGCTCGATCCCGGCGCGATCGGATAGATCACGGCTTTTGCATTCAGCCCACCGGCGATGATCATCGAGCGCCCGGTCAGGAACGCCGGCCAGTCGGTGGCGCCGCGCCACAGCATCAGTCCGTTCCAGCACGGCCCGCCCTCGTCTGGGAACAACGTCTGCCGCACCTTTGAGTGAATGCCGTCGGCGCCGATCAAAATGTCGCCGCGCGCGGTGTGGACATGGCAGCCAGCTCGATCGAAGAAATGGGCTGACACGCCGCCCTCGTCCTGGGTGAACGCGCCGAGCCGGCAGCCGGTGCGGATCGCCTCCGTGCCGAGACGCTCGACCACCGCCTGATGGATCACGCCCTGCAGGCGGCCGCGATGGATCGAGAATTGCGGCACGTCGTGCCCGGCATCGAGCCCGCGCTTCTCGTGCCAGACCTGCTGGCCGTGCCGCGTCAGATAGAACAGCTCTGAGGTGCGGATCGCGACCTCGTCGAGCCGGTCGAGCAGGCCAAGACCGGCGAGCTCGCGGATCGCATGCGGCAGCGTGTTGATGCCGACGCCGAGCTCGCGGATCGTCTCCGACTGCTCGTACAATTCGCATTGAATGCCGCGCGACCGCAGCATCAGCGCCGTGGTGAGGCCGCCGATGCCGCCTCCGACGATAATCGCTTTCATCGTCCTTTACTCCAATCACAACAGGACGGTTAACCAGCAAGGCCTAGGGTCGCACGCGCCCGCGCCCGGCCGCAAGCCGGTTTGTTGCCCGGGTCTTCGGCGCGCCGGCGCTGATTTGGCTTAGGATTAACATTCTTGCAGCGGCTCCCTCCATCAGCGTCACCCTGAGAGGGTGTGAAGCTTTGTCCTCACCCACCGCCGTCATCGCCCGGCTTGACCGGGCGATCCAGTACGCCGCGGCCTCTCGCTTCTATCACCGGCGTCTCTGGAATACTGGATCACCCGGTCAAGCCGGGTGATGACACCGAGCAAGCTGAGCAAACCAACCCGTCACCCTGAGGCGGCCGCTTCTTTAGCGGCCCTCGAAGGGTCGACGGCCCCACTGGTGGCCGATTCATCCTTCGAGGCTCGCAAGAGCTCGCACCTCAGGATGACGGGTCTGGCAATGCATTCCCCCATCACCGTCACCCTGAGGCGGCCGCTTCTTCAGCGGCCCTCGAAGGGTCGACGGCCCGGCTGGTGGCCGATTCATCCTTCGAGGCTCGCCGAAGAGGCTCGCACCTCAGGATGACGGGTTAGGCAGGACTGCAGACCACCCATCAATCCGGCACCACCGCGATCGCCTGGATCTCCACCTTGGCGCGGTCCTCGATCAGGCCGGACACCTGGATCGCGGTCATCGCCGGGAAGCGGCGGCCCATGGCGTCGCGGTAGACGACGCCGATCTCCTTCAGCCGGGCCGAGTATTCCTTGCGGTCGAGCAGGAACCAGGTCATCGACACGATGTGCTCGGGCCCGGCGCCGCCGGCCGCGGCGACCGCGACGATGTTGCGCAGGGTCTGGCCGATCTGCGCGACCAGATCGTCAGTCTCGAACACGCACTGCCCGTTCCAGCCGATCTGGCCGGCGATGAAAATCTGCTTGCCACGCGCGGCGACGCCGTTGGCGTAGCCGATCGGTTTTGCCCATCCGTCGGGCTGCAGGATCTCGCTCATCTCAATTGCCCTCGAACACCGGTTTCTGCTTGGCGGCGAACGCATCGAAGGCGCGGCGGAAATCGCCGGTCACCATGCAGATCGCCTGCGCCTGCGCTTCCGACTCGATCATCTCGTCGACGCCCATCGCCCATTCCTGGTTGAACATGGTTTTTGTCACGCCATGCGCGAACCACGGACCGTCGGCGAGCGAGCGCGCCAGCTCATGCGCGGCGCCGGCAAGCTCGGCCGGCGGCACCAGGCGGTTGTGAAAACCCCAGGCCAGCCCCTCGTCGGCGCTCATCGCCCGCCCGGTGTAGAGCAGATCGGCGGCGCGGCCCTGCCCGATCACGCGCGGCAGCAGCCCGCAGGCGCCCATGTCGGCGCCGGCAAGGCCGACGCGGGTGAACAGGAACGCGGTCTTGGCCTGCGGCGTCGCCAGCCGCAAATCGGAGGCGAGCGCCAGCATCGCGCCGGCGCCGGCGCAGACGCCGTCGATCGCGGCGACGATGATCTGCGGACATTTGCGCATCGCGCGCACCACCTCGCCGGTCATGCGGGTGAAGGCGAGCAGGTCCGGCATCGTCATCCGGGTCAGCGGCTCGATGATCTCGAACACGTCGCCGCCGGAGCAGAAATTGCCGTCGGCGCCGGTCAGCACGATGGTGCGGACGTCGGAGGCGTATTTGAGATTGGTGAAGAGATCGCGCAGCTCCTCGTAGGACTCGAAGGTCAGCGGGTTCTTCTTGTCCGGCCGGTTCAGCGTGATGGTCGCGACGCGGCCGCTGGCGTCGGTCTGCCAGCGAAAATGCTTGGCGGGATAATCCTTGAATGGACGGAGCTTGGCTTTCATCTCGGACATGCTGTGTTCCTTCACCCGGTAAAGACTTCGCCGCCGGCAATCGCGACGGCTTGTCCGTTGATCGATGCGGCGCCTTCCGATGCCAGCCAGAGGACGGCGTCGGCCACCTCCTCCGGCGTCACCAGCCGCTGCATCGGATTGACCTTTGCCAGTGCGGCGCGTGCTTCCGCTTCGCTGCGTCCGGTCTTGGCGACGATGTTGGCGGCGGCCTCCGCGACCAGCGGCGTGTCGGTGTAGCCTGGGCAGACCGCGTTCACGGTAACGCCGCGCCGCGCATATTCCAGCGCCAGCGACCGCGTCAGGCCGACGACGCCGTGCTTGGCCGCGACATAGGCCGAGACATAGGCGTAGCCGGTGAGGCCCGCGGTCGAGGCGACGTTGATCACGCGTCCGCGGCCGCGCTTGGCCATGCCCGGAAGCACGGCCTGCGTCACCAGGAACACGCTGGACAGATTGCTCGCCAGCATGTCCGCCCACAGCGCCGCATCGGTCTTGTCGAACGGTGCACTGCCGGCCTTGCCGGCATTGTTGACGAGAATGTCGATCGAACCCGCGGCCGCCTCGATCTGCGCGATCCCCTTGGTCACCGCGGCAGGGTCGGTGACATCGATCGCGACGACCGCACCGACGTGATCACCGAGCGATGCGGCGGTCGCCTGCAACACCTCGATGCGGCGTCCGGCGAGGCTGACGCGGACGCCGGCCTTTGCCAGCGCAATCGCGGTCGCCGCGCCGATGCCGGAGCCGGCGCCGGTGACGAGGGCGTGAGCGTTGGGCCAGAACCGCGTCATGATTTTGCTCCGGCGGCGCGTTCGAGGTTGGCCTCGTATTGCGGCTTGCCCGACAGATATTGCTTGGGCCAGGCGATCGACTTCACGCCGATCTTGGCCGCCTCGTGCAGGGTCCAGGCGGGATCGGCGAGATGCGGCCGGGCGATGGCGCAGAGGTCGGCGCGGCCGGCGGCGATGATCGAGTTGGCATGGTCGGCCTCCGAGATCGCGCCGACCGCGATGGTGGCGATGCCGAGCTCGTTGCGGATCTTGTCGGCGAACGGCGTCTGGTAGAGCCGGCCATAGACCGGATGGTCGTCGGCCCAGACCTGGCCCGACGAGCAGTCGACCAGATCTGCGCCGGCCTCCTTGAACAGTCTGGCGAAGGCCAGCGCATCCTCGGGCGTGTTGCCGCCCTCGGCCCAGTCGTGACAGGACAGACGCACCGACATCGGCTTCTCCTCCGGCCACACCGCGCGGATGGCGCGGAACACTTCCAGCGGATAGCGCGCGCGGTTTTCGATCGATCCGCCATATTCGTCGCTGCGGCGGTTGGTCAGCGGCGAGAGAAAACTCGACAGCAGATAGCCGTGGGCGCAGTGCAGCTCCAGGATGTCGAAGCCGGCGCTCGCGCCGCGTTTTGCGGCGGCCACGAATTGATCCCGCACCTCGTCCATCTCGGCGCGTGTCATCGGCTCCGGCAACTGGCCGTCCGGCAGATAGGGCACCGCCGACGCCGAGACCAGCGGCCAGTTGCCGTCCGGCAGCCGCTCGTCCATGCCCTCCCACGCGACGCGGGTCGAGCCCTTGCGGCCGGCATGGCCGAGCTGGATGCCGATCCGCGCCTGCGAATTGCGGTGCACGAAGTCGACGATGCGCTTGTAGGCGGCGGCCTGCTCGTCGTTCCACAGCCCGCAACAGCCGGGCGTGATCCGCGCCTCCGGCGACACGCAGGTCATCTCGGTGAACAACAGCCCGGCGCCGCCGAGCGCGCGGGAGCCGAAATGCACCAGATGAAAATCGTTCGGCACGCCCTCCTCGGCGGAATACATCGCCATCGGCGAGACGATGATGCGGTTGCTGAGCGACAGGCCGCGGATATGGAACGGCGTCAGCATCGGCGGCGTGACGCGGTCGTTGGTGGCAGGCACGCCGCTCTGCTCGGCGAACCAGCGCTCATAACCTTCGAGCCAGGTCTTGTCGCGCAGCCGCAGATTCTCGTGGCTGATGCGCTGCGAGCGGGTCAGCAGCGAATACATGAACTGCTCCGGCTCCAGCGTGTCGGCATAGCGCGAGCCGACCACCTCGAACCATTCCATCGCGTTGCGCGCCGCGTTCTGGATCCGCGCCACGTCGACCCGGCGCAGTTCTTCATAGGCGGCGAGCACCGCGGGAATGTTCTCCCTGACAGCGCCGTGGAGCTTGAACTGGTTGGTCAGCTCGATCGCATCCTCCAGCGCCAGCTTGGTGCCCGAGCCGATCGCGAAATGCGCGGTGTGCGCGGCATCGCCCATCAGCACGACATGGCTGTTGCCGTTGAACGCGGTCCACTTGCCGCAGATCAGCCGCGGGAACGAGAGCCAGGCCGAGCCGCGCAGATGCCGCGCGTTGGAGACCAGGTGATGGCCCTCGAGGATTTCGGCGAACACGTTCTCGCAGAATGCGATCGACGCGTCCTGCTCCATCTTGTCGAGACCGTGGGCGAGATAGGCCTCCTCGGTGGTCTCGATGATGAAGGTCGCTGCGCCCTCCTCGAACTTGTAGATGTGGGCCTGGAACCAGCCGTGCTCGGTCTTGCGAAAGTCGAAGGTGAAGGCGTCGAACGGACGCTTGGTGCCGAGCCAGATGTAGCGGTTCGGCCGCATCTGCATGTCGGGCTGGAATTCCTTCGCGTACTTGACGCGGAGCTTCGAATTGACGCCGTCGGAGGCGACGATCAGGTCGGCGTCGGGGAACTCGAGATCGGAATTCACCTCGCGCTCGAAGATCAGCTCGACGCCGAGCTCCTCGGCGCGCGCCTGCAGGATATTGAGCAGCCGCTTGCGGCCGATGCCGACAAAGCCGTGGCCGGTGGTGCGCATGCGGCGGCCCTTGATCAGGACCTCGATGTCGTCCCAGTGGTTGAAGGCCTGCTCGATGATGTCGGCGGTCTTCGGGTCCCATTTGCGCATGTTGTCCATGGTCGCATCGGAAAACACCACGCCGAAGCCGAAGGTGTCGTAGGGCCGGTTGCGCTCGACCACGGAGATCTGATGCGCGGGGTCCAGCATCTTCATCAGGATGCCGAAATAGAGCCCGGCCGGCCCGCCTCCAATGCAAACGATGCGCATGGCGCTCTCCCGTTGGGCGGCGGCTGGGCAGTGGTTTCCAGCGTGCCGATGCGGGATATTATTTTATACTTAAAATAATTGTCAAGGGGCGGCGGCTCTTCCTCCACCGTCGTCCCTGGGCATGCGCTGCCATCCGTCCCGTCATCCTGAGGCGCGAGCTCTTGCGAGCCTCGAAGGATCGACGGCCACCGGCCGGGCCGTTTCATCCTTCGAGGCTCGCCGAAGAGGCTCGCACCTCAGGATGACGGGGTTGGTGCTGGTCTGATTCACATTTCAACCAGCCAGTTCGGTGTCATCACCCGCGAAAGCGGGTGATCCAGTATTCCAGAGACGGTGGTTGTTGAGCCGATAGGCCGCGGCGTACTGGATCGCCCGGTCCATGTGCGCAATTGCGCACAGGCCGGGCGATGACGGCGTGGGCGGGACGCCGAGCGGGGTTCAGCCATGCGGTTCCGCGCTTGAATCCACTGCCGCGGGCGGGCATAAGGAACGCCGCCTCCCTTAAAAAAGCGCACAGACCCCAAGGATTTGTCATGCCCGCCTATCGCTCCCGCACCACCACCCACGGCCGCAACATGGCGGGTGCTCGCGGCCTCTGGCGCGCCACCGGCATGAAGAACGAGGATTTTGGCAAGCCGATCATCGCGGTGGTCAATTCCTTCACGCAGTTCGTCCCCGGTCACGTCCATTTGCAGAACCTCGGCCAGCTCGTGGCGCGCGAGATCGAGAAGGCCGGCGGCGTGGCGAAGGAGTTCAACACCATCGCGGTCGACGACGGCATCGCGATGGGCCATGACGGCATGCTCTACAGCCTGCCCTCGCGCGAGCTGATTGCCGACAGCGTCGAATACATGGTCAATGCGCATTGCGCCGACGCGATGGTCTGCATCTCCAACTGCGACAAGATCACCCCCGGCATGCTGATGGCGACCTTGCGCCTCAACATCCCGACCGTGTTCGTCTCGGGCGGCCCGATGGAGTCGGGCAAGATCCAGCTCAAGGGCAAGAAGCGCGCGGTCGATCTGATCGACGCCATGGTGGCGGCCGCCGATTCCAACGTCACCGACGAAGAGGTCGAAGTGATCGAGCGCTCGGCCTGCCCGACCTGCGGCTCCTGCTCCGGCATGTTCACCGCCAATTCGATGAACTGCCTGACCGAGGCGCTCGGGCTTGCGCTGCCCGGCAACGGCTCGGTGCTGGCGACCCATGCCGACCGCAAGAGCCTGTTCGTCGAGGCCGGCCATCTGATCGTCGACCTCGCCCGCCGCTATTACGAGCAGGACGACGCAAAGGTGCTGCCGCGCAATATCGCGAGCTTCAAGTCGTTCGAGAACGCGATGACGCTCGACATTGCGATGGGCGGCTCGACCAACACCGTGCTGCATCTGCTCGCCGCCGCGCGCGAGGGCGAGGTGCCGTTCACGATGGCCGACATCGACCGGCTCTCGCGCAAGGTGCCGGTGCTCTGCAAGGTCGCGCCCTCGGTACAGGACGTCCATATGGAGGACGTGCACCACGCCGGCGGCATCATGGCGATCCTCGGCGAGCTCGATCGCGCAAAACTGCTCACCACCGACGGCCCGACCGTGCACAGCGCAACCCTCGACGATGCGCTGAACCGCTGGGACGTGGTGCGGACCACGAGCGACAAGGTGCGCAACTTCTACCGCGCCGCCCCCGGCGGCGTGCCGACCCAGGAAGCCTTCAGCCAGGATCGCCGCTTCGACGAGGTCGATCTCGACCGCGCCAAGGGCTGCATCCGCGACGCAGAGCATGCCTATTCCAAGGACGGCGGCCTCGCCGTGCTGTTCGGCAACCTTGCGGAAGACGGCTGCATCGTGAAGACCGCCGGCGTCGACGAGAGCATTTTGAAATTCTCGGGCCCTGCCCGCATCTTCGAGAGCCAGGACGCATCGGTCGACGCCATCCTCGGCAACAAGGTGAAGGCCGGCGATGTCGTGCTGATCCGCTACGAGGGTCCGCGCGGCGGCCCGGGCATGCAGGAGATGCTGTATCCGACCAGCTATCTGAAGTCGAAAGGCCTCGGCAAGGCCTGCGCGCTGATCACCGACGGCCGCTTCTCCGGCGGCTCATCGGGCCTGTCGATCGGCCACGTCTCGCCGGAAGCTGCTGAAGGCGGCCTGATCGGTCTCGTCGAGGAAGGCGACATCATCGAGTTCGACATCCCGAACCGCAAGGTCAATCTCAAGGTCGACGACGCCGAACTGAAGCGCCGCCGCGAAGCGATGCTCGCCAAGGGCAAGGCCGCGTGGAAGCCGGCCGCGCCGCGCAAGCGCGCGGTCTCGACCGCGCTGAAGGCCTACGCGGCATTCGCCAGCAGCGCCGCCAAGGGCGCGGTGCGCATCCTGCCTGAGGAGTAATTGACGTCAGGTCACGTGCAGGTCGGCCGGTTCGATCCGGATGCGGTCGGCGTGCAGCGACCAGTCGCACAGCGATTGTTCCTGACAAAATTTCAGCTTGGCCATCTCGGTGGCCTGGCCTTCGCTCGACGCATCGATCTCGAGCAGGCCCTGACAGACCTCGCGCTGGCGGCCGTTGCCGCCGAGCACGTCCTTCATGAAGTGGACGACGAAGCGTGACATGGAACCCTCCCTGCTGAACCGGCAGAGCCCGGGGTTCACGCGATAGCACTGGCGCGGGATGAGGGCGAGTTAATTCGAACGCCGCCGCATGCGGCTGTTCGCAGCGGGGACAACTAGGCGCCGGCCAGCGGCAGGCTGGCGGCCGCGATCGCGACGATCTGCGCCAGCCGGCGGCCGATCTTGGCGGGCGCGTTGCGGAGCAATGACCGGACCTGTCGCATGTTGGGTTCCTTCCGTGCCGGGATTGGCCGGGCACGCAGGGAACATGGCGGCAGCGGGCAAAGCCGTCGACATGTCGCGGGAAATAACAACGGGCGCTTCGCGGAGCCGCGGTCTGGCAGTGGATTTGTTGCCGTGATCGGGGCCGCGACGACGCAGATTTTCTCCGGCGTTTTGGGAGTGCCTGCGCCTCTCCGCTTCCAAGCAAGGGACGCACCAGCGGTAGGGTTCCCTCTCCCCTTGCGGGAGAGGGTTAGGGAGAGGGGTGCCACACGGCACACTCTCACCTTCACACCCGAACTAAATTTCGGAATATTGGAATAATACCGGTGAGTTGCCCGACGTGTCAAGCCGCCCGGGCGAACGTGCCGCCCGGGCGAACGCCGCCAGCCGCCGGCTACTTTGCATGGGGTTGTTTTTCCAGTTTTGGCTTGGCGCCTCGCAATGGCAGCTGCGACGGAAGTGAGGGACGCACCACCGGCAGGGTTCCCTCCCCCTTGCGGGGGAGGGTTAGGGAGAGGGGTACCACACGGGTGGTCTATCGATGTGCGGGTGGGCTGCGCGTGCGACTTTGCGAGATCGACTTTCACGTCAATCATCTCGCCCGGGGCCACCCCTCACCCCCAACCCTCTCCCACAAGGGGAGAGGGAGCCTGAGATGCGTGCACACCTCACGTCGCGGGCGGCAATCCCATCACCTAGCCCGGCGCGAACCCAAACGCCTTCTCGAACCGTCTTGCATATACCGGCCACACCTCGGGATTGATGATGCGCGGCGGGCGCTTGCCGTCGAGGGCATCGAGCAGCTGTTCGGCGGCGATGCGGCCCATGTTGATGCGGGCCTCGCGGGTGACGCCGGCGGTGTGCGGGCTCGCCAGCACGTTGTCGAACTGCAGCAGCGGATGGTCCGGCGGCGGCGGTTCCTTGGACCAGACGTCGAGACCGGCGCCGGCGATGCGCTTGTCGCGCAGCGCTTCCTCCAGCGCCTTCTCGTCATGAATGAAGCCGCGCGCGGTGGTGACGAAGAAGGCGTGCGGCTGCATCAGCGCGAACTCGCGGGTCGAGATCATGCCCCGGCTCTTGCTGTCCAGCGGACACGAGATCGAGACGAAGTCCGAACGGCGCAGGAGATCGTCGAGCTCGACCTTCTCCCCGCCCCGCTTCGTCATCTCCTCCGCGGTGAGATAGGGATCGTAGGCGATCACCTTCATGTGCAGCAGGCCACGGCACAGCTCGGCGATGCGGCGGCCGACATTGCCGAGGCCGACGATGCCGACGGTCTTCTCCTGCAGCTCGTTGCCGATCAATTCGTTGCGGTTGACGTTGGCCTCGCGCCGCAGCCGGCGGTCCGACTGGATGATCCGCTTCGACAGCGTGAGCATCATGGCGAGCGCATGCTCGGCAACCGAATTGGCGTTGCCGCCGGACTGGTTGACCACCAGCACGCCGGCCGCCGTGCAGGCGTCGACATCGACGGGATCGAAGCCCGCACCGTTCGAGGACACGATCAGCAAATTCGGCGCGCGCTTGAGCAGATCGGCGTGAGCGTGGAAATGCGGCGCCAGCTCGTCGCGCGCGGCGCCGATCTGGTAGGCATGCGCCTCGCCGAGGATCGGTGCGAACTGCGCCTCCGGCGTCTCGTTCTCGAGCCGGTCGAGCCGGACATCCGGCCGCTTCTTCATGATGTCGATGTAGATCTCGTGGGCGAGGTATTTGACGTAGAACACGCGCTTGTTGTTGACGGTCATATCTCGGAGCAGCTCTCAGTTGGGGAAGTTTGCGGGATTGTCGATCAGCTCATTCCGCCTTCATGCCGGCGGCCTTGATGATCGGCTCCCATTTGTCGTAGTCGGCCCTGATCTTGGCCACGAATGCCGCCGGCGCGCTGCCGATCGGGATCGCGCCGAGCTTGCCGAGCCGCTCCTTCACCGCATCGGTGTTGAGCGCTGTGACGAAATCGCCGGAGATCTTGGTCACGAGATCGGCCGGCATGCCGCCCGGACCGAGCAGGCCCCACCACACCTCAGTGTCGTAATCCGGCACGGTCTCGGACATGCTCGGCACATTGGGCAGGAACGGCGCGCGCGTCGCGGTCGTCACCGCCAGCGCGCGGACCGTGCCGGCCTGCAACTGCCCGACCGATTCCGGTCCGTTGTTGAACGACATCGGAATCTGGCCGCCGAGCAGATCGTTGATCGCCGGCGCGCCGCCCTTATAGGGGATCGCGTTGAGATCGATCCTGGCCAGGCTGTTGAGCAGGGCACCGGCGAGATGCGTCGAGGTGCCGTTGCCGGCATGGCCATAGGACAGGACGCCCGGCCTGGTCTTCGCCGCGGTGATGATGTCGGCCACCGTCTTGAACGGTGAATCGCTTCGCACCAGCAGCACGTTCGGCGACGACGCCAGCAGCGAGATCGGCGAAAAGTCCGTGAACGTGTCGTAAGGCAGTTTTGGATAGAGGAATGGATTGGTGGCATGGCCGCTCGCCACCATGATCAGCGTGTAGCCATCGGGCGCGGCGGTCGCGATCGCCTGCGAGGCGATCACTCCGCCGGCGCCGGGCCGGTTCTCGACCACGATCGACTGGCCCCAGTTCTTCGACACCACGTCGGCCAGCGTCCGCGTCAGCACGTCGACGCCGCCACCGGGCGGATACGGGACAAAAATGTGAACGGCTTTTGCCGGGAACGTCTGGGCGGAAGCGACGCCGGCCGCGATGATCGCAGCCAGTCCAATGGCCGTCCGCCAGATCCATCCGGCCATGCACGCCTCCCCTTTATCGTTGCCGTCTGTATCGCATGTCGAACCGGCGGGTGGGACCGCCGAATTGCGCAGATCGCGTTGCGGACGGGGCATGTTGACAATCGCATGCACCGCGTCAAGTTTTGGCTCCGCAAGCGGCCATCAGCGTCGCGCGTCGAGGGAGAACAGGATGGCGGCCACGGAACAAGCAACGACCTGGCACGGCATCGTGCAGCAGACGTTGAAGCGCAACGAGATCCGCCTCGTGCCCTACGTGCCCGACAAGGTGCTGACGCCGCTGATCAAGAGCCTGCACGCCGACGCCTATTTCTCGACGTTTCCGACCGCGCGCGAGGAAGAGGCGGTCGGCATCGTCTCGGGCGCCTGGATGGCCGGGATGCGCGGCGCGGTGCTGATGCAGACCTCGGGCTTTGCCACGCTCGCCAACGTGCTGGCCTCGCTCGCGGTGCCCTACCAGATTCCGCTGATCATGGTCGTCTCCGAGCGCGGCACGCTCGGCGAGTTCAATTACGGCCAGGCGCTGGTCTGCCGCACCATGCGCCCGGTGCTGGATTCGCTGGCGCTGGAGCATCACACCATCACCCGGCTCGACGAGCTCGAATTCATCGCCGACCGCTCGATCAAGCAGGCCATCACCACCCAGGCGCCGGTGGCGCTGATCCTCAATCCGCTGCTCACCGGCGGCAAAGTGTTCGACAAGTGAGACCGGCCATGAGCAACCCGCAGCGCAACACCAAGGTGATGAACCGCTTCGATCTCACCCAGCGGCTCGTCACAAAGCTGAAGGACGAGGCCGTGATCGGCGGCATCGGCAACACCAATTTCGACCTCTGGGCCGCCGGCCACCGGCCCGAGAATTTCTACATGCTGGGCAGCATGGGCCTCGCCTTCCCGATCGCGCTCGGGGTGGCGCTGGCGCAGCCGCAGCGGCGGGTGTTCGCGCTCGAGGGCGACGGCTCGCTATTGATGCAGCTCGGTTGTCTCGCGACGATCGCGACGCTGGCGCCGAAAAACCTCACCATGGTCGTGATGGACAACGGCATCTACCAGATCACCGGCAGCCAGCCGACGCCCGCGGCCGGTCATACCGACCTCATCGCGGTCGCGGTGGCGAGCGGCATCGCGAACAGCTCCTGGGCCGCCGACGAGGACGATTTCGAGCGCCTGATCGCGCAGTCGATGACCGCCACCGTGCCGACCCTGATCGGCGTCCGCATCGACGACAAGCCCGGCACGGGCACGACCCGGCGCGACCCCGTGCAGATCCGCGAGCGGTTCATGCACGGGATGGGAGTGAGACAGCCGCTGTAGAGCCGAGCGCATATATTCCCTCCGTCATTGCGAGCGAAGCGAAGCAATCCATCGGCCCGCATATGCGGAGCTATGGATTGCTTCGCTCTGCTCGCAATGACGTGGGGATAGACCTGCCGTCTCCCCGCTGTCTCGCCCGGCCTTGACCGGGCGATCCAGTATTCCAGAGGCGCCTGTGCTTGAATCGAGAGGTCCCGGCGTACTGGATTCCCCCGCCTTCGCGGGGAATGACACTGAGTGTGGGGCGAGTTGTTCCGCTCGCAATGACGGAGGAGAAAGCCTGCCGTCTCCCCGCTGTCATCGCCCGGCTTGACCGGGCGATCCAGTATTCCAGAGGCGCCTGTGCTTGAATCGAGAGGTCTCGGCGTACTGGATTCCCCGCCTTCGCGGGGAATGACACGGAGTGTGGGGCGGGTCGCTCCGCGCGCAATACGGCGCTGGATGCAACGTCAATTCATCCGCAGCTCGGTAATATGCCGCGGGTCCGGCTTCAGCTCGCCGCGTTCGACGCGCTTGACGATGTCGGTCAGCGCGGCGTTGGCGGTGCAGGCGATGCCGAGCCTTTCGCCCTCGCGCACCACAAAACCGTTGAGGAATTCGATCTCGGTGCGGCGGCCCTTCTGCATGTCCTGGCCCATCGAGGGGCGCTGCGCGGACGAGGTGCGTTTTGCGTCCTTGAAGCGCTGCTCGTCGCAGGCGCGCATCGCGGCCGCGTCGCCCTCGCCGGCGCGGGCGATGGTCTCGGGCTCAAGATGCAGAATTTCCTCGAGCTGGTAGCCGTTCGCCTGGCCGACCCGGATCGCCTCGCTGCCGAGCCGGGTCGAGAAGCGGCGCAGCGGCTCGCTTTGCAGGATCTCGCCGCCCGGCAGCCCGGTGCAGGCAGAGAGCCCATTTTGCATCACATTGGCGACCAGCTTCGACCAGCGCTCGCCCCAGAGGTTGGCAGTGACTTTCGCGCTGTCGGAATAGCCGACCAGGCGGCACACCTCCTCGGCGCGCGCGGTGATGCGGCCATGCACCTCGCCGGCGCGAAACACGGTATGCGCCGCCCCGCCCTTGCCGGCGCCGCGGTGGATGTGGCCGGGCTCGGGCAAATTGACCGTGATGCTGCTGGCGATGCAGCCGAGCGTCTTGCCCCAGCCGACCACGCCGGCAATAGTCTCCTCGTTCATGCAGTTCTGCAGCGACACCACATAGCCGTCGGCCGCCAGATATTGCCGGATCAGCACGGTGGCCCAGGCGGTGTCGTACGACTTCATGCAGACGAAGGCGATGTCGACCGGCTGCTCCTTTGCCAGCTGCTGCGCGTCGGTGACGTGCAGCGCGCGGACCGGGACGGTGAACTCCGGAACATCCATCGCATGCGTCACGCGCAGCCCGTGCTTGCGCATGTGATCGACATGCTCGGGCCAGGGATCGATGAAGGTGACGTCCTCGCCGGCCTGCGCCATGTGCGCGCCGGCGTAGCCGCCAACGGCCCCTGCCCCGACGATCGCGATCTTCCGGCCCATGTTGTACTCCCCAGATTTTTTCGGCGGACGCGGGCTGCGTCCTTATCGTTAGGGAGCAGTCTAGGGGATCGGGAAATCAGGCCAAGCGCGCGCTTCATGCCAAAAGCGCGGCCGTGCCATGCCTGGAGTCATGAGCAGAACTAACAAATAATCCCCGCGGGCGACGCGCCCGCGAGGATCACTGCCATCTCCTCTCGTCGTTGCGAGCCAAGCAATCCATCTCACGGCAAGCGGAGGAATGGATTGCTTCGTCGCTTCGCTCCTCGCAATGACGGGGGATAGTGTCTAGCTGGATCAGTCGATGACCCTGATCACCCGGCGGGTGCGCGGTTCGACGATCACGCGGCGATCATTGACAACAGCATAGCGATACTGCGTGTAGCGCGGCACCGGGTGCAGCACGACGGTGTCGGGCAGCGGCTCGCCGACCACGACGCGCTCGCGAACCACGACCGACGGCTCGTCGCGCGGGATCGATCCGATCACCGCGTTCGGAATCTCGAGCCCGGCGCCGACCGCGGCGCCCACCGTGCCGCCGACGATCTCGCCCACCGGGCCTGCGATGTCGTGACCTGCCCGCGCGCCGTTGGCGGCGCCGGTGGCGGTGGTGGACTGCGCAAAGGCCGAGCCGGACGCGAGCAGCGACGCGGCGACAAGGGAAGCGGTAAGACGCTTGTTCATGATTCTCCTCCTCCGAGTTGAACGACGCCTCTCAACATCCGGAGGTAGGAGAACGTTCCGGTTCCAACGCGGCGGCATCATGCGCGAAACGCAGTTCCGCCGGTTCCGCGCATCTGAAAAATGCCGCTCGAATCCTCTCCGATGCGGCATTCATCACTGGTTCACATCGGGATTGAATCAGGCGCGTTGCGCGCCGTTCACTCCGGCGGCTTTTGTGCGGCCCGCCGTCTCCTCGACGGTTTTGGCTGCGGCGCGGCCGCCGGCTTGATGCGGATGCGCATCGCGCCGCCCTTGGGTTGATCGATCTCGAATGCATTTGTCTTGCGCACCAGATCGCTCAGGGTGCGGAAGCCGTAAGTCCGCTGATCGAAATCCGACGCGAGGTTGGCAAGCTGCCGCCCGACCTCGCCAAGCGTCACCCAGCCGTCTTCGCTTGCCATCTGGCTGAGCACGTTCTTGATGATCGGCGTCGCCGCCTCGGGCGGCTGCAGCGGCTGGGCACGGACGGCCGTCTCCGGACTGCTGGTCGCGCCACCACGCAGATTCTCGGTATAGACGAACCTGCGGCAGGCCTGCCGAAAACTCTCCGGCGTCTTCTGCTCGCCGAACCCAAACACGTCGATGCCGTGCTCGCGGATCCGCGCGGCGAGACGGGTGAAATCGCTGTCCGACGACACCAGGCAGAAGCCATCGAACCGGCCGCTGTGCAGCAGGTCCATCGCGTCGATCACCAGCGTGATGTCGGACGCGTTCTTTCCGGTCGTGTAGGCGAATTGCTGCTGCGGGATGATGGCGTGCTTGGAGAGAATATCGGCCCAGGCCCTGGACCGCGGATTGGAGAAGTCGCCGTAGATCCGGCGCACGCTGGCTTCGCCGATCTTGGCGATCTCCTCGAACAGCCCGTCCGCGATCTTCGCGGAGGCATTGTCGGCATCGATCAGGACGGCAAGACGGGGCGAGCGGAGTTCGGCAGGCATGGCGTCCCCCATCGTTGAACCGGAGCACATCGCTCGCGGCGCGGCGATGGACGGGTATAGCGATGTCGAGGCGCTCGCCGCCAGTCTTATTTCCCGGGAACCACGGCCGCGCGGCCGGGCTCAGATCACCTCGCCGGCGTCGATTGCCATCCTGGCAAACTCGACCGCCTTCTCGGCGGTGATTGCGTCGGACGTGGTGGTGGCCTCGTCGCGCACTGAAGGCGGAAAGGCGATCCGGATTTTCTTGCCGTTGGCGCGACGAATCGTGGCGCGCCAACGATCGACATCGCGCCGGTAGGCATCGATCACGAAATCCCGATAGGTCACGCCAGTCATGGGCGACCTGTTCGATGCGGTGTCGGAGTGAGGCGACCGGCCTGCGACGCCGCGAACCATTTCGACAATGGCCTCGACGGCATGGTCGCGTGCCGCGCCGCTGGTGTCCCTGAGCAGATAGCTCACGGCCGCGTCGATCTGCGCCCTTGCGTGATCGTCGCTGGCAAAATCCAGATCGAGTTGAGCTGACATCATGGGGAAAACGCCTCCTCCGGACGCGACATCTGACGCCGTCCAGGCATCCAGCATGTTGCAGGAGACGGTCTAGTCGGCCCCCCGTTAAAGCCGAATTATCCGACAGGCCCCGATTTCTCGGATGCCGTTAACGGTTCGATGCCGCTCCGGATCGTCTCCGGAGCGGCATCGTTCAGTTCACTTCAGGGTTAAATCAGAGCAGGCCCGCGCCGCGCGCCCACTTGTACTTGGCACCGAGCACCTCGACCGGCAGTTCGGTCGAGTACGCATAGGCCGGGATGCCGTTCTGGTAGAGATATTCGGCGGCCTCCTCGACTTCGACGTCGCCGGCGAGCGAGGCGACCATCGGCTTCACAAAGCCCTTGGCCTCCATCTCCTTCTTCACCTCGACCATGTTGCGCGCGAACACCATCGGCGGCGTCACGATGGTGTGCCAATAGCCGAGGATCAGCGCGTGGATGCGCTCATCCGACAGACCGAGCTTCACGGTGTTGACATAGGTGATCGGCGGCTCGCCGCCGGTGATATCCACAGGATTTCCAGCCGCGCCGAACGGCGGGATGAATTTTCTGAAGGCCGCATCGAGATCCGGCGGCATCTGCATCAGCGACAGGCCGTTGTCGACCACGGAGTCGGAGAGCAGCACGCCGGAGCCGCCGGCGCCGGTGATGATCAGCACGTTCTCGCCCTTCGGCGTCGGCAGCACCGGCACGCCGCGGGCGAATTCGAGCAGCTGCCGCAGGCTGCGGGCCCGGATCACGCCGGACTGCTTGAACACGTCCTCATAGATCTTGTCGTTGCCGGCGAGCGCGCCGGTGTGCGACGAGGCCGCTTTCGCACCCGCTGAAGTGCGGCCGGCCTTGAGCACGACCACCGGCTTCTTCTTGGCGACGCGCTTGGCGGCTTCCGCGAAGGCGCGGCCGTCCTTGAGGTCTTCGCAGTGCTGCGCGATCAGATTGGTGTTCGGATCCTGCTCGAAGAAGGCGAGCAGATCGTCCTCGTCGATATCCGACTTGTTGCCGAGGCCGACGATCGCCGACACGCCCATCTTGGCCGAGCGCGAGAAGCCGATGATCGCCATGCCGATGCCGCCCGACTGTGACGACAGCGCGGCGTGGCCCTTGACGTCGTAGGCGGTGCAGAAGGTCGCGCAGAGGTTGGCCGGGGTGTAGTAGAAGCCGTAGATGTTCGGCCCCATCAGGCGGATGTTGTATTTCTTGCCGACCTCGACGATCTCGGCCTGCAGCTCGGGCGCGCCGGCTTCGGCAAAGCCCGACGGAATCAGAACCGCGCCGGGGATCTTCTTCTCGCCGCACTCGGCGAGCGCGCCGGCGACGAACTTCGCCGGGATCGCGAACACCGCGGTGTCGATCACGCCGGGTACGTCCTTAACGCTCTTATAGGCCTTGTAGCCGAGAATCTCGGGGGCCTTGGGGTGGATCGGGTAGATCTCGCCCTTGTAGCCGCCGTTGATCAGGTTCTTCATCACCGAGTTGCCGATCTTGCCGTCCTCGGCGGAGGCGCCGATCACGGCGACGCCCTTCGGCTGCATGATGCGGCTCATTGCCGCGACGATCTCTTCGGTCGGGCGCGGCGCCGGGCGCGGCTTGTAGTCGAAGTCGACGACGATGCGGACGTCGGCGGCGATCGCATTCTTGGCTGTCGCGAACACCGGGTTGAGGTCGAGCTCGACGATTTCGGGGAAATCGCTGACCAGTTGCGACACCTTGACGATGACGTCGGCCAGCGCCTCGCGGTTGACGGGCTCACCGCCACGCACGCCCTTCAGCATCTCATGGGCCTGGATGCCGTCGAGCATCGAAAGCGCGTCGTCCTTGGTCGCCGGCGCGAGGCGGAAGGTGATGTCCTTGAGGACTTCGACCAGCACGCCGCCGAGGCCGAAGGCCACCAGCTTGCCGAACGAGCCGTCGGTGATCGAGCCGACGATCACCTCGGTGCCGCCGCCCAGCATTTGCTGCACCTGGATGCCGTCGATCTTGGCGTCGGCCTTGTACTTCTTGGCGTTGGCCAGAATGGTCGCGTAGCTCTTCTCGGCGTCTTCAGCGCTCTTGACGCCGACCACGACACCGCCGGCCTCGGTCTTGTGCAGGATGTCCGGCGAGACGATCTTCATCACGACCGGGAACCCCATGTCGGAGGCGATCCGGGCGGCCTCGGAGGCCGA
This sequence comes from Bradyrhizobium sp. CCBAU 51753, assembly GCF_015291565.1. NCBI lineage: Bacteria > Pseudomonadati > Pseudomonadota > Alphaproteobacteria > Hyphomicrobiales > Nitrobacteraceae > Bradyrhizobium > Bradyrhizobium sp. CCBAU 51753. The sequence continues at coordinate 3,615,173 of NZ_CP030037.1, read as the reverse complement.
CTTGGCGACGCCTTCCTTCGGCACCGGAATGCCGTAGGCGTCGCACACCACCTTGCCTTCAGGCGCGGTGAGGCTCGTGCGCTTGTCGGCCTTGACCGCATCGAGAACTTTGCGGACCGCATCCTTAGAATTTGACATTGGCTTCCTCCTGGGACAGATTTTATGGCATTTGGTATGCCAGAGAAGCAATTGTCAAGATCGATCAGCACCCAAAAATGCCGAAAAAATGGGTGTCTTGACATCCTGGTATTTGGCATGCCAAAAATCTAAGGTAATTTCTTCTGCTAAGAAGACGTCTCCAACGAGGAGGAGACGAGTCGTGCCCGAACCAACGCAGACCAAGGCGTCGCCCAACATGGCTGACACAGATATCGCCATCGTCCGGATCGCGCCCGAGACGAGCTTCAAGAACAAGGCCTACGAGGCCTTGAAGGAAGCGATTCTGAAAATGGACATCTACGCGACGCCGGAGCCGGTGATGCTCGACGAGCGCGCGCTGTCCGAGCGACTCGGCGTCAGCCGCACGCCGATCCGCGAAGCGATCGCGATGCTTGAGCAAGACGGCTTCGTGAAGACCGTGCCGCGCCGCGGCATCGTGGTGGTCCGCCGCACCAAGGCGGAGATCGTCGACATGATCCGCGCCTGGGCGGCGCTGGAGAGCATGGCGGCGCGGCTGATCACCACCACCGCGCGCAAGAAGGACATCTCGGCGCTGCGCGACTTCTTCAAGGATTTCGGCGACGACCGGCTGCCGCAGGATCACATCGAGGAATATTCCAAGGCCAACATCGCCTTCCACCAGGCGCTGATCTCGCTGTCGGAATCCCCTGTGCTGGTCGATCTCACCAACGACCTGCTCCTGCACGTGCGCGGCTATCGCCAGCTCACGATCGGGCGCAAGGACCGCACCGCGACCTCGCTGCCCGAGCATCTCGGGATCATCGAGGCGCTGGAAGCACGCGATACCGAGCTCGCGGAAAAACGCGCGCGCGACCACACCCTTGGCCTTGCGGCTTATGTCGAGGCGCACGGCCAAGAACTATTCACTTAGTCCACTCGTTTCAGACGACAACAGATCGTCCGAACAAGAACGTCCAAGGGAGACGATGCCGATGCTGAATACCGCCACCAAGTCCGAGGCACCGGGCACCGAGCAGGAGCTCACCGATGGCTTCCATCTCGTCATCGATGCGCTGAAGCTCAACGGCATCAACACCATCTACGGCGTGCCGGGTATCCCGATCACGGACCTGGGCCGCATGGCCCAGGCGGAAGGCATTCGCGTGGTGTCGTTCCGCCACGAGCAGAACGCCGGCTATGCGGCCTCGATCGCCGGCTTCCTGACCAAGCGGCCCGGCGTCTGCCTTACGGTGTCGGCGCCCGGATTCCTCAACGGCCTCACCGCCCTCGCTCATGCCACCACCAACTGCTTCCCGATGATCCTGATCTCGGGTTCCTCCGAGCGCGAGATCGTCGACCTGCAGCAGGGCGACTATGAGGAAATGGACCAGCTCGCAATTGCAAAACCGCTGTGCAAGGCGGCGTTCCGGGTGCTGCACGCCCAGGACATCGGCATCGGCCTCGCCCGCGCGATCCGCGCCGCGGTGTCCGGCCGTCCGGGCGGCGTTTATCTCGACCTGCCGGCAAAATTGTTCGGCCAGGTGATGAACGCCGACGCCGGCCAGAAGTCGCTGGTCAAGGTGATCGACGCGGCGCCCGAGCAGATCCCCTCCCCGTCGGCGGTCAAGCGCGCGCTCGAGGTTTTGAAGGGCGCCAAGCGTCCGCTGGTGATCCTCGGCAAGGGCGCGGCCTATGCGCAGGCCGACCAGCAGATCAAGGCCTTCATCGAAAAGAGCGGCGTGCCGTTCCTCCCCATGAGCATGGCCAAGGGCCTGTTGCCCGACCTGCACCCGCAGTGCGCCGGTGCGGCGCGCTCGACCGTGCTGAAGGACGCCGACGTCGTGATGCTGATCGGGGCCCGCCTCAACTGGCTGCTGTCGCACGGCAAGGGCAAGACCTGGGGCGATGCCCCGAAGAAGTTCATCCAGGTCGACATCGAGCCGAAGGAAATGGATTCCAACGTCGAGATCGTGGCCCCCGTGGTCGGCGATATCGGCTCCTGCGTCACCGCCCTGCTCGACGGCATGGGCGCGAACTGGTCGGCGGCGCCGAGCGAGTGGCTCGCCACCGTAGCCAAGAAGCGTGACGACAACGTCGCCAAGATGGCGCCGAAGCTGATGAGCAACGCCTCGCCGATGGACTATCACGGTGCGCTCGGCGCGCTGCGCGCCATCGTCGCGGAGCGTCCCGAGACCATCTTCGTCAACGAAGGCGCCAACACGCTCGACCTCGCCCGCGGCGTCGTCGACATGCACAAGCCGCGCAAGCGGCTCGACGTCGGCACCTGGGGCGTGATGGGCATCGGCATGGGCTATTCGATCGCCGCCGCGATCGAGACCGGCCACCCGGTGCTTGCGATCGAAGGCGACAGCGCCTTCGGTTTCTCGGGCATGGAGGTCGAGACCATCTGCCGCTACAAGCTGCCGGTCTGCGTCGTGATCTTCAACAATGACGGCATCTATCGCGGCACCGACGTCAACAATGTCAGCGAGGATCCGGCGACCACGGTGTTCGTCAAGGGCTCGCGCTACGACAAGATGATGGAGGCGTTCGGCGGTGTCGGCATCAACGCCACCTCGCCCGACGAGCTGAAGCGCGCGGTCAACGCCGCGCTGGATTCCGGCAAGCCGACCCTGATCAACGCCGTGATCGATCCGGCGGCGGGCTCGGAGAGCGGCCGCATCGGCAACCTCAATCCGCAGAGCGTTCTTAAGAAGAAGTAAGTCCCCCTTAAACCCAACACTCCCTGCGGGTGCAGGGGCAGACAGACAGAGTACGGAGCAAACGATATGACCAAGGCGCTCAAGGGCGTTCGCATTCTCGATTTCACCCACGTCCAGTCGGGGCCGACGTGCACGCAATTGCTGGCCTGGTTCGGCGCCGACGTGATCAAGGTCGAGCGTCCCGGCGTCGGCGACATCACGCGCGGCCAGCTGCAGGACATCCCGAACGTGGACAGCCTGTATTTCACCATGCTGAACCACAACAAGCGCTCGATCACGCTCGACACCAAGAACCCGAAGGGCAAAGAGGTGCTGACCGCGCTGATCAAGAACTGCGACGTGCTGGTCGAGAATTTCGGCCCCGGCGTGCTCGACCGCATGGGCTTCCCCTGGGAGAAGATCCACAGCCTCAACCCGAAGATGATCGTCGCCTCGATCAAGGGTTTCGGCCCCGGCCCGTATGAGGATTGCAAGGTTTACGAGAACGTCGCGCAGTGCACCGGCGGCGCCGCCTCCACCACCGGCTTCCGCGACGGCCTGCCGCTCGTCACCGGCGCCCAGATCGGCGACACCGGCACCGGCCTGCATCTCGCGATCGGTATCTTGGCCGCGCTCCACCAGCGCACCAGTACCGGCAAGGGCCAAAAGGTCACCGCCGCGATGCAGGACGGCGTGCTCAACCTCGCCCGCGTCAAGCTGCGCGACCAGCAGCGCCTCGCCCACGGTCCGCTCAAGGAATACAGCCAGTTCGGCGAAGGCATTCCGTTCGGCGACGCCGTGCCGCGCGCCGGCAACGATTCCGGCGGCGGCCAGCCCGGCCGCATCTTGAAGTGCAAGGGCTGGGAGACCGACCCGAACGCCTACATCTACTTCATCACCCAGGCGCAGGTTTGGGAGAAGATCTGCGACGTGATCGGCGAGCCGACCTGGAAGACCGATCCGAACTACGCCAAGCCGCCGGCCCGCCTGCCGCGCCTCAACGAGATCTTTGCGCGCATCGAACAGTGGACGATGACCAAGACCAAGTTCGAGGCGATGGAGATCCTCAACAAGGACGACATCCCCTGCGGCCCGATCCTGTCGATGAAGGAGATCGCCGAGGACCAGTCGCTGCGCGCCACCGGCACTGTGGTCGAGGTCGATCATCCGACCCGCGGCAAGTACATCTCGGTCGGCAACCCGATCAAGCTGTCGGATTCGCCGAGCGAGGTCACCCGCTCGCCGCTGCTCGGCGAGCACACCGACGAGATCCTGCGCCAGGTGCTCGGCTTCTCCGACCACCAGGTCGCCGAGATCCACGACTCCGGCGCGCTCGACCCGCCGCGGAAGCAGGCCGCCGAGTAACAGCCAGGCTTTAGACAAGACGCAAATGGCCGCGGGAAACCGCGGCCATTTTGTTTTGGAGGACAAGGCGCTTCAGATCATGGTTGCGGCGAACCGCCCCTCGCCGCGCACACCCGCTACCAGAGATCGCGATAATTCGCGAACCGTCGCAGCGTCTTGTCGTAGCGGGCCGGCACGATCCAGGGCAGCAGCAACCTGAAGATCGCGTTCGGCAGCGGCGAGCGCAGCCGCACATAGAGGTCGAGCGGATCGAGATCGTGCCGCATCCGGAATTTCGGCTCATAGCTGAGGCCGGTGCTGCGCAGCCACTTGTAGCCGTTGGCGATCGCCCAGTTCATCATGTCGCGAATGGTGTAGTAGTAGAGATGCAGGTCGAGCGCGACGGCATAGTCCAGCCCGACATATTCCCAGAACAGGCTGTCGCCTTCGACCATGCAGAGGCTGAAGGCGACCACCTTGCCGCCGCGGCGCCAGATGAAGAACTGGATCTTGTCCTTCATGTCGCTGCCGAGCCGGCGGAAATAATCGGCGGTCAGCTTCTCGAAGCGGAATTTCGAACGGTCGAAGACCTGCAAATAGAGCGGATAGATGTCGTCGACGGCATCCTTCGCGTCAGCGGTGACGGTGAGCGCAAGGCGTTCGCCGTCGGCCGCCTTGAGTTTCTTGCGCAGTTGCCACCTTGCTGATCGCGGCAGCGCATTGCGCATGTAAGCATCGAAGTCGTCGTGCTCGATGTTGAGTGCCGTCATCGGCATGCTCGGCGCGCGGGCAAAGCCGCGCCGCACGAAGCAATCCAGCGCCGGGCGGTAGCGCGCCGGGAATTCCTTGAGGACGATGAGCTGCGCGCGGCACGACCTTGCGAGATCGACGATCTCGCGGCAGAGAATTTCCGCCATCTCGCCTGACGGCACCGTGCCCGATCCGGCGAGGTGTCCCTCGCCGGCGAAGCATCCAACCATCAGGGTGCGGGTCTTGAAGAACCGCGGCGCGACGCGCCGGATGCGCGCAAGCCACGGCTGCCAGGTCTCGCCAAGTCCCTCGAGAATGTCCTGGTCGAGCAGAAAAAACGGCTGCACCGCCTGGATGCAGCCGGCGCGGTCGATGATCGCGAAGTAGCGGTAGTCGACGCCGTCCCCGAGCGTATCCTCGAGGATTTCGTAGTAGCGGCGATCCTTGCGCAGGTCGGCAAAGCTGGCCGCCCAGGCGGGGCAACCGGCGATGTCGCCACGCATCATGATCTTCACGCAAAACCGCGCTGGAGCGGCGGCCGCGTCGGCTGCACTTGGAGTGTCAGTCAGGCTGACGACGTCTAAAGTCACGCATTGCCCCCACTGCGATGCTTAACTTTCCAAGTCCGGCTCGAATGTAGTTGATTTGGCCGGGGGACTCTGTGCCATCCTCGCAACAAGGGAACTTTTTAGGCGGCGTTCGCCGACGTTAGCTGTTCGGGGCGGGAGGACGGACGATGCGGGGGTCCCTGGGGGAGAAGCTCGGCGAAGGCGCCTTTGCGGACATCCACGCCTGGGCGCCCGCTCAGGTCGTCAAACTGCTCAAGGCCGGTGTATCGAAGCAGTCGTGCCGGTGGGAGGCGCGGATGACCCGCGCCGTCTTCGCCGCCGGCTGCGCGGCGCCGGAGGTGCTTGGCGAGGTGACTGTGGAGGGGCGCTTCGGCATCGTGCTCACCCGCCTCGACGGCCCCACCCTGCTGCAGCAAACCCGCAGCGGCGCGATCAGCCTCGGGGAAGCGGGCGCGATCCTCGCCTCGCTCTGCCTCGCCGTGCACAACACGCACCCGCCGCCGGACATCCTGTCGCTGCGCGACCTGATGGGCGGCATGCTGCGGCTCTCCGACGACGCCGTTCCACACCGCATCGCCGCGGGCATTCTTGCCCTGATCGACCGGCTGGAGCCGGGCGACGGACTGTGCCATTCCGACGTCCACCCCGGCAACGTGATCATGACGGCGGATGGTCCGAGGCTCATCGACTGGGGCAGCGTGGTCCGCGCACCCGCCGCCTTCGAGCTTGCGAGATGCCACGTGTCGCTGTCCGAGATGGCGCCTGAAGTCGTCGACAATCCGGCGCGGCCGCGCGCCGTCAATGCCGCCGCGCAGTCCGAGTACGCGCGGCTGACCGGCATGTCCGAAGCGGCGCTGGCGACGGCGATCGAGCCCTATCTGCCGATTGCCCGCGCCTTTGTCCTGTTCAGCGACGCAATGCCCGCCCTGCGCGACAAACTGATCCAGCGGATCGAGACGGCGCTCGATCCGCCGGATTGAATCTCGATGCGCGCGGCTGTCGCCCCGGTCGGGTGACAGCCGCACTAGGCAACGGCTACGCGGAGAACAGATAGTCCTGCGAGTTGAAGTCCAGTCCGAACGTGTTGGTATAGATCGGAATTTCGCCGACGGGGAAATCGCCGCCGAGGCTGACCAGCGTTCCCACCGGGTCCGGGAATTTCAGCAGATCGAGCGACGCGCCGACATTGAATCCAATTCCCGTGTTGTTGGTCAGTTGAGCGTTCGGCGTCAGCAGCAAGTCCATGCCGATCAATCCGTCATGATTGGTGTCATGGCTCGAGGCGTTGTGGATGACGTCCAGCGGCGTGCCGAACGTCACCGGAATGATGGTGTTGTCCTCCAGCTTCAGCGAGGCGTCGAGACCGAGCGAGGTGAGATCGAAGTGCTGGGTCATGTTGACGCCGCCGTCGACCGTCAGGCTGAGCAGGTCGACGAACCCGAGGTCGAGCGGGTTCGGGCTGATGCCAAGCGCAGCCAGCGCCAGCGCGACCATGTCGACATTGAGGTTGACGATGTCGGCGCTGGCCCCGTCCGAGTGCAGGCTGTTCGGCCCGTTCTGGGACCCGACCGTATCGACCTGCGGCCACTGCAGCGTCAGCGTCGCCACCGGGTTGAGCGGCGGGATATCGATGGTGTCGCTGAAGGTCGCGCTGTCGATGCCGAAGATGTTGAAGCCGAGATCCAGCGGCCCGACGGTCGCACTGCCCCCGATCAGGCCGAGCACATCGACATGCGCCGACAGCAAGGCATGGAAGATGAAGTCGAGGCTGTACGAGCCGCCGGGACCGGTTGTGTTGAACGTCCCGCCCGCCGCCAGGGCGTCGTTGGGCGTAATCAGCAGCGAGTCGGTGGTTCTGTTGTAGGCGGTGTCGATCGTGATGTCGTAGGGCAGCGTCGCGTCGATATCGCCCAGCGTGGCGTGCAGGGTCGACTGAAAGCCGACCCTCAGCTCGTAATGGCCGCCGGCCGATCCAAGCGGATCGAGGTCGACGCCGGGATCGCCCGAGACGTCGATGCCGAGGAAGCGACTGTCGTCGATGCCGCCTGGAAGGCTGGGGTCCCAGATGCTCTGGTTGATCGCGTTGAATGTCTCCTGCGTCGCATTATGCGCGACATCCAGCTGAATGTGCTGCGACGCCGAGACCGAGGCCGTGTCGGGATCGCCGTTACCGTTCTCGTCGGCCGTCGCCGTCACCGCGAAATCGAAATTGCTCGAGTGATCGGTCGGCAGGAACAGCTGAACGTCCTCGGAGGCCGAATCGCGCACGCCGTCGACCAGCGCGTGGGTGATGGCTCCGGCGTTGATGGTCACGCCGGCCGGCAAGGTGCCGAAGACGAGACTGCTGAGCAGCTCGGAGCCGTCGATGTCGGCGGTCGTGGCGGTGACATGAAGCCGGATCTCGTTGACGGGGTCGCCGTCCTGCGGCGCCAGCACCTCGAAGCTGATCTGCGGCTGGTCGGCGACCGGAATGATGTGCATGTTGACGGTGGCGTGGTCCTCGCCGCCGTTGGCATCGGTGACGCAGTAGACGAATGAATCGTCGATGCTGTTGGGATCGGTATTGAGCCCGGCGAAATCGTGGTTCGGCGTGTAGAACAGGCTCTTGCCGTCGGCGGCGATCGTCACCGTGCCGTGGGCGCCGGGATCCTGATGGATTTCGGTGATCTTCAGCGAGCTCGTGCCGTCCGCATCGGTATCATTGCCGAGCACGAACAGCTGGATCGGCGTGTCCTCATGCGTGGTGCCGTTGTCGTCCTGCGCGTCGGGCGCGGCAGGCGCGAACGCGGTGATCTTGTCGCCGACGCTGGTCAGCCGCGCGCCGAATTGCAGATGCGCGATGTCGTCGAGCGTAATGTCCTGCGTCGCATCGAGCGTGAAGTGCACTGGGCCGGTGATGAGATCATGCCCCTTGCCGGGCGTGCCGAAAGCGATACCGACGTCGAACGGCGACGCCGCGCCGTTCATGTTGACGCCGCCTCCGAGGTTGCTCACGCCGTTTGCTTTGATCTGCTCGTCCGTAACGACGCCGTCGTGGTCGATGATCTGCATTCCGGGAAGATCGAGCTCGTTAAAGTGAAAAAACAAACCGCGAAGGTCGGCCGTCTTGCTCGGCGATCCCAGCACTTCAACGGAGAAGTCGATATTGCCTGCATTTTCGGTCGCCGTGATGTCGACGACGATGCCTTGCTTTGCAAATAGCTTGAAGTGAATGCTGCGTGGACAGAACTCGGCCATGGAAAATCCTCCGATCTTGGCGGTTGGGGGCACGCGATTTCGAAGAGGACTGAGAGGCGTGGATTCGAAAAAATAACTTAAAATTGCCTATATTTACGACACAACCTAGCCTAGTCGACGCATCCGGCGTCTGCAATCGTTTCCCGATATTTCCTGGAATTGGGACAGCCTTGCTATCCGATGCCGCAAATCTGGACGCGCACCGAGAACTGTCTGTTTGACGCGCAGCGTTGCGCGCGCCGCGGCGTCTGCATCAGGCGGTCGCGCGTCAATGAGAGGCGCGGCTGCATCTCGATCCGTCCCGCGTACGAGCGACGGCGCTCGTGATGCCGGGCGCGGTCATCGAGTCCTGCGGCGCAAAAGTTCCATCAGCCGACGATTTGATTCGATTTTTGCGGTTGCCGGCGGCGGTTGTGCGACCGGCCTGCGCAGCGGTGCGGCGGCGAGCTTCAGCACGCTCGACACCAGCCGCTCGATCATCTTCCCGGGCTTCTTCGGCACCGCCCGCGCCCGCTACGATGCCACCACCGCGCAGGTGTTCGGCGAGATCGGTTATGGGCTGCCGCTCGGCCGCGTCGCGCTCGAGCCGTTCGCCGGCCTCGCCTGGGCGCATCTCGACACCGGCCGCTCTGGCGAAACCGGCGGCAGCGGCGCCGCGGCGCTGGTCGGCATCAGCAACAACCAGGACGTCGGCTACTCCACGCTCGGCGGCCGCATCGCCACCAGCTTTGCCGTGTTCAACGACATGCAGCTGACGCCGCGGGCCTCGGTCGCCTGGCAATACGCCTTCGGCGATGTCACCCCGACGGCGGCGCTCGCGTTCCAGAGCATCGGAACCGGCTTCACGGTGGCCGGCGTTCCGCTCGGCCGCAGCACGGCGCTGGTCGAAGGCGGGCTCGACCTGCGGGTCGCCCCGCAGGCCAGCGTGGGGATCGCCTATGTCGGGCAACTCGGCGACCGGGTCCAGGACCACTCGGTGAAGGCCAGTTTCAACTGGAAGTTCTGAGAAACGGGCTCCGGCCACGCCCCGCGATTGGCTTCCGGACCATTAACGACGCCATTTGCTGCACTGCACACGATGCCATGCTGCTATGCAAACAAGATCGTTGTATCTGGCATCTGGTATACGTAGATTGTCTCCAATGACGCGCCGGCCCGTTGCCGGCCACCTGGAAAAGGGGACACCCCATGTCAAAGACCTCCGCTATCGCGCTTGCGCCGTCCGCCTCGGTGCTCAGCCGCCTGCTCGCCACGATCGACCGCCTGCTGATGAAGAGCGCGGAAATCTCCAACCGCAATGGCGACCTGCCGCGCTTCGGCCTGTAAGGGCTAGCGTGATTCCGGCGGGCCTAAAGCGCGATCACGCTTTGGCTTTTCGCCGGAGCATGATGTTTTCGGAAGACCGGCTCGCCGTTTTCCGGACCAGGCTCCAGCGCCGGACGCGCCCTTTCGCCGCGAAACCCGACCGACATTGAACCTTCGACCAATGGCCCCGTTTTTCGGGGCCATTTTCGTGTCCGTTGAACTAATCTTGTTGTGCGCGCCGCTGCGGCATAAGCGCACGCCAGCCATGCGACAGCTTGATCCTTGGCATATCAAATACCAAGATGGCCGGCGCGCGCGAGAAGCAGAATGACGACAAACGCGCATGGGAGGATCTATGTCGGACATGGTTCAGGCAACTGCGGCCCCCACAGCCGCGCGGGTCAGCGACACCTATCGCTGGACGCAACTTGTGATCGGCGTCGCCGCGATGGTGATGATCGCAAACTACCAATACGGGTGGACATTCTTCGTCCCCGACATCCAGAAGAAATTCGGGTGGGATCGTGCATCGATCCAGTGGGCCTTCACGCTCTTCGTCTTGTTCGAGACCTGGCTGGTGCCGGTCGAGGGCTGGTTCGTCGACAAATACGGTCCGCGGATCGTGGTGCTGATCGGCGGCATCCTTTGCGCGCTCGGCTGGGTCATCAACGCCCAAGCCACCACGCTCAACGGCTACTATCTCGGCATGATCATCGCGGGCATCGGCGCCGGTGGCGTCTACGGCACCTGCGTCGGCAACGCGCTGAAATGGTTTCCTGACAAGCGCGGCCTGGCCGCCGGCATCACCGCCGCAGGTTTCGGCGCAGGCTCCGCGCTCACGGTGGCGCCGATCCAGGCGATGATCAAGGACTCCGGCTTCCAGACCACCTTCCTCTATTTCGGTCTCGGCCAGGGCATCATCATCGTGCTGCTCGCCTTCTTCCTGCTCTCGCCGAAGCCCGGACAGGTGCCGCAGGTGGTGGCGAACGCCAATCTGCTGCAGACCCGCCGCAACTATCAGCCGACCGAAGTGCTGCGCCAGCCGATCTTCTGGCTGATGTACTTCATGTTCGTGATCGTCGGCGCCGGTGGCCTGATGGTGACGGCAAACCTGAAGCCGATCGCGGCCGACTGGAAGATCGACAACGTGCCGGTCACGCTGATGGCGGTGACGATGACCGCGGTGACGTTCGCGGCGACCATCGACCGCGTCCTCAACGGCCTGACGCGTCCGTTCTTCGGCTGGATCTCCGACATGATCGGCCGCGAGAACACGATGTTCATCGCCTTCGGCATGGAAGGCCTCGGCATCTACGCGCTCTATCTGTTCGGTCACGATCCGGTCTGGTTCGTGCTGCTGTCGGGCTTCGTGTTCTTCGCCTGGGGTGAGATCTACTCGCTGTTCCCCTCGACCTGCACCGACACGTTCGGCGCCAAGTTCGCGACCACCAATGCGGGCCTGCTCTACACCGCAAAGGGCACCGCGGCGCTGCTGGTTCCGCTCGGCAACTACATGCAGCAGACGTCGGGCCATTGGGACACGGTGTTCCTCATCGCCGCCGGCGCCAACATCCTGGCATCGCTGCTCGCGATCCTGTTGCTCAAGCCGTGGCGCAAGGTCGTGGTCTCCAAATCGACGGCGCAAGTCGCCGCGTAAACAAAACCCGACTACTGACGACGAAACGCCCGGCGAAATGCCGGGCGTTTTCGTTTCTGGGGGCGCTCCGGCGTCAGCCGAAGGCCCATGCGCGGCCCGTCATTATTGCTGCAATGCAACAGAAGATCGCCCTTGCAATCTGGAATATGGTATACCAACATCCGCCGACCGCTTGCGACGATACGCCACAACAATTGCGACACTGGGTCACAACTGAGACCCGCGCGTTCGGGGAGGACTTGATGGTTTCCAGCACTACCGCCGCCACACCGGCGCAACCTTCGTCCAGCGGCTTCCGCTGGCTCCAGCTCGCCATGGGCATCGTCTGCATGGCGATGATTGCCAACCTGCAATACGGCTGGACACTGTTCGTCGACCCGATCGACGGCGCCCACCACTGGGGTCGCGCGGCGATCCAGTTCGCCTTCACCATCTTCGTGGTGACCGAGACCTGGCTGGTGCCGGTCGAGGCCTGGTTCGTCGACAAATACGGTCCGCGGATCGTCATCATGTTCGGCGGCGTCATGATCGCGCTGGCCTGGGTGCTGAACTCCTACGCCGACTCGCTCACCCTGCTCTACACCGCCGCCGTGTTTGGCGGCATCGGTGCCGGCGCGGTGTACGGCACCTGCGTCGGCAATGCGCTGAAATGGTTTCCCGACCGCCGCGGTCTCGCCGCGGGTGCGACCGCTGCGGGCTTCGGCGCCGGCGCGGCGCTGACCATCGTGCCGATCGCCAGCATGATCGCCTCGAGTGGCTACCAGGCCGCGTTCTTCGATTTCGGCATCGGCCAGGGCCTGATCGTGTTCGTGCTCGCCTTCTTCATCCGCAAGCCCGACGTCGCGATCCCGCCGCGGAAGAAGCAGCTCAATCTGCCGCAGACCAGGATCGACTTCACCCCGCCGCAGGTGCTGCGCTCGCCGATTTTCTGGGTGATGTATCTGGTGTTCGTGATGGTCGCCGCCGGCGGCCTGATGACCGCGGCGCAGATCGCTCCCATCGCGCACGACTACAAGATCGCCAACACCCCGGTGACGCTCGCCGGCTTCCAGATGGCGGCGCTGACCTTCGCGATCTCGCTCGACCGCATCTTCGACGGTTTCGGCCGCCCGTTCTTCGGCTGGGTGTCGGATACGATCGGCCGCGAGCACACCATGTTCATCGCGTTCGGCACCGCGGCGCTGATGCTGCTGACGCTGTCGACCTGGGGCCACAACCCGCTGGTGTTTGTGCTGGCGACCGCGGTCTATTTCGGCGTGTTCGGCGAGATCTACTCGCTGTTCCCGGCGACCTGCGGCGACACCTTCGGCTCCAAGTTCGCGACCACCAACAACGGCATGCTCTACACCGCGAAGGGCACCGCCTCGCTGCTGGTGCCGGCTGCCAGCATCATCGCCACCACCTATGGCTGGCAGGCGGTGTTCGTGGTCGCGGTCGCGCTCAACGCCACCGCCGCGCTGATGGCGCTGTTCGTGATCAAGCCGCTGCGGCGCGCCTTCATCCTCGGCAGCGAGGCCGCGGCCGAGGCTGCGACGGTAACCAAGACCAGCGCCGAGACCGCTTAATCCCTGGTCCCGATACTCTCCTCCGGGACGAACTTGAGGCGCACTTCGGTGCGCCTCTTTTCTTTGAGCCAAACAGGGATGCCAGATACCAGACCGGCGACAGGCTCCCCCAACCCACCCTTTCACTTTCACACGAGATCGGCCGAAATGTCAGTAATGCTGCCTATTTCAGCTGTTTCTTGGTGGTAGATTTCGCCAGCCGCGCCATTGACAATTGGTATTTTGTATACCAGACTCCAGCCATCATAAACAAGGGAGGTTGCCATGCAAGTCGGAGATATCCTGCGCAAGAAGACCGCTCGCGTCGCGACGGTTCGCATGAACGAGACGGTGGCGATCGCCGCCCAGCTGATGCGCGCCAGCAATATCAGCGCGCTCGTGGTCAAGGATGTCGTCCGCACCGAAGGCAACACCGCTGTCGGCATGTTCACCGAGCGCGACGTGGTGCGCGCGATCGCCGAGCACGGCGCGGCCGGCGCCAACATGCGGGTGTCGCAATTCGTCTCGGTGCAGCAGCTCGTCTCCTGCACCTCGACCGACACGCTCGAGCACATCCGGCATCTGATGACCAAGCACCACATCCGCCATGTGCCCGTGATCGATAATTACAGCCTGATCGGCGTCGTCAGCATGCGCGACATCGCGGCGGCGTTCGACGAGGAAGCCACTGCGGCGAAGCAGGCCGTGCCGGCCTGAGCGCAGCGTTCCGCCTATGCTAGAGGCGCCGCGTGCGAAATCACCGGCGCTTGAGCTGATGAACCGAAACGTCAGCCCACCCCTCGCCTCGCCATCGTGAGCCCTCCATTTCCGCATGGGCGCGCCGCCCGCGCGGGATAGACTTTTGCCGGATCGGACTGCATCCTTCCGCTCGAAAACTCAAAAACCGCGCGCGGCTTGTCCGCAGCACGGAAAATTCGAGCGGAAACCGAGGGCAGGATGATCAAGACTCGCTTCACCGAAATGTTCGGCGTCGACCACCCGATCGTGCAGGGCGGCATGCAATGGGTCGGGCGCGCGGAGCTGGTCGCGGCCGTCGCCAATGCCGGCGCGCTCGGCATGATCACTGCGCTGACCCAGCCGACGCCGGACGATCTGCGCAAGGAGATCGCGCGCTGCCGCGAGCTGACCGACAAGCCGTTCGGCGTCAACCTCACCATCCTGCCCGCGATCAAGCCGCCGCCCTATGCCGAGTATCGCCAGGCCATCATCGAGAGCGGCATCAGGATCGTCGAGACCGCCGGCAACAAGCCGCAGGAGCATGTCGACGAGTTCAGGAAGCACGGCATCAAGGTGCTGCACAAATGCACCAGCGTGCGCCACGCGCTGTCCGCCGAGCGCATGGGCGTCGATGCGATCTCGATCGACGGCTTTGAATGCGCCGGCCATCCCGGCGAGGACGACACGCCCGGCCTGATCCTGATTCCCGCCGCCGCCGACAGGGTGAAAATCCCGATGATCGCGTCCGGCGGTTTCGGCGACGCCCGCGGCCTGGTCGCGGCGCTGGCGCTCGGCGCCGACGGCATCAACATGGGCACGCGCTTCATGTGCACCAAGGAAAGCCCGATCCATCAGCTGGTGAAGGAGCGCATCGTCGCCAATGACGAGCGCGAGACCGAGCTGATCTTCCGCACCATGCGCAATACCTCGCGCGTCGCCAAGAACGCGATCTCGACCAAGGTGGTGCAGATGGAGAAGGAAGGCGCCAAGTTCGAGGACGTCCGCGAGCTCGTCGCCGGCGCCCGCGGCAAGATGGTCTACGCGTCAGGCGATGCCGACGAGGGCATCTGGTCGGCCGGCCAGGTGCAGGGCCTGATCCACGACATCCCCTCCTGCGCCGAGCTGATCTCGCGCATCGTGCACGAGGCCGAGACGATCATCGCCGCGCGGCTCGGCGGCATGATGTCCGGCGCCAAGCGCCAGGCGGCGGAATAAGACGAAGCGTTACCCGTCACCCTGAGAGAATATGAAGCTTTGCCCTCATCTACCGTTGTCATCGCCCGGCTTGACCGGGCGATCCAGTACGCCGCGGCCTCTCGCTTCTATCACCGGCGTCTCTGGAATACTGGATCACCCGGTCAAGCCGGGTGATGACACCGAGCAAGCTGAGCAAACCATCCCCGTCATCCTGAGGTGCGAGCTCTTGCGAGCCTCGAAGGATCGACGGCCACCGGCCGGGCCGTTCATCCTTCGAGGGCCGCTGAAGAAGCGGCCACCTCAGGATGACGGAACTAAAAATTAATTCGCGTCAGACGACACAAACGAGAACAAGCCCATGAAAGCCTATGTGTACGGCGCCAACGGCCCCGAAATATCAGACGTCGCAAAGCCCACGCCGAAGGGCACGCAGGTGCTGGTGAAGGTTCATGCCTGCGGGCTGAACCGCGCCGATCTCGGCATGACCAAGGGCCACGTCCATGGCGCCGCCGGCGGCGTCGGCACGGTGCTCGGCATGGAATGGGCCGGCGAGGTCGCCGAGCTCGGGCCCGACGCCAAGGGCGTCAAGGTCGGCGACCGCATCATGGGCTCGGGCGGCGCGGCGTTTGCCGAATACACGCTGGCCGATCACGGCCGCCTGTTCCGCGCGCCCTCGAACATGAATTTCGACGAGGCCGCCACCCTGCCTGTCGCGCTGGCGACGATGCATAATGCCGTCGTCACCAACGGCGCGCTGCAGGCGGGCCAGAGCGTGCTGATCCAGGGCGCGAGCTCCGGCGTCGGGCTGATGGCGATGCAGATCGCAAGGCTGAAAGGCGCAAAGCTGGTGATCGGCTCGTCGACCGATGCGATGCGCCGCGGCCGGCTGAAGGAGTTCGGCGCCGACCTCGCGGTGGACTCGAAGGATCCCGGCTGGGTCGATCAGGTGCTGCAGGCGACCGGCGGCGAAGGCGTCGACCTGATCGTCGACCAGGTGTCGGGCCCGGTCGCCAACCAGAATCTGAAGGCCACCAGGGTCAAGGGCCGCATCGTCAATGTCGGCCGGCTCGGCGGCACCCACGGCGACTTCAACTTCGACCTGCACGCGGCGCGCCGCATCCAGTATATCGGCGTCACCTTCCGCACCCGCACGATCGAGGAGATCCGCGAGATCTTTGACGAAGTGCGCAAGGACATCTGGCCGGCGGTGGAGGCGCGAAAGCTGCAGCTGCCGATCGACAAGGTCTTCAAATTCGCCGACATCGGCGCGGCGTTCGCCCACATGGAGGCGAACCAGCACCTCGGCAAGATCGTGGTGACGCTGTAGCGGATTTGGCGGTGGCAAGCCGCCGCGCGCCGGTGCAGTATGCGCGCGAAAACTCCGCCCGGTAGGTGGACCATGGCAAGGCGCGCGGCTGCAATCCTCGTTCTCGGTGCTTCACTCCTCGCCGGCGGCACCTGCTGGGCGCAAACCGCCGGCTTCCCGAACAGCGCGCCAATCGTCCTCGAGGAGCCTCCCGAAGGCCAGATGGCGCCTGGAATGGTCCTGCTGGTCGACGACGGCAGCTGCGGCAAAGGCAGGGTCAAGCAGGTGACCGGCGGCGAGATCGCCGGGCTGAACGCCAGACCGCGCACCAGAAAATGCGTCGCGAGGCCCGCGCGGTGATTGCACGCACCTCGCGGCCTCTGGTTCGATCAACGGCCCTGATGCTGGCGCCGTTGCTGGGGCTGCTGTGCAGCGCTGTGGCTACCTCCGCCGCCGGCCTGCAATCGGAGCTGGTCGCGCGCGGCGACTATCTCGTCAACGGCATCCTGATCTGCGGCAACTGCCATACGCGCCGAGGGCCGTCCGGAGAAATCCTGCCGTCGCGCGAAGTCGGCGACACGGCGCTTTCCGGCGGACAGACCTGGGACGAGGCGGCCTTCAAGGTCACCGCACCGAACATCACCCAGGACAAGGACACCGGCATCGGCAATTACACCGACGCCGAGCTCAGGCAGGTGCTGCGCAAGGGCATCAAGCGCAACGGTGCGCAGGTCGCCGTGATGCCGAGCGGCTTCTACGAGATCATGACCGAGCACGATCTCGATGCGGTCATCGCCTATCTACGCACACTCAAGCCGGTCAGCAATGCGGTGCCGGCGCCGATCTACAAGACGGCGCAGCGGCACGAGATCCCGCCGGGCGGCGAGACGCCGTACACCGACGCGATGCTGAACGACAAGATTGCGCGAGGCTTCTATCTCGCGACCGTTGGGCTGTGCATGGAGTGCCACACGCCGTGGCAGCCGCAAGCGTTTGCCGACCGGCTGGGCGCCGGCGGCAACGAATTTCACGGCCCGTGGGGCGTCTCGGTCTCCCGCAACATCACGGCGAGCAAGAGCAAGGGCATCGGGGACTGGACCGACGACGAGATCAAGCGCGCCATCACGCAAGGCATCGCCAGGGACGGCGGCAAGCTCAAGCCGCCGATGAGCTTTCAATACTACGCCAACGTGTCGGCCGCCGATCTCGACGCCATCGTCGCCTACCTGCGGACCGTGCCGCCGCGCGAGTAGCGGCGGACGCTTCACCTCTTCCCGTCGGGGAGAGGCACAGGCCGCCTCCGGCGGCCGTCCTAAAAAAGAACGCCGAAGCGAAGCTTCGGCTTTGGCGAAGCGGCGGGTGAGGGCTCTTCTCTCCCGATAGACCATAACCCCTCACCCGATTTTGCTGCGCAAATCGACCTCTCCCAAAGGAGAGGTGAACCTTCAATGCCGCTCCGGCCAAAACCTGATCTCATCATGCAGCCCGCAGCCATCACCGCGCTTCGCCCGCAAACCCCTGGCGCAATTCCGACAGCCGGTCGAGCGCGGCCTGCGGCAGCGGCCCCTTCCCGGCCGCGGCCAGCGCGTCGTCGAACTGCTGCGGTGTTGCCATGCCGACCAGGATGGTGCCGACCGCCGGATGCGACAGCGCGAACCGCGTCGCGGCTTCGGTGAGGCTCGTCGCAAAGCCTTCCTTGACCAGCGGCATCAGGCGCCTTGCCCGCGCGATATCGGCATCGTAGCTCATCGCCGAACCGATCGGCTCGGGCGCCGGCCCCGCAATCGGATGCCGCTCGGCCGAGGCAGACAATGCGCCGCCGGCCAGCACGCGGATGCCCACGACACCGACGCCGGCAGCCTTTGTGTGATCGAACAATCGCCCGTAATCCTGCGCCGGATAGTCTTGCGGCAAGCTGGCCGCGGCGGATGGATTGAGCATGTTGTAGACCACCTGCGCGCCATCGAAGACTCCGGCATCGATCACCTCTCGCAGCGCCGCCGTCTCGCCGATCGCGGTCATCCCGAGGAAGTCGAGCTTGCCCTGCCGGCGCAGCCGCTCGAATGCGGGCACCACCTCGTCCAGCACCTGCCTGACGCCCAGCGCCCCTGCGCCACCATCAGCGGTAACCGGATTGTGCAGATAGAAGATGTCCACCCGGTCACGCCGCAAGCGCGAGAGGCTGCCTTCGAGCGATTGCGTGACAGTGTCCGCGACGCTGCCGACGCGATCGGGCGGTAAGCGCACCTTGGTGCCAACGACAACGTTGGCCGGCTTCAGCGTGTGCAGGACGCGGCCGAGGTTTTTTTCGGATTCGCCATTGCCGTACTGCACCGCGGTGTCGAAGTAGTTGACGCCGGCGTCAATCGCGCGCGCGACGGTGCGCTCCTGATCGGCGGCATCGCCGCGCACCATCAATCCGCCCACCGCGCCGCAGCCGAAGCCCAGGGTAGAGAGCTGTAGTCCGGTCCGCCCAAAGTTCCGCAACTGCATCGCCATTCCTCCGATGGAATGGAGAGTATGCGAGGCGGAGCGGTGATTGCTCAACCCCAGTTGCCCTCCAAGAGTTGCCCTGGCCGCCGATATTGATCCAGATCAACACATTCTGCCGTTTCCGTGATCCGATCGAAAAATTGCCTTGCTCGTTCGCTCGCTACTGCGGAGCATGAAAATGGCCAATTTCCGGATCGCCGCTATTGCATCAAGCTTCCTGATTGGTACTTGCACGGCCGCGCTGGCACAGGGGCCGACCGGCACCCCGGGTTCACCGGGCGCCACGATCACAATCCCCGGTGACCGGCTTCCGTTTCCTCCACAAAAGTTCGGGGGCAAGATCGAGCGCGACGCGACCAATTCGACGCCGTACTGGCCGTCTCGCATCGTGCCGCCGAAGGGTGCGCCAAACGTCCTGCTGATCATCACCGATGATTCCGGATATGGCGTGCCGAGCACGTTCGGCGGCGTGGTTCCGACACCGACGCTGGATCGCATCGCGGAGAACGGACTGCGCTTCACCAATTTTCATTCCACCGCACTTTGCTCGCCGACGCGCGCCGCCCTGATCACCGGGCGCAATCATCATTCGGTCGGCTACGGCGTGGTCGCCGAACAGGCGACCGGCTATCCGGGCTACGACAGCGTTATCACCAAGGACAAGGCGACGGTTGGCCGGATCCTGCGCGATAATGGTTATCGCACCGCGTGGTTCGGCAAGAACCACAACACCCCCGAATATCAATCGAGCCAGGCCGGCCCCTTCGACCAATGGCCGATCGGAATGGGCTTTGAGTATTTCTATGGCTTCATGGGCGGCGACACCAACCAGTGGCAGCCCGGCAATCTGGTCCGCAATACAACGGCTATTTACCCCTATCAGGGAAAGCCCGGCTGGAATCTGATGACCGCGATGGCGGATGACGCGATCGACTACCTGAACCGGATGAATACGCTGTCGCCGGACACCCCCTTCCTGGTCAAGTTCGCGCCCGGTGCGACGCATGCGCCACATCACCCGACCCAGGAGTGGGTGAAGAAGATCGGTGACATGCACCTGTTCGATCAGGGCTGGAACAAGCTGCGCGAGACCATCTTCGCCAACCAGAAGCGGCTCGGCGTCATTCCGCAGAACGCAAAACTGACGCCCTGGCCGGATGACCTGATCAAGACCTGGGACAAGCTGTCCGACGACGAGAAGAAGCTGTTCGTGAGGCAGGCCGACATCTTCGCCGCCTACACGGCCTATTGCGACAACGAGATCGGACGCGTCGTTCGGGCCATCGAGGAGATGGGCAGGCTCGACAACACCCTCATCATCTACATCAATGGAGACAATGGCACGAGCGCGGAGGGTCAGCCGAACGGCACGCCCAACGAAGTTGCGATGTTCAATCAGATCAATCCCTCGGTGGAAGATCAGTTGAAGTATTTCTACGACGTCTGGGGCACCGACCGGACCTACAACCACATGTCGATCGGCTGGGCCTGGGCATTCGATACGCCATTCTCCTGGACCAAGCAGGTGGTGTCGCATTTCGGCGGGACGCGCCAGGGCATGGCGATTTCCTGGCCGAAGGTGATCAAGGACAAGGGCGGCATCCGCCACCAGTTCCACCATGTGATCGACATCGTGCCCACCATCCTGGACGCGGCGAAGATCAAGCAGCCGCAATTCGTCGACGGCATCAAGCAGAGTCCGATCGAAGGCGTCAGCCTGACCTACACGTTCGACGCCAAAAACGCGAATGCCGCATCCACGCACAAGACCCAGTATTTCGAAATGTTTGCCGATCGCGCCATCTACAACGATGGCTGGATCGCCAGCACCAAGGTTCTGCGGCCGCCCTGGGTGACCGTGGCGAAGCTGCCGAGCCCGCTCGACTACTCCTGGGAGCTTTACGACCTCCGCAACGACTGGACGCAGTTCGAGGACGTCGCCGCCAAGTACCCCGACCGGCTGAAGCAATTGCAGACGCTGTTCTGGAAGGAGGCGCGGAAGTACTAGGTCCTGCCGCTCGACTCGTCGGTAGCCGCCCGGCTCATCACGCCGCGTCCGAGCCTCAGCGCAGGCCGCACCTCGTTCACCTGGACGCGCGCGATGACGGGCACTCCCAATGGCGATGCTCCGAGCATTCTCAACTCATCCTACAATTTCCGGGCGGAGGTCGAGATCCCGCAGGGCGGCGCCGAGGGCATGCTGATCACGCAAGGCGGACGATTTGGCGGCTATGGGTTCTATGTTCTGAAGAACAAGCCGGTGTTCCTGTGGAATCTGGTTGATCTGAAGCGGGTGCGCTGGGAAGGTCCCGACCTGTCGCCGGGCAAGCACGTGCTCGAGTTCGATTTCAAGTATGACGGGCTGGGTGCCGCAACGATGACATTCGGCGATTACAGCGGCATCGGAAAGGGTGGCACCGGTGTCCTCAAGGTGGACGGCAATGCCGTAGCGACGGAGAAGATGGAGCACACACTCCCCTTCATCCTGCAGTGGGACGAAGCGCTCGACATCGGCTCGGACACGGGGAGCCCGGTTGCCGATGCCGACTACAGCACGCCCTTCGATTTCACCGGAAAGCTGAACAGGATCACGCTGTCGATCGATCGACCAAAATTGTCGCCGGAGGATATCAAGAAGCTCGATAAGGCGAGAGAGGCCGCGGCGGCTGCCAAGTAGAACCCGGAGGCGCGGCACGGATCATGCGCCCTGCTGTTCATTGGCGCGCTCATCCTGCTTTGCCCGTTCCTGATCAACCTGGCGCGCGAGACGCGGATTGCCCTTCACGACATCGACCTGCGAGCATAGTGAGGCAACGGGTTTCGCTTCCGCCTTCGTTCTACCCATCCGACGGACCGATCCGCTTCAATGCTCGACCCGGTACAGGCGCCATCGCTCGGGCACGCCCTTGAGCTGGTGAATGCCGCGATCCCTAAAGCGGATGCCGGATTGCGCCATCAGATCCTTGACCGCGCTCGAGACCAAAATTTCGCCGGCGCGCGCTTTCGCGGCGACGCGTGCGCCGATGTGGAACGCGAGACCGAACACCTCCGCGCCGCTCACCCGGTATTCGCCCGCGTGCAGCCCCACCCTGATCTCGAGCCCCAAGGTGCGCACCGCCTCGCGGATCGCGGTCGCGCAACTGACCCCGGCCGCCGGCGCGCGGAACGTCGCCAGCAGCCCGTCTCCCGTCGTCACCACTTCCTTTCCGCGCAAGGTCTTCAGCTCCCTGCGGACGGCTGCATAACAGTGATTCATCACCTGGGCCCAGCGCGAGTCGCCGAGCCGTGCGGCTTTTTCGGTGGATCGGACGATATCGACGAACAGGATGGTGGCGAGCGCTTGCTTGAGCTCGGCGTCACGATCGGCGGTGCGGCGCCGGTTCGCGATATTTCCAGCCAGCGGTTCATAGCGATGGCTGCGCCGCCGCGCGATTGCGGATTTTACATAGTCCTGGGCACGCTCCACCGTGCCGCAACGAATTGTCTTGTCCCTCGGTGGGAGCGCCCAATAGACCTTTCGCCCGGCGCCGACGCCATGGACCTCCACGGCACCCCACTTCAGGAAAACCGTCGAGCCAACCCGTCGAACGCACCATGCCTTCGACGTGTATCCGGAAACGTTCGACTGATGGATTCCGATGCGAAGGAATTTGGGCATGAACGTGCTGCCGACCGCAAGACCATGTGGGCCTACCTGGGCAAAGCGTAGTCAGACATTTTTGCGTTGGCAACAGTAGTTGCAATCAAAACGCCGGACTGCGGTGTCGGCTGGGTCACACATTTTTTGCCATCGCGGCCCGCCGCGCTCTAGGATGCGCTTCCCGAAGCTATCGGCACCGTGAAGTGAAACATCGCGCCGCGGGCACGATTGGGGGTCACCCACAATCGCCCATGATGCGCCTCGATGATCGACCGGCAGATCGACAGCCCCATGCCCATGCCGTCCGGCTTGGTCGTGAACATCGGGTTGAATATTCGATCCACAGCATCGGTCGCGATGCCATTCCCGGTGTCTTCCACCGACACCATCACATATCCGGAGTCACGCACTTCGGAGCTGATGGAGAGCACCCGCTCCCCATTCGTCATGGCCATTGCGTCGATCGCGTTCGTCATCAAATTCACCAGCACTTGTTGCAGCTGAATCCGTTCGCCTGTTATCCGTGGCAGCAGTCCGTGAAGATCGGCGCGAACGGCGACCCGATGCATCCGTAATCTGTCGCGAACGGCGGCCAGCGCTCCCTGAATGACATCGTCGATATCGAGCGAAGTGTGGGTCCGCGCACCCACCTTGAAATGCGCCCGGATATTTTCGATGACGGCGTCCGCACTCTGTCCGGCGGCCTCGACGCGCCGCAATGCGTCTCTGGCACGATCGACGTTAGGGTCGGGATCGACACGATCGAGCCAATTCAGTCCGGCCTTCGCACTGGCCGCAATCGCCGTCAGCGGCTGTTTGATTTCGTGCGCAATTGAAGCCGAGACCGTGTCGCCGGTTAACAGTCGCGCCTCGCGCTCGCGACGATGCGCCAGGACCGCGCGCAGCAGTTGCGTGTAAAGCGTGGTTATCTCATGCAGCAGGACGGAGAGCACCAGGATGCTGGACACGAACGCGAAGATTCGGGCCGCGATCCAGGCAGCACTGAATCGCGCCGGACCGACAAACGCGCTCAAGTAGATCTCGATTGCATACGCGCAAAGGGCCACCATCAGCCACAGATCGAGCACCGACAGCCGGCGGAACCAGAGCAAGGTGATTGCAACCGCGCACCACACGATGAGGCAACTGGCAAGATAACGCCAGAAGGTGGAAAAATGCACCCGATCGATTGCGATCGCAGGCAAATACGCATCGCTCGCGATGACCAGAACGGTCGCGATGCACACGATGGCCGTGGACATCGCGACGTGCGAGAGGATGGTCGCGCCCACCGAGCCCTCCCACGATCCCTTGGGCGGATCGGCATCCTTGAGAAGCGCGTATCCGATGATGAAGGCAGGAAAACCGAAGTACCGCAGCACCGAGAGCCAAGCCGTGCTCTGTAGTCCCGCGCCCAGCAGGCCGCCCGGGGCGAACACCCCCGGAAAGGTCAGCAGCCACGGGATGACCATAAGTCCTGCGAAGAGATACGCACTCGCAACGGCAAGGGTGGCCCGCGAACGCGAGATGGCGGACTGGTTGAGCAGCAGCACCGCGGTGATCAAGTCATTCACGACAATCGCCGTGCCATAGCACGGGACGAAGGCATCGATCCGCGGAAGCTGGAAGGTCGAGAGCGGCCCGGCCACGATGGAGAACGCAACCAGCGAGGCGAGCACGACGCCAAGGGCTAGCCGTCTCTGCGTCCGGCTGGGCGGTAAAGTCACAAGGGTGAGAGGCCGCTCCTCCGGGACAGCAGAGACTGCACGCATCGCCGCAACCTCATCAGCTGAAATGCTCTTGACCGCCCCCGCGTTCGAGACGGCCCATCGTACCCCGCGAGGATACTGAACCGGAAGCGGTAAGGTGCGCCTGCGGGCACATGCCGGCCAAGACTGACGTCAAGGCCCCTCGGCAATGTCCGTTTACGTCAGGCTAAAGCTGCGTAGCTCCGCTACTGAAGCGTGTCGTTTCGACCCCGTCGGTGTGCTGTCATATCGTCCTTGTCCGAACAGCCTGCTAGAGCAGATTCTGATCAGACGCGATCATAGCCGGCAGCGGCGAAGAAGTTCAGACACTCTTGGGCGGTGAAGGCGGCCAAGGCGAGGGCGATAGCGTTGACCAAAGCCTCGATAGATCTGGCGGCCGCCTTTCGAAGGGCGGCTTTGAGCTTGGCGAAGGCCATTTCGATCGGATTGAGGTCGGGCGAATAAGGCGGCAGATAGAGGAGCCGAGCGCCCGCTGCATCGATTGCGATGCCGACCTCGGCCCGCTTGTGTGCTGCGAGATTGTCCATCACCACGATGTCGCCGGGCCTGAGTGTCGGCACGAGGACTTGCGTCACGTAAGCCTCGAACGCCGAACCATCCATGGGGCCATCGAGGACCATCGGCGCCGTCATGCCAGTCGCCCTGAGCGCGCCGACGAAGGTCGTCGTCTTCCAATGACCATGCGGGAGCGCTGCAACACAGCGCTGGCCGTACGGCGAACGGCCATAGAGCCGCGCCATCTTGGTCGAGGCTCCGGTCTCGTCGATGAACACCAACCGGTGGATGTCGATCTCAGGCTGGGATGCCTTCCACGCCGCGCGTTCAGCGGCGACGTCCGGCCGATCCTGCTCGCTGGCGTGCGATGTTTTTTTTGAACGTGATGTTGCGGCGATCGAAGAACCGCCAGACCACGCTCGGCGCGAAACGCTCGCCGTGGACTTTGAAGAGATGATCGGCGATCTCGGCCAGCGTCATGTCAGGCGTAGCCTCGACCAGGGAGAGGATCTCTGCAGCATGCCCCTCGATCCGAGCCGAACGCCGGTCGCCACCCTGCGCTCCCGCCTCACAGGCGCCGGTGCTTCGCCACTCGCTGACCAGTTCGATCGCTGTCGACGGCGCCACGCCGAACCGGCCGGCGGCGCCCCGACAGCTCATGCCTTCATCTTCCACGGCCCGAACAATGCGAAGGCGAAGATCCGGCGAGAGGGGTTTAGCCATGGGGGCTGGCCTCCATCACCAGCCCTCAGGGTGAATCACGATTTGCCCCGGAAGGGAATCCCTTTCGATTCCGCCAGATCGGAAAATGCTCTAGACGCAGCCGTCGCCCGAAGTGTTGCGCATTCGACACGACGGGCAAGTCACCGGCAAAATCCGTCAAGCCCTCATCGCAAAAATATTTCGGTTTACACGAACGGAAAATTATCCTATGGTGCGCCGGTCTCACCCGATCGAGGGGCGCTTCGCGATCGTCACGAACGTTGCGGTGAGATGCGGTGGCCGCTGCGGCGCACGAGACGAACGTGCCGCAGCGGACGGTGAAATCGTGCAGGCCTGACGCCCTAGTGGCAGGTGTCCTCTCGCAAAACGCGCAAGCGTTTTTGCGAAGGCGGTGACAACAAAGCCCAGTCTCGCCGGGGTGAGCACGTATAGGCCGTAAAACCATCGCGCAGGGAATGCCGGAGTGCCTCCGCTGAACCTGTATGCTCGTGTGCGTCACTTTCTACCCATTGGCACACGAGACCGCGGGTGCAGCGCGCCCCCGGCATTCCCTGCGCCCTCTGTTTTCAGAGAGCGGAACGACAGACAAAACTCGGGCAATTCATGTCGCGAGAATGTGGAGCCGCATCTTGATGGCCAATGGACTTAACCAACACCGTCATCCTGAGGTGCTCGCCCGGCAGCGCAATTGCGCTGCCGGGCGAGCCTCGAAGGATGAATCGGCCCCGCTGGTGGCCGTCGATCCTTCGAGGCTCGCCAAAGGGGCTCGCACCTCAGGATGACGGGACTGATGGCCGAGTTTGTTGAGTCAGAATGATCCCCAGCGTCGTCCGTCCCGGCGCCGGGACGACGGCGCGCTGTTGGCGCGACCGTCGGCCCGCGCAAATGCGCGTCTGGACTCGGAATAGTTCGCAACACGGAGGCTGTTGCAAGTGAGTTGCGATAGCGTGTCGCTGACGACACTTGAAGTTCACCGCCTCCCTGCTAGACAGCCGCGCATGAACTCCACCAGCGCATCCAGCAGCAAGACGTCCGTCGCCGCCATCTCGATCCTCGCCAGCGGCAGCATGGCGGCCGCCAAATTCGTCGTCGGCGTCGCGATCGGCTCGCTGGCGCTGATCTCCGAGGCGTTGCACTCGACGATCGACCTCGTCGCCACCATCATCACCTGGGCGGTGGTGCGGGTATCGGACCAGCCGGCGGATGCCGAGCATCATTACGGCCACGGCAAATTCGAGAGCGTTTCGGCGCTGTTCATCATCGCCCTGCTCTACGTGCTGGCCGGCGGCATCCTGGTGCAGGCCTACAGCCATCTGCGCGAGGGATCGCCGCCGCCGTCGATCTCGGCCGTTCCGTTCGTCGTGCTCGTGCTCGACATCGCCGTCAACCTGTGGCGCGCCCGCGCGCTGCACCGCGCGGCGCGCGACACCAAGAGCCAGGCGCTCGCCGCCGACGCGCTGCATTTTGCCTCCGACGTGATGGGATCCGCGGCCGTCATCGTCGGCCTCGTGCTGGCCGCGTTCGGCTTCTGGTGGGGCGATGCGGCGGCTGCGATCGCGGTCGCGGTGATGATCGCCCTGCTCGGCCTGCGCATGGCGCGCGAGACCGTCGAGACCCTGCTCG
Source organism: Bradyrhizobium sp. CCBAU 51753 (assembly GCF_015291565.1). Taxonomy (NCBI): domain Bacteria; kingdom Pseudomonadati; phylum Pseudomonadota; class Alphaproteobacteria; order Hyphomicrobiales; family Nitrobacteraceae; genus Bradyrhizobium; species Bradyrhizobium sp. CCBAU 51753. The sequence continues at coordinate 3,587,961 of NZ_CP030037.1, read as the reverse complement.
ACCGCGCCCCGGAGGGCGCGCAGGAAAAGGCCACCGCCGCGATCAAGGCGGTATCAGGCGTCCTCGGCGTCGATCGCCTGCGCGTCCGCATGGTCGGCGCGACCCATTTCATCGATGCGATCGCCACCGTGCCGCGCACCTACCCGATCGACCGCGTCGAGGAGATCAAGCGCAGGGCGCAGCAGGCGGTGTCGAAGGCGCTCGGCGATGCCGACCTCACCTTCACCGCGGTTCCGGTCGCGCGCGACAATGAGAGCGTGCGCGAGCGCATCATGGTGATCGCGCGCAACTCCGGCCTCGCCATCCACCATGTCACCGTGCACGATCTCGGCGGCAAGCTGACCGTCAGCATCGACCTCGAGGTCGACGGCGAGATGGAACTGGAGGCCGCGCATGCCATCGCCCACGATCTGGAGCGCGCGATCCGCGAGGATTTCGGCGAGGATGTCGAGGTCGACACCCATATCGAGCCGCTCGAGCCCGAACTGCCGCTCGGAACCGACGCCGCGCCCGAGCGCGTCGAGGCCATCAAGGCGGCGCTGACCGGCTTCGCCGCCGGCGGCGCCATCCATGACATCCATAATGTGCGGGTCCGCGACACCGAGGCCGGCGAGATCGTCAACTTCCACTGCCGCGCAGTACCGTCGATGAGTGTGATCAAGGTGCACGATGGCGTCGACGAGATCGAACGCGCGCTGCGCCGCGCCTTCCCGACCATCAAGCGCGTGATCAGCCACGCCGAACCGGCACGAGCATGATCCGGTAAAGTGCGAGGCGGTTTTCCGAAGAGATCATGCTCAAACAAAGACGTCTGTAATTTTACGGAGTCGTTCTTGGTTCGGACTCAATTAGCGACTACCGATTCTGTATTGAGCAAGAATTATTTCGCATTAACGAATCGTTGACTCTCGACAGCCTGCGAAATCTGGATTCAAATCATCATGATTCGGATGCAGCGTGGGGAGCATCCGGACCGGGTAAAACAGCAGCTTAGAGTGGGGGTCTAAGGCATGGCGCGCGCGCATGCAGCGAACGCGTGCGTCCAATCCGATTCGATCAAGGGATTGGCGCAGTCGATCGCGAAACCGGCCTATCACAGGCTCTTGACGGCCGAGCCTGCATTGCGCCGCGCTGTTCCTACGCTGATCATCGCGTTCCTGATCACGATCTGCCTCGGCGCCTTCGTGCAGGTGGTCGACCAGACCCGGCAGAAGCGCGGCTCGATGAAGCGCGACCTCGCCGCGCTGTCCGACATTCTCGCCGAACGTCTCGACCGCCTGACCTCGGTGCGCCGCGACCGGCTGGCCAATATCGAGCACATGCAGGAACTGCTGCCCGACCTCATTCCGTCCTGGGGCATCGCCTACGGCCGCCACGTCATCATCACCAGCGCCGATCACCGCGTGCTGGCCCGCGTGCCGATCGACGGCCTCGGCGAGAACGATCGTATCCTCGATATCGTCTCCACCGCGCAGCTGATGGTTGCGCCCGGCCAGCAGGGCGTGGTCAGCGACATGACGCTGCCCAATGGCTCGAGCGCGCTGGCGATCTCGCGGCTCGTCAAGTCGCTGCCCGGCCAGGTCGTGGTGATCCAGGAGATGAACGAGCCGATCTGGGGATCGGATGCCGCGCTCTCGATCACGCTGTCGGCGACCACGAGCTTCGTGGTGCTGATCCTCGGCTTCGCCTTCCACTGGCAGTCGACCCGCGCCCGCGAGGGCGATCTGATCAACGACGCCGTGCGCGGCCGGATCGACACCGCGCTCAACCGCGGCCGCTGCGGGCTGTGGGACTGGGACCTATCGCGCGGCCGCATCTTCTGGTCGCAGTCGATGTTCACCCTGCTCGGGCTCGACAGCCGCAACGACCTGCTCACCTTCGGCGAGGTCAATGCGCTGGTGAATTCCGACGACATCAACCTGTTCGACATTGCCGACCAGCTGATCTCCGGCAAGATCGACCACATCGACCAGAGCTTCCGCATGCAGCATGTCGGCGGCCACTGGATCTGGCTGCGCGTGCGCTGCGAGCTCAGCCATGCCGCGGCCGACAGCGGCCTGCATCTGATCGGCATCGCAATCGACGTGACCGAGCAGAAGAGCCTCGCGGAAAAGTCGGTCGAAGCCGATCTGCGCCTGCGCGACGCGATCGAGACCATTCCGGAGGCCTTCGTGCTGTGGGATGCCGACGACCGCCTGGTGCTCTGCAACTCGCACTTCCAGCGGCTGCACAAGCTGCCCGATTCCGCGGTGATCCCCGGCACCTCCTACGAGACCGTGATCGAGGTCGGCAGCATGCCGGAGGTGCGCACGAAGTTGCACGAGAGCGGCGTGCCGGCGCCCGGCGCGCGCACCTTCGAGGCCCAGCTCGACGACGGCAGCTGGCTGCACATCAGCGAGCGCCGCACCAAGGACGGCGGCTACGTCTCGGTCGGCACCGACATCACCCGCATCAAGGCGCACGAGCAGAAGCTGGTCGAGAACGATCTGCGGCTGCGCGCCACGGTGATCGACCTGAAACGCTCGCAGGCCGAACTGGAGCGGCAGGCCGCCGAGCTGGTCGACCTCGCCGCGAAATATGCCCAGGAGAAGACCCGCGCCGAGGTCGCCAACGCCGCGAAGTCGAAATTCCTCGCCAATATGAGCCATGAGCTGCGCACGCCGCTCAACGCCATCATCGGCTTCTCCGAGATCATGGGCTCTGGCCTGTTCGGCCAACTCGGCTCGGACAAGTACCAGGAATACTGCCACGACATCCTGACCTCGGGAAAATACCTGCTCGATGTGATCAACGACATCCTCGACATGTCGAAGATCGAGGCCGGCCGCATGAAGTTCGACATGGAGCCGCTCGACCTCTCCGGCATCCTCGCCGAGTCGCTCCGGGTGGTGTCCGGCCGCGCCGAGCACAAGGGGCTGTCGCTGGAGTCGGATATCGAAAGCACGATCTCGGTGGTCGCCGATCGCCGCGCGGTCAAGCAGATCATCGTCAATTTGCTGTCCAACGCGGTGAAATTCACGCCCGACAACGGCCGCGTGCTGGTGCGCGGCCAGATGCTCGACGACTCGATCGTGCTGTTGATCGCCGACAGCGGCATCGGCATCGCGCCGGACTCGCTGCGGCGGCTCGGCAAGCCGTTCGAGCAGGTCGAAAGCCAGCTCACCAAATCCTACCAGGGCTCCGGCCTCGGGCTGGCGATCGCGCGCTCGCTGACCAACCTGCACGGCGGCACCATGCGGCTGCGCTCCAAGCTCGGCGTCGGCACCGTGGTCCGCATTACCCTGCCGCGCGACCCGCGCACGCAGGCCAAGCTGTCCCGGGCGGCGTAAACCAAACTACTTCGCCAGCACCTCCTCCAGCAACGCCGGATCGCCGAGGATCGCGAGCGTCTCGCGCGGCGTCAGATGGTCGACCGCCTCGTCAAAGCTCTCGCTGGCCTCGATCCGGGCGCGCGCCAGCGCAAGGTGAAGATCGATCTGGCCGGGGCCACAGCGCCGCGCCGGCGGCAGCGCCGAGAGATGACGATGCCGCAATCCGGCATCCTGCCGCAACGTCGCGAGCGCCGGCGCGGGCGCGTGTGCAGGCGATGACGCGAGCTCGTTGGCGCGCACCAGCACGGCCGGCGGCTTTGCCTCCTCCGGCGTCACGAACAGCGCGCGCAGCGCCGGCTTCGCCGTCCAGGCCCCGATCGGGATCGCAAACAGCAGGCCGACGATCACCGGCGACATCCACAGCAGCAGCGGCAACGACACCGCGTATGCGGCTGCCGCCATCGCGACGCCGCACGCGGTCGGGACGCCGTATTTGCGGTACAACTCGCGCCGCTCGACCTCGCCATCGTCGCGTCGCTGCGTCTGCCAGCCGGCGTCGCGGCCGAGCAGGATCTCGACGACGGCGATCGACTGGAACACCATCATGACAGGTGCGATCATCGCCGAGATCAAGAGCTCGGCAATCACACCTGAAAGCGCCCGAAACCCGCCGCCGAATTGCCTGCGCGTATCCCGCCTGGTCAGCAGCAAAACAAAACCGAGCAGCTTCGGCACGATCAGCAGCGCCATCGTCAGACCGAACACCCAGGCGGCGAGCACGGGGTCCTGTGCCGGCCAGTTGGGAAACAGCGCAAAACCCTTCGGAAAATACTCCGGAAGAATGAAGCGCGCCTGCAACGAGATCAGGATTCCGAGCAGCAGGAACGAGAGCCAGAGCGGCGCGGTGATGTAGGAGCCGATCCCGGTCATGAAATGCAGCCGCGAAATCCAGTGCAAATGGCGCGTGCGCAGCACGGCGAGATGCTGCAGATTGCCCTGGCACCAGCGCCGGTCGCGCGCGGCGAAATCCAGGAGCGACGGCGGCACCTCCTCAAAACTGCCGCCGAGCGTCGGCGCCATGTAGATGCCCCAGCCGGCGCGCCGCATCAGCGCCGCCTCGACGAAATCATGGCTCAGGATGTGGCCGCCGAACGGCTTGCGTCCGGACAGTTCAGGCAGGCCGGCCTGCTCGGCGAAGGCCGCAATCCTGATGATGGCATTGTGGCCCCAATAATTGCCTTCGGAGCCGTGCCACCACGCGACGCCGGCAGCGATCATCGGCCCGTACAGCCGGCCGGCAAACTGCTGCAGCCGGCTGAACAGGCTGCGCGCATTGACGATCACCGGCAGCGTCTGGATCAGCGCCGCCTGCGGATGCTGCTCCATGGCATGAACCATCCGCACCATGGTGTCGCCCGACATCAGGCTGTCGGCGTCGAGAACGATCATGTGCTGGTAGGCGCCGCCGAACCGCGTGATCCACTCGCCGATATTGCCGGACTTCCGCGCAACGTTGTCGGCACGGTGCCGGTAGTAGAGCCGGCCGGCGCCGCAGGCCTCGCACAGGTCGAGGAACGCCTGCTCCTCGGCGATCCAGATATCGGGGTCGCGGGTGTCGCTCAGCACGAACCAGTCGAAGCGTTCGGCCTGCCCGGTCGCCGCGATCGACTCGTAAATGGCGCGCAGCCGCGCCATCAGTTGATGCGGGTCCTCATTGTAGGTCGGCAGCAGCACCGCAGTCCGGCTCGCAACCTCCGGCAACGGGCCGTCGTCGCGGATCGGCAAGGCGTTGCCCTGGCGCCGCAGCAGAACGAAAAACCCCGCGAGCGCCGACGCGAACGAAAAGGCGATCCAGGCGAGCAGCGCGACGAACAGCACGAGCACCATGCCTTCCATGATCGTCACGCCGCCGACCTGGACCACCATGTACATCTCGTAGGCCCCCGCGCCGGTCAGCGCCGCCGTCAGCACCAGGACGGAAGCGCGGCGCATCGTCATGCCTCTCCCCACCGACACCGGCTTGCCCACCGCGCGCGGCGGCCGGCCCAGATCGGCCGCGGACATCGCAAGCGGGCTCTCGCGCGGCAGAAAACCGTCGGCCGCGCGCGCGACATCGGCGTCAGGCGACGTGACTATGGCGCCCATCGATAGACCCAGATCTCCGAAAGCGGCTTGTCATCCCGGGCCAGATGCGCCCGCAGCTCGATCGGCTCCTTCTTGACGGCACACTGGAAGCTGAGCCGCCACCCGCCGGTATTCGGATTTGGCTGGGTGACGATGTTGGTGACCTCGGATTTATCGGCCGTCACCACGCCCTTGACGCTGTCGGGATCGATGCCCTTCAGATTGTCGCCGAACAGGTCGAGCACGAACAGCTTGCCGCCTTCGCCACGCGCACCGATCCCGGTGCGCGTGAAGCGCGCCAGCGAATGCGGCTTTGGCGCGTCCGGCCCCCAATGCAGGCGATAGGTGAGATTGGTCTCGCTCTTGGCCTTCAGCGGCGCCTTCGGCCGCCAGAACGCGGCGATATTGTCGTGGATCTCCTCCTTGGTCGGGATCTCGAACAGGATGACCGCGCCCTCGCCCCAGTCGCCGATCGGCTCGACCCACAGGCTTGGGCGCATCTCGAAGCGGGATTCGATGTCCTGATAGGCGAAGAAATTCTTCTCCCGCTGCATCAGACCGAAACCGTGCGGATTGACGTCCTGGAACGTCGAGATCTGCAGATCGCGCGGATTGCTCAGCGGGCGCCACAGGCTCTCGCCCTTGCCGTTGTAGATCGCAAGCCCGTCGGAATCATGCACGGACGGTCGAAAGTCATCGACATCGTTGCGGTCATTGGGCCCGAAGAAGAACATGCTCGTCATCGGCGCGAGGCCGGCGTGCTCGAGATCGGCGCGCGGATAGAGCGAGGCCTCGACGTCGAAGACGGTGGTCTTGCCCGGCCGGATGGTGAAACGATAGCTCGCCGCGCAGCTCTTGCTGTCGAGCAAGGCATGAATGACGAGCGCGGTCGCGTTGGGCACCGGCCGCTCGAGCCAGAACGCCTTGAAGAACGGAAACTCCTCGCCCTTGGCCTCGCCGGTGTCGATCGACAGACCGCGCGCCGACAGACCGTAGGTCTCGCCGGCGGCGACGGCGCGGAAATAGCTCGCCCCCAGGAAGACGCAGACCTCGTCCTGATAGTCCGGCTTGTTGATCGGCGCGTGGATGCGAAATCCGGCAAAGCCGAGATCCCCGTCGGTGAACGCAGGCACGTTCGGCCCGAACGAAAAATTGTCCTTGTTGTAGCGGATCGCGTTGGCCTTGCCGTCGGCGACCTCGAAGATGGTGACCTTGTTCCTGTAGAAGAAGCCGCGATGGAAGAACTGCACCTCGAACGGCAGCTTCGCATCGCGCCACAGCGCCCGCTCCGGCGAGAAGCGGATCGAGCGGTATTGATCGTATGTCAGATCCTTCAGGCCGCCGGGCAGCGTCTCGTCCGGCGCCTCGAACGACTTGCTGGCGAGATTGCGGGCAAGTTCCCGCACCATGGATGGATTGAACGGCGTGTCCAAGGTATCAGCCGCGGCTGCGGCGTTGCGCCACGGTGAAAGCATCAGTGCCGGCAAAACGGCCGATCCATGGAGGAGTTGACGACGATTCAAGGCAGCTCCTGCTCGCTGATCGGGACGCCGCAATGAAACCGCCGAGTCGTCGGGGAGTTCCATTATTACCGCGTTGACCGCACCAAGCGGCGCGATGCTTCCAAAGCAGGCAACAAAGCGGCAAACGCGCGGCGCGACTGGTCTGGCGATCGTCTCGGAAGGGAACCGTGAAGAAAGAGCGTCGGCCGATGGCGCGGGCTACGCCGTCTCCAGCGTCGGCGCGACCTCGCGCGCAACCTGCACCAATGCGGCGATCAGCGGCGTCATCGGATCGCGTTGCGGGATCACCATGCCGATGCTGTAGTTCACCAGGGGGTCCACGATCGGAATGCTGCGGACGGCGTTGGCGAGCCCGAGCGTCTCGGCAAGCTTGGCCGGCATCACGCTCGCCCAGCGGCCGGTCTTCACATGGGTGTAGAGCACGAGCAGCGAGTTCGAGGTCAGCGTCGGCGTCACCTCGGCGCCGACCGAGGTCAGCGCGCGATCGATGATGCGGCGGTTCTGCATGTCGGGCGTGAGCAGGCAGAGCGGCACGGTGCCGACCTCCTTCCACGTCACCTCCTTGCGGTCACCGAACTTCGCGTCGGGCGCCGTCAGCAGGCGGTAGCTCTCGTTGTAGAGCGGGATGGTGCGTACCTTGCCGATCGGCTCGTTCTCGATATAGGTCAGCCCGGCATCGACCTCGAGATTTTCCAGCAGGCCGAGCACATCCGCCGAGGTGCAGGACTGGATGCGGAAGCGCACGTCGGGATGGCGTGCCCGGAACGGCGTTGTCAGCGACGCCACCATGCCGAGCACGGTCGGGATCGCCGCGATCCGGATCTCGCCCGACAGCTTGTCCTTGAGGCTGTTGATCTCCTGCCGCATCGCCCGGGCATCGCCGACAATGCGCCGCGCCCAATCAAGGGTCCGTTCACCTTCCGGCGTGAATCCCTGGAAGCGGGAGCCGCGTTGCACCAGCATGACGCCGAGGATCTCCTCGAGCTGCTTGAGACTGGTCGACATGGTCGGCTGGGTGACGCCGCAGGCTTCCGCAGCCCGGCCAAAATGACGCTCCTTGGCCAGCGCCAGCAGAAGTTCAAGCTTGTCGATCAAGGTATCAAACCCCATCAGAAAAACGGTGTCCCGATGCAGTCACAAGTAGCACGATCGCGGGGCGATCCGTAATCCCAAAGCGCGCCCGAAGTCCGTGATTTCCCATCATTATTGCGATCACAAATCAACCGATCGCACAACGCTATTAATCGCCTTTCGCAATCGCCGCATGAGACAGCTTTATTGATGTTTCGAGCGATTCCAACTCTATGGAGGAAGCAAAAAATCTGATCGTGAGAATCGCGAATGACATCGGGATACGAACCCTGGGACGAGGCGCGCGGCGCTGAAATCATCGCCGAACATGCCGCCCTGGAGGGCGCCACGCTGGTGATCCTGCACGCGCTGCAGGAGGTCTTCGGCTACGTGCCGGAGCCGGCGGTCCCGATGGTCGCGCAGGCCCTCAATTTGTCGCGCGCCGAGGTGCACGGCGTGTTCACCTTCTACCACGACTTCCGCAAGCAGCCGGCCGGACGCCACGTCCTGAAGCTCTGCCGCGCCGAGGCGTGTCAGGCCGCCGGCGGCGATGCGCTGGCCGCACGCGCGGAGGCGAAACTCGGCGTTGCCCTCGGCAACACCACCGCCGACGAGCGCGTGACGCTGGAGCCGATCTACTGCCTCGGCCTGTGCGCCACCGCGCCCTCGGCGATGCTGGACGGCCGCGTGATCGGCCGGCTCGACGAGGCGCGGATCGACGCGCTGGTTGCGGAGGCGCAGCGATGACGATGCGGATCTTCATCTCCCGCGATGCCGGTGCGGTCGCCGTCGGCGCCGACGAAGTCGCGCTGGCGTTCGAGCAGGCCGCGGCCAAGCGCGGCGTTGCGGTCGAGATCGTGCGCACCGGCTCGCGCGGGCTCTACTGGCTGGAGCCGATGGCGGAACTGGCGACCGCGCAGGGCCGCGTCGCGTTCGGTCCGGTCACCGTCTCCGACGTCGCGTCGCTGCTCGATGCGATGGCCGGCAACGGCCAGCATCCGCTGCGGCTTGGCGTCACGGACGAGATCCCCTGGCTGAAGCGGCAGACCCGCCTCACCTTCGCACGCTGCGGCGTGATCGATCCGCGCTCGGTCGTCGACTACCGCGCCCATGGCGGCTACAAGGGCCTGGAGCGGGCGCTGAGGCTGACCTCCGACCAGATCCTCGCCGACGTCACTACCTCGGGCCTGCGCGGCCGCGGCGGCGCCGGCTTCCCCACCGGCATCAAGTGGAAGACCGTGGCGCAGGCCAGCGCCGATCGCAAATACATCGTCTGCAACGCCGACGAGGGCGACAGCGGCACCTTCGCCGACCGCATGATCATGGAAGGCGATCCCTTCGTCGTGATCGAGGGCATGACGATTGCTGGCATCACGGTCGGCGCCACCAAGGGCTACATCTACATCCGCTCGGAATATCCGCACGCGGTCGAAGCGATGAATGCGGCAATCACGGCGGCCCGGTGCGCCGGCTACCTCGGCACGCGCATCGGCGGCTCGGCACATGAGTTCGATCTCGAGGTCCGCGTCGGCGCCGGTGCCTATGTCTGCGGCGAGGAGACCTCGCTGCTGGAGAGCCTCGAGGGCCGCCGCGGCATCGTGCGGGCAAAGCCGCCGCTGCCGGCGCACAAGGGCCTGTTCGGCCGCCCCTCCGTGATCAACAACGTGCTGTCGTTCGCGGCGATCCCCTTCATCCTCGACAACGGCGCCAAGGCCTATGCCGATTTCGGCATGGGCCGCTCGCGCGGCACGATGCCAATCCAGCTCGCCGGCAACATCCGATATGGCGGGCTGTTCGAGACCGCGTTCGGCGTTACGCTCGGCGAGCTCGTCGACGAGATCGGCGGCGGCACGTTCACCGGGCGGCCGGTGCGCGCGGTGCAGGTCGGCGGTCCGCTCGGGGCGTATTTCCCCCGCGCCCTGTTCGACACGCCGTTCGACTATGAAGCCTTCGCCGCGCGCGACGGCCTGATCGGCCATGGCGGCATCGTCGTGTTCGACGACAGCGTCGACATGGCAAAGCAGGCGCGCTTTGCGATGGAGTTCTGCGCCGTCGAATCCTGCGGCAAGTGCACGCCGTGCCGGATCGGCTCGACCCGCGGCGTCGAGACCATCAGCAAGATCATCAACGGCGAGCGCGTGGCGGAAAACCTCGCGGTGGTCGAAGACCTCTGCAACACCATGAAGTTCGGTTCGCTGTGCGCGCTCGGCGGCTTCACGCCCTACCCCGTGCTGAGCGCACTGAAACACTTCCGGGAAGATTTTGGTCCCGCACCGGCCCGCCTGCAGGCCGCGGAATAAAGGAGATCACGATGTCGCTGATCCAGGAAACCGATTTCGGCACGCCAAAATCCAAATCCGAGACGATGGTCACGCTGACCATCGACGGCAATCAGATCACCGTGCCCGAAGGCACCTCGATCATGCGCGCGGCGATGGAAGCCGGCACCCAGATCCCAAAGCTGTGTGCGACCGACATGGTCGATGCCTTCGGCTCCTGCCGCCTTTGCCTGGTCGAGATCGAGGGCCGCGCCGGCACGCCGGCGTCGTGCACCACGCCTGTCATGAACGGCCTCGTCGTCCACACCCAGACCGAGCGGCTGAAGCAGCTGCGCAAGGGCGTGATGGAGCTCTACATCTCCGACCATCCGCTGGACTGCCTGACTTGCGCGGCGAACGGCGACTGCGAATTGCAGGACATGGCGGGCGCGGTCGGCCTGCGCGACGTGCGCTACGGCTATGAGGGCGAGAACCACGTCTTCGCCAAGTCGCACGGCTGCGACAACGACAACTGGATGCCGAAGGACGAATCCAATCCGTACTTCACCTACGATCCCTCCAAGTGCATCGTCTGCTCGCGCTGCGTGCGCGCCTGCGAGGAGGTGCAAGGCACCTTCGCGCTGACGATCTCCGGCCGCGGCTTCGACAGCCGCGTCTCGCCCGGCATGAGCGAGAGTTTTCTCGGCTCCGAATGCGTGTCCTGCGGCGCCTGCGTGCAGGCCTGCCCGACCGCGACGCTGACCGAAAAGTCCGTGATCGAGATCGGCCAGCCCGAGCACTCCGTCGTCACCACCTGCGCCTATTGCGGCGTCGGCTGCGCCTTCAAGGCCGAGATGCGCGGCGAGGAAGTGGTGCGCATGGTGCCCTGGAAGGACGGCAAGGCCAATCGCGGCCATTCCTGCGTCAAGGGCCGCTTCGCCTGGGGCTACACCACCCACAAGGAGCGTATCCTCAAGCCAATGATCCGCGAGCGGATCGAGGATCCCTGGCAGGAAGTGTCCTGGGACGAGGCGTTCAACTTCGCCGCTGCGAAGTTCAAGGGCATTCAGGCCAAGTACGGGCGCGATGCGGTCGGCGGCATCACGTCGTCGCGCTGCACCAATGAAGAAACCTATCTGGTGCAAAAACTGATCCGCGGCGGCTTCGGCAACAACAATGTCGACACCTGCGCCCGCGTCTGTCACTCGCCGACCGGCTACGGCCTGTCGCAGACCTTCGGCACCTCGGCCGGCACCCAGGATTTCGACTCGGTGGAAGACACCGACGTCGTGATGATCATCGGCGCCAACCCGGCTTCGGCCCATCCGGTGTTCGCCTCGCGGCTAAAGAAGCGGCTGCGCCAGGGCGCCAAGCTGATCGTGGTCGATCCGCGCCGCACCGAGATGGTGGAATCGCCGCATGTGAAGGCGCTGCATCTGCCGCTGATGCCCGGCACCAACGTTGCCGTGGTGACTGCGCTGGCCCACGTCATCGTCACCGAAGGGCTCGTCAACGAGGCCTTCGTCCGCGAGCGCTGCGACTGGAGCGAGTTCGAGGAATGGGCGGCCTTCGTCGCCCAGGACAAGTACAGCCCGGAAGCAACCGCGATCATGACCGGGGTCGATCCGCAGGTGCTGCGCGAGGCGGCGCGGATCTACGCCACCGGCGGCAACGGCGCGATCTATTACGGGCTCGGCGTCACCGAGCACAGCCAGGGCTCGACCACGGTGATCGCGATCGCCAACCTCGCGATGGCGACCGGCAATATCGGCCGTCCCGGCGTCGGCGTGAACCCGCTGCGCGGCCAGAACAACGTGCAGGGCTCCTGCGACATGGGCTCGTTCCCGCACGAGCTGCCCGGCTATCGCCATATCTCGGGCGATGCGGTGCGCGAGCAGTTCGAGGCGATGTGGAACGTCAAGCTCAACAAGGAGCCGGGCCTGCGCATCCCCAACATGTTCGACGCCGCGATCGAAGGCACCTTCATGGGCCTCTACGTGCAGGGCGAGGACATCCTGCAGTCCGACCCCAACACCAAGCACGTCGTGGCGGCGCTGTCGGCGATGGAATGCGTGATCGTCCACGACCTGTTCCTGAACGAGACCGCGAACTACGCCCACGTCTTCCTGCCCGGCTCGAGCTTCCTGGAGAAGGACGGCACCTTCACCAATGCAGAGCGCCGCATCCAGCGCGTCCGCAAGGTGATGACGCCGCGCAACGGCTACGCCGACTGGGAGGTAACGATCCTGCTCGCCAGGGCGATGGGCTTCGAGATGCACTACAACCATCCGTCCGAGATCATGGACGAGATCGCGGCGCTGACCCCGACCTTCACCGGCGTCTCCTATGCCAAGCTCGACGAGCTCGGCTCGGTGCAGTGGCCCTGCAACGAGAAGGCGCCGGAAGGCACGCCGGTGATGCATATCGGCGGCTTCGTGCGCGGCAAGGGCAAGTTCATCGTCACCGAATATGTCGCGACCGACGAGCGCACCGGTCCGCGCTACCCGCTGCTGCTCACGACGGGGCGCATCCTCAGCCAATACAATGTCGGCGCGCAGACCCGCCGCACCGAGAACGTGGTCTGGCATTCCGAGGACCGGCTGGAGATTCATCCGCACGACGCCGAGCAGCGCGGCGTGCGCGACGGCGACTGGGTGCGGCTGGCGAGCCGCGCCGGCGAGACCACGCTGCGCGCGGAGATCACCGACCGCGTGTCACCGGGTGTGGTCTACACCACGTTCCACCACCCGGACACCCAGGCCAACGTCATCACCACCGACTTCTCCGACTGGGCGACCAACTGTCCGGAGTACAAGGTCACCGCGGTGCAGATCTCGCCGTCGAACGGTCCGTCCGACTGGCAGAAGGCCTATGACGAGCAGGCCCGGCACTCCCGCCGCATCGCGCCCGTCGTGGAGGCCGCGGAGTAGCGATGCGCGAACCCGTCCACCAGGCGCAGCGGAAAGTCTGGCGCAATGGCGCCCTCAGTGACGGCGCGCGCCTGATCCCGGAGGAGACGGCGCTGGCGCTGACCTATAATGGCGGCACCTACGCGGTGATGATGGGCACGCCCGAGGATCTCGGCGATTTCGCCGTCGGCTTCAGCCTGAGCGAAGGCGTGGTGCAGTCGGCCGACGAAATCGAGACGCTCGACATCGTCGAGCTCGACGACGGCATCGAACTGCGGATGTGGCTGAAGTCCGAGAAAGCCGAGCGGCTCGCCGAGCGTCGGCGGCACATTGCCGGCCCCACCGGCTGCGGGCTCTGCGGAATCGATTCCATCGCCGAGGCGGTGCGTCCGGCGGCCATCGTGCCGGCGGGGCGCGCCTTCACGCCGCGCGAGATCATGGCCGCGGTCGCGGCGGTGCCGCCGTTGCAGGAAATCAACCACCAGACCCGCGCCGTGCACGCCGCCGCGTTCTGGACCAAGACAGGCGGCATCGTCGCGCTGCGCGAGGATGTCGGCCGTCACAACGCGCTCGACAAGCTCGCGGGCGCTTTGGCGCGCGACAAGGTCGCGACCAGCGAGGGCATGGTGCTGTTGACCAGCCGCGTCTCGGTTGAGATGGTGCAGAAGACCGCCGCGATCGGCGCGCCTCTGCTGGTCGCGGTATCCGCGCCGACCGCGCTTGCGGTCAAGATGGCCGATGCCGCCGGCATCACGCTCGCCGCGATCGCCCGGTCGGACGGATTTGAAATCTTCACGCATCCGGAACGCGTCGCAGGCGCGGTGGCCGGCAAGGAGTCCGCTTATGTCATCGTCGCCTGACAAACTGGTCTACATGGCGAACCAGATCGGAAAGTTCTTCCAGAGCCAGGGCCACGACCGCGCGGTGCAGGGCATTTCCGAGCACATCTGGAAGTTCTGGGACCCGCGGATGCGCAAGCAGATCTTCGCCCATCTCGACGCCGGCGGCGCCGGCCTCGAGCCCAACGTCCGCGACGCCCTGCAGAAGCTGAGGCTGCAGGCGTAGCTACCGGAAGCTGCAGAGCGGGAGAAGACACCCCGTATCTCAGTACGATTGGTCCCGGTACGGCATCGTCAAGCCATAGAAGTTCAGGTCTTCAATGCTGCGACAGCAAGACTGTCGCAAGCCGGCCTCTCGTCACCATGACGCAGCATCCCGACCTGTTGTGGCCCGGCACCACTGCGCTCGGGGCATGATGATGAGATCGAGTTCACGCACGCGGTGCAGGCGCGCGCGTGCATCGGACGAGCGCTGTTCCGGGCTCACACCCGAAGGCGACGTTTTGGTTTCGCCGATGTATCGCCGAGGACCTTTTCTGCATCGGCATCCTCGCAGCTCCAGGCCATGATTGAGGCGCCGGATGCGTGGCAGATTCGCGGCGGTCAGGTGTCGAGTGACGACACGATTAGTTCGCAATGACCACCTAGACCATCGCTGAAGCAAAAAACAGAGCGAGAGCACGACGCGATGAGTGATAGCACGGGCGCAACGCCGTTCCCCCTCGGAGTCTTTGTCGGGAACCCAAACTATTTTGATTCAAATGAGGAGGCGAGTTTCGAGACAAACTTCAACGCTTTCTCGACCCTCATGAAAACCAAGCCGCAATTCCTCGATCAGTATGGCGACGAGCGCCTGCCGATCTCGGATTGGGTTGGTCAATCAAGCTGGAATGCAGCCTCGATGGCGCAGTCACCCGTACTCGATGGGGTCACGCCGGTGATCGGCCTGCCCATGAGTTCGACGGCATCGGGCGCGGGAACCCCTGATCAGTTCTACAAGAACTTCGCGTCCGGCGCGTACGATTCGGTGCTGACGAACATGGTCAAGGCCTGGGCCGACAATGGCTTCACAACACAGATTTGGCGGCCTGGCTGGGAGATGAATATTGATACCATGCCCTCCTACGCTGGCGACGACGCCGCGACGCGCGCCGATTGGGTGAAGGCGTTCCAGCACATCTACACCGTCTTGCACGCCGCGGGCGCAGCGGCGGGCGTGAACATCCAGGTGGCGTGGAATCCGAGCGTGACGAACTACAGCCACGCCGGCAACGTCATCGAGACTGCCTACCCCGGAGACCAGTATGTCGATATCATCGCCGCCGATGTCTACGGCGACGTGTTTCCGTACGGCTCGCCGACCCACTTGTATGACTGGGACAAGAGCGGGCAAGTCCTCGACTCGTCCAAGCCGGTCTACGACTCCAGCGTTCAGCAGTGGGCGTCAGATCCGGCAAACCTCCAGCACTACTATACCTACCCGGCTTCCAACCAATGGTCGCTTGACGGCAGCGACGGCCATGCGACGACGCTTCAGCAACTGATCGATCTCGCCAAATCGGCAGGAAAGCCGTTTGCCATTGCTGAGACGGGTGCAGGCAATACGCATGACGGCGCGGGTCTCACAGACAATCCGACATTCGTGAACTGGCTTTCGAACACGCTGGTTCAGTCGGGGGTCAAGGTCAGCTTCGTGAACATCTGGGATTCGAACTCCGGCGGATCATACGGCTTCACGAGTTCCACCGACGACAAGCCGCTCGAGGCAGCGGCATGGGCGAAGTATTTTGGCGACCCACCCGTATCCGGATCGGCCTCAACCGTGGCGTCGAGCTCGTTGGACAGCCACGCGGCCGGCGACAGCTCCGCGAGCGTCAACCAACCGGCCGCCGCTGAAGCCGCCGCGGCCCAAAGCACTCCGGCAGTCGAGACGACGAGGGATACCTTTCATTTCAACTTCGCGCCTGCCGTAGCCAATCCGACCACCCTCGCGCACATGGATGGCATTACTGACAACGGCTCAGCTCTCCAGGCCCATGCTGACGCAAATTCCGCGAGCATGGGCAGCTTCACGGCAGACGGGGACGCGGCTCACGGCAGCTTGACCGCGCTCGCGAACGACGCCCGCATGGCCGCAGGGCACGACGTAGCCTTCGGCCATTCGGGGGGCGCAAGTCCCGCAAGCGCTCACGATGCGGGATTGCACTCGGGCCACTTCTTCACGTTCTAGTTTCAGGACCTGCCACACTACCGTCGACGGCGTCTGCTTGGCTCCGAAACGGACGCAAGAGCAGACACGTCGATATCGACGCGATGGGGCGCGAAGGACCAGCCATGGACAAGACTCTGATCTACGACGTGGGCGCCCACAAGGGTGAGGACACCGAATTCTATCTGAAGAAAGGATTTCGCGTCGTCGCCATAGAGGCGATGCCGGAATTCTGCGAGTCCATCAGCAAGCGATTTTCGGAGCACGTCAGCTCGGGCGCTCTAACCGTGATCAACGTTGCGGTTTCGAATTCGCCCGGAAACGTCAAGTTCTATGTCGACGATCGCGTTTCGGAGTGGGGAACAACCAATCCGGACTGGTCCGAACGCAACAAGAACTTCGGCGCAGGTAAGGGACGGACGTTGACGATACCCGCCGCCAAACTAGCGGACATTCTGAACGAGCACGGCGTCCCGAGATATTGCAAGATCGATATTGAAGGCAATGACCTCGAAGCGTTGGCGTCGCTTGAGGGCCTTCGTGAACTGCCAGAATTCGTCTCCATCGAATCTGACAAGACGAGTTGGAAGAAGCTTATCCAAGAGTTCGAGACCTTTGAAAAACTGGGATACCGGAAATACAAGATACTGGATCAGTCACTCGTCTCCATGCAGAAATGTCCAGCAGCTCCGAAGGAAGGAAACTTTGTTGATTGGCGGTTCAAGACCGGAAGCAGCGGTCTTTTCGGAGATGAATTGCCGGGTAGATGGCTCGGCGCACTCGAAGCCATCGAAGCCTACAAGAGCATATTTCGCGGATATGCGATCAATGGAGACCTCGGACTATTCGGTGGTGGCCCCAAAAGCATGTTCAATATGGTCGGCAAGATTCAAGAGAAGGTGTTTCGCCTCAAGGGCTCCAAACATTACTTGAATCCGGCCATGCAATTCCCGCCGCCCGGTTGGTACGATACCCACGCGGCGAGAGAGTGATCGCCCCTAATCCTGAAGACAGAGCCCGCTCCGGCAAGCCGGAGCGGCAGAACAATATTTCCCTGCGCTCCCGCCGAGCCGCGGGCACGACATGACGCGCTCAGGCGGAGAAACGAAAATAGAGTATCAAATTACCTCTTGACGCCCCTGGCCTACCCGGATCGCGCTTCCGCCGGCCCGCTCCCGCCAACGGCGACCCGAGCCAGTACTTTACCGGAATTGAACGCTTTGGCATCATGTTGGCATGTGCCCCGGATAGCCGGGGCCTCCGCTCCGATCGAAAGGACGTTAAGGGAAGCGCCATGTTGGGGATCGTTCTGGCGAGTGGCATTTGCGGATTGCTGCTGGGGCGCTACTTCAGGGTCTATGTATGCCTTCCCGCGATCCTCCTCCTCGTTCCGGTGACCTATGTTGTCGGACACACCGACGGTTTGGCGACATGGATCGTCGCGTTTATTTCCAGCGCGGTCGCGCTGCAAGGATGCTTCCTGATCGGTGCGATGATCCGCATTTTCATTGAAAACTTCGAGCCGCGGCGGGCGCCGTCGGAAGATTTCATTTAACTGATCGGCGTGGGCAGCGGACGGAGCGAGCGGTAGAGCACGAGCGATCCACCCGATGATCGTCAGCAAACTAGTTCTGCCCGAGGAGGTACATTCGCTTAGGGAGTTTCGTCAGCGAGAACTGCCTGGATTCGCGACGGTCAACATCGCGCTTCAGGCATTCGAGTTCAAGGCCTTGTTCCCCTGGCATCTCTCCGTTCTCATCCGCTACGTCGATTGCATCGAGCATCGACTGCCTTCTGACGATGAACAGAAGCTGCTTTACTCCTTCGAAGGTCGGCTTGATCCGCTCATCAAGGCGAACAACAACGCCTTGTTTCTCGCTCGCGTTACCCACGATTGCTTCAGGGAGATCATCTGGCGTGTGCGCGATCCTGATGCGGTCGATGCAGTCCTGCGTCAGATCCTGAGCAACAAGGACTATCGGCGCGAGTTTGATTATCGAATCGATGACGATCCCAAATGGGAGAAGGCCGCGTGGCACTTGGGCAGCCGCCCAACAGCGCACTGATCCGCCTCGCGCAGGGTTCTCACCGTCGCCCTGAGCAGCGCGCTCTTGCGCGCGTCTCGAAGGGTCGACGGCCCGGCTGGTGGCCGTGCATCCTTCCAAGCTCGCAAGAGCTCGCACCTGCAGCGACAATGGCGAAGCCATTGCGCGGGGATGACGGGGCCAACACTATTTGGCCCTAGCCCACGATCGCGGTGAACACCCGCCGCACTTCGCTCTGGGTCTCGCGCAGGCGGGCTTCCAGTGAGGAAAAATCCGGCGTGTCGCCGGCGCGGGCCATCACGCGACGCAAATCCTCGCCGGCGGATTCCGGGTTGAACTTGCCGGTGACGCAGAGCCGCAGGATCTGCGTCAGATCATGATAGAGCCGCGCGGCCGAGCGCAGGATCTCGGCTTCGGACTGGCCGAGCAGGCCGAGCCTGGCGGCATTGTCGAGCACCTGCAGCGTCGACACGCTGAGGATCTCGGGCTTCACCGAGGCGTGCGCGAGCTGCAGGTACTGCGCGATGAAATCGATGTCGACCAGCCCGCCGGCGGCGAGCTTGAGGTCCCAAACATCGTCCTCGCCCTTCTCCAGCGCGATGGCGCGCCGCATGTCGGCGACGTCGGCCGCCGTCGACGCGGTGTCGCGCGGCCGCGTCAGCACGCTGCGGATGATCGCCTCGATCCGCTCGCGAAATTCAGGTGATGCCGAGATCACCCGGGCGCGGGTCAGCGCCATGTGTTCCCAGGTCCAGGCCTCGCGCTCCTGGTAGTCGGCGAAGGCGTCGATCCGCGAGGCAACCGGGCCGGCGCGCCCCGACGGGCGCAGCCGCATGTCGACCTCATAGAGCACGCCGTAATTGGTCCGCGTCGTGAACGCGCTGATCAGGCGCTGGGTGAAGCGGGCAAAATACTGCGCGCCGTGCAGCGAGCGCTCGCCGTCGGAATCCGGCGCCTCGCCGTCATAGTCGTAGAGCAGGATCAGGTCGAGGTCGGAGGATGCCGTCATCTCGCGGCTGCCGAGCCGGCCCATCGCGATGATCGCGGTCTCCTGGCTCTTGATGCGGCCGTACTGCGCAGCGAACTGGTCGGTGACGAGGCCATGCACGGTGTGCACGATGCCCTCGGCGACGTCGGCAAAGGCCGTGCTGGCGTGCTGTGCCGACACCGTGCCTGACAGGATCCTGGTGCCGATCAGGAACAGGCTCTCCTGGCCGAACAGCCTGAGCCGATCGAGAAAGTCCTCGTAGGACGAGGCATCCTGCAGCGTCGCGGCGAGCCGCCCCGACAGCTCCTTCTTGTCCGGCATCGCGCCGAAGAAGCGCGGATCGATCAGGCCGTCCATGATCTGCGGCTGCCGCGCCAGCATGTCGCCGAGCCGTGGTGCCGCACCAAGGATTAACGCCACCAGCGCGACGAAGTCGCGGTTCTGGCTGAGCAGCGAAATCAGCCGCCCGCCCCGCTGCAGCGCGCCAAGGAAACGGTCGAACGCCGCCACCGCGTCGTCGGGTTCCTCGGCGTGGGCAAGGCCGTCGATCAGGCCGGGAATGAATTCGAGGAATGCCGCGCGGGTCGCCTCGACGCGCAGTGCGCGGTAGTCGCCCGCGATCCACTGCTGCACGGTGCCGGCGACCGCGACCGGCTTCTTGAAGCCGAGATTGGCGAGATGCTCGATCAGGCGGGCGTCCTCCGGCCCAGCGCCGTAATTGATATCCGGCAGCCTTGCGGTGCCGGTCGGATCGTCGCCCTCGAACAGCTTGCTGTAATGGTTCTGCACGATCTTGAGCTGGCCGAGCAGATCGCCGGCGAAGGCTTCGCGGCTCGCGTAGCCGAAGAAATGCGCGAAACGCTCGACCGCTTCCGGCTCCTCGGGCAGCGCATGGGTCTGCTCGTCGGCGATCATCTGCAGGCGGTGCTCGACCCGGCGCAGGAATTCGTAGGCCATGGTCAGCTCGTCGCGCGCCTCGTGCGTGATCCAGTTGCTGGCGGCGAGCACGTCCAGCGCCTCCAGCGTCGGCCGCACCCGCAAGTCCGGATGCCGGCCGCCGGCGATCAGCTGCTGGGTCTGGGCGAAGAACTCGATCTCGCGAATGCCGCCGCGGCCGACCTTGACGTTGTGGCCCTCGACCGAGACCTCGCTCTGGCCGCGATAGGTCTGCATCTGCCGCTTCATGTCGTGAACGTCGGCGAGCGCGGCGAAATCCAGGTGCTTGCGCCAGACGAACGGCGCCAGCTCGGCGATCAGCGCCTCGCCGGCCTTGGGGTCGCCGGCGCAGGGCCGCGCCTTGATCATCGCGGCGCGCTCCCAGGTGCGGCCCTCGCGCTCGTAATAATGCAGCGCTGCGTCGGTGGAGATCGCGACCTGGGTCGAGGCCGGGTCCGGGCGCAGCCGGAGATCGACCCGGAAGACGTAGCCCTCACCCGAGCGCTGCTGCAGCATCCGCGCCATCGCCTGGGTAACGCGGACGAAGAACGGCTGCGGCTCGATGTCCTCGGCGAGCGAGGTAGCGCCGCGATCGAAGAACACGATCAGGTCGATGTCGCTGGAATAGTTCAGCTCGCCGGCGCCCATCTTGCCCATCGCGAGCACGATCAGGCCGGAGCCGAGTTCCGGATGTTCGGGATCGGGAGCCGTCATCCGGCCGCGCGCGACCTCCTGCCTGAGCAGATAGCGCAGCGCCGATTGCACCGAGGTGACGGCGATGTCGGTCAGCGCCGCGGTCACCTGCATCACCGGCCAGACGCCGCCGATGTCGCACAGCGCGATCATCAGCGCCGCCTCCGCCTTCATGCGGCGGAGCAGCTGCATCACGTCGGCCTCGCTGCCGGCGGCGACCACCTCGCGCGAAGTGGTCTCGATCAGGCCCACCAGATGCGACTCCGGGTCGCATGACAGGATCCGGATCAGCCGTGCCGCGTCGGCGCGCGCCAGCTCGAACAGATATGGCGAGAATTCGGCGATGCCGCGCAGGATGTCGCGGGCGAACGGATGATGCAGCAGCGCCTCGAGCGCGCCCGATTGCGCCGGCTCGAGCTCGGCGAACCAGTCGGTCAGGCGTTGTTCGGCGGATGCGGAAGCGGCGACGTGCGGTCCGTCCGCAAAGCGCGCGGCCAGAGCCTGTCGATCCGCGTTTCCCGGCGCGGCGGCATTCATGCCGCCTTCTGTGGCACATCCTGCGTTTGAGCCGCAAGCCTGTCACTGCTGCCCACCCGCGCCGGCAGCACGAGGGTCGCAACCAGCCCGGGGTGGGCATCGCCGAGCCGCAGCTCGCCGCCATGCAGCGTGGCGACCGCCGAGGCCAGGCTGAGGCCGAGCCCGGAACCGGGCAAGGTGCGGCTCGCCTCGAGCCGCACGAAGCGCTCGACGGCGTGTTTACGGTCGCCCTCTGGAATGCCGGGACCGTGGTCGGTGACGCTGAGCAGGACCTGGTCGCCGTCGCGGCGCGCCTCGATCAGGATCTCCCTGGCGTCCGCGCCGAGCGGCTGCGCGCCCACGGGCTTGCCGTATTTGATGGCGTTCTCGACCAGGTTGGCGAGCGCCTGGCTGATCAATTCGCGGTTGCCGTGGACCGGTGCCGGCGTGGTCTTCACGTTGAGCATCATGCCGTCGTCCTCGGCGAGCGGCTCGTACAATTCGTGGATGCCGTTGGCGACGTCGGCGCCGTCGAAATCGTCCATGTTGCCGCGCGCCTGCCCGGACTCGGCGCGCGCAATCATCAACAGCGCGTTGAAGGTGCGGATCAGGCCGTCGGACTCCTCGATCGTCCGCTCCAGCGCCGCGCGGTAGTCGGCCTCGCAGCCGGACTTCGCCAGCGCCTCCTCGGCACGGTTGCGCAGCCGCGTCAGCGGTGTCTTGAGATCGTGGGCGATGTTGTCGGAGACCTCCTTGAGGCCGGTCATCAGCGCCTCGATGCGCTCCAGCATGGCGTTGAGGTTTTCCGCCAGACGGTCGAGCTCGTCGCCGCTGCGGCCGACCGGCAGCCGGCCGGACAGATCGCCGGCCATGATGCGTTTCGTGGTGCCGGTCATGGCGTCGATCCGGCGCAGCACGCGGCGGGCGACGAAGATGCCGCCGCCGATGCCGAGCACGACGACCACCAGGATCGACCATTGCGCGGCCTTGGCGACGATGCCGAACAGCCGCCGCCGCTCCTCGAGATCGCGCCCCACCAGCAGGCGGAAGCCGTTGTCCATCTCGGTGACCCGCACCAGCGCGCGATGATCGGTCTTGTCCTGGTCGTCGAACCGGCGATAGGCGGTCTCGCTCCAGCCCGGGACGCTCATCACGCCCGGCGCCAGCGAGCCGACATTGCCGGCCAGCGCCTGCCCGTTCGGCGCGGTCAAGAGATAGAGGTTGGCGCCCGGGCGCAGCGCGCGGTTGCCCATCGTAGTATACAGCCCGTGCAGGCCGCGGCGGTTATAGATGCTGGTGATCTCGCCGACCTCGACATTGACCGTCGTGGTGATCTGCTCAGTGATCAGCCGCCGCGTGTTCCAGGCGAAATACGCCAGCAGTGACGCGGCAAACAGCGCGAACAGGAACAGGTAGACCAGCGTCAGCCGAAACGCCGTGGTGCGGATCAGTTTGCCGAAGGCGGTCACGATCTACCTGATGCCGTCGCGGATCATGTAGCCGGCGCCGCGGATCGTGTGCAGCAGCGGCCGCTCAAAACCCTTGTCGATCTTGGAGCGCAGCCGCGAAATGTGCACGTCGATCACGTTGGTCTGCGGATCGAAATGATAGTCCCAGACGTTCTCCAGCAACATCGTGCGCGTCACCACCTGCCCGGCGTGCTTCATCAGATATTCGAGCAGGCGGAACTCGCGCGGCTGCAGGGTCAGCTCATCCTTGCCGCGGGCGACGCGATGCGACAGACGGTCGAGCTCGAGATCGCCGACCTTGTAGGTGGTCTCCTCGGCCGGCCCGACATTGCGCCGCGACAGCACCTCGACGCGGGCGAGCAGCTCGGCGAAGGAATAGGGCTTTGGCAGATAGTCGTCGCCGCCGGCGCGCAGGCCCTTGATGCGGTCGTCGACCTGGCCGAGCGCCGAGAGGATCAGCACCGGGGTGCGGTTGCCCTTGTCGCGCAGCGATCCGATCAGCGACAGGCCGTCCCGCTTCGGCAGCATGCGGTCGACAACCAGCACGTCGTAATCGCCGGTCTCGGCCATCGACAGCCCCTCCTCGCCATCCGACGCAAGATCGGCGATGTAGCCGACTTCGCGGAATGCCTTGACCAGATAGTCGGCGGACTCGCGGTCGTCTTCGATGATCAGGATGCGCATTTGCGGAGCGGTTGCGGTCACGGGAATTGGCCTTTCTCAGCATGGCGCGGCCGGCCTGCACATGCAAGCCGACCGCGCATCGTCGCAAATAATTGCTGACGCGCGATCCGGCCGGAAAAACCGGCTTCCGCTATTCGGGATCAGGCGGCGGGGAAAAAAGCGGGCGGCGAGGCTGGGGGACCTCACCGCCCTTAGACCTTCCGACAGAGGGGGGCATGTTCCATCGAAAGGACCTGTGGGAGCGAGCAAAAGGCCCGCCCCCCGGAAAGCGCCGTCGGCGGGGGCGACTGATGCCGGCGACACTTCCCTACTCATAGATAGTTATCCCTTGGCCAAAGGCACTGCCACGAAGCGCGACGAACCGCCGCTCTTCACGCGCATGAGAACGCTGTTCTTGTTGTCGCTGCGGGCCGAGGTGATGGCATCGCGGACCTCGCCGGCGGTGCCGACGGTCTTGCCGCCCACCTCCAGGATCACGTCGCCTTCCTTGAAGCCCCGCTCGGCGGCAGCACTCTTGGGATCGACTTCGGTCACGACCACGCCGTCCTTGCCGGCACCGGCTACGCTGTTGGCGGGAGCCACCGTCAGGCCGAGCTTCGGCACGTCGGTGCCGCGGTTCGGGCTGCCCTTGTCGCTGTTGTCGGTGTCGGCCTTGGCCTCGAGATTGTTCGGCAACTGGCCGAGCGTGAGGTTGATGGTCTTGTCCTGACCCTTGTGCAGCACGTTGAGCTTCACCGAGTTGCCGGGAGGCAGGCCGCCGATGGTGCGGGCGAGCTCGCGCGCATCCTTCACCGGCTCGCCGTTGACGGCGGTGATGACGTCACCGGACTCGATGCCGGCCTTGGCCGCGGGGCCGTTGGCCTGCGGTTCGGCAACCAGCGCGCCTTCCGCCTTCTTCATGCCGAGGCTGTCGGCGATGTCGGAGGTGACAGGCTGAATCTGGACGCCGATCCAGCCGCGGCTGACCGTGCCCTTGTCCTTGAGCTGGGCGACGACGCTCTTCACGGTCTGAGCGGGGATCGAGAACGCGATGCCGACGCTGCCGCCGGACGGCGAGTAGATCGCGGTGTTGACGCCCATCACCTCGCCCGACACGTCGAACGCCGGACCACCCGAGTTGCCCTTGTTCACGGGCGCGTCGATCTGGATGAAGTCGTCATACGGGCCGTTGCCGATGTCGCGGCCGGAGGCGGACACGATGCCTGCGGTCACGGTGCCGCCGAGACCGAAGGGATTGCCGACCGCCAGCACCCAGTCGCCGATCCGCGGCTTGCTGTCGGAGAGTTTTGCGAACTGGAAGTTGGAACCGCCCTCGACCTTGATCAGCGCGAGGTCGGTGCGCGGATCGGTGCCGATCACCTTGGCCGTGTAGGTCTTGCCGTCATCGGTGGTTACTTCGACCTTGTCGGCGCCGTCGACGACGTGGTTGTTGGTCACGGCATAGCCGTCGGCCGAGATGAAGAAGCCGGAGCCCTGGCCGGTGATCGCACGGCCGCCGCCACGCGGTCCGCCGCGCAGACCCGGGGGCAATCCGTCCGGACCGCCGAAGCGGCGGAAGAAGCGCTCCATCGGCGAACCCGGCTGGAACGGCGAGTCCTCGCTGTTGCCGCTGTCGTCCTTGGAAAGTTTCTCGTTGATGTTGACCTTGACCGAGATCACCGACGGCTTCACGCGCTCGACGATGTCGGCGAAGCCGACCGGCTGCTGAACCTTGCGGACCTCGTTGTTGACTTGGGCGTGCGCCGGGGTCGTGAACAGATCAGCGGGATTGTGCGAGGGGCTGAAACCATAAGTGGCGGCACCGAGGCCGGCGACGACCGTCGCCATCAGCGCGAGTTTGCGGGCAGAGAACAGCGAGCGCTTCGGCGCCATGTAGGATGGAAGGGACGAGAGGTCGGGACGGTCGGTCATTCTTGAAATCTCCAAGGCCAGAATCAGTTTGTTTGGGGCAGGACCTGATGGGCCTGAACATGGGGTCATCAGCCTTACAGCGCGCTGGCTGCGGAATTAAACTTTGGTAATCAAGCTGCGCGCCGATGCGGCAGAATAGCGCAGGCAAATGAATGGCTTACGGAGGAACTAAAGCGGCTTGTCCGGCGCGGATTGCGCGGCCAGAAGCCGTTCCAGCCGGGCCTTTTCGTCGGCCGTCAGCGCCGGGTCGGCGGAGGCGTCGCCATTGGTCTTGTTTGGCCGGCGCCGGCTGAAATGCCACAGCGCAAAACCGCCCGCCAAAAGCGCGAATGGCGGGGTGAGCCAGAGCAACAGCGTGTGCTCGTTGACCCGCGGCTTGAGCAGCACGAATTCGCCGTAGCGGGCGACCAGGAAATCGATCACCTGGCGGTCGCTGTCGCCGGCGGCAAGCCGCTCGCGCACCAGCAGCCGAAGGTCGCGCGCCAGCGGCGCCTCCGAATCGTCGATCGACTGGTTCTGGCAGACCATGCAGCGCAGCTCCCGGGAGAGCTCGCGGGCCCGCGCCTCCTTCGCCGGGTCCGTCATGATCTCGTCGGGCAGCACGGCATGTGCCGGCATCGCGCCAAGCGCGAAGGTCATGGCAAGCATGCCGGCAGCGAGGGTGCGCGACCACATCATTCGGCCGCCTGCAAGGCACGCGCCGCCTTGGCGGGCTTCGGCGCGCCGACCCGCAAGCGGCGATCCGACAGCGACAGCAGGCCGCCAAAAGCCATCAGCACCGGTCCCCACCAGATCATCAGCACCAGCGGCTTGTGATAGATCCGCACCGCGATCGCGCCGTCGGCCGAGGTGTCGCCCAGCGAGATATAGAGCTGGCTCGCGCCGCGGGTCAGCAGCGCGGCCTCGGTCGTCGAGGCCCCGCGCGTGGTGAAATTGCGCTTCGACGGCGTCATCACGCTGACATTTTGCCCATCGCGCCTGACGGTGAACTGGGCCAGCATCTCGCGGAAATTCGGCCCCTGCCGCGGCGTCAGGCCGTCGAGCTTTAGCTCGTAGCCGGCAACCTTGGCGACATCATTGGGCTTCATCGCGCCGATATATTCGCTGTTCCAGGTGGTCTCGCAGACGATCCCGATCAGGGCGACGCCAAGCCCGGCATGGGCGAAGATCGTGCCCCAGGTCGCACGCGGCAGGCCGCGCGCCCGGCGCAGCGAGATCGACAGCGGGATCCGGAACAGCCCGACCCGCTCGGCGAGATCGCACAGCGCGCCCATGATCACGAACACCGCAAGCCCGATCGCGAGCGGCGCCAATGTCGCGCCGCCATAGGTCCACGCCCAGACCAGCGCGATCGCAACCAGCGCGGTAATGCCGGCCGCCAGCAGCCGCTGCGCCGCGCCGAGCAGGTCGCCGCGCTTCCAGGCCAGCAGCGGCCCGAACGGCACCGCGATCAAGAGCGGCACGAACAGCGGCGCGAAGGTGAAGTTGAAGAACGGCGCGCCGACCGAGATCTTCTCGCCGGTCAAAACCTCGAGCGCCAGCGGATACAGCGTGCCGATGAACACGGTCGCGCAGGCCACGGTGAGCAAAAGGTTGTTGAGCACCAGCGCGCCTTCGCGCGAGATCGGCGCGAACAGCCCGCCCTGCTTCAGCGCCGGCGCGCGCCAGGCATAGAGCGACAGGCTGCCGCCGATGAACACGAACAGGATCAGCAGGATGAAGACGCCGCGCGTCGGGTCGGTGGCGAAGGCGTGCACCGAGGTCAAGACGCCGGAGCGCACCAGGAAGGTGCCGAGCAGCGACAGCGAGAAGGTCAGGATCGACAGCAGCACGGTCCAGACCTTGAGCGCGTTGCGCTTCTCCATCACCAGCGCCGAATGCAACAGCGCGGTGCCGGCGAGCCACGGCATCAGCGAGGCGTTCTCGACCGGATCCCAGAACCACCAGCCGCCCCAGCCGAGCTCGTAGTAGGCCCAGTAGGATCCCATTGCGATGCCGAGCGTCAGGAAGATCCACGCCATCAGCGTCCACGGCCGCACCCAGCGCGCCCAGGCGGCGTCGATCCGTCCCTCGAGCAGCGCGGCGACCGCGAACGAGAACGAGATCGAGAAGCCGACATAGCCGAGATAGAGCATCGGCGGATGCACGGCGAGGCCGATGTCCTGCAGCACCGGATTGAGGTCGCGGCCCTCGATCGGCGGATTGGCGATACGCAGGAACGGATTCGAGGTGATCAGGATGAAAAGGTAGAACGCGCTGGCGACCCAGGCCTGCACCGCCAGCACATGCGCGCGCAGCGACAGCGGCAGATTGTTGCCGAAGGCGGCGACGAGGCCGCCGAACAGCGCAAGGATCGACACCCACAGCAGCATCGATCCTTCATGGTTTCCCCAGACGCCGGTGATCTTGTAGATCAGCGGCTTCAGCGAATGCGAATTCTCGTAGACGTTGACGACGGAGAAATCCGAGGTGACGTGCAGCGTCACCAGCGCGGCGAACGAGGCCGCGACGAACAGCAATTGCGCCAGCGCCGCCGAGCGCGCGACATTCATCAGCGCGGCGTCGCGCCAGCGCGCGCCGAGCAGCGGCACCACGGACTGGATCAGCGCCAGTCCGAGTGCGAGCACCAGGGCATAATGTCCGCTTTCAGCGATCATCGCATCGCTCCCTGGGTCGGCGCCACCGAGGCGCTCGGCTTCTCGCCCGGCTTGTCACCTGGTTTGCCGTAATCGTCCTTCCAGTGGCCCTGCTTCTTCAGGGCATCGGCGACGTCCTTCGGCATGTAGGTTTCGTCATGCTTGGCCAGCACCGTGTCGGCGCGGAACACGCCGGCTGCGTCAAGCGCGCCCTCGGCGACGACGCCCTGCCCTTCGCGGAACAGGTCCGGCAGAATGCCCTTGTAGGCGACCGGCAGCGTCGCGCCGCCATCGCCGACAGTAAAACTCACCGCCAGATTGTCGCCGCGCTTAAGCGAGCCC
Source organism: Bradyrhizobium sp. CCBAU 51753 (assembly GCF_015291565.1). Classification (NCBI taxonomy): domain Bacteria; kingdom Pseudomonadati; phylum Pseudomonadota; class Alphaproteobacteria; order Hyphomicrobiales; family Nitrobacteraceae; genus Bradyrhizobium; species Bradyrhizobium sp. CCBAU 51753. Next base: position 3,559,497 of record NZ_CP030037.1, on the reverse strand, counting down.
GGCTCGACCAGCCCGCCGAGGCGGAAGCGTTTGCCGGGACCGAGATGCTTCCCGGCGACCATCGAGGGCGTCGAGAAGAACACGATGGAATCGCGCAGCGCATTCAGCACCAGGCCCGCAGCGATCGCGAGCACCGCGAGCGCGCAGCCGATCAGGGTCAAACGCCGTTGCTTCCTGGTCATGATCCATCCTTGCGCATGATGGTCTCCGAAATCCGCTGCACACTTTTCGGTGTCATGCGCTATCCATCCAGCCCGAGAGTCTTCAGCCCCTCATTGAGCTGACGCAACCGCTCCGCATCGTTGGCGACCGCCTGGCGGGCATCGGCGCGCGCGCTGATCGCCTTGTCGCGCTCGCCCATCACGAGGTAGGCGCGAACCAGCCGCAGCCAGCCCTCGACATCGTCGCCGTTCTGCTTCAGCCGCGTCGCCAGCCGATCGACCATGCCCTGGATCATCGAGCCGCGATCGGCCTCGCTCATGTCCTTGGCCGCGGCCACCGCGCCGTCGGGCAGCGCCGGCGCCGAGACGCCGCCGACCCGCACCAGCGCGGCCTGCACCAGCGGCCGCCACGGCGCATCGGCCGGTGCCTTCGCCAGCATCTTTTGCCAGATCGCGGCGGCATCGGGCTTGCGGCCGTCCTGCTCGGCGGCGAGGCCCAAGAAGTAATTTGCCTTGGCGTCGTCGGCATTCAGCGCCACCGCGCGCTCGAACTCCGCCTTGGCTTCCGCAGTGACGACGCCGCCGGCCGTCCCCAGCAGCGCCTCGCCGAGATCGGCGCGGCGATCGGCGCTGTCGCCGGCATAGGTAATGGCATTGCGATAGGCGCGGACCGCATCATCGTAGCGGCCGAGCCGCGACAGCACCGGCGCCAGCACGGTCCAGCCGCGGCCGTCGGTCGGGTTCTTCTCCAGATGGGCCTCGACCTGCGCCACCAGATTGGTCAACGGCTGGTTGGCGTCGGCGACCCGGCTGCGCTCGGAGAGCGGGAAATCGCCGAGCTGCGGCGAGCCGAGGATGAGATAGAAGCTTGCGGCAATCACCGGCAATCCGACCAGCGCCAGGGTCGCGGCGGCGCGTCGCAGCCCGAGACTGCCCTTCGGCGGCCCCTCACGGCCGCTCTGGTCGGCGGCCGCCAGCAGCCGGCGGCTGATTTCGATCCGCGCGGCGTCCGCCTCGGCGGCGCCAATGATGCCGCCAGCCATGTCACGGTCGATTTCGGCGAGCTGGTCGCGGTAGACCACGACCTCGCTGCCGCCGCCGTCGGTGCGCCCGCTTCGGCTGAGCGGCCACAGCACGGCGAAGATCGCCGCGACCGTCATCAGCGCGAACACAAACCACAGCGTCATCAAGCGGTTCCCGGATGGAACGGCGGCTTCCGGCAAGCCGCCTTAGAATCGCTTTACACTACCGGCGGCGAGGGCGGCAATTGACAATTGCTGGATCGATCAACCCGGAAATCGCACGGTTTTCGCGATCTTGCGGCGGTATTCGCTAGCTGGCGCGGGAGGACTTCCGTTCGCCGGTCACGGCGTTCTCGGCCGCCCGGTTCATCAGCGAGGCATAGTCGTGGCCGAACAGCACCTCGCAGAAGCGGATCGCGGCCTTGACCTGCTGCTGGCGGAAGGCACGCACCCGCGCGTCGCCGCCGCGCAGCGACTGCACCAGCCCCTCGGTCGACTGCTCGACATAGTGCTGCAGGTCGGAGAAGGTCCGCAGCGTCACCTCGTTGATGGCGAGCTCGCCGGCATAGGTGCGGCACACCGCGACGAAATCGATCAAGGCGGCGGCGTCCTCGACCTCGGACATGTCGATCTTGGCGCCGGCGGAGATGTCCTTGTCGGCGCGCTGGCGCAGGATGCGGCGGACCCGGCCCGGCACGCTGTCGATCTCCGACTGCAGCGCGTTGGAGGTATCGGCGCGGACCGAGGTGAGCTGGCGGCCCCAGGTCGAGTCGTTGCGCAGGTCGAGCTCGGTGCGCAGGCCGCGGACGCCGTCATGCAGGGTCTTGAGCTGCTCGCCGACATATTCGAAGCGTGCGCGCCGGATGTCGGTGCGCAGGCAGGCCGCGACGAACGACAAATCGTGCAGCGCGATGGTGACGGCGATCCCGTAGGGCGTGGCCGCAACCCGCAACTCGTCGTCGGAGGCCGCCATCTTGATGGCGAGGCGGATGATCTGCCAGGGCGCGGCCAGCCGCTGCGCGATCAAGGACAGCGCAAACGGCAGCAGTTGCGAGGTCTGCAGCGACGGCACCTTTAGCGCATCGGTGGCGGAGGCGATCTGGGCGTCGGCAAACACCCGGATCTGGCTTGGCAGCCGGTTGCCCAGCGTCTCCAGCGCCTCGCGCGCCTGCAGGACGACGCCGATCGGCAGCAAATCCTCGACCACGCTGGGCGGCCCGACGCGGGCCAGCGCGCGCTGGCGATCGTCGCTCTGCACCGGCGTCGCGATCTTGAGAATGGCATCCGCAGCCACGAGCTGGAATTTGCGCGCAGCGGCCTCCATCGGACCGTTGTCCGATGCGGCGGCGAGCGCCGCCTCGAAGGCGCGGGCCGCGTCAGGAGCGCCCTCGCGGGCCAGCCACTGCCAGACCGGCAGCAGTGAGGCGCGCCGGATCTGGCCCGGGCGGGTCGGAAAATTGGTCTCGGCGAGGAACGGCTCGAGCGGCCGGAACAGCAGCCGCGCCGGGTCGTCGGTGCGCGGCGGGATCGCCTCGTCCGCCTCGGCGCCGCGGACGATCTTGCGGAGCTGCTCCAACACCAGATTGGCGACGGAAATGTCCTCGCCGCGCTCGACCGCGCGCTCGAGCTCGCGCATCAGCAGCGCCTGCGACTGCGGCGGAAGCTGCGCAAGATAGTCCCTCAGCCGCTCGGTCGATGTCTGGCTCATGCGCCCGGTGATGAAAGCTTGGTGCCCCGCGGACTGCCGTACCCCGCGTCCGACTGCCCATCATAAAGGCGGCCGCGTTAAGAAGCCGTTTAGGAATAATGACCGCCCCGGCGGGGCCGTCGCAGGGGCGCGCTGCCAATATGGCGAAAACAACCCCATGCAAAGTAGCCGGCGGCGGCCGGCGCTCGACCAGGCCACTTGACACGTCGGGCAACTCACCGTTACTCTTCCAATATTCCGAAATCGTGCAAGCCCCCCTCGCCCCGCCGCGGCGGGACAGTAGCGGCCTAGACCGTCGGCAGCACGAGCTCGGCCCGCAGGCCGCCGATCGGGGCGTTGCTCAGCGTGAGGCTGCCGCCGTAGAGGCCCGCCAGGTCGGTCACGATCGACAGGCCGAGCCCCGAGCCCGGCTTGGATTCGTCGAGCCGCTGGCCGCGCCGCGACACCTGGGCGCGCTCGGCCTCGGACAGGCCGCGGCCATCGTCATCAACCATGACGCGCAGTTTCGGCACGGCGCCCGGCGCCTCCGGCGTGACCACGACCACCTCGATGAACACCTGCGAGGCCGCCCATTTGCAGGCGTTGTCGACGAGATTGCCGACCATCTCCTCCAGGTCCTGCCGCTCGCCGCGGAAGCGCGCCGCCGGATCGGCCTTCACCTCGATCGCGATCTCGCGATCGCGATGGATCTTCTCCATGGTCCGGCGCAAGCCCTCGATCGCCGGCGCCACCTCGGTGATGGTGCTGACGATGGTGGCGCGGGCGGCGATGCGGGCGCGCTCCAGATGATGCGCGACCTGGTCCCGCATCACCTCGGCCTGCTCCAGCACCTTGCTGGCAAAGGGATCGGCGGCATGGGCGCCCGCTTCGTTGACGATCACCGACAGCGGCGTCTTGATGGCATGCGCGAGATTGCCGACATGGGTGCGCGAGCGCTCGACAATCTCCCGGTTGGCATCGATCAGTGCGTTGGTCTCGCGCGCCAGCGGCGCGATCTCGACCGGAAAGCGGCCCTCCAGCCGCTCCGCGCGGCCGGAGCGGATGTCGGCGATCGCCTCGGAAATGCGCTTGAGCGGCGCCAGGCCATAGCGGACCTGGAAGATCGTGGTCAGCAGCAGCACGACGCCGAGCGCGGTGAAGGTGCCGCCGAGGTAATAGTCGAAGCTGCGCGTCTCATCGAAGATCTCGGTGGCATCGCCGGCGACGCTGACCAGGAATTTGCCGTCGGCGCCGAGATCGACCGGCCGCTCCACCATGCGCAGGCTCTGGCCTTCGGGACCATCGACATAGCCGAGGCGGACGCCGGCGGCGGACAGGTCGACGCCGTGCTCCTCGAGCTTCGGCAGCTTCTTGTCCCACAGCGAGCGCGAGGCGCGGGTGTCGCCCTTCTCGGTGTCGGTGCGGGTGATCTGCCAGTACCAGCCCGACAGCGGCAGGTCGAACAGCGGCTCGCCGAGCGACTGGAACTGGCGGTCCGCCGGCTCGTCCGGCGTCGCCACCTCGGCGATCAGGGTGCGCAGGTACAGATTGAGCCGCCGATCGAAGGCGCGCTCGGTGGCATCGCGATAGACCGACGACAGGATGACGCCGGTGATCGCCAGGATGATCACCAGCCAGGCGGTCGCCGAGACGAACAGACGGGTCGCAAGTGAACTTCCGCCCATCAGGGCACGGTCGCGAAAGTCATGGCAGCGAAAATCATGGCAGCGGGCCTCGGCATGGCAAATCAGTCCTTAAAGTCAAGGATCATGCCGATGCCCGCACGCCGATCAAGCGCCGGAGGGCGGCGGCGCCAGCATGTAGCCGAGCCCGCGCACGGTCTGGATGATATCGACCTCGAGCTTCTTGCGGATGCGGCCGACGAACACCTCGATCGTATTGGAGTCGCGGTCAAAATCCTGGTCGTAGAGATGCTCAACCAGCTCGGTGCGCGACACCACCCGCCCGGTGTGGTGCATCAGGTAATCCAGCAGATTGTATTCGTGCGAGGTCAGCTTGATCGGGTTGCCGTTGACGCTGACCCGCTTGGTGCGGGTGTTCAGGATCACCGGGCCGCAGACCAGTTCGACCTGGGCGTGTCCGGTCGAGCGGCGCAGCAGCGCGCGGATCCGCGCCAGCACTTCCTCGAGGTGAAACGGCTTTGCGACATAATCGTCGGCGCCGGCGTCGAAGCCCTGAACCTTATCGCTCCAGCGGTCGCGCGCGGTCAGGATCAGGACCGGCATCACCCGCTTGTTGCGCCGCCAGGCCTCCAGCACCGAAATGCCGTCCATCTTCGGCAGGCCGATATCCAGCACGACGGCGTCATAAGGCTCGCTGTCGCCGAGGAAATGCCCCTCCTCGCCATCGAATGCACGGTCGACCACATAGCCGGCATCGGTCAGCGCCGTGGTGAGCTGACGATTCAGATCCGGATCATCCTCAACGACGAGCAGACGCACTTTGGCCTCCGAGAGTGAGCATTGCGATTCCCGACATCAAATGAGGCTTTCGGCGGTGAATGGCCTATGAACAAATCGAACCGGGGCAGATTACCGTTTGTTCAGGAACGGTATTATTCAATCGACTGCCACAGAAAAATCTTTGGGTCGAGGTGGCCAGCCCGGCCGACCGCCCCGCCGGGAAAATAGCTGCAAAACGAGTAACTTACGCCAGGATAACTGGGCTGAGCCGGCAGCCGATCTTCGGCGCCGCGAAGCGGGAAGGCTCAGACCAAGAAAACTTGCCAGGCGAGCAGTCGAGACCCAGGTCCTACACCTTAAGATAGCGTACACGATAGATCGCTACTCAGTTGCAAGATCCACCGGCTTCGGCACCTTGCATGCCGATGCAGCACCGCTTCGCAATGAAGCAAGCAAAGTCCACAAATGCCTTGCATTGCACTGACGACCACGACGTGCGGCAGCACGCGCCCGTCGCGAACCTGCTTCTGGTCCAACTCTTGAATCTCGCGCTCGAGCGCCGCAATTGGCGCCCGCAATCTTCGATTGTCCGGATCAATGCCAATGCGCTTCTCGAGCTTGCGATATCGCTCAAGCTTTTTTCTCGAGCTCCGCGCGCCTGTCCCGTTCCGTCATGGAAGCCTCCAATCATCCGGAACGACGCAGCCGAGCTTGTGTTGCGCCTGTTGTTCGAACAGATAGGAATATGCGCGGTGTGATACAGTTTCTGCGTGAAGATATCTGCCAATTTTGGATACCATGACCTCGATGAAGCCAGCAGTGTTTTTTGATCGCGATGGTGTTCTCAATGAAGACCATGGCTATTTGTTCGAGCCGGGCAAGCTGCAATGGATCGAGGGCGCGCGCGAGGCGGTGAAGGCGGTCAATGATGCCGGCTATTTCGCCTTCGTGGTCACGAACCAGTCAGGCGTCGCAAGAGGCTTCTATGCCGAACGCGACATCGAGGTCCTGCACCTCTGGATGAGCGATGAGCTCGCCAAGGTCGGTGCACGCATCGATGCGTTCGAGTACTGCCCGCATCACCCCGATGCCGTCGTCGAGCAGTATCGCGTTGCGTGCGTTTGCCGCAAACCGGGTCCGGGGATGATCCGCACGCTGCTCGGCCGTCACGCCGTCGATGTCGCGCGAAGCTTTCTGATCGGCGACAAGGCCAGTGATGTCGAAGCCGCCGAGGCCGCCGGCATCAGGGGGCACTTGTTCCAGGGAGGGAACCTGGAGTACTTTGTGGGACAGCTCCTGCGTCAGAGCGGGTGTGCGGCGACGCCGGACCGTCCGAGCGCTTCATTCTGAGGCAGTTGCTTCGGACATGCCTTTACCTTGGCGTCGACGCGGACCGGTGGGCTTGCCGCCGTTTACCTTGTGCGGACAATTGTACGTTTTGTGCGTCGCGGTCGGCTATATGGTCGAGATGCCGGTCGCATGACCCCAGATAGAGTATTTCAGTGTTGGTTTCGAAGGTTTGTAGGCTCTACACGATCGTTGGCAGGATAGCGTTTGCGCCTCGCAAACTGCGTTGGTCGAGGGGAGACCGGCCTTGACCGACGCAGGAATCCGGAGGCTGTTGATCTGTGCTGCCTGGCTGGCGCTGATCGTGATCGCGATCACGACGGTGGCGCCGATCTACGATCGCCCCACGTTTGGCCACGCGCGCATCGAGCGTCTCGTCGCATTCATGGCCTTGGGCGCCATGTTCGCATGGAGCTATCCAAATCGACTACTCTTCAGCGTCCTGATCGTGTCCTGCGGCGCGTTCGGGCTTGAAGCGCTGCAATTGATCACGCCGGACCGCCATGCCCGCCTCCTCGACGCGTTTGTGAAGCTGGCCGGCGGCTGGAGCGGCCTCGGTTTTGGGCACCTCACCATGTCTTTCATGCGCGCAGGCCGGCTGCGCCTCGGGAGCCAGGGCGACGGCTAAAGCGCGATGCGACCAGGTTGAATTGTCATCGCGCTTTAGCTTTTTTGTATGGTCTCCACGCAAACGCTTCGCTTTGTCGCGAGGGAAAACCGCTTCGCAGTTTTCCGCATCATGCGCTAGGCCCGCTGGTAATCATCCTGGATGCGGATGATGTCGTCCTCGCCGAAGTAGCTGCCGGTCTGCACCTCGATCAGCTCGAGCTGGATCTTGCCCGGGTTCTCCAGCCGGTGCACCGCGCCGATCGGGATGTAGATCGACTCGTTCTCGTGCACGGTCTTGATCAATTCGTTGACGGTGACCTGCGCGGTGCCGCGCACCACGATCCAGTGCTCGGAGCGATGGTGATGCTTCTGCAGGCTGAGACGTCCGCCCGGCTTGACGACGATGCGCTTGACCTGGTGGCGGTCGCCATTGTCGACCGACTGGTAGGAGCCCCAGGGCCGATGCACCTTGATGTGGCTCTCGGTCACCTCAGGCGCCGTCACCTTCAGTTTGGCGACCAGCCGCTTCAGTCCGTTGGCGTCCTGCTGCCGCGACACCAGCACCGCGTCCTGGGTCGCGATCACGACGAGATCGTCGACGCCTTCGAGCGCGACCAGCGCGCGGTCGGTGGTGACGTTGCAGTTGCGGGAATCCTCGAACACCGCCATGCCGCGCGAGGCGTTGCCCTGGCTGTCCTTCTCGGACAGCTCCCAGACCTGGCGCCACGAGCCGATGTCGGACCAGCCGCAGGCCACCGGCACCACCGCCGCGCGCGCGGTCTTTTCCATCACCGCATAGTCGATCGAGATCGCCTTCGCCGCGGCAAAGGACGGCGTATCGAGCTTGACGAAGCCGAGATCGCGCTCCGCGTTGGCGACCGAGGCCTCGACTGAAGCGACGCTGTCGGCATCGACATTGCGGTATTCATCGAGCAGCACCGCGGCGCGGAACATAAAGTTGCCGCTGTTCCAGAGATAGCCGGCATCGATATAGCCGGCCGCGGTCGCCGCATCCGGCTTCTCGACGAACTTTGCCACCGCCCTCACCTCGCCGGCGATGGTCTCGCCCGGGTTGATGTAGCCGTATTCGGTGGCGGGCCGTTCCGGCCTGACGCCGAAGGTGACGATGCGGCCGCGCTCTGCCGCGACCAGGCCCTCGCGGCAGGCGGCGACGAAGGCCGGCGTATCGCGCACCAGGTGATCGGCGGCGAGCGCCAGCACGATCGCATCAGCGTCGCGCGTTTGCGCGAACGCGGCGCCGACCGCAATTGCGGGGCCAGAATCGCGACGCATCGGCTCGAGCAGCACATCGGCCTCACGGCCGATCTCGGCAAGCTGCTCCAGCACCATGAAGCGATAGGTTTCGTTGGTGATCACCATCGGTCGCGCGAACAGTGTGGTGTCCGACACGCGAAGCAACGTCTCCTGGAAGGTCGAGCGCGCCCCGAACAGCGACAGGAACTGCTTCGGATGCACCTCGCGCGAGGCCGGCCACAGCCGCGTGCCCGCGCCGCCACACATGATCAAGGGGATAATTTGCCGTACCATCGGTATGCCTCAAGCTTGACAAGATCTCGTCATGGCGCAGCAAGAATGGTGCCACCAGCAGCAACACGAGCTCTGCTGATTCAAGCGTCCGCGCTTGCTGCAAGAAAGACGACGACAACTTCATCCCTGTGAAAGTTGGCCGAACAAGGACCATGCCACCACACTTGCACCGTCATATTTCTGTCTCCTGCGATCGGTCTGCGGCCTTCGTCTCTCGACCCACGCCTCTGCGGAGATCGGGACAGCGCAGTTGTTGCTTACCCATTCCACCCGTCCAAATGCCGTTGTATTGTCCATACCGACGAAGGACGTTCGCCCTCGACATGGTTACACTTTTAGAAAGAACTTTCCCGTGTGATGACGACGGCTATCCGACACCGACCCGCCAGAGGCGCACATGCAGCCGGCACATCCAATCCAACAACGTAGAGACGCTGAATGATCCTGGTAACTGGAGGCGCCGGCTATATCGGCTCACACGCTTGTGTTGCCCTGCTGTCAGCGGGTGAAGACGTCGTTGTCCTGGACAATTTCTGCAACAGCAGTCCGCTGGCGCTGGAGCGGATCCAGCAGATCTGCGGCAAGCGGCCCACGGTGGTCGAAGCCGATATTCGCGACCAGAGCGCGATCGAGGAGGTGCTGGTCCAACACGGGTGCACAGCGGTGATGCATTTTGCCGGCCTGAAATCCGTGCAGGATTCGGTCGCCCAGCCACTCGAGTACTACGACCAGAACGTCATCGGCTCGCACCGTCTGCTCCGCGCCATGCAAAAGACCGGCGTGAAGAAGATCGTGTTCTCTTCATCCGCGACAGTCTACGGCACGCCGAAATTCCTGCCCTACACCGAGGATCATCCGCTCAACGCGATCAATCCGTATGGCCGCACCAAGCTCATGATCGAGGACATGCTGCGCGATCAATATACCAGCGATCCGACCTGGGCCGTGGCGATCCTGCGCTACTTCAATCCGGTTGGCGCCCACGAGAGCGGCTTGATCGGTGAGGACCCGAAGGGTGTTCCCAACAATCTGGTGCCATTCGTCGCGCAGGTCGCGATCGGGCGGCGTGAACGGCTCAGCGTCTGGGGCGGCGATTACGATACGCCCGACGGGACCGGCGTCCGAGACTATATCCATGTGATGGATCTCGCCGACGGCCATGTATCCGCGCTTTCGCTGCTGAGCAGCCCGAAATGTTTTGCCGTCAATCTGGGCACGGGTGCGGGAAGCAGCGTGATCGAGGTCATCCGCGCCTTTGAAGCGGCGAGCGGAAAGCAGATTCCATACGACATCAAGCCGCGCCGCGCCGGCGATCTTGCCGCCTATTACGCCGCAACCGACTACGCCACCAAGCTGTTGGGTTGGAAAGCAACCCGCTCGCTTGAAACGATGTGTGCCGATCACTGGCGGTGGCAAAGCTCCAATCCAAACGGATACGCCTGAGAGGTCGCTTGCAGCCGGATGCTGACTATGGGCGCGGCGGCTTCTTGATCGGTCACGTCTAACCGGTCATTTCGGAGCCGCGCCCTCGTCCGGCTTGCCGCCATTCGCCACACATTTGTTGTAATAGTCGATTTGCGCGCGCCCCGATCCTTTGGCGCTTCCCGCCGCCGGATTTCCGGGCAGACGCGGCGGAAATTGTGCCGCCGTGAGCGCTTGGCACTTTCGGGCGACTTCGGCCGTAATCGCCGAAGCGACATTGGGAACCAGGCTTGCCGCCAGGCCTGCCAGCACCAGCGTGCATCCGAACTTCAAGCTGGGGAACATCGGATCCTCATCTCACCTGCCGGGCAGCGCCGACAACTCGCCGCCACTGTTGGCACATATTCTAGTCAGAATGCCGCGATTTGGTTCAAGCGAAAAGCCCATATAACGTAACGGGAATCGCAGCTGGCTAAGTCTGCAACCATGCAGAGAACGACCCGGCAGGAAGCGGTGGCTTCAGACAATTTGACGCGGAACGATGATGGCCCGTTGGATCACGGTTCCGACGAGGTGCAATTCGCGCTTGTCATCGCCCGCATGATCGACACCGTCGAACGCAACCCGGACCACCTGCGCCAAGCGGTCTACGATCTCGCCCGTTACAAGCTGCGCGAGCAGTTCACTTCCCAAGATGAAAAGGGCATCGAGCGGATGCAGCTCGCCCTCGAAGCCGCCATTCGTGGCGTCGAGGAGTTTTCAAAGCAGCAGATCGCGCTCGCACCACCGCAGGTTCCGAGACTGGAAGACGGTTCCGGCGCGGCGCGCGGCCTCCCTGCCGGCGACCTCGACCGACCGGTTCGGCAACGACGGCCGGCCGTTTCGATCGATCCTGCTGCTGCCGCACGCAGAAGGGCCCGCTACCCATTTTCGCCCCTCGCCGTGAGGACCATCGCGGTGTTGCTCGTCGTGGGCGGGGCCGCGGGCGTCATCCAGCAGAGGGAGCGGCTGGCATCCTGGCTGCAGGACCGGTCGCACGCGCAAGAACCGGCCGCGGTCTCCATCCAAGGGCGCGCGCCGATCCCCGCGATCGCTGCCGTCGCGCCGTCCCCGCCCCCGCCCCCGAAGCCCAATCCGCTACGACCAACGGATTACGGAGTCTATGCGATCGAAGGCGATTCCCTGACCGAATTGCAGCTACTGCCTGCCCGCCCGCCGGACATCCGCGTCGCCGTGTCGCCGGCGCTGAGAACGCCGAGCCACACGATGCTGTCGAAGAAACAGCCCAGGTTCATCGTGTTCCGCCGCGATGCGGCGACCAGCATCTCGGACCGCGCGGAGGTTCGCGTGATTGCCAGGATCGCGCGAGAATTCTCTGCCGAAGTTGCAGGCAAACGACCCGAGGATGGCGATAGCTGGGTCATACGAAACGTCACGTTCCCGTTTCGAGTGTCACCGCTGCCCGACAATCCGGAAATGTACGAGCTCCACAGTGAAGATCCCGCGTTTGAGCTGACGCCCGGCCGCTACGCGCTGATCGTCAAGAACCAGGCCTATGATTTCACCGTCGACGGCGAAGTCGTCGATCCCAAGCAGTGTATCGAGCGAATCGTTACGGCCAACGGCACCTTCTATTCCGACTGCAAGAAGCCCTGATCCTTTCCAGGAGATCCGGGAAATTGCCGCCGGATTCCCGGCGACGCGACCTGACCCCGGCTTTCGGCCGAGGTCCGGGCGTCGTTTGTCGGGGGCCTTAGTTGTGAAGCATGAAGTTGTGAAACCCCGCCAGATCCGCCGATACCGCAACGTCGGGAAGCGCGACATGGTCGGTCGCAGGCGGCTCTGACCGGAGATGGCTGTCGAGCTGCAGAATCGCAGGGTGGTTGACCGTTTCAAAACTGTAATCAGCCCCGCTTGCCGATGAGCCGAAACGATCAAAGGTAAAGCTGTCGCCCGCTACTGGTCCGGCCGCCGGAGCTTGTGGGAGCGACGTCGGCTGCGGCGTCGAAACCGAGCCGAGATCCGATCCATCCTTGGGCGGATCAATCACCAGCGTGCCGCCGGTGCCATCGTTCGAAAGATTGAAGGTCGAATGAGTGTAATCGCCGACCAGCGAAAGGCGCGCCGTGTGGTTTTGGGCATCAACCACGGTCAGCACGCCGCCGGATGCATCTCCTGAATAGGACGCGGTCGTTCCGGTTCCGAAGGCGATGTCCTTCAGGTCGATCAGGTTCGAATTGGATACGGTGTTGTCGCCGCTGAGATGGATCAGCCTTCCACTAAACTGCGACGCGTGATCGAGCACCAGCGTGCCGGTGGCGGCATTGAAGGTGATCGATCCGGAAACGGCGCCGGTCAATTCGAGGCTGGCCCCGGCTTCGATCATGACCGACTGGCTCATGTTGCCCAACGGCAGCACAATCTTCCCGGAAATATCGAGGACCGTGGATGGGGTGTTGATCACGCCATCGCCGTTGAGGTCCTGGTGGAAGACGGTTTCGAGTGACTTGAGTGACGCGTCGGCTCCAGACACGCTATTGATGATCTTGGACGCGAAGTTGCCGTTGCTGTCGGTGCTCCAAACCGAGTACTGGCCGCTGACCGAGTCCTTCCAGGCCACGTAGTAGCCGCCCGACGTTGCTTCCGCGCCAACCGGCGACCAGCTGCCGAATTGCCCCGCGACAACCGCAGCGCCGCCGTATTTCAACGTTGGTCCCTGGCTGCCGCCAATCGCGTCGAGCAAGTAGTTGCTGCCAAGTTTGTCCAGACTGGTTGCACCGGACGCTTCGATGGCGGTTTTTGGGGCCGGTGGCGAGCTGAGCGGCGGAACACCGATCACGCCATCGCCATTCAGGTCCTGGTGGAAAACCGGCTCGATCGACTGAAACGACGAACTGGATCCCGACACATTGTTCAGAATCTTGGAGACGTAGTTGCCATAGCGGTCGGTGGTCCAGACCGCGTACTGCCCGCTCGCGGAATCTTTCCAGGCCACATCATACCCGCTTGAGGTCACCTCTGCCGCCACCGGCGACCACGTACCGAATTGACCGGCCGTAACCGCCGCACCAGCGTACTTCAGCAGCACCGCGGCGTCGGCGACCGACATGTAATAGTTGTTTCCGACCCTTGTGAATGACGTCGTGCCGATCGCCTCGATCGTCGTACCGATCACCTCAACCAGGACATTGGACGATGGGCTTCGATTGCCAACCTCGTCGGTCGCGGTTGCGGAAAGCATGTGTCCGCCGGTGGCGAGCGTACCGGTACTGACGCTCCACGTTCCGTTGGATGCCGCGACCGTGGTGCCGAGCAAAACCGTCCCGTCATACAATTTAACGGTGCTTCCGGCCTCCGCCGCGCCGGACGCGGTGATCCTGCCAGAGGCAACCGTCGCCGAGATCAGACTGGGAGCCAGGGGTGCCTGCGTATCGACCGTCACGTTCAACTCGGCGGACGGTCCGCTCGGATTTCCGATGGCATCCACTGCCTGGGTGGTGAAGACGTGACTGCCGTCAGCCAGCGTCGGCGTCGCGAACGACCAGGCGCCGGATGCGTCGGCGACCGCGGTGCCGACGAATGTTGCCTGATCAAAGACTTCGACGGTGACACCGGCTTGGGCACTTCCAGTCAGAGTCAGGTGATTTGCTGCGGTAAGGCCCGAGGCGGTCACACCGCTATCGGCTGAGAACGAGGCCGTCGGAGCCGACAGCCCCGTCATCGTCATCGGCGTGTTCCAGTCAGTGACGAATGCGACATCCGACGCGGTCAGCTGGGTAACGCCGACCAGCCGCAGCGTGTCCGTTCCTCTCGCATCGTGGACGGTCCAGACGTCACCGACGTTCGTCAGGTAGGCGGAGGCGTCATAACCCTTCAGCGAGAGCATGTCATGCTCGGAACTGGTGCTGGTCAGAGCATGGAAATCGGCGATCGTGACATCGCCGCTGCCCGGGGTGTAGACGAACGTGTCGTTCCCCGCGCCTCCCGAAATCCAGTCGTTGCCGCCGCCACCGTTGAGCACGTCGTCGCCGCTTGAGCCCACGATGCGGTTGGCCAGCAGATTGCCGGTGCCGGTGAGACCGCCCATCATCATGGTCAGGTTTTCGACGTTGTCCGGCAAGGCATAGGAGGTCCAGGCTTCAACACTGTCGATGCCCCCGCGGGGATTCTCGACGATCTTCTGGTTCGAATTGTTGACGACATAGGTGTCGTCCCCGTTCCATCCGATCATGGTGTCGTCGACATTGAATGCCGTGATATCGTCGTTGGCCGAAGTGCCATAGATCGTGTGGCTGGCGACGCTTCCGTTGATCCAGGACGTGATCAGGCCGCCGACCGGAAGCGAACCGGGAAGCTGGAAATCGTCGCTGGTCAGCGACGAGATCGTCGTGTTGCGGAACACAAGGGTGTCCTGGCTCGTCAGCGCCAGATAGACGTCGTTCCCGACCTGGGTCATCGCCGCCTGGATATCGCTGAACGAGGTGAAGGCAAAGCCGTTGAGCTGAATGACGTCGTGTCCAGCCCCCGAGCCCGGGCTGAAATCGGTGATGATGTCCGAGCCGTCGCCGGCATTGAAGACGAAGGTATCCGCGCCGCCGCCGCCAGTCAGGATGTCGTTGCCCAGCCCGCCCGTGATGACGTTCGCAGCATCATTGCCGATGACGATGTTGGACTGCCAGTTGCCGGTGGCGTTGATAGCGTCCGGGCCCGTGAGCGTCAGGTTCTCGACATAGTTGGGAAGCTGGTAGGTGACGTACGACTTTATCGTGTCGATGCCACCGCCAGAGGCTTCGACGATCTTAGCGTTCGGGTCGGCGACGATATAGGTGTCGTCGCCGGCTCCGCCGCTTATGGTGTCGGCGCCCCCTGCTCCGGTGATCAGATCGTTGCCCGATGTACCGGTCAGGGTGTCTGCGCCCGCCGTCCCGGTGAGGGTGTTGGTCGGCGCTCCGCTGGCGAGCAGCGTGTAATTTGCGAGCGTGTATTCCGGCAGCTGATACGCAGTGATCGAATCGATCGTGACGCTCGCCGTCGCGTCAGGGGCCGCATTGCCGGCCCAGCTGCCGCCGATCGCAAGGTTGGCGATCATGTACATCGCCGTGTTCATGTCGGAGGGCGTGGCCATCTGCCCCACCTCCGCGCCATCGACGAAAAAGGTCAGCGTGTACGGCGTCCATTCCACCGCGAACGTGTGCTGGCCAGCAGTCAGGTTGGCGGTATTCGACCAAAATCCCTGATCAGGACCAGTCGAGGATCGGGCCCCCCAATGCGACTGATCGGGATGGGTGCCAAGCGATTCGAGCACGTCGAGCTCGGTGTCGAGGCCATGCGGGTTGGTGGGCAGCATCCAGAACGCGGGCCACGCGCCGGGCGTGCCGGACAGCGTGGCCGTCATCTGAAAGTAGCCGTAGGTCTGGGCGAAGCTGTTCTGGGTCGAGATCATCCCCGACGAAAACTGGTGGCCGCCGACATAGGGCGCCGCGCTCGCGGGCAGCGGCTGCGCGGTGATGACGAGATGGCCGTCCTGGATCGAAAATGGGTTGAGGCCGAGCGGCGCTGACGCCTGGCTGCCCGGCAATCCCGAAAAGCTCGGGTCGACATAGACCTGCTGCTCGCCTGCAAGCGAGTAGCTTGCCGGGCCGCTCCAGGCATAGCTCGTACGCCATATCAGATGCGGGTCCTGGCCCGCCGAGAGCGCGTTGAAATCGTCGTTGAAGGTCTGCACCAGGTCGGTGCGCGGCATGACGATATTGACGTTGGCCGCGGTGAAATCCCCGACCTTGGTATTGTTGAGCCTGATCGTTTCGCCGCTGCTGAGCGTAAGGACGGTATCGGTGCCGACCTGCTTCATGGCAGCGGTGACATCGGACAGAGTGTGGAAGCCCGTGCGGTTGAGTTGCAGGATGTCGCCGCCGGCGCCGGTTGTGAATCCGCTAATGATATCGTTGCCGTTGCCCACGGCGATGACAAAGGTGTCGCTGCCGCCGCCACCGTTGAGCACGTCGTTGCCCTTGCCGCCATCCATGACGTTGTTGCCGGCATTCCCGACGATGATGTTGTCGAGATCGTTGCCGGTCGCAGGCGATGGATCGCTGCCCGCCAAAATCAGGTTTTCGACATTCGGCGCATTGACGAGGCTGTAGCCGTCGACCATGCCGTCGTAGATGGTATCGATGCCCTGGCCGGCCTGTTCGACGACCTTGGTGTTGTGGTCGAACATGAAGTAGCTATCATCTCCCGCGCCTCCGATCAGCGTGGCCCCGGCTCCGTACGCCTGCAGGGAGTCGTTCATCGCACTGCCGGTCAGCGTGCCGCCGGCCTGGACCGAGAGCGCCACTGTATTCGGCGACGCGCTGCCCTGAAGCGGATTGTCGACGACGACGTTGGAGGCGACGAGCGACGACAGTGCGACATTCTGCAACGTCAGGGTTTCGGTGCTCGACAGGGTAACGGTCGTGTCGGACCCCACCTGCCTGGCAGCGGCGACGAAGGCAGCGAAGTTCGCAAACCCGTAGTTCTGAACACGCAGGATGTCACCGCCGGCGCCGGTCTGAAAGTCGCTGATCGTGTCGGAGCCGTACCCCTTCGAGATTGCGAAGGTGTCGCTGCCGGCTCCGCCGGTGAGAAGGTCATTTCCGGTGCCTCCGAAGAGAACATCCGATCCAGAGGTTCCGACGATAACGCTCGCGTAGGTTGGGTTTATTGCCATGATGGTGCCAGTGCTCCTTTGCACCCCACGCACCACGAAAGAGTTCAGGCCGGTTTACGAACTTCAGGACAAATTGAAGTGTGCGCCTGAATGCACGTACTCATATGCAATGACTGCGAAGGTTCCTTCAGCGGAACAGCGTGCAACAAGCGCTCAACTCGCACTCAGTTCTGCAGGTCGAGCGCCCGGCTTTGACCTGATCCGTGGTACTACGGACGTGATACTACGGGTGAGGAAGTGATCGCGGCGCGTCGATATGCGCGGTTGCAGCACTCTCGAGCCCTCGTGATCCGTGCTGAATGATTGCGCGACGACGAGCTCAATGTCCGGCCCTGCCGGTTCCCACGCGAAGGTTCCGGGAAAAGACATTGCTGGAGTCCGCAAGCAGCTTCGCCGGAGGTCCTTCCGCGCAAACCCGGCCAGCCTCGAGGCACACCACGTGATCCGCGTCGAGCACCGACTCCAGACGGTGGGTAATGAGCAACAAGGTCCGCCCGTTGAGCTGCTGCTGGATGGCGCGCTTGACGCTCTCCTCTAACGAACGGTCGAGTGCGCTCATGGCCTCGTCAAGGATCAGGAACTCCGGCTTGCGCACGATCGCGCGGGCCAGGCCAAGACGTTGTCGCTGGCCGCCCGAAAAGCGGGTGCCGTGCTGCCCGATCCAGGAATTGTACTTGTCGGGCAGCGCCTCGACCATTTCCGAAATGCCCGCGACGCGGAGCGCGTCCAAAATCTCCTCCTCCGATGCATCGTTCTTCGACATGCGCACGTTGTCGATCACGGTGCCTTCGACAAGGTCGACGTCCTGGCCGGCAATCGCGAGCAGGCCAAGCCATTCCGTTCGGCGAAGATCCCCGATAGGACGATCATCGATCCGGATGCATCCCTCGGTCGCCGAATAAAGACCCAGCAGAAGGTTCACGATCGTGGTCTTGCCCGCCCCGCTCGCGCCGACCAGCGCGGTGATCTTGCCCACCGGAATGTCGAAGGAGACGTCGCGAAGCGCCGAATCGGATCGGGCATCGTACCGGAAGGTCACGTTGCGGAACGAGATCTTGTCGACCAGCCTGCTGATCGCGAGATGTCCAGGCTTCGGATATTCCTTGTCGTCCTTCGCCAGCATGAGGCGGATGGAGCGCAACTGCGGCTCAATCTGCGCCATGTACAACAGGCTTGTCTCCAGCTCGCGCATATGCGGCTGCAGTCGGTAGAGCAAGGCAACCGCGGTAAGACTGGTAGCGAATCCGATTCCCCACATGTTGGCGGACGCGATGACAAGGCAAAGCACCACGAGATATCCGACTTCCGTAAGCGGAGACACCAACGCTGATAGACGGGCAAGTCCCAGCGCGACCCGGCGCGCTTCCGCAGACGCGCCCTCGAAGCGCTCCTGATGCACCTTCTCCTGGCCATAGGCACGGATCGTCCGCATGCCCTGAAGCGTCATCAGCATGTGCTCTCCCAGTCTCTGATGAACCAGCTTCACTCCGCTGCCCAGCTGCTGCATCGGCCTGGAAAGATGACGCATCCCGGCCGACACGACCATCGAAGCTGCGACAGCCATCACCGTAATCTTCACCGAGAGCGCAAGGAGAAACGACAGGAAGAGAAAGATCGAACAGGAGCTGACGATGATCCGGGTAAGGCTGCTGTACGCCCCGGAGATCAACCATGTTTCGGTCCCGAGGACCTCCATCAGGTAGGCCTCATCATGGCGCTGAAAGAACGAGTATGAGGTCGACAGATACTGCAGATGGACGCGGTTGCGCGCGATTTCGTTGATCTGCTCGCCGACATGTGCGCTGATCAGCGTATTGGCGAAGGCCAGCGCGCCACGCACTATGATGAGGAGAAGTACCACCAGAGCGGTTTCAGTCGAGCTGTGAAACCAGCCGGTCGCATGCCGAAGCGCATCGCCCAACACGCCGCTCGTCGACGTCGCGAGCTCGACCTGGCCCATGGCGAGGTAGAAGAAGAGCAACACGAGCGTTATCCCGACGGTCTCCGCCAGCGATGAAGCCACGCCAAGCGCGATCAGCAGCGGCGTAGCCCAACGCGGCAGCGGGGCCACCTTGAGCAGCCGCCACAATTCGGCCAGTGCCGCGCGCCGCGCGGCTCTCGGCCTCTTCATGTCGTCCGTGTTTTCTGCCATCAGGATTGACTGGGGTCGCCGATCAAGAACGACGGCAACGGCCGTCGGAGCTCTCTGTGTCGCAGGCTGCGGAACGTCCACCATGTCGCGGAGACGATATCCCGCGGCAGGCCAAGCGCTGCCACCCTGACAGCCAGTGACGGGTTCCGTCGGAATAGCAGCAGGAGGACCGATACAAAGTACTGCAAGCGGCCGCCGGCCAGCGCTCTTCGAAGCAGCCACCGGGCGTAGTTGCTGATTCCGCGGTCCAGCAAGGCGGCGCGATCGGGATGCCGGGCCGCCATCTCCTCGGCGACCAGCATCCAGGAGCGGAACATGCGCGTCATGTCGCTGGACATGTTGTTCGGCAGGTAGCGGTAACCGATCTGATATTCCGGCACCACCGCGAAGCGATAGGATTCCGCGACGCGGCAATAGAACAGCAGATCTTCGCAGCCCTGCGCACCCGATGCCCGGAGGCCACTCTCGAATCCGCGTGCCGCGATCAGGGCTTCCCTGCGAACCATCGCCGCACTTCCGTTACCGATGAAGTTGCCCTCGAACAAATAATCCAGCACCTCGCCGGCATGAAACACCGGATCGGACTTCACGCTCACGCGGCTCTTGGCATCGATCCAGGCGTACCAGCTATAGACGAGACCTGTTCGCTCCCCCCCGTCGATCATGGCCTGGAGCTGCCGTTCGACCTTGCCCGGCGTCCACAGATCGTCGGCATCGATGAACGCGATGAACTCCGCACGCGCGGCCTGCCAGCCGGCGTTGCGAGCGGCCGCGACGCCGGCGTTGTCCTGCCTGATGATCGTAATGCGCGCATCGCGATCCGCATGCCGCTCCGCGACCGCAAGCGTGTCGTCGGTGGATCCATCGTCCACCACGATGATCTCAAGCTGATGGTGCGATTGCGACCGGACGCTGCGAAGCGTCTCATCGATCGTCGCCTCGGCATTGAACGCTGGAATGACGACGCTGACCAGGCACGCATTTGTACTCATTGATACTGCTCCAAGCAGTGCACAAACGCCTCCAGACCATGGTCGCCCCTCACCTCGATGCGCGGAAGGTCGAGTAGATCATCCTGCAACCCGGCAGCCCGGTCGACCGTGTTGAATATCGCCCTATAGCCGCACTCCGCCGCGAGAATTCGAAGCCGCTGGTCGGTGCATCCAAATGGAGCCGCAAGCGACGTCATCGGTCGCTCCAGCCAAGTCTCCAGCTGTATGCGGGACCGCAACAGTTCCTCGGCGAGTTCTGCGCTTGAAAGCCTGTCGCTTCGTGGATGGCGTGCGAGGTGGCTGCCAAACATCGCACCTTCTCCGGCAAGTGCGATGATCCTGTCGACATCCATCAGCGGTGCCGGCGTTCCGAACGATGCATCCCATTCGGCTCGCGCGCCAACCAGATCGGTGACGATGAACACCTCCGCGGAAAGGTCATTGGATTTCAGTATGGGCCATGCCTGTTCGGCAAAGTCCTGATATCCATCGTCGAATGTGATCAGCAGCGGCCTGCCCTCAAAGGGGTAGTTGTTGGCAACAAACCATGCGAGCTCTTCCGAGTTGATCGTGTGGTAGCCATTTCTCCGCAGCCACAGCATCTGGTCCGCAAAGAGATCCGGATCGACGCGATAGCGCGCAAGCTGCTCCGGCCCATCGGTTGCGATTCGATGGTACATCAAGACCGGAACGTGCGAGCGCCGCTCCGATTGCCGGACCTCCGATCGCCGCCTGACGGCGCCATGCCGCACGACAAATCGCGCAACCTCGCTTTCGATCGGTGCATCGATCCCGGCGGTCGTCACCTGCGGGTCGGGCCTCATTTCGCCAGGCGCAAGGCGCTTGTAGCGATCGACGCGATAGAGCTCGGTCTGCATCGATGCCTCAAGCGCAAGCTCGGGCAACCGCGCCATCACCCGTGCAATCGTCTCGGCCCCGTACGGACTTTCCCAATCAAATCCGGTACGAGAGGTGTCGTCCTTCAGGACGTAACTATGAGCCGAGATGAGATGACCGCCGGGACGCAAGGCCTGCGCAATTCGTTGCACGACACGCGCCAGTTCGGCTTCGTCATCCAGGTAGTAGAGCGCCTCGGAGCAGCAGATGAGATCCATCGCATCGGGGAGACGGTCGGCCGACAGATCAAGCTTGACGAAATCCACATTGCGGATCCCTTGGCAGCGCATGCGCGCCCGCTCCAGCGCGGTCGATGAAATATCGGATGCCGTGAGGTGTCCGATCCTTGGCGCCAGTTGCCGACTAAAATGCCCTTCCGCGCACGCCAGCTCGATCGCACGTTCCGGCCGCTCAGGCGGCAACAATTCCAGTTGCCGTCGGTACTTCTCCTGCTCGTAGGGCGAGCTGTAGTTCCACGGATCTTCCCTCTCGAAGAACCTTTCCCAGAACAACTCGCGTCCAACGTCGCGTGGACCTGCTTCAAGCGCATGGCTCTCGCTTTTGTCCGGAACAGGCACGCTTGACGCAAACCGCGGTCTGACTTCGCCGGACATGCGCCCCTGCAACACCTGCAGCCGATGCTGGTGGCTATCGGGCCCTCCCCGCGCAAGTCGCCCTATTCGCTCTATCACCTTGGCGAGCCGGCTCAGATGTCGAAGTCGCCATCGCCTGCCCATCCGTACCGGCAGGTGCGCAAGGTGTGCGCGAACCAGCTTCACCCAGAACTCGAAATCCACCGCCCCGAGCAATCCGACATCGAGCAAAGCCAGAACTTGCGGTCCATCGCAAATGTAGGCGTAGAGCCGGTCCACATGTTGGGGCGGACAAAACGTCGGAAGTTGCCGAAGGTCGACGCGGAGACCCACCGTCAAGGCGAGCTCGCGCGGCGCCGACAGGTCATCATAGTCGAGCAGCACGCGCTCGAATCGATACTGGGTCCTTCGGGCTTCGCCCGGGTCATTCCAGACCTTTCCGATTGCAGTGATCAGCTTGGTCACACGGGCACCGAATCGCGCCCAGCGACCGGCCAATCTCTCCGGCGTTGCACGAGCCCCCACCGAGATTGCGTCGAGCAGGCAAAAGGCGATCTGATCCGCCGCGGTGGCCGATTGCGGTATCTCGGCAAGCACCTCTCTGGAAAGGCGGCTCTCCCTTCCGCGCCCGCAATCAATGCCCCAGCACCAAAGTGCAAAATAGGCACGCGCCGCCGCCTGCGGCCTCCCGCCGGCACAAGATGCTCCGTTCCGATGTTCCACCGCCGGCTTCTTCACCCGCCGGTCGGTGGAAAATCCTCGCGCAATAACGGCGGTCCCGTCAGCCAACA
This sequence comes from Bradyrhizobium sp. CCBAU 51753, assembly GCF_015291565.1. Lineage (NCBI taxonomy): Bacteria > Pseudomonadati > Pseudomonadota > Alphaproteobacteria > Hyphomicrobiales > Nitrobacteraceae > Bradyrhizobium > Bradyrhizobium sp. CCBAU 51753. The sequence goes on along the minus strand of NZ_CP030037.1, from coordinate 3,537,144 downwards.
TCTGCTGGACGTTGCCGGACAGCGAATGCTCGCTCGACCAATAGTAGCTGAGCAGCTCATCGACATGAATCCAGTTGCCGCCGGTTCGCGCAATCCGCTGCCAGAGATCCCATTCCTCGCAGGTACGAAGATTGACGTCAAAGCCGCCAACGCCCATGACCGCGCTTCTTTTGACAAGAACGCTGTGGACCGCGACGGGACAACTGCGCGCGAACGCTTCGAATGGATTGGCCGCAACTGCTGCATTGCTATAGCGAGGCGTTTGGCCGCCATCAGGCATCACGCGACAATGATCGCAGCAAGCGGCGATCGCCGAGGGATTGCCGTCCATCGCAGCGTTCATCTTGATCAGAAATTGCGGGTCAATCCAGTCGTCGCTGTCGAGAAACAGCATCCGCTCGCCGTTTGCGCTGGATAGGCCGACATTGCGAGCCGCCGATGCACCCCGTCCGTCGGATCGAAGCAGAATGAAGCGGGAGTCCCGCGCAGCATATCCGGCAACGACTGCCGGCGTTGCATCCACGGAGCCGTCGTCAACGATCAGCGCTTCCCATCCTGGATCGGTTTGGGCCAACAGGCTGTCAAGCGTTCTAGCGATGGTCTGCTCGGCATCGCGCGAGGGGATTACGATCGAGGTACGTGAACCGGCCGTCATTCGCGCTTCCCCTTGCTGTGATAGAAGCGGAATCCTGACGCACAGCCAGCGATCTCCTCCTTGAGGAAACGGTCGGCGATACGCTTGCGACCGATCGCCCTGCGAAGTAGTCGGTAAGCATACCATGTCGGAAGATACAGGTACGCACGCACCCGGTTCCCCTGGAGAGCTGTTCGCTCATGCTGGACCAGCAGCGCCGCGACATGGCCCCGCATGTAGTAAAAGATTTGGTTCGCGAGCCCTTCGATCGTGCGTCGATGAGAGTGGAACGCGACGGAAGACGGCGCGTAGCGGCAGGTGTAGCCGTTTGCGAGTAGCCGGTACCAATATTCCGAATCTCCGGAACATCCGGCCTGGCCGACGTCGAGACGTTCGTCGAACAGACCGATCCGCTCGAACACGTCGCGGCGAAACGCCATGCTGGCCCCAGCACCGATTTCCCACGCCGGAAACGCGTGCCTGCGATGCGACTTGAAGCTGGAACTGTCGAAGTCGCGCTCCAAATAACCCTTGCCAAATCCCCAATAGGTCTCGAAGTGACGCTGCGCCTCGGTCGCGAGTTCTGCCGGAAGGACGAGCCCGGTCACGGCGGCGACTTGCGGCCGATCGAATGCCGCCACCAGCCGCTCCAGCCACTTCGGATGAAGCAGGACATCGTCGTCGGTGAAGGCCACGATGTCGCCGGTTGCGCGAAGCACGCCGGCATTACGGGCGATATCGAGCCCAGGCCTGTCTTCGCGTATGTAGATCACTCCCGCCGCCAACGCGACATCGTGCGTGCGCGCATCCGATGACGCATTATCGACAACGATGATCTCACGCGGCCGGTAGCTTTGCCGTGGCAATGACGCAAGGCATGCGGCGAGTTGATCCGGCCGGTCCCGCGTACAGATCACCACGCTTGCGGAGACAGTCGGCCTGACTTGCCTCTGCAGCTCGTGCCCGATAGCCGGCAAAAAGTCGGCGTCGATGTGATCGATGTGGGTGCCGATCGGCCATCCCTCATGCATCAGCACGTGACCGATCGGCCGGTCGCCGTGCCAGAACACGGTCATGCCGTCGCGCAATCCAGCTCCGACAATGTCCGCTGGCGACGTCACCGCGACATGCGTGACCCCCTCGCCTAGCGGCAGGTCTGCGATAGAAGGGAGCATGGTCATGTCGTTGCTGCGTCAGGCCGGCGGATGGCGATCTCGCCACTCAAGTGCAGTCTTGATGATGAAGTCGATATCGGATTGCTGCGGCCGCCAGCCGAGCTCTCGCTCGGCCTTCGCGAACGATGCGACGAGCCTCGCGGGATCGCCTGCCCGGCGCTCGCCACGGCGCACGACCGGCTCTCGCCCGGCGGCGCGCTTCACCGCCTCGATCAATTCAAGCACGCTGGTGCCGACGCCGGTTCCCAGATTGAACACGTGGGTGCCACGCCGCTCGAGCAGCATTTCGCCTGCAAGCACGTGGGCTCGCGCCAGATCGTTGACGTGGATGTAGTCCCTGATGGCGCTGCCGTCCGCCGTCGGAAAATCCGTGCCAAGTATCGTAAACGGCCGATCGGTACGGCGCGCAGCTTCGATCGCAAGCGGGATAGCGTGAGTTTCGGGATCATGCCGCTCGCCAATTTCACCGTCAGGATCGGCACCGGCCGCATTGAAATAGCGCAAGGACACCGATCCGATTCCGTAAGCCCGACCAAAATCCTCGAGCATCCGCTCGATGATCATCTTCGACCAGCCATAGGGGTTGATCGGTGCCTGCGGATGACTTTCATCGATCGGGACGTGCTGGGGGATACCGTAACTGGCGCAGGTGCTGGAGAACAATATGTGACGACACCCTGTTGCGCGCATCCCGTTCAGCAGCGCAAGCGTGCCGGCGGTGTTGTTCTCGTAGTAGATCGCCGGGTTCTCGACCGACTCGCCCACATAGGCGAAGGCGGCGAAATGCGCGACCAGATCCGGCCCGTGCGTCTCCAGCGCTTCCCGCACCGCGAGTGGATCGCGAACATCGCATTCCACCAATGGCCCCCAGCGCACCGCGTCACGCCACCCGCGCGAGAGGTTGTCGAGCGTCACAACAGTCCAGCCTGCGCTGGCGAACGCCTTGCAGCAGTGGGAGCCCACATATCCCGCACCGCCGGTGACCAGTACTGTCCTGGTCATGCCGGCTCTCCGGCGCGGTAACAGCTCGGCTTGCTGATGCCACAGGTGATCGGCCATGCAAGTCGGCGACACGATCGCAACGACGAGAGGCTATCGCGCACATACATCATGACGGCATGGCCTTCGGAAACTGGGAGCACGCTAAAAACTCGATTGTCTGCCGCCGAAATCGGATTGGCATCACTCGTCGCGCAATGTTTTCCTTCAATGTGGCGCGGCCGTGTTTCCGGTTGACCGCCAACCTATCGGTTCAAAATGCGGCTTCTTCACGATGAAGGCACGCCACCATGCACTACGGACACTCCGGCTCACAGTCGCGGCGTTTACGGCGCGAATATTGTGCAGGGCTGCACGCTATGTCGTCGGCGCCCGCCCGTCGAAGTTCCACTATGTCGGTTGCGACGACAACACGCTTGCCGCATCACTGCGCACACACGTGCCTCTGGATGAGCATATTCACGCCTGCAATTGCGGCTGCCAAGTTCCGTCAACAAGTTCCGTCAACAGGTTCCGTCAAGCGGCGACAATGTGGCGGCTCACGCATGAGCGCCGTCAATCCAGCGTGCGAAGAAAATGGCGACAGGCACTTCCCGAGCGGTTCCGGACGATCCAGCGATGTCATCCGACCGGTCACGGGAGTTCAAGGCTAGTGCTGTGCAAGCTCATCCGAGGGATAGTAGCGCGCCTTGCGCGCCTCGGACAAAACCTCTCCGGTCGCCGACTTGGCCTGCGCCGTCCATTGGTACACGCCCGGGTTGCACGGTGCGAAAGTTCGAAAGGTTCCAGACGGCAATATGCCATTCTGGGGAATGGGCAATTCCTGTCCGCCCATCTCCCTGGCGCCCTTAGTCAGCGTCAGCGACAGGCGCTTGGCACCTGCGGGAACATTGTGGAGATGAAACTCCGGATTCGGGAACAGCGAGACGCAACCCTTCTCTCCCCCCCAGGAGAAATCCAGCGTCATGGAATCAGCGAAGGCTGCATGACATCCAGCCAGCCATCCGGCCAGGGCCACAACAACGCACCTAGATGACATAGGACCCCCAAGGAACGATCTATTCGAAAGGCGCACTGCACGCGTCAACCTCAGTGCAACCGTGCGACGAGAGCAAGACGATATAATGTGCGGCGCGAACGCGGGATCAAGCCACCGACGCGTAGGCACTCCTTATGTGGCCGCTTTGAGGCAAGGACGCATGCCTCGACGAATTTTGAGCACGCGTGTTGCGGTCGCTCGCCATTGCCGTCACTTGGCATCGATTTTGAATTCACACCGACACAAGATCTTCTTAGTCGTCGAATAGAAGCCGCGATCATGCCTCACTCAGCTGTTGTCGAGTATTCGAGCAGAGTGCCTCCGAAACATGAAGCCCACAGGCACGCCAGGTTGCGTCGCGTTCAACAAGGTTCGAAATTGAGGATAATGCAAACCGACGACAGACAGCTTCGATCCACCGACATGCGTCGAACGATCCTGCGCTGCGAACATCTTAGTGACGGTCACGTGCCGGTTGCGGGATTGGCGGTGCGGTTGTGAAGATCTTTGTGCACGACTACGCGGGCCACCCGTTCCAGGTCGATCTCAGCCGCGAACTGGCTTTCCGGGGACATGAAGTCAGCCATGCCTACTTCCACGGCGATCTCGGCCCAAAAGGCAAGCTGGCGAGATCGGCTGCCGATCCCGCCCATCTCTCCTTTACCGGCGTCAAGCTGTCACGTCCCTACGACAAGGCGTCTTTCGTTCGCCGCCGATTCGACGACGTCGCCTACGGCAAGGCAGTTGCGAAATTGGTGCATTCGGACAAGCCGGACATCGTGATATCGGGCAATACGCCGACGGAAGCGCAATCGGCCATCGTCAACGCGTGCAAGCAGACCGGCTCGAAGTTCGTGTTCTGGGTTCAGGACTTCTACAGTGTTGCCGTCTCGCAGCTGTTGCGCAAGAAGCTGGGGCCGCCCGGTGCCATGGTCGGAGCCTACTATCGGTTTCTTGAGCGACGCCAGTTTCAGAGTTCCGATGCGGTCGTCGTCATCACAAACGCGTTCTCGCCACTTGCAAGCAAGTGGACCGGCACCGAGGACAACGTCTTTGTGATCGAGAACTGGGGTGCATTGAATGACATCGCACCTCACCCCAAGGACAACGCCTGGGCCCGCCGTCACGGGCTGCACGATTCGTTCAACTTTCTCTATTCGGGAACGCTCGGGCTGAAGCACAATCCCGATCTGTTGGTGCAACTCGCCAAGATGGTGAAAGGGCGCGCCAATGTCGTGACCGTCAGCCAGGGCGTTGGCGTCACCCATCTCGAGCAGGCCAAGGCCGAGCTCGGGCTGGACAATCTCGTCCTGCTGCCGCTGCAACCTTTCGAGGATCTCCCGATGGTGCTCGCTACCTCCGACGTCGCGGTTGCGACGATCGAACCGGAGGCAGGAATATTCTCAGTGCCCTCAAAGGTGCAATCCTATTTCTGCGCCGGACGTCCAGTGCTGCTTGCCGCGCCGCAGGAAAATCTCGCTTCCGATCTGGTTCGCCGCAATGGTGCCGGATTAGTCGTCGATCCCGTGGATCAGGCGGCCTTCCTGGAAGCGGCGCTGCGGCTTCTCGATGATGAAGCCTTGAGAGCAGATGCAGCCGCCAAAGCAAGGTCGTTTGCGCTCGAAAACTACGACATCAAATCGGTGACGGACCGATTTGAAACAGTATTTGACTATGCAATCGGTTCGGGAACTGTGGAAAGGAAAATCTAATGGCGACGAAGAACATGTCCACCGCGCTCGTCTGCGGCGCGGGTGGCTTCATTGGCGGGCACCTGGTCAAGCGACTGAAGCGTGAAGGCTTCTGGGTGCGCGGTGTCGACCTGAAATTTCCACCATTCGCGGAGACCGAAGCGGATGATTTCGTGGTTGGCGATCTTCGCGACCAGAGTTTCTGCAGACAGATCACCGATCGCAAGTTCGACGAGGTCTATCAGCTCGCCGCAGACATGGGCGGCGCCGGCTACATCTTCACCGGCGAACATGATGCCGACGTGATGCATAATTCGGCAACCATCAACCTCAACATGCTCGATGCCTGCCAGAAGCGGAACGTGCGCGGCATGTTCTATTCGTCGTCGGCCTGCATGTATCCGGAATATAACCAGAAGGACCCCGACAATCCGAATTGCGCCGAAGATTCGGCCTATCCGGCAGCACCCGACAGCGAATATGGCTGGGAAAAGCTGTTTTCGGAGAGATTATATCTCGCCTACAACCGCAACCACGGCATGCGGAACCGCGTCGCGCGCTATCACAACATCTTCGGGCCCGAAGGCACCTGGGACGGTGGCAAGGAGAAGGCGCCCGCCGCAGTGTGTCGCAAGGTTGCCCAGGCCGCCAGTCATGGCGAAGTCGAGATCTGGGGCGACGGCACCCAGACGCGCTCGTTCCTCTATATCGATGAGTGCCTGGAAGGCACCATTCGCCTGACCCGGTCGGACTTCGAAGGTCCGGTCAATGTCGGCTCGGAGGAGATGGTCACAATCAACCAGCTAGTCGATCTCGTGTCCGACATCGCCGGGAAGAAGGTGATCAAGAAGCACATTCCGGGTCCGCTTGGCGTGCGCGGCCGCAACTCGGACAACCGTCTGATTGGCCAGAAGCTCGGTTGGAAGCCGTCCGCGACACTCCGTTCCGGTCTGGAGAAGACCTATGAATGGATCGAACGCCAGGTCCGCAGCAATATCAGGGCCGCCGCCTGACGGGCGGCCCGACCGGCCGGGCTCACGAGACAGGAGAACGTTCGCGCGGAGCCAGTCCAACAATCATTTTGAAGGCTTGATGGGCAACCGATAGGAGCTTCGCAATGATTGCAGACCTGATTTACGACGTTGGCCTGCACAAGGGCGAGGATGCCGCCTTTTATCTCAAGAAGGGCTTCAAGGTTCTTGGGATAGAGGCCAATCCGGAGCTCGTGCAGCACTGCCGTTCGCGATTTCGCAACGAGGTCGCGAACGGGCAGTTGCGGATCATCGAGGGAGCCATCGCACCGGCGTCCGAGGGACCCGCCATCACTTTCTACATGAATTCGGACTCCGTCCTCTCCACCATCAACAGGAACAGAGCCGAGCGCACCGAGAAACTGGGCCACAAGAGCGAATGCGTCGTGCTGCCTCGCGTCGACGTTGCCGATGTCTACCGCTCCTGCGGCGTGCCGTATTTTCTCAAGGTCGACGTCGAGGGCGCCGATCATCTGGTGTTGGAGGAACTGAAGCAGCAACCCAATCGCCCTCAATACATCTCGGTCGAATCCGACAAGGTCGACTTCGACGAGGTGGAGATCCAGCTCGGCCTCTTGCGCGACCTTGGCTATCGGAAGTTCAAGGCAGTGCAGCAGCAGCGAATTCCTGGATCGCGGGTCGACACCACGGCGCTCGACGGCTCAAATGTCGCGCATGTCTTCGAGGGCGGCGCTTCCGGTCCGTTTGGCGATGACCTCGGCAGTCAATGGTTGGACTTTGACGGCATCATCCGCCGCTACCAATCGATATTCCGGGATTATCGCTACTTCGGCGACGACTCCCTGCTCGCCAAGTTTCCCGTTTTGGCCTTGCCGTTCAAGGCGGTCTACAAGCTCGGCACAGGTCACCGCGGTTCGCTGCCCGGATGGTACGATACACATGCCAGTCTGTAGCGGGACCGCTTCCGACACGATCGAGGTCAGCCTCCCGGCCCCGCGACGGGCGCAGGACCCGATTGCGGACACCGATCCAACCAGAGAGATCGACGTATCGATCGTCATCTGCACGCGCAACCGTGCGCGCCGCCTGTCGGGGACGCTGGGCGCCCTGCAGGCGTTACGCACCGATAAGGCCTACGAGGTAATCTGGGTCGACAACGCGTCCACCGACGATACAGCGGCCGTGCTGCAGCGTGCATTCGCCAACGACCCGGTGTCGAGACAGACCCTGTGCGAGCGGATCGGACTCGGCGCTGCCCGCAATCTCGGCTGGGAAAACGCCCGTGGCAGAATTGTCGCCTTTACTGACGACGACTGCTATCCTGCGCCCGACTATGTTGATGCGATCCTCGCGGCGTTTGCCGATCATCCCGGCGCGGGCGTGATCGGAGGCCGCATCCTGCTCCACAATCCGAACCACGCCAGGATCACGATCGAGGAAAGCACAGCGCCGCGCGTCTACCCCAAGCGGACTTTTGTCAGGGCGGGGACGCTGCAAGGTGCAAATCTTGCATTTCGGCGCGAGGCGCTGCAGGCGATCGGCGGCATCGATCCCGATCTCGGCGCGGGCACGCGCTTTCCCTGCGAGGACATTGATGCGGTGACCGCGGTGCTGTGGGCCGGATTCGACGCCTGCTTCGACCCCCGCCCCACCGTGCAGCACGATCATGGCCGCGTCGATGCGGACGTGCCGGCGCTGCTCAACTCGTATGATCGCGGCCGCGGCAGCTTTTATGCCAAGTATATCCTGCGGCCCGATACCCGCACGACCTTCATCCTGCGCTGGCTCAGCTCGACCTGGCGCCGGCGCGACTGGCAAGGGCTTCGCACCTTGCGGACCGAGCTGCGCACGGCTGGCCAATACGCCATCGCCAAACGCAAATTTGGGGCGCTGGCACTGGCCGTCCCGTTCGGCCTTGCCGCGCTGGCAGTGCAGTCTCTCGTGTCCTTTGGGTTCTCGTCCGGGCGCCGCCTTTGGGAGACAAGGAGCCGGTGAAGCCGAGATGATGCGCGCGACGCGAAGGACGCTGCTCAAGGGCTCGGTCGGACTTGCGTTGACGGCCATCGGCCCGCTCACGGTTTTCGACACAGCGGCCGCAGCAGACGGCGTCTTGTCGTTTGGCGACGCCACCATCACCGTGGTGGACACCACGGTCGGATCCGCTGAACTCTGGGCGGAAGTGCCGGTCAAGCTCAAGGCGCCGGTCACCTGCACCATCGTGCTGGAATATGAGACGCTCAACGGCAACGGAACGATCGGGGTGTTGCCGGGCACGGCGACGGCTGGCGCCGACTTCGTCGCGGCTCGCGGCTTTCTGGTGTTTCAGCCGGGCGAGCAGGTCAAACTGGTGAGGATACCCCTTGTGCGGCCGCTCGAGGTGGGCAAGTCAATCATTCTCCAGATATCGGATTACGGATATCCGCTGTTCGGCTTTGCCCACACCGCCGGCGAGGTGAGATCGAGCGAGCAACCCTCGATCGTCGCCGCGTATGCGAATGACGAGGTGGCGCTGCCGCCGCTGCCTTCGCACGGCTCGGTGATATTTTCGGATCGTCTGCTCGATCGCGATTTCGCCAGCGATGACGGACGTTCGCCCAGCGGCGCGCCATGCTGGCAAAGCCGTCTTGCCACCGGACGCCGCCAGGACGGCAACAGGGAATTGGGTTACTATGCCGATCCGGCACTCAACCCGGAAACGACGGTGTGGGGAATAGATCCGGCAACGGGCTGCCGCTTCATCCAGGCCGAATATCACGATGAGGGGCTGTCGGATGGACAGGGCGGCAAACTCGTGCCGGGTTGGCGGAAGGAAACGCCGTTCCGATTTTCTGCTGCGATCGTGACGTCGCGGACTCTCTTCAACCGCATCACCATTGATAGCTACGTCGAGTTCGATATCAGAATGATGAAGGTCCCGGGCAGTTGGCCGGGGCTATGGCTGCTGCCCGTCGCCCCCGGCTGGCCGCCTGAGATCGACATCCTCGAGGCCTACATCACCGCGTCGCCGCAGTATCGGGAAGACGTCATATTCTCCAGCATTCACTGGAAGGGCGAGAAGGGACCCGACGCCCGCGGCGCGGCGATGCCGCTCAAGCTGGTGGAAGACGGCGCCAACCTGTTTTCCCGGTTCAACCGCTTCGGCTGCCTGATCGGGAGGCAACAGATCGTCTACTACTTCAACGACAAGCCGTATTGCGCCATGCCGAACCTGGTCGGCGCCGGGCCCTGGTACATGCTGATGGATGTTGCCGTCGGCGGTCCCGCGGGCGAGCCGAGCGATCCCGGCGCCTTTCCCGCCAGACTGTATATTGCCGGCGTCAAGGTGATCCAGTTCTGAAGCCTGTCGCAGACGTGCGTCGGCTCGCGTTCAACGATCAAAATCTCGCCGGATCTGATCGGCCGCTTCCTCCAACTTCGCGACGGCCCTCGCTAGCGCGATATCGGAGCTGAGTACCGGCTCCATCTCGCTCAGCCGCCGCAACCCGCGCGCGGCAACATAGGGCAGCGTGTCATTGGCTGCTCCGACCGCCAGTTGAATCAGCCGATTCTTGCTGGACATCCAGTTGCCATCCCTGCCCGTCTTGGAAACCCAAAGGTCGTGCAACGTCGCGGGAAAGGTCGGGTACGGTCTGAGATTGATCTCGAGGGCGCCGGCCCAATCCGACCATTTGAATCGATGAGACCGGTGGAACGGAAGAACCGGCACCCACGGCACCCGCAGCGCGTCCGCCACGATGGCGCCGTGCATCGCCTCGGTTATGACCGTGTTCGAGGCCTGGATCATTTCGAGGACCCGATCGACCGGCCAACGCGGATCGATCAGTTCGACGTCAGCCAACTCGCAGGCCCTCGGCCAATTGCCGTTCAGCAGGCTCTGCCAATGCGGAATGTAGCTGAACTTGAAGCGTTTCGGGACCTCTCTCTTCATGTGACGATTGACCAGCACAGCGGCATCGGCCGCGACCAGCCGCTCGTCGAGTCCCAGCGCCTGCGCGGTCAGCGGTCCGCGGACGCAATAGAACTTCCAGCGCTCGTCGAGCCGAGGCGCCGCGGTGTACTGCCCGAATCCCGATCCAAACACCACTTTCATGGCCTGCTGCGGATGATGGTCGAACAGGACCGATCCGATCGCGAGGAACAGGACCACCTCGTCTTCATCGAAGAAGCGCGGGAAAACCTTCGGCATCAGCGCGTTGTTCAGATCATCACCGAAGTTCGGTGCGATGCTCCGATAGTAGTAGAGTTTCATGATCGCGCCTGACGCAGCATGGTCGAATAATATTGCACGGCTCCTCCGAGCAGCGGACCCACAGCGGCGCGCTTCCTGATCTGTCGGCGGATGTCCCGCGCGATCTCCACGACCGTCGCGGGAGCATGCGCCGTCAAGAGGTGTTTGGCGTACACGGCGCCGGCGCCGATGTCGTAGTAGTGCCCGCGAACGAACGCTTCGCTGTCAAAGCGGCCGTGATCGTGGGCCACGCTCGGCTCCGGGAAGTACCCGCCCCTCCAGCCAGCATACGACGCTCTGACGGCGACTTCCCATTCCTCGCCGGCAAACGGAGTGCCGGCGCCAAAGCGGCTGTCGAACATGCCGGCATCGGTCAAGCACTGACGCCTGAAGGCCATGTTGGACCCTTGGACGAAGCCGCGCTGAACAAAGGTGGACTGGGAAAGTATCTGCGTCGTGGTGCTGGTGTTGCAACCAAGCGGCGATTGCCGCGCGTCATACGGCAGGATCCTTCCGGAGCCAAAGCCCAATCCGGGATCTCCCGCGAATATCGCTCTCCAGGCGGATGCAAAGTCGCGATCTGGGTAGCAATCATCGTCGATGAAGAGGATCACCTCGCCGGAAGATGCGGCAATCCCGGTATTTCGCCCGGCCGAATTGCCCGGTTTGGTCTCCAGGATGGCGCGCCACAGAGCTGGGTTGGCCGCACAGAACTCCTGCATGGCCGCGAAGGTGCCATCCGTCGATCCGTTGTCGACGAGCACGACTTCGACGGCGTCAGCGCCATCCATCGACCGGATCTGGTTCAGACACTCTCCGATGGTCCTCATCCCATTTCGGGAGCACAGGATCAACGTTAACGCAACTTCGTGCATTCTATTTGCTCGGGCCTTGGCCAGGTTCGAGAACCGACAGACATGTAATGCAGCGAACGTCGGGCGTCATTATGATCATTGAGGCAGGTGGTGCAATCGACATATTCAACCAGGCGTCGACGCCACTCCCCGGTGTCCTCGCGACTTCGACCCGATCGATCCGGCGAGCAGCCTCGCGACGTCCATGGCCTGGTCTCTGGCAATCACCAGCATGGTCGCAAGATATGACAGTGCTCCGGCGGCAATGCAGATACTCAGCGCAACGACCGGGGGAAGCTCAGGAAGAACATGCCGGACCGCGGCAATGACCGCTACCATGACTACGCTTGAGCCAGCCGGGCCGACGAAGACGCGCAGATACTCCGACACCGGCTCCGACAGGAGCCGAGAGGTCTTGACCACGGCAAACGGCCATCGAGCGATGGTCGCGATCAGGACGGTGGCCAGTAGCGCGGTCACACCGAACCTCGACATCACCACCAGAATGCCCAGCGTGACTATTCCGGCGGCAAGTTGATAATAGAACCACCAATGCGCATGCCCGCGGCTGTTGATGAGGCTTCCCTGAATCACACCGATACAGGCCATCAGACCCAAGCCACAATACAGCCGGATCGGGTCAACTGTATCGATCCAGCGCGATCCGAATACGACGGGAACCGCGAGGTCCGCCACCATCGCAAACCCGATGAAGACCGGAAACGACAACGCCGAAGACAGAAATGTCGCCAGAAGGAAGCCCTTCCTGACCCGATCCACATTCTCCTGGATGGACGAGAACATCGGATGGGCCACCGCGCCGATCGGTGTCGCCAGGACGCTGAGGATCATTTGGAAGAGATTCCGGGAAAAGGCATAGATACCCGCCTGATGCGGCCCCAGATAAAGTCCCACGATCGCCGGATCCGCCTGCGTCGTCAGAGCCTGCATGGCACGGGTCCCCGACGAAAACGCGCCGTACCGCGCGAGCGATTTGAGCGCATCCAGACTGATGCGGAATTTCGGCCGCCAGCCTGCGCCCCACATCGCGGCCACCGCCGCGGTGACCGATGAAGATAGTTGCGCGATCAGGAGCGCCCAAACACCGTAGCCGGCCAAGAGAAGAAGCACGGTCAGCGCAGCCGATACCATCGTCGCAAGCAATGTCCGACCGGCAATCAATTCAAAGGACATTCTTCGCGTAATGATGGCCTGCGGGACGATGCCGGCGGCATCCGCGAACAACCTGAGCCCTGCGACGGGCAGCAGCACGGCAACCCATTCCGAGCCGAGCATTCGACTGAACGGTCCGCTGCAGATCGCAAGCACGGCATACGCGATCAGCGCGCAGACCGCTGCAGCCCAGAACGTAGAGTCGAGATGAATGTCGTCCACGGACGACCTCTGAACGATCGCCTCGGCAAAACCCGTCGGCAACAGCACCGCGAGCAGTGCGACCAGACTGCCGGCAAGGGCGACGACGCCGAACTCCGCCGGACCGAGATAGCGCGATGTCACCAGGAAAACGAGAAAGCCGGCGAGCGACGGAATGACCGAATTGACGCTCGACCAGAACACGCCCCGGATCGCGCGAACGGCATGTGTACGGTTGCCAGGCTCCGTGCCTACCATCAGCAGTGTTCTTCCCAGCTCGTGATGCTTCGGGCGCTGTAACCGGCGGGCGCGATCAATGCATCGAACCGTGCAAAGATCGGCTCGCGCGCAGCCGACTGGCCTGCGGGCAGCTTCCGACATCCATGCGACTTGATTGTCATAAATGGTCCTGGAACGGGGATCAGCCGAACATGCGCCCGGCCCGGGCCGCGCGACCCGTGCGCCGCCAATCAGCCAAGGAGACCGCTGGCAAGCAATCCGACCTGCACATGCAGGAGGCATGCCTGCCCTTCGCGATTTCTGTGCGGATCAACGCTTTACCAGCTCCGAAATGCGACCAAATTGCAGCAGAGACGCCGCGCCTGAGATGATTTGCGTCGGGCAGACATAGTCTGCGCACGGTTTCCTCCGCCATCAAATGCGAGCAATGCGACGAGAGCGTGTCACATACGCGCATTCCGCTGCCGGATCATGGCCGCAAGTTGATCGGAGACAGCGGCGTCGGTGACCTTGCGACAAAACAACAGCTCACCGGAGCCGTAGATACCATCGATCCTCATGCGGGGATTGGCGCGGAACATCGCGATGTGGCGCTCGCCGATCTCTGACGGATTTGCTCCGCCTCCGCTCCAGTCCGAATACGTGATGCTGCGCCGCATGTTCGAACGAAACGGCGAGTTCGCAAGGATGGTCTGAAATACCATCTCATCCGGCACATGGGTGTTCTCATAAAACTTCATAAACTTCGGATGATGGGCGGCGAATCTCTGAATGTAGATGCAAGCGTCGCGCGTCAGAGCCCACCATTGGTTGCCGGCGTGGGGGACGAGCTCGCCCAACCACCTCTTGTAGTCGCGCGCCAGCGGCATCACGCCGAGTTCTCCGAGCAGCCTGCGGCTCTTGCCGACCCACCAGCCGACTGGTCCCGGACGGCCCTTATAGCGTGTCAGGCGGGATAGCGGCTTTGCGGCAGCCTCGGACGGCATCGCAATCGAATCGATGAATTCGATGCCATTGTTCTGGCGAAAGAAATCCTCGATCTCTCCCGCCGAGCGCAGCGGATAATCCGTCCCGCTGATCAAGACCAGATAGTCGAAGCGGCGCGGTGATGCCAAGGCCGTCTCCATGAGCACAAGGGCCGCCCTGATCAACGAATAGTCACTCCACCGACTCGGAATTCGATTCGTCGTAAAACTCGCTTGGGAACCGACCGCCCGCCGGAACGGCTCGATGTCGGAATGGGCATCGATATGCACAAACACCTCCGACGATGGAGCCTGGAGTTCGCGAACCAGCCGGGCAAGCTGCTCCGGCCGGTCGTGGGCAAGAATGAGATAGGCAACATTCATCTCTTGATCCGTCCCGATATGGTCACGCGATCGCGTGACGAGAGCGCTGGGGTTCAGTGACGAAGTCAGAACGCTGGTGGGCCGTGCCCAAAAATCGTTATGAGGGTTGCCGGTTCCGCAACCTGGTCTCGCAATCGAGCTTCAACGGAAGCTCACACTTAACGCCGCGCGGCCCGCGAGGATCCCCGGCAGTCTTCTTGAGGACCGCAGAGTGCAGAGCGCCTCTGCGCCACAGGCATTCCTGACGTGGCCAGTTCCGCGAGAGGAAGGCGTCCGCTCCATAAGACTTCGCTCAGGAATTAGGCAGAACAGTGCCCGCACTACTCTCCCGCCGACTGGACCACCGAGACCGACGAGCTGGCCTCCCGCAATCGCGGGCGCGTACCTCCACGCTCGACCGCGAAGACGGTAAGAAATCGCGAGCGTAGCCAACGTGTCATCGGGCGCTCGACCTTGAAGTAGACCAAAAATCCCACCAGCAGCGAGGCCGCCGCAGCGAGAATTGCAAATGACGCGAACTGCAGCACGCCCTCCAACGGAAGCCGAAGAAACAGGCGGCGAGCGACGAAGAGCGTCAGTGCGTGCGTGAGATAGATCGAGTAGCTCGCATCCCCTAGCAACCGAAGCCATCCAATGTCGCGAATCTTGAAGGATCGTTCGGCCGCGATCGCTCCGACCATGATCAATGCTGCACATAATCCGTTTTGCAGGAACAGGTACGGAAGCCGCACGACATGTGCCGCGAACAGCGCCAGAAACCCTATCGGCAACAGCAGCCAGACATTGGGAACCTTCCCGTTCAGGAACAACCATCCCAACACGATGCCCGCCGCAAATTCCAGCATCAGCGGGTGCGTATACATCAGGAGTGGGTGCGTATAGGTGTGAAAGATCGATTCATCGGTCGAGACAAAGAGTCCGAACACAACGAGCAGCGAAATCAGACAAAGCGAGATCAGCAGCGGCTTGCGAAAAAAGAGGCCAATCGCAAAGATCAGATAGAAGAACATTTCGAAATACAAGGTCCAGCCCGGATTCAGCACCGGCCAGATGGTGCCGGAAAAGATCGAGCTGTGGTGTGGAACGAACATCGCGGAAAGCATCACGTCGTTCGCGAGCGCCAAGCCCGGCTTGGCGCCTCCGGACAGCAGAAGCAGACCCACCGCGCAGAGCGTCAGGACCCAGTACAGAGGCGCGACCCGAATGAGCCGCAATCCGGCGAAGACCGCGGGCGATTCAACCCGCGACGACACGTACATCACCACACCACTGATGATGAAAAAGATGTCGACACCGGCTTCTCCCATGTCGAACGTCTCGAGCGGATTGTACAGATTCGGCCATGGGTTTCGGATGTGGTGCAGGACCACCATCACCGACGCGACGCCGCGCAGATACTGGATGGTCAATAGCTGCGTGGAAGATTTTTGATCCAGCGCCGTTCCAGGAGTCATCAGCCGTCACATCAAAAAGGGAGAAAATTGCGCTGAACCGATCAGCAGCAGCGGATTGTTCCGAAGCTGGTCAGGAAGCGTCCGAAGATTGGACAAGAGGTCCTTGCACACGCAAGAGGCATCTCGCTTCACAGCTTTGCCACAAACCTCCCGCTGAGAGTTCATGTGAACTTGCTGCTATGCATCTACCACGCCAACGGGGCATGCTACCTTGGCGGAGCCATCGCGCGATGCGCACCAGAGCCCACGACGTCCATGCGAGACAATTCATGTTGACCTTCATCATACCGGTTCGCCATCCGGCAAATTCCAAGAACTGGGACGCTCTCAAGGCGCGGCTTGCGCAAACCATAACATCGATCTCGGGTCAGAATAGTGACCGCTGGCAAGCCATCATTGTGGCGAACAATGGTGCAGACCTCCCTGATCTGCCGAAAGGCTTCTCCATCGAACGCGTCGATTTTGCACCGAACCCGCAGCACGACCGCATTGCCACCGACGATATTGAGATTTTTCGCGATTTCTTCCGCATCGACAAGGGGCGCCGCGTGCGCGCTGGAATGCTGGCCGCACAGAACGTGACTTTCTTCATGATTGTCGACGACGACGATTTCGTCAGCTCCCGCCTTGCCGAATACGTAGCGCAGCATCCCGATGAAAATGGCTGGTATATCGATCGCGGCTACATGTGGAGCGAAGGCACCCCGCTGCTCGGGGCCATTTCAAAATTCTTCATGCTATGCGGCACGTCCCACATTATCAACGCCCGGTTGTATGATCTGGAGAAGCTCAAGGGAAACGATGCGGACGAGTACCTGAAGCGAATGCTTGGCGGCCATATCGCCGTCGCCCAGGAGCTGGCCACGGCGGGCACCCCGCTCAAGGCGCTGCCCTTCTTCGGCGCGATCTATCGCGTCGGCCATCTGGGAGCCCATAGCAACTCCCCAGGGCTGATCGCAACTTTCTTCAAGAAGGCAACGCTCGCCAATCCGCTCCGCTTCATCAAGACGGCACTGTCGCTCAGGCTCCTGACACCGAAACTACGACGCGAATTCTTCGGAGCCGAGCGCGCTTAGTCAAGTCAACAGGCGAAGCCACCGTCCGTCGGCATGGATGAAAGCGCAGTGCGTTCGGCGCACCCCCGCGGCCTCAGTGCGACTGCGCCTGCACATCCAGGTTCAACAGCTTGCACACCGTGGCCTTGGGAGGCTGAACGACGTCCGTGCTGCAAGTCACCGGACTGGACAACGTGCTGTTGGCAACCTGTGCGGACAGCCGGCCAAATAGGATATAGTTTCCAGGGCGCTGAATGGCAGGCAGAGAAGCCACGGCAATGGTGGGGCCGTCGGTCCGCTCCTTGTCGGGTTGGACCTGCAGTTTGGTATCGGCCGACGACACGATAGACCCTGTCGCCTTGTCGTAAACGGTCAGCTGAAGCGTCCGGTTGGACGGATAGTCGGCCGGGACTTTGATCGGTATTTCGACATTGAGCTTGTCGCCGGTGCTCAGCGCGAGGACGCCGGCGTTGGGCTGCTTGCCGGCGACCACCTTGTTGACGGCCAGGAACGCCGGCTTCGCCATATCGTTAACTGGCGCGGAATAGCCGAATTGCTTCGGATCCGGCGTCGATTGGCTCGGCCCACATTGCCGACCGCCGCGGTCGGAGGTCGTGTACTGACATACGCGCACATAGTCGACCTTGAAGGTTTGCGGAAACGCGGCCTCGTCAATGCCGTGCCGTCCTGCCCATTTGCTGCCGCCGACAGCGAAGTTCAGATCTACATGCGCGGGTGGTCCAAGCTTTCCATCGCTGCGCAACCACTGGTAGTTGCGCGTGTAGATCAGCTTGCCATCCCAGAACATCGAAATCTTGTCCGGCGCCCACACGAAGCCGACGGTATGCCAGCCCTGGTTGAGATCCTCGCTTCCATACATGTTCTGGAACTTGAGCTCGAAGGAACGATCGACATAGGTGTATTGCTTTGGATCGATGGGTGCCACCACGTTCGAATGCAGCGAGTTTGCCTTGTCCTCGACGCCATTGATCACATACTCGAAGATGTCGATCTCCGGCGGATGCCAGGTCTTGCCGTCGATGTCGTAGTCCGCCTCGAGCCAGAACGCCGGCCAGATTCCCTTGGCGTTGGGCAGAAACACACGAGCTTCATAGTACCCGTAGTAGAATGTTTGATGACTGCGGATCATCGCGGATTCGTACAGGCTCGGCGACCCGGGCATCTTCTTCGCAATCAGGTTGAGAATGC
Source organism: Bradyrhizobium sp. CCBAU 51753 (assembly GCF_015291565.1). Classification (NCBI taxonomy): domain Bacteria; kingdom Pseudomonadati; phylum Pseudomonadota; class Alphaproteobacteria; order Hyphomicrobiales; family Nitrobacteraceae; genus Bradyrhizobium; species Bradyrhizobium sp. CCBAU 51753. Next base: position 3,518,851 of record NZ_CP030037.1, on the reverse strand, counting down.
CATCCGCCACGACGTGGCCATCGCGATAGCGCTGGTTCTCATCGTTGAAGTGGTCCATCGTCTCGTTCGAATAGAGATAACGCGTGGCCCATTTGTTACGATCAAGCTTGTCGCCGTTGAACTCGTCCGAAAACACCAGTTCCCACCCTGCCGACTGCGCCGGTGTCGGAGCTGCTGTCAGAGCCGCTATCAGCAACACCAATATCGGGAGAACACGTTTGGCAGTCTCGATGAGGTTCATTCAGCGAGCCTTCTGGCTGATCGTTATGAGGTTTCGATGACAAGACCCCCGCCGTCATCGACGCGCAGCGGTCAAGTTGACAGCCCTGCATCGGTAAGACAGGTTAGCCCTGCACTCCAGGCGTTACCAACGGTCGGTCGTTCACATTGACGAATTGGACGAAGACGTCACCTGGGATAAAACATATCAAGCTTGTCGATGATGTGGTCGCGCTGCCGAATTTGTGTCCGGAGGATGACGAAATTTGCGGCAGCGTCGCTCGCGTTGTGCAAGCGGTAAATCAAACGTGAGAGGATCGTGGGAACCGACGCAAACATACCAGCCTTCGTGATCAACCTTGATCGGGACATCGCACGATGGCAGGACATCTCGGGTGCGCTGACGCGGCTCGAAGTCCCCTTTGAACGAATCCCCGCGATCGATGCCAAGAAACGGATGACGCTTATTCGCCGAGTGATCCGTCGCGACTTCCAATTTGCGCCGGCCAATCGCGCGATGAAGGCGGGTGAAATCGGCTGCTACCTATCGCACATCGCGGCGCTGAAACGCATCGTGCGCAAAAACCTGCCGGCGGCGATCATCTTCGAGGACGATGCCGCCTTCGATGTACGTTTTCCGCAATTCTACAGACACGACCTGCCGCGCTTCCTGATGACGAGCGATATTGTGAAGTTCGAAGGCATTCACTATGTGCACACGTCCAAATCGGGCGTCTCGCTCATCAAGGGTGAAGCGGCTCAGCTCGTCGTCCCCCTGAAGCCCGCGCTTGGATCTGCCGCCTATGCCGTCACCCGAACGGGCGCAATCAAGCTCATCAAAGCGCTGTCGGTCGCTGACCGGCCATTGGACCACAAGCTGGTCTACTACGATCGGCACGGAATCGATTTTGCCGAGACCCAACCGTTTCTCGTCAGACAAGCCGACTACGACAGCAGCATCGAGCTGCGCAATCTCGATGCGCCCCCGCTACAGCCCGCGGAGCGGCTTCGCCGAGAGGTTGCCTCCGTTGGTCGTGGCGCGAAGCGGATCGCCTATGTCGCAAGGCTGTTGATCAAGCGGCGACTGCTCGGCGCGAAATCTCCCTCTGCCGCCTGATCCCGAGCAGCCGATGCGCGCCTTCGGCGCCGGCATCGGCACTCTGTTCCGAGTGTTCATTCGAGATCGAGCGATGAAGAAGATTCTCTGGATCGTCGGCCGCATCCCCTCGCCGCTCTTCAGTGGCGACGCGCTCTATTCCGCGGGGATACTCACGGCGCTGTCGAGAACCGGACAGGCCGAGGTGACAGTGGTCGGCTGCCGGCGTGAGGACGCGCCGGTCGAAGACCGCCTGCTTCGCTTGCCGGGCATAGTTTTTGCCGAGGCGCCGTGGCCGCGACGGCTCGGAATCCGGAGCTTGCTGACGTCATCGCCGAGAGACGCCTATTGCCTCGCGCCACCTTCGATCGGGACCACGCTCGCCGAGCTCCTGAACCAGCGCTGGGACTGGATCGTGTTCGATCACGCGCGATCAGGCGCGTTGCTACCGATGGTCCTGAAGCAGCGGAAGCGAGCCTCGATCTGCTATCTGGCGCATAACGCCGAGGGCAAGATCAGGCCCGCGATCGCCAATGACTTCACCAACCCGCTGCGCCGCGCGATCATGCGCTGGGATGCTGAAAAGTACCGGCGGCTGGAGCAACGCATCGTCGACGCCGCAGACAGCATTCTTTGCATCACCGACGCCGACGCCGCCTATTTCGCGCAGCCCGGCAAGACCACGTTCGTGGTCCCGCCGATCTATCTCGGAGCGGCCGCGCCGAGCGATCGCATCGAGTCAACCCGACCGAAGTCCATCCTGCTGCTCGGCTCGTTCGAATGGGTCGCGAAACAGCGCAATCTCGAGCACATCATCGGCACGCTGCTGCCGACTCTGAAGCGCCAGAACGTCACCCTAGATGTGGTCGGAAACGTTCCTGAGGACATCAAGGCGCGTTATGCCCATGAACGGCCGCACCTGGTGTTCCATGGTCCGGTGGCCGATCTCGCGAACGTGCTTGCGAGATCGCGCGCAGGGCTTGTTGCGGAGACGCTTGGCGGAGGGTTCAAATTGAAGCTCTTGGACTACGCCTTCGCACGGCTTCCCATCTTCGGACTTCGCGCGGCCGTCGACGGCACCACGGCCGATGAGCAATCGGCGATGTATCTCGCCGACACCATGGACGACCTAGCAAAGACCATCGTGGACGGAATCGACGACCTGGCTGGCCTCAACCGGAACCAGACCAAACTGTTCGAACTGATGTCGAACCGCTTCGGGCTCGAGCAGGGAACCAGGCGCCTGCACGATATCCTGGTAGAGAGGGCTGGCGCGGCGCCATGACTGGAACCGTGCATCGATCGATACAAGTTGCCGGATTGTGCTAGCGTGACCTCGATCCACCCGGGCAAACGTCGCTATGACTCTTGAGATTCAGGTTCCGATGGCGCCCCTGGGCGGGGCAGCGCAGCTGGCACCGTCGGGCACCGAGCTCAGCAAATCGGGCCGGCGTGCTGTCTGGATGTCGCTCATCTCCGTTCTGTTCCTGTCGCAGATCGCCTACAACATCAACACGTTCCCGGCATCGACCGACCTCATCTGCTATGCCGCCGTGACGGCCTATCTGCTGGTCAGCGGCTTTGCGTCGATCGGGTTCCTGTCTCTGGCACTGTTCATCGCCGCGCTGGTGATGGCCTGCTTCGGGACGGCGACCGCGACGTCGTCGACGTCGTGGACCTCGCTGATGCTGCTTTTCGTTCTTTATGCGCCGTTCGCCATTCGGTTGAAGGGGGAGCCGGAGGGCGCCCACGAGTATGTCCTGTCTGCCTACGTTTCAGCAGCGACCTGCATCGCCTGCATTGCGATCGTCCAGATCGTACTGGTCAACGCCACCAAATCGTCGCTACTGACCAACATCTACTTCACCCTGCCCGAAGCCATTCGCGGTGCCGGACACTACACCTTCGTTCGCGAGGGCGGCGGAATCATCAAACCAAACGGCTTTTTTCTGCGCGAGTCGGCGGATCTTTCGCTCGTCGTTGCGCTGGCGCTCCTGATCGAGTTCGGGTCGCGGGCGAGGCTGCGTATCATGGGCATTCTCGCGGCGGGACTGCTTTGCTCGCTATCCGGCACCGGCCTCCTTGCGATCACCGCGGGGTTTTTGCTGCCAAGATCGCTCCTTCGCATCCCGCTCTTCGTCGTATATCTCACCGGACTGGTCCTGGCGCTGTATCTGCTCTACAGCCTTGGCATCCCGGGCCTGGACCTGTGGTTCGATCGCCTCTCCGAATTTCAGACGCCGAATACCAGCGCTTATGCGCGCTTCGTCGCACCAATGGAAATGATCGGCCACAGCCTGGACAACGGTCCTCTCGCCACCTGGTTCGGCAACGGCGCAGGCAGCTATCTCAGGGACGTTCAGCTCTATCACATGAACTATGAGGTCAACGACCCGACCTGGGCGAAGCTCATCTATGAGTACGGCGTGCTCGGATTTGTCCTGATCTTTGCCATTCTCGCGCAACGATTGTATTCGAGCCGGTTGCGCATTGAGATCTGCAACTTTCTGATGTTCAGCTGGATCAGCGTCGGCGTCGTGCTCAAGCCGAGCTTCGCGCTTGTCGTCTGGTTGCTGACCTTGGTCGGACAGTCGGCAAGCCGACCGACGACCCAACGCGCAAGACCACGAGCGGGTTGAGCTCCCTCCAGCTTGCTGTGGCGCAGGTTGCGCATGATCTTTCTCTCACGCGCTCCTTGCAGCGCGACGCCCGATTGAACGTTGCTCTGGTTCAAGCGGACTCTGGTCGCAAAAACAACGCATAGCGTCCACACGAACAACGAAGTCAGTCGGAATATGGGAGGCCTCGTCAAAGAACCGGCCGCCATGAGCATCGGCGGCCGTGCTTCGCACCGCAGACGCCCGAAATGCGATGGACCGATGGCCGCGCATGCAAGGTGTTACGCGGATCCATTAGGGACGCCTTTCGGGCAGTGGCGATCAGCTTCGGGAGACCGCGTTGCCCAGGCTCCTCTCCATCCAGTATTTGAGAGCGTTTGCGGCCTTCGGGGTCGTCGCCTTTCACGCGCAAGGCTTCACCTACGGCCGGGCGCTTGTCATTGGCAGCGCCGGCGTCGACATATTCTTTGTCGTCAGCGGATTTGTGATGTGGACAGTGTCCGCGTACCGCCCGCAGACGCCGGCAGAGTTCTTTGTGAACCGCCTAATCCGGATCGTCCCGATGTACTGGTTCGTGACGCTGTCCTTCGTTGCCGCGGCCATCGTGCTTCCAACGCTGTTTCCGCGGCTGGTCGTCAGCGCCACACACACACTCGCATCCCTTTTCTTTGTTCCAATGCGATCTCCGAGCAACGGCGAGATCTGGCCGGTCGTGGTGCCGGGGTGGACCCTGAACTGCGAGATGTTCTTCTATGCCGTTTTTGCCCTGGCACTCTTCCTCACGAGCACCACGACGCGGCTCGTCTTTCTCGCCATGACGTTCTTCGTGCTTATCCTGGTCGGCCGTATCTACACCGGCGACAATCCGGCGATCACATTCTACACCGACCCAATCATGCTCGAGTTCCCATCGGGGATTCTGCTGGGCAGAGCCCTCGAGCAGGATCGCTTGCCGCGGCTACGCTGGGGCTATGTGCTGCTGGTCGCCGGTGCGTGGCTGTTTGCCGCTTCCGCCTGGTTCGATGTCAGCTCACCGCGCGTGCTGGCGTGGGGCATTCCTGCGTTTCTGGTCGTGGCTGGGGCCGTCATCATCGAAAAGAACCGGAGCGTCCCGCTTGTTCCTGCACTTGCCCTGCTCGGCGATGCCTCATACTCGATCTACCTCACGCACACTCTCACCATTTCCGCGATCGGGAAATTCAAGGCATATTTCAATGCACCGGTATTTTTCGTTGCCAGCCTGACGCTTTCCGCCTTGATCGGCGTTGCGGCATGGCGGCTGGTCGAGCGCCCGTTCGCCGAGTTTCTGAAGCCTCGTCCCAGGCTCCGGCAGCCGCATCTGGCCGAGTGAATCGTGCCTGGTTTTGCATCAGGCGGCCGCTGGCGCTTTCTTCACCACCCGGAGCAGGCTGAGCGCTCGCTTCATCCATTGCGGCCGCGCCGTCGGCACATAACGCCAGCCCACCACGGAGCGCCGCAAGCCGCGCGGGCCGAACAGCGCAAGGATCATCCACAGCAACAGCGACGTCCGCTGCGCCTGTGAGAAACCTTGCGGAAATGCCAATGCCTTGAAAGTGGCAGACGCAATCTGCATCGCACTGTCACCGGCAATAGGATGGATGTCGGGCCGCAGGGAATACGACGCTGCACGCAGGCAAAGGAACAGCAAATTCCTGTTGAGCGCGCCCGCATCCACCGGCATACCCGCGCTGCTCGCCACTTCCGTGAAGAATTTGTGACGCCGACGCGTGAGGTCGACTTCGCGCGCGAAGCGGCTGTCGTCCAGCTCAAGATGCGCGCCATGGTTTAATCCATGAACGCGATAGTCGACCAGCGGCTTGGGGATCGTGATGACGTCGCCGTACACAGGAGCTGCCGCAATCAGATAGCTGTCGGGCGCGCGATCGATGAAATCAGATTCAAAATTGAAGATTCGCTCGACCACCGACCGCGGATAGGCGCTGCCCGATCCCGGAGGTGTCGGATAGACACCGGTCGTCGTAACCCAGGAGCGAATGTCCTGAGGCGTGGGATGTGAGTAATACTGCGGCAGGATGCTGCCCGTCGGGTTTCCCCGGGCGTCGACAACTCGCATCTGAAACTGAAACTTGCTCGCGGCATCGGACCAGGCTGCCGCAATTTCGGTCATGATGTCCGGATGAAGGGCATCGTCGGAGTCGAGAAAGATCACGACGTCGCCAGTGCAGCGACGGAACCCGTTGACACAAGACGGCATCTGGCCAGCGTTCGCCTGGCTGATGACGGTGATCTTTTCAGCATACGCCTTGATCACCTCGAGCGAGTTGTCCGTCGATCCATCATCAACGACGATCACCTCGACGTTCGGCCAGCGAATGTCGAGCGCGCTCCTGACCGCGGTGCCTACGTAATCGGCGTAATTGTGATTGGGAATTACGACCGACAAGGCGAGTTCATTCGTCACTTCGGGTTCCTCATGCGCAATCCAAACCGAGTTCCTATTGCGTATTTGCGCGGCGTGACAACAGATTATCGTAGCACCCGCAAGCGTTGCATTCCTGATAGCGTCGTAATCGTGTCATTGCGTCCGCATATGTGGCCGCGTCTTCACTCGCCATGAAACTGTCGAATTATGGATAAAGATTGTGGCTAACAACAGCGAGGGGAAACGCAAGCAAGTCGGGCAATGATCCAGTTGCCAACGTAAAGGAAACGGCCGTGTCCGCAGAGCTGTATCGAGAACTCGCCTGGCTTCCAAAACCTCCGTCCGATTTCTCGATCCGCTGCAAGGAACTCGCAAACGGTTCCGGCGACGCGCTCGGAAAGAAAATCAGAGCACTCGCGACCTACGCACTCGATGAGGCGCAACTGTCCAGACTCGGACGGACGATTCGATCGTTGCAAGCCGGCGGCGCCTCCCTTGCACCGCTCGTGCCATTTCGGCTCGGCCTGATCGGGAACGGAACGCTCGATCTGATCGTTCCCGTTCTGGTTGCAGCGGCGGCTCGCCACGGCTTTGCGCTCGAATGCGTCACCGGCGCCTATGATCAGTATCTGCAGGACGCGCTGCAGCCGGACTCCCCTCTCAACAAGGCGCGGCCCGACGCGGTTCTCGTTGCGCTCGATCATCGGGGACTGTCGCTGCAACCGTGCCCGGGCAATGAGCAACTGGCCGCCGAAGCCGTTGACGCGGCAATTGGATTGCTCGATTCGATCCGCACCGGCATTTCGCGCAACAGCGGCGCGCTGTGCATTCTGCAAACGCTCGCCGCGCCGCCCGAAAGCCTGTTCGGATCCTTCGACCGGTCTCTGGTTGGCACAGCCCGCAATCTGGTCGACCGCTTCAATCAGAAGATCTCCGCCGCCGTGCTGCAGTCGACCGACATGATGCTCGACGTCGCCGGCATCGCCGAGACCGTTGGCCTGGCCGATTGGCACTCTCCGGCGCAGTGGAATCTCGCAAAATTGCCGTTCGCGGATGCTCTGGTGCCACTCTACGCCGAGCATGTCGTGCGCATCATCGGCGCGCTTCGCGGCAAGAGCCGTCGCGTTCTCGTGCTCGATCTCGATAACACCGTCTGGGGCGGCGTAATCGGCGACGACGGCATGGAAGGCATCCAGATCGCCCAGGGCGATGCCACCGGCGAGGCCCATCTTGCCGTGCAGCAACTCGCGTTGGCGGTACGGGCGCGCGGCATCGTGCTCGCGGTGAGCTCGAAAAATACCGACAGCGTTGCGCGGCGGCCGTTCAGGGAACACCCTGACATGCTGTTGAAGGAAGAGCATATCGCTGTGTTCCAGGCCAACTGGAACGACAAGGCGACCAACATCCGCGCCATCGCCAAGGAGCTCGCTCTCGGCCTCGATTCCTTCGTCTTCCTCGATGACAATCCGGTCGAACGCGGCTTGATCCGGCAGGAGCTTCCGGAGGTGGCGGTGCCCGAATTGGATGCCGATCCCGCCAGCTACGCTCGCACGCTGGCCGCTGCCGGCTACTTCGAGGCCATCAATTTCTCCGAGGAGGACCGCGCACGCGCCGAAATGTATCAGGCCAATGCACGCCGGCTCAGCCTGCAGGGCCAAGCAACCGATCTGAAGTCCTATCTGCGGTCGTTGGATATGCGCATCGTGTTCGGCCCCTTCGACCGGACGACGCGCGCCCGCGTGACGCAACTCATCAACAAGAGCAACCAGTTCAATCTGACGACGCGACGCTACACTGAATCGCAGGTCGAGCAGTTGGAAGGCGACGACGCTGTCATGACGCTGCATGCGCGACTGATCGACAAGTTCGGCGACAACGGCATCATCTGCGTGGTCATCTGTCGTGCGACCAGCCGTGAGACCTGGACGATTGACAGCTGGCTGATGAGCTGCCGGGTGCTTGGACGATGCGTCGAGCAAGCCGTGCTGGCCGAGATCGTGCTGCAGGCACGCGCCGCCGGCGTCACGACCCTGGAGGGCGTCTATCTTCCGACCGACAGGAACGAGATGGTCCGCGACCACTACGGCAAGCTCGGCTTCGTGCGCCTCGACGATGGCGCCGACGGAAGCAGCCGCTGGGCGCTCCGGACCGACGTTGAACTGGAGGCCTTACCAATGACGGTTCAGCGCGAGGAGAAGCAGTTTGAGCCGGCTTGATCGGATCAGATCGCCGACAACTTGAACGAAAACCTCGGACAGCCTTGAGCCAACGGACATGAGTCTGACATCCCCTCTGTTTTTTGCTTTTCTTGCTGCGGTCGTTATCGCCTTTCACATCAGTGAATCGGTCCCCTACCGACGCTTCGTGCTCGGGGCCGCGAACGCAATCTTCATCGCAAGCTACCTGAGCAACGTCACGCAGGTGCTGCCGCTGCTCGCCTTCCTGGGGCTCGGCTATGCCTCCATATACGCGCTTTACCGCCGCCAATCGCCTCTCGTGCTGGCGGCGGGCGTCGTCGCGATCCTGTGCTGCTACGTATTTCTGAAACGATTCTCCTTCTTCGAGGGGTTGGGCCAGCTTCCGTTCCCGTATCTGACCATCGGGCTGTCCTACATCCTGTTCCGCATCCTGCACATCATGGTGGATGTGCGATCCGGGGACCTCACCGAGCGAATTGGTCCGCTGGCGTTCTTTCGTTTCACTTGCAACTTCCTGTGCTTCGTCTCCGGCCCGATCCAGCGCTATCAGGATTTCAGCGCGATGGACGGGAAGGCGGCGGTTCAGATCGACGCATCGGTGGTTTATGCCGCGTTTTCCAGAATCGCCACCGGCTATGTGAAGTTTGTCATCATTGCCGCGACCGCCGACTACGCCTTCACGTTCGTCAGTCCGCACCTGTTGCAGCCGTCCGGCTATTCGTTCCTTAAGCTTTGCGCCGTCTACGCCACGGTCGCATCGCTCTATACGGTCTATCTGTACTTCAATTTCTCCGGGTACATGGACATCGTGATCGGTATCGGAACCCTGCTCGGGCAGACGTTGCCGGAGAACTTCGACCGGCCGTTCTCGGCGCGCAGCTTCCTTGAATTCTGGCAGCGCTGGCACATGACGCTGTCGCAGTGGTTCAAATTCTATCTATTCAACCCGCTCCTGATGCTCCTGATGACCTGGCTGCCCTCGCCGGCGCTCACGTCCTACCTGGGTGTTCTCGCGTTCTTCATCACGTTCGGTGTGATGGGCATCTGGCACGGCACGACCGCGGTCTTCGTCATCTACGGCCTCCTGATGGGTGCCGGCGCAAGCATCAACAAGCTCTGGCAGGTGGCGTGCACCGAACGCCTTGGCAAGAAGCGCTATCGCGCGCTGACCGAATCCACCGCCTACATCTATTCGGCGCGCGGCCTTACGGTTGCCTATTTCGTGCTCGCATTGACCTGCCTCTGGGTCCCCGAACTGCCTCAATTCACCTCTCTGCTGGCGCGGCTCGGCATCGCCGGCGTAGTTGCCACTTTCGTCGTGGTGGCGGCCGCGTTCGGGATCGCAGCGTTCATCCTGGATGTCGTCCAGGCTCGCCTTCGCATCCCGACGCTGTCGGGGATCAACGGCGGCGCGATCACCAGGAATCTGCACCTGGCAGGGAAGATGATGGCAATCGTCGCCGTCGCGACCCTGCTGCATAAGGCACCGGACTTCGTCTACAAGGCGTTCTGAAATTGAAATACATCCTTCGACAGTCGGCGTTGACCTTGTTGTCATTCGCCTTTCTTTACGTGCTGCTCGCCGGCGCGTCGTTCCTCGTGTTTCCTGATCCATCGAGCGCCGGCCCGCGGGATTTCCAGGCCGCGGAACGAACGCTCTACATGACAGTTCCCAAATACGTCTTCCTCGGCCGCAGCGTGCTCGCCAACCCGGACCGGAAGATCATTCTGGTGGGAGCGTCGAATACCGGGGTCGGGTTCCGGCAGAAGCTCGTGCAGTCGAAACTCGGCTGCGCCAAGGTCAGCAACCTCGCGATGGGCGGCGCCAACATCTCCGAGGTCAAGCAGGTGATCAACCTGGTCCACGAGGTGCAGACCGATCGGGAACGCCAGCAGAACACCTTCGTCATCGGCATCTGGTTCGGCATGTTCATGGATTCGGATGTGCATTTCTCGGACGGCGATCGCCATCGCGGCGAGACCGATGTCGATATCGAACGATACCGGTACGGCTTCTATCGTCGCACCTCGGATGGTCCGGTTGCGGTGCTGCCACCGCAATGGCTCGACGCGGGTGTGATGGCGATCCGGCCGTTCCTGCTGATCGAGAAGGTCGCGCGCGAGGCCAGAGCCGGCGTCAATCTTCTGCTGACCGGCCGCACCAGCGCACAGCGTACCGACGACGAGCGCGAAAGCGTCGTGATGTCGGACGCGGACAAGCAAAAGGCGCTGGTGTACTGGAAGGAGAGCATGGGGCGAACGAGCGACATTTCTCCAGCCCAGGTCGACATCCTGAAACAGACCGTTCAGGCGCTGCTGAGTTCGGGAGAGAATGTCGTGCTCGTCGACCTGCCGATCCCCGCCTGGCATCGCGATGCCAGCCCGTATGAACCGAGCTACCGACTGGCACTGAAGGACTTGCTTCGGGAATTCGGCGACCATCCGAACTTTTTGTCGCTGAGCATGGACGACCTCGACAACGACCTCGACTATTCGGACGAGGTGCATGCCAAGCGGCATTTGGCCGATGTCTGGTCGATCAGGCTGGCGAACACGCTGGATTCGTTCGTCTGCCGACAGAAGCCCGACAACGCTCCGCGGGTTACCACCCTGCGCTCTTCGGAGTTGATCGCAAACGACCCGCAGGTGAAGACCGTCCCGGGCAATTGACCGGCACGCGATCCGCACGCCGGCGCCACCACAAATCAATCGACAAAGGAAGATGCAATGCAGAAGACCGAAGTCTACAGCAAGCTCACCGCTGTTTTTCAGGACGTGTTTGACGAGGACGACCTTGCCCTTACGCCGCAAACCACGGCCGACGACGTCGATGGCTGGGACAGCCTGTCCCATATCCGCCTTGTGCTGGCCGTTTCGAAGGCCTTCGGCGTGAAATTCTCCGCATCCGAGATCGGTAACCTCAAGAATGTCGGCGAGTTCGCCGACCTGATCGAGAAGAAAGCGTAACGGCGCGTGGACTCTCCAGCGAACGACATCGCGTCGGCAACGGCGGCACTGGCTTTCCACCACTTCGGGCTTGCGGTCGCCGCTCCGGAGGAGGCTTTTCGTTACCTGGCGTCACTCGGCTATCTCGCGGGTAACTCCGCCTTTGACCCGATACAGCGGGTCAATCTCGCCATGCGGCATCACCCGGTCATGCCGGACGTCGAAGTAATCTGGCCGGGTCACGGTCCCTCTCCCATCGACAAGCTGATCAAGCGGACCGGCACCATGATCTACCATCTGTGCTACGCATGCCCCAATGCCGAACAGGCGCTGGACGCGCTGGCTGCGTCCGGGGTCGAGATCGTGCCGGTCGGCGTGCCTGCGCCGGCAGTCTTGTTCGGCGGCCAGAAAGTCTCGTTTCACCACGTTTCCGGCTTCGGCCTCATCGAGCTTCTCGAAACCGGCACTGAACCTCAAGCGATCGCATGAACAACGAGCACCGGTCACACCGCTTCGGTCACCTCATCCGCGTTCCGTGCGGCCTGGCGATCGCTGCACTGCTTGCCGCATCGTCGGCACAGGCCCAGACCGTCGGCTTCGGAAGATCGACGGCGCCAATGTACGGAGGAACCGGCGTGTCGCCAATGCCTGCGAACCCGTTCCCACCGATGAAGGGTACATATGCTCCCCCCCACAAGGCCCCGGACGGGACAGTCTGCATATCTGTTCGTCCATCTGCGCATCCGCAAACCATCAATCCGAAGATCATCGATCAGATCGTGACCGTGAACAACACTTGCGGCCAGTCCATCAACGTTCAGGTCTGCTATGCCGGCAGTTCGGACTGCATCAAGGTCGCGCTGAGCGGCTATCAGAAGCTGCAACGGATTCTCGGGATCTCGGCGGGATCGACCGCATTTCGCTACGAGTACCGCGAGCTCTATTGATGCAAGTGACACCAACCGCGGTCTTGGTCGGCTGGCACGTCGCTTGCCCGTCAATTCATATGGTCGCTCATGACATCCCGACGGAGATCCATCGCGCCGGATACAGCATCCTCACCCGAACCGGACGTTGAGCGCATGTCGAACACCACTCAGGCCATCGTGTTCGGAGGCGCCGGCTTCATCGGAACGCATCTGATGAACCGGCTCGTCGCCTCCGGACAATATGATCGGATCATTGCCGTCGACATCGGCAAACCGAGGAGCCTCGTTGCCGGCGTCGAATATGTCCATCACGATGTCCGTGAACCGGTCGATCCGCAGCTCGCAGGCGGCGTACCCGCCGACGTCTTCAATCTCGCGGCAATCCACACGACGCCGGGCCACCCGGATGGCGAGTATTACTACACCAATGTCCTCGGTGCCGTGAACGTGTGCCGGTTTGCCAACGAGACCGGCAGCCGGAACATCATCTTCACGAGCTCGATATCCATCTACGGTCCGAGCGAAGCCCCGCTTGATGAAGACTCTCAGCCCGCGCCGGTCAGCGCCTACGGCCGTTCGAAGCTATCAGCCGAAGCCATCCATCGCCTGTGGCAGTCCGAGGACGCGGCACGCCGACTCACGATCGTTCGCCCCGCCGTCATCTACGGCCTCCATGAGGGAGGAAACTTCACGCGGCTGTCGAAGCTGATGGAGCGACGGGCTTTCGTCTATCCCGGCCGGACCGACACCATCAAGTCGTGCGGTTATGTGAAGGACCTGGTTTCGTCGATGCTTTTCATGGCGGCACGCAACGATGGCGTGTCGGTATACAACTTCTGCTACGAGCACCGCTACACGATCAGCGAGATCTGCGCAGCGTTCTCGCAAGCCGCCGGCTACAAGAGACCGACGCTGACCATTCCGATATGGTTCATGAATCTCGCCGTCCTTCCGTTCGAGGTGCTGCACAAGGCCGGCATCAAGACCGGGATCAATCGCGAACGCATTCGGAAACTATGGTTCTCAACGAACATCCTGCCGAAGCGGTTGGTCGCCAGCGGGTTCAAGTTCGACTACGACGTGCCAAGCTCGCTTCGCGAATGGAAGCACGACTCCGGCGTCAGCGACTTCGACTGATCGTCGCGCCCTGAGCTTTGCCGGGGCGAACGGCAGGTCCGCGACGAGTTGCCTGTGCCTGGCATCCCGCCGCTCGAACCGGCGCTGCCGTTCTCCGTCGGCACCAGAGCCGGTCCGCCGCGCACGAGGGTTCCCGTCTCATTCATGGAACTCGAATCTCGCGCGGTGCTGCGCCGGGATAAACGCCCTGATAGCGATGGCGATCATCCACTCGCGTCATTCTGGTTGCATTTTTGCCTTGCTCGCTTGTGGCTCGCCAATTTCCTGACGATTTGTTGTGCACATATGTGACCGCGGCAACCGGCACGGGAATTGCTCTGTCTTACCGGAACCAGGGTTGACCGGTGACGACCCGGCGCGACTACTGCAAATGCATGATGCACTGCACTCTTGCTGACACATTTGTTTGGCACGTTCGCGCCGCTGATGCATTCAGCCTGGGCTGTTTGCTCACTCCGACACGGCACAATCCAGGAACTCAAGCCAGGTAGACGAGCCGTATGCTCCAAACTCGAATCACACCTCCTCGCGAGATCGACTCTCCCACACAAGAATCGGCCTCGCTGGAGCAGACGGTCTCTTCCGCAATCGCGCTGATTGGCCGTCAGTACCCCGTGATCATCTTCGTGATGTGCCTGTGCATCGGCCTGGCCGGTGTTTATTTGCTGACCGCACCGAAGCGATATACCGGCACCGCCGTGCTGCTGATCGACAGCCGCAAGATGCAGGGCTTGCAGACCCAGCAGGCAACCGGCGCCGACAGTTCGATCGACTCGGCGATGGTCGACAGCCAGGTCGAAGTGCTGAAGTCGGAGACCATTGCAACAAACGTCATCAAGCAACTGCACCTGCTCGATTCGCCTGAGTTCACCGACGATGAAGCCGGGCTGCTCACCAGCATTTCGAACCTGTTTTCCTGGATGTTTCCCGAGCAACGTCCGTCCGAGGCCGCGTTGATGCGAATCGCGATTGGCAAGGTGCTCGGGTATCTCTCGATCAAGCGCGTCGGTCTGAGCTATGTTATCGAGATTTCCTATCAGTCGCGTTCGCCCGACGAGGCCGCCCGCATCGCCAATGCGGTGGCCGAAGGCTACATCAACGATTCGCTGGAATCGAAATATCAGGCGTCGCGGCGCGCGGCGGTTTGGCTGCAGGATCGGCTGAAAGAGCTGCGGACGGAGGCTTCCACCGCGGAACGCGCAGTCGTCGACTTCAAGGCGAAGAACAACATCGTCGATGCCGGCGGGCGCCTGCTTACCGAGCAGCAGCTGGCGGAGATCAACAGTTCGCTGACGCAGGCTCGCGCGCAGCGCGCCGAAGCGCAGGCCAAGCTCGAGCGGATCACGGCGATCCTGAATTCGGATGACGGCGACTCCAAGGTCATTCTGAACGACCTGGCGACCGTGACCGACACCATGAACAATCCGGTGATCACCAAGCTGCGGCAGACCTATCTCGATTATGCTGCGCGTGAGTCCGACTGGTCCAATCGATACGGACCGACCCACCTTGCGGTCGTCAACCTGCGCAACCAGATGCGCGAAATCAGGCATTCGATCACCGACGAGCTGCGGCGCACGGCCGAGGTCTACAAAAGCGACCTCGCGATCGCGAAAGCGCGTGAGGAATCCAGCCAAAAGAGCCTGAACGATACGATCACGCTGTCCAATGGCACCAACCAGGCACAGATCGCCTTGCGCGATCTGGAGAGCAATGCACAGAGCGCCCGCGCGCTGTCCGATAACTTCCTGCAGCTCTATATGGTCTCGGTTCAGCAGCAATCGTTTCCAATCACGGAAGCACGCGTGATCACGCAGGCGTCCAACGCTCCCAACAAGACATCGCCCAAGACAACCCTCATTCTGCTGGCGACGCTGATTGGCGGCGCCATCCTCGCCGGGGGCGTTGCCGTTCTGCTCGACATGATGGACCGGGTGTTCAGAACGGTGTCTCAGGTCGAGCAATACCTCCGCACCAGCTGTCTTGCTTCGATCCCGACGATCGGGAGCGAGCAGAACCAGGGTCTGGCCGGGCACACCCTGCTGTCCAGGGCAGGACGGCTGCTCGCAAGGCGGAAGAAGCAACCCCAGCCGGCGGCACCGAAGTCGGTTCCCGCGGCAGCTTCGGGTCCGCCGCTGGGAAAATCCGAACCCAGATCGAAACAACCGCAGCCGCATGGCGATCGTCTGCTGACGGCCAACCAGAGCGTCGGCAGATACGTGATCAACTCGCCCTTCTCGCGTTTTGCCGAAGGCTTTCGCTCGATCAAGCTTGCATGCGATCTCAGCAGCTACGGATCGGCCAACAAGGTGGTGGGCATTACGTCCGGGCTTCCCAATGAAGGCAAATCCACCGTCAGCGAGGCGCTCGCCCAGACCGTCGCACAAAGCGGCGCCCGCACGCTCCTGATCGACGGTGACATCCGCAATCCAAGCCTCACTGCGAGGCTGGCCCCCTCCGCGCATGCCGGCTTGATCGATGTCGTTATTGGCAGGGTGGATTGGACGGATGCGGTTTGGATCGATCCCCAGACCAATCTCCATTTCATGCCCTGCGTCGTGACCTCACGCTTCTCCAATTCCAGCGACGTGCTGGCCTCGCCGCAAATGGAACGGCTGTTCCAGAATCTGCGGGAACACTACGATCGCATCATCCTCGACCTTAGCCCGCTCGCACCGGTGATCGACGTTCGGGCCACCGGCGCGTTGGCGGACTCGTACATTCTGGTCGTCGAATGGGCCAAGGCCAAGGTCGATATTCTCGAGCGCGTGCTGAGCGAGACTCCGATCGTCCGCGAACGCATGCTTGGCGCAATCCTCAACAAGGTGAACATGGCGGTGATGAGCCGCTACGACATTTACAGCGCCGGCTACTACCGCAATCGGTACTACAAGAGATACGGATACGTCGACTAAGCATGATCCGTCGAAGGAACGACCTTATCGTCCGGTCGGTCAGCGGCGCGGGTCGCTCGGCTGCGCCCCGTGCCATAGGCTGATCCCATTTCTTTGTGTCCCGGAGCGCCCGCGGTCGGGGTTCGGGAGTAGCGGCCGCGCTCACTGGATGGCTTTTAGCCAGAGCATGATCCGGAAAAGTGTGAAGCGGTTTTCCCTCGCGACAAACGCGAAGCGTTTGCGCGGAGATCATGCTCCAACGAAGAGCTAAAGCGCGATGATGATTCAACCTGATCTCATCGCGCTTTAGCCAAACGGCATCGCGCTCCGGCCTCGATCCGCGATGTCGATCTCCACGGGGCGCTGAGACGGCGATGCCGGCCCAGCGCCCCTGATTACGCGAGCATCACTGCCGCGAGTTGATCCGCAGGATCTGCGCGTTGTTCGCGGCGACGATCGTGCTGTTGGCGGTGCCGACCACCGCCTGGACGAACGTCAGGAACTTGGTCGTGTCGACCGTGGCAGCGTTTGCGGCAAACAACACATCCTTATCCCGCATTTCAAACTTGCTGGCGAGGAAGAAGCCGGACGGATCGCGGAAGTCGGCGTTGTAGACCACGGGTACCAGCGGGCCGGTGAACTTGGAGCAGTCGACACCCAGCCGCTCCACCAGCTCACGCGGCTCGCGCCGATAGACATAGACGCCCGCCGGCTCGGCCTGCGCGTCAATCAGGCCGCCGGCCTTGGCCATCGCCTGCGCCATCGTGATCTTCCACATATCGAATGGGAACTGGGCCTGACCGCCGAAGTTTCCGCCGATCGTGAACGCGCCGAAGGCGAGGAAGACCTGCGGTTCGCGGTAGACATAGATCGTGTCGCCGGGATGGATCCAGACGTTGTTAGCCGGCTGATACATCAGGGCGCCGAACGGAACGGTGGCGCGCTTGCCGCCGCGCTCCAACGTCACCCAGCTCTCCCAGCCCGGCCCCGCCAAGCCGCCGGCGCGCGCGATCAAGTCGAGGATACGCTCGCCGGCCGCATTGGCCGTCAAGCGAGCTGGCGTTTTCACTTCGCCCAGCACGCTGATGAGTGACGTGTTTTGCGTGATCAGGGACACCACCACCTGGGGCTCAATGGCGCGGTTTCCAATTGCCTTCACGATGTCCCGCTGGATATCAACCGGGGTCCGGCCGTTGGCCTTCACTTGACCTGCATAGGGGACTGTAATGTTCCCGTTCAAATCAACATTCTGGTTTGGCAACGCCACAAAGTTACCTGGCCGCACGCCCGCTTCTGCCGGAATAAACAATCCACCGGCAGCAGCTTCAAAGATCGACACCGCCACCGTGTCCCCGATGCCAAACCGGATGCCCGGCGGAGGCCGATGATCAGGAAATGACCCGGCGATGGCGCCAGGGCCGTATTCCTTCAAAATGTCGACGGCGGTCGGTGTGAGCTTGACCAATACGTAGTCCGGGCCCGATCTTGTAATCTCGCTCTTGATGACGTGATCCTCGGGGCCCGACGACGGCATGATCGAGCATCCTGCGGAAGAAAGCAGAATGCCGAGCAAGACTCCCCATACCAAAACGCTACGCCTCACAACGCGTCCCCCTCACACCAAGATACACTTCGTCAAAATCCCCAAGCCGCGTCAACGAAGCCTTAGGAGATGGTCAGAATAAGGAGACGTTGTTGCAGCGCAGTTACAGGCGACCGGATTCTGAATGGACAGGAGGGCTGCCCGATACGGGAACATTGCCCAATATTTGATATCGAGGCGCAAGTTCCAGTCGATGTCCAGCGAAATCGACACCCATCGTTAGTTCCATGCGACCCGGCTCGACCGCGGAACATTCGTCTTCAAATGTTCCGTTTCACGCAGTGGCGAAATGCATCACCTGGCACCGGATCGCCACAGCGACCGGCGCTCGATCAAAATCGAGATCAACCTCCAGCGGATCAAGGCAGCGTCTGCGAGCGGAACCGGCAGCAGAGAGGCCGCCCCCTGACGCAGCGGCATTGCAGTTGCTTGCAGCAAATTGAGCGATGCCATCGATCATCTTTTGATGCTAGTGCGGCGTCGTCGGGCAACGCCCGCACCGGCTCAAATGAAGGTTCCGCTGTCGTTGCCCATGATACGATCAACATTGCTCTGCACGGCTCTGATGGTTCTCGCCCATGGTTCCGCGCGGGCTGAGGCCCCGCGTCCAAGTGTGCCGCGTCCAGGCATGATGAATTGCGCATCCGGGGTCAGTCCCGAGCAGCGACGACGCTGCGACGAGGAGGCCTTCCGGCAAGTCGAGTCCGGCAGTCAATCGACGCAGCTCGAGGGCGGATGGCGATTGGTGAGAAGCAAAGATCCCGAAGGCGGCGCCGACGCCATTTCGGTAATGCATGTCGTCGACAGCTCAAAATCGGACCCGCGCCTTGCCGGCTTGAGCCTGCAATGCGGACGCGACGGGATTGACGTCGCGCTCATTGTCCTCGAACCCTTGTCGCGTTCGGAACGGCCGACCGTGGCCTTGGCGGCGGGAGGAAAGCGCGCGGAGTTCGAAGCATCCGTGGTCCAGGGCGGCGCGGCACTACGGCTGCCAGCGGACGCGTCGAAGCTTGCGGCCGGCGACTGGCAGAGCGCCGCCGACCTCTCGGTCGAAATCGCGAGCAAGCCGAACGCGATCCTTGGTGTGGTGCCGATCGGCGGATTGGCGGCGGCTCTCAGCTATCTGTCGCAAAACTGCCATGCCAGATAGGGTGGTGGCGGGAACCTCCCCGGTTCCCCTTTGTGAAGAACGTGCTCGCTCGACCAGCAGCGATTGGCCACGCGTGTTGGCGTCGCGTATTCCCATATGCGATAGTCGGGGCTGGCCGCCTCATGTCGCGGTGAAATCATTCCCGCCCTGTTCCCAGCCCAGGTTCGAAGTCTCGCATTTGACGGTCGCCTCTTCCCTCCTCACGATATTATTGGCTGCGATCCCGCCCCTGATCATCGCAAATGGCGGTTTCGCACAGCATGCGCTCGCACTCGTCGCCGCTGTCATCCTGGCCGCGGCAGTCAGAGGTGCGGACGCTGAACTCACATCGACCGCGCAGCTGCTGAAGCGATTTTCAGTCACGATCCTGGTCCCCGCTATCTGGATGATGGTGCAGATCCTGCCGTTGCCATTCTCGTCGCTGGTAAATCCGATCTGGTCGGCGACTTCGATCGCGCTGAACGAACCCTCGCTACGCGGCCGCATCAGCCTTGATCCGGGCGCTACATTCGAAAGCCTGTTTGTCTATCTCGTCTACGTGTCGCTGGTGGTGTCGACCGTCATCATTTGCAGGGATCGCCACAGAGCCGAAACGATCCTGTTCGTGTTGTGTGCAGTGACGACCTTCATGTCGCTCGAAGTCGTGCTCGGCCGGCTTGATTGGTTCGCCGCCATGACTCCCGCCACAGATGCCCCGATGAGTCCGTTCCCCGCAGCAGCCGCGCTGGCCACGGTCGCCAACACCGCGCTCGTTGCCCGGGCGCTCGAAAGACACCTGCACCGACGGGACATCCGCAATCTGGCCTCTATCCGGCTTTGGCTCGGAGTCCTTACCGGCATGTTCGGAATTGTCGTGGGGATCATCGCGATCGCGGCCCTGGCGCGATACACTCTGTTGGTGGCGGCTGGCTTCGGACTGACTGCGATCGCCTTCATCGCCGCGGTTCGCCGCCTCGGATTTCGCTCGTGGCCGTCCGCGGTCTTGTTTGCAATACTCGTAACGATCGTCGGCGCTCTCACTGCGCCGCGCTTGCAGTCCGGCGGTTCGAGCCTGCTTGGACTTGTCACGTTCCCTCAAGAAACAGTGGCCCTGGCAGGGCGCCTGCTCTCCGATGCACCGTGGCTGGGAAACGGAGTCGGAACATTTTCCGTGGCGTCTCGGGCCTATCAGGGCGTTGATGCCACAGAGCAGGTTGTCCCCCCTTCTACGGCGATCCTGGTCGCGATCGAGTCGGGGCGACTGGCGCTCGTGATCCTGGCAGGCTTCGCCGCCCAGCTTTTTGTCTTTATGTTTCGCGGCGCCGTTCGGCGAGGACGAGATTCCTTTTTCGCATCGGCCGCCGCCGCCGGCGTTCTGATCGTGTTCTGCGAAGGCTTCCTTGACGCAAGCCTCGCGAGCCCTGCGACGAGGATCATCGTTGCCGTCATGATCGGGCTGGGACTTGCACAATCGGCCGGCCGAACAAGCGGCCTCAAACGCTAGAGCATGATCCGGAAAAGTGTGAAGCGGTTTTCCCTCGCGACAAACGCGAAGCGTTTGCGCGGAGATCATGCTCAAACAAAGAGCTAAAGCGCGATGATGATTCAACCTAATCTGGTCGCGCTTTAGGCGAACCTTGTGGTCGCGCAACAGAATGCCTTTACATTGAACCGCACATTGAACCGCGCCTGAGCTCTCGACCGGACATGGCCTCATTGAGCAGAATTCGCATCCCCCTGATGGCACTGGCACTGACCGTCGGATGTTATGTCGTGGTCTCCGCCGTAGTGCGGACGACCGCGCTGGATCGCGCGGCATTTCCATCCGATGCCGCCAAGATCAGTTCGCCCTGGGACGGAAAGGTTCCATTCCTGTCGGAAATGCTCTCGCCTTTCAAATCGGAGCTGGAAAGCAACCACGCTTTGATCGTCGCGCTGCAGGCCATCGAGGCCGGCCGGAAAAAGCCGACGACCGTGCAATCCGCCCAGTACACCGACGCCATCCGCCGGGTCAGGCAAACGCTATCGATCTCGCCGTACAATCCCGAACTGTGGCTCGCGCTGGCGCTGCTTCAGGCTCAGCGCGACCCGCACGATCCCATCGTGTTCGAGGCGCTGAAGATGGCTTATTTTACTGCTCCAAACGACACACGGTTTGTGCCGGTGCGGCTCGACGTCGCGGGCCGATTTGAGCTGCTTGCCGACCCGGACATCAAGGACCTCGCCCGGAACGACATTCGGCTGATCATGACCCGCCGGCCGGAGCTGAAGCCGGCGATCGTGTCGGCCTTTCGCCGGGCATCGGACCGCGGCAAGGCTTTCCTGCAAGACGCCGTTCAGTCGATAGATCCGGCGTTCGTTCCGATGCTGCGTGGCTAAAAAATCGGCGGGGAACGATCACGAATTCAGCCGGCTGACCGGCGGCGCATGCGAGAACGAGGGCGGTGCCAGCTCTCATCGGCCGATTCACCGCCATTTGAATCCGGCTTAATACTGAAACACCAGATCGGGATTGCGCGGATTCACATAGCGGACGTAGGTCCGGTTACGTCCATAGTAATAGTGTGGCTCGTCGCTCCTGGTGCGCGGATCGAACGTGTAGGGATAGGCCTGCTCGAGCGAGCGGTGCCGAACATAGACCGGGGCGGGGCAGCCGCATTGCGGGCCGCAATAAGGGTTCGGCCCACGGTCAATCTGCAGCACCGCCGAGCGCGCTTTCCGCGGATGGACCGCATAGTCGGCGGCGAACGCCGGCGCGGCCGAAATGATCATCGTCGAGGTGAGTACAACCAGACCGGCATAGGATCGTGACATTGCTTCTGTCCCCCTGATCACAATTGGACCTTAGGTGCTCGCGCCGAGACAAGCAACCGGACAAATATTCCGACCGAAGGTTGGACGAAGTGTGACCAGGACGGGGCCACGCGACTGTCGGCGCCCTGCCTTGCCGGTGCGGCTTGATCGAGCCGACGGATGGCGACGGCCCAGAGCATGATCCGGAAAAGCGTAAAGCGGTTTTCCGAAAAGATCATGCTCAAACAAGGAGCTAAAGCGCGATGACGGTTCAACCCAATCTCATCGCGCTTTAGGGGCGCGATCGAGACAGCTCCCAAGCCTTACGCGATATCCCGTGCTCTAAATCGTTCGAGCGTCGGCTGGCTGTCAGACGATGCGCGCCACGACTCAGGAAAGCTCGAGCCGCTTTGCGAGGATACATAGCGACCATACATCATGTAGTGCGCGCGAAGCTTGCGCGATCGCCATGCACGCGTCGCGTAGCCAAGGCAGAATCCGAGCAGAAAAGACACCGCCAAGATCAAGGCTGGAAGCATTTTTTAGGTCCTGTGCAGCTCAAGGATATTTCCACTTCTGGGCTATGACGTCATCATGATTCCCGCTCCGCACGACCGGTCACCCACTCAAATTATTGTGCAGGGCAACACGCTGCAGATGCGCCAGGCCGCAAACTCGCCAAATTCCTACACAGTTGGTGTAACGCCCGGTAAGCCTCATTCACCGAGACGTCTGGAATCCGCCCTGCAAGCAGGCGACAATCCAGCGCACTTGCGCGGAGCGACCCGCGGGGCGCTTGCGCAGGGTCCATGGTAAGACTATGCAATTCGTGATCCGACGCGGAGCTCAGACGCTTGGCGGGCGTAACCCAACACGGTGACGATCGGAATGCCGAGCCACGCTTGCTCCTCGACCTCTATAGCGGCGCCTTGTGTCGGCCCAGCCGGGCCCGCGAGCGTGTGTGCGCGCATTTCACTTCGCGCCGCGCCAGCAGGTCTGCGCATGGTTACTCTCATGATGTCGTACCTGGACCTCTTCGGCGCGTGCCTTGGCACTCCAACAAGCGCTTGCGAATCTTGATTCGCGAGACCGCGCTCCCGGTTGGAGCCCATCAGAGCTAACATGTTCCGATCCTTTCGCGAGAGCCCCCGCCGCAAGCTCCTGTCACCGCGCCGATCTCACCCATCGAGGCACAAGCCGCGGCTGCCCGACGGGGTACGCATCTATGCGATGAGCGATATTCACGGTTGCGCCCATTTGCTGAAGCAGATGCTGCGGGTGATCGACGCCGACGTCGCGCGGAGCCGTCCACGTCACGCCATCGAGGTGTACATGGGTGACTACGTCGACCGTGGCCCGGACTCACGAGCCACCCTCGATATCCTGATCAACCGAAGCCGCCGGGGCAACACCGTCTTCCTGAAGGGAAACCACGAGGTGTTTCTCGGCAACGTCTTGCGCAATCCGTCGCTCCTGACCGAGTGGCTCCACGTTGGCGGGTTGTATACGCTGATGTCCTATGGGTTGGCGCCGTCCAGTGCCCCAGGAGAAGAGGAGCGACAGGCTCTGGTGCGAGATTTGGCGCGCGCGATGCCGCGCCAACATCTGGAGTTTCTCGCCAGGCTGCGCCTTACATTCAGCTGCGGTGATTTTTTCTTCGTCCATGCTGGCGTCCGCCCGGGAGTGCCGCTTGCCGAGCAGCAGGAGGCAGATCTGCTCTGGATCCGCGAGGAGTTTCTGCGAAGCAAGCAAAATTTCGGCAAATACATTGTGCACGGCCATACACCGGTGCAGATGCCCGAACTGTTGGACAACCGTGCCAATATCGACACGGGTGCCTTTGCGACCGGCAACCTCACATTGTTGACGATCCAGGGCAGCAGCATGCTCGCCGTCTAAAGCGCGGTGACGATTCGACCCGATCTCATCGCGCTTTAGGTAACGTCATCGTGGCGGCGGCTGCGCCGCCGGGACGTATCTAACCCCTCGGGAAGTCGCCGTTGGCGACGCCAACTGCCACGGGAAGGCGTTGCCCCTCACTGTGGCTGCACGGCGCTTCGACCTCAATAGGCGTCCTGGTACATCAACGCGGTCGCCGTCCGGATGAGGATCCGGATGTCGAGCCAGATGCTCCAGTTGCTCACATACCAGACGTCATATTCGACGCGCTTTTCCATCAGATCGATGGTCGGGGTCTCGCCGCGGAAGCCGTTGACCTGAGCCCATCCGGTCAGGCCCGGCTTCATGTGGTGCCGGTACACATATTTGCTGATCAGCTGGTCGTAGTAATTATCGTGGGCCAGCGCGTGCGGACGCGGACCTACCAGTGACATCTCGCCGCGCAGCACGTTCCAGAGCTGCGGCAGCTCGTCGATGCTGGTCCTGCGCAGGAAGCGTCCGACCCGTGTCACCCGCTTGTCCTGCCTGGTGGCCTGCGTGACATTGGAGCCGTTCTCGGCCACGGTCATGCTGCGGAATTTCCAGATCTTGAACGGCTTGCCGTTGAAGCCGCGGCGCGACTGCCGGAAGATGATCGGGCCGGCAGTATCGAGCTTGACGAGCAGCGCGGCGGTAACGATCAGCGGCGCCAGCATCAACAATGCAAAGGACGCCAGCCCGATGTCGAGGCAGCGCTTCTGGACCCGCTCGAACACCGTCAGCGGCGGCCGCTGGATTTCGATCGCAACGGTTCCGCTGACCGGCAGGAACGGCCGGGAGACCAGGTCGGCGATCGGAAAATCGGGCAGCAGCCGGATCGGCTGCGGAACCACCCGCAGGTGCTGGCTCAGCTTCTGCAGCATCGGCAGCTCGTTCCAGTCGATCGCCACAAGATATTCGTCGACATCGGCGGCGCGCGACTGCCTGATCACGTCGGCAATCTGCTCGCTCCAGGCCGCATCGTCCTGGTCCGGGCCCACTGTGAGCACGAAATGACGAACGACGTCGAACCCGTGCCTGCGAAGGTCCTTGAAACGGCTCGACGTGAAGTCCAGCGAACGCAGGCTGAGCAGGATGACCTTGCGGTCGATCAGCCTTTCCTTGGCGAAGGCCGATGACAGGCAGTAGCGCCAGATCACCCGGTGCGTGACAAGTCCGACCGCCCCGATCACAGTGAACAGGATGATCGTGCCGCGCGACAGGTTGGCGGTCGATTTCAGGAGGAAGGCCGCGACGGCCAGCGTCGTCAGCGCGAACAGCCAGGTGAAGACAACCTTTCGCGATTGCCATAGCGTATCGAGCAATTTGTGGTTGTCATACGCGCCCTGAAAATAAGCAGCCACCACGAATACCATGCCGACAATCAGGCCGGCGCCGACCGAATTGTCAGGATCGGTCGGCGAATTCATGAACTCACGATAGAGAGCGCTCGCCGCCATGTAGCAGAGCAGAATGAGAAGAAAGTCGCCGGCGATGATGAAGAGCTGGAACGGTCTCTGCAACGACGTCCCGCGGTTCGACGTGGTTATGCGGAGCCCGTCAGAGCCATACGTTGTTACAGACATCTCGAACCTCATCATCACATCAACGGCCGCGCGCGGCGTGAAAGAAAACGGACAAAGCCAAAATGTCGGGTGAAAAAAGTGACTCGGCTATTGCGAAACGATCTAACACCAAAGCCTTGATTGGGACGTGTGGTTCGCGAGAGCGCGGGCGCAAGGTGTTTACTAAACGCAGCGACATTGTGGCGTCGCACCAGGAAAATCAATTCACTCTTCGCATTGCAAACGTATGACGCGCACTGCGATCACAGCATGATGCATGAGCAATCAATTCGTGATGCGCGATTGTTCAGCGCGGGCAAGGAACCTACGCGCCATCAGCGTTGTGCAACGAAAAGCGACCGGTTGCACGACCGGCATCATGCAGCTGACACGTCCTTGAGCAACCGCCCGCTGCACGCAGCACTCGCACGCGAAAGAAAGATCTGTTGATTCTTTTTTCGAGCGTGTGGTTCCTTCCACACACAGCCTTGACGTCAGGACGCCCGCGCTGGGTCGTCGACCAGGAGGAACCTTTGGCGGTCAGCGGTTCCACCGAACTGGAATGTAAAGTCTTGCGGCCGAAACACGGCGAAAGCAGACACGGTCCCGATATGGAACGCCTTGCGAGACGATCGCATCCAAAATCGCCTCGTCCTTAGCTGAGAATGGGCAAGTCCTTTTTGCGCGCATTACGCGCACTCTCCATCCACTGCAACCACGCACGATCGTGCTTGCTGTACAATTCGAGCCAACGCTGCGCCGGCCCGCTGGCCGGGCGGCCGCTGGGGTCCCACAGCACGTGCCCGGCATCGTGCAGATCCGACAGATGATCGAGCCGCTCGAACTCGAAGGTCTCCTCAAAAGTGAGACCGATCAAAACGCGCCGGCCGTCATCGTCGATGAAATAGCGCCGTGGCGAGTTCCTCCTGAGGTCATTCATTTTACGGGAACTCGTTTTGCGAGCGAGAAGCAGGCTCGAGCCGCAAGCCGCCGCCGGGCTGATCCGGGCGGGCAGGCAACGGCGATCGGGGTATTCGCGGAACGACCAACACCCGGTTCCCCTCAGCCAGTTCGACCGACCTGACGCGTTTTCGAGACAGCGGCCATCGCCGGCGGCAACACAGGCGTCCGCGCATGATCAAGCCGACGCGTGACTGCGGCCGTCATCACAAGGCGCGAGCCTGCTGCGCGATGGCCGGCAAGGCTGGAATGCTAAGGCTGGAATGCTTGTGCGATCGCCAGGCCCGAAGCGCGTAACGGCGAACAAGCCCACCGAGAACGTCGTCAACGAGATCAGACCACCAAGCATGTCCATCTTCCCAATTCGTCCCGCTTTCGCATCTACAGTCCGAAGTTGTGACCACATCGTGATTCAGCGCGCCGAAAGATTGTTCATCTGCCAAATTCTTTGTGCAGCCCAACGGCGCAGAACCGATCACACGCGTGCATGTGGGTTGCTTCCTCACGAGAAGAACCATAGCGCAAATTTCAGGAACATCGTGCTCAGCAGATAGATCCATCCCGTAATGGCAAGAACGACCAGGCCAACAAGGACGCCGGCAAGACTCTTCTCTTTCAACTGCGTCAGCAGAGGAAACTTGAATCGATAAAACATGTATCCGGCTCGCCCCCAAGTCGACGATCAGACGTACTCATCAAATTCGATCATCTCATGACGGGCTGTCGCGCAGTCACACGGCACCATGCGCATGTCGAACGATCACATTCACAATTGCGCGTACACAGACGCTTGCGCGCACACAGGCGCTTGAATCATCAAGGCGCTCGCCGAAGAGCCCTATTCCGGTCTGTGGCGATGGCCAGAATGTTCGTGACTGCTCAATGTCGCGGATCATGCGCGCGCCGCACGCCATTGGCCAGCATGGCTCGGCCGACGAGACCGATAATGTCGGCGGACGCGACGAACGCATCAAACTCGAGGTCGTCCGGCGCCTCTGCCGCCGGCATGATCGTCACCATGCCCAATTTGATCGCACGTGTGCATGCAACTCGCTCAGGCGCAGCCGCGAGGCGGTACACATTCAACAAGTTCCATTTCATGTCCTCGCGGTCACGCGATGAACAAACCTTAACTTTGACATGTTCTTCGCATTCTTCGGATGGCAGGACGCTTAGCAGTCACGACATCCTTCGCTTTCCTCGATTGGTTGTCGCAAATGTAGGGGAAGTCATGCCTTACAATCTGGCCGAACGGATTTTGGTGACTGGCGGCTCAGGGTTTCTTGGTTCGCACCTCTGCGAGCGTCTGCTTGCAAGCGGCGCGGAAGTCCTTTGCGTGGACAACTTCTTCACCGGGACACGAAGCAACGTCGAGCATCTTCTCGATCATCATCGCTTCGAGCTGTTGCGTCACGACGTAACGTTCCCGCTCTATGTTGAGGTCGACCAAATCTACAATCTGGCCTGCCCGGCTTCTCCCGTGCATTACCAGCACGACCCGGTTCAAACCACCAAGACCAGCGTGATCGGCGCCATCAATATGCTCGGGCTGGCCAAGCGGCTCAAAGTGAAGATCCTGCAGGCCTCGACCTCCGAGATTTATGGCGATCCTTCAACGCATCCTCAAACCGAAGCGTATTGGGGGAACGTCAACCCGATCGGGCCCCGCTCGTGCTACGACGAGGGAAAACGCTGTGCCGAAACCCTGTTCTTCGATTATCGACGTCAACATGGCATGCCCATCAAGGTTGCGCGCATCTTCAATACCTATGGACCGCGCATGCACCCGAACGACGGTCGCGTGGTTTCGAATTTCATCGTCCAGGCGTTGCGTGGGCAGGACATCACGGTTTACGGCGATGGCCTGCAGAGCCGGGCGTTCTGCTACGTCGACGATCTGATCGATGGGCTGGTGCGCCTGATGCAGTCGCCTGACGAGGTCACCGGACCATTGAATCTCGGCAATCCGCATGAGATCACCATGCGCGAGCTCGCGGAACTGACGATCGAATTGACCGGCTCTCACTCGAAAATCGTCCATCGTCCGCTCCCGCAAGACGATCCGCGGCAACGCCAACCTGACATTTCGCGCGCCAAGGCCATGCTCGGGTGGGCGCCACGGACGGCGATCCGCCAAGGTCTCGCACGCACGGTCGCCTATTTTGAGGGACTGCTCACGGATGCCGACGGCCGGCTCGCTCATGGTCCGTCGAGGCGTCCGCATGCAGGCAGCCGGGGCATCGCGATCCCGGCAACTTAGGTAACCGGGCCAGGACCGAAGGGTCCGGCTCGGCCTGATGCACGGCGGCGTC
The DNA here is from genome assembly GCF_015291565.1 of Bradyrhizobium sp. CCBAU 51753. Taxonomy (NCBI): domain Bacteria; kingdom Pseudomonadati; phylum Pseudomonadota; class Alphaproteobacteria; order Hyphomicrobiales; family Nitrobacteraceae; genus Bradyrhizobium; species Bradyrhizobium sp. CCBAU 51753. Next base: position 3,490,131 of record NZ_CP030037.1, on the reverse strand, counting down.
CGGCCTCATGGTGACGCGCGAGCCCGCGCCGTGGCCCGCGGTGACTCCTCGCGCGACAAGCACGGTTGCCCCGCTCGCTGCGAAAGCTTAGGATCGCGGCGATCCGGCGGAGCCAAGGTCATGTCGCTCGCTTGCACCAAGGCCTGACATGCGCATAACGATGGTCGGGACAGGTTACGTCGGCCTGGTCTCCGGAGCCTGCTTTGCCGATTTCGGCCATCAGGTCATCTGTGTCGACAAGAACGCCGACAAGATCGCGGCGCTCCATCGCGGTGAGATTCCGATCTTCGAGCCGGACCTCGACCGCCTGGTGGCGACCAATGTCGGCGCCGGCCGCCTGACCTTCTCGACCGAACTCGCCGACCCCGTCAGCAAGTCGGACGCGGTGTTCATCGCGGTCGGAACGCCCTCGCGGCGCGGCGACGGCCATGCCGACCTCAGCTATGTCTACGCCGCCGCGCGCGAGGTCGCGGCGAGCCTCAAGGATTTCACCGTCGTGATCACCAAGTCGACGGTGCCGGTCGGCACCGGCGACGAGGTCGAGCGGCTGATCCGCGAGGCCAATCCCGCGGCCGACGTCGCGGTCGCATCCAATCCGGAATTTCTGCGCGAAGGCGCCGCGATCCGCGACTTCAAGCACCCCGATCGTATCGTCGCCGGCACCGACGACGAGCGCGCGCGCAAGGTGATCGCCGAAATCTATCGCCCGCTCTATCTCAACCGGGCGCCGGTGATGTTCACCGGGCGGCGCACCGCCGAGCTGATCAAATATGCGGCGAACGCCTTCCTCGCCACCAAGATCACCTTCATTAACGAGATCGCGGACCTCGCCGAGAAGGTCGGCGCCGACGTGCAGGAGATCGCGCGCGGCATCGGCCTCGACAACCGGATCGGCACCAAGTTCCTGCACGCCGGTCCCGGTTTCGGCGGATCGTGCTTCCCGAAGGACACCCGCGCCCTGATCAAGACGGCGCAGGATTACGAGGCGCCGGTCCGCATCGTCGAAGCGGTGATTGCGGTCAACGAGAACCGCAAGCGCGCGATGGCCCGCAAGGTCGCCGCCGTGTTCGGCGGATCGCTGCGCGGCAAGACCGTGGCGCTGCTCGGCCTGACCTTCAAGCCGAACACCGACGACATGCGCGAGTCGCCGTCGATTCCCTTGGTCACCGCGCTGCAGGATCTCGGCGCCACCATCAAGGCTTATGACCCCGAGGGCATGGAGCAGGCGCGCAGCGAGCTGTCCGACGTGACCTACTGCGACGGCCCCTACGAATGCGCCAAGGACGCCGACGCGCTGGTGATCGTGACCGAATGGGAGCAGTTCCGCGCGCTCGACCTCGCGCGGCTGAAGCGGGAGATGGCCTGCCCGGTGATCGTCGACCTCCGCAACATCTACCGTCCGGACGAGGTCACCGGCCACGGTTTTCAGTACGAAAGCGTCGGCCGCCGCTCTCGGCCGCAGATGTAACGAGCCCTTTAGACGCGGTGATAGTCGCGATACCAGGCGACGAATTTCGCCACGCCGTCCTCGATCCTGGTCTGCGGCCGGAAGCCGATATCGCGCGCAAGGTCGGTGATGTCGGCGAAGGTTGCGGGCACGTCGCCCGGCTGCATCGGCAGCAGATTCTTCTCGGCTTGCCGGCCGAGCCCCTGCTCGAGCAGCCCGACCACGTGCATCAGCTCTTCCGGCTTGTTGTTGCCGATATTGTAGATCCGCCACGGCGCCTTGCTCGTGCCCGGATCGGGATGGTCGCCCGACCAGGCGGGATCACCCTGCGGCGCACGGTCGAGCAAGCGGACCATCGCTTCGGCGACGTCGTCGACATAGGTGAAGTCGCGGCGCATGTTGCCGTTGTTGAACAGATTGATCGGCTGTCCCTTGGTGATGGCGTTCGCGAACAGATAGAGCGCCATGTCGGGCCGATACCACGGCCCGTACACGGTGAAGAAGCGCAGGCCGGTGGTCGGCAGCCGATACAGATGACTGTAGGAATGCGCCAGCAGCTCGTTGGCCCTCTTGGTCGCCGCATACAGGCTGACCGGATGATCGACATTGTCGTGGACCGAGAACGGCAGCTTGGTGTTGGCGCCGTAGACCGACGAGGACGAGGCGAACAGCAAATGCCGGCACGCATTGTGCCGGCAGCCTTCCAGCACGTTGAGGAAGCCTTCCAGGTTGGAATCCGCGTAAGCATGCGGGTTCTGCAGCGAATAGCGCACCCCGGCCTGCGCCGCGAGATGAACCACAACCTCGAAACGGTGGCGCTCGAACAATTCGCGCATCGCCGCCCGGTCGGCCAGATCAACCTGCAGGAAGCTGAAGCCGGCCCCCTGATTGAGGCGATCGAGCCGCGCGCGCTTGAGCGCGGGATCGTAATAGTCGTTGAGGTTGTCGACGCCGACGACGGGCTGCCCTGCCCGCAACAGATGCTCGACCAGGTGAAAACCGATGAAGCCGGCACACCCCGTGACCAGCAGATTGCCTTGAAGCGCTAAGCCTTGGATCGCCATATCTCTGCTCGCACCCTCGCCTGCGGGCTCGCGACCGCCACCGACACGCGGGGTCACGCGAAGCGCACCTGCGCATCAACATGGCGGACGAAGGACGCGGAACTTGGTAATCGGGCGGCGCGGCCGGTTCAAGGCTTGAAATCGGGAAACCGGCTCAGCACCGCGGCTTTCATGAACTTGAAATGCGAAATTTCGGTCGCCAATTCCTTCAGGCGGCGCTGCCCGTTCAGGATCTCCTTATCGAAGAGATCCTGGTGGTAGTTGTCGAGCGCCTCACGCTCCAGATATTCGTCGGTGCCGTTGCCAAGCGTCACGGCCGCGCGGGCCAGCACGTCCTCGACCCGGCGGCTGAGCCCGGCCTGCTCGCTTTCAGCCGCCTCCAAAGCCGCGTCGATCGCAGCCATGATCGAGCCGATCCGGCCGCGGTCGGTCTCGGCATCCCGCTCCGGCGAGCGCGCCTTGAAGGCCTCGCCGCCAAGCCGCGACTTGACGAGGTTTTGCGCGCGGGACTGCAAAAACAGCTGAAACATCTGGGCAAAATCCGATTCAGGCCTGGTCGGTCTGCGTCTTCCAAAATCACCCGGCCTTAGTTAAGGACTGGTAAATTCCGCTCCCGGCGCCCGCGTAGGTCGGCGATCCATCGGAGCCAGGCCACGTCGTGCTTGCCGTACAGTTCGCGCCATCGCCGTTCCGGGTTCGACAGCGGTTGATCGGGCCCCGCGCCATCCCGCTGCAGCACCTGGAAGCTGGCCTCGAGCCGTTCGAATTCCGAGGTCTCCTCACGGGAGAGACCGACCAGAACACGGTGGCCATTGCCGTCGACGACATAACGCCTGGGCGCGTTACTGGCCGGATCACTCATCGTGCGACACCTCTCGTGCGACCGAGGCTGCGTTCCGCGATCATGCGTCAGGCCACGCTAGTGGTCAAACCTGCGCTCGCCCCGCATGATCCTCTCGTTCTCGTCCAGATAGTAGCTGTGCAATTTGCCCAGGATCAGGACAATTGCACCAGCCAGGATCACGATCAGCACGGTATGCAAGCAACTCACTCCACCGAACACTACACAACCTTGACGCGCGCTGATGTGGCTTACTCGTTGGCTCAATCCGATTGATCAGCAAGTGTCATGCCAATCGCAGTTCACCGACGAGTTCGATCCATTCGATCTAGAACGCGCGCCGCGGATGGCCGAACGTGCTGCTCTTGGCGTTCGGCTTCGGCGCGCCGCCCGACGACATCTGATACGGCGCATACATCTGGTAGTGGGCACGGCGCTTGTGGGAGCGCAAGGCACGCATCCAATAGCCGGCGAAGAATCCCGCAGCAAACGCTGCTGCAAGGGTGAGGAGAGCAGTAGCCATCGCAGTTGTCCCGGTTCGGAATTTTAGTTTGTTGAACTTAGAGTCCGAAGATGTGACCACATGATGGTTCAGCGCGCCGAAAGATTGTTCATCGGTTGAATTTATTGTGCAACCGAGCGCTGCAAAAGTGATCAATGCAAATGATGCCGATTCTCAGGAAAAGAACCAGAGAACGAATCTAACAAACATCGAACTCAGCAGATAAATCCATCCCACCATCGCGAGCACCGTCAGCGCGACGAAAGCGCCGGAAAGCCCCTTCTCCTTGAACCGCAACAGCAGCGATATCTTTTCCGGTTGAGACGACATGGTGAAGCTCGGGTGCAACGATTCGGGTGTCCTATCAGTCAAATCCGATAGTCTCGTGACGCAATTGTGCGCAAGCCGGCCCGCTTCGAGTTGCGAGTCGGAAAAGCAAAATCGATCTCGACGCTAGCGTTGAGAAACAGCCCCTCGAAGAGATCTGCAATTCAACCTGACTGATCGTGGTTACCGGAGAGACGGAGCTGATGCTTCGACAAGCTAGCGGCGATCATTCCGAAGCGATGTGAGCGCGTCCACACCTCAGCATGCTTAAGCGCGCGGCGTGTTGGAATGCGCGACATGCGCACCGGAATCTCACCTCGGCAACGAACGGCGGCATTGCACATGCTACGGCGGGCGGGCGCGGTCCGGCCTGACGCACGCAGCAAGCCCCGGCGGGGCCCACGGGCGACGGCAAATCCGGCCAACAGCCCCCTTCCGCAGGTAAAATCTGTGCTAGAGCTTAGGCTTGGGGCAACCCTCAATCCTGAGGCGAGAGGTGAGATGAAGGGGATAATTCTTGCGGGCGGAACCGGGACACGGCTCTATCCCGTGACCACGGTGGTCTCCAAGCAATTGCTGCCGGTGTTCGACAAGCCGATGATTTACTATCCGCTGTCGACGCTGATGCTCGCGGGAATCAAGGATATCCTGATCATCACCACGCCGGAGGATCAGCACCTGTTCCGCCGGCTGCTCGGCGAAGGCAGCGAGATCGGCCTCAAATTCTCCTATGCGGCGCAGGAGCGGCCGCGCGGCCTCGCCGACGCCTTCGTGGTCGGGCGCGAGTTCGTCGGCGACGACAGCGTCGCCCTGATCCTGGGCGACAACATCTTTTATGGTCACGGGCTGGGCGACAAGCTGAAGCGGGCCGGCGACCGGGCCAAGGGCGCGACGATCTTCGGCTACACGGTATCCTCGCCGCAGAGCTACGGCGTCGTCGAGCTCGACGCGCGGGGCCGGCCGATCTCGATCGAGGAGAAGCCGGCGCATCCGAAATCGGATGTCGCGGTGACCGGCCTGTATTTCTACGACAACACCATCCTCGATATCGCGGCCTCGGTGAAACCGTCGGTCCGCGGCGAAGTCGAGATCACCGACGTCAACCGCGTCTACCTGGAACGCGGCGAGCTCTCGGTCGAGATGCTCCATCGCGGCTTTGCCTGGCTCGACACCGGCACGCACGCCTCGCTGGTCGAAGCCAGCCATTTCGTCCAGATCCTGGAGCAGCGGCAGGGGTTGCGGATTGCCTGCATCGAGGAGATCGCGCTGCGGATGGGAAACATCACGCTCGATCAATTCCACGATCTGGCGCAGCGATCGGCCAGGAGCAGCTATGGCGAATATCTGCTGTCGGTCTATCACAGTTTCGCGAAGTCGCAGCGATAGCGGTGCTCGGGCATGAGCCAGAACCGATCAACGATCTTCGTGACGGGCGGAGCCGGCTTCATTGGTTCCGCCGTGATCAGGCATTTTCTCGACACCACCGATGTTGCGATCGTCAACATCGACAAGCTGACCTATGCATCCAGCCTGGATTCGATTCCGCAGGCCGCGGCGCAGTCGGCGCGCTATGCGCTCGCCGCAACCGACATCTGCGACGGCGCGGCGCTGCAGGCGCTGTTTGCCCGCTACCGGCCACAGGCCGTGATCCATCTCGCCGCCGAAAGCCACGTCGATCGCTCGATCGATGGTCCGCAGGCGTTCATCACGACCAATATCAACGGCACCTTCACGCTGCTGCAGGAGGCACTGCGCCACTGGCGCACGCTGACGCCGGCGGAACGCAGATCGTTCCGCCTGCTGCATGTCTCCACCGACGAGGTGTTCGGCTCGCTCGGCCCGGAGGGTGCGTTCACGGAACAAAGTCCCTACGCGCCGAACTCGCCCTATTCCGCCAGCAAGGCCGCATCGGATCATCTGGTGCGCGCCTGGTGCGAGACCTACGAGCTGCCCTGCCTGATCTCGAACTGTTCCAACAATTACGGGCCGTATCAGTTTCCGGAGAAGCTGATCCCGCACATGATCATCAAGGCGCTCGCCGAGGAACCGCTTCCGGTCTATGGCGACGGGCAGAACATCCGCGACTGGCTCTTTGTCGAGGATCATGCCCGCGCGCTGCATACCATCCTCGCGCATGGGCGGATCGGCGAGACCTACAATGTCGGCGGCCGCAACGAGCGGACCAATCTCGATGTCGTCGAGACCCTGTGCGGGCTGCTCGACCGCCAGCAACCGTCAGACCACGGCGCACGGAGCCGGCTGATCTCCTTCGTGACTGACCGCCCCGGCCACGACCGCCGCTACGCGATCGACGCCACGAAGCTCGAACGCGAACTGGGCTGGCGTGCGACCGAGAACTTTGACAGCGGGCTCGCCAAGACTGTCCGCTGGTATCTCGCCAACAGGCCTTGGTGGCAGTCGATCCAGAACTCCGGCTATGAAGCGAAACGCCTCGGGCTTGCGGCACCGGACCGGCGATCCGGGGCCTGAGAATCCGGCCACCCAGCCGACCAGGGCCCCTCACGGATGGGGCCGGCAGCTGGCGTCGGCCGCTCCGCTACATGCGGAAGAACGAGAACCAGATCACGCCGAGGATCAAGACGGCGAGGCTGGTCGAAGCCGTGAGCAGCGCGAGAACCGAAGGGCCCGGCTCGGCCTGACGCGCTTCGGTCGGGGTTTCGATGGTCTGGCCGTGTCGTTCCATAGCCATGGGGATTTCTCCGCTTAAGTACCTGTTATTCCGGGCAATTGCCCGCTCCCCTTCGAACAGCCAACGCACCATCCGGTGCGATGTTCCGGCTCCACAGGCCCCTCGCCGGCATGGCGCGCTTGCGTCAAACGGGCGCAGCACCAAACCACGGTTAACGCCGTTGCGAGATTCACCGGGCCCTGTTGTTTCAAACTGGGGTTCCCGGTGTTATCCTTGACCGTTCCGTCGGTTGCGTAATCGGAGTTTTGCCATGGCCCCCCGCGCCAACTGGAAGGGCTTTTTGCGCCTTTCGCTCGTGACCTGCCCGGTTGCCCTGTACCCGGCGACGTCGGACACCGAAAAGGTCTCGTTCAACCAGATCAACCGCAAGACCGGCCACCGCATCAAATACGCCAAGGTCGACGCGGAGACCGGCGAGGAAGTGGCCTCCGAAGACATCATGAAGGGCTACAAGGTCGACACCGACAGCTACATCGAGATCACCAAGGAAGAGCTCGACGACATCGCGCTGGAGTCGACCCGCACCATCGAGATCGACGAGTTCGTGCCGCGCTCCGAGATCGACAGCCGCTATCTGATCCGTCCCTATTATCTCGTTCCCGACGGCAAGGTCGGCCACGACGCCTTCGCGGTGATCCGCGAGACCATCCGCAGCCTGAACAAGGTCGCGATCGGCCGTGTGGTGCTGACCAACCGCGAGCACATCATCGCGCTCGAGCCGCTCGACAACGGGCTGATGGGCACGCTGCTGCGCTACCCCTACGAGGTGCGCAGCGAGAAGGAATATTTCGACGACATCCAGGACGTGAAGATCACCAAGGACATGCTGGATCTCGCCAAGCACATCGTCGAGCAGAAGTCGGCCGAGTTCGATCCGGAGGAGTTCGAGGACCGCTATGAAGAGGCGTTGATCGAGCTGATCAACCAGAAGCGCAACGGCATCAAGGTGACGAAGCCCGCGGCGAAGGCCAGCGGCAACGTCATCAACCTGATGGACGCGCTGAAGAAGAGCCTCGCCAACGAGAAGGAGGCGGCGCCCGCCGCCAAGGCGGCAAAGGGCAAGAAGCCGAAGAAGCGCGCCGAGGGCCAGCGCGAAATGCTGCTGCCGATCTCGGGCAGCGGCAAGCGCGAGCCCAAGGAAGCGGCAAAACCCGAGCCGAAGAAGGCCGAGAAGCCGGCACGCGCGCAAGGCACCGCTGCGCGGAAGAAGGCGGGCTGATCGGAGCCCGCGGCGGCAAACCATGATCGCGATTTGCCGCCTCTAAGATGCCCTGGTCGACGCCCTTCGACGAACCGATCGCGCTGCGGCGCGGCAGCCTCGTGACGCTGCAGCAGGCGGCCGACTACATCATGAAACTGCCCGAGGACGCCCAGCAGGAACCGCGCTGGCAGATCGCGGTCGAGCACCTGATCAATGCGGCCGAAACCGGCGGCGGCTGGCTGATGTTCGCGCGCATCGCAATGCTGCGCGCGTTGAACGGCGACGGCGACGACTAGGCTAAATCGTATTGCGGTTGAACAGCCGCGCTTACTTCAGCGCCGAGCTGTAGGACTGGAAGCGGCCGGCCACATTGAGGCCGATGCCATTGACCACGGCGACGATCACGATGCTGATGCCGCCTGCAATGACCGCATATTCGATGGCGGTTGCAGCGCCCTCATCGCGCAAGAATCCTGCAAGCAACGCACGCATGAAAAGCTCCTGTCGACGCCTGCGGTTTTCGCTCGCGCCGTAGAAATATTCCAGCAAAACTAGGTCACATTGGTTGACGCCCCATTGATGGACAGGATGAACGATCGCTTAACGGTTGTACGGAATCACGTCACATCCTTCATGATCCGGCCGCATTCAGCCAAGCCTGCTCAGCAATTGGCCCGCATCCTTGAGGTCCGGCAGATCGACGCCGTCCGGAAATCCACGATAGACCGAAAGCAGAACCGTTCTGGCCTCCTTATTGCGGTTTTCCGAACTCCGCAGATTTGCCAGATCGTATGCGGCGCGCAATTCCCATAATTTGGCGTCCTGACTTCGTGCGCAACTCTGTGCGGCCTGGAAGCAGCTTTCCGCCTGTAGGCGGTTGTTGGGAGCCAGCTTCAGCAATATCTCGCCCCGTATTCTGTGCGCTTCGGCGGCCCACCAGCAGTCACCGGTTCGCTCCACCTCCTTGATGGCCTCATCCGCGTAGCCCAGCGCGCGATCCCCGTCACGCGTCCCGGCATAGGCCTTGGCGAGGCAAGAGAGATTGAAGCCACTCTGGAAATTCGCCCCTGTCTTTCGATGCGCGGCGAGCGCCTGCTCCATCAAGGCAATCCCCTCGCTGTCGTTCCCGCTTTCGATGAAGGTGACGGCTCTCAGAATGTTGGCCCGCGAGACGTGATAGGGACTGCGCTGCTCGGTCGCGATTGCGAGGCCTTCATCGATGGCCGCGATTGCAGCCCTTGGATCGCGTGTATGAATGCGAAACCGGGCCTCCGCCAGCAGGGCTGACACCAGTGTGAAGGGATGCGAGCGGCTTCGCGCGTCCTTGATGGCGGCCGCGATCGCTTCGGTCGCCCGCTCGATCTCGCCGAGATACAGATAGGCCAGGCTAAGCCAAATCAACGAAAATGACTGGATATGATGGCTAAGCATGCCGATGGGACGGCAGGCCGTTTCGTCGTAGAGCGAAAGGGCTTTCTCGAGATGAAATACTGCGTCCCTAAACCTGCCGATATGCAGGCAGGCAGTTCCGGACAGATGATGCACGATCGTGGCGCCCAGTCGATCGTTCTGCCTTTGCAGATACGGCTCGAGAAGACGCAGGCTTTCCATCGACTCCGATCGCATCAAACGGTAATTGAACAGCCCCCAAAGTGCGCGCAGGCCCTCGAGCGGATGAATGGATTCATCGATGAGCTCGCGCGCTTTCAACAGGGCGGCTGCGACTTCGGGCGAGGCGAATCCTCGGGTCTGAATCAGGGTGTCGCCCAGCGCGTTCTGCACCCGGCCCTCGAGTTGGCGACGCGTCGCGTCGTCCTCGATCTGCGAAAGCAGGCCCATCGCCCGTTCCACGTGCGCATGCGCCTCCGCAGCGGCTGACCGATCGAGCGACATCCGGGCCGACCTCAGCCAAAACCCGATAGCCTTCACGAAAGCGCCGGCCTCGGTGCAGTGATGGGCGAGCACGTCCGGATTGCGCTCCAGCATTTCGCGTGCTTCGCCTTCAAAGACCTCTACGATGCGAGCGTGCATCTGCTGTCGTTGACCCTTGAGCATGGTGGCATAGGCCGCCTCCTGCACCAGCGCATGCTTGAACGTATACATTGCGTGCGGAGCCGTGCCGCGCCGTCGTACCAACTCGGACGCGACAAGCTGGTCGAGCATCGGATTCAGTTCCGCATCGCTCAAGTTGCAGACGGCTCGAAGCAACGGATAAGAGAACTCGCGTCCCAGTGCCGCTCCGGCCTGCACGACCGTGCGCAGATGTGACAGCCGATCCAGCCGGGCCACCAGAGAGGCCTGCAGCGTGCCAGGCACGGAGAGAACCGGCGATCCTTCCGCGAGAACGTAAGCGCCATCCCGTTCACGCACGATGTTGCTCTCCAGGACGGACTTGGTCATCTCCTCGACGAACAGGGGTATGCCATCGGTTCGCGAAATGATCTGTTCAAGCAGGCACGATGGAAGTTCTGCTTTCGCCACGCTGCGAATGAGAGCCGCGTTGTCGCGACGGCCGAGCTTGTTCAGCGTCAGGACCGTCACATGTGACTGACCGAGCCAGGGCGGAGCAAATTCCGGCCGGTAGGTCACGATCAGCAGAACGGGAAGCGTGCGGATGCGATCAACGAGAATATCGAACAGTTCGAGACTTGTGGGATCTATCCAATGCGCGTCCTCGAATTCGATGAGTATCGGCTTGCCGGCCGCAAGGCTCGCGATCCGCTCGATGAATCGCTCTATGATCAGCTCCTTTCGCCGCTGAGGACTTGTCGAGAGAAACGGAGATTCGGCATGCCTTCCGAGGCAGAGCAGGTCGGCAAACAACGCGGCGTCATTGCCTGGCCCCTGCAACATGGCGGCGAACAGCGCCTCCAGCTTCCCGAACTTGACGGCGTCGTCATCGCCGGCCGCGAAGCCAGCCGCATGTTCGAGCTCACCGATGACCGGATGCAGCGCGGTGCGGGTTCGATGCGGTGAGCATTGAAAGCGTAGACAATGGTGCGCGCCGCTCTTGAGAGTCTCCCGGAGGGCGAAAACGAGGCGGGATTTTCCGATACCGGGCTCTCCATAAATCAGCACGACCCGACCTTCGCCTGTCCTGGCCTGTCGCCAGCGCCGCTGCAGGAGCACCAGTTCCTCCTGGCGCCCGAGCAGCTTGAGGGGTCTGGAATGCAGGGCTTCGAAGCGGCTTGCGGTGGCGCTTTCACCAAGCACCCGCCAGGTCTTGATCGGCTCGACGCTGGACCTCACACTGAATGCTGCAGGTTCACCGTAGTTGAAGAGGTCGCCGAGCAGGCGGTGCACGCCGGCTGAGATCACCAGCGTGCCGGGTGGGGCGCACGCCGCAAGTTCAGCTGCCAGCGGGAGTGCACCACCGATCGCCGTATGATCGGCCGTAAATCCGAGGTCATGAAAATCGCCGACGACGGCGAGGCCGGCTGCAACACCGACGCGCAGCTGCGGCGATTTTTGCTGTAGCTTGCCGACCGTTCCGACGGACTTGATTGCCGCCAGTCCCGCGAGCACTGCCCGTTCTGCGTCATCTTCGCGGGCACGCGGATAGCCGAAATAGACCACGATCTCGTCGCCCAGCGACTTGGCGATAAAGCCGTCATGGGCGGCGATGACTTCCTTGATTTTGCCATGGCACGCCGACACCGGTTCCAGCAGGCTCTCCGGATCCCGGCTTGAGCGAAAATCGATGTCGGCCAGTTTGCAGACCATGACCGACAGTTGCCGGCGTTCAGGCCCGCTCGCGTCGTTGAGCGGCTGTTTCGCTCCGTCCGTGCCGTCCGTGACCAGGTCGATCTTCGGATCCCCGCATCGTTCCTGTACCTCGCCGACGAAGCGAAATCCCTTGCGGGCAAAGGTACGGACAAGGTCCTGCCGCTCGCCGCTGTCACCGATGGCGGAACGGACGGCCGCGATTTGACTGCTGAGCGTGGATTCCGAAACGATGCGGCCATTCCACACCGCCGCAAGCAGGCCGTCCTTGCTGACGACGCGTTGTCGGTTTTGAATGAGATGGAGCAACAGGTCGAAGGTTTGCGGCTCTGTTCCGACGAGAACGGTGCCGCGCCGCAATTCCCGGCAATCGGTATCTAAAACAAAATCCCCAAAAACATAGATCATTGAAATTGACCGGGGTGCGCTTTGCAAACAAAACCAGCGAATTCCCAAGGCAAAGCCAAGCCTATCCCAAAGACGGGCGCGTTCCCACGGGTTTAAATGACCCCGCCCCCAAGCATGGAGGTGGCCGATGGACGCACTTCTCACCGCAATAGCGATCTGGATTTCGACCAACTACGGGCTTCCCGCCGATTTCGAGCATCCTCGCATCGAGCGCGCCCCCTCGGTTGCAATGGCAGGGTTACGAGAGAAAGGTCTCGTTTCACCGTTGCAGCGCGAAGCGTCCGTCCTCGAGACCCAGGATGATCCTCCGCGCGACGTCATCGCGGTGTACAACGATCGGACAAGGACGATCCATCTTTCGGACCGATGGTCCGGCCGTACGCCGGCAGAGCTGTCGGTTCTCGTTCACGAGATGGTCCATCATCTGCAGAACGAGGCCGGCGCCGCGTACGAATGCCCGGCAGAGCGCGAGAAGCTCGCCTATCAGGCGCAGGACAAGTGGCTGAGCCTGTTCGGCACAAGTCTCGAGAATGAGTTCAAGATTGATGGATTTACGCTGCTGATTTCGACGTCGTGCGCAATGTCAATGGGCCTTCATTAGCAGAAGGCGACCGCTTGGCTCCTCCTGACCGGGGCTGCGCTGCGGTTGCTGGTCGACGGGCCTGCTCCCCTCTGACCGCATCGTTCCGCCGGCCAGCAAGGGCGCCGGCCCCGCCATCGCTCGCAAACGCATATCAGAACTACCTGATCCGGCCCCGGCTGCGCTTTACCGAGCCTGCAAAATCCTGTTCCCTTGGCAGAGAGGACGACAACGAGGCCGGACCAAACCGGCCGCATCCAGGGGAGACCGTCATGAAGCTCGGCACAGCGATCGCGGAAATCATGAAGCGCGAGGGCATCGAGATCCTCACGGGCTATCCGGTCAACCACCTGATCGAATACGCCGCCAATGCCGACATCCGCCCGGTCATGGTGCGCCAGGAGCGCATCGGGGTGCACATGGCGGACGCGATCTCCCGCGTCACCTCGGGCCGCAGCATCGGCGCATTCTGCATGCAGCACGGCCCGGGCGCCGAGAATGCGATGGGCGGCGTCGCGCAGTGCTACGGCGAATCCGTGCCGGTGTTGGTGCTGCCGATGGGCTATGCGCGCCGGCTCGCCAACATCGACCCGAACTTCAATTCCAGCCAGGCGATGAAGGCGTTTTCGAAGTCGTCGGAGCCGATCAATATCGCGGCCGAAGTCTGCAACATCTTCCGGCGGGCGTTCACGAAACTGAAGAACGGCCGCGGCGGGCCGGTGATCGTGGAAATCCCCGCCGACATGTGGAACGAGGAGGTGCCGGAACCGCTGAACTACACGCCGGTGCTGCGCACCCGCTACGGTGCCGACCCGGTGCATGTGAAGGAGGCCGCCGCCCTCCTCGTCAACGCAAAGCGCCCGGTGATCTATGCCGGTCAGGGCGTGCACTATGCGCAGGCCTGGCCGCAACTGAAGCGTCTTGCCGAGCGGCTCGCGATCCCGGTCACCACCAGCCTCGGCGGCAAGTCGTCCTTCCCGGAGACGCATCCGCTGTCGCTCGGCTCCGGCGGCCTCGCGGTGCCGCGCGCGGTGCCGAAATTTCTCGGCGACGCCGACGTGATCTTCGGCATCGGCTGCTCCTTCACCGAGACCTCGTTCGGCATCGCGATGCCGAAGGGCAAGACCATCATCCATTCGACGCTGGATCCGAACCACATCAACAAGGATGTCGAGGCCAAGGTGGCTCTCGTCGGCGACGCCGGCCTGGTGCTCGATGCGCTCTTGGAGGAGATCGGCAAGACCGTGACCTCCGACCGCAACGCCAGCGCGGTCGCCGAGGAGATTGCGGCGTCACACAAGGAGTGGCTCGCAAAGTGGATGCCGAAGCTGACGCACAACGAGGCGCCGCTCAATCCCTACCGCGTGCTGTGGGACCTGCAGCACACCGTCGACATCCACAACACCATCATCACCCATGACGCCGGCAGCCCGCGCGACCAGCTCTCGCCGTTCTGGAAATCGGTCGAGCCGCTGTCCTACATCGGCTGGGGCAAGACCACGCAACTCGGCTACGGCTTGGGATTGGCGATGGGCGCCAAGCTGGCCAAGCCGGACAAGCTCTGCATCAACGTCTGGGGCGATGCCGCGATCGGATTCACCGGAATGGATTTCGAGACCGCGGTGCGCGAGCGCATCCCGATCATGTCGATCCTGCTCAACAATTTCTCGATGGCGATCGAATTGAAGGTGATGCCGATCTCTACGGAAAAATACCGCTCGACCGACATCTCCGGCGACTACGCCGCAATGGCCCGCGCCTTCGGCGGCTATGGCGAGCGGGTGACCAAGCCGGAAGACATCATCCCCGCCATCAAGCGCGGCATCCAGAAGACCAGGGAAGGCGTGCCGGTGCTGCTGGAGTTCATCACCAGCAAAGAGACGGAAGTCTCGCGGCCGGGGACGTGAGACTGGCCGCATCGGTGCTCTGCTCCCTCGCCCCGCTCTCTTGTCCGCCGAAGCCCGCCTTCGGGCGAAGGCGGATGCGGGGAGAGGGTTGGGGTGAGGGGCTGTCTCCGCAACGTCGGTGAGCGACGGACTGGTGGTGAGTCCCCCTCACCCGGATCGCATCTGGCGATGCGATCCGACCTCTCCCCGCAAGCGGGGCGAGGTGAGAGGACTCCCGTAGCCCGGATGAAGCGGAGCGCAATCCGGGAATCGCGCTATCCGGCGATAGCGGTCCCCGGATTTCGCTCCGCTTCATCCGGGCTACAGGTACTTGATTTGACCTTGCCCGAACGGGCAAGCTCCCTGCCGTCAGGCAGGAGGGAAAGATGGCGCGCATCCTGGTGCTGGGAGCAGGCTTTGCCGGGCTGTGGGCCGCGCTCGGCGCGGCGCGCAAGCGCGACGAGATCGGCGCGCGGGCTGATGATACCGAGATCCTGGTCGTCGACCGCAACGCCTATCACAACATCCGGGTGCGCAATTACGAGGTCGATCTCAGCGACGTCGCGCTGCCGCTGGCCGGCCTGCTCGATCCCGTCGGCGTCCATCACATGGTGGCCGAGGTCGAGGCGATCGATCCGGCCGCACGGCAAGTCGCGGTGAGCAGCAGCTCCGGTAAGCAGGTTCTCGCCTACGACCGGCTGGTGCTGACGACCGGCAGCGAGCTGGTGCGCCCCGCCATTCCAGGCCTCGCCATCCATGGCTTCGATGTCGATACCTATGACGCCGCGATCGAACTTGAAAAGCACCTCGCGGCGCTTGGCAACCAGCCGCCATCGCTGGCGCGTTCGACGGTGGTTGTTGTCGGCGCCGGCTTCACCGGGATCGAGGTCGCGACCGAGATGCCGGCCAGGCTTGCGCGCGCCGGCATCACCACTGACCGCCGCGTCATCCTGATCGATCCCAACCCGGTTGTCGGCGCGACTTTTGGCGCGCACGGACGCCCCGTGATCAACGAGGCGCTGTCGGCGCTCGGCGTCGAGACCCGGCTGAGTGTCAGGGTCAACGCCGTCGACGCCGGCAGCATCACCTTGAGCTCGGGCGAGACCATTCCGACCGAGACTGTGGTGTGGTGCGCCGGCATGCGCGCCAGTCCGCTCGCCGCGGCTCTTGCGGTCGAGCGCGACGGGCTCGGCCGCCTCGCCGTCGACCACTTCATGCGCGCCGAAGGCCTCACCGGCGTATTCGCCGCCGGCGACGTCGCCGCCTGCCTGATCGACGGCACGCATCCGACCGTGATGTCCTGCCAGTTCGCGCGGCCGATGGGCCGCTTCGCCGGCCACAATGTGGTCGCCGATCTCTTCGGCGAAAAACTGCTGCCGCTCACCATCGACTGGTATGTCACCGTGCTCGACCTCGGCGCCTGGGGCGCGCTCTACACCACCGGCTGGGACCGCGAGGTGCACACCACGGGCGCGGCAGCCAAGGTGACCAAGCAGACCATCAACCAGCAGCGCATCTATCCGCCGCGCGACGGCGACCGCGCCGCGCTGCTCGCCGCGGCGGCGCCGACGATCCAGACCGCGCCAAAGACGAAGACGTAGTTTCCGTCGCTCGTGTTCTCCCCGCCGTCATTGCGAGGAGCGAAGCGACGAAGCAATCCATCTACCCCGAGTGGAGTGATGGATTGCTTCGCTTCGCTCGCAATGACGGTGGTGAGGCTTTTCCTTACTGCGACAGCTTCACGAAGTTCGGAAACTTCATCTCGCCCTCGGCGATCGCCTTCGGCCAGACCGTGATCTGCTTGCCGCCCTGCCACTGGAACACCAGGCCGGTCACCGCGCCCGGGCCGGACTTGATGCCGTGGGTGAACTCGTCGCTCTTGCCGTAAAACTGGATCTTGCCGATCGTGCCCTCGAAATCGGTCTTCTCGAGCTCGGCGATCATCTTGTCCGGATCGGTCGAGCCGGCGCGCTGGATCGCTTCCGCGATGATGTAGACCTCGTCATAGGCGGTGTAGCCGGTATAAGCCGGCGGGGTGCCGAACTTGGCCTTGAACGCCGCCGCAAACGGTTTGGTCTTCGGCGTCACCGCAACGTCGGGGGTGGCGACCGCGAGCGACGGCACGCCCTCGGCGGCGGCGTTGGTGTCGGCCCAGAACGTCGGGCTGAGCGCCTGCGCACTGATGCCGAACATCGGGATCGGCACCTGCTGGTTCTTCCACTGCACCGTCGGCTGCACGCCGACATGCGAGATGCCGGTCACGATCACGTCGGGCTTGGCCGCCTCGATCTTGTTGAAGATCGGCGTGAAGTCGGTGGTATCGGGCGAGAAGCGGATGTGCTCGACCACCTTCAGCCCGGCCTTCGGCAGGCAGGCCTCGTAGCCGACGTCGAGCGGCTTGGTCCACGCCGCATCCTCGCTCATGATCGCCGCCGACTTGAACTTGAGCTTGTCGGCGAGCAGCTCCTTGGCGGCATCGCAGACCAGTTGCGCCTGCGCGGCCGACGTCAGGTAGCCGTGGAAGGTGTACTTGTTCTTCTCATAGTCGTTGTGAATCGCCTTGGTGATCTCGTTCGACGCGGCGCCGGGCGTGATCAGCGGCATCTTCAGCCGCGCCGCCCATGGCTCCAGCGCCAGCACCACCTCGCTGATGTAGCTCGCGATCACGGCCGAGACCTTGTCCTCGCTGACCGCGCGCTGGAAGGCGCGCACCGAGTCCGCCGACGACGACTTGTTGTCGTAGGTGACGATTTCGATCTTGCGGCCCATCACGCCGCCCTTGGCGTTGATCTCGTCGGCCGCGATCTGCGCGCCGCCCGGTGTCGCCGCGCCCGCGATCGACTGCACCTCGGCGATGACGCCGATCTTGATCGGATCCTTGGACTGCGCATAGGCCGGCGCCGCGAGGCATAGCGCGAGCGCGGAGGCCAGCAGGCTCGCGCGGGCGGCGGTTGAATGGATGGACATCATGATCTCCCTTGCTTTGCTTTGTTGTTAATCTTCCAACGTCAGAGAAAATCCTTGCCGGCCTCCGCGGCGAACCGGCCGGGATCGCCCTCCCACACGATCCGCGCGTGCTCCAGCACATAGACGCGGTCGGCATGGGGAAGCGCGAAGGTCACGTTCTGCTCGCCGAGCAGCACCGTGATCCTGGTGGTCTGCCGCAGCTTCTCCAGCGCCTTCGACAGCAGCTCGAGGATCACGGGCGCAAGCCCCAGCGTCGGCTCGTCGAGGATCAGGATCTGCGGCTGCATCATCAGCGCGCGGCCGATCGCCAGCATTTGCTGTTCGCCGCCGGACAGCGTCTGCGCCATCTGGCCCTGCCGCTCCTTCAGGATCGGGAACAGCTCGAACAGCCAGGCCAGCTGTTTGGCCCGCGCGGCGTCGTCGAGATGCTGGCCGCCAAGATCGAGATTTTCCCGCACCGTCATCTCGCCGAACAGCTCGCGCGATTCCGGGCACTGCACAAGGCCCGAGCGGGCGATCTTGGCGGGACCCCTGCCGCGCAGCTCCTGGCCGCCGCGGAGGATCTCGCCGGTGTACGGCAGGAAGCCGGAGATGGTGTTGAACAGCGTGGTCTTGCCGGCGCCGTTGAGCCCGACGATCGAGACGAACTCGCCCTCATGGACGTGGATCGAGACGTTCTCCAGCGCCTGCGCCTTGCCGTAATGCACGCTGACGTCATCGACCTGCAGCAGCGGCACCTTGTCCTTGAACGAGGTTTCGGGGCGCGCATGGGTCTCGATCGCGCCGCCGAGATAGACCCGCCGCACCGTCTCGTTCTTCATCACGTCCTCGGCGCGGCCGGTCGTGATCTCCTCGCCGAGATACATCGCGAGCACGCGGTCGACCAGTGCCGCGACGCTCTTGACGTTGTGGTCGACCAGCATCACCGCGCGGCCCTCGTCGCGGAAGCTGCGGATCAGCGCGGAGAAGGTGCCGACCTCGGCGCTGGTGAGGCCCGCAAACGGCTCGTCGACCAGCACCACCTTTGGATCGCGCGCAATGGCTTTCGCCAGCTCCAGCCGGCGCAGATCGGCGAACGGCAGCGTCGGCGGGCGGCGGTCCATCACCGCCCCGAGCCCGACGCGCTCGGCGATCCATTTGGCGCGCTCGGTCAGCGCCTTGTCGGGAAACAGCATGAACAGGCTGTCCGGCAGCAGCGCGACCATGATGTTCTCCAGCACGGTCTGCCGGTTCAGCGGCCGCGAGTGCTGGAACACCATGCCAAAGCCCTTGCGCGCGATCTTGTGCGCCGGCAGGCCGGCGACGTTCTCGCCCTCGAACAGCACTTCGCCTGCAGTCGGGCGCTCGATGCCCATCACGCTCTTCATCGCGGTCGACTTGCCGGAGCCGTTCGGCCCGATCAGGCCGAGGATCTCGCCGGGATGCAACTCGAAGGAGAGATTCTTCACGGCCGTGAGGCCGCCAAATCTCTTGGTGAGTCCGCGAACGCTGAGGGTTGCAGTGGTCACAGTCTGGTCCATCAGGAGCGCGCCTCGCGTGACAGGGCCGCTCCGAGGAAACCGCCGGGGAAGAACAGGACGACGAGCAGCGCCACCGCCGAGACGATGAAGGTGGCAAGCTCGCCGGTCGGACGCAGAAATTCACCGGCGACGATCAGGAAGATCGCCCCCAGCGCCGCGCCGAGCACGGTGCGCCTGCCGCCGAGCACGGCGGAGACGATCACGTTGACGCCGACCGCGACGTCGACGACGGTGCCGACCGAGGCGGTGCCGAAGTAGAACACGAGCAGCGCGCCCGACAATCCCGAGAAGAACGCGCTGACGATGAACGCCGCGAGCTTGTGCTTGACGATGTTGAAGCCGAGCGCGCCGGCCTGCACCGGATCCTGCCCGCTCGCCTGCAGCACCAGGCCGACCGGCGATTGCGAAAGCCCGTAGAGGATCGCGGCGCTGATGGTCATGAAGCCGAGCGCGATCCAGTAGTTGGCGCCGGCATTGATGGTGATGACGTCAGGAATGGTCAGCCCGATCTCGCCGCCGGTGAGATCTGCGAACACGACGACAAAATTCTGCAGCATCAAGACCGCGACCAGCGTGGTGAGGCCGAAATACGGCCCCCTCACCCGCAGCGCCGGCAGCGCGAGGACAAAGCCCGCGACCACCGAGGCCAACGCGCCGAGCAGGATGCAGAGATAGACCGACCAGCCGAACTGGTTGTTGAGGATGCCGGCTGTGTAGGCGCCGGTGCCAATCAAAAAGGTCGGGCCGAAATTGACCTCGCCGGCGAAGCCGAACAAGAGATCCCAGGCCATCGCGAACACGCCGAAATAGAACGCGACGGTGAGCAGCCCGAGGACATAGCCGGAGACATAGAGCGGCAGCGTCGCGGCGACCACGACGCAGGCGAGCGAGATGAAGAACAGCCGCGAGGTGAAGAACGTGGCCATCTCAGCGCCTCCCGAGCAGGCCTTGAGGCCGGATATACATCACGAACACCAGCAGCAGCAGCGCCGGAATGGTGCGGTAGGCCGGCGAGATCAGATAGGCCGTCAGCGTCTCGAGATAGCCGACCACGAACGCTGCGATCAGCGAGCCGGACACGCTGCCGAGGCCCCCTAACACCACGATCGAGAACGCGCTCGCGGTGAGCGGCCCGACGCTGTAGGAGCTTACGCCGAGGAACATGCCGAGCAGCACGCCGGCGATGCCGGCGAGGATGCCGTAGATCGCCCACACCACAATGTAGATCTGGGTGAGCTCGAGCCCGAGCAAGGTGACGCCGCGCGGGTTCATCGAGGCCGCCAGCACCGCCTTGCCGGTGCGGGTGCGGTTCACCAAGAGCCACAGCAGGCCGATCACGAGGCAGCACACCAGCGCGGTGAAGATATTGTTGCGCGGTGTGCGGTTGCCGAAGATATCGACGACGCCCTCGACGATCGGCAGCACCGTCTTGGCGTTGTTGGTGAAGAAATAGGCGATCAGCTCCTGGATCATGATGCCCCACAGCAGGGTGCCGGTGAGGACGAAGATTTCCTTCTCCTCGTTGGGGATCCGCCTGGAGTTCTGGATCGGCTTCACCACCGCGAAATAGGTCGCGAACGAGACGACCAGCGCCACGCCGACACCGAACAGCGCGCCGCTGTAGATGTCGAGGTGCAGCACGCTGGCCGCGGCCCAGGCCGCCACCGCCGCGGCCACCATGATGGCACCGTGGGAGAGATTGAGCACGCCGGAGACCCCGAAGATCAGGGTGAAGCCGGTGGCGCCGAGGGCATAGAGGGCACTGATGGCAAAGCCATCGATCAGGATTTGTAACGCAAGCATCTCATACTGGCCGCGGCAGCGGCGCTGCCTGTTGTGGAGGACGCGGAACTGAATAGCGATGCTCCCGGGCGAGGCCCGGGAGCACGATCATCAGTCAATTGGTGGTCGCCTTGACGAAGCTCGGGAACTTGAGCTCGGCCTTGGCCACTTCCTTCGGCCAGACCGCGACCTGCTTGCCGCCCTGCCACTGCAGCATCAGCCCGGTGATCAGGCCCTTGCCGTATTTGATCGAATGGGTGAACGGATCGTCCTTGCCGTAGAACTGGACGCGCCCGATGGTGCCTTCCCAATCGGTCTTTTCCAGCGCCGCGACCATCTTGTCGGCCTCAACAGAGCCGGCGCGTTTCACTGCGTCGGCGATGTAGTAGACCTCGTCATAGGCGGTGTAGCCCGCATAGGACGGATAGTTGCCGAACCGCTTCTTGAAGGCTTCCGCGAACGGCACCGACTTCGGCGTCACCGCGACGTTCGGGCCCGACACGCCCTGATACAGCACGCCCTCGGCGGCGTCGTTGGTGTCCTTGCCAAAGGTCTCGTTGGTCGCCTGCGAGGAGATGCCGAACATCGGGATCGGCACCTGCTGGTTCTTCCACTGCACCGTCGGCTGCACGCCGACATGCGAGATGCCGGTGATGATGACGTCGGGCTTCGCCGCCTCGATCTTGTTGAAGATCGGCGTGAAGTCGGTGGTGTCGGGCGAGAAGCGGATGTGGTCGACGACCTTGAGCCCGATCTTCGGCAGGCACTCCTCGTAGCCGACGTCGAGCGGCTTGGTCCAGGCGGCGTCCTCGCTCATGATCACCGCGGTCTTCATGTGCTTCTGATCGACCAGGAGATCCTTGGCGGAATCGCACACCGACAGCGCCAGCGCCGCCGAGGTCAGATAGCCGTGGAAAGTGTACTTGTTCTTCTCGTAGTCGGCGTGAACGCTCTTGCTGATCTCGTTGGAGGCCGCGCCCGGCGTCACGAACGGCGTCTTCAGCCGCGAGGCCCACGGCTCGAGCGCCAGCACCACCTCGCTGATGTAGCTGGAGATGACTGCGTTGACCTTGTCCTCGTTCACCGCGCGCTGGAACGCGCGCACCGAGTCGGCCGAGGACGAGTGATTGTCGTAGGTGACGATTTCGATCTTGCGGCCGTCGACGCCGCCCTTGGCGTTGATCTCATCGGCGGCGAGCTGCGCGGCCTGCGGGATCGACGCGCCGGCGATCGCCTGGGCTTCGGCGATCACGCCGATCTTGAGTGTATCCGCGGCCAGCGCACCACTCGGGGCTGCCGCCACCAGGCCCAGAACAGCTACTCCCGCGAGTTGTTGCAACGCATGAAACGGCACTCGGGATGTTTTTCTCACCTTGTTTCACTCCTTCTTGTTCTTCGGCTGCTTCGAGCTCTCTTGGGCCCGCTTGGGCCTTTCTTTGGGCCGCGACTATAGCCGCGACAAAATGCGCAGCAAGTGAAACCGCACGCAGATCGCCATGCGTTGATGGCAACTAAAGTAGTGGGTCGATGCCGACGGATTGAACAAGGAGTAGGCAGCACCGGACATATCGTGGGACGAGCTAGAATCGTTGGGCGGATGAACGAAGCGTAATCCGCCCGACGGAACGCGAGAGCAAGGACCGTAGGATGGGTGGAGCGAAGCGAAACCTATCATCTCACCGCGGACGAATTGATGGGTTTCGCCGAGTTTATCATCGGGCCGCGCGCAGCGCGAACCCGTTGGCTCTACTCCATCCCACAAGTGTGACGGACTGTGACCGCCCGACGGGCAAGTCAGCCCAAAAACCTGTCAATCCCCGCGCGCAAAAATATTTCGCTTTTTCGGAAGGACAACTCGGTGTATGGTCTGCCCGTCTCACCCGATCGAGGGGCGCTGCGCATCGTCATAGTGTTGCGGTGAGATGCGGTGGACGTTTCGCATGTCAGTGACGACAGCATGCGAGGCGGACGGTGAAGTCGTGCAGGCCTGACGCCCTAGTGGCAGGTGTCCTCTCGCAAAACGCGCAAGCGTTTTTGCGAAAGCGGTGACAAAAAAGCCCAGTCTCGCCGGGGAGAGCACGTATAAGCCGTAACCCATCGCGCAGGGAAAGCCGGGTTGTTTCCGGTTACACCTGTGGTCCTACCCCGGTGCTTTTTTGTTGCACCGGGCCCATGGGTGCGATCGGCACCCGGCTTTCCCTGCGCCCTCTGTTCTCAGAGCGGCGAAACGAAAAGCAAAGCTCGGACAAATCATGTCGCGAGATGGCAACACTGCGTCCCCACCCACAACTGTCATCGCCCGGCCTGTGCGCAATTGCGCACATGGACCGGGCGATCCAGTACGCCGCGGCCTCTCGGCTCAATCACGACCGTCTCTGGAATGGATCACCAGCTGTTTGAAACGTGAAGCCGCGCCAGGCGAATTTTGCGTCGCGGAAACGTGAATGTGCGCACGCAAACGACCGCAATCGCACGACAATCGCGGTCCCGTTCCGGCTTGCCCGGCGGCTATTTTTGGCGCTAAAGCCGCTGGCGCAGCATGGATTCCCAACCGGCGCGGGAGATTCGACGACCTCGGCCGGCCGGCTGTCCGCCGCCCCTGGCGTCGCACCCGCTCACGTTGCGGCGCCGAACAGACGATGAATGACCAACCCATGGACGCCGATCTGAGGCGCAGGATCGACGAGCTCGAACAGCAACTGCAATGTGCGGTGGTCGAGACCGGCCGCGTGCAAGGCGAGCTGGCGGCCGCGCGCGACCGCGAGGCCCAGGCGCTGGAATGGCAGACCGCGACCGCCGAGATCCTGAAGGTCATCGCCGCCTCACCCTCCGACGCGCAGCCGGCATTCGAGGCGATCGCCTCGAACGCCAAGCGGCTGCTGCGCGGCTTCTCGGCCACCGTGCTCCGCTTCATCGGCGACGAGCTGCATCTGGTGGCGTACACGCCGACCAGCCCCGAGGCCGACGCCGGCCTGCGGGCCTCGTTCCCGCGCCACATCGCGGCGTTCCCGACCTTCGCATTGGTCCGCGGCGGCGAGACCGTGCAATTCCCCGACAGCGAAGCCGACGAGGTTCCGGAGCCGAACAGGCGGCTGGCGCGGCTGCGCGGCTTTCGCAGCGTGCTGTTCACCCCGCTGATGAACCGCGGCACCGCCGTCGGCATGATCAGCATCACGCGCGCGGAGCCCGGCGCCTTTGCCGCCCACCACGTGCAATTGCTGCAGACCTTTGCCGACCAGGCCGTGATCGCGATCGAGAACGCGCGCCTGTTCAACGAAACGCGCGCGGCGCTGGAGCGGCAGACCGCGACCGCCGAGATCCTCAACGCCATTGCCAGTTCGCCGACCGATGTGCGCCCGGTGTTCGACGCCATCTCCGAAAGCGCGCGGCGGCTGCTCGCCGGCCAGACCGCGCTGGTGACGCGCGTCGTCGGCGACATGCTGCATCTGGCGGCGTGCACGGCCGGAAGCTCGGAGGGCGACGCCGAGATCCGGATTTCGTTCCCCTCCCCGCTCAGCTCGCGCGCGATCCACAGCCGGGTCGCAGAGACCGGGAAGATCGCATTCCGCACCGATGTCGAAACCGAACCCGACGTTCCCCAGGCCGTGAAAGACATGGCCCGCGCCCGCGGCTATCGCAGCATCCTCGTGGTGCCGATGCTCCGCGAGGGCGTCGCAATCGGCACCATCGGCGTCTCGCGCGCCGAGCCGGGTGCGTTCCCCGAGGCCCAGATCAACCTGCTCAAGACCTTCGCCGATCAGGCCGTGATCGCGATCGAGAACGCGCGGCTGTTCGAGCAGTTGCAGGCGCGCACGGCCGAGCTCGCAAGATCGCTCGACGATCTGCGCGCCGCGCAGGACCGCCTGGTGCAGACCGAGAAGCTCGCCTCGCTCGGCCAGCTCACCGCCGGCATCGCGCACGAGATCAAGAACCCGCTCAACTTCGTCAACAATTTTGCCGCGCTCTCGGCCGAACTGACGGACGAGCTGAACGAGGTGCTCGCACCCGTCGCGCTCGCGGACGGCGCCCGCGGCGAAATCGATGAGCTGACCGGGCTATTGAAGGGCAACCTGCAGAAGATCGTGCAGCACGGCAAGCGTGCCGATTCCATCGTCAAGAACATGCTGTTGCATTCGCGCAGCGGCAGCGGCGAGCACCGGCCGACCGACGTCAATGCGCTGGTCGAGGAAAGCCTCAACCTCGCCTATCACGGCGCGCGCGCCGAGAGGCCCCAGTTCAACGTCACGCTTGGGCGCGCGTTCGATCCCGAGGCCGGCGCGATCGAAGCGTTTCCGCAAGAGATCACGCGGGTGCTGCTCAATCTGATCTCCAACGGCTTCTATGCCGTGGACAAGCGTTGCAGCCGGGGCGAGGCCGGATTCGAGCCCACGGTGAGCGCCAGCACGCGAAGCCGCGGCGATTTCGTCGAGATCAGCATCCGCGACAACGGCGTCGGCATCCCGCCCGAGGTCAAGGACAAGATGTACAATCCGTTCTTCACGACCAAGCCGCCGGGCGAAGGCACGGGGCTCGGGCTCTCCATGAGTCACGACATCATCGTGAAGCAGCACGGCGGCAGGATCGATGTCGCGACCGAACCCGGAGAATTCACCGAGTTCACTATTCTGCTGCCGCGCAGGAGCAGTTTTTCCAACGGTACCAGGGGATAAACGTGAGTGTATTGGTTCTGGTGGTGGATGACGAGCCGGACATCGAGGTCCTGTTCCGGCAACAATTCCGCCGCGACCTGCGCGCCCAGCGCTTCATGATGGATTTCGCCCATTCGGCGACACAGGCGTTGAGCCGGATCGGCGATACCGGCGAGCGAACGCTGATCCTCATCCTCTCCGACATCAACATGCCCGGGATGAGCGGGCTCGAGATGCTGCCGGAGGTACGCTCCCGCCGGCCCGACGTTCCCGTCATCATGATCACCGCCTACGGCGATGCCGAGACGCGGCGCAAGGCTCTGGAGCACGGCGCCGAGGGCCTGCTGACGAAGCCGATCGATTTCGGTCAGGTCCGCCAGGAGATCGAGGCGCGACTGGAGCGGGCCGCATGACCTCGACCGTTCTCGTGGTCGACGACGAGCCCGATCTGGAAGCGCTCGTCCTGCAGCGATTCCGCCGGCAGATTCGCGACCGGCGCATCGACTTCGTATTCGCGCGCGATGGTGTCGAGGCGCTGCAGTCGATCGAGCGGCATCCGCATGTCGATCTCGTGGTGCTCGACATCAACATGCCGCGGATGGACGGGCTGTCGCTGCTGGCGCGGCTGCAGGAGCGCGAGGACAAGAAGTCGGCCATCATCGTCTCGGCCTATGGCGACATGAGCAACATCCGCACCGCGATGAATCGCGGCGCGTTCGACTTCCTGACCAAGCCGATCGATTTCGCCGACCTGGAAGCGACCATCCTGAAAACCCTCGGGCATATCGAGGTGCTGCGCGAGGCACGCCGCCGCCAGGCGGAGGCCGAACGTGCCCACGCCTCGCTGTCGCGCTATTTCTCGCCCGAACTCGCCAAGCGCCTTGCCGCCGGCGATGACGGCGATGAGATGCAGGTGCGCTGGCGCGACGTCGCCGTGATCTTCACCGACATTACCGGCTTCACCTCGCTGGTCGAGAGCGCCGAGGCCGAGGTGCTGGCGGAACTGCTCAACGAATATGTCGGCGGTCTCACCGATGTCGTGTTCGCCCATGACGGCACGGTGGCGAAGGTGATCGGCGACGCCATCCAGGTGCTGTTCAATGCGCCCGGCGACCAGGCCGATTACGCCACCCGCGCGATCGCCTGCGCGCAGGCGCTCGATCTCTGGGCGGAGGCGTTTCGCGCCCGTTGGAAAGACAAGGGCGTCGATTTCGGCGTCACGCGGATCGGCGTGCATGCCGGCCCGGCGCTGGTCGGCAATTTCGGCGGCGACCGCTTCTTCGACTACACGGCCTATGGCGACACCATCAACATCGCCGCAAGGCTCGAGGCCGCCAACAAGGTGCTGGGCACGCGGATCTGCGTCAGCGACACCGTCGCGAACACCGCCGAAAAGTTTCGGGGGCGGCCGGTCGGAGATCTCGTGCTGCGCGGCCGCAGCGAGCCGCTGCGCGCCCATGAGCCGCTATCGCCGGCCGCGTTCGACGGGGCGGCCGCGGCGCAATACGCAAGCGCCTTCGCCAAGCTCGAGTCCGGGGATATCGCGGCGATGCCGGCGTTCGCCGCGCTGGTCGGCATCCATGCCGACGATCCGCTCGCGAGCTATCATTTGCGGCGGCTGCTCAACGGCGCCAAGGGCGCGCGCGTGCAACTGGAGTGAGGCGCAATGAACCGCCGGCCCCTACTCCGCCATCTCGACCGGTGCCGTGCCGGGCCCGGCGAGCGGGCGCTCTTCCATGATGATCATGCAGACCGCGGCGGTGGTCAGCAGCGCGGCGGCGGCGGCGAACACGTAGCGAAACGCGGTGATCATGTCGGCGACCGGGATGGCGCTCACCGCGCCCGCGGCATGATGCTCGCTGGCGAGCGAGATGTCGGAGCCCAAAGTCATCAGCAGGATCGTGGTGAAGGCGGCCACCGTGAACGAGGCCAGCAGCGCGCGGAAGAAGTTCATCGCGCCGGTCACGGTGCCGACCTGCGCCCGCGCCACCGAGTTCTGCAGCGACACCACGCTGACCGGGAACGTGGTGCCGAGCCCGAGCGCGAACACGCCCATCAGCGTCAGCAGGCCCCACAGCGGCAAGGTCGTCACCGCCATGCCGACGGCGCAGATCGCGGCAACCGAGGTGCCGACGATCGCGACGCGCTTGTAGTGCTTGGCCTTCGCCATGGTCCGTCCGGCGATCGCCGCACCGCAGGTCGAGATCGCGGCGAGCGGGATCAGCGCGAGGCCGGCCTCGCTGGCGCTGAGATGGTAGACCACCTCGTAGTAGAGCGGCAGGTGCACGGTCAGCCCGACGATGGCACCGAGCGCGCAGCCGCCGGCGCACATCGCGAACGGCACCACCGAACCGCCGAGCAGCGACAGCGGCAGGAACGGCTCATCGGCCCGGCGGGCGTGCCAGACGAAGGCGCCGGCGAGCGCGATCGAGGCCCCGAGCATCGCGGTGATGGTCGGCGACAGCCAGGACAGGCGCGTGCCGCCCCAGGTCAGCACCAGCATGAACACGACGGCCGATGCCATCAGCAGGATGCCGCCAAGCCAGTCGACCTCGCGCTTGCGGTGGAACACCGGGATCTTTTTCATCTTCGGCAGCAGCAGCGCCAGCCCGGCGGCTGCAAGCGGCAGGTTGATCCAGAAGATCATCGACCAGTGCAGATGCTCGGCAAACACGCCGCCGATCACGGGACCGAGAATGCCGCCGGCCATCCAGACGCTGGAGAAATAGGCCTGGTAGCGGCCGCGCTCGCGCGGGGACACCACGTCGGAGATCACGGTCTGGACCACAGGCATGATGCCGCCGCCGCCGAGACCTTGCAGGCCGCGGGCGAGGATCAGCATCGTCATGCTCGGCGCGATCGCGCACAGGATCGACCCGACCACGAACAGGCTGAGCGAGGTGATGATCATGGCGCGGCGGCCGTAGATGTCGCTCAAGGTGCCGAACACCGGCGCCACGGCGGTGGACGCCAGCAAATAGGACGTGATCACCCAGGACAGATTGGTGACGTCGCCGAACTGGCGGCCGATGGTCGGCAGCGCGGTCGCGACGATGGTCTGGTCGAGCGCGGCCAGGAACATCGTCAGCATCAGGCTGATGACGATGGTGCGGACTTCGTCGTGGGTGAGCGGGACCGGCGGCGCCAGCGGCGGCGCGTCGCTCAGTTCGATCACCTCGCTCGGGAGACGGGACAGCTCGTCGGCAATGTCGTCAGGCAAAGTCTGCTGGTCGGCAGGAAAACGGCTCTGCCGTTCATACTTGTTCATCTGGGGCGTAATACTGGTGTCACGCAGCCCGTGGCCGCGATGGAATCATTCTCTCATCGGCAATTTACGCAGCAATTCGATGCTAAGGCAGGCCCCCGCGCGCATAGGTGCATCCCGCACCTGCAGCATCGCAAAGCCGTGATTGGACACAACAAAGTCCCTGGACCGCCGTCACCTATGACGGCCCAGGGCAAGGCGGGAGAAAGTCCTGCGTATCCGTCAGGAATACATCAGCGCGGTTTCGCCGGTCGGTCCCGGATGCACGAGGCGCAACCGCGCAATGTAGCTGCGTCCCTCGAACAGCCGGTGCGTGATCTTGGCGTTGCGCTCCTCGCCGCTGTCGTCGTCGCCGGTGAGATAGCGCGATGTCCCGTCGACGTCCTCGAACAGCACCAGCGTCGTGTCGGAAGCGCCCTTGGTCTCGACGGTGTATTTTCGTGTCGCCGTGGGCTTGATCGCGTAGTCCATCTGCTGGCCCGCGGCCAGGGTGGCCACCGCCGGCTGGAACGGCGCCAGCGTTGCCAGCGTCGGCTGCAGCGGCGGATACCATTTCTGCACCCATGTCTTGTCGCCGGCGGAGAGCGTGGCCGGCGGCGTGATGCCGTCGGTCTCATATCTCTTCGGTTCGGCGATCAGGCCGGCCTCGAACTCGTACTCCATGATCGAATCGGGATCCCAGGTCGACCCCTGGACCTGCTGCGGCGTCAGCTTCTCCAGGATGTTGTGGAAGATGGTCTGGCGATCCCAGCTGTTGGGTGGCGCGCTCAGCGATTGGTAGACGGCGTCCTCGTGCCACTTGATGCCGGCAAACGGATTCTGATGCTCGTGCTCCATGCCCAGCACGTGTCCGATCTCGTGCAGCGCAGTGCCGGCTCCGTAGTGCGAGGTCAGATCCCAGCCATAGACCGTGGTCGGCTCGTTCGCGGGCACGTCCAGCACGTCGCGTCCGACCGACGATGCGGACGAGCCGTCCGCCGTCGAGTAGCCGATCCGCACCTCGGCTTCGCTGAGCTGACTGACCTCCTTGAAATCGAGGCCGATGCCGATCGCCTTCCACTTCTTGAACGCCTCGCGCACCGCGTCCGCCTGGGTCGTGGGGACCGCGAAATGGCCTGCGGTGTAGAAGCAATAGTGCAGCACCGTTCCGTTCACCCATTTGGTCCTGGTCCCGATGATGGCGCGCGCCCGGTTGGGATCGCCCATCACGATTGGGCTGAGCGGCGGCGGGACCCGGGGTGCGTTCCGGCAGAACGGACGGGCCTGAGCTTTGACGATCGGGCTTTTGATGACCGCGGACTTCTTTGCATAGTTGCGGGTTCGGGATCGCGCCATGGCTGGCTCCATGAATATGCGCCCGACGGCGGAATCGATGTGCCCGACGGCGGGGCGCCAATGAACAATACGAGTTCAGAAAAATTGCACCCCAGGATAGCATCGATCTCAGAATGCAAGTGTGAACGCCGCCACACTCCGCTCCGCGGGAACAACGCCCGGATCTTGCGGTCAGGTCTTGTTGTGTCTGATCTTGGGACGTTACGTCTTGGGACGCTTCTTCAGCCGCGCCCGCTTCGGCAGCAGGCCCGGCCAGCGCACGATGTGATCCTCGAGGTCGGCGTCGTTGACGTCGAGCTCGGTGCCCTCCACCCGGCCGCGCACCGAGACGCCGGCCTCATGGACGGTGTTGGGATCGCCGGAGATCAGGGGATGCCACCAATAGAGGTCCCGCCCCTCGGCCACCAGCCGGTAGCCGCAACTCGGCGGCAACCAGTTCAGGGTGCGCACGTTTTCGGGCGTCAGGCGGACGCAATCCGGAACCTTGTCGGAACGGTTCGGGTAGTCCTTGCAGGTGCACAGGCCGGCGTCGAGCAGCTTGCAGGAGATGTGGGTGAAATAGATCTTGCCGGTGTCCTCGTCCTCGAGCTTCTCCAGGCAGCAGCGTGCGCAGCCGTCACACAGGCTCTCCCATTCGGCGTTGGACATCTCTTCCAACGTCTTGGTTTTCCAGAAGAATCCCGTCTGGTCCGATGGGTGCTTGGGCGGTGCGGTCATGATTCCCTGTTAAGGTCGATGCGGTTCTTCTTGGGGTGCCGGCCGCAGCCGCGCAAGGGGGTGGTTTTGCGGGGCCGCAAAAGGCGGTGGGCAGCGTTAGGGGTTTCATTAAATTCGCCAGCCGCGCCATTGGTTTATGACGGCCGCTCGGATAGAACAACGAACAAGCCCCCAACGACGCAAAAGCGCCTTGGGTTTGCCGCAACATCGAAGCATGACGCGCGTTTGAGTGCCTCGCCGGGCGCTCGGAACGCTCAACCGATCAAGGGCTCTGGTGCCTAGGTTCCTGCCAAACGACTGGATAAGGCGGTTCAACAATCTCCGCCTCGATCTGGATGCACGGTTCGACTCGGCGCTGTTCCAGTCGGCGCGCGGCCTGCGCGAGCTCTACGAGCGCTACTCCACCTTCATGGACCGCTTCTATATCGGCCGCTGGAAGCGTTGGGTGTTCATCGAGCCGCTGTCGGAGGCCGCGACCCTCGGCCTCGGCGGCATGATCCTGCTGCTGACGCTGGCGATCCCCGCCTTCCGCGAGACCGCCGACGAGGACTGGCTGAAGAAATCCGACCTCGCGGTGAGCTTCCTCGACCGTTACGGCAACCCGATCGGCAGCCGCGGCATCAAGCACAACGACTCGATCCCGCTGGAAGATTTTCCCGACAACCTGATCAAGGCGACGCTCGCCACCGAAGACCGCCGCTTCTACGATCATTTCGGCATCGACATTCCGGGCCTGGCGCGCGCGCTGGTCACCAACGCGCAGGCCGGCGGCGTCCGCCAGGGCGGTTCGTCGATCACCCAGCAGCTTGCGAAAAATCTGTTCCTGAACAATGAGCGCACCATCGAGCGCAAGGTGAAGGAAGCCTTCCTTGCGATCTGGCTGGAGACCCGCCTCACCAAGAACGAGATCCTGAAGCTCTATCTCGACCGCGCCTATATGGGCGGCGGCACCTTCGGCGTCGACGGCGCGGCGCATTTCTACTTCAACAAGTCGGTGCGCGACGTGAACCTCGCGGAGGCCGCGATGCTCGCCGGCCTGTTCAAGGCGCCGACCAAATACGCTCCGCACATCAACCTGCCGGCCGCGCGTGCCCGCGCCAACGTCGTGCTCGACAACCTCGTCGATGCCGGCTTCATGACCGAGGGCCAGGTGTTCGGCGCCCGCCGCAATCCGGCGGTGGCGGTCGACCGGCGCGACGAGAACTCGCCGAACTACTATCTCGACTACGCCTTCGACGAGATGCGCAAGCTGGTCGACACCTTCCCGAGATCCTACACCGAGCGCGTGTTCGTGGTGCGCACCGCGATCGACATGAACGTGCAGAAGGCGGCCGAGGAAGCCATCGAGAACCAGCTCCGCCAGTTCGGTCGCGATTATCACGCCACCCAGGCGGCGACCGTGGTGTCCGATCTCGACGGCGGCATCCGTGCCATGGTCGGCGGCCGCGACTACGGCGCGAGCCAGTTCAACCGCGCCACCGACGCCTATCGTCAGCCGGGTTCGTCGTTCAAGCCCTATGTCTATACGACGGCGCTGCTGAATGGCTACACGCCGAACTCGAAGATCGTCGACGGCCCGGTCTGCATCGGCAACTGGTGCCCGCAGAACTATGGCCATTCCTATTCCGGATCGGTGACGCTGACGCAGGCGATCACCCGCTCGATCAATGTGGTGCCGGTCAAGCTTTCGATCGAGCTCGGCAAGAACATCGGCGGTCCGAAGGCCGGCCGCGCCAAGATCATCGAAGTGGCGCGCCGCTTCGGCATCAAGGCGCCGCTGCCCGACACGCCGTCGCTGCCGATCGGCTCGGACGAAGTGACCGTCATCGAGCACGCGGTTGCGTATGCGACCTTCCCGAACCGCGGCAAGGCGGTGACGCCGCATTCCGTGCTGGAAGTGCGCACCGGCGCCGGCGATCTGGTGTGGCGCTGGGACCGCGACGGGCCGAAGCCGCGTCAGGCGATCCCGCCGAATATCGCCGCCGACATGGCGGGCATGATGAGCCACGTGGTCAGCGAAGGCACCGCGCGCCGCGCTGCGCTCGACGGCATTCCGACCGCGGGCAAGACCGGCACCACCAACGCCTACCGTGACGCCTGGTTCGTCGGCTACACCGGCAACTTCACCTGCGCGGTCTGGTACGGCAATGACGACTATTCGCCGACCAACCGCATGACCGGCGGCTCGCTGCCGGCGCAGACCTGGCACGACATCATGGTCGCCGCGCATCAGGGCGTCGAGGTGCGCGAGCTGGTCGGCGTCGGCATGGGCCAGAAGCTGCCGCAGCAGCCGGCGCAGGCCAATGCCCAGGCCAATGCCGCGCCGAAGATTCTGGAGACCAAGCCGGGTCCGCCGCCGGTGTTGACCAAGCGCGGCGCCGATGTCCTGGTGCGGGTCGAGAAGCTGCTCGACGACGCGGCCAGGACCGCCGACAAGGCCAGCGGCAAGACCACGCTGAACGACCCCAAGGCCGGCAAGGCTGAATCGTCGAGCGCGCTGGCGTTCCCTGAAAACTACATCGCCGCAGCCGGGCCGGACGGCGCCACCGGCACCACCACGGCGACCGTGCCACGCAAGAACTGACGTGCGGCTGATCCTCACCACCCTGCTGGCGCTCGTGATCGCCGCCGCCGTCGGGCTCGGCCTGACCTATGCGACGGCGACGCGCGGCACCGATCTCGGCACGCTGAAGATCGGCGCCTGGACCGCGCGGCCGAAGAACGGCACCTCCGACGTCGATCCCTATTCGCGCGCCACCATCGCCCGCAGCGGTGAGCTGCCGGTCGGCACCGGCGACGGCATCGCCTTCACCGCCACCACCGACGACAAGAACAAGCCG
This sequence comes from Bradyrhizobium sp. CCBAU 51753, assembly GCF_015291565.1. Lineage (NCBI taxonomy): Bacteria > Pseudomonadati > Pseudomonadota > Alphaproteobacteria > Hyphomicrobiales > Nitrobacteraceae > Bradyrhizobium > Bradyrhizobium sp. CCBAU 51753. The sequence continues at coordinate 3,456,367 of NZ_CP030037.1, read as the reverse complement.
CTCGACGGCCGCTGCGACGTCGTAGTCAGCGGCGTCACCCCGGCGGCGCGGTTCTGGACGCTGACGCTGTTCGACCGCAAGGGCCATCTCGTCGCCAACTCGCTGCAGCGCTACGGCTTCACCAGCCAGGAGATCATCCGCGCCTCCGACGGCACCTTCGAGATCCACATCGCCTCGCGTTCGCGCGCCGGCAACTGGCTGCCGACCGGCGGCATCGAGCGCTACGCGCTGATGTTGCGGCTGTACGACACCCCGGTCGGGGTTGCGACCCGCACCCAGCGCGACGCGCCGATGCCGGCCGTTGCTACGACGGGGTGCCCATGATCCGCATCGTGTTCACCATCCTGGCGGGCGTGCTGCTTGGCGGCGTGGTGCATCTCGTCAGCGTGCTGGCGCTGCCGCGGATCGCTTCGCAGGACGCCTATTCGCGGCTGACGCCGATGACCAAGCTCAACGAGGTGACGCAGCTGCCGCTGGCCGATCCGAGCAACTCGCCGATGCCGCTGATGGACCCGGCGTTCGCGGTGGCGATCTGCCGCTACGATCTGTCGGGCGGACCGCTCAAGCTCACCGTGCCGGTGAGCCAGGCCTATACCTCGGTGTCGTTCTACACCCGCAACGAGGTCGCCTATTACGCCATCAACGATCGCTCCGCCGGCAAGAAGGTGATCGAGCTCGATCTGATGACGGAGGCCCAGCACAACGACATCCCCGAAGACGAGGAAGTCACGGCCGCCGACCGCCTGATCATCGACTCGCCGACGACGACGGGACTGATCCTGTTGAAGGCGCTGGCGCCCGAGCCCGGCCTGATGCCGCAGGCGCGGGCCTCGCTGGCGGCCTCGACGTGCAAGCCGCAGACCGAGCCGGTGGCAGCCAAGCAGGAGGCGCCGCCGCCCCCGCCCGCTCCGGCGCCGCCGCCGCCCGCGCCGCGCAAGCGCTAGGCCGCCGCAGCCGCGTGCCGGCCGCAGCGGCAGGTCTCGTAGTCGACGGGATCGTGGCTGTTGACGATGGTGACGGTCGCGCCATGCGCCGCCTTCAGCTGGCGCAGCCGCTCCTGGTTCCGGATGCGCGTCGCGCGATCCATGTCCGCCCGGCGCTGGAACATGCCGAGCACCAGCGGCATCCGCGGCCTGGCATCGAGCTGCGCGTGATGGAAATAGGCATCGCCGGCGTGCAGCAGCCACCCGCCATTGTGGCGCACCGCGATCCCGCAATGCCCGAGCGTGTGGCCCGGCAACGGGATCATCAAGATATCCGGCTCGCGGTCGCCGAGCGCGCGCACGCCCGCAAAGCCGAACCAGTCCTCGCCGCCCTCGCCGTATAACGCCCAGTCCGGCCCATGCTGCCATTGCGCCGTGATGTAGCGCCCCACCGGCGGCGCGACCTGACGCGTCACCGCCATCTCGTACTCGCGGCGATGGACATGCACCTTCGCGTTCGGAAAGTCCGGTACCCCACCCGCATGGTCGCGATCGAGATGCGTCAGCAACACGTGACGCACGTCGCTCGGTGCGAAGCCGAGCGCCTGCACCTGGCGGACCGCGGTCTCGGCCGGGTCGAGCCGCGGCGTAGTCTGCCGCACCCATTTGCGCCCGAGCCGCGGCGGGTCGGCGATATCGTCGAGACCGATGCCGGTATCGACCAGCACCAGGCCGTCATTGCGCTCGACCAGCAGGCAATGACAGACCATCCGCGCCCGCTGAAAGATGCTGCCGTCACCGTTCACGAGCCGCTTTCCGATCGGGCACATCGTGCCGGTGTTGAGATGATGAATGCGCATGACAGGCCCTCCGCTGAACTCGGGTGCAGGCTTGCCAGCGGCAGCGCCATAGGTAAAATATTGTCTTCCTATCCATTCAATAGGTCTGGACTATGGATATCCGCGAGCTCCGCTATTTCGCTGCGGTCTACCGCGAGCGCAACCTGACCGCGGCGGCGCGGCGCTGCTTCATCTCGCAGCCGTCGATCTCGGCGGCGATCACCGATCTCGAGGCGGAGCTCGGCACCACGCTGTTCATCCGGCACAAGAAGGGCATGGCGCCGACCGAGTCGGCCGCGCAGTTCCACAGCATTGCCCGCAGGATCATCGACGAGGCCGACGCGGCGAAGAACCTGTTTCGCAAACCGGTGACGCAGAAGGCGCTGACGCTCGGATTGTTGCGGACGCTCGATCAGGCGCGGACCATCGCCTTGCTGAAACCGCTGACCGGCAACGCCGACCTCGCGCTGCGGCTGGTCGGCGCCGGCGAGAAGGCCGACGCGCGGATCGTCGCACGGACGATGATCGGGGCAAGCGAGCACTTCATTCCGCTGTGGAGCGAGCGCTACGTCGCGGCGCTGCCGCCGTCGCATCCGCTTACCTTGAAGGAGACGCTGCGGACCACCGACTTCGCCGGCGTTCCGATGATCGACCGCTGCCATTGCGAGCAGCAGGATTTCTTCAAGCGCACCGCGCCGCCGCGCAAGCCGGTGGCGATCGCCGAATCGGAGGAATGGGCGATGGCGCTGGTTGCAGCCGGGGTCGGCGTCGCGATCGTTCCCGAGGGCGTGGCGCGCGGCAATCCCGACGTTGCGGTGCGCGCGATCGAGATCGATGTGAGGCGCGAGATCGGCCTCGCCTATCCCTCGGCCAAGCCGCCGTCGGATGCACTGAAGGAATTCATTGCCAGCCTGCCGCGGCAACAAGCGAAGCGCAGCGCGCGAGCGGCAAGGGGGAAAGCGAAGCCGACTTAACCCTTCGACACCGCCACCGCCGCCTGGCACGCGGCCGGCGGCGTGGTGCCGGCGAGCCGGGCAAGCTCGTTGATCTGGCGTTCGGCGTCGGCAGCCATGCCGTCCGGCGCCTGGATCACCAGCCGCTCCAACGCCCAGCGATAGGACGAGATCCGCCGCTCCAGGCTCACCTGCACCCATTGCACGATCAGCGCGTTCTCCTCCATCCGCGCCACCGCATCCGCCCGCTCGCGCGGCGACACGTCGGCAATCGCCTTGAGGCTGGCGCTGCGCTTGCAGTCCAGCGCGATCACCTGCGCCGCCGTGGCGAAGAACGGCTCGAACCGCGTGATGTCGTCGCGGACGTGGTCGATCAGCAGCGAATAGCGCGAGGCGAACGAGCGGTGCGGCTCGTCGATCAGATTGCGGCCGTAGGCGGTGCGGTCGAACACCACGTTCTGCCGCCACGGCGCCGGCAGCCTCTGGTAGTCGCCGAACACGCTCTTCCATGCCGGCCGCGACAGCGGCGACTCGATGAACTGGTAGGCCAGATCGCGCAGCTGCCGTTCATGCTCGGTGAGCTGGAATTGCGAGGCCTTCATGCCGACGCTGCCGTTCGCCTCGGCGCCGAGCCAGCGATGCATGTCGTCGTTGCGGAAGTCGGCGCGGGTGCGGCCGAAATCGCCGCCACTGCAGCCGCCGAGCGCCGCGCCCGCCAGCAGCAGGATCAGCGCCGGGATGATCGGCCGCGCACGCTCCGGCATTGCTCGATGTCCTAAGGGTCAGGAGCGCCGGCGCCGGCGGCGGCCCGGTGCGGTCCCCTGCTCCGGTCCGCGATCGCCGCCGGTCTCCTCGACGGTTCGCTCGATCCGCACCACGGGGAGGATCAGCACGGTGCCGACACGTTCGCCTGCGGCGTCCGTCACGCTCGGCCGCCGCGTCGCCGCATCCGCCGGAAATTCGACGATGGTGCCCATGTTCCGCTCTCTCTGGCCCCGCACGGACATGATTTGCCCCGCGCTGGCCGAGTTAAGAACGGGCATGGTTAACGACATCTTAAGCCGGCACTACGGACGGTTACGGATGTGGCGCTGTGCCCAATTCGACACGCGCAATTCGAGCGTTCGGCTTCACGACCTGTTTTCCTTAACTGCCCCTTAAAACAGCCCGCGTAGGCTCGCCTCGACAACGATTTCCAGAACTCGAAGCTTTACCCAGTCGCGTACGCCTGAATGAGCGCAGCTCCACTATTTCCGGGTTTCGATGGGCTGATGACGCTCTCCCGTCGCGAGGGCGTCGACATTCGCCCGACCCTGCTGCGCGTGCTGACCGACCTCTATGTGCAGGCAAGTGCCCACTCCGCGGACGAGGAGCGGCAATTCGTCGAGCTGACCTCGCGGTTGATCGACGAGGTCGATGACGCGACGCGCGCCGCGGTGCGTGCCCGCCTTGCGGTCTATCCGGCGACACCGGCCATCATCCTGGACAAGCTCGGGCTGCGGCGCGCCGATGCCGCGCAGCCAGCGACGGCGGCCGCGCCGATTCCGATGCCCGCGGCGGCCGCGCAATCGGCCAGGGCTCCGACCGATGTCGAGTTGCGGATGGCGGCGAGCCTGTCGATGCGGCCGAACGATGCCGCCGAAATCTCCGACATGTTCTTTGCCGCCAGCACCAGCGAGCGTGCGCAGATCCTGCACAATCTGCAGGATACGCCGCTGAAGGCCGCGGCGCGGATTCCCGCCGCCCGCGCCGCGCGCGCGATCCATATCCTGGAGATGGCCGCGTTCGCCGAGGACATCGACAATTTCGCGCTCGAGCTCGGCGAAGCCTTGATCCTGCCGTCGCGGATCGCGGCGCAGGTGGTGAGCGATCCCGGCGGCGAACCGCTGGCCTGCGCGATGCGCGCGCTCGACGTATCGGGCGCCGCGTTCCAGCGCATCCTGATGTTCCTCAATCCGGAAGCGGGTTCGTCGGTCAACTATGTCTATCGGCTGTCGCGGCTCTACGATCGCCTCAGCGAACGCTCGGCACTGGTGATGCTGGCGGCATGGCGCGGCTCGACCATGGCGGTGGCGCGCGCGAAATATCGCTCGTCGCTCTACGACGACGAGCACCATCGCGTCCGCGCGACGCCGGCACAGACGCGACCGGTGGTGCAGCCCGGCAGCGCGCCGGCAATCCGCAATCGCAAATCCTAGTTCTTCGCCAGATCGAGAAAGTGCCGCCCGGCGCGGTCCTCGGTCTCGACGATCCACGCATCGGGATCGAAGCGGAGCTCCTTGGCCAATCGCTGCTCGACCGTCGGCTCGGGCACCGGCTGCGGCGCGGTCGGCACGAACAGCCGCTCGACCGGACGGCTGTCGTCATAGACCGTCTGCGGCGCCGGCGCATACAGCACGGCGTTGCCGTCCATCAGCGCCACCTTGACGAACACCGCGCCGGCCTCCTCGGCGCCCTTCTTGCGGACCGCGCCGAACACGCCTTCGGTCTGGCAGCGGCGCAGATAGGCCGCGACCCAAATGGAAGTTTTCAATCGCATGCGGCGACCTATAGGCCAGCGACGCGGCCTCGTCCAATCATCAGATCCCAGCGCCTTGACCGTCCGACCAGCCGCTCATATCCTTCCCCTCGCGGTGCAAGCCGCACCCGGGTCCACGGGAAGGGTTGAACCCACTTGCAGCCTCCAAGCGGCAAACTAAGCCTTTGTGCAAGCCGGTTTTGTGGACCATCGGCGATTGATGCACGGAGGTTTCCATGAATCGATCGTCCGACCGATCGCCCGCGCGATTGAATCTCGAACATCTGAAGAAGCAGGCCAAGGAGCTCATTCGCCAATACCGGCGACAGGCGCCGGAGGCTTATGCGCGTTTTCGCAGCGCGCTTCCGGCGGCGACCGGGCGCAGCGACGCCGCCATCGCAGCGCTCGATCTGCGGCTCCACGATGCGCAGTCCTGCGTGGCGCGCGATCTCGGCTTTGCCTCATGGCCCGACCTCAAGCGCTATGTCGAGGCGCAGTTGCCGCTCGGCAAAAGCAAGGACGATCGGGTGCGACGCTGGCTGCAGCTGGTCTACGCCGGCGACGTCGACGGCACCGCCGATCGCGCCAATCCACGCGTTGCGGCGCGGATGCTCGCCGAGGATCTCGATCTCGCCGCTGACGATCCGTATCTTGCCTGCGCCATCGGTGATGAAGACAAGGTGCGGCAGGCTGCGGCGAACGATCCGAGTTGGGTGAACCGGCCGGGCGGTCCGCTAAAATTGCCGCCGCTGGTCGCCGTGACGCATTCCAGCCTGCTGCAGATCCCGGAATTTCGCGCGCGCCTGCATCGCTGCGCGCGCCTGCTGCTGCAGGCCGGCGCCGATCCCGATCAGCACATCAGCAGCCGCTGGCCGCCGGGTTCGCTCGAGCAGCCCGACGATCAAAATCCGCTGTCGGCGCTGTATGGCGCCGCCGGGCGCAACCACGATCTCGAGCTGACCAATCTGCTGCTCGAGGCCGGCGCCAACCCCAACGACAATGAGTCGCTGTATCACTCCCTCGAAGGCTTCGTGACGACAGGCGCCCTGCTCGCGCACGGCGCGCGGATCGCGGGCACCAATGCGATGTACAAGGTGCTCGACGGCGAAAACGTCGCGGCGCTCGAATTGCTGCTCAAGCACGGCGGCGACCCGAACGAGCCCGCCGGCACCGCGCCATTGACCGATTGCGGCTCGCCGCTGATGTGGGCGATCCGGCGGCGGCGCTCGCGCCGTTGCATCGCGACGCTGCTCGATGCCGGGGCCGATCCGCATGCCAGGACGCCCGACGGCCTCGGCGCCTACCGCTTCGCGCTGCAATTCGGACTGACCGATGTCGCCGATCTGCTGCGCGAACGCAGCGGCGCAGAGACACTCCCCGACGACGAGCGGTTCGTCGCCGCCTGCGCCCGCGGTGATGAGCGTGAGGCGCGCCGCATCCAGGCCGAACGGCCCGATCTTCCCGGCGCGCTGTCAGCGCCGCAGTTGCGTTTGCTTCCCGAGCTCGCCGCGGCCGGTGCCGATGACGGCGTGCGGCTGATGGTCAGCTTGGGCTGGCCGATCGCGGTGCGCGGCGGCGATTGGGATGGCTCTGCGCTCAATCACGCCGTGTTCCGCGGCAATGCCGGACTGACGCGCTTCCTGCTCGAGCACGGTGCGCAATGGACCGAGCAGCACGGCTTTGGCGACAACGCATCCGGCTCGCTGTCCTGGGCCTCCTGCAACGAACCGGTCGAAGGCGGCGATTGGGCCGGCTGCGCGCAGGCCCTGCTCGACCACGGCATGCCGCGCGCCACACCGGATCCCAACGATCCGGAATGGGTTTTGGTTGCCGGGCGCAGGAAGCTGTTCTCCGACGAGGTCAGAGACGTCCTGCTCGGCGACGCCGCGTAAGGGGCAGTGAATGCATTGAGCCGTCATTGCGAGGAGCGACAGCGACGGAGCAATCCATCGCTCCGCGTGACCGGTGAGATGGATTGCTTCGCTTCGCTCGCAATGACGTGGATAGAGCTCAGCGGTAACTGCCGCCGTCGCGTGAGGAGCTGAGCTACTCGATCGAATGACCGATCATCGCGGTGAGTTCGTGCACCAGGCGATCGGACATCTGACCGGTCACCGGCAGCTTGCGGGCGCGCTCGAACTTCGCGATCGCGGTCTGGGTGTCCGCGCCGATGGTGCCGGTCGGCTTGAGCTGGCCGTAGCCATATTGCGTCAGCGCGCGCTGGACCGCGGCGATCCGCTTTCCGGCCGCGTTCTGGTGCGCGGTCGGCGCGGTCGGGATCGGCGCCGGCGGACGGATGACGCTGGACGGCGCGGCAGCCGCTGCCGGGGCGGTCGACTTCGTCACCAGATTGGCCATCGGGTCGGAAGGCTTGCTCTCGGCCGGCCTGGGTTCGACCGGCTTGGCGTCCTGTCTGGCTTCGACCGGCTTGGTTTCCACGGCCCTGGTCTCGACCGGCTTCGGCAGCTCCACGGCAGCCGGCTCGGCCGGACGCGCGGCAGCTTCGGCCGGACGCGGGCGCGGCAACGGACTGGCGACGGCCGCGGCCGGCGCCGGCGGAGGCAACGTCACAACCGAACCGCCGAACATCGGCGACGGGTGACGGCCGGCCTGCAGGAACAGCGCGTTGGTCAGGATCGCGACAATGGCGGCCGCGGCGAGCACGCCTGCGACCATGTCCTTTGGACTGTACAGCAGCACGCGCAGCAGCAGGCCGCGCTCCTGCTCGGCCTCGATCGCCACCGCCTTGGCGCCGCGGCGACGGCGCGGCGCTTCATCGTCATCCAAAGTCTGTCTAGGCACTCTTCTTCACCTGCTGAGCTTGCTCTTGTAGTCCGGACCGCAGCGCGGGCTTCAGCGTCGAGACGTTGCTGGACGGCTCGCTCGCGGCCTGCGGCGTGAACGCCAACGGCAGCGCGACCGAGACCGTGGTCCCCTCGCCCACCTTGCTTTCCACATTCAGTTCGCCGTTGTGCAGGCCGACCAGCCCCTTGACGATCGACAGGCCAAGGCCGGTGCCTTCGTGGCGGCGCTGATAGGTCTTGCCGGCCTGGAAGAACGGGTCGCCGATCCGCTTGAGGTCGTCGGCGGCGATCCCGACACCGGTATCGGAGACGCGCAGCACCAGCCGCGATCCCTCGACCATGGCCGACACAGTGACCTTGCCGCCGCGTTCGGTGAACTTGATGGCGTTGGAGACGAGATTGAGCACGATCTGCTTGAACGCGCGCGGGTCGCCGTTCAGGTTCGGCAGATCGTCCGCCACGCGGGTGACGAGGTCGACGCCGCTCTCGCGCGCCTTCAAGGCCACCAGGTTGCAGCAATTGAGCAGCGCCGGCCGTGGCGCGAACGGCTCCGGCGAAATCTCGAAATTTCCGGACTCCATCTTCGACATGTCGAGGATGCCGTTGACCACCGACAGCAGATGCTGGCCGGAATCGTTGATCAGCTGCGCGTATTCCTTGCGGCGCGCGGCATCGAGCCCGAGCACGTCTTCCTGCGCGATCATCTCGGAGAAGCCGATGATGGCGTTGAGCGGCGTGCGCAGCTCGTGGCTCATGGTGGCGAGGAAGCGCGTCTTCGACGCATCGGCCTGCTCGGCGGCGTTGCGCGCCTGCTCCAGCGCCTGCTCCTGCGTCTTGCGCTCGGTGATGTCGCGGATCACGGCGACGACTTCGGCGTCGGCGTCGGCAGCGGCCTGATCGAGCGGACGGCAACGCATCTCGACCCAGATGAAGTCGGTGCCGCCGCCCTGGCTCCACGCCGCGTCGCGGCGCAGCCGAAACTCGACGCTGCGCGACTCGCCGCCGCGCGCGGCGTCCGACAGCGCGGTGAGATAGGCCGGGCGATCGGCGACGTGAACGCGGTCGAACAGGCCGTGGCCGAGCAGCCTTGATGCCGGCACGCCGAGCATGATCTCGGCCGCCGGCGAGATGAAGCGCACCGCGCCGTTGCGGCTGTGCCGCGACAGCACGTCGCTCATGTTGTGCGCCAGCAGGCGGTAGCGGTCTTCCTCGACATAAAGCAGCGCCACGCTGGTGCGCGCCAGCGACTCGGCGCCGAAGGCGAGCCCGGCCGCATAGAAGATCGCGGACACGACGCCGAAGCCGACCAGCATGCTGCTCGCCGCCACCGCCGGATCGGCGGGCGGCAGCACGTGATAGTGTCCGAGCACGCTGAGCAGCGCCGCGCAGATCATCGCCAGCGCGAAGGCAAACGCCACCACGCGCCGCGACGCCGACAGCGCCGCCTCGAGCGGAATCACGATCAGCCACACCGCGGCGAACGAGGTGATGCCGCCGGTGGTCGCGGCAATGGTCATCACGAGGCCCGCGAGCGCGAGCGACGACAGCACATGCGCGCCTTCATAGCGGCCGGTGCGCGACAGGAACCATGACAGCAGGATCGGCGCGGTCAGCCAGGCGAACGCCGCGACCTCGGTCGCGGTGGGCGCACCGCGCATCGCAAGAAACACCGGGAAGGATGCGAGCGCCGCCAGGCTGCCGAGCAGCCGCGGCGCCATGAAGGCACGATGGCGTGCGCGCGTCAGCGCATCATATTGCGCCGACGGATGCAGCAGCGCATCCAGGCAATCGCGGATCAGACTCACAATACTCACAGCACTCGCGCTTCGGCTCGATCGTCAGACAGACGCGCCGGAACGCCTCCTTCGTGATTGCAGGCCAACGTGTCAGAGCGAACTTAAGCGAACGCTAAGGCGGGGCGGCCTGCCGCCAAACACCGTGCATTGGCAGCCCTCCGGCCGGCTATTCACCGCGCATTTGTCGGGGATGGTGAACGAGGGGTTTCCGGATGCGAGGATCTATGGTTTCGAATTGGTGGACGCGGCGCAAACTGCACATCCGCCCCGCTTGCCGCCATCAATCGAAAATTTACGCCGAATCAAATCAGGCGGATTTTTCGCGATTCTTCGGCGGATTTACTTCAATGCAAATACTTCCGATTTAGCGAGCGATGCTAGGCGTAAAGCCAACCGCGGCATCGACCGCAAAAGAGAAGACAGACGACCGGGATCGCGCCATGTTTTTCCTGCTGCGTTTGGCATTCTGGCTCGGGCTAGTGCTCGTGCTGCTGCCCAGGGACAAGACACCAGAATCGGAGAAGGTGCCGCAGGTCAGCGCGTCCGACGCGGTGTCGGCGGCGACCGCGACCATCAACGACATGGGCCAGTTCTGCAAACGCCAGCCCGCGGCCTGCGAGGTCGGCGGCCAGGCCGCGACCGCGATCGGCCAGCGTGCGACCGACGGCGCGCGCAAGATCTATCAGATCATCACCGACAAGAAGCCGCCCGACCACACCGGCTCGATCGGCACCGAGGATGCCGACGTAGCCCTTGCCGCGACCCGCGACACGCTGACTTCGGACGATCAGGCGATCGAATTCCGCGCTCCGCCGACGCCCTAACTCGCAAATTTAGCCGCGGAACCGGTTCCATTTCCGTCGCTTTCGTGGCCCGCCTTCCCTATATAAGCCGGTAAGAACGGGACGGGCCACGGATGACGACGACGATCGACGAAATCAGGGACAACTTTGCGCTGCTCGACGAGTGGGACGACCGCTACCGCTATGTCATCGAGCTCGGCCGCACGCTCGAGCCGTTGTCCGAGGCGGAGCACTCGGCCGAGAACAAGGTGCAGGGCTGCGTCAGCCAGGTCTGGCTGTCGAAGCGGATCGACCGCGACGGCAAGGGCGAGCCGCGGCTGATCTATCTCGGCGACAGCGACGCTCACATCGTGCGCGGCCTGGTCGCGATCGTGCTGACGCTGTTTTCCGGCCATACGCCGAAGGAGATCCTCGGCACCGACGCGCTCGCGCTGTTCGAGGAGTTCGGCTTCCGCGACCATCTGACGCCGCAGCGCTCCAACGGCCTGCGCTCGATGGTCGAGCGCATCCGCAACGATGCGCGCGAGGCGCTGGCGTCCGCGGCGTGAGGCAAATGGCCTGACGCCTTTTCGCGAAGTGGCCTACTTCTTCTTCCGCGCCTGCTGGCCCAGCCCCATCTTCTTGGCGAGCTGCGACCGCGCCACCGCGTAGTTCGGCGCCACCATCGGATAGTCGGCCGGCAGCCCCCATTTCTCGCGGTATTGCTCGGGGGTCATGTTGTACTGCGTGCGCAGATGGCGCTTGAGCGATTTGAAGCGCTTGCCGTCCTCGAGGCACACCAGATATTCGGGCGTGATCGACTTCTTCATCGACACCGCAGGCTTGGCCGGCTCGAGCGGCGTTTCGGTGCGTCCGGTCGAGACGCGCAGCAGGGCGGCATGGACCTGGCCGATCAGGCTCGGAATATCGGAGGCCGGCGTCGGATTGTTGCTGAGATAGGCCGACACGATGTTTGCGGTCAGCTCGACCGGAGTTTTGCTTGACGTCTCGGACATGGCTCTACCTTCCCTATGCAATCGAACGGCGCGGCCCAACACGCCGGCCCGGACAGTATCCGGGCATAAAAATACATTAACAGAATCGCGTACTACTTCGCTGATATGAGCGGATTACAGGAATCGCGACAAGAACGGCCGTATTTCTGCATCGAACGGCGGCCGTTGGCAAGTATTGGCAGAACTTAAGGCCGCTGCTCCAGATGCGACCTGAGCTCGTCGATCGAGGCAAACCGCATCATGCCCTCGGGCATCTGCGCTTCGATCGATCCGTCCGAATAGAGCGAATAGGCCATGCCGTCGACGACGCCCGACTTGAGCACGGTCACCGCGGGCTGTTCCGGGGGCGCCGGCGGGTGGCTGGGCGACGGCGGAGCTGAGGGCGGGGTCTGGGCCTCGCCGAAGGTCGAAGGCGAGCGGGCGCTGCGCCGCGGGGCAACGTCGACCGATCTCGGCCGCTCCGCCCTCGGCCAGGCATCGTCAAACGTCGCCGGCGCGGGCTCTGCGGCCGGGTTGGGACGCAGCTCCGGCGACAGCAGGTCCGGCGTCAGCGGCTCCGCAGCGCGGCCCTGGGCGCGTTCGCGTTCCTTCCGTGAGGTCGAGGAAAACAGCAGGTTGCGCCGCTTGGGCGGCGCCGAGGCGTCAGCTGCGGCGGCGCTCGGCTCCGCCGCCGGGCTCTCCTCGGTATTGCCGCCACGCGCGGCGATCTCCTCGTGCCAGGGCGGTGGAGCGGCCGCCGGCGCGGGGGGCGGCGCCGGGGCCAGCGGCGGAGGCTGCAGCGGCGGGAAGGCGATCTCGCCGGCAGCCGAGCTGCGCGGGGAAGTTGCAGGCGCCGGGAACTCGGGGCTGGCGCCGGTGGCAAGCGGGCCGAGCCGCCGGGCGATGGCCTGCAGCTCCCGGATCGCCACCGCGAGCGCCAGCACGATCGCGCCGGTGCAGACGCCGGTGACGCCGGACTGGATCAACAGGCCGCCGACGCTGAATTCCTTGTATTGGATCCCGAGGCCGATCGCCGCCAAACCTGCCAGGACGAGGCCCGCGCCGACGACCAACAAAGCAACCATCATCGAACTAACCCCCGGGAGAGCCGCCGGAAAATCGGCGCAGCCACCGACGGCCACGATACCGTCATATTGCCCACACCGCCAACCGGCAATTGTGGACAGAGTTCCTGAAAAGCAGATTTTGCCGGTATTTCGGCCTCGTCGGCATCGCATCAGGCCTGCCGGACAAGTCGCTCCCGTAAATCTACTGACCTACGAAATACTGCCAATATATTGCAATGCATCTGGGAAATTACGCCACAATTGCCAATTACTTGGAAACGGAACTGCGCTATATGGATGCCGGGGAATGAGGCCCTAAAGCGCCAAAACGGGCCAAGGGACGCCGGTACCATTAGCCATGTCATCGATTACGACGTCTGCCATCGACACGCCTGCGCGTCGCTCGGTGGAGAAGACCTGCGACGATCTCGCCCTTATTGTCCTCGGCGCGGTCGCCTTGATCGCCGGTCTCACATTTCGCGATTACGGCCTGGGCTGGGACGATTACACCCACGCTGAGTATGCCGATCTGTTGCTGCGCATGTACGGTTCCGGTTTCAAGGACACCGGCGCGCTGTCGTTCGCCAATCTCTATATGTACGGCGGCGGCTTCGATATGGCCGCGGCGCTGCTGCACAAGGTGATCTCGCTGGAACTGTTCGAGACGCGCCGGCTGGTCGGCGCGATCGTCGGCGTCATCGGCCTTGCGGTCACCTGGCGGCTGGCGCGGCGCGTCGGCGGTCCGGTGGCCGGACTGGCCGCGCTGCTGCTGCTGGCGCTGTGCCCGACCTTCTACGGCCACATGTTCATGAACCCGAAGGACGCGCCGTTTGCCGTGGCAATGGTGATCCTGATCCTCGGCCTGGTCCGCCTGGTGGAGGAATATCCGGCGCCCTCGCCGCGCACCATCCTGATCGTCGGCCTCGGCGCCGGCCTGTCGATCGGCTGCCGGGTGCTCGGCGGACTGGCGCTGGTCTATGCGGTGGTCGGTTTCCTGCCGCTCGGAATCGAGGAATTCCGCAAGCAGGGCGCCCGCGAAGCGACGCACCGCTTTGCCCATGTGGTCTACGTGCTGCTGCCCGGCCTTGTGTTCGGCTATCTCGTGATGGGCCTGATCTGGCCGTGGTCGATCATGGAGCCCGGCCATCCGCTCGAGGCGGTGACCTATTTCTCGCATTTCTTCGAGAAGCCGTGGAAGGAGATGTTCGACGGCGCGCTGGTGTCGGTGCCGGACATGCCATGGTCCTATCTGCCGACGCTGTTCGCGCTGCAGCTGCCCGAGGTGCTGCTGTTCCTGCTGATCGCGGCCGTCGTCATCACCCTGACGTCGCTGTCGCGCGACGACGTGCCGGCGAAGCGCAAGACCATCATGCTGATGCTGACGCTGGCGGCGATGCTGCCGCTGGTGATCGCGATGGTGAAGCGGCCGGCGCTCTATAACGGCATCCGTCATTTCATCTTCGTGATCCCGCCGATGACGGTGCTCGCCGGCGTCGCCTTCGCGCGCGGCATGGACTGGCTCGGCGAACAGCGCCGCGCCTGGCAGCCTGCCGCCGTCGCGGTGTTCGCCTTCGGCCTGCTGCTGCCGCTCAGCGAAATGATCCGCCTGCACCCGTATCAATACACGCACTTCAACCATATCGCCGGCACGGTGCGCACCGCCGACAACTACTTCATGCTGGACTATTGGGGCCTGGCGCTGAAGCAGGCCTCCGACGGCTTGCGCGAGCAGCTCGCCGAACGGCAGGAAGTGCCGCCGCAGAACCGCAAGTGGAAGGTCGCGGTGTGCGGACCGCAGCGTCCGGCGCAGGTCGCGCTCGGGCCCGACTTCACCATCGGCTGGGACAGCAATGCCGCCGACTTCGCGATGACGCTCGGCGAGTTCTACTGCAAGGGCCTGGCCGCGCCCGTGATGGTCGAGATCAAGCGCGACGACGTCGTGTTCGCTCGCGTCTACGACATCCGGGGCCGCAGCATCTCGAGCCTGCTGGCGATCCCGGCGCCGTAAGCTACGGCAAGCCAGTCGATTCGCTGCCCACTTTCTCCGTGCCGGAGCATGATCTTTCCGGATCGTGGGCCAGCCTTCACATGCCGGCATGACTGTCACGCCGGTACGCCGCCTTGCTGCGCTAACGCGGCAGCGCTAGGCTCCGACAAATCACACCAACGGAGCAAACGGCCATGTCCCCAGCGGAAGCACGCCTGAAGGAAGTCCCCGCGGATATCAGCGCCGCGGAATGGGAGCAGCGGATCAATCTCGCCGCCTGCTATCGCCTGGTCGCGCTCTATGGCTGGGACGATCTGGTCGACACCCACATCTCGGCGCGCGTGCCGGGACCGGACCATCACTTCCTGATCAATCCCTACGGGCTGATGTTCGACGAGATCACGGCGTCGAGCCTGGTCAAGGTCGACCTCGACGGCAACCAGCTGTCCAAGAGCGACTACAGCATCAACCCGGCCGGCTTCACCATCCATTCGGCGATCCACGAGGTGCGCGAGGATGCCGGCTGCGTGCTCCATCTGCACACGATCGACGGCACCGCGGTATCGTCCGACCCCAAGGGTCTGCTGCCGCTGAACCAGACCGCGCAGCTCGTCACCCACGACCTCGCCTATCACGACTATGAAGGCATCGCGCTCGATCACGACGAACGCCCGCGCCTGCAGCGCGACCTCGGCAGCAAGAACCACATGCTGTTGCGCAACCACGGCACGCTGACGGTCGGCCGCTCGGTCGCCTCCGCGTTCGAGCGCATGTATCATCTGGAGCGGGCCTGCTCGATGCAGGTGGCGACCCGCGCGCTCGGCGGCGCCGCCTATCCGGTCGACCAGCTCGCGATCGACAAGAACACCGAGCTGCTGTCCAACCCCGACCGTGCCGAGCTGCGCTCGACCCAGCTGGTCTGGCCGCCGCTGCTGCGCAAGCTCGACCGGGTGAACCCCGGCTACCGAGATTGAATTTTCACAATCTTCGGGTAAGATTCGCGCCAACACCCTCTGCACTATCGGAATCAAAACGCCGCCCAATCCCGGGCGGCGTTTTTACGTACGGTAGCTTTCGTAGGATGGGTAGAGCGAAGCGAAACCCATCGCCTTTACCCACCGCATCAAGACCGCTCGCCGAATCCCCCATCCAGTCTCGTGCCGTCGCCAGCCCAGTCTTCGGGGTAAACTCCAAGCCGGACCATGCGATGGAACGACGAATGCGGCCAATCTTTCACTCGCTCCACAAGACCGTGTTTGAGGGGATTGATGTGGACGTAATCGATGTGACGAGCAAAATCATTCTCGTCCCGGATCGTGTGCTCCCAATACCGCCGCTGCCAGATGCCGCGTTCGCGTTTGGCAAGCCGGCTGCCGGAAATGAGCTCGCAAGCTGGGAGACTTCGCGAGAACGCCGACTTTATTTGCCGCCAACGGGTCGAAAAGTCGGCATCGTCTTCCGGCAAGGTCCACACCGTGTGGAGGTGATCTGGCAGGATGACAATCGCCTCGATCGTGAAAGGATGCCGTTCGCGCGTCTCACGGAACGCCGCGCGCAGTTGATCGATGTGTTCGGTGAGCAGTCGCAACCGCCGATCTTCCAGGTTGACCGTGAAGAAGAAGCTCGCCCCGGCAACGAAATTGCGACGATACGTGGTCATGACAGACGATGGTGGCGAGGCGATGGGTTTCGCTTCGCTCTACCCATCCTACAGCAAAATCAAACGCCGCCCAATCCCGGGCGGCGTTTTTACTTTCCGGTTCGCTTCGTAGCCCGGATGGAGCGCAGCGTAATCCGGGGCGGCGTGTCCGCGGATCGACCTGTCCAGGCTGCGCGCTGGCGGTCCGGTCGGAGTGATGGGTTTCGCTGCGCTCTACCCATCCTACGAGTGCTGCGTTCGTGCGCTAGGCGGCCTCGGCGAATGCGGCGAGGATCCGCGCCCAGGAGCGGATGCCCTTGTGAAAACTCTTGAGGTCGTACTTCTCGTTCGGCGAGTGGATGTTGTCGTCGTCGAGGCCGAAGCCGATCAAGACGCTGTCGAGGCCGAGGGTGCGCTTGAAGTCGGCGACGATCGGGATCGAGGCGCCGGAGCCGACCAGCAGCGCTTCCTTGCCCCACTCATCGGTCAGCGCGCGCTTCGCCGCCGCTAAGGGCTTCATGTTCCAGTCGAGCGCGATCGCCGGCGCGCCGGAATGCTCGGTGAACTCGGCCTTGCAGTCCGCCGGCACGCGGGCCTTCACATAGGCGCGGAACGCCTCGCGGATCTTTTCCGGGTCCTGCCCTTCGACCAGGCGGAACGAGACCTTGGCTGACGCCTCGGCCGGAATCACCGTCTTCGAGCCCTCGCCGGTGTAGCCGCCGACGATGCCGTTAATGTCGCAGGTCGGACGCGACGACACCTGCTCGATCAAGAGCCGATCCGTCTCGCCGGCCGGCAGCGACAGGCCGATCGGCTTCAGAAAACTGTCCGCCGTCATGTTGAGGTTCTTCCACTGCGCCAGAATGTCCGGCGGCAGATCCTTCACGCCGTCGTAGAAGCCGGGGATGGCGATGTGGCCGTTCTCGTCATGCAGGCCGCCGAGGATGCGCGTCAGCACGCGGATCGGATTCTGCGCGCCGCCGCCGAACACGCCGGAATGCAGGTCGCGATTGGCGGCCTTGATCTTGACCTCGTCATAGACCAGGCCGCGCAGCGCGGTGGTGATCGCCGGCGTGTTGGGATCCCACATGCCGGTGTCGCACACCAGCGCGAAGTCGGCCTTCAGCTCGTCCTTGATCGCCTCCAGGAACGGCACGAAGTTCTTCGAGCCGATTTCCTCCTCGCCCTCGATGACGATGGTGATGTCGATCGGCAGCGATCCCGTCACCGTCTTCCAGGCCCGGCAGGCTTCGACGAAGGTCATCAGCTGGCCCTTGTCGTCCTCGGCGCCGCGCGCGACGATGATCTTGCGGCCGTCGGCGTGGTCGGTCACCACCGGCTCGAACGGCGGGCGATGCCAGAGGTTCAGAGGATCGACCGGCTGCACGTCGTAATGGCCGTAGAACAGCACGTGCGGCCGCCCGTCGGTCGAGCCGTTCAGCTTGCCGACCACGGCCGGATGGCCGGCGGTCGGGCGCACCTCGGTCTTGAAGCCGAGCGAGGCGATATCCTTCGCGAGATGATCGGCGGCCGCCTTGCAGTCATCGGCAAAGGCCGGATCGGCCGAGATCGATTTGATCCGGAGCAGCGTGAACAGCCGCTCGAGGCTGTTGTCGAAATCGGCGTCGATGCGGTCGAGGACCGGCTGCAGCTTGGCGTTGGACATCGCGGATATCCTGTTGGTTGGACGGTTGCGCCGGGTTGTAGCGCGCCGGCCGCGGGAGAGCAAAGCGGCGCTCCCGCCCAACGTGTATGACTATCTGCGCAGCAACCCGCCCAGCGCGCCGCGCACCAGCGAACGGCCGATCGAGCCGCCGATCGAACCGCCGACCGACTTACCGAGATCGGCGACCACGCCGCCGATCACCTTATCGGTGACCGAACGGGTGACGTTGCGCGCAATCACCTGCCCCGTCGACAGCCGGCCGCGCTTGACGTTGGTGCCGAAGATCGTGGCGGCGATCGAGCCGATCTGGCCGAGCAGGCCGCCGCCTCCCTCGCCGTCCGCCGGCGCCGCCGTGCCGGCGATCCGCTTCTGGATGATCTCGTAGGCCGACTCGGCGTCGACCGCGGTGTCGTATTTGCCCTTCACCGGGCTCGCATCCATGATCGCCTTGCGCTCTTCCGGCGTGATCGGTCCGATCCGCGCCGATGGCGGCCGCACCATGACGCGCTCGACCATCGACGGCGTGCCGCCGCCCTCCAGGAACGACACCAGCGCCTCGCCCTTGGCGAGCTCCATGATCACGCGCGCGGTGTCGAGCTTCGGATTGGGCCGGAAGGTCTGCGCCGCCGCGGCCACCGCCTTCTGGTCGCGCGGGGTGAAGGCGCGCAGCGCGTGCTGCACGCGGTTGCCGAGCTGCGCCAGCACCTTGTCCGGCACGTCGATCGGATTCTGGGTGACGAAGTAGACGCCGACGCCCTTGGAGCGGATCAGCCGCACCACCTGCTCGATCTTGTCCATCAGCGCCTTCGGCGCATCGTTGAACAACAGATGCGCTTCGTCGAAGAAGAACACCAGCTTCGGCTTCGGCAGGTCGCCGGCCTCCGGCAATTCCTCGAACAATTCCGACAGCATCCAGAGCAGGAACGTGGCGTAAAGCCGCGGGCTCTGCATCAGCTTGTCGGCGACGAGGATGTTAACCATGCCGCGGCCGTCGCGGTCGGTCTTCATGAAATCCTTCAGCGTCAGCGCCGGCTCGCCGAAGAATTTGGTGCCGCCCTGGTTCTCGAGCACCAGCAGCTGGCGCTGAATGGTGCCGACCGTCGCCTTCGACACGTTGCCATAGCTTTGCGCCGCCTTGCGGATCGGCGCCAGCGGATCCTCCTCGTCGTCGGCGGCCTTCTTGCCGCCGTTGGGCGCGATCGCATCCAGCAGCGCGCGCAGATCCTTCATGTCGATCAGCGTCAGGCCGTTTTCGTCGGCGACGCGGAAGGCGACGTTGAGCACGCCTTCCTGCACGTCATTCAGATCGAGCATCCGCGACAGCAACAGCGGGCCCATCTCGGTGACGGTGGCGCGCACCGGATGGCCCTGCTCGCCGAACACGTCCCAGAACACGGTCGAGAACTGATCCGGCTGGAAATCGAGCCCCATCTCCTTGGCGCGCTTGACGATAAAATCCTTGGCCTCGCCGACCTCGGAGATTCCGGAGAGGTCGCCCTTGATGTCGGCCGCGAACACCGGAACGCCGGCGCGCGCAAATCCTTCCGCCATGACCTGGAGCGAGACCGTCTTGCCGGTTCCGGTCGCGCCGGTCACAAGGCCGTGCCGGTTGGCCAGCGCAAGCGTCAGCCACGCTGTCTCCTCGCCCTTGCCGATAAAAATCTTTTCATCGGTATCGGCCAGTTTATTGCCGGAGGTCGCCATCGCTTCGCCTCTTCGCGCAGATTAGATCGGTTCGAGTTCGAACCCGGTTCGATATCGAACCGGTGCCATCATAATGTATCTTGCAGGACGAATGAAACCATCGCCCGATGCCGACGTATATCGCGGCCCTATAAGTTCCTCATACTTTAATTCTTTGCCAATTGATCTTCGCCAAAAGAATTCTGACGAGCCTTATCCAAGTGAACTTTGCCAACAAAACAAAGCCATTGCGCATTGCGACAAGATGGCGTGAATCCCGGATTTACTCTTGCATCGATGCAACACCTTCAGCGCGATCGAAAAAGAAAGACGCAGTGCGTGCCCGGATCGCTTGTATTTCGCGGCACAGGCGCTCAAGATAAATCTTCAAGAAATATCCGGTAAGAACCGGTTGAGGCGGGGCAATATGGACGAATTGGTTGGACGGCTGGCCGACAAGGCCGGCATCGATGGTGCTGTCGCTGAAAAAACCATCGGTATCGTTCTGGGCTTCCTCCGGAACGAGGGGCCTTCAGACAAGGTCCAGGCTCTGATCGACCAAATCCCCGGCGCAGAAGCGGCCATTGCCGCCTCCAACAACAGCGGTGGTCTATCGCGATTGATGGGCGGCGGGCTGATGGCCGTCGGCACCCGGCTGATGGGGCTTGGTTTGAGCATGAGCGAGATTCAGAGCGTGGCGCGTGAACTTTTCAGGTTCGGCCGCGACAAAATCGGAGCGGATCAAATGGGCGAGATCATCTCGGGGACGCCGGGCCTCAGCCAGTTTGCCTGAAGCATCCCCCAACGACGCCCTGTTGCGCAGACGCGCCTTTCTACCTGCATACGAGTATCATGACATACCCCCTCTCCGAGATCGAAGGCCTGTCCGCCTATTGCGCCAACAAACTGAAGTCACAGGGAATCCGCACGACCGAAGCGCTGCTTGAAGCCGCCCGCACCGTCAAGGGACGCAAGGGGCTCGCAGCCAAGACCGGGATCAGCGAACAGCAATTGCTCGAATGGGCCAACATCTCCGACTACATGCGGATTCCCGGCATGGGCAAGGCGAAGGTTGGGCTGATGCGCGCCGCCGGCGTCACCACCGTGCGCGAGCTCGCGCACCGCAATCCGTCGCGGCTGGCGCAGAGCATGAAGGACGCCAACGTCAAGCGAAAGCTGGTCCGCGTGATGCCGTCGGAGAAGTCGGTCGAGCTCTTGATCGAACAGGCCCGCAAGCTGCAGCCCAAAATCACTTATTAAGATCACCCATTAAGGTCACCTGTTAAGGTACAGGTCGCGGCCCACCCCGGCCGCCGCTGCCCACACCTTGACTCGGCGGCGCCGCCAGCGCAAAGCCACCGCATGATGGCAACCTCGCTTATTGCGTCAGCGGCAGCCGGCTCGGCCGGACGCGCGCTGCTGCCGGCATTGCTGTCAAAGCCCTATCCGGCGGTGATGGGCGTCCTCAACGTGACGCCGGATTCATTCTCCGATGGCGGGCAATTCATCGCCCCCGAGCAGGCGCTGGCGCAGGCCCGCAGACTGGTCGCCGACGGCGCAGACATCATCGATATCGGCGCGGAATCGACCCGCCCCTACGGCTCGCAGCCGGTCACGGCGGACGACGAGCTGCGGCGGCTCGAACCGGTGCTGGCCGGCGTCATTGCACTCGGCGTGCCGGTCTCGATCGACAGCATGAAGTCGGAGGTGGTGGCCTGGGCGCTCGGCCAGGGCGCCGTGATCGCCAATGACGTCTGGGGCCTGCAGCGCGATGCCGGCATGGCCGCCCTGGTCGCCGCGCGCGGCGTGCCCGTGATCATCATGCACAACCGCGACCGTGCCGATCCGGCGATCGACATCATGCAGGATATCGCGGCGTTCTTTGCCCGCTCGCTGGAGATCGCGGCGCGCGCCGGCGTATCGACCGACCAGATCGTGCTCGATCCCGGTATCGGCTTCGGCAAGACGCCGGAGCAGAGCATGATGGCGCTGGCGCGGCTGTCCGAGCTCAGCGCGTTCGGCCTGCCGGTGCTGGTCGGCGCCTCGCGCAAGCGCTTCATCAGCACCATCGTGCCGTCGGAGCCGCAGCAGCGCATCGGCGGCTCGCTCGCCGCGCATCTGATCGCCGCTCAGAACGGCGCGCGCATCATCCGCGCGCATGATGTGGCGGAAACCGTGCAAGCGCTGCGGGTGGCCGCGGCAATCAGGGAACAGCAATGACCGACACGATCTTCATCACCGGGATCGTCATCCATGCCCGCCATGGCGTGATGGAGCATGAGACCGAGGTCGGGCAGCGCTTCGTCATCGACCTCGAGCTCTACACCGATCTCTCGGAGTCCTCGCGCACCGACCGCCTGTCCGACACGGTGTCCTATTCCAACGTGGTGGCGACCGCCACCTCGGCGTTCAAGAACACCAATTACAGGCTGCTGGAGCGCGCCGCCGGCGCGGTGGCCGACGACATCCTCGCCGCATTCCCGCGCGTCAGGGCGGTCAAGGTCACCGTGCACAAGCCGCACGCGCCGATCGCCGCGATCTTCGAGGATGTCGGCGTGGTGCTGACGCGCTCGCGGCATCAGCTTCCGCCGGCGCAAAGCTGAGCGCCCAGATTGAACACTCATGGCGAGCGTCCTGATCGCACTCGGTGGCAATGTCGGCGACGTCCGCGCGACCTTCCGCAAGGCGATCGCCAATATCTGCGGCATGACGCAGGCGGCATTGCTGGCGCGCTCCTCGGACTATTCGACGCCGCCCTGGGGCGAGGAGGCGCAAGGCAGCTTCATCAATGCCTGCGTCGAGATCGAGACCAGCCTCGACCCGCATGCGCTGCTGTTCACGCTGCACAAGATCGAGACCCGGTTCGGCCGCGACCGGGCCAACGAGCAGCGCTGGGGCCCGCGCACCCTCGACCTCGACCTGATCGCCTATGACGACGTCACGCTGAACAAGCCGGAACTGACCCTGCCGCACCCGCGTTTGTTCGAGCGCGCCTTCGTGCTGGTGCCGCTGGCCGAGATCGTTCCCGACCGCGTCATTGCCGGCCGCCGCGTCGCCGATGCCCTGGCCGGGGTTTCGACCGACGGTATTTTCCGCCTGCCGGACCTCGATTGAGGCCAAGTGAGGCCAAGTGGCCTCAGAGCGGGACCGCAAAACAACCGTTTGGCTTGGCCGCCCGCCCGTGGCAATTTCCGGCCAAATCAAGGGGCCCGCATCGGGCCGGCGAAGGATAATTTGGGCGGATGACGACCACGACCGACGATTTGCCACTTGCTGCGGATTTTCCGCCGGCGACCTATGACGACTGGCGCAAGCTGGTCGACGGCGTGCTGAAGGGCGCCCCGTTCGAGAAGCTGGTCGGCAAGACCTATGACGGCGTGAGGATCGATCCGATCTACCGCCGCGCCACCAACACCGGCCCGATTGCCGGCCGCGCCGCCGCCGCGCCCTGGCAGATCCTGCAGCGGGTCGACCATCCCGACGCCGCCGCGGCCAACGCGCAGGCGCTGCACGATCTCGAGAACGGCGCCACCGGCCTCGAATTCGAGTTCGCCGGCGGCCCCGGCGCCCGCGGTTTTGGTCTTGCCGACGCCAGCAAGGCGACGCTGGCCAGGGTTTGCGACGGCATCCATCTCGATGCCGGCATCATGATCGCGCTCAACCCGGTGCTCGGACGCGAGAACGCCGGCGAGACCTTTGCCGACCTGGTCGAAGCCCGCAAAATCGATCCGGCGAAGGTCGACCTGCACTTCAACTATCAGGCGCTGAGCACGGTTGCGGTGCGTGGCGCTGCTGCGGCGGCCTGGGCCGAGTACCAAAAGCCGTTCGGCCAGGTGGTCAGCGGACTGATCAAGCGCGGCTTCAAGGGGCCGTTCGCGCTCGCCGACGGCCGGCCGGTGCATGATGCCGGCGGCTCGGAGGTGCAGGAGCTCGCCTTCACGCTCGCGGTCGCGCTCGCCTATCTGCGCATGCTGGAGGCTGGTGGCATCGACCTCGATGCAGCGCGTGCAGCAATCTCGTTCCGGCTTTCCGCCGACGCCGACCAGTTTTTGACGATGGCAAAATTCCGCGCGCTGCGGCTGTTGTGGGCGCGGGTCGAGCAGGCCTGCGGGCTCGTGCCGAAGCCGATCTTCGTCAACGCGCAGACCGCATGGCGCATGCTGACCCAGCGCGACGCCAACGTGAACCTCCTTCGCGCCACCATGGCGACGTTTGCCGCCGGCCTCAGCGGCGCCAACGCGATCACCGTGCTGCCGCACACGCTGGCGCTCGGCCTGCCGGACGATTTTGCACGGCGCGTGGCGCGCAACACGCAGCTGGTGCTGCTCGAGGAATCCAACCTCGCAAAAGTCTCCGATCCGGCGGCGGGCTCCGGCGGCATCGAGACGCTGACGTCGCAGCTGAGCGAGGCGGCCTGGGCCCTGTTCCAGGAGATTGAGAAGGCCGGCGGCATCTTCGCTGCGCTCGAGCAAGGGCTGCTCCAAAGCAAGGTCGTCGCGACCCGCGCCCTGCGCGAGACCAACGTGGCCAAGCGCCGCGACGTGCTGACCGGCGCCAGCGAGTTCCCGAACCTGCACGAAGCCGAGATCGCGGTGCTGGATGTGAAGCCGGCTGCGCTCAGTCCCCTGCCCGAGCCGAAGATCAAGTTCGACGCACTGGCGCCGATGCGCCTTGCCGAGCCGTTCGAGGCGCTGCGCGACCGGTCGGACGCAGCGCTGAAGGCGCATGGCGCGCGGCCGCGGATCTTCTTGGCCAATCTCGGCACGCCGGCGGATTTCACCGCCCGCGCCACCTTCGCAAAGAGCTTCTTCGAGACTGGCGGCATCGAGGCGATCGACAGCGAGGGTTTTGCCGATCCGGCGGCGCTGGCGAGCGCCTTCAAGGCCTCCGGCGCCGCGGTGGCGTGCATCTGTTCCTCGGACAAGGTCTATGCCGGCAGCGCCGCTGACGCCGCCAGGGCCCTTCAAGCAGCCGGCGCAAGGCATATCTATCTGGCAGGGCGGCCCGGCGACCAGGAAGTGGCGCTGCGGGCCGCCGGCATCGGTGAGTTCGTCTTCGCCGGCGGCGATGCCCTGGCGACATTGCGCGACGCCTATCGTCGGATGGAGCGAGCATGACGGCTGAGACCCCAGCGAAACCCGTTTTGACCGGCGGCTGCCAGTGCGGCGCGGTCCGCTTTGCCGTGTCGGCGCCACCGACCCGGATCAGCATCTGCCACTGCCGGATGTGCCAGAAGGCCTCAGGCGCGCCGTTCGCCTCCTTTGCCGACATCGAGCGAACCGACTTCACCTGGACGAGGGGCAAGCCGGCGGCATTCAGATCCTCCTCGATCGCCGAGCGTGATTTCTGCGCCGCCTGCGGCACCCCGCTCAGCTTTCGCCGGATCGACGGTCCCCGCATCGAGATCATGACCGGCACCTTCGACCGGCCCGACCGGGTGGTGCCGACACGGCAATACGGAACCGAATCCCGCCTCGGCTGGGTGGTCGGCATCGCCAATCTGCCGAGCCAGACCACGATGCAGAATTACGGACCGGAGAAGATGGCGACTATCGCCAGCCACCAGCATCCGGACCATGATTGAGAGCGCCGCAAGCCGACCGCCAATGATACGATGGACACCATGACCAAAATTCCCAATTTCGCCGATGTCGCCTTCCAGCCCGTCGCCAGCGCGGCGCAGGCGGCGAGCGCCGAGCCGTGGCTGACGCCCGAGGGCATTCCGGTCAAGTCGATCTACAGCGAGGCCGACCTCGAAGGCATCGACTTCCTCGAGACCTGGCCGGGCATTGCGCCCTATCTGCGCGGCCCCTACCCGACCATGTACGTCAACCAGCCCTGGACCATCCGGCAATATGCCGGCTTCTCCACGGCGGAGGATTCCAACGCCTTCTATCGCCGTAACCTCGCGGCCGGGCAGAAGGGCCTGTCGGTCGCATTCGACCTCGCCACCCACCGCGGCTACGACTCGGATCATCCGCGCGTCTCCGGCGACGTCGGCATGGCCGGTGTCGCGATCGATTCGATCTACGACATGCGCACGCTGTTCGCCGGCATCCCGCTCGACCAGATGAGCGTGTCGATGACAATGAACGGCGCGGTGCTGCCGATCCTCGCGCTGTTCGTCGCTGCGGCCGAGGAACAGGGCGTGCCGCCGGAAAAGCTGTCGGGCACCATTCAGAACGACATTCTGAAAGAATTCATGGTGCGCAACACCTACATCTATCCGCCGGTGCCCTCGATGCGGATTATCTCGGACATCTTCGCCTACACCTCGCAGAAGATGCCGAAATACAATTCGATCTCGATCTCCGGCTATCACATGCAGGAGGCCGGCGCGACGCAGGATCTCGAGCTTGCGTACACGCTCGCCGACGGCGTCGAATATCTGCGCGCGGGCCTCGCCGCGGGCCTCGACGTCGACCGTTTTGCACCAAGGCTGTCGTTCTTCTGGGCCATCGGCATGAACTTCTTCATGGAGGTGGCAAAAATGCGCGCGGCGCGGCTGCTGTGGGCCAAGCTGCTGAAGCCGTTCAACCCGAAGGATCCGCGCTCGCTGTCGCTGCGCACGCACTGTCAGACCTCGGGCTGGTCGCTGACCGCGCAGGACGTCTTCAACAACGTGATGCGCACCACGATCGAGGCGATGGCGGCTACCCAAGGCCACACCCAGTCGCTGCACACCAATGCGCTCGACGAAGCGCTGGCGCTGCCGACCGACTTTTCCGCGCGGATCGCCCGCAACACGCAGCTGTTCCTGCAGCAGGAAAGCGGCACCAACCGCATCATCGATCCCTGGGGCGGCTCCTATTACGTCGAGCGGCTGACCCGCGATCTTGCGGCGAAGGCGTGGGGCCACATCCAGGAGGTCGAGGAGCTCGGCGGCATGGCCAAGGCGATCGAGGCCGGCGTGCCGAAACTGCGGATCGAGGAAGCCTCGGCCAAGACCCAGGCCCGCATCGATGCCGGCCGCCAGGCGGTGATCGGCGTCAACAAGTATAGGCCCGAGAACGAGAAGCCGATCGACGTGCTGAAGGTGGAGAACTCCACCGTGCGGCGGCTGCAGATCGACAAGCTGGCGCGGCTCAAGAAGGAGCGCAACCAGAAGGACGTCGACGCAGCCTTGGCCGCCCTCACCCGTTCGGCGGGCGAAGGCAACGGCAACCTGCTGGCGCTGGCGATCGACGCCGCGCGCGCCAAGGCAACCGTCGGCGAGATTTCAGACGCGATGGAAAAGGTGTTCGGCCGCCACCGCGCCGAGATCAAATCCATCACCGGCGTCTACAAGCGAGAGGCAGCGGCGATGTCCAACAAGGTCGCAAAGGTGCAGGAGCTGATCGACGCCTTCGAGGAAGCCGAAGGCCGCCGCCCGCGCATCCTGGTGGCAAAAATCGGCCAGGACGGCCATGACCGCGGCCAGAAGGTGATCGCATCGGCCTTCGCCGATGTCGGCTTCGACGTCGATATCGGACCGCTGTTTGCGACCGCGGAGGAAGCGGCCCGCCAGGCGGTCGAGAACGACGTCCACATCCTCGGCGTCTCCTCGCTCGCCGCAGCGCACCTCACCGCGGTGCCGGAGCTGAAGGCCGCGCTGAAGAAGCACGGCCGCGAGGACATCATGATCATCATCGGCGGCGTGGTGCCGCCGCAGGATTACGATGCGCTCTACGCCGCCGGCGCCGAGGCGATCTTCCCGCCCGGCACCGTGATCTCGGACGCCGCCGAGGAGCTGATCCGCAAGCTCAACGCAAGGCTCGGCCATAGCGAGGCGGCGGAGTAGGCCGCCGCTCTATTGATTGTCCTCCTTCAGGGAAGCATTCCATGCGCGCCGCTCGCTTGATGACGCCTGCCCGCATCGTGGGCCTTATCGGGACGCTTGCGTGCCTCAGCTTCCCCGCCCTCGCCGCCGACCCGAAGCCCGATGCCACGGTCAAGAGCAAGAGCATCGAAGCCAGCGTCTATCTCGACGACAAGATGAAGGCCGACCCGGCGCTGGCTGCGGATTGCCTAGCCGAAGGCAGGAAGTGGATCGACAAGCAGGCTGCGGAAGCGGCTGCCGCGCGCAAGCAGGAACCCGACCTGTTCAAGGATCGCGGCGGCTATTCATTCGAGCGCAAATACTTGGTGCGTTCCATCATCGACAGCCGCTATGTCAGCATCCTTCGCGACGACTATATGGACACGCTCGGCGCTCATCCGAACTCCGACGTCGACACGATCCTGTGGGATACGACCGCGAAGAAACGCATCAGCATCCGCACCTTCTTCACCGAGACTGCAGACAACGGCCCGACCATGAAGGCCATGCTCAAGGCCGTCATCGCGTCGCTGACCGTGGAAAAGAAGAAGCGTGCCGAAGGCGAGCCCATCGCGGCCAACTGGCACGACGGCCTGAAGCCGAGCCTGCTCAAGATCGGCGCCGTGACGCTGGCGCCCTCGACCGAAGCCGGCAAGAGCTCCGGCTTAACCTTCCACTACCCGCCCTATGCGCTCGGTGCCTATGTCGAAGGTCAATATCTCGCTTTTGTACCCTGGGAGACACTGAAGCCATATCTGAGCCCGGAAGGCGCAAAGATCTTCGGCGGCGCCCGCCCGAAGGCCGATACGGACGATCAGCAATAGTTCGTAGCCCGCATCAGCCAACGGGTCGCGCGAACGCGCGCCCGATGACAGGCTGAGCGATATGCGGGACCGGTTTCCCCGGGTATCGCTGGCGCTCACCCGGGCTACGGTGACCGCGATTGCCATAGCGCGTGCACACAGGGCTCCGCCGTTGTAAACCAAGGCCATGATCGTCTCGAAATCCGCCTCCCCTGATATCAAGACCATTGCCAAGGCGCTCCGCGCCGGCCAGCGCGCGGCGCTGGCGCGGGCGATCACGCTGGTCGAGAGTAGGCGTAGCGATCACCAGGCCTCCGCGCGCGAGCTGGTGCAGGCACTGCTGCCGGACACCGGCAAGGCGGTGCGGGTCGGCATCACCGGCTCGCCCGGGGTCGGCAAATCCACCACCATCGATGCGCTCGGCATGTTCCTGATCGAACGCGGCCACAAGGTCGCGGTGCTGGCGGTCGATCCCTCCTCGGCGCGCACCGGCGGCTCGATCCTCGGCGACAAGACGCGGATGGCGCGGCTCGCGGCCTCCGATGACGCCTATATCCGTCCCTCGCCCTCGTCGGGCACGCTCGGCGGCGTCGCGGCAAAGACCCGCGAGGCGATGCTGCTGTGCGAGGCGGCCGGCTTCGACGTGGTGCTGGTCGAGACCGTCGGCATCGGCCAGTCCGAGACCGCGGTCTGCGACATGACCGATTTCTTCCTGGCCCTGATGCTGCCCGGCGCCGGCGACGAGCTGCAGGGCATCAAGAAGGGCCTGGTCGAGCTCGCCGACATGATCGCGATCAACAAGGCCGACGGCGACAATCTCAATCGCGCCAACCTCGCCGCCGCCGACTATCGCAGCGCGCTGCATATCCTGGCGCCGCGCTCCGAACACTGGCATCCGCCGGTCGAGACCTATTCCGCGCTGACCGGCGCCGGGCTCGACAGGCTCTGGCAAAAGATCCTCGAGCACCGCACCGCAATGAACGCCTCCGGCGAATTCGCCGCGCGGCGCCGCGAGCAGCAGGTGAAATGGATGTGGTCGATGCTGGAGAGCCGGATCATGGCGCGGCTGCGCAGCGATGCTGCGATCCGCGCCAAGGTGAAGAAGATGGAAGCCGAGGTCGCCGACGGCCGCATCTCACCCGCGGTCGCCGCCGAACAGATCGCGGAGCTGCTGCGATGAGCGAGAAGCTGCGCGTCCTCGTCACCGGGTTCGGCACGTTTCCCGGCGCGCCGTTCAACCCCACCATGCCGCTGGTGCAGCGGCTGACCGCGTTGCGGCGTCCGGCCTTCGACGACGTGGCGCTGACCAGCCACATCTTCCACGTCACCTACGCGAGCGTCGATCGCGAATTGCCGGAGTTGATCGCAAGGCATCGTCCGCAGGCCCTGCTGATGTTCGGCCTCGCCGGCCGCACCCCGCATCTGCGTATCGAGACCCGGGCCCGCAACGCCGTGACGACGCGCTTTCCCGACGCCGGCCGCCAGCATGCGTGCAAGGGCTCGATCGAGGACGGCGCCGACGCGCGCGCCTTCGGGCCACACTCGGAAAAGCTGTTGCGCGCCGCGCTGGCGACCGGCATCGACGCGCAGCTGTCGCGCGATGCCGGCAGCTATCTCTGCAACTATCTGAGCTGGCGCGCCATCGAGGCGGTCAACCGCGACGACGGCCCGCGCCTTGCGCAATTCATCCACGTGCCGCCGCTCGCGCATGACGGAACGGCGGCGCGCGCCACCTCGGCGATCACGCTCGAAGCGCTGGTCGATGCCGGCGAAGCGATGCTGCTGGAGCTGGTGAAGCTGACCCGGCAGGCCGCGCGCGCCTGAGCGACGCGTCAGGCCGCGCCGCGTACAGCATGACTGATGCGATCGGACAGTTGGTCGCCATGCTGGCCGGCTGGCACGAAAATCATTTGAGCCGAGGATGAGACAAGGATATCCTGGAACCGTTCATCTGATTTGATTTTTCCGTCTCGGAAACGGCTACCCGATCGTGGCTGCGAAGTATCGCACAGAGGCGGGACAGATATTTCGAGTTGCCCCAGGCTGTTCGGCGGGAGGGTCTCATGAAGATTGCACTGTTGTCGATGGTGATGATCGGAAGCCAGCTGGTGATCCCGGTCAGTGACCGCATTCCGAAACTGGACGTCGAGGCGACATGCAAGGCAACCGTCGCGGCGGATAACGCAGCGAATCTGGTTCTTTCCCAAGATTACGCGGGTTGCATGCGCGACGAAAATGAAGCGCAAGCGCAGCTCGCGGGCGTCTGGTCTACGAGCCCAGACAGCGTCAGGAATACATGCGTGGATGAGGCGACCGCAGGCGGAAACGACAGCTACGTCGATCTGCTCGTGTGCATGCAAATGGCCGGCTGGGCGTCTCCGCCGGCCGCTCCCCTGAAAGGGGCGAGTAAAGTCCGCAACAAAAAGTGAGCTGCGCGCCGCCTGGTGAGACAACGGCGTTCGCTTCGCTTCCCCGTCCCGCAGGCGCTAATTGGCGGTAGAGCCCTCGACGGCAAACGTGTGGTACGTGGCGTATTTCTCGCCGACGGCGCGCACCTGCACGTAGGCTGGATCGTTTCGCCAGGCACGAAGCGCCTCCATGTTCGGATACACGTAGATGACGACGCGCCGGGGTGGATTTCCGTCAACCGCAACGACCTGTGAACCGGTTGCCGCAGCGCCTGCGGCCGCGACCAGCTTGCCGCCATGTGCCTTGATGATCTCCCGTGCCTTCGGCAGATACTCCCTGGCATAACCGTCGGGGTCCGTGACGTCGATCTGGCCGATCAGATAGGCCGGCGGCCTCGCCTCGCCATGGAGCGCTTCGCTGCCGAGCGCGCCGAGCGTGGTACACGTCACCATCACGAGACCGATCCTGCATCCGGAATTCATGTGGGCCTCCTCGCATGCCTTGCCGCGCGCGCTGACCGGGGACTCTCCACAGGAGTTCAATAGACGTCCAATACATATATCCTCTCAAATCCTATGCTCGAATGCTATAAGCGAGCATGAACCTTCGGCAGGCCCTCACCTTCCTGACCGTGGCCGAGCTCGGCACCGTCTCAAAGGCGGCTTTGCGGCTCCGGGTCGCGCAACCCGCTCTGTCCAGGCAAATCATCGATTTCGAGCAGGAGCTCGGCTTGCGGCTGTTCGACCGGGTCGGGCGCCGGCTGCTGTTGACCGGCGAAGGCGAGCAGTTGATCGAGGGTTGCCGGCTGCTGCTCAACAGCGTCAGTTCGCTGAAGGAGCAGGCTCAGCTGCTCCGTCAAGGAGACACCGGGGTCTTGAGGATCGCCGGCTCGCCGCAGCACATCGAGAGCGTGCTGTCGCAGTTTCTCCACCGCTACGCGGAGCGATATCCGCGGGTCGAGATCAGGATCAGGGAGGGCACGGGCAGCGAGATCATGGCGATGCTCGAACGCGGCGAAGTCCATCTCGGCCAAAACCTGCTGCACGCAGTCAGGCTGAACGAACAGCATTTTGGCAGCCTTCCGCTCGGCGCCGTGCAGTTGCTGGCGGCCGGCCATCGCTCGATGCCGCTTGGCCCACATCGCACCATCGAAATAGCCGCCCTCGCCGGGCAACCGTTGCTGCTGCTCGATAGTGGCTTCGGATTTCGCCGTGCCTTCGATGCGGCAAGCCGCATGGCGGGACTGAAGCCGACGATCATGTTCGAGAGCCGCAACCCGCACACCTTGCTGGCACTCGCCGAGGCCGGGCACGGCATCGCGATCGTTCCCTCCCAATTGCAGTGTTCGCGTTACAAATTGAGAGTTGTCGGCCTCACTCATCGACGCCGCGTCTTGCAGGAGCCGCTGACCATCTCATGGGACAAGCGGCGCCCGCTGCCGCGTTTTGCCACCGATTACTGTGCGATGCTGGCCGCGCATATGCGCGAGACGTTTCCGATCACCCGCCCGACGGAGCCGGCGAAAGCAAGACGGAGCGATCGGATCCGACCAAAGCGTGCCTCACGGACGACCTGACGTGCAACCGGGCCCGTAGGACCCGCGCGCTTCATGTCCGCTTTCGGCGTATCACCTCGTCTGCGATTGCGGTTCAGCGCTGAAACACGACCTGGCCGCCTACCAGCGTCATGTCAGCCTTGATGTCCTTGATCTGTGCGTCCGGTACCGCCATGTAGTCGGCGGAGAGCACCACGAGGTCGGCAAGTTTCCCGGGCTCGATCGTCCCCTTGCGCGTTTCCTCGAATGTGTAGCGCGCGGCCGCGCTGGTGTAGAGGCGCAGGGCCTGCTCGCGACTAATCGCTTCCGCCGCGCCGTAGACGTTTCCATTCGGGTCCTTCCTGGTCACCATGATGTACATGTTGAGGAAAGGGTCGATCGGATTGACGGGGAAGTCCGTTCCTGCGCCGAGATTGTCGAGCCCCATTTTCGCGATCAGCGTCCTGGTCGGCACGGCGCGGTCTGCGGTCGCCCGTCCCAGAAAACGCTCGACGGTCGCGGCCTTGTCCCACATGAAGACGTTCTGGAAGTCGATGCGGACTCCCAGCGCGTGCGCACGCTCCATCTGCTCCGGTCTGATCAGACTGGCGTGGATGAGGACGAAACGGCGATCCCGGATCGATTTCTCCTTGTCGGCGGCTTCGAGCGCATCGAGCACCTGGTCGACGCCGAGGTCGCCGACGACATGCACGCCGACGCGCCAGCCGTAGCGGTTGCAGATCGAGATGAGCTGCTTCAGCCGTTCGGGTGTCTGCTGCGCGATGCCGCGATAGTTGTCATGTGAATCGGGATAAGCGTCGCGCATCAGCGCCGTCTTCAGCGTCATGCCCCCGTCGTAGAAAATCTTGATCCCGGCGAATTTCAGCCAATCGTCGCCGAACCCCGACGCGGCCCCGTTGCCCGACATGATCGCTTCCCATGCGGTCAGATCGGCAGGCGGCTCCGGCCGGAACATCAAGCCGACGCGCAAAGTCGCTTTTCCCGAGGCGGCAAGTTTCTGCAACGTGCGGATATCCCGGGCTTCCGTTGCGCCTTCGACTGCGCTCGTGATTCCAAAACGGTTCAGCACGCCCTCGGCAATTGCGAACTGCCGGATTTCGTCGTCTTCCGTCCACGGCGGCACGGCTTTCTCGACCCGATCGATCGCCGTCTCGACGAGGACGCCGGTCAATTCACCGGCAGCGTCGCGCTCGAAGGATCCGCCGCTCGGATTCGCGGTGGTCTTGTCGACCCCTACCGTTTGCAGCGCCATGGTGTTTGCCATCGAAAAATGCCCGACGGTGCGCAGGTAGACCGGATTGTCAGGGGCGACGCTGTCGATCTCCTGTCTGGTCAGATAACGCTTCTCGGCGAGCTGCGACGGCGGATGCCACGCGCCACCGACGATCCACTCGCCTGGCCTCTTCCTGGCCGCGAATGCCTTGATCGTCTCGAGGGCTTCCGCGACCGTCTTTGCCCGGCCCATGGTCACGACATAGTCGGCAAGACCGGCCGCCTTGAAGTGAGCGTGGGTATCGATCAATCCGGGAATGACGGTCTTGTCGGACACGTCGAGCACGCGGGTCTTGGCGCCGGCAAGCGCCTTGATCGATGCACTGCTCCCGGTCGCGAGAATCTTTCCGTCCCTGACCGCGACCGCCTCGGCCACGGTCGATCGTTCGTCGAGCGTCAAAACCCTTCCGTTGACGAGGATGAGATCGGGTGCGTTGACATCTCCCTGCTGGGCCAGCGCCGGTGCAACGCCGGCGAACCACAGTCCCGCACCCAAAATCGCAAGCGCCCTCAACTTGCAAACCATCACGCCCTCCCGGTCCCCGTTGTTCAATAGGCGAACATTTGTTCTATTTTACGAGGGTAGCTGCAAACCGAGGGATGTTCAACGCTTCCTGGACAAAGCTGACGCAAGCCAAGCCGTGCAAGCCAAGTCCTGCAAGCCAAGTCCTGCAAGCCAAGTCCTGCAAGCCAAGTCCTGCAAGCCAAGTCGTCAGCTTGGTCAGAAACGGACTTCGCATTCAGTGTATGACTTCCTCGTCTCACCCGATCGAGGGGCGCTTCAAAGCGTCGGTCGTGCCTGACGCCAAAGGCACGCCGGATGATCGCGTTGATCGCGGCGGCGCAAGATCCTGGATAAAGTCTCTCAGTGCCTCGGTATCGAATGGCTTGCGGAGTATTCTTAGATTTGGCGGAGCTGCCTTTGCAGCATCGCTGTAGCCGGTTGTGAGGGCTATCGGCAAACCGGGATATCGCGACCTGACTTCTCTCGCGAGCCCGACGCCATCGATGGTCCCCGGCATGACGATATCGCTGAACACGAGATCGATCTTTGTTCCACCTTCGAGCAATTTGAGTGCCGCTTCGGCCGAGTCTCGATAGATCGTGTCATAGCCCAGATGCTCGAACAGCGAGGATGTCACATCCGCCACTTCGGGGCTGTCGTCGACGACGAGAACCGTCGGCCGCGGCGCTTGCCTTGCTTTCGCTCTGGCAGCGGCGAGCTCCTTGCTGGCGATCTGCTCGTCTGCGCAAGACGGCAAATAGATCGTGATCGTCGTTCCCTGTCCAACCTTGCTGTCTGCCGTCACCGTTCCGCCCGCCTGGTGCGCAAAGCCATAAACCTGGGACAAGCCGAGCCCGGTGCCCTTGCCGACCTCTTTGGTCGTGAAAAACGGATCGAACATCTTGGACAGAAGATGTGGTGGGATGCCGGTGCCGGTGTCGCCAAGCGCGATCGCAAAGAAGGCCTTGGCGCGGCGATCGCCGCCGGTTTCCTGGTCCGCGGTCACCGCATGGACGGACAGGTTGAACGTGCCGCCGCTTGGCATTGCATCGCGCGCGTTGACGGCGATGTTGACGATCGCAAGTTCCAGCTCGGCGAGGTCCACCTTGACCGGCGCCGTGCCCTCGCCGACGTTCTCGTCGTACACGATGTTCCCGCGCAGCGAACTCTCGATCATGGTCCGCATGTTCTTGATGGCCGCATTCAGATCGACGACCGTCGGGCTGAGATGCTGATGCCGCGAGAACGTCAACAATTGGCGTGTGAGGCTCTCGCCGCGCTTGGCGGCGGTCTGGATGGCTTCGATTGCTCTCGGCAGCTTTGGATCGAGCAGGCGGGTAAAGATCTGGGCACTGCCGCCGATGATCATCAATAGATTGTTGAAGTCGTGTGCAATCCCGCCGGTCAGCTTGCCGATTGCCTCCATTTTCTGCGACATCGCGAGCTGTTCGCGGGCCTGAACCAGCTTCTCCTCGGCGTCGCGGCGCTCGGTTGCATCCCGCAGGATGCTGATGAAGCCGATCAGATTTCCCGCATCATCGCGGCTCGAAGCGACCGAGCCGGTGATGAAGAACGGCGTACCATTCTTTCTGATGCGCCAACCCTCGACCTCGTGCTTGCCTCGCTCGATTGCCGACTCCAATGCGTGGGCCGGCGAACCCGCGCGGCGTTCATCCGGCCGATAGAAGATCCCAAAATGCTTGCCGATGATTTCTTCCGGGCTGTAGCCGGTGATTTTCTGAGCGGTGCTGTTCCAGCTGGTAACGTGTCCCTCTTGATCGAGGGCAAAGATTGCATAGTCGACGACGCCTTCGATCAGGCTCTGGAAGTGGCGCCTCACGTTGCCGAGCGCCACGGTCTTCCGTTCAAGCTGACTGTTCAGCTGGTCCTGAACCGAACGCAAATGGGCTTCGATGCTCTGGCGGGTCGCAATTGCCGCAGCCAGCGCAAGCGGTGGTGCCGATACGCTGATTGAGAGCACGAGCAATGACAACAGTGCTCCGTTTGGATCCACCCTCGAAAATGGATCATTCCCCACCGCGAATCCCCACACGGCCATTGCGGTGAAAACCAGCGCGGCCGTCGCCACGGTGCATCGATTGCCGTGCAGAGCAGCCCAGATCAACGGCAGCAAAGCCAGAAAGCCGAGAAGCCCGCGATGCGGCAGCGGCACGTCGAGATCGCTGCTGATGAGGTCACTGCCGATCAGCGGGCTGTAGGCGACGATCCCGATGATGCCGGCGAGAGCGGAGACTGCGATCGATTCCAACAGATCCCATCTGGAGGAAATCCGCAAAGGCATCATCGCCCAGAGCACGATGACCGGAGCAATCACCAGGGTCGCGGCTGCGTCTGCAAGCCACCAGGTCACCCCGGCGACGACGGCATCGAAAATGCCCGGTTCGTTGACGAGAATGAATCCGGCCAAAGCGATCAAGGAACTGATCATCGTGGTCGGCGCCAGGGAAAGGAGTGCAAACTTTGCGACACCGGAAGGTGTGGCAAACGTCTGGCAACCGTTCGACCAGCGGTCGATCAGCCAGGCCCCGGCAAAGGCAGCAAGGAGGGTGCCGATCCCGGCGGCGCCAAACTCCAGCAACGATCGGTCGGATATGAAGTAAGGCGCGACGGTGCCCAGCAGGATCGCGGGCCAAATCCGGTAGCCGCGCAGCAGAACCAGCGCGAGCGCAACCCCGGTCGGCGGCCACAGCGGTGTCGCGGCTGGATTGATCGCGGGAAGCAGGTGCGCGGAGGCGGCAAGGCCACCATAGATCGCGGCGACGATCAAAACCTCGACCGCGTAGGTCACAGCGCTTCGAGTATCGCCAAATGCGAATATACCGGCCTTATCGAACCTTGCCCGTTCCATCACAAGCCTTTGCGGTGGGCACCTCAAGAATGCGGCAGGGAGCGACCCGGCACCCGGTCAGATATCACCCGAACGAGGGCAATTGCATTTTTTCACCATGTCGGCGCCCCCTGCCAAACACTCAACGCAGTTTTGACCAAAGCATGGCCGCTGGATCGAGAGTAGAGGGGTACGTGGCACCTTCGGAACCAGGAACCCATCGGGCAGCACCATTGACCTAACAGTGATTGCTGCGTTCGAAATGCTCGTAAATGCAGCTATTCGATCACCCGATCGGCGCGGCCGAGCACCAATCATTCGGGCAACCCCGCTTTCCGAAGACCCTCAATCAGCAGCTTCGCGTTCAAGTACCCGCCCCGGGCGATCAACGCAGATATTGTAAAGGCGGGATCGAGCTGAAGCACGAGCGCCGCCGCCTCGCGCGCCTCGACGTCGCGCCCAAGATGGGCGAAGGCGGACGCGAGACAACGGTAAGCCGTCGAGTAGGAGGCGTTCTGACGTCGGCTCTTGTTCGCTGCGACGATGGCCTCGTCAAAGCGGCGAAGCTCAACAAAGGCCATCCCCATCGCAACAAACGTTATGGGTAGCCGCGGGTCTACCGGGCTCAGGCGGATGGCGCGTTCGAAGCTCCGGACCGCTTCCTCCGGAAGCCCTGCAATTCGATAGACTTGGCCTCTGCAGTGCCATGCGCGATATGAATTTGGGTTGAGCGCGACCGCCTGGTCAGCCATTTCGACCTCACTTTCGCTGTCGCCGACCATGTACGCCGAGATGAGGGAAACCCATGCCAACGTTTCCGAATCACCATCGTCGATGCTCAATGCCAGGCGAAGAAACCGCACGGCTTCCTTACGGTCGAATTGAGGATCGATCGCATGACCCCAAATGACGTTCCGCATGTGACAGTGACCTGCCAGAGCAGCGACAAGGCCGAACCTCGGGTCAAGCTCCAGAGCACGACGCGCCAGCCTGATCGCCTCCGCCAACCCTTCGGGGGTCATGAGGTAATACTGCTGCATGGCGCGGAGATAGAAATCATAGGCGGTGAGGTTCTCCGGTCGCCGCCGTGCCGACAGGTCGATTTCTGTCTGAAGCAGTTTTGGTTGAATGGCCGAGACAACGGCAACCGTCACCTCGTCTTGGAGAGCAAACACGTCCGTCAGGTCACGCTCGAACCTGTCTGCCCAAATGTGCGCTCCGGTCACCGCATCGATCAACTGCCCGGTGATCCGAACTTTCCCGGCCGCCTTGCGCACAGAGCCCTCAAGGACATAACGGACGCCAAGCTTGCGTCCGACCTCCTTGATGTCGACGGCTCGGCCCTTGAAGGTGAAGCTTGAATTTCGCGCGATGACGAACAGCCATTTGAAGCGGGACAGCGCGGTGATGATCTCCTCGACCATTCCGTCCGCGAAGTATTCCTGCTCGGGGTCGCCGCTCATGTTTTCGAACGGCAGCACGGCGATCGACGGCTTGTCCGGGAGCGCCAGAGCTTGCATGCTTTCGGGCGGCTCGGTTGGCGCGGCCGCCGAACCACCTGCATTGATCCTCAACCGCCACGCGCGCATCGGTTCAGCGATGTTTTTCAGGTTCTGCGAGCCCATGTCCTCGCAGGCGGCATCGATCTTGCCGCGGATTTGACGTTGCGCGTCGTCCGAGATGCAGATCCCACCGGGCTCCGCGATGCCTTCAAGGCGCGCGGCGATATTGACGCCGTCTCCAAAGATATCGTTCTCATCGACGATGATGTCGCCGACGTGGATGCCAATGCGGAATTCGATCCGCTTGACCTGCGGCACCGTGGCATTTCGCTCAGCCATACCGCGCTGAACCTCGATGGCGCAGCGCACCGCATCCACGACACTGCAGAACTCGGCAAGCACGCCATCGCCGGTGTGCTTGACGACCTTGCCACGGTGTTCGCTGATCTTGGGATCAGCGAGTCCACGCAGACGCTCCCGCAGCCGGAGGTGTGTCCC
Source organism: Bradyrhizobium sp. CCBAU 51753 (assembly GCF_015291565.1). NCBI lineage: Bacteria > Pseudomonadati > Pseudomonadota > Alphaproteobacteria > Hyphomicrobiales > Nitrobacteraceae > Bradyrhizobium > Bradyrhizobium sp. CCBAU 51753. The sequence goes on along the minus strand of NZ_CP030037.1, from coordinate 3,417,525 downwards.
TTCCTCGTCCAAGCCGGTCAGGCGGCTATAGCCCGCCACATCAGCCGCAAGGATAGCTGCAAGCCGCCGTTCAACGCGATTGCCGGTCAAAACGGCCTCCCGAGATCGGTCGATCCGCCGGGCATATTAAAGCATAGGGCGTTGCCCTCGGGCTAGGGGCCCATGCTCGCGGGCCCATGTTCGCGCGGGTCGTAAGCGGCGATCGGCTGACGGCCACTCGCCGGCATCTGACGCTTCAAGAAAATCTCAATGGCCTGCCCGCGGTGAGATGATGAGTTTCGCTTTACTCTACCCATCCTGCGGAGCAGTCTCCCAGAGTGTTGCGCATTCGACACGACGGGCAAGTCACCGGCAAAATCCGTCAAGCCCTCATCGCAAAAATATTTCGGTTTACACGAACGGAAAATTATCCTATGGTGCGCCGGTCTCACCCGATCGAGGGGCGCTTCGCGATCGTCACGAACGTTGCGGTGAGATGCGGTGGCCGCTGCGGCGCACGAGACGAACGTGCCGCAGGGGACGGTGAAATCGTGCAGGCCTGACGCCCTAGTGGCAGGTGTCCTCTCGCAAACGCGCAAGTGTTTTTGCGAAGGCGGTGACAACAAAGCCCAGTCTCGCCGGGGTGAGCACGTATAGGCCGTAAAACCATCGCGCAGGGAATGCCGGAGTGCCTCCGCTGAACCTGTATGCTCGTGTGCGTCACTTTCTACCCACTGGCACACGAGACCGCGGGTGCAGCGCGCCCCCGGCATTCCCTGCGCCCTCTGCTTCCAGCGAGGGCGAAACGATAAACAAGGCTCGGACGAAACACGTCGCGAGAATGCAGATGCACGCTCAAACCCATCACCGTCATCGCCGCAACGATCGCAGAGCGCCGTCAGTTGCACCGGCGATTAACCCTACCGCCAACAATCGCCCTGCTGCGTCGGTGTATTCACCATGCGGCGCTGCATTTCGCGCTACCTAGCAGGGGCGAACGTCATGCTCGCTGTTCAGCGAGGACCACGGATTATGGACGTCAACCGCCGTCACCTGATCGGAGCTTCCGCCGCCGCCGGCGTCGCCGGCGCGCTTGCCATGTCGTCCGACGCCGCCCGCGCGGCGCAAGCGACCGGCTCGCTCGGCCGCGACGTCACGCAATATGGTGCTCGTCCGGGCAGCCCCGACGACCAGACCCGCAATTTGCAGCGCGCGATCGATGAGGCTGCGCGTGCGCAGGTGCCGCTGGCGTTCCCGCCCGGCGTCTATCGCACCGGGCCGCTGAGTCTCGCGCCCGGCAGCCAGCTGATCGGCGTGCGCGGCGCCAGCCGGCTGGTGTTCAATGGCGGCGCCTCCATGCTGGTTGGCGAAGGCGCCGGCGGCATCGTGCTGATGGGCCTCACCTTCGATGGCGGCAAAATTCCGCTGCCGAACCGGCGCGGCCTGGTGCATTGCCTGTCCGGCCGCGACATCCGCATCACCGACTGCCAGTTCATCGGCAGCGGCGGCAACGGCATCTGGTTCGAGCAGATCTCGGGCGACGTCAGCAACAATTTCTTCACCGACATCGCGACCACGGCGCTGGTGTCGTTCGATGCGCTCGGCCTGATGGTCGCGCGCAACACCATCAAGGGCACCAACGACAACGGCATCGAGATCCTGCGCACGGCGATCGGCGACGACGGCTCGATCGTCGCCGACAACCGCATCGAGGACATCAAGGCCGGCCCCGGCGGCTCCGGACAGTACGGCAACGCCATCAACGCCTTCCGCGCCGGCAACGTGATCGTGCGCGGCAACCGCATCAAAAACTGCGACTTCTCGGCGGTGCGCGGCAATTCGGCGTCCAACATCCACATCACAGACAACAGCGTCAGCAATGTCCGCGAGGTCGCGCTCTATTCGGAGTTCGCCTTCGAGGCCGCGGTGATCGCCAACAACACCGTCGACGGCGCCGCGATCGGCGTCTCAGTTTGCAATTTCAACGAGGGCGGCCGCATCGCGGTGGTCCAGGGCAACATCTTCCGCAATTTGCTGCCGAAACGCCCGGTCGGCACCGACCCCAACGACGGCGCCGGCATCGGCATCTATGTCGAGGCCGACACCTCGGTCACCGGCAACGTGGTGGAGAACGCGCCGACCTTCGGCATCGTCGCCGGCTGGGGCAAATATCTGCGCGACGTCGCGATCTCCGGCAACGTGATCCGCAACGCCCCTGTCGGCATCGGCGTCTCGGTGGTGCCGGGCGCCGGCACCGCGCTGATCAACAACAATGTGATCTCGGAAACCCCGCGCGGCGCGATCGTCGGGCTCGATCACGCCCGCCCGATCACGACCGACCTCGCGGCCGGCGGCGCCCAGCAATATGCGCAGCTGACGGTGGGTGCGAACGCGGTGCGGCGTTAGCGCATGATCCGGAAAATGATTGCTACAGCGTGTTGCGCAGCAGCGGATAGCGCGCCTTGATGGCGTCGAGATCGAGCACCGGCGCGGGCATCTTCAGCGGCGGCGCGTCGGCCACGGCGGGCGCCTCCTCCAGCACCGCGGTCACCGTTTCGAGCGCGGCCGCGACCGCCGTCATGGTGGCTTCAGCCAGCGCGGCCGCCTCCGGCCGGCGCTCCGGTGCCGGCGCCGGCATGACGGGGCGCAGCGGCAGCTTTGAGGTGCCGCGGCCGAGCCAGGACAGGTCGATCGGCGAATTGTCGAGCGAGGCCTCGCGGGTCAGCAATTCGCGCCAGGTATCGACCGCGGCGCGCGCTTCCTTGATGTTTTCGAGAAATGCCTGCTCGGTGTGATAGCGCCGCCAGCGCCCGGTCTCGAACAGTTCGGTGAGGTGTTCCAGACGTTGCTCGGCCAGGTTGCACCAGCGCGCAACGATCTCCTGGCCTCTGGCCACGTCAGTCCGGTGTGTCATTCCACTTTGCCCGCAGGGAGAGAAACGGACGCAGACGCAACCGAACCGAATCAACTCGACGTGACATCGATATTCTGTGGAAAAGGTAAATAAAGTCTAACTAAATTCTTAATCGACGCCGGGTGACGAAAGAAGTCCGCACCACTACGGGGTTTCTCGCCTTATCCTCAGTCAAGTCATCGGCTTGCCTGGTGGCGATGCGCAGCGCTTCCACCGCAGGGCGTCGCTGAACGATCCACACCATTTCGTCGCAGCGGGCATCACGCGACTGATGCGCGGGATCGATTGATCGGCCGCATCTCGTCTGTCGTTGCGCATGGCATACCCCAGAAATGAAAGACCCGTCCGGGGGGACAACCGGACGGGTCAAAGCCATATGGGCGCTTGGGGTGGATGGGCGCTCGCGCCTGATATAGCCGGGGAGGGTAAACCGCTCCCACGCATATAAGTCGTGAGAGCAGCGCCGACGTTCAAACCCCCCGCCATTTTTTTAACCTTCGCGCTGCGCGGTTCCAGCGCATCGTTTCGAGCGTTCAACGTCGAAAATCACTGCGCAGCAGGGCGTTTTGCGCTGGATTCGTCCAGCGCCATCGACGGTGCGGTATCATTCAACGCGCGGCTCACGGAAGTGTTATTGCCATCGGGCATCGGCGCTGGCTGCGACGGTTTGTCCACCACCGCCAGCGGAGCGCCGGCCGTGTTGATCGCCGCCATCACGGCCGCGAGAGCATCCGCCTCGCCTGCCCCGAACAGATCGTCGCGGCCGGGCGCCCTAACCCTGATGTTGAGATTGATCCGCAGCCGCGCGGCGCGGCACTCCCAATGCCTGGCTGCATGAAGTCCTGGGCGTGCGCCGAACCTGCAAGGTCGCCCAGCAATCGAGCGACAGCCGCGTCGCTTACGGCGTCTCGGCGGCGAAGTTGACGATCTTCTCCTTCTGCAGTCGGGCGATGGTCGCCGCGACGTCGTCCTTGCTCAAGGTGCGGTTGCCGAACTGCACCCGGAACACGCCGCCTTTGGCGCCATCGATCGTGGCCTGATAATTGTCGAGCAGCGCGGTGATGTCGGCGACCCGTGCATCCGGCGTGAAGCGCAGCAGCAACCGGGTCGGCGCAGCGGTTGCAGGCGCAGGTGCAGCCCGGAGGTCGCGGGTGATCGGCGCATTCGGCGCGGCGGCGCGGTCGTCAAACTGGATCGACGCTGTCTTGATCGGGGCCGGCTGGTTCTGCATCTGCATCAGCACCGCACCGATCACGCCGGCCTGCAGCAGCACGACGATAGCGCCCGCGCTGGCCGACCAGGCCAGCGTCCGCGGCGACAATTTTGCAAAGAATTCGGAAACAGAGGCCGAGATCCGTGCGGAGGCCGACGGCTTGCGCTCGGGCTCGGCATCGATCGCCGCGAACAGCTTCTGCATGGCGCGGGCCGACGGCGCACCGAGGCTCTCGTTGAGCCGGATGGTCTCGGCATATTCCTCGCGGATGACAGCATATTGCCTGGCGAGCTCCGGATCGCGGGCGAGCGCATCCTCGACGCGGCGGGCGTCGCGTGCGTTCAGCGTGCCGGCGGCATGCCAGGGCAGCAGCATCTCGATATCGCCGGGCTCTTGATCCAGCACCTTGTTGCTCGCAGCCTTCATGGCCAACCTCGTTCGATGCCCGCCGCCTTCAGCAGTTCGGCAAGTTTCTTGCGCGCATAGAACAGCCGCGTCTTCACGGTGTTCTCCGGAATCCCGACGATCTCTGCGACGTCTTCCACGGATTTCTCGTGATAGTAGACAAGATCGACGATCTCCCGATGTTCCGCGGACAGTCCCTTCAGGCACTTACGCAGCGCGTCACCGGTGTCCTTCTTCTGCACCACCGTTTCCGGATCGTCGGACGTGTCCTCGATCGCGTTCGCGGCCTCATCATCCAGCTCGGCGTCCTTCCTGCGCCGGAGCGCAGACAACGCCTTGAAGCGGGTAATCGCCAGCAGCCAGGTTGAAACGGCGGAACGTCCCTCGAACTTGCCCGCCTGACGCCACACATCGAGGAAGACCTCGCTGATGAGATCCTCTGCGACCTGTTCGTCCCGCACCAGCCGGAGCCCGAAGCGGAACACCCTGACATGGTGCCGCCCGTACAGCACCTGCATGGCGAGCCGGTCGCCTTGAGCGATCCGAGCGATCAGAACGTCGTCTGAAGCCGCCTGTGTCGCGCTCAATGGCCGTCTCGCAAAGTTGGTCTGAGGGGGATGGCGCGTGGTTCGACGCGAGAGCCAAGATTCTTCACATTACGGCAATGTCCTGACCGCATGTGTGATCTATGCCACAGACGGCGATCCGATCGCAGAAAAATCGCCGAATCCCCCAGAAACGGTATCATAGTAACGACGCTCTTCCAGATGCCACGCCAACCGGCGCGACCATAGCAAGCCTTTGCCGGCAGGCCAGTGTCAGTTGCGGAGCCCGATATCGCCCATGAAATCGGCGGGCCCGCTTCGAACCACGCGGTGGCGGTCGGATTTCCCTTATGAAACAAGGGTCTCGACCGGATAAATTCGGGTTCCGAAAGATACCAAACCTAAAGGCTTTGCCCCGTAGATTTTCGCCGCATTTCCAGCAACGGCGAGACTATGGGCAGCGCTGCATCGTCAATTCCGCGACCGGTGACGGGCACGCTGGATAGCGGCCGTCCCAAGCTGACCGCGGAGCGCCTGGCGCGCCGGACCCGGCAGCGCCGCCAGATCCAGTCGATGATCGCCAGCTGCTTCGTGCTCGATGCGGCCGTGCTGCTGCTCTACGCCCATGCCGGCACCACGTCGGTGCTGGTCGCGACCGGCTACGCGACGACCGGCCTTGCGCTGGTCGCGGCCTATGTTCTGCTCTCGGAGTTCGGCTTCCACGAGCGCTTCCGCGACCACTATCTGGTCGCGCCGCAATCGGCCATCAACATGGTGAACCTCTTGCTGTTCACCTATCTCGCGCCGGAAGTCGGCGTGCTGTTCCTCTGCAACCTGTTCGTGGTGTTCGGCTTCGGCGCGCTGCGCAGCTCGGCGCGGCAGAGCGCCGTCGTCTGGACCATCATGGTTCTGGGCCTGGCCGCGCTGTTCCTCGGAACCAACAAGCCGATCGCAATGCCGATGGGCAGCATGATCGACCGCCTGGCCACGATGCTGGTGTTCGCGCTGACCATCGGGCGCTGCATGGCGCTCGGCATCTTCTCGAGCTCGATGCAGCAGTCGCTGTATCAGAGCGGCGTCAAGCTCAAGCAGGCCTACCGCCGCATCGAGGAGCTCGCCGAGCTCGACGAGCTGACCGGCGCCTTCAACCGCCGCTGCATCATGCGCATGCTCGAGGAGGAGATCGCGCGCTGCGCCCGCAGCGGCAGCACCTCGGCGGTCGCGCTGATCGATCTCGACCATTTCAAGCGCATCAACGACGTCTACGGACATCCGATCGGCGACGAGGCGCTGCGCACCTTCGCCATCAGCATGTTCGCCAATCTGCGCAGCATCGACCGCTTCGGCCGCTACGGCGGCGAGGAATTCTTGCTGGTGCTGCCCGACCTGTCGCAGGATCAGGCGGTGCGCGCGCTCGAGCGGCTGCGCGTGATTATTGCCGATCTCGACTGGAGCGCGTTCTCGCCGGGCATGAAGCTGACGATCTCCGCCGGCGTCACCACACTGCGTCCGCACGAAAGCTCCGACACATTGCTCGCCCGCGCCGACGGCGCGCTCTATTCAGCCAAGGCCAGGGGACGCAACCGCATCGCCAGCGCCTGATCACTCGATTTCCGCACCCGGTGCCGGAGAAACCGACGCCACCGCTCCAGGACAGAAGTTCATGAGTTCGAAGACCGCGACCGCCCCCGAAAGTCTGCTCGATGAGCTGCAGACGACGCTTGCCCACGGCACCGTCGCGCGCCGTGTCGAGACGCTGCGCCGCGTAACCGATCTCTTCATCAACGGCTCGGTGAACTATTCGGACGAGCAGATCGGGTTGTTCGACGACGTCTTCCATTGCCTGCTCGAGCACATCGAGAGCTCGGCCAAGGCGCTGCTCGCCAACCGCCTCGCCCCGATCGACACCGCGCCGCCGCAGACGATCCGCACCCTCGCCTTCGACGACCTGATCGAGGTCGCCGGCCCGGTGCTGGCGCAGTCGACGCGGCTCGACGACGACACGTTGATCGAGACGGCGCGCAGCAAGAGTCAGGCGCATCTTCTGGCCATCTCCAACCGAACGACCTTGAGCGGCGCCGTCACCGACGTGCTGGTGCTGCGCGGCAATGACGAGGTGATCCAGAGCACGGTCAACAATCCCGGCGCCGAATTCACCGAGCGCGGCTTCAGCCGCCTGGTCAGCCGCGCCGAGGGCGACGACAATCTGTCGACCTGCGTTGGCCTGCGCCCGAGCATCCCGCGGCATCTCTATCTCAAGCTGGTTGCCAAGGCGTCCGACGCCGTGCGGCAGCGGCTCGAGGCCGCGATCCCGCAGCAGGCCAAGGAGATCCCGATCGCAGTGAAGGAAGCGACGCGGCGCGCCCGCTCGGCGCCGAGCGCCGTCACGGCAGACACCACGATCGCGCACGCCTTGGTCAGGTCGCTCTACCAGGACGGCCGGCTCGACGAATTCCAGCTCGCCGCGTTCGCCGAGGCCGGCAAGTTCGATGAGACCAACGCCTCGCTGGCCGCGCTCGCCAATGTCACGGTCAACGTCGCCGAGAACATGATGATGGAGACCCGCGCCGAGGGCGTGATGATCCTGGCGAAGGTGTCGGGCCTGTCATGGTCGACGGTGCGCGCGATCATCAATCTGCGCGACGACATTTCCGGCGGCGAACCGACCGACCTGCAGGCCTGCAAGGAGACCTATGAGCGGCTGCGGCCCTCGACCGCACAGCAGGTGCTGCGCTTCCACCGCATGCAGCAATCGGCGCCGGCGGCCTAATTTCCCGGATGGAGCGAAGCGTAATCCGGGATTCTGCGCCCGCGTAGGGTTCCCCGGATTTCGCTTCGCTGCATCCGGGCTACGATCAACTCAATATCTCAACACCTGCTTCCCTGCGATCGCGCCGACGCTCGCAACGATCGCGGTTGCCAGCGTGTACCAGGTCGCGACGAACAGCGGCGAGTCATCGGTGCAGTGCGACGCATAGATCGTCGCAGCCAGCCCTGCAGACAGCAGCCCCGCCACCGCGCCGGCCACCGCAGGCTGCGCCGGCGCGCCCTGCCGGAGCCCGTACAACGCGCCGGCGAGCAGCGGCAGCGACATTGCGGGGATCGCGGTCATGCAGGCCACCGAGTTCTTGCCGATCAGACGCGTCATCATCGGCGTCCGCTGCGGCATCATCATCTCGCCGCTCATGGCGGCCATCAGGATGCCGGCCGGGACCAGCAGCCACCAGCCGAAGCTGCGCAGCGAGGCTTCCGGGCGCGACAGATGCAGGCTGACCGCGATCGCCGCGGCGGCGAGCGCCAGCGTGACCGCGAACTTCAGGTCGAAGAACGGATTGCGCATCGCGGTCATCACGTCGGGCCGGACGCCGAGTTCGGCAAAGAAGATCAGCAGCGAGACCGGCGCCGCCGCGAGCAGCGCCAGCATCAGCGCGAGTCCGATCGGGCGCGGGCGATAGGCGTTGTCGGCGGTCAGAGTTCGAATGAGTTGATCGGTATCCATGCTCACTGATCCCTGAGTTTTGCGGTGAGGCTCGCCAGTCCGCGATGCAGCGCGACGCGCACCGCGCCCTCGCTCATCGAGAATTTCGCCGCCGTGTCCTTGATCGAGGCGCTGTCGACGGCGATCGACTGCAGCACCTCGCGCTGCCGCGGCGGCAAGGTCTGCAACTGGGCGGCGACCTCGCCCGCCGACGCGGTCGGTTCCGGTGCCTCCCCCGGCAGCGTCTCGGCGAAGTCATCGATATTGACGAAGATGCGCCTGCCGCGGCGGCGCAGCGCATCGATCAGCTTGTTGCGCGCGATCGCGAACAGCCACGGGGCAAACGGGGCGCTGGTGTCCCAGGTCTGCCGCTTCAAATGCACCGCAAGCAAGATATCCTGCACGATGTCCTCGGACTGATCGACCGGTTGCCCTGCGCGCGCCAAGCCGCGGCGCGCCGCAGCACGGAGTACCGGCGTGATGGCCTTGAGCAGGCGATGATACGCTGCGTCATCGCCTGAAATGGCCGACCGCATCAGGCCGGTCCATTCATCCTCACGTTCGCGCACGCAGGCTCCTGAATTGCAATTCGGCCAATCCTTCAATTCGTTACGCCGCTGCCAGTGATCACGAATTCGTGATCCCATTCGTGATCCATGGTTCGGACGGGGCCGCACCGATGACCGGCCTCAAAGAATCGCTCCGGCGGGGTTCTCCAGACACCGTGGCTCATAACATCGATCGGACCGACAAGCATCGGGGCTGCTTTCGCCACGCGCGTCCGCACGATGAAATTGCCCAGCTTTTGCCCCTGAAGGCCCGAAGATTCCCTGTTTCTGCCCCGGTGTAGACACGCGGCGGGGTCTCTGTTCGCCCGGCGGGCAGGCATAATGGGGAGATCATCAGAATGAAGATCAAAGCCAGTGGGCGCTTGGCCTTGATGGTTGCAGCAGGTTTTTTCGTGTGTCTCGCCGGTCCGTTGCCGGCCCACGCGGCCGGCGCGGACACCTCAGCGGACAAATCCGACAGCGCCACGCCGGACAAGACCGTCCGGCAGAGTTCGCGGCCAGCCAAGCGCTCCGCGCAGCACTCATCTTCCGGGACCGCCGCCAAATCAGCGACCAAGAAGGCCGTCGCGGGCGATGCCGGCAGCGTGACGTCGACGGGTATCCCCGCCTCGGTCGCCAACGCCAATGCCGAACTGACCTCCGGTGACAACGCGACAGCCATGCCGGCGCAGGCCAATGGCGTGCTGGCGGCGGCCGACAAGCCCGCCGATGACGGCAGCGTGGTCGCGTCCGATCAGCTCAATGACGTCGATCGCGCCCTGCAGCAGGAGCAGCCGGCGGAACCGCAGCAGCAGGCCCAGCAGCAGACGACCCAGCCGCAGATGGCCCAGCAAGAGACCCCGCCCGTCCAGCCGCAGGCCGCCGCGGCGGCGCCCCCCAAGCCGGCGCCGGTGCTGGCCAGCAGCGAAAGCTCGAGCCTCGACCAGACGTCGTTGATCGGAAAGATCTTCATCGGCTTCGGCGCCCTGCTGACGGTGGCCTCCGCCGCGCGCATGTTCATGGCATAGCCCGCCCTGCGCTCGCGGCTGCGGCGGGTAGCGCCGCACCGCGGGCCAAGGGCCGCGTCAAGAGACCCGTTTCAGCCACTTGAAGCGCATCCCGTCAGCGGGCACATTGCCGGGCAAATCAGGCACGGGATTGCGTCCATGGCTACGTTCGAATTCATCATCGTCGAGAGCAAGGGGCCGGTCGGCATCATCACGCTGAACCGGCCGAAAATGCTGAATGCGCTGTCGTTCGGCGTTTTCCGCGAGATCGCGGCGGCGGTCGACGATCTCGAGGCCGACGACGCCATCGGCTGTCTCCTGATCACCGGCAGCGAGAAGGCCTTCGCGGCCGGCGCCGACATCAAGGAGATGCAGCCGAAGGGCTTCATCGACATGTTCAACAGCGACTTCACCGCGATCGGCGGCGACCGCGTCGCGCGCTGCCGCAAGCCGACGATCGCGGCGGTCGCCGGCTACGCGCTGGGCGGCGGCTGCGAGCTCGCGATGATGTGCGACATCATCATCGCCGCAGACACCGCCAAGTTCGGCCAGCCGGAGATCACCCTCGGCACCATCCCGGGCATCGGCGGCACGCAGCGGCTGACGCGCGCGATCGGCAAGTCGAAGGCGATGGATCTCTGCCTCACCGGGCGGATGATGGACGCCGCCGAAGCCGAGCGCTCCGGCCTGGTGTCGCGGATCGTCCCGGCCGACAAGCTGATGGAAGAAGCGCTGGCCGCGGCGGAGAAGATCGCCTCGATGTCGCGTCCGGCGGCCGCGATGGCCAAGGAAGCCATCAACCGCGCCTTCGAGACGCCGCTGTCGGAAGGCATGAATGTCGAGCGCAATCTGTTCCACTCGACGTTTGCGCTCGAGGATCGTTCCGAAGGCATGGCGGCGTTCATCGAGAAGCGCAAGCCGGTCAACAAGAACCGCTAAAGCATGATCCGGAAAAGTGCGAAGCGGTTTTCCGAACAAGATCATGCTCAAATAACCAGCTAAAGCGCGATAATCTTATCGCGCTTTAGCGGCTCCGCTGCAGGGCTGCGTTGACCAGCGCGCGATAGGCGCGCTCGGAAAAATGCGTCGGCTTGTCGAGGTCGAGCCGCGCCAGGCATTCCCGATTCGCAACATCAGGCGGATGCCGCATGCCCTGCCAGAGCAGGCCCGCGAGTTGCAGCGGCGTGCGCTGCGCCTGCTGCAGGATCTGCAGCGCGGGGATCAGCCGCTGCTCGACATCGGTGAAATCGCTGCCGAACGGGAATAACGGCAACAGGCCCGCCTCACGCGCGGGCTTCAAAGCATCGCGAATGCGCTCTGGAAAGTTTTCGCGGTAGGCCGCGGGCAGCTCATAATTGCGCGGCAGCTTGCCGGCGTCCTTGGCCTGCCGCATCAGCTCGCCCTGGAAGCGGGAATCCGCGACCTGCAGCATCGCGGCAATCACGTCGGCATCGGACTTGCCGCGCACGTCGGCGACCCCATACTCGGTGACGAAGATGTCGCGCAGGTGCCGCGGAATGGTTTCGTGGCCGTAGGACCAGCGGATGTTCGACTGTCGTCGTTTGCCGGACGGACGCGTCGCCTCCAGCGCCAGCACCGAGCGCGCGCCTTCGAGCGCGAACGCCTGTGCCACGAAATTGTACTGGCCGCCGACGCCGCTGACGACCTGGCCGTTCTCGAGCCCGTCAGAGATCGCAGCACCGAGCAGCGTCGCCATCATCGCATTGTTGACGAAGCGTGCATCGACGCGGGCGCGGCGCTTGCTGTCCGCGTCGGCAAAGATCTCGTTGGTAAAGGACACCGGCACCATCTGGATCCGCGCCAGCTGATCGGCGGGCATCTCGCGCAGCGCGCGATAGAATGATTGCGGCCCGAGGAAAAATGCGCCGTGCAGGATCACCCCGTCGACGTCGCGCTTGAGGATGCCGGCATCGATCAACCCGAGGAATGCCTCGAACACCATCTCGCTGACGCCGTAAAGGCCTTTCTCGAACGGCGCGGTCTCTGCCGCGGCTGGCTCGGTGCCGGGCGCAAGCCGCTTCATGATGCCGTGGAACCGGGCGTTGTCGCGATGGCGAACGATCAGGCCCTGCGCCAGCGCATCGCCGACCTGGCCGATCCCGATCTGCAGCGTGCCGCCGTCACGGACCAGGCCCGCGGCGTGCAGTCCGATGGCATATTTGGTGTCGCTGATCGGCTCGGACGGTGGCGCGAACAGCGGGAAGTCGGTGTCGGGACTGTCGAGCACCGCAGCGAATTCATCGGCCGGCAGATCGCCGGCGCCCGGCATGAACGGCAGTTCTGAATTGACCTGCCCGATCAGCTTGAACGACGCGCGCCCCTGCGCGCGGGCGCGCAGCACATCGAGCGTGGTGTCGGTGTTGCAGCTCAGGCTGTAGCGCGTCGCGCCGTCGACCACGCGCTTCGCAACAAGTTGCGGCACGACGTTCAGCCCGCGCGACAACAGATACGACGCCGCATGGGTGTAGTTCGCCGAAATGAAGTTCTGTTGCGCGACCGGCCGATACAGCCATTGCCCGGCGAGGAAGAAGAACTCGATCACCTCGATGTTGGGCGGCAGCGCACCGGCGCGCAGCGCATCGGCGTAGACGAGATCGGGATAGCCGCCGAACAAACGGTCGATCACCGGACCGATGAAACGCTGCTCGAGCAGGCTTTTCGGCTTCGGCTTCTCCAGCGTCAGCGCGGAGAACAGGGTCAGCTTGATCGAGCGGTCGGCGACGGCGCGCGCATAGAGCGCATTGACGATGTGGTTGGCCTTGCCGAGGCCGAGTGGCAGCCCGACCACCAGACTGGTTCCGACATCACGAATGACATGTTCCGCGATCGCCTCCGGATCGGTGAAGATGTTCGGCATCAGCAATCAATCCAGCGGGCTGTGGATAACCGGCGACGAGCGGCCGGCGGTCCAAGCTTATACTTCATGCGGCGTTCACCTGCGCCTGTGACGTGGCGGCAACAGACAAGAACTGAAATGATGTGCTGATGTCGCGCGGCGGTTTGCCTGTGGCGGCCCCGCCCCCTAAACAGGTAGATGTGTCGAGGGCATTGGCGGGGGCGCACTGCCGGGGTTTGTTTTGCGGGATCACATGGTTGAGCGTGCCGCCACAGTTGGCGAAGTCAAGATGCGCGTACTGTTGTCGGGCATCTGCCTTGGCGCGTTGGTATGCAGCCTGCTAGCCGCACCTGCCGCCCGCGCCGAGAGCCTGCCGGAGGCACTGGCCAAGGCCTATCAGACCAATCCGCAGCTCAACGCCGAACGGGCCCGCCAGCGCGCCACCGACGAGAACGTGCCGCAGGCGCTGGCCGGCTACCGGCCGCAGATCGTCGCCGGCCTCTCGGTCGGCCTGCAGGCGGTGCGCGACCAGTTGCCTGGCAACGTGATCCAGACCGCAACGCTAAAACCCTGGCAGATCGGCGTCACGGTGACGCAGACCCTGTTCAACGGCTTCAAGACCGCCAATAGCGTGCGGGTCGCCGAGTTGCAGGTGCGGTCCGGCCGCGAGGCGCTGCGCAACGTCGGCCAAGGCGTGCTGCTCGACGCCGTCACCGCCTATACCAACGTGCTGGCCAACCAGACGCTGGTCGAGGCGCAGCGCGCCAACGTCGCCTTCCTCAAGGAGACCCGGGCGATCACCGAGCGGCGCCTCAATGCCGGCGATGTCACGCCGACCGATACCGCCCAGGCCGAAGCCCGGCTCAACCGCGGCCTCGCCGATCTCAACGCCGCCGAGGTCAACCTCGCGATCAGCCAGGCCACCTATGCGCAGGTGGTCGGCAACGCACCGTCGCAGTTGCGTCCGGCCGAGACCACCGACCGGCTGCTGCCGCGCAGCCGCGAAGACTCGATTGGGCTGGCGTTGCGCGAGCATCCGGCTGTGATGGCGGCGGGCTTCGACGTCGACGTCGCCTCGACCTCGATCCGCGTCGCCGAGAGCAGCCTGATGCCGAACGTTTCCGTGCAGGGCAGCGTCAGCCGCGCCCGCGACAACGACTCCACGCTCAGCACCTTCGGGACGGATCAAGCCTCCGTGATCGGCCAGGTGACGCAGCCGATCTATGACGGCGGCACCGCGGCATCGCAGACCCGGCAGGCCAAGGAAGTCGCAGCACAGAGCCGGCTCGTGCTGGATCAGGTCCGCAACCAGGCCAAGACCGCCGTGGTCAGCGCGTGGGTCGCCAATGAGGGCGCCAAGATCGCGGTGTCGGCTTCCGAGTCCGAAGTGAAGGCCGCCGAGGTTGCGCTGGCCGGCGTGCAGAAGGAAGCCGCCGGCGGGCAGCGCACCACGGTCGACGTGCTCAACGCGCAGCAGGATCTGATCACGGCCCGGGCGCGGCTGATCGGCGCGCAGCGCGATCGCGTGGTCGCCTCCTATACGCTGCTCAGCGCGGTCGGGCGCCTCGACGTCAAGACGCTCAATCTGAAGACGCCGGACTATTTGCCCGAGGTGCATTACCACCAGGTGCGCGACGCCTGGCACGGCCTGCGCACGCCGTCGGGGCAATAGATGTCGCGGAACCGCACGCAGCGCGCGCATCGAGCCCTTCCCGCCCGCACCGTCCCCCGATAACCTCCCCGCCGCCGGCGATGCATAACGCCGGGGCGCGGACATCGCGCATAACAGATGAGCATGCAGGGAGACGTCCAATGCTGACGCGACGCAGTATGATGCTTGCCTCCATCGCGGCGGGAGTGACCATGAACAGCAGCAACGCATTTTCCAAGGCAGCGCAGCCGGCGACGGCGGTGAACTTCGACGTGCCGCCGGGGGCGTGCGACTGCCACACCCACATCCATGGCGATCCCGAGAAATTCCCGTTCTTCGCCGGCCGCGTCTACACGCCGGAACTGGCCTCGCCGGAGGAGATGAGCGCGCTGCACAAGGCGCTGAAGATCGAGCGCGTGGTGATCGTGACGCCGAGCATCTACGGCCCCGACAATTCCTCGACGCTGTTCGGCATGACCGCGCGCGGCGCGACCGCGCGGGGCGTCGCCGTGATCGACGACAAGACCAGCGAGAGCGACCTCGACGCGATGCAGAAGGCCGGCTTCCGCGGCATCCGCCTCAACCTTGCGACCGGCGGCGTTAACGACCCCAATGTCGGCCGGCAGCGGTTCTCCGCCGCGGTCGAGCGGATGAAGGCGCGCGGCTGGCATGTGCAGCTGTTCACCAGCCTCGCGATGATATCAGCGATCAAGGAGCTGGTCTTAGCCTCCCCGGTCCCCGTCGTGTTCGACCATTTCGGCGGCGCCGAGGCCGCGCTCGGCGTAGGCCAACCGGGATTTGCCGACCTCGTCGAGCTGGTCAAGTCGGGTAAGGCTTACGTCAAGATCTCCGGCGCCTACCGCGCCTCCAAGCGAGGGCCTGACTATGAGGACGCTGCGCCGCTGGCGCAGGCGCTGATCGCGGCCAATGCCGAGCGCATCGTCTGGGGCACCGACTGGCCGCATCCGGATTCGGTGACGCCGGCCGGCAAGAAGATCAGCGATGTGACGCCGCTGTTCCAGATCGACGACGGCCGCCTGCTCAACCAGCTCGCGGTCTGGGCGCCGGACGCCGCGGTACGCAAGAGGATCCTGGTCGACAATCCGGCACGGCTCTACGGCTTCACCTGATGCTCTTTGTTTTGAGCGTGATCTTGTCGGAAAACCGCTACGCACTTTTCCGGATCACGCTCAGCGCTCCTTCGGCCGGCGCGAGAAATAGGAGATCAAGACCGGCAGCGTGATCAGGATCACCAGCGGCGCCAGCAGCATGCCGGTGACGACGACGATGGCGAGCGGCTTCTGCACCTGCGAGCCGATGCCCTCCGACACCGCCGCCGGCAGCAGGCCGACGCCGGCGACGACGCACGTCATCAGCACCGGACGCAGCTGCAGCTCGCCGGTGCGGATCACCGCGCGCATCCGGTCATAGCCCTCGTCGATCAGCTGGTTGAACTGCGACAGGATGATGATGCCGTCCATCACGGCGATGCCGAACAGCGCGATGAAGCCGATCGCCGCCGAGACGCTGAACGGGATGCCCGAGATCAACAGGCCGAGCACGCCGCCGAAGATCGCCATCGGGATCACGCTCATGGCCAGCATCGTGTCGACCATCGAACCGAAATTGAAGAACAACAGCACCGCGATCAGCGCCAGGCTGATCGGCACCACGATCGACAGCCGCTTGATGGCGTCCTGCAGATTGCCGAACTCGCCGACCCATTCGACATGGGAGCCGGGCGGCAGCTGTACCTGCTCGGCGATCTTCTGCTGCGCCTCCTGGATCGCGCTGCCGAGGTCGCGCTCGCGCACCGAGAACTTGATCGGCAGATAGCGCTCCTGCTGCTCGCGGTAGATATAGGCCGCGCCGGAGATCAGGTTGATCGAGGCGACCTCGCTGAGCGGAATCTGCGTGATCCCGCCGTTCGCATTCGCAACCCCGATCCTTAAGTTGTGGATCGCCTCCGCGCTCTTGCGATATTCCGGCGCAAGGCGAACGATGATCGGGAAGTGCCGGTCGCTGCCGGGCTCATAGAGGTCGCCCGCGGTGTCGCCGCCGACCGCGACCTTGATGGTGGCGTTGATGTCGCCCGGCGACAGGCCGTAGCGCGCGGCGCGGGCGCGATCGACGTCGATCTGGATCGTCGGCTGGCCGAGCGAGGTGAACACCGCAAGGTCGGTGACGCCCTGCACCGTCGCCAGCACGGACTTGATCTTGTTGGCGGTGTCGGTCAGCGCCTGCAGATCGTTGCCGTACAGCTTGATCGAGTTCTCGCCCTTCACGCCGGACACCGCCTCGGAGACGTTGTCCTGCAGGTATTGCGAGAAGTTGAATTCGACGCCGGGGAATTTCTCCTGCAGCTGCGCCAGCAGTTGCGCGGTGAGCACGTCCTTGTCGTGGGTATCCGGCCATTCGCTGGCCGGCTTCAGCGGCGCGAAGAACTCGGCGTTGAACAGGCCGGCCGCGTCGGTGCCGTCGTCGGGACGGCCGTGCTGCGACACCACAGACACCACCTCCGGCCGGCTGCGGATCATGCGCCGCATCTCGTTGACGTAGGCGTTGCCCTCCTGCAGCGAGATGGTCGGCGGCAGCGTGGCGCGGATCCACAGATTGCCCTCTTCCAGCTTGGGCAGGAATTCGAGGCCGAGGAACCGCGCCAGCACGATGGTGGTGACGACGAGCGCCGCGGCGCCGGCCATCACGATCTTGCGGTTGGCGATCGCCCAGTTCAGCACCGGCACGTAGATCGCATCGAGCTTCTTGACGATCCAAGTCTCGGTCTCGTGGATATGCGCCGGCAGGATGATCGCGCTCAGCGCCGGCGTCACCGTGAACGTCGCGAGCAAGCCGCCGGCCAGCGCGTAGGCATAGGTGCGCGCCATCGGGCCGAAGATGTTGCCCTCGACGCCGCTCAGCGTGAACAGCGGCAGGAAGGCGGCGATGATGATCGCGGCGGCAAAGAAGATCGAGCGCGAGACGTCGGCTGCCGCCGACAAGATCGCGTGGCTCTTCATGCCCATCACCGTGTCCTCGGAGATGTGGCTGCGCTCCTCCTCCGACAGCGCCGTGGTCTGCGACAGGCGGCGGAAGATCGCCTCCACCATGATCACGGTGGCGTCGACGATCAGGCCGAAATCGATCGCGCCGACCGACAGCAAATTGGCGGATTCGCCGCGCAGCACCAGGATGATCACGGCAAAGAACAGCGCGAACGGGATCGTCGCGCCGACGATCAGCGCGCTGCGGAGATCGCCGAGGAAGATCCACTGCAGCAGCACGATCAAGAGGATGCCGACCACCATGTTGTGCAGCACGGTGTGGGTGGTGAGCTCGATCAGGTCCTTGCGGTCGTAGATCCGTTCGATCTTCACACCCGGCGGCAGCAGCGAGGAATTGTTGATCTGGTTGACCAGCTGCTCGACGCGGGAGATCGTCGGCGAGCTCTGCTCGCCGCGGCGCATCAGGACGATGCCCTGCACGATGTCGTCGTCATTGTCGAGGCCGGCGATGCCGAGCCGCGGCTTCTCGCCGATCGTGACATGGGCGATGTCGCGCACCAGCACCGGGTTGCCGCCGGACTGCGACACCATGGTGTTGGCGAGGTCCTCGACCGAGCGGATCAGGCCGACGCCGCGCACCACCGCCGACTGCGAGCCGATGTTCACGGTGTTGCCGCCGACATTGATGTTGGCGTTGCCGACCGCCTGCAGCACCTGCGGCAGCGTCAGGCCGTTGGCGACCAGCTTGTTGAAGTCGACCTGGATCTCGTAGGTCTTGGTCTTGCCGCCCCAGCCGGTGACGTCGATCACGCCGGGCACCGCGCGGAAGCGGCGCTGCAACACCCAGTCCTGCAGCGTCTTGAGATCGAGCACGCTGTAGTTCGGCGGGCCCTTCAGGCGGTAGCGAAAAATCTCACCGATCGGGCTGAGCGGCGAGATGCCGGGCTGTACGTTGCCCGGCAGCGGCGTCAGCTGGGCCAGACGGTTGAGCACCTGCTGCAGCGCCTCGTCATAGGTGTAGTCGAACGAGAATTGCAGTTTGACGTCGGACAGGCCGTACAGCGAGATGGTGCGGATGGTGCGCAGGTTCTTCAGGCCGGCGACCTGGGTCTCGATCGGGATCGTGATGTAGCGCTCGATCTCCTCCGCCGAGAGGCCCGGGCTCTGCGTCACGATGTCGACCATCGGCGGGGTTGGATCGGGATAGGCCTCGATGTTGAGCTGCTTGAAGGCGAGCACGCCGCCGATCAGCACGGCGACGAACAGGGCCACCATCAGATAGCGGCGATTGACGGCAAGGGCGACGAGACGATCCATTCAGATCGAGGCTTTCAACTCTGAGGGGCTTTATGACTGAGCATGATGTCTTCGGAAAACCGGTTCCCACTTTTCCGGATCATGCTCTCACGTGCCTGACGCGGCGCGGTCGATGAAGAGGCTTCCCTTCGTCACGATCTGCTCGCCCGGCTTCAGATTGCCGGCGACCTCGACGAGCTCGCCGTTGATGAGACCGGGCTTGATCTGGCGCAGCTCGATGGTCTTGTCGTCGGGCCGGGCGACCCAGAGGCGGACCTGGTCGCCTTCGTAGATCAGCGCCTGCTTCGGCACCCCGACCGCCGGGTGATCGCCCTTGGAGAACAGCGTCACATTGGCGAACATCTCCGGCTTCAGCCGGTTGTCGACATTGTCGATGGTGGCGCGGACCAGCAGCCGGCGCGAGGTCGGATCGATCGCGGTGGCGACATAATTGACCCGGGCGTTCAGCACCTTGCCGGGCAGCGCCATCACGCTGAAGGTGAGGTCCTGCCCGACCGCGACGCTGTCGGCGTCGGATTCGCGGACGAAGGCGATCAGCCACACCGTCGAGAGATCGCCGATCACGTAGACCGGATCGCTGGCGCCGGTCGCAACATACTGGCCGGGACCGGCCTTGCGCTGCACCACGGTGCCGCCGATCGGCGCGTACACCGTCGTCTCCGGATTGAGGCGGCCCTTCTGCTGCAGCGTCGTGATGGCGTCGTCGCCGAAGCCGAGGATGCGCAGCTTGTTCTGCGCCGCTTCCAGCAGCGTCTGCGCCGAACGGGCATCGTTCTGCGCCTGCACCAGCGCCGCCTGCGCCTGCTGGTAATCCTTCAGCGGGATCGCCTTGCCTTCGGACAGGTCCTTGGCGCGCTTCTCCTGGATCTGGGCGAGGTCGAGCGTCGACTGCGCCTTGTTGAGGCCGTTCATCGCCGCGACATAGTCGTTTTGCGCCTGCACGGTGTCGGCGGCCTCGATCACGAACAGCGGCTGGCCCTTCACCACGGCATCGCCCGGCCGCACCAGGAGACGGGTGACGCGGCCGGTATAGGGCGAATAGACCGGGGTGGAGCGGTCCTCGTCGATCCCGATCTTGCCCTCGGTCACCAGTTCGGAGCGGAAAGTATGTTCCTTGACGGTCTGGAAGGTCAGGCTGGCCCACTCGGCCTGCGTCGGTGCGTAGCGCGAGGCGCCCTTGCGCGACTGGCTGGATACTTCTGAAGGTGTCTGTTTTGCTGTGCTGAAACGCACGTAGCCGTAGCCGCCCGCGCCAACGATCGCCAGCAGCACCACGGCCGCCGCCAGTCGCGGGCGGCTGAAGCTCTGCATTGTCCTGGTAAGGTCTTTAAGCATGCGGTCCGGGGGTCGATCGTTGCGGCTGCCGGCGTGACGGCCCCAGCGCTGCGCTAATAGTGCCGAATTGGCGTCGCGAACAATCGAAAAATCGCAGTTCCGCGGCGGCAGCCGTTAAAATCTGGATAGCATGAACGGCGCCTGAATGGCTCATCCGGGAAACTCCGGGGGATTGCTGCCGAGCGGCATGGCCGGACGGGACCAATGGGCCGGCGTTTGTGACAGCAGGGCAGCGTGCCTGACCGAGCTCAGGGTGCCAAACCCGGACGGCAGCTGCTCGATCAGGGGCGTCACCGCATCGGCCTTCAGGTCCTCGGTCGATAGCCCGCCGGCAATGCGGCCGAGATTCCACAGCCAGCGCCCGGTTTGCGCCAGCGAGACCCGGACGTGCCAGCTGCCGCCCTCGCGCGCCTGGCGGGCCTTGGCCATCATGGCGCCGAACGCCATGAAATATCCGGTGGCGTGGTCGAGCATCTGGGCCGGCAGCTCCTTGGGCCCATCGACCCCGGCGGCCTGGCCCTCGGCATGGTTGAAGCCGGTCGTGGTCTGCACCAGGGAGTCGAAGCCGCGGCGCTCCGCCCATGGCCCGGCGTGGCCATAGGCCGAGAGCGTCACATAGACGATGCCCGGGTTGATGCGGGCCGCCTGCTCCGGCGAGAAGCCAAGCCGCGCGATCGCCTGCGGGCGATAGCCCTGCGAGAGGATGTCGGCCTGCGCGACCAGGCGCTCCATGACGCGACGACCCTGCTCGCTCTTGAGTTCGAGGAAGCTCGTGAGCTTGCCGCGGCCGGTGTCGATGGTCAGCCACGGAATCGCCGGCAGATCCGGACCGGAGATCAAGAGCACGTCGGCGCCGTGCACGGCGAGCGTCCGGCCTGCAACGGGACCGGCGATCACGCGTGACAGATCGAGCACGCGGATGCCGGCCAGCGGCCGGTTGCCCGCGGGCCATGGTTTCGGCGCGGCCTCGCCGATCTTCTCGATCGAGATCAGCGGCAGCTCTGCCAGCGCCTTGGCATGCGGTGTCGCCGACCATTCATCATATGAGCGCATCAGGGCGACGACACCGCCGCTCGCATAGGCCGCGGTCTCGAACGCCTCGCCGTCCCACTGCATGAGCGCGGCCTGGACGTCGTCACGCTCGGCGTTGCAGTTCAGGACCTTGCAGACGGCCTCGCGATGATGCGGAAAGTTGGTGTGGAGGCGGACGAAGCGGTTGTCCTTGACGCGGTAGACGCCGGCGATCTTGTCCCAGGTCGGTGGCGGCGGCTTGTCGTCGACGCGCAGATAGCGCTCGCTGCGGCATTCGACGACGGCATGGCGCATGTCGACCGCGACCTGCTGGGTCGCGCCAGTGCGCGCCCGCCAGATCTCGGCGGCGGCAAGACCGGCCGCGGCGATCGAGACCTGTGCCGCCGCGCCGACGCGAAACGTCGACGGCAGTTGCGGCTCACTGCCGGTCAGCTTGACCATATCGAGTGCGGACGCTGCGCCGCCGGCGCCGGTCCAGATCCCGGCGAGGATGTCATTGACGTTTTGCATGCGCGTTTCCCTTTGCGGTTGTTCTATGCCCGAGCATGATGACAAAAAGGCGGAGTCTTATTGTCTCGTCATGTCCCGCTCTGCCCGACCTGAACAGGAGTTGCAATGGCTGTCATCGATCCCCTCACCGCCGGCGCCGTCTTCCTCGCAACCGCCGGCACCGATGCCGTCTATGTCATGTTCACCTCGGCGGTGGTCGCCCGCAAGCGGGTGCCGGCGGCAACCTGGAGCAGCATCTGGTATCTGCTCTCCTCCTATGCGGTGATCAGCTACACCGAGAACTGGGTCTACGTCGCCTTCGCCGCCGCCGGCTCCTGGGTCGGCGCCTACGCCTCGCTCACCTTCCTGCACCGCCCGCCGGGTGGGCCACCGGTCGGGGCGGCAGTGGAGTAGCGGGCGGCCAGATGTGCATATGCGCGCTACGGTCAGTCCCGTCATCCTGAGGTGCGAGCTCTTGCGAGCCTCGAAGGATCGACGGCCACCAGCGGGGCCGATTCATCCTTCGAGGCTCGCCGAAGAGGCTCGCACCTCAGGATGACGGTATTAGATCTCCATGCGTCACAGCCATCTCGTCTGCCTCAATGAAAATCCCGTGACGGCGGCAGGATGCGGACGTTGCGGGGGTGGCGGATTTTCTGCGCCGGTGTGTCGGCGTGGTCGCGGCGGTCATCGTTGAGCGGCTCGATCAGCGCGGGACCTGCAGGCACCGGGTGCTTGCGCGAGAGAGATTCGTTGGCGAGGCCGATCAGATCGTGGGAGCGGTCGATCATGCGCTGCGCCACCAGATGAGTGACGCCTTCCGGGCTGCTCTGGATGTAGCCCTCGACCAGGATCAGGCGCGCGCCCATCACCTCCTTGCGGTACTGCTCCATCACCTTCGGCCACACCACGATGTTGGCGATGCCGGTCTCGTCCTCCAGGGTCATGAACACGACGCCCTTGGCGCTGCCCGGCCGCTGCCGCACCAGCACCACGCCGGCGCAACGGACGCGGCGGCGGTCGCTGTCGCGGTTGATGGTGTGGCAGGCGACCACGCGCTCTTTCGTAAACATCTCGCGCAGAAATTCCATCGGATGGCCCTTCAGCGACAGGCGGATGGTCTGATAGTCGGCGACCACCTGCTCGGGGCGCGGCATCTCCGGCAGCGGCTGAGCGCCCTCATCCGGCTGCTCGCGCGCGACTGCCGCCTCGAACAGCGGCAGCGGCACGTCGTCGGGCAGCCGCCGCACCGCCCACAACGCCTCGCGACGGTCGAGCCCGAGCGAACGGAACGCATCGGCATCCGCAAGCAGGATCAGCGCGCGTTTCGGCAAGCCGGTGTCGCGCGCGAACTCTTCCAGCGAGGTAAAAGGTTTTCGGTTGCGCGCGGCGACGATGCGGTCGGCCCAGTCGGGTTCATCTCCATCCAAGGCCACGCGGGAGGTGGGTGGGTTCCCTCCCCCCTTGAGGGTTAGGGAGAGGGGTAAGCCGCACGGGCGGTGGTCGTGGCTTACCCCTCTCTCCAACTCTCCCCCGCAAGGGGGGAGAGAGCCCAACCGTTCGTGCCTCCCTGACGCACGCACATTTACGCTTTGCATCCTTCGCAACGCCTGATCGCGCTTCAGCCTCTCCTCATCCTCATCGAGCCAATGGAAACCGTCGATCTGGCGAAAACCCAGCCGCACCGCGCAATATTTTCCGTCGCGCTTTTCCAGCGTGTTCTGCGCGAAGCTGTAGGAGACGTCGACCTCGCGCACGGTGACGCCGTTCTTGCGGGCGTCGCCGACGATCTGGGCCGGGGCGTAAAAGCCCATCGGCTGCGAATTGAGCAGGCCGCAGCAGAAGGCGTCGGGGTGATGGTGCTTCAGCCATGAGGAGATGTAGACGAGCTGCGCGAAGCTGGCGGCGTGACTTTCCGGGAAGCCGTAACTGCCAAAGCCCTTGATCTGGTCAAAACAGCTGCGGGCGAAGTCGGGCGAGTAGCCGCGCGCGACCATGTTGCCGACCAGCTTCTCTTCGTAAGTGCCGATGGTGCCGAGGTTGCGGAAGGTCGCCATCGAGCGGCGCAGGCCGTTGGCCTCCTCGGAGGTGAACTTTGCCGCCTCGATCGCGATCCGCATCGCCTGCTCCTGGAACAGCGGCACGCCGAGCGTCTTGTGCAGAACATTGTAGAGCTCGTCCGGTGGGCCGTGCTCGGGCGCCGGCGATGGATAGGTCTCTTTTTCGACGCCGTTCCGCCGGCGCAGATAGGGATGCACCATGTCGCCCTGGATCGGGCCGGGGCGGACGATTGCGACCTCGATGACGAGATCATAGAAGGTGCGCGGCTTCAGGCGCGGTAGCATGTTCATCTGGGCGCGGCTCTCGACCTGGAACACGCCGAGCGACTCCCCGCGGCACAACATGTCGTAGACGCGCTTGTCGTCCTGCGGGACGGTGGCGAGTTCCCAACGCTCGTTCTTGTGCAGGTCGATCAGATCGAAGCATTTGCGGATGCAGGTCAGCATGCCCAGCGCCAGCACGTCGACCTTCATCATGTTGAGCGCGTCGACGTCGTCCTTGTCCCATTCTATGAAGGTGCGGTCGTCCATCGCGGCATTGCCGATCGGCACATAGGTGTCGAGCCGGTCCTGGGTCAACACATAGCCGCCGACATGCTGCGAGAGGTGGCGGGGAAACTCGATCAGCTCGGTGGCGAGCTCGACCGCGAGGTTGATCATCGCATTCTTCGGATCGAGGCCAGCCTGCCGCACCTGCATCTCGTTGAGGCCCTTGCCCCAGCTGCCCCACACGGTGTCGGCGAGCGCCGCGGTGACGTCCTCAGTCAGCCCGAGCGCCTTGCCGACGTCGCGGATCGCGCTGCGCGGGCGATAATGGATGACGGTGGCGATAACAGCGGCGCGGTGGCGGCCGTAGCGGCGGTAGACATATTGCATCACCTCCTCGCGCCTGACGTGCTCGAAATCGACGTCGATATCGGGCGGCTCCAGCCGCTCCTTGGAGATGAAGCGCTCGAACAACAGATCGACCTTGGTCGGATCGACCGAGGTGATGCCGAGCACGTAGCAGACGGCCGAATTCGCCGCCGAGCCCCGCCCCTGGCACAAAATACCCTGGCTGCGCGCGTAACGTACGATGTCGTGCACGGTGAGGAAGTAATGCGCGTATTTCAGCTCGGCGATCAGCGCGAGCTCCTTGTTGAGGGTGGCGCGCAGTCTGTCGTCGATCTGGCCGTCGAAATAGGTGTCGACGCCGGCCCAGGTCAGGTCCTCCAGATGCTGCTGCGCGGTCTTGCCCGGCGGCACCGGCTCGTCGGGATACTGGTATTTGAGCTGGTCGAGCGAGAAGTCGATGCGCGCGGCGAAGCGCATGGTCTCGGCGATCGCCTCCGGCCAGTCGCGGAACAACCTGATCATCTCATGCGCCGGCTTGAGATGCCGCTCGGCATTGGCCTCGAGCTTGCGACCAACAGCCTCGATGGTGGTCTTCTCGCGGATGCAGGTCAGCACGTCCTGCAGCGGGCGACGCGCCGGATGATGGTAGAGCACCTCGTTGGTGGCGAGCAGCGGCACATCGGCCTCCGCGGCGAGCGCATGCAGCCGCGCCAGGCGGCGCCTGTCGTCGCCGCGGTAGAGCAGGCTTGCGGCAAGCCAAACGCCGTCGGCAGCACTGGCTTTCAGTTGCGCGAGCAGGTCGAGCGCCTTTGCCGCGTCGAAGCGATGCGGCAGCGCCAGCACCAGCAGTTGGCCCTCGGCGAACTCGATGAGATCGGACAGCGTGAGACGGCAATCACCCTTCTCGATCCGCACGATATCATCGCCGCGCTTGCCGCGGGTGAGCAACTGGCACAACCGGCCATAGGCGGCGCGGTCGCGTGGGTAGACCAGAATGTCAGGCGTGCCGTCGATGAAGACGATGCGGGCGCCGATCAGGAGTTTTGGCGGATGCAAAACCTTGTCGCTATCGAGCTCCTTGTAGGCGCGCACCACGCCGGCCAGCGTGTTGTGGTCAGCGATGCCGATCACGGGAATTCCCAGCTCGCTCGCCTGATGCACATAGGCGCGCGGATCGGAGCCGCCGCGCAGGAAGGAGAAATTGCTGGTGATGCCGATCTCGGCATAGTCTGGAATTCGCTGAATTCCGGATGGCGCCTTCATGCGAACAGCCCGTGCACATACCAGTTGGCCGGCCTTGGCTCGCCGTCGTCGTCCTTCAGCTCGCTCTCATAGAGACCGTCGCGAAAAATCCAGAAGCGCTGGCCCTCGGCATCCTCGACGCGAAAATAGTCGCGCGTCAGCGACCCGCCGTCCCGCTTCCACCATTCCATCGCAATGCGCTCGGGGCCCTCGACCCGCACCACCGCATGCAGCGCGCGCCGCCAGGTGAACTGATGCGGCGGACCGTCGGGCACGGTCGCGAACGGCACTTTGATGGGCTCGGGCCGCTCGAACAGTCGCAACGGCCGCAGCGGCGGCTCGCCGGTGACGCGTTCCGGCCAGGCCGCGGCGCTGGCGGCGGCAAGATGATGCTGCGCCGGCACGGCGAGCGCTGCACGCTCCGGGATATGGCTTTCCAGCGGCAGATGCACGACGACGCGCTTGCCGCCGATGCGGGCGGCGATGCGGTCGATCAGCGCCGACAGCTGGTCATTATCGTGCACGTTGGCGTCGAGGTCGCGCTGCTGCTGCACCACGATCTCGGTACGCCCGGCGGCGAGACGAATGAGATCGAAGCCGAAGCCAGGATCGAGCGGATCATTGAGCGCCTCGAGCCGCTCGCGGAACAGGCGGTCGATCAGCTCGGGCTGCGTCACCGGACGCCCGGTCTCGACCATGATGCTGCGTACCGCGCCGTCGGTGCGGAAGAAGCTCGCTTCCAGCTGCCGAGCGCCCTTGCCCTGCTTGTCCATCGCCGCGACCAGCATTTTGGCGAGGCTTTGCAGCGTCAGCATGATCACAGTGTCGGTGGCAACAGGTTCGGGAAAGCGCTTCTCGACGATGTAATCGGGCAGCGGCTTGCGCGGGCTGATCGGGGCATCGCCGCGCCCGAGCGCGTGGCCGAGCAAGGTGGTGAAGGCGGCGCCAAACCGCGCCGAGATCTCGTGCGGCGCGCGCGCGGCGACATCGCCGATGGTCTTCAAGCCGGCGCGACGCAGGCCGGTGATGATGGCGGGATCGGCGCCGAGTGCGGACACCGGCAGCGGGCCGACCGCCGCCGCCTCCTCGCCGTCGGCCACGATCGTTCCCGAGGCGCAGCGCGTCAGCGTGCGCGCCGCGATCGAGGTGCCTGATATCGCCGCGCTGACGGCAAAGCCGCGCTGGCGCAGCGCATTGGTGACGATCTGCAGCAGCGCGCGCTCGCCGCCGAACAGATGCGCGCAGCCGGTGATGTCGAGGAACAGGCCATAGGGTGGATCGAGCGCCACCAGCGGCGTAAAGCGGTCGCACCAGTCGGCGATGTCGTTCAGCGTCTTGCTGTCGGCGGCGGGATCGGCGTCGTAGACGGTCAGCTCCGGGCAGATCGCGCGCGCATTGGCGAGCGGCAGCCCGATCGACAGCCCGGCATGCACCGCGGCCTCGTCGATGGAATGCAGCAGGATGGCGTTGTGATCCTTTGCCACGACCACGCTGGGGATGTCTTCCCTTGCCTCTCCCGCTTGCGGAGGAGGCCGGATCGCATCGCGAGATGCGATCCGGGTGGGGGCTCTCTCCTCAGCGGGACTCGTGGAGAGACCCCCACCCCAACCCTCCCCCGCAAGCGGGAGAGGGAGCCCGGCCGATGTGCTCGCCTCACAAGAAGAAGCGTTTGCCATCTCATCCGTGAGGGACGCACCAGCGGATGGGTTCCCTCCCCCCTTGCGGGGTCCGAGGCGAGCGGAGCTCGCTCTCGAGGTTAGGGAGAGGGGTGAGCCGCATACGCCGGCGTCCGTGGTACCCCTCTCTCCAACTCTCCCCCGCAAGGGGGGAGAGAGCCCTACCGGTGTGCTCACCTCACATGAAGCATCAGCTTGCGAGACGGACTGCGCGAGCTGGCGCTTGATGCGATCGATGGGCAGGCGTGGCAGCCAGAGGCTGAGGATACGCCGGCGGTTCACTGAACTGGCACTCATCACATTTCCATTCCATGATCCATCGCCCGACCGGGCCATGACGGTTGCGCACGAGTTGGGCGTCGAAGCGCGGCGCGCCCCAGGCGCTAGCGGAGGACCCCGGCGGCGAATGCGCGGCGCGCACGATCCAGCGCGTCTCCGCGGTCGAGGGGATCGGCGTCGCTGCGATCCGCAGCAGCAGCGCTGACACGCCGGAGGCTTGCGCGGCGAGCGTCAGCTTGCGGCTGGCGACGAGGTCGAGCTGGCGCACATTGCCCCAGATCTCGATCACGACCGCGCCAAGCGCATCGCAGGCGAGCGCGTCGGCCGCGGTGCGCAAGGCGGCATCGACATCGGCGGCGCGCACGGTGACGAGCAGGCGCGGATCGAGGCCGAGCTCGCACAACCCGCTCATCGACAGCGCGCCGTTTTCAACATCGGAAAAATCCTGCCGCACCCAGACCAGCGGCTTGCGCGGCGACAGCCGTCCGGCCAGCCCCGTGATGAAGCCGGTCGCAGCTCCCGCTTGATGGCCGTCGGCGAACACCTCATGCAGGGTGGCCGGCGCCAGCCCGCCGTGCAGCATCGCGTCAGCACTGGGGTGGCCGAGCGCGATGCGGTTCGACAGACCCGCATCCAACCCCGCGTCGATGGGCGCCTCGATGCGCGCGATGCTGCCGCGCAGGGACGCAAGCGTACTCATGCGTGCGCCGTTCATGATGCGCCGCTCCTTCCCAATCAAAATTTTGAGGCCGTCACTGGTCTGAACAGAGAACCAGGGACTGGCTCATTTGTTCATGATATGTTCTAATATAAAGCTAACAGGGCCGGCGGAGTCAACCGGATTGGTGGGCTCTCCGATTCATCAGCGGAATCAAAGGGATTCAGGACTGATCCGAACCGGACGCAGTGCCTCCCCGCGGCATCGGCCGCGGGCGCTCGAAACGACGGCGTGACGACAACGGAGCAATTGCATGCGCATCATCACGCTCGACAGCGACACCGATTTCGAAGGCTGGCGCAAGGCCGCGCGGCGCCTGGCGGTGAATGCGGTGAAGCCATCCGACGTCACGTGGACGGTGCGCGGTGCGGTCGGATCGTGTGCCGCATTCGGCATCGACGATCTGCCCGATGCGCCGCAGGCGTTCAACGTGCCCGCCACCTTCGTCGAGCTGGCACGGACCACGATCCTGCATCAAAGCCGCGAGCGCTTCGCCCTGCTCTATCGCCTGCTGTGGCGGCTGC
Source organism: Bradyrhizobium sp. CCBAU 51753 (assembly GCF_015291565.1). NCBI lineage: Bacteria > Pseudomonadati > Pseudomonadota > Alphaproteobacteria > Hyphomicrobiales > Nitrobacteraceae > Bradyrhizobium > Bradyrhizobium sp. CCBAU 51753. The sequence goes on along the minus strand of NZ_CP030037.1, from coordinate 3,388,420 downwards.
GCAGCCATCATGATCTGCTCGGCGCGACCACCGATCCTGATGTCGCCGAGGCCAACGCGATGGCGCGCGCGGTCTATCGCGACATCGACAGGATGCACGCGCTGCTCCGCTTCCGCGAGATCGGCCGCGAGCAGAACGCGCATTACGTCGCCTGGTTCGAGCCCGAGCATCACATCGTCGAATGCGCCGCGCCGTTCTTCGCCAGCCGCTTCGCCGACATGCCGTGGTCGATCCTGACCCCCGACGTGTCGGCGCATTGGGATGGCCATGCGATCTCGATCACATCAGGCATCGACAAGGCCGAAGTGCCGAGCGAGGAGAAGCTCGAGGAAGCCTGGCGGCGGCATGGCAGCGGCCTGTTCAATCCGGCGCGACTGAAACTGATGGAGGCGCCGCAGGCCTATTGGAGGAACCTGCCTGAGGATTCGATCATTAGGCCCCTAATCGAAGACGCGATGCGAATGACGAGCGGCCCCTTCATCGCCCGCAAGGCGACGGAGCCGCGTCAGCCCGAGCAGCAACGGCAGGATGAGCCGATGGCGAGACGAGAGGCCCACGACACGCTTGCGGCGCTACGCCAGGAGGCCGCCGATTGCCGCGCCTGTCCGCTGTGGAAAGACGCGACCCAGACCGTGTTCGGCGAGGGCCGGCAGACCGCGTCGATGATGCTGGTCGGCGAGCAGCCCGGCGACAAGGAAGATCTCGCCGGAAAACCCTTCGTCGGCCCGGCCGGACTGATGCTCGATCGCGCGCTGGAGGAGGCCGGCATCGATCGCCGCAAAGTCTATGTCACCAACGCGGTAAAGCATTTCAAATTCGTGCCGCGCGGAAAAATCCGGCTGCACCAGAAGCCGAACACGCCGGAGATCCGCGCCTGCCGGCAATGGTACGAACGCGAGCTCGCCGCCATCAAGCCCGACCTCGTGGTGGCGCTCGGCGCCACTGCGGCGCAAAGCGTGCTGGGCAAGATCACGCCGATCAACAAAAACCGCGGCCGTCCGATCGAGCACGATGGAACCAAGGTGCTCGTGACCGTGCACCCCTCCTATTTGCTAAGACTGCCGGATGAGGAGGCCAAGGCGCGGGAGTATCAGCGTTTTATAGACGATCTAAAAATCGCGGCGGGCCTGCTGCGCCGCGCGGCGCACGCCGCGTGACATGCAACCGTATGGAATCCCTGTAGAACCAACGCTTGCGTGAGACCGTTGGTGAGAATGTTATAAAGACTCACAAACCACTACAACCTTTAATTGATCTGTGCTACGATAGCATTTCCAAGGATCGGGCGTCATGTTCACGCCATGACGTTCCCTGAGGTTCGCGCGCCGCACGGTTCGACTAGCCCCAGCTGCGCGGCGCGCGACCTCGCTTCCGCCCCCTCCCCGCGATGCCGCCGTTTCCCGCCACGGGCGCGATCTGCGCCGGATGGCGGCGCGTGTTTCATGGCAATATTCATGACGTGATGCGGCGCGTGCGGCCACGACGCTCAGACTGTGCGAACGTTATCAAGGGGAAGCACGAAGATTCAGCGCATCGAGCGCGGCGCCCGCCCAGATGCTTGCTGCAGCTGCACAAATCAACGTTGCTACTGTCATCTAACCTTCAAGTCCCTCAGTCAAAACTGGGCCTCACACTGTATGTGAGGGGCGTCAGAATGACCGATATTACAGCCAATTCTTCGATGGCCGACGGAGCGCCGATCCAACCGGCGTCACGGCCCAATCTCGACAAGGGTTTTAACCCGCTCACCATGATCATCTTCTTCGGCATTCTTGCCGTGGGGCTCTTGTACGTTGCCTACAGCATCTACGCCGACGTCGATGCCACCGGCACCAGGGTCACCTCCTACCTGCCCTACATTCTGCTGCTCGTTGCGCTGCTGATCGCGCTCGGCTTCGAGTTCGTCAACGGCTTCCACGACACCGCCAACGCGGTGGCCACCGTGATCTACACCCACTCGCTGCCGGCGGAAGCCGCGGTGATGTGGTCCGGCCTGTTCAACTTCCTCGGCGTGCTGACCTCGAGCGGCGCGGTGGCGTTCGGCATCGTCTCGCTGCTGCCGGTGGAGTTGATCCTGCAGGTCGGCTCCAGCGCCGGCTTCGCCATGGTGTTCGCGCTGTTGATCGCCGCGATCCTGTGGAATCTCGGCACCTGGTATTTCGGCCTGCCGGCCTCCTCCTCGCACACGCTGATCGGCTCGATCATCGGCGTCGGCGTCGCCAACGCGCTGCTGCGCGGCCGCGACGGCACCTCGGGCGTGGACTGGGGCAAGGCGACCGAGATCGGCTACGCGCTGCTGCTGTCGCCGCTGGTCGGCTTCATCTGCGCCGCCGTGCTGCTGCTGCTGCTCAAGATGATCGTCAAGAACCCGGCGCTGTATGCCGCCCCTGAGGGTCACAAGGCGCCGCCGCTCTGGATCCGCGGCCTCTTGATCCTGACCTGCACCGGCGTCAGCTTCGCCCACGGCTCCAACGACGGCCAGAAGGGCATGGGCCTGATCATGCTGATCCTGATCGGCACCGTGCCGACCGCCTACGCGCTGAACCGCGCGCTGCCGGACAGCCAGGTGGTCAAGTTCCAGCAGACCTCGGAGGCCGCCTCCAAGGTGATCGCGACCAAGGGCGCCGGCCACAACATCATCGGCGATCCCCGTCCGGCGGTGACGCAGTACGTCTCCTCGCACCACATCAGCGAAGGCACCTATCCCTCGCTGTCGGTGCTGGTGAAGGACATCGGCGACCAGGTGCAGAAGTACGGCTCGCTCAACAAGGTGCCGTCGGAAGCCGTCGGCAACACCCGTAACGACATGTATCTGACCTCGGAAGCGATCCGCTTCCTGATGAAGGACAAGGAAAACGATCTCAACAAGGAAGAGGTCGCGACCCTGAACGCCTACAAGGCCTCGCTCGACAGCGCCACCAAGTTCATCCCGACCTGGGTGAAGGTTGCGGTCGCGATCGCGCTCGGCCTCGGCACCATGATCGGCTGGAAGCGCATCGTCGTCACCGTCGGCGAGAAGATCGGCAAGACCCACCTGACCTACGCGCAGGGTGCCTCGGCCGAGCTGGTCGCCGCCGCCACCATCGGCGCCGCCGACGTGTTCGGCCTGCCGGTGTCCACCACCCACGTGCTGTCGTCGGGCGTCGCCGGTGCGATGGCGGCCAACGGCTCCGGCCTGCAGGTCGCCACCATCCGCAACATGGTGATGGCCTGGGTGCTGACGCTGCCCGCCGCGATCCTGCTGTCCGGCGTGCTCTACGTGATCTTCGCCCGGGTGTTCTGATCCCGCGCGAGCCACGGCTCACAGATGCGAAGGCCCGCGCCACCGGCGCGGGCCTTTTGCTTTGGGGACCACTCACATCGCCATCGCGTTCGACGCGGCCATCACGGCTTCTTCGGGGCGGGATCGGCGCGGTTCACATCCGCGGGCGGATAGGTCGCGGCGGACAGGCAGTCGCGCATCCACTCCTGGTCAGCCAGCTCAACAGACGTATCGGGGTCGTATTTCCAGAGATCACTTGCGTGCGGTGTCGGCCGTTCGTTGGAAGGAACCGGATTCGTATTCCAGCGCGCATTGGCCTTGAGTTCAGCATCGTCGTCGGCGTCCGGGCATCGCTCGGTCGTCTCGGCGTAGCCGATTGAGCAAGTCGCTACCGGCTTGGGGGCACCGTCTTTCACGATGCTGACAGTCCGGTATTCAGTCCCGTGACCGGTCGCCCAAGTCAGTTCGACGCTGCAAATCCTGTCGCTGTTTTGGCGGCGGCCCTCGCCAAAGCAGCCGTAAACCCAGCCATGAGGTGGCGGCAGCAGATAGCAGGCCGTCTTGTATCCGGCGAACGCGCCGCCGCTGTCCTTGGACGCGACACCCCGCTGTCGCTCCATTCTGCGGACCAGTTCGCCGGTCTGCAGGCTCTTCATGCGGTCGCGCGTCACCTTCAACAGCGCCTCGCGCTCCGCTATTTCTACATCGTCATCCTCCTGAGATCCGCGGGCGCCTTGCGAACGCACCTCCAACCATCGCCGCTGGCTGCGGATCAATGCGTCGTGAAATTCGCGGTCCGTGGTTGCGCGAAGCAGCTTGAAATAGGCCGCGCTCATCGCGGCGTCGGCCTTCCGCAGAGAAGGCGACGCGCAGATCACTTTGTCGACACGCGCGGGTGCCTTCGCACAATCCAGCGCGTGAGCCGGCGACACGGGGGCGACGGCCGTCATTGCGAGAAGCAAAGCGCCGAAGCAATCCATGCCCGGCAAGCGGTGCGATGGATTGCTTCGCTTCGCTCGCAATGACGGTTGGGAGGGCAGCACCGAGCCCTCACGCCGCCAGCGCGTTCTCCACGATCTTGACGAAATACGAGGTGCCGAACACGATCGCCTCGTCGTTGAAATTGTAGGCGGGGTGGTGCAGGCCGGCGCTGTCGCCGTTGCCGCAGAAGATGAAAGCGCCGGGGCGCGCTTCCAGCATGTAGGAGAAGTCCTCTGCGCCCATCAGCGGCGGCATCTCGTGCACATTGGCCTCGCCCGCCACCTCCCGCGCGATGCGGGAGGCGAATTCGGTCTGCGCATCGTGATTGACGGTGACCGGATAGCCGTGCTCGTAGGTGAGATCGATCTTGGCGCCGGTCATTTTGGCGACGCCGTCGACCACTTCGCGCACCCGCTTCTCGACCAGTTCGCGGACCTCCTTGGTCAGGGTGCGCACGGTGCCGCGCAGCTCCGCGGTCTGCGGGATCACGTTGCGGGCGTTGCCGGCGTGGAATTCGCACATCGAGATCACGGCTGAATCCAGCGGATCGATGGTGCGCGCGACGATCTGTTGCAGCGCGGTGATGAGCTGCGCGCCGACCAGCACGGAATCGATGCATTTGTGCGGCCGCGCGGCGTGGCCGCCGTGGCCCTCGATCTTGATGTCGATCGCATCGGTCGCGGCCATGATCGGGCCGGAGCGGATCGCGAACGAGCCGATCGGAATCCCCGGACCGTTGTGCATGCCGTAGACCTGCTCGATGCCGAAGCGGTCCATCAGGCCGTCCTTGATCATGGCGGCGGCACCGGCACCGCCCTCCTCGGCCGGCTGGAAGATCACCACAGCATCGCCGGCGAAATTGCGCGTCTCGGCGAGATAGCGCGCCGCGCCGAGCAACATCGCGGTGTGGCCGTCATGGCCGCAGGCGTGCATCTTGCCCGGCGTCTTCGAGGCGTATGGCAGGTTGGTCTGTTCCTCGATCGGCAGCGCATCCATGTCGGCGCGCAGGCCGATCACCTTGACGTCGCCCTTGGCGGGTCCCTTCCTGCCCTTGATCACCCCGACCACGCCGGTCTTGCCGAGGCCGGTCGCGACCTCGTCGCAGCCGAACTCCCTGAGCCGGTCGGCCACGAATGATGCAGTGCGGTGCACATCGTAGAGCAGTTCGGGATTCTCATGGATGTCGCGGCGCCAGGCCTGGATATCGGGTTGCAGATCGGCGACGCGGTTGACGATGGGCATGTGAGTTCGGACCTCGGGGTTGGACGACAGTGTCTTGTCTAGCATGCAAGAGCCGATCCACCCAACAGATGGTGGCATGCCGCAGCCCGGGGCCCGTATTCGCAAAATGTGATGGAGCGGCCAGGATCACTGCCTTCGTCGGCCGCATTCCGCGCCGATCTGACACCCATTGCCAAAATGCCGAAAAACAACCCCATGCAAAGTAGCCGGCAGCTGGCGCTCGACCAGGCACTTGACACGTCGGGCAAGTCACCAGTACCCTTCCAATATTCCGAAATTGCGCAAATGCCCCGTCGCCCGGGCTATCGCATGTGATGCTCTAGGCCAAGATCATCTGGCCGTGGATCTGCGGCGCAGCAGGAGGAGGCACGATGGCGCAAGCAGAAAGTTCTGCGGCCGGCTCGTTCGAAACCGATTTCTGGAAGGACGCGAAGCTGCGCAAGATGTGGGACGAGATCGTTCCCGGCGAACCGCGCAAGACGCTGCCCTACAGGCTGACGCAGGAGGCGATCGCGCTGTATTGCCGCGCGGTCGGCGAGACCAACCCGCTCTATCTCGACGAAGCTGCAGCGAAGGCCGGCCCCTATGGCGGGCTGGTCGCGCCGCCCGCGATCCACATCCTCCTGATGTTCGCCTGCACGCCTGCGGACGACTGGATGCGCTCGCCCGGCACCGTCAACGCCGGACAGTCCTGGAGCTACAACATCCCGGCCCGCCCCGGCGACACCATCACCCTGCAGGCCCGCGCGCTCGACAAGTTCATCAAACGCGAGCGGCTGTTCGTGGTGCACGACAACGTCTTCTTCAACCAGCATGGCGACGTGATCTGCTCGGGTCGCGGCCAGACCATCCGTCCGATGTGAGGAGCCCACGATGACCCCAGCGAATTTCGATTCCCTCAAGGCCGGCGACAGCATCGAGGGCCCGGCGTTTGCCGTGTCACGCGAATCCATCCGCCTGTTCTGCGATGCCTCGCTCGACTACAACCCGCTGCATCTCGACGACGACTACATGAAGGGCGATTTCGGCAAGACCAATTTCGGCGGCATCATCATGCACGGCATGAACAATTTTGGCCTGATCACGCGCATGCTGACCGACTGGGCAACGCCCGCGGGCGCGATCCATCGCCGGCTGGAGACGCGCTGGCTGAAGCCGGTGAAGCCCGGCGACACCATCCGCCCCGCCGGCACCATCAAGGCCAAGCAGACCACCGCCAAGTCGCGCTGGGTCGTAGTCGACGTCGCCGTGCAGAACCAGCGCGGCGAAACCGTCGCCGCCGGTGAAGCGATGCTGGAGTTTCCAACAAGCTAGCGCACATCGCGCAATTCGCGGGAACGGCCCCACTTCGCCTCTCCCCGCCTGCGGGGAGAGGCCGGAACGCATCGCAGATGCGTTCCGGGTGAGGGGGAGCCTCCGCGAACGCAGCTACCTCCGCTGATGCGGAGACAGCCCCTCACCCCAATCCTCTCCCCGCATCCGCCTTCGCCCGAAGGCGGGCTTCGGCGAGACAAGAGAACGGGGCGAGGGAGCGCAGCACCGTTGCGTCGACATCCGGCGCAAGCAACGCCCTGATCATCCAGCGCACGCCCGGCTGCATCGGCCGGGCTTGTCTCAACCGGCTGCGTCTGCCTAATAGTCGTCCAACAACAGACGTTTGCCGGGAATGAGGACATGCCGCGAAGGCTCGAGGGTGATTACGACTACATTATCGTCGGCGCGGGCACGGCGGGCTGCATCGTGGCCAACCGCCTGTCGGCCGATCCGACCAAGCGCGTGCTGCTGCTGGAGGCCGGCGGCAACGACAACTGGATCTGGTTTCACATCCCGGTCGGCTATCTCTTTGCGATCGGCAATCCGCGCTCGGACTGGATGTTCAAGACCGAGGCCGAGCCCGGCCTCAACGGCCGCGCGCTCGCCTATCCACGCGGCAAGGTGATCGGCGGCTCGTCGGCGATCAACGCCATGATCTCGATGCGCGGACAGGCCGCGGACTACGATCACTGGCGGCAGCTTGGCCTCGCCGGCTGGAGCTACAGCGACGTGCTGCCGGCGTTCAAGCGGCTCGAGGATCACTTCCTCGGCGCCAGCGAGCATCACGGTGTCGGCGGCGGCTGGCGCATCGAGGCGCCGCGGCTGTCGTGGCAGATTCTGGACGCGGTCGGCGACGCCGCGGAGGAGATGGGCATCAAGCGGATCCCCGACTTCAACACCGGCGACAATGAAGGCACCAGCTATTTCCACGTCAACCAGAAGCGCGGCCGGCGCTGGTCGTCGGCGCGCGGCTTCCTCAAGCCGGTGTTGAACCGCCACAACCTCCGGCTCGAGACCAACGTGCTGGTCGACCGCCTGGTGATCGAGAGCGGCCGCGCCGCCGGCGTCCAGTTCCGCCAGGGCGACGAGACGATCGAGGCGCGCGCCAGGGGCGAAGTGATTCTCTGCGCCGGCTCGATCGGCACCACCCAGGTGCTGCAGCGTTCCGGCATCGGCCCCTCGGAATGGCTGTCGCCGCTCGGCATCGACATCGTCGTCGATGTGCAGGGCATCGGCCGCAATCTGCAGGACCATCTGCAGCAGCGCGCGATCTACAAGGTGAGCGGCGTGCGCACGCTGAACGAGACCTATTACAATCTGTTCCGCCGCGGCCTGATGGGGCTCGACTATGCGGTGCGCCGCCGCGGTCCGCTGACCATGGCGCCGTCGCAGCTCGGCATCTTCACCCGCTCCGATCCGACGCGCTCGCGCGCCAACATCCAGTTTCACGTGCAGCCGTTGTCGCTCGATAAGTTCGGCGATCCCTTGCATCGCTTCCCCGCGATCACGGTCAGCGCCTGCAATCTGCAGCCGACCTCGCGCGGCACGGTGCGGATCCGCTCGGCCGCGGTGGACGACAAGCCGGCGATCGCGCCGAATTATCTGTCGACCGAGGACGACCGCCAGGTCGCGGCCGACGCGATCCGCACCACGCGAAAACTGATGAAGCAGAAGGCGCTGGAAAAATATCAGCCGGAGGAATTCTTGCCCGGCCCGTCCGTCGGCGACGACGATGCGTCGCTGGCCAAGGCCGCCGGCGACATCGGCACCACGATCTTCCACCCCGTCGGAACCGCGAAGATGGGTACGGCCAACGATCCCTTGGCCGTGGTCGACGAGCGCCTGCGCTTCTACGGCCTGCACGGCCTGCGTATCGCCGATGCCTCCGTGATGCCGACCATCACCTCGGGCAACACCAACACGCCGACCGCGATGATCGCCGAAAAGGGCGCCGCGATGATCTTGCAGGATGCGCGATAGCAGGCGATGACGCAGGCGCAACGCATCTTCGTTGGTGACACCGACGCGCCGGTCGCGCTGGCGCGATGGGGCGAGCCCGGCAGGCCGCCGGCACTGCTGCTGCACGGCACGGGGTTCGTGGCCGAGGTCTGGACCGAGGTGGCGGAGGCGCTGGCCGCCGATCACACCGTCTATGCAGTCGACCGCCGCGGCCACGGGCTGAGCCACAAGCCATCCGCCGACCACTATCACTTCCGGGATTTCGCCGACGACCTCTGCGCCGTGGTCGACGCGCTCGACCTGCATGACATCTACGGCATCGGCCACAGCGCCGGCGCCACCGACCTGTTGCTCGCGACCAAGCTGATGCCTGACCGCTTCGCGCGGCTGTTCGTGATGGAGCCGACGGTGATGGATCCGCACACGCCGCGCCCCGGCGGCCTGAGCGAGATGTCGGCCGCATCGGTGCAGGGCGCGCTGCGCCGCCGCGCCGAGTTCGACAGCGCCGACGCGCTGTTCCAGCGGCTGCGCACGGCGCCGGCGTTTGCGCCGTGGACCGAGCGGTCGCTGTGGGCCTATGTCAACAACGGTTTTGCAAAACTCGACGACGGCCGCATGCGGCTGCGCTGCACGCCGGAGATCGAGTCCGCGCTGCTGCGGCCAATCGTCGAGGCGATGGAACAGGTCTATGCCGGCGATGCGCGCGGCAATCCGTTTTCGTGGCTGTCCGAGATCAACTGCCCGGTGTGCATCGCGACCGCCGAGCAGTCAGGGATGGTCTACAAGATCATGGCCGACCGCGCCGCAGCGCTGATGCCGCATGCAAGCCGCATGAGCTTTGACGGCATCGGACATTGCGTCGCGCAGGAGGCGCCGGCACTGCTGCTCGAAGCGCTTCGGACATTCGCGGCGCGGCCGGATTAAAGCCGGATGGGTTTTGGTTGAATCGGCTCGCGGCGGTTTCGGTTCACCTCTCCCCGTCGGGGAGAGGTCGGATTGCGCTCGGCGATGCGAAGCATCGTCCGGTGCAATCCGGGTGAGGGCTCTTGCTCTTTCGATAGACCGACACCCCTCACCCGATTTGCTGCGCAAATCGACCTCTCCCAAGGGAGAGGTGAACCTTCAATGCCGCTCCAGCTCGCTCCAGCTCAACGTAATCTCATCACGCTTTAGCACCGGCCCAAAGAAAACGCCGTCCCCTCGCGGGGACGGCGGCACGCCACTCACGCAGTACTGGAACCGTTTCTTCGTGCTTGTCGCGATGCCCGGCGTCAGCCGGCCGGCCAAAAAGCGCGCGACGCCAAGCAATGACGAAAATAAAGCGCGCTACCCTTACACCCTGGCGCTGACACTAAGCTGACGGTTGCAAGACAGCCGTGTTGCGGCCAAGCCTGTAGCGCCGGGACAACGGCCGCCCGGCCGGCCGTCACGCATTCGCGCTAGGCCTGCGGCGGGAAGCGCTCGAAGGCCGGCAGCCGGTGCGCATCTTCCATCCAGCGCAGCCGCTCGGCGACCTGGACATGCATGGCGGCCGGCACCGCGTCGGGGTCGTCATAGGTCCCGCTCTGAATATCGATCAGCCCGGGCATGATGTTGTCATTGGTGTAGAAAAGTCCGCTGCCGCAGTTTTCGCAAAACTGCCGGCGTCCATGTTCCGAGGACTTGTAGAGCTTGGGCTGGCCCTTGGTCAGCTTGACCGCCTCCTGCGGGTACATCGCCCATCCGACCATCGGCGCGCCGGCGTGGCGCCGGCAGTCGGTGCAGTGGCACAGCGAATGGACGATGGGTTCCCCCGTCACCTCATATCGAACCGCGCCGCAATGGCAGCCGCCGCTGATGTTTCCCATGGTCGCCTCCACCTGATGCGTGTTTTGCCGGAGCGATAGACCCGGCGGATGGCGGCGGCAACGGCGCATCATGCCGTTGCGTCCACCTGTCGCGCGGCCGGCCGCGCTGCCCTCACGAAATCGTCATCGCCGCGCTCAGACCGGCGCAGGCCGACGGGAATAAAGCCCCGGCGCTTCCAATCACGTCTCCGGAAACCCAATCCCTGGGGACCACGGGAGACTTTGTCATGAGCGGACACGACCACGACCATCACGACGATACGGGCGTCAGCCGACGCAAGGTGCTGGAATGCATGACCTGGGCCGGCACCGGCGTGCTCTGGACAGTTTCGGGCGGCGTGCCGCGCTCGCTCGGCATCGTCGGCTCGGCCGCGGCCGCCGAGCCTGCCGGCATGACCTTCCTGCAGATCAGCGACAGCCATGTCGGCTTCGACAAGCCGGCCAATCCGAACGCCATCGGCACCTTGGAAGAAGCCATCAACCAGGTTCGCGGCATGCCCATGAAGCCGTCGTTCATGATCCACACCGGCGACATCACGCATCTGTCGAAGGCCAAGGAGTTCGACGACGCCGACCGCATCATCTCGCAGGCCAAGCTCGACGTGCATTACGTGCCGGGCGAGCACGACATCATCGACGAGGAGGTCAAGCTCTACAAGGAGCGTTACGGCAAGGGCACCAAGGGCGCCGGCTGGTATTCCTTCGATGCCGGCGGCGTGCACTTCATCGGCCTCGTCAATGTCGTCGACCTCAAGGGCGGCGGCCTCGGCAATCTCGGCAACGACCAGCTGGAATGGCTGGAGAACGACCTCAAGGGCCGCTCCAAGTCGACGCCGATCGTGCTGTTCGCCCACATCCCGCTGTGGACGGTGTATCCGCAATGGGGCTGGGGCACCGAGGACGGCGGCCGCGCGCTGGAATACGTCAAGGGGTTCGGCTCGGTCACCGTGCTCAACGGCCACATCCACCAGGTGATGCAGAAGGTCGAGGGCAACGTCACCTTCCACACCGCGCGCTCGACCGCGTTCCCGCAGCCGGCGCCGGGCTCGGCGCCCTCGCCCGGCCCGATGAAGGTCGAGGATGCCAAGCTGCGCAGCATGCTCGGCGTCGCCAGCATCAACTTCAAGCAGGGCACCGAGCGGCTCGCGATCATCGACACGCCGCTGCAGGGCTGAAGGGAAGACGGAAGATGAGTACGATCAGTCGCCGCGACTTCGGCATCGCCGCGGTCGCGACCATGCTCCTGCCTGTGTCCGCGGCCCGCGCCGACGATACTGCGATTCACATCGACAACTTCGTGTTCGAGCCGGCCAAGCTCGACATCAAGACCGGCACCACCGTGACCTGGACCAACCGCGACGACATCCCGCACACCGTGGTGTGCGCGGGCAAATTCCGCTCCAAGACCATGGACACCGACGACAGCTTCTCGTTCACCTTCACCGCGCCCGGCGAGTACAAGTATTTCTGCTCGCTGCATCCGCACATGACAGGCAGCATCAAGGTTGGCTAATTTGGCGAGCCAGGTCATCACACCCCTGCCCGGCCGGTGGGCTCCCGCCCCCGGCCGGGTGCGACCGTCTTCCGAAAACACCGGGCAGGACACGATGGCTGTCAAAGCGTCGGACGAAGATCCCGAAAAGGCGCGGCGCTTTCGCGAAGCCGCGCTGCCCTACCTCGACGACGCCTATACGCTGGCGCGCTATCTGCTGCGCGACGCCGCCGACGCCGAGGATGCGGTGCAGGAATGTTACCTGCGGGCGTACAAGCATTTCGACAGCTACCGGGGACCGGCGATGAAGCCGTGGCTGTTCGCGATCCTGCGCAATGTCTGCCGCGCCGAATATGCGCGGCGCAAGACCGCGCCCGCCCCGGTCGAGGAGCTGCCGGAGAGCGCCGAGCAGGCGCCGATGTGGAATGAGCCGGCCGAGACGCCGGAGCGCCAGCTGCTGCGCCGCTTCGACGGCGACACCGTGCGCCGGCTGATCGCGGCGCTCGCCGAGCCGTTCCGCGAAACCTTCGTGCTCAGGGAAATCCAGCATCTTTCATACCGCGAGATCGCCGATGTCGCCGCGGTGCCGGTCGGCACCGTGATGTCCCGCCTCGCGCGCGCCCGCGCCATGCTGCGATCGGCCTGGCTCGCGGAACAGGAGCAAGCGAAATGACATGCGAGGAAGCCGAAGTGCTGCTTCACGCGCTGATCGACGGCGAACTCGACGCCGGCCATGCGCGCGAGGTGGAGGCGCATATCGCGGGCTGCGCGCACTGCGCCGCCCTGATGCAGGAGTATCAGGAGATTCGACAGGCCATGGCCGAGAGCGACGTGCAGTACAAGGCGCCGCTCGAGCTGCGCCGCCGCATCGAACAGGCGCTACCGCAGCCAACGGCGCAAATGCAGGCCAACGTGCAGCCGCTGCCGAACCGGCGCGCGGTGCTGCGCGGTTTTGCGATGGGCTCCGCGGTCTCGGCGATCGCCGCGACCGGCCTGGTTGCAATCGTGCTGCGCAACGACGATGCGCAGCGCATCGAGGCCGAAATGGTGTCGGCGCATCTGCGCTCGCTGCAGGCCGGCCACCTCACCGACGTGATCTCGACCGATCAGCACACGGTGAAGCCGTGGTTCAACGGCAAGCTCGACGTGTCGCCGCCGGTGATCGACCTCACCGCGCAGGGCTTTACCCTGATCGGCGGCCGGCTCGATTACGTCGACGCCCGCGCCATCGGCGCCGTGGTCTATCGGCGGCGCCAGCATGTGATCAATTTGTTCGTGGCGCAGACCGCAAACACCGAGCGGCGCGCGGCGCAGACCGCGACCCTGCAGGGCTTCAACATCCGCCGCTGGAGCGACCGCGGCCTGAACTACTGGGCAGTCAGCGATCTCGGCGCCGACGAGCTCGCCGAGTTCGGCGAGAAGTTCGAAGGCGCGATGCGCGCCAACAAGGAGGGGTGAGTTTCAGGCGCTGTTTCCCCGTGTCGTCATTGTGAGCGAAGCGAAGCTATCCATCTATCCGCGCACGCGGCACGATGGATTGCTTCGCTTTCGCTCGCAATGACGGATGAAGGAGCGCGGCTTACGCCGACTTGCGCACCGCGTTGTCGACCAGGGTCTTGCCGAGCGACCAGATTGCGCCGGGGACCTTGTGGCTGCCGGCGATCACCTCGTCGAACGCCTTTTCGATCCAGGCGCAGTCGTCCTCGGTGATCGTGAGCGGCGGCAGCAGCTTGATGGTGTGGAGGCCGTGGCCGGCGACTTGCGTGAGGATCTTGTGATCCTTGAACAGCGGCACCGTGATGAGCTGGCAGAACAGGCCCTTGTTGGCGGTCTCCAAGAGATTCCACGACGCCTTCAGCCGCAGCGATTTCGGCGGGCCGAACTCGACGCCGATCATCAGGCCCTTGCCGCGGACTTCCTTCATCAGCTCGTAGCCCGGCACCATCCGGGTCAGCGCGAGGCGCAGCTCGGCGCCGCGCTTGGCGGCCTGCTCGACCAGCTTCTCGTGCTTGATGACATCGAGCGTGGCGATGCCGGCGGCCATCGCGAGATCGTTCTTGCCGAACGTCGAACCGTGCACGACGGCACGGTCCATCTGGTTGAAGATCTTGTCGAAGATGTGCTTGCGGGTCAGCAGCGCGCCGATCGGCACGTGGCCGCCGGACAGCGCCTTGGCGAGCAGCACCATGTCGGGCTCGATGCCCCAATGCTCGACCGCGAGGAATTTTCCGGTGCGGCCGATGCCGGTCTGAATCTCGTCGGCGATGAACAGCGTGCCGTATTTGCGGCACAGCGCCAGCGCGCCGGGCAGGAACTCGTCGGTGGGCAGATTGACGCCCTTGCCCTGGATCGGCTCGACGATGAAGGCGCCGACCTGGCGCGACGACAGCGCCTTCTCGAGCGCCTCGAGGTCGTTGAAGGGAACGGGGGTGCAACCGGGCAGCAGCGGCTCGAAGCCGCTGCGGAAGTTGGTGTCGTCGGTCAGCGACAGCGCGCCATAGGACAGGCCGTGGAACGAATGCGTGCAATAGACGATGCCGGGGCGACCGGTGGCGGCGCGCGCGAACTTGATCGCGGCCTCGACAGTCTCGGCGCCGGAATTGGCAAAAAACACCTTGTCCAGATATGGGACATGTTCCAAAAGGCGTTCCGCGAGCACGCCGGCGAGCGTGGAGACGTCGAGTTGCACGAGATTCGGCAGATCGGCGTCGAGCACACTCTTCAGCGCCTCGCGCAAGGCCGGATGATTCCGGCCAATCGCAAAAACGCCAAATCCACTCAATAGATCGAGATAGCGAGCCCCCTGACGATCGTAGAGGTACTGGCCTTGCCCCTTCTGGAAGCCGACGTCGTAGCCGATGGTTTTGAGAACGCGAACGAGCTGTTCGTTGAGGTGTCGCGTGTGCATGGCACCGCGCTGCCCCTCTCGCTCCACAAAAATCTCGGAAACGTCTAGATTGGAACTTACCATTCGTTACATACGTCGGTTGATGGCCATTTCGTCAACATAAAACGCTCGATAGCGGCGTTTTGCCCCCCGCTCGGATCGTCGACTTAAGCACAGGTTTGGACCATGTTGCACTGCCCAAGAACTTTCGCGCGCACAATAGCCCTCTCAAGTTTATTTTTGGCCACCGTAGTATCACCGGCACTGGCTGCGGACCCCACTGGCGACTGGAAGGTCGCTGACGGCGTTGCCATCATCCGCGTTGCCCAGTGCAATGGCAACATGTGGGGTGCGGTCTCGTGGGAAAAAACCCCCGGCGGCACCGACAAGAACAATCCCGACCAGGCGAAGCAGACCCGGCCGACGCTCGGCATGCCAATCCTGATCGAGATGAAGAAAAAGCCCGGCGTCGATGCGTGGGAAGGTCAGGTCTACAACGCCAAGGACGGCCAGCACTACAGCTCGACCATCAAGCCGGTCGGAACCGACCAGCTCGAGATCCAGGGCTGCGTGCTCGGTTTCCTCTGCGGCGGCGAGACCTGGACGCGTGTCGGCCCGCCGATCCCGGTGAGCGCCGCCGGCAACCCGGCGGCCAATCCAGCTGCAAAGGGTGCCGCGCCGAAATCGACGGCAGCTGCGCCGAAGACCACCGGCACGGCAGCCAAGAGCGCGCAGAAGCAGGGCGCCAACGCCTCAGCTGCCGATATCGGCGATATCTGCCTGCTTCCCGAGATCGCGCATCCGACGCCGACGCGCTAGCTCAAACGACCTAAGGCGCGATGACGATCCAATCCGATCGCATCGCGCTGTAGCGGCGCGCCGACGCGTCAGGTGACGTCGTCGGCCGTATCGCCCTCCTTTGCGACCTCGCGCGGCTTGCCCATCAGCGCGGGCTGGAACAGCAACACCGCCGCCAGCGTCGTGACGAGCGAGAGCGCCAGCAGCTTGCCCATGCTCGCGGTTCCGGGATGACTGGATAGCCAGAGGCTGCCGAACGCGGTTGCCGTGGTCAGCGCGCTGAAAAAGATCGCGCGGGTCAGGCTCGATTGCAGCAGATTCGTTCTGCCCTGCCGCCATGCCGTGACATAATAGATCTTGAACGCGACGCCGACGCCGAGCAGCAGCGGCAGCGCGACGATGTTGGCGAAGTTGAGCGGCAGGCCGATCAGCACGCAGATCTCCAGCGTGACGATGCCGGCGACCAAGAGCGGCACCAGCGTCAGCAGCACGTCGACCACCCGCCGCAGCGTCAGGTACAGCAGCACGCTGATCGCCACCAGCGCCAGGATGCCGGCGTGGATGAACGCATCCACCACCACATCGCCCGATTTGAGGATCGAGACCGGCCCGCCGATCGCGGTCGGCTCGGCGGCGAGCACCGCGTCGGCGAAGCGGCGCAGATTGTCGTTGTCGTTCGGGTCGCCCTTCGGCTCGACCTCGACCCGCATCAGGCCGTCCTTGGTCTTCCAGCTCGCGACCAGTTCCGGCGGCAGGTTCTGCAGCGTCACGGTCTGGGCCTGCAGCGTGTTGCGCAGCTGCTCGAACACGATCTTCATCGGCGCAACGAAGATCTCCTGCGCCTTGTCACGGGTGGCCTGGTTCGAATCGGCGAGCTTCTGCAGGTCGTCGGCGAGCCGGTGCGCGGCGACCGCGCCCGGCCCCTTGCCGTCGCCCGCGGTCTTGCGCAGGCTGTCGACCGAGCTCTTCAGCGACTCGATGTTCTCCTGATCCGACGGCGCCGGATCGACCGAATCCGGGTTGAGCGCCGGACCCAGCGTCTTGGCCGCCTGCGCGATCAGCTTCAGCTTGGCCGGCTGGTCCTCCGGCACGAAGCTGTCGAGCGACATCACGCGCGACACTTCCGGCAGCTTCTCGAGCTTGGCCTCGATCTTCCTGGCGTCGGCCTCCGAGTTCGTCATCACGTTGATGGCGTTGGCGCCGGTGTTCGGATCCTTCCTCAGGTCGAGGAAGGTCGCGATCGATTCCGCATTCTTGTTGCGCAGATTGATCGGGTTGAAGTCGAACTTCATGTAGTGGAGCAGCGGCAGGCCCGCGACCGACACCAGGATGGTGCCGACGATGATCGGGATGCGGTGCTTTTCCAGGAAGTGATCGACCGGCGCGAGGAAGGCGTAGCCGACCGGCTCCTTCTCGCCGGGCGGATTGAGCAGATCGAGCAGCGCCGGCAGCACCGTGATGCTGGAGATGAACGCCACCACCATGCCGGCGCCGGCGATCTTGCCGAGCTCGGAGATGCCCTTGTAGTCGGTCGGCAGGAAGCAGAGGAAGCCGGCGGCGGTCGCCATCGCCGCGAGCGACAGCGGCACCGCCGAGCGGCGCGCCGCGTTCTCCAGCGCCAATGTCAGATTGTCGTTCTTGAAGCGCTCGGA
The DNA here is from genome assembly GCF_015291565.1 of Bradyrhizobium sp. CCBAU 51753. Taxonomy (NCBI): domain Bacteria; kingdom Pseudomonadati; phylum Pseudomonadota; class Alphaproteobacteria; order Hyphomicrobiales; family Nitrobacteraceae; genus Bradyrhizobium; species Bradyrhizobium sp. CCBAU 51753. The sequence continues at coordinate 3,370,986 of NZ_CP030037.1, read as the reverse complement.
GCGGTAGCGCACGCTGAACTGGATGCCGAAGTCGACGCCGAGGCCGACGAACAGCACGGCAAACGCGATCGAGAGCAGGTTGAGCGATCCCACCATCATCAGACCGACCGCCGTGGTGATGGCGAGGCCGATGAACAGATTGAGGAACACCGCGAAGATGATCTTACCCGAGTGCAGCGCCATCCAGAGGATGATCAGCACGATCACCACGGTGCCGATGCCGTTGGTGATCGCGCCGTCCTGGACGGTGGCGTATTCCTCATTGGCGATCGGCACCGGCCCGGTCAGCCGCACGCGGGCGTGGAAGGCGGTCGGAAAATTCAGGTCGGCCGCCGCCTTGCGGATCGCATCGGTCGCGCCCTTGCCCGGCTCCAGCGCCGAATAGTCGATGATTGGCTTGATCTCGATGAAGGCGCGCTTGTCCGAATCGGTCAGCGGCTTGTCGCTGGTGAGCTCGCGCCAGGAGAAGGTCGCATCGCCCTTGGCGAGGATGGTCTCGATCGTTTCCGAGATCAGGTTGAACGGACGCACGGCATTGTCGAGCTTGACCTGGCCGCGCTTGACGCCGGCAAGGCCGGTCTCGAGCGCACCGGTCAGCCCGCGGATCGAAGGATCGCCGGCCATGATCTCGACCAGCGGCGCCGACTGCTCAAGCTGGGCCGTGGTCTTGGCGACCTCTTCGGTGGGCAGGAACAGCAGGCCGTTCTTCTCGAAGAACTCGCCGGAGCCGAGCGGCGTGATCGACTCGAAGTTCTTCTTGTCGCCTTGCAGCCGCTCGGTCAGCGCCTTCGCCGCCGAGCTGGTCAGCTCAGGGGTCTGCGCCTCGACCACCGCCAGGATCAGCCGCTCGCGGTCGAATGCTTCCTCGAACTGGTTGTCGCGCTTGCGCCAGTCCAGATCGGCCGAGATCAACTTGTTGATGTCGGTGTTGATCGAGAAGTTGCGCGCCGCATAGATGCCCGCGCCGATCGAGAGCAGCAGGGAAAAAATGACAACAGGAAGAGCAAAACGCGTACACGTCCGAACAACTGAGACGACAATATTTGTCAGCACTTCTTATCTTTCCAATCTCGGGGAAGCATGGCCGAAAACGCCCGCTCTCTAGCGGAGTTCCCGGGGCCGATCTAATGTTGTTTTGGTCATTCTCCTCGACGGAATGGCGAGGAGGTCCCGGACAACCGACACGGCCGTGAATGGCCGGTATAAACCGCCCCAGAGGGCGATAAAGTGACGAACAAGTGAGGGGGACGGACGGTCGCAGGGGCGATATCCCATACCATAATACCTCAGACGGCTTCTCGCACGGCCCAGCAACATTTCGTAGCACTACCTTTTTGGGGCAAAACCCTGTAGTTCCATGTGCTTGGGGCGTTCCAGCCACAGGAACTGTGATGGCACGGATGGTGCAGCTCACGCTGCGGTGTCCGGCCCGGTGAAGTGCGACGCCGAAATGGTCGCAAGCGCGTTGAACGGACTGGTGCAATTTTGCGTAACGGACGTCCTATGGAAGTGTTTCTGGCCCAGCCGCGCGGCTTCTGTGCCGGTGTCGTGCGCGCCATCGAGATCGTCGAACGTGCGCTCGAGAAGTACGGCCCGCCGGTCTATGTCCGCCACGAGATCGTGCACAACAAGTACGTGGTCGAAAGCCTGAAGAAGAAGGGTGCGATCTTTGTCGAGGACCTGTCGGAAGTGCCGGCCAAGGCGGTCACCGTGTTCAGTGCCCATGGCGTGGCCAGGAGCGTCGAGGAGGAGGCTGCCGCGCGCGACCTGCCGGTGCTCAATGCCACCTGCCCGCTCGTCACCAAGGTCCATAATCAAGGCAAGCGCTATATCTCGAAGGGCCGCGCCCTGATTTTGATCGGGCATGCCGGCCACCCCGAGGTCGAGGGAACCATGGGGCAGGTTCCCGGCCCGGTTCTGCTGGTCCAGAGCGTCGAGGACGTGGCGGAACTCACCCTTCCGACCGACACCCCGGTCGCCTATATCACCCAGACGACGTTGTCCGTGGACGACACAAGGGACATAATCGGGGCTCTTCAGGCAAAATTTACAGACATTCAAGGCCCGGACACCCGGGATATCTGCTATGCGACACAGAACCGCCAATCCGCGGTAAGGGACCTGAGCAAACTGGTGGACGTCATATTGGTGGTTGGGGCCGCCAATAGTTCCAACTCAAACAGGCTTCGCGAAATCGGCACCGAGGTCGGCGTCGCGAGTTACCTCATTGCCGATGGGAGCGAGCTCAACCCGGATTGGCTGAAGGATGCGAAGGCCGTCGGCATTACAGCGGGCGCCTCGGCGCCGGAGGTTTTGGTCGACGATGTGATCGAGGCGCTGCGGCGGATCGGACCGGTATCGGTCTCGGTGCTCCCCGGCCGCGAGGAGAATATCGAATTCCGGCTGCCGGCCGAACTGACTGCAGGCTGATCTGAACCCACTTCCGTTAAGTGCAGAAAGAAAATCGTCTAATGGCTATACCGTTCTTCAAGGAAATGCGTATCGGCGGTTATCTGATCAAGCAGAAACTGCTTGGCCGCAAACGCTATCCGCTCGTGCTGATGCTGGAACCCCTGTTCCGTTGCAACCTCGCCTGCGTCGGTTGCGGCAAGATCGACTATCCGGATGCGATCCTCAACCGCCGCATGACCGCGCAGGAATGCTGGGACGCCGCCGATGAATGCGGCGCGCCGATGGTGGCTATCCCCGGCGGCGAGCCGCTGATCCACAAGGAGATCGGCGAGATCGTGCGCGGCCTCGTCGCGCGCAAGAAGTTCGTCTCGCTTTGCACCAACGCGCTGCTGCTCGAGAAGAAGCTCGATCTGTTCGAGCCGTCGCCGTATCTGTTCTTCTCGGTGCATCTCGACGGCCTGAAGGACCATCACGACAAGGCGGTGTCGCAGAAGGGCGTGTTCGATCGCGCCGTCTCGGCGATCAAGGCGGCGAAGGCCCGCGGCTTTACCGTCAATGTCAACGCCACCATCTTCGACGGCCACCCGGCCGAGGAGATCGCCAAGTTCCTGGACTTCACCACCGAGCTCGGCGTCGGCGTCTCGATGTCGCCCGGCTATGCCTATGAGCGTGCGCCCGATCAGGAGCACTTCCTCAACCGCACCAAGACCAAGAAGCTGTTCCGCGACGTCTTTGCGCTCGGCAAGGGCAAGAAGTGGAACTTCATGCATTCCGGGCTCTTTTTGGACTTCCTCGCCGGCAACCAGGAATACGAGTGCACGCCGTGGGGCATGCCCGCGCGCAACATCTTCGGCTGGCAGAAGCCCTGCTATTTGCTCGGTGAAGGCTACGCCAAGACCTTCAAGGAGCTGATGGAGACCACCGACTGGGAGACCTACGGCACCGGCAAGTACGAGAAGTGCGCCGACTGCATGGCGCATTGCGGCTACGAGCCGACCGCGGCCACCGCTGCGATCAACAACCCGCTGAAGGCGATGTGGGTGTCGCTGCGCGGCATCAAGACCACCGGCCCGATGGCGCCGGAGATCGACATGTCGAAGCAGCGTCCGGCGCAGTACATCTTCTCGCAGCAGGTGCAGAAGAAGCTCTCGGAGATCCGCCGCGACGAGGCGCTCGCCGCCGAGCAGAAGAAGGCCGCTGCCGCCCAGAAGTCGACGGCCGCGTAAGCCGCGGCGGCAGCATCCAAATCAAAAGGCCCGATCGCATCGCGATCGGGCCTTTTGTTTTGAGCCTGTCCTGAGCCTCGGTGAGCAGCTTTTCTGCCCGCGCCTGCTATGCCTCGACCGGCACCAGCGCGTCGCTGCCGAGCAGGAAGCCGCGGCAGCCGCGCAGCGAGCGTAGCGCGCGGTTAAAGTCGATACCGGTCGACACCAGCGCCCGCAGCGTCCGCGGATTGCGCGCGATGCCGCGCAGCACCTTGCGCAGGTCGATGTCGCCGTTCGGCTTCACGGCGGATTTCGCCAGTTCCGGCAGCGCCCGGTGCGCGGGATCGCTGATCACGCGCAGCGCCGCGAACGGAATGCCCGCCCGCGCGGCATAGGCCGCCGCGATATGGCTCTCCATGTCGACGGCTGCAGCGCCCGTCACCGAGCGCAGCGCGGCCTTGCAGGCCTTCGCCGCGATCACCTGCTCCACACCGGCGAGCCCGCCGCGGACGATCCTGCGGCGCTTCAGCGCGGCGCTGGCGATCATCTCCTCGTTCAGCGCGGACGCCGCCAGGAAGCGGGTATCGCCGGCCAGCACCTCGGTCGCGACCACGACATCGCCCGACTTGAGCGAAGGATCGAGCCCGCCGGCCACGCCGAACGAAATCACGCCACGGAAAGTTGTAGGATCCAGCGTCGCCAGCAATGCGCGCAACTGCTGCGGATCGCTGGAACTGCAAATCACGATCATGCCGGGACCCGCCGCAATGCGGGCCTCCTGCACCAATCCAGTCACAATCAACACCGGCCGAGGATCAATTTGACTGCCCACGGTCTCGGCGGCCCCCGCCCCCAAAATCACATCCCGACCCCTACCACCCTGCTATTGGTGCTTCTCAGATTCCGATACCGCGCCAGTGCCCAGAGCGGAAAGAACTTCGAGTAGCCATGATATCGCAAGTAAAACACCCGCGGAAACCCCGTTGCGGTGTATCGCTGCTCGTCCCACAGTCCTTTTTCTGACTGTGTTGCCTTTAGGTACTCCACCCCGCGCACGACGGCCGGATGTTCCACCTCGCCGGCCGCCATCAGGCCAAGCAAAGCCCATGCCGTCTGTGAGGAAGTCGAGGGTGCGACCTCATAGCCCTTGTAATCCAGCCGGTAGCTGACGGCGTCCTCGCCCCAGCCGCCGTCCTGATTCTGGACCGAGACCAGCCAGTCGACCGCCTTGCGAATCATCGGGTCGTTGCGGTCGATCCCCGCGACATTTAGCGCTGAGAGTACCGACCAGGTGCCGTAGATGTAGTTCAGCCCCCAGCGGCCGTACCAGGAGCCTTCCGCGAGCTGGGTGCGGCGCAGGTAGGCGACGCCGTCGGCCATCGCCTTACTGGTCGCGGCGGTCTCGCCGAGCTGGCCCAGCATCGAGATGCAGCGCGCGGTGACGTCCTCGGTCGGCGGATCGAGCAGCGCGCCGTGATCGGAGAACGGGATGTTGTTGAGGTAATATTCGAGATTGTTGACGTCGAACGCCGCCCAGCCGCCGTCGCGGCTCTGCAGCCCCTCGATCCACTCGCGGCCGCGCGCGATCGCCGCGTCATATTCCCCGGTTCCGGTCTGGCGCCGCACCCGGTCCATCGCCATCACCACCACGGCGGTATCGTCGAGATCGGGATAGTGGTCGTTGTTGTACTGGAACGCCCAGCCGCCGGGGCGGACGTTCGGCGCCTTGACCGCCCAGTCGCCCTTCAGCTCCAGCACCTGGCGCGGCTTCAGCCAGTCGAGGCCTTCCTTGGCCCGGGCGAAGCTGTCGCCGCCCACCTCCTCCAGCGCGTGGCAGGTCAGCGCGGTGTCCCACACCGGCGAGACGCAGGGCTGGCAATAGGCCTCCTGCTCGCGGATCACCAGCAGCTTGTCGAGCCCGCGCCGCGTGGTGGCGCGCGGCGGATAGCTCTCGTCCTTGCCGAGCGCGTCGTACATCATCACGATGTTGGCCATCGGCGGATAGATCGCGCCCATGCCGTCCTCGCCGTTCAGCCGCTCCTCGGTGAAGGCGAGCGCGGCGTCGATGGCGCGCTGGCGCAGGCTTTTCGGGAACATCGGCTCGATCACGCGCAGCACGGCATCGAGCGAGCGGAACAGATAGAACCAGCTCGCGCTCTGGTGCGGCGCCTTCGGCGCCATGCGGACCGATTTCGGATCCTCGAGGAACAGCTCGTCGATGCCGATGCCCTTCGGGTTCTTGGCGCGCGGCTTCAGCGCGGCCAGCACCATCAGCGGCACCATGGTGGTGCGCGCCCAGTACGAGATCTTGTTGATATGGAACGGCGACCACATCGGCAGCAGCATGATCTCGATCGGCAGCACCGGCGTGGCGCGCCAGCTCACGACGCCATAGAGCGCAAGCAGGAAGCGGGTGAAGACGTTGCTGCCCGCGGCGCCGCCGCGCGAGCGGATCGCCTCGCGCGCCCGCACCATGTGCGGCGCGTCGACGGAATCGCCGATCATCTTCAGCGCGAAGTACGACTTCACGCTGGCGCTCATGTCGAACGGGCCGTCATGCACCAGCGGCCAACCGCCGTGCGCGCCCTGCACCCGGCGCAGGTAATTGCCGATCTTGGCCTCGAGCGCGCTGTCGACCGGCTCGGCGAGATAGTGACGCAGCAGGATGTACTCGGCCGGAATAGTGCTGTCGGCCTCGAGCTCGAACACCCAATGTCCGTCGGCCTGGCGATAGCCAAGCAGCGCCTCGGTCGCCTTTGAGATGCTGTTCTGCAGCGCGACCGGATCGACTGACGCGGTGTCGACTGTCGCGACGTCGACTGTCGCGACGGGATCAACTGCTGCTACGCTGTGATCTCTCGAAAGCATGTCGCTCGATATCCTCTTCATCGCGGGACGGCCCTCACGGCCGGCGTCGCTGCAACAGGTCAAATTGAGCGTCTGGCGAGAACCAGATCGGCGGCGCGATCACCCGACCGCACCGACCCCTCGATGGTTGCCGGCAACCCGGTAGCAGTCCAATCGCCGGCAAGAAACAGGTTTTTTTGCCCGGTTGCGGCGCCCGGACGCAGGGCATTCTGCTCCGGCGTTGCCTCAAATGTGGCACGGCGCTCCCGCACGATCTGCCAGGGCGGTAACTCGCCGGAAACTCCCGACGCCTTGCAGACATCGCGCCAGATCGCCTGCGCGAGCTCCTCGCGCGGCATGTCGACCAGGCGGTCGCCATTGCTGATCGTCACCGAGAGCCGCTGCGGGAACGCGAACAGCCACTCCACGAGGCCGCCGACGACGCCGAGAATCGGCGCGGCGTCGCGCGGCGGATCGACGCGGAAATGCGCGTTGACGATGGCGCGGAACTTGGTCGGCGTCTTCAGGCCCGGCAGCAGCGCGCTCGCCGCGCGCGGCGGCACCGCGAGCACGACGGCATCGCCCTCCGCCAGCGCGATCTTGTCGCCACTGCCGAAGTCGAGCTCGCTGACGCGATCGCCTGACATCGTGAAGGCGCGCAGCTCATGGCTGAAGCGGACGCTGTGGCCGCGATCCTGCAACAGTTTTATCGCCGGCTCGATCAGCACCGAGCTCAGGCCGTCGCGCGCGATCAGCGGACGGCAGGCCTGCCCGCCCGCCAGCAGCGTCTCGCGCACGATGGCGCCGGCAAGCCCGGCCGAGCCCTCCGGCGGATCGACGTTGAGCGCGGCGAGCAGCAGCGGCTGCACCAGGCGGTCATACAGCGTGCCCTTGCAGGGAATGGTGTTGCCGACCAGCGCCTCGGTGCCGGCCCAGGCCAGCGGCGCCAGCGCGAGATAGTCGCGCAGGCCGGTGTCGGGGACGCGGCGCGCCTCGTCGAACACCCAGAGCGGCAGACGGGAATCCCCGAGGTCGAGCTGCCAGCGCTGGCCGGTCGAAAAGTCGACGAACGGAAACTGCGCGCGCGCAGGTCCGACCAGGCCGGCCTCGGTGCCGATCGCGCGCGCATAGTCGCGCGCGTGGCGGTTGCCCGACAGCAAGAGATGATTGCCGTTGTCGATGGTCATGTTGGTGGCGGCATCGAAATAGGAGCGGCAGCGGCCGCCGGCCTGCTGCGTCGCCTCGTGGACGGCTACCTTGTAGCCGGCATTGGCGAGCCGCACGGCGGCCGAGAGGCCGGAAATACCGGCACCGATGATATGAGCGGTGTTTTGCATCAGATGATCGCGTAACGAAGAAGAATGCCGATCTTGGCCGCCTTCGACACCCGCACCGGCGCACGCGGCGCGGCAAAGCCGCGCGCGATCAACAGGTCGAGAATCGCGCGGTAGTATTTCCCCATGATCCGCGGCGCGCGCACCGCACGGCGCGAATTGCGCTTCATGATCTCGTCGGCCTTCTGGAAATGCATCTTGGCGCGCTCGGCGAGCGGCGCGCACACTTTCGGCAGCGCGCGATCGGCGATGACGCGGGCCGGATCGTTGTTGGTGATGCCGGCGTGCCAGAGCCATTCGCGCGGCAGATAGAGGCGGCCGAGGCCGGCATCCTCGTCAATGTCGCGCAGGATGTTGGTGAGCTGCAGGGCGCGGCCGAGGTGATAGGCGAGCTGCACGCCGTCATCCTCGGGCAGGCCGAACACGCGCACCGAGAGCCGGCCGACTGCGCTGGCGACGCGATCGCAATAGAGGTCGAGGGTGGCGAGGTCGGGCGCGCGGATGTCCTGCGGGACGTCCATCTCCATGCCGTCGACGATGGCGAGGAAATCCTCGCGCTTGAGACCAAAGGTCTTCACCGAGGCGGCGGTATCCTTCAGCCGCGCCGGCGGATTGCCCTGATAGAGCGCGTCGATGTCGTCGCGCCATTGCTGCAGCGCGGCCAGGCGCTCGGGCCGCGGGCCGTCCGAATCGGCAATATCGTCGACCTGCCGGCAGAAGCTGTAGATCTGGAACATCGCCTCGCGCTGCGTGCGCGGCAGAATCCGCATCGCGGCGTAGAACGAGCTGCCCGACGCGGTGCTGCCGTAGTCTCCTGCGTTGGCCGCCGCCTCGACACTCATGCGCCGGCCGCCGTCTTGGAGACCGGACGCCGTCCGGTGGCGCGCCGCGCGGTCTCGCCGGCGACGCCGCCGAGGCTCTGCAGCAGCAGCTCGACCGGGCTGAGATGCACGCGCTCGCTGAGCGGATCGCGCACCTTCAGCAGGTTGACGATCTTGTCGGCGAACGCCTGGATCACCGAGATCTCGAGGCCGAGCCTGAAATCCTTCACCTCGGCGGCGAGCGACTTGCTTTGCTCGAGCAGCGCCTCGGTGCGCACCGCGAGCCCCTGCAGGCACTTCAGCATCGCCGGCGGCGACTTCGCCCCGCCGAGCATCTCGACATCGGCACCGGCGGCGGCCAGCGCATCGCGCGGCAGGTAGACACGGTTGAGGTTGCGGTAATCCTTGCCGCAGTCCTGCAGATGATTGTTGATCTGCAGGCCGGCACACAGCGCATCCGATGCAGCCCAGGTCGAGGTATCCTCGCCGTGCACGTCGAGCATGAAGCGCCCGACCGGCATCGCCGAGTACCGGCAATAGTCGATCACGTCATCCCAGTTCTCATAGCGCAGCTTGGTGACGTCGAGGCGGAACGCCACCAGCACGTCGAGCGCGTGCCGCGGCGGCATGCCGCGCTCGGCGAGGGCGCGGCGCAACGTGACGGCTTCCTGCTGGGTGTCGCCATTGCCGAGCAGCTCGGCCTCCATGAGGTCGAGATAGCGCAGCTTCTCCTCGGGCGGCAGCGTGGCGTGATCGGCGATGTCGTCGGCGGTGCGGACGAAATTGTAGAAGGCCAGGATCAGGGCACGATGCCGCGGATGAATGATCCACGACGCGACCGGGAAATTCTCGTCGCGGTGGGTCTTTCCGGATCGCAGGTCGCTCGCGGTGGTCATCGGGAATTTGGGCTACACTGGTCATGGCACGGCGCAGGCGCGGTGGCCCGGCGCGTGCGGGGATTGCGAGCCCCATATAGGGGAATACGCCACCAAAACCAATGCTATCTGTGACCGCCAGCATATGCGACCGTGGCCGGCAGCGGTGCCGGCCACGGTCTGTTCGGCGGTCTCTTGAGGCCTTAAGGCGGCCTTACTGGCCGTGGGTCTTCAGCACCTGGTCGCAGGCGGCGCTGATCTTGGACCGGTTCTGCTGCAGGCAGGCGAGAATGGTGAAGTCGCCCTGATCGATCACGGAGCGGCAGTGACGCTGCACGTCGCGCGTGCACGCCTTCTGCTCTTCGGCCGTGCCGCGCTGCTGTTGCTGAGCGAAGGCGCCAGAGGAGAGCGGGACCGACAACAGGGCAAGTGCCAGGACAAATCTACGCATCGTATTCCTTCATTTCCGACAACACTAAACCTGACCCCGAAACGCGCTTCGGCATGACCGGGACGGATTTATGGGGATTGCAGACGCCGCGTAACGCAGCAACGGACGAACGACAAGCACTGTTAAATGCGGCTAAATTTGCGGCGCTGTAAACCCCTGCATAAGCCGTTGATTTCAAAGGTCGATTTATGTCATCACTTTGCCGCGTTTGACGATTGCAGAGGAGCCTTGCGCAAAGCTAGATGCAATCGTGGCGCGGATTTTTTTGATTCCATTCGGTGACGGAACTGGGTGGCGGGATGGCGGTTCAGTCGATTGAACCTAACATACTGCAGTGACACTAAACTTCGATGCGGCGAGACGCTTTCTTGCGATAGGGGCGTTGATTTTGATGGGAATATTCACAATGAAACTGTTTGGTTCCAGCCTTTATGGCCAGGCCCTGAAGGCTGCCGGCGTTGGCGCCGCGCTCCTGCTGTCGGTCTCCGCAGGCCACGCCCAATCCGGCGGTCCGTTTGCCGGCTTTGCCGGCTCATGGAGCGGTACCGGCACGGTCTCGTTGTCCAACGGCACCACCGAACGCATTCGTTGCAAGGCGGACTACAAGGTCGCCCCGTCGGGCATGGCCCTGAAGCAGACCCTGCATTGCGCCAGCGACAGCTACAAGTTCGACCTCTCCAGCGACGTCACCAGCCAGGGCGATCGCATCTCCGGCAACTGGAGCGAGGCGAGCCGCAACATCTTCGGCAATCTGCAGGGCACCGCGGGCGGCGGGCGGATCGACGTGTTCGTCGAGGCGGCCGGCTTCGCCGCCAACCTCAACCTGCAGACCAACGGCTCCAAGCAGGTCGTGCAGATCGACTCCAAGGGCGAGATCCGCGGCGTCACCATCACGATGACGAAGAGCTGACGCTCTCCACTATCTTCTGCCTCAAGCAAAAAGGCCCGGCTCCGAGACCATCGGAGCCGGGCCTTTTGTTACAGCTAGTTTGAGCATGATCTTTCGGAAAACCGCTTCACGCTTTTCCGGATCACGCTCGTGCATCAGGCCTTTTCGATCGGCGCCGGCTGACCGGCCTTGCCGCGCAGCTTTTGCGACAGGTTGATCAGGAACATCGAGGTCGGCCGCAGGATGAAGAGGTCGGCGACCAGCGCCGCGACCATCGAGAACGCGCTGAGCCAGCCGAACAGCCGCAGCGACGGCAGGTCGGAGAACACGGTGACGACGAGGCCGCAGGCCAGCACCACCGTGGTCAGGATCAGCGCCGGCCCGACCAGCACGGTGGCGCGTTCCACCGCAAGTTCGGACGTCACCCCGGGCTTGGTCTCGAGCCGCAGGCGGTTGAGGAAGTGGATGGTCGCGCTCAGGCCGAGGCCGAACGACACCGTCAGCGCCACGACGCTGGCGAATTGCAGCCCCTCCCCGAGCAGCCACAGCACGGTACCCGACAGCACCACCGGGAAGATGCCGGGCAGGATGCAGGAAAACAGCACCACGACCGAACGGAAGGCGAGCCCGATGAAGATCGCGACCAGCAGGAACTCGATGGTGAGGCCGTGGTTCAGCTTCTCGATCATGTTGGCGCTGTTGCGCGCGGCAATCACCGACAGGCCGGTGACCGCGATCTCGTAACCGGGATGCTCGGCGCGCACCTTGTCCAGCGAGTGATCAAGCTTGTTCACCACCGGAAGCAACTGGCTCGAGTCCACGTCCGGGACGCGGCCCGACACCACGACCGCGTCCTGATTCTTGTCGATGAACCGGCGCACCAGGTGTTCCGGGATCAGGTCGACATATTCCTTCAGCGTCGCGACGTCGTTGCTGCCGGCCTTTTCGGCGAGCCAGCGTCGCAAGGTTTCCAGCGACCAAACATTGCCGACGCCGGCCGTGTCCTCGACCATCGCATGGACTTGCGCGATCGTCTTCAGGGTCTCCGGCGAATACAGCGATTGGCCCTTGGGGAATTCGATCAGCACATCGACCGGATTGGCGCCGGTCAGCTTGGCATCGAGACGGCTCGACGCCTCGACCGCCTGGCGCTTGTCCGGCACCTGATCGGCGAGCCGGTAACGCGGCTCGAGGCTGCCATAGATGACCCCGAGCCCGCCGACCACGATCACCGCGAGCAGGCTGAACAGCCCGGGACGGCTCACCATGCGCACCGCGATCCAGTAGCAGAAATTGCGCAGCGCCTGCACGCCGGCGTCCGCGCTCTGGAACTTGACCGCAAAGATCCGCTCGTTGCGTACGAACAGGATGCCGAACACCGGCACCAGCGAGAGCACCGCGATCAGGGCGATGATGGTCGCCGCGAGGCCCGCCTCGCCGAACTTGCGGATCAGGTCGGAATCCGAGAACTGCAGCGCGATGAACGAAATGCCCGCGGTGCCGTGGGTCAGCACGCAGGCAGGTCCCACCACCAGCACCGCATTCTTGAACGCGGTGAACTTGTCCTGGCCCGCGATCAGGCGGTCGCGCGCCGCGAAGGTCAGCTGCATCGAGTCGGAGAAGCTGATCACCATGATGAGCGGCGTCATCACGTTGAGGAACATGTTGAGATTGAAATTGGCCCAGCCGAGGCCGCCGAGCGCGAGCAGGATCGCGATCATCGGCGGGAACGCCGCCGCCACCATGAAGGAAATCTTGCGGAAGAAGATGATGGCGATGATGCAGCCGGCGAGGATGCCGAGGATGTTGTAGGTCAGGCCGTCGCGCTCGACTGCGTTGCGGATCTCGAGCTGCATGACCGGCACGCCGGAGAGCTGGGCGTTGAGCCCGCTGCCCCCGAGATCGTCGGCCATGATCTTCCTGATGTCGCCGACCACCTTGCCGAGCTTGTTGCTGCCGACCACCTCGGGGTCGAGCGACAGCACGATCAGCGCCAGCGTGCCGTCCTCCGACAGCAGCTTGCCGCGGATGATCTCGTTGCTTTTGACGGTCTCGACGAACTTGTCGTAGGCCGCGCCTTCCGGCAGCTCGTTCGGGAATAGCGCCGCCGGCAGCCGGCCCTTCTCCGGCGCCTGGCGTGCCGAGAACAGCGATACCAGGCCGCGCACGCCGTCGACCAGCTGCAGGTCGGTGACCATGTCGCGCAGCTTCTGGAGATTGTCGCGCGCCAGCAGCGTCTTGCCTTCGACCACGACGAGGACGTCGAACTCGGTCGCCGGGAAGCGCTTGGTCACCGCCTCATATTGCTTGTAGTCCTTGGAATCGGAGCGGAACAGCTGGGACAGCGAGTCGTCGATCTTGATCCGCTGCACGCCGAACACTGCGCCGATCATCAAGAGAACGAGGACAATGCAGGACAGGATTGGTGCCCGCATCGGGATAAGGCCGAGCCGCTCGATGCCGAATGCGATACTCGGACCCGATCGCGGCTCCTCGACCTTCTCGACGTGGACCTGACTTTCGGAATTCTTTTCGAGCATGCCCTGTCCAGTTCTGAAGTCGGCTCAATCTGTTTCGCTGGGTCCTGCGGCGCGAATGCGGCTCACGAGCGCGGCTGATCGGCGCTAGTCCTTGAAAACACGCGAATATTGACCGGCGCCGGTTTTACAGGTCCGTCCCCCTGCTCGCAAGCGCGGGAGCCTGCCCAAATGGGTACAAAACTGCCGAAAAGGGCCGTCAAGTAGCTGATTTGCCACAGCCGGGTAACGCATTCTGGGACCATCCACCGCCGCTCTCGTCTTTCAGTGCGACACCCGTGATCTGGCGTGCCAGACCCTCGCGCACAAGCCAGGCGATCCTGAACGCGGCCTCGGCATAGCTCAGCCCAGCACGGTGGATGTTGGAGACGCAGTTGCGCTCGGCGTCGGTGAGGCCGATCCGCGGCGCAAAGGTCAGATAGGCGCCGAGGCTGTCGGGCGCCGACAGGCCCGGCCGTTCGCCGATCAGCATCACCAGCATGCGGGCGCCGAGGATGGCCCCGATCTCGTCACCCAGCGCGACACGCGCCCCGGAGGCGATGATGACAGCGCCCGGCTCGGCCTTGTCGGCGGCGAGCAGCGGCAGCAGATGGCGGAGCAATTCGACGGCGTGGACGTTGACCGCGGTCGGCGACAACCCGTCACCGATCACGATGGCGCAGCGGCACGATGTGATGCCGCTGGCCTCGAGCGATCGTCGCGATGCGGGATCGAGCATGCGCCCGAGATCGGGACGGCGCAGATAGTCGCGCCGGATCTGCGCCTGGCTCGACACCTCGCGCGGCGCAAGACCAAGACCGGCGAGACCGGCCGCGATGGCGGCGGCATCGAACGCCGCATGGACGGCGTCGCGGGCGCGGGCATGGTCGAGCGTGAAGGCGAGCAGCGCCTCGGTCGGCAGGCTGACGCCGGCGCGGCCGAGACCGACGCGCGCCGGCGTCAACTCGCGCAGATCGGTGAGCGAATCGGACGATGGGGCCGGCGGTATCGTCATGCGGCTATTCGGCAGGGACGGAGGCCTCGCGCAACCGGAGCGAGTAGTTCGATGCGTTCTGCCGGCCGCTGGAGGCTGCGCGCGCGAACGTGATCAGGTGATGCGCGACCAGCGTCGCCCCGATCAGGCCCTCGATGTCGCCGCGCTTGATCCGTCCCAGCGCGAACTTCCAGAACACCCGCCGGTAGTCACCGAGCACGCCGACCTTCCAGAAGATGTTGCGCAGCATGATCAGGCCGCGCCGGATGTTGGCCCAGGTCTTCATCTCCGGGCTGACCGGCACCTTCAGGCGGTTGGCGTAGGTGTAGTCGCATTGATGCTGGTAGCGCGCGAACAGCTTTGACGGCTCGTAGGCGATCTCCATGCATTTGCGCCACGAGCTGACCACCTCGTCATAGGGCAGCAGGAACTGGACGTTGGAATCGCGGCTGTCGTCGTCGATCAGCCGGCCGGCCTTTTCGAGGCGATCCCACAGCGGCGTCTTCGGCAAGGCCTGCAGCAGGTTGATGGTGAGCAGCGGAATCCGGGACTCGTCAACAAAGGAGAGCAGCGCATCGCCGGTCTCGGGCTTGTCGGTATCGAGCCCCATGATGATGCCGGAGACGACTTCCATGCCGAAAGAATTGATGGTGCGCACGCCCTCCAGGATCGGGACCATCATGTTCTGGTCCTTGTGCATCGCCTTCAGCGCGTCGGGATCGGGTGTCTCGATGCCGACGAAGATGGTGACGAAGCGGGCTTCGCGCATCTTCTCCAGGATCTCGGGGCGCTTGGCGATGTTGAGCGTGGCCTCGCAGGCCAGCCGAGTGACATAGCCGGTCCTCTTCTGCCACTCGATCAGATGCGGCAGCAGATCGACCGCGGCCTTGCGGTTGCCGATGAAATTGTCGTCGACGAAGTAGACCGTGTCGGTCATGCCGCATGCCCGCAGCTTGTCGAGCTCGGCAATGATCTGCTGCGGCGACTTCAGCCGCGGGTTGCGGCCGTAGAGGCCGGGGATATCGCAGAACTCGCACTGATACGGGCAGCCGGAGGAGAACTGGATGCTGCCGAGAAAGTACCGCCTGGTTTCGGCGAGCTCGTAGGCCGGTAGCGGAAACTCGGTCATCGGCAGCCGGTCGATCGTCTTCAACACCACCTGCGCGTCCGGCCGCGTGGTGTCCTCGGCGAGCCGCGCGATCAGCGCGTTGGTGGCATCGCCGAGCTCGCCGACATGGAGGTAATCGAATGCGGGATAGTAGTCCGGGCAGGCGCTAACCGACGGGCCACCGATCGCCACCGGCAAATCGTAGTCGTGCGCGCGATGGCAGATGTCGTTCATCTGCTGGCGCTGGATGTGCATGCCGCTGACGAACACCGCATCCGCCCACTCGAAATCCTCCTGCGTCGCCGGACGCAAATTCTCGTCGACGAAGCGGACCGGCCAGTTCTCGGGCAGATAGGCCGCGATCAGCAACAGGCCCTGCGGCGGCATGAAGGCCCTGACGCCGTCCGTGAGCGGATAGGAATGTTCGAAGGTCCCAAAGGACGACGTGTAGCGCGGAAAGACGCAGAGGATCCGCCGCGCCGTCTCCATGCGTTCAGCTCTCATCAAACCGCCCTCAACCGAAGCACCACAAATCTAACCATGACGGCGAACGCTGGGCCAGAAATTCTTCAACATTGTGGCACCTTTAACGTCACAAGGCTGAGATGGTTGCTCCATGCGGGAGTTCAATCTCACCTCAGGTCAGGAGCTTTGCTGCGAATTCGGGCAGCCGCCCTGCATCGGCGACGGGACGAAGGTCCGGCCCTGCGAGACCGGCACGGATCAGCCAGTCGTCGAATTCGGGCGCCCGCTTCAGGCCGAACAGGTCGCGGACATAGAGCGCATCGTGAAACGATGTCGACTGATAGTTCAGCATAACGTCATCGGCGCCGGGGACGCCCATGATGAAGTTGACGCCGGCAGCCGCAAGCAAGGTCAGGAGATTGTCCATGTCGTCCTGGTCGGCCTCGGCGTGATTGGTGTAGCAGATGTCGATGCCGATCGGCAGGCCGAGCAGCTTGCCGCAGAAATGATCCTCGAGCCCGGCGCGGATGATTTCCTTGCCGTCGTAGAGGTATTCGGGCCCGATGAAGCCGACCACGCTGTTGACGAGCAGCGGATCGAAGGCGCGCGCCACCGCGTAGGCGCGCGCCTCGCAGGTCTGCTGGTCGACCTGGTGATGGGCGTTGGCCGAGAGCGCCGAGCCCTGGCCGGTCTCGAAATACATCACATTGTCACCGACGCTGCCGCGGCGCAGCGACAGCCCGGCCTCGCGCGCTTCCCGCAGCAGCGAGAGGTCGACGCCAAAGCTGCGGTTGGCCGCCTCGGTGCCGGCGATCGACTGGAACACGAGATCGACCGGCAGCCCCTGCCCGATCAGGCCGAGCGTGGTCGTGACATGGGTGAGCACGCAGGCCTGGGTCGGGATCTGCAGCCGCGTGATGATGTCGTCGAGCAGCTTCAGCAGGGTCGCGATCACGTTGGGATCGTCGCTCGCCGGATTGATGCCGATGCAGGCATCGCCCGATCCGAGCAGCAAGCCGTCGAGGATCGAGGCGGTGATGCCCCTCGCATCGTCGAAGGGATGGTTGGGCTGCAGCCGCGTGCTCATCCGCCCGCGCAGCCCGATGGTGTTGCGGAAGCTGGTCGTCACCTCGCACTTTTTCGCGACCAGGATCAGATCCTGGTTGCGCATCAACTTCGAGACCGCCGCCACCATTTCGGGCGTGACGCCGCGTGAGATCCGTTTCAGAACATCGCCGGTGGCGGCATCCGACAGCAGCCAGTCGCGGAAACCGCCGACGGTGAGCGACGACACCGGGACGAAGCCCGCCACGTCGTGGCTGTCGAGGATCAGGCGGGTGACCTCGTCATCCTCGTAGGGGATCACCGGCTCATCGAGGAACTGCTTGAGGGGGATGTCGGCAAGCGCGCGCCGCGCGGCGACCATTTCCGCAGCGCTGTCGGCGGCGATGCCGGCCAGCCGGTCGCCGGAGCGCGGCGGCGAGGCTTTGGCGAGCAGGTCGCGCAGGCCATCGAAGGCGTAGTTGGTGGTGTCGACGGTGTGGCGGTAGAGCATGGCGAGTTCGGACCCTGGGCAGGTCGGCGTAACCTAACACCGCATTGCGAATGCCGTTCCATGTTGGGTACCGCCGCGCGATGACGACATTTGGTGAGGCCGGCGGGACGCGAAAAGGGGCTGCGCAGGGGCGCCGGAGGTTAGCTCGTGGGCGACAACAAGGTAGGTAAACGGCTGTTATTACTCGGAAAAGTTTCGAAAATCGTAACCATGCCGAGCTCGCGCGTTAAGGAAATGTCCATGAAGATTTTCCATAAATCGTAGCGGCCGAAGGTACTCCCCGGCCTTTTTGGAGTGCCCTCAATGCCTGCCCCCTATTCATCCCCTGCCTCATTTTTCCGGTCCTCGATGGCGTCCCGATTCTCGCTCACAGCGAAGCTGTACTCGACGTTTGCCCTGATCGCACTGCTGACCGCGGCGATCACCGTCCTGTCCGAATACAACGCGCGGCGCAACACCGAGCTGACCGAGGCCGTCGACCTCGCGAGCCGGGCCGCCCTCAATGTCGAGCGGATCAACTCGCTGGTCTATGCTGTCGTCATGGAGTCCCGCGGCATCTACATGTCGACCGAACAGGCGGCCGTGAAGAAGTATGGCGAAGGCTTGCTGAGGTTCAACGACCGCATCCTCGCGGTGGTCAAAAACTGGGAAGCGCTGGTCCAGGCTGACGATGCCGAACAGTTCGCGGCGTTCAAGAAGCGTGTCGAGCAGTTCGTCGAATTCCGCGCCGAGTTGGTGCGCCGCGGCGTCGAGATCGGCGCCGCCGCCGGGCGCGAATGGGGCGACAACGACGCCAACCGCGACGTGCGCACCGCGCTGAACAAGGATCTCGAGGCGCTGTCGAAGGTCTATGCCGAGCGCAGCAAGAAGCTGGCGCGGCAGACCGACCTCAACCGCAACATGGCCCTGGTGCTGACCGGGCTCGGCGCCGCGGCGCTGATCGCGGTCGTGCTCGGCGTGCTGATCATCGCCCGCTCGGTGGCGCGTCCGCTGTCGCAGATCACGACGACCATCAAGCGCGTTGCCGAGGGTGCCGATCATGTCGAGGTGCCGCATGCCGGCCGCAGCGACGAGATCGGCGCACTGGCGCGCGCCATCAAAGTGTTCCAGGAGGCGATGGACCGCAACCGCAGCCTCAACGCCCAGGTGGTGCAGGACTCCGCGGCGCGCGACGCCCGCAGCCGGCACATCGAGACCTCCGTCGAGACCTTCCGCGGCACGATCGGCTCGGTGCTTCGCGCGGTCCAGGACAACGCGACGACGATGCGCGAGACCGCGCGGACCATTGCCAGCGTCGCGGCCAATGCCAGCGGCCGTGCCGTGACGGCGGCGAGCGCGACCGAACAGGCGTCCAGCAACGTCTCGGCGGTGGCAAGCGCGGCCGAAGAACTTTCCGCCTCTGTCGAGGAGATCGGCCGGCAGGTCAAGCAGTCGTCTGGCGCGGTCGAGCAGGCCGGTGCGCGCACCGACCGGTCGATCAGCGAGATCGAGGGGCTCGCCGCCACCACCCAACGCATCGACGGCGTGCTGAGCCTGATCCAGGCGATCGCCGAGCAGACCAATCTGCTCGCGCTCAACGCCACCATCGAGGCGGCCCGCGCCGGCGAAGCCGGCCGCGGCTTTGCCGTGGTCGCGCATGAGGTCAAGGCGCTGGCCGGGCAGACCGCCAAGGCGACCGCCGAGATCGGCGAGAATGTCGGCCTGATCCAGGCATCGAGCCGCAATTCGGTTGCCGCCGTGCGCGACATCGGCCAGGCAGTGCGCGAGATCAGCAGCGTGACGACGAACATCGCCAGCGCGATCGGCCAGCAGGACGCGGCGACGCGCGAAATCTCCGCCAACGCGCAGATGGCCGCGCAGGGCAACGAAACGCTGGTGGTCAATATCGGCTCGCTGCGCGACGACATCGGCCAGACCAGCCACGCCGCCGAGTCGGTGCTATCAGCCTCGAGCGAACTGACCGCGACCGCCGAAACGCTGTCGCGCGAGGTCGAGCAGTTCTTCCGCAGCCTGCGCGCCGACGCCGCCGAGGAGCCGCGGCGGACCGGAACGTAAGTCCGGCCGCTCCGTCGTCCTGGCGAAAAGCCCTTAACACCGTCATCCTGAGAGGGTGTGAAGCTTTGTCCTCACCCACCGCTGTCATCGCCCGGCTCGACCGGGCGATCCAGTACGCCGTGGCCTCTCGCTTCTATCACCGGCGTCTCTGGAATACTGGATCACCCGGTCAAGCCGGGTGATGACACCGAGCAAGCTGAGCAAACCAACACTGTCATCCTGAGGTGCGAGCTCTTGCGAGCCTCGAAGGATGCACGGCCCGGCTGGTGGCCGATTCATCCTTCGAGGCTCGCCGAAGAGGCTCGCACCTCCAGCGACAAAGGCGGAGCCTTTGCGCGGGGATGACGGGGTGAAAGTGTGAGTCCGCGATCTCGCGACATGAATTGCCCGAGCTTTGCCATTCGTTTCTGCCCTCTCTCGAATCAGAGGGCGCATGGAAACCGGCGCTCCAGCCCCCCGCCGTGGTTAATCCTGCGTAAAGCCGCTCGAATAAATTGCGTCCGGTTCGCGCCGGGTTTCTCAATCCGATACCCCTATCAAATTCCCTGAAGCACGGGGGTGCTGGGAACTTCGGGATGCGAGCAATGCACGGGCTCATGCCACGACGGACGGCGGTACCGGCCAAACGGCTGCTCGCCCTGGGCATCGGCCTGGTGCTCTGCTTTTGCGCCGTCTGCGCCGCCATCCTCAGGGAGATGGCGCAGAAGGACTACCAGCACGCCAGGGAAGCATCCACCAACCTCGTCGCCAGCATCGCAAGCGAGATCGACCGCAACATCGAGCTCTACCATCTCTCGCTGCAGGCCGCCGCCGACGGGGTGAAACTGGCGGAAATCAACAGCATCAGCCCGGAGCTTCGGCAGGTCGTGCTGTTCGACCGCGCCGCAACGGCAAAGGATCTCGGTTCGATTCTCGTGCTGAACCCGGCCGGCGACGTCATGCTCGATTCCACGACGGCGGTGCCGCGGCAGGCCAATTTCGCCAAGCACGATTTCTTCCGGGTCCACACGCGCGCGACCATGGGATTGTACATCAGCCCGCCCTGGGTCACGCCGGAGGGGGAGTATCTGATCAGCCTGAGCCGGCGCATCAGCAACAGCGACGGCTCGTTCGCCGGCGTGGTCGCCGGCAGCATGCGGCTCAGCTACTTCCACAATCTGTTCCGCAAGCTGAACTTCGGTCCCGGCGACAGCATGGCGCTGTTCAACACCGACGGCGCGATGCTGATGCGGGCGCCGTTCGACATCACCAAGATCGGACAAAGCATCAAGGAATCGCAGGCCTTGAAGCAGTTTCCGGCACGACGATCCGGCTCCTATGTGACGAAATCGGTGGTCGATCATGTCAGCCGGCTCTACGTTTTTCAGCAGGTTGGAAATCATCCGCTGCTCATCGCCGAGGGCCTCGCGATCGACGGCATCTATGCCGACTGGTGGCAACAATTCTGGCTGATCGGCACCCTGGTGGCGGCACTCGGCGGCTTCTCGATCGTGCTGATGTTCTATTTGCTGGCAGCCGTCAAACGGCGGGCCGCGGCCGAGGAACGGCTCGCGCACCTCGCCAGCACCGATGCACTGACCGGCCTCGCCAACCGCCGCCGTCTCGACGATACGCTGGACGCCGAATGGCGCCGCGGCATGCGCGCCAAGTCGCCGGTCTCGCTGCTGATGATCGATGTCGATCATTTCAAGATTTTCAACGACACCTACGGGCACCAGGCCGGCGACGCGGTGCTTGCCACCGTGGGGCGGTGCATCGCAACCAGCACCAAGCGCGTCACCGACCTCGGCGCGCGCTATGGCGGCGAAGAGTTTTCCGTGCTGCTGCCGGGCATCGGCAAGGCGGGCGCGCTGGAGGTGGCGGAACAGATTCGCACCAGGCTGACGGCCGAGCGCGGATCCGATCCGCAGCTGCCGACCATCAGCGTCGGATTGGCCTGCCTCGTTCCGGACGACGAGCGCACGTCGCGCGATCTGATCAAGGCCGCGGACCTCGCCCTCTATGAAGCCAAGCGCGAGGGCCGCGACCGTGTCGTCGTCAGTCCGATCGGGTGGGACAAATCGGGCAAACGCCGCGTGGCCTGATCGCGGCGCCCACCTCCCCCTCACTCCACCAGCAGCACGTCGACCGCGACGTTGAGCTTTTGCTTGCGCGCGCCGACGATGACGCCGTCGACCGGCGAGACGTCGGCGAAGTCGCGGCCGATGGCGAGCACGACGTGGTCGCCTCCGACCATCAGATCATTGGTGGGATCGAAGCCAATCCAGCCGAGCTCGCTGCCGCACCAGACCGACACCCAGGCATGGGTCGCATCCGCGCCCTGCAGCCGCGGCTGGCCCGGCGGCGGGACGGTGCGCAGGTAGCCGCTGACATAGGCCGCGGGCAGGCCGAGGCCGCGGAGGCCTGCGATCATCACATGGGCGAAATCCTGGCAGACGCCGCGGCGCTTCTCGAACACGTCGCGCAGCGGCGTCGAGATCACGGTCGCCTTCGGATCGTATTTGAACTCGCTGCGGATGCGGCGCATCAGATCGGCGGCACCGGCGAGAATGCCGCGATCCGGCGGAAAGCTGGCAAAAGCATACTCCGTCACCGGCCGCAGCACCGGCACCAGCGCGCTGGCAAAGACGTAACCAACCGGCGACGCCGCTTTCAGGCTCGACGCCGCGAAGGCGGCCTCGCGCACCCGCTCCCAGGGCGGGCTTGCGGCATCGCGCGCCGGCGCCAGCCGCTCGACCGACACGCGCGAGCGGGAATCGATGCGCAGACTGCGGTGCGCGGTCTCGATCAGAACGCTTTCGGTCAGCGTCCCGAAGAAGTCGCGCCGCACGGTGCGCTCGGCAGGCCTCGGGCGGATATCGACACTGTGGGAGATCAGCCGCTGGCCGTCACCGCTCATCGGCTCCAGCCGCAGCGAGCAGCGCGCGAAACTGACAGGGGTCTCGTAGCTGTAGGTCGTGACGTGACGGACGTCGTAGATCACGCCAGCCCCGTGAGCTTCTCCGGCCGGCTGGCATTCGGACCATGCGGGAAATAATGCAGACCGATCGCATCGGCGAGCTGGAGCAGATCCTGCTCCAGGGCAAACAGCGTCCCGACATCGAGGCTGGCGGCTTCAGCCGTCGTCAACATCGCCTCGACGGCAACCGCGAGACGCTGTGGCCGTTCGATCAGGCCATGCTCCTTCAGGCTCGGCAGCGCGGCGATGTGCTCGTTGAGGCCGGCGACCTGGAATGCGACCGAGCGCGGATTGTAGGGATCGAGTACCGCGAGGTCGCGGACCGGTGAGAGCAGCGGCTGCAGCAGGTAGCGCGAGCGGTAGGTGATCTGGCAGTCGACCAGCGTGAGCAGGACGTCGAGGTCCTCGTCGCCGGCCTCGTCATAGGCGAACTGGCGGGCAAAGCGCGTGGTGTTGACGGCACGCTCCGCGCGGCGGCCCATGTCGAGGAAGCGCCAGCCGGCGGCGCGGTTCATGTTCTCCTGCGCGAGCCCGGCAAAGCTCGCCAGCTCCTGCAGGGTGAGCTCGGCGGCGCTGACCACGCCGTCGTCGTCATACACCTCGATCGCGAGCCGGTCGGCCATCTCGGTGATGACTTGCCAGGCGTCCGGCGACAGCCGCTCGCGCAGGCCGGTCGCGGTGCGCTGCGCCGATCGCACCAGCGACAGCGCCGAGCCGAACTTCTCCTCGCTCTGCAGCGCTTCGAGCGCGACCTTCGCGGGGTTGGCGCGCGCGGACTGCGAGCTCGCGCCCCAGGCCACCAGCATGCGCTGGATGCGCTCGGCCGAATGCAGCGTCGGTGCGCCGCCGCTGGAATTCGCCCGCGCCGGATCGCGCAACGGCGTGCACAGCGCGCGGATCAGCCGGATCGTTGCCTCGGCGCGCTCCAGATAGCGGCCGAGCCAGAACAGATTGTCGGCGGCACGGCTCGGCAGCACGCCGGCGATGCGGCGGATCCGCACCGTGTCGACCGCCGGCAGCAAGGTCGAGGTGGCGACTGCCTTGTCGGAGACCACCCAGACATCGGCGGACACGGCGCCATCGCCCATTGACACCGCGCGGGCATCCGGCCGTTCGGCGATCCGGCAGAAGCCGCCGGGCAGCACGGTCCAGCCATTCGGCGTCGCCGCAGCGAACACCCGCAGCACAAAGGGGCGCGGCGCGATCCGGCCATTCTCCCAGACCGGCGTCGTGGACAGCCGCACCAGCTCCTGGCCGACATAATCGATGCCGCGCTCGCTGATCGCGTGCTTCAGCCGGTCGCGATCCGGCGCCGACAACTCACCTGGCAGCACCGGGCCGTTGCTGGAAAAATCCGGAGTGCCGCGGCCATAGGCGCCTTCGATCGCGAACTCGTCGAGCCGCGACAGCACCTCCTCGCGCGCCCGCGGCTGGCCGCACCACCAGGTCGCGATGTGCGGCACCATCAGGTTCTCGCCGAGCAGGCGGCGGCAGAGATTGGGCAGGAAGCCGAGCAGCGCCTTGGCCTCCAGCACGCCCGAGCCCGGCATGTTGGCGACCACGACGCCGCCCTTGCGTAGCACCTCGACGAGGCCGGGCACGCCGAGATAGGAAGAAGCGTCGAGCTCGAGCGGGTCGAGCATGTTGGAATCGACGCGGCGCAGCAGCACGTCGAGCCGCTTCAGCCCGGCAACGGTGCGGATGTGGACGCGGTCGCCAGAGACCGCGAGATCGTCGCCCTCGACCAGCAGGAAGCCGAGATAGCGCGCCAGCGTGGCGTGCTCGAAATAGGTCTCGCTGAATGCGCCGGGCGTCAGCAGGCCGATCCGCGGCTCGTCGCGGTCGGCGCTGGCGCGCAGCGAATCGCGGAACGCTTCGAAGAACGGCGCGACGCGCTCGACATTCATCGACTTGTAGAGATTGGAGAAGGCGCGCGACAGCACCAGGCGGTTCTCCAGCGCATAGCCCGCGCCCGAGGGCGCCTGGGTGCGGTCGCCGAGCACCCACCAGCGGCCGTCGGGCCCGCGGCCGATGTCGGCCGCATAGAGATGCAGATAGCGGCCGCCGGGCGGCTTGATGCCGCTGACCGCGCGCAGATACTCGCTGCTCCCGGCGATCGCCGCGGCAGGAATCGCGCCATCGGCGACGAGACGGCCCTCCCCGTAGAGATCGGCCAGCACCATTTCCAGCAGCTGCGCGCGCTGCGCGATGCCGGCTGCCAGTTGCCGCCAGTCGGCGGCATCGATGATCAGCGGCAGATGGCTGAGCGGCCAGATCCGGTCGGCGATGTCGCCGGGCGCACGATAGGTGACGCCGGCCTCGTGCAGATGACGATCCGCCGAGGCGAACCGGCGCTCGATGTCGCCGGGCGACAGCGCGGCGAAGGCGTCAAAGAATCGGGTCCAGGCCGGCCGCGGCGCACCGTCCTGGGCGATATATTCGTCGGGAATGCCGGGCAGCCGGACATAGTCGCGCGTCCACTGCGCCATCCGGCGCCGACCGGGACGGGCCCTGCTCTCCTGACTGCCGCCTTGGCTGTCTCCCTGGCCACCCGATCCGGTCATTGCCTTTCCCTTCGAGCATGATCCGGACAAGCGCGGCGCGGCCTTCCGGAACGATCATGCTCAAACCAAGCCCTGAGGCACGATGATTCAACTCCGGCCTCATCGCGCTGTGGCCAATTACTGCAGGAGTGGGGACCGCAAGTCGAGGGTCAACGGAAACTCAATTGTGCGTTCCTCCGGCGGAATCTCGATCGTACCCGGGGTGTGGCCGTGGTCCTGGAAGCGCGCCAGCCGCCGCGCCTCGGCCTCATAGGAATTGACCGGCTTGGTCTCGTAGTTGCGGCCGCCGGGATGGGCGACATGATAGACGCAGCCGCCGAGCGAGCGGCCGTTCCAGGTGTCGATCAGATCGAATGTCAGCGGTGCATGCACCGGAATGGTCGGATGCAGGCCTGAGGGCAGCTGCCAGGCCTTGAAGCGGACGCCGGCGACCGCCTCACCTGCGCGTCCGGTCGCGGTCATCGGCATCCGCCTGCCGTTGCAGGTGATGACGTGGCGGCCCTCCACGAAGCCGGTCGCCTTGACCTGCACCCGCTCGACCGAGGAATCGACATGGCGCACGGTGCCGCCCGAGGCGCCCTCCTCGCCCAGCACATGCCAGGGCTCCAGCGCCTGCCGCAGTTCGAGGCCGACGCCGCCGTGATGGACGCGGCCGAAAGCCGGGAAACGGAGTTCGAACTGGGCCTCGAACCATTCGGCCTCGACGGCGTAGCCGGACTGCTTGAGCTCGGCCAGCACACCCAAAAAATCCTCGCGCAGGAAATGCGGCAGCATGAAGCGGTCATGCAGCGCGGTGCCCCAGCGCACGAACCTGCCCTGCTGCGGCTCGCGCCACAGTTTTGCGATCAGCGCACGGATCAGCAGCTGCTGCGCCAGCGACATGCGCGGATCGGGCGGCATCTCGAAGGCGCGGAATTCGACGAGGCCGAGCCGGCCGGTCGGGCCATCGGGCGAATAGAGCTTGTCGATGCAGATCTCGGCACGATGGGTGTTGCCGGTGATGTCGACCAGGATGTGCCGGAACAGGCGGTCGACCAGCCACAGCGGCGCGTCCGTCCCCGGCGGCGGAGTCTGCGCCAGCGCGATTTCCAGTTCATAGAGCCCGTCATGCCGCGCCTCGTCGATGCGCGGTGCCTGGCTGGTCGGGCCGATGAACATGCCGGAGAACAGATAGGACAGCGACGGATGCCGCTGCCAATACAGCACGAGGCTCTTCAGCAAATCGGGCCGGCGCAGGAATGGCGAATCCTGCGGTGTCGCGCCGCCAACCACGACGTGATTGCCGCCGCCGGTGCCGGTGTGACGGCCGTCGATCAGGAAGCGGCTGGCGCCGAGCCTCATCTTCGCGGCATCCTCATAGACGCCGAGGGTAATGTCGACGGCCTCGCGCCAGTCTTGCGCGGGCTGCACGTTGACCTCGATCACGCCGGGGTCGGGCGTCACCTTGATCACCTCGATGCGCGGATCGAACGGCGGCGGATAGCCTTCGACATGCACCTGCAACTGCAACTCCTCGGCGGTCGCCTCGATAGCGGCGACCAGATCGAGATAGTCCTCGACCTTCTCGACCGGCGGCACGAACGCGCACAGCACGCCGTCGCGAAGCTCGATCGACATCGCGGTGCGCACCGGCAGCGGTTCGGGAATCTCCTTCAGCGCCTGCAGCAGCTCCGCATCGATCTCGGCCAGCGCGTCGCGCGGCGCCATCGGATCGGGCTCGATGATGTAGGGATAATCGTCGGGCGGAATGTATTCGAGCGAGGAGATCGGCAGCCGGAGACCGAGCGGGGAATCGCCGGGAAACAGGAACAGATGGCTGCGCCGGATCTTCCAGCGCTCGCTGCGCCAGCGCGCCGGCACCCGATCGCCGAGCGGGCTCCAGCGCTGGATCGGCAGCACAAAACCCTTCGGCTCCGTAAAGCCCTCGTCGAACACCCGCGCGAGGCGCGCGCGTTCTTCCGGATCGCCGAGCCTCGAATTGGCGGGGCTGACATTGGCGGGCAGGCCCGCCTCGCGCTGCAGCCAGAACGCCGGGTCTTCGTAAGCGGGCGCGACATAGTCAGTGCTCAGGCCGAGCCTGCGCGCGACGCTCTCGGCAAAACGCCTGGCTTCGCCGATGTCGGCCTTCGAGGGATTGTCGATCGGCGCGATCAGCTCGACATTGTTCCAGATCGGCTTGCCGTCCTTGCGCCAATAGAGGCCGAACGCCCAGCGCGGCAGGCTTTCGCCCGGATACCATTTGCCCTGGCCGTAATGCAGCAGGCCGCCCGGCGCGAAGCGGGCGCGGAGCTTGCGGATCAAAGCGTCGGCGAGCGCACGCTTGGTCGGCCCCAGCGCGGCGATGTTCCACTCGGCCGCCTCCGGATCGTCGATCGCAACGAAGGTCGGCTCGCCGCCCATGGTCAGCCGCACGTCGTGCGTCTTCAGATCGGCATCGACCTGCTCGCCGAGCCGGTCGAGACGCGCCCAGGATTCATCGGAGAACGGTTTTGTGATCCGCGGCACCTCGCGGATCCGCCTGACGTTCATCTCGAAGCTGAAATCGACATTGGCGATGCCGGCGGTGCCGGTCACCGGCGCGGCCGAGCGGTAGTGCGGCGTGGCGCAGACCGGGATGTGGCCTTCGCCCGTCAGCATGCCGGAGGTGACGTCGAAGCCGATCCAGCCCGCGCCCGGCAGATATACCTCGGCCCAGGCGTGCAGATCGGTGAAATCGGTCTCGACCTCGCGCGGGCCGTCGGCCGGATCGATGTCGGGCCGCAGTTGAATCAGGTAGCCGGAGACGAAGCGCGCGGCGAGCCCGAGGTGGCGCAGCGCCTGGATCAATAGCCAGGCCGAGTCGCGGCATGAGCCCGCCCCCGCGGCAAGCGTCGCTTCCGGCGTCTGCACGCCGGACTCCATGCGGACGACGTAGCTGATCCTCTTCTGGAGCTGCGCGTTCAGCTCGACCAGGAAATTGACGGTCGAGTCGGCCGCGCGCGGGATCCCTTCCAGATAAGCGGCAAGCAGCGGACCGGGCGCTTCGGTCTCCAGATAGGGCGCGAGCTCGGTCTTGAGGTCGCCGGCGTATTCGAACGGAAAACTGTAGGCATAGGGCTCGACGAAAAAGTCGAACGGATTAATCACGGTCATCTCGGCCGTGAAATCGACCTCGATCCTGAGCTCGGTCGCCTTCTCCGGAAAGACGTAGCGCGCGAGCCAGTTGCCCTGCGGGTCCTGTTGCCAGTTCACGAAATGATTGGCGGGGGTGACCTTGAGCGAATAGCTAAGGATCGGCGTTCGCGTGTGCGGCGCAGGCCGCAGGCGAATGGTCTGGGGCCCCAGATCGATCGGCCGGTCATATTTGTAGTGCGTGACGTGATGCAGCGCGACGAAGATCGACACGGACCATGGGCTCCAGCAGCTTTTTTGAGCAGAACACTGCGACCGGTCGACATCAAGCACTAACAACGGGCATGGGGTGCCCAACGGACGGGCGAATGGCCCCTGCCCCGTAGCCCGGATGGAGCGAAGCGCAATCCGGGTTCTTTATCCGCGGTGAGAATCCCGGATTTCGCTGCGCTCCATCCGGGCTACGGGACCTCGGCTACATCGTCGCCCCTAACACCCAGGGCGCGAACTCGGCGCCGCCGAAGTCAAAGCTCTCGCTCTTGGTCGGCTGGCCGGAGGCGGTCTTGAGGATCAGGTCGAAGATGCGC
Organism: Bradyrhizobium sp. CCBAU 51753; assembly: GCF_015291565.1. Lineage (NCBI taxonomy): Bacteria > Pseudomonadati > Pseudomonadota > Alphaproteobacteria > Hyphomicrobiales > Nitrobacteraceae > Bradyrhizobium > Bradyrhizobium sp. CCBAU 51753. Next base: position 3,342,238 of record NZ_CP030037.1, on the reverse strand, counting down.
TGGCCGCATTGCTGCACGCTCTCCTCGCCGTCGAGGATGGTGCCGCAATTGACGTCCATGTCGTCTTCCATCCGCTTGTACATCGGCGTGTTGGTCGCGAGCTTGATAGAGGGCGCGGGCTTGCAGCCGAACACGCTGCCGCGGCCGGTGGTGAAGCAGACGAGGTTGGCGCCGCCGGCGACCTGCCCGGTCGCCGCGACCGGGTCGTAGCCGGGCGTGTCCATGAACACGAAGCCTTTCTTGGTCACGGGCTCGGCATAGTGCAGCACGTCGACGAGGTTGGTGCTGCCGGCCTTGGCCATCGCGCCGAGCGACTTCTCCAGAATGGTGGTGAGGCCGCCGGCCTTGTTGCCGGGGCTCGGATTGGCGTTCATCTCGGCGCCTTCGCGCTGGGTGTATTCCTCCCACCAGCGCATCAGGCCGACCAGTTTTTCGCCGACCTCGCGGCTGACCGCGCGCCGGGTCAGAAGATGCTCGGCGCCGTAAGTCTCCGGCGTCTCCGACAGGATCACGGTGCCGCCATGGCGCACCAAGAGGTCACTCGCCGCGCCAAGCGCGGGATTGGCCGAGACGCCGGAATAGCCGTCGGAGCCGCCGCATTGCAGTGCGACGGTGAGCTCGCTCGCCGGCACCGCCTCGCGCTTGACCTTGTTGGCGTCGGCGAGCGCTTCCTTGACGAAGGCAACACCGGCTTCCACCGTCTTGCGCGTGCCGCCGACCTCCTGAATGTCCATCGCCCGCAGACGGCCGGCGAGTTTCTGCTCCTGCATCAGGCCGCCGATCTGGTTCACCTCGCAGCCGAGGCCGAGCACGATGACATTGGAAAAATTCACGTGCCGCGCATAGCCGCCGAGCGTGCGGCGGAGCAGCGCCAGCGGCTCGTCCTGGGTCATGCCGCAGCCGGTCTTGTGGGTCAGCGCGACGACGCCGTCGACATTGGGGAAGTCGGCGAGCGGATTCTCGCCGGTGAACGGGTTCTTCTTGAAGACGTCGGCGACGAGGCCCGCGACGTGGGCGCTGCAATTCACCGAGGTGAGGATGCCGATATAGTTGCGCGTCGCGACGCGGCCGTCGGGACGGCGGATGCCGTCGAAGGTTGTCGGCAGATCGAAGTTCGGCACCGGCTTGACGTCGACGCCATAGGCATAGTCCTTGGCGAAATCGCCCATGCCGCAGTTTTGCGTATGCACGTGCTGGCCCGGCGCGATCGGCGCCGTAGCAAAGCCGATGATCTGGCCGTAGCGCCGGATCGGCTCGCCTTGCGCGATCGGCTTGATGGCGACCTTGTGGCCGGCCGGAATGCGATCGGCCGTGATGACGCCGTCAGCCACCTCAAGCCCCGGCGGCAGGCTCGCGCGCGCAATCAGGACGCTGTCGTCAGGATGCAGGCGGATCACTTGCGTCGGGGCCATGTGGAATCTCCTTCGGAGTTCTTTCACCTCTCCCCGCCCTTTGCGGGGAGAGGTCGGATCGCGACAGCGATCCGGGTGAGGGGCGAAGCACAATGCGAGCTACAATCATGGTGCTCGCCGGATAGATGCCCCTCACCCCCCTCTCCCCGCGAAGAGCGGGGCGAGGGAGAGTATAGAGTTATGTTTACGCCTTCCCGCCGGACTTCTCGCGGGTCGCATTGACCTGCATCTTCGCGTAGGTCTGCATCAGGCCGACCTCGTTCGACAGCGTGACCAGCTTGAAGCCCATGTTGATCGCGCGCACCGCGCCGTCGGCGCCCGAGCAGTGGATGCCCGGGTTGAGGCCGCGCTTGCCGCACTCCTTGATGATCTTCTCGTAGATCTTCAGAATCTCCGGCTCGTCGCGATCGAGCTTCGGCACCAGGCCGTAGGAGAAGCCGAGATCGGACGGACCGATATAGACGCCGTCGATGCCTTCGACATCGAGGATCGCTTCCATGTTCTCGACCGCGGTCTTGGTCTCCATCATCGGCAGCAGCACGATCTCGTCATTGGCGGTCTGCTGGTAGGTGCCGGCCGATCCGTACATGCCGGCGCGGATCGGGCCGTTGGAGCGCACGCCCTTCGGCGGATATTTTGCGTAGGATACGAGATTCTTGGCTTCCTGCGGCGTGTTCACCATCGGGCAGATCACGCCATAGGCGCCGCCGTCGAGCACCTTGCCGATGATGCCGGGCTCGTTCCAGGGCACGCGGACCATCGGCGTCACCGGATGGGCGTGCATCGACTGGAAGCACTGCACCATCGAGAGATAATCCTGCACGCCATGCTGCATGTCGACGGTGACGCTGTCGAAGCCGCATTGCGCGATCACTTCGGCGGAAAACCCGGAGGGGATCGCGAGCCACGCGTTCACCACTGCCTTGCCCGATGCCCAGACCTGCTTGACCTTGTTTGCCATTGATCGCGTTCCCTTTTGCGTTCCGTTTTATGTCCGCTTTGAGTTTTCTTGGAGGGCGAGCCCTAGCTGGTCGCCCGCTGGATGGAGGCTTCACTGACGCCGACTTCGCGAGCGGTGTTCACTATCGCCGCCCAGGTGTCGTCAGGCAAGGGGATGCCGTTCTTGGTCCGGTCGGCGCGGGTCTTGCGTTCCGGATCGCCCGGTATCAGCACGGATTCGGTGCCCGCGATCGGCTTGGTGGCGCGGATGAAGTCGCTGTAGCGCGTGATCTCGCCGTCGAAGAAATTGCTGGTGTCGATCACCTTGGGGTCGATGTAGAACGCCATCATGCCGTTGGCGAAACGCCGGTCCGACGAGGTCGCGCCGGTGCCGGTCAGCGCGCCGCCGAGCAGTTCGCAGATGAACGCAAGGCCCGAGCCTTTGTGATCGCCGAAAGCGCGGATCGCGCCGGTTCCCTTGGTGTGGTCGCGCGGTCCGTCGGGCGTGTAGGCGCCATACAGCACATGCGGATCATCGCTCAGCGTGCCGTCGGCATCGACCAGCGCGCCTGACGGCAGCTTCTTGCCGCCGCGGCTTGCAACCAGGCACTTGCCCTCGGCGACGACGGAGGTGGCGAAATCGAGCACGATCGGGTCCTGGCCCTGGCGCGGAATGCCGACGCAATAGGGCGCGGTCGACAGCCGCTTCTCGACGCCGCCATAGGGCGCGACCAGCAGCGAGCCCGCCGCGGTGACGAAATGAATCGAGACGAGGCCCTCCGCAGCCGCCATTTCCGCCCAGTCGCCGACGCGGCCGAGATGACCGGAGTTGCGCAGCGCAACCGCAGCGAGTCCGGCCTTCTTGCATTTCTCGATGCCGAGCTTGACCGCGATCGGCGTGACGGTCTGGCCATAGCCGAACTTGCCGTCGACCACCGCGAGCGACGGCGTGTCGACCACGACCTCGGGGGTCTGGTTCGGCACGATCGAGCCCATCTTCTTCCACCTGACATAAACAGGCACGCGGATCACGCCGTGGCTGTCATGCCCGGTGAGGTTCGCAGTCGTCAGATAGGTCGCGATGCGCTTGGCTTCTTCGGGCGAGGACTCCGAATGGGAAAACACTTCGGCGACGAAATTGATGAGGTTCTCGACCTTGATGGTGACCATGAAGAAAAGGCTCGCTCAGTTATTGGAGCATGATCTGATCGGAAAACCAGTGCCCAGTTTTCCGGATCACGCTCAGGCGTGAGTTTTGGCGTGGCCGCCGAGATAGGCCGCGGCGATGGCTTCGTTGCCCCACAATTCGTCGGGCTTGCCGCCGAGCACGATCCGTCCGGTTTCGAGGACGAAACCGTGATCGGCGACCGAGAGTCCCATGCGCGCATTTTGCTCGACGAGCAAGACCGTGGTGTCCTTCCTGATCTGCGAGATGATGCGGAACACCGCCTGCACGATCACAGGCGCGAGCCCGAGCGAGGGCTCGTCGAGCAGCAACAGCCGCGGCTTGGCCATCAGGCCGCGTGCCACCGCGACCATCTGCAGCTGACCGCCGGACAGCGTCCAGCCGAGCGCGCCCGAGAACGCGCGGATATCCGGGAACAGGTCGAACATCGCGTCCGCCTCGCGCGAGATCTGCGACGCCGAGACCTTCCGGTTCGACGCCCCCAGCATGATGTTCTCTTTCACAGTGAGACCCGGGAACACGCGGCGGCCTTCCGGAACGTGCGAGATGCCGAGCCGCACGATCGCCTCCGGCCCGAGGCCGGCGATCGAGTGACCGTCGAACAGGATGTCGCCGGCGGCAGGCTTTGCCAGACCGGAGATCGCGCGCAGCGTGGTCGACTTGCCGGCGCCATTGGCCCCGAGCAGCGTCACCACCTGGCCCTGCTCCACGACGATAGACACGCCGCGCAGCGCCTCGATCTCGCCGTAGCGGACCACGAGATTGCGGATTTCGAGCAGCGGCATCATTCGCTCCCGAGATAGGCGGAGACGACGTCGGGATGGCGCAGCACCGCCATGGATTCGCCGTCCGCGATGCGGCGCCCGAAGTTCAGCACCGTGATGTGCTGGGCAGCTTCCGAGACCAGCGTCATGTCATGATCGATGATCAGGATGGTGAGGCCCTGTGCCGCGATGCGCTTGAGCAACTCATGCAGCTCGAGCTTCTCGGTCGAGTTGAGGCCAGCGGCGGGCTCGTCGAGCAGCAGCAGCGTCGGGTTCGACGCCAGCGCGCGGGCAATCTCGATCAGGCGCTGGTGGCCGTAGGAGAAGCTCGAGATCAGCTCGTTGGCGCGGTTGCCGAGGCCGACAAACGTCAGCGCCTCCATCGCGCGCTCGGTCAGCGCATCCTCGCCCTTCCCGATCATGGTGTTGCCGGGCCGCTCGGCGCCGATCTCGACGTTTTCCAGCGCCGTCATCGAGCGGAACAGGCGGATGTTCTGGAAGGTTCGCCCGAGGCCTGCGGCCGTGCGCTGATGGGGCGCCATGTTGGTGATGTCGGTGCCGTCGAGCACGATCCTGCCCGAGGTCGCCTTGTAGAGGCCTGACAAGACGTTGAGTGTCGTGGTCTTGCCGGAACCGTTGGGACCGATCAGTGCATGCACGCTGCCGCGCTTCACCGCGATGTCGACGCCGTCGACCGCCTTGAGGCCGCCGAAGTGCTTCGACAGACCGGTCACCTCGAGCACGATGTCGCCGCCGCTGGTTGCGGGCCTGAGCTGCAATGCGGCCGCCGCTGGCGGCGCCTTGGTCTGCGCGCGCCAGCGCGTGAAGGCGTCCGAGACAAAGCCCCAGATGCCGTCAGGCATGAAGCGGATGATCAGGATCACGAACAGGCCGTAGATCGCGAGATAAAGTCCCGGCACGCTCTTCAGGAAGCGCAGCCACTCCGGGATCAGGATCAAGAGCCCGGTGCCGATCACCGAGCCGATCGGTGAGGCCACGCCGCCGAGCAGCGACATGGTCAGGAACACGATCGATTCCGCGAACGAGAACTGATCGGGGCTGACATAGGCAAAGCCGCCGGCGAACAGGCCGCCGGCAAGGCCGCCGAGCAGCGCGCAGATGCCGAAGGCGTAGACCTTGGTGCGGAACACGTCGATGCCGTTGACCCCGGCCGCGAGCTCGTTGTCGCGCACCGCGCGCATGGCGCGGCCGATCCTGGTGTCCGGCAGGTGCCAGACCAGGTAGCCGACGATCGCGAGCATCGCGACGCAGAAGGCGAGATAGCTCTGCGAATTCTGAAACAGCTCCGGCCGGCGGATGTTGGCAACGCCGTCCGGCCCGTGGGTGATGCCAATCGCGTTGATCATCACCAGTGTCACGATCTGTTGGAACGAGATCGTCACCATCGCGAGGTAATGGCCGCCGAGCCGCAGCGTGGACATGCCGAGAAACGCGCCGGCGATCAGCGTGATCGCGCAGGCCCCGACCAGGCAGAGCCAGAAGTTCAGATGCAGATCGGCGGTGCCGAGGCCGACCGCATAGGCGCCGAAGCCGAAGAACGCGGCCTGCGCCAGGTTGATCTGGCCGCACAGGCCGAGCACGACCGACAGGCCGAACACCGCGATCGAGAACGTCGTCGCCTGCAGCAGGATGTTGAGGATGTAGCCGTCGAACCGCATGCCGGCGGCGAGCGTCACCAGCACCGCAGCGGCGATGAAGTACGGCAGATGGCGGATGAGCAGCGGCTTCGAGCGCACCGCCGGCGCCGGGATCTGGATGTTGTCGCTGGCGCTCATGCTTTCTCCGCGACGCGCTCGCCGAAGATGCCCTGCGGCCGGAAGATCAGGAAGGCGATCAGCACCAGGAAGGCAAAGCCGTCCTTGTACGGCACCGAGACGTAGGCCGCGCCAAAGGTCTCGATCACGCCGAGCGCCAGCCCGCCGACGATGGCGCCGGCGACGTCACCGAAGCCGCCGATGATGGTGGCGGCGAACGCCTTCAGCGCAATCGTCGAGCCCATCTGGATCGAGACGAACAGCACGGGCGCGACCAGGATGCCGGCAAGGCCGCCGAGCACCGCCGAATAGATGAAGGTGATCATGATCATGGTGGAGACGGAAATGCCGAGCAGCGAGGCCATTTCCTTGTCCTGCGAGGTCGCCTGCAGCTTCTTGCCGAGCAGCGTCTTCTCGAAGAACCAGAAATTGAAGAAAACCAGGAAAATGGTGACGCCGATGATCAGGAGGTACTGGCTGTCGAGATAGACCGGGCCGAGCTGGATGCCGGGCGTGTCGAACCAGCCCTGCAGCACCTGCGGCTGCGGGCCGTAGATCGCGAGCACGGAGTTCGACAGCAGGATCGAGGCGCCGATGGTGGCGATGATCACCGGCAGATAGGTGCGATGACGCAGCGGATAGTAGACGCCGAGATTGAAGAAGATGCCGAGCAGCGCCATGCCGGCCAGCGCGATCAGGAACGACAGCCAATACGGCCAGCCGAGATCGACGGAGAACACCACCATCAGATAGGCGGCGACCATCGAGAACTCGCCCTGGGCGAAGTTCACCACGTTCGTGGCGCGGAAGATCAGCACGAAACCGAGCGCGACCAGCGCGTAAACCGCGCCGATGCCGATGCCGGTGAACAGGAGTTGAAGGATCAGATCCATGACAGCGCTCGATTGGAGTTTAGGGCCACGCGGGAGGTGGTAGGGCTCGCTCCCCCTTTGCGGGGGAGAGTTGGAGAGAGGGGTAAGCCACGATCGCCGCCTGTGCGGCTTACCCCTCTCCCTAACCCTCCCCCGCAAGGGGGGAGGGAACCCATCCGTTCGGGCCTCCCTGACCCTGTCAGATCAGTCGTTGAAGTCGATGTGCTTGTCGTAGACGATCTTGCCCTTGTCGTTCTTCACGACGTTGTAGCCATGCAGGCCGTCGCCGTTCTTGTCGAAATTGTACTCGCCTTCGGCGCCGGCGAATTTCTGCGTCGCCAGGATGGCGTCGCGGATCTTGTTCGGATCGGTCGAGCCGGCCTTGTTGATCGCCGCCGACAGGATGGTGATCGCGTCATAGGGCCAGGCGCTCTGGTTGTCGGGCGCGGTCTTGTAGGCATCGCGATAGGTCTTGCTGAACGCTTTCGCGGCGTCGCTGGAGTCTTCGGCGAAGTCGGCCACACCGTAGGTGCCGTAGAGCGCGGGACCGGCCAGCTTGGTCGATGACACCGCCACCACCGAGGGCGAGCCGACCCAGGGAATGTTGACGCCGAGCTGGCGCAGCTGCCGGGCGAAGATGCCGAGATCGTTCTCGAAGGTGAAGTAGGTGCCGAGCACGTCGGCGCCAGACTGCTTCACCGCCAGCACCACCGGCGTGAAGTCCTGGCTCTGGTTGGCGTAGCCCTGGTCGAGCACCGGCGGCGCGCCGAGCTTGGTCAGCGCTTCGGAGAGCGCCTTGCCGCCGGCGGTGCCGAAGGCGTCGGTGGAATGCACGATCGCCCATTTCTTCTTGCCCAGCGTATTGACGCCGAAATCGGCGATCACGCGGCCGGAATAATTGTCATTCGGGCGGAAGCGGAACAGCCACGGATTGCCGGAATGGGTGAGATCGGGATTGGTGCCGCCGATCATCACGGGCTTGCCGACCTTGATCACGTCGGGCGCCATCGCCTGCACCTGGGTCGAGCGGATCGAGCCGAGGAAGGCGACGATGTCGGATTGCGCGGCGAGCTTGGAGAACGCCAGCACGATGCCGGGATTGGTGGTCTGGTCGTCCTCGATGACGAGCTCGACCTGCTTGCCGAGCACGCCGCCGGCCTTGTTGACAGCGGCCAGCGCCAGCTTGGCGCCGTTCTGGGCCCACAGCCCCTGCTCCGCGGCCGGGCCGGTGACCGGCACGCACATGCCGATCTTGAGGGTTGCACCCTGCGCCCACGCACTACGCATCAGTGCCGGAGCAGCGAGACCTGCCGCCAAGCCGGCGGAAAACCCACGTCTCGTCAGTTTCATCGATTCCTCCCTGTTGTATCGCGCCGAACTTGCATGTCGGCTGCATTGAGACGAGCTAGACGCAAACGTTCACACCGCTGCAGCGCACGCAACGCGCAACGGCGATCGTCAATCCAATCGTACGATCAGCTAATCATGATTGCACATTGCACGCAATGGCCAAAAATTCACCATGGCCGGTGCGTAAATGCCGGTTGTCGGCGACCTCGCCGCGATCACGTGTTAGTGTGGTTTGCGGGCAGCCATCCATGTCGATGCCGAGAGCGAAATCGCAGACCAGACGGAAACAGCCGGCCTATGCGCTGATCAAGGCGGCATTGGCGAAGCGCATCCGCGCCGGCGACGTTCCACCCGGCACCGTTCTGTCCGAGTCGGCGATCGCGACCTTGTTCGGCTCCAGCCGCTCCCCGGTGCGGCAGGCCTTCGAGCAGCTGGAGCACATCGGCCTGGTGCGCCGGTTCGATGGCCGCGGCGTCATCGCCGGCAGACGCGAGGTCGAGCCGCGGCGCGTCCCGATCACGCCCGACATGCTGGGGCTGAGCGGCGGGCCGGTCGAGGCCGTCAGAGCCGACGCCTGGGACGCGCTGTACTACAAGCTCGAACGCGAGATCATCTACCGCTCGCTGTTCGGACGCTTCCGTGTCAGCGAACTGGCGCTGGCGCGGCATTTCCGGGTCGGACGCACGGTGGCCCGCAACCTGCTGCTGCGCGCGCAGGCGATCGGCATCCTGGAGAAAGGCGCCAAGGCCCATTGGTACGTGGTGCCGCTGGACGAGGACCGCGTCCGCGACATCTTCGAGCTGCGCGCAACGCTCGAGCCGCTGCTGCTGAAATCCGCTGCGACGCAGATTCCTGCGGCGCTGCTCGACCGGATGGCGGAGCGGCTGCGCGAGGGGATCCGGTTCCGCGACCGCGTCGGTGTCGGCGAGCTCGACGAGATCGAGGGCGACCTCCACATCCGGTGCCTGGGCTACGGCATCAATCGCGAGATGATCGAGGCGCTCAAGCGCACCCACTGCGCGTTCGTGATCGGCAAGCACATTCAGGTGGCGCTGACCGCGCCGCAGATCGATTCCTTCATGGACGAGCATCTGGTGATCGTCGATGCATTGCGCGCCGGCGACGGCGACGCGGCGGCGGCGACACTGCGCCGCCATATCGAGTGGTCACACTCGAAAGTGGCCGGCTGGATTGCCGAGTTCCGCGCCATCAACGCGATTTCGCGCGTGCCCTATATGGTGTAGCCGTCTATTCGTCGGCTTCGATCTCGCCGTTGTCGGCGGACGCCATGCCGGCCAGGCTCGCCTCGAGCACGCCCAGCATTTCCTGCAGTTCCGCGAGCTTGCGTGAACCGAACCGCCGGGTGATCTCGGCGTAGATCGCCTCCGAGGTCGGCGCCACCGCCTCGATCAGCTTCAAGCCCTTGGCCGAGATCGACACCACCGCGCGGCGCGCGTCGGTCGCTGCCGCCTTGCGCTCGATCAGCTGACGGGCTTCGAGGTCGCGCAGGATCCGCGACAGGCTCGGGCCGAGCAGGAACGCCACACGCGCGAGCTCGGTGACCTCGATCTCGTCGACCGCGGTGAGCGCGCGCAGGATCCGCCACTGCTGCTCGGTCATCCCATGGTTGCGCAGCGACGGGCGGAATTGCCGCATCACGGCTTCGCGCGCACGCAGCAGCGACATCGGCAGCGAGCGCGAGAACTCGCGCATCGGCGCGCGCCGGGGCGGCGCCGTCTCGGCCGGAGCTGGTCGCGTCTCGTTCGGCGATTTCCTGCGCGCCATTATTAGTCAATCCATCGCGACAAACTTTTGCGCTGCACCATGCAGCGATTCAGTTTGCAGAAATCTACTTAACATGTTAATCATCTCCCGGCATCCACTTTCTGTGTAGCACCCAATGGCCCTCTCTCCGGACGATATCCGCGCTGCCGCAGGCAGGCTCGACCAGGCGGAAAAGACCCGCAAGCAGATCCGCCAGCTTTCGCTGCAATATCCCGGCATCACGCTGGAAGATGCCTACGCGATTCAGAAGGCCTGGGTCGAGATGAAGGTGGCGCAGGGCCGCGTCGTCAAGGGCCACAAGATCGGCCTGACCTCGAAGGCGATGCAGAGCGCGCTCAACATCGACGAGCCGGATTCCGGTATCCTGCTCGACGACATGTTCTTTGCCGATGGTGGCCTCGTGCCGAGCGACCGCTTCATCGCCACCCGCGTCGAGGCCGAGCTCGCCTTCGTGATGAAGCACCGGCTGGCCGGGCCTGATTGCACGCTGTTCGACGTGCTCAATGCCACCGACTTCGTGGTGCCGGCGCTGGAGATTCTCGATACCAGGGTCGAGCGTGTCGACCCCGAGACCAAGGCGACGCGCAAGATCTTCGACACCATCGCCGACAACGCCGCCAATGCCGGCATCGTGCTCGGCGGCCGGCCGATCCGCCCGCTGGACGCCGATCTGCGCTGGATCGGCACACTGTGCTTCCGCAACGGCCAGCTCGAGGAAACCGGATTGGCCGCCGGCGTGTTGAATCATCCGGCGACCGCGGTGGCCTGGCTCGCCAACAAGATCGCGCCGAACGGGCTGGCGCTGGAAGCCGGCCAGGTGGTGCTGGCGGGCTCCTTCATCCGCCCGATTGAGACCCGCAAGGGCGACACGATCCAGGCCGACTACGGACCGTACGGGTCCGTGAGCTGCTACTTCGCCTGATGCCTTCGATGGGAGCGCTGCATGCCGCACTTCACACTTGAATATTCCGCCAATCTCGATGGGCTCGTCGACATCGGCAAGACCGTCGAGGTGGTGCGCAAGGCGGCGGTCGAGACCGGCATCTTCCCGCTCGGCGGCATTCGCGTCCGCGCCATCAGATGCGAGCATTACGCGATCGCCGACGGACGCAGCAATTACGGCTTCCTCGACATGGTGCTGCGGCTCGGCGAAGGCCGCGACCTTGCCACCCGCAAGAAAGCCGGCGAACACATCTTCAAGGCGCTGTCGGCACATCTCGATCCGGTGTTCGCCAACAGCAAGTTCGCTCTGTCGTTCGACATGCAGATCAACGACAAGGAGACGAGCTGGAAACGCAACAACATCCACGACGCGCTGAAAGTGGAGACGGTCAATGGATAAAGCCACCCCGAAATCCGCCGACGTGTTCCAGGCCAACCGCGACCGCGCCGGCCCGCTGCTCGCGAAGCTGAAGGCGGACGGCATCGGCCACGTGATCGACGGCAAGGTCGTGCCGTCGGCCTCGAGCCAGACCTTCGAGACGAAATCGCCGATCGACGGCAGCGTGCTGGCGACGGTGGCGCGCGGCAATGCCGAGGATATCGACCGCGCCGCGACCGCTGCATCGCGCGCCTTCAAGGCCTGGCGCGACCTGCCGGCCGCCAAGCGCCGCAAGCTGCTGCACGGCGTCGCCGATGCGATCGAGGAACACGCCGACGACATCGCGGTGCTCGAATGCATCGACACCGGCCAGGCGCACCGCTTCATGGCCAAGGCCGCGATCCGCGCCGCCGAGAATTTTCGCTTCTTCGCCGACAAGTGCGCCGAGGCGCGCGACGGCCTCAACACGCCGAGCGACGAGCATTGGAACATCTCGACCCGGGTGCCGATCGGCCCAGTCGGCGTGATCACGCCGTGGAACACGCCGTTCATGCTGTCGACCTGGAAGATCGCCCCTGCGCTGGCCGCCGGCTGCACCGTGGTGCACAAGCCGGCCGAATGGTCGCCGGTGACCGCCGACCTGCTGGTGAAGCTGGCAAAGCAGGCGGGCCTGCCCGACGGCGTGCTCAACACCGTGCACGGTTTTGGCGAGGACGCCGGCAAGGCGCTGACCCAGCATCCCGCGATCAAGGCGATCGGCTTCGTCGGCGAGAGCGCGACCGGCTCGGCGATTATGGCGCAGGGCGCGCCGACCCTGAAGCGGGTGCATTTCGAGCTCGGCGGCAAGAACCCGGTGATCGTGTTCGACGACGCCGATCTCGACCGCGCGCTCGACGCCGTGGTGTTCATGATCTACTCGCTCAACGGTGAGCGCTGCACCTCATCGAGCCGCCTCTTGGTGCAGCAGAGCATCGCCGACACTTTTGTCGAGAAGCTGACCGCGCGGGTGAAGGCGCTGAAGGTCGGCCATCCCCTCGATCCCGCGACCGAGATCGGGCCGCTGATCCACGAGCGGCATCTGGCAAAGGTCTGCAGCTATTTCGACGTCGCGAAAAAGGACGGCGCGACCATCGCGGTCGGCGGCAAGCCGCATGACGGCCCCGGCGGCGGGCACTATGTGCAGCCGACGCTTGTGACCGGCGCGAATGCAAACATGCGCGTCGCGCAGGAAGAGGTGTTCGGGCCGTTCCTCACCGTGATCCCGTTCCGCGACGAGCAGGACGCGGTCGAGATCGCCAACGGTGTGCAATATGGCCTGACCGGCTATGTCTGGACCGGCGACATGGGCCGCGCGCTGCGCGTCGCCGACGCGCTGGAGGCCGGCATGATCTGGCTCAACTCGGAAAACGTCCGCCATCTGCCGACGCCGTTCGGCGGCATGAAATCATCCGGCATCGGCCGCGACGGTGGCGACTATTCGTTCGACTTCTACATGGAAACCAAGCACGTCTCGCTCGCGCGCGGGACGCACAAGATCCAGAAACTGGGAATTTGATCACCGTCGTTCCGGTGCGATGCAAAGCATCGAACCCCAATTCGCAATTGCGAATTGTGGAGCCTCGAGATGCCGGGTTCGGTCCTGACGGACCGCCCCGGAATGACGGATAAATGAGGGGAAACACCATGCCCGTTCCGAAGCACGTCTTCGATCCGCCGTTCAACATCATCCGCTGCAGCCATGCCGTGCTCGACGTCACGGATCTCGACAAGAGCGCCGCGTTCTACGAGAACACGATCGGCCTCCATATCGAGGACCGCGACGACAAGGCGGTGTACCTGCGCGCCAGCGAGGAGCACCAGCATCACTCGGTGGTGCTGCGCAAGGCGGCGAAGGCGGCCTGCAACCGGCTCGGCTTCAAGGTCGGCAATGACGGCGATCTCGACAAGGCGGCGTCGTTCTTCTCCGAGAACGGCATCGCCTACGCCTTTTCCGACCAACCGTTCCAGGGCCGCACCGTGCAGTTCACCGATCCGTTCGGCTTCCAGATCGAGCTCTACGCCACGATGGAGAAACGCCCGCATCTTTTGCGCCGCTACGACCTCTACAAGGGCTGCCATCCGCAGCGGCTCGACCATTTCAACGTGTTCGCCGCCGAAGTGCAGGACACCGTCGACTTCTACGCCCGCCTCGGCTTCCGCCTCACCGAATATGCCGAGGAGGACGGCCATGGCGGCCGCATCGCCGCGGCCTGGATGCACCGCAAGGGCAACGTCCACGACTTCGCCATCACCAATGGCCGTGGCCCGCGCCTGCACCACATCGCCTATTGGGTGCCGACCGCGATGAACATCGTGCATCTCTGCGACGTGATGGCCTCGTCGGGCTTCCTGAAGAACATCGAGCGCGGCCCCGGCCGACACGGCATCTCGAATGCGTTCTTCCTCTATGTCCGCGATCCCGACGGCCATCGCATCGAGCTCTACACCAGCGACTACTTCACCGGCGATCACGACCACGAGCCGCTGCGCTGGTCGCTGCGCGATCCGCGCCGCCAGACGCTGTGGGGCGCACCGGCGCCGCGCTCCTGGTTCGAGGAGGGCTCGCCCTTCGCCGGCCAGACCGTGCGCGAGCCGCGCTTCGTCGCCGACGTGCTGGTGGCGGATTAGTGCGCCAGCATCCAGTCGTCCCGGCGAAGGCCGGGACCCATAGCCACCGAAGTGGGTTGCCGAAAGAATGTCTAGCCGCGTACCCATTCCGAGGGCCGCGGCGTATGGGTCCAGGCCCCCGTGCGCAATTGCGCACTAGGCCGGGACGACACTGATGGATGGATTGCCAATGCCCGCCCCTCGCCTCGCCACCTACTCCGTTAACGGCACCACGAAATACGGCGCCGTGACTGACGCCGGGATCGTCGATCTCTCATCGCGTTTTGCCAAGGACTATCCGACCCTGCGCGAGGCGATCGCCGCCGGTGCGCTGACCAGGCTCGTCGAGGACGCCGCCAAGCGCGCGCCCGACCACGCGCTCGATGCGATCACCTGGCAGCCGCCGGTCCCGGCGCCGGACAAGATCATCTGCATCGGCGTCAACTATCCGGACCGCAATGCCGAGTACAAGGACGGCTCGGACGCACCAAAGTATCCCAGCATGTTCTTGCGGGTGCCGCGCTCCTTCGTCGGCCACAACACGCCGGTGGTGCGGCCGCGCATCTCGCCGCAGCTCGACTATGAGGGCGAGCTGGTGCTGGTGATCGGCAAGGCCGGCCGGCACATTCCGGAGAGTGCCGCGCTCGATCACATCGCCGCGATCACGCTGTGCAACGAGGGCACCATTCGCGACTGGGTGCGTCACGCAAAATTCAACGTCACCCAGGGCAAGAATTTTGATTCCACCGGCAGCCTCGGGCCATGGATCGTGCCCTACAGCAACGAGGCGCAGATCGCCGATATCCGCCTGACCACGCGCGTCAATGGCGAGGTCAGGCAGGACGACCGCACCTCGCGGCTGATCTTCGGCTTCCGCTACCTCATCAACTACATCTCGACCTTCACGACGCTGGTTCCCGGTGACGTCATCGTGACGGGCACGCCGACCGGCGCAGGTGCGCGGTTCGATCCGCCGCGCTATCTGAAGCCCGGCGACGTCGTCGAGGTCGAGGCCGAAGGCGTCGGCATTTTGCGCAACGGCGTCGTCGACGAAGCCAACTAAGCCCTCAATGAAATGGACAGTGCCATGACCTCAACATCCGGCGGCGAAGCGATCGTCAACGGCCTCGTCGCCCACGGCGTCGACACCGTGTTCGGCCTGCCCGGCGCGCAGATCTACGGCCTGTTCGACGCCTTCCACCAGGCGCAGCTCAAGGTGATCGGCGCGCGGCACGAGCAGGCCTGCGGCTACATGGCGTTCGGCTATTCGCGCTCGAGCGGACGGCCCGGCGTGTTCAGCGTGGTGCCCGGCCCCGGCGTACTCAACGCCTCGGCGGCGCTGCTCACCGCGTTCGGCTGCAACGAGCCGGTGCTGTGCCTGACCGGCCAGGTGCCGACGCCGTTTCTCGGCAAGGGCCGCGGCCATCTGCACGAGATGCCGGACCAGCTCGCGACCTTGCGCACCTTCGTGAAATGGGCCGAGCGGATCGAGTATCCCGACAACGCGCCCGCGATGGTGTCGCGCGCGTTCCAGGAGATGCTGTCGGGCCGGCGCGGACCGGCGTCGCTGGAGATGCCATGGGACGTGTTCACCCAGCGTGCCCAGGTCGCCCCGGCAAAGCCGTTCGACCTGTTGCCTGCGCCGCAGCCCGATCCTGACCGGATCAAGGCGGCGGCCGATCTGATCAAGGCCAGCAAGACGCCGATGATCTTCGTCGGCAGCGGCGCCATCGAGGCGAGCGCGGAGATTCTCGAACTCGCCGAGATGATCGACGCGCCGGTCGTCGCCTTCCGCAGCGGCCGCGGCATCGTCTCCAATGCGCATGAGCTCGGGCTGACGATGGCGGCGGCGTACAAATTGTGGCCGAAGACCGATCTGATGATCGGCATCGGCACCCGCCTGGAGTTGCCGACGATGTCGCGCTGGCCCTATCGGCCGGACGGCCTGAAATGCGTGCGCATCGATATCGACCCGGTGGAGATGCGGCGCTGGCCGGCCGATGCCGCCGTGATCGCCGACGCCAAGGCTGCTACAGCCGATCTCGCGGCCGCCGTGCGCAAGGCCGGCTACAGCAAGACCAGCGGCCGCCGCGGCGCGATCCGCGAGGCGACGGCCGCCGCCGAGCGGGAGATCCAGCGCATCCAACCGCAGATGGCCTACTTAAAAATCCTGCGCGAGGTGCTGCCGGCGAATGCGATCGTGACCGACGAGCTGTCGCAGGTCGGCTTCGCCTCCTGGTACGGTTTTCCGATCTACCAGCCGCGGACCTTCGTCACCTCGGGCTATCAGGGCACGCTCGGCTCCGGCTTCCCGACCGCGCTCGGCGCCAAGGTCGCCAATCCGGACAAGCCTGTTGTCGCGATCACCGGCGACGGCGGCTTCATGTTCGGCGTGCAGGAGCTCGCCACCGCCGTTCAGTTCAAGATCGGCGTGGTGACGCTGGTGTTCAACAACAACGCCTATGGCAATGTCCGCCGCGACCAGCAGGAGCGTTTTGACGGCCGCGTCGTCGCCTCGGATCTGGTCAATCCGGATTTCGTCAAGCTCGCGGAATCCTTCGGCGTCGGCGCCGCGCGTGTCACCTCGCCGGACCATTTCCGACCGGTGCTGGAGAAGGCTCTCGCCGACGGCGGGCCCTATGTGATCTCGGTGGAAGTGCCGACCGGCTCCGAGGTCAGTCCCTGGGCGTTCATCCACCCCGCGAAGAACATCTGAGGCGCCGTTAACGCCTCAGCGCACCTTGCGAAAAGTCAGGTTGATGCGCTGGCGGCCGAGCACGCCGTGCTCGCCGTCGGCAAGCGGCGCGACGCCGTGATAAAACAGCCGTGACGGCCCGCCCCATACCGCGACGTCGCCATGCTCGAGCCGGTAGCGGCGCGGTGTGTCACTGCGCTTCAGGCCGCCGAACAGGAAGATCGCGGGCAACCCGAGCGAGACCGAGACGATCGGCGCGGCGTAGTCGAGCTCGTCCTTGTCCTGATGCAGCGACAGCTTTGCGCCCGGCATATAACGATTGATCAGGCAGGCCTCCGGCGCAAAGCCGTTGAAGCCGCCCTGCTCCGCCGCGCTGGCCGCTAGCTTGCGCATTACGTCCGGGAGTGGCGGCCAGGGGTTTCCGGAGTCCGGATCGATCGGGTCATAGCGATAGCCGCTGGGATCAGAGACCCAGCCGAGGCTGCCGCAATTGGTCATCGCGACCGACATTCGATGGCCGCCCGGCGTGATCAGATGGCGGAACGGCGCCTGCTTCACGATTACGCGCAATGCAGGGATGAGTTCGGCCTCGAATGCCCTGGCAAAGCCGCGCAGCAGCACCGCGCCCTCCGCGATCGTCTCGCGCGAGGGGCGTGCGTCGCCGACAGCCTCGAACAGATCAGCAGTCACGTTCGCGGGCACTCACTTTGCGTCGTGGAAGATCACGCCGACGGTGTGGCGATGGCCGGACCTGATCCGGCTAACGCCGTGGCGCAGATTGACACGATACGGCCCGCGCGTCCCCTGCACCGGACGGTGATGCACGGCAAACGCCACTGCATCGCCCTGCGTCAGCGGCACCACCTCGGGACGCGACTGCATCCGCGGCCGCTGCTCGGTCAGCACGAACTCGCCGCCGGTGAAATCGCGCCCCGGCTGCGACAGCAAGATCGCGACCTGGATCGGGAACACGTGCTCGCCATAGAGGTCCTGGTGCAAGCAGTTGTAGTCGCCCTCGCCGTATTGCAGCAGCAGCGGCGTCGGCCGGGTCTGCCCGGCGTCATGGCATCGCTTCAGGAACGCCGCATGCGATGCGGGATAGCTGATATCGATCCCCATCGTCTGGTTCCAGCGATTGGCGGTGGCGATGAGATGCGCATAGAGCACCGGCCGCAGCTCGGCGATCAGGCCCGGCAGCGGATAGGAGAAGTACTTGTACTCGCCGCGGCCAAAGCCGTGGCGGCCCATCACGACCGTGCTGCGGAATTGGCTGTCGTCGGGATACAGCGCAGCGACGGCATCGCATTCCTGCGGCGTCAGCAGGCCGCTGAGGACGGCGCAACCCTGGGCGTGGAGCTCGGCCGTGATCTGATCCCAGCCGAGCGCGTCGACGCGGGCGGGGATGCCGGGGGTGGTGCGGGCGATGGTTTTGGCTGTTGCTGTCATGGGACTGAATCTGGCCCATGATCGCGATCGGCGCCACCCGATTTCCGATAGTTCCGCCGTCATTGCGAGCGAAGCGAAGCAATCCATCGGACCGCATATGCCGCGCGGTGGATTGCTTCGTCGCTTCACTCCTCGCAATGACGGCGGAGAGACCCGTCAGCCTCGCACCGGCAGGGTGATCACGTCGTAGCCGTGGCTGATCTTCCGCTTCAGCACCGGGTCTTCCAGCTCGAAATCGAAGCGGCTGGCGGGGCGGATGCCGCCCTTGGCGGCAAACGTGCCGCCGAACATGGCGCAGCCGTCGGGCAGGCCGGCGTCGCCGAAGCCGCGCGCGATCAAATCCCTGACCGGCAGCATGTGGTCGAGCGTGCCTTCCTGGTAGAGCACGCGCTCGCCGCCGATCGTGGCCCAGGAACGCAGCACCAGCTGGTCCCAGTGGCCGATGACGTCCTCGAGCTCCCACAGTTCGGACGCCATCGGCTTGTCGCACATCTGCTTCGACACCGTGACGCTGTAGCTTTCGACCTTGCGGTCGGTGTGGTCGGAGCCGCAGCCGACGAAGATGCGGCCCTGCCAGCCGATCAGCACGAACTCGACCTCGCCGCTGGAATCCTCGCCGCAGGCCTCGATCGTATCGGCGAAGGTGATCCGGCGCGCCGAGCAGCGGTAGTAGATCGGCGTGGTCGCGGGTCGCGCGATGCCGAGCGCCTCGAGCTCGGCGATGTGCTTGTCGCGCGCCACCGGATCGCGGCCGGTCCAGCCGGCGATCACGGCCTGCTTGATTTCCAGCGTGAGCGGCGTGGCGAGGCCCTTGTCGTCGATGGTGAAGGTGAGATCAAACACGGATGACGGCCTCCATTCCGGCGGCAAGCTCGAAGATGCGGCGATCCGAACCGCCGGCTGCGGCGAGCATCAGGCCGACCGGCGCCTCGCCCTCGCGATGCGCGGGCAGCGAGATGGCGCAGCCGTCGAGCACGTTGATCAGTGTGCAGTTGCGCAGCGCGCGCAGGTTTTGCACGGTGAACGCCTTGTCGTCGGCGAGGTCGGCAATGACGGGCGGCAGGTTCGCGGTGGTCGGCAGCACCATCGCATCATAGGGCGCGATCCGCTGCCCGGTCCGCGCGATGAAGGAGCGGCGCGCGTTGAGCAGATCGATGTAGTCGGCCGCGAGAAATCCCTCACCGCGCGCGATCCGCGACGAGACACGCGGATCGTAGATGTCGCCCTTGCTGGCAAGCAGGAAGCGATGCCAGGCATAGCTTTCCGCCGCAGCGAAGCCGCCCTTGGCCTGCATCACGCCCACGTCGAGCAACTCCGGCACCTCGATGCGCTCGATCAGGGCGCCCGCGCGCGACAGCGACGCCAGCGCCCGCTCGAAGGTCTTGGCGACGCCATCGTCGAGATCGTCGAGCGCCACGGTGGTCGGCACCGCAAGCCGCATGCCCTTCACCGGGCGCGGCGTCAGCGGCTTGACCGGCTCATCGGCCAGCACCGCATCGAGCGCCGCGCAGCAGGCCACCGAATTGGCCAGCGGCCCATAGCTGTCGAGCGTGAACGAGAGCGGCACGCCGCCGTCGAGCGGGATCCGGCGTTGCGTCGGCTTGTAGCCGACGATGCCATTGAAGGCCGCGGGGATCCGGCAGGAGCCGCCGGTGTCGGTGCCGAGTGCGCCGAAGGCCATGCCGTCGGCGATCGAGACTGCGGCGCCCGAGGACGAGCCGCCGGGCACGTGGCCGACGCTCCGGTTCCAGGCGCTTTTCGGCGTGCCGTAATGCGGATTGATGCCGATGCCCGAATAGGCGAACTCGGTCATGTTGGTGCGGCCGATCACGACAAAGCCGGCCCGCTTGAGCCGCGCCACCACGGGCGCATCGGCCTCCGCCGGCGCCGAATCCTCCAGCGCCCGAGAGCCGGCCCGCGTCACCTGCCCCTTGATGTCGAACAGGTCCTTGACCGAGACTGGGATGCCGGCAAACGGCGACGGCGCGGCTTGCGCTTTACGCAGCCGGTCCATGGCGTCGGCGGCCGCCAGCGCGGTGTCCTTGTCGACGTGGATGAAGGTGCGCTGGCCCTCGCCGACGGGATCGGCGATTTTGGCGATGCATTGCTCGACGAGCTTGCGGGCGGTGGTCGCGCCGCTGTCGAGATCGGCGGCAAGGGAGGCGAGTGTCGGATTGTTCGGCATGGCTTTCCGGTCGGTGTTATCCCAGCGGCGTCACGCGTCGAGGCGATTTGCCGTGGCGCGGACTATCGTCGATGATGCGTTGGCATACAAGCGTCCTCAACGGTCGGCATACCGCCATGCGGCAACGCTGCTGGACCGTTGACGAGGAATAGCTGATTGTCGGATCAAGTCGCAAATATTCATGGGAGGATCAGCCGACATGGCCGAGGCCGCGCGCGCCAAACCAAAACCGACACCGGAAACCCAGCATTTCTGGGATGGCACCAAAGCGGGCGAACTGCGCCTGCAGCGCTGCGATGCCTGCGCCAATGTCTACTTTCCGCCGCGGCCGTTCTGCCCCTCCTGCGCCTCGCGCAAGGTCTCGGTGTTCAAGGCCAGCGGCAAGGGCAAGCTCTACAGCTATGTCATCAACCACCGCCCCGCCGCGCCCGGCTTCACGCCGCCCTACGCCATCGCCGTGGTCGAGCTCGACGAGGGCCCGCGCATGATGAGCAACATCATCGATTGTCCGCAGACGCCGGAAGCGCTCGAGCTCGACATGAAGCTCGAGGTCGCGTTCCAGGCGCTCGACGACAAGATCACCCTTCCCGTGTTCCGTCCGGCCAAGGGGTAACGCAATGCGCAGGAACCAGGTTGCCGTCGTCGGTGCGGCCGAAACCACCGAGCTCGGCGTCATCCCGAACATGTCGCAGCTCCAGCTCCATGCCGACGCAGCGCTGAACGCGATCGCGGATGCGGGACTAAAACTGTCCGACATCGACGGCTTTGCGACGGCGGTCGAGACGCCGCAGCAGGTCGCGCACTATCTCGGCATCACGCCGACCTGGGTCGACGGCACCTCGGTCGGCGGCTGCTCCTTCATGCTGCATGTCCGCCACGCCGCCGCGGCGATCGAGGCCGGGCTGTGCAAGACCGTGCTGATCACCCACGCCGAGAGCGGCAAGTCGATGATCGGCAAGCAGCCGCGCTTCACGGCACCCGACAGCCTCAACGGCCAGTTCGAGGCGCCCTACGGCGTCTACGGCCCGCCGAGCATGTTCCCGATCCCGGTGCTGCGCTTCATGAAGACGCACGGCATTACCCATGAGCAGCTGGCGATGGTCGCGGTGGTGCAGCGCGAATGGGCGGCGAAGAATCCGCGCGCCACCATGAAGGACCCGATCACGGTCGCCGACGTCTTGAACTCGCGGATGATCGCCTATCCGTTCCGCCTGCTTCAGTGCTGCCTCGTCACCGACGGCGGCGGCGCGCTGATCCTGACCTCGGCCGACCGCGCCAAGGACTTTCCGAAGAAACCGGTCTACATCCTCGGCACTGGCGAGAGCGTGGAAACGCCGATGGTCAGCCAGATGAAGACGTTTGATAGTTCGCGCGCCTTCAAGGTCGCGGGCCCCCTCGCCTTCAAGGAGGCCGGCATCGCGCACAAGGACGTCGATCATTTGATGATCTACGACGCCTTCGCGCATCTGCCGCTGTACGGGCTCGGCGACCTCGGCTTCATGCCCTATGAGGAAACCGGCAGGTTCATCGCCGACGGCAACACCCGCCCCGGCGGCAAGCTGCCGCTCAACACCAATGGCGGCGGGCTCAGCTACATGCACTCCGGCATGTACGGCATGTACGCGCTGCAGGAGAGCGTGCGGCAGATGCGCGGCATCGCGCCGGCGCAGGTGCCGAATGCGAAGATCTCGGTCTGCCACGGCGTCGGCGGCATGTTCGCGGCGAGTGGCACGATTATCTTTACGAACGAGAAATGAGCGGCTGCTCGCCTCTCCCTCTCGCCGTTCTCACGGGAGAGGGTTGGGGTGAGGCGCTGTTTCCACACATTCGGACTCACCGAGAGTCCCCCTCACCCGGATCGCCCGCTGGCGCGCGCGATCCGACCTCTTCCCGCAAGCGGGGCGAGGTAAGCAAGCAACAAGGAGCACCACATGGCAAAATCATTGCAAGACAAAGTCATTATCGTTACCGGCGCGGGCCGCGGCATCGGCCGCGAGATCGCGCTGCTGTGCGCCGCTGAGGGCGCCAAGGTCGTCGTCAACGATCCCGGCGGCGCGGCTGATGGCGCCGGCTCGAGCGCGGCGCCGGCCGAGGAAGTGGTCGAGGAGATCAAGAAGCGCGGCGGCACGGCCGTGGCCAATTTCGAGTCGGTGGCTGAAGCGATCCCGGCCAGCAAGATCGTAAAGACCGCGACCGACGCCTACGGCCGGCTCGACGGCGTCGTCAACAATGCCGGCATTTTGCGCGACATGATCTTCCACAAGATGAGCGTGGAAGCGTTCGAGGCGGTCATCAAGGTGCACCTGATGGGCTCGTTCTACGTCTCGCACGCCGCGGCGCGCATCTACCGCGAGCAGGAGTCGGGTTCCTTCGTGCACTTCACCTCGACCTCCGGCCTGATCGGCAATTACGGCCAGGCCAATTACGCCGCCGCCAAGCTCGGCATCGTCGGCCTGTCGAAGTCGATCGCGCTCGACATGGGCCGCTTCAACGTGCGCTCGAACTGCGTGTCGCCGTTCGCCTGGACCCGCATGATCGGCACCATCCCGACCGAGACCGACGCCGAGAAGGCGCGGGTCGAGAAGATCAAGCAGATGGGCCCGGAGAAGATCGCGCCGGTCTGCGCCTATCTACTCTCGGACGCCGCCAAGGACGTCACCGGGCAGATCTTTGGCGTGCGCATGAACGAGATCTTCCTGTTCGGCCAGCACCGTCCGGTGCGCTCGGTGCATCGCGGCGAAGGCTGGACGCCCGAGACGATCGCCGAACACGGCATGCCGGCGCTGAAGGGATCGTTCGCCAAGCTCGACCGCTCGGCCGACGTCTTCACCTGGGATCCGATCTGAACTTTGATCTGAGCTTGGGATCAGATCTGACGGTTTTATGAAACGTCGCTCCGGCGCGAATGCCGGGGCGGCACGCTCTTTGGTTGTTTCATCACAGCGTGCCCGCATTGTGCCAGATTTGCGGGCGCATGATCGTCTCCCCGATAACAAAAAACCTGGGAGGACGTTCGTGACAAATCCGAGCAACATTCAGAAACATCAAGACGACGGCGCGAAGGCGTTCGACCGTCGCACGCTCTTGCGCGGCGCAACCGCGCTTGCTGCAACTGCACTCGCCGCATCGGATGCTGCGGCGCGCGACTTCGGCCCGAACGCGGAGCCGCAGCGCTATCCCGACCCTGACATTGTCGTGATCGACGACAAGCGCTTCAAGGCCAAGGTCGGCAACACCGCGATCAAGCGGCTCTACACCGGCTGCCTGTGGGCGGAAGGTCCGGCCTGGAACGCGCAGGGCCAATATCTCGTGTGGAGCGACATTCCGGCCAACCGGCAGCTGCGCTATCTCGACGATGACGGCCACATCTCCGAGCAGTTCCACAAACCGTCGAACGAGGCCAACGGCTCGACCTTCGATTTCGAGGGCCGCCAGATCACCGCCGAGCGCACCCGCCTGGTGCGCTACGAGCACGATGGAACCGTGACGACTTTGGCGGAGAAGGCCAATGACAAGCCGCTCAACGGGCCGAACGACATGGTGGTGCATCCCAACGACACGTCGATCTGGTTCACCGATCCCGGCTATGGCGCGATCTCGATCTATGAGGGCCAGTTGGCCAAGACCGGCTCGAACCAGCCCTACCAGAAGGAAGCGGTCTATCGCCTCGACGCCACGACCGGCCAGGTCACCAAGGTCGCCGACGAGCCGTTCAAGCCGAACGGCATCGCCTTCAGCCACGACTACAAGAAGGTTTATGTCTGCGACACCGGCATCACGCACTACCCGAACGCGAAGAACATCGTCTGGCAGTACGACCTCAACGGCGACAAGCTCTCCAACCCGCGCACGCTGATCGACATGACGCTGGACGGCAAGTCGGGCTTCCCCGACGGCCTGCGTGTCGACGTCGACGGCAATGTGTGGGTCGGCGCCGGCTGGGTCGGCCCCGGCTATGACGGCGTGCAGATATTTTCGCCCGACGGTGCGCGCATCGGCCAGATCCTGCTGCCGGAGACCTGCGCCAACCTCACCTTCGGCGGCAAGAAGCGCAACCGCCTGTTCATGACCGCGAGCCAGTCGCTGTATGCGGTCTATGTGGAGACCAAGGGCGCGCACATCTGCTGAGGTGTCTGCCCATCCACCGTCATTGCGAGACGCGAAGCGACGAAGCAATCCATCTCACCGCTTGCGGCACCATGGATTGCTTCGCTGCGCTCGCAATGACGGGGGGTATCGCGGGTTCACCCGCTATTCCGCAGCCCCGCCGAAATGCCGTTGATCGTGATCTGGATTCCGCGCAGAATCTGGTCATCCGGGTTCTGCGCGCGGTACTCCTTGAGCAGCTCCACCTGCACGTGGTTGAGCGGATCCATATAGGGGAAGCGGTTGCGGATGCCGCGCTCCAGCAGCGGGTTACCCTGCAGCAGCCGGTCATGGCCCATGATGTCGAGCAGCGTCTCGATCGACAGGTGCCATTCGCGGCGGATCCGGCCGAAGATCTTTTCGCGCAAGGTCACGTCGGGCACCAGCTCGGCATAGCGCGAGGCGATCGCGATCGAGCTCTTCGCCAGCACCATGTCCATGTTTGACAGCAGCGTGCGGAAGAACGGCCATTCCCTGTAGAGTTCCTGCAGGAACGGCATGCCCTGCTCCGGATGCTCGGATATCCAGGTTTCGACCGCCGCGCCAAACCCGTACCAGCCCGGCAGCATCAGCCGGCACTGCGCCCAGGAGAACACCCAGGGAATCGCGCGCAGGTCCTCGATCTCGCGGGTCTTCTTGCGCGACGCCGGGCGGCTGCCGATGTTCAAGGTCGCGATCTCGTTGATGACGGTCGAGCCCCAGAAATAATCGGCAAAGCCTTCGGTCTCGTAGACGAGGCCGCGATAGGCCTTGAAGGCGAGCGCGGAGATTTCCTCCATCGCCTTGAGATATTCGGGGCGCGGCGCGCTCTGCCGCGGCTGCAGCAGGCTGGTCTCCAGCGTCGCCGCGGCGAGGATTTCCAGATTGCTGCGGCCGACCTCGGCATTGGAATATTTCGAGGAGATGATCTCGCCCTGTTCGGTGATGCGGATCTGGCCGTTCACCGCGCCGCCGGGCTGCGCGATGATCGCATCATAGCTCGGGCCGCCGCCGCGGCCGACCGAACCGCCGCGGCCGTGGAACAGCCGCAACCGCACGCCGTGTCGCTCGAACACCTCGACGAGGCCGATCTCGGCCTTGTAGAGTTCCCAGCCCGAGGTGACGAAGCCGCCGTCCTTGTTGCTGTCGGAATAACCGAGCATCACCTCCTGCACGCTGCCGAGGCTGTCGACCAGCTTGCGATAGTCGTGCAGCGCCAGCATGCGGTCCATGATGGCGCTCGAGGCCTGCAGGTCCTCGATGGTCTCGAACAGCGGCACGATGTTGATCGCGCTGCGGCCGGACGGATTGACCAGCCCGACCTCCTTGAGCAGCACCGCGACCTCGAGCATGTCGGACATGCCCTTGCACATCGAGATGATGCATTGCGGGATCACCTCGGCGCCGAATTTTGCGTGCGCCTCGGCGGCGGCACGGAACACCGCGAGCTCGCTCTGGGTCTCCTCCGAATATTTCACGAACGGCGACGCCAGCGGCCGCGCGCTGCGCAGCTCGCCGAGCAGCAGGCTGACGCGCGCTTCCTCGCCGAGCGCCAGATAGGACATTCCCGGCGAGGCGGCATCGAGCAACTCGGCAATGGTGCGCTCGTGCACCGCCGAGTTCTGCCGGATGTCGAGCCGCGCCAGATGGAAGCCGAAGCAATCGACGGCCCGCCGCAGCAGCCGCAGCCGGCCGCGCGCGATCACGCCGGAATTGTTCGCGATCAGCGAGCGGTTCAGCACATCGAGATCGGCCTGGAATTCCCCGACTCTGGCATAGGGCTCGGCCTTGCCGACCGGCGGGCGCGTGGTCTCGACCTCGAGCTTCGCCGCCGTCGCGCTCAGCCTGGCATAGATGCCGGAGACCGCGAGCCGGTACGGTTCGCCGCTGCGGTGCGGCGAGGTGTCGGGCGAACGCTCGGCGAGCGCGCGCAGCTCGTCCGAGACGTCGGCGAGATGCGCCGCCAGCGACAGCTCGGCGCCGAGTGCGTGCAGCTCTTCCAGATAGAAGCTGAGCACCCGGCTCGACTGCAGCCGCAGTGTGCCGCGCATCACTTCGGCGGTGACGAACGGGTTGCCGTCGCGATCGCCGCCGATCCAGCTTCCCATCCGGAGGAACGAGGCGAGCTCGCCGGCCTCGCCGCCCTCCTTGTTCAGGCGGTCCTCCAGCGCGCAATGCAGCCGCGGCACCTCCTGCAGGAAGGTGTAGTCGTAGAACGACAGGCCGTTGCCGACCTCGTCGAGCACGGTCAGCTTCGTCCGGCGCAGCAGGTTGGTCTGCCACAGCGTCACCACGGCGCGGCGGAGCTGCTCGTCGCTAGCCTCGCGCTCCTCTGGCGTCATCTGCAGCCGCTCGCGGCGATCGAGCAGCTCGGCGATCTCCATCTCGCGGTCCATCGTGCTCTTGCGGCGGACCTCGGTCGGATGCGCCGTCAGCACCGGGCTGACCAGCGCGCCCTTGAAGAAGTTGCGCAGCTCGGCCGCGCCGATGCCGGCTTCGCGGGCGTGGACCAGCGTCTGCTCCAGCGTGCTCGGCCGCGGCGTCCCGCCGGGGCCACTTCTGCGCATCTGGCGGATGTTGTTCTGGTCCTCGGCGATGTTGGCGAGGTGGGAAAAATAGCTGAAGGCGCGCACGATCCGCAGCGTCTCGGCGATCGACATGCCATCGAGGATGCCCTCCAGTTCCTGCCGCGCCGACCTGTCTTCGTCGCGGTGGAACCGGACCGAGGTCTGGCGTATGCGCTCGACCAGGTCGAACGCGTCGGCCCCCTCCTGGTCGCGCACGGTATCGCCGAGCACGCGTCCGAGCAGGCGGATGTCGTTGCGGAGCCGCGCATCCTCCTCCTGCGCCGCTTTCTCAAGCAGGCTGGCCTCTGCGGCACTCCGGGCGCGGGTGTCGGTCTCGGAAGGCATGGTCTGGGGAGGCATAGGCTGGCTACTCCAGAGGCTTGCCCGGCTCCTCCCAAGTGTGCGCTTTTTTTGCCGCAGCGCAAGATGAACTTGGAGGCGGTGCACACCAACCCTATGGTGCTAGATCCGCCTGCCCGCCCTTTCCCAATACGGATCGCGCAGCCGGCGCTTGAAGATCTTTCCGGAATCCTCGCGCGGCAGGTTGCTCTGGATCTCGACGTGCTTTGGCACCTTGTAGTCGGCGAGCGCAGTCTTCAGCTGGGCCCGGATCGCACCGATTTCGAGCGTCACGCCCGGCTGCGGCTCGATCACCGCCATCAGCGCCTCGCCGAATTCGGCGTCGGGGATGCCGAACACCGCGCAGTCGTGCACGCCGGGGACGGCATGCAGCACCGCCTCGATCTCGGCCGGGTAGATGTTGACGCCGCCCGAGATCACCATGTCGCGCTTGCGGTCGCAGATGAAGACATAGCCGTCCGCGTCGATGTAGCCGACGTCGCCGGAGGTGATGAAGCCCTCGCGCTCGATCTCGGCGCGCTTCTCCGGCTTGTTGTGATAGGTGAAGTCGGGGTTGCCTGATATCCGCGAATAGATTTCGCCGATCTGCCCTTGCGGCACCTCACGGCCGTCATCGCCGATGAAGCGGAGCTCGGCGCCGGGCGAGATCTTTCCGACCGTGCCGGGCTTCTTCAGCGCATCCTCGGAATTGGCGAAGGTCACCGCGCCGGACTCGGTCGAGCCGTAGAATTCGTAGATCACCGGGCCCCACCACTCGATCATCGCGCGCTTGACGTCGGGCGGACATGGCGCCGCGGCATGGATGATGTGGCGCAGCGACGACATGTCGTATTTGCGGCGCACCTCTTCCGGCAGCTTCATGAGGCGGATGAACATGGTCGGCACCATGAAGATAGTGTCGATCCTCTCACGCTCGATCAGCCGTAGAAATTCCTCCGCATCGAAGCGCGGCATCAACACCAGCGCGCCGCCGAGCTTTCCAGAGCGCAGGCCGAAGGAGTTCGGCGCGGAATGATACAGCGGCCCGGGCAGGATCGCGCGCGCGCCGGGTTTCAGGCCGTAGATCATCGCCCGCATCGCCTCCGCATTGGCGGTCTGCGCGGGCGTCGGCGCGAAGCGGCGCACGCCCTTGGGATGGCCCGTGGTGCCGGACGTGTAGATCATGTTCTGCGGCTGCGGCAGCGCCGGCCCATCATAGCGCGGGAATTGCGCCAGCCAGGGTTCGAAATCGATCGCGAAATCGGGCGTCGCGAGCTGGTCACGATCGATCTTGTAGTTCGCGAGGATTTCCGGCGGCGTCGGCACGCTGAGCACGGTGACGTCGGGCGGGATCGCGCCGCGCAGCGGATGCAGCATGTCGGCATGACCGATCAGGACGCGGCTGCCGGAGTCGGTCAGCACGTAGTTGATCTCTTCCGGCTTGAAGTGCCAGTTGATCGGCACGCCATAGGCGCCGAGCCGCATCGCCGCATAGGCCGCCTCGATGAAGGCGATGTCGTTGCGCATCAGCATGCAGACGCTGTCGCCCGGCTTGACGCCGAGCCTGCTTAGCCCGCTGGCGATGCGGTCGGTGCGCTCGGCGACGGCGCCATGATCGCGCCGGCGCTCGCCGCTGATGATGCCGAGGAAGGGTTTTGGCGTTTCCATTTGTCGTGGTCCGATCTTTCGTCGGTTTCATCGGTCATTCCGGGGCGCACGAAGTGCGAACCCGGAATGACAGTCATCACACATCCACAAACTTCGGCGCGCGCTTGTCGAGGTTGGCGCGCACCGACTCCGTCTGGTTCGCACTGCCGATCAGCTTCTGCTGCTCGACCGACTCCGCAAGCAGCGCGGGGCCGGGATCGACCGAGAGATTGTTCAGCATGCGCTTCGCGGCGCGGATCGCATCCGGGCTCTTGCCGGCGATTTCGCGCGCGACCTCGAACGCTGTGGCGCGCGGATCGTCGCAGATGCGGGTAGCGAGGCCGTAAGTCTGGGCCTCCTGCGCCGAGAAGATGCGGCCGGTGTAGGTGAGCTCGCGCAGAATATCGTCGCGCACCAGGCTCGCGAGGATCGGCGTGCCCGCCATGTCGGGCACCAGGCCCCATTTGATCTCCATGATCGACATCCGCGCATCGGGGCTAAGGAAGCGCATGTCGGCACCGAGCGCGAGCTGGAAGCCGCCGCCAAAGGCAACGCCATGCACCGCGGCGATCACAGGCACCGGCAGCTGGCGCCAGCCCCAGACCGCCTGCTGTGCGAAATTGGCCTTGCCGTGGGTGCGCGCCGTGAGGTCGCGGTTCTCGCCGCCCGGCACTCCATTACCGCCCTTTTCCTTCATCTCGGCAAAGCGCCCCATGTCGAGACCGGCGCAGAAGGCGCGGCCCTCGCCGGACAGCACCACCACCCGCAGGCCTTTTTCGTTGGAAAGCCGCGCGGTTGCGGCCACCAGCGCCTCGAACATCGCGGCGTCGAGCGCGTTCATCTTGTCGGCCCGCACCAGGCGGACATCGGCGATACCGTCCGAAATCGATATCGAAACGCGATCTTCCATTGAAATCTCCTCCGCTGTTCGTCGTTGGCGCTTTACAGAAAGGCCGTTGTCCGGTTTTAGTCAATCGACCAATTAACACAACCCCGAGGGAGGGAACGATGTTCAGCGACCAGCTTCTCGCCGGACGCCGCATTCTGGTAACCGGAGGCGGCACCGGGCTCGGCAAATCCATGGCGTCGCGCTTCCTGCAGCTCGGGGCCGAGGTCCATATCTGCGGCCGCCGCAAGATTGTCTGCGACGAGACCGCGACCGAACTGATGGCCGAATATGGCGGCCGCGTCGTCAGCCACGGCGTCGACATCCGCAACGCCATGGCAGTCGACGAGATGATCGAGGCGATCTGGACCACCAGCGGTCCGCTCACCGATCTGATCAACAACGCCGCCGGCAATTTCATCTCGCGCTCCGAAGAGCTGTCGCCGCGCGGCTTCGACGCGGTCGCCAACATCGTGATGCACGGCACCTTCTACGTGACGCATGCGGTCGGCCGCCGCTGGATCGCCGGTGGTCATCGCGGCAACGTGGTGTCGATCACGGTGACCTGGGTGCGCAACGGCTCGCCCTATGTGGTGCCGTCGGCGATGAGCAAGTCGGCGATCCACGCCATGACGATGTCGCTGGCGACCGAATGGGGCCGCCACGGCATCCGCCTCAACACCATCGCGCCGGGCGAAATCCCGACCGAAGGCATGAGCAAGCGCATCAAGCCCGGCGACGAGGCCGGCGCGCGCACCAAGGCGCTGAACCCGATGGGCCGGGTCGGCACCATGGAGGAGTTGCAGAACCTCGCCGTGTTCCTGATCTCCGGCGGTTGCGACTGGATCAACGGCGAGACCATCGCGATGGACGGCGCGCAGGCGCTGGCGATGGGCGGCAACTTCTACCAGCTGCGCGACTGGAGCGACCAGGACTGGACCAACGCCCGCGACTCGATCAAGGCGCAGAACGAGAAGGACCGCGCAGCGCGAGGGTGAGGCCGCCGCGTGCCACTGTCGTCCCGGCGAAGGCCGGGACGACGATGTTGAAACGGCGTGCGTACTTCCCCCGTATTGTCTTTGCTGCCGGATGCCGCCACACTCCGCGCAAGCAAAAAACATCTCGGGGGAAACATGTCCGCTGCGCCGAAACTGACCAACCTTGCCGACATGGTGCGCGACCGCGCGACCAGCCGCGGCGATGCGCTGGCCTATGAATTCGAGGGCCGGCAGACGACCTTCGCCGAGTTCGACAGCAAGACCAACCGGGTCGCCAATGCGCTGATCGCCATGGGCCTCAAGAAGGGCGAGCGCATCGCCTATCTCGGCAAGAACAGCGATTTCTATTTCGAACTGCTGATGGGCGCGATGAAGGCCGGCGTGGTGATGGCGCCGGTGAACTGGCGGCTCGCCGGACCCGAGGTCGCCTTCATCGTCGACGACTGCAGGGCGCCGGTGCTGTTCGTCGGCCCCGAGTTCATCACCCAGGTCCGTAATATCAGAGACAAGCTGCCGAGCGTCCGCACCGTCATCACTACCGAAGGCGGCGCGCCGGAATGGCCCGACTACCTCGCCTGGCGCGACGCGCAGAGCAGCAACGACCCGCGCGTTCCGATCGAGCCGAAGGACATCGCGATCCAGCTCTACACCTCCGGCACGACAGGCAAGCCGAAGGGCGCGATGCTGTCGCACGCCAACTTCCTCAATTTGGTGCAGACCGGCAACGAGGACGACAAGCCGGAATGGAACCGATGGACCACCGACGACGTCTCGCTGGTCGCGATGCCGATCTTCCACATCGGCGGCTCCGGCTGGGGCGTGATGGGCCTCTATCACGGCGCCCGTGGCGTGATCGCGCGCGAGTTCGATCCGACCAAGGTGCTGGATTTCTTCGAGCAGTCCGGCATCACAAAGCTGTTCATGGTGCCGGCCGCGATGCAGTTCGTGGTGCGCCAGCCGCGGGCGCGGCAGGTCGATTTCTCGCGCCTGAAATACATGCTCTATGGCGCCTCGCCGATCCCGGCGGCGCTGCTCAAGGAGTGCATCGAGGTCTTCAAATGCGGCTTCGTGCAGATGTACGGCATGACCGAGACCACCGGCACCATCGTCGCGCTGCCGCCGGAGGACCACATCGAAGGTCTTGATCGCATGCGCTCGGCCGGCAAGGCGCTGCCCGGCATCGAGCTTGCGATCCTTGATCCCGAGGGCAAGCCGCTGCCGCCCGGCGAAGTCGGCGAGATCGCCACCCGCTCCGGCTCCAACATGGCCGGCTACTGGAACCTGCCCGAGGCGACCGCGCGCACCATCGACGCCGACGGCTGGCTGCGCACCGGCGATGCCGGCTACATGGACAAGGACGGCTATCTCTACATCCACGACCGTATCAAGGACATGATCATCTCCGGCGGCGAGAATATCTATCCGGCCGAGGTCGAGAGCGCGCTGTGCGATCACCCCGATGTCGCGGAAGCCGCCGTGATCGGGATCCCCGACGACAAATGGGGCGAGGCGGTGAAGGCCGTGGTGGTGATGAAGCCGGGCAAGAGCGCTGATGCAACCGACATCATCAACTTCACCCGCGAGCGGATCGCCGGCTACAAGACGCCGAAATCGGTCGACTTCATCGCCGCGCTGCCGCGCAACCCGTCGGGCAAGATCTTGCGGCGGAGCCTGCGTGAGCCGTATTGGGTGGGGAAAGACCGGCAGGTGAATTGAACTCACGTCGTCCCGGCGAAAGCCGGAACGACGATGGGGAGAGACCTGCGCGTCACGTCTTCTTCATCTTCTCCCGCAGGATCCGCCAGCGCTCCTGCGCTTCCTGCGGCCAGACGTCCCGGCGATCGTAGTACTCGGCGAACACTTTTGCGCCGGGCGGGAACGTCACCCAGTGCTGCTTTGACGAGGTGAAGATGTGGACGTCGGGCGGACACTGGTTCGGATCATCCATGGTGCCGACGCGGACGAAGCGCACTGCGGGCCCGGAGCCCGGATAGTTGCTCCACACCGCGACCTTGCAGACCGGGCAACGCGCGATCTTCTGGCCCTTGCCGCTCGCTGATGGCGTATCGATGATCTCGGGCTCGGCCGCGATATGCTCGACCCGCTCCGCCTCGTACATCGCGTTCAGCGCGTGCACGGTGCCGGTCTCGCGCTGGCACCAGGTACAGTGGCAGGCATGCACGATCAGCGGTCTGCCGTTCAGGCGGTAGCGAATATGTCTGCAGGTGCATCCACCTTCCATGCTCATGCCGCCTCCTCCGCAATCTCCTTAGTGCTTCCCCGCTCCCATGTAGCCGAACAGGAAGCCCGCGACCTTGCGCTTCTGGATCTCCTCGCTGCCCTCGGTGATGCGATAGCGGCGGTGGTGGCGATAGATGTGCTCGAACGGCTTGTGTCGGGAATAGCCCATGCCACCATGTACCTGCATGGCTCGATCGGCGGCCTCGCAGCACAGCCGGTTTGCCCAGAAGTTGCACATCGAGACCCGGTCCGACAGCGTGTGCTCGACCTGCGCCTGGGTCAGCTGGTCCATCTCCCAGGCGGTCTTGCGGATCAAGAGGCGGAGCATCTCGGCCTGGGTCGCAAGCTCGACCAGCGGCCACTGGATTGCCTGGTTCTCGGCCAGCGCCTTGCCGAACGGCTTTCGCTCGCGCGCGTATTTCACGCTCTCGTTGATGCAATAGACCGCGGCGCCCAGCGAGCTCGCGGCCTGGCGGATGCGGTTCTCGTGCACAAAGCATTGCGCCAGCGACAGGCCGCGGCCGACCTCGCCGAACAGCGCATCCTCCGGCACGAACACGTCGGTGAAGCTGACGCGCGGATGATCGGTCGGCATGTTGAAGGTCCACATATACTGCTCGACCTTCACGCCTGGCGATTTCGCCGGCACCAGGAAGCAGGTGATGCCGCGGGCGTCGCCGTCGTTGCCCGAGGTGCGGGCGAACAGCGCGCAGTGGGTGGCGACATGCATCCCGGTCGTCCACATCTTCTCGCCGTTGATGACCCAGCCCTTGACGTTGTCGCGCGTCGCCGGTGCCGCTCTGGTCTCCATGTGGGTGGCATCGGAGCCGTGCTCGGGCTCTGTCAGCCCGAAGGTGATGCGGTACTTGCCGGTGATGGAACCATCGATCATCGCCTTCTGCTGGTCGGTTCCGTAGCGATCGAGCATGGTCACGATCGGCAGGTTGCCGACGATCGAGTGCTCGTTCTGCAGATCGTTGTGCAGGCCGAGACCTTTTGAGGCAAAATGCTCGCGGATCACCGCCATCCAGAGATTGGAGCCGTCCTTGCCGCCATAGCGCTTCGGGATCGCGAAGCGCAGATGGCCGGCGGCATCGGCAAGGTTTTTCGCCTTGCGCAGCAGCGCCTCCCACTCGTGACGCGGCAGGCCGCCATTGTCGAAATCGGTGCGCGCCCATTCGCGGCGGTGATCGAAGAAGCGGATGTTGTCGTCGGCTTCTTCGAGCGGCTTGATCTCGCGTTCGATGAAGCGGTCAAGCTCGGCGAGATAAGCTGTGAGGTCAGCCGGCAGGTTGAAATCCAAGGCGGTCTCTCCCGAAGAATTCGTTGATTCCGGTTTTGCGTTTAGGCGCTATCGCGCGCACGCGTTCGGGTCGATTAAGGTGAGAAGCGGCAGGCCAAGTCAAGCTGGCCGATGCCGCCGGCGCGCGCGGACGCCTTGCGGAATTGGATGGCACGGCACCGCGCAGTGGCGCTAAGATAGTGGCCATATTCTTCGCCGCAGAAAATCCACGGGAGCAAACATGGATCTGAAATTCTCCACGGTGACGCGCGAGGGTCCCATCACCATCGTGACGCTGTCGCGGCCGGAGGTTTACAACGCGCTGCACATCGACGCGCATTTCGAGCTCAACAAGGTGTTCGACGAATTCTCCGCCGATCCCGAGCAGTGGGTGGCGATCGTCACCGGCGCCGGCGACAAGGCATTCTGCGCCGGCAACGATCTGAAGTGGCAGGCCGCGGGCGGCAAGCGCGGCTGGGACAAGGGCGGTTTCGGCGGTCTCACCACCCGCTTCGACTGCGACAAGCCGATCATCGCCGCCGTCAACGGCGTCGCGATGGGCGGCGGGTTCGAGATCGCGCTGGCCTGCGACCTGATCATCGCCTCCGAGAACGCGACCTTCGCTCTGCCCGAGCCGCGCGTCGGCCTCGCCGCGCTTGCCGGCGGCCTGCAGCGGCTGCCGCGGCAGATCGGGCTGAAGCGCGCCATGGGCATGATCCTCACCGCGCGCCATGTCAGCGCCAAGGAGGGTTTTGAGCTCGGCTTCGTCAACGAGGTGGTGCCGCAGGGCGAGGCGCTCGCCGCCGCCGAGCGCTGGGCCGAGACCATCGCCAAGAACTCGCCGATGTCGATCCGCGCCTCCAAGCAGGCGATCCAGAAGGGCCTCGAAGTCTCGCTGGAGCAGGCGATGACCGAGCAGCGCGAATATCCGGCGGTGAAGGCGATGGCCGCCTCGCAGGATTACATCGAGGGGCCGAAGGCGTTTGCGGAGAAACGGCCGCCGAAGTGGCTGGGGCGTTGACGCGTTTACCGCGTCATTTCGGGGCGCGAAGCGAACCCGGAATCTCGAGATTCCGGGTCTGGTGCTTGCGCACCATCCCGGAATGACGATGCGTAGGATGGGTAGAGCGCAGCGAAACCCGTCGGCTCTTGCGCCAGTGTCGCGATGGGTTTCGCTGCGCTCTACCCATCCTACGTTCCTGACTCCCTCTTGTAGGACGCGTAGTTCGGCTGATCGACGGCGAGCTTGTCCAGCGTGGTCTGCCAGAGATGCTCCGGCAGGCCCGGCGTGGTCAGATCCACCGCGCCGCTTGCGATCTTCTCCGACAGCGTGCGGTTCAGCTCCATCAGTGTCCCGTCCGCGCCGAGCAACTGCTTGAGCCGCGCGACCTCGGCCGCATCGCTGCTCTCGGCCAGCGCGAGCTGCCGCGTCACCAGATCGAGCGCGTTGATGCCGACGCGCAGCTTGAAGGCATTGTGACCCTTGATGACGGGCGTGATCTCGCTGCGCAGGAAGTCGGCGACAGCCTTGATCAGTTCGGTGGTGGTCGGTTCGTCCTGCATGGTCATTTTCCTCGCGGAGCCAGCAACCGCAACAAATCGATCTCGGTCTCCGACGCGCGCCGTCCGATCATCGCGCGCTCCATCGAGTGGTCGGGGCCGCTGCGGAAACGCTGCATCATGCCGCAGCACATCACGCCCCAGCGCAAGGTGCCCATCACCTCCCAGAACATCACGCGCTCGGGATCGGCCTTGCGGCCGGCTTCTTCATAGCCCGCGAACAGCTCCTCGCGCGTGCCGAAGCCGCCGACCGGCTTGTCGATCTCGCCGAAGCGCCAGGAGTTGACGCAGATCCACCCCAAGTCCTCCATCGGGTCGCCGAAATGGGCGAGCTCCCAGTCGAGCACCGCGCGCACGCCGTCGGGACCGATGATCAGGTTGCCGTGGCGGAAATCGCCATGCACCAGCGTCACCTCGGACGACGGCCCGGGATCGTGATCGCGCAGCCAGCGCAGCGCCAGCTCGAACACCGGCCGCGGCCAGTTGAAGCTGCGATACTCGCGTTCGAGATCCTCGATCTCCTTGGTCGCCGTCATGCTGCGCAGCTTCGGCAGCTTGGCCTGCGGCAGGCCATGAATGCCGGCGATGACGCGGCCGAGCTGGCGGGCGAGCAGCGGCCGCGCACTGGCAAATTCCTCGTCGC
Organism: Bradyrhizobium sp. CCBAU 51753; assembly: GCF_015291565.1. Taxonomy (NCBI): domain Bacteria; kingdom Pseudomonadati; phylum Pseudomonadota; class Alphaproteobacteria; order Hyphomicrobiales; family Nitrobacteraceae; genus Bradyrhizobium; species Bradyrhizobium sp. CCBAU 51753. The sequence continues at coordinate 3,305,574 of NZ_CP030037.1, read as the reverse complement.
GCAAAATCTTGCGCGCGATGGTTTCGCCCTCGACCCGCGCCATGATGAAGCCGCGGCCGAGGCCGTCCTCCGGCCTCAAGACATGCATCACCTTCGGCGACGGCAGGCCGGCGTCATGCGCGAGCTGCATCAGCGTGGCCTCGGCATCGAGGCCAGCGGCGCGGCCCGGTGCGGCGCCATAGCCCGGCGGCGCGCGGCGCAGGATCGCGCCGACGTTGCCGCCGGGATGGACGATGTCGAACGTCCAGGTCTCCTGGCTGGCGCCGCCGGACAGTTTTGCGGCGCCGGTGACGCCGGTCGCGCCGGGATAAACCGACGCAACGCAGCGTCCGAGTTCGGCCTCGATCATTTGCCCCGAAACTTCGCCGGACGCTTCTCGAGGAACGCGCCGACGCCTTCCTTGAAATCCTCGGTGCTACCAGCGATGCGCTGCGACTCGAATTCGAGGTTGAGCTGCTCCTCAAAGCTGTTTTCCGGGCTGTCCCAATACATCTTGCGGATCAGCGACAGCGCGACCGTTGGCCCGCTGGCGAGGTCTTGCGCAAGCTTCATCGCCTCCTCCATCAGCACGCCGTCGTCGTAGACGCGGTTGACGAGGCCCCATTCCAGCGCCTTCTCGGCCGGCAGCTTTTCGCCAAGCAGCGACAGCTCGACCGAGCGCGCCTTGCCGATCAGCCGCGGCAGCAGCCAGGTCGAGCCGCAATCCGGCACCAGGCCGATGCGGCGGAACGCCTGCAGGAAATAGGACGAGCGCGCGCACAGGATCATGTCGCCCATCAAGGCAAAGCTCATCCCGGCGCCGGCGGCCGGGCCGTTCACCGCTGTCACGATCGGGCAATGCAGCCGGCGCAGGCGGCGCAGGAACGGGTGGAAGCCGATCTCGAGCGAGGCGCCGGCGTTGCTCTTGCCGGGCTTCGCTTGCGCGTTGCGGCCCTGCAGATTGGCGCCGGTGCAGAAGGCACGGCCGGCGCCGGTGATGACGAGACAGCGCACCTCGTCGCGCTTGTCCTCGATCGCATCCAGCGCCTCGGCGAGCCCGCCCAGCATGTCCATCGAAACCGCGTTCATGACTTCCTGATGGTCGAGCTTGAGGATCGCGACCGATCCGTCGAAGTCGAGCGTGACGTGCTTGAACTGCATGGTTTCCTCTCATCTGTTGCGGCGGGCGGATCCCGCGGCCGGTCGATTGCTGCCTCGACCATATTTGATTTTTGCGCCGCGCTTGTCCATGCTTGGTCCAAGCCCGTCCTCGGATGCGTGATTAACGCGCGCCAAAGCAAATGGAAACCCCAATGAGTGGCATCTTCGATCTTACCGGCCGCGTCGCCGTCATCACCGGCGGCAATGGCGGCATCGGCCTCGGCATCGCGCAGGCACTCAACGCCGCCGGCTGCAACGTCTCGATCTGGGGCCGCAACGCGGAAAAGAACGCGAACGCCGCGGCCTCGATGGCGGCCGGCCCCGGCAAGGTCGCCACCGAATTCTGCGACGTCAGCGACCCCGGCTCGGTCAAGACCGCGATGAAGGCGACGCTGGAGAAATTCGGCCGGGTCGACGGCTGCTTCGCCAATGCCGGCATCGGCGGCGGCGGACGGCGTGCCTTCATCGACCGCACCGAAGAAGAGTGGCGACGGATGTTCGCGACCAATCTCGATGGCGTCTTCCACGTCTTCCAGGTCGCGGCGCGGCACATGACCGAGCGCTCGGAGGCCGGCGACAGATTCGGCCGGCTGGTTGCGACATCGAGTCTCGCTTCGCTGTTCGGCACCGCGCGCAACGAGCACTATGCCGGCACCAAGGCAGCGCTGAACGCGCTATGCCGCGCGCTCGCCGTCGAGCTCGCCCGCCACGGCGTCACCGCGAACGCGATCCTGCCCGGCTGGATCAAGAGCGACATGACCGCCGGCATCATGGCCAACGACAAGTTCGTCGCCAACGTGATGCCGCGCATCCCGGTGCGCCGCTTCGGCGAGCCAAGCGATTTCGGCGGCATCGCGGTGTACCTCATGAGCAAGGCGTCGTCGTATCATACGGCGGACTGCTTCGTGATCGACGGCGGGTATACGGCGTTTTAGGCCCGGCTCTCTCACAACCGTCGTCCCTGCGAAAGCACGGACGACACTGAGCTTGTTGCACCGCTGTTCGTCCCGTCATCCTGAGGTGGCCGCTTCTTCAGCGGCCCTCGAAGGATCGACGGCCACCAGCCGGGCCGATTCATCCTTCGAGGCTCGCCGAAGAGGCTCGCACCTCCAGCGACAAAGGCAAAGCCTTTGCGCGGGGATGACGGTACGGGGGCAATGACCATCGAAAACCACGTCGCTTCCGTCACGGCAAGACTGCTGCTACCGTTTGCGCGATACTCAAATAATCAGGGAGGATTTTTCAGATGTTTTCGCACGTGATGGTTGGCACCAACGACCTGGACAGGGCCAAGGCGTTTTACGATGCGCTGCTGGCCACGCTCAATGTCCGGCCGGCCCGGGTCGACGGTCACCGGATCATGTACCTCACCAAGACCGGCATTTTCATGGTGTCCAAGCCGATCAACGGCGAACCGGCAACGCACGCCAATGGCGGCACCATCGGCTTCGCCTGCTCGTCGCCCGAGCAGGTCGAGGCTTGGCACGCGGCCGGCGTCGCCAATGGCGGTAAGTCCTGCGAGGACCCGCCGGGCGTGCGAGAAGGCAACGGCATCAAGCTCTATCTCGCCTACCTGCGCGATCTCGACGGCAACAAGATCTGCGCGATGCACCGGCTGCCCTGACGGGCGTCGCGCTCGATTGCGTGCCATGACCGGCGGCGTTCAAACAACGTTTGAAACGCCGTCGCGAAATTCCGCGATGCGGTAGAGATCGTTCGAAAATCGGTGCTCGCGCTTGCCATCGCCCGCGTCTATTGTCCGCGGCGAAACGCGCCTTTGCCGATGGGAGAAACGAAAATGAAGCATGCCTATGTGCCGCGCACGACCAACTACACGCTCAACCCGGGCGACGAGCTCAACGACCTCAGGATGTCGGACCAGGTCCGCCCGCTCTACGATCACGTCAAGCAGTTCATCCGCGAGGTGGTCGAGCCGATGTCGGTCGAGTTCTATCGCGCCGGCGAGAAGAAGACCGACCGCTGGAGCTTCACCCAAGAGCAGCTCGCGATCCTGCAGAAGGCCAAGGACAAGGCCAAGGAAGTCGGCCTCTGGAACTTCTTCCTGCCCGACGCTGAGACCGGCGAAGGCCTGAACAACCTCGACTACGCCTACATCGCCGCCGAGCTCGGCAAGAGCCCGCTGGCGTCCGAGACCATGAACTGCTCGGCGCCCGATACCGGCAACATGGAGGTGCTGGAGCGCGTCGGCACCAAGGAGCAGAAGGAGAAGTGGCTGAAGCCGCTGCTCAACGGCGAAATCCGCTCGGCGTATGCGATGACCGAGCCGAACATCGCCTCCTCCGACGCCAAGAACATCTCGACCACCGCCAAGCTGGTCGGCGACGAATGGGTGATCAACGGCGAGAAGTACTACATCTCCGGCGCCGGCGATCCGCGCTGCAAGATCATGATCGTGATGGTGAAGACCAATCCCGACGCGCCGCCGTCCAAGCAGCAGTCGCAGATCCTGGTGCCGACCGACAATCCCGGCGTGGAGATTCTCGGCCCGATGCAGGTGTTCGGCCACGATCACGCGCCGCGCGGCCACATGCATCTGCGCTTCAACAATTGCCGGGTGCCGAAGGAGAACATGCTGCTCGGCGAAGGCCGCGGCTTCGAGATCTCGCAGGTCCGTCTCGGCCCGGGCCGCATCCATCACTGCATGCGCACCATCGGCAAGGCCGAGAAGGCGCTCGACCTGATGGTGCAGCGTGGCCTGACTCGCGAGGCGTTCGGCAAGAAGATCGCCCATCTCGGCGGCAACACCCAGATCATCGCGCAGGCGCGCTGCGAGATCGAGTCGATGCGGCTGATGGTGCTGAAGGCGGCCAAGGCGATGGACGTGCTCGGCAACAAGGAGGCCCGCGTCTGGGTCTCGATGGTCAAGGCGATGATCCCCGAGCGCGCCTGCAAGGTGATCGACCAGGCGATCCAGATGCACGGCGCCACCGGCATCTCGCAATGGACCCCGCTCGCCGAAATGTACCAGGACGTCCGTCACCTCCGCTTCGCCGACGGTCCGGACGAGGTGCACTGGATGGTGGTCGGCCGGCACGAGCTGAGCATGCCGTAATCTTCTCCTTCTCCCCGCAGTATCTCCTCCCCCTCTCCCCGCCCTTCGCGGGGAGAGGGTTGGGGTGAGGGGCTGCTTCGGCAAAGACGGTGAGAGACGGACTCGCGGAAGCTCCCCCTCACCCGGAATTCAAGCTAGGCTTGAATTCCGACCTCTCCCCGCAAGCGGGGCGAGGTAAGCAAGAGAGTCCCCCATGGAATACGCCCCCGAAAATCTCAGTCAGCGCGAACGCTACAAGGTGCTGACCTCGTTCGTGCTGCCGCGGCCGATTGCCTGGGTGACGAGCCTCGGCGAAGGCGGCGTGGTCAATGCGGCGCCGTTCTCGTTCTTCAATGCGATGTGCGAGGACCCGCCGCTCTGCGTGTTCGCGGTGAACCGGCGGCCGGACCACCGAGAAAAGGACACGCTGGTCAACATCCGACGCACCGGCGAGTTCGTGGTCAACCTCACCGACGAGCCCTTGGCGCGCGCGATGCACGAGAGCAGCGGCGACTTTCCGCCCGAGATCGGCGAGCCCGACTATCTCGGGCTGAAGCTCGCGCCGTCGCGCCGGGTCGCGGTGCCCCGGCTTGCGGATGCGCCGTGGGCGATGGAGTGCAAGACCTGGAAGCTGATCGACGTCAACGGCGACCGTCAGCTGATCATGGGCGAAGGCATCCACTTCTACATCCGCGACGATCTGTGGGATCACGACGCCATGCGCGTGCACATGGAGCGCTATCATCCGATCGGGCGCATGTTCGCCGACCGCTATTGCCGCACCGACGACCGCGTGGTGTTTCCGGCAGCCGAGGGCGCCATGACGAAGTAGACGGCACGGAGCGGAGCCGCGCCGACGGGGATCACCACCATGTTGAGAATTCTCGCGCTCGTGTTCGTCGTCGCCATCTGCGGCAGTCGCGCCGCCGATGCGCAGATCGTGGCGCTCGGTGCCAGCAGTACCGCGGGCTATGGCGTCGGCGCGTCGGCGGCGTTTCCGGCGCTGCTGGAGGCAATGTTGCGGGCGCGCGGCCGTCCGATGAGCGTGAGCAATGCCGGGGTCAGCGGCGACACCACCGGCGGCATGCTCGCGCGACTGTCGAGCGTGGTGCCGGCGGGGACCAAGATCGTGATCCTGCAGATCGCCGGCAACGACGCCATGAAGGGCATGAGCGCCACGGCGGCGGCCGCCAACCGCGCCGAGATCCGCAGGCAGTTGCACGCCCGCGGCATCAGGACAATCGAGGCCGATGGCTACGTGGCCGCGGCGTTGCGCAGCGGCCTGCGCCAGGCGGACGGCATTCACATGACCGCCGAGGGCCATCGCAGGGTTGCCGAGCAGTTGGCCGCCCAGATACGCTGAGCCAAATCAGCAAGGAATGTCCGCATGACCGAGAGCTTTCACGACAACGCGCAGCAGAGCCGGTTCGAGCTCACAGTCGACGGCGCGATCGCGTTCGTCGCCTATCGCAAGACGCCGGACACGATCACGCTTGTTCATACCGAAGTGCCGCCGGAGCTCGGCGGCCGCGGCATCGGCTCAAAGCTCGCCCGCGCCACGCTGGATGCGGTGCGCGCGCAGCGCATCAAGCTCATTGTCAAATGCGAGTTCATCCAGGGTTTTATGAAGAAGCATCCGGAGTACAATGATCTGCTGACATGACTTGAGGCTACCTCCACATCAGCAGACACAGTCGGATTCGCGGAGACCCCCCTCACCCGAAATTCAGGCTGCGCCTGAATTCGACCTCTCCCCGCAAGCGGGGCGAGGTGAAGATCGCTACGTCGCTGCCGGCTCGCCGATCTTGTCCTGCGTCCTGGTGTCGAAATCGCTTGCGTCGTGGCGCTCGTGGAGCTGGCTCGACGGGTCGCCCGAAATGCGGTTGACCATGCGGCCGCGCTTCACCGCGGGCCGCGCCGCGATGGCGTTGGTCCAGCGCTGCACGTTCTTGTAGTCCTGCACCGAGAGGAATTCGCCGGCGCCGTAGACCAGGCCTTTTGCAAGCGCGCCGTACCACGGCCACACCGCCATGTCGGCGATGGTGTAGACATTGCCGGCGAGATATTCGTTGTCGGCGAGCCGGCGGTCGAGCACGTCGAGCTGGCGCTTCACCTCCATCGCATAGCGGTCGATGGCGTATTCGATCTTGGTCGGCGCGTAGGCGTAGAAATGGCCGAAGCCGCCGCCGAGGAACGGCGCGGAGCCCATCTGCCAGAACAGCCATGACAGGGTTTCCGCGCGGGTCTTGGCGTCGGTCGGCAGGAACGCGCCGAATTTTTCCGCGAGGTGGAGCATGATCGCGCCCGACTCGAACACCCGGATCGGCTCCGGCCCGCTGCGATCCATCAGCGCCGGGATCTTCGAGTTCGGATTGACCGCGACAAAGCCGCTGCCGAACTGGTTGCCGTCGATCTTGATCAGCCAGGCATCGTATTCCGCGCCCTTGTGGCCCGCGGCCAACAACTCTTCCAGCATCACCGTGACCTTGACGCCGTTCGGCGTCGCCAGCGAATAAAGCTGCAGCGGATGGCGGCCGACCGGCAGCTCCTGCTCATGGGTGGGGCCGGCGATCGGCCGGTTGATGCTGGCAAAGCGCCCGCCGCTCTCCTTGTTCCAGGTCCAGACTTTCGGCGGCTCGTAGGCAGGGGTATCGGTCACTGGGTGGCTCCCGGTTGCGGTTTCTCGAAATGGAGCGATGGCGCGCCCATCCCCCACATGTCCGCACTAGATGGTGGGCACGCTTTGCTTTGCCCACCCCCACGAAGCCCGCTTTTTTCTATGGAGCGGAATGCCAAAATGAGGCAGCGCCTGCACGCAAGATCGCAGCAGGCGAAACCCGCTTGGCTTGGCCGCGGCTGATGCGCTAGCGTCGCGCAAGCCGATGCCAAAGAAGCACAACAAGCGGCTGCCGGGAGAGATCTAGCCCATGAAGTCACCGATCTGCGACATGCTGGGAATCGAATTCCCCCTGCTCGCCTTCAGCCATTGCCGCGACGTGGTGGCGGCGGTCAGCCGCGCCGGCGGCTTTGGCGTGCTCGGCGCCACCGCGCATTCGCCCGAGACGCTGGAGCAGGAGCTGAACTGGATCGACGCGCATGTCGACGGCAAGCCGTACGGCGTCGACGTGTTGATTCCGGAAAACATCTCGACCGCGGGCGAGAAGAACGTCACCTGGAAGAGTCTCGAGGCGCGGATCTCGCCGGAGCATCGCGACTACACCCGCACGCTGCTGAAGAAGTACGACATCGAGCTGACCGCGACCAACGTCGCCGACAACCAGCCGCAGCCGTTCGACGGCGAGACCGCGCTGCAGTTGCTCGACGTCTCGTTCCGGCATCCGATCAAGCTGATCGCCAACGCGCTCGGCGTGCCGCCGAAGGCGATGATCGATCGCGGCCGTGCCCACGGCGTGCCGGTGGCGGCGCTGGTCGGCGCCAAGGAGCATGCGCTGCGCCAGGTCGCGGCCGGCATCGATATTCTCGTGGTGCAAGGCACCGAGGCCGGCGGCCATTGCGGCGAAGTGTCGACCATGGTGCTGGTGCCCGAGGTGATCAAGGCGATCAAGCCGATCCGCGACGTGCCGGTGCTGGCGGCCGGCGGCATCATGACGGGACGGCAGATGGCGGCCTGCATGGCGATGGGCGCCGCCGGGGTGTGGACCGGCTCGGTGTGGCTCGCCACCGTCGAGTCCGAAACCTCGGAGATCTTCCGCGAAAAGATGATCGCGGCGTCCTCGCGCGACGCGGTGCGCTCGAAGGGCCGCACCGGAAAGCCGGCGCGGCAGCTCCGCTCGGTGTGGACCGATGCGTGGGACCGCGCACCGGAGTCGCCCGGCGCATTGCCGATGCCGCTGCAGAGCATCATCAGCCGCGACGCCTTCAACGCGATCGACCGCGCAGCCGCCGGCGGCAACGCCAAGGCGCGCGACCTCGTCAGTTACTTCGTCGGCCAGGGCGTCGGGCTGATCGACAGCGTGAAATCTGCGACCGCCGTGGTGCAGGAATTCAAGGAAGAATTCGCCGAAGCCGTCGAGCACATGAACGCGCTGGTGGCGGAGTGACGACGCTCCCTCCCCGTCATTGCGAGCGACGCGAAGCAATCCATCTTTCCCCGCGTTGAGGCATGGATTGCTTCGCTTCGCTCGCAATGACGCCTAGACCAGGTATCGAGCCTATTTCTGAAAGTGAACAACAAGAATGTCGAACAGCATCCCCGAAGACCGCATTCCCGTGATCGTCGGCGTCGGCGAGATCGTCGATCGTCCGAAAGATATTGCCGCCGGCCTCGAGCCGCTGACCCTGCTCGCAGAGGCGCTGAAGCGCGCGGAGGCGGACAGCGGCGCAAAGCTGCTCGGCGACATTCAGTCGCTCGACGTCGTCAACTTCCTGAGCTGGCGCTACCGCGATCCCGAGAAGCAGCTGGCGCAGCGGCTCGGCATTGCGCCGACGCATCTCTATTACGGGCCGGTCGGCGGCGAGAGCCCGATCCGCTATCTGCACGAGGCGGCGCAGCGGATTGCGCGCGGCGAGTGCAGCGTCGCGGCGGTGTGCGGCGCCGAGGCGCAGTCGACCGCGACCAAGGCGCAGCGCGCCGGCGTGGAATTGCCGTGGACGCCGTTCGCGCATGACGTCGAGGAGCCGAAGCGCGGCGCCGCGTTCCAGAAGCCGATGGCGGTGACGCTCGGCGTGTTCCGGCCGATCACGGTCTATCCGCTCTACGAGTCCGCGACATCGGCCGCATGGGGCCAGACGCCGCACGAGGCGCTGAAGGAGTCGGGCGAACTGTGGTCGACCTATGCGCGGGTCGCCGCAGACAATCCCAATTCCTGGCTCAAGAAGCAATTCACGGGCGAGGAGATCACGACGGCGACGCCGGATAACCGGATGATCGCCTGGCCCTACACAAAGCTGATGGTGGCGAACCCGACGGTGAACATGGGCGGCGCGCTGATCCTGACCAGCCTCGCCAAGGCGCGCGCCGCCGGCGTGCCGGAGGACAAGCTGATCTACCCGCTCGGCGGCGCCTCGGCGGAAGAGCCGCGCGACTATCTGATCCGCGACCAGTTCGTCGAGAGCCACGCGCAGACCGCGGTGCTGAAGGCGGTGATGGATCTCGTCGAGGGCGACGGCAAAAAGTTCGACGCGATCGAGCTCTATAGCTGCTTCCCCTGCGTGCCGAAGATGGCGCGGCGGACGCTGGGCTTAGGGGCCGACGTGCAGCCGACCGTGACCGGCGGCCTCACCTTCTTCGGCGCCCCGCTCAACACCTACATGACGCATGCGGCTTGCGCGATGGTGCGCAAGCTGCGCGATGGCGGCACGCTCGGCCTGCTCTACGGCCAGGGCGGTTTTGTCACCAAGCACCATGGCCTGGTGCTGTCGCGGGCAGCGCCGAAGGCGGAGCTGAAGCAGCAGACCAGCGTGCAGGCCGAGGCGGATCGCAACCGAGGCAATGTGCCTGACTTCACCACCGAGGCGACCGGCAAGGGCAAGGTCGAGGCCTTCACGGTGATCTATCGCGGCAATGGCGAGGTCGAGCACGGCGTCACCATGCTGCGGACGGAAGATGGCAGGCGCACACTCGGCCGCATTCCCGCAAGCGACACGGCGACACTGGCATATCTGCAGAATTTAGACCGCACGCCGGTGGGTTCGCTGGGCGACATCGTCACCGCTGCCGACGGCATGCTGGAGTGGCGGGTGCGCTGACCTCCTTCTCCCCGCTTGCGGGGAGAAGGTCGGGATGAGGGGGAGTCTCCGCGAGTTCGGTGGCAGACGTGTTGCGGAGACTCCCCCTCACCCGGATCGCATCTGCGATGCGATCCGACCTCTCCCCGCAAGCGGGGCGAGGTGAAGCGAGCGCGTAGCCCGGATGGAGCGCAGCGCAATCCGGGAAACAGCATCGCCAGCGGAAGGATTGCCCCGATTTCGCTTCGCTTCATCCGGGCTACTTTTCTGCCGTCGCAGGGGGCGTCCTACCCAATCAGCGAAAACAACCCCATGCAAAGTAGCCGGCGGGTGCCGGCGCTCGACCTGGCACTTGACACGTCGGGCAACTCACCGGTATTCTTCCAATATTCCGAAATGTTGCAGACGCGCCCTCACCCCGCAAGCGGGGCGAGCTGAAGCGAGCACGTAGCCCGGATGGAGCGCAGCGCAATCCGGGGAACAGCATCGCCGGGGGACGCACCGGCCCCGGATTTCGCTTCGCTTCATCCGGGCTACGGGAGCAGCGTCCGCGCCCCTAACCCTTCACGTCCTGCTTTTCGGAGGCCGTGGTCGGCTTGCCCTTGGCACCGGCGCCGGTGACGCGGACCTGGTCGCCGTCGGAAAGGCCGTCCGGCGGGGCGGAGATGACGCGGTCGTCGGGCGAAATGCCGGAGGCGAGTTCGATCTCCTTGCCGAGATCGCGGCCGATCTTCACGGTCTTGAACAGCACCTTGTCGTCGGGGCCGACGGTCGCGACCCGCAGGCCGTTGCTGTTGAAGATCAGCGCGCTGGCGGGAATGCTCAGCGGCGTCGAGTCGCGCTGCAGGTTGAGCTTCACGCTGGCATAGCTGCCCGGCATCAGTTCGCCGGAGGAATTGTCGAGCCCGAGTTGCATCCGCGTGGTGCCGGAGGAGACGTCGACCGCCTGCGATGACGCTTCGACCGTCGCCTGGAAGGTGCGGTTGGGATATTCCGGCATCGCCAGCGTCGCCTTGGCGCCGATCTTGATCGCCGGCACGTAGTTCTGCGGCACGTTGACGTAGACGCGCAGCTTGGTGATGTCAGAGATCGTGAACATCGCCGGGCCCGAGCCGCCGCCGGCATTGATCAGCGCGCCGACGTCGGTGTCGCGCGAGGTCACCACGCCGTCGAACGGCGCCGTGATCTTCTTGTAGCCGGCGAGCGCTTCCAACCGTTCGACATTGGCCTGGCCGGCCTTCACCGCGCCGTTCTTGTTGGAGAGATCGGCGGTGCGCTCGTCGATCTCCTGGGCGGAGACGAAGTTCGAGGCCACCAGCGTCTTGCGCCGGTTCAGCGTCGCTTCGGAGAGTTTAGCGCTGGCCTGGGCGCTGGCGAGATCGGCGCGCGCCTGCAGCAATTGCTGGTCGAGGTCGGGAGCTTCGATCTCGGCGATCACCTGGCCGGCCTTGACGCGGGCGCCGATGTCGGCGTCCCAGGTCTTCAGGTAACCGGACACCCGGGCGAAGATCGGCGCACGGTAATAGGCCTCGAGCCGGCCCGGCAGGTCGATGGTCGGGCTGAGTGCCCGAGCGTTCGGCAGCGCCACGGCCACGGTCGGAATGGCCTGGTCGTCGGTCCATTGCTTCAGCTTGCCGCCCTGCTCCTCGCGAGCGCGGATCCCGGTGCCGACGATCAGGCCCGCGCCGACCAGCGCAACCACGCCGAAGATGCCCAGTTTCCGGCGGGAAACCGACGGGCGCTGTTCAGTGGGCGGCATGCGGGATCTCCGATGAGGCGGCGGCTTTGGCGCCTTCCTTCTTGTGTACCATACTGAATACCACGGGAACAAACATCAGGGTCGCGAAGGTCGCGAAGATCAGGCCGCCGATCACGGCGCGGCCCAGCGGCGCGTTCTGCTCGCCGCCTTCGCCGAGCCCGAGCGCCATCGGCGCCATGCCGATGATCATGGCGAGCGCGGTCATCAGCACCGGGCGGAAGCGGACGAAACCGGCCTCCAGCGCCGCTGCGACGGGATCGCCGAGCTCCTCATAGCGCTCGCGGGCGAAGCTGATCACCAGCACGCTGTTCGCGGTCGCAACACCCATGCACATGATGGCGCCGGTCAGCGCCGGCACCGACAGCGTGGTCTCGGTGGTGAACAGCATCCAGACGATGCCGGCGAGCGCGGCCGGCAGCGCGGTGATGATCACGAACGGATCGGACCAGGATTGGAAGTTCACCACGATCAGGAAGTAGATCAGCACCACGGCGCCGAGCAGGCCGAACAGCAGGCCGGTGAAGGCCGAGTTCATGGTCTGCACCTGGCCGAGCAGCACCACGGAGGAGCCCTTCGGCACCTCCTTGGCGGTGTCGGCGATCAGCTTGCGGACGTCGGTGGCGACGCCGCCGAGATCGCGGCCCTGCGTCGTCGCATAGATCTGCACCAGCGACTGGATGTCGTATTGCGACACCACCGCGCTCGAGGTCGCGCGCTTGATGTCGGCGATGCCGCCGAGGATCGGCGCCTGGGTGTTGCCGGTCGCGGTGATCGGCAGGGTCTGCAGCGCGCTCAAGGAGTCGATCTGGTACTGCGGCGTCTGCATCACGATCGAGTAGGACACGCCGTTGTCGGGGTTGAGGTAGTAGGTCGGCGCCACCTGCGAGGAGCCGGCGAGGTTGACCACCAGCGAGTTGGTGACGTCGCGCTCGGTCAGGCCGACATATTGCGCGCGGGTGCGGTCGACATCGATATTGAAGGTCGGATTGTTCGGCGACTGCTGGATCCGCGCATCGGCGATGCCGGGGATGCGCTTGATCTGCGCCAGCAGCTTGTTGGCATAGGCGAAGTTAGCCTCGAGATTGGCGCCGCGGATCTGCAGGTCGATCGGCGCCGGCGCGCCGAAATTGAGAATCTGGCTGACGATGTCGGCCGGCAGGAACGAGAAGCTGGTGCCCGGGAACAGCCGCGGCAGCTGCTCACGCAGCGTGCGGACATGCTCCTCGGTCGGCTTGTGATCCTCCTTGAGGCGGATCTGGATGTCGCCGTCCTGCGGGCCGATCACACCGGTGTTGTTGTAGGTCATGTTGATGCCGGAGATCGGCATGCCGATGTTGTCGGTCATGGTCTCGATCTCGCCGGGGATCAGCTTGCGGATCGCCTTCTGGACGTCGGCGAGCTGGTTGGCGGTCTCCTCGACGCGGGTGCCGACCTGGGTGCGGACATGCAGCAGGATGTTGCCGGCATCGACCGCGGGGAAGAAGTTGCGCCCGAGGAACGGCACCAAAAGGAACGACGCGGCGACGATCACAAGGAAGCTGGTCACGAATGTCGGGCGGTGGCCGAGCGCCAGCGCCAGCAGATTGCGGTAGCCGCCGCGGATGTGCTCGAAGCGCGCCTCGAAGCCGCGCTGGAACCAGACCAGGGGATTGCGCGACTTCGGCGGCTCGCCCTCGTGATGCACATGCGCCTGCAGCAGATAGTTCGCCATGGTCGGCACCAGCGTGCGCGACAGGATGAACGACCAGATCATCGCGAACATCACGGCTTCGGCCATCGGCACGAACAGGAAGCGCGCGACGCCGGTGAGGAAGAACATCGGCACGAACACGATGCAGATGCAGAGCAGCGAGACGAACGCCGGCGTCACGATCTGGTTGGCGCCGTCGAGGATCGACTGCTCGACCGGTTTGCCCTGCTCGAGGTGGTAGTTGATGTTCTCGATCGTCACCGTGGCGTCGTCGACCAGGATGCCGACCGCGAGCGCCAGGCCGCCGAGCGTCATGATGTTCAGCGTCTCGCCGATCAGCGACAGCATGATGATGGCGCCGAGCACCGACAACGGGATCGACACTGCGATGATGACGGTGGAGCGCCAGCTGCCGAGGAACAGCAGGATCATCACGCTGGTGAGCAGCGCGGCGATCACGCCCTCGAAGGCGACGCCGGTGATCGCGCCGCGGACGAACAGCGACTGGTCGCCGATGAAGCCGATCTTGAGCGCGTCCGGCATCTGGTCCTTGACGTCGATCACCTTCTGCTTGATGCCGGAGATGATATCGAGCGTCGAGGTGGCGCCGGCCTTCAGCACCATCATCAGCACCGAACGGTTGCCGTCGACATGGACGATGTTGGTCTGCGGCGGGTTGCCGTCGCGCACGCTGGCGACGTCGCGCACATAGACCATCGCGCCGTTGACCTGCTTGACCGGGAGGTCACCGAGCTCCTCGAGCCGGAGCGGCGAATTGTTGAGGTTGACGGTGTATTCGAAGTTGCCGATCTTCTGGGTGCCGACCGGCGTGATCAGGTTCTGCGCGGCGAGCGCGTTGGCGACGTCCTGGCCCGACAGGCCGCGCGCCTGCAATGCGGTCGAATTGAGATCGATCTGGACCTGGCGCTGCTTGCCGCCGAACGGATAAGGGATCGCGGCGCCCGGCACCGTCACCAGCGGCGTGCGCAGCTGGTTGATGCCGATGTCGGCGAGGTTCTGCTCGGTCAAGCCCTCGCCGGACAGCGCGACCTGGATGATCGGCACCGTCGAGGCGCTGTAGTTCAGGATCAGCGGCGGCGTTGCGCCGGGCGGCATCTGCTTCAGCAGCGTCTGCGAGATCGCGGTGACCTGCGCATTGGCGGTGCGGATGTCGACATTGGGCTGGAAGAAGATCTTGATGATGCCGACGCCGTTATAGGAATTGGCGACGATGTGCTCGATGTCGTTGACCGTCGTGGTCAGCGCGCGCTGGAACGGCGTGGTGATGCGCCCGCTCATCTGGTCCGGCGGCAAGCCGGTGTACTGCCAGACCACGCCGATCACGGGGATGCGGATGTCGGGAAAGATGTCGGTCGGCGTGCGCAGCGCCGCCAGCGGTCCGATGATCAACAGGAGCAGCGCGAGCACGACGAAAGTATATGGCCGGCTCAGCGCGATACGGACCAGTGCGATCATAAAAGCGGCGTTCCCGAAATGAGCCTGCCCAGGCAGCGGAATCGGCGGCCCGAAAAGGGATTGTTCCGCTGCGCCGATTTACCCGATGCAGGGCAAAAGGCCAACCCGCGCGGCCGCGATGCGCTTTCACATCCTTGGCATAGTCCGTGAAGCTGCCAGCATCCGGCGATCATGACGACCGCGGCGGCCCGGAACAGAGACGCTCCATGCTCTCCGAACCGGCGGATTTGGGACATTCGGTCGGCTGTATCGCGCCAACGCATCGCAGGTCTGCGAAAACGTGATGCGCCCGGCCCACCACGCTGGCTCATCAGTTGCCCGGGCAACGGCCCGCCCGGACTGCCGGCTCAGGATGACGGTGATGGTTTGCTCAGCTTGTTCGGTGTCATCACCCGGCTTGACCGGGTGATCCAGTATTCCAGAGACGCCGATGATAGAAGCGAGAGGCCGCGGCGTACTGGATCGCCCGGTCCATGTGCGCAATTGCGCACAGGCCGGGCGATGACAACGGTAGATGAGGGCAATGCTTCACATTCTCTCAGGCGGCGCGCACGGCGTCGAGGAATTTGCCGACCTCGGACTTCAGACGGTTGCTGTCGCCCGACAGCGACTGCGCCGCCGACAGCACCTGGCTCGAGGCCGAGCCGGTTTCGGTCGCGCCGTGCTGCACGTCGGTGATGTTGGCCGAAACCTGCTGGGTGCCCTGCGCCGCCTGCTGCACGTTGCGCGAAATCTCCTGCGTCGCCGCGCCCTGCTCTTCCACAGCGGCGGCGATGGTCGAGGAAATCTCCGACAGCCGCTCGATGGTCGAGGAAATCTCCTTGATCGCGCCGACCGACTCCTGGGTCGCGGTCTGGATCCCGGCGATCTGCTGGCCGATCTCGCCGGTCGCCTTCGCGGTCTGCTCCGCCAGCGCCTTCACTTCCGACGCCACCACGGCGAAGCCGCGGCCGGCCTCGCCGGCGCGCGCCGCCTCGATGGTGGCGTTCAGCGCCAAGAGGTTGGTCTGGCCGGCGATGGTGTTGATCAATTCGACGACGTCGCCGATGCGGGCGGCCGCCTTCGACAGCTCGCTGACGCGGTCATTGGTGGTGCGCGCCTGGCCGACGGCGTCGCCGGCCATCCGCGCCGATTCCTGCACCTGGCGGCTGATCTCGGTCACCGAGGACGACAGCTCCTCGGTGGCGGAAGCCACTGACTGCACGTTGGTCGAGGCTTCCTCGGAGGCGACGGCGACCGTGGTGGTCAATTCCTGCGCCCGCTTGGCAGTCGACGACAGGGTGCCGGCCGAGGCCTCGAGCTGGGTCGAGGCCGACGAGACGGTCTGCACGATCTCGCCGATCATCTGCTCGAAATTGCGGGTGATGGCGTCGACCCGGCGGCCGCGCTCGATCTTGGCCTCGGCGTCGGCCGCGGCGGCCTCGTCGGCGGCCTTCTTGGCGATCAGCGCCTGCTTGAACACCTGCAGCGTGTCGGCCATGGCACCGATCTCGGTCTTCTCGCCCTGATGCGGCACCTCGGCGGTGAGGTCGCCGCGGCCCAACGCCTGCATCGGCGTCACGATCGAGGCGATGCCGGATGAAATGTCGCGAACGGTGTAGATGCTGACGCCGACACCGATGATGATGGCGCCGCCGATGATCAGGGCGAGCAGCATCAGGGCCGACGCGTAGCTGCTCGCCGCATCCTGCGCGGCCTTGTCGGCGCCGGCGTTGTTGAGCTCGATGTCCTTGCGCAGGATCTCGTCCGCCTCGAGCCCGATCTTGTTCACGGTCTTGGCATTCAGCTCATGCGCTTCATGCGGAATCTTGCCGGCGTCCTTGCGCGACAGTTCCATGACCTGCTCGGTGCCCTTCTTGTAACGGGTCCAGGCATCGACCCATTGATTGTAGAGCGCGCGCTCCTCCGGCGAGGTGATCATCGGCTCATAGGTCGCGCGGATCTTGGTGTTGGATTCCACCACCATCGCAAGGGTCTTTTCCTGCGCCTGCTTGTCCTCCAGCGTCTCGGCCAGCATGTGCTCGCGGATCACGTTGCGGTAGGTGATGACACCGGCGCGCAGATCGCCCAGCGCCCGCACGCTCGGCAGCCAGCTCGTTGTGATGTCCACCGTGTTGGCGTTGATCGACCGCATGCTGGTGACCGCCAGCAGGCCGACGCCCGCCATCGCGACAAGCAGAAACGCAACCGCGGCAATCAGCTTGGCGCGGATCGAGAATTTGGCGAACATCGGGAAATCTCTTGATGCCGGGCTCGCGAGGCCCGGTTGAACGGAAGGCTGCTGGCGCGGCGGGACGCCGCATCCATCAAAGCCAGCATGCCTCCTTCGGTAGGGTTAATTTGCTTCCCCGTTCAACTACGGAGGCAGCCGTCATCACCGTGACATCACGCGCGACGGCACGCGTCAGCGCATCAGGGCGAGCGCGTCGGAGAAGAACTGCGGCCCGCCGAAATTGCCCGATTTCAGGGCAAGCAACATCGCGCCGTTGTTGGCGCCGACGGCGCGCAAAACCGGCACGCCCGCGGCGATTTCGGCGCCGACCAGGAAGCCCGGGATGCGCAGCCGATCGACCACGGCGCCTGATGTTTCACCACCGGCGACCACCAGCCTGCGTACGCCCGACTGCACCAGACCTTCGGCGATGTCGGCCATCGCCTGCTCGATGGCATGTCCGGCTGCATCGCGGCCATGTCGGGATTGCAGAGCTACAACCTGGTCCGGCGTCGAGCTGCTCGCGATCAGCACCGGCCCCTCACCCAGCCGATCTTTCGCCCAGCCGAGCGCGCGTTGCGCCTCGTCCTTGCCGGCGACCACCCTGTCAGGATCGAGATGCAGCACCGGCATCACTTTCTCGGCGCTGGCGATCTGCTGCAGGGTCGCCTGCGAGCAGCTGCCGGCCAGGCACGCTGCCGGGCCGCCGATCGCGGTCTCAGGCATCGCGCCCTCCGTTTTCGACTTGGCCTTCCCCGCGGCGACCAGCGCCCGCGCGAGGCCAAGCCCGATGCCGGAGGCGCCGACCGAGACGCGGTGATCCAGCGCCACCTGGCCGATGGTTTCGAGGTCGCGGTCGAACACGGCGTCGATAATTGCAGCGCCGATCTCCCTGGCGGCGAGATCCTTGAGCTTGGCGCGGACCGCATCCGCGCCGCGGCTCAGCGTCGCGAGATCGACCAGGCCGACCCTGGTCTTGCTCTGGCGCGCCAGCACCCGGACCAGATTGGAGTCGTGCATCGGATTGAGCGGATGGTCCTTCAGCGGGCTCTCGTTCAGCGGCACGGCGCCGACGAACAGATTGCCCTGGTAGACGGTGCGGCCGGTCTCCGGGAAAGCCGGCGTCACCAGCACGATGTGATCTGCGGAATCGGCGCGCAGCGCGTCCATCACCGGGCCGATATTGCCGGCATCGGTGGAATCGAAGGTCGAGCAGATCTTGAACAGGACGTGCTGCGCACCGCGGCCGCGCAGCCATTTCTCCGCCGCGCGGGAGCGCGTCACGGCGAGGCCGGCCTCGATCGAGCGGCTCTTCAACGACACCACGACGGCGTCGACTTCGGGCAGCGCCAGATCGTCCGGCGGCACGCCGATGGTCTGCACGGTGCGCAGGCCGGCACGGGTCAGCGTGTTGGCGAGGTCGGAGGCGCCGGTGTAGTCGTCGGCGATGCAGCCGAGCGACAATTTTGTGGCTGACGTCACGGCTTCACTCCGGCATAGGGCTTGAACCAGGCGAGACCATCCGTGGTCTTGCCGCGCGGATTGTATTCGCAGCCGACGAAGCCGCCATAGCCGAGCCGGTCGAGCTCGTCGAACAGGAACGGATAGTTCAGCTCCTCGCCGTCGGGCTCGTTGCGCGACGGGATCGAGGCGATCTGAATGTGGCCAGTGATCGGCATCATCTCGCGCAGCCGCATCGTGACGTCGCCATGGATGATCTGGCAGTGATAGATGTCGAACTGCAGCTTCAGGTTCGGCATCTTCAGCTCGTTGATCAGGTCGCGGGCGAAGATGAAATCGTTGAGGAAGTAGCCGGGCACATTGCGTGCGTTGATCGGCTCGATCACGACGTCGAGGCCGAAGGCGGCGAAGAATTCCGCGGCATAGGCGACCGATTTGCGGAACGCCGCCACCGCGCCGGGATCGCTGCGGCTGGCGATGCCGGCCATCAGATGCAGCCGCTTGACGCCGGTCGCCTCGGCATAGGGCAGCGCGGTCTTCAGGCTCGCCTGCAGATCCGCAAAGCGGTCCGGCAGCGCGGCAAACCCCTTCTCGCCGGCGTTCCAGTCGCCCGGCGGCAGGTTGAACAGCGCCTGAGTCAGCCCGGCGTCCTTGAGCCGCTTGCCGACCTCCGCGGCCGGATGGTCGTAGGGGAACAGGAATTCGACCGCGGTGAAGCCGGCTTTCGCGGCGGCCTCGAAGCGATCGAGGAACGGGACCTCGTTGAACATCATGGAGAGGTTGGCGGCAAAGCGGGGCATGGGTTCCTCTTATTTATCGCCGGGGAGCTTGGTGCCGGTGACCTGCGCATACATCCGCGCCACCGACGCGTCGTCGTCGCGGCCCATGCCGGCGGCCGACGTCATCAGGAACATCTGCAGCGCGGCGGCCGACACCGGCACCGGGAAGCGGGCGCTGCGCGCCATGTCCTGGATGATGCCGAGATCTTTCACAAAAATCTCCACCGCACTGCGCGGCGCATAGTCGCCGTCAAGCACATGCGGAATACGATTCTCGAACATCCAGGAATTGCCGGCGGAGGCCGTGATCACCTCATAGACCTTGCGGATATCGAGGCCTTGCTTGGCGGCAAAGGCAATCGCCTCCGAGGCGGCGGCGATGTGCACGCCGGCCAGCAGCTGGTTGATCATCTTGAAGGCGGCGCCCTGCCCCGCGGCGTCGCCGAGCTCGTAGAGCTTTGCCGCCATCGCATCCAGCGCCGGCCGCGCCTTGGCGAACGCCGCCGCGCTGCCGGAGGCGAGGATGGTGAGCTCGCCCTGCGCGGCACGCTGCGCGCCGCCGGAGATCGGGGCATCGAGATAATGCCGACCGGTCGCCTCGAGCTGTTTTGCCAGCCGCCGCGCGATGTCGGGGTCCATGGTTGCCGAGGAGATGAACACGGCGTCCTTGGCCAGCGTCTCGGCGACGCCATCCTTGCCGAACAGGATCGCCTCGGTCTGCGCGGCGTTGACGACCACGCTGACGACAATGTCGGCCTCTTTCGCCGCCTCGGCCGGCGCGCTGGCGCCCTTGCCGCCGTCCTTGACGAAGCGCGCCACGGCATCGGCCGAGACGTCGCAGCCGGTCACCGTAAAACCGGCCCGCTTCAGCGAGGTCGCCATGCCGTATCCCATCGAACCGAGCCCGATGACGGCGACACGCGGTGGTGTGGAACTGGGCATGCGGCGATCCCTCGATTTTTATCTCTATTGCGCATGATCTTATCGGAAAACCGGCTTCCACTTTTCCGGATCATGCTGCCCCCGCTTGCCTATCACGGCTTGGCCGCGCTGCCAAAGCATGAGACAAGTCGGAAAACGAATAGCGTCATGAGCGAAACCAGATGAGCGAAACAAAGCTTCGTGAGGACATCTGCCGCTTCGGCCGTTCGCTGTTCGAGCGCGGGCTGACGCCGGGCTCCTCGGGCAATATCAGCGTCCGGCTCGACGACGGCGGCTGGCTGGTGACGCCGACCAACGCCTCGCTCGGCTTCCTCGATCCCGGCAAAATGTCGCGGCTCGACGCCAACGGGAAGCTCGTTTCCGGCGACGCGCCGACCAAGGAAGTGCCGCTGCATACCGCGCTCTACCAGACGCGGAGCGCCGCCCGCGCCGTGGTGCACCTGCACTCGACCCATTCGGTGGCGCTGTCGATGCTGCCCGAGATCGACCCGCGCGCCGTGCTGCCGCCGATGACGGCGTATTACATGATGAAATGCGCACCGACCGCGCTGGTGCCGTATTATCGGCCGGGCGATCCTGCGGTGGCCGACGCTATCAAGGGACTGGCGGGCCAGTATTCATCCGTGCTGCTCGCCAATCACGGCCCCGTGGTGTCGGGCGACACGCTGGAAGGGGCGGTGTTCGCGACCGAAGAGCTGGAAGAGACCGCAAAGCTCTATCTGCTGCTGCGCGGGCTCAACCCGCGCTATCTGTCGCCCGAGCAGGTTACGGACTTGGCCAGGACGTTTGGACTCGTGCTACCGGATCACCCTCACTAGATCTGTGGAGGAATGCATATGCGGAGAATAGTCATGATGCGGTTCACAGGGTCGGCGTTCGCGGTTCTGGTCGTCAGCGGCGTGGCGGGATCGACCGCCCGGGCCGACCCGACCCTGCAGGACCTGCTGGCGATCCAGCTGCGCGCGCAAGGCTATGCCTGCGACAAGCCGCTGAAAGCCGAACGCGACGACAAGCTCTCCAAGCCCGACAACGAGGCCTGGACGCTGACCTGCAGCAACGCCACCTACCGCGTCAGCCGCGTGCCCGACCTCGCCGCCAAGGTCGAGGAGATCAAGCCGGAGCAGCAGGGCAAGAAGTGAAGAACTGGCCACGTCGTCATCCCCGCGCAAAGGCTTCGCCTTTGTCGCTGGAGGTGCGAGCCTTGCGGCGCGCTTGCGCCGCTGGGCGAGCCTCGAAGGATGGGCTACAAGCGCGCTCGCGGCCATCCTTCGAGGCGCGCCGAAGAGGCGCGCACCTCAGGATGACGGTGTTGGTTTGCTCAACTTGCTCGGTGTCATCGCCCGGCTTGACCGGGCGATCCAGTATTCCAGAGACAGTCGTTATTGAGCCGATAGGCCGCGGCGTACTGGATCGCCCGGTCCATGTGCGCAATTGCGCACAGGCCGGGCGATGACAGCGGTGGGTGGGACAAAGCTTCACACCGTCTCGGGATGACGGCGGAGTATGTGGAGATACTTGTCCCCGCTACAGCCCCAGATACGCCTTGCGCACGTCGGGATTGCCGCTGATTTCGGCGGCGGTGCCCTGCATCAGGACGCGGCCGGTCTGCAGGATGTAGGCGCGGTCGGCGATCTCCAGGCACTCGGCCATGCGCTGCTCGACGATCAGGACTGTCATGCCGGCATCGCGGATGCGTTTGACGGCCTGAAAGATCTCGTCGACCAGCTTCGGCATGATGCCCTGCGACGGCTCGTCGAGCATCAGGAGCCGCGGCCGCGTCATCAATGCGCGGCCGATCGCGAGCATCTGCTGCTCGCCGCCGGACAGCGTCTCGGCGCGCTGGTCGAGCCGCTCGGAGAGCCGCGGGAACAGCTGGAACACGAGGTCGAGCGGCGCATCGCGGTCGCCCTGGCTGCGATAGAGATAGCTGCCGAGCCGCAGGTTGTCGCGCACCGAGAGCCGCGGAAACAAGCGGCGGTTCTCCGGCACGAAGGCGATGCCATCAGAGGTGATGACGTGCTGCGGCTGGCCGTCGATGCGCTTGCCGTCGAAGCTGACGCTGCCGGAGCGCGGCCGCTCGGCGCCGGCGATCGACTTGAGCAGCGTCGACTTGCCCGCGCCGTTGGCGCCGGCGACGCAGACGATCTCGCCCTTGGCGACGTCGATCGACACCGCGGAGATCGCAACCAGGCCCTGATAGGCGGTGGTGACTTCACGCACCGACAGCATGACGATCCCCGAGATAGGCAGTGATGACCTCTGGATTGCGGACGACGTCCGCCGGCTTGCCCTCGACCAGCACCTTGCCGAGATTGAGCACGATGGCGCGGTCGACCAGCGGCATCACGATCTCCATGACGTGCTCGACCATCAGCACGGTGACGCCGGTGGCGCGCACCTTGCGTACCAGCTCGACGCCGGTCTGCGCCTCGACCGGCGTCAGGCCGGTGAGGACTTCGTCGAGCAATAGCAACTTCGGTTCGGTCGCGAGCGCGCGGGCAACCTCGAGCCGGCGCTTCTCCGACGGCACGAGGTCGGCGGCAAGCTTCTCGGCGCGCGCCGCAAGCCCGCAGAACTCCAGCACCTCATAGGCCTTCTGCCGCGCGATGCGCATCTTGGTATTGCGGATCAGCGCGCCGACAATGACGTTGTCGATCACCGTCATGGTCTCGAAGCTTTTCACGACCTGGAAGGTGCGGCCGATGCCGCGCTGGCAGCGCTCGGCCGCCGGCAGCTTTGTGACGTCCTCGCCGTCGAAGATGATCGAGCCTTGCGTGGGCGGCAGCACGCCGGCGATCAGGTTGAACAGCGTCGACTTGCCGGCGCCGTTCGGGCCGATCAGGCCGACGATCTCGCCGCGCCCGACCGAGATCGAGACGTCGCTGTTGGCGACGAGGCCGCCGAAGCGCTGCCAGACGCCGCGGGTCTCTAACAGCGCGGTCATCGTGCGGCCCCCTTGCGTAGCGAGAACACGCTGACCAGGCCGCGCGGCAGCGCCAGCGAGATCGCGACGATCAGCGCGCCGTAGACGATCAGGTCGACGCCGCGGCCGGAGCCGCCAACGAAGGAGCGCGTCAGCTCGGTGAGCGGGATCAGGATGACGGCGCCGAGCACCGGTCCCCACAGCGTGCCGATGCCGCCAAGCACCGCAGGCAGCGCCATCAGCAGCGAGAACTGAAAACCCATCACGCTTTCGGGGTCGATATAGGACACGAACTGGGCATAGAAGCTGCCGCCGACGGCAACCAGGAAGGCGGAGACCGCGGCTGCGCCCATCTTGGAGTTGAACACGACCACGCCGAGGCTTTCCGCCGCGTCGGGATTGTCCTTCACCGCGCGCCACCAATAGCCCCATTTGGAATCTTCCAGCCACCAGGTGACGAGCCAGGCGACGCAGGCCAGCGCCAGCGCGAAATAGAAGTACGGCAGTTTTGAGCGGGTGAACTGGAATTTCAGCCAGCTGTCGCCGCGCACGGGAATGTCGATGCCGAGCGCGGCGCCGGCCCAGTCCCAGTTCTGGATCAAGAGCAGCGCGATCTCGGCGATCACGATGGTCGCGATCACGAAGTAATGGCCGCGCAGGCGGAAGCAGGGATAGCCGAGCGCCATCGCGATGACGGCCGAGATCGCCCCGCCCGCCAGCATGCCGAACCACGGCAGCACGCCGAACTTGGTGAACAGCAGCGCGGTAGTGTAGGCCCCGAGCCCGAAATACAATGCATGGCCGAGCGAGATCTGCCCGCAATAGCCGGACAGGATATTCCAGCTCTGCGACAGCGCCGCATACATCAGCGTCAGGATCATGATGTTCTGGACGTAGACATCCTTGACGAACAGCGGCACCAGCGCGGCGATCACCGCGAAGCAAATCGCCATGACCAGGTCACGCCTGCGGCGTTGGGCGAAGTGGGTATCCATCACATCGATCCGAACAGGCCGCGCGGGCGGATGAAGACGACCAGCAAATAGACCGCGTAGATGCCGACCGATTTCAGCGACGGCGGCAGGATCAGCGCGGTGGTCGCCTCGACCAGGCCGACGATGATGCCACCGGCAAAGGCGCCGAACACGCTGCCGAAGCCGCCGAGCGCCACGGTGACGTAGGCGATCAGCGCAAACGACGCGCCGACGTCGGGATAGATGTAGAAGAAGATCGCCATGATGGCGCCGGCAAGGCCGACCAGCGCGGCGCCGAGGCCCCAGCCGAGCGCAAACACCCGGTTCTTGTCGATGCCGACGAGGGCCACCGCGCCGGCGTCCTCGCGGGTCGCCTCCAGCGCCCGGCCGAAATCGGTGCGGTTGATGAAGAAGTAGAGCGCGACGAAAGCCGCGATCGAGAGCATCGCGCCGATCAGCTGCGGCTCCGGCAGATAGATGCCGGCGATCGACACCGTCTTGCCGCCGAGCCAGGATTGCGGGATGCTGCGGTAGTCGGGCGTGAAGAAGTACTGCGCGAGGCCGCGCATCACGATCGCAAGGCCGAAGGTCGAGAAGATCTGCACCATGCCGGCATTGGCCTTGGCGCGCATCGCGAAGCGAACGATCAAGAGATAGACCACTGCGCCGAACAAGAACAATGCCGCGGCGACCAACGGCGCCGACAGCAAGGGATCGATCGCGAAGAACGCGAACAGGAAGAAGGTCACGTACATCGCGATCATCAGGAACTCGCCGTGCGCGAAGTTCACGACGTCCATCAGGCCGAAGATCAGGGCGAGCCCGGCGGCGATCAGTCCGTAGAGCAGCCCCATCAAGAGGCCGCTCGCCAGACTTTGGATAATGGTCTCGGCTGTCACCGCCGTATGCCCCCTCTAGGTGTCCGACCGATTACTTGTTCATCGGCCAGATCGCCTCGGAGACGGCGGCCTGTTCCGGGAAGATCGTCACGAAATTCTTCGCGGCGTATTGCAGCAGCACCGGATCGGCAAAATTGTTCTGCCCCATCTCGTCGAACTTGACGCGCTTCCAGGGCATGATGGTCTGATCGCCCGGCATGTCGGTCGCGACCAGGGCCTCGCGGATCTTCTCGCCGTCGGTCGACTTGGCGCGGTTGATGGCGTCCGCCATCACGATCAGGCCCATGAACTGGCGCGACGAGTAGTCGTTGAAGTCCTTGCCGGACTTGGCGCGGAACATCTCGTTGATGAGTCCGACCATCGGCCGCTTGGAGGCGAGGTCGAGCGAGAAGCTGCCGCGCGAGATCACGCCCTCGAGCTTGTCGCCGACCGCGTCATAGGTCGCCTTCTCGGAGAAGCCGGCGTCCTGCGCCATGATGTTCTTCGGCTTGTAGCCGAGCTCGGCCATGGTCTTGACCAAGAGGATCGCGTCGGTGGTGTAGCTCGACGGCATCAGCACGTCGGCATTCGCCGCCTTGAGCTGCTGCACTTCGGCGGTCAGCGACGGCGAGTTGGCGCGGTACTTGATGTCGGCGACGATCTTGTAACCGCGCTCGCCGGCGAGCTTGGTCTGCGCGTTGGCCGAATCGGTGCCGAAGATGGTGTCCTCGTGGAACAGCGCCAGCGTCTCGATCTTCTGGCCTTTCTTCTTCATCGCGTCGAAGAAGTCGAACATCGCGGTCGAGAACATCTCGTCATGCGGCGAGGCGCGGAAATAGTATTTCAGGCCGCGGCGATGCAGGCTCGGCGAGGAGTTGTCGGCGGAGAGGAACGGCACGCCGTAGCGTTCGCAGATCTGGCTGACGGTGACGGCGACCGCGCTCTGATAGGTGCCGATCACGGCGCAGACCTTGTCCTGGGTGATCAGGCGCTCGGCTTCGGCGCGGCCCTTCTGCGGATCGGCCTGGTGGTCGGCGAACACCAGCTTGACCTTGGCGCCGCCGAGGCCGGAGAGGCCCTCGCCCTTGGCGAGCGGCAACGCGAAATCATAGTTCTTGTTGATGATGTCGGCCGCGGTCTCGAACGCGCGCTGCGCGTCGACGCCGATCTGGGCGCTGGCACCGGACAGCGGATAGATCACGCCGATGGCCACTTCACTGGTCTGCGCGCGTGCGGCCATCGGACCGAGCGCGGCGGCGGCCGTGGCACCCAGCAACACGTTGCGGCGAGAGATCGTCATGCGAAATTCCCCTTGGTCAGTTCGTTTTTATCGATGAAACGCTTGTAGCGCGCAGTAAAGCCCGAATGAATTGCACGAATTGCCTACTCAGAGCACAGCGAGCGCCTTGTTCTTGAGATCGGTGACGAGCATCAGGCCCGGCGAATGCGTGATTGCGAACGGCAGTTTTGCACTTGCGATCACCGATTGCGGTGTCACCCCGCAGGCCCAGAATACCGGGATCTCGTCGTCGGCGACAGGAACCGGATCGCCGTAATCGGGCTTAGCGATATCCTCGATGCCGATCAGATGCGGATGACCGAGATGCACCGGCGCGCCGTGCACCGAGGGAAAGCGCGAGGTGATCTGCACCGCGCGGATCGCATCCGCCGGCTTGAACGGCCGCATCGACACCACCATGGGTCCGGCGAACGGGCCCGACGGGCTGCATGCAATGTTGGTGCGGTACATTGGCACACGCAGATTGCGTTCGATGTGACGGATCGGCAGCCCGTCCTCTAGCAGCGCCTCCTCGAACGAGTACGAGCAGCCGAGCACGAAGGTGACGAGATCGTCGCGCCAGTAGTTCATGATGTCGGTCGGCTCGTCCGCCACCTCGCCGTCGCGCCAGACCCGGTAGCGCGGCACGTCGGTGCGGATGTCGAGGTCGAGGCCGAGCGAAGGGATGCGCGGGTCGCCGACATCGGACATGCCGATGATCGGGCACGGTTTGGGATTGAGCTGGCAGAACCGGTGGAAGGCGCCGGCGAGCTTTTCCGGCAGGATCGCGAGGTTGCCCTGGACGAAACCGTTGGCGACGCCGGCCGTGGTCGAGGCCATGCCGGAGCGGAAGGCGCGGCGCGCTTCCGCGCTCGCAAGCACCGGATCCCCTTGCTGCACTGCCGCAAAAACAGTCATGGGTGCCTCCTGCCCATAATCTCGACAAGGACAAACCAACACCAAGCGTGATATAATGTCTAATCGTCCTTTCTAATCAAAATCGATAAATAGGATTTATCGATCGGGAATATGCTTCCAATGACGGACTTTCGCTCGATCGAAACCTTCCTCTGGGTCGTCAAGCTCGGCAGCTTCCGCGGCGCCGCGGCGCGGCTCAACACCACCCAGCCGGCGATCTCGCAGCGCATCGCCCAGCTCGAGCGCGAGATGGGCGTCAAGCTATTGAACCGCGACCATCGCGTCGCCTCGCCGACCCCGAGCGGACGGCTGATGATGATCTACGCCGAAAAGCTGATCGGGCTGCGCTCGGAGATGATGGCGGAGGTCGGCGACCGCTCGGCGATGCGCGGCGCGCTCCGGCTCGGCGTCGCCGAGACCATCGTCCACACCTGGCTGCCGCGCCTCGTCAAGAGCGTCAACGAGGTCTACCCGAACCTGTCGCTGGAGATCGAGGTCGACATCACGCCGAACCTCACCGCGCGGCTGCTCGCGCAGGAGATCGAGCTCGCCTTCGTGCTCGGACCGGTGTCGGCCTCCGGCGCGCATAACCACGTGCTGTGCGATTACCCGATCGGTTTCCTGGCGAGCCCGGCGCTCGGCCTCGGCGACGGTCCGGTGGCGCGGCAGGATCTGGCGCGGTTTCCGATCATCACCTTCCCGCGCAAGACCCAGCCCTATGAGACGGTGCGCGCGCTGTTCAATCAGCCCGATCTGCCGCCGATCCGGCTGCATGCCTCGACGTCGCTCGCGACCGTGATCCACATGGCCAATGAAGGCCTCGGCATCGCGGTGATCCCGTCGGCGATCGTCGAGAACGAGCTGGCCGACGGACGGCTGCTGCTGCTCGACACCGACCTCAAGCTGCCGCCCCTCACCTTCACGGCAAGCTGGCTCGCCTCGCCCGATGCGGTCGCAATCGAACGCGTCGCCGATCTCGCCCGGCAGATCGCGCAAGCGAGCGTGGCGGTTGACGGGATGGATGCGGCGCGCCATTGAACGAGAGCCGGACAATCAACCAACCGTCATTCCGGGGCGGCTCGAAGAGCCGAACCCGGAATCTCGAGATTCCGGGTCTGGTCCTTCGGACCATCCCGGAATGACGGAATGCAAATGGAACGAGTATGAGCCGAGCCGCAACCAACCTGCAGATCGATTCCGCCCGCCTCTGGGGCACCATCCACGAAACCGCGCAGTTTGGTGCGACGCCGAAGGGCGGCGTGCGGCGGCTGACGCTGAGCGCCGAGGACAAGCAGGTCCGCGACTGGTTCCGCAAGGCCTGCGAGGCGGCCGGTCTCGAAGTGCATGTCGACGCGCTGGGCTCGATGTTCGGCTTGCGGAAGGGACGGGATATGTCGAAGCCGCCGATCGGCGTCGGCTCGCATCTCGACACCCAGCCGACCGGCGGCAAGTATGACGGCATCCTCGGCACGCTGGCCGCGCTGGAAATGGTGCGCACGCTCAACGATGCCGGAATCGAGACCGAGCTGCCGATCTGCATCTGCAACTGGACCAATGAGGAAGGCTCGCGCTTCGCCCCGGCGATGATGGCCTCCGCCGCCTATGTCGGCGACTTCACCACCGACGACATTTTGTCGCGCAAGGACGCCGAGGGCGTTACGGTGGCGCAGGCGCTGGACTTGATCGGCTATCGCGGCGATGCGCCGGTCGGCCGCCAGAAGTTCACCAGCTTCGTCGAGTTGCATATCGAGCAGGGACCGATCCTGGAGGCCGAGAACAAGACCATCGGCGTGGTCGATTCCGGCCAGGGCGTGTTGTGGTATGACGGCAAGATCACAGGCTTCGAGAGCCATGCGGGTTCGACCCCGATGCCGCTGCGCCGCGACGCGCTGGCGACGCTGTCCGAAATCGTGCTGGCGATGGAGAGCATCGCCAGGAAGCACGGCCCGAAGGCGGTCGGCACCATCGGCGAGGCGGTGATTGCGGCGCCCTCGCGCAACGTCATTCCCGGCGAGATCGCCTTCACGGTGGACTGCCGCAGCGCCGATGCGGCGATCATGGATGCGCTGGACCGCGACCTGCGCGCGGCCTGCGCCGAGATCGCGGTGCGGCGCAAGGTCGACGTCAAGCTCGACCTGGTCTGGCGCAAGGCGCCGACCCATTTCGATCCAAGACTGGTCGATGCGGTGGAGAACGCGGCAACGCAGCTCGGCTATTCGCACCGTCGCATCACCTCCGGCGCCGGCCATGACGCCTGCAACCTCAACACCCTGATGCCGGCGGCGATGGTGTTCGTGCCCTGCAAGGACGGCATCAGTCACAACGAGCTGGAGGATGCCACGCAGGCCGACTGCGCCGCGGGCGCCAACGTCCTGATGCACACGGTGCTGGCGCTCGCCGGCGTCGCGTCCTGACTGTTTATTCCCCTTCAGTGGAGATTCGCATGCGCGGAGTTTTCGTCGACGCCAATGAGTCGCTCGCGGTCATCATGGAGCGTCTGGAAAAACCCGGCGATCCCAAGATGCGGATCAACCGCAATCCCGACATCAAGCCCGAGGACTATCCGGCGGTGCTCGACGGCGCCGAGATCGCGGTGGTCGACCACACCGCACTGCCGACCGACATTGCGAAGAAGTGCGCCGGGTTGAAGCACGTCGTGTTTCTCGGCACCGGCGCGCGCAGCTACATGAATCCCGAAGAACTCGCCGGGCTCGGCATCGCCGTGCATTTGATCAAGGGCTATGGCGACACCGCCGTTGCCGAGTCTGCCATCGCGCTGATGTGGTCGTCGGCGCGGGTGATCGCAATGATGGACCGCGAGATGCGCGCCGGCAACTGGCTGCGCGAGGACGGCATGCAGCTCACCAGCAAGACGCTCGGCCTGGTCGGCTTCGGCGGCATCGCCGCGGAGGTCGCGCGCATCGCGCTCGGCAGCGGCATGAAGGTGATCGCCTGGAATCGCTCGCCGAAGAACCATCCCGGCGTCGACTTCGTCGATCTCGATACCGTGCTCGCAAAGAGCGACGTGGTCTCGATCCATCTGCTGCTCAATGACGAGACCCGCGGCATGATCACCCGCGAAAAAATCGCGCAGATGAAGCAGGGCGTGATCCTGGTCAACACCGCGCGCGCCGCCATCGTCGACGAGCAGGCGATGATCGACGCGCTGAAGTCCGGCCACATCCGCCATGCCGGCCTCGACGTCTTCAACACCGAGCCGCTGCCGCAGGATCACCCGCTGACCAAGATCCCCAATGTGACGCTCTCGGCACATTCCGCCTTCCGCACGCCCGAAGCGAGCGAGAATTTGATTCACGCCGCGTGGGAACACTGCCGGCGGATCGTGAAGGGATAATTTCCGCTCTCTCGTTCAGGTCAGAACGGTTCCAGCTTTGGTGCGGCAACAGCGCGCGCCAAAGCCATTTACGCGCACGCGCGTCTGTACTATCATTGATTGTACAGTGTCATATTAGTTTACCTGAAGTTTGATAATAATATTCCGATAGATGCGCTCATTCCGGGAGGCCTGCCATGGCTCGCGTGCGCAAAGACGTCTGGCAATTGCCGGCAAACGACAAAACCCTGTTCTGGTACGGCGAGGCGATCAAGGACGCCCAAGCCAAACCGATCACCGACATCACGAGCTGGTGGTCGCTTGCGGCGATGCACGGCATTGACCGGCAGCTCTGGATCGATCTCGGCTATCTCGATGCCAATGTGACGCTGCCGTTCGACCCGGACGCCATCGGCTTCTGGAATCAATGCCAGCACGGCTCGTGGTATTTCCTGTCGTGGCACCGCGCCTATCTCGCCGCGTTCGAAGCCATCCTGCTCGATGCCATCGTGAAGAAGGGCGGGCCGGCGGACTGGGCGCTGCCCTACTGGAACTACGATCCGACCAAGCCCAACACGCTGAAATTCCCCGCCGCCTTCGCGCCCGAGTTGCTCGACGACGGCAGCAAGAACCCGCTGTGGGTCAAGGAGCGCTATGGCCGCCGCGGCAACGGCGTGATCAGCATCCGCCCCTCCGACGTTCCGGTTTCCCCGCTCTGGCAGGAGCCGGAATTCTTCAACGAGCCGCAGGACCTGCCGACCTCGTTTGGCGGCACCCGCACCGCGTTCAGCCACGGCGGACGCGGCGCCGGCCTGCTGGAACAGCAGCCGCACGGCCCGGTCCACGTCCTGGTGGGCGGCACCAAGGAAGGCACCGACCCGGACATCACCAAGAACAACGGACTGATGGCGATGTTCGAAACCGCCGGCATCGATCCGATCTTCTGGCTGCATCATTCCAACATCGATCGGCTCTGGGAATCCTGGCTGACGGTCCGCCGGCATGCTTCCGACCCGGCGGATGCCTACAAGAATCCGACCGATACCGACTGGCTAAACGAGCCGGCGGGCGAGTTCGTGATGCCGCGGCCGAACGGCACGACGTTCACGACCACGGCAAAAGACGTCTTGAACACCAAGGCGCCCGCGCTCAATTATGAGTATCAGGACATTTCGGTGCCCGGTCAGCAGGTCGTGCTCGCGGCGCGCCTCGGCAGGCTGGGTATCGCGCCGGCCGATGCCAACACACTCGCTGGAGCAATGGCCATGGCTTCGCAGAAAACCACGGAACTGGTCGGGCAGAGCCGCAGCGCAATCCGGCTTGCCGGCACCGCCACCGATGCCAGCGTCCAGCTCGATGGCCCGGCAACCAGCAATCTGTCCGCCAGCCTCAGGGTCCGTTCGCTGGCCCCGGCCCATGCGCCGAAAGCGCCGGATCGCGTCTATCTGGTGCTGGAAAACGTCACCAGCACCACCGACGCCGGCGTGTTCGATGTCTATGTCAACCTGCCGAAGGATGCCACCCCGGCGCAGCATCCCGAACACCTTGCAGGCGTGCTGTCGCTGTTCGGCGCGCGCGCAGCCAGCAAGGCCGGCGGTGCTCACGCCGGCGACGGCCTGACGCAGACGCTGGAGATCACCGACATCGTCGATGCCATGCATCTCAAGGGCCAGCTCAACGCGCAGTCCGTCGACGTCAAATTCGTGCCGCAGACGGCGATCTCCGCCAACAGCCAGATCGACGTCGGCCGGGTGAGAATCTACCGCCAGAGCCGGTGACGTCGTGACATCGCGCGGGGTGCTGCCTGCGATGGTGCGAGAGGCATCGCCGCGGCTGCTGCTGGTCAGCCTGTGCGGCTGGGTGCTGCTCGCGGCGGGCGAAGGGCTGTGGTCAGTGCCGCTCTGCTCGCCGTCGCCGACGCTGGTGACATCCGGCGCCGCATTCTCGACCGTCTACGGCGTCGGCGCCACCGCGGTGCTCGCTGCGCTGCTCTGGCTGCTCATGATCGTGGCGATGACCGCGCCGCTGCTGGCGCAGCCGATCGCGCAATTGCGGCTGCGCAGCCTCGCGCGCCGGCGCAACCGTTCGGCCGGTCTGTTCACGGTTGCCTATCTGCTGGTCTGGATCGCCGTCGGTCCGATTTTGTTGGCGGCGCCGAACGCCATCGCGGTGATGGCCGGCGCCGTGGGGGTGCCTGCGTGGCTGATCGCCGTCGTGATCGCCGCGGTGTGGCAGGCCGCGCCGCTGCGTCAGAGCGCGCTCAACCGCTGCCATCGCGTACCGAACCTCGCCGCATTCGGGCCCGAGGCCGACCGCGACTGCATCCGGTATGGCCTGCTCCAGGGCCTGCTCTGTGCGGCGACCTGCGCGCCGGCGATGCTGCTGCCGCTGACCGCGCCGCAATTGCATCTTTCCCTGATGTTCGTGCTGTCCGTCGCGCTGCAGATCGAGCGGCTGGCGCCGCCGCGGACGCCACGCTGGACACTCCGCGTCGTACCGGGCCAGGCGGCGGCGCCGGTCGTCTTCAGATCGATCAGAGGGAGCTTGCGATGATCATTGGCATTCCCGTTTACGACGATGTCGACCTGCTCGATGTCGCCGGCCCGCGCGAAGTGCTGACCTGGATGGATCCGAAAGTGGAGGTCCGCCTGATCGCGCGGCAGCCCGGCCCGATCACGACGCGCGACGGCCTGACCATGATCGCGCCGTTTGGCTTTGCCGACACGCCGCAGCTCGACGTGCTCTGGGTGCCCGGCGCCAACCCCGGCGCGCTGAAGGAGATCATGACCGGCAGCGGCCGCGACTATCTCGAATTCTTCAAGGCGCAGGCCACGAACGCGAAATATGTCTGCTCGGTCTGCGAGGGCGCGCTGCTGCTGGCGCAGGCCGGGCTGCTCGACGGCTATGAGGTCACGACGCACTGGGCGTTCATTCCGTGCCTGCGGCGGTTTCCGAACATTCGCGTCGCGCCGGGCACGCCGCGCTTCGTGCTCGACCGCAATCGCCTGACCGGCGGCGGCATCTCGTCCGGCATCGACGAGGCGCTGAAACTGGTCGAGCTGTTGAGCAGCGCCGAGACCGCGCAGGATGTGCAGCGCGTGATGCAATATTATCCGGATCCGCCGGTGACCAGCACGTTGGAGGAGGCGCGGCAATGCCCGTTCAGCTGGTGAACTCGAACGGCCGCGAGCAAGGGAGATCGTGATGACCGATATCGGCGGCAAATGGACCTATCGCAGCTTTCACAATGATCCCGCCCCGGTCGGCGACGATGCCGACAAGGCGCTCGGCCTGATCTTCGCCGAGGCCGAGTTCACCTTCGAGATATCAGGGACATCGCTGACCGGCACGATCCGCTGGGGCCACGACGGCCTGGATCTCAAGGGCACGATCCAACCCGCCAGCGCAACGACGCCGCTCTCGGTCCAGATTGTCGGCACGGGCCGGTCGGACATCGGCACCGAGGGTTGGGAGTACGACTACAACGCTTGCCTCGCCCATCAATGGCCCAACGGCATCGATCAGGTGCCCGCACTGGTCGGATCGGTCATTCGCGCCAAGCCGCACGGGTCCTCGCCCGCGGGCTATGTCGCATCGTTTATCGCGGTGAAGCAGCCGTGAGGCTTCTTCCCTTCTCTCCTTGTGGGAGAAGGTGGCCATAGGCGGCCTGCGGCCGCCGTGCTTGAAGGACGCCGATGCTGCGCATCGGCTATGCGAAATCCGCGACGGATGAGGGGTCTGTATCCGCGGAGAGAACCCCTCACCCGGCTTCGATGCTTCCGCATCGAAGCCACCCTCTCCCACAGGGGGAGAGGGTGACAGAAATCAATCCACCATGTCCGCGACGGCCTTGCCGCACGCCGTGGTGTCGGCGTTGCCGCCGAGGTCGCGGGTGCGCAGCGTGCGTTCGCCGAGCGTGCGCTCGATGGCGCCGACGATGGCGTCGGCGGCCTGCTTCTCGCCGAGATGCTCCAGCATCATCGCGCCGGACCAGATCATGCCGATCGGGTTGGCGATGCCCTGCCCTGCGATATCGGGCGCCGAGCCGTGCACCGGCTCGAACACGCTCGGGAAATTGCCTTCCGGATTGATGTTGCCCGACGGCGCGATCCCGATCGTGCCGGTGCAGGCCGGGCCGAGGTCGGACAGGATGTCGCCGAACAAATTGGAGCCCACCACGACGTCGAACCAGTCCGGATGCAGCACGAAGTTCGCGGTCAGAATGTCGATGTGGTACTTGTCCCACTTCACGCCCGGATACTTCTTGGCCATCGCCTCCACGCGCTCGTCCCAATAGGGCATGGTGATGGAGATGCCGTTCGACTTGGTCGCCGAGGTCAGATGCTTCTTTGGTCGCGATTGCGCGAGGTCGAAGGCGAATTTCAGGATGCGGTCGACGCCGGTGCGGGTCATCACCGTCTGCTGCGTCACGAATTCGCGGTCGGTATCCGGGAACATGCGGCCGCCGACCGAGGAATACTCGCCCTCGGTGTTCTCGCGCACCACCCAGAAATCGATGTCGCCGGGCTTGCGGCCCGCCAGCGGCGACGGCACGCCGGGCATCAGCCGCACCGGGCGAAGGTTGACATACTGGTCGAACTCGCGGCGGAATTTGATCAGCGAGCCCCACAGCGAGATATGGTCGGGGATCTTCGCCGGCCAGCCGACCGCGCCGAAATAGATCGCGTCGTGCTTGCCGATCTGCGCCTTCCAGTCCTCCGGCATCATCTCGCCGTGCTTCTCGTAATAGTCGTAGGAGGCGAAGTCGAAATGATCGAACTGCACCGTGACGCCGTGCTTCTTCGCCGCCGCCTCGACGACGCGCAGCCCCTCCGGCATCACTTCCTTGCCGATGCCGTCACCGGGAATGACCGCAATCCGATACTGCTTCTTTGCGCTAACCATCGAGAACACCTTTGTGATTTGCCCGGCCGGCGATGCCGCCTATCCTGATCGCCCTGCAATGGACCAAACCGCGCGCCAGCGCAACGCTGCAGTGCAGTGTTGACCGCAGCGCGACCCTGCCCCACCAAATTCGCCGACACCCCGTTCCTCATACCAAGCGAGACATCCCATGGATCTGCATCTGCGCGGCAAACGAGTCCTGATCACCGGCGCCTCCAAGGGCATTGGCGCCGCAGCCGCCGAAGCCTTTGCCGAGGAAGGCGCCCATCTGTTGCTGGCCGCCCGCAACGGCGAGCAGCTCAAGGCACTGGCGGAACGGCTGCGCTCGGCGCATCAGATTGATGCGGCGATCAGCGTCGTCGACCTGCGCAAGTCCGAAGATCTGGCGCGATTGGCAAAAGAGGCCGCCGACATCGACATCCTCGTCAACAATGCCGGCGACATTCCGGGCGGCTCGATCGACAAGATCGACGAGGCGACCTGGCGGCACGCCTGGGAGCTCAAGGTGTTCGGCTACATCAACCTGACACGCGCGGTCTACGCCCAGATGAAGGCGCGCGGCGGCGGCGTCATCGTCAACGACATCGGCGCGGCCGGCGAGCGGTTCGATGCCAACTACATCTGCGGCAGCGCCGGCAACGCCGCGCTGATGGCCTTTACCCGCGCGCTCGGCGGCAAGAGCCTCGCCGACAACATCCGCGTCGTCGGCATCAATCCGGGCCCGGTCGGCACCGACCGCCACGTCACGCTGCTCAAGACCCGCGCAAAACATCAGTTCGGCGACGAGAACCGCTACAAGGAATTCCAGAAGGGCATGCCGCTCGGCCGCCCCGCGCATGCGCGCGAGATCGGCGACCTGATGGCGTTCCTGGCCTCGGACCGCGCCGGCTATACGTCGGGCGTGATCTACTCGGTGGACGGCGGACTGACCTCGGGGTGGGGTTAGGCCCCCGCTCTCTCCCCGTCATTGCGAGCAAAGCGAAGCAATCTATCTTTCCCCATATGCCGGACCGATGGATTGCTTCGCTTTCGCTCGCAATGACGGCTCATCCAGTATCGTGCCTTTGTAGCCCGGATGCAGCGAAGCGAAATCCGGGACCGGCCTCTCCGCGCGCAAGAATCCCGGATTACGCTTCGCTGCATCCGGGCTACGATCTGTCGGCGTCGTTGCCGACTCAGCTGCCCGTCCGCTCGAACAACTGCCGGATCAGCGTCGTGATCCGGCCCTGCGGCGCCAGCATCTGGTTCAGAATCGAGAAATGGTCGGCGCCGGCGATCTCCTCATAGGTCACCGGCAGGCCGTAGCGGGCGCGATGGCCGGCGAAATCCGCGGTCTGCTTGCGCAGCAGCGGCAGTTCGGCACTGCCGACCACCAGCGACAGCGGTTTTGCCGGGCCGCCCTCCTGCATCATCGGCGAGTTGCGCCGCGACGTCGCTTCATCGAGCTTGAGCTTCTCGTTGAGATAGGAGTGCCTGATCACCTCGAGATCGTAGATACCCGAGATCGCCATGCCCGCCCGGACATGCTGATGCGACAGCGCCATCGCCGTCAAATGTCCGCCCGCGGACCAGCCCGACACCACGATGCCGCCGGCCGCGGCGCCAAGGCCGGGCAAGCGGCCGGCCAGGAAATCGATCCCGGCATGAATTTCCGCGACGATCGCATCGAGCGTCGCGTCCGGCGCCAGCGTGTAGCCGATCAGCGCGACGTTGATGCCGTGCGCCATCGGCCCCTCGGCGAAGATCGAAAACACCTCCTTGGCGCGGCTCTGCCAATAGCCGCCGTGGATGAACAGCAGCGTCGGCGCACCGTCGCGTGCTTTGAGGAAATCGATCCGGTTGCGCTCGCGCGGGCCGTATCTGAGGTCGAGATGCTCGGGATGCTGGCGGCGCAGCGCGGCCGAGCGCTGCTCCCAGCCGGCGACGAGCTCGGCGCTGCCGGCCACCGCGGCACTGTTGTTGAGGCCGAGATCACGCGCCTCTTGGCTCATTCCGCGCCAGTCGAGCGCGGAAAACAATGCTGCCATTCGCCTCTCCCTCGTTTGCGTCGCATTGCCACGACCGCCGAAAATGTTCTACAGCAAACTCAAACAGAAAACACAGGAGCAACGGCGCATGGCTGACCAGGGCTTGGTGAAGGAAACGGCATGCGCCGTCGTGGATAAACTGAAGGCCGGCGACGTCACCCCGCTCGAGCTGCTCGACGTGCTGGAGGCGCGCATCGCCGCGGTCGACGGCCAAGTCAATGCGCTGCCGACGCTCTGCTTCGACCGCGCCCGTGCCCACGCGAAAAAGCTGATGCAGAAGCCGGCCGCCGAGCGCGGGCTGCTTGCGGGCCTGCCGGTCCCGATCAAGGACCTCACCAATGTCGCGGGCGTGCTGACCACGCAGGGCTCGCCGATCTTCAAGGACACCGTCCCGGCGAAATCCGACATCCTGGTCGAACGTCTCGAAGACAATGGCGCGGTGATCTACGCCAAGTCGAACACGCCGGAGTTCGGCGCCGGCGCCAACACCTTCAACGAGGTGTTCGGCTTTACCCGCAATCCCTGGGATACGTCGCGCTCAGCCGCTGGCTCCTCCGGCGGCGCCGCGGCAGCACTGGCCAGCGGCACCGCGTGGCTCGCGCACGGCTCCGACATGGGCGGCAGCCTGCGCAATCCGGCGAGCTTCTGCGGCATCGTTGGCCTCCGGCCGAGCATCGGCCGCGTCGCGCATACCGTCGCCGCCGCGGTCGACCGCAATCTCGGCGTCCAGGGCCCGATGGCGCGCAACGTCGAGGATCTCGCGCTGCTGCTCGACGCCATGAGCGGCGAACATCCCGGCGATCCGCTGTCGCTGCCCTCGCCCGCGGCGTCGTTCTTGTCTGCCGCGCGCTCCGGCAACAAGCCGAAGCGCATCGCCTATTCGCCCGATCTCGGCATCACGCCAGTTGATCCCGAGGTCAAGGCCGTCACCCGCAAGGCGGCGGAGCGTTTTGCCGAGCTAGGTGCCATCGTCGAGGAAGCCCATCCCGACTTGCGCGAGGCCCATGAATGCTTCCACGTGCTGCGCGCCTTCGACTTCGCGATCAGCAAGGCCCAGCTGCTGCGCACCAAGCGCGACCTGCTCAAGCCGGAAGTGATCTGGAATATCGAGGAGGGCCTGAAGCTCACGGTCGAGCAGCTCGAGCGCGCCGAGGCGCAGCGCGTGGCGCTGGCCGCGCGCACGCTCGAATTCTTCGACAGCTACGACCTGCTGCTGGCGCCTGCGACCATCGTGCCGCCGTTCCCGGTCGAGAACCGCTATGTCGCCGAATGCGACGGCAAGAAGTTCGACAATTACGTCGAGTGGCTCGGCATCGTCTATGCGATCACGCTGGCCTGCTGTCCCGCGCTGTCCCTGCCCTGCGGCTTCACGGCATCGGGCCTGCCGGTCGGCTTGCAGATGGTGGCAAAGCCGCGCGCCGAGGCGCAGCTCTTGGCCGGCGCGAAAGTGCTGGAGGATATTCTGGGCGTGCGCGGCACCACCCCGATCGATCCGCGTCCGCCGAGATAAGCGGGCCTACGCCTGCTCCTCGGCCGCCTTCAGCGCGATGGTGAGCGCCTGCTTGGTCTGCTCGACGATCTCGTCGGCCAGTTCCTCGATGCTGATCTGGGCGACCTCACCGGTGAGCAGCCCCTGCTCGGCCAGCATCACGATGCCGTGCAGGCCGGCCCAGATCTTCAGGGCCTGCCGCTCGCGCAACAGCCCGACGGCCGGGGCCTCGAACGACTCGATCAGCAGCGCCAGCGTTTCCATCGCCGCGGTGTGCAGCTCGCTGCCCTCAGGCGCGCAGGCCATGGTGCGCGAAGCAAACATCAGACGGTAGATGCCGTGGCGCTGCAGCCCGAACGCAAGCGACGCCTGGGCAAAGCGCGACAATTTCGACCCCTTGCCCGGTGCCTCGATCACCTCGCGCATCATCACGTTGAACTGCCGGAACGCTTCCGCCGTCACCGCCTGCAGCAGCGCGTCGCGGTCGGCAAAGTGCCGATAAGGCGCCGGCTGCGACACGCCGAGCTGCTTGGCCAGCGCCTTGATGCTGATCGCTTCCGGTCCGCCGAGCTCGACCTCCTGCAGCGCGGCCTGGATCAGGGCCTCGCGAAGATCGCCATGGTGGTAGGTCTTGAACGGCTTGCGAACGATTTGTCCCATTGCGGCACTGGTTAAGGGAGTCCGGCAGTCACGGATGGCGATCATCATGCCTGCGTATTCAGGCACTTAGCCTTCCTTAACAGCAATTAAGCAGGAAACGCGAAATGACGCTACCCATTCCCGGCATCGCCGAGGTGGATGGGTTAACGGGGTCCGCCCTGGTCCCAGAAGGACGCCGGTTTCCGTGGCGGAGCAATTAGATAGCCAGCAGCCGATGCTGTCCTAGGCCTTCTCGCCGAGCGCCTTCAGGACCGCGAGACATTCGCATTTCATGCCGGCCATGATGTCGCGGACAGGCTGCTCCTGCTTGATCCGGCCGACAATCTGCCCGGACATGTAGCCCATGTAGTCGACCGCATTGGCGAGCTCGAGCCGCTTCAGCGCGGGGGCAACCAGCAGCTTCTGGGCGGCGAGCGGCAACGGCTGCGGCGCGCCGGGCGCGTCCCAGGCATCGGTCCACTTGCTGCGCAGGCCACGCAACGGCTTGCCGGTGTCGTACTTGCGCTGAATCGCGTCTTGTGACCGCGCCGCCAAAAACCGCTTGCGCATGTCGGGCGACAGCTCGCTCTGCGACGAGCCCAGCCAGATGGTGCCGCACCAGACGCCCTCGGCGCCGAGCGCGAAGGCGGCGGCGACGTGCCGCCCGCTGCCGACGCCGCCTGCGGCAAGCACCGGGATCGGCGCGACCGCGTCGACCACGTCGGGCCAGAGCACCATTGAGGAGATCGTGCCGGTGTGTCCGCCCGCCTCGCTGCCCTGCGCCACGATCAGATCGACGCCCGCCTGCACATGCTTGAGCGCATGCTCGGCGCTCCCGGCCATCGCGCCGACCTTGATGCCGCGGCTGTGCAGCCGATCGACGACATAGGCCGGCGGCGCCCCCATCGCGCTCAGCACGAACTTCGCCTGCGGATGGCGAACCACGATCTCCAGCACCTCGAGCACGCCCTCTTCGGTGTGACCATGGCCCGGCGGCTTCTCGCGCAGCATCTCCGCTTCGACCTCCGGCGGCAGCGGCGGAATTCCGGCGTCATCCAGCAGCTTCTCGACGAAGTCGATATGCTGCTTCGGCAGCGCCTTGAGGCGCTCCGACATCGGAACCACCTGACCGACCTTGTTGGCAAACAGCACGTCGATGCAGTACGGACGCCCTCCCGTCTTCGCATCCATGTCGGTCAGGATGCGCTCGAGCTCGTCCGGCTGATAATAGCTTGCCGCCAGCGCGCCCATGCCGCCGGCATTGGTCACCTCGATCGCGACTTCCGGCTTGTGCGTGAAGCCGAAGATCGGGACCTCGATCCCGAACATCTCGGTGATACGATTCTGCATGTGCGTTCCAGTCTTCAATTGATGCGCGACGTCAGAGCCTGGACTCGCGCTGTCGTTTCTTCGTCCACTGCCATTGCCTGCATCGCCTCGTTGATCATCACAACGCGCGTGCAATCAGCTCCTTCATGACCTCATTGGAGCCGCCCCAGATCTTCTGGATGCGGCCGTCGCTCCACATCCGCGCGATCGGATAGTCGAGCATGTAGCCGTAGCCGCCGTGCAGCTGCATGCAGTTGTCGATGATCTCGCACTGCTTCTCGGTCGCCCACCATTTCGCCATCGCGGCGGTCTCCGCATCGAGCGTTCCGGCGATCAGCCGCTCGATGCAGCTCTCGACGAATGTGCGGGTGACCGACAGGGCAGTCTTGGCCTCGGCCAGCACCATCCGCGTGTTCTGGAATTCGATCAGCCGTTTGCCGAACACCTCGCGCTGCTTGACGTAGGCGACGGTTTCATCGAGCGCGGCTTCGCTCAGAGCGAGCGCCTGCATGGCGATATTGATGCGCTCCTTGGCGAGTTGCTCCATCAGCTGATAGAAGCCGCGGCCCTCGACAGCGCCGAGCAGATTGTCGGCCGGCACGCGCGCATCGTCGAAGAACAACTCCGCGGTGTCCTGGGCCTTGAGGCCGACCTTGTCGAGTCGGCGGCCGCGCCGGAACCCGGCGGTCTTCTCGGTTTCGACGACCAAGAGGCTGAAGCCGCGAACGCCGTTCCCCTCGGTCGTATCGGTCTTGACCGCGAGGCAGATCAGATCGGCGGTATGGCCGTGGGTGATGAAGGTCTTCTGGCCGTTGACGATGTAGTCGTTGCCGTCGCGGCGCGCGTGGGTCCTGATCGCCCTGACGTCGGATCCCGCGCCCGGCTCGCTCATGGCGAGCGCGGCAACCAGATCGCCGCACGCCATCCGCGGCAGCCAGCGGCGCTTCTGCGCCTCGGTGCCATATTGTGCGAAATACGGCGCAAGGATCACGTTCTGCAGCGGGATGCTGAAATCGGGAAACGCGAT
Source organism: Bradyrhizobium sp. CCBAU 51753 (assembly GCF_015291565.1). Taxonomy (NCBI): domain Bacteria; kingdom Pseudomonadati; phylum Pseudomonadota; class Alphaproteobacteria; order Hyphomicrobiales; family Nitrobacteraceae; genus Bradyrhizobium; species Bradyrhizobium sp. CCBAU 51753. Next base: position 3,263,653 of record NZ_CP030037.1, on the reverse strand, counting down.
CCGCGCCAGCTCCTCGATGATGACGGCCTCGTGCCAGAAATTGCCACCACCGCCGCCAAACTCTTCCGGCGCACTGGCGCAGAGCAGACCGAGCGCGCCTGCCTTCCGCCACAGATCGCGGTCGATGTATCCTCTCGTACGCCATGCATCCGCATTCGGCGCGACCTGATCCGTCAGGAAGCGGCGAACATTCGCACGGAAGAGATCGAGTTCGGCGCTATCGCGCGTCGCGGTCATGCACTTGGTCCGCAATCATTGACTGGCGAGCGGGCAACCGCCCTGGTCGAGCGGCCGCACCGCCTTGTCGGCAGGGATCACGGCGATCTGCTTGTAATAGTCCCACGCGGCCTTGGATTCCTTCGGCGACTTGACCTCGAACAGATAGAGGTCGCGCAGCACGCGGCCATCGGCGCGGAGCTTGGCGTTGTGCGACATGAAGTCGTTGATCGGCAGCTCCCGCATCTTGGCCATCACCTTGTCGGGATCCTTCGAGCCGACCGCCTTGACCGCCTTCAGATAGTGGTTGACGACGCTGTAGGCGCCGGCCTGCACCTGCGTCGGCATCGCCTTCATCCGCTCGTAAAACCGTTTTGCAAATGCGCGCGTCTCGTCGTTCTGGTCCCAATAGAACGCTTCGGCGACGATGATGCCCTGGGAGTCCTTGAGGCCGACGCCATGGATGGCGTCGATCGTGGCCATCAGCGCCGCAAAACGCTGGCCCTGCGCCTTCAGGCCGAACTCCTCGCCCTGCTTGAGCACGGTTGCGAGATCGGCGCCGGCTTCGACGACGCCGATCACCTTCGCCTTGGAGGACTGCGCCTGCAGCAGGAACGACGAGAAATCCGTGGCGCCGGTCGGCGTGCGCACCGAGCCGATCACCGTGCCGCCGCCGGCCTTGACCGCGGCCTTTGCGTCGCCTTCGAGGCTCGCGCCGAACACGGTGTCGTTGGTCAGGAAGAACCAGGAGTTTTCACCGCGGCTGACCAGCCCGCTGGTCGGCCCGTGCCCCAGCGAATAGGTGTCGTAGGTCCACTGCGCGACATAAGGTGAGCATTTCGCGCCGGTCAACTCCGAGCTCGCCGCCGCGTTGAACAGCGCCAGCTTCTTCCTGGTCTTGGTCATCTCGGCAATCGCCAGTGCAAGACCGGAGAACGGCACGTCAATGATCGCGTCGACATTCTCCTCGTCGTACCACTTCCTGGCGATCGCGACGCCGACATCGACCTTAAGCTGGAAATCCGCGGAGACGATCTCGACCGGCTTGCCGAGCACGAGCCCGGCATCCTCCGCGGCGAGCTTTGCCGCCTCGACACTGCCGCGTCCGCCGGCCGCGGAATAGACCGACGACTGGTCGCCGAGGACGCCGATCTTGATCGGGGTGTCTTCGCCCGCCAGCACGGCCGCCGGCCCCGCGACGAGTAGCGCCATGACCACCGCGCCCGTCCATCTCCAAAGCATCCGCACCTCCCCGCCATTGTTTGATTATTGGCCTTCCATTGCCATGATGGCATAATTTGTCGGACGTTCAACAAAAATATTGTTGCCTTCTTTCAGGGCCGCCTTAGGATCGGTCTCGACGCCAGAATAAAGCGGAGGCCAACGTGCCTGCCCGCACGGAGGGAACCCGCACGTCGATGCGTTCCATCGAAAGACCAAGACGGCGGCTCGTTGGAATCCGGCCTGGCTCGAGCACCGGACCTGCGAGCAAGGAAGCGGAAGAAGGACGACAGGTGGCCGAGACGATCTTCGAAGCATTTCGCGCGAGCGTGGCAGCGGCGCCGCGCAATGCCTTTATCTGCGTTCCCGCCGGCACGTCCTACGCATCCGACGGACTGGAATGGACCTACGACGAGGTCATGCAACTCGTTGCGCCGCTTGCCGAACGCTACAGGCAGGCGGGATACGGGCTCGGGCACCGCGTCGCCCTGCTGGTCGAGAACCGGCCGGACTATTTCGTGCACCTGCTCGCGCTCAACGCCGTCGGCGCGAGCGTGGTGCCGGTCAATCCCGACCATCGGCACGCCGAGTTGCTCTACCAGATGCAGCACAGCGGCGTGGTTCTCGCGGTCACCCTTCGCCACCACGTCGAGCGATTGACGGCGGTCGCGCGCGAACTGGCGGACCAATTCGCCGTCGTCACCGCGGAAGAATTACCGGAACGTTTGCCCTCGCCGTCACGACCGGCGGCATCGGGATCGCTGGATCGGACCACCGAGGCCGGCGTGTTCTACACATCCGGCACCACCGGCCGCCCCAAGGGCTGCCTGGTCACCAACGACTACTGGCTCTCCGCCGGCGAATGGTTCTTCACGCTGGCAAACAGCGGCGGCGGCTTTTCGATCGAGCCGGGCACCGATCGCTTGTTCAATCCGATGCCGGTCTTCCATGTCCACGCCGGCGTCGTCGCGCTGATGCCGATGCTGCTGTCGCAGGGCTGCGTGATCCGACCCGAGTATTTTTCGGCGAAGCGCTGGTGGAACGAGGTGTCGAGCAGCCGCGCCACCATCGTTCACTACATCGGGGCCGTGCCGCAGGCATTGGTCGCGCTGGAACGATCCGCCGACGAGCGCGCGCACAAAGTCCGGTTCGGCTTCGGTGCCGGCATGGAGCCCGCCATTCACCGCGAATTCGAACAGCGCTTCGGCATCCCCCATCTCGAGGTCTGGGGCATGACCGAGGTCGGCCGCTGGACCGCAAACGATCACGAGCCGCGGCCGATCGGCGTCCGCGCGATCGGACGCGCCGTTGCGCCGCTGCAGGCCAAGGTGATCGACGAAGATGGCCGCGACGTTGCCGCAGGAGCCGAGGGCGAGCTCGTGGTTCGACTGGCGGGCGACGATCCGCGCAAGGGCTTTTTCGCCGGGTACCTCGACGACGAAGCGGCGACGGAAGGCGGCTGGCGCGGCGGCTGGTGGCATTCGGGCGACGTCGTCCGCCAGGACGAAGGCGGCATCATCTATTTTGTCGACCGCCGCAAGAACATGATCCGGCGCTCCGGCGAGAACATCGCCGCCACCGAGGTGGAAACCGTGCTGTGCAGGCATCCCGGCGTCGCGCAGATCGCGATCCTCGCCGTACCTGACGAGAAGGCAGACGAAGAAATCTTTGCCTGCGTGGTTCCTGCCTCCGGCCGCACGGCAGATCGTGTGCTTGCCCACGACATCGTCGATTACTGCAACACGCAGCTGGCCTACTACAAGGCGCCGGGCTGGATGCTGTTCATGGACCGTATGCCGGTGACAGCAACGCAGAAGATCAACAAGGCACAGATCTTCGAGCCCGGACTGGATCCGCGGACGATCGTCGGAACGATCGATCTGCGCGCGATGAAGAAGCGCAGGTAGGGACAGCCGTCAGCTTGGCATCGGGCGATGCACGCCGCGCCCCTATGATTTGCCCGGCTTGCGAAAGAACGCATTCAGCAGGTCATGGCAGGCCGCCTCGCCTTCCGCTGACGACACCGTCTTTGGATCGGCAGCCCAGCCGGCCCACATCCCTTCGGTGAGTTGCGTCAGCGTCATCGCCAGGCGGTCGGCGTTGATCCGCACACCGCGCGCGTCGGCGGCGCGCCGCATCAGGTGCGCCAGTCCACGGCGGTACGGCCGGTAGAGTTGCTGGTAGATCTCGGCGAGCTCGGGAGACCAGTGCGACGTGCTGGCCAGCGCGACCCAGACCAGCACGCGTTCAGGCGTGAACACCGGCGCACTGAAGCTCGCGGTCACCACGGCATGCAAACGATCCAGCGGGTCCGGGCCCGCCGCTTCGGCGGCAGACCGCGTGGCCTGCTCGAAATCCTTCGCCACCTCGCCGACGGCGTGCAGCAGCAACGCATCCTTGCCCGGGAAGTAATGGCCAATCAGGCCACGCGAAAAGCCGGCGGCCTCGCAGATCGTCGCAACGGTGACATCCTTGTAGCCGTGTTCGGCAATCGCCTTCATCACCGCGACCACGAACTCCTGCCGTTTCAGCCCCTGATCGGACGATCCCACCGGACGCCCCCGCGGCCGCTTCTCCTCCTTTTGCAAGCAGCATTCTCCTTGTCAGGCACAGGCACGCGCAGCCTGATGACTCCATCACCCGAATTTGTTTGAATGTCCATCCAATTCCGGACGCCTTCGAGGCGATTGAATTTTTGCTTGACGGATAAGCGAAGCGATAATGTAATATGATATAACTTGGCGGAGCTGCCCTGCAATTCGCCCAAGCAAGCCAGAACTTGCAATAAGCTTTGGGAAATGAGGAACCGGCGCGCCCCGTTTTGCGCGCGAGAGCCTGAGGGAGAGCGCTTGCATGTCCAAGCTGAAAATCCGCGTCGACCAGGACAAATGCCAGGGTCACGCCCGCTGCAAATCACTCGCCCCGGAGCTGTTCGAACTCGACGAGTACGGCAACGCCCATGAGGTCGGCGACGGCACGGTGCCGGCCGGGCTCGAGGACAAGGCGTGGCTGGCGCAGACCAACTGCCCGGAAATCGCGATCGAAGTCACCGAGGAATAGCACCGAGCGGCGGCGGCCGCGCCGCCGGCCCCCGCGTTTGATCGAACGAGAAGGAAACGAGCCGATGTCCGATTCCCCGTCCGCAAGCTACCTGCCCGAACATCCCCCGGTCACCGACTGGGTCAATGATTTCGACCACACCGATCCGGTCTGGACCGAGGATCCGTTTCCGATCTGGGAGACGCTGCGTTCCGCCTCGCCGGTGGTGCACACCGAGCGTTTCCTCGGCTGTTACATGCCGACCACCTATCAGGCGGTGAAGGAGATCGCCTACGACACCGAGCATTTCTCCTCGCGCCGGGTCATCGTGCGCGACGTCCGCCCCGACATCACCGCCCGGGCGCCGCCGATCACCTCCGATCCGCCCGAGCACAAGCCGGCCAAGCAGGTGCTGCTGCCGCCGTTCACACCGGATGCGATGAAGCGGCTGGAGCCGCGGGTGCGCGCGATCTGCAATGAGCTGATCGACGAGTTCATCGCCGATGGCGGCTGCGACGCCGCGGCGCGCTACACCAAGCACATCCCAGTGCGCGCCATCGCGCACATGCTGGGCATCCCCGAGAAGGACGGCGACCTCTTCATCAAGTGGATCCACCAGATCCTCGAGCTCGGCATCAAGGACGACAACGAGCTGATGAACGGCGTGCGCGAGATGACCGGCTACTTCATGGCCCATCTCGAGCAGCGCAAGCTCGAGCCGGGTGACGATCTGATCTCGCAGCTGCTGCGGGCAAAGGGCCCGGGCGGCCAACCACTCTCCGACGAGCACGTGCTCGGCTCGCTGCGGCTGCTCTTGATCGCCGGCATCGACACCACCTGGAGCGCGATCGGCTCCTCGCTCTGGCACCTCGCGAGGACGCCCGCCGATCGCGAGCGGCTGGTCGCCGAGCCCGCGCTGATGCCGACCGCGATCGAGGAATTTTTGCGGGCCTATTCGCCGGTGACGATGGCGCGCGAGGTGATGAAGGAGACCACGGTCTCCGGCTGCCCGGTGAAATCGGGCAACATGGTGCTGCTGTCGTTCCCGGCGGCGAACCGCGACCCTGCGATGTTCCCCGACGCCGACAAGGTGGTGATCGACCGCAAGGAGAACCGCCACGCCGCCTTCGGCCTCGGGATCCACCGCTGCGTCGGTTCCAATTTGGCGCGGATGGAGATGACGGTTGCGATCGAGGAGTGGCTGAAGCGGATCCCGGATTTCCGCCTCGACCCGGCCGGCAAGGTGACGTGGTCCGAAGGCACGGTGCGCGGCCCGCGTCAACTGCCAATCCTGTTCGGCAAGCCCGCCTGAGGCGGCAGCTCGAGCAGTTACATCGCCTACCCGATGGGGTAGCTTGCCCGGAATCGAACCGACGAGTCCGGGAGGCACCGCATGACCGATCAAACCGCTCAGCCCGCGAGCGATCATCTCGACATCCAGGACGTCGAGCGGCGGGTGAAGGCGATCTTCATCGGCTCGGTCGGCAATCTCGTCGAGTGGTACGACTTCTACGCCTATACGGCGTTCGCGCTGTATTTCGCCCCGGCGTTCTTCCCGCACAGCGATCCTGTCGTGCAGCAGCTCAACGCGGCGGTGCTGTTCGCCGCGACCTTCCTGATGCGCCCGCTCGGCGGCTGGCTGTTCGGCTTCATCGCCGACCGCTACGGCCGCCGTTTGTCGTTGACGCTGTCGGTGGTCTGCATGTGCTTCGGCTCGCTGATCATCGCGGTGACGCCGACCTATGCCAGCATCGGCATTGCCGCGCCGGCGATCCTGGCACTGGCACGCATCATCGAGGGCCTCAGCTTAGGGGGCGAATATGGCGCCAGCGCCACCTATCTCAGCGAGGTCGCCGATCCCAATCATCGCGGCTTCTACTCGAGCTTCCAATACGTCACGCTGATCGGTGGTCAGCTCACCGCGATCATCGTGCTGCTGCTGCTGCAGAAGGTGTTCTTGACGCCCGAGGAGCTGAAGGCCTGGGGCTGGCGAATTCCGTTCGTGATCGGCGCCCTGCTCGCGGTCGTCGCGGCGGTGATGCGGCGTAGTCTGCATGAGACCGAAGCCTTCGTCGAAGCCAAGAAAGTCTCCAAGCCGACCGGCTCGATCGTCGGCCTGTTGAACTATCCGCGCGAATTGCTGCTGGTGGTCGGCCTCACCGCCGGCGGCACCGCGGCGTTCTACACCTTCACCACCTACATGCAGACCTTCGTGAAGCTGTCGGTCGGCCTGACCGAGGATCAGACCACCTTCGTGATCTTCGGCTCGCTGATCTTCGCGACCATCCTGCAGCCGATCTATGGCGGGCTGTCCGACCGCATCGGCCGCAAGCCGCTGCTGATCTTCTTCGGTCTCGTCGGCACGATCTCGACCGTCCCGATCCTGACCACGCTGAAGGAGACCAAATCGCCCTTCATCGCCTTCCTCTTGATCTGCGGCGCCTGGATCTTCGTCGCCGGCTACACCTCGATCAACGCGATCGTGAAGGCCGAGCTGTTCCCGACCAACGTCCGCGCGCTCGGCGTCGGCCTGCCCTATGCGATCACGGTGTCGATCTTCGGCGGCACCGCGCCCGCGGTCGCGCTGTATTTCAAGAGCGTCGGGCACGAGGACTGGTTCTACTACTATCTCAGCGGCATGATTTTCCTGTCGCTCATCATCTATTCGACCATGCGCGACACCAAGCATGACTCCGCGATGCAGCGCCACGAGTAGCGGAGCACGCCGATGACCGACGACAACGAGCCGCCCGAGAGCAAGCTGACGCGCAGCAAGCAGCGCTGGGCGCGCGAAGCCAAATTCCTCACCGGCAAGATCACCCGGCCGGAAGAGCAGCGCCTGCCGCCGGGCCAGCATCTGACCCGCGACTGGCCGGTGCTCGACCTCGGGATGCTGCCCAACGTCACGCAGGAGCACTGGCGGCTCGACGTCTTTGGGGCGGTCGAGCAGACGATCTACTGGACCTTTGCGCAATTCCAGGCGCAGCCGCAGACGCAGTTCGTCTCCGACATCCACTGCGTCACGACCTGGTCGCGCTACGACAATCAGTGGGAAGGGCTTGCCACCCGCGACCTGCTCGCCGCCTGCCGGCCGCGCGAGGAAGCGCGCTTCGTCGTGCTGCATTGCTATGACGGCTATACGACGAACCTGCCGCTCGAGGATTTCGCCGCCGAGGACGCGCTGCTCGCCCGTAGCTGGTCGGGCAAGCCGCTGGAGCACGAGCATGGCGGCCCGGTGCGCCTGGTGGTGCCGCATCTGTATTTCTGGAAGAGCGCCAAATGGCTGCAGCGCATCGAATTTTTGGCCGACGATGCGCCGGGGTTCTGGGAGGTCCGCGGCTATCACAATCGCGGTGATCCCTGGACCGAACAGCGCTATTCTGAAGACTGACTGTCCTCACCTCTCCCATAGGGAGAGGTCGGCGCGAAGCGCCGGGTGAGGGGTTACGGTCCCTCGATAGAGCGAAACCCCTCACCCGAATTTCTCGCTATGCTCGAAATTCGACCTCTCCCTATGGGAGAGGTGAAACCTCCGGAGACCAAGATGCCGCACGAACGCTTTCAATTCACCGGTGTGGGCGGCCATCAGCTTGCCGCCGCGCTCGATAGCCCCGACGGCCCGATCAAGGCCTATGCGCTGTTCGCGCATTGCTTCACCTGCGGCAAGGATGTGCTGGCGGCCAAGCGCATCGCGGTCGCGCTGGCGGCAAAGGGCATCGCGACGCTGCGGTTCGATTTCACCGGCCTCGGCTCCAGCGAGGGCGACTTCGCCAACTCGACCTTCTCATCCAACGTCGCCGATCTGGTCCGCGCCGCCGACCACCTGCGCGAGACGCGGCAGGCGCCGGCGATCCTGATCGGCCACAGCCTCGGCGGCGCCGCGATCCTCGCGGCCGCAGGGCAAATTCCCGAGGCGAAGGCGGTCGCGACCATTGCGGCGCCCTCCGACCCCGGCCACGTCACGCATTTCTTCAAGGATCAGATCGAGGACATCCGCGCCCAGGGTGAAGGCCAGGTCTCGCTCGCCGGCCGCCCCTTCCGCATCAAGCGCGAATTCCTCGACGACGTCGCCGAGCACAATCTAATGGCGCAGGTGAAAGCGCTGCACAAGGCGCTGCTGGTGATGCACTCGCCGACCGACGACACCGTCGGCATCGACAACGCCACCAACATCTTCATCGCGGCCAGGCATCCCAAGAGCTTCGTCTCGCTGGCGGGCGCAGATCACCTTTTGAGCGGCAAGCAGGACGCCGCCTATGTCGCCGGCGTGATCGGCGCCTGGGCCGAGCGCTACATCGACCTTGCCGCACAGCCGGCGGCCGAGGCCGCGACCGGCCCGCGCAACGTCGTGGTGCAGGAGACCCGCGCCGGCAAGTTCCAGCAGATCGTCACCGCCGGCCCGCACCGCATGCTGGCCGACGAACCGGTTACGGTCGGCGGACAGGACTCCGGTCCCGGTCCCTATGATTTCGTCCTCGCCGGGTTAGGTGCCTGCACCTCGATGACGATGCGGATGTATGCCGACCGCAAGTCGCTGCCGCTCGATCGCGTCACCGTGACGCTGACCCACAGCAAAATCCATGCGCAGGATTGCGCGGAATGCGAGACCCGCGAGGGCATGCTCGACCAGATCGACCGCGTCATCAGGATCGAGGGCGCGCTCGACGCCGAGCAGCGCAAACGGCTGATGGAGATCGCCGACAAGTGCCCGGTGCACAAGACGCTCACCTCGGAGGTGCGGATCGTCACCAAGGCGGCGGAGTGAGCCTGCGGCGCGGCGGGATCGGCCGCCCGGTAGCGCGCGCAAACAAAAATGCCGAAAAACAACCCCATGCAAAGTAGCCGGCGGCCGCGCCGGCGATCGCCAAAAGGCCACTTGACACGTCGGGCAACTCACCGATATTCTTCCAATATTCCGAAATCGTGCAGGTACCTCTCTACCCGCGCGCGACGCGCTTGCCGGTCAGGCAGTGCGCCATGGTCCGTACCGCGGCGCCGATCTCGTTCTCGCGCCAGGCCGCGAAGCCGAGCAGCAGGCCGAAATCGTGCGGCCGCTCCAGCGCAAGGCTCGACAGCGCACGCACCTCGACGCCGGCCGCGACCAGCCGCGTCACCGCGTCCCGGTCGGCACGGCCGTCCTTGAAGCGGGCGATCAGCTGCATCCCGCCTGGAGGGATCTCGGCCGCCAGCACCGCGCCGAGCTGCCGCGCCAGCACTGCCGAGAGATGGTCGCGGCGTGAGCGGTAGATGCGCCGCATCCGCCTGACATGCGCCAGAAAATGCCCGTCGGCCATGAAATCGGCCAGCGCCTCCTGGACATGCACGGAGGCGATCAACCCGAGATGCCGCTGCGCGATCTCCATGGTCCCCGCCAGCTGCGGCGGCACCACCAGATAGCCGATGCGGATATCGGCGGTCATCGCCTTGGCAAAGGTGCCGAGATAGAGCACGCGCCCGTCGCGATCGAGCCCCTGCAGCGCCGGCATCGGCCGGCTGTCATAGTGAAACTCGCCGTCGTAATCGTCCTCGACGATCCATGTCTTGCCCGGCTCGGCGGCCGCCAACAGCTCGGTGCGGCGCGCCACCGGCATCAGCCGTCCGGTCGGATGCTGGTGCGACGGCGTCGTGAAGATCAGCTTTGGCGCCCGCCTCTCCCCCGCGCGCGTCATGCCCCATTGGTCCAGCCGGATGCCGACAACATCGGCCCCGGCCGCGCGAAATGCCGCTGCGGCGCCGGGATATCCAGGGTCCTCGGTCCAGACCGCATCACCTGATATCACGGTGGTGGCGGCGATCAGCGTCAACGCCGCCTGCGCCGTCGGCAGGATGAGGATCTGATCGGCCTCGGCGCGGACACCGCGGTTGACTTCGAGATAATCGCGCAAGGCTTCGCGCAAGCTCGGCCGATTGATCACGGTCTGGTCGTTGAAGCGCCGGCGCAGCGCGCTGCGGCGCAGGCAGCGCGCCCAGAGCTCGTGCGGAAACTCGCGGGTGTCGGCAAGTCCCGGACGGAGCGGCCGGACATTTGCTTGATATGACAGCGGCCAGTCGGTCTCCGTGAGCCGCAAAGCCCAGGGCGATAACAGCGGCTTGCGCCCGCCGTCGTGTCTTGGCACCGGCGCCGCCCTGACGAACCGCTCCTCGATATCGTCGGTCACCACCGGCCGGCGTCGCGCGGCGATCCGCAGATAGCCTTCGGCTGCGAGCTGCTCATAGGCGTGCGTGACCGTGTTGCGCGCCACACCGAGCTCGGCGGCGAGCTGCCGGCTCGACGGCAGCATGGCGCCGCGCCGGATCCGGCCGCTCGCGATCAGCCCGCGGAGCTGCTGCGTCATCTGCGCGACCAGGCCCGCGGCATCCGAGCGCTTCAGTACGAGCAATTCGGCGAGAATCACTTTGGCTCTAACTGGCTCTCTGGTTCTGTCCAATCTGGCCCTTTCGAGAGAGCCAGTGCGATCCTATTCACAATGCGTGTCGCCCGCAAGGAAGCAGCCGTGAATCAGTCCCTCTCCCCCGCCAAGGCCGCCGCCCTGTTCATCGTCGTGGTGCTGGCCTGGGGCATCAACTGGTCGGTGACGAAATCGCTGGTCCAGGCGGTGCCGCCGCTGTGGACCGCATCGATCCGGAGCTGGGTCGCGCTGAGTGCCTTGCTGGTGATCCTGCGCGCCAGCGGCAACCTGATCATTCCGCGGATCGCCGATATCCCGGTCGTGCTCAGCGTGGCGCTGCTGCACATGACCTTCTTCTCGACGCTGGTCGCCACCGGCCTGCGCTATCTGCCGGCCAGCAAGGGCATCGTGCTCGGCTACACCACGCCGCTATGGGTGGCGCTCGCCGCCGGCGCCGCGCGGACCGAGCGGCTCGGCGCGCTGAAACTGGTCGGCGTCGCCTCGGGGCTCGCCGGCCTCTGCGTGATCCTCAACCCGGCATCGCTGGACTGGAGCAATCTGCATGTCATCGCCGGCGCCGCAATGATCATTCTGGCCGCGATCTGCTGGGCCGCGAACATCATCTACATCCGTTCGCACCGCTGGATCGCGACTCCGCTGCAGCTCCTGCTGTGGCAGGTGCTGGTGGCAACGATCGTGCTGACGATCACAGCGCTGGTCACCGAGGGCGTGCCCGACGTGATCTGGTCGCCGCACCTCGCGCTGCTGTTCCTCTATTCCGGCTTCATCGGCACGGCGCTGGCCTACTGGGCGATGTCTGTTGTCAACAAGAGCCTGCCGGCGCTGACGACCTCGCTCGGCACGACGGGGACGCCGATCGTCGGCATCGTGACCGCGGCGCTGCTGCTCGGCGAGCCGATCGATCTCTCGCTGGCGATCGCCGCGGCGCTGATCGTCGGCGGCATCGCGCTGAGCTCGCTCGCGGACGCGCCGTCGCAGGCGTAATTAGGGCCTGCATATATTCGTCACGTCCGCTTCGATCTCGGGAGCCGACGTCGAAGCCGCCATCGCTGTATGTCGGCCTTGGGCCAGAAGCGGACATCTAAGCGGTCGCCGCAAACAAGTCCCAACAGCCAGGTATGCCCTTTAGCTCATGCGAACCGCGATCAGAGAATTTGAGGCCAGCGCCGGCGACGAGATCGGTAACGACCCTCGAAACAAGAACCTCGCTGGGTTGACATTGTGCCATGACGCGCGCCGCTGCGTGGACGGCTATGCCGCCAATATCCCCATCACGTAGCTCGATCTCGCCGGTGTGAAGACCAGCTCGAAGCTGGATGCCGAGCTGCTCGGCGGCTGATCTAAACGCGAGGGCGCTCCGCACTGCTCGCCCAGGGCCGTCGAACGTCGCCAGAATGCCGTCGCCGGTCGACTTAACCAAGTTGCCACGATACTTCTCGACGATTTGCTTCGCTGTCTCATCGTGGCGATCCAGCAGCCGGCGCCAAGAAAGGTCCCCCATCTCAGCCGCGTTCCGGGTCGAATCGACAATATCGGTAAACAGCACCGTTGCCAGAACCCGCTCGACTTCGTTTGAAGCGTGTTCTCGGTGTCCGGTAACAAACTCCTCGATGTCTCCGAGCAGCGGCTCAGTATTGCCAACCCAAAATGCGTGACCTTCGTCTTTGTACTCAATGTACTTTGCGTTTGGGATGCGGGCCGCCAAATCTCTACCAAGATCAACGGAGAGCATCGGATCAAATTCTCGATGAAGCACGAGCGTCGGAACGCGAACGCTCCCAAGTATCGATCTCACATCTATTTGAATGTTCATTAGCTGGATCGCGCGGAAAGCGCCTGGGCTGGCTGAAAGCCGTTCGAATTTTGCAAATTGGGCAATGACCTCCGGCGTGTGCAATCGAGCCGGAACGATGATCTTTAGCAAGGACCCGTCACCCCAAAGGGGCATGCGCTTCGCGATCATCGCTTCAAATGTATTGGCGTCGTATTTGTCGGCAAACCGAGCGAAGCCGCCGTACAAAATTAGACGAGACACGCGATCTGGATGCGCGGCCGCGAACATTACTCCCATTGCGCAGCCTTCGGAGAATCCCATCAGTGTTGCTTCGCGAGATCCGATCGCATCCATCACTGCGCGTACGTCGTCGATCCGCTGCTCCAATGATGGCGCCTCAGAAATGCGATCGGATAGTCCCTGACCACGCTTATCAAAGGTCACTACTCTCGCGAAAGTCGCTAACCGACGCAAAAACGCTGTGTATCCCGGCAGCTCATGCATGTACTCGATGTTGGAGACAAAGCCGGGAACCAAGATGATGTCGGTCGGTCCATCGCCCATCGTTTGATAGGCGATGCTCACATCTCCGCTGGTTGCATACCGGGTAACCGGCAAAGCAGGTGCTTCCATTTCCGCCACCGTAAAACATAAAGGAACGACCGAAGCATATCAGGTTTCAGACGTGCCGCCATCGCTGCATGTCGGCCTTGGGCCAGAAGCCCGACCTCGCAGCTCGTAGGTAGACGCTCCTGTTCACGATGGCAAACCAGCCTTGCGCAGAGCGACGTGATACTTTTGCCAGCCAGGCGCATCGCGCCCTCCGCGAGAAATTATATCGAGTGACATTGCCGGAGCAATTCGCAGCGCCTGCTCAACTTGCTTCTGCGCCCTGGATTGGTCGCCGGACTCTGCAAGAGCGGCGGCCAAGTAAAGGTGATTGTCAAGAGAGTTCGGATTGACCTGCAGTCCCTTTTGAGCGCTGGCAATGGCACGCGAGAAATCACCCGCTGCGAAATGACATAGCGTTTCGGCGGCAAAGAACTGGCACGCCATTGGATCCCGCGGGCTCAAACGAAAGGCTATCTCTGCCTGTGCCAAGCCATCCGCGGGTCGATCTAGACTGGCGTAGCCCAATCCAAGTAACGCGCGTGCCATAGCGAGATTTGGATTAAGTTGAATCGCTCTTTCCAAGAGAGGAACGCCAGGTAGAACTCGGCCCATAAACCAAGACGCGCCACCGACGAGGAACAACACGGTAGGATCGTCGCTTTGCAGACTTACCGCTGACTTGATGTCCTGAGAGGCTTGTCGTGCGTCCATTAACCAGTCACGTCCCCATTGCATATACGACCGATAAGCGAGCGAAAATGCCCTGAGTCCAAACGCTAAACCAAATTCCGGGTCGAGCTTTGATGCGCGATCAGCTAGATCATTAGCGTTTGAGATGCTCTCTCGCGTAAACGTCGCGAGCGCCATCATTCCACGCGCTACAAGTCCCCAGGCGTCTAGATTGGTTGAAGAAGAGCGCTTGAATGTCCCGGCCTCGGCTGCAAGGACCTCGGGATATACCGCGCCCACGATACCGCTCGTTACCTCATCCTGCACAAGGAAAAGGTCACTTAACTCTCGATCAAAGCGATCGGCCCAGAGCGTCTTGCCAGTCCGCGCCTCGATCAATTGGGCCGTGACACGAACTCGATTGGCAGCCTTTCGGACGCTGCCTTCCAAAATGTACCGGACGCGAAACTGTCGAGCGAGCGATGTCGGGTCCGACAACCCGACCTTCAAAGAATCGGTCGAACTCTTCGCGATGACAAAGAAGTCTCGAGTTCTTGAGAGCAACGCAATGATGTCCCCCGTCATGCCGTCCGCAAAATACTCCTGATCTGAATCGCCGCTGATGTTCTTGAACGGCAGCACCGCTATCGAGGGCTTGTCGGGGAATGGGTGACTTGAAGCGTCAACCGCGTGCGCAGCGCTTTTGGGAAGCGCCGCAGACCGTGCAGCGTAGAGCCGTACCGCTCGGTCGATGTTCTTAAGCGCCCGCTCCCCGAGGTCAACGAACGTGAACTCAGTCTTGCCTCGTATCTGTTCAAGCGCGTTGCTCGAGAGGCAGACACCGCCTGGTTCGCATTCGCTCTCAACGCGTGCAGCGATATTGACGCCGTCGCCGAAAATGTCGCCGTCATCAATGATCACGTCGCCGACGTTGATGCCTATACGAAATGTGATCTGGGGCTGATCCTGATCGCGCTTCGCCATCAATTCCTGCACCGCCATCGCGCAGGTCACAGCGTCCACCGAACTGGCAAATTCAACCAGCAAGCCGTCGCCGGTGGTCTTCACGATCCGCCCATTGTGGCGAGCTATTGCTGGGTCGAAAATTTCACGACGAATTGCCTTTAGGGCTGTCAGAGTACCGACCTCATCCGCTCCCATTAGCCGGCTATAGCCTGCCACATCAGCCGCCAAGATGGCCGCCAACCGCCGCTCTATCCTCTCATCAGCCACGGGGTCCTCACCAACTTTGCCGTCCGGGCATAAGATCATAGGAGGGCGCTTCGGGCCAGTCCTCCGTCTCTGCGGCTAAGGTGGGACGTCGGAATTGGGTCATAGGCCGCCGATAACTACCGAACTGGGCAACTTCCGCTTTATGACTGGAAGCCGACGGTTATGAGTACACGCCCTAGGCCGTCGCGAGCGGCCTCACCCGTAATGCACCGCGCAGGCCGGCGCGGTGCCGAGCAGGATGCCGGCGATGGCGATGAAGGACGACAGCGACAGCGCGTCCGCTTCGATCTCGGAAGCCGACGTCGAAGCCGCCATCGCTGCATGTCGGCCTTGGGCCAGAAAGGGACTTCGGGCGATAGCGTCTCAGCTTTCTAAGCCGGGATCGGCGGCACCGAAACTCATTCAGACGACTGCGAATAGGCGCATGGGCTCGGCGAGACCCTTAAGCTCGGCCCGTCCCTGGTCGACGAACTTGAGGCCGGCACCCGCCACTAGATCCTTTACCGTGCTCGAAGCCAGCACTTCGCTCGCATTCGCATGCTGAGCTACCCGTGCTGCGATGTGCACAGCGATGCCGCCCACATCGTCGCCCATCATCTCGACCTCACCCGTGTGGACGCCGGCCCGCACTTCGAGATCGAGCGGCCGCACCGCGCTGACGATCCCTTGGGCGCAGCGAACAGCGCGCGCCGGGCCGTCGAACAGGGCCAGAAATCCGTCGCCCGTAGTCTTAACTTCGCGGCCGCGATGCCGCTCCAGTTCCGAACGCACCGCTGCATGATGCGCTTCCAGAGTTGAACGCCACTGCCTATCGCCCACCAACGAGGCTTTCCTTGTCGAATCGACGATATCGGTGAACAGCACAGTCGAGAGGACGCGATCAACCTCGATGGCGGTAGCGGAAACACCCATAAACTGTCTGATCTCCTCGAGGAGCCGATTCTGATCTCCGAACCATGGGAGGTGATCGTTACCTGAAAGTTCAGTGTAGCGTGCGCCAGAAATTCTCTCTCCAAGCTCGCGGCCGGCGAATGCACGAATGCGCACGTCGTCGCGCCGATGCATGACCAGCGTAGGAACCCGGACCGACGGCAGGATGGCCGTCACGTCGATCTCGCGGTTCATGCGCATCAAGTTGATCACGTCAGACGGGCTGGCCGCCGAGCGCTCGAACTTGGCGAACCGGTCAATGGCCCCGGGAATTGCGGCTGCCGACGGAGAGAAACTTGGCAGACTCTTGCCGGTCCCCCAGTCGGACCGGATAGTGCGCTCCAAGGCCGCAAAATCGTCGAACGGAACGGAGGCGCCCACCGTGCGCGCATACGTGCCGAACAGAATGAGACCAGCGACCCGCCCAGGATAGGTCGCCGCGAACAGGATAGACATTGGCCCACCCTCCGAGACACCGAACAGATAGGCTCTCTTGGAACCCGCAGCGTCGAGCACGGCGCGGATATCATCGATCCTTTCATCGAGATGCGGGACACCGACACCACGATCACTGAGACCCGTGCCGCGTTTGTCGAACCGGATCAGTCGCGAAAACGAGCCGAGGTCGCTAAGGAAGCGCGCGATGCTGGGATTCTCCCACGACTGCTCGAGATGCGATACAAAGCCCGGCGTCATGAGCAAGTCCGGACCGTCCTGTCCGGATATTTGATACGCGACGAAGACCTCGCCGCTGGTCACATAGCGCGTCTCGACAACCATGGCTTCCCTCAAGCCTAGCCCGCTGGGTAGCTTACGGTTAACGGCCAAGCAGTGCAATTGAGCGGCAAGAAGCTCATGGGTTAGTGCGGCGATGGCCCCTAGCTGCTCATGTCCGCTTTGGGGTCATAAGCCGCCGATAACTGCCGAACTGGGCAACTTCCGCTTTATGACTGGAAGCCGAGGGTTATGAGTACACGCCCTAGGCCGCAGCGAGCGGCCTCACCCGCAGCGCGCCGCGCAGGCCGGCGCCGGTGCCGAGCATGATGCCGGCGATCGCGATGAAGGACGACAGCGACAGCGTCGACAGTCCGGTCAGCCCCTGCCCGACCGAGCAGCCGAACGCCATCACACCGCCGATGCCCATCAGCGCGGCGCCACCGGCCGAGCGCAGCATGTGCTGCGGCGACCGGTAGCCTTCGAGCTCAAAGCGTCCGGTGGCGAGCGCGGTGACAAGACTGCCGGCGAACACGCCGAACACGGTGACGATGCCGAAATTGAGCGTCGAGCCGGTCGACAGCATCACATATTGCAGCGCATCGGCGATCGGCGCGACGAAGGTCAGCGAGGTCACCGGCACCGGATTGAAATCATCGGCGCCGAGATAGCCGGTGGCGTACCAGCCGGCGGCGACCAAGAGGCCGACGATCAGGCCCGCCGCGACCTGGCCGATCGACTTTCGGAACGGCGCATGCGCAAACGCGAAGATGATCAGGACGGGCGCGACCACCGATGCCGCGATCATTCGCGCCGGCACCGCGCCCAGCCCAGCGCTCGCCAGCAGCGCGGGGACCGAATTGGCTGCGACCGTGGCCTGCGACGCCTGGACCAGCGCGATCCGCGCCGGCGCGATCAGGCCCTTGAGCGTGATCTCGGCAAAGATGCCGAGCACGATCACGACGACGAAGGAGCGCAGATTGCCGCGCCCGAGCAGCACCAGCGCACGCGAGCCGCAGCCGTTCGACAGCACCATGCCGTAACCGAACAGCAGCCCGCCGAGGAACATCACCGGCGCGGAGAACGAGGGCTGCAGATAGATCGACTTGCCGAGGTCGACGAGGCCCGCCGCCGCCAGCAGCTGCGAGGCCGCGATCGCAACCCCCATCGCCAGCGCATAGGTGCGCCCGAGCCGGCCGTCGCCCTCCGCCCACAAGCCGCGCAGGCCGCTCATCATGCAGAAGCCGCTGACGAGGCCGACCGAGCCGTAGATCAGGCCGATGATCAGCGCCGCGAGGATGACAAGGGTGGCGGGGTCCATGGAGGTCTCTCAGAATTCGTCATTGCGAGGAGTGAAGCGACGAAGCAATCCATCGTCACCGCACGCGAGGAAAGATGGATTGCTTCGCTGCGCTCGCAATGACGGTGGAAATCATCGCCGCAAGATCACGCGTCGCCAAGCGGTCTGGTGCCATGACTAATCGACTGAACGTTCAATTCAAGAGGCTTGTTGCGACCCTGGCGGGTACGACCTGATGTCACGCCGGGCCTTCCGGTGTCAGACGGTCAAAGCTTCGGCGGCGGCGCCGAGCCCAGGATCGCCTCGATCGACAGGCCGAGCCCGAGCAACCTGGCATCGCTGCCCACGGCGCCATCGATCTCGAGCCCGACCGGCAGGCCGTCCGGCGTCATGCCGGCATGGAGCGACAGGCCGGGGAGGCCGGCATTGCTGCCGGGATCGGTGTTGCGGATCATGGTGCCGAACGTCGGCGCTGGCTCGCCGCCATTGACCGACATCTCGCTCGACCCGTTGGTTTCGTCGATCAAGGGTGCCGGTGCGATCGTGGTCGGAAACAGGATGGCATCCACGTTGTTGTCGCGGAAATACGCCGCGTAGATCGCCTGCAGCGCCGGGCGCTGCACGCCGATCGCGTCGTCATAGGCGGCGCCGAAGGCGTCCGTGGTGATGGCCCCGAATGCGCCGACGACGTCGGGGCTGGCAACCTTCGCCGCGATATCCGCCAGCGTGATGCCCTCGATCCCGGAGGCCGCAAGATAGGCCGGGATATCGGCGATCGGCTCATGCAGCGCCACCACGAACGACACCTTGCCGTTCTGCTCGAACAGATCGGGCATGTCGATATCGACCAGCACCACGCCGGCATCGGCGAGCTTCGCGCAGGCCGCGCGGGCGACGGCTTCGACGTCGCGGTCGAGACCGTTCCAGAAGCACGCGGGAATACCGAGGCGAACGCCGCGCAGCGGTGCGGCCACAGCGAGCGGCGTGCCCGTGATCACGGCATCGAGCAGCGCGACATCCGCCACCGTGCGGCCCATCGGGCCGACGGTGTCGCGGGTATGGCTGATCGGAACCACCTGATTGTCGTCGTGATAGCGTCGCTCGGCGCCGCCATTGCCGACTGATGGCCTGAGGCCCACGGTGCCGGTCAGCGCCGCGGGCACGCGGGTCGAGCCGCCGGTGTCCGATCCCAGTCCGCAGGTGACGACGCGTGCGGCGATCGCGGCAGACGTTCCGCCCGACGAGCCGCCGGGAATCCGCGTGATATCGTATGGATTTCTCACCGGCCCGGCGAATGGGGCAAGGTTGGTGCTGGTGATGCCGAAGGCGAGCTCGTGCAGGTTGGTCTTGCCGATGACAACAGCGCCGGCGTCGAGCAGTTTTTGCAGCGACGGGGCGTTGCGCGCGGGCCGCGCGTGCTGCAGCGCCGGCGTGCCGCCCGTGGTCGGCAGATCTGATGTGTTGATGTTGTCCTTGACGACAATTGGCAGGCCGGCGAGCGGACCCGCTCGTTGGCCGGCATCGACCTGCCGCGCAGCCGCCAGCGCGCCGTCGCGATTCAGGACAATGAAGGCGTTGAGGTGCTTGAGCTGCTCGGCGCGATCGAGCGCGGCCTGCACGACGCTGACCGCCGTCACCCTCTTGTCGCGGATCGCGGCGACGATCTCCGCGGCGGTCGCTTCAGTGGAATTGGCCATCGAACCCTGCGCCCCCTCGCTATGGGCGCAAGGCTAGGCCTTCGGCCGCTTGTCGTAAACACGTTTCGCCTTGCCGAGCGAGCGTTCCAGCGTTTCGGGGGCGACAGCCTTCACGACGGCGGTGACGCCGATGGTGTTCTTGATGAAGGCCGCGACCTTGTCGGCATGCGCCACGAGCCCGCTGCCGTCCCAGCTCTCCGGACGGGCTTCGGCGAGCACGGTCATCTCGTCCATGCGGCCCTCTCGCGTGAGCTCGATGATGAAATGGCCGCCGCACCAGTCGGTCGCCAGCAGCGCTTCCTCGATCTGGGTCGGGAACACGTTGACGCCGCGCAAAATGATCATGTCGTCGGAGCGGCCGGTCACCTTCTCCATCCGCCGCATGCCGGGCCGCGCGGTGCCGGGCAGCAACCGCGTCAGGTCGCGGGTGCGGTAGCGGATAATCGGGAAGGCTTCCTTGGTCAGCGAGGTGAACACCAGCTCGCCCTTCTCGCCGTCCGGCAGCACCGCGCCGGTCACGGGATCGATCACCTCGGGATAGAAATGGTCCTCCCAGATGTGCAAGCCGTCCTTGGTCTCGACGCATTCCTGGGCGACGCCGGGGCCGATCACCTCGGAGAGGCCGTAGATGTCGGTGGCGTCCATGTCGAACGCCTGCTCGATCTCGACGCGCATCGCGTTGGTCCAGGGCTCGGCACCGAAGATGCCGAACTTCAGCGACGACTTTCGCGGGTCGAGCCCCTGCCGCTTGAACTCGTCGAGGATCGCCAGCATGTAGCTCGGCGTCACCGTGATGATGTCGGGCTTGAAGTCGTTGATGATCTGCACCTGCCGCTCGGTCATGCCGCCGGAGATCGGCACCACGGTGCAGCCGAGCCGCTCGGCGCCGTAATGCGCGCCGAGACCGCCGGTGAACAGGCCGTAGCCATAGGCATTGTGCATCAGCATGCCGGTGCGGCCGCCGGCGGCGCGGATCGAGCGCGCCATCACGTCGGCCCAGGTGTCGATGTCGGCCCGGGTGTAGCCGACCACGATCGGCTTGCCAGTGGTGCCGGACGAGGCATGGACGCGGACCATTTGCTCCCGCGGCACCGCGAACATGTTGAAGGGGTAGTTGTCGCGCAGATCCGTCTTCACCGTGAAGGGAAATTTGGCGAGATCGGAAAGCTGCTTGAAATCCGACGGGTGCACGCCGGCAGCGTCGAACGCCTTCTTGTAATGGCCGACATTGTCATAAGCGTGCTTGAGCGACCAGGCGAGCCGCCGGGTCTGCAGCGCCAAGATCTCGTCGCGCGAGGCGCGCTCGGCGGCGTCGAGCTCGGGGTGATAAAAGCTGTCCTTGACCTTGAGCTTTGCCGTTGCCATCAGATTCCCCCGAAACCGTTATGCCTTGATGTCCGTATCCGGCAGCCATGTGCCGGATATGACCCGCGAATGGCCGCGAAACTCGGCGATCACGCTGTCGCCGACGGTGACGCGCACGTCGTAGATTCCGGAGCGGCCACTGCGCGAGATCTCGCGCGCGGTCGCGACCAGCCGGTCGCCGAGCTTGCCCGGCCGGATGAAGCTGATGTTGCCCTGCGCCGCCACGGCGCGCTCGTTGTGGCTGTTGCAGGCAAAGGCGAAGGCGGAATCGGCCAGCGTGAAGATCAGGCCGCCATGGCAGATGCGCTGACCGTTGACCATGTGCGGCTGCACATTCATCGCCATCACCGCCAGCCCCGGCTTGATCTCGACCAGCTCCATGCCGAGGCCCTTGCTGGCGTCGTCCTCCTTCCACATCGCCTCTGCGCAGGCGCGGGCGATATCCTCGGGCGATAACGTGGCCTTCACGTTCACAGCGAACTCCCTGTCAGCGGGCCCGTTGGAATGGGCCTCTTGAGATCAAGTGTTGGGCGTGACGTGTCAGACGTCAACGCTACTTCCGTCACTGTCATTCCGGGGCGATGCGGAGCATCGAACCCGGAATCTCGAGGTTCTCGGTGCGCAATTGCGCACCTGAGGGTTCGCTTCGCGCCCCGGAACGACTGCAAGCGATCACACGTGATCGTAATCGACCACGACTTTCTCCGAGCACGGCTTGGCCTGGCAGGTGAGGATGAACCCCGCCTTCAGCTCCCACGGCTCCAGCGAATAGTTCAGGTCCATCGGCGCTTCGCCCTCGACCAGCTTGGCGCGGCAGGTCGAGCACATGCCGCCCTTGCAGGCGAAGGGCAGGTCCATGCCGGCGCGCAGCGCGGCGTCGAGGATCGACTCGCCGTCGGCGACCGGCACCTCGCGGCGCTTGCCGTCGATGATCAGGCCGGCGGTGGCCTTCGGCGGCGCGCCGGCGGGAATGACGACCTTCGGCCGCGGCTTGCCGCCGAATTCCGAGACGAAGCGTTCGACATGGATGCGCTCTTCGGCGATGCCGATCTCGCGGCAGGTCGCCTCGATGGTCTCGCTCATCGCGGCGGGACCGCAGACGAAGACATGATCGACGGTCTCCGCCGGCACCAGCGAGCGCAGCAGCACCCGCACCTTGTCGCCGTCGAGCCGGCCGTGCAGGATCGGGATGTCCTGCTCCTCGCCCGAGATCACGTGAAACACCGAGAGCCGCTGCATGAAGCGGTCCTTCAGCTCTTCCAGCGCCTCGCGGAACATCATGCCCTCAGTGGAGCGGTTGCCGTAGAACAGGAAGAAGCGGCTGCCGGGCTCGCGCGCCAGCGCGCCCTTGACGATCGAGAGGATCGGGGTGATGCCGCTGCCCGCGGCGAATCCGACATAGGTGCGCGCCTCGCCGGGCGCATGGGCGACGCCGAAGCGGCCGGTCGGCGTCATCACGTCGAGCTCGTCGCCCGCCTTCAGGTCCTCCGCGGCCCAGCTCGAGAACGCGCCGCCATCGACCCGCTTCACCGCGATGCGCAGCTCGCCGTCATCGGGGCCGGAGCAGATCGAATAGGACCGGCGGATCTCCTCGCCGTCCATCGTGGTGCGCAAGGTCAAATACTGGCCTGGTACAAAACTGTAGTCGGCTCGCAGATCGTCGGGGATCGCGAAGGTCATGGAGACGGCGTCCGACGCCTCGCGGCGCAGATCGTTAACGGCCAGACGGTGAAAGCGCGGGGTCGACATGGTCAATGACACTTGAAGTAGTCGAAGGGTTCACGGCAGCTCTTGCAACGCCACAGCGCCTTGCAGGAGGTCGAGCCGAATTCGGACAGCAGCTCGGTCTCATCAGAACCGCATTGCGGACACGCCACCTGCTGCTCGCCGAACAGCGCACGGCGTGAGGAGCCCGGCAGCGGCGGCGCGATGCCGTATTCCCTGAGCTTGCGGCGGCCATCCTCGCTCATCCAGTCGGTGGTCCAGGCCGGCGACAGCACGGTGCGGACCTTGGGGCGATGGATACCTTCGCGCTCCAGCGCGAGCTCGATCTCGAGCGCGATCATGTTCATCGCCGGACAGCCGGAATAGGTCGGCGTGATCGCGACCTCGACATGGCCGTCGCGGACTTCAACGTCGCGGAGCACCCCGAGATCGGCGATGGTCAACACCGGAATTTCGGGATCGACCACCTGCGCGGCCGCGCTCCAAGCGCGCCGGCGCAGATCGGCGTCGCTGAGCGTGGCGGTCACCATGTCGCCCCCGGAAAGGTCCGTGGCAGCGACTGCAGCTCGCTGAGGAGATGTCCGAGATGCTCGCTGTGGCTGCCGCTGCGGCCGCCCTTTTGCATCCAGTTGTTGGCCGGCAGTTGCAGCGTCGCTTCGTTGACGATGCCGGTGACCGTCTTCAGCCACCGCGGCTGCAGCGCCGCCGGATCGATCGCGATGCCAGAAACGATCAGGCCGCGTTCGCTGTCGTCGACCGCGAACATCTCGCCGGTGTAGGACCAGAGGTGGTCGATCGCGTCCTGGGCGCGGCGATGGCTCTCCTCGGTACCGTCGCCGAGGCGGACGATCCATTCCGAGGAATGCCGCAGATGATAGGCGCTCTCCTTCTCCGACTTCGCCGCGATCGCGGCCAGCGTCGGATCTGTTGAGGCCATCATCGCGCGCCAGTAGAGATCGGCGAACGCCGCGTAGAAGAACTGCCGCACCAAAGTGCGGGCAAAATCGCCGTTGGGCTGCTCGACCAGCAGCAAATTGCGGTACTGGCGGACGTCGCGCAGATAGGCGAACTTGTCCTCGTCATTGTCGCGGCCCTCGACCTTGGCGGCATAGCCGTAGAGCTCGCGCGCCTGGCCGAGCAAATCGAGGCCCATATTGGCGAGCGCCATGTCCTCCTCCAGCGCGGGCGCATGGCCGCACCATTCGGACAGGCGATGGCCGAGGATCAGCGCATCGTCGGCGCGGCGCAGCGCGTAGAGCACTAGCGGCGTTTCGGAGACTTCGATGTTGGCGGCTGCCATTGATCAACTCGCTGTTTTTTCCGTCATTGCGAGCGAAGCGAAGCAATCCACACTTGCTTTGTGGCCCGATGGATTGCTTCGCTTCGCTCGCAATGACGCGGCGAAAGCGGAGCTACATATGCCCGACTTCGTCGGGTACGTCGTAGAACGTCGGATGCCGGTAGATCTTGGATTCCGCCGGCTCGAACATCATGCCCTTCTCGGACGGATCGGAGGCGGTGATCGCGTTCGACGGCACCACCCAGATCGACAGCCCTTCGCCGCGGCGGGTGTAGATGTCGCGCGCGGCCTGCAGCGCCAGCGTGGCGTCGGACGCATGCAGCGAGCCGACATGCTTGTGTGCAAGCCCGTTGCGGCTGCGGATGAAGACTTCCCAGAGCGGGGTGTTTGGCGTGGCCATCTCGATGCTCCCTTATTCGGCGGCTTGCGCGAGCTGGCGGTTCTTGCGCTTCTCGGCATAGGCCGCGGCGGCCTCGCGCACCCAGGCGCCCTCGTCATGCGCCTTGCGCCGTGCGGCGAGACGGTCGCGGTTGCACGGACCGTTGCCGGCCAGCACCTGCTTGAACTCGTCCCAGTCGATCGCGCTGTATTCCCAGTTGCCGTTGGCATTCTGCTTCATGCCGGGGTCGGGAATCGTGAGCCCGAGGAACTCGGCCTGCGGCACGGTGGCGTCGACAAATTTCTGGCGCAGCTCGTCATTGGAGAAGCGCTTGATCTTCCACTTGGTCGAGGTGTCGCTGTGCTGGCTCGCCTGGTCCGGCGGGCCGAACATCATCAGCACCGGCCACCACCAGCGATCCAGCGCGTTCTGCGCCATCGCCTTCTGCTCCGCGGTGCCGCGGCACAGCGTCACCATGATCTCAAAACCCTGGCGCTGGTGGAACGACTCTTCCTTGCAGACGCGGATCATCGCGCGGGCATAGGGGCCGTAGGAGCAGCGGCAGAGCGGGATCTGATTCATGATCGCCGCGCCGTCGACCAGCCAGCCGATGGTGCCGATGTCGGCCCAGGTCAGCGTCGGATAGTTGAAGATCGAGGAATACTTCGCCTTGCCCGACAGCATGCCGTCGACCAGCTCCTCGCGCGAGGTGCCAAGCGTCTCGGCGGCGGCGTAGAGATAGAGGCCGTGGCCGCATTCGTCCTGCACCTTGGCGAGCAGCGCGGCCTTGCGGCGCAGCGACGGCGCACGGGTGATCCAGTTGCCCTCGGGGAGCATGCCGACGATTTCGGAATGGGCGTGCTGGGAGATCTGCCGGGTCAGCGTCTTGCGATAGGCGGCCGGCATCCAGTCGTTCGGCTCGATGCGGTCGTCGGCATCGATGCGGGCCTGAAACTGCGCGGCGCGGCCGGCGTCCTCGATGCCGCGATCGTCGCCGTCAGAGCTATTGAGCGCCTGCGTATACATGGCCGACCTCCCTGTGTTGTTAGGCAGGAATATATAACACAATTTTCCAATTGCAAGTTATTTTTGTAACATATTCAGGCGCCCTCAAAACGGCGTGCCACCGCCCCGTTGGGCTTCGGCAGCGGCCCGTCCTCGTTGGTGGCGTGCTCGTCAAGCCATTGTTCCGACGGCGAAAGCAGTCCGCGATAGATCTCGCCGCAGAGCCTGCGCGCCGCCCTGCCCGGCCAGTCCTGCGGCAGCAGCGGCGCCGGCAGCAGCGGATCGCGCAGCACGACGCGGCGGTAATGGTGGATCAAGAGCACCCGCGCGGTGAAGGCGTCGGCGTCGGTCAGCGCCTCGCCTCTGGTGATCCAGCCGTGCAGCGGCTCGAACGTCTTCATGAATTTCAGATAGGCGTCCGCGGTGCGGTCGAGCGGCCAGCTTTCGCTAAGCAGGCGGCGCCCGCTGTCATCCTCCGCGGAGACTTCGAGACGGATCGCGTGCGCCGCCTCGTCAGGGACCGGCACGCCCGACGGCGCGACCCATACGCCCGGCAACGGGCTGCCGAAGCCGGCGTTCTTCAGCGCCTCGCGCGCGGTGTCGCGGTCCTCGGCATTGCCGATCAAGAGCAGCTCGAAGCGGCCGGTCCAGTCCGACGGCGGCGGATCGTAGATGTGCTTTGTTGCGGTATCGAAGGTCTGGCGGCCCTTCTTGTTCAGCCGATAGAAACTGTTGCGGCCGACCCGGTTGCGCTCGAGCCAGCCATCGGCGGCGAGCCGCGACATCGCGGTGCGCACCACGTTGCCGTCGATGTCGAGCGACTTGAAGAATTCGAGCAGCGTGCCGAGCCACACCGAGCCGCCACGCGGCACGATGGCGTCGCCGAACACGGTGATGATGATCGAGCCGGTGCGCGACGGCTCGCGCTTCAATTCGTCGACGATACGGGCAAGCGGCTGCGGCATGCCGCAACGCATAGCGCGTTTTGCCGGCGAACGACAATGCGGCGGCCTTCTCCCTCGCCCCGCTCTTGCGGGGAGAGGGTCGGGGTGAGGGGCTGCTTCTATAGAGACGGTGAGAGACGGACTCGCGGAGAGTCCCCCTCACCCGGATCGCATTGCGCTTCGCTTCATGCAATCCGGCCTCTCCCCGCAGGCGGGGAGAGGCAAGAAAGTTACCGGTTCGGATCGGGATAGACGATGCTGCGCCAGCCGCTGCGATCGAACGGTGCCCAGTCGCCTTCCTTTTGCGCGAGGCGATCGGCGACGGCGTAGACCACGGCGGGATGGTGACCCATGCCGCAATGGCTGCTCTCGACTTCGATGCTCTCCGACATCGACGAGGCTTGCTCGCGGCAACCCTGCCAGGCGCAGATGCCGTCGGTGCGGCTGAAGATCGCGGTGGTCGGCACCGGCGGTGCGCTGGCGAGCGAGCCGCCGAAGCGGGGATCCTCCTGCTCGGCGCGGCGGCCGCTGGCCATCTCGTAGACGCGCCAGGCGTTGGTCGACTTCGGTCCGGCGGCAAACGGGCTGCCGAGCGTGATCACCTGACGGACGCGCTGCGGCATCATCTTGGCGAGTTGGCGCGCATAGAGGCCGCCTAGGCTCCAGCCGACCACCGAGACCTTGCGGCCGCTGGCCTCATTCATCTGCTGCAGCAACTCGACCATGCCGTCCTGCACGCCGGCGCGAAGCCCGAGGTTGCGGCCCTGACGCCAGCCGCTGACGGCGTAGCCCTTGCTCTTGAGGAAGTCGCGCAGCGGCCGCGTCGACATGTCGGAGGCGATCAGCCCCGGCAGCACCAGCACCGGATGGCCGTCGCCGCGCGGGGCGAGGCTGAGCAGCGGCAGTGCACCAAGGAAAGCACCGAGTTCGGAAATGGCACGGCCTTCCAGAAACATCAGCGTCCTGGAGGGCGGGCGTAGCGTCTGCGCAGCAACCGACATTTCAGCTCCTCTTCGAGCACGGCCCCTAACGTCTCGGCAGCCGGCGATGGGTCAACAGGATGGTCAACAACACTGACGCAAACCTGGCGGAATCGTTCCGCAACGCAACAAACAGCCTTGAAAAGCTAGGGAACCGATTACTTTCGTGCAAGCGGTCAGGATCACACTTGCCACAACTTAAAATGCGGCGTGCCCAATCGGTCACAGCAGCCGCAGCGCATATTCCAAGGTGTAAAGTGCAAGCCCGGCAAGCCCGCCGATCAGCGAACCGTTGAAGCGGATGTATTGCAGGTCCTTGCCGACATTGACCTCAATCAGCGAGATGAGCTGCTCCATGTCCCAGCTCTTCATCTGATCGGCGATGAAGCTGGAGACGCCGCTCTTCTGCTCGGCGACCACCGTGCGCAGAATGGCAGTCAGGCCCTGGTTGATCTCGCTGCGCAGATCGGCGTCGCCGTCGAGCGCGTCGCCGGCCTCGACGAACATGCGCGTCAGCTGATGCTGCAGCACCTGCGACTCGCCGGACGCGCTGCGTTCGAGGAAATCCTTGACGTTGGCCCAGATGGTGCGGCCGAGATTGGCCAGCTCCGGGCGCGCCAGCAAATCGCGCTTCAGCCCCTCGATGCGATCGGCAAACGCCTTGTCGCTGCCGAGCCGGTCGACGAACGACAGCAGCATGCGGTCGAACTCGCCGCGGAACGGATGCTGCGGGTCGTTGCGCACCTCCTCGAAGAATTTGGTGGCCGAGGCGATGATCCGGTTCACCACGAACTTGTCGGCGCGATACAGCCTGAGCAGCGTCGGCATCTCGGCGCGGACCTTGTCGCGGATCACCGCCATGGTCTCCTGCTGCGTCAGCGTCTGGTGCAGCACGCGCAGGATGTCGTCGAGCAGGCCGCCATGCTTGCCCTCCTGCACGAAGCCGCGCAGCGCGCCGGCGGCCAGCGGCGCGAGATCGATCGCGAGAATCTGCGTGGTGACGCGGCGGCTGATGAACTGCATCAGCCCCGAGCTCTCGGTTGCGGCCAGCGCCTCCGGCAGCATGCGTAGCACGAAGCGGGCGAGATCCTCGCTGCGCTTGCGGTCACGCAGCCAGTCGGCGATGAAGCTGCCGAAATCGATCTCGCGCAGCTTGGCCTCGACCGGCCCGGCCTCGAGAAAATTGTTCTCGATGAATTCGCCGAGCTTTTCGGCGATGCGTTCCTGGTTGCTCTGAATGATCGCGGTGTGCGGGATAGGCAGGCCCAGCGGCCGCTTGAACAGCGCGACCACGGCATACCAGTCGGCAAGCCCGCCGATGGTCGCGGCCTCCGCGAAGGCCGCGATGAAGCCGAACACCGGATGGGTCGGCAGCAGCGCCTTCGCGGCGATGAAGATGACGAAGGTCGCCGCCAGCACGCCGGTCGCCAGCCACTTCACGCGGCGCAGCTCGGCCGCGCGTTCGGCATCGACCGGCGTTGCGATGAGGGCGGCGGGAAGGGTCATGGGCTTTCGAATGAACGCTAGAGCAGATTCTGATCAGACGCGATCATAGCCGGCAGCGGCGAAGAAGTTCAGACACTCTTGGGCGGTGAAGGCGGCCAAGGCGAGGGCGATAGCGTTGACCAAAGCCTCGATAGATCTGGCGGCCGCCTTTCGAAGGGCGGCTTTGAGCTTGGCGAAGGCCATTTCGATCGGATTGAGGTCGGGCGAATAAGGCGGCAGATAGAGGAGCCGAGCGCCCGCTGCATCGATTGCGATGCCGACCTCGGCCCGCTTGTGTGCTGCGAGATTGTCCATCACCACGATGTCGCCGGGCCTGAGTGTCGGCACGAGGACTTGCGTCACGTAAGCCTCGAACGCCGAACCATCCATGGGGCCATCGAGGACCATCGGCGCCGTCATGCCAGTCGCCCTGAGCGCGCCGACGAAGGTCGTCGTCTTCCAATGACCATGCGGGAGCGCTGCAACACAGCGCTGGCCGTACGGCGAACGGCCATAGAGCCGCGCCATCTTGGTCGAGGCTCCGGTCTCGTCGATGAACACCAACCGGTGGATGTCGATCTCAGGCTGGGATGCCTTCCACGCCGCGCGTTCAGCGGCGACGTCCGGCCGATCCTGCTCGCTGGCGTGCGATGTTTTTTTTGAACGTGATGTTGCGGCGATCGAAGAACCGCCAGACCACGCTCGGCGCGAAACGCTCGCCGTGGACTTTGAAGAGATGATCGGCGATCTCGGCCAGCGTCATGTCAGGCGTAGCCTCGACCAGGGAGAGGATCTCTGCAGCATGCCCCTCGATCCGAGCCGAACGCCGGTCGCCACCCTGCGCTCCCGCCTCACAGGCGCCGGTGCTTCGCCACTCGCTGACCAGTTCGATCGCTGTCGACGGCGCCACGCCGAACCGGCCGGCGGCGCCCCGACAGCTCATGCCTTCATCTTCCACGGCCCGAACAATGCGAAGGCGAAGATCCGGCGAGAGGGGTTTAGCCATGGGGGCTGGCCTCCATCACCAGCCCTCAGGGTGAATCACGATTTGCCCCGGAAGGGAATCCCTTTCGATTCCGCCAGATCGGAAAATGCTCTAGTCTAGCTAGACGCCACACACCGGCGTCATCCTGAGGTGCGCGCACTTTGCGCGCCTCGAAGGATGGCCACAAGCACCGTCGCTCGCGGCTATCCTTCGAGGCTCGCCGAAGACGGCTCGCACCTCAGGATGACGTCCGAGAAGGTAAAAAAGAAGGCCCGCGAAATGGCGGGCCTTCGAAAAGAGCAGTTGGTCGACGCAGCGATCAGGCGGTCTTGCCGTAGACCTTGGCAAAATTGTCCTGCGCGGTCTTGGCACCGTCGGCGACGAGCTTGCCGAGATACTCGGTCGTGGCCTTCGCCCGCGAGACGAACAGTTCGCCGCGCGCACGGACCAGGTCCGACTGGATCTGGGCGGCTTCGCTCAGCGACTTGGCCGAAGCGAGCTTGTCGATGCCGGCGAAGAACGCCTCGGCGTCCTGGTAGATCGCCTGCTGGACGTTGCGGCTGATCTTGGCGGCCTCGGTCACCGAACCGGCGACAGCGGACTCGATCACGTTGGTGACCTTCTCGGAGCCGGCATAGGCATCGGCGGCGCGGGTCTTGGCGGCCTCGGCCTGCTTCTTCACGAACTCGCGGGCGGCTTCCGGAACTTCCAGGTTCTGGAGCTTGGCGAACGCCTCGGTGACGGGCGCGAAGGCTTCCTTGACGCTGTTCAGCACGGAATTGGTTTCGGTGGTCATTTGCGGTCTCTCCATCCTCAGGTTTGAGCTATGGGCTCACCCCGTCCGGATTGGCCCGGGGCAGGAGTGTTATGTCACAATTCATGGTGCGCCGCAACATCTATGTTGCGACGCGATATCACGAACTCGTGAAGAGAGGAATTATCGGGCAATTTGCCTGCGAATTCAGCAGGTTGCGGTACAGATTTACTGCTGAACGGCTCCCGGCAGCCCGTAGGCCTCCATCTGGGCCCGGACCTGCGCCACATTGTGCCCGAGCACCACGATGTCGTGGGTCTTGCCCTCGACGTCCCGGACATGGTCGCGCAGCAGCGCTTCCGCCTTGAAGCCGAGGCTCTCGAACAGCGCGATCGCCGCGCGCTGGTCGACCGTCATCTGCACGGAGAACTTTTCCAGCCCGGCACCAAGCGCAATGGCAAAGGTCTCCTGCGACAGCGCACGGCCGACGCCCTGCCCGCGCACGTCGAGCGAGACCACCATGCGGATTTCACCGACATGCGGCGACCAGGAGTGCGGATCGCGGACCAGGGTGCCGCAGCCGACCACCTTGCCGTCCTTGACCGCGAGCAGGCTCGTGATGTCGCCGCGCTCGATCTCGTTGACCCAGGCCGACAGCACCTTCGGCTGGCTGATGTTGCGCGGCAGGAACAGCAGATCGTGCGTCGGCAGCTTTTGCGCGAAGGCGAGCACCGCGGCCTCGTCGGCCCGCGTCATCAGGCGAAACTCGATGTCGCCCGCCTCGGTCTTGACGTGGCGCGGATAGGAACGTTGTTCGGTCATGTTGATCTCTTGCCCAACCAGGAGTCCAGCTTCGGCCACAGCCGCTTGATCGCATTGGCGCCGGCGACCAGCGAGACGTGACCGCCTTTCAGCATCACCTCCTCCTTGTCCTCCGAGCCGATCTTGGTGATCAGGTGCTTGGCCGCGTCATACGGCACGATGTGATCGTGCTCGGCCACGGCATGCAGCAGCGGCACCTTGATATCGGCAAGCTTCGCCGCGCGACCACCGACCGTCATCGTGTCGTTGTAGAGCTTGTTGTCCCACATCAGGTCCTTGGTGATGGCGCGGAAATACTCGCCCGCAAGCGGCAGCGTGTCGGTCGCCCAGCGGTCGAACATCCGGTAGGACTTCACGAACTCGTCGTTCCAGATGTTCTCCCAGAGCTGGATCTGGCTGGCGACGCGCGAGGCCGGCCGCAGCATCTCGAACGACTGCAGGATCAGCTCGGGCGGCATGTTGCCGGTGCTGTCGATCAGGCCGTCGACATCGAAATAGCGGCGGTCGGCGAAGTTCGAGAACAGCTTCATCTCGCGGAAGTCGATCGGCGTGGTGAAGCAGATCAGGTTCTTCATCGGCCCGCCGCTATGGATCGAGCCATACAGCAGCGAGAGCACGCCGCCGAAGCAGTAGCCGATGACGGAGACGTCCTGCTCACCGGAGTCCTGCTGCACGCGGCGCACCGCGTCGGGGATGAAATCGAGGACGTAGTCCTCCATGCGCAGCGACTTCTCCTCCGGCTTCGGCGCGCTCCAGTCCAGCATGTACACGTCGTAGCCGCGCTTGAGCAGGAATTCGATGAAGCTTTGCCCCGGCACCAGGTCGAGGATGTAGCCGCGGTTGGTGGTCGCCATCACGATCAGCACCGGCACGCGATAGACCTCGCTGGCCTCCGCCCGGTAGTGATACAGGTTCATGGTGCCGCGCGAATGCAGCACGTCCTTCGGCGTCGAGCCGAGCGACGGGCCGGAGGTCGAGAAATACTCGACGCCCTTGATGCTGCGCTGGATCGCGCGCTGCACCTCGGACTGCACCCGCTCCGAGATCGAGGCGATATCAAAGCCTGTGGGAGCGTTCATTTGCGCTCTCCCTCCGGCGGCGGTTGCTTGGTGCGCGGCGGCCGCGGCGTCGCGCCATAGCCTTCCGCGGGCGCCAGCGAGTTGTGGTGCACCTGCTGCAGCAGCGTCTTGATCTCGTTGAGCTGGTTCTCCATCGACTGCAGGCGCTCGGCCATGCCGACCAGTTGGGCGCGACTCGGCAGGTTCATGGCCAGGAGATACTTCTCCATCAGCTCGCCGAGTTGCTTCTGCATACCCGCCGCGGCGCCGCCGGCCTGATTCATCGCCTTGGAAAATTCCGGCGAACTCATCAGCTGGTTGCCGAAGGAGTTGAACCCCTTCTCCATCTCACCAATCATCGTCTGCCAGATCACGGCAGGATCGTTGCCCTTGTCGGCCATGCGGCGCTCCTCAACACCAATTCCGAGCGCTTGCCGCGCTTTCGCTGTTTCGCACCATACGACACTGTTGTCGGTGATCGGTCAACAGCGGCGCAACCGCGCGGCCTATGGCTCTTCTGCGCTGCGTCAAACCGTGGCATACAGGTTCCTGACCGCGCCACCAGCAGGGGATGCCCGTGACCACGCTCGCTCATCAACCGCCGCAGATCGTCAAGGCCAACGGCATCGACATCTGCTACGAGATTTTTGGCGATGCCAACGCCGAGCCGCTGCTGCTGATCATGGGCCTCGGCGCGCAGATGATTCACTGGGACGATGAATTCTGCCGGCAGCTTGCCGCGCGCGGCTTTCGCGTGATCCGGTTCGACAACCGCGACATCGGCAAATCGGCGCGGATGAGCGGCGGCAAGCGCCTCACGGCCTTCGAGTTGCTCAAGCTGCGCCTGCTGAAGATCCCGGTCGCAGCGCCCTACCGGCTGATCGATATGGCGAGGGATACGGTCGGGCTGATGGATGCGCTCGGCATCCGGACCGCGCATCTGGTCGGCGCCTCGATGGGCGGCATGATCGCGCAGGAGGTTGCGATCAGCTTTCCGGAGCGCGTGCGCTCGCTGACCTCGATCATGTCGACCACTGGCAACCCGCGGATCCCGGGACCGACCCGCGAGGCCGGCGCGATGCTGATGGCGCCGCCACCGGCCACCAAGGAAGAGTATTTCGTGCGCTTCGCCCAGACCTGGAAAGTCCTGCGCAACGGCTCATTCCCCGAGGACGAAGCGCTCGATGCCGAGCGCGCGCGGCGCACCTATGAGCGCGGCCTCAATCCGGCCGGGGTCGGCCGCCAGCTCCGCGCCATCCTCGCCTCCGGCAGCCGCAAGGAACGGCTGCGCAGCGTCAAGGCGCCGACGCTGGTGATCCACGGCACGGTCGATCCGCTGGTGCATCCCGAGGGCGGCCGGGACACCGCGGCCTCGATCCCCGGCGCCAAGCTCCTGATGGTCGAGGGCATGGGTCATGCGCTGCCGATCCCGATGTGGCCGCAGATCATCGACGCCATCGACAAGCACGCGCATGGGGCGGCCGCGAAGGCCGCGTGAGCCCGGTTTCTCCGGGTAACCATGTGAGTTCGGGGTGCGCTCTTCCGGGCAACGCGCGGAGCCTGTAGAGAGCGCGATGCAGCGCGCGGTCGCGCGTTTCATCACCGGGAGTTTTCCGATGCACCTGTTTCTCCGGCCGCGGGCCGCAGCCGTCGCCGCCGCGCTCCTGCTTGCGTTCGCCGCGTCCGCGGCGATGGCGGCGCCGAACGAGGCGCAGCAGGAAGCCAACCGCAAGACCGTGCTGGCGTTCTACGACAAGGGGCTGAACCAGAAGGACGCCGACGCCGCGCTCGCCTATGTCGGCGACCGTTATGTGCAGCACAATCCCGGCGCCGCCGACGGCCCGGAAGGCTTTCGCAAGTTCATCGGCTTCCTGCGCGAGAAGTTTCCGAACTCGCACAGCGAGATCAAGCGCTCGTTCGTCGACGGCGACTACGTGATCCTGCATGTCCATGCGGTGCGCGAGCCCGGCACCCGCGGCAATGCGATCGTCGACATCTTCAAGCTCGAGAACGGCAAGATCGTCGAGCACTGGGACGTGGTGCAGCCGATCCCGGAGAATCCGGCGAACGGCAATACGATGTTTTGAGCGTAGCCTGTAGCCCGGATGGAGCCAACGGGTCGCGCGAACGCGCGCCCGATGACAGGCTCCGCGCAATCCTGGGCAGTCGATCCGCGTCGAGAGCTGTCCCGGATTACGCTGCGCTTCATCCGGGCTACAAGTGCGAAGCCTATCGCTTCGTCGCGATCCAGATCACATGGCGCGCGCCGCCGCCGCGTCCGGTCGCGCGTACGGCGACCTCGTTGACCTCGAAGCCCGCGCTGCGCAGGCGTTTTGTGAAGGATGGATGGGGGCCGGACGACCAGACCGCGAGCACGCCGCGCGGCCGCAGCGCACCGTGCGCCGCTGCCAACCCGGCCGCGCTGTAGAGCGCGTCATTGGCCTCCCGCGTCAGGCCCTCCGGGCCATTGTCGACATCCAGCAGGATCGCGTCGAAGGTCTTGGGATGCGACCGGATCACCTCGGTTACGTCGGTCTCCCGAATGCTCAGGCGCCGATCGTCCAGGCTGCCGGCAAAAATCTCCGCCATCGGCCCCCTGGCCCAGGCGACCACCGCCGGCACCAGTTCGGCCACGACGATCCGCGCATCTGCGCCCAGCGCGGCGAGCGCGGCGCGCAGCGTAAAGCCCATGCCGAGGCCGCCGATCAGCATATGCGGCTTCGCCACCGCTTCGATCTTCTTGGCGGCCAGCGTGGCGAGCGCGACCTCGGAGCCGCTGAGCCGGCTGTTCATCAACTCGTTGCTGCCGAGCTTGATGGAGAATTCGCGGCCGCGCCGCATCAGCCGCAGC
This sequence comes from Bradyrhizobium sp. CCBAU 51753, assembly GCF_015291565.1. Lineage (NCBI taxonomy): Bacteria > Pseudomonadati > Pseudomonadota > Alphaproteobacteria > Hyphomicrobiales > Nitrobacteraceae > Bradyrhizobium > Bradyrhizobium sp. CCBAU 51753. The sequence continues at coordinate 3,228,185 of NZ_CP030037.1, read as the reverse complement.
TCGCCGTCGGTGCCGGGAATCTGTGCGGTGTCGAGCTTTTCCCACGGAATCATGCGAGGGCTTGTAGCATGGTCAAGGGGCGGAGCCGTAGCCCGGATGGAGCGCCAGCGTAATCCGGGGTGCTGCAACCGCGGCTGCAGTGGTCCCGGATTACGCTGCGCTCCATCCGGGCTACAAGGCGGGGCCTACCCGCCGGCCCAGACGTCGAGTACGTAGCGGTTGTTGGCGCCCATCTCCTCGATCCAGCGCACGGCGGCATCGGCATCCGCGCCTGATCGTTCGCGGTAGATCGACATCAACGTCGCCTTGACGTCAGGCTCCATCTTGCCGCCGTCGCCGCAGACATAGATGATCGCGCCCTTCTGGATGAGATCCCAGACGCGGCCCTTCTGCGCGGCGATGAGATGCTGCACATAGGTTTTCGGCCCGTCGGTGCGCGAGAACGCGGTGTACAATTCACCGATGCCCTCGGCCGCGAACGCCTTCAATTCATCCGCATAGATGAAATCCTGATCCGGATGGCGGCAGCCGAAGAACAGGATCGCCGGCCCCAGCGTGGCGCCCTGGGCCTTGCGCGCCGCGCGCTCTTGCAGGAAGCCGCGGAACGGCGCGAGGCCGGTGCCCGGGCCGATCATGATGATCGGCACGGCGTTGTCGTCGGGCAGGCGGAAGCCGGCCTTGGTTTCCTTCACCGTGGCGTGGACGGTATCGCCGGCGCGGCGGCGCGCCAGATAGTTCGAGCAGACGCCCTTGTAGATGCCGCGCCCGGAGCTGGCCGGCGCCTCCACCACACCGACGGTGACGCTGCAGCGCTGCGCCGCGCCGGCCGGTGACGACGAGATCGAATAATAGCGCGGCGCCAGCAGCGACAGCATTTCGAGGTAGAGGTGGAACGGCAGCTCGCAGGCCGGATATTCCTCCAGCAGGTCGAACACCGATTTACGTTTTGCCAGCACCTCGCTGCGGTAGCGCTCGACGGAGGCATCGTCCTCGCCGGCATAGGCCTGTAATTTTGGCTTGGTCACCGGGCAGCGGGTGTGCTCGGCCATGATCTGGATCTGCTTACGGGTTGCGACCTGCTGCAATTCCACGAACTCGGTGAGCAGCCGACCGACCGACACCGCGTTGCCGACCGGCAGTTGCGCGCGGCGGCCTTCCGAGACCTGCAGGCGGATCTGGTCCGCCGGCAGGAAGCCGAAGCGGCGCGCGACGGAATCGACCAGGGTCGGGTCGTTGCGCGGCACCACGCTGAGATGGTCGCCGACCCGATAGTTCAGACTGGCCGGCAGCTCGACCTCGATGTGCCGGGTCGAGCGATCCGACGGATTGGCGCCGTCCTTGATCTGCAGCTCGCTGTTGACCAGCACCTTCATCGGCACCGCGCCGCCCTGCGTCACGATGGTGTTGACCGCGCCCTGCACGACCGGCTCGATGGCATAGAGCGGCTCGTCCTCGGCGGTGCGGGTGAAATTCCAGTCGATGCCGAATTCCTTGGTCGCGACCTTCGCCGCCTCCGGGAACCATTTCTGGAACTGACCGTCGAGATCGCTGCGCGCATCGCCCTCGCCGCGCGGATACACCGCGCGGGCTCCGTGCGCGGTGAGCTGCTCGTCGATGAGGCGCGGCACCGACTGGTAGGTCGCGGCCCAATCGCTGTTGCCGCAGCCGAACACCGCGTAGCGCACTTTTGCAAACGCGTCCTTCGGCAGATCGCTGCCGAGCCATTTGACGAATTGCGTGGCGTTGTCGGGCGCCGCGCCGTTGTAGGAGGCGCAGATGATCAGAACCCCGCCCTCCTCCGGCAGCTGGCCGACATAGTCGTCGAGCGGACCAAGCCGCGTCGCAAAGCCGTTGATCTCGGAGAGATCGGCCATGCGGGTGGCCAGCTCCTCGGCCGAGCCGAGGTTGGAGCCGTACAGCACCAGCATCGGCGTGTTGTGTCCGGGACGCGTGGTCGGCGCGCGCGGCGCCTTCGGCGCGGCCGCGACGGCGGCCGTGCTGCCGGCGAACGCGCCGCGGTCCCTGTCGTCGCGCGGCCGCACCTTGATCTTGAAGCCGTCGGGCTTGACCGTCAGCGTCTCCTTCAGGTGCATCTGGTAGCGATGGATGTCGATCAGCTTGAAGCGCTGCAGGATCATGCCGATCGCCAGCGCCGCCTCGTGCATCGCAAAGCCGCGGCCGATGCAGGCGCGCTGGCCGTTGCCGAACGGCTTCCAGGCATTGATCGGCCGTTTTGCTTCCGCCTCGCGGCTGAAATTCTCGGGATCGAACACGTCGGGGTTCGGGCCCCAGACGCTGGGATCGCGATGCAGCGCCATCACCAAAATGGTGACGAAGGTGTTCTTCTTCAGCTTGTACTTGCCGCCGATGGTCTCGTCGGCCAGTGGCGCGATGCCATAGGCCGGCGCCGGCGGCCACAGCCGCAACGCCTCCTTCAGGCATTGCGTGATGTAGGTGAGCTGCGTCACCTGCTGATAGGTCGGCCTGGCATTGACGTCGGGGCCGAGAACGCGATCGACCTCCTCATAACACTTCTTCAGGATCTCGGGATGCTTCAGCAGCGCGTAGATCGTGCATGACAGCAGGCCCGACGTGGTCTCGTGGCCGGCGATCAGGAAGGTGTTGATCTGGTAGCGGATGTTGACGTCGTCGAGCTGCTCGCCGGTGGCGCGATCGACGCCGGTCATCATCGCGGCCAGCATGTCCTTCTTGTCGGAGGTGGCATCGGTGTTGCCGCGCCGCTCGGCGATGATCTCGTCGACCATCTTGTTCATGAAGGCGACGTCTTCGGTCAGCGTCTTGCGCCGCTTCTGCATCCACAGCCCTTCGAGCGGCAGGCCGCGGGTCATCATGATGGTCTCGAGCGAGCGCACCAGCGATTCCACGAACGGGTGGTAGTCGCGGCGGTAGAACGAGTTGAAGCGGTAGTCGAAGCCGCACAGGCCGATGGTGTCGAGCGTCAGCGCCGTCATGTCGTGGACGACGTCGATCTCCTCGTCGGCGTTGAGCCGCTCCCATTTCTTGACCAGCTGCTCGGCGATATCGACCATGCTCGGGTGGTACGACTGCATGGCGCGGTTGCCGAACGGCTGCATCAGGATGTTGTGCGCCTTGCTCCAGTTCGGCTCCTTGGTGTCGGCGGTGAACAGGCCGTCGCCGCCGACCGCACGGACCCGGCGCAGCGAGCCGCGCACCGCCTTGTCGAAGCGCTTCTCGTCGGACAGCTCGTCGACCAGGTCATGGCCGGAGACGATGACGAGCGGCGCGCCCATCATGTCGAGCCAGAAGATCGGCCCGAGCTCCTTCGAGAGCTTCACCAGATGCTGCACCGGCGCGGTCGAATCCAGCGACAGCATGTTGCCGACCACCGGTTTGGTCGGCGGATGCGGGATCGGACTCAGTCTGTTGCCGGACGCCATGTTGAGATTGCCCCCTGTTACCCGTCATTCCGGGATGGTCCGAAGGACCAGACCCGGAATCTCGAGATTCCCCGATGCGCAATTGCGCATCTGTGGTTCGCGCTACGCGCGCCCCGGAATGACGACTACGTCGTCACCCAAACCGCTTTCTACGCCACTCGATCAGCTTGGCGCTGACTTCGTCGGGCTTTTCCTGCTGCGTCCAATGGCCGCTGTCCTTGACCAGATATTTCTCGAGGTCCGGCACCAGCCGCTCCATGCCGACGGCGGCCGACGGCGGCAGCACCGCGTCGTTCTCGGCCATGATCATCAGCGACGGCACCTTCACATGATGGTCCAGCCCCGCCGAGCGTTCCCAATTGCGGGTGAAGTTGCGATACCAGTTGATGCCGCCGGTGAAGCCGGTTTTCGTAAAGGTGTCGACAAACACCTGCTTTTCCTCCGCTGAGAGGATCGGCGTGCGCGGATCATGCTTGGCGTCGTAGTTCGCGATCATCTGCGGAAACGCCAGGTTGAGCCGCGCCGAGGCGCCGACGCCGGCGATCGGCTGCTCCTCCGGCGTGCCCGGCGGACGCGCCACCGGCTTGCGCATGAAGGCGTCGAAGGTCTGCTCGACCCGGCTGCCGAAGATCCGGTCGGGCTCGCGCGCCGGGTCCTGGAACTGGACGATGTACATGTGCTCGCCAAAGCGCTGGCGGAACAGCGCGATCGGGTCCATCGGCGCGCGGTCCCAATGCGGCGTGTTGACGCCGACGACGCCCGCGACCCGCGCCGGGTGCCGCAGCGGCATCTGCCAGACGACGAAGCCGCCCCAGTCGTGGCCGACGAAGATCGCCTTGTCGACCTTGAGGTGGTCGAGCAGGCCGACGAGGTCGCCGGTCAGATGCTCCATGTCGTAGGCCTCGACCGGCTCCGGCCGGTCGGTCGCGCCATAGCCGCGCTGATCCGGCGCGATCACCCGGATGCCGGCCTCGCCCAGTGACTTGATCTGGTGACGCCAGGAGAACGCCAGCTCCGGCCAGCCGTGGCACAGCACCACAGGCGGCGTGTCGGTCTTGGGCCCTGCTTCGTAGAAGCCCATGCGGATGCCGTTGGTCTCGGCGAATTGCAGCGGCGGCATTTTGATCATGGCCAAGGACCCCTATTCGGCCGCGCCCTTGATGTCGGCAGGCGGCGGCGCGAACGCCGCCTCGAGTGCATCGAATTCGAGCGGCAGCATGTCGCACATCACCTGGACATGGGGAATGATGTTGGCGCCGACGATGAAGCCGAAGTCGAGCTGATCGCGATAGCTCTGCACGGTGATGTTGAGCGCAACCCCGTGGGTCGAGATCGAGACCGGGAAGATGTGCAGCAGCTCGGCACCGGCCGCGTACAGCGTCTGCCGCGGTCCCGGCACGTTCGACACCGTGATGTTGGTCGCCGGCGGCAGCACGTTGGAGAGGTCGGAACGGCTGTAGAGCAGCGCCATGATCTGCACCAGGATCGGCGCGCCGAGTAGCGAGATGTTGGAGACCTGCGGCATCAGGGCACGCAGCGGGTGCGACATCTCCTTGGACTTGGTCGACTGCGCGATGATGGTTTCCAGTCGCTGCTTGGGATCCTCGATGTCGGTCGCGATCGAGCAGATCATGCCGAACACCTGGTTGTTGGCGTCGGCATTGCCCTCCTCGCGCAGCGAGATCGGCACGCCCGCGGTCAGCGACTTGTTCGGCAGCGCGCCCTGACTGATCAGGTAGCGCCGCACCACGCCGGAGGCGAGCGCCAGCACGACGTCGTTGAGCTTGCCGCCGGACGCCTTCGCCAGCGCCTTGGCGCGCGACAGCGAGATCGAGGTGCCGGCGAAGCTGCGCTCCGACGAGATCGCCTTGTTGAGGATGGTCGGCGGCGAGGACATCGCCTGCAGGCTCTCGCGCGATCTGGGATCGGCGACCTTGGCGACCACGTCCGACAGGCTCTTGAGCACGGTCGGCATGCTGGAGGCGAACTTCACCGCGCTCTCGATCTGGAACATCGCGTTGTCGAACAGGATCGAGCCGAGATCGCTCTTGCCGGAGCGCGGCAGCTCCAGGCTCTTCTGCGCGGTCGCCGCGGCCTCGAACGGCTGGGTCCAGAGCTGCTGATAGGCGTCGATCAGGTTGGCGGCGATGTCGCGCGGCTCCTGCGCGACCTTCCGCGCGCTCGGCGGCTCGACCACGCGCGGCACCGGCGTCAGGTCGTAGATCATGCTGGTCAGCGCTGCGCCGGCACCGCCGTCGATGCAGGCATGGTGCATCTTGGAATACAGCCCGATCTCGTTGTCCTTCATGCCCTCGAACACGTAGAACTCCCAGAGCGGGCGGGCGCGGTTCAACAGCTTGGCATGCATCCAGCCGACGATGCGCTCGAGCGTGGCACGGTCGCGCGGCGCCGGCAGGCTGGCGCGGAAGATATGGCGGTCGATGTCGAACTGGTCGTCCTCGACCCAGGACGGATGGTCGATGTCGAGCGGCGCCTTCTGCAGCCGCGCTTTCAGGATCGGCGCGATGTGCAGCCGCGAGGCGATCATCGCCTTGAACTCCTCGAAGAAGTCGCCCTTGTAGCCGTCGGGCAGGCGGAAGATCGCCATGCTGCCGACATGCATCGGCATTTCCGGCGTTTCCAGATAGAGGAACGATGCGTCCAGCGAGGACAGCTTCTTGGCGTCGCTCATGATCTCCTCCCGAGAACCAACTTATACGGGCGCCTTGGCGGCGCTTCTCGTCATTCGGTCAGGATAGTGCCTGCTCTGCCGGCCCGTAGGCAATGGCAAAGGGGCCCGACCGGTCAAAATGCCGGAATTCACCCTCCGGCAGCGCCAGGCGGTCGGCAATCGCCCACAGCGCTGCGGGGTTGACGCCGAGGCCGATATGGCTCGCGAAATGCACTTCGATGTTCTCCGCGGTCGCCGACGGCCGCAGCCGGGAGGTGCGCCAGTTCACGATGCCGTCGGTGCGGGAATAGATCGAGGTCGCCGGCACCGGCATGTCGCCGGCGATCGCGGCGCGGACCTCCGGGATGTCGTCCACCCCTTCGCCGGACAAAAGCTCATAGAGCCGCGTCGCGTTGGTGGCGCGGATGTCGTCGGCGAACGGGCTGCCCAGCGTGATCACGGAGCGCACCAACTCGGGAAACTGCGACGCCAGGTCGCGCGCATAGACGCCGCCGAGGCTCCAGCCGATGATCGAGACCTTGCGCTCGGTCGCCTCATGGATCCGCTTCAGGAGGTCGCGCAGCGCGCCGCGCCTGGATGCGATGCCGCCGAAGTTGCGGCCCATGTTCCAGGCATAGGCGTCGTAGCCGAGCTCCTTCAAATAGCGCCGCATCGGCGCCATCGACAGGTCGCTGGCGAGGAAGCCGGGCAGCGTCAGCACCGGATGGCCGTCGCCCTTCGGCGCCCGCATCAACAGCGGCGACAGCAAAAGGCTCGAATTGAGCTCGAGCACGCCGCGCGCCTCGGCCAGCATCAGGAACAGGCTTGGCGGGCGCAACCGGCGTTCGGTCACCTCAACGCTCCTGTCCATGTCAGCCACTATTTCTTGTCCCGCTTGCCCATGCCGCCAAGGCCGGCCATCGTCACGAACATGTCCTGGAAGCGCTCGGCGAGCTTGGGATCGAAGGTGAACCAGCTCTGCATCAGCGATTCCGGCGAAACCTTATCGATGTTCGACAGCATCTGCTGCTGCAGCTTGTCCATGACGGCGGTTTGCATCGGCGCCACGTCCGGCAGGCCGAAGAACTGCCGGGCTTCGAGGGGCGTGCAATCTATCTCGACGTTGACCTTCATGTCCGCCTCCTCAAATGCGCCTGACCCACCTCAATATCACAGCGGCAGCGGGAGTCACGCAAGCCAGCAAGACCCATCCCGAGCTCCAGTTGGCCTCAATCATCCGTTATGGTCAATCAAACCGCTCCGCAGCGCGCGGTCCGGTTCGGCAAACGGCGCGCGATCCCGGCGTCAGATGCTTGCTTTCCCCTTGCCGTCCGCCACTGCGAAAGTTGAATGTCACGCGGTTGCGCCGACCGCCTATCCTGAGATCCGGACCATTGCAGCGCACACGTGCGGCGGTTAACCCTTTGGGAAATCGCGCTTGCGCGGCTTGCAAACTCTGGCAACATGGCCGGATAAAGAGCCGCCGGACAAGGCAAGCGACAACACGCCAACCGGCGGACAAAAAGCGGGGATCGGGACATACATGTCGGTACGTTGGAGTTTGGTTGCGGCGACTGCCGCCGCGTTTGTTGCCTGTGCGTTGCCGGCATCGGCCCAGACGTTGCGCTACGCCAACCAGGGCGAGCTGAAATCGCTGGACCCCTACACGCTGAAGGAAACCACCACGATCGCGCATCACGCCCATGTCTATGAGGGCCTGACCGCGCGCGACAAGGACCTCAAGATCGTCCCGGCGCTGGCCGAGAGCTGGGAGACGCTGAGCCCGACCAAATGGCGCTTCCATCTGCGCAAGGGCGTGAAATTCCACAATGGCGATCCCTTCACCGCCGACGACGTGCTGTTCTCCGCCGATCGGGTCCGCGCCAAGGGCTCCAACTTCCTCAGCAACGTTCCCGCCGACGCCAAGTTCACCAAGGTCGACGACTACACCGTCGACGTGACGCTGGACTCGCCCAACCCCATCCTGATCTCGCAATGGGATGGCTGGTACATCATGGACAAGAAGTGGTGCGAGGAGAACAATTCGGTCGCCCCGACGCCGGCGGCTGCGACCACACCGAGTTACGCCTCGCTGCACGAGAACGGCACCGGCCCCTTCACGATCGAGAGCCACCAGCCCGGCGTCAAGACCGTGTTCAAGGTCTTTCCGGGCCATTGGAAGAAGCCGGAGCATAATCTCAAGGAGATCATCTTCACCCCGATCGGCTCCGACGCCACCCGCGTCGCCGCGCTGCTGTCCGGCGAGGTCGACGTGATCGAGCCGGTTCCGCTGCAGGACATCCAGCGCGTCAATTCGAGCGGCAACGCCACCGTGCTGACCGCGCCGGAGATTCGCACCATCTTCGTCGGCATGGACGTGGCGCGCGACGAGCTGTTGTTCTCGAACGTCAAGGGCAAGAACCCGTTCAAGGACATCCGCGTCCGCGAAGCGATCTACAAGACGATCGACGTCGAGCTGATCAAGAGCCGCGTCATGCGCGGCATGTCGACGCCGTCGGTGCTGATGATCGCGCCGCAGCTCTACCCGCTGTCGAAGGATTTTACCCGGCCGAAGCTCGATCCTGACGGCGCCAAGAAGCTGCTGGCGGACGCCGGCTATCCGAGCGGCTTCGAAGTCACGATGGACTGCCCGAACGACCGCTACGTCAACGACGCCGCGATCTGCCAGGCGGTGGTCGGCATGCTGGCCCGCATCGGCGTCAAGGTGAACCTGCTGGCGCAGCCCAAGGCGCAGTATTTTGCCAAGGTGCTGAAGCCGGGCGGCTACCAGACCTCGCTCTTCATGCTGGGCTGGACCCCCGCCACCTCGGATTCGCACAACGTGCTGCACGATGTGCTCGGCTGCCGCGACGATCCCAAGGATTCGACCCGTGGCGAAGCCAATCTCGCCGGCTATTGCAACAAGGAAGTCGACGCGCTCACCGACAAGGTGCTGGTCGAACCCGATACCGCCAAGCGCGACCAGCTGATCAAGCAGGCCTACGAGCTCGTCATCAAGGATTACGGCTACATCCCGCTGCACCAGCAGTCGCTGGCATGGGGCGTGTCGAACAAGGTCAAGCTGACCCAGCGCGCAGACAACCAGGTCCTGCTCTACTGGGCCACCAAGCAGGGTGAATAAGTGACCCTGGCCTATCCGGTCCCGGAAGCCCCTGCTTCCGGGACTTCGCGTTTTCCGGCCGCGCAGCGCCGCGCCCCGGATGTCACAAGCAGTGAAAGGTAGAGATGCTCGCTTTCACTCTTCGTCGCGTGCTGCAGGCGATCGGCGTCATGCTCGCCGTGGGCGTCATTGCGTTCGCGATGTTCCGCTTCGCGGGCGATCCAGTGAGCCAGATCGTCTCGATCGACACCTCGGCCGCCGAACGCGCCTCGATCCGCAAGTCGCTCGGGCTCGACGATCCCGTGCTGGTGCAATTCGCGCACTATTTCATCAATGCCATGCAGTTCAAGTTCGGCATCTCCTACCAGTTCCGCCTGCCGGTCTCCTCGCTGCTGATGGAACGCCTGCCGGCGACGATGGAGCTTGCGATCTGCGCGACGCTGTTCGCGATGGTGTTCGGCATCCTGATGGGGGTATATTCGGCGCTGCGGCGCGACACCGTGCTTGCCAAATTATTCCAGGCGATATCGCTGATCGGCATTTCGCTGCCAACCTTCCTGATCGGCATCCTCCTGATCTATCTGTTCGCGGTGACGCTGGGCTGGCTGCCCTCGTTCGGCCGCGGCGAGGTGGTGAAGCTCGGCTGGTGGAGCACCGGACTGCTCACCGTCTCCGGGTTGAAGGCGCTGATCATGCCGGCGATCACGCTCGGATTGTTCCAGATGACCCTGATCATGCGGCTGGTGCGCGCCGAAATGCTGGAGGTGTTGCGCACCGACTATATCCGTTTCGCCCGCGCCCGCGGACTGACCACGCGCGCGATCCATTTCGGCCACGCGCTGAAGAACACGCTGGTTCCCGTGATCACCGTGGCCGGCCTGCAGTTTGGCTCGGTTATTGCATTCTCGATCATCACCGAAACCGTGTTCCAATGGCCGGGCATGGGGCTTCTGTTCGTCCAGGCCGTGCAAAACGTCGATATCCCGATCATGGCCGCGTATCTGTTGATGGTCTCGTTGATCTTCGTCACCATCAATCTCGTGGTCGACATCCTCTATACCGTGGTCGATCCGCGCCTGCGCGCGACCGTCGGCCGCGCGGCGTGAGGAGCTGACCGATGTCGGATGCCGTCGTTCCCCATCGCAATGCCCAAGTCTCGCGGGCCGGCGCCGGCTGGTTCAGACGCGCGCTCGACAGCGACATCTTCTATTCGTTCCGCCGTTCCAAGCTGACCATGGTGGCCGCGGCGATCACGGTGCTGTTCTTCCTGCTGGCGATCTTCGCCTCCTGGCTGGCGGTGCAGAACCCGTTCGATCCGGCGCAGCTGCAGCTGATCAACTCGCGGATCTCGCCGCTGTGGACCGCGGACGGCCAGAGCCCGTTCCTGCTCGGCACCGACGAGCAGGGCCGCGACGTTTTTTCGGCGATCCTTTACGGCATGCGCATCTCGCTCGCCGTCGGCATCGCCGGCGTGATCTTCGCCGGCGCGCTCGGCATCGCGCTCGGCCTGATCGCGGGCTATTTCGGCGGCGTCGCCGACAGCGTGATCATGCGGATCGCCGACGTCCAGCTCACCTTCCCGGCGATCCTGATCGCGCTGCTGGTCAACGGCGTCGCCAAGTCGCTGCTCGGCAACCGGCTCGACGAGATGAGCACGCTCGGCGTGCTGGTGATCGCGATCGGCCTGAGTTTCTGGGTGCAATATGCCCGCACCGTGCGCGGCTCGGTCATGGTCGAGAAGAACAAGGATTACGTCGCCGCGGCGCAGCTGATCGGCCTGCCGGCGCCGAAGATCATGCTGCGGCACGTGCTGCCCAACACCATGGGCCCGATCCTGGTCATCGCCACCATCAACCTCGCGCTTGCGATCATCACCGAGGCGACGCTGTCGTTCCTCGGCGCCGGCATGCCCGACACCATGCCCTCGCTCGGCACCCTGATCCGGATCGGCAACAATTATCTGTTCGCCGGCGAATGGTGGATCGTGGCGTTCCCGGGCATTGCCTTGGCCGGCCTGATCCTCTCCATCAACCTGCTCGGCGACTGGCTGCGCGACGCCCTCAATCCGAAGCTACGATGATGAAGCCCGTTCTCTCCGTCCGCAACCTCGAGGTGGAGTTCGTCACCCGCCGCGCCACCCTGCGCGCCATCAACGGCGTGTCGTTCGACATCGCCAAGGGCGAGGTGCTCGGCGTGGTCGGCGAATCCGGCGCCGGCAAATCGGTGACCGGCCTTGCCGTGATCGGGCTGATCGATCCGCCCGGCCGCATCTCCGCCGGCGAGATCGAGCTGTCGGGCACGCGGATCGACCATCTGCCGCCGGAAGAGATCCGCCGCATCCGGGGCAAGCGGATCGGCATGATCTTCCAGGATCCGCTGACCAGCCTCAATCCACTGTACCGGATCGGCGACCAGATCATCGAGACCATCCGCACCCACACCAACCTCAGCGAAACCGCCGCCCGCAGGCGCGCCATCGACCTGCTCGCCGAAGTCGGCATCCCCGCGCCGGAACGGCGGATCGACGGCTATCCGCACGAATTCTCCGGCGGCATGCGCCAGCGCGTCGTGATTGCGCTCGCGATCTGCGCCGAACCCGAGCTCATCATCGCCGACGAGCCGACCACCGCGCTCGACGTCTCGGTGCAGGCGCAGATCATCGCCCTGATCAAGCGGCTCGGCCGCGACCACGGCACCGCCGTGATGCTGGTGACCCACGACATGGGCGTGATCGCGGAAACCTGCGACCGTGTCGCGGTGATGTATTCCGGCCGCATCGCCGAGATCGGCCCGGTGCAGGAGGTGGTGCGCAATCCGCTGCATCCCTACGCCAAAGGCCTGATGGGCGCGATCCCGACCTTGGCGGGCGAGGACAAACGGCTGGTGCAGATCCCGGGTTCGATGCCGCGGCTGTCGGCGATGCCGCGGGGCTGCCCGTTCAACCCGCGCTGCGCATTCGCCTTCGACCGCTGCCATGTCGACCGTCCCGAGCCGATCACTCAGGGTACGCAGGCCGTCGCCTGCCATCTGTTCGAGCCGGCGGAGACCGCGGCATGAGCGGAACGCTGATCGACGTGAAAAACCTGCGCCGCGTCTTCGACGTCTCGAAGCCGTGGCTCAACCGCGTGCTGGAAGGCGGCCATCTCGAATATCTCAAGGCGGTCGACGGCGTCACCTTCGACATCAAGCGCGGCGAGACGTTTGCGCTGGTCGGCGAGTCCGGCTCGGGCAAGACCACGGTCGCGCGCATGGTGGTCGGACTGTTGCCGCCGAGTTCGGGCGAGGTCGTGATCGACGGCGTTTCGATGACCGACCCGCGACAGGGTCAGGCGCGGCGCCGGCTGCGCCGCCGCATCCAGATGATTTTCCAGGACCCCTATGCGAGCCTCAATCCGCGCTTCCGGGTCGATGCCATCGTCGCCGAGCCGATCCGCGCTTTCGACCTGATCCAGGGCGAGCGCGAGATCAAGGCCCGGGTCGGCGAGCTGCTCTCGCTGGTCGGCCTGCATCCCGACGACGGCCTGAAATTCCCGCATGAATTCTCCGGCGGCCAGCGCCAGCGGATCGCGATCGCCCGTGCGCTGGCCTCCGAGGCCGAGTTCATCGTCTGCGACGAGCCGACCTCGGCGCTCGACGTCTCGGTGCAGGCGCAGATCCTCAACCTGATGCGCGATCTGCAGGACAAGTTCGGCCTGACCTACCTCTTTATCAGCCACAACCTCGCCGTCGTCCGCCACATGGCGAGCCGGATCGGCGTGATGTATCTCGGCCGCATCGTCGAGATCGCCGAGGGCCGACAGCTGTTCGACAATCCGCGGATGCCCTACACAAAGATGCTGCTCGGCGCGGTTCCCGATCTCGCGATGTCCGGCCGCCAGCGCATTCCGGTCAAGGGCGAGATTCCCAATCCGATCGATCCGCCGCCGGGCTGCGCCTTCAGCCCGCGCTGTCCCCTCGCCTTCGACCTGTGCCGCCAGAAGACGCCGGAACTGATCGACGGCGTCGCCTGCCATGCCGTCAACAGTCCGGCCACGGCCGTTCCAGCCTGATCACGCGGATGCGAGAAGGCATGTCAACCAAACGGTTGGCATACCAGTCCGCTTGTGATCAAGTGCGCGCGCCGCAAGAAGCACATCAACGGTGAAGCCGCATGAGCAACATCAATCCCGATCCGTTCACCACACGCCCCGAGATCGAGGGCACCTTTGGCGTCGTGACGTCGACGCACTGGATCGCCACCGCCGTCGGCATGGCGACGCTGGAGAAAGGCGGCAACGCCTTTGACGCCGGCGTCGCGGCCGCGTTCACCTTGCAGGTGGTCGAGCCGCATCTGAACGGCCCGGGCGGCGACGTTCCCGTCATCGTGCACGACGTCAAGCGCGGCAAGACCGAGGTGATCTGCGGCCAGGGCCCGGCGCCGGCCAAGGCGACCATCGCGCATTATCGCAGCGAAGGCCTCGACATGGTGCCCGGCACCGGCCTGCTCGCCGCCTGCGTGCCCGGCACGTTCGAATCCTGGATGCTGCTGCTGCGCGACTACGGCACATTGCGGCTGCGCGACGTGCTGGAGCCCGCGATCGCCTATGCCCGCGACGGCTTTCCGCTGGTGGAGCGCGCCTCGGCGACGATCCAGACCGTCGAGCAGCTGTTCCGCAAATACTGGACCACATCCGCCGACGTCTATCTGCCCAACGGCGAGGTGCCGAAGCCCGGCACCATCTTCACCAACAAGCGGCTGGCGGAGACCTACACGCGCATCCTGCAGGAAGCCGAGAGCGCCGGCGGCGACCGCGTCGCGCAGATCGAGCGCGCGCGCCAGGCCTGGTCCAAGGGTTTCGTCGCCGCGGCGATCGACAAATTCTGCCGCACCCAGGAGGTCATGGACGTCTCCGGCTCGCCGCATCGCGGCGTGCTGTCGGCCGACGACATGGCGCGGTGGGAGCCGACCATCGAGGCGCCGCTGACCTATGATTACGGCCGCTACACCGTGCAGAAGGCCGGCGTCTGGAGCCAGGGCCCGGTGATGCTGCAGCAGCTCGCGCTGCTGAAGGGATTTCAGCTCGACGGGCTCGATCCCACGGGTCCCGACTTCATCCATCTGCAGATCGAATGCGCCAAGCTCGCCTATGCCGATCGCGAGACCTTCTATGGCGATCCCAAGTTCACAAATATCCCGATCGAGACGCTGCTGTCGGACGCCTATAATGACGAGCGGCGCAAGCTGGTCTCACGTGATAAGGCTTCGCTCGATTTTATTCCCGGCTCGGTCGAGGGTTTTGGCGCGGTCGTAAAACTGCGGCGCGCCGAGGGGCATCGCGAGGCGGTCGGCGCTATGGGGGCCGGCGAGCCGACCGTCGGCCGGTTCGGCGAGGTGCGCGGCGACACCGTGCATTTCGACATCATAGACAAGGCCGGCAACATGATCTCGGCGACGCCGTCCGGCGGCTGGCTGCAATCCTCGCCTGTGATTCCCGAGCTCGGCTTCTGCCTCGGCAGCCGCGCCCAGATGTTCTGGCTGGAGGAGAACCACCCGGCAGCGCTGGCGCCGGGCAAGCGGCCGCGCACCACGCTGTCGCCGACCATGGCGCTGCGCGACGGCGAGCCGTATCTGTCCTGGGGCTCGCCCGGCGGTGACCAGCAGGACCAGTGGATCACGCAGTTCTTCCTGCGCCACGTCCACGCCAAATTGAACCTGCAGGAGGCGATCGACGCGCCGGCCTGGCACTCCGAGCATTTCCCGATCTCGTTCTGGCCGCGCACCGCACGCCCCGGCGTGCTGGTGCTGGAAAATCGCGTGCCGAAATCGACCATCGACGAATTGAAGCGCCGCGGCCATGTGGTGGAGATTGGGCCCGACTGGTCGGAGGGCCGCCTCACCGCCGCCTCGAAGGTCGGTCCCCGCCGCCGCGCCGCGGCCAACCCGCGCGGCATGCAGGGCTACGCCGCGGGCCGCTAGGACGAGACGACCGCAGCAGCATGACGTGGCATCGAAGCACAGAGCGTGCCCCGAACTCCACCTCGCCCCGCTTGCGGGGAGAGGTCGGAATTCAAACGCAGCTTGAATTCCGGGTGAGGGGGAGCGTCCGCAAACGCAATGCCGATTATCATCTGCGGAACGAGCCCCTCACCCTAACCCTCTCAGAGCGAGCCCTGCTCGTCTCGCCCCCGCGAAGAGCGGGGAGAGGGAGAAGAGAGGTGAGATGACCTGGTCGATCATCGCCCGCGACAGCACCACCGGCCAGCTCGGCATCGCGGTCGCGACGCGCTTCTTCGCAGTCGGCGCGCTAGTGCCGCATATCGCGCCCGGCGTCGGCGCCGTCGCGACGCAGGCGCTGGTCAATCCCTATTACGGCGTTGACGGCCTCAGGTTGCTGCGCGGCGGCGGGAGCCCGCACGACGTCATCCGGGTCTTGCTCGCGGCCGATAGCGGCCGCGAGAGCCGGCAGGTGCATGTCATGGACGCGAGCGGCCGCATCGCCGCGCATTCCGGCAAGGAATGCGTGGACTGGTTCGGCCATATCGCGGGCGACGGCTTTTCGATCGCCGGCAACATGCTCGCCGGGCCCGCGGTGCTGAGCGAGACCGCGCGCGCCTATGCTGCGAACGAGAAGCTTCCATTCGCGGAGCGGCTGATCAAGGCGATGTTCGCCGGCGAGGCGGCCGGCGGCGACAAGCGCGGCAAGCAGTCCGCCGCGCTGCTGATCCATGGCACCGAGGACTGGCCGGCGCTCGACCTGCGGGTCGACGACCATGCCGATCCTTTGCGCGAGCTGGAGCGGCTGGAGGCCGTCAGCCGCGAGCACTGGGTGCACTTCCGCAAGTTCCTGCCGACCCGCGACAATCCGGCCGGCACCACCGAGCGCGCCACGATCGACGCCGACATCGCCGCCGCGACAGCGACCAAGAAATGACGGGCGGCCCGCTGATCGAGATCGAAGGCCTGCGCGTCATCTTCCAGGGCGACGACGGCCGCACCACCCATGCCGTCGACAGCGTCGATCTTTCCGTCGCCAACGGCGCCACGCTCGGCCTGGTCGGCGAATCCGGCTGCGGCAAGAGCGTGACCTCGCTGGCGATCATGGGGCTGCTGCCGAAGCAATCCGCCACCGTCACCGGCGCGATCCGCTTCGACGGCTTCGACCTGCTCGACGTGCCCGACGACACGCTGCGCGATTTGCGCGGCAACCGCCTGGCGATGATTTTTCAGGAGCCGATGACCTCGCTCAATCCGAGCTTCACCATCGGCGACCAGATCACCGAGACCATTTTGCGCCACCGCGGCGGTTCGCGGCGCAAGGCGCGCGAGCGCGCCATCGAGCTGCTGCGCCGCGTCCACATCCCCTCGCCCGACAAGCGCATCGACGAATATCCGCACAAGCTGTCCGGCGGCATGCGCCAGCGCGTGATGATCGCGATGGCGCTGGCCTGCGATCCGCAGCTGTTGATCGCCGACGAGCCGACCACCGCGCTCGACGTCACCCTGCAGGCGCAGATTCTCGATTTGATGCGCGAGCTGAAGGCCGCCAGCGGCGCGGCGATCATTCTGATCACCCACGACCTCGGCGTCGTCGCCGAGGTCTGCGACGAGGTCGCGGTGATGTATGCCGGCGAGATCGTCGAACGCGCGCCGGTCGACGAATTGTTCGGCAATCCGCAGCATCCCTACACGGTCGGTCTGCTCGGCTCGATCCCGCGGCTCGACCGCCGCACCTCGCATCTCGCCACCATCGAGGGCATGGTGCCGAACATGATGAACCCGCCGGCCGGTTGCCGCTTCGCCGCGCGCTGCCCGTTCGTCGAGGATGTCTGCGTCAAGGCGCCGCCGCCGCTGGCGCTGCTCAGCGCCAACCATGCCTCGCGCTGCATCAGGGCGCCGCTGGAGCGCCTCGTGTCATGACCGCGCTGCTCGAGGTCGAGGGGCTGGTGAAGCATTTCGTCGCCGCGCGCTCGGTGTTCGGCTGGGCGACCGCGCATGTGAAGGCGGTCGACGGCGTCAGCTTCACGGTCGAGGCCGGCCGCACATTGGCGCTGGTCGGCGAATCCGGCTGCGGCAAGTCCACCGTCAGCCGGCTGGTGCTGCGGCTGATCGAGCCCGATGCCGGCAGCGTCCGCTTCGAGGGCCGCGATCTCGGCGCGCTCGATGCCGAAGCGTTGCGCGCGTTTCGCCGCGATGCGCAGATTATCTTCCAGGACCCCTACGCCTCGCTCAATCCGCGCATGACCGTGAGCCAGATCCTGACCGAGCCGCTGGCCCTGCACGACCTGGTGCCCGCGGCGCGCCGCCGCGAGCGGGTCGAGGAGCTGCTGCGCCTGGTCGGCCTCGAGCCGCGCTTCGCCCGCCGCTACCCGCACGAATTCTCCGGCGGCCAGCGCCAGCGCATCGCGATTGCGCGGGCGCTCGCAGTCGAGCCAAAACTGATCATCTGCGACGAGCCGGTGTCGGCGCTCGATGTTTCCATCCGTTCGCAAATTCTGAACCTGCTGCGCGACCTGCAGGAGCGGCTCAAGCTCGCCTACATCTTCGTCTCGCACGATCTGGCGGTGGTCAAACACATCGCCGACCGCGTCGCGGTGATGAATCTCGGCACCATCGTCGAGACCGCGGACGCCGAGGCGCTGTTCGCAGCGCCGCGCCATCCCTACAGCCGCGCGCTGCTGTCGGCGATCCCGGTGCCGAAGCCGCGGGCCAAGCGCAGCCGCATCGTGCTGGAGGGCGAACTGCCGAGCGCGCTTAATCCGCCCGCGGGCTGCCGCTTCCACACCCGCTGCCCCTACGCCATCACGCGCTGCCGTAGCGAGGACCCGCAATTGCTGGCGGATGCCACCGGCCACGCCACTGCCTGCCATCGCACCGCGGAACTGCCGCCCCCGGACAGCATCGTTCCCTCCGACGGCGGCTTCTCGCCGGCGCTGGAGAAATTGCTCGCGGCGTTCGGTAGCGTCGCGGAAGGGGCGCGCGGCGCCGGGGTTGATACAGTCAGGCCGATGCCGGGAGCGGGCGCATGAATATGGGGAGCAGTGTGATGAAGATGTTTCGCTTGGCGGCGGCCGCCGCCGCCCTCGTCCTGTCGCTGGCGGCGAGCGCCCAGGCCCAGACCACGCTGCGGATCGGGCTGGCCGAAGACCCCGATATCCTCGACCCGACCATGGCGCGCACCTACGTCGGCCGCATCGTGTTTGCCGCGCTGTGCGACAAGCTGTTCGACATCGACGAGAAGCTCAACATCGTGCCGCAGCTCGCGCTGTCGCACGAGACCTCCGACGACGGCAAGGAGGTCACCATCAAGCTACGCCCCGGCGTCAAGTTCCAGGACGGCGAGCCGCTCGATGCCGAGGCGGCCAAGTTCTCGCTGGAGCGGCATTTGACCTTCCCGGGCTCGTTCCGCAAGCCGGAGCTCGCCAGCGTCGACCATGTCGAGGTCGTCGATCCCCTGACCATCAAGCTGGTGCTGAAGGCGCCGTTCTCGCCGCTGATCGCGCAGCTCACCGACCGCTCCGGCATGATGGTGTCGCCGAAGGCCGCGAAGGCCGCCGGCGACAAGTTCGGCCTGCATCCGGTCTGCGCCGGCCCCTACAAATTCGTCGAGCGCGTGCAGCAGGACCGCATCGTGCTGGAGAAGTTCGCCGACTACTGGAACAAGGACAACGTCTTCATCGACCGCATCGTCTATCTGCCGATCGTCGATGCCACGGTGCGGCTCGCCAACCTGAAGTCCGGCGGACTCGACCTGATCGAGCGCGTGCTGGCGACCGACCTCAAGGACGTGCGCGCGGATTCCCGGCTGAAGGTGTCGAGTGCGATCGAGCTCGGCTATCAGGGCATCACGCTCAACATCGGCAAGGACAAGGCCAAGGGTCCGCTCAGCCAGTCCGCCAAGGTGCGGCAGGCGCTCGATCTGGCGATCGATCGCGAGGCGATCAACCAGGTGGTGTTCAACGGCGAGTTCAAGCCCGGCAACCAGTGGATCAGCCCGGATCATCCCTATTACCAGAAGGATTTTCCGATCCGGCCGCGCAATGTCGAACGGGCCAAGGCGCTGCTGAAGGAGGCCGGCGTCACGCCGCCGGTCAGCGTCGACTTCATGGTGCCGAAGGGGCCGGAGACCGAGGGCACCGCGCAGGTGGTGCAGGCAATGGCCGCCGAAGCCGGCTTCGACATGAAGATCAGGGTGACGGAGTTCGCGACTTCGCTGAAGCAGGCCGAAGCCGGCGAATACCAGGCCTACATGCTGGCGTGGAGCGGCCGCATCGATCCCGACGGCAACTCCTATGTGTTCCTGCACAAGGACGCGCCGCAGAACTACAGCGCGTGGGCCAATCCCGAGGCCGACAAGGCGCTCGACGACGCCCGCCTCACCACCGACATGACGCAGCGTCGCGCGATCTACGCCAAGCTTGCAAAACTCGAGCTCGAGGACGAGGCCATTCTCTACATCTACCATCGCCGCATCATCATCGCGCACACCACGAAGCTCGACGGCTACAAGCAGATGCCGGACGGCCTGGTGCGCGTCGTCGGACTGAAGCTGAAGTGAGCGCAGCAGCGTCCGGGACAGAGGCACCGCCATGCTGAACTTCCTCGCCAAACGGCTGGTGCAGATCGTCCCGACGCTGTTCTTCGTCTCGATCCTGATCTTCTCGCTGCAGCAATTACTGCCCGGCGATCCGGCGCTGGTGATGGCCGGCGAGGAGCGCGATCCGGCCGTCATCGCCCAGATCCGCGCGCAATATCACCTCGATCAGCCGATCCCGGTGCAGTATGTCTACTGGATCAAGGGCGTGCTGTCGGGCGATTTCGGCGAGTCGCTGCGCAACAAGATGCCGGTGCGGGAGCTGATCGCGCAGAAACTGCCGGTGACGCTGCAGCTCGCCGGCATGGCGATCGTGATCGCGTTCCTGGTCGGCATTCCCGCCGGCATCGTCTCGGCGGTGAAGAAAGGCTCCGCCTGGGATTACGGCGCCAATCTGTTCGCGCTGTGGGGCATCTCGACGCCGAATTTCTGGCTCGGCATCATGCTGATCTTCCTGTTCTCGATCGAACTCGGCTGGCTGCCCGCCTCCGGCTACGTGCCGCTGACCGAGAACTGGCGCGCCAGCATTGCCGCCACCATCATGCCGGCCTTCGTGCTCGGCAACGCCATCGCCGCGATCCTGATGCGCCACACGCGGAGTGCGATGCTGCAGGTGCTGGAGAGCGACTATGTCCGCACCGCGCGCGCCAAGGGCCTCGCCGAGCGCACCGTGATCCTCAAGCACGCGATGCGCAACGCGCTCACGCCGATCATCACGCTCGGCGCACTCGAGCTCGGCACGCTGCTGTCCGGCGCGGTGCTGACCGAGCAGATTTTTTCGATCCCCGGCTTCGGCAAGCTGATCGTCGATGCCGTGTTCAACCGCGACTACGCCGTGGTGCAGGGCGTGGTGCTGACCACGGCGACGATCTACATCACGCTGAACCTGATCGCCGATATCGCCTACATCCTGGTCAATCCGCGGCTGCGGGGCTGATGCGATGACCGATGCTGCACTCGCAACCGTCCCCCTTGCCGCCGCCGAAACGCTGGAAAGCCCGGCGCGGCGCGCCTGGCGCCGGCTGATCCGGCGCAAGGGCGCGGTGCTCGGCCTCGCCGTGATCGCGATCTTCGTCCTGATGGCGGTGTTCGCCGCGCTGATCGTGCCCTACGATCCGATCGCGACCAGCTGGTCGCTGGTGCGCAAGGCACCCTCAGTGCAGCACTGGTTCGGCACCGACGAGCTCGGCCGCGACGTGCTCGCGCGCGTCGTGTTCGGCGCCCGCGCCTCGCTGCTTGCCGGCGTGATCTCGGTCGGCATCGCGCTCGCGATCGGCGTGCCGCTCGGGCTGCTCGCCGGCTATCGCGGCGGCTTCATCGACGCGCTGATCAGCCGCGTCACCGATGCGATGCTGGCCTGCCCGTTCCTGATCCTGGCGATCGCGCTCGCCGCCTTCCTCGGGCCGAGCCTCGGCAATGCGATGATCGCGATCGGCATCTCGGCGACCCCTATCTTCATCCGCCTGACCCGCGGCCAGGTGCTGAGCGTCAAGGTCGAGGACTACATCGAGGCCGCGCGCGCCATGGGCAATCCGCGCTGGCGCATCGCGCTGGTCCACATCCTGCCGAACATTTTGCCGGCGCTTTTGGTGCAGGCGACGCTGTCGATCGCCGCCGCGATCATCGCCGAAGCCGCGCTCTCCTTCCTCGGCCTCGGCCAGCAGCCGCCGGCGCCCTCCTGGGGCAGCATGCTCAACGCCGCTCAGCGCTTCCTCACCAGCGCGCCGTGGATGGCGATCTGGCCGGGACTTGCGATCTTCCTCGTCGTGCTGTCGTTCAATTTGGTCGGCGACGGTCTGCGCGACGCGCTGGACCCGAAGGCGCGGTAGGGTTTCTTGCCGTTCGCCGCGAGTGCCTATTTTTCCCCGCCATCCTGAGGTGCGAGCCCTTGCGAGCCTCGAAGGATCGACGGCCACCAGCCGGGCCGATTCATCCTTCGAGGCTCGCCGAAGAGACTCGCACCTCCAGCGACAAAGGCGAAGCCTTTGCGCGGGGATGACGGGGTTGGATTAGGGCAAGCCCATCCACGTCATTGCGAGCGGAGCGAAGCAATCCATGCCACCGCGTATGCGGAACGATGGATTGCTTCGTCGCTTCGCTCCTCGCAATGACGGGGAGACAGACCTAAATCACCACCTCGCGCAGCACGCGCCGGCAATCCATCTCGTATTCGAGATCGACCACCGGCGGGCGGCAGAAGTGCCAGGTCAGGCCGGAGCGGGTGGCGCCGCGGCGGACCAGTTCGTCGACGATGACGGGATGGATGTCGTGCACGGTGTAGGCCTGTACGTTGGTGGTCTCCGCCCAGCTGAAGCCGAACTCGGCAAGGCGGCGCTCCATCTCGCTCGCCGTGAAGCGGACCTTCTCGCGCCACGCCTCGGGGCTGAGATCACGGTAGCGCACGATGCGCTCGGGATAGCTGCCGGCGCCGCCGCGGGCTTCGGCACCGCCCGCGATCACGAAGGATGGCGCTGTGCTCGCGCTCGGCCGCGTAAACGAAAAGGCGTAGAACGACGGCTCGGACGGCGGATCGATCTCGGGGCAGACATTGCTGCGCGCCACCGGGTCGCTGCTGCCGTCATAGACGCCCCACTCCGCGAGCGTCTTGACATAGTGCTGGTTGAATGCGCGAAAGCCGTCCTCGGTGAAGGCGGCGGGCGAACGCAGCTCGCAGGCGCAGAACGAGGTCAGCGGCCGCCCCGCGCCCTGAATATAGGCCGCGATCCGCGCAAAGCCCTCGGCGAGCGGCAGCAGGCGGTCGAAGCGCACCCGCTCGATCTCGTAGCCGGCGCTCGCCTGCGCGCCGCTTGAGTATTGGAAGACGGCGGGAATGAACCGGTAATTGCCCGCTGCGAAGTCGCTCACCATGTCTGTTCCTCCCAGATCTTGTCGGGCGCCGCACGTGCTGCCGCCCGAGTTTCGAGGATACCACGAGACAAAGAAAAGGCGGCAGTGGCTTTCGCCAGTGCCGCCTTTCCTGCGAGCATGAGCTTGGAGGGCTCAGGTCGGTTTCAACGCGCCCGGATGACCGCTGCCGCCGAGATCGAAATCGGCGATCTGCTTGGCCCGGTCCGAACGGGACGCCGCCTCGTGGTCGGTCGCAATCACGGTGTAGACCATCGGCAGCACGAACAGGGTGAACAGCGTGCCGATCGTCATGCCGGCCACCACGACGAGACCGATCGAGAAGCGGCTGGCGGCGCCGGCGCCCGTGGCCGTCAGCAGCGGCAGCAGGCCGGTGACCATCGCCGCCGTCGTCATCAGGATCGGACGCAGCCGGATGCTGGCCGCCATCTCGATCGCCGAGCGGCGGTCGAGCTTTTCGTTGAGCTGCAGCTCGTTGGCGAACTCCACCATCAGGATGCCGTGCTTGGTGATCAGTCCGACCAGCGTCAAGAGGCCCACCTGGGTGTAGATGTTCATGGTCGCAACGCCGAAGAACAGCGGGATCAGGGCGCCGACGATCGCCATCGGCACGCTGATCATGATCACGAACGGATCGCGCAGGCTCTCGAACTGCGCCGCCAGCACCAGGAAGATGATGATGATGGCGAACGCGAAGGTGACCATCAGCTGGCTGCCTTCGTGGACATATTGCCGGGAGTCCGCCAGGAAGTCGTAGCTGAAGCCGGACGGCAGCTTCTTGGCTTCATTCTGCAGGAACTCGACCGCCTGCCCCATCGAGACGCCAGGCATCGGCACCGCCTGGAAGGTCGACGAGTTGAGCTGGTTGTAGTGCGTCAGTGCGTTCGGATCGACGCCGGTCTCGACCGAGACCACGGTCGAGAGCCGCACCAGGGCCCCGGTCGCGCTCGGCACATAGTAGTTGTCGAACGACTCCGGCGCGAGACGGGCGGCGCGCGGCACCTGCGGGATCACCTGATAGGACCGTCCCTCCAGGTTGAAGCGGTTGACGTAGTTGCCGCCGAGCAACGTCGCCAGCGCGTTGCCGATCGACTGCATGGTGATGCCGAGGTCGCTGGCCTTGGTGCGATCGACCTTGACGCGAACCACCGGCTGGTTGAAGTCGAGGTCGCTGTCGGAGACGATGAACAGGCCGCTCTTGCGCGCGGCGTCCTTCAGCTTGTTCATCTGGTCGAACACCTGCTGGAAGGTCGCGGTCGAGCTGATCACCATCTGCACCGGCAGGCCGCCGGGGCCGCCGGGCAGCGGCGGCAGGCTGAACGCAAAGGCGTTGATGCCTTCGATCTTCGACAGCTCGGCCTGCACCAGCGGCTGCAGCGTCTGCGCACTGCGCTTGCGCTCATCCCAGGGCTTGAGCAGCATTCCGGCAAAGCCGCCCTGCGGGCCGGTGATGCCGTTCAGCACGAAGCGCAGATCGGTCTCCGGAAACTTCTGGAACTCCTTGTCCATCTTGTCGCCGTAGTGGTCGATGTAGTCGATGTTGGCGTATTTCGGCGCCTTGGTCACCGCGAACACGATGCCCTGGTCCTCCTGCGGCGCGAGCTCCTTCTGCGTGTGCATGTAGAGGAAGCCGACCAGGCCGAGGATGGTCAGCGCGAACAGCGCGGTGATCGGCCGATAGTCGAGCGAGCGGTCGAGCATGCGGCCATAGCCGCGGGTGATCGAACCGAACACGCGATTGACCAGCCTGGAGAAACGCCCTTCTTCGGCGCTCTTGAGGAACACCGAGCACATCATCGGCGACAGCGTCAGCGCGATCACCCCCGAGACGATGACCGAGCCGGCCAGCGTGAAGGCGAATTCGCGGAACAGCGTGCCGGTGACGCCGCCGAGGAAACCGATCGGCGCGTACACCGCGGCGAGCGTGATGGTCATCGAGATGACCGGACCGACAATTTCGCGGGCGCCCTTCAGCGATGCCTGCACCGGTGGCATCCCCTCCTCGAGATGCCGATGGATATTTTCCACCACCACGATGGCGTCATCGACCACGAGGCCGATCGCCAGCACCATCGCGAGCAGCGTCAGCAGGTTGAAGCTGAAGCCGGCGGCCAGCATCAGGATGCAGACGCCGACCAGCGACAGCGGAATGGTGACGACCGGAATGATCACCGAACGGATCGAGGCCAGGAACAGGAAGATCACGACGACCACGATCAACACCGCTTCACCGAGCGTCTTCTCGACCTCGTCGATCGACGACTGGATGAACTTGGTGGAATCGTAGGCCACCTTCATCTTCATCGACGGCGGCAAATTGCGCTCGAGGTCCGGGAACAGGGCGCGGACGCCCTTCACGAGGCTCAGCGGGTTGCCCTGCGGCGTCGCCTTGATGCCGATGAAGATCGCATGCTCGCCGTTGAAGGCGACGCTGGCATCGGTGCTCTGCGCCGCGAGCTCCACGGTCGCGATATCCTCGATGCGCACGAAGCCGCCGTCCTTCGACTTCACGATCATGCGCTTGAACTGATCGATGTTCTGCAGGTCGGTGTTGGCCGAGACGTTGGAGACGATGAAGAAGCCCTTGGTCTGGCCGGCGGCCGCCTGGAAGTTGTTGGCGGCGATCGCAGCCGCGACATCGTTCGGCGACACGCCGCGTCCGGCCATCCGGATCGGATCGAGCCAGACGCGCATCGCGAAGGTCTGGCCGCCGAGGATGTCGGCGGAGGCGACGCCGTCGACCGTCGAGAGCACCGGCTGCACGACGCGGGTCAGGTAGTCGGAAATCGCCGATCCGCTGAGCTCCTCGCTGGAGAAGCCGAGATACATCACCGCGATGGTGTCGCCGGTCGCCTTGGTCACGACCGGGTCGAAGGATTCCTTCGGGATCAAATATTTGACCGAGTTGACCTTGGCCAGCACCTCGGTCAGCGCCTGATTCGGATCGTGATTGAGCTTGATGTAGACCTGGATCGTCGAGGTGCCGAGCACCGAGTTCGACGTCATGTAGTCGACGCCTTCCGCCGAGGCGACGGCCTGCTCGATCGGCGTGGTGATGAAGCCGTTGATCAATTCGGGCGACGCACCAGGATACGACGTCGTGATCGTCACGACGGTGTTCGACAGGTTCGGATATTGCCGGATCGGCAGCACCATCGCCGCGCGGAGGCCGATCAAGAGGATCAGCAGGCTGACGACGACCGACAGCACCGGGCGCTTGATGAAAATATCAGTGAAGGCCATCGTGAATATCCGAGTGAACGAGGTCGTTACGAATTCTGTCTGGTCGGAGCGACCACCTTCTCCCTCTCCCCGTTCTTACGGGGAGAGGGCTGGGGTGAGGGGCTTCGTCCGCGAAGATGCGGTGAGAGATCAGCTCGCGGAGAGTCCCCCTCACCCGAAATTCAGGCTGTGCCTGAATTTCGACCTCTCCCCGCAAGCGGGGCGAGGTGGATCGGAGGTCGCTCTCTTTGCGGAGCCTTATCATTGTTAATCAGTAGCGCGGCGGCTCGGCCGGAACCGGCGGCGGCGGATCGGTCGAGATCGCAACCGGCATGCCGGACTGCAGCTTGATCTGTCCGACCGCGACGACCTTGTCGCCGGCCTTCAGGCCCTTCAGGATCTCGACATGGCCCTCGGCGCGGTTGCCGGTCTTCACGAAGGTGCGGTCGGCGGTCAGCGTGGTCTTGCCGTCCTCACCCTTCTTCTCGGTGATCAGGAACACGGAGTCGCCGTACAGCGTGTAGTCAACCGCCGTTTCCGGGACGGTGACGACGGGCGGGTTGTCCGGCAGCACGATCGTGGTGGTCGCGAACATGCCGGGCTTGAGGATCCGATCCGGATTCTGGATCGTCGCCTGGACCCGGATGTTGCGGGTATCGGTCTGGATCTGCGGCTCGATGGTGGTGATCTTGCCCTCGAAGATCCGGCCCGGATAGGCGTCGACCTTGACCCGCACGGTTTGGCCGACCTTGATCTGCGAGCTCTGCTTCTCGGTGGCGGTCAGGTTTGCGTACAGCACCGACAGATCGGTCAGCGACACGATCTGCGTGCCCGCGGTCAGGTACTGGCCGACTTCGACCATGCGAACGCCGAGGTCACCCTCGAATGGCGCACGCACCAGCTTCTGCGAGATCAGCGCTTCGGTCTTGGCAATACCCGCCTTGGCCTGGTCGTAAGCCGCTTGCGCGGTATCGACAGTGGATTGCGGCCCGAACTGGCGCGACGCGAGCTGCTTGGCGCGGTCGAGCTGCAGCTCGCCGACGGTCGCCTGCGCCTTGAAGCTGGCGAGGTCGCCCTGCTCCGGGGCGTCGAACAGCTGCACCAGCGGGGTGCCCGCCTTCACATGGCTGCCGGCCGTGAACAGGATGTCGGTGATGCGGCCCGACACGTCGGTGGTGACGTTGACCTGATGCACCGCGACGAGATCGCCGACCGCGGTGAGCAGGTTCGGAATCAGCTCGGTCTTCGCCTCGACCGCGGTGACGCTCGCCGGCGGCGGCTTGTTGTTGGCGAAGAACTGCGCGATCATATGGCTGCGGAAGGCGTTGAAGCCGACGAGGCCGCCGACCAGCACCACCAGCAGCAAGCTCACGATGATGAACCAGCGCACCATGCGGACCGGACGCTTGGCGGGTTTCTCCTTGATCGGTTGCCCCGAGATGTGGCTTTCGGACTGAATGTTCATTTCATGCACTTTCTGCAGTTACCGACTTTCCCTGACTCGGTGACGGCTGGCGGCCCAAATGAGTTGAGATTGCGGCTTCGGTAAGTCCGATTCCGCGCAGGATGAACTGGCAAAGCTGCCGCTCGGCCGCAGCGGCATCGCCGTAGGGGAGACATGGTGTCGCAGGGAGCTGGGTCAGCGCGGCCATCAGCACGGTGTGATGCGCAAACCAGAACAGGTTGAGCGGCTCGTCGCCGATCTGTGCAGCGTCACCGGCGGCGACCGCGCGCTCGAGCGAGGCGGCGAAGGTCGGGCCGATCAGCTTGCCGACCTTGTCGTAGAGCAGCCGCGCGAATTCGCCGTCGTCGAGATGGCTGGTCACCATCAGCCGCATCCGCTGCGCCTCTTCCTGGTCTGGCGCGTCGCGCAGCTGCATGAAGTGGCCGACCATGCCCTGCACCAGCTCGACCAGCGTCGCGGTCGAGGGTTCCTGTCCCAGCAGATGGGCGAGATCGGGATCCGCTTCGCATTCCTCGGCAAGGATCTCGGCGTAGAGCGCCGCCTTGGACGGGAAGTGCTTGAACAGCAGGCCTTCCGAAATGGCAGCGGCGGCCGCCACGCTCTTGGTCGTGGTGCCGGCGAAGCCGTTCCGGGCGAAACATCGTTTTGCAGCGCTCAGGATCAACTGACGCCGCAAATCACTCGTCATGCGTAAGGTAGACATTTGGGTCGTGAGTAATCACTCACTTTACCAAAAGTCAAGGTTCTATTGCACCGCGAAAGTCATTTTATATCGGACTGTGGCCGAGAGACCCTCGGATACGATTCACAATGTAAGTGCCGTCGCGGCTGGACAGCACGCGTTCCAGATTGGCGGCGTCGATCTTCGCGCTGGCGAACCGCGGCCCGGCCGTAACATCCTGTAAAGACGAGGCAAAAGCCTCGACCTCAGCCATCGTCATGATCGCCTTGCTATCCCGTATTCCGCACGCTTTGGCGACGCCGACGAGGTCCGCGGAGCCGCCGGTGTGGCTGGCCTGGCCGCCGGTCTCGCCATAGGCCTCGTTATCCAGCACGATGATCGAGAGGTTTTTCGGCTGCTGCAGGCCGACCGTAGCCAGGCCGCCCATGCCCATCAGCATCTCGCCGTCGCCGGTGATCACGACCACCGGCAGCGCCGGCTGGGCCAGCGCCAGCCCGAGCCCGATCATCACCGCGCCGCCCATGCCGCCCCACAGATAGAAGTTGCGGTCGTGGTCGCCGGCGGCGGCGATGTCGTAGGTGGAGGCGCCGAGGCCGCCGACGGCGATGGCGCCGCCGCGCTCCTTGAGCAGTTCGGCAACGACGGCGCGGCGGTCGAGGAGATTGGCTTTGCTCATTTGGTGAAGACCTTTGCCCCGATCAGGCGCTGCGACAGCAGGACGGCGGTGGGCGTGCAGGCGTTGTAGGCCTGCGCGGCGCCGGCCTCGACGACCTCGCGGACCTCGCCGGGGTGCGAGGCGCGCAGCACCTTGATGCCGGCGAGTTCGAGAATCCCTTGCGTGTTCGAGCCCATCGGCACCTGCCAGGGATTGAACTCGCCCCACTCGCCGCGCATCGTCACCAGCGTGAGGAAGGGAAAGCGGAAGATCTGCACCAGCGACAGCATGTTGATGCAATTGCCGACGCCGCTCGACTGCATCAGCAGCACGCCGCGCTGGCCGCCGGCCCAGGCGCCTGCCAGCAGCGCCACGCCCTCCTCCTCCGTCGTCAGCGCGATGCCGCGCATCGCCGGAGAGCCGAGCACGCGCTCGATCAGTTCCGAATGGCCGGCATCCGGCACATAGGGCACCTGCCGTACCTCGAAGCGCTGCAATATGGAAAAAATCTCCTCGGGCCAGGAGGCCGCGGTCTCGGCACGGGCATGCATCAGGCGTTTCCGGTTGTCAGACTGTTTGGGCGGACTGTAGAGGGGCGCGCGCGTCGCATCAAAGCGCAAAACCGCATATGGCTCTGCGATTTGCTCGCACCGCATGGAGCAGCGCGCTGTTCCGCGCGGCTCGCAAATTGTATTTGCGTGGCGGGAGCACGCAGCTTACGATAGTTGCACGTGAAACTAATATGGGCATCCGGGAATGACGATGCACGCGCGAGAGCTGGCGGACGGTTTCGACCTCGAAAAGCTGACGGGCGAATTCTACGCCAATCCCTATCCGACCTATCGCGCGCTGCGGGAGAACGCGCCGGTCAAGCTGATGCCGAACGGCTGCTACTTCCTGACCCGCTACGACGATCTCGTCACCGCCTACAAGAACACCAAGGCGTTCTCGTCCGACAAGAAGAAGGAGTTTTTGCCGAAATACGGCGACTCGCTGCTGTACGAGCACCACACCACCAGCCTGGTGTTCAACGACCCACCGGCGCACACCCGCGTGCGGCGGCTGATCATGGGCGCTTTGTCGCCGCGTGCAATCGCCGGCATGGAGGGCGACCTGATCGCACTGGTCGACAGTCTGCTCGACCGCATCGCCAAGAAAGAGAGCTTCGAGTTGATCGGCGATTTCGCCTCCGCGATCCCCGTCGAGGTGATCGGCAATCTGCTCGACGTGCCGCATGACGAGCGCGAGCCGCTGCGCGACTGGTCGCTGGCGATTTTGGGTGCGCTGGAGCCTGTGATCAGCAAGGAGGCGTTCGACCGCGGCAACACTGCGGTGAAGGATTTTCTCGCCTATCTCGAAACCCTGGTCGAGCGCCGCCGCGCCAAGCCCGGCAATCCGGACCGCGACGTGCTGACCCGGCTGATTCAAGGCGAGGACAATGGCGAGCGGCTGACCGCCAAGGAGCTGCTGCACAACTGCATCTTCCTGCTCAATGCCGGCCACGAGACCACGACCAATCTGATCGGCAACGGGCTGGTCACGCTGACCGAGAACCCGGACGAGAAACAGCGGCTGATCGAGCAGCCCGACCTGATCAAATCAGCGGTCGAGGAAATGCTTCGCTACGAGAGCTCGAACCAGCTCGGCAACCGCATGATCGTCGAGGAGATCGAGCTCGGCGGCGTCAAGCTGCCGGCGGGCACGCTGGTGACGCTGTGCATCGGCGCCGCCAACCGCGATGGCGCCCAATTCCCTGACCCCGAACGCTTCGACGTCGCGCGGACGCCGAACCGCCACCTCGCCTTCGGCACCGGCGCGCATCAATGCGCCGGCATGGCGCTGGCCCGGCTCGAGGGCGCGGTCGCGATCTCGCGCTTCCTGGCGCGCTTCCCGAACTACGCGCTCGACGGTGTGCCGGTGCGCGGCGGCCGGGTTCGCTTCCGCGGCTTCCTCAGCGTGCCGTGCAGCATCAACACCTGACGCATTTCCCGGCACGGCCAAGGCACTTCCCCGCGGGCGATCAGGTCGACTTGGCGCTCGAGCGGATCGCGGCTGCTCTCACACGAGAGGTCTCCTGACGGTTCCCTGCATCGGAAGACCGCAACCGGCTGTGGCCACAACGAACGAATCTCACGCCTGCGCGTTGAAGCGCTATGGGCGACTGGTGAACGGAGAGCTACGCTCATGCTTTGCCGTCGCGTTAGACTTGTTGCATTTGTGATTGGCGTCTCGATGCTCGCGGCGAGCGGCGCGGCCGCTCAACCACACGGAAGAGGCGGACCGCCGGGACAGGCGGCAAGGCCTGCCGCGCCGCCCGCGATGGCACGTCCTGCCGCCCCGATGGTGCACGCCGCCCCTCCCGCAATGGCTAGACCGCCTGCAATGGCTCGGCCGGCCGCACCTTCGTTCCATGCCCCTCAGCGACCAGCGATGGCGCCGCCGCGCCCGGCACCGCATTTCGCCGCTCCGTCACCGCGCCAGGCTCCCCACATAGCCGCGCCGCGCCCCGCAGCGCCGCGCCCCGAATTCCGTCGTGCGGCACCGCCGCAGCGCCCGGCTCCGCATCTGGCGGCGCCATCACGCCCGAGCCCACCGTCGCGCTTAAGCGAGCGGCCGTCGCCGACGGAGCGCATTCAACAGCGCGCGCAGGAGCGGCAGCAGTTGATCCAGCAGCGCCAGCAGACCGCGCAGCAGCGGCAGCGTGAGAGCCTCTCGCGCCAGACCGCAGAACGGCAAACCCGGATCGATCGGCTGCAACAGCGCGTGCAGCAGTTGCAGACGCAAAAGGTCGACGGTGCGCGCGCGCAACGCATCCACGACCGGCAGCTGCAGGCGCAGAACCGTTTGCTGCAACGTGAGCAGCACGCGCAGCAGGCCGACGTTGCGCGCCAGCAGCGATTGGGGCCGGCAGCGACAGTTGGGGTCGCCGCCGCGACCACGGCGGCGACGCAGGCCGCTCAGCGCGAGCGATTTGCCGCGCATTTCCGCGAGCAGGCGGGAGCGCAAACCCAGGCGGCACTTGCCGCGCGCCAAGCCGGCTGGGCGCCCCGGCATGCCTGGCGACGCGGCAATCGTGCGGCGTTCGTGGCGTGGCTTGGCCCGGTGTTCTGGCCTTACGCCTATTCGGACATCTTTGACTACACGTTCTGGTCCTATGCCTACGAGCCCGGCTATTGGGCCTACGCCTATGACGACTTCGTCGACACGGTGTTCTGGGACACCAACAGCCCGTACTCCGCTTATGCCAGCACCTACCCTGGCGACTATCCGGCGACCGCAGGCCGCTATCGGCCCCGTCAACGCGCCGACACGAGCCCGCAGGCAATCAGGCAGTTGTGCGGGGAGCCGGACAGGGGCGTCACGGCCTGGCCGCTTGCCGACATCGCGCGGGCGGTACGGCCGAACCAGCAGCAGCGTGCCCTGCTCGACGACTTGAAGACCGCCGCGGCGAGGGCCGCGGATGTCTTCAAGGACTCCTGCGCGGACAGCTATGCGATGACGCCACCCGGCCGCTTGCGGTCGATGCTGAACCGCATCAGCGCGACGCTCGAGGCGATCAAAATCGTGCGGCCCGCCCTGGAGAGTTTCTACAGCTCACTCAGCGACGAGCAACAGGCCCGCTTCAATGCGCTCGGTCCACATGTCGGCGAGCGTTCGCCGCAACAGCAGGAGGCGAACGCGCAAGCCGGAAGTTGCGGCGATTCGAAATCCGACCTGGCCCAACTGCCGATCAACCGGATCGAGGCCTCGCTTCATCCGGCAGGCAAGCAAAAGGACGCGCTCGAGCGCCTGAGCGATGCGACAACAAAGGCGATAGCGGGCCTGCAGGCAGCCTGCCCAAACGACCTGCCGCTGACGCCGATCGGCCGGCTCGAAGCGATGCAGCACCGGCTCGAGGCCATGCAGAAGGCCGCGCAGTTGATCCAGCCTGCACTGGACGAATTCTATGCCACGCTGAGCAGCGAGCAGAAAGCACGCTTCAATACGCTGCAGCAGGTCGCGAGCCCCTGAGACCGGCTCGCGATCTGGATCACAGCTATCGGAACCGCAAGTTTGCGCGCGAGAGCTGGCTGATCGAGGAGCACCCCATCAGCCGCATGTCGCGCACCAGCTCGGCCTGCATCAGTCCGAGCGCGCGCTCGACGCCGGCCTGGCCGGCCGACGCCAGCGGATAGAGATAGAAGCGCCCGAGACCGACCGCCTTGGCGCCGAGCGACAGTGCCTTCAGCACATGGGTGCCGCGCTGAATGCCGCCGTCCATCATCACGTCGATCCGGTCGCCGACGGCATCGACGATCTCGGCCAGCTGATCGAACGCCGCCCGCGAGCCGTCAAGCTGCCGGCCGCCATGGTTGGACAGGATGATGCCGGTGCAGCCGATCTCGACGGCGCGCTTGGCATCCTCGACCGAGACGATGCCCTTCAGGCAGAACTGGCCGTTCCATTGCCGGACCATGTCGGCGACGTCGTCCCATCGCATCGCGGGGTCAAGCATTTCCGTAAAGTAACGTCCGATCGACATCGCGCCGCCGCTCATGTCGACGTGCTCGTCGAGCTGCGGCAGCTTGAAACTTTCATGGGTGAGGTAGTTGATGGCCCAGGCCGGCTTGATGGCGAATTGCAGCATGCCGCCGAGCGTCAGACGGAACGGGATCGAAAACCCGGTGCGCAGATCGCGCTCGCGGTTGCCGCCGGTGATGCTGTCGACCGTCAGCATCATCACGTTGACGCCGGCCTGCTTGGCGCGCCGCATCATCGCCGAGTTCAGGCCACGATCCCTGTGGAAGTAGAACTGGTAGACCTGCGGCGTGTCGTGCGCCTTGCGCAATTCCTCGAGGCTGGTGGTGCCGAGCGAGGACACGCCGAACATCGTGCCGTATTTCGCCGCCGCGGCGGCGACGGCGCGCTCGCCCTGATAGTGAAACAACCGTTGCAGCGCGGTCGGCGAGCAATAGAACGGCGTCGCCAGCTTCTGCCCCATCACGGTGACCGAGAGATCGACATTCTCCACGCCGCGCAGGACATTGGGCACCAGGTCGCAGCGTTCGAAGCTCGCGGTGTTCTGCCGGAGCGTCGCCTCGTCGTCCGCGCCGCCGTCGATATAGTTGAAGATCGGCCCCGGCAGCCGGCGCCGCGCCAGCTCGCGGAAATCATGGAAATTGTGGCAATCGCTCAAACGCATCTCGTGCTCCGATCCGGGCGGCGGCGTGCGACGGCTTTCCCAGCCACGCACTGCCCACCGGAATAACGGGCACGCTTCGCCTTGTCCACCGAACGAGCGTTGCGGTCAGACCACCGTGCAGTGCCGATCGATGCAGGTGCGCAACACCTCATCCATCGGCTTGGTCCACCAGTCATTCGAAAAAATCTCGATCTCCGAATAGCCGGCAAAGCCCTGCGCTTCGACCGCTGATCGCACCGATTTGATGTCGATCACGCCGTCGCCCATCATGCCGCGGTCGTTGAGGATATCCTTGGTGGGCACCAGCCAGTCGCAGACGTGGAAGGCGAGCAGCCGATCCCTGCCGGCGCGCGCGATCTGGGCCATCAGCTCCGGATCCCACCAGATGTGATAGACGTCGAGCGCGACGCCGATGGCGCCGCTCCGGGCGGGATCGAGCGCGTCGCAGATGTCGAGCGCATGCTTTGTGGTGTTGACGCAGGCGCGGTCGGCGGCATAGGCCGGATGCAGCGGCTCGATCGCCAGCGGCAGTTTTGCCTGTTTTGCATATTCCAGCATCTCGGCGATGCCGTCATGGACCTGGCTGCGCGCCGCCGCGATGTCCTTGGACGGCGCGCTGCCTGGCCGCGAATATTGCGGCAGGCCGCCGACCACCAGCACGATGCAGGGCGCGCCGAGCGCCGCGGCCTCGTCCACCGCGCGGCGGTTGTCGTCGCGCGCCTCGGCCCGACGCGCGGCGTCCGCCGGGAACATTCCGCCGCGGCAATAGCCGGACAACTCGAGCCCGGCGTCCTTCACCGCGCGCACCGCACGCTCCAGGCCGATGGCAGCGACCTGGTCGCGCCAGGGATCGATGGCGCGGATGCCGTGGCGCGCGCAGGCCTCGATGATGGCGACCAGATCGCCCTGCTTGCGGACCGTCGCCGTGTTCAGCGACAGCCAGCGATGGTCGTTGGAAAAGTCGCGCATCAGGGCTCTACGCCGCGGGTGGCGAGGATGGTCGTCATCCGGCGCGTGGCAAGCTCCGGATTGGCGAGCAGCCCGGCCTTGTCGGCGAGCCGGAACAGCTCGGCGAGATGCAACGTCGAGCGCGCGCTCTCCTGCCCGCCGACCATGGTGAAGTGGTCCTGGTGCCCGTTGAGGTAGGCCATGAACACGATGCCGGTCTTGTAGAACCGGGTCGGCGCCTTGAAGATGTGGCGCGACAGCGGCACCGTCGGGCCCAGCACGTCGTGGAAGCCAGCCTCGTCCCCCGCCGCCAGCCGCGACAGCGCATAGGACGCCGCCGGCGCGATCGCATCGAAGATGCCGAGCAGCGCGTGGGAAAATCCCTTGTCGTCACCGGCGATCAGTTCGGCATAGTTGAAGTCGTCGCCGGTGTACATCTTCACGCGGGCATCGAGCCGCCGCCGCATGTCGATCTCGCGCTGCTTGTCGAGCAGCGAGACTTTGACGCCGTCGACCTTGGCCGCGTTGGCGTTGATGATCGCAACCGCGGTGTCCATCGCCCGGTCGAGGTCGGCGGTGCCCCAGTAGCCCGACAGCGCCGGATCGAACATGTCGCCAAGCCAGTGGATGATCACGGGCTCGCGCACCTGCGACAGCACGCGGTCGTAAACTTTTGCGTAGTCCTCCGCGCGCTTGCCGAGCTTTGCCAGTGCGCGCGAGGCCATCAGGATGATGCGGCCGCCGGCCTTCTCGACCGCCGCGATCTGCTCCTCATAGGCGCGGATCACCTCGTCGATCGACTTTGCGTCCTCGACCGCGAGATGGTCGGTGCCGGCGCCGGAAAACACCAGCGCGTTGCCCCTGGCCTTCGCAGCCGTCACCGAGCGCTGGATCAGTTCCAGCGAGGTCGCCCAGTCCAGCCCCATGCCGCGTTGCGCGGTGTCCATCGCCTCGGCGACGCCGAGCCCGAGATCCCAGACGTGCTCGCGGAACGCAATGGTGCGGTCCCAGTCGATCGCGGCCGTAAGCCACGGGTCGACGTCGGCGCGCGGATCGGCCACCACATGCGCCGCCGAGAAGGCGACGCGGTTCAGCGTGCCCTCGAGCTTCGCCGGAAAGCTCCGCGAGGCGGCGAGACGATAGGTCTCGATGCCGCCATCCGCCGTCGGCAGCTTCAAGGACAGCGAGGATATCGGCAGGACTGGCTTGTTCATAACAAAGTCCTTTCTCAGACGACGATCGGCGCGACGTCGATCCAGCGCCGTTCCTTCCAGCTCTTCAGCGCGCATTCGGCGAGCTGCACGCCCTTGGCGCCTTCGAGCAGCGTGTACTTGTAGGGCGCATCCTCGCAGACGTGGCGGATGAACATCTCCCACTGCTCCTTGAAGCCGTTGTCGTAGACGACGTTGTCGGGCAGCTTCTGCCAGTCGGCGTAGAAATCGTGCAGCCGCTTCTCGTCCGGATTCCACACCGGCCGCGGCGTCGCCTGGCGCGCCTGGATCATGCAGTCGGTGAGGCCCGCAACCGCCGAGCCGTGGGTGCCGTCGACCTGGAAGGCGACGAGGTCGTCGCGATAGACCCGCGTCACCCAACTCATGTTGATATGCGCGATCACGCCGCCCTTCAGCTTGAAGGTGGCATAGGCGGAATCGTCGGCGGTCGCCTGGTACTTTTTGCCCTTCTCGTCGTAGCGCTCGGGAATGTCGGTGTTGCCGATGCAGACCACGCTCTCGACCTCGCCAAAGAGATTGTCGAGCACGTAGCGCCAGTGACAGACCATGTCGAGGATAATGCCGCCGCCGTCTTCAGAGCGATAGTTCCATGACGGCCGCTGCGCCTCCTGCCAGCCGCCCTCGAACACCCAGTAGCCGAACTCGCCGCGCACCGAGAGCATGCGGCCGAAGAAGCCGGAGTCGCGCAGGAACGCGAGCTTCTTCAACCCCGGCAAAAACAGCTTGTCCTGCACCGTGCCGTGCTTGAGGCCCTTGGCATTGGCGAGCTTCACCACCTCGACCGCCTCTTCCAGATTGGTCGCAATCGGCTTCTCGCAATAGACATGCTTGCCGGCGTTGATCGCCTTGGTCAGCAGCGACGGCCGCGCCTGCGTGGTCGCGGCGTCGAAGAACACGACGTCGGCCTTGTCGGCCAGCGCGCGGTCGAGATCGGTGGTGTGGCGCTCGATGCTGTAGCGCTTCGCCAATGCGCCGACCTTCTCGGCATCGCGGCCAACCAGGATCGGATCGGGCATTATGCGGTCGCCGTTGCCGAGCAGCACGCCGCCCTGCTCGCGGATCGCGACGATCGAGCGGATCAGATGCTGGTTGAGCCCCATCCGGCCGGTGACGCCGTTCATGATCAGGCCGAGGCGTTTGGTGGTCATCCTGCTTGCTCCTGCGAAACACGTGGTGTTGGCCGCTTGAGCGGCTGCATGGTGGACCAGTCCGGATGAACGGCGCTGGCAAAGCCTGATACGGTCAGCGATCCCGTCAGGAGATCGCCGTCATGGATCGCGAGGCGCACTTTTGCGCCGTCGCGCCTGTAGAGGTCGGGATGCGCGGCAAAGAAGCCTTCGGCCTCCACGCCCGGGGTCTCGGCAAAGCCGTCGACATAATGGTGCCCGTTGCGCTCGGCATGGGTGACGCCGATCAGCGCGCCGAGCGCGAGATCCTGCTGCACGGCAAGCCCGGCCTGGCAGGTCAGGTCCTCGCCGCTGATGAAGTACGTTCCGCCGTCCGCGCTCCACGCCGCCGCGCGGGTCGCGTTGATGATCGACTTGTAGATGCCCTTGCAGGATTTCGAGGAGATGCCGCAATAGCCCAGCGCCCGCGCCGCCGGGAATGCTTCGTAGGAGTCGTCGGCCTCGTCGATGATGAAGCTGCGCGCGGCCAGTGCGCCAAGGGGCGACGCCTTGGTGATGTCACGCGGCATCGGTTGCTCGATGTAGAGCAGGTTTGCCGCGATCGGCGCCAGCGTCGCGTCATGGTCGAGCCGATCGACCAGCGCAGTCAGCGCCGCGAGGTCGGCATATTGCTCATTGGCGTCGAGCGTGAGCTTCGTCGGATAAGGCAGCGTTGCCAGCTCCTTGCCGATCCGCGCCAGCCGCGCCCCGTCATGCGCGGGATCGCCGTTCAGCTTGAGCTTGAAATAGCGCGCGCCGGCATTTTCTCTGAAATCGGCGATGCCGCCCTCGCCTTCGATCATATCGTCCATCCCGACGGTGTGCCTGATCGCGACGCGGTCGAGCCGCCTGCGCGTCGCAAGGAAACGCGTGATCGCGGCGTCGTCGAGGTCGGGCGTCAGCCGGGCGTCGATACCAGCGATATTGCCGGCCATGCCGTCGAAGAAGCTGGCGCGTTCTGCGCGCAGCAGCGCGTCCAGGATCGCCTTGTCGATTTCCGCCGGTCCAAGGGCCGCGGCGAGCGGCGGAATGTCCTCTTTGGCGCAGGCCGCGACCTGCGCGCCGATGCAGCGGTCGTGCAGCCCGAACGCGGTGTCGAAACCGGTGTTGGCCAGATAGAGCTCACGCGCGATTGCGAGCGACCGGCGGAGATCGTCGACGGTCTGCTCCGCCGTCAGATGCGGCCGCTTGTCGAACCATTTCGGCGCCAGCATCTCCGCGCTGGCACCGGTCGCGCGGCCCTGGCCTTCCACCTCGATCTCAACACGTACAAACACCTGCGTCGACGCGTTGATCGTGACCGCGCCAAAGCGGAACGGCCGGGCAAACGGCACCGGACGTTCGAAGAAGGCGATATCCCTGACAGCGAGGCGAAGCGGCATCGAAGGTCTGGCCCTAGTCCAGCGTTCCCTGCGTGAAAAAGTGCTTTCGGATCCGCTGCACCAGTTCGGTGAAGACGGGATCCGACATCGAATCCAGCGAGCGCGGCCGCGGCAGCGGCACGTCGTAGATCGCGGCGATCGCGCCGGGCCGCTCGGTCATCACGAGCACGCGGTCGGCGAGGAACACCGCTTCCGGGATCGAATGCGTGATCAGGAGCACCGTCTTGCCGGTCTCGCGCTGGATCCGCATCAGCTCGACATTCATGCGCTCGCGGGTCATGGCGTCGAGCGCACCGAACGGCTCGTCCATCAGCATGATCTTTGGATCATGCACCAGCGCGCGGCAGATCGAGGCGCGCTGCTGCATGCCGCCGGAGAGCTGCCAAGGCAGCTTCTTCTCAAAACCCTCGAGCCCGACCAGTTTCAAGAGTTCCCTGGCGCGGGCAACATACTTGTCGCGCGGCAGGTGCTTCATGTCGATCGGCAGCATCACGTTGGAGAGCACGTTGCGCCACGGCAGCAGCAGCGCGTTCTGGAACACGATGCCGACATTGCCGTGTGGCCGGGTCACCTTGTCGCCGTCGATCAGCACCTCGCCCGTGGTCGGCGGCAGCAGGCCCGAGATCATCTTCAGCAGCGTGGATTTGCCGCAGCCGCTTGGTCCGACCACGACAAAGAACTCGCCGTCATTGATGGTGAAGTCGAGCGGCCGCAGCGACGGCACGTCGCCATCGCGCGAACGGTAGGTCTTCGACACGCCGGACAGCTTGATGCCCGGCGTGGCACCGCCCGCGCGGTCCGACACCAGGCGCAGGTGGGCGGCGGGTTGCTCGGCGGCGGTGGCTTTGGTTGCTGACTTCATGCGGCTAGGTCCATCCTCAACGTCATTCCGGGGCGATGCGAAGCATCGAACCCGGAATCTCGAGATTCCGGGTTCGGCTCTCCGAGCCGCCCCGGAATGACGGTGCTCGTGGCAATCACGAATTGCCCTTCGGCAGATAGTCGTTGGTGTAAAACGCCTTCGGATTGTCCTTGGCCTTGGCGTCGAGGCCGCCATATTCGACCATCAGATTCACCGAGTCCGTCATGTTCTGGTCGGTGACCTGGAACGGCCGCTTGCCCGTGGTCTCCGCCGTGCGATACAGCGGGATCGTCAGCTCAAAGCCCTGGGTCAGCGTGTCGATCTTGCCGCCCTTCGGGTTGGCGTCGAGGATCGACTGCGCCGCCGCCTTCGGCTCCTTCTCGGCGGCTTCCACCGCCTTGGTGGTCGCCGACATGAAGCGGCGGACCAGATCGGCGTTGGCCTTCACATAGTCGGAATTGGCGATGATGCCCGACGACACCATGTTGATGCCGTAGTCGGCGAACTTGATCGGGTAGACGTCCTTGCCGGTCGCGTCCTTGATCTTCATCGACTGGTCCATGACGTAGCCGAGAAGGAGATCGGCCTGGCCGTTGATCACGGCATTCAGCTTGGTCTGGCCGTCGCCGGCGACGGTGTGGAAGTCGCTTTCCTTGAGGCCGGTCTTCTTCAGGAACAGCGGCCAGATCTGGGTCATCGAGTCCGCCGGCGTGATCGCGACCGTCTTGCCCTTGATGTCCTCGGGCTTCCTGATGTTCTTGTCGACCAAGCCCATCGCCGACATCGGGCTGGTCTGCAGCAGCACGCCGGTCGCGACCACCGGCGCGCCCTTCACAGCCGCGCGCATCATGGTGGGCACGTCGACATAGCCGAAATCGGCAGTCTTGGCGGCTACCGCCTGCGTGGTCGCGGCCGAGCCGCGGCCTTCCTGGATCTCGAGGTCGATGCCCTCGGCGGCATAGATGCCCTTGGCCTTGCCGTAATAGAACGGCGCGTGCTCGCCATAGACGTACCAGTTCAGCATCAGCACGACCTTGTCCGCCGCGGCGGCAGGCGCCACTGCCGATACAGTCCAGGCCAGCGCGGCAATCACGGCAATGATCAATCGCATCAGGTAATCCTCCCGTGGTTTTTGTTCGTCATTGCGAGCGGAGCGAAGCAATCCACTTCTCGACTTGCGGCACTATGGATTGCTTCGCTTCGCTCGCAATGACGGCTGATCTTCTCTTTTGTTTGTTCAATAACTCTACGAAGCGAAAATGATGTCGTCGCGCTGGCTGACGTGCCAGGGGATCACCAGCCGCTCGATGCGGTCGACGATCCAGAACAGGATCACGCCGAGCAGCGCCAGGATCACCAGCGCGGCAAACATGGTCGGCAGGTCGAAGGTGCCGATCGAGCGCTGCATCACATAGCCGATACCGGAATTGGAGCCGACGAACTCGCCGACGACGGCGCCGACCACCGCGAGCGTCACCGAAACTTTGAGGCCAGAGAAGATCGCGGGCAGGGCGTGCGGCAGGTTGACGGCGCGGAACACCGCAAAGCGGCTGCCCTGCATGGCGCGGGCGAGATCGACCATGTCGGGGTCGACGGATTTAAAGCCCTGCACGGCGGAGACCACCACCGGGAAGAAGCCGAGCAGGAACGCCGAAATCACCTTTGGGATGATGCCGAAGCCGAACCACACCACGAACAGCGGCGCGATCGCGATCTTCGGCACCGATTGGGAGACCACCAGCAGCGGATAGACGTAGCTCTCGACCGTCTTCGAGCCTGCGATCAGCATCGCCACGGGGATGCCGAACAGCGCCGAGAGCGCGAAGCCGCAGATCGTCGCGTAGGTGGTCGGCCAAGACTGCCGCAGCAGCTCCGGCCAGTCGCTGATCAAGACCGCAACGACGTCGCCGGGCGACGGGATCTGATAGGCCGGAATGTGGAACAGGCGGATCGACAGGTCCCACGCCACCACGATGAGCACCAGGAACAGGAACGGCCGTACCCAGGCCGCGTTCAGCATCTTCGTTATGCCTGAGGGGCTCTTCGCCTCCGCCACGTCCCGCTCCCTGTTGTCCG
Organism: Bradyrhizobium sp. CCBAU 51753; assembly: GCF_015291565.1. Classification (NCBI taxonomy): domain Bacteria; kingdom Pseudomonadati; phylum Pseudomonadota; class Alphaproteobacteria; order Hyphomicrobiales; family Nitrobacteraceae; genus Bradyrhizobium; species Bradyrhizobium sp. CCBAU 51753. Next base: position 3,186,666 of record NZ_CP030037.1, on the reverse strand, counting down.
TCTTTCGGCGAGGAAATTAACCCGTTGGATAAATACTGTCCAGCCCCTCGCACGCGGCAAAATCGCGCTGGATGTTGCGACTTTCGTCAGGTGAGAATTGTTCTAGGGGATGGGTCCGTAGCCCGGATGAAGCGCAGCGAAATCCGGGGTCAGTCCATCCGCGGATCGAGCGGCCCCGGATTGCGCTGCGCTCCATCCGGGCTACGCAACGGCGCGGCGGCTCACACCACCTGATGCTCCACCGACATCAGCGCCGGCATCTTCGCGCGGACGAACACGGCGGTGGATTTGCCGGTCAGCGCCGCCAGCACCAGGGCGATCATATGCTCGAGGCGCTCGTCGCGGGCGTCCTTCTTGAGCAGGTCGCGGCCGAAGATCACGCTCAGCGTGGCGCTGTTGGAGAGATAGAAGAACGCGAGCGCGGCGATCGAGATGTAGAGCTGCACGGGATCGACCGCGGCGCGGAAGTCGCCGCTTTCGACGCCGCGCGTCACCACGGTGCGGATCATCTCGACGAACGGCGAGTGCATCGACTTGACCTTGGTCGAGCGCTTCAGGTGCTTTGCCTTGGCGAGGTTTTCGGTGTTGAGCAGCGCCAGGAACTCGGGATTGCGCAGAAAATAGTTCCAGGTGAAGTCGACCAGCCGCGCGATCGCATCCGGCGGATCGACGTGCTCGAGATCGAGCGTGCGCTCCTCGGCGCGGATCTTCTCATAGGCGCCTTCCAGCACCTCGAGATAGAGATCCTCTTTATTGCCGACGTGGTAGTAGAGCATCCGCTTGTTGGCGCCGGCCGCGGCCGCGATGCGGTCGACGCGGGCTCCGGCGAGGCCATAGGACGCGAACTCCTGCTTGGCCGCCTCGAGAATGCGCAGCCGCATCCCCTCGGGGTCGCGCTGCCACTTCAATATTCGCTTTGCCTTGGCCAAAATCGAACGCTCAGTGATGCCGGATTGACAAACGTAGCACGGCGCACGGCGTTTGAGAACGAATGTTCTGGTGATGAACGCGAGCAAAAGCTGTTCGCGGCTGCGGCATAGACTGTCAGTCTTTTACTCGTCCCTGCCCGGCGACGGCTGCACCAGCAGCGTCGGCACGCCGCAGGTACCGTTGCGCACCGTCATCACGCGCGTACCGGGTTTGCGGCCGGTGCGGACGTCGGAAACGTCGACGCCGGCGGCGACCAGCCGCGCGTGGGTGGCCTCGATGTCGATGACGCGCCAGCAGATGCCGCGCAGCCGATCCGAGGTAGCCGGCTCCGCCTTGTCCGGCCGGTGCGTAACCTCGAGGATGAGGTCGCCGCAGCGGAAGAACATCAGCCGGCCCCACTCCGGATGCGACCGGTCGAGCGCCATGTCGAGCCCGAGCCGCGCGCCATAGAGCGCGGCACACCGTTCGGGATCGGCGGTCGCGATCACCACATGGTCCATCGCGGTGATCGAGGCCGGCATGGTGCGCACCGCCAGCGGCCGCTCCTTCTCGCGCTCCAGGAAGAACATGCGAACGCCATGCGTCGCCTCGGTCGCCGCGCGGGTGCGCTTCCATGACAGCGTGGCGCCGCTGGTCTCGTCGCGGCTTTCGACCTCGACGACGAGCTCCGGACGCAGCGTCAGCCGGTCGAGCCGGCGGTGCATCTTGTCGATATCGCTGGTGCGGAAGCAGAGGCTCGCCAGCCCCTCGCCTTGCGTGGCGAGCGCGCCGCGGACGCGCTGCGCAGCCTCGTCGTCGCCGCGCGGCGCCATCAATTCCAAGGTCGTGTTGTCGAGCGTGAACAGCACGCGGTCGGCGCCGTCGCCGCTGTTGCGCCATGACGGCGTCCGCGCGAACAGGGTCTCGTAGGCGGCGCTGGCAGCGGCGATGTCGCCGGTCAGGACGACGACGTGATCGAGACCGGTAATCATGGCATCCGCCTCCCCGAATCTGCCGTCATTGTGCTCTCCCTTCCCGTCGGAACCGCAGAGCGCCGCCGGCCGTTATGCCGGGTGCCAGAATGGCCTTCGATCCGCAGTGCCGCCCACATATCTAGCCGCAAACCAGGCAGGGTTGCGAATATTTTCAGCGATATCGGCCGGGCAGCGATGCTAATCTGCATCGCCGGCCGGGACCACACCAGCCACGACGGAAAGCGAATGCAGGCTCTCTTCATCGGACAGACCTATATCGACGTCACCTTCATCACCGACCACATGCCGACCGGCGACGAGAAGCACGTCGCCGACGCCTATGCGGTGTCGTTCGGCGGCAATGCCGTGACCGCGGCGTTCTGTTGCGCCAAGCTCGGCATCGTGCCCGATCTGATCGCCACCATGGCCAATGACTGGCTGGGGCGGATGTTCTGGGACATGGCCGACCGCTACGGCATCTCGATGCATCCGCGCAAGGTGAATTCCTCGTCGCTCTCCTTCATCATGCCCAAGGAAGGCAAGCGCGCGATCGTGCGCTGCCGCGACGACCAGCACATCCATCCGTTTCCGCTGCTCAACCTGAAGGGCTGCCGCGCGCTGCACATCGACGGCCACCAGCCGGATGCAGCGATCCACTACGCAAAGCTCTGCCGCGAGGAAGGCATTTTGACCTCGCTCGACGGCGGCGGGCTGCGCACCAATACCCATGAGCTGCTCGAATTCATCGACGTTGCGATCGTCGCCGAGCGGCTGTGCGAGCAGATGGACAAGACACCGGAGCAGATGCTCGCCTATCTCAAGGAGCGCGGCTGCCGGGTCGGCGGCGTTACCATGGGCGAGCGCGGCCTGCTCTGGTATGACGAGGCGGGCAAGCTCGGCACCCTGCCGGCGCTGCCGATCTCGCGCGAGCGCGTGATCGACACCAACGGCGCCGGCGACGTGTTCCATGGCGCCTACATCTATTCCTATCTCGCCAATCCCGGCAAAGCCTGGCGTGAGCATTTCGAGTTCGCGCGCGCGGCATCGACCTACAAGATTCAGAAGCTCGGCAACGAGGCCGGCCTGCCGACGCTCGCCAACATCGAGGCGGTCAAGCGCGAATTTGGCGCCGCCGTCTGACAGGGGCTGAATGGGGCCGGGCATGGGACGCGTCTTCGTCGCGGGTAGCATCAACATGGACGTGGTGGCGACCGCCGAGCGCCATCCGCGGATCGGCGAGACCGTGGCCGGCGAGGCCGTGCTGTATTTTCCCGGCGGCAAGGGCGCCAATCAGGCGGTAGCCTCGGCCAAGCAGGGCGTGCCGACCACGCTGGTCGGCCGGCTCGGCACCGACGCCTTCGGGCGCGAGCTGAGGTCGTTTCTCGCCGCGCAGGGCGTCGACCTCGTCTTCGTCAAGGACACCGAGGGCACGCATTCCGGCACCGCGATCATCACCATCGCCAATGCGGACAACACCATCGTGGTGGTGCCCGGCGCCAATGCGCGGGTCGATGCCGACGATGTGGCCGCGCCGGTGCTTGCCAGGGGCGATGTCGCAGTCAGCCAGTTCGAGATCCCGCTGCCGACGATCGCAGCCTTCTTCGCGCGCGCCCGCGCCGCCGGAGCGACCACGGTGCTCAATCCGGCGCCGGCGAAGCAGGCCGACAAGGCCCTGCTCGATCTCGTCGACATCCTGATCCTCAACGAAACCGAGCTCGGTTTTCTGACCGGAACGGAGCTCAAGGACGGCGACCCGCCTGCGCGTTTTGCCGAGGCGGCACGGAGTCTCGCGGCCGGCAAGATCGTCTGCGTCACGCTCGGCAAGCGCGGCGTCCTGGCGCTGACCGGAGGCGAACCGCTGCTGGTGCCGGGACGCGCGGTCAAGGCCGTCGACACCACCGGTGCCGGCGATTGCTTCGTCGGCGCACTGGCGTCGCAACTCGCCGGCGGCAAAGAGCTGCGCGATGCGCTGGCCTACGCCAATGTCGCGGCGTCGATTTGCGTGCAGCGGATGGGCGCCGCGCCGTCGATGCCGACGCGCGAAGAAGTGGAGTCGGCTCTCTCCCCACGTCGTCCCGGCGAAGGCCGGGACCTATAACCACCGGCCACGGCAAAGGGCACACGCACAGTTACGGCGTTCATCTCCGCCAATGACGCCGCGGAGTATGGGGCCCGGCCTTCGCCGGGACGACCAGCTAACCGACTAGCGCACTCTTCAAATCAAAACTCGCATCCGCAGCCTGCTCCGGCGTGATCGAGCCGCCGGCGCCGAGCAAGCGGCGGCCGAACATGTGATCGCCGGCGCGGTTGACCGATTCGATGCCGAGCAGTTTGTCGCCGCGATAGCAGAACGCGGAGAACGCGCCCTGCGCGCGGTCGCCGCGCACTACGACGCGGTCATAGCCGGTGGTGAGGCCGGCCATCTGCAGCTTGTCGGGACCCTGGTCGCTCCAGAACCATGGCAGGCCGTCATAGACCTCGGTCTTGCCGGTCAGCCGCGCGGCCACGCAGCGCGCGTGGTCGGTCGCGTTCTGCACTGATTCCAGCCGCAGCGATCCGCCAAAACGCTTGCTGGTGTAGAGCGCGCAGTCGCCGATCGCGGAGATATTGGGATCGGCGGTCAGGAGATGCTCGTCGACGATGATGCCGGAGGCGACCGGCAGCCCGGCCTCGGCGGCGAGCTCCACATTCGGCAGCACGCCGACGCCGACCACGACGAGATCGGCCGGAATATGCGTGCCGTTGCTGAGGCTGACGCCGGTGACCTTTGCACCACTGGCCTCGATCGCCGTGACCTGGACGCCGAGGTGAAGGCGAATTCCCGCGGCGGTGTGGCGCGACTGCGAGAACTCGGAGATTTCCGCGGTCACGGCGCGCGCCATCACGCGGGAAGCGAGCTCGACCACGTCGACCTCGAGCCCCTTGCCGCGCGCGGTGGCGGCGAATTCGAGCCCAATGAAGCCGGCGCCGATCACCACGACGCGCATGCCCGGCGCGATCAAATCGCGCAGCGCCTGGCTCTCGTCGAGGATGCGCAAATAGCGCACCGCGTCGAGTTTTGCGTTGGGAATATCGAGCAGCCGGTTCCGCGCGCCGGTCGCGAACACCAGATGGCCGTAGTCGAGCGAGATGCCGGAGGCCAGCGCCACTTTCCGCGCGTTACGATCGACCGCATGGGCGCGATCGGTGACCAGCTCGATCTTGTTGTCTTGGTAAAACTTGTCGGGCCGGAACATCAGGCTGTCGGGCCCGCCGGTTCCCTTCAGATACGCCTTGGACAGCGGCGGCCGCTGATACGGCAGATGGCCCTCGTCGTTGAGCAGCACGATGCGCTCGGCGAAGCCGCCCTGGCGCAGCGATGCCGCGAGCTGGAAGCCGGCGTGTCCCGCGCCGACGATGATGACCGAACCTGTCATCGGAACACCCCACATACGAGCGAGCAGGAGTGACCCATGCCGTTTTCCTCTCCGTCGATGTTAGCTTTGCTTGCCCCGTCCCCGCAGCGCTCGTGTCTGCGTACCCGAGGGCGCACCATTTGGCCTCATGGCTCGCGCCGACGCAAGGGGGTCTCCGCCCGATCGGGGCGCGCCAGGGCCCTGCGCCGGGAACAGGCCGGATTGCCAGCGCTGCCGCCAGGGCCTTAAATGCAGGAAAATAGCAGCCCAAATAACAGCCCCAAGATCTTCAACCCCAAGGTCTTCAATATGCCAGAGCCCGCCTCCGCCAATGACCCCGCCCTGCTCCGGATCGAGGGCGCCGTCGCAACCATCACGCTGAACCGGCCGGCCGCGTTCAATGCGATCGACCTTGCGATCGCCAAGAAGCTCGAAGCGCTCGGCGCCGAGGTCGAGGCCAACAAGGACGTCCGCGTGCTGGTCATCGAGGGCGAAGGTCGCGCCTTTTGCGCCGGCGGCGATCTGCAGACCATCGGCGCTGCCGCCGAAGCCGACAACATCCCGGCCGTGGTCGGCGAGATGCTGGCGCACTATCACACCTTCATCACCGCGCTGCGGCGGATGCCGAAACTAGTGCTCGCCAGCGTGCACGGCTCGGCGGCCGGCGCCGGCCTGTCGCTGGCCTTCATGGCCGATCTCTGCATCGCCGCCGAGGACGCGCGCTTCACGCCGGCCTACGCCAAGATCGGCGTCTCGCCCGATGGCGGCGGCACCGTCGGCCTGACTGCCGCGGTCGGCCCGCGCCGTGCGCTGCAGATTTTTCTCGCCGAGGACAATTTTACCGCGCAGCAGGCCCAGCAATGGGGCCTCGTCGCAAAAGTCGTGCCGGCGACCGAGTTGAAGGCGGCGACGCGCGCGTTCGCCTTGCGGCTGGCGCAGAATGCACCCGCGGGCCTTGCCGCCACCAAGGCGCTGATCCATCAGGCACCGACCACGCCAATCGAGGCGCAGCTCGACGCCGAGCGCGACGGCATCATCGCCTGCATGAACAGCGAGGAGTTCCGCGTCGCGGTGAAGAAGTTCACCAGCAAGTCGAAGTAGCCTCACCCGAGGTCAGCTCAGATGGCCTTGCCGCCCCGCTCCTTCCTGTGTCTCCGCCACGGCGCCACCGACTGGAACCGGCAAGGCCGCTTTCAAGGCCGCACCGACAACCTCCTCAACAGTGACGGCGTCGCACAGGCTCGCGCCGCCGCGCTGCGGCTCACCGGCGTGGCGATCGGCGCAATCGTCGCAAGCCCGCTGCGCCGCGCCGTGCAGACCGCCGAAATCGTCGGCACCGCGCTGTCGCTGCCGGTCGTGGTCGATGCCGGCGTCATCGAATGCGATTTCGGCAGCCTGGAGGGACAGTCGATCCGCGACACCATGCGCAAGCACGGCCTCACCGCGCTCGAGCAGTTGGTCTCGATCCTGCCGGCGGACGGCGAGCCCTGGCCCGCCGTCTCCGAGCGCGCGCTCCGCTGCGTCACGACGTGGCAAGAGCGTCATCCGGCCGCCGAGATCCTGTTCGTCGGCCACGACGCCGTGATGCAGGCGATCGCCCAGCGGCTGTGCGGCGGCTTTTTCGAGAACCGCTATGGCACGCCGTTCCGCTTCGCGCGCAGCGGAGATGCCTGGGCGGTGCAGGAGATCGGTCAGTTCGGACAGATATAGCCCGGGCCGCCCGGCGCCCTGAAGCAACCGACCGATTCCGGGATCACCTGCTTGGGCAGCCACAGCACGACCTTCGGGAAATAGATCGTGAAGCAGATCGTGACCAGGAACACGACATAGATCGGCAGCGCCGCACGCAGCGCCTTGGCAAAACTGATGCCGACGAATTTCGAGGCCATCAGCAGCACCAGGCCATAGGGCGGCGTGATCAGGCCGAAGGCGAGCGTTGCGATCAGCACCACCCCCATATGGACGCCGTTGATGTCGCCGGCCTGGGTCAGCGCGTTGACCAGCGGCATGAAGATGATGATGGTCGGCACCGGCTCGATGAAATCACCGACCACGGTGAACAGCAGCACCATCAGCAGCATGATCAGGTGCGGGTCGTTGCCGGCGATCGCGGTGATCCAGTCGGCGATGTAGATCGCGCCGCGCAGATAAGCGAGCATCCAGCCGAACGCGTTCGCGGCGCCGATCGTGATCAGCGGCAGCGAGAAGATCAGCCCGGCGAGGCAGAAGTCGTAAGGAATCCTCTTCAGATGCCCGCGATTGAGCGCCGGGATCACCACGATGATGATATAGGCCACCGCGACCACACCGGCCTCGGTCGGCGTGAACCAGCCGGTCAAAATGCCGCCGAGCAGGATCACGGGGATCATCATCGGCAGCGCGGCGTCGCCGGCGGCGAAGGCGACCTGGCGCAGCGGCGCGCGCGGCTTGCGCAGTCCGGACGGGCCGAAGAAATAGCAGTAGATCATCAGCCCGAAGCCGATCATCAGCCCAGGGACCACGCCGGCCATGAACAGGCCGGCGATCGAGACGTTGCCGACCGCGCCATAGACCACCGCCGTGATGCTGGGCGGCACCAGCGCCGCGATCGTCGAGGCGGAGGCGATGATCGCGGCGATGAAGGCCGGCTCGTAGCCTTCGCGCTTCATCGGACCGCCGAGCGCCCGGCTCATCACCGCGACGTCGGCGGTGGTCGAGCCCGACATTTCCGAGAAGAACATGCTGAAGACGACGACGACCTGCGACAGCCCGCCCCTGATATGGCCGACCAGCGACACCGACAGATTGGCGATCCGCACCACGACGTTCGCCGAGCTCATGAGCTCGCCGACCAAAAGGAAGAACGGGATCGCCAGCAGCGCCTCGGAATCGACGCCGTCGAAAATCTTCTGGATGATCGCCGCGAGCGAGACGTCGGACAGCAGCGCGCCGATGAACACGCCGGCAATCAGCGAAAACGGCACCGGCACGCCGAGATAGCCGAACAGCAGGAACGAGCAGGACATCAGCACGAGCACGATCGGCGCGCTCATCGCTGCGCTCCCGTCGTCGCGCCGGTGTTGATCGCAGGGATCGCAACGTCCTCGTCCGGCGGCTCCGGATGGTCAAAGCCGTTGCGGATGCCGTTGACCAGCTGCTCGATCGTGAACAACCCTATCAGAATGCCGGACAGCGGGATGATCGCATAGAGCGAGGCGATCGGCGTGCCCGACGGCAGGCGGAAGCTGCCGAAGCCGCGCAGATAGTTCTGATAGCCGTACCAGATCAGGCAGAACGCGACGCCCAGCACGACAATACGGATGATGATCTCGACGACGAGCCGCGACCAGCCGTGCATCGCCTCCGAAATCGCGGTGAGATAGAGGTGATCGTTGCGCCGCGTCGCGACCGCCGCCCCGATGAAGATCGCGTAGATGAACAGCGTCGACGTCACCTCCTGCAGCCACAGCCAGGGATGACCGATGGTGCGGGTGACGATGTCGGCGGTGACGGAGAGCGAGAAGCCGAAGCAAAGCAGCCCGCACAGCACCATCAGGATCAGTTCCAGCCGATCCAGCGCGCGCCATTTCAGATGCCGCTGCCGCTGCAGCACCAATTTGTCGGCGATGGCCATGGCTCAAAATTCCCCGTCGTCCCGGCGAAAGCCGGGACCCATAACCCCCGGCGTCAATTGCTTACAGAAGGCGGCTACCCGATCGCATCGCTGAAGGCCCGCGGCGTATGGGTCCCGGCCCCCGTGCGCAATTGCGCACTAGGCCGAGACGACGCTTGACGAGGCTCTAATTGCTCGCGCGGATCAGGTTCTTGATCTTCTCGGCGTGCGGACCGAGGTCCTTGGCGAGTTTGTCGAGATAGGGATCGGCGATCGCCGTAAACGTCTTCTTGTCGACATCCTCGACAACCTTGACCCCGAACCCTTTCAACTTCTTCAGCGCGCTGTGCTCCAGCTCGAACGCCTTGGCCGGTTCCTTGGCGCTGACCTCGTTGGCGGCGGCCTGCACCCACTGCTTCTGCTCGGCGGAGAGGCTCTGCCAGAGCTTGTCGGAAACGAACAGCAGCGCGTTGTTGGCCTCGTGCTCGGTGATCGAGAGCACCGGCGCCACCTCGTAATGCTTGTTGACGAGGTAGACGTTGATGCTGTTCTCGGCGGCGTCGACCACGCCGGTCTGCAGCGAGGTGTAGACGCTGCCGAACGGCATATGCACCGTCTGCGCGCTATAGGCCGGGAACATGGTGTCCTCGGTCGCGGTCGCCTGGACGCGGACCTTCATGCCCTTGAGGTCGCCGACGTTGTGGACCTCCTTCTTGCTGTAGATGTGCCGCACGCCCTGCGAGCCGGTGCCGATCACATGCAGGCCCTGGGTGGTCTCGTCGATCATGGTCCTGATCGCCTCGAACACCTTTGGATCGGCCAGCCCCTTGATGACATGCGCTTCGTCGCGGAACAGGAAATGCAGCGACATCACGCCGGCCTGCGGCGAGATCGTCGCCGTGTTGGCGGAGGAGATGATGGCAAATTCGATATCGCCGGCCTTCACCAGCTGCAGCAGCTGCGGCTCCTGGCCGAGCTGCGCGCCGGGATACTGATCGACGATCATGGTGCCCTTGCTCAATTCCTTGAGCTTGTCGGCGAACAGATCGCCTGCAATCGAATAGCCGGTGTTGCGCGGCTGGTCGTAAGCGAAGCGGAAGTGCTTGACCTCCTGCGCCCCCGCGCTCACGGACAGCAGTGCTGCCGCGGCCATGGCGATTCCGACGATCTTGGCTGGATAGCCCATCGCGACGTTCCCCCTGTTTTGTTTGTTGGCTTGATCATCCCACCACTCTCGCGGGATTGTCAATAAAACAGAGGAATCTAGTGGCTCATCGCCCCTCCGGCGCGTCACATGGCGGACATTATCGACAATTCCGCTGCCGCCGGGACTTCGTCACTTCCCCTCGGCGCGCATGAAATCGAAATCGCAGCCTTCGTCGGCCTGCAGGATGGTTTCGTTGAACAGGTGCGCGTAGCCGCGCTTGGCCCAATCCGGCGTCCCGGCCGTCGCCTGCGCGGCGCGGCGCTTCTCCAGTTCGGCCTCGTCGACGAGCAGATCGATGCTGCGTTTGGCGACATCGAGCCGGATCATGTCGCCGTTCCGCACCAGCGCCAGCGGCCCGCCAACGGCGGACTCGGGCGTGATGTGCAGCACGATGGTGCCGAACGCGGTGCCGCTCATCCGCGCATCCGAGATGCGGACCATGTCCTTGACACCGCCACGCGCGAGCTTCTTCGGAATCGGCAAATAGCCCGCCTCTGGCATTCCCGGCGCACCCTTCGGGCCGGCATTGCGCAACACCAATACATCGTCGGCAGTCACATCGAGCGCGGGATCGTCGACCCGCAGCGTCATGTCCTCGACCGACTCGAAGACCACGGCGCGGCCGGTATGCTGCAACAGCTTGGGGCTCGCCGCCGACTGCTTGATGACGGCGCCGCGCGGCGCGAGGTTGCCGTGCAGGATGGCCATCGCGCCCTCGGCCTTGATCGGGTTCGCCTTGGAGCGGATCGCGTCCTGCCCCGGCACCTCCTCGGCACCGGCGACGATCTCGCGCAGGGTCTGCCCGGTAATGGTTTTGGCCTCGAGATCGAGGAGATCGCCGAGCTGCGCCATCAGCTTCGGCACGCCGCCGGCGTGGTGGAAATGCTCCATGTAGTGCTCGCCCGACGGTTTTAAGTCGACCAGCACCGGCACCTCACGGCCGAGCCTGTCGAACGCGGCGAGATCGATCTTGTGCGGCGAGCGGTTGGCGATCGCGGTCAGGTGAATGAGCCCATTGGTCGAGCCGCCGATCGCCTGCATCACGATCTGGGCGTTGCGGAACGAGGACGGCGTCAAAATCTCGCTCGGCTTCGGCCCCTTGATCTTCGCCATCTCGGCCGCGACGCGGCCGCTCGCCTCCGCCAGCCGAAAACGTTCGGCATGCGGCGCCGGGATCGTCGCGCTCATCGGCAGCGACAGGCCGAGCGCCTCGGTGACGCAGGCCATGGTGGAGGCGGTGCCCATCACCATGCAGGTGCCGACCGACGGCGCGAGGCGGCCGTTGACCGCCTCGATCTCGACGTCGTCGATCTCGCCGGCGCGATACTTGCCCCACAGCCTGCGGCAATCGGTGCAGGCGCCGAGCACCTCGCCCTTGTGATGCCCGACCACCATCGGCCCGACCGGGATGACGACGGTCGGCAGATCGGCGCTGACGGCTGCCATGATCTGCGCCGGCAGGGTCTTGTCGCAGCCGCCGATCACGATCACCGAATCCATCGGCTGGGCGCGGATCATCTCCTCGGTGTCCATCGCCATCAGATTGCGCAGATACATCGAGGTCGGATGCGCAAAGCTCTCGGCGATCGAGATCGTCGGGAACACGAACGGCATCGCACCCGACAGCATCACGCCGCGCTTCACCGCTTCGATGATCTGCGGCACGTTGCCGTGGCAGGGATTGTAGTCGCTGTAGGTGTTGGTGATGCCGACGATCGGGCGGTTGAGCGCATCGTCGGAATAGCCCATCGCCTTGATGAAGGCCTTGCGCAGGAACAGCGAGAAGCCGGCGTCACCATAGCTGGTCAGTCCCTTGCGCAGTCCGTCGGCCATTTTCTTGTATCCCGTGATTATCAGCGCGCACTTAAGGAGCGGCACGAATTATTGTCAATACGAGATAATCCCGCCGCGCCAGGCGCCTGATCTGCGGCAAATTCACCCCCATTATTGACAATAACCGTGGCGCTATGGTGTCGTCCGGCGTCGCTTCGCAAACGGATGGCCATGAAAGCCCAGGCATCACCAGACATCCAGGTCCCCTCGCGCGAAGAGGAACAGGCGGAAGTGATCCGGCGGCTGGAGGAGGACATCATCTTCGGCCGCTTCGCTCCGGGTTTGCGGCTGGTCGAGGACACGCTGATGCAGCGCTACGATGCCAGCCGGCACTTCGTGCGCCAGGCGCTGTTCCAGCTCGAACGCCAGGGCATCGTGCTGCGTGAGAAGAACGTCGGCGCCACCGTGCGGTTCTACTCGGCGGACGAGGTGCGGCAGATCTACGAGGTTCGCGAGATGCTGACGCGCCAGGCGGCGCTGATGATCGCCCTGCCCGCCCCTCGCAACCTGATCGAAGAGCTGAGCGAGTTGCAACGGCAGTACTGCGCCAAAGCCGATGCGCAGGACATGCGCGGCATCCACGAGACCAACGATGCGTTCCACATCGCGCTGTTTGCAGCCTGCGGCAATCCGTACCTGGTCCGCTCGCTGCAGGACTACATGAACCTGACCTTGCCGATGCGCGCGAAGAACCTCGCCGACAACGAGGGCCTCGCACTGTCGCGCCGCCAGCACGAGCTGATGATCGAGCTGCTGAAGGGCCGCGACAGCTGGGCATTGGCGCAGCTCTGCGTCGATCACATGGCGTACAGCAAGGCGGATTATCTCGCCCGCATCGCCAACGACAAAAAGCCGCAATAGCGCGCGATACGCGGCCCCGATCGTGAAGGAGGCGGCGATGCGTCATGTGGTTATCTTGCTCGGGTCGCTCGCCGCGCAACTTGCGCTTAGCGGTGTCAGCGAGGCGGCCGATCCGCGCGCGACGCAACTGAGCTACGAGCCCTGGACCAAGACCTGCCTGACCCAGGCGAGTTGCTTCGTCGGCGCGGCCGCACGCGGCCAATGCGCGCCGTCGGGCGGCACCATCAGTATCTCGCCGCAGAACAGCAAGCGCGCGCTGCTGACGGCGAATGTCGGAACGCGGACCATGCTCGAGGGAACGATCAACCTCCGCATCGATCACGATGAACCGATCCAGATCGCCAAACCGCACTGCTATGCGCTGGGCTGCGGCGGCACATACGAAGGTGATAGCGGGCTGATCGAACGGCTGAAGCACGCGCAGACCATCAGTGTCGAAGCCAAGAATCTGACGGGCCAGACGATCGAACTCTCCTTTCCACTCACGCATTTTGCCGAAGCCTATGACGGGGCCGGAAGCCCGCCCAAAGCGTCCGAGCAAGCATCGAAGGAGTCGCCACGGCAGCACACCGAAGCCGTGAAACAACTCCCCCAATGCGAGAACTGATCACTTCTTCCAATCGATGATCCCGCTCTTGTCGCCGTCGAACTCCATGCTGCAGAACGTGCCGCCCTGGTAGAAGTCGCCGACCGGATCCGGCGGCAGCTTGGCCTGCTCGGCCATCGCGTGCTCGCGAAAATCTTCGCCGCGGCCGGTCGGGCGGTAGCCGAGATCGTAGGCGCGGTGATTGTCCCACCATGAGCGCTCGTTGTAGGAGGCGCCGTAAAACACCTCGAAATGGATGTCGGGATGCTCGAGCCCGATCCGGCACAGCTGCACCAGATCCTCCGGCTTCAGCCAGATCGACAGCCTGCGGTGGTCGAGCGGCGCCTCACCGAAATTGCCGATGCGCAAGCACGTCACCTTGAGCCCGTGCTTGTCGGCATAGAGCGCGCCGAGCGCCTCGCCGAACACCTTGCTCACTCCATAACGGCTGTCCGGCCGCGGCGTCACATCGGTGCCGATGCGGTGATGGCGCGGGTAGAAGCCGACCGCGTGGTTGGACGAGGCGAAGATCACGCGCTTGACGCCCTGCTTGCGCGCCGCCTCGAACAGATTGTAGCAGCCGATGATGTTGGCCTGGTGGATCTGGTCCCAGGATCCTTCGACCGAGTAGCCGCCGAAATGCAAAATGCCGTCGACGCCCTCGCAGATCGCCTCGACCGCTGCGAGATCGGCAAGATCCGCCGCCTTGAATTTTTCGCCGGCGCCGAGATCGGCGGGCTGCTTGATGTCGCTGAGCAACAGGTCCGGATAGATCGGCGGCAGCAACCTGCGCAGGCTCGTGCCGATTCCACCCGCTGCGCCGGTCATCAATATGCGTGCCATTCCGTCCCTCATATGTGCTGTGTGCCGTGACCGAATTGCGGTCGCAGGCCGACAATGATAGCAAACCATGCGCAGAGGAAACACAACAACGAGAACAGCAAATGTCCGATGTCCATTCCGCAGGCTGGCGTCCCGCGACCTATTACCCCGATCCCGCGATCCATGCACTCGACCCGCGCTTCGAGAAATACTGGCTGAAACTCTCCGCCGTGGAACGCATCGCCACCGGCCTGCGCTGGGCCGAAGGCCCGGTCTGGTTCGGCGACGGACGCTATCTGCTGTGCAGCGACATTCCGAACCAGCGCATCCTCAAATGGGAGGAAGAGACCGGCGCGGTCAGCATCTTCCGCAAGCCGTCGAACTTCGCCAACGGCAACACCCGCGATCGCCAGGGCCGCCTGATCACCTGCGAGCACGGCGGCCGCCGCGTGGTGCGCACCGAATATGACGGATCGATTACGGTGCTGATCGATTCCTTCGGCGGCAAGCGGCTGAACTCGCCGAACGATGTCGTGGTGAAATCCGACGGCTCGATCTGGTTCACCGATCCGATCTTCGGCCTGCTTGGCAACTACGAGGGCTACAAGGCCGAGCCCGAGATCGATCCCAACGTCTACCGGCTCGATCCCGAGACCGGCAAGGCCAGCATCGTCGCCGAGGGCGTGCTGGGACCGAACGGGCTTGCCTTCTCGCCCGATGAAAAAATCCTCTATGTCATCGAGTCTCGCGGCGTGCCCAACCGCAAGATCCTCGCCTACGACGTGTCGCCTTCCGGTGAAGAGCTGTCCAACAAGCGCGTGTTTGTCGATGCCGGCCCCGGCACACCGGACGGTTTCCGGCTCGACGTCGACGGCAATCTCTGGTGCGGCTGGGGCATGGGCGATCCCGAGCTCGACGGCGTGGTGGTGTTCGCGCCCGACGGCGTCATGATCGGCCGCATCGCGCTGCCCGAGCGCTGCGCCAATCTCTGCTTCGGCGGGCTGCAGCGCAACCGCCTGTTCATGGCGGCGAGCCAGTCGATCTACGCGCTCTACGTCAACACCCAGGGCGCGCTCGGCGGTTAGTTGCGGCGATCGTAGGATGGGTAGAGCGCAAGCGAAACCCATCATCTCGCCGCGGGTTCGAATTGATGGGTTTCGCTGCGCTCTACCCATCCTACGAATCTCGATGCTCGCCAACCGTCGACAAGGATACAAATTCCCTCTCCAAAACGTCTGACGCCGGAGCGGTGATCCGCCCCGGCGCCAGTTATCGTCTCTCTCGTGGCTCGGCTTACGCGGCGTTGAAGCCGGCGACCGCCTTAGCCTCGAGATATTCTTCCAGACCGTAGCGGCCCCACTCGCGGCCGTTGCCGGACTGCTTGTAGCCGCCGAACGGCGCGCTGCGCTCGTTCGGCACGCCCTGCAGGTTGACGTTGCCGGCACGGATCTGGCGGCCGACGCGACGCGCGCTCTCCACGGTGTCGCCGGTGACATAGCCGGCGAGACCGAACGGCGTGTCGTTGGCGATCTTGACGGCGTCGGCTTCGTCCTTGGCGCCGAGGATGGTCAGCACCGGTCCAAAGATTTCTTCGCGGGCGATCGTCATGTCGTTGGTGACGTCGGCGAAGATGGTCGGACGGACATAGAAGCCCTTATTGACGCCCTCGGGCAGACCCGGACCGCCGGCGACGAGCGTTGCGCCCTCGTCGATGCCCTTCTGGATCAGCGCCTGGATCTTGTCCCACTGGCCGCGGTTGACCACCGGACCGATGTTGGTGTCGGCAGCGCGCGGATCGCCGGCCTTGGTCTTGTCGGCAACGCCCTTCGCGATCGCGGCCACTTCCTTCATCTTGGAGAGCGGCACGATCATGCGCGACGGCGCGTTGCAGGACTGCCCGGAGTTGTTGAACATGTGCATCACGCCGCCGGTCACCGCCTTGGTCAGGTCGGCGCCCTCGAGGATGACGTTCGGCGACTTGCCGCCGAGTTCCTGGCTGACGCGCTTCACGGTCGGCGCAGCGCGCTTGGCGACGTCGACGCCGGCGCGGGTCGAGCCGGTGAACGAGATCATGTCGATGTCCGGGTGCTCGCTCATCGCAGCGCCGACCTCCGGGCCGAGGCCGTTGAGCAGGTTGAACACGCCCTTCGGCACGCCGGCTTCATGGAGGATTTCCGCGAAGATCAGCGCCGAGGTCGGGGTGAACTCGGAGGGCTTGAGGATCATGGTGCAGCCGGCGGCGAGCGCGGGCGCGACCTTGCAGGCGATCTGGTTGAGCGGCCAGTTCCAGGGCGTGATCATGCCGACGACGCCGACCGGCTCGCGCACGATCACGGCGGTGCCCATGGTCTCCTCGAACTCGTACTTCTTGAGCACTTCGAGGGTGTTCATGAGATGGCCGAGGCCGGCGCCGGCCTGCAGCTTCTCGGCCATCGGCAGCGGCGCGCCCATCTCGTCGGAGACGGCGGCGCCGATCTCCTTCATGCGGCCCTTGTAGACCTCGATCACCTTGGTGAGCAGCGCGATGCGCTCCTCGCGGCTGGTCTGGGAATAGGTTTCGAACGCGCGTTTGGCGGCGGCGACCGCCTTGTCGAGATCGGCTTTCGAGCCGAGCGCAACCTCATACATCGCCTCTTCAGTCGCCGGATTGACGACCGGGGTGGACTTCTTGACGACCGGATCGACCCAGGCGCCATCGATGTAGAATTGCATGCGATTGACCATCGGAAACCTCTTGTACGGGGCGTATGGAAAAGGGAACGGAAGCGTTCGGCAGGCATCCTTGCACGAAAGCCCGGCGAATTGAACCCGCCATGTGCGGGACGCGGCTCGTGCGCGCCAGACGGATATAAGGCCTCGGCCGCGCAGGTGGCAAGGCTCGCCACCTAACGCACCCTCCCCTGGAGGGCAGGGCGATCGCATATGGCAATTCCCGAGTCTCTTCCGATGCTTGGCTTGGCGCGGCACGCGCTCGACCTGAATAGGCCGTGGAATCGGATGGAGAACAAATCGGAATCGGAGCGCGAATGGCGGACACGTTCACTCGACCCACCCTTCGCAGAACTATCGATTCCACGCGGGTTTCTTTCATATGCGATAGCCCTGCCCTGGAGGGGGAGGGTCGGTTTCGCATCGAGCGAAGCAAGATGCGAAGCGGGGTGGGGTGAAGGTCTCTCCTCATCCAACAGTATCCGGGTGGAGAGATCACCCCACCCCGTCGCGCATTGCGCTGCGCTTCATGCGCAACGACCCAAGAGCGAGCTTCGCTCGTCTCGACCCCTCCTGGGGAGGGTGAAACCAAATACCTACACCGCCATCTTGCGATGCCGCACCGGCGCACCGACCGAGAGCCCCTCCGCCGCATCGATGATGCCGTTGGCGTCGATGCCGTAGTGGCGGTAGAGGTCGCCGATGGTGCCAGTCTGGCCGAAATGCTCGACCCCGAGCGCCTCGACCCGATGGCCGCGCACGCTGCCGAGCCAGCCGAGCGAGGCCGGGTGGCCGTCGAGCACGGTCACGATGCCGCAGTCGCGGCCGAGCGGCGCCAGCATCCGCTCGATATGACTCAAATGCTGCACGCCGCGGCGATCGCGGCGCAAATTCCGTGCGGCGGACCATCCGGCATAGAGCCGGTCGGCGGAGGTGACCGCGAGCAGACCGACATCGCGGTGGCTCTCGCCGATCAGCCCGACCGCCTCGATCGCCTCGGGCGCGACGGTACCGGTATAGGCAATCACCAGATCGCAATTCGGCCCCGGCTTGCGCATCCAATAGGCGCCATCGGTGATGTCGCGCTGCAGGTCCGGCGTCATGATCCGCGTCGGCTGTTCCAGCGTGCGGGTCGAGAGCCGCAAGTAAACCGAGCCGCCCTCGGCCCCCTCGCGCTGCATGTGGCCAAAACCGAAAGCCATGATCACCGCGAGTTCATCGACGAAGGCCGGATCGAACGAGGCGAGCCCGTCCTGGCCGAGGCCGATCAAAGGAGTCTTGATCGACTGATGCGCGCCGCCCTCCGGCGCCAGCGAGATGCCCGACGGCGTCGCCGCCACCATGAAGCGCGCATCCTGATAGCAGGCGTAATTGAGCGCATCGAGGCCGCGCTCGATGAAGGGATCGTACAGCGTGCCAACCGGCAATAGCCGCGCGCCGTTGATCTGGTGCGACAGGCCGAGCGCCGACAGCATGATGAACAGGTTCATCTCGGCGATGCCGAGCTCGATGTGCTGGCCCTTCGGCGAATATTCCCAGGTGTAGGCCGACGGGATCTTCTCCTGCCGGAACAGATCGTGGTTCTCCGCTTTCGCAAACAGGCCGCGGCGGTTGACCCAGGCGCCGAGATTGGTCGACACCGTAACGTCGGGCGACGCGGTGACGATGCGCGAGGCCAGCGCGCTGTCGCCCTTGGCCAGTTCGTGCAGGATCAGACCAAACCCCTGCTGCGTCGACATCTGCGCCGAAGCCTTGAACGCGAGCCGCTCCGGCACGTCGATTTCAGGCGCCGACAGGCGGCGGCGCCCCTCGCGGTTGAACGGCGCTTCCGCCAGGAACGCTTCCAGCTTCGCGGTGTCCTGCGCCAGGCCCTCGAACTTGTCCCACTCGTGACCCGGGCGGATGTTCTGCGCGGCGCGCCACTTCTCCATCTGCGCCACCGTCATCAGGCCGGCGTGATTGTCCTTGTGGCCCTGCATCGGCAGGCCGACGCCCTTGATCGTGTAGGCGATGAAGCAGACCGGACGGTCATGATCGATCGATTCAAAGGCCTCGATCATGCTCGCCATGTCGTGGCCGCCGAGGTTCGACATCAGCGCCAGCAGCTCATCGTCGCTGCGGCGGTCGATCAGCGCGGTGACCGGACCCTGGTCGCCGATGTCATCATGCAGATGTTTTCTGAACGCCGCGCCGCCCTGGAAGCAGAGCGCGGCGTACATCTGGTTCGGGCAGTTGTCGATCCAGCGCCGCAGCGCCTCGCCGCCCGGCTCGGCGAACGCCTCCAGCATCAGCTTGCCGTATTTCACGATCACCACGTCCCAGCCGAAATTGCGGAACATGGTCTCGAACTTCGACCACAGCCCTTCGCGCACCACGGCGTCGAGCGACTGCCTGTTGTAGTCGACCACCCACCAGGTGTTGCGCAGCGCGTGCTTCCAGCCCTCGAGCAGCGCCTCAAAAATGTTGCCCTCGTCCATCTCGGCGTCGCCGACCAGCGCGATCATGCGGCCCTCGGGCCGGTCGGCCATCCAACCGTGCGCCTTGACGTAGTCCTGCACCAGCGAGGCGAACAGCGTCTGCGCCACCCCGAGGCCGACCGAGCCGGTGGAGAAATCGACGTCGTCGACGTCCTTGGTGCGCGACGGATAGGACTGCGCGCCCTTGTAGCCGCGAAAATTCTCCAACTTGTCGCGGGTCTGGTGGCCGTACAGGTACTGGATGGCGTGGAACACCGGGCTCGCATGCGGCTTCACCGCGACGCGGTCCTGCGGCCGCAGCACCGAGAAATACAGCGCCGACATGATGTTGGCGAGCGAGGCGGATGACGCCTGGTGGCCGCCGACCTTCAGCCCGTCGCTGTTGGCGCGGACATGGTTGGCGTGGTGGATGGTCCACGACGACAGCCACAGCACTTTGCGGGCCAAGGCGGACAGCATTTCGAGGCGTTCGGGCGCGATTGCCATGGCGGTGCTCCGGGGCGATATGCCGGATGTTACTGCCGCGCGGGCCGGCGAAAATCTCAATTCCACGCGACAGCACAGGAAAAATTGGGATAAATTCCCACGATCTGGCCCTCACCCGTGAGTTCATTCCAATGCCTGCCCTCGATGCCATCGACCGCAAGATCCTGAGTCTGCTGCAGACCGACAGCCGCCTGACCATGCAGGAACTCGCCGACAAGGTCGGCCTGTCGGTGTCGCCCTGCCACCGCCGCGTCAAGCTGCTCGAGGAACGCGGCGTGATCTCGCGGTACATCGCGACGGTGGATCAGAAATCGCTCGGACTGCATGTCTCGGTCTTCATCTCGATCAAGCTGGCGCGGCAGAAGGAAGAGGACTTGAATCGCTTCGCCCGCGCGATCTCCAAATGGGACGAGGTGCTGGAGTGCTACCTGATGACCGGCAACCGCGACTATCTCCTGCGCGTCGTCGCCGCCGACCTCTCCTCCTATGAAGCGTTCCTGAAAAACAAGCTGACGCGGCTCGACGGCATCGCCTCGATCGAGTCGAGCTTTGCGCTGAGCCAGGTGAAGTACTCGACCGCGCTGCCGGTGTAGGGGTGGCTCGTCGAGCTTCGCAGCTAAACCCGTCATCCTGAGGTGCTCGCCTCTTCGGCGAGCCTCGAAGGGTCGACGGCCACCAGCCGGGCCGATTCATCCTTCGAGGCTCGCAAGAGCTCGCACCTCAGGATGACGGAGTGAGGTTGTGCATCCGCATTCTCGCGACATGATTTGTCCGAGCTTTGCATTTCGTTTCGCCGCTCTGAGATCAGAGGGCGCAGGGAAAGCCGGGTGCCGGTTCGCACCCATGGGCCCGGTGCAACAAAAAAGCACCGGGGTAGGACCACAGGTGTAACCGGAAACAACCCGGCTTTCCCTGCGCGATGGGTTACGGCTTATACGTGCTCTCCCCGGCGAGACTGGGCTTTTTTGTCACCGCTTTCGCAAAAACGCTTTCGCGCTTTGCGAGAGGACACCTGCCACTAGGGCGTCAGGCCTGCACGACTTCACCGTCCGCCTCGCATGCTGTCGTCACTGACATGCGAACCGTCCACCGCATCCCACCGCAACACTATGACGATGCGCAGCGCCCCTCGATCGGGTGAGACGGACGGATTAGACAGTGAGTTGGGGGGCGGCGTCAAGTGTTATTTCGGAAAATACGAACGCCTCTATCGCCGCCTCTAACCGGCTCTTGTGCAACTCGTGGGCGATAGCGCATGTAAGGGACGCACCGGCGGCGGGGTTCCCTCTCCCCTCTTGTCCGCCGAAGCCTTGGCGAAGGCGGATGCGGGAGAGGGTTAGGGAGAGGGGTGCCACACGACGCGCTCTCGCGCATCGTTGCGCGACGAGGAATTCAATTTGCGAGGACGATAGCCACGTCGGTCAGTTGAGTTCGGGGCTTACCCCTCTCCCCAACCCTCCCCCGCAAGGGGGGAGGGAGCCCGACTAGCGTGCTCACCTCACATTGCGTCGCGCCATCACAGCAGCTTCCGCTGCGCGAGGTTCTTCATCAGCGCGCCGACGCCGAACGTCCACGGTTCGCATTCGTCGCTATTGCGCATGCGGTTGACGAGCTTGCCGAGCTGCGGGGCGGCGATGGTGACGATGTCGTCGCGCTTGTGGGTAAAGCCCTCGCCCTTGGCGTCGCGGTCCTTCACCGGGGCGAACATGGTGCCGAGGAACAGCGCAAAGCCGTCGGGGTATTGATGCACGGGGCCGATGGTCTGGGCGACGAGATCGGTCGGGTCGCGGCTGATCTTTGAGATCGAGGAATGGCCTTCGAGCACAAAGCCGTCGGTGCCCTTCACGGTGAGGCCGACATCCATCTTCCTGACGTCGTCGAGCGCGAAGGTCGCATCGAACAGGCGGAGCAGCGGGCCGATCGCGCAGGAGGCGTTGTTGTCCTTGGCTTTCGACAGCAGCAGCGCCGAGCGGCCCTCGAAGTCGCGCAGATTGACGTCGTTGCCGAGCGCGGCGCCGACGATCTTGCCGCTAGCTGACACGATCAGCACGACCTCCGGCTCCGGGTTGTTCCAGGTCGATTTCGGATGCAGCCCGGCGTCCATGCCGGTGCCGACCGAGGACAGCGTCGGCGCCTTGGTGAACACCTCGGCGTCGGGGCCGATGCCGACCTCGAGATACTGGCTCCAGGCGTTCTGATCGATCAGCACTTGCTTGAGCTTCATCGCCTGCTCGGAGCCCGGCTTCAGTTTTGACAGATCGTCGCCGACCAGGCGCACCACCTCGGCCCGGATCGCCTCCGCCGAAGACGGATTGCCGCGCGCCCGCTCCTCGATCACGCGCTCCAGCATCGAGATCGCGAAGGTAACGCCGGCGGCTTTGAGCACCTGCAGGTCGACCGGCGCCAAGAGATGCGGCTTTGCGCGATCGCGGCTGTCCGGCGGCGTGTTGGCGAGGATCGCCGCGAGGTCGCCGATCCGCTCGCCCTTGACGGCGCGCAGCGCGGCCGCGGGGTCCGCCTCCTCGCACAGTGCGCTCACCGTCGGGAACCGGGCTGTGACGTCGAACACGCCGTCGGTGCGGATCGCGGCGACGGCCGGACCGCGCGCCTCGGGCAGCCAGACTCGCCCGACCAGCGTTCCGCTGGTGCCGTCTGCCGGCAGGACATCTTGTGGCGTGAGCGAAATCATTCGGCTTCTCCCGTTTCTGGTCTTTGAGGCTTGTTAGCACAGTCTCGCGGCGGACGTGAAACACCCGTCATGACAATGTCACACACGGGTAACATCGACCGTCAATGCTCCGGTCCGCTCCATCTAACATACTGAAAGACGGACCTTCATGACCGCCCCCCTCACCGACCAGGCCTTGCGCCCTGACGTCTCGCACGACGAAGCCTTGCACGACGAAGCTCTGCGCGCCCGCATCCATCAGGAGCTTGCCGACAGTCTCGACGAGGAGCTCGAGTTGGAGCTCGACGACGTCAGGCTGGACGAGCTCGAGCACGAGGCGGGACTCGGCCGGCAGGGGCTCGACCGCAAATTTTATTTCCGCGAGCTGCTGCGGCTGCAAGGCGAGCTGGTCAAGCTGCAGGACTGGGTGCAGCACGAGAAGAAGAAGGTGGTGGTGCTGTTCGAGGGCCGCGATTCCGCCGGCAAGGGCGGCGTCATCAAGCGCATCACCCAGCGGCTCAACCCGCGGGTCTGCCGCATCGCGGCGCTGCCGGCGCCAAATGAGCGCGAGCGCACGCAATGGTACTTTCAACGCTACGTCTCGCACCTGCCGGCCGGCGGCGAGATCGTGCTGTTCGACCGCAGCTGGTACAACCGCGCCGGCGTCGAGAAGGTGATGGGGTTCTGCAACGACGAGCAGTATGAGGAATTCTTCAAGTCGGTGCCGGAATTCGAGCGCATGCTGATCCGCTCCGGCACCATCCTGCTGAAATACTGGTTCTCGATCACCGACAACGAGCAGGCGTTCCGCTTCACGATGCGGATCCAGGATCCGCTGAAGCAGTGGAAGCTGAGCCCGATGGACGTCGAGGCCCGCACCCGCTGGGAGCTCTACACCAAGGCCAAGGAGGCGATGCTGGAACGCACCCACCTGCCGGACTCGCCGTGGTGGATCGTCGACGCCGTCGACAAGAAGCGTGCCCGGCTCAACTGCATCTCGCATCTCTTGAGCCAGATCCCCTATCAGCCGGTCACCCACCAGCCGGTGGTGCTGCCGCCGCGGGTGCACAACCCGGATTATCACCGTGGCCCGATCCCGCCGGAGATGTACGTGCCGGGGCGGTATTGAGCGGGGGCGCTCGCCGCGAGCACGCTGCGCTCCCTCGCCCCGTTCTTACGGGGAGAGGGTTGGGGTGAGGGGCCTCCATCCGGCGAGCACTTCATGGCTTGTTGAGGGGCGTGCCATGCCCCTCACCCGGATTGCATCTTCGATGCAATCCGACCTCTCCCCGCAAAGGGCGGGGAGAGGTGACGCGATAGGCATCACGCGCCTACCAATGGCGCAGGCTGATGGTATTGCCGCCCCCTGACACCGACGCTAGGCTTCCCCGATTTGGTGCAGGGAGGCCCACGTGACTCAATCCGACGAAACAAGAATCTCCGAAGACCGCCGCGACGCGCTGCGCTATGCGCTCGGGATCGGCAGCGGCGCGGCGCTGGCGGCGGCGCTGACGACGCCGGCCGCGGCGCAGACGCCGGCCGACAACACGCTGGACCGCATCCGCGCCAACAAGGTGCTGCGGATCGCGGTGCTGCCGGGCGAACTGCCCTATTTCAACAAGGATCTCGCCTCAGGCACCTGGTCCGGCTTCTCGATCGAGATGGCCAACGATTTGGCAAAGCTGCTCGACGTCAAGCTCGAATATGTCGAATCGACCTACGGCAACTCGATCCTCGACCTGCAGGCCAACAAGATCGACCTCGGCTTTGCGCTCAATCCGACGCCGCAGCGGGCGCTGGTGGTCGATTTCACCAGCCTGGTGTTCCCGCATCCGTTCGGCGCCATGCTGAAGAAGGGGCTGGAGGCCAAGACCTGGACCGACATCAACAAGCCGGAGGTCAAGATCGCGGTCGACGTCGGCTCTGCCAACGAGGCGGTAGCACGGCGCTTTGCGCCCAACGCCACCATCAAGTCGCTGAAGTCGCGCGACGAGGTGATGCTGGAAATGTCGTCGGGCCGGGTCGACTGCGTGGTCAACGCGCTGGTGCTCGGGCTGACCGCGATCGCCAAGAACCCGAATCTCGGCACCTACAAGATCCTGCAATCGCCCGCGGTGACGATCGCGAGCGGCACCGCGGTGCGGCGCGAGAGCGACAAGCGCTGGCGCGATTTCCTCTCGGTGTGGATCGACTACAACCGCGGCATCGGCCAGATGCGCGAATGGTTCGTCAAGGGCCTCGGCCTCGCCGGCGTCAAGCCGGAGGACGTGCCGGTGGAATTGAGTATTTGAGGTCGAGGATATCTCCGCTTCACCTCTCCCCGCCCTTTGCGGGGAGAGGTCGGATCGCATCAAAGATGCGATTCGAGTGAGGGGCGAACCACACTGCTCAACAAGCCGCGAACTGCTCGCCGGATAGAGGCCCCTCACCCCAACCCTCTCCCCGCGAAGAGCGGGGAGAGGGGGAAGAGCCACTTACACCTTGTCGTAAGTCAGCCCGCGCTCCAGCCGCCTTGCCGCCAGGGTCGACGGAAACAGGATCGCAAAATAGATCAGCGCCACGATGGTGTAGACCTCGAGAGGCCGATACGTGTCCGCGTTGATCAGCGTCGCGTTGTAGACCAGATCGGGCACCGCGATGATCGACACCAGCGAGGTGTTTTTCAGCTGCGTCACCGACTGGTTGACATAGGGCGCCATCATCGGCTTCAGCGCCTGTGGCAGGATCACGAGCCGCATCAAGCGCCAGCCGCGGAAGCCGAGCGCCTTGGCGGCATCCCACTGCCCGACCGGCACGCTCTCGATCGAGCCGCGCACGATCTCGGCATAGAACGCGCCGCCATAGAGCGACAGCACGCTGACGGCGGCGACATGGGCCGGGATGTTGACGCCGATCACGACCGGGAACGCGTAGTAGAACCAGATGATCTGCACCAGCAGCGGCGTGCAGCGGAAGGTCTCGATATAGGCGATCAGCAGCCAGTCGATCACGGGAATGCGGCGCAGCCGCGCCATGCCGACGATCAGGCCGATCAGCGTGCCGAGGATGATGGTGCCGATCGTGTAGGCGATGGTCCAGCCGAGCCCGAGCCAGAACAGATGGCTGTACTTGGCAAGGATGCCGAAATCCCAGACGTAGTTCATCCTGCCCCTCGGTTATCGACCATTCGCGCGCCGGCGCCGTCCAGCATCGCAGGCAGGCCCGCGCGAGTCACGCGATATACCGGTTTGGCGCAAACGCGCTCACATCGAACGGCGGCGCCTCGCCCGCGATCATTGCCGCGATCGCAGTGCCGGTTCCGGGGCCGGTGGTGAAGCCGATGTGCTGGTTGCCGAACGCCAGCCACAGCCCGCGATGCCGCGGCGCTGCGCCGATCATCGGCAGGCTGTCCGGCAGCGTCGGCCGCGCGCCGCGCCAGCGCTCGCCGACCGCATCGCCGAATTCGACCACGCTGCGCGCCATCGGCACCACCGCCTCGAGCTGGGAAAAATTCGACGGCGCGTCGCGCGCTGCAAGCTCGACGCCGCTGGTGACGCGGATGCCCTGCTCCATCGGCGTCATCAGGAAGCTGCCGTCGGAATCATGGATCGGGCGCAGCAATTTGCGCGCCGGGTTCGGTACGAAATGCTGGTGATAGCCGCGCTCGAACGCCAGCGGCACGCGATAGCCGAGCGGCCGCAGCAGCTCCGCCGACCACGGCCCGAGCGCGACCACGAGATGGCGCGCGGCGATCTCGCCATCGGCAAGCAGCACGCGCCAGCCGCCGCCGTGCGGTTCGATCCGCCTGACCTCGGATTGCCTGACCGCGCCGCCGCCATCCGCGAGCATCTTGGCGTAGGCCTTCACCACCGCGCCGGGCGAATCCACCGATGCGGTCTGGGTGTGCAGCAGGCCGGTGCTGTAGGCCGGGATGATGTTGGGCTCGAGCGCGGAAATGTCCTGGCGGTCGAGCACCTCGCTCTTGATGCCGAATTCGGCGAGCGCCGCCTGCTCGGCCTTGGCGGCCGCAAGGCCGTCGCTGCGCCAGGCCTTCAGCCAGCCGGTCTCGCGGATGCGATGCCCGGCCCCGGCTTGCACGATCCAGTCGCGATGCAGTTTCAGCGAGGCGCCGATCAGCCCGTTGAGCGCAGCCGCGCGCGGTTTTGTCTGCGACGGCGCAGCGCTGGCGAGGAAACGGATCACCCAGCCGGCGTTGGCGATCGCCCACGGGAGATTCCAGCGCAACGCCGGATGCGTGTTGCTGAGGTATTTCGGCAGGTTCTTCCAGAGCGCAGGCGTGTTGAGCGGCAGGATCGAGCCTGACGAAATGATGCCGGCATTGCCGTAGGAGGTTTCGCTGCCGGGCTCGCGGCGATCGACGATGCTGACGGAGAGACCGCGCTGCCGCGCCGCAAGTGCCGCGGAGACGCCGACCATGCCGGCGCCGAGCACGATCACGTCCGTCTGTTGTCCTGCTGTGCCCTCGCCCATGCCGATCACATCAGGGTCAGGCCGCCATCGACCGGCAGCGTGGCGCCGGTGACGTGGCCGGCTTCCGCCGACAACAGGAAGGCGACGACGGCGGCGACCTCGTCGGGCTCGGCCAGCCGCTGCATCGGATTGGCCTTTGCGACGCGCTCCCAGGTCGCTGTATCGAGCGCGCCGAACAGGCCGGGATCCTTGCGGGTGTAGCCGGGCATCACGGCATTCGCGGTGGCGCCGGACGCGGCGAGCTCGATCGCCAGCGATTTCACCAGCACCTCGAGCGCGGCTTTTGCCGCGGCCGAGGCCGGATAGGTGGCCCCTCGCAGGAAGCGATGCGGCCCGAAGCTACTGACCGCGACGACGCGACCGCTCGCGCTGCGCGTGAGATCCGGCAGCGCAGCCGCGGTGATCTCGTGGAACGCCGCAGCCATCACCGCGAAGGCGCGCTCCAACGCGGCGCGCGGCAAACTGGCGAATTCGCGGCGGTCGGCAAAGCCGGCCGCGTGCACGATCGCATCGACCGGTCCGAACGCGGCGCGCGCGGCGTCGACCAGCGCCGCGCCTGTGCCGGCCTCGGCGAGATCGCCGGTGCTGATCTCGACCGTGGCGCCCTTGCCGCGGCATTGCTCGGCCACCGCATCGAGCCGCTCGCGCCCGGCGGCGTCCGCGCCCTGGCCATGCAGCACCAGACATTGATCCGATGCGGCGAGCCGGCGCGCAATCGCGGCGCCAATGCCGGAGCCGCCGCCTGTGATGATCGAAACGCGCATGAGGTGACGTGAGTGGAGTTCAGAGGATGGAGAACTATAGGTGCGGTGTCGTGAAATGCAAATTGCGCGCCGTTCGGCACAAGAGCCGTGATCGAAAGCCAGGACCAGCAGCAAGACCAGCAGCACGGCGAGGAGCTATGCCGCAGCGAACTGTCAGCCATCACCGCAGAGCCGTCATGGCGCGCGCCTCACCCCTCGACACCGCCCGGATTGTCATGTCGAATATTGCAGTGAAATGCCCGTGACTGGTGATGCAATGGCGGAAGCTTCTGTTCTGGCCGCGCCGAGCGCGGATCTGGCTGACAACTCCCGCAGGGCGATCTGGGCCGCGGCGATCGGCAATCTGCTCGAGTGGTACGATTTCGGCGTCTATGCCTATCTCGCCGGACTGATCGCGACAAAATTCTTCCCGAACACCGATCCCACCGCCTCGCTGCTCGCCGCCTTCGCGGCCTATGGCGTCGGCTTCCTGGCGCGGCCGCTCGGCGGCATCGTGATCGGCCGCCTCGGCGACACCAGAGGCCGCAAGGCGGCACTGATGCTCACCATCTTCCTGATGGCATTCGGCACGGTGGGGCTCGGCCTGCTGCCGTCCTATGAGGCGATCGGCGTCTGGGCGCCAATCCTGCTGGTCGGCCTGCGCATCGTGCAGGGGCTGGCGGCCGGCGGCGAATGGGGCACCTCGACCGCCTTCATGGTGGAGTGGGCGCCGCAACACCGCCGCGGCCTGTATGGCAGTTTTCAGCAGGTTTCGACCGCCGGCGGCTCGCTGCTCGGCTCCGCCGTCGCCGCCATCATGACCTCGTCGCTGAGCCAGGCGGCGATGCTCGACTGGGGCTGGCGCGTGCCGTTCCTGTTCGGCGTGCTCCTGCTGTTCGTCGGCGCCTATCTGCGGCGCAACGTCGAGGAGACGCCGTCCTATGAAGCAAGCCGCCGGGCCGTCGCCGACCAGCCGGTGATCGCCGGGTTTCCGCTCGGGGCTCTCGCGTTCGGCTTCACCATCTTCTGGACCGTCGCCTATTACACGCTGCTCGCCTGGATGCCGAGCTTCACCCAGCGCTTCGCCGGGCTGACGCCATCAGAGGCGTTGTGGTCGAACACGATCGGCCTTATCGCCATGGTGATCGCGGTTCCGTTCTGGGGCGCACTGTCGGACAGGATCGGCCGCAAGCCGCTCCTGATGGCGAGCGCGATCGGCATCGGGCTGCTCGCCTATCCGCTGTTCTCGCTGATGACGGGCGGCGCCGGGCTCGCGCTGGTGATGCCGCTGCAGATCCTGCTCGGCATCCTGCTCGCGCTCTATTCCGGCGCCGGACCCGCGGCGATCTCGGAAATCTTCCCGACCCATCTGCGCTCCACATGGATGTCGAGCGGCTACGCGCTTTCGGTCGCCATCTTCGGCGGTTTCGCGCCGTTCATCGCGACCTGGCTCATCCAGGCCACAGGATCGCCGGTGTCGCCGACCTATCTCTATCTGCTGCCTGCGGCGGTGATCTCGCTGGCCGTGATCTGCAGCCTGAAGGAAACCGCCGGCACCAAACTGCGATGAGAGGCTGAAGCGCCCGCCATGCTCATTCGATTCGACGGACGCACCGCGATCGTGGCCGGAGCCGCGCGCGGCATCGGCCAGACCATCGCGCGATCGCTGGCCAATGACGGCGCGCGCGTGGTCGCCTGCGACCTGCTGCTCGATGAACTCGCACCGATCGCGGGCCGCGTCGATGGCGGCGGCGAGATCGTCGCGGCCAAGGTCGACGTCACCGATGAGGCCTCCATTGCCGAGGTCGTGGGCATTGCCGGCCGCGCCGACATCCTTGTCTATGTCGCGGGCGGCGTCCGTGGCCAAAGGCCCCGGCCGCTGGAAGAGGTGAGCGCGGACGATTTCGACGCCATCCTCGATGCCAATCTCAAGGGCGCGTTCCTGTTCATCAAGGCCACAGCGCCCGGCATGAAGACAAAAGGCGGCGGCCGCATTGTCACCATCTCGAGCCGCGCCGGCCTCGCCACCAGCCTCACCGGCATCCAGAGCTATCCCGCCGCCAAGCACGGACAAATCGGCCTGGTCAAACAGCTCGCCCAGGAGCTCGGGCCGTTCGGCATCACCGTCAATTCGGTCGCGCCCGGCTTCATGGCGACCAGCCCCGACTACGAGCGGCAGTGGAACAACTGGCCGGCCGCGTTCCGCGACAATTTCGTCAACACGATCGCGATGCGGCGCATGGGCGCGCCGCAGGACATCGCCGATGCGGTGACATTCCTCGCCTCGGACCACGCCTCATGGATCACAGGGCAGACCATCCCCGTCACCGGCGGCCCCCTGTAACGATCATCCGGGAGAACCATCATGAACGAGACGTCGAAGCTCGAAACATCGAAGCTCGAAACATCGAAGCTTGAGCCTTGGCAATGGCCGGAGGCGCACTGGCGCGGACTGGTCAACCAGGTCCGCGCGGGAAGAACCTATCGGCCGAAGAGGTGGAAGGACGGCGCGCGATGCGCGTTCGCGCTGTCATTCGATTCCGATCACGAGACCAACGAGCTGCGCGACGGCGGCAAATCGATCGGACGGATGGCGTGGGGACAATATGGCAATCGCGTCGGCGTCCCGAACATTCTGAAGCTGCTGGCAAAATACTCGGTCCCCGCGACCTTCTATGTGCCGGCCGTGTGCGCACTGATCTATCCCGACGAGCAGCGCCGCATCATCGCCGAGGGCCACGAGATCGGCATCCATTCCTGGATCCACGAGTTGAACTCGGTGCTGCCGTATGAGGCCGAAAAGGACCTGATGACGCGCGCCGCCGACGTGCTGGAGAAGACGACCAGGGTGCGACCGGTCGGCGCGCGCACGGCGTCCTGGGATTTCTCGCCGCACACGCTGCGGATCACCAAGGAGGCCGGCCTGCTCTACGATTCCTCGCTGATGGCCGACGTCGATTGCTACGAGCTGCTGCTCGATGGCGAGCCGACCGGCGTCATCGAGTTTCCGGTGGAATGGATCCGCGACGACGCCGTGTATTTCATGATGCACCGGTTCCAGGGCCTGCGTCCGTACACGCCGCCATCTGACGTGTTCGACGTATTCAGGCGCGAGTTCGAGGCGGCCTATGAAGAGGGCGGCGTCTTCCAGCTCACCTGCCACCCGCACATGATCGGCTACCGCTCGCGGCTGTGGATCATCGAGGAGCTGATTCGCCTCGCCAAGGCCAAGGGCGACGTCTGGTGCGCAACCCATGCCGATGTGGTCCGCTACGCGCGCGACCACGCCGCTTGAGGATTTGCCCAAGGAATTTGCTCAAGGAACCTGCTCATGACAAAGACCGCCCTCGTCACCGGCGGCGCGCGCGGCATTGGCCGCGCCTGCGCGCTGGCGCTCGCCGATGCCGGCTTCGACGTCGCCCTTGTCGATCTCCTCGAAGAGGAGATGGCAGCGACCGCGCGCGATATCGAGGCGCGCGGCCGGCGCACGCTGACCTTTCAGGCCGATGTCAGCGAATTTGCCCGCGCACATGCGATCGTCGAACAGGTCGGCGCGACATGGAAGCAACTCGACGTACTGCTGAACAATGCGGGCGCGGCGAACCCGAAGCCGATCCTCGAGATCACCGAGGCGGAATTCGACCGCACCATCGCGGTCAATCTGAAGAGCTGCTTCAACTTCATTCACGCGGCCGCACCGGTCATGATGAAGCAGGATGGCGGCGGGCGGATCATCTCGATTTCATCGATCAACGCGCTGTCGGGCGGCGTCACCAGCGCCGTCAGCAAGCATGCCTACGCGGCAGCCAAGGCCGGAATCCTCGGCCTCACGCGGTCGCTCGCCAAGGAGCTCGGACCCAAAGTGTCGGTCAATGCGATCTGCCCGGGCATTATCGCCACCGACCTGTTGCGCAATCTGCTCGGTGAACGGGAGGCAGAGCTGACCGCAGGCATTGCCATGGGACGGGTCGGCAGGCCCGAGGACGTTGCCAGTATCGTGCGCTATCTCGCCGTCGAGGCGCACATGTTCATGACCGGCCAGCATTTCGTGGTCGATGGCTTTCAGTGGAGCTGCTGAGCAGAGCTGAATTCGGGTGGGCAAAGAAGCGCCGCGACGTGCCCATCCTACGAACTACCGCCAGGGCTCGACCAGAATCTTGGTGTGCGCCTCGGGATTGGCGAGATCGGCGAACGCCTGCGCGACGCCGTCGATGCCGACGCGCCCCGTCACCAGCGCGCCGGCGTCGACCTGGCCTTCGGCGATCAAACGCAGCGAGTAGGCAAATTCCTCCGGCGTGTAGCCGAGCACGTACTGGACGTTGAGCTCCTTGATGATGCCAAGCATCGGCTCGGAGCGGTCGGTCTCCATGCAGACGCCGACCACGACGACGCGGGCGTGGCGCGGCGCGCCCTCGAACACCTGCTGCAGCACGCCGGGCACGCCGACGCATTCGAAGATCAACGCCGGCTTCAGCGCCGGCAGATGCGCCTGGAACGGCGGCCGCGCCGCCTTCTCCGCCTCCGTCATCTGGGCATGCTCGGCCCAGCTCGCATAAGGCTGCGTCCTGGCGGGATCGATCACGACGTCGGCGCCCATCTTTTCGGCAAGGGCGCGCCGCGCCGGCGAGTAATCGGCGGCGACGATCGGACCGAGCCCCCTGATCTTCAGCGCGGCAATCACCGCTAGGCCCACCGGGCCGCAGCCGATCACCAGCGGCACCTCACCGCCTCTGATATCGGCCATCGCCACCGCATGAACGCCGACCGCGAGCGGTTCGGTGAGCGCGGCATGCTCGGCGGCAAGGCCATTGGGCACTTCGAGCAGCAGCGGCTCGGAGAGCAGCATCTGCTCGGCATAGGCGCCGGGATTGTCGTTGGAATAGCCGATGCCCTGCGGCCCCTGCGGCGTCAGCAGCGCCGGCAGCGAGCAGACCCGCGTGCCGGGCTTCAGCCTGCGCGTGGTGCCCGGACCGTAATCGAGGATCTCGCAGCAGAACTCATGGCCGAACACGACGTCGCGCGCGAGGTCCATCGGCTTGCGGCCGGGCAGGAATTTGCTCAGCTCCACCATGCGGTGGGCGTGCATGCGCGCGTGCAGATCGGAGCCGCAGATGCCGCAGGCGAGCGACTTGACCAGCACCTGGCCGGCGCCCGGCTTCGGCTCGGGCATGGTGTCGACGACAATCTCGCCGTTCCTGAAGATCGCTGCGCGCATGGTTCCTCCCTGTTTTCACAAACAGTAGCACGGAGGATCACCACGAATAGCGCATAACACCCTTGCCGGCGTAGGATTGCGTCACGTTGGAAAACTCGCCTTCGAAGGTCGCGGCCGCCGACCAGCCGTTGCGCCACTTGACCTCGGCGGAGGCCGTGGTCAGCACGGAGTCGGAGGCCTGCGCGGCGCCGTTGACCACGAAGGCCGCGCCCGGCAGCGCCTGGAACACGGCGGCGATGTTACGGTCCGGGTTGAAGTCGTGCGCCCAGGCAACGCGGCCGCGCAGCGTCACCACGC
Source organism: Bradyrhizobium sp. CCBAU 51753 (assembly GCF_015291565.1). Taxonomy (NCBI): domain Bacteria; kingdom Pseudomonadati; phylum Pseudomonadota; class Alphaproteobacteria; order Hyphomicrobiales; family Nitrobacteraceae; genus Bradyrhizobium; species Bradyrhizobium sp. CCBAU 51753. The sequence continues at coordinate 3,153,422 of NZ_CP030037.1, read as the reverse complement.
CGCTGTCGACGGCGAAGGATTTGTCGGCGCGCAGGCCGAGCTCGCTGCGGGTGTCGGTCACGCTCTTGGCCGTGGTGTTGAGCGCGAAGGCGCCGCTGCCGGCGACCACGGTCTCGGCATAGCCCGGCAGGCCGAACGTCGTGAACTGCCCCGCGGCGTAGGGCGTCAGCCCGAGCCACGGCGTCGCGTAGCGATAGCCGCCTTCGAGCCGGCCCGACCAGGCATTGGCCTTGAACTCGGCGCGCAGATGATCGGCGCCGGCCGCGGTGACAATGCGATCGGTGGTGACGTCCTGCCAGCCATAGGCCAGCGCGGCGCTGAGATAGGCGGCGCCGATATTGTGGCGGATGAACGCGCCGGCCTGGAACAGGTCGGAGCGGCCCCAGCCGAGACCGTTGACGCTGAAATTGGTGCCGCCGCCGGCGAGCGCGAAACCCGCAAGCGTATTCGGCGACAGGCGGTAGTCGGCGCCGACCGCGGTGCCGTAGATGCTGCTGGACGTGTTGTTCGAGCCCACTACCGCGTTGCCGCTGGTGGTCTGCGAGCCGCCATAGCCCGCCGCCCACACGCTCCAGCGCTGCTCGAAGTCGAGCGGCGCCGCCGGCGCCTTGCGGTAGATGCCGGCGAAGGCGTCGCGCGCATCGGTGCGGCGCGCGGCATAGGCGAGCGAGGCGCTCTCCTCGGCGAACGGACTCGCGCCGGCGCCGGCGCCAAGACCGCCGTCGCGGCCGGCGACGAACGGATCGGTCAACAGCCCGATGAACAGGTTCATCGCGTTGAACGTCGCCTGCTGCGAGGCGGTGGCGCCCTCGCCCGAGGCCTGGGTCAGGCCGTTCGGCGTCAGCGTGCCGTAGACCAGCGGGATGCCGCCGGTGGTGTTGAAGAAATTGACCAGCGTGTTGGCGACCGCCTGCTGGTTGCCGGACAGGCCGCGGCCGAAATCCGGCGGCGTCGGCGGCACGAAATTCAGCGTCAGATTGAGATAGGCGTTGTTGGCGTCATAGCTCAGGCTCGGCGTGAAGTTCGCCGGCAGGTTGGCATTGACCAGCGACGAGAATGCCCCGTTAACGCCACCGCCCGCGCTGATAATCGTGTATTGCTTCGTCACGTAGCTGCCAGGCGCGAAGCTCGCCTTCACCGTGGCGCCGCCGAGTGTCGCCGTGCCGGTCACATTGGTACGGTCGGCCCCCACCGTCGAGACCTCGACCATGTAGCTCGCCGCCGCGGTGAAGACCAAATTGCCCTGCACGGTCAGCGTGCCGATCGAATTGCCCGGCGCCAGCGAGCCGCCGCTGACAACGGTATTGCCGAGAATGCCGTTGCCGCCGAGCGTGCCGCCGGCATTCACCGTGGTGAGGCTTGACGAGGCGATCGAGCCGTTGACGCTGAGCGTGCCGCCATTGATCGTGGTGCCGCCCGAATAGGTGTTCGCACCCGATAAGGTCAGCGTTCCCAAGCCGACCTTCTCTAGCGCGCCGCTCCCGGTGCCGTCCGCGATCACGCCACTGACAGTTGTCGACAGATTGTTGCTGCCGACGACCAGCGTGTTGCCGCCGCCGATGTAGTACCTGCCCGAGCCCGCGATCGAGCCTGCCGTGATACGGCCGTCGCCGTTCAGCCCGCGGCTGCCCCCGAAATCGACGATGGCGCCACCGTTGGTGATGAACTGTGCGTTGCCGCCGGTCGCGTTGTCGGCGAAACGGACGTCGCTCGGGGGAGGACGCCCGAAGAAATCGTCGTACGGACTGCCCGGGCTTTCAGTGATGATGATGGCATTGCCCGCCGTGGACCGGCCGCCAAAAGACAACACCGGGGTGGAAAAGCTCGTGCCGTCTGAACGGGTGATGATCGTCGCACTGGCAGCAGTTGCCGTGTCGGAGAAGAAGGTAAAAAAGGTGTTGTAGATCGTCGCATTGGCCGCCGTACTGCTGTTGTTAAAATTCCCGCCCGCGAGGAGCGTTGCCGAGCCGGCCGATGCGAAATCGCCGAACGAGGCTCCGCCGACGAGAGTGGCCTGACCGGCGTTGGTGTTCGCCAAGAAGGTCACGCCACCGTAGATGATGGCATTGGCGGCAGTGCTGGTGTCGGAGCCGCTGCGCACACCGAATGTCGTCGTGCCGAAGATCCGGGCGCTTCCGGCGGAACTGTTGTCGCGAAATACCGTGGTGCCGCCATCCGAGTTGGTGATCGTGGCGTTTCCGGCCGACGTGGCGTTGTAGAACGTCGTGATTCCAGGTCCGGCGTTGAGGGATAACCTGTTGGCATCGTTGGTGATGCTGACGAGGCCCGCGGTGCTCCCGTTGACGATATCCAGCCGGCCGTTGACGACGAGCGAGCCGCCGATCGATGAGGCGTGCGTGGCGTCGCCAACCTGCAGCGCCCCACTATAGTCGACGGTCGTGTTGCCTTGGAGGTCGTTGGCGCCGAGCAGCACCACGCGGCCCGAGCCGATCGAGTCGGAAACGGTCAGCGAGGTGCCGTTGCCGGCGGTGATGCCGCCGGAGATCGTGAGCTGCTTGCCAACGCTATTGATAGTGCCGCTCGACGAGTCGCTGATCCTGAAGTTGTTGTTGAAGGTCAGGTCGCTGGTGCCGTCGACCTTGAAGACGCCACCGTTCAGCGTCACCGTGCCGGTGCCGACCGAACTGGCGTTGGTGGCGATCACCGTCGTATGGTCCACCAGCGTACCGCCGGTGTAGGTGTTGACGCCCGAGAGCTGAATGGTCCGTTGGGTGCCCGTGCTGGTCAGGCGCAGCACGCCGGCGCCCGCGCCGTCGGCGATCACGCCCTGCAGATTAACCGCGGCTGAATTGGCATCGATCGTGCCGCCCGCGGCACTGACGGCGATGCTGTTGGCGAAGGCGATGCCGGTAAGGCTCGGCGCCATCTGGAAGATGCCGCCATTGAGCGTGATGGTGCCACTGCCGAGCGAAGCAACGTTCGTCGCTTGTACCGTTCCGGCCGATATCAGCGTGCCGCCGGTATAGGTGTTGACGCCCGACAGCACGGTGGTGCCGGCTCCGGTCAGTTGCAGGACACCGGTGCCGCCGTTGCCGTTGGCGATGACGCCGGCAATCGTCAGCACCGCGCTGCCATTGTCGATGCCGCCACCCGTGGTGTTGACCTTGAAGGCGTTGCCGAAGGTCAGGTTGCTGGCGCCGTCGGCCTTGAACGTGCCGCCGTCGAGCGTGACTGCGCCGGTGCTGACGGCATTGACGTTGGTCACCTCGATGACGCCGCCGGAAATCGTGGTCCCGCCGGTATAGGTGTTGGCGCCCGCCAGCGTCAGCGTGCCGCTTCCGGTCTTCACCAGCGTGCCGGATCCGCTGGTCGGGCCGATGCAGCCGCACGGATCGAAATCCGCGATCAGACCGCTGACCGTGCTCGACAGATTGTTGCCGCCGACGATGAGCGTATTGCCGCCGCCGATGTAATAGGTGCCGGAGCCAGCGATCGAACCCGCGGTGATGCGGTGATCGCCGTTCAGCCCGAGGCTGCCGCCGAAATCGACAAAGCCGGTGCCGTTGGTGATGAACTGCGCGTTGCCGCCGGTCGAATTGTCGACGAAGGTGGTCGCGGCGCCGCTCTCGGTGGTGATGGTAGCGTCGCCGGCGGTGGCATGCGCGGCAAAGTTCAGCACGCTGCCGGAACGATTGATGATCGTCGCATTGCCCGCGGTCGGCGCCTCGGCGGCGCTGAAGCCGCCGGTGCCGAAATAAAGCAGGCCGCTGTTGTCGATCGATGAGCTCCCCGCCGTGCTGTTCATGAAGAAGAAGACGGACCCGCTGGCCGAGTTCGTGATCTTCGCCGAGCCCGCCGACGAGAACTCGAAGAACTGCGCCGACGTGCCGAGATCGTGATTGGTGATCGTGGCCTGTCCCGCGGTGGTGTGGCCGAGGAACACCACGGAGCTGCCGCTGAAATTGTCGATCACGGCGTTTCCGGCCGTGGCGGTATCGGTGCCGCCGGGCGGACCGAGCGCGTCGCCGAACACCACGGTGCCGCCATTGGTGCTGGTGAACACGGCATTGCCGGCGGAGCTCGTGTCACGGAAGATCGTCAGCGCGCCGCTGGACGTCAACACGTTGGCGTTGCCCGCCGTGCTGCTGTCGCGAAACTCGGTGATGCCAAAATTCTTGCTCTCGATCGTCGCGGTGCCGGCCGACGTCGAGTTGTAGAATGTCGTGGTGGCAACGCCGTTGAAGCCGTCATTGACGATCTTGCTGATCGCGGCGGTGTTGGCGTTGACGATGTCGAGCTTGCCGTCGACGGCGATCTCGCCGGCGAGCGACGCAGTATGGGTCGCATCGCCGAGCTGCAGCGTCGCGCAATCGCAGATCGTGGTACCGCCGCTATAGGTGTTGGTACCGAGCATAATCACGCGGCCGAGGCCGCCCGAATTGTCCAGCACCGTCAGCTGGGCGGAGTCGTTGCCGTCACCGATATTGCCGGCGATCGTCAGCTGCACGCCATTGGCGTCGATCGCGCTGCCGGTCGCCGACTGGTTGATCGCGAAGTTGTTGCTGAAGGTCAGGTTGCTGACGCCCTCGGCCTGCAACACCGAATTGTCCAGCGTCACTGCGCCGGTGCCGAGTGAACGGTTGTTGGTGGCGATGACGGTCGTCCCGATCACCGTCGTGCCGCCGCTGTAGGTGTTGACGCCGGAGAGCTGGACGTTCGACGTTCCGGAGTGGGCGGTGTCGACCAGGAACAGCGTGCCGGCGCCGACGCCGTCCGAAATCACGCCCTGCAGATTGACCTGGGCGCCGTTCGCATCGACCGTGCCGAACGCGCCAACGCTGATGTTGTTGGCGAAGGCGATGCTGGAGACCGTCGGCGACTGCATCTGGAAGGTGCCGCCGTTGAGCGTGATGGCGCCGGTGCCGACCGAATTGGCGTTGGTGACCTGCACCGTTCCGGCCGAGATCAGCGTGCCGCCGGTGTAGCTATTAGTGCCCGCCAGCACCAGCGTGCTGTTGCCGAGCTGCTGCACCATGACCGGGCCGCCGCCGCCCTCGGCGACGTTGGCGTTGATGGTGATGGTCTGGCCGTTATCGGCATTGTTGATCAGGCCGCCGGTCGGCCCCGACCTGCTGAACTGAACCGGGTTGCCGTTGATCGTGAAGTCGCGCGAATTGGCGTTGAAGGTCCAGGAGTCCGGCAGCTTCGGGCCGGGACCGATGTTGATCGTCGGCGATCCCGTCGAATCGAAGATCGCCGATTGCCCAGGGAGGGATGGCGGCGCGGTGCCCGGATTGGACCAGTTGGTATTGAGCTCGTATTCGGTGGTGGCGGTCGTGCTTCCGGTGCCGCCCCAAACGAAGCTCTGCGCCGCTGCCGGGCCAAGCGGGAACACGCTTGCGGCCGAGGCGCAGAGCGCCAGAGCCGTCACACCACCCCGCGAGCGACTTCCAAACGAAAACGACAACGAACCAAAAAACCGCACTTCCCTGCCCCAGTAAAATGCCCTGCGGAGCTTGGAGTCAGGCTAGCATGCGGGAACCGGGAAGATTGCCGCTTTGTTTCCGAAACCGTTGAATTCGCTTCCGATGGCGAAAGTTTCGGCCGACCTGTTGTACGCGCGCAACGTTCAGGCGACCCGATGTCGCAACCGGCGCACGATTTTCGGCGGCGCGTTCAGGCGTTCGGGGACGGCTCGCTGGCGACGGCCAGCAATTGCGAGCGCCGGACGCGCTCGCGGTGGGCAGTGTAGAGGCCCGAGGCGACGATGAAACCGGCGCCGACGATGGTCCAGCCGTCGGGCAATTCGCCGAACACCAGGAAGCCGAGGATACTGACCCACACCAGTTGGGTGTAGGAGAACGGCGCCAGCACCGAGGCATCGCCGTAGCGGAACGCGAGCACCACGATCCACTGGCCCGCGGTCGACGCGACGCCGACCAGCAGGCCGAACATGATGTCGTGCCAGCTCGGCGCGACCCAGACGAACGGCACCAGCGCCGAGACGATGGCGACGCCGACGAGCGACGAATAGGCCATCACGGTGAGCGGCCGTTCGCTGCCGCTCATCATCCGCGTCATGATAAGCGTGCACGCCCAGGCCAGCGCCGAAAAGATCGGGAAGAACGCCGCGGGATGGAAGGCGGCGGTGCCCGGCCGCAGGATGATGAAGACGCCGAGGAGCCCGACTGCGGTTGCGATCCAGCGCCGCAGGCCGACCTTCTCGCCGAGGAAGGCGATCGACAGCGCGGTGACGAACAGTGGCGAGACGAAGCTGGTGGCGGAGGCTTCCGCGATCGGCAGGAAACTCAACCCGGTGATGAACAGCAGCGAGGAGCCGAGCAGCGCCGAGCCGCGCAGCACGTGCAGGCCGGGCCGTTTGCTGTGCAGCGCGAACAGCGGCGTGCCCGGCAGCATCACCGGCACCATGATCAGCGCGAACACCACGAAGCGGATCCAGGTGATCTCGATCGGGGGCAGCGTCTTGGCGAGATATTTCGCGGTGACATCGGAGGTGCCCAGAAACACCGTCGACAGCAGGATCAGCGCGATGCCCTTGAACGGCCGGTCGGTGCGCGCAGCCACTCTGCGCGCGACCGAGGTCTTCTCAGGCAATGCAAGGGGAACGCTGTCCAGCCTGGCGGCTGCGGCGGGGGGCGGAGTCACGACAATCTCGATGGCGCAATAATGGGAATCTGCTGATGCCAGAAAACTCCAATTCCGCAGCAAGGACAATGCCCGAAAACGGGACTCCGATATGCGTCAGCGCGCGCGACGGCCCGTCGCAGCCACGACACGGCCGCGAATGCAACACTTTGTTAGCAATTGTGTGAGGCGGCCGCTCCGCGCCTGATGCTCAGAGCATCGGCAGCGAGCGCGGTTTTGGTCCGCGCGGAAACGCCTTGTCGAGCGCTGCGATCTCGCTGTCGCTGAGCTTCAGATCGCCCGCCGCGGCATTCTCTACAGCATGATCCGCGCTCGATGCTTTCGGGATCGCGAGCACGGACGGGGCGCGGGTGAGGAAGCTCAGCGCGACCTGGCGCGGCGTCGCCTTGTGCGCCTGCGCGATGGATTGCAGCGCCGCGCCGCCCTTGCTCGACGCCGACGGAAAATCATTGTGGCCGAACGGCGAATAGGCGACGACGGCGACGCCGTGCTGCTCGCACCACGGGATCACCGCGTGCTCGATGGCGCGCTCCTGCAGATGGTAGAGCACCTGGTTGCAGGCGATCTTGCCTTCGCCGGCAACCGCGAGCAGTTGGCCGAGATCGTCGGCGTCGAAATTGCTGACGCCCCAGGAGCGGATCTTGCCGGCCGCGACCAGTTCGTCAAATGCCGCAACGGTGTCGGCAAGCGGATAGGAGCCGCGCCAGTGCAGCAGATAGCAATCGAGGTGATCGGTCTTCAGCCGCTTCAGCGAGCGCTCGCAGGCGGTGATGGTGCCGCGCCGCGACGCGTTGCTCGGCAGCACCTTCGAAACCAGGAACAGTTCTTCGCGCTGGCCGGCGATCGCGTCCGCAATCACGAGCTCAGCGTCGCCATACATCTCGGCGGTGTCGATATGGGTCATGCCGGCATCGATGCCGCGCTGTAGCGCCGCGACCGCCGCCTTGCGGTCACCGCGATCGAGATACCAGGTGCCCTGCCCGATCACCGAGGCCTGCGGGCCGTTCTTGCCGAATTTTTTTGTCTGCACGATCGCCTCGTTTCTCGTTGGCCCTGGCCCACTGAACGATAAATCAATCGAGTGACAATGTCTCCCCATCGTCGTCCCGGCGAAGGCCGGGACGACGGCGAGTTTGCGGCGCGTTCCGCGCAAGCCCAACGGCGCGGATCCGTCGATCCGCGCCTGGTCTGTCCGCGTTACGCGCGGTCAGACGTTGAGGTTCATCCACACCGCCTTCGGCTCGGTAAAATTATCGAGCGCGGCGGTGCCGTGCTCACGGCCGAGGCCGGAGTCGCGTTCGCCGCCCCAGGGCAGCCGCACGTCGGTGTAGCCGTAGGTGTTGATCCACACCGTGCCGGCGCGGGCCTTCTTGGCAAAGCGCTGGACCCGGCCGATGTCGGCGCTCCAGACGCCGGCGGCGAGGCTGTAGGCGGTGCCGTTGGCGATGCGCAGCGCATCGGCCTCGTCCCTGAACTTGATTACGCTGACGACGGGACCGAAGATTTCTTCCTGCGAGACGCGCATCTCGTGCGCGACATTGGCGAACACGGTGGGACGGATGAAATAGCCGCGGTCGCCGACGCGCTCGCCGCCGGTCGCAAGCTGCGCGCCTTCCTTTTTGCCGATCTCGACATAGTCGAGGATCGAGCGCATCTGCTTCTCGGAGATGACCGGCCCGAGCGCGGTGGCGCGGTCGGCGGGATCGCCGATCCGCAGGGCCTCGGCGCGCGCAACCAGGCGCTCCACCACCTCGTCATAGGCCTTCTCCTGCACCAGCACGCGCGAGCCGGCCGAGCAGACCTGGCCGGCGTTGAAGAAGATGCCGGCGGCCGCGGCTTTCGCGGCGGCTTCGAGATTGGCGTCGTCGAAAATCACGTTGGCGGACTTGCCGCCGAGCTCGAGCGAGACCCGTTTGAAATTGCCGGCGGCCCCCTTCATGATGCCGCGGCCGACGCCGGGCGAGCCGGTGAACGTCACCTTGTCGACATCAGGATGGTTGACCAGCGCGTCGCCGACGACGCGGCCGGGGCCGGTCACGATGTTGAGCACGCCCTTGGGCAGGCCGGCCTCGAGCGCGAGTTCGGCGATCCGCAGCGCCGACAGCGAGGTCAGCTCGGCGGGCTTCATCACCACGGTGCATCCGCAGGCCAGCGCTGGGGCGAGCTTCCACATCCCGATCATCAGCGGGAAATTCCACGGCACGATCGCGGCGACGACGCCGACCGGCTCGCGCACCGTGTAGGTCAGCGCGTCGTCGCGGGTCGAGACCACGTCGCCGCTGATCTTGTCGGCCCAGCCGGCGTAGTAAGTCAGCGTGTCGACCGCGGCCGGAAAGTCCTGGCGCAGCACGCCCGAGATCGGCTTGCCGGCATCGAGGCTTTCCAGCGCTGTGATCTCGTCGGCGTGCCGCTTCAACAGCTCGGCCCATCGCATCAGGATGTGGCCGCGCTCGGCGGCGCGCATGGTCCGCCATGGCCCTTCGAAGGCGCGGCGGGCGGCGGCGACCGCGCGGTCGACATCGGCCTCATTGCCTTCGGCGATGGTCGCGATCACCTGCTCGGTGGCGGGGTTGAGCGATTTGAAGCTGCGTCCGGACAGCGAGCGGACGCGGGCGCCGTCGATCAGCAACAGCTCGTCCCGGACCGTCGGGGCGTGGCGTTCGTGTCCATAGTCATATGCAGCAGACATCATATTTCCTCCTGGTATTGCACCTGAAGGTAGGAGGATTTGTTCCGCAGTAAATATGATATCTTGTGCCTATTGGAATGCCAGGATATGAATTAGACTTCATAATCGGAAGGCTGCGATGCTGCAGATCGAGATCGAGACCGTCTGGCGGTTCCGCAAGGAGAACTCACCGCAGACCGCGGTGGTGATGCTCGGCATCCTCAACGAGATCAGGAAGACCGGGAAGATCACCAGCGCCGCCAGCGACGCGCATTTGTCCTACCGCCATGTCTGGAACCTGATCGAGCAGTGGACCGAATTCTTCGGCGTGCCGCTGGTCGAGACCCAGCGCGGCAAGGGCTCAAAACTGACGCCGTTCGGCGAGAAGCTGGTGTGGGCCGGCGAGCGCATGCAGGCGCGGCTCGGGCTGCAACTGGAAAACCTCGCGCAGGAGCTGGTCACCGAGATCAAGCCGTTCCTCGAGCAGCGGCCGTCCGTCATCCGCGTGCATGCCAGCCACGGCTTTGCGGTGTCGAAACTGCGCGAGTTCCTCGACCGCGAGAGCGGCATGGGCGTCGACCTGCGCTATGTCTCCAACCAGAACTCGCTGGTCTCGCTGGCGCAGGGCGCCTGCGACCTCTCCGGCGTACATCTGCCGCGCGGCGAACTGCGCGCGCAGGGCATCAAGGCCTGCCGGGAATGGCTCGATCCGCGCGAGGACCGCGTGATCAATTTCGTCACCCGCGAGATGGGCCTGATGGTCAAGCGCGGCAACCCGCTGAAGATCACCTCGCTGAAGGATCTGGTCGAGCGCAAGGCGCGCTTCGTCAACCGCGACCACGATTCCGGAACGCGGATTCTGTTCGACCAGCTGCTGGCGCTGCACCGGATCCCGCAAGGCAAAATCAACGGCGGGCAGCACATTGAGTTTACCCATGCCGCGGTCGCCGCCTATGTCGCGAGCGGCATGGCCGATGCGAGTTTCGGCGTCGAGGCGGCGGCGCGGCAGTTTTGCCTCGATTTCATCCGCCTGCTCACCGAGGATTATTTCTTCGTCTGCAAGCGCGCGTTCCTGGAGACCGAGCCGATGCAGCGCGTGCTCGACATCATGAAGAGCAGCGCGTTTCACAAGGCGGTGGACGCTCTGCCCGGCTATGTCGCCTCGCATACCGGCGCCGTCAGCGGCGTGAAGGAGTTTCTCGAAAAGCTGCATTCCGACCGCTGATGCGGCATGATCCGGCCTTGCGGCGTGGCCGGTCAGACGCTCGCTGCGCCTGGCTTGCCGCCTGCACTTACGGCGTAGCTGCCCGGACCGTTGACCGCGATCAGCGCGAGCGCGCCGAGCAGGCCGAGATTCTTCAGGAAGTTGATGGTCTGGGTGACCACCTGCGCCTCGGGCGCGACCCAGAAATTGTGAAACATCAGCGTCGCCGCGATCGTGAACAGGAATAGCGCGACCGCCGCCGGGCGTGCGAACAGGCCGAGCACGAGCGCGACGCCACAGCCAAGCTCGACCGCGATCGCACCCGACGCAAGAATGGCGCCGATGCCGTCGGCGCCGCCGAGCCGTCCGGCGGTAACAGTGAACGCCATCACCTTGCCGATGCCGCTGTAGAGAAACAGCGGTGCAATCGCCAGCCGGGCGAACAGCAGAACCAGCGAAGTGGGAAGCGCGGCGGCCTTGTCGCCTGCCGCGAGTTGAGTGGAACTGGACATCGGCGATCTCCTTGCTGGTGACGTCAAAGCGGTTTCAGGCCGAATCGGTAGCTGAGGCTGCGCTGTGGCTGTCCTGACCGGTCATCCCGGGAAAACTCGGCGATCAGCGAATTCTTGACGCCGAACACCGCATCCGAGTCGAGATACGGACTTTCGGCGTCGAAGATGTGGGTGATCAGCATCTCGTAACCCTTGGCGGCGATCATGAAGTGGACATGCGCCGGGCGATAGGGATGCCGGCCGAGCGCCTGCAGCATCTCGCCGACCGGGCCGTCGTGCGGGATCGGATAGAACGCCGGCATGACCGAGGTGAAGGCGAACCGTCCGTTGCGATCGGTCCTGAACCGCGCGCGCATCGTCAGGGATTGCAGGTCGGCTTGTTGCACGTCGTAATAGCCGTCGTCGTCGGCGTGCCAGACGTCGACGGTCGCGTCCGCCAGCGGATCACCTTCGGGCGAGCAGACGACGCCGCTGACGCTCAGCGGCTCGCCCTCCATGCCGCCGGCGATATCGGCGCCCGATTGGACCTCCGGCGCAGCGGCCACGAAGAACGGGCCGAGCACGGTGGTCTCGGTCGCGCCCGCGGGCATCCGATGGTTGATCGCATCGACCAGCATCGAGACGCCGAGAGTGTCCGACAGCAGGATGAACTCTTGCCGCCTGTCGTTGCACATCTGCCCGGTCCGGGTCAGGAAATCGATCGCGGCATTCCATTCATCGAACGTGATCTCGGCGTCGCGGACGAAATCATGCAGATGGCGGACCAGGCTCGTCGTGATCGTCTTGAGCCGCGCGTCCCCGGTCTGCGCCAGGCTGTCGATCACGGCGTCGGTGATGTTGTGCTCGTCGAAATCGCGCATGATCGTGCCGTCACTCCGCCGGCGCGGTGTTGACGGCGGCCGGCCGCGCCGTGGTGGCAAGGCCGAGCGAGCCGATCGCGAATGCGCCGACGATCGCGGCACCGCCGATCGCCCAGAACACGACGTCGGGACCGCCGGTCGCCTGCTGCAGCAGCCCGATCACGTAGGGACCGAGGATCGCGCCAACCCGGCCGACGCCCAGTTCCATGCCGACGCCGCTGGCGCGCAGCAGCGTTTCATAGGAGCCGGCGGTAAAGTTGTTGAGCACGTGCTGGGCGCCGATGATGCAGAACCCGGCGATGGCGACGATCGCGAGGTTGACGCCGTGGCCGCTGATGAACACCAGCGCCAGCACCGCGATGCCGCCGCTCAACCACCACGTGGCGAGATAGCGCGGCGTCAGCACGTGATTGCGGTCGGCCAGCATCGCAAGCGTCAGGCCGCCGACGAACGACATCGCCTGCATCAGCGCGCCGAAGCCGAACGATGCCGCAAAGGTCTCGCCGCGCTTCTGCATCACGGTCGGGATCCAGCCGGTCAGGCCGAAGATCGCAAACAGGCTGAGAAAGGCGGTGATCCAGATCGTCAGCGAGACTCGGCGATAGCGCGGGCTGAGCAGCGCCGCGATCGGATTTGGCATGCTCGCGGCGTCGGCCGAAGCAAAGCTCGCGTCACGATAGGCCGCCGCCCGTTCCGGGCGCAGCCGTGCCAGCAGCGCACGCAGCTCCTCGGTGCGGCGCCGCGCCGCCAGAAATTGCGGACTCTCCGGCAGCACGGCGTGCGCCACGAAGGTCAGCGGGATCGACAGCGCGCCGAGATAATACAGGATCTGCCAGCCGTAATGCGGCGTCAGATAGACCCCGACCAGGCCGGCGCAGACGCCGCCGAGCGACCAGCCCAAGGTCACGCCCCATAACGAAAACGCGTTGCTGACGCGGCGCGGCGCCATTTCGTTGACGAAGGTGGTGCCGAGCGGCAGCAGCACGCCGAGACCGAGCCCCGTGGCAAAGCGCAGTGCGCAAAAGCTCCAGAAATCGTTTGCTATCGTGGCGGTGAGCAGCGTGAAGACGTTGACAACCCAGAGGCCGGCCAGCAGCGTGCCGCGGCGACCGAGCCGGTCGGCGACCGCGCCGTGGCCGATCGCGCCGAACAGGAAGCCGACCAGACCCGAGCTCACGAGCAGCCCCGCCTGGCTCGGCGACAGGCCCCAGGGTTTCGCCACGTAGTGGATGACATAGGCCGGGTTGAAGGTGTCGTAACCATCGAACAGCGTGATCAGCGTGATCAGGATGCCGAGGACCTTGTGCAGCCGGCCGATGGCCGCGCCGGACAATTCCTCGTGCACGTCGATTGCGGGCGAAGTGCTCACGGTTTCCTCCCTTGTGACTGACGATGCGCCCTGCTCTGCGGCAGGTTGAATTGGCGTTGCGCTAGAACTTGAACAGGCGGAGCGCGTTGTCGCGGCCGATCTTGAAGCGGTCGGCTTCGGAGATGGTCGCGGTATCGAACCACTCGGCGGCGTGGTCGATGTTCTCGAACGGCCAGTCGGCCGAGAACAGGATGCGGTCGGCGCCGATCTCGAGCATCGCGTCGATCAGGGCCTGGGTGCGGAAATTGCCCGACGTCGTGATGTAGAAGTTCTCACGAAAATAGTCGGCGATCTTGCGCTTGGCCGGATAGACGTTCTGCGCGCGCATCCACTTGTTGTGATTGTCGACCCGCCACATCGAATACGGCAGGCCCTCGCCCATATGGCCGAGAATGATCTGCAGCCGCGGATAGGCATCGAACAGGCCCGAGCCCATCAGGCGCAGCGCGTGCACCGCGGTTTCCTGGCCGAACGCCCAGGTCGGCCCCATCAGCCAGCGATGACCCTCGTAGATCGCCGCGTCCTTCGCCAGCGGATTGCGCGGATGCAGGTAGAACGGGACGTCGAGACGCTCGACCTCGGACCAGAACGGCCAGAACTCCTTGCGGTCGTAATACAGCGCGCCGTCGTGGCTTGACGACTCGCTGAAGCCGTTGACCAGCGCGCCGCGGAATTTCAGCGCGCCGACGCAGCGATCGAGCTCGCGCGCCGCAGCCTCGGGATCCTGCATTGGCAGCGCGGCGAGGCCCTGGAAGCGCAGCGGCCGCCGCGCGACCTGCTCTGCGAGAAAATCATTGGCGCGGCGCGACAGCTCCAGCGCGCGGTTGCGATCGGGAATCGCCTGCACCGCCGGCGCGTTGAGCGACAGCAGCATCATCTCGATGCCGTGTGCGTCCATCTCGGCAAGGCGGCGCTCCTGAATGTCGAGCAGCCGGGCCTTGAGCTCGACCCAGTCGTCGGCCGGCGAGAAACCCGCGCTGTCGCGCACCGTCTCCTCGATGGCGAAGTGCTCCTCCAGCGCGATCTTTCCCTGCATGGCGTCGTCCTTTCCGGCTTCAAAGCGCGTTTCCGTGTTGACAGGAGGAAACATCCGGTCCAGATATTTGTCAATGAGAAAGTTGCAAACGCAAATGATTGATACGCAACTGTTGTCGGTACGAAGACCGGCGGCTATTCCGGGCGGCGATCTCCCGCCAGGAATTAAGCCCGGACCTAAGCTCATGTACCGATTTTCGAATTCGCTCCCCTATCTGCTCGCGCGGCTCGGCGTGCGGATGGGCGATCTGTTCGTCCGCGTCATCCGTCACGAGAAGTTGACGCTGCCGATGTACCGCGTGCTCGCCGCGCTGTCGGAGCAGGGCCATCCGCTGCGGCTCGGCGAAATCGCCGAGTTGACCTCGGCCGACGTCTCGACGCTGTCGCGCATCGTCGCCGAGATGAGCCGCGCCGGCCTGTTGACGCGCGACCGGCCGGAGAACGACCAGCGCAGCCTGCAGGTCGCGCTGACGCCGAAAGGAGCCGAGCTCGCCGGCCGCCTGATGCCGATCGCGCAGCATTATGAAGAGGTCGCAACCGGTGCGATGTCGGCGAAGGAAGCCGCCGAGCTCAAGCAGGTGCTGGTCGCCCTCTACAAGAATCTCGATCAGCTCGAGCAGGAGGTCGAAGGCGGCCTGATCAAGGTCCCTCCGCCCGCAGCGTCGAAGGAGACGCGCGAGCAAAAAACCGACAGCAAGGTCGGCGCCGGCCGGCGGCGCAAGGTACCGAGAAAATAACCACACACCAGGGAGAGGACATGCGCAGGGATCCGATCATCATTGCAGGCGGCGGCATCGGCGGACTTGCTGCGGCGGTCGCGCTGGCCCGCAAGGGATTTCAGGTCACCGTGCTGGAACGCGCGCCGCTCTACCAGGAGATTGGCGCCGGCATCCAGCTCGGCCCCAACGCCTTCCATGCCTTCGACCATCTCGACCTCGGCGATGCCGCGCGCTCGATCGCGGTGTTCATCGACCAGTTGCGGCTGATGGACGCGATCTCGGCCGAGGAGATCACCAGCGTCGATCTGACCAGCTATTTCCGTCAGCGCTTCGGCAATCCCTATGCAGTGGTGCATCGCGGCGATCTGCACGGCATCTTCCTGCGCGCCTGCGAGACGCATCCCGGCATCACGCTGCGCAGCGATTGCGACGTGACTGGCTACGACCAAGACGGCGAGACGGTCAGCGCGCGGCTGAAATCAGGCGAGCGGGTCAAGGGCTGCCTTTTGATCGGTGCCGACGGGCTGCGCTCGCGCATCCGCCAGCAGTTCGTCAATGACGGCCCGCCGCGGGTCGCCGGCCACACCACCTATCGCTCGGTGATTCCGACCGAGCAGATGCCGGAGGATTTGCGCTGGAACGCCGCGACGCTATGGGCCGGGGCGAAGTGCCATCTGGTGCACTATCCGCTCTCGGGCTGGAAGGTCTTCAACCTTGCCATCACCTGCCACAACGATCCGCCGGAAGCGTTCGCCGCGAGGCCGGTGACCCACGACGAAGTGCTGGAAGGATTTCGCGACGTCCACCCGCGCGCGCAGGCGATCATTCATCACGGCAGGGACTGGAAGGCCTGGGTGACCTGCGACCGCGATCCGATCGAGCGCTGGGTCGACGGACGCGTGGTGCTGCTCGGCGACGCCGCGCATCCGATGCTGCAGTATTTCGCGCAGGGCGCCTGCATGGCGCTGGAGGACGCGGTCTGGCTCGCCGAGCTATTGGGCGAGATGCCCGATGACTTCGCGCCGGCTCTGGAAAAGTACCGGCAGGTTCGCCTGATGCGCACCGCGCGGGTCCAGCTTCAGGCCCGCGAGCTCGGCACCCATGTCTATCATCCGGCCGGCGTTCACGCGCTGCTGCGCAACCAGCTGATGCGCGAGACCAATCTCGAGAAGTTTTGCGACAATCTCGCCTGGCTTTACGACTCGCCGTTCCCCGAGGCTCCGCGCGCCGTCGCCTAACCCAGCCCGCTGATATCGGCGACCAGCACCGAGCCGGTCACCGATTCCGTGATGTAGAGCCGGTCGCGATTGGCGCCGCCGATCGCGACATTGGTGCAGCTCTGCCCGGCGCAGGATTTGATCCGTGCGATGCATTCGCCGTTCGGCGCGAAGACAAAGACATGGCCGAGCGAGGCGTGCGCGACGAACAGCCGCCCTGCCCGATCCATCGTCATGCCGTCGGGCCCGCTCGGCCCGAACAGCGAGCAGAACCGCCCGACCTTGGAGATGCTGCCGTCCTTCATGAACGGCGCGCGCCACACCGCATTGTCGCGCGTCATCGCGACGAACAGCACGGCCTCGTTCGGATCGAGCACCAGGCCGTTCGGGCTGATGCCGGTGTCGATCAGGCAGTCGAGCTGGCCGCTGGCGCGCAGCCGATAGACCCGGCCGGTCGGATCGTGCAACCCGGTCTGGCCCTGATCGGTGAAGTAGATGTCGCCGTTGGAGGCGATATGCAGGTCGTTGCAGCCGCGGAACGATTCCGAATTGCGCGAGCGCAAGAGCGGCGTGACCGTGCCGGCCTTGGCATCGAGCTGCATCAGCCCGTGCCGGTAGTCGGCGATCAGGATGCGGCCCTTGGCGTCGATCTTCAGCCCGTTCGGCCAGCCGTCATATTCGGCGACCAGCGACCAGGTCTTGTCCGGCGCGATCCGGAAAATGCGGCCAAAGGGAATGTCGACGATGTAGAGATTGCCCTCGGCGTCGAACGACGGCCCCTCGATGAAGCAATCGGTCACCGCACCGGGCCGGTTGGCCTCAGCCCATTCGGTCGAAACCTTGCGGCGGAACTCGGCGGGAACTGCGGTGAAGATTTCGGTCGGGATCAGTTTGGGCGGCGTTTCCAGGTACATCATCTTCTTGGTTCACCCGTTTGGTGGAACGGGCGGACCATAGTGATTTCCCCGCGTCATTGCGAGCGCAGCGAAGCAATCCACCTACCCGCTTGCGGAGGTATGGATTGCTTCGCTGCGCTCGCAATGACGCGGACCGCGCGGCAGGCGCCGACGATGTCCTTACTCGGCCGCCTCCGCGCTGCCATAGGCCTCGGAGATCATGTAGCCCGATAGCGTGCCGTACGCCGCGGTCCAGGCGGCGGCGACGTCGGGCGTCCAGGCTTCGCCCAAGCCCTTCTCCAGCGTCCACAGCAACGCGCCGCCGACCACGGGATAATGCTCGGCCTTGGCACCGTAGCCGACATGACGCTTGGCGAGCGCACTCGCGGCCGGCAGGATCGCGTCGAGATTGCTCAGCCCGTTGACGACAACGGCAAGCGTCGTCATCAACTTCTTGCGTTGCTCCTTCATGTCCGCCGGAAACATCGCCTTGACGGCGGGCGCGACTTCGAACAAGCGATCGTAAAAGATGGCCGCGGCCTGCTCCGAGATCGGCGCGACCTTGCCAAAGCTGTCCTGAACCAGCTTGATTTGCGCCGGATTCATCTCAATTCTCCCTGGTTCTCAAATAACTCTCGAAAAACTCGAGCATTCGTAGCGGACCGTGGCGCCTTGGTTGAAGCAGCAACCCTGATGCCGAGATGTTTCAAGCCGCCTCCACAAAGCTGTGGCGCTCGTAGAGGAATTCGAGCACGCGCTGCCGGCATTTCAGGTAGGCCGGGTTGGTCGCGAGCTCGAGCCGCTTGCGCGGTCGCGCCAGCGGCACCTCGAGCACCTCGCCGATCCGCGCGCTCGGGCCATTGGTCATCATGACGATGCGGTCCGACAGCAGCACGGCCTCGTCGACGTCGTGGGTGATCATCAGGATGGTGTTGCCGAGCTTCTGGTGCAGCGCCATCACCGAATCCTGTAAGTGCGCCCGGGTCAGCGCATCGAGTGCGCCGAACGGCTCGTCGAGCAGCAGCACCTTCGGCTCCATCGCCAGCGCACGGGCGATGCCGACGCGCTGCTTCATGCCGCCGGAGATCTCGCTGGGCCGCTTGTCCCTGGCGTGCGCCATCTGCACCAGGCTGAGATTGTGCATCACCCAGGCGTCGCGCTCGGCCCTCGTCTTGGTCTTGGCGAACACCTTGTCGACGCCGAGCCTGACATTCTCGTACACCGTGAGCCACGGCAGCAGGCTGTGGTTCTGGAATACCACGGCGCGATCCGGCCCCGGCGAATTGACCTCGCGATTCTCCAAGAGCACGCAGCCATTGGTGGTGCCGGTGAGGCCGGCGACGATGTTGAGCAGGGTCGACTTGCCGCAGCCGGAATGGCCGATGATCGAGACGTATTCGCCCTTCTCGATCGTGAGGTTGATGTCCTTCAGCACCTCGGTCGTGGCATTGCCACGGCTAAAGGTCTTGTCGATGTGATCGAGCTTCAGATAGGCCTGCATGATCCGTCCCCTCAGTTCGCCGCGGTGCCGCGGGTCACGACCTTACCCAGTCCCGCGATCAGGCGGTCGAGCAAGAAGCCGATGATGCCGACATAGAACAGCGCCAGGATGATTTCGCTGATATGCGAGGAATTCCACGCATCCCAGATGAAGAAGCCGATGCCGACGCCGCCGATCAGCATCTCGGCGGCGACGATCGCAAGCCACGACAGGCCGATGCCGATGCGCAGGCCGGTGAAGATGTAGGGCGCGGCGGCCGGGATCATGATCTTGGTGAAGAACTCCAGCGGATTGAGCTGCACCACGGCGGCGACGTTGCGGTAGTCCTGCGGGATGTTGCGAATGCCGACAGCGGTGTTGATGATGATCGGCCACACCGAGGTGATGAAGATGACGAAGATCGCCGATGGCTGGCCGTCACGGAACGCGGCGAGCGACAGCGGCAGCCAGGCCAGCGGCGGGATGGTGCGCAAGACCTGGAACAGCGGATCGAGCCCGCGCATCGCCCAGACTGACTGACCGACCAGCGTGCCCAGCGCGATGCCGGCGATCGCCGCCAGCGAATAGCCGTAGGCGACGCGCTGCAGGCTGGCGGACAGATGCCAGAACAGGCCCTTGTCGATGCCGCCATGGTCGAAGAACGGATCGAAGATCAACTCCTTGGTGTCCTTGAACACCTTTGAGGGCGGCGGCAGGCTGGAGCCGGCGCGTCGGCAGATCAGCTCCCACACCACCAGCAATAGCGCGACCACGATCAGCGGCGGCACCACGCGCACCGCCGCCTCCTTTGCCATCTTGGCGTAGGTCTCGGCGCGCGGCGCGCGCTTCGGCGCAATGCTTACGACCGGCGCCGCTGACGGGGTTTGCGGAATCGCGACCGGGGTAACTTCGGTCTTCATGGCAGGCATCGACATCGAAAATAAATCTCCATAATCAAAAGACGGGGCCGCGCCGCGCGCGGCCAACATGGCCAAATCAGACGTCAACGCGCTTGATGGAGAGCGACTTCAGGTAGGCCGCCGGATTCTCCGGATCGAACACCTTGCCGTCGAAGAAGGTCTCCTTGCCGCGCGAGGTCGAGGTCGGAATGTCCGACACGCCGAGCTCCTTGGCGGCTTCCTTCCAGAGGTCCTCGCGATTTACCTTGGCGATTAGCGCCTTGGTGTCGAAGCCTGGCTCGTACTTGCCCCAGCGGATGTCCTCGGTGAGGAACCAGAGGTCGTGGCTCTGATAGGGATAGGACGCATTGTCCTGCCAGAACCGCATCTGCTGCGGCGAGTTCTCGACGACGCGGCCGGTGCCGTAGTCGAACTTGCCCTTCATGCGGTCGGTGATGTCCTCCACCGGACAGTTGATCCACTGCCGCTTGGCGCAGATCGCGGCGGTCTCCTCGCGGTTTTCCGCCTTCTCACACCACTGCTGCGCTTCCATCACGGCCATCAGCAGCGCCTTCGCGGCCTTCGGGTTCTTGTCGACCCAGGCGGCGCGCAGGCCGAACGATTTCTCCGGGTGCTTGTCCCAGAGCTCGCCGGTGGTGATCGCGGTGTAGCCGATGTCCTGATGGATCAGCTGCAGATTCCACGGCTCGCAGACGCAGAAGCAATCCATGGTGCCGACCTTCATGTTGGCCACCATCTGCGGCGGCGGCACCACGATGGTCTCGATGTCTTTGTCGGGATCGATGCCGCCGGCCGCGAGCCAGTAGCGGATCCAGAGATCGTGGGTGCCGCCGGGGAAGGTCATCGCGGCCTTCACCGCCTTGCCGGAGGCCTTCTTCTTCTCCAGCGCCGCCTTGAACGGCGTGGTGTCGATGCCGACCTTGAGATCGGCATATTCCTTGGCGACCGAGATGCACTGGCCGTTCAGATTGAGCCGCGCCAGGATGTACATCGGCGTCGGCTGATTGTTCTGCGTCACCTTGCCGGACGAGATCAGATACGGCATCGGGGTCAGGATATGCGCGCCGTCGATGCCGTTGCCTTCGGAGCCGAGCACGAGGTTGTCGCGCGTGGTGCCCCACGAGGCCTGCTTCTGCACCTCGACATCAGGCATGCCGTATTTGGCGAAGATGCCCTTTTCCTTGGCGACGAACAGCGGCGAGGCGTCGGTGAGTGCGATGAAGCCGAGCTTGGCGCCCTTCACTTCCGGACCCGCGCCTTGCGCGAACGCGCCGGCGGGGAAGTTCAGCTTCGCGGCGGCGAGCAGCGCCGCGGTGCCGCTGGCGGCCTTGAGGAGTTGGCGACGGCTCGGTCCGCGGCCTGAACGAGGGTCGTTGCGCTTGGTCATGGGCAGTGTCGTCCTTCTGCATCTGTGCTGAGGCTGGGGCCGTCCGTCAGGCGTCGCCGCTGTCGCGCATGAGGGCGCGTTCCGGGGTGGCCCCGGGTGCGGCAGACACAGTTCGGATCATTGGTCACAAGGGACGGCGTCGATGGCGTCGACGACTAACTATTCAAACCGCGTGCCAAATCGCTGCATCGCAAAAAAGCAATGCAAGAGAACGAGATGCGAAGGATGTCGCAGGACGCAGCCGCCCTGCCGCGCGCATCCAAATATGGCGCAGCGCTCAATTCTTGTGCGACGCACAAGAATTGAGCAGGCGCGTACATCGAGTGATCAGGCGTGCTCGGGGACCTTGGCGCCGAGC
This sequence comes from Bradyrhizobium sp. CCBAU 51753, assembly GCF_015291565.1. NCBI lineage: Bacteria > Pseudomonadati > Pseudomonadota > Alphaproteobacteria > Hyphomicrobiales > Nitrobacteraceae > Bradyrhizobium > Bradyrhizobium sp. CCBAU 51753. The sequence goes on along the minus strand of NZ_CP030037.1, from coordinate 3,132,170 downwards.
GGCGCGGGCGCCATGCCGCCGCCCGGCTTGACGCGGAATTCGTAGGTCATCAGGTGCCACACCCCGTCCGACCGCTTGCCGTCCGGCATCGTGGCATCGCTGCGCTTCTCGACCTTGGCGATCAGGTCGTTCTTCACGCCGAACACGACGTCGGAGTCGATGTATTTGTCGCCATCGATGAAGACATGGGTGATCAAGGGCTCGTAGCCCTTGGCGTTGACCAGGAAGTGCACATGCGCGGGGCGCATCGGGTGGCGGTTGGTCTGGGTGATCATCTGGCCTACCGGACCGTCGGTCGGGATCGGATAGCTGCACGGCAGGATGGTGCGGAAGGTGAAGCGGCCGTCGGCATCGGTGATGAAGCGCGCGCGTGACGACGGACCTTCGGTGGCGTAGCTCGGCTTCTGCGAGTCGTAGTGGCCGTCGGTATCGGCATGCCAGACGTCGACTGGCACGCCGGCCAGCGGCTTGCCGGCGAGATCGGTGACGCGGCTCTGCACGAACATGCGCTCGCCGGGCAGACTTGCCGAGATGTCGGAGCCGTGCGGCGTCACCTTGTGCTCGCCGACATAGAACGGGCCGAGCACGGTGGTCTCGGTGGCGCCGTCGCGATCCCTGTGATTGACCGCATCGACCAGCATCGAGACGCCGAGCACGTCGGAAAGCAGGATGAATTCCTGGCGGATGTCGGTGCACTTCTGCCCGGTGCGGGTCAGGAAACCGATCGCGTAGTCCCACTCCTCGAAGGTGAGATCAGTTTTCCGCACATAATCGTGCAGCGACTTCACCAGTTCCTGCAGCAGGAACTTGGCCCGCGGGTCGGGCGTCTGGTCAAAGCTCTTGATGACGGCGGCGGTGAGCTCGGTGTCGTTGAACTGGGTCATCTCTGGCGTTTCCCTTGCTAGTTCCTTGCAGCCGCGACGGGCGCAGTTGCGGGCGGGAGCGTATACCAGCGGCGGTGTGCCGGTAAGCCGGGGCCGATTGCTGCGGCGGACACTTTTCGGCTATCAAGACGGCCCTGCAGCCGGAGAAATGCCTGATGCTAGCCCCCACCCCTGCCTCGCCCGAATCCGCGGGCATGTCGACGCCAGCGCTCAATCGCCTCGAAGCGCATCTGAAGACCCGCTACATCGATGCCGGCCGCTTTCCCGGGACGCAGCTGCTGATCTATCGCCGCGGCAAGATCGTGCATTCCACCGTGCAGGGCTTTGCCGATCTCGAGCGCAAGGTGCCGGTCAAGGACGACACCATCTACCGCATCTATTCGATGACCAAGCCGATCACGTCGGTCGCCTTCATGATGCTGGTCGAGGAAGGCCGCGTCGCGATCGACGAGCCGGTCGCAAAATACATTCCGGAATGGAAAAACCTCGGCGTGTTCCTCGCCGGCAATGCGCCCGCCTTCCTGACCCGTCCACCGAACCGGCCGATGCTGATCGTCGACCTGTTGCGCCACACCTCGGGCCTCACCTACGGCTTCCAGCAGCGCTCCAATGTTGATGCCGCCTATCGCGAGCACAAGATCGGCGAGGTCGAAAAGGCCGGCTCGCTCGACAGCATGATCGAGGGCCTCGCCAAGATCCCGCTGGAGTTCTCACCGGGCGAGGCCTGGAATTACTCGGTCGCCACCGACGTGCTCGGCTATCTGGTCGGCAAGATCTCCGGCATGCCGTTCGAGCAGTTTTTGAAGGAGCGCATCTTCAAGCCGCTCGGCATGAACGACACCGACTTCTTCGTGCCGGCCGACAAGGCAAACCGCTTCGCCGCCTGCTATTCCGCCGACCCGCAGGGCGGCTTCAACCCGCTCGCCGCCGAGCGCAAGGGCACGCTGACCCTGCAGGACGATCCGACCACCAGCTCGTTCCTGTCGCCGCCCTCGCTGGTTTCGGGCGGCGGCGGGCTGTGCTCGACCGCGGCCGACTACCTCACCTTCTGCCGGGCGCTGCTCAATGGCGGCGAGCTCGGCGGCGTGCGGCTGCTCGGCCCCAAGACGCTGAAGCTGATGACCTCCAATCACCTGCCCGGCGGCGTCGACCTGCCGGCGATGTCGCGCTCGCTGTTCAGCGAGGCCGCCTATAACGGCATCGGCTTCGGCCTCGGATTTGCCGTCACCATGCACCCGTCGCAGACCCTGATCGCCGGCAGCCCGGGCGAATTCAACTGGGGCGGCGCGGCGACCACGTCGTTCTTCATCGATCCGGCCGAGGAGCTGATCACGATCTTCATGACCCAGGTGCTGCCGTCGAGCGCCTATCCGCTGCGGCGCGAGCTGCGGACCATGGTCTACGCGGCGATCACCGAGAGCAATCTCTGACGATTGCCCTCCCGCCCTGCCCCCGGGTACAGGCGCGCAGCCAAACCAGCGAAAACAACCCCATGCAAAGTAGCCGGCGGGCCCGGCGGGCGACATGGCCACTTGACACGTCGGGCAAGTCACCGGTATTCTTCCATTATTCCGAAACTGCGCAACACCCCCGGACTCACGCAGATGGCAGTTGCCGACGTCTGCAACTGCCCCTTTCACATCGCCATGGCCGGTCCATAGGACGTGGCCGATAGCCAAATGCTATAACCCTGCCGCGGGGGCGCGCCGCGGAATTTTCCGGCCCGATATCCTTGGCGGATTTTTCCGCTTCCCCTAAGCTCGCACCATATTGGGCATCGAGCCGGGGACTTCGTGCCAAAACTGACATTGCCAGTCCGTCTCGCGCTGCTGGTCGCGGGAACGATGTTGCCGCTGATCATTTTCGCGGTCGGCATCGTCGTCTACAACTACCAACAGGATCGCCAGGACGCCACGCAGCGCGTGCTCGAGACCGCGCGCAGCATCCGCCTGCTGCTCGATGCGGAAATGCAGCGCATGACCGGCGCCCTGCAGGTGCTGGCGCTAACCAACTCGTTGCGCAACAGCGATTTCGACAGTTTCCGCCGCACCGCGTTCGGCTTCCTCGACCAGTACGGCAAGGACGGCGTGGTGCTGGTGGCCGACCGCCAGGGACGCCAGCTGTTCTCCTCGCTGACGCTGGACACCTCGACCCTGCCGCCGCGCAGCAACCTCGGGATCGTCGAGCGGGTGTTCACGACCAAGCTGCCGGTCTACTCCAACCTGTACTTCGGCGCGGTGAAGCAGCGCCAGATCATCACCGTCGAGGTGCCGGTGCTACGCGACGGCGACGTGATCTACGACATCTCCTTCAGCCCGCCGCTCGAGGTCTTCCAGGCCATGATCGAGAAGCAGCGCCTGAGCCAGGACTGGACCATCTCGATCTTCGACGGCGACGGCATCAACCTGGCGCGCGTCCCCAATCCGCAGGCGACCATCGGCCAGCGCGCCTCGCAATCGCTTTATGTCGAAATGTTCCGCGGCGGCGAAGCGACGCTGCCGACCGTGTCGCTGGAAGGCGTCCCGCTGATCACCGGCTTCACGCGATCGCGCATCACCGGCTGGACCGTCGCCGCGGGGATCGCTGAGGGATCGCTGATTGCGCCGCTGTGGCGCTCGCTGGCGATCACCAGCGTGATCGGCGGCGTGCTGCTGCTGGTCGGGCTCGGCTTCGCGCTGCGGATGGCAACCACCATCGCGCGCGCCGATGCGCTACACGACCTGCTGATCGAGGAGCTCAACCACCGCGTCAAGAACACGCTGGCGATCCTGCAGTCGATCACCACGCAGACCTTCCGCAGCGCGACCCGCGCCGAGCGCGAGACCTTCGAGGGACGGCTCGGCGCGCTGGCCGAGGCGCACAACCTGCTCAGCATGGCGAAATGGCAGGGCTCCGACCTGCAGGACGTGGTCGCTCGCGTGCTGCAGCCCTATCTGCTCAACACGCCGGAGCGGGTCAGGGTATCCGGGCCGCGGGTGCCGCTGTCGCCGCGGCTTGCCGTGGTGCTGTCGATGATCGTGCACGAGATCGCGACCAATGCCGCCAAATACGGCGCGCTCTCCAACGACACCGGCACGGTGACGCTCGACTGGGAGGTCCGCGGCAACGAGCCGGGCCGGACGCTGCGGATGATCTGGGCCGAGGCCGGCGGGCCCGAGGTCGCGGTGCCGGTGCAGCGCGGCTTCGGCTCCCGTCTGATCGAGCGCAGCGCCCGCGACCAGCTCGGCGGCGAGGCCACGGTCGATTTTCGGCCCGACGGCGTCGTCTACACGATGACCTGCGCGCTCGACGGCGAGGAATGACCGGCACGGCCCGGCCGCCGTCCCCGCGACATTTTGGCACGCAAGTTGCTAAGGTTGCTTAAGGTGATGCCGGGCTCGTTGCAGGGCTCGGACTGGCAGAAAATGAGGGGGCAGTCATGTCGACTATCGCAGCGGAAGCCATCGCGATCCGCAAGCCGCTTTACACGTCGCTGTTCGTTCAAGTGCTGGTCGCGCTCCTGCTCGGCATCGTCATCGGCATGGCAGCACCGGATTTCGCGGTCGGGCTGAAGATCTTCAGCGACGCCTTCCTGAAGCTGATCTCGATGATCGTGGCGCCGATCGTGTTCTGCGTCGTGGTGCACGGCATCGCCGGCGCCGGCGACCTCAAGAAGGTCGGGCGGGTCGGCGTCAAGGCGCTGCTCTATTTCGAGGCGATGACGACGGTCGCGCTGGTGGTCGGCCTCGTGCTCGCCTATCTGTTCGGGCCCGGCCACGGCATGAACATCGACGCCTCGACGCTGGATCCCAAGGCGCTCGGCAACTATGCCAGCAACGCGCAGAAGCTGAAAGGCGAAGGCATCGGCAGCTTCCTGCTCAACATCATCCCGACCACCTCGTTCGACGCGCTGTCGCGCAACGACGTGCTGCAGGTGCTGTTCTTCGCCATCATCTTCGGCGTCAGCCTGGCGCTGGTCGGCGGCGAGAAGGGCGAGAAGGTCACCTCTTTCATCGACGCGGTTTCGACCGTGTTGTTCCGCGCCATGGGCCTGATCGTGCGCATCGCGCCGATCGGCGTGCTCGGCGCGGTCGCCTACACGGTCGGTAAATACGGCGTCGGCTCGCTGAAGCAGCTGCTGTCGCTGGTCGCGCTGTTCTACATCTCGGTCGCAATCTTCGTGCTCGGCGTGCTCGGCACCGTGATGGCGCTGGCCGGCGTCAACATCCTCAAGTTTCTCGGCTACTTACGCGAGGAGCTGATGATCGTGGTCGCGACCGCGTCATCCGACGCGGTGCTGCCGCAGGTGATGCGCAAGCTGGAACGCTTCGGCGTCAAGGACTCGGTGGTGGGCCTGGTGATTCCGACCGGCTATTCCTTCAACCTCGACGCCTTCTCGATCTATCTGACGCTGGCGGTCGTGTTCATCGCGCAGGCCACCAACACGCCGCTGTCGTTCGGCGATCTGCTGCTGGTGCTCGGCGTCTCCCTGATCACCTCGAAGGGCGCCCATGGCGTACCGGGCTCGGCGATCGTGATCCTGGCGGCAACGCTGAATGCAGTGCCGAGCATCCCGGCGATCGGCCTCGTGCTGGTGCTGTCGGTCGACTGGTTCATCGGCATGGCGCGCGCGGTCGGCAATTTGATCGGCAACTGCGTCGCCACCGTCGTGGTCGCGGCATGGGAGGGCGATCTCGATCGCGAGCAGGCGCGACGCGTGCTCGACGGCACCGATGCGGTGGATGTCACGGCCGGATGATGCGCCCGGCAACGTGCACATAGCGCGCGCTCCGCGATGCGGAACGCCTGGCGACGATCAACGACCTATTTGACGAGCTTGAGGTAGGGCGGAAATCGCCTGACCGCCGGTCGTGGCTCGTCGGACGCCATCATGTCACACAATGCTTTCAACTCGGAATCCGTCACCTTGTGCAATTCCATCCGAAGCTCGAGGATGGCAAGGGACAACAACCGCGCCGTCTCAGCGTTGGCCCGGTCAAGCAGAACGGCCTCGCACTCTTCCAGAGTCGCCAGCAGCGACCGCAACCGTTCTTCCGTATTTGCGACGGGCATATCTTCCACTCCCGAAGCCGCGAGCTGTAATCGAGGCGTACCCCTCTTTCGCTTCATTGGCCTCTCCCGCCAAAGGTCGCCCATTTGTGGCGGGCGCATGGCTGCTCCGGATGATCCCTATCTTTTCTGTAATTGTCCAGCAACATTCCGAAAGCCTGACTTGGACTTATCTCAAACTTTTATCCGATACCGCCGCCCCGGCCCCGCCACATGCCCCGGACCCGCGCGACCTCAAGGTGCAGCTAGCAGGGGTTGCATCTCCGCCGAGACGCTCCTAAAATGATCATCGCCCGTACAAATACGGGCAAAGTGCCTAGTGCCGCCGGTAAGCATGCGGGCAAAATCTGTGACGATCAAACTCGCGCTAGTTGTGGTTCGGTCAATATTTTGCCAAATGTAGAGGGCGGGGTGTCGAGAGACACCTTGGCACGATCGACTCCAGGTAGTCGGGCGTGTCGGTAAAGGGTGCTTCCAATGCGCATGTGCGTTTGGATACCATCCCGCGATCTTCTTGGATCTTGCTAGTTCGACGAACTGACGATCCACACGAGCTTAACGCGGTACATCATGGACGTGTCCCTGACCCAGCCGGGCCAGGGATTCCCGATTGAAGGACGGGTCACAAGAATGAACAGATCAGCAGCAAAGAAGATGAAACAGCGCAGTGCCGGCAAACCGGACATTGAGTTGGGCAAGCGAATTCGCCTGCGCCGTGTCGAGCAGAAGATTTCGCAGGCCGAGCTGGGCGACAAGCTCGGCGTCAGCTTCCAGCAGGTGCAGAAGTATGAGAAGGGCGTCAACCGCGTCGGCGCCGCCCGTCTTCAGCAGATCGCATCCGCACTCGATGTGCCGGTGACCTTCTTCTACGACGGCGACAACAAGGCGCGCGAGGTCGAAAGCCTGCTGTTCCTCGACAGCGCTTTCAGCCTGCGGTTGCTGCGCGCCTACAGCAAGATCAAGGACCAGACCGTGCAACGTCAGCTGGTGTCCTTGATGGAATCGATCGCCGCCAACGAAGACTGAGCGGTATCGCCGCTCAGGTCGCGCCGCCGCGGACGCGACCGACTAGCCCGAACGGATCGGCCGCGAGGCCGGTTGCTGTGACACATCCGCCGGTCGGGCCGGGACCATATCAAAGCGCTGCCATCGGCGATGGTGGCGCTTTTTTCTTTGCCGATGCAGATGCCGCGCGTGTGGACCGCGCGCTGATCGCGCACCGCGCGCAAGCGGGCGCGACATCCTGCCATTCTGTCGCGCGGCCAATCGTCGCCCGAATGTGCGGCGACCTCAGAACTCCGCATTTGCCGCGTTGAAGCACCGTCCGCAAACCAAGTGCGCAAGACCAGTCTGCAGGATCATCTGCAAGCCTCGTCTTTTTGTCGCAGCAACCCGGCGACCGCATGGACGTTTTCAAGCTTCAACCAAGGAGAACTCAATGAACATCAAGCTTGCTGTGATTGGACTGGCCGCGCTCGGAAGCGCAGCCCTGATGTCCGGCGCCGCGTCCGCGATGCCGAACGGGCTGCCGCAGGCCAGCCACATCGCAGGCGAAGCGTCCAATGTCGGCCAGGTGCGCCAGGTCTGCGACCGCTGGGGCCGCTGCTATTGGCAGCCGGGCGGTTACGGCTACGGGCCGCGCCATCATGGCTGGCATCACCGCCCGCATTTCCACCATCGCCACCATCACCACGGGCATCGCCATCACGGCGGACACCACGGTGGCGGACATCACGGCGGGCACCATGGCGGACACCGACGCTAACTTTCAGCGAGGGGGCTTCGGCCCCCTCGTCCTTGTCACGCTACAGCGCCGCCAGCACCGCCTTGGCGACGTCGGCGGTGCCGTTGCTGCCGCCGAATTCCATCGGCCTGATGCCGCCGGCATAGGCCTTGTCGACCGCACGCTCGATCCGTTCAGCGGCCTCAGTCGCGCTCTCGATGCCGTGCTTGTCGGCAAGCCAGTCCAGCATCATCGCCGCCGAGAGGATCATCGCGGTCGGGTTGGCCTTGCCCTGCCCCATGATGTCGGGCGCGGTGCCGTGACAAGGCTGGAACACGGCGTGACGGTCGCCGATATCGGCCGACGGCGCCATGCCCATGCCGCCGATCAGGCCGGCGGTGAGGTCGGACAGGATGTCGCCGAACATGTTCTCCATCACCATGACGTCGAAATCCCAGGGCCGCTTCACCAGCAGCGCCGAGCAGGCGTCGACATAGAGGCGATCGGTCTTGACGTCGGGATGGCGCTTGGCGGCCTCGTCGAACATGTCGCGGAAGAACGCAAATGCCTTGAACACATTCGCCTTGTCGACGCAGGTCAGCCCGCCGCCGACGCGGCCGCGCGCCTTGCGCCGCTCGGCGAGGCGGAAGGAGAATTCGAACAGCCGCTCCGAGGTCTTGCGCGTGATCACCAGGGTCTCGCGCGCCTCGCTCTCGGTGACGACGCCCTTGCCCATCGAGGCGAACAGGCCTTCGGTGGATTCCCTGATCACGACGAGGTCGATGCCCTTCTGATCGGCGCCGACGATCGGGCTCGGCACGCCGGGGATCAGCCGCGCCGGACGCACGCCGGCATAGAGATCGAAATGAAAGCGCAGCTCGACCTGCGGCATGATCTCGGTGTTATCAGGGTAGCGCACCGACGGCAGGCCGCAGGCTCCTAACAGGATCGCGTCCGCCTCCTCGCACAGCCGCACCGTGGAGTCGGGCATCGACTTGCCGGTCTCCTTGTAGTTGTTGGCGCCGGCCGGCGCCTCGGTGAAGCGGAAGCTGAGGCCGGTCGAGGCCTCGATCTTGCGCAGCACCTCGAGCGCCGGCGCCATCACCTCCGGTCCGATGCCGTCGCCACCGAGCACGGCGATGTGGAATGCGTTGTTGGCGGACATGGGGAATCCTCAAGACATCGGGGTGAGATTAGAAGTTTGGTCGTCATTGCGAGCAAAGCGAAGCAATCCATACCTCGACACGGGGACAGATGGATTGCTTCGTCGCAAGCGCTCCTCGCAATGACGTGGCGGGAGTCGTGACAACTACGGCGTCAGCACGGCACGGCCGACCAGCTGGCCCTTTTGCAGATTGGTCAGCGCCTCGTTGGCCTTGGCGAGCGGCATCGGCGTCACCGGGATCGCCGGGATCTTCTTGGTGCGGACGAGGTCGAGCAGTTCCTGCGTCTCGCGCAAATTGCCGACATAGCTGCCCTGAATGGTCACCGCCTTGATCGGGATCAGCGGCAGCGCCCAGGTCGCGCCGCCGCCGAACAGGCCGACGATCACGAGCTTGCCGCCCTTGGTCAGGCAATCGAAGCCGAGCTGCGAGGTCTGGGCGTTACCGACCAGATCGATCGCGGCGCGGATCGGCTGGCCGGCCTTCTTCATCAGCTGCTCCAGCGCATCGGGGGCCTTGCCGTCGACGGTCGCGAGCGCACCGGCAGCTTCCGCCGCCTCGCGCTTCCTGGCGTCGATGTCGACCACGATGGCGCCCTTGCCGCCCATCGCCTTGAGCAGCGACAGCGCCATCAGGCCGAGGCCGCCGGCGCCGAAGATCACGATCGGGGTGTCCAAATCCTTCTCGACCTTCTTCAGCGCGCTGTAGGTGGTGACGCCGGAGCAGGCGTAGGGCGCGGCGGTGACGGGATCGAGCCCCTTCAGGTTCAAGAGATATTTCGGATGCGGCACCGTCATGTGATCGGCATAGCCGCCGTCGCAATAGACGCCGAGCGCATTCGGCTTGATCGCGCACATGTTCTCGTCGCCGCCGAGACAGGTCGGGCACTTGCCGCAGCCGAGCCAGGGATAGGCCAGCGCGACGTCGCCGACCTTGAGGTCGCCCTTGTCGGCGTCCTTGACGTCGGGCCCGAACGCGACGACCTCGCCGACCGTCTCGTGGCCCATCGTGCGCGGCAGCGAGACGCCGCGGTCCTTCAGCGACAGCGGCTTGCGGCCATGACCGAGATCATAGCCGCCCTCCCAGATATGCAGGTCGGAGTGACAGACGCCGGCCGCCTTGACCTTGATCAGCACCTGGGTGCCCGAGGGCTGCGGCGTCGGCTGATCGACTTCCTTCAGCGGGGCATTGAAATCGACGACCTGAAAGCTCTTCATCGCTGTTCTCCCGGTAGCTTTGTTATTGCGGCGGACCTTGCCACGCCCGTCCCTTGAGGACAAACGCAGGATTTGGTCACCCCTTATTCAGACCAGCGGATGATGGCAAGCCGCGAACTGGCCGGGCGCGACGATGCGCAGTTCCGGAACCTCGCTGGCGCAGCGCGCATCGGCCCGCGGGCAGCGGGTGCGGAAGCGGCAGCCCGAGGGCGGCGCGATCGGCGACGGCGGCTCGCCGACCGGCACGCTCTGGGTCGGGCGGACATCCGGATCGGGCACCGGAATCGCCTCGATCAGCAGCGCGGTATAGGGATGCGCCGGCTGTGCGAACAGCTGCTCGGAGGGCCCGACCTCGCAGAGCCGGCCGAGATACATCACCGCGACGCGGTCGCTGACCGCCTTCACCACCGCGAGATCGTGGGCGATGAACAGCAGCGTCAGGCCGTAACGCGTCTTCATCTCTTCCAGCAAGTTGAGGATCTGGGCGCGGATCGAGACGTCGAGCGCGGACACCGGCTCGTCGCAGATGATGAATTCCGGATTGAGCACCAGCGCGCGCGCAATGCAGATGCGCTGGCACTGCCCGCCGGAGAATTCGTGCGGCAGCCGCCCGCTCACCAGCGCCGGATCGAGGCCGACCGCCGCCAGCACGTCGCTGACGCGGCGCCGGCGCTCCTCGGGATCCCTGACGCCCGAGATCACCAGCGGCTCGGCGACGATGTCACCGATCCGCCGCCGCGGATTGAGCGAGGCGATCGGGTCCTGGAAGATCAGCTGCACGCGCTGGCGCATCTTTCGCAAGCTATCGCCACGCATCGCGGTGAGATCGTGGCCGTCGAACAGCACCTTGCCGGAGACCGCCTGGCGCAATTGCAGCACGGCGCGGCCGAGGGTCGACTTGCCGCAGCCGGATTCACCGACCAGGCCCAGCGTCTCGCCGCGCGCGATCTCGAGGCTGACGTCGGACACCGCATGAATGACCTTGCCGCCGACCGCATATTCGACGACGAGGCTTTCCACCTTCAGCAGCGGATCGGATGCGGCCTGCAGCATCATGTGCCGGCTCCCGCGGCGATCGGGTGGAAGCAGGCGAACTGATGCTGCGACGTCTCGGCCGGGCTGAGCTGCGGCTTTTCCCTGTTGCAGCGCTCGACGGCATAGCGGCAGCGCGGCGAGAACGAGCAGCCTCTCAGGGGCCGGGTCGGATCCGGCGGCCGTCCCGAAATCGCCGGCAGCGGCGTGTGCGGCGCGGCGTCGAGTTTCGGCAACGCGGCCAGCAGCGCCTCGGTGTAGGGCATCCGCATCTGCTTGAACAGCGAAGGCGTCGGCGCGCGCTCGACGATGCGCCCGGCATACATCACCGCGACCTCATCGGTGCGGCCGGCGACGACGCCGAGATCGTGGGTGATGATGATCATCGCCATGTGGCGGCGCTGCTGCTCGCGCGCCAAGAGATCGAGGATCTGGGCCTGGATCGTGACGTCGAGCGCCGTGGTCGGCTCGTCCGCGATCAAGAGCTTCGGCTCGCAGGACAGCGCCACCGCGATCGCCACCCGCTGGCGCATGCCGCCGGAGAGCTGGTGCGGATACTGCGCCAGCCGCTGCTCGGGCGCGGGAATGCCGACCGCCGCCAGCAGCTCGATGCTGCGCTGCCTCGCCTGCGCGAGGTCGAGCTCGAGATGTTCCTGAATGGTCTCGATCAGCTGGGTGCCGATGGTCAGCACCGGATTGAGCGAGGTCATCGGATCCTGGAACACGACCGCGAGCGAGCGGCCGCGCAGCTTGCGCAACTTCTCCGCCGACAGGTTCGGCAGATCCTGGCCGTCGAACATCACCCGTCCCGACAGCTTTGCCTTCTTCGGCAGCAGTTGCAGGATCGCCCGCGACAGCATGGTCTTGCCGCAGCCGGACTCGCCGACGATGCCGAGCGTCTTGCCGGCGCCGACCGCGAGATCGACCTGGTCGACCGCGCGCAGATTGCCGCGCGGCGTCGGCAAATCGACCACCGCATTCTCGACCGAGAGCAGTGTGCCGTTCATAGCGCGCCCTGCTTCGGGTCGGTCAGCGCCCGCGCGGTGTCGCCGATCAGGTTGAACGAGAGCACGGTCAGGAACATCGCGATCGCCGGAATGAAGGCGAGCCGCGGCGCGACGTCGAGGCTTTCCCGCCCCTCCCCGATCATGCTGCCCCAGCTCGAGATCGGCGGCGGCACACCGAGACCGAGGAACGACAGCGCGCCCTCGACCACGATGGTGACAGCGACCGCCAGCAGGAAGAAGGCAAGCAGCGGCAGCAGCACGTTCGGCAACAGCTCGCGCAGCAAGATGCGGCTGTGGGTGGCGCCGAGCGCCTGCGCCGCGATGACGAATTCGCGCCGCGCCAGCGACAGCGTCGCCGCGCGCGCCACCCGCATGAAGGCGGGGATGCCGAGCACGCCGAGGATGCAGGTCAGGTTGAAGATCGACTGGCCGAGATAGGCGGTCACCGCCAGCGCCAGAATCAGCGGCGGGAACGCCAGCAGCACGTCCATGCTGCCGACCACGAACGCCTCGAAGCGGCCGCGGAAATAACCGGCGAGCATGCCGAGCGCGCCGCCGAAGGTGAGCCCGATCACCGGTGCGCAGAGCCCGACGATCAGCGAGATCCGCGCGCCGTAGATCAGCCGAGACAGCTCGTCGCGGCCGAGGCCGTCGGTGCCGAGCCAGTGCTCGGCCGAGAACGGTGCGCGCCGCTCCAGCATGTCCATGTCGGTCGGGCTCGGCAGCGGCAGCACGTCGGCGAGGATCGCGACCGCGAACACCAGTGTCATCCAGCCGATCGCAAGCCAGAACAGCGCGCCGACCCGGCGGCCGCGCCGCACCGGCTCCGTGCTGGTCTCGTCGAGGCTGAGTTCAAGCGTGGCCATGGCGGATCCTCGGATCGAGCACGGCGTAGAGCATGTCGACGATGAAGTTCATGATCACGAAGCCGGCGGCGACCAGCAGCACCACGCCCTGCAGGATGATGAGGTCGCGGGTGTAGATTGCACCGACCAGGAGACGGCCGATCCCCGGCAGCGCGAAGATCGTCTCCACGATCACCGCGCCGCCGATCAGCCGGCCGATATTGATGCCGGTGATGGTGACCAGCGTCAGCGACGACGGTTTCAGCGCATGCACGAACAGGATCCGCGACGGTTTTAGGCCCTTCGCCTTGGCGAGCGCGATGTAGTCCTCCTGCAGCGCCGCGATCATGTCGGAGCGCAGCACGCGCATGATGCCGGGCCACTCCGCCAGCGCCAGCGTCAGCGCCGGCAGCACCATGAAGCGCAGATTGGCGAGCGGATCCTCGCTGAACGGCACGTAGCCGGTCGCCGGCAGCCAGCCGAGCTCGACCGCGAACAAATAGATCAAGAGGATCGCGGACAGGAAGCTCGGCACCGAGAGCATGCCGAACGCCGAGCCGGTCATGAAGCGGTCGAAGGCGCTGCCGGCCTTCGCCGCGCAGGCGATCGCCAGCGGCACGCCGATCGCAAGCCCGATCAATTCGGCCAGGACCATCAGCTCGAAGGAAACAGGCACGCGCTCGCCGACCGCCTGCAGCACGGTCTGTCCGGTGCGGAACGAGCGCCCGAAATCGCCCTGCAGGATATGCCAGAGCCAGCCGAAATAGCGCTGCCAGATCGGCAGGTCGAGCCCCATGTCATGGCGCAGCGCCGCGACGTTCTCCGGCGTCGCCTGGTCGCCGAGGATCACGTAAGCGAGATCGCCCGGCAGCAGCGAGGCGATCACGAAGGTCAGCACGGAGACGGCGATCAGCACCGGCACCAGATACAGGAGCCTCCGCGCAACGAAGAACAGCATGCAGCGCTATTCCTTCCAGGCAGTCGAGACGTCGAGCACCCCATTGAACATTTTCGGCAGGCCCTTCACCTTCGCGCTCGAGATCGCGTAGTAGGTATTCTGGAAGGTCCAGAACCAGATCGCCTGCTTGTTGATCAGGCGGCTGATCGCACAATAATCCTCGGTGCGCTGGCCGACATCGGCGGTGGAGCGCGCGTGCTCGAGCAGCCGGTCGAGCTCCGGATCGGAATAATTGGCGAGCGCGACCGGGCTGCCGGTATGGAAGTTCGCGTACATCTGCGGATCGGGATCGGCGAGATCGACGATGCGCCACGGCGTCATCTGGAACTGGCGCATGAACGCGCGCGGCACGATGGTGGCCTGGTCGACCTGCTCGATCTCCATGTTGATGCCGGCGCGCTTCCAGAGCTGCTGCAGCACCTGGCCGACGGTGCGGCCGCGCGGCGTTGCCGTGACCAGCATCTTGAACTCGACCGGCTTGCCGTAATCCTTGACCAGCGCCTTGGCCTTCTCGAGGTCGAACGGCAGCGCGCCGTCGTCCTTGCACTTGACCCAGGAGCCGTCGCCATACGGGTTCGACGCCGGCCGGCTCAGGCCGCTGCTGACCGCCTGCGACATCTTCGGCCGGTCGAGCGCCATCACCACCGCCTGCCGCACCCGGATGTCGTCGAACGGCGGGTTCTTGGTGTTGACGGCATAGACCGCCGCGCCCGAGCCCTTGTAGGTGTGCACGGTGAGCTTGGAGTCCTTCTGCGCCTTCAAAATATTGTCGGCGTCGGCCTCGTCGTCCCAGACGATGTCGGCCTCGCCCGATTGCAGCGAGGCGAAGCGCGACTGCGCGTCCGGCAGCGGCTTCAGGATGATGCGGTCGAGATAGGGCTTGCCCTTGTCCCAATAGTCCGGGTTCTTCTCCAGCACCATGCGGTCGCCGGCGGTCCAGGATTTCAGGATGTAGGGACCGGTGCCGACCGGATTGCGGTTGTAGTCGTCGCCCTTGGTCTTCCAGGCGGTCGGCGACTGCATCACGTTGTTGGAACTTTGAATGGACTGCGTCGCCGGAAAATTCACCGCCGGGTCGCTAAAATTGTAGACGACGGTGAGATCGTCGGTGGTCTGCACGCTGATGATGTTCGAGATGTAGAAGGCGCAGCGGCACTTGTTGGCGGGATCCTTCTGGCGATCGAAGTTTTCCTTCACCGCCTGTGCATTGAACGGCGTGCCGTCGTGGAATTTGACGCCCGGCCTGAGCTTGAAGGTCCAGGTCTTGTAGTCGTCGGAATGCGACCACGACACCGCGAGCTTGGGCACCGGCTCGCCCTTGTCGTTGAGGGTGGCGAGCGTGTCGAAAATCGCGGCTGCTGCGGTGTTGGCCGAGGTGTCGTAGACGCCGACCTTGAGCGGATCAAACCCCGGGATATCCAGTTCCTGACCGACGGTCAGCGAGCCGCCCGACTTCTGCGCGCTGGCGGGTGTTGCGACCGCAGCAACAAATCCCGCGACAAGAAATAAACGCGCAAACGCGTGCGCGCGACCGACCGGCTTCATCCGTGCTCCCTCCCGAGATGCGCAACGTCCGGTGTTCCGGATCGTTGTGATGGAGCATAACATTGTCCGGAATCGCCGCGCGCGGCAAGGCCATAACGCGGATGAAAAGCCGCGGGTTAGCCACGCACCGATTTTTGCGGTTGCGTCGCGAAAGCTGCGATCTCCTCCTCGGAGAGGCCGACCTCCTGCAGATAGGCGCGTGTGTGCTCGCCGAGCGTCGACATGCGTTTGCCTGCGCCGACCGCCGCACCCGACATGCGGAACGGCAGGTTGAGCACCTTGAAGGCGCCGCCGCCATCCTCGACCTCGGCCAGCGCGCCGCGATGGGCGAGCTGTGGATCGGCCAGCGCCTCGCTCACGGTGCGATAGGCCGAGGACGGCACACCGTATTCGTTGAGTGCGTCCAGACAAGCGCGCGTGCTCACCGTGCGCGACCACGCCTCCACGCCGTCCATCAGGCTGGTCCAGTTCTCCCGGCGATCGGCGTACTTGGCAAAGCGCGGGTCGGACACCCATTCGGGACGGCCGATCACCTGCATCAGGTTCTGAAAGGTCTTCTCGCTGGCGATCGCCACCATCACGTAACCATCGGAAGTCTGGATCGGCCCGAAGGTCGGGCGCTGGCTCGGCCTCACCTCGAATTGCGACCACTGCACCTCGTTCAAGGTCAGGCTCAGCATCGATTCCAGCATCGAGACGTCGATGTGCTGGCCCTTGCCGGTGACGCCGCGCTGATACAGCGCCGCCGAGACCGCGCCGAACGCATAGGTGCCGGTCAAGACGTCGGCGTGGTAGATGCCGCAATGATCCGGCCGGGTGCGGCCGCGCTGATAGGCGAGATGCGCCATCTCGTAACCGGAGGCGGCATGGATCACCGGCGCATAGGCCGGCAGCTCCGCCGACGGCCCGCTCTGGCCGTAGCCCGAGATCGAGCAGTAGATCAGCTTCGGATTGATGCCGCTGACCGAGGCGTAGTCGAGCTGCAGCCGCCGCATCACGCCGGGGCGAAAATTCTCCACCAGCACGTCGGCGGTCGCGATCAGCCGGCGGATCGCCTCGCCGCCGGCCGGCGACTTCAGGTCGAGCACCAGGCTCTGCTTGCCGACGTTGAGTTGGCCGAACGCCGTCGAGCAGTTGTTGCGCAGCGGCGGCCGGGTCCGCATCGTCTCGCCCTCGGCGGGCTCGATCTTGATCACCTCCGCGCCCATGTCGGCGAGCATGCGGGTGCAATGCGGGCCGGCGATCGTGGTCGAAAAATCCAGCACGCGAAGGCCGGAGAAGCTCCGTGTCAAATTCCCCTCATCGTTGCCGGCTATTGTCGCTGCCAAGGCTCCCTCCATCGCGCGGTCTTCATTGATTGCGCGTGACACTAAAGTGAGCCGTGCGGACAGGAAAGCGTCTCGTCCAGACCGGGCCCGCGGGCCGTCTTGCATTTTACTCAACAGCAAACTGGACCCGATCTTGCATGGCCCTTGAGGGGCTGGAACGAGGGCGCGCTTGTTGAAGGTCTTGTTCGTCACGACGGAGATCGACGATTTCGTCCGCGTCGGCGGGCTCGCCGCCGTTTCCGCGGCACTGCCGCGGGCGCTGCGTCCGTGGAGCGACGTCAGGATCATGCTTCCCGGCTACCGGGACGTGGTCGAGCAGTTCACTTCCATTGAAATCGTCGGGCAATGCGCCGCGCGCGGCGAGATGCCGGCCTGCACGCTCGGGCGCGCATCGACCAAGGACGGGCTGCCGGTCTATGTGCTGCTGTGCCCGGCCCTCTACGACCGGCCAGGCAATCCCTATGGCGACGCGTGCGGCCGCGACTGGCCGGACAACGACATCCGCTTCGGCCGCTTCGCCTCGGCCGCTGCCGAACTTGCAGCCGGCATGCTGGACAAGAACTGGGCAGCCGACCTCGTGCACGCCAATGACTGGCAGGCGGCGCTCACACCGGCTTACCTCGCATGGCGGGGTCTGCGGATTCCGTCGATCCTGACCATCCACAACCTCGCCTATCAGGGCCTGTTTCCGAAGGAGGCGCTGCGGCGGATCGGCGCACCGGAGAGCTCATTCCACATCGACGGGCTGGAATTCTACGACAAGGTTTCCTTCCTCAAGGGCGGCCTGGTCTACGCCTCGCACCTGACCACCGTGAGTGCGACCTACGCCAGGGAGATCACGACCGCCGAACTCGGCTGCGGACTGGAAGGCCTGCTGCGGATCCGCTCCGACGCCAACGAGCTCACCGGGATCCTGAACGGCATCGATGAGAGCTGGGACCCGCGCACCTGCGCGCAGCTGGCAAAGCCGTTCGCCGCCGGCGACTGGACGGGCAAGCAGGCCAATGCCGACTACGTCCGCCGGCAGTTCGGGCTTGCGGTCTCGCGCGGGCCGATCTTCGGCCTGGTCGCCCGCCTCGTGCACCAGAAGGGCGTCGACCTCGTGCTGTCGGCGGCCGATGAGATCGTCCGGGACGGCGGACAGATCGTCGTCACCGGCAGCGGCGAGCCCGCGTTCGAGGATGCGCTGGTGGCCGCGCACCGGCGGCGGCCGGATGCGATCGGCGTCATCATCGGCTTCAACGATGCGCAGGCGCGCCGGATCTTTGCCGGCAGCGATTTCACCCTGATGCCGTCGCGCTTTGAGCCCTGCGGGCTGAGCCAGATGTATGCGCAGCGCTTCGGTTCGCTGCCGATCGGCCGCCAGACCGGCGGCCTCGCCGAGACCATCACCGACGGCGAGACAGGCTTTTTGTTTCCGCAGCCGTCGGCGGAATCCCTCCTCGGCGGCATCCGGCGTGCCTTCGACGCCTATCACGCCAAGGACCGCCTCAACGCGATGCGCACCAGCGCCATGGCCAAGTCGTACAGCTGGGATCTCTCCGCCGCGTGCTATGGCGCGCTCTACAGGAAGCTGGTCATGCCATCGATGGCGGCGTGAGATTCATTCCGCAGCTTCTGCCAGCAATGCGTTCGACTGCTGCTCGTGCAGGATCACGCCCGATAGCGGATCGAACTCGCCGACCCAGGGCTTGCGCTGCAGCACAGCTCGGGTGTGGACGTAACCGGCTTCCCAGCGCTTCATAATCCCGACCGGGCTGAAGTCGATATCCTTGGTGTGAGTTTCATGATCGAGCTGGGGAGCCAGCAATCGCACGACATGCATCCGGGTCGGACAGCCGTAGCTCATGAGTTCGCGCACCGCCTCGCTGGTCCGCTCCGCTTCCGGCAGCCGCGCCGCGAGCTGGTTGATGACATGGCGAAGCCGATGCGCCTGCTGCTGGCGCGCGATGTGACTGGCAATTCGGCTGGAATATTGCACGTCCTTGTGACGGTTCAGAACCTCCGCCATCGTCGTCGGCTCAGCGCCGGCCGGATTCCACAGATGAACCGCAAAAATCAGGGAATTCTTGCGCGGATTGTCGTCGAACACGGCCTCGGTCGGTGTATTCGATAATATTCCGCCGTCCCAATAGAGCTCACCGTCGATGCGGATGGCGGGAAAGGCAGGCGGCAGTGCGCCCGACGCCATGAGATGGCGCACATCGAGCCTGCAGTTGCGGCTGTCGAAATAGCGCATCTCGCTGCTGCGGACGTGTGCGGCGCCGACCGTTAGTCGGGGCGAGCATTGATTGACGAGCTCGAAATCCACGAGTTCAGTCAACGTCCGCTCCAGCGGCGCTGTCGCGTAATAGCCGGCATTATCCGCACCGAGCGGATAGTCGTTGCCGGCATGCGCGAGCGGGTTCGGCCGGAAGAACCCGGGAATTCCGTGCGTCACGGTCGACCAGTAGGACAGCTTCTCATTGAAACCGGGAAAGATGTCGCGAAAGCTCCACACCGGGTTCTGCTCGACCTTCTTCCAGAACTCGCGCAGCCGGGACAGCCGGTTCTGCGGCGAATTGCCGGCGATCAGACCAGCGTTGATCGCGCCGATCGAAGTGCCGATGATCCAGTCCGGCTCGATGCCGGCCTCGTGCAGCGCCTGGTACACGCCGGCCTGGTAAGCGCCGAGCGCGCCACCACCCTGCAGCACAAGCACGACCTGCCCCGGATGGGGCCGCTCCGCGGAGGTCAACCTGCGCGATGAAAAGCCGTCTTGAGCATGGGTCATGTCATACTCCTGTGCCTGCCCTGCTCGCAGAGCGTCGCGAGCCGACCGTCCTTGAAGTTCGCCTCCACGCAATCTGCCCGCCGCGCGCACCGGGCGGAAATGCCGTTTGGCTTCCGAAGCCATGCACGGCCGCTATCGCGGTTCTGCTGTCCCGGACGAGGCTTTCGGGCTAGCTTTGCGCTCAGGCAGACAGGGCAGCACCGTCATGGAGATGCATCAGGTCAGGTATTTCCTCGCAGTCACGCGGCTGTTGAACTTCACGCGCGCCGCCGACGAATGCAATGTGACGCAGCCGTCCCTGACACGCGCGATCAAGCAGCTGGAGGCCGAGCTCGGCGGCGACCTGTTCCGGCGCGAGCGCCCGGCCGCGCAACTGACCGAGCTCGGTCAGCACATGTTGCCCCTGCTGCAGCAATGCTACGACGCGGCTTCCGGTGCGCGGGTGCTGGCCTCTTCCTTCAAGAGCGGAGAGATCGGCGCGCTGCGGATCGCGCTCAGCCACGCGATCGACCTTTCGCTGTTGACGCCGCATCTCGACCAGATCAAGCGGCAGTTCAACCGGTTGGAATTCCACTTCCTTCGCGGCAATAGCGCCGAGGTCGGTAAATATCTGAAGAGCGGCGAGGCCGAGCTTGGCATTGCCGCCGAGCTCGGCGCCGATTGGGACCGCCTCGACACCTGGCCATTGTTCACCGAGGATTTCGACCTCGTCACGAGCAAGCGACATCCCTTGGCTGCCCGCGACCGCGTCGCCTTCGACGACCTTCGGAATGAGCAGATGCTGTCACGAAGCTACTGCGAACATTGCGAGCATGTCGGCAGATCCCTGCGCGAGCACGGCGTCGCCATCGACCGCCGCCACGAAATCTCCTCCGAACGTGACCTGATCCAATTGCTCGAGGCGGATATCGGTATCGCAGTCATCCCGCAGACGTCGATGATCCCCGAAACACTGAAGCGCCTGGCCGTCCACGGCCTGGACTCGCGAAGGACCGTGCATCTCTACGGCGTCGCCGGACGCCAACGCACCGCCGTCGCTTCCGCCGTGATGCGAATGCTGCGCGGCACCGACTGGCAGCAATTCCTGAACCGGAATGCCTGACGCCTAGAGCATGATCCGGAAAAGTGCGAAGCGGTTTTCCGAAAAGATCATGCTCAAACAAAGGGCTGCCCGCCTGCGGCTTTCACCGCGGCGATCAGGTCGTCGATTTCCATTCGCTTGCGGAAATCCGGATCGACGAAGCGGGCCTTCACCCGCCCGTCGCGTCCGACGACGAAGACCGCGGGGATCGGCAGTATCCAGGCCTCATTGCCGTGGAAGCCCGATATGTCCAGATAGGACAGCAGCTGCTGGATCTCTGCGCCGAGCCAGATCGCAAGGTTGAGCGACAACGCGTAGCCATTGTCGAGATCGGTCAGCACCGGAAACGGCGCGGCCGATTCGAGTTTGAATTGCGCGGCGTATTTCTGGGTTTCCGGCATGATCGCAACGATCCGCCCGCCGAGCGTCTCCAGCAGCCCCTGCGCCTTGACGACCGCGCTGACGTTCAAGCGGCAGTATGGGCACCAATGCCCACGATAGAACATCACGACCACCGGCCCGCCGGCGATGAGTGCCTGCAAGCTGACCAGGGAACCGGTCTCGTCCGGCAGCAGGAACGGAGGCATGAGGTCTCCAGGCATTGGCGCATTCTCGCCGCCGCCGTTCTTCTTGAGGCGTGTCACGAGGCGATCGACCGCTTCGCTGTAGGCCGGAAACACATCACGGCTTGCCGCGGCATAGGCCGACAGGCGCTCGTCGAGCGTGCCGTCCATTTCGCGGCAACTCAGGAACGCCTGTCTCAGGCGATCGGCGTCGGCGGGCGACAGTTGCGTCATTCCAGGCTCCTACCGAGGCGGTGGTGGCAATCTTATTTTCGGCTGCGTGCCGCCCGCAAGGGGCGCCGTTCACCTTTTCCATCAGAAGCGGATTCCGCAACGGCTAGAAATGCCGATCGCCAATCGGTTCGATAGCCGGCGTGCATCATGGGGCCAATAGCCGGCGGCTATCGATGCGAAAGCCGATTGGTATTTCAGATCGAGAGCCGGAACGCGCATCCTGCGCGCCAGCGATGCCATGAGCACGCACAGGCCCGACAGGAGTTTCGCCATGACACAGATCGCCAAGCGCTTCACAACTGCTTTCGGCAGCCTGCTGCTCGCGCTGCTGCTGATATCAACCGCGCCGCTCGCCCGCGCCGACGGCGATGACGGTATCGTGCGCATCAAGAGCGCAGTGCCGATGGCCGAGGCGATTGCACGAATCAAGGCGGATGTCGCCGGCAAGGGCATCCGATTCTTCTCGGAAATCGATCAGTCGAAGCTCGCTGCCGATGCCGACATCGCGCTGCGGCCCTCGACGTTGCTGGTGTTCGGCAATCCGCCGCTCGGCACCCAGTTCATCACCTCGAACCCCAACGCCGGGCTCGATTGGCCGGTGCGCCTGCTGCTGACGCAGGATGACAACGGCGATGTCTGGGCGATCTGGACCGATTTTCAATGGATCGCCAGGCGTCACAACATCAGGGATCGCGACGCGCAGTTCAGGATGGCGACCTCGGTGGTCCAATCGATCGTCTCGACCATCACGACGAGGTAACGCAGCGCAGTCCGCATACGTAAGGCTGTCAGGCTGCGCCGTCGGCGCGGCCTGACGTTGCATTTTCGGCGCGCATTTCATCGATCACGCGGATCAGGAGCGGTGAATCTCTTCGGCCCTGCGATGCGCTCTGGCGTCACGGCTCGCCAAATCAGGGGGCAAGTCTGCGCCTACATGCTCGGCCGCGCATAGCGCGGTGCTATGGAGTCGAGAGCCAACCGGTATTTCATCTCGCGCGCGATCCCTGAGACACTCCTGCCATCGCCGGCCGCTACCAAGGGCCGAGGCGCAACAAGGAGACCATCATGATGAAATCCACGCCGTCACACATGCTCCGCAACGGCCTGACGCTCGCCGCGATCATCGCCGGGTCGATCGCGGCAGCATCGGCCGCGATTGCCGGGGAATGCCCCGCGGACAAGCTGAAGCCCAATGTGCGCGAGAAGGTCGACTACAAGCCGGTCGGCGTAACCGACGTCACGCTCGGCGCGATCGACCTCGAGAAGCAGCCGGCGCACATCGCGGGCCGCGAGCTGCGCTTCCGCAAGCTGACGATCGAACCCGGCGGAATCGTCCCCTGGCACAGTCACGACGACCGCCCGGCGCTGATCTTCGTGCAGCAGGGCGAAATCGTCGAGTACGCCAGCAACTGCGCCGAGCCGATCGTGCACAAGGCCGGCGATATCCGGCCCGAGGTGTTCGGCACCTCGCACTGGTGGAAGAATCTCGGCAAGGAGACTGTCATTCTCTACGTCGGCGACGTCCGCAGAGATCCGCGCGACCACAACATGTAAGGGATGCAACGAGCGCCCGCCCTGAGCCTTGTTGCCGATGTGACGTCCGGAACGCCCCGTGATCCCACGGCTCCGGGCGTCACATCTTCCGTCCTCCTGCGAGGCACGCCATGACCGAGACAGCAACGTCGATGCGAGTTGAAGCGGTGACCGTCGACGGGCACTTGCCCGGCGCTGCGCTGCGATCCCTGATCATCGGCCTGACCGCTTTTCTGACCGTCGTCGACCTGTTCGCGACGCAGGCAATTCTGCCTTCCCTGACCCGCCACTACAATGTGACGCCGGCGGCGATGGGTTTTGCAGTCAACGCCAGCACGATGGGCATGGCAGTTGCCGGTCTCGTGATCGGCGTGCTCAGCCCGCATATCCAGCGGCAACGCGGCATCCTTGTGAGCCTGGTGCTGCTCGCCGTTCCCACCGCCTTGCTCGCGGTCGCACCCAACCTCACGATATTTACGCTGCTCCGCGTGGCACAAGGCCTCTGCATGGCCTCCGCGTTCGCGCTGACTCTGGCCTATCTCGGCGAGCAATGCAGCGTAGCGGACGCCGGCGGGGCCTTCGCGGCCTATATCACGGGTAACGTCGCCAGCAACCTGATCGGCCGCCTGGTCTCGGCGGCGGTCGCAGATTGGTTCGGACTGGCATCGACGTTCTATTTTTTCGCCCTCCTCAACCTCGCAGGCGCCGTGCTGGTCTATGCCACGATCAAGCGCGTTCAGCCAATGCATGCGATGCCGGTGGCCCAGTCACCCCTTCAAGTCATGATCGCGCAGTGGCGGGATCCGGCGCTTCGCGCCGCGTTTGCAGTCGGCTTTTACATTCTGTTCGCCTTCATCGGGACGTTTACGTTCGTAAACTTCGTCCTGGTTCGTCCGCCGCTCTCGCTGGGACGAATGGATCTTGGCTTCGTCTATTTTGTTTTCCTGCCGTCGGTGGTTACGACGCTGCTGGCAGGCAACATTGCCGCGCGGTTCGGAACCCGCCGGGCCCTGTGGGGCGCCCTGGCGATCACGGGCGTCGGGCTGCCGCTGCTGCTGACGCCGCGGCTTGCCGCGGTGCTGGCCGGAATGGTGCTGGTCGGCGTCGGAACGTTCTTTGCGCAGGCCGTCGCAACCGGCTTTGTCGGACAGGCCGCGCGGGAGAACCGTGGGGTGGCGAGCGGAACTTACCTTGCGTGCTATTTCCTCGGCGGTCTCGTCGGCAGCGCCGCGCTGGGCCAGTTGTTCGATCGCTTCGGATGGACCGCATGCGTTGCCGGGGTCGCGACCGCGCTGGCCGGGGCGGCTTGGCTGACTGCCCGCCTTGTGGTCACGCCGTCCGCCGCGTCTCCGGCATCACCAGCCAAATTATCAGCAGGCCGAGCGCGGCGACGCAGGCGAGCCCGATGAAGGCCGTGCCGCTGCCGAGCTTGTCGCTGACATAGCCGGCCAGCACCGTGCTGAGCGACGCGCCGATGCCGACCGCGGTGCCGACGATGCCCTGCGCCAGGTTGAAATGGCCGCTGCCGAAGGCGACGTCGGCCACCACCAGCGGCACCATCACGCTGAACACGGCAGCGGTGATGCCGTCGAGGATCTGCACCACGACCAGCAGATACGGATCGCGCACCGTTGCGAACAGCAGGCCGCGGATCGCCAGCGCGGCGAACGCGATCAGCAGCAGCGGCCGCCGGCCCCAGGCCTGCGCCTTGCGGCCGACCGAAGGCGAGGACAGCGCGACGATCGCCTGCGGCACGATGATGCAGGCCGCGATCAGGACCGGCGCCCACTGGCTCGATCGCGTCGTGACCACGCCGGCCATCAGCGGCAGCATCGCGGCGTTGGCGAGCTGGAACAGCATCATGGCGCCGGCAAAAATCAGCAGCGGGCGCTGCCGTACCAGGCTGAACACGCTGGTCGCCTTCTTGTCGGGCTTGTCGCGCTTCACCTCGCCATGGGCCTGCGCGATGTCGATCTCGCGTTCGCGGATCCGCGCCAGCGACAACAGCGTCGGGATCGCCAGGATGAAGGTGACGAGGAACACGGAGCGGTTCGACAGCAGATAGCCGACGGCGCCCATCAGCGCCGCGGCCGAGCCGTTGCCGAGCGAGGCGAAGCGCGCGTTGCGGCCGAGCCGCTCCCCGATCGCGTGCGGCCCGACCAGGCCGAGACTGATCGCAGCGATCGCCGGCCCCAGCACGCAGCTCGCCAGCGCATGGAACGTCGCGGCCACCGTCACCACGGGAAGGATCGGCCAGAGCGCGTAGGCCAGCGCGCAGATGCCGATGGTGGCGACCGCAAACCCTGCGACGATCCGCTCCGAACGCGCCGCATCGACGATGGCGCCGCCCGGCATCTGGCCGAGCAGGCCGATGATGCCGCCGATCGAGAGCACGAAGCCGATCTCGACCTGGGTCCATTTCTGCGTCGTCAGGTAGACCGCGATGAACGGGCCGAAGCCGGTCTGCACGTCGGCCAGGAAGAAGATGAACCAGTCGAGCCCGCGCTGGCTTTCGCGCGACGGCGTGCGCGGCTCCTCCGGATTGGGCTGATCGGGAACGAGCGGCACAATATTCCTGCCGCCGGCTGATCGCTTGTCACGACCGTCGCCAACCGTCTCTAAGGAAGAGTTCGGACGTGCGACCAGCTTTTAATCCCCTAATGTTCGTAATCCCACGGATGGAGGCTTCCGGCCGCACCCAGCACGATGAGCGGCGCATCTTCCTTGTATTCGGGTGCCGCGCTGACCTGCTGCTTGTTCAGGTCGAGCGAGATGCTGTCGCTCTTGCTGGAAACGCCGGCAAAGCGCAGCGCGTTCCAGTCGACGACGATCTTGCGGCTGCCGACGCCGAGGAAGCCGCCGAAATCGATCACCGCGGCGCGAACCTTGCCGTCGCGATCGACGATGACGTCGACGATGCGGCCCATGTCTTCATTGGCGGAGCTGCGCACGTCACGTCCGAGAATGCCGTGGGCGTCGCGCGCGCCGATCACGGTAACCGACGCCGGCGGCGCCGGTTCCTTGGCTTGCTCCTTGGATGGCTCCTTGGCGCCCTCCTTGGCAGGTTCTTTGGCCGGTTCTTTGGCTTGCTCCTTCGCTTGCTCCTTGGCCGGCTCCTTCGGCGCGGCCTGGGCCGCGGCCGGCGGTGCCGATGACGACGGTGACGGCGAAGATGCCGCCTCGTCGGCGGCGCGGACACCGGCCGCCGTGACCAGCACCGCCGCGGCCAGCGTGACAATGATTCTCGGACGCATGAAACTCTCCCACGATATTCCCAGCCTCACGCGGCGCTGCCGCATGAGCGCGCTCAATGCGTCAGCACGATCGACACCTGGATCTGCCCGCGCGTGCGCAAGACTTCGAGCGACACCTCGCCGTTGTGGCGGCGCAGCCGCAAATCGACGCTGGAGGCGCCGAGCCTGAGATCGCGCAACACCACCTCGTTGAGGAATTCCGGCAGGCGTGGGTCGCGCAGGCGGATCTCGCCGCGCGCCACATCGAATTCGAGCCCGAGCGCCGCCTCCAGCAAGGTGAACGGCGTCGCGCTGGCCCAGGCCTGCGGCGCGCAGGCCACTGGATAGAGCACGGGTCCGCGGCGGGGCTCGCGGCGGAAGCCGCAGAACAATTCCGGCAGCCGCCGCAGCTCCATGTAGCTCGCGGCGTCGAACAGCCCGTTGAACAGATGCGCCACCGAATGCTTCAGGCCGTAGCGCGCGAAGCCGAGCGCGATCAGCGCATTGTCATGCGGCCAGATCGAGCCGTCGTGATAGGACATCGGGTTGTAGCGGGCTTCGCCGACCGCGACGGTGCGAATGCCCCAGCCCGAGAAGAATTTCTGGCTCATCAGATCGGCCGCGACCAGCCGCGCGCGATCCTCGCCCACGATGCCGGTGAAGAGAAGCTGCCCGGCGTTGGAGGTGCGCACCTTGCACGGCTGCTTGGCGCCGTCGAGCGCGACCGCGTAGGTGCCGAGCTCCTCGCACCAGAATGCCTCCTCGAACTGCGCGCGCAGCCGCTCGGCCTCGGCCTCCAGCTTCACCGCCTTCTCGGGCATGCCGAGCCGCTGCGCCGCGCGCGCGGCGAGCCGCTTGCCGACGAACACATAGCCCTGCACTTCCGCCAGCGCGATATTGCCCTCGGCGAGCCGGCCATCGGCATGGAAGATGGCGTCGAACGAATCCTTCCAGCCCTGATTGCGCAGGCCCTCTTCGGTGGCGCGCTGGTATTCGAGAAAGCCGTCGCCGTCCGGATCGCCGGGACCGTCGATCCATTGCAGTCCGGCCTCGATCGCGGGCCACAATTCGCGCAACGTCTCCTCGTCGCCGGTGCGCTCGAGATAAAGCCCCGCGAGCAGCACGAACAGCGGCGTCGAATCGACGCTGCCGTAATATTGCGCGAACGGCACCTCGCGCAGCGCCGCCATCTCGCCGCCGCGCATCTCGTGCAGGATCTTGCCCGGCGCCGCATCCGCCAGCGGATCGACCGCCTTGGCCTGGAACACGGCGAGCCGCTTCAGCACGCCCTTGGCGATGCGCGGATCGACCCACAGCATCTGCAGCGCGGTGATCAGTCCGTCGCGGCCGAACGTCGTCGAATACCAGGGGATGCCGGCATAGGGATAGCGGCCCTGCGGCGTCTCGGTCATCAGCATGTTGAGGTCGGCCATCGCCTGGCACAGCACCTCGTTGAAGATGTTGTTCGAGGTCTCGATCGAGGCCGCGCCGGCCGACGAATTGCGCATCTCGCGGCGGTGCGCCAGCAGCCCGCGGAAGAACGGCACCGGCTTCTGCATGATCGGCTTGTTGCAGGACACCGCGACGAACAGCGAGGTGACCTGCGCGGGCGCGAGGTCGAAATGGTAGGTCGCCGCGTTCACCGACAGCCTTGTCGGCCGCGGATCGAAATGCAGCGCCGTGATCCGCGCCAGCGCGTCGAGGCCGTGATATTCCAGCACGACATCGGTCGGCCCCAGCAGCTTGCTTAGCCCCGTGCCGCGGTGCGGCCGGCGCTCGCCGCGCACCTCGAACAGGTCGGCGAAGTCGTTGTCGAACAGCAGCGTGAGGTCGAAGCTGGCCGGATGTTCGCCGTGGTTCTGCAAACCGATGCGCTGATACGCGGTGCCGCGCCACAGGAAGATCGAGCGCACGATGTGCAACGTGTCCTTCGGCAAGGTCAGGCGATCGTCGCGGTAGACGTCGGAATTGGTGAGGTCGACGGTCAGCGACGAGTTGTCGTCGCGCAGGTTGGAGCCGAGCAACAGCGGCTGCACGTTTTCCAGCACCATCTCCAGCCGCGCCAGATAGCGCGTGTCGGCATTGAACAGCCCGTCCGGCCCGCCGGCCGAGGCGCCGATATCGCCATGGCTGTCGAGCACGATGAAGGTGTCGTCGTGCTTGAGCGAGCGCCGCGGCCGGGCCGCCGGCCCGGTCATCGGAATGTAGAACGGCGATTCCACGACGCGTTCGGTGATGCGGGTGGTGATGATCTGCGTAACGACGTCGGCTGTCATCGGAACCTCGGGCGACTTCTTTTGCTCGAAGACTTTTGGCTCGAAGATCTTGGGCTCGAATGTTGGTTCGAACCAACGCACCGCAACGCAAGAACGCGTGATGACGCGGGATCAGGCCGCGCTGGTGGAGAGCCGGCCCATCTCGCGCGCGACCAGGTCGCGGTAGGGGCCCCTGCCCTTCACGAGGATATCGGGCGGGCCGTCCTCGACGATCCGGCCGCCCTGCAGCACGATCACGCGGTCGAAGCTACGCAGCGTCGCCAGGCGATGCGCGATCGCCACCACGGTACGCCCGCGCATCAGCCGCGACAACGCTTCGCGGATCGCCTCCTCGGAATCCGCGTCGAGCGCGGCGGTGGCCTCGTCGAGCAGCAGGATCGGCGCGTCCTTCAGGAAGGCGCGGGCGATCGCAATGCGCTGGCGCTGGCCGCCGGAGACCTTGACGCCGCGGTCGCCGACGATGGTGTTCATGCCTTCGGGCAGGGTTTCGATGAAGTCGCAGCGCGCCGCGATCGCCGCACGCCGCACCTCGTCGTCGGTCGCGTCGGGGCGGCCGTAGCGGATGTTCTCCAGGATCGAGCGATGGAACAGCGAGATGTCCTGCGGAACCACCGAGATCGCCGCGCGCAAACTCTGCTGGGTGACGCGGGAGATGTCCTGGCCGTCCACCATGATGTTGCCGTGCTCGACGTCGTAGAAGCGCTGCAGAAGCGTAAACAATGTTGACTTGCCGCCGCCGGACTGGCCGACCAGTCCGACCCGCTGGCCGGGCTGGATGCGCAGGCTGAAGCGGTCGAACACCTGCAAGCCGCCGGGATAGCGGAACGAGACATTGTTGAAGGCAATCGCCGCGCCGCTCTTCACCAGCGGCTCGGCCTCCGGATGGTCCTTCAGCTCGTGCGGCTGCAGCAGCGTCGCAAGCGCCTCGGTCAGCCGGGCGACGTGCTGGGTGACGTCGACCAGGGCAACCGCGAGATCGCGGGTGGCGCTCAGGATCGAGATGCCCAGCGTGCAGACCAGCACGACGTCGCCGGTGGTGGCCGCGCCCTGCTGCCAGAGGCTGAGCGCCCAGGCCAGCATCGCGATGGTCAGAACCACGGTCACGCCGGCGTGAACGAGGCGCAGCTTCTCGAGATAGCGCAGGGAACGGCCCCGCGCGATGAGTTCCCGGTTCACGGTCGAGTCGAAGCGGTCGTGCTCGTAGCCGAGGCCGCAGAACGCGCGCACCAGCGGCAGGTTGTTGATCACATCGACCATTTCGCCGTCGACCGACGCCGCCTTGCTGGCGAAATCGTCATGCAGCGGCCGGCCGGCGGCAGCCATGTGGAACATCGCCACCACCATGGTTCCCGCGATCAGGATCAGCACCGCCGACATCGTGACGCTGACGGTTCCAACCAGGGTGATCGCCGCGAATGTCGCAATGCAGGGCGGCAACACGTTCCATACGAACATGTTCTCGACGGTGAACACCGCGTTCGAGGTCGCCGTGATCCGGCTGGTCAGCATCCCCGGCAGCCGGTCCGTGAAATAGCTCGGCGCATGGCCGGTGAGATGGCGGAACAGGTCGCGGCGAAGGTCGCCGGTGACGCTGACAAAGGTGTAGCTCGCCGTCCAACTGGCGATCCGCCACAGGAAGTTGTCGGCCGCGATCAGCGACATGAGCAAAGCGAATGCCAGCCATACGCCATTTGCGGACGAAGGTCCGGCCGACAGCGCGTCGACCAGGTTCTTCACGCCGTATTGCGTGCCTACGGAGCAGGCAACCGCGGCGACGACAGCCGACAAGATGACGACATGTGAAGGCAGGCGCCGGCGCAGATAGCGCAGCACGAACGGAAAGGGGCGGTGCGCATATCCTGACAGATGATCCATGGCGTCCCTGCAAAAACCTGTTGGAAGTGAACGGGATTTCTTGAGTTCGGTTTCCCGTGCACGATGACGTGAAGAGCGGCGGTTCGTTTCCTTGGTGTGGCCACCAATGCGCGACATTTTCGCACCGCTCGCACCGGCAAAAACGTGTTGGAGCGTGATGGCATCACCAAGACCACAGTGTGAAGGAAGAAAGAACCGTCGGAATTCACACGCTTAAGGAACCACGCACGTGCGAGAACGTTCCCGTCTTCGGCATGTCGGGTGCCATCAACGGGCTGAGGGGTCTTGTTCATCCACAATGCACATACAGGAGACGGAGAATGCGCATCGCGCAGGTTGCCCCGCTGACGGAGGCTGTTCCCCCCAAACTCTACGGTGGCACCGAACGGGTCGTGCACTGGCTCACCGAAGAACTTGTTACCCTCGGACATGACGTCACGC
Organism: Bradyrhizobium sp. CCBAU 51753; assembly: GCF_015291565.1. Taxonomy (NCBI): domain Bacteria; kingdom Pseudomonadati; phylum Pseudomonadota; class Alphaproteobacteria; order Hyphomicrobiales; family Nitrobacteraceae; genus Bradyrhizobium; species Bradyrhizobium sp. CCBAU 51753. Next base: position 3,101,410 of record NZ_CP030037.1, on the reverse strand, counting down.
TGTTCGCCAGCGGCGATTCACAAACCTCCGCGAAGCTCGATGCGACCTGGCCCAAGGCACTGCGCCTCGATGGTTCGGTCCGCGACCCCAACGCGCTGCACATGGTGATGTTGGAGCGGGTCCGGCAGAAGGCCGATGACGACGAGTTCGATTTCCTGCACTTTCATCTCGACTATTATCCGTGGTCGGCGTTCTCCCGGCAGCCGACGCCGTACGTGACCACGCTGCACGGCCGGCTCGATCTGCCGGAGCACCAGCCGGTGTTCAACACGTTCTCCAAGATTCCCGTGATCTCGATCTCGAACGCGCAGCGGCGGCCGGTGCCGCAGGCGCATTGGGTGCGCACCATCCATCACGGCCTGCCCGAGAACCTGCTGACGCCGCAGCCGGTCAAGCCGTCCTACCTTGCGGTGCTCGGCCGCATCGCGCCGGAAAAAGGCGTCGATCGCGCCATCAAGATCGCGACGCGCTGCGGCATTCCGCTGAAGATCGCCGCCAAGGTCGACCGCGCCGATCAGGAATATTATGACGAGCTGATCAAGCCGCTGATATCAGGCAATCCGCTGGTCGAATTCATCGGCGAGATCACCGACCGCGAGAAGCCGGATTTCCTCAGCGGCGCGCTCGGCCTGCTGGTTCCGATCGATTGGCCGGAGCCGTTCGGTCTCGTGATGATCGAGGCGATGGCCTGCGGCACGCCCGTGATCGCCTACAACCGCGGCTCGGTGCCCGAAATCATCGAGGAAGGCCTGACCGGCTTCATCGTCGAGGACGAGATCAGCGCGGTGTCGTCGGTCGGCCGGCTCGAGACGCTGAACCGCGGCGCGATCCGCAAGCAGTTCGAAACCCGCTTCACCGCGCGGCGGATGGCACTCGACTATCTCGCCGCCTATCGCAGCCTGATGGAATCCAAGCCGCGCTTCCAGCTGGTGGCCAGCGCCGAATAACAGTTGCAGCGGCCGATCGGATGATCCGGCGGGCCGACATCATGTCGGTCCGTTGGGTCATCCGATTGTCAATAATAGCCAGCCCTTTGGACGCCAGATCTTGCGCGGCGAACCTGTCCCTATTCGCGCAATAAGTGATTGCTGCGATGCACTTCCCGAATGGCCCTTCTGCATAAGTTTAGCTGATATCGCCTTTGCGATCGCTGAATTACGTGCTCTTATGCTTACCGCCTGATGAAAAATAAGAAGCGAGCGGACGGAGCAACCGTGCCGCGATCGCACAGGGGGGAATGCCATGACTGGGGACCGCACGCCTGTCGCCATTAATAATACCGCTCCGGCCGACGCCTCACGCAAAAAGCTGAACCGCCGCAAATTCCTCGCCAGGACGGGTGGCGTGCTGGCCGCAGGCGCCTTCGGTGCCGTGCCCTTACGCGGCTGGGCCGCCGATCCCATCAATATCGGCGCGCTCTATCCGACCACCGGCAGCATGGCCCAGATCGGCGTCGGCTGCGTCGCCGCCGCAAAGCTCGCGGTCGACATGGTCAACGAGGCCGGCGGCATCAAGTCGCTGGGCGGCGCCAAACTCAACCTGATCGTCTCCGACGTGCAGAGCGACACCACGGTGACGCGCACCGAGACCGACCGGCTGATATCAGGCAACAAGCTGTCGGCGATCCATGGCTGCTATGCCAGCGCGCTGACCCTGATCGCCAGCGAGGTCTGCGAGCGCGCCAAGGTCCCGATCATCACCGGATCGAGCTCGGACCAGCTCAACAAGGGACGCACCTACACCTTCACGCCGTTTGCGCGGGCCTCGCAGTTCGCCAAGACCCAGCTGCAGATGGCCAAGCTCGTCAGCGAGCAGGCCAAGGTCGCCGTGATCTTCGAGAATACGGCGTTCGGCACCTCGACCTCGAATGGGCTCAAAGAGCTGGCGCCGGGCGAAGGCGTCGAAATCGTGATGTTCGAGCCATATTCGGCCGGCTTCACCGATGCAAGCCCGCTGATCAACAAGGTCAAGGCCTCCGGTGCCAACACCCTGTTCTCGATCTCCTATCTCAACGACCTCATCCTGATCGTGCGCACCGTCAAGCAGGTCGGACTCAACATCGCCATCAATGGCGGCTCCGGCGGCTTCGTGATGCCGGACTTCTACAAGAATGTCGGCCAGCTCGCCGAGGGCCTGCAGGGCGTCGGGCACTGGAACCACGACGTCAGCGAGGAAGCCCAGAAGGTCAACCTCGAGTTCAAGAAGCGCACCGGCGAGTTCGCCTTCGAATATGCCGGCGGCCTGGTGGCGCAGACCTTCATGCTGGCCGACGCGCTGGAGCGCGCCGCCTCGACCGATCCCAAGAAGGTGCGTGAAGCGCTCTCCACGCTCGACGTCTCCTCGGGCTATGCGGCAATGGCGCCCGGCGGCAAGGTGAAGTTCGGGCCGGACGGCAAGAACGTCCATGGCAAGCCGGTCGGCGTGCAGTGGCAGAATGCCGATCTGGTCAGCGTCTTCCCCAAGGAAGACGCCCGCGCGCCGCTGATGAAGACTTAGAACAGCGGTCGCCTCGCATGTGGGAGACACTGGCCCAGGCCGTGATCAACGGCCTGCTCATCGGCGGCATCTACGCGCTTGTCAGCATCGGCGTCACGCTGATTTTCGGCGTGGTCAAGATCGTCAATTTCGCCCAGGGCGAATTCGTGATGATCGGGATGTACATCTCGTTCTTTCTCGCCACCCAGTTCGGCATCGATCCGCTGGTGTCGCTGGCGGTCTCGATGCCGGTGCTGTTCGTCGCCGGCATGCTGATCCAGCATTTCCTGATCCGCCGGGTGCTCGGACCCAACGACATGCCGCAGATCTTCCTGACCTTTGCGCTGTCGCTGCTGCTGCTCAACCTTTCGCTGATGCTGTTCACCGCGAATTACCGCACCGTCCACACCTCCTATTCGGACGCGGCGCTGCACATCGGCGGGCTCTACATTCCGGTCGCAAAGCTGATCGCGTTTGCGGTGGCGATGGCGCTGAGCGGCCTGCTCTGGGTGTTCCTGCACACCACCGATCTCGGCAAGGCGATGCGCGCGGCCTCGCAGAACCGCGACGTCGCCATGCTGATGGGCATCAACCCCAACCGGGTGTTCGCCGTGGCGTTCGGCACCGCGCTGGCGCTGGCCGGCGCCGCCGGCTCGCTGCTGATGCCGTTCTACTCGGCCTATCCGTTCGTCGGCCAGGTGTTCGTGCTGATGGCGTTCGTCGCCGTCGTGATGGGTACGCTCGGCAATGTCGTCGGCGCACTGATCGCGAGCCTGATGATGGGGGTCGCGGAATCGCTCGGCATCCAGTTCGTCGGTGCCGATTCCGGCCTGATCGTGGTGTTCGCGATGCTGCTGCTGACGCTCGCCTTCAGGCCGAGCGGGCTCGGCGCCAGGAGGGGCCGCTGATGCAGGCGCTCATCAAGCTGAAATGGCTGTGGCTGGCGATCGCGGCCGCGATCATGCTGGCTTTGCCCCAGCTCGTCACCTCGTCGTTCGCGATCGACATCTTCATCCGCATCCTGCTGTTCTCGTTCATCGGCGTCGCCTGGAACCTGATGGGCGGCTACGCCAAGCAGCTCTCGCTCGGGCATGCCGCCTATTTCGGGCTCGGCGCCTACACCTCGACGATCATGCAGGTGAACTACGGCATCTCGCCCTGGATCGGGATGATCGCCGGCGGCGTGGTCGCGATGCTGGCGAGCCTGCCGATCGGCTGGCTCTGCTTCCGCCTGCGCGGCCCCTATTTCACCATCGCCACCATCGCGACGGCCCAGGTCTTGATGCTGATCTTTCTGAAATTCCGCGATTTCGCCTGGGGCGCCGAAGGCACCACGATTCCCAACCTCGGCAGCGCGCCGCTGATGATGCAGTTCGAGGAGAAGTCGTCGTACTACTATGTCGTGCTCGGGCTGTTGGTGGTCGGGCTATGGATCACCCACAGAATCGAAAGGTCCTGGATGGGCTACTATCTCGTCGCGATCGGCGAGGACGAGGATGCGGCGGAGGCGATCGGCGTCAACGCGCCGAAGATCAAGCGCGACATCTATATGATCAGCGCGTTCCTGACCGCGCTCGCCGGCACCTTTTACACCCAGTACATCTACTTCATCGATCCCGCGACCGCGTTCAGCTTCAACGTCTCGATCGAGGCGGCGCTGGTCTCGATCGTCGGCGGCATCGGTACGCTGTGGGGTCCCGTCATCGGCACCGTGCTGCTGGAGACCACCTCGGCGCTGCTGCAGAGCTGGCTCGGCAGCTCGGTCGGCGGCATCCAGCTCACCGTCTACAGCCTGATCCTGATGGCCGTGATCTTGTGGCGGCCGACCGGACTGATCGGCTTTGCGACCGACGTCTATCACCGCACCACCCGGCGCAAGCCGGCGCATGCCTGAGGGTCGCGTGATGGCAGAAGCACTGGTCATCAAGGGGCTCAGCAAGCGTTTTGGCGGGTTGAAAGCCGTGCAGGACGTCAGCTTCACGGTGCAGGAGAACGAGACCGTGGCGCTGATCGGGCCGAACGGCGCCGGCAAGACCACGAGCTTTCATTTGATCACGGGATTTCATCGCCCGGACGCCGGCTCGGTGCTCGCCTTCGGCCAGGAGGTCGTCGGCCTCAAGCCGCACGACGTCTGCGCGCTCGGCATGGCGCGCACCTTCCAGGTGGCAAAGCCGTTCGGCGCGATGACGGTGCTGGACAATGTGATGACCGGCGCCTTCTTGCGCGACCGCCATATCGCCGCCGCCGAGCGGAAGGCGCGCGAGGCGATCGAATTCGTCGGCCTCGCCGCCCGCGAGCAGACCCAGGCCAAGGACCTCACCACCATCGACCAGCGCCGGCTGGAGATGGCCCGCGCGCTGGCGACGCAGCCAAAGATCCTGCTGCTCGACGAGGTGATGGCCGGGCTCAACCCGTCGGAGATCGACCAGGCCGTGGCGCTGGTGAAGAAGCTCGCCGCCAGCGGCCTGACCATCGTAATCGTCGAGCATGTGATGCGCGCGATCATGGCGGTGGCCCGCCACATCGTGGTGCTCGACCACGGCCAGAAGATCGCCGAGGGCGCGCCGAAGGAAATCGTGGAGAACCCGGAAGTGATCCGCGCCTATCTCGGCTCCTACGTGCACCCGCCGGCGCAGGGAGACGCCCATGCTTGAGCTCTCCCGCGTCAGCGCCAGCTACGGCTCGGTGCCTGCCATCACCGACGTCAACATCTCCATTGCCCAGGGCGAAGCCGTCGGCCTGTTGGGGGCCAACGGCGCCGGCAAGAGCACGACACTGCGCGCCGTCTCGGGCCTGGTCAAACTGTTCGCGGGCAAGGTCACCTTCGACGGCGTCGACCTCGCCAGCCTGCCGCCCTACCGCATCCCCGAGCTCGGCATCGCGCATGTGCCCGAGGGGCGCCAGGTGTTTCCGGAAATGAGCGTGCAGGAAAACCTCGAGATCGGCGCCTTCGTGCCCAAGGCCAAGACGGATCGCGCGCGGACGATGGAGCTGGTCTACAGCATCTTCCCGCGGCTCGCCGACCGCAAGAAACAGCTCGCCGGCACCATGAGCGGCGGCGAGCAGCAGATGCTCGCGGTCGGCCGAGGGTTGATGCTCAAGCCGCGGCTTCTGATGCTCGACGAGCCGTCGCTCGGGCTGGCCCCGGTGATGACCGACGTGACCTTCGAGAAGATCGGCGAGATCCACAAGATGGGCACCGCGATCCTGCTGGTGGAGCAGAATGTCAGCCGCGCGCTGTCGCTGGTGCAGCGCGCCTACGTGCTGGAAAGCGGCAACGTGATCATGCACGGCACCAGCACCGAGCTCGCCAACAACAAGCAGGTGCAGGCGGCGTATCTCGGGATTTGAGGCGTCCCGCTGTTAGTCCCGTCATCCTGAGGAGCCCGCACTTGCGGGCGTCTCGAAGGATGCACGGCCACCAGCGGGGCCGTCGACCCTTCGAGGGCCGCTGAAGAAGCGGCCACCTCAGGGTGACGGTGATAGAGCAATTCTCTGTCCTCATCGTCGTCCCGGCTAAGGCCGGGACGACGATGGACATATTGCACCGCTGTCAATTCCGTCATCCCCGCGCAAAGGCTTCGCCTTTGTCGCTGGAGGATGCACCGCTGTTCAGTCCGTCATCCTGAGGCGCGAGCCCTTGCGAGCCTCGAAGGATGAATCGGCCACCAGCCGGCCCGTCGACCCTTCGAGACGCGCGCAAGAGCGCGCTCCTCAGGGTGACGGGTTGGTTTGCTCACCTTTCTCAGTGTCATCACCCGCGCAGGCAGGTGATCCGGTATTCCAGAGGCAGTGGTGAATGAACCGAGAGGCCGCGGCGTACTGGATCGCCCGGTCCATGTGCGCAATTGCGCACAGGCCGGGCGATGACAGGTGTGGGTGAGGACAAAGCTTCACACCCTCTCAGGGTGACGACGGCGCTACGTCACCACCGTCCGCTTCGGCTCGACGATCTCGAACATGCGCGGGAATTCGTCCATCAGCGCCATCAGCTCGCCGAGCTTTAGCGGCTCGCCGGACACCTTGATCCTGTCGGCGTCGACCGCCTCCGGGAACGTCGTGAGCTTGGCGATCACCTCGTCCAGCGTGCCGCGCGCCAGGGTGAAGCTCGCATCCGCATCCGCCGCCTGCGCGCCCTTGACGTAGGTCAGCGCCGAATTCTCCAGATTGAGCACGAACGTCTCGCCGGTATCGGTAAAGCTCCAGTTCAAGACGATGCGCGTGCCTTCGGCCTTGGGGCCGTTGAGGCGGATGCCGAGCACGTCCCAGAGCTGCTCGGTGCGCAGCGCGGCCAGCGTCTCGCGCGGCATCGGCGAGCGCGGCGGCGTCTTCGGCATGCCCTGGCGCAGCTCCTGCGCGCCGAACAGATAGGCGTTGCGCCAGGTCGAGCTTTCCGCGGCGTAACCGAGCTGCTCGAACGTGTCGGCCAGCATTGCCCGCGCCGCCTGGTTGTCCGGCTCGGCGAACACGAGATGGCTGACCGCCTGCGCCACGAAGCGGAATTCGCCCTTTGCAAAATCCGCCGCGGCGCGTTTCAGGATCGCGTCGGCACCGCCCATGTATTCGACATACTTCTTGCCTGCCTCGACCGGCGGCAGCGTATCCAGATTGACCGGATTCGCATCATACCAGCCGAGATATTTTTGGTAGATCGCCTTCACATTGTGCCTGATGTGGCCGTAATAGCCGCGGCCATGCCAGGCGCCCTCCAGGCTCTGCGGCAGACGGATCGCCTCGGCGATCTCGGCGGCGTTGAGCCCGTGGTTCATCAACCGGATGGTCTGGTCGTGGGCATATTTGTAGAGATCGCGCTGCTGGCGGATCATGGTGTCGATCCGCTCCCGCCCCCACACAGGCCAGTGATGCTGGCCGCACATCGCCTCGGCCTTGCCGCCCCACATCTGCAGCGCCTCGCCGAGATATTTCGACCAGGCCAGCGCATCGCGGACATCGGCGCCGCGGAACGGCAGCAAATTGTGGAAATTGTGCGTGCAGTTTTCCGCGAGGTTGAGCAGCCTGTAGCGCGGGATGAAGAAATGCATCTCGGCCGGCGCCTCGCTGTTCGGCGCCATCTGGAATTCGAATTCGACGCCGTCGATCACCCTGACATCGCCGGTCGCGATGATCAGGTCGGTCGGCCGCAGCAGCGCCACGCCGCCGGCCGCCATGGTCTTGCCGAGCCCGCAGTCGACCTGTCCGTGCACGCCCTTGGCGAGGAACGGCCCGAACTGATACTGCGCGCGGCGCAGCATCGCCGGCCCCGCGATGATGTTCTCGGAGACCGCGTGCTCCATGAAAAAGTTCGGCGCGATGATCGGCAGACCGGCCGCCAGCATCGCGTCGTCGAGCACGCCGCGGGCGCCGCCCCAATGGTCGGTATGGGTGTGGGTGAAGATGACAGCCGCGACCGGCCGCTTGCCGCGGTGCTGGAAGTACAGCTCCATCGCCGCCCGCGCCCCCTCGATCGAGGTCAGCGTGTCGACCACGATCACGCCGGTGTCGCCCTCGATCAGCGTCATGTTGGCGATATCGAGCCCGCGCACCTGGTAGACGCCGGGCACCACCTCGAACAGACCGTGATGCATGTTGAGCCGCGACTGCCGCCACAGGCTGGGATCGACGGTCGGCGGTGCATTTTCCTCCGCCAGGAAGCCGTAAGGCTCGAGGCTCCAGACCGTGCGGCCCTGCGCCGAGGTGACTTTTGCGTGCTCGATGGTGCCGAGGAAGCCGCGCGCGGCGTCGTCGAAATCACTGACATCGGAAAACGGCAGCGCCTTCAGCGTCGCCGCATGCTGCGCGATGACCGAGGCGGATGCGGGCTTCGGAGCTTGCGATGCGTCACTGGCGCTTGTCATGATCGTTCACTCCCCTCACACCACGAAAACCTTGATCATCCGCCTCAGCGAAACTGCACGCCCTCGAACTGGCCGCTGCTGCGCCATCCCTCGATATATTTGAAATAGGCCAGCGCGCCCGCAGGATGGCCGACATTGAGCTTGGCGGCGGGACCGGGCTCGCGGCCCTCATTGTTGTAGTAGCCCGGCGTGCAATCCGGTCCGCCGATCATGCGGCCGACGCCGGTCAGGAGCAGTTCGACCCAGCGGCTCTCGGCCTCCTTGCTGACTTCGATTTGCGTGAAGCCGTTGTCGCGCGCATGGCTGACCATCAGCGCGATGGTCCGCGCCGCCTCCGTCAAATTGTGCGGCACGTTGGAGATCAGGTTGGCGCCCTGCGTCGGCTGCACGAAGAACACGTTCGGAAAGCCGTGCACGTGGATGCCGTGCTTGGTGCGCATGCCCTCGGCCCAATACTCCGACAGCTTGACGCCATCGCGGCCGGTCAGATCGAAGCCGGCCCGCCGGCGATATTCGGTGCCGACCTCGAAGCCGGACGCATAGATGATGCAATCGAGCTCGTATTCCCTGCCGGCGACGACGATCCCCTTCTCTGTGATCCGCTCGACGCCCTTGCCGTCGGTGTCGACCAGATGCGTGCCCGGCGTGTTGAACGCCTGCAGATAGGAATCATGGAAGCACGGCCGCTTGCAGAGCTGGCCGTACCAGGCCTTCAGATTCTTCGCGGTCTCGCGATCGCGGACGATCGTGTCGATCCGGTTGCGGATTTCCTCCATCTTCTCGAAGTCGGAATCCTCGAACGCGGCCCGCATGTTTTCCACGGTTCGCTGCTCGCGCGGCAGCACCATGATCTTGGCGCGGATCCGCTTCGACAGGTCGGTCCAGCCATCCTGCACCAGATCCTCTTCGGCGGAGCCGCCGGCCTGGTTGGCGGTGAAATTTTCCAGCCAGCGCTGCTGCCAGCCCGCCGTTGCGATGCCGGCGAACCAGTCCGGATCAATCCGCGCATTGCCGCGCACGTCGACCGACGACGGCGTGCGCTGGAACACGTAGAGCTCCTTGCAGGCCCGCGCGAGATGCGGCACGCACTGCACCGAGGTCGCACCGGTGCCGATGATGCCGACGCGCTTGTCGGCAAGCCTGTCCATCGGCGCGCCCTGCGGACTGCCGCCGGTGTAGTCGTAATCCCAGCGGCTGGTGTGGAACGAGTGGCCGGCAAAATTCTCGATGCCGGCAATGCCGGGCAGTTTCGGCACGTGCAGCGGGCCGGTGCCGATGCCGACATATTGCGCGGTGAAGGCGTCGCCGCGGTTGGTGCGGATCATCCAGCGCGACTGCGCCTCGTCCCAATCGAGGCTGACGACCTCGGTGTGAAACAGCGCGTTGTCGTAGAGCCCGAAATGTTTGCCGATGCGCTGGCAATGCGCGAGGATCTCCGGCGCATGCGCGTATTTCTCCGACGGCATGTGGCCGGTCTCTTCCAGCAGCGGCATGTAGACCATCGACGCGGTGTCGCACTGCGCGCCGGGATACCGGTTCCAGTACCAGGTGCCGCCGAAGTCGCCGCCCTTCTCGACGATCCGCACATCCTTGACGCCGATCTCGGTCAGCCGCGCGGCGGTCGCGAGCCCAGCGAAGCCGCCGCCGATGAAGGCGAAGGTGACGTGGTCGGTCTTCGGCGCCCGCTCGGTGCGCGGCGTATAGGGATCGTCGAGATAATGCGCGAGCTGTCCCTTGATCTGCAGATACTGGTCGTTGCCGTCGGGACGCAGCCGCTTATTTCGTTCAGCGAGATATTTCTGGCGCAGCCGCTCCTTGTCGATCGCGGCGGGCTTCGCATCCCGGGATTGATCCGTCATCGTCATCGGAGGGCGCCTCGCTCGATCGGCTTTTCTGTCGTTGGTTCCGCAACAGATAAGCTGACATCGACGCGATTGGCAAATCCCCGCCGTCCCGGCATCCTCGGCGTGACTTGACGGTTGGCCCCCTCATTCCGGGCGTATTGCCCTGGAATGACCTGCGCTCACTTCTTCACCTTGCTCGCATCCATCTTGATGTTGGCGTCGAGCATTTTGGTCGAGAACGCGGTCGTGACGTCGAACGGCTTCTCCATGCCGAGATAGGTCTGGACCAGTTCATAGTCCTTCTTCATCCGCTCGCCGTCGATCCAGCCGAGCGCCTTGGTGGTGGTGAACTCGTCGGTCATCAGATACTTGATGCGCTCCCACTGCCGCTCCTGGTTCGCCTTGTCGAGGCCGGAGGCCTGGTCGAGCAGCGCCTTGAGGCAGGGCGCGACGTCGGCGACGCAGGCCGCATAGGCCTTCTGGCTGATCCGCACGAACTCCTCGACCAGCTTCGGGTTCTTCGTCAGATAGGCGCCGTTGACGATCAGCGAGTTGCCGTAGGGGTTGAGCCCGATGTCCTTCCAGTTGACGAAGCCGAGGTCCTGGCCGAACTCGATCACCTTGAGATCGTGCTCGTTGTAGAAGTCGCTGATGATGTCGACGGTGTGGCTCTTCAGCGCCGCGATCTTCGCGGTCGGGCCGACATTGACGAAGGAGACCGCGTCGGGCGCGAGCCCGGCCGCCTTGGCGAAGGCCGGCCACATCACGCGCGAGGCGTCGCCAGGCGGGTTGCCGATCTTGTGGCCGACGAAATCCTTCGGCCCGTTCACGCCGTAGCTCTTCAGCCAGTAGAAGGTCTGGCCGGTATTGGCGTAGATGCTCATCAGCGCCACCACGTCGGCGCCCTTGCTCTTGGCCACCAGCATGGTGGCGAGGTCGGCGATGCCGAACGGCGAGCCGCCGGAGCCGACCTTCAGCGCCGAGACGCCGGAGCCCTTGCCGACCTCGATGGTGAGATCGATGCCGGCCTTCTCGTACCAGCCCTGCGCCTTGGCATAATAGAACGGCGAATGGTCCGCGGTCGGCGTCCAGTTCAGCACCAGGTTGACCGCGTCGCCCGCGAACGACGGCCCGATCGGCATCGCCAGCGCAACCGCCAGCCCAATCGTCAGCCCAATCGTCAAGGCGGCGGCTCTCAATCCCCTCATCGCATCCTCCTCGAACGACAAGGCCGGCCTTGTCGTTGCGTGTCCCTGACGCTACCAATGCAACAGAGGGCGGGACCAGTTGTCAACTGTTTGGTTGGAAATGCTCAAGAGACGATCGGACGACATCAAGCCGCAGCGGCGCGATCCCGTCGCCACCCGGAACAAGCTGCTGACCGCGGCGCGGCGCGAGTTCGCGCAGAACGGGCTGGCCGGCGCCCGGGTCGACGAGATCGCGGCGCGCGCCGGCGTCAACAAGCAGCTGGTCTACCACTATTTCGGCGACAAGGACGCGCTCTACCTCGCCGTGCTGGAATGGGTCTATGAAGAGATCCGCGCCCAGGAGCGCAAGCTCAATCTCGAGGGCCTGCCGCCCGAGCAGGCGATCAAGACGCTGATCGAGGCCTCGTTCGACCATCTCGACGCCCACCCCGACTTCATCGTGCTGTTGAACGACGAGAACCGCGGCGGCGCCCGTCACGTGCGCGGCTCGCGCAAGCTCGAGGCGATGCATTCGCCCCTGGTCAGCATGGTCTCGAAGATCCTCGCCGAGGGCGTGCGCGCGGGAACCTTTCGCAAGGGCGTCAACGCGGTGCACCTCTACATCTCGATCGCGGGCCTCAGCTATTTCTTCTTCTCCAATGCCTCGACCCTGTCGGCGATCTTCGGCAAGGACCTGTCCAGCGCCGCCGAGAAGCGCGCCCGCCGCAAGCACGTGGTCGACCTGGTGCTGAAGTCGCTGCGGCCGTAGGCGAGCGTTGGCCGTTCCCCATATTCGGTGTCGTCCCGGCCTTGAGCCGGGACCCATAACCACCAACGCGCGTTGGTTTGCGAAGCTGGGGCCCACGGCCCTCGTAGCAACAACGTCCTGTGGTTATGGGTCCCTGCTTTCGCAGGGTCGACACCGGAATTCGTGGCGCGACTTGTGAACTTCGACCCGCTAATCAACCAACTGGTTGAAAGTTGCCGACACCCGGGATAGGCTGCGCTCGCGCCCGGAGGATGGCGCGAGCAACGGAGCAGCCTGTGTTCAATGACGGCGGACGGTCGGCGCGGTCGATTGCGATCATCCTGATCGTGCACCTTGCCGTGATCGTGCTCTGGCAGGTCGCCGTCGACGCCTTCCAGGTTCCAAAGTTCATCCTGCCCTCGCCGCTCGCGACCGTGGCGACGCTGGGCGCCGCAAAGTATGCCTGGCTGTCGAACCTGCTGGTGACGGCGGCGGAAATCCTCGGCGGCTTCTGCCTCGGCGCGCTGGTCGGCGTCGCGCTTGCGGTGATCTTCACCTGGTCGCCGCTGGTCAGCCTGCTGCTGCTGCCGCTGTTCGTGACCTTGAACATGATCCCGAAGGTCGCGCTGGGGCCGCTGTTCATCGTCTGGTTCAGCTACGGCATCTTTCCGAACATCCTGATCGCGTTCTCGATCTGCTTCTTCCCGATCCTGCTGACCACCGCGCGCGGCCTCTCCGAGGTCGAGCCCGACCTGCTCGACCTTGTGAAATCGCTGCGCGGCTCGCGCTGGACCCTGTTCCGCAAGATCCAGCTGCCGGGCTCGCTGCCTTACGTGTTCTCCGGCATGAAGGTCGGCGCCATCCTCGCGGTCGCCGGCGCCATCGTCGGCGAGTTCATCGCCTCCGAGCGCGGGCTCGGCTACCTGATGATCCAGGTGCAGTCCTCGCTCGACACCCCGGCGATGGTGATGGCCGTGGTGCTGCTCACGCTGCTCGGCGTCGCGCTGTACGGCCTCGTGCTCGGCCTCGAACGGCTGTTCGTGGTCCGCGACGTCAGGCTGCAATAACAAGGACACAGCATGCTGCTCACCCGCGACACCCTGCCCGCAACGATCCCCGATCTCGATGCGCTCGACGAGCTGCTGAGCCGGCCGAGCCAGGCGCTGATCGACGATCTCGGCAAGGTCGACGGCGACATCATGATCCTCGGCGTCGCCGGCAAGATGGGTCCGACCCTGGCCGATCTCGCCAAGCGCGCACAACCGCAGCGCCGGGTGATCGGCGTCGCGCGCTTCAGCGACCAGAGCGTCAAGGAGTGGCTGGAGACGCGCGGCATCGAGACCATCAATTGCGACCTGCTCGACGAGCGCGCGATCGCGCAACTGCCGAAGAGCCCGAACGTGATCTTCATGGCCGGCCGCAAGTTCGGTGCCGAGGGCGATCTGTCGCTGACCTGGGCGATGAATGCGCATGTGCCGGCACTGGTCGCCCAGGCTTTTGCGACCTCGCGGATCGTCGCGTTCTCGACCGGTTGCGTCTATCCGTTCGTGCCGGTCGACGGCCGCGGCTCCGACGAGGAGATGGCGCCGAACCCGCCCGGCGAATACGCGCAATCCTGCGTCGGGCGCGAGCGCATGTTCGAATATTTCTCGCGCAAATTTTCGACGCCCGGCCGGCTGTTCCGCCTCAATTACGCGATCGACATGCGCTACGGCGTGCTGCATGACATCGCCACCAAGGTGTTTTTGGGCAAGCCGATCGACGTCAGTCTCGGCCATGTCAACTTCATCTGGCAGGGCGACGCCGCCGCGCAGGCGCTGCGCTGCCTCGCGCATTGCGACACGCCGACCTCGCCGATCAATGTCAGCGGCCATGAGATCCTCGCGGTGCGCGACCTCGCCGCCAAATTCGGCAAGCGCTTTGGCCGCGCGCCGGTGATCGTAGGCCAGGAGGAGCCGACGGCATGGCTGACCGACACCTCGCAGGCGGTGAAACTGTTCGGCCTGCCGATCGTCGATACCGACCAGTTGATCGCATGGACCGCCGATTGGGTGGCGCGGTCGATGCCGAGCCTCGGCAAGCCCACCAAATACGAGGTGCGCGATGGCCGCTACTGACTCGCTCGCGATTGTCGAGCTCGGCGTCGACGACGCGCCGGCGGGCCTCGCACTGTCGGCGGAGGCGCACTGGAACCAGAACGAGGCCGACTGGCGATTTTTCCTGAGCCACGGCATCGTGCTCGGCGTGCGCGACGGCGACCAGCTGATCGCCACCGCGGCGCTGCTGCCTTACGCCGACGGCAACGCCTGGATCAGCATGGTGCTGGTCACCGCGCGCTGGCAGCGCCGCGGCATCGCCACCCGGCTGGTCGACGCCTGCCTCGACGCCGCGCGGCAACGCCAGCTGACGACATGGCTCGACGCCACACCGGCCGGCGCCGCGGTCTACGGTCCGCTCGGCTTCACGCCGACCTTGGAGCTGCGCCGGCTTCGCCTGACCGATCCGCCGCGCGGCGCGGACACGCAGGCGCTGCCGGCCGGAGAACCAGACGAATTGATCGCCCGCGACCGCCGCGCCTACGGCTTTGAGCGCGAGGCGCTGCTGCGAACGTTCTGCGCGCGCGCCGGCTCGCGTCTCGTCGCCGGCGACAAGGCGATTGCCCTGGTCCGCGACGGCCGCATCGCCCGCCATATCGGGCCGCTGCTTGCCGACGACGCCGCCAGCGCGCTGGCGCTGGTCGCAGCCATCGCGCAATCCGAGACGCGGCCGCTGATCATCGACGCCGTTCATTCCCAGTTCGACTTCCTGAACGGCCTGACCAGCGCGGGCTGGAGCATCGAGCGGCCGTTCCAGCGGATGCGGTTCGGGCCGCGGACCACGCCGGGCGAGCAGTTGCCGTTTGCCGTCGCCGGCCCGGAATTTGGATAGGGACACGCCATGCACCACAGCGACATCAAGCCCGAGGTCCGCAAGCTGATCGCCGACGGCACCGTGCTGCCGGCGCATCCGCTGGCGCTCGACGCGAGCCGTCAGCTCGACGTCAGGCACCAGCGCGCGCTGACGCGCTACTACATCGACGCCGGCGCGGGCGGCCTTGCGGTCGGCGTCCACACCACGCAGTTCGCGATCCGCGACGTCGGCCTCTACCGGCCGGTGCTGGAGCTCGCCGCCGAGACCGCCGCCGCCTGGACCACGCGGCCGCTCGCGATGGTCGCGGGCCTCGCCGGCCCGACCAGCCAGGCGACCGCCGAAGCCAAGGTCGCGCGCGGCATCGGCTATCACGCCGGGCTGCTCAGCCTTGCGGCGATGAAGTCGGCCTCCGAGGACGAGATCATCACCCATTGCGAGGCGGTGGCGAAGGAAATCCCGCTGGTCGGCTTCTATCTGCAGCCGGCGGTCGGCGGCGTGATCCTGAGCGCTAATTTCTGGCGGCGCTTTGCCGCGATCGACAATGTGATCGCGATCAAGATCGCGCCGTTCAACCGCTACCGCACCCTCGACGTGCTGCGCGGCGTCGCTGCGGCCGGCGCACTCGACCGCGTTGCGCTCTATACCGGCAATGACGACCATATCCTGCTCGACCTCACGCTGCCGTTCGACCTGCGCGAGAACGGCGTCACCACGCGGACATATTTCAAGGGCGGCCTGCTCGGGCACTGGTCGGTGTGGACCGCCAGCGCCATCAAGCAATTCGAGATGTGCAAGGCGGCGCGGCACAAGGAGACGGTCCCGGCGGATTTGCTGGCGCTCGACGCTCGCGTCACCGATTGCAACAGCGCCTTCTTCGACGTCGCCAACAATTTCCACGGCTGCATCGCAGGCTGCCACGAGATCCTGCGCCGCCAAGGGCTGATGCAGGGCATCTGGTGCCTCGATAAGGACGAGGGCCTGAGCCCGGGCCAGATGGCCGAGATCGACCGCGTCTGCCGCGAGCACGCCGACCTCTCGGACGATGCGTTCGTCGCCGAGAACCTGCAGAAATGGCTGGCATGACGGCGGAGCCCTTCATCAGCCTGCGCAACGTCCGCAAGGTCTACCGGTCCAGGGGCGCCGAATTCCTCGCCGTGTCCGACGTCACCATGGACGTGCAGGAGGGCGAGCTGGTGTCGCTGGTCGGCCCGTCCGGCTGCGGCAAGACCACGGTGCTGAAGATTCTTGCCGGCCTGCATGGCGCCGATTCCGGTACCGTGAAGATCGGCAACGCCACGACGCCGTTCGATCCGGCGCGCGATATCGGCATGGTGTTCCAGCAGGCGCTGCTGCTGAAGTGGCGCACCATCCTCGACAACGTGCTGCTGCCGGCGGAGATCGTCGGCCTGCCGATGAAGGCGGCGCGCGAGCGGGCGCGCGACCTGCTGAAGCTGGTCGGGCTCGCCGGCTATGAGGACAAGTACCCGCAGCAGCTCTCCGGCGGCATGCAACAGCGCACCGCGATCGCGCGCGCCTTCGTCCATGACCCGAAGCTGATCCTGATGGACGAGCCGTTCGGCGCGCTCGACGCGCTGACCCGCGAGCAGATGAATCTGGAGATGCTGCGGATCTGGCGCGAGAGCGGCAAGACCATCATCTTCGTCACCCATTCGATCCAGGAAGCGGTGTTCCTGGCCTCGCACTGCGCCGTGCTCACAGCGGGACCCGCGAAGATGGCCGAGTATTTTCCGATCGACCTGCCCTTCCCGCGCGATCTGCCGATCAAGACCACCGACGCGTTTGGCGCCTATGCGCGGCGGATCTATTCGAGCCTCGGGCTGAGCGCCGGCCTGTAGCTTTTTTGCTGCAACTAGGGTTAGCTCTGGCGTGACGCTCACAACCTCACTCGGAGGAATACGGCAGTGCCTGAGGAACGGCCTATTTGGGGCATCCACATGGGGAAAGACCATGCTGAGCATCCGATCAAGGACGGTTACATTGCAATTGGATGGGCCCGAATGGGCGATTTGTCGAAATTGCCTGCCAATCGCGATTCGTTCAAAAAAACGGTCACAGCCACTTATCCAAACCTTAAGCCGGGAGCGGTTCCCGTTGTGGCAGGTACCTTGTTCAAGTTCGCCTGCGAAATGCAGATCGGCGACCTTGTCGTATATCCATCGAAGATCGATCGCATGGTCAATTTGGGTACTGTCCAAGGGAATTATCAATTCGAACCTTCGTCAGGTGATATGGATGGCCCCAATCGGCGTTCGGTGAAATGGATTAGGCACATCGCGCGGGCAGACTTTTCCCAAGCCGCACTGCATGAGATCGGCTCGGCCGTTACGCTGTTCCAAGTCAAGAACAATGCTGAGGAATTCGTTGCCGCTTTCGATGGAAAGCCACTCAAGGGGGAAGACGTCGACGCCGAAACGGCTAACGCGGCGGCTGCAATCGCCGAAGAGGAAATCGAAGACTTCGTAATCAAACGCTTGAAATCGGGCCTTTCGTTTCGTCAGTTCGAGTTTTTTGTCGCCCATTTGCTCGAGCGGATGGGATATCATTGCCGGGTTACACAAGCATCGGGAGATGGCGGCGTCGACATTATTGCCCACAAAGACGAGCTCGGCTTTCACGACATCATAAAGGTTCAGTGCAAGCAGACGGTCAATACTATCGGGCAGCCGCAAGTCTCCCAGCTCTACGGGCACGTAAAAGACAACGAACACGGTCTGTTCGTCACACTTGGTGGATACTCAGGGCCAGCGCTTGAGTTTGAACGCGCCAATCAAAACCTCCGTCTCGTTTCTGGCAGTGAACTAATTGAACTGATCTTCAGTCATTACGAACGCTTTGATCCTCTATATCGAATGCTTCTCCCAATGAAGAAGACGTACGTCATCGCTCCCCTGACCTCCGAAGACGACCCGTAGGCTCCCGAAGATTTTCCGGTCCAACTGCAACTCATTGCTCTCCAACTTCCATCTACTCATGCGACACCGGCCCGCTGTCGCGATAGGCCCACAGGCATTCGCGCGGCAGCGAGACCGGCGCCTCGACGCCGACCTGATGCCGCGCTGATGTGCCGAGTTCGACCACCTCGAGCCGCTTGCCGAACAGCTCGATGCCGTAGGCGGTCTGGGTGCCCTGATAGCGGCGGTCGAGCACCTTCGCTGAGAACGTGTTGGCGCCATCGGGCCGGCCGATCGCGATGTTCTCGGGCCGCAGCGCGACCCGCACCTTCTCGTCCGGCGCCAGCGCATGGAACAGCGCGACCTCGCCTCGCCTGCCGTCGCCGAAATCGACCACGCCATATTGGCCGTTGCAGGTCACCAGCGTGCCCGCGAGCTCGTTGGTGGCGCCGGTAAAATTGGCGACGAACAGATCCGCGGGCCGATTGTAGATCGCATCGGGCGTGTCCATCTGCAGCAGCTTGCCGTCGCGCATCACGCCGATGCGGTCGCCGAGCACCACGGCTTCGGCCTGGTCGTGCGTGACATAGAGCGCGGTCATGCCGGTCTGCTTGAGGATGACGCGCAGATCATCGCGCAGCCGCAGCCGCAGCTTGGCGTCGAGGTTCGACAGCGGCTCGTCGAGCAGCAGCAGTTGCGGCCGGTACACCATGCTGCGCGCCAGCGCGACGCGCTGCATCTGCCCGCCGGACAGCGCGACCACCGGCCGGTCGCCATACTCCGACAGCCCGACCAGCGTGAGCGCTTCCTCGACCATGCGGTTGGCTTCAGTCCGGCTGATCTTGCGGTGCTTCAGCGGATAGATCACGTTCTGCCGCACCGTCATGTGCGGCCACACCGCATAGGACTGGAACACCATGCCGAGGTCGCGCGAGCGCGGCGCGACCTGGACGCCGCGCGCCGGCGACGACACCACCCGGCCCGAGATCGAGATCTCGCCGCCGGTCGGATGCTCGAGCCCGGCGACGCAGCGCAGCGTCGTGGTCTTGCCGCAGCCGGACGGCCCGAGCAGCACGACGATCTCGCCCGCGGGCACGCTGAAGCTGACGCCATCGATCGCCGGGCGGCCGACCGCGAACTGCTTCCTGAGTTCGGTGACCTCGAGCGTCGCCGTCATCGTTGCACCCGTCGCCTTACTGCCGATAGCCGTACGTCTTGTCCCAGTCGGCCACCCACGCCGCATGCAGCTTCACATACTCGCCGAAATCCGGATACCACAGCTTCACCACCTTGGGATCGAACCCTTCGGGATAGGCCGGCACCTCCTTCAGCGAGGTGAGGTTGCCGAGCTCCTTGATCATGAAGATCTGCCCTTCCTTGGACAGGCACCAGTTCAAAAACAGCTTTGCCGCGTTCGGATGCGCGGCGGTCTTGGGAATGCCCGACGCATAGGGATTGACCGGCGCGCCCTCGGGCGCGAAAAAGATCTCGATCGGCGCGCCGTCCTTCTTCTTCTGATAGATCACGTTGTAGAGCAGCGGCGCGATGGCGATTTCGCCACGCACCAGCGCGTCGGCGGTCGGGGCGCCGGACGGATACAGCACTGGATGGGTCGCGGCCTGCTTGGCCCAGTAATCCTCGCCGAGCACCTGGCGCTCGAACATGATCCGCGTCCAGGTAGTGCCGCCGGACTGCGCGAACACCTGGCCGATCAACTTGTCATATTGCTTCTTGGTCAGGTCCATCCAGGATTTCGGCGGGTCCTTCACCAGCTCGGTGTTGTAGGCGATCGACCAGGCAAGCGTGATGCGCGGCCAGTATTTCGGCGAGATCAGCGCGTGCGGATCGTAATCGGCGGCGTTCGGCGGCGCGTAGTCCTGGAACAACTCTTCCAGCGGCTGCATCAGCGCGCGGTCGGAGTGATCGACCACGTCGGCGATCAGTTTGCCGGCGGCGGCTTCGGTCTTCACGCGGGTGATGAGCTGGCCGCCGGGCGCGCGCACCATCTCGATCTTGATCTCGGGAAAGCGCTTGTTGAAGGCCTTGATCACCTGCTGCTCGATCTCGGCGAAATTGGCGGTGTAGTAGACCAGCTTGCCCTCGGCCTTGGCGGCCGCGATCAGCTCGGGCGAGCCGAACTCCTGCGCCTGCGCGCTAGGCGCCAGCGCCAGGCTCGCGACACTTGCCAAGGCCAATGTGGTGAAGGTCCGTCTATCCATTCGCCAATCCTCCCATTTTGTTGTTATCCGGTCCGCGCCACATTGCCCTGCGCGGCGCCGCGCGACAGCCAGTTGGCGCCGCCGATCAGGACGCCGAGCAGCACCGTCTGCACCAGGCTGAACGCCGCGGTCTTGCCGATATTGCCGCCCTCGTAATAGTCGAGCAGCAACACCGACATCACCATGGTGTTGCTGGTGTAGAGGAACAGCGACGAGCCGAGCTCGCGGATCGCCAGCACGAACAAGAGCGTCATCGCCGCCAGCACGCCCGGGCTCGCCAGCGGCAGCACGATGGTCCTGATGGTGCCGAGCATGCCCTTGCCACAGACCCACGCCGCCTCCTCGAGCTCGCGATGGATCTGCAGGAACGAGGTCGACAGCGCCTTCACGGTGTCGGGCATGAAGCGCGCGATGAAGGCGAGTGCGAGAATCCAGATCGTGCCGTAGAGCCCGCCGGGCACGCCGATCCAAGCCCAGAGATAGGCGACGCCGACCACGAGGCCGGGGATCGCGACCGGCAGCGTCGAGATCAGGTCGATGCTGCGGCGCCCGGGAACGCGGGTGCGATGGATGGTGTAGCCGATCGCAAAGGCGAGCGCGCCGCCGATGATCGCGGTGATGACGCCGACTTCGACCGCGTTGTAGATCGAGCGCATCGTCAGCGGATTGTCAAAAATGCTCTCGAAATGCGTCAGCGAATATTGCCGCATGTCGAACAGGCTGGCGACGTCGCGGATGAACATGAACTTGCGGAACGCGGCGACGATCAGCGCCAGCGACGGCAGCACCACGACGATGAGGAGATAGACGATGCCGATCGCGAAGGTGAGCCAGCGCCACGGCCCGAGATCGAGGCTGCGCGGCCGGAACGCCTTGCCGGCGACCGTGGTGTAGCTGCGCCCGCTCAGCACCCGCTGCTGCAGATAGACCAGAAACCCGGTCACCACCATCAGGATGATCGCGACCGCGGCCGCGGTGTTGTAGAGCGGCGGCGACCAGTTGGTCAGCTTGAAGATGTAGGTGGTGAGCACGTTGAGGTTGGTCGGGGCGCCGAGCACCGCAGGGATGCCGTAGATGCCGAGCATCACAATGAACGACAGCAGCATGCCCGAGATGATCGCCGGCATGATCAGCGGGAAGGTCACCGTGAACAGCGTCGAGAAGGCGCTGGCGCCGGAGATCTCGGCGGCCTCCTCCAGGCTCGGATCCATGTTGCGCAGCGCCGAGGAGGTAAACATGTAGACATAGGGCGCGTAGTAGATGCCGAATACGAAGACAAGGCCCCACATCGAATAGAAATCGACGCGCAGGTCGGAGCCCATCCACTTGAACATGGTGTTGATCAGCCCGGTCTTCGGCGAACCGAGAATCGCCCAGGCGACGCCCGCCACCAGCGGCGGCGCGAACAGCGGCAGGATGCTGGCGGCGGCGATGAAGCCCTTGAACGGCGTGTTGGTGCGCACCACGATCCAGGAGAAGAACAGCCCGATCGCGACCGCGATCGCGGTGCCGCCGCCGCAGGCGATCAGCGTGTTGAGCAGCGCCTCGCCGACATTCGGGTTGGCGAGCACGGCGAGGAAGTTCGCGATCGACAGATGGCTGAGGCTGCGCGCAAGCCC
The DNA here is from genome assembly GCF_015291565.1 of Bradyrhizobium sp. CCBAU 51753. Classification (NCBI taxonomy): domain Bacteria; kingdom Pseudomonadati; phylum Pseudomonadota; class Alphaproteobacteria; order Hyphomicrobiales; family Nitrobacteraceae; genus Bradyrhizobium; species Bradyrhizobium sp. CCBAU 51753. Next base: position 3,079,641 of record NZ_CP030037.1, on the reverse strand, counting down.
GTCGACCACCGGGTTGGTGTCGGTGAGCGCGCCGAGCAGCAGCATGATGACGGGATAGATCACCAGGAACGCCAGGATCGCCAGCAACCCCGCGACCCAGAGGCCGGTCAGCATGCGGCGGGCCCCATCGCTGGCGCCACGCGTGACCTCGCTGCGCCGGTCCGCCGGTCCGTGCAATGCGTTTCCCCTCCTGTGGCCGATTCTGTTGCGATGGCCTGCTTGTATGCCAAGGGTAGTCGATCGTTTCGATGACGCAAGCTATCCGAAAGTCGCCTGCACGCGTTAATGTGACACAGTGACGAAGCCGCGCGCTTTTCGCCGGGTGAACTGTGGGTTGTCCTCGCCCAATGCGCAGCCATTGGTTCCGTCATCCCCGCGCAAAGGCTTCGCCTTTGTCGCTGGAGGCGGCCGCTTCTTCAGCGGCCCTCGAAGGATCGACGGCCACCAGCGGGGCCGATTCATCCTTCGAGACGCGCGCAAGAGCGCGCTCCTCAGGATGACGGTGATGGTATGATTCACATTTCAAACAACTTGCTCGGTGTCATCACCCGCGCAGGCGGGTGATCCAGTATTCCAGAGACGGTGGTGACTGAGCCGAGAGGCCGCGGCGTACTGGATCGCCCGGTCGAGCCGGGCGATGACAGTTGTGGGTGGGGATATAGCTTCGCATTCTCGCGACATGATTTGTCCGAGCTTTGCATTTCGTTTCGCCCTCTCCTTGATCAGAGGGCGCAGGGAAAGCCGGGTGCCGATTGCACCCATGGGCCCGGTGCAACAAAAAAGCACCGGGGTAGGACCACAGGTGTAACCGGAAACAACCCGGCTTTCCCTGCGCGATGGATTACGGCTTATACGTGCTCTCCCCGGCGAGACTGGGCTTTTTTGTCACCGCTTTCGCAAAAACGCTTTCGCGTTTTGCGAGAGGACACCTGCCACTAGGGCGTCAGGCCTGCACGACTTCACCGTCCGCCTCGCATGTTGTCGTCACTGACATGCGAACCGTCCACCGCATCTCACCGCAACACTATGACGATGGCCAGCGCCCCTCGATCGGGTGAGACGCGAAGACCATACACTGAATTTCCTTTCCGAAAAAGCGAAATATTTTTGCGCGGAGGGATTGACGGGGCGAGCAACTCACTTTTAGCGCGAGCCCTACCCTCGTCATTCCGAGGCGTGCGAAGTGCGAACTATGATGCGCAATTGCGCATCCACTAACGCTGCGGCCCGATGGATTCCGGGTCCTCGCTTCGCGAGCCCCGGAATGACGACAAAGCAACGTCACCCTCGCCGCGCCCAGCCGCCGGGCGCTGCGCGCGATCGAGGGATATCTGCACGCGCCGCGCCGCGACGCCTGACACTTCCCGGCAAGGCCGCTTCGCATACGCATCATGCAGCGGTGCGGCTGGGGAACGCGGGGCCGGCGTAGTACATGCCAGCCCGGAGACAATTTCGGACATGCTCGAAAAGACCCCGATCACCGGCGCAGCCATGGCGCCCGTCAGCGATGGACTGCCGTGGGAACGGCGGCGCTGGGCGGTGGCCGCGATCTTCACGGCGCTGGCAATGGCCTCGCTGGACACCGCGATCGCCAACATCGCGTTGCCGGCGATCGCGACCGATCTGCAGGTCAGCCCCGCAGAAGTCGTATGGGTCGTCAATGTCTACCAGATCGCCCTGGTCGCGACGCTGCTGCCGCTCGGCGCGCTCGGCGAGATCGTCGGCCACCAGCGCATCTATCTCTGCGGCCTGCTGCTGTTCACATTGGCGTCATTGGGCTGCGCGCTGGCCTGGTCGCTGCCGAGCCTCTTGGTGGCGCGCACGCTGCAGGGGCTGGGCGCCAGCGGCATGATGAGCGTCAACACCGCGCTGGTGCGCTTCGTCTATCCGAGCAAGATGCACGGCCGCGGTTTTGGCCACAACGCGCTGGTCGTCGCCACCGCCTTCACGCTGGGACCGACGATTGCCTCGGGCATTTTGGCGCTTGGCCCATGGCCGTGGCTGTTCGCCGTCAACATTCCCTTCGGCATCATCGCGATCCTGATCGGCCTGAAGACGCTGCCGCCGACGCCGCGCGCCACCCACAGCTTCGACTTTGCCGGCGCTGCGCTGGCCTCCGCCTGCCTTGGCCTGTTCATCACCGGGATCGGCAGCGCCGCGCACAAGGCAGCGCCTGCGCTCGTCATCACGGAACTCGTCGGCGCCGTGCTGTTCGGCTGGATCCTGATCCGGCGGCACGCCGATCATCCGGCGCCGATGCTGCCGATCGACTTGTTCCGCCGACCGATCTTCGCGCTATCCGCCGCCACCGCCGTCTGCTCATTCGCTGTGCAGGGCCTCGCCTTCGTGTCGCTGCCGTTCTACTTCGAAGACATCCTGCACCGCTCGCAGGTCGAGACCGGCTTCTTCATGACGCCGTGGCCGCTGGTGGTCGCCTTCATGGCGCCGATCGGCGGCCGGCTGTCCGACCGCTATCCGGCCGGCATCCTCGGCGGCATCGGCATGGTGCTGCTCGGGATTGGCATGGTGCTGCTGGCGACCCTGCCGGCGGAGCCCAGCGTCGCCAACATCGTCTGGCGCACGATGATCTGCGGCATCGGCTTCGGCTTCTTCCAGACCCCCAACATGAAGGCGATCATGTCGAGCGCACCGCCGCATCGCGGCGGCAGCGCCAGCGGCATCGTGGCCACCGCGCGGCTGATCGGGCAGACCACCGGCGCCGCGCTTGCCGCGCTGTGCTTCGCGCTTGCCGACCGCGAGGGCGCCACCGTCGCGCTGGCGCTCGGCGCCGGCTTTGCCGCGCTCGGCAGCGTGATGAGCTTCCTGCGCCTCGCAGTCGCCCCTCCGAAAAAAGCATAACAGGATTGCAATTTCCGATTGCGGCCAAACACCGCAACAACAACTTTCTTCCGCGCAGAAAACGCGTTTTCTTGATTTGAACCGTTCCAGGTTCGAGGCCACATTCCGCGCCGCTGTTCAATCGATGGATTGGACCAATCAGGGGACCGCGATGGCAAACCTCAAAATCAACGGCAAGACAATCACTGTAGACGTCGAGGACGACACTCCGCTGCTGTGGGCGATCAGGGAGAATGTCGGACTGACGGGAACCAAATACGGCTGCGGCATCGCGCAGTGCGGCGCCTGCACCGTTCACATGGATGGCGTGGCGATGCGCTCCTGCGGCGTCACGGTCGGTGAAGCCGCCGGCAAGGACATCACCACCATCGAGGGTCTCGCGGTGGGCGGCGCTCTGCACAAGGTGCAGCAGGCCTGGATCGCCAACGACGTGCCGCAATGCGGCTATTGCCAGAGCGGCATGATCATGGCGGTGGCGGCGCTGCTGAAGGACAATCCGAAGCCATCAGACGACGATATCAACGACGCCATTACCAATATCTGCCGCTGCGGCACCTTCCAGCAGGTGCGCGAGGCGATCCATGCTGCCGCGAACGCGTAAGGGGGCAGCCATGAACCAGCACGTCAAACTCAATCGCCGTTCCTTCGTGATCGGCGCCGCCGCTGCCGGCGCCGGCCTTGCGATCGGCCTCGACCTTCCGTTCGGCGGCCCCGCCGTGGTGCGCGCGGCCGACGGCTCGCCCGAGATCAACGCCTGGGTGGTGATCCGGCCCGACGACATCGTGGTGATCCGCATCGCCCGTTCCGAGATGGGCCAGGGCACGCTGACCGGCCTTGCCCAGCTCGTCGCCGAGGAACTGGAATGCGACTGGTCGAAAGTCACCACCGAATTTCCGACGCCGGGCGAGAGCGTCGCCCGCAAGCGCGCCTGGGGTGATTTCTCCACCGGCGGCAGCCGCGGCATCCGCACCTCGCAGGACTATGTCCGCAAGGGCGGCGCCACCGCGCGCGTGATGCTGATCCAGGCCGCCGCCAACGAATGGAAGGTGCCGGCCGCGGAATGCAAGGCGGCGAACAGCGTCATCACCCACACGCCCTCGGGCAAGACCACGACCTACGGCAAGGTTGCGGAAGCCGCCGCAAAACTCGAGCCGCCGGCCGACGTCAGGCTGAAGGACCCGAAGGACTGGACCATTGCCGGCAAGGGCCTGAAGCGGCTCGACACCGCGGACAAGGTCACGGGCAAGACGATCTACGGCGCCGACGTCAAGTTGCCGGGCATGCTGAACGCGGCGATTAAGGATTGCCCGGTGTTCGGCGGCAAGGTGAAGAGCTTCGACGCCGCCAAGATCGCCAACATGAAGGGCGTCAAGAAGGTTGTGCCGGTCGGCGACAGCGCGGTTGCCGTCGTCGCCGACACCTGGTGGCACGCCAAGACCGCGCTCGACGCGCTGCCGATCGTCTGGGACGAGGGCGACAACGCAAAGGTCTCCAGCGAGACGATTGCGAAGTGGCTGGCCGAGGGCCTCGACAACGCACAGCCGGCCTATGTCGGCAACCAGAACGGCGACGCCAAGGCCGCGATTGCCGGCGCCGCCAAGAAGGTCGAGGCGGTCTACAGCTATCCCTACCAGAACCACGCCACCATGGAGCCGATGAACGCCACCGTGCTCTACACACCTGACAAATGCGAGGTGTGGTGCGGCACCCAGAACGGCGAGGCGGCGTTCGCCGCGGCGCTCGAGGCCTCCGGCCTGCCGCCGGAGAAAGTCGACGTCCACAAGCTCCTGCTCGGCGGCGGTTTTGGCCGGCGCGGCATGACCGACTATGTCCGCCAGGCGGTGGCGATCGCCAAGCAGATGCCGGGCACGCCGATCAAACTGCTGTGGTCGCGCGAGGAGGACATGCAGCACGGCAAGTATCACCCGATCACGCAGTGCAAGCTGACCGGCGCGTTCGATGCCGACAACAACCTGATCGCACTGCACTACCGGCTGTCGGGCCAGTCCATCCTGTTCTCGGTGCGCCCCGAAGCGCTGCAGAACGGCATGGATCCCGCCGCATTCCAGGGCGTGGCGCAGACCGGCGAGGCCGCGATCGGCTATTCGGTGCCGAACCTTTTGGTCGAGCATTCGATGCGCAACCCGCACGTCCCGCCCGGCTTCTGGCGCGGCGTCAACGTCAATCACAACGCGATCTACATGGAATGCTTCATGGACGAGCTGGCCCAGGCCGTCGGCCAGGACCCGCTCGAATTCCGCCGCAAGCTGATGGGCAAGCATCCGAAGCATCTCGCGGTGCTCAATGCCGTGGCCGAGAAGATCGGCTGGGGCACGCCGGCGCCGAAGGGCGTCTATCGCGGCATCGCGCAGGTGATGGGCTATGGCAGCTATGTCGCCGGCGCCGCCGAGATCTCGGTGACCGACGGCAGCAAGATCAAGGTGCATCGCATCGTCGCCTCCACCGATCCGGGCTACATTGTCAACCCGGCGCAGGTGGAGCGGCAGATCGCGGGCTCCTTCGTCTATGGCCTGAGCGCGCTGTTCTACGGCGGCTGCACCGTAAAGGATGGCCGCATCGAGCAGAGCAATTTCGACACCTACAACTCGATGCGCATCAACGAGATGCCCAAGGTGGAATCGGTGATGGTGCCGAGCGGCGGGTTCTGGGGTGGGGTCGGTGAACCGACCATCGGCGTCGCGGCGCCGGCGGTGCTCAACGCCTATTTCGCAGCGACGGGCAAGCGTATCAGGAGCTTCCCGCTGCGGACCCAGAACATCTCCTTCGCCTGATGACATCAGAAGCAGCGGCCGCTCGGCCGCTGCTTCGCTTTCCGGATTATCGTGCATGGTGGTCACGCGTCGCCTGACGCGCAGGAATGTCGTCCGTGGCGCCGCTGCCGTCGTAGCGGCGGCGCTGGCGCGTCCGTCGCTGGCGCAAGCAACTGCACGCGTCGCGGTGATCGGCGGCGGCTTCGGCGGCACCGCCTGCGCGCGGGCGCTGCGGCGGCTCGATCCGAAAATTCAGGTCACGCTGATCGAACCGAACCGGACTTTCACCGCCTGCCCGCTCAGCAACGAGGTGATCGCGGGCCTGCGCGAGCTGCCGGCGCAGCAATTCAGCTACGACAAGGTTGCCGCCGACGGCATTGTTGTCGCCGCGCAAGCGGCCACCAAGGTTGATGCAGAGGCGCGCACGGTCGGTCTCGCCGACGGCTCCACGCTGTCCTACGACCGGCTGGTGCTGGCCCCAGGCATCGAGATGCGCTTCGACGCCTTATCGGGCTATGACGAAGCAGCGTCCGCGAAGATGCCGCACGCCTGGACTGCCGGCGAGCAGACGCTGCTGCTGCGCCGACAGCTCGAGGCGATGGACGACGGCGGCGTGGTCGTGATCGCGGTTCCGGCCGCGCCGCTGCGCTGCCCGCCGGCGCCTTACGAGCGCGCCAGCCTGATCGCGCATTACCTGAAGGCGAAGAAGCCGCGCTCGAAGATTCTGGTGCTCGACGCCAAGGACAATTACTCACAGCAAAAGCTGTTCGAGCATGCGTGGGCCGAGCTCTATCCCGGCGTGATCGAGCGCATCGCGCTGTCGCAGGGCGGCCGAGTGACCGCGGTCAATCCGGCGACGAAAGAGATCGTCACCGACTTCGGCAATTACACCGCCGCGGTCGCCAACGTGATCCCGCCGCAGCGCGCCGGCCGCATCGCCGCGATCGCCGGCGTCGCCGATCGGACCGGATGGTGCCCGATGGATCCGGTAACCTTCGCCTCAAAGCTCGTGCCCAACATCCATGTGATCGGCGACGCCGCCATCGCCGGCGGGATTCCGAAATCCGCTTCCGCCGCGGCCGCGCAGGGCCGGGCCTGTGCGGCGGCGATCGTGGCTGCACTCGCCGGCAAGCCGCCGGAGACGCCGCGGCTCGACGGCGCCTGCTACAACACGGTCGCGCCCGGCTATGCGTTCTCGCTGAAGGGCATCTATCAGCCAAAGGACGATCTGTACGCCGAGGCCGAGGTGACCACGAGCCCGGTCGAGGCCTCGCGCGAGGTGCGTCAGCGCGAGGCCGACGAGGCGTTGAGTTGGTTCAACACCATCACGGGAGATGCCTTTGGCTAGGCTTGCTCCCATCGCGCTGCTCGCGATTGCCTCGCTCGCGGCCTGCTCGCCGGCGGGCGCAGAGGGCTTGCAGCCCTACACGATCGTCGGCGATGCGATTCCGGCTTCGCTGACGGGAACCAATGGCGACGCAACGCGCGGCCGCGCGCTGATCGTGGAGCGTTCCTCCACTTGCATCCTCTGCCACAGCGGTCCATTTCCCGAGCAGGCGTTCCAGGGTGACCTCGCGCCGAATCTCGCCGGCAGCGGCAACCGCTGGTCGGAAGGGCAATTGCGGCTCCGCCTGGTCGATGCGGCGCATCTCAATCCGGCGACGATCATGCCGTCCTACTACCGCGTGGATGGGCTTTCGCGCGTCGGCAATGCGTGGCGCGGCAAGCCGATCCTGTCGGCGGAGCAGATCGAGGATATCGTAGCCTATCTGGTGACACTGCGGGACTGAGACCAATGGCGAATTCGGATCACACCACACGTCGAACCTTTCTCGGACTCGCCGGTGGCGCCGCGGTGCTCGGCGCGGTTCCGGTCGTCATCGTGCGCCCGGCGGAGGCCACGCCGGCCATGCTCTCGGCGGCGATCCGCAACGTCGTCGGCGAGGCCGATGTGCGGACCGGCAAGGTCAAGCTCGACATTCCGCCGCTGGTCGAGAACGGCAACACGGTGCCGATGACGGTCAGCGTCACCAGCCCGATGACGGCGAATGAGTATGTGAAGAGCATCCACGTCTTCAACGAGAAGAACCCGCAGCCGAACATCGGCAACTTCTATCTCGGCCCGCGCGCCGGCCGCGCCCAGGTCTCGACCCGCATTCGCCTCGCCGACAGCCAGAAGGTGACGGCGATCGCGCGGCTCTCCGACGACACGTTCTGGTCGGCGACCGCCGACGTCGTGGTGACGCTCGCCGCCTGCACCGAGGAGGCGATCTGATGCCCTCGGCCCTGATCAATGTGCCGGCCAAGGCGAAGCGCGGCGACGTCATCGAGATCAAGACGCTGATGTCGCACATCATGGAGACCGGCTATCGCCACACGGTGTCGGGCGACGTGGTGCCGCGCGACATCATCACGAGCTTCGCCTGCCGCTTCAACGGCACGGAAGTCTTTCGCGCCGATTTCTATCCGGCCGTCGCCGCCAATCCGTTCCTCACCTTCTTCACCACGGTGACCGAGAGCGGCAGGTTCGAATTCGAGTGGATCGGCGACAAGGGGTTTTCGGAGACCGCGTCGGCGTCGATCACGGTCGAATGAAGTTTTTCGCCTGCATCGCGATTCTGGCGGCGATGGCGGGGGCTGCGCTCGCCGCCGAGATCCCGCAAGCCGAACGCCGCTCCGGCTACAGTTTCATGGGCCCGGACAGCAAGGCGATGCAGGACGATGACACCGCCAATCCCGGCATGCTCTGGGTGCTCGACGGCGAGGCGCTGTGGCAGCGCAAGGCCGGCACCGCGAGCAAGTCCTGCGCCGACTGCCACAATGACGCGCGGGTCAGCATGAAGGGCATTGCTGCCCACTATCCGGCGTTCGACAAGACGCTGGGAAAGCCGGTCGATCTCGAGGGCCGCATCAACCTCTGCCGCAGCAATCATCAGCAAGCGCCGCCCCTCGCCTACGAAAGTCGCGAGTTGCTCGCGCTGACCGCCTACGTCGCCGAGCAATCGCGCGGCATGCCGATCGCGGCCGGTGACGATCCCGAGCTTGCGCCGTTCGTTGCAAAGGGACACGAGCTGTTCACGCAGCGGCAGGGCCAGCTCAATCTGGCCTGCGCCAACTGCCACGACGATAACTGGGACAGGAAGCTCGCCGGCGCGCCGATCACGCAGGGACAGCCGACCGGCTATCCGCTCTACCGGCTGGAATGGCAATCGCTCGGATCGCTGCAGCGGCGCTTACGCGCCTGCATCACCGGCATCCGCGCGCAGGCCTACGACTTCGGCTCGCCGGAGCTGGTGGAGCTGGAGCTCTATCTGATGTCGCGGGCGCGCGGCATGAATCTCGAGACGCCGGCGGTAAGGCCCTAGATTCCCACCGCCCCATCCACGTCATTGCGAGCAAAGCGAAGCAATCCATTGCACCGCATGCTCGGTGACAATGGATTGCTTCGCTTCGCTCGCAATGACGGCGGTGGAGAGCGGCGCTAGCCTCAGCGCTCCGCGAACGCCTTCTCGACCACGAACTGCGCCGGCTCGCCGTGATTGCCTTCGACGAAGCCGCGGCCGCCCAGCAGCGTGCGGGTATCGGCGACCAGTGCCGGCGAACCGCAGATCATGACGCGGTCATGCGCGGCGTCGAGCGCCGGCAGGCCGATATCGTCGAACAACTTGCCCGTGGTGATCAGGTCGGTGATGCGGCCGCGGTTGCGGAACGGATCGCGCGTCACGGTCGGGTAGTAGATCAACTGCTCGCGGACCAGCTCGCCGATCAGCTCGTCGTTCGGCAGTTTTTCGGTGATCATCTCGCCATAGGCGAGTTCCTTGACGCGGCGGCAGCCGTGCAGCAGTACGACCTTCTCGAAGCGGTCATAGGTCTCGGGATCCTTGATCACGCTGAGGAACGGGGCGAGGCCGGTACCGGTGCCGATCAGATAGAGGTTGCGGCCGTCCTCGAGGTTGTCGATCACCAGCGTGCCGGTGGCCTTGCGGCTGACGATGATCTCGTCGCCTTCCTTGAGGTGCTGCAGGCGCGAGGTCAGCGGGCCGTCCGGAACCTTGATCGAGAAGAACTCGAGGGTGTCCTCGTAATTGGCGCTGGCGACGCTGTAGGCGCGCAGCAGCGGCTTCTCGCCGACCTTGAGCCCGATCATGGTGAACTCGCCGTTGCGGAAGCGGAAGGTGGGGCTGCGGGTGGTCTTGAACGAGAACAGCGTGTCGGTCCAGTGATGAACGCTGAGGACGCTTTCCTGGTTGAAATTGCTCATCGCACCAATCCCTGATTTGTGCCGCGCGGCTCCAAGGACTTGAACCCCGTTGACCGGCCGGATCGTTTGTATACGATCATTCGTATACAAACGAATAATCCGGCTTGATCGAAAAGTCAAGCCGAGCTCAAATTCCCGGGCAATTTCGCCATAAACAGAAGGAAACCACCCATGGCTCACGACGCGCCCCAGGCCACCGGCCCCAGCAAGCTGGTGATCCGCAATATCGGGCTGTTGCTGTCGGGAGCCCTGGAGAAGCCGATCCTCGATGCCGACACCATCGTCGCCGAGAACGGCAAGATCACTGCGATCGGCCGTCTCAAGGACGTCGACACCGAGGGCGCCACCACCATCGTCGATGCCAACGGCACGACGGTGGCGCCCGGCCTGATCGACAGCCACGTCCATCCGGTCGCCGGCGACTGGACGCCACGGCAGAACCAGATCAACTGGATCGACAGCTATCTGCATGGCGGCGTCACCACCATGATTTCCGCCGGCGAGGTCCACATGCCCGGGCGGCCGCGCGATGTGGTCGGCGTCAAGGCGATGGCGATCTTCGCCCAGCGCGCGTTCTGGACGCTGCGGCCGGGCGGCGTGAAGGTGCATGCCGGCGCGCCGGTGATCGAATGCGAGATGGTCGAGGACGATTTCAAGGAAATGGCCGCCGCCGGCGTCAAGCTACTCGGCGAGGTCGGGCTCGGCGGCGTCAAGGACGGCCCGACCGCGCGCAAAATGGTCGGCTGGGCGCGCAAATACGGCATTCAGAGCACCATCCACACCGGCGGCCCCTCGATCCCCGGCTCCGGCCTAATCGACAAGGACGTGGTGCTGGAGGCCGACACCGACGTGGTCGGCCACATCAATGGCGGCCACACCGCCCTGCCCGACGACCAGATCCGCTGCATCTGCGAGGGCTGCAAGCGCGGGCTCGAGCTGGTGCACAACGGCAACGAGCGCTCGGCGCTGTTCACGCTGCGCACCGCGCGCGAGATGGGCGATTTGCACCGCGTCATCCTCGGCACCGACGCGCCGGCCGGCTCCGGCGTGCAGCCGCTCGGCATTTTGCGCATGGTGTCGCTATTGTCGTCGCTCGGCGACCTGCCCGCCGAGCTCGCCTTCTGCCTCGCCACCGGCAACACCGCGCGGATGCGCGAGCTCGATTGCGGCCTGATCGAGGTCGGCCGTTCCGCCGATTTTGTCCTGATGGACAAGGCGCAGCATTCGCCCGGCAAGAACATCCTGCACAGCGTGCAGCTCGGCGATCTCCCGGGCATCGGCATGACCATCATCGACGGCATCGTCCGCACCCAGCGCAGCCGCAACACGCCGCCGGCGGGCAAGGTGCCGGAGATCGTGGCGAAGTAACGCGCACAATTGACAACCCGTCACCCTGAGAGGGTGTGAAGCTTTGTCCTCACCCACCGCTGTCATCGCCCGGCCTGTGCGCGATTGCGCACATGGACCGGGCGATCCAGTACGCCGCGGCCTCTCGGTTCATTCACCACTGCCTCTGGAATACTGGATCACCCGCCTGCGCGGGTGATGACACCGAGCAAGTTGAGCAAAACAACCCGTCACCCTGAGGTGGCCGCTTCTTCAGCGGCCCTCGAAGGGTCGACGGCCACAGTCGGGCCGTGCATCCTTCGAGGCTCGCAAGAGCTCGCACCTCCAGCGACAAAGGCGAAGCCTTTGCGCGGGGATGACGGTGATGCATTTTGTGCCAGCTCAGCTGACCGGCCACCGCGCCGTGCGGCTTTGCCGCGCCGGCGCCGTCACCGAAGCTTGTTTTCAGCTGTCACCGTTGCGGTGTAGTCTGCCCCAAAGCGAACCTTAGCCGGCAGCACTCGCAAGAGGCATTTCGATCCGGATTTTAAGTTCTTGCTGCTGCATGCCGCCGTGCCGTGTTGATCAACATCACACAATCAGGAGGGCAGCCGATGACGATGAGGCCAGATCCCACGTTCCACGCCTCGCCGAAGCTGGCGATGGAAGCCCCAGTCGAGAATTTTGCCTACACCGTGCTACTCAGCCCGGATCATTCGAAGCCGGACGCGCTCGCCGTGATCGACGTCAAGCGGGGCTCGCCGACCTACAGCAAGATCGTCCACACCGTGACGATGCCCAACAAAGGCGACGAGTTCCACCATTTCGGCTGGAACGCCTGCTCGTCGGCGCTGTCGCCGCTCGCCGGCCACGCTTTCCTCGAGCGCCGCTATCTCATCATTCCCGGGATGCGATCCTCCCGAATCTATATCATCGACACCAAGCCGGATCCGACGCAGGCGAAAATCCACAAGATCATCGAGCCCGAAGAAGTCTTCAAGAAGACCGGCTACTCGCGGCCGCACACCATTCACTGCGGGCCGGAGGGCATCTATGTCTCGACGCTCGGCGGCGGCGGCAAGGACGGCACCGACGGACCGCCCGGCATCTTCATCATGGATTGCGAGAGCTTCGAGGTGCTCGGCCGCTGGGAGATCGATCGCGGCTCGCAGACCAAGCATTATGACTTCTGGTGGAACCTGCCGCGCGACTACATGGTGAGCAGCGAGTGGGCGCTGCCGCCGCAATTCGAGAACGGCATCGTGCCGGAGGACCTGCTGTCGAACAAATACGGCCACCGGCTGCATTTCTGGGATCTGCGCGCGCGGCGCAACGTCCAGACCATCGACCTCGGCGCCAACCATCAGATGGCGCTGGAGGTGCGGCCGGCGCATGATCCGATCCGCGAGCACGGTTTTGTCGGCGTCGTGGTCGACACCACCAACCTCGAGGGCTCGATCTGGACCTGGTGGCGTGAGGGCGGCCAGTTTCACATCGAGAAGACGGCGACGATCCCGCCCGAGCCCGCGCCGAAGGACAAGCTGCCGCCGCTGCTGCAGGGTTTTGGCGCGGTGCCGCCGCTGGTCACCGACATCGACCTGTCGATGGACGACCGGTTCCTCTACGTCTCCTGCTGGGGCACCGGCGAGATGCGGCAATACGACGTCTCCGATCCGCGCAAGCCGAAGCTTGCCGGATCAGTCCGGATCGGCGGCATCGTCGGACGCGCGCCGCATCCGAACGGACAGGCCTTTGCCGGCGGCCCGCAGATGGTCGAGATCAGCCGCGACGGCAAGCGGGTGTACTGGACCAATTCGCTGTACTCGACCTGGGACGACCAGTTCTATCCGAACGGCATTCCCGGCGCCGAGGTGATGGCGAATGTCGGCGCCAATGGCGGCCTCGAGCTGGCCAAGGACTTTTGGGTCGGCCTCCCCGACGGCTACCGCGCGCACCAGATACGGCTCGACGGCGGCGACTGCTCGACCGACTCGTTCTGCTATCCGTCGGTCTGAATGTGAGTGCGGCCGACTGGACGCTGGCCTCGCTGTGGCTGGCGGTGATCGCGAGCGGCCTCTACCACGGCATCAACCCGGGAATGGGCTGGCCGCTCGCCGTATCGGCCGGCCTGATGCAACGAAGCTCGCGCGCGCTCGTTGCCGCGCTCGGGCCGCTCGCAATCGGTCACCTGCTGGCGATGCTGCTGGTGATCCTGCCGTTCGCGATGCTGGCCGCGCTGGTCGAATGGCAACGCCCGATCCGGATCGCCGCGAGCCTGCTCGTCATCGCCTTCGGCATCTACCGGCTGCTCGACCGCCGCCATCCCCGGGCGCTGGCGCGGATCCCGCCGGCGCAGCTCGGCCTGTGGTCGTTCGCGGTCGCGATCGCCCACGGCGCCGCGCTGATGTTGGTGCCGATCTATCTCGGGCTCTGCGAGGCCGCCGATGCCGATCGTGGCCACGCGGCCGCCGGCGCGCTGATCAATGCCAACCTGACGATGGCGCTGCTGGTCTCCGTGGTCCATGCCGGCGCGATGATCATCGCCGGCGGCTGTTTGGCGTGGCTGGTCTATCGATACCTCGGGCTGAAGTTCGTATCGCGAAGCTGGTTCAACCTCGATGCGGTCTGGGCCGGCAGCCTGGTGCTGGTGGGTGCCGTCGCGCTGGTGCTTGGCGCGGCAGCGTAAGTCCAGCCGTCATTGCGAGGAGCGAAGCGACGAAGCAATCCGTCCTTCCGCGTATGTGGAGCGATGGATTGCTTCGCGGAGCCTGTCATCGGGCGCGCGTTCGCGCGACCCGTTGGCTCGCAATGACGGAAACGTTTGCGTTAGCGCAGCCTGCTCAGCAGCGCGATCAGCGTCTCGCGCTCCTTGGCGTCGAGTGGGGCCAATGTCTCCTTGGAGATCGCATGCGCGTGCGGAGCGGCCTTTTCGGCCATCTGCTGGCCGGCGCGGGTGAGACTCACGAGCAGGCGGCGGCCGTCGTCGGGATCGGGCGACGTTTCCGTGAGGCCGCGCGCGGTCAGGCGGTCGATCACGCCCTTGATGGTCGCGACATCCATCGAGGTCAGCCGCCCGAGCTGGTTCTGCGAGCAGGCGCCGACCTCCGCGAGCTTCGACAGCGCGGCCCATTGCGTCGGCGTCAGATTGATGCCGATCTCGCGGGCGAAGATCACGGCATGGCGCTGCGACACCTGGCGCAGGATAAAGCCGATCTGCTCGTCCAGCACATAACCCGGCTTCGACGCCTTGCCGTTTCGCTTTTGTGCAGCTACCTTCGCCATGGTCCACCCCGCCCCTACAGCGACAGATGCGCGTCGCGGATATCGGGCCGCGCGTCGAGCTCGGCCATGGTGCCGCCGAAGCAGATCCGGCCGCGCTCGATGATGTAGGCGCGATCGGAGATCAGCCGGGCAAAATGCAAATTCTGCTCGGACACCACGATGCTCACGCCCTCCTTCTTCATGGCGAGGATCGCATCGACCATCTGCTCGACGATCTTCGGCGACAGGCCCTCCGACGGCTCGTCGAGCAGCACCAGCGACGGATTGCCCATCAGCGTGCGCGCGATGGTCAGCATCTGCTGCTCGCCGCCGCTCATGCGGCCGCCGGGCCGGTTGCGCATCTCGCCGAGATTGGGAAACAGCTTGAACAGTTTTTCGCGGTCCCATTGCGGCGCGCCCGCCCGCTTCGGCTGGCGGCCGACCTCGAGGTTTTCCTCCACCGTCAGGTCCGTAAAGATGCGCCGTTCTTCCGGCACGTAGCCGAGGCCGCCGCGCACGATCGCATGGGTCGGCTCGCGCGAGACGTCCTTGCCCTCGAACATGATGCGGCCGGAGCGGTTCTCGACCAGGCCGACGATGGAGCGGAACGTGGTCGACTTGCCGGCGCCGTTGCGGCCGAGCAGCGCCACCACCTCGCCCTCGCCGACCTCCAGCGCGATATCGAACAGGATATGCGCCGGGCCGTAAAAGCTGTTGAGATCATTCACCGTGAGCTTCATGCGGAGGCTCCCTCACGGTGCCGGGCGTCGTAGACCAGGCCTTCGCCGAGATAGATCGCCTGCACCTGGGCGTTGCCGCGGACCTCCTCGGGCGAGCCTTCGGCGATCAGGCTGCCGCGGTTCAGCACCAGGATGCGGTCGGCATGCTCGAACACCACGTCCATGTCGTGCTCGGTAAACAGCACGCCGATCGACTGTTCGCGCGCGATCCGCGCCGTGAGCCGCATCAGTTCGACGCGCTCGCGCGGCGCCATGCCGGCGGTCGGCTCGTCCATCAAGAGCAATTTGGGCTGGTTGGCGAGCGCGATCGCAAGCTCCAGCCGCTTGAGGTCGCCATAGGCGAGTTCGCCGCAGGGCCGTTCGGCATAGGCGCCCATGCCGACCAGATCGAGCAGCCGGCCGGCCTCGTCGCGCGCGTGCTTCGCGGTCGAGGCCCACAGGTTGAACAGCTCGCCGCCGTGCGAGACTAGCGCGACCTGCACGTTCTCGCGCACCGTCATCGTCGGGAAAGTCGCAGTGATCTGGAAGGTGCGGCCGACGCCCATCCGCCAGATCACCCGCGGCTTCTTGCCGGTGATCTCCTCGCCAAGCAGCCGGACCCGCCCGGAATCCGGAATGATCTGGCCGTTCAGCGCGTTGAAGCAGGTGCTTTTTCCCGCACCGTTCGGCCCGATCAGCGCCAGGATCTCGCCGGCGCGCAACTCGAACGAGACGCCGCGCATGGCATGCACGCCGCCATAGGATTTTGTCAGTTCCTCGACCGACAGCAACGTGGGGGCCATGCTCATTCGGCGGTCTCGATGCGGGAGGTGAGCACTGACGAAGCCGACGAGGCGGACTTGCGCCGGCGATGCAGGAAGGTCTCGAGCGTACCGACGATGCCCTTCGGGAAGGCCACCACGATCAGCACGACGAAGCCGCCGAGCACGAGTTTCGACAGATCGGTCTGGCTGACCAGCCAGATGTTGAGCGCCTTGTAGACGATGGCGCCGATCACCGCGCCCGACACCGTCTCGACGCCGCCGAGCAGCACCATGACCAGTGCATCCACCGAGAGCGAGATGCCCATATTGTCCGGGAAGACGCTGCCCTTCAGGTAGGCGAACAGCGCGCCGGCGACGCCGGCCACGGTGCCCGCGATCACGAAGGCGGTCCACTGGATGCGCTTGCTGTTGATGCCGATGGCCTCGCTGCGCAGCGGAGAGTCGCGCGTCGCACGCAGCGCAAAGCCGAACGGCGAGAACACGATGATGCGGAGAATGACGACCGCCAGCGCGGCAATGCCGAGCGACAGCCAGTAGAAGCGCGACGGGCTCGCCACCCAGCTCGCCGGCCAGACGCTGAGGATGCCGTTGTCGCCGCCGGTTACCGACACCCACTGGAACGCGATCGACCAGACGATCTGGGCGAAGGCCAGCGTCAGCATCGCGAAGTAGACGCCGGAGAGCTGCACGGCGAAGAAGCCGAACACGGCCGCGCCGAGCAGCCCGACGATCGGCCCGAGCAACAGGCAGACGATCATCGGCAGGCCCGCCTTGGTGGCGAGCAGCGCCACGCCGTAGGAGCCGAGCCCGAAATAGGCGGCGTGGCCGAACGAGGCCAGCCCGCCGACCGACATCAGGAAATGCAGGCTGGCCGCGAAGATCACGAAGATCGCGATCTCCGAGCCCACCGTGAGCAGATACGGGCTATTAAGCACCGGCAATGCGGCGGCGACCAGCAGCGCCGCAATCGCGGCGAAGCGTTCGTTCGTGGTCAGCGGCCGCCACGGATTGACCGTCAGGCCCGGCGTGCGCCGCGCCGGCGCCTCCGGCTTGCCGAACAGGCCCCACGGCCTGACGATCAGCACCACCGCCATCACCAGGAACACCAGGATGATGGAAATTTTCGGAAAGATCAGGATGCCGAAGGCGTTGAGCTCCGACACCAGCACTGCGGCGACGAAGGCGCCGATGATGCTGCCGAGGCCGCCGATCACCACCACGACGAAGACCTCGACGATGATCCGCAGGTCCATCGCGTGATTGACTGCATCACGCGGAATCTGCAGCGCGCCGCCGAGCGCGGCGAGGAAAACGCCGAGCGCGAACACGCTGGTGAACAGCCATTTCTGATTGACGCCGAGCGCCGCCACCATGTCGCGGTCCTGGGTCGCCGCGCGCACCAGGATGCCCCATCGGGTGCGCTGGAACAGCAGCCAGAGAATGCCGAGCACGACCGGCCCGAGTGCGATGAGGAACAGATCGTAGCTTGGAATGTTCTGGCCGAAGAAATCGATCGCGCCCTTGAAGCCGGGCGCGCGGCGGCCGACCAGATCGTCCGGGCCCCAGATCAGCACCACGAGGTCCTCGACCATCAGCGTCAGGCCGAAGGTCGCGAGCAGCTGGAACAGTTCGGGCGAATGGTAGATCCGGCGCAGCAGCACCATCTCGACCAGCACGCCGATCACCGCCACCGCCAGCGCCGCGGCGACGATGCCGCCCCAGAAACCGAGCGCGCCCGAGAAACGCTCGGTCAGCGTGAAGGCGACATAGGCGCCGAGCATGTAGAACGCGCCATGGGCAAAGTTCACGATCCGCGTCACGCCGAAGATGATCGACAGGCCAGAGGCGACCAGGAACAGCGACGCCGCGCTGGCAAGACCGGTCAGGAACTGGACGACGTAAAAAGCCATGGGCGGTCCGCGTTGGAGATCACAAGCATCACTTCGTAGGGCGGGTTAGCGCAGCGTAACCCGCCCTTGCACCACGAGGCGGTGGGTTACGCCTTCGGCTAACCCACCCTACAGGTCTTCCCTTCACCTCTCCCCGCAAGAGCGGGGAGAGGGAGAAGTCTGCAGTCTCAATCCTTCGGCCGCAGCTTTTCGATTTCGGCGTCGCTGGGCAGATAGTCGGAGCCCTTGCGGTAGGCGCTATCGACCATGATGCCCTTGCCGTCCTTGAGCGCGGTCTTGCCGGTGAAGGCGCCCAGGGTCGACTGGTGATCGATCTTGCGGAAGGTGATCTCGCCGAACGGCGACGGCATCGAGATGCCCTCAGCCGCAGTGATCAGCTGCTCCGGATCGGTCGAATTGGCCTTGGCAAGGATCGCGGCCGCAGCCTTGATGGTCTGGTAGCCGACGATCGAGCCGAGCCGCGGGTAATCGTTGTACTTGCCCTGATAGGCCTTCAGGAACGCGTCGTGCTCCGGCGTCTTGATCGCGTACCAGGGATAGCCGGTGACGATCCAGCCCTCGGGCGTCTCGTCCTTGAGCGGATCGAGATATTCCGGCTCGCCGGTCAGGAAGCTCACCACCTTGCGGTCCTTGAACAGGCCTCGCGTATTGCCCTCGCGGACGAGCTTCACCAGATCGGCGCCAAAGGTGACGTTGAGGATCGCTTCCGGGCTCGCCGCGGCAACCGCCTGCACCACGGGGCCGGCGTCGATCTTGCCCTGCGGCGGCCACTGCTCGTCGACCCACTGGATGTCGGGCCGCTTCTCCGACATCAGCTTCTTGAACACCGCGACCGCCGACTGGCCGTATTCATAGTTCGGCGCGATCGTCGCCCAGCGCTTTGCCGGCAGCTTTGCGGCCTCCTCCACCAGCATCGCCGCCTGCATGTAGTTGGAGGGGCGCAGGCGGAAGGTGTAGCGGTTGCCCTTCGACCAGGTGATGGCGTCGGTCAGCGGCTCGGCCGCGAGGAAGAACACCTTCTTCTGGTTGGCGAAGTCGCTGACGGCAAGCCCGATGTTGGAGAGGAAGGTGCCCGCGAGCAGCGCGACCTTCTCGCTCGACACCAGCTCGTTTGCCGCGGTCTGCGCGTCCGCCGGCTTACCGCCGTCGTCCTTGGAGACGACGACGAGCTTCTTGCCGTTGATGCCGCCGGCGGAATTGATCTCTTCCACCGCGAGCTGCCAGCCCTTGCGGTAGGGCTCGGTGAACGCCGGCAACAAGGAATAACTATTTATCTCGCCGATCTTGATCTCGCTCTGCGCCAAGGCCTGTGTTGTCACGGCGCTGGTCGCCATGGTCGCAACCGCGATCGCCAGACCCGCCCCTACGAAATAACCACGCATCCCGTACCTCCAGTTTGTCTTCAAAGAGATTATCGCAATCCGTCTTCGCCCTTGATTTCGTCCACGGTCAGCCCGCCGACGCGCGGCAGCGGCCGGCCGCTGTCGGTCACCGCGACCGCGACCATGATCTCATTGGCGCGCGGCGCATCGTTGATCTGCACCTCCATGCCGTCGAAATGGCTGCGCACGAACGCCGCGTCCTTGTGGCCGAGCGGAATGTCCAGCGTGGTGCCGGGGCCCGAACGCTTCTTCGACGACGGGATCAGCGCGGCGCCCTTGGAGAGCACCTTGCGCACCGGCGCACCCATCTTCGGATGCAGGATCGCGGCCGCGTGCTCGAGCTCGCCGTTTTCGCCGACGGCGGCGGCTTTGCCATAGGAATGCGCCTTGGCGCCGTCGATGCCGAGCGCTGCGACCGCTCGCTTCGACAGCAATTCGCCGAGTTCCTCGCCAATCGCGATCAGCGGCGACAGGTCCTCGACATAGCGGCCGGCAAACGGATTTTCGATCACGGCGATCGCGGCGGCGCGCCGGGTCGGCGGCGCGATGGTCTTGCCCATCTCCAGATGGGTCTCCTCGACCACGGTGACGATCTTGCGAATGACGGCGCTCATTGTGCCTCGCTCCCGGTCATGCCTGCAGCATGCTTTGTATCGTTGTTCCCTGAAACGCGTGCGGTGCCGGCGCCTCGCGGCCAATTGCACCGACCAGCCGCGTTTCGCCCAGTAGACGCAATGCCGCGCCCTCGATCAATCCCGACGTCAGGAGCAGGCGCGCCTGCGCCGTACCCGCGTCAAGCGCCTGCTCGATCTCGTGGTCCGCCAGCGGCCCGACATCGCGGGTCACCAGCCGCGCGCCGAGATCGCTGTCCGGCTGCAATTCGTTTGCCGGAAGCCGGACGATCGCCGGATGGCCCGGCAGGTTGACCGCATTGGCAATGACCGTCGCCGCGGCGTCGGCCTGCGACGCGGTACGCGCCAGCACGGTGACGGCATCCGCAATGCCGAGCGAAAAGCTGCGGCCATGGCGACCGCTGGTCGCAATACCGCGGACCGGCATGTCGGCGTCGATGGTCGTGGTGCGCATCACCCCATGGCGGTCCGGGCGATCCATCAGGCCGACGCTGAACTGCTCCCCGCCGGCGAGATGCAGCGCGATATCGCCGCCATTGTTGACATAGGCGCGATCGAGCGCGGCTTCCTGCAGCATCGCACCGAGGATTTCCTCGGCAACCGAGCCCGCCACCGCCGCCATGGGCGTGATGAAGGAATCGGCGGCAAATGGCGCGACGGCGGCATGCATGCGCCGCGCGACCACGCCTTTCAGCGCGCAGTGATGTGGATCGGCCGCACTGCGCAACAAAGGCAACTCCGCACAGAGTTCATCCAGCAGGCCAGTGAACCGTTCCGCCGCCGCCCGATAGGCGGCGCTGACATCGGCGTCCCTGCCCTTCGCTCCAATGACCAGGTCAATCGGGCCGTCCTGCAAATGCAGCCGCTTGCCGTCGGGAAGAAGCGCGATTTGCGGGAGCCTCGTCATGCGCGCCGTCCCGGAATGTATGGCATCGGCCGGACCTCGGCGCTGTCGCGCAGCGAGGACAGCGGGCGGACATAATCCATGTGGCCGCCAAGGGCCGCATAGTCGGACAGCCGCATCGTGAACTCGATCGGCGCCACCAGCGCCGGCGTCGGCACGTAGCCGAACGCGCCGGCCGGCATCTGCGTGACATCGACCATGAAGGTGATGCCGCCGCCCGGCCAGACATAGACCGGCGCGCCGCCGCTGGTCACACGCGTCAGTGCGTCCTTGACCGAGCGCGTCAGCCGCACCGGATTGTCGGTGACGCCGGCGCGCAGCGAGCCGCCGGCGCCGCCCATGAACAGCACGGTGCACAGCGCCGGCTCGCAATTCTCTTGGATGCGCTCGACGGAAAATCTGAGATCCGCCGGCATCTCGGTCTCGACCGGCCGCAGCGCCTCGTCGAGCACGTAGTAGGAGGCGTGCTCGCCGGTGGTCGAGACCATCAGCATCGTCAACCCTGGCCGCGCCTCCTTCGGATTGAACGGGCCGAGGATCGATAAGGGATCGGAGATGTTGGTGCCGCCCCATCCGGTGCCGGGATCGGCGACCTGGAAATAGCGGCCGGGTGTCGAGCGCCGGCCCTTCATCTTGATGCCGGTGTCGGCGATGTCGAGCAATTTTCCGGCCTGGTGCTCGCTGAGCACGCCGGTGATGTGGTCGTCGACCACCACGACCTCGTCGACCTTGCCGTGCCATTGCTTGGCGAACATGCCGATGGTCGCCGAGCCGCAGCCGACCCGCATCCGCTCTTCCGGCACGCTGTTGACAATCGGCGGCTTGCCGGCCTGCACGATCACGGTGGCGCCGCCGTCGATGGTCAGCTCCACCGCCTTGCAGTTGGAGAGATCCATCAGCGTGTCGCAGGTGACGCGGCCTTCCTTCTTCGAGCCGCCGGTCAGGTGATGCACGCCGCCGAGCGACAGCATCTGCGAGCCGTATTCGCTGGTCGTGACGTGGCCGACCGCCTCGCCGTCGGCGCGCACCGTCGCGGTCTCCGGGCCGAGATAGCGGTCGGTGTCGATCTTCACCTTGACGCCGCAATAGGAGAAAATGCCCTCGGTCACCACCGTGACCATATCGACGCCGTCGACCTCGGACGACACGATGAACGGCGCCGGCTTGTAATCCGGATACGTCGTTCCGGCGCCGATCGCGGTGACGAAGATGTCGGGCTGGCGGACGATCTTGCCGTCCCAGTCGCCGCTCACCTGGAACGGCACCAGCTTGCCGCCATGCGATACCGTGCGCTCCAGCACCACGTGCGGATCGACGCGGATCAATGTTCCATCATGATTGGCATAGCGGTCGCAGGCGCCGGCCGCGCCCGGCTTGATGTAGCACATCACCGGACAGGCATCGCAGCGGATCTTGTCGCCGGCGGCGACGGTCATTGTGTCAGCCATCGTGACCAAGCCTGGACTTGTGGCGGCGGTCGATCATACTGCGCATCCCTCCGCCTCCGCCGATATCGTTCGTATACGAATGATCCTGCGCGGGAGCTTGCGGCCTGTCAAGCGGCCATTGCTGCCAAAAGCTGCCGCTGCCGAATAATAGCCCATTTGCCTAGCCGCCCTGTTCATAAAGCGGGCACGCGCTGCAGCGCGGCATGCCGCCGCTTGCACGTTTGTATACAAACGTTATCCTCCTTCGCGATCGCGCGCGCGTTGCAGCGCAAACACGAGGGAGAACGAGGGCGATGCGCCTGACCGTGAACGGCAGGGACCATGATGTCGACGCTGCTCCCGACACCGCATTGCTTTACGTGCTGCGCAACGATCTCGAACTGAACGGACCGAAATACGGCTGCGGTCTCGGCGAGTGCGGCGCCTGCGCGGTGCTGATCGACGGCGTCGCCGCGCGGTCCTGCGTGATCCCGATCGAAGGCTGCGTGGGGCGCGACATCGTGACGCTCGAAGGCCTCGGCAGCCGCGAGCATCCCGATCCGGTGCAGGACGCCTTCATCCGCGAACAGGCCGCGCAGTGCGGCTACTGCCTCAACGGCATGATCATCACCACCAAGGCGCTGCTGGCGCGCAACGCTGCGCCAAGCGAGCATGAGGTGCTGGAAGCGCTGCGCTACAATCTCTGCCGCTGCGGCGCGCATATCGAGATTGTCCGCGCCGCGATGCGCGCCGCCGGCCACGCGCTCGAGGCGCGCGATTGATGGCTGTGACCGAGCAACGCCAGCGCGGCTCGCTGTCGGTCGTGCGCCCCGCGGTGCTGGGCAGCGAAGGCGCGTTCGAGACCTTCATCTGCATCACCGCCGACGGCTCGGTCAACGCCTATAACGGCCACGTCGATCTCGGCACCGGCATCCGCACCGCGCTCGGCCAGATCGTCGCCGAAGAGCTCGACGTCTCCTTTGCCCGCGTCGTCGTGATCCTCGGCGACACCGCAACGGTGCCGAACCAGGGCGCGACGATTGCGAGCGAGACCATCCAGATCACCGCCGTCCCGCTGCGCAAGGCCGCCGCGCAAGCGCGGCATTTTCTGGTCGCGCGCGCGGCCGAGCGGCTGGAGCTGCCGATCGAGGAGCTCACGGTCGAGGACGGCCTGATCCGCGGCCATGACAACCGCAGCGTCAGCTATGGCGAATTGATCGCCGACGACACGATCCAGTTGGAGCTTGCCGACGACGTCCCGGTCAAGGCGGTGGATGCCTATTCCATCGTCGGCAAATCCCAGCCGCGCGTCGACCTGCCGGCGAAGGCCACTGGCGAGCTGGTCTATGTGCACGATGTGCGGGTGCCGGGCATGCTGCACGGCCGCGTCGTCCGCCCGCCCTATGCCGGCGTCGATGCCGGCCCGTTCGTCGGCACTAGCCTGATCGCGGTCGACGAAGCCTCGGTGCGCGATATCCCCGGCCTCGTCGCGGTCGTGCGGATCGGCGACTTCGTCGGCGTCGTCGCCGAGCGCGAGGAGAACGCGATCAAGGCGGCGGCGCAGCTCAAATTGAGCTGGAAGCCGGGTCCGGCGCTGACCGATCTCAGCGATATCGAGCAGGCGCTGCGCGCCAATCCGTCGACGCCGCGCCAACTGATCGACAAGGGCGATGTCGACGCCGCGATCGGCGCGGCCGCGAAGCCGATGCAGCGGACATATGTTTGGCCGTACCAGATGCACGGCGCGATCGGCCCATCCTGCGCGGTTGCCGATTACGGCGACGGCGCGATCCGGGTCTGGTCCGGCACGCAGAACCCGCACATCCTGCGCGGCGATCTCGCACTGCTGATCGAGCGGCCGGAGTCCGAGATCGACGTGATCAGGATGGAGGCGGCGGGCTGCTATGGCCGCAACTGCGCCGACGACGTCTCCGCCGATGCGCTGCTGCTGTCGCGCGCGGTCGGCCGCCCGGTGCGGGTACAGCTCACCCGCGAGCAGGAACATGCCTGGGAGCCGAAGGGCACCGCGCAGTTGATGGACGTCAATGGCGGGCTCAATGCCGACGGCAGTGTCGCCGGTTACGATTTTGCCACGCGCTATCCGTCAAACGGTGCGCCGACGCTGGCGCTGCTGCTCACCAGGCGGATCGCGCCTGAAGCCGCCGTGTTCGAGATGGGCGATCGCACCGCGATCCCGCCCTACGACTACGAGAACATGCGCGTCGTCGCCAACGACATGCCGCCGATCGTGCGCGCGTCCTGGTTTCGCGGCGTCTCGGCGCTGCCGAACACCTTTGCGCACGAGTCCTATATCGACGAGCTCGCCGCCGAAGCCAAGGTCGATCCGATCGAATATCGTTTGCGCTATCTGAAGGACAAGCGTGCGATCGATCTCGTCAACGCGGTCGCCGAGCGCGCCGGCTGGACGCCGCGTCCGGTGCGGCAAGAGCAGCAAGACGGCGACATCGTCCGCGGCCGCGGCTTCGCCTATGCGCTCTATGTGCACAGCAAGTTTCCCGGCTATGGCGCGGCGTGGTCGGCATGGATCGCCGACGTCGCGGTCAACAAGGCGACCGGCGACGTCAGCGTGACACGCGTCGTCGCCGGCCAGGACTCCGGGTTGATGATCAATCCGGAGGGCGTGCGCCACCAGATCGAGGGCAACGTCATCCAGTCCACCAGCCGCGCGCTGATGGAGGAAGTCTCGTTCGAGCGCGGCACGGCGCGGGAATGGGGCGCCTACCCCATCATCAAATTTCCGGAGCTGCCCAAGATCGACGTGCTGATGCTGCCGCGGCAGGATCAGCCGCCGCTCGGCGTCGGCGAGTCCGCCTCGGTGCCGAGCGCGGCGGCGATCGCCAACGCGATCTATGATGCGACCGGCGTGCGTTTTCGCGAGCTGCCGTTCACGCCGGAACGGATCTTGAAGGGATTGCACGGCGAGCAGCCCTCGGCGCCCGCTCCGCTCCCGCCGCCTGCCGCGCCGGCGCAACTCAACAAATGGCAGAACCCGATCGTCAAACGCAGCGGCATCCTCGCCGGTGTTGCGGCACTGTGCGCGGCGGCGATCGGCATCGGTGCCGCCGTGCTGCCGTGGCGCGCTATTGCGCCGATTGCTCAGCCCGATGCCTCAGTGTTTTCCGCCGCGACGATTGCGCGCGGCAAGGAGCTTGCGGCGCTCGGCGCCTGCGCGGTCTGCCACACCTCCGAGCATGGCATCTTGAACGCCGGCGGCCGCCCGCTGGAGACGCCGTTCGGCACCATCTACACCACCAACATCACACCCGATATCGACACCGGCATCGGCGCCTGGTCCTATCCCGCCTTCGAGCGCGCGATGCGCGAGGGCATCCATCGCGACGGGCGGCATCTCTACCCCGCGTTTCCATACACGCATTTTGCCAAGGCGAGCGACGCCGACCTGCAGGCGCTCTACGCCTACTTGATGGCGCAGGCGCCCGTGCGCGCCGAGACGCCGCAGAACACCCTCGCCTATCCATTCAACCTGCGTCCGCTGCTGGCCGGATGGAATGCGCTGTTCCACAGACCGGATACGTTCCAGCCCAATCCCGCCAAATCCGAAGCGTGGAATCGCGGCGCCTATCTGATCGAGGGTCTCGGCCATTGCAGCGCCTGCCACTCGCCGCGCAATGCGCTCGGCGCCGAACGGCAGGCCGCCTATCTTGCCGGCGGCTTAGCCGAGGGCTGGGAGGCGCCGGCGCTGACCTCGCTGTCGAAGGCGCCGATCCCCTGGAGCGAGGACGAGCTGTACGCTTACTTGCGCACCGGCGAGTCCCGCCTTCATGGCGTTGCCGCGGGCCCGATGGCGCCGGTGGTCAAGGAATTAGCCGCGCTGCCCGACCAGGACATCCGCGCGATGGCGGTCTACCTTGCCTCGTTCAACGAGGCCGCCGATCGGCCGGCCCACCATGCCTTGGCCGTGAAGCTCGAAACTACGACCGCCGTCACCACCGCCCCCTCCGTAGGCGCGCGGATCTATCAAGGCGCCTGCGCGGTCTGCCACGAGGTCGGAGGTCCCCCGCTGTTCGGCAGCCGGCCCTCGCTGGCGCTGAACAGCAATCTGCACAGCGAGGTGCCCGACAACCTGATCCAGGTGATCCTGCACGGCATCGCCAAGCCCGCGGCGAGCGATCTCGGCTACATGCCACCCTTCAAGGACAGCATGAGCGACGGCCAGGTCGCCGAGCTGGTCGGCTTCCTCAGGCGGCAATTCGCCCCCGGCAAGCCGGAATGGACCGGCGTTGCTGCGACGATCGGCCGTATCCGGCAGACCATAGCGCGCTGAGCTGCCATGTTCCGCCCAAAACCCACTGGGCGGGCGGCGTCCGGCAGGCTAAGGTTCCCGCATGACGGTCACAGATATTGCAACCCGGACCTACAACCACGGCTGGCGGCTCGATCCGATCGTGCGCAGCCTGCTCGACACCGATTTCTACAAGCTGTTGATGCAGCAGATGATCCGGGAGTGCTATCCGGACACGCGCACCACCTTTTCGGTGATCAACCGCTCCACCCACATCAAGCTCGCCGAGGTCATCGACGAGGGCGAGCTGCGCGCCCAGCTCGACCACGCCCGCACCATCCGTTTTTCCAAGAAGGAGCTGATCTGGCTCGCCGGCAACACGTTCTACGGCAAGACCCAGATGTTCTCGCCCGACTTCATCAACTGGCTCTCGACCTTCCGCCTGCCCGAATACGAGCTGCACAAGGTCGACGGCCAGTATGAGCTGCATTTCCACGGGCCCTGGACCCACACCACGATGTGGGAGATCCCGGCGCTCGCGATCCTCAACGAGCTGCGCTCGCGCGCGGCGACCAAGGACTACGGCCGCTTCGCGCTCGACGTCATCTACGCCCGCGCCAAAGCAAAGCTGTGGGCCAAGGTCGAGCGGCTGCGAAAGCTCGACGGCCTGCGGCTGTCCGATTTCGGCACGCGCCGCCGCCACGGTTTTCTGTGGCAGCGCTGGTGCGTCGAGGCGGTCAAGGAAGGCCTCGGCTCCTCCTTCACCGGGACGTCGAACGTGCTGCTCGCGATGGACAACGATCTCGAAGCGATCGGCACCAACGCGCATGAGCTGCCGATGGTGGCCGCCGCGCTCGCCAATTCCGACGAGGAGCTGCGCTGGGCGCCCTACCGCATCCTCGACCAGTGGCGCCACACCTATGGCGGCAACCTTTTGATCGCGCTGCCCGACGCGTTCGGCACAAAGCCGTTTTTGCGCGACGCGCCGGACTGGGTGGCGGACTGGACCGGCTTTCGTCCCGACAGCGCGCCGCCGATCGCAGCCGGCGAGGACATCATCACCTGGTGGAAGCAGAAGGGCCGCGATCCCCGTGAGAAGCTCTTGGTGTTCTCCGACGCGATGGACGTCGGCTCGATCGAGGACACCTACCATCACTTCAGGGGACGCGTCCGCATCAGCTTTGGCTGGGGCACCAACCTCACCAATGATTTCGTCGGCTGCGCGCCCGACGGCTCGACCGAGCTCGACCCGATCTCGATCGTCTGCAAGGTAACGTCGGTCGACGGCCGCCCGGCCGTCAAGCTCTCCGACAATCCGGAGAAGGCGACCGGCATCCCGTCCGAGGTCGAGCGCTATTTGCGCGTATTCGGCAATATCGGCCGCGTTCGTACCGCAGTTCACGTCTAACATAGCGTTTTCAAGCGAAGTGGACCCCGGTTCGCGTAAAGAAAACGCGTCAAACAAAAGACTCCTCGCGAACGAACCATCCTCACCGACTGATCACACGAGTTTCGCATGCCCGCACCCAAGCCGCCTGCCTTCGAAACCCTGAGCCTGCATGCCGGCCAGCGCCCCGATCCCGCGACCGGCGCCCGCGCGGTACCGATCTATCAGACCACGTCCTACGTGTTCCAGGATGCGGATCATGCCGCAGCGTTGTTCAATCTCGAACGCGCCGGCCACATCTATACCCGCATCTCCAACCCGACGACCGCAGTCCTCGAAGAGCGCATCGCCGCGCTGGAATGCGGCGTCGGCGCGATCTGCACCGCCAGCGGCATGGCCGCGATGCATCTCGCCATCGCAACCCTGCTCAATGCCGGCGACCACATCGTCGCCTCCGCCTCGCTCTATGGCGGCACCATCAACATCCTCGCGCATACCCTGCCGCGCTTCGGCATCACCACCACCTTCGTGAAGCCACGGGCGCTGGACGATTTCCGCGCCGCGATCAGGCCGAACACCCGGCTGGTGATCGGCGAGACCATCGGCAATCCCGGCCTTGAGGTGCTGGATATCCCCGCGGTCGCGCAGATTGCACATGACGCGAAGATCCCGCTGCTGATCGACAACACCTTTGCGACGCCCTATCTCAGCCAGCCGATCGAGCTCGGCGCCGACATCACGATGAACTCGGCGACTAAATGGATGGGCGGCCACGGCATCGCCATCGGCGGCGTCATCGTCGACGGCGGCCGCTTCGACTGGCGCGCATCGGGAAAATTTCCGCAGCTCACCGAGCCCTATGCCGGCTATCACGGCATCGTCTTCGACGAGCAGTTCGGCAAGGCCGCCTTCATCATGCGCGCCCGCACCGAAGGCTTGCGCGATTTCGGCGCCTGCCTGTCGCCGACCAACGCGTTCCAGCTCTTGCAAGGCATCGAGACGCTCGGTGTCCGCATGGACCGTCACGTCAGCAACACCAGCGCCGTGCTCGACTTCCTGACCGCGAACAAGGCGGTCGACTGGGTGCTGCATCCGTCGCTGGAGAGCCATCCGGACTATGCGCTCGCCAAGAAGCTGCTGCCGCGCGGCGCCGGCTCGATCGTCAGCTTCGGCATCAAGGGCGGCCGCGCCGCCGGAAAGAAGTTCATCGAGTCGTTGAAGCTGATCAGCCATCTCGCCAATGTCGGCGACGCCAAGACGCTGGTGATCCATCCGGCCTCGACCACGCATCAGCAGATGGACGCCGACCAGCTCAAGGCCGCCGGGATCGGCGAGGAGCTAGTGCGGCTGTCAGTCGGCATCGAAACCGCGCAGGACATCATCGACGATCTCGGCCAGGCGCTGCGCGCCTCGCAAAGGACTTGAGCCATGCAGCTTTCCGTCAACGGATCGGACACCTTCATCGCCACCGGCGGCAAGCCGTTCGACCCTTCGCTGCCGGCGGTGGTGATGCTGCACGGCGCCGGCTTCGATTCCTCGACCTGGGCGCTGCACAGCCGCTGGTTCGCCCACCACGGGTTCTCCGTGCTGGCGCCCGACCTGCCCGGCCACGGCCGCTCCGCCGGCAAGCTGCTGGCGACGATTGCCGAGATGGCCGACTGGACCGCAGCGCTGATCACGGCGGCCGGCGCAGTGAAGGCCCGGCTGATCGGCCACTCGATGGGCTCGCTGATCGCGCTCGAGACTTCGGCGCGGCATCCGGACAAGGTCTCCGGCCTGGCGCTGATCGGCACCGCGGCGACCATGACGGTTGGCCCCGATCTGCTCAAGGCCGCCGAGGCCAACGATGCGGCCGCGATCGACATGGTCTCGATCTGGGGCCTCGGCTTCAAGGCCGAGCTCGGCGGCAGCCTCGCGCCCGGGATGTGGATGCACCAGGGCGCGCAGCGGGTGCTGCAGGAGGCGAAGCCCGGCGTGCTGTACAACGACCTCAACGCCTGCAACGCCTACCAGAACGCGCTGGCGGCCGCCGCGCAGGTCAGGGTGCCCGCGACCTTCGTACTCGGCGAGCGCGACATGATGACCCCGCCCAAGGCCGGCAAGACCCTCGCCGCGGCGACGCCGAATGCGCGGACCGTGGTGCTGCCGGGTGCCGGCCACATGATGATGGTCGAGCAGCCGGACGAGCTGCTGGCGGCGCTGCGGTAGCGCTGCCGCGAACTACTCTTCCCTTCTCCCCTTTTGGGAGAAGGTGGCGCGCAGCGCCGGATGAGGGGTTGTCTCCACAGATGCGCTCGCGGAGAGATACCCCTCACCCCGCTTCGCTACGCGAAGCGAGCCTCTCCCACAGGGGGAGAGGGTGCAGCGGAGCCCGCGGATGGGCTCTCATTCACTACCGCTTCGCCCTCACTGCTTCGCGGGCTTCCGTTCGATTGGATGGATGTCGATCGCGCGGAGACGGCCGAGGCGGAGGACGTCCATCGACAGCTTCCGATCGATCCGGCTGTGATCGAGCGCGCGGATCAGGTCGTCGACGCCGTGGATCTCGACGCCGTCGAGCCTGATCGCGACGTCGCCCGGCAATAGCCCTGCCCGCGCCGCGGGGCTGTCCGGCTCGATCTGCATCAGCAGCGCGCCCATCTTGTTCTCGACACCCGCGAGCACGGCATGACGCCGCGGCACCGGCGCGGTCTGGCCGGCGACCCCGATGAAGGCGCGGCGCACATAGCCGTGGCGGATGATCTCCGACAGCACGAACTGCGCGGTGTTGCTGGCGACCGCAAAGCAGATGCCCTGCGCGCCGTTGATGATCGCGGTGTTGATGCCGATCACCTCGCCCTGCGACGACACCAGCGGCCCGCCGGAATTGCCCGGATTGAGCGCGGCATCGGTCTGGATCACGTCCTCGATGGTCCGTCCGCTGATCGAGCGGATTGAGCGTCCCAGCGCCGAGACCACGCCGGCGGTCACCGTCGATTCGAAGCCGAGCGGATTACCGATCGCGACCACGAGCTGGCCGCGCCGCAAGGTCTTGGAATTGCCGAGCGAGGCATAGGGCAGATCGCGCGCGCCATCGGCGCGCAGCAGCGCGAGGTCGGTGTCGGGATCGACGCCGAGCACATGGGCGTCCGTGACGAAACCCTCGGTGTCGCGCAGCCGGATCTCCCTCGACGAGCCGACCACGTGGCTGTTGGTCAGCACGAACCCGTCGGGCGAGATCACGATGCCCGAGCCGAGCCCGCCGCGCTCGCGCGCGTTGCGCACTTTCGGCCCGGTCTCGACCCGGACCACGGCCGGGCCGACCCGTTCGGTGACGTCGATCACGGCATTGGAATAGGCATCCAGCAACACCCGGTCATCCGGGGCAGCATCGGCCGTCCGCGGTGACGGCCTGTCACCGGCGGCATCTGAGGTAAAATCCAGCATGGCGAGATTCCTTTGGTCTCCTCAGATGGTGACCGGTTCCCGCCGCCGCAAGTGGTTACCCGCCGCGCAGCCCTGCCCGCCTTCACCTCTCCCTTGGGAGAGGTCGGCGCGTAGCGCCGGGTGAGGGGCTGTGGTCCCTCATTCGCGCCGCGGCCCCTCACCCGATTTGCTAACACAAATCGACCTCTCCCCGTCGGGGAGAGGTGAACCAGACCGCCTCACATCACGACGCCCGCCGCAGCGTGCCGCCGCGGGCCTTGACCGGATCGAGCAGCGACCAGTCGCCGTCCGGCAGCACATGACCCTTCGGGAATGGGGCGCGCAGCTCGAGCCCGAGCGAGCGTAGCACGCGGTCGTCGCGGTAGTAGCATTGCAGCACGACCCGGACCAGCGTAGCGGCCGGCGCTCCGCCGGCGGCACGAAACTCCTGCACCACCGCGTCGCGCTTCACCTCGTCGAGCTCGGCGAGCGGCTTGCCGGCAAGCTTCGCCAGGTGGTCGAGCGCCCTCGCCACCAACGCGGCGTCGCGGCCGAGCGTCGCCAGCATGTCGGCCTGGATCGCGGGGTCGTCGGCCCCCGGCACCTTGTACTCGGAGCTTTCGGGAATGATCATCGCGGCGACGGTGCGGAGGTCGGCACGCTCTGCTGCGGTCAGTTCTTTGCTGTCGGACATGTCGGTCTCAATCGAACAGGTTGGCTAGGCGCTGCTTCATCTGGTCGGCGATGTAGAGCGCGAGGGCCTGGATGGTGGAGGTCGGGTTGACGCCGCCCGAGGTGACGAAGATGCTGCCGTCGACGATGAACAGGTTCTTCACGTCGTGCGAGCGGCCCCATTCGTTGACCACGGAACGGTCAGGATCGGTACCCATCCGCGCAGTGCCGAGCAGATGCCAGCCGCCCCACGGGATCGGCGAGTTGATGCACAGATCGGTCGCGCCGGCGGCTTCGAGCACCTCGCGGCCGCGTGCCAGCGCGTGGTCCATCATCTTCCGGCTGTTCTCGCTGATCGTGTAGTCGATCTTCGGCGCGGGAATGCCGTGGCCGTCCTTCAGTTCAGGATCCAGGGTGACGCGGTTGTGCTCCTCGGGAAGATCCTCGCAGATCGCGGAGAAGCCGAGCCGGTGCCCGTTCAGCCTGCGGAAGACGCGGTGGTGATCCTTGCCCCAGGGCAAGATGCCCTTCTGCTCGCTGACCACGGCCTCGAACACCGGCCCTGCGCCGCGCACGAACTGGACGCCGTAGCCGCGGACGAAGCCGCGAGAGAGGTCGGTGTCATACCACTCCTTGCTCCACAGGCAGGTCGGCGGCGCGCGGTTGGAGTCGGTCGGCTCGGCGACATAGCCGTAGATCTGCGCATAGGGATGGAACATCAAATTCTTGCCGACTAGGCCCGACGAGTTGGCGAGCCCGTTCGGAAATTTTCCCGAGACCGAGTTGAGCAGCAGCCGCGGCGTGCCGACGCCGTTGCAGGCGACGATCACGACCTCGGCGGGCTGAAACTGTTCGACGCCGTCCTTGTCGTAGTAGACGACGCCGGTCGCCATGCCCTCGTCGTTGGTCAGGATCTCGCGCACCCGGCAATGCGTCTTCAACTCGACGCCGGCGCGGATCGCATGCGGCCAGTAGGTGATGTCGGTCGACGCCTTCGCGCCCTGCGCGCAGGCCGGCGTGCAGTGGCCGAGATTGATGCAGCGCGCCCTGCCCTCGTAGTCCATCGTCGCGACCGTCGTGTCCGACGGCCACCAGTGCCAGCCGAGCTTGTTCATTGCCCGGCCGATCAGCGGACCGGACAGGCCGAGCGGTTGCGGCGGCATCGGCGGATGCGACAGCGGCGACAGCGGATCGCCCGATAGGCCCGAAGTGCCCATCATGCGGTCGTTCTCCTCGAAGAACGGGGTGAGCGCGTCGTAGTCGATCGGCCAGTCGTCGGCGACGCCGTCGAGCGTCTTCACCTTGAAATCCGATGGATGCAGCCGCGGCCAGTGCGCGGTGTACATCACGGTCGAGCCGCCGACGGCGTTGTAGTTCACCACCTTGATCGGCGAGTTGTCGTCGTTGATCGGGTAATCCTCCGGCCGTTTGCGGACGTTCGGGCTCGACGACCATTCGCCGTAGAACTTCGCTTCCCAGTCGCGGCCGGTGCTCGGATATTCTGATGGATTCATCCAGCCGCCCTGATCGAGGCAGAGGATATGCATCCTGGTGTCGGCGAGGCTCCAGGCCACCGCGGCGCCGGAGGCGCCGGCGCCGATGATCAGGACGTCAACGGGATCGTTCTTCATTCTTGTTCCTTGTTCTCACCATCCCGTCATTCCGGGGCGATGCGAAGCATCGAACCCGGAATCTCGAGATTCCGGGTTCACGCTTCGCGCGCCCCGGAATGACTTGCAAACAAAATTCAATTCACGATTCTCACCGGCAAGCTTCGTATACCGCGGATGAAATTGGAATAGAGCCTTTGCGGCGGGCCCATGATCTCGAAACGCAGATCACGCGCCAGAACCTCCTCCCAGAGGATGCGGAGTTGCTGCTCGGCGAGGCGGTCGCCGACGCAGCGGTGGATGCCGGCGCCGAAGGCGAGATGCTGGCGCGGCTTGGCACGGTCGATGATGAATTCGTCGGCGCGCTCGATCTTGTCCTCGTCGCGGTTGCCGGAGATGTACCACATCACCACCTTGTCGCCCTGCTTGATCCGGCGGCCGGCGAGCTCGACATCGTTGCGCGCGGTGCGGCGCATGTGCAGCACCGGCGTGTGGTAGCGGATGGTCTCGGAGACGAGGTTCGGGATCAGCTCATGCCGGGCGCGCACCAGCTCGAACTGTTCGGGGTTTTCGCACAGCGCCAACAGCCCCGCGCTCATGGAATTGCGCGTGGTGTCGTTGCCGCCGACGATCAGCAGTCCGATGGTGCCGATGAACTCGCGCGGCTCCAGGTTTCGCGTCGCCGGCGAATGCGCCAGCATCGAGACCAGGTCGAAGGTCGGCGGCGCATCGATCCGGGCGTCCCACAGCTTGCGGAAATATTCGCCCATCTTGATCAGCTCGGCGGTGCGTTCGGCCTCCGAATGCACCACCGCGTCCGGTGACTCGATATTGGCGATCGCGACATCCGACCACCAGGTCAGCTTGGCGCGATCCTCAAAGGGGAAATCGAACAGCGTCGCCAGCATCATGTTGGTGAGTTCGACCGAGACCCGCTCCGCCCAGTCGAACGTCTCGCCACGCGGAAGCGCGTCGAGCACGGCGGATGTGCGGGTGCGGATCAGCGCCTCGAAATTGGCGAGGTTCGACGGCGCCACGATCGGCGCCACCGTGCGGCGCTGCGCGGTGTGGCCGGGCGGGTCCATCCGGATGAAGCTCGGCCGCTCCTGGCCCTTCGGCTGATCGGCGACCTGGATGCCGCCGAGCTCGGAGGCGGAGGAATAATTCTGGTGATCGAGCTCGACCGCAAAGATGTCGTCGTAGCGCGTCACCGACCAATACGGCCCGTAGGGCGAGGCCTCGCAGTAATGCACGGGATCGTCGCGACGCAGTTGCGCGAATAGCGGGCGCCAGGTGTCGTCCTGATAGAGGTGGGGGTCGCTGACGTCCGAAGACGTCGGCCTGCGCAGCGCCTCTCCCATCGCTTGCCTCCCGCCGGTTCCGTCGCCGCTTCGTGGGCGATCGTGTTGCCGGAACGATAGAGGGAATCCCGCGGCGGAGTAAAGCCGTGGGGCGTGCGTCCGCCGCACGGAATGTCGCATCTGGGACGGCGAACCCGGCAAATCGCGATAGCAGCCCCGCTTTGCAATGTTTGTCGGCGGCGGCGAGACCGGCTAGCCTTGCCAGCAATCATTGAGCCGGGGAGCAGCGCCAGGTGGCCGCACAGCGTCAAGACACAACTCCGCCGCAGACGGCGGCGCTGGACTACGACGTCATCGTCATCGGCGCCGGGCTGTCCGGCATGTATCAGCTCTACCGGCTGCGCGAGCTCGGGCTGAAGACGCGGGTGTTCGAGGCCGGCACCGGCGTCGGCGGCACCTGGTACTGGAACCGCTATCCCGGCGCGCGCTTCGATTCCGAGAGCTATTCCTACGGCTATTCGTTCTCGAAAGAGCTGCTGCAGGAATGGGAGTGGTCCGAGCATTTCGCCGGCCAGCCGGAGACGCTGCGCTACTGCAACTACGTCGCCGACAAGTTCGATCTGCGCCGCGACATCCAGTTCGAGAGTCGCGTCACCGCCGCGATCTACCAGGACGCGACGCGTAGCTGGGACGTCACGTTGGCAAGCGGCGCACGGCACAGCTGCCGCTTCCTGATCACCGCGATCGGCCCGCTGTCGACGCCGACGCTGCCGCGCATCGAGGGCCGCGACGATTTCAAGGGCCAATCCTTCCACACCGCGCGCTGGCCGAAGGAGAAGGTCGACTTTGCCGGCAAGCGCGTCGCGGTGATCGGCACCGGCGCCACCGGGATCCAGACCATCCAGACCATCGCGAGCGAAGTCGGCCACCTCACCGTGTTCCAGCGCACCGCCAACTGGGCCGCGCCGCTGCACAACGGCAAAATCGATGCCGCAACGCAGGCGAAGATCAAGGCCGGCTATCCCGAGATCTTTGCGCGCTGCCAGGAGACCTTCGCTTGCTTCATCCATACGCCCGATCCGCGCGGCGCCTTCGAGGTCAGCGATGCGGAGCGCGAGGCGAATTATGAGAAGCTGTATGGCGAGCGCGGCTTCGGCATCTGGCAGGGCAATTTCAAGGACATCCTGATCGACCGCAAGGCGAATGCGACGATCAGCGATTTCATCGCGCGAAAGATCCGCGAGCGGGTCAAGGACCAGGCGGTGGCCGAGAAGCTGATCCCCAGGAATCACGGCTTTGGCACCCGCCGCGTGCCGCTCGAGACCTTCTATTACGAGGTCTACAACCAGGACAATGTCGATCTGGTCGACCTGACCGAAACGCCGATCGAGCGGATCACGCCGGAGGGCATCCGCACCACCGAAAACGACTACGCCTTCGACATCATCATCTACGCCACCGGCTTCGACGCCATCACCGGCAGTTTTGACGCGATCGATTTTCGCGGCAGCGGCGGCGCGCGGCTGAAGCAGAAATGGACGCACGGGCCGGAGACCTATCTCGGGCTGATGGTCGACGGCTTCCCCAACATGATGATGCTGATGGG
The DNA here is from genome assembly GCF_015291565.1 of Bradyrhizobium sp. CCBAU 51753. Classification (NCBI taxonomy): domain Bacteria; kingdom Pseudomonadati; phylum Pseudomonadota; class Alphaproteobacteria; order Hyphomicrobiales; family Nitrobacteraceae; genus Bradyrhizobium; species Bradyrhizobium sp. CCBAU 51753. Next base: position 3,043,159 of record NZ_CP030037.1, on the reverse strand, counting down.
CCCGCACACCGCGCTCGGCAACATCCCGCGCAGCATCGAATACAGCGTCGACTGGGTCACCGGCCTGCTCCGTTTCGCGACCGCGAAGGGCCTGACCCTGCTCGACGCCACGCCGGCGGGCACCGCCGCCTGGACCGATCACGTCAAGGCGCTCGGCGTCGGCCTGCTCTCCAACGAGGTCGATTCCTGGATGACCGGCATCAACCGCAACGTCGACGGCAAGCAAAGGCGCATCGTCGCCCGCTACAGCGGCAGCGCGCCGGCTTACCGCGCACGATGCGACGAGGTCGCGGCGAAGGGGTATGTGGAGTTGCGGCTGGAGTAGCTCTCGCAGCGACGGGGCTGCCCCGGAGCGTGTGAGGGACGCGCACTGGTCGGGTTCCCTCTCCCCTTGCGGGAGAGGGTTAGGGAGAGGGGTGCCACACGGCGTGCACTCTCCGCATTCAAAGACGACTGAAGAGCGAAGTTGCGATAGCGATGTCCGCGTCGGTCAGCTGAACCCGGGGCTACCCCTCTCCCCACCCTCTCCCGCAAGGGGAGAGGGAGCCTGACGAGCGTGCTCACCTCACTTTCGCGGCACCGCCATCATCTCACCACGCATCGATGCACGGCCGCTTCCGCGTCGTGCGCGGCTCGACCTTCGGCACCGAGCGAAGGCCCGCCATGATCCAGTGCCGGGTGTCGGCGGGGTCGATCACCTCGTCGATCTCGAGCACGGAGGCGATCGAGACCGCCTTGCCGTTGGCGTAGAGCTCGGCGACCTTGGTCTGGAAGTATTTCTCGCGCTCAACCGGGTCCTCGATCGCCTCCATCTCCTTGCGGAAGCCGAGGCGGACGTAGCCTTCGAGGCCCATGCCGCCGAATTCGCCGGTCGGCCACGCCACCGTGAAGAACGAGGCGTGAAAGCCGCCGCCGATCATCGATTGCGCGCCGAGACCGTAGCCCTTGCGCAGCACGATGCCGAACAGCGGGACGGTGATGCTGGCGCCGGTGACGAACATCCGCGCGACATGGCGCACGATCGCGGTCTTCTCGGCCTCCGGGCCGACCATGAAGCCGGGCGTGTCGCACAGCGAGATGAGCGGGACGTCGAAGGCGTCGCACAGTTGCATGAAGCGCGCCGCCTTGTCGCCGGCCGGCGCATCGATGGCGCCGCCGAGATGCTTTGGGTTGTTGGCGATCAGGCCGAACGGTTTGCCCTCGATGCGGATCAGGGCGGTGATCATGCCGACGCCGAAATCGCGGCGCAGCTCCAGCACCGAGCCTTCGTCGGCGAGCAGATCGATCACGGTGCGGATGTCGTAGACCCGCAGCCGGTTCTCCGGGATCGCGCGGCGCAGCAGCCGCTGGTCCGGCGCCGTCCAGTCCTTCACCGCGCCCTGGAAATAGGACAGGTATTTTTGCGCCACCGTCGTCGCCTCGGCCTCGTCCTCGACCAGAATGTCGATCACGCCGTTCGGCGATTGGAAGGACACCGGTCCGACCTCGGCCGGATGATAGACGCCGAGCCCGCCGCCCTCGATCATCGCCGGACCGCCCATGCCGATCGAGGCATTTTTGGTGGCGATGATGACGTCGCAGACGCCGAGCATCGCAGCGTTGCCGGCAAAACAGTAGCCGGAGACGATGCCAACCACAGGCACGAGGCCGGAGAGCTTTGCGAACTGCACGAAGGACGGGCCGTCGAGACCGGTCATGCCGAGCCGGTCGGTATCGCCCGGACGGCCGCCGCCGCCTTCGGCATAAAACACCAGCGGGAGGCGCCACTGCTCGGTCAGCGTGAGCATGCGGTCGATCTTCTTGTGGTTCATGTGGCCCTGGGTGCCCGCCAGCACGGTGTAGTCGTAGGCGATCACCATGCAGCGCGCGCCCTCGGGGCCGAAATGCTTCGCGTTGACGGTAGCGACGCCGGCGATCAGGCCGTCGGCCGGCGTGTTCTTGATCAGGTCCTCGACCTTGCGGCGGCGGCGCTGCGCCGCGATCGCGAGCGAGCCGTATTCGACGAACGAGCCCTCGTCGACCAGATCCGCGACGTTTTCGCGCGCCGTGCGCTGGTTGGTCTTGCGGCGGCGCTCCACGGAGGCGGGGCGGTTCTCGTCCAGCGTGATCGCCTTGCGCGCGATCAGCTCGGCCAGATCAGGGCGGATGTGATCGAGGTCGATCGCGGCCTCCGCCTCCGCGGTATGGCCGTCGACCTCGGCCGGCTCGATGAACAGGATCGGCTCGCCATGCATCAGCGTGAGGCCCGGGCCGCCGGCGATCTTCGTCACTCGTCCGCCATGCGGGGCGGTGACCAGATGCTCCATCTTCATCGATTCCAGCACAGCGATCTGCTGGCCGGGCCGGACCAGATCGCCCTCCGCGACCTCGATCGTCACGATCGTGCCCTGCAGCGGCGCGGGCACCGGTAGTGATCCTTCCGGTGCGGTCTCGGCGACCGCGGCTTTGGTCGTAGCCGCCTCAGCCACTTCGACCAGCGGCTTGGCAAGATTCTCGGCCGCACCGACCAGCGCCGCGACGTGCGTGTCGATGAAATTGGTGCTGATCTTGTTGCGAGCAAAACTCTGGTGCGCTAGCACCGCGCCGAGGAACGGGATGTTGGTGGCAACGCCGCCGATGCGGAATTCGCGCAAGGTCCGCGCGGCCTTATGCACCACGTCGGACCATTTCGGGCTTGGCGAGTGCACGATCACCTTGGCCAGCAGCGAGTCAAAGGCGGCGCTGGTGCGGTAGCCGGAATAGCCGAACGTGTCGACGCGGACGCCGGGCCCGGACGGCAGGTCGAATACAGCCAGCGTGCCGCCAGTCGGTTTTGTCACCCCCTTCTCGTCCATCACCTCCATGTTGACGCGAAGCTGCATGGCGTAGCCGCGCGGCAGCGGCACGGCGGATTGCGCGAGGCCGAGCGAGGCCAGCGTCGCGCCGGCGGCGACCGCGAGCTGCGAGCGCACCAGGTCGACGCCGAGCACTTCTTCCGTGACGGTGTGCTCGACCTGCAGCCTCGGATTGGCCTCGATGAAGGCGAACGCGCCCTCGCCTTCGCCGGCCTCGTCATCGACCAGGAATTCAAAGGTGCCGAGATTGTCGTAGCGGGCGGCGACGGCGAGCTGCTTCGCCGCCTCGATGATACGGGCGCGCAGGCCATCGCTGAGCGACGGGCTCGGCGCCACCTCGATCAGCTTCTGATTGCGGCGCTGGATGGTGCATTCGCGCTCCCAGAGATGAGAGATCGCACCAAAGCGGTCGCCGATGATCTGTACCTCGATATGGCGCGCCTTGCGGATCAGCCGCTCGACATAGACGGCATCGCTGCCGAACGCCGCCTTGGCCTCCGACTGGCAGCGCGCATAGGCCTCCGCGAGTTTTGCAGTGTCCTCGACCACCCGCATGCCGCGGCCGCCGCCGCCGGCGATCGCCTTGATCATCACGGCAGCATTGGGCCCGAGCGAATCGAAGAAGGCTTTTGCCTCGTCGAGCGAGGTCGCGCCCGAGGTGCCGGCGATAACAGGCACGCCGCATTTTCTCGCCAGCGCCTTTGCCGTGGCCTTGTCGCCGAACAGATCGAGCGCTTCCGGCGACGGGCCGACGAAGGTGATCTTCTCCTCCGCGCAGCGCCGTGCCAGCGCTGCATTCTCGCTGAGGAAGCCGTAGCCCGGATGCAGCGCATCGCAGCCCGCGTCCTTGGCCGCCGCGACGACCGCCTCAATGTCGAGATAGGCCCGCGCGCCATGGCCGGGGATCTCGCGCGCCTCCTCGGCCGCGCGGACATGCAGCGAGGCGGCGTCGTCAGCGGGATAGATCGCGACCGTGGCAAGGCCGCTTTCGCTCGCGGCGCGGGCGATGCGGATAGCGATTTCTCCGCGGTTGGCGATCAGCAATTTCTTGAAGGACATGGTCGGTTCCGTGCGTTGCTTACCTCGCCCCGCTTGCGGGGAGAGGTCGAAATTTGCGCGCAGCGCGAATTTCGGGTGAGGGGGACTCTCCACCAGCGAGATCGCTGAGAGTCCCCCTCACCCGAAGCCTGCGCTTCGCTTCGGCTTCGACCTCTCCCCGCAAGCGGGGCGAGGTGAACGGAGCGCGGCAAGCAGCGAGCATTTGCACCACTAGCGATCCTTCATGGTCGGATCGAGCACGATACGCAAGGATTCTCCCAGCGCGTTGAAGGCGAGCGAGACGACGAGGATGGCGAGGCCCGGCGCGTACATCTGCTCCGGCGCGATCTCCATGTACTGGTAGGCACGCGCCAGCATGGCGCCCCAGCTCGGGTTCGGCGGCTGGATGCCGAGGCCGAGGAACGACAGGCTGGCTTCCGCGAGCAGCGCCGCGGCGAGCAGCAGCGTCACCTGCACGATCACCGGCTGCAGCGTGTTCGGCAGCACGTGGCGCCACAGCACATGCCAGGTCGGCGCACCGAAGCCTCTGGAGGCATCGACATAGAGCTCCTGCCGCACGATCAGCGTGCGGGCGCGGACGATGCGCGCCAGCGCCGGGAACATCGTGATGCCGACCGCGATCATGCCGTTGGTCAGCCCGATGCCGAGCGCGCCGGTGACCGCGATCGCCAGCACGATCGCGGGGAAGGATAAGAAGGTGTCGATGACGCGGCTGATGATGTCGTCGATCCAGCCGCCGAAATAGCCGGCGACCAGGCCGACCGGCAGCCCGATCAGAAATCCAACGCCGACCGCGAGCAGGCTGGCATAGACGGTGGCCGGCGCGCCGTAGATCAGGCGCGACAGCACGTCGCGGCCGAGATCGTCGGTGCCGAGCAGATGCGCGGGCCCCGGCGGCGCCAGCATGTTGTTGACGTCCTGCGCGGTCGGCGCATAGGGCGCGATCCACGGCGCGCCGATCGCGACGATGACCAGCACCAGCAGCACCAGAATCGACAGCGCGGCGCGGAGATCGCCGACCAGCCAGCGCACGAGGCGGCGCAGCCGCGTCGGCCGTGCCGGTGCCTTCAGGGACGCGAGCGCCGTGTCGGTCATTGCTCGATCCTCGGATCGACCGCGGCACAGAGCAGGTCGGTGACCAGGTTGACCGCGATGACGACGACCACCATGGTGAAGACGACGCCCTGCACGATCGGGAAATCGCGCTGGATCGCGCCGCGCACGATCAGGCTGCCGAGGCCGGGGATCGCAAACACCGCCTCGATCACCACCGTCGCCGCCAGCATGCGGTTGACCAAGAGGCTGATGATGGTCAGCAGGTTGACGCTGACATTCTTCAACCCGTGCTGCCAGAGGATCCGGGACATCGACAGCCCCTTCGCGTGCAGCGTGCGGACATATTGTGACGACAGCACCTCCAGCAGCGCGCCGCGCAGCTGGCGCGCGACCTCGGCCATGCCGTAAGCCGCGATCGCAATCCCCGGCAGCAGCGCGTGCCTGACCGCCTCGACCGGCGAGGCGCTGAAAGATTTTGCGCCGGTCGCCGGCAGCCAGTTCAGCTTCAGGGAAAATTCCGCCACCAGGATCATGGCGAGCCAGAAGCCGGGGATGGCGACGCCGAGCGAGGCGATCAGGCTGACCGCCTTGTCGACCCAGCCGTTCGGCTTGATCGCGGCGAGCACGCCCATCGGGATGCCCGTCAGCAGCGCCAGCAGCATCGCGATCACGACAATCAGCAGCGTGTTGGGGAACGCGCGGCCGATCGAGTTGGCGACCTTCTCGCCCGACAGCAGCGATTGCGAGAGGTCGCCCTGCGCGACCTTGCCGAGCCAGGCGCCGTATTGCACCAGGAACGGACGGTCGAGGCCGTAGATGTTCTTGATCTCGGCGATGCGTGCGTCGGTGGCGTTGTCGCCGGCCAAGGTCACGGCGATATCGCCGGGCACCAGCTTCAGCAGCGCAAACACCATGAAGGTCGCGAGCAAAATCACCGGCAGCGCCTGCAACAGGCGGCTGCCGACGACCCTGACCGGTGACCGTCGCGCCATGGTTTAACCTTCCAGCCAGACGTCGTCGTATTTCGGCTTGCCGAGCAGGTTCGGACGATAGCCCTGCACCTTCTTGTTCATCGCGACCAGCTCGAACTGGAACGCCAGCGGCGCGACGAGCGCGTTTTCCATCACCAACCGCTGCACGGCGGCAAACGCCTTGCGCCTGGTGTCGATGTCCTCGGAGGCGCGCGACTCCCTGATCGCGGCCTCGAGCTCCGGCGGCACCGGCGCGCGGCCGCCGTTGAAATAGGCGTCCTTGGTGAACATCAGCGAATAGGTCAGGCTCGGATCGGGCCGTCCGGTCCAGGCCGCGAGCAGGCCAAAACCCTTCTTCTCCGGACCGAAGAACGCGGCGGAGGCCTCGGCGACCGGCGCGTTAACGAAGCGCAGGTTCATGCCGGCCTTGCGCAGCTGCTCGATCAGGATTTCCTGGCGCTGCACCGAGTCCTGGTCGGGATAGCCGCCGAGCTCGATCTGGGTGCCCTCCTTGAAGCCGGCTTCGCTAAGCAGCTTGCGCGCCCGGTCGGGATCGTAGGGATAGAGCTTTGCGACCTCGGCATCATAGGCCCAGTGCGACTTCGGCAAATTCATGTAGGCGGGCTCGGCCAGGCCGGCCAGCGCACCCTTGACGAAGGACTCGCGATCGATCGCGAAGTTGAAGGCCTGCCGGACCTTCGGATTGTCGAACGGCGGCTTGGCCCAGTTCAGGAAGATCTGGAACACGTAGAGCGTCGGGCCGTTCACCACCTTGACGCTGGAGGCGCGCTCGATGATCGCCTTCTGCCGCGGCGGCAGCTGGTAGATCAGATCGTTCTGGCCCGCGGTGACCGAGCGGGCGCCGGTGGTCAGCTCGGGGATGATCGAGAACTCGATGCCGTCAGGGTAAGGCCGGTTCGGCTTCCAGTATTTCTCGTTGCGCTTGACCACGATCTTCTCGCCGTCGGCCCAGCTGACGAAAGCGTAGGCGCCGGCGCCGACCGGCTTGCGGGTGACGACGCCGCCCTCGGCCGCCTTCAGCGCAGTCGGCGACACCATCATGCCGGCGCGGTCGGAGAGGATGCCGGGCAGCGCGGTGTCCGGCGACTTCAGCTTCAGCGTCACCTGTTGCGGTCCGGTGACCTCGACCGACGACACCGACACCAGGTCGGCCTTGATGTTCGACTTCGCATCGCTGCGGTTGCGCTCGAGGTTGAATTTGACGGCTTCCGCGTCGAGCGGCGTGCCGTCGTGAAAGGTGACGCCGGTGCGGATGTTGAGCACGAGTGTGGTGGGATCGGTGAACTTCCAGCTTTCGGCGAGCCCCGGCTTCGGCTTCAGCGTCTCGAACTCCCACTCGGTCAAGGTGTCGTACATCGTGAAGAGGAAGGCGTGGTCGGAGCCGGCGCCGCCGGTTGCGGGATCGAGGCTCGACGGGTTGGCGGATGCCGAGATCCGCAGGGTGCCGCCCTTTTTCGGCGCGCCCTCGGCGTAAGCGGGGCCACCGAGCGTTATGCCGGCGAGCGCGCCCGAGATCAGCGCCATCGCTTCGCGTCGTGTCGTCATCGTCATGGCGCTTCTCCGGTGTTGTTAGCTCGGTGAAAAATTCGGGCGGTCGGCAAAATGGCAGGCCACCCAGTGATCGGGTTTCAGCTCGCGCCAGTCCGGCGCCTGCTGGGCGCAGAGCGGCTGCGCATGCGGGCAACGGGTGCGGAAGCGACATCCTGAGGGCGGATCAATGGGACTCGGCACCTCGCCCTGCAGCACGATGCGCGCGTCGGTCCGCATCGCCGACGGCAGCGGCCGTGGCTCGGCCGACAGCAATGCGATGGTGTAGGGATGCAGCGGCCGCTCGGCGACCTCTTCGGTCGGGCCGAGCTCGACGAACTGCCCGAGATACATCACCGCGACGCGCTCGCTGATATGCGAGACCACGGCGAGATCGTGGGTGATGAAGACGTAGGTCAGGCCGAGATCGCGCTGTAGATCGGCGAACAGATTGAGCACGTCGCCGCGGATCGACATGTCGAGCGCCGCCACCACCTCGTCGCAGACGATCAGTTTTGGCCGCAAGGTCAGCGCGCGGGCGATCACGACGCGCTGCTTCTGGCCGCCGGAGAGCTGGTGCGGATAGCGCTCGCCAAACTCCTGTGGCAGGCCGACGCGCTCCAGGGCTTCCCGCGCCTGTCGCTCGCGCTCAGCCTTCGTGCCGATGCGGGCGAGCTCCAGCGGCTCCAGCACCGAGGCCAAAATGGTCATGCGCGGGTTCAGCGCCGCATTCGGATCCTGGAAGATGATCTGGTAGTCGCGGCGGTGGCTCTGGAACGCGCTGCGCGACAGCGCCGTCGGATCGATGCCATCGTGCAAAATCGCGCCGCCGCTCGGCTGCTGCAGGAACACCAGCGCGCGGCCGATCGTGGTCTTGCCCGAGCCTGATTCACCGATGATGCCAAAAGTCTCGCCGCGGCGGACGTCGAAATTGACGCCGTCGACCGCCTTCACGGTGGCGCGGCGGTCGGTGGTCTGGAAGCGGACCTGGAGGTCGCGCACCGAGACGATACTTTCGCGGCGGGGTTCGGCGGGTGCTGCGGTCATTGTCGCGCGACCCTCGCTGTCGCCACGGTCTCGGGCGGATGCAGCGCTCCGGGCAGATTGAGCTCGGCAAAGCGCCAGCAGCGCACCCGGCGGCCGCCGCCGGCGTCCTGCAGCGTCTGCTCGGCCTCGCAGCCCTTTGCGGCGTGCGCGCAGCGGGCGCGGAAGCGGCAGCCGTTTGGCATGTCGGTAATCGACGGCACCCGGCCCGGGATCGACGGCAGCCGGCCGTGGCGCGGGCTCAGATGCGGCAGCGAACGCAGCAGACCGGACGTATAAGGATGCAGCGGCCGCACCAGCGCCTCATCCACCGCGGCATCCTCGATCACCTCGCCGGCATACATCGTGATCATCCGCGTGCAGGTTTCGGCGACGACGCCAAGGTCGTGGGTGATCAGCATCAAGGCGGTGTGCGAGGTCTCGCTGATGTCGCGCAGCAGTTCGAGGATCTGCGCCTGCACGGTGACGTCGAGCGCGGTGGTCGGCTCGTCGGCGATCAGAAGCTGCGGGCCGCAGATCAGGCTGGCGGCGATCATCACGCGCTGGCGCATGCCGCCGGAGAGCTGGTGCGGATAATCGTCGATGCGCCGTTCCGGCGAGGCGATGCCGACCCGGCGCAGCATCTCCAGCGTCTTCGCCCGCGCCTCCTCATAGCCGATATCGCTGTGAACGCGCAGCGTCTCGGCGATCTGGTGGCCGACGGTGAAGACTGGATCGAGCGCGCTCATCGGCTCCTGAAAGATCATCGCGATGCGCTTGCCTCGGATGGCGCGCATCTGCCGCGCGCTGCAGGAGGCGAGATCGATGCCATCGAACAATATCTGGCCGTCGAGACCGGCGAAATTGCCCGGCAGCAGCCGCAGGATCGAGAGGCCAGTAATCGTCTTGCCGCAGCCGCTCTCGCCGACGATGCCGACCCGCTCGCCGGGCGCGATGTCGAAATCGATCTTGCGGGTCGCCTGCCAGACGCCGTGGCTGGTCTTGAAGCGGATGCCGAGCCCGCGCACCTGCAGCAGCGGCCGCGCGATCGCGCGCGCCGCCTCCGCCCCGCGCTGTGCCGGCTCGCCTGCTGCCATCAGCCCGCCGCCCGCTTCTTCTCTTTCACCAGTTGCTCCTCCATTAGCATCTCGGTGCCGATGATGCCCTCTTGCGCCAGCTCCGCAAGCTCGGCGTCGGAGAGACCGAGCAGGCCAACGAGAATTTCGCGATTGTGCTCGCCGAGCGTCGGCGGCACCGTACGGATAGCAAACGGCGCGGCGCCTTCGCGGAACGGCATCGACGGCTGCGGATGTCGGCCGATGAAGGCGCGGTCGACCTCTTGGATGAAGCCGCGCGCCCGGAGCTGCGGGTCCTTCAGTAACTCGATCGGCAGCCGCGCCACGCCGGCCGCGACGCCCTCAGCCTGGAGCAGAGCCATTGCCTCGTCGGGATCGCGCGTCGAGGTCCAGGCGGTGATCGCAGCCTCGATCTCGGGCTCGATCGCGCGGCGGCCTGCGGCCATCCTGAGCGTGCCGTCCGTCGCCCAGTCGTCGCGGCCGAGCAGCCGCGCCAGTTTCGGCCACATCGCATCATCAGACACCGCGACCACGATCCAGTTGTCGTCGCCGGCGCAGCGGAAGCAGCCATGCGGCACGAAATCCGGATGGCGGTTGCCGTATTTGGTCGGCGGCTTGCCGTCGATCGAATGCGCGATGACCCAGGGCGCCGCGAACGGCATCATGCATTCGATCTGCGCGAGATCGATGAACTGCCCCTGCCCCGTCAGCTTGGCGTGGATCAGCGCGGTGAGCACGGCCGCGCAGCCGTTGAGGCCGCCGACGGCATCGCCGAACGCGGTGTGGCTCATCACCGGCGGGCCGCCGGCGTCGCCGACCACGCTCGGCAGGCCGGAGCCCTGCTCCAAGGTCGAGCCATAGGCGCGGCAGTCGCGATATATGCTGCCGGCGCCGAACGCCGACATCGACATCATCACAAGCTTTGGATTGATCTGGTGCAGCACGTCGTAGCCGAGGCCCAGCTTCGGCAGCACCTCCACCGAATAATTGTCGACCACGAGGTCGGCATCGGCGAGCAGGCGTTTTGCCAGTGCAAGGCCCTTCGGCCGGGTCAGGTCGAGCGTGATGCCGCGCTTGTTGCGGTTCATGATGCAGTAGCGCACCGACTTCTCGTACATCTGCTCCAGCACATAGGCCGGGCGGCGGTCGACGCCGCGCCACCAGTCCGGATACTGGATCGCCTCGATCTTGATGACGTCGGCGCCGAGATCGGCGAGCGTGCGGGTGCAGATCGGCCCGGCCCAGCCCATCGAGAAATCGACGACGCGGATGCCTTCGAGCGGCAGGCGATTGGTCGCAGCGCGTTCTGGCGCCGGCACACGCGGCGCGGCCTCGCGCCGCTGCTGCTCACCGAGATCGGGCACACTGCCGCCGCGCAGCGGCGGTGTTGCCGTCAGCCGCTGCATCGTGCCCGCCGAAAAACCGCTCTCGTCGCCGATCGTAACAGGCACGATGGCGCCGCGGGCACGCTTCTCCTCGTCGGCGATGAGGTCGGAGATCTCTGGCACCGGCACGATCGGGATCTTGCGCTTCAGGCCCTCGGCGAACCACTCCTGCGCGGTGCGCTGCTGCAGCTTCGGCAGGATTTTCGCTTCGATATCGGCGACACGGCGCAGCCGGTCGACGCCCATGAACAAGGTTGGATCGTCGCGCAGCTCGGGAAGCCCGAGCATCTCGCAGAAAGCGCGCCACTGCGCCGGGGTCACCGTGGTGACACCGAGCCAGCCCTGCTTCGTCTCATAGATGCCGACCGGAAAGGTCGGCCAGAACCGGTTGACGCCGATCCGCCGCATGATGTCGCCGCGCTGGAACGCCTCGAACATGATGTATTCGGTGACGGCGATGCTGGCCTCGAACAGGCTGAGATGGCTGTCGCGCCCGCGCCCGTCCGCCATGCGGCCAAGCACCGACGAGGAGGCGGCGATGAAGCCCCAGAGACCGCCGAGAATGCCGGTCTGGAAATCCGGCGCGTGCATCGGCGGCCCCTGCTCCGGCCCGACCAGCTTTATCAGCCCGGTCAGCGCGCGGATCGTGGAGTCGGTTGCGGCGAAGTCCGCATAGGGACCGCGATCGCCGAACCAGGAGAGGTCGAGATGGATCAGGCCGGGATTGTCTCGCTTGATCGCATCGAGATCGATGTCGGGACAATCCGCCGCATCGATGCCGCGGCCGTCGAGCAAAATGTCGCAGCCGGCGACCAGCTCGCGCAAACGCGACGCGGCGTCCGCGTCGTTGCGGTCGAGCACGACGCTCGACTTGTTGAAATTGAGAAAGGCGAACCAGGCACTGTGCCTCTTCGGCGTCAGCGGTGCGGTGCGGCGCAACGGGTCGCCCTGCGGCGGCTCGATCTTCTGCACATCGGCGCCGAAATCGGCGAACAGCCGCGCGCAATAGCTGGTCGCAGCCGCGCTTCCGATCTCGACTATCCGCAGATGCGACAACGCGCCCATCACGCTCCCTCGCGAACCCCATGATCAGCCGATGACGATGGCTGATTCAGTTTCTTTGTTGCCTGAACTTGAAGCCGCGCCGACTGTGTGATGCAAGTGGAATTTTCTTCCGCTCGACGGAATACGCGTGACGAAGAATGGAGTTGGACAACCATCTCCGTCATCCTGAGGAGGCCGCAACGCAGCCGTCTCGAAGGATGCACGGCCCTGCTGCGTCCGCGCCGAGAACGTCCATATCCGCGCGGAAAAAGCCGGGCTGTCGACCCTTCGAGACGCGCGCAAGATCGCGCTCCTCAGGGTGACGGTCTGGGAGTGCAAGCGTACTCATCGCACGCCCGCTCATCTGCGCTGGCGGTCTGCCGCCGTGCGATTGACGCATTGCTCGATCCGCTATTGTGCTGATGCCAACAACAACACAACACGCCCGGGGAACAGATGACCAAGGCCACCACCATCAAAGCCGTCGAAACGCTCGCCTGCGATGCCGGGTGGCGGAATTATCATTTCGTCAAGGTGACGACTGACGACGGGCTGGTCGGCTGGAGCGAGTATGACGAAGGGTTTGGCGCGCCGGGCGTGACGGCTGCAATCGAGCGGCTGTCGGCGCGGGTGGTCGGCAAGAATGCGTTCCAACACGAGCGGATCTATGTCGAGCTGTTTGCCGCAACGCGTCCCGCCGCCGGCGGCGTGGTGGCGCTGGCGCTGAGCGCGATCGAGAACGCGCTGCTCGACGTGAAGGCCAAGGCGCTCGGCGTGCCCTGCTACGACCTGCTCGGCGGTAAGATCCGCGACCGCGTCCGGGTCTACTGGTCGCATTGCGCGACGTGGCGCATCAATCATCCCGACTGGTACAAGCCGGCCATTACCGATCTCGACGGCGTCAAGGCGATCGGCCGCGAGGTCCGCGAGAAGAAGTTCTCCGCGATGAAGACCAACATCTTCGTCTACAGCGACGGCAAGCCGCAGGGCTGGCGGCCCGGCTTCGGCTCGCCGTTCCAGCCCGAGATCAATGTCGACCGCAATGTGCTGCGCAATCTCTGCATGCACCTGGAGGCGATCCGCGACGGCGCCGGGCCCGATGTCGATCTCCTGCTCGACCTCAACTTCAACGCCAAGACCGAGGGCTATCTCAAGATCCTGCGCGCGATCGAGAAGATGGACATGTTCTGGGTCGAGATCGACACCTTCAACCCGCAGGCGCTGGGCTATATCCGCCGCCAGAGCCCGCATCCGATCTCGTCCTGCGAGACGCTGCTGGGCTTGCGCGAGTTCCTGCCCTATTTCACCGAGCAGGCGATGGATGTCGCGATCATCGATACGCCGTGGAACGGGGTCTGGCAGTCGATGAAGATCGCGGCCGCCGCCGAGCACTTCGAGGTCAACGTCGCGCCGCATAATTTCTACGGCCATCTCTGCACCATGATGAACGCGCATTTCTGCGCGGCGGTGCCGAATCTGCGGATCATGGAGACCGACATCGACCGCCTGGCGTGGGACCACGAGCTGTTCACCCACGTGCCCGAATTCGTCGACGGACATCTCGTGATCCCGGACCGCCCGGGCTGGGGCACCGAGCCGAACGAGGAAGGCCTGCGCGCGCATCCGCCGAAGAACAAAGGCGGGCTGCTGAACTACGGGCTGAAGAAGTAGCCGGCTTCTCCCTCTCCCCGCTTGCGGGGAGAGGGTCGGGGTGAGGGGGAGTCTCCGCAGGGACGGTGAGCGCAGAGTGCGGGGAGACTCCCCCTCACCCGGCGCTACGCGCCGACCTCTCCCCGCAAGCGGGGCGAGGTGAAGGCCTCAATTATCTTCCCGCACCGCCGTGAATGCGCTCTCGATCACGTCGCCGATCGGCTGCCAGGCGTTGCCATCGAACTGCACCAGGCGCATCTGCTTGATCGGGCGGAAATCCTTCGGGCCGGTGTTGATGACGATCCCCGGCAGCGCGATCGGGCTCTGATAGTTCTTCAGCGAGGCGGCCTGCCGCATGATGTTCTCGCGCGAGAAATCGTCGCCGCATTGGCGCAGCACCTGGTGCAGCGTATCGGCCGCGGCATAGCCGAACATGGCGTTGATGTCGTCCTTGCCGCCGTCGGGGAAATATTGGTCCATGAAGTCGGACCACGCCTTGATATGCGGATCGTCCCGCCACGAGGCGTCGCCGGCGTCCTTCAGGAACGAGGTCGAAATCACGCCGAGCGAATTCTGCAGGCCGGCCGGCTGCAAGGCGCTGGCGATCGAGGCCGACGCATTGTCGAGGATGAACACCGGATGCCAGTCCATCGCGGCGACGACACGGATCGCGCGCGCGGCGATCGCCGGCGCGCCGTCGAACACGAGAATCTCGGCACCGGAATCCTTCAGGATTCCGAGCTGTTTCTCGATCCTTGTCTCCGATGCATCGAAGGCGAGATCGGCCACGATCCTGCCGGCTGTGTCGCCGAGCCCTTCCTGCAATCCCCTGAACAGATCGCGGCCGAACTGGTCGTTCTGCCACAGCACGGCGATCTTGCGGTCGGGATAGGCGACCTGGATGTAGTTGGCGTAGATCCGCCCCTCGGCGCGGAAGGATGGCTGCCAGCCCATGGTCCAGGGATAGGTTTTGGGACGCGCCCACTCCTCGTCGCCCGAGGCGACGAACAGTTGCGGGACATTCTTCTCGTTCAGGTAGTTTCGGACGGCGAGGTTGCTCGGCGTGCCGAACGAGCCGAACATCAGCAGCACGTTCTGCTTCTCGACGAGATCGCGGGTCTGCTCCATCGCGGCCTTCGGATTGGAGCTGTCATCGACCGAGACGAACCTGATCTTGCGGCCGTTGATGCCGCCGCGCGCGTTGACCATGTCGAAATAGGCCGCCTCGGCCCGCCCGATGGTACCGAACGCCGCGAGCGGCCCGGTGTAAGGCATGACGTTGCCGATGCGGATGTCGTTGTCGGCCGTGGCCTGCGAGGCCTGTTGCGCGCGCAAGGGCGCAGCGACCAGCAGCGCGGCAACCGATAGGGAAAGCGCTATTTGTGTTCTTGTTTGCATCAACATCGCCATGACGTCGGCGATGTTGCCGACGTTCCTCCCGAGCGACCCGACCTTATCGCCCAAGGCAACGCCGGGAAAATGAAATGTTGATGGCGGAGGCTGGCCTCAGCGCAATGTTATGTCGAGCCAGCCCAGCGGATTGACGGTCACACGATCGCCCGTATCGACCAGCACCGTCGTGGTCTCGGCTTCGATGATCGCCGGACCGGTTAGCGCATGGCCGGGCCTGAGATCGTCGAGCGCATAGACCGGCACCTCGCGCCAGCCGCCGAGCCAGGCCTGCCGGCTGCCGCGCGGCGCGCAGGGCGCGGCTGCGGTGACCTCGCCGACATCGCGGCCACCAGGCGCGACCTTGCCGACCGCAGCGACGCGGGCGTTGACGAACACCACCTCCTGCCCGCGCGAGGCGTAGGTATAGAGCTCCTCGTGGCGACGGTGAAAGCGATCCTCGATCTGCGCCACCAGGTCGGCGGCGCTCAGGTCGAGTTCGCCGAGCGGCACGTCGATCTCGAACACCTGCTCGCCATAGCGCATCTCGGCGGAGCGCTCGATCGCGATCTCGCCCTTGAACCAGGAGCGCAACCGGCCGGCCGCCTGCGCTTCCAGCGCCGCGAACAACGCGCGCACCTCGTCGGCGGAAATCCGCCCGGTACCGTAATGGGTGCGGCTGACCTCGTAGCGCAAATCGCTGGTCAGCATGCCCCAGGCCGACAGCACCGAGGCGACCGCCGGCACGATGATGCGCCGGATTTCGAGCTCGCGCGCGACTTCCGCCGCATGCATGCCGGCGGCGCCGCCAAAGCTGAGCAGCGCAAACTTCCGCGGATCGACGCCGCGGCGCAAGGTCATCAGGCGGATGCCGTCGGCCATCTTCAGATTGATCATCTTGGCGATGCCGGCCGCGGCCTCGATCCGCGACAGCTGCAGCGCCTCCGCGATGCGATCGACCGCGGCTTCCGACGCCGCGCGATCGAGCGGCCGCGCGCCGCCCATGAAGGCGGCCGCATCGAGATAGCCGAGCACGACATTGGCGTCGGTGACGGTCGCCGCCAGGCCGCCATTGCCGTAGCAGGCCGGGCCCGGCACCGAGCCCGCGCTCTCCGGCCCGACCCGCAGCGTGCGGCTGCCGTCGACGCTGGCGATCGAGCCGCCGCCGGCGGCGATGCTGGCGATGTCGAGGCTGCGCAGCGCGATGCGCTGTCCCGCCAGCATGCCGTCGGCGGAGAGCGAGGCCTGGCCATCGGCAATCAACGAGATGTCGGTCGAGGTGCCGCCCATATCGAACGGCACCAGATCGGGAATGCCGAGCATTTCCGCGCAGCGGCGGCTGCCGGAGATGCCGCCGGCCGGCCCCGACAGCACGGTGCCCGCGGCGAGCCGCGAGGCCTCTTCGACCGGCGCCATGCCGCCGTGCGACAGCACCACGAACAGCGAGCCCTTGAAGCCGGCCTCGGTGAGGCTGCGCTCGAGGTTGGTGAGATAGCGCTGCACCGTAGGCTGAACATAGGCGTTCACGATCGTGGTCGAGACCCGCTCATATTCCTTGATCTGCGGCAGCACGTCGCTGGAGCGCGACACGCTGACGTCAGGCAGTTCCTTCGCGAGCCGTTCGACCGCAGCAAGCTCGTGCGCCGGATTGAGATAGCCGTGCAGGAAGCAGACCGCGACCGAATTCGCGCCCGACCGTTTCACCTCGGCGATGACGTCGCCGAGCGCAGCGGCATCGAGCGGGATCGCCGCGCTGCCGTCGGCCTTCAGCCGCTCGCGCACGCCAAAACGGCGCTCGCGCGGCACCAGCGGCTCCGGCGGCGGCGTGCGCAAATCGTAGCGATCGGGCTTCAGGCCCTCGCGCATCTCGACGACGTCGCGATGGCCCTCGGTGGTGAGCAGCGCGACCTTGGCGCCCTTGCGCTCGAGCAGCGCATTGGTCGCAACCGTGGTGCCGTGCACCAGCCGATCGGTCGCGGCCAGCATCGCCGCGCGCGTCACACCGAGCCGGCGCGCGAGCTCGTCCAGTCCGGCCATCACGCCAACCGACTGGTCGGCCGGTGTCGACGGCGACTTTGCGAACACGGTGCGGCCGGTTTGATCGGTCGCAACCAGGTCGGTGTAGGTGCCGCCGACGTCTACTCCAATCGTGTACATCACTGCCCTACACCGCTTTCGAAACCAGACCCTGGGCGGCGTCGCGCGCCCGCGCGTCCGCCGAGCGCCTCGAAGGCGGGCCCCAGCCGCCGCCGCCGGAGGAGCGAACCTCCAGACAGTCGCCGGGACGCAGCTCGATGCCGACCTCTTTTGTCCTGAGCACGCGCGGCTCGCGGCCTTCGGAGAGCAGGCGGTAGCGATGCGGCTCGCCGTCCTTGCCGCCGAGCATGCCGCACGGGCCGTGCCGCGCGCCGTCGCCGGCGGTGTTGCCTTTGGCCGGCTTCTGCGTCTCCAGCACCATGTCGAGCGCGACCCCGAGGCCGCCGCGATGCTGGCCGTCGCCGCCGGAATCGGGGCGGAATTCGTGCTGGCGGAAATGCAGGGGGAAGCGCACTTCGGCCACCTCGATGCTGCCGAACTTCAGGCCGCCGACGGTGTGCCACTCGCCGATCGACGAATAGCCGTCGCCGCCGATCGAGGCCCCGCCGCCGGGCCGCGCCTGGAACATGTGCCAGATGAAGTTGCGTCCGTTGCGCGGATCCTCGCCCTGGATCGCGATGCGGAAGCGGCGGCCCCATCCGCCCATCACGCGGTCCGGACAGGATGACGCCATCGCCTTGATGATGGCCTCGACGATTTCATTGGACGGATGGCTGGTGCACAGCGTCACCGGGCGGCCGGGATCGGCCCAGACGATGGTGCCCTGCTTCGCGATCACATTCAGCGGCCGCAGCGCGCCGGTGTTTTTCGGGATGTCGGCGTCGATCAGATAGGCGAACGCCATCGCTACCGCGGCCTGCATGTTGGCATGCGAGGAATTGACGAAGCTGGTCGACTGCGGATCGGAGCCGGAAAGATCGACCTCGATGTCGCTGCCCTGTTTCGTCACCTTGGCTGATATCTTGATGTCGGTGCGGCCGTGGCCGTCGTCATCGAGCAACGCCTCGCCGTAGAACACGCCGTCTTTCCAGGTCGACACCACGGCGCGGGTCTGCTGCTCGGTGGCATCGAGAATGGCCTCGATCGCGGCTTCGACAGTGTCGGCGCCGAACTCGCTGAACAGCTTTGCAACGCGGCGCTCACCGAGATGCGCGGCGCCCAGCATCGCAGCGAGGTCGCCGCGGAATTCGCGGGGGTTGCGGATGTTCAGCGCCAGGAGGTCGAGCAAGTCCTCCCGCGGCTTGCCGGCCTCGTAGAGTTTGATCGGCGGAATGCGGATGCCTTCCTGATAGATCTCGGTCGCGCCGGGATTGTAGGCGCCGTGGGTGGCACCGCCGATGTCGCTTTGATGCGCGCGCACGATGGTCCAGAGCAGCCGCTTGCCGCCGTCGAACACCGGCACGAACGCGGTCACATCAGGCAGGTGGCTGCCGCCGCCCTGATAGGGATCGTTGAGCAGGATGACGTCGCCGGGCGCGACGTCCTTGAAGCGCTCCTCGACCGCAAGCGTCGCCCAGGGCAGCGCGCCGACATGCACCGGGATGTGATCGGCCTGCGCGATCAGCCGGCCGCGCGTATCGCAGATCGCCAGGGAGAAATCGCGGCTGGAATTGAGGATCTGCGAATAGGAGGTGCGCAGCATGGCCTCGCCCATCTCCCGCACGATCGAGGAGAGACGGTGCTGGACCACGGAGCGGGTGATCGGATCGATCTTGCTGGACATTGTTGCCTTGGGTAGCGGCGCGATTGCGCAAACGAGACGGAGACCGGCCGACCGGAGCCGGAATTCCCTCTTATAGCCAGAGGTTTGCCGATCGCAAACCGGGCGACCCGGCGGAACGATGCGATCGATCAGCAAGTCGTGATCGGTCCCATGGAATAGAGCTCGCGCCACTACGTCCCACCCACGAAGCCGACGGCTTCAACGCCTGCGCGGCCCGGCCTCGGCCGTGGCGGGCAGCCGCCTCACGACAACCTTCAGGGTGTTTCAGATGATCCTGCGATTCTTCAGACCCGGCCTCGGCGCCGCGCTGCTCGGCGCGCGCGTCCTGTTTGCCCTCGCCGTCTCTCCGGCCGCAATGGCACAGGAAGCCAATCACCCGGTGCCGGCCGGACAGTCGGCCGAGGAGCGCGCGTTCCTCGCCGAGAACGATACCGCGATGACCAAGATGATGAACGACATGGCCGCCAAGCCGACCGGCGATGTCGATCGCGACTTCGTCGCGATGATGACGCCGCATCACCAGGGCGCCATCGACATGGCTGTGATCGAGCTGCGCTACGGCAAGAACGAACAGCTCCGCCGCATCGCGCAGGAAATCATCGTCGACCAGATGCAGGAAATCCAGGCGATGAAGCTCGCACTCGGCGAGCAGGTCACCGACACGAGCCCTGCCCCGACGCAACCCGGGCCGCGCGCAAATCCACAATCCAGCCCGGCCATGGCCGCACACGATCACATGAACATGTCCCTTGAGATGAAGATGCAGGAGACCAAGTGATGAACCGTCTTTTCATGAAGGCATTGCTGGCCACCAGCATGATCGCACTGTCGACGTCGGCATTCGCAGGGCAAGCGCCGGGTGCGGCGTCCGCACCAGACATCCCGGTCAGCCACCACGACCGCGTCTACGCCGCCGAGCAGTTCTCCAACACCGTCTCGGTCACCGATCCCGTCGACAACAAGCTGCTCGGCGTCATCCGGCTCGGCGATCCGCAGCCCGGCAATTTCAGCCCGCTCTACAAGGGCCAGGTGCTGGTACACGGCATGGGCTATTCGCCCGATCACCGCACGCTGGCCGTGGTCTCGATCGGCTCGAATTCGGTGACCTTCATCGACACCGCGACCAATGCGGTCAAGCACACTACCTATGTCGGCCGCTCGCCGCACGAGGCGTTCTTCACGCCGGACGGCAAGGAGGTGTGGGTCACGGTGCGCGGCGAGAACTACATCTCGGTGATCGATCCACAGACCTTCAAGGAAACCACGCGCATCGAGGTGCCGCCCGGCCCGGGCATGCAGATTTTCTCGCCCGACGGCAAATACGGCTACATCTGCTCGTCGTTCAATCCGGAGACCGACGTGGTCGAGGTCGCCGACCACAAGATCGTCGGCAACGTGAAGCAGGAAAGCCCGTTCTGCCCCAACATCGCGGCCTCGCCCGATGGCGATCAGGTCTGGTTCACGCTCAAGGACACCGGCAAGACCCAGGTGTTCAACGCCAAACCGCCATTCAACGCGATCAAGACCATCGACGCCGGCCCGATCACCAACCACGTCAATTTCGCCAAGACGGCGAAGGGAACATTCGCCTATGTGACGATCGGCGGCACCAACGAGGTCAAGGTATTCCGGACCGACGATTTCTCGCAAGTCGCGATCATACCGGTCGGCAACCTTCCGCACGGCGTCTGGCCGTCCGGCGACGGCACGCGGATCTATGTCGGTTTGGAAAATGCCGACGCGCTGGCCGCGATCGACACCGCGACCAACAAGGTGATCGCAAACATCCCGATCGGCCAGGCGCCGCAGGCGATCGCCTACGTGCCGAACGCCGCGCCCAACCCCGACGATCGCCAGAACCTGCAAGGCCTCGGCGTCGCCGGCCAGGCCGCGCATCTCACGCTGGCACCCAAGAAGCAAGCCAAGGGCGACAAGCCGCCGACCAGCGTCTCGCTGTTCGATCAGGGGCTGAGCCAGGTGCTGCAGGCCTCGGTCACCGGCCTCGAACCGAAGCAGCATTACGTTCTCGCGCTGGCCGACAAGGCCGACGGCAGCGGCATGCTGGAGCCGCTCGCCGCCTTCGTGACCAACCCGGCGGGCTCGGCGATCGTCAATGCGGCTGGCCCGATCAGGCAGATCGTGCAAAGCTCGGCCAAGGCCGAGCGGCGCTATCTGGTCATCGCGCCCGGCGAGCCGTCCAAGCTCGGCGCGGTCGTGCAGGTCCAGACGCCATGAGCGACATGCTGCACCAGATCGAGCCGGTGATTCCAGCGCTGCGCCGCTATGCGCGTGCGCTGGTCCGCAACCACGCGGCGGCCGACGATCTGGTGCAGGACTGCCTGGAGCGCGCCGTCAGCCACTGGAACCAGCGGCGCGACACCGGCAGTCCCCGGCCCTGGCTGTTTGCCATCCTGCACAACCTTGCCGTCAACCAGTTCCGCCGCGCCTCGACGCGCGGCCAACACATCTCCATCGACGACGCCGGCGAGCACGAGGTCGGAGAAAGCGCCGTGCAGGAGCAGAAATTGATTTATCAGGACGTCCTCGGAAAGCTGGCAAAACTTCCCGACGAGCAGCGCGCCGTGCTGCTGTTGATCGCCGTCGAAGATTTGAGCTATGCGGAGGCCGCCAGGGTGCTCGACATCCCGATCGGCACGGTGATGTCGCGGCTGTCGCGGGCGCGCGAGCGGCTGCAGCAGGAGCTCGAACGGCCCGCGGGCAGCCAGGGAGGAAACGTCGTGCAGTTGCGGAGTAATTCATGAGCATTCGCCCCATCTCGGAAGACGATCTGCACGCCTATGTCGACCGCGCGCTCGAGCCCGAGCGGCAGGCCGAGGTCGCCGCCTATCTGGAGAGCCATCCTGACGTCGCAAAGCGCGTCGCCGCCTTCGCCGATCAGCGCTGCTGGCTGCGCTCGGCCCTTGGCCCGATTGCCGAGGAGCCGCTGCCGCCGCAGCTCAATCTGTCGAGGATCATCGAGAGCCGGCGCCGCCGTCCGTCGTCGGCGCGCTGGGCGATCGCAGCGATGCTGATGCTCGCGATCGGCGGCATCGGTGGCTGGACGATCCGCGGCGCGACGCAGGCGCCGGCAAGCGGCCTTGCCGCGCTCGCCCAGGAGGCCAGCGATTCCTACCAGGTGTATGCTTCGGATCGCACCCGGCCGGTCGAGTTGCGCGACAGCACCGAGCTGGTGTCGTGGGTCTCCAGCCGGCTGCGCCAGCCGGTCAAGCTGCCGGATCTGAGCAAGTCGGGCTATCGCTTCATGGGCGGCCGCGTGGTGCCGACCGCCCACGGTCCTGCGGCGATGTTCATGTATGACGATGATCGCGGCAACCGGCTCGTCGTGCTCACCCGGCCGATGACGACGGACCAGAACGCGCCGATGGCGTCGCATGCGGGCAATAACGTCGCCGGCTTTTCCTGGGCCGACGGCGGCATGGGCTACAGTCTGGTCGGGCCGGGCGCAGCCGAACAGCTGAGGCCGCTGGCCAACGAGGTCCGCAAGCAGGCGCAGTCGATCTGATCGGGGGTCTACGCTTTGGTATAGACCCAGAACAGCACGACGCCGACCAACAGCACGAACGCCATGTACAGGAGCACCGCGGGCAGGCCGAACAGCGCCGCGACGCCGGCGGTGATCGACTGCATCAGCGCGGCGCCGAGGAAGAAAGCGAGGTTGACCGCCGACAGCGCCTTGCCGGTGTTCTGGGCGTCGACCAGCTGCCGCGTCATTCCGAAGATCAGCGGCTGCGCCGAGGTCGAAAGCCCGATCAGGATCAGCAGCACGAGATCGTATTGCGACGGCATCACGGCAACGCCGAACAGGTTGGAGACCGCAAGATGCGGCGCGCCGGCGGCCAGGAGCGCCAGCAGCAGCGCGGCGATCGCATGCGCGGCCGCCACCATGGTGCGACGGTGCCCGAACTTGCGATCGAGCATGCCGATGCAGAGCGGCCCCACGATCATCGCCAGCGTGAACAGGCCGAGCACGTTGCCGGCCTCAATGCGGGTCAGCCCCTTCACATCCATCAGCCACGGCCCGCCCCACAACCCGCGCAGGGTCAGCGATGCGCCGAGCGACACCAGCGACAGCGCGATCAGGCCGCGCAGGCCGCGCGACAGGCCGAGCCGCAGCACCTCGGCCATCTGATGCAGCGGCGAGGAATCGTCGGCGTGCGCGGCCGGCTGCCGCGGCACCAGCGCGAACACCGCGATCAGCACGGCGACGCCGAAGCCGGCGGAGACCCAGAACCCGGCGCGCCAGCCGAACTGGTCGACCACGAAGGCGAGCGGACTCGCCGACAGCAGCATGCCGATATTGCCGATCGACAGGATCAGGCCTGACCACAGCCCGAATTTTGCAGCCGACATCTGCTTGGCTGCCAGCGTCATCGGGCACATCAACATGCCCGAGGTGGCGACGCCGAGCATGAATTGCCCAAGCACGAAGGTGGTGGGACCCGTGGCCAGCGCCGACACCAGCGTACCCACCACCGTACCTGCGAGCAGGCTCAGCGACACCGGCCGCACGCCAAAGCGATCCATCGTGGCGCCGACCGGCACCTGCGAGGCGGCAAAAGCGAAATGATAGACCGAGGTGAGGCTCGCCAGCGCCTGCGGCGAGCTGCCGAAGTCGGATGCCATCAAATCGAGGCTGATCGCCGGAACCGTCCTGAGCAGCGTCGACAGCATGTGGCCGCAGGCGAGTGCCAGGAGTGCAAGAACCAGGGCGCGGAAACCGATCCCCGCCTCTCTTGTCGTCACCACGCCGTCCATGAACCGTCCATTCCCCAAGCATTTTGGGAACGGCGTAACACTATTGGGCTGACGGTGCCAACCGGTTAGCCCTCTCCCCGTTCTTCACGGGGTCGAGACGAGCGAAGCTCGCTCTGAGAGGGTTGGGTGAGGGGCTGTCTCAGCAAAAATGGTGACAGTTCGACGCGCGGAGGCTCCCCCTCACCCGGATCGCATCTGCGATGCAATCCGACCTCTCCCCGCAAGCGGGGCGAGGTGACTTCTAACGCTTATGGAACACCAGCGTGCGCAGCTCGATGCTCTCGCGCGGTGCGGCATCGGCCGGTGTGGTCGGATCGACGAACGCAGTGTGCGGTCCAAACCGGGTGCGGCCATCGGTCGCCGAGTCGTAGCATTTCAGCAGGATCGCCTCGTCCGGCGTCATCTCGGGAATGTAAAACCAGCGATGGTTCGGGTTGTACTTCACCGAATAGGTCTCGCCGCTGCGGTTCGGATAGATCAGGTCGGAGGCGACGAGATCCTCCGGCGCCACGGTAGTGCCGTCGGCCATCGCCAGCGGTGAATCGCGCAGCGGACCGCGGATCGGGCGCCACAGATTGATCACCTGGACGCGGCCCTTGACCAGCTCTTCGGCCTCGTCAGGCAGATGCTCGAACACGCGGTTGCGGCCGGAGACGTCGGTCTGGTCGACATGGACGCGGGTCGCGGGCTGGCGCGGACCGGCGCCGCGGATGTCTGCTGCACCGTCAACGCGCTTGCGCACGGTGTGATCGAAGATCAGGACGCGATCAGCCTTCAGCGTCGCCTTCAGGAACGCCTCGACCGCGGGGTAGTAGACCTTGCGGACTTCGTTGTCGTCGTAGAAATCCTTGACGAAGGTCGGATGCTTGACCAGGGCAAAACCCTCGCGATCGAGCGAGAAGTTTTCGGCGATCAGGCGCCCGTCGAAGATCGGAACGTTGTGGGGTTCGGGCAGCGCGGTGGATTTGGGTTCGCCTGGCGGTGGATCGAAGGCGTAGGTGCGCGGCTTGCCCGGCGTCGGCGCGAGATAGTTGAGTTCGGCGGTAACAAACGGCAACGACTCGATGCGAGTTTCTTGAAGGCCCATGGTGATCTCCCGGACTCGATTGTTCGTCTGCTTGATTTTGGCGGCGCGGAAGAGAGCGGCAAGGCCGCGGCGAAAATAGCAACGTTGCGGTTTTGGCGGGTCGGGAATGGAGAAAATCCTTGCCGGGCTTCCGCGCGCCGACGAATGGATATTTTTGGGATCACGGTTTCGTTAGTCGCAGGTCGCAGTCGGTCGTGCCTTCATGCGAGACCCCGCCCCCGTCATTGCGAGGAGCGGTAGCGACGAAGCAATCCATCCCTCCGCATATGCGGCTCGATGGATTGCTTCGCTTTGCTCGCAATGACGGGGAAGGTTCAGTGGCTCGAAGCTACAGCCCGGCGCCCTGTTCGATCGCCGCGCCGAACGAGCGGTCGACGATCTCCGCCGCGTTCACCTTCTGCCGGATCAGGCCCCAGCGGTCGTAGAGGTCGATGGTTTTCTGCTCGTCGGCGACCACGTCGTCGTCGATCGGCGCGATGCGGATCTTTGCCCGCGTCAGCCAGTTCAGCGGCACCGCCGGCGGGATGTTCATCAGCTTGCCCCAGGTCGCGGCATAGCTCTCGACATTGCTCTGCGACCACGCGCGCGCGGCCGCCAACCGGCGCACGAAATCCTCGAGCTGCGCGCGCTTGTCCTTGATCGCATCAGGCGTCGCCACCTGAAAACCAAGGCCCGGCGTGAGGCCGTCGGCCGTGATCACGAGGCGTGACTTGAACAGCACCTCCTCCTGGCTGACATAGGGCTCCCAGGTCGACCAGGCGTCGACCGAGCCTTGCGTATAGGCGACCTTGGCGTCCGACGGTGCGAGGAACACGATCTGCACGTCGCTCGCCTGCCAGCCGCGCGCCTCCAGCGCCGCCAGGATCAGCTGGTGGCCGATCGAGCCGCGGCCGGTCGCGATCTTCTTGCCGCGCAGGTCGTCAAAGCTCCTGATCGCGGAGTTTTCCGGCACCACGATCGCAAGGCCCGCGCGCGACTGCCTGACCGCGGCAATCGCCTTGACCGGAATCTTCGCGGCGGCGGCAAAGGTGAACGGTGCATCGCCGACCAGGCCGGTGTCGATTGCGCCCGCCCCCAGCGCTTCCAGCAGCGGCGCCGCCGCGGCAAACTCCTTCCATTCGATCCTGTAAGGGACGTCCTTCAGCACGCCGGCCGCTTCCATCACGGCCTGCGAATTGCCCTTCTGGTCGCCGACGCGCAGCGTCTGCGCGGCGGCGACGTCGAGAGCGGCGAGCGCAAGCGCCGCCGCGACAACAAGCCGGATCATTCCGCGGCAATCCCGCGCTGCTCGTCGCGCGCGGCGATCAGCTTGCGCGTCAGCGGGATCAGCTCGCGGCCGTAGTCGATCGCATCGACCAGCGGATCGAAGCCGCGGATCAGGAAGTGGCTGATGCCGAGATCGTAGTAATCGCCGAACACCTCGGCGACCTGCTCGGGCGTGCCGACCAGCGCAGTGGTGTTGCTGTTGGCGCCGGTGAGCTTTGCGATCTCGGTCCACAACCGCTTGTCGATGCGCGTGCCTTGATCGGCCAGCGCCAGCAGCCGCTTGGCGCCGTCGGTGGCGTGGTTGGGCCGGCGGTAGCCGGTCTTGTCCTGCAGCGCGGTGGCGCGCTCGAGGATCGCATCTGCCTTCTTCCACGCCTTCTCCTCGGTGTCGGCAAGGATCGGCCGCACCGACAGGCTGAAGCGCGGCGTCGGACGGCCATGCTTGGCCGCCGCGGCGCGCACCCGCGCCGTGACGTCACGCACCTGGGCGTAGGATTCGCCCCACAGCGCAAAGGTGTCGGCATGCTTGCCGGCGACCTCGACCGCGGCATCCGAACCGCCGCCGACGAAGGTGTAGATGCCGCCCTTCTGCAACGGCTTCACCTGCGAGAATCCGTTCTCGACGTTGTAATACTTGCCGCTGTAGCTGAACGGCTTTTCGCTGGTCCATTCCAGCCGCACGATGTCCAAAAATTCCTCGGTGCGGGCGTAGCGCTCGTCCTTGTCGTCGAGCGTGTTGCCGTCCTGGCGCAGCTCGATGGCGTTGCCGCCGGTGATGACGTGCAGCGAGACACGGCCGCCATAGAGCTGGTCCAGCGTCGCGAGCTGGCGCGCCAGCAGCGTCGGCGCGGTGAACCCCGGGCGCTGCGCGATCATTACCTTGAGCGTCTTGGTGATGGTCAGCACGTGCTGTGCGACCTGCAACGCATCGGGCGTGGTCGAATGGAACGCGAGCAGCGCGCGGTCGAAGCCGGCGAGCTCATGGGCCTTGGCGACCGTCTCGATATAGGGCGGGTCGAGCACCGGACCTGATCGGACGATGGTCTCGGACGAATTGTTGTTGGTGATGAAGCCGATGAACTCGACCGACATGAAAAACTCCGTTGTTGTTTGGCTGTTGTTTCAGACGCCCAGCGCCAGGCGTCCGGCGGAGACACGGGTGGAATCGTCCTGCGGGGTGTGGACGCGGCCGCACAGCACGTCGCGATAATGCCGCTCCAGCGGATTGGTTCGCGACAGGCCGTGGTTGCTGGCGAGCTGCAAGGCGTCCTCCACCGCTTTGACGGCGTTGTTGGTCACGGTCAGCTTGATGATGTTAGACTCGATCGCGGTGAGCTGGAAGCCGTCATCGAAATCGGAGGCAAAGCTCTCGATCAGGCGCGCGTTGACGGCAAGGCGCGCCTCGATACCGCCGACCACCTCCTGCACCCGCGGCAGGCTCGCCAGCGGCGCGCCGAGATTGGCCGGCACCCGCTCCTGCAGGAAGTTGACCAGCCAGTCGCGCGCCGCGCGGGCGACGCCGTCATAGATCGCGGCGACGAAGATCGCGTGCACGGTGCTTTGCGTGAAGTCCGGAACCTTCCAGTCGTCGGGCTTGCGGACGTCGATCTCGGAATCAAGCGGGAACACCACGTCGTCGAAGACCACGGTGTGGCTGCCGCTGGCGCGCAGGCCGAGATGGTCCCAGCTCTCCTCGATCCGCGTTCCCGGCAATCCGGCCGGGACCAGAAACAGTCCGACACGGGTCTCCGGCTCGTCGGTCCTGGCCCAGACCGCGTACCATTTCAGGATCGGCGCGCCGGTCGAATAGATCTTCTTGCCGGAGAGCCGCCAGCCGGTCGCGGTGCGCCGCGCTGTCGTCGCCGGCAGGCCGCCGCGCGCCGGCGAGCCGAGCTCGGGCTCGACCCGGAGCGCGTTGATCAGCGCCACGCCCTCGACCGTCTCCTTCGCGAGCTTGCGCGAGAGCCGGCCGGGCCAGCGCGTGCTGCGCGCCATCACCAGGTGCTGGATGTAGTGCATCGACAGCACCAGCGCGGTCGATGGATCGGCCTTGCCGATGATGCCGAGCACCCGCGCGGCGTCGCGGGCGCCCGCCCCGATGCCGCCGAGCGCCGCCGGCACCGTCAGCGCCAGCAGCCCCTCGCGCGCCAGATCGGCGAAATTCTCGAACGGGAAGCTGGCGTCGCGGTCATGCGCCGGCGCACGCGCGGCGATGACATCGGCGAGCTTGAGGGCGCGCGCGATGTGCTCCGGCTCGTAGGCCGGCGGCAGCTCCTTGGCTACGGTGATCACCATGTCGCCTCCAGTCCGAGCAGGCCGAGGATCTGCTTGCGCAGCTCGGCCAGATAAGGGTCGCCGCGATGCCGAGGATACGGCCGCGCGACCGCGATGTCGGCCTTGATCCGCGCCGGGCGGTCGGAGAGCACGATGACGCGATTGGCGAGCACCAGCGCCTCCTCGACATCGTGAGTGACCAGCAACGTGGTAAAGCCCTTGCGCTGCCACAGCGCAACGAGCTCGGACTGCATCGCGATCCGGGTCAGCGAGTCGAGCTTGCCGAGCGGCTCGTCGAGCACCAGGATTTTTGGATCGTTGACCAGCGCGCGCGCCAGCGCCACGCGCTGCGCCATGCCGCCGGAGAGCTGGTGCGGATAGGCGTTGCGGAACGAGGCCAGGCCGACCAGCTCGATGACATCATCGACCCGGTGCCGCTGCGCCTTCAAGATGCCCTGCGCCTCCAGCCCGAGCGCGACATTGTCCCAGACCGAGCGCCACGGAAACAGCGTCGGATCCTGGAACACGACGACGCGCGACGGATGCGGGCCGGTGATGCGTGCCTCGTCCTCGCGCAGCACGCCGCTGCGCGGCTTCTCCAGCCCGGCCACCAGCCGCAGCAAAGTCGACTTGCCGCAGCCGGATGGGCCGAGCAGCGCGACGAACTCGCCGGGCGCGATCGCGAGGTTGACGTTGTCGAGCACCGGCAGATCAGCGCCGTCGATGTCGAAGGCGTGGCTGATGCCCTCGATATCGAGCTCGGCGCCGACGGCGGGATAGGTGATCGCTTCGGCTGTGGCTAGAGCTGTGGCCTGCGCTACCATTTGACTGTTCCCTTCTGCCAGACCAGCAGGCGATCGCGGGTGCGGAACAGCAAGGTGATCGCGCCGGAGCAGAGCAGCGACATCACGATCAGTGCCGCATACATGTTGGCATAGGCGGCCCAGCCCTGCGCCCATTGCAGGTACCAGCCGAGCCCAGCCTTGACGCCGATCATCTCGGCGACGACAAGCACGGCAAAAGACGAGCCGAGCCCCATGAACAGCCCGACGAACACATGCGGCAGCGCAGCGGGGATCGCGACCTTCAGCACCAGGAACGACGGCTTTGCGCCGAGCGTGCGCGCGACGTCGTAATAGGCGCTGCTGACGCTCGCGACACCGGACCAGGTCAACACCGTGACCGGAAAACCGGTGGCGAGCGCGATCAGGAAGGTCGAGGCGCTCCAGCTCGACGGAAAGGTGAAGAAGGCGATCGGCAGCCAGGCGGTGGCCGGCAGCGGGCCGATGAAGCGCAGCACCGGATGCACCCAGTAGCCGACCCTCTGCGACCAGCCGATCGAGACGCCGGTGACGAAACCGACCGTCGCGCCGATGAGATAGCCGCCGAGTTGCAGCTTGACCGAGGCGAACACGCTGTCGAGCAGCTTTGGCAGGTCGTCGGTATAGACCTCGAGGATCGCCTGCGGCGGCGGGAAGAACGGCAGCGGCAGCCAGGCGAATTTTGCGGTGGCGACCTCCCACACCGTGACGAAGGCGCCGAACGCGACCAGCCACGGCGCCCGCTTGCGCAACGCCTGCCCGGCACCGCCGAGGTAGTCCGCGCTGACCGTGCCGAACAGGATGAACGCCGCGATCACGATCGCGCCGATGCCGAGCGACTCGGTCCGCGACCAGTCGCCGACATCGGGCCAGTACAGGCATGACAGCCCGAAGGCAAGCCAGGCCAGGCTCGCGGCGAGACCCACACCGTAGCTGCCATCGCGCAAATTGATGAACGACGCCGCTGTGCGCGGCGCCGTCGTGTCAGACACTGAATACGTCGACATAGATCCGCTCCGCGAATTTGGCCGTGTCGGTGCTCGTCTTGAACACCTGGACCGATTTCAAATCGTCGGCGTAGCCCTTCAGCTCGCTCTTGAGCACCGCGCCGGTCGGATGATGGTGATGGGTGTGGTAGCGCGCCATCGCCTCGAGGTCGGCGAGGCTCGCCGCCTTCGGCGCATAGGGCTGGAACGATTTTGCCGCCTTGTCCGGATTCTGCGCGGTGAACATCGCAGCATCGAGCAGCGCCTGGGTGATGGCGCGCGCGACGTGAGGTTCTTCCCGTACCAAACTGCCGCGCAGGCCGACGATGCAGCAGCTCTTGTCGCGATACTCGCCGTCGAGATTGGAGGCGACCTCCTTGTATTGCGGATCCTTCAGCCAGAGATAGGCCAGCGGATCCGATGACAGGAACGCCTGCACTTCGCCCTTCTCGACCGCGACGTTGAGCAGATTGCCGGGATAGGCGCGCCAGTCGACATCCCTGACCGGATCGATGCCGAGCTTGGACAGCTGGATCGAGAAGAAGTTCTTGTCGGGCCCGGCGAGATCGCCGACCGCGACGATCTTGCCCTTGAGGTCGGCGAGCTTGCCGACGCCGGAATTGGTCCGGGTCAGCACCCGCATGCAGCCGCCATGGGTGCCGGCGGCGATCTTGACATCAAAACCCTGCTCCAGCGGCTTGAGCCAGCGCAGCGCCATGCCGAGGCCGGCGTCGCTCTTGCCGGTGGCGATCGCCTCCAGCAGCTGATCGGTCGAGCCGGAACAGTTGACCAGCTCGACGTCGAGGTTCTGCTTCTGGAAGAAGCCGTGATCGATCGCGACCGGCAGCGGCGCGAGGCAGACCGCGCCCGCGTTCCACGACAGTTTCAGCTTGCGCGGTGCGCCGGTCAGCGGCGGCGCATCAGAGGCGGTCTTGCAGATCGGGAATTCCGAGAAGTCGATCGCCGGCGCGATTGCGCGCGGCGTGAAGGCCTGCGCACCGTAAGCCCCGATCGGCGCCGCAAAGGCCGCGGCGGCGCCCGCGCGCAGCAATGTGCGGCGATCCATCACCGTCTTCTTGTTGTCAGTAGACATCATCACTCCTGCATTTCGGCAAGGCTCCGCCCCGCGCGCAAATGCCTCCGTCTGCGCGCACCGCCGTCCAAAGCTCATGGTCCAGAAAAAGCGGATTTCTCCGGCGCTATTGCACCAAGCAACGCGCAAATGATGCGGCGCGGCAGGTTCATCGTCAATGAAATGGAATTTCGAATGTTGTCGGCGCGACAGCGTTTCTCACCACGAACACATCGCGCGACGACGAAAGGATTTTTGCCGATGTCAGCGCGCAGACTCGCGACGCAGCGGTTGTCGTTGCATCAAATCTGAGCGCTCTGCGGTCGTCCGCATCAGGTCTTCTACAAACGCTACGCCGGACGAGATCGTCGTTGCTCGCCGGCACGGCAATACAGTTTTCCGTTTCGTTGACGGCGAACCGTTTGCTCATCAACCTGATCGGACGCTGACGCGCTTGTTGCCGGGCAGCGAATGAATCAGAAAGAAAATGGACATGCGCAAACTCGCCCGCTCGGGCTCCTCCCATTCCCTCACCCGCCGCACCACGGCCGTGCTGATCGCGGCCGCGATCGCGCTGTCGACGTCTGTCACAGCGTTGGCGGCTGACGCCGTCGTGCTGAAGGTCGGCGACCAGAAGGGCGGCAACCGCTCGCTGCTGGAGATTTCCGGTCTCGCCAAGGACCTGCCTTACAAGATCGAATGGTCGGAATTCCCAGCAGCGGCGCCGATCCTCGAAGCAATCAACGCCGGAGCGCTCGACGTCGGCTATACCGGCGACCTGTCGTTCCTCACGGTCTATGCATCGGGCGCACCGATCAAGGCCATCGGCGGCACGCGCTCCGACGCGCGTACGCAGGCGATCCTGGTGCGCGGCGATTCATCGATTAGGACGGCGGCCGACCTCAAGGGCAAGCGGCTCGCCGGCACCCGCGGCGGCTGGGGCCAGTTCCTGATCGACGCAACGCTGGAGAAGGCCGGCCACAAGATCGACGACGCGACCTTCGCGCCGCTCGGCCCGGTCGACGCCAAGATCGCACTCGTCGCCGGCTCGATCGACGCTTGGGCGGTGTGGGAGCCCTACATCTCCTACGCGACGCTGAAGGACAAGGCGCGCATCGTCGCCGACGGCGAGGGCCTGACGCCGACCATCACCTTCATCGTCGCCTCCGACAATGCAATCGCGACCAAGCGCGCGGCGGTGCAGGACCTGGTGCAGCGGTTGAACAAGGCGCGGCTGTGGTCGCTGGATCATCTCGCCGAATACGCGAAGAGCACCGCGGAACTGACAAAACTGCCGGAGGACGTGCTGCTCGCCGCCTACACTGCCCAAAAAACCAGCCCGATCGCGATCGATGAAGCCGTGGTGAAGGAGGTGCAGGCCGCCTCCGACCGCGCGACGCGCTACGGCATCCTCGGCAAGACGCTGGATGTCAGCAAGGCGGTCGACCGCAGCTTTACCGCGAGCGCAAGCCTGAACTGACGGCGCGGCCTCTAACCTCCCCTTGAAAAGGGGAGGTCGGGCTGCGCGAAAGCGCAGACCGGGTGGGGATCATGCCTCCACCAACACCAGCGCTCGCGGAGAGTTACCCCCACCCCACCCTCCCCCTTTCAGGGTGAGGGAGCCAACGAGCGGTGCTCACCTCACCGCGCAACACGGAGACGCCCATGTCCGGTCCGCTCCATCTTGCACTGATCGTCGCCGCGCATCTGGCCTGCATGACGCTGCTGGTGATGATTTCGCTCTAGGTTCACCCGTCATGGCATACGCACGACGATCAGTGTTTGTGGTGGAGACTCGCCAGGCCGCCGCATTCGCGTTCGAGGCGGCGAGCCTGGCGCAGGCGCAGGCGCTGCTCCAGGCACCATGGCTCGCCGCTGCGCTTGATGATTTCCTGCGCCGGCGCCGCGCATCTGAATGGTGCGAGCACGCCCGCATCCGCGTCGCCACGACCGCGGAGGCCGCGCTCTATCGCGGCCTGGCCGACGAGCTTGCCGACGGCTCCGGTCGCTTTCTGGTCGCGGAACTGCCCGACGAGACGAACGAGCCCTAGCGAACTGCACGTGTCAAGGCTTCGGAACGGACCGCCGCCTTAAGAAGGCGACGGTTCACTCCGTCTTCCATTCCGCATCGAAGACGTTGATCGCCTTCGGGATCAGTTTGAGGCGGGTGAAGACGTCGGCGATCTTCTGCTGCTCGGCGAGCACGGCGGCATCCACCCGACGGGCGCCAAGCTCGGCACGGTTGACCGAGCGTTCGATGATGTCGGCGGGAAGGCCGATCTTCGGGCTGAGCTCGGCGGCGTACTGCTTGCGATTGTCCCTGATCCAGACATCGATCTCGTCGATCGCCGCCAGCACTGTGGTCAGCACCTTCGGGTTCTCCTCCGCGATCGCGCGCGCGGCGATGTAGAAGGAGACGTTGGCGGCAAGTCCGGTCGCATCCGCGACGCTGCGGGCGCCGAGACCGATTTCGGCTGCGGCATAATAGGGATCCCAGATCACCCAGGCATCCACCGCGCCGCGTTCGAACGCCGCCCGCGCATCCGCCGGCGCGAGATAGACCGGCTCGACATCCTGATAGGTCAGGCCGTTGGCCTCCAGCGCGCGTACCAGGAAGTAGTTGACGTTCGATCCCTTGTTCAGCGCGACGCGCTTCTTGCGCAGGTCAGCAATCGTCTTGATCGGGCTGTCCTTGGGAACGATGATCGCCTCGTTGCGGGGCGAGGCCGGCTCGTATCCGGCGTAGACGATGCTGGCGCCGGCGGCCTGCGCGAAGATCGGCGGCGCCTCGCCCACCGGGCCGAAATCGGCCGCACCGATGTTCAGGGATTCGAGCAGTTGCGGACCGGCCTGGAATTCGTTCCAGCTTACGGTCCAGCCGAGCGGTGCCAGCTTCTGCTCGAGAATGCCGCGCTCCTTGAGAAAGATCAGATTGCCGCCGCCCTTCTGGAATGCGACGCGAAACACTTTGTCCCTGGCTTGCGCGGATGGCAGCGCGTTCCATCCTGCGAGCAAGCCGGCGATCGCCAGCGCGAGACCTCGACCCAGCCAATTTCGCATGCTCGCTTTCCCCTTCGAAAGACAGTAAGGATGAGAAAGCGTGTTTGATTTTGCCGATCGCAGCAATTTCAAAGATCGACGGTTTCCGGCTCAAGCGTTTCACGCAGCATCGGTGCGGAAGAATTTCTTCGCCGCCCGCAACGACAACAGGGAGAGAGAACCATGCAACTATCAATGAAGGACCGCGTCGCGGTGGTGACCGGCGGCAGCAAGGGCATCGGGATCGCGGTGGCGCGGCGGTTTGCCGAGTCCGGCGCCAAGGTCGCGATCCTCGCCCGTGGCGCCGCCGACCTCGCCGCGGCGCGCGAGGCGCTCGCCAAAGACGAGCTCGCGGTGCGCGATTATGTCTGCGACGTCTCGAAGGCGGCCGACATCAAGACCGCCCACGACAGGATCGTCGCCGATTTCGGCAAGATCGACGTGCTCGTCAACAATGCCGGCACGGCGCGCACGCTGGCGTTCGAGAACATCAGCGACGAGGCCTGGCAGGAGGATTTTGACCTCAAACTGTTCGCGGCAATCCGCTTCAGCCGGCTGGTCTGGGGCGGCATGAAGCAGCGCAAATGGGGCCGCATCATCAACGTGCTCAACACCTTCGCCAAGGCGCCGGCGGGCAACTCGGCGCCGACCTCGGTGTCGCGCGCGGCCGGCATGGCGCTGACCAAGGTGATGGCCAACGAAGGCGGCGAGCACAACATCCTGGTGAATGCGCTCTTGGTCGGCCTGATCATGAGCGATCAATGGGTCAAGCGCCACGCCGCCACGGCGCCGAACACGGATTTCGAGGAGTTCGCGAAGGGCCTCGCCAAGGGCACGCCGCTCGGCCGCATCGGCACGGCGGAAGAATTCGCCAACCTCGCCTGCCTGCTCGCCTCCGAGCAAGGCTCCTACATCACCGGCACCGCCATCAATGTCGATGGCGGCCGATCGCCGGTGGTCTGAGCGACGCCACATAGGGTGCGGCTTCCTTCACCTCTCCGCGCACGCGGGGAGAGGGAGCCCGCCCAGCTTGCGATGTGACCACGCAAGTCGTCGCTCAAAAGCAAAAGGCCTCCGTCACCGGAGGCCTTTCGATCTTAAACCGCGTCCTTGGCGGCCTTGACCGGCCGGGCGCGGACGATCTTCCGGGCCGGCTTGGCCTTGAACATCATCTCTTCGCCCGTGAAGGGGTTGGTGCCCTTGCGCGCCTTGGTCGCAGGCTTCTTGACCACGACGAACTTGGCGAAGCCGGGGACGAGGAACACCCCGCTCTTCTTCAGCTCCTTGTGGCCGACATCGACCAGTGAGTCCAAGACGTTCTTGACGTCGCGCTTGGAAAGTTCGGTGGTGGTCGCGATCTTCTCGATCACTTGCGACTTCGACAATTGGGTAGCCATGGTTGCTCCATTGATTCTGGAGTTGGCACGATATGGCGGAAAACGCCGAAAAAAACAGGGTTTTCTGCACTCCCCACAGCAATATCGCTGTGGAAAGCCCCCGAATCAGCACTTTTTTCGCGGTTTTTCCAAGTCAAGGCACTTCCGACCCCTGAAATTACAGGGTTTGCGCGCCTCGCGGCCTGCGGGAAATGCGCTCTGGAGCGAATCAAGATGCGCTAGCCGACGAGAGGTGCGCGGTCGCGCGCAGGCGCAATGCGAGTTGCGCAGCGGCGCGCTACGCCACTTCAGGTTTCGAAAACGATCGTCCAAAAGGCCGAGCCATTAGAAAATGACTCGGGTTCCCAATCCAAGGTAACATCGGCCGAAGCCCGCCCGCCGCCAGCCGGCGGGCCGCTTATGTAAGCGTTGATGTAGCTTTGGAGACCAGCGTATGGATTTGACCCGCCTCGAGATCAACCGCCGCACCGCCCTTTTGACCTCGGCCGCGATCGCGGCCAACGTCATCAATCCGATGCGGGCTTTTGCGCAGGAGGCTCCGCGCAAGGGCGGCGTGTTCAACGTCCATTACGGCGCCGAGCAGCGCCAGCTCAATCCGAGCATCCAGGCCTCCACCGGCGTCTACATCATCGGCGGCAAGATTCAGGAGAACCTGGTCGACCTCGACGCCAACGGCCAGCCGGTCGGCGTGCTCGCCGAGAGCTGGGAGGCTGCGCCTGACGGCAAGACCGTCACCTTCAAGCTGCGCAAGGGCGTCACCTGGCACGACGGCAAGCCGTTCACCTCTGATGACGTCGCCTTCACCGCGATGAACATGTGGAAGAAGATCCTCA
The DNA here is from genome assembly GCF_015291565.1 of Bradyrhizobium sp. CCBAU 51753. NCBI lineage: Bacteria > Pseudomonadati > Pseudomonadota > Alphaproteobacteria > Hyphomicrobiales > Nitrobacteraceae > Bradyrhizobium > Bradyrhizobium sp. CCBAU 51753. The sequence continues at coordinate 3,006,753 of NZ_CP030037.1, read as the reverse complement.
ACTACGGATCGACCCTGCAGCTGTTCCTGACCGCGGTCGACACGCCCGATCCGCAGACCGCGATCTTCCGCTACGAGCGGCCGATGCCGCTGAACCTGTTGCTGCGCGCCCTGCCCGACCTCGGCTACGTCTCCGCCAAGCATCTCTATGAGAGCGGCGACATCAGGCAGAACCCGACCAACCTCGCCCCGGTCGGCACCGGCCCGTTCAAATTCGTCAAATATGAGCGCGGGCAGTACATCATTGCCGACCGCAACCCGGATTACTGGCGGCCGAACGCGCCCTATCTCGATCGCATCGTCTGGAAGGTGATCACCGACCGCGCGGCCGCGGCGGCGCAGATGGAGGCCGGCGAGCTGCATTATAGCCCGTTCTCCGGGCTGACCATCTCGGACATGGCGCGGCTTTCCAAGGACAAGCGCTTCGTCGTCTCGACCAAGGGCAATGAGGGCAACGCCCGCACCAACACCATCGAGTTCAACTTCCGCCGCAAGGAATTGTCCGACATCCGCGTCCGCCGCGCCATCGCGCACGCGATCAACGTGCCGTTCTTCATCGACAACTTCCTCGGCGACTTTGCAAAACTCGGCACCGGGCCGATCCCCTCGATCTCGACCGACTTTTATCCCGGGCCGAACACGCCGCAATACCCTTACGACAAAGCCAAGGCGATCGCGCTGCTCGACGAGGCTGGCTTCAAGGCCTCCGGCGGCAACCGCTTCACGCTAAAGCTGCTGCCGGCGCCGTGGGGCGAGGACATCTCGCTGTGGTCGACCTTCATCCAGCAGTCGCTGGGAGAAGTCGGCATCCAGGTCGACATCGTGCGCAACGACGGCGGCGGCTTCCTCAAGCAGGTCTATGACGAGCACGCCTTCGACCTCGCCACCGGCTGGCACCAGTACCGCAACGATCCCGCGGTCTCGACCACGGTGTGGTACCGCTCCGGCCAGCCCAAGGGGGCGCCCTGGACCAACCAGTGGGGCTGGGAGGACAAGACCGTCGACGGCACCATCGACAATGCCCTCACCGAGCTTGACCCGGTCAAGCGCAAGGCGCTCTATGCCGAGTTCGTCAAGGAGGTGAACACCGAGCTGCCGGTCTGGATGCCGATCGAGCAGATCTTCGTCACCGTGATCACGGCCAAGGCGCGCAACCACTCCAACACCCCGCGCTGGGGCTCGACCAGCTGGCACGATCTCTGGCTTTCCGCGTGAGGCGATCTGACGCTCACGGCGGTGTCTCCTTCCCCCTCTCCCCGTTCTTCACGGGGTCGAGACGAGCGAAGCTCGCTCTTAGAGGGTCGGGGTGAGGGGCTCTCTCCGCGAGATCGATCCATCGATGGACCTGTACCCCCTCACCCGGATCGCATCTTGCGATGCGATCCGACCTCTCCCCGCAGGCGGGGAGAGGTGATTGTGCGGCCAGCGCCAATCTGATCCGAACCGGTGTCCACTTCGTTCGAAACCGCTATAGATAACCGATGCGCATCCTGAGCCTTGCGGGGCGGCGGCTGGCCGCCTCGATCCCGACCCTGTTCCTGATCCTGATCGGCGTGTTCCTGCTGCTGCAGCTGGCGCCGGGCGACACCGTCGACGCGCTGATGGCGCAGATGGGCGGCGGCGATGCCGCGACCGCAAAACAGCTGCGCGAGTTCTACGGGCTTGACCTCTCGGTTCCTGCGCAGCTCGCCAATTACCTGTGGCGGCTGGTGCGGCTCGACCTCGGCTTCTCCTCGATCTACGGCAAGCCGGTGGCGACCGTGATCCTGGAACGGCTGCCGCCGACCATCCTGCTGATGACCGCCTCGCTGTCGTTCGCGTTCTTCTTCGGCCTGGTGTTCGGCGTGATCGCATCGCGCGGCGTCAACCGCTGGCCGGATACGCTGATCTCAACGCTCGGCCTGATCTTCTACGCCACGCCCTCGTTCTGGTTCGGCCTGATGGCGATCGTGGTGTTCTCGGTCTATCTGCAATGGCTGCCGCCGGGCGGCTTCGAGGACATCGGCACGGTGCAGACCGGAATCTGGCGCGCGCTCGACATCGCCGCCCATCTGGTGCTGCCGACGCTGACGCTCGGGCTGATCTTCCTCGCGATTTACCTGCGCATCATGCGCGCCTCGATGCTGGAGGTGCTCAATCTCGACTTTGTCCGCACCGCCCGCGCCAAGGGACTGGACGAGACCCACGTCATCACCCGCCATGTGCTGCGAAATGCGCTCTTGCCGATGGTGACGCTGATCGGGCTGCAGGCCGGCACCATGCTCGGCGGCTCCGTCGTGGTCGAAAGCGTGTTCTCGCTGCCGGGTCTCGGCCGGCTCGCCTATGAATCCGTGGTGCAGCGCGACCTCAACACCCTGCTCGGCATCGTGTTCGTCTCGGCGCTGCTCGTCATCACCGTGAACTTCGTCGTCGACCTGCTCTACGCGCGGCTCGATCCGCGCATCGCGGCGGAGGGCTGACCATGGACGCAATGAAGCGCTACTTCCGCAGCCCGGCCGCCGTGATCGGCCTGATCCTGCTGCTGCTGGTGATCGCGATGGCGGTCAGCGCCGGCTTGCTCTACCCGCGCGATCCGCTGGCGCTGGCGGGACGGCCGCTGATCTGGCCATTCTCCAATCCGCGCTTCCTGCTCGGCACCGACAATTCCGGACGCGACATCGCCGCGCAGATCTTCTACGGCGCGCGGATTTCGCTCTTGATCGGCGGCGTCGCCACCGCGATCGCGATCCTGATCGGCATCCTGGTCGGCGCCTTCGCCGGCTATTACGGCGGCTGGGTCGACAACGTCCTGATGCGGATCACCGAGGCGTTCCAGACCTTGCCGAACTTCGTGCTGCTGCTGGTGCTGGTCGCGGTGTTCGGCTCGACCCTGACCACGGTGACGATCGCGGTCGGCGTGGTGTCGTGGCCGGCGCCGGCGCGGCTGACCCGCGCCGAGTTCCTGTCGCTGCGCAACCGCGAATTCGTCCAGGCCGGCAAGACCCTCGGCATGCGGGACGTGCAGCTGATCCTCGGCGAGATCCTGCCCAACGCGCTGCCGCCGGTCATCGTCTATGCCAGCGTGGTGATGGCGGTCGCGATCCTCCTGGAAAGCGCGCTGGCCTTCCTGCGGCTATCCGATCCCAACGTCGCCTCCTGGGGCAATCTGATCGGGCTCGGCCGCGACGTGCTCCGCGTGCAGTGGTATGTCTCGGCGATCCCCGGCATCGCGATCCTCGTCACCGTGCTCGCGGTCTCGCTGGTCGGCCAGGGCCTCAACGATGCGCTCAATCCGAGGCTGAAGAGCCGATGAGCGACACCGTCCTTTCGCTCGACGCCTTGACCGTGCGCCTGCCGAGAGGCGCCGACCGGCCGCACGCGCTGTCCGATGTCTCGCTGTCGATCGCTTCCAACGAGATCCTCTGCGTGGTCGGCGAATCCGGCTCCGGCAAGTCGATGATGGCCAACACCATCATGCGGCTGTTGCCGAACGAAGTGAGCATCCAACGGGGCCGGATGATGTTCGGCGGCCGCGACCTCTGCGCTGCCGATCCGGGCGAGATGCGCGAGGTCCGCGGCGCCGGCATCGCGATGATTTTTCAGGAGCCGATGACGGCGCTCAATCCGCTGCGCACCATCGGCGACCAGATCGGCGAGATGTTTGCGATCCACACACAACTCTCGAAGGCCGAGATCGCGGCACGGGTGCAGGCGCTGCTCGAGGACGTCCGGATTCCCGATCCGAAGGCCGCGGCAAAGGCCTATCCGCACGAGCTCTCCGGCGGCCAGCGCCAGCGCGCCATGATCGCGATGGCGCTGGCGCTCGATCCGAAGCTGCTGATCGCGGACGAGCCGACCACCGCGCTCGACGTCACCACGCAGGCGCAGATCTTGAAACTGATCCGCGATCTGCAGCAGCGCAAGAAGACGGCGGTGCTGTTCATCACCCACGATTTCGGCGTGGTCGCCGAGATCGCCGACCGCGTGGTGGTGATGCAGCACGGCGTGATCGTCGAACAGGGCGCGGCGGAGAAGGTGCTGAACGATCCGCAGCACAGTTATACAAAACAGCTGATCGCCGCCGTTCCGCCGCTGAATGCACCGCCGCCGCGGCTGCTCTCCGGCAAGAGCATCCTGACCATCGACGGCGTCTCAAAAACCTACCGCACCGGCGGCTTCCTCGGCCGCGGCGCGCGAGTCACGGACGCGGTGAAGAATGTCTCGCTGCAACTGCCGCGTGGCGCGACGCTCGGCATCGTCGGCGAGTCCGGGTCGGGCAAATCGACGCTGGCGCGCTGCATCGTGCGGCTGATCGATCCCGACGCCGGATCGATCCTGCTCGACGGCAAGGACTGGGCCAAGCTCACGCGCGATGAAGTGCGCGGCGAGACTCGCCACATCCAGATGGTGTTCCAGGATCCGTTCGCCTCGCTCAACCCGCGCCGCAAGGCGGCCGAGCTGGTGGCGCAGGGGCCGATCGTGCACGGCACCGACCGCGCCACCGCGATCGCGGACGCGCGAAAGCTGTTCGAGCTGGTCGGGCTCGATCCATCCGCCGGCGACCGTTTTCCGCACGAATTTTCCGGCGGCCAGCGCCAGCGCATCGGGCTGGCGCGGGCACTGGCGCTGAAGCCCGACGTGCTGGTCGCCGACGAGCCGGTCTCGGCGCTCGACGTCTCAGTGCAGGCGCAGGTGCTGAACCTGCTCGCCGGGCTGCGGCAGCAGCTCGGCCTCTCCATCATCTTCATCACCCATGATCTGCGCGTCGCCGCCCAGATCTGCGATCTCGTCGCCGTGATGAAGGATGGCGCCGTGGTCGAGCAAGGGCTGACCGCCGAGGTATTCGGCAAGCCGCAGCATCCCTATACGCAGGCGCTGCTGTCGGCGATCCCCGGCGGCGCGTTCGCGCGCGAGCACGGCACCGCAACCGTGTAGCCGGGCACGCGCGGCCCTACTCCGCCGCTTGTGGCTTGGGCTCCTCGCGCAGCCGGAAGCGCTTCAGCAATCCGGATACCGTGTCGCGGAAGCCGCCATATTCCAGCTCTGAATAGGGCAGCATCGCAGCGCCGGACCAGCCCTGGCTGCGCATCTCGATCGCCTTGCGCTGCGCGCGCTGGCGAACCTCGTCCCACGCAAGGTTGTCAAAGAAATCGGTATAGGACTCCGAGAACTTCCCGTCCCGGTCGATCGAGAAGCCGACGCAGGACACGATCGGCAGGCAGTACATCCCGGTCACCGGGGTGTTGAGCGGCACCGGCATGAGCGGCATCACATGCGAGCCGCGCGCATCGCCGCCCACGAAGTGCGCCTTGGCGAAGGGCGAGATGATTTCTTCGGGCGCCGCGAAAATGCCCTGGTTCCTGACGACCGCGACCGGATCATCCTTGCCGGTGTACTTGCCTGCGATGGAGTGAAGACGCTGCGCCGAAACGGCGACGGCGACCTCGCCATAGGTTTTTGAGACGATGCGATCAATGCCGAAGCGCTCGTTGTCGCGAAGCAGCGCCGCAATGTGGTAGCCGTCCGCGGGCGCATCGAGTTCGATCACGCTGTCGCCGGCCGTGTTGTCCATATCGATGATATGGAAACGGAAGCCCTTGATCATCGGGGGCAGCATCAGCCCGGCGCAATACATGGGATCGGCAAAAGCCAGATAGAGCGGCAGGTTGTAGGCGCCGGGGCCGCATTTGTCTGCGGCGAACACCATGAAGGACTCCGCGGGTCTCGCGCCCGCGAGGCTGTGGTCGAAGCTGAGTTCGGCGACGGCCGGGCCCGCGCCGCGAACGTTTCCGGAAGGGGCGTCGACGAGAAGATCCTGGCCGGCGCCGTAGAGCCCGGAGGTCTTCGCAACCGCAGTGGCCGCGAGAAACGTCTTCCAGGCGAATTGGTGGACTTCGGAGCTCCCTTCGCCCCGCGTGTGCGTCATGATGATCGCAATGTCGTCGCCGGTATGGCGCACGAACCCGTCGATCAGGAGACCGTTGTCGATCGCTTTCGCGACCTCCCCTTCGACAGCCGCCATCATGCGCGCAGATGGTTTCGTGTGGCCCCCAACGGAGCCAATGTCAGCCTTGATGACCGAAATGGTGAGTTTCATGAGCATCCCTCCGACCGCAGCGCAGCGCCTTCGCCTCGGCGCTCGCTGCGCCGGGGGCGACGGCGCGCTCATTTGCTAAAAGAACGTCGTGTGTTGCGACAGGTTCCCTGCGCAAATTGCTTGCGGAACTATGGCCCCTCCGTCACCGACTGTCGATACGGGCTATCGACGCATCTGAAATAACTCGTGATGCTCGATGGGGTTACCACCCGCCCTATGAAGCGCGGTTGAGAAAAATCGGCAGCCCCCGCTTGTTGGAGTAGAGAGGCCGATAGCGCTCCGTGTTGTACGCGGAGGCAACATCCAATTTGCGCGGCCCAAGCCTGGCATCAGGTATCGGCACGAGGTCGTAGCGGCCCTCGACCAGCGCCGACATCAGACCCGTTTTGCCTTCCAGGATCGCATCGTAGGCCAAGTTGCCGAACGTCAGCGCGACAAGCTTGTCGATGAAATCCGGATCGCCCGATCGCAGATCGTAGGTGAGGTCAGAGACGATGGTCTCCTCGCCGGAGCGCCGCTTGATCTCGTCGGCGAATGCTTCGGCCACGCTCGCCTTCCTGCGGTGCCCGTAGGCGTCGGGATCGCCGTATTCCTGCACCTTGTAACCCTCCCACTCGGCGCCCTCGCTGAGCACGATAAGCGCGTAGTTGCTTGGGTTGCCGCGCTTGTCCTCGACGAGAAGCTGGATCAACTTGTCGAGGTTGACCTTGTACTCTGGTATGGCGCATCGGATCGAGGTCGCGTAGGCGGTGTAAAATGCCGTAAACCCGGCATCGCGGCCAAAGATGCGGAAAATGCCAATTCGCTCGTGCGAGCCGACAGTGGTGCGCTGCCGTTGGATGGCTTCGCTGGCGCGGGTGATCGCGGTCGAGAAACCGATGCAGTACTCGGTGTTGCGGACGTCGTTGTCCATCGTCTTCGGGATGGCAATGATCTTGACGCCAAGTCTATTCAGCTTGTCAGCATAGCTGAGCGTATCGTCGCCGCCGATCGCGATCAGATGCTCGATGCCGAGCCCTGCGAGGTTCGCCAGCACCTTGTCCGTGAGGTCCCACGTCTTGGTTGCGATCCCGTCCTTGGTACTCTGGGAAACTGGAAAGTCCTGCCCCACGAGATGATTGGGCAGCTTCTTCATTTTGGAGGGATTGGTGCGACTCGAGTGCAGCACGGTGCCGCCGCGCCGGTCGATGATGCGCGTGTTTTCGCGGTTCAGCGGGATGACGTAGTGAGACTTGCTGGCCGGGTCGTCGAGGTTCACGTGCGTGAGGGCCTCCCAACCACGGCGGAGACCGACAACCTCAATGTCGTCCTCGCTGCCGCGATAAGTCACACTCTTGATCACAGCATTGAGGCCGGGAACGTCACCGCCTCCGGTGAGAATACCAATGCGCTTCCTCGCCATGCCCACCTCCCAGGATTGGTATGTCGCATAACGCCAGCGTCAGGTTGCGGGTTCCGTAGGCTATCCGCCGGCGCCCCTTCTTGCTCTAGATTTCCCGCGCATCGCGGCGACGGTAGACCAGGAGCATCAGCGGCGCCAGCTTGCGCATCAGGCCGTGCGCCGGGATCGTCACCGGATCGGTGAACGGCAGCGCCAGCTCGCTGTCCGGCACGCCCTCCACCGCCTTCGCGAGCTCGCGGCCGAGCGGCATGGTCAGCGCAACGGCGCGGCCGTTGCAGCCGGTCCAGCCATAGGCGTTCGGCCCGAGCCGGTGCATGCGCGGCAGGAAATCCGTGGTCATCCCGACATAGCCGTTCCAGACATAGTCGAACGAGACATCGCCGATCTGCGGCCACAGCCGCTGCAGCCGCTCGGTCACGCGGGCCTTGATCCGCTCGACCTTGTTGCCGGGGCCGAGCACCGCACCACCGGTGACGAGGCGGTTGCGGGCGTCGTAGCGCGCGAAGTAGAGCTCGCCATGGGTGTCCGACATCGCCTGCCGGCCGGGGATGATGGTCTTGCGGACATTGTCCGACAACGGCTGCGTCGACATCTGCCACGACAGCACCGGCATCACCTCGGTCGCGATCTCCGGCACCAGCGATTTGGCGAACTCGCCGCTATAAGCGTTGGTGGCGACCACCAGCGCGCGGCCGGCAATTTCGCCGTTCGCGGTCTTCACCACCCAGCGGTCGCCACGGCGCTCAAAGCTCAGCGCCGGCGAGCGGGCATAGATGCGCGCGCCGAGGCCGATGACGGTGTGCGCGAGGCCGCGCGCCAGCGCCAGCGGATTGATGTGACCGCCGCTCCTGTTCCAGAAGCCGCCGTACCAGGCATTCGAGCCGAGCATGTCGCCGACCTGCTCACGCGACAGCAATTCCACCGGCGCGCCGAATTTCGACCATTGCCGCACCCGCCGCTCCGCGATCTTGATACGGCCCGGCGAATGTACCGGCTGCACCCAGCCGGCCTGCTCCTGCTCGGCGTCGATGTTGTAGCGACGCACGATGTCGAACAGCGTCGAAGCGCTGTCGCGCAGCATCGCGACAAAGCGCTCGCCGGCCGCGCCGTGCCTGGCGATGATGTCCTCGGGATCGGGCCGCGACAGCGTCGGGATCACCTGCCCGTTGTTGCGGCCGGAGGCGCCCCAGCCCGGCTCGGCGGCCTCGACGATGGCAACGTCGACATTGGCCTCGCGCAGATGCAGCGCGGTCGACAGCCCGGTAAAGCCGCCGCCGATGATGACGACATCGGCCTGTTGCGCGCCGGCCAACTCGGGGCAATCGGGGCCTGTAGGCGTCACCGCGGCCCAGAGCGACTCGGGCCAGCGCACGGCATTGCTGCTCATCATGATCCTTTCTTGCGGGCGCCTGATCGTTCTGCTTAGCTTTAAAGCATGATCTGGAAAATTGCGTAGCGGTTTTCCGAAAAGATCATGCTCAAACAAGTTTCCTTATTCCAGCCGGGAAGACAAGAAGTGGCACTCAAGAACGTCATCGGAATCGACCACGCCGTGGTCATGGTGAAGGACCTCGACAAGGCCGCCGAGAACTACAAGCGGCTCGGCTTCACCGTGTCGCCGCGCGGCACCCACAGCGCGCATATGGGATCGGGCAACTACACCATCATGTTCGATCCCGACTACATGGAATTGCTCGGCGTGCTGACGCCGACCGAACATAATGCGCCGGCACGGTCGTTTCTGGAGAAGCGCGGCGAAGGCATCGAGCGGATCGCATTCACCGCGGTGGATTCGGCCGCCGGCGCCGAAGAGATCCGCGCCCGCGGCTACACGCCGGTCGGCCCGACCGACTTCGAGCGCCCGGTGACGCTGCCTGATGGCACCGTCTCCGCGGCAAAATTCCGCACCTTCCAGTGGCCGACCGCCGAAGCGCCCGGCGGCGTCCGCATCTTCGCCTGCCAGCACAAGACCCGCGAGACGGTGTGGATCCCCGAGCTGATGACCCACGCCAATGGGGCGAAACGCCTCAAGCAGGTGTTGATCGTCTCGCCCGATGCGGCCACCGATGCGGCGCATCTCGCCAAGATGATCGACATCGCCGTGCGGAATGAAGCCGACGGCGCAATCGCGGTGCCGTCGGGCGGCGACCGCGCCGACTTCGTGTTCCTGAGCAAGGACCAACTCGGCAAACGCTACCCCGGCGTGTCACTGGACGGGCTGCCCAATCGCGGCGGCGCCGGCCTCGTGATCGCGGCCGATCTGGCCAAGACGGAGCAAGCACTGGGCGTGACCGGCGTCAAGAGCGGCAGCAGCATCTGCGTGCCGCCGGCGGCCGGCAACGGCACCCTGCTCGCCTTCGTCAAGGCATAGCGGCCCCGGCCTGCAACGCCGCGCAGGGCCATACCGACGAACTTGCGACATCGATGCGGTCGCGAATCGCATCGATGTTCTTGCTGCATCGCTTGATGCAGCATCGGTCTGGAAAACCGGTTTTCACTTTTCCGGATGATGCTCTAGTATCTCTCCCAAACAAGAACCGTCCAGGGAGAGAACGATGTCGCATCACCTGATCTCGCGCCGCCAGATGCTGGCCGGCACGGCCGCCACAGGCGCGCTTGCATTGACCGGGTCTCCGGCCCGCGCCGAGGTGAACTGGAAGAAATATTCCGGCACCACGCTCGAGGTGATCCTGGCCAAGGGGCCGCGCGGCGACAATCTGCAAAAATACATCAAGGAATTCACCGAGCTGACCGGCATCAAGGTCGAGTCGGAGCAGATCCCCGAGCAGCAGCAGCGCCAGAAGGCGGTGATCGAGCTCGCCTCGGGCAAGCCGAGCTTCGACGTCATCCACCTCAGCTACCACGTGCAGAAGCGGCAGTTCGAGAAGGCCGGCTGGCTCGCCGACATGTCTGCTTACATGAAGGATCCGACGCTGACCGCGGCCGACCTCGTCGAGAGCGACTTTTCCGCGGCCGGGCTGCAATACGCCAAGAACGACAAGGGGCAGATGCTGTCGCTGCCGTGGTCGGTGGATTACTTCATCCTCTACTACAACAAGGAGCTGTTCCAGAAGAAGGGCGTCGCGGTGCCGAAGACGCTCGACGAGATGGTCGCGGCCGCGGAAAAGCTTACCGATGCCAAGGACGGCACCTTCGGCTTCGTCGGGCGCGGCCTGCGCAACGCCAACATGACGCTGTGGACCAACTTCTATCTCAACTATGGCGGCGAATTCCTCGACAGCAAGGGCAACATCCTGACCGACGGGCCCGAGGCGATCGCCGCAACAAAGCTCTATCAGACGCTGCTGACCAAGGTCGCGCCGCCCGGCGTCGCCGGCTTCAATTGGATGGAGTCGATGGCCTCGTTCACGCAGGGCCGCTCGGCGATGTGGATCGACGGCGTCGGCTGGGCGCCGCCATTGGAAGACCCGGCGGCCTCGCGCGTCGTCGGCAAGGTCGGCTACACCGTGGTGCCGGCCGGACCGAAGGGCCAATATTCGGCGACCTATGGCGACGGCATCGGCATTGCCGCGGCCAGCAAGAACAAGGAAGCCGCCTATCTGCTTTGCCAATGGGTGGTCTCGAAGAAGCAGGGCGCGCGGCTGTTGCAGGCCGGCGGCGGCGTCCCGTTCCGCAATTCGATATTGAACGATCCCGAGGTGCAGCAGGGCGTGAAGATGCCGAAGGAATGGCTGCAATCGGTGGTCGATTCCGCAAAGATCTCCAAGCTCGGCCTGCCCGTCGTGATCCCGGTCGCCGAATTCCGCGACATCGTCGGTGCCGCGCTGACATCGACCCTGTCGGGCGCCGATCCTGCCACCGAGCTGAAGAAGGCGCACGAGCAGTATCGCCCGATCCTGGAGCGCAGCGAAAAAGCGTGAGTGTGGTGACAGAAGCTCCGGCAGTCGCGCAACGCGCCGCGCCGGAACGTGAATGGCGTCCGCCGTCCTACTGGCCGTTCGTGATCCCGGCACTCGTCGTGGTGCTGGCGGTGATCATCTTCCCGTGGTTGTTCACGATCTGGATGAGCCTCAACGAATGGAAGGTGGGCTCGCCGATCACCTTCGTTGGCCTGTCCAATTATCTGCGGCTGCCCACCGATCCGCGCTTCGTCGAGGCGGTCGGCCATACGCTGGTCTACACCGCGCTGTCGGTGCTGCTGCCGCTGATCCTCGGCACGCTGGCGGCGATCGTGTTTCACCAGAAATTTGCCGCGCGCGGCTTTCTGCGCGGCATCTTCATCATGCCGATGATGGCGACGCCCGTGGCGATCGCGCTGGTCTGGACCATGATGTTCCACCCGCAGCTCGGCGTGCTGAACTATCTGCTGTCGCTGGCCGGCCTGCCGCCGCAGCTCTGGGTGTTCAATCCGACCACCGTCATCCCGTCGCTGGTGCTGGTCGAGACCTGGCAATGGACGCCGCTGGTGATGCTGATCGTGCTCGGCGGCTTAGCTGCGATCCCGACCGAGCCCTACGAGAGCGCGCAGATCGACGGCGCCAGCTTCTGGCAGGTGTTCCGCTTCATCACGCTGCCGCTGATCATGCCGTTCCTGTTCATCGCCGGCATGATCCGCATGATCGACGCAGTGAAGAGCTTTGACATCATCTTCGCGATCACCCAGGGCGGTCCCGGCTCGGCGTCGGAGACCATCAACGTCTATCTCTACAGCGTCGCCTTCGTCTATTACGACCTCGGCTACGGTTCGGCGATCGCAGTCGTGTTCTTCCTTTTGATCGTCGCGCTGGCCGCGCTGCTGCTGTATTTGCGCAAGCGCATGCTGTGGACATCAGAGCTCGGAGCCGGCGCATGAGCCTGCGTCAGATTGTTGGCCAGATCGGGCTGTGGCTGTCGGTGCTCGTGATCGTCTCGCCGGCGATCCTGTTCTTTCTCTGGATGGCCTCGCTGTCGCTGAAGTTCGAGGTCGACAACGCTGCCTATCCGCCGGTGTTCATCCCGGAGCACTTTGCCTGGAAGAACTACGCCGACGTATTCGCCTCCAATCGCTTCCTGACTTATTTCATGAACAGCCTGATCGTCACCGGCGCCGCCACCGGCCTTGCGATGCTGGTCGGCGTGCCCGCGGGCTACGGCATCGCGCGGATGGCGGCGCATAAATCCGCGGTCGTGATCCTGATCGCGCGCATCACGCCGGGCCTGTCCTACCTGATCCCGCTGTTCCTGCTGTTCCAGTGGCTCGGGCTGCTCGGCACCTTGGTGCCGCAGATCATCATCCATCTCGTGGTCACGGTGCCGATCGTGATCTGGATCATGATCGGCTATTTCGAGACCACGCCGCTCGAGCTCGAGGAAGCGGCGCTGATCGACGGTGCCACGCGCTGGCAGGTATTCCGCCATGTCGCGCTGCCGATCGCGAGGCCCGGGCTCGCGGTCGCCTTCATCCTCGCAGTGATCTTCTCCTGGAACAATTTCGTGTTCGGCATCGTGCTGGCCGGGCGCGAGACCCGCACCCTGCCGGTCGCGGTCTACAACATGATCTCGTTCGACCAGCTGAGCTGGGGCCCGCTCGCCGCCGCCGCGCTGATCGTCACCGCGCCGGTGCTGCTGCTCACCGTGATGGCGCAGCGGCAGATCGTCGCCGGGCTGACGGCGGGCGCGGTGAAGGGCGGTTAGCGAATCCCGTCATTGCGAGCGAAGCGAAGCAATCCATAGCTCCGCAAGTGGAGGCATGGATTGCTTCGTCGCTTTGCGCCTCGCAATGACGGGCGAAACCACGGAACACTGCGATCCGTTATGCTTATGCCCCGAGCGCCTTCAGCACCGCGGCCGAGTCGGTGACCCAGCCGAAAATCCCGCCCTGGGCCTTGATCATCTTCAGGCCCATCTCGTGGAATTCCGGGAAGTAGGAGGCGCAGCCGTCAGAGATCACGACGCAGCGATAGCCGCGGTCGTTGGCCTCGCGCACCGTGGTGTTGACGCAGACCTCGGTGGTGACGCCGCAGACCAAGAGGTTCTCGATGCCGTATTTCTGCAGGATGTCGCCGAATTCGGTGGCGTAGAACGCGCCCTTGCCGGGCTTGTCGATCACGATCTCGCTCTCGAGCGGATAGAGCGCGGGGATGATGTCGTGCCCCGCCTCGCCGCGGATCAAAATTCGTCCCATCGGCCCGGGGTCGCCGATCCGCAGGGACGGTGCACCGCGTTCGACTTTCGCGGGCGGGGCGTCGGAGAGGTCAGGCAGATGGCCCTCGCGGGTGTGGATCACGAGCATGTCGTGACCGCGCGCCATCGCCAGCACCGCGGCGATCGGCTGCACCGCGCGGGCAAGCTGGCTGACGTCATTGCCGAGCGTCTCGCCGAAGCCGCCGGGCTCGAGAAAATCGCGCTGCATGTCGATGATGACGAGCGCGGTCCGGCTCCAGTCGAGCGTAATCGGCTCCGGCTCCGCCGCGATCGTGCCGCTTGAGATCGTCATCACACCCCCCGCCCAACGCAATATCCCCGTGCATGGCAAGCAATCGACGTGCCATTGTATACGATGGATTTCGACCGGTCTTGGCATGATGATTGCTGGATCGACGTCGACCGAACGGCAAGGACCGACGGGTCGCCGCGTCGAACAATCGGGAGGACAGGCATGAACGGACTTGGTGGTCTCAACAAGTCACCCAATGGGGTGGTGATCGGACTGGTGCAGCTGCAACTGCCCGTGGTCGCGACGAGGGCCGATCTGGCGCGGCAGACCGAGCGCATTGTCTGGATGGTCGGCAAGGCGCGGCGCAATCTCGCCACCATGGACCTCGTCGTATTTCCTGAATACTCCCTGCACGGCCTGTCGATGGACACCAATCCGGAGATCATGTGCCGGCTCGACGGGCCCGAGGTGGCGGCGTTCAAGAGGGCCTGCATCGACAACAGGATCTGGGGCTGCTTCTCGATCATGGAGTACAACCCCCATGGCAACCCCTATAATTCGGGCCTGATCATCGACGATTACGGCGAGATCAAACTCTATTACCGCAAGTTCCATCCCTGGATTCCGGTCGAGCCGTGGGAGCCTGGCGACATCGGCATCCCCGTGATCGAGGGACCGCGGGGCGCCAAGATCGCGCTGATCATCTGCCACGACGGCATGTTTCCTGAAATGGCGCGAGAATGCGCCTACAAGGGCGCGGAGATCATGATCCGCACCGCGGGTTACACCGCGCCGATCCGCGAAAGCTGGCGTTTCACCAACCAGGCCAACGCGTTCCAGAACCTGATGGTGACGGCCAATGTCTGCATGTGCGGTTCGGATGGTTCGTTCGACTCGATGGGCGAAGGCATGATCGTCAATTTCGACGGCAGCATCATCGCGCACGGCACCACCGGACGCGCCGACGAGATCATCACCGCCGAGGTGCGGCCCGACCTCGTGCGTGAGGCGCGGATCAACTGGGGCGTCGAGAACAACATCTATCAGCTTTGGCACCGCGGATATGTCGCGGTGAAGGGCGGCGCGATGGATTGCCCCTACACGTTCATGCAGGACATGGTGTCCGGCCGCTTCCGCCTGCCGTGGGAAGACCAGGTCAGGATCACCGACGGCACATCCTGCGGCTTTCCCGCGCCGACACGCATGTTCGGAAAGGCCGCGAAAGCCGCCGAGTGACCTTTCCTACTTGAAGAAATGCACCAGGGCGATGCTGAGGCCGAGCAGCAACAGCAGCGACAGCGTCACCGCGGCGGTCACCCGGCCGCCGACGGTCGAGAGCACGCGCACGTCGACGCCGAGCCCGAGGGCTGCCATCGAGAGCACGGTGAGGATCACCGCCGTCTTGGTCACCGGCGCGATCACGATATCGGGCACCAGCTGGAGCGAGCGCAAAGCGGCCAGCGCCAGAAAGCCGATGATGAACCAGGGCACCAGCTTGAACGGTGAGATCGGGACCGTCTTGGCGTTGCCGGCCTTGCGCTTGCGCCGGGCGACGAACAGCGACAGGCCGACCACGATCGGGCCCAGCATCAACACCCGCACCAGCTTGACCAGCGTGCCGATCTGGGTCGAGACGATGCCGGCCGGCACGGTCGCGGCCAGCACCTGCGGCACCGCATAGACGGTCAGCCCCGCCAGGATCCCGTATTGGGTCGCCGACAGCTTGAGCAGCGGTATCAGCAGCGGCAGGCCGAGCACCATCAGCACGCCGAGAATCGCGGTGAACGAGATCGACGAGGCGATGTCGTCGCCGTCGGCCTCGATCACCGGCGCGACCGCCGCGATCGCCGAATTACCGCAGATCGAGTTGCCGCAGGCGATCAGGATCGAGAGTTTTGTCCGCAGCCCGAGCATCCGGCTGAGCCCAAAGCTCACCGCCAGCATGATCGCGACGGTCACCGCGATGGCGCCGATCAGGAGCCAGCCCGAAGCCACGATCGCGGCGAAGCTGATGGAGGCGCCGAGCAGCATCACGGCCACCTCGAGCAGCTGCTTGGCGCTGAAGGCGATCCCGGAACGCCAGCGCTCCGACGGCTGCCAGGCGGTGCGCACCGCCATGCCGAGCAGAATCGCAACCACCAGCGCCTCGATATAGGGGTGGTCGAAGACGTGCTCCTCGGCGGCCTGGATGCCGAGCGAGATCACGGTGATCACCCCGCAGAGCAGGATGCCGGGAATGAGCAGGAACAGGCGCTTTAGCGCGCCCGGCTTCTGCTTCTGGCGGTCAGGCCCTTTCGATAGCTCCGGCACAAAATCCTCGTCTTCGGAGAAGATTTTATGCGCCAGATCGCGCCCGTTGAGCAACTCATTTTCGGATTACGGCGATGCAGAGAAGTTCTATCTCGCAATTGATGTCAATATCGCGGGATTGACGATGCGCACAGTCGGCGCGGCGCCGGAACTGCTACACGGAGCTCGACGAGGAATAGAGGAATACGAGAATCGGTACTGGCACGCGCTAAAGCGCGGCGAACAGGCCCTGCGCCCATGCCACGGCACCGTCGAAGCTGAACACGCCCGGCTCGAAATAGGCCGCCCGCGCCAGCACAATGCCGACCACCAGTACCCAGAACACGCTGGTGCCCGCGGTCTTCAGCCAGTTCGACGCACGGGTGCTGCCGATCGAATTGTCGACCGCGGGGACCGGCTCGCCGAAGGGATCGAATGCGGATTGGCTCATCGTTCTGACCGTCTGGAATGTGGCCTAACATGTCGCGACGGCGGGCGCGGAAGCAAGGGTCGTGAAATGCCTTTTGCGGCAGCTCCTTGGAAGGACATTTTCCGGCGCAAAAGCCGCGGAGCATTTTCTTCTTGGGCGCCCCTGGGCGAGCCTTAACCATCGGTTACGCGCTGCGGCGCCACCCGCGGCAGCGTGATCCGCATGTGGGTCCCGATCCCCGGCGTGCTGTCGAGCTGAAGCTCTCCGCCGAGCCGGTTGGTGACGATGTTATGGACGATGTGCAGGCCGAGCCCGATCCGGCCATTGTCGCGGCGCGTGGTGAAGAACGGATCGAAGGCCTGCCGCCGCACCTCGCTCGCCATCCCGCAGCCATCGTCGCCGAACAGAACCTCCACCCGATCGGTACCCGCGGCACGCAGCCGGATCGTGATGGTGCCGCCCTTGCCGTCCGGAAACGCGTGCGCGACCGAATTGACGAACAGGTTGGTCAGCACCTGGCCGTAAGGGCCGGGATAGCTGTTCATCGCGAGGTCAGGCGCGAAATCGACCTCGAGCGCCAGATTGTTCTTCGGCAAGGCCGGGCGCAGGTTCGCGAGCACCTGCTCGGTCACCTCGCCGAGATCGAACGGGCGCCGCTCGAAATAGCTGCGGTCGACCGCCACCTGCTTGAACGACTGCACCAGGTCGGCCGCGCGCTTGAGATTGCCGACCAGCAGCGACGATGCGCTTTCGACCACCTCGACGAAATCGCTCAGGCTCGACCGCTTCAGCTTGCCGCGCGCCGCCTCGGCGGCGAAGTCGGCGCATTTCTGCTCCAGCACCGAGGCGACGGTGAGGCTTGGTGCCGACCGGACTGTTGATCTCGTGCGCGACGCCGGCCACCAGCCGGCCGAGCGCCGCAAGCTTCTCCGCCTCGATCAGCGAGGCCTGGGTTTCCTGCAGATGGTGTAATGCCCGCTCGGCGGCATCGCGAGCCGCGCGGATCTCGCGTTCGCTCCGCTTGCGCTCGGTGATCTCCTCGGCCGCAACGTTGACGCCGACGACGTTGCCGTTCGGCCCGAGTTGCGGGTGCCAGTGCGTGATCCAGCAGCGCTCGTCATTGTGGCCCGGGCGCTGGCCGTACACCTCGACGTCGGTGACGGGTTGCCCGGTCTCCATGATCGACCGCACGATGCCTTCGACCGCCGCGGCCAGCGCCCGGCACGCAATCGCGCACGGTGCGTCCGAGATGGCCTTCGACCGAGATGCCGCAGATCTCGGTGAGACGCTGGTTGATCTGCAGATAGCGGCAGTCGGGAGAGAGGTAAGCAAGGCCGATCGGCGCCGTGTCGTAGATCAACTGCAGCGCCGGTTGCTTGGGGAATTGAATCTCGTGGACGACGGACGACCCCATGTCCTTCTCCCCGGTTTTTGCAAGTCTAGCGCCTCGCGACCGGCTCGCAAGTAGCCCTCAGCCATGCTGAATTCAGGGCGGAACCCGTCCAGATTCGGCACGACCGGGCGTTGACACAGATCAAGGCCGCACCCGGGGAGCGCGTCAGCTTCCACTATTTGCCGCCGGCCGGAAATTTTCGATGAAGCGCAGCAGCACGCGCGCGCCGGTGTCGGCGTCGGCGAGTTCGACATGCTCGGCCGGATTGTGGCTGACGCCGCCGCGGCAGCGGACGAAGAGCATGCCGATATCGGCGACGTCGACCATCGCCATGCCGTCATGCCCTGCCCCGCTCGGCAGTTCGAAGCTGGCAAAACCCTCGGCGGCGACGGCGTCGGCAAGCTGCGCCTTCAGCCACGGCGCGCAGGGCACGCCGCGGTTCTCATGGGTGACATCGATCTGCAGCGCCAGGCCGCGGCGCGATGCGATCGCCTCGATCCGCCGCACGATATCGGCGACGGCGCGCTTGCGATGCATGTCGCTCTGCGAGCGGATGTCCATCGTGAACGAGACTTTACCCGGGATCACATTGGTGGCGCCGGGCATGGCGGTGATGGCGCCGACGGTGCCGACCAGCCCGGCTTGATCGCTCCGACAAAATTCCTCGATCGCGACGATGCATTCGGCGGCGCCCGCCAGCGCGTCGCGCCGCATCGGCATCGGCACGGTGCCGGCATGGCCGGCGGTGCCGGTGAGGCTGGCGGCGAGCCGGGTCGCGCCGGCGATGGCGCTCACCACGCCGACCGGCAAGCCCTTCTCTTCCAGCACGGGCCCCTGCTCGATGTGCAGCTCGACATAACCGAGCAGCTCGCGGCGCACGCGCGCCGCCTTGCCGATATGATCGGGGTCGAGCCCGAACTGCAGCAGCGCGTCGCGCATCGAAATGCCGGCGCGGTCGCATGTCGCCAGCACACTCTCGTCGAACGTGCCGGCCACCGCGCGGCTGCCGAGCAGGGTTGA
Organism: Bradyrhizobium sp. CCBAU 51753; assembly: GCF_015291565.1. Classification (NCBI taxonomy): domain Bacteria; kingdom Pseudomonadati; phylum Pseudomonadota; class Alphaproteobacteria; order Hyphomicrobiales; family Nitrobacteraceae; genus Bradyrhizobium; species Bradyrhizobium sp. CCBAU 51753. Next base: position 2,987,768 of record NZ_CP030037.1, on the reverse strand, counting down.
AGCAAAACGCACGCCCTCCTCGTCGGCAAAGCCCACGATCTCGATCGCGAACGGCAGTCGCTTGCCGCGCCGATTCAGCTCGGCGACGCAGGCAATCGCGGTGATGACGCCGAGCGGGCCGTCCCATTTGCCGGCGTCGCGCACCGTGTCGTAGTGCGAGCCGAGCATCAGGCTTGGCAGGCCCGGCCGCTCGCCCTCGTAGCGGCCGCAGACATTGCCGATGGCATCGAGATGCGCGGCCATGCCGGCCTCGCGCATCCAGGACAGGATGAGATCGGCGGCCTTGCGGTGCTCGGGCGTGAGGAAGACGCGCGCCAGGTGCTCGGGCGTCTCCGAGATGGCGGCAAGCTCGCCGATCCGCGCCACGATCGCATCGCCAAGGGAATGGCCAAGGGATTTCATCTCGCTCATGCTCATTCAGTCCAATCCCCGTCCCGGCGTCTTGCCACACTCGTAGCAGCCTCGACCCGATTCACCAGCCGGCAATTGGTGCATCGATCGGTCTCACCGGCCGCCGGCCGGTTACCGGCTGCTTAACGGCATTGCATACAACGGTGATCGATCGCCCAAAATATATGCAAATTGTTCCGGCGCGGACCGCGGGCATGTCTATGACGATAGGCGTCGCCCTTCAATTTCAGATACTTAGCTGCGCCTGACCGCACAACGCGCTCTGGCACGAAGCTTGCGACATCTCTCCCAAGCTCCGCCGTGACGGCGCGGCTGCGACGAGGACAGGCGGCGGACCGCCGGAGGGAGCAGGCGATGGATTTTGGCAGCATTTCACGACGGCATTTATTGCAGGGAAGCGCCGCGTTGGCGCTCGGCAGCACGCTCGGCATCCGCGGCGCGGCTGCGGCCGAGACCACCATCGGCTTCATCTATGTCGGCTCGCGCGACGACTATGGCTACAACCAGGCGCATGCGCAGGGCGCCGCGGCGCTGAAGAAGCTCCCCGGCATCAAGGTGGTCGAGGAAGAGAAGGTGCCGGAGACCGACGCGGTCGAGAAGACCATCGAGTCCATGATCAACCTCGACGGTGCCACGCTGCTGTTCCCGACCTCGTTCGGCTACTACAGCCCGCACGTCCTCAAAATGGCGACCAAGTTTCCAAAGCTGAAATTCGAGCATTGCGGCGGCCTGTGGAGCGAAAAGGACCCGAAAAATGCCGGCAGCTATTTCGGCTATATCGACGAGGCGCAGTTCATCTCCGGCATCGTGGCCGGCCACTCGACCAAGAGCGGCAAGCTCGGCTTCGTCGCCGCCAAGCCGATCCCGCAGGTGCTGCGCAACATCAACGCCTTCACGCTCGGCGCCCGCCTCGCCAATCCGAAGGCGACCACGCAGGTGATCTTCACCGGCGACTGGTCGATGCCGGTCAAGGAAGCCGAGGCGACCAACAGCCTGATCGACCAGGGCGTCGACGTGCTGACGTGCCATGTCGACGGGCCCAAGACCATGGTCGAGAACGCCGCGCGGCGCGGCGCCATGGTGTGCGGCTATCACGTCAACCAGTCGCCGCTCGCACCGAAGGCCTATCTCACCGGCGCCGAGTGGAACTGGGAGGCGCTGTATCCAAAGTTCGTCAAGATGATCACCGCGGGTGAAGCGATCCCGAACTTCTATCGCGGTGGGCTCAAGGAGGAGATCGTCAAGGTCTCGCCCTATGGCGAGGCGGTGTCGGCGGAGGCGCGCAAGCACGCCGATGACGTCAAGGCCAAGTTCATGGCCGGCGACTTCACCATCTTCAAGGGCCCGGTCGTCGACAACAAGGGCAAGACCGTCATCGCCGCCGGCACCGACCGCGGCCAGCAGGATCCCGAGCTCGAGAAGATGGACTATCTGGTCGAGGGCGTGATCGGAGCCACCGCGTGACGGCGGAAGTGGAATCCGTGGAAGCGGTCGGCGTTGCGCCGGCCGCCGATCCCGGATTCCTTCAGCGCTACGGCGCCAGCATCGAATACGTCCTGATCCCCTGCGCGGCGCTGCTCGGCGCACTCGCGGTGTTCGGCGGCTTCGTCGCGCTCTACGGCAAGAACCCGCTCGACCTCTATTTCTACATGTATTATGGCGCGTTCGGGACATGGTTCTCCTGGCAGAACACCCTGACCCGCGCCGCGCCCTTGATCCTGACCGCGCTGTGCACCGCGCTGCCGGCGCAGCTCGGCATGGTGATCATCGGCGGCGAAGGCGCGCTTCTGATCGGCGCACTGTCGGCGACATCGGCCGCGCTGGCCTTGCAGGGCGCAGCACCGATCGTGGTGCAGATCGCGATGGTGATCGCGGGCGTGATCGGCGGCGGGCTGTGGATCACACTGTCAGGCGGCTTGCGCCAGTATCGCGGCGTCAACGAGACGATTTCGAGCCTGCTCTTGGTCTATATCGCGCTCGCCATCCTCAACCATCTGGTCGAGGGTCCGCTGCGGGATCCGGCCAGCCTCAACAAGCCGTCGACCCGCGAGATCGGCGCCGCCAACATGATCAGTAGCATTCCCGGCACCGACGTGCATTGGGGTCTGGTGTTCGGCCTCGTCGCGGCCGTTGCCGCCTACATCCTGATCTATCACACCACCTTCGGCTTCGCGGCGCGCGTTGCCGGCGGCAACATCCGCGCTGCGAAGATCGTCGGACTCAATGTCGGCCGGCTGATCCTGACCGTCTGTTTCCTTGCCGGCGCCTGCGCCGGGCTTGCCGGCATGATCGAGGTCGCGGCAGTGCAGGGCCGCACCAATGCCAACCTCGCCGCCGGCTACGGCTTCACCGGCATCCTGGTCGCATTCCTGGCACGGCAGAATCCGCTGGCGATCATTCCGGTAGCGATCCTGCTCGGCGGCATCAGCGCCTCCGGCGGCCTGCTGCAGCGGCGGCTCGGATTGCCCGACGCCTCGGTGCTGGTGCTGCAAGGCATCATCTTCGTGTTCGTGCTGGCGAGTGACGCGCTCTACGGCCGCATCGGTTTCTTCAAGTGAAAATCCTGAGATGGCGGACACCTCGCTCGGGCTCTGGACCGTCCCGCTCGCCGTGTTCGGCGGCGCGATTCGCGTCTCGACGCCGTTTTTGTTCGTCAGCCTCGGCGAATGCATCACCGAGCGGTCCGGCCGGATCAATCTCGGCCTCGAGGGCACGCTGGTGATGGGCGCGATGAGCGCGTATGGCATCTCCTATCTGTCCGGCTCGCCTTGGCTCGGCGTCCTCGCCGCAGGCATTACCGGCGCGCTGTTCGGCGCGCTGCACGCCGGCATCTGCTCGCTGCCGCGGGTCAACGACATCGCGGTCGGCATCGCCTTGATGCTGCTCGGCACCGGCCTCGCCTTCTTCCTCGGCAAGCCCTTGATCGAGCCGACCGCCGCACGGCTGCCGGCGATCGATTTCGGCTGGTGGAGCGACGTGCCGCAGGTCCGCGCCGCGCTCCGCATCAACGTGCTGTTCCTGATCGGGGTGGCGATTGCGCCCCTGCTGTATTGGGCATTCAAGAGCACGCGCTGGGGCCTGTTGATCCGCACCGCCGGCGAAAGCGCCGACGCGGCGCGCGCGATGGGCCATTCGGTGCTGCTGATCCGCTTGCGCGCCACCATGGTCGGCGGCTTCCTCGCCGGCATCGGCGGCTCGTTCCTGTCGCTGTTCTATCCCGGCAGCTGGAATGAAGGGCTGTCATCGGGACAAGGCATCACGGCGGTGGCGCTGGTGATTTTCGCGCGCTGGGACCCGATGCTGTGCCTGTGGGCTTCGCTCGCCTTCGGCGGCGCCGCCGCGCTCGGCCCGGCGTTGCAATCGGTCGGCATCACCTCCGGCTATCATTTGTTCAACGCCGCGCCCTACATTTTGACCCTGGCGATCATGATCATCACCTGCTCGCCGAAGCGCACGCTGACCGGCGCGCCGGCCGAATTGTCCATCACCCGATAGGTTTTGCGAGATCGTCCCATGCCCGAGCGCTTCATCAAGTCCGAGCCCTACGCCTGGCCCTACAATGGCGACCTGCGGCCGCAGAACACGGCGCTGATCATCATCGACATGCAGACCGATTTCTGCGGCGTCGGCGGCTATGTCGACAAGATGGGCTACGACCTGTCGCTGACCCGCGCCCCGATCGAGCCGATCAAGAAACTGCTCGCGGTGATGCGGGCGCAGGGCTTTCACATCATCCACACCCGCGAGGGCCACCGGCCTGACCTCGCCGACCTGCCCGCCAACAAGCGCTGGCGCTCGCGGCAGATCGGCGCCGGGATCGGCGATCCCGGCCCCTGCGGCCGCATCCTGGTGCGCGGCGAGCCGGGCTGGGAGATCATTCCCGATCTCGCGCCGCTGCCGGGCGAGCCCATCATCGACAAGCCCGGCAAGGGCTCGTTCTGCGCGACTGACCTGGAGCTGATGCTGCGGCTGCGCGGCATCGAGAACATCGTGCTGACAGGGATCACCACCGACGTCTGCGTCCACACCACGATGCGCGAGGCCAACGACCGCGGCTTCGAGTGCGTGCTGGTCGAGGATTGCTGCGGCGCGACCGACAAGGGCAACCACGAGCACGCGCTGAAGATGATCAAGATGCAGGGCGGCGTGTTCGGCGCGGTGGCGACATCCGCCGACCTGATCGGGGCGCTGTCGTGATCATCGGCGAGACGCCGGCCCCATCAGGCGCGTTCGGCGTCGACGCCATCGCGATGACGATGCGGTTCGGCGATTTCACCGCGCTCGACAATGTCGAGCTCAAGGTGCGGCCCGGCTCGTTCCACGCCCTGCTCGGCGAGAACGGCGCCGGCAAGAGCACGCTCGTCAAATGCATCATGGGCTATTACCACGCAACCGAAGGCGACATCCTGGTCGGCGGCCGCGAGCAGGCCATCGCCAACCCGAAGGATGCCCATGCGCTCGGGCTCGGCATGGTCTACCAGCATTTTACCCTCGTCCCCGCGATGACCGTCGCCGAGAACCTGGTGCTGGCGCGCGACGACGTGCCCGCCGTGGTCGACTGGCGCAAGGAGAAGAAAGAGCTCGAGGCCTTCCTGGCGCGGATGCCGTTCAAGGTGCCGCTCGACGCAAAAGTCTCCGACATCTCCGCGGGCGAGCGGCAGAAGTGCGAGATCCTCAAGCAGCTCTATCTGAAGCGCCGCTTCCTGATCCTCGACGAGCCGACCTCGGTGCTGACGCCGGGCGAAGCCGACGAGGTGCTCGGCATGCTCCGCGCCATGGTGGTCGCGGGCGAGCTGACCATCTTGATGATCACGCACAAGTTCCGCGAGGTGATGGCGTTTGCTGACGAGGTGACGATCCTGCGCCGTGGCAAGCTCGCCGGCACCGGCCGCGTCGCCGACCTCACGCCGGATGAGATGGCGCGCACCATGATCGGCGCCGAGCAATTGACGGTGCAGCCGCCGCGCTCTGGCGAGACCGGCGCGCCGCGGCTCGAGCTCGACAAGCTCACCGCGCTCGACGATGCCGGCGCGATCGCCGTGCACGGCGTGTCGCTGACCGTGCGAAGCGGCGAGATCGTCGGCATCGCCGGCGTCTCCGGCAACGGCCAGCGCCAGCTCGTCGAGGTGCTGGCCGGGCAGCGCGCGGCCGAGAGCGGCGTGATCCGGGTCCAGGGCGAGGCGTATGCGGCGAGCCGCGAAGAGATGCGCCGGCACAGGATGTCGCTGCTGCCGGAGGAGCCGCTGAAGAACGCCTGCGTCGGCGGCATGAGCGTCGCCGACAACATCGCGTTCCGTGAATTCGACCGCGCCCCCTTCGCGCGCGGCGGCTGGTGGCTGAACCGCGCGGCGTTCCGTAGCGACGCGACGCGCAAGATCAACCGCTACAAGATCAAGACCCGCACGCCGGAGACGCCGATCGCCGCGCTGTCCGGTGGCAACGTGCAGCGCGCGGTGCTGGCGCGCGAGCTATCCGACGACGTCGAGGTGCTGATCGCCGCCAATCCCTGCTTCGGCCTCGACTTCGCGGCGGTGGCGCAGATCCATGCCGAGATCATGGCCGCGCGCAACCGCGGCGCGGCGGTGCTGCTGGTGAGCGAGGACCTCGACGAATTGCTGGAGCTGTCCGACCGCCTGGTGGTGATGTTCCACGGCGAATTCGTCCACTATGCCCGCACCAGCGAAGCCGACCTCACCGAAATCGGCCGGCACATGGCCGGGCATTGAGGACGCGACGCGTCGCCTGGTCGCCGAAAGCGATCATCAAACGCTTCTCATCCGGTAGTACTTCGGCAACATGAGCCCCGCGCCAGCAAGCTCGGCTTCAAGCATATCCGAAAGACAAAGAAGCCATTCGTTGAGGCCGCGCTCGCGCCAGAGGTGTGCCCCGTTGAAGACAGACGGACGAAGCGCCAATCCGGCGACGTTATTCTTGTAACCAAGAATGCTGCACCACCTCACTCCATTGGCTTCGTGCGGCGTGAAAGACTCTTGATTGCTGTCTTCCGGAGAGAAGCCCTGCAGCCAGCTACCGACAACAAGGAGATAGTACTGAACCGGATAGACCATCCCGCGCGGTGACCGTATTTCGACGGGGTAGAACCGGTGCAAGTCAGGCTCGAACTGCTCGACGATTTTCTTCACAGCTGCGTCGACAGCCCACATGCGGTTGCTTAGACTGATGACCGAGGCCAGTTCATTGTAACCCTTATCGGTCTGAAAGAATCTGGGCGGCTCATGAACTTCAATCGGTGTAACCATCAGGTCATCGGGACCCGGCTGCCTGTGCCCAGGTTCATAAAGGAATTTTTCGACAACGCTGTACGCGTATTTCGATGCGTCGCGATAGAAGCTTTTTTGCGCGTCCGGCATCTGATCTTGATAGTACTTGATGAGTCGATGCCTCCAACCATCGCCATATTGATCGACGGGCCCCTCCTCATTGCCGTATGGCCCGTAACGACCGCCGCTGCGCGGAAGATACATTCCCCAGACCATCGCGCTTAGCCCCTCATCCCGGAATTGGTGACGCTTGCGAATTAAAGCGAAAAAGTGAACCGGTTCTTTTGATCCATGCGGAATCAAAGGGTAACCGAACTGCTCCAACGTTTCCCCAACTACGTGAGGGATGCAGTGGCGGTAGGGTTCCCTCTCCCCTTGCGGGAGAGGGTTAGGGAGAGGGGTACCGCACGGCACACTCTCTCAATTTGCACCTGAACGACTATAGCAGCGATAGCTCGGCTCTCGTTGACGATCTCGCCCGGAGCTTACCCCTCTCCCCAACCCTCCCCCGCAAGGGGGGAGGGAGCCCGTGCAGTGTGCTCACCTTACTTCCTATCCGGCGACCAAACTCAGTTTGGTGCAGGCTCTGGCTTACGACGTGCGCCGCCGCGCAGGAACGCCCGGCCAAAGCCGTCGTCATCGGCAGGCGCCAGGATCGCCCGATCGCGCGGCAGCGCATCGGGCATCTCGTCGCGGATGAAGGCCAGAAGCTGCCATTGAAGTCGGTCAGCGTATCGCGTCCATCCACCCGGTGCTAGACATCTCTCGGCTTCACGGTGATGCGGCCTGTCCTTTTGGTCGGAGAGCTTATGTCCTGGAATATTGCGCGACGGGCCTCTTCAAGGAGTTTACTGCCTGCGTCAGTCCATTGAGCTTCTCGCGAACTGAGAACCTGCATTAAGCCAAAATCCGCCAAAGCCTGTACCGCATGTTCTGCGGCAGACATTGCCTGCGGGTCAACGGAGCCCTTGTAGCTATCGAGGTATTGATCGACCATATTGGCTAGAGCAACCAACAACGTCTTTTCGCTTTCCGTCATACTGTCTTGCCTTGGTCGAGAACTCGACTAGAACCGCCCCTCGTCAGTCTGAAGGTATCCGGCCGCTTGCGACGGCGAAGTCATCCAGCGCGCAAACAGCGCCCGCCACGAACCGGCATGCAGGATCGCGAGGCAAACAACGACGCCCATGCCGGCGATGATGTCGGTGAAATAATGCCCTCCCACAGTGGGCGTTGCGGCGAGCATCAACACATTCAAGACAAGGAATGCCGGGAAAAGTAGTTTTACGCCCCGGGAGGCGTAGATCAGCATCACGGCGAGTGCCGCGTGGAAGGATGGAAACGTGATCAGGCCATTGACTTGCGCCAGCGAGATGCGCGTCATCTGACCGGCGCGCAGCGCGTTGAAGTCGGCCAGATGATAGGTGTCGGCGCGCTCGGTGACCCCAAAATGGACCCAGGCGCTTGCGGCCGGTATGATCCACGAGATCGGAATGATCACGAGCAGCGTTGCGACAAAAAGCCAAACGAATTCCCGCATTCTTTCAACTCGATCGCACGCGCTCAGCCACAGCAGCAAGACGGCGACCTGTATCATGCTGCTATCGTACGCAGTAACGAGAATCCCCTTGATCGTCGGTCTTGCATCGACCCATTCAAAGAAGGCCAGCCAGTCCAGCTTCAGCGCGGCGTCGGCCTCGGCGAGATGACGATCAATCAACGGGAAATTTGCGGTGACGGTCAGATAGCTCAAGACCGCTCCGGCGGCGGTAAAGACGACGAGCTGGGCGCACGCCGTCGCGAGTTCAGAGATACGTCGATCCGGCCTGAACCTCGTGTAGACAAGCACGAGCAAAAGCACCGAGCAGAGCGCAATCGCCTTCGCCGGACTGACAGTGACCGACATCCCGGACGCGAGAAGCCAGATCAGGTCGACGGCTGCGACGCTTGCAATGACTAGCCATAGAACTCGAACCTCGACGACTTGATTTGTCACCGTTGTGCCTTCCCACGATACGCCGGTATCGCGGTCCGGCACTCCAGGAATGCATCGTAGTGCGGGCAGCTTAAGGTTGCACCCGCCCGATCGTTAAGATTCTTCAGAATGCGGGACTTTCTGCTAACCATCAGTTGGGCGACGGCGCGACCGTGCGCTCACGCCGCGGCGCGCGGCGCAGGAAGTTGCGGCCGAAGCCGTCGTCATCCGCGGGCGCCAGGATCGCCCGGTCGCGCGGCAGGGCATCAGGCATCTCGTCGCGGATGAAGGCCAGCAGCTTCTCGCGGATCTCGCAGCGCAGGTCCCAGGATTGCGGCGCGTTGCGTGCACTGACCAGCGCGCGCAGCTCGATGGTGCGCGGATGGGTGTCGATCACCTGCAGATTGACCACCGCGCCGTCCCACAGCCGCGACTCCTTCGCCACCTGCTCCAGCCGCTTGCGGATTCGCGGCACGTCGGCGCTGTAGTCGACATGCAGCGCGATCGCGCCGATCAGCGATTGCGCATCGCGGGTCCAGTTCTGGAACGGACGCTCGATGAAATAGGCCAACGGCACGACCATGCGCCGCCAGTCCCACAGCCGGATCACGACATAGGTCGAGGCGATGTCCTCGACCCAGCCCCATTCGTTCTCGATGATCACGGCGTCCTCGATCCGGATCGGCTGGGTGACCGCGATCTGCACGCCGGCGATCAGATTGCTGAGCAGCGGCCTTGCGGCAAGACCGACGATCAAGCCGGCGGCGCCCGCGGACGCAAACAGGCTTACGCCATACTGCCGGACCGAATCGAACGTCATCAGCGCGGTGGAGACCGCGATGATCACGATCAGCGTGTCGGTGACCCGCTTGAAGACGCGAACCTGGGTGACGTGCTTGCGCGCCAGAAAGTTCTCGGCGATGTCGAGACGAAACTTGTCGAGATATCTGGCGGAGGCCATGTCGACGGCGCGGATCGAGATCCAGCCGACCAGTGCGATCACGGCAACGCCGAAGAAGTGGCTGAGCGTCTGCCGCAGCACGTCGTGGAGCGGCGCCAACGGCAGCACCAGCGCGACCGCCGCGAGGCACAGCGCCAGCCGGGTCGGGCCTGACGTGCGGTCGAGCAGCAGCGGCGCGACCGTGTTGCCCGGCTTGAACATGCGGCGCGCCACGCGCAGCGCGATCGAATGGATGACGAGCGCGGCGACGATTGCGCCCGTGATCAGACCGAGGCCGACAACCCAATCCGGCACCCAGCGAAAGGTGTGTTCCAACTCGGCAATGGCGTCCTGCATGCGACCCCGCCTGCTCCCAAGCACTGCTCGGCAGCTAACGCACGGAATTCGCAATCGCTTCTGACATCACCGCAAAGCAGCAATTCATCCAATGCATCTCACGATGCAATGGAACCTGGTCGCCTTCGCGCGATCGATGTTTCAGATTGCCGTACCAGTGCTAGGCGAGCCACCGCTTGCGTCTCTTGTAGTGCTTCACATTGCGATAGGATTTTCGTTTGTCACCGGCGACGCCGAGATAAAACTCCTTGACGTCTTCGTTGCTAGCGAGCGCAAGCGTTTCGCCATCCATTACGACGCGGCCGTTCTCGAGGATGTAGCCGTGGCTCGCATATCTGAGCGCCATATTGGTGTTCTGCTCGGCGAGAAGAAAGGATACGCCCTCCTTGACGTTGAGATCCTTCACGATCTCGAAGATCTCTTCCACGATCTGCGGCGCGAGGCCCATCGATGGTTCGTCGAGCAGGATCATCTTCGGGCGCGACATCAGCGCGCGCCCGATCACGCACATCTGCTGTTCGCCGCCCGACGTATAGCCGGCGGCGGAATTGCGTCGCTCCTTGAGGCGCGGGAAATATGCGTAGACCCTTTCAAGGTCCTGCGCGACCGCGAGCTTGCCATCCGTTCGCGTAAAGGCGCCGGTCAGGATGTTCTCCTCGACCGTAAGATGAGAGAAGGCGCGGCGCCCCTCCATCACCTGAATGCAGCCGCGCCGTACCAGTTCGTTTGGCGACATGGATTTCACCTCGACGCCATCGAACAGGATCGAGCCCTTGGTGACCTCGCCGCGCTCTGCGTGCAGCAGATTGGAGATCGCCTTCAGCGTCGTCGTCTTGCCGGCGCCGTTGGCGCCGAGAAGCGCGACAACGCCGCCTCGCGGGACCTCCAGCGAGACGCCCTTCAGCACGAGGATGACGTGATCGTAGACGACCTCGATATTGTTGATCGATAAAATCAGGGCTCCCGCTTCCGTCGCAGCGGTGACGACCTTGGCGATTGACACGCGCAGACCTCCAAACTGCAGCAGGGTCCGGAATCCGGGAGCAGGCAAACCTGCCTCTCCCGGATCATTTGCACGGGCTCAGGTCTCTTTCGCGCAGTCGCGCGGCGTGATCTTCTTCTCCGCGGCATACTTCGCGGACACATCGGCGACGAGCGGTTCGATCAACGATTCGTCGGCCGTGAACCAGTCGGAGATCACTTTCCAGCCCTTGCCATCCCATTGCTGGACGCGCCCGTAGCGCGCGCCCTCGTGGTCGGAGCAGGAAATGCTGACCGGCTTCAACATCCCCTCAAAGCCGAGTTCCTTGATACGATCAGCGGTGAGGATGAGGTTCTCAAGCCCCCAACGGACCTGCTCACCGGTCAGCGGCTTCTTGCCGAACTTTTCCTGCGCCTTGCGGATCGCCTCCACGCCAAGCATGGCATTCGTCATGCCGCGGTTGTAGAGAATTTCGCTGATCTTGCCGGGTTCTGTCGAACCTTTGCCCTTCGCGTAGAGGTATTTCTCCATGTCGGCGTGAACGGGAAACTTGCCGGCGCCGTGCTGAAGCATCAGCGACTTGTAGCCGGCGGCCTGGTCACCTGCCGGCGTCACATCCGGCTCTGCGCCTGACCACCACACGCCGATCATCTTGTCGCGCTGATAGGCGACGGCGGCCGCTTCCTTGATTGCCGTGCTGTTCATGACGCCCCAGCCCCAGACCAGGACATAGTCCGGCCGGTTCTGACGGATCGCCAGCCATTGCGACTTCTGCTCGACGCCGGGATGCGTGACCGGGATCGGCGTGAACTCAAAGCCGTATTTCTGCCCCAGCACCTGCAGCATCGGAATCGGCTCCTTGCCATAGGGGCTGTCATGGTACAGCAGCGAAATCTTCCTGCCCTTCAGCTTGTCGACACCGCCGAGTTCCTTGGCGACGTATTGGATCGCGATATCGGCCGCGGACCAATAGGTGCCGAGCAACGGGAAATTATAGGCGAACACTGCGCCGTTCTTGGAATCGGCACGGCCGTACCCCATCGTGATGATCGGGATCTTGTCGGTCGCGGTCTTCTCCGTGAGTGCGAAGGTGATGCCGGTCGACAGCGGATTGATGAAGGCGGCGCCGGTCGGTCCCTTGCTCTTGAGACGCTCGTAGCACTCCACTCCCTTGTCGGTCGCGTAACCTGTCTCGCATTCCTCGGTCAAAATCCTGACGCCGTTGATGCCGCCGTCACGTTCATTGATCAGATTGTAGTAGTCCACAACGCCGTTTGCGTAAGGCGCGCCGTTCACGGCGTACGGTCCGGTTCGATAGGATAGAATTGGAATGAATTGCTCGTTTTGCGCTGCGGCCGGTGCGCTGAATGCCGCGCCGGCCAAGGCCGCCGCCAGTATCGATACGCTGCGTGCAATAATTGTCATGTTATGTCCTCCTCCTTAACGTCGCTCTCTCCTGTATGCAGTGCTTGCTTCGTCTCCGTTGTCAGCGGCCGTCATCCGTGTTGCGATCGAGGCGCGATCGCTCCTTCAATATGGAAACGGCCAAAGTCTGAGCTTCTCCTTGCCGATCGATATCAGCCGGGCGAAGCCATGGGGTTCCTTGATGAGCAGATAACAGATCAAGGATCCGAAGATGATGAACTGGAGGTGAGTGATGGTCTGCGTCGACAGTGGCAGGCCGAGTTCGGTTGGAATCACATTCAGCATGATCGGCACGATGAGGATGAAAGCCGCCCCGATGAACGAACCCATGATCGATCCGAGCCCGCCGATGATAACCATGAACAGAAGCTCCAGCGAGCGGTCGATCGAGAACGCAAGCGGCTCCCATGAACCGAGGTAGACGAACGCCCAGAGCGCACCAGCCGTCCCGATGATGAACGACGAGACCGCGAAAGCCGTGAGTTTTGCATAGAGCGGCCGGATGCCGATCAGTTCGGCGGCGATATCCATGTCGCGGATCGCCATCCATTGCCTGCCAAGATTGCCGCGAACGAGGTTCTTCGCCAACACCGCTATTACGGTCACGAACAACAGGCACAGCAAATAGCGCTCGACCGGCGTGCGAACCACCATACCGAAGAAATTCAGTTCCGGCGCATTCACCGATCCCGACGGAGCGTAGTTGGTAAACCACGGGATCCGCAGGAACGCCCAATCGAAGAAGAACTGTGCGGCGAGCGTTGCGACCGCCAGGTAGAGACCCTTGATCCGCAGACTGGGAATGCCGAACAGGATTCCGGCACCCGCCGCCATCAACCCGCCAAGCAGGATGGACGCCAGCACGGGCAACGGTGGGATCGCGACCGCGAAGCCGAGCCAGGCAAGCGGAATGTGAACGCCGGTCGCCAGCTTGTAGGCGGAATAGGCGCCGATGGCCATGAACGCGCCGCTGCCGAGCGAGATCTGGCCGCAATAGCCGACGAGAATGTTTGTCCCGATGGCGGCGAGCGCCAGGATGAGGAAGGGCAGCAGGATGGCCCACAACAGATAGTCGGTGCGGAACGGCCAGATATGGAAGCTGGCCAACAGCGGCACGCCAATGAAGGCAATCCCGAGCAGGATGGCGAGCGCGATCCGATCCTGACGGATCGGGAAGATCGCCATATCCTCCGCGTAGGTCGTCTTGAACTGGCCAGCTTCGCGATAAAGCACGACGATCTCCTTGCCTCAGATACGTTCGATGATGCGCTCGCCGAACAGACCCTGTGGCCGCAACAGCAGCACTGCCAACGCCAGCACGTAGGCAAACCAATATTCGATGCCGCCGCCGATCGATGGCCCGAGGTACACTTCTGCGAGTTTCTCACCCGCGCCGACAATGAGCCCGCCGACAATGGCTCCCGGAATCGACGTGAGTCCTCCGATGATCAGGACTGGCAGCGCCTTCAGCGCCAGGAAGGTGATGGAGAACTGCACGCCAAGCTTGGTCCCCCACACGGTCGCCGCGACCAGCGCGACGAGACCGGCAACGAGCCAGACCACGAACCAGATCCAGCTGATCGGAATCCCGACCGAATGCGCGGCCAAATGGTCGTCGGCGACGGCTCTGAGAGCGCGACCGGTCTTGGTACGCTGAAAGAAGACGGCGAGGCCGGCGACCAGGACGCCCGCGATCAATGCGCCCCAGACATCCAGCTTGTTGACCAGAATCCCACCCGGGAACAGGCCCTCAAACAAGAACCAGGCGTCGGTCGGGAACAGCCGCAACGGGTAGACATCCGATCCGAAGATCATCTCCGCAGCGCCCTCGATGACGAATGTGACGCCGATCGTCGACATGAACAGCGTCAGGCCGTCCTGGTTGACAAGGGGTCCGATCACGAACCGCTCGATGAGCCAGGCCGTTGCCGCCATGATCACGGCGGCAAAACCGATCGCGACGACCACCGCGACCCAAAGCGGAAGGCCGTTGGCGACCAGGAGGTCGAGGGCGCGAACCAGCGCCAACCCTGCGAGCAATACCATTGCTCCCTGCGCATAGTTGAATACGCCGGATGCCTTGAAGATCAGCACGAAGCCGAGCGCGACCAGCGAATAGAGCACGCCGGACATCAATCCGCCGATCAGGACCTCGAGAAACTGACCCAATGCGATCACGAGTGCTCCTCAGCGCGCAACTCCAAGATAGGCGTCGATGACCGACTGATTCCTCTTCACCTCGTCCGGCGTGCCGTCGGCGATCTTGACGCCGTGATCGAGCACCGCCACGCGATCCGACAGATCCATGACCACGGCCATGTCGTGCTCGATCAGGGCGATGGTCGTGCCGTAATGGTTGTTCACGTCGATGATGAAGCGCGACATGTCCTCCTTCTCCTCGAGGTTCATGCCTGCCATCGGCTCGTCGAGCAGGAGAAGATCGGGCTCCATCGCCAGGGCGCGGCCGAGTTCGACACGCTTCTGCAAGCCGTACGGCAAACGCCCAACCGGTACCTTGCGGATTGTCTCGATCTCCAGGAAGTCGATGATCTCCTCGACCTTGCGCCGATGCTCGGCCTCCTCTGCGAGAGCAGGGCCGTAACGCAGCACCTGCCACAACAGCCCCCGGCGCACCTTCAGGGTGCGGCCTGTCATGATGTTGTCGAGCGCGCTCATGCCCTTGAACAGGGCGACATTCTGAAAGGTGCGTGCGATGCCGCCGCGCGCCGCCTCGAACGGCTGCATTTTGGTCCGGGTACGCCCCTTGAAGGTGATGACGCCGTGGTTGGGATGATAGAAGCCGTTGACGACGTTCAGCATCGAGGTTTTGCCGGCGCCGTTGGGGCCGATGATGGCTCGAATTTCGCCTTTTCTGACATTGAACGAAACGTCCCGCAGCGCCTTGACGCCGCCGAAGGCCAGGGCCACGCCCTCGACCTGCAGCAGGATTTCGTTGCTGTCCGGCGCTCTCATGCCGCTCGTCCCAACGCTTCTGCCGGACCGACGACTTGCATGTCGCGAACCTTGACCCGCGCCGCGATCGTGCCCTTCCGGCCATCCTCAAACGTCACTTCCGTGGAAATGTCGGCGTCTTGCGCTCCGCTGTAGAGTGCCGTGATCAACGAAGCATAGCGTTCGGCAATGAAGCGGCGGCGCACCTTCTGCGTGCGGGTCAGTTCGCCGTCATCCGCATCGAGTTCCTTGTGCAGAATGAGGAAGCGGCGAATCTGGGCGCCCGCAAGCAGCTTCTCCGCGGCCAGGGAGCGGTTCACCGCGGCAACGTCCTTGGCGACCATATCGTAGACCAGCGGATGCCCGGCAAGCTCGTGATAGGACCCGTAGGCGACGTTGTTGCGTTCCGCCCAATTCGCGACCGCGACCGGGTCGATGTTGAGCATCGCGCATACGAAATCCCTGGAGTCGCCGAACGTGATCGCTTCCTTGATGTTGGGATAGAACTTCAGCTTGTTCTCAAGGTACTTGGGGGCAAACATCGTGCCGTCAGCCAGCCGACCGACGTCCTTCGCACGATCGATGATCTTCAGATGCCCGGTCTTCTCGTCGAAAAAGCCGGCATCGCCGGTCCTGACGTATCCGTCGGATGTGATGGCCTCCGCCGTTTTTGCCTGATCCTTGAAATATCCGAGGAACATGCCGGGCGAGCGAAACTGCACTTCGCCCGATTCCGCGATGCGGATGTCGACATTGGGCGCCGGCGGACCAACCGTATCCGAGTAGATTTCGCCATCGGGCTGGCACGTCACATAGAGGAACGCTTCGGTCTGGCCGTAGAGCTGTTTCAGGTTCAGTCCGATCGAGCGGTAGAACGCGAACAGATCCGGGCCGATGGCCTCACCTCCGGTGTATGCGACCCGCAGCCGGGACATGCCAAGAACGTTCTTGAGGGGCTCGTAGACCAGCCAGCGCCCGAGTGCGTAGAGCAAGCGGCCTGACAGCGGCACCGGCCTTCCGGTCAGGACCTGCTCGCCATACCGGCGCCCGACGTCGAGGAAGTAGTTGAACATCCGCCGCTTGATCGGCGCAGCGTCCTCCATGCGGACCATCAGCCGGGTCAACATGGCCTCGAAAATTCGTGGCGGAGCCAGGTAGAAGGTTGGTCCGATCTCATGCCGGTCCTGCTCGATCGTGTCGCGGCTTTCGGGACACGCCATGCAGTATCCAGTCACGAGGCCCTGCACATAGCTGACGTAGTGATCGCCCGCCCAGGCAAGCGGCAGATAGGCGAGCACCACGTCCTGGTCGGTCAGTCGATCGAATCGCGTGGTATCGATTGCGGCATCGATGCCGCCTCGCGACGACACCATGACGCCCTTCGGCGCGCCGGTCGTTCCCGAGGTGTAGAGGATGACCGCGACGTCAGAACCGTCGCCTGTCCGAACCAGTTCATCGATCCGTTCGCCCAGCGCGGCGTCGGCGGCAAGGGCCGCGCGACCGTCCTCGATGACATCGTCGATCGCAATCGATCGATCATGATCGTAGCCCTCAAGCCCGCGCCGCTCGTCATAGACGATCTTGTCGAGTTGCGGCAGTCGATCGGACACCGACAGGACCTTGTCGACCTGCTCCTGGTCTTGCGCGGCGACCAGCTTCGCCTCGGCATGGGCGAGAACAAAGGCAAGTTCGTCGGCCACCGCATCCGCGTAGACCGGAACGGGAATTGCGCGCAGCACCTGCGCTGCCATCATGGTCCAGTAAAGCTTCGGCCGGTTGGAGCCGACCACGGCGATCGTGTCGCCCGGCCGCAGGCCCAGGCGATGCAAACCCGCGGCATAGGCGCGCACGACCCCGGCAACTTGCGCCCAGGTCCAGCTCTGCCAGATGCCAAGATCCTTGTGCCGATACGCCGGACGCGTGCCTAACTGCGCTGCATTCCGCAGCAGCAATTTGGGGAACGTGTCAAACGATCCGCCACCGGCCATGTCGGTCTCGATCCCAAAAACCGGCGCGTTGGTTCGCTCCTGTTTTGGTGACGCCTGCCCTCTACTGGCAACAGCCATGCGAGTGCCGCATGTTCCAACATTACAGCGGATCGAAAATCCTACAAGTCCCACATTGATGGATCTTCCTCGGATCCGCAGGGGAGACCCTCGCGATAGCGGACTGGCCATCGAGCCCCGAAGCAAATCTCATGGACGACCAATCCGGAAAAGTCTTGCCTGCAAGGCGGACGCTGATCGGCTCGGAAGGGGTAGTCCCAATGGCTGGCAGGCCTACTGTTCGGCCGGCGGAGTGCCAGACTGAATTCTCCGTCGTTCGATCTGCCCTTCCCCAGTCTGTGGCGCGCTGTCACCAATTGAAGATCGCCGTCTCGGCGTCTGCATTCCGCCGAGGTTTGCCGCCTCATCGACTGAGTCACCGACCTTGGGGTAGCCGGACAAGACTGGATGCTGCTGAAGGTCTGTATCGGGGTGCTTGGGAGCAGGCGGATCGCGTGCAGGACGTCATTCGGCGGGCAACTGCTGGGCCGCTAACGCACAGAATCGGCGATCGCTTCCGGTATCGGTGCAACGCAGCAATTCATCCAATGCATCTCGGGGTGCAATGGAACCATGGTCGCGCCGGCACGATTTCGGAATATTGGAAGATTAACCCTGACTTGCCCGACGTGTCAAGTCGCTACGGACAGCCGCCTTCTCGAACGCCGGCCGCCGCCGCCGGCTACTTTGCATGGGGTTGTTTTTCGGCATTTGTTCAGCGCCCCCTGCGGGAGGGTATCGCAACTCAGCTGATCTCGAACGCGTGCTCGGCGAGGTGCTTCAGATTGGCGTGCCAGTGCTCGGCGATCGCAAGCCGAGTCGGCACCCAGACATGCTCGTGCTTGCCGATGTAGTCGAGAAACCGCATCAAGGCGGCGGCGCGGCCGGGACGGCCGACGACGCGGCAATGCAGCCCGACCGACATCATCCTGGGCTGCGTCGCGCCCTCGGCGTAGAGCACGTCAAAACTGTCCTTCAGATAGGTGTAGAACTCGTCGCCGCCGCCAAAGCCCTGCGGGTTGATGAAGCGCATGTCGTTGGCATCGAGCGTGTAGGGGATCACGAGATGCGGCTCGGTCCCCGGGGCCTTGATCCAGTACGGCAGGTCGTCGGCATAGGAGTCGCAGAGATAGCGCAGGCCGCCCGCTTCCATCAAAAGCCGCAGCGTGTTGATCGAGGAGCGGCCGGTGTACCAGCCGAGCGGCCGCGCGCCGGTCGCCTCGGTGTGCACGGCAATAGCGCGCGCGATCTCGTCGCGCTCCTCGACCTCGGTCATGTCCTTGTGCTCGACCCAGCGCAGGCTGTGGCTGGCGATGTCCCAGCCTGCCTCCAGCATCGCCGCGACGGCGTCCGGATTGCGCTTCAGCGCCATCGCGACGCCGAACACAGTCGCCGGCAGCCTGCGCTCGCTAAAGATCCGCCACAGCCGCCAGAAGCCGGCGCGTGAGCCATATTCGAACATCGATTCGATATTGGCGTGGCGCTTGCCGATCCAGGGCTTTGCGCCGAGCACGTCGGACAGAAAGGCTTCCGAGGCGGCATCGCCGTGCAGGATGTTGTTCTCGCCGCCCTCCTCGAAATTGACCACGAACTGCACCGCGACCCGCGCCGCATCCGGCCATTTCGGATCGGGCGGGTTGCGGCCGTAGCCGCGGAGATCGCGCGGGTAGCGGGGCTCGGTCACATCAAACTTCCTCGAAGCGGATCTTTTGCGCGCCCTTCCACAGCACCGTTTTGCCGAACGTGGTGAGGTTCTCCAGGCCCGAGGTCAGCGTGATAAAGTGGTTGCCGGCGAGCTGGCCCATCTTGCTGGCGAAATGCACGCCGCCATAGGCGAGCAGGATCTCGGTCTCGCTGATGCCGCCGGGATAGAGGATGATCTGGCCGGGCGCCGGATAGCTGGTGTGGTTCTCGTAGGGGACGCCGAAATCGAGATCGCCGAGCGGCATCCAGACGCCCTCGCCGCTCCAGCGCACATGGATCGCCTGGCTTTCGAACGGCATCGCCTTGCGGAACGCAGCGACCGTCTTCGGCGCCAGCTGCTCCTCGAAACGGGCGTCAAAGGTGAAGTCGCCGGCGTGGACAATCAGTTTGCTCATCGATCTCTCGTGGGTGCGCTTTTGAGGAAATGACGCCCCAGCATTGCCGCCGGGTGGCGCCGGACGCAAGGCCGATTCCGGCAATTTGGGCCGCTTTTCGTCACCCTGGGTCTTCGCAACGCAGATGTGAGCGCCGTCGCGTTGCGCCCCGCCGTCCCGTTTGCGAACCTGACACCGAGCGCCAAATCAGGAGATCGCGATGACGACAGGCAGCCTGCACGGACATGTGGCCCTCGTGACCGGAGGCTCGCGCGGCATCGGCGCCGCCATCGTCAAGATGCTGGCCGAGGCCGGCGCCGCGGTCGCGATCAACTATCGCGAGCGCGCTACCGAGGCGGAGACGCTGGCCAAGGGCATCGTTGCGGCCGGTGGCCGGGCCGTCGCGATCGCCGCCGATGTCTCCGAGGCCGCCGCCGTCACGGAGCTGGTCGAGCGCGCCAGGAACGAGCTCGGTCCGCTCGACATTCTGGTCAACAATGCCGGCATCGCCATCGTGCGCGGCGTCGACGATCTCACCGAGGAGGATTTCGACCGCACCATCACGGTCAACCTCAAATCGGCGTTCCTGTGCACGCAGGCCGTGCTGCCGATGATGCGTACAAGGAAATGGGGCCGCATCGTCAATATCTCCTCCGGCGCCGCGCGGGGCGGCGGCGCGATCGGGCCGCATTACAACGCGTCGAAGGCCGGCATGGAGGGAATGACCCGCGGCTACGCGGCGCGCCTGGTCAAGGAAGGCATCACCGTGAATGCGGTGGCGCCCTCGCTGATCGAGACCGACATGATGAAGGGACAAAGCAGCCTGGTCGGCCGGATTCCGATGGGCCGCTTCGGCACCGCCGAGGAGGTCGCGCAAGCCGTGATGCTGCTGGTCAACAATCCCTACATGACCGGGCAGACCATTGCGATGAGCGGCGGCATGGCGTTCAACTAGAGCATGATCCGGAAAGTGCGTTGCGGTTTTCCGAAAAGATCATGCTCAACAATGAGCCGGCGGCTTGACCACACGGTCGGTTTGCCTTAACGGCTTGCCGCATGAAGCGCTCGATCCTCATCGCCAATTTCTGGTGGCTCGCCGACTGACCGGCGGGCCGAAACGCGTTCATGCATTTTCGGGGCCGCCGCATGGGGCGGCCTTTTTCATGTCAGCAACCCGCATGCGGTGCCCCCGTTCAACCGAAACGGAGACACCTATGGCAAAACCAATCATTCTCACCGGCGACCGCCCCACCGGGCCGCTGCATCTCGGCCACTATGCCGGCTCGCTCAGAAGCCGGCTTGCGTTCCAGGACACCCATCAGCAATTTCTGCTGCTGGCCGACATGCAGGCGCTCACCGACAACGCCCATGACACCGGCAAGGTCCGCAACAACGTCGTCGAGGTCGCGCTGGATTACCTTGCCGTCGGCATCGATCCCGAACGCAGCTCGATCTGCCTGCAATCGCAGCTTCCCGCGCTTGCAGAATTGTCGATGCTCTATCTCAACCTCGTCACCGTGGCGCGGCTGGAACGCAATCCCACCATCAAGGACGAGATCCGCGCGCGCGGCTTTGGACGCGACATTCCGGCGGGTTTTCTGTGTTATCCGGTGGCGCAGGCGGCTGACATCACCGCGTTTCGCGCCACCGTGGTGCCGGTCGGCGAGGACCAGGCGCCGCTGATCGAGCAGACCAACGAGATTGTCAGGCGCGTCAATGCGCTGGCCGGCCACGCGCTGCTGCCGGAAGCACAGGCGATCATTCCGCGCGCGGGACGGCTGCCCGGCGTCGACGGGCGCGCCAAGATGAGCAAATCCGCCGGCAATGCGATTGCGCTCTCGGCTTCACCAGATGACATCACCGCCGCCGTGCGCGCGATGTTCACCGATCCCGACCACCTGCGGGTCGCCGATCCCGGCAAGGTCGAGGGCAATGTCGTCTTCACCTATCTCGACGCGTTCGACGACGATCACGATGCCGTCGCCGAATTGAAGGCGCGCTATCGGCGCGGCGGCCTCGGGGATTCCACCGTGAAGCGGCGGCTGGAGGATATCCTGCAGGCGCTGATCGCGCCGATCCGCGCGCGCCGCGCCGAACTCGCGCGCAATCGCGATCATGTCGTCGACGTCATCAGGCGCGGAACCCTCAGGGCGCGGGAGATCACGGAGCGCACCAAGCGCGACGTCATGCAGGGGCTCGGCCTGTTCCAGCTCTGACGCACTTGTCATCAAACCATGGGGGAACTGTGCTTGCCTCGGCGCCGTTATCTCTCGGGCGAAAACTGAATCTGGAGTTCGTCGTGATCGAACCGAAAGCGCTTCTCGAGCGCGCCGCGCAACTGGCCGATCAGGCCAAGAGCGAAGAGGACGCCGCCATCCGCGAACGGCTGCTGCGCATGGCCGACCATTACCGCGATCTCGCCGCGCATGAGGCCTGGGCCAGCGAGAACCCGCCGTCGGTCTCGGCGCTCACGAGCGCACTCGGCAGCCGGGCGCAGTAGCCTGATCTTCTTTCAGCTGACGCGGATGCGGTAGCTCAGCGAGCGGCGCGCGCCCGGCGCGATATGCATCAACCCGGGCTTGTCGGCAAACTCGCCGTCGAACGCCGCGGGGCTCGCAAAACCGTGCCACGGCTCGATGCACAGGAAAGGGGCGCCGCCCGGCTTCGACCAGATGCCGAGCTCGCGAAAGCCGCTCCAGGACATCTCAATCGCAGGGCCTTGCATAGCCGCAAAGCGGACCGACGGGCTCGCGACCTGATCGAGGATCACCGCATCGTCATCGAACAGCCGCTCCGACAACACGAGCGTCCTGCCTTCGACCGGACTTGGTTCGGCCTGCGGCCGCATCAGCCCGTCCTGCAGCCTCCGGACCGGCGCAGGTTCTTCGTTTGCGAAGGTCAGCGTGTAGGCTTCCTTCGGCAATCCCGCACGCAGCGGCCAGTTGAAGGCGGGGTGACCGCCGAGCGAGGCGGGCAGCATCTCGTCACCGGTGTTGATGACATCGAAAGCGACCTCGAGCGCGGCGCCGGCAACGGCGTAGGTGACCTCGAGTTTGAAAGCGAAAGGATAGCGCGCCCTGGTCTCCGCATCGTCGGTCAGCACCAGCTTGCAGGCGCGCGCTCCCTGCTCCAGCCAGGCGAAGCGTCGGTCGCGTGCGAAGCCGTGCTGCGTCATCCGATAAATCTTGCCGTGGTGACGCAGCGTGTCGCCCTTCAGCTTGCCGACGATCGGGAACAGCACGGGCGCGTGACGCGGCCATTGCGCGCCCGCCTGCCAGAGCAGTTCGACGTCTTCGGCGTTCCTGAGTGACGATAGTTCGGCGCCTTGCGCCAAAATGGTCGCGGCGATCCCCTCGCCGCGCAGCGTGTGACTGTCGCTCATTGCCTCACCTCGCCGGAACGCACTCTGCCGGGAAGCAGATGTTGGATCTTCGCGGCGGCGTCAACCCCGGCCGATCCGCAACTCCTGCGAGCGAGCACCGGTATCGACCGCAAAACCTTCTCCAATAGGCGATTTCTGTTGCGACATTTTGATCGCGCACCCCATCAATGCGGCGTCCAGGGGTAGAAACCCCTTGATCGAGATCGATCAAACGGGAATTCTTTCCGCCCGGGACGCCGCGTGTTGCGTTGCGGCACCGACCGGGATCAGGGAGAGTGATGACGTTAACGGCAAGTCCGGCCAAGGAGCGCGCTGTCCGCCCGAAACGGCCACGCCAACTCAGCCAGGCGATGCGTTGCGAAACCGCGTTTCGTCTGATCCTGTCAGAATGCCTCGAGGAAGTGGCGATCAACCACGCGGCAGTCCTTGCCGGCGATCCCAACGCGCTGCACCACACCCGTATCGCGCTGACGCGGCTGAAGGCGGCGATCGCGTTCTACGGACCGATGGTGGCGGACGGCGAATGGACGCGGCTGAAGGCCGAGCTGAAATGGCTGAGCGTCTTTCTCGGCGCAACGCGCGACCTCGACGTCGCGATCGAGAACAGCAAGGGCTCGCCGGAAGAGCGGATGTTCAGGACGGCGCGGACCGAGGCGTTCGAAGCCCTCAAGGACACGCTGCAGAGCGAGCGCTACCAGCAATGGTTCGACGGCATGTGGGACTGGGTCGGCAGCGGGCCATGGACCACGACCCAGGATCGCCGCGCCGCGCAGCGGCGGGCCGTGCCGGTCGCGGTGTTTCATGCCCGCCGGCTGGCACGGTGGCATCAAAAGCTCTGTCAGAAGAGCCGCGGGCTGCAGGGCATGGGCAGAAACAAGCGCCACCGCGTGCGGCTCGCCAGCAAGCGGCTGCGCTATGCCATCGAGTTTTCCGAGGGCGGTTTGCCTGCCGACGAATACGCCTCGTGGCGCATCGTCCTGAAGCATCTGCGCAAGGGGCAGCAGCTCCTCGGCGAGCTGAACGATGACGAGGTGCGCCGCGAACTGGTCGAGAGCGCCGACGCGCGCGAATTGCGGAAGCGCAAGCGCAAGGCGAAGCGCCGCAAGGAGCACGAGCGGAAGCGCAGGAGCCACCTGCTGCGCCGCGCCGCGTCGGTCTATCGGAAGGTCGCCGGATGATTGCCGCGCCGCGGCGTCCAGCGCGCGAATATGATGTATAAAACATCATATATCCCACTTGCAGCATCATTAGTTGGCGTGCATAAATGAAAATCGAATTCACGCCAGCCTCAATCGACGACCGGATCGATGATCACTGCGGCGCAGCTCCGGGCTGCCAGAGCCTTGCTTGGTATCGACCAGCGGCAACTCGCCGAACTGTCGGACCTCTCGGTACCGACCATCCAGCGCATGGAGGCGAGCGAAGGCACCATTCGCGGCAACGTTGACTCGCTCGTCAAACTGATCGACGCGCTCGGCGCGGCCGGCGTCGAGGTCATCAACGAGGGAGCGCTCAGCAGCGGCGGAGGCCGCGGCGTGCGGCTCAAGGCCGGATCGAGCTCGCCGAAGGTGCGGACGTGACGTCGGCGGTCGCCCAGCAGTTATGGTGTGTAGCCACGCTGCTGGGAACGACCGTTCTGGCGATTGCAACAAGCCGGTCGCGCAGATCGACGGCGATTGTCTATGGCGCAACGCTGGCGATTTCGCTGATCGCGCTGTCGCGGTGCCTGCCCGTGCTTGTGGCGGGCGGCAATGCGACAGAACTGGTGCTGCCGGTCGGCCTGCCCTGGCTCGGGGCGCATTTTCGCCTCGACGCGCTCGCCGCTTTCTTTCTTGCGGTGGTCAATCTCGGCGGCGCGGCAGCCAGCCTTTACGGCCTCGGCTACGGCCGCCACGAAACCGCGCCGCATCGCGTGCTTCCCTTCTTTCCGGCATTCCTCGCCGGGATGAACCTCGTCGTGCTTGCGGACGATGCGTTCAGCTTTCTGCTGTGCTGGGAATTCATGTCGCTGGCATCGTGGGCGCTGGTCATGGCGCACCACCGCGAAGCGGACAATGCGCGGGCGGGATATGTCTATCTCGTGATGGCAAGCTTCGGGACGCTGGCCTTGCTGCTGGCCTTTGGCCTGCTGTCGGGGGCCGGAGGCGGCTATGGGTTTGCCGCCATGCGCGCCGCCCAGCATTCGCCGTCCGAAGCTGGGCTGGTGCTCGCGCTGATGCTGCTCGGCGCCGGATCGAAGGCCGGGCTGGCGCCGTTGCATGTCTGGCTGCCGCTCGCCCACCCCGCGGCGCCGAGCCACGTCTCGGCGCTGATGAGCGGTGTGATGACGAAGGTCGCGATCTACGGATTTATCCGCGTCGTGTTCGATCTGCTTGGACCGCCCAACTGGTCGTCGGCCGTCGTCGTGCTCGTCCTCGGCAGCGCCACCGCGGTGCTGGGAATCCTCAGCGCGCTGATGGAGAAGGACCTCAAGCGTCTCCTCGCCTACTCCACCATCGAGAACATCGGGGTGATCTTCGCCAGCCTCGGCCTCGCGCTTGCCTTTCAGGCGAACGGCCTCGGCCTCGCCGCTGCCCTCGCCTTCACGGCGGCGCTCTTCCATATCCTCAACCACTCGTTCTTCAAGAGCCTGCTGTTCTTTGGCGCCGGCGCCGTGCTGTCGTCGACCGGCCAACGCAACATCGAGACGCTCGGCGGCCTGATCCACCGCATGCCGCTCACGAGCTTTGCCTTTCTCGTCGGCTGCGTCGCAATCTCGGCGCTTCCCCCGTTCAACGGGTTTGCGTCCGAATGGCTGGTCTTTCAGGCCATCCTGCAGAGCCCCGACCTGCCGCAATGGGGCCTCAAGGTCATGGTGCCGGCGGTCGGCGCGTCATTGGCGCTGGCCGCGGCGCTGGCGGCGGCGTGTTTCGTCAAGGCCTTCGGCATCACTTTCCTCGGCCGCGCGCGGAGCCCGGTCGCGGAGGCCGCCGGCGAGGTCGATCGTTGCTCTCTCGCCGCGATGTTCGCCCTGGCGGTGCTGTGTTTCCTGGCCGGAATTCTGCCGGGACTCGTGATCGACATCCTCTCACCGGTCGCCCAGGCCCTGCTCGGTCATCGCATGCCGGTCCAGGCAAGCGACCCCTGGCTTTCGATCGTTCCGATCGAAGAGAGCCGCAGCTCCTACAACGGGCTGCTCGTCTTCGTCTTCATCACGGCAACGGCCTCGCTTGCGGTCTACTTCATCCATCGCTTTGCGTCGCACGCGATCCGGCGGGGGCCGGCCTGGGGTTGCGGCTTCACCGACCCCACGCCGGCGGCGCAGTATTCTGGCGTCAGTTTCGTCCAGCCGATCCGCCGGGTTTTCGGAACGCTGGTGTTTCAGGCCCGCGAGCATGTCGAGATGCCGCCGCCCGGCGACCTCCGGCCGGCCCGCCTCAAGGTCGAGATGCATGATCCGGTGTGGGAGGGGCTGTACGCACCGGTGAGCGGGGCGGTGTGGTTTCTTGCCGATCGACTGAACCAGCTCCAGTTCCTGACCATCCGCCGCTATCTCAGTCTGGTCTTTGCCACGCTCGTCACGTTGCTGCTGGTGCTCGCGATATGGTCGTGATCTCGGACATCCTTGTGCAGTTGGTGCAGATGACGCTGGTGCTGCTGCTCGCGCCGCTGTTCACCGGCTTCGTTCGCAAGATCAAGGCCCGCCTGTTGCGCCGCAAGGGAGCGTCCGTCTTCCAGCCTTACCGGGACCTGCTGCGATTGCTGCGCAAGGAGGTCGTGCTCGCCGAGAACGCGTCGTGGCTGTTCCGCGTTACGCCCTATATCACGTTTGCCGCGATCTGGGTCGCAGCAGCGCTGGTCCCGACCTTTGCGACCGGCCTGCAGTTCAGCTGGAGCGCCGATCTGATCGCGATCGTCGCCCTGCTCGGGAGCGCGCGCTTCTTCCTCGCGCTCGCCGGCATGGATGTCGGCACCAGCTTCGGCGGCATCGGCTCCAGCCGCGAGGTGATGATCGCCGCCCTGGCGGAGCCCGCCATGCTGCTGATGGTGTTCTGCGTCGCGCTTATTGCCGGCTCGACCCAGCTCTCGACCGTCGCCACCTTCATGGCGTCGTCCGAAGTCGGACTGCGCATCTCGCTCGGCATGGCGATGATTGCGCTGATCATGGTGGCGCTCGCGGAAAATGCGCGCATTCCGGTCGACAATCCGGCGACGCATCTGGAGCTGACCATGGTGCACGAGGCGATGATCCTCGAATATTCCGGACGCCATCTGGCGATGATCGAGTTCGGCGCCTTTCTCAAGCTGCTGCTCTACGTCTCCCTGATCATCTGCGTGTTCTTTCCTTGGCAGATCACCATCGTCGGCGCGGGCCCCGCATCCTACCTGGCCGGCGCCGGCGCCTACATTTTCAAGCTCGCGGTCGCCAGCCTGCTACTTGCCGCGTTCGAGACCGCGACGGCGAAGATGCGGGTGTTTCGTGTCCCCGAATTTCTCGGCGCGGCGCTCATGCTCGGCCTGCTCGGGACGCTGCTTCGGTTCGTGTCGCGGAGCTTCTGATGCCTAATCTCGCCTTCGACATCGCCCATCTGCTCGCCGGCAGCCTGGTCCTGGTCAGCTTCATGATGCTGTATCAAGACCGGCTTTACGCGCTGCTCAACGTGTTCGCGCTGCACGCATTGGTGCTGGCCTGCTCGGTCGCCTGGCAGGCATACATCCAGAATGCGCCGCACCTCTATGTGACGGCGGTCATCGCGCTGGTGTTCAAGGCGGTCATCATCCCGGTGGCGCTGCACCGGATCATCAAGCAGCTCGGCATCCATCGCGACATCGAGACCGCGGTCGGCATCGGCCTTACCATGCTGGCGGGAATGGGATTGGTCGCCCTTTCCATGGTGCTGATGCTGCGGGTGACCGGCACTGCCGATCCGCTGGCGCGGGAAGATCTGGCGTTCGCGTTGTCGGTCGTGCTGCTCGGGCTGCTGGTCATGGTGACGCGGCGCAACGCCGTCAGCCAGGTCGTCGGCTTCATGTCGCTGGAGAACGGGCTGGTGCTGGCGGCGACGGGCGCCAAGGGCATGCCGCTGGTCGTGGAGATCAGCGTGGCATTCTCGATCCTGATCGCGTTCATCGTGATCGGCGTGTTCCTGTTCCGCATTCGGGAAAGGTTCGACACCGTCGACGTCGGCGCTCTCGACGAATTCAGGGGGGAGCGACGATGACCGCCGCGTCGGATGCCGCGGCCTGGGTTCTGCTGATACCGATCGGCGCCGCGGCGGTGCTTGCGGCGCTGCCCGGCTACCGGCTGACCGCGGGGCTCAACATCCTCGCGAGCCTCAGCACGTTTCTGGCCGCGCTGTCGCTGTTCGTCCTCGAGCGCCCGCAACCCGGGCACTACCTGCTGGTCGACGACCTCAACATCGTCTTCATCGTGCTCAACACCTTCGTGGGCTTCACCACCAGCGTTTTCAGCGCGAGCTATATTGCCCACGAGATCGAAACCGGGCGACTGACGCCCGGTTACCTGCGCTTCTACCATGCCATGTACCAGATCATGATGTTCGGCATGAACCTCGCGTTCGTGTCGAACAATATCGGCCTGATGTGGGTCGCGGTGGAGATCGCGACCCTCACCACCGTCCTGATGGTCGGCATCTACCGAACCCACGCCGCGCTCGAGGCCGCCTGGAAATATTTCATCCTGGGCAGCGTCGGCATCGCGCTCGCGCTGTTCGGCACCATCCTCGTCTACATGGCGGCACGGCCCGTCGTCGGCGAGGGCCAGGACGCGATGGTCTGGACGCTGCTGATCAACCAGGCGGCGACGTTCGACCCCGCGCTGCTCAACCTCGCCTTCATCTTCCTGCTGCTCGGATACGGCACCAAGGTCGGCCTCGCGCCGCTGCATGCCTGGCTTCCGGACGCGCACGCGGAGGGCCCCACTCCGATCTCCGCCGTGCTCTCCGGCCTGCTGCTGAACGTCGCGCTTTATGCGGTGCTTCGCTTCAAGATCCTGCTCGCCGCCAACCCTTACGCGATATCGCCGGGCCCATTGATGGTGACGATGGGACTGACCTCGCTGCTGTTCGCGGCCTTCATGCTTTACCGGCGCCGCGACATCAAACGGCTGTTTGCCTATTCCTCGATCGAGCACATGGGCATCATCGTGTTTGCGTTCGGAATGGGCGGCCCGCTCGCCAACTTCGCGGGGCTGCTTCACATGGTGATGCATAGCCTGACCAAGTCGGGAATCTTCTACGCGGTGGGCCACATCGCCCAGGTAAAGAGCACGCAGCGGATTGCCGACATCCGGGGCCTGACCGAAACGCATCCCGCGCTCGGCTGGGGCCTCGTGGTCGGTGTTGTTGCGATCGCCGGCCTGCCGCCGCTCGGCATCTTCATGACCGAGTTCCTGATCGTCAGCTCCACGTTCGCACGCCAGCCGCTGCTCGCCATTCCGCTCGTTCTTGGTCTCCTGCTCGCCTTTGGCGCCTTGATGCTGCGCCTCACCGGCCTTGCCTTTGGTGAACCGGAGGGCAACGCCAAACCCGCCGAAGCGTCCTACGTGCCGATGTTCGCGCATTTCGCGCTGGTCCTGACAGCAGGCGTGTACCTTCCGGGACCGCTGGTCGTCTGGTTCCAGCATGTCGCCAGCCTTCTGGGTTAGCGAGGGAGAACGGTATGCGTTCATTGATCGACGTGATCAGAGCGGGCCGTACAGTTGAACGGCACCATCCGTGGCCGCGCGTCACAGTCGATGGCGATAGCTGGCTTGCCGTCGCCGGCCTGCTCGCGGACGGCCGGTTGAGCCTCTGCGGACTGTGGGGCGAGCCGTCGCGCGTGCATATGGCGATCGGCGCGGAGGATGGATCCGACGTCTGCGTGATCAGCCTTGACTGCCCCGATCGGCGCTTTCCCTCGATCGCGGCGCATCACAGGCCGGCGCTTCGGTTGGAGCGCACGATCCACGACCTGTTCGGACTGGAAGCGATCGGCACGCCGGATGCCCGTCCCTGGCTCGATCACGGCCGATGGCAAATGCGCTTTCCGCTGGGCGAACGCCGCGCGGCGGCAGCGCCGGATGCGCCGCCGTATCAATTCCTTTCAGCAGAAGGCGAAGATCTGCACCAGATTGCGGTCGGTCCCGTGCATGCCGGCATCATCGAGCCCGGGCATTTCCGCTTCACCGCGAGCGGAGAAGCGGTGGTCAGGCTGGAGCAACGGCTCGGCTACACCCACAAGGGCGTCGAAGGATTGATGGCGGGAAGCAGCGTTGAACGGGCCGCGCGGCTCGCCGGGCGGGTGTCCGGCGACAGCACGGTCGCCTACGCCCTGGCGTTCTCGCAAGCTGTCGAGGCCGCGCAGCAGATTGCCGTGTCGCCGCGCGCGCTCTGGCTGCGCGCGCTGTTGGCCGAGCTCGAACGTCTGGCCAATCATCTCGGCGACATCGGCGCGATCTGCAACGATGCGTCGTTTGCGCTGATGCACGCGCATTGCGGTATGCTGCGCGAACGCGTGCTGCGCGCCGCCGACATCGCGTTCGGCCACCGCTTGATGCGCGACGTTGTCGTTCCGGGAGGCCTGGCGCACGACATCGCCGACGCAGGACCGGCCGCAATCCGCGCCGCGCTCGGCGAAATTCGCCGGCATTTTCCCGCGCTGATCGATCTCTACGACAACACCGCGTCGCTTCAGGACCGCACCGTCGGCACCGGCAGCCTCAATCCCGCGCTCGCCAGGCAATTCGCGGCCGGCGGCTATATTGGACGCGCGAGCGGCCGCAACCACGACGCTCGACGCAAGCCGGGCTATCGCCCCTACGACGTGCTGCGCTTCGAGGTTCCCGTCCTGGACGACGGCGACGTCAACGCCCGAGTCTGGATTCGGATCCGGGAGGTCGAGCAAAGCCTTTCGCTGGCGGATCAGATCATGGACGGGCTCGAAAGCGGCCCGGTCAGGGTGCCGCTGCAAAACCCCGCAGAGCCGACGGAAGGCATGGCGATCGTCGAAGGTTTCCGCGGAGACATCCTGGCATGGCTGCGCCTCGACGGCGACCGGATCGAACGATGTCACTTGCGTGATCCGTCGTGGTTTCAATGGCCGCTGCTCGAAGCCGCCATCGAAGGCAACATCGTGGCGGACTTCCCGCTCTGCAACAAATCGTTCAACTGCTCCTATTCCGGGCACGACCTCTGAAGAGCCGGACGACATGCGCAAACTCCTGTTTCAGAGCCTGTTCCGCCAACCGCTGACCGAGCAGGCGCCGCGCCCGGACGACGCCGCGCTGGCGGAGCTGGCAGCCATGGTCGGCGACAGCGCAAGACGGCGCCTCGGCCGCAGCCTCTCGATCCGCGAGGTCGATGCGGGATCATGCAACGGATGCGAGCTGGAAATTCACGCCCTGAACAACGCGTATTACGACGTCGAGCGGTTCGGAATCCGGTTCGTCGCCTCGCCGCGTCACGCCGATGTCCTGCTGGTGACCGGCCCGGTCACACACAACATGCGCGAGGCGCTGGAGCGCACGTATCATGCGACCCCTGATCCGAAGTGGGTTGTCGCGGCGGGCGACTGCGCCAGGGACGGCGGATGCTTCGCCGGCAGCTACGCCGTGGTTGGCGGCGTCTCCGCGGTCGTACCGGTTGATCTCCACATTCCAGGCTGTCCTCCGCCCCCAATGGCGATTCTGCGCGGCCTTCTTGCCTTGCTTGAGCAGGTGGACACCGCAAGCGCGGCACGGTGAAAGCAGAGCTGGCGACGATCGCGCAACGCTCGCTCCAGGTTCGTTGCATCGGTCAATGGGCTCTCTGCATCTAGCCGCTGTCGCGCAGCACCAGCTCGAAGCCGAGATCGACGCGGCGCTCGCCGCCGCGCTCCAAGGTCAGCGTCGCCGCGGTGCGGCCGATCGCATCGCCATGCACGCTGATCGTGCTTAGTGTCGGCGAGATCAGCCGGCCCATTTCGAGATCGCCGAGGCCGATCACCGCGACCGGCTGCTCCGACGCCGGCCCGTCGCGCAGCAGGCCGGCGCTGCGCAAGCCCGCCATGAAGCCGATCGCATGCGCGTCATTGGCGGCGAACACCGCGTCGACGTCAGGCAGCCGCGCATGCGCCACCACACTGCCCGAGGCGTTGCGCTCGAGGATCAGCCGGCGCGGCTCGGCAAGACCGCTCGCCAGGATCACGTCCCTGAAGCCGGACCAGCGCCGCGTCGCGCGCGGATCGTCGCCGCCGATGAAGGCGAGGTGCTTGCGGCCCTGCGCGACCAGATGTTTCGCGACCGCTACGCCGGCCTTGTAATTGTCAAAGCCTGCGACCGCGTCGATCGGCGCCGGCGGCAGCTCCCAGGTTTCCACGATCGGGATGCGCGCGTTGCGCAGCAGGCGGCCGCCCTCCTCGGTCGCGGGCGAGCCGACCATGATGATCGCCTCCGGCCGCCGCGACAGCAGCGCCGCCAGCATGCGATCCTCGCGCGCCGCGTCGTAGCGCGACTGCGCCAGGATCACCGAGAAGCCGCGCGGCTCGAGCGTGTCGGACAAGCCCTGCACGGTGTCGGCGAAGATCGAGTTGGCGATGGTCGGCACCAGCACGCCGACCGAATTGGTGCGCGCGCTCGCCAGCGCGCCCGCCACCAGGTTCGGCACATAGCCGAGCTCGCGCATCGCGCGCTCGACCCGCGCGCGGGTCTCCGGCGCGACCAGATCGGGCAGCCGCACCACGCGGCTCACCGTGATCGAGGAGACGCCGGCGCGCTTGGCCACCGCTGACAGCGTGGGCGCGGCGTCGGCCGGGCCGATCTCGGGAGGCAGGTCGGAGCTCATGGGCAGAGGGTGCACGATTCCGGGTTGCCAAGCCATGATGTTAGCGCTAACATGACCTTATGTTAGCGCTAACATAGCGTCAACCGACTGAAGTATAGGGAGAAAGCGGGATGATTTCGGACGAGCAGGTTCAGGCCTACAAGCGCGACGGGGTGATCGTTGTCCCCGAAGTGCTCGATCAGGAGACGCTCGGGCGGGTGCGCACGGTGCTCGCGGAGCTGGTGGCCGGCGCCGCCGCGGTGACCGAGCACACCGACGTCTACGACCTCGAGCCGGGTCACACGCCGGAAAATCCGCGGGTCCGCCGCATCAAGGCGCCGCAGAAGGTGCATCCGATCTTCGACGAGATCGTGCGCAGCCCGGCGGTGATCTCGATCCTGACCAAGCTGATCGGCCCCGGGCTTCGCCTGCACGGCTCCAAGCTCAACATGAAGTCGGCGCAGTACGGCTCGCCGGTCGAGTGGCACCAGGACTGGGCGTTCTATCCGCACACCAATGACGACATCCTCGCGATCGGCGTGCTGCTCGACGATTGCGATATCGAGAACGGCCCGATGCTGGTGACGCCTGCAACGCACACCGGCGATACGATGTGGGACCATCATGGCGACGACGGCCACTTCGCCGGCCTGATCGATCCCGATCTGATCCAGGACGAGATCAAGCGCGCGGTGCCCTGCATGGGCAAGGCCGGCAGCATGTCGTTCCACCACGTCCGCGCGCTGCACGGCTCGGCGACCAACACCTCGAACCGGCCGCGCAACCTCTTGCTCTACGAAGTGGCGGCGAGCGATGCCTGGCCGCTGATGGGCGTGAAGGATTTTGACGAGTTCAACAGCCGCCTGCTCGCGGGCCCGCCGGTGGTGACGCCGCGGCTCACCGATGTGCCGGTGCGGATGCCGCTGCCGCCGGCGAAACGGCAGGGCTCGATCTACGAGACCCAGTCGGCGTCGAAGAAGTCCTACTTCACGCGCGCCGCCTAGAGAACGACGACGATGCCCGCGGCCACGCCGCGGGCATTGCTGCTTCACGAGCATGATCCGGTAAAGTGGGTACCGGTTTTCCGAACGGATCATGCTCAAACAAGACGATCCATAAAAACAGACATAACGGGGAAACGAATGACCAAGATGGCAGATGGCGCCAGCAAGTCGCGGTTGCGTGTGATTCTCGCCGCCAGCGTCGGATCCGCGCTCGAATGGTATGACTTCTTCCTCTACGGCACCGCCGCGGCACTGGTGTTCGGCGAGCTGTTCTTTCCGAAGAGCGATCCGGTGGTCGGCACGCTGCTGTCGTTCCTGACCTTCGGCGTCGGCTTCGTGGTGCGGCCGCTCGGCGGCCTGCTGTTCGGCATCCTCGGCGACCGCTATGGCCGCAAGCCGGTGCTGGTCGCAACGCTGCTGATGATCGGCATCGGCACCACCGCGATTGGTTTCCTGCCGACCTATGCGCAGATCGGCATCTGGGCGCCGATCCTTCTGGTCGCGATGCGCGTCGTGCAGGGTCTCGGTGCCGGCGCCGAGTACGGCGGCGCGGTGATCTATCTGGTCGAGAACGCGCCGCCGAAGCATCGCGGCTTCTGGGGCGGCTTTGCGCCGCTCGGCGTGTCCGTCGGCAATCTGCTCGCCGCCGCCGCGTTCGCGCTGGTGACCATGCTGCCGCGGGAGGATTTGATGAGCTGGGGCTGGCGGCTGCCCTTCCTGGCGAGCTTCCTGTTGATCCTGGTCGGCATCTTCGTCCGCATGCGGGTGAGCGAGACGCCTGTTTATACCGACGCGGTGGTCGCGCGCGGCAAGGTCGAGAGCAATCCGGCGATGGAGGCGTTGCGCCGCCACCCGCGCAACTTCTTCGTCGTGCTCGGGGCGCGGATGGCCGAGAACGGGCTCGGCTATTTCTTTCCCGTGTTCGGCCTAAGCTACATCATCAACACCGTCGGCGTGCCGAAGGCGGACGCACTCAGCGCGCTGATGCTGGCCTTCGCCATCGAGCTGTTCGCGATCCTCGGCTTCGCGGCGCTGTCGGATCGGATCGGACGGCGGCCGGTCTACATGTTCGGCGCGCTGGCCGGCGTGGTGCTGGCCTTCCCGTTCTTCTGGATGGTCGGCACCAAGCAGTGGATCATGATCGCGCTCGCCTTCATCCTGGCCCGTGCGGTGGTGACGGCGGCGATGTTCGGACCGCAGGCGGCGTATTTCGCCGAGCTGTTCCCGCCGCAGCGCCGCTTCGCCGGCTTTGCGTTCGCGCGCGAGCTCGGCTCGCTGCTGTCGGGCGGCCCGGCGCCGTTCGTCGCCACCGCGCTGGTGGCGGCCTACGGCACCTGGTGGCCGGTCGCCTGCTACGCGATGTTCCTGTCGCTCTGCACGGTGGTGGCGATCTGGATCGGGCCGGAGACCTATCAGGAGAACATCGAGGCCGACGAGACCACGGCGAGCGAATTGCCCGCGGCGATGCCGGCGCGGGCCTGATCCGTGGCGCAGCAGCTTCGTGTCCTGCAGTCGCTCTGGGCGATGGAGCGGCGGCTGGCCGATGAAGGCGAGTGGCCGCTGCAAACCCAGCTCGCGATGATCCGCGACGCCGGGTTTGACGGCGCCGGCGTCCGCTTCATCGATCCTGCCTTCGCGCGCGAGGTGACGAACTTCCTTCGCGCGCACGGCATGATCTGGCAGGCGCAGTGCTACCCGAAGACGGTGGACGATCTGAAGCCGGTGCTCGAGCTGGTCAGCCAGCTCGGCGCCGATCACGTCAATCTGCAGCCCGACGTCCGGCCGCGCCGGCTCGCCGACTGCATTCCGCTGCTCGAAGGCTGGCGACGGCTGGCCGAGCAGGCCGGCATCGCCGTGCATGTCGAAACCCATCGCGACCGCATGACGACCGATTTGTTCTTCATGCTCGACCTGCTCGACTGCTTCCCCGATCTGCGACTGACCGCCGATCTCTCGCACTATCTGGTCGGCCGCGAATTCGCCTGGCCGGTCGATGACATCAACCACGCAATGATGCATCGCGTCCTCGACCATAGCTGGGGCATCCACGGCCGCGTCGCGAGCCGCGAGCAGGTGCAGATCTCGCATCGTTTTCCGCAACACCAGGGCTGGGTGTCGCTGTTCATGGGCTGGTGGGAATATGCCATCCGCTCCTGGCGCAAGCGCGCCGGCCCCGACGCGACGCTGACCTTTTTGTGCGAACTCGGCCCGCCGCCCTATGCCATCACCGGGCCTGACGGCAAGGAGCTGTCCGACCGCTGGCAGGACGCGCTGGTCATGAAGGACATGATCCGCGCACTGTGGGACCGCATCGCACGCGAGCCGGTCAGGCGTCAGGCGCCGGGACTTCGGTAAGGGACGCACCGGCGAAAGGGTTCCCCCTCCCCCTTGCGGGGTCCGAGGCGAGCGAAGCTCGCTCTCGAGGTTAGGGAGAGGGGTTCACACGGCGTACTCTCTCGACATGTCCCTTGACGACCCGCGATTGTTGATTGCGATGGCAGCGCATCCCGACGATCATCTCACCCGGGGCTCACCCCTCTCCCCAACCTCGAGAGCGAGCTTCGCTCGCCTCGGACCCCGCAAGGGGGGAGGGAGCCTGACCGGAGTGCTCGCCTTACGCCGTGCATCTGCGCTCAAACGTCTCCCAGGCGTCGTCGCTTCGATGATCGTCGCCTTTGCCGGCGCACAGGCGCTCGCGGCCGAGCTCGTGCTCGATGTCGCGACCATGCCGCGCGTTGCCGCGATCGATCCGCGCTTCCAGTCGTACAATATCGAGATGGTCGAGGTGACCGGCGGGCGTTTCTGGAAGCCCTATGCCGAGGCACGGGCCGGCACCAAGGCCGGCCGGCTCGCTCCGCGTTCGCCGATCGATCTCGGCGACAGCAGGCTGCGCAACCTCGCAGCTGCGCTGGCGCCGGCCTATCTCCGCGTCAGCGGGACCTCGGCCAACAGCACCTTCGTTGCGGATTCCGACACGCCGTCAGCCGCCGCGCCCGGCGGTTTCAATAGCGTCCTGACACGGCAACAATGGCAAAGCGTGGTCGACTTCTCGCGCGCCGTCGACGCGCCGATCGTGACGTCCTTTGCGATCAGCGCCGGCACCCGCGATGCCGGCGGACGCTGGACGGCGACGCAAGCCGAACGCCTGCTCGCGCACACGCTGGCCTTTGGCGGGCACGTCGCTGCAGCCGAGTTCATGAACGAGCCCGACCTCCCGGCGATCGGCGGCGCCCCAAATGGCTACAACGCTGCGGCCTACGCGCGAGATTTCGCCACGTTCCGCAACTTCATAAAGCGCGCCGCGCCTGATGTGACGATTCTCGGGCCGGGCACCGCAAGCACCGGCGCAGATGCCGCCGCGCTGTTTGCCGCGACCGCGCACGGCATCGATGCGGTCTCCTATCACCACTACGGCGCACTCTCGGCCCGATGCGGCAGCGATCGCACGGCGGAGGCCGCGCTGTCGGACGAATGGCTGGCACGAACCGGCAAAGCCCATGCGTTCTATCGAACGCTGCGCGACCGTCTCGCGCCGCGCAAACCGATCTGGCTCACCGAGACCGCCGAGTCGGCGTGCGGCGGCAACCGCTGGGCCGCGACCTTCCTCGATACGTTCCGCTATCTCGACCAGCTCGGGCGGCTCGCAAAAGCCGGCGTTCAGGTGGTGATGCACAACACGCTTGCCGCGAGCGACTACGGCCTGCTCGACGAGCGAACCCATCTGCCGCGGCCGAACTACTGGGCCGCGCTGCTGTGGCGGCGCCTGATGGGAATGACCGTGCTGGATGCCGGCGTCGCGCCGTACCCCGGGCTGCACGTCTATGCCCATTGCGCCCGTGACATACCGGACGGCGTCGCGCTGCTCGTCATCAACAATGATCGAAAGATCGAGCGCAAGCTGACGCTGCCGGCCGGCGCGCTGCGCTATACACTGACAAGCGCGACGCCCGAGGACGGCACCGTTCAGCTCAACGGCAATACGCTTTCGCTGGGAACCGAAGATCAGATTCCACCGCTCGCCGGGGAAGCCACTGCAGCAGGGACGATCACAATAGCACCGGCAACGATCAGCTTCCTGATCGTTGCCAATGCGGGGAATGCCAACTGCCGGTAGCGCTAAGCCGCGTAGCGGCTGACGTCGGACACCTCAGGCGGCCGCGCAATCAGATGACCGAGCATGATCGCGGTCATCAGCCGCTCCATCTCGAGCCGGGCGGTGACGTGCGACATCGTCGGCCGCGCGCCGAGCGCGAGCTGATTGACCTCGTCGATCGCGGTCAATCCGCGCGGGTAGAACTCGCGGAAGATCACCCGCTCGGCCAGCCCATCGACCAGGCGGAAGTTCAGCGTCTTCGACAGTTCGCTCAGGGCCTCGCCGACCAGGCGCTTGTTGCGCGAGCCGAGCGTGGAGAGGCGATTGCGCAGCACCACCCACTCGAACGCCGGCTGTTCGTGGCTGGCGCGCTCGCGCCGCGCCTCCTCCACCATCTTCGAATAGTGGCTGATGCCGGTCACCTTGAAATCATTCGCGTCGACCATGCCGAGCACGTCGAAATCGACAAAGCTGTCGTTGAGCGGCGTGATCAGCGTATTGGCGAGCGAATGCGTGAACGTGGTCAGGTAGGTGTCGTGGCCGGGACAGTCGATGACGACGAAATCATGGGAACGGCCGAGCCGCTCGACGATCTCGGCCAGCGCGCTGCGGCCGAGCGTCTCGACCTCGCTGCTCCTGCCGCTCACCGTCTCGAAGCACATATGCGTCGGGACACCGAGTTCCTGGTCGGTCTCCCGCGCCCAATCCCGCCGATGATCGACGTAATGGGTGAGCGATTTCTGCTTGTTGTCGAGATCAATGGTGGCGACACGCTGACCCGCCTTGATCAGCGCGATGGCGACGTGCATGGCAATGGTCGATTTGCCCGAGCCGCCCTTGTTGTTTCCTACGACAATTATGCGTGCGTTTGTCATGCGAATCCATACCGGACGCTTGAGCCAAAGCGGGACGAAATTGACTAAATGAATGTTTGCTGATTACCGAATCGAATCTCGCTGATTCGACGAATCTCGACAAGAGTCGTCGCAGCAACGTCACGAATAAAATGCGGCGGTTGCGACATCATAGTCACAACCACCTCTTGCACATATCGTGAACGCAGCTAGCGGCCTTAAAATCTAGCGGCCCTGGAATATTGCGGCGCGGCGTTCGACGAACGACTTGATGCCTTCGGCCGCATCTGCGGTGTTGAGCACGCGATTGCGGATCTCGGGAATGATCGCGATCGCGGCCTGCTCGCCGGCCTCGATGAATTTGCGGCCCGCCTCCTTCGTCACCTGGATGCCAAGCGGCGCGTTGCGCGCGATGATCGCGGCCAGCGCCATCGCGCGCTCGATCTGCTGGCCAGCGGGGACGACCTCCTGCACGAGACCGATGCGATGCGCCTCGGCCGCTGAGAACTCGTCGCACAGCAGCAGATGATACATCGCATCGCCCCATCCGGCGCGGCTGATGTAGCGGAAATGCGCGCCGGCCAGCGGCGCGATGCCGCGCTTGGCTTCCATCTGGCAGAAGCGGCTGTCGTCCGCGGCAATCACGATATCGCCGGCCAGCATCATCTCGATGCCGACCGTGAACACGATGCCCTGCACCGCGGTGATGATCGGCTTCCGGCACCGCTTCGAGAGGCCGAACGGATCGACATTGCCCTCCGGCAACGGCTTGCGTGACGCGGTCGGGCCGAAGAACTTTGGCATGTCGAGGCCCGCGGTGAAGCTGCCGCCGGCGGCGCAGAGCACGCCGACCCAGAGGCCGTCGTCATTGTCGAGCAGCGTCAGGGCGTCGGACAGCTGCTCCATCATCTCCGGGCTGAAGGCGTTCTTCTTGGCGGGATTGTCGATGATGATCTTCAGGATGCGGTCATGCCGTTCATGATGGACCCGCCCTTCGCTCGCGCTGCCGGACATCCGTTCCTCCCGTCCTTGTGATTGCCGAATATTCTGGATGATGCTTGTCATCCAGATGGATGATGGTCATAATCCTGACTGAGAGTCAAACGCCGGCGCGAGGTGACGCGAGATGGGCCATTCCCAGGCCGACAAGGCCAGGAGCCGCGAACGCATTCTGAACGAGGCCGCGACGCAGATCCGCGATGCAGGGCTGGATGCGCTCAGCATCGGCCGCCTGATGCAGCGGGTGAAGCTGACCCATGGCGGCTTCTACGGACATTTTGCCTCGCGTTCGGAGCTGATCGCCGCGGCGCTCGAGCAGGCGCTGGCGGCGGGCGAAGCCGCGGCACACGCAGCGCGCGCCCCCGACAAACCGGTCAGCGTCAACGCGATGGCGCGCAGCTATCTCAGCCGCACCCATCGCGACAGCCGCAAGTCCGGCTGCGCGATCTCCGCCCTGATCTCCGATGTCGGTCGCGCCGACGCAGAGTGCCGCGCGGTGATGGAGCCGCACATCGAGGCTTTCATCGCCAAGGTCGCGGAAAGCTTCGGCGACGATGACGACGCCCGCGCCACCATGGCGGTGAGCGCAATGGTCGGTGCGCTCGCGATCTCGCGCGTGCTGACCGATCAGAAGCGCTCCGACGCCGTGCTGCGTACGGTGCGCGACGCCGTCATCGCGATGGAATCGGATGAGTGAATTGCCCGCGACGCGGGCGCATTGACGGAGTGAAGCCATGAACGATCGAGCTGTCCTCGAGCCGACTGCGGTGCAGGGAAGCGTGCTGATTGCCGGCGTCGGCGCCTCGCACGGACTGGGCGCTGCGATCGCGCGCCGCTTTGCCGCCGGCGGCTATCCGGTTGCGATCGCCGGCCGCAACGCCGACAAGCTTGCCGCGACCGCGGCCGAGCTCGCCGCCACCGGTGCGAAGATCGCGCACGTGGTTGGCGATGCCTCCATCGCCGCGGATGTCGCGCGCTTCGTCGCGGCGGCTGAAAAGCTCGCGCCGCTCGCGATGGCCGTGCACAATGCCGGCTCCAATCGCCCGGCGCCGTTCCTCAAGGTCAGCGAGCAGCGCTTCGAGGAGCATTGGCGCGAGCACGCGCTCGGCGGCTTCCAGCTGGCGCAGGCTGCGATCCCGGCGCTGCTCAAGCGCGGCGGCGGCACGCTGGTGTTCACCGGCGCCTCCGGCTCGCTGCGCGGCAAGGCCAACTACTCCCCGTTCGCCTCGGCCAAGGCCGCGCTGCGGGCGCTGGCGCAGAGTGTGGCGCGCGAATTCGGGCCGCAAAACATTCATGTCGGGCACGTCGTCGTTGACGGCGGCATCGAGGGCGATCGCCTGTTGAGCCTGCGTCCGCAATTGAAGGATGACCGCGGACCGGACGGGCTGCTCAACATCGCCGCCATCGCCGACGCCTATTGGGTGCTGCATCACCAGCACCGCAGCGCCTGGACGCTGGAGCTCGACCTGCGGCCGTGGGCGGAGCAGTTCTGAGGGGCGCTGCCCTGCATCGCTCCATCCCGACGGAAACCCAGCGTTTCGCGACACGGCCTTGTTCCGCCGTGAACAGTCTCTAGTTGCTCGGTATCTCCAACCGAAGGCTCCACAGCGCAGGCTTGCGGACATGTCCGCATCAATACGACCTCTCAGCCCTGCGTGCGATGGGTGGCCCGTGGCGGATGCTCCGCCACGTCGACAACTGGACTGACCGATGACGACCTCTCTCGAATTTGGCCTCGACACATTCGGCGACGTCACCAAGGACGCCGCCGGCGCGCCGCTGCCGCATGCCCAGGTGATCCGCAACGTCGTCGACGAGGCGGTGCTGGCCGATCAGCTCGGCATCGATTTCATCGGGCTCGGCGAGCACCACCGGGCCGATTTCGCGATCTCCTCTCCCGAAACCGTGCTGGCAGCGATCGCCGCGCGCACCGAGAAGATCCACCTCGGTTCGGCGGTGACGGTGCTGAGCTCGGACGACCCGATCCGGGTGTTCCAGCGCTTTGCCACCGTCGATGCGGTCTCGAACGGCCGTGCCGAGGTGATTCTCGGCCGCGGCTCCTTCACCGAATCGTTCCCGCTGTTCGGCTTCGATCTGCGCCAGTACGGCGAGCTGTTCGAGGAGAAGCTCGACCTGTTCACCGCGCTGCTCAAGCAGGAGCCGGTGAGTTGGCAGGGCAAGCTGCGTCCGCCGCTGCAGAATCAGTCGGTCTATCCGCCGGTCGAGCGCGGCCGGCTGAAGACCTGGATCGGCGTCGGCGGCAGCCCCGAATCGGTGGTGCGCGCGGCGCATTACGATCTGCCGCTGATGCTCGCCATCATCGGCGGCGATCCCAGGCGGTTCGCGCCCTATGTCGACCTGCACAAGCGCGCCTACGAGCAGTTCGGCCGCGCGCCGCAGCCGATCGGCGTGCATTCGCCGGGATATGTCGCCGAGACCGACGAAAAGGCCCGTGAGGAGCTGTGGCCGGACTACAAGGTGATGCGCGACCGCATCGGCAAGGAGCGCGGCTGGCCGCCGATGGGCCGTGACGAGTTCGTCTCGGAGGCCGAGCACGGCTCGCTCTATGTCGGCTCGCCGGAAACCGTGGCGCGCAAGATCGCGGCGACGGCGAAGGCGCTCGGCATCGCGCGCTTTCAGCTGAAATATTCGGCGGGGCCGCTGCCGCACGAGAAGCTGATGAAGAGCATCGAGCTCTACGGCCGCAAGGTGGTGCCGCTGGTGCGCGAGCTGCTCGCGGCGTGAGCCGCAGGCCTGTGCCGGATTCAAGGGAAACTTTCTGTCAAAAGCAAAACCCCCGGCGGTCTCCCGCCGGGGGTTCTGTTTCTATCGAGATCAGATCAACCGGTATTACCAGTTGCGCTGAGCGCGCAGGAGCAGCTGATAGGTCTCCTGATCCTTCACTTCGTACAGAGCAGCCGGCTTGCCGATCGATCCGCTCGGGGCAGAGACGACACCCGCATACTTCTGGTCCAGGTGGGTGTACACGAAGTCGGCCGAGAAGGTCAGGTTCTTGACCGGGGTCCAGCGAGTGATCACACCGATCTGG
Source organism: Bradyrhizobium sp. CCBAU 51753 (assembly GCF_015291565.1). Taxonomy (NCBI): domain Bacteria; kingdom Pseudomonadati; phylum Pseudomonadota; class Alphaproteobacteria; order Hyphomicrobiales; family Nitrobacteraceae; genus Bradyrhizobium; species Bradyrhizobium sp. CCBAU 51753. The sequence continues at coordinate 2,945,162 of NZ_CP030037.1, read as the reverse complement.
GCAATGTTGTAGTCGGGGTTGCAGGAGGTGAGACCCGTACCAGCCGCCGAAGCGAACGTGGTGCGAACCGTACCGCCGACGCCACCGACGCCGCAGAGCAGGGTCTTGGACGTGTCGTTGTACATGATCTGGGCGTAAGCGCCGTAGATCGCAGTGTTCCAGTAGGCGTTCCAGTTGTGGGTGTAACCACCACGGAAGCCCCAGGTCTTGATGGTCTGCTGCTGACCGCCGGCCACGAAGACCGTGTCAGGAGCGAAGCCGAAGCCAACGCTCTGATAGAGGCCGGGAACGCCCGTGCCGCTGTAGATCGTGTTGGCACCAGCACCACCCGCCAGGTCCTGGATGTTGTAGCGCGTCGCACCGTCGGTGTAGACGCCCTGGACGTTGATGGTGTCGCCAGGTCCGGTCGGGATGTTCTTGATCGACAAGGCCAACTGACCAGCCCAGCCCCACTTGTCGTCCGGATGACCGGTCAACTCGGTCCCGCCGTAGTAGGCCGCGTGGTTGTCATGCGCAGCGACCGATGCCTGGAACAGACCCCAAGCCTGGTCAACACGCAGCATACCGACGAAGTCCGGCGAGATCGTGCCGGCATAGTCGCTGAGGCCGTAAGCACCACCGGCGCTGAGGTTGTTCACGCCAGCCTGGTAGTAGGCAGCCTGATCCTGAGCCGAGACCGAGAGCGACACGCCGTTGCCGAACTCAGCGGTGTAGGTGAACTGGTTCACACCAGTGACCGTGCCGCCGCCGCCGACGAGACCGTCGTAGATGTTGCCCGGATAGTTGGTCCAGGGAGCGCTGAACTGCGAGACAGCCTTACCCATGGTGAAGCCGGCGAACTGGATGAAGGCGTAGTAGACGCCGACCGTGCCGTAGGAACCGTTGCCGGCGCCCGCGTTGTTAGGAGCCGAAGCCGGAGCAACCGTGCCGCCGCCGCCGAGCGGAGCATAGACGGTCGCGCCAGGAGCCGCACCGTTCACGCCGTAGTTGTCGGTGGTCCAGGTGAAGGTCGCATCGAAGAAGGTGCGGACCACGCCGTACTCGGTCGCGGTGCGCGTATCGATGTTGAGGTCTTCACGCGAACGCCAGGTGTAGCCGTTGGTGAAACGGTTGTTGGCGCCGCCGGCGCCGCTGGTGTTGCCGGTGTAGACCGAGTTGGTGTTCACCGCGATTTCAGCACGCAGGTAGCCACCCAGCTTGATGCAGGTGTCGGTGCCCGGGATGTAGTAGAATCCGGGACCATACAGGGAGCAAACCTTCACGTACTCGACCGCTTTGGCCTTGACGGGAAGATCGGCCGCCTGAGCTCCGCCGACCGCGACGAGAGCCGCCGCCGAGCCGAGGATAAGGCTCTTAACCATCTTCATGTTAAACCTCCAAGTTGCTCTATCTCAGGGAAGGTTCCGGATCCGCCGGGTTAACACCCTCAGGTTGGTTCCCTTGTCCCCATATCCCCGCTTAGCCATTTCGCGCCTTCGGACACACCCGCTGAACGCGAGGGACTTAAGCGAACCACCTAGAACGGGACGACCTTGGGATGCCCCCCTCCGTCGCAGTTCCATATGAGACAGAAGGCCCCCGATCACGCAACAAAAGACCGCTCGGTTTCGGCCCAGTTGCGGCTGTTTTCGGGCAAATGTTGCACAAATATCACGGGCATTTGAACTCCCGTGTCCTCACAAGCTATTGAAATATAAAGATAATATTTCCAATACCGGCGACCGGCGGAAATTTGGGCAACACCGAGTGGAACGGTGTGTAAAACGCGTAGTCCTACGGAGAAAACGAAAATCGAGGCGGGCTGCAGCCGCGGTGATTCCAGCGCGCCGGCCGGCCGGCGGCGTCAAAAACACCGCCATCTGAGCAACATAACACGCCCCCACGGACGCCGGCCGATCCCCGGAATCGGCGCCGGCAGAGCGTCCTGCACAGCGCGGCAGACCGCAGGCGGATCGCGGCAGTCGCCGGATACTCGAGTTCCATGTCAGGGAGATGTCGCCGCGGAGACTCGATCGGTTTGTTCTCCGCGGGCGCGATCCGATGAAAGATATCAACTCCCGGCGAAGCGCCGGAGAGGGACGCGCGTACGGCTGCGATCACGACTGGCTGGGGCGGGAGGGATCGAACCTCCGAATGGCGGAATCAAAATCCGCTGCCTTACCGCTTGGCTACGCCCCAATGCGCCGACCGAAGGCCACGCCGGTCTACAGAGTGCAACAGGCCATTTCAACAGGGCGACGATCGAAATCAGGCGAAAGCCGCCTGCTGATGTCGGCACCGTCATTATAGAGAGACGCTGCGACGGCTGAAACCCGATCCTGCTGCGCGAGCCCGCTCCGCAGAGTTGAGAGGCGGCGGGTTTCATGGGATGACAATCGGCAAACGCCTCATCGGGAGTAACGCCATGACCTACCGTGCACCGATCAACGACATCCTGCTGTCTCTCAATCATGGCGCCGGGCTCGCGGCCGCCGTGCAGGCCGGCCACTACGGCGATTTCGATGGCGATATCACCGCCGCCGTGCTCGAAGAGGCCGGCAAGTTCGCCTCCGATGTGCTGGCGCCGCTGAACAAGGTTGGCGACGAGCATGGCATCAAGCTCGACGACGGCAAGGTCACCACCGCGCCCGGCTGGCCCGACGCCTACCAGCGCTGGACCGCCGCGGGATGGAACGCAGTGTCGGGACCGGAAGCGTTCGGCGGCCAGGGCCTGCCGCTTGCGATCAACGCCGCCTGCACCGAGATCTGGAGCGCCTCCAATGTCGCCTTCGGCCTCTGCCCGCTGCTGACGCTGTCGGCGATCGAGGCGCTCGACGCCCACGGCAATGCCGAGCTGAAGCAGATCTATCTGGAAAAGCTGGTCACCGGCGAATGGACCGGCACGATGCAGCTCACCGAGCCCAATGCCGGCTCCGACGTCGGCGCGCTGCGCACCCGTGCCGAAAAGCAGGCCGACGGCACCTACCGGCTCAAGGGTACGAAGATCTTCATCACCTATGGCGAGCACGACATGACCGACAACATCGTGCATTTTGTGCTCGCGCGATTGCCCGATGCGCCCGCCGGCACCAAGGGGATCTCGCTGTTCCTGGTGCCGAAATTCCTGGTCAATGCCGACGGCTCGCTCGGCGCGCGCAACGACATCCATGCGAGCGGCGTCGAGCACAAGCTCGGCATGCATGCGTCGCCGACCTGCACCATGACGATGGGCGATAAGGGCGGTGCGATCGGCTATCTGATCGGCGAAGAGAACCAGGGCATGCGCTGCATGTTCACGATGATGAACCAGGCCCGGCTCGGCGTCGGCCTGGAGGGTGTCGGCATCGCCGACCGCGCCTATCAGCAGGCGCTGGCCTATGCCCAGGAGCGCCGGCAGGGCAAGGCGCTCGGCCGCAAGGGCGACGGCATGGATCCGATCATCGTGCATCCCGACGTCAAGCGCATGCTGATGCAGATGCGCAGCCAGACGGCGGCGGCGCGCACCATCTGCTACGCCACCGCGGTTGCGCTCGATATCTCGGTGCGCGCCAAGGACGCCAAGGTGCGCGCAGACGCCGCCGCGCGCGGCGCGCTGCTGACGCCGATCGCAAAAGCGTTCTCCACCGACACCGGCAACGAGGTCGCCTATCTCGGCGTCCAGGTCCATGGCGGCATGGGGTTCATCGAGGAGACCGGCGCCGCGCAGCACTATCGCGACGCCCGCATCACCTCGATCTATGAGGGCACCAACGGCATCCAGTCCATCGACCTCGTCACCCGCAAGCTCGGCGCCAATGGTGGCGCGTCGGTGTGGGCGCTGCTCGACGAGCTCGATGCAACCGTCAAGCAGGTCGAAACCTCCAACGACCCGGCCTTCGGCTCAACCGGCGCAAAGCTGCGTGACGCGCTCGGCGCGCTCGAGCGTTCGAGCAAATGGCTGCTCGAGCGTCTCGCCGCATCCCCGAACGATGCGCTTGCCGGCGCGACGCCGTATCTGCGGCTGTTCGGCGCCACGCTCGGCGGCTGCATGCTGGCCGGCGAGGCGCTGGCCGCCAAGGCCAATGGCGAGGCCGAGCCGCAGCGCTACGTCGCGCTGGCGCGGTTCTTCGCCGAGAACATCGCGGTGCAGGCGCCGTCGCTGGAGAAGACGGTGACGGAAAGCGCCGAAGCGGTGACCGGCGCGGACGTGGTGCTGGCGGGGTAAGGCGCGCATCACGACGTGAAGGGCGCTGCTGTTCGTCCCGTCATCCTGAGGTGGCCACTTCTTCAGCATCCTTCGAGGCTCGCCGAAGAGGCTCGCACCTCCAGCGACAAAGGCGAAGCCTTTGCGCGGGGATGACGGGTTGGTTTGGTTCGATGTCGAACAACTTTCTCGGTGTCATCACCCGCGCAGGCGGGTGATCCAGTATTCCAGAGGCAGTGGTGAATGAACCGAAAGGCCGCGGCGTACTGGATCGCCCGGTCCATGTGCGCAGTTGCGCACAGGCCGGGCGATGACAGGTGTGGGTGAGGACAAAGCTTCACACCCTCTCAGGATGACGGCTTGGTTTGGTTCGATGTCAAACAAACTTGTTCGGCGTCATCACCCGCGTTGAGTTGCCCGTCGGGCTGTTTTGCGCACCTCGGCACCGTCAAGCTGGATGAGCGCGCGGCAGACGAATGCTGACGCGGAGCCCCTGGGGCGCGTTGTCGTGCAGTGAAAATTCCCCGTCATGGGCCTGGACGACGGCCTGCGCGATCGACAGGCCAAGTCCGAAGCCGCTGCTCTCGTCCATGGTGCGGGCCTCGTCGCCGCGCACGAAGGGCTCGAGCATGGCGGACTTGCTGTGCTCCGGGATTCCAGGCCCGTTGTCTGCGATCTCGATGGTCGCGGCTTTGTCGGTCTCGGTCAGCGTCACCGTCACCTCGCTGGCGAAGCGGACCGCGTTCTCGACCAGGTTGGTGACGGCGCGCCTGATCTCGTCGGGCCTGACCGTCAGCTTGCAGCGCTTCGGACCATCATAGCGAACGGCGTGGCCGCAGTCGGAAAACTGCTCGCAGACCAGCTGCACCAGCGCCGCGACGTCGACCAGCGTCGGCGTGACCGCATTGCCGCTGCGCAGCAGCGTCAGCACGGATTCGAGCATCGACTGCATCTGGTCGAGGTCGCGCAGGGTTTGCGTCCGGTGCGCCTCGTCCGCGATGAATTCCGAGCGCAGCCGCAGCCGGGTGATCGGGGTTCGCAGATCGTGACTGATCGCGGCGAGCATGCGGGTGCGGTCGCGCATCAGCGCCGCGATCCGGTCCTGCATCGCATTGAGCGCCCGCGCCGCCGACCTGATCTCCTCGGGACCGCTCTCGGGAAACGGCGGCGAGATCCGGTCGACGTTAAAGCTCTCCGCGGCACGGGCGAATGCCGACAGCGGCGCGCGCAGCGCGCGGCCGGCCCAGACCCCGAGCAGGGTCACGCTCATGATGAGAAACAGCAGCGTAGAGATCCACAGGCCGGTGAAGAACGGCGGCATATGCGGCTTGCCGACGGTGGCCTCGAGCAGGCCGCCATCCGCGAGATGAAACAGCACGCTTTCTGCCTCCGAGGCCGATCCGCGCACCAGTTCGATCTGGCCCTCGAACAGCGTGCGAATGACGATCGGCGTTGCCGCAGTCAGGCGTGCGGCGGCGGACGCAGCGTCCTCGATCAAGCGCAGCTGCAGGTTCGGAAGTCCGCGGCCGATATTGCTGACCAAGAGCGGGCGCTCGGCCGCGGGCGTCCGCGAGACGATGCGTGCGATCAGCACGAACTGCTGCACCGGCTCATCCGTCAGCAGCCGTGGCTCCTGGCGGCGGAGCAGGAAATATCCCGCCATCAGCACGTGAATCAGCACCAGCGTGATCAGGATCAGGGCGGCAATCTGACCACTGATGCGCCGGAAGCTGAAGAGGCCCGCGAGCTTGCCGGACCAGCTCACGCGTCTTCCACCAGCGGCGTGAAGATGTAGCCGCCGGTCCGCACCGTCCTGATCATGGACGCCCCCTCGGCACGGTCGAGCTTGCCGCGCAGCCGGCTGACCAGCACGTCGACGCTGCGCCCGAACGACCCACCCGGGCGTCCGGTCAGGCTGAGCAGACTGTCGCGGCTGAGGATGCGGCCGTGCCGCTCGCAGAACGCCTGCAGCAAGTCGAACTCGGCGCTGGTCAGCGGAATCTGCGCGCCTTCCGGATCGCGCAATTCGCGTAGCCGGAAATCGATCGTCCAGCCCTCGAAGCGCAAGCGCTGCGATCCGCTCCCCACCAGCGCAGTCAGGCCCGCCGCCTGCCGCCGCAGCACGGCGTTGATGCGCGCCAGCAATTCGCGCGGATTGAACGGTTTGGTCAGGTAGTCGTCGGCGCCCATCTCGAGGCCGAGGATGCGATCGACCTCGTCGCCCTTCGCGGTGAGGAAGATGATCGGCGTCGAACGGTCGGCGCGAATCCGACGGCACAGGCTGAGGCCGTCCTCGCCGGGCAACATCAGATCGAGCACGACGAGGTCGACGCGATGCTGCGCCATGTAGCGATCCATTTCGCGGCCGTTCGCCACCATGCCGACCGAGAAGGCGTGCTCGCTCAGATAGCGTGCGATCAGATGGCGGGTCTCCTGATCATCTTCGACGATCAGGACGGTCTGCGGGGTCATGGAACGGTCGAGGCCGTGCTTGCGTTCAACTACGTGCGAATCGATGCGGTCGAAATTCATCGTCCAGTCCGGTGGGTGAGATCTGAACCGCGGCTGGCGCGGCAAAATCCGGTCGCGTACGGCGAGCGAAACAAACGCCAATAGCATGCCGATCGTGGCCATTCAGCAACCTGAATGTTGCGTAATGTAGACTAATATTGCCGCTTTGTTGCCGTCCTGAGCTTGGGCCCAATCCGGCGCTTCCGCCTAGCTGCGCAAAAACGCATCGCGAAAAGCCCGTGACGCGACCGCTTCGCTTGTTGCCGAAGTTTGCTTGCGCCGCCGGCATGTGAGCCCGCGTCGGCGTGGCGGCGTGCGTTCAAGGCAATGAATTGCGAGGCGCCGCCGATCCGCCCGCTACTCGCCGCGCACGGCCGCGATGACAAATCCAAACCACTTGAAACGAACCCGCAACCGACAAGCCACACCGCCGCCATCGCGCTCCCGTTTCACAACGGAGGGACGTTGATGTGGAAGGATTCAGTTGATGCGGGGCGCGACGTTCGCGGTGGCGATGGCCGGATTATTGCTTGTGGCGTCACCGCTTGCGGCGCTGCTGCCGGCGCGGGCGATCGCGCAGACCGCGCAAGGGACCGTTCAGGGCATCGTCGTGGAGGGCAATCGCCGGATCGAGGCCGAGACCGTGCGGTCCTACTTCAAGGCCGGCAGCGATGGACGGCTGGACCAGGCGGCGATCGACGACGGGCTGAAGGCGCTGATCGAGACCGGGCTGTTCCAGGACGTCAGGATCGACCGCAACGGCAGCCAGATCGTCGTGCATGTGATCGAGAACGCAGTGATCGGCCGCCTCGCCTTCGAGGGCAACAAGAAGATCAAGGACGAGCAGCTCTCCGCCGAGATCCAGTCCAAGCCGCGCGGCACCTTCTCGCGCGCCACCGTGCAATCCGACACGCTGCGCATCGCCGAGATCTACCGCCGCTCCGGCCGCTACGAGGTGCGCGTCACGCCGGAAATCATCGAGCAGCCGAACAACCGCGTCGATCTGATCTTCAACATCGAGGAAGGCGCCAAGACCGTGGTCAGGACGGTCGAGTTCACCGGCAACAACGCTTATTCCGCAGCGCGGCTGCGTGACGTCATCAAGACCCACGAGAGCAATTTCCTGAGCTTCCTCGGCAATAACGACGTCTACGACCCCGACCGCGTCGAGGCCGACCGCGACCTGATCCGGCGCTTTTACCTGAAGAACGGCTACGCCGACGCCGTCGTGGTCGCGGCGCTGACCGAATACGACCCCGGCAAGAAGGGCTTTCTCGTCACCTTCAGGATCGAGGAAGGCCAGCAGTACCGCGTCTCCTCGGTCGACTTCCGCTCCAGCATCGCCAATTTCGACATCTCGACCCTGCGCGGCTATTCGCGCGTCAGCGTCGGCTCGCTGTACAATGTCGAGCAGGTCGAGAAGTCGGTCGAGGAGATGCAGATCGAGGCGTCGCGCCGCGGCTTTGCCTTCGCCATGGTCCGCCCGGCCGGCGACCGCAACTTCGATGCCCACACCGTGTCGATCGTCTTCAACGTCGACGAAGGGCCGCGCAGCTATATCGAGCGCATCAATTTGCGCGGCAATACGCGGACCCGCGACTACGTGATCCTGCGCGAGTTCGACATCTCGGAAGGCGATGCCTACAACCGCGCGCTGGTCGACCGCGCCGAGCGGCGGCTGAAGAACCTCGACTTCTTCAAGTCGGTCAAGCTGACGACCGAGCCGGGCTCCTCCAGCGACCGCGTCGTCCTCAACGTCGACATCGAGGAGAAATCGACCGGCGATTTCTCGATCTCGGGCGGCTATTCGACCACCGACGGCGCGCTGGCCGAGGTCTCGATCTCCGAACGCAACCTGCTCGGACGCGGCCTCTACGGCAAGGCATCGGTGACCTACGGCCAGTACACCCGCGGCGCCTCGCTGTCGTTCGTCGAGCCGTATCTGTTCGGGCAGCGGCTGGCGCTCGGGCTCGACCTGTATTATCGGCAGCAGCTGGCCAGCGACTACACCAGCTACGGCGTCACCACGCTGGGGTTCTCGCCGCGGATCGGGCTGGCGCTGCGCGAGGATCTCTCGCTGCAGCTGCGCTACTCGCTCTATGAGCAGAACATCTCGCTGTCGAGCGCGTACAACAACTGCAACAACAACCCGAACAACGCCTCGCTGGCCTTCAATCCGACGCCGAACTACATCAAGAACGTGCTCGGCGGCGTCGATCCGACCAACGCGGTCGATTCCGGCTTCTACGGCTACGGCTGCTATGCCGACGGCGAATCCGCGCTGCCGGTGCGCAAGGAACTCGCCGACGGCACGTCGTGGACCTCGTCGGTCGGCTACACGCTGACCTACAACACGCTCGACAACAACAAGAACCCGACCGACGGCCTCCTGATCGACTTCAAGCAGGACTTTGCCGGCGTCGGCGGCGACGTCAGCTATCTGAAGACCGCGGTCGACGCGAAATACTATACGCCGCTGGTGTCCGACCTGGTCGGGCTGATCCATCTGCAGGGCGGCATCCTGAGCAAGATCGGCGACCAGGACCTGCGCATGCTGGACCACTTCCAGATGGGTCCGAACCTGGTGCGCGGCTTCGCCACCAACGGCATCGGTCCGCGCGACATCACCTATTGGAATTTCGGCGCCGCCGGCGACGCGCTCGGCGGCACCAAATACTGGGGCGCCTCGTTCGAGCTGCAGATGCCGTTCTGGTTCCTGCCCAAGGAAGTCGGCCTCAAGGGCGCGGTCTATGCCGACGCCGGCTCGCTGTGGGACTATCAGGGGCCGACGTCCTGGAGCGCGACCGGCGAAGTGAACACCGCGGCGTGCCCGAACTGCGGCCTGCAGTATGACGACAGCAGCATCGTGCGCACATCGGTCGGCGTCGGCCTGATCTGGGCCTCGCCGTTCGGACCGCTGCGCTTCGACTACGCGGTGCCGCTCTCCAAGGGCAAATACGACATCGTGCAGGAGTTCAGGTTCGGCGGCGGCACGTCGTTCTAGGGCTGCGTTTCGGGGCGGGAGCGTGCGGCAGCAAGAGGCGCGCCGTCGCACGCCATGCGTGCTAGGATTCTCATCGGTATCGAGCGCTCACCTGATGAGGACAGACATGCCGCCAAGCCTGGTTCAGACGTTTCGCGCCTTTGCCTATAACAATGCATGGGCCAACCACCGCCTGCTCAAGGCCTGCGCCGCCCTGAGCCAGGCGGAGTTTGCCGCCGCGCGAACCGGGTTCTTCCCAAGCCTGCAGGCAACGCTGAACCACATCTACATCATCGACCACTTCTACATCGATGCGCTCGAGGGCGGCTGGCTCGGACCGGCGGCGTGGGCCAACGAGGTGCCGTTCCGGTCGATCGCGGGCCTGAAGCCGGCGCAGCGCGCGATGGACCAGCGCCTGATCGACATCTGCGACGCGCTGACGCCGGAGCGGCTGGAGACCATCGTCAAGATCAATCGCGACACCTCGGTGCAGACCGAGCGGCGCGACCGCCTGCTGATGCATCTGTTCCAGCACCAGATCCATCACCGCGGCCAGGCCCACGCCATGCTGTCGGAGACATCCGTCAAGCCGCCGCAGCTCGACGAGTTCTTCGCCGCCGGCGAAGCGCCGCTGCGGGCGCAGGAGTTCACCGAGCTCGGCTGGACCGAAACCACGGTGTGGGGCGGCTGACGGCACGGCGCGCAGACCGATGCGCATGACGGGTTCCCGCATGCAACTGGGGGCTTGAATCCCGCGCCTTCCACCCTCACCTCCCGTTGGAACGTGGGGAACCTGCCAAAATGCCATTTGCCTGCCATCGCGGCCAACGCATCCATTATACGGTCGAGGGAACAGGGCCGCTGATCGTGCTGCAGCACGGCCTGCTGCTCGACGCCGCGAGCTGGCGAGAATGTGGCGTTGTTGCGGCACTCGCCGATCGCTTCCGCGTCGTCTGCGTCGATTCACTCGGCCATGGTCTGAGCGACAAGCCGGCCGACCCTGAGCTGTACGGCCAGGCGCAGCGCGCCGGCGACATCGTCGCCGTGCTCGATGATCTCGGCTGCGAGCGCGCGCATGTCGTCGGCCACTCGATGGGCGGCTGGCTCGCCGTCGGCGTCGCCAGGTATTTCCCGAAGCGGCTGGCGTCGCTTGCGATCGGCGGCTGGGATTTTCAAACCGGACTGCCGCGCGGCAATAGCGGCCCGTTGACCTACAGCGCCTTCATCACCTTCGCGCGGCGCACGGTGCCGGAGCTCGTGGCATGGGTGACGCCGGATCTCGAAGGCGGCGTGCGCGCCTGCTTCAATGCGCTGGACCAGCTCGACGGCGCGGAGGATGCCGTGCTCGCCTCCCGAGTGCCGGTGCTGCTCTGGAACGGACGCGAGGATGGACCGCACGATCCGATGCTGCGCTTTGCCGAGGACAATGGCCTGCATGCGATGTCGATCCCCGGCGACCACCTCGGCGCGCTGTATCAGAACGGCGCCGTGATCGGCGAGCGCATCGGCGCCTTCATCAGGCAAAGCTAGCGAGCGATGAGATTAGATCAAGCTGGAGCGGCATCGGAGGCTTCACCTCTCCCTTGGGAGAGGTCGATTTGCGCAGCAAATCGGGTGAGGGGTTACGGTCCATCGAGAGAGCGAGCGCCCTCACCCGGCGCTTCGCGCCGACCTCTCCCCGAAGGGGAGAGGTGAACTGAGACCGCAGCAGCCGCGTCACGAAAACAGAAAGGTGCCGATCAGCAGCCCCGCCGCAAACGCCCACAGCCCCAATGTGCAGGCTGAAATGACGCGGACGAGGTTGCGCAGATCTACGTCCTGGAAGGTCTCGTAGAAGCGATCCGGCAATTGCAGGCACCCCCCTGTGGTGGCCGCCGTGGCATTCCGTTTGCACCCTGCGTAACGGAACCAGTGTCCTCCCCGGGAACGCCCAAATCAAGGCGTCAATGATCACGCCGGATCACGGATTCGCACGAGCTGCGCTGCAATATTTCGAGGCCGGCAGGCCTCAGGCCGGTATGATTGCCAAAAAAGCCGGCGCATCGTCGCCTGCGACCACAGCGGAGGCATCATGAAGCGGATCTGGACGATCATCGGTGTCGCCGACGTGCCACAGAGCTTTGCATGGTACCGGTCATTGCTTGGCTTGCCGGCGGCGGCGCCGGCCCACGACTATTTTGGCCAGATCGTCGATTCCGACGGCACCGTCCTGCTCTGCCTCCATGCCTGGGGCGCCCATGAGCATCCTACGCTGACCAGCCCGCGCAACGCCACGCCGGGCAACGGCCTGCTGCTGTTCTTCCGGGTCGACGATTTTGAGCTGGCCTTGCCGCGGGCACGCGCGCTGGCCGAGCGGCTGGACGAGGAGCCGCATGTCAATCCGAACACCGGGACGATGGAGTTCTCGCTCCGCGACCCCGACGGATACTATGTGACGATCAGCGCGCTCGCCTCGTAGCCCACACGAGCAGAGCGACATGCAGGGCCGCCACCCGGATATCGCGGAGCCTGTCATCGGGCGCGTTCGCGCGACCCGTCGGGACGCCACCCTCCGCCACGTCATTGCGAGCCACCCGGTCGGCGCAAAGCGCCGCCGGATGACAGGCTCCGCGAAGCAATCCATTCTCACCGCGCGTGAGGAGGGATGGATTGCTTCGCTGCGCTCGCAATGACGGGAGATCCGGGCTACGCTTCCGGGCTCACCCGACCTCCGGCATCTTGTCCAGCAGCTTGTCGAGCATGATCGGATAGTCGCGCACGCGAATGCCGGTTGCGTTGTAGACCGCGTTGGCGACCGCGGCGGCGACGCCGCAGATGCCGAGCTCGGCGACGCCCTTGGCCTTCATCGGCGACGACATCGGATCGGTCTCGTCGAGGAAGATCATCTCCTGATGCGGGATGTCGGCATGGACCGGCACCTCGTAACCGGCGAGATCGTGGTTGATGAACAGGCCGTGCCGCTTGTCGACCACCAGATCCTCCATCAGCGCCGCACCGACGCCCATGGTCATGGCGCCGATCACCTGGCTGCGCGCCGCCTTCGGATTGAGGATGCGGCCGGCAGCACACACCGCGAGCATCCGCCGCACGCGAATTTCCGCGGTGTCGGCATCGACGCCGACCTCGACGAAATGCGCCCCGAAGGTCGACTGCTGATAGGTTTTGGCAAGGTCGCCATATTCGATGGCGTCCTCCGCGACGATGCCGTCGCGGCCGGCGGCCTGCGCCAGCGGCACGCTGCGGTTTCCGGCGCGCACCAGGCCGTCGGTGAACTCGGCCTCGGCCGAGTTAAAGCCGAGCTTCTGCGCGATCGCCTCGCGCAGCTTGATACAGGCGGCATAGACGCCGGCGGTGGAGTTGTTGCCGCCCCACTGCCCGCCGGAGCCGCAGGAGACCGGGAAGTCGGAATCGCCGAGATGAACCGCCACCTTCTCCAGCGGCACGCCCATCATCTCGGCGGCGGTCTGCGCGATGATGGTGTAGGAGCCGGTGCCGATATCGGTCATGTCGGTCTCGACCGTCACGGTGCCCTGCTGATCGAGCCGCACCCGCGCCGCCGAATTGGTCAGGAGGTTGTTGCGGAAGGCCGCGGCAACGCCCATGCCGACCAGGAAGCGGCCGTCGCGCAGCTTGCCGGGCTCGGCATTGCGCCGGCCCCAGCCGAAGCGCGCGGCGCCGTCGCTGAGACAGCGCACCAGTTGGCGCTGCGAGAAGCGCCGCTCCGGATGCTCGGGATCGACCTGGGTGTCGTTGACGATGCGCAGCGCGACCGGATCCATGCCGAGCTTCTCGGCGAGCTCGTCGATCGCGATCTCGAGCGCCATCATGCCGGACGCTTCGCCGGGCGCGCGCATCGCGTTGCCCTCGGGCAGATCGAGCGCGGCCAGCCGCATCGCCGTCATCCGGTTGGCGCCGGCATAGAGCAACCGGGACTGGCTGACGGCCGTCTCCGCCTCGCCGTCCTTGACGTTGCCGGACCAGCTTTCGTGGCCAATCGCGGTGATCTTGCCGTCGCGCTCGGCGCCGATGCGGATGCGCTGGATCGTTGCCGGCCGGTGCGTGGTGTTGTTGAACATCAGCGGCCGCTGCAAGGCGATCTTGACCGGGCGCTTCGCCGCACGCGCCCCGAGCGCCGCGAGCAGCACGTCGGCGCGCAAGAACAGCTTGCCGCCGAAACCACCGCCGATATAGGGCGACACCATCCGGACCTTGTCCTTCGGGATGCGAAGCGTTTTCGCCAGATCGCCGGCACCCCAGGCGATCATCTGGTTGGAGGTCCAGACCGTCAGTCTGTCGCCATCCCAGGCGGCGATCGAGGCGTGCGGCTCCATCATCGCGTGCCCCTGGTCGGGCGTCGTGTAGCGCGCGTCCAGTTGCACCGGCGCGGCCGCGAAAGCCGAACCGAACTCGCCGACGGCCGTGTCCGCCGGACCGCCGAATGAAGGCTTCGGCGTGATGGCACCATCAGCGGCCGCCGCGAGATCGAACTTGCCCTCGCCCTTCGCATAGTCGATGCGGACCAGCTGCGCCGCGGCGCGTGCCTGTTCAAAGGTCTCGGCAACGACCACCGCGACAGCCTGATGATAATGCGCGATCTCGGGGCCGCCGAGCAGCGGCGCCGCATTGCGCTCGCCCTTGTCGAGCTTGCCGGCGTTCTCGGCCGTGACGATGGCGAGGACGCCGGGCGCATCGCTAGCGGCGGCGAGATCGATCGCCTTGATCCGCCCTTTGCCGATCGCCGATCCGATCACATAGCCGTAGGCCTGGTTCGGCACGACATCATGCCGCTCATAGGCGTAGGGCGCGGTGCCGGTGGTCTTTTTCGGTCCGTCGATCCGGCTGGTCGGATGGCCGACCACCTTGAGCTGGTCGATCGGGTTGAAGGTCGCGGGATGTTCGAAGCGCATGGATTATCCCCTCCTCTATCCCCTTGCCTCGCGCAGCACCGCCGCCAGCGTTCGCTCGGCGAGCGGCAGCTTGAATGCATTGTCCTGTGTCGGCTTGGCATCGGCGAACAGCCGCGCGGTGACCGCCCTGGCGCCGCGCGGTAATTCCGCATCCGCCGCCTCGACCCGCCACGGCTTGTGCGCGACACCGCCGAGCGCAACAGAACCGGTGCCGTCGCGCTGCACGATCGCGGCCACCGACACCAGCGCAAACGCATAGGAGGCGCGGTCGCGCACCTTGCGGTAGGCCTGGGTGCCGCCGACCGGCTTTGGCAGCGTCACCGCGGTGATCAGCTCTCCTGATGCCAGCGTGGTCTCGATCTCTGGGCTGTCGCCCGGGAGCCGGTGCAGCTCGGCGATCGGAGTGCTGCGGGTGGCACCATCAGGGCGCACCGTCTCCACCGTCGCGTCGAGCGCGCGCATCGCCACCGCCATGTCGCTTGGATGGGTCGCGATGCAGGCCTCGCTGGCACCGATCACCGCGTGCTGGCGGCTGAAGCCGCCGATCGCGGCACAGCCGCTGCCGGGCTTGCGCTTGTTGCAGGGCAGATTGGTGTCGTAGAAATAGGGACAGCGCGTCCGCTGCAGGAGATTGCCGGCCGTTGTCGCCTTGTTGCGCAACTGGCCGGAGGCGCCGGCGAGCAGCGCACGCGACAGCACGCCATAGTCGCGGCGCACCCGTGCATCGGCGGCCAGATCGGTATTGCGCACCAGCGCCCCGATGCGCAGCCCACCTTCCGACGTCTCCTCGATCCGGTCGAGCGCAAGGCCATTGACGTCGACCAGGTGCGTTGGCGTCTCGATCTCGAGCTTCATCAGGTCGAGCAGGTTGGTGCCGCCGGCGATGAATCTTGTGTTCGCATCGCGCGCGCCGGCCGCAGCCGCCGCGGCCGGCGACGTGGCGCGCTCATAGCTGAATGATTTCATGCACTCCTCCCGGCGACCTCGCCGATCGCATCCGCAATGTTGGAATAGGCGCCGCAGCGGCAGATGTTGCCGCTCATGCGCTCGCGCAGCTCGGCATTGGTCAGGCGCAGCGGCGCGGTGAGATCGGCGGTCACATGGCTCGGAATCCCGGCCCTGACCTCATCGATCACGGCAACCGCCGAACAGATCTGGCCCGGCGTGCAGTAGCCGCATTGATAGCCGTCATGCTTGACGAAGGCCGCCTGCATCGGATGCATCCCGTCCGGCGTGCCCAGCCCCTCGATCGTGGTGATCTCGTCGCCCTCATGCATCACCGCGAGCGTCAGGCAGGAATTGATCCGCCGGCCGTCGACGATGACCGTGCAGGCGCCGCACTGGCCGTGGTCACAGCCCTTCTTGGTGCCGGTCAGATGCAGGTGCTCGCGCAGCGCATCGAGCAGCGTAGTCCTGGTATCGAGCTCGAGCTGATGGGTCTCGCCGTTCACGTCAAAGGACACTTTTGCCATTACGGGCGCTCCGGTCGGGGCAGGTTGGGCAGCCGCGTACGCCGCAGGCGGCGCGACGGACGACGCGGCCAGCGAGGCGGCTCCCACAATCAACAGATTGCGCCGCGATAGTTCCAAACGTCCGGAAATTTGCATGCCGCGCTCTCCTGATGCGCAGCCGTGCCTGGCGGAACCGAGCGTGATCGCCGCACGCGCCTGTCGGCTGCATCGAATGAATGCGTCGGCATGGGGAATGTTTCTGCGCGGGACTTAAACAAGTCGCGAGCGGAGCGTGAGGCTGGCGCGACGCCGTAAAGCGGCATCGCTCACTTTGACTTGCGCTCTTGCTCCCCGTCCGAACGGCCGCCATGCGGCATATCGCCCGAGCCCGGCGTCCGGCCAAACTCCCCGCTCGCGAGAAGGTGAATTCCGGTTAACTGCCCTGCGTGGCCGACATGCTGGCCGGTGGGAAAAGCCGTCGGCATCATTTGGGGCTAGCGGCGGATCATGTAGGATGACCGGCACGCGCCGGCGGCAACGATGCCGCCCGCCGACGTGTTGACCGGGTGACTGGGGACTGGCCGATGACCGCGCATGTCATAGTGACCGACGACGCCGCTGCTCGCGTGATCAAGCTGCGCCGGCCCGAGAAGAAGAACGCGATCACCCAGGACATGTATCGCGCGATGAGCGACGCGATCGACACCGCGCAGAACAATCCGAAGATCCGCTGCCTGATCATCACCGGCGGCTCCGGCGTGTTCACCGCCGGCAACGATATCGAGGACCTCTTGAGCGAGGGCACCTCGAGCGCCGACCCGCCGGTCGCCTCCAACCTCGTCAAATTCCTCTACTCGCTGGCCCATAACGTCAAGCCGATCATCGCCGCGGTCGACGGCGTCGCGATGGGCATCGGCACCACCATGCTGTTTCACTGCGACTACGTGCTGGCCAGCAAGACCGCGCTGTTCTCGACCCCGTTCTCCAATTTCGGCCTGGTGCCGGAGGGTGCCTCGAGCCTGCTGATGCCGCGCACGATGGGCCACCAGCTCGCCTTCGCGATGCTGGTGATGGGCCGCACCATGACCGCGGACGACGCCCGCGTCGCCGGCTTCGTCAACACGGTGGTGGCGGCGGGCCATGCCGAGGTCGAGGCACACAAGGTGGCGCGCGAGATCTGCGCGCTGCCCGCCGAGGCGGTCGCGATCTCGCGCCGGCTGATCCGGCTGCCGCCCGAGGACGTCACCCGCCGCATCGATCAGGAGAACCATCTGTTCACCGAGCGGATGCGCTCCAGCGAAGCCGTCGCCGCCTTCAAGGCGTTCATGGCGCGCACGAAGGATTGAACGGCTGCGTCGCAAAAATGTTGTGGCGCCGCGTCATGGTCGCGTGCTCCCATGGACAGGTCATGAGACATCACCGCCTCTCGCTCGCCGTCGCCCTCTACACGCTCGCGCTCGGTGCCGGCCCCTTGCTGGCGCAGAGCACCGCGCCGGTGGATTTGCGCATTCTCGCCATCAACGACTTCCACGGCTATCTGCGGCCGCCGCCCGGCGGCATCCGCATCACTGATCCCTCCGACGCCACCAAGAAGATCATGGTGCCGGCCGGCGGCGCCGAACGCGTGGCGAGCGCCGTCAAGGCGCTGCGCGACGGACACAGGAACAACATCTTCGTTGCGGCCGGCGACCTGATCGGCGCCAGCCCATTCCTGTCGGCGATGTTTCATGACGAACCGACCATCGAGTCGCTGTCGAAGATGGGGCTTGCGATCTCCTCGGTCGGCAATCACGAATTCGACGAGGGCAAGGACGAGTTGCTGCGGATGCAGAACGGCGGCTGCCATCCGGTCGACCATTGCCAGGGGCCGCATCCGTTCATCGGCGCCAAATTCCGCTACCTCGCCGCCAGCACGATCGACAGGGCCACCGGCAAGCCGGTGTTTCCGCCTTACGAGATCAAGCAGTTCGACGGCATCCCGGTGGCGTTCATCGGGCTGACGCTGAAGAACACGCCGAACCTGGTGTCGCCAGCCGGCGTCGCCAGCCTGGAATTCCGCGACGAGGCCGACACCGTCAACGCGCTGATCCCGGAATTGAAGGCGAAGGGCGTCGAGGCGATCGTGGTGCTGATCCACGAAGGCGGCTTTCCGACCGGCGACTACAATGAGTGCCCCGGCATCTCCGGACCAATCGTCGACATCGTCAAAAAGTTCGACAAGGCGGTCGACGTCGTGATCTCCGGCCATACCCATCAGGCCTATATCTGCGAGATCGACGGGCGGCTGGTCACCTCCGGCGACAAATACGGCACGCTGGTCACCGCCATCGATCTCAAGCTCGATCCGAAGACCCGCGACGTGATCAGCGCCAAGGCCGACAACACCATCGTGAAGATCGACACCTATCACCGCGATCCCGAGCAGAGCGCGCTGCTGGAAGCCTATGACCGCCTCGCCGCGCCGATTGCCAACCGCCCGGCCGGCTCGGTCACCGAGACGCTGTCGCGGATGCCCGGCGACACCGGGGAAAGCGTGCTCGGCGACATCGTCGCCGATGCGCAGCTCGCCGCGACCAGCGCCGAGCCGAACGGCGGCGCGGTGATCGCCTTCACCAATCCGGGCGGCGTGCGCACCGACATCGTCAAGCGCGATGACGGCGCGGTGACCTATGCCGACATCTTCGCCAGCCAACCGTTCCGCAACCAGCTGGTGACGATGACGCTGACCGGCAAGCAGCTCAAGGACATGCTGGAGCAGCAATGGGCCGACCCGAAGCGGCCGCGGCCGCTGCAGGTCTCCAAGGGCTTTGCCTATGCCTGGGACGCCAGCAAGGGCGACGGCGCGCGCATCGTCGCCGCGCGGATGTCGCTCGACGGCCGGCCGATCGACCCGGCCGCGAGCTATCGCGTCACCGTCAACAACTACCTCGCCGAGGGCGGCGACGGCTTTACCGTGTTCAAGGACGGCAAGGCCCAGCAGTTCGGCATCTACGACGTCGACGCGCTCTATGCCTATTTCAAGGCCAAAAGCCCGGTTGGCCCGACCGCCGGCAAGCGGATCGAGCGGATCAATTGAGGCTGCGGGGATGAAGCACCAGTCCCTCCCCGTCATTGCGAGCGCAGCGAAGCAATCCATCCCTCCGCGTGCGCGGTGACAATGGATTGCTTCGCTTCGCTCGCAATGACGGGGAAAGAGCTCGGCTTTTCTCGGCGTTTCCGTCGGCGGGAACGGAGATAAAGTCGGCCCTTTCCGCACGGCCGGTAACGGCCTACATTGGGGCCTCCTCGCACGCGCATTTGTTGCGCCGGGAATTTGCATGACACTGCTTCTGACGCATTCCGCCTGTCTCGACCACCTGACCCCTCCCGGACATCCCGAACGCCCCGATCGGCTGCGCGCGGTTGCCGAGGTGCTCGGCGAGGACCGCTTCAAGGCGCTGGTGCGCGATCTCGCGCCGGAGGGTGACCTCGAACAGGTGCTGCTGTGCCACGGAGAGCATTATGTCGGCGAGCTCCGCCACATCGCGCCGACCTCGGGCCTGATCTATATCGACGGCGACACCTCGATGTCTCCAGGCACCTGGGAAGCGGTGATGCGCGGCGTCGGCGGCGCGGTGGCCGCGACCGATGCGGTGATGCAAGGCGAGCATGCCAACGCCTTCGTCGCGGTGCGCCCGCCCGGCCATCACGCCGAGAAATCGACGCCGATGGGATTTTGCTTCTTCGACAATGTCGCGATTGCGGCGCGCCACGCCCAGCGCAAATACGGCATCAAGCGCGCGGCGGTGATCGACTTCGACGTCCATCACGGCAACGGCACCCAGGACATCTTCTGGGCCGATCCGACCGTGATGTACTGCTCGACGCACCAGATGCCGCTGTTTCCCGGCACCGGCGCGATGAGCGAGCGCGGCGAGCACGACACCGTCGTCAACGCGCCGCTGGCGCCGGGCGACGGCAGTGCCAAATTCCGCTCCGCGTTCGAGAACCTGATCCTGCCGCAGCTGGAAAAGTTCTCCCCGGAACTCGTCATCATCTCCGCCGGTTTCGACGCGCACCAGCGCGATCCGCTGGCGTCGATCAACCTGAAGGGCGAGGATTTCGGCTGGGTCACCCGCAAGGTGATGGACCTCGCCGACAAGAGCGCCGGCGGCCGCGTGGTCTCGGTGCTGGAGGGCGGCTACGACCTCGAAGGCCTGAAAGAGTCGGTGGCTTCCCACGTCACCGCATTGATGGGCGGCTGAATCCCCGCCACAATAAGCCCGCAAAACTTCGATTGATTCTGCGCCTTGGCGAGCATGATTCCAATCAGTGGGGAACCGGTGACGGACGCATGGCGTTTGCGCCGGGATCATGCTCAAACCGAAGGGCGCAGCCGGGAACACGAGATGGCCGAAACCACCCAAGCCGACGTCAAGAAGCTCTCCTTCGAACGCGCGATGGAGGAACTCGAATCGATCGTGAAGCGGCTCGAGGACGGCAAGGTCCCGCTTGAGGAATCGGTGGCCATCTACGAACGCGGCGAGGCGCTGAAGCGGCGCTGCGAGGAATTGCTGCGCCAGGCCGAAGCGCGCGTCGACAAGATCACCACCGATGCGTCGGGCCAGCCGACCGGCACCGAACCGCTCGACGTGCAGTAGCCGCTTCAAGCGGCCCACCATCGCCATCGCGCGTCAGAATGCCCGCCGCCGCGGCGGGCAGGCCGGCCTTTATTGCTGGGTGTTTCCGACGACAGTTGGGTGACAGCCAGGTCGGTTGTGGCCCGCGAATCGGGCCGATCCGGACCGGCCGGCCGCCATCAAAATGGGCGGAATGGAACCGCGGTCCGCCGCAAGCATTGAAAAGTCTAGGTTTTTCAACGCGGGGCATAGGAACCCAGCGCACCCTGTGGGTTGGCTTTGACGACCGCTTTGGTGTAATGCTTGCCGTTCTATGGGCATTTGAGGTTGGCGGGCGGCCGGATTCTTCTGGCGGCAGGCATCTCGAATGGTTCGATAAACTGAACCGGGACGGGTGAAATGCGACCAAGGTGATGCGTATCACGTGGTCCAATCCGGAGTGAATCTAGGCTTACACCAGACACGGTCTGCTGCCGGGGCGGCATCCAGTGTCAGGCTTTCGCTGCGCGCGGAGCGCGCCAACCCATCTCGCGTCGGGCCGTTCGCTCCGACAGGCAAAAATTGGAATATGCTGTGACCACATTTAGTAAAACGCCGCTTCTAGACACTATTCGGACGCCGGATGACCTACGCAAGCTGAAGGTCGAGCAGGTGCGGCAGGTTGCCGACGAGCTCCGCCAGGAAACCATCGACGCGGTGTCGGTGACCGGCGGCCATTTCGGCGCCGGCCTCGGCGTGGTCGAACTGACCACCGCCATCCACTACATCTTCGACACGCCGCGCGACCGCCTGATCTGGGACGTCGGCCACCAGGCCTACCCGCACAAGATCCTGACCGGACGCCGCGACCGCATCCGCACGCTGCGCACCGGCGGCGGCCTCTCCGGCTTCACCAAGCGCACCGAGAGCGACTACGACCCGTTCGGCGCCGCGCACTCCTCGACCTCGATCTCGGCCGGCCTCGGCATGGCGGTGGCGCGCGACCTCTCCGGCGGCAAGAACAACGTTATCGCCGTGATCGGTGACGGCGCGATGTCGGCCGGCATGGCCTATGAGGCCATGAACAATGCCGGCGCGATGAACTCGCGCCTGATCGTGATCCTCAACGACAATGACATGTCGATCGCGCCGCCGGTCGGCGCGATGAGCGCCTATCTGTCCCGGCTCTATTCCGGCAAGACCTACCGCACACTGCGCGAGGCGGCCAAGCAGATCAACAAGCGGCTGCCGAAGATCCTCGCCAACCGCGCCAACCGCGTCGAGGAATATTCTCGCGGCTTCATGATGGACGGCGGCACGCTGTTCGAGGAGCTCGGCTTCTACTATGTCGGCCCGATCGACGGCCACAATCTCGACCATCTGCTGCCCGTGCTGAAGAACGTCCGCGACATGGAGACCGGCCCGATCCTGGTCCATGTCGTGACCCAGAAGGGCAAGGGCTACGGCCCGGCCGAAGCCTCCGCCGACAAGTATCATGCCGTGGTCAAGTTCGACGTCGCGACCGGTACGCAGGCGAAAGCCAAACCGAATGCGCCGGCCTACCAGAACGTGTTCGGCCAGAGCCTCGTCAAGGAAGCGCAGAAGGACGACAAGATCGTCGCCATCACCGCGGCGATGCCGTCCGGCACCGGCGTCGACATCTTCAACAAGGCGTTCCCGGACCGCACCTTCGACGTCGGCATTGCCGAGCAGCACGCGGTAACCTTCGCCGCCGGCCTCGCCACCGAGGGCTACAAGCCGTTCTGCGCGATCTACTCGACCTTCCTGCAGCGCGGCTATGACCAGGTGGTGCACGACGTCGCGATCCAGAGCCTGCCGGTCCGCTTCGCGATCGACCGCGCGGGCCTGGTCGGCGCCGACGGCGCGACCCATGCCGGCTCGTTCGACAACGCCTATCTCGGCTGCCTGCCGAACATGGTGATCATGGCGGCCGCCGACGAGGCGGAACTGGTCCACATGGTGGCGACGCAAGTGGCGATCAACGACCGTCCGAGCGCGCTGCGCTATCCGCGCGGCGAAGGCCGCGGCGTCGATATGCCCGAAGTCGGCGTGCCCCTGCCGATCGGCAAGGGCCGCATCATCCGCGAAGGCAAGAAGGTCGCCCTGCTCTCCTTCGGCACCCGCCTCGCGGAGTGCGAGAAGGCGGCCGACGAGCTCGCCGCCCACGGCCTCTCCGCGACGATCGCGGACGCGCGCTTCATGAAGCCGCTCGACGAGGACATGGTGCTGAAGCTGGCGCGCGACCACGAGATCCTGATCACCATCGAGGAAGGCTCGGTCGGCGGTTTCGGCTCGCATGTGGTGCAGTTCCTGACCGACAACGCCATGCTCGACAGCGGCATGCTCAAGTTCCGCTCGATGGTGCTGCCCGACGTGTTCCTCGACCACGACACGCCGGCGGCGATGTATGCCCGCGCCGGTCTCGACGCCAAGAGCATCGTTGCCAAGGTGTTCGAAACCCTCGGCAAGGATTTCAAGACCGAGACCGTCAAGCTCGCCTAATCCTTTCGGGCGGCGTCTTTGGGCGCCGGCAAGTCGATGAAAATCTATCTGGCAGGTCCTGACGTGTTCCTGCCGGATGCCGTCGAGATCGGCCGCCGCAAGGCTCAGATCTGCGCGCAGCACGGGCTGACCGGGCTCTATCCGCTCGACAACAGCGTGGACCGCGAAGCCGCCGTGGCTTCCCTGATGATCTTCAAGGGCAACGAGGCGATGATGGAGTCTGCCGACGCCATCATCGCCAATTTGACGCCGTTTCGCGGCCCCAGTGCCGACGCAGGCACGGTCTACGAACTCGGCTACATGGCGGGACGCGGCAAGCTCTGCCTCGGCTATACCAACGATCCCGTGTCCTACGCCGAGCGCGCGGCGCGGCACTATCAGGTGGCGCCGACGGCAGACGGACGCCTGATCGACGCGGAGGGGCTGACCGTGGAAGATTTTGGATTGCCCGACAATCTGATGATGATGCACGCGCTCGACCTGCACGGCGCGCCGCTGCTGACGCCGAAGGCGCCGCTGGCCGACATCTGGCGCGATCTCACCGCCTTCGAGGCGTGCGTGCGGCTCGCCGCCGCCCACGCACAACGCCTGCCGGGCTCTCTGTGACCCGGGCCGGCGACAACGACAACGAAGCGGCGAGCAAGCGCATCGACGTGCTGCTGGTCGAGCGCGGCCTGTTCGAGAGCCGGGCACGGGCGCGCGCGGCGATCGACGCTGGTCTGGTCACTGTCGACGGCAAGGTCGTTGCAAAAGCCTCGGAGATCGTGCCGGCAAATGCCGCGCTGTCGGCAGAGCCCGCCCATCCCTACGTGTCGCGCGGCGGCGTCAAGCTCGCCGGCGCGCTGGAACACTATCCGATCGAGGTCGAGGGCCATGTCTGCCTCGATGTCGGCGCCTCGACCGGCGGCTTCACCGAGGTGCTGCTCGCCAATGGCGCGAGCCTGGTGTTTGCCATCGACGTCGGCCACGGCCAGCTGCATCCCTCGCTGCAGGGACACCCGAAGGTCGTCTCGATGGAGGAGACCGACATCCGCAATTTCGAGGGCAAGCGGCTGCCGGCGCGGCCCGATGTCGTGGTGATCGACGTCAGCTTCATCTCGCTGAAGCTGGTGCTGCCGGTGGCGCTGTCGCTTGCGGCGGCGCCGATGCAGCTGCTGGCGCTGATCAAGCCGCAATTCGAGGCCGCGCGAAAACACTCCAAGCGCGGCATCATCCGCAATGCGATGGTGCACCAGGAAATCTGCGACGACATCGCCGCTTTCGCCGCCTCGCTCGGCTGCACCGACATCCAGGTGTTCCCGTCGTCGATCACCGGCGGCGACGGCAACATCGAATTCTTCCTCGGCGCGCGCCGTGGCTGAGCTACTCACCATCGACCATGTCGGCCATCGCGGCGACGGCGTCGCGACCAGCGGCGGCCAGGCGATCTACGTGCCCTACGCGCTGGCGGGCGAAACCGTCGAGGTCGCCGAGGTTCCCGGCAACCATCCCGACCGGCGGCGGCTGCTGCGGGTCGCACGCGAAAGCGCCGAGCGCATCACGCCGTTCTGCCCGCATTTCGGCGTCTGCGGCGGCTGCGCGATCCAGCATTGGAACGATGCGCCCTACCATGCCTGGAAGCGCAACCTCGTCGTCGAGACGCTGGCGCAGGCGAAGATTACCGCCGAGGTCGCAGCCCTGGTCGACGCCCACGGCGCCGGTCGCCGCCGCATCACGCTGCACGCGCGGGTGGGCACCCATGGCGTCCTCAAGGTCGGCTTCGCCGCGGCGGGCTCGCACGACATCATTCCGGTCGATCGCTGCCCGATCCTCGATCCCGCGCTCGATGGCGCGCTGAAAGCGGCCTGGGCGATCGCCGAGCCGCTGACTGCGATCGGCAAGCCGCTCGATATTCAGGTGACCGCGACGGGCAACGGCCTCGACATCGACGTGCGCGGCTCGGGACCGGTGCCGACCGCCATGATCACCACGCTGTCGCGGATCGCGGAGCAGCAGCGGCTGGCGCGGCTGACCCGCCACGGCGAGCTGGTGCTGCTGCGCGGCGCGCCGGATGTGGCGATCGGCAAGGCGAAGGTCGTGCTGCCGCCGGGCTCGTTCCTGCAGGCGACCGTCAAGGGCGAGGAGACGCTGGCCGCGCTGGTGCGCGAATATGGTGGCCGCGCCAAGCGGATCGCCGACCTGTTTTGCGGCGTCGGCCCGTTCGCGCTTCGCCTGGCGGAGAAGGCGCAGGTGACGGCCTTCGACAGCGACGCCGGCGCCGTCGCCGCCCTGCAGAAGGCGGCGCAGGCGACGCCGGGGCTGAAGCCGGTCAAGGCCGAAGCGCGCGACCTGTTCCGCCGCCCGCTGATGCCGCAGGAGCTGCGCGACTTCGATGCCGTCGTGTTCGATCCGCCGCGGCAGGGCGCGCAGGCGCAGGCGACGCAGCTCGCGGCGAGCAAGGTGCCGGTCGTCATCGCGGTCTCCTGCAATGCCGCGACGTTCGCGCGCGACGCAAAACTCCTGATCGACGGCGGCTACCGGATCGAGGGCGTCACGCCGGTCGACCAGTTCCGCCACACGCCGCATGTCGAGCTGGTGGCGCGGTTTGCGCGCTGAGGCGAATGGGCGGCTAGCGCAGCGCGCGGTCGCCTCGCTATAGTCTCGCGCGATGTCTGACGATCCCCTTCTCGCGCGCATCATCCCCGTCCTCGCCGGCGTTCCAGGCGTTACCGCCATCGTGCTCGGCGGCTCGCGGGCGCGCGGCACGGCGCATGCGGCATCGGACCATGATATCGGCCTCTATTATGCGGATGCGACCGGTCTCGACACCGATCGGCTGCGCGAGGCGGTCGCTGCGCTCGTCGACAAGCCCGACGCGGCGCAGGTGACGCCGCTCGGCGAATGGGGACCGTGGATCGTCGGCGGCGCGTGGCTCACCATCGATGGCCGCAAGGTCGACCTGCTCTACCGCAGCATCGACCGGGTCGCCGCGGTGATCGACGCCTGCCGGAACGGCGATGTCACCATGCACTACCAGCCCGGCCATCCGCACGGCTTCTGCTCGGCGATCTGGATGGGCGAGGTCGCGCTCTGCAAGCCGCTGCACGATCCCGCCGGCCGCATCGCGGCGCTGAAGGCGAAAACACAGCCCTACCCGCAGGCACTGCGCGATGCGCTGATCCGGCGTTTCCAATGGGAAATCCTGTTCAGCATCGAGAACGCCGAGCTCGCACTGCCGCGCGGCGACGGCACCTACATCGCCGGCTGCGCCTACCGCGCGCTGGCCTGCATCGGCCAGGTGCTGTTCGCGCTGAACGGGCAGTATCTGATTAATGAGAAGGGCGCGCTGAGCGCGGCGGCGAACTTTCCGGTGACGATCGGCGGACTGACGGAGCGCGTCGCTGATATCTGGAGATTGATCGGGTCCGGGGAACACGCCGCCGCCTTACAGACGCTGCGTTCGCTCGAGCGGACTTTGGGCCAAATGTCACCAAAAGCCTGATCTGCGTGCCTTAGCGTATTGCAAAATGCGCTACATAGCTTAGATTATCGAGGGAGGAGATTGCGCATGCCCCGGAATGTTCGACACAAGGATCATCCACTTTCCATGCGATTACCCGACGCGGATATCGCCATCATCGACAGAGCGGCGACATTGCGTGGACGTTCACGCACCGACTTCGTGCGCGAAGCGGCCGTTCGCGCCGCCGAAGATGTGTTGATGGAGACAATCCCAATCCGGATGAGCCCAGCGGGCTTCAAAGCCTTCATGGCGGCCGTGACCGGGCCGATCACGCCCGTGCCGGAGATGCAGGAGCTTTTCCGGCGCGCTGCACCATGGGAGACCGGTGCCGCGAAGAAAAGGAGCTGAGGCTGGCCATCTCTGGGCCCGAGCCGCTGACGCGCGAGCATGAACTCGAACCATTCTCTTGTGGCAAACCATCGCTCGACCGGTGGCTCAAGACACGGGCGCTCTCAAATCAGGAAAAGGGCTTCACAGCAGTCTTGGTGGTCCACGAAGCCAATCGCGTGATCGGCTACTACGGCCTTGCACCGACCGCGATCGTCCCGACGAGCCTGCCGCGGGCCATCCGAACTGGTCAACCGCCTGATCCCGTGCCCTGCTTACTGCTGGGACAGCTTGCAACGGACCGGAGTTGGGTTGGCAAAGGGGTCGGCACCGGCTTGCTCAAGCATGCTCTGCAACGTTGCGTCACAGCCGCCAGCTTAATCGGTGGCCGCGCATTGATCGTGAATGCAGTCGACAGCGAGGCTGCCGCGTTCTGGCAGCGACGCGGATTCATCCCGTCGAAGGATGACCCGCTGATCCTGTTCAGATCAATCGCAGATATAGCTGCGTCCCTATAACCGCCTCACCGCCCCCAGCGGTCCTGCCAGATCTTCTCGCCGATCAGGCAATTGACCCGCGGCTCCTTGTCGGCGACCGGCACGACGTGGTGCTCCGGCGTGCGCCCGGCGACCTCGAGCAGCAGCTTGGTGCGGATCGCCTCCTTGAACTTTTCGCGGTCCTTGATCGAGACCACGAAGGAGCCGGGACCGCCGATCACGCAATCCTCGTAATAATAGTCGAGATTTTCGATATCCATCGTGGAGTAGGACGGCTCCTTCACCATGATCGGCAGGCCGTTGATGACGATGCCTTTCTCCAGCGCCGCATCGCGCGCCGGCCTGATCGGCATGCCGTCATTGTTCGGCCCGTCGCCGGAAATATCGATCACGCGCCGCAGCCCGCGATGCGGATTCTCGTCGAACATCGGGATCGCGTAGTAGATCGCACCCGAGATCGAGGTGCGCGAGGCGCGGCGGACCGGCGTCTTCATGATCTCGGCGGCGACGGCATCCGCAGTCTCCGGGCCGTCGATCACGCGCCAGGGGATGATGAGCTTCTGGTCCTTGGAGGCGGCCCATTCGAAATAGGTGATCGAGATCCTGCCGTTCGGGCCGGCCTTCAGCGCCTGCAGGAATTCCTTGGACATGATCGCCTGGGCGTAGCCTTCGCGCTGCACCGCGAGCTCGTCCATGTCCATCGAATAGGAAACGTCGACCGCAATGATCAGCTCGACATCGACGCTCGGGTTCGATTCCTTGTCCGCAAACCTGTGGCCGGATTGTGCAGCCACGCTGGGCGCGGCAACACCCGCCACATCGCCGCCGGCCAGCATGCCGGCGACAAGCACCGCTCCGATCGAGACATACCAGCGCATTCGCGGCCCTCCCGTCGTGTGAGTGTCATGGTGACACGCAAATCAGGCGGCGAAAAGTGCTGATCTCATCTATCCTTCACATTCAGGTTAGACGCCGCTCGCCGCGGAGCGACAACGCGTTGCACGCCGTGTCGTTGCCGCAAGGAGCCCGTGCAAATCGGCCGGTTCCAACAAGGAGCGGAAGGCAGTAGTCTTACGGATGCGCAACGTGTCAGGAGGTGGCGGGCAATGCCCGATACCGTCGTCAAACCGAAAACCAGGACGAAGACCAAGGTCGAACGGCCGCGCCTGCACAAGGTGATTCTGATCAACGACGATTACACGCCGCGCGAATTCGTCGTCACGGTGCTGAAGGGCGAATTCCGCATGACCGACGACCAGGCCTACAAGGTGATGCTGACCGCGCACCAGCGCGGCGTCTGCGTGGTCGCGGTCTTCACCAAGGACGTTGCCGAGACCAAGGCGACGCGCGCCACCGACGCCGGCCGCGCCAAGGGCTACCCGCTGCTGTTCACCACCGAGCCCGAGGAATAGAGCATGATCCGGAAAAGTGTGAAGCGGTTTTCCCTCGCGACAAACGCGAAGCGTTTGCGCGGAGATCATGCTCAAACAAAGAGCTAAAGCGCGATGACGATTCAACCCAATCTCATCGCGCCAATCTCATCGCGCTTTAGCGGCTCAGCGCCAGATTGCCGCAGGCCTTGCCGTCAATTTTAGCGATCGCCGTGACGCACGCTTTAGGTGTTGCGTGGCACGACACACGCCATGTCAATCGCACTGCGTCAGCAATTATCCTACCGGAAAACCCGCCCGGAAACCTCGTTCGGTCCGTTCCGCCCCTTCCCCGCCCTGCCCTGGCTGATCATGGCGGCGGCGCTGCGGATCGTCGCCTATGGCAAGGGCGCGGGACTGGCGCTTCCCGCCATCGTGCTGGCCGACGTCTCCGTGCTGCTCGCCTTCTTCGCGACCGCGCGGCGTTCGATCCAGGCCGCCGGCGGCCAGTCGTCGCTGGGTGATTTGAGCCTCGCCGAGCAGATCAGGCTGTCGCTGTCGATCCTGTGGCGGGTCACGCTGGTGATGGCGGCGGCGACCCTGGCTGCCGCCGGGCTCGGCTTCACGACGTTTGCACCGAACCTGATGGCGGGCCTCGACGGCATGGCCTTCGACCAGTTCACCGATGCCGGGCGATACTGGAGTGCCGCCATCGCCGCGCTGGTGCTCATGATCATCGTCCATGCCGAGGCCAATGCCGGCCGGGTCGAGCTGTTTGCCGCCGTCAGGGCGCTGGCGCAGCACGCCTTTTGGCTGGCGATCGCCGTGCTCGCGCTCGGCACGGTCAACATCGCGCTGGGCCTCGGGCAAGGGCTGGTTCGCAACGCGATCTGGCAGTTCTGGCAGACCTCGCCGGTGAGCGAGCCGGTCAAGAGCGTGGTCTACTTCACCTTCATCTTCAGCTTCGCGATGCTGCGGCTCTGGATCACGCTGTCGATCCTGACCTTCGGCCTCAAGCGATCCTACGCAGGCAGATAGCTCGCCGCGCGCGTCCGTCACTGGTCCGCCGGCGGCGCCCGCATGCCGGCGGTGATGTCGGCAATGACGGCGCCGATCACCAGCGCGCCGCCGAGCAGCGCGTGGCCCGACGGCGCCTCATGGAACGCGAGCCACACCCAGAACGGCATCAGCGGCGTCTCGATGGTGGCGATCAGCGAGGCTTCGCCGGACGGCAGGTGCCTCGAGCCGACGGTGAACAGGGTGAGACCGAGACCGACCTGGCAGACGCCGAACAGCGCGAGCACGCCGAGATCGGCAGCGGTGACAGCGGCGATGCCGTGCCCGAACGGAATGCTGACCGCGCTGCCGAGAAAATTCGAGAGCGCCGCGGCGGCGATCATCGGCGTGTCCCTGTGCCGGCGGATCACCACCGTCATCAGCGCAATCGCCAGGATCATCACAAGGGCGAGGCCGATCCCCCGGTAATCCGCGACGCCTCCGGCCCCGCTGACGGTGATGGCGACACCGGCCATCGCGACCAGGCTCGCCAGCAATGTTGTGGGCCGCGCCCGCTCCCGCAGCCAGATCCAGGCGATCGCCGCGGCGGCAAACGGCTGCATGGCGATGATGACGGCGATATTGGACGCGCTGGTCAGCTGCAGCGCCGGGATGAAGGTGACCATGCCGAAGGTCGATAGGCCGGCGACCAGCCAGCCGCTCGCGGGCATTGCGACGAGGTCGCGCGCGCCGCGTCGGCCCTGCGAGGCGAGGAGAAACAGCGCGATCGCGCCGCCGCCGAACAGCCCGCGCCAGAACAGGATGGTCCAGGAATCGAAATGCAGCAGCCGGGTGAAGAACGCCGCGGTGCTCCAGGCCACCGCGGCCGCGACGATCATCGCAATGCCGGCGCGATGCTGGGCGTCGGCATCCGACATGTTGCCTCTAGCTCCCGCTGAGGTGCTGTTGCTCCCTCTCCCCGTTCTTACGGGGAGAGGGTTGGGGTGAGGGGCTGCCTCCGCGAGGACGGTGAAAGATGCATTTGTGGAGGCTCCCGCTCACCCGAAACGCATCTAGCGATGCGGCATAGCCGAGGCTTCGCCTCGGCGTTCTAAGAGACGGCCGCCAAAGGCGGCCTATGCCTCTCCCCGCACGCGGGGCGAGGTGAAGCGGAGCCTGCGGCACAATCCAATGGAAAGTCATTTCGCCTTAGCCGGCGGCGGCGCGCGGCGCCTCGTCGTGCAGGCCATAGACCCGCTCGGCCTTGGCGAATCCGGCGATCGGAAACTCGCCGAGATCGCTCCAGCCGCCCTCGCAGATGCCGGCGAAGCGTTCGGAGGCCACCACCGTGCGGCCGAGCTTGCCCGCGATCTTCTCCAGCCGCGCGGCTAGATTGACCGCGGGCCCGATGCAGGTGAAGTCGAGCCGGTTGCCGCCGCCGATATTGCCGTAGAGCACGCGCCCGAGATGCAGCGCAACGCCGAAGCGGAAGCGTTCGACGGCCTCGCCATTGGGAAACTGCAGCGCTGCGACGCCGGCGCGGGATGCGCGCGCCGCCTCCAGCACCCGCGAGCAGACCTGGGCCTCGTCGCCGACATATTCGTCGACCGGAAACACCGCGAGCAGGCCGTCGCCCATGAACTTCAGCACTTCGCCGCCCTGGTCGCGGATCGCCGCCACCTGACAATCGAAATAGAGATTGAGGATCTCCACCACCGTCTCGGCCGGCAGGCGGTCTGACAACGCCGTGAAGCCGCGCAGGTCGGACAGCCAGATCGCCGCATCCATCGTATCGGCATGGCCGCGCCTGATCTGGCCCCCCAGGATGCGTTCGCCGGCCCGGTTGCCGACATAGGTGTCGAGCAGCAATGTCGCCGTGCGACGCAGGGTGACGATCTCGATGTAGCGCGCCAGCGGCACGGTGATCGATCGGATCGCGTTCAACTGCTCCTCGGTGAAGCCACCCGGCTGCTTGGTGGTCCAACTCGAGGCATTGGGGGGCCCATCGGTGTTGATCAGCGGCAGGGCGATATAGTCGGTGACGCCTTCGGCCTGCAAATCCTGGACGACCGGAAAGCGCGTGCTGGCGGGATCATCGAGCCGCGCCCTCACTTCCACTCCCTGCTTGAACACGATCGAAAGCGGGCTGACAGCGAACTCCGGCGAGTCCAGGATATCGTGAGCGACGGAGCCGACTTCGACCTCGCCACCGGGTTTCCAGAAAAAATGCCGGCCGTAGATCTCGGGATGCAGCGTGCGCACGAAGACGCCGACACGCCACAACGGCAGGCCGGCCCGGACCGCGCGTTCGCAGGATTCCGCCATCATCTGCGCCGGGGTCGGCGCCGACCGCGCGCCATCGATCATCCACTCGTTGATCTCCCGCAGTGCCGACATGTCCATGGCAGTCCCCCAGGCGCGCACCTGATCTGGCGACCATCACTATATAGTGTTCAGCGCCCGATCTGCCCGCGATCGCGCAGAAAATGATCGGCCAGCACGCAGGCCATCATCGCCTCGCCGACCGGCACCGCGCGGATGCCGACGCAGGGGTCGTGGCGCCCCTTGGTCAGGATGTCGGTGTCGGCGCCCTTGCGGTCCACGGTGCGCCGCGGAGTGAGGATCGAGGAGGTCGGCTTGACCGCGAAGCGCACCACCACCGGCTGCCCGGTCGAGATGCCGCCCAGAATGCCGCCGGCATTGTTGGACAGGAAGCGCGTGCCGTTGTTGCCGGTGCGCATCTCGTCGGCGTTCTCCTCGCCGGAGAGCTCGGCGGCGCCGAAGCCCGCGCCGATCTCGACGCCCTTCACCGCATTGATGGTCATCATCGCAGAGGCCAGGTCGCTGTCGAGCTTGGCGTAGATCGGCGCGCCGAGCCCGGCCGGCACGCCCTCGGCGACGACCTCGATCACCGCGCCGATCGAGGAGCCGCTCTTCCTGATACCGTCGAGATAGCTCTCGAAGAACGCCGCCTTGTCCTTGTCGGGGCAGAAGAACGGGTTGTTGGCGATCTCGTCCCAGTCCCATTTGCCGCGGTCGATCTTGTGCGGGCCCATCTGCACCAGCGCGCCGCGCACCTTCACGTCCGGCAAAATCTTGCGCGCCACCGCGCCGGCCGCGACGCGGGTCGCGGTCTCGCGCGCTGAGGAGCGGCCGCCGCCGCGATAATCGCGCAGGCCGTATTTCGCCTCATAGGTGAAGTCGGCGTGGCCGGGGCGGAACTTGTCCTTGATCTCGGAATAGTCCTTCGAGCGCTGGTCGGTGTTCTCGATCAGAAGCGCGATCGGCGTGCCGGTCGTCACCTGCACGCCGGTTTCCGGATGCGCCATCACGCCGGACAGGATCTTGACCGCATCCGGCTCCTGGCGCTGCGTGGTGAAGCGCGACTGGCCGGGTCGACGGCGGTCGAGGTCGTGCTGGATCTCCTCCGCCGTCAGCGGGATCAGCGGCGGGCAGCCGTCGACGACGCAGCCGATCGCGACCCCATGGCTCTCGCCGAAGGTCGTGACGCGGAACATATGGCCGAAGGTGTTGAAGGACATGGCTGTGTGGTAACGCGCGGGGTCAGCAGCGTCAAACAGGTTCGTCATGCCCGGGCCCAGGGGGCGAGCCGCGCCTGCAGTTTTCGGAATAATGGAAGAATACCCCTGAGTTGCCCGACGTGTCAAGTCGCCGTGTCGGTCGACGGGGGGCCGCCGGCTACTTTGCATGGGGTTGTTTTGCGCATATTGGCAGTGCGCCTCCCTGCGACGGCAGACTGTCGCACGCGAGGGAGGGAGTTGCGCGTCCCTTAACTATATTTCCGCAAGCCCTGCTCGCCGAACACATACACCGCACCCTGCTCGATGAAGAGATCCGCGGCGCTGACCGGGGTCTCGTGGCCGAGCGCGACCATCAGCGCCCGCGCGGTGCCGCCATGGGCCACAGTGACCGTGTCCGCGGTGACCGAGCGGTGCCAGTCGGTCATCCGCGCCTGCACCTCGACATAGCTCTCGCCACCCGGCGCCGACACCGTCCACTTGTCGGCCTGGCGGCGGGCATAGAGCGCGGGCTCGGCGGCTTGCGCCTGCGCCAGCGTCGAGCCCTCCCACGCGCCATAGCCGATCTCGCGCAGCCGGCTGTCGAGCGCGTAGTCGCCCGGCGGCAGGTCAAGCTCGCCGCGCACCAGCTCCATGGTGGCGCGCGCCCGGATCAGCGGGCTTGCGACGAACACGAGCCGCGCCTTGTCGCGTCGGTCGCGCGCGAGTAGATCGGCGAGGACGCGCCCGGCATGCGCTGCCTGCCGGCGGCCGAGCTCGTTGAGCGCGATATCCTGCACGCCCTGCAGCCGGCCCTCTGCATTCCATGACGTCTCGCCGTGGCGAATGTAGTAGATCGTCGGCATTGGCATTACGTATTCGCTGCTTGCGGGGGTCGAGGTACACCAGCACTCCGGCCGGGTACAGCCCAAATCGGTCGCGGCGACGGTGCCATGCGCGCACGACGGCGCTGCCGGAATAGGCACGCAATTGGGGTGTTATGTTGGATAAGGCGGTTGCCGCCGAGATAAGCGAAGACTGGAATACATGACCGCGTTTCGTCAAAGCATCGAGGCCATGATTCCGGCGCTCCGCCGCTACGCGCGCGCGCTGACGCGTGACGGCGATATTGCGGACGATCTGGTGCAGGATACGCTGGTGCGGGCGCTGCGCTCGGAGCGGCTGTTCCTCGGCGGCGACATCAGGAGCTGGCTCTACACGATCCTGACCAATTTGAACAAGAACCGCCGCCGCTCGCTGGCGCGGCGGCCGCCATTGATGCCGCTGCTCGACAACAACGCCGACGCCAGCGGCACCGAGGCCGAGGGGCGCGACATCGAGCGCGCGCTGTCGACGCTGGTCGAGGAGCAGCGCTCGGTGCTGCTCTTGGTGATGCTGGAGGGCATGAGCTACCGCGAGGTCGCCGATATCCAGGGCGTGCCGATCGGCACCGTGATGTCGCGCCTCGCCCGCGCCCGCGCCCATGTCAGGGCGGTGCTGGACGGCGAGCGCCCGGCGCTCAGGCGGGTGAAATGATGACAGAGTGCGTGACGACAGCGTTGTGCATGGGTGTTTTTCGAACAGGATTTGACAGAGACAACTGATATGACCGAGCCGAATATCCCCGTCACCGAAGACGAGCTGCATGCCTACGTCGACAACGAGCTGCCGGCCGAACGCCGCGGCGATGTCGAGGCCTGGCTCGCGGCGCATCCCGACGAAGCGGCACGGGTCCACTCCTGGCGCGCGATGGCCGACGCGCTGCATGCGCGCTACGACGGCGTGCTGGACGAGGCGGTGCCGAAGCGGCTCGAGCTGGAGCGGCTGGAGCGCCAGCCGCGGCGCTGGATCTATGGCGCGGTGGCGGCGACACTCGCCGCCTTCATCGCCGGCGGCGGCATCGGCTGGGTGGCGCGCGGCGCTGCGGCGGCGCCGTCGACCTTCCAGAGCTTTACGGTCGATGCGCTCGACGCGCACCGACTGTATGTGGTCGAGGTGCGCCATCCGGTCGAGGTGCCCGGCAGCGAGCGCGACCATCTGCAGGCCTGGCTGACCAAGCGCTGCGGCTGGGCCGTCCGCGCGCCGGAGCTCGCCGGGCTGAAGCTGGTCGGCGGCCGGCTGCTGCCCGGACCGAGCGGCCCGGCTTCGTTCCTGATGTATGAGGGTGCGTCCGGTGAGCGCTTCACGGTCTATACGGCGAAGGCGAAGACCGAGGCGACCCAGATGCGCTACGCCGTCCAGGGCGGCGACGGCGCGCTGTTCTGGGCCGATCGCGGCGTCGCCTATGTCGTCTCAGGCGGCAACGACCGTAACCGCCTGACCCAGGTCGCGCAGTCGGTCTACGACCAGATGGAGAAAAGCGGCGGCTAAAGCATGATTCGGAAGATGCGAAGCGGCCTTGCAGCCTCAAAGCGCGAGAGATCGTGGGCGACGACGCTAGAGCGCGATGCCGATTCATCCCATTCTTTGCGCCGTCCCGTAGTTCTACGGGAGCCGAAACACGAGCTATGCCGGTGAGTGAATCCGGCCTCACTCAGCGTCCCAATTCCGACATCGAAAATTTCGAGTCGCGCCATTGCCGCGTCTCAATATCGTACCGGATGATCACGCGAAGATGATGCCGCGCACGATCCGCCGATCGGCGCACGCGGCCTCGATTGGGGTTTGGTACCGCGCTGGTCCCCCTCTCGAGGCCGCACTCCTTTTGGGAGCCGCCGGCGTGACCGCTCTGCTCGCCGCAGAAGCGGACGCTGGCGTCTGCCACCTATAGACGCGTTCGCGGCACGTCCTGTCTACCCGCAAGAATCCGGAGCAGAGCAGTTTTCGCGCCTCGAGCGCGCGCGGCGGCGAGAGCGTTTGCCAGCGAAGCGGATGCCGGTTCGCGTAGCGAAAACGCCTCGGGACAAGAACCCAGAGCTCCGTTCCGATCCCATCGGAACGGAAATAGCTCTAGCCCAGATCGCGCGGATTATAGGGGTGTTGATCCCGCCACTTCTGCATCAATGCCTCAAGCTCGGCATCGTTCCCGTCGGGAAGGATGATGCGGGTGGTGACGTAGAGATCGCCTGTGGCGCCCGCCTTCGGCAGACCCTTGCCCTTGAGGCGGAAGGTGCGGCCGCTGGAGGTGTTCTTCGGGATCGACAATTCGACCGCACTGCCGAGCGTCGGCACGCGGACCTTGCCGCCGAGCACCGCTTCATAGAGCGTGACCGGCAGATCGACCCTGAGATCGTTGCCGTCGACCTTGAAGAACGGATGCGGCGCGATCGAGATCGTGATCAGGAGATCGCCGGGCGGGTGGCCCTGCGCGGTCTCGCCCTGCCCCTTCAGCCGGATCTGCTGGCCGGCGACGACGCCGGCGGGGATCTTGACGTTGAGCTCGCGGCCGGTCGGCAGGCGGACGCGCTTGTCGCCGCCATTCACCGACTCCTCCAGCGTCACCGTCATCGCAACCGACAGATCGAGATCGACGCCGACCCCGCCGCCATCGAAATCGAACGGGTTGGACCGTCCCGCGCGGGCACCGCCGCGGCTGGCATTGCCGAACATGCTGTTGAGGATGTCCTCGAAGCTGCCGCCGCCCATGGTGCCGCTGCCGCCCGGTCCGGTGCGGAAGCTGTACTCAAAGCCGCCGGGACCGGCACGGCCGCCCGCGCCGCCGCCAGGAAAGCCCTGGAAGCGCGGCTTGCCTTCGGCATCGATCTCGCCACGGTCGAACTGCTTGCGCTTGTCCTCGTCGCCGATGATCTCATTGGCCGAATTGATTTCCGCAAAGCGGTTGGCCGCCTTCGGGTCATTCTTGTTGCTATCGGGGTGATGCTTCTTGGCGAGCTTGCGATAGGCGCTCTTGATCGCTGCGGCACTGGCGCTCCTCGGCACCCCCAAGACCTCATAGGGGTCGCGCATCCGTCACGTCTCCTTCACGGGAATAATCAGGTTCGGAACCCATTGGGCCCGCTTTCTCTTCATCTGGGGCCTCAGTGGCATTTTTGCAACTAGCGAACCGGTATCCGCGCTCGAAAACGCTTCTAGTCCGGCGCTGGCTTCGTCTCAATGGCCAAGACCAACGGCCAAGGCGCTTCAGGACTTGGTCCAGGGCTTGAGCGTATGGATTTCCCACCGCCCCTGTCCAGTCTTGCAAGCGGCGCCCTGCAGCCAGCTCTCGGTGGTTCCATTGACATAGCTGGCGAGGAAATCCCGGCAGGTGCGGCCGTCCTCGCCGGAATAGGCCTGGGCCAGCGGCGTCACCGAGCCGCGCGCGCCGGTCTCGGGATTTTCCCAAGGCTGGCTGGAATCCTTGTTGCCCCTTGTCAGCACGTCGGAGGCAGCGTTGCGGGCAAACGCCAGATCGCTGTCGGTCGGCGGCGCGCTGACCTGGGTTGGCTTGAGCGCGCCGGTGACGTCCTTGTCGTCCATCTTCGCGAAGGCATCGCCGCGCGACAGGCTGCAGCCGCTGGCGCCGACACCGATGAGAATGAGCGTCACCATCGCGCCCGCGGGGCGGATCGCCGATAGGCCAACGCCTTCCCATGCCCTATATAGGGCTAACAACGCGTTCTGTGACGCGGGCGGACGCAAATCGGGACTCCTGCCATGACCGACACGACCTCCATCAAACACCCGGCACCGTTAACATCGGGTGATTTTACCGCAGCAGAGGAGCCGTTTGCCCTGTTTGCCGAATGGTTTGCCGAAGCGGTCAAGTCCGAGCCGAACGATCCGAACGCGATGGCGCTCGCCACCGTCGATGCCGACGGTCTGCCCGACGTGCGGATGGTGCTGATGAAGGGTTTTGATGCCGACGGTTTTGTCTTTTACAGCCACATCGCCAGCGCCAAGGGCCGCGAGCTCGCCGCAAATCCCAAGGCCGGCTTGCTGTTCCACTGGAAATCGCTGCGCCGCCAGGTCCGCATCCGCGGGCCGGTGACACCGGTGACCGACGCCGAGGCCGACGCCTATTTCGCCACCCGGCCGAAGCAGGCGCAGATCGGCGCCTGGGCCAGCAAGCAGTCGCAGCCGCTGGAGAGCCGCTTCGCCTTCGAGCAGGCCATTGCAAAGGTCGGCGCGCGATACATGATCGGCGAAGTGCCGCGGCCGCCGGGCTGGAGCGGCTGGCGGATCACGCCGCAGCGTTTCGAGTTCTGGCACGACCGCCCGTTCCGCTTGCACGACCGGATCGAATTCCGCCGCGACGGCGCGGATGGCGCATGGTCGAAGGTGCGGCTCTATCCCTGACGCCCTATGGTTGACGCGTTTTCTTTACGCGAACCGGTACCCACTTCGCTTGAAAACGCTCTATTAGACGCGCGACGCCGTTCAACGCTGAAAGGTCGACATGCCCCCGTCATCCAATGCTCCGCGGCGCACGCTGCTCCTGACCGGCGCCAGCCGCGGCATCGGCCATGCCACCGCGATCCGTTTTTCCTCCGCCGGCTGGCGGGTCATCACCTGCTCGCGGCACGCCTTCCCGGAAGTCTGCCCCTGGGGCGCGGGCCCGGAAGACCACATCGAGGTCGACTTCGGCGACCATGACGACACCGTTCGAGCCATCGCGGAAATCCGCAAGCGGCTGGTCAATGACGAACTGCACGCGCTGGTCAACAATGCCGCGATCTCGCCCAAGGGCGCCGGCGGCGCGCGGCTCGGCACCATGGACACCGACGTCGAGGCCTGGCTGCACGTCTTCCGCGTCAACTTCTTCGCCCCGATCATGCTGGCCCGCGGCCTGCTCGAAGAGCTGAAGCACGCCAAGGGCGCCGTGGTGAACGTCACCTCGATCGCTGGCTCGCGCGTCCACCCGTTCGCAGGCGCGGCCTACGCGACCTCGAAGGCGGCGCTGGCGGCGCTGACGCGCGAGATGGCCTCCGACTTCGGACGCGTCGGTGTCCGCGTCAACGCCATCGCGCCAGGCGAGATCGACACCTCGATCCTGTCGCCGGGCACCGAGAAGATCGTCGACCAGCAGATCCCGATGCATCGCCTCGGCACGCCGGACGAAGTCGCCAAGATCATCTACGTGCTGTGCACGGAAACCAGCTCCTACGTGAACGGCGCGGAAATCCACATTAACGGTGGTCAGCACGTCTGAGCGATGGATAGGCTGGTCTGTTCGGGGAAGGGGTCGAAGCGATCCCGGCCGCCGCCGCGGCCGCACTCCAGGGATGGCTTCACTTGGCAGGCATAAGCGTAACAACGCAAACGAGGCTTCTGCCTCTCCGAGGCGAGAGCCTCTAGTCTGCGTAGAACCGACGCGGCTTCTTCTCGCGCGGCTGCAGCGCGATGTCGTTCAGCGCGCTGGAGCACTCGTCTTCGTTCTCACCATCAAGCAGCGCAGCGCCACAGTAGCGGCAAAGCTTCGGCGAGATCGCCTGCACCTTGCCTGAAGCGCGGTCCTGTTGATAGCGCGCAAAGTCGATGACGTTACGCCGTGGCGTTATGATTTTCGCAACCATTGCTGTCCTCCGGCTTTCGAGGCGGGCGTTATCGCAGACAAGTTTCGCCCAAACGTTCAGCGCAACACTCAAATTTTAGCAGAGGAAATAAGGCAGTTGCCTCAATCCCAAAATGCGACGCGCGCGTTTCTCGTTTGAGCATGATCTCCGCGCAAACGCTCCGCGTTTGTCGCGAGGGAAAACCGCTCCACGCTTTTCCGGATCATGCTTTGAAAATAGGCCCTACAGCCACTTCTTCCACTTGAAGATCCAGTACGGCACGACCGCCGCGGCGAGCATGGCGACGAGCGCCAAGGGATAGCCGTGCACCCATTCGAGTTCCGGCATCACCTTGAAGTTCATGCCGTAGATCGAGGCGATCAGCGTCGGCGGCATCAGGACAACCGCCATGACCGAAAACAGCTTGATGATGTTGTTCTGTTCCAGATTGACCACGCCGAGCATGGCGTCGAGCACGAAGGTGATCTTGTTGGAGAGGTAGGAGGCGTGGTCGGTCAGCGACGAAACGTCACGCTGCATGGTCTTGAGCTGCTCGCGCATGTCCTTCGACCATTTCACGCCTTCCACCACCGCCGAGAGGAAGGTGACGAGGCGGCCGATCGAGACCAGGCTTTCGCGGACCTTCGAGGTCAGGTCGCCCTTGCGGCCGATCGCGATCAGGATTTGCGAGTACCGCTTGGCCTGGCCGTGGCGCTCGCTCTCGGGCTCGAAGATGTCGTGGGAGACCTCGTCGATGTCGGCGCCGCAGCGTTCCAGAATGTCGGCACAGCGGTCGATCACGGCATCCAGCAGTTCCATCAGCACCTGCTCGCCGGTGATGGTGGGCGCGCAGGAGCGGGCCAGCTTGTTCTCCACCAGCGCGAACGGCTTCGGCAGGTCGTAGCGGACGGTGACCAGGCGGTGGCCGGTCAGGATGAAGGTGACGGCCGTGGTGCGCGGCATGTCGGTGTCGGATTGGCACATCAGCGTCGCGGTCATGTAGCGCGCGCTGTTCTCGATATAGAGGCGGCTGGAGATCTCGATCTCCTGCATGTCTTCGCGGGTCGGAACCGCGATCCCGGCCAGCTTCTCGACCGCCCGGTCCTCCTCCACCGTCGGGTTCACCAAATCGACCCAGACCGCTGCCTCAGGCAGCGCCGCCAGGTCGTTGGTGGCGCCCTTCTTCAGGGCGAAATCGGACGGGACGTACACCGACAGCATCAGGAACTCCACGAAACGGGGCGGGCAGGACCGGCGGACTTAACGCGATTCTGGTCGGCGCTTCATGACCGGCGCATTAACCGGGCATCCATATTTGTGGCGGCCAAAGGGCGGTAGCGCGGCGCCGACTCGGGGCGACCGTTGCCTGTTTGCACAAAAACCGGCCCGGCGCCAGAACACTTGCGGCAAAAAAGCCACAGATTGTGTCCCGCGATGCGGGAGAAGCATCTAAACGCTGGGAAGAATGGCAGGTTTCGGCAATAATGCCATTAATGGAATCGTGGCGTTTGGGGCGCGATATTGGCGCTTTGAGGCGCAGATTTTCGATTGGAATTTAAATCATGTCGTCGCTGAAAGTTACCCTGGGTATCCTGGCCGCGGGCCTGATGCTGTCTGGTTGCATGCAGGCCACAACCTACGAGGCAACCAACACTTCGAACTTCAAGCCCCGCGACAAGGAACTGCTGGCCAAGACCACCTACGTCAAGACCCCGGTCGCCGAGCCGTTCCGCCGCGCCATCGTCGAGTATCACCGCAAGGAAGCCCCCGGTTCCATCGTGGTCGATTCCGACAACCACTACCTCTATTACGTGCTGAACGACGGCAAGGCGATCCGCTACGGCATCACCGTCGGCGAAGAGGCGATGGCCTGGTCCGGCATCGCCAAGGTCGGCAGCATGACCGAATGGCCGGCCTGGCACCCGACCCCGGGCGAAATCTCCCGCCTCGGCGTCCCGACCTTCGTCGCCCCCGGCCCGGACAATCCGATGGGCTCGCGCGCGATGTATCTCTACTCGGGCGGCAAGGACACGCTGTTCCGCATCCACGGCACCAACCAGCCGGAATATATCGGCGCCTCGATCTCCTCGGGCTGCATCCGCATGACCAATGAGGACGTCATCGACCTCTACAACCGCGTCAAGCTCGGCACCATCGTGGTGGTGCTGGAGCCGAAGCACGGCGATAGCCCCTACAAGCCGCAGATGGCGCTGCAGGGCGGCGGCGGCGCCACCTACTGATCCGCACACCATCGCCAACGCGATCAAGGGCGCCGGCTTTGCCGGCGCTTTTTTGTTGGCTGCGATTTCGCTTCGGCTGCGCCCTTGGGTGCGGCCGCCTCGCCTGACCTTGCCGCATCCGGCTTGCCGTCGTCGGGCTTCGACGTGTCGGCCTTCGACCTTTCGTCCTTGCCGCCGTCGGATTTGGCGGCGACCTCGCGCGGCGGCGCCTCCTCGGGGCGCTCGGCCGGCAACAGCGGCGCTGTCTGCGGCAGCGGGTCATACACGTCCCACTGGCAGATCCGGTAGTTGTTGCGGCGCTCCATCAGGTCGAGATGGATGTGGTCCTCGTGATACCAGTCCGAGCCGGGACCGAGCACGGTCGAGAAGCGGGTGCAGACTGAATGCAGCACGGTCTCCCGCAAGCTGCGCGGCACGCTGCGGTCGGTCAACGAGATCGACTTGCCGTCGGCAAGGCCGAAGGCGCGCACGTCGAGCGCATTGGCGCGGCCGTGCTCGGAGAGCAGCGCACCGGCGACACGGTTGCGGCCGCGGCACTCGAACGAGTCGAAATTGTCGAGCGCGCTGATCGCGCCGCCCTGCCCCTGCACCAGCGGTGCGATGTCGGAGCGGATCCAGTCGGCGACCGCGCTCGCCATCTTGCAGCGGAGAATCGCGGCCGGCTTCACCGCGACCTTGCGCTTGTCAGAAAGCACGATCGCCTCCAGCCGCACCAGATCCTCGCCGCCGCAGCCGCCCGCGCCGTGAATGTCGGGAATGCTCGGTGCGATCGCGATCTCCTCGGTCAGCGCCTGCCGGCAGGCCGAGGGCTGCGGCGTGGCTGTTTCGGCCGGCTTGGCTGCCTCGGCAGGTTTGCTGGTCTCAGCAGGCTTGGCCGCCTCGGCGGGCGCTGCCGATGGCGCCGGCTTGGCCGCGGGCCGATCGGGCTCGGCCGCAGCCGGCGCCTCCGCCGGGCGCGGCTTCGGCAACGGCACGACGGCGCGGCGCACGGGCGCGCGCGGCCGGTGCGGCCGTGTGCCGAACAGATCGTCCCACGGAAAGCCCGCCGAGCGACGGGCGGCGTCGGCGGGACCCGCTTGCATGCCAAGCCACAGCAGCGCGACCGTAGCGGTAACCATTGCCGCGCGGGCGCGACCAAACGCGCCAACAGGCCATTTTCGGCTTGCTTTCTCCGCGCTACAGTTCATGTCAGTTCCATGATTTCACTGCCGGCCGCCCAAGATGCCGGCAGATCATGCGCGAGGATTGAGGAGGGATTTGCGTATGCTTGGCTTGATGCAAGACTGGCCTTTGCTGTGTCACAAGATTATCGAGCACGCCGCGAAATATCACGGCACGCAGGAGGTGGTGACGCGGTCGGTCGAAGGTCCGATTCATCGCACCAACTACGCCGAAATCCATGCCCGCGCGCTGAAGGTCTCGCAGAGCCTGGAACGCGACGGCATCAAGCTCGGCGACCGCGTCGCCACCATCGCCTGGAACACCTGGCGCCACCTCGAGGTCTGGTACGGCATCATGGGGATCGGCGCGATCTGCCATACGGTCAATCCGCGGCTGTTTCCAGAGCAGATCGCCTGGATCATCAACCACGCCCAGGACCGCATCGTCATCACCGACCTGACCTTCGTTCCGGTGCTGGAGAAGATCGCAGACCAGTTGCCGAGCGTCGAGCGCTACATCGTGCTGACCGACAAGGCGCACATGCCGCAGACCACGCTGAAGAACGTGGTCGCCTATGAGGACTGGATCGCGGCCTCCGACGGCAAGTTCGAGTGGAAGACCTTCGACGAGAACACCGCGGCGGCGATGTGCTACACCTCCGGCACGACCGGCGATCCCAAGGGTGTACTGTATTCGCACCGGTCCAACGTGCTGCATGCGCTGATGGCGAACTCGAAGGACGCGCTCGGCACCTCCGCCTCGGACACAA
This sequence comes from Bradyrhizobium sp. CCBAU 51753, assembly GCF_015291565.1. NCBI lineage: Bacteria > Pseudomonadati > Pseudomonadota > Alphaproteobacteria > Hyphomicrobiales > Nitrobacteraceae > Bradyrhizobium > Bradyrhizobium sp. CCBAU 51753. Next base: position 2,901,216 of record NZ_CP030037.1, on the reverse strand, counting down.
TGCTGCCGGTGGTCCCCTTGTTCCATGCCAACAGCTGGGGCATCGCCTTCTCCGCGCCCTCAATGGGCACCAAGCTCGTGATGCCCGGCCCCAAGCTCGACGGCGCTTCGGTCTATGAGCTGCTGTCGACCGAGAAGGTCACCCACACCGCCGGCGTGCCGACGGTGTGGCTGATGCTGTTGCAATACATGGCCGCCAACAATCTCAAGCTGCCCGACCTGCAGATGGTGATCTGCGGCGGCTCGGCGATGCCGCGCTCGATGATCAAGGCCTTCCTCGACATGGGCAGCCAGGTGCGCCACGCCTGGGGCATGACCGAGATGAGCCCGCTCGGCACGCTCGCCACGCTGAAGCCGCCGTTCACTACGCGCACCGGTGAGGAGCGGCTCGACATCCTGCAGACCCAGGGCTACCCGCCGTTCGGCGTCGAGATGAAGATCACCGACGATGCCGGCAAAGAGCTGCCGTGGGACGGCAAGACTTTTGGCCGCCTCAAGGTCTCGGGTCCTGCGATCGCCAAGGCCTATTTCCGGCTCGATGCCAGCATCCTCGACGACGCCGGCTATTTCGACACCGGCGACGTCTCGACGATGGACGAGCACGGCTACATGCGGATCACCGACCGCTCCAAGGACGTGATCAAGTCCGGCGGCGAATGGATCTCCTCGATCGATCTGGAGAACCTCGCGGTCGGCCACCCGGCGGTGGCGGAGGCCGCCGTGATCGGCGTGCATCACCCGAAATGGGACGAGCGGCCGCTCTTGATCGTGCAGCTCAAGCAGGGCCAGAGCGCGACGCGCGAGGACATTTTGAAGTTCATGGACGGCAAGATCGCGAAATGGTGGATGCCCGACGACGTCGCCTTCGTCGATGGCATTCCGCACACCGCCACCGGCAAGATCCTGAAGACCGCGCTGCGCGACCAGTTCAAGGACTACAGTTTCCCAAACGCCGCAGCGTGACGATTTACCCTCTCCCCTTGTGGGAGAGGGTGCCGAGCGAAAGTGAGGCGGGTGAGGGGTTCTCTCCGCGGAGACAGACCCCTCATCCGGCGCTTCGCGCCACCTTCTCCCACAAGGGGAGAAGGGAAGAACACGCCCGCCGTGGCCCAAATCCCTTGAATTTGCCGCAGGTCCATGGTCTCACGGGGCCATTGGCGCCCGGCCTCATGGCCCGGCAAGCAGCAACCGGCAGATTTGAGCGATAATGGCCCGCAGGTTTTCCGCTCCCTACCAGGAGGAACCCTTCTCCGGTCTCGCCACCTGGTCGCGCAACCTCGCCATCTTCTCCGTCGTCGCGGTACTGGTCTCGATCATCATCGTCCGCTTCGGGTTCCTGGAGGTGAAGCCGGCGCTGGCGACCTTCTTCGGCGCGCTCGGCTGCGCTGCGCTCTCGATCCTGATCGGGCTCGGCGCCTTCGCCGCGATCTGGCAGAACGGCACCCGCGGCATGGGCCGCATCCTGCTCGCCTTCCTGATCGACGCTGCCGTGCTCGCCTACCCCGGCTACCTCGCCTATCAGTACCGCAAGCTGCCGCGGATCTACGACATCACCACCGATCCGATCGACCCGCCGAGATTCGAGGCGCTGGCGCGCCTGCGCACCGGCGAGGGCACCAATCCCGCGGTCTATGCCGGCCTCTATTCGGCCGAGCAGCAGCGCCGCGCGTATCCCGATATCGAGACCGTCGAGCTCGAGATTCCGGTCGACCGCGCCTATGAGGCGACGTTGCGGCTGGTGCATCGCCGCAAGTGGCTGGTCATCGACGAGCGCGCACCGCAGCTGCCGCGCCGCATCGGCCGGATCGAGGCGGTGGCGCGCACGCCGATCATGGGACTGCGCGAGGACGTGTCGATCCGCGTCACGCCCGACGGCGACGACTCGCGCGTCGATATCCGCTCGGCCTCGCGCTATTTCGACACCGATCTCGGCAGCAACGCCGCGCGGGTCAAGAAGCTGATCGAGGACATCAACACCGCGGCCGAGAACGACAAGGACAAGCCGGCAAAGAAGGCGCCCGCTGCGCCGAAGGCGCCGCCCGCGAAGACGGTGAAGAAGTAAGGCGCCGCCATACCACTGGTGCGCTCCCTCGCCCCGCTCTTGCGGGGAGAGGGTTGGGGTGAGGGGCCTCTATCCGCGGGCACCACGGTGAGATCGAACCTGTGGCCTGCCCCTCACCCGAAATTCGAGCTGCGCTCGAATTTCGACCTCTCCCCGTGAAGTACGGGGAGAGGTTAAGAGGCCAGCCGGTACGTCCCGCCGATCACGGGATCGCCGTCCGTCACTACGATGCCGCGTCCGACCAGGTCCTCCAGATGCGCCAGCACCGAATAGCCGGCGGCCGTGGCAAGCCGCGGATCGAGGCCGATATAGATCGCACGCACCATGGTCGGGATGTCGGCCTCGCCCTTGCCGAGCCGATGCAGGATCGACGTCTCGCGCGCCCGGCGGTGACGCGCCAGGAAGCGCACGAAGCGCGGGCCTTCCGGAATCTCGGGGCCGTGGCCAGAGAAATAGAGCTGCTCGGGCCGCTGCTCCAGCCGCTCCAGCGAGGCCATGTAGTCGATCATCGAGCCGTCGGGCGGCGCCACGATCGAGGTCGACCAGCCCATCACATGGTCGCCGACGAAATTGATGCTGCGCTCGGGCCAGGCAAACGCCAGATGGTTGGCGGTGTGGCCGGGCGTGGCGACCGCCTCCAGCGCGAAGCCCGCGCCCTCGATGACGTCGCCATGCTTGACCTGCACATCGGGACGGAAGTCGCGATCGGCACCGGATTCCGGATTGTGCTTCTCGCTCTCGAAGCGCGGCCGCGAGGCGCGGTGCGGCCCCTCGGCATAGACAGGCGCGCCGGTCGCGGCCTTGATCCGCGGCGTATTGGGCGAGTGATCGCGATGGGTGTGGGTGACCAGGATATGCGTCACGGTCTCGCCCTTGACCGCATCAAGCAGCGCTTTGGCATGCGCCTCGTCATCCGGACCGGGATCGATGATCGCGACCTTGCCCGTTCCCACGATGTAGCTGACCGTGCCGGTGAAGGTGAACGGGCTCGGGTTGTTGCAGAGCACGCGGCGCACGCCGGGGCGGACCTCTTCGACCACGCCCGGCTTCAGCGGAAAATCGCGGTTGAACGGGATGTCGTCGTTGTCGGTCATGGTGACCTCCCTGGCGTCATTCCGGGGCAGCCCGACAGGGCTGAACCCGGAATCTCGAAGTGAGGGAAAAGAATGCGGCGCGAGATTCCGGGTTCGATGCTGACGCATCGCCCCGGAATGACGGCGCCAGGGACCTTACGAAAACGCCTGGATGCCGGTGATCGCGCGTCCGAGGATCAGGGCGTGGACGTCGTGGGTGCCCTCGTAGGTGTTCACGGTTTCCAGGTTCGCGGTGTGGCGCATCACGTGATACTCGATCTGGATGCCGTTACCGCCGTGCATGTCGCGCGCGACGCGGGCGATGTCGAGCGCCTTGCCGCAATTGTTGCGCTTGACGATCGAGATCATCTCCGGCGCCATCTTGCCCTCGTCCATCAGGCGGCCGACGCGCAAGCTGGCCTGCAGGCCGAGCGCGATCTCGGTCTCCATGTCGGCGAGCTTCTTCTGCACCAGCTGGGTGGCGGCGAGCGGCCGGCCGAACTGCTTGCGGTCGAGCGTGTACTGGCGCGCGCGGTGCATGCAGTCCTCGGCGGCGCCCATCGCGCCCCAGGAGATGCCGTAGCGGGCGCGGTTGAGGCAGCCGAACGGGCCCTTGAGGCCGGAGACGTTGGGCAGCAGCGCGCTCTCCGGCACCACGACGTTGTCGAGCACGATCTCGCCGGTGATCGAGGCGCGCAGCGAGAGCTTGCCGCCGACCTTCGGCGCCGACAGGCCCTTCATGCCCTTCTCCAGGATGAAGCCGCGGATCTGGTTGTCATGCGCGGCCGACTTGGCCCAGACCACGAAGACGTCGGCGATCGGCGCGTTCGAGATCCACATCTTGGCGCCGTTCAGCTTGTAGCCGTCGGCGACCTTCTCGGCGCGGGTCTTCATGCCGCCGGGATCGGAACCGGCGTCCGGCTCGGTCAGGCCGAAGCAGCCGACCCACTCGCCGGTCGCAAGCTTCGGCAGGTACTTCTTGCGCTGGGTCTCGTCGCCATAGGCGTAGATCGGATACATCACCAGCGAGGTCTGCACCGAGTTCATCGAGCGATAGCCGCTGTCGACGCGCTCGATCTCGCGCGCCACCAGGCCATAGGCCACGTAGCTCGCATTGGCGCAGCCATATTCCTCCGGCAGCGTGACGCCGATCAGGCCGAGCTCGCCCATCTCGTTGAAGATCTCGCGGTCGGTCTTTTCTTCCAGATACGCCTTGGTGACCCGCGGCAGCAGCTTGTCCTGCGCATAGGCCCGCGCGGTGTCGCGGATCAGCCGCTCGTCTTCGGTGAGCTGGTCGTCGAGCAGGAACGGATCATCCCACTGGAAGCTGGCCGCAGCCGGCTTGTCCTTGGCCTTGGGGCTCACGCTCATGAAACATCCTTTCGCATCGTGTCTCGGAAATTGGCGGATAAATTAAAGCGCTATGCTGCAAAGCGCAATTGGTGATCCCTTCACCGTCATTCCGGGGCTCGCGAAGCGAGAACCCGGAATCTCGAGATTCCCCGGGGCGCAATTGCGCCCCTGAGGTTCTCGCTTCGCGAGCCCCGGAATGACAATCGTCAGCTATCGAACTTCTCGTTCGACACGATCTCGATGCCGAAGCCGGACAGGCCCTTGTAGTCGTGCACCGACGAGGTCAGGTTGCGGATCGAGGTGACGCCGAGATCGCGCAGGATCTGCGCGCCGACGCCGACTTCGCGCCACTGCTTGTGGCGATCGGCCTCCGCCGATTTGCTCTCGCCGACCGGCTCGACCGGAACGCCGGCCGCGCCGTCGCGCATGTATACCAGCACGCCGCGGCCGGCGTCCTTGAATTGCCGCAGCACCGCTTCCATTCGCGCCTGGCCGGTGAACAGGTCTTTCACGATGTTGGGCTTGTGCAGCCGCGTCAGCACATTCCGGCCGTCGCCGATGCCGTTATAGACGAAGGCGGCATGCATGATCTCGTCGAACGGCGAGCGATAGGCATAGCCCTGCAGCGGGCCGATCGGGCTTTCGGTGGTGAAGGTCGCGACCCGCTCGATCAGCTTCTCGCGCGCCTGGCGGTAGGCGATCATGTCGGCAATCGTGACGTGCTTGAGCTTGTGGGCGGCGGCGAATTTCGCGACCTGCTCGCCCTTCATCACGGTTCCATCGTCGTTCATCAGCTCGCTGATGACGCCGACCGGCGGCAGGCCGGTGAGCTTGCAGAGGTCGACCGCGGCCTCGGTATGGCCGGAGCGCAGCAGCACGCCGCCGTCGCGGGCGATCAGCGGGAAGATGTGGCCGGGGCGTGCGAAGTCGGCGGAGCCGGCATTTGGATTGGCGAGCGCGCGGCAGCAGGAGGCGCGTTCCTCGGCGGAGATGCCGGTGCCTCCATCGGGCTTGTAGTCGATCGAGACGGTGAAGGCGGTGGTGTGATTGGACTCGTTGTGCGCCACCATCGGGTCGAGCCGCAGCCGGCGCGCATCTTCGGTGGTGATCGGCGCGCAGACGATGCCGGAGGTGTGGCGGATGATGAAGGCCATCTTTTCCGCCGTGCAGAACGACGCGGCGACGATCAGATCGCCCTCGCCTTCCCGATCGTCATCGTCGGTGACGACGACGAGTTCGCCCTTCGCAAAGGCTTGCAGCACTTCCTGGATCGTATCGGCCATTGTCCTGACGTCTCACTGTTCGCAGCCAGTGGATTAGCCGGGTTCCGAACGGCGCGCCAGTATCATTATGCAACCCGCCATGCGTTGGACAGGTATGCCAGGGCCTTTCACCTCTCCCATAGGGAGAGGTCGGATCGCATCGCTAGATGCGATCCGGGTGAGGGGTTGCGATCTCTCGCGGGACCTGAGCCGGCGCTACGCGCCGACCTCTCCCCGATGGGGAGAGGTGAACCAGTGCGCCGCCTTACGGCAGCACCTCGCGGCGGTCGCTGAGCTTGCCGTCCATCTCGGCGCGCTTGTCGTCGAGCAGGCCGGCGTCCACGGCCTCGATCACGGCATAGAGCTCGCCGGCGTCGCTGAGCCGGGTCACCGTGACGTAGTCGGCGCCGGCGGCATAGAGGTCGTCGACATCGGCCAAGAGGTCGGCGGTGGCGACGACCTTCGCGGTCGGGTTCAGGGCGCGGACATGGCGCACCAGCTTCTCGTTGTCGGCGCCGACCAAGAGGAAATCCGGCACGCTCAGGATGATGATCTCGGCCTTGCCGATCCCGGCATGGACCAGGGTGTCGACATTGCTGATGTCGCCATAGATCACGTGCAGGCCGCGGTCGCTCAATGTGCGGAACACCAGCGGATTGAAGTCGACGACGCTGATCTGCTCGAGCAGCGACTGGTTCTGCCGCTCGATCTGGCTGAGCAGCGCGCTCGCCGCGCGGAAGAAGCCGAGAATGACGATGCGCCTGATTTCGCCATGACCGCCCTCGTGACCAGCTTCTTGGCCGCCCTCGCCCTTGGCCTCACCGGCCTGGCCGTGATCGAGGTCGCGCAGCCCGATCCGCTTCAACGGCCCGATCAGGCCGCGCACGATCTGGTCGCTGCGGCCCATGGCAAAGGTCGAGAGCACCGCCAGCACCACGAAGGCGAACGAGGCCGCGCTCGCGGTCTCGGTCGCGATGTGGTTGGCGGCGGTTCCGGTCTGGATGATCACCAGCGAAAACTCGGAAATCTGCGCGAGGTTGATCGCCGGCAGCAGGCTGGCGCGCAGGCCCTGCTTCATCAGGTAGAGAGGCGTGAAGGTCGTCAGCAGCCGGCTCGCCACCGTGAACGCCGCGATGATCAGCGCCAGCCCGATCACCGAGAGTCCCGGAATCGGGATCGTCATGCCGAGCGCGACGAAGAACAGCGTGATGAAGAAATCCCGCAGCGTCGTCACCTTGGCGGTGACGTCGAGCGCGTAGGGGAAGGTCGAGAGCGAGACGCCGGCGACCAGCGAGCCCATCTCGCGCGACAGATGCAGCCGCTCGGCGATCTCGCCGATCAGGAAGCACCAGGCCAGCGCGCCGAGCAGCACGAGCTCCGGCCGGCGCGCGATCTGGTGGAACAGCTTTGGCAGCATGTATCGGCTCAGCACCAGGGCAGTCGCGACCAGCACCGCGACGCGGGCGATCGAAATCAGCACGACACTGATCTGCAGATTGTCGAGGCTCGGCTGCACCGCCAGGAACAGGATTGCGAAGATGTCCTGCAGCACCAGGATGCCGAGCGTGATGCGGCCCGGCAGTGTGTCCAGCTCGCGCTTCTCGTACAGCACCTTGACGATGATCACAGTCGAGGACAGCGCACAGGCCACGCAGAGATAGATCGCGTCGAACTTGCCGCCTCCGAGCGCGAGGCCGATAGCGGCAAAGAACAGCGCCCCGATCAGGCAGCCGCCCAACAGCTGGCCGGCGCCGGCGAACAGGATCACCTTGCCGGCGCGGATGATTTTCTTCAGGTCGATCTCGAGCCCGATCATGAACAGCATGAAGATCAGGCCGAGCTCGGAGATGACGCTGATCGATTCCTGGGACTTGACCCAGCCCATGCCGAATGGACCAATGAAAAAGCCGGCGATAAGGTAGGCCAGGATCAGCGGCTGCCTGGAGAAATGGGCCATCAGCCCAATGCCCCAGGCAAACAGGATACAGAGGGTGATATCGCGAATAAGTTCGTGCATGCGCCAAGTTTTTCTGTTGCCGCAACCTAGAGGGCCCGGCGTGAGGATCAAACGAGCAATGTGTCACATCCGCGCAGGCGGCATTTTTCTGGCGATTCTCAGCTGCCTGCTTACCCTGCGCATGGGCGAGGCTGTAGCGCAAGGCGCCGGAAGTATTGAGCAAAACTTTGCAAGTTCGCTGACCGCGATGCCCTCGGAAAATCTCGCCGCCTCCGGGGCCTTCTACGTGCCGGTCTATTCCAGCGTGACGATGAGCCAGGGCAAGCTGCGGGCCGATTTCTCGGCGACGCTAAGCGTGCACAACGCCTCCGAGACCAAGCCGCTGGTGCTGAAGCGGATCGCCTATTTCGACACATCAGGCAAGATGGTGGAGAGCTACCTGAAATCGCCGGTGGCGCTAAAACCGTTTGCGACCATCGAGATCTTCATCGCCACGGCGGATACCCGTGGCGGCACCGGCGCCAATTTCGTGGTGGATTGGGCGGCCGCGGGCGAGATCGCGGAACCGGTGGTCGAGGCCCTGATGGTCGGCAGCGTCGGCCCCGGGCACTATGCCTTCATCACCCAGGGCCGGCCGATCAGGCTGGTCGGCAAGAACTGACCTCAGGGAAGGCCGCTCCCGGCGGCGTTCTCAATGACAACAACACGGAGCGAAACAGCCATGTCCACCTCAGCCCAGTTCGATTTTGCACCCCTGCTCCCGGCCGGCCTGCCTGCGCCGGCGGCGCGGTGGACCGGGCTCGCCAAATACAGCTTCGTCGGCGGCAACAACGATCCCGACCAGGTGCCGGTCGATGGGCTGCTGGAAGCGGTCAACGCCGTGCTGAAGCGCGAGGGCCGGAATCTGGCGACCTACAACCTCGCCCACGGGCCGCAGGGTTATCTGCCGCTGCGCGAATTCCTCACCAAGAAGCTCAAGCGCGACGCCGGCATTGCCTGCACCGCGGACGAGATCATGATCGTCTCCGGCTCGCTGCAGGCGCTCGATCTCGTCAACCACACCCTGCTCGCCAAGGGCGACACCGTGCTGATCGAGCAGGAGACCTATCAGGGCTCGCTGAACCGGCTGACCCGGCTCGGGGTCAACGCGGTCGGCATTCCCCTCGATGCCGAGGGCATCCGGATCGACGCGCTGGCAGCAGCGCTCGCCGACCACAAGCGGCGCGGCATCACGCCGAAATACACCTACACCATCCCGACGGTGCAGAACCCGACCGGCTCGATCCTGCCGGAAAGCCGCCGCGCCGAGATGCTGAAACTGTCGCGGGAATACGGCGTGCCGATCTTCGAGGACGATTGCTATGCCGACCTGATCTGGAGCGGCCAGCGGCCGCCGGCGATCTACGCCATGAGCAGGCATGGCGGCGTGATCCATATCGGCTCGTTCTCGAAGTCGATCGCGCCGGCGCTGCGCGTCGGCTTCATCGTCGCGCCCTGGGAAATGATGTCGCGGATGCTGGCGCTGAAGACCGACGCCGGCTCCGGCGCGCTGGAGCAGATGGTGCTCGCCGAATATTGCGCGCCGCATTTTTCCACCCACGTGCCGAAGCTGACCAAGGGCCTGCGCGCAAAGCTCGACACCCTGATGGAGGCGCTCAACGAGCAGTTCGGCACCGCGGCCGAGTTCGAGGCGCCGCAGGGCGGCATCTTCCTCTGGGTCAAGCTGCCCGACCATGTCGATACGCTCAAACTCTATCAGGCGGCGCTCGCCGCCGGCGTCTCGATCAACCCGGGGCCGGAATGGTCGACCAGCAAGGCCCACTCCGGCAGCCGGCTGCGACTCTGCTTCGCCAGCCCCTCGCATCAGCAGATCCGCGAAGGCGTCGCCGTGCTCGCCGAGGTCTGCCGCAAGGAGTTCGGCGTGCCCGCGCGCAGCAGCAACGTGGAGAAGCGTGGTTAGCTGTTCGCTTGCGGCGCGATGGATTGCTTCGCTTCGCTCGCAATGACGGGGTGACTTCTATCCACGTCATTGCGAGGAGCGGAGCGACGAAGCAATCCATCTCTCCGCGTGCTCCTCACCTCACCGCAAACGGCGACTGGTAGGGCCGGCCGAACGGGACGCCGTTGACCACGGTCTGCACCGGCTTCAGCAACAGATTGCCGTCGCGCTTGTTGTTGCGGGTGTCGACAAAGGACACCGGGCCCTCGACGAGGTCCATGATGGCGACGTCGCCGGGCGCGCCGCGCTGCAGCGTGCCGAGCTTGGGCGTGCGGTTGATGATCCGCGCCGGCCCTGACGTCGCCATCGCCACCACCTGCTCCAGCGAGGAGCCCATCGCCAGAAACTTGCTCATCACGTTGGGCAGGAACGGGATGCCGGGCGAATTGCCGGAGAACACATGGATGTCGGAGGAGATGGTGTCCGGTGTGCAGCCGCCGGGAATGGCGATCTCGGCGACCGTGAAATCGAAACTGCCGCCGCCATGGCCGACGTCGAACAGCACGCCGCGCTGCTTGGCCGCGAGCGCCGCCGGCAGCAGCCGGCCTTCCTGCACGATGTTGGTGAAGGCGCCCGACATGTTCGGCGCGCCGGAATAGGCATGCGTCAGGATATCGCCCGGCCGCAGCAAATCGAGGATGTCGCTCATCAGCTCTTTGGTCTCGACGCCGCCGATATGGACCATCATCCGCGCCGGCCAGCCGCACATCTCGCAAGCCTGGATGCCGCGCTTCAGCGGCTCGAGCCCGTGCTTAAAGATCACGTTCTCGGACATCCGCACCTTGACCCCGATCAGGAAGTCCGGGTTCTCGGCGAGCGCCATCGCACAGGCTTCGACCTGGGCGTTGTCGATGTTGTAGAGCTCCGCCACCGGAAACGCCGACAGGCCGTTGTTGGCGATGTGGACGAAGGCGTAGATCCGCGCCCGCGACTGCGCCACGATGTAGCGCCGCAGCGCGGCGAGATTGTTGACGCCGGCATCGCCCGCCGACACCACGGTGGTGGTGCCCTGGAATTGCACCAGCTCGTCGGCGGGAATCCCGATCGCCGAGCCGTAGGGGTAGACGTGGCAGTGCAGGTCGACGAGCCCGGGCATCACGAGCTTGCCGGACGCGTCGATGGTCCTGGCGGCGCGGTCCGCCGCAATCTCGTTGTCGATAGCTTCGATCACGCCCCAGCGGATGCCGATGTCGCGCTTGCCGCGCAGCGACTGGCTCGGATCGATCACGTCGCCGCCCTTGATCACGAGGTCGAACTTGTCGTTCGGCCCCATCGCGGCAGCGGCGGGCCCCGCGATCGCAGCGGCGGCGGCCGATCCTGTTACTTTGAGAAAACCACGGCGTGAAAATCCGCTCATTGGCAAGCCCCCCAGTATGATTTTTATGGCGCGATGATGCGTCGGGTGGGGTGGTTAGGCAAGACCGCCGACACGGCCATACGCGCTCGCTCATGGGTTGTGCGCGGCAACCAACCGAGCTGAGCTGCGGCCGTCCTGCTGAACAGCCGTTCAGAAAACTCCTCAGGTTCCGGAGGAACGTTTCAATCGCTGTCCTGTTTGATCCTCACCCAATTGAGGAGGATGAGATGAAAAGGATTAGCTTCGTTCTTGCGGCGATCGGTGCACTCGCGGTGGCGGTTCCGTCGATCGCGAGTGCCGAGACCGTCGTGATCAAACGCGGCGGCTACCATCATCACTGGGATCGCGGCTACGGCGTCTATGGCGCGATGCGCCATGATCGCGGCTGGCACAATGGCTGGCGCCACCATCATCACGACCGGACCGTGGTGATCAGGCGGTCCCACGGCTACTAAGCAAAAAGACTACTGAGACCGACACAACGGAAATGGCTCCCTCGCGGAGCCATTTTCTCTGCGCAGATTCGTAGCGCGGGCAAGGGTGCGCGTTAGCGATGTGCCCACCATCACGAGCACGCAAAATGCCGCGACGAAAATGACTCAGATGTGCTGCGCCATGATCCGGCCGGGCCGCGCGTCCGGCCGCGGCTCGATGTCGACCGACCACAAATCGTGGTTGTCGACATCCTTCAACGTCACCGTCATGACACCGGTCTTGCCGTCGATATCGACGCGGCCGAAGAATTGCAGGCCGAAGCACGGCGCGAGGTTGTCGCCCTGCTCTGCGTTGCAGCCCTTCTGATACATCGCCTTCGGGCCAAAGGTGTTGTCGAGCTCACCCGGCGACCAGGTGCCGGCATGCAGCGGGCCGGAGACGAATTCCCAGAACGGCTCGAAATCCTGGAAGACGGCGCGGTCCGGATCGTAGTGATGCGCGGCGGTGTAGTGCATGTCGGCGGTGAGCCACACTGTGTTACGGACGCCCGCGCGCTTCATGAAGGACAGCAGATCGGCGATCTCGTGTTCGCGCCGCGCCGGCGGCCCGTCGCCGAGCGCAACGGCATCGAGGCTGATCAGCCCGATCGGAAGATCAGCCGCGATCACCTTCCAGGTCGCGTCCGACGCCACCAGTTCGCGCTTCAGCCAGGCGAGCTGGCTCTGGCCGAGGATGAACGCCTGGTCCGGATCGCCCTCCTTGTTCCAGCTGGCATCGCGATAGGAGCGCATGTCGATCATGAAGACGTCGAGCAGCGGCCCGTAGCCGATCTTGCGATAGATCCGCCCGTCGCGCTCCGGCATCAGCCGCATCGGCATGAATTCGTGGAAGGCGCGGCGCGCTCGCGCCACCAGGCGCGACGTGCCGTCATCGTCGTAGCCGGTCGCATCGGTGGTGCCGACCGGCGACCAGTCGTCGGCGACCTCGTGGTCGTCCCATTGCGCGAACATCGGCACCTCCGCATGGAAGGCGCGAAAATGCGCGTCGAGCCAATTGTATTTGTAGTTGCCACGAAACTCGTCGAGGCTGTGCGCGACCACGGATTTTTCCACCGTGACGATGTTGCGCCAGACTTCGCCGTTCGGCAGCGCCTGCTCGGCCGGCACCGTGCAGTCGGCATAAATGTGGTCGCCGGAATGGATGAAGAAATCGGGGCGCGCGTTCAGCATGGTGCGGTAGCTGCGCAGGCCCCCGCGGGCGGGATCGATGCCCCAGCCCTGCCCGACCACGTCGCCGGACCAGACGAAGGAGACCGAGCGCCGGTCGACTGGCGCGGTGCGGAAGTGCCCGACACGGCTCTCGCCGGCGACGCCGTCGCCGTCATCGAAGCGCACGCGATAGAACAGATCCTGCCCCGGCGGCAGGCCGTCCAGCAGCAGCTTTGCGGTGAAGTCGCGCTCGGGCAGTGCATCGGCGGACGCGGTGCGCAGGACGGTTGCAAAGCTCTCGACCGCGGAGCATTCGACCTGCATCCGCGCGGCGCGATCGGCGCGCGCCCAGATCACCGCGGAGTCGCTCGCGACGTCGCCGGACTGAATGCCCGCGAGCCCAGGCCGATCGGCGGCCCCGCTCAGATAGGGTTTTGCCAGCGCCCCCAATCCCGCCAGCGCCGCCGTCGACGCCGAACGCACCAGCAGCTGACGCCGGGTGAGGCCTCGCCTCCTCGCGCAGATCGCCATCGAACAACCTTCGTCGAATCGCGACGACGGTTGTGCCTGCGCTGCTTGACTCCACCCTTACGGTTTCTTGACTCCACGCCGACGGTTTTGCGACAGCGGGATGACGTGGGCTGTGATTGCGAGGAGCGACAGCGACGAAGCAATCCATCGTTCCGCATATGCGGACCCATGGATTGCTTCGCTTCGCTCGCAATGACGGTGCGGCAACAATTGTGCACCTCCATCACCGTCACCCTGAGGTGGCCGCTTCTTCAGCGGCCCTCGAAGGGTCGACGGCCCGGCTGGTGGCCGATTCATCCTTCGAGGCTCGCCGAAGAGGCTCGCGCCTCAGGATGACGGGTTCGTAGGGGTGCGCGGGCTATACCGACAAGCGCGGCGCGGCCTAGCAGCCGCGCGCGTCAGCGCCAGTTGCAGATGCCGCCGGAGCGGCAGGGCCAGGTCTGGATCCTGACGTCGCGGGCTTGGGCATCGAGCGGGTTGCTGTGGCGCCGGGTCAGTTTGGCGCGGGCGGGAAAGTGGGTGGCTGCACGCCGCTTCTCATGCGCCGCGGGCTTCTCATGCGCCGGCGTCTTCTCATGCGCCGCTGGCGGCTCCACACGAGTGGTCTGCACCGCCTTCTTTGGCGCGACCTTGGTCTCCTCGACCTTCGGCGCCACACTGGCCTGCGGATCGCTGCTGTGGTCGGCCTTGGCTTCGACCGGGACCGGCTCGAACTGCGCCGGCGGGCCGAGCCGTTTCGGCGACAGCACCGCCTTGGAGAGGTCGAGGCTGAAATACTCGTTCGGGCGATACTCGTCGGCCAACGCCACGCCGCCCAATGCCAGCGACGCGGTACAAATAGCTGCAACACAAAGGTTTTTCAGAACCATGAAAAACGGCCTCCCGAAATACACACGGGAACATCGATCATGTAGGAACCCGGCCGCGCAAATCCAGCCGATGCTGCAAGCACGGTTACCGGTCAACTATAGCGGCCCAGAGCAAGTTCCCTAAGCCCTATTCCGCCGCCTGCGCCAGCGGCCGGCCGATCGCGCTTTGCAGCCGCGCGCATTCGGTCCGATAGCGGGCGACGTTGGCCTCCTTGATGTGGCCGTAGCCGCGCACGAGATCGGCGGCCTTTGCCAGCGCCACCAGCCGCGGCAGGTCGAGCTGCGTCTTGCCGTCGAGATGGCGCAGAATCATCGCCGCATACTCGACCGGCAGCGCGCGCTCCATCTTGCGCTCGGCGGTGTAGCCGAAGATGTCGAACGCGGTGCCGCGCAGGCGCTTCAGCCCCGCCAGCATGCCGAACGCCTTGAACACCCACGGTCCGAACTCGCGCTTCTGCAGCCGCCCGGTGACGGGATCGCGCGGCGCCAGCAGCGGCGGCGCCAGCAGCACCCTCACGCCGGAATTGCCCTCGAACTGCTCCTTCAGCGCCTTGCTGAACTCGCCGTCGGAATAGAGCCGCGCGACCTCGTATTCATCCTTGTAGGCCATCAGCTTGAACAGGCCTTTTGCAAAGGCCTCGGTCAGTTCTTGCGAGCCCGGCGCCGCGGCGGATTCGGCGGCGCGGACGCGTGCGACATCGTCGAGGAAGCGCTTGGCATACGCCTCGTCCTGATAGTCGGTGAGGAATTTGGCGCGGAACGCGATCGCCTCGTCCAGCGTGCGCTTCGCGGGCGCGGCGCCTGCGCTCTTGAAGCGCGCGGCGCTGACCACGCGCGGCAGATCGTGCGCGGCGAGCCGACCCCAGGAGAACGCCGCCTTGTTCATCTCGATCGCGGCGCCGTTGAGCTCGATCGCCCGCAGGATCGCCTGTAGCGACAGCGGGATCGCGCCACGCTGGAACGCAAAGCCGAGCATGAAGGCGTTGGTGGCGATGCTGTCGCCCATCAGCGCGGTGGCAAGCCCGGTGGCATCGAGAATGTCGAGATCGGCAGGCGTCATCGCGCCGTTCAATGCCTCGCGCATCGAGTTGGCCTCGAAATCGATGTCGGGATCGATCACGAAACTCGCGGTCGGCAGCAGATCGGCGTTGACGATGGCGCGGGTGACGCCGCGCTCGGCACGGCTCAACGCCGTCGTGCTGGTGGCGACGACGATGTCGCAGCCGAGGATCAGATTGGCATTGCCGGGCGCAATGCGCACCGTGGTCAGCATGTCGGCCGCCGGCGCCAGCCGGACGTGGCTCATCACCGCGCCGTTCTTCTGCGACAGGCCGGTGAAGTCGAGCGTCGAGCAGGCCAGCCCCTCGACATGCGCGGCCATGCCGAGCAGCGCGCCGATGGTGATGACGCCGGTGCCGCCGATGCCGGTGATCAGGATGTTGTAGGGCGCAGTCAGCGCCGCGGCAGGCGGCGTCGGCAGGTCGGCGAACAGCGCCTTGGGATCGGCCGCGCTGCGATCGGCCTTGCGCAGCTTCGGATCCTGCACCATCACAAAACTCGGGCAGAAACCCTCGATGCAGGAAAAGTCCTTGTTGCAGTTCGACTGATCGATGCGGCGCTTGCGGCCGAGCTCGGTTTCCAGCGGCTGCACCGAGACGCAGTTCGACGCCACCGAGCAGTCGCCGCAGCCTTCGCAGACGCGCTCATTGATGAAGACCCGCTTTGCGGGATCAGGGAACAGGCCGCGCTTGCGGCGGCGGCGTTTTTCGGCGGCGCAGGTCTGGTCGTAGATCAGGACGGTGAGGCCCTCGATCTCGCGCAGGGTCCGCTGCACGGCGTCGAGCTCGCGGCGATGATGGATGGTGGCGCCCGACGGGAAATAATTGGCGGGATACTTGTCCGGATCGTCGGAGACGATCGCGAGCCGCTTCGTTCCCTCGGCGGCGACCTGGTGTGCGATCTGCGACACGGTAAAACCGCCTTCAGCGGGCTGGCCGCCGGTCATCGCCACCGCGTCGTTGTAGAGGATCTTGTAGGTGATGTTGACGCCGGCCGCGGCCGCGGCACGCAACGCCAGCAAACCGGAATGGGTATAGGTGCCGTCGCCGAGGTTCTGGAACACATGCGCTTCATCGGTGAACGGCGCCTGCCCGATCCAGGCGACGCCTTCGGCGCCCATGTGCGAGATCGTCTGGGTGTTGCGGTTGGGCACCGACAGCGCCATGCCGTGGCAGCCGATGCCGGCCATTGCGCGGCTGCCCTCGGGAATCTTGGTCGAGGTGTTGTGCGGGCAGCCCGAACAGAAATACGGCGTGCGCTGCAGCTTTGCGGTGCCGGTGCCCTCGGCCGGGCGATCGAACGCCTCGAGTTTTGCCAGCCGCTGTTCCAGCATCGGGCTGCGGTGACCGAGCTTGCGCAGCCGCGCCACCACGGCGGCCGCGACCATCGTTGGAGTCAGTTCGCCCTCGCTCGGCAACAGCGGCGCGCCGCTCTCGTCGCGCTTGCCGACCACCGAGGGCCGCCTGTCAGCGTCCGTGTTGTAGAGGATGCGGACCAGCTGGTCCTCGATGAAGCCGCGCTTCTCCTCGACCACCAGCACGTCCTTGAGGCCTTCGGCGAAGGCGCGCGCGCCGCGCTGCTCCAGCGGCCAGGTCAGCGCCACTTTGTAGATGCGCAGGCCGAGCGCCTGCGCCTCGGCATCGCTGATGCCGAGATCGGCGAGCGCCTGGCGCAGATCGAGATAGGCCTTGCCGGTCGCCATGATGCCGAGCCGCGCCGGCTTGGAGTCCAGCACGATGCGGTCGAAGCGGTTGACGCGGGCGAAGGCGGCGATCGCCTGCATCTTCGGCCCGTGCAGCCGCCGCTCGGCCTCGAGCGGCGGATCCGGCCAGCGGATCGAAAGGCCGCCCGGCGGCATCTCGAAGTCGTCGGGCATGATGATCTTGATGCGGTCGGGATCGCTGACAATCGACGCCGAGCTCTCCACCGTCTCCGAGATCGCCTTGAAGCCGACCCAGCAGCCGGAGAAGCGCGACAGCGCAAAGCCGAGGATGCCAAGATCGAGATAGTCCTGCAGTGTCGCCGGATTGACCACCGGCATCAGCGCGGACGCGAACACCTGCTCGCTCTGATGCGCCAGCGTCGAGGACTGGCAGCCATGGTCGTCGCCGGCCAGCGCGATCACACCGCCATTCGGCGAGGTGCCGGCCGAATTGGCATGCTTGAGCGCATCGAGCGAACGGTCGACACCGGGGCCCTTGCCGTACCAAATGCCGAACACGCCATCGACCTTGGCGCCGGGGAACATGCCGACCTGCTGGCTGCCCCATACCGCCGTTGCCGCGAGATCCTCGTTGAGGCCGGGCACGAAGGCGATGTCATGCTGTTTCAGGAAGGATTTCGCGCGCCACAGCGCGTGATCATACATGCCGAGCGGCGAGCCGCGGTAGCCGGAGATGAACCCTGCCGTGTTCAGCCCGTGCGCGCGGTCCCGTTCGCGCTGCAACATGGGCAGTCGGACCAGCGCCTGGGTACCGGAGAGGAAGATTCGCTTGCTGTCCAACCGGTACTTGTCGTCCAGTCCAACGTCCATCAAGGCCATCAGTCGCAGCTCCCCGTCAATCTCGCGCCGGTCCGCACCGGTCTGATTTTCTGCGCATCATCATGCATCAGCATGCACTGATTTTGCTATGCATGAACAGCCCCGTTCCATGGCCGCAGCACATATCTCATGTTGCGCATGCGAGCCTTGCCGCGGCCGCGCATCTTTGAAACGGTGGCGCTCAAAGGAAAACTCAAGGGAGATCCAGGGATGATCCTGCTGGAAACCGCGTTCACGACGGAAATCCTGGAAAGTGGCAACCTGCTGGTCGGGCCGTGGCGGCGCCCGAAGCAGATGCTGCAGGCGCAAACCTACGACGCGCACGCCTCGATCCACGACGACGCAACCGCGCAAAAGCTCGGCTTCCGCGGCGGCACCATCGAGGGCCCGACGCATTTCAGCCAGTTCGCGCCGCTGTGCGAGCGGATCTGGGGGCGGACCTGGTTCGAGACCGGTTGCCTGTCGGCGCATTACCGCAACGCCGTGTTCGAAGGCGAGGAGGTACAGGCGCAAATCGAGAAGCCGCAAGACGGCCAGACCGTCTGCACGATCGGGATGATCAAGCGGGATGGAACGGAAGTGCTGCGCGGCACCGCCTCGATCGGCGGCGACGGCACGGAGACCGCGCTGAGCCAAAGGCTCGGCGAGTTGAAGCCGCTGGCCGATCCCGTGATCCTCGCCGACATCAAGGTCGGCATGACCACCGCGCGGCAGCCGATCAGGATGGATTTCGACCAGCATATGGGCGACCTCTATCCGTTCTCGCTCGCCGACAAGCTGAAGGTGATCACCGAGCCCTCCGACGCCTATTATGCGCAGGAGCACAATCCCTGGGGCCGCGCCATCATTCCGATGGAGATGCTGAGCGTCCTGTTCCAGTACCGGGCGCGCGAGGACCGGCTGCCGGTGCGCGGCCCCGCGGTCGGGCTGTTCGCCGACCAGGAGATCCGCCTATTGCGCGGGCCGCTGTTTCCGGGCGAGACCTACTGGGCCGAGCGCGAGGTGGTCGCGCTCTCGGGCAGCAAGCGCACCGAGAGCATGTGGGTGCGTACCACCGTGTTCGACGCCGACAATACGCTGGTTGCGACCATGCTGCTCAACGGCGCAAGCATGAAGGATTCCTACGCCAATTACGCAAGCGAGTACAAAGCGCTCTACGGCTGAAGCCGCAGCCACCCTCCCGCAAGCCGCCGAACCAAGGACAACAACAATGGCCCGCCTGCCCTATCTCGAAGCCGAGCAAGTCGCCCCCGAATATCGCGACATGCTCAAGCGCAACACCAATCTGCACAAGCTCTTGGTGAACTCGCCGGACATGGCGCGCGCCTTCAACGGCGTCGGCAGCTACATCCGGTTCAAGAGCAAGCTCGATCCGCGCCTGCGCGAGCTGGCGATCCTGCAGGTCGGCTGGCTGGAGAAGTCGGAATACGAGTTCACCCACCATGTGAAGATCGGCAAGGAGTTCGGCGTCACCGACGCGGATATCGAGGGCCTGATCGCGGAGACCGACGGCAAGCCGTCGAAGCTCGAGCCGCTGGCGAAAGCGATCCTGAAAGGTGCCCGCGAGATGGTGCGCGAGCTCGCGATGTCGGACGCGACCTTCGCCGAGATCAAGCAGCAGCTCTCCGACGAGCACATGACCGACCTGGTGCTGACCATCGCGTTCTACTGCGCCGTGGTGCGCGTGCTCGCCACCATGCAGATCGACAACGAACCTTATTACAAAGAGGTACTGCAGCAGTACCCAATTCCGGGAGTGAAGTGAGATGCGCCTCAAAGATCGTGTCGCCATCGTCGTCGGCGCCGGACAGAGCCCCGGCGAGGGCATCGGCAACGGCCGCGCCACCGCGCTGACCTTCGCCCGCGAAGGCGCCAAGGTGCTGTGCGTCGATCACAATGTGGGCTCGGCGCAGGAGACCGTCGACCTGATCGCGGCCAAGGGCGGCATCGCCGTCGCCTTCAAGGCCGACGTCACCAAAAATGCCGACCTCAAGGCGATGGTGGCGGACGCGCACAGCCGCTGGAGCAGCGTCGATATCCTGCACAACAATGTCGGGGTCAGCCTGTCCGGCGGCGACGCCGAACTGCTCGACATCACCGAGGAAGCGTTCGACCGCTGCGTCGCGATCAATCTGAAGAGCTGCATCCTCGCCGCCAAGCATGTGATCCCGATCATGCGCCAGCAGCAGCGCGGCTCGATCATCAACATCTCGTCGATGGCCGCGATCACCACCTACCCTTACGTCGCCTACAAGGCGACGAAGTCGGCGATGATCGCCTTCACCGAGCAGCTCGCCTACCAGAATGCGCAATACGGCATTCGCGCCAATGTGATCCTGCCGGGATTGATGAACACGCCGATGGCGGTCGACACCCGCGCGCGTGAATTCAAGAAGAGCCGCGCCGAGGTCGAGGCCGAACGCGACAGCAAGGTGCCGCTGCGGAAGAAGATGGGCACCGGCTGGGACGTCGCCAACGCCGCGCTGTTTCTTGCTTCAGATGAAGCCAGTTTCGTTACCGGTGTAACGTTGCCGGTCGACGGCGGCGCCAGCGTGCGGCGCGGTTAATCCGCAGGATTAACCTGTGTGATCTTCCACGGTTAATCTCTGTGACGAGATCACGCGTCATTGCGCCGCAACGATTCGAAAAACTTGAAACATTCCAATGACACGGCGATGTGACGAGGCATCCACATAAATCGAAATCCTGACTCGTTGTGGTCGCACGAAATTCATCTGCGCTCTGTATCTGGCTGGCCAGAAATTGGAGTGGCTAGACCCATGAGCGAAGAACTCGAACTCAGACCAGATCAGTGGGAGGCGTTGAAAGCGCTGCGGGCGCCCGCGGCAAACCCCTCACGCCTGAACCGGTTTGCGGTCGACAGCCTGGTGACGCTCGGCTTTGTTGCGCTGCGGGGAGATTCGTTTGCGTTGACGCCCGCGGGCCGCAAGATGCTGATCCGCGGCTCGTCACAATTGCTGCTGGATATCGCAGCGTAAAATCTCTCAAAAATGTCATAACGAGAGCCTCGGCCCCGATGGAACGTGATCAAGGCTCTCGTTTTCTTTTTGACGCATTTTCTTCATGCGACACGCGGCATCATGCCGCGTGTGCTTTTCCGGGAATGGTCGCCTCGCCGTGCTGGGTCAGCGGCTTCATGCCGGTGAGCGTGCGCAGCAGCACATAGAACACCGGCGTCAGGAACAGGCCGAAGATCGTGACGCCGATCATGCCGGAGAACACCGCGACGCCCATCGCGCGCCGCATCTCCGAGCCTGCGCCGGTCGAGAGCACCAGCGGCAGCACGCCCATGATGAACGCCATCGACGTCATCAGGATCGGCCGCAGCCGCAAGCGGCTGGCCTCGATCGCGGCTCTGATCGGCGAGCGCCCGGCGAATTCGAGCTCGCGCGCGAATTCGACGATCAGGATGGCGTTCTTGGCCGACAGTCCCACCAGCACGATCAGGCCGATCTGGGTGAACACGTTGTTGTCGCCCTTCGACAGCCAGACGCCGAACATCGCAGCGAGCAGGCCCATCGGCACGATCATGATGATCGAGAGCGGCAGCGCGAGGCTCTCGTAGAGCGCCGCGAGCACCAGGAACACCAGCAGGATCGCCAGCGGGAACACCCAGATGCCGGAATTGCCGGCGATGAACTCCTGATAGGTCAGGTCGGTCCATTCGAAGGCAAAGCCGGGCGGCAGCACTTCGGCCGCGATCCGGGTCGCCGCCTCCTGCGCCTGGCCGGAGGAATAGCCGGGCGCCGCAGCGGCGTTGATGTCCGACGACAGGAAGCCATTGTAGCGGATCGCACGTTCCGGGCCCGCGCTCTGCCGGACCTTCAGCAGCGCCGACAGCGGCACCATGTCGCCGGACGACGAGCGCACCTTCAACTGCCTGATGTCGTCGGCCCGCGCGCGGAACGGCGCGTCGGCCTGCACATAGACCGAATAGGTGCGGCCGAATTTGTTGAAGTCGTTGACGTAGTACGAGCCGAGATAGATCTGCAGCGTGTTGAACACTTCCGACACCGGCACCCCGAGCTGCAGCGCCTTGGTGCGGTCGATGTCGGCAAACAGCTGCGGCACGTTGACCTGGAAGCTGGAGAACACGCCGGCGATCTCCGGTGCCTTCTGCATCGCCGCCATGAACGCCTTGGTGGCGTCGTTCAGCGCCTCGTAGCCAAGGCCGGCGCGGTCCTCGATCTGCAGCTTGAAGCCGCCGATGGTGCCGAGGCCGTTGACCGGCGGCGGCGGGAACATGGCGATGAAGGCCTCCTGGATGCCGGCGTATTTCTTGTTCAGCTCGGCCGCGATCGCAGGACCACTGAGCGACGGATCCTTGCGTTCGTCGAACGGTTTCAGCGTCGAGAACACGATGCCGGCGTTGGAGGAGTTGGTGAAGCCGGAGATCGACAGGCCCGGGAACGCCACCGAGCTCTCGACGCCGGGCTGCGTCAGCGCGATGTCGCTCATCTTGCGGATCACCTCCTCGGTGCGATCGAGCGTCGCGCCGTCGGGCAGCCGGGCAAAACCGACCAGGTACTGCTTGTCCTGGCCCGGCACGAATCCACCAGGCACCTGCTTGAACAGCACGCCGGTGAGGCCGATCAAGAGCACGTAGAGGCCGAGCACGATGGCCTTGCCGTAGATCACCTTGGTGACGGTGCGGCCGTAATTCGCGGACGACTTGGTGAACACCTTGTTGAAGCCGCGGAAGAACCAGCCCAGCGTCTTTTCGAGGATCCGGGTCAGCCGGTCCTTCGGCTCGTGATGCCCCTTCAAGAGCAGCGCCGACAGCGCCGGCGACAGCGTCAGCGAGTTGACGGCGGAGATCACGGTCGAGATCGCGATCGTCAGCGCGAACTGCTTGTAGAACTGCCCGGTGAGGCCGGAGATGAAGGCCAGCGGCACGAACACCGCGATCAGGACCAGCGCGATCGCGATGATCGGGCCGGACACTTCGCGCATCGCCTGGTTGGTGGCGTCGCGCGGCGACAGCCCGGACTCGATGTTGCGCTCGACGTTCTCGACCACGACGATGGCGTCGTCGACCACGATGCCGATCGCCAGCACCAGGCCGAACAAGCTGAGTGCATTGATGGAAAAGCCGAACACATGCATCACCGCGAAGGTGCCGACGATCGACACCGGCACCGCGAGCAGCGGAATGATCGAGGCGCGCCAGGTCTGCAGGAACAGGATCACGACCAGCACGACCAGTGCGATCGCCTCGAGCAGCGTATGGATCACGGCCTCGATCGAGGAGCGCACGAACTGGGTCGGATCGTAGACGATCTGGTAGGACACGCCCTCCGGCATGTTCTTCTTGATCTCGGCCATGGTGGCGCGGACGTTGTCGGAAATCTGCAGCGCATTCGAGCCGGGCGCCTGGAAGATCGGGATCGCCACCGCCTGCTTGTTGTCGAGCAGCGAGCGCAGGCCGTATTCGGAGGCGCCGAGCTCGATGCGGGCGACGTCGCGCAGCCGCACCACCTCGCCCCCTGCTCCGGTCTTGACTACGATGTCGCCGAACTGCTCCTCGGTCGACAGCCGGCCCTCGGCGTTGACCGAGAGCTGCAGGTCGATGCCCTTGACGCTCGGCGAGGAGCCGACCACGCCGGCCGCGGCCTCGACGTTCTGCGCCTGGATCGCCTTCACGATGTCGTTTGCAGTCAGCGCGTGCTCGGCGGCCCGCTGCGGATCGACCCAGACCCGCATCGAATAGTCGCCGGCGCCGTACAGCTGGACGTCGCCGACGCCGTCGATCCGCGCCAGCCGGTCCTTGACGTTGAGCACCGCGTAGTTGCGCAGATACGTCATGTCGTAGCGGTTGTTCGGCGACAGCAGGTGCACGACCATGGTGAGGTCGGGCGAGCTCTTCTTGGTGATGATGCCGAGCTGGCGCACCACCGCCGGCAGCCGCGGCTCGGCCTGCTGCACCCGGTTCTGCACCAGCTGCGTCGCCTTGTCGGGGTCGGTGCCGAGGCGGAACGTCACCGTCAGCGTCATCGCGCCGTCGGTGGTGGCCTGGCTCGACATATAGAGCATGTTCTCGACGCCGTTGATCTGCTCCTCGATCGGGGTCGCGACCGTCTCGGCGATCACCTTCGGGTTGGCGCCGGGATAGGTCGCGCGCACCACCACCGATGGCGGCACCACGTCGGGATATTCCGAGATCGGCATCGCCAGCAGCGAAATCAGGCCGGCAAGGAAGATCAGGATCGATAGCACGCCGGCAAAGATCGGCCGGTCGATAAAGAACTTTGAGAGATTCATGGGTCCGCCCCCGCGCGCGTTGCTTTAGTTGAGCATCATCTCCGCGCAAACGCGTTTCGCGTTTGTCGCGAAGGAAAACCGGTTTCCACTTTTCCGGATCATGCTGTTAGCGCTGCGCGACGTGTTGGTTGGTTTCGGTGGATGCCTGTTTCATACCGCGGGCGCCCATCTCGGCGACTTCCAGTTTCAGAAGCGCACCGGGACGCACGCGCTGCAGGCCGTTGACGACGATGCGTTCGCCGGACTTCAGGCCGGCGGTCACGATCCGCAGACCATCGACCGCGCCGCCGAGCGTGACCGGGCGATAGAGCGCGCGGCTGTCGTCGCCGACCACCATCACGAACTTCTTGTCCTGGTCGGTGCCGACGGCGCGTTCGTCGATCAAGACCAGCGTCTGCTGCTTCGGCTGGCCCATGCGGACGCGCGCGAACTGCCCGGGGATCAGCCGGCCGTCGTCGTTGCGGAAGGTGGCGCGGACGCGGATGGTGCCGCTCTGGCCATTGACCTGGTTGTCGATCAACTGGATGTGCCCCTTGGCGCCGAGGCCGCCCGAGGTCGTCATCTCGACCGGGATCTGGTCGAGATTGCCGCGCTTGCCCGAGGCATCCGCGATCGAGTTCAGCGCGCGCAGCACCACCTCTTCGTCGGCATCGAAGCTCGCATAGATCGGATTGACCGAGACCAGCGAGGTCAGCACCGGCGACGAGGTGCCGGCGGCGACGAGGTTGCCGACGGTGACCTCGATCCGCCCGACCCGGCCGTCGACCGGCGCCCGCACCTCGGTGTAGTCGAGATTGAGCTTTGCGGTCTGCAACGCGGCTTCCGCGGCCTTCACATTGGCAATCGCCTCGCGATTGGCGTTGTCGCGCTGGTCGAAGTCGCGCTTGGTCACGATGTTGTTGCCGACCAGCTGCGCGCCGCGCTCGACCTCGCTGGTGGTGAACACGACGCGGGCCTTGGCGGCCTCGAGCTGCGCCTGGGCGCGATCGACCTCGGCGGCGTAGGGCGCCGGATCGATCTTGAACAGGACGTCGCCGGCCTTCACCAGCGCGCCTTCGGTGAAGTTGGTCGAAAGGATCGCGCCGGCAACCCGGGGCCGGAGCTGGACGCGGTCGACCGCCTCGAGCCGGCCGGAAAACTCGTCGAACAGCGTGGTCGGGCGCGGCTGGACCACGGCGACGGTGACCGGCACCGCCTGCTCGGCGGGCGCGGCGGTGGCGGTCGCCTGCGCGGCATGAAAATAGCGGCCGGTCGTGATCGAACCGGCCACCGCGAGGGCGCCGAGGACCACGACACCTCCGACGATGGATCGGAAACGGCCGGAACGGGGATTTTTGGTTGACGAAGGCATGAACGCGCTCCAAATCGATCTGTAGTGCTTGCTACAGATGTGGAGCTGGACGCCGGTCCGCAAGATACTTATGTATCGGACACTATGAATTTCTTAGCGCATCCGTGGGGAAATGAGAAGCCGGGAAAAAACGTCACGTCTAACAACAGGATAGGCTAGGGATCATCCGTCGCAGAAACGGCACCCGGGCTTAGGGAGCTTAAAGAAATGGGAATGGGACGCCCCCGCGGATTCGACGCGGACGCCGCACTGGACCAGGCCATGGAGGTGTTCTGGCGGCATGGCTACGAGGGCGCGACCATCGCGCAGCTCACCGAGGCCATGCACATCAATCCCCCGAGCCTCTATGCCGCGTTCGGCAGCAAGGAAGGCCTGCTGAAGGCTGCGCTCGACCGCTACACCGAAAAGCGCGACGCCTGGATGGCAAAGGTGCTGGGCGCGCCGACCGCCCGGGAGGTGGCCGAACGATTTCTGATGGAACACGCCGACGCCCAGACCGACCCCGCCAACCCGCCCGGCTGTCTGCTGGTGCAGGGTGGCCTCGCCTGCGGCACCGGCTCGGCGAACGTGCCGTTCGAGCTGGCGGCGCGCCGCAACCGCACCGAAGACCAGTTGCGTGAACGTTTCGTCCTCGCCAAGGCCGAGCGCGATCTCGGCGACGGCGCCGACCCGGCCGCGCTGGCGCGCTATCTCTCAGCGGTCACGTCAGGCATGTGCGTGATGGCCTCCTCCGGCGCCGACCGCGCCGCGCTGCGCGAGATCGCAATGGTGTCGCTGAAGGCGTTCGAGGAGCAGTCGAAGGGCGATGTGTAAGCCCGGCGACTTCGGCGCAGCCGTTAAAAGTCACCTCTCCCCTCCTGCGGGGAGAGGTCGAATTCGAGCGTAGCTCGGATTCGGGTGAGGGGGAGCTTCCGCGAGCACAACGCCCACCGCCAACGCGGCAAGAGCCCCTCACCCCGACCCTCCAAGAGCGAGCTCTGCTCGTCTCGCCCCCGCAAGAGCGGGGCGAGGGAGTTGCTCACCACATCGTCTGCCGCGCGCGCTCCGGCCATTCGCGGTCGTACTTCTCGCCGCCGACCGTGTTCTCGCTCATCTCGGCGAGGATCTGGCCCGGCGTCGGCAACGCCCTCGGATCGACCCGCTTGTCGGGATTCCACAGATCGGAGCGCACGATGGCGCGGGCGCACTGGAAGTAGACCTCGTCCACGGTCATCACGATGACCGTGCGCGGGGTCTTGCCCTCCATCGTGAAGGAGGCCAGCAATTCCGGCTCGGCCGTGACATAAGCGCGGCCGTTGACCCGCAACGTGCTGCCCGAGCCCGGGATCAGGAACAACAGCCCGACGCGGGGATCGCGCACGATGTTGCGCAGCGAATCGCAGCGATTGTTGCCGCGGCGGTCCGGCATCATCAGCGTCTTGGCGTCGTGAATGCGGACGAAGCCCGGCAGATCGCCGCGCGGCGAGCAGTCGAGGCCCTCGGGCCCTGAAGTGGCAAGCGACACAAAGGGTGATTTCTCGATCAGCACACGGTAGAGCGGCGTCACGTGATCGGCGACCTTCACGGTCGACGCATCGTTCGGGAAGCCGTAGATCGCCTCGAGCTGCTCGATCGTCTCAATCACCGACATTCGCGTCCTTTCCTTCGCTGCTGGGGTCCCAGCGCTCACCCTTGATGATGCGAGCCAGCTGCCGCGCGTGATACTCGGCGGTGCCGGAATTGACGATGGTGAAGTCAGGCGCCGCGGTGGTCTCGTCGACGGTGCGAGCCAGCCTCTGCGCGAGCACGCCGTCGCTGGCGCGCGCCCGCGCCGCCAGCCGCGCGGCGAGCACCTCCGGCGGCGCGGTGATCGAGACCACGACGACGTTGGCATAGTTGCGGCGCGCTACGGCGATCACCGTGCGTGAGACGTTGGCGATCACAGTGCGGCCGGCGCGGATGTCGTCGTCGATCGCCCGCGACAGCGCGTAGCGGTGGCCATGGGCTTCCCAGTGCATGGCGTAGTCGCCGCCGGCAACGGCAAGCTGGAAGGCCTCGGCGCTGACCTGCTGATTGTCCTCCGACGCCGAGGCCTCGCGGGTGATCAGGCGGCGCGGAAACACGATGTCGCTGTTGTCAGCGCACGCCGACTTCGCGAGCCCCAGCAGCGTGTCCTTGCCGGCACCGCTGGGACCAACCACCAGCACGAGGCGACCCGGCCCAATGCCGGCGGCGTGAGGCTCGGCGATCGCGGAGACGTCGGTCACGCGACCCTCCCTCCTTCGCGCCAGACGCTGCGCACCACCGGCAGGTCGCGGGCGATGTGGACGCGGATCAGGTCGGCGCGCTTGCCGGCCGCGATCTCGCCGCGATCGGACAGCCCGACCGCCTCGGCCGGCGTCTTGGTCACGGTGCGGATCGCGGAGGCGAGATCAATCGCCGGCACGTGCTTTGGCAGCTGCAGCGCCGCCATCAAGAGGCTGGAGGGGATATAGTCCGACGACAGGATGTCGAGCATCCCCTCATGGGCGAGATCTACCGCAGCGATGTTGCCGGAATGCGAGCCGCCGCGCACCACGTTCGGCGCGCCCATCAGCACGTCGATGCCGGCCGCATGCAGTCCGCGCGCGGCCTCCATCGTGGTCGGGAATTCCGCGACCGCGACCTTGTCGTTGATGGCATCAGCCACGTTCTCGTCGGTGGTGTCGTCATGGCTCGCCAGCGGGATGCCGTATTGCTGCGCCAGCGCGACGATGGCGCGCACATTGGTTGCGGCATACTGCTTCTGATAGTCGAAGCGGCGCGCGAACAGCACGTCGAGCTCGGCGTCGGTCATGCCGCCGCCCTTGCCGCGGTAATAGTCGCGCAGCTTGACCTCGTCGCGGAACTGGCGCTGGCCCGGCGTGTGATCCATCAGCGACATCAGTCGCACGTCGGGGCGGCCGATCAGCTCCTTGGCCTCCTCCACCACCGAAGGCATCGGCACCTCGCAGCGCAGATGCAGGAAGTGATCGGCGCGCAGCAGGTTTTCCTCGCGCGCGGCGGAGATCGCCGCGGCCAGCACGCCGGCGCGGCCGTCGACCTCCTCGGCGCCGTCCTCGCGCCAGACTCTTAGCGAATCCAGCACCGTGGTGATGCCCGAGGTGGCGAGCTGGCCGTCATAGGAGATCACGGCGGCGACCGGATTCCAGAACACCTTTGGCCGCGGCACGTAGTGCATCTCGAGATGGTCGGTGTGCAGCTCGATCAGGCCGGGCATGATCAAATCGCCGCCGGCATCCTCGGCTGCCTCGGGCGCCCTGCCCTCGCCGAACTCGGCGATCCTGCCACCGGCAATGGCGACCCAGCCCTGCTCGATCACGCGATCGGCGAGGACGAGCCGGGCGTTGCCGATGATGGTGTCTTGCTTGGCGGTCATTGCAGTCGGTCCTTCAGGCAGCAGCGGCGAACGAGGTCACGTCGACGATGCGGTCGGCGATCAGGTGACGGATCTCGTCGTCATGGACGATCGCGACCATCGCGACGCCCCGGGTCTTCTTCTCGGCAATCAGTTCGACGACAACTGCGCGATTCGCCGCATCGAGCGAAGCGGTCGGTTCGTCCAATAGCAAAATCGGCAGGTCGGAGATGAAGCCGCGCGCGATGTTGACGCGCTGCTGCTCGCCGCCGGAGAAGGTCGAGGGCGGCAGCGACCACAGCCGCTCGGGAATGTTGAGCCGGCGCAGCAGCGCCCCGGCGCGCCCGCGGGCCTCCTCGCGCGCCACGCCGTTGACGATCAGCGGCTCGGCGACAACGTCGATGGTCGCGACCCGCGGCACCGCGCGCAGGAACTGGCTGACATAGCCGATGGTCGAGCGGCGCACGCTCAACACCTGGCGCGGCTCGGCGGTGGCGAGATCGATCACCGTGCCGCGGTGGCGGATGCCGATTCGGCCGCTGTCGCAGCGGTAGTTGCCGAAGATCATCTTGAGAATGGAGGATTTGCCGGCGCCCGACGGGCCCGACAGCACCACGCATTCACCCGGCTCGACATGGAACGAGACGCCGCGCACCACCGGCAGCTCGACGCCGCCCTGCAGGTGCATGGTGAAGGTCTTCTGGGCGTCGGCTAGTTCGATCATTGCAGTCATTGGCACGCTCATGGCGGAAGGATCGAGGAAACGAGCAGCTGGGTATAGGGCTCGCGTGGATCGTCCAGCACCTGGTCGGTGAGCCCGGTTTCGATGACGCGGCCGCCCTTCATCACCATCACCCGGTGCGACAGCAGCCGCGCCACGGCGAGATCATGGGTGACGACGATGGCGGCAAGGCCGAGCTCGCTGACCAGGTTGCGCATCAGGTCGAGCAGACGGGCCTGCACCGAGACGTCGAGGCCGCCAGTCGGCTCGTCCATGAACACCAGCCGCGGCTCGGTAACGAGGTTGCGCGCGATCTGCAGCCGCTGCCGCATTCCGCCGGAATAGGTCTTTGGCGCATCGTCGATGCGGCCGACATCGATCTCGACCCGCTCCAGCCAGGTCGAGGCGGTGTCGCGGATCCTGCCGTAGTGATTCCACCCCACCGCCATCAGCCGCTCACCGACATTGGCGCCGGCCGAGACCGCCATGCGCAGCCCCTGCGCCGGATCCTGATGCACGAAGCCCCAGTCGGTGCGAAACAAAAAGCGCCGCTCGGCCTCGCCGAGATCGGCGAGATCGCGCAGCACGCCGTCGCGCATCCGGTAGGACACCCGCCCCGCGCTCGGCGCGAGCTGCGCCGACAGCAATTGCAGCAGCGTCGACTTGCCCGAGCCGGATTCGCCGACGATCGCCAACACCTCGCCGGGATAGAGCGCGAACGAGACGTCGCGGCAGGCGGCGATCGGGCCGTAGTTCTTGCCGAGCCCCTCGGCGACCAGCAGCGGCTCGTCGTTGTCGAGATGGGACGGCTCAGACATGCGCCTTCTCCTTGTGCGGCGCCGCGCTCTCGGTGCCGTGATGGCCGGCGGCCTGGCGCTGCTCGCAGAAATCGGTGTCGGAGCAGACGAACATCCGCCCGCCTCTGTCGTCGGTGACGATCTCGTCGAGATAGGAATTATCGGCGCCGCACAGCGCGCAGGGCGCATCGAAGCGGTAGCGCGTGAACGGATGATCCTCGAAATCCAGCGACACCACCGTGGTGTAGGGCGGGATCGCATAGATACGCTTCTCGCGGCCGGCGCCGAACAGTTGCAGCGCCGCGCAATTGTCCATCTTCGGATTGTCGAATTTCGGCGTCGGCGACGGATCCATCACATAACGCGCGTTGACCTTCACCGGATAGGCGTAGGCGGTCGCGATGTGGCCGAAGCGCGCGATATCCTCATACAGCTTGACGTGCATCAACCCGTATTCGGCGAGTGCATGCATGCGCCGCGTCTCGGTCTCGCGCGGCTCGAGGAAGCGCAGCGGCTCGGGGATCGGCACCTGATAGACCAGCACCTGCCCGCTATGCAGCTCGGCCTCGGGAATGCGGTGCCGGGTCTGGATCACCGTCGCATCCGTGGTCGACGTCGTGGTGGCGACGCCGGCGGTCTTGCCGAAGAATTTGCGGATCGAGATCGCGTTGGTGGTGTCGTCGGAACCCTGGTCGATCACCTTCAAGATGTCGTCGGGGCCGAGGATCGCAGCGGTCACCTGCACGCCGCCGGTGCCCCAGCCATAGGGCATCGGCATCTCGCGGCTGGCGAACGGCACCTGGTAGCCGGGGATCGCGATCGCTTTGAGGATCGCGCGGCGGATCATCCGTTTGGTTTGTTCGTCGAGATAGGCGAAGTTGTACGTCGGCGCGTTCATTCCGCGGCCTCCCGCAGTTCCGGGGCCTCATTGGCTTCGGCGAATTCCTGACGCAGCTTGCGGAGCAGGCCGAGCTCGGACTGGAAGTCGACGTAATGCGGCAGCTTGATATGCTCGACGAAGCCGGTCGACTGCACGTTGTCGGAGTGCGACATCACGAACTCCTCGTCCTGTGCCGGCGACTTCGCCTCCTCGTCGAGCTCACGCGCGCGCAGCGCGCGGTCGACCAGCGCCATCGACATGGTCTTGCGCTCGCTCTGCCCGAAGGCGAGGCCATAGCCGCGGGTGAAGCACGGCGCCTCGGTCGCCGAGCCCTTGAACTGGTTGACCATCTGGCACTCGGTCAGTTCGATCGCGCCGAGCGGCACCGCGAACCCGGCGTCCTCGGCAAAGAACTCGACCTCGACGTCGCCGAAGCGGATCTCGCCGGCGAACGGATGGTTGCGGCCATAGCCGCGCTGCGTCGAATAGCCGAGCGCGAGCAGGAAGCCTTCGTCGCCGCGCGCGAGATTCTGCAGCCGCAGATCGCGGTCGGCGGGAAAGCTCAGCGGTTCGCGCGTGAGGTCGCCGACCGGCGCATCAGGCTCGGCCTGCGGCGAGGATTCGATCAGGCCGTCGCGGCCGAGAATGTCGGTCACCCGCGGCGCCGGCGTCTGCGGTGCCTCGGCGGTGGCCGGCTGCTCCGGCACGAAACCTTCGGCGAGCTGCGGATCGAGCAGGCGGTGGGTGTAGTCGAAGGTCGGCCCGAGGATCTGGCCACCGGGAATGTCCTTGAAGGTCGAGGAGATCCGGCGGCGCACCTGCATCTCGCCGGTGTTGACCGGCTCGCTGGCGCCGAAGCGCGGCAGCGTGGCGCGGAACGCGCGGACCAGGAAGATCGCCTCGATCATGTCGCCGCGCGCCTGCTTGATCGCCAGCGCCGCAAGCTCGCGGTCGTAGAGCGAGCCTTCGGTCATGACGCGGTCGACGCCGAGCGAAAGCTGCTCGGAAATCTGCGCCAGCGTCACCTCCGGCACATCGCGATCGCCGCGCCGCTCATGCGCGAGCAGGCGGTGGGCGTTCTCGATGGCGCGTTCGCCTCCCTTGACGGCTACATACATCGCTTACACTCCACTTGCGACCAGCCGCGTGGTGCGCGGGATCGCGACAATGCTGTCGTCATGCACCAGCACGACGTCGATGCCGCGCGGGAACAGGGCTTCGTTGATGGCCAGCCGCGTGAACAGATCGCGCGGCCGGATCATCGCCTGCAGCAGCGCGCTGCCGTCGATGCCGGGCCCCCTCAGCTCGAAGGCCGGCCCCTGGGTCAGGCTCTCGACCTGCAGGATCAGCGTGGTCGACCTGTCAGGATATTCGCTGCTGCCGAACGCGAAACGCTCGAGCGGCGGCAAGTGCTCGGCGTCGCCGATCAGCGCAAAGCTCGCAATCGAGGGCTCCTCGATCACAGGCGCGCTGGCGTGAAACTTCAGCCATCGCGCGACATCTGTTGTTGCCGACATCGCGGCGTCGATCCAGATCGGCGTGTCGTGATCGAACAGCGTCAGCGCGATCGCGGCCGCGCCGCGCATCAGGCCGGCGGGCGTGCCGACGCTTGCGGTGACCCGCTGCACGCTGCCGGGACGGGCCATCGCGTCCATCACCGAGCGGAAGGTCGACTGCGCCGACAACACCTTGTCGGCAAAGCCAGCGGGCAGTTCGGCAACTGTCGTCATCGCATCACCCCTCACCGCGCACCATGGTGTAGAAATCAACCCGCGTCGCCGCGGTCTCCTCGGCCTTGCGGTTGCGCTCGGCGAGCATCGCGGCCCGCAGCGGCGCGATCACCTTCGCCTCGACCTCGCTGGAAAAATCCGTCGACTGCACCATGGCGTCGCACAGCGCGATCATCC
The DNA here is from genome assembly GCF_015291565.1 of Bradyrhizobium sp. CCBAU 51753. Lineage (NCBI taxonomy): Bacteria > Pseudomonadati > Pseudomonadota > Alphaproteobacteria > Hyphomicrobiales > Nitrobacteraceae > Bradyrhizobium > Bradyrhizobium sp. CCBAU 51753. The sequence continues at coordinate 2,868,196 of NZ_CP030037.1, read as the reverse complement.
GCGCCTTCTGCGCATCGCGGCCGAGCGTGTAGCCGAAGCCGACCTCGCCGGTCGCCAGCCGCACCGCCGCGCGCGACACCGTCGCCTCGCCGAGATTAAACGGCGCGCCGTCGCCGCCGATCCGGCCGCGCAGCATCACAAGGCCGTTTTCCGGCTCGCGCAGGTTCTCGTGCGCGGGCACTGCAATATCGGCGAGATGGCCGGCGATCTCGGCAGCGCCGGAATGCGCCAGCACCGCCATGGCGGCCTTGCGCTGGGCCTGTTTGCTGTTCCGTCCGGTCGTGGTCATGTGCAGCTCTCGGGCAACCTTGCCTGAATCAAGTTGTCTATGGTAATAGACAACTTCTTAGCCAAGCGCCATGACTGTTTCGTGACAAATCCAAGGTTTCTGGCTATCACCGCGGCATGAGCATGCAGGAAAGTTCCGGCGTCGCCTTGTGGCGGCAGGTCGCTGACGGCATCGAACGCGGCATTGCCGACGGCCGCTTTCCCGCGGGCGAAAAGCTGCCCGGCGAGATGGAGATCGCCGAGACCTACCGAGTCAACCGCCACACCGTGCGGCGCGCGATCGCGGCGCTGGCCGAGCGCGGCCTGGTGCGCGCCGAGCGCGGCAGCGGCACCTATGTCGAGGCCCAGCGCCTCGCCTACCCGCTGCGCTCGCGCACCCGCTTCTCCGAGATCGTCGGCGCCGGCGGCCACGAGCCGCGCGGCCAGCTGATCGAGGCCGGCGACGACATCGCGACCCGCGAACTCGCGCAAGTGCTGGGACTAAAGACCGGCGCGCCGCTGATCCGGATCGAGGCGCTGCGGCTCGCCGACCGCACGCCGATCTGCGTCTCCACCACCTGGCTGTCGGCCGAACGCTTTCCCGATGCCGGCAGCGTGTTCGCCAACCTCCGCTCGATGACCAAGCTGCTGGCGCATTACGGCATCAGGGATTACCGGCGCTCCACCACCCGGATCACCGCGGCGATCGCCGACGCCTCCGACGCCGCGCGGCTCGATCTCGCGCTGGGCCGCCCGGTGCTGGTGGTCGACGCCACCGACGTCGATCCCGCCGACAAGCCGCTGGTGACCAAACGCTCGCGCTTCGCCGCCGAGCGCGTCGAGTTCCTGGTGGAGAACAGCTAGCTCTCCCTCGCCGCGCGCCGTTGCCCGCCGCAGCCCGCCTTCCGGCGAAGGGGCCGGGGCGACGAGCGTCCACGATTTCGGAATATTGGAAGATTACCCCTGACTTGCCCGACGTGTCAAGCGGCCAGGTCGAACGATGTCAGTAGCTCGTGATCTGTCGCCTGTTTGTAGCTCGTGAAGTGTCGTGTTTTTGGTGCCCCGGGACAAAGGGGGCACGATGGGCACGGCATCCATTCACGAGGGTGTACGACGGATGCGGTTTTCAGATTTGCTGGAACGGACGGAGGCGAGGGAGCTGACGCAGGAGGCTGCTGCGGAGTCTCTCGGGATCAGTATTCGGACCTTCCAACGCTGGGCGGAGCGTTATGAAGCGGAGGGCGATATCGGGCTGGTGGACCGGCGCATGGGACGGCGATCGCCGCGGCGGGCACCGGAGGAAGAGCTGGAGCGGATGCTGGGACTGTTCCGGGACAAGTACGCGGACTTCACGGTGAAGCACTTCCACGAGCAGTTGCAAAAGCGGCATGACTATGTGCTGGGCTATACGGTGACGAAGCTCGCCCTGCAGGCGGCGGGCCTGGTACGGAAGGCGCCGAAGCGTTCGGCGCACCGTAAGAAGCGCCCACGCCGGCCGCTGCCGGGGATGCTGCTGCACCAGGACGGGTCGCGCCACGTCTGGATCGAGGATCTGCCGGCGATGGACCTGATCGTGACGATGGACGATGCGACCAGCGAGGTCTACTCGATGCTGCTGGTCGAGGAAGAAGGCACGGCCTCGACGTTCCTGGCCCTGGGCGAGGTGATTGGCGAGCGCGGCTTGTTCTGTGCGCTCTACACCGATCGCGGCAGCCATTATTTCCTTACCCCGAAGGCTGGCGAGAAGGTCTCGAAGACGCAACAAACCCAGGTGGGACGGGCTTTATCGCATCTTGGGATCGAGCATATCGCGGCCTATTCGCCGCAGGCGCGGGGGCGCTCCGAGCGGCTGTTTGGCACGCTGCAGGACCGCCTGCCAAAGGAGCTGCGGCTCGCCGGGATCAAGACAGTCGAAGCCGCCAATGCGTGGTTGAAGGCGCACTACATCGCCGAACACAACGCCGCATTTGCGATCAAGGCCGAACAGCAAGGCACCGCCTTCGTTGCCGACCGCCACGAGGCCTGGCGCGAGGCGCTGTGCGTGATCGAGGAGCGAACCGTCGCCAACGACAATACCGTCGCATGGAAAGGTCGCCGGCTGCAGTTGCCGGAGAGCCGCCTGAGGCCTCACTTCGTCAAGGCCCTGGTGCGGGTGCATGAGTATCCCGATGGCACCGTCAGCGTGTTCCTCGGCCCGCATCGATTGGCGAGGTTTAGCGCCAACGGACAGCAGATCAGCCCCGACGCGCCTCAGCCTGGCAGCGTGCTCGGAGCCGTCAAGGACAAGCCCTGGCGGGCGCGCAAGCGCGCGTCCTTGACCGCTCCTGCGCGCGCCGCCGTCGAGAAAGCGCGGGTCGGGACGGAGAAACGGGCTTCAAATCGAACAAAGAAACCCGCCCGCACGGCTGACCAGACCGCTCTATCCATGGCATGACAAACCCGGCGCTCCCGTCCACGCCTTCCGCGGGCGCCCAAAACTCCAAAACGAAGGCGACAGATCACGAGCTACAAAAACACGACATCTTCACCCGCTACGGACAGCGGCCAAGTCGAACGACCGCCGCCGGCTACTTTGCATGGGGTTGTTTTTCATGATTTGGCTCTGCCCCCTCCGACGGAGGGCGGAACCGATGATGGCGAACTTGTTTCTCCCTCTCCCCGTTCTTACAGGGAGAGGGTTGGGGTGAGGGACTGTCACCGCGAAATTCGGACTTTGGGAGTGTGCGGAGGGTCCCCCTCACCCGGATCGCATTGCATGCGATCCGGCCTCTCCCCGCACGCGGGGAGAGGCGAAGGCTACACCACCGCCCTTTGGCCGATGATGGCGAACCGCAGCTTGGTCGAGATGAAATCGATCGCGGCGACCGCGATCAGGATCATCAGGATCAGGAACGACACCTTCTGCCACTCCAGCACCCGGATCTGCTCGGCGAGTTGCAGGCCGATGCCGCCGGCACCGACGATGCCGATGATGGTGGCCGAGCGCGTGTTCGACTCGATGAAGTAGAGCACCTGCCCAGCGATCACGGGCAGCACCTGCGGCAGCAGGCCGAAGCGGATCTCATGCAGCGCGTTGCCGCCGGAGGCGCGGATGCCCTCGACCTGCTTGCGGTCCGCGGCTTCGATCGCTTCCGAGAACAGCTTGCCGAACGCGCCGAAGTCCGAGACCATGATCGCGAGCACGCCGGCGAACGGGCCGAGGCCGACGACGTTGATCCAGACCAGCGCCCAGATCAGGGTGTCGACGCCGCGGATCGAGTCCAGGAAGCGGCGCACGGGAAAGCGGATGAAGTTGGACGGAATGATGTTGCGCGCCGCCAGCAGGCTGACCGGCAGCGCCAGCACCGCCGCGAGCGTGGTGCCGAGCAGCGCGATCGACAGCGTCTCGCCAAGCGCCTGCATGTAGAGCGGGAACGACGAACCGGGGTTCGGCGGGATCATCAGCATGGTGATCCAGCCGAGCTGGCTGATCCCCGACAGCAGTTTTGACGGCGAGAAGTCGAGATCGACCAGCCCGAACACGAAGATCGCCAACGCGGCGATGATCATTGCCGGCATCGCCAGCCGCGCCGAGGCGGGCCGCGCGAAGACGTCAGGGTATTTCGTGCGCAGCCCGTCGGTGTCCGGCTTCGGCAGCTGGCTCATCGGCGCGTCTCCTTGCCGAACAGCCGGCCACGCAGCCAGCCGGTCGAGATGTCGATGATGAAGACGGTGACGATGATGGTGACGAGGATCGCGCTGACGTCCGAGTAGTAGAATTTGCGGATCGCGACCACGAGCTCCTGGCCGATGCCGCCGGCGCCGACAAAACCCATCACCGACGCCTCGCGGACATTGATCTCGAAGCGCAGCAGCGCGTAGCTGGCATAGCCGGCCGAGACCTGCGGCAGCACCGCAAAGCGCATGCAGGACAGCCAGCTCGCGCCGGTCGAGCGGATGCCCTCGACCGGTTTCATGTCGGCGTTCTCGACGATTTCGGCGAACAGTTTGCCGAGCGCGCCGGTCGAGTGGATCGCAATCGCAAGCACGCCGGCCATCGGCCCGAGGCCGAACGCGATCACGAAGATCAGCGCGAACACGATGCCGGGCACGGTGCGGGCGAATTCCAGCAGGCGGCGCACGGCGAAGCGCAGCCACGGCCCCGGCGAGGTGTTTTGTGCGGCGAAGAAGTTCAGCGCAAAGGCGAACACCGCGCCGGTGAGCGTGCCGACATAGCTGATCAAAATGGTTTCGCCGAGCATCCGCAGCCATTTCTGCCAGCCCCAGAACCACTCGGCCGGATCGGTCCAGACCCGCGCGCCGGAATCGAGGGTGAGAATGCGGTCGAAATAGCTGATGAAGTTGCCGAAGTAGGTGAACAGCGTGCGCAGGTTGACTTCCGCGCCGACCGCCGCGACCGCGAGCGCCGCGCAGAACAGCGCGGTCGCCAGCGCCGCCTTCAGCCGCTTGCGCGAGACCGCCTTGCGGTAGGCCTCCTCAAGCGTCGCCAGTTGCTGGGCGGGGAGAATCGATACGGCGGTTGCCATCGTCGCGGGCCACTCGGGCTGAAAGGGTTGAACGGAAAAGGGCCGGGTTGTCGCAACCCGACCCGGCTCGTTTCCTTAAGGAGCGATCAGGTCGCCTTCTTCTTGCGCAGGCTGTCGACGAACTTGATCAGTTCGATGGTGCCGTCCCAATCCTTGGTGGTGGCGGGATGGAAGCCCTTCTTCTGGCCGTCGGAGAGGCGATCGAACGCGGCCTTGTCCTTGGTCGGCGACTCGAAGAAGGCCTTGGCGATCGCGGCCTTCAGGTCCTCGGGCAGGTCGGCGTTATAGGCGTAGGGCCCGTTGATGATCGGCGCCGACTTGTGGATGATGCGGAAGTCGTCCTTCTTCATCGCCGAGCCGTCGGCATTCTTCAGCATGCCCTTGGTCAGCATCTGGGCCAGCGTGGAATCGTCGTCGCTTGTCCACTGGTTGGCCGCCATGTCGACGGTGCCCTGCGACAGCGCCAGCACGGCGTTCTCGTGGCTGCCGGTGAACACGACCTTGCCGAAATAGGTTTCGGCGTCGTGGATGCCCATCTTGTCGAGCTCGAAGCGCGGCACGTTGTTGCCGGAAGTCGAATTCGGATCGACCAGGCCGAGGTTCTTGCCCTTCAGATCGTCGACGCTCTTGTAGGGGCTCGAGGCCTTGACGAAGAACACCGAGTAATAACCGGTCGAGCCGTCGGCGTTGATGTCGTTGGCGAAGGCGTCGGTCTTGACGCCGGTCAGCCGGGCGCGGGCGAACGAGGCCGAGCCGTAGCTGGCGATCTGGATGTTGCCGGCGCGCTGACCCTCGATGACCGCCGCATAGTCGTTGGCGATGCGCAGGTTGACCTTCACGCCGAGCTCCTTGGAGAGATAGGCGACGAACGGCGTCCAGCGCTCGGTGACGCCGGAGGCGTTCTCCGCCGGAACCACGGCGAAGGTCAGCTCCGGATACTTTGCCTTCCAGTCCTGCGCCGAAGCCGAGCCGACGAAGGCCAGCACGGCGGCGCCGGCCAGCACGATGCGACGAGTGATCATGATTACCCCTCTTGTTGTAGTTACACCTGTTGGCCGGGCGATATGCCCGGCCGTCCTGGTCGGAAACGGCGACGCTCAGGCCGCGGCGACGGAGCCGAGCGCCGGAACGGTCGCGCCGTCGGGCGCCGGCAACGGTGCCGCGCCGATGACGTCATTGGCCTCGAGGTCGTAGAGCTCGCGGGCGATGTGGTCGGTCAGCGCGGCCGGCGCGCCATCGAACACGACACGGCCCGCGGCCATGCCGACCAGGCGATCGCAATAGGTGCGCGCGAGGTCGAGCGAATGCAGGTTGCAGAGCACCGTGATGCCGAAGTGCTTGTTGATGCGCAGCAGCGCGTCCATCACGATCTTGGTGTTGCGCGGATCGAGCGAGGCGATCGGCTCGTCGGCGAGAATGATGTCGGGCTCCTGCACCAGCGCGCGGGCGATCGCGACGCGCTGCTGCTGGCCGCCGGAGAGCTGGTCGGCACGCTGCGCCGCGAGCTGGGCGATGTCGAACTGCTCGAGCGCGGACATCGCGAGCGCCCGGTCCTGCTCCGGCCAGACCTGCGCAAGCGAGCGCCAGGACGGGATCTGGGCGAGCCGGCCCATCAGCACGTTGGTCAAGACGTCGAGCCGGCCGACCAGATTGAATTGCTGGAAGATCATCGCCGAGCGCGCCCGCCACTGCCGCAGCGCCTTGCCGCGCAGCGCGGTGACGTCGGTGCCTTCGAACAGGATGCGGCCGGAGGTCGGTTCGGCGAGGCGGTTGATCATGCGCAGCAAGGTCGACTTGCCGGCGCCGGAGCGGCCGATCACGCCGACGAACATGCCCGGCGCGATCGAGAAGGATGCGTTATCGACTGCGGCTTTCGTGCCGAAACGGCACGTCAGACCTTCCACCACCAGCATGCAATGCTCCAATCGCGACGCGTTGGGCCACCGCTATCCCCGGTGTTTTACAGTTATGTGACGTGACTGCTGCGCTGCGGCGGTCGTCCACACCCCGCTCGACCATTGTCATTGCGACGTCATGATGCTGTCATGATGCATCTTGATGACACGCGCATCTCCCCCGAAGCCATGATTTGCGGAGGCTCTGATGGCCGGAAAAGCACTCTCGGTCGTGCCGACCATCGATCCCACCGCATCGGTGCGCGAGAGCAAACTCGGCAAATATACCGAGGTCGGCGCACGAACCATGCTGCTCGAAGTCAGCATGGACGACTATTCCTATGTCGTGAACGACAGCCAGATCACCTACACGTCGATCGGAAAATTCTGCTCGATCGCGGCGATGACCCGCATCAATCCCGGCAATCATCCGATGCATCGCGCGACGCAGGCGCATTTCACCTACCGCGCCAGCGCCTATTTTCCCGGCGAGAGCGACGACACCGAGTTCTTCAACTGGCGACGTGCGCATCACGTGCATATCGGCCATGACGTCTGGATCGGGCATGGTGCGATCCTGCTGCCGGGCCGTAATGTCGAAACCGGCGCAGTGATTGCCGCCGGCGCAATCGTGACCAAGGACGTGCCGGCTTATACTATTGTCGGGGGCAATCCGGCGCGGCCGATCAAGCGTCGCTTCCCGGAAGCCGTCGCGGAGCGACTGACTGCACTGGCGTGGTGGGACTGGGACCATGAGACGCTTCGCCGCGCCCTGCCCGATTTCCGCAAGCTTTCGGCAGAAGAGTTTTTGGACAGATACGAGGCCGAGGGCGCGGCCCAATCACATAACAAACAGCGGAGTGCCGCATCGTGACTGACATTTTCATCGCAGGCGGACGCACGCTCGTCGACGGCACCTTGGTCGAGACCTCGCTGCGCACCGCGGGGCTTGATATCGCCGCGCTCGACGCCGAACAGGGCCGTGCCGCGCTCCAGATCGATGCGAGCGGGTTCTTGGTGCTGCCCGGCATCGTCGACCTGCACGGCGATGCCTTCGAGCGCCAGATGATGCCGCGCCCGGGCGTCGACTTTCCGACCGACGTCGCACTGATCGACAGCGACCGCCAGGTGATCGCCAACGGCATCACCACGGTGTTCCACGGCACGACCTGGTCGTGGGAGCCCGGCCTGCGCAATGCCGAGAACGCGCGAAAGCTGCTCGAAACGATCGAGGCGCTGCGGCCGCAGCTCGCCGCCGACACGCGCTTCCATCTGCGTCACGAGACCCACAATCTCGAGGCCGAGGCCGAGATCATTCAATGGCTCCGCGAGGGCCGCATCGACCTGTTCGCCTTCAACGACCACAGCAACGTCAAGCCAAAAAAGCGCAACCAGTCGGCCGAACGCGCCGGGCTGTCGCTCGAGGCGTTCAACGAGCTGATCGATCAGGTCGTCGCGCGCCGCCCCGACGTGCCGGCCTCGATCGCACGTCTCGCTTCTGCTGCGCGCGACGCCAGTGTGCGCATGCTCTCGCATGACGACAACAGCCCGGCGATGCGCCAGGAGTTTCGCGCGCTCGGCGTCACCGTCGCCGAATTCCCGGTCAACGAGGAGACGGCGCGCGACGCCGCCGCGGCCGGCGACTTCATCGTGTTCGGCGCGCCCAACGTGGTGCGCGGCGGCAGCCACACCGGCTGGACCAAGGCATCCGACATGATCGCAAAGGGCCTCTGCTCGGTGCTGGCGTCGGACTATTACTATCCGGCGCAGCTGCTCGCGGCATTCCGCCTCGCCGCCGACGGCATCCTGCCGCTGGCCAAGGCCTGGGACCTGATCTCGGCGGGACCGGCGCGCGCCGCCGGCCTCGAGGACCGCGGCGTGCTGGCCGCGGGCCGCCGCGCCGACATCATCATCGTCGACGACAAGCTGCCACTACGGCCGCGCATCGTCGCCGTGATCGCCGCCGGACGGCTGGTGCACCTGACGGATGCGAGCTGCCTGGTTCATTCGCTCGCGCCGCGCAAGACGGTTGCGGCGGCGTAGGTCACTCTGCGATCATGGCCAATTTTCCGCGTTACGCGATCTACTATGCGCCGGCACAAGACAGCATGCTGCACCGTTTCGGCTCGGCGATGCTCGGCTACGATGCCGTTGATGGTGCCGACCTGCCGTTTCCCGGCGGTGTCGCCGCCGACTGGCGCGAGCTGACAGAAGACCCGCGCAAATACGGCTTTCACGCCACGCTGAAGGCGCCGTTCTCGCTCGCCGACGGCAAGCACGAGGCCGAACTCTGCGAGGCCTGCGCCACCTTCGCCGGCCGCGTGCGGCGCATTCCGGTGATCGAGCCGGTCGTCGATGCGATCAGCGGCTTCATTGCGGTGATTCCGGCCAAGCGCTCGGAGGACCTGCAGCAGCTCGCCGCCGACTGCGTCACCGAGTTCGACGGCTTGCGCGCGCCGCTGACGGCGGAAGACCGCGCCCGGCGCAACCCGGCAAAACTCACCGCGCGGCAGTGCGAGCATCTCGATCGCTGGGGCTATCCCTATGTGATGGAGGAATTCCGCTTCCACATGACGCTGACCGGACGTTTCAGCGACGAGCGGCGCGGCCCGATCGTTACGTGGCTGCGCGAACGGTTTGCCGCGACCGGCCTCACTACGCTCGCGGTCGACCGCATCGCGCTGTTCAAGCAGGCCGACAGCACCGCGCGCTTCCGCATGATCGGCAGCTGGCCGCTGCGGGCGAGCTAACTTTCCTTCGCGACTTCGGCCAGCAGCCACCTCTTGAACGCCTGCAGCGCGCGGCTGCGCTGCGCGCCCGGCGGATGAACCAGCCAGTAGCTGCCGGTCATGTGGCTCACCGGCAGGAGCCGGCGAATGGTGCCGCGCCGTTCACTTTCTCCAATGAACGGTTCGAGCGCGAGCGCAACCCCGGCGCCGCGTTCGGCGGCCTGCAGCGCAGCCACAAAACTGTCGACCGCGATCGCCCGCGCCGATGGCGGCACGGTCTCGCCGGCATGTTTGAACCAGAGCGGCCACGCGGCGGGAAATGTCGTCACCTCGATCAGGACGGCGCGGCCGAGATCGGCGGCCGAACGCAACTTCAACCGCCGCGCCAGCGCCGGAGTCCCGACCGGAACAGTCCTGACGTCCATCAGGCGATGCGCGACGACGCCCTCGGCCTTGTCGGGTCCAAAGCTGATGCCGACATCGAACGTCTCGGTGTCGAAATCGACATTGCGGTTCGAGGTCTCGATCACAAGATCGATTTCCGAATGCTGGGTGAGGAACGAGGAGAGCCGCGGGATCAGCCAGGCCGACGCGAACTGCGGCAGTACTTTCAGGCGCAGCCGGCGTCGGCCCGCCGCCTCGACCGCCGAGCCGGCCCGCACCAGCACCGCGAACGCCCGGCCGGTCGCGGCGGCGAGTTTTTCGCCGGCATGGGTCGGCCTGACCGCTCGATGGCTGCGGTGAAACAGCGCGACGCCAAGATGAGCTTCGAGATTGCGGATGCGATGGCTCACCGCCGACGCGCTCAGATTCAACACGCTCGCGGCCTCCTTGAAGCTGCCGAGCCGGACGGCGACATCGAACGCCTGCAGCGCCAACAGATGCGTCGGCCGCAGGCTCGATGCAGCGAGTTCGTCCTGACGCGACGCCGCTGCCGCGCGCGCCGGCCTTGAGTGGTTCCTCCTCATGGACCGATCCTAGCGGCCTTCACCACCCAATGTCGATCTCGGGTGAATGTCATTCATCCGAAACGTCGCGCTTTCGCTTGTCGCGCGGGCGGTAATGCGGGATTCTGCGCCGGCATAATGAGCCGGTCGACAAGCCGGCCGAACCAGCGGAGGACAGCGATGAAGGCGCAGCTCGCGGACGGAGCTTCCGTCGTCGACCGGATCCTGCAGCATATCGACGCGAAATCGACCGATCTCAGCGCCGGCGTCTGGCACGAACCGGTCGCGCACTATCTTTCGCCGGACCGCTTCGCGGCCGAGATTGCGCAGGTGTTCCGTCGCACGCTGACGCCGTTCTGTCCGTCCGCCGCGCTTGCCGAGACCGGCGCCTATGTCGCGCGCGACGCGGCGCTGACGCCTGTTGTCGCGATCCGCAGCGCGGACGGCGTCGCGCGCGCCTTCCGCAACGCGTGCCGCCACCGCGGCGTGCAGCTGGTCGACGGCATCGGCTGCAAGAAGGCGCTGACCTGCCGCTATCACGGCTGGACCTACGGCCTCGACGGCCGGCTGCGCGGCATCCCCGACGAGCACGGTTTTCCGGGTCTCGACAAGACCACGCACGGCCTCGTGCCGGTCCGTTGCATCGAGCGCGATGGTTTGGTGTTGGTCTCGCAGGATGATCCCGCCGCAACGTCAGATGCGAGCGACATGCCGAAATTGTTCGGCGAAGGCTGGAAGCTTTACTCGACCGCCTCGCAGGAGGTCGAGGCCAACTGGAAGGTCGTCGCCGAGGGATTCCTCGAGGGCTATCACATCCGATCGACGCATCAGGATACGTTCTATCCACTGCAATACGACAATCTCAATGTGGTCGAATCCTTCGGCCGCAACAGCCGGATCAGCTTTCCCTATCGGCGCATCGAGAAGCTGCGCAATGTGCCGGCAAGCGAGCGCCGCACGGACGGCATGCTCACGCATGTCTATCACCTATTCCCGAACGTGATGCTGTCGACCTTCCCGACCAACCGGCTGATGACGGTGCTGGAGCCGCTGGCGGTCGATCGCACCCGCCTCGTCACCTACACGCTGTCGAACCGGATCGCGGCGGAGGACGGCCGCGTCGCAGTTGCGCAGGGTCGCGACTTCGTCACCGCGGGCGCCGCCGAGGACCGCGAGATGGCCTGCGCCGCGCAGCGCGGCCTCGCAACGCGCGCCAATGATCATTTCACCTTCGGCCTGTTCGAAGGTGCGATCAGGCACTTTCATCAGAACCTCGCCGCGACCATTGACGCGGCATGAACCCGCGCTGATCCATCGAGGACCCGAGCATGGAGCATCCAACCGTCCGATACCAAACCGAGCAGGCTGTCGCGATCGTGACGATCGACCGCTATGACGAGGCGCGGAATGCGGTGAATCCGGAGACCGCGCAGGGGCTGGCACAGGCCTTTCGTACCTTCGATCGCGACCCCGCGCTATCGGTCGCGATCCTGACCGGCGCAGGCGGCGCGTTCTGCGCCGGGTTCGATCTGAAGCGCACCGCGGCCGGCCATCGCGGCCACCGCGTCGAGAACGGCGACGGCCCGATGGGTCCGACCCGGATGAAGTTGTCGAAGCCGGTGATTGCCGCGGTCGAGGGACCGGCGGCGGCGGGCGGGCTCGAGCTTGCGATCTGGTGTGACCTGCGCGTCGCGGCGCGCGACGCCACCTTCGGCGTCTATTGCCGGCGCTTCGGCGTGCCCTTGATGGATCTTGGCACCGTGCGTCTGCCGCGGCTGATCGGCCACAGCCGGGCGATGGACATGATCCTCACTGGGCGCGGCGTCTCGGGCGAGGAGGCCGGCGCGATCGGACTGGCCAACCGCGTCGTCGCGCCCGGCACCGCGCTGGCCGAGGCGCGGCGGCTCGCCCATGAGCTGTGCCGCCTGCCGCAGGCGGCGCTGCGCAGCGACCGGCTCTCCGCCATCGAGCAGTGGGAGCTCGGCTGGGAGCAGGCCACGCTGAACGAGTTCCGCCTTGGACTGGCGACGGTCGCGACCGGCGAGACCGAGGCCGGCGCCCGCCGTTTTGCCGGTGGCAAGGGCCGGCACGGCGATTTCGCCGACATCGCCTGAGGATTGCTAGAGCATGATCCGGAAAAGGGTGAAGCGGTTTTCCCTCGCGACAAACGCGGAGCGCGTTTGCGCGGAGATCATGCTCAAACAAAGAGCTAAAGCGCGATGATGATTCAACCTGATCTCATCGCGCTTTAGTTCTCGTCCGGCCGGGTGCGGGCGATGATCTCCGCGGCGCCCTTGTCGAGCAGCTCCATGCCGACGGCGCGGCCGAGTTCGCGCGGGCGATCCGCCGGTCCCCGCCTGACCACCTCGATGAAGCCGGCTCCGGCCTCGTCGAGCACCGAGGCGCGCAGTGTCATCTCACCTCCGGCGAGCGTGGCATGGCCGGCGATCGGCGAATTGCAGTGGCCGTTGAGCACCCACAGCACCTCGCGTTCGGCCTCGGCGCTAAGCCGCGACGCCACGTTGTCGATCTGCGCGAGCCGCACCCGCGTCGGCCAGTCGCTCTCGACGCATTCGACCGCGACGATGCCCTGGCCGACCGCCGGCAGCATCTCGTCGACCGAGAAATCATGCGCGATGCGCGCGGTCAGCCCGATGCGCTCGAGCCCAGAGCGCGCCATCACCAGCGCATCCGCCGGCCCGACCTCGCCGCCACCGGGCAGCCGCTGCTTGTCGCCGCGATCGAGCTTTGCGACCCGCGTGTCGGCGGCGCCGCGAAAATGGATCACGGTCGCTTCGGGAAACAGCCGGCGCAGATACGCGGCGCGGCGCACCGCGTTGGTGCCGATCATAAACCCCTTGCCGCGCGCGACGCGGAACGTCTCCAGCGACAGGCCGGGCCGCAGCACCAGCGAATCATTGGCGGCATCGCGCGCCAGCATCGCCGCAATGACAAGGCCCGGCGTTTCTTCGTTGCCCGGCACGTCCTTTAGCGAATGCATCGCGGCCTGCAGCGTGCCCGCGCGCATCGCAGCGCGGATCTCGGCGACGAAGGCGCCGCCCTTGCCGCCGTGACGGAGCAGCTTGCTGGTCTGGTCCTGATCGCCGCGGGTTTCGAACTTGACGACATCGACGGCAAGCTCCGGCGCCGCCGCGCGCAGCAGGCGCGCGACCTCGTCGGTCTGCGCCAGCGCCATCGCGCTCTTGCGGGTACCGATCCGTAAAACCTGTCCCGACCCGGGATTTTTGCTGCGAATGCTCATTGACCGCGGGATTAGAGCAAAAGGTCAGTCAAAACAACGGTTTTTGCCGCCACGGACCGCCCTCAGGCGATGTCGTCGACGAGCGTCACGCCGGCCTGCCTCATCGCTGCCGTGGCGGCGGCGAGCGAGCCCGCGAGATCGATGGCGCGGCAGCCGGACAGCACGACCGTGGTCTCGAAGCCGAGCCGCCGCGCGTCCAGCGCCGAATATTGCACGCAATAATCCGTGGCGAGGCCCGCCATCACAACGCGCTTGAGCCCGCGTTCGCGCAGATAGCCGGCGAGCCCGGTCGGCGTGGTGCGGTCATTCTCGAAGAACGCCGAATAGGAATCGATCGCCGCGCGGAATCCCTTGCGGATCACGAGTTCAGCCTTGTCGGTCGCAAGCTGCGGATGGAACGCGGCGCCATCGGTGCCCTGGATGCAGTGATCCGGCCACAGCGTCTGCGGTCCGTAGGGCATGGTGATGGAGGAGAACGGCGCCGCCCCCGGATGCGAGGTCGCAAACGAGCTGTGGCCGGCCGGGTGCCAGTCCTGGGTCAGCGCGACATGGTCGAACCGTTGCGCGAGCCGATTGACGACAGGCACCACCGCATCGCCGTCGGCGACGGCAAGCGCGCCACCGGGGCAGAAGTCGTTCTGCACGTCGATGACCAGAAGCAGATCGTCGGGCTGGATCTTCATCGCCGTCAGGTCCCGACCCGCAAGGAAGCGCGCAGCTTGCGCAGGCAGGCGATCACCGACAGCGCGGTGATGCGGCCGGTCTTCGGGTTCTCCGAGGGAATGTTCTCGATCGTCATCGAGAACCGCGCGGAATCGGAATCGACCTCGATGCGGTGGGTGTTGCGCGTCACCGTCGGGTCGGCCCAGATCTCGACCCGGGTGCGGTCGGGCCCGATGCCGGCGAGCGACAGCGCCACCGCGACGTTGAGATTGGCCGGAAATCCCTTCGCCGCGTTGCGCGCGCTGCCTTCGAAGACGCGCAGCGGTTCGGTGATGCCCTCGATCTTGATATCATTCTCGACCAGATGCGGCGCGCCGACGAGGCCCGCGACCGGCTTCCGCGTCACGAGCTTTGCCGAATGAATGGTGCCGACCGCGGCCGCCGTCACGGCATCGAGCCCGATCAGCGCGCCGGTCGGCACGATGATCTGGCCGCCATGCGCTTTGGCGAGATCGACCAGGTCCTCGTTCTGCAGCAGCGCGCCGACGCTGAGCACGACGGCGGTCTTGCCGCGTTCGACCACCGGCGCCACGATCGCGCGCACCACCTTGCTCGGTGCGCACTCGACCACGATGTCGGCGACCTCGGCGAGCTGTTCGATCGGCACCATCTCCGGCGCGGTCTTCAGCTCGGCGAGCCAGCCGCGGTGCTTCTCCGGGCTGCTCGCCGACACCGCGACCAGCATCAAGCCGTCGATGCCGCGATCGAGCGCCTTGACGACGTCGGCTCCGATCGCACCGAGGCCGGCCACCGCGACGCGCGTCTTCGCCTTGCTGTCCGCCATCACTTGCCGCCGGCGAGCATCTTGACCAGGCGATAGAGATATTCCTGGCCCTCGTAGAACGATTTCACCAGCACGCGCTCGTCCTTGCCGTGAATCCTGTTGTCGTCGACATCGGAGGCAAGCCCGGAGTGCCCGTAGGTCGGAATCCCCGCATTGCGCAGGTAGCTGCCGTCGGTGGCGCCGGTGCTCATGACCGGGACGACCGCGGCGTCCGGCCAAAACTCCTTCGACAGCTTCTCGATCGATCCCATGATCTCCTCGTTCAGCGGCGACGGCGGGCTCAGCACGGCCTGGCCCCCCACCACCTCGATTTGCTTGTCGGCGAGCACGCGCTCGATCTGGGCCTGGACGCCCTCGACCGGCTCGCCGGGCAGGATCCGGCAGTTCACCCCTGCGGTCGCAAGCTGCGGCAGCGCATTAATGGCGTGGCCGCCCTGCAGCATGGTGGCGACGCAGGTGGTGCGGAGCTGGGCGTTATAGCCGGGATTTTCCGACAGCCGCGTCAGTGCCGCCGGATCCGGCTGCGGCGCCAGGATGGCGCGGATATCGTCGGCGTTCTGCTTGCTCTCGGTCTCGGCCGTCTTGGCGAAATAGATCCGGGTGGTCTCGTTGAGATTGAGCGGGAAATCGTACTTGGAAAGGCGAACCAGGCCTTCCGCAAGGCGATAGATCGCGTTGTCCTTGCGCGGCAGCGAGGAGTGCCCGCCACGGTCCTTCACCGTGAGCTTGTAGCTGGTCGAGACCTTCTCGCTGGTCTGCACGCTGTTGCGGATCGCCTTGCCGTTCTTCAGGCCGACGCCGCCGCCTTCGTTGAGCGCGAACTCGGCGTCGATCAGGTCGCGGTGGTTCTTGATCAGCCACTGCATGCCGAGGGCGTTGGCGTCGAGGATCTCCTCGTCGGTCTCCAGCGCGATGATGATGTCGCGGTCGGGCTTATAGCCCTCCTTCTTGTAGCGGATCAAATTGGTGACGAAGGACGCCGCCATGTATTTGTCGTCGCTACTGCCGCGGCCATAGAAATAGCCGTCCTGCTCGGTGAGCTTGAACGGGTCGAACGACCAGTCCTCGCGCTTGGCGGGGACGACGTCGATATGGGCGACCAGCAGGATCGGCTTGCGCGCGCCGGAGCCGCGCAGCCGCGCCACCAGATTGCCCTTGCGCGGCGCCGGCGAGAGCACGTGGACGTCCTGCTCGGGGAAGCCGGCCGCGCGCAGCCGCGCCCCAAGCGCCTCCGCGGCCTTCTGGGTATCGCCGGTCGCGGTGGTGGTGTCGATCTCGACCAGTTCCTGGTAGATGCCGCGGGCGAACTGCTGCTGCTCGGTCAGTCCCTGCGCCGCAGCGCCGGTTGCCAGCAGCGCAGTGCCGAAAGCGGCGGACAACAGGAGCGACTGGGACACTTTTCGGATCTTTTGCGACATCGTGCTCTCCCCGGAATTGCACTGCCTCACCAGCCTGAATTCAGACAGGCGGCAGGTACTTTGGCAAGACGGCGAGCCCCTCAATTTCTGCGCGCGACCTCCGCGATTTCACGCCCCATTTGCAGTCCTTATTTCGCGTCCTTGACAGCGACCACCTCGATCTCGACCAGGAAGCCCGGATTGGCGAGCGCAGCGACGCCGACCACGGAGCGCGCCGGCAGGTTCGGCTGGCTGCCGCCGAAGAACTGGGTGTAGCCCTCCATGAAGGCCTTGAAGTCCATCGGCGCGGCGGCGTTGTGCACCAGAAACACCTGCATTTTGACGACGTCGCCCATGCCGAGCCCTTGGCCCTCCAAAATGCCCTTGATGCGGTTGAGCACGCCGACCGTCTGGGCCTTGGTGTCGCCATAGGCCTGCGGGCTCGCCGGATCGGCATCCTTGTTGATCGCGGGCGGCACCTGGCCGCTGACATAGATCGTCGTCGCATTGCCGGTCACGGTGACGGCCTGCGCAATCGGGAAGGTCGAGTTTGGAATCGGATGCCTGATCACATCGGCGCAGGCCGCGGTCGCGACCGCGGAAAATGCGACGCCAAGGACGACAGTTGCTAGTCTCATGATTCCCCCCATGACCTGATCGCAGGTCGTGCTGTGACACCGATATTTTGCTCGTCATTCCGGGGCGCGCGCAGCGCGAACCCGGAATCTCGAGGTTGTCGGACTCCGCACCATCACCTCTGGATTCCGGGTTCGCGGATTTTGCCCACGCCCCGGAATGACGGCGACGCCGCGGCTAGCGGCGGGCCTCCTGGACGTCCTTCGCCGTCACCGCGTCCTCAAAGTTGTTGCCGAAGTGCGTCCGCAGATAATTCACAACGGCGGCGACCTGACCATCGGTCATCATGTCGCCGAACGCCGGCATGCCGCGGCGGCCGTTGATGACCATGAAGATCGGATAGCTGCCGGATTCGAGGTTCTTGTTGGCCGCCAGCGACGGATAATTGCCGGCGCCGGTTGCGCCGGACGCATCCGGCATGTGGCAACCTTGGCAGACATTGGCGAACAGCTCCTCGCCGGTCATCTCGACGAAGCGGTAGCCGGAGGAGAAGGTGCGCCGGCTCGCGGCGCTGTCCTGCCCGGTCGCCGCGGTGGCCGAGAGCAGCGTCAGCGCGGCGACCGCCGATGTCCTGACCCGTATCATCATGTCCTCACCACCCGCTCGTGCAGCCGCACGATGGCATCGAGCGCCGAGAGGATCGCGCCCTCCTGCCAGGCCGGCAGGTCGGAGGCGTGCTCGCCGGCCAGCACGATGCGGCCGTCGATCTGGCAAAGAGTGCGGTAATGTTGCGCCCGGCCGGCGTCGGTCCATTCGCCGCTGCAGCCGAGCGTGAACGGCACGCGGTGCCAGGCGACCGCGACGCCGGTCTCGAACTCGGCCTTGTATTGGGGATGGATCTTGGAGCCGAACTCGACCGCGCTGGCGACGCGCTCGGCCGGCGTCATCGCGGTGAACTCGTAGGAATTGGCGCCCTCGAACAGGTAGGCGCCGAGCAGGATGCCGCGGCCGGCACGATTGAAGCCGTAGTTCGGATAGGCGATCTGCCGGATCGGCAGGTCGGTGAAGCTGATGCCGCCATAGATCGCCTCGTCCTCTTCCCAGAACCGCCGCTTGAACTGCAGCCCGATCTTCACCGAGCCGGCATAGGGCAAGGCGTCGATCGCATTCTTCATGGGAACGCTGACGTCGACCGGCAGCTGGCTCAGGATCGACAGCGGAATGGTACAGATGCACCAGTCGGCAGTCGCCTGCTGCACCACCGATGGTTTCGCCGCATCGACATAGCTCACGGTGACGCCGGAGCTGTTCTGCTGGATCTGCGTCACCTTGGCGTTATGCCGGATCAGATCGCCGACCTCGCGCGCGAACGCCTTGCCGATCATGTCCATGCCGCCGACCGGCTGGAACATCGTGGTCTGGAAATTGTAGCGCGCAAAGGCCTGCAGATAGCGCCACAGCCGCGAGCGCAGGATCTCCGAGAGCGCGATCGGCTCGCTCGGCAGCGGATCGGCGGTCAGGCCGCCGCCGGGGTCGCGCGCATAGCCGCGGAACTCGGCGGATACGAGATTGGCGCTGTACTTGTAGTCGCGATCGAGCGCGCCCCAGGCGCGCAGCGACTGCAGCAGGATCTCCTGATCTTCCTTGGTGACGGTCTCGTCGAGCTTGCCCTGCTGGGTGACCTTGGCGAGCAGCTCCGACACCTGGCCCTGGAAATCCGCCTTGATGCTGCGGATGCGTTGCGGCGTGCCGTTGAAGGCGCGCGTCGCATGCAAGTAAGCGTTGTGGTTGAGCTGGATGAAGGGTTCCAGCGCCACGTTGAGCCGCCGGCAGTAATCGAGCAGCGCGCGGTGGTGGTAGGGAATCCGCCACGGGCCCGGATTGATGTAGAGCCCCTGCTCGAACTCGCAGGTCTGCTTGAAGCCACCGAGCTCGACAAAGCTGTCGCCGCCGCGGATCGTCCAGTTGCGGCCGCCGGCGCGGTTGTTGAATTCGAGGATCTGGACCTTGTATCCGGCCTTGCGCAGTTCCAGCGCCGCCGTCATGCCCGCAAGCCCCGCGCCGAGGATCAGCACCGAGGCGCCCTTCACATCGCCGGCGAGCTTCAGCGGCCCCTTGTAGGCGGATTCCGACGCGAAGCCGAGGCTCGTCATCGCGTGATACATCGCCGAACTGCCAGCGATGGTCCCGATCAGCGCGAGCAGATCTCGCCGCTTGATCACAGATCCGTTCTGCACCGCGTTCACCCAGCCGCGTTGATCGTCAAGAGAAGGAAACGGTTGACGCGACCGCTGTCAAGAAAGGGCCCCACTTCGGCCCGCAGCAACACGCGCTTTTGATGCATCACACGACCCGCTCGAGATGCACGCGGCGGCAATCCATCTCGTAGTCGAGCCCAACCACCGGCGGCCGGTCGAAATGCCAGGTCAGCCCGTTGCGCAGCACGCCGCGGCGGCCGAGCTCGCTTTCGAGGACGGCATAGGCGTCGTACACGGTATAGAGCTGCACGGCGGTGGTATCCCGCCACGAACCGCCGAACGCGCGCATCCGCCGTTCCATCTCGTCCAGCACGAATTTCGCCTTGGCCAGCATGCCGGCCGGGCTGGTGTCGCCGGGCGCAACCGTGTGATCGCGATAATTGGCCTTGCCTTCGACGGATTCGCCGCTGCCGGCGACGACGAAGCTGGCGGGCGCATCAGTTGGCGCCGGCACCGTGTAAGAGAAGGCGTGGAAGCACGGTTCGGCCGGCGGATCGATCTTCGGACAAACATTGCTGCGCGCCACCGGATTGACGCCGTCTCGCATCACGCCCCAGTCGACCAGCGTCCTGATGTAGATCGCATTGAACGCCCTAAAGCCGTCCTCGGTGAACGGCGCCGGCGAGCGCAATTCGCAGCCGGCGAACGCCGTCAGCGGACGTTCGGCGGATGTGAGGATTTGCGCGATCCGCTCGAAGCCTGCGGCCAGCGGCACCGGCTCGGCGAACCTGATACGCTCGATGGCAAAGCCGGGCAGCGCGCCGATGCCGCAGGAATACTGGCTGACACCCGGCATGAACCGATAGCCGCCGGGAGCCTCGATGGTGCTGGTCATGGTGCCTCGTGGTGAAGTGGATGCGGTCGGCGTTGGAGTATCTTGTGAGGGAGAATACTCGGCACTGGCGCAGTGTCACCATCCACATACGCGCCCCTCTTCCCCCCGCTCCGCACGCGCAGCCGCCAATACCGTCATCCTGAGGTGCGAGCCTCTTCGGCGAGCCTCGAAGGATCGACGGCCACCAGCCGGGCCGATTCATCCTTCGAGGCTCGCTCAGCAGCGCAATTGCGCTGCTGAGCGAGCACCTCAGGATGACGGTGCTAGCAGAGTACGGCCTAGATCGATGCCGCGCTGGGCTCGCTTGCGCGCAAGGCGGTCGCGGCCACTGCCCTGCCGCGCGATCCGGTCAAGCGGCGGCCGAGATCCATCGCGGGTCGCTCGATCCAATAGTAGGTCAAGGCGGCGAGCGGCACCACCAGGACGACCGAGAGGATCAACGCCAGCACCAGCGCCACGCCGGGCGAGCCGAGCCGCAGCAGCTTGTCGTCCTGGTGAGTCGGCCCCGGGAGTTGCACCCGGAGCCGCTCTCCGAACCGTACGTGACGCTCTCACGTCATACGGCTCTCAACAAGTAACGAAGCAGAACTCAACCTCGCCCAATGAGCGAACAGCTTCGGCCTACGGCAGCGGATCAACCTGAGCCAGGTGGAGGCTCTGACCTTTCCATTCTTCAGCCCTTTGTACTTGCGTCGCGCCCAGCGGTTAAGAGATTCGTCGACGTATCGATACAGGTCGTGCATTTCTGACCGCCCATATCTGCCGTAGTACTGCATCCATCCACGAAGGACGGGGTTCAGTTCCAAAGCGATTGCGTCGACTTCCGTCTGCGAGCGAAGCCTGAGCCGGAGTTGCCGGATCGTCGTACGCATAGACTTCATCGCTACCCTGCTGGCCGCTGGCGAGAACGTGCAGAAGTTCTTATTCTTCTGATGGTTTCTTGCCCTGCGCGGTCGAAAGGTAAAGCCCAGAAAGTCGAATGACTGACTGTCATGGCTCCCCCGGCGATTGCTGTCTTTGCAATAGACGATCTTGGTCTTGTCGGGATGCATTTCGAGTTCGCACTCCTCGAACCTTGCTTGCAGCGCCGCCTTGATAGCTTCCGCTTCACCCTTGGTTCGGCAATGTACGAGCCCGTCGTCCGCGTATCGACACCACGGTGACCGCGGGAAGTTCCGCGCCATCCATGTATCGAACGCATAATGCAAGAACAAATTGGCAAGGACGGGACTGATCACGCCGCCTTGGGGTGTGCCCCGGTCGCGAGCGGTGGTCGCTCCGTCTTTGCCTTGCATCGGCGCTGTTAGCCAGCGTTCGATGTAGAGCAGAGCCCATTCGTCTTGCACATGCTTCCTGACGGCCTTCATAAGCAGTTCATGGCTGATATTGTCGAACAAGCCTTTGATGTCGAACTCCAGCACCCAGTCCATCTTCCAGCACCGTTGCCGGGTGACGCCAACGGCGTCCAGCGCGGATTTTCCAGGCCGGTAGCCGTAGGAATCGGGAAGGAAGATTTCCTCGAGTGCTTGTTCAATCTTTAGCTTGACGACCGTCTGCGCCACGCGATCTGCTACTGTCGGCACGCCTAGAATGCGTTGTCCGCCGTTCTTCTTGGGAATGGGGACGGCCCGAACGGCATGTGGAAAGTAGCTGCCGGAAGACATTCGATTCCAGATCTTGTAAAGGTTGCCCTTCAAGTCCTTCTCAAATGCTTCGAGCGACACCTTATCCACTCCAGCCGAGCCCGCATTGGCTTTGACCAATCGGTAGGCCTTCATCACTGTCTGCTTGTCGATATCGTACTGCTTGCGTCCGGTTACACTCATATGTCCTCCTGCTCATCACAGTTGCATGCGGGCGCAACCCACTTGTTTCGACCCCTTCGCTCCAGCACCATTACAGCACCTTCATCACTACTACGAGCCGATCCGCCCCAGTGTTGTGCTTCGGTACTCTCGTCTCGCGGTGTGCGCCGCTTGAACTTCTCCCTTGGCATCACAACGACTGGTTCCTGCAGTTCTCTACAAGAGCCTGTATCCAGATCGCGTCCCCTAAACGCCGGTCGCCATCCGCGCAGTAATCCAAGCGCCTCGCGGATTGATCTCAGGGATGGCACGCGCCCCTGATTTTGGCGACGTCTGAATAATTTTCGACGCGTCATCGGAAGATTCGCTTTCGCTCGCCTTCTGGATACTCACCTGCCCCGTAAACCCGGGACTTTTGCAACACTTGCTGATGACCGCGCCTTTTAAGCGAAGCCACAGTGTCGTGGTTTTGCATCTGCGCCTGGAACGCCGATGCAGGAGGGCCGTCCTCCATCTCTCATAAAGCTGTACGCATTAAATTCAGTTATTCACCTCCTTCATGCTCTGCAGCACACCGTACCAGATCATCATGTCGAGATGCAGCTTGTGGCTCAGATAGGAGCCGACCATCCGCATCAGCTGGAACAGGAAGGTATGGATCATGTAGATCGAATACGACCACAGGCCGAGCTTTTGTAGCGGCGTCGAGCGCATCAGCGCCGACAAGAACCCCTGGTCGAACGAGAAGACGTAAATCACGATCGCCGCGAGCAGCGGAAACGCATATTGAAAACTGCCCTTCGGGGTGGTCAGCAGAAACAGCACCAGGAGCAGGACGCTAAACACCTCCAGCGGATGCGGCGTTTCGAGCTTGCCGTTCGATTGCGCCCGCAGGTCGTAGACCAGGCAGCCCGCGAAGAAGCTGAACATTGCGCGCAGGATGCCCCAGTCGCTCGACACGAACAACGTGGTCGGCGACAGCGCGTACAGCATCGCACCTGCGGCGAGGCAGAGCCCGAGAAAGATCGGCCGCCGCCGACGCGGAAACACGATGACGATGGCCGCAAACAGCAGCGAGACGTAGAACTCGAGCGCGGCGCTCCAGGCCGGGCCGTTCCAGGTCAGCCCGGGATGCAGATTGAACGACTGCAGGAACAGGATGTTGGTGAGCGCTTCCCATGGCGTGCGCCCCTCGCCGAACGGCACGGAATCCAGGGCAAACGAGCCGCCGCCACGCACGAACACCAGCTTGACGATTTCGATCCCGGCCAGCAGCACCAGCACGGCCACGTGCAGCGGCCACAGCCGCGCGAACCGGGTAATGGCGAAGCGAACGCCGTCGGCGCCCTGCGTGAGGCGTTCACCATAGGCATGGCAGAGCACGAAGCCGGACAGCGCAAAGAACATGTCGACGCAGAATTGCAGGTTTGCGAACGGCTGCGTCCCCTTGAGCGCATGGTAAATCGGAATGTGGAAGAGCACGACGAGCAGCGCGCAAACGCCCCGCAGTGCATCAAGCGCCTCAAATCGAGCCACTCCGTTAACCCTGAACTGCCCCCGCATGAAACACCTCGACTGCTGCCTTGACCCAAACGGGCTATCCGACAGCGAGGTCAGCAAGTTGCAGGCCAGCGAACGCGAGATTGAAAAGGTATTTTCGCCCGCGGCCGGCGCCGTCTAGTTGCGAAACACGAGGCAGCTGCCGCCGATTTTCTCGAGCCGCGCGCAGAGCTGGTTGGCGCGCTCGCGGGTCGTCTCGGCGACCCGGACCAGATACCAGGACGCCGAGCCGGGTCCGGCCCGGTTGGTTCGCAGCACAAGAGGGGCGCGATCGCCGAGCACCGACGCGAACCGTTTCTGAAGCTGCTGGTAATCGGCGAGCACCCTGGATTGCGACGGTCCACCCGCCAGTTGAAGACCCCAGGGTCCCCACGCCGCTTGCTGGATGGATGTCACGGTCTCTCTTGGTCCCGCGGGAAGCGCCCTGATGAGCATGCCGCGCACGATGTCGCTGCAGGCCAGGGCGGCGTCGCTATGGACGCGATCCTCCGGCGACCCCTGCGCCCATTCCTCGGCGGACTTGCCGGTGATGATCCTGACATAGGCGCGGGTTTCGCCCGGCAGGTTGCCACGTCCCGCCAGCCAATCCTGAACCCGCCGCGGGCCACCATTGTAGGCCGCCGCGGCAAGACCGAGGTTGCCGAACTGCTCGCGCAGTTCGCGGAGCCAGCGCGCCGATTCCTGGATCGCAGGCAATGGCTCGAACGGATCGGCCAGACCGCGCCATCGCGCCGTGCCGGGCATGAACTGAGCGACGCCCTGCGCACCGGCAGAGCTGACGGAATTGGGATCGAAATTGCTTTCCTGCCAGATCAGCCGGACGAAGAAATCCGGCGGCAGGCCGTTCTTGAGCGCAGTCTCCTCCAGCACCTTGCAGTATTGCTGCGGCCCGTCGAGCTTTGGTGCTGCTTGTGCCGCCGATGGAGCGGATGAGGATTGACGGTCCTGCGCGGGCCGATCGGCCTCATTGTTGTTTTCTCCGACGTTCGGATTCGGACGCGAAGGTGCCGCCTGCGCCGGCTCCGCGCGTTGCGCGGTTGGCCCCACCTCGACATTGTCGACAGGTTCGGCGCGCGCCACGCCGACGAACAGCAGCAGGCAGACCGAGCCGATCGCCGCTCGTGGAATAGATCGATGAACCCGCCGCGGTTCGACAATCGACTGCATGAAACGGATCGTCAAAATAGTGGACGTGCCGGTCAAGGATATCATCGACGCCGCCGGACGGGCGGAAAATCTGGAGAACGGCAAGGCGCGGCGACCCACCCGGCAGGGATCGGCGGGCCGTTCTACGAAGGTTCTGGCTTGATCAGGCCTTCGGCGGCGCTGCCGCCGCCGAAAGCCTCGCGCGCGCAGCGCTTGCGCAATCGACCGCTGCGCGCCCGGCGAGCTACTTGAACCCGATCACCATCGAATCCGGGCCGACCAGCGGTTCGACCCGCGTTTTCGCAAATCCGGCTTCGCGCATCCAGCCCTGACAATCCGCCCCGGTATAGTCGAACCCGCCCGAGGTTTCGATCAGCATGTTCAAGCTCATCAACAGACCGAAGGCGTTGTTGCGGCGATCGTCATCGATGATGGCGTCATAGGCGATGACCACGCCGCCTTTCGGAAGCGCATCGAAGACCCTGCTGAGCAGCGCCTTTTTCTCGGCAAGGTCCCAATCATGGAGGATGTGCCCCATCACGATGACGTCGACGTTCGGCAGCGGATCCTCGAAGAAGTTGCCAGCCTGAAAGCGGACCCGGTCCTGCACCCCGCGCTGCGCGATGAATTCCTCGAACACCGGCTTGACTGGCGGAAGGTCGAAGCCGATGCCGGTGAGGTGGGGATGGGCGGCGGCAAGCGTGGCGGGCACCATGCCTTGCGCCGAACCAAGATCCATGAAGGTCGTGTAGTCCTTCCACGGGAAGCCGGCGGCGATGGCCTGGGCCGCGCCCGCGCTGACGCCACTCATCGCGCGCAGAAATCCCCGCAGCCGTTCCGGATCGGCATACAGCGCCGCAAAGAGGTTTTCGCCGCCGCCCTTGCCCTCGTTCTGCAACTCGCCGGTACGCAGCGCTTCGGTGAGCGAACCCCAGAAACCGTAGAGACGGGCATTCGCCATCTCCAGCAGTCCGCCGATATAGGACGGATTGGCGCGATCGAGAAACAGATCGGTCTCCGCGGTATTGCGATAGACGCCGCCGTCGCGCTCCAGAAGCTTCAGGGCCACCAGCGTGTCGAGGAAGTCGCGGGCGGCTCGCGGATGCAGCCCGAGCTTTCCCTGCAGCGTCGGCAGGTCGGCGGGTGCATTGGCCAAGGTGCTGAACACGCCGAGTTCGACCGCGCTCAGCAGCGTCTTGGATGCCCAGAAGCCGAACCCGACTTGCATGATATGTTCAGGTGTTGCGTTCACGCGTTGACCCTCCAATTGGGTTTCACTTGGGACGCGGGATCATTGCGGAGTCGTGCTACAGCGTCATTTCAAAATAACGGCAACGCGTGACCGGTGTCACATTCGGCTCGGTACATGTTGCCGGATCGCCGGCTTCGCCTATCTCTTTCTGAGCATGATCTTTTCGGAAAACCGCTTCGCACCTTGCCGGATCATGCTCTAATTCTGCGTGCGCTGCGCCTCGAGGCTGCGGCTGTAGCGCGACATCGCGAAGCAGAAGGCAAAATAGATCACGCCGACGAAGACATAAACCTCGACGCTGAAGGACTGCCAGGCCGGATCGATGATCGCGGTCTTCGCCGTGGTCAGCAAATCGAAGATGCCGATGATCAGCACCAGACTGGTATCCTTGAAGAAGGCGATGAAGGTGTTGACCAGCGGCGGGATGACGTGGCGGATCGCCTGCGGCAGCACGATCAGGAGGTTCTTCTTCCAATAGGACAGGCCGAGCGCATCCGCGGCCTCGGACTGTCCGCGCGGCACCGCCTGCAGGCCGCCGCGCACCACTTCGGCGAGGTAGGCGCCGGCGTAGAGGATGAAGGCGATCTGCGCGCGCAGCAGCTTGTCGATGTTGACGCCGTCGGGCATGAACAGCGGGAACATCACGCTCGCCATGAACAGCAGGCTGATCAGCGGCACGCCGCGGATCAGTTCGACGTAGAGCACGCAGAGCGAGCGGATCGCCGGCAGCTTTGAGCGGCGGCCGAGCGCCACCAGAATGCCGAGCGGGAAGCCGAAGGCGAGGCCGAACGTCGCCAGGATCAGCGTCACCGGCAGGCCGCCCCAGCGGTCCTGCGAGACGTAGGACATGCCGAGGAAGCCGCCCCACATCAGGCAGCCGATCACGACCAGCGCCGCGGCCCAGAGCAGGAACAGCTCCTTGCGCCAGAAACTGCGTCGGCTCGAGACTACGAACAGCGCGATGAAGATCACGACCACCAGCGCCGGCCGCCACTGCTCGTTGAACGGATAGGTGCCGAACAGGATGAAGCGGTATTTTTCCGGGATCACCGCCCAGCAGGCGCCGAGCCCGCGCAGCGCGCGGCAGGCGCTGGTGTCGTTGCCGGAGACGATCCAGATCGCGTTGGCGATGCCCCATTGCCACAGCGCGATGCAGGCCTTGCCGAGCACGGCGACCAGCAGCAGCGTGACGATGGTCGAGGTGATGGACGGAAACAAATTGGTGCGCAGCCAGACGGCGATCTGGCCGCCGAGCGTGCGCTGCACGCGCGGCCGGCCAATCGGCAGCGGATCCTGTGGGACGTGGGCGAGCGAGCTCATCTCAGCGCTCCACCAGCGCGATGCGCGCATTGTACCAGTTCATGAACAGGCTGATGCCGAGGCTGACGGTGAGGAACACCATCATGATCAGCGCGATCGATTCGATCGCCTGCCCGGTCTGGTTCAGCGTGGTGTTGGCGATCGAGACGATGTCCTGGTAGCCGACCGCGACCGCCAGCGAGGAATTCTTGGTCAAATTGAGGTACTGGCTGGTCATCGGCGGGATGATGACGCGCAGCGCCTGCGGCAGCACGATGTGCTGCAGGGCAAAACTCTTCTTCAGCCCGAGCGCCTTGGCGGCATCCCACTGCCCGCGCGGCACCGCCTGGATGCCGCTGCGCACGATCTCGGCGATAAAGGCGGAGGTGTATGTGACGAGCGCGATCAGCAGCGCAAAATATTCCGGCGCGACCGTCAGCCCGCCGACGAAGTTGAAGCCGCGCAGCTCCGGCAGCGTGATGCCCCAGCTCGCGCCCAGCAGCACCGACACCAGCACCGGCAGTGCGACCACGAGGCCGAGCACGTAAGGCCAGGCCGGCCGCGCTCTGCCGTCCAGCATCTGCTGCGCGATCAGGCGGCGGCGGACAATGAAGAAGATGACCAGGCCAACGATCAGCGCGAGCAGCGTCCACAGATTGGCCTCGTGCAACGGCACCGACGGCAGGATCAGCCCGCGGTTGGACAGGAACACGCCTTCGACCGGCTTCCAGGCCTGCCGCGCGGCGGGCAGGCCCTGCATCAGCACGTACCAGAACAAGAGCTGCAGCAAGAGCGGCAGGTCGCGCAGCACCTCGACATAAACGGCGGCAAGCCGCGACAGCAGCCAGTTGGTCGACAGCCGCGCGATGCCGACCAGCGTGCCGATTACGGTCGCCAGCACGATGCCGATCACGGCGACGCGCAGCGTGTTGACGAGGCCGACGATGAAGGCGCGCAGATAGGTGTTCTTCGGCGTGTAGTCGATCCACGAGTCCGATATCGGCATGCCGGCTTCGCGGCCGAGAAAGGCAAAGCCGGTCGAGATCCGCCGCACCGAGAGATTATGCACCGCGTTCGACCACAGCCAGGCGACGATCGCGATCGCGATGCCGACCACCAGGATTTGCCAGAACAGGCCGGCGACGCGCGGATCGTCCAGCGAGAGCCGCCAGGATCGGGAGGGAGGGCGTTTCGGCGTCGATGTCGTCACAGCACAAGGATCCTTTGAACGAAGCGATCTTCTGCCATGCGCAAGAGCGTTTTCGAGCGAAGTGGGTACCGGTTCGCGTGAAGAAAACGCGTCAAACTCAAACCTGCGCACTTCATATGTTGCACCAAATTCAGATTCATGCAACATATGTTTCATGGCCCAGGCTCAGCCGAAACCATCGCCCCTCAGCGAATTGTGCAGCGCACTGCCGTCGCTGCCGCTGCGCTTGCAGGAAGTCGGCCGTTTTGTCGCAGCCAATGATTACGACGCCACCACGCGCTCGATGCGCGACCTTGCCGCGGTTGCCGGCGCCGATCCCGCCTCCTTCACCCGCCTCGCCAAGGCGCTCGGCTATTCCGGCTGGGATGAATTGCGCGCCGCGCTGACCGAGGCGCGCCGGCCGGCACAAACCTCGCCGTTCTCCGGCCGCGCCAAAAGCCGCCGCGCCGGGCCGAATGCCGACGTCAAACTGGTGCACGACAAGCTGGAGGCGGAAGCCGCAGGCCTGGCGCGGATCTCTGCGAGCGCGATCGCCGAGGCGGCGCGTGCACTGCACACGGCGAACCGGATCTGGATCGCGGGCTTTCGCAGCTGCCGTAGCGTCGCGGAACTGCTCACCTATCAGCTCCGCCTGTTCCGCCCGGACGCGGTGCAACTGGTCGGCGGCTCCGGCCCGTTCGATCTCGACCACGGCGCCTTCCGCGCTGACGACGCGGTCATCGTGATCGGCTTTGCGCCCTACACCACGGTCAGCGTCGAGACCGCGCGCGCCGCGCACGATGCGCGCGCCACGCTGATCGCGATCGCCGACACGATCGCAGCGCCGATGGCCGAAGGCTGTGATCACCTGCTGCTGTTCGAGGCCGCCGCCTCGCCCGGCTTCTTCCCGAGCCTCACCGGCGCGATCGCGGTCGCGCAGTCGCTGGCCGCCGTCAGCTTCACGCTGGGCGGCGCGGGCGCCAAGCGCAAGCTGGAGGAGACCGAAGGCCGGCTTGCCGAGATGTCGCAATATTTTGTCGAGAAAGGATGACTGTCATGGCCGCCACCAAGAGCCGCGTGATGCATCGCAGCCTGCGCGAGACCCCGCCAAAGGCAATTGGCGGCGACGGCGTCTGGCTGATTGCCGAGGACGGCCGCCGCGTGCTGGATTCCTCCGGCGGCGCTGCGGTGTCCTGCCTCGGCCATCAGCATCCGCGCGTGCTCGCCGCAATCGCCAAGCAGGCCTCGACTCTGGCCTATGCCCACACCGCCTTCTTCTCGTCCGAGCCGGCGGAAGAGCTCGCCGAGCGGCTGGTCGGCCATGAGCCCGGCGGCCTCGCGTCGGTCTATTTCGTCAGCGGCGGCTCGGAAGCGGTCGAGGCCTCGATCAAGCTGGCGCGGCAATACCACATCGAGCGCGGCGAGCCGCAGCGCGCGCGTTTCATCGCCCGCAAGCAGAGCTATCACGGCAATACGCTGGGCGCGCTGTCGGCCGGCGGCAACGCCTGGCGCCGCGAGCCCTATGCGCCGCTGCTGTCGCCGTCGTTCTCGCACGTCACGCCGGCCTTCGCCTATCACGAGAAGCGCGACGACGAATCGGAGTCGGCGTTCGTCGGCCGCCTCGCCGCGGAGCTCGAAGCCGAATTCCAGCGGCTCGGCCCCGACACCGTCGCCGCCTTCATCGCTGAGCCCGTGGTCGGCGCCACCGCCGGCTGCGTGCCGGCGCCGGAGGGCTACTTCAAGGCGGTGCGCGAGATCTGCAACAAGCACGGCGCCCTCCTCATCCTCGACGAGGTGATGTGCGGCATGGGCCGCACCGGCACGCTGCATGCGTGGGAGCAGGAAGGCATCGCGCCCGACATCCAGGCGATCGCCAAGGGGCTCGGCGGCGGCTACCAGCCGATCGGCGCGATGCTGGCGAGCGGCACCATCGTCGAGACCGTGCGGAGCGGCTCCGGCGCGTTCCAGCACGGCCATACGTATCTGGCGCATCCGCTCGCCTGCGCCGCCGCGCTCGAGGTGCAGAAGATCATCGCCGAGGAAAAGCTGCTCGACCAGGTCAAGGAGCGCGGCAAGCTGCTCGAGCAGCGGCTCACCGAGCGCTTCGGCAATCACCGCCATGTCGGCGACATCAGGGGCCGCGGCCTGTTCTGGGCGATCGAGCTGGTCGCCGACCGCGGCACGCGGCAGTCGTTCGATCCCAAGCTGAAGCTGCATCAGCGGATCAAGGCAGCCGCGTTCGCCGGCGGGCTCGGCTGCTATCCGGCGGGCGGCACCGCCGACGGCAAGCACGGCGACCACGTGCTGCTCGCCCCGCCCTACATCGCAACTTCCGGCGACATCGACATGATCGTCGAAAGACTAGGCGCTGCGGTAGACAGCGCGTTGAAGGATATCGGTCACGGAGCCTGATCCGGACCCGGAGGGCCGCGTTAGCGCAAAGCGGGTTCCGGTTTTCCGGCAGGATCATGCTCAAAATGAAATGGAGGAGGAGTACAATGTACAGGGGATTGATTACTGCAACCGTTCTCGCCGCAAGCATCACGGGCGCAAGCGCGGCGACACTCGACACCGTCAAACAGCGCGGCACGCTGGTGTGCGGCGTCTCGACCGGCTTTGCCGGCTTCTCGGCGCCGGACTCGCAGGGCAACTTTAAGGGCCTCGACGTCGACTATTGCCGCGCGCTCGCTGCCGGCGTGCTCGGCGATCCCACAAAGGTGCGCTACGTCGCGCTGACCGCGCAGAACCGTTTTACCGCGCTGCAGTCCGGCGAGATCGACGTGCTCTACCGCAACTCGACGCAGACTTTTTTGCGCGGCACCACGCTCGGGCTGCGGCAGGGTCCGGTCAATTTCTACGACGGCCAGGGTTTTGTGGTGAAGAAGGACCTCGGCGTGAAGGAGCTGAAGGACCTCAAGGGCGCCACCGTCTGCGTCGCCCAGGGCACCACGCATGAGGTGACGCTCGGCGATTACGGCCGCGCCAACGGCATCGACTGGAAGCCGCTGGTGTTCGACCGCGTCGACACCATGTACCAGACCTTCTTCGGCGGCCGCTGCGATGCCATGACCCAGGACGCCTCGGCGCTCGCCGGCGCGGTCGCCACCGCCGCACCGAAGGCCGAGGACTACGTCGTGCTGCCGCAGACCATCAGCAAGGAGCCGCTCGGCCCGTTCACCCGCAACGGCGACGAGGCCTGGAGCGACATCATCACCTGGCTGCATTACGGACTGGTCGAAGCTGAGGAGCTCGGCGTGACGCAGGCTAATGCGGACGAGATGGCAAAGTCGCAGGTGCCGGCGGTTCAGCGCCTGCTCGGCGCCTCCGGCGATCTCGGCTCGCGGCTCGGACTCGATAACAAATGGCTGGTCGCGGCGATCAAGGCCGGCGGCAATTACGGCGAGATCTTTGAGCGCAATGTCGGCAAGGCCAGCCCGCTGAAACTCGAACGCGGCCTCAACGCCACCTGGAGCAAGGGCGGCCTGATGTACGCCATCCCGTTCAAGTAGGAAGTCACCTCTCCCCGCCCCTGTCCGCCGAAGCCTTGGCGAAGGCGGATGCGGGGAGAGGTCGGATTGCATCGCGAGATGCAATCCGGGTGAGGGGGAGTCTCCGCGAATTCTCTCTCACCTGTTGTGCCGATAGAGCCCCTCACCCCCGCCCTCTCCCCGTGAAGAACGGGGAGAGGGAGAAGAAAACCGACCATGCGCATCACCCTCATCCATGCCCTGAAGCATTCGATCGTGCCGATCGAGGCGTCGTTTGCACGCCTATGGCCGGAGGCCCGGCTGATGAACCTGCTCGACGATTCGCTCTCCGCCGACCTCGCGCGCGACGGCAAGCTCACCGAGCGGATGACCAAGCGCTTTCTCACCATGGGCCGTTATGCAGCGGATACCGGCGCCGACGGCATTCTGTTCACCTGCTCGGCATTCGGTCCCTGCATCGAGGCGGTGGCGCGCGCGCACGCGCCGATGCCGGTGTTGAAGCCGAACGAGGCGATGATCGAGCAGGCGGTCGCGCAAGGAAAAACGATTGGCCTGCTCTCGACCTTCCCGCCGACGCTGGTCTCGATGCCGCCGGAATTTCCCGCGTCTGTGACGCTGATGCCAAAGCTCGCCGAGGGCGCGTTGGCCGCGCTCGACCGCGGCGACCGCGCCGAACACGACCGCCTAGTGGTTGAGGCATCGAAAGACCTCGCCGACTGCGACTTGATCGCGCTCGCGCAGTACAGCATGGCGCCCGCCGCCGACCGCGTCGCGGAGGTCACCGGCAGGCCGGTGCTGACGACACCCGACAGCGCGGTGATGAAATTGAAGGCAATGCTCGGGGCTGATTAGGCCGGACCTTGTCGGCGTCGACCGCTTTTGACTCATAGCCGTCATCCAAGCCGATCGATACTGTGCTAAGCGGGATCCCGGCTGACATGAGGGCAAACTCCCGATGCGACGTACGGCTTTCCTTGCGATTGCAACCTTCGTTCTCGCGCTCGGTCCGGCTGCCGCCCAGCAGGACCAGCCTGCGTCATCGGCGAACGCCGCTTCCGCGCAACTGACGCAAAAGCTCAATGCCTATGTCGGCTGCATCAACCGGCTTTCGGCACGCTCGTTCGAATCGCGCGAGCGCTACTTCTCCTGGGTCGGCAAGAACGGCCCCACCGGCAAGGAGCGGATCATCTACGGCACTTACACGATCTACGACACGGCCGACTGCAACAAGGACGTCGCAGCCGCCAACGCCATGGAGCCGCATGATGCCGAGCTCGAAGCGGCCGCGAATGCCTATGTCACGGCGGTCACCGCGCTCGAGCCGCTGTTGAAGGAGGCGGACGACTACTACAGCCAGGAGAACTACAAGGACGACAAAATGGCCAAGGGCAAGGCTCTGCATCCGCGTCTGGTCGCGGCATGGGATGCCTTTGCCAATGCCGACAAAGCGCTGCGCGGCGGGGTCGATGTC
The DNA here is from genome assembly GCF_015291565.1 of Bradyrhizobium sp. CCBAU 51753. Lineage (NCBI taxonomy): Bacteria > Pseudomonadati > Pseudomonadota > Alphaproteobacteria > Hyphomicrobiales > Nitrobacteraceae > Bradyrhizobium > Bradyrhizobium sp. CCBAU 51753. The sequence continues at coordinate 2,834,787 of NZ_CP030037.1, read as the reverse complement.
ATCAACGACAAGCGCGCCGCCGAGCGGCTCGCCGCGATCGAGGCGAGCGAGGGCCGCAAGTCGCACTACTATGTCGAGGCTCTGATGATCCAGGCCAAGCGCCTGCTCCGCGCGCAGCAGGCCGATAAGCCCGACCTCGATGTGATCACCCGGGCGCTCAACGACTACGAGGCTACGGTGAAAGCGGCGGAGGAGGCGTCCGGCAAGGACGGCGACGCCAAGCTCGGCTCGATGTTCATCGGCAGCGCCAAATCGTTCCTCACCACCGCGAAACAGCTGATGCGCCGCGTTCGCGACAAGGTGCCTTACAGCTCGGGTGAGAAGATGATCATGAGCAACGCCGGCGCCGGGTGGATGGTGGAGGGATCGCCGGCCCGTCTGATGCGCGATTACAATCAGCTCGTCGACGGCTACAACCGCGGCGCCCGGATCTGACGACGCTGGCAGCGCGGTGCCCAAATTGAAGGCGATGCTGTGCGCGACCCGAAACGCCGCCTGCCCAGCCCATCCCTCACCGACCACCACCCATCCCGAAACGGGCGTTGTGCACCGCAGCGAAGCGGCTAGATTTGGCGGCTTCCAAGAGGTCATAAGTGTCCGAAATCAATGCCGATGCCTGGGTTTCCTCAGGCCACCGCCCGATGGGCTTTCCCGAATTCGTCGTCGTTATCGCATCCATCATGGCGCTGAACCCGCTGGCGATGGACATGATGCTGCCGGCGCTGCCGAACATCCGCTCGGCGTTTGCGATCGCTGAGGCCAACCGGCCGCAGATGGTGCTGTCGATCTTCCTGGTCGGGTTCGGCGTCGGCCAGTTCGTGATGGGCCCGCTCTCGGACCGCTTCGGCCGCCGCCCGGTGCTGCTCGGCGGCATGACCGTCTACACCATCGCCGGCCTGCTCGCGGTGATGGCGCCCTCGTTCGAGACGCTGCTGCTGGCGCGCGCGCTGCAGGGGCTCGGCACCGCGGCGACCCGGGTGATCGCGACCTCAATCGTGCGCGACTGCTACGCCGGACGGCGGATGGCGAGCGTGATGTCGCTCGCCATGATGGTGTTCATCGCGGTCCCGGTGATCGCGCCGTCATTCGGCCAGGCGGTAATGCTGGTGACGCATTGGCGCGGCATCTTCGTCGTGCTGATGCTCTATGGCGTGATTGCGCTGGCCTGGAGCGCGCTGCGGATGCCGGAGACGCTGCCGAAGGAACTGCGCAAGTCGCTGGCGATCCCCGAGGTGCTCTCCGCGTTCCGCCAGACCCTCACCAACCGCCAGACGCTCGGCTATGCGCTCGCCGCCGGCGGCGTGACCGGCTCGCTGTTCGCCTTCGTGTTCTCGTCGCAGCAGGTGTTCACCGAGATCTTCAAGCTCGGGCACTATTTCCCGGTGGCGTTTGCGGCCTGCGCGATCGGCGTCGCCATCGCCGGCTTCCTCAATTCCCGCATCGTCGGCCGCATCGGCATGCGCGTGATCTCGCACGCTGCGATATCAGGCTTTGCGGTGGTCGCAGGCGCACTGCTGCTCGCCGTCAAGCTCGATATGCTGTCACTGCCGCTGTTCATGACGCTGTCGCTGCTGATGATGTTCGCGTTCGGGCTGATGATGGCGAATTTCACCGCGCTCGCGATGGAGCCGCAGGGCAAGATCGCCGGCACCGCATCCTCGCTCTACGGCACCATCACCACGCTGCTCGGGATCGGCATCGGCACCACGATCGGCCAGGACTATGACGGCACGCTGCTACCATTCGCGACCGGCTTCTTCCTGTGCACCTTGGCCTCACTCGCGGTCGTGCTGGTCACGGAAAAAGGCCGCATGTTCCGGCCGCATCACCATCCGATTTGATTTTCCGTAGCCCGGATGCAGCGTAGCGAAATCCGGGGCCGCTTTCACAACGGATAGACCAGCCCCCGGATTGCGCTTCGCTGCATCCGGGCTACAGGTGTGAGCTCGCTTCAGGCTTGCCGCGTCCGCCCGACGCGCACCGGGGCCGCCTGCCGCCGCGTCGCCGCAAACCCCTCCATGCCGAGCTGCCACTGCAACCCGACGATCGCGCCCTTGGTCGGCTGCAATAGCCCGAGCGCGCCGAACAGCGTCACCGGCAGCCAGATTGCGAGCTGCAACCAGGCCGGCGGCGCGTAGTTCATCTCCAGCCAGAGCAGCGCCGGCACCACGATGTGGCCGACCACCACGATGACGAGATAGGCCGGAAAATCGTCGGCGCGCTGCGGGGTGTAGTCCTCGTGACAGACCTCGCAGTGATCGACCACCTTGAGGAATCGGCCGAACAGATGGCCGCGCCCGCAATTCGGGCACTTCATCGTAAAGCCGCGCCACATCGCCTTGGGGAGGGAAACCGCTTCATTCATGGCCGTCATCCTTGACCTGATCTGATGATCCATACAATATGCTTCGTGAGACCTACAATCAAAGACAAAGCGCCAGATTGCATGGACTGGATCCCTACAGTTTCGGAATGGCAGGGCCCGATGTTCCTGCGCATCGTCGATGCGCTGGCCGCCGATATCGCCAGCGGCCGGCTGGTGCGCGGCCAGCGGCTGCCGACCCATCGCGCGCTCGCCACCGCGCTCGACATCGATCTCACCACGGTGACGCGCGCTTACGGCGAGGCGCGGCGGCGCGGCCTGCTCGATGCCCGGGTCGGGCAAGGCACCTTCGTCTCGGAGACCACGGCGCGCGCCGCCTCCGACCTGCCTGCGCCCGTCAACATCGACCTGTCGATGAACCTGCCGCCGCAGCCGGTCGAGGCCAATCTCGATCTGCGCATCGCGCAGGGGCTCGCCACCATCCGCGCCGAGGCCGGCTTCTCCGCCTATCTCGGCTATGCGCGACCCGGCGGCACCACCGAGGAGCGCGAGGCCGCCGCCGCGTGGCTGCAGCCGCGGCTGCCGCAGGCGTCAGCCGACCGCATCGTGATCTATCCGGGCTCGCAGGCGATCATCTTCAATGCCCTGCTCGCGCTGACGTCGCCCGGCGACGTCGTGGTGACGGAAGCGCTGACCTTTCCCGGCACCAAGGCCGCGGCGGCGCGGCGCGACATCCGCCTGGTCGGCGTTGCGATGGACGCCGAGGGCGCGCTGCCCGACGCGCTCGACGACGCCTGCCGCAAGCACAAGCCGAAGGCGGTCTATCTGGTGCCGACCCAGCACAATCCGACCACGGCGACGATGAGCGAGGCACGGCGCAAGGCGGTCGCCGAGGTCATCAGGAAGCGCGGCTGCGTTCTGATCGAGGACGACGTCTACGGCCCGCTCGAACCGCAGCTGGCGCCGATCGCGTCCCTGATCCCGGAGCGCACCTATTACGCCGCCAGCATCGCAAAATGCATCGCCCCGGCGCTGCGCGTCGCCTATCTGGTGGCGCCCGATGCAAGCGCCGAGCAGCGCATGCGCGCCGGCATGCAGGCGACGCTGCAGATGCCGCCGTCGCTGATGGTCGCACTCGTCACGCAATGGCTGCGCTCCGGCGTCGCCGCCGAGATCATCCGCGCCATCCGCAACGAGGCCGCGGCCCGCCAGCAGCTCGCGGCGCGCTTCCTCAAGGGCGTCAGCTACGCGGCACGGCCGGCCAGCCATCACCTCTGGATGCCGCTGCCCAGCCATTTCGGCGGCACTGACCTGCTGTCGCATCTGATGCGCAACGGCCTCGCGGTGGTCGGCGAGGACGCATTTGCCGTGAGCGAGGCCGCGCCGCGCGGGCTGCGCATCTCGCTCGGCGCCGCGCGCAACCGCGCCGAATTGAGCCAGGCGCTGCAGGTGCTGTCGCACGCGGTGAAGGCCCCGGCCGGGACGCGACAGATTGTGTAGGTTCGCGGGAATAATGCCGCAGGAAATTGACTAGGTTGCACGCGATGCCCGCGCTAATAATCCGGCGTTGAGGACATCAGGCAGGGCGGCACTTTCAAATGTCACGCAGATACCATCGGGCAATCGACGTTGCCGCACGAACGCTCCGCGCAGTGCCGCGTCTTGCACTCGCCTGTCTTGCATCCGTCACAATCGGTGCCGCGCGCGCCGCCGACATCGCTGCCCCGTCGCCGGAGAAGCTCGAGCGCATCACCGCGCTGTTCAACGACGAGGTCAACAGCGGCCGGTTGCCCGGCGCCGTCATCCTGATCCAGCAGCACGGCAAGCCGGTCTACCTGAAAACCTTCGGCTATCGCGACGTAACGACCAGGACGCCGATGACGGTGGACACGATCTTTGCGCTGCATTCGATGACCAAGCCGATCACCAGCGTCGCGGCGATGATGCTGATCGACGAGGGCAAACTGTCGCCGCAGGATCTGCTGTCAAAGTACATTCCGGCCTTCGCCGATGTGAAGGTCGGCATCGAGCCGCCCAATGATAACCAGCTCAGCGACCTCAAGCTGGAGATGCCGGACCGCCCGATCACGATCCAGGACATCATGCGGCACACGTCGGGCATCACCTACGAATATATCGGCGCCGACTGGATCCAGCGGCTGTACCATTCCGGCCACCTGTTCGACGGCACCTTCGACAACAAGGAATTCGTCGCGCGGCTGGCCAAACTGCCGCTGTCGCGGCAGCCCGGCACGCTGTGGCGCTACGGCCATTCCACCGACGTGCTCGGCCGCGTGATCGAGGTCATCACCGGCAAGACGCTCTATGAGTTCGAGAAGGAGCGGATCTTCGATCCGATGAAGCTGAAGGATACCAAATTCGTGCTCGATTCCGCCGACGAACGCGCGCGGATGGCGGAGCCGCTGCCGTCGGACAAGATCTTGGTCGCCGCCGAGCGCGACCGGCGCGCGCATCCGGAATGGCAATCCGGCGGCGGCGGGCTGGTGTCGACCGTGACGGACTACGCGCGCTTTGCACAGATGCTGCTGAACGGCGGCGAGCTCGACGGTATCAGGTACATCAGCCCCGCCGCCTTCAAGGACATGACGACGGACCATATCGGCCCCGGCTCCGGTGTCGGCCGCGACTACTGGTACTTTCCCGGCGACGGTTTTGGCTATGGCTACGGCATCGCCATGCGCACCGATCCCGGCAACGCAAAGCCGCCGCCGCCAGGCTTGATCGGCGAGTTGAAATGGGACAGCGGCAGCGGCACCTATTTCGGCGTCGATCCAACGCTCGACATGGTCTACATCATGCTGGAGCAGACCCAGAACGAGCGCCAGCGCATCTTGCCGGTGTTCAAGAAGCTGGTCTACGACGCGTTCGCGCCGGACTGAACGGTACTTCGTAGCCGTTTTCCGTCATTGCGAGGAGCGCCAGCGACGAAGCAATCCATCGTTCCGCATATGCGGTGAAATGGATTGCTTCGCTCCGCTCGCAATGACGGGGATAGTCCACAGCCCAAAGCTCCTGTCCTTACTGCGTTTCAAATCACGTAAAACCCGTGCGTGCCGTCGCGGCGAAGCTGCTCGACGAGGCCGTATTCCCAATCGAGATAGGCCTGCATCGCCTGCTCCTGCACGTCGGTGCCTTCATAGGGACGGCGGTAGCGGTGCGCAGCATCGGGCTTCGGTAGCACGGCCGGCGGGCCGATATCGAGCACGCCCTCATAGCCGCCGTCGAGCACGGTGACCTCCCAGCCCATTTGCGCAAGCCAGGACGCCGTCATGTCGGCGCGGATTCCCTTGTCGTCGGTCAGCACGATGCGCGCGCCGCGCACCGGCGCGGCCATGTCGATCTCCTGCACCAGTTGCCCGCCGGCATAGTGGCGAAAGCCGGCGAGATGGCCCGCCGCATATTCGTCGGCATCCCGGACGTCGAAGCGATACAGCGTGCGCTGCGTCTCGCGCTCCAGCGCGGTGAGTTCGCTCGCACCGATGCGGCGGACGCCGGCGCGATAGGCGACGTCGCGCGCGTTGCCGGCGGCACCGTCGAACGGTCCGATGCCGCCGCGCCGGTCCGCCCCGTGCTCGAGATCGTGTTTGGCGAGCGTCCAGCCGATGGTGCCGTTGCGCAGCGCCCGCACCTTGTTGGGCAGGCCGGCATTGATCAGCGACTGCGTGCCGATGATCGAGCGGGTGCGGCCGGCGCAGTTGACGATGATGGTGGTGGCCGGATCGGGCGCAGCCTGGCCCGCCCGCAGCACCAGCTCCGCGCCCGGCACGCTGACCGAGCCCGGGATGTTCATGGTGGCGTATTCGTCGAAGCGGCGGACGTCGAGGATCGCGATGTCGGCCTTGTCGGCGATCAGTTTTGCGACCTCGTCGGCGCTCAGCGACGGCGTGTGCCGCCGCGCCTCGACCAGTTCGCCGAACGCCTTGGCGTAGGAATTGACGTCCTGGAAGATTTCGTAACCGGCCGCGCGCCAGGCCTGCAGGCCGCCGTCGAGCGCGGCGATATCGCTATAGCCGAGCGCGCGCAATTGATCGGCCGCGGCCCCTACCAGCCCCTCGCCGTCATCATAGAGCACGATCGGCACATTTTTGCGCGGCAGCCGGATCGCGGCCTCGAGCGCAATCCGGTCGAAGGCCATGTTGGCGGCAAACAGCGGGTGACCGGTGGCGAACTCGGCCTCATGCCTGACATCGAGCAGCGCGATCTCATGCCGGAGCAGCAGCGCCGAGCGGATGTCCTGGGGCGTTAGGAGCGGAAGCGTCATGGAAGGCGGGCCTGAAGCAGGGACGGACCGGCTTGCTGTAGGCGGAAATGACGCGTCGTCAATAGCTTTAACCAAGGCGCAACCCCGACCCTCGGCGGCCGAAATCCCGGGAACGAAAACCGCCGATGCCGCTTTGCTCAATCGGGGCCGCTTGCTACGCTCGCGGGCGGCCTCGTGACGCCCGATCAGGCCTTCCGGACAAGAGAAGGTAGCGGGGCCGTGCCGAAAGTCCCGGGAGGATCACCATGATAACCGTCGGAAATGAACCATTGTCGCGTCACGCTCTCGCTTTCGTGCTGGCCGGCGGACGCGGCAGCAGACTACAGGAGCTCACCGACAAGCGCGCCAAGCCGGCGGTATATTTCGGCGGAAAGTCGCGCATCATCGATTTCGCGCTGTCCAACGCAGTCAACTCCGGCATCCGCCGCATCGCGGTGGCGACGCAGTACAAGGCGCACAGCCTGATCCGGCATCTGCAGGGCGGCTGGAACTTCTTCCGCCCCGAACGAAACGAGAGCTTTGACATCCTGCCCGCGAGCCAGCGCGTCTCCGAGACAATGTGGTATGTCGGCACGGCGGATGCGGTCTACCAGAACATCGACATCATCGAGGCGCACGGCACCAAGTACATCCTGGTGCTGGCCGGCGACCATGTCTACAAGATGGACTACGAGATCATGCTGAAGCAGCATGTCGAGAGCGGCGCCGACGTCACGGTCGGCTGCCTCGAAATGCCGCGGGCGGAATCCTCAGGCTTCGGCATCATGCATATCGACGAGACCGGCCTGATCAAGTCGTTCCTGGAGAAGCCGGCCGATCCGCCGCCGATGCCCGGCAAGCCGGACAAGTCGCTCGCCAGCATGGGCATCTATGTCTTCAACTCGGACTTCCTGTTCGACGAGCTGCGCCGCGATGCCGCCGACCAGAACTCGGCGCACGATTTCGGCAAGGACATCATTCCCTACATCGTCAAGCACGGCCGGGCGATCGCGCACCAGTTCAACGATTCCTGCGTCCGCTCCGGCGACGATCCCCGCGCCTATTGGCGCGATGCCGGCACCGTCGACGCTTATTGGGGCGCCAATATCGATCTCACCGATGTGGTGCCGGAGCTCGATCTCTACGATCGGTCATGGCCGATCTGGACCTATGCCGAGATCACCCCGCCGGCCAAATTCGTCCATGACGAGGACGGGCGGCGCGGCCAGGCGGTGACCTCGCTGGTCTCCGGCGGCTGCATCATCTCCGGCGCGGCGCTGCGCCGCTCGCTGCTGTTCACCGGCGTGCACGTCAATTCCTACGCCAGCATCGAGAACGCCGTGATCATGCCGTATGTCAATGTCGGCCGCGGCGCGCGATTGCGGAACGTCGTGATCGACCGCGGGGTGCGGATTCCGGAAGGCCTCGTGGTCGGCGAGGATCCGGAGTTCGACGGCAAGCGCTTCCGCACCACCGAACAGGGCATCACGCTGATCACGCAGTCGATGCTCGACAGGCTCGCGACATGACGCTACTGCGCGTCCTCGCGGTCGCCTCCGAGGTCTACCCGATCGTCAAGACCGGCGGGCTTGCCGACGTGGTCGGCGCGCTGCCGGCGGCGTTGCAGCAGCACGGCGTCGCGACGCGGACGCTGGTGCCGGGATATCCCGACGTGCTCAAGGCGCTGCGCTCCGCCGAGACGGTGCTGAACTGGCCGGAATTTTACGGCGGGCCGATCCGTGTGCTGGCGGCCGCGCATGACGGCCTCGATCTGCTGGTGCTCGATGCGCCGCATCTGTATGCGCGTCCCGGCAACCCCTATGTCGGCCCCGACGGCCGCGACTGGCCCGACAACGGCATCCGCTTTGCGGCGCTGTCGCGGATGGCGGCCGAGATCGGCCAGGGCGCGATCGTCTCCTTCGTCGCCGACATCGTGCATGCGCATGACTGGCAGGCCGGCCTCGTTCCCGCCTACCTGCACTACGGCGGAAGCCCGCGACCCGGCACCGTGATGACGGTGCACAACCTCGCCTATCAGGGGCAATTCTCGCCCGACATGCTCGCGACCTTCGGCCTGCCGGGCGAGTCCTACGCGCTGCACGGCGTCGAATATTACGGCACCATCAGCCTGTTGAAGGCCGGCCTGCAATTCGCCGACCGCATCACTACGGTGTCGCCGACCTATGCGCGGGAGATCCAGACCGACGAAGGCGGCATGGGGTTCGGCGGCCTGTTGCGCGAGCGCTCCGATGTGCTGAGCGGCATCCTCAACGGCATCGACGTCGACGTGTGGGATCCGGCCACCGATCGAAATATTGCCGCGCATTTCAGCGCGGAGCTGCCGGGCGGGCGCGCGCAGAACAAGGCGGCGCTGCAACTGCGCTTCGGTCTCGATCAGGCGCCGGATGCGATGCTGCTCGGCGTGATCAGCCGGCTGTCGTGGCAGAAGGGCCTCGATCTGCTGCTCGAGACCATTCCGACATTGCTCGGCGAAGGCATCCAGCTCGCGCTGCTCGGCAGCGGCGACCGCGACCTGCAGGATCGCTTCGCCGCGCTGGCGCAGGCCAATCCGGGGCGGATCGGCGTCGTGATCGGTTACGACGAGGCGCTGGCGCACTTGATTCAAGCCGGCTCGGATGCGCTTGCGGTGCCGTCGCGGTTCGAGCCCTGCGGCCTCACCCAGCTCTGCGCGCTGCGCTATGGCGCGGTCCCCGTCGTCGCCAATGTCGGCGGACTTGCCGACACCGTGCTCGATTTCGACGAAGCCGTGGTCAGCGGCGCGGCCGCGACCGGCGTCAAGTTCGCGCCTGTTACCGCAGATGCGCTCGCCCACGCCTTGCGCAAGGCCAACCTGTTGTTCAACGACCAGGTGACCTGGCGCCGGCTGCAGCAGGCCGGCATGGCCACCGACGTGTCCTGGCACGATCGCGCCGCGCGCTACGCCGCGCTGTACCGCGAGCTCGTCGCTGCGCGGCACTAGGCCAACGCGCGATCAGTTCAGCAGATTGCAGCTCGCGACGCGGTTGATGTCGGCGAGGCGTCGATCGGGATTTCCGTTCAGATCCAGGCTTGCGACGAGGTCGAGCAGCCGGCCATAGGCGCGGTCGGCGACCGCAACCGGCAGCGGCTCTTCATCGAAAGCCTCGACATAGCTGCCGACGAGACCGCTCAACAGCCGGCAAACGCCGCGTTGCTCGGGGTCGTCCTCGCTCAAAATCTCGAGTTTTTGCTGGAAGGTCCTGAAGGTTCGCAGGCCGTGCGGCTGCTGCGCGAGCCAGGAATGCAAATCAGGATGCAGATCGGTCATATCAGCCTCTTCAAATAGGAGAAGAAGCTACCGGCTTATACAGCCGAACATGGTGCCGCGCTATTGCGATTTTTGCATTCCCCGCCTCCGGATTGCGCAGCAATGTCATCGGATTGGCATCGGCGGCGGGTAAAGTTGCGCGATTGCAGGCAGAATCCTGTAGCGCGCGATCTCGTGCGGATATTCGCCGCGATTGGCGAGCAGCACGATGCCGAACCGGCGCGCCGGCACCAGCCCGATATAGGCCGAGGCGTTGTTGAGGCCGCCGGGCTTGTCGACGATGGTGACGCCGTCGAGCCGCACATCCTCCCATGCCATCGCCTGCCCGAATTTTTCGTCGATGCGAAAGCTTTCGCGCTCGGTCATCGCTAGCGCGGCGCGCAGCTCGGGATCGATCACCGCGCCGTCGAGACAGGCGCGGATGAAAATGCCGAGATCGCGCGCCGAGGAAAACATCTGCCCGGTGCCGGCAAAGTCGTAATAGCTCTCCTGATTGCCGGGCGGGCCGATCGGCGTGCCCTGATCGGAATAGCCCTGCACAACGCGCTGCATGATCGCAGGCGCCAGCGCCGCGCGATTGTCCTCGGTCCGCTCAGGCATGAAGGTCGAGGTCATGCCGAGCGGCTGCAGGATGCGGCGCTCGATCAGCGCGCCGATCGGCATTTCGTAGCGCCGCTCCAGCACGAGCTGCAGCAACACGTAGCCGGCATGGCTGTAGATGCGCTGCTTGCCGGGCGCTACGCCCGGCGGCGGCGTCCATGCATTGAGCATCGCGAGGAACTGATCACGGCTGAAGCGTTCATTTGGCCATGGCGGGTGATCGGTCGGCAGCAGCAGTCCCGACGTGTGCGTGACGAGCTCGCCGATGCTGACGCGGCTGATATAGTCGCCATGCAGCTCCGGCAGGTATTTGCCGACGGGATCGTCGAGCCGCAGCTCGCCGCGCGCGCTGCCGAGCGCGACCAGCGTCGCCTCGAACACCTTGCGCAGCGAGGCAAGATTGAACAGCGTGTCCGGGGTGATCGGACGCTTGCTGGCCGTGTCGGCAAAGCCGTAGTTGAAGAATGTGACCCGGCCGCCGGCATAGACCGCAGCCGCGAGCCCGCCCGGATCAGCGGCGGTCGCGGTCGGCGCGAGCTCCGTCGTGACGATGTCCCTGATCTGCGCATCCATGTCGGAATCCGCGCGGACGCCTGCAAGCATGCCAACAAGCATCGCAAGCGCGACGGCCGCGGGCCGGACCAGGGGCGATGGTTGCATGAAGGCGAAGTTCAGAACGATATCCGCGACGGCGCGCCAGCGGGATTGGCGAGCGATTCGAGAGGCGACCACTTCTAGAGCTTACCGCCCCGGTCCATTCGCCAAAACTCACGATTGCGCGCGCGTCATCCCCACGTGGAAGGGGCGGCGCGATGCCGTTGCGGCGAGCAGAACCGCAACGGCGAACGCAACCGCCCTCCCCACTCACCAGCCACGGTGCGGGAACCACAATCAAACTTGATGGTTGAAAATTCCCCGGGGATGGGAGTTGCCGGCCAAGCCAGGCGACATTGGCGCCTGCGGGGCCGGCCATCGATATTCCAGGGCTAGTCACATTCAACTCCCAACCGGGGATGTTTCTTACTAGCAACAATTCGTCAATCGATGGTTGCACAACTCGCTTGGATTCGAGCAACACGCGGGCGGGCAGCCGATTAACGTCCGGTTAACCATCGGCGCGCGCCCTTATTTCGCGCGCAACGGAACCAGCGATCGCGGCAGCGACGCCAGCAGCAGCACGACGCAGACGCAGAGCAGCACGATATCCTTGAACAGGAACTCGCCGGCAAGATTCCAGGCCATCGGGTCCCACGACACACTCCATTTCACCACACCGGGCGTCGTGAAGAAGAACGACCACGTGACCACGAAGGTGACCACACCCATGAATGAACCGATCGCCGACAGCAGCGGGCTGAACGCGCCGGCGGCGAGCAGCACGGCGATGCCGAGCTCGACCACGCCGAGCACATAGGCCTCGCCGCGCAGGCCGAACACCTGCAGCCAAAACACGAGCGGACTGTTGCTGATGAACTGGGCGATGCCCTGCGCCGACTGCGGCGTGAACTTTTGCATGCCGAACGACACGAAGATCACGACCATGACCCAGCGCAGGATCGCGAGCAGACGGTAGGAGCCATCGCCGCGTTCGGCGATGTTGAAAGACAGGTTCATGCGGACGTTGCTTCCCTCATTGTGGCGGCGCCGCTGTCGGGTCTTGCAGCGCTCATGCAACGTATTCGCGCGGGCGCGCTCGCCCGTTACGGGCGGAGCGGATTGCCCATTTCACGATGGCGTGCGGACAAGGTGATAAGCGTGGACGCCGCCGCATGTAGCGCCACCTGTAGCCGCCTTGGGCGAGTCCGGACGGGCAGCCGGGTTCCATCCGGTGTTGAATCCCTGCAACACAACGCAACAAAATGTGCGCTGGCGTCGATTGCGGCATGGTGAATCACGACTGTGCCGCATCACGGTCCAATGCTGCCGGCGGGTGGGCATAACAGCACTTTGGGGAAAGCCTTCATGCCGCAGGTACCGTCGGGCGCAGTGCGCGCGCAGTCGTCTGGATTCGTGCTTCACTTTCAGCTCGCCAGCAATGGCACCAGACGCGCGTGTAGCCTGACGATCCAGGCGGCCAGCGCCGGCGAGGCTGCGCGAATCTTCCGCGAGAACTGGAGTGCGATCGAGTCGATGGCGCGCGATGGCGTCAGCACCGGCGTGGTCGGCTCGGCACCGGTGTGCCTCGCGATGTCGTAACGCGCGCATCGCACGTCGCCTAGCGGCGCCTGCACGCTTGTATCGAAGGTCCGCAATCGCAGGACGCGGCTGCGGAGGCATGCGCGTGCGCGGCGACTCCTTGGAATGATTCGACATCGGTCCCGTTAGAGGGATTTCAAATTCGCTCCGGTTCTTTTCGCGCGCGGCCGCTGCTAGAGGCGCGGCGTTGTTCCATCCGCGTGACCGAAAGAATTCAGAGTGCCTGTGAAATCTGATGGCCGGCTTGTCGACGATCGTCGTCGTGCCGCCGACAACGGCCGCAACCATCTGCTGATCGGCGCGGCAATCCTGCTTGCCGATGTCTCCGCCGCGCTGACGCCGGCCGGCGCGCAATCGAGCGTGCCGCTGCCGCCGGTCACGGTGGAAGCGGCGGCGCCGAAGCGCAAGCCCGCGATAGCAGTGACCGGCCAGCCACAGCGACCGCGCGCGGCGGCGACCGGCCAGCGCAACCGCAATGCCCAGCCGGCGCCGCCGACTGCGTCGGAGCGCGCCGCGGCGGCCGCGGCCGCACTCAACGAGGCCAAGCTCGGCTATCGCGCGATGCCTGATACGACCACCTTGCGCAGCGGCGCCTCGCCGCTCGACACTTCGCAATCGGTCAACGTCGTGCCCGAGCAGGTGCTGAAGGACCAGCTGCCGCGCAATCTCGACGACGCGCTAGCCAACGTCTCCGGCGTCACCCAGGCCAACACGCTGGCCGGCACCCAGGACGCGGTAATGCGCCGCGGCTTCGGCGACAATCGCGACGGCTCGATCATGCGCAACGGCATGCCGCTGGTGCAGGGCCGCAGCCTCAATGCCGCGGTCGAGAGCGTCGAGGTGCTGAAGGGCCCGGCCTCGCTGCTCTACGGCATCATGGATCCCGGCGGCATCGTCAACACCATCAGCAAGCGGCCCGAGCTCTATCAGCACGGCTCGGTCACCCTGCTCGGCTCGACCTTCGCCAATTCGAAGACCGGCGCCGACGGCACGCTCGACATCACCGGCCCGATCGGCACCGACGACCTCGCCTACCGCTTCATCGGCTATGGGGTGAGCGAGGACTATTGGCGCAATTTCGGCCGCCACCGCGAGATGCTGATCGCGCCGTCGCTGGCGTGGTATGGACCGAACACCACGGTGCAGCTCAATTACGAGCACCGCGAATTCGTCACCCCGTTCGACCGCGGCACCGCCTTCGTCAACAACGCGCCGCTGGCGATCCCCGCGACGCGTCGGCTCGACGAGCCCTTCAACAACATGTGGGGCACCTCCGACCTGGTCCAGGCCTCGGTCGAGCACCGGTTGAACGAGAACTGGAAGCTGTTCGCCGCCTACAGCTACAACACCGAGACGTTCAGCGCCAACCAGCTCCGCATCACCAGCGTCGACGCCAAGACCGGCATCGAGAAGCGCAGCAATGACGGCACCTGGGGCTCGCTCAGCAATGCCAGCTACGGCACCTCCTATCTGCAAGGCAATGTCTGGCTCGGCAACATGCGCAACGAGGTGCTGTTCGGCGGCGACGGCCAGTATCGCACGATCTATCGCGACAATCTGATCCGGCAGGCGACGCCGAACTTCAACTTCTACAATCCGGTCTACGGCCTGATCACGCCGGGCACGACGATTTCCGCCGCCGACAGCGCCCAGACCGACAAGCTCGGCCAATGGTCGCTGTTCTTCCAGGACACGCTGCATATCACCGAGCGGTTCGCGCTGGTCGGCGGCGTGCGCTACATGGATTACGACCAGATCGCCGGCAAGGGCCGGCCGTTCGTCACCAACACCAATGTCTCCGCGGACAAGGTGCTGCCGCTCGGCGGCATAATCCTCAAGCTCACCGACGAGGTCTCGCTCTATGCGAGCTACACCCAGTCGGCGAAGCCGAATTCGACCATCGCGCCGCTCGCCAATGGCGGCGGCGTGGTGCTCGATTCCAACATCGCGCCGGAGGAAGGCACGCAATACGAGACCGGCTTGAAGTTCGATTTCAACAAGCGGCTGTCCGGCACGGTCGCGGTCTACGACATCGAAAAGCGCAACGTGCTGGTGGGCCAGCTCGATGCCGCGACCGGCCTCAACGTCTACACGACGGCCGGCAAGGTGCGCTCGCACGGTGCCGAATTCGACATCACCGGCCGGCTGAGCGACAATTGGAGCGTGATCGGCAGCTATGGCTACACCGATGCGCGGGTGACCGAGGATCCGACATTGGCCGGCAAGAAGCTGCAGAACGTCGCCCTCAACACCGCCTCGCTCTATCTGGTCTACGATTTCGGCACCGCTTTGCCCGGCCGGCTCCGGCTCGGCGGCGGCGCGCGCTATGTCGGCGACCGGCCCGGCGACGCCACCAACAGCTTCGTGCTGCCGTCCTACACCGTGGCGGACGTGTTTGCGACCTACGAGACCAAGATCGACACGCTGCCGGTGATCTACCAGTTCAACGTCAAGAACCTGTTCGACACCGTCTACTATCCCTCCGCCAACAGCATCCTGACGGTGGCGCTGGGCGACGCGCGGCGCTTCTCGCTGTCGGCGACGGTGAAGTTCTAGGGGCCCATCCACAAAATGCCGAAAAACAACCCCATGCAAAGTAGCCGGCGGCTGCCGGCGTTCGACACTTGACACGTCGGGCAAGTCAGCGGTACTATTCCATTATTCCGAATACCGTCAGCGCCCCCTCGCCCAAAGCCCGGGCATGACGAGCTATGGGGCGTGGCTGATAGCCATCTGCGATAGCCTTGCCGCAGGCGGGGCGAGGTAAAGCGGCGTACGCTGCTCGGCCCGAAGTAAAGTCATCCTGTTCCGGGAACGCCGGTAACCGCGGACGCTCGCGCAGGTGGCAAAATCCGCCATGAAAATCGGCCGTTGACAAAATTCGAAGGATATTCGAGTTTGTCGGCGGCTGCTTGCTGACCTGCCTGATCATCCCCTTGGGAGCGACATCATGGGCAACGTGCTGTGCGATCCGCGCGCCGAGACTGTGGTTGCGCGGCTGCGAGAGCTGTCGCATCAGGGCGGCATGGAGATGTCGGTGAAGCTGAGCTGAGCGGCGCTCGGTAGGGCCGTTGCGATTCCGAACTTCAAAGGGTCGTGAACGGTTGTCTCCCCGTCATTGCGAGGAGCGGTAGCGACGACGCAATCCATCCCTCCGCGCATGCGGTGCGATGGATTGCTTCGCTTCGCTCGCAATGACGTGGATGGAGCGCCGGTCCTCCAACAGCAGGCTGGATCGATTCCAAACTAGCCTTGTGGCATCGCCGCGCACTGTTCGGTAGGGTCCGGCGCGCTGTTGAATAGGCGGCGATTGCAACAAGTCCCGCTGGTTCCGGTGCGCCTCCCCACCCTGTCGTCATGAGCAAATCCTCGATCAAGGCCGCGCTGCTGCAGGTCCATTCCGTCATTGGCCTTGTGCTCGCGCTGCTCTGGGCCGTGGTCGGTGTATCAGGCGCGACGATGGCGTTCGAGGATGAGATCCAGGCCGCGCTGAACCGCGACATCATGCGCGTCGATGCCAGCGCCGCGCGGCGGCTGACGCCGGACGAGCTGGTGGCGCGGCTGCAGACGGCCGGCGACTTCGGCAAGGTGTCGGCGGTGACGATGGCGAGCGATCCGACCGCCGCGGTGCGCATCCGCTTCGCCCGCAGCGAAGGCGGCACGCGGCCGTCCTCGGTCTATGTCGATCCCTATGACGGCCACCTGCTCGGCTCGCCGCGCACTGAGGATTTTTTCGCCACCGTGCGCAAGCTGCATCGCTGGCTGCTGTTGCCCGGCGACGGCAACGGCTATGGCCGCAAGATCACCGGCGCGGCGGCGATCTGCCTGATCGTGATGCTGCTCTCCGGCCTCGTGCTGCGCTGGCCGCACCGCGCCCGCAGCGTCAGGACTTGGCTGAAGCCGAACCTTGCGCTGCGCGGCCGCGGCCTGCACCGCTCGCTGCACGCCGTGATCGGCACCTGGGTGCTGCCGGTCTACCTCGTGACGGCGCTGACCGGCCTGACCTATTCCTACGAGTGGTACAAGGCCGGCGCCAGCTGGCTGCTCGCGCGTCCCTCGGCCACCGCCGCGACGATGCAGCCCAAAGCGCCCCGACGCGCGGCCGATGCCGTCAAGGCAGACGCAAGCGCCGAGGCAAAGCCGCTCGGCTTCGACCGGGTCTGGTCGACGTTCCTCGAACAGCAAGGCGACCGCTACGGCAGGGCGCTGCTGACGCTCCCCGCCGGCACCGGCACGGTGGTGCGCGTCCGCTCATGGCCGCGCGGCTCCTCGCTCGACACCGCACGCGACGAGTTCCGCATCGACGCCGTGACCGGCCGCCTCGTCTCGGCCGACATCTACGCCGACAAGACATTCGGCGAGCGCATCCTCGCCAGCGTGCTCGATATCCACCGCGGCGCCATCCTCGGATGGCCGGGCAAGCTCGTCTTCATGCTGGCCGCGGCGCTGATGCCGTTGTTCACTGTCACCGGCCTCCTGCTCTATCTGTCCCGCCGCCGGCACCGCCGCCTCGCCCGGCCGCCGGTCGCGACCCTCGTTCCCGGCGAGTAAGCCGCGGCTAGCAACGCCGCGGGCCGATCGTGCGGATCGCCAGCGCAAGGCCGAGCAGCAGCGGTAGCATCGCAAGGGGCGGCCAGCCGATCGCGCTGATGCCCCAGCGCTCCACCGCCCAGCCGCCGGCGACCGCGCCGAACGCAATGCCGAGATTGGCCGCCGAGATGTTCATCGCCATCGCGAATGCCGGCGCCTCGCGGCCGGCAAAACTGACCCGCACCTGGCACAGCGCGACGCAGGCGGTATGGAAGACGCCCCACGCCACGAACAGCACGAGGCGCAGCACTGGCGTCGCGGCCAGCGACAGGCCGAGCACCGCGAGCACCAGCGCCGTGACCGCAACTGCTGTGGCGCGCAGCGGTCCGCGATCGGCGATCCAAGCAGCGGCGGTGTTGCCGAGCACGCCCGCCGCGCCGAAGCCGACCAACGCCAGCGCGATGCCGCCGGTGTCGAGGCCGGCGACCTCGGCAAGCCAGAGCGAGATGTAGGTGTAGGCGGAAAACATCGCGACGAAAACCGCGACCGACAGCGCGAGCTGCAGCTGGAAGGCCGGCGCGCGCAGCAGCGTTGCGGCGGCGGAGGCGCGCGGCGCCTCCGGCCTGTGCTCCGGAAACACCGCCAGCAGCAGCACCGCTGCGGCGAGCGAGACCGCGGCGAGCGCGACAAAGGACGGCGTCCACTGGCCGCGCTCGGCAAGCGCCACGCCGGCCGGCAGCGCCGCCACGATGCCGACGGCAAAGCCGGTATTGGCGAGCGCGAGCACGCGGCCTCTGCGCGCGGGCGGCGCCAGCGCGGTGACCGCCGCCGCGCCGACGCTGACAAAGACCGGCAGCGCGGCGCCCTGCACGATCCGCATCGTCAGCATCACCGAATAATCCGGCCACAGCACCGCGGCGAGATCGGTCGCGGCGTAGAGGCCGAGCGTTGCGGTCAGGATGGTGCGCGGCGCGATCGCGGCGGCAGCAATGGTCAGTGGCGGCCCGAGCAGCGATGCCGACAGCGCGAACGCGCCGACCAGATGGCCGGCGACCGCCGGCGAGATGGCGAGGTCGCGCGCCAGCACCGGCAGCAGGCCGACCACGATGAACTCGGTGGCGACGATGACCGCGGTCGCGGCTGCCAGTGCGGCGAGCGCGCGCGACAGCGCGCTTGCGGCGGTGCTCGACTGCAACGTCAAGCGTTGGCACCGCCGTCGATGGTCAGCCCGGCGCCGTTGACCGAGCCGGCCTCGGGGCCGGCGACGAAGGCGACCAGCGCCGCGACGTCATCCGCCTTGCCGTAGCGCTTGATCGCCATGCGACCGCGCTGCGCCTCGGCGCCCGGGCCATCGACCGGGTTCATGTCGGTGTTGGTCGAGCCGGGATGCACGATATTGACGGTGATGCCGCGGTCGCCGAGATCGCGCGCCAGGCCCTGCGTCCATGCGATCAGCGCCGACTTGCTCATCGAATAGAGGCTCATGCCGGCATCCGGCACCCGGGTTGCGAGGTTGCTGCCGATATTGATGATGCGGCCGCCCTCGCCCATATGCGCAGCCGCCGCCTGCGAGGCGACCACCACCGCGCGCACGTTCACCGCCAGCGTAGCGTCGATGTCCTCCAGCGTCAGGTTCTCGATCGGCCCGCCGCCACGGAAGATGCCGGCATTGTTGACGAGGATGTCGAGACCGCCGAACGCCTTGGCTGCCGCGTTCACCGCGCCGCGCACGGCGGCGGCATCGCCGCTGTCGGCCTTGAGGGCCAGCGCACGGCGGCCCTGCTGCTTGATTTGATCCGCGACGGCCTCAGCGCGATCGGCGGAACGTTCATAGGTGATGGCGACGTCGGCGCCCTCGGCGGCGAGGCGCCTCGCGATCGCGGCGCCAATGCCGCGGCTGCCGCCGGTGACGAGGGCGCGCTTTCCTTGCAACGACTGGGTCATGGGGAACTCCCTGGCTATATCTGTAACGATCGACACAGAAATAAGAACGGTTGCGCCGGAAGGTCAAGTGAATTATTTAGTGAACGGCACAGAAATGGCAGGAACCAATGGCCGAGCGTGGCCGCCCGCGAAGCTTTGACAAGGACGCCGCGCTGGCGCGCGCGATGGAAGTGTTCTGGCAGAAGGGCTATGAGGGCGCCTCGATGGCCGACCTCACTTCGGCGATGGGCATCGCCTCGCCCAGCCTCTACGCCGCCTTCGGCAGCAAGGAGAACCTGTTCCGTCGGGCCATCGACTATTACGCAGCGAGCGAAGGCGGACTGATCTGGGGTGCGGTGAGGCAAGCGCAAACCGCTTACGAAGCGGTCGAAACCTTCTTGATGCAGACCGCGCGCGTGTTTACCCGCCGCTCGCGTCCGGCCGGCTGCCTCGTGGTGCTATCGGCGCTGCATCCGAACGAGCATTCCGAAACTGTGCGCCGCGAACTGGTGAAGCTGCGCGCGCAAACGGTGACGGAGCTGCGCGAACGGCTGCGCCAGGGCGTCGCGCGCGGCGAAATATCACCCGCAGCCGACCTCGAAGCGATCGCCAAATACTATGTGACGGTGCAGCAGGGCATGTCGATCCAGGCCCGCGACGGCGCCAGCCGGCAACAGCTCGAGCTGATTGCGACCGCCGCGCTCGCCGCCTGGCGCCCGCTGACCGCACCGGCCGGGACGGCGGCCGCGTCCTGAGCAAGCCGCGAGCCCGAAGCTTCAGCGCGTCTCCTTGTTCAGCTCGATCGCGACCTGCGAGAGCCATGAGCCGGGCGCGTCCATCACGAACGACTGGTGGTTGCCCCGGGTTCGGATCGTGACCAGCGCGGCAACGGTCTGGCCTTCAATTCGCGCCTCGATCAGCCCGTCGTCGGTGGCGGTCCCGGAGATCTTGCCGCCCTGCCGGTACTCGCTCTCGAACCAGTTGCCCGAGAGCTGCGCGCCGTTCTGCTCGATGTTCGCCGATAGCGCCATCTTGTAGGCATCGCTGGCGCATCTGAGATCCAGGCTGAACGCCCTGCCCGGCTTGGTGACGCCGTAGGCGACCTTGCAGCGGACCTTCTCCCAGGCACCGTCCTTGGGCTTCATCGAGCCGGCGCCGGACCACGCGCCCGCGAGGCCGTCCAGGTTCGGCGCCGCATGCAACGGGTTCGCACTGATCAGCGCCCAACACACCGCAATGCACCGCCGGGTGAATTTCCACGACATAAAGCCAATCTCTCCGATTCACAGATCGAATCGACTCTATCCAAGATCGGGCGTCGGGATGAGGCGGCGATATAAAGAGATGTTGCAAAATATGACGGAGCTCGGCAGCGGGCTGCGCGCAGGCGGCAGCGCGGCGTGCGACAAAGTAACCCGACGAGCAGCGCGCAGGCCGGCCGTGCTGCGGACGCGAAGCTGTATCCCATCCACAGCTGTCATCGCCCGCTACCGACAAAATCAATGAAGCTTGCTCACGATTGACCACCGTTATCTCTGTCTGTCCACGGGGTTTCGGTGGTCAATCGGTGGTTGGCGGTTTTGGGCCAGAAGTGGCCAACTTTATTCCGACCGCCTCACCCGATCGCTCTGTCCCACTTCGATGCGATACTGGCTAGCGCCGTAGTGACCGACATATCGTGACGATCTCCTGCGGTTCAGGCCGATTGCGATAGTCTGCATCGACGTGGGCATAGGCAATATGGCCAGAACGGTCGATCACGAATGTCCCAGGTACGGGAAGAGTCCACCTGCCGTCAGCATTTCGTTTGTCGATATCGAAGCCGGAACTTTTCAAAATGCTTTTCGCGGCGTCATTCATTTCAAAGGTAAGACCGAACTGCTCGGCAACTTTCCCGCCCTGATCGATCAGGACCGGAAAGGTCGACCCGACGCCGGCATTGTCAATGGATTCCGGGGCGGCCTCTGGCGACACGGCGATCAGGGCAGCGTTGGCGTCGGACAGCGGCGATAGAATTGCTAGTAGCCCACGGAGGTAGATGTTGCAGTAACCACACCAGGTACCACGATAGAAAACCACAACCAGAGAAGAGAATTTGCCCTGGGCAAGATGTTCGGCCAGATTCCATGTCCGCCTTTCCGCCGTTGGCAACGAAAAGTCAGGTGCTACATCGCCGACACCAATGGAGTTCGTCCTCGCGCTCAACGCCTCTGTAGCTGGACCGATTTGGCCTCCAAATAGGACGTTGGCTTGCTCCACGCCTCGTCGTGCGATCAGCTTTTCGGTGAACTCAGCAAGGGAAGCAGCAATGGGAGTAGCGTAAGCCCGATGAGCACCTTCTTCGCTCATGTCTCTTTCTCCGTGGCTATCTTCTAGGCAGCCAGCATACCCGAGTTGGCCCAAACGAACCATTTCTGAGTTGCGAGTCTATCCGGGTCCCAAGTCCGCTATGGGTCTTGGCCGTGTAAGAACGGGCCTTGGGGATGTCCGGCCTGGCAGCCAGAACCTGGCGAATCTCGGGCCACGATCGCGACGATAAGCGGCCTGATCTCGACGATGTTCATGACCCGTGTCAGATTATAGGCCAGAACCGAGAGAGCCATCTCGGTAGCTACTTTTGGAAGCGTTTTGGTCAGGAAGTGCGTCGCTCCGATGCGGGCCTTCATCGTGCCGAACGGATGCTCGACTGTCTCTCGACGCTGGCTCATCGCTTCTGGGTTTGCATCAAGGCGCTGCTGCACGGCCTCGAGTAGATGCTCAGCTCCCACCGTGCACGTGACTGAATTTCGCAATGAACTCCCGCATACCGGCAATCGGCACGAGTGCCCGCCTGAAGCTGTCCAAAGTCCTCGCCTGAAATTGCGCAGCGAACGTTGGAGGCAGTGTTCGACCGACCGTTTTCTCGATTTCGGTGATGATTTCGCCAAATCGTTGCCCAGATAGCAGCGGTAAGAGTCCGCGACTGTCGTCGGTACGCGCAATTCGGTCACTATTTCGGCAAGAACGGTATTGGCCAAGACCTCGCTGTCTGCGACCACGCCATCGAAATCGAAGATAAGCGCTTTAGCCATTCGTTAAACTCGCAAGCGAACCAAATTCAGGGGAGAGACGACGGATCAAGTTCGCAGCTTGTGGATCTCCTTGTCTGGTAATGGCTCGTTGCTCAGCCAACGGCATTTGCTCACCTAAGGGTAGATCACCGCTTTGATGATCCCGTCACGACGCGCGACCTGCTGCTCGAACGCCGCGGGTGTTTGTTCGAGTGAGAATCGGTGCGTTGCAAGCGGCGCGAGCTTGACGCGACCGCTTTCCGCCAACGCGATTGCCCGTGGATAGACCTCGGGCATGCGGCGGGAGAATTTGACCGAGAGACCCTTGCGGCGAGATTCCGCGCCGCTCAGCGCGTATTGATTGTTCTCCGGGATTCCAACGATGACGAGGCGGCCGCCAATGCGGGCGCTACGCGCGGCATGCTCGAAACCGTGTGACGAGTCGGTCGCCTCGACGACGAGATCAGCCCCGCGTCCGTCAGTGCAGGCGGCGACGTCTTCGTGGCTGCCGCAACCGACGTCGGCCCCGAGGTCGCAAGCCAGCTCCGCGCGCGCCCTGACCGGATCAATCGCGATGATCTTGCTGGCGCCGGCCAACCGCGCCAGCTGAATCAGCAGCAATCCCACCGGGCCGCAGCCGAGCACCGCGACGGTCTCCATTAGCCGCGGACGTGCGAGGTCCATGGCATGGATCGCAACGCCGAGCGTTTCCAGGATGGCGGCTGCCGCCGGGTCAATGTTGTCCGGCACGATATGCACGGCGGATGCCGGCACACAGATGAACTCGGCCATCGCGCCATTGTTCGGAGCGTAGCCGAGAAACTGCACATTCGGGCACAGATTGGTGTGGCCGCGATGACACCATTCGCAACGGCCGCAGGAAATGGCCGGGTCCACCGCCATCAGCACGTCTGTCGGCAATCCCGCGCGGCGCGCGCTCTCCGGGGTCAGAGTGCCGGAGAACTCGTGGCCAAGCACGAACGGATTGATGCGGGTCGGGCCGGTCGTGCCGCCTTCCAGATACGAATGCAGATCGCTGCCGCACACGCCCACGGCCTTGACACGCACGACGACCTCGTCCGCCGCCGGGGTCGGTGTCGGGATTTCAGTGACGCGAATATCGCGAACATCGTGGAGAACCGCTGCGCGCATGTTCAAAGTTCCGCTTCCTGCATGTTTTCGGCGTCACCCTGCAGCGACACGACCAATATACATATGTATCTTTTAATTTACAAATGTTCTGACGGCTCCGGCATCGACGACGATCGCGTTCACGCGGTCGCGCCCCGGAAACGGGCTCATTGCCGCTTGCCGATCAGCTTGAGCGCTCCGGCAGCAGCCTTCTCGTCCGTAACCAGCACCTTGCCGATCCGGCCCTGCAGCGCCGCTGCGATCACAGGCGCCTTGTTGGTGCCTCCGGCAATCAGCATCACCGTCGGTGTCTTCGCGAGCTTTTCGATCGGCAAGGCGATCGCGCGCGAATTGATGCCGTGATTGATCTGACGGCCTGATTGATCGAGATACTGCCCCAGCACGTCGCCGACCGCCCCGGCCGCACGCAGATCGTCGATGGCGACATCCGGCGGCAAACCGTGCCGCACCAACAGAGAGCGCGGCGAGAGATCGCCCAGGCTCAGTAGCGCGAGATCGAGCCGACCGACCCGCTCCAGAACCTCCGCGTAGACCTCCTGCGCCATGAACGTGTCGCGCGAGCGCCTGCTGCTGGCGTAGATCGGGGCGGCCAGATAGCTGCATTTGGCATGTAGCCTGCGCGCCAATTCGCCCGCGATCTCGAACGTGTTGAGCTCGAGGCCGCGCGAGAGGCCTCCCATCATCGAAACAACCCAGAGCTCCGGGTACTCCGCCGGCGTGACGTGACGGATCGTTTCACGCAGGGTCGCACCCCAGCCGATGCCGACCGTGCGTGGTCGCTTCTCTTCCAGAAATTTCGACAGGTAGGCTCCGGCCGCCATACCGATCAGGCTTGCGACCAGTTCAGGGTTTTCCGGGCTCGGGATCACCACCGCGTCGTCCAACCCGCACCGTTCGCGCAGTTGGTGCTCCAGCTCGGTGCAACTCGCAAATTCCGAATTTAGCCGGATACTGACGATGCCGCTGTTGCGGGCCTCCGACAGCATACGATTGACGCGCGCCCGCGTCAGCCCGAGCCGCTCGCCAATCTCGGCCTGGGTCAAATTTTCCATGTAATAAAGCCACGCAATCCGCAAGCTAACCTGGTCACTCAAAGCGCAATCTCCTGGAGCACAGTCAGAAGCTCATACTAGATCACCTTCGGTCCTCGTACCCCGTCCTCGACAACAAAAGTCGCCAACCGCCGCACACCGCTATCGATCTCCTTGACGTTGTCGACGGCCTCGAACCCGACGGTACAGGTCTTCGCATCGAGCTCGACAGTGGCGAAGCCACGCTTGTCGCCGCGGGCGAACGTCAGATGCGGATTGTCGGCAATCGCTTTGCGCGTCGCGGCCTCGCCCGGACCATCCGACGTAATCGACGTGCCCACGAATTCCGTCGCGATGGCGGGCTCGTCCGGCTTCGTGAAATCGCGCTTCAGGCTGCCGGCAAAGAAGGCGTGGCGGTCGCCGCCGATCACGACCGGATTGCGCGTCCGGTGCGCGGCGAAAGCATCGAGCAGCCGCCGGCGCGCGCTGGGATAGCCGTCCCAGCCGTCCATCCAGTAGTGGTCGTCGTCGTCGGCGCCGCGCCGATCCTGCGCCATCAGGGTCTGCTGCGCGATGATCGTCCAGGGCGCGTGGCAGTTGCCGAGGCGCTCGTCGAACCAGTTTTCCTGCGCGCGGCCCAGCATGGTCCGCGCCTCCTCGGTCCGCTCCGCGCATGGAACGATCCAGGTCGGCCGCCCGCCATTCACGCATGCCGAGGCCGAACGATACTGCCGGTCATCGAGCAGCAGAACGTCCATCACGTCACCGAACCTGTAATGCTCGTAGATCGTCGCGTCCGGCCCGCGCGGCCGCGCCGACAGCGGCAGCGGCATGTGTTCGTAGTAGGCCTGGTAGGCGGCGGCCCGAATCTTCAGGAACTGGCCGGGGTCCCGCACCGTGTAGGACCGGTCATTGGCGTAATCGTCGGTGACCTCGTGATCGTCCCAGATCGACAGCCATGGAAAGGCGGCGTGCGCGGCTTGCAGATCGGTATCGCCCTTATAGAGCGCGTAGCGGTTCCGGTACTCGGCGAGCGTCGTCGGAACCCCGACACCGTGCTGGCGCACATGGCGCGATCCCCAGGATCGCTCGTAGATATAGTCACCGAGATGCACGACCAGATCGAGATCGCGCGTGGCCATGTCGCGATAGGCGCTGAAAAAGCCTTGCTCATATTGCTGGCAGGAGGCGAAGGCGAAGCGGACGCGCGCCCTGTGCCCGGCCGGCGCGGTTCGCGTGCGCCCGACCGGGCTCACGGCGCTACCCGCGCGGAAGCGGTACCAGTAGATGCGATCGGGCTGCAGCCCCCTCGCCTCGGCATGCACGGAATGCGCTAGATCGGCCGTCACGTGCTCAGTACCGCGCGCCACGACACGTGCAAACTTCTCGTCCTCGGCAACCTGCCATTCCACCTCGACCGGCGCATCAGGCATGCCGCCGTCTTCGAGCGGCCGCGGCGCTAGGCGCGTCCATAAGATCACACTGTCCGCGCGCGGGCAGCCGGAGGCGATGCCGAGCGTGTAGGGATCGGCGCTGAAACGAACGGGCGCTCCGCGCACGACGCCGAAGGGCGCGGCGAGCGCGGCACTCGCTAGTGATCCCGTCAACAAACGCCGTCGCGAAATCCCTGCGGTCATGTCGCTACCGGGACTGCCGCGCGCTTGCGCCTGATGTCGACAGCGCGATCGGGCCGGTCGGTCGTGATCTGCCGCACCGGCTGGGCCAACCAATAGTTGATGTCTTCCGGCGTGTTGGTGACCCAGGCGCCGAGCCGCGCCGTACCGAGGATGCCTAGCGCCAGTGGCAGCGCCGGCGCCAGCAGCGACTTTTCGATCGCCACGATGCAGTCGCGAATCTTGGCGAGCCGCTCCAGCGCCGGCCTGAACCCGCCCATCATTTCCGCCGAGCGACGATCGAGCGACACCAGCACTCGTGCATGCGGCGACAGGCGCCGCACCGTTTCGATTACCTCGGGGACAAAACAGGTGATGATCGCGCGTCGCTCCAGGTCGCGCCGCCTGATCTCCTCGATCAGCTTCGCCTCGAGTCCCTGATAGGCGTTGCCCAGGGCATCGGTCTTGATCTCGATATGCAGCTCGAGCCCGGTCGAGTCGAACACGTCGAGCACCGACGATAGCGTCGGAATGCACTCATCACCGGCATCGCGCAGTCGCGTCGAGGTCAGCCGGTTCAGGCTGCGCTCGCCGACCGGCCCGGCATCATGAGTGGTGCGGTCAAGCAAGGGATCGTGGATCACGACGATCCCGCCGTCCGAGCTCTGGTGCACGTCAAACTCGACTGCGTCGGCGCCAAGGCCGCATAGGTTCCGGAAGCCCAGCAGGCTGTTCTCGGCCCAAAGGTCGCGAGCGCCGCGGTGTCCGGCAATGAAGACCATTTGCTTCTCCTTACTTGCTGCTGTCGACGAGCCCCTTCAGGAACCAGCGCTGCAACAGCAGAATCACCAAGGTCGGCGGCAACATGGTCAGCAGCGCGCCGCTCATGGCGACGTTCCAGGCTGGTTCACTGTCCGAGCGGGGAATCAGGCTCTTCAGGGCAATGATCGCAGTCGCCATGTCCTTGTCGGTCGTGAACAGCAACGGCCAAAGATATTGATTCCAGCCGAACAGGAACAGGATGATCGCCAGCGCCACCATGTTCGGCACCGACAGCGGCAGCAGGATGCTCCAGAAGAAGCGCAGCGGCGAGGCGCCGTCGAGCCGCGCCGCCTCGCAGAGCTCGTCTGGCACGGTCAGGAAGAATTGGCGAAACAGGAAAGTCGCTGTCGCCGAGGCCATCAGCGGCAGGATCAAGCCGGGATAGGTGTTGACCATATTCCATTCGAGCGCGATCGTGATCTCGTGGCCGCTGATCCAGCTCCAGAGATCGGCAACATGCAGCGCATCAACAACCCATTGCAACGGCAGCGCTGCGTTGGCGACCGCCTCGAAGGTCGGCACGATCCGGACCTCGATCGGCAGCATCAGCGAGACGAAGATCAGCCAGAATGCCAGCATCCGGTAGCGAAAGCGGAAATAAGTGATGGCGAAGGCCGAGAGCAAGGATACCACGATCTTGCCGGCGGTGATGCCGAGCGCCACGACGACCGAATTGACAAAGGTGCGGCTGAAATTCGCTTTCGCCCAGGCCGCCTGCAAATTGGCGAAGAACTGATCGCCCGGAAGCCATGACAACGGCACCTTCTGCACGTCGCCGATCGTGAGCGAACCGGCGACAAAGGCGAAATAGAGCGGCACGCACACGATCAGCGCGCCCGCGATCAGAATGGCATGGCAGAAGAAGTTGAGAACAGGTGCGCGCTCGACCATCTCAAACTCCGTAATTGACCTTGCGGTCGAAATAGCGGAACTGCAGCAGCGTGCAGAGCAGCGCGAAGCTCATCAACAGCACCGACTGTGCGGCGGAGGAGCCGAGGTCGAGATTGACGAAACCGTCGACATAGACCTTGTAGACAAGAATGTTGGTGGCGCCGGCGGGTCCTCCCCTGGTGACGGCGTCGATGATCGCAAACGTCTCGAAGAAGCCGTAGATGAAATTCATCACGGCGAGGAAGAACACGGTCGGCCCCAGCATCGGCAGGCCGATCGAGACGAAGCGCCGGATCGGGCCGGCACCGTCGACCGCCGCCGCCTCCATCAGCGAGACCGGCACGGCGAGCAAGCCCACCACCAGGAAAATGTAATCGTAGCAGATATGCTTCCACGAGGCGGTCAGCACCACTAGAATCAGCGCGTGGTTCGGATTGAGGTTCGGATCCCAGCCAATTCCGAGCGCGTGCAGCATCTGGGCAAGCGGCCCGACCGCCGGGTTGAACAGAAAGGCCCAGAGAATGCCGGCGATCGCGGGCGCAATCGCATAGGGCAGGAGAATGATGGTGCGGTAGACCGAACGGCCGCGGACGATGTGGTCGGTGGCGAAGGCGAGCACCAGGGCGACCAGCAATGTCAGCACGTTCTGTCCGACCGTGAACTGCAACGTCACCCACATCGACTGGCGGTACTCGCCATTGGCGAACAACGCCTTGAAATTGTCGAGCCAGACGAACTGGACCGTCGTGCCAAAGGGATCGGACAGCAGCACCGACTGCGTCAGCGCCCGCAGCGAGGGGATGAAGAAGAAGAACAGCAGAATCAGAAATTGCGGCAGCAGCAGCAAGGTCGGCAGGCCCGGCCCCTCGCCGAAATTCGCCCGCTTCAGGCCCGCCTCCAGTGCCGGCCGCGCCCTCTTCCGCGACGACGCAACGGCCCGGCCGCCATCGGCCGCCGCGCCGCGCGAGACCTGCCCGGCAGGCAATGCAGCGGAACGCGATTGCGCGGACCCAGCCACGTCACGCCACGTCGCTGACGAACGCGCGGTCATGGCCGTTAGCGATCGCCGTCGAGGTTTTTCCCGGCATTGAGCTTCTCGAACTGCCGGAGGATCTCGTTGCCACGCTTGACCGCGTCATCCATAGCTTGCTGCGGCTGTTTCTGGCCCGCAAAGACCGCCTCCACCTCCTGGCGCTGCGCCAGCATGGTTTGCACGAAATTTCCGAAGCGGAAGCCGCGCGAATTTTCGTTCGGAGTCCCGCGCGACAATTGTAGCACGGCGATCTCCCGGGTCGGGTGATCCTTGTAATAGCCTCGCTCGCGCGCAAGCTCGTAAGCGCGATTGGTCGCCGGAACGTAGCCGGTGGCGCCGTGCCACCACACCTGGGTTTCCGGTTGGGCGATGAAGTTGAGGAAGGCCGCCACAGCCTCGTAGCGCTCCGGCGTGTGGCCTTTCATCACCCAGATCGCGCCGCCGCCGATCGTGCTGTTGAGCGGCGGATCGATGTCGCTTTCATGCGGCAGGAACGTGGCGCTCCAGTTGATGGTGGCGTTGCGCTCGATATTGCCGTGCGAGGCAGTCGAGTTGACGAAGGTCGAGCAGCGGCCCGAGGTGAACAACTGCTCCGGACTGAATCCCTGACCGGCAATCTGCATGATGCCGTCATCGAGCCATTTCTTCAGCCGCGCCACCTGCGAGACCACCTTGGTCTTGTTGTAGACGAACTCGGTGCCGAGACCGTCAAACCCGTTGGCCAGCGTGCCATAGGGTTGATTGTTGATGGCGCTGTAGTTCTCCAGCAGGCTCCAGTAAAAGTCGCCGGGCAGCACGGTGCCGCATTCGCTGATTCCCTTGGCCTTGATGGCGTAGAGCTGCTTTTCCAGTTCCTGCCAGGTGTCGGCCGGCTTGTCGAAGCCCGCTTTCTGGAAGTGATCCTTGTTGTACCAGAGGATCGGCGTCGATGAGTTGAACGGCAGCGCCGACATCCGCCCCTTGTAGCTCCAGAAGCTCGCAACAGGCTTGATGAAATCGGCGAAGTCGATCTTGTAGCCCTGCTTTTCCAGGAGATCCTGCACCGGCACCACGGCATCCGACAGCAGCATGGTCATGTAGCCGCGCTCGGCGATCTGCACCATCTCCGGCGGCCGTTTGGCGCGGTAGGCGGCGATGACCCCGTTGGTCACCTCGTCGTAATTGCCCTTGGCCACGGCAACGACGGTGTACTTGTCCTGGGACTTGTTGAATTTCTCGACGACCTCATTGAGCCGATCGCCCAGCACGCCGCTCATCGCGTGCCACCATTGCACCTCGATTCGCGCGGCCTTCGCCGGGGACACCAGCGCCAAAACCGTGAACAAAGCCGCCAAGAATGCTGCTCTCTTCATGGAAGGTCCTCCCTGTCAAAGCCCGGTTAGCTGGCCTGCTGGCCAGTTCGAGCATTTGTATTCTTACAATGACATATGTGTCGGCGTGATGAAAGGGGGCAGATTTGTTCCAGCGCGAGGGGCTAGCCAGAACCGGCCGTGTTCCGGGATGAGTCCGGTGTCACCCTTCAGGCAGTTCTGCCGCTCCAACGATCCGCCCGGCGCGCCAAGACGATCCGGAGCGGTCTCTTGCAAGGCGTCACGACGGCAAACGAACGAACAGGGGGAGGCGCTGTTTTCTCATCGGCGGGCATCCTAACTCGGAACGTTGTTCTCGACAGCAAACACCAGGCTTGACCTCGATCTATTTTTGGGGCCACCGCGATCCTTGTCACTTCCTCCGTCGCGCGGCTTCTATGCCCAGCGCCGCGCGGGCGGCGACTTGAAACACAGCTTCGATTCCGCGCGTCAGGACTCCGCCGTCGGGCGCAAGCATGCGCACCACAAGCCCGGCCTGGTTCGGTGCCTCCGATGCGCCCGCAAGACAGCCGCATTCGTCCGCAGCCTGGGTCAACGACAAGATGCCGGGCAGCTTGTCTCGTGGTGCCACGAGCAAGGCGCTTGCGGCTGCCGCCATGGTCCCCAACGCGCCGTTTCGCAGTTGCCCGCCCGCGAGACGCCCGCGATCCAGCAGCAGGAGTCTGCCGTCCGGCCGCATCACGCGCTGTTGGGTGACATATTCGGCAAAGCCATGTCCCGAGCATCGCGGATCGTGCACCGCGAGGCCATCGACCAGCACCAGCACGGCATCCTCCCCAACCACGGCGGTGGCGTCGAGCGCAAGGTTTGCGCCGGGAAACAGCACATAGGGGTCGCTTGATATGGCGCAGAACGCCCGCGGGCCCACACGGATGCGCAACTGCTGCATCGAGCGGCCCCCTCGTCCGTGATGTACGACGGTAGCGGCCTGTGTCGTGAGATGGAGCGCCGCTTCCGTGCCGACGTCGACATCCAGCGTCAAACGGTCGCCTGCATAGAGCCCGCCGGATGCCGATTGGATGTAGAGCGTCAGGACATCGGGCCGCGCAGCGTCGAGGTAGAAGCCCCGCGTCACATGCAGCGGATAACCGACATGCTGGCGGCGCAGGATAGTCCGGCCGCCGGCCCGCTCCGCCACAACATGAGCCTCCGCAGCGCGGCCGGTATCAAACGCGGAAGAGGACAGAGGCAGAGATTGCATCCGCGACCTCCTCGATTCCAAACCCGCCACGCACATTAGTCGGAATCACGGCGCGACCGCTGCGTACCGCTCTTGCCTCTTCCAGCATACGATCAATATTGACGCCGACATACGGCGCCAGATCGACCTTGTTGACGACGAGAAGGTCGCAGCGCAACAGGCCAGGCCCCTTCTTCCGCGGGATGTCGTCTCCTCCGGCCACGTCGATGACGAAGATCCACCAGTCGACCAGATCGAGCGAGAAGGTCGAGGCAAGATTATCGCCGCCCGATTCGAACAAGATCAGCTCAATACCGGGGAAGCGGGCTTCAAGATCATCGCCGGCAGCGATATTCAGGGTCGGGTCTTCACGAATCACGGTGTGCGGGCAAGCACCGGCCTCGACCGCGGTCACGCGCGCGGGATCGATCAATCCGGAGCGCCGCAGCCGCTCGGCATCCTCCTTGGTGACGAGATCGTTGGTGACGACGGCGAAATCGATGCCGCGCTGTTGCAGCACGGGGATCAACGCCTCGATCAGCGCGGTCTTGCCGGAGCCGACCGGGCCACCGATGCCGACGCGCGCAGCACCCGGGCCGGAACGGCCTGCCTGTAAATTGAAGGCGGCCTGAACACGCATCACCTCACCTCAACATGTAGCGTCGCGCCAAGGGCAACTCGCGCGCCGGTTCACAGGTCGCTAGCACGCCATCGACGAAGACCTCGAAGGTTTCAGGATCGACAGACACGTTGGGACAGGCGTCATTCCAGAGCATGTCGCGCTTGCTGAGCTTGCGCGTGTTGCCGACCGGCAGCAGCTGCTTCGAAAGTCCAAGTGCTCCTCCGAGATCGCGCTCAAGCGCCAGCGGGTGCACGAAGCAGGCGGACAGGGCGGCGGGCGCACGACCGAATGCGCCCCATTGCGGCCGCATCAGCATGGGCTCGCAGGTCATCAGCGACGCCGCGCTGTCGCCCATGGCGCCCCATGCGATGAACCCGCCCTTGATGACAAGCTCCGGCTTGATGCCGAAGAATGCAGGACGCCACACCACAATGTCGGCGAGCTTGCCGGCCTCCAGCGAGCCCACGTGGTCGGAAATGCCGAAGGTCCTTGCAGCATTGATGGTGTATTTGGCGATATAGCGGCGGATCCGGGCATTGTCGCCAAAACCCAGCCGTTCCTCGGGCAACGGGCCCCGCTGATCCTTCATCTTGGAAGCAAGCTGCCACGTCCGGCAGATCACCTCGTGGATACGGCCCATGCCCTGGCTGTCAGAACCCAGCATCGAGATCGCACCGATGTCATGCAACACGTCTTCGGCAGCAATGGTCTGCGCCCTGATCCTGCTCTCGGCGAAGGCGACATCCTCGGGAATGGACGGATTGAGGTGATGACAGACCATGGTCATGTCGAGATGTTCGTCGAACGTGTTGACCGTGTAGGGGTTGGTCGGATTGGTGGATGACGGCAGACAGTGCATCTCCCCGGCGACGCGAATAATATCGGGTGCGTGGCCACCGCCCGCACCTTCCGTGTGATACATGTGAATGGTGCGGCCGCCGATCGCTTCGAGCGTGTTCTCGACAAAGCCGGATTCATTAAGCGTATCGGTGTGGATCTGCACCTGAAAGTCGTAATCGTCGGCGACGCGCAGGCACGTATCGATCGCCGCCGGCATCGAACCCCAGTCCTCATGCAGCTTGAGACCCATGACGCCGGTCTCGAGCTGCTCCACCATCGGCGGCGCACGATGCGAATTGCCGCGGCCGAGAAAGCCGAAATTCATCGGCCAGGCTTCGGCTGCCTGCAGCATCTTCCCGGTGTTGAATGGACCCGAGGAGTCGATGCCGACGGTAATGGGGCCAAGTGATCCCCCGATCATCGTCGTGATGCCGCTGGCAAGCGCGTGCTCGACGAGGCCGGCGCTGTCGAAATGGACGTGAACGTCGATTGCACCGGGAGTCGCGATCAGCCCCTCGCAATCGCGGACGGTCGTGCCGGTCGAGACGATCAGATACGGATCGACGCCGTCCATGATGGCCGGATTGCCAGCCTTGCCGATACCCACGATTCGTCCGTTGCGGATACCGAGGTCTCCCTTCACGATGCCGATGACGGGATCGATGACGGTGACGTTGCACAGCAGGAAATCGAGCGCCCCCTCGGCGCTGGTGATGCCGGCCATGCCGATCCCGTCGCGCAGCGTCTTGCCGCCGCCATGCAGGCATTCGTCGCCATAGACGGCATGATCCTTCTCGACCACGGCGAAAAGTGAGGTGTCGCCGAGACGCACGGAATCGCCGGTAGTCGGTCCATAGAGGGCGGCGTAGTCCCGCCGGTCGATCCTGGTCACGTGAGTCCCCTCAATTTATTGGTGTTTGCCAACTACGCCCCGCGAAAATCGCGCGACCTGGCGCGCGCCAAAGCTGCATCGCGCACAGCCGGATCTCCGCCCTGGCCGTTGGTCAAGTTGTTAAGACCGGTGAGTTCCTTCTGCCCACCAAATTCCACCAGCGAGATTTCCTTGGATCCGCCGGGCTCGAACCGCACCGCCGTCCCGGCCGGAATGTCGAGGCGCATGTTGAACGCGGCGGAGCGGTCGAATTCGAGCGCCTTGTTGACCTCGAAGAAATGGAAATGCGAGCCGATCTGGATCGGCCGATCGCCGGTATTGACCGCGGTCAACGTGACCTTGCGCCGGCCGGCATTGAGCTCGATCGAGCCGTCCAGTGCCTGCACCTTGCCGGGATGCTCGGGATCGGCTTCAGCACCCGGCGCAGGACGAATCGGCTCGTGGACGGTCACAAGCTTGGTTCCGTCCGGAAAGACGCACTCGACCTGAATGATGTCCATCATCGAGGCGATGCCAGGCAGCACGTCTGCCGTGGTCAGAATCGTCGAGCCGAACCCGATCAAATCGGCCACCGAGCGGCCATCCCGCGCGCCTTCGAGTATCTCGTCGGTGATGATAGCTACCGCCTCCGGATAGTTGAGCTTCAGGCCACGCTCGCGGCGGCGCCGCGCCAGCCCGGCGGCGCTGAAGATCGTCAGTCGTTCAAGCTCGGTTGGGGTCAATAACATGCCGCATCACCTCAATTGGCAAACAGTCTGAGATCGGCCTGCTCGTGCCGCGCGGACGCGACGTCGAGGAACGGGAGAAAGCTTTCCATCTCGGCATCGATCGCCACCGGCTGCACCACGAACTGCTGGATCAGCGGCAGGCAATCTCGCAGGATCGTCTGCCCTTGCAGCACGCCGATTGCGCCGAGACGTATGGCGGCGGTGATGAGGCCGGAGACCGCCGCGTAGCCGCTGGTCAGCTGGACGAGTTCCTCGTCGAGCCCGACCGTAGACCAGACCGCTCCCTGCATGACGGCGATGTGACCGAGACATTCGCCGCGACGCACGGCGTCTCGCAGACTAACCGCAGACTCATTGCCGAGCCGCGCGTGCGTGGCGAGAAACGAGGCGCCGTTGCGCCGCGACCCCCGACGCAAGGCACTGAACAGCGTCGACGCCTCGACCTCGCGATCTATGCCGGCGATTGTCGCAAGGTCCGCGCCGGCCCGAAACGCGCGCACGAGCGCGATACGGTCAAACGTCGCCCAACGATGCCGGATGATTGCGTGCATCAGCTGCGCAAACTCTGCCTGCTGCATTCCCTCCCGCAGCGCGATCGCGCCCTCCAGTCCGTAGGAGAATGCGAACGATCCGCTGGGAAAGGCTCCG
The DNA here is from genome assembly GCF_015291565.1 of Bradyrhizobium sp. CCBAU 51753. Taxonomy (NCBI): domain Bacteria; kingdom Pseudomonadati; phylum Pseudomonadota; class Alphaproteobacteria; order Hyphomicrobiales; family Nitrobacteraceae; genus Bradyrhizobium; species Bradyrhizobium sp. CCBAU 51753. Next base: position 2,799,775 of record NZ_CP030037.1, on the reverse strand, counting down.
TCAGCCTGCCACATTGCGCGAAGCGTCGACAGCATGGCTAGTGGCCGTGACCAGGAGGGCGGGAGTGGGGGTGCCCGTGCTCCGCGAAAGGCGCAGCTTCATGATCGACGGCTTGCTCAATCACGCCGGCCCCGACGCGGCCGGACTCGATGAGGCCCTCGAGCCTGGCAAGGTAGTCTTCCGGACGTCCTTCGAGGGCCACCAGCAGAACCTCTCCCTCGAAGCGAACGCGCCAGTGGAGATTGCCCGCCTGGTAGCCGAGCTCAATCGCGTCGCTCAACGAGCGCGGCTCCAGCCGCAGCCAGCGCTCCGTGGCCGCCCGCACCACGATCGCCCGCTCTTTCTCCAGCAGAAGAACCGCGCCATCGAACAGTTTTTGATGCCGGGGCAGCGCGATAGCGAGTTCTTCGCCGCCGCTCGTGGTGATCAGCAGCCGACGTCGTGCCAAATCGACTACCGGGATGGTCACGATGTCGACCGCCCCCCGATGCTCGAGCCTGTGCAGTTGCTCGGAGAGTTCGGGCTCCACCCGGCTTCCCAATACGCACTCGATACGCAGCATCAACGTTGTTCTCCGAAGATTGCCCACTTCGCCATGATGGAGAGCGGTGAGTCTGATCGGATGCAGGGAAAGAGCATCGAACGCCTCTCCTTGTGCCAAGATCGTGCCAACGCACGCATCGCCGTTCAAGCCAACGCGCCAGCTACCCGAATTGTCATCCGAGACAGCCGTATTCAAGGCGCCGCGCTCGGTCCTTCAGCAGCAACGTTCAAAAGTCCAATCGATACGGATGGTCGTTGCGGCTCCGCGATTGCACAATGGAGCGGCAGCTCTGCCAGATATTTCGGCGGCAACATGGGCGCGAACCGTAGCAAATGCGATCTCGGGCTCAGAATGAACTCCACGCCATCATTCGACGAGACGCTCCTGGCGCGGAGAAAGTCCAAATTGCCCCCGGTACGCCCGTGAAAAATTTGCCGGCGTTCCGTAGCCGGTAGCCGCCGCGATTTCACCGATCGGCATCGACGTCTGTCTCAGCAGCAGCCGGGCGCGCTCAAGTCGCATTTGCGCATAGCGCCGCGTGATCGTCGTGCGCAGATATTTGGCGAACAGCCGCTCGAGCTGCCGCACCGAAACTCCGGCGTGCCGCGCCAGCCGACGAGGGGTCAGCGGGGCCTCGACGTTTCCCTCCATCCGGGACAGCGCGACGACCAGCTTTGGATGATGGACGCCGAAGCGCTCGGTGGGGGAAAGACGTTGCGCCACTTCGCCGCGGCGGACTTCGGTCTGCAGGAACCAGTCGCTGACAGCGGCCGCCACTCGCGCGCCGTGATCGATACGGATCAGCGCGTGCATCATGTCCAATGCCGCGATACCGCCCGCGCAGGTAAACCGGTCGCGATCGATCTCGAACAACGCCTGGCTGAGATGCAGGAAGGGGAATGTTTCGGTGAATGCCGGGATGTGCTCCCAGTGAAGCGTACATCGGTAGCCGTCCAGCACGCCTGCTCGGGCAAGCAGGAAGGGACCAGCCGACACTCCCCCCAACCGCACACCATGCCGGACAACCTTGCGCAGGAACGCCATCGTGCCCGGATGACGGAAACTTTGCGGATTTCCGCCGGCGCATACGATGATCGTATCCATCCGCCCGATGTCGGCGATACTCGCGTCCGCCTGAATCCGCACGCCATTGGAAGCGACGATCTCTTGTCCCTCAATCGAAATGTGGCGCCAACGATACAGGACCCGTCCGGTCAGAACGTTGGCCGCACGAAGCGGTTCGATCGCGGACGCGTAGGACATCAGCGGAAAGCCCGGGATGAGCAGGAAGCCGACCCGGCTCATCCGAGGTGTGTCGCTTTGAGATAAGTTTACGTCGTTTTTTGCCATGCTGCTACGTACTTATCAGTACATGCTCCCGCTCACAAGCTGGTCTCCGGTTTTGCGGCTCATGCGATACTCTTTCCTCACCCTTGCCCGCGCGGCGCTGCGCGGCCATCGCGACTGGCAGCCTGCATGGCGCGATGCCGAGCCGCGGCCGAGCTATGACATCGTCGTCGTCGGCGGCGGCGGCCACGGTCTCGCAACAGCCTATTATCTTGCAAAGAAGCACGGCCTGCGGAACGTCGCGGTGCTGGAAAGGGGCTGGATCGGCTCCGGCAACGCCGGACGCAACACCACCATCATCCGCTCCAACTACCTGCTTCCCGGAAACGAGCCGTTCTACGAATGGTCGATGAAGCTATGGGAGGGGCTTGAGCAGGAGCTCAACTACAACGCCATGGTGAGTCAGCGCGGCGTGCTCAACGTGTTTCATTCCGATGCACAACGCGATGCCTTCGCGCGCCGCGGCAACGCCATGCGGCTGGCCGGAGCGGACGCCGAGCTGATCGACACGGACGCCGTTCGCCGCATTCTGCCATTCGCCGATTTCGACAATGCCCGCTTTCCGATCAAGGGCGGCTTGCTGCAGCGTCGCGGCGGCACTGCCCGTCACGACGCCGTGGTGTGGGGTTACGCACGCGGTGCGAGCGATCTCGGTGTCGACATCGTGCAGAATTGCGAGGTTACCGGCTTCCTGCGTGAAGGCGATCGTGTGATCGCCGTCGAGACCACGCGTGGCACCATTCATGCCGGAAAGGTCGGACTGGCGGTCGCCGGCAGCAGCTCCAGGGTCGCGAAGTTGCTTGGTCTCAGGCTGCCGATCGAGAGCCATCTGATACAGGCCTTCGTGTCCGAGGCCGTCAAGCCGCTGATCCCCTGTGTCGTCACCTTCGGCGCCGGCCACTTCTACATCAGCCAGTCCGACAAGGGCGGCCTGGTGTTCGGCGGAGACATCGACGGCTACAACTCCTATGCGCAGCGCGGCAACCTGCCCGTCGTCGAGGACGTCTGCGAAGGCGGCATGGCATTGATGCCGATCATCGGACGCGTCCGCATCCTTCGTAATTGGGCCGGCCTGCTCGACATGTCGATGGACGGCTCGCCGATCATCGACCGCACGCCGCTCGACGGGCTCTATCTGAATTCGGGCTGGTGCTATGGCGGCTTCAAGGCGACGCCGGCTTCGGGCTGGTGCTTCGCGCACCTGCTCGCGCGCGACGAACATCATGAGGTCGCGTCCGACTACCGGTTGGACCGTTTCGAAACTGGCCATCTCATCGACGAAAAGGGCCAGGGCGCCCAACCCAACCTCCATTGAGATTGCGACGAGTGTCCCGAAATGCGTATCCGATGTCCTTATTGCGGTGAGCGCGACCTCAGCGAGTATATCTATCACGGCGACACTGCAGCGCGCCCCGATCCCGCGGCGCCCGACGCGCAGCGGCGATTCTATGAGGTGGTGTATCTCCGAGACAATCCCGCCGGCCCGCATGAGGAACTCTGGTACCACGCCAATGGCTGCCGGGGCTGGCTGCGCGTGCGGCGCGACACGCGGACGCACGAGATTCTCGATACCGCATTCGCGGGCTCCTGATCATGGTCAATCCCGCTGGACCACACAGGCTTGCAACCGGCGGACAGATCGATCGCACAACGCGCCTGCGATTCTTCTTTGATGGGGTGTCGTATTCAGGCTTCCCCGGCGACACCCTTGCCGCGGCGCTGCTCGCGAACGGAGTCAGGCTGGTCGGCCGCTCGTTCAAATATCACCGGCCGCGCGGCATCCTGACCGCCGGCTCGGAAGAGCCCAACGCACTCGTCGAACTGCGGCGCAATGCGCGACGCGAGCCGAACACGCGCGCCACCACGATCGAACTGTTCGATGGGCTCGAGGCGCGCAGCCAAAACCGCTGGCCGTCGCTGAAGGTTGATGTCGGCGCACTCAGCTCGGTGCTCTCACCCCTGTTTGTCGCAGGCTTCTACTACAAGACCTTCATGTGGCCGGCTTCCTTCTGGGAGAAGGTCTATGAGCCAGCGATCCGCCGTGCGGCGGGTCTCGGACGCGCCAGCGGCGAAGCCGACCCCGACGGCTACGAGAAGACACACGCCTTCTGCGACCTTCTCGTCGTCGGAAGTGGAGCCGCGGGTCTCGCGGCAGCCCTGGCAGCCGGCCGGGCCGGCGCGCGCGTCATTCTCTGCGAGGAAGACTTCGTGTTTGGCGGACGGCTCAATGCCGATACATGCGAGGTCGATTCCCTTGCCGGGGCGACCTGGGCCGAGCAGGCCGTCGCCGAGCTGCAGGCCTTGTCAAACGTCCGCATGCTGCTCCGGACCACCGTGTTTGGTGTCTACGATGGCGGCACCTACGGCGCAGTCGAGCGGGTGTCCGATCATCTGCTGGTGCCCGCACCGCACCAGCCGCGTCAGCGGCTTTGGAAGATCGTCGCCAGGCGCAGCGTGCTAGCCGCCGGCGCGATCGAGCGGCCGATCGTGTTCGGCGGCAACGACCGTCCCGGTGTCATGTTGGCGTCCGCCGTGCGGACCTATCTGAACCGGTTCGCGGTTGCGCCCGGCCGTCGTGCAGCCGTGTTCGCGAGTTGCGACGATGCGTGGTCCACCGCATTCGACCTGGCGCGACACCGGATTGAGGTCGCGGCCATTCTCGACGCACGGCCGCAGGTCGATCGGGCTCTCGCGGACCGTGCGAAAGAGTTGGGAATCGCGGTGATCGCAGGCGCGCAGGTCATCGATACGCGCGGCGGCCACGAGCTGAAGACCATCGTATTCCGGAACGGCAGCAATCGCACCGGCGAGCTGGAGGTGGACTTGCTGGCCGTCTCCGGTGGGTGGAATGCGAATCTGGCGCTGGCGACCCATCTGGGGAACCGTCCGGAATGGTCCGACAAGGTCGCAAGTTTCATTCCCGGCAAGGCGCCGCCTGGTATGGCGGTGGTCGGCGCCGCCGCCGGCCACTTCACACTGTCGAGCGCCCTGCGTGATGGCATCATGGCCGGAACGCAAGCGGCAGAAACCATGGGCTTCGCCGCAAAGGCGATGGCTGTTCCACAAGCCCGTGAGGAGTTCGACGGTGTCACGCCGCTCTGGCATGTCGCCGCCTCGCGTTCGAAGTCGTTCGTCGATTTTCAGAACGACGTCACCAGCGACGACGTCGCGCTCGCCGCGCGCGAAGGCTTCAGGTCCGTCGAGCTGCTCAAGCGTTACACCACGCTCGGCATGGCGACCGACCAGGGCAAGACCTCGAACCTGAACGGCCACGCCATGATGGCCGAGCTGACCGGCAAAGCCATCAGCGATGTCGGCACCACCATGTTGCGTCCGCCCTATACGCCGGTCGCAATCGCGGCGTTTGCCGGCCACCATCGCGGCAAAGAGTTTCGGCCGACCCGCCTGACGGCCGGACACGGCTGGGCCAACGAAAGCGGCGCCACCTTCGTCGAGGCCGGACAATGGCTGCGCGCGCAATGGTTCGCGCAACCCGGCGAGACGGACTGGCTGGCGACGGTGAGCCGTGAGGTGCGCGAGACACGCGAGCGGGTCGGTGTCTGCGACGTCTCGACGCTCGGCAAGATCGACGTCCAGGGCAGCGACGCCGGGGTATTTCTCGACCGCGTCTATGCCAACACGTTCTCGACGCTGCCGGTCGGCAAGGTGCGCTACGGCCTGATGTTGCGCGAAGACGGCATCGTGATGGATGACGGCACCAGCGCGCGATTTGCGCCCGATCACTACATGATGTCGACCACGACGGCGAACGCCAGCAAGGTCATGCAGCATCTCGAGCACTCCCGCCAGGTGCTGTGGCCGGAGCTCGACGTTCAGCTCGCGTCGGTCACGGAGCAGTGGTCGCAATATTCGATCGCCGGCCCACGCTCACGCAATCTCCTGGCACGCCTGCTCTGCGGCGCCTACGACGTGTCGGACGCGACGCTGCCCTATCTGGGTTGCGCCGAGTTCACCTGGCGCGGCGTATCGGCACGCATTTATCGCGTCTCGTTTTCCGGAGAGCTCGCCTACGAGCTCGCCGTGCCGGCGACGTTCGGCGACGCGGCGATCCGGGCAATCATGGATGCCGGAGCCGGATACGGCGCGGTCCCCTACGGCACCGAAGCGCTCGGCGTCATGCGCATCGAGAAGGGACATGTCGCCGGCAACGAGCTCAACGGCACAACCACCGCAGCGGATCTCGGCCTCGGCCGCATGATGTCGCCGAAGAAGGACTTCATTGGACGGGTTCTGGCACAGCGCCCCGGCTTGACCGCCGCCGACCGGCCGGCCCTGGTCGGCATCAGACCCGTCGATCGCGGCGAACGGCTCCGCGCCGGCGCGCACTTCCTCGCGCCGGGTGCCGCGGCGACCATGAAGCACGACGAAGGATACGTCACCTCCGTCGCCTTCTCTCCGATGCTCGGGCACTGGATCGGGCTCGGCTTGCTCAAGCATGGCCCCTCCCGCTACGGCCAGCATGTGCGCGCCTATGATCCGGTCCGGAACGGCGACACCCTGGTCGAGGTGGTGCCGCCGGTCTTCCTCGACCCCGAAGGAAAAAATCTCCATGGCTGAGCTGTCGCCGACATCCGCTTTGTCTTCAGTCCCGCGCGGCGCGCCAGGCGGCGGGGTGACGATCATGGAGCGTCGCGGTCTCGCGCTCATGACCATGCAGGCCCGCCGGGGACAGGAGCACGCCCTGCGCTCGCGCATTGCGCAGTCCTGCCAGGCGGATCTGCCCGAGCGCCCCGCCTTCGTGACAGGTCGCGACATCGCATTCGTCGGCCTCGGCCCGCAAACCTGGTTCGTCATGAGCGAGGCCGACACGCCGGCTTTCCATGCCTCTTTCAGGTCGCTGGTAGGCGGGACAGCGTCGATATCGGATCAGAGCGGCGGTTACGCGGTGTTTCGGGTCGGCGGCAGGGCGATCAGGGAGGCCCTCGCCAAGGGATTCCCGATCGATCTCGACGGACGCGCATTCAACAGCGGCGACGCCGCCACCACGATCGTGTCCCATATCGGCGCCACGATCTGGCGACGCGAGGACGCGCCTGACGGGAGTGCCTGCTTCGAGATCAGCCTGTTCCGCAGCCTCGCGCACAGCTTTTGGCACTGGTTCTCCGAAAGCGCCGCCGAATACGGTTTGACCTGGCAGGATCCGCCAGCCGATCTGTGAAATCCTTCAACACCGTCGATCCGCACCATGACCGCCAGCAGCTATATTTTGACGTTCTCCTGTCCGAACCGGCCCGGCATTGTCGCCGCGGTGGCACGAACGCTGTTCGACGTGGGCGGTAATATTCAGGAAGCCCATCAGTATGATGACGTCGAGACCAATCTCTTCTTCGCGCGCATCCGCTTCAACTTCGTCGCGGACGACAACTTGACTGCTTGCCGGGTCGCGCTGTCGGAACTGGCCGAGGGCCTGACCATGCAATGGAAGCTGCGCGCAACGTCGGACAAGGCGCGGGTCCTGATCCTGGTGTCACGTTTCGACCACTGCCTCGCCGACCTGCTCTACCGCTGGCGCATCGGCGAACTCGCGATCGACATCTCCGGCATTGTCTCCAATCATCCCCGCGAAACCTACGTCCACCACGATCTGAGCGGTATCGCCTTCGATCATCTCCCGGTTACACCGCAGACAAAGGAGCAGCAGGAAGCGAGGATCTGGCAAATCGTCGACGACCGGCAGATCGACCTCGTCGTGCTCGCGCGCTACATGCAGATCCTGTCCGACGACCTCTCGACCCGGCTCGCCGGGCGATGCATCAATATCCACCATTCATTCCTGCCGGGCTTCAAGGGTGCCAAGCCCTATCATCAGGCGCATGGTCGCGGGGTCAAGCTGATCGGCGCCACGGCGCACTATGTCACGGCCGACCTCGACGAGGGCCCGATCATCGAGCAGGACGTCGAGCGCATCTCCCATCAGGACCGGCCGGACGATCTCGTGCGCAAGGGCCGCGATATCGAGCGGCGCGTGCTGTCACGCGCCGTGTTCTGGCACATCGACGGCCGCGTGCTTCTCAACGGACGAAAGACGGTGGTTTTCAGGGATTGAAAATGCAGGCAAGCACCATCGACGGCAAGGCGATCGCGGACAAAGTGCGGGCGGAGCTCGCCATCGACGTCGCGCAGTGGGCTGCGCATGCCGGCCGCAGGCCGGGCCTCGCCGTCGTGCTGGTCGGCAACGATCCGGCTAGCGAGGTCTATGTCGGATCCAAAGCGCGCCAGACCGTCGCAGTCGGCATGCGATCCTTTGAGCACCGGCTGCCGGCCGAGACATCGCAGACGGATCTGCTTGCGCTGATCGCGCGACTGAATGCCGACGATACCGTCGACGGGATCTTGGTGCAGCTACCGCTCCCCGTCCATATCCGGTCCGACTTGGTGATCAGCACCATCGATCCCGCCAAGGACGTCGACGGCTTCCATCCCGAGAATGCCGGGCGGCTGACAAGCGGATTGACCGGCCTGGTTCCCTGCACGCCGCTCGGCTGCATGCTGCTGCTGCGATCGGTGGAGCCCACGCCCGTCGGATTGCACGCCGTGGTTATCGGCCGCTCGAATATCGTCGGCAGGCCGATCGCACAACTCCTTCTCCAGGCCGACTGCACGGTAACGACCGCGCATTCCCGAAGCCGCGAACTGCCGGAGCTATGCCGGATGGCCGACATCCTCATCGCGGCGGTCGGTCGCCCCGAACTGGTGCGCGGCGACTGGATCAAGCCCGGCGCGATCGTCATCGACGTCGGCATCAACCGGTTGCCCGCAGCGGGCGCGGCAAAGGGACGGCTGGTTGGAGATGTCGCGTTCGCCGAAGCCGTGACTGTCGCGCGGGCCATTACGCCCGTGCCGGGCGGGGTCGGCCCGATGACGATCGCCTGCCTGTTGCACAATACGCTTCAGGCAGCACGGGCCCGTCTACGGATTAGCTGAACCGCAGGCTCGCCATACCGGTCAGACCGTCAGCGCGGCCGTCTGCGGGCTGCTGCGCTCGCCAAGACGGCGGCGGCCTTCCCGCTTCTCGTCCTCGCTCATACTCCGCACGAGTTCTTCAAGCTCCGCCATGGCGAGGCCGACACCGTGCCTGGCAGCTGCGCTGAGCCAGACAAAAGCCTCGATACGGTCGACCGTGGTGCCTCGTCCCCTGGCACAGCAATAACCAAGCCGAGCCTGCGATGGATAATGCCCGGCCATCGCTGCGCGCCGATACCACTCGACAGCCCGCGGCATGTCGATCGCAACACCCTGTCCCTTGGTCAGCAACGCGGCGTAGTTGAACTGCCCGAGGACATCGCCCTGCTCGGCCGCCTGGCGAAACCAGGAGGCGGCCAGCGCCAGGTCCGCGACGATCCCCTGTCCCTTCGCATACATCGCTCCGACATTGTTGGCGGCGAGCGGATTGCCCTTCTCGGCGGCACGCAGGTACAGCCCAAAGGCATGCGAAGCGTCACGCTCGACACCCAACCCGTTGGCATAGAGAGACCCAAGCCATGCCTCGGCCTGGGCGTCTCCCGCTTGCGCCAACGGTTCCCAGATTTGTCGGGCCTTCCCGTAGTCGCGTTCCAGAAAAGCGGCTTCACCATCGCTCGCGGTCGGCATGGGACTCTCCTTACTGGCGGGTGTGGGGGGCCATCTTGAACAGATAGACGCAGTCAAACTCATTCGTCTCGCCTTCGGGCGGGACACCGGCCGTCTTCAGATGTTGGACGAAGTAGTCGTAGACCGTCCGCGCGGCCCTGTGCGTGAGCAATTGCTTGTATAGCCAGGGATCCTCGCCGGTGCGGACACCGTGCTTGTCGAACAGCGTCTCCTTGGGGGTGTCGGAAATGCCGACACACCAATGCGGGAACGACTGGTCGAACTCCTTGATGTAGGCGAGAAACTCGTACTTGACCTGTTGGACGCTGAAGACCATGTGTGGGCTCCGTCACGCATGCATCAATGGGGCATTCCAGTAGGAGACGTGACGCTCGGCGATACGCTGCATTAGCAACTGATTGAACTGCCAGCCGGCGCGGCTGCGCTCCGTCGTCTCCCCCGACAAACACAATTCGATATCGCCCTGTCGCGACGTCGCCTCCGCGGCAGCTTTCTCAAGCAGCCGCAGGAGCACGCCGCAGGCAGCGTCATGTTCGGCGTACGACAGATCGGGGCGACTGAAGAAGGAAAGCCGCCACAACGTCTGGTCCATCGCCGTGGGCTGAAGCACGATCGCGAGCGTGGCGTGCCGCGTCCTGATCAACACCAGATTCGGAAAGCACCACTCCGCCGCAACGTGGTTGACGGCTCCGCCTCCCGCCTCGTAGGAGCGCGCAACATCCACCAGGGCTGCGCCCGCCAGCTTCCAGTTGGACCGGTGCTCCTGCCAATGCCCGCTGAGCCTCACCAGATTCTGCGGCCAGACAGGCTGGTCGAATTGACGCTCGACGTCGGGAGTCGGATCGATATTGGCAAATATGAGCGGACCGGAGGTTTTCACCTTCGCCGGAATCAGCCGCTCCGGCACTGCGCCGAGATACTGCCCCATCTGCGGCGTCAGCTCCGTCAGGACGCCACCTTGAATGACGTCGCGGTCACGGCTGTAGCCGCAGGACGTGTACGAGCATTTGGTCTTCTTCCCGGTCCGGCACTGCGCTGGAATGGCGCGGCACCCGCCGTGCTGCGCCTTGTTGAAGCGTCCGATCAGCGAGCCATCCTCCTGCCTCTGCACGTGAATGGCATGCTGCCCGATCGTGTACGGCAGGAGATCGTGGGGCTCACCGATCTCCGGCGCGGAACCGACACAGACCCAGTCGCGGGTCCAGACTTTCTCATTCTCGAGCCGCTGAAACACCTCCGAAGTATAGGCCCGTCGCGGCAGCATGATCGCAAGGCCAAACGGTGCACGACAGGCGGAATAAAGCCGGGCGTCGAGAAAATCGACGCCCTCGTCGATATAGATGGTTTCGGGATGAGTAAGCATGCGGCGCCCCGTTGAGCGGGGGCGGCGCCGCAACGGCCCGCCCCGTTCTGCTGGCGATGAGTGCTATTTGCGCGCCTTGTTCATCGGCGGATCGTAGTCCGCGCGACCGCGATGAGCGATGGCGGCCGGATCCGGCATCGGCAGCGGACCATCCGCCATGAAGCGGTTGAGGACGTTGCCGACCAGCGTCGAGATATTGTTGTCGCCGTTGTTCCAGGGCAGTGCGCCGCAGAACGCGATCGACGAGAAAGCGAACGACGCGCCGCCATTCGGCGTCTCATGATAAGCAATGTCCGAGCGCACGCGCGGATGCTGGGTGCCGTCAAGCCCCTGCTGATTGAAGCCGTAGTCCTCCATGACCAGCAGGTATCCTTCGGTATGCCGACCGGCCGACGTCGCGACAACCAGTGTATGCGGCGGGCTGCCGAGCATGGTGTCGACGATGTCCAGCTCGGTGCCGGCGGCACCGCCGCCGACCAGACCGAAATTGCCGAGTTTCTCGTCGTAGTTGATGCCCTCGAATGCCCAAGCGACCCGCGCATCGTTGCTCTCCGGCGTTCGTGAATAGTACGAGGAGATGTCGAACCCTTCCGACGACATGCCGGTGCCGGCCACGGTGTGCAGGTAGCGGCCGCGGAAGCGCCACATGCCTCCGAGCTCGCCGGTGCCCTGATGGTAGTATTCGCCGGGATCGGCGCGCCAGGTGCGGATACCGCTCTCGCAACGTCGCATCTCCGTCATGACGCCGCGGCCGAGGCCATCATAGGCCGGATGGTAGGAATGGACCCAATACCAGCCGTCGGCGCCCATATACATGAAGCGTCCACCGCGCTGCATGTAGTTGTGCAGCGCGTCGAGCTGCGGGCCGCTGTTGTGCTCGGGATGCGAGCCCGTGATGATCACATTGTAGTTCTCGAGCCGCGCAAGGCCGTCATAGGTTACGTCCTCGTCGGTGATCACGTCGTACTCGTAACCCTTCTTCTCCAGCCAGTAGATCATGTGGAGATCGGCCGGATACTGCCATGGCGCCTGCGCGAGGAAATGATCGTATTTCGGCCGGATGCTCAGGATCGGGCGCAGCCGCGATGACAGGCAAAGCCCGCTGCCGTCAGTATGAGTATCGTAGATCGATCCGCCATATTCGCGGTGTTCCGAGAGGAACATGTTCTGCTGCTGCATGATCGGCACGCGATAGACCAGCAGTTCGGCGCCGCCGGCATTGTTCGCAAGGTGCTCGTTCGCGTAGGCCATGTAGCTGATGCTGGGCACCATGAAGGCGATCTTGGCGGTCTCCTCGCCGACACGCGGCACGACCCAGAACGGGATGTAGTCCTCAGCTCCGTCCTGCGAGGTCAGCTTCGCCGCATAGAACTTGCTGCTGGTACCCTTTGGCACCGACCATTCGAAGCTGACCTGCCATCGGGCGTTGTCGATGTCGTCGTCGTGGAAATGGATGGCGCCGTACTGTTCCGGCGCGGTCTTCCAGTCGAACACCTGGCCTTCCCAATTGTAGCCGGTCATCGCACGTGTCGGGCAATTCACGATGGTCGCATCGAACAGATACGGCCCCTTGTCCTTGCCGACCAGCGTGTTGATGCCGTCGGAGAAATCCCAGGATGCGACGATCGCCTCGGAGAGCTTGCCGGTCGGACCCGAGTTCCTCCGTTCCGTGAGGCCCGGCTGCGCACCGAGCTTCATGGTCTCGATCTCGAGCCGGCTGAGAGCGCGGTTGCAGACCCGCGGGCTGTCGATCTTGCCGTTGTAGTGCCCCTTGATGAGAATGCCGGACGGAACCGACGCCCTGGCCTGCGGCGCGTCGCTGAGTGCACCACAATAGCCGGCGATCACGGTCGGCGTGCCCGGCGTGTAGGCGAGCTTGGTCGACAGCTTCTTGCTGACGGGCGGGATCTCCGGATCGAGCGCGTACACGACCTGCGGCTCGTGGTAGAGCGCCACTTCGCCGGGCTTGCCGTCGAACGTCGCCGCGATGAAGTGCCAGGCGTGATCGCGCAGCGGAGCACCGGTCGTGATGACCTGGTCGTTGATGCGGAATTCGACGCAGCCCTCCTCGTTGATGAAGAGACCGTAGCCCTTGCCGTCAAGCCATTTCGTGACGAGGCCCTGGGCACCGTGCTTCCAGTACTTCGGATGGGTCTTCGGCGTGGTCGGCCAGATCCAGCATTGCAGCGTCACGCTCTCCAGGCAGAACTGCGGCTTGTCCACGACGAAGCCGTAGGAGCCGCTGTAGATCTCCTGTTTCAGGCCCTTGTAGGTGCCGTTGCAGGCGGCTTCGATCTTCTCCTCGATGAATCCGGGCCCGCGTGGATTGGTGTCCGCATGGATCATCTTGACGATCTCGGCCTTGTATTCGGCCGGACCGTCGCAGTTCACATAGAACTTGATCGTGTCTCCCGGGTGCACGCTGAATTTGTCCGCGTACCCCGTGATCTTCATCCAACTCATCTTCGTGCCCTCAATCGTAGACGTTTCGCTTCGATACCAATCAGGTCACAGTCCACATGTCGTCGCGGCGCTTCCATCCTTCGCGGAAGTGTTCCGGAAATCCGTCCTGTTCCGGATATTCTTCGAGCCGCATCAGGAAGATGTCGTGTTGCGGGTCCTGTTCGTTGTCGTAGACCTTGTCATTCACGAACTCGGGCGGAACGCCGCGGATTCCCGACAGCCGCGCGATACGCCATTCCTTCTCGACCTTGGTGCAGACGACGACGAGCTTGCCCTTGGCCGGAGCGGCGCGCATCCGCAGCAAGACGCGATTGAGCTGGAAGTCTTCGTGGATTCCACCGGTGACCGTCGTGGTGTCGCCGGGCGTCGCACATTTGAGCACGCTGTTGCCAGCCACGCCCTTCATCGAGTCGATGCACTCCTTGTGCTCCTTGATCATGCGCTGCGCATCGGGCGTTGACGGTCGCGGTATCGGAATCATCGGTCTGCTCCGGTTGGCTAAATGGTGAGGTAATGATGAATGACATCGTCGGTCAGTTGGGCCATCGGCCCGCTTGCGACCACGCGGCCGTTGTCGACCATCAGGAACGCGTCTCCCAGCCGCCGGGCGACCCGAATATGCTGTTCGGTAAGGAGAAGCGTGATTCCGAGTTTGCGATTGAGAGTCATGAGGGTCTCGCCGATCTCGTGAACGATGTTCGGCTGAATGCCTTCGGTCGGCTCGTCGAGCAGCAGGATCTTCGGGTCGACGGCCAACGCGCGCGCAATCGCGAGCTGCTGTTTTTGACCGCCGGACAGCAGCCCTGCCCGGCGGTCCAGGTTCGCCTTTAGATAGGGGAACATCTGAAGGCAAACCTCGGGGATATCCGGACGACCGTCATGGCGTGCGAAGGTGCCCAGCAGGATATTTTCCCGGACGGTGAACTCCGAGAGAATTCCACGCCCCTGGGGGACGTAGCCGATACCGAGCTTGGCCCGGACATGAGTCGGCGACGAGCCGATCTCGGTACCCTTGATCGTGATGTCGCCGATTGATCGGTCGGTCAGCCCCATGATGGTGCGCATCAGTGTCGTCTTGCCCACGCCGTTGCGGCCGAGCACGCACAGACACTTGCCTTCCTCGATGCCGAACGAGAAGTCCTTCAGGATCGCCGTCTTGCCGTAGTAGGAAGTGACCCGGTCCATCGCGAGCAGCATGGCTACGCTTCCCCCGTTTCGCCGAGATAGACCTCACGAACGCGCTCGTTGGCTTCGATTTCGCTGATCGGCCCTTGCGCGAGCAGGCTTCCCATGTGCATCACGGTGACCACGTCGGCGATCTGGCGAACGAAGGCCATGTCGTGCTCGACCACCACAAGGGAGTTGGTGCGCTTGAGATTGTTGAAGATCTCCGCGGTCTTATCGATCTCCGACTCGGTCATGCCGGCAACCGGCTCGTCGAGCAGAAGCAGACGCGGGTTCTGCATCAGCACCATGCCGATCTCTAGCCACTGGGTCTCGCCATGCGAGAGAATGCCGGCCTCGATGTTCAGCCGGCCGCCGAGCCCGGTGACCGACAGCACCTCGTGCAGCTTGTCCGCGAAGCCCGGTGCCCGGAAGCGGAACAGGTTCTTCAGCGGATGCGTACTGCGGCTATAGGCGACCTCGAGGTTCTGCCGCACCGTCAGGTCGCGGAACACGGCCGGCACCTGGAATTTGCGACCGATGCCGCGACGGGCGATTTCGTGCTCGTCAAGACCTGTGATGTCGTCGTCGCAGAAGATGATCTGACCTGAGGTCGGCTTCTGCCGCCCGGTGACGAGGTCCATCGTCGTGGTCTTGCCCGCCCCGTTCGGTCCGACCAGGCAACACAAAGTCTGCTCGACCAGCTCAATGCTGAAATCATTGATGACCGAGACGGTGTCGAAGCTTTTGCAGAGATTGCGGATCTCGAGAAAACTCATGGCCGTCTCCTCACTCGCCCGGCTGCTGCAAAAGGCGGCTGCGGATGGAGGACACGCCATTGCCGTCCGTCTTGCCGCCCGTCGACGAGGACAGTCTTCCCAGCGCGCTTTCGACCAGGCCGATCAGCCCCTTGGGCAGGAAGCGCACGACGAGGATGAAGAAGCCGCCGAGGATCAGCAGCCAGGTGTTGAGGAAGGCGTCTCCGAGATAGCTCTGCGCGCCCTGGATCAGGAACGCGCCGAGGATCGCCCCCATCAGAGACATGCGGCCGCCGATGCCGGCCCAGATCACCATCGACAGGCTGAAGGTGGTGTCGAACTGGGCGGGCGAGACGTACTGCGTCAGCATCACCCAGCAGCAGCCCGCCACCGCGGCAAAGAAGCCCGAGATGGTGTAGATCGCGGTCTCGTAGCCCGCGACATTGTAGCCGAGGAAGCGAACGCGCTCGGCGTCGTTGCGTACGGACTGCACGACCAGGCCGAACCGGCTCAGCGTCATGAGCTTCGCGACGACAGTCGCCAGCACAAGCAGCGCAAGCACCGTCCAGTAGGCAGCCGGGCTGTAGGGATCGACGACGATCTCCCCAAGTTTCAACGGAGCTGGCGGAGTGATGCCGTTGACCCCGTTGGTGTAGGGCTGAATGTCAAGGATCAGCGTGCCCCAGGCGCTGAGCATGGCAAGCGTCATGATCGCGAAGAACGGTCCCGAGACGCGGGCGCGAAACATCAGCCAGCCGAAGATGGCGCAAAACAGCGTCGGCACGACCAAGGCCAGGGTGATCCCAACACTGGTGTTCCAGAACGGCACCCAGAACAGCGGCAGACGATCAAGGCTGTTGTTCAGCATGAAGGGCGGCATCGGGTTGGACGCGTCCTGCGACTGCATCTGCATGGTCATTGCCATACCATAGGCGCCGAGACCGAAAGGAATGCCCTGGCCGAGGTTCAAAATGCCGCCGAAACCCCAGCAGAGGCTGATCGACAGCGCGAGCATGGCAAACACGCCATAGGTTGATAACTGATTCAGCAGGAAGTTGTCGCTGACCACGAACGGCACGGCCGCAAGCACGACGTAGAAGACGAGATAAGCCAGCCATTGCGCGCCCGGCCTGTGATAGAGATTCATTTCCGCATTCCTCTTCCCGAGCGCACCGCCAACCTCCTCAGCGTCGCTTCGCAGAGGGGGCGAACAGCCCTTGCGGACGAATCCGCAGGAACACCACGATCAGCACGAACAACAGGAAGCGGGCGAACGTGTCGTTGGTGAAATAGGCGAAAATCGACTGCAACTCGCCGGTGGCACCGCCCGCGGCGACGCTGCCGGCCAGTGTGCCGCCCCCGACCACCACCACCAGGAACGCCTGCACCACATAGGACGCGCCCATGGTGGGAAGAACGATGTTGAGAACACCGAATAGCGAGCCCGCGACGCCGGCCAGCCCGGCTCCGAGCGCGAAAGTCAGCATGTAGACTCGGTCGGCGTTGACGCCGAAGGAGGCGGCCATCTCCTTGTCCTGCATCACCGCGCGAACCTGGACGCCAAACCGCGTCCGGTAGAACAGCGCCCAGAGCCCGGCGACGATCCCCAGCGTCACCAGCAACACGACGACACGGAATACGGAGATGTTGATGAAGGAAAACTGGATGTTGCTCGAAAAGATCGGTGGCACCGCGAGGTACTTTGGATCACTACCGAAGATCAGCCGGACACCCTGCATCAGCACCAGCGATACACCGAAGGTGGCGAGCAGCGTATCGAGAGGACGTTTGTAGAGGTAGCGGATCAATCCCCGCTCCAGCACCAGCCCGACCAGGGCGACGATCAGGAATGAGGCGGGCACGCACAGGACGAACGGGAATCCCAGAAAGCTCTGCAGCATGTAGGAGCTGTAGGCGCCGAGCATGATGAACTCGCCATGCGCCATGTTGATCACGCCCGCCGCACCATAGATGATCGTCAATCCGAGTGCGGCGATCAGCCAGATGCTGGCGATGCTGATACCCAGGATCAGCGCGTTGATGAACGCACTCAGATCGAACGACGTAAAAAAGGATCCGACCGCCATGCCTAACTCCGCCGTGAGTTCGATGGCTGGCCCGTGGCGCCATTCGCTTGGCGCCATGGGACGGCCCGTCGTGCGAGGATGCGTCAGATCACGCCCTTGCGGACCTTGCCGTCAGCGGCCTTGAGGCCATCAGCGGTGCATTTGCCGAGATCCGGATAGATCGAGTAGGGATCGGGCGCGACGTGTTCTGCGGATGACTTCACGATCTTGAAGCTGCCGTCGGCCTGGCACTGTCCGATCTTCGGCTTGAGCCATGTGTTGAAGTTCTGGTCGTCGATCCAGATCAGCCCTTCGGGCGACACCGCGTCTTCGACCTTGATGCCGCCGGTGTTGTCGCGGATCGCGCGCGGCGTCACTTCCTCGACACCAACTTTGGCAATCGCCTTCTCCAGCCCGTATTTGAACACATAGGCGGAGAGATAGGTCTCCTCCATGTTGTAGTGCGTGACGCCGTTCTTGCCGTACTTGCTCTTGAGGAAGCTTTCGACAAACTTGTGGTTGGTCGGATTGTCCAGGCCCTGGAAGTACGGGGCCGACAGGAAGTGACCGGCGCCGTACTCGTTGCCCATGGCGCGGGTCTCGATTTCGCCCGTCGTGAGCGAGGCGATCGGCATCGAATCCACCTTGAAGCCCTCCTGTTTGAACTGCTTGTGGAAGGCGATATCGGATGCGCCGACCACGGTCGAGAAGATGAAGTTCGGCTTGGCTTCGCGGATCTTGTTGAGCACCGGACCGAACTCGGAGCTGCCGAGCGGAATATACTCCTCGCCGAGCAGTTCGCCGCCGGCCTGCTGCAGCCAGACCTTGGCGTTCTTGTTGGACTCCTTCGGCCACACATAATTCGATCCGACGAAAAAGACCTTCTTGCCGAATTGCTGGACCATGAACGGGATCAGGTCCTTGGAATGCTGGTTCGCGAGCGGACCGGTGCAGATCGTATTCTGTGTGCACTCCGCGCCCTCATAGCAGGTCGGGTAATACAGCAGGTGGTTCTGCGCCATGACCGTGGGCAGAATGGCCTTGCGGCTCGCCGAGGTGTAGCAGCCGAAGATCGCAACGACGCGATTGCGAAGGATCAGTTCCTTGGTCTTCTCGGAGTAGACATTGAAGTCCGACTTCGCGTCGACGATCACCGGCTCGATTGGCTGGCCGGCGATACCGCCGCTTTTGTTGATCTCGTCGATCGCATACTGCATCACGAGCGTGGAATCTTCTTCCGGCACCGCGAGGCCGCCGGTGAGTGAGAACAGCAGACCGACCTTGATCGGCTCGCCTTTCTTGATCCAGGACTGCGCGCCCCAGGCTTGATTGATGCTTTTTACAAATCCGTAGGGCGCAGCAGCCGCGGCGGCGGCGCCCAGGGTGGCCTTCATGAAATTCCGACGATCCGTCCGCATAACGACCTCTCCGCTGGCTTTCTTGCTGCGAAATGTATTTTCTAGACGATACAAATGGTCGGAACTTTCTCAAGAATAAATTTTGTGCACTGTGAGTTATAATCGCTTCGATGGCTGATTTACCGAAATTTGCACGAGCGCCACCACGGGGAAGGCACCATCTGGAAAATAGACAGGCTTCACGCCGAAAAGTTTGCGCGGGACAAGCGACAATCGACCCGCTCCGGTTGCAGAAATCATTATCGGCCCGCCCCGCCGACATGTTACGAGGGGCGACGCGAGAGGGACCAACACATGAGACGAAAGACTGCAGTGCGATCGACGGACGCGACCGACGCGAACTCCACCTACCATACCGGGTCGAGCGCTCCGGTCGCCAGTGACCGGAGTCTCGAGCGCGCGCTCGGCGCCAAGATCAGGGATACGCGCCGCGAGCAGGATCTCTCTGTCAACGATCTTGCAAATGCCGCCAACATCTCCGGCGGCATGCTATCGAAGATCGAAAACGGCCAGATTTCCCCGTCGCTTTCTACGCTGCAGTCGATCGCGCAGGCGCTGACGGTACCGCTCAGCCGGTTGTTTGCGGCGTCCGAGGAGCGTCGCGACTGCTCGTTCGTTCGCGCCAAGCAGGGCGTCGTGATCGAACGCCGCGGCACCAAGGTCGGACACGTCTATCAGCTGCTCGGGCACGTCAACGACGACGACGTCGTCGTCGAGCCGTATCTCATCACGCTGAAGGAAGGAGCCGAGGCCTACACCGAATTCCAGCATGCCGGAACCGAGTTCATCTACATGCTGAGTGGCGAGGTGCTCTATCGGCACGGCAGCAAGAGCTATCGGTTGCGCCCGGGCGATTCCCTTATGTTCGATTCCGGCGCGCTGCACGGCCCCGAGGTCCTGGTCAAGCGGCCCATGACCTACCTGTCGATCATCGTGTATCCGCGGCGCCCCGCCTAATCTGGTTGCAGAGCCTTGCTCAATTTCTTATCAGGAAATTTTTATTCCTGACAGTTGACCGACAGGTTCGGGCTGCTACATTGTTCCCCAGCGAAGGAGCAGTGCATGTGCGGCATCGTCGGATTGTTTCTCAAGAACGAGCGGCTTCAACCGGAGCTTGGGGGGCACCTGTCGCGCATGCTCGCGACCATGTCGGCGCGCGGTCCCGACAGCGCCGGCATCGCCGTCTATGGATCGGGCGCCGACGATCTGATCAAGCTGACGCTCCGCGCAGCTGATCCGGCGGCGGATGGCGATCTCGCGGGAAAGCTTGCCGCCGCGATCGAGGCAGGCGTCGATCTCATCCGGCGCTCCAACCATGTCGTCTTGACAATTCCGAAGCACCGGCGCGCGCAGGCGTTGACCTGGCTGGCTCAACATGCGCCCGACATCGATGTCGTGAGCGCGGGGTCGCGCATGGAGATATACAAGGAAGTCGGGCTTCCCGAACGCGTGGCGAACCGTTTCTCCATATCCGCGATGCGCGGGACGCACGGCATCGGCCACACCCGCATGGCGACGGAGTCGGCGGTGACCACGGAAGGCGCTCACCCGTTCTCGACCGGAGACGACCAGTGCCTGGTCCACAACGGCTCGCTCTCGAACCACAACGCCGTACGGCGCAATCTTCGACGCGAGGGACTCGTGTTCGAGACCGAGAACGACTCGGAGGTTGCCGCGGGGTATTTGACCTGGCGGATGCGCGAAGGCGACAGCCTCAAGGAGGCACTGACGTCCAGCCTTGATGCGCTCGACGGCTTTTTTACCTTTGTGGTCGGCACCCGCGACGGCTTTGCCGTGCTGCGCGATCCCGTTGCGTGCAAACCGGCGGTGCTGGCCGAGTCCGACGACTATGTCGCCTTCGGCTCGGAATTTCGCGCGCTCGCCGTGCTGCCCGGAATAGATAAGGCGCGCGTCTTCGAGCCCGAGCCCGCCACCGTTTATGCCTGGGAACGTCGGTGATGCACGTGGTCGATCTTGAACAGCAATCCGTCCGGGATTTGAACGCTGCGCTCCATCGCCTGACGCCAGACACCAACGAGACCCTTTGGCAGGTGACCAATTCGGGCGGCAAGCACGCCATTGGCGCCGGCGTGGATGCCCCCATCGACATCGTGATCAAAGGCAATGTCGGCTATTACTGCGCGGGCATGAACAAGCAGGCCTCGATCACGATTCACGGCAACGCCGGACAGGGCGTCGCCGAGAACATGATGTCGGGCCGGGTTCACGTCATGGGAGACGCGAGCCAATCCGCCGGTGCCACCGGCCGGGGCGGGCTTCTGATCGTCGAAGGCGATGCCGCCGCACGCTGCGGGATCTCGATGAAAGGCATCGACATCATCGTCAAAGGTTCGATCGGCGCCATGAGCGCGTTCATGGCGCAGGCCGGCAATCTCGTCGTGCTCGGCGACGCCGGCGAGGCGCTCGGAGATTCAATCTACGAGGCTACCGTCTTCGTCCGCGGCAGGGTCAAGAGCCTCGGTGCCGACTGCATCGAAAAGCCCATGTCGGCAGACGACAAGACCCGGCTTTCCGGCATTCTCGCCGGCGCCGGCGTGGAAACCGTCAGTCCGGAGGATTTCCGCATGTATGCGTCGGCCCGTCGTCTCTACAACTTCCACATCGACAATCTTTCTTCCTACTGAAGGCCGACGATGTCATCTGCAAAGCCAATCCGCACCGAACCGCGTTTCTCGGCGACCTTCGACCGATACACCATCTCGGAAATCCAACGCGCAGCGGCGACGGGCATCTACGATATCCGCGGCGGTGGCGCGAAGCGGCGCGTGCCGCATTTCGACGACTTGCTGTTTCTCGGCGCCTCCGTGTCGCGCTACCCTCTGGAGGGCTATCGCGAGAAATGCGGGACGGACGTCGTGCTCGGTTCGCGATTTGCCAAGAGGCCGATTCATCTCAAGACTCCCGTGACGATCGCCGGGATGAGTTTCGGCGCCCTATCGGCTCCTGCCAAGGAGGCGCTGGGCCGCGGCGCGACGGCCGTCGGCACCAGCACGACGACCGGCGACGGCGGCATGACGAACGAGGAGCGCGAGCACTCCTCGATTCTGGTCTACCAACTGCTTCCCTCTCGCTACGGCATGAACCCGGACGATCTGCGTCGTGCCGATGCGATCGAGATCGTGGTCGGACAGGGCGCCAAGCCGGGCGGCGGCGGCATGTTGCTGGGCCAGAAAATCTCCGAACGCGTCGCCGAAATGCGGACCTTGCCGGCAGGCATCGACCAGCGCTCGGCCTCGCGGCATCCGGACTGGACAGGCCCGGATGATCTAGAAATCAAGATCGAGGAGATCCGCGAGATCACGGACTGGCAGAAGCCGATCTATGTGAAGGTCGGCGCGAGCCGCCCCTACTACGACACGGCGCTGGCGGTGAAATCCGGCGCCGACGTCGTCGTTATCGACGGCATGCAGGGTGGCACGGCCGCGACGCAAGAGGTCTTCATCGAGAATGTCGGCATTCCGACGCTCGCGGCGATCCGTCCTGCCGTTGAAGCGCTTCAGGAGCTCGGCATGCATCGCAAGGTGCAGCTCATCGTCTCCGGCGGAATTCGAAATGGCGCCGACGTCGCCAAGGCACTTGCGCTCGGGGCCGATGCGGTCGCGATCGGGACTGCCGCCCTGATCGCCATGGGTGATAATAGCCCGGCGCTCGAGAGCGAATATCAGAAACTGGGTAGCACGGCCGGCGCCTATGATGATTGGCACGAAGGTCTCGATCCTGCAGGCATCACGACCCAGGATCCCGAACTGGCCAAGCGGCTCGACCCGGCCGTGGCGGGCCGACGCCTGGCCAACTACCTCTCAGTTCTCACCCTCGAGGCGCAGACCATCGCGCGCGCCTGCGGCAAGAGCCACATACACAATCTCGAACCCGAAGATCTCGTCGCACTCACCGTCGAGGCGGCCGCCATCACGCGCGTGCCGCTTGTGGGCACAAGCTGGATTCCTGGCCGGGACTGATTCTGACACTCATCTTGAGTAAAGAGGCACCATGTCAATCGACCTTGCTGAAGTCGCCAAAGAACGGAAGATCAAGTACTTCCTGATTTCCTATACGGATCTGGTGGGAACACAGCGCGCCAAGCTGGTCCCTGCCGAAGCGATCGGCGGAATGGCCAAGAACGGGGCGGGCTTCGCCGGCTTTGCGACGTGGCTCGACATGACGCCGGCGGATCCCGACATGCTCGCGATCCCCGATCCGGCCAGCCTCATCCAGTTGCCGTGGAAACCGGAAGTGGGCTGGCTGGCAGCCGATCTCTGGATGAGCGGCAAGCCGGTCGAACAGGGACCGCGGAATGTGTTGAAGCGCCTGATCGGCAAAGCGGCTGAGCGCGGTTTCCAGCTCAAGAGTGGCGTCGAGTGCGAATTCTTCCTGATCTCACCGGACGGCGAGAGCATTGGCGACGGATCCGATCGTCAAGCCAAGCCGTGCTACGATCAATCCGCCTTGATGCGGCGCTATGACGTCATCAGCGAGATCTGCGACAGTATGCTCGCGCTGGGCTGGAAGCCCTATCAGAACGATCATGAGGATGCGAACGGCCAGTTCGAGATGAACTGGGACTACAGCGACGCCCTGACCACCGCCGACCGGCACGCTTTCTTCAAGTATATGGTGAAGTCGATCGCCGAAAGGCACCAGTTGCGCGCGACGTTCATGCCAAAGCCGTTTTCGGGTCTGACGGGCAATGGTTGCCACGTCCACGTCTCGCTATGGAACGGCAACCGGAACGTCTTCGAGGACGACAAGGGAGAGCTTGGAATCTCCGCCACCGGCTACGCCTTCATCGGCGGGATTATTCATTCCGCCGACGCTCTCGCAGCCATCCTGAACCCCACGGTCAATTCCTACAAGCGCATCAACGCGCCGCGCACCATCTCCGGCGCGACCTGGAGCCCAAACACGGTGACGTTCTCGGGCAACAACCGTACCCACATGATTCGCATTCCCGAGGCGGGACGGTTCGAACTGCGGCTGGCCGATGGCGCCGCCAACCCCTACGCCATGCAGGCGGCGATCTTGGCCGCAGGCCTCGACGGCATCCAGAGCAATCGCGACCCCGGCAAGCGTCTCGATATCAACATGTATACCGACGGTCACCTCGTGAAGGACGTGAAGAAGCTGCCGCTCAATCTACTCGACGCATTGCGCGCACTGGAAGGCTCCAAGCTGCTCTGCGAGAGCCTCGGCGCCTACGTTCCCGCCTTTCTAAAGCTGAAGCATCAAGAGTGGAGCGATTTTTCACGTCATCTGACCCGGTGGGAGCGAGAGACGACCCTGGACTGCTAAGCGCGCCGCAAAGTCGATCCGCTTGTCGGCCAGCCTCTCATAGTCATTCCTTCACGGTCAGATCGGCGAAGATGCCCATATGTTCGGGCACGTAAGCGACTCCCATTGCGGAGATCGACGGCGTCGGCAGCGCCCCAATCTCCTTTCCATCAAATCGGATGTTGCCGCGCGAGGCGCGCCATAGTCCCATGATGGTCCGCAGCGTCGTGGTCTTGCCCGCGCTATTGCGTCCAGCAACATAGTCACTTTTCCCTTCGGGACGACCGGATGCACGCCGTGCAGGATGTGATAGGCCCCGATATGCGCGTGCACGCCTTCCAGCGAAAGCGCGTTCATTGTAAGCCCTCCGGGCCAGGGAGGCCCAGATTGGCCTCCTGGACAATCGGCATCGCGATCACGTCAGCCGGCTTGCCGTCGGCCACAAGTGTCCCGTTGTGCAGCACGATGATCCTGTCGGCCAGCTCGCGCACGACATCCATCTTGTGCTCAACCAGAAGAATGATCTTGGATCGCTCCGCATAGGTTTGCGCCAAGTAATCAATCCAGACGAAAAGTTGACCTCCAGTGGCGCGCGCCGACCGACGGCACTGATCACCAGCTCGGCAGCACTGCACCCTTGAACTTGGTCAGGACGAACTCCTTGACCTCGGGCGTGTGATAGCTGTCGACCAGGATCTTGACCCACGGCTTGTCCTTGTCGGCCGCGCGAACCGCGATCAGATTGACGTACGGTCCCTTCGGGTCTTCGCGCAGGATCGGATCCTTGACCGGATCGAGCCCAGCTTGCGTCGCGTAGTTAGTGTTGATCGCCGCAGCGTCGACATCGTCGAGCGCGCGTGGAGCTTGCGCTGCGTCGACCTCGACGAATTTCAGCTTTTTGGGATTCTCCACGATGTCCAGCACCGTCGGCTTGAAGCCCGTGCCGTCCTTCAGCTTGATCACGCCCTTGTCGCGCAGCAGAAGCAGCACGCGTCCGCCATTCGTCGGGTCGTTCGGAATCGAGAGCTTCCCGCCGTCAAGGATATCGGCCCAATTCTTGTGCTTCTTGGAATAGACGCCGATCGGGAAGTTGACGGTCAGGCCCACCACTTCGATCTTGTAGCCGCGATCGGCCTTCTGGTTGTCGAGATAGGGCTGGTTCTGAAACGAGTTGGCCTGGATGTCGCCGGCATCCAGCGCGGCATTCGGCACGACATAGTCGGAGAACTCGATCAGCTGAATGTCGAGCCCGCCCTTCGCCGCGATCGGCTTCACCGCTTCGAGAATCTGGGCATGCGGTCCCGGCGTGACGCCGACCTTGATCGTCTCGGCCGTGGCGTCAGCCGACCAGGCGGCGAGCATGGTGGCGAGGATCAGGACGGGACGAAACGACATTCTACTCTCCGTGGAATTTGCGTTGCAGGTCATCGCCTGCTCGGACGTCGAAATCAATGAAATGGAAATCCAAAATTGTCGATACGGCGGAACATCGGTTCTGCGGCGGAGGCTGCACGAGAAATGGAACCGACTGAATGGCCCCGGCGAGTCATCGCGGTCAACACGTCAGGGGAATGACTTTTCTTTGCTACGCTTGAGGACGAAATGACTTGTCTGCACGCGGCGTCACGACATGCTGTCGATTTCAAAGTTATCATTGCTATCAACATTC
The DNA here is from genome assembly GCF_015291565.1 of Bradyrhizobium sp. CCBAU 51753. Lineage (NCBI taxonomy): Bacteria > Pseudomonadati > Pseudomonadota > Alphaproteobacteria > Hyphomicrobiales > Nitrobacteraceae > Bradyrhizobium > Bradyrhizobium sp. CCBAU 51753. Next base: position 2,774,083 of record NZ_CP030037.1, on the reverse strand, counting down.
GCATTCGACCAGAGAAAAGCCATGCTATCGTGAGGATCTCGAACGCTCAGGAGGTTTGATGCAAACGGCCTCTTCTTGGCTTTCCACGCTCGGCCGGATCACGCGGCGAGTGCGACGCTGGCAACGACGATTGGCGCGGGCCACGTCTGTCGATGGACGAGACAACTTTCACGAGATATTCCTGTTCGGGCCGCACGGCTGATTGCTGGCTCCTCTGGCGCTGCGCCGACCCGATTGCGGTGTGACACGTGTGAACATGCGACCTCCTCGTCGAGGCCGCGCGTGAGTTTGCGTGCGAAACCTTATCCCTGGCGCCGCTCGTTGTGCGGCCAGCCGATCGGTGGGCAACAGCATGACAGGTTTCAACGGACGTCGCATCATCATCATCGGCGGAGGCGCCAGCGGCGTGCTGCTCGCCTATCAATTGCTGCAGCAGCCGACGCGCAATCTTCGCGTCACGCTGATCGAGCAGCGGCCGGACATCGGCCGCGGCATCGCCTATCATACCGGAAACCCCGATCATCTCCTGAACGTACGCGTCGCCAATATGAGCGCGCTGCCCGACCAGCCGGATCATTTCTGGCGCTGGTTGACCTCGCATGACCGCGAAGCGCCTCTCTGCCCGGATCCCTATTGCTTCGTACCGCGACGCATCTATGGCGACTACATCGCGAGCCTGCTCGAGCAGCGCACATCCGAACCGGCGGATGTCGAGCGACTGTCGATCGTGCGCGGCACCTGCGTCGATATCCATGCGAGCGAGACCGGCGTGACGGCGGTGCTGGACGACGGCCAGTCGCTGGTAGGCGATACCGTCGTTCTCGCAACCGGGCATGACATGAGAGCCAGTCGCGCGGGTTATGCCGATCCATGGGCGCCTCCCTCGGCCGCCCCGATCGATGCCGATGCAGCCGTCCTGCTCCTCGGTACGGGATTGACGATGGTCGACTATGTCCTGTCGCTGCTGCGCGATGGGCACCGCGGGCCGATCATCGCGATGTCACGGCGCGGCCTGCTCGCGAAAGCGCACCGTCGCGTCGATGCTCAGCGCATTGACGAGGCCGATGTTCCGTTCGGCGCTGGCATCGCCGCGCTGCTCCGCTGGCTTCGCGGTCACATTGAACGAAACGCAGCCGACGGCGGTGACTGGCGCAGCGTGATCGACGGCCTGCGGCCCTATACCCAACGGCTGTGGCACGAGCTTCCGCAGGCATCCAAACGCCGCTTCCTCGAGCACGCCCGTGCCTGGTGGGACGTACACCGGCATCGGATGGCGCCGGAGGTCGAAGCTCGCGTCACGCAGGCGATGTATGCAGGGCAACTCACCTTAATGGCCGCCAAGGTGGTCAGCATCGCCTCGAACGACAGTGGATCACTGATCAACTATCGCCGGCGCGGCGATACACGGATCCGCAACATGCAGGTCGGCGCCGTCGTCGACTGCACCGGCATCGTCAAGGATCCACACGCGACGCCCAATCCGGCGGTGCGCAGATTGTTCGAACGCGGCCTTGCCCGCGTCGACCCGCTCTGCATCGGCATCGAGACCGCCTCCGACTGCGCGCTCATCGAGCGCGACGGCACGATCTCGCGCCGCCTGTTCGCAGTCGGTCCGCTCACGCGTGCCACGTTCTGGGAAATCATCGCCATTCCCGACATCCGCAACCAATGTGCTGCCCTCGCCACCCGGCTCGCCAGCACAGGCAACGAGGGACAGCTGGAGCCGCCTCGGCAACTCGTCCGCGTCTAGCTGTTGAAGCCGGCCGGAATGAACGCCGGAATCTTCTCCTCGATGAACTGCTTGACCTCGGGCGAGTTGAACACCTGGATGAAGGCCTTGAGGCGCGGATCGTCCTGCTTGTCCGGCCGCGCCGTGAACCGAAGCACCAGGCCATCATCCACCGTGCGGTCAATGATCAGCGCCGATTTCGGATCGCCGCCGGCCGGAATCAGATAGGTGATGTTGACCAGCGCGAGAGTGACGTCATCGAGCGAGCGATAGGTCTGTGCAGGATCGAGCTCCACGATCTTCAAGTTCTTGGGGTTGTCGATGATATCGAACCGGCTCACCGAAAAGCCCTTGCCCGGCGCCAGCTTGATCAGCCCGGCGCGCTCGAGCAGGATCAATCCGCGTGCGCCGTTGAGCGGCTCGTTCGGGATTGCGACGCTGTCGCCCGACTTGATCTCCTCGAGCGACTTGATCTTCTTCGAGAACAGCCCGACCGGCGCGATCACGCCGACCTTGTCGACCTGGACGAGATTGAAGCCGCGCTGCTTGTTCTGGAGCGCCAGATAGGTCGCGTGCTGGAACAGGTTGGCGTCGACGTCGCCGCTGTTGACCACCTCATTCAACGCGACCCAGTCGGACAGCTCGACGATCTTGACGTCCTGCCCCTTGTTCTTCGCGAGCTTCGCCGCGAACGCCGCCAGCTGGCCGACCGGGCCCGCGCTGGTCGCGATCTTCAATGGTTCGCCGGCCCATGCAGAACCGATCAAAGCCAGCGACAAGCCAGCGGCCTGCGCCAAACGCAAGAGAGTCTTCATTGTCGTGAATCCGTTTCTCGTTTTGATCACGCCGCCTTGCGGGCACTACCGCCGACCTCGGCCTGCGCGAGCGCCTGGGTGAGATCGGCGAGGATATCATCGGGATGCTCGATCCCGACCGAGAGCCTGACATAGCCGGGCGTAACGCCGGCCGCGAGCTGTTCGGCGCTAGAGAGCTGCTGATGGGTGGTCGATGCCGGATGGATCGCGAGCGACCGCGCATCGCCGATATTGGCGACGTGATAGAACAGCTTCAGCGCGTCGATGAAGCGGCGACCGGCCTCGACACCGCCTTTCAGCTCGAAGCCGACCAGGGCGCCATAGCCGCCCTTCAGGTAGGCGTCCGCACGCCGGCGGCTCTCGCCGCTCTGCAATCCCGGGAAGATCACATGCGAGACCGCTGGATGCTTGGCCAGGAAGTCCGCAACCTTGATCGCGTTCTCATTGTGCTGGCGCAGCCGCAGCGGCAGCGTCTCGAGCCCCTGGATGAACTGGAATGCGTTCTGCGGTGCGATCGCCGCGCCGAGATCGCGCAGCAGCTTCACCCGGGCGCGCAAGATGTAGGCAATCGGGCCGAGCGGCTTGGCCGCCTCGGTCCAGATCGCGCCGTGATAGGCGTCGTCCGGCTGCGTCAGCAGCGGAAACCGCTCCGCATGCGCCGCCCAGTCGAAATTGCCGCCGTCGATGATCGCGCCGCCGATCGAGGTGCCGTGGCCGCCGATATATTTCGTCGTCGAGTAGACCACGATCGCGGCGCCGTGCTCGAACGGGCGCGCGATGATCGGCGTCGCGGTATTGTCGAGGATCAGCGGGACGCCGAGCGAACGGCCGATATCCGCGACCTCCCGGATCGGAAACACGTTGAGCTTGGGGTTCGGCAAGGTCTCGGCGAAATAGGCGCGAGTCCTGGCGTCGGTGGCGCGACGGAAATTCTCCGGGTCGGCCGGATCGACGAAACGGACCTCGATGCCGAACTGCTTCAGCGTCTGCGACAGCAGCGTCCAGGTGCCGCCATAGAGATCGGTCGAGGAAACGATGTTGTCGCCGGCCTGCGCGATATTGAAGATGGCGAACGCCGAGGCGGTCTGGCCGGACGCGACGGCAAGCGCCGCGACGCCACCCTCCAGCGCCGCCAGCCGCTCCTCGAAGGCGTCGGCCGTCGGGTTCTTGATCCGGGTGTAGATCTGCCCGAGCGCCTCCAGCGCGAACAGACGCGATGCGTGATCCGTGCTCTCGAACTGAAATGACGTCGTCTGATAGGTCGGAACGGCGACGGCCCCCGTTGCCGGATCCGACCGGTAGGAGCCGCCATGCAAGGCGAGCGTCTCGACGTTCTTGGTTTCGACCGGCATCTCGATATCTCCTGGAGTCCGCGAGTTCAGTGTTACGGATCGACAAATGATGCGCAGCTTTTTTGCGCTGTCGAGACATCCGGAAAAATAGCGATGCGCGTACTGTCGTAGTGAGATGGAACACCGCGAATGTTTCAGCAGACGCGGCCAACACAAATGGTTTGTTTTGCCCGGGCCACGCACATGGTGAGCCGACGCACGATGGACATCGATCGGATTTGCGTGCGGCTTCGACATGACGCTTCTGTGCGATGCGGAAGCGTCGATCAAAAACGTTCCTGCATTCGATTGCCGCGCAGCAGGATTTTCACTCCCGACATCCGAATAGAAAACAATGCATCGTCGATCAGATGATAAGTTGCGCCAAAACTACTCATTGTCGGGACAGATCGATGGCGCGACCGCGAGAACTTCGGTTCAATGCTTTCAACATGATGGCGCCGAGCCACAACTGGGCCGGCCTGTGGTCGCATCCGCGCGACAATTCGCTCAACTACAATTCGTTGGATTACTGGGTCGACTATGCGCGGACCGCCGAGCGCGGCCTGCTCGACGGCATCTTCCTGGCCGACGTCTTCGGTGTCTACGACGTCTATGGCAGCAATCCGGATACAGCCCTGAGCCAAGCCGTCCAATTGCCCAATGCGGAACCGACCCTGCTCGTCTCCGCCATGGCGCTTGTGACGAAGCATCTCGGCTTCGGCATCACCTCCAACCTCACCTACGAGCATCCGTACCAGTTCGCCCGCCGCTTCTCGACGCTCGATCATCTGACCGGCGGGCGGATCGGCTGGAACATCGTCACCGGCTATCTCGACAGCGGTGCCCGCGGGATGGGCCTCGATGCAAATCGCGCACACGATGACCGCTATGAAGCGGCCGAGGAGTTTCTCGCTGCAACCTACAAATTATGGGAAGGCAGTTGGGAGGACGGTGCGGTCCGTCGCGACCGCGCATCTCGCATCTTCACGGATCCCGCGAAGATCCATCGCATCCGGCACGAGGGGCGCCATTACAAGGTGGACGGCATCCATCTTGCGGAACCTTCTCCCCAACGTACGCCGCTGCTGTACCAGGCCGGGACTTCGAAGCGTGGCCGCGCCTTTGCCGCAAGGCATGCGGAGGCGATCTTCCTCAACGGCCAGACCAAGCCGATCCTCGCTCGCGCCGTTCGCGACATCCGCGATGCCGCCAAGGAATTCGGGCGCGATCCCTATGATATCCGCCTGTTTGCGGGTGCGACGGTGATCGTTGCCCCAACACGTGCGGAAGCCAACGATCTGCTCGCGGAATATGCCGAGCATGTCGACCAGGCCGGCCAGCTCACCCTGCTCTCCGGCTGGACCGGCATCGATTTCTCCACCTATCGCCCCGACCAGGCGGTGCAATATGTCGAGAGCAACGCGATCCAATCGATGGTCGAGAATTTCACGCTGCGCAGCGATCGCCCCGTCCGTATCGGCGATCTCGCAACGCTCAGCCGCGCCGGCGCGCGCTCACCTTTCGTCGTCGGCTCGCCGCAGGATGTCGCGGACGAGCTCATCGCCTGGGCGGAGGAGACCGACGTCGACGGCTTCAACCTGTTCCGCCTGGTCGCGCCGGAATCGCTGAACGCCTTTGTCGACCTCATCGTGCCGGAATTGCAGTCGCGCGGCATCTACAAGACCGCCTATCGGGACGGCACGCTGCGCGAAAAGCTGTTTCCTGGACGCGGGCCGCGCCTGCATGTCACGCATCCCGGCGCCAGCCACCGCCACGCACCCTCCGCGACGCCGCATCCCGACGCCGCCGAATAGAATGGCGCGCAAAACGTCCTTCTCTAGCAGCAGCCGAATGGAGAAAAATGCACCAGCTTCGGTGAATTCTCCGCAATTGCCAGCAGCCCGCGATTGAATCCAAATGGCGGGAACTCAGACCGCTTCAGGACGTCTTGCCATGCCGATCTTCGCCCACCTTCCCTCGCCAACGCCCACCGCATCGATCACGCGACGCCTTGCCGTCGGCGCGCTTGGATTGCTGATGATGACCGCGGCGGTTCGGCCCGCCGCGGCTGAGGAGATCCGGATCGGCTACCAGAAATCATCGACGCTGACCGCGGTCCTTAAGACCAACGGCGCGCTGGAGAAGGCGGTGGCGCCGCTGGGCATCACCGTCTCCTGGCACGAATTCACCAGCGGGCTTCCTCTGCTCGAAGCCATCAACGTCGGCAGCGTCGATTTCGGCGCCGATGTCGCCGACACCGTGCCGATCTTTGCGCAGGCCGCCGGCGCCAAGCTCGCCTATGTCGCCGAGGAAGCAGCATCGCCCTCGGCGCAAGCGATCCTCGTGCCGAAAGACTCTACGATCAAAACGGCTGCCGATCTCAAGGGCCGGAAGATCGCGGTGACCAAGGGCGCCGGCAGCCACTTCCTGTTGCTTGCGGTGCTGGCCAAGGCCGGCTTGACCTTCAAGGACATCACGCCGGCCTATCTGACGCCGGCCGACGGCCGCGCCGCCTTTGTCAGCGGCAATGTCGATGCCTGGGTCGCCTGGGACCCCTTCCTCACCAGCGCGCAGCGCCAGTCCGGCGCTCGCATCCTGACCGACGGCAGCAATGGGCTTGCCAGCTACAAGCGCTACTATCTTTCATCCGCGGCGTTCGCGGAGAAGCGTAGCGATGCGCTGAACGTGATCTTCGCCAAGCTTGTCGAGACCGGAACCTGGGTCAAAGCCAATCCTAAGGAGGCCGCGACGCTGCTCGCCGGGCTCTGGGGCATCGACGCTGCCACCGTCGAGGAAGCCAACAGCCACCGCTCCTGCAAGGTCGGCGCCGTCACGTCCGCCGGCCTGTCAGAACAGCAGCGCATTGCCGACACGTTTACGGCCGAGGGCCTGCTGCCGCGAAAGGTCGACACCACGGACGTCAAGATCTGGGCGCTGAAGGGATCGTAGGGGAGTTCCGTGGGAGGCGGACTGCCAAAACCCGAAAAACAACCCCATGCAAAGTAGCCGGCGGCCGCCGACGTTCGACACCGCCAGCGTTCGACGCTTGACACGTCGGGCAACTCAGGGGTATTATTCCATTATCCAGAAATTGTGCAGCGCCGCCCTCTGCCTCTGGGCTTATCGCATGATGCGATTGTCCCGCGTCAGCGGTGGCGCAGGCGGCGATTGACGCGGCGGGCGAGATAATCGCCCGCGGTCTGCACCGTCTGCACCAGCGCGATCAACACCACGACGACGGCCAGCATCATCTCCGGCATGAATCGCTGGTAGCCGTAACGGATGCCGAGATCGCCGAGGCCGCCGCCGCCGACGGCGCCGACCATCGCGGAATAACCGAGCAGGCTGACGACGGCGAGCGTCAAGGCGAGCACCAGCCCCGGCAGCGCCTCCGGGATCAGCACCTTGAACACGATCTGCAACGGGCTGGCGCCGAATGATGACGCGGTCTCGATCAACCCGCCGTCGACTTCCCGGATCGCCGCCTCGACCAGGCGGGCAATGAATGGGGTTGCCGCGATGGTCAGCGGCACGATCGCCGCGCCCGAGCCGATCGACGTGCCGGAAATCAGCCGCGTGAAGGGTATAATGGCCACGACCAGGATGATGAAGGGCGTCGAGCGGGCAGCATTGACGATCACACCCAGCACGCCATTGACGGCCGGTGCCGCGAACAACTCTCCCTTCCGGCTGGTCGCGAGGAAGACGCCGAGCGGAAGCCCGAACGAGGTCGCAACGAGGGCTGCGACCGACACCATGAACAGGCTCTCGCCGGTGGCCTGAATGATCAGGTTGATGAGTTCACGCGACATAGCCGAGGCGCTCCACCAGGAATTGGTTCTGCGACAGATAGCCGACGGCCTGCTTGGTCGCAGCGTCGCCGCCGGGAATACCGATGGTCAGCGAGCCCACATGCTGGCCGCCGATCTCGTCGATGCGCGCCGACAGCAGCGCCACGTCGATCGCGAGCTCGCGGGCGAGCCGCGCCACGATCGTGTCGCCGGCGTCGGTGCCGCGCACCTGCACGCGGACGACGGCCTGCCCGCCTGCAATCGGCTGCGGCAGCAGGCGGCTCGTCAGCGACACCGGAAGGCTGTCGCCGACCGCCTCGGACAGGAAGGCCTGCGTCACCGGATGCCGGGGATGGGTGAAGATATCGGCGACATGGTCGCGTTCGACGATCCGGCCGCCGTCAATCACGACGACCTCCTTGGCGAGCTGGCGGACCACCGACATCTCGTGGGTGATCAGCACGATCGTGACGCCAAGCTCGCAATTGATGTTGGCGAGCAAATCCAGGATCGCCCGCGTGGTCTGCGGATCGAGCGCGGAGGTCGCCTCGTCGGACAGCAGGACATTCGGCCGTGTGGCGAGCGCGCGGGCAATGCCGATGCGCTGCTTCTGACCGCCGGACAGTTCGGACGGATAGCGATCGAATTTGTCGGCAATGCCGACGAGCTCGAGCAGTTCCTCCACCCGGACCGCGATGTCGGCCCGCGACCAGCCTGCGATCTCAAGCGGCAGCGCGATATTGTCCGCAGCAGTGCGCGACGACAGCAGGTTGAAGTGCTGGAAGATCATGCCGATCGATCGCTGCGCCAGGCGCAATTCCCGGCCCGCCAGCGCGGAGATATCGCGGCCGTCGACGACGACACGCCCCGTCGACGGCTTCTCCAGGCCATTGATCAACCGCACCAGGCTCGACTTGCCGGCACCGGAACGGCCGATCACGCCGGTGATGGAGCCGCGCGGAATCGCAAAATCGATCTCCTGCAGCGCCTGCACGCTCGGCTTGTCACGGTAGGCGGGGTAGGCCTTCGAGACCGTCTCGAACCGGACCATGGCTTCGCTTGCAGCCGACGCCGGCACGAGCGATGGAAAGGGTTCGGCCGGCCGCGCCGTCGTCAGGGATTGATGTACGTTCATTCAGTCAGTCCAATAAGTGTCGCTCCGGTCGCCCCAGGGTCGCCCCGAGCTCAATGACCAAAGAGCAGGTAGCTGCGGTCGACGGCGCGGCGGTCCCGCGTTCCGTTGGTCCAGCCCACGGCGCGGCGATAGCTGCCCATCGCTTCGGTTTGCTTGAGGGCGATCACGTCGACCGGCTGCGCCTCGTCAGCGAAGGGAGACACATAGAGCGCATCCTCGGGACAGTAAAGCTCGCAAAGGAAGCAGGTCTGGCAGTCGTTTTGGCGGGCGATGACCGGAATTCCGTCCGTTTTATCAAACACGTTGGTCGGGCACACGTTCACGCAGATGTCGCAGGACGTGCAGCGCTCGGCATCGATGACCTCGATCATTCCGCAGCCTCCGCATAGGCGGTCTCGGCATGCGGCCGCACCGAGGTCCAGACCTCATCAAGGCCGCCGGCCGTCACGTAATGGCGCTGCCGTTCGTCCTGATCGGGGAAGTCGTCGCGGCGATGCATGCCGCGGCTCTCCTGCCGTACCAGCGCGCTGCGGTACATCCACCGCGCGGTCGCCAGCATCGCTGCGCTTTCACGGGCGCGCAGAATATCGGTCGCGCCGGCGGCGTCGGCATCGGACACGTCAAGCCAGGCCGTGTCGAGGCGCGCCAGCGCGCCATGCAGCCTAGTCGCGTCACGGAAATAGTTCAGCTCATAGGGGAAGACCTCGGCCTGCACGGCCTTCGCCAGGACTGACGGGGCGAACGCACGCTGCGGGCGGCTCCGAAACGCGACGGTGCCCGCAGATGAGAACTTTCTGCTGGCCGCCGCGCCAAATTGCTTTGCGTACTCCGCGGCGCCCTGCCCCGCCCATGTTCCCGACGAGATCGCCCAGGCCGCATTATGGCTGCCGCCGCCGGTGAAGCCGCCGCAAATCAACTCGCGCGTTGCGGCATCGCCGGCGGCATACAGGCCGGCAACGCTGGTCGCACAATGATCGTCGACGATGCGCAGGCCGCCGGTGCCGCGGACCGTGCCTTCGAGCCGCAAGGTGACGGGAAAGCGATCGTTGAACGGATCGATTCCGGTGCGATCGAACGGCAGGAAGAAGTTGGGCTGCGAGACGCGCATCTGCGCCTGCACATCCTCATCGGCTTTGTCGAGCCGGGCATAGACCGCCCCCTGCAGCAGTGCGCGCGCAATCGCCGATCGCCCGCCCTTGGAGGCCGCGCCGGGCACCACGCTGCCGTCCTCATAGGTGAAGGTCGCCCAACCGTAGAACAGCGTCTTGGTCACCGAGCCGAAGGCCGGCGAGATCGCGTAGGGGTTGGAGAACTCCATGCTGCTGAAATCGGCGCCGACCTCGGCCGCCATCAGATAGCCGTCACCGGTCAGCACGTTCGAGCCCAACGTCTTGCTCAGGAATGCGCAGCCGCCGGTCGCGATCACCACGGCCTTGGCGCGCACTGTCCAGCGATCATGCTTCTGCCGGCGCACGCCGCTGGCACCGGCGACTGCACCGCCGTCATCCACCAGCAATTCGAGCGCCGGGCTGTGATCGAGGATGGTGACGCCGGCCTGCTTGGTGCGCTTGCGCATCAGGCGCATGTATTCCGGCCCCTGCAGTGAATTGCGCTGCGACCTGCCGCGGTCATCGACGGGATAGGGATAGCCCCAATCGGCCAGCCGATTGCTCTGTTGGTAGGTCCGATCAAGGACGCGTGCCATCCAGCGACGATCCTGCAGATGGCCACCCAGCTTCTCGCGATTGGCCATCGCGGCCTCGCGCTGCGCCGGCTCGGGATCGACATACCAGACGCCGGTACCGGCCGCGGCCGTCGCCCCCGACGTGCCGCAAAATCCCTTGTCGGCGAGCACCACGCGCGCGCCGCGTTCCGCTGCGCTGACGGCAGCCCAGGTGCCCGCCGGTCCGCCGCCGAGCACCAGCACGTCGGCGTCGAACTCAACGGATCCCGTCGGCGCGGACACGCGCTCGGCGCGATGGGCTTGACTTGTCATGGGGTCGCGTCTCCGGACGGAATCGACTGCGGCCGCAAATTGCGTCGCAACGATATCGTCGCGCGGCGGAGGATCGGAGGCAATTTCAGATATTTGCGGAGAGTTGGATGAAGCTTTCTCCGTCGCGACCGAGCGAAGAAGATTCCTGTTGTCGCATATCGGATGTTCCGTTGTCCGAGGACGCCGCGATATGGATCATACGCAAGGAGCGTGAGCGGAGACGGATATTTCTTTTTTGCCTCGAGCGCCCGCGCCTCGTTTTCTTGCAGGCATCACGGCGATATCTCGTAAGAGCACGCATTCAGCACACGTGGCCGTCATGTCTCATCGTCAGTTTCATCTCAACGTCAACCTGCTGCACTCCGGCGTCTATGCATCGGCCTGGCGGTTGCCGGAGAGCGATCCGCGCGCCTGCTTTGACGTCGGCCATTACGTGCGCGTGGCGCAGATTGCCGAGCGCGGCAAGCTCGACGCGATCTTTCTCGCCGACACGCCGGCGATTACCGACCGCATCGACTATCGATCGTTCATGTCGATGGAGCCGACCATCGTACTGGCAAGCGTCGCAGCCGCGACCAGCCACATCGGACTGATCGCGACCGCGTCGACGACCTACAACGAGCCCTACAATATCGCCCGTCGCTTCGCGACGCTGGATCTGGCGAGCGGCGGCCGCGCCGGCTGGAATGCCGTCACCACGGCCGATGCGGCCGCGAGCCGCAATTTCGGTCTCTCCAATGTGCTCGAGCACAAGGCGCGCTACGACCGCGCCAAGGAGTTCGCCGAGGTCGTGCACGCGCTGTGGGACAGTTGGGAAGACGATGCCTTTGTCGGCGACAAGGCGACCGCACGCTTTGTGGATACGTCGAAGGTGCATCCGATCGCGCATCGGGGCACTCACTACACCGTGGCCGGACCGCTCAATGTTCCGCGTTCGCCGCAAGGCCGACCAGTCACTGTACAAGCCGGCGGATCGAGTGACGGCCGCGATCTTGCGGCAGCCCAGGCCGAAGCGGTGTTCACGCTCGCGCAAACGATCGATGAAGGCGTCGCCTACGCCCGCGATCTGCGCACCCGCGCCGCGGCCTATGGCCGTTCCGGCGACTCCATCGTCATTCTGCCGGGGCTTGCCACTGTGATCGGCAGTACCGAAGCCGAGGCGAAGCGGCGGCAGGACGATCTCTGGGAGCTGGTTCCGATCCAGTACAGCCTCGCCCGCCTCGCCAGCACGCTTCAGGTCGATCCTGACATCCTCGACCTCGACAAGCCCCTGCCCGATCCGTTGCCGCTGCCGGCCAACGCCAACCACACCATGTTCCAGGGAACGGTGAACCTCGCCCGCCGCGGCAATCTCACGGTAAGGCAGCTGCTGCGCGCGCTTGGCGGCGGCGTCGGACACCGGATCATCGTCGGCACGCCCGAGCAGATCGCCGACGATATCGAAGCCTGGTTCAGCGCGGGCGCCGCTGACGGCTTCAACCTGATGCCGGACGTACTGCCGACCGGGCTCGAGGTCTTCGTCGATACGGTGGTGCCGATCCTGCAGCGGCGCGGTCTGTTCCGAAAGGATTATGCCGGGACCACCTTGCGCGATCATCTCGGCCTGCCGCGGCCGACCAGCCGCTTTGCGCGACAACCGACGGCGGCAGCAAGCGCCTGATTTGGTCAGCGCGCGCCGGCCAGCAGCGGCTGCTCGTTAGCCACCGATGCCGCGCGCACGCGAGGGATGATCTCCTTCGCAAAGCGCTCCATCTCCGCCTCGAATGGCTGAAACTGCAGCATGAACAGCTCGATGCCCGCTTCATGGAATGCCTGAATCCGGGCCGCCACCTGGTCGTAGCTGCCGACGAGGCCCGCCGCCGTGCCCCCGTTGCTGCCGACCCGCGCCGATTTCTGCATCGTCTGCATCATCACGACCTTCGGATCGGTGTTCTGCTTCTGGATCGCCTTGATCGGCGCATCCTTCTTGGACAATTCCAACAGCCGTTCGTAGGCAGCCTCGGCTTCAGCCTGCGTCTCGCGCGCAATCACGAACGCCGACAGCCCGAAGCGGAGCGGCGTCGCTGTCCGTGGGCGGACCGCGACGTCGGCGATCAGGCCTGAGACATCCTCCAGCGGCTGCCCGTTGATGAACCAGACGTCGCCATGATCGGCAACCAATGCACGCGCCGGCTCGGACTCACCGCCGACATAGATCAACGGACGGTCCCGGTAGAGGCTGGTCGGCCGCAGCAAATAGTCGCGGACATCGAAATGCTCGCCCTTGTAGGTCAACCGCTCGCCCTGCATCAGCCGCGACACCACGGTGATCCATTCACGACCATAGGCATAACGGGCGTCATGCTCGGCAAAACCGATGCCTGCCTTGTCGAGCTCCGGCCGGTTCCACGCATTCACTAGATTGATGGCAAACCGACCGCGGCTGATGTTCTCGATTCCGAGCGCCAGCTTGGCGAGCACGACCGGATGATAGAGATAGGGCTTGATCGCGGCGATGATCTCGATCCGGCTGGTCAGGGCAGCGATCGCGGCCGCTGCGCTCCAGGCTTCGAGCTGATCGAGGTCCTCCTGATGCGGATTGATCGTGTGCTGCGCGATCAGCGTGGAGTCATAGCCGAGCGCTTCTGCCTTGAGCACGAGATCGCGATTGCGCTCCCACGACGCATCGTAGGGCTCTTCCGGGTCCTGGTAGGCGGCGCGCGAGCCGTGCACCAGCGCCCAGATGCCGAAGCGGAGCGGTCGTGTCGTCATGGCTGTCTCCGATTTCCTTGCGTCACATGCGAGACGTTTCACGCGAAGTGCGGCGCAAGATCAAGCAACGGCGCATCAAAAGATTTTCCTTGCCGTGCCACGCGCGCGGAGAAATCAGAACACTCCGGAACCAGCGACAATTGGAAAACCGCTCTATTTCTGTCGGTTGAAAATCGTGGGACAGTTTGCGGCGTGTGAACGACACCGTCTCGCGCGATCGCAACACAATGCCGATCGCGTGATCGACGACCTGTACCACGCGTGATCAACGACGCTCATCACGCCGACAAGCGAGGACGGACTTTCTCTTGAGCAACCTCGAACAGACTGCCGCATCTGATGCCTTCGACGTCACGGAGCGCAGCGACCAGGCGGCCTCACCGTCCCGAAGCAAGCCGTTCGAGATCGGCCGGCGCGGCCTGCAACTGCTGTCGTGGCTCGCGCCGGTCGTGCTTGTCATCGTCTGGGAGTTGTTGGCACAGGCCGGCTGGCTGTCGCCGCAGGTGTTGCCGGCTCCGAGCAAGGTCGTCAGGACAGCATTCAAGCTGATAGCCTCCGGAAGCCTGCTGAACGACCTCGGCGTCAGCCTGCTGCGCGCGGCCGTCGGCTTCGCGATCGGCGGCAGCATCGGCTTCCTGCTCGGCATTCTCGTTGGCTTTTCGCGGATCGCCGAGGCGATGATTGATCGCAGCATCCAGATGATCCGCGCGATCCCGTTCCTCGCGGGCGTGCCGCTGGTGATCGTCTGGCTCGGCGTCGGCGAGGCTGAGAAGATCTTCCTCGTCGCGCTCGGCGTAACCTTTCCGATCTACATCAACACCACGCTCGGGATCCGGCAGGTCGACCCAAAGCTCCTCGAGCTCGGCCGCGTTCAGGGCCTCGGCACGTTCGAACTGATCCGGCGCATCATCCTGCCGGGCGCGCTGCCTTCGATCCTGACCGGCGTCCGCTATGCGCTGGCGACCGCGTGGCTGGCGCTGGTGGTCGCCGAGACGATCGGCGCGCAATCCGGCATCGGCTTCCTCGCCATGGACGCGCGCGAGTTCCTGCGTACCGACGTGATCGTGCTGACCATCGTGATCTACGCCCTGATCGGCGTCGCTGCCGACGGCATCGCGCGCTTCCTGGAGCGACGGCTGCTGGCCTGGCATCCGAACTATGGAATTGCCCGATGACCCTGCACGTCGTGCCCTCCTCGACCGTGGCCACGCCGGCCGTCGTGGTGACGAACCTGCGCCGCGCCTATGGCGACCGTGTCGTGATCGAGAACCTCAACCTGCGCATCCAGCGCGGCGAGTTCGTGGCGCTGCTCGGCGAGAGCGGCTGCGGCAAGACCACGCTGCTTCGCGCGCTCGCCGGCCTCGACCCGATCGACGGCGGACGCATCGCGGCGCCGCGGCGGCCTGCCGTCGTGTTCCAGGAACACCGGCTGCTGCCGTGGGACAGCCTGTGGCGCAACGTCTCGCTCGGCTTGCAAGCAACTGACGCCCGAGCGCGCGCCGCCGCCGCGCTGGCCGAAGTCGGGCTCGGCGACCGGCTCGATGATTGGCCGCGGAATCTATCCGGCGGACAGGCGCAGCGTGTGGCCCTGGCGCGTGCACTGGTGCAGGAGCCCGAGCTGTTGCTGCTCGATGAGCCCTTTGCCGCGCTCGATGCCCTGACCCGCATCCGTATGCATGAGCTCGTGCGCGAACTGGTGACCACACACCGGCCCGGCGTGCTGCTCGTCACCCACGACGTCGACGAGGCGATCGCGCTCGCCGACCGCATCCTGGTGATGCGCGACGGCCGGATCGCCTTCGAGCATCGCACCAAGGGCGGCGGCAGAACCTCGATCGCACGCACCGAGCTGCTGGCCGAGCTCGGCGTGGTCGCCTCTCATCCCATCTCCGCGTGAATTTCCGAAAGGACCGCCCCATGCCCAAATTCCCGTTTGCAAATCCCTCCCGCCGCGGCTTCCTGGGCGGCGCCGCTTTCGGGATCGGCGCCCTGGCCGGCTTCGACTTCTCACAGCCCGCGCATGCGGCGACCGGACGCGTCACCGACACCGTTCGCCTGACCTGGGGCCTCAGCGGGCTCAACCTGATCGCCAAGGAGCGCGGCGAGTTCGAGAAGCTGCTGGCCAAGGACGGCATCAAGGTCGAATGGCTGGGCCCGTTTCCAAACCACGCCCCGACGCTGCAGGCCGTGACCGGCGGCAGCGCCGATTTCAGCTTCGGCGGCAGCACGACGCCAGCGCTGGCCGCGATCATCGCGGGATCGCCGTTGGTCTTCACCCAGTTCGTGGTCTACGAGCCCCGCACCACCGCAATCATCGCGCGGGATGATTCCGGCATCAACAAGGTCGAGGATCTCGTCGGCAAGTCGGTCGCGGTGAACCGCTCCGGCCTCGGCGAGTTCCTGCTGGTGGCCGCGCTCGAGAAGCACAAGGTCGATCGCTCTGCGGTCAAGTTCGTCTACCTCAATCCACCGGACGCAGCACCCGCGCTCGCCTCGGGCAAGGTCGACGCCTGGTCGATGTGGAGCCCCGGCGTCGATATCGCCCGACTCGACTACAAGGCGCACGACATCTTCCTCGAAGGCCGCGATCTGGATTTCCAGATCGACTACACGTCCTACCTCACCACCAGGAAGTTCGCGACCGAGAACCCGGCGCTGGTCCGCGCCGTCAACGACGCCTTCCGCGCCGAGGGCAAGTGGATCTCGGAGAACAGCAGGGACGCCGAATACATCGCGCAGAAGGCCAGGAAATACAGCGATCAGGTCCGCGACCAGTTCATCGCGCTGAACCGGAAATATCGCTACTTCCCCGTCAACGACGAGAAGTTTCTCTCCGAGCTGCAGAAAGCCGCAGATTGGCTGGTCGCGCGCAAGGTGCTGCCCGAGCCGGTCAAGATCACCGATCACCTCGCGCAACTCTGAACAAGCCACCTCCTCAACGGCCATACCGGGTTACACCAATGAACAAGCCTGTGTCCGCTACCTCGCTGCAACCGTCCGACCGCCTGCACAGCCATTCACCCGATATCGATGCACTGCTGAGCCGCATTGCCGAGGGCGCGAGCGATCGTGAGCGCGAGCGCGTGCTGCCATTCCCCGAGATCGATCTCATTCGCAACGCCCGCCTCGGCGCGCTGCGGCTTCCGGCCGACGCCGGCGGCGCAGATACATCGATCCGTACTCTCTTCGAGTTCGTAATCCGGCTCGGAGAGGCCGACGCCAATGTCGCGCACATCCTGCGCAACCATTTCAGCGTGGTCGAGCGCCTGGTGCGACGGCCGACGAATGACCAGCACCGGCAGTGGCAGAAGGCGGTTGCCGACGGCGCGATCATCGGGCTTGCCGCGACCGAGTTGGATACGCCGAAGGTCGGCAACGTCACGCCGAACACGATCTTGACGGCCGATGGCGACGACTATCTGCTCAACGGCACCAAGTACTACAGCACGGGCACGCTGTATTCCGACTACGTCCTGGTCCGGACCGCCGATGCGTCCGGCGCCAATGCGGCGGTCCTCATCCCGGTCAAGCGCGAAGGCATCGAGCTGATCGACGATTGGGACGGACTCGGGCAGCGTCTGACCGCGACGGGTACCACGCATTTCCGCAATGTGCGGGTCAAGCGCGACGAGGCCGTGTTCGATGCGCCCGATACCGGCTACGGCATCCCCTATTCCAACACGTTTGCGCAGCTGTTCCTGACCGCGATCAATGCCGGCATCGCGCGGGCGATCCTCAACGACGCCAGCGCGCTGGTGCGGTCCCGCAAGCGGACATTCTATTATGCGCCGAGCGAGATCCCCTCGGATGATCCGCTGCTGCAACAGACCGTCGGCCAGATCGCGAGCGGCGCGTTCGCCGCCGAGACCGTGGTACTGGCGGCTGCCGAGGCGCTGGACGCCGCCACCGACGCGTTCGATGCCGGTGATGCCGATGCGGTCGAGGCCGCGCACAAGGCAGCGCTGCTGTCCGCGAAGGCAAAAATCGTCGCGGATGAATTCGCGATCCGCAGCGGCAGCCTGCTGTTCGACGTCGGCGGTGCGTCCGCCACCAAGAAGGCGACCAATTTCGACCGTCACTGGCGCAACGCGCGGACGCTGGCGTCACATAATCCCAACACCTTCAAGGCGCGCTCGATCGGGCAATACGAGATCAGCGGCACGCCGCTCCCCGCCAAGGGCTTCTTCTAGACAAGGTCCGGTCCGGCGAGGCAAGACAAGGAGACCCGATGAGCAAGCCGGATATCCATCTCGTCGACGCCGAGCATGAGATCGAGCAGCAGTTTCGTCTTGTGATGCGCCGCCTCGCCGGCGGCGTCTGCGTCATCACCGCGGGACAGGGCGAGGATATTACCGGCATGACGGTAACCTCGCTGACCGCGCTCAGCGCCACGCCGCCGCGGCTCCTCGTCAGCATCAACCGCAAGGCCTCGTCGTTTGCCCCGATCGCCCGGCACCGGGTGTTCGGCGTCAACATCCTGGGCTCCGACCAGCAGGCGCTGGCCGAACGCTTCAGCAATGGCCGCCTGAGGGGCAAGCAGCGCTTCGAGGGGACCGCGTGGACACATGGTGCGTCCGGCGTGCCGCTGCTCGCGCATTCGCTGGCGATGGTCGAATGCCAGGTCGAGGAGATCATCGAGCGGCATTCGCACGGCATCATCGTCGGCCGCCTCTCCAGCATGGAATTGTCGCATCGCCTGTCCGGCCTCACCTACTGGAACGGACAGTACATCCAGATCGATCACGAAGCCGATCTCGACCTGCTGGCCGAAGTCAGCATTCCCCTCGCTCACGTCAGATAGGATGAGGTCGCCATGAAGCGCGAAACCCTTCCGCGGTCAGCGCCATCAGCCTCGGGCGTGGCCGGCAGCCCGCCCGGCCGCTGGCAGCTCGATCGCATCGTCGCCGAGCTGCGCGTCTCCCGGGAGGAGACCCACAGCATCCGGCGCGACGGCGAAGCGCGACGCGCCCCCTCGCGCGATGCGCTGGAGGCGATCCTCAACGGCCTCACCGAGGCGCTGTTTCCGCGTCACTACGGCCAGTCGGACCTCGATGGCGAGAACATCGACTATTTCGTCGGCAACACGCTGAGCATCGCGCTGGATTCACTCAGTGCGCAAATCCATCATGGGGCGCTGTTCGTTGGCGACGAGCTCGAACCGGGCTTTCGGCGCGAGGAGGCCGTCGAGCTGACGCGGGCATTTGCCGCGCAGCTGCCGGATGTGCGCGGTCTCCTGATCAACGACCTGCGCGCGGCTTTCGTCGGCGATCCCGCGGCGCGCAACTTTCCGGAGATATTGATCGGCTATCCCGGCATGACCGCGATCATCCACCATCGCCTCGCCCATCTGCTGTACCGGCTTGGCGTACGGCTGGTGGCGCGCCTGATGGCCGAGATCGCCCATGCCCGGACCGGAATCGACATTCATCCCGGCGCCAGCATCGGCTCCGGCTTCTTCATCGACCACGGCACCGGCGTCGTGATCGGTGAGACCGCGATCATCGGCACAGCGTGCGCATCTACCAGGCCGTCACGCTCGGCGCGCGGCACTTTCCGACCGACGACGAGGGCAGCGTGATCAAGGGCGACGCGCGTCATCCGATCGTGGAGGACGACGTCGTGATCTACGCCGGCGCGACTATCCTCGGCCGGATCACGATCGGCCGCGGCTCGACCATCGGCGGCAATGTCTGGCTGACCCGCGACGTCGCGCCGAACAGTGTCGTCACCCAGGCGACCGCCAGGAACAGTCCCGGCGGCGGCGCCTGATCTCGAAGCGACTTACGCCGTCACACCGGCGCCTTCCAGCGCATGAACCGCCGCTCGAGCGCCTCAAGGACAGCGTTGAACGTCAGTCCGATGACGGTGATGCCGAGGATGCCGAAATACATCTGCGGGATCAGGAAGCTGTACTGGCTGTTGATGACGAGGTAGCCGAGGCCCGCCTTGGCACCGACCATCTCGGACGCGACCAGCACCAGCATGGCCGAAGCGCTGGCCAATCGAATGCCGACAAAGATGGTCGGCAGCGCGGCCGGCAGGATCACCTTGCGGAACAGCTGCTGCGGGCTCGCCCCCATGGTCCGCGCCGACTTGATCAGCAGCGGATCGACCTGCTTCACTCCGGCGATCGTGTTGAGCAGCAGCGGCCAGGCGCAGCTATAGACCACCATCGTGATCTTCGAGAGCTCGCCGATCCCGAGCAGCAGGATGAACACCGGCAGCAGCGCCAGCGGGGCGGTATTGCGGCAGATCTCGATGAACTGATTCAGGAGATCGCCGAGCCGGGCGTACCAGCCGACCGCAAGGCCGAGCGGCACGATCAGCGCAACCGAGATCAGGAAGCCGCTCAGCGCCCGCAGCAGGCTGGCGGAGACGTCATCATAGAGCTCACCAGTTTGCGCCAGCTGCCAGCCGGCGGCAATCACCTCGGAGAATGGCGGCAGGAACACGGCGTCGATCAACCCGAGCCGCGGCGCCGCCTCCCACGCCGCGAGCAAGGCAATCAGCAACAGCGAGCGGCGTCCCACATTGGCAAGCCCGCGGATCACAGCGCGAACCCGGGCCGCCGCCACGAATGCCCGGGCATCCGCCCCCGTCTCGCGACGCCCATGCGCGAGCTCAAGCAGCGTCAGCATTTCCAGACTAGACATGGGCAACTTCCTCCACTTCGCGACGCGCGGCGCCGCCGCCCGCGAGCTGTCCCTGCTGCGCCTTCTGCACTTCCTCGCGCAGCAGGCTCCAGACCTCGTGCCTGACGTGACCGAACTCCGGCAATGAGCGTACGTCCTCCGCCTCGCTGCGCAGCGCGTCGGGAATCTCGATGACCTGCTTGATCCGGCCCGGGCGTGACGTCATCACCGCGACGCGCTGGCCGAGCACGACGGCCTCGTCGATGCCGTGGGTGATGAAAACGATGGTTTTGCCGGTGGCGCGCCAGATCCGTAGCAGTTCGCCCTGCAACGTCTCGCGGGTCTGGGCGTCGAGGGCTGCGAACGGCTCGTCCATCAGCAGCACCTCGGGATCGTAGGCGAGGCTGCGCGCGATCGCGACCCGCTGCTTCATGCCGCCCGAAAGTTCGTGCGGATAGCGATCGGCAAAGCCGGACAGCCCGACGAGGTCGAGGAAGTGCCGCGCGACCTCCTGTCGCTGCTTCGGCTTGAGGCCGGCGATATCGAGCCCGAACTCGATGTTCTGAGCCGCGGTGCGCCAGGGAAACAGCGCGTATTGCTGGAACACGATGCCCCGGTCGCGGCCGGGGCCGGCAATTGGCCGGCCGTCGAGCAGGATGCGACCGCTGCTCGGCGTCGTCAGGCCGCCGAGCAGATCGAGCAAAGTGGACTTGCCGCAACCGCTCGGCCCGACCAAAGCGAGGAATTCGCCGGCGTGAACGTCGAGCGTGATGTCCTCCAGCGCGGTGAAACGGCCTGCCGGGCGGCCGCCTTCACCTCGCGTGACGAATTCCTTGCGGACCTGCTCGAAGCGGATCTTCACCGAGGTCATCGCGCCTCCGCCGTCTTGCCGGGACGGAAATAGTTGAACTCGTTAGTGTAGGTGTCGGAGGCCTTGAGCTGGCCCGGCTTGAACAGGCCGTCCTTCTCCAGCCAGTCGATCCAGACCTGGATTTCAGCGTCCGAGATCACGCCGCCCTTGCTCGCGACACCGGTGCTCTTCCAGTACTTGATCGAGGATGCGTCCTCGTTGCGCTTGCGCTCGGCGATGATCCGGCCGAACCGGGCCTTGACTTCGTCCGGAGGCGTCGTCTGCGCCCATTGGATCGCGCGCGAGATACCCTCGACCAGCTTGCGCGAGGCATTGGGATTATCCTTGATGAATTTGTCGCGCAGCACATAGGCGCCGCCGGTAAACTGGCCGAACAGATCGATGTCGTTGAACAGCGAACGGATGCCGCCCCGCTCCAACGCCTTGTCGCGCAGCACGCCGTTGAGCGCGCTGACCTCGACCTGCCCCTGGCGCAGCGCCTGCTCACCGCTGACCGGCGGGATCGCCACCAGCGTCACCTGCTTGGCTTCACCAGCGCTCAGCCCGTTCCGCGCCAGATATTCCCGCAGCACGAACTCCAGATGGGCGCCCAGCGTGTTGACCGCGACCTTCTTGCCGATCAGGTCGCGCGCCGACTTGATCGGGCTGTCGTCCTTGACGAAGTAGCCGTAATAAGTGTTGGCATCGGAGCCGTAATAGCCGACCACTGCCTTGATCGGCGCCTTCGCCGCAATCAGCTTGAGGATTGCGCCATAAAAGGCGCCGCCGATGTCGATGTCGCCGGTGACGACGGTCTGGATGTCCTGCGGGCCGCTGATGGTGTTGCCGACCCATTTGAGCTTGAGTGGCGCGAGATAGCCGAGATCTTCGGCGAGTTCGGTGAACGTCACCTGCCCGGCCCAGCCCTGGTAGCGGATCTCGGTCTTCTCGAGCGGCGGCTCGGCGAAGGCCGGCGCCACAAAGCCCAGCACCACCGCGCCGGCCAGCAGGATCCGCGCGGCCTTGCGGGCGGCAAGACGCCGCGCGCGAAGAATTCGAAGCAAAGCATTCATGTTCATAATGTCCTTGTTGGGCTCGATCAGGCCGCTTTCGCGGTCTGCGGCTTCGGCGTCTTGATGCGCGTCACGCTGTGGCGGCCGTCGATCGAAACCGGAACTTCGCCATCGATCGTGGCGCGGCGCACCACGCGATGCTGATCGCCGTAATCGTTCACCGCGTAATGCTGGGTCGCGCGATTGTCCCAGATCGCGACGTCGCCGGTCTTCCAGCTCCACCGCACCGTGTTCTCGGGCGCCGTGATATGGGACTGGAACAGGTCGAACAGCTTCTGGCCGTCATATTTGGGCAAGCCGACGAAACGCTGCACGAAATTGCCGAGCACCAGCGTTCGCTCGCCGGTCTCTGGATGGACCCGCACCACCGGATGCTCGGTCTCGTAGACCGTGCCGGTGAACACTTCGTCGAAGTGCTTGCGGTCCGCCTCGGTGGCGCGCGCCTTGACAGCGTAGTCGTAGGCGTTGCTGTGAACCGCCCAGAGCTCGTCGGCGAGCCGCCGCAGCGGCGCCGGCAGATCGAGATAAGCGGCCGCCGTGTTGGACCAGACGGTGTCGCCGCCGTAAGGCGGGATCACCACGCCACGCAGCACCGAAATCTTCGGGTAGGCGTCGACGAATGTCACATCGGTGTGCCACTGGTCGGCGCGGCCGCCGCCGCGGCCCGAATCCAGCTCCAGGATCGACGAGGTGCCCTTGATCGCGCCCACCGTCGGATGCGGCACGAGCTTGCCGAGCCGCACCGCAAAGCGCTCCTGCTCGGCATCGTCGAGATGATCCTGGTCGCGGAAGAAGATCACCTTGTGCTCGAGCAGCACCTGATTGATGGCGCGAACGACGTCGTCGGACAGATCACCCGACAGCTTGACGTTCCTGATCTCGGCGCCCAGGCGGGCGGCGCGCTTGACGATGTCGGCGCGCGGAATGACGTTATCGATGCTGATCGTGTTGCTCATATGCGTGGTCTCATCACCGCGATCTCAAGGACAAGGCTCCGCCATGCGCCGGTCGCGGGAGCGACGGCGGAGACAAATGAAGTGGTTTTGGGCTTGGCTCTATTCGGCTGCGGCGTGTTCCGGTGGACGCCAGATCGCCGGCGCGTAAAGCTCAGGCGCAAAATCCTCTGCGATTTCCCCGTTGATCCGTGCCTCATGCGACGAGAGATCGGCCAGAAACAGATCGCGGCTGATGCGCGCAACAATCGCGGGAATGTCGCGCTTGAAACTCGGGACATCGCCGACCGGCAAGCCGAAGCTGACGAAGGCCGCGGGATTAAAGACGTGAATATCCTTCAGATGCGGCGCACGGCCCGGCACCTTCTCCAGGTACTCATGTCCCGCGCCGAGATAGGGATAGGCGGCCAGCGTCTCGTCCCTCTCGCCTTCGGGCGGCGTGAAGCGATCGCGCCACAGCCGGATTTCATCCGCGAAGTCGCGCAGCTCGGCCTGCGCACCGAGATCCACCGAATAGCCGGTGGCGACGATCGCAAAGTCGAACGCGAACTCGCCCTGGGGCGTGACCGCGACGGCCCGCGTTCCTCTCACCCGCGCCGCGCTCCATGGCGCTCCGAGATGCAGATGAAAATTGGGATAGACCACCGCGCGCGAGATCGCGTCCGGTGGCGGGGTCGAGCCGGCGCGGCGGAACCGGATGGCCTGCTGCCACCGCACAGCATCCGGAAGCGCCCCGTAATTGTCATAGGCGCCGGGATAGCCGCGAATCCGAATCACCGGCAGCGACGCCAGGGTTTCGCGCCGCGCGAACAGGTGCACGTCGTGCGCGCCGGCCTCCAGCGCCACGGCGGCGGCATCGAAGGCCGACGCGGCACTGCCGATCACGGCGACCGACCGGCCGCGCAGGGTCTTGAAGTCGATCGCCTCCGACGTATGCGCGTAGAACCGCTTCGGCAGGTTCTGCAGCGCCTCCGGAACGTGAGCGCCGCCACTCCCCGCAAATCCGGTCGCGAGCACCAGCTTTCGCGCGGTCTCGACGGTGGCATGACCGTCACGCTCCAGATGCAATCGCAGATGATCCACGGCCGGTTCGATGCGGGTCAGCCGCGTGCCGTAGCGGACCGCAACGCCTGTCACCTTGCGATACCAGTTCAGATAGGCCGCCCAGTCGAAACGCAGAATGCGGTCGAGCGCATCATAGGTCGCCGCGCCATAACGCGCTTCATACCACGCCTGGAAGCCGAGCCCGGGCAGGCCGAGTTCCGGCCCCAGCAACGTCTTTGGCGTGCGCAGCTTGTGCATGCGAGCGCTCGTCAGCCACACGCCGGCTTGCGTATGGTCGGCCGCCGCATCGATTACCGAGACTTTCCCGATTCCCGCCCGGCGCAGCGCAAAAGCAAAGGCCGAGCCGGACTGCCCGCCACCGACCACGACGACGTTGTGATCGATGCCGTCGCGATCCGGAACCCAGTTCTGCGGGTCGGGTCCGATCAGGCGAAGGGCTTCGCGGGCGACGCTGTCGGGATCGAATTGCGGCATGGAGAACGACCTCGCTTTGACGTTGCAAATCGTAAAAGCGAACGAGGCTCAGTCAATGAAACGAAACCAGCTTTGTTTTCGACGGCGCGCAATGATCGCTTCGTCGGCGGTGCATGCGCTGAAAAATTTACGGCGACTGCTCGTTGAGCAATCGCCTCCCGGCCGGTGCAACGGGCAAAACTGCTGCAATCGACGCGGAAAGCATCCGCAGTTGCTGCCTGACTTCGTCAGCGCAAGCGCGCTCGTCTCCGATCGGCGACCAACTCATAAGGTTCATGCTCGCGCGCCCGACAACAACGCAAATTCATTTCAGCGGCATCGACATAGAGTTCGGCATGACGAACGCGCTGCGTCCAAGGCGCCGGCGCAGGACAATGGACCCTGAAAAACGTCGCAAACTGGCAGTGTCATCAGCCTCGAGCACGATACGCCGGAGCTCGCCCGCTCCTACGACGAAGCGGGTCTTGTTCAATTCCGTCACGGCAAGTTCCTGATCGGGCCGCTGGCGATCAAGTCCGGCGAACATGTGCTCGACATCGGAACCGGCACCGGGCGGCTTGCGGAATTCGTCACCGGGCTGGTCGGCCCGAACGGCCGGGTGACCGGCATCGATCCGCTCGCCGGCCGCATCGAGATCGCGCGGCTCCGGCAGTCGGACAATTTGCAGTTCGATACCGGCAGGGCCGAAGACCTTTCCCGCTTCGCGGACGGTCAGTTCGACGCGGTCTACCTCAACAGCGTCTTCCACTGGATCGCCGACAAGGATCGCGCCTTGCGGGAAATCCGCCGCGTGCTGAAGCCGGGCGGCCGTCTCGGGTTGAACGTGCAGGACCCATCGCGGCCACATCAATCTCGTGTGTTGCTCCGCCAGGCCATCGCCGAGGCTGGTCTCGCGGATCGCCGACAGGATTCCAATCCGGTCCTCGGATCGACCGACGAGGAGCTGAAGGCGCTCTTCGCCGCCAACGGCTTCACCGGTTATCGCAGCGAGCTCCGCGCACTTGTCGACATCCATGACGACGCCGCTTCGCTGCTGCGCTGGTCGGAAGCGAGCGCCTTCGGCAACTTCCTCGAAGCCTTCTCGCCGACCGAGCGTAATCTGGTGCACCAGGCGTTCGCCAAGCTTGTCGAGGACAGGCGCACGCCCGAGGGCCTGTCGCTCGAGCGCTATCTTCGCTTCGCGTTCGCGCGCAAGGCGCCAGCCTCCAACTGACACGATCTTCCTTCGCGGGTTCCAACCATGAGCAAACGACAGCTTTCCCTCAACTTCTTCATCTATCCGGACGGCCACCATGAGGCGGCCTGGCGTTACAAGGACTCGGCGCCCGACCGCCTCCTCGACGCCACCTACTATCAGGAACTGGCGCAGCGCGCCGAAGCCCACAAGTTCGACGCCGTGTTCTTCGCCGACGGCCCGGCGCTGGCGGACAATGTACGCCACGCGGCACGGTTCCGCCTCGAGCCGATCACACTGCTCACCGCAATTGCATCCGCCACTCAACGCATCGGCCTGATCGCGACGGCATCGACGACCTACACCGAACCCTACAACCTCGCCCGCCTGTTCGCCTCGCTCGACCATTTGAGCCGAGGCCGCGCCGGCTGGAACATCGTGACGACGAGTTCAGCTCAGGCCGCACAGAATTTTGGGCTGCCCGAGCATCCTCCGCATCATGAACGCTATGAGCGGGCGCGGGAATATCTCGATGTCATCACCGCCCTGTGGGACAGCTGGGAAGACGACGCGCTGGTCAATGATCCCGTCTCCGGCGTTTTCGCCGACACCGACAAGATTCACGCCATCAATCACGTCGGAAAGCACTTTCGCGTTCGCGGCCCCCTCAATATCTCGCGAACGCCGCAGGGTCGGCCGGTCTATGTGCAGGCCGGCTCGTCCGACGACGGTCGCGCCTTTGCCGCACGCTTTGCCGAGGCCATCTTCACCGCGCATCAAACGCTGGCGAGCGCGCAGGAGTTCTATGCCGACATCAAACGGCAGGCACGCGCCTTCGATCGCAGTCCCGATCAGATCAAGGTCCTGCCCGGCATCAGCCCCTTCATCGCCAGCACGCAAGTCGAGGCTGATCGGCTGCAGGACGAGTTCAACGAGCTGATCCAGCCGGAATATTCGCTGATCCAGCTGCGCCAGATGATTGGCCTCGACCTCTCCGGCTTCGATCTCGACGGCCCCTTCCCCCGGCATCTGATCGACACCGATGGCGCGCGGGGTGTCGCCAGCCGCTTCAAGCTGGTGGTCGACATCGTCGACCGCGAGAAGCCGACCATCCGGCAACTGGTGCAACGGCTGGCTGGCGCACGCGGCCATTGGGTGGTCGCCGGCCC
Source organism: Bradyrhizobium sp. CCBAU 51753 (assembly GCF_015291565.1). Classification (NCBI taxonomy): domain Bacteria; kingdom Pseudomonadati; phylum Pseudomonadota; class Alphaproteobacteria; order Hyphomicrobiales; family Nitrobacteraceae; genus Bradyrhizobium; species Bradyrhizobium sp. CCBAU 51753. The sequence continues at coordinate 2,747,142 of NZ_CP030037.1, read as the reverse complement.
ACCGGAAAAGATCGCCGACAACATCCAGACCTGGTTCGAGAACGGCGCGGCCGACGGGTTCAACGTCATGCCGCCCTGGCTGCCCGGCGGGTTCGAGATCTTCGCCGAGCAGGTCGTGCCGATCCTGCGCAAGCGCGGACTATTCCGGCACGATTACGAGGGCACGACGCTGCGCGATCACTATGGCTTGAACCGGCCGGCAAGCGTGTTTTCCAACGCGATCCAGGCGATCGCGTGATCGTCCGGCCCGCCCCTCAGTCCTGTCCGTCCTCATCATCCGGGATTCAAAGATTGTCATGCTGACTGCGCGTTCCTCGTTGCTTTCGACCCTTCTCATCCTGGGCGCTCTCTGCGGCGCCACCGTGCGTGCCGAAACACCCGCCAAACCCGAGCTGAAGGTCGGCTTCGTCCCGGGCCCCTACATCGACGAGTTCAAGGTGGGCGTCGCGCCTGAACTGCAGAACAGGGGCTATCGGATCCGCTATGTCGAGTTCTCGACCGGGCTGGAAGCCAACAATGCCGTGTTCAAGGGCGAGATCGATGCCAATGTGATGCAGCATACGATCTTCCTGCACTCGTACAACGAGCGCCAGAAGACCGATCTCGTCGGGATCGTCCACGTCCCGACCCCGCCGATGGGGCTCTATTCCAAGAAGCATGCCCTGGGCACGCCGATCAAACCTGGCTCAACTGTCGCAGTACCAAACGATCCCGTGAATCTACAGCGCGCACTGTGGATCCTGCGCGACCTCGGCCTCGTCGAAATCCGCGACTCCAAGCCGGTCGACGTCAGTGAGCTCGACGTCATCAAGAATCCCGGCGGCATCAAGATCGTGCCTTTGGAAGCCGCGCAGGCACCACGCGCGCTCGACGACGTCGACTTCGCGGCCATCCAGGGCAATTTCGCAATCTACAGCGGGCTGAAGCTGACCAACGCTTTCGCGCTGGAAAAGATGACGACGCCCTATATCAACGTCGTCGCGGTCAAGCAGGCCAACGCCGGGGCGATCTGGGCGCAGGATATCGTCGACGGATACAAGTCGCAGACGTTCAAGACGGCAATTCTGTCCGACAGGTTCTATGACGGGTTCACCCTGCCGGACTATCTCAAGTGAGAGACAAACGACTGAGGTCCGCGCGTGCGAATGCAAGCTCTTCTGCCTGGCGCCGGACGGCTCGCGCATCGCAGGCTGCGGCAACCGGATGGATGCGCTACGGAAAACCACAGCCGTGGAATGCGCTTCTCCGGCCAATGCATTTTTAGAAATGCCCGCGCCTTGCGCAGAATATTCTTTCAATTAGCATCGGACATGACCAGCCATTTGAAAGAAAATTCTCAGCATGTCCGAAATTCACGCGCTTCCGTCTGCGACGGCTCGCCGTCTGGATGCGATCGATCGCAAGATCCTGAGGGTGCTCCAGGAAGACGCGTCGCTATCGGTCGCCGAGATCGGTGAACGTGTCGGCCTGTCCTCGACGCCCTGCTGGAAGCGCGTCCAGCGCCTCGAGAACGAAGGGATCATCACCGGCAAGGTCGCCCTCGTCGACCAGAACAAGATCGGTCTGGGTCTGTCGGTCTTCGTGTCTGTCGAGAGCGACGATCACTCCGACACGTGGCTGCGGAAATTTGCATCCACCGTCAGCGCGATGCCCGAAGTGATCGAATTCTATCGCATGGCGGGCGACGTCGACTATGTGCTGCGCGTGGTCGTCGCCGACATGCACAGCTACGACCTGTTCTACAAAAAGCTGATCGGCGCGATCGCACTGAAGAACGTGACGTCACGTTTTGCGATGGAGAAGATCAAGTCGGTGACGGCCCTGCCGGTCCCGGCGCTCGAGCCGTCGTAGTCGATCGAGCGGATCATCGCCTGACGAAGTCGGCGATCCCCAGCAGCGCCTCGGTCGCTTCGGGAAACAATCCGAGGAACGCGTGCCGGTGACGCGCTCTACAACAGTGCTGCAATCGCTGGGCCCGACGGCTACGTCGGCACCTATCGCAAGGTACACCTGTGGGGCTCGGAAAACCTGTTCTTCGAACCCGGCGATCTCGGCGTTCCCGTCTGGAAGACCAAATTCGGCCGCATGGCCGTGGCGATCTGCTACGATGGTTGGTTTCCGGAAACCTACCGTCTCGCCGCGCTGCAGGGCGCCGACATCCTTTGCGTGCCGACCAACTGGGTGCCGATGCCGGACCAGCCCGCGAACACGATGGTCATGGCGAATATCCTCGCCATGAGCGGCGCCCATTCCAACAGCATGTATGTCGCCGCCGCCGACCGTGTCGGCGTCGAGCGCAACCAGCCGTTTCTGGGATCGAGCCTGATCGTAAGCCACACCGGCTTCCCCTTAGCCGGCCCCGCCAGCAAGTCCGACGAAGACATCATCTATGCGGAGCTGAACTTGTCGGACGCCCGCAGCAAGCGCGTGCTGAACAGCTTCAATCAGCCCCTGCGCGATCGCCGCATCGATCTCTACGACGAGATGCTCGGCACCGACATCAAGCGTGGCTGGTATTGATCATGATCTTCCGCCTTAGCAAAGCTAAGGGACCGGGGCTCCCTCGCACATGTCGTCCCTTGTGGATGAGCCGGTGCTGACAGTACTTCAGAACAGGCTCGGACGGCATGTCGCAGCCATTGTGGTGATAATGCCATGGCCGTCGTCGTAAGCAAAATTGCTCTATCCGATGTTTCATGCCGTCCGTGGCTTTCGCGAGACGAAGCCCGATGCTCGCCCAGTGTGAAGCCGGTTGCGGCGAGCATCTCCGCTTTGGGTTTATGGTGCGCTCGGAGGGCGTTCACATTTGCTGCGATTGCAACAGCTTACTTGGAAGGATGAAGGGACAAGGTGCATTTCCCCGGTCAGAGGTGCCTTTCGCAGTGCTCAGAAATAAGTTCGGTCGGATCACATCTTGCTAAGAGCCCTTCGCTGTGTAGCGGACTCGGCGCCTAACGGAATCAAGTCTCCCAGATAGCGAAAGCGGTCCTTGACTTCTCGAAGCTATGTTTGCTGAACAAGCGAATGCAACGCCTCGACCGCGGCCTCCCGCTTCTCCACAGGGACAAACAAACTGACCGAATGCGGCGACAACACGTAGTTGTCGGGGACAATCCCGTGATGTCCGAGAACCTGCAACGCCCTGAACGGCAATTCCGACGAGACACCACCGAAGCAGGTGAGACTCACCGAGCTTGAAGCCTCGCGCTGCTTGCGCAGATCCTTAGCGTGGTCCAGCGTGCGCAACAGGGCGTCGAGCCACTCCGTATCGCACGCCACGGTCATGCTGGTTTTTCCTGCGGCGAAGTGCGATGCAAGGAGCTGCGGCCAGACCAGACTGTTTTGCTTGAGATGCTGCGCGAATTTCTCGAAACCTTGATTGAGATCCCCGGAATCGATTTCCACATGCTCAATGCGACCTATCGAGTTGACGGCCAAGACTTTCCCGTTTTCCATGCCTGAAACCTCTTTCATCACTTGCGTGCTGTGCTCGACGCCACCCCACTGCTTGAGGACCAGAGGCACATCCTGACTTTGCGCCAGCTCTACGCTGCGAAAATGCAGGATTCTTGCACCCCAGAAGCACATCTCCGACAGGGATGCGAAGTCTACGTGCCGCAGAGACCTCGCAGTCGGCACGATGCGCGGATCGGCCGAACAAATTCCGTCGACGTCCTTGATGATTTCACAGCGTTCGGCTTTCAGCGCAGCGGCCATCGCGACGGCAGTGGTGTCGCTGCCGCCACGGCCGAGCGTGGTGATTTCCCTGGTCGCCGGGTTCACGCCCTGAAATCCTGCCAACACGACAACGCGTCCGCGATCAAGTTCCTCAAGCACGCGAATGGGCCGCACATCCAGAATGCGTGCGGAGGAATGGGAGTCGTCGGTCATCACGCCAGCCTGGCTGCCAGTGAAGCTGATCGCTGGCACGCCGAGATCGGAAAGCGCCATGCTCATCAGGGACATGCTGATGCGTTCACCAGTCGTCAGCAGCATATCGAGCTCGCGGCGGTTGGGAGTCGAGCTGACCTGATGAGCCATCTGGATCAACTGGTCGGTGGTCTTGCCCATGGCGGAGACGATCGCCACGACACGATGACCGCGGCCGTACAGGTCGGCGAGACTGCGCGCAACCGCGCGAATCTTCGCCGGCGTTTCAAGGCAGACGCCACCATATTTCTGCACGACGATGGGCTGGTTGCGCATCTAACCTCGCTCGGAAGCCTTGTTCGCCTCGCCCATCGAACCGACACCGCCTATCCATGTGCCGACGACCTCAAAGTTCGGATTAAAGGCGACAAGATCCGCGCGGTATCCGGGCGCGATCCGTCCAAGCTCGGACCCAAGGCCCAGAAATGCCGCGGGCGTCCGGGAAGCCATGATAAGAGCATCGGCAAGGGAGATTCCGATGAGCGCAACAGCGTTGCGCACCGCCTCGATCATGGTGAGGTGAGCGCCCGCGAGCGTGCCATCCCGGTCAGTCAGGCGATTGTCGTGCAACGTGATCTCCCTTCCCTGGAGCAGGAATTGCCGGTCGTTCGTGCCCGCCAATGGCATGGCATCGGTAACCAGCATCAATCGATCGCGTCCCTTGCAGCGCAAGGCAACACGCAAGCCGGCGCGGTCAACGTGGATGCCGTCGCAGATGATCCCTGCAAACAACCGGTCATCTCCCAGCGCGGCGCCCACCAAGCCCGGCTCTCGGGCGTTCAACTGCGACATGGCATTGAACAGATGGGTCACTCCCGAGACACCGCGATCGACCGCCTGCCCGATTTCGGCTGCGGTGGCGTCGCTGTGGCCGGCCGCGATACGCAATCCGGCGCCGATCAATTCATCGATCATGGACGCGGGCACGCATTCCGGGGCTAAGGTCACCATGGAGCGACCGCGGTCCCCGAAGCTTTTGATGGCGGCGAGATCGCGCCGATCGGGCACGCGTATCTCGGCTTCCGGATGAATGCCCTTGCGAGACCTGTTGAGGGCCGGACCTTCCAGATGAAAGCCGAGCACGCCAGGAATTTCGAGGCACGCCTGAGCTGCTACAGCCAATCGCTCGATGATCTCGCTTCGATCGGTGATGAGGGTTGGCAAACAGCCCGTGGTGCCGGCCTTGCGGTGCGCCTCGACGATGCGGCGAACGCCGGCCTCCGTTGGCTGGTCGTTGAGAAGAACGCCGCCGCCTCCGTTCACCTGAACATCGACGAATCCGGGCGCAAGGATCGCGTCTCGGGGAAGGTGGATCGAGGCGCGCGCCTCCTCGGTGATGCCTTCGATCCGGCCCCGCGAGATCCTGACCAACCCCGGCCCGCGCATGTCGGCACCATCAAAGATGTGCTGCGCAGCAATCGAGAGAACCACGGAAGACCCAGCTTGGCCCATAAGTGCTGATCCGAGAATGGCAATCACGGACTCGTGAGGCGAGTCCCGCGCTGTAGAGGTCCTTATATATGTAGACAACGGGCTTCGAGGACCCGGAGCTAAATCCTCGCGTTAACTTCTCATGGAAACAAAAGGTACCACCTATCTCGGCATCGATGGGGGCGGAACCCGCTGCCGCGCCCGGATCGAGGACGAAAACGGCAGGGTACTCGGTGAAGCGAGCTCGGGGCCTGCCACGACCCGGATTGGCTTCGACAAGGCCTGGCGGTCCATCATGGAGGCCACCGAAGCGGCGGCCGCACAGTCCGAACTTACGCACGAGGATTTCGCGCGGATGCGCGCCGGAATTGGCCTCGCCGGTATTGGTCGCCGGGGCGCGGAAGCGGCGCTCAAACAGATCCCGCATCCCTTTGCGTCCGTTATCTTCATCAGCGATGGCCTAGCTGCCTGTCTCGGCGCCCATAGCGGCGCGGACGGGGCCATCGTGGTGGCCGGCACGGGCTCGGTGGGTGTCGGCCTGATTGGAGGCCGCGAGATCCGTATTGCCGGTTACGGCTTCCCAGTTTCGGACGAAGGCAGCGGCGCCGACATTGGCCTGCAGGTCGTTCGACTGGCGCTGCGGGCCGCGGATCGCCGCGGCGAGCTGACACCATTGCTTGCAGAGGTGCTGGGCGCATTCGATCAAGATCCTTATCAGGCCGTGGCGTGGTCTGAAGAAGCCAGAGCCACTGACTACGCCGCGTTCGCGCCGATCGTGATGCGGCACGCCAATCAGGGCGATCCGGTCGGCCGTCGCATTGTCGAACGCGCGGCCGATGCCATTGGCGATCTGCTTGATCTGTTCCTGGCTAAAGGAATTGACCGGCTCGCGCTGGTGGGCGGGCTCGCGGATGCGATTACGCCCTGGCTAACGCCGGATCTGCGCGCCCGCCTGAGGCGTCCTGACGCCGACGCAGCGGCCGGCGCGCTGCTTGTGGCGCGAAGGCGGCTCGACCTGCCCAAGCTGGATCCGCCCAAGAGAGAAACTGACCATGAACAGGCTTCGAAGTTCCGCGTTTGATGGTGCTTGGATCACCAATATGGCCACCGAAGAAGTCGATCCCAGATTTGCCGACCTTGATGCATGGTCGCTGACGTCAGCGATGGAAGCGATGTGGGAGGGCCAGCTTGCGGCGGTCGCCGCGATTGGCCATGCCCTTCCCGCGATCACTGCGGCAGCCGAAGCGGCCAAGACGGTGCTGGGCGACCGCGGTCGCATTGTATATGTCGGCGCCGGCACGTCAGGCCGCGTGGCGGTCCAGGACGGCGCCGAGCTGACGCCGACCTTCGCTTGGCCCCGCGAGCGCGTCCGCTTCGTCGTTGCCGGCGGTGACAGCGCGTTCGTCACCAGCATCGAGGGCGCGGAGGACGATGTCGATGATGCAGTCACGCAGATCAGCGCCGCACGGCTCACGCCGCACGACGTGGTGATTGCGGTAGCCGCCAGCGGCACAACACCGTTCACGGTCGCGGCGCTGCAGCAGGCAGGGTCTTTCGATGCAGTAACGATTGGTGTCGCCAACAATCCCGGCACCGCATTGCTGGTATCGGCAAAGTTTCCGATCCTGATCGAGACCGGCCGAGAGCTGATCGCCGGGTCCACGAGGATGAAGGCCGGCACCGCGCAGAAGGTCGTGCTTAACCTGATCTCCTCAGGGATCATGCTGCGCCTTGGCCGGGTATATCGCGGCATGATGGTGAACATGCCGCCGACCAATGCCAAGCTGAAGCGGCGCGCCGAAGCCATGGTGGCGCAAATTGCGCGCTGCGATCCGTCGCACGCGGCACGCTCGCTCGAGCAGGCCGAGGGAGACATCAAGATTGCAGTCCTTCTGGCGCTCGGTGTCGACAGGGTTGATGCGGAGACCGTCCTGAAGAACTGTGACGGCAACCTTCGGCAAGTGTTTGTCGAGCTCGCCAAGAATCGTGACTCGCATCGTGACCGACTCCCAAAGGGAGCGGCGGGACGCGGCCGAGGCGGAGTGGTTGAGCCGTGACGACATCCGCGATGGCGAGCGAAATCGGGGAAAGCGCGGATGTTGTCGCTAACATTGTTCGCAGCCGACCCGCCACGCGCGACATCGCACAACGGATTGGGATTGACTCCGCCCCTTTGTGCGTCGTGTGTGGTCGGGGAAGCTCCGGGCATGCCGGGGTTTTCTTGAGATATCTTGTCGAGACGCGGCTTCGCCTTCCCGTTTCAGCAAGTGCTCCCTCGGTGATCACGGCATTTCGCACACCCTTGATGCTGCGCGATGCGCTATTCATCGTGATCTCGCAATCCGGGCGCAGCCCGGATCTCGTCGCAGCGACCAGGTCGGCACGAGTCTCGGGCGCACGCACGATTGCCATCGTCAATGCGACGTCGTCGCCGGTGGCTGACGAAGCCGAATTCGTCGTTCCCATCGAAGCCGGCCAAGAACACTCCGTAGCGGCGACGAAGACCGTGATCGGCTCGATGGCCGCCAGTGCCGGGCTGGTTGCCGAACTGGCGCAAGATCGTGCGCTGCGGTCGGCCCTCGACCGGCTGCCCGAGCGCCTGCACCGCGCGCTGGCGCTCGACTGGTCGGAGATTGCCGATGATCTCGTCAAGGCATCAGCTGTGTTTGTAGCGGCTCGGGGCCTAGCCCTGGGCTCGGCGCGGGAGATCGCGCTCAAGCTTTCGGAAATCATGCGCCTGCCCTCCATCGGACTGAGCGCCGCCGAGTTGCAGCATGGGCCACGTGCCGCGTTATCGTCGCGCACGCCAGTTGTCATGATGCGTGTCATGGATGAAACGGCGGCCACGGTGGACGCACTGGCAGAGGAATTGCTTGAGCAAAAGATCGCGCTGCATGTCTGCGGCGGACCGCATGGCTCGCTGCCTTGGTTGGTCGAGGATGACCCCGCCACCGACCCGATCACCATGCTCGTTCCGGCCTACCGGATGATCGAGCAGGCGGCATGCGCGCGCGGACTTGACCCGGATCGTCCCCCTCGCCTGAGCAAGGTTACCGAGACGTTTTGACTGATCGCTGGCTGGCGACCAAAGCGGGAGCGACATCGTCAATACGTAACAAGCGCGAGCAGAAGCGACCGAATGCGAGGCAAAAGGCGACGAAGCTGATCGCTACTCTGCCGCTCATAACGGTCTGGTTGCAGTTCGAGTCCTGCCGGGCCCGCTAAGAGTGCCGCTAAGACAATAGAGCAGATTTTTGCGATTGAAGTCCTGTTGAACTGGTCGCTCAGCGCGGGCGCCATTCGCGATCCGCTTTTGGGCATTTTTTTGAAAGTTGCTGCAAAGGATTTTCCAACTGAGGTCGATTTCAACTTTAAATATGTCATTCGCGCAAGGACGCGGAGGCTTGAAGAAGTCACGCGCGACAATCTCCTTGCGCCAATCTTTAGCAACTCGAGTTGGGACTCTATCGCTTAAATCGTTGGGGCTACCTTACGCGAAAGGCCTCAAGAGCCAAACTCGCGAGATCTTGTCCGACGAGCGATTGCACGCTTTGGTGCCAGGCATCTCTTCGATTTGGCCCGTCGAGGATGGTGTTTCTTGCTCGCCCACGGGATCATCGCACCCGAAACGCCTTACGCCGTCGCGGTGACCATTCTCCACAGCACCTCGGTCAGCACGGCGTAGCCCTTGTCGAGGGCCGCTGGCGCCGTGAACTCGCGCGGATTGTGGCTGAGCCCGCCCTGGCTCGGGACGAAGATCAACGAGGACGGAACAGATTTCTGAATCGCCAGCGCGTCGTGGCCGGTGATGGTCTTGAACGTCATGGCCTTGAAACCGAGATCCGCGGCGGCAGAAAGAACCAGTGCCACGCCGCCGGGATCGAGCACAGTCCCCGCTCGCCTCTCGTCGGCAGCGATCGAGAGACCAATGCCAATCTCGCCCGACTCACACTCGATTCGCTTCAGAAAGCGGTCGCTGATCGCCGAGACCACGGCTTCGGCCTCATGCCGGATCTCGAACCAGACCCGAACACGGCCCGCCACGACATTCGGCGAGTTGGGGTAAACGCTAATGCGCGCCGCGGAGGCATGGGCGCCCGCGTTCTCGCTCGCGACCTCCTGGTAGAGCGCCTCGATCGCCCGGGCCGCTGCGCGCAGGGCGTCGCGGCGGAGCGCCATCGGCATCGGTCCCGTGTGCGAGTAGTCGCCTTCGAACATCACCGATATCTTGCGCGTCATCCATGCGCCGGACACTGCGGCAATGTCGGCAGCCGCCTGCTCCAGGCGATCGCCCTGCTCCACATGCAGCTCGACATAACGCACCGGATCGTGTTCGAGCGGCGTCGTCCCGCAATAGCCGATCGCGGACAGCGCCTCGCCCAGGGTGACGCCCTCTGCGTCGCTGCATGCGTATGCATCCTGCAAGCTCAGGGCGCCGGCGAAAACCGAGCTGCCCGTTAGGCTGGGCTGGAAACGGGCGCCCTCCTCATTGGTCCAATTTACGACGGCGAGGTTGCGCCGCGCCGCCCCGGGATTGGCACGGCAACGCTCCCTGACTGCAGCGACCGCGAGGATCCCGGCGAGCACGCCGAAGGCCCCGTCATACCGTCCTCCCGTCGGCTGGGAATCGAGATGCGAGCCGGTCATGACAATTTCGGTGGACCCCGGCGCCAGCATCGCCACGCCGAACAGATTGCCGATCGCATCGATCCTCGGAACAAGGCCGCGATCGACGATCTCGCGCAGGAAGAGGTCCCTCGCCTCCTTGTCGAGCGCCGTTCCGGCCAACCGGCATACGCCGCCGTCGTCGGTCGCACCGATCCTGGCAAAGCGCGCGATGAAGTCATGCAATGCGGTCACGTCTGCTCCAGCGATGCGATCCAGTTCCTCAGCTCGGTCTGCCGGCAATCATGGCTCAGAATGTCGCGGTGAAGTGCGAATTTCCAAGCGAGATCGCCTCGCCGCTCGTCCGCGTCGAGCGCCGAGAGATCGGCCGCATATTTCGCGAGCGCGTCCAGATCGGCAAAGAACCCCTCGTCAACCAGGAGCTGCCCATAGCGCCGGATGACGGCCGCGACATCGTGCAGGCGATATTCGGGATGATATTGCACGCCCCAAAATAGCCCGCGACCAAAACGGATCTCCGCCGCCTGAACCTCGCTCATGGCATTCCAGGCGGTGACAGTTGCGGACTGCGGAAGGCGGGTGACGATATCGCTGTGGATGGCCGGCGCATCGAACACCGCCGCACGACCAACATGCATGGCGTGCGCGCGGCCTTCAGGCGTCAGCGTGATCCTGCGCGCGAATCCGACCTCGCGTCCGGCCGGGTTGAGACCGACCTCGCCACCGGCCGCGACCGTCGCGAGCTGCAGGCCCCAGCACGAGCCGAACATCGGCACGCCACGAACGAAGATCTCGCGCACGAGGTCGATCTGCCGCAGCGTCTCGACCTCCCGCTGGTAGATATTGAGGGCCGATCCCGTGATCGCGATGCCGTGGTAAGATTCGAGCGGCTGCGGCAGCGCGAAGTTCGCATCCGCCGGCGCCGCGATGTCGACGACGACGCGAGGTGCGAGCGACCGCAGGACCGCCGCATAGCTCTCCGCAGGCATTGCGCCCGCGGCCTCGGCGATCCGTCGCCGGCCGGCCAGCGTGTTGCCCTCGAGAACGAGCAGCCTCAGCACGGCTCAGCTTCCAAGATCGCCTCGAATGGCGGCCAGCGTGAGCTGCTTGAACTCGGGCTCGGTCAACGGCCGCGGATTGGCACCCGCCGTCGGATCCTTGACGGCATCGGCCGCGATCGTTCCGGCATCGGCCTCCTTGACGCCGAGCTCGGCAAGCGTATGCGGCACGCCGAGCCTCTTGCGGAAGGCCAGCAGCCAGGACAGCACGGCATCGAAGTCTTGGCCCGGCAGGTTGAGCGCGCGGGCAATGTGCGGAATCTTGTCGGCGATCGCAGCCTTGTTGCAGACCAGGACGTAAGGGAAGACTACAGCATTGGTCAGCCCGTGATGCGTATCGTACCGGGCTCCGACCGGATGGGATACCGAGTGGATCGCCCCCAACCCCTTCTGGAATGCGGTGGCTCCCATTGAGGCCGCGGCGAACATGTAGGCGCGGGCTTCGAGGTCGCGACCGTTCTTGACCGCGCGCGGCAGATAGCTATCGACGATCTTCATCCCCTCCAGCGCGACGCCATCGGCGAGCGGGTGAAACGCCTTGACGCAGTAGGCCTCGAAGCAGTGCGACAGCGCATCCATGCCGGTTGCCATGGTGAGAAACGGCGAGAGACCGACCGCGAGCTCGGGATCCTCGATTGCGATCCTGGGCATCATCATGGGGTGGAAGATGATCTTCTTCTCATGGGTATCCTCACGGGTGATCACGCCGGCGCGGCCGACCTCGGACCCCGTGCCAGCCGTGGTCGGCACCGCAATGATCGGCGCGATGCCGGTCGTGTTGGCGCGCGTCCACCAGTCGCCGATGTCCTCAAAATCCCAGACCGGCCGCGACTGCGCCACCATGAACGCCACGCATTTGCCGACGTCCAGCGCTGAACCTCCGCCCACCGCAATCACGCCGTCATGGCCGCCGGCTTTGAAGGCTTCGACGCCAGCGGTCAGGTTCGCTTCGGTCGGATTGGTCTTCACGTCGGAAAACACGGCGAGCGGAATGCCCGCCTCGCGCACGCGGTTGACGATGCCGGCGATAAGGTCGGTCTTGGCAAGCCCCTGATCGGTCACCAGCAATGGCCTGCTGAGGCCGTTGGTCCGGCACGCCTCGGGAAGCTCGGCAATGCGGCCCGCGCCGGTGACGACGCGCGTCGGAAAATTCCAGGCGCCGGTGATCTGAACGTCCATGTGCTGCTCTCAGTGCTCGATGCGAAGGTGGAATGATTTGGGGCGGGTGAGCGCCTCGAAGCCGAGGCGCGACATGCCGACACCACGTCCGGTGTCCTTGACGCCGGTCCACGCCAAAGCGGGATCGACATAATCGCAGCGGTTCATGAACACGGTACCTGTCGCGATGCCGTCGCCGATGCGTTCGGCTGCGGCAGCGTCCTCGGTCCAGACCGATGCGGTCAGGCCATACGGACTGTCGTTCATCAAGGCAACCGCCTCCTGATCCGAGGCGACCTTCATGAGGCCGACCGCGGGCCCGAAGCTCTCCTCCATCATCAGCTGCATGGAGTGATCGACGCCGACCAGGACCTGAGGCATCAGATAGGCTGTACCGATCTTGTCCGCCGGGAAGCGGGCCGGATCGATCAGAGGCCGCGCGCCCTTTGCCACGGCCTCGCCGATATGGGCGCGGACGGTATCGGCAAAGCGCGTCGCCGCCATCGGCCCGAGCGTCGTGTCCTGCGACAGCGGGTTGCCGAGCCGGTAGCGCGCGGTCAGGCCGGCAAAGGCCTCCACAAAGGAGTCATAGATCCGCTCATGCACGTAAACCCGCTCGATGCCGCAGCAACACTGGCCGGAATTGTAGAACGCGCCGTCCACGAGCTGCTCGACCGCGAAATCGAAATCGGCATCCGGCCGCACATAGGCCGGATCCTTGCCGCCGAGCTCCAGCCCAAGGCTGATGAATGTCCCGGCGGCCGCTCGCTCGACCGCCCGGCCGCCGGCGACCGAGCCGGTGAAGGTCACATGGTCGACCGAGCGCGATGCGATCAGCTCCCTGGTCACGACATGGTCGAGCGTGAGCGTCCTGAACAACCCCTCGGGCAGGCCGACCCGGTCCAGTGCCGCCTGGAAGCGCTCGCCGACCAGCAGTGTCTGCGCGGCGTGCTTCAGAATCACGGCGTTACCGGCCAGCAGCGCCGGCACGATGGTGTTGGCCGCCGTGAGATAGGGATAGTTCCAGGGCGCGATCACCAGCACGATGCCCGCAGGGACACGCTTGATCATGCGGCGGAAGCCGGGGCGCTCGGTCGGCACGACCGGCGCCAGCGCCTCATCGCTGAGCTCGACCAGCGCGCGGACCCGCTCCTCCAGGCTGCGCAGTTCGCCGCCATAGCGCACCGGCCGGCCCATCTGCATCGCGAGCTCCGGAACGATCTCGTCGTTCTGCGCCCGCATCTCGTGCAGGAACGCGAGCATCATGGCCTTGCGCTCGGCGAGCGGCACCCTCGACCATTCCTGCTGCGCCTTCCGCGCCTGCGCGAGAGCCGCTGCGACCTCGGCACCCGTTGCGACCGGCCGCCGGGCAACCTCGCTGCCGTCGACCGGCGAAATGCAGACGATATCGTTCACGTGATGTCACTCGTTTTCGAAGGAGGGTCGGTCTCAGATGATCTCGAAGTAGCGTGCGAGCTCCCAGTCGGTGATGGCCTTGCGGAACTCGCGCTCCTCCCACTGCCGCGTCATCGCGTAGTGATCGACGAAGACGTCGCCGAACAGGTTGCGCGCCGCCTGGGAGGCGACCAGCCGATCGGCCGCTTCCGACAGCGTGCGCGGAAACGCGCGCTCCGGCGGATGCTTGCGCTCATAGGCATTGCCGGTGATCGGTTCGTCCGGTTCGATCCGGTGCTCGATTCCCCAGAGGCCCGACCCGAGCGCAGCCGCGATCGCCAGATACGGATTGATGTCGGCGGCAGCGACGCGGTACTCGACGCGCTGGCTCGACGGCTTGCCGGGAATCACGCGCAGCGCGCAGGTGCGGTTTTCGATTCCCCAGGTCGCGTCGGTCGGCGCCCAGAAGCCGGGGATCAGGCGCGAGTAGCTGTTCACGGTCGAGGCGACCATCGCGAGCAGCTCCGGAAGCAGCGCCTGCTGGCCGCCGACGAACCAGCGCATGATGTCGGACATGTCGCCGGGCCTGCCGCCCTGGTAAAACACCGGCTTGCCGTCCCGGTCGCGCAGCGACAGATGCAGATGCCCGGATTGTCCGGGATAGGCGTTCGACCATTTGGCCATGAAGGTGAGCATCTTGCCCTGACGCTCGGCCCAGACCTTGGAGAAGGTCTTGAACAGGACTGCGCGGTCGGCGGCGGCAAGCGCATCGGTGTATTGGATTGCGGCCTCCAGCACGCCGGGTCCGGTCTCGGTGTGCAGGCCTTCGACCGGCATGTCCATCTCGTTGCAGAGCTTGAGCAGCGAGCGATGAAATTCGGACTCGACGGAGGCGCGTAGCATGGAATAGCCGAACCAGCCCGGCGTGAGATTCCTCAGGCCGCGAAAGCCCTTCTCGCGCACGCTGTGCGGCGTCTCGTCGAATACGAAGAACTCGAACTCTGCGGCCACGGACGGCGAAAACCCCATTCCCTCGGCGCGATCGATGACGCGGCGCAGCAGCCGGCGCGGACACAGCGCAGCCGCGGTGCCCTCGAACTCGCCGAGGAAGAACAGCATGTTCCCTTCGGTCGACACATTGCGGCAGGTCGAAGGATCGATGCGCGCGGTCGCGTCGGGAAAGGCCGTATGCCAGCCGGTGAACGCACCATTGTCGTACATCTGGTCGTTGGAGTCCCAGCCGAACACGATGTCGCAGAAGCTGAAGCCGGCCTCCAGCGCACCGACGAACTTGTCGCGCGCGAGATATTTTCCGCGAATGACGCCGTCGAGATCGACGATGCCGAGCTTGACGTGGGACAGGTCCCGCTGCTCGACAAGAGCCTTGGCCTCGGCGGCGGTTCTTACGCTTCTTGCATCCATGATCTTCAAATCTTCGGCTTCCGTGGCATCGCGAGCTATCGGCGATCGCGTCACGACGCGGCGATCGCGCGCAACTCCTCGTCGCAAGCGGTGATGAACATGTCGGCGTGGTCCTTGCCGAAGCACAGCGGCGGACGAATCTTGAGCGTACTGCCGAACGGACCCGCTGCACCGACCAGGATGCCGCGCTGGCGCAGGCGGTTGATCAGCAGGCTCGCGAGCTCGGCAGCGGGCTCCTTGCTGTCGCGGTCGCGCACCAGCTCGAGCCCGATGAACAGGCCGGCGCCGCGAACGTCTCCGATCGTCACGTGGCGATTGCCGATCTCGCGCAATCCATCCAACAGATGACGTCCGGCCTCGCGCGCATTCTGCAGCAGGCTCTCTTCCGCGATGACCTCGAGCACGGCAAGGCCTGCGGCCGCGGCCACCGGGTTGCCACCGAACGTATTGAAGTATTTCACCTCCGCGGCAAAGCGATCGAGCAGCGCGGCGCGCATGGCAACGCCACCCATCGGAAAGCCGTTGCCCATGGGCTTGCCCATCGTGACGATGTCGGGGACGACGCGATGACGCGCGAAGCCCCACATCGCCGCCCCGGTTCGTCCGAAGCCTGGCTGCACCTCGTCGGCGATGAACAGTCCCTGACGTTCGTGGACGAGCTTCACGGTGGGCGCCAGGAAGCCGGCAGGGTCGGCATAGATGCCGTCGCTCGAAAAGATCGTGTCCACCAGCAGCGCGGCAAAGCCGAAGCCGCTTCGCTCGAGATCGGTGATCGCTGCGGCAACGCTGTCGGCGAAGCGCTGGCCAGGATCGCCGACGGGATTGCGGTACATCTCTGGTGCCGGAACGGCCCGCACGTGGGGCGGCAGCAGCTGACCGGGACGCGAGGACGGCGAGACATCGGTCACGGCGGCGCTGTTGCCGTGATAGGCGGTCTCCGTGACGATGAAGCCCGTCCGCCCGGTTGCCACTTTCGCAACCCGCAGCGCAAGGTCATTCGCCTCGCTGCCGGTGCACGTCAGCACCAGATGATCGATCCCGCGCGGAAACGTCGCCAGCAGACGCTCGGCGTAGCCATCGACGACATCGTTGAGATAGCGTGTGTGCGTGCTGAGCAGGCCGGCCTGACGGCTGATCGCTTCGACGACGCGCGGATGCGAATGTCCGACCGACGGGACGTTGTTGTAGAGGTCAAGATAGCGCCGGCCATCGACGTCGAACATATAGACGCCTTCGGCGCGCGCCATCCGGATCGGCTCCTGATAGAACAGCACCGAGGCCTTTCCGAACGAACGCAGGCGCCGTTGCACCGCCTCACCGAGATCTGGGTCGATTGACGACACCCGGCTCTGATCGAAGGCGTTCAACGCCAGAATCTCTTTTTCCTGCTGCATCGCCCGCCTTCCCTTTGGCCCGCGGCCTGCGCGGACCAAAGCCGTCCTCTGCAGCGATCATGCCCCAGCCGTTCCGCTACGACCTTGGATCCATGTGCGAATTCCCACAATTGAAAAGCGGCTTGCAGGCACAAGACATCAGAACGTCAGGCATGCGCCCCGATTCCAAAAATATATTCCATATGTTTCAGTATCTTATGCGATCGACGCGATCCCTTTGCGAAAAGCATAGGCAGCGCGGCGCCCAAAAAATGGGGAATATGCCACATGATTGGTGTGGACTCACAACATCGCTTGGGGAACGATCATGACGCGGACGCTGGAGAGGTTTGCAGCCGGAGAGACAGCGGAATGACGAGTGACGCCCCTGCTGCGGCCGACAAGCGGCCACGAAAGGCCGACGGCGACCGCCTCTCGAAGCTCGCGCGCCACAAGCACATCATCTCGCAACTCACCGCCGCGCCGACGCTGCGGGCTTCCGAGCTCGCCGCCGTGCTCGGCGTGTCCGGCGAGACCATCCGGCGCGATCTGATGGAGCTTCAGGAGCAGAAGCTCATCAACCGCACCTATGGCGGGGCGTCCCGTCCCTTCGCGCTCGAGCCGGCGCTGACCGATCGCAAGGCGATCATGATCGCCGAGCGCGAGGCGATGGCCGCGGTGATCGCCGACCTCATCCTGCCGAACGAGGTGCTGATGCTCGGCGCCGGCGCGACCACGTTTCACATTGCAAGACGGCTGGCTTCGCGCGCGCACGATATCACCGTGATCACCCATGATTACGCGATCGCGGCGGCGCTGGCCGTCAATCCGTCGATCCGCGTGCTCTGCTGTCCCGGCCGCTATCACCCCAACGAAGGCTATGTGTTCGGCACGCAGACGATCGCGAACATCAACAGCTATGAGGCCAACCGCGCCATCGTGAGCGCAACCGGCATCAGCGCGCGCGGTGCGAACGATGCCGACGACGAGGCCGGCGCCATCTATGGCGCGATGGCCAAGCGCGCCGCGGAGGCCATTCTGGTGGCCGATCACAGCAAGTTCGACCAGCGTGCGCTTACCGTCTTCGCACATTGGACTGATATCGATCGTCTGGTTACCGATCGGCAACCAGAGGGAGCACTGGCAACCGCTCTCCGTGCGGCCGGAACGGAGATCATCGTTGCGCAACTCTGAGAAAGGCCCAGCCATGGCACGCCTGACATCTGTTGCTTCCCGCGAGGACCACACCGGCCTTCACGCCGGCAATGAGAAGGGCCCTGGTCCCACGCAGGATTGGCGGACCCGGATCGGACGCCTCGATCTCGAGCTGATCGGGCCGGATCACGCCTTTGCCCGTAACTGGGAGCGCGTCGCCTGCATCCACGATGCCGCCTATGTGCTGGTGTTTCCCCTGACCGGATGCGTCGCATTCAGCCAGGACAGCCGCATCGGGATCGCCCGTCCCGGCGAATATGTCCTGCTCAGCGAGCTCGCCTTCTACGAGTTGTCGTCCGACAAGACCGCGCGCTTCCTGATGCTGCGCATTCCGGCCGCCGAGCTGCGCGGCCGGCTGGTCTCGGTTGAAGATCACATCAGCCGGCGCTTCAAGCCGAACGAACAGATGACGCACCTGCTCGCGGGCATGATCCGCAGCGTGGCCGAGCTGTTCGTCGCCTCGCCGCCGCCGAACCCCCAGGCGCTCGCGACCGAAATGATCAGCTTCGTCGCGCTGACGATCGGATCGGAGGATCGCGGCGCGGCAACCGATGTACGCAACGCGCGCTATCACCTGCGCCGCCGCATCGTCGACTTCATCGAGAGCCATCTCGGCGACCAGTCGCTCTCGCCAAAGAAGATCGCGGCTTCGAGCCGCATCTCGCTCAGCTATCTCTACAGCCTGTTCAACGACAACGAGACCACCGTCAGCCAGTTCGTCCAGACCAAGCGGCTGCAGCGGGCGTATGAAATCCTGGTCGCCGACCCGAAGGGCCGGCGGACCGTCTCGGAGGTCGCCTACGAGGTCGGCTTCAAGAACGTGTCGCATTTCTCGCGCTGCTTCAGCCGGCACTTCAAGGTGGCGCCGCGCGACGTTCGCCAGGCGCCGGTGGCGGCGCCGCAGCCGGCCGCGAGCGCGCGCTCGCCGCAGCCGAAGAGCCCTGCTGCCCGGGTGGCGCCGCGCAACGGATACGGCTCCCGTTATTGGGAGATCGACAAGCAGCCGGTCCACGAGACGGCGTAGCGCCCCATCCCTACGCAAGGCGTCGAGCGTCTCGCGACGTAGGCGCGCCTCCCGCCCGGAGCGATCATTGGACGACATTCAAGACAGGTTATCCGCAAGCGAGCTCGCTTCGTTCTTCAACGAACTTGCCAACGTCGCCGGCAGGATCGCCGTGACGCACTTCCGCTCCAGCGTCGATTTCGAACGCAAGCAGGACCTGACGCCGGTCACCATCGCCGATCGTGCGATCGAGATGGAGCTGCGGCGACTGATCGGCGCGCGCTTCCCCGATCACGGCATCCTCGGCGAGGAGATGGGATCGACTGCCGGGGACCGCTACACCTGGTATCTCGATCCGATCGACGGAACCAAGAGCTTCATCTCCGGCATGCCGCTGTTCGGCACGCTCGTCGCGCTCGCCGACGAGAAAGACGGCTCGGTCGCCGCCGGCATGATCGATATGCCCGCGCTGGCGGAGCGGTGGTACGGCACCCGGCAAGGCACCACCTTCAACGGCAAGCAGGCAAAAGTAAGCCGCACGACGCGACTGGAAGACGCGCAGATCTACACGTCATCGCCGGACTTCTTCACGCCGGGCGACTGGGCCCGCTACGACGCGCTGAGCCAGAAAGCCATGTTCCGGCGATTTGGCGGCGACTGCTACCAATATGGTCTGCTTGCATCCGGCCACTGCGATCTCGTGGTCGAAACCTCCCTCAAGGCGTTCGACTTCATGGCGCTGATTCCGGTGGTCGAGGGCGCCGGCGGCGTCGTTCGCGACTGGCAGGGGCGACCGCTGTCGCCGGACTCCGATGGCCGGGTCATCGCGGCCGCGAACAACAGCCTGCTCGAGCAGGCGCTCACGATCCTCAATCAATAACTGCGGAAGCCGTCCTGCAGCGCGGCTCAGACGAGCCGCAACCAGCCATCCCAGCGGGGATCGTACATCACGTCACGGGCGCGCATGTATTTCCAGACCCCGTACTTCTGATAGTCGAAGTCCCAGTCCTTGAGCTTCCGATTCACGACCGCCCATGACGCCCATTTCATGTCGGCGAGCGCCCGGTTGAGGATGACGCGCGCGACCATCTGCGGCCGCACCTCGCCCAGATATTGCTCGATCAGGGCCTCCGTCAGATGCTCGTCGAAGAACATCTCGGCGAACAGGACGCCCAGCTCATAGCTGCGTTCGTTGTTGGATGCGAACTCGTAGTCGATCAGCTTCATCGGCTTTGGGGCGCCTGATTCCGCAGAGATCAGGAAATTGCCTGGCATCGGATCGTTGAAGCACGGCACGAGATCGAGACCCGACGCCAGGAACGCCGACTTTGCCTGATTGTAGCGATGCATCAGCCATGACATGTCCTGCGGGAAATGCGCGCCGAGCTCCCTGGCCTGCTCGATATGTTCCTCGATCATGTCGAAGATGGTCTTGGTCTGGCCGAGCTTCGGGCCGGCATGCAGGCGGCGGTAAAGATCGAGAACGTCGGCCTGGATGGCGGCATCGCCGAAATCGGCATTGGTGCAGGCGCGATAGCCCTCG
This sequence comes from Bradyrhizobium sp. CCBAU 51753, assembly GCF_015291565.1. Classification (NCBI taxonomy): domain Bacteria; kingdom Pseudomonadati; phylum Pseudomonadota; class Alphaproteobacteria; order Hyphomicrobiales; family Nitrobacteraceae; genus Bradyrhizobium; species Bradyrhizobium sp. CCBAU 51753. The sequence goes on along the minus strand of NZ_CP030037.1, from coordinate 2,726,988 downwards.
AGGAACTCGCTGATCTCGAGCCCGTCCGCGGCGTCGAAAAAGATCACCTCGGGCGCAACGCCCATGGCGTGGGCATTGCGCGCAGCCTCGTTGGCGGTCACGCGATCGATAAACATCTCCGAGCCCTCGCCGGGCACCTTGATGAAGTAGCGCCGTCCATCGCCGGATATCTCGACCAGCCAGTTCTGATTCATGAGGCCGCCGACCAGCGGGGTATAGGCCGCCCCCTTGCCGTGCCATTGTGGCACGCGGGCGATCGCCGCCTCGACATTGCGCTCATGGACTGTCGCTCCCTCGCCGAGCTTCCTGCGGACAGTCATGCGATCCTCCGAAGCATCTCGCCAAAGCGCGCCTCCCGGACCGTCATGCGGCAACGCACGAAGCGCCAGCAGGCGAACTTGTAGAACTCAAAGGTGTTACGCGCCGACCGCGCGGCGAGTACGGCGCCGATCAGGCCCCAGCGCAGATCATCCGCCACGCCGTAGATGCGGGCGCGGCTGAATGCGCGCTCGTCGAATCCGCCGACGTTGCGGCTGAAGGCGTCGCGCGCCTCCGGCTCCTGCGCGAAGGCTTCGACGAGGAAGCTGCCGAGATCCTCCAGCGGGTCGGCCGTTGTGGCGCGGTCCCAATCGATCAGGCGAACCTCGCCGGTGTCGCTGATCAGGATGTTCGAGACATTGCCGTCGCCATGGATCGGCACCGGCTTGATGTCGAGGTTCCGGAAGGCATCGGCCGCAAAGCGCAGCTCCTTGACCAGCCATTCCGCATCCGAGGGCAATTGCGCCTTCGCCGCCTTCGCCGCCTCGTAGAAGTGCTCGATCTCGTCGAACACTCCCACGCGCCGCGGCAGTGGAGTCCCTGTCTGGAACAAACGCCGCGCCGCGATGACCGCGTCGACGATCTTCGGCTCCAGCATCCGCTCCAAGGTGCCGACCCGCCAGCCCCGGTTGAGGTCCTCCATGACCAGAAGTCCCGCGTCCGGGTCCGCCGCAAGCACCTTGGGACCGATGCCGAGATCGGATGCGCGCCGGGCCGCCTCGAAGGCGCAGGCAACGTCGATATAGAGCTTGGCATCCACATCCATGCTCTTGATGAAGATGCTTTCGCCGCTTCCGGTCCTGGTGGCACGCCAGGGCGAGCCATCGACCCCGCGCCAGCTTGGCGAGGCGAGGACCGGAATGGCTGGCTCAATCACGATATCGCCCGTCCCCCATCCCGGGAGCCCGGCGATGTAGCTCCGGACCGTGGCGGCTTGCGTTCCAGATTGGCTCATGACGACGCCTGATCTCTCGCGGGTGTCGTTCGGCCCGCTGGTCGCGGGCCTCCCGGTTTGATGACAAATTCGATCAAGACAAATTCGATCAAGACAGATGCAAAGGGGATGCCTCGCACTCCACCAAATCGTGCCCTTGCGGCAGCGGCACTACCCCAACGGGGGTTACTTTCGCTATCCGGACACTGATCCAGAACGCGATTTGTCGAGGCCAAGATGTCTGCTGCGGAACTGATCGGGATGAGCCTTGCGGGGCTGACGGAGGCCTACGCATCGCGCGCATTGTCGCCGGTGGAGGTGCTGCGAACCGTGCTCGGCCATGCCGAGGCGATCAATCCCGCGATCAATGCCCTGTTCTGCTTCCGTCCGGAGCAAGCCATGGCAAGCGCGCAAGGCTCGGAAGCCCGATGGAAGGCGGGAGCCGCGCTGGGTCCGCTCGACGGCGTCCCCATGACGGTCAAGGACAGCGTCGCCATGATCGGCTGGCCCTATTTTCACGGCATCGGCGCCAACCGCGCGCTGCCGCCCACAAACTATGATTCGCCACCGGCGATTGCGCTTCGCGAGGCCGGCGCGGTGATCTTTGCCAAGACCACGATGCCGGATTGCGGCCTGATGGCGTCGGGCATCAGCTCTCTGCACGGCGTTACCCGCAACCCCTGGGGGCTCGCATGGAACACCGGCGGCTCGTCGGCCGGCGCGGGCGCCTCCGTCGCCGCCGGCGCCGGCTATGTTTCCGTCGGCACCGATATCGCGGGCTCGGTCCGCCTTCCGGCCGCCCATTGCGGACTGGCCGGACTGAAGCCCACCCATGGCCGTGTGCCGCATTTGCCGGCCGACACTATGCGCATGGCAGGCCCGATGGGCCGCAGCGTGGATGATATCGCGCGCCTCCTGACCGTGCTGACGCGGCAGGACGAGCGCGACACCTGGAGCCTGCCCGCCGATGGCGTGCGCTATCAGGAGCATCTGAAGCGCGACGTGAAGGGACTGAAGATCGGCCTCCTCACCGACATGGGCTTCGGCATGAAGGCAGAGCCTGCGGTTCGCAGCGCAGTCGAAGCCGCCGGAAAGCTGCTTGCCAGCGCCGGCGCGACCGTCGAGCCGTTCACCTCTCCGCTCATCGACGACGCCTACGCGCCGATCGACCTGTTCCTCCAGGTGCGCGGCTATCTCGAATATGCATCGCTGCCGCCGCATGGCGACACCGCACGCGACATCAATCCCTACGTTCGCGCATGGTGCCTCGGCGGGGCGAAACATTCGGGCGCCGACCTCTACCGGTCGCTGGGCCAGATCGCCAAGATGAAGGCGGCGCTGCTCGCGGCCTTCGTGGGCTGGGACTATGTCATCGCCCCGACGCTGCCGGTGGTGAATTTCCCGGCCGAGGAGCCCGGCGTGTCGCGTGAGATGCCGCTCGCGCACACCTTGTTCACCGCCATGTTCAACCAGACCTGCCAGCCCGCCTCCACCGTCTGCATGGCATTCGATTCCCGCCATCTGCCGATCGGCGTCCAGGTGATCGGGCACCGCTTCGACGATCTCGGCGTGCTGCAGGTGACCAAGGCGCTGGAAGACATGCGCTCGTTCGCGATGGATTGGCCGTTCAAGCCACGGCCCTGAGCGCTCAGGCCGCAGCCTGCGCCTCTTCGCCGTCGAGCAGGTGGCAGGCGGCGAAGCGCCCCGGCGTGTGTTCGACCAGCTTTGGCGTCTCCAGCCGGCAGCGGCCGAACGCCTTCGGGCAGCGCGAGGCAAAGCTGCATCCCGCCGGGATATCGATCGGGCTCGGCGGCTCGCCCTCCAGCAGGAAGTCTGCCGGGTTGAACGGCTTCTCCTCCAGCGTCGGGGCGGCCGAGAGCAATGCCTTGGTGTAGGGATGCTGGGGATCGAAGAACAGCTCGCGGTTGTCGGCGATCTCGACCATCTCACCGAGATACATCACGGCAATGCGCGTGCAGACCCTGCGTACCATTGCGAGATCATGGGAGATGAAGACATAGGTGAGGTCGTTCTTCTCCTGCAGCCTCGAGAACAGGTCGATCAGCCTTGACTGCTCGCGTTGATCCAGCGCGGACAAGGTTTCGTCGAGGATCAGCAGCTTGGGATCAAGGATCAGCGCCCGTGCGATCGAGATGCGCTGGCGCTCGCCGGTGGAGAGTGCGTTCGGGAGCTGGTCATAGAGCTCAGCGGCAAGACCGACCTCGGCCATCGCCGCCATGACCCGGCTGCGCAGGTCCGCGCGGGCGACATTGCCGCGGATCAGCAGGCTCTCCTCGATCATGCGGCCGACGGTGGTGCGCGGCGGCAGCGCGTTGTACGGATCCTGCAGCAGCAGCTGGAATTCGCTGCGGGTGCGGATCAGCTCGCGCGGCGACAACGTCCCGAGCGACGTGCCGTTGAGGACGATGCTGCCGTTGTCGGGAACCTCCAGCCAGGCCAGCAGGCGCGTGAGGGTCGACTTGCCGCAGCCGGATTCCCCGACGATGCCGAAATTCTCGCACGGCATGATGTCGAGCGTTACGCCGCGCACCGCCTGCACGTTGCTGTAGGTATTGAACGTCCCCCGCTTGCGCGCGCGATAAGTCCGGACAACGTCCTCGACCTTCATCAGGGGCACTTCATCTTGCGCCTTGCGGCGGGCCGGCGGCCCCTCCGTGGTCGCCCACATGCGCGGCACGCTGGCAATGGCCTTGCGCGTGTAGTCGGTCTGCGGCGAGGCGAGCAGATCGGCAAACGCCTGCTGCTCGACGAACCGGCCCTGATGGAGCACCGCCGTGCGGTCGCCGAACTGGCCGAGCGTGGGCAAGGAAGACGACAGGTAGATCGTCGCCATCCTGTGGCGCAGGCACAGATCGTGCAGCAGCGCCACGATCTGTGCCGCGATGGTGACATCGAGCGGCTGGGTAACGTTGTCGGCAATCAAAACGGCGGGCTCGGCGCAGATCGCGTCCACGATCATCGCGCGCTGCATCATGCCGCCGGAGAATTTTGCGGGGTAATCCCAATAGCGCTCTTTCGGCGATGGAATTCGGACCTCGCCGAGCAGCTGCACCACCCGCTCGCGGCATTCGCGCGGATTCCATTCGGGCCTGACGCTGTGCAGCTTTTCCGCGATCTGGGTCCCGACCGGTACCGTCGGATCGAGCGAGCTTTGCGGCTTGGAGCCGATATAGGCGATGTCGCGGCCGATCCGCACCTCGTGCGCCCCGGCGCCGAGAATGTCGTGGCCGGCGAACGTGACCCGTCCGGAGCGATACGCCAGACTTTCCGGCAGCCAGTTCGCCAATGCGCGGCTGAGCACGGTCTTTCCGGCGCCGCTTTCGCCATAGATGCCGAAGATCTCCGACGTGTTGAGGCGGAAGGAGACGCGATCGAGTATCGGCGCGGCGCCCGGCGCCGCAGCACCGACCGTGAGGTCGTCGACCTCCAGAATGAGCGAGAGATCCATCTCAGAGACCTCCATAGATCCGGTTGCGCGCCTTCTCGAGCGCCGACCCCATCAGGTTGATCGAGGTGAGGGCGATGGCCAGGAACACGCCCGGCGTGGTCGCGATCCACCAGGCATTGATCAGATATTTGCGGGAGTCGGCGATGATGCTGCCGAAGCTCGGCGTCGGCGGCTGGATGCCGAGCCCCAGGAAGCCGAGGATCGCCTCGAAGATCATCATGCGGGCGACGTCGAGCACGGCGACGAATGCGATCGGCGGCAGGATGTTCGGCGCAGCGAACAGAAACAGGATCCGCCAGTCCCCGGCGCCGAGCACGCGCAGGCCGCGGACATATTCCTTACCGCGCTCGGTGACGGCTGCACTGCGCGCCACGCGCGCATAGAGCGGCCAGCCGGACAGCGCCAGCACGATGATGATGGTCGGCACCGTCGGCCGCGACACGCCGAGAATGGTGATCGCCAGGATGATCATCGGGATCGACAACTGTGCATCTGTGATCCGCATGATGACGGTGTCCCACCATTTGCCCTTGAAGCCTGCGAACAGGCCCAGACCGCAGCCGATGACGAAGATGAGCAGGACGGTGACGACGCCGACCAGCAGCGAATAGCGCAGGCCGATCAGGCTGCGCATCAGCATGTCGCGGCCGAGCTGGTCGGTGCCCAGCAGATGATCCCAGGTCCATTTGTCGCCCAGAAAGACCGGCGACATGAACTTGTCCTTCACCACCATCTTGGTCGCACTGACCGAGGACACCTCGGGATAGATGGCCGAGGCCAGCAGCAGCGCCATGAAGATGAAGAAGCCGATCCTGAAGCTCGGCATGCGCCAGGCCGCGGCCATGATGCGGCGGTTGACCGAACGGATCCGGGCCGCCGGCAAGGCGGGCTCCTCGGCGATGATCGTGGTGGCCGTCATGATCAGATCTCCACGCGGGGATCGATCAGATAGGCGACCAAATCCACAATGATATTGATGAAGACAAAGACGGCGCTGGTCGTGATGGCGATGCCCTGGATGACCGGAAAGTCGCGCCCGACGACGGAGACGACGGTCAGATTGCCGAGGCCCGGATAATCGAAAATGTACTCGATGACGAGCACGCCGCCGATCAGCGTCGAAAGCTGGATCCCGAGCAGGTTGACCAGCGGCACCGCCGCGTTGCGCAGGGCGTGCGAATAGACGATGCGGCGGCGCGACAGGCCGCGCACCCGCGCCTCATCGATGAACGGCGCTTGCATGACCTCGCCGAGCGAGGTCGTCAGCGTGCGGATGATGAAGGGGGCGATCTCCACCGCCAGCACGAAGGCCGGCAGGATGACATAGGAAAACCCCTGATAGCCGAGTGCCGGCAGCAGCTTCAGCTTCACCGACAGGAACAGGATCAGAACGATCGCGAGCCAGAAATTCGGAATCGAGACGAACAGCGACTGCACCCCGAACGCCAGCGCGTTCTGCCAGCGATGCTGGTGCAGTCCGCCTGCGATGCCGATCGGGAACGACAGCAGCAGCGCGAACACGAGCGCCATGCCGCCCAGTTGCAGCGTGAACGGCAGGCGTTCGAGGATGAGATCGATCACCGGCGCCATGTCCGACTTGGTCGGGTCGATATACTGCCCGCCGGTCGCGATCATGCCGCTGCGCGGCCGCAAATAGGATTGCCCGAGATCGCCCTGTACCAGCCCGCGCATGTAGCGACCATACTGCACGATGATGGGGTCGCGCAGCCCCATCTTGGTCGCGACCTTCTCGACCACGTCGGCCGGCGCCATGCCGCCGACGATCAGGCGCACGGGATCGCCCGGCACCACGCGCAGCAGCGTGAAGATGATCAACGACGTGATGAAGACGATCAGGATGCCCTGCGCGATCCGCTTGACCAGAAATTCCAGGATCAACATCGAGAAGAGCTACCCCTTCGATTCATGAGACAAGGCCCGACCAGCCCGGCCTGCGTTCGCGAACCGGCAGGCTGGGGCGTACCCGGCCTGCCGAGCAATCGTCATGCCAGTGTTGCCTTGGTCATGTCCTGCATGCCGTTCGGATAGATGTACAGACCATCCAACTTCTTGCTGTAGGCATGGATGAAAACCGAGGTGAACAACGCGAGCGCCGGGGCCTTCTTGGCGATGGTCGGCAGCGTCTCAGTCTGCAGGATCTTCTTGCGCTCCTCGATTGTCGTGGCGTTGCGCTCTTTGTCCAGCACCGCGTCGATGTCCTTGTCGACGATGCCAGTGATGCGCTTGGAGGAGGAGTGGAAGTGGGTGCGCAGGACGAGATCCGGCTCGGGCGAACCGGTGCACCAGCCGCAGTCGATCATATTGCCCTCACCGCCGCCGGGCTTGTCGTAAAGCAAATTACCCCACGCCGCGACTTCGAGCGTCTGCAGATTGACCTTGAACCCTTGCTCCTGGAGCATGCCGGTAATCAACTCGGCATATTCCTTCGTCTTCGGATAGAAGCCGACCGACGTGTAATAGGTGAGCTCGGGCAGGCCCTGGCCTTTGGGGAAGCCGGCCTCCGCGAGCAGCTTCTGCGCCTTGTCCGGATCGAATTCAGGATAGTCGGCCACCTCGGCGTAGCCGAACTTGACCGGCGAGATGTGCGCCTTTGAGTAGGTGCCGGAGACGCCGAGCACGTCGAGCACCTGCTTGCGGTCGATCGAATAGCATGCGGCGAGGCGAATGCGCGGATCGTCGAACGGCTTCTTCGAGCAGCGGAAGAACAGGTATTTGTTCTCGACCGAAACCGCCTTGTGGATGCTGAAGCGGGCATCCTTCGAGATGGTCTCGACCTGCTCCTGTTCGAGCCGCTCGATGATGTCGGCCTCGCCGTTCAACAGCGACAGCGTGCGCGTCGTGGTGTCACCGACGAAGTGATACTCGACGCCCGGGATCTTCGCTGCGCCGAGGAAGAAGTCGGGATTGGCGGCGAGAACGGTGGTGTCGCCTTTCTGCTCAACATATTTGTAGGGGCCCGTACCGTTCATGCGCGCCGACAGCTGCGCCTTGTTGGCAACGTCCTTGGCCGACATGATCGGCAAGAAGGACGACAGGTAGTAGTAGAGCGTCGCCGGATAGCCCTGCGCCTTTGTGTTGATGTGGCAGGTATAGTCGTCGACGACGTCGACGGTGACGAGACCGGGGTACCACTGCGCCGGACGATCGGGCTGGCAGCCATATTCATAGGTCGCCTTGACGTCGGCGGCCGTGAACGGGGTGCCGTCATGAAATTTGACGCCCTTCCTGAGCTTCACTTCCATCGTGTAGCTGTCGATGGGTTTCATCGATTCAGCCAGCTCGAAGATCAGTTCATCCGGCTTGTCCGGTCGCATCGGCGCCCGCGTCAGATAGCCGAACACGAAGCCCTCGACGATGAGCTGGCCGAGATTGGTATGGGTGGTCGGGTCCCAGTTGCCGGTCAGCGCTTCCGCGCCCAGAAAGCGCAGTGTCTTGCCTTCGGCGGCAAAGGCGGAATTCACAAGAAAGTCGGGATTGACCCGCCCGAAACCGAATGCCGCGGTTCCGGCCAGTCCCCCTAACATCAAGTCTCTGCGGTTGATCATATGGTAATCCCTCGATGATTTCGGCAACGCTGAAACTGCTCTCGAGGCCGCAAGGCACTCAGCCGTTTCGATCGTCTTGCACAAATCGTGGCTTTCCACGCCTGCAAAGCCTAGACCAAAGGCCGCAATCGCCCGATTCCTGCTGCTCCACGATTCCGTTGCTGACACTCCCGGGGCGCCGCAGTCGCGCATGGAGATTTTCCGCTCCCGGAAGCATGGCGCACAACGGCAAGGCAAGGACGCCTCTCCAGTGCGCAGCACACAAATCATGGACGCACAGAGCAGCAAGGCCATGCCGGCAACCATATGATCACGCTCGCGGAACTGAACGGAATCCCAGCATTGGAACAGCGTGTTGCTCCGGCCGACCATCCCATTCGCGGCATCATCTCGGATCTCGACGGCGTCGCCTATCGCGGCGACACCCCGATCGAAGACTCCGTCAAGGCATTTCGCGGATGGAGCGAGCGGGGCCTGCCCTATGCGTTCGTCACCAACAATTCGACGAAATCCGCCGCGCAATTTGCGGCCAAGCTGAGCCGCATCGGCATTCCGGCCGAGCCGTCACAGGTCTTCACGACGATTTCGGCGGTCACGTCCCTGCTCGAACGGCGCTGGCCGCGCGCCACGCCCGTGTTTGCGATCGGCGAGCGACCGCTGCTCGAGGCGATCGAGGACGGCGGCTATCATCTGACCGCCGTCAAGCCCACGATTGTAGTGCTCGGATTTGATGCCGCGCTCGACTATGCCAAGCTGCGCACCGCGGTCAGGGCCGCACTCGCCGGCGCAACCGTCATCGCCACCAATCCCGATGTCCTGACGCCGGTTCATGACGGCTACGATCCCTGCGTCGGCGTGATCACGGCCGCGGTTGCGGCGGCCGTGCCCAATACCAGGCCGATCGTGCTAGGCAAGCCGCAACCGTTCCTGATCGAACAGGCGCTGGCGCATCTCGGTACCGCCCGGCATGAGACCGTCATGGTCGGCGACCAGGTCGGCACCGATATCGCAGCAGGAAAGGCCGCCGGCATGCGGTCGATCCTGCTCGCCAGCGATGTCCCTTTCAATGCGGTTGCGGACGTCGTTCCCGATCGCGTCATCGCGAGCCTTCTTGACCTCGCGCGCCCCGAGACGGTCGGTTGGCGGCGATGATGACTCCCGGCCTCATCGAGAGCATGCAGGCCTCTCTTGCCGCGAACCTGCCGCGCTGGGGACTATCATCGCAATCGACGCTCGCCTTTCTCAGCCATTCCGAGAACACCACCTTTCTCGCGCAGGATCCGGTCGCTCGGCAAAAACTCGTGTTGCGCGTGCAGCGGCCCGGCTATCACTCGCCGGACGAGATTGCGTCCGAGCTCGCCTGGATCGACGCCGTAATCGCAGACGACGTGGTGGTGACGCCGCGCCCGGTCGCCGATCGGGAGGGACACCTGTTGTGCCCCATTCCCCTGAGTGGCGCGACACGACACGTCGTTGCATTCGAATTCCTCAGCGGCAAGGAGCCTGACGCCTCGGACGATCTGGCCACCTGGTTCGGCAAGCTCGGCGCGACCAGCGCACGGCTTCACGCGCACAGCCGCCGATGGACAATGCCATCGACGTTCCAGCGCAAGGTGTGGGATTTCGATGCCATGCTGGGCCGCCAGCCATTATGGGGTGACTGGCGCGCCGGTCTTGGCCCGCGCGACGATGGCCGCGGGCTGCTTCAGAGGGTCGCCGACGAACTTGAACGGCGCGTCGAGGCTTACGGACGGAGCGAGGAGCGGTTTGGCCTCATTCACGCCGATCTCCGCCTCGCCAACCTGCTCGTCGAAGGCGACCGGCTCGGCGTCATCGACTTCGACGATTGCGGCTTCTCGTGGTTCTTCTATGACTTCGCCGCAGCGGTCAGCTTCATCGAGCACGAGCCGGTGATGGACCTGCTCCAGGAGGCGTGGCTTGCGGGATACCGGACCGTCGCACCGGTCTCGCGCGACGACGAGGCCATGCTGCCTGCGTTCGTGATGCTCAGGCGCATGCTGCTGACGGCCTGGCTGGCTTCGCATTCGGACACCGAAGCCGCACGACGCCTGGGTACGGGCTACACCGACGGAACGGTCGCGCTCGGCGACCGGTTCCTACGCGGATTGTGACGCGGACTTTCGGGACCAGCCGCGGCGCGCCTGCCCTCTTCTGTTGTTGCTCCCGGAGTCCAGAATGCCGCACAGATGTTTCCCGCCGGCTTTGATCTGCGAATGATGGGCGCACCGTGGCACGGTTCGCGTATCCCTCCCGCCGAAAGGCGAGGCACGCGACCGGTGGCTGACACGTCCGGAAGCGGCAGCCTTGATTTGGCAATGTTGGCGCTATCGCGAAAGCAGACGATCGACACTGGCAGCTCAATAGGCGACCCGGTACGAACGGACCGTCGACCGTTGCGGCACGTGGCCAGATTTATCCTGATCGGCCTCTACCCCGGCACGAGAGCCGGCGCGATCGCGGCGGCATCGCCATACCGCGAGCTTGGGCACTCGTACGTTGACCTCGAGCGTGGTATCTTCTACCGCAGGCCGATCGGGAAGCGAGCCACCAAGAAGCGTCAGACGCCAGCCCCGCTTCCACCCCGGCTACTGGCTCATATGCGTCGTTGGAAAGACCGGAAGCTGATCAGCACCTGCTTCGTCGAATTCAATGGCAAGCCGGTCGCTTCCGTCAAAAAAGGCTTCAAATCTGCCGTGGATCTGGCCAAGCTGTCCGGGAAAGTCATTCCGCACACGTTGCGCCACACGGCGGCGACCTGGCTGATGCAGCACGGCGTGCCGATTTGGGAGGCGGCCGGGTTCCTCGGCATGTCGCCGGAGGTCCTGCAGGATACCTATGGCCATCACCATCCCGATCATTGCACGGGGCGGCAGCAGCCATTGGCCACAAAGCGCGATATGTTTCGGTGGTCAAATCGGTGGTTGACTCGGGAACAGCCACCGATGAGAACAAAAAACGTAAGGAAATCTGGTCGGAGTGGCAGGATTCGAACCTGCGACCCCTGCGTCCCGAACGCAGTGAGCATCTTCTAACCCATTGATCTTTCTTAGTGTGGTGGCCACTCCCGTCCCGTTTTGTTCACGGTCGTTTCACCCAATTCATTGCGATTTCGTTGCGGCATTTCCCGACGAGAACGGCGCTCGCTGAGATGTCGAGCCGGCGAGCTGCAATGTGACCTGACCAAGTTCAAAATCAGCACCACCAGATCTGGTCGGAAGGAGACGCATTCGTAGCGATTTCCGAGCGCTCCTCTGCTGCATGAACACTGGTTTTTACGTAACAAGCTCAGTTCTTTCAGAAGATCGACCCTGATGACGTCTCGGGAAAAAGTGGTCTAACGGCGACCATGATCGGCACCGATTGCAGCCCGGCCACCGACCGGACCTGCCGCTCCCCAACTTCCTTGACTGCGTCGGTGACGAGTCACTCCACGACTGCTGCCAAAGCGCCACCCTCGGACTTTGTCCGGGTAGTCAGCTAAAACAGAAACGCCCAGTCTCTTCACTGCTCATGCATTTTATTGCTGGGGCGGGAGGGATCCAACCGCCGAATGACGAAAATCAAGATCCGCCGGCGCTCGCCAGCTCTATGCTGCGGCTGGTAAAAATCTTGGTCCGTTTTCTGACAGCGATGTAAGGTCATGTCAGGATCGGCACACCGCGCGTCGGGTTCAGATTTTCCAAAGCACAGTTTGCTGCTTACTGCGCGCTTGCGGCGTTGGCACGACCATTGCTCCAGCAAAGATCAGCTTCAAAGATACAGAGGAAAACCGGGTCATGCTCTTCTTGCCTAGTCCGCGCGTCCTACACAGAACAGCGATCCGCGCGTTTACCTGACCGGGCGCAATACTAGACATACGGATCCGCAATTGTCCGATCGCAAACGCATTTACCGCCGCAGTACTTGCCTTAGGTTCGTTCGCCCATGAAATCCGCGATTGCGTTCGACTGGAATGGCACGCTGCTCGATGATGCCAATGCGGTGCTTCAAACCATCAATGCAATTTTGAGCCGCTTCGGTCGCGCAGCCGTAGATATGCACAGGCTTCGAGAGGAATTCGAACTCCCTCTTTCGGTTCTCTTCCGCAACCTAGACATGTCGAAAGATGAAATCGACGTCGTGGAGAGAAATGACAGCGCCATTTTTCACGACACCTACGAATTCTTGGCGCGCAATGCTGCCTTACGCAAAGGGGCACGAAATGTTTTGCTCGCCGCTGATCACAGAGCCGTTCACACCGTTATTGTCAGCAATCACATTGTTGAACCAATTCGCGCGCAAGTGCGAAGACTTGGAATCAAGACTCACGTCACGGACATTTTGGCATTTGAGAGCCGCGCAACCCAGTTTAAGAGCACGAACAAGGAAGAACGTCTGCGCTTGTATATGCAGGCCAATGATATATCCCCACAAAGAACCGTCATCGTGGGTGACATGCCAGTTGAGACGGAGATTGCCCGCAATCTCGGTCTTATCAACGTATCAATCATGGGGGGATTTGTTTCCGAAGCGCGCTTGCGCGCCGCAGGGCCCGACTACATGATTCATGACCATCACGAATTATTACCTATCTTGCAGAAGCATTGCATTCTTCCGAGCGGTTGAGTCATCACAAGAGTTGGCTCGCTCCTGCTGTCCGGCTTGGTCTTCACCATTCGACGAGAGTGATCGGCGATCAAGTTCCATCGTCACTCGGGCGAACTATCGGTTCAGTCCGATAGCTTGCGCCAAATATCGCGATCCGTTTAGCGCCCATGTGAGTCTACATGTTCGGTCTGGGTCCGTCGCATGGCACGATGCTTGCTGGAATCATTCGCTACCGAGAGGCGAGGAATACACTCCGAGGGGCTTGGAAAAACAACATGAGCACAACGGCTTTGATCGGTGACGTCATTTCAGGCACCGATGTTGTGAAGCGCGCAGCGCGCATCGGTGCCGAAGTCAAAAATATCAAGCTATCGGGCGATCTACCGGACCACACGATCGCCGCGATTAACAGCTTGTTGCTCGAGCACAAGGTGATCTTCTTCCGCAATCAAGGACATCTCAATGACGCCGAGCAGGAGCGCTTTGCCGCTCGCCTTGGAAAGCTAGTTCCCCATCCGATGCTCGGTCCTACCAAGGGGATGGCGTCGCTCCTCGAACTGGACTCCAGTCGCGGCGGCGGTCGCGCCGATGTTTGGCATGCGGATGGGACCTTCGCCGACGCCTATCCTAAAACTTTGGTCCTACGAGCCGTTGTAATGCCAACGTTCGGAGGCGACACCGTGTGGTCGAACACAGCGGCCGCTTATCTTGATCTACCGGCACCGCTACAGCGGCTTGCAGAGGAACTATGGGCCGTTCACAGCAACGTTTTCGATTACGCCGGGATCGCGCGCGTCCGCGAGGTCGACAAGAGACACTTTGACGAGGTGTTCACCAGAACGGTTTTTGAGACCGAGCATCCCGTCGTGCGCGTCCACCCCGAAACAGGCGAGCGGGCGCTGGTGCTCGGCGCCTTGGTGAAGCACTTTATTGGGGTACCCAAGTACGACGGACAAAAGCTGTTCGATCTGTTCCAGTCTCACGTCACCGCGCCCGAAAACACTGTGCGCTGGAACTGGCTAGAGGGAGATATCGCGATATGGGACAATCGCGCAACACAGCATTACGCGGTCAACGATTACGGCGACCAGCATCGTGTCGTACGTCGGGCCACGATCGATGGTGACGTACCCATCAGCGTAGATGGCCGGAGTAGTGTAACGCGCTTGAAGGTGACCGAATAGCTGCGCATCAACGCCCAGCGCTCTCGTACTTGAGAACGGAGAAACCTGGTTTCGCCGGAGTTCTTTCGGGCAGACGTGGGAACACACTTTCCGACACGATATGTCTGCTGTTGGGGCCAAACTCGGCGGCGCCTAGGTTTATGCACCGCAACTATTCAGCTTCGAGCGACAGCTTCGAGAAACCTTGGGCATCACCGTCCTTCGCCAGCGACCGGTACGTCGCCTCGACGTTTCAGTTTAGAAAACTCTCGATCCGTGGCCATAAAGCGCGCTAACATGGGGGCGATAAGCTTAGTCGGTTCGACGACTTGACCACCTTGAAGCGAAAGGACCTCTGCATATGCAATGAGATCACGATGCACGGCCGCCGGCAGCTCCGTACTCACTTTGACCGGCTTGTCGTCTGGAAGTGCTATTTTGAGTTTTGGCATGTTGTCACCCTCTATACGGCGTAACTATAAGGTCACGATTGACAAGAACACGAACCGGGAAACCAGGCCGCACGGTCAAAGTGGGCTGGATATTGAGACTGCGTCGAACCACCTGCTGTCCGGTTTGGTTTAGTGAGTCGGAGGCGCCATGTCGCAACGCCTGGATGATGCCGCTGTCGTTGCTATTGGTGTCCGAGCCAGCCCCTAGTTCGGTCCCGACCGCCAGAAACGTCGATAGTGCCGCAGCCTTGAATAGCTCTGCCCAGTGATTGTCGACTTGGTCTTCCAGACCCGCATACCCAGCGCTATCAGCGCCAGGCTGCCGCTCGAGAACGATAGAATGTCCATTCGGCATAATCAGCCGCGTCCAGACCAGTAGGACACGGGACTGGCCAAAAGTAACCTGACTATCGTACGTGCCGATCAGACGTGCTCCCTGAGGCACAAGCAGAAAGCGGCCGGTCGGCGTGTCAAAAACATTCTCGGTGACCTGCGCGGTAATTTGGCCTGGCAGGTCCGATCGGATCCCGGTAATCAGGGCTGCCGGAATGACCGTCCCAGCCTGCACGATATATGGTGAAGCCGGCTTGGTGATGCGGTCAGGGCTGACCGTGCGACGGTCTACAGAAGCGTTCACGAAGGCAAGCTTTCGGTCTTGACGGTTCTGCGCAAATCCGTCGTCGCCAGCGCTCGTTAAGTTCGGCGACGCGACGCGGTCACCTCCAACAGCCGCAGCGGCAGGCGGACGTCCTTCTCCCTTGGTCGCAGCGAATAAATGGCTAATGCGGGCTTCCTCGGTCTCCTGGTCCCGGCGCTGCTGTTCCGCATCAGCCCCGATCGCCGGCGACTGGCCTTGGGCAGCAAGGATTGGCCGACCGAGGTCGCCAGGGAGTGGCGGACCAAGCTGCGGGATTGGCTGGCGTGGAACACCAGCATAGTCCTTCGGCAACGTCGTAAGGCCGTCGGCAACATTGTGATGGTCAGTGCTGTAGAGTTCATCGGCCGCCTGGTTTCGTGGACGATTGTTCTGCAGCGACCACAACACTGCTCCGCCGATGACAAGCAGGGCAACCGCGCTCCCTCCAGCCAAAACCTTCCTCGACAACCGTGTCACGCGCGGATGCTCCGCTCTCAGTCGGAAGCTTTTGGACTGCTCCTCTTGTGTCTCCGGGGGATCTGCTTGCTCGTGATCGTTTCCACTCCGGCTGTTCATGACGACGGCCTCCCGTCGGTCCTGACAATCCTGACCTTTTGCTGGCGCTCGCCGCCGAGCCGCAGCTCAGCTGCTGCAAACAGCCGATCGACGATCAACACGTTACCGTAGGCGCGATAGTTGACGAGCTCGGTCTTCCCGTCAGGGCCGATGACAAAGAGCGGTGGCATCTCTCCCTGGACGATACCTTTAGGGAATTCGACGTAGACCTTGCGGCCATCGTCGTATGCGGCGAGCGGCCGCCAGGATGGACTGTCCCCTTCAATGGCATAGCGGGAGATACGCTGCGCTGGATCCGGAAGAACGGGTCTCAGAGCGACTGAACGTGATCGTTCGCGCGCTGTTTCGGGATAGTACCAGGCAATAGACGGCATATATGGCCGCTCGCGGGAGCGGAGCTCAATCAGGTAGGTGCGCCGGTCGGTATTGACAATGAGGTTGGTCTCGATCGATGCGCGGGTCGGCTTGACCAGAATATGGACGCGTCGCGTATCGCCGCTCCCGCTCTCAGTATCGCCTACGACCCAGCGTACAGTATCTCCGGCCGCGATGGGCCCTGATCCCGTCAGTTGCTCTCCCTCCTCGAGCGCGATGTCCGTGATCTGCCCCGGCGCGGCATAGATCTGATAGAGCGCCCCGGGACTGTAGGCGTAGATCTGCGCTGCATTGAAATATCCCCGCTTGCGCGGTTCGACCCGGGCTGCGCTGTTTGCCGTCTCAACCCGGCTCACAGGTTCGGGCTCTTCCTTCCCTCCTGACTTGCCGCCGAGAGCCGGCTTCCAGAGCGGCGGAACGTGAAGCGGTCGCGACTTGTCGTCCAGAGGCGCTGGCGGCGCCGGCATCGGAAGGATTTCCGCGTCATAGCTGATCTGTGGCGGTATGTAGGTCGCGCACCCACCGAGCGCCGACGAACAAAGCAGAAGAGCAGATAGAAATGCTCGCTTCGATGTCACGAACTTGTACCAAGTCGCATTGAACTTACTGTGTACGATAGGACGCTTCGAATAAGCGTCAGACGGGGTCTTGGTCACTGACTCAACTCCTTTGACCAGTTGATGGCACGGACATAGACGCCAAGGGGATTCTTGCGCAGGCGTTCGGCATCGCGCGGCATCTCGATCACGATGGTGAGAATTGCAGTCCAGCGCTCGGTCGAACTCAGCGAGCCGTTATCGTAGGTGCGTTGGATCCATGCGATCCGAAAGCTTTCTGAAGACGCGCGAATGACGCTCGACACGTCGACGGAGATTTGCGCCTTACCCAGTTTGGCAAAAGGGTCATTGTTACGCGCGTAGTCGTTGAGCGCAGCGGCGCCGCGATCAGTTGTAAAATCGTATGCCCGGAGCCAGTTTTGGCGCAGAACAATGCCGTCGGCCGGAAGGCCCCTGACATCCTCGATAAAGCGCGCCAGATGGTAGGCAATCTGCGCATCAGTGGGTTGATAGTCAATGTTGGCCGGCGCGACCCTTTGGGCCTGGCCAAGATGGTCGACTTCGACCACCCAGGGTGTGATCGAGCCTTGATTCGACTGCCAGACAAGCTCACCAGCGAGACCGGCTGACAGCATCAAGCAGCCAAATGCCATCAGGCGCCAGTTCTTGGCTTGCACGCGCGCTGATCCAATGCGTTCGTCCCAAACCTGAGCTGCTTTCTGATACGGTGTGACCGCTGCGGGCATGCGCCCGTAATGAACGGAAGTTCGTTTGAACATCGATGTGCCCCTGGTATCGAGTGATCGGTTTCAAGTCGTGCGATGGAAGGGTTTGAGGCGCTGCTGTGCGGCGTAGGTGCAGTGGTGCGCCTCAGCGCTCTCCTTCGGACAAATCGACGGAGGAGCCGCTGCCACCGTGATCGCCCGAGCGGACGGCGTGGCCGGCAGCCGAAGCACCATGCCGAATGGTCTGAGCACGCTTCATCCGGCGCGCCCAATCAGGCTGCCCTTCGGCCGAGGTGGTCGCGGCCTGTTCGCCCGCTTGCTCACCTCGGAAGGCAACTGCTGCGCGACGCAAAGGACTCATGGCGGCCGAAGCGCCAGCTTCTGCGACGCCAACAAGGCCGCCGCTTCGATAGGCGGCTGATGCTCCGCTTAGGACAGCGCCGCCACCGCGCGCGGCGCCTGCAATCGCGCCACTAGTGAGACCAGCACCACCGGCCGCGACACCAGCACCTGCCGCAACAAGCCCGCCAGCAGCCAGCCCCGTTCCAATCGCCGCACCGGCGCCGAGCTGCGGTCCGCCGGATACCAGGCCGTTTGCAATACCCGGACCGAAGATACCGAGGCCCAGCAGGGAGAGCGCCGCGAGCACTAGCGTCATTGCGTCTTCAATGGTCGGCTGAGCGCCTCGGAAACCGGAGGTGAACTGCGAGAACAGGGTCGAACCGATGCCGACGATGACAGCTAGGACCAGAACCTTTATCCCCGAAGATATTACGTTGCCCAGGACCCGCTCAGCGGCAAAAGCGGTCTTGCCAAACAGACCAAATGGAATGAGCACGAAGCCGGCCAGCGTCGTAAGCTTGAACTCGATCAGGGTTACGAAAAGTTGGATCGCCAAAATGAAGAAGGCGAGCAGCACCACGACCCATGCGAATAAGAGAACGATGATCTGAACGAAATTCTCGAAAAAGCTGATGTAACCCATCAGGTTCGAGATCGAATCGAGCAGCGGTCGGCCGGCATCGAGTCCGACTTGTGCGACCTTTCCCGGCCTCAGGAGATCGGATGCGGACAGGCTTGCACCCGACGCTTTCAGCCCAAGGCCGGCAAAGCTCTCGAAAACGATGCGCGCCAGGCTGTTCCAGTTGCCGATGAGGTAGGCAAAGACGCCCACGAAGAGGGTCTTCTTGACGAGCCGCGCGATGATGTCCTCGTCAGTTCCCCAACTCCAGAACAACGCAGCGAGAGTGATGTCGATCGCGGCGAGTGTCGTCGCGAGATATCCAACGTCACTGCCCAGCAACCCGAATCCGTTATCGATATAACGCGTGAACGTTTCCAAGAACTGGTCGATGATCCCGGTACCCGTCATGGCTTGCTCGCCTCGGGTGTTGCCGGTTGCGGATATGCTTGCGGGATCCGGCTCTGATCTTTTGGGGCGGGCGCCAGCCTTCTGGCGGAATCATTCTGGCCAGGGTCTGCTGGGCCGGTTCTTTTGCCAAAGAAGCGACGCCGGTTTTCGTCCCAAATCTGCTTGCAATGCCGAAAACCCGCTGTTTCCTCTAGCGTGACGCCGCGGCAGCGTGCGAGGTCGAAGCTCGCTGCATCGGTCCCCTGCTCCGCCTTCGGTGCCGACCGAGACTCGTCTAGTCCGCGTAGCTGAATCGTGCAGGCAGCGACGGCCACTAGGCCGATTGTCGTAAGCAGCGATAGCGCCTTGAATGCCTTTACGTCGGTCATCAGTGAAACATCTGTACATTGGAGGATTGATAGCCCTGTCCTGGTGTCAGGAAGCGCTTGAGCTGCTCTCGACCCTGATCCTGGGCCGCAGCGCGCTGCGCCGCTTCGAGGCTCTGCGCCCTGCCCTGCGCCGCCACGGCCGCCGTGAGATCGGCAAGTTGATGCGCTTGAAGCGCGAGAATCTGATTGCCAGCCTGCGTTGCCTGCAGGGCGCCAGTGGCACCCTGGCTTGACGTCACGAGCGCGGATGTCTGGATGCGATTGGTGTCGAGGTTACCAACGATGCCGGCTTGGACGCGAAGCGCGTCTTGCGTTGCGGCATAGGAATTTTGCCATCGCGCTTGAGCGTTGGCGACCAGCAACTGGTTCGACTGGTTGCTGGTGGCTGGCGCGTAGCTGGTCGAGAAGGCGCGATCGATTTCCTGGACGTCGTAGGCGATGCGCTGGGCCTGCGCCAGCAACTGTTGGGTCCGCTGAATCGAGGATATCAATTGCTGCAGCGACGAATAGGGAAGGTTCGCCAGATTCTTCGCCTGATTGATCAGCATCTGCGCCTCGTTCTGCAACGAGCTGATCTGGTTGTTGATCTGCTGGAGCTCCCTCGCAGCGGTCAGGACATTCTGAACGTAGTTGTTGGGATCGAAAACGATCAGCGCCCGTGCGGGGATCGCAACGCCAACCGCCAGCGCAGTGGCGCCGGCTGCGGCCAATAGGGCAAGACGCCTCATGGCGATTTCTCCAGATTGACGAGATTGGGAATCAGATCTGTGGCCCAGGCGACGCCACAGTGCTGGAGCCAGGCCGGCACGAAGCCGTCAGGTCCATGTTCGGCGAGGAGCTGCGCAATGGCAGCTTGGTCTGTCTTGGAAGAGGCCGTGGTGAATGCGAGCGCAACCTCACCAAGCCCGAGTTCGAACATCCGGTTGCCGCGGCGGGACTGGCAGTAATAGTCGCGTTTTGGCGTTGCCCGACTCAATAACTCGATCTGGCGGTCATTGAGGCCGAAGCGGCGGTAGATGGCGGTGATTTGCGGTTCGATCGCCCGTTCGTTCGGCAGCAACAAGCGAGTTGGGCAGCTTTCGATGATCGCCGGCGCGATCGCGGAGCCGTCGATATCCGAGAGCGACTGGGTGGCGAAGATGACGGATGCGTTCTTCTTCCGAAGCGTCTTCAGCCATTCCCGGAGTTGGCCGGCAAAATCCTCATCATCGAGCGCAAGCCAACCTTCATCAACAATCAGAAGTGTCGGACGGCCGTCGAGACGGTCCCCGATGCGATGGAACAGGTAGGCCAGCACGGCCGGGGCTGCGCTCGTTCCGATCAACCCTTCGGTTTCAAATGCCTGGACCGACGCTTCGCCAAGGCGCTCGAATTCGGCATCGAGCAGGCGCCCTGAGGGACCACCCAGGCAATAGGGTTGCAGGGCACGTTTCAGGGAGTTGGATTGGATGAGGACTGACAGGCCCGTCAGGGTGCGTTCCTGCATCGGCGCCGAGGCGAGAGACGTCAGCGCCGACCACAGATGATCCTTGACCTCCGGGGTGATCTCGATCTTTTCCCGTGCCAGGATCGCGCAGATCCATTCGGTGGCCCATCCGCGCTCTGAAGGATCATCGATCCAAGCCAGCGGCTGCAGCGCGACGGGCCGATCACTTCCGTCAGACAAAGCGCCGCCCAAATCATGCCAGTCGCCGCCCATGCCGAGCGCGGCCGCCCGGATCGAACCACCGAAATCGAACGCAAAGACCTGAGAGTTCGGGTAACGGCGGAATTGCAGTGCCATCAGAGCGAGCAGTACCGACTTGCCGGCCCCCGTCGGTCCGACCACAAGGGTATGGCCGACGTCACCGACGTGGAGGGAGAATCGGAACGGGGTCGATCCCTCGGTCTTGCCGAACAGGAGAGGCGGACCCTTGAAGTGCAGATCCCTCGCCTCGCCGGCCCATATGGCGGAAATCGGAATCATATGGGCGAGGTTGAGGGTCGAAACCGGCGGCTGACGCACGTTGGCGTAGACGTGCCCGGGCAGACTTCCGAGCCAGGCTTCGACAGCGTTCACCGTTTCGATCATGCAGGTGAAATCGCGGCCCTGGACGACCTTCTCGACCAGCCGCAGCTTTTCATCGGCAGCACTAGGATCGCCGTCCCAGACCGTGATAGTCGCCGTGACAAAGGCTTGTCCGATCTGATCGGACCCCAATTCCTGCAACGCAGCATCGGCATCAAGCGCCTTGTTGTGGGCGTCGGTATCGAGCAACGCCGACGCCTCGTTCGTCATGACCTCCTTGAGAATGGCGCCAATCGACTTTCGCTTGGCGAACCACTGCCGCCGAATCTTGGTCAGCAGCTTGGTGGCGTCGGTCTTGTCGAGCATGATCGCTCGGGTCGACCACCGATAAGAGAATGGCAGACGATTCAGATCGTCTAGGATTCCCGGAGTCGTGGCACCCGGAAAGCCGACAATCGTTAGGACCCGAAGATTGGCTGAGCCCAACATCGGCTCCAGCCCGCCGGTCAACGGCTGGTCGGCCAAGAGCGCATCGATGTACATGGGAATTTCGGGCACCCGAACCCGATGACGCTTGGTCGAGATCGTCGAGTGCAGGTAGGTCAGCGTGTATTGATCATCGAGCCAGGCGCATTCGGGCATGAATCCTTCAACGAGTTGAAGCACGCGGTTGGTTTGATCGATAAAACCACGGAGTACCTCGCGAGCAGCGGCCCCAACCGCGCGGTCGCGACCCTCGTAAAGCAGTCGCTCTGCCTTGGCGGCTCCTTCCTCGGGGGGCAGATAGAGAAAGGTGAGGAAATAACTGGACTCATAGTGGGCGCCCGCCTCTTCAAACTGAGCTCTGCGCTCGGCGTCGACCAGTGCGGATACGACATCCGGAAATGTGCTCGGAGGATAGGCCCCGGCAAAATGGCGCTGCGCCTCGACGAATACGGCCCAGCCTGTTCCGAGGCGGCGCAGGGCGTTGTTCAGACGGCCGGCGACGGCGACAAGTTCAGCCGGCACCGCACTGTCGAGGTCAGGCCCCCGGAACTTTGCTGTCCGTTGAAACGAGCCGTCCTTGTTCAGGATGATTCCCTCGTCGACTAGGGCGGCCCACGGCAAGAAGTCCGCAAGACGCGCGTTGGAATGGCGGTATTCGGCAAGGTTCATCATGGTAGAGAGCTCAGGCGTTGAGATGGCCGGGAATGCGAAGGTGTCGGCGCACGACGTCGACAAAGGCAGGATCGCGCTTGGCTGCCCAGACGGCGGCCATATGGCCGATGAACAAGAGGACAAGGCCCGCGATCCAGAGCCGAAGTCCGAGCCCCAGGGCTGCGGCAAGCGTGCCGTTGACGATCGCGACCGACCGTGGCGCGCCGCCCATTAGGATTGGCTCAGTGAGCGCGCGATGAACGAGCACGACAAAGCCTGTGACCGGTTCATCCATCAGATCACCACGCCGCCGCCGAAGGAGAAGAACGAAAGGAAGAAACTCGAGGCGGCAAACGCGATCGACAGACCGAACACGATCTGGATCAGCCTGCGGAACCCACCCGACGAGTCTCCGAACGCGAGCGTGAGCCCAGTTACGACGATGATGATGACGGCAATAATCTTGGCGACAGGCCCCTCGACCGACTGCAGGATCTGATTGAGTGGCTGTTCCCACGGCATGTTCGATCCGGCAGCCCATGCCGGTGCTGACGCCAAAAGAAGCGTCCCGGACATGGCCAGTGAAGCGGCATCTCGACGAAAACGAAATTGCGGACGCATGTCAGTCTCCTGCTGATGAAAGGTCGTAGTCGCCGGCGGCCCCTAGCCCGGTAACGCGGGCAAGCTCAGCGAGGCGACGGTCAGCGCCGCGCCCCGCAAGCACAGCAACGAGGTTGATGGTCTCAGCGATCAGGGCGCGCGGAACCGTGATGACGGCTTCCTGGATGAGTTGCTCGAGCCGCCGCAGGGCACCGAGCGCGGTGCCCGCATGAATAGTGCCGATGCCGCCGGGGTGGCCGGTGCCCCAGGCCTTGAGCAGATCGAGTGCTTCGGCACCGCGAACTTCGCCGACTGGAATCCGGTCAGGACGCAGTCGCAGCGACGAGCGAACGAGGTCCGATAGCGTGGCCACGCCATCTTTGGTACGCAAAGCGACGAGATTGGGCGCTTTGCACTGAAGTTCGCGGGTATCTTCGATCAGCACGACCCGATCAGACGTCTTTGCCACCTCGGCCAAGAGCGCATTCGTCAATGTTGTCTTGCCGGTCGATGTCCCGCCGGTGACGAGGATGTTCTGGCGTGAGGCGACTGCGCTTTTCAGGATGTTGGCCTGTTCCGGGGTCATGATCTCTTTGGCGACGTAGTCATCCAGCGTAAACACGGCGACGGCGGGCTTGCGGATAGCAAAGGCCGGTGCCGCAACGACCGGGGGCAAGAGCCCCTCGAAGCGTTCGCCGGTCCCAGGCAATTCGGCCGAGACCCGTGGCGCGCCGGCATGCACCTCGGCGCCTACGTGGTGCGCAACCAGACGAACAATGCGCTCGCCATCCGCTGCGGACAGAGTTTCGCCTGTATCGGTCAGGCCATGCGACAACCGGTCGATCCACAGCCGTCCATCTGGGTTGAGCATTACCTCGATGATCGATTCATCCTCGAGGTATCCGGCGATCGCTGGGCCAAGCGCACTACGCAGCATTCGCGCACCGCGCGAATTCGCCTCCGATTGAAAGGAATGGATTGCCACCGTTGCCCTCACCGAATGAGGGCGTCCACAGAGGGCCCCTCAGATGGGGACGATTAGAAAAGGCACCAATGGACTTGGCGCAACAAGCGCTTTCGGCGATCGAAGACTGGCGTAGAAAAAGAAAGATTGAGAGGCGATATTTGACGCCCACTCAATCGTATCGTTCCCTGCGAGTTGCTGCTCACCACTCCGCATCGTCATCCGGAGGCAGGAGGATGGCCGAATTCTCGTACAAGCCAACTGACTCGACAGGTTCGAAGGCGCTAGCCGACATCGCGAGAGAGATTGAACCCACCCATGACGCAAAGGACCGGAACCAAGGCAGCGCGAACCAGAGCAACGTCGCGATCTGCAGCGCTACGTTGAGACCGAACGCTACTTGATAGGCTTGGACGGGCCTATGGCCATCATTCGCAGACCATTGCTCCAGGATAAGACCTGTCGCGTATTGTGCCAGAAACGCCCAACCAAAGTGCAAGACGTTCAAGGCACCGTTGGCACGACCGGCAAGCTCCGGCGGAAAGTAATCTGCTATCACCGCGAAGCTGACTACAGTTGCCGTTCCGACAATTGCGACAACAGACCATGGCAAGATAGATGGCAGAGACGCTCGCAGAATCAAGGCAAACTCGGCTGCGATAAATAGTACCGCAACCATCGCCAATATTGTCTCCGCCCCGATTCCCCTTCGTTTGACGCAATGGACTGTCATACCGAACAACCAGGCACCAGCGCTAAGTACGATCGACATAATGAAAAGCTGTCTCACGAGACTTGCGCGATCAAACCCCTCTACGTCAGTCAGCCATGGCGATGCCCACAATCCCTGCAGAGACCAAGCCGATCCAATGCAAGTCGCCGACAACGGGGCCATTCGCCAAAAGCGCCGATCACTGAAAACGGAGCTCAGGGTGGCGGAAGCCATTGATGGGGCTACGCTTCGTTCAGGCACCACGAGATAGATGAGAATGGCCGTCGTACCGGTCGCGATTGCCAGAATCTCGAAGAGCTGCCGCCAGCCCATCAAAGTCAGCAGGTATTCGACGGGAGCCGTCGCAGTTACCGCTCCTAGCGACCCCAGCATGATCATATAGCCGTTCAGCAAGGCAACTCGTTCCCTAGGGAACCAAAGGATGATCGACTTCAGTCCTGCGGTCAGTGCCGCCGCTACGCCAAGCCCGATCATTGCGCGCGCGATCAAAAGCGACAGGAAGCCAGTCGATACCGCAAACAGTCCGCCGCCCACTGCTGCGAGCAAGAGCAGAACGCTCTGGACGCGCCGCGGACCAAAGTGGTCCAACAATAAGCCGACGGGGATCTGGGCCGCCGCGAGAACAAGAAAATAGACTGACGTAAGCAACCCGAGGTCGGCAGTTCCAAGCCCGGTGTCCGAGCTGAGATGGCTGGCGATCAGAGCGTTGATCGTTCGAAACAGATATGAGAGATAGTACCCAGCTGCAAAAGGAAGAAAAACGCGCGCGATTCGACGCCATGCCGTTGAGATTTGCATGCTGGCCCCTTTGCTCTCAGCTCACCCGAGCCGATAGCGCGTCCAGCTTTTGTCAGTTCGGTTAACTCGCGGTGGTAGTAGGCTGGCGTAGAAAAAGAAAGAGCGGCGAAATGGTCCATCGACATGGTTCAATCAGCCTTCTTCGGCCGATTTCTGACGGCGGATATCTTCTGGAATCTCGCGCAGAAAGCTTTGCCCCTTTTGCAAGCGACGCCCGAGCGCCTCGACAAATCCCTCAAAGCGCTCCCTTCCCTTTGCTTGGGCGGCCGATTGCGCATCGTTGGGCAACGGTGGCGTGATCGTTAGCCAAAAACGAATGAAGAGGGCCAAGGTCTCGGCCGTCAAACCAACGTCACGTTCCAGCCTCTGCATCTGACGGGAAAGCCGATCCAGACGACGGGTAAATGCTGCCTCCCGCCTGTCCTCTCCATCCGGTGACAGAAACGAAGCGACGGCCGCTTCCACGATCGCAGACCGCGAAAGCTTTTTGCGATCGGCGAGATCAGAAATCTGCCTCAGAAGCTCGGGCGGGAAATAGACGTTCATCCGGTCGCGCATATTGCCTCAGAGCTCCATACCGTCATTCGGGTCCAGGGCGACTTGACGGGCGACACCGCGCATCTGTTGGCGTATGAGCCGGGACTGACGGACCGCATCCTCGTCATCGTCAAGAACGGCGGCAAATTCTTCTGCCGGTGTCGGTTCGGTCGTCTCCTTGGCGATCGCGATGTGATCGGGGAGTTCCGGCTCACGACGGAGCCCGCTGTTCGCCGTGTCTTCGTCGGCCTCCGCGGCCTTGTCGGTTGGACCTCCCGTCGGCTTCGGCGCTCCGAGCGCTGACCATCCGTCCGTTCGCGATGATCGGCCGGCCCTTGCCGGATCGGGCGGCGGCAGAACCCGCTCGGTGAAGCGCTGATCCTCGTAGTAGCGGACCTTCTTCGCCCGGATCGGCGGCGTGCCCGCCACCATGACGATCTCGTCCATCGGCGGAAGCTGCATGACCTCGCCCGGGGTCAAGAGCGGCCTTGCCGTCTCCTGGCGCGAGACCATGAGGTGACCGAGCCAAGGGTTCAACCTGTGACCAGCATAGTTCTTCATGGCCCGCATCTCGGTCGCTGTGCCCAAGGCGTCGGACACCCGCTTGGCAGTCCGCTCGTCGTTAGTCGCGAAGCTGACGCGGACGTGGCAGTTGTCGAGGATGGCGTTGTTGGGCCCATAGGCCTTCTCGATCTGATTGAGCGACTGCGCGATCAAGAAACTCTTGATGCCGTACCCCGCCATGAAGGCGAGCGCGGATTCGAAGAAATCAAGCCGCCCCAGCGCCGGGAACTCGTCAAGCATCATCAGGACTCGATGCCGGCGATCGCGAGTGTGCAAATCCTCGGTCAGGCGCCGCCCAATCTGATTCAGCACCAAGCGGATCAATGGTTTGGTTCGTGAGATATCCGAGGGCGGCACCACCAGGTACAGCGTTGTGGGGCGGCCATCTGCGATCAGGTCGGCGATCCTCCAGTCGCAGCGGCAGGTCACCTGCGCCACCACGGGATCGCGGTAGAGCCCGAGAAACGACATTGCGGTAGACAGAACGCCGGAACGTTCATTCTCCGATTTGTTGAGAAGTTCGCGCGCGGTCGAGGCGACCACGGGATGAGCGCCCTGCTCGCCGAGGTGCCGAGCGGTCATCATCGCCTTTAGAGTGGCTTCGATCGGCCGCTTCGGGTCGGAAAGAAAAGCTGCGACGCCGGCCAAGGTCTTGTCTGCCTCGCTATAGAGGACATGGAGTATGGCGCCGACCAGAAGCGAATGACTGGTTTTCTCCCAATGGTTCCGCTTGTCGAGCGAGCCTTCGGGGTCGACCAGGACGTCGGCGACGTTCTGGACGTCGCGAACCTCCCATTCCCCGCGCCGGACTTCGAGGAGCGGGTTGTAGGTCGAGGACCTTGGATTGGTGGGGTCGAACAACAGGACGCGGCCATGCCGCGAGCGAAAGCCCGCGGTCAGTTGCCAGTTCTCGCCTTTGATGTCGTGGACGATAGCCGAGCCCGACCATGCCAGCAATGAGGGGACGACGAGGCCGACACCTTTGCCCGACCGGGTAGGTGCAAAACACAGTATGTGCTCCGGTCCGTCATGGCGGAGGTAGTCGCGGTCGAGTTTGCCAAGCACAACGCCATCCGGACCGAGAAGTCCGGCCGCTCGAACCTCTTCGGCATCAGCCCAGCGCGCCGAACCATAGGTTTCGACGTTCTTGGCTTCACGCGCGCGCCACACCGACATGCCGATCGCCACCGCGATCGAAACGAAGGTCCCTGACGCCGCGATGAAGGCCCCCTCGACAAAGATTTGAGGCGCGTAGGCGTCGTAGACGAACCACCACCAGAAGAAGACTGGCGGGTAATAGATCTTGAAGCCCAATAGTTCGAACCAGGGCCGCCCAAGCTCCGGTTGCCAAGCGAGCCGCCAGGCTGTCCACTCGGTGGCTCCCCAGATGGCCAGCAAGACGATCAGGCCGACAACGATTACCTGTCCCCAGAGGATTTTGGTTCCGGACATCCCGAACGCCCTTCCGCAACTGAATTGGAGAGATTGCTAGAGACCGAGGTCGCGCTTGCGGCCAAGGCCCCATTCGATGCCGCCGCCGTCCTTCACGACGCCGGTGACGTGCTGGCCGAGCCTCTTTTCGAGTTCACGCGACCAGGGCACGAGCTGGAAGCCGAGCCCATTATCGATCATGACGAATCGTCCCGAGGTCAGCGTCAGCCGCTGGCGATACGTGCCCGCCACCTGCGCCCCGGACGCGGCCTTCATGTGAGGTAGACCGGTGTCGGCCGAGATTTTTGTTGCCACCTCCTCGAGTTCGCGTCGGCGTAATGTGTTCAGGAGGTCTCGCTGCAAGATGACGCGTTGGCCTTGCCGCCGAGCCAGGCCCTCCTGAACCAGATGTTCGGTCCGGGCTTCCATGGCATCGCTGGTCTCACGGCCGAATCCGCCCATGGCGAGCGGCATCGGATCGCGTTCGACGAGCCGGTGGTCGAGCCAGGTCGCGCCCTTGGCGGTGACCTGCGCCCCAAGATCGATATCGGAACGGGGCGCGAGCACCAGGGTGGGACGCGGATCGCCGGCTTGACCGAAGCGTCGGACTTCGACGATGCCGCCGACCGGTGGCGCATGTTCGAAGGCCTCAAGCCCTCGAAAGCGCACGTGGTGAGCGCGTCCGTCTGTTCCATCGATCGTGGCATAAGCCTCGCCGGTCAATTCGTCGTGCAATCCACGATCGACCAGTCGTCCGATAATCTGGGATGTCGGCTGTCCGCCGTCGATGACGAAGTCGGCAACGCCGCGCGCTTCCCCGCGCTCGGTAAAGGCACGGTGCATGGTCTTGATGATATCGCCGCGCATGCCGAGGTCGCGCAAGCTACGCTCGGCCTCGAGCCCTACCATCCATTCCCCTGGTGCGGCGGATGCGGCCAGGCCCATCTTCTCCAGTTGTTGAAGGCGACCGACCATCAGGCGCCGGATCCCGGGATCGGAGCTGCCGGGATTCTCTGGGCGAAGATCGATAGTGCCGGTCTCGTCTGCCGTCAGCCGGATCTCTCGATCGAGCCGCGTCCATCGTTCCGCCGTGACTTCCCTCTCCAGCGAATTGCGGATCTCATGCTCCGGTTTTGGCCCCAGTTCGATGGCGACCAGTTCCTCGGCGCGTGAGCGCAGTCCCCTGCTGATGTAGTCGCGGGAGATCACGAGATCCGCCCCTTCCTCATCTACTCCGCGAACGAGAAGATGGACGTGAGGGTTATCGGTGTTCCAATGGTCGACAGCCACCCAATAGAGCCGCGTGCCGAGATCGACCTCCATCTGCGTGGCAAGATCGCGGGTGAAGGCCTTAAGGTCCGTCATGGCGCCCGCATCCTCGGGTGAGACGATGAACCTGAAATGATGCCGGTCGTCCTTGCACCGCTCTGCAAAAGCCGCGCTATCGGCGCGGTCGCCACCCGCATCAAACATCTCGGCCCGCTCACCACCCCGAGTCACGCCGTCGCGCTTCAGATATGAGAGGTGGGCGGTCAGTGGTGCTGAACGGAAGGCTCGCCCCTTATGCTGAACCACGCGCGCCTTCACCACAACGCGCCGCGTCGGGCTGAACAATCTGGCGCGGCTGAAGGCGAGGCGCCCGCGGCCAAACGTCGAGCGCCCATAGGCCGCCGAACGCCTGCCGGCCACAGCCTGCCCAGAGGTGTGCCCTGCTTTCTTCGCCGCCCGCAGCACCTGGTTGATGAAGCTCTTCGGCTTCGGCGCGCGCGTGCTGCGAATGCGCCCAGGCCGAATACGCAGGTCGCTATCGGCTGCGGTCACAGGCGGCCCTCCAGGCGGGCGAAAGCACCTGTAGTGCCGAAATTGTCCTTGATTGCATTGTTAAAAATGCAAGGCGCGGCACGCGCCGCGACCGACCGGCACGCCAGAACCCAAGCCAAGTCAATGGCTTGCGGTTCGACCGGCGAGCCCCTTTTATCTCGCCCTCTCAATCGGGCGTTCAAAGTCAACTCATTCCTACGCTTTTCTTTGACTCTTCGCACTTCAGCCATGACAGCGCTCCCTGCATCGACAACGGACAGACGTCACCAGACCGCGCTTGTGATCGCATTCACTGGCCGAGGTCCATGCGTTCCTTCGCGTTCAGCACTTGGACCGTCGCATGCTCTCAGGTTGGTAACCAGGGCTGTCCAAGGAGTCCGGCGCTCTCGTCCTCGAGCCTGGGGTGCACCAAGCCCGAACGGCTGGGTGTATGCCCGCGATCAACGGAGCTGGGCTGGGCCTGAGCCGCCGCCTGCAGTTTATGTGTTCGCGCCCGACCCAAAGGCGGAGCGCCCGACGGCGCATCTGACGCACGTCAACGGCGTTCTGCACATCGACGGATACGCGGGATTCGATCGGCTGATTGACACCGGAAACATCACCCTCGCCGCGTGTTGGGTGCACACCGGGCGCAAGTTCTACGAGGTTGCGCAGTCCGAGGACACGCAAGTCGCGCACGAGGCCCTGCGGCGTATCGCTAGCCTCTATGCCGTCGAAGTGCAGCTGCGTGGTCAATCGCCGGCGCGTCGGCTGGCGCCGCGGCGCGCATTCGCCAAGCCGGTCGTTGACAGCCTTCGCTTCTGGCTGGAGGTGCAGCTTCCTCAACTGCCCGGCCGCGGCAATCTCGGCGAAGCGATCGGTTATGCACTGTCGCGCTGGGATGGATAGACCCGCTTCCTCCACGAGTGCTGCATCGAACTTGACACGAATCCCGTCGACCGGGCGATCCGACCCGTGGTGTTCGGACGCAAAAACAATCTCTTCGGCGGGAGCGATGGCGGTGGGGAACGATGGGCGATCCTCTGCTTGCTCATTGAAACGTGCAAGCTCAACGACGTCGAGCCTTACGCATACCTGCGCGACATGCTGCAGCGCATGGTCGACGGGCTTCTGCCGTGGAAGGGGAGCCCCGCGGGACTCGCCGCAGGCACCGCCTGAGCAAAGCCAGACTATCGCTAAATGACGAACAAGAGACCGCGGGTGATTGCAATCGTCGTGCGTGGTAACGATATTATAGGACGTTCCAAAATTGCGGTGTGATGGGGTTAGAGAGATGACGCAGTCGTCCCGAAACGGGGCAGATACCAAGCTGCTCTCCGAGGCCATTGCGGCTCTTCGTGAGTTGGTTTCACGCACGCAACACGCCATAGACGAGTCGTTCGACGACGACCATTCGGTTGATGTTTGGAAGAGCGAGGAACTCCGTGCCACGATAGATCGGGCCGAAGCAGTGATCGCGAAGGCGGAAGCTGCCATGGCTGCGTCCCGCACAGAGTAGGAGTTATGTGACTCGGAGTATTGCCACGTAAGGCCGTTAGGTACGTCAAGACCCGACGTCATGTGCGGCCCCCCGGACGCATACCGTCGTGTTGCAACCAGTCCCGCTCTCAGACCGTTTTCCTGGCTGAACCACGCGATCGCTTCCCAAGCTGCACAGCTGATCATCGCCCCGCTCCCGAGTTCGACCGGGCGACAAACACGTCAGTGGCCTTGGGGACCATCTGCAAAACATCTCGCGACGAGATTGCAGTTGTTGCGCCGCTCCAGGACAGGAACGCCGGCTTCCGGTCGCCCGCCTTGACCAGGTCAGTCCGCCCGACGAACAGCGTCGCAGTTGCTGATGGCTGCTGGATCGCGGCCCGGGTCGCCGGCAGTTCGATGCCAAGCAGATTTGCAAGCTTTGCCACATATACTCGCGTCTCGTCTGACAAAGGACCGCCCGCGAGATGCCTGTCGTAGCAAGTTGGCCCCGCGTTGTACGCGGCAAAGGCCCCGGGCGAACCATAGCGGTCCAGCAGTTCGCGGAGATATGCCGTGCCGGCCAGAATGTTGTTGCGCGGATCGTAGGGATCGCTGCCGAGCTGATAGCGTTCGCGAAGTTCCGCCCAGGTCGCCGGCATGATCTGCATCAGGCCGATTGCGCCCTTTCGCGACTTCGCGTGTACGTCACCAGCACTTTCGATGCTAATGACCGAACTGATCAAGTTCACCGGAACTGCAAAGCGCTTTGACGCTTCGTAGACGAAAGCTGCAAACGGGTTGCTCGTCTGAGAGACCGCTCGAACCGCAGTCGATCCATTCACGCTCTGACCAACACTATGCGAAGCAGTCAACATGAGCAGCAGTGGCACGACAGCCCAAACACGCATGCCTGGTCGAACCAAAGATGCCGTGCTCACGCCCGTCCAGCGTAAAGCTGCTTCACGTCGGCCATTCGGCCGCCTTGGACCGCCGCCGCACGCCTCGGCTTTGCAGACAATGATCGGAACGGAGGAATGGTCCCCCAATCGATCGCACAGAGGAATGGCGTGGCGCCCACATGAAACCCGCACGGTCAGTCCTCCCATGTCCACAGCGGGATGGCACGGCCGATCACGGCCGAGGCCGGAAGAAGTCCAAAATATCGGCCGTCAAGGGAATCGTCCGACTGCCAATTCATGATAAACAGCTCGCCGTCTCCGACGATGCGGCAACCCTGCCATTTCGGCAGCGGCCGGCCGTGTCCGTCGCGATCCCGCGCCTCGCCCATTGCAATGTCGTCGACCGAAATCGCGAGTCCGCTTCTGCAGACCGTCTGCCCGGGCAGCGCCAAGATTCGCTTGAGCATGGGGACGCCAAGCGGCAGATAGCCGTTGAAGTCGAGAAAGGTCGCAAGGGGTTCCGGCGGCTGAACGACGACCAGCTCCGTAACAAAGAAGCGCTTCGCTGGTCGTAAGCCATAGAGACCGATCGGCACGCTTGCCGATGCATTCCAAATGTAGAGCGGCAGCGGCTCCAGAGCGATCGTCGCGACGAGAGCGGCAGCAACGGCAAACGTCATGGTCAGCGTCAACAGGCGGCTCGTCATCGCATCACCCTTTGACGATGGAGCCAAGCCTGATGGCGGCCCTTCGTGTAGGGACGCGGGTTTTCGTTGACGGACAGGCGATTGTGAACGTGATGCCAATGATCGGGCGCTACATCAGCCGGATCGATGCCCAGCGCATCGATCGCGTCGATCATCTGCAGCACCCGTTCGACCTTTGGCCAGCCGGAGAGCCGCAGCAAAATCTCTCCGCCCGGCGTCACATAGGGCACGGTCGAGCAGCGCTGTCCCGCTGCGACTGCGCGCAAGATGTCGATCCGCGAAATGACCGTACCAAAGTCATTGGAGGTCCAACGGACAAAGGCAAAGATGCCGCCAGCTGCAAATGACAAGATACGCCGGTGGCGATCGAGCTTCCGTTCCTTGACAATGCGACCGAAACGAACGCGGTTTTCAATACGCTTTTCGAGCCACAGCACTTCCACTTCGGTGAGATCGCTCATGCCGCCGCTCCCTGAAGCTCGAACTGGGAACTTTGTACTTTGGGCTTGGTGAAGCGGATGTGCCGCGTCTGAAGGTCAGCAGGACTGGCGATCCGGCGCGGCGCGAGATCGCCAGGAAGCGCACGAAACAAGTCAAGCTGCTCACGCTCGGAGCGGCGGTGGTGTGCTGGGAATTTGCTGACGGACATGGCTTAGCGCCGCTCTTTACCCGCATAGGGGATTGGCGCATGCCGCTTTGCGGGCAGTACGGTGCCGGCACCGGGATCGGAGGTCGATTTCTTCCTGCCCAGTTTGGCCCAGGCTGTCAGGTCGGCTACTGAGTAGACTACACGCCCGCCGATCTTGTGGTATTCCGGACCGGTTCCGTACGTTCGATGTTTTTCCAACGTGCGGCCGGACAAACTCAAAAAGCGGGCGGCTTCGGACGTGCGAAGGTACCGCGGCGGCTTATCTGTGTTCAGATCGGACATCTGAAAAGCTCCGTGATCGTCTGGAGCGCGAGCGAGGTTCGCCGCGCGTCGACGGCCACAATCGAGGAGCAGTAGTGCTTAGGGGGATGCCGAAGATGACAGGGTCATTTTCGATACCCCTACCCTACGGAAGACCTGTTCGTTCTCGCGCGCCGACCGCGGAAGCTTGCGATAGCGCGCCGCGCATCAGCGCGATGCCCGCTCTGCAACCATCGGATCGTTCGATTGAGCGGATCATGCCTCTTGCATGCGCGATTGGGGATGCGCTGCTTGCCGAACAGCACTTCGGCGATGATGCAACAGCTGCTACCGGCAGTGCGCCTCGAGCGCGCGGACAGTGCCTGTCAGACGCTCGCGCCTGCTATTTGGACAATTGATGGAAGGTTGACCCCGGCGCGCGTCAGTTCATCGTGCGCCAGAGTAGCTGGGCTATATATGCCCGTGCGTCGCCATCAAGGGCTGCATATGGCCAGCCGACCACTGGCAGGTTTTGGACCGGATGCGATGCTCGACCGAACCGATGCACAGCACCGCATGCCGGCCGTCAGGCGTGGGATGCAGCTGGCCGGCTGGGACGCTGACCGGCGAGTAACAGCCTATGCGGTTGCCGCGACCAGGGTCGGCCGCGCTCAAAGCGTTGCGACAGATGATAACGTGTTTGGACACGATCGGGAACGATCGTTCCAATTCCATAGCTCCATGGATCTCAAAGAGATCGTGACTGTAAACCCGGGTCCGAAACGCCACGATCTACAAATGACAGGAGGAGATGACCGAGCGAGCGGGTTTATGCGCCCGTTACGACGGAGCCATCGAACCGCGGCGCTGTCTCAGCAAGCGTCGCCGTGCTCGGACAATTTGATGAAGCACGGGCATCGAACCGGGATCCGCTCGAGAGGCGGCGCGGCTTCGTACGCCGCCTCTGGCTAACCGCGACGCGCCCCGCCAGATGAGCGGGGCGCAGCACTCGGCTCAACTCACTCCCCGTTCTTGCGCGGGCGCGACCACAGCAGCGTATAGCCCTCGCCGCCTTCGTCGTCGAACAGGTTCGCGTAGATCGGGGCGTTGAACGAGGGGTCGTCGAGCTTGAGCGAGAGGTAATCGCGCCCCTCTTCGGAGCGCTTCGACCAGGCTGCGCCGATCTCGGCCCGGCCCACATAGATGCGGTGGCTCGGAGCGTTGTCGTTGGAGCGGTTGGTCTCGGCGACGATACGGACGCCCTTGGCTTGCAGGCTCAGGGTGACGATCTCGCCCTGGAAATCGTTACCCAGCTTCTTGAAAGAACCGATGTTAGCCATGTCACTTCTCCTGTTGTGTTTCGAGCCCGCGACCACCGCGGCCTCGATGGCGATCTAAAGGCCGAGGACGATCGGCGACGCACCCGCGTTCCAAGGGCCGGAGCGCAGCGGAGGACGGCGTTGATGCGACTTTCTTGTCTCGCGAGGAATGGGCGCAGCCCAGGGGAAGAAAGTCGCAGCAACGGCGTTGCGGCTCAGACGATCGAGGCAAAGCCGGTCTTCGGCCAGATCAAGCCATCAAAGAGGCCACGTGCGTCCGCGTGCTGAAGCGCAATCTCAAGGAGGAGACTGGCCACTCTCGGTTCAGTTGCACAAGACGTTGGAACGATTCAGCGAAGAAAGAGAAACAATCTGCCGCAAAGGGCGGTATCGTCCGTGACCGAACGATCGAGAGCGCGCAATGAGCCACCGCGACGAGTGGGCCGGGCCGAGATCGGCGCAGCATGCTCGAAGCGCTCCGAAGAGGGGCCGCGCGATTTCTCGCTCTCGTCACGACCCCCGCAGTCAATCTCGCGATCCATGCGAACCTGTTCGCTGAGGAAGGTGACGAAGGATCATCCCTCGTGCACCGCGGCCGTGAG
Source organism: Bradyrhizobium sp. CCBAU 51753 (assembly GCF_015291565.1). Classification (NCBI taxonomy): domain Bacteria; kingdom Pseudomonadati; phylum Pseudomonadota; class Alphaproteobacteria; order Hyphomicrobiales; family Nitrobacteraceae; genus Bradyrhizobium; species Bradyrhizobium sp. CCBAU 51753. Next base: position 2,691,398 of record NZ_CP030037.1, on the reverse strand, counting down.
AACGGTTGAGGCGGTTGCGCCAGTCTAGCCTGCTCGAACAGGCGGCTCTCCGCGAGCAAGCACAGTCAAGCGCGTCCACGTCGTGCCGCCAACGCAAAAAGCGCCGAGGCAGGCGAAGGCCTCACGCCAAGCCAACGACGGTACCCCGAGCTGCGATAGCGCGAGCACCACATTGTAGCCGGCGATGGCAGCTGGAACGGCAAATATGGTCGCGATCATGACGCGCAGGGCTACGGATCGGCTGGCAGCGAAGGTGGTCTCACCGACGGCAAATGTCAGCACGCCCGCGGCAATTGCGACGAGCAGCGCGCCGATGACGCCGGCGCCGCCATGGAACGCTATCATCCCGCAATTGAGTGCGACGAAGAACGGCAAGGCATACACTGCCAGCGCGAAAACCGCCCAGCAGAACAAACCGATGCCGAGTGCGTTGAGAACAAGCCCAAGGGCGGGCATGGTGGCGGCTCCAATTGCATGGATTTGCAAGTCGCGCCTTCCACCACCACCACGGCGCGACTTCGGATATAAGGTCTGAACGAGGCGGAGTTGCGGCGCGTACAACTCCGCTTTGATGGTTTGGAGGCGAGAAGACGGCGCTCACGCGCCGCCGAATCTCCAAACGGGGATGCCGAAACGCCTCGCCTTGTCGGCGAGGTTGTCCTGGATCCCTGTACCCGGAAAGTGCATGACACCGATCGGCAGGAGTTCGAGCATGGCGTCATTGCGCTTGAAGGGGGCCGCCTTGGCATGCTTTGTCCAGTCGGGCTTGAAGGCGATCTGGGGCACCTTGCGGGTGGTCGCCCATTTGGAGGCGATCAATTCGGCGCCTTTGGGCGAGCCGCCATGGAGCAGGACCATGTCGGGATGCTTGGCGTGAACCTTGTCGAGGCGATCCCAGATGAGGCGGTGGTCGTTGAAGTCTAGCCCGCCGGTGAGTGCGATCTTCACTCCCGGCGGCAACATGACCTCGGTCTCGGTACGACGCTTGGCGGCGATGAAGTCGCGGGAGTCGATCATCGCTGCGGTGAGCGTGCGGTGGTTGACCAGCGAGCCCGATCGAGGACGCCAGGACGAGCCGGTGTGGACCTCAAATCGTTCGATCGCCTGATCGCGAAAGATTTCCAAGCAATTTCGGCGCTCGATCAGCGTGATGCCTTGGGCCGTCAGGCGCTCAAGCTCGACCGATCGCACCTCCGACCCGTTCTGCTCGCGTTGGCTCTTGTGCTGGCCTTGTTCATTGTCGTCGAGCTGGCGTTCGATGCGGTCGACGGCGCGATGGAACAGGTTCACAGTCGACCAAAGGAGTTCGTCGAGGTCCGGCTCAAGCCGCGTATCGCGCAGCGTGGCAACCAAGGCGTCGAACATATCGACGATGGCGCCGGCGATCATCCTCCCCTCGGGAAGCGGTCTTGGATCTGGCTGGTCGTCGAAGGGACGATAGCCAAAGAGCTGCAATTCGCTCAGGACGTGGTCGGTCGAAGACGTGGCCTGCGCCGGTTCGATGTCGTCGTGGTCGGTCATGGGAAGCGGTCCTTTGCCGGATTGGCCGCGCCCATCGCGGCCTTCGTGGCGATCACTCAGACGGCGGGCGGAACGGGCCAGAACCCGGAGCGGCTTGTCCGCCGAAGCCCGGTAGGGCGTAGGCGGAAGCGGAGGGCCGAAGCGGTAGCGGAGGATGGCGGAGGCCGGCTATTTTGCTTCGCGATGCAAAGCGCGCTGGTCGGATCGCCAGCGTTTCTTCTCATTGCCTGCGCGCGGCGGAAAATAGCCGGACGCAGCCATTGCCGGCCCGAACCGCTTGCCGTCCGATCGCCCTCTAGAAGGCCGTGGTCGCGTGCTCTTCCGGCATTGGACCAATCTACGACCGATCCAGCGCGGTCGATCGAACGATAGCGGCTTTTTCCTCGGCCAGCGGGGGCGAATGCAGGAAGCGAGCGACGTCTTCTGGTACGAGCTGAAGCAGCAACGCTGCTCGGAGCGCTTCAGGGCCGAAGATATGCAGATCTTCATTGAAGTCGCCCAGCCGAGGCGATAGCGCGATCGCTTCAACACCGGCATCTTCCGCGCGCTGGGTAAGGTTAGCCTGTACGGCATCTCCGGCGGCATCAGCGTCGCGGGCGATGTAGAGCCGACGTAGCCCAGACGGCAGCAACATGGCTGAGAGGTGATTGGCCGACAGCGCCGCTGTCATCGGCAAGGTCGGCAGAACGTAACGCAGCGACAGCATGGTCTCGATGCCCTCGCCGGCAGCGAGCACGTCGTCCACCAGGCCGAAACGAACGGCATTGCCGAGCAGGTCGCCCATGGCCCGTCTTGGCGTGTCGACAGGAGCCTTGCCGAGCCGGACACGATCAAAGCCGTCTGGATCGAGCCAGGTGCGATGCACACCGGAGATCCGCCCATCGAGGTCCGTGACGCAGGCGATCATCGCTGGCCATGTTTCGGTCGGCAAATGCTCGTCCGGTCGATAGTAGCAACGCGGGTGAAAGCGCAGGCTGCCGCCATGGTGGATGCGGGCGATTCCGCGACGCTGCAAATACGTTTCGACCGCCGTACCGTCGATTGGGCTGGACATGGCAAAAAGGCGACGGGCGGCTTGCTGCGATCCGGCCAGCACGGCTGGACCCACCAGTTCCGGGGCGGGTTGCCGCTCGTAACGAGGCAGCTTCAGAAAGCGTCTCGCCTCCTCGGCCACCTCGCGAAAGTCTCGCAAGGCCAGACTTTCGCGGATGACGTCGAGGAGGTCACCATGTTGTCCGGTCGCGGCATCGGTCCACTTGCCGGCGGGACCCTTCGGCGATTCCTGCAGCCGTACGAACAACGAACGGCCCGGCGTGTTGTGGACGTCGCCGACCACCCAGTACCGTCCGGCCCGCTTACCATTGGAGAGATATTGCCGGCATACCGCCTCGGCCTCGCGCGCGAGGCGGCGTGCCAATTCGGAGGCGTCGCGGGGCATCACGCGGCCTCCCTTCCACCAACGTGCGCGACCGGGTAGCTGTCGAGCACCTTCGCCAGGACCTCCACGCCGCTTGCGTCCGTGGGCACGAACATGCGGAGCTTCCAGGAGATGATCTCCCCGAACAGACCATAAGCCCGCAGGCGATCACGCATGGTGTCGTTGAATCCCGACAGTTCGATGCGGGTTGCGCCCATCAATCGGACACGGCGGAGCTGGAGGTCTTCGGCAAGATCGAGGACGATCCTTCCCTCCATCAGCGCGGCAAAGGCAGCGTCCGGCGTCAACGTGGGAGCATCAGCGGCAAGGACGTTCGCGACCCAGGCGGCGGAGACCTTGCGGCCGATGATGCGTTCGCCCGCGTCGGTCTGGAGCCGATAAACTCGACTTGATTCATTGGGCAGCCGCTTCCAGATGGGTAACAGCAAGCCGGCCACGACGTGGATCGTACTCTGCGTGAACTCGGGTAGCTCGGCGAGCTCCGCCAGCCAGGCCGCGGTAAAGCGTTCGCGATCCGATTCGGCCCAATGGCTTTCCGACATCGTGTTGAGGGAGACGCTGTGCTGCTCCATCGGCCGTATCAGGCGGATGCGCCGCTCGATCTCGCCGTCGTCGAGCATGAAACTTGGGGCTGGGAGCTGCACGGCCGCACGGCTCGAGCGTTCATTGAGCAACGGAATAGCGCGATGATCGGAAAGCCGAGCCAGAGCCTCATCGAGACTTAAGGGATGATTGCGCTGGCGCTGGGTCAGCGTAAGCAGGCGAGTCTGCGCCCCGGTGCCGGGATGGCTGTAGATCGTCCGCCGGTCGCAGACGACAAAGCTATCGGCACGGAGCGTTTCCAGCCCAATGTCATACGCGCCGGAGGCAATCGCGCCCTCGATCCGAGCGCTCAAGAGCTGTTCGAAGACGGTGAACAGAACGTTCTGTAAGTCGATGGTGAGCGCCAGCAAACGATTGAGGAAGGTCGTGATCGGCGGCAGGTCGTCCCTCAGCCCATTAGCATCGGTCAGTTGCAGGCCGGTCGCATCCTCGAACCTCTCGAGCGAGCAGCCGTCGACCTTGCCGCGAACGAGCAGGGTGTAGAGTTGGCGCAAGGCATCACGCCCGTGCCGGCTTTCGAGATTGTCCTCCGGCCGGAACAGGCCCTGCCCTCCGGTCTGGCGCTGACCGCGTGTGATCGCGCCCAGCGTGTCGAGCCGCCGCGCAATGGTGCTGAGAAAGCGTTTTTCGGCCTTCACATCTGTCGCGATGGGACGAAACAGCGGCGGCTGCGCCTGATTGGTCCGATTGGTCCGGCCAAGCCCCTGAATCGCCGTGTCGGCCTTCCAGCCGGGCTCGAGCAGGTAATGGACCCGCAACCGGCGATTTTGGGCCGACAGTTCAGCATGGTAGCTCCTTCCCGTGCCGCCCGCGTCGGAGAACACGAGGATGCGCTTGACGTCATCCATGAAGGCCGAGGTTTCCGCGAGGTTCGCCGAGCCCGCTCGGCTCTCGACCACCAATCGGTCATGCTTGCGAACGATGCGGCGCGAACGGCCGGTCACTTCGGCGACCATGTCGGTGCCGAAACGCTGGATGACCTGATCCAACGCCCCAGGAACAGGCGGCAGCGAGGCAAGCTTTTCGATCAAGCGATCGCGGCGCAAGACAGCCTCCCGGCTCTCGACCGGTTGGCCGTCGCGATAGACAGGCCGCGAGCCAAGGTTGCGCTCCGAATCAGTGAAGGGCTCATAGAGCTGCACCGGGAAGGAATGGGCGAGATAGTCGAGGACATACTCGCGAGGCGTAATGTCGACCTGGACATCGCCCCAGTCCTCGGTTGGAATCTCGGCCAGCCGACGCTCCATCAGCGCTTCGCCCGTTGAGACGATCTGAATCACCGCGGCATGGCCGGCGTCGAGATCACGCTCGATCGATCGGATCAGCGAAGGCGTCTTCATCGAGGTTAGCAGATGCCCGAAGAAGCGCTGCTTGGCGCTTTCGAAGGCGGATCGCGCCGCCGATTTGGCCTGCCCGTTCAGCGTTCCGGTTTCGCCGGTGATGTTGGCGGCCCGCATCGCGGCGTCGAGGTTGTTATGGATGATGCTGAACGCATTTGCATAGGCGTCGTAGATGCGAACCTGCTCGGACGTAAGCTGGTGCTCGACGAGCTCGTACTCGACGCCCTCATAGGACAGCGAGCGGGCGGCGTAGAGACCGAGCGCCTTTAGATCACGAGCCAGCACCTCCATCGCCGCGACCCCACCCTGCTCGATTGCCTCGACGAACTCGGCACGCGTGGTGAATGGGAAGTCGGCACCGCCCCAAAGGCCGAGGCGTTGGGCATAAGCGAGGTTGTGGACCGTGGTGGCGCCCGTCGCCGACACATAAACCACGCGAGCATTGGGCAAGGCGTGCTGGAGCCTCAGGCCCGCGCGCCCCTGCTGAGAGGCCGCCTGGTCGCCGCGCTCGCCCTTGCCCCCGACCGCATTCTGCATGGCGTGGCTCTCGTCGAAGACGATCACTCCGTCGAAGTCGGAGCCCAACCATTCAACGATCTGCCTGACACGCGAAAGCTTCTCGCCACGCTCGTCGGTGCGTAGCGTGGCATAGGTTGTAAATAGGATGCCTTCCGAAAGCCGAATCGGTGTGCCCTGGCGAAACCGGGACAGCGGCGTCACCAGCAGGCGCTCCATGCCCAGCGCCGACCAGTCGCGCTGGGCATCTTCGATCAGCTTGTCGGATTTGCTGATCCAGACCGCACGGCGGCGGCCCTTGAGCCAATTGTCGAGCAGGATTCCGCCGACCTGCCGACCCTTGCCCGCGCCGGTGCCATCGCCCAAGAACCAGCCACGGCGAAAGCGGATGGCGTTCAGTGCGTCCTCGCACGCGGCGGCCACAACATCAAAGGTCGGATCGACCGTCCAGGAGCCTGCCAGGAACTCGGAATGTGCTCCGCCGGCATAAATGACGCTCTCAAGCTGAGCGTCCGACAGAAGTCCATCTGTCACCACCCACGACGGCAGATGCGGACGGTAGGACGGCTTCGGTGGCGCAACGGACGCCATCGCCGCGGACTGCACGAGCTTGGTCGGATGTCGGCACGATCCGGGAATACGGATCGACTGTAATTCGTACTCCTCATAAAGCGCATCGGTCAGTCGGGCTCCTTCCGGCGGCGACCATTCGACTGTCTGGTAGTTGAGCTCTACGCCGCTTGGCGCCGCGCTTTCCGACGTGGACGATGGACACGGAGCAGCGGCGGCGGTCGATCTCGCCTTCGCTGGACGACAACGCATAAGGTCGACCGCAACCGGCGTAGTGACGAGGGGTAGCCTCGAAGGCACATGCTGGGCCACCCAGTCAAATAAGGTCGCGACATCGCTCGCGATGCCCGCTGAAGAGGGAAAGACTTTCGGATCAGCCGCAGGCAGCTTGTCGATCACAAGCAGCCTTGTGTCCGTTTGTGTCCCGTGCCTGGCGTAGACGGCGCCGTCAATGGCGGCAGAAAACGCAACCTGCCCGCGTTCCTGGAGACGAACAAAGGCTTCCGTCCATGCCGGATTATCCGGCGCAAGGCTCTTGCCAACGATGGCGACAAGACGCCCGCCGTGGCAAAGGCGCGCCAAGGCTGAGGTGATGTGCCGAAGAGCTGCGTCCGGCATCGGTCGTTCGACATTCGCCACCGCCGAGAACGGCGGGTTCATCAAGACGACGCTCGGGGCGACACTCGCTTCAAGGTGATCATCGATCTGGGCGGCGTCGAAGCGGGTGACGTTCACGTCGGTGAACAGCTGATCGAGCAATGTCGCGCGGGCCTCGGCCAACTCGTTCAACACCAGGGCTCCGTCCGAAAGCTCAGCAAAGATAGCAAGCAAGCCTGTCCCTGCAGAGGGCTCGAGAACACGATCGGCAGGCGTAACGCCCGCCGCCGCAGATGCAACAAGGCCGAGCGGAAGCGGCGTCGAGAATTGTTGAAGTGATTGGCTATCCTCGGAACGCCGCGTATGGGTCGGCAGACGGCTCGCGATCCTTGCGAGCATCGGCAGCATGGCGGCCGTCGAACCCGCCTTGGCGCGCATGGCCGGGCCGAACTTGCGAAGGAAGAGAACGGTCGCCGCCTCGCAGGCGTCATAGGCGGTCTTCCAATTCCAGGCGCCGGCCGCGTCCGAGGCGGCGAAGGCAGCCTCCATGGCGCTGCGCAGGACAGCGGCATCGATGCGACGACCGCGTTCGAGTTCGGTCAAGAGCTGCTGTGCGGCGCGGAGGGCGGCAGAGGTGAGACTTGCGGCGGCACGCATCGAGAGCGGCGCGGCGGCGGCGCCGCCGGTGAGAGATTCGGTCATGGCAGGATGTCTTTCGGAGAGCGGGAACGGGTCGAGCCGGCTGGCGCTCTCTCTGGACCGTGCCGGCTCAAACCCGTCCCGGCCGCTCTTTGCCTCTCAGGAGGCGGCCGCGCGCCCTCACGCCGCGCCAGCACATTCGGCCGGCGACAAGACGAAATGCACCTGCCGGGCACGGCTTGGAGGGCCCCGCCGGTCTCACCGCGTGAGCTGAGCGATGAACGCCTCGAGGAGATCGTTCGTGGACTTGCCGAGGATCTGATCGGCCGAGATTACAACGACCGCGCCGCCAAACCGTCGGCAAGCATCGGCGAACAAGCAAAGGAGGAAACGGCCGCTGAAGGCCGAAAGCCCGGCATGAAGCCGGGCGCGGAACGTGCGATGGAAGGCGTGCGGGACGGCCGGAGCCGTCCCGCGATAAGGCATCATTCGGCGGCATCGAGCTGTGGTTCAGCCTTCTCGCCACCGTCCTCCTGCCCTTTGTTGGCGAGGAATTCGGGGAGCGAGCCAGCCTCCCCTTCCTGTTCGACTGGCGAGGCGGTGGCGTCGACGAGGCGCAGCAGCTCCGGCAACCAGCCCGAACCCTCGAGAAGACGCTCGGCCTCCCTGGCCATCTCGGTCTTCTTCAGGTGATCGATCAATTGCGCCGACGATTCACCTCGCGCTTCCCGCACCGCCTGAAGGATACGCGGCTTGGTGATGCGGCCGAGATAATTGTCGACGGTCGGTCTCCAGCCAGACTGAACCATGTCGAGGCCGACGGCGCGCGCCAGCACATCGGCCTGATCGAGCCGAGAGCAGACACCATGAGCGTAGACACGGCCCTGATTGGAACGGTTGGCCGGTTCATGGACGGCGTTGACCGCAAATGACGCACAGTGAGCGAACAGGGATGCCTGTGCGGCACCGTCAAGGGCCGTGAGCGCATCCCAGAGATCGTTCTCGCTCTTGGGCAGCCGTACCTTCCAGGACTCGTGCCGGGCCTCCACTGCCTTGGCAGATGCGCTTTCCGTCAGCCCGGGGGCTTGAGCGGGAAAGGTCGGCGTGCGAAGTCCGATCTCAAGGCAGGTGCCTGTCGATCCGCACCGGTAAAAGGCCGTCAGCACGAAGTTGTGCAGCACCGCCTGGAACGCGATTGCCGGATGTTCTGCCAGCGCGTCCCGTAATGCCAGCGTACGATGCGCCGTCAGTTCGGTGATGAGCCGATCCGGCAACGGCCTTGCCGCATCCTCATCATGCTCCTCCGGCTCGGCCGATGTACCGGCAAGCGAAATCGTCGTGCGCTGGACGGAAGCACAGGGCTCCTGCCCTTCAGTCAACGGTGCATCGGTGCCTCGCTCGCCTTCGATGTCGGCCGCAGGCTCCTCGTCCTCCGGTCGGACATAGCCCCGATTGACAGAAAGCCGTCCCTCGCAATCGATGCTGACGAAGACGCCGGCCCTAGCCATCTGGTCCGGCTCAAAGATGTCCGGCCGGTTGTTGAACGCTTCGAGCACCTGCTCGAGTTCGCCGAGGCGCGCGTCCACCTCACCGGGCAGTTCGTCAGCGTCTTCAAATCCTGTCTGAAGCGCGTCGTATTCCGCCTGGAGGGCATCGAAGCGCGCCTGCTCCTCGGCGCTGAGAGCCGCCGGATCGCCGTCGAGCCGACGAAGCCCGTGGTCATGGCCGTATGGAAGGCTGGCGGCGGTGATCTCGATCCACTTCCAGCCTTCGGCGGCGATCGATTCAGCTTCTGCCCGCAGCTTCTCAGCCACGAGACGCTCCAGCAACGCAACATCCTCGAGCCAGCCGCCGCCATCTTCTTCGAAGAGATCGCGCAGCACGTCGCCGCCGGCCGCCTCATAGGCGGCGAGGCCGACAAATCGCGCGCGCCTGTCGGACGCCCGCACCGCACGCTCGGTCAGGAGGCGCCTGATCTGATACGGTTCGTCGTAGCCCGACTTGCTGACGGTCTCCCAGGCCTGTTCCTGCCGGGCGTGTTCGGCGGTAACCGAGAACGCCATCAACTGTTCGAGCGACATGCCGTCGTCGGCGTAAACCTCGAGCAACTTCGGGGACACTGCCGCAAGCCGAAGCCGCTGCTTCACCACGTTGACGGATACAAAGAAGATAGCCGCGACATCTTCCTCGGACCGCCCTTGCTCGCGCAGGGTCTGGAATGCGCGAAACTGGTCCAGAGGATGAAGCGCGACGCGGTGCACGTTCTCGGCGAGCGAGTCCTCTTCCGCGGTGATCTCGTCACCCATGTCACTGACGATGCATGGGACCGGCGCGGTCTTCGCCAGGCGCTTCTGCTTGACCAGGAGCTCAATCGCACGATAGCGGCGACCTCCGGCCGGCACCTCGAACGTGCCGGTTTCCTGGCCTTCGTCGTCGAGGACAGGCCGGACGTTGAGACTTTGCAGCAGGGAGCGCCGGGCGATGTCCTCGGCGAGATCCTCGATCGAGATGCCGGCTTTGAGGCGCCGTACGTTGCTCTGGCTCAAGACGAGCTTGTTGAAGGGAATGTCGCGCGAGGACGACAGCTTGATCTTCTGAACGGCCTTTGCCATGTCAGTTTCTCCGAAACGGGCGGCCGGGAGCCTCTCTCTCGGCCTCCAACCCGTTCACGACCAGGCCCGCCCCTCTCTTGCTCTCGCTTTTGCGGGCGCAATGGCGGTGGTTGGCGGCTGCCGCGCTATCGGAAAACTGGGTCGCGTCCTCGCACCTTGGTAGGTCTCGATCTCGGATGCGATCCAGATCACCCTCGGTTTCGCAACCGAGGTCACGCGGGCCGAAGCTGAACGCGGCCGCGCAAAGATCGTAAGCGAGCGGCACTTGGCGTATTCTTCGGTGCTGAACGGGACCCGCCAGTCTGCCGACGGCGCTACCGCCCCCGAGCCGCCGCGGAACTATCAGCCCGCGACGGACATCGATGTCTCCCCGAGAGGACAGTGCAAGCGAACCGGTGAACCGGAACAGCGCAGACGAGCCAAGCCGGAGAACGGAATCCCCGGCTTGGCCGCAACTACGCAACGCGGTCGAGCAACTTCTTGGCCTTGGCCTCCATGTCAAGGCGGACATCCTGATGCGGCCTGTCGCGCGCGACGGCGGTGATGCCCTGCACGAAATCGAAGATGCTTTCAGGTGGACGGCCTTCCTCCGCCAGCACCGCCTCAATCACCTTGCCTGTCTCGGCCTTGGAGAAGCCGCGGCGGCGCAGAAACTCGGTGCGATCCTCGTCGCTGCGTGCCACGATCCGCTCGCGGGCGGCCTTGATGCCGTTGACGAAGGGCATGGGTGAGGAGTTGGCGAAGTTCAACAGTGCCGGGGCTGCCTCGTGAGCAAAGCGGGAGGCTGCGTATTTGGAATGGCGGATGGTCATCTCCTCGAAATCTTCCACGCCCCACAGATTGCGATTTTGACAAACCGCACGAAGATAGAAGCTCGCCATGCCGAGCGTCTTCGCGCCAACTTCCGAGTTCCAGCAATAGAAGCCTCGGAAATAGAGGTCGGGCGAGCCGTCCCGGAGACGACCGGCTTCGATCGGGTTCAGGTCATCGACCAGAAACAGGAAAACGTCCCTGTCCGATGCGTAGAGGGTCGTCGTGTCCTTGGAAATGTCGACGCGGGGATTGTAGATGCCACTTGACCAGTCGAGCGCACCAGGCACCTTCCACCGTGTATCGCCTGTGCCGTTGCCAGCGATGCGCTGTACGGCCTCAACCAGCTCGTGGTCGTAGATCCGGCCATAGTCGGGTCCGGTGACAGCGCGAAGCTCGATACGGCTATCCTCGGTCTCGAGCGTTTTGATCTGCTCGGCGCGATTGGCGGTCAGGCCATATTGCAGGTTGATGCCTGCGAGTCCCGCGGGGAGCTGCCGCAGGTAGGCGGCCGGAGCGCCAACCTGGCTTGCAAGCTGGCCGAAGCTCCAGTGGGTCGGGGCGACCGGCGTGTCCGAGCCGGGCAGCATCAAGGCCAGGCGCTCAGGATCGGCGCGGCTCGCCTCGACATGGATGAGCGCGCTGTCGACCACGCGCGTCCGGCTGCGATCCGCGCGATCGCGCACCGTGCAGGCCAGTTCGTTGAGCGACAGATAACGCTCATCCGCCGGACGACAGAACCACTCCGAGGACACCCGACCAACGCGCTCGCCGCGGCTCACATCCACTCTGTAACCGAAACTGGCGTTACGGCTGGCATCAACAATCTGCGTATTCATGGGAGCAATCTCCATGACGGGCGCCGGAAGACTCTCCTCCGACCCTCAACCCGTCATGGCCAAGGCCGCTCCCCTCTGCCTCTCCTGTATCGTCGCTCGCCAATGCCAAGGACCTGCGACGGCGACTCACGACATCCCGCCACGCCGCAGCTTCCGTCAGGGATGGAAGCCCGAAGGGTGAAAACCCGGCGCAAGCCGGGGTTTCAGCGCCAGCCGACAGCCCGGTCCCGCAGGGAGACGGCAATAAACTCAGCCAACGCTTGAAAAGACATTTAACCGGAATCGTGGAAGGCGGCTTGATAAAGCTTCTCGATCTTCGTGACTTCGTCTGGCGTCAACTGGGAGAATTCGTTGTCACGGGCGCGCTTTGACAGTCGCCCTTCATTCTGTTGCAAGAATCCAAGGAGGCTGTTGAGGGTCCGCTCCGGCATGTCGATCATGTTTTCGACGCCCGAGCGGAATCTATCGAAGCTCCGCAAGAACCGGGCTTCCCTCGGAAGATCCTGTTCGATGGTCCTCTGCACGCATGCGTAGACAAATTCCGCGTGCGGCGTAGCGTCGAAGAAGCGATAGAAGTCGGCTGTATCGTTCAAGACCTTGACGTTGCCCTGTGGGGTGGTTTCCCATTCGATGCATGGAAGCAATCTACGCGAATAGCTTTCCAGCACGTCCTTGTATTCGCCGATCTTGTCGAGAATGGCTGCTGAAACAGGAAAATGGATCCCGGCAGGATTGAATCCGCGCCGTGCCAGAACATGGTGCATCAGGTATCGGTGAATGCGGCCATTACCATCCTCGAACGGATGGATGTAGACGAATCCGAAAGCCAGCACGGCGGCGGCAACGACGGGATCAAGCTCAATTTCCGCCGCCTGATCGAACGCGATCAATCCGCGCACGAGGCAGGCGATATCTTCGTGACGCGCGCTGATATGGTCCGGAATAGGTCCTTGGGTCTCGCGGTCATGCTCGCCGACGAAGCCGCCTTCGCTACGGAAACCGAGTTTTACGAAGCGCTCATCGCCAATGACGATCCGCTGCAGGCGCAGCAACTCCGCCTCATCGAGCGGCGCCCGTCCTGCTTCGCCGATGACCTTGCCCCAGCGCTGGATGCGATCCTGCGGCGGTCTCTCGCCTTCGATGACGTAGCTCGACTTGGAGTCCTTGAGGAGAAGGAAGGCGGCGGTTCGCGCGAGCAGATCCTTCGGGACCTGGCTGACCACGACACGGGCGCGCTCCTTGAGGTCCTGTGCCGCAAATTCCGTCAGCGCTCTCGTCTTGAACACGAGCGGGCAGAAGTCCGACGTCCCTGGCAGATTGTTGCGGACGCGATGCCGTATCGAATTCTGCCCGGAGTTCGCGAACTGGAGTTCGGTATCGACGGCATCGACATAGGAGACCTTGTCCGCCGTGGGCAGATTGAGTTCGCGTCCCAACAGCCATTCATAGAGAAACCAGATGCGACGCGTGTAGAGCCCGGTCGGCGTCTGCTTCACAAGCTCCGCAATCTCCTCCTCCCGCACGGCAAGGAAAAGCCGCTTCAGGATGGCGAGGTCTATTCCTTCGTTCTTGAGCGCGAAAGTTAGATGTCCCTCAAGGGTCGCGGTAGGCGCATGACGCGGCGTGTAGATGCGCCATCCTGCTTGCTCAAGGATGCGGTGCTTCGTTCCGACGGCGGAAAGCACGCGTGGGACCGGGACGGCAAGCTGGTAGGCGTCAATCAGCGCTGCGTAGCCGGCGGGAGTCGCGGCCTCTGGCAGCCTCCGATCACGAAAAACGCTCACGGGACCTGAAAACCTTACTTGCATTGGCTCAATCCGTGAAAAATGCCCTTGGTCGTGAATTCACTCGCCAGCTCGCCTTCGGGCCAAAATCAACCCCTCCTGCGAAAAAGCTTCTCGTATTATACAATATGTGAAAAACATTCACAACCCGATCTTCCCTATCGACACCCGATCTTCCCTATCGGTTCCAGCCGTCCTTGCTGAACGGAAACCCGAACGGCACCATCGTCGGCCCGGGAGAGAAATCCCACTGAGAGATGGAGGCCAACACGCGCCCCATTTCGCCTGGGCTGCGTCCGATCGGATAACGGCGGAAACAATTCCTCGCGCAGGCCCGGACCAGGCAACTTTCCGGGAACAGAGCGAGAAGCTCGCAACGGCATTCAATGAAGGTCGCTTATTAGACTCGCTCCGCCTCCCAGAAGGCCGCGCTTATGCGCGCACAGGAGGCGACGAACGCACCCCTGTTTGAGGCCGCAATACGCGCGCAAAATCTGCGCTGGGCCGGCGCCGGAGTCGCCGGCCCAGATCGATCCGTGCAACCCGTCCGACAGCGAGAGATTCTCGCTGGCTCGCGCAGAAAAAAGAACCCCGCCCGACAGATTGGGCGGGGCTTTGAAGGATCGAGGCTCACTCGCCGTTCTTGCGCGGGCGCGACCACAGCAGCGTATAGCCCTCGCCGCCTTCGTCGTCGAACAGGTTCGCGTAGATCGGGGCGTTGAATGAGGGATCGTCGAGCTTGAGCGAGAGGTAGTCGCGGCCCTCTTCGGAGCGCTTCGACCAGGCTGCGCCGATCTCGGCCCGGCCCACATAGATGCGGTGGCTCGGAGCGTTGTCGTTGGAGCGGTTGGTCTCGGCGACGATACGGACGCCCTTGGCTTGCAGGCTCAGGGTGACGATCTCGCCCAGGAAATCGTTACCCAGCTTCTTGAAGGAACCGATGTTAGCCATGTCACTTCTCCTGTTGTGTTTCGAGCCCGCGACCACCGCGGCCTCGATGGCGATCTAAGGGCCGAGGACGATCGGCGACGCACCCGCGTTCCAAGGGCCGGAGCGCAGCGGAGGACGGCGTTGATGCGACTTTCTTGTCTCGCGAGGAATGGGCGCAGCCCAGGGGAAGAAAGTCGCAGCAACGGCGTTGCGGCTCAGACGATCGAGGCGAAGCCGGTCTTCGGCCAGATCAAGCCATCAAAGAGGCCACGTGCGTCCGCGTGCTGAAGCGCAATCTCAAGGAGAAGATTGGCCTGTCTCGGTTCAACTGCACAAGATGCTGGAACGATTCAGCGAAGAAAGAGAAACAATCTGCCGCAAAGGGCGGTATCGTCCGTGACCGAACGATCGAGAGCGCGCAATGAGCCACCGCGACGAGTGGGCCGGGCCGAGATCGGCGCAGCATGCTCGAAGCGCTCCGAAGAGGGGCCGCGCGATTTCTCGCTCTCGTCACGACCCCCGCAGTCAATCTCGCGATCCATGCGAACCTGTTCGCTGAGGAAGGTGACGAAGGATCATCCCTCGTGCACCGCGGCCGTGAGAACGGTTGAGGCGGTTGCGCCAGTCTAGCCTGCTCGAACAGGCGGCTCTCCGCGAGCAAGCACAGTCAAGCGCGTCCACGTCGTGCCGCCAACGCAAAAAGCGCCGAGGCAGGCGAAGGCCTCACGCCAAGCCAGCGACGACACTGCGATCTGCGAAAGCGCGAGCTCGAGCTTCTCGATGGCCTTCCGTCGGACGGTTCCGAATTCCGAGCATGAGCGGCTCGCCATTGCCCATACCAATATCCGCGTTGCCGGGGAACAATTGGGCCTATTTAGCCGGCGAGCGGAAGACGGCCTCCTTGAGCCGCTTGAGCGACAGACCCAGACCTGCACGATCCCGGAAGATCAGCCTGATACCACATAAACGGCCCCGAGAACGGCGGACTGATAATCAAACTGTAGAAATCGCTTGAACCTCACGCCACGTCAGGACGTAGCCTGGAAACCGTCAGCAAATTCTGAAGACGCGAAGCATCGGACCGGGACATAGCACAAACCAAATGGCAGAGCTGGTGTGGGCGTCGTGAATGTTGCGACCGTTCGTACCCTCAACGCGATTGCGAACGGCGCAGCGGCATTAAGCCAACATCGCTCCCTCGCAAGCAATTCGATCCAGGAGACATCGATGAAATTAGCGAAGACCTCTGTAATCGCATGCGGCCTTTCGGCTTTCCTCGCATACTCCGTCATTGCGCAAAGTCTCGCCACCGACGCCAAGGCTCGCAAAGGCATGCAAGACCGGAGCGTACAGAGTGGCATGAGCGACGATGACGATTCCTCGCCCAAGCTCAGGACCGCGGGCGCCAAAGTTGGCAGGAAGTCGACCAAGGGCGTGAAGAGGGCAGCCGGCGGCAACGCACCCGACAAGGACACTGACTAATCCGCAGCCAACAGCACACCGGTAGGTGGCAAGCAACACTGACGCGAGGCCGTGTCCGGGTAACCCTCCGCTCGCACCCTCCGGCCGGAGGTTCAGCCGTACCAAGATGAACTGTGACGGCCGCCGATCTTCAAGGAATACGACGACCAAGAGTTCAGCCATTTAGCTCGCGCGTTTGCAGTAGACGACGGAAAGCGTGAGCTGGCTCTGATCAATTGTGAAGCAACGGCCGCACTGCTCAACTGCCCGATCGAAGAGGAGCCGTTGCAAAGGCTGATCGTTGAACCCGATGCGTCGATCGTTGTGCACGATAGAATTGATCCAATCACCTCGCGACCTCGACTATTGGGTACTGTCCCTCCGATCTCGTACGACCGCGTCAGGTTTCCGACATTCATGTTCGTAAGCCGCCCGAGTGGTTGCCTGGCGCGGCGTGAAAAAGCACAACGTTTTGGTCTCTGGTCGTTTCTTCACAGTCTGGCACGCCGGTTGCTGAGTGATGCGCGGCTTGGTTGCCCAATCACGACCTCCTGAGGCCCAAGCCGCTTCGTAGCGCAACTCGTGCGGGCGGATCTCGCCGCCGCCCGCACGTTTTTCATGGTTTCGACCCAGTCCCCGCGCTTCATGAGCTTATGCTTGCCCCGTGAGGAGGCTGCGCGCCTGTCTGGCACGCGAGTTGCTCGGAGCAATACGGCTTGGCTTTCATGTATCGCGCCCCCCAGGATGGCCAAGCATCCTCCCAGACTAGCGCGGGTGGTCCCCCAAGCCGCCCGCGCTACTTTTCGTTGGCCGCGGGTCTCCCGAGATTGGCTCGGCGACACGCTGCGGAGATTATCGACAGGATCCGTGGAGAGCTTTGGATTCCCACAAGCGGCGCTCAGAGGCCAGCCACTCACGGTTGCTTGGGGAAACGTGCTGTGATGGAGAACGGAGCGGACGTCCGAAGCATCTTAAGAATTCTATACGTTGTCGCAGCAGCAAAAATAGCGATCGGCGCGCGCGATGCTCTCGATGTTGCGCCGAACGTCGGCATCATGCTTGGTGCATTATTGATTGCCGCCTTTCCGGCATTGCGTGACCACTACACTTTTTAAGTGCCATCGAAAGGAGCGACGCGATGACAGAACCGGCTGATGATCGCCTATTGGCAGCAATCGATCGGCTGGCACAATCTTCCAGCCAGGTCGCCGAAGCTTTGTCGACAATGCTCGGCAAGCAGGACATTGCAAATGAACACCTGCGCAAACTTGTAACCGCTGCGGAAATGTACGGGCTACCCAGAACGAACCATAGCTTGTTTCATAGTTTGTCTGTGATTGCGCAAGAACAAGCCATTGAGATAATCCGCACAGAAATGGCTGATGCCGTGTTTTTTGCCGATCATGACGAGTTCAGGTTCGATGCCTTGTCAAAAGCGGGTGCGGGTGTTGCCCTCGAGTTCGGCGTCTATGGCGGTTACACCATCAGCACCATGGCCGAGCGATTTCCAGAGCGGACGTTTTATGGCTTCGATAGCTTTAATGGCCTTCCGGAGCGCTGGAACGGATATCTTCCGGTGAACTTCGATCGTGGCGGCAAGGCGCCCGACGTTCCGAAGAACGTAGAGCTTATTGTTGGTCTGTTTGATGAGACAATTCCGGTGTTTGCTCAGCGCGAGCTGCCCGTCGCGTTCATCCACGTCGATTGCGACATATATTCAAGCACAAGAAGCATCTTTACGGGACTCAAGTCTCAGATTCGTCCGGGATGCGTTATCGTGTTTGACGAATACTTCAACTACGTAGGGTTCGAGAAGCATGAAAGATTAGCTTTCGACGAATTCATCCGTGAGACCAACTATGGTGTCAATTGGATATCTTATTCGGGGCAACAGGCCGCTTGTGTACTGACGAGGGGTGCGTAGTAACCAAGTCAGGTTTCCGTCAGATCCGACGTGTATACCCCTCAGCGAGAGCGTGATCACTTCCGCGACCGCTCGCCTGGCGGAAGCATCTTCCTGGATCGCAAGGTCTATGAGGTTTCGATCTTTGTCGGACAAATGAGGATAGGCCGTTGGAAGAGTCGGCGGCTCGTGGATGGGAGCTGCGCCTTCTCCTAGACCCGCCTCTTCCAGGCGCTGTTCAAAGTCCTCCTACCCGGCCTGACCCGCTTGCTGTTCTTGCAGTATGGCGTGATGCACCTGCGGCCAAGCGATCACATCAAATGGATCAAAATCCGGAGGGTCCACGCTAGCTCCGCTTCCACAGATCACCTACAGAGGCTCCCTACTCGGGTAAGCTTTCGAAAAGCTGACGAGCCCCGATGCACAACAATGCCGTTCTGCCCCGGGCCTTCGCTGACGAAGTCGCGCCAACTTTTGATAGGGTCGGCTGTAACGGTCCGCACGAATGGGTGTGAGGCTATATTGTGGGTGCTGATGAAGCTGCCGATCGTTTGAGGAAGTGTATCTCGCCGGCGAAGGCCGCTTGGTGAAGACGAAGACTGGCTTAGCGACATTGCCATCGAAATGCAGATCGAGGACGGCTTGATCTGGGTCTGTGGCGTCGTCGAAGATGGCGTTCAGGCGTTCACCGACTTTGGCATCGAAAGCCTGATCGAGCTCGTCAGGTTACAAGAAAAACCCCAAGCTGCTCACGCGCTGGCAACGGAAATGATCCAACGAGCTTGCGGCCTACGCCGGATGCCTACCCAGCAAGGGGATTACCCCCCGAGGCCGAATCGACGTCTAGCCAAGGGATCGGCCTATTCGATGAGAAGAAGGCCGACGAGGGGGAACGACGAACGACATTGCAGCGAAGCTGAGAAGCCCCGCTCCACCTGGTCGATATGGTCGAGCCTGAACGTGTTCGCAACAATGAGCCAGCTCTCTGTGAGCGCATGCTAATTCGCGCACAAGAGACGGCCCCAGCGAGGGAACCGAGCTTTGCCACTTTTCCCGTATTCTTACGGACACGTTAAGCATTCTTAGGTATCCGCGCGCTTTGCATTTTGTGCCAAACTGTACGTATCAGGATTTTGCCAATAACCTTCCTGGGGCTAGAGCAAGCGCCGCTCGCGTGTATTTTAAGCG
Organism: Bradyrhizobium sp. CCBAU 51753; assembly: GCF_015291565.1. Taxonomy (NCBI): domain Bacteria; kingdom Pseudomonadati; phylum Pseudomonadota; class Alphaproteobacteria; order Hyphomicrobiales; family Nitrobacteraceae; genus Bradyrhizobium; species Bradyrhizobium sp. CCBAU 51753. The sequence continues at coordinate 2,672,647 of NZ_CP030037.1, read as the reverse complement.
GGCGGCGTTGCGTTGAGTCCTTACAAAAATTGGCCCCGGCACTTGGGGCTAATCCGCGCGCTTCGCGACGCGCTTCCTAATAAGGAACAGCCGCCCGCTCACCGCTGCCTCAGCCCACCCGGCTTCTGCGCGATCTCGCGCTGCGTGAGGCCTGTTTTCTCGAACCAATGCGCTGTTCGTCCTCCGCGGAGCACGCCGGCATTGAAACTCCCAAAAACTGTTCTGTCCTGAAATGTCAGCGAGGATCGCAGATATTGACTTTCCACCGGGCCCTAATCTGTCGCAGCGAGTGTCCTTACCATGGCAGCACGGGTAGAGCGCTCTTGGAGAGCCCTAATTCGGCTTAAACGAAGAAGGCGAGATTTGGTTGATGTTCTCAGCCCATTTCCCATTGGTCGCCATCTGTTCTCATAGCTTGTTCCCGTCAGATTCCGCATGAGATGATCCCCGCCTTTTGCGGGGAGGCCTTCCATGAAGGACATGCAGGCGCACTTGGAAAAACTTCGGATCGAGGCGGAAGAGTGTGAGCTAATCAGCAAGCTGGCGACCAGCCCGACGAAGAAAGAGCTATTCGCCGAGCTGGCAGTTCATCACCGGACACTGGCCGATGAGGTCGAGCGGACCATAAGCGCAACAAAGCCTTAGTTCCCGTAACAACATAGGATGCATCGGCGCATTGTAATGCCATCACCGACCAAGCTCTGCCGGCAGGCGCCGGTGGCTGAGAGACCGAGCGCGCGCCCGCCTGCCGAAGCAATGAGCGCGGCCATGGCCGACACCGACCACGCTTCGCGCGTGCACCATGAGGCTTTCCGAGATTACGTAACAGGGCGCGTTTGTGAGCTGATCTCGCGGGCTGCGGAGTTACTTAAAGTGCCAGCGCCGAACACCTTCATCGGCCGCAAGACCCAGGAGCCCTTCCCCCAAGGAGCAGGAGCAACCACCAATTGGAGCGCTCCTCCGCCTGCTGCTTAATGAGAGCATGAATGACTTATTGAAACGGGCCGATCAGTTGATGCGTGGAAGGTGCCGGTCTGTGGAGCTCAAGCTGGCTAAATGATCTCGAAATACCGCCGGCGTTCAAAGTCGGTGACCCGATGTTGAACGGCTTCCCATTCCCAACGGCGGGAGCAAGAAAACACTTCAACAAACCTTTCACCGAAGACATCATTGGCTGCCGGGGACTGTGCAAACCGATATGTTGCCTCTGCCAGGCTTTGAGGCAGCCTCCCGGATGGAAGGCAGGTCTCCGCGCTTGCATCCCCGACGATCGGAGCCGGGAGCGCCGCATTTGTCTCGACACCCAATATGCCGGAACCGATGGCACATGCGAGGGCTAGATATGGGTTCAGGTCTGCGCCGGGCAGCCTGTATTCGAGGCGATGTGCAGACGGGTCTCCCCGAATGACGCGTACCGCGCAGGAGCGGTTGTCGACTCCCCAGCTTGGACAGATTGGCGCCCAACAACCAGGTACCAATCTCTTGTAGCTATTGAAATTCGGCACAGCGAGCACACAGAACTCGTTCATGTATTTCAATTGTCCGCCGATGAAGTGCCTCATGAGCTTCGAGACGTTGCGAGAAGCCTCACTATCGTAAAATACATTCTGACCATCTGAGGACATCGAGACGTGAATATGGCCGGACTGTCCCGGCCATTTTTCGGAAACCTTGGCCATGAATGTAGCCGTCATGCCTCGCGTCTGCGCCCAGGCCTTTATCATCGACTTGAATATGATTGCGCGATCGGCGGCTTCCAGGGCATCACAATGACGAAGTGACGCTTCAATCACGCCTGGTCCCGTTTCAAGGTGCAGCCCGCTGAGAGGTATTCTGGACTTCTCACAAAGCGCCAGGATCTCACCGAACAGTTCCCGGTGCGCAACAGACCGCGCAATCGAGTAGCCGAATGGGCCCCGCGTCAAAGGAGCCCATTGGCCGAACGGCTTGTCTTCAATTGTGTCGGCGTTCTCCTTGAACAACATGAACTCAAACTCGAACCCGACAGTGCAGCTGTAGCCGCGGTCGGCAACCCTTCGTAGGACTTTACGCAGAATACCCCGCGGACAGACGCTCTCATGTGCGCCCGTAAACTCGGCGAGATAGAGATATTGATCGCCAGCATAAGACACCGAACGGCCGGTGCCTGACAGAATGCGCAGATCGGCGTCCCCGAATACTGATCGCGACTCTTGCGTGAAGCTCGCCGGAATGACCCGGTCCGAACAATCCCACGCAAGCACTGCTTCGGAGAACTTGATGACTTTATCCCCCACGGAAAGATCTTCACCCAGGACGTGTTTGCCTCGAAGGATGCCGTCGAAGTCGCTCACACCGATCATCGCCGCGGCGGCCGAATTCGTGCAACTGTCGCGCGTGTCGGTCATTGGTTCGCTTCCTGCGCCACCAAATCGAACACCTGGTCCATCCGCATCGCACGCAGTTGGCGATAGTCATCCTCAAGCTGTATCAGGTCGTTGTTCACGAGATACACAATGCCTGGCGTCGAGGCCAGGTCGATCGTCGGAACCAGGTTTTGCCCTATCGGAACGAATGCAATGGCATCCGCGAAGCTCGGCAGCTTGCGTATCGTATCAAGTCCGGGATAGCCGGCAACAACACCGCCGATGTCGGAAATCAGCGAGACGCACAGTGCATGAGCCTGCCGCTTGTAGACCCCGCGTCGCCTCATGTACTCGGCAAAGCCTTTGGGATCGGCGTAGCGCCACGCCGTAAGCGTCAAATGGTTATGGCCCAAAGCCATCGTCCGAGCTTTTGCCGACATGGTTCCTTGCAGCCTTGCTCCCAAGTCGACCAAAACCGGTCCCCGATCATCGACGATGATCTCGGCATGAGCAGGTCCGTCCACGATTCGGAGCGCCCGCAACGCACGCACAAGGTAGTCGGACAGTTCAAGGACGATTGGCTCCTTACCACCCAGCAACCGCTCGAGTGAGCAGACCGACGACGCGCCCTCAATAGGAACAGTGTCATAGGTCCAGGCCTCCGTGACGAAGGTCTCACCAGAGATCGAGACGGCATTTACGGTATATTGCTGGCCCTTTATTTTCTCCTGTCCAAGCGCCAATTGATTGAGCGTTCCGACACGGTTCGTCTTCCCGACGATCGCGGTTACAGCGCGCTGAATATCCGCATCTGTCGAGCAAAAGAACACGTCTTCGGTGCCTGTGCTGTTCAGCGGCTTGATCACGATCTCATCGAAGCACTCTTGACGCTTCCAGCGTGCGATCTCTCCAGAATTGTCGGACACGACTTGTCTGATCGATCGCACGCCTGCTGAGGCCAATGCCTCGGACAGGCGCGATTTGTCGCGCCGGGCGGCTGAGAGGGCGGTGCCATTTGAAGGCAAGCCCAGCCGCTCCGAGATCGAATCGGCCAGCTCAACTCCGGTCTCGCACCCCGCTATGACGAACTCCAGCTCCCTGCCTTGGAGAGCCTGAAGGTGATATTCAACGACCTCCTCGTACCCCATGCGCTCGGGCGGTCGAATGACTTCATCATACAGATCCGCGTTGAAATGCGATTGGAAGATGGACGGAATCTGTGCAGCCGACATCACATGCACTGTTGAAATTCCATACCGCTTGAACTCTTCCGGCAAGAATCGGCCGGTCGAATATGCGTCGACAATTACACAATTTCGTCCGTTCATGTGGATCTCCGGTATTGCAAATAGACGTTGCCGACGGCGACAGCCGTAATGAGAACATTTCCAACGAACGTATGTGGCGAAGGCACGATACGAGAATCGAAGTACTGGAACAGAAACGTGATGACAGGAGCAGTGGACAGGACCATGTTGACCGTGAAGGGCTCGACGCGCCGAATGCCCTCCTGGAACAAGAGCAATGGAACGATGATCGTGGATAGCCCAATCGTTGCGATCGCAAGCCAATGCTGTGAGATCTCGAGCACGATGGAGGAATGGTCCACCAGTGCCAGCAGCAAGAGGATCGTCCCGTAAAAGCGATGCGCCAACACCTGTCGACCTGAAAATCCGCGGTCGAATAGCAGCTTGACGAGTATATTTGTAAGGGCGAGCGATAGGCCGGCCACGATTGCCAGGACGATGCCGAAGGCCGATCGAGCTCCCCACTCCACGCCAGCGTTGCCGGTTGCCGAGATCCAAATCATGTAACTTCCAATTATCGCGATCGTAACGCTCACGACGATATCGGATGCTGGAGGGACGCCCTGCCGCCTGATTAGCGCGTTTAACCACACCGTCGCAGCGGGTCCTAACGCCACCATGAACGCGACCACGATCGCAGGTTCGGCGTATTTCAGGCCGATAAACAACCCGATCCAACTGATTGCGGTCACGACATTGAGCGACACAAAAACCAACAGCGCCGACTTCGCAACTGGTGCCGTTCTTCTCTCGTGACCTGCCAGCAGATTGAATGTCAGACACACCGCGGCAAATGACACGAGGAGAGCGACGAACGCATCTGCCTGCTGAAAATACGATGCCGCATAAACTTCGCCCGCCGCGCTCAGGACGACATAGAGCGCCACAAAGAGAACTCCCAGAGCGAAGCGTCTGGTCAATCGTCCGCCCGTCCCCCGCCGGCGGCGCGGCGCGGCCCCCTCCCCGAAGCAGGCTTGTGCATCAGTTCCGAGAGAATCGTCCTTCGACCTGGGCGGACCGCGCTTGGTTTGAAACGTCACAATCCGCCTCTAGTGTTTCTTTGTTTGGCAGTACGCAACACACGCCTCTCCAAAAGCCGTGAACAGTCGCTGGCTCAGGAGATCGGTTGAGGCATGCCATTCGGGGTGCCATTGCACACCGATTTGCAGCGTCGGCGCGCCAATGACCGAAGCCGCTTCGACCAGTCCGTCAGGCGCCCATGCCTCGCGCCTCAGCGCGGCGGCGAGCAGCTCTATGCCTTGATTATGCAGGGAGTTCACTTGCGCTTCGTTGGCGCGCGCGATCGGAAAGAGCGCACCCTCAGGAGATATCCTCACGCTGTGCGCGGCATCGTACTGACGGTCTCTTGGACGATCTGGTTTCTCGGCATGCATCTGGCCACTTCCCAGCCTCCACTCGGTGAGCGAAGAATGAAGAGTGCCGCCGAAATAGACGTTAAGCTCCTGAAGCCCCCGGCAGATACCCAGGATCGGCATTCCGAGCGCAATGGCGCTCCCGATGGCTACTGCAGAGAGCCTGTCCCGCGGGCGGTCACGGATTCCGCCATCAACGTCTTGCTGATCAGGTGGTGGAAGGGATGCAGGCGCTTTCAAGACGAAAGGGTCAATATTCGATTCATCTCCTGTCAACACCAGGCCGTCGAGCGCACCCATGATCGCCAGGCCGACCTCTAGCCTCGTATCCTCCGCATCGATCGTCGGCAATATGACGCACGCCACGCCCGCATGATCAAGCAGAGCCTTGAGGTATTTGCGCCGCAGCCAGTCGCGATGCACACCATCGACCAAAAGACGGTTCGAGGTGACGCCGACCACTGCACGGGCTTTGTCTGACCGTTGCAATGTCACGCCACTTGCCCCTTCGCATGGGCAAGCGACTGCTCATACAAGCGTCGATTTCGCTCCTTCAACTGAGTTATGACACTGGGTTGACCTTGCGGCCCCTTGACGAAGAGCCCTCCCCAGCTCGCGGCAACCTTTGCGTAACCCGGATCCTGCATCCGGATCTTCTGGGCCTTGTGCAAAAGCCAGAATGGAATACCCGGCGACAGGTGATGCTCGAGGTGATACTCGTCCAGGTTTTGTCCAAGGATGGCCCGCTCAAGGAAATTCCCTTTCCGATTCCTGGTCAGATAGACGTTCTTCGTTTCGGTCTCGCACATCGGCGAGTGCTCGGCGAGCTCGACAAACCACCCAAGAACCTGAAACGTTGTGAGATAGGGGACGATCCAAAACAGGATCACGATGTGGAGCAGCCCAAGAGCATATGATCCGGCCAAGATGCCGATCCAGAAGAGGTAAAAGCCATACTTGTCGACAAGTATGCTTGACCGGCTCTGGTCCTCGGCATCTGTGATCGAAAACCGATTGGTCCAGAGATACTTCAGATAGGCCAATGTCGCGCCACCAAATATCGGCTTCCAGATGATATTGAAGGCGTACCGCTCAGGAGGCTGGACGTCGTAGACACCATTGGCCATGAAGAACTTCAGGTCGGGATCCTTCTCCGGGTCGCCGAGATACGGATGATGCAGATAGACATGTGAGATCCGGTAGGCCCAGTGGCGCTGGAACAGGGGATAGGCCGCGAACAGAATGCCGAGGACGTAGTTCCAGGTCGTGTTCTTCGCGAGCGTACGGTGAGCCGCATCATGAGCGATCGTCGTCAGGCCGCGCTGGTAGGCGCCGATCAGAAGAACGGCGAGCGGGTACAGCCACCAAGAGACGCAGACCGTCGCGAGCGTGCAAGCGGCGATTACAGCGTAATCCTTGGCGATATAGGCAGCTCCCGTTACATTGTCCGGCCTCAGTTCGGACAGTTGCTTATTGATCTCCCGGCTGAACTGAACAGCCTCATAACGTGACGACCTCAGTTTCCAAGCGTCTGCCTGATTCATGAGAACCTCTTCCTGATCGCCTTACAAGTTGTCAGATTGCGGAAAGCGCCCTGTCCAGATCGCGCACGATGTCGTCGACATCTTCGATGCCGACGCAAAGTCGGATCGAGCCGCCAAATATGCCGGCGGCTTCGCGCTTCTCCCGTGGAACAGTGGTGTGGGTGGTCGAAACAGGATGCGTCACGAGCGTACGGGCATCCCCTACGTTCGAAACGTGATACATCAGGTCGACATTCTGGATGAACTTGCGCCCGGCCTGTTCGTCCTCTACCTCGAACATGATCATCGCGCCGTGTCCGTATGCGGGATTGAGTGTCTGGTCGACGGTTTCCTGATCGGCTCCTTCGAACAGCCCCGGGTAGAAAACACGGCGCACTTTTGGATGCGCCTTCAGAACGTCGGCCACGATCCTGGCGTTTGCGCTGTGCTGCTTCATGCGAAGGGGCAGCGTTTCAAGGCCTTGGATCAGCTGAAAGCTCGCAAAGGGGGCAATGGCCGCGCCGGTATCGCGCAACCAGGTCATGCGAGCCTTCAGGAGAACCTCGCTTTTTCCGAGGTCGTCGACATCTTGCAGCGCGTTGCGCCAGATGATCCCGCCATGGGCCTCGTCAGGGCTGTTGAACAAGGGAAAGCGCGAGGCTCCCCGGTAGCTGAACTTGCCGTTGTCAACGATCAGACCGCCCAGCGTCGTGCCATGGCCGCATATGTATTTCGTAGCAGAGTAGGTCGTGATCGCAGCACCGAGATCTGACGGCCGACATACCAGCGGGGTCGTCGTATTATCCACGACCAACGGAACGCCGTACTTTCGGCCGATCTCAGCAAGCTGTTTGACCGGAAGCGGAATCAGACAAGGGTTTGAAATCACCTCTCCGAACAGGCAGATCGTGCGATCATCGATGGCACGTTCGAAGGTCTCGGGCCTTCGCGGGTCTGCCGTCCTGACGCTGATACCAAGACGCTTTAGCGTGTTGTGGAGCAGATTCCACGTATTGCCATAGAGATACGGTGAGGCGACGATATTGTCCCCCACCTCGCCGCTTGACAGGTTGACGATGGCAAGGAAGGTTGCCGCTTGACCTGACGCGACGGCGAGCGAGTCGCTCCCCCGGTCGACCGCGGCATACCTTCTTTCCAATGCGCGGGTCGTCGGGTTGATGATCCTCGTGTAGGTGAATCCATCGGCCTTGACGTTGTAGACGTCCGCAATGTGATTCAGATCGCCATCGAGTTCATAAGCCGTGTTCTGATAGATCGGCACCGCGACGGCTTTCGTCACCGGATCGCGTCGATAGCCCGCGTGCAGAACAGCAGTTTCGGCAGAGAATGGGGGCTGCGAGGTCCTTGTGAAGGGCAAAGACATCTCGACGCCGCGCTCGCAGGCCTGCCGGGCTGACACCGTCCCCGTGGATGGAGCCGGACCGGACCGAAAATATGTACGAAAGGCGCACCCCAACTGCTCGATCCAACTGGGCTGGATGTCGCCAATGCAGCCGACCCGAAAACTCCGCGTTGCAAGATGCAGCTTCGAGTAGACGTAAAGGTTGTGGGCCGCCAAGTGACGGTACAGCCCATCGAATCCTGCTTGATCCACGATTCCGGATGGCGCGTTGAACGCGACGCAGACCGGCGACTGCAAGTCGGCGGACAGCAGCGGAGACACTACCCCTTCGAGTTCTTGGACGAGAGCGTCTCTGACCTTCTCATACCTGCGGCGCCTGGCATCAATGCCTTCCCCCTCCAGAATCTCCAAGGCCTTCGTTGTTGCCTGAACGATGTGGGTGGGCGGGGTCGACCGCCACTCACCGGTACGCTCGAGCGAGAGCCATTGATCTCTCACGTCGAGCACAAATGACCTTGGTTCTTGAACCGCTCTTTCCAGCAGCTCGGCAGATGCGATGACAAAAGCTACTCCCGGCGGCCCTTCGATGCACTTATTGCTCGACGTCACCAGGACGTCCGGTCCGCCACGGCTTAGGTCGATGTCAATCGCGCCAAAGGAGCTCATGCCGTCGACGATCGTCTTGACGCCACGCCGCCTCGCCTCGTCTATGATCGCGTCCAGCGGATTGACGATTCCGGTCGTCGTCTCGCAATGCACAAGACATAGGTGAGTAACGCCGGGATTTCGGCTCAGCTGCTCGGCAACTTCCTGGGGGTCCAGGGGCTCGGTAGCTCGCTTGACAAGTTTCAGCGCCTCGATGTCCCACAGCCGCAGCATCTTGAAAATGCGCTCGCCATAGATGCCGTTTATGCAAACGAGTGGCTTGTCGTCCTTGGACACGAATGAGGACAGAGCGGCTTCCATTGCAAAGGAGCCGCCCCCCTGAATGGGGACCACCGAATAGTCCTCGGCACCTCCCAGCAGATTGAGCATCAGCCGCCTCATGCGGGCGGTCACTTCCTTGAACTCACAATCCCGCGATGCGAGATCGAGCTGCATCTGGCTCCTGACCGCCAGCGACAGCGACAATGGACCAGGCGTCAGCAAAGATCGTTGTCTAGTCACACTATTCCCCTTAAAACCGTGTTCGTCGTGGATCCGAAGCGCGATGACGCGACCTCGCCCCCTTGGGCGCAGGCTTCCTCGATTCATCTGCTGCTGCGGAGAAACACCATAGGCGCAGGCAAGCTTCGCCTAGCGGCCCATCACATCACGCACGCAAGGATTTGAGCGCCGCCGCATTGTTAGCTAGGCGCCGATCCGCTTACGCCCACCCCCTGCACTCAGGCGAAGGTTGAGGTTCGGAACGAACGTGCGCGTCGGGCCATAGCGTGCGGATATCAATCCGCGCGTGACGGACATGATGCGCGCCGTTGTTGATGAGCCTGATCCTGCGTGAGCCTGAGACTTGAGACATTCGCATACCGTCACTCGTTGGAGAATTCGGGACGTTGACGACCTTTGCCGTCCATTTTCAGATCGTACAACTTGACGTTAGGTGCGTTTCAACCCTCTTCCGAAATCTTCTCGTGTGAATTTTTTCTGACGTGCACCTTCACTGGGAGCGATAAGCCAGCTCGAGTGGCTGAGCGAAGTGATCGGCAGCAAGCTAGCTCAGCGTTTTCATGGTCTAACGTTAGGATCGTCCCGGCAGTCGATGATCACCGCGGTCCGCCCACCGTAGTTGACGGCTGATCCAGAACGCAGCCGACGTGAGCCGCAGTGGAGCTCGAATGCTCAACCGCTCGGTCGCGGAGCAGCTCACGGCTTACGCCTCGACGAGCCTGCCCTCAGTCATGAGGCATTCGAGCTCGACGGATAGCTCCGTTCGAGCCGTTCTGCTCGCCTTCGCTCTTCTGTTAGACCTGCCAAATGTCGAGCACACTCTCGATCCGGCCTGCCACATCCTCAAGGTCCGGCTCGAGGCCAGCGTCGCTTAAGCACGAAACAGAGTTTTGAATTGCCGGAAACCGCACCGGCGATAGCCTTGCTCTTTTGCTCTTTAGGATGCGCCTTGGGGCGGGTCTTCCCGCAAGAACCGAACCCATCGAGCTGCAGGCTCATTGAGGAGGTGAGCGGTCCGGAATGAACATGGGGGACCACGACTGGCGCCGCGAGCCTCTCCCTGCGGCCTTCTCATTGTCCCCTGCCGGCCCGCCTCGTGCAGACATGTTAACAGCCAGCCCCGCAGACAGCCCTTTGAAGCCCGTCCAAAACTCAAGACCGCGCCCCGAGGGCAGGCATAGCGCCGGGAGCCGGGACAGACTGCTTCTGCTTCCAGGTCAATGCACTGGGAAACAATTGGGGCTCGGCGGATGCGGCTAGACCCGGAGGAACGAGTTGCCCCCTTCATCGCGCGCGAGAGATCGAAGCTGGATGGTCGAGACGCCGGCAGCTCGGTTACGAGAGGCTCGATGGGGACCTAGCTGGACGCGAGGAAAACGGCGTCAAGCGAAAAACTCAAGCTACTGGAAGTCGGACTTCCTCTCTGGCCTTTGTCCTGGCGTCGTAGATTCTGACCTGGAGCATGGGACGGCGCTTCTTGAGCTCCTGGGCTCCTGCGAAGGCCCCCTCCCTGGTCGCGAATTCGGTTTTCAATTGACCGTCAATTTCGAGCACATAACCAGAAGCGGGCAATCGACGTGTGGACGCGACCATTTTGTTCCTTTAGAGAATGAGTTCGTTTGATGCCTGTGCTTAACCCGAGTCGCGGTGGCCGGGACACCAGGTTAGTGAGGGGTCATCTCCTGCCATCGATGGTGCGATGCGAGGGTGACGGGTTCGATGAACACTAACCGCCAAGAATTGCGCGGGCCATCAAGACATCGATCACGGTTTGGGCCATTTGCTCAGGTGTCTGCTCCATGGTCCTGAGATGAATTTCGGGTCTTATCGGTGCTTCGTAGGACGCATCGATGCCGGTGAAGTTCCTGATTCTACCGGACCTCGCCTTTGAATAGAGACCTTTGGGATCGCGCCGCGCGCATTCTTCGATCGGCGTATCGACAAAGACCTCGACAAACTCCTCCTTGCTGACCAAGCTGCGCACCATGTCTCGTTGGGCCCTGTGGGGCGAGATGAACGAACAAATTACGATCAGGCCGCTGTCCGCCATCAACTTGGCAACTTCCCCGGCACGCCGGATGTTTTCCGTGCGGTCGACCTCGGAAAAGCCGAGGTCCGCGTTTAATCCGTGCCGCAGGTTGTCCCCATCCAGCAGCATGGCATGCCGGGACATTGCAAACAGCTTTTGATCGACGATGTTGGCAATCGTCGATTTTCCCGCGCCGGACAGGCCGGTGAACCAAATGATGCAAGGCTTCTGGTTCTTGAGATCGGCCCGCTCCTTCCGTCCCACTGCAACGGGTTGCCATGCGACGTTGGTAGCCCGCCGCAGTGGACGTGCGATCATCCCGGCCGCGACCGTACGGTTGGTATAACGGTCGATGACGATAAATGATCCTGTCCTGCGGTTGACCTCGTAAGGATCGAACGCCGCAGGCCGGGCGGTTGAAATGTTGCAAAAACCGATCTCGTTAAGGCCAAGCGTCCCGGTTGCCAGATGCTCCCGTGTATTGACGTCGATCCGATGATTGATCGCAGTGATGCTCGCGGCTGTGGTCTGCGATCCAATGCGCAGAATGTAATTGCGCCCGACCACGAGCTGGTCCTCATCCATCCAGATCAGATGAGCGGCGAATTGGTCGGCGAGCTCCGGCCGTTCGGTCGGACGTGCCAAAAGATCGCCACGGCCGATATCGATTTCGTCTTCAACGGTAATCGTGATTGCATCGCCAGCCTCGGCGCAGGACAGATCGCCGCCCTGCGTCACAATCCGCCTGACGCGCGTGGTCCGTCCAGACGCTGCGACGACGATGTCGTCCCCCACCGAGATGCTTCCCGAAACCACGGACCCGGCGTAACCGCGGAAATCCAGGTCCGGCCGGTTCACCCACTGCACCGGAAAGCGGAAGGCCTGCCCGGAGCTGTCGGACTGGATATCAATACTTTCCAACTGGGCGATCAGGCAGGGACCATCGTACCAGTGAGTGTTGCCGGAGCGATTGACGACATTGTCGCCGTGCCTGGCAGAGATCGGGATCGAAACGATCGATTCGAAGCCAAGATCGCTGGCAAAGGCCACATAGTCGGCGACGATCCGATCAAAGGTCTCTTTGCTGTAGTGGACGAGGTCGATCTTGTTCACCGCCAGGACGAGATGGCGGATACCAAGGAGCGAACAGATGAACGAGTGGCGCTTGGTTTGGACCAGCACACCCTTGCGGGCATCGATCAGGATGATAGCGAGCTGGGCATTCGAGGCGCCCGTTGCCATGTTGCGAGTGTACTGCTCGTGGCCGGGCGTGTCGGCCACCATGAACGAGCGCCGTTCCGTCGCGAAGAAACGATAGGCCACATCGATGGTGATGCCTTGCTCTCGCTCCGCTTCAAGCCCGTCGACGAGCAGCGCGAAATCGATGTCACGGCCGGTAGTGCCGTGCTTGGTGCTGTCCCGTTTCAACGCCGTCATCTGATCATTGTAGATCATCTTGCTGTCGTGCAGCAGGCGGCCGATCAGCGTCGACTTCCCGTCATCCACCGAACCGCACGTGATGAATCGCAGCTGATCCTTTGGCTTGGCCTGGACAGACTGCGTTATCGCTTTGGCAAGCATCAAAAGTAGCCTTCCCGCTTCTTCTTCTCCATCGAAGCGGCTTCATCGGCATCAATCAGGCGACCCTGGCGCTCCGACACCGTCGCGGTCTGCATCTCTGAGACGATGTCTTCGATCGTCGTCGCGTCGGATTCAATAGCCCCGCTCAACGGATAGCAGCCCAGCGTGCGGAAACGGATCATCCGCATTTGCGGCGTCTCGCCAGACAGAAGCGGCAATCGCTTGTCGTCGATCATGATCGTCGCGCCATTTCGACGCACGATCGGTCTTTGCTTTGCGAAGTAGAGCGGGACGACCGGAATCTTCTCCCACATGATGTATTCCCACACGTCGAGCTCAGTCCAGTTTGACATCGCAAAAACGCGCATGGTTTCGCCCAGGCGAATCCGAGTGTTGAACAGGTTCCAGAGCTCCGGCCGCTGATTGCGGGGGTCCCACACGTGCCCGGCCGAACGGAAGGAGAGTATCCGTTCTTTTGCACGGCTCTTTTCCTCATCACGCCGGGCGCCGCCAAAGGCGGCATCGAATTCGTGGAGGTCGAGCGCCTGCTTCAGGGCGTCGGTCTTCATCACCTGGGTATGAAGCGCGGAGCCGGAGTCGATCGGATTGATCCCGCGCTTGATGCCCTCCTCGTTCACATGGACGATCAGGTCGAGGCCGAGGCGCTTGGCTGTCGCATCCCGAAAGCTGATCATCTCGCGGAACTTCCAGGTCGTGTCGACGTGAAGCAGGGGAAAGGGCAGCTTTGCTGGATAGAAGGCCTTGATCGCAATGTGCAGCATCACGCTCGAGTCTTTTCCGATCGAGTAAAGCATGACCGGCTTTTTGAACTCGGCGACCACGTCACGCATGATTTCGATCGATTCAGCTTCGAGACGGCGCAGATGTTTCGGCAGCATGTGTCTTCTACGATGCGGGATCTCTAGTTCGTTCAGTACCGCCTTGCCTTGCGCTAGCGGCCCGATAGGCGTTGCAGCGATCGGCGCCTGCCATAGCGCATCGGCGACCACCGGGTCAAACAGCGGATAGCGCTGTCCATCCTTCGTTGGCGTCCGCCAGCATCCAATCGAAGCGCGGCTGGACAGGCGAGTCGGTGGACTTACTTCCGCTTGCTAGCTAGACGACGAGCTCGATAAGGCAGGCAGCACATTTTGACCATAATCCTGAGGGTCATCGCTCGTGATTGCTGCGCCCCTCCTCGAGCCGTACAATCTCGCCCCGCAGCGCCTCGATAATGGCGTCGCGATCCCGAATGGCCTCTTGCTGGGCGCCTCGATCCTTTTCCGAGGCCAAGAGCGCCATCCGCAACTGAGCCGCCATCGAACTCGTCAGCTCCTGATTTTGGTCGAGGTCGGTTCCGGATAGATGCTGCGCATCGTGCGCTGCATTTGGTGTGGAGCAAGAGTTCGCGATTGGCTGCCGAATGCCAGGGGTCAGCTTACCGGGGTTGGCTGGAATGTTCGACCATGCCCGCTCCCTATTGACGCGCAGATCCCACCACATTCGAAATATCTGACGATATAGCTCGGTGACCTCGCGCCCTTTATCAACCACTCCGGCTTGTCGTGCGTGCCGCAACTCCTCTCCATATCCGAGCTGTATCATCAGCTCGACGCCGATCAGATCGGTTATCGTTTGCATCTCTTCGATGCCCAATTGGACTTGCCACGCGTCGACAGACCTCGCATCGACGGTCCTTCTTTGGAGGATTTTCCGATCTCCAAAGCTGCTGGAGCGGAGATAATCGGCCTGAGCCGTCGACGCAGCTGCAGTGTATTTTGGATCACAGCCAAGGCCAGCGATGAGACGCTGAATTTCCTCCTCTGGACACGCCGCCAGGCGTTCGTACTGCACCACCATCGTCTGCCGGCGATCGCGGTGCGCAGCGAGCTTGGGCAAGCCGAGAACCAGGTCAGCAAGCGGAGAGGCAATGCTGTCAGGCAGACGGAGCATGAGATCAGCAAGCGAGGACACGCTGACCGAACGGGAGCTTTCCGCCTGAAGAGGGATTCCCCAGGTCGACTTCAGGGATGCGGCAATGGCGTAGGGATTGCGCATCAGTAGAATATGCGGCGCTTCAGGATAAAGAGACTCCAAATAGTCGAGCACCATCCAGTAGCGTGGTGTCTTGTCTACGATGATGCGCTTGCCCGCCGAGGACAGATACGCACCGTACGCCGCATCCGCAAAGGCACGGCTGACCGCAGCGCGATCGATCCGGCCCAAGAACTCGGAGGTTGCCGTTTCGATCAGAGATGTTCCGGCCGGGTGACGATGGTCCACCCTGCCAAACGCCTCAAGAGCCAGCATGAGCCAGGGCTCTGGTGGAGCTGTAATTTCCGGATGCTGTTGGAGCAAATGCGCCAACATCGTCGTTCCGGACCGTGGAAGGCCGAGCAGAAAGCAGACCGTGGGCCCGCGGTTTGCATTCTGGCTCAAGATTCCGCTCCCGATATGCTCGAGGAAAGCGAGCCCCGGACCACACACTTGTTCGCTCGAGAACGACGGTCGCCGCCCAATTTCCCATCGGCCGATCGCTCGCGACACTTTGCCATACGAGGAGGGAGGCGCCTGCAATTCATGGTCCCGAATCCGTCGAATTGATGAATCGCACAAGCTTTTTTGGCAATTGCAATCGGCAGCATGCGACTACGCGCAAGTCTAGGTTTAACCAAAGGCCAGCTCAACTATACGAAGGCAAACCGCCAGTATGGAATCGGATGACAGGATTATACTGCGGTTTATCGGGTAACCCCCACGCCACGATTGGTGAAATGCGTGAACCGGCGGCCGGGCCGGCAACCGAGCGTCAAGGCGTAGCGTCTTGGCTTCCGATGCATTGCATTGGCTGCGACGATAGCCTGCCGCCGGACCTCGTTGTTGAACTTGCCTTGTCGCTTATCGATTGCTTTCGGCACAATCGGGCCGGTTTTATCGAGGCTGATGGGCTGCGCCCCAACAGTTCGCGCGGTGCTGGACATTGCAGTCCGACCGCGTGGGAAGAGCAAGTCTTATCCTTTGATCAGACTGCGGCAACGATCCAAAACATCACAACGTAAAACGACGCGTCGAGATCTCGCGACACGCTGCTGCGCAGATGTTCTAACGTTCTTCGCTCGAGACTTTGACTGCTCGATGATGCGACAAAGGAGCAAACAAGCCGGCGAGTATCCAACGAAGCAGACCATGGACGTCCTGCTGGCAGGGGCATCAATCTTACCGGCGTGCGGTATCGATCCCGACAAAAGCCGCCCCTGAATATCAAGACAATGAGCGCGGTGTGGCCGCAACTGCTCCTGCCAGTTCAAGATCGGCACGCTCCCCATTCGTCCGTATCGTACCAAGTATTTGATTTGCCTGCTCTTACGGCGTTGTCGTCACTTCTCATTCGCGCTAAGGGAAGCTGGTAAAGGGGGAAACCTGAGCTACGATGGCGTCGGATTTACCTGGTCCAGCAAGCGCGCTTGGCAACATTTCTAGCGACGGGCAGGAGCCAGTCCGGCCGTTCGTGTGGGAGATCAGATCGATCAGCGCGTGTCTCGAAGAGCTTGCGAGATTCCAAGCCAATGCACTTGGCATCACTGGAGCACAGTGGATGATCCTGATGGCGGTGGCCTATTTGGGGAAAGAAGATGGTGTCCCCGTTAACGTGGTGTCAAAGCTGATGCACGTCGATCCTTCCTTCGTGACGACCCACTCAAAGCTGCTCGAGAAAAATGGATTCCTGCGGCGTAAGCACTGCGCAAGCGATGCTCGGGTCGTGCAGATGACGCTGACCGCCAAAACTCGCAAACGTCTGGCATCTATGGCACGGCAGGAAGCACTGGATGAGTTCGATTCTGGTGAGTTCGGGGTTGATGGATCAAGCGAGTTCATTGCCAAGCTGGCCGCAGTCAGGCATCGTCTGGAGAGGATCCGCCGCGAGAACCGTTCCGGCCTTCCGAAGACCAAACGCACGGCCGTGAGAAATGATACCACGTAGCCATGTCAACGCTTCCAGTCTTCGAGTTGTCCTTGAAGCAGCGCGGACGAAGGTGGTTGTGGTCCGTGCATACCGACGAGGGCAAACAGGTGATGACGGGCTCAGGGCGCAGCCGCTCGGCCGCCAGATATCAAGCCAACCGAGCGCTGTTTCTATTGTTGCTGAGCGCGCCGTATCGTTCCGAAGCTCGAACTCACCAGCAGGCTGGGCGGGGCACTCTTGCGCCCAAATGATCTTCGAGGAACGCCCCACTCGCAAGGTTGTATCCATCGGCTAACCCATGGGCCAATAGCATAACTGCGCCGCGTCCTTGATTTTGCAGAATCTACTCTCAGGCCGGAACGACGACCTTCTCAACCTGGTCAGCCAAGGGGCCCATCGCAGTAACAACCAGGCAGCTGCGAGCTGAACCCTGACGAAAGCTGAACATTCTCGCGCGGTTTCGGGGCGCGTCCTCCGTACAGACCTCGATGTGGCGGGAGCTGAATCTTGCGCTTAAGCAAATCGCGCAGAGCTGGCGTAGATCTGCAGGCTCATGTGACTTAGCGAGTCACCAGCTTTTTTGCCGAGATATAGCCAGGAAGCGCTTTCCAGAAATCTCATCGAAGATACCGGATGCGCGAGGCCGCTCCGCCATCCCCAAGCTCCAAGCAGCACGTGGCCCATCTTTATCCGCAAATCGATCGTCGCTCGAACCTTCAAAGATCTTTGACGCGCCGACGATCGCGGACACACACGCTCTGCCCTGGTGTTGGAGAAGCTCCTTGTCGAGGTCACCGACCGTGACGTCGTGGCGACAAGCTCTGCTCTGATCAGCCAGCTGAGGAGTCCGGGACCTCATCAAAGCTGATCGGCCGCAGAACCAAGCGGCCAGTCCTCTGGCAGGTACACGCCGAGAAGCAAACCAGACGTTCGTCGTACCAGGAATGTAGGCTGTACTCACTGAGTACGCTGGATTCGATCACCTCACCTTATAAAGGTCCGACAATGCTACGTTCTCGGGCAGCAGCAACAATTGCAGCGCTGAAATCGATAGGAAATGAGCCTGGCTCGAAGTTGGTTGCTTAACAGTTGGGCCGAACCATTGAACCAGAAATCACCGCGCTCATACGGCCGCCGATGCAGGGCCAGGCAGAGTTCGAGTCCTGTTGCGACACAATCCAACAGCCAATAAGGGCGGCCCGGGAGCCGCCCTACTGGACCAATCAACAGCGCAGCCCAAATAAGCTACCGCTGATGTCCCAGTCCGATTCCGAGATGTAAGGCCTTCTGGCGCAGCGCACCGACAGAGCGTTTGGTCATTTTTGATATTTTTGTGACTGGGGTCCGAGCCTTTGAATGGACCTTGAGTTCTTTGATGTCTGCCTTAGTCCATTCGCGCCGCTTAACGCGTTTCTTGGTTGCTTTTTTCACTATGAATGCTCCTTCTGAGAGGAGCGGCTTCTAACATAGTTTTTTCACAGCGACGACCGTAAAAAGGAGGCAATCATAGAACTCGCGCAAAGCTGCAAGCTCTGTCATGTGTTCCCAAGACAATAGCGGTTGTTCGTTTCGTGGAGGTTTTCGTATCGAAAGACTTGGCCACGAATTGGCGAATCCAGTGTCCTAATTGACACATCGTTGTTGAAACTAAGCAGGTTGTTACAAGTCTTTGAAACACCATGAAAAAGCGAATGCGCCTAGCCAGAGAACTCCAGGCAGGTTCGAGATTTGTATCCAGCTCAGAGGGATCAGGCATTGAATTCGGCAGACACCGTCGCGCTCTCATACTATGGTTGCCCCTACCACGCTTGGTGCATTGCGACGTCGTCTAGCCGTCAGAGCCTCGTTTGGAATGAGCCAGGCGACCAGGTCGCATCTCGGCTTGATGTCCGTCGCCCGGACTCGGCTCAACGTATCGGAAGGGCAGAATCTTTTCGTATGAGCAGCATTCACCCTTTTGCCGAAGGAGCGGCAAACCACCGTTGCTTCGGCCTTCGCGATGTTCTCCTGGAAAGTGGCGCTTCGGCCGACGTCAAGATCAACGGCCGACGCTTTTGGCCTTCAATCGCCGCTTTTCGTCCAAATCGTCTTCTATGTCATGCACGCATATTCGCCCCGAGAGACGAAGCTGAAGCTTGATCGTTTCGACCGGAGCCGTTGCCTCATTGAGCCAGGTCACTCCCGTCATATCGGCGGTGAGGTACAGCGACCGGCGCTATCCATCGCGCAACCCCTCGCTGCCCGGCCGGTTCGACCGTGCCGGATCACGCGACATCGCCAGCCCGGTTGATAGCGATCGAAACTGTCATGATCGATGAGGCTGCAGCTGATGGGTGTCATGCTCGAAGGCTGAAGCCCTGATTATGCAGCTATCGTGGGTCAGACACGCTGGCATCATCGATGGCGAGCGGGCTCTACTGAGCAGCCGTTGCTGATCACGGCGCGTTGCCGCCATCAACAGGCTGCGAACTGTCCGACTTTCGCCTGTCCCCGCAGTTGCGGCGGTGGACCGCCTGGACGGGCGAGCTAGCACTCGCGTCGACGCCCGCTTCCACAAATGCGCTGGTCCATTGGTACTATTCGGACCGGCACCGTGGGCTCATCGGGCCCCTCATCGGCGACGGCGCGCCAGGCCGCGCCGTCGAGATCGTCATACTGGCCGCTCTTCAGCGACCACAGAAAGCCAAGCAGGCCGAGGAAGCCGAGTGAAAGGGCGAGCGGAACCAGATAGATCAGGACTTCCATCAGAGGGCCTCGCTTCTTCGCGCCCGCAGCGCGTTAAGCATGACCAGTACCGACGAGCATGACATCGCCGCGGCGGCAATCAGCGGCGTCACCAGGCCGGCGATCGCAACAGGCACGGCCAGGACGTTGTAGACGACGGCAAGACAGAGATTCTGCCGCATCAGCCGCAGCGCCTCGCGCGAGGCAATGATTGCCATCAACACGGGCCCGAGATGCTCACCGAGGAAGACCGCATCAGCGACCGCCTGGCTCATATGGGTGGCGGTGACAGGCGACATCGAGGCATGGGCTGCTGCGAGCGCGGGCGCGTCGTTCAAGCCGTCGCCGACCATCAGCACCTTGTATCCCCTGCTCCTCAGATCTTCGACCCGGGCGACCTTGTCCGTCGGCGAGACGTTAGCCCGCCACGTGTGAATGCCAAGCGTCTCGGCCGCCCGCCGAACAGCTGGCTCGCGATCCCCGGAAACGATCTCCACCATGATGCCAAGGCGCGCGAGGCTTGTGACGACCTCGACCGCGTCTGGCCGCATCCTTTGCCTGATGGCAAAGACATGCCTCGCCTCGCCGTGGCTGAACGCGACGACGGAGGCCTCGGGATCATGGCACAGGATCTCGTTCGCGAGGCTGTCAGCGCCGCAGAACGAGGGGTGGCCTAGCCGGATCGGCGCGCCCTCATAGTAACCGCGGACGCCCCGCCCCGGCTCCTCTTCGATATCGGCCAGCGGCTCGCTTGCGCCGGCAGCACGCGCCAGGGCGGCGGCGACCGGATGGCGGCTCGACAGCGCCAGCCGGCCCGCCAATTTGACGACATCTTCAGGAATGCCGGCGAGATTGGCGACATCGAGTTCAGGCAGCGTCAGCGTCCCGGTTTTGTCGAAGATCACCCGATCCACCTCGGCGATACGCTCGATTGCATCCCCGGCATTGAGCAGCACGCCGGAACGGAACAGTGCGCCGGCGGCCACCGTCTGCACTGCGGGGATAGCCAGACCGAGCGCGCAGGGGCAGGTGATGATCAAGACTGCGATCGCCGTGACCATCGAATCATGAAAGGTGGCGCCAGAGGCAAGCCAACCCAGCATGGTCAGGAAGGCCGTTATGTGAACGATCGGCGCATAGAGCCGCGAGGCGCGCTCGGCGAGGCGCAGATAGCGTGAGCGCGCTTGCAGGGCATGATCGAGCAGCCTGGAAATCTCGGCAAGCAGTGTGCCGTCGGAGGCCGCCGCCGCACGGACGCGCAGGGTGCCGGATCGTACCAATGTGCCGGCGAACACCGCGCTGCCGGGCGTCGCGATCGCCGGCAAGGTCTCGCCGGTAATAAGGCTTTGATCGACCTCGGAGCGTCCCTCGATCACGTTGCCGTCGACGGCACAGCATTCGCCGGGGCGCACCAGCACGATGTCCCCCGGCTTGATCGCCGCCACCGGAACGGTTCTGATCTCGGTCGGGCTAATGAACTTCGCCGCAGTCTCCGCCTTGAGTGCTGCAAGGTTGCCGGCGTAGGCGCGGGTGCGCCGCCTCATGTTCTGGTCAAGATAGCGACCTGCGAGCAGAAAGGCGATCAACATGATTGCCGCATCGAAATAGGCGTGCTCGGCATGAACGATGGTCTCGATTACCGACGTCGCCAGGGCGAGCAGGATGCCGATGCTGATCGGAACGTCCATATTGGTTCCGCGCGCCCGCAGCGCGGCAACGGCGGAAGAGAAGAATGGTTGTGCACAATAAGCCGCGGCCGGCAGGACGATCAGCGCGGAGAGCCAATGAAAGAAGTCGCGCTGTTCCGGCAGCATGTCCGAGACATTTCCGGACCATACCGGGATCGACAGCATCATCACGTTCATCGCGGCAAAGGCGGCGACGCCCAGCCGCCGCAGCAAGCTCTGCGCCCTCTCCGCCTCCAGCGTCTCCGCATTGTCCCGCTGGAACGGATATGCCCTATAGCCTAACTCGGCGAGCCGCTCGACAAATAATGCTGGATCGAGCGCTCCTGCCTTCCATTCGAGCGCCAGCCGATTGTCGGTGAGGTTCACGCGTGCCGAGGTCACATCCGGAATGCTCGACAGATTGCGCTCGATCTTGCCCATGCAGCCCGCGCAACTGATCCCCTCCACGGCAAGGTCGAGCTGGAGGCGGCCCGTGCCTGTCCTCTTCAGAAAGTGAGAAAAATCGACGTCGGACTGCATGTGCGTACGCTCTCAGTTCAAAACGATGCGGTTCTTCGACAGAAACATGCGGCGGCCGCCATCGTCGCCCTCGATCACAAGATCCCACTGCCCGACGGCGACGCGCGAGGCGCTGCCGCGGTAGATTCCAACATTGGCCTGGGAGACATCAATCGCCCGATCGGCCCGGCGGTCGACCGGGCGCTCGAGGCGGGCCACGAAATTCATTCCGGCGAGAGGCGCACCTAGGCGGTCACGCGCCTCGATCGCAAGCACAGCTTCACCATCCGACTGACGGTGGATATATACCTGCACCTGCCAGTTTCGTTCGTTCTGCTGCCGTGCCGCGATGATCTCTCGCTGATAGGCGAGGCTCGCACGATAGGCGCTGTCAACCTCCGTTCCCGGCAGCGTCATGATGGCAAAGCGCATCATGACCAGATTGGCGCCAATCACGACCGAAAAGAACGCGAGAATGGCGATCAGGACGAAGCGTCCGGTGATGGGCCGCGTGACTCGATTTGATGCGGTCATGGTCACATCCCGTCAGTGATCGTCAGGGGAGAACGAAATGATCCGTTGCCGAGGCGACCTCACCGAGGCCAACGTCGGTGACCCGAAACCTCACCGGCATCGAGTGTTCTAACATGCCGCCAACCGGCGCTGTCAGCAGCACGCGCAGTTCAGTCGTCGTATCGCGAGCCAGGACGATCATCGGTCGATCTACAGTCACCGGATCGGTGCCGACGACGTGGACGGACGTCTTGGGCGGGCCATCGATGTCGATCGCGATCACCCGATCGAAGTCGCGCTTGTTGAGCAAACGCACGGTATAGCCGTTGCGAATCGATCCATCGCTGAGCCTGACAGCCATGGGATTACGATCATGCAGAACGCTGAGATCGAGCAGCGTTCTCGACAACAACCCATAAACCATCACCGCGCAGATGACCGTGATCAAGGCGGCATAAACGAGCGTGCGCGGGCGTACCGGCTTGAACAGCTCCGGCTTGCCGTGCATCCGCCGGCGGATATTGATATCGTTGTCGTAACCGATCAGGCCGCTTTTGCGCCCGATCTTCTTCATGACGGCATCGCAGGCGTCGATGCACAGCCCGCACTGGATGCAGCCCAGCTGGGCGCCGTTGCGTATATCGATCCCGGTCGGGCAGACCGCCGCGCATTGATAACAGTCGATGCACTCTCCGACCCTATCGCCGCGCGCGCGCAGATCGAATGATTTCTTCAATGAGCAGCGCTGCTCGCCGCGGTCGTGCTTGTAAGTGACATTAAGGGCCCATTCGTCGGTGAGCGCGGCCTGGATGCGCGGCCACGGGCACATATAAACGCAAACCTGCTCGCGCATGTAGCCAGCCAGCAGATACGTCGAAGCCGTCAGGATCCCAATCCAGATATAGGCGATTGCGGGCGCTTGGAACGTTGCCAGATCGTGCACCAAGGTCGGCGCGTCGGCGAAGTAGAGCACCCAGGCGCCACCGGTCCACCAAGCAATCATCAACCAGATTGCGTGCTTCAACACGCGCCTTGCCGCGCGCCCTGCTGTCATTGGGCGCGCGGCGGCCTTCAGCCGCTCGCGGCGGTCGCCCTCGACCCGGCGCTCGACCGCATAGAACAGGTCGCTCCAGACCGTCTGCGGGCAGAGATAACCGCACCAAATCCGCCCGCCCAGCGCGTTCATCAGGAACAGTGCCATGGCAGCAAGCACGAGCAAACCGGTGAAGTAATAGAGCTCTTGCGGCCACAATTCGATGAAGAAGAAGTAGAACCGCCGGTTTGGAAAGTCGAGCAACACCGCCTGGTCGGGAGCGCCGAGGCCTCGATGCCAACGCACGAAGGGCAGCAGATAGTAGATGCCCAGACACAGCACCATCAGCCACCATTTGATCGTGCGGAAAGTACCGCGGACGCTCTGCGGATAAACCTTCCTATGGGCTGCATAGAGGGGTCCATCCTCGTCGATCACCGGCTCATCGAGCGACTTGTTTACGGCGGGCTTCATGACCGACCTTACATTGGGCGCGGATGGCTCGCGTTGTTCCTGGGTCGACGGCGCGCAGGTTTTGCGGCGCATCTCGCCTATTGTCCGCCGCCGAGCGAATGCACATAGACGGCAAGTGCCCTGACTGTGATGGGATCGAGCCGCCCGCTCCAAGCCGGCATGATGCCGGCGCGGCCATTGCTGATGGTCTCGACCAGCGTCTCCTCGTCCGAGCCGTACAGCCAAATCGGGTCCGTCAGATTCGGTGCGCCGAGTGCCTGATTGCCCTTGGCGTTCTCGCCATGACAGACCGCGCAATTCTCGGCAAAGATCCTCGTGCCGGCCGCGGGGTCGAAATTGGCTGCCGTGGTCAGGCCTGACAGCGATCGCACGTAGTTCGCTACGGTGACAATCTCGGTCTTCGTGAGGATGCCGTCGCGGCCAAAGGCCAGCATTTGTCCCTCATGCGCCTGGGCATGCCCGGAACGTGCGCCGAATTGGATGGTCTGCAGGATCTGGTCAAGCGATCCGCCCCACAACCAGTCATCGTCATTAAGATTCGGATACCCCTTGGCGCCCGCGCCGCCGCTCCCATGGCAAGGCGCGCAATTGTCCGCGAACACCGTCTTGCCGCGCGCGCGGGCCAATCCCAGTAGGGCCGGATCCTTCTCGATCTCGGTAAGCGACGCTTTGCCCAGCACGGCCATCTTGTCGCCGCGCAGCTTCTCAAGCCCTGCAAGGTCGTTGACGACGTTGGCTCGGGTCGAATAGTCAAACACGCCGGTCGTGTAGCTTGAGAGGAGCGGCCAGGCCGGATAAACCATCCAGTACCCCACCGCCCAAAGGATCGTGGCGTAGAAGCACAGAATCCACCAGCGCGGCAGCGGCGTGTTGAGTTCCTTTATTCCATCCCATTCGTGGCCCGTCGTGGAGTGGCCCGAGATGTAATCGATGTCGTTGTGCTCGGTCATGATCTGTCAGTCCCGGCGCAGCGGCATGCGTGCCGCAGCATCAAAAAGCCTCCTGTTGCGGGGCCACAGCGCGTAAACGACGATGGCTATGAAGATGCCGATGAACAGCGGCGTCCAGAGCGTCACGACGAAGCTCGATGCCAGGTTCTCGATGGAAATGACGGCTTTCATCAGAGGATCCTTCAGCGCAGATTGGCTTTTTCGTCGTAGAGCTTGAAATCGATCAACGTGCCCAGCATTTGCAGGTAGGCGACGAGCGCATCGAGTTCGGTCGGATTGCCGACCGCGCCGTCGAAATTGCGCACAGCCGCCTTCGGATAGCGCTTCTGGAAAGACGCGACGTCCGCGCTGTCAGGATCGAGCTGCGTCTTCAGATCGGCGACAGCGTTCTTGATCTGGTCCTCGGTATAGGGGACGCCGATCGCCCGATTGGTGCGCAGATGCGCGACCATGTCGGTCGGGTCGACCTCGGTGTTCGCCAGCGACGGATAGCCCGGCATTACCGATTGCGGCACGATGGCGCGCGGATTGATCAAATGCCTAACGTGCCATTCATCGGAATATTTCCCGCCAACACGTGCGAGGTCCGGGCCGGTCCGCTTCGAGCCCCATTGAAACGGATGGTCATACATGCTCTCGGCGGCCAGCGAGTAATGCCCGTAGCGCTCGACCTCGTCGCGTAACGGCCGGATCATCTGCGAGTGACAGAGATAGCACCCCTCACGTACGTAGATGTTGCGGCCGGCGAGCTCGAGCGGCGTATACGGCCGCACACCGTCCACCGCCTCGATCGTGCTCTTGAGGTAAAACAATGGCGTGATCTCGACCAAGCCACCGAACGCTATCACGGCAAGGATGCCAGCGATCAAGATGATCGAGTTCTTCTCAAAGATCTTGTGTCGGTTCCAGAGCGACATGCGATGACCTATTCCGCGACCTGGAGCGCTCTAGCGTCCTGGATTTGATCGGCTTCCTGCGCATTCACCGTCATCCAGAGATTGGCGGCCATGATCAGCGCCCCGATCAGGAACAGTGCCCCACCCGCGGCACGGATGATGTAGAAGGGATGCATGGCCTCGACCGATTCGATGAACGAGTACTCGAGGAAACCGAGCGAAGTATAGGCGCGCCACATCAGCCCCTGCAGGATGCCGGACACCCACATCGCGGAGATGTAGAGCACGATGCCGATCGTGGCGATCCAGAAGTGCCAGTTGACGAGCTTGAGGCTATACAGCTGGCGATTCCAAAGCCAGGGTATCAGACAATACAGCGCGCCGAATGATACGAAGCCAACCCAGCCCAGCGCGCCCGAATGCACATGGCCGACCGTCCAATCCGTGTAATGGCTGAGCGAGTTGACGACCTTGATTGCCATGGTCGGACCTTCAAATGTCGCCATGCCGTAAAAGGCAACCGAGACCACGAGCATACGAAGTACCGGGTCGGTGCGGAGCTTGTCCCAGGCGCCCGAGAGCGTCATCAGGCCGTTGATCATGCCGCCCCATGACGGCATCCACAGCATGATCGAGAACGTCATGCCGAGCGTCTGCGTCCAGTCCGGCAGCGCCGTGTAGTGTAGATGGTGCGGTCCGGCCCAGATGTAGAGGAAGATCAGCGCCCAGAAGTGGATGATCGAGAGACGGTAGGAGTAGACCGGGCGTTCGGCTCTTTTCGGAATGAAGTAGTACATGATCGCCAGGAAGCCAGCGGTCAGGAAGAAGCCAACCGCGTTATGGCCGTACCACCACTGAAACATGGCATCCTGCACGCCACCCCAGGCAATATAGGATTTCGAGCCGAACACCGATACCGGTAATGCGGGATTGTTGCCAAGGTGGAGCACTGCAATGGTGACGATAAAGGCGAGATAGAACCAGTTGGCGACGAAGATATGCGGCTCCTTCCGTTTCAACAGCGTCGCCACGAACACAATGAGATAAGTGATCCAGACGATGGTGAGCCAGAGATCGGCGTACCACTCCGGCTCGGCATATTCCTTCGACTGGGTGACACCGAACAGATAGCCAGTGCCTGCGATCAGAATGAAGAAATTGTAGCCAACGACCACAAACCATGGCGCAAGATCGCCAGCCAGGCGGGTGCGGCAGGTCTTCTGCACAACGTAGAACGAGGTCGCGAGGAGCACGTTTCCACCGAACGCAAAGATCACGGCCGATGTATGCAACGGCCGGAGCCGACCGAAGCTCGCCCAGGGCAAATCAAAATTCAGTGCCGGCCAGGCAAGTTGAGAGGCGATCAGCAGACCGATGGAAAAGCCCGCAATGCCCCAGACCATCGCCAGCACCGAGGCGAATTTGATCGGACCGAGATTGTAGTTCGGTCGACCATTGATCTGCGCCGGCGGTAATTGCGCCGGCCGTTCATAGTAGCGATTGAGGATGACGCCTGCAGCGGTCAGACTGGCGGCGGAAGCCAGCAGTGCGTGGAACGTAAACGCAGAATCGTGCCCCATCGCTCCGGCGAAAAAGAAGGCGTAGGCAGAAACTGCAAATACCGACATCAGGCCTGCTTCACCCATCGTCATGGATTTCGAGGCAGGGGATGGGCTTGTCATGGCTTGGCCTTCTTTGAAAGCGGGATGCTTGGGGAATTATTTTCGGCGAGCTAAGCGATTGAGTTCATCAATCGCAAAAGCGCTGCGGGAGGCCGTCATCGACCTCACGACCGAGCGCGCGCAGGGTTTGTTCGTTGGGGCAGTCTTTC
This sequence comes from Bradyrhizobium sp. CCBAU 51753, assembly GCF_015291565.1. Lineage (NCBI taxonomy): Bacteria > Pseudomonadati > Pseudomonadota > Alphaproteobacteria > Hyphomicrobiales > Nitrobacteraceae > Bradyrhizobium > Bradyrhizobium sp. CCBAU 51753. The sequence continues at coordinate 2,645,388 of NZ_CP030037.1, read as the reverse complement.
AGCGGATTTCGATACTTCCGTGTTTGGAGGTTGGCTGCGCAACGGACCTTGGCCGGACATAGGCCGCATACTCGCTGCAGATCGCGCAATACGTCGCCATGGCGGGCGGCAAGCGCGTGCTCGGAGAAGCCGGCAAGCGCGAGGCGCTTGCTCAAGAGTTCGGGAGAGCCCGGACTTTGCGCCAGGGTTCGAAAAGCGAATGTAGGCAGATTAAGCTCGCGCGCAATCGCATCGATGTCCTGTGGGCTCAAGTAAGCCAGCTCGGACGTCCGAGACAGGCTCGCTCGTAATCGGCTGAGCAAATTCCTAAACCGCCAAGGACGACCGATATTTGCGGGTTGGCTGACCATGTGTCATGTCCCTCGAAGCAGCCATAGCTGCTGGAGGCAGGTTTGTTTTTGACCTGCATCAAATAAGACCAATGTAAGAGCAAATCGTTCGATCCGGATCGTCCTGCCCGGGGCAACGTTCGGCGAAAAGCCGCAGCGAGCCGGCTGAACGACTAGCCGGCGAGACCGCGGCGAGGCCCATTTCGTGTTGCGGGCAACAGCACGCCTGCCGCATTGACGAGACCATCGCGAGCACTTTCGAATCGATGCTCGGAGCGATGCTTTGCGAGATCGCGCTTGACCTCGCGGATTGACCATTGCCATGAAACTTTGCAAGGACCTGTGCTAGCCGAACTCAGCCTAGCCGCCCCATGCCGGGGGCAACGCAGGCGGGGTTCGAAGCTCCATCGCATCGGCGAAAATGGTCCAATCGCGGACGCCCTTTTGCCTGCAGAAATCGGTCTCCGCCTGCTGTGCAGCAGCACTCAGCGATGCGGCATCGACCTCGAACGCTGCCTGACAGGCACGATGCTCGTGGCCGGTATCGTCACAAACGGTCTTAATGAAGCGAACGTTAAATGAAGGCATGACTAGCCTCTTGCGGTGGGTTTGCTCATCCGTGCCTATTCTGCCATTCGCGCCAGGAGAGTATTTGATTTGCCTCAAGCAGCATCCAAAGTAATCGGCCAATCACCGTGACAGAGACTGGCCTGACGCGTGCCGGCGGCCCGGCGCTATCGTCGGCCAGACCTGCGCCCTCGTGATCGTGAGCAAATGGGCCGAACCGCCCCTATTTCGCGCCTGACGGCCCACCCTGCCGCCGCAATGACAAAGCCGATGATCAGACTCGCAGCAGACAAGGTTTCGATAAGGCCAAGGTTCAGAGCTTCCGCGCCAAAGCCTATGGCTGCGATCAGCGCCGGCAAGGCCACCGACAATGCGAGGCGAGTAATCACTCAGCGATCTCCTTTGCGCCTCTCGCATCATTGATGACACTTGTTGTCATGGTCCGATGCGCGTCCGGTGCGCCTCAACATTCGCATGATTGCCCGGCCTGTATTTTGATTTCCATCAACCCGGCCGCATCCAGGGTTTGTCGGGACCAAGGCGCGACGCGCGCGAATCACCTGATCTGGAACCCCGTCCCGCTCGCGGCGGCCGTACGCCGCCGGGCGTTCTAGACGCGCATCGCTTTTTTGACCTGGATCAATACTTCAGCGGCGGCCTACCGATAAAAACGATCTCCAGTCAAGGTCAGACACATGGCTCACAGAAAGACTTGGCGCCCCATCATCTTTTCGTGCCCAAATGCGGGCGACCGGCTTCAAGGACTGCTGCCGAACGACGCAGTCGAGCCGGGCGCCAACGACCTGCACCCTGTAAGCCGCGTCGCTTGCGATGGTGTCCACTTCACCGATCCGCGGACTGGTCCGATGCTCGGGGCCGAGCGCAGCTAGCCCATCCGCCCCACGACTGACGACGTAACAAGGAGACGTCCCACCAACAAAGGATGTTCGACATGACAGGCCCCGGCGCAACTTGCTCGGCCGCGGGACCAATTGTGGGCCGCGGTCCAGTTCAATTTCTGCAAAAACCCGATCAGGACCAACCGGAGAAGGCTTGAGCAGGTCGGGATCAGTTCGACCGAAGGCGGCTAGGTAGCATCAATCCCGATTATTTGGGTTGGCGAGAGGGCCGTGACCCAGCACGATGGGTTCGACGATGCCTCCGCCGACAGATCCGAGGCGGCGACTGCCGCAATCGAGACCGCGCGCCGCCCGCGCAGTATTAGGCTGGACCAGGTCGCGGGGCGGACAAGCGATGTGGTTCGTACTGTCTGAAAGGTTGCTTGAATTTGTCAGTTGGCGCCGATGAATACCGTCCAGGATCTAATGGCAACGTGACGTGGGAGCGGATCGAGACGGCGCCCTTCGATCGGGACCTTGAGATTGGCGTGATCGAGGGTAATACCATTCATCGGCTGGTCTTCCCTTGCCGCCGCATCTTCGGCGGCTGGATCAAGGCGAAGACCGGGGAACACGTCGCTGTGCAGCCCACGCACTGGCGCATATGGTTCAAATAGCGATGGCTATAGGATCGATCGAATGAGAGGGTCTGCCGGCAAATATGTCCGACCACATCTGGTATCGCTATGGCACTGCCGCGGCAGCTGCCGCGCTCGCCCTCGTGCTCCGCGCGGCGCTCAATCCGTATCTCGAGGACCGCTCATTTACGATCATCTACCTTCCGGCGGTCGTTTTTGCCGCTTTCGCCGGTGGCCGCGGACCGGCGAGCTTGGCTACCCTGCTCTGCCTCGTCATCAGCGCGGCATTTCTTGGGAAAAGCGTCATCACCGTTTCCGCAAACATGATCGATATTGCCGCATTTGCGGTACTTGGCCCCATGCTTGGCTTCATGGGCGACCGGCTGCGGCAGGAATCGGAGCAGGCGCGGTATCGGCAAGCCCATCTGCAGTCGATCCTGGACACCGTGCCGGAAGCCATGATCGAAATTGACGAGAAGGGTCTCATTCGCTCGTTCAGCGCCGCGGCAGTGCGTTTATTTGGCTGGTTGCCGGACGAAGTGGTTGGAAAGAATGTATCCAAGTTGATGCCGCAGCCCTACCGGGCCGAGCATGACCGCTACATTGAACGTTATCTGACCACCGGCGAGCGGCGCATCATTGGCATCGGTCGCATCGTGGTCGGCGAGCGGAGCGACGGCTCGACCTTTCCGATGGAGCTTGCCGTCGGCGAGGCCAAAGTGCGCGGCGAACGCTTCTTCACCGGCTTCATCCGAGACCTAACCGAACGGCGGGCACAGGAACGGCGGCTGCAGGAGCTGCAATCTGAACTCGTCCATGTGTCGCGGCTCACCGCCATGGGTGAGATGGCATCGTCTATTGCCCATGAAATCAACCAGCCGCTCTCCGCCATCACAAACTACATGCGCGGCGCAAGGGCTCTGCTCGCGTCAGCCAAGCCGAACGCTAATCGCATTGGTGATGCACTCGAGCACGCTGTCCAACAGGCTCTGCGTGCCGGCGATATCATCAAGCGCCTGCGGGAATTCGTTGCCAAAGGCGAGACGCAGCATTCTGTGGAAAATCCGCTCACGCTACTTGAAGAGGCTGTGGCGCTGGCCCTGCTCGGCGCCAAGGAGCAAGGCGTGCGGGTGACGATGCGCAGCGACCGCGATCTGCCGCCAATGATCGTAGACAAGATCCAGATCCAGCAAGTCGCGTTGAACCTGATACGCAACGCGATCGAGGCGATGGCTTCCTGTCCGCGCCGCGAATTGACCGTCGGAGTCAGCAAGGTCGATGGTCTCGCCAGGTTTACCGTTGCCGACACGGGTTCCGGCATCAGCCCTGACGTCGCCGACCGCCTGTTCCAACCCTTTGTCACGACGAAGGAGCACGGCATGGGTGTTGGACTATCGATCTGCCGGACAATCGTGGAATCCCATGGCGGCCACATCGTGGCGGAAGCGAATCCGGGTGGCGGGACGATCTTTCAGTTCACGTTGCCATTTGCGGACGGCGGTGAAGAAGCATGACCGGGCGGCGCATTCTTGTGATCGACGATGACCCCGCGATGCGGGATTCGCTGGCGTTTCTGCTTGATATTAGTGGTTTCTGGGTAGCAACCTACGAGACCGCGACCGAGTTTCTCAATGACATTGCAAGCGGTCCGGTCGACTGCGTTGTATCAGACATCCGCATGCCAGGCATGAGCGGCCTCGAACTGGTCCGCAAGCTGAAGGCCGATCGCCTCGACTGTCCGGTCGTCCTGATCACCGGTCATGGTGATGTATCACTCGCAGTTGAAGCGATGAAAACGGGTGCGGTCGATTTTATCGAGAAGCCGTTCGAGGATGAGGTGCTGTTGCGTGCCATCAACGGTGCTTTGGAAGCGCGGCCAACGAAGCCAGCCGATGACGCAGCGAAACTGCAGGCAGAAGCGCGACTTGCGGATCTCTCGTCGCGCGAGCGTGACGTCCTGCAGGGACTATTGGCCGGCAAGATCAACAAGGTAATCGCCCATGATCTTGGTATCAGCCCCCGGACGGTCGAGGTTTATCGCGCCAACCTCATGGCCAAGACCAATGTACGCAGCATGTCCGAGTTGATGCGGATCGCGATCACCGCGGGATTCTAGCAGGGTCGCAAGCGGCGGTCCAGGCGACGAACACTGGTTCGAAAGATCCTAGAGGAATTCGTCCAGGAATGATCCTCGATCGCGAGAGCGTGGAGCGCCCTAAAAAGCGCATTGCCCAGTGGAGCCTTGAGCACAGGCCAGGACCACAGACCGGCGATGACGAAAATCAAAACGAGCCCAGCGAACGATGCACGCGCACGTCGCGCTGGCGCCCGCCCCCCGCCTGCGACAATGTCCGCGCATGCCGGTGCCAGCAGCCGTTGGAGACGTTTGAGTATTGGCATATCCGGCTTAACCGCGGCGAACCAGCCATGATCATCTTGCGTACCTCAGTTCACCTGTTTTCGACGACGTGAATGTCGAGCAGGCAACGGTGAGGAATCGACGGCGTCCGCGATCTGCGGCCGGCCCCAATCCCCCTGATTTGTGCAGCAAAAATCGCTGTGCACGAATCTTGCAGGATTCGCGGTTGACATGACCGATGCAACACATGCCATGCTGGTTTCTCGCGTGGCATCGGATTCTGCGCGAACTGTCCGTGGCCGGTTTGATGCTACCTAACCAAATCGGCGCTGTATGAAGCAGATCAATTGTCCGGCCCAGATTTGTGCTCCGATGGACAGCAATCCTTTCATGCCCGGAGAATGGCAATGTTCGGGAACATATTGGTCCATCTTCCCACGGAGCTCCCGGTGCGGGCCACGGTGAACGGTTCGATTTCCTTCGCACTGAGCACGGGCGCGCATCTTGACGTTGTGGCAATCGGTTATGAAAGAATCATTATTCTGCTCGCCGCACTCAGCGGGGTGGCCGTCACTCCGGTCTTTGAAATCGAGCAAGCGCGTGCGTTGGAGAAAGCCGAAGCGGCACTTCGTGTGTTTGATCTGCGGGCAAGGAGCGCCGGCATTTCTTATGCGAGCCGCGCGCTCAGTGCAGTTCCAGCGGAGGCGCGTCGAATCATCTGCGCCAGCGCGCGAGTGCACGACATGACTATCGTCACGCAGCCGCAGAGCGGCTATGAGAGCTATGACAACGTTATTCCCAAGGAGATCCTGCTTCGGGCCGGCAAGCCTGTTCTGTATCTGCCAAGCGTCATCCGCGGCGCTTTTTTGGCCAGACGAATCGGGATTTGCTGGGACGGCAGCCGCCTTGCGGCCCGCGCGTTGCACGACGCGATGCCGCTGCTGCGCGAAGCGGACGCGCTGACCATCATCGCGACGACTGCTGCGCACAAGGTCCCGGCGGAAAGCTCCGCCGAACATTTGGGACAGTATCTTGCAAGGTCGGGCCTTCCTGCAAAGATCGTGTCGCTTTCAGCATCCCAGTCGGTGCACCGCGCCCTCCTGTCGCTTGTGGCGGACGAAAGCCTCGACCTGCTGGTGATGGGCGGATACGGCCACTCTCGGCTGCAGGAAAGGCTGCTCGGTGGCATTTCGGGAGGATTGCTTCGTGCAAACGTCATTCCGGTTTTGATGTCGCACTGAAGGCTAAGAATTGTAGATGCGATATGCTGCCAGATGCGCCTCGAACCAGTCGATCGGCGCAGGGCGAGGCACCAGCCGCCCGCCGATCTGGAGAACAGGCGCGCCGTCCGTCCTGGCTTTCGCGCCCCCGCCGTCGCTTCATCGACGAGGCGAGGCGAAACCGCTGAACATGCGCCGCGGTTTTCGAACATTGCACGTACGCTGCCGGTCTAGAGGAGCGGGACGATCAGGTCACCGCTCATCCGACGATGCCCGAGCTCAGCTTCAGGCCGAAGGAGCGGCAAGCCGGCAGGCGGCGTCTGATCCAAACGCGGCTGGTCAGGCTTTGAGCCGCATTCGGGCTACCGAAAGGTTGCGCCGCCCCCATCGAGAATCCTTCTCTCGGCTTACGTATAAATACTTAGTGGGTTCTACTTAGGGGAAACATCCAAATTTTCCAGTTCATCAGAAGCGGCCAGTCTGCGCTCCATCGACATTTCGAAGATCGAGTCCGCCATGTACGCTCAGGCCGCGAGTATTCACGAGATCAGCCATCATCCGAGCAGCGTCTTATGCAGGCAATCTCGCACCTATGGACCGTTTGGTATGGTTGCGACCCCGATGCGGTTCGCTCGCAATAGCGAGATCTACGGCGAAGACGAAGCAGCCGAATACCTATATCAGGTGGTATCGGGTGCTGTACGAACCTACAAGATTATGGAAGATGGACGTCGTCAGATTGGTGCGTTTTATCTGCCCGGTGACATCTTCGGCTTTGAGGCCGGAGACAGCCATATCGCTTCGGCGGAGGCGGTCTGTGAGACGCACCTTTTAATGGTGAAGCGCAGCACCCTCATTGTTCGTGCCAGCCACGAGAGCGAGCTCACAAGACAGCTCTGGGACGCGATGGCGCTTGAGCTCCGCCGCTTTCAGGAGCATCTGATGCTCCTGATCAGCAGCGCTGAACAGCGGGTCGTGGCATTCCTACTCGATATGTCTCGCCGCGCTACGAAGAACGCTGCGATCGAACTGCCCATGTCACGGCAGGATGTTGCCGACTACCTTGGCTTGACGATCGAAACGGTCTCGCGCACCCTCACTCAACTCGAGCAGAATGGCGTGATCGCCCTGCCGACCTCGCGCCGAATCGAGCTACGTAACGACAAATTGCCGAGCGGCGTTGCGCGGAACTTGGGCTAAGCTCAAGAAGCGCTGTGAAATGCGCGGCGTCCGTGCACCGAACAGCGCCGACAAATCGCAGCGCGTGAAGGACACCCGAACATCGGCTTGGGCGACCGCGCACAGATGGCAGGATCGCTCGCTTACATGTTCCCCCCCTGGAGCACGCAATGATCATCGATCTTTTGCTTCGAGAGCATCGCAATATTGACCTGCTTCTGGTCGCCCTCCAACGTGAATTGGAGATTTTTGAGCAAGGGGCCCGTCCTGACTATGAGGTCATTCGCGCGATTATCAGTTACTTCGAAGTATACCCGCAGGTGTACCATCATCCTCAGGAAGACCTGATTTTCTCCAAGCTCAGAACTCGCGATCCGGATGCGGCTGCAATCATCGGCGATCTCGCGCATGAACACCGGGAAGTCATCGACCGTCTGCACCATTTCGCTCAAGCTATCGATGGTATCCTCGCGGATCGTGAAATCCTTCGGCAAGACGTCGGCAACATCGTACGCGACTTTATACTGCGGGAGCGGCACCACATGATGTGGGAAGAGCGAGATTTCTTCCCCGCCGCCGTCAAGGCTCTATCGGCTGAGGATTGGACGGAAATCGCTTCCGCCCGCACTGATCATGGGGATCTGCTGTTCAGCGAGATAGCAGAAGCGACTTCCGATGCACTAAGAGCGCATATTCTGGAACTAGAGCAAGAAGCTGAAGCCGAACGGAGTTCGGTTGCGTTTTCGTCTGCAATGGCTGGCCGGCCGCCAGCGGCGCCAAAGCCGATGGACCGTAATTGATCTCTGGTGTTTCACGACGGGACGTGGAGGTCATGCTCATCTTGTTGAAATGAGGATGACAATCCTTCTGGCGCGTACGCTGCGCGCGGCCAGGACCGCGCCCGATGGTCGCTTTCAGCTCGTCCCTTCGCAAACAGCTGGCCGGGGTCCGGCAGGTCCCGTAACGTGAGCGTCGCGGGGCAATTGGCAGTACGGCTCGACCAGCACCCCACTCATATTGCGTGATATGAGTGCCCCTTACGTTCGCCGACCGACTGCGATCGATCATTGCGGCACTGCTGGACTTCTTCATGCCTGGAACAGGGCAGGACCTTCATCGCGATGCAAAGTCCGATACGTACGTTGCGGGCATGCCCTACCAATTTCGGCTTGAGGGCCGCTATGGCCATCAACAACGCGGATATTTTGAGCTAGCGCAAAGCCCATCCGCCGCGTGTCAGGTAATCGGTTGGAGAAGGAAGAAAGGCATTCCAAATGCGACCGGACCTGGCACAATCCTACGGGCAGCACCGCCTGCCGCGCTACACCAGCTATCCGACGGCCCCCCATTTCTCAGCTTCGATTTGCGAATCCGACTATCAAACGTGGCTCAAGTCGTTGGGCGCCCAGCAATCCGCCTCGATCTACGTGCACGTGCCGTTTTGTCGACGCATGTGCTGGTATTGTGCGTGCCACACATCTGTCACGAAACGCCAGGAGCCGATCTCGATCTATGCAGCCGGACTGCGGACCGAAATTTACCTCGTTGCAGAAACCGTTGGCCGACGGCAACCGATCTCTCATATCCACTTCGGGGGCGGGACCCCAACGATCATGACACCTGAAACGTTCGCTGATCTGGTCGGTTCGTTGCGCCATTCATTTGCCGTCCTGCCCGATGCCGAGATTGCCGTAGAGATCGATCCACGCATGTTGAGCGAGCCGATGGCCGAGGCGCTAGGCTATTGCGGGGTCAACCGGGCGAGCCTTGGTGTCCAGAGCTTCGATCCAGTTGTTCAGCGCGGCATCAACCGCCGGCAGAGCTTCGGACAGACTGCGACCTCGGTCGATCGGTTGCGCCGCGCCGGCGTCGACCGTATCAATTTCGACCTGCTCTACGGCCTGCCCCGGCAGACGGTCGCTTCGTGCCTGGATACCGTCGCCAAATGCCTCGAGCTTCATCCGGACCGATTCTCGGCCTTTGGCTACGCGCACATTCCTTCCTTCAAGAAGCATCAACGTAAGATCGATGGGTCCACCCTGCCCGACAGCGTCACGCGCCACGTCCAATTTGAAACGATCGCGGAAGCTTTGGTTGATGCGGGATATGTGCGCGTCGGAATCGATCACTTCGCCCTGCCGGACGACAATCTCGCCCTGGCGAGGCAGGAAGGCAGGTTGAGGCGCAATTTCCAGGGCTATACTGACGATAGCGCGGACACCCTGATTGGTCTGGGCGCCAGCGCCATCGGCCGTATGCAACAGGGTTTTGTCGCGAACGCCGTCTCGATAAAGGACTACCTCGCTCGCATCAGCGAGGATCGGCTCGCCGTCGCAAGGGGCCATCTACTGACCGACGACGATCGCTTCCACGCCGAGATCATCGAACGAATCATGTGCGATTTGACAGTCGATCTTTCCGAGACATCCCGTCGCTATGGCCGGGATCCGAGCTTGGCCGTCGTCGATCGTTCTCGTCTCGACGGCCTTATCGCCGATGGCGTCGTGGTGATGGATGATGGCCGGCTTACTGTGGCCGGTGGCGCAGAGTTCCTGGCCCGGAGCGTCGCATCGATCTTCGACGCGCACCTTACTCGGACCGGGACTACACATAGTCTGGCGGTCTAAGCCGACTAAGCCGAACCGAGCCGCTTCAGATCCGAACGCGACATCACCCAACTGGCTTATGCTTTGGATCGCGACCAGTCGCCGCGCTGAAGAGCACGCTGATTGGCGTTCCCGCTCGCCGGCCCCTCTGCATTGAGCCGCACAAGATTTCCAACAGAGGTTGGAACCAAAACTTGACCAGACCAATGACGACCTGAAGCCAGATCAATGGCAAACCGCGCATTGCATTGGTCACGACGATAACATTCTTGCAGTCCGCGGTTTCGTATGGTCCCGTTGATCGAGCCCATCGTTTCCGGCAGAAGAGCGTACCAACGTGCGCTTGGCGCCCGTCCATGATCGCCCGGTACTACCGCCCCACATGGCTTAGCCCTGCAACGCGTTGCGAAAGTACTCATCAGCGACAAACCTTGGTGTAGATTTCTAATCCCAGGCTATATGGGCCACATACCAGGGCATGATTGAGCTACGCTGAGCTTGCGTCTTAACTGGGGTCAGATTTCGGCGGATGTCCTCGCCGTAATCGAACCATCGGCTGTCCTCCTTTCGCCGGTGGAAGTCGGCACGTTGCCTAGCAGCGTCGCTCCTCCCGGACACACTTCCGCCCGGCCGCTAAAAGCGGCCGGGCTTTTTTCGCTCACCAAGGCCTCTCACGATTATCGAGCCCGCAAATCGTTGACCGCCGATCGGTCTTCTCGACGATAGACCAGACCCAGATCAACGGTCGGCTGGAGCGGATGCAGCGCGTAGTTCGCGGGCGGCGGAGACCATGTTGACCAGCGCGGGGCGAACCTCCTCCCATTTGCGCGTCTTCAGGCCGCAGTCCGGATTGACCCAGAGTTGCGAATCTTCCAGCCGCTTTCGAGCCAACGCCACGAGCTCTTTCATCTCGCCCGTCCCGGGCACGCGCGGAGAATGGATATCGTACACACCCGGCCCGATTTGATTCGGATATTTGTAGTTCCTGAACGCGTCGAGCAGCTCCATTTTCGAGCGCGACGTCTCGATTGAGATGACATCCGCGTCCATTGCAGCAATCGCATCGATGATGTCGTTGAATTCCGAGTAGCACATGTGGGTATGGATCTGGGTTTGATCGGCGACGCCCGATGAGCAGATGCGGAAGCAATCCCCGGCCCACTCGAGATAAGCCGTCCACTCCGACCGACGCGGTGGCAATCCTTCGCGCAGTGCAGCCTCGTCGATCTGGATCATGGCCGCACCAGCATGTTCGAGATCGCCGACTTCGTCCCGGATCGCGAGCGCAATTTGACGACAGACCTCACCTCGAGGAATATCATCGCGAACAAACGACCAGTTCAAGATCGTCACTGGTCCGGTCAACATCGCCTTCATCGGCTTCTTGGTTAGTGATTGCGCGTACCGCCACCAACCCACGGTGATCGGCTTCGGCCGTGAGACATCGCCAAACAAGATCGGCGGCCGGACACAGCGCGAGCCATAGGATTGTACCCAGCCGTTTTTGGTAAATGCGAAGCCGGCGAGTTGTTCGCCGAAGTACTGCACCATGTCATTGCGCTCGAACTCACCGTGCACGAGCACGTCCAGGCCAATGTCCTCCTGCCAACGTACGGCGCGCGCCGTCTCTTCCTTGAGGAACCTGTCGTATTGGCCGTCGCTCATCGCGCCTCGCGCGTGTGCTGCGCGAGCATTACGGACCTCTGCAGTCTGCGGAAACGATCCGATCGTGGTGGTAGGAAACGCCGGTAGTTTGAAGCGCTTGCGTTGGATCTCGGCACGGCTGGCAAATGCACTGGCGCGCCGACGCGTGGTCTGGTTGATCGCTCTCATCCGGACGGCGACACTGGCATCTCGGATCTTTGGCGAGGTCCCACGGTTTGTGGTGACGCGCTCCGATTCCGCAAGAACGTCCGAAACCTTCTGATCACCTGCGAGAGCCCGCGCCAAGGTCGCAAGCTCGCGAATCTTCTGAACCGAGAATGCAAGCCAACTCTTGACGTCTGACGCGAGCTCCGTCTCGAGTTCAACGTCGACCGGCACGTGAAGCAGCGAACAGGATGGGGCGATTTGTATGCAATCCTTGCCGAGCTTCGCGATAGCGGGATCGAGCCGCTGGCGCAGTGCCGACAAATTCGTCCGCCACACATTGCGGCCGTCTATCGCGCCGAGTGACACGACCTGGTCACTTCGCCCGGCGGTAATGATCTGGTCCAATAACGCTGGCGCCCGAACCAGATCGATGTGGAGCCCGGCGACAGGTAGGCGCAAGGCGGTGGGAAGATTGTCGCCGAGGTCGCCGAAATAGCTGGCGACCATGATCTTGATGGCCGGCCCTTCCTTGACGAGCCGGTCATAGGCATGTAGCAGGGATTTTTTTTCCCCCTCATCCAGATCGAGAACCAGGCATGGCTCGTCGAACTGAACCCAATTTGCCCCGCGTTTGGTCAATTCCTGCAGAACCTCGATATAGACCGGTATCAGGTCATCCAATAGTGACAGGGGCTGGAACGCAGGATCAGCACTCTTGCCCAGCTTTAGGAATGTGACCGGGCCGATCAGGACAGGGCGAGTCTGAAAGCCGAGGGACTTGGCTTCCTCATACTCCTCGATAGGCTTGCGAGAGGACAGCCTGAAAGTCTGTCCGCGGTGAAATTCCGGGACCATGTAGTGGTAGTTGGTGTCGAACCACTTGGTCATCTCCTGCGCGGGCGCGCCATCGCCGCGAGATCCGTATCCGCAACTCGCGCTCCGGCTGTCGTATTGTGAACCGCGTGCCATGGCGAAATACGTCTTGAGGGAAACGGGCTCGGCTTTCGAGGCGTAGACTTCCGGAATGGCGCCGACCATGACACTGGTGTCGAGCACCTGGTCGTACAGCGAGAAGTCGTTCGACGGAATGACGGTTACGCCGAGGGACTTCTGGCGCGCCCAGTTGGCGGCACGTAGGCCGGCTGCGTCCTCGAGCAACTGCTGTTCGCTGATTCTTCCGGCCCAATAGCTTTCGAGCGCGAGTTTGAGCTCGCGTCTTGGACCGATGCGCGGCATTCCGAGCGTGGCAACCGGAAGTGAGAGAAGAGACATAGCGCTAACCCCATGTTGGGGGCAAAGGCCATGGCGGACGCAGGCAGGAGAAGTCGCCCGAGCGACGGCTGCTTGGCGCACCACCGGGACACCCCGCCCGTGGATGAACATATTGTCGGGGCAGGTCTCCTGGCTCGCGGGTCATTGCCGCTGTCCGGCCTTCCCGAAGCCGCGCCGGCTTCAGTGACTCTGTTGGACAGTGGCTCGCCGCTCACAGTTGCGGGGGCAGCGCCGGCATTGGCACCGGCTTCCCTCTTGGCTCCGGATCAAACGGAAACCGGAGAACCTCGACGACTTGGATTATCGGCAAGAGAACTCGGCCGTCAACCTCTCAAATTGGTGCTGCGACCTCTCTTACGCGAATGACGCTCCACAGCCACGCTTGATCGCGACGTGGAAGCCACTCTCCAGTCATAGCATATCGGAATGACCATCTCGGAGGCGCCTTGGCGTCGGGCGGCGTGTCAGATCTGTGGAAGAGACGAATGCGGCCTGCACGATGAAGATCACGCCGCCGGGCAGGACGCTTTTCATGCGGCCCGGCTTTCGAACGGTTCATAGAGCACGCTTCGATGCATCCTTGCTTCTCCACCAATAACCATGGATCAGTGTCGGATAGGCGCAAAAGATATGCGCTAAATCCAGCAGCATGCTCAGCGAACATGTTGATTTGCGACCAGCCAATCCTGGTAGGCGTCACGCCGACGTTTTTGGTGATACTGGCCAAAGCAAGCATATTCAATCACCACAACGGAAAAGAGAGCCTCGCAATGAAAATGGCTGTTTGGAGTGTCCCCGACGTCTTTGCTGCTGCCGTCTTTACGATCGGTCTGTTCGACTGGGTCGCAAGACCATTTATGGGTCGCCCCGTCAGACAGATGCTCTCGAAAGTTTGAGTAGTTCAAGCCGAAGCTAGCAAGACCTGAGGCTTTGCTCTCGCCGGTCGACCCGACTGCGTGGAAGCGCAGGCCCTCTAATGTTGACTGCAGTGACGAGCAGGCAGACGACAGGCCGATAACGTTGCGCGGGCGCGGAATGCCACCGTCTCGTCCGCCTGCTCGATTCGTGAAGTTCCTTGCACGTCGATTCCAAATCGCTCGCCGCTGAAGGGCGGCTTCGCGTCGTTGTGGGCCGCAAAGTGCCAAGCACAACAGGCTGGGGCGCCCTCGGCGTTCGTAGCAGCGGCAACGACTCCGGACCACACGGATCGATGGCGGCATACCTGCTCCCATTGGTCGTCAAGACTCCGGCAGCAAGGCATTCGCCCCGCGCCATCGAAGATTCTGTGCGTGACAAGAATCATTCACGGAAGTCGCGGCAAATAGGCTGAATGGCAACATTTAAAACGTACCTGGGTCGGGAAGTCGACAAAGACGGCACAAATCCGGTGCGAACTTCCGGCTATTGCCTGGCACGAACAATGCAAGTCCTCAGCATGTCCAGGCTTCTCCTCCTGGGCAGGTCCAGCATTGCAAATTGAGGCTTTGGCTGACCACTGAAGTTAGCGGCGCGTGACAACGAGGGTCGGCGCCTGCTCGCGCGGGACATCGGCAGGCGCCCGCGTCACGTTGCCGCTAACTTCTTGCAATCGCGCATAGCACGTTCAGGAGGACGTCCCGCTTTGGAATTGACGTGTGGAGATAACCAGATGAGCCGGCAGCGATGAAGAAAATGTCTGGAAGGCGCATGCTTTGGCTCTGTATCGGTCGGTCGCTGATCTGCCTGGCCGGGCTGGCGGCGACGAGCAACAATGTTCGCGCCAACGACCACGCGCTTGTCGAAAGGGTCAAGTCAACGTGGCGCGCGCAAGATGGTGAAACTATAGAACAAATCATTTCCAAGGTCTCGAAGGTGGCTCACTTTGTGCCTCGATGGTGGGGAGTCGCTGAAGGAACTGACCGAACAGAATATGTTTATCTTTCATGGACCAGGCGCGCGGACAATAGATCAGACGAACAGTATGCTATCACCTGGAAGATCGCGACCGACGGGACGATTAAACTTGCGTCGACATATGCAAAGCCGATTGAATTGGGCTGGTGCGCCTTGGCGCTCTCGCTGATCGCCAGTGAAGTCACAGATGGAGAAACGGACGCAAATCTTCACTTTCTGCATGATCCGGCCAACTTCAACTTCGTGACGACTGCGCAAGGCAAGCTCGGCAATCTTCTGCGGCACGGCCGCTGCCATATCATTGAACCCGTTGCAGTGGATTACGTGTCGAAACCGAATGACAAGCCGAACGAGAAGGATGACCGGTGGCGCGTTCTGCTTTTGGTGAACTGCAAGATCCCAGGGCCCCATTATTTTACCCACAACGGCGTCATCACTTTCGAGAAGAGCGAGGGACAAGATTGGGAGCCGCAATCTTTCTTTGCCAAGCGTATCGCGGCCTTTCCTCCAGGCTCCTGGTTCGATCGGATAGAGCCAAGTGAACGGGAAGCAATAGAGGGGGCGCGAAAGGCCTCGGCCAATGGTCGCACCGAGCAAGATCGCAGCGCAGCTCCTGGACGCTGAGCGCCTCCGAATAGCAGCAAAGTACACGCGCTCGGAAGCGCTGACTTGTCCTGTTACGTCTTTGCGACAGACCGCGAGCCCCTCGCAGCTCGTCATAGGGCAGCAACGTTGCTCTCGGCCCATTGCGAAGCATCGATGCGATGACCAGGCAACGGCGTGCCAGCTTACGAGAGCCGGTTTAGCCCTGCCCGCTCACATGCAGCGAGCGGACGCCGATCTGCGACGCGGCCAGCTCTGGATCCATTCTTCAGGGGCAATTGGCGTAGCGATGCTTGCGGTCCACACTCTGACCAGGCGCGCGCGCAGCGCATCGCTTCAACGGACAATGGCACCCGCAGGAGAGTGACGCCGCAGGCGGCACGCGGAACCGAGTGCAACGACGAGACCGGATAAAAGGGTACCCGGGAACGGGGCAGTGATAGCGACGCCGGCAGACTTCATGGCGGCGGGCCCCTTTCCCGAGTACCCCCGGCGAGGAGCTCTGCAGCCGTGCTGCGATGGATCGACCGCAGAATTGAGACGGAGGATCTAGATTTCCTCACGCGCATTCGTTTGCGCGTCGTAGATCCTGATCTGAAGCATGGGAAAGCGCTTCTTTAGCTCTTCCCCACCCGCCCGGGCGCCGTCTCTCGTTACAAATTCGGCTTTCAGCCGGCCGTCCACTTCAAGCCCGTAACAAGAGATCGGCAGTTCACGGCTGACTGCAACCATTTCATTCCCATTGTGTAGTGACGTGCTTGAGAACGATGTGTAGCGTGAGTCGCCCAAACCGCACCAGAGCAAGCTGCCTGAGTGCGATAATGCATGTTGTGGATTGATGCCTCGCACGGAGTCCGGAATGGGAATTCGTCCAAACAGGGCGGCACATGCACGATCAAGCCATCGGCTCGACATAGCTGCCGTTCCAACTGCCCTGGGCCACGCGCACCTCGAGCTGAGCTTCGGGTATGCGCCCTTCATGTTCGGACCGATTCAAGCAAGGCCGTTGCGCAAGCAATTCGGCAAGATCCCGCCCGCGACCGACAAGTTGTGACCGTGCCCGCCTACCGGAGGTTGAGCGAGACATAGTCGATGGGCGCCAGGCGTTGCAAGTTTGTTGACAGATCATAGCGACATGGTCGCGGACGACCGTCGACGAAACATTTCGCGGCACCAAGGCGACCGGGGTGGTTCTCTCTTACTTCTTGTTCGACGGCCGCCATGCAGTCTGTGAGCGTCGCCGCGTGGTTATGCTCTCGAAGACCGCCGACGTCGTTCCCGATCACGGAAGAGAATCCACCTTCGAACGCCTTGCCGGAGGAACTGATAGTGCTCAATGATGCCGATCGTTTTCGCTTGACCGATGCTCACGGCGGTCCGGTAGGATCCGGTAAGACGGGATTGAGCTCTTCTTGCTCAAGCGTCTTTGCTCCGTCTCCTGCTAAATAGGCCGCGAGCACCGCAATACCGGAGTCTGCTGGACACCGCGCCGGAGCGGCCTTCCTCAGTGGCACTTGCCCCGATCTTTCGGCGATTTCGACACTCATGAGGTGGGGCCGAATCGGACGTCCGACTGCGCGCTCGATGGTGTGAAATATCCACGTCCCATCCGGATCAATGTCTGACCAGTGGAAGATCGGCGTGTTTCCAGACACCATTTCTGCAATCGTGCGCAGCGCCTGCTGGGTGGCGAGAGAGGGGTATCCACCCACGTACATCGTCGCTCCCAGTCGATCGGGATCGGCTTCGGCGACATGTCTGTTGAAGCTCGCGAAATTTTCGATCGAAAGAAGGTAGGCTGGTGGCCGTCGGAAGCGGATGCGATCCGCCTCGTTGGGCGGGATGCCTAGATAGCGTGGTGAAATCTGGGACAAATCGGCGCCATCAAGATCGATCCTTCCGGCGATGAGAAGCGGTGGCGCGAAGCGCTCCAATCCGATCGTCCGCAGCGCCTCGCGGGGCCGCGCTCCGGGCGGGAGCTCGAGGATTCCGCCAAGAAGTCGGACGACCGCGCCTTCGACGCGTTCGAGGGCTTTGCTATCGCCGACCACTCTTCGCGAAAAGGTCCGATAATCGACGTCCAAATGCCTATTCTCCAGAATCGCTTGGGCGAGGCTGAAGGCGTCGCGGAGCTTGTCCACATCGGATGAGGCGAACCCGTGCCAGCTCTTGGCTCGCTTCCAATTTTCCGCTATCGCGGAAGCCGCTTCCGCCAAGCGCCAATCCAGCGCGATGTCCGCGCAGAGGCGCTTCCCAGCGTCTTGGGCGATCTGAGCGGCTGGAACGCGTCCGAGATAATGGTAGAGCGGGTCCGCGGCTTGAAGTCTGACGTGCACGATCTGGTCCCGCCTGGTTCCGCGTCCCCGTGCGAGACTAACGGCGCCGACCGCCTCGGCCCGCGCGATCTGCCTCAGGAAGAGGTCCGCAGTCACCACATTGGGAAACGCGTCATAGTCGGGATGTGCGATGGGGTTCGCAGTCCCACCTTCGTAGCGATCCAGCAGATCGTTCAGTAGTTCATTCGCCTCAGTGAAACGGCGCACCATGGCTACTCGGCGGCGAGACGTACGGCAAGATCGTCGGCGGACATCAGGTCCGGATCGATCGCACGTAGTTCGCGCTTGGCCTTTTCTTTCAACGAGACGACCGTTGCCCTCGACTGCTCGCCGATGCGATCGACCTCCACGATGGTGTCCATATGCTCTAGCACCGCGACCCGCTTCTCGAAAGGCGCGGCGATCACGAACTGCAGGCCGAGATTCTTGTAGAAGCTCATCATCTGGCGTTGATTCTTGCCATCCATCTTCGAGAAGACTTCGTCGAACATCGCAAGCGCGAAGCCTGCCGGCTTGCCGGCGCGACGCTCGGCACTGCCGTAGACGGCCGCAAGCGAGGCGCCGATGGCGACGTAAATTGGAACCTGCTGTTCAGCACCTGATCCAGTGCCGCGGCGCTGCTCCCAACGAGTCGAGCGGCCGGTACCGACGTCTTCCATGTGGATCTCGAACGTGTAGAAATTTCTGTAATCCTCGAACTGGGTGAAGTCTTTGTCGGGATCCTCGAGCAGCGCTTCGAGTGCCAGGATCGTGTCCTTGTGGGGAAAGTCATCCGACACGTCTCCGCGGAAGAGCATGTCGAGCGCCTCGGGAGACGTCTTGCCGATCTCGATGATCTTCAGGATCGGCTGGAATTCCACCACCTGAGTACGGTGAAAGGAGTATCGTTCGTTGTGGAAGGGGTGCGCGTAGAGGCTGCGGTTCAGCGACTGGAGCTCGCGCTCCATCTTGCCGATCCGAGCCGAGAGCGCATTAATGAACTCACCGCGCAGTAGCATGGACGCTTTCTCGGCCGCATCACGCGCCTGACGTTCGTACTGCCGCAGTTCGTTGGACTCTATCTCCTCGATTAACTGCGCCATCCAGGGCTTCACCTCCTGAAGAGGCTCACTCTCGATGCCGATCTGGGAGCTGACGCCGAAATCGGCGAAATAGCCGTCGAGGAACTCGCGCACCTGCCGTTCGATCCGACCGCGCTCGTCGTTCGCCGCGTCGGCGTCCTTGACGGCCTTCTCAGCCAAGCTGCGATGCCGGTCGGCCTCGTTCTTGTGAGCGCGCGCATCAAGGCGGGCCCGATACACCGGCCGGCCTTTTGATGCAGAGTAGAGGGGCAGATTCTTGACAAAAAGCGACCAAGCGATCTTCAGATTGAGTTCGGAGCCGGGTACGTTTTCGCCGTCGCCGAGCCTACTCTTTGCCGCCCGGGCGTCGCCGTCGTGTTTGTTGAAGGCGGCCTGCTGCGTCTCGCGCTCGGCGATCCTTTGGTCCTTCAGTTGCCGCTGGGCACGCTTTTTTTGGCGAAGACCGCCGTCACCGGCGTGGTCCAGAGCTGCGAGCCTGGCTTGAGCATCTGCCATCTCGGCTTGCACTGCGACGAAGGCCGCCGCGCACGTCTTCAGATTGGCCGCGGACACCGCGCATAGGGCTTTCAGCGCCATGAACGCGCCGTCAGCGATCTCGGCTTCCTTTGCGGCCTGACGTAGCGATACTTCAAGCTCGTCCGCCTGCTCGTGCAGCGCGCGCAGCGCATTCGCCTGAGCAGCCTTGCCGATCTTGTGCTCCGAAGGCTCGATTGATCGATGAGTGCGGACCAAGCCATCGTCGTAGAGGCCGTCCTTCATGATGGCGCGGCCAGGCCTGTTGAACTGGTCCAGGGTGTCCGCAAGGCGCACCGAGCCGTACCGGCGCATGATAAACGACAGCGCGTCCGGATCCTCCGTGCGGAAGATCGAAGGAAACGTTCCTCGCTCCGGCTTGGCCCTGAATTGCTCGAGCTTGTTGAGGCTCACCAGGGACGTGCGCCGGAACTCGCGGCGCCCTTCCTTGAAGATTGCGGTCGCATCGCCGATATGCGGTCTGTCGACGAACACCGCATCACGATCGCGGCCAAGAAGCGCTTCAGCGGCTCCCGTCCATTGCGGGTCGGCGACCTCGATCAACTCGCACAAGACGCGTGGCGCCATGCCTTTTTGGCGAAGCCGCAGACATAAGCGCTCGGTGTCCGGCTCGATGTGCGCGCGCGCCCCTCCCGAGGCGTGCTGCCGGACCCGCTCCAGCAAGTCATCGCGCTGGGTACGTAACTGTGAGGCTTTTGCGATGATCTCCTGACGAGCTTCGTCGATCTTTGCGAGTCGTTGCCTTCCCAAGATTGTCAGCGCATCTTCGGCCGCAACCAGTTCGTCGGAAACGGCCGCAACCGAGGCGGTCCCGACGGCGGCAAGCAGCCTGTCCACGACAGGAATGAAATCGTCGAAGCCGCGCCCGCCCATGGCACACAACGGTTGCAGGCGGCGGATGGTGTCGATGCGCGCCTTGAACTCAGCAGCAGCACGTTGCGCGGACTGCTCCGCCACCGCGGCGGCCTGCTGCAGCGACTTCCTGCCAGTCTTGGCGTCGTGTTCGGCGATGGCCTCGGTAAGGCGTTGCAGCTCGTCGTCGATGGCTCTGATGTCTTCATTCAAGAATTTCAGTTCGCCGGCCGCGGCATCGCGCTGCGCACTCGCGAGCCGGAGCCTCATCCTGAAGTCACGGTTGATAGCGCGCGCGGCGAGCCACTCCGCGCGCTTGCCGATCCACTGCTCTCGGAACTTGGTCTCAAGTGCGTCTTCCAGCGCCGTCAGAATCGTCCTCAGCTCCTTCAGCGCCTCCAGCTTGAGACGCATCTTCCGGATCGTGTCACTAATGTTGCGGTAGGTTTGGATCGACTCGCGCAGCTCCTTGATTCCGATCGGGCTGTCCTCAAGGATGTAGTTCCGCACGAACTGCGTGGCGGTCTGGTTGTGGTCGAGCGTCATGGCGTTGACGATCGATTTCTGCAGCGCGTTGGCGTTCTGTTCGCCATACGGTGAGTGCGGCAGGAGATGGCGCATATACTCGCGGACGTAATCGCTCGCCCGATCGCGGTGATTGACGAAATTACCTTCGCCGACCGTGGAGATGATCCGGGCGCGCGCGTCCTCCCATTGCGCTGGAAACAGTGCCTTTCCACGCTGTTCGATGAAGTCCTTGGACGTGAGCACCGCGCCGACCGCGATGAACAACGCGAGCACAGTCTCTCTACTGTCGGACTTCCGGGCTTCGAGCGCCATGCCGATGGTGACGGAAGGCCGCGCTCCGTCCGTGTCTTCAAAACCGAGCGCGATGTAGGTGCGCGCCTCGTCGCGCCGGCGCTGATCCTCGCCGAGCGTGCCGAGGCAGTAGTCGACGACGCTGCGCTTCGAGCTGCCGCGCGATCTTCCGCCGTCGCCGGCGACCGCGTTCAGGCGCAGGAAACGTCGGCTGCCGCCGGTGAGCACGACCTGCGCCATGTCGAGGATCGTCGATTTGCCGGACCGGTTCTCACCCAGCACGCCCACGTGACCGGTCACTTCGATGTCGGCAACATCGAACAGATGCCAGTTCACCATAGTCAGGTGGCGCAGTTCCATCATGCGTCATCTCCCGCGGCCCGCGGAAAGCGGGCTTCCTCGCTTTTGACGTAGCGCTCGAGCCTTTGGAGTGCGTCACCGCCGCTGATCAGCTTGATCATCGGCCGGATCCTGACTTCCCAGTCCTGCTGTTCGTCGTCGAAGTCGCCGATCTCAACAAGGCTACGCTGGGCGGCCTCGCGTAGAATGTCTCGGAAGCGGCTTGCGGAAATGGCGCCGCCCCCACTATGCTGCGCCATCTCCCGGTACCGATCGAAGAGGTCATTCAGCGTCGCGACGACCACGGCTCGATCCTCAACAGCCCCTAGGTTCACTTCCTGCTGCCAGTACGCGGCCAGCACGAGCGCAACTATGGTTTCGTCGAGCTTCATCCGGGGCAGCGGCACGTCTTCGTCCATCGCGACGATCCCTGCCCACTGCGCCTCCGGATCGCGATGGACGCGATAACCGCAACTGTCGAAGAAGCCGTCGACCACGTCGCGGAAGCGGCCATCCATCATCGTGTTGTAGACCGTCCCGGTGCGAGGGTCGCCGGCGAAGACGAATTGTCGTCGCAGCAAGAAATGCAACGCCTTCCGAAGGTCGGCCGCCTTCTCCGCGCCGACGGAGCGCTCGATGTTGTCAAATTCGCTAAGCATGGACCGCTCTGCCTTTCGCCGGCGTAGGAGATCGTCTGACCACGAAGTTCGCGCACCTGAGCCACTCGCTATCGTGCGGAGGCGTGTCAGGGCTTGGCTCCAGATCGAAGCCAGCCGCGATCTGCGCCGGCACGTCGCCGGTTAGCGCATAACGTCGGGCGCAATCGAAGGCGAGAAAATCGTCGACGGTGCCGATCTCCATGAA
The DNA here is from genome assembly GCF_015291565.1 of Bradyrhizobium sp. CCBAU 51753. NCBI lineage: Bacteria > Pseudomonadati > Pseudomonadota > Alphaproteobacteria > Hyphomicrobiales > Nitrobacteraceae > Bradyrhizobium > Bradyrhizobium sp. CCBAU 51753. The sequence continues at coordinate 2,623,245 of NZ_CP030037.1, read as the reverse complement.
GCGCGCTTCCTTGGTGGCGAACGGAGGCACCTGCCGCTCGAGGAATCTTTTGACGTCCTCGGGCCGCGGCGCGATGCGGGCGATGTACTCGAGGCGAAGCCGCTTCCGCAGTTCATAGAGCGGATCCGACGGCGGCCCGGCGAGTTCTCTTGCCTCGACGGGACGGCGCGGCTGTCTAGCCGGCGCCTGATGGTGTTCAGACCAAGGCGACCGCAGTGGCTCAATGGTCCATTCGACGGTTGCCTCTTCGTGCCTGCCATCGCGGAGCAGGGCGTCAAGCCGCCGCACCAGGTCGCCGGCGCGACCGACGAGTCCCAGTGCTCCGCGCTCCGCGTACTTGATGGTGTTTCGAACACGTGCCTCGAGCTGTCTGCGGAAGGTCTCGATCCGATCGAACATCTCGCCGATCTGCTCAAAGATGCTTTCGATGGCCAACAAGTCGTCAGCCGCAGCCATCCGGCCCTCTTCGAGATCGGACGCCATGCTTGCTGCGGCGTATTCCTCGGCGAGCACCTGCATCGTCTCGGACGTGTAGGAAATTCTGCGAGCAAGATCCACGATCGCGTCGCGGAAACGGTAAGGATGATTGACGGTGAGGATGGACTCGAAATCCTTCAGCAGCAGCTGGTCGACGAACTCCTCGAAAAAGGCCTCCAGCCTGGTGCCCACGGTCTTCGATTCCATGACCGTCCGTCGGATACGCTTAAGGTCGGCCAAAATGGCCCGCAGACTTTTGGTGAATTGATCGGCCTGATTGCGAGCCTCGCGGACGGCGAGTGCGGCCTCGCGTTGCTTGCGGTCGGTAATCTCGGGTGTGAGCTTTTCAACGGCTTCCAGATTAAGGCGGATTTGCACGATCAAGCCGCCGAACCGCTGGGAGAGGTCCTTATTGAGGCTCGCCAGACGCTGGATTACCAGCAGGGGTCCCATGGCCATGTCCACGGTCACCCGAAGTCCGTACTCCTCCTCCTCGAGCCATCCCCATGCGACGAGCCGCGTGTAAAGTTGGCGCGCCAGGCCGAGCGCCTTGTCTCCCTTTTCGGATATGAGTGCGACGTTTACCTTGCGGATGCGTCGGCGTCCCGCTGAGATCATTTCAGGCAGCGCGCCGAAATCGTCGCCTTCGTTCCACAAAGCAGGGTTGGCCCGCATGACGTCGTAGATGGCGTGAACGACCTGCGGGGGCGTAGGGAAAGCGGGCGCACCCGAGAAGAAGCGCTCATGAAGATCCAGCAGACACGCCGCGTAAAGATGTTTGTGGTCCCGCGAAAAGGCCAGGAACGCATCATCGTGCAAATGGCGAAATAGTGCCAATCAGAAGCTCCATTAATCGGACAAGCCCGAGCAAGACCGAAACAAGCCTAATGTATTGAAAATACTAGAACAATTTTGATATGAAAGACGGGAGGGCACAACTGACGGCAGGGGGTCGTTCTTCTTATGTTCGAATACATAGCGTCCTGAGAGCATGTTGTCGAGGCTCCAGGCGGAGCTTCAACGGGTTCTACGTGTCCGCCTCATTCCAATGCATCAGGACTTTGAAGACCGGACTGAACGCGTAGATCCGCCCGAACACCGCCTGTAGCCCTTCGGGTGTCGGATACGATGTTGGCCCAGCCGTAGGGCTCGTCATTTGCTGCACGAAACGGACCTGCAATTGGGCGGCTCGTCTCTCTCGCGACCCATTTTGCGATAAATATGATTGTAATATCAACTAGTTATAGCCTGGAAACATCGCTGGGGTACCTAAGTATGGATACCTATATACCCGAACAGAGGTACCCATGGCCTACAACATTAAAGACCCCGACACTGACCGGATCAGTCGTGAACTTGCCGCCCTCAAAGGCAAGCCGATCCTCGATTGCATTCGCGAGGCTTGCGAACATGAAATTCAGCGTGAACGCCTAAAGACGCCGCTCTGGGAGCGGGTGCAACCGCTGCTCGACCGCATCGCCTGCGCTCCCAAAACCGGTCTGACCGCCGATAAGGCTTTTTTCGACGATCTGTCCGGAGATGCCTGATGATGATCGATGCCTCGGCCCTGGTCGCAATCTTGCTACGCGAGCCCGACGCGGCTGAGCTTGTCATGGCAATTGCGGACGCCAAGGCGCGGTTCACCTCACCCATCGCGGTATACGAAACGATCTGTGCTCTCATGCGCGTCAACGCTTGGGGTGCGCCGGAAGCGGAGGCGGCAGTGCGAGAATTTCTCGACGCCGCATCCATCCGCGTGTGCGCGATTGCTGACGGCGTGATATCGACCGCCGCCATGGCATTCGATCGGTTCGGAAAGGGGCGACATCCGGCTCAGCTCAATCTTGGCGACTGTTTCGCCTATGCCTGCGCCAAGACCCATCGCGCGCCACTGCTGCACAAGGGTGACGACTTTCCGCCAACCGATCTCGAGCTGGTCCGTAAAGGATAGACTGCTGGCAACGTCGTACGATTACCCCGAATTCCCTGCCCTGGCCCGAATTCGCGGCGCTGATGCCAGCGGCCGACGAGCGGCCCTCGGAAAACTCCGATCCGCGACGGGTGGATCGCACGCAGACACTAGATGAAGCTCAAGATGAAACTCACGCGTCTTGAGTTTATCCAAAGTATACAGTTTTGGCTGCTATCGAACCTAAGGTCGTCACGCCTTGCCGATCCACGGTGGTTGAGCGGCTATCGGAGAAGAAGGGATAGTCGAGACCAACCGGTGCCAGCTTCAGAAGTTGCTCAGCAACCTCGTCCGCCGCATCGTGCGTGTAACTGGCAAAGATGATCTGGTTGAGCTTGCTCATTCCTGAATCGCGCCCCCAATGTGGATGGCAAAAGCCATGGGTCACGATCCACCAAGATGAGATTGCTTCGATGATACGGTGACCATCCGCGGTGTGGAGATAAGCACCATTGCCAAGCGCGTTCATCATCTTGAAGCGCATGTTGCGTGAACAGATACCGGATGAACGGCCTCTCGCTTGGCATCATGGCTTCAAATCCTCGGCGATGAGTGAGACTTCAGACCTGGACCGCAACGTGCTCGTCGTGAGCGGAGAAAGCCAAGGCTAACGTCCTAGCCAACGCACCCGCCCGATGTCACAAATTGCACTCTCAGTTGCAGGCTTTCAGTCGCCGCTGAATGCAACCCCAATGCCGTTCTGGTGCTTTCACAGCGCCTCTATCAAGAGCAGCGAGTGCTTGATGGCACCCGGTAGCATGCTCACGCAGAGCACGATGCAAAGCCGCCACCGCTCGACGATGCCAACGTAAGTGCACCGCAATTCAGCGGCACCATGAGCCCACCCGCCCCCTCGATCACTAACGGTCGCGCCCCGATGTCTGCCACATCGAAGAATCTACATCGAAAGATCGTGCGCTGTACGATGGCGCTCGCGAATGCGCTGTAAGCCATGTTCATTTACTTTGATTGCTTTCTCTTTCCGGGAGCACTCGGCTGCTTTTTGAGTGCACCGAGTTCAACACTGTGCCCGATGATCTTAAGCACGGTGCGGTGCGCGCCTACTGCGAGAGACGGTCGAGGCCGGAAGCAGCATACCCCAACTCACACAAGAAATCGCTTGAACCTCACGTTACGTCAGGCCGTAGGTTGCCAATCACAATCGAGCTTCCACTGACCAAACACCGAATGATGCAGCACAGACCAAATAACCGACATGGTGCGATCAAGCAGTCAAATGCGGCGACACCGGATTGCACGTGTTTCTGAGCGCATGGACCAAGAGCGAAAGGCTGTCGGGATGAAACGTCGTGCGATGATAACCGCATTGCTCGCTATCATCACATCTCCGGCTTGCGCAGCGAAACTCAGCGGCCCTCCGCGCATCGTCGACGGCAATACGATTGAGATCGCACAAACCAAAATTCGGCTCTCGGGTATCGAGGCGCCAGAGACGGATCAGATCTGCCTCAACGCCCGAGGCCAGAAATGGGCTTGCGGCATAGCTGCTCGCGATGAGCTTATCAAGCATTCGAATGGACGAACGTGGGATTGTCATACCACGGGGGTCGATCAGTACGGACGGTCACTCGGCAGCTGCTTCATCGCAGGCGAGGACGTGAACGCATGGATGATCAGCTCGGGCTGGGCATTATCATCCTATCCTCACACCTACACTATCCATGAGGTTATAGCGAGCAATGCCTATGCGGGCCTATGGTCGGGGGCGTTCATCGCTCCTTGGGACTGGCGTCGCCGCAACAAGGGGACGATCGTCATCGGCGCGAGCTCGATACCGATCCACGCTCAGCAGATCCTGCTCGGATCCGCTTTGCTGTCCGATCCACCGTCACCCGAATGTCAGATAAAGGGCACCCTGGGCCATGGGAGCGAGCGCATTTATCACATGCCCGGGCAACTCAGTTACGGACAGATCGATATGACAAAAAAGCCGGGTGATCGATGGTTCTGCAGCGAAGCGGAGGCTGAAGCCACTGGATGGCGTAAAGCTTCGCAATGAGGCGATACACATGCATGCAGACCGTTCTTCGAATATATCTCGCTCGCTCATGATCAAGCCCTCGCGCCGGTCGCTGTTGCTGTCGCTGTTCGCGTTTTCGACGGTTGGCATGCGGCTTGGTGCCAACATCGTTAACGCGAATGAAGCAAAACGGCTGCCCAAGCCGGATAATCTGCTCTCGCCGGATGCTGCGCTCAGGCGGCTGGTCGAAGGTAATGACCGTTTTGTCCAGGGCGCATCACGAGGCGGCGATTTCGAGCGCGAGCGTCAGATTTTGGTCGATGGACAAAATCCATATGCGGCAGTTCTGACCTGCGCTGATTCTCGCATAGCGCCGGAACTTGCTTTCGACAGCGGACTTGGTGACCTGTTTGTCTGCCGCCTCGCCGGCAATTTTGCCAACGATGTTACCGTCGCCAGCATGGAATACGCGGTCGCCGTGCTAAACACGCCGTTGATTTTGGTACTCGGTCACGATCATTGCGGCGCGATAGACGCCACGATCAAGTCGCTCAACGACGACAAGCCGGCGCCGGGACATATTCCATCCCTCGTCGCTGCGCTTGCGCCTGCCGTTCAGAAATCTCGCCAGCCAACCGGTGATCCGTCCGCCAATGCCATCCGGCAAAACGTAATCGATAACGTCGACACACTCAAATCGGCGGGCCCGATTCTGAACGCTGCAGTTGAGCAGAACAGACTAAAAGTCGTCGGGGGTCTGTACCGGCTCGATACCGGAAGGGTCGATCTACTGAACTGACCTGCACTTTCATAGTCGATTGTATTGCCTAGCACAGCTTCGGTTGAGTTCCGCAAAACTCGCCAGTCCATCGGCAAATGCACCGGATGTGATCCGCTCCACAATTGACATACAGCTTCAGGACACCTCTTTGTATGCGCGGGCTCTTTATCCTCCTCTTGGTTTACGTACTTATGTTGGCAACGCGCGGCCAGCACCAACACAATTCCTGCCGCGACCGAACAGGATCCATGCCTTCCGTCAATGCACTGGCCAACACAGTTGGCTGACGCCGCAGAAATCGCTGCGATGGATGTCGGGATCTCAGCGCGCGCGCCGACACGGGACAAATTTCAGCAAAATATCCTCGCCGGATCATCCATTATGGAACCGATAGAGATCGCCCCCTTAAGCCCCCCCGACTCAGATCGGGCTGAAGATCACATACAGCAGAATTACGATCGCGACGGCGGTCCAGCCTGCTGATCTGAGGAACACTGTTGCTCGCGACGGCATCGGACGATCTCTCCTGCGTCAGCCAACGAAGCGACCGCCAGTCTCGGAAAAGCAGCATCGCTGAATCTGTCTGAAGACCATACTTTGGATCCGCAATAAACCGGCACTTTGCGCGCGTGCGACAGTTGCAATCACCGGCTGGAACGCAGAACACTCTTCTGCGCGTCGCCTACACCCGTCGAGCCTGGCACGCATGGATCGATGGACGTCTTGCCAATGCACTTCAAAGAGCGCTGGTCGCTCTGGGTGGGCGAGCCTTGTCAATTTGACTTCCGAAGTGCTCCATTCGAAAACGAGCATCTGGGTGCGTCGGCAAGCACCTTTGAAGACCGTTTTTGCCGATCCCGACATCACCCTCATGATCATCTCGCGCGGCCTCATTGCACGTCGCCCCAGGTCTCTTCGACCAACGCATCGATCATGTCGGATACATCATCTTGTCCGACGTTAAGTGTCAGCGAGATCCGCAACCGTGCCGTTCCCACAGGCACCGTTGGCGGCCGTATCCCACGAATATCAAAGCCGCGCGCCTGTAGTGCAGAGGCAAGCCGCATCGCGCGGGCGTTGTCGCCCACAACATAAGGAATGATCTGTGATTTCGAGGAGCTCGCGCGACCGCACACAACGAGCTGCCGATGTGCAAAGTCGATCAGATCGATCAGACGTCGTTGCCGTTCAGGCTCCTCCTGCAGGATTAAGATTGCCTCTCGCACCGCGACGGCCATTAAGGGTGATGGCGCGGTGGAAAAAATGAATGGGCGGCACCGATTGACCAAGAAGTCGCGCAATATGCCGGAAGCCGTGACAAGCGCCCCCGCCGCGCCAAGCGCCTTGCCGCAGGTGTGGACCACCAAGAGATTTTCGCGCCCGTCATAGGGCGCGGTGAGCCCCCGTCCCTGCTCGCCGTAAACACCTGTGGCATGAGCCTCATCCACGACCAGGAACGCCTCGTAGCGCTCGGCGATCGCGACCAGATCTTTAAGCGGGGCGAAGTCACCGTCCATACTGTAGAGGCTCTCCACCACGATCCAGACACGTCCCTTTCCGCCCTTGGCGCGCCAGTCGCCAATCGTGTCTTCGATCGACTGGGGGTCATTATGGGTGCTTATCCGGAACTCGGCTCGGCCCGCTCGTGCGCCTTCATGAATGCTAGCATGCACGAGCGAATCGAGAACAAGCAGATCGCCCTGCTGCGGCAGCGTTGTCAGAACAGCAAAATTTGCGATGTAACCGCCGCCGAAGAACAGTGCTGTCTCCGCTCGGAAGAACCGCGCCGCGTCCGCTTCGAGAGCTTCGTGCTCCTCACAATTTCCGCGCAGGAGCCGTGACCCACCGGCTCCGATCGGCGTTCCGGCATCGAGCGCGGTGAACAGAGCCTTCTTCATGCGGGGCGCACTCGCCAGCGCCAGATAATCGTTTGAAGCAAAATCGGTCCCTGTGCGCGGCTTCAGGCCGCGCAGCCGATCGTCTTCTTTCAAGGCTTCTAGGGCCGCGACATAACCATTAAGCGGCATGTTCATTGATCAAATACCCTACCGCCCGCACCAGGACGCGATCGATCGAGTCTTCGTGGCACAGATCTCGGCTTGTGTCACCGACTCGCGACGGATTTGCAAACAGGTCGAACCGCGCTGGCCGAAGAAGCACGGCGCCTTCAGTCGATCGGTCACCGACTGCCCGTCCAGCCGAACAAGCCTCATGCTCGGCTGATTCTCGATTCTGACCGTCGCGACCTAGCGCGCCAGGATCGCTCAGTGGCGCCACTAATCGCACGTCCTTCACTTCGTTCCGTAACGTGAATTAGCAAGCGCGACGAGCACGCCGACTCGATCCTCGCACCTCGCCCATGCCGGTGATGTCAACGCTACTCACCTTGATGCCAGCGTCAGCCGGAGACATCTGCGTCCGCCAATGAACTGTCCGTACCTAAAACGGCGCTCCCCGAGCTCCCGCCGAGAGCGTGAACCAGTTGCGGCGCACACTATTCCGCCCTTGCGTAGCTATGTTGGCAAATTGCGCTTCTTCTTGCGCGCCCAAACTTCGTACGAGGCGGACAAACGGGAGTTCTTTCAGCGAGCGTGATCCAATCGTATCATAAGCGTACGCTCCGTACTCCAGCGCTCGCGACAACACACCCAAAGTTCGGCGAGTCAAATCACCGACCTCCTTCTCGCGCGTCGCCGCAGCCGCGCCGGCGTTGCGGCGCGGCCAATCACACGATAATTTCTTGACTGATTTGCAACACAAGCGCCGGGCCTTCCATGATTCGTCACGTCGTCCTGTTCACCGCCATGGATGAGGCTCACATCGATGAGATCATCGAAGGCCTTGCGGTTCTCACCACAATCCCACATGCGCGCCGGCTCGAGATCGCTCACAATCGCAAGAGCGACCGATTCGACAACGATATCGATGTCGTGGTCTATGCTGAGTTCGACAACGAGACGGAGCTCGCAGCTTATAAAGCGCATGGCCTATACCAGGAGGCGGTCAGGCTGGTACGGCCACTCCGGGAGCTGCGGTTTGCGGTCGACTACGATGCATCTACAGATACGCGCTTCGCCGCGATAGGAGGAATGATCCAGCTTAACCGGCGCGCCGCGCCTACGTGCGGGCGTTAACCTGACAAGCGATGCCTGTGGGATCCAACGGGGCGGCGCTCTCGCTGGAACGGGGATCATGATCGGAGCGTAGAAGGCCGCTGCAGCCGTTCGGTGACTCATCATTCAATGCACGTCCGAAAAATTGCAATCGGTCGAGCATGTCACTGCAATGCGTTGTCTGGCGCATCCACCGCAACAGCCTACTCCCACGCCGCAACTTGAAGGGCGGCTTGGGAGGAGCGCGCTGATTGGATTCATTAGGATGTTGGGCATTCGTCTCCTCAACTGGCACCGGTCCTGAGCGCCGCCGTGTCGTTGCTACCAGACAAGCGCCCGATACTGTTTTTTCGCGCCGATGCCTATCAGAGCCACCACCCGACGAAATCATAGTTCCGGGTGCCCCGATGTCCGATCATGGAATGGCCACAACTCATCGCGTAGCTATGGCTTGCACGGCGTCGACGTGCCACTGGCCTCCACATAGAAGGACCCCGATGACCTCGCCGCCGCCAGCGTCCGCCGACAGTCGTCATATCCCTTGAGCTTGTCCGCGACCGCCTTTCTGTTCTCGGTCCCCCACTTCATGCAGTCATAATACCAATACCGGCACGACGTGACGCGGTCCGCCGCATAAGCCGAACCGGCGGCAGCGGAGACGATGCCGAACGCAATGCACGCGATTGCGATCTTCCTCATTTTCATCATCGATTGCATACCGACTTTATGCAAATTGCACATACCAACACGTCGGCATGCGGATACGACCGGAGCGTGGGGTTGTGGGGTTGACGTGCCGTCCGCAACGCACGAGCGCATGCTGAGGATCTTGCCGCTGTCGGCTCTGACAGAGCTCATACTTTGGTGTGGCCGAAGCAATCGAGGTGACGCCCGCGTGACATCCAAGAAACACGCGACCACCGTTGTCCGTTGCTTCATTCGAGATGCATCCTGCAAGGATATGATGTCCGAAACAGTTCGGTGCGACACCAACGGCCGGCTCTGGCTCCGCCTGTCCCAGATTTGCCGCGCATGGCTATGTTGACAGATCGTGTCTGTTATCGGCGCACAATCTTTGTACGAAGCGGACCGACGCACTCCGTCCCGATTATGTCATTGCAATACTCGATCGCGGCGGCGGCTTACGAGGAGGTGTTCGATCCCGTCAGATGCCCGATTTTTTTGGGCCAGACAGTCGAGGAACTTTCGATTCTTCTCTTTGGAGGGCGCTAAGACTGAGCCGCCCGCACCTACCGATCATGGAAAGTGCGGCAATGCGTGTCCCAGCAAACCGAGGCCGAGGATAAGAAGCCCCGCAAAGGTCTGCACAAATTCGGCGCGCGACGTATGCACGTTACCCTCAAGGCAAGCGCTGCACCTGCTACGATACATACAGCACCTGGCGCTATTACCGAAAGCGGACTGTAGAAGAATAGATCGAATTTAGAATCGAGATCGAATATTTGTTTGCTCAAATCGCCACTTATATGAAAAGTTAGAAGGTGTCAGAATTCCTCTGAATACACAAGATCGAGCGGCGACGATGAGCGGAAGCCATACCCGCTGGCGGCGACTGCTATATCGCGGACAACTGGACGGACTTCTGAGGTAGGCGACCTGGCCATCGCGGTTCAAGCCGCTTCCGGTCGCGACGTTCGCGGGTCCACTGGCGCCGTCACCCGCGAAATGTTCTGCAATCCTCGACATTCGGGTCAGTGAAAGAAGACGCGCGTGCCGGGAGGCCATCTCCGCTGTTTTCCGATCGGACTTGCTCCAATTTCCCAACCCGCGCCTGCCCATAGGACGTCAACCACACCGGGGGCGCCCATAGCATCACGGACAAAGAGTATGTTGGGAGCAGAATTGCTCTGCAGCGCACCGCTTTCACCGTTGGGCTGCCGCCTTAACAGGCGCCAGATATCTGCCAGTTTGGTCTCATCGGGAATGCTCAGTTCTCCGATGATCTCATTGTCCTTTGAGGGCTTCTTCAGGGTGTAGGTCCGCAGGCATCTATTGCCTGCGGTTTCGACCGTGACCGCGAACCTGCGCACAAAGGTCGCACCAAGCCAGGAAATCCTGACTTGAGCCGTTGGCGTGATATCTTCCTTAAAGTGTTCCCGCGCGACGAATGTTTCAGCCTCGACCTCGCCAGTCTTCCGTTTCAGCGAGCATCCGATCCCTACATTTGGAACAACCGGCGACGATCTATCATCATCAGTTTTGTTCTCCTCCGCAGTCGCGCTGACCGCCCATATTAGCAGAACAGGGACGAGATACGAGTTGAGCCCTAAGCGGCGCATTGTTGGTGTCGCCGTCGACCTGCACGAAATCACCGCCATTCGTTATTCCGCGTCGGCTGGATCTCGGCGCTTGCCGACACTTGATATGGAGCACGACCGTTCGAACGGATCGCGTTCCACCTTCAGCTTCAACCGCGTTAGGTCAATAGATTCGTCCGCCTGCCGCCGAAGTTCATCGGCGATCATCGGCGACTGGCCGGCGATGGTGGAGATCGCGGTGACGTGGACGCCACGGCGCCGCACCGCTTCGACCATGCGACAGAAGTCGCTGTCGCCCGAGAACGGGATGATCCGGTCGGCACACTCAACCAGTTCCATTGCATCGACCGCGAACTCGACGTCCATATTGCCCTTTACCTTGCGGCGGCCGCAGTCATCCACAAATTCCTCAATCAGCGTGGTGACAAGCGCGTAGCCGTAATAGTCGAGCCAGTCGAGGAGCGGCCGGACCGCCGAATATTCCTGATCCTGGGTCATCGGCGTGTAACAGAACGGCCGCAGTAGCGGGTTGTGGCACTTAAACTCTCGCAGCAGGCGCTTGTAGTCAATCTCGAAGCCGAGTGCCCTGGCAGTTGCGTGGGGTTTGGGGCTATCGATAAGGAGCGCGATTTTTTCGAACGGTGACATGCCTCAATTCGCGCTCTTCATCTGTCGCCTCCCGCTTCCTCAGGACGACTTCAATAGGGGTCTGCAATGATTTATTGCTGCCCGTGATGATTGGGCGTCTATAACCAAGTCCCGTTCGCTCCGCTCCGACAAACACAGTACGCAACGCACGAAAATCTCGTTTCTCGCCTGAATCGTCTCGGTTTTTCCCAAGGGTTGACCAATCCGGATGTCGGTTTTGCCAAAATGACTGGACCGCTATCGGCCAGTGCGGGGTTCCGCTCTAGCGATCTGAAGACGCAATCATCGATAGACACGACGCTCACGATCTCCCCAGCAGGGGTCCGGATCATCCGCGGCATGGCCAACTCCATGTCGATGCGCGCGGCAACGCCGTCAGCTCTAAGCTTGATCGCCTCCGACATGCGGACGATGCCGTGGCCCCGGCGACCACAAAAACCAGGCATCTCAATTGTCGTACCAATCGCGAACGAAGCCTCGAGACGACGCCGTTGCCGACGGACGCCTGCATTCGCACCCATCTCCAAAGGCCACGGTCGCAAAGCGCCGCGGCAGGGCTGATCACGAAAACATTCAGCCGAATTGACCATCGCAAAAGGCTTTAGCTACGCGCTTCACGCAATCGACGCTCCCACGTGCGACGCGTACCTTCGCCAGCAGCACGATCAACCCAGCCCGGCGCGCCGTGTCATAGCCTTGATGGACGGCCAGATTCCAGCCCACCTGAAGCGCACGGACACGCAATGAGTCACGCCGCCTTCGATGGCCTAACCCCAAAACGACGCAACAGCTGCTCCACTTCGGCGGCCGGCTTAGCGCCGCTGAATAAGAAGCCTTGCACCTCGTTGCAGCCCTCGGCGCGGAGCCAATCGAGCTGCTCGGTGGTCTCCACCCCTTCCGCAATTGTCGTGATGTTGAGCCTGCGGCCGAGCTCTGCGATCGCGCCCACAATGGCGACGCAGTCGGCACGTTCGGCGATATCTTTCACAAAAGAGCGGTCGATCTTGATTTTGTCGAACGGAAAGCTGCGCAAATAGCTCAAGCTTGAGCAGCCGGTGCCGAAATCGTCCATGGAGATGGCAACCCCGAGCTTGCGCATTTGATGCAGGATCGCGAGGTTCGCCTCGGTCTCCGCCAGAAACACGGATTCGGTGATTTCGAGCTCGAGCCGCATCGGCGACAGTCCAGAATTCGCCAGTGCCGAGATCACCACCTGGACAAGGTTGCGGTTGCGGAACTGCATCGGCGACAGGTTGACCGCGACCTTCACTTGGCTCGGCCATTTCACCGCCTCGTTGCAGGCTTCGCGCAACACCCACTCGCCGAGGGAGGCGATCAGCCCCATCTCTTCTGCCACCGGAATGAACTCCGCAGGCGAGATCATACCCTTCTCTGGATGGCACCATCGCAGCAACGCCTCAAAGCCGGAAATCTGGTCGGTCGCAAGATCGACCAGCGGCTGGTAGTGCAACTCGAATTCGCCGTGAACAAGGGCGCTGCGCAGGTCGAGCTCCATCTTCCTGCGATTCTGCGCTTGGAGGTCCATCTCGCGCTCGAAGAAACGGTATATGCAGCGGCCGTCCTGCTTGGCCCTGTAAAGCGCCATATCGGCATTGCGCATCAGCTCCTCGCTACTGATCCCGTCGCCTGGCGACAACGCAATCCCGATCGAGGCACCGATCACTACCTCATGGCCATCGATCTCGTACGGCGTGCTGAGGAGCTTGATCAACCGGGCTGCAAAGTCCCTTGCCTCGCTCGGTGAGGTGTCCTGGGCAAGAATCACCGCAAATTCGTCCCCACCGAGCCGCGCGGCAAGGTTGTTGCCGGTTACGCTCGCGCGGAGGCGGTCGGACACCAGCCCCAGTAGGCGGTCGCCCGCGGGATGGCCGAAGGAGTCATTGACGTTTTTGAACAGGTCGAGATCAATACACAACACTGCCACGCGTTTGCCCGCTGCATTGCCGGCTTCGAGCGCCTCCTGTAGCCGCTCCTGGTAGAGCGCACGGTTCGCCAGATTGGTCAATCCATCGTGGTGCGCCATATATGCGATGCGGGCCTCGGCCTTGCATCGTTCAGTGATGTCGACCACTGCAACCAGGTACCCATCGCGTCCCTCAAGCATAAGGCGTCGTCCGAAGGTCAGCACACAAATCTCGCTGCCATCGGCTCTCACATGGCGCCAGTGCCGTTCTGACTTGTAGCCATCACCGATATCTTGCAGCGCCCGAGTATGGCTGTCCCACTCATCCTTTGGCCAGATCTCGTGGACTTTCATCTGCAGGAAGGTCTCGCGAGCATAGCCGTAGTTTTGTACCGCCGCGTCGTTGACCTTCAGAAAGGCCATCGTCTCAGGGTCGAACACCCACATCGGCATCGGATTGCTGTCGAACAGCAACCGAAACGAGGCATCTCGCCTCTTCACGGGCGTCACATCGGAAATAACCAACGAAAGAATGTCGCCGAGGGTAATAACACTCAGGCGCAGGCATCGATCGTCGCTGTCGATCTCGAACTGATCGCGTCCCCCTGTTGCGACCACCCCGCGCAGCTGTGCTATTACGGCGCCCGTGCAGAGCACATGCCTGCCTTCATTTAAGCGGCTCCATTGCAGACTTCCCGCGGGCACCTTGAGCAGGTTTGCTGCGCCCGGATTGTGGTACACGATCTGGAAATCGGTCGGTTGGCCCCTCGCATCGCGAATGGGCGACAGTGAGATCACGCCGTCATCGGTCGTGGAAAAGATCGTATCGAGCAAATTGCATTGCGCGCTACGCTCGTTGACGTAGGCGCCGACCAGCATGCCGCCCCAGCGTGACAACGTCGGCAGCACCAGCACGTCATAGGTCCGCACCATGCCGTCTCGCACGCAATGGACGGTCCTGAGATAGGGACGGTTGTTTGCAATCGCGTTCGAGGCCGCCTCGGTAAGGACGGTCGCGCAATCAGGCAGCAGCGCTTTCATCGGAATGTCCCAGCGCTCATCGCCCAGCCACTTCTGCGCGTAGCGGCCGGTGCGCGAGACGGTGAACGCATCGTTCTCCCACTTCAGCAGCACGATGTGATCGGCAAGCCGCCCGAGGCTGCCGAGCATCACGTCTTCATACCGAGGAAGATTTTCACCGGGCCTGAGCGCAACCTGCCACTTGCGCCGCAGGACGGGCACGTCCTCGAACATCTCCGGATTTATTTTCGCGGTTTGCTGCTTGGCAGCATCCATGACACTTCCTCGAAAGCTCACACTTTCTGCGAGACACAAGCGTTCTGCCCATCGGTATCATGCAGGTCGGCTTAATTCGATGTAAAGAATGAACGTGCGCTGGAGCGAAACGGCGATCTCGGCCGTGTTAAGTGAGCCGATGGTTAGCGCGCGTAACTCAACGTACGAAACGTACGTTGTCGGCCGCCAAAGAGCGCGCATTCGTCCGTTCTGCGCAAAGTTTGCAAGCTGATAACATACGCTACGACAGGCTGACGCTTGCATCGCCCTCGCCGGAGCGTCCTAACGCCTGACTGACAATATTATGATTATCGACCTTCTCCGTAACGACCTGTCACGTGTCTGCGCTCCGCCTTCGGCGGAGGTTCAGGTTGGCTTAAGGCGATGACCGTCGATTGCCGCGCTTCTTCACACACAGATGCGGTCTTGCCCTGGCTTGTCCAGGTTCTGGTCTCGGGGTCGTTCATGCCCTCGACAGGCTAGGCGGGCTATGTGGCAAACGGTGCGTGACTGTCCGAGCAAAGCTTCGGGCACCAAGCATCGTCATCGCGGTTTTATCACGCTCGGGCCTTTCTACCCTGACTCTCGCAGCGAGGAACAAAGCGCACGATTCTGCCCCGCCGCCGTCGTCGAGAGGAGAAGACGTATCAGCTATCGTGGCTTGGCCGTTCTTACCACTGGTTCGGCCGCACACAATCCATAGTTGCCGCCGTGTGTCGAATGCCGAGCTCCTGCGATCGTATTCACATAGTCGGTGATTGGACGCGGCCGGCCAATGAGATAGCCTTGAACCTGATCGCACGCCTCGCGCGACAGAAAGTCAAGCTGCTCGTTTGTTTCAACACCTTCGGCGACTACAGGCAAATTGAGAGCCCTGCCCAACCCGATCACAGCGCGAACGATCGCCGCGGATTGGCCATTACGCTCGACATTCGAAATGAAGGATCGGTCGATCTTGATCTTGTCGAATGGAAACGATTGCAGATACGATAGAGATGAATAGCCGGTTCCGAAATCGTCCATCGCGATATGGACGCCGAGAGCTTTGAGGCGCCGCAGGATAGCAATCGCGCGATCGAAGTCACCGATCAGGACACCTTCGGTAATTTCGAGTTCCAACCGGTCCGCCGCGAGGCCGGTCTCCAACAGCGTGGTGTGCACCAAAGCCGGAAGGTCTCCCTGCACGAATTGTGCAGGCGAAAGATTGACGGCGATGCGCAGTGGTTGCGTCCAGGACGCCGCTTCACGGCAGGCCTCCCGCAGCACCCATGTCCCAATCGTAACGATCGCGCCACTCTCTTCGGCAAGGGGGATGAAAACGGCCGGCGGGACAAGTCCCCGACTCGGATGCTGCCAGCGCAGCAGAACCTCGAAGCCGATGATCTCCCCTCCAACCTTGGCTTGGGGTTGGTAGTGCAGCACGAGCTGCCGCTCGGAGACGGCTACGTTCAGGTCCTGGTGCAGCGCGCGCTTCTCGCGCAATCGCATGTCCAGGTCCGGGTCGAAAAATCGAACCATGCCGCGGCCGTCAGCCTTGGCGCGGCACAGCGCGGCATCCGCATTGGCGACGAGCATTCCGGGATCTGTTCCATCCGCCGGATAGAAGGCAACACCAATGTTGAGCCCTATGTATGTGCGATGTCCGTCGATCTCGAATTCGTCGCTGCTCGCCGCAAGGAGGCGATCGGCGAGGGCCATCGCGCCTGATGGCGTTGGACAATCCGTGAGAATGATGACGAAATCGTCGCTGCCCAAGCGCGCCAGGAACGCTCCCGCAGCAGCCACAGAAAATCGTTCCGCCGCTCGACACAGAAGGGTATCGCCTATGCGGTAGCCGAAAATGTCATTGATCTCCTTGAATCGATCGAGATCCAGGCAGAGGATGGCAAGTCCCTTGCCAGATGATTTTGCCGCCTCGAATGCCGACGCCAAATGCCCGTTGAAGGCCGACTGATTGGGCAAATCCGTCAACAGGTCGTGGAGCGCCATGTGGTGGATACGCGCCTGCGCCTCGTTACGCTCGGTCACGTCCTCGATAACCGTCAATAGATATTGTGGTTCACCGGCGCCATTGAGCACCGGAAAACTGGATGGTTTGACGTGCCGTCTGCCGTTCCCCGGAGTATCGAGCCAATGCTCATCGAAGCACAGTTGGCGCCGCGACTTCACGATCGCCCGGTCGTACCCAAAGATCGTTTCGGCTTCCTCCTTGGGATAGACCTCGAATGCGGTTTTATCAATGTAGCGGGTACGCGGGACGCCCAGCAACCGCTCGGCGGCGCGGTTGAGCAGGACATATTTGAAACTCTGCGCATCCTTCACAATGATGGGTGTCGGCACATTCTCGATGACCATGCCGAGAAATTCGCGCGTGTCGTCGGCCGCATCCCTCGCTCGGCTTAGCTGCTCGTTGGCATCGGCGAGTTCGCGTGCTCTGGCGCGGCCGATCGAAAGTGACCACACCGCAACAGACAACAGCAGGCAGACGAGCAGACCGGCTGACAGAATGAACCGAGGCTTCTGCACGTCGATAGTGATGTCGAATGTCGGCAACGAACTGAAACGTATCGTCCAGGAGCGTCCGTCGATCTCCAGTGGCTCGGCCACGCTAAATGCAGACGTCCGTGGCCCGGCCCCACCGGCGCTATCGTAGAGTTCGTCGTCCTCTCGGAGCGACACTCCGTCGTAGATTTCCAGCCTGACGCCGGAGAGCTGCTCGGTTCCCAGAGTGCCTCGCATCAGGTCACGCATACGAAATGGCACATAGACATATCCGACGGGCCCGGCTCTGCGCTCCTCGACGGTTGCCGGCGGTACGGCCGTTTGATAGACCGGCAGATACATCAGAAAGCCATTTTGAACACCCTGGTTCGTCTCCTGGACCAAGGTGACTTTGCCGGAGATCGACGGCGCGCCTGAGTCGTGCGCCATGATCATGGCCTCCCGCCGCACCGGTTCGGTGAACATGTCAAAGCCGAAAGCGCGCCGATTACGCCAATCAAACGGTTCGAGATAGATGATCGAGGTATATTCATCGCGATCGCCGCCCGGCTTGATCTGGTAGTCGGGGACTCCTTCGGAGCGAACCGCCAGAACGTGTGCATGGCGCCGCTGCGCGGCAATTTGCTTCGCAAATCCGACGCCTTGAATCCCGGGATAGTCTTTATCGATGGCAAGCGTTCCGACGTAGGTCCGCCACTCTTCGCGCGTCACGCGATTACCGGTCGCGGCAAAGAGCCCAACACCTCCGCGCAGAAGCTGCCGATAGGCCAGGAGCCGCTGACGTATCGCGAACTGCGCCTCGCTGACATTGAACTTGAATCGTTCGTTGGCAATTCGAGTCGGCTTGGTCGAGGTATGGGCCGCCATCGAGATCGACGCAATCGCGATGCCGATGAACGCAGCAGCAGCCAGCAGGTTGGCTGGACACCTTTTCAGCGAAGCCAACAAACTGCCGAGCTGTCCGCGGCCGTCTCCGGTGACGGATCGTGTCCGCCGATTTCGCCGTCCAACAAGCCCATGCATGTTGCGCTCCTTTGCGGGACCTGCGCCTGCGATTTTACCGGCAGATCCAATGCACGTCTGAGCCCGTTCGGCCGCCGCATAGCAGGTTCCTCTGCGCGCATACGGCGATCTCAGTTGTGACAATCGCCTGCATCGGCTGCCCTGCCTGTCTCAGCAGGCCATGATCGAACAGAGTGCTTCGCACACACGATGATCGCGCAGATTGTATTATCGTTTCGTAAATGTGGTCGGCGTCTCAGAGCGACGCGGGATGGCTTTCACGGCGGTGATCATGCTGAGATTATTGAAATGTACCCATAGCGCGGCTTAGCCACAGTGATGCACGGGTAGCCAAATTCATCGCGGACCAAACCTCACACCAACTTGGTACCGGAAACCCGCCCGCGACGTCCGACTCGACCCAGCATCAAGGGCCCGAGAGATAGGCGCTCCCTGCAACTATGTGCCTGTCGAGTTATCACCGGATACGCACGCGCAGACGATCTAACAAGGGCGCCCTAAACAAGGGAACCGCCGCCGGATGGGCACCGTCTGCAAAACAGGCGCGAGCTTTGTACGAAACGGACAAAGCGCGTGCCATCGCCGTCGATGTGCTCAAAGTGGACCACAGGAGTGCGTTCTGAACCTTACGCGCATGATTATCGAACGCGAATGCTCGATCATTCCGCAATGGCGGGCTCAAGCAGCAACAATTGCTCCTACTCGATGCCATTGGGCGGTACAATGGGCTATTGCCTAGGGACCGTCCCGGACATAGGGGACCGGCGACATGTATGGGTACGTCGCGCATGCCAGCATCGATTTTATCTCTCAGTGTGCTCGACAGCGCTGATCTCACCAGCTATGTGCGACAGACGGTCACGAAGTTGTTGCTCGGCGAGTTAGACAAGCTCCGTCATGATCCCGAGCAGCTGGAGTTTGCCGAAAAGCGAGCCGTGAACGCCCACGAAAGGGTGAACCACGCCAGGCGCCTACGCGACTCTTATGCGCTCGGCACAACCGAACGCGACGAAGCGGATCGGTTGCTAGTAGACGTTAAAAGTCTTCAAAGCCTGCTGGATGCTGTTATCGTGGCCTGCACGAGTTCTCGCGGCATCTAAGACGGCGACTTGATCGTAGAATGACGCTGGGTGCGGCACGAGATCGACTTCATCTTCGTTACAACCCTACGTCGACCATCCGCTTATGGCTCAAGTATGGATCACCATGGCGGAGATCTAATTTGCTCGCTGCGGCTTTATGTCGTGAACCACGATCCGCGGGATGAAAATCCATCGAAAAAGGCGCTGCAAGGCCGGTTTTAAGCGTCACCTGGGACCAAATTGCATTCAACCTTCGCGCTCAGTGAACACAATGATGCGATGAAAAGCGTCTCGTTGGCGAAATGGACCAGGAGCAGGACATGGCCAGGCGTTTCTACCGACTGCTTTACCGATTCCGCATGCGCGCATATGCCGAAACACTGTTTCGGCGTAGCAGGCACGAGAAGCTGGAAAAATTCTGGCTGCAGTGCAGCTTGATGCGTCTTGGGAGCGAACTACGGCAATCCGACCACTGGTCCAGCGCAGTGGGTCAGCCGGTCCAAGACGCGGCCGAAGCCATCGCCAGCCCCATCTGAGGACGCGGGAAGTCGTGCTGGTGGGAGCAGCGCGTTACAGGCAGCGACAAGCGCTGCTGGTGCCGGCCGTGCGAGAGGATGGCATCAGCGTGCACAACACATGAACGGGCGCTAGAAGCGCCGAGAGGAGGAAGTACTCATGAGACGCTCGTGCTGTCGGATGGTGCCGGCGCGCCGCCGGGCATCACGGCGACTTCCCGTCACCGCATCACCGTATTCACTATTCCGCGCTGGCTGACTCTCGCTTGCCGGCACTTGTCGGGGACCCGAGCCGTTCGGTCGGATCGCGCCCCAGTTTCGGCTTCAGCTGCGCTAGTTCAATAAAGTCGTCCGCCTGCCGCCGAAGCTCGTCTGCGATCATCGGCGGCTGGATCGCAGTGGTGGAGATGACGGTGACACGAACGCCGCGGCGCTGCACGGCTTCAACCATCGAACGGAAGTCGCCGTCACCAGAGAATAGGATCATCTGGTCGATATGCTCCGCGAGTTCCATGGCATCGACCGCAAGCTCGATGTTCATGTTACCCTTCACCTTACGCCGACCGCTGGCGTCAACGAATTCCTTGGTTGCCTTGGTGACGACGGTATAGCCGTTATAGCCCAGCCAGTCGACGAGCGGCCGGATCGACGAATACTCCTGATCCTCGGCAATCGTCGTGTAATAGAATACCCGCAGCAACGGGCCCCGCCTCCGATACTCCTCAAGCAGGCGCTCGTAGTCGATCTCGAAGCCAAGCGCCCTGGAGGTAGCGTGGAGGTTGGGACCGTCGATAAAGAGGGCGAGCTTTTCGAATCGGGACATGACTGCTCCACTTCCAAAATGGATGCGCGGGGCCGCGCAGGTTATCCACTAGCTGTCTGCGAAGAAAAGCTGGAGGGTTGGTAGCCAAGGGCCCCTGCCAATGACCCGGGACGAAATCTATGTCGAGCTCATGCACCGCGGCGCTCCTGTTCCGTCGACTTCATATCATCGATCGGAGGATCCAGCGGAGGCCTTGTCGAAGTTCTGTTGCTTACCTGTGGTGGGTTCGCGTGCAGGATCCCGCTTGCCAAACTGACCAGTCGAAACGCTAAGCGCAGGCGCAGAACTGCAATCAGCGTTGTGGTTTGTACGAAGACTGTTGAGCGCAAAGATAAGCGGAACGGAAATCGCCACCGCGATCAGACCGTACTCGATGGAGGTCGCCCCAGTGTTGTCCGGCCAAAACCGCAAAAAAGCAAATGATCTCATGACAGTGTCATTTCTGGCGACTCCCGTCCCCCACCTGAAATGCTGGTGCAGCAATTCCGTTCACTCTCAGCCCTTGTCGCTATGTCACGTGAGGTTGCCTCAGATAGCTTGCGCTTTGAGGCGCACAATCTCCTGCCTGCAGCACCACTATTCGCACTGTTCACCTGTCGTCCCCTGATGATCTGCAGCGGCCTGCTATTTTCGTCTGCGATGCCGGCAATGAATACCTTGATTCCCTTCGGCTGCGCTCCGACGAACTCAGTACGCAAAGGACGAACAACCTCGTTTCCCACCCGAGCGCCTCATTCGCGCCTTCACCCGAGGATTGACCACCCCGATTAGGTTTTTCCATCATGACCACGCCTAGGATCCCGCGCCCAGCTCCAAATGCCGCCGTCGCAAATCAGCGCAGCAACCCGGGCATCAGACGTCGCGAAATCGGGCGCAACTGCCCCTACAATAAACTGAGCACTTTGCGCCCAAATCATCCCAGCGGGCCTCTCTTGGCGGCTGCCCGAAAGAACCACTCGTCCCAAGACAATGCACTGAAGAGGCATAAGCGCTTGAGATAAGCTTATAGCAACAGCATGTCTTTTGCTCGAGGGACTTGCGATCATCAATCTGCAAAGCGCCGCGCATCTTGCGAATCAGCCCGTGTTCTTCGAATCGCACGAGCGTCTCCGCGCCCCCGGCACGGCGCAATCCGAAGGCATCGGAAAGATACTCATAGGTGACCGGCAGCATACGGCCGCCAACAGCATCACTCGCCAAACAGAGCCAGGAGGCGAGCCGCTGTTCGCGATCGTGCCGAACTCCGCACAATCCTGTCTGAACGCACTGAAACGTCAGCGCTTGGATGTACCCAAAGACACTCTCTCGGATCTCAGGGCGTTGCTTTATCACTCGACGCAAATCCTCGACACGAATCCGCTGCGCGCTTCCGGCAAAGAGCACGACCGATTGATCGTCGAAAGGTCCCTCCCCACAAGAACGAAGGGCCGCCCCCCCCCCGATATCCTACGAGTGCCGTTTCCAGCATGCTTCCCGCCGTGACGCTTCTCAGCGAAGCGAGACCCGATTCTATGAAGTAAATGTGCTCGATATGCTTATTCGGCTGATTCAGAATCATGCGTTTTTCAGGGTGATCGGGTCCCCTATTACCGCAAGGTCTTGCAAAGGCAGCCGCGCCAGAATCGCATTTTTGACCAAGGGCCGCTCCTTGGGGCGCACCAAAAGAGGCCTAAGCATCGGCCGCGTGTTGAACGCTCGCTTGTGAGCTACACTTTTGGAGCAGTCCAGCGCGTCGACGACGGCAGGCACGTGGTCGGCCATGGCCCCTCTCCTGGCATGCGTTTTTTGCGTCCCGCGCAGCAAGTGGCCCCGCCCCCGCTCCCTACGGAGACGAGGGCGGAGCCTGCCCCCCTTGCCCTGAAGCGGTAAGCCACGCTGTGCCATAGACTCACGGGAGTTCAGGTGTTCCGCGCGTTTTACGACGTCGCGTAAGATAATCTCAGATAGCCACACAACCAGCTCTTTGAGGCGCGCATTCTCTTGCTTGCAACGTTCCAGCGCGCAGTGCTCGTCTGTCATTGCCAATGCTTCATAGAGAACTTGTTGTCACGGTCCAGTCATGCTTCCTTTAGAACCTACGCAGTATAAGGATGCTCCGACAAAGAGCGTACGAAAAGTACAAACAATCCAGCTTCTCGACAGCGCGTGTCGTCTCGGTCTCAGATTTGATCGTTTCGTACGATGCAGAGGCCTCCGGAGAGTTTCCATGCGTGTGGCCGGAGTAGAATCTCGCCACATTCCAAAATCCGTATGGGGTGTGCTTACGAGAAGGAAACACCATACCGCTCGAGGTCTGTACCCAGGATGTTGGGATGTAGGGTGAGCGTCGGCAGAGTGCTCTACGATCACCGCGAGCAGCTTCGATCATTGCGGTGCCCACATGTTCTGTGCCGCCGCAAGTGAGACGGGTAATTCCACGAAATGGCCCGAAAATAACAAATAACTAAACGATGACCACACGAAACAGATTGTTATGACAACCGCGCCGTTCGCATTGGAATGCTCCCGAAGAGACCGCGAGGTCGGCGTCAACGACTTCCGGGTGAGCACGGAACAGCAGCGCTCCCACCTCTGATGGTGCTGTTTTTGTTTTTCTGCGCGGCAGCCTTTGTTATGGGGCGCAAGGCGACGGAAGCAGTACATCACTGTCAATCAAACACGATCGAAGCATCTCATTTTACGACCGTGCCAGGATCTGAACGCGATATCGCGCCAGGAACATCCTTGTGATCCCTACCAAGATCAAATCATGGTAGATCATCACGAATCGATATGACCGATTCACCCAAAGCCAAGACGCGTAGTGCCGACGGCATCACGGCGCCGCTGCGGCACGCAACCTTCAGGCGCATCTGGCTTGCGAGCCTCCTGTCCAATGTCGGTATCTTGATTCAAGGCGTTGGTGCAGCCTGGGCTATGACCCAGATGACGTCGTCGGCTGACGAAGTCGCGTTGGTCCAGACCGCACTCTTACTGCCGGTCATGCTGATTTCGATGCCAGCCGGGGCGATCGCGGATATGTACGACCGCCGCATCGTGGCGCTGGTCTCCCTTGGATTGGCGCTCGCCGGAGCCACCGGGTTGACGGTGGTCGCCTGGCTTGGCTTGGCCACACCAAACCTCCTGCTCATGCTATGCCTCGTTGTCGGCAGTGGCATGGCGTTGATGGGACCGGCCTGGCAATCGTCGGTTAGTGAACAAGTTCCGCTGGAAGCACAGCTGCCTGCAGCGATCGCGCTGAACGGCATCAGCTACAATATTGCGCGAAGCGTAGGTCCGGCAATCGGTGGAGTCGTGGTGGCAACCGCGGGTGCAGTAGCCGCATTCGCGCTCAACACGTTGCTGTATGTGCCGCTGATTATCGCTTTGTTGCTTTGGAAACGCATCAGCGCGCCCTCACGCCTGCCGCCTGAAAGATTGAGCCGCGCGATGGTGTCTGGCGTACGCTATATTAGCAATTCGCCGTCGATCAAGATTGTGCTGGCCCGCAGCCTGGTGACCGGCATCTTTGGCGGTGCAATCACCGCTCTGATGCCGCTGGTGGCGCGCGATCTCTTGCATGGCGACGCGCAGACCTACGGCATCATGCTTGGCGCTTTTGGCCTGGGTGCGGTGGTCGGCGCACTGAATATCACCGAACTGCGCAAGCGGTTGAGCGGGGAGGCCGCGATCCGCGCCTGTGCGCTGTCCATGGGCGCGGCGATGGCCGCGGTTGCGCTCAGCCGCGAGCCGGTATTGACCGCGGCGGCACTCGTCCTGGCGGGAGCCGTGTGGATGATGGTGTGGGCGGTATTCAACATTGGGGTGCAGCTATCGGCGCCGCGCTGGGTGGCCGGACGCTCGCTTGCAGCCTATCAGGCGGCGAGCTCAGGCGGGATTGCCGTTGGCAGCTGGGGTTGGGGCCGTCTGACCGACGCGGCCGGCGTCGAAACCGCGCTGCTGGTGTCGGCCGGCCTGATGGTTGCCTCACCACTCATCGGCCGTTGGCTGCCCATGCCCCGCATCGGCGCGCGGGGTGAGGAACCTGAGCCGCTCGCCGATCCCGAGGTACGGCTCGCCTTGACCGGACGCAGCGGCCCGCTCGTCGTGGAGATCGAATATCGAGTTGCACAGGAGAATGCCAGAGCGTTTCATAGTGTTATGCAAGATGTGCAATTGTCTCGCCAGCGCAACGGCGCCTACGGCTGGTCGATCGCGCGGGACATTGCCGATCCGGAATTGTGGACCGAGCGCTTTCACTGCCCGACCTGGCTCGACTACTTGCGTTGGCGGAACCGCTCGACGCGGTCGGAACGTACACTCGAGCAGCGGGCAATTCATTTCCACGTCGGCCCTGCGCCCATACGGGTCCGTCGCATGCTGGAAAGGCCGTTCGGCTCGGTATACTCGAACGACGACACGACCGAGTACGCAGCTGGCGAAATGCGAGGCGAGATCGCAAGCCCGGCAAAAGCATTACGTAGCCGGCCACTCCGCCCAATCAAGTGACCTGTCGCCGCATAAGAGCTGTTTATTTCAGACGTTTAGAGACTCGATCCGCTCCACTTCTTACGCAGAACTTCAACAGAATACTGCCGAATAATGCTGCAAAAATGCAGAATCACCCGGACGACGCAGGAATAGCGCAATCAGAATCGCATAATTTGCTTACGAAGCTCATAGAGACGAGCTGCGGCTGCGCGTCTCTCCTTAGCTGCAATCGAGGGCGCTTCATGGGCAATTATGACCTTGTCTCCGGTAGCCTCCTTGTCCTGACCGCGACCAGCTTCGCACTACTCTGCTCGAGCCTGCTCGCCTTTGCCTTCATTTGAAACCGCGCTGGTTGCCTTGCGCGGGTTATCAAGGCGATCACGCGCCGTCGAGCATCAAGTGTTTCTGCGTCTCGAAAGACGATGATCGCGCACGACCTGAACGATCGTCTCTACTTTCGGCTCGACCGACCGTCTGGTCTCAAGTGGCGGCGCTTCGGACGCGACGGGCTCCGTACGTTGCGGACCGATCTATTTCTTTCACAAACGCCCGATTCAGCTAGTGTCCAACGAAGATAGCCCCGTGCGTTGAGCCAGCGGGCGGTATGAGATTGGACGCGCAGCGATGGGTTGTCTGCCGATAATTCCCGAACCGTTGTATGTTCCTGCATTACGAACCGTTGTCTCATCAAGTCAAGGTAG
Organism: Bradyrhizobium sp. CCBAU 51753; assembly: GCF_015291565.1. Lineage (NCBI taxonomy): Bacteria > Pseudomonadati > Pseudomonadota > Alphaproteobacteria > Hyphomicrobiales > Nitrobacteraceae > Bradyrhizobium > Bradyrhizobium sp. CCBAU 51753. Next base: position 2,597,661 of record NZ_CP030037.1, on the reverse strand, counting down.
GCTCCTGCGCTCACGTAGCAGTGCAATCGAACAGTTTGATGCGCGACCATGACTTTATCTCGGACCGCTACCTGGCACTGACCGCCGCCGGGGGGCGCCGCCCCTACTTCAGCTTACTCGCCGCCGCGTTCACCCTGTGAGGACTCCTCCATGAAATCACTCAACCTAATCGGCTTTGCACTTGGAGCATCGATTGTGCTGTCCACCGCGGCCTTGGCTGAGGAAATCACCATCGCCGTCGCTGGACCGATAACCGGGGCCGAGTCCGCCTTCGGCCGGCAAATGAAGAACGGCGCCGAGATGGCGGTGGAGCAGATCAACGCTTCCGGTGGCGTACTCGGCAAGAAGCTAGCCCTCGACATCGAGGACGATGCTTGCGATCCCAAGCAGGCGCGATCGGTAGCGGAAAAGGTCGCTGCCGCCAAGATCCCGTTCGTTGCTGGGCACTTTTGCTCTTCGTCATCGATCCCGGCCTCGGAAGCCTACGCGGATGGCGGTGTGCTGCAGATCACGCCGGCTTCGACCAACCCGCTATTCACCGAACGCAAGCTGTGGAACGTGGCGCGCGTCTGCGGCCGTGACGACCAGCAGGGCCAGGTTGCCGCCCAGTACATCGCGAAGCAATTCAACGGCAAGAACATCGCGATTCTGAATGACAAGACGACTTATGGAAAGGGACTTGCCGACGAGACGAAGAAGGCACTCAACAAGGCCGGTATCATTGAGAAGATGTACGAGTCCTATAATAAGGGCGACAAGGATTTCAATGCGATTGTCTCGCGACTGAAGCGCGACAATATCGACCTCGTCTATGTCGGCGGCTATCACCAAGAAGCGGGCCTTATCTTGCGCCAGATGCGCGATCAGGGCCTGAAGACCGTCCTGATGTCGGGTGACGCGCTGGCTGACAAGGAATATGCTTCGATCACCGGCGCAGCTGGAGCAGGTACGCTCTTCACCTTCGGACCCGACCCGCGAAAGAAGACGACGGCGGCTGTGATCGTCGATAAGTTCAAAGCCAAGAATATCGACCCCGAGGGCTATACGCTCTACACCTACGCTGCAGTGCAGGTCTGGACGCAAGCCGCAACCAAAGTTGGCACCATAGATCCGAAGAAGGTGATGGACACGATCAAAGCGGGCTCTTGGAACACTGTGATCGGCACACTGCAATACGACGCCAAGGGTGACATCAAGCAGCTCGACTACGTCGTTTATAGGTGGGACGACAAAGGCGGCTATAGCGAGACTAGCCCGACCGCGTTCTGACTCATCTTGGTCAAGACATCAAAGTTAGCGTCCCCAGGGAGCGAGGACGGGGATCAATGTCGATCGATCGATTGCTCCAAGGCAGCAAGCTACGGCCGGAACAAATTTAAATGTCCGAACTCAGCCTATGCACGGACAATGCGCCTGCTCTGCTTGGTGATCGTGACGATCCTATCGCCGAAATCGTCGCAAGGAAGGTCATCGAGATTGGCGCAAGCGGGGTTGGCGATCCAGCGGAGATATCAAAGTGCGTCATCGAGCAGCTTGGTGTCCGCACACCACCATTGGTCTAAAGCGAGCACCGTGCACACGCGCAGTTTGGATCCACTTTCCGGTCGATGCACAGCCTGCCACGGGTTCCACGCCTTACGGGCTGGACTTAATTGGAGCTGACAAGTTGGGCCCAAGACATTTAGCGGCGGGCTCGATGAGGTGTCCTTTCACCAGACTGCAGTCATCGGTTTCGGCTTATGGAGAGTTTCGACTATCGGACCGCGCGACGCGCATTAGCTCGGACCCTTCGTTCCACGAAAAGTTCGGCCGAAAATTGCGCGGCCCCGCCTCGGGGAAACAAGGCGGGGCCGCTCTCCTCCCCCTGGCTCCACATGGGGAGGCCGCGCTGCGGATCACAACGGAAATCGTCTAGCTGCCGTCCTCTGTCATTTATGATCACACGTCCAAGCGACTCACCTGCATTGCGGCTTCCGGTCCTCGGTATTTTCCGCGACGTGCCGCAGGACGAGCTGAGAAAGCTGCACAACCAAATTCTTGAGGCGCGCTATTTCCTGCCTGCACCGCGCCAACTCGCGTTCTTCTTCCGTCACTATCGACACTTCAAAGTGGTCCCCAGCCGCACGACTCATGTTGGATCTCAATTCGAGCAGGTAATCACGGAAGACGGCTCAAGCACATCCCTTAGCTTTGATCGTACTGGAGTCCCGTATTTTTACGCCAACAAACATGGTACGCTACGGTCGAACGATCTCGCTACCTCGGCTAGTGTGCCATCGCGGCCACAGATCTGAGCGCCTCGTACAGAGGCTTGGCTGGCATGGCGCTCAACGCGATAAAGTTTTGTCTTTCTTCGAGTCCGCGCCCTGCGCGAGTGGATCTCGATTGCGATTGAATTGCGTTAGTTGGCTGCCGGCCGCGGCGATACGGAAGGTGCCAACCGAGCCGAAGTCGGCCAAGCGTTCCGGAGAAATGACGTCTGGCCACAAAGTCACCGCAGCTGTGTCTTGAGGAAGCTCATTGAATGGAACGATCATGCCATTGATCTTCTTCAACGAGATCAGCTCGAATTGCTTCTGGAATTCCGCCCCTCATGTTTCCTGCGCTGAATTTCATCGGCCGCCGCTCCGTACTCTTCGTACCAAGAAAATCAACGAGCCGACGCCAATTTCGATCCGTATTGACGCTATTCGACCTGTAGTCGCGTTCGCTCGGCTATTTTCTTGAACTATTTGAGCGTAGTTACAGCGTGCGCGACCCGGTGCACATAAGCAGAATACGACATGCACCGTTGCGACTCGCGAATTAAGAAATCGGGAGCTTGAATTTTCATGGCACGCGCCGCAGCTCAAACGACTTGATTCGTACCTAGCGTCACGTTGTAGCATCTCAAAGCAGGACGCGAGGGCCCCGGGCAAAGCCGGCGGGGCCACTCCGCCAGAGGCGCGACAACGACACCTAAGCGGTCGACTTTGCTTTACAAGCATCGTCAAGATCATACCGATTAGATGAGTTGCGTCGATGACAGATGATCTCGGGCTGTCCGTGCATTGGTGAATATCGCCTTGGTAAGAAGGAAAACAACGCCAGACCGACATCGATCCTTTTTGTGATTGGAATTTGCGGTGAATGCATCACCGCAAATGACCGTCGGCAGCCCTCCCTCTGTCGACGAGAGCTGGCGCGACGCTTAGCAGCCTCGTTCGCCCAGACTGACTTCCGCCCGGCCCTCGAAATGAGGCCGGGCTTTTTTTCCGATAAGATGCGCGGCTTTGCTGTTCCAGCTAACCCGCGTCTGATGATTGCGAAAAGTTCAGGAGACAACAGTCCTGGTGGCCTTCAAAATGCTGCTCGCATGGCCTTTGCGACGCTTAGCCCAAGGAGCTCGCGAGCGCCCGCTCATCGTGCAGACACGTTTGCTCACCCACGCCAGCTACACAGGTCAGGTGGATCGGACAACCGCCTGACCCAACCATCTGTCATATTCACGCGGTAGTGGCTTGAATGGCCTTGAATCGTACGTAGCGTCACATTGTACGATCTCGCGGTAGTTCGGATGATACTTGGCAGATGATACCTGGCAGATGATCATTGGTAACCGAGCCAAGCCGCACTGGATAGTCTGGGGCAATCGTATAACTGCCGCGCGTTCATCGTTGGCTATGGCGTCACTGATCAATGGGGATTTGATTGCGCATCGTCGATATTTGTTGCCAGAGGTGGGATAATGACGGCCGATATCGTTGATGTATGCGTTGTCGGGAGTGGTGCCAGCGGCTCGACCGTGGCCTACGAGATCGCCCAACACGGTTTGCGGGTGCTCCTTCTCGAGGAAGGTCGGGCGCTTCCTCCCGACGCCTCGCTGGCGAGCGTCCAAGATGGTATGGATACCGCCCTAGTGAGATCTGCGGCAGGTACGTTGACGTCGTTTGGACGTCCCTGGACTGTGTGCGCGCTCGGCGGCGGAATGACTTTGTATGCCGGAATAGCCTTCCGCTATCGGACCATCGACTTTGATGCGCAAGCGCATGTAGCCGGAGACGCGCTTGACCCTACCTGGCCGATCAACTACGCCGAGCTACGCCCGTTTTACGAGGAGCTAGAACGGCGCATGGGCGTGGCCCGCCTAGCCGGGGTGGACCCATTCGAGCCACCGAGCGATCCTCCCGTTCTGCCCCCGCATGATTACAGCGCGAAGGGGCGGTTGATCGCCGATGCCGGCGGACGCCTAGGCCAGCAGCCTTTTCCCACCCCATTGGCAATCAACTCCGTACCCTATCGCGGTCGGCCAGCCTGTGATTGCGACGGACCTTGCAACGAACACCGGTGCGCTACCGGCGCGAGGGCGGACGCACGCTCGCCGTTCACAGACGTCGCCCTGCCGCCCGGCGCGCTGACGGTTGCACTCGGCAGCAAGGCTGTACGCATCGATCTGGCCAACGTCAGCCGCGCGGGTTCGGTGGAATGGCTGGACACGCTCAGCCGACAACGCGCGCGGGTCCGCACCCGCTGCGTGGTACTCGCTGGCAACGCAGTGCAGTCTGCCGCCCTCTTGCTAAGATCGGCTCAGCGGGCAGCGCCCAACGGCATCGGCAACGCCTCCGGCATGGTCGGCAGTGGCATCTCATTCAAAATCAGCGGCTACGTGTCCGGTAGCATCGCAATAGATCCGATGTCCGCGCGCCCGGCCGGTGGCCCATTCTCCACCGTTGCGATCTCCGATCACTACCTGGACGAAGAGGCTCCTTCGGGGCTCGGCGGAATGATCTACGAAGCAAGTCGGGTTGAGCGCACGGACCACGACGGAAAGATAACACTACGGCTGCATTTCCTGGCGGCCGACCAACCCATGCGCAACAATGCGGTCCGACTGGCCACCAGCCTGGATCGGCTGGGTTTGCCGAAGATCATTCTCGATTATTGGACCCATCCGCTGGACAAACGCCGATTAGGCTATTTGTGCCGACGCGCGTCGAACTTGCTGGCGGAGGCCGGCGTGAAACAAGTCGATTTTCAGGATTCCAATTATCAGTTCGGCAGCGGACATCTGCATGGCGGCTGCCGTGCCGGCGTCGACCCGACGCAATCCGTTGTCGACCGCTGGGGCCGGGTGCATGACATCGACAACCTCTATGTCGCGGATGGCGGCTTCTTTCCCTATTCCGGAGGCGTCAATCCGACATTCACCATTCAGGCGAACGCCCTGCGGATCGCTCGAAGAATAGTCACGCAGCTCACCTAAGGGCGTGATTATCAAACGGAGACAGCTCATGTCCACCGCCCTCCCGACTGCAACCGCGGCCGCGACCGACGCGCACAGATCAGCATTACGCCGCGCGTTGCGCGTCACCGCGTCGGAAAAATGGGATCTCAACAGGCGTTTTCCGGTCGTCATGACGCGTGCTTCGGGTGCGCACGCATGGGATATCAATGGACGGCAATATGTCGATTTCACTTCTTGTAGCGGTGCTGCGCCGCTCGGTGCCGGATACGAGCCGGTCGTGGCGCACGCAGCCGCCGAGATGCGCCGTACCGGCGGCATATTGCCTGGACCGCTGTCCGTGCACCGGGTCGAACTGGCCGAACGGTTGGCGGAGATCTTCCCCGTCGCGGAACGCTCAATGTTCTTCCGCACCGGATCATGTGCGACCACCGCCGCCGTCCGCCTTGCCCGCGCATTCACAGGGCTGAACCATGTGCTTACCAGTGGATATCATGGCTGGCACGACTGGCAGTTGCAGGACCGACCACAGATGGGGCTGCCCAATCGGGACCGAGACAGCGTGGATTTCCGCTACAACCTGGACTTGCTCGACGAGTTGGCAAGTGTCCAGCGCGTCGCCGCGGTGATCATCACCCCCGAGGTCAACTTCTTCCCGCCCGAATACCATCAGGAATTACAGAGGCTGGTGTATCGGCACGGCGCCTTGCTCATCCTTGACGAGGTGATGACCGGATTCCGCTACGGCATTGGCGGGTACCACATGGCAGTCGGCCTCACGCCCGATCTGATCACGCTAAGCAAAGGACTGGCCAATGGAATGGCGCTGTCCGCAGTCGCGGGTCGCGCGGACGTACTCGCCGCCGCCGAGAAGACATACATGGGCAACACCTACCAGCGCGAGGTTACCCCGTTCGCGGCCGCACTGAGCACCCTGCACGCGCTGCGCGACGGGACGTTGCAGGCTCGGATGCGCGAGGTTGGCGAGCAGCTGATCAAGGGGCTCAACGAGGTCTTCACCAGACAGCAGGTCGCGGCATGGGCATTCGCCTGGCCGACTATGTTCGATGTCGTATTTGCCAACGCCGAACTTGGCCACGCCTTTTTCCAGGAGATGTGGGCACGGGGTTTTCTCATGCAGTACGGTGGCCGCTTCATGCCATCGGCGGCGGTATCCGACGCCGATGTGCAGGCGGCCGTCGAAGCTGCTGGAGAGGCCCTGCCGGTGGCGCTGTCCCGCATGGATAGCACCGGCGGCGACCCGGACCCAGTCGCAGCCGCTGTACGGTTCGCCAGGGATCATTTCGTGGCCACCCCGGGGGCGGTTCGGCGCTGGTTCACCGGACCCGTCCGCGGATGAGTAGGCATTTTCCAACAGAGGACACGGCCATGCCGCTGCCCAATCCATTTTCCACATCGCCGGTGCTGCTCGGCGGCGAGAACCGCTCGGGCACCACATTGCTGAGTGTCGTGCTGGATTCGCATATGGATCTGGTAGCCGGGCCGGAGATCGACTTCCTCGAACCGCCCAATCTCGGTCCGCACATCTTGCGTGCGATCGACCTGCTGGCGGCCGGCGATTCGCGTGTCGCGGGCATGACCAAAAGCACGGTCGATCCCGTCTGGTATGACGGGGTGCATTTTGTGGTCCAGTGCCGCCGGTTCGGCCTCGACTTCGATGATGTGCGTGGGTTGGTCAGCAAGGTCATGGTCGAGATGGGCGACGACATTGTTTCGTTCGCCGACCGATGCCGCCTTATCAACGAGATGGGCGAGTTGCGCCGAGCACGTAGCGGGGCCCGGCGTTGGGGCTTGAAACTGCAGCGCAAGATCGCCCAGACCGACGCCTTCGCTCGGCTGTGGCCCCGCGCACATTTCGTGCATATCGTGCGGGACGGCCGCGACGTTGCCGCCTCTCATCTGAAAACCGTTCCCGATTGGGGATACCGAACTGTTGCCGATGCCGCGCGCGGTTGGCTGGAAGTGGTATCCCAACCACATCGAGTCGCGCCGCCTGGCCGCTATCTTGAGGTGCGTTACGAGGATCTTGTAAGCAGTCCCCGTCCCACCCTGGCCCGAATCCTGGATCACCTCGGCTTGCCTTGGGATGAGGCCGTGCTGCGTCACGCTGAATACGAGCACGTATTGTTCGAACAACCGCACGGCCATCCGGCGGCCGAGGCAGCGGGGAAGCCGCTGCACCGAGGCAGGATCGGTCGTTACGTCCAAGATCTGACGCGAGCCCAGATCGAGGAGTTCGAGCAGATCGCCGAAAATGAGCTGAGCCGACTGGGGTATCTGTCGGCTCCCGGCCTGTCTGGCGACGCGTGAGCCGCCCGCGCTGTTCCGCCGTGCTTCGCGGACTGCCGCGAAGCTATCTTGCGCTGCTCGTTGGCCAGACCATTTCGCTGCTGGGCTCTAATGTGACCATGCTGGCGCTGCCGCTAACCGCAATCACGTTGCTGGACGCGGGACCGGCGCAAACGGGGCTGCTGCTGGCCTGCGGTCGAGCGCCGTACCTGGTGGTGAGTCTGTTCGCCGGGGTCGTCGTGGACCGCCTCCCGCATCGGCGGATCCTTTTGACCGCCAATCTGGTGATGGCGGCGACGCTGGCCACAATTCCCTTGTTCGCCGGCCTTGGACGTCTTGGACTGGTTCACTTGTACACGACGAGCATGCTTGTTGGGGTCGCCGCAGTGATCGCTGACGTGGCTTATCTGGCGTGCATACCCACCGTGCTAGATCGCTCACAGCTGGTTCGGGCACAGAGTTCATTGGAGCTCAGCCAAGCGGGCGCGATGGCGGCAGGTCCGTTCCTGGCCGGTTGGCTCGTCAACGAATTCTCTGCCCCGACCGCAATACTGGCGGACTCGGTTTCATTTCTGCTTGCCGCGGCGCTGCTGTCTCTGGTGCCCCTGCGTAACGCTAGCTGCTCGGGGGCCGCGCCGAGCGCGCTACTCGGCCAAGTGGCCGAGGGGCTGGCAAGCCTGTTCGGCAATCCGATTTTGCGGGCAGTCACGTTGGCCAGCGGCACATTCATCTTTTGGCACAACGCGTACTCTGCGGCGTTTCTGCTGCATTTGACCAAGGATCTCGGGTTTGACAGCCGGGTCGTCGGCATGGTGCTCGGCATCGGTGCGCTTGGCGGTGTGGTCGGCGCAGTTAGCTCACCGCGGGTGGGCCGGGCGATCGGCCTCGGCGCAACTTTAATGATCGGTTTGGCGGTGAGCGCCGGCGGAATGAGCTTGGCGGCCCTGCTCACCCAGCCCTGGTGGGCCGCAGTGGCATGTGTGACGCTCTCCCAATTCATGCTGTGGATCGGCCAAGGGATCTACAACGTGCAGCAGGTTCCCATTCGATATGCGTTGGTCCAGCCGCACTTACAGGGCCGGATCAATGCGAGTATCCGCAGCGTGGTGTGGGGACTGGCCTCATTGGGTGCGCTGGCCGGCGGCGCGGCCGCTGCTGCGACGAGCCTGCGTACCACGTTGCTCGCGAGCAGCGTGCTTGGCCTGGCCTCGATAGTGTGGATTTGGCGGTCGCCGCTGCGCCAGGCGCGCAGCTTGCGTCTATGACCGCGACGGACTCGCTCATGGACATCAAAGAATTTGGCGATCTTGATCGGCAGCCTGGGCGGCTGATGGTTTGGCGGATCAACGTCCCCGAGCCGATCAGCTGGCGGGCTGACCCGCGCCGCCCGTCCTATGTGCAAGAGGAACATCTTTGCTCTGCTACGATGGCCGACCGGGCTGGCTCGGCGCAGCATTCGAGCTGCCAGGCGAGCTCAACGCCGCTGCGCTGACCAAAGCGATCCTCGGCTGGGTCGATCGGCACGAGGTATTACGCAGCCGATTGGCCAAGGATGGATCGGCAATGCATCGCGCCACGATTGATCCAGGCGCTGCAGCGCTTGAGCAAACCGTGGTGAGTGACTGCGCCGATAGCGACGAAATTGCTCAGCTCCTCGAAACACTGTTTGACGCGGAGACCGACCCGCTGCGCTGGCCGGCGTATGTCTTCGTGACGATCAGCCGGCCGATATCCACGAGCCTCGTGCTCGCCGCCGACCACTCTGTTAGCGATGCCTACTCGATGGCCTTGGTACCGTATGAGATCCACGAGCTGTACACAGCCGCGATCCGTCGAGTGGAACCCCGGCTGGCAGCGGTGCACAGCTATCTGGATCACGCCGAGGCCGAACGAGCGCGACTGACCGATCTAGCCGATGACCATCCTGCTATCGGCCATTGGCGCGAGCTGATCGCGGCGAACGGCGGTCAATTGCCGGACTTTCCGCTACCATTCGATGTGCCGGAAAGATCCTTGCAGCGGAGCGGAAAAATGTGGCTGCTCGATGCGGCTGGCGCATCCGAGTTCGATCGCAGCTGCAGGTCGCGGGGCGGAAACGCGGTGACGGGAATTTTCGCCTGTCTGGCGCTGGCAGGAAAGACACTGGCGAACCAACGACAGTTCCACGCCGTTGCGCCCTTTCACACCAGATACGATCTGCAGTCGATGCGTTCGGTTGGATGGTATGTCGGGATGAGTCCGGTGAGCTTCCGCGTGGCAGATACGTTGTCGTAACTCCTGCACGCCGCCCGGCTCGAACTCAAACGCGGCAAGAAAACGGCTCAGGTGCCATTTACAAAGGCCATGGAGTTGCTCGGCGCCACCCTGCGCGACCGCTTTATGGTATCCTATATGGACAATCGGACGGTGCCCGGATCGGACTGCTGGCCCCACTGGCGGACGAGATTTCTGATCAGCCGTAGCTCCGATGCTCGCGAGACATACCTATGGGTCAGTCGCTGGCAGGATGGAATTTCCGTGAACTTCCGCCACCCTGGTACAGCCACCGCGCGAAGTGCGATGGATGACTATCTTGCTGAAGTGGCTGCGCAGGCCCATCTAATCAGCGGCGCTCGTCCGCTGCCGCGGCTCTCAATCGACTGAAAGGGTGGCTGAGAGTTAACCTTCTTGACCAGGAAAAGCTCGGATCCAGGAGCATGCCGAGAGCGCCACCTGCTCCGAGGCGGACGCAAGCATGGCCCCCATCTACTCTATCTCTTTCTCGCAGGTGGCTTGCGAGCGATCAGATGATCCTCGCCAGGCCAAGCCGACACAATTCCTGCTCCGGACAGTAACATGCACAGTGCCGACCAGCATGCCGGGTTTACAACCGGCCAGATATTGCGATCAATTGCGAGCTAGCCATCCTCATATCTATGTTTTTCTTGCATTGAGCTAGTGATGGCACGGTCATTGCAGGTCTTCGTTCAATGAATGGATTCGCCTCCCGCACCGAGCCACTGATTCTTGGGGATCACGCGCTGATGGAGGCATATTCACACATGATGGCGCAGAAGCTCACCGACGATGCATTGTACCAGCGACGTATCGCAGATTACAGGCTGCAGCCGACGAGGGGCGACAAACTCGCTATACACCACCCCACGGGCTAAGGGCTGAACGCGAATGTTTCAGCATGCCTTCTCATCGACGCACAATAGCGACGCTAAGCGCGTAATCGAAGTGGCGCATCTTAAGGATCTACGAGAACTGATGCAGTTGCTTTGGCATTTGTTTGAAGCAGTGGATCGGCTTCCTAGAGGACCAGAGCATACAGCGGCAGTTCAGACGATTAAACGCTTTGAGCGACAGCTGGTAGTGTTGGTCCGGGCATCTGAGAAAGCTCGAGCTGCTCGCCTCAGAGTCGCGGGCCGTGCCAGCCCGCCAAACAAATGATCTCCAAACAACCACAGAAATTATCGAGGGTTCCACCTATGTGCGCTATCGCCAAGGCCTGTATGGCCACCGCGACGAGAACGGAACGTTGGAACGCGTCTGTCCGGACCGCAGTATTCGCTTGGTGATCGGCCGTCCTGCAGCGCCACGCTGCAGAGAACCGGGGCAGGTCTTCCAGCGGTGAATGAGGGCCGGATATGTGGCAGGTGTTAGAAGCGCGTATTCTTGAGCAATACATCACCTTCTACAGCACGGGGATAATGAGCCGCTACTTCGAATGACGGCAATAGATCAAGAATGGCTTGTAACGACAGTTGCCCTTCGTAGAGCTCCCGGTCGCTATATTCCGTGTAGATGAATCGCGTGTTGCTCAAGGTCTGCATGCCGCCGGCAATCACGTCGGCTTCGGCTCCCTGGACATCCATCCAGATGAAATCGACCGTGTTCAGCCCAGCTTCGTTGCACCAATCATCAAGCCGCCGCGTTTGAACTGGGACGGGGCCATCGAAACGAACCCAATCATACTCGGTAAGATGATTTTTCGGGCGGCGTATCGAACCGGAAAGGTCCCACTCCTTCGCATCACCATCTGCATTGCTTGGATGGAAATCGATCGTTCCGTTTCGATCGCTGATCGCGATTTCAAGCAGCTTCACCTTATCGAGGGACGGGCCCAGCTTCTTCTTGAAACGCGCGATCGCTCTGGGGTCCGGCTCAAAGCTGTAGATTTGAGCTTGCGGACACAGGTTGAGGAAATGTTGCGTATCGGTTCCGTCATTGCAGCCGATATCCAGGATAACAGGATTCGGTTTCTGAAGAAGTGAGACGATGTGCTGGTGTACTTCTACAGACGACACTGTTTGTCTTTCCATTGGCGCAAGGATCGGGTGAGTTTCATTCTCGATACCGCAATCCCACGCCAGACGCCCCTGCACAACGTATATCAACGTATATATTAAATGTGCTCGCCCGGCCCCTCCATCCATGGCAGCGATCAATGGTAACCGGCATGAGCCCGCCACCTGGGCATCGCGCGACGGAGCTGCGATAGATCCTGGCATGAACTGTTTTTTGGAGGTGGGCTATGGCAGATGCCATGCATGAAGCCATGCTTGATGCCAGGCAGGAAGGCGGCTCCTATCGTCGGATCGAGGTGATCACGGGGCAGCGTCGGCGGCGGCAGTGGACGGCGGAGGAGAAGGCTCGGATCGTGGCGGAGAGCTTCGAGGAAGGGGTCAATATTTCCGAGGTCGCCCGGCGCCATGGCGTTGTCCGTGGGCTGCTGACGGTGTGGCGGCGCAAGTTCGCGACGGCAGCGAGCTTTCAGGCGCCAGGCTTCGTACCGGTACGGATCACTTCCGAGAGCGGTCCGGCGACGGCAGACGAGCCGGACCGGCTGGCGTCTGCGCATGAAGTGACGCCGCAGATGACGCTGCCCCCAGGCAAGCCTGGCGGGATGATCGAGATCGAGGTGAGAGGGGCACGTATCCGGGTTGAACCCGGAGTTGAGTTGGCGACGCTTTCGACGGTGTTATCGGCGCTTTGGAGCGTTCGTTGATTGCTTTGCGGCCCGGCCTCAAGGTGGTGCTGGCAGCACAGCCGGTCGACTTTCGCAAGTCGGTGCACACGCTGTCGGCGCTGGTGAGCGAAGCATTGCGCGCAAACCCATATTGCGGCGACGTCTTCGTGTTCCGCAGCAAACGCGCGGACAGGGTGAAGCTTTTGGCGTGGGACGGCAGCGGCATGGTGCTGGTGACGAAGTGGTTGCACCAGGGACACTTCACCTGGCCGCCGGTCCGCCACGGCGTCGTGTATCTGAGTGCCACACAACTCGCGATGCTGCTCGACGGCCTTCAGTGGACGCGTGTTTCACCTGAACCTGTGAAGCGGCCGACCGTTGTCGGCTGAGAAGCGAAGATTTTGCTGGAGCCTATGATGCGTGGATGTATCGTTCGATCATGGCGATTCGCCCCGAAGCTCTTCCGACCGACGCAGCAGCTCTGACCGAGATGGTGCTCGCGCTTGATGCCGAGAACGAGAAGCTGCGTGTGGCGATGCAGACGCTGAAGGAGATGATCTTCGGCAAGCGCTCGGAGCGGCTGGCGGCGATCGTGGACGAACAGCTCGCGCTCGAACTGGATGACCTCGCGACCGGCGTCACACCGCCTGCGCCGGCCAACGACCATGTGCCTGCGACGAAGCAGGCTGGGAAGCCACGCAAGAAGGCAAGGCGCAACATCGGCGCGCTGCCTAGGCATTTGCCGCGCTGCGAGCAGGTGCTCGAGCCGGACGCGACGGCGTGCCCGTGCTGCCGGGGCGTTCTGCACCGGATCGGCGAAGACGTCAGCGAAGTGCTGGACGTCATCCCGGCGATCCTGCGGGTACTGCGCACGATCCGCCCCAAATACGCCTGCCGCGGTTGCACCGACGGCGTGGTCCAGGCCAAGGCGCTGCCACGCCTGATCGAGGGCGGCATGGCATCGACGGCACTCGTTGCTCATGTGGTGGTCTCAAAGTTCGCCTGGTATCTGCCGCTGTATCGCCAGGCGCAGATCCTGACCGGCCAGGGCATTCATCTCGACCGCGCGACGCTTGCTGGCTGGGTGAAGCGTGCAGCATGGTGGCTCAAAAGCCTTTATGAGGTCCAACTGCGGACGATCCAGGCTTCGCCGCGGCTGTTCTGCGATGAGACGCCGATGCCGGTGCTCGATCCCGGACGACATCGCACCCGTATCTGCCAGTTCTGGGCGCATGCGATGGATGATCGCCCATGGGGCGGCCCATCCCCGCCGGCGGTTGCCTACGTATTTGCCGATGGCCGCGGCACCAAGGAGATCGCCGGGCAGCTGACCGGCTTCTCGGGCATCCTGCAGGTGGATGGCTATGCCGCCTACAAGGCGCTTGCCCGCGGTCATGGCGGCGTGATCCAGCTGGCTTTTTGTCTCGCCCATGCCCGACGCAAATTCGTCGAGGTGTACAAGACAATGCAGTCGCCGTTCGCCCGCGAGGTGATCGAGCGCCTGCAGGTGGTCTACGCCATCGAGGCCGAGATCCGCGGCTCGAGTGCCGAACAGCGGCTTGCCGTCCGCCGCACCAGGACCGCTCCGTTGATGGAGGAGCTGAAGGTGCGGCTGGCCTCGATGCTCGACCAGCTGTTCTCCCAGTCGAAGCTGACGGAGGCCATCAATTATACGCTCAACCATTGGGACGGACTGACGCTGTTTCTTCGCGACGGCCGCGTCGAGGTCGACAGCAACACCGTCGAGCGTTCGATGCGCCCGATTGCAATGGGAAGGCGGAACTCATTGTTCAGCGGCAGCGAGGGCGGCGCCGAGAGCTGGGCAATTCTTTCATCCCTGGTCAATACGGCAAAGCTCCACGAACTCGATCCGCAGACCTATCTGGTCGATGTGCTGGAGCGCATCGTCTCCGGTCAGACCAGGAGCCACCAGTTACACGAACTTCTCGCCTGGAACTGGAAGGCGGCCCGCGAGCTCAGCGCACAGGCCGCTGCATGAGCCGGCGGCGCCGTTCGTCTTCGTCCTCTTCACCATCGATGGCGGCAGCCGCGATGCCGCTCGACGAACTCGAGCATTGGCTGCAGGCTCGCGCCGAGCAGAATCCCGTCGCTACGAGTCTTGCCGTGCTCGACGGCTACGTCGCCGCGATCGTGGCCGGACCGGTGTCGATCGGCCCGCCGGACTGGATCTGCCCGCTACTCGCCATCGACGCCGACGCATTCAACCACGGCGGCACGCCGGAGTTCGCCGCGATTTCGGCCGTCGCGCTCCGCCACAACAACATCAGCAACGTTCTTTCCACCGCACCACATCGGTTCGCTCCGACCCACGCCCGCAAGCCGAATGGCGACGTTGATGCGCGGCCGTGGTGCCAGGGATTCCATGCCGCCATGCGGCTGAGACTATCGGCCTGGGCCCCGCTGCTCGACACCCGCAACATAAACCACGGCTTGCTCCTGCCCATCCTGCTGCATTGCGTCGACGATCAAGGCCGTCCACTGCTTGGACCGCCAAGGAAAGGCAGCGAGACCGAGGAGTTCCTGCGCAACGCCCACGACGACATCCCAGCCGTCGTCGAGGCCATGCGCCAGTATTGGATGCCGACGCGCTACGCTCGCGCACGCTGATCACCGCCGACGTGGATGCTCATACCGGTTACGATCAATGTGACACGAACGGGAGCCTGTCACGGGAACGCCGCAGCAATTGCCCTGCAACGACAGCTTTATCAGGGGGCAATCGGGACCTGCACGAGGAGCGAATAGCAGATTCCGATGTGCCTCCAGCGGCCAACGGATCGCCTTCGTCGCACTTTAGAGCGGCCGCTTTTGATGGGGCGGGGTTTCGGGCGGGGTGATCGCTTCCTGAATGACAATGGCAATCACCTCGAGCGCAGTTAGCGACCGGCCAAATGTCACGCTGCCAGCTAACGGCTGTCTTTCCAAATTCGCGCAGTCGCGACTTTTCGAGATCGCAGTCATGGATTGCTCGGCCTGAAGCGGGACGCGATCACGCCGAACGTTCCTGGGGATGACTCCGGGTCGGCCGGTCGCGGCTTAAAGATGACCACCGGACTCCTCGCACGGATAAGCGTACCGCTCCAATACGCACATCAACCGGCGTCGGCATATTGTCAGTCGTTGGCGCACGCATTCCGACGCACTGCTGCACCGAGTTTGTCCGGATCCAGACAATCACCGATGTCTCGAAGGCACGCACATACCACGAAGCCTTGGCAAAACTGCACTGTGCGCGAGGCACGAAGATTGCTTTTTGTGCACGGCATCGGCACCCGCGCTTCGCAGCATCGATGATGTGGTGACGAGTCACGAGACGGCGTCGCTTTCGCCTTTGAGAGACACAAAGAACCTTGGCAGGGAGCAGTGACATCTGAGCCACAGCACAGAGGAACGATTGGTCGTTGGCGATCGCCTCGGCGCAGTCGGCGGCGGACTTCATAGCCATGCCAGTCGTTAGGCCGATTCGACAATCACGATATTTTTTGCACCTATGTTTCGTGGGCCTCGTATTGCTTGCCGGCATATCCATGCTGGTGGCGAGCATGTCTGTGGCGCCGGTCACCTGCTCCAATGACTGCGGTTCGGGGAATTCTCGAGCGAAGTTCCTTTCGCTATCAATCTTGGATTTCGAGCAATTGCAACGACGTCCCGTGCCGACCAGAGCTGTCGTCGACCTCTTCTGCCTCGATCAGAGCAATGCGCAGGCTAGCGCCAGCTTTCCAGCGCTCTCGTGCCCCCGCCGCTGGACGAAGTCGCTGAGCAGCGATGACCAACAACCGAACTGCATTCGTCGCATTCCAGAACAATGTGCGGAGGATCAGGTTGCGGATTTTGCCGGAATAAAGGTTACCGGGCAGCAGCGTCCGAAGCTCTATGGGGATTGGCTTGCCATTTTTGATCCGATATCCACTGTCGCCTCGCGGGGAAGCCATACATTTACATCCTCGAACGGCACCAGCATCACCTACACCCTGATCATGGCCTTTAATGCCAGCCGTGACGCCTTTGGGCCTCAGGTGTACATGGACGCAGGCAATAAAGCTGCGGTTTGCGCGATCTCGCCGTCCGACACGGAAACAATCTCAGGATTGCGGAATTCGTTGGCTGACGCTTTTGTCCAAGAGGCTGGCGATCCCGGCAGAGGATTTCCTCGCGTAAACGTGGAACGATCCATTGCGGACAATTGGGCTACCGAGGCGACGAATGGCATTCTGAGCCGTTGTCTGCTGGCCAAGAATGGTGGAGCCGCTCCAATAATGATGGCCGCTCATGGATCAGGGCATTGACCTTGATTGAGTTCAGTCTGTCCCGGACCACCATTTTCAGGGACGATTCTGCAAATCAAAGACACGGGTGATACTTGCTGCCAGGTGCTACCAACGTTCTGGCGTCAAACGTGAAGCAGCACTGATCGCGGCAAGCGCAGCACCGGCAATTGAAAGCCACTGATTGCTTTGTTGGCCGCCCGGAACGCGGCGATCTAAGCGGCCTTCATAGAAGTAAACCCGGCCAGAAGACGGCGGCAATTCAGCAAGGTTCGCTGAGGGCGAACACATACTCGACGAGCACAAGATCGTCAGATCGAACATCGTGGCGTACTGAAGAGGCTTCCGGTAGGGCAGAGCCGGCGGACTGGCTTGGCGGTTGCGCCTTCATGAGGTTGGTAACTCGCACGGCAACGAGCGTTCTAGTTCATCGCGCTTACGAGCGTGAACACCGGCCGAGAGCGCGCTGTGGCAGCTGTGATTGCACGGACCAAAGCTTCGAGCATCGTCACCATTGACAATCCGCGTCGTGGCTGCGCCGATCCGCGTCAAATCCGAGACATCAATGTCGCAGAATCTACAGTCATGCTCGCCAACGTCAGCAAAGATGCAATGGCACGTCGATTGCTTCAGACGCGAGACATTCCGTTCTGTCGAAGACGGCTCGCAATCCCGTAAAGGCTCAGATGGACTCGTCCGATTGATTGGAATCAATGCTATGTTGGAGCCGTCGCGAGGATCGTGCTGCTCGAGCGTTAGGCGGGATTGTCGCCGTTCTTCTTCCGCTCGGCAGGTACGCCTTACTGAGCCAGCGACACCTCTGGAGTGGACAGTTGCGATCGCTGGCCGCCGTGGCTTAATGCTTATGGTCGCGGGTGTTGTTGCGACTGCCTGTGCCGTCATTGCGCCCGCGACCGCATCGGCGCAGGGTTTCATCTACAATCAGCACCAACCGCGAGCTAACAGGGCAAAGCTGATCGACGACAATCACATGCTCGTTCAGGCGACCGAGATCGATTATGACTATAACAACTCGCGCATCTCGGCGGTCGGCAACGTGCAGATGTTCTACAACGGCACCAGCGTCGAGGCCGACAAGGTCATCTACGACCAGAAGACCAAGCGTCTTCATGCCGAAGGCAACATCCGCATGACCGATGCGGAAGGCAAGATCACCTACGCCAACATCATGGATCTCAGCGACGATTACCGTGACGGGTTCGTCGATTCGCTGCGCGTCGACACCGAAGACCAGACCCGCATGGCGGCGACCCGCGCCGACCGTTCGAGCGGCAATTACACCGTGTTCGACAACGGCGTTTATACCGCCTGCGCACCCTGTAAGGACGATCCGAAGAAGCCGCCGCTCTGGCAGGTCAAGGGCGCGCGCATCATCCACAACCAGCAGGAGAAGATGCTCTATTTCGAGAACGCCCAGATCGAGTTCTTCGGCGTTCCGATGGCGTATCTGCCCTACTTCTCGACGCCCGACCCGACCGTGAAGCGCAAGAGCGGCTTCCTGATGCCGGGCTTCACCTCGTACACAGCGTTCGGGTACGGCGTCGAAGTCCCCTATTATTTCGCGCTCGCGCCCGACTTCGACGCGACCTTCAACCCGCGCTTCACCACGAAGCAGGGCGTGCTGCTGCAGGGCGAATTCCGCCAGCGCCTGTCGAACGGCTCCTATCAGATCCGGCTTTACGGCATCGACCAGCTCGATCAAGACGTCTTCAAAGGCCAGCCGGGTCACCGCAGCTTTCGCTGGGGCATTGAGACCAAGGGGCAGTTCGCGCTGAACGACAAATGGGTCTGGGGCTGGGACGGCGTGCTGCTGTCCGATTACTTCTTCATGTCCGACTACCGGCTCGCCCAGTACAAGGATCCGTTCGGATCGTTCATGTCGCTGCCGACGGAGGCGATCTCGCAGCTTTATCTGACCGGCGTCGGCAACCGCAGCTTCTTCGATGCGCGCGCGATCCATTATCGCAGCTACTCCGGCAACCAGAACCAGGTCCCGGTGGTCGCTCCGGTCATCGACCACAACAACGTGATCAACAGCTCGATCCTGGGTGGCGAGTTCAGCTACAAGGTGAACTTCACCAACCTGACCCGCGAAACCGCGGTGTTCGACCCGATCACGGCGCTCGCCAGCAGCAGCGGATTGTGCAGCCTCACGTCCGCCGATCCGCTGGCGCGGACGCCCTCGCGGTGCCTGCTGCGCGGCATGCCCGGCACCTACACCCGTCTGACGGCGGAGGCGCAGTGGCGCAAGTCCTACACCGACCCGCTCGGCCAGACCTGGACGCCGTTCGCCAGCGTCCGTGCCGATGCCATCAACGCCGACATCTCGAACCAGCCGGGCGTGTCCAACTTCCTGCCGGTCGGCGACACCCAGACAGTCCGCCTGATGCCGACCGTCGGCCTCGAATACCGCTATCCTTTCATCAATGTGCAGCCGTGGGGTACGACGACCGTCGAGCCGATCGCGCAGGTCATCATCCGGCCGGACGAACCAAAGGCCGGCAAGCTTCCTAACGAGGACGCACAAAGTTTTGTATTCGACACCAGCAACCTGTTTGCGGTCGACAAGTTCTCCGGCTACGACCGCGTCGAGGGCGGCAGCCGCGCCAATGTCGGCGTGCAGGCGACGACGCAGTTCGATCACGGCGGCAGCATCAAGGCGATGTTCGGCCAGTCCTACCAGTTGTTCGGGCTGAACTCGTTCGCGGTCGCCGGCGTCACCAAGACCGCCATCAGTTCAGGCTTACAGAACCCCCACTCCGACTATGTAGCGAGCCTCGCCTATTCGCCCAACCGCACCTATACGTTCAGCGTCCGCACGCGGATCGACGAGGCGACCAGGAACATCAACCGGTTCGAGGCTCAGGCCAGCGCGAACCTCGACCGCTGGTCTGCAAGCGTGACGTATGGCGACTATGCGGCGCAGCCGGAGCTCGGCTATCAGGCGCGCCGCGAGGGGATTATGACCACCGGTTCGCTTAAAGTCGCCGCGAATTGGGTGGTGACGGGTTCGGCGCGTTGGGATCTCCAGTCCAACAAGATCAATCAGTATGTTTTCGGCGCTGGCTATGTCGACGATTGCTTCGTTCTGGCGGCGAACTACGTAAGTTCCTACAACTACTCCGTTGGTTCGGCACCGCCAGTACTGAACAAGACCTACCTTCTCACTCTCGGTTTACGAACGATCGGGATCAACTCGGTCAATTTTTGAGCGACGGTGTATCACTTCCGGAGGAGGACAATTCACAGTGCGACTTCTGGAAAAGCACACTGCCTGTTTAAGGAAGCCGGTCTGAATCGAGATAGTTGCCACATCTGTTATTCCGCCCCTACATCATATTCATCGAGCGGGGCTTCTTGACGAACTCTTCGGCATCGCACGCATCGCCGTACCAAGCTGCCTGGAGACAATGTCTGGCAAACTAATCATGTGCAGCCCTGGCAGCATGGTCTGAACTCCAGCTGGCGGCAAGACATTTCTGCAATGCTCATCGGATGCATTTTTTTGCCAATCGCGGCTGCACGCGATTGCCGTTCTGGCACGCGGCTTTGATCAAAGTAATCTCCGCCACTGCAATCGAGAACCGTGGAGCTCAATATGGCCGGATTTGACGATACGCAATGTCATGTTCGCAACAGCTTGGCTGGTTGTGTACATGACGGCGTCTGTTTCCGACTGACACACACAGGCCATGCGAGCGATTCAGCTGAACCGCAGGCAGAGTCGCTCCGCTCACCTTTGGCCTGGCTCTTGCTATCATGAGTGCTGTTACAATGTGGCGTTCGCCACTCGTTCAAACGCTCAGGAGACCTCTATGAATTTCCGTCCGCTTCACGACCGCGTCGTGGTCAAACGCATCGACGCCGAAGAGAAGACCGCTGGCGGCATCATCATTCCGGACACTGCCAAGGAAAAGCCCTCCCAGGGCGAAGTCGTCGCGGTTGGCCCAGGCGGCCGTGACGAGACCGGTAAGCTGATTCCGATCGACGTGCAGGTCGGCGATCGCGTGCTGTTCGGAAAGTGGTCAGGCACCGAGGTCAAGGTCGACGGTCAGGAACTGTTGATCATGAAGGAGAGCGACATCATGGGCGTTCTCACCGATGTGTTTTCCAAGAAGAAAGCCGCCTAGTCCAGCGCTCACCACTCACCCCTGACGAGCGCCTTGCCGGGCGTGTCGAAGGATGAGAAATTAAACTGAGGAAATTCGATTATGTCAGCCAAGGAAGTCAAGTTCGGCGTGGAAGCGCGAGACCGCATGTTGCGCGGTGTCGACATTCTCGCCAACGCCGTGCAGGTCACCCTCGGTCCGAAGGGCCGCAACGTGGTGCTCGAGAAGTCGTTCGGCGCTCCCCGTATCACCAAGGACGGCGTCGCCGTCGCCAAGGAGGTGGAGCTCGAGGAGAAGTTCGAGAACATGGGCGCCCAGATGGTACGCGAGGTCGCGGCCAAGGCGGCGGACGCCGCCGGCGACGGCACCACCACCGCGACCGTGCTTGCGGCCGCCATCGTGCGCGAAGGCGCCAAGTCGGTCGCCGCCGGCATGAACCCGATGGATCTGAAGCGCGGTATCGACCTCGCGGTCGAAGCCGTGGTTGCGGACCTGCAGAAGAACTCGAAGAAGGTCACCTCGAACGAGGAGATCGCCCAGGTCGGCACCATTTCGGCCAACGGCGACGCCGAGATCGGCAAGTTCCTCGCCGACGCCATGAAGAAGGTCGGCAACGAGGGCGTGATCACGGTCGAGGAAGCCAAGTCGCTCGAGACCGAGCTCGACGTCGTCGAGGGCATGCAGTTCGATCGCGGCTACATCTCGCCCTACTTCGTCACCAACGCCGACAAGATGCGCGTTGAGATGGACGACGCCTACATCCTCATCAACGAGAAGAAGCTCTCCTCGCTGAACGAGCTGCTGCCGCTGCTGGAGGCCGTGGTGCAGACCGGCAAGCCGCTGGTCATCGTCGCCGAAGACGTCGAAGGCGAGGCGCTGGCCACCCTGGTCGTCAACCGTCTGCGCGGCGGCCTGAAGGTCGCGGCCGTCAAGGCTCCGGGCTTCGGCGACCGCCGCAAGGCCATGCTGCAGGACATCGCGATCCTGACCGGCGGCCAGGCGATCTCGGAAGACCTCGGCATCAAGCTCGAGAACGTCACGCTGCAGATGCTCGGCCGTGCCAAGAAGGTGATGATCGACAAGGAGAACACCACGATCGTCAACGGCGCCGGCAAGAAGGCCGACATCGACGCCCGCGTTGCCCAGATCAAGGCGCAAATCGAGGAGACCACCTCGGACTACGATCGTGAGAAGCTGCAGGAGCGTCTCGCCAAGCTCGCAGGCGGCGTCGCGGTGATCCGCGTCGGCGGCGCGACCGAGGTCGAGGTGAAGGAGCGCAAGGATCGCGTTGATGACGCGATGCACGCGACCCGCGCGGCGGTCGAGGAAGGCATCCTGCCGGGCGGCGGCGTCGCCCTGCTCCGGGCCTCCGAGGCGCTGAAGGGCCTGCGCACCACGAACGACGACCAGAAGACTGGCGTCGAGATCGTGCGCAAGGCGCTGTCTTGGCCGGCTCGGCAGATCGCGATCAACGCCGGTGAAGATGGCTCGGTCGTGGTCGGTAAAGTCCTAGAGAAGGATCAGTACTCTTACGGCTACGACGCGCAGACTGGCGAGTACAGCAACCTTGTCTCCAAGGGCATCATTGACCCGACCAAGGTCGTGCGCATCGCGGTCCAGAACGCCTCCTCGGTGGCGGCGCTGCTGATCACGACGGAAGCGATGGTTGCCGAGCTTCCGAAGAAGATCGCGCCCGGTCCCGCAATGCCTCCGGGCGGCGGCATGGGCGGCATGGACTTTTGATCCCTCCCTTTCAGTAGGATCGACAGGCAGAACCCTGGCAGCAATGCCAGGGTTTTCGACTTCGGGCACGCTCGCATCGTTAGAAACGAATCGAATTTCGAAAAATAGCGCGTGTGGATGTCAGCAAAGAAATCGCCACGGGTCCCGGCCGTCCAGGTATCGTAATCCTGAGCCCCTCAGTTGCTGACCGGTCGTTTTAGAGAATCCGAACTGGATTTTCGGCCTAACCATCGGCGCTAACCATCGTATGTTGGTTTGCGAGACCGGAAAGAAGCCAAATAGCCGGCGAAGCTGCCCGTCATTGGCGCCGTCGAGCCGTAGGGCAGGTGCGATCGCTTAAGTTCGCCTTAATGAACCGGATCCGATTTGTGGAACTAGTTCGGCTGGATTTTAACGGAGGCTGCTGAACCGGAATCCGCATCCGCTGTTCCCAAATTGGCTCCCATCGCGGCATGGTTTCAAACACGGATATGCGAACCACTGCGGCGCAGAAGTCGCTCGGATTGAAGTCAAGTCCCGCGTGTGGTAGGCGGTCGCTTGCCGGCCCAGAAAAAGAGGCTCGGTGCTCTCGGCGCGCCAATCGGTTCGGAAATGGAACGCCTAGAATTCACGACCGTTCGCAATTTATTTGCCGATCGCTCGTTGTTTGTAGATCAAGCGAGCTTGTCAGCTAAGGCGTTCATCGAACGACTTAGCGGCAACTTTCGCCGATGGTAGCCGTAGATCCGGACATCTTCGCGGATTTGCTCGCTGACCGAGCGCACGATACGTTTCTTCCGCCACTTCCTGTTGAGATCGATCGGAATGGAATTGCCTCGAGGAATGACGAGAAGGTCGTTCCGTTCGTTCAAGTAGACATCGTACATGGAAATCCTCGCTCCAGGTCAACATAGGCCGAAGCCCCAGCCCTTTGGTGACTTGGACGACACAGTTTCAAGAAAGCCGAACAGGAGGCTTTGCTCTCGGAACGCCAAGGCTGGGAGGGACGATTTCTGCTTCATCTAGGCAGCAGTGACGAAGCCGAAAGAAACTCCTGGATTGGGGCACCTTCCCGATCGGCGCGTGTCGCAGGTCTCGGCTTGGCCTGTTGTAAGCTCTTCGTTGCCTAATGGTGCCGGCCTATGCAACTAGCCGTGGCTTTTCGTGCTGCTTGCGTTCCAGTAATCCGGCTGGCGTCGATGTCCGAATATCTGTTTGTGGGCTCGCTTGGCATCATCCCGCCCCCTCGTTTCAGGAGGCCCCCTTTTTGAAATGGAGGAAGTTACAGACATCGTGATGTTCTATCTCGTTCAAGCGGAAGCCATACGAGGATATGCGGTTCACCAGAAAGACCGGATCGAAGGCGAACGCCTGAAAACCGTTGGAGCAATCTAATCGAACATAGTCATCCGTGCGCACCACCCCCTGAACGGTAATTCCACAAAGGTCATAGTATTCGTGGCGAGCCACCGTTGCCGTCTCGCTCGTCGAAAAGAGCGACAAAGCTAGATCAAAAGGCGCTTTACAGACCAGCGTCAGAAATTCTATTGGCGCATCCATCGTGCCAATAAAATTAAATGGCAGTATGCAAAGCACCTTTCCATCATATCGGTGCATTATCTCATCGATTAACCGCGTTCTTTTGAAGAATTTTCCGGCCTCGCAGCGGATTACCGCTCCTCTCCTACTCTTCAACCGGCGCATACGAGGTGGATTTATTTCAATGCCAAGATAATCATTGTCATCGTTTTTGATGCCAATAAGGCGGTAGCCACTACAACCCACTTCTATGATCAACCCATACTGGGTCGCACACAGGAGATCGAGGTAAAATAGTCTCTCACGGAGATGAAATTGACGCACCTCGGCCGTGAAACAGCTCGGACGCATGAGGCGTATGCCTTCATCGCCTAGATAGATCGCTCGATTGACTTGCTGGGATCGGAGCGTGGAGGAGCTCACCGGTGCCTCACATCATCTCGTTCGGATGAGACGTAAAGCCTGCGGCATCGCCGTCCTATCGCCGTGGTCAATTCGTCGCTCAGCATTTTCGCGGCTGACGCCATATCCGCGACGGTCTGCTCGGGGCAGATGAGGTCCACCACCGTACCGGGCGGGGTCCAACTCTCGGGCAGGTCAGTTACGTCAATGGTAACAAGGTCCATCGAAACGAAGCCGACGATAGGCGCACGACGACCATATATGAAGACATGCCCTCGATTGCCCAGAGTACGCGGAAATCCATCTGCATAACCGATCGCGGCGGTCGCGACCCGCATCCGCTTCTTTACCGTGTAGGACCTGAAGTATCCAATCGCTTCGCCATGCTCGACTTTACGGCATTGAATAATTTGCGTTCGCAGATGAACGACTTGCATTGGTTTGAAATCGGGGTCATCGGACGTCGAGAAGCCGAAAATTCCTCCACCCGTTCTTATGAGGTCAAAATGAAACTCACGTCCGGCAAACAGTCCGGCCGAATTCGATAGAGAACGAATCGCATTCGGGAACAAATGGGCAAGTCTGCGAAACCGATTTAGTTGTTGGAGGCAGATCTCGTTTCGCCACTCTGCACAGGCGAGCTGACTCATGAACAGCACGACAGGCAATTCAGATAACCCGTTTCTATTTTCGGCGATTGTGTGCAACTCATCAATGGGAAAACCCAATCGAGACAGGCCAGTGTCGACATGAATTCCTGCTGGCAGTGCGCGATTGCGAAGTCGGCAATGCCGAAGCCAGGCCTCCAATTGTTCCCTGCTATTGAGGATCGGCAACAAATTGTGCTGCTCGGCCGCCAGCTCCGTGCCCGGCAGAGCGCCGTGGAGCATATAGATCTTTGCGGAAGATGGCAGCACATCGCGCAGGGCAACGCCCTCCTCCACATCGGCGACGAAAAAATGCGCGCAACCGAGGGAAGCCAGGAAGGACGCTATACGTGTCGCGCCAAGACCGTAGGCATCAGCCTTGACAACGGCGCCGCAAGCGCTGCGAGGCGCAAGCGCCTGGCACTTTCGATAGTTGGCTTCAATGGCGCTGAGATCGACAATCATGGTCGATCTCGACGTCTCGCGAACGGGATCTGCAACTTTATGATAGGAATCGGCTTCGAGACCAATCGGCAGATGTGTTCTCATCACGGCACGCCGACGACTATCAATGGTGAGAATACAACGATCGAATTGCCTCTTCCGCGCACGCGGGCCCAAAACGAAACCCGTTACCTGCACCGCCGCCAATGACATACAGTCCGGCGACATCTTGAGCTGGACGAGAGAACGGAACCCCATCGTCAGAATAGCAGTCGCAGAACACACGCGCCGATACCACGGCGGGGCTGTCAGGGGAAAACCATTTTGCCAGGATTGCGGTGGCGCGCGCGAGATCATCCGAACTGATGTGCAGCCCGCCGGGGTCAGGTCTCACATCCCATTCTTGCGAGGTGAAACTGAACAACCAATACCCCTCCTCGATCATAGGAATCAGGAACGCATAATCATCGAACAAGCCGACCATTGGACAGTTCGTTGTAGGGCGCGCCGCCAGGTGAAGCGCGACGACCTTTTTAACTCGCACTCGCGGCTCCTCCGCGAAATGCGCGCGCAACGGTGACTCTGGCAGCCATGGACCGATTGCCAGAACGGCCCGCCTTGCCGAGAGTTCGCTATCATCAGAGGTCTGAAGACTAATATGGCTGTGTCTCTGCCGTATCCGTGAAATCGATGTGCGCTCCCGTATCGAAGTCCCGACAGCCTTGAGCCTTTGGGCCAAATCCTGAACAATGGAATTGACTGGACAGTAAGACCCCCGATCCAGCGCCACGACCATATCGCCGGGAATCAAAAATTGCGGCAGCGATAAAAGCCTCTCCCTGAGCGCGAAAGACGTCGATGGGGCGGTACCGACCCCACAGCTCGTTCGCGTGAGTTCTTCCGGATCCCGCGTCAACCAAAATACATCGCAATTTCGACCGCTGGGCCATTGCCCATGGGGATAAATCTCTTGCCAAATCTTTGAACCACGACTGAGGAGGCTTCTTTCCTTTTCATTACGACCGATGTTGATTTGGATTCCGGGGGCAAACCCACTGGCACCTGCCCCAACGGTCTCTCGATCGAAGACGACGATTCTATCCCGCGGCCAGCTGCTCGCTGCAATGAAGGCGGCACTCAGGCCCATGACGCCGGCGCCAATGACCGCCAGGTCGCAAATGCTGTCGGTCATCGAGCTCCCTCCCAGGCGATAGACAAAGCGCTCAGAACTTCGCTGCCGCGATTTTCCAAGTAATGGGTTCGATGTGGCTGCAGAAACACCAGATCGCCTGCCTTGATAGCCAATTCTCCGTCGTCAGTTATCACTCGACCTTGGCCGCTCGTGATGCGCCAGATCTCGCAGGAAGAATGGGAATGAGGCGTCGACACAGCGAACGGATCCAGCCGGAATTCGATGAGCTCGACGGGACAAGGGGTCCCGGAATGGCCGATTTTTTCAACGTGCTGCAAGACTACACCGGGGCTATGGACCGTCATGTCGCCCAGGGCCATCAACTGTGCATTCTTCATGGTATACTCCGAAAGACAATCCGGTGGTCGTGGCAGACTTGTTCGCCGGTCAGCAGGAGCCCTCGAAGCCAACGCTACTCCACTCGATGACGCCAGTTCCCGGCCCGCAATCGTAGGCTACGCGGCCGATGATCGAATTGAGGATTAGCGAAGCGCGCCAAGGAACCAGGCTCAGATTTGTATCAGCGATGCCATGTTGAAGGCGGGCGCCATTCTGGACGTACAAACGGCACTTCCCGGGACCGTCAAAACGAGCCGAGAACTCCTTGTCGACCACGATCTCTTGAGAGCCACCCGGGGCATTCAAGACCTTGAGCCGGCCTGCGATCGGCTCCAGGAACGATGGGATTTCGGTGCGGTAGCCTGTGGCTAAGACGACAATGTCTGCGACATGCTGTGAACAGGTGCCCGTCTTCCGCTGACGCAACTCCAAGCGAAAGGGAGACATGCCGCGCAAGTCCTCGGCCGTGGCGTCCACGTATATCTTTACGTGCGCCGGGTAGGACCGTCTATGAACCTCGCGGTCGTACAGCGCATTGTAGATAGCGCGCAGCGTTGAGCAGTTCACGCCATCGCTCGCCAACGATTGTCGCTCAAGAATTTGCTTCCGGGCGGCTTCACTCTGGTTAAAAAACCAATCACCATGTTGCGGAAAGAACCATTCATTGACGAAAGGACTATCTTCGAGCGCGAATATGCTTGCGCGGCGCGTCACCCAGGTCAGGGTTGCCAAGGGACCGCATGCACCACTGAGGAGATGAAGGAATATTTCAGCCCCGCTTTGGCCGCCACCTACGACCACGACACGCTTGCCGGAAAGCTCACGCCGCCGCAGAAGAAGGGTACTTCCGTGAAACACCTCGTTTGGCGGCGCATTCCTGCCCCACTCAGGAACAGACGGTACCCTGCCCACACCAAGCACAATCGTACCGGTTTGGTAATTGCGGCAATTCGTTATGATATTAAAGGCCTCGCCGTGCAGTTCGACTGCGCTCACGTGCTCACCGAATTGAATGTTCCCCAGCTTCGCCGCTGCCCAGCGCAAATAGTCCTCAAATTCACTACGAGTCACAGACACCAGTCCCCGAACAATAGCTTGATAAAGTCGCTTCTTATCATGCAAGTAGGCGAGGAAACTGTATGCACTCGTCGGATCAGCCGGTGTGACCAAGTCCTTTAGCGGGCTGGTTTGCATGACGGCACCTTGCAAAAGCAGACCGGGATGCCACTGCACCTCCTTTGAGCTCTCAAGGACGTTCAACGAAATGTCCAGAATCGGAGCCGCGAGCGCTGCCAGACTGAGATTAGCCGGCCCCGCACCGATCGCGATGACGTTATAACGGTCGCCGTGCTTCAGCATCCCATGAACCCTACAAGGAGCCAGTCAACGTGCTCGGCTGGCCGAGAAAACTTGAGTTGCCAGAAGAACTGCATTAGCGACGATAAGCACCATCATGCCTATCAGCAGATTGTCGAAGCTGCCGGCCTTCACGATTTGCCCAGCGATGTATGGAAACCCGAATAGGCCAATGAAATAGGAGAGCGTGAAGACTTGAGAAGCAATGGCCAACGATGTCCCATCCGTGTCAGCAATGTAGACGACCATACTGTTCAGGGTCGAATAGCTGAGACCGTATCCCAGCGCGAACATCATTGTTCCGAAGATGTAGTTCACCGTACTGCCTACATTCACGAAAAGGATGAATAGCCCTGCGATAGTGCATATGACGAGAACCGCGGCTACGCGTTCAAGGCGAACTTTTCCTATTATCGGCGCCACAGCAAACCGCATGAAGACGGCCGTCAGCGTGAAAACCAGAAAGAATGTGTCGGCTGACTGCGATCGCGATGCAGCGTAGAGCGTCTGGAACGTGGAAAGACCGGCGAAAACGCATGCCCCAAGGCCAATCATGATGATCGGATATCGCGTGTTCGACTTGAGGGCTTTTAGCACGCCTTCCAGCGTGAGACGTATAGTTGGCAATTTGGTCTGAGGAGCTTGCGCCAGTCCCCTACCGGCGAGCTCCAAAAGCATCGCAGCAACGAGACATGCAGCCGCAAATAGGGCGTACACTGCAATGTAGGATCCCGTAGTCTCCGCGACGGTGCGCGCGAGAGGAGCAGCAAGTCCGATACCCAGCATCTGAGACCCGGAAAGCAAGGTAAGATACTTGATACGGGCTTCAGCCCGCACGTGACCCAGGACTTGAAGCGGCGCCAGCATATAAAACCCGGACCAACCAATACCGAGAAAAAGCCCTCCGGCATAAGCGAAGAGCGTTAAAGTTGACGCTGATGCGAAACATATCATCGCGACCGCCATCATCACTGCGGCTATGGTGATAGCTCGCATCAAGCCAAGCGACTCCGCGATCCGGCCCGCCACTAGCGAACACAATATTGTTGCGATCGTACCGGTCGAGATAACGGCTCCGGCGGTCGCGGCGCTTTGTCGAATGGACTGCAGAGCGTCCACGAGAAAGAAGCTCGAGCCATAGGATGCGGCCAAGCTGATACTACCAAGCATGAAAGGAATGGAAACTTCTGGCGGGATTGCACTGGGCAGTTTCTCGGCAGGAACGATGTTCGCGACTGTCATGCTGCAATCTTTCCCGGAAGGCATCGTTCAATATCCGCAACCGCCAACCTGCGCTCATTTATCTTCGGTGCCGTTCCACATCGGTGGGAAGAGGGCGTCGCAGCGCTTGCGGCAATTGGATGGCCGCCATGACCGAGCCAATGCCATAGGGCTTCTGTTATCTTGGGCATCAGCGGCCAAGCCAATATGCTGAACCCCATAAGCCAGGTGTAAGCGGTCTGATGGTTCGGCGTGCCGTTAAGATGATCAACCCATTCGATAAGCGGCCGCGACGATTGCGATACCCGCAGATGGTCGAGCGACAGCGCAGCGCATTGTTTTTCGTAGAGTCGATCCAACGTAACCATCATCGTACCATCAACGTGGCATCCAGCGAGAGCCGGCATCGCGGTTATGGACTCCGTGCAGCGGTCGATGGCCGCAGATATCTTGTCGAGGACCGCGTTGTAACGATCGACCAACTGCTCTGACACCAAATCGGTCTCGGTTTCTTCCGGGCAGATTTCCGACAGGTACACTCTGAGGACGTCGACCGATATATTTGGAATTCGAGCGATTTCGCCTGCCCAGATCACGTGGCCGCGACTCGTAGAGAACTTCGAACCGTTCAGCCGAAGGAAATGATTGAAGAAAATTCGATCAAATGGGCGGAACGAGTTCTGGCCCAATGCGCATCCAGTAACTCCGACGAGCATCGGGATGGTGTTATCGATACCGGTACCGCCAATGAGGAACGCATCGGACTCGCGCGCAAAGGGACTGGGCTTGCCGATGCCCTCGACGTCCTTATGCCCGCAATAGAGAGAATGAGCGTAGAGCAACGAGGAGTAGCTAAACAATATCTGCCGGCTGTTGAAATGCCGTGAATTCCACGCCAGCCCGTGTAGTCCCGGTACGGTCAGCCGCATTTGCTGCCCTTTACGAGCGACGTACCGTGTCCCTATCTCCAGAAAGCCGGATTCGATGGCCGTATCGTCCCACGTCCGTAGAAGTCGGTCCTTTCCCGAAATTGAAAGGAACGCGGAACTGTTTTCCAGCCATTCGACAATTCGCCCGCGCCTCGATACCGGATTCAGCGCTTCCTCGGGTTCAAAATGATGTCCACACTGTTCGCAGAAGAAACTTCCCGCAGATGCCAGGCAAACCGGACAGGTTGCACCAAACCAGCCTCCAATGCAGAAACGCTCTTCTGGTGTGGCAGCAGAACCCGCATCGTCCACTGGTAGGCGCTCCGCGAGGAAACGAAGCGAGCCTGCTGCAGATAAGGCACCCATCAGCGCGTTGCCGACCTTCGAAAAGCGCTGCAAATTGCCGCCATACGCCGGATCATCGAAATGATCGAAAACGACACCGACGGAGGCGAGATCTTCAACAATCCTGATATGGAAGCCATGTGCCAAGGCGGACGGGTCAATGTTCTCAAGAGCTGCTCGGACCAGGACATGGTTCTCGAAACCGTCAGTCGTCAGTCCAGAACGGACATGATGCCCCGCCCTCTTCAGGTGCTTCTGGACAACATCCATTCTGAGATATGGCCCAGCGGCATGCCCCAGATGCGCTCTGCCATTGGCTGTCAAGTTGACGGGAGATATATACACATCAACGGGATGCGTATTCGCTACATTTATCCGCGAGATCGTTGGACTTCTTTTCATAGCTGAACAATGACTTCTATGAACGTATATCTGGAAGCATCCAAACAGGTGCCAGACATCGCCGCTTTGACACGAAGGCGCATGCGGCTTACGGTTATGGACGCAGTCCGGCTGGGTATTTCAAACTGGGCTCCATATGTCGAAGGCCTGCAGCGTTCTGTTTGAGATTCTAGAGCAGCGACGCTCTTTCGCGGGATACTCGACGTATCGCTCTACCTCGGCTCGCAACATAGGTCATCTCCTCGCCAACCGCCCCTTGGAAGCGATCAGTGCTGACGCCGTGAACGAAGCAAACGGCGCGCCAACTGAAATTGCTTGCTTCTGCGGCTTATCACAGCCTGCGTTTTGTCAACTTTCCGACATTGGTCACGAAACTCACAAGCTGCCCCGCAAAGCCGGATGAGAGCGATCGTAGGGAGAGTGGTTTCTATTTTTTCGCGACCGTCACCCCAGCTGCAGCCAGCTGGTGATGCCGACAACTTGGGGCGTCGACCAGTCCGGAGCGCAGACTTTTGTTTGAAGTCACAGGAGCTCTACGATCCGCCCGGACAACCGCAGATCGGTCGCACGCCGGCGATAGCGGCTATTGATACGCCACGACGCTCCCGCACCGAGGACGCGGGCCGAGTCCTTCCGGACACCCGGAACCCCAGCGTTTTCCAACCTGGCTACCATGGCTGGCGGCTCCCTAATTTCACAGCGGCAGTCTAAGCCTCACTTCGCCTGTATGGAGCGGAGACACGCATGGCCAAGCACACAAGCACTCGTTGCAATAGAAAGAGCGGCACTGCCCCAAAACGACTACTCAAGGGTTGCGGGTCTTCGTTGCATCATTCAAATGGACGCAAACTTTTTATGAGGTACAACGCATGCGTTTTTAAGCGGAATTGGCTTTCGTACCTTTGTGAGGCTGCAATCATATTTTCATCGACGCAGCCCGGGTTCGCTGCCGACGCAGAAGTCGTAATGCAAAGGAGGGGCCTCGCCACGCTGAGCATCAAAGAAATGGTTACCTGACAGTTCCTGCCGAAGACGTCGGCACTTGTGGGTCGTAACACTATCCGAACGCTTCACGGCCTGCCGGAGCAAGGACTCGATGATGACGCTCGCCAGACGCTTAGGATGGCCGTGTTGAAGACGCAGATGATTTAGGATGATTTAGGACGGGTTCGTCCGCAAGCTGGTGTTCGACACGCTGATCGGCAAGATGCTGGCATGCGCGTGAAGCGGCGATCATGGACGATCCAGCCCGCGGGACAGCCGCGCCCGCGCCAGCCTACGACTTTGTCTCGACAGCTCCGTACATTTCGGCCGAATTCGCAGCATCAGCGCCCGGAAACAAAGAATGCACGAGTACTCACTTTACGAGATCGGCCTTCGATCACGCGAACTTCTAAGATCCCGACCGCGACGAGCTCCATTTCAGCTCGTTGCCGCGTGCTGAAGCGGCAGAGCCGGAGTCCGCGGTTGGTTGCCCTTTAAGGCGACGTGGCTGTTCTCGGCCTCCGTCGTCTCCGCGCCGCGAAAGACCGGCGACCTCGGTGAGGTTGGTTAAAAGCTCAGAACGCTCAGGCCATCCTTTGTGTGACGACCATCGATATATCATGTCGGTTCGGGGGCGTCCTGTAACGCTCGGCTAGACTTTTGAGCACCTCATCCATCTGATCTGACCGAACAGTAAACTCCCCGTAATTAGGGTCGAAGAGGGTCGTCATTTCATTCGATGTCGATGTTGCGATTGTGTGTGCGCCACCTGCGGCGAAACGCAAGCCGATCAAATAGACCGACGGATCGGCGGTAACTTCGTTCACTATCTTGGCAATGCGCGAAGTTGAGCCAAACCTATATCGCGTCTGTTCGTCGGATGGTTGCAAACCCGCTTCATGCAGCATTGTGCTTCTTGCCTGAAGGTTGTGAGAACCTGCCGCCCCATTGTTTCGCAACAGGGTCTTGATTTCTTCATATCGCTGCTGCCGCGCTGCCGCCGAGGCATGGTTTTGGGTGCCCGGGCGCAGGGCGCTCATTCGGGATGAGGGGCTGCTGTGGCGATTGAGTAGCCACTCCGCTGCCAAACCAACGCAGATACCGTTGACATTGGCCCCAGGCAATTCAGCGGTCCTGTATTCGAACAGAGCGCGGATCGGCCGAGCCGGAGAGGATGGACTGGATTCGGAGGACAGGGAGGATGTGCTGGAGTCGGAGGGGCCTGGACTGTAAACATTTGCGTCCGAGGTATGTGGCCTGCTGCAGCAGCTCCCCATTTGGTCGGGCAACTCGCCATCTGACAGGCTCTCCTGTTGCTCGCATTCCGTAAGTGCTTGCGCAAAGCTGCCACTGTCCACCGACTGACCCGGTTCATCAGCCCGATTGGAGCCTATGGATTGTCCGCTCACTCGATTATACATGATGGCTCGCCTGCCTCTTCAGCGCACGTTTCCTCAGAGCGACTGCAGGATGCTCATGCTCCGCCTGTGAAGGATATTGCCGCAAGCTGACGACGAGCTGTCGACCCGACAAGTTGGAAACGTTATCGTTCATGTCCCCTATTGGTGGCACGCCATTTTGATCGCCAGCTCTGTTCCAGGCGGATGGCTGGGGCTGACGAGCCTGCGGTTCCGCTTGAAGCGGATGCGGTGATGCATATGAGACAAATCTTGCAGATTTAGTGAACTTTAACGGCCACCTGCGCGGCAGCAGGATTTCCGGCTGAGAAATCCCGCACGTTGCAACTGGCATAAAAAGCCCGATATGTCCGCCGATTGCGCTGCCTTCCGGCGGCGCAGAACCGACGTTTCTGCGCTGGCCCAGCGCTCTCTTCCAAGCGGATGTTGTTGATGCAACCCGTCATGCTGTCGCACTCATCCGTGCAAATAACATTGCCGCTTCGGATGGTCCTAACCCAACTATGCCTACAAAGCTCGGCGGCGGCATTGGGATGTCCCGATGAGTAGGTTTCCACAGGTGCAGGCAATACCGGCTGTTATTCACATATTGCGAATGAGGCGGATGCAGTTGCATCACGCACTCCTCTTCATCCCAGAACAGGTCTTTTACGAAGCTCATCTCTTCCCAGTTGGGACAACGCCGCGGCGTCGAGACAGCGACGTGCTCCCAGCTAGGACGGACTAATCCACTGATCTTGAGTTCACACCCGCAAGGCCCCTGCACAAGAAACAGGCCGCAAGGGCCTGACCCAGGAACGCTGGCGAACTGGCCGTATCTTACCCGGCCGGCCTCAAGCTTTTCTATGATCTGCGCTCGCACGTCCCCTCCTTTGCCTCGCGAATCGCTTTGAAGTCGACGTAGATGACATTGTCTGGCGACTGATTAACCGGCGCCACCTCGGTCCTCAGCCCAGCGTTCCAAAACCACTCTTCAGCGAACCATCTGCTGAGAAAGACGCAGATGTCCATCATCACTTGCTCTCCTAACTATTGGCTTTCGAACGCTCACATCGTGTTTGAGGACGCGACGAACGCTCTCATTGGCCCCTTCACTGCGTGGCCGCGCACGATCCGCTCGATACGAACCGGCCACAGTTATACACCCATGGTTGACCCGACGGCTGGACCCGGTGGACGACTCCGTCACCACGTCGAGCCCTCACGTGGGCCATCTTGCTCATCTATGCTGGCAGGCCTGGTCTCTCATCGCCGAACAGCGCCGGCCTTCAGGCAGGTCAGCCCGTGAGCCTTTGCAGATCAGCTGGGTGCCTGAGCATATGAAATGGGCCGAGGCCGATCATGGCCCATCAACTCATCGCCGATGGACCGATCGTCATCCCGGCGGCTCCATTTGATCGCATGTGATACCTGCTTGCAGATTCCAATATGGCTCGAAAACCGCGCGCTGCCGCCACTATGATTCGAAAGGCACGGCGCCTCGGTCCGTGCGGCCAGGTGGGGCACTCCATAGGTCGCAGCACTCGCTTCTCGTGGTTTGAAACAGTGCCAATGCGTCATCTATGTGACCATGATCAGGCTGTAAGAGCGCAAACTCGAACCAGTTCGCATCGGAGCTGCAGACGGCTGAGCCGAACATGTCATTGAGTGAGCTGCCAACATCTTGCCCTTCTTCTTCCATCTCAGCGGCTCTTCGTCAGCTAGCGGTCAGGGAAGCAGACTAGCCTGGCTTATTGCCTCAGACTCAACTGCGATCAACAGCGATCTTTCAGAGCGCATTGTCGCCGTATGTCGCTGGCGACGCACCTACTGGCGTTGGCTTTCAGACATCGGTGTCGCGAATTCGACCACGGGCAGCTAGTCGATGGCGCTGAACGCGACAAATACCACTTTTCTTTTGTCAAAGCGGCGCCGGTTATCTCTCCGTTCGTGGCATGCTGATTGCTGTGGTGAAGAAAACGAGGCGAACAATACGCGCCATATGCGGTCGTCAATTCACGACGTGGCTATTTGTGCGGTCCGGAGCGCTGCAACGCTAAGCAGGGCCGCGATTCGCAGGGTGTTCCGTCTGAGCGACGATACGAACAGAATTCTGACACTCGAGCCTTGAAGGAAGCCTGGGAAACTCATGAGTGATACGAGACATCCAAACACGAGCCTATTTCCGTGGGCCAGCGCGTCGTGTGATGAGTGATGCACTGGCGTACACCAAAGCACCCCATGATCACGCATTATGGCGCTGATTGCGGATCTTGGCGGGCGCAAACCAAATGGAACCTGTGGCTACTGGCCGCGTTGCTCCTAAACGCGCTGCTCTGGGCCGGTATTTGGTGGATCATCGCAGCGCTCTTGTGAGCGAAATAGGCTCGACGGCGATGCCCTCGACAATGGTGCGGCACACGAGCGCTTCTCGACCACTCGTATGCCGCGACTGTTCCAATCCAATCGTGCGGAGGATGGATCAGGCGCATCGCCAGTTTAGCAATGGAGAGCTTTTTCGTTGACCTGGTTCAAGTCCACACTTGGCTCAACTACCTCGACACGACATGCGGCCTCCTCGCGACGCAAACGAAATAGGCGAGATAAGAGGACGACGCCTCGATCGACGGACTGATATGACCCGCCAGCATGCCGGCTGACGTCGGCAATTACCCGCGCCCAGATGCGCAACTAGAGCCGGAACGGTACTTTGCGAAACCCGCGCAAGAATGGCGACAGGGGATCGCGTCGCCGGCCTCGCCCGCGTCGCGATCCCATCGCGACAGGAGCAAGCTGTCAGATCAACATATTGCACGCGCCCCCCCCGTGATCCGACGCCCCGCCATACGGCTCGGCTCACCCCGCGTACAGAATGCAACAGACTTGGCCGCGCCAAGCGCTGAGCGACCTTTGCTCCACCTATTAAATTGCGAGCCAATATAAGCGCACGGCAGCGAGCCCTTACAACTCATAGTCGGACAACGTATCGTTCTCGTTTCTGCCGGCCTGCCAGTCTTGGGCACGCCGCGCTAGCTTGTCGTATTCCATGGCAATCTTCAGAAGCCGATCTCTGGATTTGCCGTAAGCGAGTGCTTCCGCCTTCTTTCGTGTTGCTTCCGCACGGCTTCGCCAGTGATCTGGCTCGTAGAGTTTACTTTTCGGATTCATGGTGGTGAGCATGCAATTCTCAGATCAAAGAAATGCGACAACGGCGCTACGTATAATTACGTAACAGCGCCCTTATCTCGTTGGTGACGCTGCCGCACGCACGCATAGCCGCTGTGTAGCAATACTATGTAAGCTCTTCCACCAGAGGCGGCTAGCGCACGCGTTCGTGTAAGAGAGAATATGCACATTCCAAACATCTTCGGACGATTGAGCTCACGAAGGGGCTTGAATCGCTCGTTGCGTCAGATTGTACGATCCTAGACAAGTGGGGACCACCTTCGACAATCTAGACGCCTCCTGACAAATAACGAGAACTGCGCACCCGGGCCCATTTTCCGGTCGTCAGATCATCTTGCGTTTGGCAGGAAGCAACAACCGCTGTCCCACCGGCTTGAAAGGATATCATGACCCAAAACCCACGGCTCCGTTCGGCTTCGCTTCTCAATGCCAACTACCGCGCGATGGCTCTTGCTATCGCAATGACAGCCGTAATCCCCGAACAGGTGAATGCGCGCGACCAAGCGCCGACCGCGGAAGAGAAAGAGGCTTGCATGGAGGACGTGTTCCGACTGTGCAGCAGCCACATACCCGATCGTGTCGCCATTACCTCTTGTCTCCGATCAAAGCAAGCGAGCCTAAGCCAGCAATGTCGCTACGTGATCTCCGTTCGAGATTCTGGCAAGAAGAACGGCGACTCAAAGTGAGGGACCGCCAGCCGTGAGCGTGCCGATCAGCTCGCACTCAAAAATGGATCCAGCCTGATCTTCCACCGAGGCAAGTGATCAAGCGCGGGCCGTCGAGAGTGGCACCAATTGCACAACTGACAGAAGCTCTGGCCACAGCGCTTGTCCGGATAGGCGAATGCACACATTACCCTTCGATACGGTTCTAATCGCCAATAGGGGCGAGATAGCTGCACGAATCATCAAAACGTTACGGAAGCTTGGACTTCGTTCTGCAATTGCCTACCATGAGGTAGACGCCCTGACCCCGGCCGTCTCCATGGCCGACTTGGCGATTCCGATCAGCGGCCGCACGCCGGTGGCGAGCTATCTAGACATTGCACAGATCATCGCTGCCGCTCGCGAGGCGAACGCTGGGGCGCTGCATCCGGGTTATGGATTGCTTTCCGAGAGTGCGGAGTTCGCCAAGGCTGTGATCAAGGCAGGCATTACCTTCATCGGGCCTGCTCCGGAAGCCATCGAACTCATGGGGGACAAAATCCGGGCCCGCAACTTCGTTCAGCGCAACGGCTTTCCAGTCCTTCCCTGCGCCATCGAAGAAGATGATCCGACTACATTCGTTGCGAGAGCTCATGCTGTTGGATTTCCTTTGCTCGTGAAGCCGACACTGGGCGGTGGGGGCAAGGGTATGCGGATTGTCCGCGGCCCAAATTCATTGGAAGAAGCCATCGAGCAGGCGCGCAGTGAAGTGCGTCGCTACTTTGGAGATGGCCGACTTTATGTCGAACGATATCTCGAAATCCCGCGGCACATCGAAGTACAGGTGTTGGGCGACGCCTTCGGCAACCTGGTCCATCTCTTCGAGCGCGAGTGTTCGGTGCAGCGCCGTTTCCAGAAGATCATAGAGGAGACACCCTCGCCCGCGTTATCACCAGAATTGCGGACACGCATTTGCGAAGCCGCGGTCGGCATCGCCCGTGCAGCGCAATATCAAAATGCTGGAACGGTTGAGTTCATTCTCGGCGAAGGCACGTTCTACTTTCTCGAAATGAATACCCGCCTTCAAGTCGAGCATCCGGTGACCGAAATGGTCACTGGCGTCGACCTGATCGCCGAACAGGTTTATGCCGCAGCGGGCCGCAAACTTGCTTTTTCCCAGTCCGATATTGCGTCGAACGGGCATGCGATCGAGCTCAGGCTGTACGCAGAGGCTCCTGAACGCGGATACGTCCCAACCACTGGCAAAGTACTTCTTCTCGAGTATCCGGACGGCGTACGGATCGACAGCGGCATCATGCGAGGCCAGGACATCACGCCGGCGTTCGATCCGATGCTTGCAAAGATTGTCGTGCATGCACCAAGCCGCATAGAGGCTGCTCTGCGGGCCCATCGCGCGGTTCGAGAACTTGTTCTACTTGGGTGTGAGACCAATGCAAGCTTACTCGCCCGGATCCTAGCTGACGAGGCATTTCTCAGCGGTCAGTTCCACACGGGATACCTTGAAGAGAACCCGCATCTCGCAGCGGACAATTTTGCTACCGGATTGTCTGCGTTCCTGGCGTCCGCCGCTCTGCTGACGAGACCGGTGCGTGCTTCCGCTGACGCCGTGCCTGAGCTTCACGCAGCACTCGGCAGCTGGAGGAATTGACGTGTATCACTCATTCGAGGTCGACCGCGTAGAGCATAGGCTATGGCTTTCGACCAGCCAGCAGGGCTACCGGCTCCATTTGCGCGACCAAGTGATCGCCCCCGTCGCGTTCACGCATCACAGTGAGAGCAGCGGCATCCTGACCATTGCGGGGGAGAGCGAACCGGTCAGGTTCGCCATCGATGGCGACCTGATTCACCTGCATATACGCGGCAGAACCCGCATTGTGCGCTATAATGACCCGTTGCGAGCGCTCACTTCCTCGAATGACGAAACACGCCCTCTAATCGCCCGTGCGCCGATGCCTGGCACAGTTGTTGCGACTACCGTTTCGCCTGGCCAATCAGTCTCGGCGGGAATGGCGCTGATGATGATTGAGAGCATGAAGCTGGAGACGATCATCCGCTCACCACAGGACGGCATCGTCGATCGGATTCACGTCAAGGAAGGCGAAAGCTTCGAGCGTGACGCTGTGCTGGTCACGCTCTCCGAAGAAGGGCGCTGAAATGCAGCGGATCGGTTCCGTAGCGGACGTTAACTCGCAAGCGTTTCGCCGCAACGATTTCCACAACAGACAGCTAGCGGCCGAATTGAAGGAACGGCAACGCGCTGCCCGCTTCCACCGGCCTGAACGGGACTTCGAGCGACTGCGTCGACAGAACAAACTGTTTGTTCGCGAGCGACTCGCAGCCTTGCTCGATCCGGAAACTCCGTTCCTAGAGCTTTCCACGCTGGCCGCCAACAAGGCATATGATGGCGAGGTGCCCGGCGCCGCGCAGGTCGTCGGCATCGGCATTGTGGCGGGCCGGGAGGTGATTGTTCATGCCGACGATGCCAGCGTGAAAAGCGGCGCATGGTATCCGCTCTCGGTCAAGAAGATTGTGCGGGCCCTGGATATCGCCATGGAAAACCGTCTGCCGGTGGTTCATCTGTGCGACTGCGCCGGCGGGTTCCTGCCTTTGCAGGCGGAATTCTTTGCGGATCGCTACCACGCCGGTCGAATACTCCGCAATCAATCCATTCTCTCGAAGATGGGAGTGCCGCAGGTCGCCATCGTCATGGGCCACTGCACCGCGGCAGGGGCCTACGTCCCCGCGCTTAGTGAATACAACATTATGGTCGAAGGTACGGGAGCGATTTTTCTGGGTGGCCCCCCGGTCGTCAAGGCTGCCACCGGGGAACACGTGTCCGCCGAAGATTTGGGCGGCGCCCTCATGCATACCAACGTGTCGGGCACCAGTGATTACGTCGCAAGCTCCGAGATGCATGCAATTGCGATTGCCCGCGACGTCGTCGCTCGGCTCCGCCAACCGGCGAACAACACCTGGATCGATCGAGTGGCTCCTGAGCCCCCCGCTTACGATGCTTCCGAACTCTACGGTATCATTCCAAAGGACACGCGAGCGCAGTTCGACATGCGAGAGATCATCGCTCGTCTGGTCGATGGCAGCCGATTTCATGAATACCAGCCGCGTTATGGGACATCCCTCGTATGTGGCTTTGCGCGGCTTCATGGATATCAGATCGGGATCCTTGCCAATAATGGCGTTCTGTTCAGCGAAAGCTCGCTGAAGGGCGCTCATTTCATCCAATTATGCGACAAGAATCGGACGCCCCTGCTCTTCCTCCAGAATGTCACGGGCTTCATGGTTGGTCGCGAATACGAGCGGCGTGGGATCACCAAGGACGGCGCTAAGCTGATCATGGCTGTGTCCGGTGCGTCCGTGCCAAAGTTTACGATCATTTGCAATAGCTCGCACGGCGCGGGCACTTACGCCATGTCGGGACGCGCGTTCGATCCTCGATTTGTGTTCAGCTGGCCCAACTCTCAGCTATCTGCGATGGGCGCCGCGCAGGCCGCAGGCGTCCTCACCCACGTCAAGGCGCGACAGTTGGCTCGCGCGGGCGGACGCCTCTCCGAGCAGGAACTGGCAGCCATTCGAGAGCCAATTCTTGAAGAATATCAAGAACGATCGAGCGCCTATTATGCAACCTCCGAAATTTGGGACGACGGCATCCTGGATCCTGTCGACACCAGAACTGCCCTCGCAATTGCATTGAGCGCCTCGCTCAATGCGCCGATCGAGGCGCCGCAGTACGGCGTGTTCCGGCTGTAAAGCAGGACCGAACGCGAGATGCAGCTTGAGCATAGTGTTCGTGACGTTCTATGCACCTTCACCTGCAATCTGGCCGGCTACTTTTTGGTAGCCATGAGGCCGGGCCTCGACCCGAAGCAGGTAATGGAAGCTCCCTTCAACGCTCGACGACGCGGCGCCCGCAGGCCGCAGGCTTCCGGGGACCGGATCGGAATAGCACGATCAAGAGGCAGCCGCAGCAACGGCCGGCGCGAGACGTTTGCGTTGGCGCTGGCGTCCACCCGCCTGCACTGTTCTCGTCGGCCGATGAGCTGTCCTGACAGCACCATAAAATGGAGAGCTTGACCCTCACGTAGCGTCAGGTTGTAGCCTCAACCTAGGGCCCCGCGCCCCCACCAACCGATACGCAAGGTCAATGAAAGTATCAGCCGCCCGGGATGAGAGCTGGCCGCTGCTTCGATGCACCAATTCCACGTCTCTTCAACGATCCCTGTTGAATAGACGAGCCTCAGCTTACGACAGGGATCGTGGGAAGTTCGATGGAAGCGCTTAAATCAATCATTGGCAAAGTTGCCAGCGGCGCCACTCTGACGCGCGAGGAAAGCGCGTTAGCCTTCGACAACATGATGTCGGGACACGCGACCCCTTCGCAGATCGGCGGCTTGTTGATGGGAATGCGGGTCCGCGGCGAAACGGTCGAAGAAGTTACCGGTGCGGCCTCCGCGATTCGGGATAGAATGCCGCGGGTCAAGGCGGCATGCGATCCCATTGATATCACGGGCACGAGCGACGGCCCCATGTGGTCGGTCAACGTGTCGACATGCGCCTCCTTTATCGTCGCCGGGGCCGGCGTTCCTGTTGCTAAGCATGCCAACCGCACTGCGTCCTCAGGTTCGGGCGCCGCAGACGTGTTGGCGCGCCTCGGCGTGAAGATCGACCTTGAGCCTGAGGCAGTTGCGCGTTGCGTGCACGAAGCTGGCATCGGCTTCATGTTTGCGGCGCCCCATTATCCGGCAA
This sequence comes from Bradyrhizobium sp. CCBAU 51753, assembly GCF_015291565.1. NCBI lineage: Bacteria > Pseudomonadati > Pseudomonadota > Alphaproteobacteria > Hyphomicrobiales > Nitrobacteraceae > Bradyrhizobium > Bradyrhizobium sp. CCBAU 51753. The sequence goes on along the minus strand of NZ_CP030037.1, from coordinate 2,555,229 downwards.
TGCAGCGCGTTGGCCAGATTCGGAGCGCACTTGGAACCCACACGATTTTCAATCTAATCGGACCTTTGTCCAACCCGACCAGGGTCAAGCGGCAGATCGTCGGGGTATTTTCTCGCGAATGGGTCCAGCCTCTGGCGTATGTGCTGAAGAACCTTGGTGCGGAATCGGCATGGGTGGTTCATGGCTCGGACGGACTCGACCAAATAACCCTTACCGGCCAGACGTTTGTCGCAGCGCTTGAGGCGGGTACAGTCCGCACGTTCGAAGTGACGCCGGAAGAAGCCGGGCTCCGCCGCTGCCGCAAGGAGGCGCTGGAAGGCGGCGATGCCGACGCCGCCGCGCTCCAAAGCATGCTCGATGGTGCGCCAAGTCGATTTCGCGACGCCGCGCTTTTGAATGCAGCGGCGGCTTTGATTATAGCCGGTCGGGCCTCGACGCTGCAGGAGGGCGTTGCACTTGGGAAAGATTCACTTGATCGCGGCGCCGCGGCCGCGCGACTGAAGCGCCTGATCACGGTTTCCAACGCGTGACAGCCGAGTTGGCCAACGTTCTGACCACGACCACCGCTCATAAGCGCGAAAGGATTGCAGCCTGCGAATACGCGCTGCTTCTGCGAGCTTTCGAACACGATGATGCCGCCCGTCCGCGTTTTGATCAAACAATTCGCCTTAAGCAGGCGGCACGAGAGCCCCCCTTCTTTAGCGACAAGAGCCTATTGCGGCACACCGTTGAAGTCAGAGCCCGCGACGAAGTGGTCGTGCGCCGCGCTCCAAGGGAGATAACCTGGAATGTCCTCACAGGATATGGAAACACTCGGATCCATTGCAACGATAGAACACATCATTCGAAAGTTTCGGGAATTGATCGACACGGACGGCTCGATCCCGCCGGAGCTACGAGGTGCGTTGCACGCGACGCTCGATGAGCACCTTCTCGATGCGAAAAAGCGTGTTCTCTTGAGAGTAAACTAGCGTGCCTATGCATTCTACATGCGGAAAAAATCCGGCCGGACTGTTCATGGATTCGGCGTCGCGATCGACGCAGCGGGCAGAATTGCCTGTCGCCCCTGCCACGTGCATCAACAGGGCACTCCCAAGCGGGAAACCTCCTCGCGCTGAACTGCCCGGCGAGATGAGCCACCATTGGTTGCGCGATGCGACCGTGCAACCAACAGCAGGCGCAAAGGGATCAAGGTCATCCGCGCGTAACGGTGACACCGGAATTGGAGTAAAACTGCAGAGGCAGGTCATGAGCCACCAGTCCCCTCCTAGAATTCGGGATATTCCATCTGTCCAAGCGACCGAGTTCCGTCAGGCCATGCGAAATCTGGCGAGCGGTGTCGCCATCGTGGCGACCGGAAAGGCCGCCGAACGACGTGGACTGACGGTTAGTTCGGTGACCTCAATTTGCATGGAGCCACCGTGCCTGCTCGTTGGCATAAAAGGCGGCTCCGAGACGCATGACGGGATACTCGCCAGTCGCAGTTTTGGAGTCAGTCTTCTGAGCAGTGACCAGGAGGACCTTGCGCTACGTTTTGGCGGTCAGGAGGGGGCGAAAGGTGTTCACCGCTTCGATACCGCGCCCTGGAAACAGGGCGTCCTCGATGTGCCGCTATTGCCGAACGCATTTTGCGCGCTCGAATGCGTCTTGTACGATCACAAGGTGATTGGCACTCATACGATCTTTATCGGACGAATTATCGCGACCCGGGTGGGCCGCGGCAATCCATTGATCAACTTCCAGGGCGCGCTTCGGACCTTGTTGCTTGATTGAGTTCACGAGAACAGCCAACGGCTCTCGAGCTTGCATAATTGGATCCTACCAAGTTTGGTAGCTCCGTTTATTTCAACCGGTGTAGCATCATTGCCTGCGGCAAGACCTAGACTGCAGAGGCCCAGCTGCCCCACAACAGTTGGCGACTCTGGAGGTCTTCGCGCTAGATCATGATGCGATCAGATGGATTTTATCACGATCTTCTGCGAACGATGAAAGTCGAATTCAAAGGCGTCAGATCTATGTCCAGCAACCCTTTCGAAGCCGCGGTGATTCTCGACGGCATCCGCCGCTGGGTCGAGATCGAAACTCCAACGGAACGGCCGGATCAGATCAACAAACTGGCTGATCTCGTCGCGTCGGGCTATCGTGACTTGTCGGCCAGCGTCGAGCGCGTTGCAGGACGTGACGGTCGCGGTGATCATTTGGTCACACGCTCGTCCTGGGGGCAAGGCGTACCGGGTATTCTCGTGCTGAGCCATCTCGACACAGTTCATCCGATGGGGTTCATCGAGCGCCTGCCGTTCAAAGTCGAGGGCAACAGGGCATTCGGCCCTGGCATTTATGACATGAAGGGCGGTGCCTATCTCGCGTATCACGCGTTCCGGCAGGTTTGCGCCGATGATGCGCGTCCTCCGCTCGGCATCACCCAGCTTTACGTATCGGACGAAGAGATCGGTAGCCCGACCTCGCGGGCGTTGATCGAGGCCGAGGGCCGCAAGGCCAAGTATGTGCTGGTGACCGAACCCGCGCGCGAGGGCGGCAAGATCGTTACCGGACGCAAAGGCGTTGCGCGCTTCGAGGTCTTCGTTAAGGGCACGCCGGCCCACGCCGGTGCGCGCCCCGAAGATGGCTGCAGCGCGATCCGGGAACTTGGCAATGTGATCCAGACACTGGAGGCGATGAACGATCTCAAGCGTGGCGTCACCGTCAATGTCGGCGTCGTCCGCGGCGGCACCAAGCCCAACGTGATCGCCGAAGACGCCTATGCGGAAGTCGACATGCGGGTGCCGACCAGGGTTGACGCCGACGAGTTGGTTCCGAAGATCCTCGGCATCGCCTCGCGCACGCATGGTGTCAGCGTGAAGGTTATCGGCGGATTGAACCGTCCACCGTATGAAAAGAGCAATGCCGGCGCCGCACTTTACGAACACGCCAGGAGCCTTGCCGCCCAGCTCGGCTTTAAGCTGCTCGATGTATTCAGCGGTGGCGGCTCGGACGGCAATTTCACCGCGCCGCATACCGCAACCCTTGACGGTCTCGGCGTCGACGGCAAGGGCGCCCATACGCATTACGAGCAACTCTACATTTCATCGATAGAGCCGCGCGCCCGGCTCCTCTATCGCCTCTATCAGACGCTGCAATGATCTTCGCTCCGAAGGAGCCCGCGAGCGCGACGTGCACCGGATGACGGTACGCTTGCACATTCGCGCGGCTCGTTCGAACGGCGCAAAGTGATCAGCTGCCATTAGGCCGACTCGTCGAACACAATCGTCGATTGGCCCTGGCTTGCCGCGTCAGCGCCCGACAGATGCGCAGTGAAGCATTCAATAGCGGCGCAGCGGACGTGACATCCGCAATGTCTGCGAAGACGGCGGATGCCCCGATCGCGGAACGGTGGGCTTTTCGACGCCGGCCTCATCGCTTGAGAACCTCGTCTCAAGCGACTTTCTGACGCAGACCGTGGCGCAGAATTGCTGTCGACACGACACTGCCTGGCAGCGTCGCCTTACCGGCAAACCTCAGAGCTTTGGCATGTTCCCGCGCTTGCCCAAAAGGGCTTGAATCGGACGTAACGTTAAGTTGTACGATCGCCAAAACGACGCGAGTCTTCGTCTGCCGTCGGAATCGTGAAGGATTACGAATGTCTCACCTCGTCAGAACATACGCTGAGTCTTGGTCATGATCCTCAGCAAATCGATCGAGATGCTCGTGCAGCGAGTCTTGATCGCAGCACCGCGACTGGCAGGTAGTCGTGAACGCCCCGGCATTCCAGAACCGATACTATGCGGCTGTCCCAAAGCGAGGCGCCAGCGAGGCGGTGATGCCGGAAGGGGTCAGCGTACACATCGATCCCGTGCCCTCGCAGCGCGCCGCCGCTTCCCGAATTTGCAACCGAACGGCAAGACCACCGCACCGAGCTCAGATCGGAGAACCAGCGCTTGGTTCGATGCACGCCACTTTCCCAACGCTGGCAGGGGCTTCTCCTCGCGCACGCTTGCAACGGCCCATGCGACTGCGGAGCTTTTCAAGAAACTTGAGCTGCAAGTGTCCCTCGGCGCGACTGGCGCGGCATCGGAAGAAACGGCGCGGCATCCTGGAGCAGCAAGTTGAAAGAGCCCGACGGCGTCAAGAAGGTCCTGCTGATCGACCACATTGAAGGCCAATGCCGGGCCATTGTCGGCTTCAAAGATGGAGATCCAAGATCGGCATATATGTGCGGCGAGCCCGTATGCCAAAGACCAGGCAAGAAACAGTCGTCATGGTGTACGTATCACTACGGGCAGATGCACACGACTGCTTCCGAGCAAAACAGAGCAAGCGGATCAAGTGCCTGAGATACCTCGAACAGTGTCAATCGTTTGCTCCCCATGACAACCATCAAGAACCGCCTCGTCCTGCTCGGGCCGCGCGATCATAGCCTGTGCAATGGGCGCCCGAAGCACACAATCGAGGCCTGGCGAAGTAATTCCGAACTCCGGTTGAACCGAATCGGAACCGACGTCTCTTGCGAAGCTCACGGAGAATGAGTTTGGATCTCTGCACATTGATCGAGCGCAACGCTGCGTATGCCCCCGACAAAGCCGCGATCCGTTTCGAGGGACACACTCTGAGCTACTCGGACTTCAATCGACGGATCGGCCGTGTCTCTCACGCCCTCAAGCACCACCTCGGCATCAAGAGGGGTGACCGGATCGCGATCCTCAGCCTCAACCGACCTGACTATCTGACCTTGCTCTATGCTTGCGCACGGCTGGGCGCAATCCTCGTTCCATTGAATTGGCGCCTTGCGGCCGCCGAGCAGCTTTTCATTCTTTCCGACTCCGGGGCAAAAGTGCTCGTGCTTGAGCAGGCATTTAACGCCGTCTTGCCGACTCTGACGCGGCACCTTCCTGATATCTGCCTCGTCGGCCTGGATTTCGCGCCGCCCGGCGGAAGCAAGTTGGACGACTTGCTGGACGAAGGCTATGGTGACGAACGCAATCCAGGTGCGGACCTGTCCTGCCCGCTTCTGATCGTCTATACTTCGGGCACCACAGGGCGACCTAAAGGCGCTGTACTGCGTCAGGACGCGTTGTTGTGGAACGGGGTTATGAGTCAGCACATGCATGACCTAACCTCGACTGATCACGCCCTGACTGTTTTGCCGCTCTTCCACGTCGGCGGCCTCAATATCCAAACGACTCCCAGTTTGCATCACGGCGCGACGGTAAGTATCCAAAGCCGCTTTTCGCCAGAGGCAACGTTTGATGCATTCGAGCATGACCGGCCCACGCTCGCAGCCCTGGTGCCTGCCATGATGCAAGCGCTAACGGACCATCCGCGATGGGCAAGCACAGATCTATCCGCGCTCAAAGCAATTTCTACCGGATCGACGATGGTACCTCAGCGCCTTGTCGAGCGCTTTGTGAGGCGCGGGGTGCCGGTCTTACAGGTTTATGGCGCGACCGAGACCTCTCCCATCGCTGTGTATACCAAGCTCGGCGCAGATCTCGCACCTGACGGCGCAAGCGGCCTGCCTGGCCTTTGCTGCGAAGCAGCTATCATCGATGATGTCGGCACCAAGTTGCCGCCCGGGACCCCGGGCGAGATCGCAATACGCGGGCCCAACGTCTTCTGCGGATATTGGGGCGATCAACAGGCAACGCGCGAGGCCTTTAGTGATGGTTGGTATCGCACTGGTGACATCGGCCGCTGCGATGCCGACGGGCATTTTTGGGTCCGTGACCGCAAGAAGAACCTGATTATCTCCGGAGGAGAGAATATCTATCCGGCGGAAGTGGAACGTGTGCTCATGGGCCATCCGGATGTCGCCGAATGCGCCGTCGTCGGTCGACCGGACCCGCGCTGGGAAGAAGTCCCGATCGCCTATGTGGTCCGCCGACCTGGGTCCCGGATCGCAGCTGAAGCGCTGCTGGCGCATGTTCAATCGCAGCTCGCCCGTTTTAAGGTACCGCGCGAAATCATATTCACGCACGAACTGCCGAAAACGGCGTTGGGCAAGGTCCAGCATTTCATGCTGAAGCAGCTCGACACGCAGTCAAGCCCGCAAGGAGACAGCAATTGAGATCGGCGGATTGGTTGGCCGGAGTTCCCGACTACACCACAGCAGATATCGAGACGTCGCAATACCGCCTTTCGGTCGGTAGCTCCATACGATGCGCCGCAGCGAGCTCATCGTTGCTGGCATCGCGGTCTGTGCTTAATTGCGCCAGGCACTTGGGAGACTGTCGTTGCCTCGGATCTTAGTCATGAATGCCGGGACGGCTCAAATGTCGGGTGCCGACCTAACAGCAACTCAACTGTCCCTTTCCGCCAACTCCGCATGCCGGTCTGCCTGGTTTGCACACGAGGGTGACCTAATAGTCTCTCCGGTAGCAATGCCGACAGACCTGTTATCTTTCATCGGCGCAACGCTCAATTTCGATGCCTCGAGTCTCTCGACGCTTGTGCCTGACGGCGCTCGTGAATCGCTTATTCTTAATGATTGCACCCTGCTGTCCAATGCTTTCGTCGAGCGACTCAACAGCCATATTCGCCAGAAGCCAAATTGGAGAATATCCGCCTGCTACTCTAGTGAAGGCGTAGCGCGCTTGGCTGCGCTGCTGGGCATCCCGCAGCGCGGCAACGAATTCGCTTTGCAGCGAGGTCCGGATCTCTTGAACCGCAAGAGCCACTTCCGTCAATTGGCGACAAGTGTCGCGCTCCCACTGCCCAATGGATGCGCGACCACGAACGCAAACGAACTATTCCGAGCGGTCACTTCCTTGAGGTCAGAGACCGGCAACGTGATCGTCAAGTTGGATAATGGAGCGGGCGGAGTCGGCAATATCATCCTGACCGGTAACGAAAGTGGAGCACTTCCTGGGGCGAGAGATACTCGAACGGTTGCTTGGTCATCGTTGGATCCTCAAGCACTTTGGTCTGAGATGACCACGGCATCCTGCAAGACATTGGTCATTGAATCGTACCACTTGGCTCGCGCTCTGTTCTATCTCGAATATGAGATAGAGGAGGATGGCTCCATCGTTTTCAGCAATAGTGGAAGCATACGTCTACGTCGCAGCGAAGACCGATCAGAACGGGCGCTCATCTGGACAGGGCTCGAGCTCCCGAGCGACCTGACAAATGAGCAATGGTTGGCTGCCCACGCACACGCCTACCGATTTGTCGAGCTGGCGCGAACCTTGGGATATCGTGGAATGATCAACATTGACGGCATTTTCGCGCGCGACGGCCAGCTTTTCTTTAACGAAGCGAACGGCCGGTGGGGTGGAGGGTCAGTCTTACATAGTATTGCCGTCCGGCTGCTTGGCATCGACTATTCCAGTCGCCACGTCATTTCTTCCGTGAGAAACGTCCCATCATGTTCTCTCCAGGCCGCGCTTGATCGTTTCGTCAGGTATGGATTTCTATTCGATGGCACACGCAAGGAGGGCGTGATCCCGCTTGCCGTCGATCAAGAGGCAGGCACCGTGGAGTGCCTGGTGATCGCGCGCGATAGGCCAACGGCCCGCGATCTGCAGCACCGGCTATTGGCAATGGCCAACTGAGATCACAGTTCTCTTAAACTCCTCCATTCATTGTAAGCCATTCCCGTATCCGAATGTGTACTTTCGCCGTTGGGAACGTCAGGTGAGCGTCTGCTTCTTTCGCTCGAAGTAGACCACCCGCGAACCTAGGATGCACCACACGACCCAAGGCACGCTCTTCCGAAGTAGGCGGCGTCTGCCAGAAGTTGGCCGCGCATCCTCAACCCGTTCGAAAGCCGCTTCCGCTAACGGTCCTCATAGGCCGTCGGCAGTGCTTTCGATAATCCGGCGATTCGCGCCGTTGCGTTTTGAACAGAAGTACACCAGCGATCGGCGCTCCCCAGCGTGCACAGGCTTCACCTCATGTCGGATCCTACATGTTGTGACCACCACGGCCCCAAACGGCGGTCGAAATACCTGCTGTTCGTACGCGTTTGGATAGACCACAAACTCGCCCCCCTCAAAGTCCCTCGCGAGTTGCACAATCACGGAGTACTCGAAGTCAGGGTCGCTGTCAGCGTCTAAATGGATGCCAACGAACGAACCGGGAGGTAGTCGATGCATCTGGCATCGGCGAATCACGTAATCTGACGATGCTCCCAAGATCTTTTTCAGCGCAACGCTGCGGTCTTTCCTCTCAAGTAGTTCGATGATCTGTCCTGGAGCTCTGCCATGCACATTGCTAGGAGGGCGGCCCGGCGGATCTACCCTCACCCGCTTCACGAAGACATTGTGCGAGTCGCCGGCATCTCCCACCCGCACCTCTTCTTCGGGAATTTCCATCTGGAGCTGATCGATCCTCGCCAAATCATCTTGGGTGAACAACGTCTGGGGGGCGATCACGACCGTCCCCTTCACCAATAGCTCTATACGGTATTTGGTGAGAGCCTCTTCTGAAAGCAGACGAGATCTATCGTTCATTGCGCGCGCCATGCGGCTTCACTCCAAGTTTGATCTTAACGGGTGGCTTCCCAATCCTCGTGCGTAGGGCGGAACGCTTGCTCCCAATGCTCACCATCGAAATCTTCTATTTTTATGTTTTCGATCGTTCGCTTATCTAAGCATCCAATGTTTACGCTGAAACCCGTGGGGTTCGATCGCGGCCGATAGAACGGCTTTACGCCGCAAATCCGGCAAAACGTGTGACGAGCGATATTCTTGTTAAATTGATATGTACTGAGAAACCCTTCGCCACACTCAATTCTGACCTTATCGCCGGGCACAAGCAGGTGCAGAAACCCGGACATTCGGCAGATGGAGCAGTTGCATCGAACTGCGGAAAGCTCTCGCGGCGCTTGGACGTAGAACTTGACGGCACCACAATGACAACTGCCGTGATGTTCGATCTCCGCAAGGCCCTCTTCCTCAATTGAGACAGTTTGCAGCAGATCGCGGCACCATTGTAAGCTGAGCCGATAGGCTCGATCGAATTCATCCAAAAACCGACGATTGCCGTCAGCCGGCACAAGTTCGCGAATGAGCCGGGTCGTCATTTCTCCATGATACTTCTCGGCGGGATCCTCGCCGCCGACATGACTGCGGAAGTACTCAAGATCGTCAGACCGCGCATCGAAGGTTTTGGCCAGGGTGGTCCACAGGGACTGGATCATTTCTGCAGCATGCAGCTCAAAGGCGACCATGTGGGCGCAGCGCACGACCGCGTCTTTCGATGACAATCCAGCATAGAGTGAATGTAGGTACCGCTTCGTTGTAGCGCTATAATTTGGCTGTATTGTTCTACCGAGTAGTCGCGATGCATCCTTTCTAAGTAGGTTTGAGTGGAAGTTTTCAGTCGCCAGAATTCCGGGTAGCGCCGCCTTGCCGCCTTGGAGAACTCGGCCATAACCGCCCGTCTCATCCCAACAGATGAAATTTGCGACCACGCTGGTTAGTTCAACGTCCCTCGGAAGGTCTCGGTTGCGACGCATCGCATCAAATATGAGATCCCTTTGCGAGCCTGCCTGCAGGTAAGGGAACGCCTGTGACATCGCCAAATATTCAGGCAGCAAGCTCGCAACTTGGCGTTTGGACAATTCCGCAGCGAACGGATGCAGGCCAAACAGATTTCGCGCTTGCTCAGTCAAGTACTCGCAGAATATCTGCGAAGGTCGATCCAGTTGAACTTGCGACGCTTGAGAAGACCTCATTTGAACCCTAACGTGAGGAGAGAATGATGTTTGAGGAACACTTTCGAACGCCGCCAACTTGGTCTGACGGGTTTGCGGTCGCGTTCGCCATACAGGGGCACTTCCCCACGACCAACTTCGCAGTACCAGACAGGGCCATCAGGGGATCAGTCCTGTTCATGAGCGCGTCGATAGGAACATGCCCATAGATTGAAGCGACGACCTTCTCGCGTTCGATTTCGATCCACGAGCAATCCGATCTCGCGAATGGCCAAACGCGCCGTCCATCATTTGCTGAATCATGCTGAATATCTGGCGTCCGCGCAGGCCAAGGGAGGCTCGCCTGACATGCGCAGGCGGCACATGCGGCCACCTCGACGCTTTCATCTGCGACCTGTCGTGGACGGATCAAGCCTCCTCGGTTGCTCTTCACTGCCTGCCCATCGCATCCCCTGCGGACTTGATTCGGCATAGCCGAGACGAACCACAACCAGCGGGCTCTTCAAGGCCGGCAGCCGCGATCTACGCGACATTGCGGCTGCTGGCCGAGCGCGATTGTCTCAAGGCAAAGGAATCGCCGCCGCCATTTGCGCGTTCTGCGTGTACTCGTCCGATATCCTGTATTCCTGCACGCTTGTAGCAATTGCTGTGCCAACCTTGGACTACGCGGGCAAATGTCTGAGTACGAACCGGCTATTCAATGCCGGTGTTTTGAATCTGGCGGGAGTTTACGCGCAATTAGAAGCCGAACAGTGAAGACGCGTTATCGAATCAGCCGACACTATCCGCGGTGGACACAGAGCTAGAGCATTTTCCGACCTGGCGGAATCGAAAGGGATTCCCTTCCGGGGCAAATCGTGATTCACCCTGAGGGCTGGTGATGGAGGCCAGCCCTCATGGCTAAACCCCTCTCGCCGGACCTTCGCCTTCGCATTGTTCGGGCCGTGGAAGATGAAGGCATGAGCTGTCGGGGCGCCGCCGGCCGGTTCGGCGTGGCGCCGTCGACAGCGATCGAACTGGTCAGCGAGTGGCGAAGCACCGGCGCCTGTGAGGCGGGAGCGCAGGGTGGCGACCGGCGTTCGGCTCGGATCGAGGGGCATGCTGCAGAGATCCTCTCCCTGGTCGAGGCTACGCCTGACATGACGCTGGCCGAGATCGCCGATCATCTCTTCAAAGTCCACGGCGAGCGTTTCGCGCCGAGCGTGGTCTGGCGGTTCTTCGATCGCCGCAACATCACGTTCAAAAAAAACATCGCACGCCAGCGAGCAGGATCGGCCGGACGTCGCCGCTGAACGCGCGGCGTGGAAGGCATCCCAGCCTGAGATCGACGTCCACCGGTTGGTATTCATCGACGAGACCGGAGCCTCGACCAAGATGGCGCGGCTCTATGGCCGTTCGCCGTACGGCCAGCGCTGTGTTGCAGCGCTCCCGCATGGTCATTGGAAGACGACGACCTTCGTCGGCGCGCTCAGGGCGACTGGCATGACGGCGCCGATGGTCCTCGATGGCCCCATGGATGGTTCGGCGTTCGAGGCTTACGTGACGCAAGTCCTCGTGCCGACACTCAGGCCCGGCGACATCGTGGTGATGGACAATCTCGCAGCACACAAGCGGGCCGAGGTCGGCATCGCAATCGATGCAGCGGGCGCTCGGCTCCTCTATCTGCCGCCTTATTCGCCCGACCTCAATCCGATCGAAATGGCCTTCGCCAAGCTCAAAGCCGCCCTTCGAAAGGCTGCCGCCAGATCTATCGAGGCTTTGGTCAACGCTATCGCCCTCGCCTTGGCCGCCTTCACCGCCCAAGAGTGTCTGAACTTCTTCGCCGCTGCCGGCTATGATCGCGTCTGATCAGAATCTGCTCTAGTGAACGCCAAAGATTGCTCGAAAAGCTACCTCGTGGGTGACCGAGCGGAACCTCATCTCTTGATCGTCTCAAGTAAGCGAGCTTCTGGCGATTGATGTTGGGAGCGCTAGCGCCTCCGGGAGCAAATTCAAATTTGTGCACCAATGGAGCTGTCGTCGAAAATAAGCCGAAAAGATCAGGCGCCTTCCGGTTGGTCGGTAATGTCTCTAAGAGAAAATCACGGCCTGATTGCAATGGGCTGGCGCGAGGTTCTCCGCAACCGGCCATTTCAGAGGGAAGGAAACTCGCTGTGTCACAAGCGCTCGTTCAGCATGCGACAGTCAAATCGCGCATCAACGCCATTCTTCGTGCGACCAGCGGCAATTTCCTCGAGCAGTTCGACTTTTTCCTATTTGGCTTTTACGCCGGCGCCATTGGGAAAGCTTTCTTCCCCTCGGACAACGAAACCGCCTCGTTGCTCAATACCTTTGGCGTGTTCTGGCTGGGTGCCCTAATGCGTCCCGTGGGGGCGATCGTACTGGGAGCCTATATCGACAGGATCGGCCGTCGCCAAGGCCTGATCATCACGCTATCGATCATGGCGGTCGGCACCGTGATTATCGCCTTCTGTCCCAGTTATGCGACAATCGGCATTGCCGCCCCCATCATTGTTCTAGCCGGACGGCTGTTGCAGGGTTTTTCCGCCGGCGTCGAGGTTGGCGGCGTTTCGGTCTATTTGGCGGAGATCGCGACCCCAGGCAATCGCGGTTTCTATACCTCGTTTCAATCGTCCAGCCAGCAGGTCGCGATTTTTGTCGCAGCGATCGTGGGCTACCTACTGAATGAATCGATGCCGCTCGAAGCCGTCGCCTCCTGGGGTTGGCGTATTCCTTTTTTTCTCGGCTGCCTTATCATTCCTCTTATCTTCTTCCTTCGTCGGACGCTGGAGGAAACCCCGGAATTTTTGGCGATGAAGAAGCATCCCACGGCGCGCGAGGTCTTTGCCTCGGCGCTCGTCCATTGGCGCACGGTTGTTCTCGGGATGATGATGGCGATCCTGACCACGACGACCTTCTATTTCGTCACCGTCTACACGCCGACGTTCGGCAAGACCGTCTTGAAGCTGTCTACCCAGGATGCGCTCTTGGTGACCCTCCTGGTCGCCGCGACCAACTTCATCTGGAATCCAATTGGCGGCGCCGTTTCCGACCGTATCGGCCGCAAGCCGGTTCTGCTGGCCATTGCTGGCCTTGCGTTGATGACCGCCTATCCGGCTTTGAGTTGGTTGGTAAGCGCCCCCAGTTTCGGCAAGCTGCTTGCGGTGGCGATGATGTTCTCGTTCTACTTTGGCACCTACAGCGGGACTATGCTGGGTGCTCTCGTCGAAATCGTGCCTGCGCATGTGCGCACAACCTGCTTCTCCCTGGCCTTCGCGTTCGCGGCTGCCCTGTTTGGTACGTTTACGCCGCTCGCCTCCACTTGGCTCATTGAGCGAACTCATGACAAGGCTTCACCCGGATTCTGGCTGATGTTTGCAGCTGCTCTCGGTATCATCGCGACACTCACCATCTATAGGGGAACCCCGAAGCCATCGAGGGCAGCGAAACCTTCGCTTCCGAAATCGCCCGAGAGCGCTTTGGGCGTGCAAGGAGCATCGCGCTAGCACGCTGATCCTAACCGCTGACGTATCGTGCGGCCTCGATCGATGCGCGGAGCCAGAGTTCGTTCAGCGCATCGACAAGGGCTGGGAGCCGCATTACATGTCCGACATTGTCGGAAACCAGACACGGCGCGACCGCATATCTGAAACTTTACAAGTAAGCCGTTAGAGCCCCACGTCCTCGGTGATCAACGTACGCGGCAAATCGCCATCCAATATTGACATCAGGCCTCGGCGGCCGCTGGATGTCGGCTGTGAGCGTTAGAAAGTCCTGGTTTGGAGACCGCCTTGTGGCGCTCCGAACAGCGGACGGTTCCATCGTCGCGAATGTGCAGCAGGTTGGGTCACAGCAGGCGGTGATGGACGTTGTCGGCGTCCGGAATCCGTGCCCGCGCCGCCAGTCCGAGCTGTATCGCGGTATAGAACCTTGGCACCGTGTGCGCGGATCGATATCGCCTCAATTTCGCGTTGGTGCGTCGGCCCGGACCGACCCGGCGCACTCTCGAGGGTGTTACTGATGTCGGCGGCGCAGCGCGAGGGCTGGTATCGCCGCATGGCGTCGGGATGCCGATTGACGCGAGCCTGACGCCATCGCTTGATGGTCCTCAAGCGGCATCACCGCTGACGTCATCGAGATGCAGCCTTATGACGCCGTGCCCATATGCGGCAAACTGTGCGGTCCGATGGTGCACCATCGTGCACTTTTCAGGCGGGCAGCTCGTGCCGCCGCAGCCTCGTGGTTTGCTCGGACACGATGCGCTCTGGCACATCGGTCGGTTCGGATCGCAGGCCGCCTCTTGGATTTGCCATTTCAGGAGCGACGTCTGACCGCTCAGTTCTCGGCCGCTTTCGCTGCCGCTGAACAAGGCAATGTGTTTTGTAATCGACGCATGGAACGCTCGACGTTCTCCGCCATCGATTCTCAAGGTTGGAGTTGACTGGCCTGCAGGGCGCGCCTTGTGTCGGATCCCGATCCTGCTCCGCCGTATGCGATAAGCGTCACCGCAGGAGAATGTTTCTGCACCGAAGGCGGATCAGCAACCGCTAATCGGCAGTCTTCGATGACGCTGCACAATCAAGTACGACAGCCATGTCAGCATTCCGAAATCAGCAAGGCCCTCTGATGTCGCGATTGTTACACAGGCCGGGCTCCAACGAGCGCAAGCTACCCGGTCGCAATGAGACTTGGATTCCATCTGATGGCGCTACAGTTCGAAAATCCCTTGTGAGGATGGCACTGTCCGAATGTAAGCGACTTCCTTGCGGGAGTTCCTTCGCTGGCAGTTTCAACGATCACATTACGCGAAAAACACAACCTTTCCGCTACTTCCGTGCTGGCCCATATCCTGCATCGCGTGCAAATGTGAGACAAGAGAGCAGCCAAGATGAAAGTCACGTTTGCGCTTTTGCCGTCAATCGACGATGCAGCAGCCGGTGTAGAGCCGGCGACGGCGATTAGCAACCTCGTGGAGACGGAAGCGTGGAAATTTTGCGTGCGTTGGTCACGCCGCTCTGGATTCGTTCGGGGGATACGGGCCTGCGCACCACGCGGTATGTGCGCCAACACATCGATATCGAGCGATGTTCGTGCGCGTCCGGTAGCGACCAACCGCGTTTGGCGCTGGTTTCGCAACTTTGAGCGGCTTCCGATCAACCCGCGCCATCACTCTACCCGCGCGAACAGACCCTTAGAGTCGACACCAATGTCGCTCGCGCGCTGACACAGATGAATGCGCGCCCATTTTGACACGAGGTGCTTGCACGTGCCCGATAAATTGGATCTTCGGAGTTTCAAGCTACATGCGCAACGCGATGCCGTGCTCAATGAAGTGCATGCGCGCCCGTTTATGCAGCTTGTTCCTCCATTTAAGGTGACCCACTTCGCATTTCTTGCGCAGGGCGATGCGGCCGCAAGCGATCGCCGCGCCTTCGTCACGTTTTGTCGAGAGCGTGACCTTCCCTCTCCGCAGCTCTCGGCGAAACATCACCAAATCGACATCGGACCCGTTGTGCTTCGCTGGGAGCAGCATGCCGAATTCGCAACCTTCACCTGGATAGCGAATGGCCCGCAGAGCGGCGACTCCCAAAGAGCGGTTCACTCCTTGATGCGCGACTTGCGGCAGGAAGGGCAATTATTGGTCGCAATCAAGCTGGATGTCGAGCAGCACGCCTCCCCATTGAGACGCGCCGAACAACTTTTCGACAAGAGCAGCCTCGCCATGGTCCGCATAAAGGGCGGAGCAAGTGTTATGGCCTCGGATTTTCGCGTCGACGAAAACGGTTTCACCAACATTCTTGTCTGCGACCTCGGGCTGACGCCGCACAATCTTGGTGCACTGGTGCAGCGGCTGCTTGAAGTTGAGACCTATCGTCCGTTGGCGTTGCTTGGTCTGTCGGCCGCGCTTGAGCTTGGTCCATTTGTCGATCGCATTGATAGACGTCTTGGTGAGGTGCTCGAAGAAATGCAAGCCGCGGAGGGATTGAAGCTCAACAACCATCTGCTTGCCGAACTGACCGCGTTGGCCGCCTCTTTCGAGCGAGGCGCGACCGGAAGCCTGTTTCGCTTCGGCGCCAGCAGAGCTTATTACGAGCTAGTCCAATCCCGACTGTCCATCATCGAAGGCAGTGAGATCACGGACTATCCGACATGGTCGTCGTTCCTGGCGCGCCGAATGGCGCCTGCTATGCGCACTTGTGAGACGACCAAGGATCGTGAGGTAACTCTGTCGGTCAAGTTGGCGCGTGCCGCCGATCTGTTGCGAACCCGTGTCGACGTTGAAATCGAACAGCAGAACCGCGACCTATTGCACGCTATCAATGAACGCACCGGGCAACAGCTTCGGCTGCAGTGCACGGTGGAGGGATTGTCGGTCGCGGCGATAGGATATTATGTGGTCAGTCTGTTTGGCTACCTTGCCAAAGGAGCGCACGATGTTGGACTCCATGTAGAACCCTCTTATCTAACTGCGGCGTGCGTGCCGGTCGCAGTCGGCGTGATCTGGCTGGTCAGTTACAATACACGGAAGCGACACCTCAAGCATCGCGACGAGCCGTCCGTGACGGGCGAGTAAGCACCCATTGCAGTTGATTGGACGAGAGCTTAAGAACGTTGGATCCGCAAGCCCGGTCGCCGGACACGCTCGTTCGCATCGCGACGGCGCGCAAATCCGGCTTCACCAATTGCCGATATGCGCTGGCGTTCGACTGCGTCGATCAGCGGTCACGGAGCTTCGTGCTGGACGCCGCAAGGCGCTGGCTGCGCAGCTTGTCGACGCAATCCGCGCCGGCGCCCGGCTCTGCATGCCTCCGTGCATGTCGGTGTGACCGGTTGCGAGCCAAACTTGACTTCGGGATCGTAACGCTCATAGTCGCCAGAACTCTCCAGATCAAGCATCGCGGGCTAGTGCCGCAAGATCGCTTTCGAGCTTCGGTTGATATTTAAAGATAGCATCAATCAACGCCTGCGCTGGTTGCTCGGCGGCCTCAACCAGCGCCGCTTTCTCAGCCCGCGCAGAGGGAGCGAAGACTCGCTTGACGACGGTCGGCGAGCCCTTAAGGCCGCATTTGGAGACGTCCTCGACGCCGGCATCGTGCGCGCTCCATTTCACTATTGGTGCACGCGCAGCACGCAAGGCATCCGCCATCGCGCCGCGCCGAATCTGGCTGGTCCCCTCCAGCATAGTAATGAGACAGGGCAGCCTCGTGTGCAGCACCTGGACGCCACCTTCGGAGCGTCGCTCGGCTTCAATTGTACGTGCGGCGAGATCGAGGGTTCTGACCTTGGCAACGTAGGTCAGCTGAAGCACACCCAGCCGCTTTGCGATGCCGGGCCCAACCTGCGCGGTATCGCCGTCGATGGTCTGCTTGCCGGTAAAGATGAGGTCTGGCGGGCCATATTCCTTACCGATTTTTCGGATGGCGGTTGCCAGTGCATACGTTGTGGCCAGGGTGTCGGAGCCCGCAAAGCAGCGATCGGTGAGCAGTACGGCGCGATCGGCGCCAAATGTCAGCGCTTTCCGCAAGGAGTCTTCCGCCGATTGCGGCCCCATTGTCAGCACGGTTATTTCGCCGCCGAACCGATCGCGCAGTTCGAGCGTGGCCTCAAGCGCGAAGAGATCATATGGGTTAATGATGGTCGGCACACCCTGACGCATGATCGTATTGGTCACTGGGTGCACGCGGATCTGCGCAGAGTCCGGAACCTGTTTAATGCAGACGACAATGTGCACTGATTGCTCCAAAAATTGCGGTCGCTGCGAAGAGAACAGCAAGTGTTGTACCACAGCGCTCGATTTTGAAATCGGTCAGCTACCACAGAGGCTTAGGCAGGTAGATGCGCCCCTCCAGCCCGGTGTTCTGGACGAACGAATATCGACACCCGTCGGAACTGCGACAGCGCCATTCCGTTCCGTCCGACCGCGGCGCGAAGCCGCAAGCTTGCAAGGCCCACACCGCAACCTCGCGCGGAACTCAAGCTGCAGGTCCGGGGCGGCGCTCCGGAACGGCGCGAGTGTGGACGAGATCAGGGCGGCCAGCTTCACGCGACCTGCAGGTCTTGAGGCATTCAAGGCAGCACATGAGACCCTGCTGAAGGACGGAGTGCTGCCAAACGAGCGATGAGGCTGCCTATGTAGATCCCGATGGCGCCAACGGGAGCTGCTTGCCTAGCTGCTCCCTATGGAGCGCCCGTACTGCCGGTTTTCGGAATTTAACGACATCGCCGACAAGATCTTCATCTAAGCCTTTGGGACCTGGCCATTACTCCTCGACATTCCTGTACAAGGACCGTCGGCTCAAAGACGGTCGATACGAAAGACGGCCATCGCGTCCGCATGGCCAACGACGGTACATTGACACGAACGGACGTCGTCTATGACGTCCGCGAGCTACCGGAAATCGAAGGCCACCGCGTCACCTTCGCGTTGTCGGCTGAGAGTGTCCAGTGAAACCCCGCCTTCAAGGTCTGTCCGAAGTTTTTTAACCGGCCATGCCGTGACGCCGATGATCGGCGTCACGATGATCATCCAGCAGGTACTGCTGCTGGCGATCACGATGATCACCGGCACCGCGATGATCATCTTGGTGCTGGTGCTGCTGGTGCCGATGATGATCGGCGCCATCGTCAGCGGCATGGTCGACCCAGCTAGGTCTCCGCGGCCCCGTGCTTCACGGCGCGAGTTTCCTTTGCGCGCGGCATCAGGAACTCCGCGAGCGTCTTGGCGACTTCCGTCAACGAGCCGGGGTCGACTGCGACCTGCCTGGTGAACGCCGCCCACTGGTCCTTCTTGCCGGCGTCCTCGGTGAAGGCGTCCGGCAGTGCGGTCGGAATGTCGGTCTTGCGGCGCGCGAACGTCGCCTTGATGGCGCGGGCCAGCGCGTCGCCCTCGCACTTGTAGGATCGGATTAGCACCCAGACGTCGTAGAAGTCCTTCAGGCGGCTATTCGCGAGGCCAAGCGCGACCATCGCCTGGAATTTCTCGGCGACGACGGTTTCGCGGGGGTAAGAGCGCAGCTTGGGCGCCGGAAAATCCAGCAACGCCGGCAGGTCGGTCTCCTGCACGCCGGGCTCGATGGCGTCGCCGAATGCGATATCGATCACGACGCGAACGCGAGCGTTTTCGAGCGTGGCATTGCCCTTGATCCGGACGCCGCCGTATTCGTTTTCGTCGCGGATGCGGTCGACGGTGAAGCTGGCCGGGTCGAAGGTGACGCCGTCGGCGGCGTCCACGGCGGCGATCTCCTTGAAGATCGCCAACAGCGCGTCGGGGTCGGGATCGCCCGAGCCGAGAAGGTCGAGGTCGCGCGTCGGCCGGAACTGGTTGTCGACCCAGGTCGCGACCAGCGTCGCGCCCTTGAGAACGAAGCGATTGCGATAGTCCGTCGAGCCGAGACGATAAAGCAGCCGTTCCAGCACGTAGCGGGTGAGGAGAAGGTCGAAGGGCTCGTTGCGCTCCTTGGAGAGCGTGAGCAGCCGCGCGCGAACCGAGGCCGCGACATTCTTGGGTAGGTTACCCATTGGCCGTCATCGCTTCCATATAAGGCTGCATGGCCTTCCAAACCCCGGCCTTGCGCGCAAAATCCGCGATCTCCGAGGGCTTGGCCTTGCGGGTTCGCAGGGCCTCGCGCAGGCCTTCGAGCGCGAGGTTGAGGCCGGTGCTGTGACGATAACGTGTCCCGGCGCTCCGCCGGTAGCGAAAAAGATCGACGACGGTCTTGGCGGGGCTGAAGATCTTCACCGGGCAACCTTCGATCGTATGAATCTCCACGCCTTCCTGAAGCCGCTCCGGGCTGAAGCGAACGAACTGCATGGGCGGATTGGTCGGAAGGGGCTGGCGGTCTTTGGGACCAATGGCGAGCCAGACCATCGAAGGAATGGTATCGGTCAGGTCATGGAACGCGAGCGCCGAGGTGAGCGCGACGACCGCTTTGGGCACGCGCTTGGCGGCTTCGGCGAGGGAATGGTGCGTATCGATGGGAGCATCCGGCAGTTGATAGAGGCCGCGTCCGAGTTGCACGACGAGGCCTTTTTCCTTCATGCGGGCGATGGTCGCCGCCGTGACACCCGCCGTGGCAAGCTCGGAAGGGCGCGCGATGCCGCGCTCCTTGAGGAGTTCGATGGCGCGATCTTGTTGGGTCGACGACGGCTTGGCCATGGCCTACGATCCGGTATGTCGGATATACCTTATTTATATCCTTCATTTCATATCATAAGGAACTACCGCTAACAACACGTAAACTTTCCACAACCCATTGAAAGATATAGACATCCTGCGGAACAAAATCCGATCCGATACGGCTCGCTTGCCGGGCGGCGGTTGGCGTGGTCGGCCTGGGGTAGTGAGTCAGTTTGAATACTGACCCCGAACGAAATCTCTTGGTTAACTTCGGAGGTCCGAGATGCGGACTCGCCTTCAAATAGGTATGGCGGTTATTTTCGCCTCATGGGGTGGTTTAAACGTCACTGGCGCTTTTGGATCGGGCTGCTCGTATCGCTTCAGCCGCTTTGGCGAGGGCTTTGCGAAAGTCGATCCGATCGACAGAGTGCGGCATTGGGCGTCGGCCGGCTGGTTTGGTGGCTTGGGTGAGTGAGCCGTGATGGCCCGTGATGTCGGGAAGCCTCGTGGGTTAGGCGACGTGGGGTGCCATCCGAGCCCATCGCTGGAGATTGATCGCGGTCGCGGCGAGCTGGAAGGCTGCAGCATTGCGCATCAGACCCCGATAGCGGGCACGCGCGAGGCCATAGACGCGCTTGAGCAATGCGAACAGACGAAGCGAGGGGTTCCTGAAATGCGTGGCGACGGCGTGACGGACCATGTCCTCGTCTGCCGCGATAACGAACGCGGTGCGTGGCAAGAAAAGGAAGAGACGTATGGCCTCTAGCGTGTGAATGGTATTCGGAGGCGTGCAACGATCGATATTATCGATCAGGACGACTAGGGTCTTGCCGAGACCCGACAGGACCTCGCCGAACTCCTGCCTAAAGGCTACGATCTCTTCCGGCGGACTCTTCTTAGTCTCTGGAGCGATCAAGCCATCTGACTTGGTCTTTGCGTCTTTAACACTTTCTTCGATTGCTTTGACGTCCTCTTCGTTGGCATCACCGGATAGAATCTCCCCAAGTCCTTCGACTCCCTTTCGGATCAAACCGAACGTCGGGACACCCCAAAAAGCGGCTGCACCTTCAGCAGCGTACCCGAGAACTCGGAGTTTGTTGGTGCGCTTGAATAGGCTCAACGCCTTTTCGCGCAAGCCCTCGGGAGCTTCGTCGAGCAACGCTTTTGCGATCACCGACATGAGCGCAGCCCGAGCGTCGTCGTAATCTTGGTGCAACCAGGCATCAAACTCGACGAAGAGGAATTTATCCTTTTGCTGGGACAGCTCCTCCCTCATGAGGTTGAGCACAGTGGATTTTCCCGTGCCCCAAGTGCCGAAAACTCCGAGGGAGAGAGGAAGCAAGCGCGCTGTCCCCACCATCTCGGCGGCGAGTTCAGCGACCTCGGAAAAATTCAAGTAGTCAACCTTGGCGTCTGCGTCAGCCCACATAGTCCCCTCAATGGGGACGATGTTCTTGATCGGACCTAATTCATTGGTCCGCCGCCTGGTGCCCCCTTGTCACGAAATTAGAAGCCTAAGGGAGGCCCGGCAATCGTCGGTTGTGTCGACTAAACCAAAGTCTTGTTCAAAGCGGGATCTGTTCACGCGAGGGGCCAGAGGAACGACTAAAGATCGCGCCACCCGTTGACATTACTCTTTTAACGTAATAAATGAACTAATCATATTACATTTTTGGAGTTATTATGATCACCCCTTCCCAATGCCGGGCTGCCCGAGCTCTCCTTGGTTGGTCCCAGGAAGAACTAGAGACAGCTGCGAGAGTGTCGAAGAAGACGATTGCCGACTTTGAGCGCGATCAACGCAATCAGCAGGCGCGAACCATTGATGCAATCGAAGCAGCTTTGAACTCGGCCGGCATCATTTTCATACCGCAGAATGGCGGCGGCGAAGGTGTACGAAAGAGAGGAGCAATGCCTCGTCTTTTTCGACGCGATGACGTTGAGCATCGCGAATGGGTCGCCTTTGCGTTCGACTACAAACAGCAACGCTTTACCGGATTTGTAAGCTATCAGGCGTTGGCAGGCATTGCGCTGTCCAACATCGCGCCGATCGCAGCCTTTGACCGGGACGTGGCGCGAATCCTGATAACGGCAGCCGACAAAGTGGATAAATCTGACTTCGATCCCGAGGGTCGTGTGCTGTTAACTCGCAACGATCTGCCGCCGATAGAGTTCGACCCGAATGTCGTTGGAACGACAATCGGCAGAATGAGGCTTCATCTTATTGGACGTCGGAGGTTCACGGCGATTACCGGCGCGGTAGTGGAACCTATCGACTATAACGGCTTTCGCGTTCGGCTCGATAACGGTAGCACTAGGACATACCTTAAGCTCCGCGCCGGCGATGGGGATCATGACGCATTAGATGTTAGCGCCGAGATCGCTGCGGGCTTTTTCATTGTCAGCGAGCGCAACGACTGCCCCTTCTCAGTTGGAGACCAAGTCCGACTGATCCGCGGACAACAGAGGCCGGAGATTAGTGCAGGCGACATCGGTACGGTCTGTGAGATCGAGGATTATCCCATCATGATGGGGCCAGCACCGCGCATCCGCGTCAAATTCGGAAGTCACATCACAGCATGGGAAACCCCGACGCAATTTGAGATGGCGACTTAGTCGCAAGGGTCGCAAACTCATAGTTGGATCGAGTTACCTAGCCGCTACTGCGCAGGGGAAGAGCATCGAATGTCGCTTGCCGCTGATTTGCGATCAGTCCTCGCGCAGACAACGAAGCCGTGGCGCCGGCGTACCCGACCATCAAGAGCAGATCGATCTCTTCCGGCGCGACGCATTTAAGTATCTCCAGGCGCGGGGTATCGGTGTCAGCATATTGACAGGCAATGTCTGCGACTTCGACTTCCTGAACCAACTTGCTCCGGGCGTTCCAATCATTCTGTACCGGCATGCGTGAGCCAATCATCAGCCCAGGTCGACGCAGAGCGCGCCTGATCGAGGCGCCAAGCAATGAGCTTCCCGCCTCCCAATGGCTCTAAGAAGGCGTCATGCATAGACGCCGTATGCGAGGCGCGTGAGGTACTGTTCAACGAGCTCGATGCCCGCCGGAGTGGCAAGCAGGTCGATCGGGCGACGCTGGTCAAGACCGATGGCCGGACGCCCGAGCCACTGCTCTGCTTCTTCCTGCGAACCGAACACGTCCGTGGCCTTGGCCAGGATTTCGGCAAACTTCCAGGTCCGCCCACTTTGCTCCTGGCTCAGCGGCTTGTCCGGAGCGCCCTTGCGTCGCTGAAAGGTGCGAAGGCTCATTCCGAAGGCTTTTTCCAGCGAGTCCGTTTGAATGCAGATGAGGTGACTGACGAAGTAGGTCAACGCAGAGCCTGGCAGTCCGTCCAGCAGCAGTTCGTGGGCGTCGAGGGCGCTTGTAATCCGGCGCGACAGGATGCGCGGCCCGCCGAGCAAATCGGCAACCTTCTGCAGATCATTGCCTGACCCCTTTGGAGCCAGTTTCTCGGCTGCGGCAGTCATGGCAGCCCTCGCGTCACGTGTCGCCTAGCATGTGCCTCATATCGCAATTAATCAAGTGTAGCCCTCTATGGACCTCGGGCAAACCTTGGTTGCAAAGGGCGGCGGGGCAGTTGGAATCTCGTTCGCTAGATTGGCCCCTTTAAACTCTGATCGAGCCCAAAAGACTCAGATCGGACGAAAAACGACAGAAGAGACTGCGCCAGGTGGACACTTCGTCGGAGATGCCTCCTTATGCGAAGGCCAGGCGGTTTCGTTACTGTGTCGGGCAAAGTACGCCCCCTATAAGTTTGTCCCCTAATCGGGGTAAAGTAGGTCCCCTAGCCCAAAGAGCCACGCTGGGGACGGCGGAGCTCTTTGTTGTTGCCCAATAGACCCTCGCTCTGGACGTCGGCTTCGCCGATAGAAACGATCTCCCTGAAACGCCTCTGGTTGCAGCGAACTGTGCCGGGTTCTCAGGAAGGTTCGCGCCTGGCTTCGGCTTCGCCGCGAACAGTAACGGCGTTGGGAAGCCTCCATTTCCGCCGCCGCGATCCTGGTCACACTGAAGCGGTAACCATCACCGGCATGCAATTGTTGAGGCCGGCCGGAAAAGCCCCATATGTGAATCGGCGTGGGGTCGAGCAGCCGTAAGTATCGGCAATAATGCTCTGAAGCCAATTAAGAAAGGCCAATCGGAGTGGGGTTACAATCGGCACCGATTGGGACCCCACCCGATGCAGAATCCGGTATTTGCTACAAGGAATTGCTACCGTTAGTTCAAGGGGCTTAGTTCGGCGCCGATTCACAGGCATCGATGATCACCGGCCAAACCATCGCAGTCGACGGCGGACTATCGGCGGGTATTCCTGCTGCCGGTCGCGCAGTGACGCAATTGTCACATCGGCGTTGAACGTACAGTTCGATGATAGGCCAAAGCTGTTATCATCGAACGAGGCGTCCGCCTTGTAGCGGCAGCCGCACCGCGCGATTAACAGGCTTGCATGTTGGTCTTGGCTCGGGCCGGACGGTGCTCAGCCAGATTGTCGCCGCCCTCAGGAGCCTGAAATCACTCGGGAAATCGGAGCGACACTGGAGATGTTCAGCAGCTTGGTGCCGCACCTCGCAGGCCATCAGGACACACGCACTTGGCAGACCAGGTCACCAACGGCCGGCGCAGCAGCGGCGCCCTGCTCCCTTTTGAGTGTGCGACTGGGTCGCATTCATACATGCAGTCGTCGTCGCTTCCGACGCTCGAGGAAACGACCGTGAAGGCATTCTGTACGGAGCGAAGCACTCATTTCATCGGCTCGATCGTCGACCACAGCACGGTCTTGGCGCTCTTCTCATAGGCCATGCCCTTGGGGTAGCTGATCAGTTCCATCTGCATTCCCCATGGCGTCAGGAAGTAGAGAATGGACTGGCCGGATGCCGGTCCTTCATTGACGGGGATCGGCCCCTGCATGGTCTTGACGTTCTTCGATCGCAGATACTCGGCAGCCTTGGCGATGTCGTCAACATAGAGCGCGATGTGGTGGCCGCCGATATCGGAGTTCTTCGGCAGCGTCTTGGCCTGGTCGGGCGATTCGTACTGGAACAGCTCGATGTTAGAGCCGTAGCCGCAGCGGACCATACTGATCTCGTCGATGACCGCACGCGGATTTACGTTCACGACATCCTGCATGAACGTGCCCTTGTCGTCCGAGAATGGCCCGAACGACATCCCGTGCGAGCAGCCGAGCACGCCGGTGAAGAAGGCGGTCGCCGCCTTCACGTCGGGCACCGTGATGCCGGTGTGGTCGTGGCCGCGCAGGCCCGGAATCGAATCGGCCGCAACTGGAAGGGCGGAGGCACTCAGCGCAAGCGTGGTGAGAACAAGCATAGCTCTCAACTTTGTCATGATGGCTTCCTCTGGTTTGCAAACACCTAATGATTCCTGCCGCGAGCAATCGGCCCGCCGATGCCTGTTTGCACGCCTTGAGCTCGGCGACGAGCACTTGCGCAACGGCACCGGTGGCGCCCGCGATGACAACGACGGGATCTTTGATGGTCTCCTCATGCGGCTGATCCTTGCTGCTGGGGAGTGACAACCGGCAGGGACTCGTCGAGCCAACCCGGCTCGACGTCGGGCAACGGAATCGCGGTGAGCAATCGCTGCGTATAGGCGTGCTGCGGTGCACCAAACACGTCCGCGACGGGGCCGTACTCGACAACCTCGCCGTGGTGCAGGATCGCGACGTCGTCGCAGAGCACGCGCACGACCGAGAGATCATGGCTGATGAACACTATGGTGAGGCCCAATCGCGCGCGCAGCTTTTTCAACAGCAGCAGGATGTGCGCCTGGGTCGAGACATCCAGCCCCGACACGATCTCATCGGCGACGATGAAATCCGGCTCGAGCGCGAGCGCCCGGGCAATGCCCGCACGCTGGCGCTGACCGCCCGACAATTCATGCGGATATCGATCGGCAAATCCGGTCGGCAGGCCGACCAGCTCAAGTAGCGCCGCAGCACGCTCACGCCGATCCTGACGCCCTCGCAGCCGCCCATGCACCTCGAGGGGACGCGTCAAGGTGGTGCCAAGCCGTAGCCGCGGATTGAGCGAGGATTGCGGATCCTGGAAGATCATCTGGATCCGCGCGCGCAGCGGGCGGAGCGCCGCCTCGTCGAGCCCGCCGATCTCGACGCCGTCGAACTGAATGCCGCCGGAGGTCGGCGTCAGGAGCCGCACCAGCAGGCGCCCGAGCGTGGTCTTGCCCGAGCCGGACTCGCCCACCAGGCCGAGCACCGAGCCGCGCGGCACGGCAATATCGATGCCTCTGATCACCTGGCGTAGACGCGGCTTGCAAAGCAAGCCGGTGCGCTCCGGATAGCCGAAGCTCAAATTGCCGGTGCGGAGCAGGATGTCATTCATGCCGACCCCGCAACCGTCAGCTGATCGAGCCGGCGCGCCTCCGACCACAATTGCTCGATCAGTGCCGGCGGCACCGGCCGCAATGTCTCGGCCGGTCGGTCCGCGCGCGGCGTCGCCGCGAGCAGCGCGCGCGTGTAGGCGTGGCGCGGCCTGGCCAGCACATCCGACGTCTCGCCCTCCTCCAGCACTCGACCGCCATGCAGCACGGTCATGCTGCGACAGATCTTCGCCACCACGCCGAGATCGTGAGTGACGAACAGAACCGCACTCCCGTGGCGCTGTCGCAATCGCTCGACGAGCTGCAGCACCTGACGCTGCACCGTGACATCGAGTGCTGTGGTCGGCTCGTCGGCGATCACCAGCGCGGGATCGCAGGCAAACGCCATCGCAATCAGCACGCGCTGGCGCATGCCGCCGGAAATCTCATGGGGATAAAGCGAGAGCACTCGCGCAGGCTCGCGGATCGCGACCTCGGCGAGAAGCTCGGTCGCGCGCGCCAGCGCCGCCCGCTTCGAGAGCCCAAGATGACGGCGCAGCAGGCCGCCGATCTGCGCGCCCACCCGCTTGACTGGATTGAGCGAGGTCATCGGATCCTGCGGGATCAGTGCGATGCGGCGGCCGAGGAGATGTCGCCGCTCCGCCTCGCGCATCGCCAGGAGATCCCGGCCCTCGAAGTTGATGCAGCCGGACATGATTGTCGCATTCGCCGGCAGCAGGCCGAGCACGGCGCGGCCCAGCATCGATTTGCCGGCGCCGGACTCACCGACGAGGCCGCGGACTTCGCCTGGCTGCAAAGCGAGGCTCACCCGCCGCAGCACGTTGACCGCGCCGATCGCGACCCTCAGCTCCTCGATTTCGAGCGTGGCGGTCATGAGCGCTGCACCGGGTCGAGGGCGAGGCGAAGGCCGTCGCCGAGCAGGTTGAAGCCGATCACGCTCGTGATGATGCAGCCGATCGGCAGCGCCATGATCCAGGGCGCCTGGTAGACGATCTGGCGGCCCTCGGCGATCATGCTGCCCCAGGTCGGCGTGTCGCCGGAGACCGAGATGCCGACGAAAGACAGGATGACCTCGACGAGGATGGCGATCCCCATCTCGACGGCGAGCAGCGTGACCAGGAGCGGAACGAGATTGGGCAGGATCTCCAGCCGCAGCAGTTTGGCGCGGCTGAGGCCGATGACGCATGCGGCCGCCGCGTAGTCGCGCGTCAACTGCACCATGGTCTCGGCGCGCACGACGCGCGCGAACCGCGTCCAGTCGACCACGACGATGGCCGCGATCACGGAGGTCAGGCCGGCCCCAATCACGGCCGCCAGCACGATCGAGAGCAGCACCGGCGGAAATGCCATCCAGACATCGATCAGCCGCGAGATCGCCTGATCGACCCAGCCGCCGAAACTGCCGGCGAACAGCCCGAGCGCGACGCCGATCAACGCCGCCAACGTCGCCGCGATCAGCGCCACCGTCACTGCGGTGCGCGCCGAATAGATCAACCGCGGCAGCACGCAGCGGCCAAGGCTGTCGGTGCCGAGGACATAGGTGTGATCGCCGCCCACCATCCAGGACGGCGGCAATTGTGCCGACATCAAGCCCACAGTAGTCGACCTTGTTGCCGGGAATTCCTCTGTTCGAATTGAGCCGTTCCGATTGGTTTGTCGGCAAGGCCAATTCACGAGGAAGTCCTTTCAATATCCGGAACGGTTGAAAGGGTACTGGGCGCATGAGGAAAAGAAGCGGCCCATTGTGGCCATGCAGTCAGCGCAACGTCCGGCGCCGCTGCCGGCCATTCGCAAGGAATGACTAAGGGAGGCGGTTCGCAAGCGCCTCCCCGTAAGCCTTAGCTGTCGATATCTCGACAATGCATCCCGTTTTGTTAGCAGCGTCGATGTAGTGCGGTGATCGCTCAGCGCGAGCGCTCCTGCATCTTGAGCCATGTTAGATAGTCGAAATGGTAGGGCTCGCCGACACCTCCATTGATGTAGGCGGCCCAAGCAGCTCCTCGCTCCATGTCGAGAATTTCGTCGCGCGACCAATCTCCAAGAATGATGCGTTCACAGAATGGATTCCAGACTTCGTGCTGAGGGTCGTGTGGCATTTTTGGCTCCTGGCTCCGCACACGATCCTAGCCAAAGACACCGATAAATGGCCCGTAATGTCTTGTAACGCCGGTCAATCTTCCGGAGGCGCTCGGAGCGCCAAGGTATGAAAGAGAGCCGCACGAGCGCGGCTCTCCCTCGGGATCAAGTGCCAGCTCTTTGATCGGCTAAACCGTTGATGCCGCAGCCCAAAGGCTAGGCACCACGAAACAGGATATGTGCAAGGCTAACCAGCAACAAAAATTGCAGCTGACGGTTGCAACCGGGTTTAGCACATGGGACACTACCGAAGGGAGCTGATTGTTCTGAAGTCTTTGTCTGGGCGAGCCTTGATTACAAACTGGTCGGCACGGGCGCGCGTTTGCGGCGTCTCAAGCATGGCAAGGCACGACACAGGTCTCCACCGAGGACGGATCTTCATCGACCCGACTTGATAAGACGGTCGGCCACGATTTCATCCGGAAGACGTGCGCAGTACGGCTCAACCGGGTGCTCAATAGCTAATTCGCAGATCGTATTTAGAGGCATTTCAAATGGGACGCAGTACAACAAAGATTACGAAGGCAAAGATCGATGGCGATGTCGTGTGGAAGTTGGTTGACGCCAGATGCAAAGCACTATCGGATGTCATTGCTGCGACACGCGTGCCCTTTCTCCTTGCCTTAAGCTGGGCTCTTCTTTGGTTTTGGGCCCTATACGCGACGGACAAGGGATATGTCCAAACCTATCGCGCACGGTACGCTGCCATTTCTTCGCTTATCGACTCTCAGAATGATGCTCAAACGCTCAAGAAAATATGCAATGACTACGTCTTAGAGCAGACTTCTCTACCTTCGTTAGTACAGGGAGAACGAATAAAAATATCGGACGACTTTCGACTGAATTACTGCAAAGCTCTTATTGTCTCCCGCAGAGATCTTGCAGAAAAGACCTACTTCGAGCAATGGCTGATTTCCTTTCCAGGCGGGTTCGGAAAAATACACGTCACTGATCTCGGGATAGTTGGCAACTTAGCATTCGTCTTGATCCTGTCGTGGACGTTTTATGCAATTCGAAGGGAAAATCTGGCCGTAGAGTCGTTTGTTAAATCTGACGCGGACAGAGCAAATGGCTACCGGATTCCAAAAAAGTTCAATCTCATTCCCCAAGGAGATATTTTTTCGGGTGCACATTTCGCTTATGCCTATCAGGTCGTTGCACAACGCTTTCTCTTCATAATAGGGACAAACTCGCGCCCACTGCTGGCAACAACCGTTGTCCTTTGCGTGTTTCCATCTGTGGTATCGCTCCTGGATCTCTTGACGGACATTAGGGATCTGTTGACCCACACGTACGAGACGGAGGTGTGGATCCGAGTGATGATTGGAATGGTTCTTTTTGGAATTGTCTGCTTGCTTACAGAAAAAATCGCAGGTTACATCGTTGACACCAGCGTACTGCTTAATGGATGGAATCTTGCTGTCCGCGATGTCTGGATGAAGGATTGGAATGACCCAAAGGATGAGACTGCTCCAATGGTGATCATTGATAGGGTGGAGCAGAAGGCCTTCAAAGCCTGACCAGAGACCACGTGCTCCTCAGAACTTCATCAGGAAAACTACAATTGTCACCCCTCCCGTCCGCAAAGGAATCATCGAGCGTGAGGCGGGCTGCATTTTCTGCCACAATTGGCAACATGCTGGAGTTCTATGATTTCATTACCTACAGCTTCTTCGCAATACAGATTGGACATACGTTCTTCCCCACACAAAGTGAGTACAGCAGCCTGATGCTGTCGCTTGTGACCTTCGGCGCGGGTTTCATCACGCGCCCCATCGGCGGCGTCGTGCTCGGCATTTATTCCGACCGCATAGGCCGGCGCCCGGCGATGCTTTTGAGTTTTTCGTTGATGGGGAGCGCGATACTAATGATATCGCTCACACCATCTTACGAGGCAATCGGCCTTGCAGCACCGATCATCGTGATCGCAGCGCGTATGGTTCAGGGATTTGCCCTCGGCGGCGAAGTTGGACCGACTACGGCCTATCTTCTGGAAATCGCGCCACCCGAGCGACGGGCCTTGGTCGTCGCGTGGCAACCGACGAGCCAGCAAATTGCCGCAACCGCCGGCGCGCTGGTCGGTTTCATCCTGAGTAAGACGATGTCGCCTGAAGCGCTTGACGCTTACGGCTGGCGGATCGCGTTCCTGCTAGGGGTGGTCTGCTTGCCATTCGGATTTTGGATGCGCCGGACGCTACCAGAGACGGTCCCGCGAGCCGAAAGCGGCGCCGCCAACTTCGAGAAGTCGAGCCACTTTGCATTGGCGCGCCGATATAGCCGCGTGATCATGCTTGCCCTGATGATTTTAGCGAGCGGCACGATTTCAACCTACGTGACGCAATACATGACGACCTACGCCCAGAATACGCTCCACGTGGCCCCGCCTGTCGCATTTGCCACCTCGCTTGTTAGCAATGGCATTCAAATCATCGGGGCGTTGCTGGGAGGCTGGCTCGCCGATCGCTTTGGGCGCAAGCCTGTGATGATAGTCCCGCAGGTGATTGCGCTCATTATGACTTATCCGACCTTTTCATGGATGGTCGAGGTACCTGGCACCTCATCGCTTTTGTTCGGCTTCAGCTTGCTTTCGCTGATCGGATCGCTGCCATATACCGCGTTCTATGCGACGTTCATCGAGGCACTGCCGCGACAGATCCGCGGCGGAGTATTTGCCACCGCTTACGCGGTTGCGATCGCAGCCTTCGGAGGCACGGCACAGCTGGTAGTCACTTGGCTCCTGCATGTGACCGGACATCCGCTGGCACCGGCCTGGTATCTTTTGTTGGCGGGTGTAGTCGGGCTTGTTGCCATGAGCCTTATGCCGGAGACCGCGCCCGGGAAAACCAGTCGATAACAGGGACGCGAGGATTTCCCAGCTGCTCTTCGCAATTCCGGGCTGCCAAGCTCATCGGCATTAACGACTCACGTCTATCGGGCATAGCCCGGACGGCCGTTCGACCCGTACAGCGTGCGCGCACGCGCATCGCCCCATGAAATGGCACCCGGGGAGCTGAGCATAGCGACGGCAAAGCCGGCACGCGAGACGAGTGCAGCGACGAGACCGGTTTAACAGCGGTACTCTCTGACGCGGCAGTGATAGCGACGG
Organism: Bradyrhizobium sp. CCBAU 51753; assembly: GCF_015291565.1. Classification (NCBI taxonomy): domain Bacteria; kingdom Pseudomonadati; phylum Pseudomonadota; class Alphaproteobacteria; order Hyphomicrobiales; family Nitrobacteraceae; genus Bradyrhizobium; species Bradyrhizobium sp. CCBAU 51753. The sequence continues at coordinate 2,523,848 of NZ_CP030037.1, read as the reverse complement.
CGGCTTGCCGCCGGGCCGCTTCAGCGAGTGCCCCCGGCGAGGAGCACCTTGGAGTCCGCGCGACGGGATCGTTTCCCGAAAGGGCCGAGACCTTTGTGGGCTCGGCGAGCTTGCTCGTAGAGCCCGGCCCGCAAAGCGGGCGCGCCCTTCAGAAGGTTCTGTTCGCTAGCTATGCAAATCACTCCAGCAAGCGAGGTGACGAGTCCCAGGGCCGCCTGCTTCACCTCGCCTTGCATCGAGCCGTAGGCACCCTGCGCGCTCTCTGCCTCGCTTCGGAGTACATAGCCGCGCGGTCAATTCACGATGACAACCTCTATGTGGTCGACGCCGGATGACGTGAGCTAGCCCACACTGAACTCCCCATAGCGGGCGAGCAGCGATACGGCATTACGCGGACTGCCATCGACAATTCCCCACATGGGAAGCAGCTGCCTTCCCCGAACGGGGTTGACCTCACTACCCGGGGCCGGGATAGTAACCCTCGGTTGCAGACAATTTCCCGAACCGCCCCATATGACGCTCAGCCGCACGTCTGCATCTAGATCCGACAGGGATGGACGGGGCAAGCGTCGACGTCCCGGCTTGGTGTGCTTAACCGGAACGTGATTTCGGAGGAGATGCAATGACCGATCTGCATTTGAACAAGAAAGAATCCGGGTCCCATCGCGCTGATGGCCGGGCCGGACTGTCTGGGGCCGCACTTGTAGCCGCCCTGGTTGTACTCTCGGCGTGGCTGTTGCTGCTCGCCTGGCTTGCATTCAATACCGCCGTTGAGGAAGTAGCCTGGTCAAGGTTGCTCGTGGTCCTCGGCTCGCTAGAGGCAGTCACCTTTGGTGCAGCAGGGGCCTTGTTCGGTACACACATCCAGCGGCAACGCGTCGAAGACGCAAGGCAACGCGCCGCGCACGCCGAGGCAAACGCTAGCAAGGCAGAAGAAAAAGCAGCCTCCAATAGCGACGCAGCCATCAAAGGAAAAACCCTTGCGACTGTCATCAAGGCAAAAGCGCGCGCGCGAAGCGGCCCAGTGGGAAGCGAGCGTCTCAGTGCGTCAGGAGGCGGAGACGACCGCGATGAAGTTCTGGATTTGGCTCACGAGCTTTTTCCGGATTGATTAGGGCCAGCGATCGCGCGCCCCGACTGAAAAAGCGTCCATCAACTCAGAGGCAGTGGAGGGACCGAAACGCGCAATCAGAATGGGTGCGAATCCCTCCGTCAGACTCAATACATCCTGGCGCCTTTTGCTGGCGCAGCGTTGCAATGTCTTCGTCCACATATCGACAACATCGTCATCAGAGAACGCTTCGAATTCCGGTGCATTGTTCTTGAGAATCCTCACCCTGCTGCTGACGTTAGCATCAGGCAGATGCTCGATCACTTCCCTGAAAAGGGATAGTCGTTCACCAGCCGGCGCGATTCCCAGTAGTGACGCCAACAAGGAGGCTCGCTCGCTTGGCCAGATCTGCCGTGAACGCTCGAGCAAGACTGAATACGACGAAGGCGAAGCCCGGCAATACACCTCCTCAACGGGCCGGTCAGAGGTTGACGAGGTATTCCCTTTGATATCGAGAAAGGTAAGTGCAAGATCGTCGCGACCTAGTTCGACCGCACGGAAGGCAAGTTCCACCAGCGTCCCACTCGCCAGCCTCTTCACAACGCCGTCGTCCGATGCCGAAAACGCGATCATTTCGAGGGCCTTGACGGGCAGCAAGTCGACGACGTCATTGATGACGCTGGACCTGGTGTATCGGTTGTCGATCCTGTTAAGCCCATCGAACGCAAGTGGTCCGTTCTCGAGCTGGGCCGATCGGCTGACAAGTTCGGCGATGATTGGCGTCAGGTCTTTGCCCTCAATCATGTCGAGAGTTTCGTACGCCGACCTGACCTGCTCGGCTGTCAGCCACGGCATCATGCGATGAATTGCAACGATCCGATCGTCGGGCTCAAGCGACGTTATCGCCGCGAAGGCAGGATCAAAATATTCGCGATAGCCAGCAGTGACATCAGCAAGCCAGCAGGCCGTGTCGACCTTCTCTCTCACCGGCATCGCCTGGAACAGCTGCCGCGCGCGCGCGATTTCGGGTCCTACGATATCCTCCAGAATTGGCGACGCGAGCATGGTCATGAGCCAGACGAATAGCTGGTCGTCTGCAAGCCATTCCGGCTTGCCTCGTTCTTTTACGGCGACGAAGCGACGCTCGTCCTCGTTGAGATACCTCCACAACGAGCGGAGGGCCTGAAGACGCGCCCACGGCTCCGCAATTGCAGCAACCCGCTCCAATGCCCGGCGTCGTGTCGGAGCGTCCAGCTTGTAGCTTGATAAAGCGAGGAACGGCGCCAGCGCCTCCGGATCGTCGATCGCCTCCAGAATTTCGCTCAGGGAGGTCGGATGTGCGGCGGCGATGCGCATACCTATGTTCAGATAGGCCGTAGCATCAGCATTCGCTTTGGCAAGCGCTACTGCTTCGTGGAGAGCAACGCGAACGCAAGCCGCATCGTCACACGCTTCGGCCAGCCCGAGCAGGAGATCAAGCTTCAAGGCAGGCTCGAAGTCCTTGGAAGCCAATTCAACGACGGCCTGCTGGAAGACCGTTTCTCGCGGGAGTCGCTTCAAGCCACGGGAAAGGAGCGCGACCGTTCGGGACAGCTCGCGCTCTATGCCGCCCATGTCCGTCATGTTCCTGCGCATCTCCTCAAGGATGAGCGGATAGACATGAACGAGTCGCGCCGGCGGCGTTTGGTCGACGAGTGCGGCGAGCACAGAAAACCCATGATGCAGTTCGCCGAACGTTTGGCGCGCATCCGCATCGGGAAGCGCTGGAAGCAATGCAATCTTGGCAAGGTCAAGTCGCTCGCTAATATCGTCAGGGCGAATGGAGGTCGCGATTACCCCGATTGCGTCTTCGGAAACGTGGGGTGCCAGGGCTTCGAATAACTCCTTCTGATCGTAGGATGAAGTGGCACCTCCGGCCCGGTCAATTGCTTCCTGCTGATGACCCAAATCGGCCAGACGTACCAACAGGGCGATATATCCATCCCGAGAAGCGGCAGCATTTGCTGCATCCAGACCAAACCGTACCAGCTCAATCGGGAGGTGCGGCGCGAGGTCGGCAAATGCGCGTGAAGACCAACGCTTGTCGCTGACCAGCGCGTGCACGAGCGCCTCACGTTCCTCTGGCGAAAGGAACTGCGCCATGACTGCCCGCACCTCATTTCCGTTGCGCTCGGTCAGGTCTGCTACTCGTCGCACTAATTTCTCGGGAACGGAGGGGACGCGCGCCAGTTCGCGCAGACAGGCGATCCGCTCTTCGGGCCTTACGTCCTTCAAGAGACCGATGGCTTTGTTTTGCAGTTGCAGCGGGCACAGAGGCAGAAAGCGCCCGATCGCTCGTGCCTTCTTCTCGAGGACGCTTTTGGGGATCGACTTCAGGCAAAAAAGCGCATCCTCGAATCTTTTTGCCACCGCCAGCGCTTCCGCGAGGCGCTCGAACAAATCATCCGGTATGTAAGAGCCGACCTCCTTAAGACGAGCAAATGCGTCAAGAGGATCCGACTTCATCTTGCGTTCGACATATTCGAGGGTCAACGCATCCCGGGCGTGCTCGAACCGCGGATCGGCAATGAGGTCGGAAATCATCGACAAGGGCAGCCAGCGAATCAATCGAGGCGACCTCCATCGGTCTCGCCACCCCGGTTCTTGCAAGCCCTGGTGAAACAAACCGATCGCAGACTGGAAAGCGCGGGTCTGCTCGGGCTCTTTCAGGACACTCCCGACGGCAGCCAACGCTTCACTGCGAAGATCGTCCTGCTCGAAATTTCGGGCAACTTCCAGCACCTCCTCGAGAATGCGAGGCGAGATGCCGGGCTTGCCTATGAAGGCCGCAAGCCCACCTACCCGGCTTCCTTCGTTCTTCTCGGCCTTGATCAATTCGAGTGCCCGCATCTGGAGATAGGGAGGCAAGTCGCCTGCGAAGGCCGCGATCCCCAGAACCTTGTTATCGGCGTCGCCAATCGAACCGCCGAGCTCCAGGGCTTCTGCCCATAGTTCCGGCTTGGCATCGGCGGTGGACATACGCAGCATGGCCACAGCTGTCTCAACAGCCTGCTGCGGATTCCCGTTCAGGCGGGCCCATGTCAGCGCTTGTTCGCCGGTCCAGACTTTTGCCCGCAGATAGCGGGCCACAAGATCAGGACTGTGGTTGTAAGCAAGTTCACGCAAGGTCGTCGAGATCAGAGCGTAGCGGACCTGCAGGCCGATCGCCTTTGCCCTGTCACCTAGGTTACGCAATGCCGCAGCATCCGCAAGGCCGGATGCGATCGCCATATCGGAGACATAACCTGCTACCTCATGCCGCCTTTGGCGAATATCAAACCATTTGTTGCAATCGTCCTTGCCGAAAAAGCCAAACAGCCGGTGAATCTTTGCCGGCTCGCCGCTTTCGGCCTGCACGGCAACCCAGAACTGAAAGTCATAATCGCGGAAGCGGTCGAAAATGGGTCTCACTCCCAATCAATTTTATCACCCATGGCAGCTGCGATCATCGCGCCGTAACGATTGAGCGGAACCTTTTTTTCCAGGAATTCCAAAAAAGTGCTTGGCGACCCGTTCAAACTGGCGGCTATCGTTCATCCACTCGGAAATGACCTCCGCAGGAACGGCTTTCTTCGCTAGCGCCAGGAAGCAAATGACGGGTTCTTGCAATCCGCGGCGCTTGGCACGATCCGGACTGTGCATCAGCTGCCAGTGCCTTTCGTAGTAGCCCGTCAATCCGGAGGGCAAGATATCCGGATTAGCAACATCAGAGAGAGCGATCTGCTTTTTGAGAACGGCGTCGAGAACGACATGAAGGTACATGAAATTACCTTCGCTCTTTGCCCAGAGGGTGTCCGCAAAGGCCGTCTGATCAAGTTTGTCGTACCCCGGCAATTTCGATATGTCGGCGTGGTTTCGATCCAGAAACGCTGCAATATATGTCCGGATATCGGCCTCGTTTTGCGCAGAGTTTTCTGAAATCTCGATTGGGGCCAGACGCTGATCAAGGAGGAGATGCTCCTTGACGTTCGACCTGATTGTCGCAACGACGAAACAGCGATCGGGAAGACGTCGCGGAAGATACAGGCGATTGACGCCCTGCTCCGGTTCGTTGGCCTCATCCAGAGCATCGACGAGGAGTACGATTTTCGATTGCAGATTTTCAAGTTGCTGTGACGCCTCCTCCAGGAGCGTGAACAGCATGTTCGAGTTCTTGGTAGCACTCGCCGGCACGGTCCCGTAGGGTAGTTCATACTTTGAAATGACCTGTGCACATGCGTTGGCCAAGAACGCATCCGGCGACCGAATATTGTCACTGAACACGTTGAAGTGGTGAAGGTAGCCCCGCCGGTCCGCAAGCGAAGCCATAATGGCGGATTTTCCAATGCCCGGCTCGCCTTTGATTATGACGTATCCCGCCGCAGCATTTTCAAGTTCTTTATCGATCGCGTCGAACACAAACTGACGACCGACAAAATCACGGGTCCGATCGTCAATCAAACTGCGCGCGCTGGTGATGATTTCAGCCCGCAGCGAACGAGGCGCCGTATCTACCCATGCAAGCGGCGACTGATCGAGAATGTTTCGAACGACGGAGTTGGATCGTGATATGACATTCATGGGCACGGCATAACTGGCGCGTCCATTCGCCGTATTCCGCGTCACGACGACGCCGACAGCCCCTTCCAACTCTTCCACGAATACCGGTGCGCCGCTGAACCCCGGCTGCAGCAAGGCCTCGGACGCCGCCTCGATCCGCAACCACTCAAGGCCAACCATAAGGCTGATCTGGCCGTGTGCGGCGTCCCCTTCCGGGTACTGCTTGGTGAAGCCATAGCTGGAAAATGCCAGGCCCGCGTAAGACTTGCGAAGCCTCAGAGGAAGCGGCGTGAGATCAGGCAAACCATCGTCGATCTTGAGCAGTGCGAGATCGCCGGCCGACTGCGGGTCATCTTTGGCCGGCGTTGGACACCATCCGTCGGCAAGGGCCGTACACCAAATTCCCGTCTTGTTTGCGAGTGGAAAATCAAGATAAACCCTGCCGCCCGGAGCCGTAGCGCCTGCTTCATGGACAACGTGGTGGCAGGTGAGCAGGTGGCGCTTATCGATCGCGAAGGCGGTGCCGATCAAGCTCGCGCGCTTTTCGTTGCTCCATATCCTGGCAAGCCACGCCCGTTGTTCAAAGATATTCGCCACGCCAGCCATCAACGCGTTTCCTGGAGCAACCCGGCTATACAATAAAGGCGTTTCCTAGATTGTAAATTCAAAACAATACACGTCACGTGCACCCCTGATAGGTCCGCTCGCTTTATCAGGCATGTAGATTCCGTCGGCGTGCGCGAAGCGCATCACCCAACTGAAATGGCACCCCGGGGAGCGTGAGCAGCGTCCGTTCACGGGGTTTCAATGATTGAAGGTCGATGAGATAGCGCCACCCTGCTTGCACCAACCCTGCGCGGTCGGAATGCACGCGTTGTATGACGCCGGTACTGGCCGGTTTATGCAGACGCAATAAAGGTCGGCATTGAGTTTCACGTCACTGACAAGACCACGTTGACTACCAGCGAGTGCAAAACGTTTAGCGAATGTCGCCGCTGCATTCGAAAAAATTGCAAATTGGCAAGTATCTGCGGTGTTTGCGTCGCACCCGAAATGAGCAAAGCCGCGAAGGGTGCGATAAGCTTGGGCCACCGTCAGATCAGGATGAGCAGCGCAGAAAGTGGCGAGCCTCGCCATCGTGTCCACTATGCGGGAATAGTCTATTTCCATTTTCTGGCTGGCGCCGGCAAGATAACCTTCCAGCCAGGCGACGGCAAACGAACGTCCTTCTTGCTTCGTCAAGGACCAGGCCTGGCACGTCATCGTTTCCAGAACAGCATTCTGCTGTGCCTTAGCCACAGCCATCTCGAAGCAAAGCAGCAGTCCAAAAGTGCCCAGCTTCACAAGTAATGAAATACGGGTCATCAGCAGAGCCCCAAACAAAAAATCAGCCGTGCGCCTCTTTGGATTTTATCGCCCTCTGGATTGTCCAAGATTTGGTGATAGAACTTCACGACCTCATTGCTGTTGCTTGGCCCGTGCTCAAGGTCATTGAGAATATTTTGAACGGTTATCCTCACTGTATTGTTTGGTCCAAAGCAGCCGTCGGCACCCCCAATCCCATTGGCAAGGCACTTGTTGAACTCGCGCTGCGTAAGCGCCCCGGCCGCGCACCCCAATGCGACGAAGGCCTGCCCATTCGAGCTTTCGGCGCATTTCGCTACAATGGCTATCTCCTTGTTGACCTTCACACCAAGGAGACACAGGCCAAGCTCGAAGTAGCTCCGTTCTGATCCAGCGGCGCACGTAACGATCTTCTGCGTCTCGTCGTCCAAAACAGGGGCAGCGGCACAGGTGAGAAGGGCCTTGACGTCCGTTTGCACAAGGACGCACGCAAGGACTTTCCGCGCATATTCAGGAACGCTGTCCGCAAGGCAGACGGCCACCGCATCGGACAAGGATCTGGACCGTGCGATACAGATCAACTGCTGCAACTGCGGGACTTCCTTGCTGTAACAGGCTACAAACGCGTCCGGCCTATCTGGGAAGCCTTTGAGACATTTGATAGCGGGCTGGTTGCTCGTGGGAAGACAATTGACGGCCGTTTCGACCGCTTGGCTCTGAATGCAGGACAGCGAATCTGCAAGGTCCGGCAGGTTTGGCGCGCACTTCTTGATGAGATCGTCAGTGGCATTGATGAGGCAGGTCGCAAGTGCCACCCGCGGTACGAGATCGGAAATGCCACTGCTATTGGCGCATGCCAGCACCCGTTGCGCCGTCATGTTGCCGCCGTAGATGCACCCTGCCAACGTCGCATACTTATTGGGTATTAGCCCAATGAAGCATACGACCGTGTCGGGGGTGATCGTTTCACCTGGAGACTTCGCAATGCAAGTCTGGGCTTGTTGGATCTGCGTAGGCATCGCGATCCCTGCACACTGCAACGGATTGCTCGTACTCAGCTCAAACGCGCAGAGCGCAATCTTTCTTGTCTCCGGGGGCAGTGCGCTTATGAGACAGCGACCGAACGCGTCGGGGTCGGCCGTGAGCCCCTGACAATTGTTCACCTCCGGGACCGGTGGAAGTATCCTGCTTTCGATGCACCTTTGCCGCGCGGCGGCATCAGCCATGGGGCATTCCGCAAGGTAATCGGGCGGAGGCTGAAACTTTAGGGGCGAATTCCACTTCGCGCCTTGCTGCGCGAGCAGCGGCTCCAGCGCGACCGGCTTCAGCCCAAGATCGCAAACGCCTCCTTTGAGGCAGCTATCGATTGTGGCAGGCGTAACGAGGGCGCCGGAGCAGCTCATCATCGTCTGGATAGTCTGCGCCCCGCTTCGGTAGCAGTAGGCCACGACATTCGCCGTGGGGCCATATTGTGCGGGCGTGGTGAGTGATACGACGCTAAAACCGTCGGAAACACCCGATCGTCGCGCAAAATCAAGCGCGCGTTCAGCGTCCCCCTGAGACCGAAAGGACGCCAGAACTATCTGCCAATACGGATAATCCGGCTTTGGCTCGAGGACAGCGAAGTCAAGGTAAGGATGTTTGAGTTGAAGCTGACCCAGCTTGTGCTGGGCCAAAGCAGCTGTCGCATAAGCCTGATCCAGGAGAACGAAAGAGCTGTCTTGCGGTCCAGCTTGCGACGAGTTGTGCAAGAAGCCGCCCCGATCGGGCAGCTTTTCGCGAAAGGCGTTCAGCCTTCTCAAATACCTGTTCAGATCATCGACCAGGCATTGCCGCGCCGCAAAGGCTGCTCCGTAGTCATCGCGCCACATCACGCTGCAAACAACGCGCTCATCGCGCCAATGATCGTGATCGGCTGTAAACGCGTTCCATTGGCTCGACGGAATATCACCCAGCAAGCGATAATAGCTTCGCACCATTTCGCTGTTGAGCCTGCGCAGCTCGGCGTCGGCGCAGATCATTTGGCCGACGGCATCCGTCACACCTGCACAGGCAAAACCGGGAAATTGAGGATTGACATTCGCAGCCGCTGGCAGTGGCGCAAATGCCAGCAAGAATAGGAAAAGCATGAGACGCATTATCCGCCCCAACGTAATGAAATTTGAACTCAACGACCGCCCGCGTCAAAAATGGCGAGAATGTTGATAAGCGAAAGAAGGCAGGTCTTTGAAACTGACGATGCTGTTCACGTCGCCCCCTCTCGAACCTCACGTTGATTATGAGCCCCGCTGCAATTTCAACCTCATCCTGGGCGAAAATCAATGGCGTCGCTGACTATCACCGCCTTCCGCTTTTCAGGAGAGCCTGTGGTAGCTCTCCTGGCCTGGGGACCCCTTGACTCTATGTTCTCTATTTGTTCTTATCGCCTATCTTGCGAAGGGCATCCCCATGGACAACCGCATCAACGAAATTCGCCGTCAGATCAGGGCGCTCAGGGTCAGCATGATCGAGGCCGAGGGCATCATGCGTCAACAGATCAACAGGGACGAGGATTGTTCCCTCGTCGCCGGCGACATCCTCAAAATGCGCGGGGTCATGGCCAAACTCGTGCAGGAGCGGGCGAGCCTCGGCGATACCGATCCCATCCTAGTCAGCAACGGCTTCGTCCCACGACGTCCTCCGACGATCCGCGCGCCGGTCCCGCGCCCGGTAAAGCGTCACCTTGTGCCGCCTGGGTTGGCGGAAGCCCCGTAATCGCTGTGGATGGACAACCTTCGGCGTTTTCCTGCGGGACGCAAACGGATTCACGATTTGCTGCGTCCTCCATCGGCAAGATCTGCATGCCTGGGGCTACCAGTATGCTGACAGCTATCTCACACGCGATGAGGCGCGAAGAATTGCCAAGGCCATCTCGCGGCTTCCGGAGTTGCTGAGGCGGCCGCAATATTGAGGGGAGAGCCGGACTTGGCCACCCACCAGCCTCGACGCGAATAAAGCGTCATCATCAATGCGGCAACTGCCGATGAATCCGATGGCGAGCGATTTCGTGGCCGTCCGCGTCTACGACCGATAATTCGGTGTCGTCGTAATTCCGGTCGTCAGTGCCGATCTCGAAGGCGACCTGCGCACCATAGATATCCGCCTCGCGCGGCGTCGCGAACTCCATTCCTTCGTCGTCCACCGATACGTAGCTGCCATCCCTGATATGAAAAAAGTAGCGCTCCGGCATCGTTGTCCCTTTGCTCTGGAATCAGGGAGCCATCGGTGCCGCGTCCATGTGGTCTTAAAATGACGAGTGATGGTGCTCCCCGCATGGACTACCGGTGCTCCAGCGGTCGCGGTATTGGGAAGCTAGCCTGTCTCGCCGTCCTGCGGCGCAGAGGGCCCGGGCCAACTCAGCGACACCGGCGGTATCGGCCTGAGTCTTCGCCGGTCGCTTTTCGTAGCGGAAGACGAGGTCGAGCAGCCTCCGCTTGATAAAGGGGTCATCGGCTTTGTCGGCCAGGTCGCGGATCAAAATCGACCGCTGCTCGTTAAATTCGTCGTCCAGCATGGGATTACCAAATAATCCCAATTATACTGGCATGCATTGTCCTGTGTTAGTTTTTGGGTTGCGTATGGTTAAGCGTGCCAAGTCCCTTGTGCGTGCCGCGTCTGCTGAAATGCCGGGATTCATCAAACCGCAGCTGGCCACGCTCCGCATGAAGGCGCCGACAACGGGCGGTTATTTCCACGAGATCAAATACGACGGCTACCGCGTCCAGTTGCAACTCTGCAGGGGAAGGGCCAAGGCCTACACGCGAAACGGACTCGATTGGACCAAGCGTTTCTCGCGTATTGCCGGGGCGTTCGCCATTCCAGGGCAAGCGATCATTGATGGCGAAGTGGTCGTGGTCCATGAGGGACGCACGAACTTCTCCGAACTGCAAGCCGAGCTCGCCCGTGGTGATCAGGATCGTTTGCTGTACTACGCCTTTGATCTTCTTTGGCTGGAAGGCGAAGACCTGCGCAAACGGCCGCAGATTGAGCGCAAAGAGCTATTGAAGGAGCTGTTCGTCGCGTGCGAACTCGAAGCGCCCGTGCTCTACAGTGAGCACCTGACCGGTGACGGCCAAAAATTGTTCGAGCACGCAGGCAAGCTCAACTATGAGGGCATTATCTCGAAGAAGGTCGATGCGCCGTACCGCTCCGCTCGCAACGAGGCCTGGTTGAAAATCAAGACTGTACAGCGGAACACATTTCCCGTGGTCGGTTTTATCAAGGACCCGAGCGGCGTTGCCGCGCTGTATCTAGGCAAGCAGGAAGGCAAGAACCTCGTCTACATGGGAAAGGTAGGCACGGGCTGGTCACGAACAGTCTCCAGCCAGATCCGGAAACAGCTTGCGACGGCGGTCAGCCCGAAATCAAAACTGACGAAGCCCGTGAGAAAGCCCAAGGCGACGTGGGTTGAACCCAGGTTCTTCGCGGACGTTGAGTACCGAGACATCACGTCAGAGGGCTTGCTTCGCGCGAGCTCATTCAAAGGACTGTCGCGTGACAAACCCTAACTGCCCGATCTGTTTTGGTCTCGGCTGGGTGTGCGAGAACCATCCGCACCTGCCCTGGACTCGCGAGGCCCGAGGTTGTCAATGCGGCGCAGGGATGCCTTGCGAATGTAACCAAGCCGGCGTCGACGAACCGGACGTAAGTCAGGTGATTGAAAAGCCCGACCCTCTTGGCTAACCGCAAAAGCGGAAGCATCTAGAAGCCAGCATAGCGGTAGTCGGAAATCAGTTGCACACAGCCAGCGCGGTCCAATACGGAGCGCCAGCATTCACCGCCCAAGCAGGAGTGCGCCTGACAGTACCGCCGCGGCTCAAGCCGCGGCGCAGTTTTTGGTCTGAAACCCGTGCAGGAGGTCCGCCGCGCGCTGCGCATGGGATGCGGCGGTGAAGATCGCGCGCTTGTCGTTTTTCAGGACTTTGATCCAGGACCCGATGTAGGATGCATGATCCTCTCGCACTTCTGGCGTGAGGCCAAGGTCTGCCGAGAGGAACGCAGCGCCAAGCTCCGCTACCAATTCTTCCATCGCATAGCCCTCATCGCCAAAGCGCTTGCGGCCAAAGTTGCGATTGAGACGGCTTTCATGGCGTGTCCAGTGGATGCATTCATGAGCAAGCGTTGCGTAATAGCTGATGGCATCGCGAAAGAAGTCGATGCAGGGCATATGAATATTGTCGGTCGATGGCACGTAACAGGCTCGGCTACCGCCGTCGACGATTTTGGCGCCGATTGCCGCAAAGAATGCATCGGCATGAGCTATGCGCTGAACGGGATCGGTCGGCTGCTCCGGCTGGCCATAATAGTGTGAGGGCAACCCTTCGATCTGGTCGACATTGAACACCGTGTAACCCTTGATGAAAGGTATGACGCGTTCGGCTTCGTCGCCTGTCTTCGTGTCGGTTTCCTTGCGAATGATCTTGTCGGCATAGACGACGAGAGTTCCGGTCTCGCCCTTGCGGACATGGGCGCCGAGTTCGTTAGCCTGTTTAAAGGTCATCCAGATGGGCGCGCTGTAACCGTGTTCGATGGCAGCTGACCACAGCATCAGCACATTGATGCCGTTGTACGGAAGTCCGTTGCCACGCAGGGGCCGCGAGATGCGGCCTGCGGAATGTTCCGCTTTCCATGGCTGGTGCCAAGGCTTTACGCCTTGCTCAAGTTTCTGAACAATCTGATCCGTGATCTCCTGGTAGATGTCGGCTTTCACCTGCTTCTCCTAGTTTGCCGGTTGCGCATGCAACCGGAACTAGGCCAGCGCCAATGAGCGGGGGTTGGCGGTCACAGGCTGGAAAGCGAGCGGGAGCTGGTGCGGGCCGGAGGTGAGCGAAGCGAGCCGACTACACGGTCCGCCGCTTTCCGCCCCCACGCTCTTAGTGGGGGCTTGGCCTTGACGGCCTGGGGGCCGCAGGCCCCGAGAACTTCATCGAAAGCTTTCGCAGCAAGTGTTCAGGAGCCACTTCGGCAACTAAAATCCCATCTGCCCGGCTCATCTCCGCAAAAATGGACTTCTTGCGCAAAGGATCGTCACCGGCATGGCTGAGGCCGATAGGGCTGGGTGACGTGTGCCAAGAGCGGTTGGCATAGAGCCTGGTCCGCACAAGCGGACGCGCCAAAAAGTCAGTCGTCTGGGTACTCCTCCAGATTGACCTTCGTCTCAAAGCGATAATGGCGGATGCGGGCTTTACGGTAGCGCATCGCCTCCCCGTCGAGAATGAGATACTTGAAGCGCGCGGCAAGCAGCATACGCATCACTAGATCCAGCGCATCGATGGCCATCGTGAAGCCGCCGGTCACCCTCCCGTCGCGCACATCAACATACCCAACGCTCAGAGGACGGCGCTCCTCTTTCTGGTCGGAATAAGAAGGTCCGGTATCGGGCATGAACGTCAGTTCAACCGCCTCAGCCTTCCGCTTGAGCTTGGTCGGAAGCAGCACCTTTCCCAACACGACCATGTGCCGATAGTCACTATAGGGCCGCTTGTCGTACCGGTCCTCATTCACGCCGAAGCTATAGCTCCAGTCCCAATCGTCGATTTGGACGATGTAGCAGGCGCTGGCTATTGCCGGTTTACTTCCGCTCCTCTTCTTGGACATTGGCCCTGTCCGTCCTCGGTTCAAGTACGTGCCATGGCACACTCGGCAGAGGCCGAAAGCTGAAACTGTTATCGCTAGTGACTGCGCACCATCGATTAACTGGTTATCCGGCCACTTTTCCGGAAACTTTTCCAATTCAAGGGGATGCGCATCTAATGAGGTGAGATGTAGATCGCTTAGCTGCACCAAAAACGGTCTACCGATGTACTGTTGATCAAATCGGTGGTCTTGAAGACGAGGCAAAGTAATAGCACGCAAGGTATTCCTCACCCCTCGGAGAAACGAAGGGAGAGCAATCATCACGGGACGGACCACCAGACACCAAAACGCGTAGCAAGCCGAACCAATTAATCCTATTGTCGCTACGACAAAGAAAATTAGCGAGGGTATTCCAGCCCCTGCGGCAACTATTCCGCTGGTGAAGATTAGCTTCAATCTTCGAACAGAATAGAACGCCTCTTGGTCCCGTGGGATCGCACGTTCACAACATTCGAGATAGGGCGGCTCATTCGCTGGACCGGTTAATTCTATTTCTTGCCCTTTCGACGAAGCGCACTTGGCCCTTTTTCCAACAGGAACTCGGACACGGCTGCCCGCACAAACGAACGGCATCTCGAAGTACTTCGTATCGCTGAATCGCCTCTCCGTATGCTGGAGTCCGTTGTCCTGCAACTCGGACCATTCTGTAACGAGCGTGGATGAGATATCTGGCAATGGCCCCAAGCTTCCGACTAGGAATGTGAGGATCATCGCGCAGCCAACTGCTATCAGGAGTGACACGCCAAGCTGTGCAGCCCCTGCCGACCGCGCATATGCGTACCATGGTTCCCGGATTACCAAGATCCTGGCAACGTTGAGCGTCCACCAAATTTCCTTCACCGCGCGGCCCCACCTAGAACGAACGACAAGTCGGCTCCACTGTTAATATGCTGACGACGTGCAGCTAGTGGGTGGCGTTAGCCTGCGGTTTGGCTGCAAGTTTAGTAATGAGATCCCCGCCGATCTCAAGGGCACCGTGAAGTGACCAAGGCGCCCCCTTAGGCTTAAATGAGGGCCATAGATATTGCAATTTTTTCAATGCGATAGGTAGTGTAGCTCCCGTGACGCGTGGCTTCCGCCGTTGCGCGCGCTGCTAGTCTTACCTTCGAGGTGCGCCACGATGATTCGGTCGTGCATTCCAAGTCCACAAACGCCCAGCTCCGCTAAGCTATTCAGAGGCGGCTCAAATCTTGCGTCGGATCTGCTGGCGCCTCGTCCGCGCTTTCGACGGCCTCCGCAAAAAGCGCATTCAAGGTCCGGCCGTCCGCCACCTTCCAAACCTGCCAGCCATTTTCCGAAGGCCGGACCGTGCCGGCCTGCTCGTAGCAGCGGACGGCCGCTGCACTCGGCGCGGCGACAAACCCGTCAGGCAATTCTATGCCCGCGCGCTTAGCTTTGCCGTTAAATGTCTTCCCCTTGTAGGTCAGGTATAGCGGCGCGTCCTCCAGGAGCATCCCTGTGTCGATAAGATAAGCCAAAGCCTTTTGAACCCGGCTGCCATCAATTTGCGGGGGCCGGTTCGATACTTCCGGGACGAGCAGCCACTGGAATTTGGCGGCGATCAGTTTGCTGCGTTCGGCGATGAAGTCCTCAAATCGCTCGAGTTTCCACAGCGCCCGGTCATGCGGTATCAGATGCATGTCGAGATAGGCCGCTTCGGCGCGCGGCCCAACGAACCATTCTTCAGGCGTCTGGTCGGATTTTCCTCCCGCGCCGTTCTCCTGCATCGTAAGGAGCATGCAGTTCGCGAGCTGATTTCGCTCCGCCTCGCGGTGTTTCATCATGTTCATACGTCCCGTCGTCGGATTGATCGTCTTCACCTTACGAAGGACATCTGCGGAAAGATATGATCGACCTGCGGAAGGTTATTTTCGTAGGCCGGCGTGTAGTTGAAGTCGCGATACCAAAGATTGAAGAGCAGGTGGACCGTGTCCGAGCCATAACCCATCTTCCACAAGCGGTCTTCCGTCAGCTCAAGGCTACGGTTCTGCGAGCGGATAACGCCAAAACTTTCCTTCAAGTCGAAATCCCTGGCGTTATTGATCTCTCTTACGAGGTCATCAATGAGCTGGTCGGGCGTACCACTGAAGGCGCCCGTCAAGGATGAGCGTAGGAGGTATTGATCGATGTCCTTGGCGCGCCGCCATGCCTCGGCGAAGTGATAGCGGAAATGGATGAGCGGGATCAGAACGAGATATGACGGCAGCGCCTTGTCGCAGCGTATAAAGGTCTTGCCACGCACATAGTCGAGGACATCGCTGATGGCGTCGGCGATTTTGTCCCACCTGCCCTCAATTTCTTCGCGAACGCCCTCCTTGCGAAACTTCTCGACCTCATACCGCGCACCGTGACCGAGCAAGGTCAGGCAAGTTTTAAGAACGAAGTCACGCGTGAAAGCGAAGCCATGGCGGTTCAGTTTTTCGAGCAACTCCTCCATCTGATCATTTGCGTCATCCCAGGTCGAGGTCAGGAGAGCGAACAGCAAATCGGATTTGCCAAGGCGGGTGCCGCCGGAATTTGCACGGATGAAGACCTCAACGACATCATCCTCAGTGTAGAGCTGAGGATTCTCGGTGCTGTCGAGTTCCTGATAGCTAATGCCGTCGTCGCTATGGAAGGCCTTGAAGACGATCGCGATATGCCTGCCGATCTTGTCCTTATCCTGATCAGTCAGGTCGCCATTCGCCTGATCGATAATGCGCTGGGTGGCCGAAAACGAGTTTGCATCGCCAAAGACGAGATCCTTAAACTTGATCCAGGGAAAGCTCGTTTCTGCGGGATTGCGGAAGGCAACTTTGTACTTGATGTCGTCGGGTGCCGCGACTTCGCCGCTAAGAATGTCGAGAAACAGTTCCCTCCCCTCATAGCTGCCCTTGAGGCCGATGAAGAGGCTTTGCAGCCGCTGCTGGCCGTCGAGAACCAGGCACTTCTTTTTGTCATTCTGCGGGATAAAGAAATCCGCCAAATGGTTGCGCTGCTCCGGCCAGAAGTTGTCGATGAACTTGCGGCAGCGGATATTGCTTCGGGTTTTCCAGACCAGCAGCGTGCTGATTGGATATTCGCGAAGGATCGAATCGAATAGGCGGCACGTCTGTTCCTCGCTCCAGACGAACGGTCGCTGGATGTTGGGAAGCCAGAACCCGCCTTCTTCGTCGGGATTGTTGAGATAGCTGACAATCTTTCGCAGTGAATGCTTCGGTGTCTTCATAATGCCACACGCAATCGATTGAGGCTCAAAGGGCCAATCACCCTACAACGCTGGTAGCCCGCGTACAACCAGACCGCGACATGTTCTCTAGTATGACCGGCGCTAATCCCGAGCCTTCTCCGGCCTCTTAACACCTCCGTCGCCTGATCGATGCAAGTGCCGTCCACTTCAGCAAACGGGACGGCACTCCTCCACTGCGTTCCGGTCGCAAGCGATGCATCCGGCTCCTCCGGCGCAACGGCCTCCCTCGAAGGCCGCGATTGGCGCGGCCAAGCGGTGGAGGAAACAATGTCACCTTGGACGATAAGCGACCTGATGCATCTGACGCGAGATGAACTTTGCCGGCTCGCATGCGAAATCGAGCAGCGGCTGCCTGGAAGCGGACCCGGCACGGTCGATCGATTGAATGCTCCGACGAGCCTTGAGAATATCCGCCGCGTTATGACCATACGCGGCTTTCATTTCTGATGGCCACCACAGCGAAACGCCCCTGCCGATCTCTCGGCAGGGGCGCCTGGCGTGTCTTGGTATCATTGGTTCTTAGCTGCTAAACCCTTCCATCCTCCGCGAGCCGCTTCGTCCGCGTGAGGGCTTCTTGGAAGGACGCTTCGGTGTCTTCACCAGTTCCGCCTTAGCTTCGAGCAGCTCAGTGATGACGGTCTCGGGCACAGTGAGAAGGAGCTTGCTCTGTTCCCCGCCGGCGAGGTCCTTCCACTTGAGCCGCGTCTTGTACGGCTTCGTCGGATTGAAGTTCTCGGTCCGTTCGAAGATCTCGACCCGGAATGGGATCGCCCGGTTGACGGCGACGCTGTCCTCGGCGAACAGGTGCAAGTGATGCTCGGTCGAAAATTCCTGCACTGTTGTTCCGTGAGAATGATGTCGCGATTGAGGAGAACAAGCCGGGCCTTGAACTGCTTTTCTGGCTGGAAGTCTGGCTTGGCCTCAGGGTCGAAGGGCTCGACGAATGCGACCTGTTCGAGGGGGACGAGTCTTTTTCCGATCGCGAGGACTTTCATGGAACTCTCCTTTGCTGGTTGAGGAGATTCTGGTGTAGCGAAACTCGATGCATTACACTGATAGAAAGGGTTGGGAATCGGTCTGAAATGTATTGGAATCCTTCGTAGTCATTCCGCGACCAGCGGCTTATCTGCCGAATTCAGGGCCACGAATGGGAAAGGTAAGCCCGGTCAGCCGTGCCTGTTCAAAGGGACGCTGGCGTGATAGATCTCGACGGCGCTTTCGAATTGGCTCCAGAGAACGGTGCCGCGGACAATCCTGCTGCTGGCCCCAACGAGGATGGCCTTGTATTCTGTGGTCGCCTCTTCAACGAATGCGTCGAGATCACATGTCGCATAGAGCACGCGTATGAGATGCTTGACCTTGACGAGCTGTCCCCGCGTTGCCGGCGAGTCAGGAAGTTCGACGATCCGGCCTATCCGATTGAGGCTGAGGCTCTTGAGGATTCGGCGCTGATAGGCTGGACGGCGAATGGGACTTCCCGTCTGCTCCACGGTAATCGTAGCCGGCGGCATGGCGGTCTCCTTACCAAGCAGGAAATCTTAGAATGAAGGCGAAGCGCTCGCATACGCGCGTGTGTGCATATCGTAAAGGTTGTAAACCTTTTGCGATGCAGCATTTTACGTTTGACTTTGGCCCTACCAAAAAAAGACAATGAGCATGTTCCCTCGGCTCACTTATCGAAGCTCTAGGTGGGCCAGGCTAGTGGGATTACCTGTTTTTGGCAGGCCGAACAAATAGGCCAAACCCGCCCATCTGTCCCCCGGGAATGTCCTTTGCATCCGCCGAGGACCAATCAACAGCAATTGGGAGGACACATGGAGCCGAAGGCCGCCAGCTTAGACGTACGTGCTGACGACATCCTGGAAGGTGCTGCCGCAATCGCAGAATTCCTGTTTGGATCACGGGAGCTTCGGCGCAAAGTTTACTATTTAGCCGAGACGTCGAAACTGCCTGTCTTCCGGTTGGGCTCCGTTCTCTGTGCGCGCAAGTCAGTGCTGGCGGCGTTCATCAAGGGGCAAGAGAAGCAACCGATCCGATTGCTTCACCTTCGGGCGCAGATCGCAGCACTAACCGGGACCATACGGCAGCTTGAGCAGGCTGGATTCGATACCTCAGAGACGCGACACCTCGTCGCCAAGCGTCGGGCCGAGCTGAAAGGTATGTCGCGCCGGTAACGCCTCGTCCGAGCAAACCATCTTCGTCCAGAGCCGGACCAGGCCAGAAGCAATGCGGCTCCGCACTTGACCGTTGCCATCGCTTGGCTTTCTCTTGTTTCCGGAGGTGCAATGGCGGACCTAGAACAAAGCTTGCCGGGCTATGAGCGACTGGAATTGCCGCCAGATCCCGAACTCGCTGATACGCAGGATTGGGACGCTGGCCAGTGGCAATCCGATTTTGACGCCAGCCTCGAAGCACTGACCTTATTTTTAAGGATCCGTGATCCCCTTGCGATTCTCGCCCGTACCGCATCGCGCTTTATACTCACCAATCCACGCGTCGAACGTCCAGAAATGCCTAAGCAGGTCGAAGTTGAGCTCACGCAGATATTGATGCTGCTCGGCCGCCAACGACCATCGACCAATCCGGTCTCGCCCAACAATCTGGGAAGATACTGGCGCCTTGTTCGGCGACATCTGCGCGGATTTATGAACAAGCAGCCCAATACAGGCAATGAGACCGACATCGAAAGGTTCGTGAGCCGCCGTGCTCGTCTTTTCACTCTGTATTATCGAAACATATTTTCACGAGAAGACTGTGAGAACGCGCTGAACGGAATATTGAAGCAAATTGATAGCCCCTCCGAGTCCGCACTCGGCTACAAGCTCTCCGATTTGTTTCGCGCCGCCATTCGCATGATGGACTTGGTCCAGGAACGGTTTAAGTTCTTCACAGAGCGTTTGCACAACCTTCTGAATACGAAACGACGATCCGAGCTGGTCGAATGTATCGATTTCTTCTGTTCCTCGTATCCGCTTGCAAAGCGCGTATGGGGCAACTGCACGAACCGCTGGGTCGATCTGGAGGATCTCCGGATGGCTGCATTTCAGATGTCGGAATTCGCCCACCCCTGGATCTACACACTTTCTCGAGCCGATCTCGACGCCGCCTTTCCCGGGCCACTCGTCGAAGTGCTTTACAGCCTGGCAATCAGACCGAACAGCCTTTCGGAGATCAATCCCGAGCACATATACCTGAACAATCCTATCTGGCGGCGTCCTTACGTCCTGCTTGATGACGGAAGCCTCTTCGCGCCGCTACCTCACCTCATAGTCTCCTTCCCGTTTGTAATCCTTGAATCTCTGATGGAGGGGCACCGAACGCTCGAAGTTGCTTATGAAAGTGCGCGCGCACACTATCTTGAAGAAGCGATCACAGATCTTGTCACGACTGCAATGCCAAGCGCATCCGTTTATCGCGGCGTTGCCTGGAATGATCCGGACACCGGCCAGGTTTGGGAGAACGATGTTGTCGCGGTGGTCGGCAATTTCATTTTTGTCTTTGAAGCAAAGTCAGGCCGCATCAAAGATGCCGCTCGGCGCGGTGGCTCGCTGAGCCTACGAAAGAATTTCAATGAACTCTTCGTGCAGCCCGGCGTCCAATCGGGCCGCCTGCAGAATTACCTTGATACGCGCCAGAAGAGCGCACGTTTGTGGCTCAGGACTACAGGACAGCCGATCAACCTCGATTTAGACAAGCCAAAGATGGTGTTCACTTTCAGCATCTGCATTGAGCACTTCGCCTCGCTTACCAGCGCTCGTCATTATTTGAAAGAGCTTGGCTTGGTCTCCGAGCAGACGCCCTGGGCTCCCGTCCTGTCGCTCGGTGACCTGCAGATGATCGTTCGGTTTCTGGACAGCGAGGTATCGCTCATCCATTACCTTACGCGTCGGGCTACGCTGGAGCAGGTTCTCGACTTTGAGGGCGATGAACAGGACATACTCTCGGCCTATCTGACAAACGGACTATGGGTGAACCGAGAGGCACTGGATGGCAAACGCATCGTTTTTTTCGCGTCGGACTCGCTGGTGCGTAGACCCAAAAAGGCGCGGGTGGACAGGACCGTGGTCGAACTTCACGGCGTCTCATTGCCGCCGTTATGGGAGGCGATTATCCGCGAACTCTATCGCGATGATACGCAGCGTCACCGGTTCGACATCATCAATGTCATTCTCAATCAAATGCCGCCACAGCTCGCGGAGCTCGAACGCAGAATACGACGGTTTAGGCGCGGGGTTCCTTCGCCCGAGGGCGACATCTCCTACGTCACGTTCTCGATTGGCAGCAAAGTATTCGCACTGGCTATCCATTTGCTAAAGAAATTGCCCGATCGGCAGGAGTGGCATGAGATGGGACGCGATGTTGCCGCCGATCTCATGCCGGACGCCGGCAGCGTCGAATGCGCGATATTCCTATTCTTACGCCGCTCACGGCACACTACCTTCGACGGGGCAAGCTTCTACCGGTATATCCGGCAACCGCAATCTGATCCAACGCAACACCTTCAGCCACGTGACCACAACTAAATGGATTCACTTGTATTTCTTTTCCGTTTCGCGCTGAATTGCACCTGAGAGCAACTTAGCGTTTTCAATAACGTCTGTGAAATATGGCTCGTCCACGATCAATTCCTCTCCGACTGTCCCCCGTCCCTTCCTTCCGGCTTTTTCGACATAGATTTTGTTGATCGCACCCCGGTTGTGGACAATAACATCCCGCGACGCCTTCATTTCGATGAAGCTCTCAAGGATCTCGCTCCTGATGTCGATCGACAGGACCTTTGCGAATTTCTCCAAATAATCCTTTGGTTTCGCGAATAGCAGTTCCTGGCAGCGTGACTCGATCACGGCTTCGAGAAGGACATCGCGGTCCTCTAATTCCAGAAAGAGATTGAGGGGAATGCTTTTGTCGCCGATCAGGACAAGCTTCTCAGGCTTATCGAGGATCGCAATTCTAAGGCAATCTTGAATGAATGCCTCGACGCGAGACACTATCGCGACGATATTTGTCTCGAAAATTCCCCGATCGCACTGCGCTTTAAAAACGTCACCGACATCCCTATCGCGCCGCTTGCTCACGACCTCTTGGTTTCGTTTTGGAACCGAGTATTCCTTCTTGGCATTCGACTTGCTGCTGCGCAGCTCCTCCGCCTTTTTGTCCAATTCAGGCCGAAGCAGATGCGTAAATATCCAAGCATCGTTGAGATAGCGGAAAAGTTGAATGTGCTTGTCGTAGATCTTTTTGGAAACAGGATGCTTGCGTGTCACTTTGATTGTCATCACCTAGTCTCGGTAGCTGAAAGGAAGAGACAAAAAATCAGGCCAGCATAGCATGCTCCCGCAACAGTTGTAGCCTCTCCCAGCACCTTACAAACATCTTGCTGCAATGCCGGATCGAGATCCCGGATGCTCGCCCCTTGGGATGAACCGAAACAACTACAGCGGCCACTGCCCGACCCCACGTGGAGTGGCCTCGAGGTCGCCGCACAGCTCAGGTATGGCGCGCCACTTTGGCCCTACTTCGGCGCGCTGTACCTTCAATCAAAAGCAAGGAATTCTCGATACCCTTTCGTGTTCGGCGACAAACGGTGGTCATTCTACCACCAGATGTGCTAGGTTGAGCATTCTCTCGGCGGTTTGGGCATGGCGAATACAACGACAATCGAGTGGACGGATGCGACTTGGAATCCCGTGACCGGGTGCACCAAGATCAGCAGCGGCTGCGACAATTGCTACGCCGAGCGCTTCTCCGAGCGCTTTCGAGGCACACCAGGCCACCCCTTCGAGACAGGGTTCGATCTGACCTTGAGGCCGGAGCGGCTCGAGCAGCCTCTGCGTTGGCGCGAACCGCGCATGATCTTTGTTAATTCCATGAGCGACCTCTTCCATAAGGAGATTCCGACATCCTTCATTTCGAAGGTGTGCGACACCATGGAGAAAGCGCACTGGCACACGTTCCAGGTTTTGACGAAGCGCTCATCGCTCATGCGTAACTTTCTGCGACGCCGCTACGGCAACGAACGTGGACCGGGCCACATTTGGTTTGGCGTTTCAGTTGAGGACGGAGGCAAGAAGAGCCGGATCAAGCACTTGCAAGAGACGCCCGCGGGAATTCGGTTCCTGTCCATCGAACCGCTTATCGGTCCGATTGGAAAGGTGGATCTTACAGGGATCGATTGGGTGATCGTCGGCGGCGAGAGCGGCCCTCGCGCCCGCCCGATGAGACCGGAATGGGTGCGTGAAGTACGTGATCAATGCATTTCCGAAAATGTTGCATTCTTTTTCAAACAATGGGGAGGGCTGCGTCCCAAGTCGGGCGGGCGTGATCTCGACGGTGAAGACTGGAGTCAATTTCCAACGATAAAGTCGAACTACGCCGATGCAGCCGAATAGGCATGGTCGATATAGAAGATTATAAAGGCCGCGAGCAGTCCTATGTGAAGCATGTGCTTCTTGAACAATATCTCGAAGCTCTCGTACACAAGACGGCCAGCGTTTATCCGCATATCGTCTACGTCGATGGCTTCGCGGGGCCATGGCAAAGCTCGAACGAACAGTTCGAGGATACATCATTTGGCATAGCGCTCAGGGCGCTGCGGCGGGCGAAGGCTTCATGGAAGGCCGCAGGACGCGACGTGACGATGTCGGCAATTCTGGTCGAGAAAACTCCAGCCGCATTCCAACAGTTGCTAACGCTTCAGCCGAAGTTTCCGGACATCAATGTCATTCCCGAAAAGGGAGACTTTATCAGCCTCATTCCTACGATCCTGGCAACGATTCCGGCAAGGGCTTTCGCGTTCTTCCTGCTTGATCCCAAAGGCTGGCGAATTCCGCTGAAAGCACTTCAACCGATCCTCGCGCGCGACAACTCTGAAGTCCTCTTCAACTTCATGTTTGAGTTCATAAACCGCGCGGCAAGCATCGATGACCCTGCCGTGGTCGCCGGCTTGAACGAGCTGCTGCCTTTCGGCGATTGGCGTACCCGGTTATCAACAGCGCAGACATCGGACGAGCGCAAAGCAATCTTGATCGATGCCTTCACCCAATGCTTATCGACCGGCAACTATAAGCACATCTGCGAAACGACCATATTGCGGCCGGATAAAGATCGAGCGCTCTACTCCCTCTTCTACGGGACACGCCATGACGTCGGACTTGAGGTCTTTCGCGACTGCCAGGTGAGGGCGCTTGAGGCCCAGGCGGCAACGCGAGCCACGGCGAAGGTTGACAGTGCGGAGCGAAAAACAGGACAGACGGAATTGTTTGGTTCCTTGCACGAGATGTCTGCAAACGAAGCAACGGCCTTTCTGGACGCCGAACGCAAAAAAGCCCGCGATGCTTTGGTGGCGTTAGCCCCGGCCAGCTCGTCCCCGATCTTGTACAAGGACTTATGGCCACAGGTTCTGGTACGCCATGTCGTCAGACGCCCGGATGTCAACAAGCTGGCTGCGGAGCTAAGAAAAGAGGACGTGCTTAAGTTTCCAGATTGGGAACCGAAGAAGCGCGTTCCGCAGCCCGAATATAAAGTGTACCGCTCGGACTGATCGCTCCGCCTATCATCGCGCGAATTTTGCCATCAGCCCGTCGAGTGTGGCGGCCCCCATAATCTGATCATCGGGCACAAGAGCGTATTGCCACGGTTTCATCTTCGCTGCTTCGGCGTGAACGTTAGCCGTCTTGCACCATTTCGCGGCGGCCGCGGCTTTCGCTTGGACAACCGGATCTTCGAGCTCGTTGCGGGCCTTGACCTCGAGGATGAGCGAGCGGTCCTTCGTTTCGACGACGAAGTCCGGCTCATACCCCTCCCCCGACCTATACTCGATCTGGAATTGCGCCCGCCCTGGCTTCATCCATTTCTCAACCGACGGCTCAGCCTCAACGAGAACCGCAAGACGGCGTTCGGGGTCGGAGTCAAACTTCTGAAGCGGGTAGCAGCACTTCTTGAATCCGCCGAACACCTGACGCCGAGTTTCTGATGCCGGGACTACGGCCTGCCGGAAGTCGCGCACTTTTTGTCCGGGCGCGATGTTCAATGGCTGCGACTTAAGTAGCGTAAATCCGCGTGTAACCCGAACCTCATAATCTTCTTCCGCGAGCGGTGTTTCCTTGTAGTGCTGCATCATCTGCGAAAAGATGAACTCGGCCAATTGCCGGCCATGGCGAAGCAATGCGCTTTCAATCTCAGCATCCGTCGTCAGGTACGATCGGAGCCGGGCAATCATCTGACCGGCAAGTTTGTAAAGCAAGTCGGCGTGAGCGTCGTAGTCGATTTCATTGCGCTCGATCAGATAACGAACGAGATAATCTTCCATCCGACTCTCGCGAGGATCGTCCACGGCTTTGGCTAGATACGTCCTCGCTTCGGTGCGCAAGTTCTGAACGATAAGCCCATCCTCAACAGGCTGGACATTGATCGCTTCCAGATTCTTCAAATCAAAGTTTTCGAACCGGAACGTAGTTTGGCGCTTTGGAATGACGACGATCTGCGGAATAGAAATCGTACGTTCGCCAAACGCAATCGTGTCAGCACGCTGCAAGTACGCCGACGCATCCGCGCAGCACCGGCGTGACTTCAATCTTGATCTGGACGTTCTGCGAACGAACGACGAGCTTAACGATGGCGCCCTCTTTTTGGGTCTCGTGGACCTGCGCGCCGGGGATTTTCTCTTCGATTTTGCCGACGATGCGCTTCATCGCCGCGTCAATGTCCGCAAGAGATTCAGCGCGTGGGGCGACTGGAACATATGTCAGATCGATGTCGACGGAGAGGCGCGGCATATCGCGAACGAACAGATTGATCGCGGTGCCGCCTTTCAAGGCGAAGCACTCTTCGTCTGTAACAAACGGAAGAACGCGCAGCAGCAGCGCGACCTGCTTTTTGTAGACGTCAGCGAACGCCATCGAGGTCTCCCGGGACGGTTATCTGATAGGTCGGATCGAGAACACCACCTCTGACGAGCATGCGTTTGCCTTGTCCCAGATCGACGTTCTCCTTGTTAAGGCGTTTGAGCCAGGCATGCTTGTGGCGGTCGGCAAAGTAGAAGAAGAGGCGCTTAACCTTCACGCTCGTACAATCCTTCAGGAGCTTTTGCAGGCGATCGGGTCGAAGGTTTGGAAGCCCGCCAAGTAGTGCATCGACCTGTTCGAAACTTTCGTTATTGGGCAATTCGTCGAGCAGTTCAAAGACGGCGCGCTCAGGTGTCGATAGAGTCAAGGGCCAATCCCATTGTCCCCAGTTCAGTTGGGCTACGTCGCCTCCTCGAAAGGCCGTGACGTCGAGCATCTTTCCCGTTTCAACGTTCCAACGAACGCTGCTTATGCCTTTTGCGACGGGATCGTTTTTGAAGAGCGGGCGGTCGTTGTGGTAGACGAATTTGACGGACAGCGGCAGCTTTTGAACCCAATGCGGTGGGGCCTTTGGTCCGTAGAGATCAACGCGCGTTGTCGATTGCGGAAGGTAGTGTGCATAGCCTTGCAGTTCGAGCGCCGTCCGGCCGCCAACCACAAGCGGCGAATATTCGAGGATGGTCTGTAGGGATATGACCACTTGTTGCCAGCTTAAGGCGCCCCGTGGCCGCCGGAAGACGCCGCGCGCCGGCTGTTCAAGCCAGCCCGATTTTACGTATAGATTTTGGAGCTGGGCGGAGTAGCCGTGGCGTTTGAGCCAGGCTGAATCCACGAGCAGCCCCTCTGGGAGGAGCTTATCGAGTTGGTTTAGAAGTTGTCCTTTTGATCTAGTCATAATTGATAATATAGCATGCATTCAAACCGATAGCCAGTTTGAAAATTTTCATATAAATCAACTGGGGCTTGATAATTTTTAGGAACGACAAACCGTCGCCCCAACCACTATTTAGCTTTTTCAGTACCTTAACTCAGCTGCGGGGCCACAATTGTGGGGGCTCGGAAGGCCGCCGGAAAGCTGTGGACAGCCAGAATACCCCATTCACGCGAAAGAACAAATCACGCACGCTTCCTTGGCGGGCAGCTTCTGAGGCGCGTTCCAGTCGCTAGGCATTGCGAAGCCACAGGCGCCCTGCCCTAAGCCCAATCAAGCTCCCAAACTATAAGGTGTATCTATAACACATATCTATCATTAGTTGCTCGTCCCAGAGAGCGAAGCTAGCCTGAACCAATGGAGCAAGCAGAGTTCATCCGCATCGTAACGGAAGCGCCAGGCATGTTCGCCTGGATGCTAGGTGCTGGGGCGTCCCAAAGCGCTGGTTTGCCTACGGCCTGGGATATCATTTGGGATCTGAAGCGCCGCTACTACTGTTCCGAGGAGCATCGGGACGTTTCGTCGAACGACCTTCAGAACGCGGCGGTCCGCGAAAAGATTGAATCCTATTTGATGTCGCGCGGCTTTCCCGCGACGAGCGATCCCACGGCCTACAGCCGAACTTTCGAGTTGATCTTTGGCGCCGACCTCGAACGGCAAAGCCGCTATCTGCAAGCAAAGCTTTCTGAGAAGGCGTCATCCCTCACGCTCGGCCATCGGGTGTTTGGCGGCCTGTTCAGTATGGGCGCAATCAAAGTGGTCTTCACGACCAATTTCGACACTGTCGTCGAACGCGCTGTCGCCGAGGTCACCGGCAAGAGTCTTGCCGCGTTTCATCTGGAAGGTAGTTATGCCGCAAAGCAGGCGCTGAACAACGACGCCTTTCCTATCTATTGCAAGCTCCACGGTGACTTTCGCTACACGAGCATCAAAAATCTCGCCGAAGACTTGAAATCCCAGAATGCCGAAATGGGCGATTGCTTTGTCAGCGCCGGCAATCGGTTCGGCATGATCGTGGCAGGCTACAGCGGCCGCGACGAGAGTGTGATGCAGCTCTTTCACCGCGTGCTCGAAGGACCGAATCCTTTCCCACATGGCCTCT
The DNA here is from genome assembly GCF_015291565.1 of Bradyrhizobium sp. CCBAU 51753. Taxonomy (NCBI): domain Bacteria; kingdom Pseudomonadati; phylum Pseudomonadota; class Alphaproteobacteria; order Hyphomicrobiales; family Nitrobacteraceae; genus Bradyrhizobium; species Bradyrhizobium sp. CCBAU 51753. The sequence continues at coordinate 2,496,095 of NZ_CP030037.1, read as the reverse complement.
ACTGGACTACGCTTAAGGGACGAACGCCGCTTCCACCCGTGACATCGCTGTTGGAAGCCGCGCTCGCCAAGGGCGTGCGCGCCGAGCTTATCGAGATCGAGACTTTCGATTCCTTGATGTCGCGGATTTGGAAGCAATTCCCAGATCGGCCAAAAGAACTAAGCGAGAAGATCGACCGAGAGGGCGCTCAAGCCGTTTCTATTCCACGCAAGGGAGCAGGCGACGGCGAGCCTATTCTCCGCCTGAACGCGCTTCCGTTGGTAGAACTGCCCGACACTTGCCTCGATCTCAGCTTTGCGGCTCCCAAGGACTGGGATGATATCCACGCAGCTGAAAAGCTGGCACGCGATCGGATCATCGCGACAAAAGGCAGCTCGATCCTGGCGTGGGGCGACGAACTAGCCTTGCGGCAAGCGTTCGGAAAGGATCTCACGTCCTTGTCGCCTTGCTCTATCAAGGACCGTCTCCAGGATTATCCGGGCTTCGAACCGCTGTTTCGCACCCCGCTAGTTGCTGAGACAGCACGCCGGTTCGAAATGCCGGAGGATCTCAACCAGCTCGCCCTTCAGGGCAATCGCAACGAACTCGCCCGGCAAATCTTTGATGCAATCGGGAAGCTCACCCTCCATCGGGCTGAGTTCGACGTTTTGCTGATGTATTTGCCGAATTCGTGGGAAACATGTTTCGAGTCGCCGGGTTTCGATCTGCATGATTTTCTAAAGGCATACTGCGCGCCAAGCCGGATTCCGATCCAGATCGTCCTAGAGAAGACGCTCGTGCAGCGGAGCTGCCGCGCGAATGTGATGTGGGGTCTTAGCGTGGCACTCTACGCAAAAGCTGGAGGCATCCCTTGGAAGCTTGCTGGTCTCAACCCGGATGAGGCCTATATCGGCATCAGCTACGCAATGAAACAAGGCAGCGACGGGACTGACTATACGACCTGCTGTAGCCAGGTGTTCGACCCCGATGGCACCGGTTTTCAGTTCGTTGCCTATGACACCAAGAGTTTCACGCAGGATAGGCGCGGCAACCCGTACCTCGATTACAATGAAATGCTGGCCGTGATGTCCCGCAGCCTTGAAATCTACCAGAGCGGCCATTCAGGCCGCCCTCCCAAGAAGGTCACAGTACACAAGAACACTCCCTTCAAGGGGGAGGAAATCCTGGGCACGCTCGATGCGTTCAGCGATCGGACGAATGTTGAGCTTGTCCAGATTGTAAAATCATCGAACTGGATGGCGCTCGCCTATGGCCAGAACAAACGTGCCTCCGGCTACCCCCTTCTCCGCGGGACGCACTTGCCCCTGACCTCCGATACGGCATTTTTCTGGTCGCAAGGCAGCGTGAACGGAGTTCATATGACCGGGCCCAAGCCGGTTTACAAAGAGGGCAATCTCAAACCAATTCCGTCCCCGCTCCGGCTCAAGCGATTTACGGGAGCGGGAGGATGGCACGATACCTGCGCCGGAATTCTCGGGCTTACGAAAATGGATTGGAATAACAATACGCTCTATAAAAAATTGCCGGTGACACTCGAATATTCCCAGCGCTTCGCGCAAATTATTCAAAAGAATCCCAATATGGTCGATGACGTGTTCGACTTCCGGAATTTTATGTAGGATCGCCGTACCGATATAGGTGAAACTATTTCCCGCGTGCGCGATCAATCGCTGCGTCGATTTCGCGTTCGCACGCCTCGGCCGCTTCCGATATCCACTCCCGTAGCCGCTCGGTTTCCACGATAGATGCCTTGTAATGTCGCAGTGCCGTGTGTGGATTCTTTTCCGCGCGCAGCTTCGCCGCTCGCTGTGTCCAACGATGGATCGGGTCGCGCTTTGCTTTAAGGGGATAGTTTTTACCGAGCCATTCGACGAATTGAAGTCGATTTCCGGAAAAACCGCGTTCCTGTGCGAAGGCAAGCCCCTCTTGCGAGAAGGCAAGCGGCCAGGTTTGGCAATCGACCACCGCCTGATCCCTTGTCGTCCGCTGATTTTCGTAGACCCCTGGGCTACGATCCCAATGCACGCGTCCTGTTCCTCGATGATCTCGTCGAGATGATCGGAAAGGGTGGCAACCGTAGTGACGCTGTTGTGCGCGCATGCGGCAGACAATGTGCCACAGCCCGTTGCAAAATCCTCGATCCTGCCGGGAAAGATAGCATGCCCCTTGAAGTATTTCTTCGAGCGGTCGGGGAGACGCTGACCCGATGACCACCCGAAGAACAATGGCCGGTAGTCCTTGAGGAACGCGCACACAACATCGAAGTAGAAGATAGCAAGGCCTGGCAGTATCGCCTCGTGCTGCAAGCCTGCATGATACACTTCATTGCGCACGCCATGCATGATAAGCACGGTCTGCGCGACCTCCTCGGTCATCTTATCCATCAATCTGGCAAAAGCGATTTTTTCTGGAAAGGTCCGACCCAAAGCTTTGTCGAGGGCCGCTTGGTGCTCATAGACCTCGCCCCGGAAGGAGAATGATTTGAGCTCCGATACCTTGTCCTTGGCGATTTGATGCAACACCAGTTCAAGGGCGTTGTCGGTCAACATCACTCCGAAGCGGGCATTGTTCACATCGCCCTTCGATATGTGTTCGAGGGCCAAATCCAATTGCTCTAAGACGTTCGCAAGGAATAATAGCATTGTCACAGCATGCACAATTACGGCTGGCTGGAAAAGGCAAACGGTAGGCGGCTGGAAGAGAAAGGAGGTTGCAGCCAGGCGGTATTGAATGGGAAAGCTTGTCAATCAGAGACATTTCCCAGGGATTACGAAGGACTTTTGTGGCTCCCGGTGGTCCGATTGCCGTGCACAAACGAGCACGCCGCAATGCAAGGAGCCACACCATCACAGCTAACGATGATCGAGCGCATCGAGCGCGCTCTGGTGTTACTTGCCTATTTCATCGAGTTGGATGGCGACGTACAAGCGCCAGCACGAACCTCAGCGCATTGTCGGCGACCTGCTCAACTCCGAGATCAACGAGAAGCAGGCCCACTCGATCAAGTACCAGTTCACCATCGCCAAGCTGCCGTTGGTCAAAGATCTCGGGGAATTCCAGTTCGACTGGCACGCCGATCAACCGGGCGCTGGTCAATGACCTCGCCGGCAGCGGCTTCATCGCCCAGCAACGCAACCTCGGGCGGGTCGGCGCCACCGGGCACCGGCAAGACCTGCTTGGCAATGGCAATCGCCAGGAGCCGCGTCGGACTCGGTGCCAGTAGCGACTTCTAAAACGTGGTCCATCTCGTCGACCGCCCCGAGATCGAGACCCGCAACGGACGGCAGGGCCGGCTTGCCGAGCATCTGACCCGGATGGGCTTCATCGTCCAGGACGAGCTCAAATATCTGCCCTTCCGCCCAATCCGGCGGCCAGCTTCTGCTCCATCTCGTCAGCCGGCTCTACGAGCGCGCCTCCGTCACCGTCACCACCGATCTCGCCTTCGGCGAATGGCCCAGTGCGTTCGGCTACGCCAAGATGACCACTGCGCTGCTCGACCGGCTGACCCATCACTGCGACATACTCGAGACAGGCAACGAAAGCACGAGACAACGATCACGCACCCGCGCTCAACTCGTCGCCGCAATCCCGGCCAGCTCCGACGAGCTGAGCGCTACCGTCAAACGGCGCCGCGCGAACGGAGAGCAAATTTGAACGTCGATCGACAATTGGATGCCGGTTAGGGGTCAAAGCCACCCGGCCACACTCGGCGCTCCACGGACGGCGGGTGTCCTCGCGGTGTCGAAACACATAGATAGCTAGCTATCTTGCTATTGACACCGCCCATTGTTCCTGCTTTGTTCTTCCGCGTTGACGTTGTCTTGAGGTCGGGTAATGCCAGGCGTCGTGCGAAATTGGCGGGTTGAACTGGTCGAGACTCACCCGGATCTCTTCCACCCGGTCTGCGATCGCCATCAGCACAAGGCGGGTCCGAAGTTAGCGATGGCCGCCGGCGCGACCTGCTTGCGCGCGCCTGCGATAGACTCATCAAGGTTCGCTGCGAGCGCACGCAGAAGGCCGCCCGCTCGTGGAGGCCCGCACCAACGGACGCCTCCACCCTGTACGCGTGATGGAGCCGTCCAAGCCGCGTGTGGTCACAGTGCGCCGCTAAGACCGGGATGCCGACGCCTTCGTCGGCCGCCGGAGGACATCGCGGCGGCCCCGAACCGGAGGAGGATTAGCGATGGCCAGATTTCGCTGCGCCGCCTGCAGCCGCGACGGCGAGTGCGAGTACGACGGAAAGGATCATCGGTGCCCGCTGTGCGGTTCGCCGGACGTCGTGTTCGCGCTCGCGATCGAAGAGCTGCCGGACGAAGTCTTGGATTCGATCAATTCGGTCGAACCGCTCGACGATCACCGCGACGAAGAGGATCGCTGAGATGCGCCTCTGGGCCGTGTCCGACCTCCACCTAGAGCTCACCCGAGGCTGGAACCTGCCGGCGCCGGAGGAGCGTCCGGATTTCGACGTCATGATCGTCGCCGGCGACCTGATCCCGCGCGCTGAACGCGGCGTGAAGTGGCTGCTCGAGCGCGTGCCGGATCGACCTGTCATCTACGTCGTCGGCAACCACGAGGCTTACGGCTGCGACATCGACCGCACGGTCGAGAAGGCCAAGGCCGCAGCAGTCGGCACGAACATCCACGTGCTGCAGCACAACTCCATCCGAATCGGTGACGTCACCTTCGCCGGTGCGACGCTATGGACGGACTTCGATCTGTTCGGTGACCAGCATCGCGCAATGGTGGTCGCCACCGAACGGATGAACGACTTCCGCAAGATCAGGATCAACCGCTATCTTGATCGCTTCCGGCCGAGACACGCCCTGGCTCGGCACCTCCAAGCCCGAGCTTTCCTCGAAGCCGAAATGCGCAAGCCGCGCGGCGGGCCCCTGGTGGTCGTCACGCATCATGCACCGATCCCGAGCCGAGCGCGCCGCCTAGGCCCGTACGATCCCGGTGCGCGGCTGTCCGACGAAGAGGTCCTGACCGCAGCATATCGCAGCGCCCTGGGCTCGCTGATGTGGCCGGAGCCGGTCGCAAATGGCCGGCCTGAGCTGCGGCCCGCGGACCTCTGGATCTACGGCCATACCCACGAGTCCGAGGACACCGTGATCGGTGCAACGCGCGTGGTGTCGAACGCCAAGGGCTACGGGCCTTGGCCGCCCCAGCAGCGTGTCTGGGACAACCCGCGCTTCGATCCGAATTTGGTAATTGAAATCTAAGCGACGCTAGCCATGACGGACGGACGAGCGCTCAAAGATGGACACGATTTGCCCTACCCGGTTCGGTTCGTGCCATCCACCACTAATTCGGGCTAGGCCTCAGAGTCTGCCGGTACTGCCGGTGGCGACAGGAGTCCAGATGAGTACAGATGCGTTAGAAGGCGACGATTGCGCCCCAATGGGACTGGTGACTGACCACGCGGAGTGGAAGCCAGTCCTTGACGCTTTGGAGTCCGAGGGCATTCCCGCATCCGCGGCGAGGATCCAGCAGGAGCACAGGTGGGATCAGCAAGCGGTCCGTTATTTTATGGGGCCTCACGTCAAAATCGAGGTACGGGATGCGTGCACTTGGGCCATGAACGAGTCCGAGCGTATCGGGCTGGAGGCGAAGCTTCGCACGGCCGCGCCGCCAGAGTGGAACGGGCCTGACCTCGTCATACACGGGTGCCGGCCGGTGGCCGGCGAGTGGGCAACGGACTGGCTCGGTGCGATCGATAAGCTCTGGCGGGACTGGCGTCGCCGTCGCATCGCGGATGACGCGTTTGAGGGTGCTCGAGAGGCTCTATCCAGCCTTCATCGCCGAGTGTGGGACGAGGCGGAGGATCACGGCCCCCTCCTGCCGCAGCTCGGTGGGATCCTGGCCGAGGCGCGCCGTCATCCGCCAGCGGTGAGGCAGATTCCGCCATTGCCGGTGGGTCAAGTCGACGTCGCAGAGGTGATGGACCTCATACGCCGCATCGTGAGCGGGTCCGCGCGCCCGGAGGTCATCGTCCCAGCGACCGGTTGGAAGCATCTGAGTCACGGCCTGGGTGAGTTCATCGTGGACGGTTGGTCGATTCAGGCGTTTAAGCGCAATTTTGGGATGAAGTATGTGCAGGAGGCTCGCTCGCCTGATGGGCGGACAGGCGACTACGAAGCGTTTGCAGCCCACGAAGGCAACCCGTTCAGCCTCCTTGAAGACGATGAGCAGGACGGCATCTGCGAAATCCTCGAAAACCCTTAGGTATGGAGGCATGAAATGTCCGAGGTCACCTACTATGTCGTTCTGCCTTTTGTGATTACGGACGATGGCATCGCGCCTGGCGAAGCTGTCCAGTGCTTCAATCCGAACTCAGCCGTGGTGCGCGCCGAGGCGTTCTCACACAAGCCCGGCTACGTCGGCGCAGTTGCGTTCAGCCGGACGGGTGATCCCGCGAGGGGGCACTTCCGGGACGCCAAGATCATACGCAGCTTCGGCAGTGTTCCGAACGATCTGACCGCGTTCTGATGCGGTTCGAGGCGGTTGCGTTACTTCGCTCTCGGTTGCGGTACCTATCTCCTCAATCGGCCTGCGCCAAACGAGGAACTGAGCATGTCTCAGACAAGAAGCGTGCGGATGCCCTTGCCAGTCGAACTCCTGTGGCAGAATGGCTGGCCCCCGGCCGCCCTGCTCTTCTGGTCGCGTATTAGCGAAATTAAAGTTCTACCGCGCGATCTGGTTGCCGCCGATTTCTGGTCGGGAGAGAAAGAGCGGTGCAAGGTCGCCTGCCAGACGCTCGCCGACCTTTTGTTCGCGGCAGGTCGCGGCGAAGAGGCCCTCGCCGCGCTGATGCTCGCTACCGACCCAGTCAAACCCCAAACGTTTGAGATCGTGCTGCCGCAGCTTGGCTACGCTGTCGAGCATCTTTGGGATTGGCCAGTTGCCAGCATCACCAGAAATCACGCCTTGCAGCGCCTCGCCATTTGGTGGAGCGCAGCAAGAGGCGATTTTCGAGACGATGAGCATAGCATCTTCTTCATTACTCGGCTCGAGATGCTGGATCAGGAGACGGCCTCCAGCGACCTAGCCGTCACAGGCCAGCAGAATCGACCCAAGCATCGATACGAGCACAAAGATTTCAGTCTTGTCGTCATACAGAAGGACAAGGCAACCTCTCTTAGTAAGGATCAGTCCGGGTTCAAGGACCTCCTCGATGTGAGATTGCCGCTGGTCGTCGCGCGCGATCTCGATACCGTGCGGACGACGCTGATGATGGAATATCCGCACGCAACCACTGCCATCGATCTCGTGCTGCGCGACCTGCGGGAAGGCGAGCCAGTGCGGCTAAAGGCAGTCCTGCTAACTGGGCCTGCTGGGGTCGGCAAGTCCCGTCTGGTGCGCCGGCTCGGTGATCTGCTTGGCATTGGCGTCTACCGCTATGACGGCTCCGGCGCTTCCGACAACATGTTCGGCGGTTGCCCCAAGGCGTGGAGCAGTAGTATTCCGTCAGCACCAGCGCGCGCCATCAACCAGATGCGCATTGCTAATCCTATTGTGATGATCGATGAAGCGGATAAATCGGGGACCTCAACGCACAACGGCCGACTCTGGGACGCTCTGTTGCCATTTCTCGAGCGCGAGACTGCGGCGAGGCACCGGGACGTCTCGCTCGACGCCGAGCTCAACTTGTCCTTCATCTCGTACATCGCTACCGCGAACTCGATCGAGCCCCTCCCCGCTCCCTTGAAGGACCGGTTCCGTATCATCAAGGTGCCAGCGCCCCGAATCCTTGATCTGCCGGTCCTTGCAGCAAACGTGCTTCAGGAACTCGCCGTCGAGAATGGGGAGCACGGATTCGTGTGGCCCCTAGCTCATGACGAACTCGAAGTGATAGCCCGCGCCTGGGAAAGGACTGAATTGAGCATCCGCAAGCTGCAGAAGATCTTGGAAGCTACGATCGAGGCGCGAAATGCCAGCGCGGTCAGGCACTGAATGTCGCTCTGCAGGAGGCGCCCGGACCGGAACAGGGATCAAAAGCTGGCGAAGACGACAGATCAGCGTGGCTGGATGGCAATGGAGAATGCGCAAGAACCTGCACGTCGTTGTCAATCCGCTGACGTTCCAAGCTCGCCCGTAAGCATAAGCAATGCCTAGATGGAATTTGGAATCCCGCAAATGTCAGCCGACGATATCGACGCAACCGGACAGCTTAAGCTCGACTTCGAGTCATATCTGAAGGGTGAGGAGCCGCCGCCGTCCGAACTCGTCTGCGCCCCACTGCTTGAGAGTTGGCGCGCGACCCTTGTGAAGCCCAAACTCGAACGCAGTACGTTGCCGATCATCTTCGTATTGGTTGGATATGCGACCGGACATCCGCTGTACACTAACGCCCGGGCGATTCATACGTCACAATTGATCTGGCTCGACCGTAATCGCAAGTGGGCTCGCACATGGAATCGACTTTACCGGCTCGGGGACCCAGCAGAGGACGCGCCAGTCGTGGGGACTTAGCGGGGCATAACGATCAAAGTAAAATTCAACGCGTAGATGGCCGCTCAGATATAGCTAGGAGGACTATTGAACTAGTAGCTAGATTTGGTACCACGTCGACCAACCCTTCAAATCCGCAAAATTCAGGCCAATTGGGCCTGGCGGAGTTACCTAGATGTGGCCCGAATCTTCCTAGATTTCATGCGCAGTCAACCAACTCGTGTTAACACGATTGGCCCTTACTTTTCGCTACGCTTCCGCTTCTCCCTCGACAGCCACTCTTTGATCGCTTCTTCGGCCAACTCGTATGCCGGCTGCTCTCGCTCAAGCGCCGCTCGCTTGAGCGACATGATCAATTTAGGCGATAAATAGATCAACAGCTGCCGGCGACCGTCCTCTCTCTTACGAGAGCTAGATGCCTTCTTAATCGGCTTTTGCACTCCTACCCTCTCCCGCAGATAGCCGGCTATTGGCCCCGGAGATTTCCACTAACACTTTGGCGCAAAAGGGAAAAGCCCAAATCGGCAGTATGCCCGCAGAGGTCCACAGGCTCGTTTTCTCCCTTTCAGAACCCAAACTCAGGCCCCATCGACACTAGTTACGGCGCGGTCTGCATCAAAAACACTTCAGCTATCTAGCTATCTAGCTATCTGTTGACTCGTTGCTTGCTGGCGTGGTTATCTCCGATCGAACACTGCTAGATCTCACACTTACATGACGGTTGCGAAGAGGAGCGGCAATCGTGGTTCAGAAGACGGGGCTATCGTCAGCTGCCGACCGGCCTCTTGCTCACCGTAGAGGGCGTCAGGCCGCCGATACCGTAAGCAAAGTTCGACGTACACGCTCTAATCAGAAGCGCCCTCGAGACACTCCCGAACTCGTCCAAAGCTGCCCCTCTAAGTTTGCCGATCTGGCAATTCAGCTCCTGCTTGATCCGGCAGTTCACAGACTCCGATTCATGAAATCGCTCTCATATCGGCGCCATCAAGTGTCGATCGAAATGCTGGTCGCTGAACTCGGAAGTGGCCGCGTTGCACTCGATATTGTCGATGAGCGCCCCTCAAGGGACATCGATGATGAAGGACTTCTCCTCCTCGCCCTCAGGCACCATAAGATTCGGCTTGTGGAAATTGATCACGCCGGGATCGACGAGGAACCGCGTGCGGAAAACTGTCGACGGATCTGGGGCCACAGAAACTATGAAGTACCGCCCTCACTGAAAACTGGCGTAATTCGCGCCCTATCGAAAGCGCCTCGTCGACACCTTACAATCCGCTCCCTGAGCAATTCGATTGGCGTCCGAGATCCAATGAACTTGGCCTGCGCGTTAATCAGCCAAGGCGTTCTCGCCATCGACTTGACCGCGGCTCTTACGCTTGATTCAGTCGTGGGCCTCCGATCGGATCGCCGGCACCCGCTTCCTCTTTCTGCCGCTGAGCTGGGCCGCTTCGGGATGAACGCCGACGACTAATGCTGCGCAAGTTGAGTACGCTGAAATGCGTGCTTAGTCGATCGTTCTTTGATCACCGGCTCGTAACGGAGACGCCAGGCGGAGCAGCAACAATGTGCAATCAAAACCTTCAGTACGGCCGTCGCATTTCAATTGTAGCGGAAGACTGGCGATGGCAAGTTATCGCGCTCTATCCGAAACTGTTCGTACGAAGCTATCGCGGGATTCCTTATTCGCCTGGCTTTCCTTCCTGTGCGGACGGTTGGCGCGACATAGTGATCAAGTTGGCCCAGCGGGTCTCATCTGCCGCCGATGATTATCCAGTTCATTTCAGACAGATTGTGGAACGACATGGTCGCCTAGACATCTCCTGGACAGCCAAGGCTGAGCTTCCGAGCCAAGTCGAACAGGCAATTGAGGAAGCGATCGAATTGGCTGTCGCCCGCTCCGCCTGCACTTGTGCGATTTGTGGCAACGAGGGATACCTCGTCAGCGGCGGGGGCCCCCTCTTTACGGCATGTTCTGAGCACGCCAAAGGCGTCCTCGCGCCCGCGCCGCGCGGGCCCGAGAACCTCCACATCGTCCGAACGAATTTCGGTAAGGACCTTGCGTGCCGCCGCTACAATCGGCTCAGCGACAGCTTCGTGACAATCGAGCTCGATGCTTTGAACGGTAACAATACTTAGCCCAAGACCGCAAATCCACAGACGCATCCAGAAAGTGAAGTCGTCGCTAAAGCAACGGCGCATGCGCCGAATCCTTCATTCCTGTGCATTCGCATTTTCCTTGTGCACTGCGACCGCAAGGATTGACGGTCAGAGAAATCCGCTGCCCGAGCCTCCTCCCACTTGTCAAGAGTGAAGAATCCTGGAACGCCGCGCCGCACACCCTCAGCGTGCACCTCGTCTGGGATTGAGCCTTGCAGGGATCCGTAACCGAGTCCTTGGGAGAGATTCGTTACCACTCACTTTGACGCAACACCAACCACGAAGGCACCCAAAAGCCCGCAAAAAGAAATACTCTCGGTAGTTGAATCCTTGAAAGTCTCCTTCGGACCAGCAAACCACGCCAGACCTTGCAATTGAAGGACTCGCCTACGCGCCACCCTCGGAGAGGTCACAGAAATTTCTTTATATACTACCCCTAGTTGCTCGTTCTGGTTGTTTCTTGTTTTGACCTTTTTGGCTGAAATCGTATTCTGGCTTTTCCGCAACAACCGAATGGAGGCAGACCAAAGCGCCCTCGAAACGTTATATCAAAATGAAAGGCGGCCCTGTTTTCGCCAGGACCGCCCGTTCGCAGGGAGACATAGAGGAAGAACCTCTAATTGGCCCAACGACACGCCCATAGCGTACAAGGATGCTCTGGGAACACAAGGCCATTCGGCTGAGGTTGTCCTCCTAGTTCCCCACTTTCCACCCCTGCCGACGCCGGAATCGTTCTGGCGAACGGCGGAGCGTTCCTAGTGAGAAGGACTTCAGTCATGGAGCAACTGTACGGAGATATTCACTCCGGTTATTCGCGAACACCGCGTACCGGCCTGGCCCCTGCCCGTAACCGGATGAACGCACGCAACCGATCCAAGCCGCACGAAATCACCACTGTAAAATCTCTAAGTCTCCGCAGGCACGGAACGACATCACGGTGCAAACTCGCATCACAATTAGCAGCAGTTATGAACGCAGACCGCGATAACTGCGTGCTCGGCATTTCGCGAGCAGTCGTTGCGGCTATCGGTGATGGTGTCCGCTTCCTGTTTGTTGTTGACGGCTTGCCACCCGGGAAGATCGTAGGCGGGCGCACTGTGACTCCGAGCTGCGCTATCCCGTCTGAGGCAGCCTCGAAAGCAGGGAGATGACTCGATGATTGATCATCCTGCCATGGGCCGGATCATCACGAATCTAGAGCAAGCGTTGGCCGACCTAGAGTTGCTCGAAAGCGATCACGACGTGATTGGTGAACTTCTTCGGGGAAGCGCGCTGGATCTAGACGAGGCCGCAGACGCTTGGCAACGCAGCGACGAAACCGTGAGAAAGGAATGCGAGAAAGCTGCGGCAAAGAAGCGGTGGATCGGCTTCAAGTTTAAGGGCCGTTGGATTATCGGTGAGAAACGGCTCCTCAACTGGATCGAGCAAGTTGATGGGCTGCCCGCGCGCCTTGCTGCTGAGAGCCGATTAAGAAAACGGGCGATGCAGAAGGCGCATCGTAACCAGGCACGGTGCTCTCCCCTTCAAGAATAGTCGCGAATATTGGCGTGCGCCAAGAAACCCACCTCAGAACCTGGCGCGCGCCAACGGCCGCCCCTCTAAGTTTTACTGCATACATCCTAGACTTCTTACCGTCTTCGCTTGACGGTCTCTACTTACTGTAGCCGTTCCTTTGGCCCTCAAGCGAAACGTCCGTCGGGAACGACATCGAAGTTCGGACACCATCAGCAGTGGAGACCAGTATGCGATTTAATGTTCATCCTCGGCGGTTGAAACTGACCGCGAAGCGCTTGAAGAAAGCTCTTTGGTCTCGTGGCGTCGCGGCTACGCACTGCTTCTGTTTAGATCTCGCCGCGCGGCTTTATGGATACACCGACTATCGCGAGCTGTGTCAGCCTCAAGATAGGTTCGAAGAGAGCCCATGGGATGACCTAGTCACCCCTGCTGCCGTGGCCTCTCGACGTGCTTTTCAGAAGGCCATCTTGGTCGAAGCTGGCTATCGAGAGGTCGCCGAAGCTCTGCTTGATGAGGTTCGACCGACCCAATCGTACGCGCAAAGCAGGGCGCATGCTACGTCGGACGCTCAAACCAATGCGCATCAAGCGCTAGACGTCCACGGCTTCGATCAAGATGACCTTCACTGGCGTCGAGATTGTCAACAAGACCCAATCGACCGCGCGCCACGCTTCGATTGACACATACTCGGCCCAGAAAACCGATGAGGACATTGATCTTTCTCGTACCGCGGTTGGGAGGCGCCCAGCTAAATGGAGGTGCGGCTTATCGTGCCATTGAATACCAAGCAAACGAGATGACCATGAACGATAGCAAACGGCGTACGACAGCCATCGACCTACGCGATGCCGCGCTGCGCATTTTAGACAGAGTCGGACGCGAGGATGTTTTCGCACGCGCGGAAGCGAACTACCGCTTTCGGCATACGAAGTACGCAATCTTCAGCGGGTTGGTGATCGCGTGGCGTCGTCATCGGCATACTCAGTTTATTGACATATGGGAGCAGGAAGAGACAGTCTTTAGCATCGCGTGGGACGGGATCCACATTCCGCGCCTGGCAGCATTTCAGGCTGGCGGTTGGCAGAAACTGGTAGCTAAAACTGATATCGAGCTCATACTCGATTCCGTGAAGTGTTCGGCTGAACTGAAGCGTTGGCTCACAGGCACCTGTCGGGATAATGGGAGCGACTGACAATTGCTTTCGCAATCGCATCGCAAATGAGATTACAAACCGGCTGATAACACTTGCACTACGCCTGGGCTGCCGCTCTACGGGCCCGGTGGCCCCATCCCCCTCGCCCGCGGACGACTAGAGCGATGGTCGCGCGACACGATTGCATAGACATCGACATAGACCGTCGCATTACGCGATCGCCCCGCCTGGCATTCCGAGTCCTATCGAAAATAACTACGCACGATCGGCGGCGCCGCGATCTGCGCACTAGCCGACGCGGACAGGCGCGCCGCGTAGTTTGGCTGACCTACACACTCGTTGCCAATTAATGAAGGATATTGGCGCGCGCCAATAAACGAACGCTCAAACTTGGCCGGCGCCAACCCCGCCCTCTTTATAACCGGATTACATCGGTTTACTGCATGAGATCGCACTAGCGATCCTGGTTGGTTCCTGCTGAGGGAGGCGTTTGTATGAGAAAGATTTCGACTACGACTCCCGCGGACTTGGGACTGTTTGCTGGCTCGGGCCCGGTCCGCAAAGTCAAGCGCAGAAACTATCATCGTGCAGTAGACGGCGACGGTGGTGACCACAAGGCGATCGGCCTTTCGCCGTTTCGCTCCTTGCTCGAGCGAGACGTAAGAACCCTACTGTCCGCCAATCCCGACATCGCTAGCTATGCGATCGAACCACACACGCTCGAGTACTTCATTCCCACTCAGGCCGACAGTTATGAAAAGCACACGTATGTCCCCGACGTCGTATTGCGCTATCGCAACCATCGTATCGCCGTCATTGACGCCAAGGCGCTGTTCTTCACCACCACCAACGCCTGGCTGAAATGTGAGCCGCACATCACGGCTGCCTACAATATCGATCACAACGTTCCCTTCGTCGTTCTCACCGAGGGTACTATTCGATTGGAGCCACGGTTATCGAACTGCGAAATCATGAAGCGACACCGGTACATCGTGGAAGATTCTGCGGCGCTCATCAGAACGCGAGAGGTCATCGCGAGCATTAACCTCCCAACAACGATCGAGAGTGTCATAGGTACCGCAAGAGTCAATTCGCCCGAGGGAAGCAATCGAGTCTACACTGCAATTATGAATCTCGCGCTCGCAGGCGAGATCGATCTGGATTTAGCAAAGCCGTTTTCAATCAGAACCCTACTTTGGAGGCGCAATTCATGAACGCGCCGCCTCTTCTTTCACAAGCGGGCCAATCGGCATCCATTGCGCATTTACAACGGGCTATGGCGCCGCGGTTCGACTTGCGATCCGGAGACCTCGTTTGTCTTCATGGCCGGAATTGCGTCACGGATAGACGTTTGGACGATCTAGTCTATTTTACAGATCTAAAGAACAAAGACTTCCACTTCTACACCGATACGCAACTGGCATTTCTCTCTTCTACCGGACACTTTCAGTTTGTCGCGGGACGCTTTGTGTATGGCAAGCCCCGCGGGCCAATACCAAATCGGATAACCTTGACGGATGCGCAGATTGCAGAAGCTGACAGAAAGCTTGCCTATATAGAAGCCTGTCTAGACGGCCACTTGCCCGACGAGGACGAGAATCCCTTTTATGAATTCAAGAAATCACGCCCCGTCTTGGAGCCTATAATCCAGCGGGTTGCCAGTAGTCGTGCGGAAAAGGGATGTCACTTCAACACCGTGCTTGATTGGATAGATCGTTGGATTCGGCTCGGCGAAATTTACGGCAAATCCGCTCTCGTGAACCGCCACTATCTCAAGGGCAATCGCACCCCCGCCTTCGACCCGATCGGAGAGATCGCAATCGAACGCGGTTTGTGGAGGTGGCTCACGCCGAAAATGACGACAGAGATGGCCTACGCGAAGGTCGTTTCAACTGTAAATGCATACAAACGGAAGTGCCGCCGACACCTTTCGGAGACTGAACTTCAACTGATCGAAACTCCAAGTCTTCGCACCTTTCAGCGTCGCTGCTCGCAGATCGACAAATATACGCGAGACTACTACCGTAAGGACCCTCACTATGCGAACAGGGTTCACAGAATCTATCGCAAACAGGCGCTCCCCGAGCGCCCCTATCAGTTCGTCGAGACGGATCACTGCACTCTCGATATTGTTCTACTCGATAAGACCGGTGGCCTACGACTGGGCCGACCCGATCTCATTATACTTAGATGTCGGGCGACAGGAATGGTCGTCGGCTACAGCATCGGCTGGGAAGCTCCATCTTACGCGTCCCTTGTAGCCGGTCTTCGCCATGCGATGTACCCAAAGGACATGTCAAAGTTCCCTGCAGTAACTGAACCATGGCCGTGTTGGGGGCGCATCGAAAACCTTGGTGTAGACAATGCTCTTCACTTCATTGGCGACGACATTCGAGAGGCAGCCCGCGAGCTTAAGATGGACAAGCCGCGCTTCCGCCCTCGCTGCCCCTGGTTAAAGGGAGCCCTCGAGCGATTCTTCGGATCTCTAAACACCGGGCTGGTTCATCACATAGTCGGAACGACGCTTTCGAATCCGGCGGAGCGCAAGGACCACGATGACCTTGGCGAACCAACACTGACACTAGACGAGTTCGAAGCTCTGCTCGTCTACTGGATTGTGATGATCCACAATAGACACGGGTCGAAGGGCTTGGGAGTTATCCGCGGGGTTGGCGACATCCCGATCCGTGTCTGGAACGAAAAGGCCGCTGTATACCCTGCAGGTCCCCTTCCACCACCTGAGTTGTTCGTCGCCCTCGCCGGCGAATGGGAAATGCGGACAATTCAAAACGATGGAATCGTTTGGGATTATCTAACTTATGAATCGCCAGCGCTTCTCACACTCACGACGCATCCGCATCACCGGTCGTCACGAGAGCACCACGAGCCCACCCGATACAAATGCTGTCGCGATCCCGAAGATATCGGGCAGCTCTACGTGATAGACCCGTACAATCCAGGCACGATCCTCATCGTCCCGGCGACCGCCTCGCAATTGGCGTATGCCAAAGGCAGACATCGTCACGCTCATGACGTCGTAGTGGCGGAAGCCAAGCGTAAGACGAAAGACGCCATCGATTTCGACGAACTCATGAAGGCTTTCGGCCGTCTGGGGGACGCGCTGGCTAGCATTCGAGCCAAGCGAGAGCAAAAGCAAATTCACCGACGACTCGCACGCTATATTGGCAACCAGCACCGCGAGCGCCTCGCGAGCGCGGTTGTACCCTGCCTCGCTCCGACCGATGGCTCGGGATCACAGCATCTTGATCCGATAGCTGCTGGCAAGAGCATGTCCCTGAATGCTGCTCAAACGGGCGCAGCCGCAAATGCCACTGCGGGACGTGCGACATCGGCGGAGCGTACGTCAGCATCACCCGAGCCAATGGTGGTAGACGCCGACTTTTCACATGCCTTGTCGGGCGCGGACACAACGGATGATCTTGCCGCGCTAAAGGCTAAAAAGAACTGGAGCACGAGTGATGGCGAGTGACAACAGTAGCTTATTGGATCGGAAGAAACGCGCAGCGCTATCACCCGTGGAACGACAGTTGATAGTTAAGAACCTATTTGTCGAGCATGATAGGTTCAAGGAAGCTATCACTGCGGTTGGCCGCTTTCACATGCCGGTAAACGGAGGCGCTCCAGATTTCAGTGTACTCACAGTACTATACGGCGAATCTAGAACAGGAAAGTCATACGTCCTGGAACGCTATGCAAATCGCTTTCCGCCCTCGAAATCGGCGAAGGGGTTCATTCGACGCGTCGTTTATGTCGACATGCCAACCGAGTGCAACCTTCGAGCCGTGGCAGAGCAAATCGCAGACGCTCTGAACATTCCCTACACGCGACGGATGAACACGCGCGGACTAATTGGTCTCATTCTATGCGAGCTTCGCGATGCGGCAGTCGAATTTCTTTTGCTGGACGAATTCCAGGAAGCTTTTGATGCAAATCGCAAGAAGACATTGAAGGACGTGCGCAGCCTTCTGCGAAAAATACTCAATCTGCGCTCACTTAACGTGTGCGTGGCGGGACTCGTCGAGACGTACGATCTGCTCGCCGCAGACAAGCAGCTTAAGGGACGTGGATTGCTGCCCCACCATCCACTTCCCGCCTACCATTGGGATAATGCAGCTGACCAAAAGCTTTTTCGCCTGCTTTGCGATTACATCGACGACCTCCTGCCGTTTCGAACAAAAAGCAATTTGGGATCGGTTGCTCTGGCTCAACGTCTGTACTGGGTTTCTGATGGAGTAATTGGACTGCTGAAGGAGTTTATATTCGCTGCCGCGTGCCTAGCGATAAACGCCGGTGCCGATCGCATCGAAATGCATTTCTTCGCCGAAGCATGGGATATTCGTAAGCCACGGGGACAAGCCTTCAATCCCTTTGCGGACGATCTCAGGAATGCTCCCGACAAGAGCCCACCGCCTCCGTCTGAACCACTTCCAACCCGCAAAAAGCCCAGCGACGAGATATTCAGCAAGAAATAGATCCATGATCTATACTGACCTCAATGGACGCGGTGAACCGCCACTTCCGAAGTGGGATCACCCTCGACGGGACGAGCCTGCGCATGGCTTTTTCGTTCGACTTGCCGGTCTAAATGGGCAAATCAGTGCGAGCGCCCTCGCGAGTTCATTTGGGCTCAACGGAAGAGTGCTTCAACCGAGCGAGTGCCTTGACTTTGCGTTATCATTCCCGATCGACGGCAAAGAACGGTTGCGCTCAGCGACGCCAATAATAAGCAATACAACTGTAAAAATGTTCGGAGAGACACTGCGCCGCCGCGATTGGTCAATTGGGAAGCGACATTTTTGTCCTGCCTGTTTGGCAGAAGACGCCTATCATCGTTCATTTTGGGATCTTGTCGCATTTCGTCGGTGCCCCTTTCACGACCAACCGCTTTGTTGTATCGACCGATCCGGGCATCCGGTTCCCTGGTGGTCCCCATCATTCGAGCGTTCACCCTTCGGCAGTCGCATCGCCGAGCGACAAGAGCGGGCGAGCGCTTTAGCGCCGTCGGTTGAGCTCTACCTGTTGGGACGGCTCGGTCTAACCGAGAAGTTGCCAATATCATTGCTCGATGACTTCAAGACGTTGGCGAGCCTTTTTGCAGCCATTGAGTTCGCCGGGACGCTTGCGCTTGGCGGGTTTCGAAAAACACGCCCATCCCTAAAACTGCTAGGACACGGCCGCGTACTCAATGCTGGGTTCGATATCCTTCGGGCAGGAAATGAAAGAATTAGTTGTACACTCAGAGACCTTGCGGCGAACGCCGAAGACGATGTAAGCCGAAAGGGTCGAAGCCTACAGTTAATGTTTGGTTGGGCGTATCGTGCCGCAAAAGATTCTTCGCAGGGCTTTGGAACGACCTTTACAGACCGAATGATTGAGGTTGCGGCGACCGGAAACGGATTGGCCAGATGCGACCGTTATCTAGAGCGCGCAAAGGCGCGCATCCAGCTAGCTGACGCAGCCCACCTTTCAGAAGAACTTGGCATGTCTGAATCGCAAGTTCGAACAATTGCATGTGGACTTGGACTGCGTCGCGCCTCGTCACGCTATTACTTTGCGTTCTCCGACGAGGAGGCGCGCCTGATCCGAAGTACCGCTTCAAGCCTTGTTGGCCGGGACGAAGCGGCCAAAATGCTGGATGTCTCACGGCGTTTTTTTGATAGCCTTGTAGAGTTGGGGATCCTGCGACGGTTCGTTCGCTTCCAAGGCAAAGGTGGTGATCACTTTCGTCGGGAAGATATCGAATCATTTGGGCAATCTTTAGCTAGATCGGCGAACAAAATTGATGTGGTTCCCCCGACGGGACGGCTATTGCGCGACGTCAAACGCTCAGCCAAGACAAATCCGGCTCACCTTGTGCGCCAACTGATTGCCGGAAAGCTGCAAATTTTGGGGCGCGTGGGCGAGACGATTGGAACGATCATTATCCCTAGATCCAAGCCTCGTTCGAGCAACCACGGTAGGAGTGACCCCGTTGGTATTACAATCATTGACGCTGCTATGGCGTTAGGCATCGATCGACCTGCGGTCGTCGCGCTAAGAAGACTTGGCTACCTAAAAAGCTCAAAGTACTTGCCCAAATTACTTGACACCCGCGGAGTAGAAACTTTTCACAAAAAGTATTGCGCCGCCCGGTACTATGCGCCAATTCTGAAGTGCCACACTCGGCTAGCGGGTCGTCTATTGGCAGATCTTGGCGTAAAAGCGATTCAACTGGATCGAGTTGACGGTGCTACACGCCTTATCGATCGAGCCAGCGCACGGCGAGCGCTCGGTCTTAGATCAGATCCCGACGAATTTTGCGCCGGATCGCCGCAGGCCTTCATCTCCGGACTTGCCGCTGAGATCCGAGCGGCAACAACATTTAGCTTGGTGAGCCAAAGCGATTACCTCGTATTTCGAACAGGGAGAGGCAGCCTTAGACTCTGTGTGACAATAGACTGGAAGCGACACACTCTAGAGGTTGGCCCGAGATACAGCTTGCGTGGAATCCAAATAGCCGAATTGAGGCGGCGCAAATCCACTATAGATGCGGCATTCAACGGCGCATTGATTTGGGCAGAAGTCGGGAAATCGCTGCATATCTATCAACTGTTAAAGAAGTTGCCTTTTGGATCGCCGGCTCGATGGGGTACCATTTACGCCCGAATGGTTGAGTTGTTCTCGGTTCTCAAAAGGCATTTTGAGCCACCACAGTGGCGGCAGGAGGCATCCTTGCGAGTTGCGACTCCCTGCCAATTGATGGAGATGGCGACGCGCTCGATACCCCCGAGCCACTAGTCTACCCTGTGGCGCGTTTCTGATGCCATCGAGGTTTCTCGGCTTAAACGCCCGCATGAATTCGCTCGCGAGTCCAAGCTTACTTGGCCTCTCTCCCCTTCCAGTCCGCCCTTAGTTGGCGCGCAGTCCAACTTTGTTGTTGGCAGCCGAACGAAAATCGTAGCAATTACAACATGGCGAATCCGAGCTATCTTGGCGCCCGACAGAGATCAAGAGAGTTTACAGGCGTCCTGCTGATCTTCAGGACGCCACCGCCACAGTTATCGCCACAGATTGCGTACTCATTTCGTTTCACAGGAGCGACGATGACGGAATTCGATGACGAGCGTTGGTACTGGGCGGCTGGAGGAACAAAGCCATCGCGCAACGGCGAGACGGAGATCACCGACGCGGCCGACCGATTTGTGATCGCCCGCGGCCAGCGTGAGCTGTGGGCCCGCGTGCGCGCCGAGGTGTCGGCAACCGAGCACTGCGCATGGAACGGTTTTGGCCCCAAAGACGGCAACGCAAGTCTGGCGGACTTCCTGTTCGTCATGGTGGAAGGCCGCGAGATGTATGGCGCCAACTTCAACAAGGTCGTTACCGCGCTCGCCCATGCCCCCGCATTCGCAAAAGCCATCGTCGCTTCCGGCGTCGATCTGTGCAATTGGGTTTCAAACCCCACACTTTACACACCGCTGCCGCGGCCGAAGTACGATCCTAGGGCAGAGGAGCGACTTCGTTCCGTGCTCGAGGCGACATTGGACCAGACTGTAGAACAATGACCGGTCGGCTTCATCGCCGCGGCCGCTTCACAGCCATATGCATGGGCCTCTGCCTGATTATTGTGGTGGCAATCGCGCTGTTCCGGTAAGATTGGCAGCAGCGATAGGAGAGAACGATGCGCAGGCAACTGATGATCATAACCATGCGGGTTGCGCCCGCACACGGAGATGATCATGCGAACGAGAGACTTTCGGCGCCACCAAACTGAGCGCCACATGCGACGCCGACTAAAGGAAGATCGCAATCAGCACTATGATGATCTGAGCTGCCCTTGTTGGACGGATCCCAAGGCTATGGCTCGCTTCAAAGAGCAGCCCAAGCGCCAGTGCCGCTGCTGCCGCAATCCCCGTCACTATCCTGGCTTGGAAAGTCGGCTCACGATTCAAGAATGGCGGGCTTTCTGCGAACCCATTGCCGTGAGCTAACGCTAGCTTTCCCTGCAGCCGCTTCAATTCCGCTGCCGTCCTGACTCGATCAGGACACCTCGCCGACTCGATTCAGGATTCGGCTCCGCGTGCGCAATTCCTGCGCTAGGAGCAATCATATGACGAGCCCAGAAACTGCTGCAGCGACGAGGCACTGCCGTAGATGCGAGCTTGATCTTCGAGCAGACGATTTTCCTCGCGGCAATCAAAGGACCCAAGCGAGAATCTGCAAAGCGTGCATGTCGGCCATATGCAATGGTCAAGTATTTACAATGAGTGCGACCGAGGCCGAGGCGTTTATGGCACGCCTCGAAGCGGGCGAGGCCATCCGAACGATCATTGGCGGTGCAGGCGGACGGCCGCTGTGCTCCCGCAAGGCGTTCTTCAAGCACTGCGAACTACATCCGGAGTGGGGCAAAACTGCCCTCGCATTCGCGAATACCAACGGCGCCTTGAAGACGATAGAGGGCAACAAGAAGCGGTACGCAGCCCGCACCCATTGCCAAAGGGGACATGAGCAGACCGGCGATAACGTCGGCTTCCAGCCGTCGCGTGGTCGCCATTATTGCAAGGTCTGCCATCGAGAAAACGAACGCAAAGACCCGAGCGTGAAGCTGGCTGAGCGGGCCGCTCTTGAGTCAGAGAAGCGTGCGCGCAACCCCGAACGGACCGTGATGCGAGAGGCGCCCGAGGCGTGGAAACGCTGCTATAAGTTAGTCGCCGAGCAAACGGGGAAATGGACCTCGTTTTGCCGCTGCTGTGAAAAAGAACTCTTGCTATCGAGCTTTTATCCGGCTGCGCACGACAAGCAGCGCGTCTCCCGAACCTGCATTTCTTGCGCTGACGCCATCAACGCCGGTAGCATCACCTTCACGATGAACGCGACCGAGGCCGATCGGTTTATTGAGCGGCTTGAGGCGGGAGACACGCTCCGCTTGATCCTTAATCGCAAAGACGCCATTTGCCAAAAGAAAGCCTTCCTGAAACATTGCGAGTTGCATCCGGCTTGGGCCGAACGCGCGCATCAACTGGCGCAGCGCAACGCGGCCGAGGCGCAGAACCGGAAGCGCCTGAGTAAGAAAGCGTTCGCCACCAGGACGCACTGTTCGAAGGGGCATCCCCTCACGCCCGAAAACGTCGGCATCAAGCCGGTCAACGGCACGCGCTATTGCAAGGCATGCAACTACGCGAACGTTGCCCGTGGAAAGCCGATCACGCCCGACGTCGAGCGCGCGGTGAGGAATGCAATCCTGACGAACATGAAGATCACAGATATCTACAACGGCGGCCCCGGCCGAAAGCCGATCTGCACCTATGGCACGTTGAGAACTGCGCGGCGCCTTAACGCCGACCTTGGCCGTTTTTTTGATGAGCAACTGTCAGAGCGCAGGGCCTATCGCCGAAGCAACGGCGGCGTGCTCGTGCCCGATTGCAGCCCGAACGATATCCCGGTCTACATCTTCCAGCCAGGCGATTACGAATGGCTCTACGGCCTCACGCCGCGCCATCTGCCGAAAAACGACCGCGACGTGATCGTCAGCGATCTCTGGATTGAACTAACAGAACGCCGCCTGCGACGAGAGGACGTTCCCACTCGAGCGAAGGACCTCATCAAGAAGCACAACAGAGAAAACCCAAGCCGCGCTTATGGCGACATTCGGAGTCCCTTGTCCCTCGACGCGCCGGCATATCTAGACGGCACAATGCTACGAGGCGAGACCGTTTCGGAAAGCTTGTGGGAGCGACTCTAATCAAGGGACCGCCCAGCGCTGGGCGGAGAGTGACCCCAGCGCTGGATGCGGGCAAATGTCGAGGCAAGCTATGAGAGTTCGCCCTGAGGGAGCCCGGAAGACCCTATTTTGCGATGCAGAAGCACTGCAGTAGTTGTGGGATTAACCCTCTCACCCGCCAAAATAGCGAGCCTGTAAAGGCAAATATTGCGCCAAAACAGCGCGCCGAGGCCTTGAAATTGGCAGATTCTGCCGAGATATTAAGGGTTCCTTAAGCCGAACCGGGATGATGGTTCGTAAGACCAATGTCCTGACGTTGCCGAAAGCATCCGCGTCGCTCATTTTACATTCGGAGCCAGACCGTGGCAGATGCAATTTTTGAATCATTTGGATATATCACTTTGACCGGTATGGTTGCATTGGCCCTTGCAAACATAGTTCTAGGTGTGCTTGCTATCACCCATCACGAGAAGATGGTGAAGACGTTCTTAAAGCACTCATCTTTCTATGTTTCATTTCTGCGATTTGGGGGCGGTGCGCGCGAGGGAGCTGGGCATCGCTATAGAGGCTGATGCCGCTTGAAACCTATACCGCCTACAGCTTTGGTGTACTCGGAAGCGCGGCTATCGAGATAGCTGCCGCTTTGCGAATGTCGGTGGCGAACGGCGGAGGATGTCCTCCGATCTACAAGAAGCCGTTCTTCCTGTGCGCCAGAATTCTATTCGCCGTAGCGGCGGCTGGGCCTCTGCCGGTTTTGATGGACTCCCCCAATTTGTGGTCAGCATTCTATTACGGGATTAGTGCGCCCGTTATATTTGATCGACTAGCGCGCGGACTTCAGCAAGACGATCAAATATCCGACGACAGCGACCGCTAGCCGCGCTTCTGTTATCCTGCCCCAGATGCCCGACCGCAAAATCACCCTAGGCGAAATGCGCGAATCCGGCGGTCCGAGGGCTGCTGGTCTACTGCTCCGACCACAGGTGCATGGTAGAAGGCGCCAGCCGGGCAATCTTTCACTTGTCTGGTTGTGTTAAGACCACGATTCGCCCTTAAGTGTCCCAACGGGCTGCGGTCGCAGTCGCGGTATTTTGGACAGCGGCGCGAAAGTTTGTTCTATGGTCTCATTTCCTCTTGAACTGCGGATCCCAAGCCAGGGAGTTTCTCTGGACATTCCTGATGCTTCCGGGCTTAAAGAATTTTTCAGGGTTGAGTCGAGCTTTTATGCCGGATTTAGCGGCCTTCTTTCGTCGGCTATTGTGATTGGTAACACGAATTATGGAGAGGTGTCCTTACCGAGCCGCTCAAGCCAAGCGTTCGATCGAATCCTTCGCGACATCGAAACAGATGCTTTCGGTTCATTCGAAGAGTACGTAGCTTCCGCGCAACAACTATGAATTCTTGTCGGGCACTCGCCCTCACCTATATGGGATTGCTTCAGGATGAAAAACATCCTGCATCGGATCAAGATCGGGCTATTATTTTGAACGCACTCTTCCGACCAATTCCGCCACAGACCGTTGATGAGGGACCTTGGTCCTCAAGCCGGCCGCGGCGGAACTTCAAATCCTCATAGGCATCGTTGATGTTGTGACGCTCGCGCTCGTAGTCGCGCTCGTACTCTTCGAGCGCCTGACGATGCACCTCGTCCCAATCGGACTTCTTGTCGTCAGCCATCAGGCGCCCATCCACCCGCCCGCGACACGGCCCTTGCGCTCGCGCATGTTCGGCGCCGTCTCGGCAAAACGCTTCATCATGAGCGCGTACCGCGTCGCCGACAGAAGGTCGTCACGCTCTTTCACGATCTTGCCATCCTTGCGGTGGTAAAGCCTGAATTCATCGAACCATTCTTTGAGATGCGAGAAAACCTTGAACCGGCCTGTCTGCATCATGTCCAACATCTCGATCACGCCGGCCTCAACGCCGTTGCCGCCGTCCTCGAACGTAGCGCGCTCAGGCAGTGTGTTCAGGCCCTGGTCGCTGTAGAGGCTGGCGAGCTGGTCGCCGCTGCCCTAGTCATGCTGCAGGCCGTCGTGAGGCCACGCGCAGGGTATCCAATCGCCCCACGGCTTGATTGATGCCGTGTGAATGACCGGCGTCAATTTGGCCTCTCGATAGCTGGCCGTCACGTACCAGACGTCAGCGTCGCGATCCCCCCACGCACAAGAGACCGCGGCAAACGGATGATCCCAACCAAAGTCGAGCCCGTTGATGCGTGCCCAATGCCGGGGAATCTCGACCGGCTCGGTCTTGATCTTCTCCTCGGCGATCGGAAACACTCGCCCGCTGCCGAGCGTCGGGATGCCCTTTACGCGCGCTTCCCGCTCATGTTCCGAATAGCTCGCGATGATCGCTGCGCGCTGCGCCGGGGTGTAATGCTCCGCATCGTCGATCGTCATGCGGACGATGGACCGGCTCATTCCAGCCCGCATTCCTGAATGAACATGTGCACCACGTCCGACGTGCCGAGCAGCGGCGTGAACGTCAACATGGCGAACTGTCCGCGCTGCCCGTTGTTCGTTCGCGTCAGGCCCTCGGTGTAGATGTCCAGCGGCGGCTCTTCATCGAACCACACGCCGTCTACAGTCGGGCCCTGCCACTTCTCGCGGCCCTTCTCGTAAGCCTTGAAGGCCACCACCGCGACGCCGGCCTGAACGTCGCCATCGCCGCCCCAACGGACCTGTACGTTAATCCAGCAGATTAGGCACGCCCTTAGCGCGATCCCAATCAACCAACGCATCACCAGGCAGAAAGCCTGTCCCCCACTCCTCCTCTTTCGGGGGAGGCCCGACAAGAATACGCTGCGGATTGTCGCGCGTGCTCTCACCTGTCACAGATCCCGCCCAGAGCAGCGGCGGCTTGTCGAACACGGCGCCCTGCCACCAGTCCGGATAACGTCCGGTCGGATGGATCGCCCACTCCGCCCCGCCCGCGACCGTCTTGCCGAGCTGGTTGCCGGCCATGAACAGGCGCTCGGTATGCTTGGCGCCGTTCGCGTGAAAGACCTTCTGCTTGGTGTATGGCTTGTCGCGCTTGAGCCTAGTGCGTGATAGCCGGCGGCTGATCTCGGCCGCCAGCGCCGCCCTCTCCCTCAGCGCCGAGGAAAGGTCGAATGACGGCGTCGAGCTGCCGGATACGCTCGATAAGCTGCTCATCGGTCAAATCGGACTCATTGGTGATCTTCAGTTCCTTCGGCAGGATGCCGGCGATGACCTTGAGGTAAGCGTCGGGCTTCTCCTCGCGAACCTTCACGATCGCGGCCTCGCCGTGCTCCTGGAAGTCGGCATGGAGCTTCTGGATGAACTCCTCGCCGAGCTTGTTGCGGGAGCCCTTGGCGCGACCTGCCGGATTGCCAGATTGCCCCGGCTTGAACAGGTGCGCAGGCCTTTGCTGATCGTCTGCAGATTCAGTCATTTTCCTAGCCAATATATTTTGTAAACTGCAGTTGACAAACCTCAATCTGCATACTACAGTTTACACATGATCGAAATCCGGCGCACAGAAGCTTTCACGAACTGGTTTGACGGTCTCCGCGATGATCGTGCCCGTGACCGGATTGCCGCCCGGATCGCCCGCGTTGCTTCAGGCCTTTTGGGTGACGTGAAGCCGGTTGGCGAAGGCGTCTCGGAACTCAGGATCGACTACGGCCCCGGATATCGGGTTTACTTCACCCAGCGCGGGCGGACGATCATCATCCTGCTCTGCGGTGGCGACAAGCAGACCCAAAGCAAGGACATCAAGACCGCCAAGAAAATGGCCTCTGAACTGGAGTAACAGACATGCCTATCAAAACCACCAAGTGGAATCTTGAAGAGCACTTCACCACCCCGGAAAGTCAACGTGCCCTGCTAGATGACGCGCTCGAGACTGGCGACGCCGGCCATATTGCGAATGCCATCGGCATCATCGCTCGCGCGAGAGGCATAACGGAAGTCGCCGAACAGGCTGGCGTAACCAGGATGGCCCTATACAAGGGGCTCACGAAGGATGGGGACCCAAAGCTCTCTACAGTTCTGGGAGTGCTGGAAGCGCTGGGATATAAATTGACCGCGAAGGCGGCCTAGACACGAAACCCGCCCCGGATTTCTCCGGGCGGGCAAGCGTGGATGCTATCTGCTAGCAGGTGATTTGCTGTGCCGGCAAACCGTTTTGCGGCTACCCGCGTCTTCGTCGTACAGATACAGGACAACCGGCTCAGGAAATGAGTTTGCCCAGCGAACTGCCTCTTCCAATGAACTATGCTCGCGCTCGGCGTAGTCTGGGCCACCCGATTCCGGGTGCACTTGGTCGGCATCCGTGCGCGAGTTGTGATGCCATGCCGCTTCAATGATGGCGTTGACAATCAAGAACCGCTGCCCCCGCTTTCGTCGATCGACAATGTTGACGATGGTCATCGTCTCGCTCCCGTCAGTCGTCCCTCGTAACGTGTTGTCTTCTCCTGCCCATTGAACCATCGCTTCCCGTCCTTCATCCAGCCGACGCCGCCGATCCAGACCTTGCCGTGCGGGCTAACGACCGGGTTAACCCCGGCCATGCCGCTCTCGGTCATGAAGTTCGGCGTGTGCGCCGGCTGCGGCTTTTCATCCACCACTGGGATATCGAGCTCGACGTCACCAAACCGCTCCAGGATCAGCGCCACCGACCGATCAACCCTGTTGTGGATTGTTCGCTCGCTGCAACTCTCCCGCTCGGCCAAGGGATCGGTCTTTAGAAGCTTCTCTTCTTTCTTCTTCTCGATCGCTATCGTGTTGGCGGTATATCAGATACCGCAAAAGGCCGCGGAGCCGGCGGCTGCCGCGTCGGCCGAAGCGCTGTGTTGGATTTGCAGTGAGAACAAGGCCGACTCCGGCGAACACAAGACCAAGCGCAGCGACCTCCTGGCCGTTTTGGGCAAGCCCTCGCAGCAGGCGCCGTTCTTCTATCACTATCTCCACAAGGCGAATCGCCCTGTCGGAAGCCTCGACGCCAAGATTCTGAAGTCGCCTGTCCGGATCTGCTCACAATGCAACAGCACTCGGACGCAGCCGCACGACCGCGCCTGGGAGACGATGTCGGACCGCTTGCGATCGCGGCGATTGACGGTTGGCCAGATGATCCGTTGCGACAGCATCTTCCCGCACTGCACGAAACGCGAGATGCTCAACGTTCACCTGTTCTTCCTCAAGCTGACCGGCTGCATGCTCGCCGAAGCCAAGGCGAATGGTCATGAGGTGCCGATCGCCCTTGATCCGTTCTCGACCGCGATCATGTCCGGGCGGCCGCACGTGGAGGTTCACCTGCAATTCGGCCGGAACGACGGTATCGTGGGACGATCGAATCTGCATGTCTGGAAGACCGACCCAGGTGGGAGCATTCTTGGAGCCTGGCTCTATGATCTGGGTACCATCGCCGTGAGCGTCCTGTACATGCAGGCCGGTAGGTTCGAGCACCGGCGTGACATCTGGCATCCGCATTCCTGGACGAGGAGGAAGCGCTTCCAGATCGCCGACGTCATGTACAGCAAGCGCGATGAAGCGGAGCTGGCCGCCGCCGAGGTAGCGGCGGCGGCGCCGGCCTAGCCTAAGTCATCCTCGTTGAGCTTCGAGTTCAGGCTGTAGCTGACCAGACGGGCGCTGCGGTAGCGGAATTTCGAGCCCCGCATGACGACGAACTTCAGCCGGCCGGCGTTCAGCATCTGAATGATCGGCGCCAAGGCATCCGACGGGATTCCCTTGCTCGCGGAGAACCTCTCCGTATAGGCCTCGATCGATCCGACGGCGATGGGCTTGAGATCCTTTCGGCGCTCCTCCTGCAGACCGAGCGAGGGAAACAGCGAGACCTCCACTCGCTCAGTCTTCAGGCCCGTCGGACGCAGCAGCCGCCCCTTGAGATGCAGGTGGCGGTGGTCGTGGTAGGGGTCGAGCGGATCGCGCAGCGTATTGAGTGCCAGCCAGTAGCCGAAATCCCACTGTTCGATCTCGACGACGTAGTCGACGATTTCCTCCGGGGGCTTGCGCAGGCGTGCCTTCTTTCTGATCGTTTTCGGCTTCGGTTCGGCAGTCATCGCGAGGATCGTCCGGCATCCCGCAGAGACACAGGGAGGATAGCCGAGTCGAAGCCGGGCGATAATCCAGCGATGATCGCCCGGAGATTGTAGCTGCTGCGGCAGCAGGATGGATTTCGACGACCTGATCGTGATGCGCGCGGCGACGGCCGACCGGCCGGACCGGCACTTCTACGAGGGAGCGGTCATGCTGGCCTACGCGATGCGCTTGTTCAGGACGGAGCCCGTCCGCGAGGTGAAGATCCATCCCGACGGCCAGCACGCGCAACAGATCGATTTCCTGGCGGCTGGAGAAGCGCGGCTTCCGAAGGGTCGCGTCCGGCCCGCAGCGCGCTCGCCCGTTCGAGCATGCCGAGGGACGGCGGATCATCATCCACCCCCGCTCCGGAGTGAGCGATGTCGTCGACGCGACCTATGGGGGTCCTTACCGGGCTCATTTTGGCCCGAAATCCTCCGTCGCGGACATTGATTTCACATATTGCAGTTAGGAGCATCGAGCCTTACATTGGTCCTGGAAAGGAACCGCCCGTGACCACCCATGTGCTGCAATTCGTCGAACTCTCGGACCAAGACCGTAAGGCGGCGAAGGCCTTCGACAAGCTCGGCAAGGGCGATCAGGTCGAGGTCCGGGTCCGCCGAAAGTCGGGCGGAGATCAGATTGTCAGGCTGCCGCCGAAGGCCGCGGTGTTGCTTGAGACTGCACTCGGCCATCTCCTCCAGGGAGAGCGCGTCGCTGTCCTCGCCGAGGATCAGGAACTCAGTCCGAACGACGCGGCAGATATCCTGGGCATCTCTCGACCGCTGGTCGTACATCGGATGGACGTCGGGGACCTGCTATTCCGATATGTCGGCAAGCACCGGCGCACGAAGCTCAAGGACGTATTGACGCTGAAGGCGCGGATCGACGGCCAGCGGGCGGCACCGGAGGCGCTCGCCGAGGATGCCGAGGCTCTCAGGCGGCGCTATGGCGTGAGCCCGACGAAGAAATCGAAGAGCGTCGGACGCTCTTCCAACCGTACCTCCTCGCCAAAGAATGTCGATCAGCTCGTTCTCGGTACAATCAACGCTCCGTACCGCCGGACGATCAATTCGACTGATCTCGTGGCTCGCCTCAAGTCGAGAGATTGGCAAGATTGGATCGCACATGTCGTCACATTCTTCACCGAAGTTCGGCCTGAACTTGTATTACAGTTCGCCCGGCTTCACGCCATTCCCATTCAAGATTTGGCTGCCGCGTATCGGTCGATGAAGTCGACTACTGGCGAAACCAACTCAGCATTGGAGCGCGCACTTGAGCGGCTGGCGTAAGCTGCTTGGTCGAATGCTCGATGGGCTTTCGGACCTGGAGCGACAGGGCCAGTCGGTGCCCGACTGGGTACTTGGTGGTGGCACGGCCCTTATGCTCTACGCCAACCATCGATTCAGCCGGGACATCGACGCATTCATCGACGATCCGCAATATCTTGCCTTGTTGTCGCCAGAGACCACGGACGTGTGGAACTGCAACGATTGGGATAAGGCCGCCCATTATCTCAAACTCAGATATCAAGAAGGCGAGATCGATTTCATCGTCAGCGGCGCGATCTCGGATCTTGATCCCGCTGAGAAGGAAATCGAGCTGACGTCAATTCGAGCGGGGTGGAAGCCGACGATCATGGTCGAGCCGCCAGCAGAGATCGCTCTCAAGAAGATGTACCATCGGGCGACAATGCTAAAGCCTCGCGACATTTTCGACATCGCGGTCATCAATAAGATCGACGGCGGTCCCCTCATCGCAAATTTAGGCGAAATCGCTTCCAAGAAGGACGACCTCGTTCGCCGTCTCGCCAGCATTCGCGTCGACTACCTGAAGGCCGACCTTGCCGAATTGGACATCCAACCTGGATGGGAGCACGAGAAGGAAACATGTCTCGAAACCGTTCGCTCGCTCGTGGCGCAGATTCCAGAAGCCGGCTAGGTGCGGACAGGCCGGCAAGTAATACTAAGCAGTGCTCCAAGGATATTCCGCGGAGTTTCGCGGCCCAACGCGTAGGAGGCGATTATGCCGACGGAAGCCCGTTTCGTGGGCGGTGTGGTTACGCAGGACGGTCGTCGGAAGTCGCGGCGCCCCAGCGACAACGAACGCCAGGCTTGCGACGCGGTCGTGCGGGCCCTTGAATCACTTGCGGGTCGTCGGCGTAGCAACGCGCATTCGCCCGACGACCTCGGAGCGGAAGCTCAGGTCGAATACACGTTCGATCTTCTGGTGTACGGCATGCCGTCGAGCATACGATCGTCGAGGCCTTCGCCGGGCAGCTCCGAACGAACGTAGATTTCCAAGCTTTCGTCGACCCGATCATCGCCGCGCTGGACCGCAACATGCCGCCGCCCGGCAGGTTCGATCTGGTTTTTGAGATCGATCCGAGCAGAGGACTCAAGCCTCGCCTTATTCACCGCGAGGCGCAGGAATTTCAGCGCATGATGCATCAGCATCATGATAGCGCGCGCGAGGCGCATGATCGCCATACGCGTGATCACGGCGCATTCGACGCGACCAATCTTCCGCGTCCCACCATGGGCTGGCGTCGCAGGCGTAACTTCCTGGATTCTCTGCTTACTTTGGAGCTTGATTAGCTACGATCGCAAGCGTGGTTCAAGTCTTGGGGGATCGAGTTTGGCAACCTCGGCATCGAGGGCCTTGGTGCAGCGGATCAAATCGGCCAGGAGTTGCGCGTCGATCTCCATGCGCCCCTGGTATTCCGCAAGGTTGCGCTCGTTGTGGGCTTTGAGGAAGATCTGGATATCGGCCTTGTCCGTCCCGGTATGAACAAGCGTCTGAAACACCGTGATGCGATTTTCCGAGCGATATCCCTTGAGCCGCAAGGCGGCGAGCGCGAGCCGGTGGGCGCCAGATCGAAGCGATGAAGAAGTGGCGCGATAACCTCAGTCCTACATGATCGTACAGGGGAACGAAACTCAGGACGGAGAAGCACCGCCCAGTAAACCGGAGGGACGAGCCGGCTAGGATGCAAGCTGGGAAACGCTAATTTTTTGAAATTCGTATTATTGCTTCACGCCCAAAACAGCGCTTAGCTGCGCCGTCAGTCTTGCGCGGACGTCAGCCGATAATTTATCTAGATTAATCTGCTTCCATTTTACGGCAGGCAATTCTTCCGCGCGCGGCACCCCCAGTAGCGACCAGTCAGGCTTGCCGCGCTTAAACCCAATTAGGCCGGTGAGCTTCGGGCATCTCGCCCGCTATCTCGGCAATCAGGGCGTCACGAGCTTTAAGCAGGTCGCCCAGGGCAACCGGCTCGGCGGTCATTCCATCGAAGCCCTGCTCGAACTCCTTCTTGATGTCTTTGAGCCGAGGAGAGCCGACTTCTGAAACTGGACGGTCATGGCTGATGAGATAAACGACAAAGGCGCGTCGCAAATCGTCGCTGATGCCTTCGTTGGCCAGCAAGTCGCGCACATCGAAGAGGTCGCGCGGATGCTGCCGGTCTAGTGCCGCCACGATCTTCCCGGCGTAGAGGTCTGAAAATGAGACGACTTGGGTCTCGGCAAAGCCGAATGCCTCTTCGACCCTTGGCGACACCGTCTGGAGCGCTGGCTCAAATACGCAGCCACGCAACACGGGAGTGACTTCAACCTTGATCTGCGCATCGCCCCTCTGAACCGTCAGCTTGGTCACAATGCCTTCGGCCCTGTTAACATTGACGCGCGCGTCGCGGAGTCCATCTCTCGTTGCCTGAGCCATTCTTTTCATGGCGGCGTCGATTGCGGACCAGGACTCCGGCCGAGGAGCACGGGTAGATACGTCAGATCGATATCGACCGAAAGACGCGGCATACCCCGGACGAAGAGATTGATGGCCGTTCCCCCTTTCAAAGCAAAGTCGGTTTCCGCCGCGACGAATGGCAGTACTTCGATCTGCAGTGCAACTTGACTCTGGAAGCGGTCAGACGGGGGCACCGATATCCTCCGGAACGGTTATCATGTATTTCGGATCGAGTTTACCGCCCTTTACAAGCATCCGCTTTCCACTGCCGAGGCTTATGACACTCCGGTCTATCTGCTTGAGCCAACTGTGGTTGTGGCGCTCGGCAAACCAGAAGAACAGGCGCTTGGCCTTCACGCTCTTACAGTCGACCAACAGCTTCTGCATGCGGCGCGGGCTGAGATTCCGTAGTCCTTCCACCACCACGTCGGCTTGATGGAAGCTCTCGTTCTTGGGCAATTCATCGAGCAATTCCAGCAAGGCCCGTTCCGGTGTGGAAACTGTGAGAGGCCATTCGCCTTGATCCCACATCTGACGAAATCCGCCTGCTTGCAAAGCATCGGCAGACGCCCCGGAATTGTCGCCGAGATTCGACGCAAAATTGGTCGGCTCCTTGGTGAGAGGGTCGGACTTGAAGAGAACTTGACTTTTCCGGAAACGAAAACGCTCGTTTAGCTGCAGCTTGGTAAGCCAACCGGGGGGCCGCTCAGGGCCGTAAAGATAGATTGACATTGGCCCGCTCGCGCGCACGTAGTGCGCGAAACCCTGCAATTCGAGAGCCGTCCGTCCGCCTACAAACAACGGGCGCTTAAGCAGCGTCTGCAGCGATATGACCGCTTTCTGCCATGTTAGCGTTCCTAACGGACGCTTGAAGGCCTCGGGTGGGTTGAACCAGCCAGCCGGCAGCCACGTACTGACTGCGCAAACTGGTTGAGTAGCCATGACGGCTCATCCAGTCCGAATCGACCAAAAGGCCCTCAGGAAGGGTCTTTTCCAGTTGGTTTAGCTTGCCCGTAGAATGCTCAGCCATACTTAGCAAAATAGCACATCTACAAACCACCAAGTTTGAAAATAGGCGCTTTTTACTAAGCATTACTAAGTAATTCCACGCTTTCTCAAACAGAAGGCCGTTTTTCGCGGTTTTCCAATGAGAATTCGGGAACCAGGTTCGCGCGGTCGAATGTCTGAAGGATCGCGACGCGCTGCCGGCCTTCTACCACTTTCCTGCCGAGCATTGGGATCACCTGCGCACCAGCAATCCCATCGAGAGCGTGTTCGCCACCGTGCGGCACCGGACGGTGCGCACCAAGGGTTCGTTGTCGCCGACCACCGCCAAGCTGATGGTGTTCAAGCTCGTCATCGCCGCATCGAAGACCTGGCGGCGGCTCAAAGGCACAAATCAGTTGCCGAAGGTCATCGCGGGTATCAGATTCAACGACGGCATCGAGGTCATCCAAGTGCCGGCAAACCACGCCGCCTGATCACCTCGTCACCCAAAATCCCGCATAGCTCATTCAAGCCGCAGGTTGATTGCATCAGATGCTGTCTCGGCCGTCATACGCGTTCAGTGCGGTCTCGAGGCGCTCGATTAACGCTTGTCCGGCAAAGGGTTTGGCGAGGAAGCCAATCGCTCCGGCGCCCAGCGCTGACGCGCGCACGCGGTCGTCGGGGAAAGCCGTAATGAAAACGAATGGTGCGTCGTAACCACGTGTCCGCATCTCTGCCAACAGTTCCAGACCGCTCATAGCCGACATCTGCACATCGGTAATGACACAGGATGTCTCGTCCAATTGCGGAGACCTCAGGAGTTCCTCGGCCGACGCAAATATTTGGGCGATGTAGCCACGCGATTTCAAAAGATTCTCTGTCGCCGCACGGACTGAGGCGTCGTTGTCAACAACGGAAATCACAGGCATGGATAGGACGAGCCCTCCTGAAGGGGGAATAGCGGCTGCAAGCATTAGCCGCCTTCGGCGAAAAGTGGGCTCGACTGATGAAATTGTAAAATCATACTTGGGTTTGTTCAGGACGATTGGCGCGAATTCCCAACGTCTCAGTCATTCTGATCAAATCGGCCAGCGACCGTGCACGCATCTTCCTCATTACGTGTCCCCGGTAGATCTTGACCGTAATCTCGGCAAGCCCAAGCTCGGCGGCTACCTGCTTGTTCATCATGCCGGCAGCGACCAGTTTCATCACCCCCTGCTCGCGCGGGCTTAAGCTCTCAAATCGAGACTGGAGGTTCGCGACGATCTGCTGAGCCTTGCGGCTTTTGCGATCGCGTTCGGTCGCTGCAACCACGGCATCAAGCAGTTCCTGATCGCGAAACGGTTTGCTGAGAAAATCGACCGCTCCTTTATTCATGGCCCTGACGGTCATGGGAATGTCGCCATGGCCGGTAATGAAAATGATCGGAATATGTATGTTCAACCTCGCTAGCTCGGTCTGGTAGTCAAGGCCGCTCAAGCCTGGAAGCCGGACATCAAGAACTAGACAGCTAATAACGTCCGGAATTGTGCTCTGCAGCATTTCGCGCGCCGATCCGAATGCAATGACGTCTAACCCTACCGATTGAAAAAGGTTCGTAAGCGAGCGACGCATGGAGATGTCATCCTCGACGATGAAGACAACCGCCCTTGTCGAGGACTCGGCATTGCTAACTTCACCTGGCGAGTCAAATCGTCCTGTCACGAGACGGCCTCATGCGGCGGTAGGGCAAACTGGAAGGTCGCGCCCGGTCCATTTTTGTGGACCATTGACAGCCGTCCTCCGTGAGCTTCCACG
Source organism: Bradyrhizobium sp. CCBAU 51753 (assembly GCF_015291565.1). NCBI lineage: Bacteria > Pseudomonadati > Pseudomonadota > Alphaproteobacteria > Hyphomicrobiales > Nitrobacteraceae > Bradyrhizobium > Bradyrhizobium sp. CCBAU 51753. The sequence continues at coordinate 2,460,514 of NZ_CP030037.1, read as the reverse complement.
ATCGACCGGCAGATCGAAAGACCCATTCCAAGGCCACTCGATTTAGTGGTGAAGAAAGGATCCAAGACGCGGTCCGCGTCGATCTCGGCGATGCCGACGCCGCAATCGGTCACGGCAAGCTGGATGTGCCCCACATCGTCCTTTGATGATTGAATCAGCAGTTCGCGCGTCCGGTCGGTAACTGCGTCCATGGCTTCGATTCCGTTCATCACCAGGTTGATGATCACCTGTTGTAGCTGAATCCGGTCGCCGAGGATCGTAGGCAGCCCTGCCGTCAACTCGGTTCGTAACGTCACTCGGTGGCTCGCCAGCTCTCGTGTTACCAGCGCAATGACCTCCTTAACGACCTCATTGATGTTGAGCGGCACCATCTCAATGTCGCCTTTCTTCGCGAGCGCGCGAATACGACGGATCACCTCGCTTGCCCGGATTGCGTCTTCGATGATCCACTCCACCGAAGAGCGCGCAGCGGAAAGATTAGGAGCTTCCCGCCCCATCCAACCGAGGCACGCATCGGCGTTGCTGATAATAGCGGCAAGTGGCTGGTTTAATTCATGGGCGATGGAAGTTGTCAGCTCTCCCAAGGTCGTTACACGCGTTACATGCGCAAGCTCCGCTTGTGCCTTTCGTAGTTCTTGTTCGGCTTGATCGGCGCGAATGGTCGCGGTGATGTCAGTGCTGACGCCACGGTAGCCGAGAAAGTTCCCCTTTCCATCGAAAAAAGGCTTGCCACTCGTGCGGACGTAGATCGGAGAACCTGTCCGATTCACGGTGCGGTAGACGAGATCCCGAAACGGAAGATGGGCCTCCAACGTCGACCGATGCTGCAGCCGCTTCTCGGGCTCCTCTTCGAGGTCGCACGCATTGTCACAGCGAAGCAGGCCGATCAATCCTGTCGCCAAAAGTCCCGCAGTGCTGGTGTGCTCGGATAAGCGAGTGACCTGATGATCGGGCCCAGTTTCCCAGAGCCAGTCGGAAGCTGTTTCGGCGTAGTCGCGAAAGCGCTGTTCGCTTTCGCGCAGCGCGGCAAGTGTGTTTTCCAGGCGTTCCCTAGCTGCGTGTTGCTCGGTGACATCCATATGTGTTCCGATCAGCTCGCTGACTTTACCATCGCTGCCGACCACCACGTGCGCAACGGAGTGTATGCGTCGTATCCCGCCGTCTGGTAGAAGGATACGAAAATCATATTCGAACCGCCCCTCCTTGTGCTCAATCGCCTGGCGCTGCACCTCCTCCAGCCGTGGCAAGTCGTCCGGATGGATGCGCGATCGAATGGTCTCGATCGATACCGGCTCTTGTGGGCGAAAGCCAAACAGACGATCGACCTCGGCGGAGCGATACACGAAATCTAGACCGTAGACGTCCCAGGACCAGCTGCCCGTGTGACTGAGATGCTGGGCTTCGGCCAGATAAGCCTCGCTGCGGCGCAGCTGTTGTTCTGCTCGCCTAGCCGCCGTAACATCCGTAGCTGCCCCAACAAACTCGATCTCACCAGAGGCTGTTCTCGTCGCTCGCGCCTGCGCATGGATGTGCTTTACCGAGCCGTCCGGTAGCAGAAGCCGGTATTCGTGCTCGAAATCGCTCGGGTCTCGCATCGCGCGATCGATAATTTCTTGAACCGAAGCCCTATCATCTGGATGAGTGCGCTCGACGACGAGTTGCGGCCCCAGCGGCACTGTCTGGGGATCTAATTGGAAAATCCGAAATGTCTCCTTTGACCAGAAGGCCTCGCCCGTAGTGGGGTTCCAGCTGAAGCTGCCTGTGTGACTCAACTCCTGCGCCTGGGCCAAATGTGCTTCGCTCCGCTGCAGGGCAAGTTCGGTCCGCCTTCGCTCCGTGATATCTTCGCAGGCGATAAGAACAATGGGCTGCTCATCCGCCCAGAGCATGGCTTTGGCGCTTTCACGTACCCACAAGACCGAGCCGTCCTTCCTGACCTTCTGGACGTCCCACGTGCGCGTTTGTCCGACATCCTCCAGGCACGTCCGAACGCATTCCCGAACGAACGCGCGATCCTCCTTGCGAAATACCTCCAGCACGGATTGACCGATCAGTTCAGCACGAGCATAGCCGAGTTGTGTCGCGCCGAATGTATTGACGTCGAGGACAGTGCCGGCTTCATCGACCATGAAGTACATGGCCGGATTGTGCTCGAAGATGGCGCGCCACCGCTTTTCGCGATCCTCCAAATCGGCCGCACTCCGCTGAAGCTTGGCCGCAATCACACGCGCAGCCTCTCTTTCCTGACGGAGCGTACCGATCAGGTGCGCTCCCACAATCGAGGCAATAAAGAATGCAACAACCACCGGCAGATCTTGGGGGTCATCGATTCGTAAGCTGAATGCCGGCGGCGCAAAGTAGTAAGCGAGAGCAGCGAAGGTTAAGATGCAAAGCGCGGACGACGCGATGAAGCTGCCCATCAGCGAAAACAGCAAGACCACTAACAAATAGGCGAACGCCGTCGCGGCGAAATGCGCGTGAAGGTACAAGCAGGCCAGTGTTACCACGGCCAGCGTTATGCTGCCGAAGGTAAACTGAAGGGCTGAACGTCCTAAACTGCTGATTTGGCTACGCATTTTGATACCGTCCGGCCTGTTCTCCGGCGGGAGAGCTATAACATTTGAGCGCGCGTACTCATAAAGTCAGGACAATACCGGGCGTCAGGTCGGTTGTCCGCGCAGTTCCGGTTCAGGTGATTAAGCGGGTTTGCGGCGCAACCATCCCTTCATTTTGAGACCGTCCCGCATGTTGAGAACAAGAAGTGTAATGTTTGTTGCGCCCGCGACGAGCTCGATCGCCTGCACAGCATCGAACGTGGCATCGAATTCTGCCGCCTGAGCCTTCGACGCAAGGAAGAGCGCAGACGGAATAAGAATCAGGATGCCGTTTCCTGCAATGAATGGCATACGCTTGAATTTGGCCCCGATCAGTCCGGCCCGGCGCGTCTTTGCCAAGATGACACCTGTACCACCGGTGGCAGCGAGCGGCGGAATCAGCAACAAGAAACCCCACGGTATGGTGCTCTTAACCGCTGCAACTGTGGCATGGGACGCGAACAGCTCGCTGAGTACCGTCGATAGCCAAAATGTGCCGATCGTTGCGATAGCCAAGGCGCCAGCGACAGCATGGATCAACTTGGTCATGAGTATCTTCCCTTCCTAAAAACAGCAGGGCTAGGCAACGCAGATGCCGGGCACGGCAACTTTCTGGAACAGATGAGGGGAAGCTATCGCGGAGGCCGGATAGCTGGCGATTTTTGCTAGAAAGTCAGGATGGGTGAAGGCCGCGCGGAAGTGTGCGGTGGATTCCCAGACGGCGTAGTTCAGATAGGTCGAGCTGTCGCCGAGAGCTCTGTGCAGCTGAGTGGAAATGAAGCCCGGCTGTCGCTTCATGAACGCTGCGTCGTCCTGCCAGGTCTTGAGAAAAGCCGCCTCATCGGCTTTGTCGAGAGTGAATGGGTTCACCAGGACGACCGAATTTGCCTCAATAGCGATCTGGCGGTCGATCGGGAAGGAAGGGTCGAGTGGGCATAGCAGCGACATGAGTGGCTCCATTGCTATTTAATATACGATGCCTAATTGGTATTATGATTACATAATAGATTGACATCATGATGTCAAGATAAAACAATGGTGACAAATGAAAAGTGCCAAGCGAACCCCCGAGGGTGACGCCCTGACCGACCTGGTTCTCGATCTATTTAGGCTCGACAGCCTACTTCTGACGGCCGGCGACCGTCTGGTCGCCCCGCTTGGCCTAACAAGCGCACGCTGGCAGGTGCTTGGCGCCATTGTGTCCGCCGAACGTCCCCAACCGGTCGCTTGGCTCGCACGCGACCTCGGCGGCAATCGTCAAAACGTGCAGCGGATCATCAATGATCTGCACAGGGAGGGCCTCGTATCTTTTGAGGTCAACCCGCATCACCGACGGGCGCAGCTCGTCGTGCTCACTGCGAATGGACAGCGCGCCTTCGAAGCCGCAATGGAATTGCAGGCTCCCTGGATCAACGATCTTTCAGAAGGGCTGTCGGTCAAGGATATACGGATTGTCCATCGCGTGATCACGGCCTTGCGAGATAAGCTTGAGGGCAGCCATGAGGACAAGTCGGCCTGACATGGCAAAAGCATTGTGCTCGGCCCGGCGCCCGTGATTCAAGCTCCCAAACTGGGGCTTCGAATCATGCGCCATGAACTAAGGGACTACGAATGGGCAGCTATCAAGTCTGCTACCAAACAAGACGCGTGGAGTTCCTCGCGTAAGCGACTGACGCGTCCTCATCTTGCGGGTCGTGCGATCTGGGGCACCTTGGCGCGATTTGCCGGATCATTTTGGCCCTTACACTACCTGCTATAACCGCTTTGTTCGCTGGCGTGGGCCGGTCTCTGGAGTTGAATCATAGATGCACTCGCCGCTGCGCGGCAGCAGGCGCTCGCCTACGAGTCGTCGGCGCCTGGCGAGAACAAGTTTAATGAGCGCCGCCGTCCCAGATACCTTTTCGCCGGCCTCGTTAGGTGCGGATGCTGCGGCGGCGGGTACACGATGATTTCGAAGCGGAGGAGATTTGCCGCACGTTGGTCGATCGGGTGACGCTCGTCCCCGATGGCGAACAGCTAGCGATCATATTGCGCGGGGCCCTAGCCGCGATCTTGCGCTTTGCGGCGGGCAAGAAAAACCCCGACTTCCTTTCGGAGGCCGGGGCTCTGGATGGCTTGCTATCGCAAGCATCGGTGGTTTCGGGGAGGCGCAATCACCGATACCGACATTCAGTTCAGGTCGCGATTTGACAGCGCACGCGCCCTGCCTCCCGGAAACCAATCTTCTAAGCCATTGACATTTCTCGATTTTGCTGCGTCGTTCTTGAACGGGAACGGGGCTCAGTGAGCCCGGGTATCTTTGGATGCGCGGCAGAATCTCCGGCGGAGGTTAACTGACCGGACGGGCCCCTCGCGTGGGAAGTGTGTTCGGGGCTGTGCGTCGCTATGGCTTACGTGCCGGGCGTTCGAGTCATTGGAGCGCTACCGCCTGTCCCCACGCCAACCAAATCTACGATACCTCATCCAATCCCTCGCATGTGGCAGTTCTTGAGCCTGGGGCAAGCGAAGTTCTACGGTCTAACGAAGTAGTATTGAAGGAGCTCTTGGCGCCGGTAGCGTCGAAGCGACCTTTTTCGCGAAAGATCGAAGGCGCGCTATTTCGGTCCCGCTATCGCCTGCGACCAGGAAGCTACAGCGGACGCGGCCACACCGAATAGCGTGACGAAGAGCGATCTGGGCAGCGGGATCAGCTTTGCGAGCTTGCGGAGGTTTCGCGCTGTTGCGACGAGGAAGGGCTCGTCGCGAGCGCCGAAGGGGGTCAATAGCGGATCAACTCGCCTGAAAAGAAGCGAGGGCCCGAGAGGCCCTCACAGTCGGAAGGAAGCGATATTCAGAAGACTCGATGCCACTTTGCTACGACATCGTCGGCATGACGAATTCGGCACCCGCGCGTATTCCGGTTGGCCAGCGGCTGGTGACCGTCTTCATTCGGGTGTTGAAGCGAACGCCTTCCGGGCCGTGCATGTGATGGTCGCCGAAGATCGATGCCTTCCATCCGCCGAAGGAGTGAAAGGCCATCGGCACCGGAATTGGAACGTTGATGCCGACCATTCCGACCTTGATCTGATGGGCGAATTCGCGCGCAGCATCGCCATCACGTGTGAAGATGGACGTCCCATTGCCGAATTCGTGTTCATTGATCATGCGCGCGGCTGTCGCGTAGTCCGGCGCCCGAACGACTGATAGCACAGGTCCGAAGATCTCTTCCTTGTAGATTCTCATGTCCGGCTTGACATGATCGAACAGGGTTCCGCCCACGAAGAAACCATTCTCATAACCCTGCATCCTGAACTTGCGTCCGTCGACCAGCAACTTTGCGCCCTCGGCGACGCCGGCATCGATATAGCTCCTGACCTTCTCAAGGTGCTGCTTTGTGACAAGAGGCCCCATTTCCGCGTCGCGGTCGGTACCCGGCCCGACCCGCAGGCCTCGGACCTTGGGTTCGAGCGCGGAGATCAGTTTATCTGCGGTCCCCTCGCCGACCGGCACGGCAACCGAGATTGCCATGCAGCGTTCGCCGGCGGAGCCGTAGGCGGCCCCCATCAACGCATCGACCGCCTGATCCATGTCAGCATCGGGCATCACGATCATGTGGTTCTTGGCCCCACCGAGCGCCTGGCAGCGTTTCCCGGTGTTCGCGGCCGTCGAATAGATGTACTGCGCGATCGGTGTGGAGCCCACGAAGCTGATCGCCGAAATATCCGGGTGATGCATCAGCGCATCGACAGCTTCCTTGTCGCCTTGCACCACGTTGAACACACCGTCCGGCAAACCGGCTTCTTTCAGCCACTCCGCCATGATGAGCGACGCTGACGGGTCCCGCTCGGATGGTTTCAAAATGAATGCGTTTCCGCAGGCGAGAGCGACCGGGAACATCCACATCGGCACCATGACCGGGAAATTGAAGGGCGTGATTCCGGCGACAACACCGAGCGGTTGGCGCGTAGAATAGCTGTCGACGCGGGTACCGACATTCTCGGTGAGTTCGCCCTTGAGGAGCTGCGGAGCGGCCGTGGCAAACTCGACCACCTCCATTCCGCGCTGAACTTCCCCGAGAGCGTCGGAGTGAACCTTGCCGTGCTCGGACACGATCACGTCGGCAAGCTGACCTGCGCGATCCTCGAGGATCCGCAGAAATCGATTGAGCACGCGTGCACGCCGTAGAGGCGTCGTGTCGGCCCACCCCTGCGCCGCCCTGCTGGCGGCGGACACCGCGTTCGCCACTACCGCCCCGTTCGCGGCCACAACACGGCCCGTCTGCTCGCCCGTTGCCGGGTTGAAGACCGGCAAACTGCGTTCGGTGCCCCTCGAGACCTGCTTGCCATTGATGAAATGATTGATCTGCGTGACCACGAACCTCTCCTTCTTGTTTCTGAACCAGACTCGCGCCCTCAAGTCAGGCCGCTTTCATTCCCGCCATGTATTTGCCGATCACGCGCTTGTCGGCGCACTCGGCTAACACTTCATGGACGATACGACCCGCGCTCATGACGAGGACCCTGTCGACCAAGCCAAGCAACTCGTCGAGATCCTCCGAGATGAGCAGCACTGCAGCTCCTCCGTTCCGTGCCTCGAGGATCCGGCGGTACGTTTCTTCGCACGCAACGAAATCAAGACCGAACGTCGGATTCGACGCGACCAGCAATCGAACGTCCTGCGTGAGCTCTCGCGCCAATACAGCGCGTTGAACATTGCCACCGGACAGCGCGCTCATGCTTGCGTTCAGGCCAGGAGCCTTGACACGAAATTGAGCGACCAGCCTCTCGGCTTGCTTGGCGAGCGCGCCGTAGTTCATCGCGATACCGCGGCAGAGCGGCGCCCGATCGAAGTTGCGCAGGGCGAGGTTCTCGGCCAGCGACATGCGATCGATGCAGGCGTTCTTCAGCGGCTCTTGGGGCAAGCCATAGACGCCAAGGCGGGCGATTTCCTTTCGCGTCCCGTTGAACGGCGAGCCGGAGACGGTCATCGCACCGCTGCGATCCCGCTGCCCCATCAAGGCCTCGACCAATTCCAATTGGCCATTTCCGGATACCCCGGCAACCCCGACAATCTCCCCTGCCCGCACCTCGAGCGAGAGATCTTTCACGGACGGAAGACCATTGTCGCCGTTCACGCAGAGGTCCCTAACGGAGAGGATAATGTCGGACCTCGGCGGTGATTTCAGCGCGTTCTGCCCCATCTTGCTGACGGGCTCTCCGATCATAGCTTCTGCCAGAGCGTCGTCCGTCAAATCGGCAACGGCCCCCGTTCGCACCGACGCACCTCGACGCAGCACCGTAACGTCGTCAGCGAATCGGCGCACTTCGTGAAACTTGTGGCTGATCAGGATAGCGCTGAGCTCGCCCGTCCGCGTCAGGCTGCGAACATGGCCGAGCACTTCATCGGCCTCGGCAGGCGTCAGCACCGACGTCGGCTCGTCCAGGATGAGCAGCTCGCGCCCGAGATAGAGCTGCTTGACGATCTCGGCCTTCTGCTTCTCGCCCGCAGAGAGCTGCGAGACACGCACGTCGAGCGGCACGTGAAAGGGAAGCTTTCTGGTGACTCCGGCCAGCCGTTTCAGCTCGCTTTGCCAGTTGACATAGGCCGGCAATCTCGCACCGCTGACGATCAGATTCTGCGCCACCGTCATCGAGGGCACGAGCGTGAAATGCTGATACACCATGCCGATGCCGAGCGCATCGGCATCCTTCGGCGAGTTCAACCGGCGCTCGCGCCCATCCACCCGGATGTGGCCCTCGTCCGGATGGTAAAAGCCGACGAGGCATTTGACCAACGTGCTCTTCCCGGCGCCGTTCTCCCCTAGCAGCGCATGGACAGTGCCCGAGCGGATCAGCAGCGACACGTTGTTCAGAGCGAGATTTGCCCCGAAACGCTTCGTCATGTTCTTGAGTTCGACTTGCGGAGCGGTCATCGGACTATCCTGCGAGGATGAATTCCCGTCACGACATTCTCACCGGTGCAGCTTGAGCTCGCCCGGCGCATCGGCGAAGGGAGCCGCCCGCGACGTCGAGGCCACCATGATTGCAAGGGTCAGAATGTAGGGAGCCGCATTGAACAGGTAGTAGTAGCCGGTCACACCAATGCCCTGGAGCGCAGGGCCAAGAGCTCCCGCGCCGCCGAACAGCAGCGATGCGCCGAGGGCGTTGATCGAACGCCAGCGGGCGAAGATGACGAGCGCGACGGCCATGATGCCTTGACCGCTCGACAGGCCTTCGCTCCAGCTACCCGGATACGAAAGCGACAGGAAGCTGCCGCCGATGCCGGCGAGAAAGCCGCCTGCCATGGTCGCGATGATGCGCACCCCCAGAACGGGAAAACCAAGCGCGCGCGCCGCATCCTCGCTATCTCCCACCGTGCGCAGCATCAGCCCCCAGCCGGTCCTGTTCAGGAAGACAAAGACCGCAAAGGCCAATGCAATTCCGACGAAGAACAGGGCGTTGACGTCCAGCGCAGCTCGTACCTGCGGTACGCTCGACCAAAAACCGAGCGCGATCGAGGGAAGCGGCGGCGCCTTGGGCTCGATCAGCGGTTTGCCCAGGAAGAACGCGAGGCCCGTGCCCAGCACGATGAGGCTGATGCCGATCGCGGTGTCATTGACGCGCTTTACACTGCACAGCAGGCCATGCAGCAGGCCGAAGGCCGTTCCGGCGAGTCCGGCGGAAAGTACGCCGAGCCAGGGCGAGCCGGAGAGGTAGGAGATCGCGTATCCCGCCATGGCACCGAGCATCAGCGTGCCTTCGAGGCCTAGATTGATACGGCCCGATTTCTCGGTGATCAGCTCACCGATGCTGACGAAAATGAATGGTGTCGACACACGGATCGCCCCACCCAGGATCGCGAGCGGCAGCGCAAGCCAGCCGATTGAAGTACCGTCCATGCCTTTACCTCCGGGTCGTTTCTCGGAGTTGTTGCGCAATTGCATCCGCGACCAGGACGCAGACGAAGATCAGTCCCTGAAACACCAGCATTGTCGCATCGGGAAGTCCGAGACGCCGTTGCAGCAGGCTGGCGCTTGCCTGCATGCCGCCGATCAACAGCGCGACAGCGACAATCGCAAGCGGCTGGTGCCGTGCCAGGAACGCGACGAGGATTCCGCTATAGCCATAGCCGACGATGAGCGAGGAGTTGGCCGTCCCCTGCACGGCCGCCACCTCGATTGCGCCGGCAACGCCAGCCATGCCGCCGGCCACGACCGACACACCGATGATCCAGCGATTCACCGCAAGACCGATCATCCTCGCGACCCGGGCACTTCCGCCGACCACCCGCAGCGCAAAGCCCCACCGGGTGTAGCGGAGCACGACATGCGCGGCGATTGCCAGCAAGAGGCTGACGGCAAGGCCGGCGTGAACGCCCACACCTGGCAGCGTCGGCAGCATGTAGGAGGGATCGATAGGGTGGGTCGACGGCTTGTCGAGACTTGCCGGATCGCGCAACATGCCTTCGGTTAGGTGGTGGAAGACGGCGATTCCGATATAGGAGAGCAGCAGACTCGAGATCGTTTCGTTGACGCCGCGGTACTGGCGGAGCACGCCCGCCAGACCGAACCACAGTCCTCCGACCAAGGCGCCGGCCAGCAACATGAGGAGTTGCATGGGAGGCGCGTGCGCGCCCGCAAACGGCAACGTCACAACGGCACCCGCGAGCCCGCCCAGCACCAAGGCCCCCTCGCCGCCGATAATCACCAGCCCCGCTTGCGCGGGGATTGCAACGGCGAGGCCCACGAGGACCAAGGGAGCGGCGCGCGACAAGGTATCCTGCCAGGCGAAGCTGCTGCCGAAGCCGCCCTGGACGATCAGACCGAACACCGTCGCGGGGTTCTGTCCGTACAAGGCGACAAACGCCGCGAAGATGGCCGACGCGAGCAGCACCGCCAGGACAGGCAAGGCCACACTGAGCTGGGCTGCGGTTCCCGGTGGATTCGAAGGCACGGGTTCGATTCCGGAGATCGAAGACAAAGGCGCCTCCTAGACTTGGCCAATGATGCCTTCGACGAGATAATTGATGCCGTCGAGCGCACGGTCGTTGCTGCTCTGCATGGTTCCGGCAGGGATGACGACGTTGCCCTTGTTGTCCTTGAGCGGGCCGCTGTAGATCACGCGCGTGCCGCCGATGAGGTCGGCCCTCGCCGTCTCGGCCGCCGCGCGCGCCTCAGGCGTCACGAGTTTTCCGAACGGGCTGTTCTTGACGAAATGATCGCCAAGTCCGGCACGGAGATAATGCTCCGGCTTCTTGCCGCCACGCGCGCTGCCGGCATAGACGAGGTAGGGCGTGATCCAGTTCCACTCGGCCCCCGTGAGATAGCCGTTGGGAGCCACATCCGCCTGGCTCGAATGGTAGCCGCATGACATGACACCGCGCTTCTCCGCCGTCTCGATCACGACTTTCGGGCTGTCGACCTGGGCGGCGATAACGTCGGCCCCCTGGTCGACCAGCGTGTTCGTCGCTTCCGCTTCGCGGACTGGAAGCACCCAGTCACCTGTGAAGATGACCTGCACCTGAAGCGCCGGATCGACCGAACGCGCGCCGATCGCGAACGCGTTTATGCTGCGCAGGAGATTGGGCGTCGGCTTCGCGGCGACGAGGCCGAGCTTCTTGCTCTTCGTCATGTGGCCGGCGACGATTCCCGAAATGTACTGCGCTTCGAAGATGTAGGCGTAGAATGTGCCGATATTATCGGGCATGCCTGCCGTCCACACGCCGCCGGTATGAGCGAAGGTGACATCCGGATACTTGGCCGCCATCTCCAGGACGTGCGGCTTGAAGTAGCCAAACGACGTCGCAATGATGAGTTGAGCGCCGTCCTGACGGATCATGCCTTCCATGCTGCGCTGGGCCGCGATCGTTTCCGGAACGCGCTCTTCCTCCACGACCTTGATGTCGGGCAGTTTCTTGAGCATCGCGGCGGCCTGCGCGTGGGACTGGTTGAAGCCGTAATCCTGCTTGGAGCCGGAGTAGAGAATTCCGACCGTGAGCGTGGTCTCGGCATGGGCGACGGTGCTCTTGAGAATGAATGGTGCGGAGCTGGCAGCGGCCAACATCTGGAGCACCGAGCGACGGTCGACAGGCTTCAAATTCATGTTCCTCTCCGTTGAAGATTGCAATCAGCACGTCACGACGAGATACGTTCGGCGACAGACCGAAGACCCGGCGCATCACACTTGATGAGGTCGGCTTCCAGCTCCCGCTTTTCAGCTGATGACAAGGGAGCGACAGGCGCTCGCACCGCACCGCCCGCCATGCCGATCAGATCGCACCAATGCTTGACCGCGGCGTTCGGCATGTGACCCCGCTTGAGCGGGTCCATGATCCACTTGTTGAAGATGATCCGTTGCGGCGCGAGTGAAGCGCAGATGCGCGTTGCTTCGTCAGTCCGTCCGGCCGCAAGCAGTGCCACGTAGTCTGCGATCGGGCGAAAGTCGCCGCGTTGATAGAGGTAGGGCTCTGGGTCGGCATAGAGGATCGACTGACCCTCGACCTGCATGTTGGCGAAGAAGTTCTCTTCCAGTGGGTCCGACACCAGCACGTCGTTTCGCGCAGCCTGGCGAAGCGCCGCGTTCTCGGCTGCGTTGCCTGTCGTCTTCAGGAGCTTGAGATTTGGTAGCGAGCAGAGCTGCGTGAAAACGCCGGGATCCAATGGGCTGCCCGCGGCGGTTCGCGCGTTGAAGATGACGATCGGCATCTCCAAACGGACGCAGACGTGGTGCAGATACGCGAACTGCTGCGCGGGGGATCGCGGCCCGGAGGTCGGGACCATCAGCACGGCGTGGCTGACGCCAAGCCGCCGCGCGTGCTCGCCAAGCTCGATGGTTTCTTCCACCGAGGGACCCGATATCACCACGGAAATCCCAAGGCGCCCCCCTGCCTCGTCTGCAATGACCTCGATGACACGCTTTCTCTCCTGCAGCGTGAGCGACCAGACTTCGCCGATCAGCCCATTGCAGAACACGCCCGCCAATCCGGTTGCGATGTAGTGACGGACGTTCCTCCGAACCCCGGCCTCGTCGATGGCACCGGAGGCGTCGAAAGGCGTGTGAATCGCCGCCCAGATTTCCGGGACATCCTCCCCAATCGCCATGCTCGTTCCTCACGTGAGACCGGTTCATTCTATTTATCATGATAAACTGGATTTGCATGAATATGCCGCGTGTGGGAAAAGTGTCAATCGACGAGTCGGTCTTTTTCGCAGGACCGCGGGTGCTTAGCCGCAGAACGGGTCTTGGAACCCGTTGGTGGTTCTGGAGAATTCGGGATGAAGGCAGAGTTGGAAAAAAAATTAGCCCGGCCGCGGGGGCGGCTGAAAATTCAGAAGCGGGCCGACCTAGTTACCGAAGAGATCAAGCAGCTGATCACCCAGAAGAACCTCCGCCCGGGCGACAAGCTTCCGATGGAGAAGGAACTTCAGCGGCTGTTTTCGGTCAGCAAGAGCACGATCCGCGAAGCGCTTAAGTCCCTCGAGGTGCAGGGACTGATCACCATCAGCACCGGCCCGACCGGCGGGGCGACGATCATGGAGGTGCCGCTCGAGCGCACCTTTCAGTTGTTGCAGAACTACCTGTTCTTCAAAGAAGTCAGCATGGAGGACATCTATGCGGCGCGACGGTTGCTGGAGCCGGAACTGGCTGCCGGCTCGGTGCCATTTCTGTCGGACGAGCAGCTCGACGCGCTGGAGCAGAACATTCAGACGTGCCAGCCGGCCTCGCAGGAGCCCTCTCTTCTGGTACGTCAACGCCAGGCCGATCTCGACTTTCACGACATCCTGGCTGCTGCAAACCCCAATCCCTTCCTGCGCTTCGCATGCGAGCTGATCAACGAGATGCTGCGTCGGCTGGTGGTCTTCAGCACCCAGACGCCTCCGGAAGAGCACACGAGATTCGGGTGCGCCAATGTTAGGATTCACACGGAGATCGCCAAAGCTGCCCGCGCCCGGGACAGCGAGCGCGTGCGCGCGCTCATGAAGGCGCACATGGAGGAAGCTTCAGAATACGTGAAGCGGTTGGATGGTCGACTCGATGGTCGACTGATTCTCGATTCGGAAATGGCGCCGCGCCCGCGACCCCTGTCCTGAAGCCCGGCCTGTTCCGCCACGATTGCACCGGGGCGACGTTGCGCGAGCATTACGTCTGGACAGTCCTGTGGAGCCTGTTCTCCAGCCCGATCCGAGCAACCGCATGATCGACTCGTTTTGCTTCTCACAGACCTCAGCAAATAGGTGACTGCGGTTCACCGATGCTTGCAAAGTTCTCATTTGTCGGCCAGTTCCGCCTCGACGCAGACTAGTCCCAAAGTCAACGCTCTCAAGCGTTTTGGGGAGGATGCGTGCTTCTACAACGCCAACCGGCGTCCATTCAGGTTGCGGGCGGCAAGCCCGGGCCCGCGATGCGCCTGCGCTGCAAATCCTCGACATAGATGAATCTGTTCTCTTTCGGCGAGGTCGCCGCCGACAAGGTCCGTTTACGCCTACGGCTGGCTAACCAGGCAGGGATCACGTGAGAAGCGCTCCGAAGCCGGCTCTTGCGGACTTCGGACGCCCAAGAGGAGGAGGAAGGGATGAAGTTCAGGACGTTTCTCGGCGCGTTCGCTGTCCTAGTGCTCACTGCCGGCTCAGTGCAGGCTGCCGACAAGGATGCGGCCGACACAGCGGTGGAAGCCGCGAAGAAGTACGCGGGTACAACGATCAGCATCGTCTGGGAGGCCGGTCTTCAGTCGCTCGATCCGCTGAACTATTCCGGCCCGCAATGGGAGAAGCTCACCGGCATCAAGGTGAAGGTGGTCGAAGTGCCGACCGACCAGATGTTCACCAAGATCATGCAGGATTTCAAATCAGGCGCAGGGGCTTATGACGCGCTGAACGTCATTCCGTCCTGGATGCCCGATCTTGCGCGTGCAGGAGCGCTCGAGCCGCTCGACAAATATGTCGACAAGTTCGGCTACCGCGAGGAGTTGCAGGACATCGCGGCTGCGTACCACGACAACCAGATGCAGTATGACGGGAAGATCTACGGCTTCCCGGACGATGGCGACGTGATGTTGCTTTACTACCGGAAGGACATCTTCGAGGATCCGAAGATGAAGGACGCGTTCAAGGCCCAGTTCGGCTACGAGCTCGCGCCGCCAAAGGACTGGAAACAATTCGACGACATCGGCCAGTTCATCACCGAGAAGATGGCGCCGAAGGTCTACGGCGCTGGATTCTTCCGCACTGCGCCCTATCCGCAATACATGTTCCAGGAACGCTTCCGCATGGAGGGCGGCAAGTTCTTCAATGCCGACACTATGAAGACGACGGTGAATGGCGAGGTCGGCCTCAAGGTGTTCAAGCAGATGCTGGCGGAAAACAAGTTCATGCCGCCCGGCGTCGAGCAGTGGAATTTCGTGGACAATCTCGCCGCGTTTCTTCAGGGCACGACCGCGATGACGATCTCCTGGCCGCCCTACGGTCGCTGGGCAGCGGGTTACGGCTCGGGCGAGGAGGCGCTGAAGTGGGTGCCCAAATCGCAGGTCGCCGGCAAGGTCGGTTACGCGCTCACGCCTCTCGGCCGCCCTGAGCTCGGCGTCGGCTTCGACTTGTCGGTGTCCGCCACCAGCAAAAACAAGGAGGCCGCCTATCTCTTCATCCAGTGGCTGAACAGCAAGAAGACCAGCCTCGAACGCGTCCAGCTTCCCTATACGCTACGCGATCCGTTCCGCCTCTCGCACTACGCGAGCGAGAAATATCGTGCGCTCTGGCCTGACGCTGCCGCGTATCTCGAGACCATCAAGACATCGGGCGAGAAGGGCCTGCTCGATCTCTCGCTACTGCAACAGGACAAGTACGACGAGGCAATGACCAAGGCAATCTCGAGCCTGTGGGCCGGCGAAGATCCCAAGGCCATTCTCGACCGCATGGCGCAACAGTTCGATGCGATCACCGAGAAGGTCGGCATCGAGAACCAGAAATCCGTCTACAAGGTCTGGGCCGCAAAGCCCGGCGCCTACCCGCAATAGCTGCTTTGGACGCCGCACGGGAGGCGTCGCCCTCCCGCCCGGCCGTTTCTTGGACTGATGATGACGCTTTCCGCAAGTCTCAACGCTGCCGAGCAGCGCCGCCCCAGCCGCTTCGGGCGCATGCTCGAGGATCGCCTGCCTTATCTCATCGTCGCCCCGGCCATTCTGATCCTGCTCCTGGTCGGCTTGTTTCCCCTGATCTACTCGCTGATCGTGAGCTTCCAGCGCATCACGATGACCGAGAACGACACCTCCTTCGTTGGCCTCTTGAACTATGCGGAACTGTTCAGGGATACCCGCCTCTGGGCCTCGCTCGGCCACACCGCCATCATCACCGCGATCGCCCTCCCCCTCGAGTTGCTGATCGGTTTCCTAATGGCGCAGCTTTTCATCGATCGCATGCCTGGTCGACAGATTTTCGTCGCGCTGCTGGTGCTTCCGACGGTGATCTCTCCGATCGTCGCGGGCGCGACGTGGCGCCTGATGTTCGACGTCCGCTTCGGTCCGATTGGTCAGATTCTGAGCTTCATCGCCGGTGAACCGGTCCGGATTCTGTGGACGGTCAATCCGGCCTACGTCTATCCGGCGGTCATCATCTGCGAGGTCTGGCAGTGGTCGCCGTTCATGTTCCTGCTGCTGCTCGCCGCGCTGTCGAATGTGGACCAGTCGCAGCTTGAGGCTGCGGAGATCGATGGGGCGTCGTACCTGCGCATGCTTCGCGCGATCGTTCTGCCGGCGATCGCGCCCGTGATCGCCGTCGCCTGCCTGATCCGCGGCCTCGATCTCGTTCGCATCTTCGACATCATCTGGGCTCTCACCGAGGGCGGGCCGGGGTCGATGACCGAGACCATCTCGCTCTACACCTATGTGCAGGGTTTCTCGCAATTCGAGACCAGCTACACCGCCGCGATCTCCTTCCTGGTGATTGCGCTGCTGACACTGATCACGACGCTGGTCCTCAAGCGCATGGAGCTTGTGCGATGAGGACCGGCAGGCTTCCGGCCAGAAAAGCCCGCATTCTGGCTGTCCGCTACCTCGGCGCCGGCATCGTAACCCTGCTGTTCCTGTTTCCGGTCTACTGGCTGTTCATGATTTCGTTAAAGACGCCGGACGAGATCTATCACGTCCCGCCCTTGTGGATTCCGGGCCAGATCCAGTTCTCGAACTATTACGTCCTGTTCAAGGATGGCGACGTCGTTGCGATCCTGAACAGCGTGATCGTTGCCGGAGTCAGCTCCGGCATCGCAATCGTTCTCGGAACGCTCTGCGCCTACAGCCTCGCCAGGTTCGGCACCGGCGGCGAGAACCTTGCGATGTGGATCATCTCCCAGCGCATGATCCCGCCGATCGCGGTCGTCTTCCCGATCTTCCTGATCTACGTGTATTTCGGCCTCGTCGACGGCTATTTCGGGCTGATCCTGCTCTACACCGCATTCAGTCTTCCCTACGTGATCTGGATGATGCGCGGCTACATCGTCGACGTTCCGCTGGAGCTCGAGGAAAGCGCGCTGGTCGATGGCCTCAATCGATGGGAGGTGATCTGGAAGGTCGCTTTCCCGATGGTTCGCCCCGGCCTCATGGCGACGTCGGTGTTCACCTTCGTGTTCGCCTGGAACGACTTTCTGTTCGCACTCGTGCTCACGCGCACCGAGGTCATCACCTTTCCGGTCATGTTGACGCACTATTTCGGCGGACAATCGAATTTCTGGGCAAAGATCGCGGCGATGTCGGTCCTGGGGACGTTGCCGATCTTCGTCGCGGTCTCGGTGATGCAGCGCTATCTCGTGCGCGGTATCTCGCTCGGCGCAGTCAAGGGTTAGGGAGAGTGGAGTGGCTGACGTCAAGCTGTCCGGAGTAAACAAATATTACGGCAACGTGCATGCGGTCCGAGGAGTTGATCTCACCATCGCCGATGGCGAATTCGCGGTGCTGGTGGGGCCGTCCGGCTGCGGCAAGAGCACGCTGTTGCGAACCATCGCCGGTCTCGAGGATCCGGATGGTGGAACGATCACCATCGGTGGCGCGGTTGTCAACGATCTGCGCCCGCGCGAGCGCAATATCGCGATGGTGTTTCAGAACTATGCGCTCTACCCCTATCTGACCGTCAGCGAGAACATCGCCTTCGGCCTGCGCGCCCGCAAGACTCCCGAGATCGAGACCAGGAAGCGGGTCAGCGAGGCCGCCGAGATGCTCGGCATCGGCAATTTCCTGCAGCGCTATCCGCGGCAGCTCTCCGGTGGACAGCGTCAGCGCGTCGCCATCGGCCGCGCCATCGTCCGCAAGGCCGACCTGTTCCTGTTCGACGAGCCGCTTTCGAACCTGGACGCTCAGTTGCGTGACGAGATGCGCACCGAGATCAAGCGTCTGCACCACGAGATCACGACGACCATGATCTACGTCACGCACGATCAGGTCGAGGCGATGACGCTGGCCGACCGCATCGTGCTGCTGCGCGATGGACAGATCGAGCAACAAGGGGCTCCGCTCGAGCTGTTCGAGCAGCCGCGTACGGGGTTCGTCGCCGGCTTTCTCGGCTCTCCGTCGATCAATCTCATCCCGGCGACCCTCAAGACAAACGGTTCCGACGCAGCAGTGGTGTTTCAGTCCGGCGGTGAACTGACGCTTCCGAGCGCGAAGGCGAGGCCGCTGGCCAGCATGGATCGGCGAGAGATTCTCCTGGGCATTCGGCCCCAGCACTTCAGTCGGGCCGGCGGGCCGTTGCGCGAAGGCGTGGTCTCCTATTCGGCCACTGCCGATCTCATTCAGCCGACGGGGACACGCACCTTCACCACCATCAGGATCGGCGGCGTCGATGCGGTTGCCGAGCTGCAGGCGCACGACGTCAGCAGCCATGGCGAGCGAATCGACCTCGCCATCGACCTCAATCGCGTGGTGCTGATCGATCCGGCCAGCGGTCTGGTTATCGCTTGACGAAAGCAACATTCGAGAACGGAGGGACGAATGGCATCGACACTGTTCGCAACCGGAATTGGCGCGCCGGAGGGTCCGGTATGCCTGCCCGACGGCTCGATGTATGTCACGGAGATGTCCGCGTCGACCCTTTGCGTCACGCGGCTCGATCCTCGCGGCAATCGCCGCGTCATCCGAACGACGGGTGGCCGTCCGAATGGACTAACGACCGATGGCCACGGCCGGATCTGGATCGCGGAGGCCGGCCTCCGGGCGCTGATCTGCATCGACGAACGCGGAAACGAGATTCGGCGCATGCAGGGCGAAGGCGCGGAGCGCTTTCTGTTTCCGAACGACCTCTGCTTTGGTCCGAACGGACTGCTGTACATGACCGACTCCGGAATGGCCGCCGAGGATTTCATCAACGGCCAGGCTTTCGTGGACGGGTATATGGACCTCGACTGGGACGGCCGTGTGTATGAAATCGATCCGGCAGCCATGAAGGTGCTCCGCGTGCTCGATCGCAAGATCCGTTTCACCAACGGCATTGCCTTCGGTCCCGACAACCACCTCTATGCCAACGCGTCCTTCACCGGCGAAATCTATCGATATGACGTGCTCGGCGAGGCAGCGCCGAAACGCGTCGTCTTCGGCAACGTGCTGCAACCGGATTCCAATCCGGATTTCAAAGGGCCGGACGGGATGGCCTTTGGCATGGACGGCCGGCTCTATTGCACGGTCTACAACCAGAAGAACGTCACGGTGCTGGACCGGCGGGGCGAAGTGGTCGATCGGCTGATCCTAGATGGGCTTCAGCCGACGAATTGTGCCTTCACGCTCGGAGGCAAGAAGCTTCGGGTGACGGAGGTCGGCAAGGGCCAGGTCGAGGAGATCGACATGGCCTGCGATGGCCTGCCGCTGTATCTGCCGAAATTCGCCTGACGAGATGCCCTCGGGATGTTTCCGGCGAGGGCGCCTCGCCCGTTATCAAAGGAAGCCGATCGATAGCCAGGGCACGGCGGCAACGATCAGCGTGCCGATCAGGAGCGCGGTCATGTAGCCCACGATCGGCTTCATGCCCTCGTCCGGATTGATGCGGCTGATGGCGCAGGCCGCGTAATAGCCGACGCCGAACGGCGGCGCGAACAGGCCGATGCCCATGGCGAGGACGACCACCATCGCGTAGTGGACATCGTGCACCCCGACCTGCCGCGCGATCGGGAACAGCAGCGGACCGAACAGGACGATGGCCGGGATTCCCTCCAGCACGCTGCCGAGGACCACGAAAGTCACGATCGTCACGGCCAGGAAGACGGGGACCCCGCCGGGAAGGCTGGTCATGAATTTGGCCAGAGAGGCGGAAAATCCCGATTGGGTCAGCGCCCAGGCCATGCCTGTCGCCGCGCCGATGATGAGCAGAATCGCCCCTGACAGCGAGGCTGTCTCGACCAGCATCGGATAGATGCGGCGCCAGTCGAACTGACGATAGACGAAGAGACCCGCACAGGCCGAATAAAGAATGCCGATGGTCGAGACCTCCGTTGCCGTCGCAACCCCTTCGACGACGGCGGTCCGGATCACGAATGGCAGCGCGATGGCCGGTATCGCGATGAGGAAGGCGCGGCCAATCTCCCGGGCCCTCGCCCTCTTGATGTGGGACAGGTCCTCGCGGCGATATCGCCACCACACCACGGCCGCGAGCATGACCGCGAGCACCACGCCCGGAAGCAAGCCGCCGGTGAACAATGCCGAGATCGACACGCCCGTCACCGAGCCGATCGTGATCAGGACCAGCGAGGGCGGGATCGTCTCGGTCTGGGCGCCGGTCGCCGCGAGAAGCGCAACGAGGTCTCCCGGTTTGGCCCCGCGCTGCCGCATCTCGGGAAACAGGACAGGAGCCACCGCGGCCATGTCCGCTGCCTTGGAACCGGAAATGCCCGAGACCAGATACATCGCTCCGACCAGCACGTAGTGCAATCCGCCGCGCACGTGGCCCAAGAGGCTCGCCAGGAAGCTGACCATCGCGCGCGCCATGCCCGTCATTTCGATGAGAAGGCCGAGAAAGACGAAGAGAGGCACGGCGAGCAGTATCAGGTGGCTCATACCCTCGTCCATTCGCCCGATCATCACCACGTCGGGCGTGCTGGTTGTCAGAGCGAGATAGCCGACGGTGGCGAGGCCGAATGCGAACGCGATCGGCACGGCCGCAAAGACCATCGCCCCCACAACGACAACGAAGAAGATCAGGAGGTTCAAATTGCCGAGCGGCTTCAGGGCGGGAGCGAGCAGAACGAAGGTCGCAATGATGCCTGCAACGAGCGCCAGGGAAGCCAGCAAGCTGCGCAGGCTCGCGATGCGGATGAGGCGGAGGACCGCTGCGACCAGCATCAAT
The DNA here is from genome assembly GCF_015291565.1 of Bradyrhizobium sp. CCBAU 51753. Classification (NCBI taxonomy): domain Bacteria; kingdom Pseudomonadati; phylum Pseudomonadota; class Alphaproteobacteria; order Hyphomicrobiales; family Nitrobacteraceae; genus Bradyrhizobium; species Bradyrhizobium sp. CCBAU 51753. The sequence goes on along the minus strand of NZ_CP030037.1, from coordinate 2,439,631 downwards.
CCAAACCCGATCGGCAACGCCGCCGCGCGCCAGCTGTTGACGATCTCGAGCGCCGGCGTTGTCACGAATGCCTCGTCGGCCGCGAACTCATAGGCTGGCCAGACGACCAGCGCGAGGAAGGCCAGCGATGCTGCGGCCGCGACCGTGTCCAGGAACGCGCGAACTTCCGCACGCAGCACGCCGACAATGGCCGTCATGCGCATGTGCTCGCCGCGTTGGAACGCAATCACGGATCCCAGCATGGCAAGCCAGAGGAAGAGAATGCTGGCGAGTTCGTCAGACCAGATAAGCGGCGAGCGGAACACGTATCGGCCCACGATGCCCGCGGACAGCACCGCGATCTCCGCCAGCACGAGCAGTCCTGCCGGGACAGCGACGAGATGACCGAGGACGGTGTTCGCTGTCAGCACCCAACTGCGCCGGCCAGCCTGCGTCGCGCTGGCCGCCACACCGGCATCGACGTGGGGCCTATGGCTCACGCTGGTCATGATAGCTGGCCTGCGGCTTTTTCGAGCTGCGACCATGCTTCCTCGCCGAACTTGCCCTTCCAGTCCGCGTAGAAGCTGGTCTTGGACAGGGCCTGGCGGAAGGCGGCGCGATCGACGTCGATGAATTTGAGACCCTTGGCCGAGAGATCGTTGCGCAGCGACTGGCTGAGCTTTGCGATGTCGGCACGCTGATCGACCGCGGCGCGATCGAGCTCGCGCGTCACGATCTCCTGCACGTCCTTGGGCAGGCGCTCGAAGGCGCGCTTGTTGCCGAGGATCCAGTAGCCGTCCCAGACATGCCCCGTCAGGCTGCACGTGGTCTGCACTTCGTAAAGGCGCGCGGTCGCGATGATGGGCAACGGATTCTCCTGGCCGTCGACGACCTTGGTCTGCAACGCGGAATAGACCTCGTTGAAGTTGATCGGCGTCGGCCCGGCGCCGAGCGCCTTGAAGAGCGAGGTCAGCAGCGGCGCGGGCGGAACCCGGATCTGGAAATTCTTCAGATCATCCGGGGTGCGGATCTCGCGGCCAGACGAGGTCACCTGGCGGAAGCCGTTGTCCCAGGCCTTCGACACCGCCATGATCGGCGTCTTGGCGATCTGCGCCCGGATGTAGCTGCCGAGGTCGCCGTCCATCGCCTTCCACACGCTGTCGTAGTCGGTGAATGCGAAGCCGGTGTTCACGATGCCGGCGCTTGGCACCAGGGTGGCAAGGATCGAGGACGATTGGTTGAAGAACTCGACGCCGCCGCTGCGCACCTGGGTCAAGAGCTCGGTGTCGGAGCCGAGCTGATTGGCGGGGAACAGCCTGATCTCCAGCCGGCCGCTGGTTGCTTCGCGGATCCGGTCGATCGCCTCTTGCGCGCGGATGTTCACCGGATGGGTCGGGTCCTGTCCGGTGGCGAACTTGTAGACGAACTCGGCGGCAGACGCTGGACGGGTTAGAATCCCGCAGAGAGGTACGGCGCTCGCCGCGATTAATAGCGAACGGCGGCTGATGCATCCGGGCTTCGAGACAGTCATGTTTTCCTCCTGATCCTGTATTGACGTTTTGCCGGCTGCATGAGCCGGCGCTGTTTTCAGCTGTCCGGGCTCTTCGACCGCCCGCATTCGGGCAATAGCCATCGCTAGCCCGCCGCAACATGCAGCGGGCGGAACACTTCACTCGTATTTGGCCTGGCTGGCGCTTAGCGCCGGTGCGCTAAAGCCACTGCTTGATCTGCCTTGCGACCTCGGCGGTGGAAATACCGTAGCGGTCGTGCAGCGTCGGAAGTGCGCCGGCGTCAAGAAATTCGTCCGGCAATGCGATCTGGCGGAAAGGCGGATGGACGCCTGAACGCATCAGGAGTGCGGCGACGGCCTCGCCGAGACCGCCCATCGTCGTGTGGTTTTCGGCAACGACGACCAGGCGGCCTGACTTGCCGGCTTCACGCAGGATCGTCTCGGCGTCGAGCGGCTTGATGGTCGGAACGTGGAGCACCGCCGCCTCGATGTGGTCGTCTTTGAGGGCCTGCACAGCCTCGAGCGCGCGCATGGTCATGATGCCGGATGAGATGATCAGGACGTCCTTTCCGTCACGGATCAGCTTGGCCTTGCCGAGCTCGAACTTGTAGTCGTATTCGTCCAGCACGACCGGCACCTGGCCCCGCAGCAGGCGCATGTAGACCGGTCCGTGATGCGCCGCAATGGCGGGCACCAGCTGCTCGATTTCATGGGCATCGCAGGGGTCGATGACCGTCATGTTCGGCATGGCGCGAAACAGGGCGATATCCTCTGCGGCCTGATGGCTCGGGCCATAGCCCGAGGTCAAGCCGGGCAATGCGCAAACGATCTTCACGTTGCGGTCTTCCTCCGCGATGGTCTGGTGGATGAAGTCGTAGGCACGGCGCGAAGCGAACACCGCGTAGGTGGTTGCGAATGGCATGAAGCCTTCAGCGGCAAGACCGGAGGCCGCGCCGAACAAAAGCTGCTCGGCCATGCCCATCTGGTAATAGCGGTCCGCAAATTCCTTCGCAAAGATGTGCAGGTCGGTGTATTTGCCGAGATCGGCCGTCATGCCGACGACATCAGGGCGTTGGCGCGCGAGCTCGACGAGCGCGTGTCCAAACGGCGCCGGTTTCGTTTTCTGTCCCTCAGACGCGATCGAGGCGATCATGGCCGAGGTGGTCAGGCGCGGCTTGCCCGGCTGGGGTGCTGATCTGACGGTCTTCATGCCTGCCTCCCGGCTTCCAGCGCCGCCAGCGCGAGCTGCCACTCGTGCTGCTCGACGCGGATGAAATGGTTCTTCTCGCGCTGCTCAAGGAAAGGAACCCCCTTGCCCATCAGCGTGTCGGCGACGATCATCCGCGGTTTTGGCTCGGAATGGGACTTGGCGACATCGAACGCGGCAACCACGGCATCGAGATCATTGCCATCGATCCGCTGCACGAACCAGCCGAAAGCCTGAAGCTTCTCGACCAGCGGCTCGAACGCCATCACCTGCGTCGACGGACCGTCGGCCTGCTGATTATTGACATCGACGATGCCGATCAGATTGTCGAGGTTGTAGTGGCCCGCCGACTGGATGGCTTCCCAGACCGAGCCTTCATCGAGCTCGCCGTCGGAGAACAACGTGTACACCCGCGCGTCGGATTTCTTGCGCTTGAGCCCGAGGCCCATGCCGACGGCGATGCTGAGCCCAAGCCCAAGCGAGCCGCCCGACATTTCCATTCCCGGCGTGTAGGAGGCCATGCCCGACATCGGCAGGCGGCTCTCGTCGCTGCCATAGGTTTCGAGTTCTTCTTCGGGAACGATCCCCGCCTCGATCAAAGCCGCATAGAGCGCGATGGCATAGTGGCCGTTGGAGAGCAGGAAGCGGTCGCGTGCGTCCCAGGACGGATCTTCCGGCCGGTAGCGCATCGCGTGAAAATAGGCCACGGCAAGGACGTCGGAGATGTCCAGCGCCTGTGCGATATAGCCCTGGCCCTGAACCTCGCCCATGCGCAGCGCATTGCGGCGAATGTTGTAGGCGCGGTCCGCCAGCTTGGGCGTGTTGGTCAGCGTTTCCATCGATCTGGACCTTGTCTTGCTGGCTCAGTGGATGAGCATGCCGCCGTTGACGTCGATCACGGCACCGGTCACGTAGGCGGAGAGATCCGAGGCCAGGAAGGTGTAGATGCTGGCGACGTCGTCTGCCGTGCCAAGACGATTGAGCGGAATGCCTTCCAGGATCTTCGCCCTCATCTCGTCCGTCAGCTTGCCCGAGGTGATATCGGTGCCGATCAGGCCGGGCGTCACGCAATTGACGCGAATGCCGTCCGGACCGAACTCGCGAGCCATCGCCTTGGCGAGACCGAGCACGCCAGCCTTCGCGGCCGAATAGTGCGGACCGCCAAAAATTCCGCCGCCGCGCTGGGCCGAAACCGAGGACATGCAGGCGATCGATCCGGACTTGCGCGCGCGCATGTGCGGGATCACCGCCTGGGAGAGGAACAGAATGCCCTTCAGATTGACGTCCTGGATGCGATCCCAATCAGCCGGCGAGATATCCAGGAACTTGACCGGCTGGGTGATGCCGGCGTTGTTGATGAGAATATCGATGCTTCCGAAGGATTCGATCGCGCGAGCGACGGCCTGCTCGCAGGATGATTTGTCGGCGACGTCGCATCGCAGCCCAATGTGGGACGTGCCAAGCGAAGCCGCGGCGTCCGCCGACGCGCTCGCGTCAATGTCGAGAATGGCGACCCGAGCGCCCTCGGCGGCGAACCGCCGTGCCGTAGCCAGCCCGATGCCGCGCGGCGATGCCGCGCCCGAAATGATGGCCGTCTTACCGCTGAGCAGCATCAGTTCCTCCCGCAAATTGTTTTTCCTTGGCAAGCCTAGGAATGCCCCGCGGACGCGCAACGGACAAACGCACAGTTGTCACGGATCGATGAATCTGGTTCACTTATGGAATGCTGTCGAATGTCCCCATATCGGCAATTCGCGCCTTTGAAGCCGCGGCTCGCACGGGATCATTCCGCGATGCGGCGAATGAGCTTCACCTGACGCCGAGTGCCGTCAGTCATGCGATCCGCAAGCTGGAGGACACGCTTCGCACCGTTCTGTTCGAGCGTAGCGCGCGATCGGTGCGGCTCACGCCGGCCGGCGAAAATCTGATGCGACACACGGGAGCGGCATTCGATCAGCTTCGCCGTGGCCTCGAGGAAGTCGCCGCGCGCGGACCTCAATTGGTGCGCGTCCATTCGGCACCCAGCTTTGCTGCGCAGTGGCTTGCACCGCGGCTTGCACAGTTTCTCGCCGCTTTTCCGAAGCTCGAAGTCCGCCTGGCTGCGAGCACGGACTATGCTCGCTTCAGCAACGATGATTTTGATATCGACATCGTCTACGGTCCGCCGCGCGCAGAGGGCGTGGAGGTTGTTCCTCTCCCAGAGGAAACGGTCACCCCGCTCTGCTCGCCTGCCCTCGCGAAATCGATCAGGAGGCCTGCCGATCTCCTCGATCAGACGCTGATCCGCTCCGACGTGAAGCAGGTTCAGTGGCACCAATGGTTCACGGCGAACGGATTGGAGGCCCCTGCACTCCATGGCATGAGATTCGATCGCAGCTTTCTCGCGATCGCGACAGCCGCGGAGGGATTGGGAGTAGCACTGGAATCAACGCTTCTGGCCGAACGCGAACTGGCGAGCGGGCGATTGGTTGCGCCGCTGTCAGGACGCGCCAACGATATCCGCTACGTCGGCCATCGCCTGATCTACCCGCGCGCCAGCCGACAGAGATCGGCGGTACGGGCCTTTGCAGATTGGCTCGTAGCGCAACTCGCTGGCGAGACCGCAGGTTCCCCGCACTAAGATCCAAGTCTGGCCGAGCATCGACTGCCAGGTCCAGCGTACCGGCGCGCGAGAGCACCAACGCCGACCTGCGGAAACTTGCTGATCACCTTCTCGATTTCGAACTGAATGGCCGGAGCGTGGGCCGGCGCCGTGCTCGGCATGCGCGCTTCACCTCCATGACGATGTTGTTCTCATCGAGCGTCGGCGTGAACTCCTGCCCAAGGCGCGAGAACACGACGAGCGAGGCTGCGAAGAGGGCGGCGGCAGACAGCCCGAAATCGCTGGAACGCGAACCCTGCTGATGGGGTTGGACCAGCAGCAGCCCAAGCAATTTGGAATCCCTGCTTGTCCTGAGCGGTCGGAACGAGCGTATTGGCTTAGGTTATTTTGCCTTCCCTCACCCCCTGATTAGCACCTCGGCTTCAATTCGCGCCCGACGTCGGCTAGGTGCCGGAAGGGCATACCCCCGACCTGTCAACTTGTCTTTATTGAGTGCTGAGAGGCGGGCCCACGGGCCCGCCTCGGCGTAATTGGTTTGTTCGTTGGTGATATCAAAAGCCGCCCGTAATCACTGCCGCTGCACTGAGGCTTTCTCAAGCCTGCACGCTCCCCCGGGGCGCCGTGCTGAGAACAGCTCTCGCTGGGCATACATAACAATCTAATGCCCTTTGACAATTCAGCGGCTTAGCTCGCATCTTCAATGTTGGGTTGAGGAAATAAGAAAAACGCACTCAGTAGGATGCGAGTGTGGGGGCTTTAGAAGTGCAAACAATCGAAAAGGTACGCGGCTTTGCTTCGCAAACGCTGGGGCGGCTCAATCGAGCGGCACAAATCGCAATTATTCTGCTCGCCTGCCTAGTTTTCGGCGGGATGATTTTCTGGCTGTGCAACGAGCTTGTCTACTACCAGTTGGCGCGCAGCTATACGGAAGAACTCGCTGACACCTACGATCTAAATCGCGGGATTACGCGAGCCATCCTGTGGGCCAGCTTTGCTGCCATCGTCATCTTGGCGGGCTATTCCTTTTCGTTGTCAAAGCAGAAGAGGATGGTCGGTTACGCGGGGCTTCTTACTCTTGTAATCGGTCATTCGTTGCTGCTCGGGCGCATTGACGCGAACTTCCGAAAGGGAGGGGACGCAGAGAAATGCTATGTGATGACACGCACGAGCATTAGAACGTTAAACCGCGTTGGCACTGACCCGGAGACGGGGCGCGAATGCCGTCCGCTTACACCGCAGATCGTCGAGAAGATCGACGCATACAGAAGGGGTAATCGGGCGACGCAGATTACGTCGAATGCTCCATCCTTCTTCGATCCGACGACGGGCGAGCCAGTGGTTTGGTATTCCAAAAACAATCGGGGTCAGATCGAGCTATTCGATAATGGGCTTTCATCCACAAACGGATGAGGAACTCATCCCTGTCACACGAGAGGTTGTCGATGCATGGAAGCAACAAACTGCAAAGCTTGTGCGCCGAGTACCCCTCCGTCTTGATGATCCTGAAAAATTCGGCTTCTTCGACCCCACAACGGTACGGCCAAAGTTTGGTACTGGCGGAATGGAAGCGGTGAGTATGAGTTTTACGACGGTCCCGGATTTCATCCGCGATCCGGTGACCAATTTCAGATCGTAACGCGCGAGGTTAACCAAGGAAGTCACGCTCGCGCAGCTGGCACCGGTCTCGGCCGCTATTCAGAAGCAGGTCGCGCGCGATTTCGGTCCCTTGTGGAATGTGGAAGCCACGATCGACCCCTTCGACAGATTGGAGGACGTTCCGGTTGGCTTGCCGCGAAGATAAAGCCATATGCGACGTACGCTCGATCGGGCAGCCCCACGATGCAAAGACCGCGCTGAAGGGCGCAGCCAAGGCATGCGAACGCCTGCACTTCATCGGCGTTGTGTACTAACACGCGGGAGGACGGCTCCTTTGTGATCCAGTTTATCGCCAATCCAAACCTCCGCCGCGACTGCAATCTATTCGCGCGCGGCGAGTTCAACGATCGTCGCCGTATCGAGGACCCTGCCAGCAAGATCCTTGATCAGCACCTCGTTCCCAGATTCGGCGAGTTCATTGGCTTTGGCGAGAGCTTGTTTTGCGGAGGAAACGACAACCCCGATGGCACCGTCGCCGTTTTTCGAATACACTTGATATCCTACGGCGCTCATCGCTCCTCGCTGACGACGATTTCGTAACGTCCTTCCAGATCGACGGCTAGTGCAAACGAGCCACAGCTCGCATCGCTGGAGCAAACCGGGCAGTTGATCCGGATGGGATGGTTCCGGCCGGCCCACGCAAAGTCGGTCGGTGCGCAAGAGATCCGCGCACTTTTGATCGCCCGCAAACAGCTTCTCGGACGACTTATCGATGTCGAATTAGGTATCTGCGAGATTTTGCGTGGCTTTGGGCTGAAGGTTGGTCTTGTTACTCCGTTTCGCCGGGCTTTCCACTCCGCTATTTCCGAGACGAATTCCGCTATCTGCGAGCCACATGGCAAGAGGCCCACATCTGGCAATCCTTAGTTGAATGTGCAATCGTACACGCCATTGCACCAACTCCACCGCTGCAGGAGGATCGAAATGAGATCAGACCGCCGCCGTGTGCTTTTCATCATGGTCCCCCTAATCTTCTTGACTATGTCGATGCGCGCGCCCCGAGCTGAAGCGCAAAATCTTACGGTCCAAGAATGGGTCGACCAGTTTGTGGCCTCTTGCGTCGGATCGGGTTCAAGCGACGTGGCGTCCGGTCTGGTAGATGCGAACGGGGACATATCTCTGAAACGACTCGCTCTGAGCGGCACGGTCAAGGGGCAGGTGCACATTGAGCATAAAGATGCGCGACTTCTGAGCGACGGGATCAACAATGCGATATCGAACGCCGCTGCCGGCGTAGCAGAACAAGTGCGCCAGTGCATGGCACCATTGAGAGCTGTGTTGATCCAGATAATGCAATCGCAATTTCAAGGAGTAACGGGGCCTGCAAATAAGGTCTATATTCTCACTGCACCCGAGGATCAGCTTATGAAACAGCTTGCGAATACGAAAGGGTATTTCGGGAAGATCGGCGAGGCCGTTCTAGTCAGTCAAATACAATCTGCCGCGGGTATGAGCGATGTGCGCTACCGTTCTGCGATGAAATTGTTGACCGACAAGGCTTACGCATACGAGCGGCTAGATCTCGGTCAAGGGAAAACTGCCTCTCTTTTGCCACCCGGAGACGAATATGCCTTGAGAGTCGGATTTGCAAAGTAATCCGTCCCTCCGTTCTTGCCCAGAAAATCAACCCGAGCGTGCACGTTGCAACATCGGAAGCAGACTTCCCGAGAGTAACCTGAGCTAAGCTTTTCCACGGACGGCCCCTCTGTTTGAGATCTTGAACGACGTCAATCTGGTACATTGGGTGCCGTCGGGGGCTGTCCACGCGAACACGAGAGTCCGGTCCGCGGACGCGCCGCGCTTGGGGAGCAGTGGAAGGATATGGTTGCGAAACGCTCGGCTTGTGTCATCCTGCTTGTATTATCGCCAAAGTTTTAAGAGGAGCTCCTGCCAACCCGGTCCTGGGTAGGATGGCTACGGCCATACAAGGATTCTTGGTCGAAGATGTTGGAAAAGCTGATTGATTATCTGGCGGGCCTGCTTGCGTCATGGCCGAAAGCCAGGGGCGTCGTCGCGCGCTATCGCCTGGCCAGAATCCGGGCAAAACACTTCCTCAAAACGCATCCGGCAGTCACCCTTGTTGCGCTGCTTGGGGTTTTAAGCCTGTTTGTGATCGATCCGGACAAACTGCCGGACTTTGTGCGCCCCGAACACAAATGCCATGTGATCGAAACGGAGCACAAGGAGCTCTACCAGCCGGACGGCAATACTTTGCGGTTTGGCGAGGAAAGACCCTGCGAGCATCAACAGCCGGTCGGGCTCGAGTTTTTCAATCTCAGCGGCGTCTACTTTCATGAGGACAGGCCACCGGTACCGCTGGTTTCTGCCGGCATCTTTCTCAAGGAAACGGCGCGCAACGTTGCCGCGCCTGGCCAATGGCATGAATACTCCGTCTATAAGGACGTGAACAATTTCCTTTGGAACAACGCAACCACGACGGCTTTGCCTCAACAGCGTTTCGTGAAGGGATCATGCGACGCCACGCTCGATGCAGCGCGATTTGATACGGAGAATAGGCAGGGTTTTCTGCTCAGAAGTGACGCGATGCGCTCGAATCCCAAGCTCGATCGCGCAACATCGCTAAAATGCAACTATGGGACCACGCCTGACCAGCCAGAGTTCAAGGTCTGTGACTATGTGTATATTGAGTTTTTTATCCCGACCATATCGCCCGCGCGCTTGTGCCCCGACAAGGTCGGTCTTCGGGAAAGGTGGTTCGCACCGGGTACAAAGAAGATCGTCCTGACGGATGCGGCGTCTTACGAGGATCTAAGCGCCCTCGCGCGCAAGCGTTGGGATGAAAGGACGGCCACGCCGGTGCCAACGCAACGTTGGGAGACACTTTCGAAGGACTTGCCGAAGATTTGCATGCGCTGGATGGGGCCAAAAGGTGAGTGGCTCGGTGATCTGTCGAAGTGGACGGAATTCGCTTCGCTCGGCGCCGCGTGGTGCGACTATTGATGGCGCGGATCGGTCCTTCAGGCTTTCTCAACGGCCTTTAAGCAGTCGTCCGTTCTTTAGTCGTCCCTTTCGATAATCTGCTGGAGCCGATCCTACCGACCCTCGCGTCCTCAAGAAGACGTCAGCCGCGATTACGCCATGTGGAGAATGCGGATCGGCCTGATAGATAAGCAGAAGTTGTCTCAATAAAGTATTCGATTTTGCAGGAAAGCCGGGTGTTGGGCCGCGGTTTCTTGCGTTTTGGGATTTTGCTTTCGAGCGATTCGTGATTCTCTGACGGCGGGTCTCCGGCTGGTCCAAATCGAAGGCTGCGCTTGACGCGCGCATTCTTTTGGCTCGGAAGGCGGTGGATGACCCCACTATTAGTTCTTCGCGTAAGCAGCTTGCAGCTCGCAACCACCATCTCGTTGGTCAGCGGCGCGCCGCTGGTGAAGTTCTTCCACTGGATGTCGTAAGTGGCGTCCTCGTACTTACCGTTCCGTGGCAGGAATTCCAAAAGCTTCAATTCACGAATAAGAAGTCCGCCTGTTGCGCAATTGATCGTGGTGTCTTGCGTTCCGACCGCAACGCGGATTGTTTCCGCACGCGATATGCCCATCAGGCCAAGCGTTGCAACCGCATGAAGCCCCTTCATGTGCGCATCTGGCGGCCTTTCCGGGGCTGCACGGTTTTGCTAGATCAACTGCAAGACGTGCTTCGAGTCCCGACCGGGGTCTCACTCTCGCAGCAATAATAGAGATTCACCTGCGACCGGCGCGGGCGGCTACCGTAGAATGGCAAGGCAAGGCCGTTACCGTCCATCTGTCGCGCGAGGCGCTCGACGATCTTGGCCGCTTTCGCGAAGCGCGGCCCAATGCCGACTATCTCAAGGTGTTCGAAAAATACCGCGGCGGCATCCTAGACGATGTGGCCAGGGCGCTCGCGGCAGGCAAGGCCACCGAAAAGGGGCTGCGGCTGACCGGCGCCGACATCTTGGCGCTTCAGTAAGGGGCGCCTAGATTACCCGCGCCGGCAAGACTCCGCAGGTGCGTTGCTGGGTCAGCTAAGTTGGAGAGATTGGCAGGCCTGCTCTTGGGGCCACGGCCAAATAGGCGCCGCTGTGCGAGCGCGAGTTGCGGACAAATTCCAATCAAACTTCGATCGCGCCAGCAATGGCGATCGCATTTTCGACTGGAGTGAAGATGTCCACGTTCGACCCCGGCGCTCTAATCGTCACGATCAGCGCATAGCGCGCAGTGCCGTCGAACCGCTCCAAGTAGGGCTTTTCCTTCCACCAGCCACCGACCGGAAAGACGCCAATGGCATCACGTCCAGCGAGGTCAGCTGCGCTTCCAGACCAAAAATCGGAATGCACCGATCCATTGTCGCGAAACGTGCCGAGGAGCCAATCCTCGCCACCGCCGGGAGGCGCTCCCTCCTCCTCGTCCCGTGCCGCCTGATTGATGCGGGCTCTGAACTCGTCGACAGTCTCGGTCGCGGACTTCACACGGAAGCGAAGACCGTGCGAAGCGTACCGATGTCGCCTCGTCCACCCGCGCTCTCCAGGATTGGGCTCGATGAAGTAGGACAGAGTCGCTCGTAGCTCAACCTGCGCAGCACCAAGCGCGGCCAGTTGCTCCTTCGGCCAAGGCAGCCGATGCAGTTTCATGTCACGGGTCTTGGCCGCGGCGCTCCCTTCCCGCTGAAACGGTTGGAGTTGATCTTCGACGATGAGCGTCAGATCATTCACCGTCGAGAGGAGCGCCCGCCCAATATCCGGGACTCCGTAGCCATAGCGTCGTACGAGTGCCTGTATTCGCCCCTTCGCGCCGTTGCATGCGTCGATACGGGCGCGCATCTGCGGGGTCCACTCGGCGGAGTGCACGATCAAGGCGCGGACCGTTTCCGGCCATAGGCCCGGACGCGCTACCAAGATTTGCCCCGCCATCCGCGCGGCGTGCGCAGTGGCCGCGCTCGTGTCGCCGAGAGTTGTGAAGTGACGCAGTTCCGGGCGGAAATACGTCGTGAGGATCTGCAGGTCGTCGATCGGTTCGCCAGGAAGCGCTCCGTCATGCGCGAGGTTGCCACCTTCAAACACGACATCGGGTTTCACAGGCCACTGCCGGTCCCAGACGACAGAAGTCCTGCTGCGCGGCGATAGCTCGCCGACCGGGGCGATCGGCGCGTAGCCGGCAAACTCAGGATCGATGATATCCACTTTCTCAGTGTAGGCACCCACCGTCAGCGCGTTCCACGCCTGTGCCGGATCGTCGACCGCCTCGAGATCATTGCGTGTTAGGTGATCAGCAGGCGTCAGATCCTCGGCAATGTTTCCCGCGGACAGGATGATCAGGCGCCGCTGATCCTCCTCAAAGCAGAGTTGGTCGACCGCCGCTGACCACGATGTCGGTCGGCCGCGCGCCGGGTTTGCGCTGGTGACCGCCATGGCTATGGCCCGGCGCCGCGCCGGCGCCTGGATCTCGGCGCGAGCAATCGCCTCTCCGATGATCGCTCCATAGAGCTCGGGATCGTTCGCCTCGTCCTCGGGCGGCAGAATACGAACGCTCTCGAGTCGATAAGGCAAGGTAATCGTATCGCTTCCAACCAGCAGAGGGACAAGGTCGCCATAGAGCCCGACACCGGCCATCCGCGTCCCGTGACCTTGCCACGCTGGGGTGTCGTCGCTCCCCCAAGCGGGCTTAATTGTGTGGCAGTCTTCCGCAGCAAGTGCGGGTTCGATCAAAGGATGAGTTCGACGCACACCACTGTCAAGAACACAAACTGCGACATCGTCGTCCGGTGGCGCCACACGTTCGAGCAGTTCATCACTCCAATCACGCTGCTCGGCACCCCCAAGGCCCATGAAGAAGGATGGTGTATCCTTCGCACGCCGCAACTCGGCCACGACATCACTATGAGCGACAAGCCGATCCAGCGTTGCTACGCTAGCGAGCGCAAGCATGACCTCTCGCTCGGGAAACTTGACGGCATGCGTGCGCAGGGTGAGATCCAGCGCTTGGGCGATGCGCTCGAAATTCTCCCGCCGCCCCTTGCGCGTCCAAATCTCCCACCAGACCTGTTCGTTTGGTTGCTGCGGGAAAAGCGCATCATCGTCGGTATATAGCGATCGCGCCGTCGCCAGGCGCATGGTCTCAATCCGCGACACAAGCGGCTCGTTTCGCGGCCTTCCCTTCTTGGTGTCAGAGTCGCGATAGGCCTCCACCTTCCGCAGATAATAGTTCTCCGCTTGTTGCGGAACGAAAACCGAAGCGCGCAGCGGCCCCGCTTCTCCTACCGGTTCATGAACCGCGACAACTTCCATCTTTTGCCGTCGATCGGCCAGCTGATCCAGAGCGACGCGCTCGCGCACCGGCAATTCGATATCGAGATAAAACCCTGGTAGGCCTACGGCCAAGTTGAGGTCGCGAGCTGCGATCTGCACGCGAGCCGCCTGAATGGCTTGTCCAACAGCCTGGATCAGTGCCGCTGCATGGCCTGCACGATCGCGCTCAGGTACTGCAGGTGGTTCGATTTTCTGCTTAGGCCGCCGATACGGCTCTCGAACACCATTGTTGCGAAGATGGAAATGGGGTCGGTCCCGAGAAAAATCGTCTACCATTGCAACCTGCGCCGTCGCTAATCAGACAGCGAGGCCCGCCGGCGTTCCATCAGCGCTTGAACAAGCGCCTCCGATGTTATCCGCTTCCCGCCCCGCAAGAGTATCGTTTTGGCCGCGTCGTCCGCAGCTCTTACAATTTCTGCCTGAGATAAATTGTGTGCCTGCTCGACAGCCTGGCTCCAGTCGACACCGCGCGTGTCAAAACGGTCGAGGCGCGCCTGCAGCAAGGCGTGAGCCAGGACCGGATCAGGCAACGCGTATTCAATGACATCGTCGAAACGACGGAAGAGCGCCTTGTCCAACAGCTCAGGATGGTTGGTCGCAGCGACGACGAGGCCGTGGCTTTCATCTTGCTCAAGGAATTGCAGGAAGGAGTTCAAGACGCGGCGAATTTCACCAACGTCCTGGCGCTCGCCGCGCCGGGCGCCGATCGCGTCGAACTCGTCGAAGAAGTAGACCCCGCGTGTTGCCTGCATGGCATCGAAGATGAGCCGTAGCTTTCCAGCCGTCTCGCCCATGAACTTGGTGATTAGGCCATCCAGGACGATGGTAAACAACGGGAGGTGGAGTTCGCCGGTCAAGGCGGCCGCCGTCATCGTCTTGCCGGAGCCAGGTGGTCCCACCAGCAGTAATTTGCGACGCGGCTTCAGACCGTGCTCACGTAGGTTCTGCTGCTGCCTCTGCTCAATCAACACACGTTCGAGCCGAAGCCGTAATTCGTCCGGGAGAACCATGTCGGTCAGACGCAGGTCCGGATAACCGGCGTGCAGCAGCCCGGCCAATTCGCCTTTCGGCTGGACCAAGGGAACTGGACGCGCCGTTTTGGTCATTACAGCGCCGGATATCTTGGCCTGATCAATCAGCTCTTTCAGTTCCTGCGCCAGCTTGCCATGACCCTGCCGGGCCTCATGCGCGGCAAGCTGCATTGCGGTGGCAAGGAAACGCTCCCCGTCACCGGCAATGTGGCTCTTCAGCAAACTGACAATGTGACGAGCGCTCGACATAGGTCTTCAGTCTAATTGATCAATGCCGGCCTGGTTGCATTTGCCAGCGTTGTCCACGTTAACGTTTTGGCAACCGATTGTATCGGGAATTCGTGTCTATTCCCTTGCGATTCCTCACGAATCCCCGCCAGCAGCCAAAAAGCTGTAGCATTTTTGGCTGCGCGCCGCCAGTTGTGACCTTCTCAGCGCACTGTTGACGTTCACTCAGAACATAGTCGGTCGTGGCCAATTTCGGTCGTGACCAAATTGAAGCATCGGCCACCGTCCCAGCCGTGGCCCCAACACGGCGCCGGTTCTGCCGGTTGTTCGGCATGGACGACTGCGACGGCGACTTGCGCGAGGTCACATTCGGCAGCGACGGGAAACAGGTCGGGAGCGGTGCGCGCCAGTTTGCGGCGGGCAAGAACGGTCCCGACTTCCTGCCGAAGACCGCCACTCTGAATGGAAAACAGGCATTAAGCGCGCACAACGGAGGCCCGCGGGCTGCTCCATCCCTCGGGTTCGATTCTGATCCTGCGCGCTTGCAAGTGGTTATACACGGCGTCGATGAAGTGGACATTCATAGCTTCGTCGAGATCACGTCTGACGCATATTTGGATTCCCGCCCCAGCCGACTCCTCAGCGGCTCGGCGCAGCATCCTTTCAGCGTCAACCGCGAGGATCAAAGCTGCTGCGGCGGCAAGGTCAGGAAGCGTTGAATAGTCAACCCGCTTGCGGCTCCGATAGAATTCTAAATGTTCGAACCAAGCGTGCAGGATCCAATTCTCGGAGCCCTGTTCAACTTTGCGTCGGAGTACGATGCTGGTGCCCTTCAAGGGCGTGGCATTGACCAGCGCGACCGCTTCCCGACCATCGAATCCTCCGGCTTTCAGACGTTTGGGGAGCCACGGATAGCTAGCAAGATCGCGATTGTCCCCCACAATGCGTAATCCCTCAGGGTAGCGAGGAAACAACTTGTGTGCATCGTCTGTCCAACCGCGAAAGATGTCGTACGGAGAAACACCACCCCATTTGGAGAACCCCGCCACCCACCGACCATCCATCGGGCGCAGACCATTCGGAGTAAAATCCGGCATCTCAGCAGGCGGGGCCAAGTCGTTCTGTCGCCCATTGGACTGGGGATGGCGAGACAATATCGGATCGTTGACCCGCCCGCCTCTCGCTCGGTCATAGATGAGGCGGCAGGGAGCCCCTAGGTCGACAAGATCGCTGACATCGGATTGGACCCCGGCGAGGAGTGGATGCCGCCGTGGCCCATAAAGAGCCCGTTCCGTTATCCACGTTTCTGCCGACCAGACCAGGCCCCGGCTGGTCGGAACGTCGTCGCGGCGCGACAGAAGCTCCTTGAGATGCCGCTTCATCAAAGCGTAATCCGCGAGATATTCTGGGCGCCGACTAGTTTCGAGCGCTAGATCGATGTCTCCTACAGCCTCCTCACCTCGCATCAAGCTGCCAAAAGCCCAGACCCGTTCAACGTATCGGACCGCATCTCGATCCTGGTTGAGCATTTCGACATGGCGCAGGAAATCGTCCAGTACCATCTGCGCCTGAGCCAAAGGTGTCCGGCGCACGACCCTTCCGCGGGCAACGGTCTCACCTTTTTCCGAGACCGCAAATCCATCCTTGAGTTCGATCAGCCCGCGATCGAGGCACTCTTCAAACACGATAGCGCCGTCACCGCGGAGCGGGAAAACCGACTTGAGGTCAATCAAATTTCCGGGTGACCCCGTTCTCATGAATCCACGAAGCGCGTTCTTGAAAACGGCGGGCTTGTAACCCGCAATCAGTATATCTTGACCAAAACTGACGCCCATCGTGCGATCGGAGAACGGAAACTGCAAAAACTATCGACCGTCATCTCCACGGAGAGGTACGACGTTGTTTGGCGATAACGGCGCCGCTGGCGGCGCCAAGGAGGCGGGCCGCAACTCCTCCGGAAGAATCTCTGGACTGTAACGCTCAATGAGCTGCCGGATGCGACGCACATCCCCAGCATCGACCTTGAACCCGGCATCGCGCAAATTTTTGGCTGCGTTTCGGTTAACATGCTCGCCAGATGGGGCAGGCCCAGTAGGTTTCCTTGAAGATGCGCGATGGACCGCCGTGACGAGCACTTCGAGTGAAAAGCCGTGGCTGACGGGAATGTTTGCAAGCTCCGCGCGATCGCGCTTATCCCGTTCAGACGCTGCATCCCTTTCGCGGCGAGCGCGCAGTTCGGCGGCATCCTCGAGGCTCCAAGCGATCACTCGGCGGATCGAAGACCGGTATGGGCGAGCGTCGGCCTCATCGACTTCCTCTTGAGTCACAAAATCGAATGCATCAACGACATCAACCTCGAAGCTATATTCAAGCTGCCTGATCAAACCTTCGTAGGCCGAACGAACGGCGCAAATCAGAATAGAATCCACGACATCCGCATTGTAAGTAGCATAGGGGCCATAACTTTCGCGCGGTTCTGGCCGCAAGTTTCCTACCCCACGAATGTACATGAGTTCATTGGAAGGGCGGCTATCAAAGGTCGGATCTTCATCGCCGACGAACCAGTGGAAGTCGGGCGGCTCACGCCACTTTCGGTGCGTAATCAGATTGGAATAATGGTGATCCGCTCGATGCCAGTCAAAATCTGTCAGCTTCCAGCCACCTGGATGCCAGCGCACGGACAGATTGTTCATCTTGGTGATATGCGCAGATACCTCGATACGTGGCCTGGCTAAACGGTCCTTTTCCAAGCGCGATCGAACTTGAGCAAAATCGAGCGTCTGCCAGTTAAAGAGTTTTGCAAAGGCTTCTCCAGGACGACCGCTCAGCCAGCCGATCAGATCGGACAGAACCGTCTTCGTATTTGGCGGCCGGTCATGTCGCTCGATATCGCGGACTTGAAGGCCGAGACGACCAAGTTCTCTCAGAATATGAGAAACATATTCGCCAACAGGCTCGATCATGGCACCGCCGTACCAGTTGACAGGACGGAACAGTTTTAATTTGGGGGGCATCGATAGGTGAACGATGCGTCGCGAACCCTTGCGACCCGCTTCTTTGGCCATCTCGTTCTCCGATTTCACGTCTGTGAAAATATTGATTTGGGCCTTTAAGGCCAATTTGGGAAGATCTGCCTCCTACGAGGAGGAATGTGGTACTACTTTAAAAAAGGAGCGGAGAAGAAGGAAGGCTTGGCGAGGCATTCGAAGGCCATCGTCGACTTGTAACTTGAACTAGAACCACGGGATTTTAAGCGATGTCAAGTTTCGCGCAGTCTGCCGGACGAAAAGCAAGGCGGCGGTTCTGCAGCAAGCAGTTTCCTGTGGCGACGGGCAGAACAGATTGTCCGTTTTGCTCGCTCTAGACTAGTACCCTATTCTACGACGAGCACGTGCACGGCCTGTACCGTTGCATCTGCGCGCTGTATCGAATGGGGGTGAACAACAGAAGTAAGGAAAAGTCGTACAGCAAACTGGCCGCGCAACGTTAACCAAAAACGTCGCACGAGACCCGTTTTGTTCTGGGCGACTTCCCCGCGAAGGTCTTGGAAAATAAGGATTTTCCTTTGGTGGGCGCACCAGGGCTCGAACCTGGGACCCGCTGATTAAGAGTCAGGTACGAGTTGAGAACAATCAATGACTTACCGGTCGCACCCCTGGGCTTATCCGGCCGTAGATGGGCACTCGTCGCACGATCATAGTGCGTGGTTGCACTGCGCTTATCGAGGGGACGGTGCAGGCGCGCTCGACAGGCCCTTGGTCGCGCTTCAGCCGCCGGACAGGTCTGCAGGCCCCAAATAGGTGATGTTGATCCGGCCGACGTCCTGGGCCACCTGCGCGCGCAACAGCCCGGCTCTCCCTGGGTTGAGTGCGGCCTGGACGGTGCCAAGCGGCGAGCCATCGGTCGAGAGGACACGCGGTTGACCGGCCCAGTGATGAATCTGGACGGATGTGCCCGGCGGCGGCGACGCACCAAGCCATGCCACGTTCGCCCAGTAGCGGCGATCCGCCCAGGTGCGGTTTTCACGCGGTGTGAAGCTCTGCACGAAGTCCGTCCACATCGCCCTAGTTTCCGCTGTCGGCCAATCCGGCCGCGAGCTCCACGCCGCGACCGCTTCAGAGTTGAGCCATTGCCGAAGCTCCTGACCCGTCTCGAAGGTGGCGCCGGTGTCGGTGACGGCCTTGATGGCAGCGAGCCTCGAGTTGAAGCTGGCTTGGATAAGGATGGACGCGGAGCGATTCAACGTGCCGGTTTCGACTGCGGGAACGGCGAGGCCAAGCTGGTGGTCTTCGAGGAGAAGATCAAAGACGCCGACCGTATCCCCGGTTGCGGTCGCACGGACGCGGATCGCCTCCATGGCCCAAGGAAGGCGATAGACCAGACCGCCCTCGATGAACTGCAGTGTCTCCGATTCCTGACCGGCAGCGATACCCGCAAGAGGGTGGCCAAGAAGCCAAGCACACAGGATATCTCGCCAATTTGCGGGCATGGGATCCGGCGTGAAGGGATAGAAGGTGAAGACGCGCTCGGCCAGCGCAGTGATGGCCGCGATCGCCGCGTCGGGGTCGCCTTGAAGAATTGCGCCATTGGCCTGGATCAGGAGAAGATTGGCGTCCGCCGCGATCGCATCGAGCGCATGTCCGGTCGTCAGTCCGACCCCAGCCAGGAAGTAGCCTCGGCGGCGCGCTGCTGTCGATTGGCTCCAGATAAGCCGGCTGCGGGAGACAAGGCCCGCCTTGAGAGCTTGCTGTACCTGCTCGTTCTGACGCAGTAAACGCCGGTGCCAGAGGGAGGACTGAAGGATGTCGTCCAGCGCGGCCTCGATTCCCTCGTCAGGGGTGTCATTTTCGCCGATCAGGCTGAGGACGGCCGTGTCGAGCGTCGCAACATGCCGCTCCCAGTCGGCAAGAGCGCGCTCGCGATCCTCGGGCGCCTCATTCGCGATCTCCGGGAAAGTCCAGGCCGCGGCGTTGTTGACGACATAGTCGACGAGCTGATTGAGGTTACCGCCGATCCGCGCATGCATACGAGACAAGAGCGTCCAAACCAGTAGCGCCAGCCCGCTTTCCATGTTTCGCGCGCCGAGATCGTTGATGAGCGCTTCCCAGTTACGCCGCTTCTTCGCGATATCGTCGAACATCGGGAAGAGCACGATGCCTTCGACATCGACATAGGCACGGCCGGCTCGCCCGATCACGTTCTTGAACTCGGAGATTTCTATTCTTTCGCCATTGCGGTGGAGAGAGTGCATGACGACGGCCGTGGCCGATAGGTTGAGGCCCTGCGCCAAGGTCGGCGACGAGATTGTCACCTTGAGCACATTTTCGCGGAGCAGTCGTTCCACCTCCTTGCGGTACGCGGTTGGCAGGGCGCCATGGTGGAGCGCAACACCTAGGCGAAGGCATTTGAGGATTGCGCTATTCGATCCCAGCCACTCCTCTCCCAATGCGATCGCGGTACTTAGAACCGCAGGATCGGCTTCAAGCAGAGAACACAGCGCCCCGCGCTCATGAAGATCCACGATCACGTCGGCGAAGGGTTCGACGCTTCGTCGCTCCGGGCAGAAGACCAGGACGGTCTGTCCATCCTCAACCAACCGCCAAGCTGTCGCCAGGCAGAGTTCACGCTGGTCGTCGGGAAAGATGCGCTTTCGTTGGCGCTTTGGCGGAATCCAGTTCGGCGGCGCGGCCCCGGTGAGAAAACGCTGTACCCACGGACGTTCGTCGCCCACCCGGAGGTTCAATCGCGCGGAGGGCGACGTCCACACCACCTCGCCGAACCGCAGCCGGGTCGGTCGCCAGTCATTTTTAATCAGCCCGCCAGGATGATCACGCCTCAGCCACGCGGCAAAGTCGTCGAGCTGATCGCCGTCGGGCAAGATCGCCGAAAGGCACACAATTCGCCGCTGGAGCGCGTCCGGACGGCGAAGAAGCCGCTGGATCTGCACCTCGTAGCGAACCTCGCGCTCGTTGAGCCCGATCATGTGCCCCTCGTCGAAGACCAGAAGACCGACGTCGTTAAGAAGAGATGGATCGTTGCGGAGCGCGAAGTCGAGCTTCTCCGGCGTCGCCACCACGATGTCCCGTTCCCGGATCGCGTCCTCGTCGAAGCCACTCACACCGATGCTGCCGTAGAGCGCCGAGATCGTCTTGCCGAGGGGGCCGAAGGTCCTCTGCAGGGTCGTTTCTGTCTGAGCCGAGAGGGCACGTAGCGGTGTGACAAAAACCACCCGCTTGCCGCCGGCGAGGCACCGTAGGATGCATAGCTCGGCAACGCGTGTCTTACCGGCGCTTGTCGGCAGCGAAACCACCAGATCATCAGACTGATCGGCGGCGCGGGTTGCGGCCTCGATCTGCGATGGCCAGAGGTCGACCTCCGCTTTGAGACGCCGTTGAAGCAGTGCGATAAACAGCTCGCGCAGCCGCGGCCAATCGGCTGCTTCGCCGCCTGCCGGTTGCAGCGGAACTCTCTCGTGGAAGGTGTTCGACCAGAGGTCGGACAGGAGATGAATCGCAATGCGATGCGCCCACCACTGCGGAAGCATGTTCAACTCGCTGCAAATGGCGAGGCTCCCCCGAAGCCGCCCAAGTGCCTGATCGAGCAGCGGCCGCTCACCACGTTCCAGAGCCAGGAGAAACAGCGACATGGCCGCCAGGAAGCTGTCGGTCAGCGCAGTATCGAGCCCGTCGAACAGGAAGTCGCTGCCGCCATCGATGGGATTGGCCACGGCCTCGGTCTGATCGAGGTTGGTCTGGATAGCAGTGGCGATTCGAGCATCGCTACCTTCGCCGGAAGCCCGGTAGTCGAGCACGTTGGCGCGAAGAGCCCCGAAGTTCCGCCGCATCAACTGGGCCAGGACACGTTCGATTGGTGAGAAATTCTCATCGGCTTCGACGATCGAAAGCAAGGAATAGGCACGCGCGGAGAGATGCGCGAGATGATAGCTCGCGGCCGCAATCACGAAGTGGAAGTCGCGATCGATCTCCTGGCGGTTGCCCTTGGCGATGACCGCCTCAAGGGCAGTGGCAGCCTGCTCGAAGGCGGTGCGCGCCTGGGCGGCGTCACCGACAAGTTCGCGGAGGCGAAGGCCAAGCCCGAGAAGCGCATAACCATAGGAGTGCAGATCGTGACTGAGCTGAGGTGCAAACGCTGGAGCTCCCGGCGGCAATACGCCGTCGCGCCAGATGATCGCTCGCGCCTGGCCGCGAGCAATCAGGCGTCCGCGAAAGCCTACGGTTGCGGCTTCATTGATGTCTGCGATTATCGCCTCAGGTGTTGTTGGCATTGGCGATTACCTGATCATAGACAGCGCCGATAAAGGCGGCATGGCCGTCGATGCGGAGGCCAATCCCCCACTGGTGGAAAGCACCCGGATAAGCCTGAAGTGAGGCCGTCAGCATCGCCTCCGGTGAATTGCCGGAAAATGTGAATAGCAAGTGTCGTACACTCGCAGGCGGAATTCCATGCTTGAGCAGGGCATCGTCAATCGCGTCCGCCAATGGCAAATTGCCGAGCTCGAGCAGACGCGCAGAAATATATGTAAGGGCATGCCCCGAAGGTAGCCCCCCGTCCTTGTCGAGGTTAGCTCGTGCCTCGGCTACAACCTGTGCCGTGAGTGCAGCGCGACTCTTCGCCTCTGTCTTCAGGAAGCGCAGTAGCTGGGTTTGCGGATCTTGAAGAATGCCGATCACGTCTTCACCGCGCATCGCCATGTTGCGATGATCCTTCCAGCGCAGACGCTTAATCGGCGCGTGATAACCACCACTATGGGCGTCGATCCATTCCGTCGCATAAATTTCGCCAAGGTCGCCCGAGCGAATGGCCTTCGTCATCGGGAGCTTACCCTCGATCAAGGCCGCGGCTGCGGGCTTTCCAAGCCGGCGGAGTGCTCGGGCGACGTGCTCCTCGGAAGCGTAGTGCCCTGGAATGACCGCCGCGGTCGCCTGAACGCCCGTCGCGAGGTTCGCAGCCTCGCCCGTCAATACTCTGCGGAAGTGATGTCCAACCTGCCCATCAGCAGAAACGCACCAGTCGTTGAACTGTACCACCTTCGCACCCCTCCTGCGGTCAATAGTTCCGACGGGCTGGGCTATGACCGAGTGGTGTCTGATTGAGCTTCTGTTCAATCGCTGCCACGCTCGCGAGAACATCGTCGAATGCCGGTGGCTCGCCAAAGATCATCCCGCGCATCGCACGGTAGTCGGTCCGCAGTTGATCGACCATGCCATCATGCGGCGTGAGTGCGAAGCTGCCCGGCGCCGCGCTCGCAAGGTCGAAGTCGGGCCGGTTGAAGAACATTCGTGCATGCGCGACGCAGTCAGCGCCCAGGTCTACATCTGCCGCTGCCTCCATACCGACCAGCACCTGCGCGAGAAGATGAAGATCATAGTAGTGTCTCGACACGCGCTGTCCGCCACCGCGGAGCTCACCGCGCTTGTCAAACCACCGGCGTAACTCGTGGAGGATGACGACCTTGTCCCAGAAGGTGCGCTTGGGTTTGACGGTGCGCACTGACGGGACCGTCAAATCGAGCGCCGGCAGGTCATCATCGACGTAGGGTTTGATCGGCACCTCGCGGTTCGGGTCGAGAGCCGACTTTGCGCCCGCCTCGATCTTGATCGCGGCCCGCACATAGTCCGAATGGGGGGTCGTTGCTGGATACCAGACCAGCAGCGTCTGGCCGTCGGGATCGGTGTCGTCGAGCTCGATTCGCGCACCATTCGGATTGAGCCCGGAGGAGGTCAGGCGGTTCGAGAGGGTCTGGCTCAGCACCTCGCGCATGGGGCCGGCGATGTAGGCCTGGCATGCGTCCCTGATTGCATCGAGCCGCGCTTTGCGCTTTTTGCCGCTGAGCGCCTCGAGTTCGGCGACCGTCGCAGGAGCGTCGATGTCGTCGCGAAACACGGTGATGTCGACGTCTTCGGAGAAGCGGTTGATCAAGCCGAACCCCTTGGACAAGGATGTTCCGCCCTTGAAGAGAAGGCGCGGACTGGCTTCCGGAAGGCCGTGAAACAGCGCGTCCAGTGTCCAACAGACCCAGAAATCCTTTTCGATATTCTGGGACGTCGTACCGAGCCGCGCCGCGGTGGTATCGAAGGCACTGAGCATCGCCTCGGTGCCTGCGGAGAGAACCTCGTCAAAAGCCGGATTCATGTGGTTGGCGTCCGTCGGGTTGTGCGCGATCCGGACGATGGCCTGGACGAGGTGGCGGCCTTCGAGCGGGGTTGATCGGCAGCGCGACCGTGCTCGCGATTGTCCGCCGAACGTCGGCTGCGGCGATGATGATCATGATCGTCATCGCGATCGCCGTCGGCCGCGGCGGCGAGGTTTGCCGGCACGTGCTGATCATCCTGGAGCACGGTTTTCAGAAAGACCTGCATCCAGGTGGGCACCGTTGTCAGCCCATCGATCAGATCTGCCTTAAGGGGCGGCCCTGCCACAGGGTCGTCCAGGAGCTTGCGAAGCTTGCGGCGCACGCGGTTGGCTTCGCCCTCGCGCGAAAGCAAATCCCGCATCCAGTGGAGCGCCTGAACGACGCGCATGCCGGGCCGTCCAGCCCAGAAGAGCTTGCTTGCCGCCGTCGGGCGAAAGCTGATGGTGACATTGCCCAGTCGAAGCGCGCGGCGTCGCGCGTCGGAATGAACGACAATCTTGGCTGGCACGGCATCCGTCAGACCGAGGTCATTCGCCGCGGTCATGCCATCGACCAGCATGCGGACTTGATCGCGGCGGCCGAGCGCCTCGATCACGGAGCGCGGATCCGGCGGATTAGATTTCTGCGTCAGCTTGTTGAAGCCGGGCCGGTCATAGAGCCCACGGTCGATCCGGCGCAATTGCTCCGCCGTGGTCATTCGCTGGAGCGCTTTGTCGATGGCATCGCGCGAGCCGAGGTCGAGGAAGTCTGATGGCGTCCATACCTTGCGGGGCGCATCGCGTTGGATGCGCTGCAGGACGGCTGCTTTGAGGTCAGACGGTTGGTCGCTCATGTCCGAAACTTGTAGACATTTTTCGGACAATGGCCAAGTCAGACGTCCGAAATACGTATACAGATTTCGGACCGCACCCAAATTCCCCGCCTGGAAAACTGGGGAAAAGCCAGTCGTGCCCCCGGATACCCTTGACGGCCCCCACTTCAATCACCATCTTCACTTACGATAAGTGAGGATAATGAATTGCGGCACCGACTATTCGACATAACGGGCGGCCAAACGGTCCTTTCGGGCGCTATACCCGGACGCAAGCTGCTGAGTGCCCTGATCGCGGCGACACCTTCATCGGAAGCTCCGACGCCAGCGTTCCTCGACTTCACTCAAATCGAGGTCGCTACCGCCTCGTTCCTGCGCGAAGCCGTGATCGGTTTCCGCGACTACGCCCGGCAGTCACTGCGCAATGTCTACCCCGTTGCCGCCAATCTCCAGCCGGTCGTCTCCGAGGAGCTCGATTTCTTCGTCCGCGCCCGCGGCGACGTGCTTTGGAGCTGCGAACTTGACGCGGACGACATCGTCACCAGCGCCCGGCTGATCGGCGAGCTCGATCCCGCCCAGCGTTCGACCTTTGATATGGCTCGCGAACTCGGCACCATCACGGCCCCCGAACTTGCCGCGCGCTTCACCGACCAGCGGATAGGCCCCACCGCCTGGAACAATCGGCTGTCCGCACTCGCATCCAAGGGTCTGCTCGTTGAACGCAAGCAGGGCAAATCCAAGTCGTTCAGTCCCCTCCTGGAGATTGCCTGATGGGCCTTGATTACATCCGTGCGCAGACAGGCAAACCCTGGCGCAAGCGCTGGAATGGTGGTCTCGACCGCCTGAAATTGCCGACATTGTTCGAACTCACCATGTCTGAGACGGCGCGCACGGTGACTGCCCAGCTCGACGCCAGTTGCCGTCTCAAAGCGGGCGACACTTTGATCGTCCAGACCGTGCCCGATGGCCTCACCGTCAGCGACGGCCTGCGCGCGGTCGGACACGTCGCCAATCCCTCGTCCGAAATGATAGCCGCCATCGCGGATAGCGGCGGTTATGCCGAAGGCGTGATCCAGCGCGTCGGACTGTTTGGCGATACAGCGGAGATCAGCGTGAAATGAACGACCGGCCGCCCCACGAACCGTCGCGCCGCTTCCCGCAACCGCAGCGGCTTTGGGATGATGCGACGCTGCATGCGCAGTCGCTAGGCTGCCCGACCTGCCTCGAGCGTGACCGTTGTGGCGGTGTTCATACCGACGCCGGCATCGTCGATTGCCGCGACCTCTGCTCCTGCAAGGACAAGAGCAAGTGCGACATGGTCTGCCGCTTCAATCCAAGCCTTTTCGTCGCCCGCATGCGCGAAGTGCGTGGCCTGGGCTTCGAGAACGCACCGCGCGTTCCGGCGAACGGCGTTCCCGACTTGTCGATGATCGTGACCTTCGTTGACCACGGTTACCGGCGCGTGGCGGCCCTTGACGAGCCGGTGGTCGCGCTGTCGCTATATGAGCTTGTCAATCTCTCAACCGGCAAGCCGCATGTTACCTCCCGTGCCGAACTCGCCGATCGCTTCCGCTTCACCGAAGGCGCGACGATCGTCGTGTCGGGTGTCGACAAGGATAACCCGATCGAACGCTGGTGGGAGCTGAAGGAACGCGGAGCGATTCTCGCCGCGCTGAAGGCACTCGGTGTCGCGCTCATCAGTACGCCGAATTACAGCGTGCTGACCGACGTGCCGCGCACCGACAATCTCCACGGCATGAAGCGGATCCTGCTGGCCTGGACGGAGATTGCCGCCGCAGGCCTGCCGGCTGCGCTGCACATCAACGCCCGCACGCAGCATGATTACGTCCGCTGGGGCAACCTCATCGCCGAACGTCCCGAGATCGAGATTCTCGCCTTCGAGTTCGCGACGGGCTGCGGTCGCGGCGAGCGGTTCGACTGGCATGTCGCCCAGCTCTGTGCGCTCGCCGATCGCGTCAATCGTCCGCTCGCTCTCGTCATCCGTGGCGGCGGTCGCAGACTTGGTGTGCTGCGGCACCATTTCGACAAGGTTTCGCTGATCGAGACCGAAGCGTTTTCCCGCACCATGCGGCGGCGACGCGCCTATTTGACCGAGTCCGGGCGCCTCAAATGGACGAAATTCCCGACTCCGAAGGGGGCGCCGATTGACGACCTTTTCGCACACAATATCGCACTCGTGCGCGCTTCTTATGAAGCATCGGAAAGACCCCCGGTACGCCTACGCCCGCCGTCGCGTCCGGTCCGGCGCGCAGCGCACCGAAATGGAGAGCCCCTCCAGCCAAGCCTTTTGCGACAACTCCACCTGCCCGGTGAGGCTCGGGGCGTCGCCCCAGAGCCTCAAGGCGTGATCGCCACTGCGAAACCTTAGCTCGGCGGCGTCATGAGCAAGGGCACGAAACAACTGACCGATGCCGTAGCCGTGGCCCGTGCTGCGCGCGTACCGCGAGGCGCCGTCGGACGCCGCGACCCGCAACGCGGCGCCGGAATCTTTAAGGCCGGCAAACTCCGGATTTTCCCGCAGGCTTGCGAGCACCCCCCGGCCGGCGTCGGCGACCACAAATTCGAATGCGCCATCGCCGGCGGCATAGGCGACGACGCCGGTGTCAGGGCGACCGCTATGTTCGAACACATTGTCCTGAAGCTCGCCGAGGGCGCCCATCAGGCCGGCAACAAGACCCTTTGCCCGGCCCGCGGCAACCGCCGCATTCTCCGCGTGCATGACCCACTGCTCCCAAGCGACCTCGTCCGGACCGTCCCTCTCGTGCCTGAGGCGCGACAGGGGAAACACACCGGCGCGATCGCGCGCGGCGGCACCGCTGATCGCGCCGTCGCGAAGCGCGCGCGTCACTTGGTGAAATACCGGAGGCTCGACCGTGATGGCCCGATAGGCCTCGGGCGCTGCGTCGGTCGCCATCGCAAGCTCGACGAGCGGCCCGATTCGCCCCGATCGGGCGAGCACGATCGATCCGAGCTCCGGCAGTCGACCCGCAACTGCCTGCCACAGAAGATCGTCGACCACGTCGAACTGCGCGCTGACGCGCCGTGGCTCGTCCAAAACGCCCCCCACCCTTCTCCCTCACGGTCACTTGACC
Organism: Bradyrhizobium sp. CCBAU 51753; assembly: GCF_015291565.1. Lineage (NCBI taxonomy): Bacteria > Pseudomonadati > Pseudomonadota > Alphaproteobacteria > Hyphomicrobiales > Nitrobacteraceae > Bradyrhizobium > Bradyrhizobium sp. CCBAU 51753. Next base: position 2,412,057 of record NZ_CP030037.1, on the reverse strand, counting down.
GAGCGCTCGGTACCGGACATCTCAGCGCGAGCGAGACAGACTCACGTCCTGGTTGCAGTTTCACCGAGATTGTCTTCAGACACCACAAGATTTCATTGCCGTCTTACCTGAGGTCATCGCCATAAACTCCATTCCCCCCACAAAGCCGTCAGGTCTTGTGCGCCCCCTTCCCTCTGGCGACACAACCGCCGCTGCAACCGCAATGGACGATCAAGCCATCTCGCCGCTCGACATTCCGGCATTCCTCCGCCTCTTCCAGCTCCGCGGGGCGCAGATCATGTGGTTTCTCGGCGCCGGGGCGTCGCGGGCTGCCGGGATCAAGACTGCCGGCGACATGATCTGGGACTTCAAACAACGGCTCTATCGCTCGCAACGGAAGCTGCCGCCCTCGGCGATCACAGATATCGGGGAGCCCGCTGTCCAGCGCAAGCTGCAGGCTCATTTCGATACTATGGGCAGCTTTCCGGCTGCGGGGTCGGAGACGGAGTACTCCGCCTATTTCGAGGCGACCTATCACTCGCCAAAAGACCGGCGCGCCTATCTCGATGAGCTGATCGCGCGCGGAAAACCGTCCTTCGGCCACCATGCGCTGGCGCTGCTGATGGCGCAGGATCTCTGCCGGATCGTCTGGACCACCAATTTCGACCGCGCCGTAGAGGATGCCGCTGCAGAGCACCTGGGCGGGACGGGACGGCTGGTCGTCGCCGACTTGAAGGAGCCCGAGAAGATTCGACGTGCCGTCGATGAGAACCGCTGGCCGGTCTACGGCAAGCTACATGGCGACTACCATTCCGACTCCCTCAAGAACACTGACGCTGAGCTTCGCCAACAGGATGCCGAGATGCGGCGCAGTCTCGTCGATGCATGCCGCCGGCAGGGACTCGCCGTCATCGGCTATAGCGGCCGCGATGCATCGATCATGGAGGCGTTGAACGAGGCTCTCGACGAGGGGCGCGGGTTCCCTGGTGGCCTCTTCTGGTTCAAGCGCGGCCAGGATACGCCCTACCCTGCGGTCACCGAACTGATCGTCCGCGCACGCGCGCTGGGCATTGATGCCCATCTTGTGGAGACGGAGTCTTTCGACGAACTGTTCTCTGATCTCCTCCGATTTCTGCCGCAGACCGCTGACAAGCTCGCCAGCCTTACCGGCACCGTTCGGCCGCGGCTCGCGACGGCCAAACTGCGGCCGAGCACGGCAGCGGTGCCGGCCATCCGCATGAACGCGCTCGCGGTTACCTCGGGACCAGCACTTTGCCGTATCGTCGACTGCGCGATCGGCGGCGATAAGGAGATCGAAGAAGCCATTTCCAAGGCAGGTGTCGACATCATCGCGCACCGCACCCGTGACGGCGTTCTGGCCTTCGGCCGGGACAACGATATTCGCAAAGCGCTCGAGCCTTTTGGCATCAAGGCCTTCGACCACCATCCTCTCTCGTCGAAGAGGCTGGTCAAGGAGGGAGGCGAACGCGCGCTCGTCCGCGATGCACTATTCCGCGCAATTGCAGGCCGGCCCGGCTTAACCCTCGAACGTCGGGGCAACCGCGTGCGGCTTCGACCCGTGCCGGGCGAGGTAAAGCCGTCGATTTTTAACAGCGACGTCGCCAAGCCCGTCGACGCCATATCAGGCACCGTACCCAAGACTGACGTCGTCTGGAGCGAGGCCTGTGGCTTGCGCGTCGATTACCGTCTTGAACAGCTCTGGCTTCTGGTCGAGCCTATCGTCATCACTGAGCTTGCCGCTGACGCACCTGACGACACCGTCGAGCTGACGCGTGAATTTATACGCGAGCGGCGCGCACGCCGCCACAATCGCCTCGCCAATGCCCTCCTCGATGGCTGGATCAGCCTCATTGTCGGTCGGGAGCCGGGCCTGCGTCTGAAGACATTCGGTATCGCGGACGGCATCGATGCAGAATTCGAACTTTTGCGCATTTCTGCGTTCAGCGGGATCGGAAAGACATGAGCACTGCAACCAAGCCTTTCCGCCTGCCCGGTCACATCGTACTGCCAGAGCCAAAGCTTCGCTTTGGTTCCAACAATCCGCACGACATCGATATCCATCCGATGGAAGGGCTGATCCGTTTCGGGCCCTATAGTCTCGGCAAGTTGTCGCCGGTCCCTAACCCAATCCGGATCGGAGTAATCGTGCCGGCCGAACTCGAGGAATCGCTGGTTCGGCAAATGCGCGAACTCGAGCAGGTGCATCAGCCGCGGGAACGAAAGCAATATCTGCCGCCCTTCCCCGGCTTCGAGAAGGTCTTCGGAGTGCGAATTGCTCGCGGGGCCGCGGCGAGCCGTATCCTCCTGTCGCAAGACCTCGACCGAGAGATTGAAGCCTCCGAGAAACCCCATGTGGTCCTGGCTGAAGCACTGACCCGTGCGCTCTTTGCTCTTCGTAACGCGCGTGACAGTTTCGACATCGTTGTCATTCTGCTCAAGGAGAGCTGGTCGCGAGCGTTTCGAGGACCGCCAGGCGACGACTTCGACCTCCACGACTACGTGAAGGCTTATGCTGCCTCCGAGGGCATTTGCGTGCAATTCCTGCGCGAAGACAGCGCGCTAAACTATTATTGCCGCTGTAGCGTCGCCTGGCGGTTGGGCATCGCGCTCTACACCAAAGCCGGTGGTACACCCTGGGTCCTTGCCGACGTCGAGCCTGGCACGGCCTTCATAGGCATCGACTATGCTCTGCGCGCCGGCGGCGAGTCTGCGCAACGTTTTGCGATCTGCTGTAGTCAGGTCTTCGACGCCGAGGGATCAGGTCTTGAGTTCGTGGCCTATGAGGCCGACGGCGTCCACATGTTTGGCAAGAACCCCTATCTTCGCCGCGATCAAATGCTGAAGGTGATGGCCCGCAGCCTCGCCATCTATCAGCGCAAGCACTCGGGCGATCCGCCACGACGCATCGTCGTTCACAAGAACACCGAGTTTCGGTCCGACGAGGTCGAGGGCGTTTTCGACGCCCTCCCGAACGCGGATTCCATCGAACTGGTTCATGTCCAACAGAGTTGCGGTTGGCGCGGCGTACTCATCGCCGGACCGCAGCGCCCACATGGCTATCCTTGCCAGCGGGGAACGACGTTCCAGCTCGGTCCACATGAGGCTTTGCTTTGGACGCAAGGTAACCTTCCGGCCGTAGCCAAGGGAAAGGACTACTACAAGGAAGGCAAAGGCACGCCGGAGCCGCTGCTTCTTGTTCGCCACGCTGGTCTGGGCGCTATCGACGACCTCTGCCGCGAGACACTCGCGTTGACCAAAATGGACTGGAATAACGATGGGCCTTACGACCGCTTGCCCGTGACACTTAATTTTGCCGGAACGCTCGCCACGATCGTCAAGCGGATGCCAAAGCTTCAACCGCACTCGTACCCCGTGCGTTTGTTCATGTAGCCAAGTGCATCTACCCCGCTGTGTCAGGTGGCCCTGAACTTCAACCTTCAACCTACCTTTCGCGCCTGAATTTCGTACATCAGCCCCACGCCGGAGGGAACTGCGTCCAGCATCCGGTCATCATCCGCCGAATACTCGATCCGCTGGTAAGCGATGACCCCCACTTCGCCGCGGAAAGCGTCGAAATCGCGCGTTGGTTTCTGGCAATATTCGCGTCCGAGAGGAACACCGGCTAGTCCAGGCGTACGGGAACAGATCTTGAGAGCAGTTGGTGCGGCACGCGCCTGTGAACGTCGGCGCAGCTCTCGTGGAATAGGTTCAAATCCTGGATAGGATTTGAACCTATGACCTTCAGGTTATGAGCCTGACGACCTACCGGGCTGTTCCACCCCGCGCCAATGAGAAACGCTTGTATAATCTGACATTAGCTGAGTGCAACGGATTTAATTCCTAGACGACGGAAGCGGCATGTCAGAGCGTTGCGGAGCGCTTCGTAAGGCGTGCGAGCCGATATCTAGAAACGTAGGCCGCGAGCCCTTCGCTCGGTTCCGTTCACATTCTCATGGACGAAAATCCCTGTTTTCTTGGGATATCGCGACATAGTATTGTGGTGAAAAATACCCATTTTTCGGGCATATTCATACACGATGCTCGACGGACGCCGCACTCTCAGTTCGTATCTCACCGACCTGCTGGCCAGCGGAAGGGTGTCCTTTACGCGTGACGAGGCGATCGCCGCGTTGAGCACGACGCCTCGTGGATTTCTCGCCGCGGCAAAACGGCTGCAAGACAAAAAGGCACTCATCAATCCGCGGCAGGGCTTCTACGTGATCGTCCCGCCGCAATACCTGGCTCGTGGCGCGCCTCCGCCTCAGTGGTACATCGACGACCTAATGAAGCATGAGGGCCACCCTTACTACGTTGGATTGCTGAAGGCCGCCGAGATACACGGAGCTTCTCACCAAGCCGTGATGCAATTTCAGACCGTAACAGATAAGCGGATACCCAAAACCCGCGCTGGCCGTTCGATCCTTACGTTTTTCTAGCGCAAGGACATAAGCACTCTTACGGAAGCGATCACCGATCAATAGACGGATACGGGCCACTTTAAACTGTCCTCGCCAGAACTCACCGGTCTCGACTTGTTGCGCTACGTGCATGTGGCTGGAACAATCGATAGTATCGCTACCGTGCTTTCCGATCTCGGCGCCAGGATGAGGGCAAGAGAGCTACAGAAACTAGCGCCCGCCTTTGAGCGCTCTGTCATCCAGCGGCTCGGGTACCTGCTCGATTTCGTCAAACACCTCCCAAGCGGCCGAAGGACTTCACGCTTACCTACAAAACGAAAAGCTGTTGCCCTGGGTCGAACTCGATCCATCCAAACGCGCCGGCAAGACCCGCGAACCAACCGAACGTGATACGCGCTGGAACGTTCTGGTTCACCGTCGTCCGGAGCTCGATCAATCATCCCCGCGATGAACATCGTTGCATGGAGCCAAACGGCTCCGTGGCCGGAAGACCGTCAGATCGAGCAGGACCTTATTATATCCCGGGCGCTCGTCGAAATCTTCAAGGATGACTATTTGAAGAAAGAACTGCGATTCCGAGGTGGCACGGCCCTCAACAAGCTGCACTTCCCGACCGCGTATCGATACTCCGAAGATATTGACCTCACGCGCACGACCGAGGGCCCTGTCGGTCCAATCCTCGACCATCTCCGAGTCGTGCTGGAGCCATGGATGGGCCGTGGCCATTACGATCTCGGAGAGATAGGACCAAGGCTCACTTTCACGATCAAAGCCGAGGATGAAAACGCCTCGCAGCCTATTCGAGTCAAAGTCGAAATTGCCACTCGCGAACGCACCGCCTACGACGGAGGAAAGACCTTCCCATTCGAGGTTAAGAACCCCTGGTTCAACGGGAGAGCGGATATTGCGTCGTTTATTGGCCTTTCTTGGCGTGTGCGATGCCCTGAAGCGCATAGGCGCAAAACATGTCATCGAAGGTCCAGGCGTGGCGAATGCCCGTCATTGTGCCATCCCCCGCGTAAAGCAGCTCGCTGTGGAGGTGACCCAGACGTGAGGATGCGCCTGCGCGCGGTGGACGGACAGCGCGAGCAGGAGCATCGCGCAGAAGGAGGGATGGAGCCGTCTTGTCATGGCTGTGTTGCCCGGTGGGAAAGCCAGTGTGAACGCCCGCAAGCGGCGGGCGCGGCGATCTCAGATGGGCTCGCATGAAGCAGACGTCGCCGCGGAGCAGACGGCAGCGACCTGCGACCTAAGAGGAGTCGACGGCTTCAGTTGTTGCGAGTATTAGGCCCTGTCACGCAGGACAGCGACTCGAACGGTCAGCAGGCAGGCGGCGCGCGCGGCAAAAAGGCCGCGCGGCGCGGCTGAATTGCGATATCCGAAACGGCGTTGGGCGAGCGATCAAGGCTACTCCATTCGAGCAAATGGCAACTTTGCCGGCGCATACGGTATCGACGAATTCGCCAGCAGGAAGCTCGAGAAGCAGATCGTGCAATTTTCATCGTCATCGGCCAAGCGCGACGGATGCCACTCGGCGGCCTGCCGTTGCGGCCGGACTTGCCCGATGCTCGCGACATTGAGGCGAGCGCGCCCGGAGAACGTGACATCATGCTTGTGGACGTGGGCGAAAGACATCACGAGTTGGAGCGCGAGCGCCACGAGCGCAAGACAGGCCCCGCAGCGCTGCACGAAAACCTGTGCCGGCATGAATTTCGTCAACGCGTTATTTCCCCGTCTGACGTGACTATGGACCAAAGGAATATGGCGATCCATAGGCTATAATCGTCCTTGCCATTGACGAAGCAGCGTCGTGGCGTTTCCGCCAGGCGCAGGAGCGCCATCGAAGCAAAGCGACGCGGTACGTACGACAAGGGCAGTTGAGCATGATTATCGAGCGCACAGTCGAGTATCCGTGGGGAGGCCGGGCGCTCTCGATCGGAATGGCCAGTGCGGGAAACGGTCCGGACGTGACCCTGCTGCCTGCGCTCAGCTCGATTTCGACGCGCGCCGAGATGTATCCGCTGCTCGAGCGACTGGCATCCGACTGTCGTGCGACGACCGTCGACTGGCCCGGATTCGGCGATCTGCCGCGCCCGCGCGCCGACTGGTCGCCACAGATGCTTTCGGCATTCCTGGACTGGTTCTTGAGCCAGATGTCGCCGCCGTCGCGCATGATTGTTGCCGCCGGACATGCGGCGACCTATGCGCTTCATTATGCGGCGCGCCGCCGCGAAGCCGTCGACCGCCTCGTGCTGCTCGCGCCGACCTGGCGGGGACCCCTTGCCACGATGATGGGCTATCGCCCCTGGTTCGCCCGCGTGCGAGCGGCGATCGATTGGCCGCTGATCGGCCAGTTGCTCTACCGGATCAATGTCAGCCGTTTTGTGGTGACGAGAATGGCGCGCGAGCACGTCTATAGCGAGGCGGACTGGCTCTCCGGCGACCGGCTCGCCGCCAAGCTTGCGGTAACGCAGGCAAAGGGAGCGCGCCACGGTTCCGTGCGGTTTGTGACCGGATACCTCGATCGGGTCGCAAGTCGCGAGGACTTCTGTGGCCTGGTGCGAAAGGTGGATAAACCGACACTGGTGGTTTATGGGCACGAGACCCCTGCACGCTCGCGCAGCGAAATCGAAGCGCTGGCGGCCTTGCCGCATGTTCGGCTGGTGGGGCTGGAGAAGGGCAAGCTGTCTCTCCATGAGGAATTCCCGGATGCGGTCATGTCCGTCATCCGCCCGTTTCTTTTCGATGGAGCGGGCCCGTTCCGCCCGTTTGCCTCCCTTCCGTAGCGCGATCGTCCTGCCGCTCGCCGGCCGCATCGACCGGCGGGAATATGCTGTCGTAGATCGCGCGGGCCTCCCGGATCAGACGCGCCCGCTCGAGTTCGGATTTCGAAACAAATCCTACGATCTCTCCCATCTGCCCTCCCCTTAGGCGCAGCAAGCCTCAAAATCGTGCTTGAGCACATCCCTGGGCAGATCGCGTCCGATGATGACGAGCCGGGTCTGGCGGGCCTCGTCATTCTTCCACGCACGCTGGCTGCCACCCTCGATCAGCATGTGCACGCCCTGAACGACAAATCGCCGGTCGTCGTTCGCCAACGCAATGATCCCCTTCATGCGCAGGATGTCGGTACCGTAGCGTTGGGCGACATCATTGATCCACGGGATGAATGTCTCTGGATTCATCGGGCGGTCGGCGACCAGCGACAGGCTGGCAATACTGTCGTCATGCTCATGATCGTGCTCCTCGGTGAGGAAGCCCGGCTCGACCTCAAGAATACGGTCAAGATTGAAGGCGTCCCGCCCCAGCACCTGGTCGAGAGCGAGGCTGCAGCGTTCGGTTCGATGGATCACCGCGTAAGGATTGATCTTGCGGATGCGACGCTCGATCGTCACGAGACCCTCCTTATCGACGAGATCGACTTTGTTGAGGAGAACGACGTCGGCGAACGCCAATTGCTCCTGCGCTTCAGGAGTCCGGTCGATCTGGTCAAGCAGGTGCTTGGCGTCCGCGACTGTGACGATGGCGTCAAGCTTGGTCTTGCGGCGGACGTCTTCGTCGACAAAGAAGGTCTGGGCAACTGGCGCGGGATCCGCGAGCCCCGTGGTCTCGACCACAATACCGTCGAAGCCGCGGCTGCGGCGCATCAGCCCCGCGATAATGCGAATGAGGTCGCCGCGGACCGTGCAGCAGATGCAGCCATTGTTCATCTCGAAAATCTCCTCGTCTGCGTTGACGATGAGATCGTTATCGATGCCGACCTCTCCGAATTCGTTGACGATCACCGCAAACCGCTTGCCGTGGGTCTCGGATAGAATGCGGTTCAGCAACGTGGTCTTCCCGGAGCCGAGGTAGCCGGTCAGGACCGTGACGGGAATCTGGGGTGCAGCATCGGCCATGGCGTCGTGTCCTCCTCGCGTTTCGTGGGCGGCAGCGCTTCGTCATATCGTCGGGATCGCTCATCTGCGGATGGTGGGCATCGGGCCCGGATCGCGCAGAAAGATGCCTCAGGAACTTGATGCGGAATGCCTCCAGCTCCTTGCGATCCACAACGTAATGTTATAACGTTACATTCAATCGGGAGAAGACGCAAGGGACCGATCAATCAAGCAATTCGGAGAGGCCCTCTTGGTCCGGCTGTGTCGCGACACCCCTGTACATGCCGACGCTCGACGGCAGTTTGATTTCTATTTGGCACGGCGTTCGCCACACAACATCCCCGCATCGTGATCGTGGCAGAAGGGCTGTTTTCAAGGCTTTCGGCTGCTGATTTTGATCGGCCTTGCGGTGGCCTCGGCGACGGGTTCATCACCGCGCCGATCAGCCCAGTTCTCGCTACGCTCGAAGCGAACTCGCCTTGCCACGCCGACAGGCGGGCGGCTCCTCGCACGCGTGGTCAATCTGCCGCCGGGGCGGGCCGCCTTTTTCAGATTTTGGTGGAATTGGATGCGCCCCGAAACCCATCGTCCTCATGATCCGCGCCTTCAGAACCGCTTGATCTCGATTCCGTACTTCCTCAGCGCGTAGCCAATCTGGCGCGGCGTTAGTCCGAGCAAGCGCGCCGCTTTTGCCTGTACCCAACCAGATTTGTCCATGGCCGCAATGACCCGCTCGCGATCGGCCATCTTCGCGCCACTTACGAGGACTGTGCCGGGAGGTCCCAGTGAGGTCAGCTCGCTGCCGACGGACGGGACCGGTGCGATCGCTTCAGACAGCGAAGTGTTCGGCTTGGCGGGCGCTGGGACGGGCGGCGCCGATTTGACTGTCGCCTCCTCCGACGTACTTTTCCACAGCATCGCGGAAAGGCACTGGCCGTGGCAACATGCAAAATCATTTCTCACGATCGATGGCCCGGCCGACAGCGTCGCTGTGCGCTCGATGCAGTTTTCGAGCTCGCGGACATTACCCGGAAAGCCGCAGTTCATCAGCACATCGATCGCGCTCGCCTCCAAGGTCAGCGTACGGCCGTTCACGTTGTTGAAATTCCTCAGGAACTCGGCAGCAAGCAGCGGAATATCGCTGCGTCTTTCGCGCAGCGGCGGCAGCAGCAAAGGAACAACGCTGATGCGATAGTAAAGGTCTGCGCGAAACTCGCTTCTTGCCACAGCCTCTTCAAGGTTCCTGTTGGTTGCGGCTATGACTCGAACGTCGACCTTTATGGTCTGGTTGCTACCGACCCGCTCGAACTCCTGCTCCTGCAGGACTCGCAGCAACTTCGCCTGGAACGGGGCCGAAATCTCGCCGATCTCGTCAAGGAACAGCGTGCCTTTGTCAGCAAGCTCGAAGCGCCCCTTGCGCGAGCTGAAGGCGCCGGTAAAGGCACCTTTCTCATGACCGAACAATTCGGACTCCAGCACTGTCTCAGGCAGAGCCGCGCAATTCAGCTTAATGAAGGGCCGCTTGGCGCGAGACGATGATTCGTGAATAGCCTTGGCTACAAGTTCCTTTCCGGTACCGGATTCGCCGCGCAGCAGAACCGTGCTGCTCGATTTAGCCACGACCGCGATCTTTTCGAGCAACCCGCGCAGCGCCGGGCTGTCGCCAATGATCCCATGAACAGGTAGCTTCTTACGCTCTCGTACAGGCTGCCTAAACTCGAATAGTTGCTTTTGCAGACGGTCTTTCTCCGCCATCAGCCGCTCGCGATCGCAGGCGAACAAGCGATGCAGCCTCACTGTCTGTCCCACCAGGTTGGCAATCATGGTGAGAAGGCGCGCATCATAATCGAGCCGGAGACTCGACCTTTCGTCACGGACACGGTCGAGCGTCAGCGTACCCACGACTTTTGGATCGATGCGGATCGGCACTCCGATGAACGACACCGGCATATTATCCGAGGCACCGAGCACTTCAAGGTCAGCTGCGCTGAACGCCGGCTCCGCTGCCACGTCCTCGACGACAAGAGGCCTGTCGGTCGCAACGATCTGGTCGATTGCCTTCCGTGGCAGGCGCATCCGGAAGCGGTCGTCGCTGCCTTCGCTCCAGCCAGCGCCCACGGTAATGTCCGGCATCCCGTCATCGTCGAACAGTGAGACGATACCGTGTCGCATCTGCACAAATGATTGCAGAAGGCCCACGACGTTGGCCAGTGTGACCTCGAGTCGGCAGGGAGCGGTGAGTATTTTCGATATTTCGAAGATGCCGGTCAGCGCGCTCTCGCGCAGCGGCTCGCCCGAGAGCTCGCGCTCCGTCTCTGGATGAGAGGCAGGTATCTCGCGTGCGGAAGCGATATGCAGCATAAGGCGGTCTCCGTTATTTTGATCATCCTCCCTAACATCTTGTTCGGGTTTGCGAGCTTCGTTTTGCATGTCATGCTCGATCTAGCGTCACGAGTTAACGAGATGACATAGAAGCGTAACACCTTTTCATGGCACGACGGTAACCTTGTGGCTTGATTTGATCTTTTTTCGGAATAGGTGCGCGACGTCAGCGTAGAACACGAGCTCGAGCACAGAAGCTCAGGTCAGCGACGTTTCCAGGCTTGCTCTAGTCACAGATGTTGCCCACCATTGATTGGCACCTCGGCCCCCGTAACGTAGCTTGCGGCATCCGAACATAGGAAGAAGATGACCTTGGCCACTTCGTCGGGTGTTCCGACTCTGCGCAACGGGATGCTTGGCACGAGACGCGCTTCCGTGTCGGGCGACAACATGTCCGTCCTGATCTCACCGGGCGCGATCGCGTTCACGCGAACGCCATGCGGCGCATAATCGTGGGCCATTTCGCGTGTGAGACTCGCAAGCGCAGCCTTCGACGTCGCATAGGCGCTGCCGGCAAACGGGTGCACCCGCGAGCCAGCGATCGACGTCACGTTGACAATCGATCCTGACGCGGCCCTTAGCTCGTCGAATAAGCCCTTCGCCAGCAGGATCGGGGCCACGAGATTCAGATGGAACACTCTCATCCAGATTTCGGTTGACGTCGTCAACGACGTCAGCCGGTCACCATCGGACGTCTTCGGCGAGATGCCGGCATTGTTCACTAGTGCGTGCAAGGGTGCGCCCGCCAAGCGTTCCTTGACCTGAGCGATCAAGCGCGGCAGCATTTGATGATCGCTAAGGTCGACCTGGACATGATCCTCGCGCCCGGAGTCCCACGGGCACCGCTCGCCATCGAACGGCTGGCGCGCGCAAGAAATGATGCGCCAACCTGCCTCCGAAAACAGCTTAGCAGTGGCATGCCCAATTCCGCGCGATGCCCCAGTCAGCAACATCGTCTTCTGCTCTCCCTGGTGGACGCGGGCTTTATCGGCGCGAAAGGGACAGCCCAAATGTGTCTCGGGCAGCGGACTTGCGACCAGATCGTCGTTTGGCAGATCGAGACCCACGCCCGCCTCCTCTCCTGTAGCGTCGCTGGCGAACGCGTAGCAGGATTTGGGCCACTACGATGCACGCAAAGATGCTCCGGTTTTGCGTCCTAATGTCGCGCACGCCAAAAGCTTGGCGGATTCGAGACATGGTGCGTGTGCTTTGCGACATCGACGTTGCATGATCCACACAATGCCTGGAGCACACTCGGTCACTGCTAGGCCAGACACCAAGCTGCGCTTTCGTGATCGCGAAATCCGAAGGAACGAGCGGATAAAGAACGCTCCTCGTCGAGGCAATGATTGGTCAGGATGGTGGAGACACTCAGTAGCCGTGTCGATACGACACGAAACCTAACGTGCCAGCTCCATACGTTAGCTTTTTCTCGCAGCTGATACCGAGCTCATCGCAGCACATCGCTGCGCCGATGGGTTGCACGATCACGAGTGGGCGCACTAAATGTCCAGCTCGATCCCAATGGTCAGCCCGCGCGAGCGAATGGCCGGCCGCCGCACGGAACTCGCTGGCTCAACGTGACCTCCTTCAGAGACTTAATCCGCGATGAGCCATCGAGAAGCTTCACTTGCGGGTCCTGGCGAGGCAAGCCGAGGACGGTATCCACCTCCTTAGCGCGGTGGCAGTCCGTTAACGCCGCTCTTGTCAAGATTGCGCTTCAGCGGACGGCATTCGGCCGCAGCATCTTGCTGTTCTCCAGGGCAAGGGCACGTTGGAGCGTCGGTTTGGGCAATCAATTGCCGCCCCGAAACATGGTGGCAGAACTGCTTGATGCAAAAAGCGACCATCAGATCGATGAGGCGGGGCACCACCTTCATGAAGCCACCAGCTCTTGTGAGGCTTCTTCAATCAAGATCAATCGGCTCGGATCGTTCAAGTCGAATTCTATAACGCGTGGCGCAAAGAGGCGCGCATAGCGCGTGAAAGCGCTGGTCGGGGGGAAACGGATCACAGTGTCGCATCGCGCAAGGAGATACATCTCGATGAGAGCGGAAAAGCCGCCCTCGGCTCCGAGCGCCGCGCTGTGCAAAGGTCCGGCCTGAGGCGCATGGAAGCGCTTTGGAATCGTGAAAACGTCGGGAAACATAGCTGACACCTTTTCAACGACTAGCGCGCTGTCCGTGCACAGGAAAGCCCTGACAGGCTTTTCATGCGATAACGCCTTGGCCTTGTCGATCGCATTACAGACCTGTCGCAGGGCGCGCTCGGGATCAGCCCAGTAGGGCGCGTGCCCCATAATATCCTCGCCGTTGCCGTGCCGAACATGAATGCCGATCACGCTGTACGGCTCAAAGTGCTCACGGAAGATGGCATCAATCCGCCCCTGAACTTCGGATCGCGGCTTGATGCTCCGAAAGATCTCTCGTTCAGCCTCTTCATCGCAGCGCCACATCAGGCAGGCGTCACACACAACCGTATTTGCATCGCAATCTTGCTCACTTTGGAACAGCTGATCGAGCTCATCGCGTTCCCGGAATATCTGCTCGTCCGGCCGATAGGCGCAATCAATGGTTGGCCTATTCCACCATCCCGGGAAGAACGGTCCCGGAAATGAGCGCTGATTGATCTGGTCGTCGCAGATCACCCGTACGCCAGCAATGTCTTGGACTGGCTCGAAGAAGACCGGAAAGGCGTTAGTGAATGGTTGATCGAGATAACAGGACCCCCGCCAATCGATGACCAGGTTCCGTCCGGTCCGCTGGGCAAAACGCCAAGCCGCCGCCAGCGACCACAGGCAGTCGCCCAAGCCCGTACGTCGCCGGGAAACAACGAACCGATCATTTTTCGAACCGCCAAGCATCTGCATTGCCTCCTTCCGGACTCCTGGTTGAACAAGAGACGTCATTGGAGACACCTCACATATGGTCGTGGCCGATGTTATGGTCGGCGCTTGTGCTGCTCGTGCGTTGCGTCGGTAAAACTTCATAGCAGCGCTATCCTCGTAGTGGGTTCTCTCAAAGCTTGTCCATTCAGAGCTTTTGCGCCGATATACCCGATTTCAACCGGATGCCTATTCTGCCCAACTCCACCTCGGCCCAGCCTCCTGTACACGGAGGCATTGCCATGGCCATATTCATGATCGCCGGTTATGCTTCGCCTTGCGCTCTAATGCGGACGCAAGCAGCGCGTGGCGGATGCAGCCGAACGCTGCGCTGTTCCCACAGGAGTCGCAGTTCCTTCACGAGATCTTCGCGTTGGGGCTGGTCCAACATAGTTGTGTCGAGAAGCCAGCCGAGCGAGGCCTCCCCCTCGATCCGCATCAGCAGGTCGAAGAGCTCATGCGAGATACGCATGCTCTCGCGCCCCGAATGTCCCATACGGATCTCGCAGACCGTTTCCTGACGATCTTCCGCTGTGTGAAAGCGAATACGATGAAGGGATGCATACGGAGGCAATGAAACACTGAGTGTGCACCAATCCCGCAGCGTTGCCGGCCGCTTCTTGACGAGGAATGGCCCAACTACAAGTCCGTCCAGGTCGGTCGTCAAGAACGTGACGATGGCGTCTGAAACGGAATCCACGATCGGCTCGGCATTGTTGTTAAAGGACGTGTTTAGAAGAACCGGGATGCCGGTTCGCTTCTTGAATGCATTGATGACATCCCAATAGGCAGGGTTTGTGCTCCGCGAGACTGTTTGCAGCCGAGCAGTGCCATCAACGTGCGTGATCGCACCAAGCACGCTATGGTGGGCTTCGCGCACACGAACCACGAAGTTCATGAAGGGAAACTCCCGCTTGCCGCTTGGGAGCTCAAAGAACTCACTAGCATCCTCCTCCAGCACTGATGGCGCAAACGGACGATAGCCCTCGCGCTTCTTAACCATGGCATTGATGCGGTTCTTGTTTTCCGCCGGCCGCGGGTCGGCGAGAATGCTGCGGTTGCCAAGCGCACGTGGCCCGAACTCAGATCGGCCCTGAACCCAGCCGATGACAGCGCCATCTGCCATCCAGTCGGCTGCACTGGCTGCGATGTCATCACTACGTTGAAAATCGAGGTGGCCGGACCATGCATTGAGCTCGTGTTCTATGGCTTGCTCGGTCCCAAGATCGGGTCCCCAATAGACGTCCGACAATCGCTCGCGCGGCGCGGGCCGACCCAGCTCGTTTGACATCATCAACGCAGCGCCGAGTGCGCAACCGGCGTCGTGCGCCGCGGGCTGGACGAAGATGTCGTCGAAAAGCCCGGAATAGAGCAGCTTGCCGTTCATCGTGCAATTGTGAGCTACGCCTCCCGCCAGGCACAAGCGCTTCATGCCCGTCGCTTCGCGATGATGCCGCAGGATATGAAAGACGATCCGCTCCAGCGCTTCCTGCAGCGAAGCGCTGACGTCTCGATGCTGCTGCGTGAATGCCATTCCCTTTCGCCGGACCTGGATGCTGCGGATCAAGGCCGGGCCGATTCGATCCAGGTGGACTCGATAACCACCATTGTCCAACAATTCGTAGAACTGCGCGAAGAGCTCGCGATAGGGAGCAGGGTCACCATAGGGAGCAAGCCCCATCACTTTGTACTCGTCGAACAACCCGTAGCCGAGATAACGGATCGTCTCGAGATAGAACAAACCCAGAGAATTATGTTCTGGAAAGCTTGCGAGTTGCGAAATTTCGGTGCCAGACCCCACCGCCAGCAGACCTGAGAGAAAGTCTCCGCCGCCGTCGACCGTAAAGATCAGGCTTTGCTCAAATCCAGACATGGCAAATGCGCTCGCGGCATGCGCTTCATGGTGATTTACGAAGGACACGCGCGACGCATCGACCTCGGTGCCGAACTCCCGTGCCAGCAGCTGACGTAGCAACAGTTTGGCGTCCAACGGCACTGGCTGAGAAACAAACAGCCGCTCCAGCATGGTATTGCAGTAGGCTTCAGTCGCATAGAACGCGATGCGGTCGATCTCGCCAAGCTCAACTCCTGCAGTTGAAAGGCAGTATCGGATCGAGTTGCTTGGGAACTTGTTGGAGTGCTTGACTCGATTGAGGCGCTCCTCTTCGACAGCAGCAAGCACACGGCCATCCCGCACGAGCACCGCAGCGCCATCGTGCAGAAATGTGTTGGGCAGCTCGGGCGAGCTTTGATAGATTCTGTCCAGACCGCCACTTACTCCAAGACACAACATCTTGCTCTCCATTTGATCATGACAGGAAAGCGAACCGCCCTCCCCAACTAAATCGTCTGTACTGTCACGCCCTCTCGGCCACGGGGGCCACGCAGCACAACCAATGCTCTTGCGAAGCGAGACCCGGCGCCGAGCCGGCTCGACCTATTGAGGTGCTCGGCGTTCTCGCACCGCTCGACCGATCCGGCGGCGTAGACCTGGGAATGATCGCGTCCTTCTAAAGCCATTGCAGCTGCTCCTGTGGCAACTCACGTTGCCGCCAATACAGAGAGCATTGCGAATCTCGTCAACGCAGCAGGCGGCGCCGAAACAATGCCGTCGACACAAAGAAAGGTAATACCGCGTACATGCAGAGCGCACCGACATGGAAGACAGCCCCGCCACCAGCCGTACGCTCCAGCATCGCCGGGCGAATGAGATCGACCGAATGCGCCAGCGGCAACAAGCCGGCGACCTGCTGAAAGGAGCTCGGCAGTTGACTCATCGGAAAGATTGCGCCACACAAAAACACCATCGGTGTCAGAATGAGCGTCTGGTAAAACACGAAGTAATCGTAACTTGGCGCAAGAGATATGACGACCATCGCCAGACTTGCGAAGACAAGGCCGGTCAGGGCGACCATCGGCATCGCATACAAAACGGACGCCCAGGACGCATAACCGAGCGTCGCAGCGACGATCCCGATTGCGGCTCCTGCCAGAACGGACTTGCTGGCCGCCCACACCAATTCGCCCAGAACGACGTCGCCAAGCGTGAGTTGTGTGGACAGGATTGCTTCCCAGGTTCGCTTGGCATCCATCCGAGCAAAGGTTGCATACATCGTTTCAAAGGTCGCGGACGTCATGGCGCTGGTCGCGACCATGCCGGCTGCCAGAAACGCGATGTACGAAGTCCCTTCAACGCGGCCTACGATTAGCCCAAGACCAAAGCCAAGACCGAACAGGTTGGTTATGGGATCTGCGAGGTTGCCGAGAACCGATGCGAGTGCGACTTTCCTCCATGCCAGGAAGTTTCGACGCCATACCGCGATCCAGTTGTACGCGTTAGCCGGCATCAACGCCGCATAGCTTTCACCCATCGCTCATTTCTCCATCTCGCGCCCGGTCAACCGCAAGAACACGTCTTCAAGGTTCGGCGGCCGCTGCAGAATGCGAAGGCCCGCTCGCCCGCGCAGTTGCACACGTACCTGCTCCGGATAGGGCGCATAGCAAAACAGCGTCTCTCCACTCACTTCGATGTGCCGAGCATAAGGCTTGAGCAGTTCACCGAACTCATGTGGATCACCGCCATAGATCTCGATCACGTCGCATCCGATATGCTCGTCGATCAAGGCGTCCGGCTTTCCTTCGGCAATCTTGCGTCCACTCTCGAGCACACAAAGACGATCGCATAGGCGTTCGGCTTCTTCCATGAAGTGAGTGGTGAGCAGGATTGTCTTGCCCCGCGCAAGCAGAACGCGCAAACGTTCCCAGATCAGGTGGCGCGCGTGCGGATCCAGGCCGGTCGTGGGCTCATCCATCACAAGCAGATGCGGATCATTGATCAGGGCGCGCGCCAATGTCAGCCGACGCTTCATGCCGCCCGACAGATGCGCGACGCGCACGTCCGCCTTACTTTCGAGCCGCGCAAACTCGAGCAACGAGGGTGCGATCGTCTCGACCTTGCGAGCACTCATGCCGAAGTAGCGGCCAAATACCAGCAAGTTCTCGCGTACGGTGAACTCGAGTTCGAGGTTATCGAACTGCGGCACAACGCCAATGCGCACACGTGCTACACGAGCGCGGGCAGGCACAGGCTCGTTGAGGACTGTAATCTTGCCCGCGTCCGGCGAGATCATCCCAAGCAGCATACGTGCAATTGTGCTCTTGCCGGCTCCATTCGGCCCGAGCAGGCCGAAGCATTCTCCGCGCGCAACCGAGAACGACAGCTCATCGACGATGATCTTGTCGCCAAATGATTTTCTTACGCCGGCAAGCTCGATTGCGGTGGGCATGTTCATCTTAGGCTGACAGAAGCCGCTCAGCGGACGTTGGCTTGCTTACGACCGTTTTGGTCCAGAGCAGACCGTCGCACCACACATGCTCTACGCGCCCCCATTGGCAGGCGGCGGCCGCGTCCGGGAAGAATCCTCGTCCGTGGAGGTTTGCACTCGTATTGCAAAGCAGCGGAATGCCCGTGAGCTGCTCGAACTCGACAAGCAGCTCGGCGATTTTGTGCGGAGAGTTGCGGGCAACTGTCTGCAACCGCGCAGAGCCGTCCAGATGGACGATAGCAGGGACCTTATCGCGCCACTCCGCCCGGGTCTGGTGATCGAACAGCATATAGGGATCTGGCGTCCCGGGGCTGAAGATCTCTGGCGCCCGATCCTCCAGGCAAATCGGTGCCACCGGCCGGAAATGCTCACGGCGCTTGATGTCGTTGAGATGATCCTTCATTGCCGGCGAGGTCGCCGCTGCGAGAATGCTTCTGCCACCCAACGCCCGCGGCCCAAGCTCGGCGCGTCCCGAAAGGAAGATTACGGGCTTGTTGTCGGCGAGAATAGCCGCAAGCTCACGCAGAGTGCATGGCGTGGCCTCCCATTCTGGCGGGTTTTCGCTGGCCTGCAGCGCCGGACCACTGTAGACCGACCATTCCAGCGGCCCGAACCCCTTTTGTGCCGCCATCGCGCTGCAAGCAGCGCCAATTGCCGAGCCGCTGTCATTTGGAAACGGCGGCACCCAGACATCATCGAACAATCCCGTCGCGCGAAGCGCACTGTTCCACTTGATATTGAGGCCGCACCCTCCGGCCACGCATAGGTTTCGCGCGCCCGGAAGCGACGAGTGCCGCAGCAGCACCATCGCGATTTCCCGGACAAGAAGACGTTCCAGGAACACATGAAACGACGCAAGGACGTCTTCGCCTCGCTTGGCCGTCAGGCGCAGCGCGCTCGCCTCGAAAAAGTCGTGCACAGCGGCAAGCGACGCCTCCGCATTGTTGATGTCAGCGCGGTAGCGACGGGCCTGCTCTGTATCCGCAGCGAAGCGCTTTTCGTAAAGCTCCTGAAACACAGCCACGATGGCTTCGTCGACAGAGCCAAGCGCAATATAAGCCATCAGCTTGCCGGCGATGCCCAAGTCCCAATTGGTGCGATTCGGCTGCCTGTAAGGCCCAAAATGAAGGCCCGCGGCAGCATAGGCATGACCCATCATCGGAAACAGGCTGGCAATGAGCCGCGCGCCTCGAGGTTCGACATAGTAAAGACGTGGAAAGATGCAGCCATCCCATACCAGACAGAACGCGGGCTTTCCGGCACTGGCAAACGGGCTGGTGCTGTATGCCGAGGCGACGTGGCCCGTGACGTGCGGGTAACTCTTATAGGGAAACACCTTGCCGCCGAGGATCAGGCCATAGCCATCGACCGAATCTAGAAGGCCCTCGGCATGGCGTTCGACATATGGCGCCCCCTTCAACGCGATTGGAACCGCCCCACTGAGAACCTGGAACTGCGACTCGATCTCCCCATCCCAGCCGTCGATGACAAACTGATCAATGTCTCGTGGATCGAGGCCATGCTCAGCCAACGCGAGCACGACTGCATCGAGGTTATCGATGGATTGATACCGCGGATTGTTGCCGCGCTTCTCTTGCTCGGTACAAAAGACAAGTTTCCCGTCCTCGACGACAGCGATTGCCCCGTCATGTGTTAACTTGATGCCGCAGATGCGCATACGACCCCCTGGCCTAATGACCGCGATTTGGTTGTTCTGACGAGTTAGTCGGCTTCCGAAACAGGACGATCAAACAATCTTCGTTGACCGATTCAGTATGGCAATGCAGACGCTCGACTTCAGATAAACTCTCATTGAAGAGAGAAATCACCGTTTCAGCACCGGCGGCATGCCCCCAGCGTCGACACGCGGCATCACGCGCAGATCCGAACACCAGGGTGCCGTTTGGTGCAAGCATACCCACCAGGTTGCGGATGGCTGCGTGCATCTCGGCGATGTCCTTGAGGTAGTAAAGAACCTCGGCCACGACGATCAGATCGAACTGCTCAGCGGTCGAGAACCGCTGAATGTCGCAGGTTATCCACGTGATATGCGACCACCTCCTGGTCCGTTGGCGAGCACGCTCGATCGCCTGCGGCATGACATCGACCACGGTGACCCGTTGGCAGTGCGGCGCCAGCATTTCGGTGAAGGCGCCGGCTGCACATCCGACTTCGAGGGCATGCACAACGTCACCGTTGCAACGCGACATCCGGAGCATTTGCGCGTATCGCTCCTGCTCGAACGAATTGCTGTCGAGCCGCCATGGATCATCGACGGCCAATTCGCGCTCCAACAGCTGGTAGTTCTTGTCCGGTGTCACTGGTCATTCAACCTATTTGTAGGCGCTCGATCAATCACGACCGCACACACTGTCGGTGGCGGCCAAGCCCGATGGACGGTGCGAAAGCCCGGACTTGCGAATTGCGCTAGAGCTCACCCCACTTCTTGCGGGACCCGTTGCGGCGGTCGCATGCGGGATGACGGCCTTCTTTTCTCCTGTGCTTTGCACGGTGACTTTGCGCGACAGCCAATCGCTATTGCTCAATGTACAAAGCGCGTAGGCTTTCAATGGCAGCAAGAGAAAGATATTGATTGGTGTGTGGAGCGAGAAGCCGAGAAACCGCATATCGCGAGCACGGAACGCTGCAACGCTGCACCGAACCATCGTCATTGCTGCAATCGTCAACACCGTCCACCAGGCCACCGACCCGCCGATAATGAACTGTGCGAGCGCAGCCAGTGATGACAAAGCGAGAAGCAAGGGGCCGAGATTTTGTCCGACAACGTCGAGCGTGAGATAGCGATCCAGCTCGGGCAGCAGGCGCAACGCAAGAAACGTGTCCCGGAAGGTACTGCGGGCCCAGCGAAGTTGCTGTCGCAGATATGGTCCAAGGCTGTCCGGCACCACTGTCGCTGCGATCGCGTCGGGGACATACTCGGTTCGAAACCCCGCTTTGAGCATGAGGATCGTTAGATGACGATCCTCGCCGAAATCGCTTGGCTTTCCACGGAAGAACTGTGTTTCGTATTGATCAAGCAGCAAGGCGAGCGCAGAGCGACGATACATGGCACATGGGCCGCAGCAGCACATGACCGCGCCGAAGCGTGCCTGCGCCGCGCGCTCTTCGTTGCAAGCCAGCCAGTATTCCATATCGATCAGCTTGGTCAGCCAGGTTTCGTTGCGATTGCTCGCTATCAACTGCCCCATGGCCGCGCCGACGTCGGCGTCCTGCATCTTCAATACAAGCTTCGTGACCACGTCGGCGGCAAGAATCGTATCCGAGTCGACGTTTAGGACCAGATCGCCGGAAGAGCTGCGTATCGCGGCAATCTGCGCCTTGCGCTTTCCGACGTTCTTGGCCAGCAAGATGATGCGAAACCTCGGATCGTTCGCATAGATTTTGTGTACAGGTCCCACAAGGTCGCGATTTGCGGACCCGTCGTCGACCATAACGACCTGCAGTTTTCCAGCGTAGTCCTGGCTTGCAATCGACGCGAGGCATTCGGAGAGTGTGTGTGGGTCCTCATTGAAACTGGGCACGATGACATCTACGCTGGGCAGAACCGCCTCGGCTTGTCCGAGATCGTTCTGCAGCGAAGAGGGTTTGACCGGCTGAGCGTAAAGCGCTTGCGCGCTCTTGTAGATGGTCGATAGCAGCGCATAAGACGAAACGGCGACGGCGCTGGTTGTAGCGAGCAGATCCATGGGGTTCCAGTTTTGTTCAGTGAAGTTGAGGAAGCGGATGGATTTCGAACCCGCGCAGTTGCAGTGCCGGAATCAGATATGTCAGCGCCCGCACGGTCTGTTCACGCGAAGTGGCGTCAGTGCACGAACTCTCCTCGCCGGGAGGATACCCGTCGTGCAGGAGCACAATTGCACCCGGGCGAACCGCCGCCAGCACTGAGTTCACGATGCCATCAACCCCAGGGCGCACCCAATCTCTCGGATCGACCGACCAGTGCACAGCTGTGAGGCCAGCCTTGGCTGACGTAGCAAGCACGTCTTCGGTCCATATGCCGTAGGGTGCCCGTATGTGCCGCGGCAACGCTTGCGGGCATGCCAAACGGATTGTCCTGCTCGCCGTTAGCACCTCATCCTGTACCTCCGCTGCTTCGCATCTGGACAGATCGGGATGCGTCATCGTGTGGTTTGCAACCTCGTGCCCTTCGGCGATCATTCGTCGAATGAGTTCAGGTTGGTCGGCCGCATACGTGCCGATAACGAAGAACGTCGCGGGCACCCGATGCTGCGTCAGCACATCGAGAACATCCGGCGTGCAGAATGGATTGGGCCCATCATCGAAGGTTAAGTAAACCGAGCGACTTCCGCCGACGTCGCCGTAGTTGCGCCGCACCGCAGACAGGGGGATGAGTTCGTTCACAGCTCGGGCCCGTTCCGATCGATAATTGTTCCGGCCGGCCACTCGCCCATTGAGCGTCCAACCGGGAACACCACCACGAGCACGTCTTCGATGCGGATCGGCGACAAATTGGGGTAGACATCTGGCTGGGTGGAGCGGACGCGAATGCCAGATATGAGGGTTGCCAAGCCCTGCCTTCCGACCAGTCTGGTGAGATGCTTCTCAAGCGCAGGCCGGACCGTACCAAAGCCGAACGGCACCCCAAACTCCCGCAGCGCAGGATACATCACGCGCATCGAGTGGCTGATTCCGAGCCCCTCAAGATCTGGACGCACGGCATATAAGCCAAGTTCGGCCACGAGAAGATCGACGCCATCAATCTTGATGAAGCGGCGTAGTAGGCCGATATGAGCAGCGACGCCGCGCGCGTCGTAACCGATTACGCGCACTTCAGGCCTTGCACCGGCCCAACTTCGATTACCCTCGAATGGCTGCGCATTGAACGCACCGGTCGGCCCATAGCTCCTACGGAAGAAGTCGGCAAGCTCGGCATGATCGGCGAGCTGCAGCTCGTTTTCCCAGCGAAGGCTCCACTGGACTTGAGTGCGCGCGGAAGGCTCTTCCGCAGACCGGGACACGGCAATATTCATGGCGGACTTCCCTGCGCCAGTGGGGATGAGAGCGGAGATGGTCACGTAAGAAGCTCGCTATTCGCCGAACCGTCGGTCAATCTGGAATGTGTTGGTGCGCGGCATCCGCGCTCGGCTTTCCTCGCCAGACCGCGCGGGAGCAGACCGAAGCGGAATGGCGCCATCGTTAGCGGCGAAACGATCGCGCAGCTCGCACGTGTCGTTGCAGCCAATGCCATGGTCGACATATGCCCGGACATCCCAATCGGGCGGTTGGGCATTACCGCATCGGAGGGCTGGCCATCGATGCGTGAAAGCTCATCGATGGCACACGCAGCTGGCACCAGATCAACTTCGGTCCTATGCATCTTCGACCCGCCTTGCATTGCGATGGACAGGCGCGCCATTTGGCCAGTCGCCGGAAACATTCGGCATCCGCGATCTGCGAACGCCGCTTGGTCGCGACACTAAGGTGAGGCTGAGCAGGCCCTCAAGTGTACGCGGGTAAACCGCCGATATGGAAAGGGATGGAACACGCATACGAAGGTTTATCGAGGCCTGCCGAGCGTCGCAGCGCGTGATGGTCGCACCTGGAAGAGGCGCAACTCGCGTGCGGCACAGATGGCCACTTCCCAAACGGATTCGGCAGGTGCTCGCACGTCCAGGAGTTTTTCTCGGAGCCCGCGTACGACCAATAGCCATCGTGGCATACCTAATTCATTTTCCAAACTGATGTTTGCTATCCAACATTCCGTAGTTTGGTAAAATCGATTGTTTCGATAGAACACATCCACACGATGGATAGACTCACGACATGCGGTTCAATGGACTTGATCTAAACCTTCTCGTTGCGCTCGATGCTCTGATGACGGAGCGCAACCTCACCGCGGCGGCACGCAAGATTAACCTGAGCCAGCCCGCGATGAGCGCTGCGATCGCGCGGCTGCGCAGTTATTTTCGCGATGAATTGTTTACGATGAGAGGTCGCGAGCTCGTCCCAACGCCCGGCGCGGAGGCGCTTGCGGGTCCGGTTCGCGAGGCCCTGCTGCACATCCAACTGTCGATCATTTCTCGGGATGCGTTCGACCCGACCCAGTCGAGCCGACGCTTCAGGGTCATTCTCTCCGATTTCATGACGATCGTATTTTTTCGGAGAATCGTCGATCGTATGGCGCAGGAGGCGCCTGCGGTGCGCTTCGAATTGCTGCCATTTTCCGATGAACCCGGCGAGCTGCTTCGCCGCGGCGAAGTCGATTTTCTCATTTTGCCAGAATTGTTCATGTCGAGCGCGCATCCTAAGGCGACGCTATTCGATGAGACCCTCGTATGCGTGGGATGCCGCACGAACAAGCAGCTGTTGCGACCACTTACATTCGAGAAATACAATTCGATGGGGCACGTCACCGCCAAGTTCGGACGGGCACTGAGGCCCAACCTCGAGGAGTGGTTCTTGCTCGAGCACGGCTTGAAAAGGCGCATCGAGGTCGTTGTGCAGGGCTTTAGCCTGATTCCGCCCATATTGTTGGACACGGACCGTATAGGAACAATGCCCTTACGTCTCGCCAGACACTTCGAAAAGCGGATGCCCCTGCGGATCGTCGAGCCACCACTCCCACTGCCGACATTCACCGAGGCCGTGCAGTGGCCTGCGTTCCACAATACCGATCCGGCGAGCATTTGGATGAGGCGGATATTGTTGGAGGAAGCATCCAACATGGGATCTGCGCATCGGGAGCCCCCAACGCGCAGGCGCTGCTAGGTCCGCCACAAGCCGCCGCCTCGGCAGATGCAAATATCCTGCTAATCATTCGACGTGGCTGCCTTGTCATTTTAACTTCCCGGACGGCCATGCTGCAAAACGCACGCGCGAGCCGGCCCGGGATTGTGAACGATTGCCTGCCCGTGCGCTTAACGATCCCACAAAGCGTGGTGTAGTGCGCTTGTACTGCACGCAAGGTCCGACGCCATCGCGCAAGGACGCGAGCTTTCGAGTACGATGGTATTTGGCGAAGCCAATTAAATCGCTTGAACCCGACACTGCGTCAGGTTGTAGTTTTGCCTCCTGACCAACGCTGCGCCGGCGGACGGGGCACATCGGGCGACCCCATGGCTATGGTGGGAGAGGCACTTAGGCTGGTTTGCCAATGGCGACTCGACTAAGTCGAGTTGTGAGAGTGCCTGGAATCGACGAGCTCGATCAGGCTCGCGTCCCCGACGGGCTCGAGCCGTAGGTCGTCGTCCGAGCGCACTGCGCGCCATTCTGCGATGATCCGCGAGCTTTTTTGCAATCGCACGAGCGGAACGGAGTTGATTCGGACGAGCCAATGACACTGCTTCAGATGCAGCCGTTGTCACTCATTGATGCACTGTAAAGACGATCGCGTCGGATAATAAGATATGCGTTTCAACGGCCTGGATCTGAATCTTCTCGTCGCCCTCGATGCTCTAATGACCGAGCGCAGCCTTACCGCAGCCGCACGCAAGATTAATCTCAGTCAGCCGGCTATGAGCGCAGCCGTTGCCCGGCTGCGTTCCTATTTCCGTGATGAGCTGTTTGCGATGAGAGGCCGGGAACTTGTCCTGACCTCACGCGCAGAGGGACTGGCGGCGCCCGTTCGCGAGGCGCTGACGCACATCCAGCTCTCCATTATCGCGCGGGATGCGTTCGACCCGGCGCAATCGAACCGGCGGTTCAGGATCGGCCTGTCTGATTTTATGACGATCGTATTCTTTCGACATGTCGTCGAGCGTGTCGCGCGAGAAGCACCCGCCGTCAGCTTCGAACTGGTGACGCTCGCTCATGAGCACGATGAACTTTTCCGGCGCGGCGAGCTTGATTTTGTTATCCTCCCGGAACTATTCATGTCCAGCGCGCACCCGCGGATAGCCCTGTTCGAGGAGAGGCTTGTGTGCGTAGGCTGCGGCACGAACGGACAGCTACGGCGGCGGCTTACATTTGATCGATACATGTCAATGGGCCATGTTGCGGTTAAGCTCGGAGTTGCGCGCAAGCCTCCCATCGAGGAGTCGTTTCTGCTCGATCGCGGCCTCAACCGACGCATCGATATTCTCGTGCAGAGCTACGGCATGATCCCGCCCATGCTGGTAGGCACGAGCCGGATAGGGACCATGCCATTAAGGCTCGTTAAGCATTTCGAAAGGACGATGCCCCTTCGGATTGCCGAGCTTCCGCAGCCGTTTCCCACCTTTACCGAAGCGGTCCAATGGCCTGTCGTTCACAACAGCGATCCGGAAAGCATCTGGATGCGCGAGATATTGTTGCAGGAAGCGGCTCGCATGACATCTGCGAGTGATGATTGCTCCATGATCTACGCCTCAGAACAAGTGGATACTGAAGGAAGCTTGACGAGAGTTGCCTCGCGGCTATCGTGAGGACTCCTGAAAACGTGTGCGAACCTTGTATCCGGCTGCATGTCTGGACAGCCGCGCTTTAGACTTCTCCTGCTTTAACTCATTCTTGGTTCATGAACGTCCCGCGGCTTCGCCGCCCAGGCGGCCATCATGACGTTATTGCGAGGTTCGCACATTGGTATCACGCCCGACGTGCGGGCGGCGGCTCAAGTCCGCCTGTTGCTTGTTTTAGAAGGCCACACACCGAAGGAACGAGCACCACGCACTCGAGGCCTCGCTCAAGCCAAGCCCTCGCCTTTAGCGCTGCAACTAACATCGGCTCGGGGCGCGCCGTCCACGCCCAGAGCCAGTAGTGCTCGTAATGCACGGAGCCGATTCGCTTCGCCCAGTCGCACATGACGCGCAGCCGGCGTGCCTACCGATTGTACAGATGACGGGAATCGCTCGTGCGATTTTGCAAGACACCACGCACCTGTGTTGCCTTGTCGCATCACCTGAAAGGGCACCGCATCTTCATCGCTCCGCGCCGCCGGTCTGACTTCTTTTGGCCCTACCGCGGCCAAACGTCTTGACGACGTGCGCTGCCTTGGCGCAATGACAAACAAGGAGCCGAACGTTGGAACAATACAGCGGCGTATTCGATCCGGAAGAACTCTCTGTCTTAGGAAGCGTCTTTGATGTCGCAATCAACGCGTTACCGCCGTCGATGCGAACGCCTGAAAACCAAACGGCAGTCGCCAAACTCATCTTGGATCGTACAGAGATCGGCGCGTCTAGGCTGGCATGCCTGATGAACTTGTTGATCACCATTTCACCTAAGGGTTGATCGCCAACCATTCTGAGGATAGTCACCATCTCTTACGCTGGAATGGAAGACGATCCAGCTAGAGCTTTGAAATAGCTTGAATCATACGTGACGTCAGGTTGTAGGCTTTGAAATTGAACAACATGAGCAAAGCTACACCACGACGCCGTCGATGGCGCATTGGCGAACTTGCAGAGGCGACCGGAGTGACGGTGCGCACGCTGCATCATTATGAACATACGGGACTCTTAGCCGCGTCCGAGCGTACAGACGGCGGTCACCGAATGTACGATCGTGAAAGCGTTCAACGGGTTCATCAGATTCGCGCGCTACGTGAGCTTGGCTTCTCCCTTCACGAGATCCGCAAGGCGATGGAGGGCACGACGTCACTTATTGATCTGCTGCGCAAACATTTGGAGCGGATCGAACTTCAAGTCGCTCGAGCGACCCTGTTGCGAGATCGTTTACGCGACATGACGACGGGCAGTGAGATCCAGGTAAGTGTAGATGAGCTGCCTGCCACCTTGGATGCGATGTCTCGGGTCGAGACACGTCGTCAGACGTCCCGATGTACGTGCACATTAGCTGCAGAGCGCGAGGAGCGGTGGCGGCGGATCCGCGACGAACTGCGTGATTGCATGGATCGGGGCGAACACCCTTGTGGTGAGCGAGCAAAAGCTGTTGCGGTTGCAGCGCGATTGCTGATCGGCGAAATCGCCGGAGCCGATTCACGCGTTTCGACGATCCTGAAGGTCCTTGCGCGGTTGAGTGCTCCCCGCAGTCTGGCTGGTTGGGACCCTACTCTCATGC
The DNA here is from genome assembly GCF_015291565.1 of Bradyrhizobium sp. CCBAU 51753. Taxonomy (NCBI): domain Bacteria; kingdom Pseudomonadati; phylum Pseudomonadota; class Alphaproteobacteria; order Hyphomicrobiales; family Nitrobacteraceae; genus Bradyrhizobium; species Bradyrhizobium sp. CCBAU 51753. The sequence continues at coordinate 2,384,192 of NZ_CP030037.1, read as the reverse complement.
AGTATCTCGACCTAGCCCTTGCCGGGCTGGAGGATCAGCCGTACTGACGGCTTAGGCGTAGCGACGCGCGCAGCACGTCGCCGATCTTTGCGCCGAGGCCATGGCTGGATAGTTTCACAAAGGGGCTTGAACCGCACGTAACGTCAAATTGTAGGCTCTACCGTGGTCGCGGTGTGGCCAGCTGACGCGCATGACTTGGCTTGGCAGAAGAAATCCCACCGAGGCCTGGAAGCAAGTCGAGCCGCGAGCGCTGGCGGTTCACTTCAGCTGAGCATTGGAGCTCTACAATGTTGGGTCGGTGTTACGCTTTGGCTGCCAGTGCAGCCCTACTCTTCTGCGCCGTCGGCTCGACCACGCGTGCCTCGGACGTCAATATCGCCGTGGCTGGTCCCATGAGCGGAAGTAGCGCTGCGTTTGGCGCACAAATGCGCGATGGAACGGCGGCCGCCGTCGATGCCTTGAACGCCTCGGGCCTATTTCCCGATACCAAGCTCATATTGACCGTCGTCGATGACGCCTGCGACCCCAAGCAAGCCGTCGCAGTTGCCAATAAGCTTACAACCGAGCGCGTCCGGCTGGTCGTTGGTCATTTTTGCTCTTCTTCGTCGATCCCGGCCTCCGACGTCTACGACGAAGCAGGCATCATTCAAATGTCACCCGGCTCGACAAATCCTCAGCTGACAGAACGTGGCCTTAAGACGCTGTTTCGGATCTGCGGTCGTGACGACCAACAGGGTCTCGTTGCAGCTAAGTACATTCACGCAAATCATCATAACGAGACGATCGCAGTGCTCGATGACAAGAGCACGGCCGGTAAGGGCGTTGCTGACGTGGTTGCGGCACAGCTTCAGAGATCCGGTGAGCACGTCATTCGAAAAAGCTATGTAGCCGGCGAAAAGGACTACGCGGCGCTGGTCTCAAGAATGAAGAAGGATGGGGTGCGGGTCGCCTATATCGGCGGCTATCATACCGAAGTTGGACTGATCGTACGTCAGGCGTCAGAGGCAGGTGCTGGCCTCATCGTCATGGCAAACGATCCACTGATGACGTCTGAATTCTGGGCCATTACCAGCAGTGCGGGAAATGGCACATTGTTCACCTTCATGCCCGACCCCGTCAAGAATGCCAACGCAGCCGGCATCGCGGCCAAACTCACCGCTGCCAACCTGTCAGCCGAGGGCTATACGCTTTACGCCTATGCAGCCGTCCAAGCATGGGCAGAGGCGGTCAAGCGGGCCGGATCTTTCGATGCTCGACGAGTGGCCGACGCACTTCGTTCGCGGCCGATCGATACCGTGATCGGCCCAGTCCTGTTTGATTCCAAGGGTGACAACGCGGCTCCTGGATTTCTCGTTTACCGGTGGCGCGACGGGCATGTTGAAGCCGTCGAGCAGAACTGATCGGGCCGACGCGTAACCTTCCACAATTCAACCAGTGACACAGATGATTAAGCACCCTCACGACCTTGGTGAAGCGATACTCGCCAGCACTCTTGTACTCGCGGCTTTCGGAGCATTTCTCGCGCTCGCTGCAGCGCTCGCGGAGCTGCCTGATGTCGATGCAACGGGGGATGAGTTACGTCCGATGATCGACAAATAGTACCCGTGCCAACCCTCAGTGTTGCAAATCGGCCTTGGCAAGCCTCTTTTCGGGCTTGAAAGGCAGGAAGTTGCAGCAGACTCCGCTGAACTTGAACCTTCTAGAATCCCCTCCGACCCACGCTTCGTGCTGGCGCGCGGCAGATGACCTCTTATTGGCCATTTGCTCCAGCTGGAGCGCAAGTCCTGCCCCAAGAACGGCGGACAGATGAAGCGATCGCGATCGAGATTCACGGAAGAGCACATTATCGCGATATTGAGGGAGCATGAGGCTGGCGGGAAAGCGGCCGATCTAGCTCGCAGGCACAGGACCTCTGAAGCGGCGATCTACAATTGGAAAGCCAAGTATGACGGCATGGACGCTCCTGCGACCAAGCGATTGAGGGCCCTGGAAGAGGAGAACGTGAAGCTAACGATGCTTCTGGTGGAGCACATGCTCGGTGTGGCGGCGCTTCGCGAGCTCCTGTCGAAGTAGTGATCAGACTGCCATTTGCAGATTCTCATGACCCAATCGCATCGTGCAAGCTCATGGCTTGCACCCAACGAGAAGAGTCAAAGGCAGTCAAATAGCGAACGAGCCATCTTTGAGACCGACGGCATCAGGCAACTGGGACTCCTATTCCACAAACGGAGATGATCAAGTGAAAAACAGCCCTCATTCAAGACTAACGTGCGGCATTTTCGACCATTTGGACGACGACGGCCGCGATGTCGCGCGACAATACGAAGATCGCCTCAAGTTGGCGGAGGCGTGTGATTCTCTCGGATTTTACGCTTATCACCTAGCCGAGCACCACTGCACACCACATGGCAGAGGGCCGTCGCCGAATCTATTTTTATCAAGCGTCGCGCAGCGTACCCAAAGACTGCGCGTTGGTCCGCTGGTCCTGTTGCTCAACCTCTATCATCCTTTGCGCGCATTCGAAGAGATCTGCATGCTTGACCAATTGAGCGGCGGCAGGCTTGAGCTCGGTATCGGACGTGGCTCCCTGCCGACCGAATGGGGCTATTTCGGCGTCAGCGCGGACGTGGCGCCAGAGCGTTATGAGGAAGCGAGCGAAATCCTAAATGCCGCGATGAAGGGGCATACGCTATCCTATCACGGACGATTTTTTGAGCTGAGCGAGATACCTTTGACCATGAAGCCTCATCAGCATCCATATCCGCCGACCTGGCTCACGAGCAGTCGGACCGAATCGGCGGAGTGGGCCGCTGCAAATGGCGCCAATCTGGCGTGCCAAGGCCGCTCCTCTGCTGTTCGAAACATTACGAATGCGTTCCGCTCGCATCGGGCGCGCATGACAGACGCGGACGAACGGGAGCCGTTTCTTGGTCTGCTCCGCATGGTCGTGATTGCGCAGTCTGACCGAGACGCCCATGTAGCAGCGGAAACCGCTTATCAGCGATGGCTCGAGAGCTTTAGATTCGCTTACGAGTTGAACGCCATTCCGACACCACCTAACCTGCCGCTGACCTTCGATGCAGCGCTCGAGAACGAATTGTGCGTCGTCGGAACGCCAGCTTCCGTCCGACAGCTCCTTCTTAACCAGATGGAGGAGGCAGGTGCCAACTACCTACTTTGCCAGCTTGCCTTCGGGAACCTGCCGCTAGAAACTTCTCTATACACCGCAACCGCCATCAGGTCCGAAATCATCGCTAGTTTTGGCCGACAATAACTATCCGATTTTTGCACCTCAGAGAGGCTGCGCATCGCGACCTCCATCTATGACCGGCCGCCCTGTCGAAGGCGCAAATTCAGGGCCTCCTGCCTTACTCAGCAGGAGGTCCACGGACCGATGAGGAGCGAATCGCCGCGATCACCATCGTGGCGGCCTCTCGGCCGATGTCGTCGGCGGTGACGTCAACTGATTCGGAGAGCTGCGGCATGTCAAGCGAACTATATTCATATGCCGCCGGCCTCATGCGTCTTGGAGAACGGATCGACCCCGATCGCGCGCGCTATCCGCGAGCTGGATGCATCCCATCAAAACTTTCGATTTTACCGTTCTTAACCAAATACCCCATAGTCAATCGCCGATTTTCGGAAAGCGCCCTTCACGAACCACGTGTGACAATGAACCCAATTTGCTTAGAGCATAGTCGCAGGGCATCCCCAGCCACGCGTGCCTGCATCCCCAATGAGACTTCCCCATCCTGCAAATCGCGGCACGTGCCGCCCACATGTAGTCGGATTGCCCATCGCAGCGTCCCACGCGCCACCTACCGCGTAGTCGCCGACCTAATTGTCGTCATGCCGAAGGCGCTGCAGGAGATTGGCCCTCACGTAGTCTTATTGGCTGGGGTCTATGCGTGCGCCGGCTAGACTTCGGACAAGCGAACTGCGCCCTCGGCCAATGCGAACCGGACTTGTTGCCCTGAACCGCCAGCCCATACCGTCAAGCCGGTGCTGTGACGGCCTCCAGGAAATACCTGTCTGTCAGCTATCCGGCCACCCCATCTGCAAGACATATTTCTCCGGTCACGAGAAGACACTGCTGTCGACTTGCGTGACCAGACGGGCTTCGCAGTATTACTGCTCGCGCCCCTACGTCATCGTGGTCAGGGATTCTCACTCCGCTCGCGCCCTCAGTGCTACTCGGCGCCGGCCGCCTCCACCCGCTTTCTGCAAACTTGCACCGTGGTCATCTCATTCTATGCGCTGTTCGCGACTGACTGCACGCCTGCACAGCTTTCTGCAGCGGCAATCAATTCGTTCTCGTCACGTGCCTGCAGCCCCGCGAGCGGGACAAAGGACGCACCTCTTTACTTAACCTACCCTGCTTTTAATTGCTCTGGAGCAACACTGTGGAACTCGACCCTTCCAATTCACGCATACAGAACCTGAAGCACCGCATCGACCTGCAACTGGACATCGTTGCCGCCCTCATCGGCGAAGACGGCAACGAGCTCGAAGCGGTCCGGCTGCTTAACGCACTCACAAACGAAATGATAAATGCGGAGCTTGCGCTCGGTCAGCTCGGCGATGCGAGGACCGGTGGGCGCACTGGCGACGGGCAAACAGCGCGAACGTCGGCGGACCGCGGCATCTATCATCCAGAGGACCTTCAGGTTTTGGGCCAGCTTTTCGATCAAGTAGTGGCGGCTTTACCTGAGGCTCTGCGCACGCCTGCCAACCGAATTAAGATCGCCACGCTAATTCTGTCGCGTGCAGCGGAGTGACGTTCGATTCCGTGTTCTCCGGCCGTTGACGACGCGCTGACAATCCATTCATAGCCGGGCCGACGGCGCGTTGAAGTTCTGCGCGCCGAGTACGCAGCAAGGCTCAGGATTGAATCGGCCTATCGTCTCGCGAGCGAGCGCTTCCGTTGCCCTGTCATATTGCAACCGTCCCGCATCACCGCGGGGCCGAAGAGATGCTATCGCGCCGGAGAGACGCGATTGCCTCTCATCTCAGCCGGACTTTCTTGTATCAAGTACTTCGTATTTATCATGCCTTATATGCCGCAGCTCACTCCACAACCATAGCGAATGAACGCGAAGCAAACGTATGTGGCGAAGCATAGGCACGGTTGTCTCGTCCGGTCTAGTGTTTGACGTTGGCCTGTTTGACGTTGGCCTCGATGGTTCCGCGCTTTGTGTTGCGGCAGCACTCTTACATCCCGCAACGCACTACAGTCCACAGTGCCTTGCGGGACGACACCAACCAGATCATCGAAATTGCCCGCATCACGTCACCGTCTTCTCTTCCGCACACCACTTGAAGCAAAACGTAACACCACGCAGCCATGCGCACGGGTCGAACAACAGAAAGGCGGCCGTGCCGTCGACACATGTCAGAACGCCAACAAACACTGTCCGGAATACGTCACGCGTTTAGAAGATGAATCGTACAAAACGGACAATACTGGATTCAAACGCTTCGTATTTCGAGGCTTCGGATGTGGTGAACGGTCAGCACGTCCGCTACCTAATCTGGACCGCCCTTCTGGTTTCTTGGATTGGCCACCACCGACCGCAAGCAATTCGGGCAATTCAGCAGGAAAGCGCACAACAACCCACGCACACCTCAAGTGATACAGAATCATTCGAATTGAGTTTGGCACTACGACGTTCGGTCATCCGCGCTTCAATAAGCGTCTATATAAATCTCATCGGAGCCCCGAAAGTAGCTCGATACGCGAACGCGCCTGCGGACCCGATCTCTTGCTTGATAGGCCACCGGCACTCGGTGCTTCGAAAAACGCCACTTCTTCGTGTTTAAGATATCGATTGGAGTTTGAGATGGATCAGATCTCGTCAGATCAGATGCAGGTGCCAGAGGTTCTCGTGAGCGTCGCATTTGACAAGGCGTGGCGCTTTGTCGAGAAGGATCCGCTACTGGCACATAATCACAAGACGGTGCTTCATAGCCGATTGCGAGCTTCCCTGGAGTGTTCGATCAGGAACGGCGAACGGAATACCTTGCAGCTGGCGAACGAGGCGATTCGCAGATTACGCGCAGAACTGACAGCCTCGAGCAAGCAGCAAGATCGCTCATAACTTCCGCGGCAAGAACGATCAGCCATGTCACGGCTCTCCGCGATCTTAGGTCGCAGATGAGCATTCTCTATATATCGCTGTCGAATTATTCTTCCACGACTATTCTGCGCCGAGCCGCTTCTCAACCAATGCAGCTGGTGCAAAGCTCCAAGCGCTGGGCCAATCAGCTAGAAGTCAGGTAAGCGACGACGAGGCCGGACAGGCTCGCTGTTCCTTTGCGCGACACTGTGCATACGAAGATTCTACCCATGCCCTAAGCTCGGCACGAGCTTGTACAACTTCGGCGTAATGCCTCGTTAAGCGCTGCCGCATCCGCAAGGGCGCGGTAAAATAGCTACTAGAAGTAGGCCAGCCACGCCGGGCTTTTTGGCTCCTCCTCGGGCGCACAGAGACCGTTGAGCATCGTGCAGAAGTTGCGATCGGCGCGGCATTGACCTTCGCTCATTGTGCGCGCCTCTCGGATAAGAGTATCTTGGTCTGGCTGTGCATGGCGATGGATGCGCGCTCAACAATCTGACGCAGCGTTCGGTTCAACCCTTTTCTTCCGAAACAATGTTGTGCTGCAGTTACAGCAATTCGCGACGATGTTGTTAAGACGCACAGCGCCGGGGGGCATCGAAAGGAACAACACTCGAATGAAGAATTTGCTGATTCTGACTGCATGCGTCGGCGCACTCGGTGCGGCCGCTCCCGCATTTGGCGCGGACTTCGCCGCGCAGCACCTCAACGTCAAGGCGCCTCCGCAGCCGGTTGCAGCCCTAATTACCGACTGGACCGGCTACTATATCGGTATCAATGGGGGCTGGGGATCGAGCCACAATTGCTGGGATTTCAATGGCGTCACTCCCGAGGGCTGCCACAATGCGGCTGGGGCCACCGTCGGTGGCCAGATTGGCTATCGTTGGCAGATCTTCAATACAGTCTATGGCATCGAGGGTCAGGGCAACTGGGCCGATTTCAGCGGCTCCAATGTCAGCACCGCCTTCCCCGCAGATGTCATTGGCACCAAGACGGATGCATTCGGCTTGCTCACCGGTCACATCGGCTACGCGTTCAATGTCGTTCTGATCTACGCTAAGGGCGGTGCTGCGGTGACCAGCAACACCTATCACATCAATTCAGTGACTACTGGAGCCGGGATTGCCAGGAACGACGATGTGCGTTGGGGTGGTACGCTAGGCGCTGGAGTCGAAGTCAGCCTCACGCCGAGTTGGTCGGCCGGCGTTGAGTATGACCACTTGTTCATGCAGGGCAGCAGCGTGCTCTTCCCAACATCCGGCGTCGGCGATCGCGTCCACCAGGACGTCGATCTCATCACGGCACGGCTCAATTACAAGTTCAGCCCGGCGTTTGGCAGATAGTGATATCCACACGCTTGCGGCGTCGAATCGAGATCCCCGACCGTCGGTCGGGGTTCTTTCTTCAAGTTCCTTTAGCCAACAGGCACCCCGGCCGGCTTTTTCGAAGCACCAGTCGTCCAAGCTGAAGCATAGGCCAGATGAAACGCAGCGCCGTGCTCCAACACTCGTTGAGGGCTCCGCCTCGACGCGACGATGGGTTGCAATCGCTTGCCTCAACAGAAGAGCGGGCTCTGCAACTTCAGTAAAAATGGGCCGCGCAAAGACTTGCCGGAACCCGGGAGCAACAATTAACCGTTGGCGTCGCTTGCTCCCCATTCAAGTGAGCGATTCAAAGAACATTGAGGCGAATCGCCATAACGATTGCCTGGATCCGGCTGGTCGCACCCAACTTTCGCATCGCATTCTTGATATGAAAATTGACGGTATTCTCGCTGATATCCAAGATTCTCCCAATTTCCCATGACGATTTTCCCTCCGCCACCCACCGCATGCAACTGATCTCCCGCTGCGACAGTGCCACCTTCTTCTCTCCATCATTATTGCAGGGGCGTGCGATCTCGCCATGGGCGGTATGAAAGAGCGAAGCCAATGCGTTGAGATGGCCGATGCGGTCCTGAGGATCAACATCGTCAGATGGAGATGCGAACGACACCACCGATACTCGGCCCTGCGGCCCAAACAACGGCACGCTCATGCCATGCTTCAAGCCGGCCTCTCTGGCCTCATCCAGCACCCGTCTCTCATCGGGTTGAAGTTGATAGTGGTCGGCGAGTTGATCCCACAAAAACGGCCGCGAGAGCATCGGCGTGCGCCGTACCACCGGATCGATAGTGTGATACTTGCGTTTGAAGTATCGGTCGCACCAATCTGGTGGCCACTTCACGGCCACGGTTGGGGGTGGATATTCCGCCAGCCGAAGCGGCTCGACGAAGTTGAGGGCGCCATAAGCAACTTCACTAAAACCCTCCTCGGTGGCGCAGCTTACAAGGAGCTCGAACAGCGCTCTGAGCGAATGCGTCTGGTTTGCGCATTCTGTGAAGCTAAAGCGATCCATGATGGGCGGCCCAGGACGCCGATCATGGTCGGTGCCGCTGCGTTCGATTGCGCTTGTTTCAGGCGGAGCCAAGTTGCATTCCATGGCCTGAACTCCTGGGTTTGCTCTACGTGAAGTCTGGAGCGCTCGCATGCTGCCCTGACGCCATTTCCACATTCGGTGCCTTGCCGCCAACTGCGACGGCGTGATCGTCTCCGTCAAACAGCCGAGGCGCCGCCGCTATCCTGTGTCTGAAGCCGAACAACGCGACGCAACCGCAGCGCCTATACCCATTCAATGTGATCCACCCGTCTCGCCGGTGACGCGCTGGCAATCCAGGAATCGCCGCAGGGTCGGCCACTTTGATTGGTCTGCGCTCTCGATCTCTAACGCACATTCGTCCCGAAAGTCTAAGCGCTGGTTTGGCCGCCGTGCGCGGCCCGCGGATTTGAAGCAATCCGATCGTTCTAACGGTTCAGCCGGCGACACGAACCAAACAGCACGACCGGCTGCGGCGTCAGCAAAGGTTAGGTTGAATCGTGCGCAACCAAGGTCCGGCGCGAATGAAGCTTCACTGCACATCAAGGCCGAGCACGAGCAGACTATAGGCACTGAGCGTCCTGAACGAGGTGAGCTCGGGCACGCCGACCCGCTCGCCGGCGCCGGGTTCCGATTGCGTGATGTCACCGTCGATACTCTGCTTGCCGGCGAAGGTGATAGGGGGTCCTTTTTCTTGCCTCTCTTGCGAATTGACATCACCAACCCTTGGCCGATCCTGGGCCCCTCCGCGGCGTCGAGGACGCGATCGATAAGCAGCATGCAGCAGAAACCGCAAAAGGTAACGACCTAGCATCAATGCGCGGCCTCTGAGGGGCCTCGGGCGCGCAGGTCCGGCGCGAATAAATCGAAGGGGCGAATAGAAGTGGTGTCAACGATGCGACGAGAGATACGCGATGTCGCAAGAGCTCCTTGACGCAGAGGACACGTTGCATGTGCATCTCCAGAAGGGAGAGGACTTGGGATCGGACCAGCAAGTGTCATACCAGTTTTTGTGGTTGCACAATCAGCCATGGAAACAATGGTTTGGCAGACAGGCGGTTCCCGTACATGGCGCATTGAAGCAATCGTGACATCGGGAGGAAACGCGACAGCACCATTTGCCGAGCCGCGGCACTAATTGATCCAGATCAAAAAGAATGTCGGTCTCGCGACGGCAGCCGCTCCAACGCGTCGGTGTGCCAGGCGCAGCGAACTTTTGGCCTGAAAGCCACGGAGAGCGGTCGATCAGAGATCGACGACAAACGCGGGCCCGATCACCGGCACCCGACCTTGCATGTGTAACGGCTCGGAATGCGACCGTGGACGCCAGGCGAGGCCGGCAGTACTGCCTACCCGACATGTGTTGTGCATCCACTGGCAGCTGCAAGAGTTTTGAGCAGTCCAGTCAACTACCAACCTTGACAATTGATGGAGACGATCGACACATGGCAATCGTCATGCAAGTTCGACTGACTATCGGTCCGGCCGCGCGCGGCCTGGCCAAACTCGGAATTCACAGCAACAGCCCCGACGCGAAAGACAATTGCACCTCGCCTCGGGAGGGCATCCTTGATGCGGTTCGCAACCAAGGCGAAGAGCGTCGCCAAAACCGGTGAAGTATGTTTTCTCTGGTCCTGGCGATCATCTCACTGCTCTATACGACCGTTGGCCAGGCGGGTGGCACTGCATTCCTCGCGCTAATGGCTTTTGCTGCTCAGCCATCGACAGAGATGCGCCCGACGGCGCTTGGTCTCAACATTGTTGTCGCAACCTACTCTACGTGGGTCTTCAACCGCAACAAAGTCGTCGACTGGATAATGCTGCGTCCGCTTCTGCTCTCATCGATGCCAGCGGCGTTTGCCGGCGGCCTTATGGTGCTCGGAGAAGACATTTATAAGACGCTGACCGGGGTCGTCCTTTTGCTGGCAGGAGCCGTGATGATCATGCGGCGCGGAGGCGCCGCCGATCGCATTTACGAAAATCCGCTCTGGGGAACGGTGAGCATTGGAGCGACCATTGGCCTGGTTTCCGGCCTGACCGGCGTCGGCGGCGGAGTGTTCCTCGCCCCGACGCTCATCGCCCTGAATTGGGCGTCGCCGAAGCAGACCGCCGCGCTGTCGCCCCCTTTTATTCTGGTTAACTCCGCAATCGGCTTCGTCGGAGCTCTTCTCGCTGGTCAATTTCCGTCTTCGTATTTCGGGCTTTACGCCGTCGCCGCTCTGGGGGGCGCCGTCGCCGGCACGATGATCGGCCTGAAATGGATGAACCAGACAACTGTCAGGTTCATCCTGGCGGCGGTTCTATTCGTTGCCGGCATCCAATTGGTTTGCGTATGATTGCGCAGCTGAAGCGCGACCAATGAAGACCTGAACTGCATAATCTTGCGAAGATTGATAACTGCAAATGCGACGCAAAAACAAGCGACATTGCTGAGGCGGAGCAGAACCGTATCGTCAGATAGTGACTGCATGTGAGAAGCTCGTCGGGCTCGCATCCGGGACTAGCAAAGCCTGACACTTCATCGTGAATTGGTGACCTGCTTGTACTCAGCGATGGGACGCCGCCGAGCCAAGGCGCCCCGACGCACTTTGCCGGGGTTGGAAGTGCGCCGGGTCCGCCCCAACATCATCAGTACATCCGTGACGATGCTTGCGGCAATGAGACAAGCAGCGTGGCGGAATTGAGGCCCATGCATTTTTTTAAGCTTGGCGTCTAAAATGCTTTTGTGCGCGGCTCCAAGTGACTTGAATCTCACGCAGCGTCAAGTTGTACGATCTCGCACTTGTCGCGCCTCATCTAATGAGCAACTTCTTGTCCATGGTTCGCCGGCCGGACGCGTACCTGCTCATGGCATTTATCTAAGAGGTGCTGCCTATAGCGAAAGTGAGCGACGAGAAGCCACTCGCTTCACCGGACCTGCACGGGATGTAGTTTGCCTCGCGGTGATGGTTCCAGAGGGTGGATCACATCCACGCTCTGCTCATAAGATAAGTTTATTCTTCGCACGACATGCCAATGATGCGCCACCTGTTCCCGTGTCGCGCGCTCGTCCCTGGATACTTCTCACGCCACGGCAGGCCTCAGGTAGCGATATCGAGAACGGAATTTCGATTTTGAAAAAGGTTCGGACCAGTTGACGTAACTCAAAGACACAGGAGGGTGCATCGGTCAGCTTTGCGGCTGTATGAGCATGGGAAGCCAAGCCTTGCAGACCGCACTCCTGAACAAATATTGCGATGCTCGCCTGCCTTGGTACACCATTTACCCAACCGTACCGGATTTCTCCACGACGATCGGCGCCAAGACTAGTCAGACCTGGTTGAAGCGGCTGCCGGCCGGCGAACCCGTATCGCTCTATCTCCACGTTCCGTTCTGCGGGTCGATCTGCTGGTACTGCGGTTTTCCCACAAGCCTCACTCGCAGCGAACGGCAGATTCGCAATTACTTGACGTCGCTGCGGGAGGAGATTCGTTTGGTTGCAGAGCAACTGCCGCGCGCCTTGCCCGTCAACGACGTGCATTTCGGCGGCGGAACGCCGACCAGCATTGCGGCGGTCGATTTCCTAGCTCTGGTGGAGCTCTTACGCCGCTATTTTGCCTTCAGCACATCGGCTAGCGTCGCCATCGAGATCGACCCGCGCGCGTTCACAACCGAGATGGCGGAAAGCCTAGGGGCAGCCGGGGTCAACCGAGCGAGCATCGGCGTGCAAAGCTTCGACCCCGAGGTTCAAAGGGCGGTCAACCGCCTTCAGAGCGAAATGCAGACGGCTTCTGCCGTCGAAAGTCTTCGCCAGCAGGGAATAAACCGCATCAACTTTGACCTGCTCTTTGGACTGCCGCACCAGACTGTGCAGTCCTGTGTCAACTCGGCAAGGACGGCAGTGGCGATGCGACCCGACCGGCTTGCGGTCTTCGGTTATGCCCATGTGCCCTCCTATATGAAACGTCAGCGCCAGATCGATGAGACGGCACTGCCGGACAATGTTGCCCGCGTCGAGCAAGCTGCGGCCATGGCGGAAACGCTGGTGTCTGCCGGCTACCGCCAAATCGGGCTCGACCATTTCGCCTTGCCGGGCGACGAACTCACGCTGGCACAAAAAGCTGGGCGGCTGCGCCGCAATTCACTGGGTTATTCGTCTGATACCTGCAAGACCGTGATCGGCCTTGGTCCGTCAGCCATCGGCCGTCTCCGTGACGGGTACGTTCAGAACGAGGCCGAAACCGCTAATTATAGCCGGCATATCAGAGCTGGCCGTCTGGCAACATCGAAGGGCTGCTGTCTCACTGAGGAAGATCGGCTGCGGGCTGCAATTATCGAGCGCCTGATGTGCGATCTGCAGGCCGACGTGCCGGCACTCTGTGCTGCCCACGGATTTGATCCGATCGCGTTTCTCGATTCAGCCGACCGCTTGGAAATGCTCATCGAGGACGGGATAGTGGAGATCCAGTCCGGCTTGATCCGCGTCAAGCACGAGTATCGTTTTGTCGTGCGCGCCGTCGCTGCCGCATTCGACGCTCATCTCGACCGCACACCCTACTAAGCACGCATCCGAGCACGATTTCGATGCGTCAACGCTGCTTGCCAACGAATGATTGAAACAAGCGGTGCGGGATGCTGTCGGCTGCATTGATGCGGATCACCCCAGCGTGCGTGACCTTGGGGACGACGCCGCGTTCGTAGGCTTCGGCTATCTATCGCAACAGCCACTTTGCGAAACGTCGGCTGACCTCCGTGAGCGCGGCTAAAGGACTCGGCCACGCCTGTAACAGCCTTGACATGTCAAGGCCCGCCCGTCTTCTGTCCTGCGCTCACTGGCGCACCTCCGACAGAAACGGGCCCTTGTGGTTTGGACCGCTCGACGCGCTTCTCAGTGCGCTTCTTGGCCGGGCTCGAAGCAGCTTGTGGGGGCGACGAAGAAGTGACGGAAGGAGCAGGAGACACAGGTCCTAGATTCTGCAAGGAATCAATACGCGAAGCCAGCACCGTGATCTGCTCTAGGATCTCGTTGAGGTCCTTGCGCTGAGCATCGATGTGCCGGCTGAGCTCTGCAATATCCTCGCTCACCTTCTCCTGCGCCCAACGTAACTCGGTTAGGGATGTCCTGTCCTCCGCTGACAGGTCCACTGCCGAATCTGCGGGCCGGGCTGCCTGCGTCTCGACAAATTCTGCGAGGCTGCCGCCAAAATGGGCTGCTGCCGCACACAAGCCGACGAGGACAAGAAGCAACACCAAACCCCAGCGAATGCGCCTTGACGAGCCATATAAGAGCGACCGCATGTCTGAAGCGGCCGCCTGATCAACCATCTCCATCGTTCCTTGCCCGACTTTCCCGTTTCGATAGGCTTGTTTGGTTGATCCGAGAGCTCGCGATGCTCACGCATCCCAGCGAGCCGCGCCCCCCCCCAACAACATTCTTCAACTCGCCGACCATTTGCCCCTTTGGCTCCAATGAAGCGGCCCGTCTTGACCAAGGCAAAGCAAACACCCTACGCGGAACTCCTGCATCATAGGGCTGGCGGTAGGCAATAGTTCTCATCCTCTCGGCCATGGTGCAGCATTGTCGCATCATCCACGATAACCTTGCAGATTTTGCACCCTGCCGGCGCCTGCTGCGAACCGGCCGCTATTTCCTTGTCGGACTCTCGGCTTTCCGCGCTGCCGAGACCGGCAACTCCGCAGCCAGGTGCTACGGAAAACGCGCCGCAACGGCGCTTGAGCCACTATGCTAGTGGAGCGGCAAGTGTTGAGCATGGCCAACTACCAATCCTGGCAGGTTGATCGAGACGACGGACACATGGCAAGCGTGGCCCACGAACGTTACGGGATCACAGCTAGGAACTCGGAATGTACCACGGATTTGGCTGTGCCAACGGAGCGGATAGAGTTGGCGATTGCTTGCCCACGGCCACCAGAGTTGCTCGAGACCTGATTCCCTCGTTGTTCTGGCCACCTTCATGGACGTTCTCGCGCGATCGCTGCGCGAACAGATTCCAACGCTCTATGAAAATTGCGGTCGTCGATCGCTTTGTCCTTGGCGGACCGCGATACCAAGACAGCTTCGCTAAGCCACGGCTCCGGTTTGGCTGGCATTCGGTGGCTGCCACTTCGTCGAGAAAGGCACATTTGAGCAGTTATGCTCGGCAAGGCTGCAATCCTCTACCCCGCAGTGGATCAAGCTCGAGGTTCGAAATGTCTTGGCGGCGAAGACAGCTGCGGCTCCGCGCGCTCGCGGCCAACGGTTCTCGCCCAGCCCGCAAGCGCTGCTCACTTTCGGCAATCCGGCCTGATGCACACGCAAGGTGCAGACCGGATCGTGCTCGCGCTTACGCGCGATCAGGTCGGCAGGTCTGGTAAATCTCGCCGGGATAGACGTCCACCCCCATGAGGCGTCGACCCTCTTGTCCTCGGACGACAAGGCTTGCCGCGGGAGGTCCGTTCTGGGCCAGCGATGCCGGTTTTCAATCCATTCATGGCTCGCAAAACAAGGATGCGAAATACACTGTGCGTGATTGCTTTGTTTCGGCGACGACGCCTCGGACATCTTCGGCTACCGCAGCACTTGCCTGCAGTTTGCGATCAAGCGAGCCGCAACGGCGACTTGCCGTTGCGCTTTCGCTCGCGGCTTGTTTGGTCGGCCCTCCCGTTTCGGCACAAACTGCCGCTGAGCCTGTCCCCAAGAGCAACGCTGCGGACCAAGCCACCAAGAGAAAAACGCCGACGCCGCCCGATATGGCTACAAAGCTCCGGATCGGCGTGGTCAATCAGCCAATTCGACTTCATGCCTCGGCGCTGGCATCAGCTCCCAACCTGCCTCTCATAAAGCGCGGCAGGGCCGGTCGGATTGCTCAGACGCAAACGCGAAAGACGATCGACCCCTTCGCACGCTTTGATGCTTTCAGAGAAAAAGGGATCTGGCTCAACATACCCGGCCCCGCTGATACGATTGATCAGGACAAGGATGGCGCTAGGTCCGCACTGGCAGACGTCGGCATCGGCTATATCGGCTGGACGCACAACACCTTTGCGAACAACCAGCTGCCGAATGCAGCCAGAAGCAGCATCGCCAACCAGCTCTATATGGGGCAGAATCCGACGTTTGCCACGGCGAACTTCGTGATCGTCACATATGATCTCAGCCGGTTTGGCATTCCCGACGGACAGATTGTCGTTGGAGCCGAGCAGCAATACTGGACATGGAAGCGACCGGGGCCGGATCGAGTAGGATTGAATACACTCGCCTACTATCAAACTTTCCTCGACAGGAGATTCGAACTCAAACTTGGGTATCTCAGAAATGCGAATGAGTTCACCGGCACATTGTTTGGAGGAATTTCAGGATCAAACATGTTTGCCCTGTTCCAGGCAGGGATGAGCACCAACGCCGCGCCAACGCCCGCCGCCAATCTGAAGTACAATTTTGATGATCACTTGTACAACAAAGTCTCCGTGCAGCGCTCGATCAGTCCAGATGGTCCCTATGCGCAGATAACCGAAAATCCTTCGGGTTTGAATTGGAGCACAGCCAATGCCGGCATTCTGTTCATTGACGAACTTGGCTACAAGAGCAAGGCCGCTCCCGGCGTGCCCGACACCTGGCTGCGGGCCGGCATTGGTTTGAACAGCAGCCGCTACAAGAATTTGGCAGATCCGGATCAACAAAGGCAGAGCGGGAATAACTTTCATTACATCGCCGCTGACAGGCAGCTCTGGCAGAGTGATGTTGAGGGGACGCCATCTCGCGGCATCTATGGCGGATTCTCTATCATGGGAGCTCCGCCAGACCTAAACAGGATCAGCCGGTACTACGAGCTTCGTCTTTATGCGAAGGGACTGTTTGAAAGTCGGCCCAGTGATTTGATTGCTCTGGTTGCCA
Organism: Bradyrhizobium sp. CCBAU 51753; assembly: GCF_015291565.1. Classification (NCBI taxonomy): domain Bacteria; kingdom Pseudomonadati; phylum Pseudomonadota; class Alphaproteobacteria; order Hyphomicrobiales; family Nitrobacteraceae; genus Bradyrhizobium; species Bradyrhizobium sp. CCBAU 51753. The sequence continues at coordinate 2,367,788 of NZ_CP030037.1, read as the reverse complement.
ACAACACGACCTGGAGCAGGTTTGCAGTGGATGCTGCCTTGGCTAAAGGGCAGCTTGCGCATCACGATACCACAGCCATCACGGGGACATATACTGCGCATCTCGCTCCGGGGATATATGCAAGCCTCGGACTGTCCTATCTTCACAACCCGATAAGCGTCATCCACACGCACCAAACGGAACACGCCCTCAATCTTCTGGTGTCTACGCTGATATTTTTCTAGATCAGTGAGGATGCCACCAATTGGGCTACCAAACTCTCGGTTCGAAAAAATTGCGCGCAAAGTTCTGCCAGCGCGCCGGCGAGACGCTGTGAGCAGACGAACAAGGGGCCTGCTATCCCATGATCTAAGAGCCTCTGACCGAATTTCGGCTACAGCTATTTATCCGCAGGCTGCCCCGCTTGACACAGGGCGCGGGGGTGAAGTTCCAAGAATGAGCCGAGACAGATAGGGAACGTCGCGCACGGTTCGGCGCACCATTAGCGCGACGAGAACAATCGCTGCCCCTAGAATTCCCGCCAAGGCCAACTTGGATGTGAAATCCGAAGGTTCTGCGTACTGTATCGAGTCCAGAAGACGAAATGCCATGCCCTGAATCAGGTACAGCACCAGCGTGCTCTGTCCTATTTCCACGGCGATAAAGCGGACCACTCGATTTGAGCGGCCAATTCTCCAGCATTGCTGGAAGAGCTCACTCATGATCGCTGACGCCGCTGCTGAGCCAAAAAGCATCAGAAGCACGTCTTTTGCCGACTGCATATCTTTGACCAGGACGAGATTGTCGTAGACGTAAGTGTCTTTGCGCCAGGCCAGAAAGCACACCAGTGCGGCTATTGAGGCCGACATGATCAAGAGCGGCTTGTAAGCGCGCGTTATGCTCGTCCACCAGTCTCTTGACCGCGCAAATGAGAATCCCAAGCAGAAAAACGGGTAAGTGTACTTTATGAGAGGAAATATGGAGAATGTCAGAGGTGCAAGTGCGACCAGGATGACTGATAAGAATAGGATCCAGGGCGACCAACGATTGAAGATCAAAATAATTTTGACGAGAAGAAAACACACCAGCGCGGCCCAGATGAACCAATATGTGCCGGCGACATCGTTTAGAAACTGTAAAATGTTGCCTGATGCGTCAGGGGCGCGGGGAAGCACGGCTAACTTTGCTGTCTCCAGGAGACCGCACCAAAACAGCATGGGCACCAAGAGCTGCATCGCCCGATCACCGACGGCTTGCATCAACGACTTTCGCAACAGCGCTCGGCAAGAAAGATATCCGCTTATCGCCATAAAGAGAGGCATGTGGAACATGTAGATCCATTTGAAGAATGGCGAATACCAGAACCCTTCATCTCGGTAGAGGATATATTGGATCAGGTGACCGACGATCACCAAAATGATGAGCACTCCTTTGTCGAAATCCAAAGCTAGATCGCGATCGTTTTCCTCTGGCGTACCAGGCACAGTCGACCCAGTTACATTTCGCAATGTATCAATCATCTCGGCATCCCTTCATCCAACGAGCTGGAGATCCGTCTGACGTTGAGTAGCTGCCGCGACCAAGTACTGGCCGGAAGCTGCATCATCAAATCGTCGGTCCATCGTGCTCATCAATTTGGAATTCCGAGCCGGCATCAAAGACATCCCTGCCGGATGTCGCAGGTCCACTCTCCGGAACGCTGCTTTGAAGCTAGCCATTCAGGTCAGCTGGAATATCGGGTGCTGGTGAACCAGGCGTGCGAAGGTTGGCCGCGGCCTGGCGGCGTCCGAGAAGACACCACACCGTGACGACTGTTCTTAGGGTCAAGTTTCATGAGATGCCGCGTTATACCGGAGCACGGGATGCCCGGTCCAAGAGAGAAATGGTCGGAGCGGCCGAACATCGGCATCCGGCGGCCAACCACTTAGTATGAAAAGCAACTGCTGCAGCTTTTGCTCCATGGAAATCGATCCGACCGATGATCGTGGAGGCAATTGCCATCTCGAGTCTACGCTCGGATAGCTGGCTGGACGCCAATGTTCAATTATATGGATGTGGGCAATCGTTATAAAGAAAGAGGGAACGAGCTATACGAGGGTTTACCGATTTAAAGTGCTACCTCACTTCGATCGGCAGCCAGATCGAGCGGTCACCTTGCTGGGTGTCCCGTCCGAAAAAAACGCACTATGAGAATTTTGAATAGCGGCAATACCCAACTCGAGCATGAAGGCAGGGCCTCATTCCGAAAGTATTCGACCTTGCCATCACGAGTACCCAGCGTCAGTAAACCGACGTTTTTTGGCGAGCGTTCCCACATCCAGCTGACGCTCGCGTCGTCTGCACTCCGGGCTGTGGGCGGTCGAAGTGATTCGAACAGTTGCGCTCACTGAGCAACGGCTCCTAAGGCAAGATGCTCGGCGGAAGATTTGTGAAAGCCTGAGGGATAGAGAAGGCCGTGTTCAAGCTGCGCCAACAAACGGGAGGCTGGACCGCTCAGGCGGTGCCCGTGTCACTACTTCGAATGGATACATCGGCTGTCAAGGGCCGGGCTGTAGAACGCCTCGCGCGAGCTGCCCCGCCGAGCGCCTGAGATTGCCGTCCACCTGCGCTCGTCAGTCACGTTCAGGATAGATGCGAACGCGCCGGCGGCCCTCGCTTTCATCCAACTCGCCCCTGTAAGGCACGCCGCGGATCGCGAAATAGGTTGGACGGCCATCCTCCGGCATGATGCGCTCCCCCTCCAGGACGCGGACAAGGTAAAGCGGAAGGAACCGCTCGCGGTGCTCCCATCCGCCGTGGATCAGGTACCCAAGGTCCCGTAGACCCTCACGGGGTTGTTCGGCTTGGACGATCTGCGGTGGAAGATGGAGCGGCCGGGATGGCCCAGCTTCATCAAGGTAGCTCGGGCGCGGATGATGGATCAGGCGGACATCCGTGCGCCCTCCCGGTCCGAATGTGGCCGAGTAGCGCTCACCATTGATCATAAACTGGCTTGGCCCGAACTGGTTTGGCAGCAGATTGATATTGCCGAGGACATCAACCAACACGTCCGAGGCAGCTTGAGAGCCGTGGCGCCAGTCAGAGCCAACGACGGCCCCTATATCCCGCGGTTCCAGAGCGGCCCGAAACGGTCCAGCGAACGACGGCGCTCTGCCAAGTTCAGGTGCGGGCGCGGAGCGGGCATCGTCGTGCAGTGCGGACGGATCCAAATCAACCAAGGGATCCAGACCGCTGTAGATGTTTGATGAGCGAGGCCTCACCGACGATGGTGAGGCGGGTGCTTGCATCTGTTGCCCGAACCAATCCCAGGCTCCTTGGCTTAGGCTGGCTGGAGTCGCAGGAAGCCCGTGCGGCAGATTGGGCTGCGGGACCCAGTAGGGCGCTTGCACAGGTGCGGCGGGTTGGAGGATCTGCTCGCTGGACCGGTCCCAAGCCCCGCCGCTCGGGCCGGCCGATGTTGCGGGAAGCTGCTGCGACGAACTGGCCTGCCAACCGTGATGCGGCACTGGCAGTGATGAGGCGGGTCCGTGGATCTGCTCGCCGAGCCAATCCCAGGCTCCCGCGCTCGGCGTGGATGGCGTTGCCGGGACCTCCTGCGGCGAGTGCGCCTGCCGAAGGCCTTCCCCAACGGGCTGACCCGCATCCTCGGCAGGTTGCAAACCGAGCGCCCTGTTCGCATCCAGGATTTGCTGGTAGCGCCCAAGCCTGAGCAAATCAGCGTTGATTTTGCTGTCTTTGGTTTCTTGCCTGTACTCCGCGACATCCTGATCCAGCCCGGAGGTGAAGAGCCGGCCGGCGATGGCCTGCTTATCGTGCGTTCGCAGCCACTCACTCAGCCTCGACATTCGGCGGGCCTGCCTGTCGATCGTCTCCGGCTCAATCCTGTGTGTCGCCTTTTCCGCCGCGGCCCACCTGCCGATAAGGGTCGCGTCAGCGCCATGGGGAGCCAGGCGACGGAGATCGGCTGACAAGGTGTTTCCGGCGCCGACCTCACGGAGCTTTTTCAAGGCTGCTTTGATACGTCTTGCGCGGTCCGCTGCATACTTGTCGACATCCTGGTCGAGCTCAGCTTCCAGCTGGTGGTTTTCCACCTCCGGGTCTTCCAATTGCGCATTATCCACCTCGCGGCGAATTCGATCCGCGATTGATGGCCTGTTGTTTTCATTCAGGCGCGCGCTCAAAATGCGCAGGTCGGCTGCCGCATTTCTGATGGTGCCGTCGGTGAGGTTGCCGGCTGCGGTGCCGTCGGTGCGGTTGCGGACTGCTCTTTGCCTAAACTCTTTGATGAGCGCCTCGTCCTCCGGATCGACCCCGCGCGTCCGGCCCGGCTGCCTGGCGTAATCGACGCGAAAACTCGTCGAGGAAGCATCCGGCTGCGCGGCCTCCCGGGAGGACTTGCTACTCGCTCCAAAGGCTTTGCCGACCCCAGACTTGAAGCGCGACCACAGTCCGCGGCTTTTACCGCTCCTGGCCTGGACCGCAGGCTCTGCGTCCGGCAAGCTGTAGCGCGCGCTGCTGAACACGTCATCGCGTAAACTGGACTGCGGCACTTGGGCCGGAGCATCAAGCTGGAAGCGGGGAATGTCTACGCTCCGCCGCGCATCGCCCCGCGCGCTGTCCCTAAAATCTGAGCGTGGCGGCACCCGCATCGAACCGCCGAAATCGCCCCGTCGAACAGCTCGCCCCGCTCCTGCGGGAGCCTGGTCCGGCGAACTCGACTTTGCGGAACTCTCATCAGACGAATCGAGCTGCAAATCTTCCATCCGCCGCTCAAAATCGCCTTGCTGGCTTGCGTTGCCCCCTGGCTGCCCCGCTCGCCCCTGGGCGGCGTACGCCTCCATCCAAGCGCCTGAATCGAAGAATGGGTCGACTGGATCCATCCTGCTCTCCTTGTGATGGTAGAGGCCCTGCGCAATCCGCACGTTTGCACGGCCGCCAAGTGGCAGCTGTGAAGCGAAGTCAGATTCTGGATTTTTATGGGATCTAGCTTTCGAAAAGCTGACGAGTACAAGAATTCACAGCGAGCAATGCCGATTGCGCTGACCTCTTCTGAAGGGGCAGCAAGAAGCCGGCGTGGCGCGACGGCCGGACCCTGCCCCAATTTCAGTTGCTGTCGACGGGAGGCCCCAGCGCAAGGACGATCTCGTCCCCGCTCTCGGCCCAGGGCTATCGCATATGAAAGAAACCCGCGTGGAATCGATAGTTGTGCGAAGGCCGGATCGACCGAAGCTTTTCGGCATTCGCGGTCCGATTCCGATTTGTTCTCCATCCGATTCCAACGACCATCCGAGTCCCGCTCGTGCCACGCCAAGCCAAGTATCGGAAGAGACTCGGGAATTGCCATATGCGATAGCCCTAGCTCTCGGCCCGAGCCGCGCAATAATGAGAAAACACCCGTAAGGTTCCTCTATTCCTATCTGGAAGGTTCGTCGGACAGCCAATCTGTGGCACCTGCGAAGAACGCTTTCAGCGACCATTTCGCGGCTTCGCGATCGGTCAATTGGTGCGAATAAGGCTCGCGACCTGCGGGATTGGCTCCGACGCCGGTGGATTTGTATTCAGCATAGTAGGCCGTACCCAGCGTACTGGTCTTGCCCGGAGTCCATTCGCGCCACCCCTCGGCGAGGACCGGTGCATCCATCTTCGTCGACAGGAAGATCACCGTGGCATAGGGGCGCCAAGCGCGGCCAAGCGCAACAAAGCGGGCGGAGGGGTCGGCAGTCAGCCTGCAATGATCGAACACATAGGCGCTGTCCTCGTCCGGCGCGGCTTTGCTCTGCGCGGTATAGACGACGGCTTGATTGGCGATGCCATGCAACTCACAGTCTTGGAAATAAGCCTTGGCATTGCCAAATATGAAGTCGACGTGCCCCTCGATATAGCAATCCGAGAAGTATTGTCGCGACATTCGGCCGTTCTGCCCCTTACCGGCGAACAATGTGTCCTGGGCGCCGAGCAGGCGGACGCGGCTGATAATGTCCCTGTCTCCGGTAACGGACAGTGCCACGGCCTGCGAAGCTGGATTGGCCGGGTTGAGGGCATAGTCGTTTTGAATCGTCAGATTATCGAGCCGGAAGTCATCACCCGACGCGTCGAGCGTCGCCGAACGGATGGTCCCGCCGACATTGATCGCACCATCGCCGTACACAATGACCGTATCATCCGGCTTCCTGCCTGATCCTTTGATATGAACACCGGATTTGAAGACTTTGACCTTCTCGCGATAGATGCCCGGTGCGATCTGGATATCCCCGCCTTGCGCCGGTAATGCGTCAATGGCTGCCTGCACGGAATGATAGGTTGCTCTATCGCCGTGCGAGACAAGAAGTGGCTGAGCATGGGCTGCACAGCCGCAGAAACACCCGGCCAGAACGGTAGCGGGAAACACGAATATTCGCATCTGATCTCACTCTTATCGGGCTTGCTGCACACCGAGTGCGATCGGTACAAGATCCCGTCTCGATATAGAGCTGAGGATGGTCAATCCATTTGCTCACCGAAGTGGAACCGGCGCGCAATGGCTGCAACGTTAGAATACGGCAATACCTGTCAGAACGGCTGCAACCCAGCACCATGAGACCGCACTCTGGAGATGACCGTAATTCAAAGCCGCATTAAGGCGGACCCAAGCTGACGTCCCCGGTTGTTGTGCTTACCGGTTACCGTCGCGGAACACCCGGGCGCACCCCTCCCAATCGCGCGGCACCGGTTTTCTAGCTCGCCCGGGCAGCGGCGGCGAAACGTCAGAATGATCGGCGGTCACATTGACATGCTCGAGGTGCCAGGTCGCGGAATCGGCAAATCGAACATCTTCGAGGGTCACGTCAAGCGTATGGCTCTCGTCTGCCCCACGCATCAGCAGCGCACCATTGTCGCCGCGCACATGGCGCAGAACGATTTTTCGATACACCGGAATCTTCGTGCCTTGTGCGCGTGGGTCGTACTTTGTATCGAACGCGACGGGCCATCGATTTCCTCGCAGACAGACGTTCTCGTAAGTCACTCGCTCGACCAATCCGCCTCGACTGGCATCGCTCTTGATGCGCAAGCCAGAGGTCGTGCCGTCCAGGGTCAGGTTGCGCACCAGTATGTCGCTGGCACCGGAGTTCACCTCGCTGCCGATCGACATGCCGTGGCCCCAGCCGAAATAATTATCGATGACGGAAATATAGCGGGTTGCGCCGTTGTCGCCGGCCTTGATGGCCACATTATCGTCTCCGGTGCGGATCGAGCTGTGGGTGATGGTCACATCCTGGCTGGCGCCAGGGTCGATGCCGTCGGTGTTGCGGGCGTCAGCCGGCGCCTCGATCGTGAGGCCCCAAAACGTGGCGCCTTCGACCCGGTTCATCGCGATATGGAAATTGGGCGCGTTGCGCAAGGTGACGCCAGAGACCGTGATGTCCTGCGCATGGTCGATCTGGATCAAACGCGGGGCGTTCTGGTGGCCACCCTCGACTTGCGCGCGGCGGGCCAACTGCCACCAGGTTTCGGCACTGCCGACCATTGGCGCACCGCCCTGACCATCGATGATGCCGTCGCCGTAGATGCCGCCGCCGTGCGTTTTGCTGAAGCTGATAAACGGGCGACAGCCATCGCCTTTGCCAGTGATGCGACCACACTCCCCCCGGCTCTTGTCGTAAGCAGCTGGTTCGGCGATGGCGAACAACGTTGCACCGCGTCCGATCCATAAGGTTACGCCAGATTTCATCTCGAGCGGACCCGACCGGAACTCACCACGCCCGAGATAGACCGCAGCACCGGCGGGGCAGTGGTCGATGGCATCTTGCAGCCTGCCCGTGTCGTTCTTGCCAGAGGCCACCGGGCGATCGCAGACCGTACCAGGTGCAACAGGTTGGGCGACAATGCGGCGATCTTGCGCTTTTGCGGCGGGGCACAGCACCATGGCAGCAACGATGAACAATAGAGTCCATCCGCGAAAAAGCTCTGTCATCGACCTAGTCTCTTTGCCGCGAGCATCATCGCCGCCACCTTGTCCTGAGTTGATCGCCGGCCAATCGGCCGCCGCTCACCTCACTGGCCCGCGCAAGATGACATTTATAAGATCGCAAAGAAGAACGCCGGCCTTACCGCTGTTAGCAATGACTGCATCCTCCGGCTGATCCCCATCGAGTCAGAGTCGAAGCACCTCATGTCCGGCATCGATTTATCAGCAAAGGGAGCAATGGCAGTCCAGGATACAAGGCCGCCCAAGCACCATTTGTATCCAGTTGGAGCAGCCCTGCCTCGATCTGAAAGGACCTGAGGATCAGGCCACCGATGGCTATGCTCCTGAGCTGATTTCCCGATGCTGGCACTCTATTCTGCCCGGGATCCAATCTTGCCTGCAAAATTTCGAATAACGATTCCCATTGCAAGCTCATCATCGCACGGGCGTGTAACACGCGCGTCCATTGCTCGCATTGTGATCCACATCTATGAAAGTGGCGTGTAGCCTCAAATAGCGTCGGATGCCCATAACGACGACTCGGAGCAACGCTTTCAGGTGCGATAAGCCGGGACCGGAACGAACCGGCAGCGCGCGGCTGCACGACACGACACTGGTCGGGCGCCGCAGCATACTCAATCGGTTGCCCGGTCTAGGATATCCGCTATTTGGCTTCTAGCGGGGTTGAGCTGGTCCATATCCGACGGAGAGATCTTCCGGATGATCCTCTCCGCAGCAACTGAAACACCGAAGACTCGAACGCCAAATGTGGCCCGCAAAGACAAGGTCCATCGGGTTGTTTTTAGTATTGCCGATGAAAATGAAACATTAGATCAGAGAAGCCTTCGATAGGTCAGCCGCAAAACGCTCCAGTTCAACGAAGTGGACGCGCTGAAGGACGCTGACCAATCGAGGAGTTCTCGAGCATATCGTGACTTATGAGGACTGCCACAATACGCCAACCATCGGTTTCATCAGAAGGACCGGACCTACTATCGAGACATTCATTACTACAATCTCGATCTCGCATTGCTCTCGGCGCTGTTCGAGTTTCGTCGGGCTTTCTATCTCGATGAGCCGTTTTTGCCTAACGCTTTTCAAGTCAAGAACTTGCAAGATTCCGCCAATAAGCTCTGTTGAGGATTGGCTGTGGCCGGGAGACAAAGCCTCCGCAGGTCGAAGTCACAAGAGCTAGCGATCGGATGCGCGTCGCATCTGAATGTCGACGCCTGTCATGCGCAGGCGGTACTCGCACAGCGCCTTGCTGACGCCGAAGATGACGGCAATTTCCGAAGCAGCCTTCCCACGCGAGCGTAACCGGAAGATCCCATCGCGTGGCAGGAGAAAGGATCCGGCATACCAATCGGCCTCCTGCTCCTGCTCGTCGGAGAAGTCGCTTAGCAGCATGAGTCCCGATGACGAGACCTCGACGCGCGCGGGAACGTGCTTGAGCTCGATGTGGGCCAATTCATGCATGAGGTCGTAGCGTTGACGGGTTGCGGCGTGCGCCGGATTGACCACCACACCATGAACACCGTCGACATTGATGGTCATCGCCGACCAGCTGTCGCCATCAACCACCGTCAACTGCCGCACTGCTGACGACGGAAGTTGCAAGGCCTCAAAATCGAGAACGACGATATTCAGATGGCCTGCGTAGGCCCACGGATCGAACGGCACCATTGCCGACAAGCCCAGCAATTGCCTCGCGGCCGCCGCAGCTGTTTCTGCCTGTGCCTTGAAGCCGCGACGCAAAGCAATTCACCGCCCGACCAGATCTTCGCGGGCGCGAAGCGCGCGCTGCGCCGCCAGGATGAGTTCGCCGAGTGCCTTTGCCGTCTCGACCTGGACGGTCTTCTTCTTCTTGAAATGCACAACCGCGCGGCGGGTGTCGTGAGTATCTGTGGTTTCCATGCCGAGAAATTCGCGCGGATCTCTCTCGATCCATTTGCAAAGCGCGGCAAAGGTCTTCAGGTCGGGCATATGGCCGTTCTCGACCCGCGACATTGTCGCCGGACTGACATCAGCTTCTGCGGCGGCCGAGCGAATCCCCCGACTTCCCCGCTTGGCAGCGACGAGCCGTCCGAACTCTTCGATTGTTAATGGCATTCAGTCTCCATCGCACGACGACCCGCTCGCCTTGACGACGAAACGAAGAAGCGATACTGTTTCATTGCCGAGACAGATCGTATCATGTGCGATACGCCAGATCTCTGCAAGGGCGGCGCCAATTTGGCACCAAAAGAAGAGGATTCGCAATGTCTGACGCTATTCACGGTGAAAGTGGCCTGAATCGGCTCGAATTGATCATCGAGAAGTTGGAGCATGCCGAGGAGCGCTTGGTTCGTCTTCGTGCCGGCGAAGCCGAACTCGAGGGCGAGATCCAGGAGGCCCTCCGGGAACTCAGGGAGTTTGAGCACCATGTCGTCGAGGTCCATGTCGTTCATGTGAACGAGGTGGAAAAGACGACCTTCAGGGTGAACGTGGCCGCCACGCTGCAGAAGGTTTGGGACAAGGCGTATGACAAGCTGGAGATCCCGCACGAGCCCAAGGACGTGTTCCAGACCGGTGGCGAACATCCCAAGTCCTTGATGAGCCACCTGTCCCTGTCGCTCGCGCAGGCCAAGGATCAGGGCGTCATCGAGAATTATCACTTCGGTATCGCGTCCGAGACCGGGGGTGCGTGATGGTCGCGGCGACGCCGCCGACGGTTGACGTCCAAGCCGGTGCTGCTGCGCTGGACGAGGACATCCCGCGCGTTCTCAGCCTGCTAGGCGCCGAAAGCCTCGAGCAGCTCGGCTGGTCGCGGCCCAACAGGCTGACGCTGCTGGTACCGATGTGGGGCATGAACGGGACGACACGCGACGACTATCTCTTGCGACTTGGTTTCCAGGCCTACCGGCGCTGGCCGCCCGGCGCGCAGTTCGTCAACCCGGCCACGTTGACCTACCAGTACCCGGACGATGAAAAATTCGTTCCACGGCTCGCGAGCCAGGAATGTCACACCCATAGCAACTACCAGAGCGTAGGAGGCCGGACTCTCCAGCTCGTCTGCTGTTCTGCCGTCTGCGAGTTCTATGAAATCCAGCATGACGTGCACGAAGAGCATGTTTGGCGCGAGACCGACACCTTCTACAAGACGATCATGGCAATCCGCAAAGCGTTTGGATCGTCCTACGGCGGGAGGTTCAATTGATTGATGCGGAGGACTATCTGCGCCGGCCGCCTCCTGCGCGCCCTTACGAGCCCGCCGCGCAACAGCTATCGGTTCCAGCCGCGGCGATCGGAGCGACGCTCAGGCTGCTGCAAGGCGCGCAGAATCGTGAATGCGGGCTGTTCTGGTACGGGGTTCGCGACCACGCCGGCAACGGAACCGTGTGTCATGTCGCTGCTCCTCGTCAGCATATGACATGGGGCAATTTTCACGTCGCGCCGGAGGCGCTCGCCGAGATCGTGCATCGCCTCCCCGACGGCTGGAAACCGCTTGCCCAGGTTCACAGTCATCCGGGTACCAGGGTCGAGCACTCCAACTATGACGACCGCATGATGAGTAGTCGCAGGTCACTCTCCGTGGTGTTTCCTAGCTACGGCAGGCTGAACACGGCGTTTCCTTTGGGCGTCGGCGTTCATGAATGGCAGGTCGACTACTGGCATTTGCTCGACGACGAACAGGCTCGCCGCCGGGTCCGTGTCGTCAATGGATCAGTCACCATCGAGGACCGTCGCTGACGATGACCGAGACCATATCCAACCGGCATTTGTTGCAGGCCACCGGGCTTGCCGAGAAGCCACTGCACCTCGCCCAGCGTGTACGGATCGTCCTGGACTCAGAGTGGGCGTCGTCACGCGCCGGACAGCTTCTTGCCTCGTGCCTGGTCAATCTTTTGGTCCGCCAGGTCGAACTGGTCGGCACGATCGAGATCTTGTGTCCGCCGATTGCAGCACTGATCCGGCAACCCAATGGCGACGTGCCTGGCGTCCCCTTCGCGCAATCGCTCGTGCTCGTGGCAAGTTGGGCCGTCGGAGATCGGGTCGAGGTCTTGACGCCACAGGCGCCTGCGATCGCAGCCGATGTCACGATCGTGATCGGACGCGGTTCACCTGGCTACAGCGGCACCGTGTTGTTGGCCTTGGGCAACGGCTGGAAAGCCTGGATCGGCGCTTGCGAGCGCGGGCCCACCCACGTTGTGCCCGACAGCACGAACCCGCTCGGCCCGTTCCTTGCGGCCGCGCTGGCCGCAGGTGAAGTCTTCAAGCGCGGCCGCGGCCTGTTGCGCGGCCGCTTTCTGAAAGGCGATGGATACTCGCTGTGGTCAGGACAGACATCGCCTCGGTGGGACGAGCTGGAGGATGGGCCCGAGCTTGCCGGCGCTGGCCTCAGGCCGATCCACATCGTCGGCGCCGGCGCGGTCGGCAATGGCCTTGCTTACATCCTCGCCAACAGCGGTTTCGCCGATGCCTATGTCGTCGTCATCGATGACGACACCTACGACGACACGAGCCTGAACCGGTGCTTCCTCGCCGGCCACGACGACGTCGACGATCCGAAGGTTGATGCCGTTGCCGGTGCCATGGACAGGTCGGGAATCGGCGTATTCAAGTATCGCGGCACCATCAGCCAATACCTGGTCGCCGATCGCACCGGCCTGCGAGCGGATGTGGTGCAGCAGGCCGACGACCTGAGCTTCGACATCGTCGCGTCATGCGTTGACCGCGGCCTATCGAGGCAGCATGTCCAGGGTCTTGCGCCGTCCCTGCTGTTTGGCGGCAGCACATTGGGATTGAAAGCCAGGGCCAATTTCTATCCCAATCGTCCGGGGGCCGCCTGCCTCTCCTGCTTCAACCCGTCCGAGCGTGACGGCGAGAAGATGCGCGAACTCGAGAAGAAGCTGCGCGACCTCGGTGTGGACGACCGGGCAGCGCTTCTGCAGGATGCAGGAGTGGATCCGCAACTGATCGAAGATTACCTCGCCAGCCCGAAATGCGGAACGCTCGGTGAGGCAGCGTTGCGGAATCTGGCGACACGCGCGCCATCGCAGTTTTCGGTTGGCTTTGTGTCGCTGGCAGCAGCGCTTCTGCTCGCCACAAAGATGTTTCAGGTCATCTTGTGGAATGGCGCGCCAAACCGCGCTGACGTCTGCTCCTTCAGCTTCATGAATGGCGGCCTCGGGGATTCGTTCCTGGGGCCGGACGATGCCTGCGAATGGGGTTGCCAGGAACGGCGAGGTCAGGTTGACGCAACCCATGGCACCGATCGGTCCGTATCATAAGCCGCCAGGCACCCCTACCATGGGACCGTCCACGGCCGGCAGACCGGACGTGAGCTGGTCGCAAACTGCGCTCCTGCGACATGGAGGTTGCTGTTTGCGCTCCGCGCCGTACTTGGCCACAAGTTGTAGTTGCTTACGCCAAAGGAACGCGTAATCATCGCCGGGAATCAACCGCATAGAGCCAATTTCATTTCGGTCTGCCGCCGTCGAATTGTTAACCCGTTTCTGGATCGGGGTGGACCTCTCAAACATGAAGTCAGCATGCCCGACACCGCATTCCGTTTTCTGCTGCAGAACGACATGCAGCCGTTCTGTCCGTCGCGCTGTTATATCGTTGCAGACCCCAAGAATCGCGATCGCAGGCAATGGACGCTTCAACTTGATCCCCCCGAAGAGTCCGCCTGGTTCTATCAGTTGGACGACATCAAGGACTGGATGCTCCACGGCACCAAGCCGGTGCGGCAGATCTTCTATGATCCGAAGAATCCGCTGACGCCGTTTCGCGAGTTGGAGCGCGACGAAGTCTTCCGCGAATATCTCAGGAAGATCCTGGAGAGATTGCCTCCGGAGTTCAGGCAACGCCGCAAGTATGCCTTGATGCCATCGATTGCCGATGATCGAACGCGGACCCGTTACAAGGACGCCGTCGAGGCGGCCATTCCGGGGATCACGGTGGTTCCCGAACCAGAGATGGTTGCCGAGTACTTTCGGCTCCTGAAGCGCTCGCTGAAGCTCGAGACCGGAACGAACAATGTTCTTCTGGTTGTCGACGTCGGCGCCTCGACCGCCAACATGACCCTGGTTCTCAGCCGCCGCGACGGCACCATCATTGATGTCGACGCCAAGGGGGCGCAGCGCGATCTGAGGGTTCGTGCGCTTCGCGGCGATAGTGTCGGTCACGCCGGCCGCTGGGTCGACTCGCGGCTTGTCGAATCGCTTGGGGTGGCCGATTCGCTGCTGGAGAAGGATCGCGACCTGGTCTTGCGCGCGATCGAGCGGGCAAAGGTGCAAGCGAGCCTGACGGATACCGCGATCCGGGTGGAGATTCCTTCGGCAGCGCCGCTGTTCATTGACAAGGGTACGCTTGTCTCGGTTGCGAGCGAGCTATGGAAGGCCTTGCGGCCGCTGTTTGAGCGGCTTTGCGAACGGCTTTACGAGAACCAGACCTCGTCGGATGACGCGCGACGCAAGAGCGAGGCGCGGTTACGCGAGCGCCAGGTAGCCTCGCCGAGCGAGTCCTATCGTCTCATCGATACGATCTTGCTTGCTGGTGGCACCAGCCTGCTTCCTGGCTTCGAGGAGGCGATGATGATGACGCTGTTCCCCGATGACCATCGACCCGCAGTCCTTCGCGTGGGAAGCTCGTTTGCCATTGCCGCGGCAGCCGGTGGCCTGGCCCACATTCTTCATAATTACGATCCGCCGCGGCTTCGGGAGCCCGACGGGAAAGGTGGCAGTGTGTTCAAGGCGCCGTTGGTATCCACGCTGCCTTATCCGCTGCTGCTTGGGGTCAAGCAACCAGCCGAGCTCGAGCAGCAGGTCACGGTACTCGATCCCAACGATCCATTCATTGACGATGGCGGCAAGCGTCCGATCCAGGATCTGCCGGCTTTTGCAAAAGGCGCGCAGCCTCGGATGCGGCTGATCCCGGGCGGCGCGGCTGGCGTTTCAGCCCGTCAGGGACGCAAGTTCGAAGCCCTTCGGGTCCGTCAATCCCCAGGCAAGATGGAGATTGAGTGGGATCCCGCAAAGCAGCGTGCGACGATCCATTCCGAGCAGATCGAGGGAACCAAGGGCACGCTATGGATCGATGCCAACACGCTCCGCAAGCGCCAGGAATCCTCGCTCAACCCGTTTGATGGCCCGCTGCAGCCGGGTGCTTTGGCGGTCGACGCCGCGGAAGACGTCGTGCTTGACCTCGGCATGTCCAAGATCGTGGCTCTAACCGCAAATCGAGGTTGGATTTCCGCGGAGGAGCTTGAACGCATTGTGCGCGACGGTCTCGATCCGTCCGACCTGCTGCCAAGCGGCCAGGCTGAACAGGACGGTGGTGCTGAGGCAACAGATCGAGACCTGCCGGATGACGTTACGCCCGCGCAGGACATCGAAATCGTCACCCCCGCTCCTGCCTCCTTCACCGGCGCGGAGCCTAGCGTTGTGCGAGATATTAATCTCGACCGCGATCGCGGGGATGCAGAGCAGAATGCCGGCCTGGGCTCCGCTGAGTTGAGCTCCCACGAGCAGGTCCTGACGCCAGCTCCTTTGGTCGCACGGCGGCCCGAGCCTGCGGGCGGAGGCCAGTTCGACTGGGACACCCGTGTGTCTGACGCCCAGTTCTCTCACGCGCTGGAAGCCCTCCAAGAGGCGCTGAAGTCAAACCAATCGCAATACCAGTTTGACGATATCGTCGTCGCCATTCTGGCGCTTGCAGTGCGTCCGATCGTGCTGCTGGCAGGCCCTCCAGGATGCGGCAAGTCGTCACTGGTTCGGTTGATTGCACGAATACTCGGAAAAGAGACAGGCCTGACTTTTCATGAGGTTGCCGTCCAAGCGCACTGGGATAGCGACGACGTCCTGTTTGGCGGCAAGGGGATGCTCAGTCACCTGCTCGCAAGCAGCTCGCATTCTCATTTGATCCTGTTCGACGAATTCAACCTGACGCGCCCCGAATACTACCTGTCACGGCTGTTCCATGCGCTGGACGGCGGTGACGGCGCGATCTCACGCGAGCTCAGAATTGCTCCCTGTCGAGTGTTTGGAACAATGAACATTGACGACTCGTCACGTCCACCGTCGCCGAAGGTGATCGACCGTTGCTTCCTGCTGGAGCTGACGCAGGTGCCGTGGGATGTCGAAAAGCCAACGGGGCTGTCGGATCCCTCCGCAGTTCCGGTGCTGCCTGGCCTGCCGGTGGTCTCGATCGACGGAGCGAGCACCGACGAGCGGATCAATGCGGTGTTGCGCGCGCTGCACGTTGCGGTTTTCGAACACAATCTGCGCCACGACCTGCTTCCGTCCCGGCGGGTGCTCGCTGACATCAAGGCGCTGTTGGCGCTCCATCACAGGCTGGATCTGCAGGGCAAAGACCTGTTGCAACGCGACGAACTGGTTGACCGGGTGGTTGCCAGCCGAATCCTGGTGAAGCTGTCGGGCGCGTTCGATCAGCTCCAACCGGCGCTCGACGCCCTCGACAAGGCGGTCGACGGCGTAGAGGAGCTTCCCCGCACCCGCCGCCGTCTGAAGCTTGCGCGCCAGCAGGCACGGCTTGGATTTGTCTCGCCTTGGCAGTAGGTCGAACCAGCATCGAAGCGGTACGCGTGACGGGCGGCGACGGCATGGGCGTCGAGCATGCCTGGGAGCCCAACACGTGGTACCTCATTCGCGATGACCGTCCGTATCTCGACGTCCTGACCAGGGGTTACCCGGCCCAACCCAAGGGCGAGACCAAGCTCGAAGCACTCGACGAGCCTGCTCCCGAGGGTACACGGTGGCAGCGCTGGAATCTCGAAGCCGACCTTGCTTATGAACGTCGTCTGGGCGAGGTCGTGCTCGCCTTGAAGGTGCCCAAGAACCTCACCTTGCGCTGCTACGTCGTTCCAACCTTGCTGTTGAGCTACCGCGATGTGATCGCAATGGTGGAGGATATCGAGTCCGAGCTCGGGGTCACGGCCGCATGGGATATGATCACCGAACGTCCGGAGCGATCATGGAGCCGGCGCATCGAGGGCGGACATGCCATGGCGCCGTCGGAATTGGTCGGGCTGATCGAGGAGGAGCTGCCTGCTGCGCTCGCAATCCGGCGCGACCCGTTCAGGGAATTGGGGCCGCAGTCACGGCGCGGTATCCCGCTTGGCGAGAATGCCATCGTCTCACATTGGGCGATCCGCCGACATGGCCAGCTGCGACAGGCCTCAGAGCTCGTTGCGACCGAGCTTGGCGCACTGCGATTGAAGGGCGCAAGAATCAATCCTGAAGGTCGCCAGAAGAGAATCAACGAGGAAATCGCGCGACTCGCCGCGCTCGAGCAGACGCTGGGGGAGCTCGGCGGATCGCTCGCCCGGCTCGGCGACGAGGTCGAGCTCATGACAGCCGTGCATCCCGCACCGCTGTTTCAGCGCGACCATCGTCTTCGCCGTCTGCTGCGCGCCTTTGCCCCCCGTGTCTCAGAGGCTCTCTCGGCGGTGGAGTCGTCAAGATCGCACTTTCCCCCGATGTTCCTGAACAGCCTCTGGGAGCTTTGGGGAGCGGTGTGGCTCGCCCGGGAATTGCGGGGGTTGGGTTTCGCGGGCCCTTGTTCGCTCGACGCCGCCGACATGGTGAGCTCCTGTTCCTGGCGGCTTGAACGGGCGGGCGTCGTCGTGGAGCTCGACTACGAGCCTGATCCAGTGCTGATCGACTACGAACAGCTACCGCCCGCACATGATCGCGATGTGCCGGCTCTCGAATGGGCTGCGCTTCACCAGGATCTAGATATAGAGCGGCCTCTTCTCGGCACCGAGCCGCGTTGTTCGCCGGATTACGTGCTTCGGATCACGACGCCATCGCAGCTGAAGTCTCTTGTCGTCGGCGATGCCTGCTTGGCGAGCCCGGACCATCACGGCACGGGGCCAGACAAGAGCGGCGCCAAGCCATATATCGTGGAGCGATACCGCCGAACGCTGGGCTGGGCGGTCAAGGGGCAAGTCGTCAGGTGTCACCCAATGGGCGGGTTCGTCGTCTTCCCACCGCCCGGGGCAGCGTGGCGGCACCTAGAACAGGTACCAGGCGCCGGCGATTGCACGCTGCTTTGCCCAAGTCCGCAGCACGTTGCAGACGCAAGCCGTCGGCTGATCAACCTGTTGCGCATGGTCGCGCCGGAAATCGGCTGGCAGCCCTAGCCGTCAACACCACGGCCATCGGCACTGCTCCACGCGATCGCAGGACGTTTCGTTCTCGGAATCCCGGGACCGATCCCGGCTGGATCGCGTTGCCCGGCGGCAGTGATCACGTCCCGCAGCCGAGGCGCTCAACCTTTGGCCGGGACCGCCTCGCCGATGTCATGAACCCGCCATTACCTTGCGTTATCCTGTCGTGCTGCCAACGTATCGTCCAGCTAGTCAAGATCACCTGGTGCAACCTCGAACATGGCGCCCATGTGGCGGTGTTTCCCGGCTCCCTCGGCATGGGTGAGCGTCACAAGACGGCTGTTGGATTTGAGCGCGGCATACAGCTTCTCCGGCCGCCTTTGCTGATTTCATGGGCCCCTTCAAGGGAGCTCATCGCTAGGGCCGAAATTTAAGATCAGCTATGATCAGGAAGACCGTCAAACAGCCGGGCGATCGAAGGCGAATTCTCCGCCGGCCTCATCGAACAAGATGTAGGCGCCCGCCAAGGCGCTGTCGTAGCCCGGCGTCTCGACGACCTGCCATGTGCCCCGAATGCTCATGCCGGTGCTGCCAGAAGCTTGGGAAGCCGGGTCAGATTGTAGGCTGCAAGCGCCAGGACGAAGGCGGCGTCTACGCAGTCGCGGCCTCGCAGCTTGACCTTGGCCAAGCCAGCGGAACACTTGATCCAGCCGAAGACTTCTTCGATGCGTTTGCGACAGCGATGGCTGAGGTCATAGCCACTGTGGAGTGTGGTACGCGCGTCAGTTGCCGTCTTGCGCCGCTTGCTGGTCTTATTCAGATGTCCGTCGATCGCGATATGCGGAGTGACCGACCTGTCTCTGAGATCGTGCACGAACTGCATGACATCATAGGCCTTGTCGGCCCCCAGGGTGATCCGCGTCACGCACCTTCGCTTGCCGATCATAGCAAGCGCAATCTCCCGCTCGGCGGTACCCGTCGCTTGGCCCCCTCCACCCAAAACCGCCAAACCATTGCGGTTCTCCATCAGGGCATGGCCCACATAGCTCAGCTTGGCTGGCTGGCCGTCACCCTTCTTGTAGAGCCGCGCCTCAGGATCGTCGTGCTCTTATTGAACCGGTTCTCCTTGTGGAAGCTGCACTCGGCGTTGCGTCCCGGACCATCCTGGCGTTTGTCGCCGCCATCCTTCTTCCGGAAGCTCTTGATCGAAGCCCAGGCTTCAATCAACGTACCATCCACCGAGAAGTGATCGCTCGATAGTAGACGCTTGACCTTTGGCTGCGCCAAAAGCTCGTTCAGGAACTTGGCCGCAATCGCGCCCTCAAGCAGCCGGTCACGGTTCTTCGAGAAGGTCGAATGGTCCCAAACCGCATCGTTCACCCCAAGTCCAACGAACCGGCGGAACAGCAGATCGAATTCCATCCGCTCCATTAGATGCCGTTCCGGGCGAACCCCATAAAACGCCTGGAGCAGCATCGCCCGAAGCAACTTCTCCGGTGCGATCGAGGGCCGTCCAAAGTCCGTATAGAGCTTGCCGAACTCCCCAGAAAGGTAGAAAGGTCGCCCAGCGCCGCATTCGCCAAGTCTCGGATCATCCGTAGCGGGTGATCGACGCGAACCCGAACCTCCAGGTCCACGCAACTGAAAAGCGAGCCGAACCGTTCGTCACTCCCTCGCATCGCCTGCTCCTGTCGCTCGCGAGCATCCTTCGCGAGGATAACACTGAATTTCCGCTTGAGGTCGGTCCGCCCCCTTCACCTTCTCCTGGCGGGACTCGGGCGCATGTTGACTGGTACCCCCGAGACGTTTGCTGAGATCCAGACGGAGAATCCTTTTGCGCCGACAGTCCGCTTGCGCCTAATCGCAGCACTCGAGAGGCTAAGCGGGGACGGCCAGGAAGTCCTCGACCATCTTCGCTGTGAGTGGAGTGATCTCGCGCCACGTCTCAAACCGGCCGCCGAGACTTGCGAGCGCCTATTTGCATGCCCGATTTTTCCTCTGGAGAGGCGCGAATAGAGATTGAAGACATAGACGTATGACTGACGTTAGCTCAGGCGGCAGTACGCAACCGTGCGCAGGCCGACGATTTCGACACCGAACATTCTCCTAAACGTCGCATGGACATTAGGCTAACATTGCATCGAGCTCCAGCCGCCCAAGCGAAAGGCGAAGGGCATCGGGTGTATAGCTCAGCGGTAGAGCCGGCCGTTTGCTTGAAGACCTGATCATCAGTTCGACACTGGCTCCGCCAACCAGCTCAATCATCAGCTCTCCAAAACGAGCTTGAGTAGTCGCAGCGACACCGTACTTCTTGATTACAGTGGCACTCGGATAACATTCCGCCTACTCACGTACCGCCCTTGGTGCCTCGCTAAAATCGTATTCGGCAGTACCGCTACAGTTCCCGACCAGAGTCCCGCCTCCCCCTTTGCATGTGCGAAGTGCTCCAAACCCTGAGAGCTCGGGGTGTGAGGCGGGCACCGGCAAGTTCTCTCCAGGACTTCCGCACCTCGATCCAGCGGCTTTTCCGAGCGGGCAAGGCATCAAGCATTTCGTGGGCAGTCGGTGCGAGGCGCGCAGCTTCGGAGTTCGGGTCGAGCTTGGCTTCCTCAAGAATTTTAAGCGCGGTCTTTTCGGACAGCGTCCACCCCGACTCGGTGAACCTGCTCTCCGCGAAATACTCAAAACAGGTGCGGAACGTCAAAGCGCGGCCAATGACCGCATGGTTTGATAGTCCCGCTTGGTTCAGCCACCGCCGGAGATACTCACACCACTCTTGGCTGCCAATTTCGGAAGGACCGCGACATTCGAAGAGCAAAAGCACCGCCATGCCAGCGATCTCGCGACGGACTTCTCCATCCTGCTTTTCGAACCAGTCCCGGATTGCCTGTAATGGCGTCACCGGCGGCTTCACGACCGGTGCCGTAGCGGTGCGGTGGAACGAGACCACGTTTTCCGGCGGGGGCATGCGTGGCCATGGCCTTCCGTCTGCGTCCCACAAGACCCACCGCTTTGCGATCTTTCTTGCTTCTTCAGGAGACCTGGTTCGCCAAAGCTCCTTGAGCGCCTCATTGACGTAATATGGGACGTCAGCCTTCAGGCCGCATGTACGTGCTATTGCCGCGAGGCGCCCGGCGTCAATGAGCCGCGCCGCGAAGTTATTCTCTGCATTCATTTGCCGAGGCCCTTCGTGTCCTTTCTAGCGCGCTCCGCTATTGGCTCTTCGGCGGCGTAATACGGACCCGCCGGGATCTACACCAGCAGGCGCCATCTCTCGCGTAAGTTCCACGTGTCGCCAATTTCACTGACCAGCCATGGCCTCAACTTACGATGCTGGCCATGCCCAAGAGAGGCGCCCATTGCATTCCGAGGGTCTGCATTCTTCGTGCCACAGTAACGGTCCGAGATTCGTATTGCGTTGCGTCTGCTTTGTTTTCTTTCCGACTTGCGCCCGTCTTGTTCTTTCCACTCGGGGACCATCCGTGGCAACTTCATGTGTCGCCCTAAGGTAATCGATCGACGTCGGTGAATTGTGCCCGCGCCCAATGAGTGAGCATCGCATCGGGAGCCGCGCGCAGCGTTTGTGCCCGCGCCATTGCGCAGCGAGCGCCTCAGGCCGAAAATCGATCTGCGCGGCCATGGACGGCGGCACGAATCCTCCGAGACAGGACTTGGCTTCTACCGGTGCTGCTGTGCCCAGACACGGGCACGGTTTTCTCGGTCCGCCATAAGGCCGGCGGCGCCGCCGCGACGACTGTCAACACGTCCCCCAAAAGCAAGCGTGTGGTTCAACCAATAATACGCTTGCGTGCGGCACGAGGCAAAAAAGTAGCGCCCTTTCGAATGCCCGGCGTATCCATTATTGCAGGACGCTGTGCCCCATCTCCCGGCGCTCGCCGGAGGCCAGCGACGCGGGGATAGATCACGCGGGCACAAGACGCCGCTGACGCCTCGGCTTCACCTCAATCCTAACTTCGACGTCCTGATCGAGCTTCACGAGCATGGCAATCAGGCGGTCGAGCGTAAAACGGTCGAGATTGGCCTTTCGTACGCGCGAGAAGTCGGCCGCCGCAAATCCCGTTAGATCGTGCGCCTTCCGCACGCTGATATCCTGCTTGTCCAGGACGCCAATGATCTTTGCCGCGAGAATAGCCTTGGCCTGCTGAATATCCGCGTCTGGATAGCCAAAATCACGGAAGACATTGCCGCTGCCACGGACGAGTTCCAAAGCTTCCTTTTTCATCGCAAAGCCTCGTTCAATCGCTTGATCCGTTCCTTGATGCGGTCCACGTCCATCTACGACGTCTTGATCCCGCTTTTGTACTTCTTCTGGAACGCATCTATTACCCACACGTCATCGCCAATCTGCACCGCATAGATCGCTCGAAACGCATCGCCGCGGTGTTTCAGGGCAATCTCGAACACACCCGAGCCCACGCATTTAAATGGCTCGGCCTTTCCACCCCGCGCGGCAATCGTCAGTGCTGTCAGCATGTCGCGCTGGGCGGAAACTCCTCGAAGTCTTTTCTCGCGGCCTTCAACCACGAGATCGGGCGGACCAATTCAGGCATACAGGACATGTTGTCATATTTGACAACAGCAGTCACGGACCAGGATTTTGCCAGCGGCCCGGCGCGGCCGGGCATGTCGCGGGAGTGCACCTTGTTGCGAGCTGCCGGCCACGCGATCGCTCCGCCAAGGCTCTCCAGCTCGCCCCGGAAAAGCGTCGTTCACGCCTAGTGCGACATTGTCTCGATAAGGTTGATCGGGATCCGGGGCATGAAGGGGCGCCGAAGGTGGATTTGTCAGCTCACACGGGAGGCAGGGAGATGTCGACGGCGGCCAGTGCGAAGTGCCCAGCCGCCGGCCTTTTCTACAAGGGCGTGTACACTCATGGTCCTGGAACACGCCGCAGATAAACTCCGTTCCTAACGAAGGGCCCCCGCCGGATACGAGGGCCCTTCCAGAACTTGGAGGAGGAGATGACTCCAAGCCCTATGTCGGCGACTGCAAACCTGGAGACGATACCCATTGATCGATGTCAGCTGCGATCTCCGCCGTCCTCGCACGCTTCAGCAGTTGGTCGCGCTCGACGCCTGGCGGAAGCCGCGCTGCCTTGTGGAAGATATCGTCAGCAAACGCATTGAGCCGGTCCTGAAGCGACGTGGTTTGCTTTGCTCTATTTCTGGTTTTCTTCATAACGTGCTCCGCATTTTTTCTCGGAAGCGCTGAGGCTCACCTTTCCAATGAGCATATGAAGTTATGATGATCGTTTCCACAACCTAGGTTACGATCGCGATAACTTTGAACGAATTCGCGCGACGAAGACCTTCGGACGTTATGTCGCGGCATTCGATTTTCGCTGTAACAACAGGCTCTAGCCATCTTGAGCGGCTTACTCAATTTACCTTTTGGGCTAATTTCACTGCCCAGCGTCTTGCGGATCGTGCTGACGTCGTTCGCTTCCAACCGGTCCCGACCTTGCCCATGTAGACCAGTTCTTTGCCCTCCTGTTTTCCCAGGTACAGCGCGACGAAATTCGATAACCGAAAACTCGCGCCGCCGGACAGTCTTCACCTTCAGCCCGGCTTCGTTGCGGTCGGAGCGGTACGGGGCGCCCATCTTCATCGAGATAATACCCTCGTAATAGAGCTTCGCAGCGTGTTCGAACAGCTTCTGTCCATCACCCTCGACATGCTCGTTGAAAAAGTACCGGCGAACCGCTGTCCGCCGAGAGCAATGGCGGCCTCCTCGGGACTTACTCCACCAGCGAACGCGCCACCGGCGGGCACTGGTGGTACGACCTGTCCAAAGCCTCGCGCGAGGGTGACGACTATCGCGTCAACGTCGAGAAGTCGTCCACCACCGGCTCGGGCCAAGCCGACTATCACATCGTGCAGACGCGCCCCCCGGGCGCCAAGGACCAGGCCGACATCATCTCTTTCGAGATCGGCAGGACAAATGTTCCTTCCGGATCCTCCCCACTCATCCTTCCGTCTCCAGCTTCCTGTATGGATTCGGTTCGCTAGCGGTCCGATAGTCATCCAAATTGCCGCCCAGAAACAGCACCTCGCGCTCCTCGATTGGCGTATCGCTCACCCATGCTAGATCTGGTTCATCATTCTCGGTCCCGTCCTCGAGTATCCGGACGATCTCTTCGGACGTCCAGGTAGCGGCCCTCGGCACCGTGTAGGTGTGCAACTCGTTCGAGCTTTCCGCGATCGCTTTCGCGCCATACTCGTTGGCATCGTCAGGCGAAAGCAGCAGTCGTGAGGCGTCCTCGGACAGTGACACAAAGGGCGAAGAATTGGTATCTCCCCTCATGTGCTCTGCCGCTGCGCGACCCAGATCAAGTCGTTGCCCTCCCCAAATATTCCAGGGGGCGTGCTCGTAACGCAAAGACGCCATCGAACGCAAATGGTCCATCGCGCTCTGATGCTCCAACACACGCGGCTTGCAATGGGCCGCGTGGTCTTGAAAACGTTGCAGCCGCGCATACGACGATGCCACCACGTCATCGAAAACGCGGCTGCGATCGACACTGCCGGCTGACGGCCCAGTCGCTGTTGGCCACTGTGCTGTTTGTTGCGCAGCCAGTTCGATTTCTCGTCTGAGCGCCCCGGCGTTTGCACAGGTCAGCGTTGCGGCTAGCTGAGCGCGCGTTCTGACAAAGGATTCGGCCGCGCACCGTTCGTCAGCCTGGATAGTCCGCGCTCTCTTATTGCCGTCCGTCACAATCCCCGATGATCCAGCCTCCAGTGGAGCTGATGTTCGGTGGATCGGTAGAGTCTCTTCAAGTTGCTGCTCAAACTCTGATTGCAATGCCTCTTCGAGTTGCGGCTCCACAGAGTACGTGCGAGCGGCGGATGGGTTGATATTGTTAGATGGATCCATTTCATTCTCCCTTGACAGCTTTGCCGATAGATGCGCGAACTGTCGCCATGCCATAATTGCGGGAAGATCCGGGCTTAGCTGCGCGGAGGCTACTTTCATGATCACGGCCGCCCGCGATCGAGCATGATGTGCCCGCGGCGCGGCATGCTCGCCACGGGCGGTTGCAATCCCTCAGGCGCTGCTCGAAGTCGATTGCTCCGGATGCATAACGTAGCACGTCCGTGAAACGTCTGGACCATTCAATGGATTTGTCTTCAGGTCGGGCTATCCCTATCGGTCAGTTGCGGTCGCTTTGCAGGCTAAAGCACCCCTACGTTTCCAGTCTAGCCGATTTAGCTGTCGAGAAACTGACGCGCACCCTCACTGCCAAATGCGACTCATTGAAGCGCGCGCAGCATGGCGAACGCATCAAGAAAGTCGAACAATAAAAGCAGCGGCACTTCCCAATCTCGCTCTTTGATGATCTAGAATTGCAGCGTTTCCATACGGGTAGAGCTGATTGACTGGGATGAGTCGCATGTCGACGTTCCCGATCTCGACCTGGTGCTGCCCCACGACGCGGCCGGTCTCGACGACGGCGCCCATGACATCGCCGCGCAAGCATCGGCCGCATGGAAGCCGCCATCTGGTGGGACCACGAATTGCAACCAAGCGGCTTGCCGCGGTTCGGACAGTGGCAACAGCTTGATGACGACTTCAGGTCGAGGACGCCGACTGAGGCTATTTCCGCAAAAGTTCAGTCGGCCACGTGGAGGGAACAGCGCCCAAGCATAAACTTGGTCAAGTTTCCGCTCCGGTCATTGCCTGTTTGCAATAGCGCCAACCTGCGTGATCAAGCCCTCACCGCTTGCCGAGATACGACCAGTATTGTCCACCGGCCTGGCCGACCATTGGACGACCCGTTGCGCCGGGATAACCAAGTCAGGTTTCCGTCAGATCTGGTGTGTATAGCCATCCGGCGATACCAATCACGATTTGCCAGCTCGGCTACGAGAGTGGACCGGATATATTGCGCTTCTGGGAAGCATTGCCGCGGGCTCCCTGTTCCTTGCCTTTTTCTCAAAACGTCTTCGGCTGATTGCCGGAAACGCGCGGCTAACTCAAGGCTCTCCCATGCGGCCCGACCACTTCTCATCACGTTCCGTTCGACAATTGTTTCTGCGTCGCATTCTTTCCACCATTGGCTCACCGCTACGTTTGCGCCGGTAGCTACCCACCTCGATTTAATCCCTTTCAGTCGAATGAAGACCGACGAATGATAAGGGTGTCGCCGCCGGCTATTGAAATTGGAAGCAGCCCCCAGACTTGCAAACTCCGGCAACGAATTGAGAGCTCCCACTCCTTGTTGGATGTTCGCTCCAACTGTATTCGAACGAGGCTGGCCATCAAATGGAGCGTGCTGTCTGTTTCAGCCCGACGGCTGACATCCGAGAGGGAAAACCGGGACGGAGTCCACTTTTTGTCTCGAGCTCGTCAGCTTCTCGAAAGCCATCCTTCCTAGCATTCGAGCCCAGTCTCTAGGTATTGATGCCGCCTGCGACTGAACCGGCCACGAACCTAGAGTGCGTGCTCGGCTGGTACGCAGGAGACTTTGTTCTCAAACCAGATAGGAGAAGCTTTGGAGACCAATCGGATAAGTGGCGCGGGCTCACCAGGGTCCCCAACGGAAAACGTCCAAACACAGGAGGATCATGACCGATTTAGGCAGGCCGTGAATGAAGCCAAGTCATCATCAGCTGCCGCGCCAGGGTCGGCGAAAGCTCCGATTTGGAGGTCGAGCGCTCCATACGGGAGCTTTTCACGCGGTATCTACTCTTGGAACAATGACGTGTGGGGGGCGGGCGCTGGGCCTCAGACGATTTCAGTGAGCGCCGCCAATCAGTGGGACGTCTGGTCGAACCAGCCTAACACTCCTGGCATCAAGAGCTATCCGCACGAGACTATCAACATCGGAAAGCCGCTCAGCTCCATCAAGAGTTTGACCTCGAGCTTCAACCAGCAAGTGCCTGACGGCGGCGCTTGGGACACCGCCTATGATATTTGGGACAGCTCAAACGAGCACGAGATCATGCTCTGGACAAACTACACCGGAAATCCCGACGGTGGCGGCAACGTTAAGCCTATTTCGTATCATTACGCCGCTTCCGGAGCCGCGATCCCGGTCTACAGCAATGTCAACATAGGTGGAGCGACCTGGAACGTGTTTGAAGGCTTCAATGGTCACAAGGTCATCTCACTGCTACGTACCTCGAAGACCAACACCGGCACGGTGGACATCAAGAGCGTCCTAGACTGGATCAAGTCGAAAGGCTACTTTGGCGACATAAAGGTTGGTAGCGTCCAATACGGTGTCGAGATTACTTCGTCACCAGGGGGAATGAACTTCAATTTCAACAACTGGACAGTGACCTCGAAGTGAAGATCCTCGGGCATCTTCGGCAGGATCAACCTCGTCCTCCAGATCGCCCGCGCCCTGAAACCAGCGCCTGATGCGGAGCTTCGTCAGATGGCGGCTAACCAGGAAGTCTGCCGAAATGCTGACAAGCGCTATATTGTTGATCAGGAGTCCGATCGCGGTTGGTGAGTAGTCGAAATATTCGGTCGCTCCCCAAATCTCGAGTCCTTTCCATTTGGGGTCTGGCGCATATCTGGCGGCGAAGAAAATTCGATCCTTGTGCGCCATTCGCTCATTGATGCAGCGATGGAAACGACACTGGTCTCTCTCGGGAGCCGCGCCGTCGGTGCGCCGGCATCCGAAAACAACATGACGTAGCGAGGAACGGGTGGAAACAAGATCGACGCCCCCGCAATTGGATGGCCGCTTCACAGTTCAAGCCCGCGGTCCCCAAGCACCTGGCGCATCAGTGCGCCCTTAATCTCGCGGGCGATCTCCTCGCGGATCTGGGCTCCGAGCTGCACCTCGGCCTCGCTGTCTCCGGTTAGGTGATGATCTGCGAGCCGTTGCTCAAGGCGGCTCGGAAACTCCTCGTCCATCGCCTCCCTGAGCCGGACCTGCATCTGTGCATGGGCTTCGGGGGCGATCCGGCTCACCACCGTCTCCCAGGGTTGCCAGTGAGTTGCCAGATAGTCGGCGAACCCCGCCTCCTCTTGATTCCGCACCTGCGTCTCGGCTGCGGTGAGATCGTGCTCAGTGACGTAGGAGACCTCGTAGAACCGCATGTCCGGCGCGATGAGCTGCAGGTCCAGCCGATCACGTAGCTTGACCTGATAGGCGAGATAGACCTCAATCTCGTCGACGAACCGGAGCGAGTTGACCTTCTGACGGGCGATCGGATCGAGCGCGTTCAGGCGGAACAGGACCCTCGCCTGCTGGATGAGTTCACCGAGCCGATCGTCATAGGCGCCATCCTCGACATCAGCCTTCAGACGTGCGGTCTGCATACCGTTCCAGGTCAGGGTGATGCGATCCTGGCAGGTCTCGCTCGCCCCGAAAGCCAGCCGAAAAAACTGCTGGCGCAATGGCGGCCTGATCGCTGCCTGCCGCAGATCCTCGGCCACCGCCTGTCGGAACTCGGGATTGTCATAATTCACAGTCTTCTGCAGCTTGTCGAGGAAGAGCGCGTATGCCGGGGCACCCGCCTCGTCGGCGAAGTTCTGCCAGGCGGCGATCGCCTCCGGCTCGCCCTTCAACCAGTCCGCTACCGCCTCGGCTAGTGGCCGTTCCTGATCCACCGCTGTTCCCCCGCCCATCGAGAAGAAGACCCGCGGGCCAGCATAGTTCGGGGCATTTAGAGCTCCCGCCAAATTCGTCCGCACCTGCTCGGGCAGCGGATTGTCATCCACATAAACCATGCACCCAGAATCTAGCCGGGTTAGCAGGGTCTCCGGCAAGCCGATCAACCGGTTGTCGCGTGCCTCGAGCACCTGGAGCTCGGCCGGGAGGGTCTCGGGCAAGCTCGTCAGCCTGTTGCCGCTGACGTGAAGTCTCTGGAGCTCGGGCGGGAGTGTCTCGGGCAGACTATTCAGGTGGTTATCGCGGGCGAAGAGCAACTGGAGCTCGGCGGGGAGAGCGTCGGGCAGGCTGGTCAGCCGGTTGCCATCGGCTTCGAGCTCTTGGAGGTCGGGCGGGAGGGTATCAGGCAGGCTGGTCAGCCGGTTGCCGCCGACGGCAAGCAACTGAAGTCCGCTCGGGAGGGCGTCGGGCAGGCTGGTCAGCAGGTTGCCGCGGACATCGAGGTCCTGGAGCCCGACCGGCAGGGTGTCGGGCAGGCTGGTCAGCCGGTTGCTGCTCACGGCGAGTGTCGAAAGACCCTCCGGGAGGGTGTCGGGCAGCCCGGTCAGCCGGTTGCTGCCGATGACGAGTGACTGGAGTCCCGTCGGGAGGGCGTCGGGCAGGCGAGTCAATTGGTTGCTGCTGGCGCCGAGCGTCCGAAGTCCAGACGGGAGAGTGTCAGGCAAGTGCACCAGCTCGTTGTCGCTCACGTTGAGCGATTGGAGCCCGGGCGGAAGGGTGTCGGGCAATGTCGTCAGGCCTAAGTATTGCAGCTCCAGCCCTGCATAGACGTCGCCAGCTTCGCCCCAGGCTCTTATTCGTCTTACCGCCTCTTGCCGATCCTCGCCTTCCGCCTGCCGCTCATCGCAGGCCCATTTGTCCAAGATCTGGTCGAGCCGCGATTCCCTGAGGACGGAGCCTTCGAAGTCCGCCGCACCGCCTGCAGGGCCAGAGGCCCGTGTGTCATGCTCCGCTTCGGTCCACTGCGCTGCGGTCGGGGTGAGCCGGCGGCCTCCTGTTGAGGTATTGCCGTGACCTGGCAGGGGCCGTCGGCCGAGGATTGCTGCCCCGAGATTTTGCTGCCAAGGATTTGCGGGGGTCGTTGCCCACTCCGGCGCCGCGTCACTGGCCTCCGCCCACGAATGCTCCTCCTGACCGACACTATGCGTCGGCCAATCGGCAGCCGCATCCATGCCGTGCCAATAATCCGGCAGACAAAAACTGCCGGCTGGCAACTGGCCACCGCGATCCGCGGCCGCAAAGAGCACATGGTGGTGATGGCCCCCTTGTTCAGAGCGGCCTGGCGGATCTGAGGCCAACTGCGAAGTGACGCGATCCTCGTGCGGCATTCCCAAAGGATCCGCATCTCTGTTCGACACAATGTCCGCGTCGCCGAGCCTATTTGAACTGGAGGGCTGGCGCCCGTGCGGATGCAACTCATTCAGGTGCTGCGGAAACCCCGCTTCGTCCGCCTGCTGCTCTTCCAGCCCATGATAGTACGCCCGATCGACATCTGGGGCCTCGAATGGGTTGAGGTTGTTGAACGGATCCATCCCATCTCCTTTGACAGATATACGCCGAAGCTGGATAAACACGTCCTCGCTACGAGGCTTAGCTTTCGAGAAGCTGACGAGGAATCAGAATGAGCGTAACTGTCCTGCGGGACGCTTAGCGCTTGATTGCCCGCGCTGGAGTTCGACATGCCGATGCCGGACCATGTCGGCACTTCGAGAAGTAGATTGGCGCACCAGAGGATGTCGGCGTCCGCCTGTTTCCTTGGACCAGGTGGGTTCGGGACTGCCAACGGAGACCGAGTTGAATGTCCTCAATCACATCGTGGAGACGGTGCTGGCTTGACGTTCGCGTCTCGAACTCGTCGGTCAGATGCCGGGCTTCCGGCCCAGGTGCTGCGAGACATGTTGAGCTTTCCACCGGAGCGCGGGAAAGGCCTCGATGCGTTTTCTCACATCGCCGTTCGCAGGAAGCCTATCGACTTCGATGCTTGCGCGGTCCTAGAGCGCGTCGAGGAAGGCCAGCTCTCCGTCATCGTGCTTGAAGAGCGGCGCCAGTTTTTCTTGACATTCCGCTAGGATTCGGTCGCACCATTTCTTCGGGCCGCCCTCCGCGTCAAACATGCCGTCCTTGACTACGGACAGCAGCTTGTTGTTCAGGTCGTTGAGATCGTATTTGTAGTCCTTCAGCGACACCGTGCGCCAATCCAGATCCCCGGAGGCGGCGCCGATCACAAGCGCTCCGACCTTAACTTGCGCCCAATCGATGTTTTCGTTCTGCAGCAGCCTCCAGGCGTCGTACAGATCGCGCGATGCCCGCCGGGCCACTAGGGCGACGATCTTGCCGGCGGCGATTTCGTGGAGGTCGACCACGCCGACGTTCTTCGCTTCGTAGTCGCCGAGCTTTGCGGAATTCATTCTGTCCTAGCCGAAGAACGGCGTCCGGAAGAGATAGTTCACGTCCACTTCCAGCGTGCCCGGGCGCTGATAGGCCGAGACGTACCTAAAGCGCCATTTGCCGCCGGCGTGTTCACCGGAAGGATCGCGGCCGATTTCGTACCCCTTGCTCTGCAGGAGCGCGGGAAGGCGCGTGTTGATGATCTTGGAATCCCGCAGCATGGCTTCCCTGTCCGCGGCGCCGACGTAGTTCAGATCGATGTCGACGGAAAGCCGTCGAGTGCGAGATAGAACAAGTTGAGCGCGGTGCCGCCTTTGAGTGCGAGCAGCTTCCCGGGCTCGCGGTCATTCGCGATCTGGTGGAGCACGTCGATCAACCGGATGACGCGCTCGACCGAGGCCGGTTGGAACGAAACGTCGGTGGCAATCTTTTCGAGGCGTTCGACTGAGATCACGGCATCATCTCCGGTGACATCCCTTCGAAGGACGGGTTGAGGAAATCCGGAGGCAGGACGACGTTCCAGCCTTCCATCGCATGGCCTCGGGCGTCGCTTCCTAACGCAGGTCTTGGTGCCGGCGGGGCGGCACGCTTCAGTTCGTCTAGTACCTGCGTGTCGACGAAGAGATCGTCTTTCCGGCTCTCAAGCCAGGCACCGCACACGCCGACGAGCGTCTGGTTGTCGCGACCGAGCGCGAACTTCGCGAATTTGCCCACGTCGAACGCTTTGACGCTGTGGAGCGCGTTTGCCAGTTCCTCGACGCCGCCGGTCAGGTCCGGGCGGTCGATGCAGTCGACGAGCGTTCGCTCGACGCCGGTCGCGATAACGTCGAGACCGCGGCGGTCCATCGTGATCGTGCCGGACATTTCCTCGGAGCGACGGCGCAGCGAGGCGGGTTGCGCGACGAACCTGACGGGACCGACAAGCGTTTTCATCTCGCCCGGGCGACCTTCGCTGAGGAGTTGGGTCTGAGAGCTTTCCGAATAGGCGAGCCCGTGCAGTTCGAGTGCGGTGTGATATGCGACCACACCATCGGCACGTATGCGCGATGCGACCAGAATCCGGTCGGGATGGAAGTTCGCCGGATCCAGGTGCGGCGGGACGGAGGCATACACACCCGGCGCGACATGGCGTATTCGTCCGGAGGCGGCGTGATACCTAAGCAAAGAGTCTGACGACGAGAGCGGCTGGCCGGGAGACACGGTTTCGCGGAACTCGGTCCGGGTGAAGACCGGGTTTGAGGATAGAAACCTTTCAACTTTCCCTTTCTGTCCAACCATCTCGATGCGCCCGTTGTAATATTATATATGCAATGGAACCAAGCTCAATTGTTTAATTTGGGGTATATTATACCCCAAAGCCTACAACGAACGAGACAACCGAGTTACGGCCGAACCGACCGGCAGCTTTCTCTCCGTTGAGCTTGGAAGCGGGCAACTGGCGCCCATCATACGCCGCGGGCATTACCCTGTGCCGCTGCTGCCGCTCAACGGTCGGCGGCACGGATGCCCCGGTACCCTCTCCGCCCAATCCGGCATGCAGATGCTGCTGCTCGGCGGCACCGGCGGCATGCCTTATCCCGACATCGGCATGATCGGCGCCGATCCGGTCACTCCGGGCCCATCACAACCAATGATACTGCGCGAGAGGAAGCCATTTCTGCCAAGGTCAACTGCCGCGGGCGCCTCGCACCTGGTCGGAGTGACAGTCAAAGTCTGCTTCATGCTGTACGTCGATCGAATCCACCTTTTCTGCGGCGTCGCCGCGGCCTTTGACGGCGACTGCGAGGGGGAAGCGGTTTTACGCCATCCGTGACCGCTTGCGCAGCGACTTCGCTGCGCGAAGGATCGATCGTTGATCGAGGCGGCTGTCTTTGATCGGCGACGGCCGTTTCGAGCACAGAGAGGAATTGTCGCCCGTCCTCCGTGATTTCCCAGCCGAGAGCATCGCGAACGACAAACTTCGCCGAAAAGATATTCAGATCCGGCGCATGTGCGGCCAACCGCTTCATGCGATCGGTCCAGTCATGGCCGCTGTTCATCAGGATCTCCACGGCGCGTCGGACTTCGGCAACGGAAGCCCGCCCGCCAGGCTGGCCGGCCAGCACTTTCAGGACGGTCAGCTGGAAGGACACCTGCCGTGTCTCCGATGGGCTGTGTGTGTGCAGTTCCCCTGCAATGGATCAAGGTCAGGGGCGCATCGTCAACAACATGGCGTCGTTAACCTCAACTAAATTGGCTAATCCCGCGCGCCGGCTCCTGGGATTTGCCCCCGCGCTCAAGCTAATGTACTACCGGTCCTCAAGGGACCACACGTCAGGACGGACCTGCAGCCACAGCGCCGCGCGCTCGTATGGTTCATAACGGACGAACTCAGCTGTGCGGGCTTCATTCGCTACAGCATCGCTCTGCGATCGGGAGCACCGGCCTGTGCATCGTGCCTTGGGGCGAGGCACGCGCAGCTTGCGCCTCTTGGCCTGTTAGGCACGAGCGTACGGTTCGAACCCTCTCGCGACGCCCCACTGCACCAGACTGGCAAAAATCTGAAACTGCTGTGACATTGGCGATCGACGGATTGAATCAAGCTTTCATGCAGTTTTGCGGCATAGCCTGAGTTGGAATACACAAACGCCCGGCGCACCGGTGACAAGGCATCGCCAGACACAGGTGCGAGAACACGCCTAGCAGGCAGAAGCTTTTCGGAGGCGAACTGGATCAGCCAACCCGAAGATCCTCGGCGGACATCTTGCCCGAACGCCCGGCCTTGAGCTGGTAACTTACCCGGGCTCCCTCTTCGAGGCTGGTGTAACCGGCCTTTTCGACGGCACTGATGTGCACGAAGACATCGGGACCTCCGTCCTCCGGCCTAATAAAGCCATAACCTTTGGTCGAATTGAACCACTTCACAATGCCCATTGCCACGGCGGCATCTCCATAAGTGAACCGTTGTGATCTAGCGAAGAGTCTCGCAGCCATCAAGGTAGGCAAAAGACGCTCGTTCGCAGCGCAGGTCACGTCCGCGACCTTTTTGTCGCACAGCTCACGCGACCGACGTTTTGCGCGGCAGCCGGCAGCAATATCCTGACGCCGAAGCCACTTCGCTTCAGGGCTTCGGGATCCGAATGACCTCTGAGCCTGCGGCTCATTCATCGCGCGTGGCCGCATTGCAGGAGAGTTGCAGAGCGGAGACCATGGCACGCTCATCCGCAGCCGAGCTGGAGCGAATGGTCCGGTCCCCCTTGCAGAACCAGGCGACCGTAAACTCCTTCGCACAGCCCGGAGCAGGATCACCAATCCGCGCCATGCCTGCACTGAAAGTACATTCGTCCTTGCCGTTACAGGCTGCTGCAAGCGCACCCGTGGCGTTGCCGCGCGCCGAGATCCAGCGGCAGTTGCCACCATACGTGGCAGAAACGACCGAAATACCTGATTGTGTGACGGCATCCCCGGCCGCATCCCGCAGCGCATACGTTGCAGCCGCACCGACGAGAGCGGCAAGGCCAGCACTTCCAAATCGTACCAGGCGCTTGCGCTGTTCCGGCGAGGCCATCTGATAGCAGCTGCGAATTCGCCTTCGGGCCGGCACCTCGACGCCGAAATGCAGCACGATCGCGACGCAGGTGGCCAGAGTGAAAGCAAGAGCGAGCGCTCCGAGATGGCCAAGCAGTTGGCTTGAGGTTTGCCAACGGACCACTGGAAAACGCTGGTAGATGATGATGTGTATAAGATAAAGCGCAAAGCTGGCCTCTCCGAGGAAGACAAGCCACCTTGCCGACAACAGCCGTCCTGCACTGCTGACGGGCTGGGCCGCCGCGACAAGGATGAGCGCAACCGGTGCCGCCAGAGCGATATTGTTGCGTGCAATATCGAACAGGCTCATGGTCGCCCCAAATGGCGCCTTGTGGGCGGTAAACCAGAACACCCAGCCTATCGCACCGACACCAACAATTGAGGCGATATCGAGCAGAGCTCGAGGCGGTCTGAAATCCTGGGCCGACCACACGTCATGGAGCTTCGCCAAGCAACAGCCGAGGACGAATTCCCATACCCTGCAAACCGGCGAAAAGTAGACGATCCAGAGGATGAGCGTGTTCTTCCAGTTCGGCAGAGCCGCATCCGTCCCATAGGCATGAAGCGCAAACAGATTGATGCGGTCCTGAAGCATGAGCACCGCAAGGTCGATGCCAAGCTCGATTGTGACTGCCCCCATCGCGCATAGGATCGCCGTAGGAGCAGTTCTGATCCGCGCAAGTAACGGGCAAACGAGCGGAAAAACGAGATAGAAGAACCATTCGGTGCTGACTGACCAGGAGACGACGCCGATCTCTTCGTACTGCCAGACGGGGGCAACACCGGCTACATTTGCGAAGAACCAGGTTTGAATCATCCCGAGTTGAAACGGGACAATGTGCCACGAAAATCCCTCGGCCGGAGCCTCAGTTCCGAGAAGCCAGGGCCAGACCATCGGTCCGGTCAAGAGTTCAACGAGAAAGAGAACAACAAACAGAGGATAGATTCGCGCTATGCGCGCCACGAAAAATTCCGGGATCGCCTTGCGCGGACTGCCGGCAATCAAGCTGCCATAGTTATATTGAATGACAAAGCCACTCAGCGTGAAGAACACGGACATTCCGAACAGGCCCAGCGTCCCGATGCTAATATCGAGTGCGAGACTGGTACCGTCCAGGAACTGGCTTCCACCGTGAGACAATGCCACTGCTGCTGCCGCGACAAACCGGATGCCGGTCAGCGCGGGTATCGGCTTAGCCATCGATATCGCTCGTCATTTGCGCGGTGGGTACAAAACCTGGCGATCGATGGCACAAGGGCAGTCTGCTGGGAGAGAACGCAATAGAAGCAAGAGGGCCGATCGCATCGCGCGAGCGTGCCATGCGATCAGCGAGACTCCTTTGGTAGCTCAAACCCTCATCAGAGCGACCGCAGCACCTTATTGGCAAGCCCGCCAACGCTGAAACTCTGCCTTCTGGTAGGGGGGCCTGGATTCGAAGCTCATACTCCGCGCTCGATCGGCTCTGGCGCAAGGCGTCCCTTGACCAGCCGCCGCCATACTCGCTGAACCCATGCACTCTCCCGGAGCGTTTTCCGAAAACGACAGGCCATTGCCAGCCCATTTGCCCGCTGCGCGAGGCGGACGGTGGGGCGCCGAAGATGCCCGATGCAAGTCCAGCTCAGAGCAGAGCAGAGCAGAGCAGAGCAAGGAACCGCATTGGCGACGCACTACCAAGCCCAGCCTCCAGTCACGGGCGAATCCAAGCGCCAGATCGGGTTCTTTGGCAGCGCCAGTCTGAGCCGCGCCTTCAATTTCTTTGACAGCGATCGTCAAGGAATCTCGCTGCGGATTCGTGCAGCAACCCATTATTCTTTTTCTGCACGACTGGCCGAGCTTGGCCCCGCGTGCCAGAGAAGGAAAGGAAACGTGATGACAAAGAAGATCGCTGAGATCAAGACCACGATCCGCACCACCACTCCGTACACGGGTACGCTCTAGAGGTTGGTTGGACGGGTGCTGCGAATGCATCCACCTGATGAGAGCATAGCGGCATCGGAGGGTGGTCCTTTCGACCACCCTCCTTTGTGACAGGTCTCGGAAGAGTAAGATGGTCGATTTGATCCAGCAGCGCATCGCTCCCGCCATATCGTCATCCGTCATGGTCAGTCCGATCACGATCTTGAAGACGGAAGCCGGCATGGCGCCAGTGCCGACAATCAACTCGGCACTGGCGAACTCTCGTTCCGACCTATCAGTCGCGGACGGCGACTGGCGGACCGGCGGCTATCTTGCAGGCCTGCAAGAGCTCATCGACGCCGAGCTGAGGTGGGCTGCTGAAATCAGGCCACAACTGGTCGAGGCGGCACAACAATCCTTGAAGCGGTTATTCCCTCTCCTGGTCAGCGATGCCTTTAGCGTGCCGAAGGATCTGACCAATACTTCGAGCAAGGAAGAGCGTACACGCTTCTATCATCATGAATATCAAAATAAGCTATTGGTTGGATTAGCCGAATTCCTGATCACGTGCGCCCGAGAGCGCAACGAGCGTCACATCATCGTTATCGATCGCGCGGCTGCCCTGTCCGCCCCGGCGAAGAACCTGATCAAGCTGCTCGTCAGGCTGGACGATGATGCGCCTCTGTTTCGCTTTGTCTTGATCGATTACGAACAACGCCTTTATTTTCAGGACGCCAGCGAAGTCCATTTCGGCAGATATAGCTTGCAGGAACTCGGGCCGATCCTGGATCGGGATCTCGCTGCGGAGAAACAGCGGCAGATCCATGAGGCAAGTGGCGGAAATCCGCTGATTGCGGAGGCCTTAAGCAAATGTGCGGCAGCCGGATTGCCGATCATCGGCTATCTCGATCCGGTCGCAATTGTGGACCTTTATCTCGCCAGCCTCAACACCGCCGAACGCCACAGTCTTCTCAAATCGTACATTGAATCCGATTGCACGACGCCTGATCTCATCGCGCAACGAAACTATGCAATCTTCGAGCAGGCGACCGCAGATCAACTGCACGAGCAGTTGCACCGCGCTTGCCTGGACCGCTATCTGGCGGGCGAGGCGCCGCTCGTCATGCTTCATGCGCTGTCGATACGGGACAAATACAAGCGTCTGGAACTGCTTGCAGAACCAAGTCAGATCCTCCAAAGCATCGGCCTGTATGATCTCTGGTTTGGCTACTTCGGGGAAATTTTCGCCGATCCTGCGCTTCGCACCTACGGCCCGGGAGATGCTCCGGTGAACGCCGCCTTCATCAACGCGGCTTTTGTGCTGTATTCGCTCGGCTGCGGGCGGGTGTCGGTTCCCTATCTGGATGAATTCTACAAGACATTCCCGAAGAGCCGTTACACGCCGACGGTTCTCTATGCCCAATCAATGACGTATGGACGCTATCAGCAGCCGGTCAACCTCACGGTGGCCGAAGAGTACGCGTTGCGCAATCTGGAGACCATCGAACGGGATTTCAAGGATCACGACAAGTACGATTATATCAAGGTGTTTGCAGAGAACGCATATGCCTACATCAAGGCCAAGCAGGAAAAGTATGACGAAGCCCTCACCCTTTGCGCGGAAGGTCATGGCAAGATGCTCAAGGCCTATGGCGAGGAGCGTTTCAAGCTTCACCAGTCGATTCTGATCTACAACACCAGTCAGGTCTATGAACTCGTCGACGATCTGCCCCGGGCTGAGCAGCAGTTGCGTGAGGCCATTGCGTACGATCCCTACTATGGAGAGTATCACAATGACCTTGGGAACCTGCTGGCGAAAGTACCCGGAAGGGAAGCTGAGGCTCTACAGGCATATGCGCGCGCCATTGAGCTGTGTCCCCCCTATTACGAAGCGCATCTGAACAGGGCCGCACTTCGCAACAGAATGCAAGATGCCGCAGGCGCCCTGGCCGATCTCGACAGAACGCTTCTCATCAAGCCAAACGAATGGCGAGCTCACTTCCAGAAAGGCAACATTTTGATGCGGCAAGACAGGCCGGAAGCCGCGCTGGAGTTCTATCTGGCGGCCGCCGATATCGATTCCAAAAATTCCGATTTACAGAGCAACCTCGGCCTTGCCTATTCCGAGCTTGGTAAGGCGGACGAGAGCATCGCGCACTATCTTCGAGCCCTTGAACTCAACCCTCGGCATGCGCTCACGCACAACAATCTCGCCATTGAGTACTTCAACGCGGGTCGGCCAGATATATCACTGAACCACGCCACGGTCGCCGTCGAGATTGGAGGAGATCCAGATTACCTCCTCACTCGTGAGCACATCCAGGCAAGTCTGCAAGCTGACCTGGCTTCGCGGCGCAGCCGAGCTTCTGCGCCTTCCGCCGAGCAGTCATGAGCTTGCGGCTGATGGCATTGCTTGCCGTCGAAGCCGACGGCGTGCGGCAGAACCGCCAGGTTCATGGTAGCTGGACCTGAAACGCTTAAGGGCAGGGTCTGGCGCATCCTGTTGCGCGACAAGTGATGCAAATTCGAAAGATCTGACCCAGGCAAGGGGAACCGCGTTGGCCAGCATTTGGTCCCGAAACACCGCCCGCCACAGACAGGCAGGCAGATATGGTGCCTTTTGACCAGCCGCGCGGTTGCGAGAGCGTCAGTCATGCCCCGTCTTTGTCATCCCATCGATGTCACGGAACGAGACCAGCGTCATCTTCGCTTCCGCATCAAGCGATATCCACGCGATGGCATGTTCGATGAGCTAGGTCACACATGACTGGTTCGAGCACACGGCAGTTCGTTTATCTGTCGCATTTGATCATTCAGATCGGCGGCTGGGCGTTCCGAATCGGCATCTTGATCGGTCTTCTTCAATCCGGCATGAGCGCCGCGGGTCTCGGCGTCGCCGTCAGTTTTGCGCCTATCATGCTTGGGAGCCTCTTCTTGTCGCCGTTGGTCGACAGACGTGATCCGATCTCCGCCATGATGATCGTCAATGCGATTCGCATCTGCGCTCTGCTCGCCATCGCCGGCGCCGACGGCGCCGATTCCTTTCCGAGCTATGCCTCAATCGCCGTCCTGAGCCTGGTCCAGCCCGTCTACCTGTCTGCCGAAGTTTCTTTCTTCCGTCGTATCACACCGGAAAACGGCATGATCTCGGTGCTGCGCAATCTTGCCAATATCGACTGGCTCACCTACCTGCTCGGAATGTTTGCAGGTGCCATGCTCTCCGACCGATTGCATTTGCCTGGCGTTTTGGCGTTCAACATGTCGGCGATCATCCTGTCCCTGATCGTGCTCCTTGGCATCAAGCAGCAGTTCAAAAGGACGCCGACAGTCCTTGAGGCGCAGCCTTCTGGAACCGTTCTGGACCTGGCACCTCTGTATCCCGCATTCCTGGCTGTCTTTCTACTTAATCTCGGCGCCGGCATCATCAATGTCTATCCTGCAATACGTGCAACGGCTGACGGGGTTCTCGATAAAAGCGTTCTATTGACGATCGTCATGACCAATGGCGTTTTGGCCCTGCTGGGAGCGCTCGCCGTCAAGCCGGTTTTCAACCTGCTCGGCGCCTTGCCAACCATCGCCGGGGCCGCAGTGCTGCTTGCGGCATGCCTTGCAATCATGTCGCTCGATGCTGGCCTGCCTGTCGTCATCGCGTCCAGTAGCGCGATGCTCGGCCTTGGCCAGATATTTGCGGCTGCCGCTCACACTCACATGGTCTCGTCAGTGGCTCCGGATCGAGCCGGCCGCCTTTCCGGATTATTTCAATGTTGTACCTATAGCGGGGTCGCGGGAAACGGTATTGCTTTGTCGTTATTGGGCGATCTACTCCCCTTCGACATGATCGTGCTGCTATGTGCGGCGAGCGCATTTGTTGCTTTCGCCGTCGCGAGCCTTGCCGTGGTCAGATCAAGAGATTCTCAAGGTTCATGTCCTGTCGATCGCTAGATCAGGGATGCACACGATGCCATGGGACCAGCTGTTCCTTCTAGAACGCCCGTTTGCAGATCCGGCCTTGCCAGGACGAGAATTCTATTGCTGGCAATGCTTGCTGTTGGACGGGATATTGTCCGCATTTCCAGGCCGCGCTGCGAGGCTCGACGTTCGCCGGATTGCCTGGGCCAGGCCACGAACCGCACTCATCGAGAGGCTTGGCCAGGATCATCAGTCCGCGCCCGTTCTCATCTTCGACAAGGAGGGCCCCGCACCGGAGAATGCGAAATCCGCGAACGGGCTCGCCTATGTCGACGAGCCATTTGCAATCCTTCATCTTTTGGCTGTGCGCCACGGATTTCCGGCCCCTTATCCGGGAAGGATGGCGCCTCACCCATGATGGTGATCAACGCCTTGACGTCAGCATTGGCCTAATGGGAAGCTTCAATTGAGCGGACCGCTCGATCTTTCGAGTTGCGACCGGCAAAGACGATAGCGGATCCTGACTGAGTATTTCCGACCTTACCCATCGTTCAAACTCGCTCACGGCCGCGATATTTCGCGCATGTTCATTGACAAACATGTAGATTGACCGATTGACCGGCACAAAGCCAAACGGAGCCACAAGCTCTCCCTTCTCGAGGTTGCTTTGGACCAGAATTTGCGAGGATATTGCGGCTCCAAGCCCACTTTTTGCCGCCTCGACAGCCAGGCAAAATGTATCGAACACGACGTGGCGCGATCCCTGCAGGCATATTGCAGCTGCGCTGGCCCATTCGTTCCAGCCGTCCAACCTGGCGGCTTCGTGAAGTAGAGGAATAGATAGAATGTCTGCCGGGCTTTTGATCGTCTCGAGCGTAGCAGGCGCGCAAACAGGACCAATCATCTCGTTCGATACGTGCACTTCACGGACGGGAAGCGGTCGCTTCAACCGGCCGGAAACGAACAATACGTCCAAGGCCCCAACGGCCAGCGCGTCCAGATCGGCATCGGTTTCAAAGACAAAATCAATGTCCTGATGGAGTTGGCGGAACCGACCGATATGGGGCAACAAGCCGTGCGACAAAAATGTGGTTGAGCACCCGACCACCACCGAACGTCCTGCATCTCGCCTTCGTAGCTCATAGCATCCCTTCTCGAGCATTGTGAACGCGCTCGCACAGCTGCGCTTGAGCTGTTCGCCGTCGGATGTCAGCCGCACGCCCGAGCTATGGCGAACGAATAGCCTTCTGCCGAACCAATCCTCAAGAAGCCGCATCTGGTAGCTGACCGCGCCGGTCGTCATGTTTAACCGCTCGGCCGCCCTTGAGAAGCTTGGAAACTCGCTGACCGCCTCAAACAGATGAAGGCTTTTCAGAATAGGTAGCTTGCGCATCTGACTTACTTCATGGCCGTCGCAAACTGCGATGAGTCATTGTTGTTGGTTATGATGTCCAGAAGGTGCAACGGAAGTTGAGATCTGGAATAGTAAGTCCTGGGTCAGTAGGTTCCGCAACACTTTGCCCGTCGACGGAAATGCCGCCGGCCCAGCCGCGCTGGTGCAAGGCGAACTGCTGGTTGACGGGCTTATGTAGCGCCTCCCGCGCTGGTGGAATTCCGTCAATCACTGTCAATATCCCGTATAGCATCCTGCCCGTCGATTGCATGGTTCGCTGCTATCGCCTCGCGTCCGCCTCGATCAATTCAGCCAGGGAACGTGGTGACGTAAAGATATGCAATGGCCTGGAGTGACCTGCTTCGATTCGAAGCTTGCGCCGAATTACTCAGAACAAAGCCGCTTCGATGCATAAGTATATTCAAGCGCTAGTCGACGCGCATGTTCGACCAGATTGGCCGCGGCGCTGTGTCCTCCGTCGATGTTCTCGTAGTAGAAGTAAGGCTGGCCGAGCGCAGCTAATCTCGCAGCAGCCTTGCGGCCGTGCGCCGGATGCACCCGGTCGTCCTTGGTGGAGGTGAGAATAAAAGGAGCGGGATAGGTCTTGCCCGATACCAGCCTCTGATAGGGCGAGTAGGCTTCGATCCATGCGCGCTGCTCGGCGATGGCAGGATCACCGTACTCGGCAATCCAGGAGGCGCCCGCGCCGAGGCTGGTGTATCGTAGCATGTCAAACAGCGGCACCTGGATGATCGCCGCGTTGAAGAGCTCGGGCCGTTGCGTGATCGCGGCGCCAACGAGTAGGCCGCCCTGGCTGCCGCCGATGACGCCCAGCCGGCGCGGACTTGTGATCTTGCGGCGGATCAGGTCCTCGGCAACGGCAATGAAATCATCCCATGTCGTCTGCTTCGTTGCCCCCTGGGCTGCTTGATGCCATTGTGGACCGAACTCGCCGCCACCGCGCAGATTCGCAACGACATAGGCATTTCCCTGCTCGAGCCAGAGCCGCCCCACCGGTCCGAGATAGGATGGCAGAAGCGAAGCCTGGAACCCACCATAGCCATAAAGCAGCGTCGGGATGGCGCCGTCAAACCTCGCGCCCTTCGGCCGCACCAGAAAATAGGGAATCGACGTGCCATCACGCGAAGTCGCTTCGAACTGTTCTACGACATGATTGGACGCATCAAAGGCAGTAGGTGTCGTCTTCAATTCCTCAAGTTTTTGGGTTTCGGCATCGAAATACCAGATTGATGTTGGTCTGAGATAGTTCGAGACGGTGAACATTGCCTGGTCCGCTTGGTCGGACGTGGCTGACACGCTGACATTTGTATGTTGCGGCAGCTGGATCGGCGTCGCCGACCAGGCTCCCTGATCGTACTTGTAAACGAACGCTTTGCTCTGAACGTTCTCAAGGATCGTCAGGATCAACAAATTCTTTGTGCGACTGAGCCCGCTCAGGGCCTGGCGAGGCCCAGGCTGGAAGACAAGCGAGGCTTTGGCGCGCAGCGGATCCTGCTTCCATTCGGCCAGGTCATACGAAACCAGCGAGCCGGCCCCAAATCTGACGTGATCGGGCTCCCATTCTTCGTCAAGTTCCACAAGCAGGCGGCCGCTCACGAGCCCGACTATTGCGGCCTTCTTCGGCAGATTGAGCTTGATTGGCCCATCTGGGCGGAAGACCACATAATCACGCTCGACAGAGCTGATGACACGGATGGCGCCGGTCGCATGGACTTGACCTTCGCTGTCTCGAAGTACCAGAGGCGCCGTCTGAACGTCGGTAGGCTCGCCGCGAAAGATCTCGCAAGCCCTACTAAGTGGCTGAGCGCGTTTGAGCTGCTTCACCACGAAGGGGTAGCCGGCCTGTGTCAAAGACCCCTCGCCCCAGTCCCGCGCAACAAGGAGTGTGTCACCATCGACCCAGCTGACGGTCTGCTTGCCTTCTGGAAGATGAAAGCCGTCCGCAACGAAGGATTTGGCCTCGTGGTCGAACTCTCGTATGCACGCAGCATCCTTGCCGCCGTCGGAAAGATGAATCAGGCAGAGGCGCTCTTCAGGCCGAAGGTAGCTGCCACCTTGAAAGACCCAGTTCCTGTTCTCGGCGGCGGCCAACGCGTCCACGTCGAGGATGGTCTCCCACTGTGGATCCTGGCTGCAATAGCTCTGCGGAGTGGTGCGCCGCCATATGCCACGCATATGATTCTCGTCTTGCCAAAAGTTTTCCAGGCCACGCGGTCCCAGCGAAACGTATGGAATCCGATCCTTGGCCTGCAGGATGGAGAGCGCCTGTTCGTAGAAGCGCCGATACCGGGGATCTGACTCGAGCACCCCGAAGGTCTTCTCGTTCTCGGCGCGAGCCCAGGCCAATGCGCCTTGTCCTTCGATGTCCTCGAGCCAGAGGAATGGATCATTCGCCGCCGCCATCGTCGTTGGCTCCTGCGAAGGCGCCGTGGATGTGGCGTGGGCAGTCGAAGGCGGCGCGGCGGAGGGGCGTGATGTGTTCATGGACTTTCTTTCGATGAAACCGGCGAGCCACGCTCGCACGCCTGGCGCGTCAAGCAGACGCGCGGCGGAAAGCACGCAACGCATGACACAGTGCAGCGATATCTTGCGGATTCATTCACTGCAAACCGCGTGCCGGCTAAAGAGGCGCAAGTTTCAGCCGCTCAGGTCAGCACGACCATGTCCGGTTACCGACATTGGTTGCCAAGCAGACACGGGCAGCGTGTCGGCGGGATCGCCCCGGGGATCGGGACCGCGACATTGTCGACGCCAATCGGGCAGACCAGCCTCGGCAATTACATCTTCGCCGGATTGCAGACGCAGAACTGGGGCTTGTGCTGTTCGGCTGCGTCACTTCAGCGCTGCTTGCGCTCGCGGTCGATCAATTTCTGGCGCTCATCGAGCGCGGCTTGCGCGAACGCAAGCGCCTTCCCACCACGTTGGGGCGCTCGGTTTCGAGAACGCCTATGCGCTCGTGATGCCGCGGCAGCGCGCCGATGCGCTGGGTATTCATTCGATCGCTGACCTCGCGGCGCACGCACCGACGCTGTCGATTGCGAGCGACTACGAATTCTTCAGAATAGCCAGGGCAC
This sequence comes from Bradyrhizobium sp. CCBAU 51753, assembly GCF_015291565.1. NCBI lineage: Bacteria > Pseudomonadati > Pseudomonadota > Alphaproteobacteria > Hyphomicrobiales > Nitrobacteraceae > Bradyrhizobium > Bradyrhizobium sp. CCBAU 51753. The sequence goes on along the minus strand of NZ_CP030037.1, from coordinate 2,322,853 downwards.
AGCACCGTGGGCACGACGCGGTTGGCCTCTATCCTCCGCGCCCGCCCCCGCTTACGCACTCACGCTCCGACGTCTTGCCGCCGAAACCGCGCGTGGCCGGAGCCTCTCACCGCTCACAGTTGCGGAGAGCGGCTGGGGTTTGGGCGCTGTCCGCCGGTCCCATTGCCGATTATGCTCGCGCGCTTTGCGCCGTGTCGAGCACCATGCTTGTCTTGTTTGCTCCTTCCGCGCGCAGCAGACGTCAAGCGGCGAGCGAAGGCGATCTCCTTGATCGTCTTGCCCTTGATGAAGTGCTCGCGCCGGATCCGCGCAATCGTCTCCACGACCAGCAGCCTTGACCGCCTGTTTCATTCCAAAGCAGGCAGCGCAACAGCTGGCGCCCGCGTGGCGTTCGAATCGGCTTTATCGGCCGAACCGAGGAAAAGCGCCCAGTCGGTTGCGCAGTGCCTGCCGATTGGCGACGATGTTGCCAAGGTGCAGCGCCTCTGGCTGCTGCCCTTGCGCCAAACCGCTAACCAGCGTCCGCGTGGCGTCGAGCACGAAAACGCCGCAATCATAGCCGTTCGGCTGCTCGGGCATGGCAGCTGTCTCGAGGCGGCGCACGCCCAGCTGGGCTCCGAGCTGTTCTGCGGCGACCCGGTTCCTATCCCGGCTGGAGTCGTAGTGATAGGCGCGTATCCGTTGCGGCACGCGGCGATCAACGAGCAGCAGCGACCAATGGGTGCCTCCCCCACCAGCTCCGCCATCGCTCACCGGCAGCAACAAGAAGTTCGCTGTATCGTTACCATTGTGGTCCCGGACGACTCCCCTGAGCGTTTGTTCGACGTCGTTCGCGTCCCCCAAGCGCAACAGTTGAGCTGGCGCGGGCGGTACGAGCCGGATCTGCGCGGCCAGATCCGGATTCTCCCTCAGCAATTCCTGCTCAAGGAGCGCGTAATCCGCCGCGATATGCTCGTCGCCCAGCCATTCCTCGGCGCCGAGCATCAGACGGCCGCGCCCCTGCAGCGAGGCTGTCGGATTCAAGCCATCCGTGCGAGCACCCGACGCCTTGGTCGTGGGCAGCTGCGAATGGTGAGCCTCATCATGCAGCACATGCGATGTCGATGGCAAATCAACCGGGGCCCCAAGGCTGGCATGAGTGTCAGACGATTGAGCGCGCACAGATGATGATGAGGCGGCGGCCTGCTCCACGATCATATCCGAAGCTTCCGCCTTTTGAGAGCTTGGTGCAACGGCAAGCTCCTGAAGCGTGCCGGCCTGCCGGGCATCCTGCCCTGCGTCGCACAGATAGGCGTGCAGAGCGCTCGCGCAAGCGTCCGCATTCTTGAGATCCCGCCGGTGCTGCGGGGCGATCGTGAGATCGGCAAGCTGATAGATAGGATTGCGCATGTGCATCAGGTCGGAGATGGACCGGTCTTGGCCGACGGTTTGTATCTTCGGACGCTTGGTGTTCTGTCTCAGGTTCCGCCTGATCACGTCCTCCCTGGTATTAAGCCAGATCGAAACCCCTTTCTGGCCGATACGATGCCGGATTTCCTCGTCCATGAACGCTCCGTCGCCGGTTGCGAGCACGGCCGGGCCCTGTTCGAGCGAGTGCCTGATCTGATTTGCCTCAAGATTTCTGAAATGCGCCTCGCCATCCGCAGCGATAATTTTGGTTATGGATTTGCCGGTCTTCGCCTCGATCTCCTTATCGCAATCGACGAGCTTCAGCCCCAGTCGGCTGGCGAGTGCACGGCCAAGACTGGATTTGCCTGTGCCCATCATGCCGACGAGCACGATTGGCCGCGAGCCCAGGGCGCCAAGAATCTGTGTTGCCATCGGGGAACGCGCCGTGCGTCTTGGCGGGCCCACTTGGAATTGGCGAGCCTGGATGGCACCAGATGCACCATCCGCGTCGGCTTCCCAGTGGGGGATCTCTATGGCGCCCTCCGGTATGACAACCTTATTGCAGGCCTGCCGCACACGCTCCAGGAGTTGCTCGGCTAGGGACTGATCCAGAGGCTCCCGGCTCTCTCGCTGCAGCTCGCGCAGCTTCTGCAGCTCCTTGTACGTATCATGATTGTCGATCTTGGCCTTGTAGCTGTCTGCCGTGTGGAATTCCACCTCGAAGCGGTAGCCCGGTGGCGTGGCGAGCACGGTCTTGATGCCGACAAAGGTCGGCGATCGCGTCCTGAACCAGTTGGTGGTGCTAACTTCGGCATAGCCGCTCTCCTCGAACAGGAGAATGGCTTTCTTGAAGGCAGGTGCAAATTCTCCATCAGCGATTTCGAAGACGTGGCGTACAGCGTTGCTGATCAGCTGGGAGCCGACCTCAATCGGTGCCTGCATTCCGGTGAGCTGGTCTGTCATCGAGCCGATCGATCTCAGCGACCAACGCAAATGGCGCATCTTCACGTCGAAGCCGGCTTTCTTGAGGGCTTCAGCTACCGAGTTTGCCGTTAGGGTGATGCCCTGTTCTTCGCCTTGAGCGCGGGTTGCCTCCATCTCGGCGCGCTGTGCAGCCTGCTCGCGGGTCAATGTGATTGTCGTGGCGGAATCATCGGCAGCAAGACCTCGGCCCTTGGGCTCGGGCAGAATGCCTCGCTCGGCGACAAGTTTGATCGAGGCTTGCATGACCGAAGCCGCGAGGGTCGGATTGTCCTTGAGATCCTCCAATGCGGCGTCGACATCGAACAGTCCCTGGTTGAGGAGAGCCGCGGCGCTCTTGGTATAAGGCACCGATTTCAACCCAGGTATGCGTTGCAGCAGGCGCTGCAGGTGCCCGCTTTTGAACATAAAGGTGTAGGCGCCAGTGTCGGACTTGTAGGCGTCAGTTCCGACCTTGATGCCGAGGCTCAAAAGATTATTTGCGCTTTGTACGAGATCGTCTGGATCGTAACCATCCGGTCTTGAATCGATGCGGGACGGATCCGATCCGAGATCGATGCGCGAAGGATAGTGGTCGAGCAAGACCTGGAGGCGGTGTCGCGGCTGAAGAGTTGCAGTATAGGTCTCCGCCAGGTCGGGGAACAGCTCGCAGAGTTCTGGGCTCACCATCGGGGAGGTCTGGCTCGCGTTGACGGTATCGGCCAGCATCTGTTCGTCCAGCGTCGTCGTCCACGCGTCAAGATCGTGGACGAGCAGCTCGGCTAGTTCTTGGGCGAGCGGATGCTTGGCGACGTCGATCTCACGCCTCGCCTTCTCCAGCCTATCTTTGATATCTTGGCCAGTTATCTGCTCCTGTTTGAGCAGCTGACGGATGTCTCGCTGGAGCTCGCGGTGAATTCCCTCGTACGTGCCGAACACGGCGCGCTCGGCAAACCACTGTCGGCCTTCATGGGATTGAGCCAGAAACCCTCGCTGCAGGCCGGTATAGATTTCGAGAACATTGCGCGTAGCGGCGAGGATCTGGCTGGCACGACCGAACTTGTAGCGGCCATCCTCAATAGCTGGGGTATGTGACTTCGGCGGCTTGAGCGAGCCCAATCCGCGAAGTTGCTCGTCTTGATCGAATTGCCTGACGTGCTCGTAAAGCTGCGGCCGGTCGCCGATCAGGACGAGGCCATCCCCATCGAAGTCGCCGTCAAGCTTCTTCTGTTCGCCGGGCGGCACGGCAACCACCGAACCCGGAGCAAACAATTCTGTCGCCTGGAGGACGCCGACGCAGTCGAGGGGGGTGTCCATCTTGGCGCGGTCCTTGCCGTTGATCCAGCTCGAATGGCATTTGACGTCCTCGGCAGACATCACCAGCCCCCGGTCGGCGAAGTCGGCTGGCCACATCTCGTCCGGCACCACGATGAGAAGCCCTTTGGCAAAGAAGGTCGGATCGTCGGTCGCTAGCTCCTCGCCCGACTTCTGGGCGACATTGAAACTGTATTGCATGGTCACGCACTGATCGAGGAACGCCGCAGTCGGATCTCCATCGGCGGCCGACCTGACCTGGTCGGGGGCGAACGGGCGAAGGTTGGGCTTGTCATAGGGGGATCGCCCGATCAGCACGCCACCACCGCCCAACCTCCGGCTCTTGAGCGTCGGCACATGCAGGCAGCCATCAGCGGACGGGATGGCCACTGCACCCGGACCGGTGATGTTTGCGGCTGTCACGGTGCGAAACAGCTCCTCGGGTGTCAGCGTTTGCTCTTTGCGGCTCTCGAGCCAGCTCCTGGCCTTCTCGCGCGCCTCATCGGCCACTTGCTCGTTGCGCGGATAATGTTGCAGCGCCGAGACTGGCAGGGCTGACGTCCTTCCCTCACCATAGGCAAGCACCCGGTCAGGACCTTCCCGCTCGCCGGCGCGACGAACGGCTGGCATAAGGTTGGCCAGCGAGGCCCTGATGAAGCCGCAGCCGTCATGCGGCCGCAATGCGATTGGACCGCTCGGCCCCATCAACTTGAAGCGATGCGCCTGGTTGACAGGACGATCCGGCAGCAGCACCAATTTGAAGGTGCCTTCCAGCGCGTAGTCGTGAGGAGACAGACCTTTGATCGCCGGAGGCGCTGCAAAACCGCTGCGCTGAGTGTAGTAATAGGCCTCTTTGAAAGGCGCCCAGGCGCGCCACAGCTGCTCGAATGCCGTGCCCGGCGCGGTTTCGGCATAGGGAATCGCCAGCAGCTTTCCCCCACGATGAACTTGCTCGCCGGGAGCACGCGCCGCAATCTGGGACACGGTCAATCGCGGCGGCTTTAACTTGCTGCCGCCGAACAGGTCCATGCGGTATGGCACACCGTTGACGCTCACCGTACGTGCCAACATGAAGGCGCTCGGGGTTGCCGGCAGTTGCACTGCGATCACGGGCACGGCACCCGAGGTCAGACGATGAAAAATCGAATATCGTATCTCCGGCTCCGTGGCCAACGGCCGCCCCTGCATGTCCACCACCGGCAACCGCATCAGTCCCGCCTCACCCTGCGGAGGCCTTGGAGCGTGGTCCATGGATCGCAAGACCTGATGCACGTCGAAGACCGATGCAGGATGTTGTGCCTGGATCGCCGTCGAATCCTGCTCCATGAAGGAGTCCAGCGCATCCACTGGATTGTCCGCCTCGATCTGCGCGATCAGGTTCCAACTCATGGTGGAAAGATCGCCTTGAATCAGCTCGCGCGCGCCGGTCAGGATGCCTTTGGTCCCATCCTGCAGCTCTTGCTGTCTGCTGCGTAAATCGGGCCAGTTGCCTTCGACATACGGTGGCCTGAACAATCTCTCCAGGACCGCACGGGCTTTGAGCGCCTGATAGATCGACAAAGCCGGGCGGCGGCTCGCAAGCGGACCGCGGGTCCGCTCGGCATCACTTGCGTTCAGATGCGCCGCGATCTTGTGCTCGACGACTTCCTGCAGGTCATTGAGCAGGTTGAGCGCCTGCCTACGGTGCCAGCGCAGCGGCTTCTGTGGGCTGCGCGCGAGCGGCAGCACGGCAGCACACAGATTACCCATGGTTTCCAGATCGTTCTCGGTGGCAAAATCAGGTGCTTGACGCAATTGCGACAGCCGATTCAGGCCTAGCGGTGCGAGCAAACCGAGGTCATCAGACAGTCTTGCCTTACCCAGCGCCTTGAAAATGGTTGTTATGTGCAGAACGCCGGCCTGTCTCAGGCGATCATTGTCATAGTGCAGATGGTGGGCCAGCTTGTGCAGCCGGTCCTTCGGCAGAGCGGCCTCCGTAATCTCCCCACTATCCTCTGCCCTCATGATCATTCGCGACAGAGCATTGGCGAGCGTACTCAGCTCAGGCGTGGTGAACACACCGAAGCGTTGTCCTCGAGCACAAAATGCGCGCGCGATGTCCATCGTGGACTGCCGGCACGCCGCCTCGTCCGGCCACTTGCTGAAGCCGTTCATCAAGCTCGCCAGATGCTGCGGAACGAAATCAGAGAGCTGGCGCTGACGGACTTCCCCGGCAATTGCGATCGCGGCTTTGCGGCAGTCCTCCCCGTCCGGCCATTTGCCGAAGCCGTTCACCAGGTTCGCCAGTCCCTGCGCCGCGAAACCAGAGAGTTCGGCGCAGCGAAGAACCTCACCCGCGATCGCAAATGTGGCGTCGCGACAGACCGGCGATTCGGGCCACTTGCTGAAGCCGTTCACGAGGTTCGCGAGTTGCTGCGGGGTAAAATCAGAAAGTTCGGCGCGGCGAAGGAGCTCATGCGCGATCGCGACCGTGGCATCGCGAGCCTCCTGCCCTTCCGGCCACTTGCTGAAACCGTTCGCCAGACTGGCCAGCTCCTGGTGAGCAAAGCCCGACAGAAAGGAGGCGCGGCGAAGGACCTCGTGCGCGATCGCGGCCGTGGCTTGCCGAGGCGAGGCCTGATCTGGCCATTTGCTGAAACCGTTGACCAAATTTGCCAGCTCCTGCGAAGTAAAGTCACAGAGCCAGATGTTGCGGCCAAGAACCTCAGTTGCGATCGCGACGCTGGCGTCCCGACACTCGGGCACGTCTGGCCATTTGCTGTAGCCGTTGACCAGATTGGCCAAGTGCTGATGGGTAAACTCAGAGAGCTGGGGCGCGCGGCGACGGACCTCGTTGGCAATTACCACTGCGGCTTGGCGAGACGCCTCCTCGTCCGGCCATTTGCTGAAACCGTTCACCAGGTTTGCCAAGCCCTGCGGAGCACACTCAAAGAGCGGGCGGCAACAGACCTCCCGTGCGATTGCGAGCGTCGCGTCCCGGCAGTCCGCCCCGTCGGGCCGCTTGCTGAAACCGTTAGCCAAATTCGCCAGGTCCTGGTGATTAAAGTCGGAAAGCGGGGCGCGGCGGCGCAGGACCTCATGCGCGATCGCGTCCGTGGCTTGCTGACATGCTGCGGCTTGCGGCCACTTGCTGAAGCCGTTGACCAACCTAGCCAGGTCGCGTGGAGCACAATCGAAGAGCTCGCGGCGACCGATCTCCTGCGCGATTGCGACTGTCGCCTGCGAGCAATCCGCCCCGTGCGGCCACTTGCTGAACCCGTTCACGAGATTGGCCAAGTGCTGATGAGTAAAGTCACAGAGCCGGCTGCCGCGCCGACGGATCTCATGGGCGATACTGCCTGTGGCTTGCTGACACCTCGCCTCTTGCGGCCACTTGCTGAAACCATTCACCAAGTCGACCAAGTCCAGGTGGTTGAAATCAGACAGTCCGAACTCGCCGTGCGCGGCACGGCGACAGATTTCTCCGGCGATCGCCGCTGTGACTTGGCGAGATGTGGCCTGTTCCGGCCACTTGCTGAACCCATCCACCAATGTCGTCAGCCCCTGCTGGGTGAGCTGCGAGAGCTGGTCCTCGCGGCGAAGGACCTCACCGGCGATCGCGGCCGCGGCATGGCGACAGTCCGCCCCGTCCGGCCACTTGCTGAAGCCATTCACCAGATTAGCCAGGTGCTGGTGAGTAAACTCAAAGAGTCGGACACTACGGCGAAGGACCTCGCTGGCGATGACGCCGCTGGCTCCGCGAGCCCATTGCTTGTCCGGCCACTTGCTGAAGCCGTTCACCAGGTTTGCCAGTTCATGGGGAGCAAAATCAGAAAGTTCAGCGCGGCGAAGCATCTCGCCGGCTATCAAGGCTGTGACTTGCTGAGAGGCTGGCTCCTCCGGCCACTTGCTGAGGCCGTTCACCAACGTCGCCAAGTCCTGGTGATTCAAATCAAACAGCCAGAAGTCGCTACGAGCCCGGATAATGACCTCACTGGCGAGCGCCACCGCGGCTTGGCGGCACGCTGCCTCTTCCCGCCACTTGCTGAACCCGTTTACCAACGTCGCCAGTGTCCGCCGATCGAGTTGGGAGAACTGGTTGGCGCGGCGAATGACCTCACCGGCGATCACCAGTGTCGCTTCCCGACAGTGCGCTTGTTGTGGCCACTTGCTGAAACCATTCACCAGGCCCATCAGGTCGCGGTGACTAAATTCCAAGAGTTGGCCGCCGCGGCGAATGACTTCACCGGCGATCGCGATCGTGGCTTGCTGGTAATCCGCATCGTCCGGGCATTTGCTAAATCCGTTCGCCAGATTCGCCAGCTCCTGCGGAGCGAAATGCGGCAGCCCATGCTCGCGGGCGCGGCGAGTGAGTTCTCTGGCGATTTCGGCTGTGGCTTGGCGATAGACCGCCTCCTGCGGCCATTTGCTAAAACCGTTCACCAGGTTCGCCAGGTCCTGGTGATTAAAATCGGAAAGCCCCACACGGTCGTGGACGGCGCGGCGAGCGACCTCTGCGGCAATCGCTCCGGTGGCTTGGCGAGACCACGCTTGCTCTGGCCATTTGATGAAGCCGTTCACAAGGTTCGCCAGGCTCTGCTGATTAAATTCGGAGAACCGGGCCCGGCGGTCACGACGGAGGACCTCAGCCGCCATTGCACCTGCGGCTTCGCGAGCCGCCGTCTCTTCCTTCCATTTGCCAAATCCCTGCACCAGGTTCGCCAGTTCCTGGTGAGTGAATTCAGAGAGCCGGTCACGGCGGCTACGGCGGAGGACCTCGCCCGCGATCCTGACCGTGGCTTGGCAAAAGACCTCCTCTTCCGGGCATTTCTCAAAACCGTTCACCAGGTTCGCCAAGGCCTGGTGATCAAAGACAGAGAGCCCGAAGTCACGGCTAGCGCGGCGAACGACCTCATCAGCCACAGTGACCATAGCGTCGCGACAATTGGCTGCGTGCGGCCACTTGCTGAAACCGTTGACGAGGTTCGCCAAGTTCTGCTGATCAAAATCGGAGAGGTGCATACGGCGGCCGGCGCGATGACGGACCTCACGGGCGACGGCTTCCGTGCCTTGGCGCATTTCAGCTCGCTGCGGCCATTTGCTGAAACCGTTCACCAGCAACGATAGACTTTGACTATTCAGCGCCCCAAGTGTCCCGCCGTGATCCCGGCAAAATTCGGCGATTGTGATCGTTCCATTACGGCACGTTCTGGACTGCGGATGGCGACCAAAAGATGTCGCGAACAGCGAGAGAGCCTTCGGATCGACTTCGCGCAGCAACGCACCGGAAAGCCCCGTCAGGCGAGTTGCCATCGCCTTGCAAGCTTCAAGACCTTCCTGACCTCCGGCCTCGCGAGTTACCGCATTGCATGCCGTGGCGTAGCCCCATGATTTCCCGCGGCGGATATCGTCCTCGAAGCGTGTAACAAATTGAGTTCTGAACTGGACCGCCGCCTTTTGCATGAACGCTGCATGACCCCCCCCGCCCGCCGCCTGCAGCTGTCTGTTATAGTTCACCACTGCACGCGAGAATCCAACGATGTCACGAGCGAAATAAATCGCGTGCAGAGCTTCGTTTGATTGTTGTTCCAAGATCGCACTTCGCGTGCTCTGCGTGGCGACATCATCCACGCGCCGCCTTTTTGGTGCGTGCTCCAGGTCAGATACGGATTGTCTGCGCGAGGAGAGGATCGTTTGTCGTGAACTCCTGGAGCGATCCGCGCCGGAGCGCTCGCCAGCGGAATGCGATGAACTTTCCTGCCGATTTGAGGCACCGCCATGCGGCAAATGGCGATAGCCGAGCGGGCGCTCGCGCCTATCAACGGGGGGATCGACTGGCGTGCGACGCCGGACCTCGCCGGCCGAAGGTGGTGTTTGAGCGGACGAGGCGCCAAAATCTCGATCTTCAGAGCGCAAGGACTGCACGACAGAGCTGAATGTCGAGGCATCGTTTCCTTCGCCAGGATCCGATTCAGCACGGGACCAGCGCGTCTCTGGTCCGCTGGGCAGATTTCCACGCCGGTCAACCCCCGTCAAACTCCACCTCCCATGTAAGTGAAACTGTACCGATTACGACGTTTTTTCACACACCGCGTATCCCCTCTGACCTCGGTATTTCGTCAGGTCATATGTCCACCTCTGTCGATGAAGTGGTTCGCCCTACACTGTGTCTTTGAGGTTACTCGGGCGGCCCGAGCCGACGAGCCGTGGCAGATCTTAGGGATGCATTTTTGTGAATCGACGTCGCGATATTGAGAAACGCCATCGCGGTTGCACAAGCTCGCCGATCGGCGCTTCGACGATCAGCACGTTGCGATTCTTGAGCAAATAGCCGGTCTGTTGAATCACGTGCATTTCTGTTGGGAGGCCACTTTCGTCGAAGTACGGATCTTTTGAACAGACGCGCGAAGCTCGAAGCGGAATGGCCGATGATCCGCCGATACCTGCGTGTCGTTTTGGTCATGGTCTCAAGGTTACGATCTCACGCCACGTCAGATTCAAGCGGTTTTTGACGATCTGGCAGACCTCAATCCATTCCGCCGGACGCCAAGCGCACGTCCGCGCACGCTTGAGTCTGGCTTCCCGGGCGCGAACACAGGCTCCAATTGCCCTGATTCCACCCATCTGATTCACCCGATGCAGCAGATCCGACCGAACCGCGATCTACTGTCTTGCGACAGCGCTTTATTGCGATGATCTTCGAGAGTGTGAAAAACACCTGCAATGCCGCCGCGACCGACGCGTTGCACTTGGTTCGCCGGGGGACGATGCGCTCGGGCACGTCCGCCAGCTCGCTCTGCGGGCCGAGCTCAGGAAGCCTTGCCGTGCTCACGGGCGGAGCTCGGATCGCCCAGTTCTCGGCCTCGCCTTCGCTTGCCCGAGCAAGAATTCGGTCTTCTCATCGCAATCGGTCGCATGGTAGCGTTCGGTCGTATTGCTGTCGACCTCGACACGGTCGTCACGGAGAAACAGGATCGCCTCATCCTCTGCGATTGAGCACACACAGTGATTGGCATCATTTGGCGTTGCAGTGTTCTTCGGCGGCGACGATCCGAGACTGGAACCCGATGGCCCGTGCATTAAGGAATGCGGATCAGCCAGACATCGCATGTCGCGCTGCCCGAGCGGGCGGTAAAATATTCGTTTATCCTGTGGGTATTGAGGATGGCGGGAAGCTTTCGGCCCGGAAGCGCCGCCGTGACGCGCCAGGGCCGCTAACGCTAAATCCGTCCGTGCCTTAACCCGAAACATCGTATTGGTCGGATAGCATCCTGTCCAACGCCGTGCGAATCTTGGTTGCCCTCGACGTCTCGATAGATGCGCTGTATTTGCGGGAGTCTCGCTGGACAGCAAAGGCATCGAGGCGCTCGGCCAGCGACTCCGTTTTCGGATCGCGTCTGCTGTTGCTTACATCTTGGTCTTTGATAGCAGGTTGGTAGCGTGCGACCTCCTCGATGACTCTTCTCGAGTGGGAGTGCTTGTAAAACGACGCTGGAAGGAACTTTTCCCCGTGAAACAAGCTTATGTCGGCGTATTCCAGTATGGCGTCGGGCGAGGCAATGTAGTTGCTGGAATCATCGCCTTCATCGGCAATCGTTCCATGCCGATGAAGATTGTCATGCCAGCCATCGAAGGTGGACGACTCTTGGTGGGCTGCCAGCGCGAATTGGATGCCGAACATCAGGCAATCACCGGACGATTTTTGCGCGCCAACTCCAATGAAGGCCCACTGCGGCTCCGGTCCCAGCTGCTGCAGCGCTTCCCGTCGGAATCTGGAGTACGGGGTCACGAAGGTGTAGAGGTCGGCGGGCTCCATCACGATAACCGTCGGCGGTGCTCCGGCGCGGATGCGCACATCAGCAGCAAAGTGGTGCATCTCGCCGTCCGCCAACCGCACGACAGCACGCCAGGCACTATCCGACGACCGGTCCGCCAACGCCTCAAGAAACTCTGCGGGCGAGTCCATAGATTTAAGATTAAGGTCCGGGTAGCGCCTGTTATAGCTGTCTGCCAGGCGATGAAGATTGGCGATATCAAGGGACAACAATTCCTGGTCGGGCTGCATGTCGGCAGACATGTAGCGAACGACCTGCTGACCATATTTCATCAGATCGGACGAAATTCCCGCCTGGCCGGCGCGCTCGAGCGTTTGCCCAAGCGACAGGAGCTTCTCATTGATGCGAGCCGGACGAATACCGTAAGACGTGGTTCCGCGATCGGCCTCGCGAGATGATCCGGGCGCGTTCTGCGCTTCAATACTGGATCGAGGCGGGCTCGATTGCACCAAATCCAGCTGAGTCGCGAACTCCGCCTCCAGGGCGCGTCCGTCGTCCCGAGAGGCTTCGCTCCGTACGCTCAGTCGTGAAATGCAGCCGCCCATATCTATGCTCCTGTCAGAAGGATCACCCGACCAAGGACTGAAGTCGCGATGCCGCATTGCGCGCGGTCTTCGTGATCTGCGCAACCAATCACGAGCTGCTGAAGTCGACGTAGGTAGGCAGGCAAGCGCGCCGCGCCGCTTGGTGATAATCGAAAAACGAAGTCAGCGCTAGAGACTGTGATGTCATGCGGCATCCTCACCACTTGCTGATATGTGCGAGATTGCGCGAGTGCTCGAGCCGGCGTCGCTCGGTCCATCCGATCTTCAGCGGGAGCCGATCGGTTCGGGCGTTCGGCCAACATATGGCGAACGCAGCCATTGCCGACTTGATGCTGCCGCGCCTTACTTGATGCTGCCGCGCCTTGGGGGTCTCTCCGGTCGATTGCTGGCCCGGCGTCAGGCGGGACAACTCTTGAGTTGACGCAGATAGTAGTCCCTGTTGACGGTGGCACGCAGCGTCTCTGCTCGGATCTGGGCGAGATCGCGCATCGCCTCGTGGCTTCTATCAGGAATCTCGCATCAGCTCGCGGGTTGCAGCCGGGCGAAAGAAACTGCATCCCGGCGGTTCTGCTTCTTACCCTATGACCCAGCTTTGTTTGGGAACGGCGACGTCGTTCGCGTTGACGGGCGCCCGCTTCCGACATGCGGGTGCCAAGGGGGCGGTTACGTGAGCGTGAAGTCGTTGGCGAAAAGGACGCCTCCAAGCGCTCGAAGCTGCAGCGCTCGTCAGCTTCCCGAAAGCTCGTTTCACTATCAACGAGCCCTTAGCTCAGGGTGGGAGACGAAATGAATAACAACTCGTGGAATGCCGCTATCTTGGCCCGACAGCGACCGGGCGAGATGAGCGCACAAACCAGTTCATCAGCATACCGGTCGCCGCATCAAACGAACTTTGATCAGCAGCTAAGTGAGTTGCGGCCAGTCCATCAAACGGTGCATTCCGTCCTGACACACACCTCAAGGGAGAATTTCCTTCAACTGCAATAAAGGTCAATGCGCAAGCACGCTATCGCCGGAAGGCGAACGATGCACCGTGGCAGCTTTCGTCAGGGCCGTGCCGAGCTTGCCGCATCGCTCGCCGGAGCGAACCTTGAGGCACTCAGAAACGAGATCAGGCTGGCTGAGCAGCGAACAGCAAAGTGGTCAACAGCGGCTGAGTCTTCGGCTGCCAGCGTCGATGGCAGAGTGTTCTCAATAACGTCTTGGCATCGTCCCATTTGCAACTGCACCGTTTTCAGAACAAAGCTACCCACTGAAAGCCGCGTATCGAGCGCGATGTGAGGGCAATGGATCATGTGCGTTCCATGGCGAATTTGCGTTGTCACACCAGCTCGCATGTTGTTGAGGCGTTCTGCAACGACGACATGGACGAAATCGATATGGCACGCATGGCTGCGATGCACACGTCAGGTCATGCCAAATCGTCGTCTTTTGTGTCATTGGTCCAGGACCCCTCACGACTGCTTCTTTCGGATGACCATGCTGGCGCGAAGGCAACCGCAGAGAAAGCCAAGGAGTTGCACAACTACACAGTACCGAGGGTTGCAGCCTGGCCGACCGGTCGAATCGACGGCGTTCTGGCGCGCGCAAGCGACCGCGAAGATCCGAAATTGCGAAATTGGGTGAATGGAGTACCGACGCAAGAGACCGAGGTCTTGTTTCTGGGCGGCAACCTGGATGATTATCGGACGGCCAGCCAGCAGAATCCTCACAGGAGGTATCGTCGAGGCGACAATCAAGAGGCCTTTCAATGACATGCTTCTTGATCCGGGTTGAGGCCTCCATGGCCGAAGACCTGCCCGCGAGGGGCGTTGCGAGACGCCATCATGTTCTAGGTGCGGTCGGTGCAGGCTGATGGCTGTGCACCTGTGCAGTTGAACACCGAATAGCCAGGCGCGACGAACGGCGCTCATCTTATGACGCATTTGGCTTTTTCATCGCTCTCGGGGCGATCGAATCCGGCCGACTTCCAGAGGACGATCGTCGTGCCGCGCTCGCCTTCGAACTTGCGCGTCGAGACTTTGGCATTGACGGTAAGTGCGCCGGATGCCCGTCGGATGAACGGCGTTCCGCGGCGCAACCTATAGAGCGAGGATATTCACACCACGACAGGTTTTGCTGAACGAGACATTGACGGCATCTCGACCATTTCGACCCTAACATGTCGTGCGGCGGAGCGACGGTGAATGCGAGTGTCCGACGCCATATTGCATTGGCCCGGCCGTCCGGGTCTGTCGGACTTTGCCGATACAAGCGCGCTCAGCATGGCCATCGCGGGTGAGGCGCTCGATCACCGGCTCTATCACGTCCGGCTGGCGTTCTTTGGCTACGAGCATGCCCACCTCGTGCTCGGCGGCGAAAGCTTCGTCCCTTTGGCCGAGGGCTTGGAGAACGCCCTGTGGGCGTATGGCGGCGCGCCGCTAGATCCGAGCAGCGAAAGTGTGTCGGCAGAGTTCCGGAATCTGCAGCCGGCGCGCGGGAGCATCTGACACAGCGCTACGCCGCGCCGTATCAGACGTTGTCAGAAGTCCGACATAGGAACGCTTTCTAAGGTGGACAACAGCAGCTGCCCGTCAGCTCGCCATCAGCTTGTCTACGTATCCTCACAGCAGGGCTTAGGCAGCCCGAATAGACGCGTAGAGACTGGCGCAGCACAGAAAGGTGAATCGTCATGCATGATCGAATCAGTGGCTCATCTACACACATTAGCCAAGTTGACGAACCGATTCAGTCGGTGGATAGCGGCAGCTTTACCGCAGCGCTTGCTCGTCTTGTGCCTCAGTGGAGCTCACAACCGGGGGAGTTGCCTGACAAGATGGGGGCCTGCTGCAGCAAGCCACATACCTCGGATGCAAACATTCAGACTTCTAGCGCTTCCGACCCCAGCACATCCTCTCCGGAGAGTCCGGCCACCTCCTTGTTTGAATACAGAACGGCCGACCTGCGTGATGCGAATGTGGACGGCATCTGCGTTGGGCTGACTGCGGAGTGGTTCCGCAATCTTAACAACAGCCCATCAACCCGAATGAGGGTGCTCACACCCGGATCGCAAACCCACGCCTTGGCGGCTGAACGGCAGCAGCAATATCAAAATCTCAAGGATGAGTTGCGACGCAGAGGAGCAGGATCTTCTCAGGCCGACCTTCAGGCACAAAATACCATTTTGGAGCAAGCAGACTTGGAACCGGCTGGAGAGGAGAAGAGATTCGCATTTGGCAAGTCTTCGAACGTCAAGCGCATGGTGAACGAAATCAACGAAGACGAATCGAACCATTTGCTCAGCTTGTATTTCGCCGAAGGCGGCGCACACACAGTGGCGACGTCCGCCTCGAATGGAATGACCACGCTTTTCGACCCTAACTATGGAGAATTCACTGTTCGACCGGATCAGATGACTTCATTGTTAGAAAGCCTCGCCAATCGTTACAGGAATCCCAACGGGCAGCATTTATCGACAATCACGACGCAAAGGATGCGGTGAATTAGGCCTTCAGGCCTGCCGTGATTGACGGCTTCTGTGAAGGCGCAGATGCGTCGGCCGGCGCTTGCGTTCGGTCGCGTCGGGTGGCCAGATCTGCACCGGATAGCCGGCTGCAAGCCGGTTGGCGAGTGTGCCGGCATCGAACGCGAGGGCGCCGGCACCCCCGCTAGCCATGACGGGTCGCACAAACTGCAATTCTGTTTCAGAATGACCGCCTGCGGCTTCTCTCAACTGACGTCGCCAGGAAATTACTGCGGCGTGGAAATTAAAGATGGAGTAGTACGACCATCGAAGCTGTTCCGCGGCCTGCATGCGGGACGGTTGGACAGGACAGCAACCCGGCGCTGCTTCGTGCGATCGCATTGAGCTGCAGCCGCAGCCATCGTTTATGATCACCCAACCACTGCGAAGGCTCTCGACACCTTGGCCAACAGCTACGAGGAAGACGCGCGCCGCTGGGATGAACACGCCTAAGCGGCTCGACTGGGAACCGTAGAACGCCGAAAGCTGCACCGGGCTGGGGACAACAGCGGGTGGTAACGTTCGAGCACAACGTCAACCACTGCCTCAAGTAGCGGATGCCCTGGGGCAACAAGTTCAATCTGTGGCTGACCTATCAACGCACCTGAAGTTATTTCTTCAAACCCTAGTAGCTTTGCGGAAGCAAAGGCACGTTCAGATTTCGCGCCTGACAAGATCAGCCGCGACCGAGCTGGCTGGCGCGCGCGATGTCGAGGCCTGCGACGAGCCTTCGGATTTGCTCGAGCGCGGCGCGACGGCAAGGCTCGTCAATCATTTGACGCGTGTCGGAATGGGTCATCGCGCGAAAGCGCAATTCGGCGACCTCTGGGGCTGGTCGGAAGCGAGCGCAAGCCTCGCTGCAAGCCGTTCCGCAATGGTGGCTGTTGCGCTCCTCGGCAAGCGCCCCATTTTCGGCGCGAAAGGACAACGGGCAGCATCGCGCCAACTGATGCTGCGGCCACGCACATCAGCGTCGTTTATCGGTAGCGACAATAAGTTGGCCGTATCGCTCCCGTTCTGGTCGTGGACCGCTCGCATGATGGTTTGACGCAGCTCATTAACATCCCCGTCATCATCCGGGGCCGCGCGGTCCGCAAGAACCGCGTCAGCGCCCCGGATGTGGATTGTTCCATAGAGGTCTTGCTACAGAAGCGTATAGTCTGCGGTGCTATCTTTCCGCCCGATCACTGCTCGCCGGCTCCGGACTCTTGTTCGGGAATACAACTAGGCGAAGCTGTCCGGTGCCGGCAGGACCCAGAGTCTGTCCTGTGTATGCATCAGTGGAGCCGCTAGCGCCTCAAAACTTGACTTAACACCTGCATAGGCAGGCTCTTTCAAGGCGGCATCCGCTGGGCCGATCTCGTTGTAGGCGGACAGGGCCTCGGCATGATCCTGGTACAGTGGCAATTGAGCCTCGTTGGTCCAGCCAAGACCGAGATGGTAGAACTGATCAGCGGGAACAGTGACTCGGCTTTTGTCCAGCTCTCGAACATAATCCGCCGACCAGTCGTGGATGGTATAGGATTCGATCTTGTCCATCATCGAGCGCCAGCGGGTGACACGCTCCTCAAGCGGCATGTGGGTCGCCTTCGAAATAGCGGCTGCGATCTCTTCAGGGTGGTTCGGATCCACCAGAAGCGCTTCGTTCTCGTTGAAATCTTCGGCCGCGCCCGCAAACTTGGATAGGACCAGCACGCCCGGATCCTTCGGGTCCTGTGCGGCGACATACTCTTTCGCCACCAGATTCATGCCGTCGCGCAACGGTGTTACGACACCTACATCCGCCGCGCGATAAAGACGCGCGAGCGCAGCCTGGCTGAACGAGTCGTTCTTGTAGTGGATCGGCCGCCACTCCTCGGTGCCATGCTCGTTATTGACGTCGTTGATCGCTCTCTCCAGGTCGTCTTTATATTTCTTGTATTCTTCGACGTCAGCGCGTGAAGAGGGCGCGATCTGCAACAGCGAGATGCTGCGCGGCGGCTCGGCCGCCAACACCTGATTGAATGCTTCGACCCGTTTATCGATACCCTTCGTGTAGTCGAGCCGGTCGACGCCGATCGCAAACTTCGCGCCCTCGAAGTCTTGCAATAATGACGAGACTTTTTCTTGCTCTGCGGGAGAGAGGTCTGCCGCAAGATACGCTGCGAACTGCGTGGGATCGATACCGATTGGGAACTTTTGAAGTCGCGTCTGCCCGCGCTGCGTGGTCACGATGCCATCCTTGCTCTCCAGTCCAAAATGGGTTTGCAGGCCGGACAGGAAGTTGTTCAGGTCTCGGTTCGTCTGGAACCCGAGCAGGTCGTATTTGAGCATCGACTTCATCAGCTCGCGATGATTGGGTACGCGCTCGATCATGTCGGGCGAGGGCCACGGCGTGTGAAGGAAGAAGCCGGTTGGCCGCTCAATTCCGAGCTCATGCAGATTGGCCCCGAGCGGGAGCAGATGATAATCATGGACCCAGAATACGTCCCGATCTCGTAAGTCGAAGACGGCACGCGCAATAAACCCGTTGGTCCTCTGATAGCTGCCATAATCCTCGTCCGAGCCCGACATGCGGTCCGGCAGGGAGTGCAATGCCGGCCACAGTGTCGAATTCGAAAAACCTCGATAGTAGCCAGGATAGTCCGCGGCCGGCAGATCGAGCCTGGCGACCTGGCCTGTACCCGTCGGCACCAGTGGCAGGGGCTGCTCGGTCCCGTCGCCGCGGTTCTCCGAAGAGCCCACCCAGACCGCGCCGGAACGCTCCACGACCGGCTCGAGGGCAGCGGCTAGTCCCTCCGGTCTGGGGTTTGTTGGGGTCGAAGGTGCAATGCGGTTCGAAATGACGACAAGCTTCAAATCAGGTTGCTGGTTGACCACATCAGCCACCTCGTCCGAGGCAATAGAATGGGCAGGACCTGCGCCGCTTGGTTCATCCAGCTCCGGCGATATCTCGTCCAGCTGCTGGTCAAAGGCGTGCTGGTTTATGGTTTCATCTTGTTGCGCAGCGCCTGATGTAGTGCCGTAAGCCAACGTTGCCGCGTCGAGAGCATCATGAATTCGAACCATCTCAAAACTCCGTTTGACGATGTTTGCGTTTGATTCAGTCGCAGATCAGCTCCGAGCGATACCCCCACGACGCCAGGGTGGCAGAGCTAGCTTTCGGGAAGCTGACCACTCAGCCAGCCAAACGGGCGCATTGATTCACCCATCCAGGACTGCGGCGCGATTGTGCCGGATGAGGCGCCGCATGTCGGACTTGAAGGCTCGATCTTCATCGCCTTAACGAGTGCACGCAAGGCGTAGCCGTCATAGGCGGTCTCGGCGAGGACATGATGAGCCTCGACGCAGAGAGTTCGCTGACAAAGTGGTCCTCGCTTTGATGGGCGTGAAGGCCGACTATCTCGCGGCTTCTGGCGGCGATCGATCGCACCACGCGCTATAGGAAGGACAACATCCAGTTGCGTCACTGCGAACATTGGCCAGTGCTGACGTTCCGGCCCGGGGCGCCCGCGCTTGGCTACAGTCAGTATTGATTTTCGGCTTTAGGTATAATGCGGTGAAGGAATTTATTGCGCTCGCTCAAGCCCACGGTTTTCGTGGGCTCCAGCCGGAAATGGGCCCCTACCTCGTGGCAGACTCTCCGCCGTGCGACTTACAGAACAGCATTCGGTGCCGAGCCTTCCATTCGACAGCACGTCATGCTGCGGCGCAAATCCCCGCCCTTGGTACGGACGTGCAGCATAGAAAGTTATGATGCCTAGAACGATTGCGAGGCCGCAGAGAATGACCAGCAATGAACCCGAGGTGAACATTTTGGGGGGGGGAGCGGGTAAGCACTGCTCTCCGGGCTATCGATCGATAAGACCCATGCGGATTGCTCTGGCGCGCGTGGCTACTTCCGTGTAGCGCTTCGCCGCCTTGATCGCATGACGCCGGTCCGGGTCGTTCGTTTCAATGTCCGGATCGGTGATGAGCCGCTGAAGCCGAGCGCGGCGCCATGCCTGCACCTTGCGCAGTCGAGCAAGCAGCGGCTTCTCATCCGGGCGCCGCAAGGCCCTCTCATTCTGTCCGGACATGGCCTTTCCCTCTGGGGGTTGAGACCGTAGCCGATTTCGCCCCAATTGTCCTCTAGCCGTTTCTTCATCGGCCCCGCCGGCGCTCGCGTTCTGGTCGTTTGCGCGAGCTTCGTTCGCCCAAGAGCCGCCGCGCCGATCTCAGCCAGCAGCGGCGGCTCGAGCATTGCGCCGCCCCAAGATTGCACGGCAAGAGCCGCTAAGCTGTTGATTTGTCGTGCTTCGTAAGCTGTAGCGCTCGTTTTGTTCGCGGTGATCTCACCCAATTCGTTGCTATTTCGCTGCGTCCTCAAGATGATGTAAGCTTGGGCCATTCGCCGGCATTTCGGCTTACGTTTCTGACCAAGTTGTCAGGAGATGAATATGTCCGACCGCCCCCCAAGCGCCGGCGCCTCACACGCTGAGTTCATGCGAGCCACCAATGACGAGCTTGCCAAGTTCGAGCGTCGCGAGCGGGAGTTTCGAAAGAAAGACCGCGACGAACGAGCCAAAAGATTGCAGCTGCCGGTAGAAACGTACGACGCAGAAGATTGGCGCAGGCGGACACCATCAAGCCCGCTTCATCGAACGTGAGGCCGCGCTTGCCGGCAGGTGACACGAATCAAGATGTCCGATCAAGAGGCTTTGGGTCCATGCATGTGCTCATGAGCATCAAGCTCCGATTCGTCTTTTTCCCCGATAACACCACACGCTGTTGGCAGTTCGTTTAGAGAGCTCAAGACCCGAGATTCGGTGTCCTGGCTCCTAGGTTCGTCGAACCGCTTTCGTTTTGAGGGAAACGAGTACCAAAGCGCTCTGGACTAACGGGCTTCACCGCTGGGCTTTGGTGTGCTCGGTCGAAGACCACCTTCCCCGCTAGAGAAGCCGTAATTCAGAAGGCTTTGGCGATGTAGTCTAGCCTCAAGTCGCTCAAATTGGCGTGCTAGTCCCTCAAAATTAGGCGCGCATCACGGCCGAAAACCGCCAGCATGCCTCTGTAACGACGCTGCCGGTTGTCGGATCTTCGACGTGCCGCTTTCAATCGGACTTGGCTCTGATTCTATAGCACCGACCTGGCCGCGGCTGGTTCGAGGCACGCTCGATGAAGTGCACGCGGCGCGCTGACCACACACCTATTCGGATTTTTGCGAAGGAAGGGTGCCGGTGCGAAGTGCTGCGAGCAGCGAACCGTCGTCGGCGAACAGATCCCAGATCATGATTCCGGCGAGTGCGCGCGCACGCGCGTACATCGCCTTGCGTGCGATGGAGAGCGGATCGTCGTAGCTGATCCATATGCGCCGCTCGGCGTCATAGAGCCAAGGCACCTGGGCTTCGTCGCTCCAATACCGGCGAAAGCCCTGCTCGACCGGCAGCCGGGCCACGAGATCCCGATAGTCGATACCATCGCTGCCTCCCCACTCTGCGCTGGCTGTCGTTCCCTTCTGGAAGAGCCCATTGTTCTCAGGCGGGACGTCAGCAACGGCCCGGCCATAGAAGGCCACCCCGAGCGTCACCTTGGCGGGCGCCACCCCGGCCCGGATCAAGGCGTTCACGCTCGCATCGACATTGAGATCGGGACTTGGATCGCCGACGCAAGCGAACAGTGGAGCATTGAAGCCGGCAACGGCCGAGCCCGCGTGATAGTCATAGGCCATCAGATTGATCCGGTCGACCAGCCGGGCCAGAGCGGCCGCCTCCAGATTGACGATCTTGTCGGGGACGGCTGACACGGCAATGGTAAGCTCCAGCTCCCGGCGCTCCAATGCCGAGAACTCAGACAGTCTTCGGCGGAGCTCCGCAATCAGGAGCGTGAAATTGCTCCGGTCTTCAGGGCGCTCGAGATTCCCTGGACGCCCTCCCGAGACGGGAAACTCCCAGTCGACATCCACGCCATCGAACAGACCCGGATACGCCCGAAAGAACCCGTCGATGACGGATTGCGCGAACCGCGCGCGGGAAATCGGCGTGGCAGCGGCGCCCGAGAAATATTTCGATCCGGTCCAACCGCCCAACGAAATCAGGATCCGAAGCCGAGGATTGATCCGCTTCAGTTCGGCGAGTTGGGCAAAATTGCCGCCGAACGGACTGGGGGGCGCAGCTCCGTCGCAGGCTCCTGCGTCGAGGCAACGATCCGCAAGTTCGGCCAGTCCTTCTGCCGAGATGACACCGAACGCGTACATCAAGTGGGTCAGCTCGCGAACCGGGATCGTCCGGATGCTTGCGCCGCCCGTCCGGACCTTCCATGGGGCGACGTAGCCGGCGATCACGGGACGCCAAGCCGGCGCGGCTCGCCCCCGCTGCATCAGCGCGTATCCGCACAGGGTGGAAAACCCGCCTGCGGCGAATGTTCGACGATTAACCACCACTGCTCACGACCTTTGGCTCTCCGCCGGCCTGCCGCATCGTCCCAACCGACGACATCTTGATCGCCTCAACGATATCGCCGCCGTCACAACCGCATCCATGAGCCGCACACTAACCGACCCCGGCGAACAGCTAGCCGATCGGCGAAGAACTCAGGAAGTGTCGTCCTTACCCTTGTCCTTTTGACGGAGCAAGTCACGATAGCCGCCCCGCATGAAACGCAGCCCCATCTTGACCAAGCGAATGGTTCGGCTGCGTAGATCGTGCGTTTTCCACGCTCGATCGGGAACGCGAAGCGCGCCAAACAGGCCTTGCGCGATTTGGCGATAGCTATTTCCTTCCAACCACCCATCCAGTGCACGTAGAGAAAGGATGTGCCGGTGCCGGGTCGCAATCGATTGCGCGAGAGGGGGCGATCCAATCGGGCGTTGTTCGAGCGCTCGCCAAAATCGATGTGCTGCCTGCAAACGGATGTCGAAGTTGCGGTCGAGTGGCAGATCGACCGCCACCAATGAGCCGCTCGATGGGATTTCTCTTAGCCAAAGGCGATGCTTCGCTCCTCCGAGCGGCACGATGGCATGCCATCCATCTGGTGCCTCGCGAAAGTTGCTGCCCGCCAGATTGACGAGATCAAGCTCATACGGTCCGGACGTTGTCGAGCCGATCGCCGCGCTAACGGCTAGCACGGTCGATAGCACCTCTGGGGCCCAGAAAATGGCTTGTTTGTCGAACGTCGATTGTGGATCAGCCGGGAAACGTCAGCCCCCACTTCCTTCGCAAGTGATCCGTCGCGCTGGATGTTTTGCTGCTGAGGAGCGCCCTAAAGTCCTCGTGATATTCGCAGTCGCGGCGAAGCCATTCCCAGGCGATGTCGACAGTTTCTGCTTTCTTGACCTCGTGATACGCACTCTCTGATTTCCAATCGGCACCTGGCATAGTACTATTTTCCCCGCATTTCCGAATGCAAATGCAAGGAAACTGCAGCCTTGTGACGATTTCTGGTTGCGGTCATGCAACTATTCCATGTTCGATGCGCTCGTGCGATGGAACGATCAACTTTTGCGATTGAATGAAGCCATGTGCGCCTCAGATGGCGTCACACCCAACTTTACACACCTCGGCGCAGGGGATCGCGATGGCCCGCCATGCCGCCTCGACGCTCAATGGTTCTGGATGAGCCATAGGTCGAATCCTGTCCCGCCGAATACAAGGAAGTGAGACCCCACAGGACAATCGGACATTGGGCGCCAATGGTCTTTGGTCCAAGCGCTTCGATCAACCGTCCAGGCCCAGTTGAGCCGAGAGACTCGCAGCCGACAGGCGCAGAACTTTGGTTCGCGACAGTTCAAACTTCCGGTCTCGTTGCAGCCCGCACCGCCCAGCATCTTGGGCGAGCCAAGAGACCAGATAAGCCTGTGCGAAGGGGATCGCCGCGGCTCCAGCGAAGATGGGTGCCATTGTCCTGACAAACGAAGACGGACCGCCCTGACGGAGAAACCGGCTCGGACCGGCAGGTGACGCAGCAGCTCATCCCGCATGAAGCGCGCAGCTCGCCGACTTCTCCCGAAGACATGCCCAGCCAAGGCGTTCAGCTACATGCCGAAGCGCTCGGGGAGCTTCACGCTGTTCGTTCAGGACGGGCGAGTGTGTCCCTGAAAGAATGGATTGCCACATCATACTGGTCAAACGGTCCATAAAGGCAGCGCGCTCGCCATCGGCGTGGGATAGCGCGACATTCGGTGTTGCTGTTTGAGCAACATCAGCCCGACGATATGTGTTCCGCCACTGCGCCTCCCGCCCACTCGGCGGCTCGGACCGCTTCGGCCGCACGCTGGGTTGCGGTGGCCAGCTCTAGGGTGGCTTGTTCGTGATACGATTGCAGCGCCCGGAGCAAACCCTCCAAAGCGAGCCGCCCGCTTTCCAGTTTCCAGCCGAGTTGGCGAGCGAGATCATCAAGCGCATCGTAGGCAGCGACCACCGCCAAAGAGTCGGCCGCGGTCGGCGCAATCCCAGCCACGGCCGGCCTAAGGCGACCAACGAGCCAATCGAGTGCTCTGCCCCGAGCACCTTTCTGCTTCAACGGCGGAAATAGCCTCTCCCAATGCGCCTCCACCATGGAGCGCAAGACGCCGAAGCCAACAGCAAGACCCTCATACCCCTCGACCCGAAACAAACCATAGGTCATCCAAGAGGCGACCAGAATGTCTTTTGACTGCTCCGCCAAGATATTAAGCGACAGCCTACTGACTTTGCTCCAATCGACCGCAGTCGGTCCGCAGGCATCCATCCGGCGAACCTCGGCCTCGATCCATTTGAATTCGGCTGCTTCACGAACATCGATGCCGGCAGGTACAGGACCCGGCACGGGCGCAGCGCCACGGCGCGAGCGCGCATCGATGTTGTCGCGAACCACAATCCAATAGTCAATCATGCCGACACTACCACATGCGCATCGCGAGGCCTTGCGTCATTGGAACGGCCAATTTCGTCCTCATCCTAGACGATCCGCTGAGAGCGATGCTCTTGCAACCACTGTCGCTCCTCGGGCAAGCGCTGCTACTTACAAGCCTCAATCAAACCTTATGCCAATCGCATTGCTTGGTTTGTAAACGCTATTTGCTCGATCGGATGTGTCATGGGAGCGACAGAACGTTGCATAGCTGACATCAGAGCCCTCAGGTCGGCTCAATCATTAGCCCGCTGGCGCCTCAAGTTCAGACACCCCCTCGTGCGTCCCCGAACGTTAATGAGGATCGCGGAATGCCGGTAAATTAGCCGGTGCGCGCACGGGTGGTCTCAAGAACCGCAGGCGCACTGAAAGATCCGCAGCTTTCGCCAGAAACGATTGATCATCTCGTGATGGTCTGGCCTTAGCCGGAGTTCCTGCGCCTCTACAGCGAGCCTCCACAGTTTGAGATCTAGTCAACTACCAACCCGCGCAATTGATCTAGATGACAGACACATGTCACGTTCGCCGACGATCGCCGGCCGGCCAAGTGCACGAGGGATAGGTATGCAAGATCAATCACCATCTGTCCTCGCCAACGGCTCCGTTCAATCGGGTGATTCGTCACTTGCCGAAATGCTGCGCGCTCAGGTCTGCTGCAGCCGCGAACTTTCGTTCCTCATGGAAGCGCATGACGGGCTCTCCGCCGCGATCGCCAAGCGCGCAGGTTTCACCGGCCTCTGGGCATCGGGCCTGTCGATAGCCTCCTCTTTGGGCTACCGGGACGCGAGTGAAGGATCGTGGAGTCAGCTCGTCGAAGTCGTAGAGCGGATCGTGGATTCGAGCCAACTGCCGGTTCTCGTCGACGGGGACGGTGGGTTCGGCAACTTTAACAACGCTCGCCTGCTGGCGCGCAAACTGCACCAGCGGGGCGCTGCCGGGGTCGCGCTGGAAGACAGCGCTTTTCCGAAGACGAACTCGTTCGTTGGTGATCGGCATCCGCTCGCCGACATCGACGAATTCTCTGGCCGCCTGCGTGCGGTGAAGGATACAGTCGCGGAAGACTTCGTCCTTGTGGCCCGGATAGAAGCGCTGATCGGTGGTCACGGGATGGACGAAGCGATTTCGCGCGCCGGCGCTTACGCCGATGCGGGAGCCGACGCGATCCTCATTCATTCGCGAAAGAGCGCCGCGGACGAGGTGTTTGCCTTCATGCGCGCCTGGCAGAACAGGCTGCCGGTGGTGATTGTTCCAACAAAATACTATCGAACGCCAGTCTCCGCTTATCGCAAAGCCCGGTTTTCCACGGTGATCTGGGCAAACCATTCCATGCGAGCTTCTGTAGCGGCAATGCGGCAGGTCTGCGGTCGTATCTTCGCCGAGGAGAGCCCTGCGAGCATTGAGCCCAATATTGCGACGCTCGACGAGCTCTTCGAACTGCTAGAGTACAACGAGCTCGCCCACGCGGAAGCACGATATCTGCCTCAGCCCCTTGATCCAAGACAATAGATTTTCATCCGCGCAGCAGCCCTGCTCGTTCGCGACGAACCGTCATCCTGCACGTCTTCGCTTGCAGCCAGGTTGGACTGCAACCTTAACCGACTCACGTCATACCGGAGATATCCTCAAATGGCGAGACAGCTCTCACGCGGCCCAAAGCCTTGCCGTCTCGCGGCGCGGCATGTTGATGGCAGATAGCGAAGAACAGCGAGGACCATTCGTCTGCTTTGACGCGCAGGCTCAATTTTGGCTGGCTGCCGCAGACTTTATGCCACTGCGAATGCGACCGCCTGAGGCACGCGTCGGCGTTTTCAGCGCCTGGGAACGGCAGATCGCAATGCGCGCTGCAACGAAAGGGACAAATGGCAACCCGTGCTCCCAAGACCGCCATCATTCTCGCCGCCGGCCGTGGCTCCCGCCTGCGTCCTCTGACAGATCTGCGGCCGAAGCCGCTGGTCGAAGTCAACGGCACTGCGATCCTTCACAACGCTCTGCGCAATCTGCAATCCGTCGGCGTACAAGAAGTAACCGTCGTCGTGGGTTACCGGAAAGATGCCATTCAATATGCCTGCGGCAGCCGTTTTGGCGAGCTCGAAATCAAGTATATCGAATCGACGGTGTTCGATCGTACCGGAAGCGCTTATTCCCTCTGGCTGGCGCGCGACACACTTCTGTCCGGGGATTGTTTTCTTCTCGAAGGCGACGTGTTCTTCGAAGAGGATACGTTACGTCACCTCGTGGACAGCCAAGCAACCGACGTGGCCGCAGTCGCTCCCTTCAACGAATTGATGGAAGGTTCGGCAGTTTTGTTGTCGGATGCCGGCCTGATCACTTGTTTCCGCATGAAGCAGACCGCAGCAAACCTCGTCGCGGGTGGCCCAAGGCTCTTCAAGACAATGAACCTGCTACGATTTTCAGCGACGACGCTGAGGACAACGATCGTTCCAGCGCTGAACGATATCATCGGGTCCGGAGCCACGCAGGCCTACATCGAAGAGCTTCTTGCCTATCTCGTGGAACGGCGCGGCCTACAACTCACAGCGGCGCGCTGCGACGATCTCAGGTGGTACGAAATCGACAGCATCGAAGACCTGCGCGTCGCGGAGCGCATTTTTGTATAGACGAACGCCCCCAGTGCGCCACATAAACTGGAAAATGACGTGAATATCCAATGCTACGGTACCTGGCTGCGGCGACGCCCGCTTTCGTTTATCTTCAAATCGCGCCGTCCCAAATTCCTGTGGCAACGATCAAGCATATCATGCAGGCCCAGCAGGCGCATGGTTCAAGTCGCGATCAACCACCGAGAATTGTAGTTGATCTAGATGCCAGAAGAATGTTCACCTGCCGTTGATGAACCGTCGGGCCAGACAAGTGCAGATGCAAGAAGTTCGCATGCAAGATCCACCACAACCTGTTCTCGCCAACGGCCCTGATCGATGCTCCATTTCCTCAGTTTCAGCAATGACGCGCGCTGGGATCTGCTCCACCCCCGACCTGTCCTTCCTGATAGAAGCACACCGTACGTTCTCCGGCGAGATCGTCGAGCGCGCTCGGGTTGAAAATCACGATGTTGCCGGCGCCGATGAACTTTTCAGCTTCATCGGCTGCGATGAGCTTGCCCACGAGGTATCGAAACAGATCGCCTAACGGCGGTCACGCGCTTCGGATCAGCTTCACAAGCTCGATAACCAGCTCAGAAGGAGCGCACATGTTGGCACAGCGGATTTCTTTGCTTTCGGGTTCGGGCACCGCCGCCGCCCGCGAGGCAGCCCAGGAAGCTGCCGCGGCCGGTCGTCAAATCATCGATCTGGCGGCGGGCGAAGTCATCACCGAGCCACCATCATCCGTGCGCGAAGGAGCGATTGCCGCCATCAAGGCCGGTACAAACCGCTATACCGATTCCATCGGGCTGTCACCGCTTCGCGCAGCCGTCGCCGAAAAGCTGTCGGCGGAAACAGGCGTCGGCTGGAATACCGAGGACATCGCAATCACTGCGGGCGCAAAGCAAGGACTCCTCGACGCCGCGCTGGCCGTGCTCGATCCGGGCGACGAAGTTATCATCATTCGCCCCTGTTGGCCGACATTCCCGTCCCAAGTCGTTCTCGCCGGCGCAAGGCCGGTATTCGTTGATGCTTGCCCGCCGACATATATTCCGGATATCGGCACTATCCGCGCCGCAGTCGCGCCGCGCACCAAAGCGATTATCGTCAATTCGCCGAACAATCCTACCGGTGCCGTTTATGATCGAACAATTCTCCAGGCTATCGGCGATCTCGCAATTAACTACAAATTGTGGATCATTTCCGACGAATGCTACTCGAGCTTTGTATTCACCGGTTCCCGCCATGAGTCGATTGTCATGGCGCATCCGGGCGTACGTTCGCGGACGATCCTCGTGAACGCGTTTTCCAAGGAGCTGGCGATCACCGGTTGGCGCCTGGGTTATTTCGCGGCCCCCCGGGAGATCATTTCCGCGGCCAAAAAACTGCAGACCCATACCACCTCGAACGCCAATGTGATCGCTCAGCACGCGATCCTGCACCACCTCAGGGTCGCAGACGGCAGGTTTGAACGACAGCTGCATCAGCGCCTGTCCGCGGCCCGCAATGCAGGCCTTCGCATCCTGGCGGGTCTGCAGGGCGTGAGTCCGCCGGCTGCAGATGGCACATTCTTCTTCTATCTCGATCTGAGTAGGCTTGTCTCCGCCCTGCCGGCTGGATTTCCCATCCGATCCACCGATGATATCGCACGATTGCTCCTGAACGAAGCCGGTGTGGGATCCGTTGCTGGCAGCACGTTTGGCGACGTGAACGGCCTTCGCCTCTCCTTCGGCGCTCCACCAGACTTGTTGGAGTCAGGACTGAAACGCGTCGTCGAGACTCTGACCAGCCTGAAGACCAGGACAGCCGCGGCCTGAAGCTTCACCAGACAGAGGTATTGAAATGCTCAATGGTACAAGGGCCGTTATCCTTGCGGTGGGATCAGCTTTGAGATCGGCCCCCTACCCAGGATACGTTCCTGGATCATTTAGGGAGCCGGACAGGCTTCCGATGCTGCACCGGCTTTGCGTACCGAACGCGCAAAGCAACCTTCGTCGTGAGCTACCGGCAACGAAACATCAGACGGTCCGGCGCTCACCTGTTCCGGGATCTGGATGCCGACTATGTCCACAATCCCTTTATCGATCGGAGCGGCAGCTCCTGTTCACAACGGCTCGCCCGAAACATAATGCTTGCGGGCAACATTCTCGAAAGCAACGTGTTGTTCGAGCGCGATATTCTCGGAAGGACACTTCGAACCGTCTCATCTACCAAGCAGAGCGTCGCTGTTGCGGCGTTCAGCCCATAGATCAGCGCTTCGGCGGTCGATCTGGCTCGCGACGGATCTGTCTTCGTTCTACGTCGAGCGCTTCCCCGCGCTCCGCCTCGAGTTTGGCCAGCCATCGTAACCGATGCTGCGATATTCCATGGTTCGAGATCGATCGTGAAGATGATCTGCCCTTGGCGCTTGATGCTGTCGCACTGCCAATGTGCTGCGCCGCTCCCACGGTCAGCTTGATTTCGCTGGCAGCAGGACCCCGACGATGATCGGGTATTTGCGAGACTATGCAAACGCCATTACGGCCTTCGGCTATCTATTTGCCGTCATCGGCCTCTTCCTGATCCTCAATGGCAAGATAGAGCTTGGCGTTGCGGCAATGCTCTGGACTTGGTTTCTTGATCATTGGGACGGGCATGTTGCTCGCAAGACCATCCATCTTCGCCGCCCAGTCGTGGCGAACTTCGGAAAGAGCTTTGATGGCTTTGGCGACCTTATCCACGGCGTCGTCCTCCCCGCTACGATCATTATCCTTATTGGCAAAGGCACGGCACTGTCGCTCGTCGCGAGCTTGGTTCTGGTATTGGCGGGCGCAATCAGGCTCAGCTATTTCGAGAATATCGGGCTCACCGAGGATGCGAAGTTTACCGGTATTCCGGTTTCATACAACACACCGTTAGCTGCTGTCCTGCTGCTCGCCCGCCCGTTGTTGCCGGATAATAGCTTTCCGACGATTATTGCTGCAGCCTTCATCATCCTCGCGCCGTTGCATGTGACAACGGCAATCCGCGTCCCGGCCATTCGGGGAGCCGGGGTTCCGATCGCGACCGGCTTTGCCATAGCCGGCTCTATCGCATTGGCCTTGGCTTCGGGGATAGGTCATCTTTAGCAACTATCCCAAACCCGCCTAACAGGATGGTACAATGAGTGGGCTATCAAAGGTTGCGAACAGCGGCGCATCATCCTCAGTTACTTCTGCGATCTCTATAGATTTTGCACGAAATTTTCCGCCGCCTAGCCCACTTATCGGAGACCGACTTGCCCTCGCTTTTGACGAGCTGGAGGGTATCGATATTGCCGGAGCTATTCGGTTTCCCCGCTTTACCGGCACGGCGCGAGATCGAGCCGCCGCAGCAGGTTGGGTTGCAAGACGCCTTGGGGGCGCTCCTGATCCGGATCGGATCGTTATATCCAACGGCACGCAGAGCACCCTGCTGATGCTCTTGGCCTCGTTTGTTCAGCCCGGCAACATCCTACTGACGGAGGAGCTAACATACGCGGCGATGAAGCCAATCAGCTCACTGCTCGGCATAAAGCTCGTTCCAATCAAGATGGATGACGAAGGTATCATTCCGGACGCGCTCGGCGACGCCTGCATCAGACTTCGCAGTGAGGCACGGGCTCTCTACTGCATGCCGACGCTCCACAACCCCACCGCCGCAACCATGTCGGCTGAACGTCGCGCCGCGGTCGCTGAAGTAGCCAGGCGGAACAACCTTTGGATATTCGAAGACGACATCTATGGAGTTTTGCCTGAGACTGCTCCGCCACCGCTCCAAACATTCGCGCCCGAACGCACATGGTACATCCTTGGGCTTAGCAAATCGTTGGCTGCGCAATTGCGCATCGCATACACCGTCGCCCCAAGCGAGACAATAGCACGCGAAGTGTTCTGGCCTGGCGTTAAGACAACCAACTGGATGGTCGCCCCGCTGATTGCTGAGATTGCGACGCTGTGGATCGAGCAGGATACCGCTGAAGCGATCCTGGAATCGGTTCGCGCGGATACAAACGCCCGGCAAGAAATCCTCCAGAGTTCGCTTGCTTCCTGGGCGATAAGCGTCCCTCCCTTCTGCTACCATGTTTGGCTTGATTTGCCTCCAGGGTGCTCCGCCAAGGATTTCGAACATGCGGCGCGAACGAAAGGTGTATTGATTGCGCCGGGCGGCTCTTTCTCACCAACTTCCGACGAAAGTGCTGCCCGGTTTCGAATTGGAATCGGCGTGCCCTCTGATCATCAGACGTTACGGACAGGATTGGATATTCTGAACGACACTCGCAACGAAGTTGCGCCGAGTTACACAAAAGCGAGGAAGGGCTGATGGCGGATTCCCGGCTTCACTGCGCGGCGGACTCTCTCCACAGCACGGGACACATTTCCCGGGTGCCTGGTTTTCTGCTCGCCGACCAAACACTTCACATCGGGACCGTGAAGGAAGCCGATTGTTACGAGCTACGAAAAATAGGACTTCAACCGGCCGAGGCAAAGGCTGTACCGGCCTATGCGTATGCAAAAGAGCAATTCCATTTGGCCGCATTTGTCGGATTCAGGCTCGTATCGGTGGCAACTTTCCTACTGGAGGACCAGTCGGACGATGGCGCCTATTCCGCAATCGGCTTTTCGTGGCGCCTGAGGGGAATGGCAACTCATCCTCGGCATCGCAATTGCGGCTACGCGGCCGCCGTGCTTGAGCACGGAGCTAGACTCCTTCGGCGTCGACAGGCGTCAGTTCTCTGGGCCAACGGACGCAGCTCGGCGATCAGATTCTATCTTAACCACGGCTTTGCCCGTATTAGCGATGAGCGACTCATGCCGGGAGTTCAGCCCCATTTTCGCATTGAACGGCGACTGTAACCGTCGTCGCTGTCTTGGCTCAGCCTAACAACTAACGTGAAGGTATTCATGGCATCTTCGGCAATTTCAACTCTCGGGGACTTTACCAACTCCGCCTCTTATTACGGCGACCGACCGCGATACGATGCATGCGTCATGGATATTCTATCGTTGCTGATCCGAAATTCCTTTCCGAATCCGGCGGTCGCCGATGTTGGCGCAGGCACAGGTCTCCTGACGCGCGAACTCGCGGCGCGGGCATTCGTTGGCGCCGCGATCGAGCCCAATGACACGATGCGCGAAGAAGGGAGACGGCACTTCGAG
Organism: Bradyrhizobium sp. CCBAU 51753; assembly: GCF_015291565.1. Taxonomy (NCBI): domain Bacteria; kingdom Pseudomonadati; phylum Pseudomonadota; class Alphaproteobacteria; order Hyphomicrobiales; family Nitrobacteraceae; genus Bradyrhizobium; species Bradyrhizobium sp. CCBAU 51753. Next base: position 2,290,726 of record NZ_CP030037.1, on the reverse strand, counting down.
CCCGATTTCCCTTTCCGGTGGCTCAAGGGCAGCGGCGAGGCGACCGGTCTCGCCGACCAAAGTACGGACTGGCTCCTGATGGGGAATGCGTTCCACTGGACAGAAACGGAAGCTGCTCTCCGAGAATTCAGGCGCGTATTAAGACCGGGCGGCTATTTCACGCCGATCTGGGTGATGCTCGACACCGATTGCGACACGGCGGTCCAGGCTATTGATCGACTTTTAGCCGAAGCGGTCCCCTCCTTCTCGCGCCATTCGGACGTGGTTCTCGAATTTATCCAATGCCTCGGCACAGCCACGAGCGACTTCTTTGATCATCGCATCTTTCTGGACTCTCATCATTCGGAAGTTATGTCCAAAGACCGATATCTAAATATGTGGCGATCAAGGAACGATCTCCAGAGTGCACTGAACGCACAGGAGTGGGACGCTGTTATCAAACGGATCGGTGGTCTCTTGGCAGAAGAGTCGGTTGTATTGAAGTTGCGTACTTACGCTTGGATTCTTGGACAAGAGGCGCCCAACGAAAGAGCATGATTTCGAGCGTCTCCGCCAGGCACGATGGATTTGCGATTTTTTTGCAAGCAACGGGATATTGGAATGAGCGGCAAGAACGAAGCCACGACGGACATACCAAATGTAAGGCTAATTGGCGTCGACTTCGACCGAGAAGGCAAGAGTCACGGGTACATCGGAATTCAGCATTCCACCACCCGCTCATGCTATTATTGGTTGCCGGTACCTATCACATGCATAAAGAATCGTTCCGGTCCAACCGTACTTCTGATCTCAGGCATTCATGGCGACGAGTATGAAGGTCAGTTAGCTCTCTCCAAGCTCGCTGCGGACCTTCAGCCGGTCGATGTTACCGGGCGCGTTCTTATTGTTCCGATGGCCAATTTTCCCGCGGCAAAGGCCGGCACGAGAACTTCACCGATTGACGGCGGAGATTTGAACAGGCTCTTTCCAGGTGAGGCGAATGGCAGCGTTACCCAACAAATCGCTGCCTACATCGAACACGCATTAATGGCCATTGCCGATTTCGTGATCGATCTCCATTCCGGCGGTTCGTCAATCATGCACGTGGCCGCTGCCATCGTGGTTGCCGAAGGAGATGCTCTTCGCTTTCAGCGGCAGATGGCGCTGGCCCAGGCGTTTGGGGCGCCATACACGATCGTTTATGCTTCACGATCTCAACCACATTTTGGGAAAATCGCGCTAGCTGCGAGCGCACGCCAGGGAGCGATAGCGATAGGTGCCGAGCTCGGGGGGGCCGGATCGGTGACCTCCCATTCCCTCGCTTTAACAGAGCAAGGATTAGTTCGGGTTCTGCACAAGGTCGGCGTTCTAGCTAAGATCAGTGATGCTTCGTCGCCGATGAAAACGCGCGTTCTCTCATCTGACCGGCCAGACACCATGATTTGGGCAATGGAAGCGGGCCTCTTCGAACCCGCTGTGATCGTGGGCAATGAAGTTCGACGCGGAGATCTAGCCGGAAGGATACATGTTGTTGACAGTCCCGGCCGCTCGTCGAGCGAATATCGTTTCGACGAGGACGGTGTTGTCACCGTTGCACGATTCATGACGCAAGTGGAGCGCGGCGATTGTCTCTATCGGATCGCGTTCGGGGCTGAACACGCGCCGGGATTCGTATGAATGATATCCCGCGCTACCCCCCCCACCAGCGTGATCAAAGTACGAACCTTGATGTCAGGTAATGCGACGTTCCGCTCCAAGACGTAAGGTGATCGAATCCATTCACTTTGCACGAGATTTGCCGTGTCTGGCCATATATGATCGAGAGCAAACCGAGGGTTGTCGGGCAATTTTAACCCTGTCGCTCTGTCAATGGTTTCCTAATAGAAACTGCGCCGTCAGCTGAGAAGAAAAGTGCGTAAACGTCCGAGGATATTCAACACGTCGTGGGCCGAATTTACCGGCGAGGGCCAAAACTATGACCGTTCCCAGCCCAGCTATCCATCTGACGTCGCAAAATTGATATCGCTGCACATTCAACGCTTAAGGCTCGCTGGAAGTATCGCGGATGTCGGGAGCGGAACTGGTATCTTCACTCGGGTCTTGGCGAAAGAGGTCAAGGGCACGGTTCCGATAATCGGGGTCGAGCCCAATCTCGACATGATTCAGGTGGCAATGGAGGCCATGCCACCTGATCTGCAGGTGAGCTTTCGAAATGCTCCCGCGGAACAATTGCCTTTCCCGCGGGCCTCGTTATCAGCAATTGTATCCGCTACGGCGGCGCATAGATTCGATCGAAAGAAATTCTTCGGGGAGGTCGTGCGAACAGTTCAGCCCGGCGGTATGCTGGCGCTCGTTCACAATCGACATCGATACTGGGATAGCGAAGCACTAACTGAGTTTCACCGTTATATCGAGAGTTGTGTCCCGGAATATCGCCGCGGCACCTTTACCAACAAGGACGGAGGTTACTCCAACGTCCACTTTCGATCCGAGCTGCTGGAAGATCATCGTTTTTCGGATGTAAGAGTACAGTCGTGGGAATGGGACTTTGAGACAAACCTGGAGAACTTCCTCATCGCGGGGCTTTCAACAAGCATTGTTCAGCGGTCTGCCGATGTAGTCGGCCGCAGCAAGGTGGTCGAGTTTCTACGCGATCTTTTTCGCCGTTACTCCATCGACGGCTCATTGGAGCAGCCGTATGTGACCGAGGTAACTTACGCAATGGTGTCCGCACGCTAGTTGGTCGTCCGTTAGGAAGCCCATCTGAATGCCGGCGCGAGGGCGAATGCTCGGCATAGGGCGAGCAGGATGAGGCGCAACAGAGGCTTCAGCCAGGCGAGGACGAGGCGGAGTGTGGCCGACGGCGGAGAGGACGACGTTGGCCGCATCGCCCTCGCGGCCCTTGAGGTGACAGCGGCCGAGGCGTCAGTCAGTCTTCAGGTGTCCGATCACGGGCTCAATGGCTGAGCGGCGCCTGAGCTCGCGTTTGATCACCCCGAAGACGTCACGCTTCTGACCGGAGATAAAGACGCGGCGCGGGTTTTCCGTTTTGTGGCCGCGATAGCCCTTGTCGACATAGTCGGCGCTCTATCAGCCGGTGACCATTTCGGTACGGTTGATGACGTCGCCGAGCGTGTGGCCGTCATACGGATTGCCCGGCAGCGCCTTGGCATGCAGCACGAACTGGCCGCCCGGGGGCCGGCCGTTGGTAGTGACGATCGAGGCTTTGACGCCGAACTCGTAAGGCGCTGAGGCCTTGCCCTCGGTTGGGCGGTGCGAGCAACGGGTGTTGGCGCGGAGCCTTCGTCGTAGCTCAGCGCCAAGTCCCATCGCAAATGGTGATGGCTCAGAGCTTGGTTGTTGCCTTGAGCAGCTCTTGCCTGTTCTGGTGATCGGCTGCGATCGCATCCTTGCGTCTGCGGCTTTCGGCAACGATCTCGTTGTAGAATTCAACGGCGTCAGGATCAAAATCCCAGCGCGGACGTGGCTCGGCGATGAAGTTTTGATACTTGTCGGTTCCGCGTACTAGTGTTGCGCTGTCCCTAAAGCCACTCGTCTGGCTGACGTGCGCAGCGACGTATCTAATGGTGATCCCCAGGCGGCGCGTGTCGGAGAAATTCGGCTTTGAGCCATGAATGAGCATGGTATGGTGAAGAGATACCTGGCCGGGACGAAGCTCCAAATCGACAGCCTGATCTTCATCGACATCGACCTCGACATCCTGCCCTCGGCTCAATAAATTGTTTTTATTGTCGGTGTCTCTATGCGGCAGTTGGCCCTTGTGATGGCTGCCGGGAATCACTCTCATGCATCCGTTCTCGCGGTTGCTGGGCGTCAATGCCACCCAGGCCGTCACAACGCTTGGCTCGGAAAGACCCCAATATGTCCCATCTTGATGCCACGTTACAAAGCTCGGATCGTGAGGCTTCTTGTCAAAGTGTCCGGTCGCCCAGGCCATGATATCTGGCCCAAGCACGTCCTCGATTGCATCCAAAATGTTCGAATTCCTCATTAGATCGTTGAGCCACAGCATCAGCAGATGCGGCTTGATCTTGGACCGCACCCAAAGGTCAGGCTCTCGATTTTCGAGATCCTCCATGCGCGCGAGAAATTCAGCAGCCTCTTCGACTGAAAGAGCATCAAGTGGGCAAACGAACCCTTCTGAACGATACTGTTCAACCTGGGCTTCACTCAACATTTTCGGCATTTTTCTCTCCTTGATAGCCAGTCGACGTTTTGACTTGAACGAAGAAAGCGTTTGGGACGGTACTGGCATTGGCAAGACCTTGCCCGCTACAAAGGATCACCACATCGCCAGGTTGCTTGAGTTCGCCGGAGTACCGCGGCTGACCGGACAGTTCTTGGATGGTCCATAGCGCCGAAGCGCGAACATTCCGGCCTCCAAACACGAAAGCGGAAGGTCAATTGGCCCAACCACCCGAAAGGTAGCAGGCGCTGTCCACATGGACGCGGCGCAGCGTCTGCGTGTAGGCGTCAAGACTCGCGTCAAAGACGTCTTCGCGAATTGAAGGGCCATCTTTGGATGATGGCGCGATCAGCTCACGGAGTACCCGCCCGGTCATGCTCTGCGGCACGGCCACGCCGAGCAGCTGGAGGATCGTCGGGGCAAGGTCGCAAATTCCCGACGGCACCGATGAGAGGCACGCTGCCGCGGGAAAGAGCGAGCCGGCGATGATGCCCAAGGCGGCGAGTTCCTTGGAGTGCAGCCCTCCATGAAGGCCGAGGCCGGCGCGGCGGTCGTTGTCGTAAAACGTGCCGCCGACCAGGCCGAATGGATCGAGGCTGTCGTCGGCGCGAAAGGAAAAGGCGACGTCCGGCGCGCGACCATGATCCGCTAAGACGAGGCGATTTGAAAGGCTCCCCGGGGCGATGCCGTTGATCTCGTCCTTGGCGCGCGTAAACACTGGCCCGCACCATGGCTGGGAGGTAATGGTCGCGACCAACCGGGCAATCTTCGCCTCATCCGGATCGGCAAGATAGAGCGCGCCGACCTGGCCCGGCACGACTACGACGTCCACCTCGGAAGCGGGCGCGACGCCCGGCTTGAAGCCCGCCGCACGCAGGCCATCGGCCACCGAAATGCGCGTATGGCCAGTGATGTGGCCGTGGTCCGAGATGGCGATGATCTGCACTCCGGCCTGCCGGCCCTCGACCTCCCACCAGTCGAGCACGCGACCAAACTGGCGATCGCAATGGCTAATGATGGACCGAGTGGCCTCAGCTCCCGTACCGTAAAAGTGAGAGGTGACGTCCGGCTCGCCATAGGAAAGGATGGTGACATCGGGCCGATATCTCGGCCAGATAACGTCGAGGAAGGCCGAAGTGATCCAGTCTTGTCCGATACTGTCCGGCTCCGTCTTGGGGGGGACCGGCGTCAATGGACTGATACGTGCTTCAATCTCGGCAAGGACATCGTCCGGCGTACAAGCCTCGCGGAAGTGACCGGAGAGGCGAATGTGACCAAAATCGTCGGCCTTGTGGTGGAACAACCGCGTCGTACCCGCGGTATTGGTGGCGAGCACGGCGAGGCTGCGCCCGTGAGCGGCCAATATCTCGCCCAGCGAGGGAACCGAATAGAGCCTGCCTCCGCTTGCCAGATCAAGATTGCGAAGGAGAGTGGCGTCCGCCGTGTCGATGTAACGCGGCGGTACGACCTCGCGGTCGACATACTTGTTGCCAACCATGCCGTGGCGGCCCGGCACGGCGCCGGTGACGAGGCTAGGAAATGCCGAGCGCGTCTCACTTGGATACACTGTTCGGTGATTTCCGAGCGTGATGCCTGCATTTGCCAAACGCGCCAGGTTCGGCGTTAGCTCCGAACTGACAAGATCCGGTCGCAGTCCGTCGAAACTCACGACTAGAAAATGTCGCATAAACTGAGGCAACGGCTACTCCTGCTCTATTTTCACTGCTTCGCTCGGTGGGCGCGATACTTCGGATCTTCCAGTTCAGGACACCAGCCAGGCGTTCCATCACGAAGACAGACTGGGCTCCAACACACGTCGATACGCATCTCGCACCACCTCTAGGCCCCGCGAAAGCTGATCACGCGTTAGAACGGTGCCCAACCCTATTCTGAGCGCCTCCGGAGGAAGGCGATCCCCAACAACGAATGCATCGCCGATACCCACGATGACATTCCTGCTTTGCGCCAGTCTCGCTATTTCAAAGCGCGCCCCGGATTTTGCCATTCTGACCCAGAGATTCAGCGCACCGGGATGGGTCGCAACCGGAATCCCGTGCAGGATTTCTTCCGCGAGTTGATGCCGGCACCCCATCTCGAGACGGACAGCATCGACGACTTCGTTGGCATGCCCCGAGAGGACAAGGTTAGCAGTCACCTCCGCGTTCAATGGTGCAGCCATCCAGTATGTTGACTTGACACCGGGCCAGAATGCACGGCCTGCGGCCGCGCCGTTGGGTGCCACGACATAAGCCACCTTCAGCCCTGGCGATAATGACTTCGCCGTCCCAAGAATATACCAAGAGATTTCCGGAGCGAGTGTCGCATATGGAGGTGGCGCGTCCACTGGAAGCATGCTGTAGATATCGTCTTCAATGAACTGAACGTTATTCAAGCGCGCGATGTCGGCAACTGCTCTCCGGCGATCAAGCGTTGTTGTCGCCGTCGTTGGATTATGCAATGTCGGCAAGGTGTAAAATGCACTCGGCCTCTCTCGCCTGCAGACATCCAAAAAGCTGTCGGGCACCAGCCCGTCGTCGTCGATGCGCACTGGACAAAGCCTGATGCCGAGTCGTGCGGCTATCGGTTTGATCGCCGGATAAGTTAGTTCCTCCACAGCTATCACGCCGCCTCGACCGGCAATGCTGTCGAACAACCGGTCAATCGCGCTCTGGGTCCCATTCGTAACAACAATCCTGTCGACGTCCGGAGCAGAGCCAAGTCGCAGTGAGACAAACACCGAGCCCGCCCTGCGGTCTGTCTCAGTCCCCATGAATCGATGGGAACCGACCAGGGTGCTAAGTTGCTCCTCCGTCATGACTTTCGAAAGGGCGCATCTGTATCGTTGTTCAAAAATACCGGCGACGATCGGCGGCAGATTGCCACTGAGATTTAGTGAGCCGTCAGACAATGTCGGGTCGGTCTGGCGGATGACTTCCCGCGCTCCCCTTACGTCGCTCATGCCTCATTCTCCCACCGCTTCGGTGTGCCACTTCTCGAAACGCATCAGAACAATCCCGCGGTCATTCGTCGACATCCTGGTTGACGTCTCACTTCTCTTTCTTGCCGGCTGCATGAGCCATTGTCCTCTCGTGTCCGCTCCGCGATCCCTTGAATCCCCAACAACGCCGATGAGCATCCCTTATGAGCACGTCATGGGCCCGCTTGTTGGCAGCCCGAGTTCGCGACGAATGATGTCGGCGCCTTTGACGAGCGACCGAATCTTCCCGAAAGCGACCTCGCGCGGTAGATGCCACATCCCGCAATCGGAACTCGGATGAAGCCTCTCCGGAGGCACGACCTTCAGCGCGTCTCGGATCCTCGACGCAATATGTTCCGGCGTTTCAATATTGGTTGTCCCGAGATCAAGCAGTCCAAGAACGACATGTTTATCGCCGCAATGGCGGAGCAACTCCGGCTGATGGCGTGGCTGCTCATATTCGATGCTCATCGCTGTCAGAGATTTAACGCTTGCAAGTAGTTCTAACAGCTCGGGATAAGTCGGGCTTGGCGCCTTGCTCTCCTTCGAATACGCGTAGCCATAGCAAACATGCACCGTTGTTGGCCTGGTCAGGCCTTCGATCATCCGTTCGATTGGAGCGACACCAAGTCGCTTTGATCGGCTGAAGCGAGAATGCATCACGGGATCATCAATATGCAGCACCGCGGCACCGGCTTGTTCGAGAGCCAGCAATTCTTTGTTAAGAGCGGCCGCGACGGCCATCGCAAGCTCGAGCTCGTCATGGTAATATTCATCAGCCAATCGATCGACCACGGTAAATGGGCCGACGATTTGCGTCTTGAGCGGCCGGCTGGTCTGGCGCTTCGCAAATTCGAGCTCTTTCACTGTGATTGGCTTAAGCCATTCGATGGGACCGACCACTCGAGGAAGACCGTCATCATCCTCTCTCGACCATTCGCCCTTTTTCTTGAACTTGACCGTGCCGATTTCCGACGGAGGAACGACGATATTGGCCGGCCGCGCAATGTTCAGCCCGCCCAGCCTTGAAATGAAGTGCCTGTCCCAGGCTGACCGCCAAGGCTCGCCATCCGTCAACAGATCGATGCCAGCTTTTTCTTGATCATAGATGGATAGGCGCGCAACGTCTGCTTGCGCTCTTTCCAACAGATCAGGCTCTATCAGCCAGGCGCGACCGCCCAGACGATAGATTTCATTGTGCTTGATCAGCCAACTGGGTTTTGTGTAGCTTCCAACAAGCTGCGTGGTAAGCGGGTGAAGCATTCTCGCGGTCCTCTGCATGAACTACAGTACAGTCCTGTGTGCCATTGGATTGCTACTCGGGGCGCACAGCATCTTTCGCGGTGCAGCGTCGTGCGCTCCGTCTATGGGATACAACTGATAGGCTACGGATAAACTGCGCTTTGAGATTTACTTTAGAAGCGCCTCGACATCCTTCGTCATAGCCGCAAGAGCAACGTCGGGCTTCGATTTGAGCGTGACGACGGCCCGCAGCTGCTCTCGAATCGTGTCGCTAATCTTGACGGAGTTTGGCCCAGGGAATGCGGTCCAGGTTGTGACGATCGGAAGCTGCTTCAGGCTCGTCAGGTAGAGCGGGTTCTTGCTGTAGAACTTCCCTAACAGGCCCGGATCACTTGCTGGAAGATCGTTGCTCGGCATCATCCCTGTTTGTTCAACCACCAATGTTTGTGCGACCGGTCCGGTCGCAAACTTGATGTACTCCCATGCCGCCGCTTGTTTCTTGGGATCTTTCGTCGTCAGCATGTAGATTCCACCGCCCACTGGTATCCTTGCATCGCTCGCCGTACGCGGCAGGGGAGCGGTTCCGATGGAGAATTTGTTCGCCGAGGCTTTCAGAAGATTGCCCAGCTGGGAACTGGAACCGACGTAGATACCAAGAATGCCAGCGGCAAACGATTGTCTCGCCTGCTCACGGGGCATGTCGAGCATGCCCGACTGGCCAATCTGGCTCAAAGTCGTCAGCGCGCTCAACCCTTCGGCATTGTTGAAGCCAATCTTTCCTTCTGAGGTCACGAGTTGCCCGCCTCGAAGATTGAGCAACGCCTGGAAAGTCCAGTTACCATCCGCCTGGTAGTCAAAGAACATTCCGACCCGCTGGCCGCCAAGGGCGCTGATTCTCTTCGCGACCTGCAAAATGTCTTGCCAGTCGGACGGAAATTCGCTCGAGTTATCGGAGACCGAACGAACGAGATCGGCATTGTAAAATATGATTGGCGCTGAGATGCGGAACGGCAGCCCCCAGGTTCTGCCCTGGTATGTCCCAAGACTGGTGAGCGCCGGGCTGTAGCCCATCGACGACCAGCCCTTTTCTTGTTTGATCAATGAATCCAAGGGCTGCGCCAAACCACGATCTACGATCTGGCCGAAAAGATTGAAGGCATGTTCGGCAACGTCAGGCCCATTACCCGAGGCACTGTCAAGAACTGTTCGCTGCAGCTGATCCCCCCAAGCTTCTACCGGTGAAGCCAGAACCACTGCAATATCCGGGTGCAGCTGACTGAAGCGCCGAGCGATTTCCTCCTGTATCGGTTTCATATAGGAGCTCACGTAAGAGACGTGAATAGTGACGCGGTCCTGCGAATAGGCCGGCGAGCCGGCGAATATCCAGGCTGCGACGTAGAGCGCTGCACATATAAGGTCTTTCATCTTCATAGAGCTTTCCATTCGAAAGAGCATCGATATCTGGCTTGTATCGCTGGTCTCAGCTGTCCCACTGTCGGCTACGCTAGCTATTTCACAGCTCCTCCGGTCATTCCTTCGACAAACCATTTCTGAGCGGCAAGGAAGGAGATGACGAGAGGCAGCACGACGAGAGTCGATGCGGCCATGAGGGGGCCGTAGTCATTGCCCGCCTCCTCGTTCTTGAAGACCATGATGCCAAGCGGCGGCGGCATCAGTGATTGATCGCGCACCGCGATCAGTGGCCAGAAGAGATCGTTCCAGTGGCCGACCACGGAGAAGATCGAGAAGGCGATGAGCGCCGGCAGCGCCATCGGCAGCATGATCTTCCAGACGATGGCGAGTTCAGAAAGACCGTCGAGGCGTGCGGCGTGCACCACATCATCGGGAATAGTCTTGAAGAATTGACGGAATAGGAAGATCCCGAACGGCGAGACGACATAGGGGAAGATGAGTGCCGCATAGGTGTTGAGGATGCCGAGCTGGTAGCTCAGGATGAAGAGTGGCAGCGAAAGCACTTGGTGCGGCAGCAGCAGGCCGATGAGGACCAGGCCGAAGAGCAGGTCGCGGCCGGGGCAACGGAGCTTGGCGAGCACGTAGGCGCACGGCGCGCAGACGAGGATCTGGAGCGCCAGGATGATCGCGCAGACGATGAAGCCATTGCCCATGTAGCGCAGGAGCGGCGCTTCCGTCAGCGCCTTGGTGTAGTTCTCAATTCCGTAGAACCGGGCGGGCCAGAAGGAGAAGGACGCACGGAAAATCTCGCTTGGCGGCTTGATCGACAGCGACACCATCCACACAAAGGGGGCGAGGACAAGCGCGCCGGTAAAGAGCAGCACGGCGTGGCGAAGAATGGCGGTCGGCAGCGACAGGCGATTCGCGGACGTGCTCATTGATAATGTACCCTCCTGCCCATAATCCTCGCCTGGACAAGGGTGAGCGTCACAACGATGGCGAGAAAGACGACCGCAACCGCGGCACCATATCCGGTGCGCAAATACTCGAAGCTCTCCCGGTATAATGTGTAGAGCAGCATTTCGGAGGCGTGGCCGGGGCCGCCTTGGGTAAGTACTTTCACGGTATCGAACGTCTCGAACGCCCTCACCGCCACGACGATGACGACGAACATCGAAACGGGCCCCAACATCGGGAGCGTGACAGTACGCAGCCGGTCAAGCCAAAGGTCCGCGCCATCGACATCGGCAGCGTCGTAGAGATCCTGCGGGATGCCCTTCAAGCCTGCCGAGAACAGTACCATGGCATAGCCGAGGTTCTGCCAGATGCCGATGACGGCCAGCACCGGCAGGGCCGTATTCTCGTCTCGTAGCCAGTTGGCCGTCGGCAGGTCGATAGCGGCGAGCGCTTGGTTGACGAAGCCGATCGTGGGATGCAGCAACGCCTCCCAAGCGATCGCCATCGCGGCGAGTGTCGCCATGAACGGCAAAAAATGGATGGCGCGGTAAAAGGAGCGGCAGGACTTTGAACTCTCGATCAGCACCGCGATCAGAAGACCGAGGATGACGGTCCCCGGCACGACGATCAGAACGTAGACGACGGAATTGAGAAGCGACGTCCTGAAGCCCGCATCGACGAAGACCTCGCGAAAGTTGGCGAGGCCGACGAAGGAAAGGGAACGTACTCCGAACTGCCAGTCACTGAGCGCGATGACGAAGACCCCGATCACAGGCAGGAAGTACAGGACGAGCAAAAAGAAGATTGCCGGCCCGGCGAGCGCCCAGGACGCCAGCGCTTCTGCGACGGCCCGCCCACGGACGGGTGGCATGGCGGGGGCTCCGAACGTTCGACCGTCACCGGTCGCGGAGCGCTCGACGGAGCCGCGGGAAAGAGAAAGAGGTTGGCTCACCGGGCGATTTCCCGGATCGGTGTGACCGCGGCTCGGCCGGATTCCACTTCGCGGCGCAAACGCCGCCCATCACGGGTAAAGAGCAGCACGCGTTCGGCCCTGACACCGACATGCAAAGTCTGGCCGACGGCGATATGAGGCGCCCGCTCCGCCAACAGCCGCGCGGTCACCGGATGATCGATGCCTGCCAAATCGAGATGCACGAAGAGATCGGAGCCCATGTGTTCGATCAAGCGAACCGAGCCGGTCAGCGCGCCCGGTCCGCCGTGGTCGGCAAAATGAAAAGCCTCCGGGCGAATGCCAAGGGTGAGATGCGCGCCGGCGAGGGCATCGGCCTCGATCGCAAGCGCCGACCCGGCCACGTCGACCAAGCCGCGTTCGCGTACCACCCCGTCCAGCATATTGATCTTGGGCGAACCGATGAATTCCGCGACGCGGCGCTCGTCGGGATCGGCATAGATGTCCTGCGGCGCAGCGACCTGCAACACCTTTCCGTCGACCATGACCGCCACCCGGTCCGACAGTGTCATGGCCTCGGCCTGGTCGTGGGTAACATAGACGAACGTGCCCCCTAGCCGCTGATGCAGCTCCTTGATCTCGGCGCGCATCTGCACACGCAACTTGGCGTCGAGGTTCGACAGCGGCTCGTCCATCAGGAAAACGGCCGGACGGCGCACCATCGCTCGACCGACGGCCACGCGCTGGCGCTGGCCACCGGAGAGCTGTCCCGGTTTGCGCGCCAGCAAGTGGCCGATGCCGAGGGACTTGGCCGTACGGGTGACTTCCACGTCGATCTCGGCAGCGATCCGCGCCGTTCCTGGCAGCAGGCGACCGACGAGAGGAAGCCTCTGGAAGGCCGAGAGCCAGCGCATCCGGAGCGGCAGCGCCATGTTGGAGGCAACCGTCATATGAGGATAAAGGGCGTAGGACTGAAACACCATCGCCACGTCCCGCCGCTTCGGCCTGAGTCCGTCCACGGTCCGCTTGCCGATCAAGACTGAACCTGCGTCCTGCACCTCAAGCCCGGCCAGGATCCGCAACAATGTCGACTTCCCGCATCCTGATGGCCCAAGCAGCGTAAGAAATTCACCATCCGCTATCGACAGCGAAACACCATGCAGGACAGGCGTCGGGCCGTAATTCTTTCGGATGCCGTCAACCAATACGGATGCCATTGCCGTTACTTCCACGCGTCATGAGACTTTTGCGGAGCACGGCAATGAGATCGCCTATCTCATTTCGACTTGCCCGCCGATACGCAAGAACTTCAAGACGCCCATTGCTACGGCAGAATGACATCCATCGAATAGTTCGATGCCAGCTTCGAAAGATACGATGACGAAGAGGAGTGATGTCGAACGGAGAGGCGCGCTGCGCAATGCAAAGCGCGCTTTCATGGAGATCGCCAGCAACCCGAGCGTTCCACGCGCAGCGAGGAACCTTGGCATGACCCAGCGCTCCATCAAAGCATCTCTCTGTCCTGGAAAGCTACCTCAGCTCGAGGCTCGTCGGGCGGCGCGCCCGACGCAAACGAATGACGGACCTCTATCGGCACTTCGCCCATGCGTCGCCGAGCCTGGGCACGATCTTGTTCACCGCGAAGGTTTGAGGGAGCGCGACGAGCCGGAGCCGAACCGCTTCCTCGTAAGCACCTCGCTCAGAAGCCAGGCGCTGCTCGTTTCCAATCGACCAGATGACGTGTGCCGCGGTCGAGGTGATCAGATTATTATTCATGCTCTCGACCAGAGACAGCTTCGACGCGCCGGTAACGCGAGCCTGCGCTATCGGATTTTCTGGTCCGATGTGACATCCATATCGGCAACTGGTCTGCGTGGGCGCTGCGCAATTCGTCGCCGGACATGGACTTATCGCGTTACTCTCGATCGTGCGGTTGACTATGACCTCCCGGCCGGACGCAACTGCCATATGGTCGCTCATTAACATGACGATCATGATGTAGCCCGCCCCTTCTGCCGGTCGATGATCGCGTATCCCGCAAGGAGACGCTGTCCAGAGTCGCGACTTAAAATTATCGCAACTTTCGATGACCTCGTTCAAAAACGCGATATCATGATTGGTTGCGCGGTTTGGAAGCTAGTAGAAGCCCTTGAGAAGCTACTTTCCAGGTTCACAGGTCTTCTATCTTGTCTCTCGTTGCAGAACGGCTCAATCTCGTCCGTCTCTCTGAAACCAAGGCCATGACAGCTCGTGCCGCCGAGTTGCGCGATCAGGGGGCCGATGTGATCGCGCTTAGTCAGGGCGAACCGGATTTCGACACGCCGTCCGCCGTCTGCGAAGCCGGCATCCGCGCTATCCGCGACGGGCGGACGAAATACACGGCGGTCGCCGGAATCAAGCCGCTGCGTGAGGCAATCCGCGCGAGCTTCGGTCGCGATCACGGGCTCGATTATGGCATCGACCAGATCACGGTAGGCTGCGGCGCCAAGCAGGTCATATTCAACGCACTCTTCGCAAGCCTCAATCCGGGCGACGAGGTGGTGATCCCGACGCCGTGCTGGGTCTCCTATCCAGATATGGTGGCGCTCGCCGGCGGCAAACCGGTTCTCTCCGCCTGCGAGGAATTCCATGGCTTCAAGCTGCGCCCCGAGGCGCTGGAGGCGGCAATCACGCAGCGCACCAAGTGGCTGATGCTGAACTCACCCTGCAATCCAACCGGCGCGGTCTACAGCCGCGACGAGTTGCTCGCGCTCGCCGCAGTGCTGCGCCGCCATGCTCACGTCCATGTGCTGTCTGACGACATCTACGAAAAGCTGACGTATGATTTCGAGTTCGCTACCATGGCTGCGGTCGCGCCGGACCTCTACGAGCGCACGCTGACGATCAACGGTGTGTCCAAGGCCGACGCAATGACCGGCTGGCGCGTCGGTTACGGCGCAGGGCCACTGGCGCTGATCAAGGCGATGAACCTCATCCAGGGTCAGACCTCCTCGCACACCAGCTCGATCTCACAGCATGCCGCCATCGAGGCACTGTCCGGCGATCGGGGCCATATCGCGCAATTCGCGAGCGCTTTTCGTGAGCGTCGCGACCTCGCTGTTGCGAAGCTGAACCAGACCGAGGGGCTTTCGTGCCGCGTGCCGGACGGCGCTTTCTACGTTTTTCCCTCCTGCTCGGGGGTTATCGGCAAGCGCACGCCGAACGGCAAGATGATCGAAACCGATACTGATTTCGCCATGTACCTGCTCGATCGTTTCGCCGTAGCCGTCGTGCCCGGCAGCGGATTCATGGCCTCACCCTATATCCGCATTTCCTATGCCTCCTCGCTCGAAGACCTCACTCGCGCCTGCGACCGCATCATCGCCGCCTGCGCGGCCTTGTCCTGAAAGACGTCCCGATGTCCCCTGCCAATCGCCTCCGCGCTCGCATGGCCGAGACCAGGCTTCTCCACATCATGGCCGCCCATAGCCCGCTCTCGGCCATCCTGGCAGAAGAAGCCGGATTCGACGGTCTATGGGCCTCCGGCTTTGAGCTGTCGGCGCTTTACGGCTTACCTGACATGAGCCTGATTTCGATGACACAACATCTCGATATGCTGCGGGCGATCGCCGGGCGTTCGACGCTGCCGATCGTGGCCGACATCGATACGGGTTATGGCAATGCGATCAATGTCATCCATGCCATCAGCGAGTACGAGCGGGCCGGCGCCAGCGCCGTTGTCATCGAAGACAAGACCTTTCCGAAAGTAACGAGCCTCGTTGCCGGCGGACGCCAGGAGCTGCTGCGCATTGATGAGTTCCAGGGCAAGATCGGGGCCGCCATTGCGACAAGACGAGATCCGGATTTTCTTGTCATCGCCCGCACTGAAGCCTTGATCGCCGGCCTTGACGAAGCCGACGCCCTGCATCGTGCGGAAGCCTATGTGAAGGCTGGCGCCGACATGATCCTGATCCATTCGAAAAAGAAGGATCCGTCCGAGATCGAAAGCTTTTCGCGCGCCTGGACCGGATCGGTGCCGCTGGTGATCGTACCGAACGCCTACCCGGATCTCGACGCCGAACGGGTCAGGGCGCTCGGCAATATCCGCATGATGATCTACGGCAATTACGGCATCCGCGCCGCTGCGACCGCCATGCAGGAGACATTCCGCCGGATCCTTGCCGACGGCGGCGTTCAGAACGTCCATAAGGACATTCTGCCGGTCGAGGAGATCTTCAGACTCCAGAAAATGGAGACGATTAGAGCAGCTGAAGCTCGCTTCCTTTGCTGAATAAGTCCGGCCGCGCCCTGACTATCGAGATTTCAACAGATACACAGTACCTCCAGTCCTCGTCGGGCGCTGCCTGCGTTCGCCATTGACTGGAACACCTGAGCCACCGACTTTCTCCTGGGAAAAGTCGGCTAGTATCCATCGCGAAAAGATCGATCCTGGCGACGATCCGGCCGATTAAGGCGCGTCTACGAGAACGCGGCCGGAATCAACGATCGAGGCCATCACGCCGATCGTCTCGACCTAGCAAGATGTTTTTGCTCGCGATATCACCCATAGAAGCAGTAATCCGGCCATCGACATCGACTAATGTGATGGAAATATTCATTTTGGGCAATGGCCTGCCGTGAACGCTGGCAGACTTCCAGAGGTTGCCGGAGCAGAAGATGGCTAGCGAACACGATGACGCCCCCCTCAACGCGATCCGGGTCTTTGTGACGATCGCCCGCGAAGGAAGCGTAACGCGCGCGGCCAGCGTATTGAGAGCGACGCAGAGCTCGGTTAGCCGCTACCTGGCCGTGTTGCAAGACTACCTTGGGACAGATCTCATCGAACGACGCGGCAGGCGGAGCGAATTGACGGAGTTCGGAAGGCTTTTTGCGAACACTGTCGCTGAACCGCTGGACACGGTGTGCTTCACCGCCAAGAGAATGCGCCGGCGAGGTCGTCCGGACGCCAATCGGATTGTGGTCCGCACGTCGCTTTCCACCTTCGCCTACTCTTTGCTGATTCCCAACCTTCAGGCATTTTCTGCCGAGACGGGGGGCGTCATCGTGGATGTGACAAGTTCACTGTCTCCGCCGACATCTTCCGACGATTTCGATATCTTGATCACGCGCGATCTTTCCGTCATCGAACCGGCCGACGATTGGGAGCTCTACAATGAGCAAGTCGTCTGTGTGGGTTCTCCAAATCACGTAGATGGCAAGAGCCTCTCGGTTATTCGCTCGATGCCGATTCTGAACGTCACTTCCCGGCCCGACATATTGCCAATGTGGCTGCGGGCGATGAACCTGACCTCTGCAGACATAAAATCGGGGGCGCGATACGATCACAACTACCTTGCGCTGCCGGCCGTCATGACAGGAAAATGCCTCCTGGTGGCCCCCGAAATCATTGTTAGTGATCTGGTGCGCGGGGGCGCTCTGAATGTGATACCGGGATCACGTACCCCCAGCGGTATGCAGTATCGGGCCTACGCGATCGACCGCAGTGACAATCCCGAAATCGCCCGCGCCTTTTGCCGCTGGCTCGTCCGTCTTTGCAAGAAGGTCCCCCTTCTGGACAACGCTTAAGTACGGTACATGAGGCTACGGGCGCGCCTCTACCATTGGGTTGTCCGGCATTAGGATAGCGGCGTTGAACGCAGCCTCCAAAGAAGCCCGCTATGCCGGACACCCGGGACCGCAGCAAGCTTTTGTCGTAAACTGACCAGCTCCGAACAGAGGAATTTGTTGAACTGTCCGTAACCATCCCGCTCTCCTCCACCAGCGTTCTCGAGAGCTTACCCCCCCTCCGCCACTTCTTCCTGTTGACGCCCTCTCGTAAGACGAGCGTTTCTGTGTTGTGCCATCCCAACTATGTTCAAGCGCTGGCGGCTAGAAGCGAACAAGCACCATTCCCTGAACGCGGTCCGCGATACCACCGACGACCCCGTTCGCCTGAGTGACCAACAAGGTACGGGATCCATGCTGATATTCAAGACCGAGATCAATAGACGGCACAGGGCTGTAGATCAGATTGACACTTGTGGCCCACTGGGTGCTGTTGATGTTACCGGCGGTTGTCGTGAATTGGGTGACGTAGTCGGGGTAGCTGAGCCTGGCCGCGGCAATAAAAGCGTTGGTTTGGAGATTTGGAAGGAAGAAGTACTGGAACCCAGCAAAACCCGCCGTCGTCGTGACCGTATCGATTCGAGCCGTTTGCGCAGTTACGCCGGGCAAGCCAAAGTTGGTGACCGCCCCATATCCTGAACTGGCGATGTCATAACGGCCGATACCAGGTCCATAGTTTGCTGTCGCAAATAGGGTCAGACGATTGTCCAGGAGATTAAGCCCGCCGGTTACGCCAACGCCATAACCCAAAGTCGACGCGTCATATCGTTGAGCCCTATTAGCGGCAACATCATTGCTAATGGCGATATCCCGTACCATGCCTCGCAGGGCGAAGAACGAGCTTTCTCCGCGCCACACGACCTTTGCGGCAAAATCTGGAGTTCCACTCAGGGCGAAACCCGCGCCGCCGTTAGAATCGGGATAGCTCGTTCCGGTGGTACTTGTAACGTCGCTATACGCATTCTCCATGCCGACACTGATCGTCGTCGATCCAACACTTTTGCTGTATTGAAGAGCTGCGTGCCGGATGGCACTCGTTGCTGGAAATGTCCAATCGGAGACGCTTCGAAGGGGGTTAAGTGTGCAGTCGTTAAAAACGGAGTAGGTTTGGCCGGCAACTACAGAACCCCAGCCGTCGGTTTTGCCAAACTCACCAAATGCCAGCCTAAGTCTGGTGGTGAAGCTCGATGCAACCGTCTGAGTTGTAGGATCAGAGTACCCACCCCAATCGAGCTCGAAGACGGTGCGAGCACTTCCGAAGGTCTCGCTAATCGGCGTTCTTATATCAAGACCCAATCGGGAGTATTGAGCGCCGGCAGAGACATCTCCGGGCGTTTTTGTGCTCGACAACGGAAGGGACGGGATTGAAATTGCGACCGATCTGTTGAAGGGCCCGAGGTCTCCATACACATTGAGCTTGGCATAGCCGTAAAGCTTGAACGACGTGTTGGTGCCCGGAATTCGCATACTTCCGGGAAAGCTCCCCAGCAGTGGATCTGCTCCATTCTGCGCAGCTTGCGCCTTTGCCCGAGCGGCCTCAGCCTGGACTCGCGCCTCCTCCGCGCGCGCCCTCGCCTCCTCTGCTTCTTTTTGCGCTAGCTTCGCCGCCTTGGCCGCCGCGCGATCGGCGCGCGACCCAGCCTGTTCGGCCGCTTCAAGCGACTGGACGCGGGCCTGAAGACGCTGAAGCTCTTGCTTCAAATCATCTGAAGACTCAGCGTGAGCGGCCGAATGTGAATTCGAGAACGCCAAACCAACCAGGACGCTAGTTGCGATCCATCGCGATGCCATCGACCTGCTGACTTGCCGTGGCCGCCCAACATCAGGTTCACATCCGGTAGATATTTGTCCGCAAGATCCTTTTAGCACTGAAGCCCCCACATAGGTACGCAAACATAGCCCGCTATGTTCTTCACGTCGGAAAAGAAGAATCGTCGATGTCGGTGTTAGCCGGTAACGCGTCGTGCCTGGCCAACGAGGAAGGCACGCATTCCCATCACGCCAATTGGCGTATCGACGGGAGCCGGTGCGGCGCCTGTTCCTGTCTACAATTGCAAACCGGCACGTCTCACCCGTGAAGCAAAGACCTTGTTCAGGCCAAAGCCCAGCGTGCAACGCTCGCCCATCAACGGCACGAGACGAGCACGCGCTATCGTCGCCCGCCTTTTGCACGCTCGCCTCGCACGACTGTCGATGAGTGTGCGCGCAACGTGGTGAGGATGAATAACGCCGGCCGTCACCACGGGCTGTGCAAATCCGTAACGATGTGAGCCAACGCATTGAGCTGGAAATGCCATACCTATCCTTACGCCAGACCTCGTTTCTGCCGTCGCAAATACCGTTGGCAAGCAATGGCCCGGTGACAGACATCAAGTAATGTGATGGACCGTTCTCATTTTGATGATGGATGTGTTCGAACGGACCTGCCCGTCCGTTTTGTGCCACGTCGTCGGCCGAGCTGATAACGACGCGCGGATTTTTTGCGACCGACTTGATATCGGCTGGTCGTCAGCTTGCGAGCATGGAAGGGGACGTTGCTGGCGCGATTGACGTGCTCTGGACTGAGGTTTCGTCAGCAGAACGCTGCCACCGAACCGCTTGAGCCTGACGTCAAGGGAAGAGGTCTGTTAGTAACGTACAGATCGCAGTCGTTATCTCTGTCGCTGTATTCGTGACGCGTCATGTTTGTCCGAAACGTACCAACGATTTTGATCGGCTTGTTCCAGCGACATTGTTGCTATTTTCGATTTGCGCTAGGGGAAACAACGGTCGCTCAGCTTGCGCACGACACGGTGCGTACAGTTGATCGGCTAAGCGAAGCAAGAAAGGAATGATGCATGGCTAAGCCGCCACACCCGTCACATCCGGAGCATCCTGACGTGCCGCCCGGCCCTCCGAGCGAGACGCCGGGCAAAGGTCCTCCGCGCCCCAGCTCGCCGCCTGGACATCGTCCCGTGGGCTGAGCGTGGCTAAGCACAATCAGCCCGCTGCCGACCAGGATTGGTGGACGATCTGGCCGGAGATTCTCAATGCCGAGCTCGCGGCTTACGCACGGCTCGAGATTACCCCGCGAACTGTTCACAAGGGAAACGGGCTCCTGATCCTGGAAGCGGACTGGCCGGTGCACGGCCAGTCCTTACCAACGCTGTTGCGCATCGGGTATTCCCCGCTGCACCCTTTTTTTCGCCCTGCGGTGGCTGCGCCGAACCAAAGCTTCGAACGCCATCAAAACCCCTTCAGTCACGAGCTGTGCCTGCTGACCCAGGAGTTGGGACAATGGGATTCGAACCAGCTTGTCGCGGACTTCATAAAGGAGCGCCTGGATCAGCTTCTGCGCGTCCTTGCTGCCAGAAAAGATGGCCGTTGGGACGATGCAGCCAAGCTCGAGGAGCAAGCTGCGGATCCGCTGATGCCGTATTTCGCCGGGGCTGCCGAAGTGGACTCGATTATCCTTTTCGACGGTCAGGCATCGCTACCTTCAGGCCAGCATGGTTTGATGCAGGTGGCCTGCACCAGTCGCCCCACCAGGAGGAACGGCGCGGCTTTCGAAGGCGTCGTGCAGCAGCTGACCACCAGCACCGGTGCGCCAATCGGCAAACGCTTCGGTTTTCCAGCCGAGCCCCAGGATACTCCGGTGATTACCGGACGATGGGTGAAGCTCACGCCTCCCGCAATGGCGGATGCCGGAGAACTGCTGCGCCTTGCCGACGAAGAGCTTGCGCGGCAGGCGGTGCTGCAGCCGACCAGCGTGCGGAAGGTCAATGAAACCGCACGTGGGCCCTTTTCCATCACTGGCATCGTGTTCCCGGAGGAATCCGAGTATGACGTGCAGAAAAACGGCGTGGGCTGGCTGTTCCTGGTGACGAGGCGTGCCTTAGAGAACGAAAAAGCCGGTGTAACCGAAACGAGACTCGTCCGCGGCGAACGCGCCGGAAAGGACGACATATTTTCGCGGTTGCCCGTCGCAAGGTCACTTCTTACGAAGAAGGCGCTTGTGATTGGCTGCGGGGCTATTGGAAGCTTCGCGGGCCTCGAATTGGCGCGCGCCGGCGTCGGCGAGATCGGATTTCTTGATTTCGACACGGTCCAGCCCGGCAACAGTCTGCGTTGGCCACTGGGCCGCACCGTTTGGGGAAACGACAAGGCAATTGCGCTCGCGAACTTCATCGGCTCGAACTATCCGTGGACAAAGGCGTGGGCCGCCGAGGGACGGTTCGGTGCGGCCGTTACCGAACCGGTCGGCATTCCGCGCCAGCTGCGCAACATCCTGACGCCAATCTTCGATGAGGTCCGTTCCGCCGATGTCGTGATCGATGCCTCAGCCTCACCAGAGGTGCAGCTTGCGCTATCCTACTACTGTCGGGGATTCCGGGTGCCGTACGTGATGGGTTATGCAACGCTCGGCGTCGCGGGCGGCGTGGTCGCGCGGTTCCTTCCGGAATCCGAAGGATGCTTCGTATGCTTACAGGAACACTGGAAGGACAAGCGACACATACCAGAACTGCGCGTCGATGATGCCGGCGTCATCATCCCGGTCGGCTGCAATGCCCCTACGTTCACGGGCGGCGGTTTTGACTTGCAGGAGATATCTCTGGAAATCGTACGCACAGCCGTTGGGCTCCTCTCGGAGGGGAATTACGATCCTGGCCGTTGGGACCTGGCCGTACTGACGCTCAAGGACGATGACGGCGGGCGGATGCTGCCTCATTGGAAGGCATTTCAATGCCCGCCCCATCCCCGATGCTGCGGAGCCGCGCGGTGATCATCTGGCTCTCCTCACATGCGCTGCGGCTCATGTGCGTGTACGCACGCGAGCTGTCTCCCCTTGAGAATGGTGGCATCCTTCTTGGTTGGCGGTCCGGCGAGGATTACGTCGTCGTCGACTTGCGCGGCCCTGGTCCGCGCGCCCTTCACGGACGGCATTGTTTCATTCCAGATCATGCCTGGCAGGTGAATGAAATCAATCGTGCGTTCGAAGCGAGTTGCGGCGACCTTGATTATCTCGGCGATTGGCATTCGCATCCGAACGGAATTGCCGAAATGAGTGATCTCGATTCGGCCACGCTGTTGCGAATAGCCCGGCAGGTGAAGGCACCACTGATGCTCATCGTCGCCGGCAGCGGAACGGACTGGTCGCCCCACTGCTGGAAGGGACGGCTCGTGGGCCCTCCACTTTGGCGTCGATTGGAAGCCATGTCGCAGGAACTCAAAGTCTTCGATCCACCCGCCGCCTGGCCGGGCTCGCGGACCGTAGGTTCCGCATCGCTCGCGATCTGCCAATCTAAGACCTCCTAGACCTGATGGCGCAGCGCGTGACAGGGTCGTGCTTGGTGTGGGCCGAAGTGAGTCAACTGAGCGGCCCACCACTTTAGGATCCGAGTAGCTTTATCGGCGCCGTCGCCCGAATACGATGTGGCGCCCGTTCCAGTCGGCGCGACCGAACCTGCCTCCCAGCGAAAAGCCCCTTCGACGAAGCTGCGGATCACGCCGTATTCGGTCGCTGTGCGCGAATCGATCCTGAAATCTTCTCGAACACGAGTGGTGTCGTAATAGCCTACACGAGTGTGCGCAGCGCCAACACCGGAACGAGACTATTGGCTGGCCAGCACTGACCTGATGCAGGTATGAGTGCCAGGAATGTAATAGAGTCCGGCACCGAACACCATTCGCGAGCGTGAGAAGGAATGTTGGTCGTATCATTGGCGCCCTTTCAAATTCGTCGAATTCCAAGCATGAAGAAGGAACAATCTATACTGACGTTCGCCAGTTTCGTCCGAAACGTACCAACCATTTGACCTGCTCCCTTCGGCGCCATTGTCCCTGTTTCTGGTTCGCGCTAGGAAACGAGCGAAGGTTGGAAATCCTGAGCCAACAACCAAATGCGAACTTGCGGCGAACTCGTCCTACAATGGCGAGCGAGCATACTACCCTGGAACGCGGCCCCTGCCGGACGATGAGCACCCGAATTTTGTGCGCGAGACATCGTTGATTGCAGTAATCCCGGCTACACGCATCGAATGATGTGATGGAGCATCCATTCCTGGCGATGGCCTGCCGTCGCAACTTGCGGACATTCCAGAAGCTACCGGAGCAGAAGATGGCTGCCGAATATGATGAAGTGCCCCTCAACGCAATCCGGGCGTTTGTGACCATTGCGCGAGAAGGAAGCGTAACGCGCGCGGCTAACGCATTGGGAACAACTCAGAGCTCGGTCAGCCGCTACCTCGCCGTGCTGCAAGGTTATCTCGGCACAGATCTCGTCGAGCGACGCGGGCGGCGGAGCGAGTTAACGGAGTTCGGAAGGGTATTTGTCAACACGGTCGCCGAACCACTCGAAACAATCTGCTTCACCGCCAGAAGAATGCGCCGCCGGAATCGTCCTGACGCCAATCGGCTCGTGGTCCGCACGTCCCTTTCTACCTTCGCTTCCTCTCTTCTGATTCCGAATCTCCAAGCATTTTCCGCCGAGGTCGGCGGCGTCACCGTGGACGTCATTAGCTCGCTGTCTCCGCCGGCATCTTCCGACGATTTCGACATCTTGATCACGCGCGACCTTTCCGTGATCGAACCGGCAGACAGTTGGGAAATCCACAATGAGGCACTCGTATGCGTGGGCGCCCCTAATCACGTCGCAGGAAAAACGCTCTCGATTGCTCGTTCATTGCCAATTCTAAACATTACGTCCCGGCCTGATATTCTTCCCACATGGCTGAGGGCGATGAACCTGACTGCGAAAGACATAAAGTCGGGGGCCCGATACGATCACAATTACCTTGCCCTGCCGGCTGTCATGACGGGAAAATGCCTGCTGGTCGCGCCTGAAATCATTGTCAGCGATCTCGTGCGCGCGGGCGCGCTGCATGTGATACCGGGATCGCGCGCTCCTAGCGGCATGCAGTATCGGGCCTACGCGGTCGACCGCAGTGGTAATCCCGAAATCGCGCGTGCGTTCTGCCGATGGGTCGCTCGGCTCTGCAAAAAGACTGCCGTGCGGATTCCGAGATGATGGTGCGCAGCGTACCGACTTGATGGCGCGCGGGGTTCCGAAATGATCGCGCGCAGCATTCCGAGCATTGTCCGCGCAGCATTCCGATTTCATCGCGCGCAGTTTCGGATGGTGTGAGGCCCGATCGTTGGGTCATTTCTCCGGCTGGAAACAGCTTGGAGAATTGGATGCCAACGAGGAGGGTTATCATGCGCCAGGTGCGCGAGATCGTGAGGTTGAGCCTTGAGGCTGGGCTCTCGACGCGTGTGGTTGGCGAGCGTGTCGGCGTCGGGTCGACGACGGTACGTGACACGCTGAAGCGGTTTGCCCGCGCGGGCCTGGCATGGCCAGTCGCGGAAGCGATAAGCGACGCCGAGCTGGAGCAACTGCTGTACGGGGTGCCTGGCGTGAAGCCTGGCCGGCGCAAGGTGGCCGAGCCTGACTGGTCCGTTATTGCCCGCGAGCTCAAGCGCAAGCATGTGACTTTGCAGGTACTGTGGGACGAGTACATTGCAGAGCATCCGGACGGGTACCGGTACAGCCGTTTCTGTGACCTGTTCCGCAACTGGGAAGGCCGGCTGCCGCTGGTGATGCGCCAGCACCACGGCGGGGGCGAGAAATTGTTTGTCGACTATGCCGGCGACACGGTGCCGGTGGTCGACCGAAAGACTGGCGAGGTGCGTGACGCGCACATCTTCGTCGCGGTCATGGGCGCGTCCAGCTTGTCGTTTGCGCTGGCGACGTGGACCGAGCAGCTCGGCGACTGGATCGCGGGACATAACGCGGCCTACAGCTTTTTTGGCGGCGCCACGCAACTCCTGGTGCCCGACAACGCCAAGGTCGCGGTGATCAAGGCGTGCCTCTATGACCCTATGGTCAACCGCAGCTATAGCGATATGGCGCAGCATTACGGCACGGCGATTTTGCCGGCACGGCCGCGTCGCCCGAGAGATAAGGCAAAGGTCGAGGCCTGCGTCGGAATCATCGAGCGCTGGCTGCTGGGGCGGCTGCGCAACCGGACCTTTTACAGCCTGGCCGAACTCAACGGTGCGATCGCCGAGTGGCTGGCCAAGCTCAATGACGGACGGGTGTTGCGCCAGTATGGCCGTACACGGCGCCAGCTGTTCGAGGAAATTGATGCACCGAATCTTAAACCGCTCCCCGGCGAGCCGTGGGTCCATGCCGAATGGCGCCGATGCCGGGTCGGGCTCGACTATCACGTCGAGATCGAACGACACTACTACTCGGTGCCCTATCGCTTCGCCCGTCGCGAGGTAGAAGCGCGGATCTGTGCACGAACGGTTGAAATCTTCCTGGGGGGCGAGCGCATCGCCGCGCACATGCGCGGCAGCGGCAACGGGCGGCACACGACGATCAGCGCCCACATGCCTTCCAGCCACCGGCGCTATGGCGAGTGGACGCCGGCAAAGATCCGCAGCGAGGCAAGCCGGATCGGCCCGATGCTGCGCCTGCTGGTCGATCGGATCATCGAGGATCGGCCGCATCCCGAACAGGGCTATCGTTCGTGCCTGGGCATCCTCCGGCTTGAGAAGCGCTTTGGCGCCGAACGCCTCGAGGCTGCCGCGCTGCGCGCGCTTGAGATCGAGGCTCGCAACTACCCAAGCGTCAAATCGATTCTCGAGAAGGGGCTCGATCGCCTTGCAACGCCCGCGTCCCCCGAGCGCGAGCCGATCATACACACAAACATCAGAGGCTCGGACTATTACCACTAAAAGGGAAGAAAATGCTGACACACCCCACACTCCGCTTGCTTACCCAGCTCGGCCTTACCGGCATGGCCGATGCCTTCACGAGCCTCGCAGACAACGAGGAGGTCCATGATCTCGCTCACGCCGAATGGCTGGCGTTGCTGCTGGACCATGAAGCGACCTGGCGTAACAACCGGCGCCTGGCGCTTCGTCTTCGTAAAGCAAAGCTGCGTCATCATGCCGTGCCCGAGGATATCGACTACCGCGCCTCCCGTGGGCTCGACCGCCGCTTGTTCGACATGCTGCTCAAGGGAGACTGGATCAAAAACCATGAGAATTGCGCCATCGTCGGGCCAACCGGCGTCGGGAAAAGCTGGCTTGGTTGTGCGCTTGGTCACAAGGCCTGCCGGGACAACCACTCTGTCCTTTACACCCGGCTGCCGCGGTTGTTCGAAGAACTGGACCTTGCCCGGGGCGACGGGCGACTCACTTCGCGGATGAAGAGCATCGCCGCCGTCGAGCTCCTGATTTTGGACGATTGGGGCCTCCAGGCCATCGACGCCAATGCCCGTCATTATCTGCTCGAAATCCTTGAAGACCGCTACGGCCGTCGATCAACACTCGTCACCAGCCAGCTCCCAATTGCCAAATGGCATGAGCTCATAAACGACCCAACTTACGCTGATGCCATACTTGATCGCCTGCTTCACAACGCTCACAGGCTCGAACTGAATGGTGACTCCATGCGTCGCTCGCCCGTTCTTCCTCGGCCTTGATTACGGGATCAGCCGATGAAGACCGAGACTGCAGCCCGCGAATCTGACCGGCCGCTACGGCACTGTTGGGGGTGCGCGTCCGGTCAGCTTCGCTCCGTCGAGCGACACCATCAAACATCAGGCGTGATCTCTTCGGCAGCCGCTTGACCACGGGCTAACGATAGTGCCAATTGCCTTAACGATCGGGGGCCCTCACAAGCGCGCGATCAGATTGGAACGCTGCGCGGCATCAGATTGGAATAGCTGCGCGCGATCATTGGAATCCGCACTGCCGTTCTGGAAGCCGCCTAACAACCTGTCCGGCGACATCAGACATTCGACCGATGGATCGGATTTGGACTAGAGGCAATAGCTCAATTTGAGCGCCTACTGTCCGTTCAAGCGGCGAGACGAATGGCGCCGACCGTTCTGCACCTTACATTCGACTTTGCTATGCCACTTTCCGCAGCCGCAAAGACCGAGCCGAAGTGACGCCAAGATGATACCGGGCGTCTTGATGACCCAATTGACTTGCCAAGTGTCCTTGTCGATGGTCGCGTGCACCTAACCGATCAGCCAAGAGCTCAGAAGGTGCCGTCCTTGGCTTTACCCTTGCGACGGAGCAAGTCACGGTAGCCGCCTCGCATGAGGCGCAGTCCCATCTGGACAAGGCGAATGATCCAGCTGCGGAGATCGTGTGTTTTCCAGCCTCGATCGGGAATGCGAGCCTTGTCCAGGAGGCCTTGCGCGATGTCGCGATAGCTGTTCCCCTCCAGCCACCCGTCCACTGCACGCAAAGCGAGAACGTGCTGACGCCGGCTCGCAATCGATTGAGCAAGAGGGGGCGGTCCAATTGGACGCTGTTCAAGCGCCAGCCAAAATCGATGTGCTGCCCGCAAGCGAATGTCGAATTCGCGGTCGAGCGGCAAATCAGCGACAATCAGTGAGTCGCTCAGTCGAACTTCTCTTAGCCAAAGCCGATGCTTCGCTCCTCCAAGCGGCACGATGGCGTGCCATCCATCTGGTGCGTAACGAAGCTCGCTACCTGCTAGTTTAGCGAAATCAAGCTCATACCGATTGGACGCCATCGAGCAAATGTCGGTGCGGACGGCTAACACAGTTGCCAGCGCCTCAGGCGCCCAGAAAACGGCTTGCTTATCGAATGTTTTTTGGGGATCGGCTGCAAAACGTCAGCCCCCACTTCCTTCGGAAGTGGTCCGTCACGCTGGAGTGTTCGCTGCTGAGCAGGCTCTTAAAGTCTTTGTGATACTCGCGATCGCGGCGTAGCCACTCCCAGGCCATGTCGGCAGTTTCTGCCTTCTGGACCTCATTGTATGCGCTCTCTGATCTCCAGTCGGCACCTGACATCGTACTATTTCCCCACATGTTCTTCATGCACGCGAGGATACTGCAGCCCGACAATTGTGACGGTTTTCGGTTGTGCTCTTGCGGTTATTCAATGTCGATGCAGTTGCACGATGGAACGTTCTACTTTTGCGATTGGAGATTAGTCCAACCCGTTTCGAGCGCCTTCACCTTTCATTTTTCGGCCATCCCCGGCGCAGCAGTTCACGATAGCCGTGACGCGCTGCCCACTTGGCACGAACCAGATGACTTTCGAAAGCGCGGCGCGCGCGATCCGGCTCATACGTAGGATCAACACCAAGCACAATGCGCGCGACTTCGCGCCAATCGGCATTATCGGCTTCGGCATCGAGAAGGCGCATATAGGTAACGGCGTGCTGCTCGTCGTATGGCGTAAGCTCAGGCGCGCTGGGCGCCAAGTCCGCGATCTTCGGATCGGTCGGCATTGCCTGGAACTCTCCTATCAAACCGAAAAACCTCTACAGAAACCTAGGCGATGCTAGCCAGATTCATGGCATCTTGGTACCGCCCAATTGTCGGGATTGGCGCGAATATTTCCCGCAGAAATCTCGATTCAAGGCCGCCGGCAGATGTCCTCGCGTCACTGATTCCATCGTTTATCTCCATTTCGCTCGCTCCGATCTGGTCTGCGTGGATTTGACCATGGTCCATCTCGCTCGGAGCGCGATTGGCAGATTTGCTGCTCTGCAAAGCGCCCACTCGCTTGTCGCCTGCCAGAAGGCGGACGCGTGCGGTTCGACGGGCAAACTCATTGCGTGGTCGCTGGCCGATGATTTGGCTGCTCGGTCCAGCCGCCTGGTGGGAACTTGGTTCTCAATTTCGAACTCCACGTGATCAATTTCTCTATTCGTTCGCGCCGCCGCGAAGAAAGCCGCGGCAATCCCGGTTGGCCATCCACTTTGCGCCCGCCAAATGGCCAATGAACGCTTCGCGACCGCGCGCTGGTTCGACATGCACCACGGTCCGAGCGACCCTCTGCCCGGTCGGCATCGGCGGCTTCCGCATCAAGAAGTCGCCAGCGGGTCACCAGATGCTGCGCGCCATGGGCAGTGAGCACTGAACCATCCGGAGCAAGATCAGCGAGGATTGAGGGGTAGGGTCCGGATGATCTTACGCATGCGCAGCAGATAGACGCAGTTTCGGTTCACAACGTGCATGGGACGACGTTTTGTGAAGTATATCGAGGTGCAGTATATCGAGCAAGCGGCTTCCCTTCCCGCATGGATTTGCGGGAGACATTCGCCACTAATTTGCGCCGTCTGCGCAATGCGAGGGGATGGTCCCAAGACGAACTTGCCTTCGAGGCCAAGATAAGCCGGGGCTATTTGAGTAAGCTTGAAAAGGGCGCGTACTACGTCAGCATCAAAATCATAGGTCGCCTTGCCGACAAGCTCGACGTCGAGCCTGCCGAGTTCCTGAAACGGACAGCAAAGAGAAGCCACTAGGTAGACACATCCCAATTGGAATGGTCGTGACGACCTCCGTGACGGCGGCGGCAAGATGAGCCAGGGCGGCGCAACACGAGCAACCGCTCCGCCGTCACTTCATAGGCATCGGTGGTTTGAAGCCGTTGCGAAAGGAGCAAAGATCAAGGCGGCTAGCGGTCTAGGGTCAGATATCTCGGAAACCTGCGTCGTATAGAGAAAACCATGCGGCACGCTTTCTTCCTCGCAAGTTCGCTTATGTCTCGAGCCGCTCGGTCACGGCGAAATGTTCGCGATGCCTGACGCTCGCAAACTGAAGCCCTCCCGGTTCGCTGTAGGGCTTTCGCATATGAAAGAAACCCACGTGGAATCGATAGTTCCGCGAAGAGTGGGGTGAGTGAACGTGTCCGCCATTCGCGGTCCGGCCGATCTTCATCTTCGGACGGGCGGAGTAACGCGCGAACGCCGGGTACCATTGCCGGCGGGATCAGCATTAACTCCATGCCAAGCGCGCGCGACTCAACCGGCCGTGCCGAGCGTGTGGCGGCACTCGCCTCAAGTAGCCCGCGCCATCTCCAGCGCCGCCTCCACATCCAGCGCACCGGTTGGTCGAGCGATGAGGCCGGATGGGAGGCGAGCCGATCGGTCAGGAGCTCAGGAAGCATCGCGCCTGTCTTTTCGCTTGTGACGGAGCAATGCGCGATAGCCGCCGCGAGTAAGACGCAGCCCCATTTTGACCAGGCGAATGGTCCGGCTGCGCAGATCGTGCGTTTTGCAACCTCGATCGGGAATGCGAAGGCTGCCAAACAGACCTTGTGCGATGTCGCGATAGCTGTTGCCTGCCAGCCATCCATCGACTGCACGCAGAGCGACGATGAGCCGGTGCCGGGTCGCCATCGGGAGAGCAAGAGGCGGTGGTCTGAGCGGACGCTGTTCGAGCGCCCGCCAAAATCGATGTGCTGCCCGCAAGCGCATATCGAAATTGCCGTCGAACGGCAGCACGACGGCGACCATCGAGCCGCTCGGTGGAGGCTCTCCGAGCCAAAGCCGATGCTTCGCGCCGCCGAGCGGCACGATGGCATGCCATCCATCCGGCGCGTGGCGAAGCTCGCCGCCCGCGAGTTTGGCCATATCCAAAGCTCGCACCGTTTGGACGCCGCCAAAGAGACAGCCGGCCGACAGCTAGCACGGTCGACAGTGCCCCGGGCGCCCAGAGTATGGTTTGTTCGTCGAACGTCTTGTGCGGATCAGCCGCGAAACGACAGCCCCCACTTCCGGCGGAAGTGGTCCGCCGTCATGCTCGATCGGTTGCTGCTAAGCAGCATTTTATAATCTGGTTGGTAGCCGCGGTCGCGGCGAAGCCGCTCCCAGGCCAGATCCATCGCTTCCGCTTTCCTGGCATCGGGATAGGCTTGCTCAGATCTCCAGTCGGCACCTGCCATCTTATTCCCCGCACGTTCACGCAAAGGGAATTGCAGCCCGACAAGTGCGACTAGTTCTGGTTGCGCTGATGTACGATTGGATGCAACAAGAAGCCTCGTCTGCTCCAAACGCATTCATGGCTCACTCGTCGGCTACCCCCGGCGCAGGAGATCACGTGACGCGTCGCCCACCTGGCGCGAGCCAGATGACTTTCGAAAGCACAAGCGGGCGCGATCCGGCTCAAGGCGTGATAGATACAAAGCAGAACGCGCGACTTCGCGCCAATCAGCGTTGTCGGCCTCGGCATCGAGGAGCCGCATATCTTGGGACCGCGCGGCACGGCCTGAAACTCCTACCAAACTGAAAAGGCCATGAGAGCCGCATCCAGGCGTCTTCTTCGCGGCCCGAGTGTCGCGCCTTGCGGGAACAATTTCCTACGAAGGTCAATTGAGGGCTGGCGGCGAGCGTTTCCGAGCGAAGCGGCTCACTTCAATTTCGTTTACCCCGACTTTCGCCAGAGAAGATTTTGTTACAACCTATATCGCTTAGAGCTCGATCAGCAACGACTTGGCGTCCTGCATGCGTCAGCTTGGCTTTTTGCCTGCCAAGCGGCGACCGCGTGCGGTTTACGTTCACAACGCGCACGAGACGACACTTTGTCAAGTATATCGAGGTGCAGCATATCGAGCAAGCGGCTTCCATTTCCGCATGGACTTGCGGGAGACATTCGCCACCAATTTGCGCCGTTTGCGCAATGCGAGGGGATGGTCTCAAGACGAGCTTGCGTTGGAAGCCAAAATAAGCCGGGGCTATTTGAGCCAGCTTGAAAAGGCGCGTACTACGTCAGCATAAAAGTCATAGGCCGCCTTGCCGACAAGCTCGACGTCGAGCCTGATGAGTTCCTGAAACGGCCCGCAAGGAGGGGGCGCTAATGCACACTACCTCCATCCATTTTTTGGTTTCTTCCGCGGCTCTTGAAAAGCTGGTCTGAGTGATTCCCGCCGGTCGCGTGCATAAGCGGTTCTGGGGTGATCCCAACCCCATTCAGAATGATACAAAGTCATCAGCAGTCTCTGGGCCACGACAAGGCCGGCGACGCAGACGGTCGCGATGCTAGAGCAGATTCTGATCAGACGCGATCATAGCCGGCAGCGGCGAAGAAGTTCAGACACTCTTGGGCGGTGAAGGCGGCCAAGGCGAGGGCGATAGCGTTGACCAAAGCCTCGATAGATCTGGCGGCCGCCTTTCGAAGGGCGGCTTTGAGCTTGGCGAAGGCCATTTCGATCGGATTGAGGTCGGGCGAATAAGGCGGCAGATAGAGGAGCCGAGCGCCCGCTGCATCGATTGCGATGCCGACCTCGGCCCGCTTGTGTGCTGCGAGATTGTCCATCACCACGATGTCGCCGGGCCTGAGTGTCGGCACGAGGACTTGCGTCACGTAAGCCTCGAACGCCGAACCATCCATGGGGCCATCGAGGACCATCGGCGCCGTCATGCCAGTCGCCCTGAGCGCGCCGACGAAGGTCGTCGTCTTCCAATGACCATGCGGGAGCGCTGCAACACAGCGCTGGCCGTACGGCGAACGGCCATAGAGCCGCGCCATCTTGGTCGAGGCTCCGGTCTCGTCGATGAACACCAACCGGTGGATGTCGATCTCAGGCTGGGATGCCTTCCACGCCGCGCGTTCAGCGGCGACGTCCGGCCGATCCTGCTCGCTGGCGTGCGATGTTTTTTTTGAACGTGATGTTGCGGCGATCGAAGAACCGCCAGACCACGCTCGGCGCGAAACGCTCGCCGTGGACTTTGAAGAGATGATCGGCGATCTCGGCCAGCGTCATGTCAGGCGTAGCCTCGACCAGGGAGAGGATCTCTGCAGCATGCCCCTCGATCCGAGCCGAACGCCGGTCGCCACCCTGCGCTCCCGCCTCACAGGCGCCGGTGCTTCGCCACTCGCTGACCAGTTCGATCGCTGTCGACGGCGCCACGCCGAACCGGCCGGCGGCGCCCCGACAGCTCATGCCTTCATCTTCCACGGCCCGAACAATGCGAAGGCGAAGATCCGGCGAGAGGGGTTTAGCCATGGGGGCTGGCCTCCATCACCAGCCCTCAGGGTGAATCACGATTTGCCCCGGAAGGGAATCCCTTTCGATTCCGCCAGATCGGAAAATGCTCTAGTGCTGCTGGAATGATGATGACGGTGATGGTCATCGTGGTCATTCACCAAGAACGACTTCGCCAACGCCTGCGCCGCCCGAAGCCTGATGCCCGACGACACGAACCTGCTCGTCTCCAGCGCTTGGCACACGATTGATACCACGCGGCCTGCAGTGGCCTGGAATGTGCGCCGGATCCGCGTGGATCGCGGCATTCCGCAAGAGCGATTGGCTTATGATGCCGGGATCGACCGCTCCTATGTGAGCGGTCTTGAGCGGCAATTGGAGAACCCAACAATCGATCTTCTCGACCGTATCGCCGGAACGCTAGGTGTTCATTTGTCGGATTTCTTTGTTCAGCCACCCAAGGAAGCTGCGGCTCCCAGGATATTGCCGAAGGGCCGCCGGCCGGTGCGTCCACGTCGCAGCGAAACATAGCACTGTTTACGTTAGATTTTATGGCACCCCGGCTCAGCGAGTTCCAAGGCTGACGGAAGTCGTCCGTATACGACGTACTGAGCTTGCGCGTCACGCTCGTCCGAAGCGTACGGACGATTTGATCGGCTTCCTCCATTGTTCCTACTCCTGGTTCGCGCTAAGGGAGACAAGCCAGACGATGAAGATACCGAGCAAACACCAAAATGAGCACCTCCAGCGAGCCCGTACTGCAATGGCATGCGAGCATGTCCATCGCGGGGCTTGGCCGTGTCGGCAACGTCTTGGCGGCCGAGCGCCACGATCTGGACGCGCAGCGCGACGTCGCCCGCCCCACGCATGAGGAGAAGCTTTATAGAGTGTCCAAGGGCGCCAGGCAGATGGCGACGACCTGAGGTTACGAATGAACTGCGGCCCGGCGGGTTTCTCCCGCCGGTCTCGTTCTGCGGCAAGGATGTGCCATGAAGATCGACTGCGAGATCCACGCTTTCCGCCAAGAGGCTCGGCGGGCGGCGCCTGTCATCGACGGCTCCCTGGAACGGCTGGAAGGTGCGGCACGCGACTGCGCGATCACCGGCTGGTCCTGGTCGAACCCTCTTTCCTGCACGCGATCCGACCGAGCTCTTCGCCCAGGCGAACCGGACCCGAATGCCGGTGAGGCTTATTCCGCCCCTTGTGCAGCCGCCGGCGCCCGAGGTCCTGGCGGAGTGGAGCCGAACAGGCGCCGCGGGTGGTGCTAACCCTCGACGACCTTGATCCGCTGGCCGAGTCGCTCGAGACTGCCATTCAGTTGGGCTTCCACTTGGAGGTGTCCGGTGGGGCCGAAGGAGGAGAGCGCCTTATGGAGCAGCTCCTGGCCGACGGCCGCCGCCTAGTCTTCCGAGACTTCGGACTTGCGGATAGCGCTCGCGATCCCGCCTGGGATCCGCGCTTGGAGCGGCTTCTGGCGCTCGCTGAGGGCGCAGAAGTATGGGTGAAGCTGTCGGGGATCGGACGCGTCGCAGATGACTGGGCCAAGGCAGCGGCGGGAAGTCTGCTGAAGGAGCTCGGGCCGAGACAGCTGCTCTGGGGGTCGGAGTGGCCGCCCATGCCTATGCGCCATCCTATGCTACGCACAGACGTTGGCGTAGCTCGAGGAGATCATCCCAGACGAGGACGCGAGGGGACTGGTCCTTAGCGATGCCCCTGCCGCCCTCTACGGTTTGCGCAACTAGGACCTGGAACATTCCGCGCGCCCCGATCCGATCTTCAGACTAGCGCGCCTCGGACCACTCAGCATGGACGACATCGGCTCAAGACAACTATCCGCACGCCCACGGCGTAGAAAGTTGCGGTCTAAGTTGGCTGACTGGTTAGCCTTGGACGACTCCGGCTTGAGACGGCAGAGCGGAACGAGCATTGGAAATTGGAAGCTAGTCTTTCAACTAAGCGCAATATCGTTCGCTCCGGTGCGATCGAGCGTTATCACCCTCGTCGCGATATATGCACCGCGCGGGCCGGCCCGATTCCTTATCAGCACAAGTTCGGCGCAAAATGAGGCCGCCAAGATGCGGGCGCGTTCCTCAAGCACGGGAGATTAGCCGTGCGGACGTCGTGAGGCGGACCTCAGCTATTTCGGCGCGTCAATCGGTTCTGAGCGATCTCAGGGGCTCTGATCTCACGGCACCACCCACGCACCTTGCGGCTGATTTCGTTCGAGGCGGCCGGATGGCTGCGTTCAGCTCCGCCAACGTAAAGAAGCGTTGGTTGCGCAGCCGCGCCAGACTCCATCTCTGGGCGACTTGCACCGCAACTTCGACCTTTGCCTTATTTTTTGGACGCCGCGGCCGGGCTGCGAGAATGGCCGTGCTGTAATGGCTCGCCATCTCGGCATAGGTTCGGTTGAGACCGGTATCGTGGCGGTCCGGATTGGTGACAGCGGCCTTGAGATTGTCGCACACCACGAATGTTGGCGCGCCGCCGAGGAAGGCGAAAAGGTTGATGTGGACGCGGATCCAGTCGGCGAGCCCCTCGCTTGGGCAGGCCTCGCCGTACGTATAATTGAACGCACCCATCTCGAACACACGACGGAAGAGATTGCTCTGCCGGAAGCGGCCATGCCTGTTCTTGGAGAATGTCGAGTGATCCGGTACCGCTCCATCCAAGCCGAGCCGGCAGAACCACCGGTAGGCCAAATTGAGGTGAACCTCGTCGCAAAGGCACCGCTCCGATCGTATGCCGAAGCAGTAACCGATCAGGAGCATCCGGATCCTCGGCTCGGGATCGATCGAAGGCCGGCCGATGCTGCTGTAAAACGGCGCAAGATCCCGCCTAATCTCTTGAAGGTCGACGAACCCGTCGATCGACCTGAGCAGGTGGTCGCGGGGAATATGTTTCTCGACCGAGAACTCATAGAACAAAGCAGCCTGGTCGACTTGCCGATGCCCCATCATGAACTTCAGTCCTGCCAGTCAGACAGACTGAATCACTGATCCCCCTGCATCGCAACAGCCGCCCTTTTCAACAGAATCCGCAGCACATCTGATGAAATCACAGCGGATGCTGGCATACGGGACACGGAAGAACGTAACTCATCCGCGGGCCTTCGTGGCGAGCCCAACCACGAAAGTATAGGGAACACGTGCGTAGTCTTCGCGGATGATCATCCGCACTTTCTCAAAAGTATCAGAGAGTATCTCGCGATATCCCTCTTCGTTGCGGATGTAGTCGCCCCGATCGTTGTCGAGTATCCACTTGGCGATTGCGCGCTGTCCAGGCCGATAGCACGGCTCTAGAACAAAGAGCGTTCCGCCGGGGCGCAGCACAGTTCGGATGTTCTGGAGCAACTTCCTAAGGGTGGCGTTGGCGATATGATGCATGACGCCGTTCATCATGACATAGTCCGCGCCAGTAAGTTCCTTCACGACAACCTCGTCGAACAATCGACACTGAAAGGCACCCTGATCACTGAACTTCTTTCGCGCGTGACTAATGTACGACGGATCGATGTCTAAACCGGTGTATATGATGCCGCGTGGCAGATGCTGAACTATGTAGCCAGGACCGCAGCCGATATCGATGACACGATCACCGGCCTTGAGAGGCAGATATTCTGCGATGGACTTGACCCGTGCGTCGAAAAAACCGCCCACATTCTGGTATGCTTGGTATAGTGCAGGGTATCGCAAGAGTTCTTTCATCAGTGCGTCCCAACGGTTGCGATTCGTATAGATAAAGCTTTGCCTGACCGTCGCGCGTGCGCTTTTTTGAACTTCCGCCATCCCGCTCGTGACTGTCGAGGGCTTCGCCGCCGCTCGTATAGCGATATGCAAGAATTTACGCGACGGTCAACTACCACTGCTAGCAATTGATCTAGATAACAAAAACATGGCATGTGTCCGTTGATAAACGTTGAGTCAGTTCAAACACAGCTGCAAGAACCCGGCATACAAGATCAATCACAATTTGTTCACCAACGACCCTAATGCGCTGACTCCTCACTTGCAGAAATGCTGTCTGCTCGTGACGCCGGCATCTCCGCAGGTGATCTGCGGCCAGCTATTCGATGGGAGCCGCAATCTTGAAATCGTACTTCTTGTCCGGGAGGCGGCTGCGGGCCGCGCGGGTGCTGCCCATGGCAAGTGACACTAGGGCAGGTCGGTCCACAGGCTACGAGGGCGAGCGCGCAATGGTCAATCTCGTCAACTTTGTGCCGCTCGGTCTGGCGAACACGGCCTTCTATGCCCTTTGCTCTGTTTGCGCTCTTTTTCCTACTGCTCAGATCTCATCTACCTGCCATAACGCTTGCGCTTGCGACGAGTGCGGACATGCTGCTGGCGCCGCTAGTCGATCTCGGCCCAGTTCATCCGGAGGCCAGTGCAGTGAGATCTCGGTTGCAGTGTCCGGTCTGTGCTTCGAGAGCCCACAAAGACCTGTGGATCCATCGCCCCGGTCGCTCAATCAATGCGCGCGTTGTCGTGTGCACAGGACATAAGACGCTCTTCAAATCCCGGACGACCTCACCGACGGCGTCGCGCAATACTATACGACGGAAGCTATGCGTCCGACTACGCAGTCCACGATGGCGAGAATCATGCCGCTGCCATGGCTGAACTTCGCGAAGTCCTGAAGCACATGATTGCCACGCTTGGCCCGCGACGCGGCAAACTCCTCGATTTCGGTTGTGGTATCGGTCAATTTGCGGAGATGGCGCAAAGCGCCGGGTTCGACGTCGCCGGCATCGAGATCGATGCCCATGGGGCCATGGCTGCCAAAGTCCGGACCGGCGCGACCGTTTGGGAGAAAGACCTCGACGTCGATCCTCTCCCCATCGAGAACTATGACGCCGTCACCATGCTGGACCTGATCGAACACGTTCAAGATCCCGTCGCTCTCTTAAGACGAGCGCATGATAGACTGTCGAATGGAGGGAAGATCATTGTCTTCATGCCCAACCACGACAGTCTGATCGCAAAGGTCGCCCGCGCTCTCGAAAGCGCCACTGGTGGTCGCGCTCACCGTCCCGTCGATCACATCTTCGACTGCGTGCATGTGACGTTTTTTACTGTCGACAGTCTCGCACTTGCGCTCCAGTGCGCCGGTTTCGCGGTTGAAGCGACGCATTTCGTCGACCGGGACGGCGCGGGGAAGCCAGCGGGCTCTCCGCGTTAGGACTGCGCGCCATCGAGACAGTGAGCCACCATGTCTCAAATGGCCCGTTCAGGATTGATGGTTGGTGCCGAACGTTAGCGGCATCTTCGAAACATTGGCTCGAACGCGCATATCGATCGGGCACAAAACAGGTCACATTGACATTCGGGCTGGTGGTGCCCCCGGCTACGAGGGCGGAGCGCACATTGGTCAACTTCGTCACATTTGTGCTGGTCGGCGTCGCCAACGCGGCCTTCGGCTACGCACTGTTTGCGCTTCTTTACCTTCTGCTCGGATCTCATCAACTTGCTATAACACTCGCGACTGCTTGCGGCGTTGTGTTCAATTTTCATTCCACCGGAAAACTGGTGTTTCGCAATCGACGGATTTCCGCACTCCCGCCCTTTGTTGCTGGCTGCGCAGTCGTCTGGCTCGTCAACATCATGCTGCTGAACGAATTAACTACTACTCTCGCAATGTCGCCGCTCACCGGGCAATCGCTTGCCCTCCCCTTTCTCGCTCTGCTCTCCTACGTGATCAATCGCTATCTTGTATTTGGCAGGCCCGATAAAGACGAGCCGCTGTGTTTCAATGAAGAACAGAGCACAAAAGATGCCAACGATGACGCAGAGCGGCTGCGCCCGCGCCAAGCAGCAAGAATGCATCCGGCGACCGATCCGCCATCGTGCAGTTCCAACCGAAATCAGGACGACGGCCAGGATTCGTCCGATGTACGCTGAGTTCAGCGCGGCATCAAGTTGCCTCGGGCGCACGCTGGCACCTGCGACGGATGTTGCATGACAGATTGACGTACTAGCGCTTGGATCGACTCGTACTCATTTGAACGATCCCGAACTGATGAGTCGATCTTCTTCACTCCCATGCCCACCGCGTCATCCCAGACTCGGCCAAATAGTTATCAGCTGAGCCCAGACCGATGTGGAGGTTATGCCGGGCTCCGTGCTGTTGCATCATGTCCGAGGTACCGTCATTGGCGCGAGCACGATTTGATCCCACGCTGCCAGCAGCGCCGAGCGCAAAATAACAAGAAGCTGCTATGGCGGGTGATCCCGTGGCGAACGCAACGAGTCTTCCGGGCCCGGCACGGTTCGTAGTGCTTTGAATTTGCGATGGCTCGACGATGAGCGGGCGAGGCTGACCTCTGGCGCCGCTAAACAGCCCGCGGCTTCTGGGTTCGCTCCGCGTCATCAGCGCGTGAGCGACTCGAAGGAAAAAAAAGGCCAACGCACAAACTCTTCGGCAGGAGTGCTGATTCCGCTCGATGTCGCCCACGCTCCGGAATGATCTCGCCCACCGTTCCGATTTGATGTCACCCGCCATTCCGGGATGATGTCGCCCGGGGTGACGAGCCCTCTTCTGGCTCCGATACAGTCCCGTTTTTTGGCTTTGCGAAGGGGCACCTCAATGCAGACGAGAGGTTTGCGATGCGTCATGTGCGCGATGTGATCAGATTGAAGTCGGCCGGGATGCCGACCCGGGAGATTGCGCGGCGTAGAGCGGAGTCATCCGCCCGGTCGTCTGGTATCTGATGGTCATGCGGCAATCGCAGACGCGCGACAGCTTTCCGCTTGGCCGCGGGCGTCACCACGTCTTTCCAAACGGCCCTTCAGCGCAATGTTGTCCAGCATGGTGATCTGAGGCCGGCAAACTGGACCATTTTTGGCTAGAGTTTTTCCTACCGATTCCCTGGCTGCGAGGAGCGAAGGACGATGAAGGCCTCGAGGTTTTCGGACGCCCAGAAGGCGTTCATCCTGAAGCAGGGCAGTGACGGGGTTGCGGTGGCGGAGATCTGCCGCAAGGCCGGGATCAGCCAGGCTGACCTATTTCAACTGGAAGAAGAAGTACGACGGGCTGCTGCCGACGGAGATGCGACGGCTGAAGCAGCTCGAGGAGGAGAACGGCAAGCTGAAGAAGCTGGTGGCGGACCTGTCGCTCGACAAGGAGATGCTGCAGGATGTGATCCGCCGAAAGCTATGAAGCCTGGCCGGAAGCGCATGCTGGTCGACGAGGTCTGTGGCGAGGGGCCGGTGTCGATCCGCGGGGCCTGTGACGCTCTCGAGTTTGACCGCTCGACCTATCACTACAAGTGCCGTCGCTCCGGCCAGGCTGCCTCGAACAGAAGATCAAGGAGATCTGCCATGTTCGTATCCGCTACGGTTATCGTCGGGTTCACGTCCTGCTCCGCCGCGATGGCTGGCGCCATGGCCAGAGCAAGACGCGGCGCATCTATCGCGAATTGGGCCTGCAATTACGCAACAAAACGCCCAAGCGCCGGGGCAAGGCCAAGCTGCGCGATGACCGCAGGCCGGCCACACGATCGAACGAGACCTGGGCGATGGACTTCGTTCATGACCAGTTGGCGACGGGACACAAGCTTCGGGTGCTTACGATCATCGATACCTTCTCCCGCTGCTCGCCGGCGCTGGCGCCACGGTTCACCTTCCGCGGCAGCGACGTCGCGGAGATACTGGAAAGGGCCTGCAAGGAAGTGGGCTTCCCGGCAACGATCCGGGTCGATCAAGGCAGCGAGTTCGTATCGCGCGATCTTGATCTGTGGGCCTACCAGCGCGGCGTCACCCTGGACTTCTCACGGCCGGGCAAGCCAACCGGCAACGCGTTCATCGAGGCCTTCAACGGCCGCTTCCGGGCCGAATGCCTCAACGCGCACTGGTTCCTTAGCCTTGCAGACGCCCAGCAAAAAGTGGAGACTTGGCGCAGATACTATAACGAAGAACGGCCCCATGGGGCGATCGGCAATCGACCGCCGATTTTGCTGCAAAACCACGTCGGTGCAACCAGCCCGCCAACGTGACAGAGGCGCAAAACTCTAGTTCTGGGTGGTCCAAACTTCGGTCTCGCTACAAGAGCACAATGGACTCTACCAATTCTTGGAGGAGATCGCGGGGCGCAGGTCAGTTAGAAACTCCGTGAGGCTGATATCCTTTGGCCTCATTTACGAGAATGGCAGGAAGATCCCTATGCCAAAAGAGAACCGCTCTGCCAAAAGATAAACCGCTCTGCCAACGGAAGAACCGTCGTCAGTCTTGCTGAACCGGACTCTGGCCGCTCTGTCCGTGGTAACCACAGCGGTTCCTTCCGCTTGGCCACGATACTATAGCGGTGACGGTCTCACTCTCGTCGGGGATCGCTTCGTATCCGGTGTGATGCGTGAACGATGAGATGAGCTGTCGTACCACTGCCAAGCACCATTTAGCCAGCACCGCGCCGGACGGTACAAATGGAAGCGATCGAAGATTAGTGCCTCGCGCATAGTCATGTCTTTGTCTTGGCGAATGCAGTGCTCCGAGCCGAAGCATCGACGAACGAAGAGCTCAGATGCGCTCCCGCCCCTGCGGACAACATTTACCGGAGCGAAAAAAGCACTGCATCAAGGATCGAGAATGACAGATGATGAAGGCGACACGCTACTGAAACAGCTTTGAATGGTGTACAGCGAAGCGAATCACACCGGCTTTCCTTCTATAGACGGCCCATTGGAAGGAGTTAACCTTGAGTGGAAGTGTCATCGATAGTTCGGTTGGGAGACGACCAGGGCAACGCCGACCAAAGTCTCTCTCTATTGTGGTACCCTGCTACAATGAAGAGGGTAGCATCGCTGAGCTCATTAGAAGGTGTCGGCAGAGCGCTTTTGATGTGGCCGGTAATGACTTTGAAATTGTGCTTGTGGACGATGGTTCTGCCGATGGAACGTGGCAGGCAATCTCAGCAGAGACCGAGCACGGGCGCAACATCATTGGCATGAAGCTGTCGCGGAACTTCGGGCATCAAGTTGCGTTAACGGCGGGGCTATCGGCGGCAACAGGCGAGTTGGTTCTCGTTATCGACGCGGATCTGCAGGATCCTCCAGAATTGCTTTCGCCCATGGTAGAGGTCATGAAGCGCGAAGACGCGGACGTCGTATATGGCCAGAGGAAGACTCGCGCTGGCGAAAGCTGGTTTAAGACGAGGTCAGCGAGCATCTTCTATCGCCTGCTGAAACAAGCGAGCAGCCTTTCGATTCCTGTCGACGCCGGTGACTTCAGGTTAATGACGAACCGGGTCGCTCAACTTATAGCGCAGATGCCCGAGCGGGACAGGTTCATACGAGGAATGGTGGCCTCCGTTGGCTTCAAGCAGGCACCGTTCTTGTATGACAGGGATCGGAGGTTTTCCGGCGAAACGAAGTATCCACTGTCAAAAATGGTTCATTTTGCGATCGATGCTTGCCTCGGCTTTTCATCGACCTTGTTGCGCCTATCATCGGCGGCCGCAGCCTTGCTGTTGGTGGCAATCGTCGTGGTCTCCGTCTACTCGCTATATTCTTGGCTTTACCTTGAAGTTGTCCCCGGCTGGAGCAGCTTGATGATTTCGCTTTTGGTCGCGTCGTTCTTCCAACTTGCCTCGCTGAGTATCATCAGCGAGTACATTGGTCGCATCTATCTCAGCACGAAGAACAGGCCACTTTTTATCGTTGATAAGATCAAACGTAGCGGCTAAGTAGTGAGTGAACCTCATTCCGGTTCAGATGATTTTTTGAGTACATTGAGTGCGGTGCGATTTCATCCGCATAGGATCGCAAAGCTCGCTTGATATCCGACGACCGTAGTGTTGTCGTTCCGGCAAATCTGTCAGAGTATTTCTTTAGCGCTGACCTGCCACTGAATTTTCATCCAGTGGCAGTTAGAGTCTCGGTGGTTTTGTAGCGAGACCGAAGTTTGGACCACCCAGAACTAGAGTTTTGCGCCTCTGTCACGTTGGCGGGCTGGTTGCGCCGACGTGGTTTTGCAGCAAAATCGGCGGTCGATTGCCGATCGCCCCATGGGGCCGTTCTTC
Organism: Bradyrhizobium sp. CCBAU 51753; assembly: GCF_015291565.1. Taxonomy (NCBI): domain Bacteria; kingdom Pseudomonadati; phylum Pseudomonadota; class Alphaproteobacteria; order Hyphomicrobiales; family Nitrobacteraceae; genus Bradyrhizobium; species Bradyrhizobium sp. CCBAU 51753. The sequence goes on along the minus strand of NZ_CP030037.1, from coordinate 2,247,685 downwards.
GTTATAGTATCTGCGCCAAGTCTCCACTTTTTGCTGGGCGTCTGCAAGGCTAAGGAACCAGTGCGCGTTGAGGCATTCGGCCCGGAAGCGGCCGTTGAAGGCCTCGATGAACGCGTTGCCGGTTGGCTTGCCCGGCCGTGAGAAGTCCAGGGTGACGCCGCGCTGGTAGGCCCACAGATCAAGATCGCGCGATACGAACTCGCTGCCTTGATCGACCCGGATCGTTGCCGGGAAGCCCACTTCCTTGCAGGCCCTTTCCAGTATCTCCGCGACGTCGCTGCCGCGGAAGGTGAACCGTGGCGCCAGCGCCGGCGAGCAGCGGGAGAAGGTATCGATGATCGTAAGCACCCGAAGCTTGTGTCCCGTCGCCAACTGGTCATGAACGAAGTCCATCGCCCAGGTCTCGTTCGATCGTGTGGCCGGCCTGCGGTCATCGCGCAGCTTGCGCCTTGACCCGGCGCTTCGGCGTTTTGTTGCGCAATTGCAGGCCCATATAGCGCGACAATCTGGCTGGGAAGCGCGCGACAATCAGGATGGCGAGTCGGTGTCGCGGCGAGGTGATGATTGCCGCGATGATTGTCGCGCGCAAGAGTTTTGTTGGCTCTGATTGTCGCGGAGCGTCAATCAACGAGGGTTTTTGGTGTCGCGTGCGACGGTGGCCGGCCTGGGCCGCGTTTTCGCTCGAGCGCGGTTCGCCTGCGATAGCTCTCGACGTTCATTTCGATGATGGTGGCGTGGTGAACGAGGCGATCGATGGCGGCGAGCGTCATGGCGGGGTCCGGGAAGACCTTATTCCATTCGCCGAAGGGCTGATTGGCGGTGATCAGCATCGAGCGCCGTTCGTAGCGCGCGCTGATGAGTTCGAACAGCACGCTGGTCTCGGCCTGATCCTTGGTGACGTAGGCGAGGTCATCGAGGATCAGGAGGTCGAAGCGATCGAGGCGATTGATGGCGGCCTCGAGGTTAAGCTCGCGCCGCGCCACCTGGAGCTTCTGCACGAGATCGGTGGTGCGGGTGAACAGGATCCGCCAACCGTTCTCGATGAGAGCCAAGCCAATCGCTGCCGCCAAGTGGCTCTTGCCACCGCCAGGCGGCCCAAACAGCAGCAAATTGGCGCCCTTGCCGACCCAGCCGTCGCCAGCGGCAAGCGCGGTCACCTGCGCTTTGGAGATCATCGGCACGGCGTCGAAGTCGAAGCTATCGAAGGTCTTTCCGGCCGGCAGCCTCGCCTCGACGAGATGGCGCTCGATGCGACGGCGGCCGCGTTCGGCGATCTCGTGCTCGGCGATGACGGCGAGGAAGCGGGCCGCCGGCCAACCTTCCTTGTCGGACTGTTCGGCGAACCGTGGCCACAGCACCTTGATGGCGGGCAGCCGCAGCTCGTTGAGCAACAGATTGAGGCGCGCGGTGTCGACGGTGTTGGCCGTGTTCATGCGGCGTCTCCGATCTCGCTGGCGCCGATGAGGCACTCATAGCTGGCGAGCGGGGCGAGCTGCACCATGACCTGCGGCACGCAGGCAGGATCGGGCGCGAAGTGGGCGCGCAGCCGGTTGAGGTCGGGCAGTTGGCCGGCGTCCAGGTCGGCGGCGAGCTGACCGGCGAGTTCGGCCTCGCAGCCGCGCTCGTGCGCCAGCGCAAGCAGATCGACCATGAGCCGGCAGGCTTTCCTGTCCGGCAGCCGTTCGCGCAAGCGATCGAAGGTTCGGCGATAGGCATCGCGCGGGAACAGCCGATCACGGTAGACGAGATTGAGCAGCGCCATTGGCTTGCGCCGCAAGGAATGGATCACGTGCCGATAATCGACGACCTGGTCGTGCTTGCCGTTGGGATGCGGCCGCCCACGCGACAGGGTGACGAGATGGGTGCCGCCGACGAACACGTCGAGACGATCGTCGTAAAGGCGCACCCGCAGCTGGTGGCCGATCAGGCGTGACGGCACGGTGTAGAACACCTTGCGCAAGGTGAAGCCGCCGCTTGACGTCACGCGGACAATCACCTCCTCGTAGTCCGAGGTACGGCGATCCGGCAACGCCTGCAGGGTGGCGCGCTCGTGGTCGATCCGCTTGGCGTTGCGGGCATTGCGGCGGCTGACGATCTCGTCGATGAAGCCGCGGTAGGCGGCGAGATCATCGAAGTCGGCAGTGCCGCGCAACAGCAGCGCATCGGCGATCGTCCGCTTGAGATGGCCGTGCGAGCTCTCGATCGCCCCATTCTCGTGGGCGATGCCGCGATTGTTGCGGGAAGGCCGCATGCCGTAGTGGGCGCAGAGGTCCTCGTATCGCCGGGTCAGATCGTCCCTCGCATTGCGGTCGAGATTACAGAAGGCGGCCGACAGGCTGTCGGTCCGATGCTCCCGCGGTGCGCCACCGAGCGACCACAGGGCATTTTGCAGCCCTTCGGCCAAAGCGACGAAGCTCTCGCCGCCGAGCACGACATGGGCGTGCTCGAACCCGCAATAGGCCAACCGGAAGTGATAGAGGCGATGATCGAGCGGCACGCCAGCGATGGTGATCCCCAGTTCGCCCATGTCGGTGAAGTCGGACAGGCCGACCTGGCCCACTTCGTGGGTCTGGCGGAAGATGACCTCCTGCTCCTCGCCGTGGATCGCCCGCCAGGCGCGGATCCGGCGCTCCAGCGTGCGGCGGATCCCAGCTCCGAGCTCAGGATGACGCCGTAACATCTCCTCGAAGATCGCGACAGCCCGCACGCCGGGGGCCGCCTTCAACATCGGCACGACCTCGGTCTCAAACACACTGGCCAACGGGTCCGGTCGGCGCCGGCCGCGGGCACCTTTCTTCCGCGATGGAAGGCGGGAATCCTTCTCCATTCGATAAGCGGTTGACGTGCTGAACGACGCCTTGGCAGCGGCCACTGGCGGGGTATCGGTCTGACGGTACTTCATGTAGAGCCTCATCTGGTGATCGGTAATGTGTCGGCCTGGCAAGCGAGTGATTCCTCTTGGCGGAAGAACCACTTGCATAACCAACCGGCCGCGATCACCCGACGGCGCGGTCCCCTGTGGATCGCGCCGTCGCTGGGCTCGTAACTCCGGTCGGACTACGCCCTCCCTGCGTCACGAGCCCAGCGACGCTCTCTCATCCTGATTGACGCTCCGCTTCCATCCTGATTGCCGCGCGGCAGGCCCAACTCGCGATAGGCGCGGCGCGTCTTGTTTTGCCCATGACTCCAGCCCTCGCGGCGGAGCAGGACGTGAACCCGACGGTAGCCGTAGCGAACGCGGACATGACAGATCTCCTTGATCTCCTTGATCTCCTTGATCTTCTGTTCGAGGGCAGCCTGGCCGGAGCGACGGCACTTGTAGTGATAGGTCGAGCGGTCAAACTCGAGAGCGTCACAGGCCCTGCGGATCGACACCGTCTGTGCGGCCGCGGGATGTGGCCGAAGTGCCATTGACGACGGCACCGGCGCGTCGACGGAAGAGCCAGGGCATCATCGAGATCGATCTTGGTAGCGGGCCCCGCATCCGGGTCGATGGCGACGTCGATGGAGACGCGCTGCGTCGCGTTCTCGATGCCCTGGTGCGCCGATGATCCCGGTTCCGACAGGCGCGCGAGTGTGGCTCGCGACAGGCTACACCGATATGCGCAGAGGCTTTCCGTCGTTGGCACTCCAAGTGCAGGAGGTGCTGCACAAAGACCCGCTCAACGGTCATCTGTTCGTCTTCCGCGGTCGCCGTAGCGATCTTGTGAAGGTGATCTGGCACGATGGCCAGGGAACATGCCTGTTTACCAAAAGGCTCGAGAGAGGCAGGTTCATCTGGCCATCGGTTGCCGGTGAATCAGTAACGATCTCGCCGGCGCAGTTGAGCTATCTGTTGTCCGGGATCGATTGGCGCAACCCACAAGAAACCCAGCGTCCAACGCGGGTCGGATAGCGTTTTATGGTTTGAATCTGCGGCTTGATCTGATTCACTGGCTTCATGATATCGAAGCCGGACGATCTTCCATCGGACCTTGCGAGTGCCCTGGCGGCGCTGCAGGCCGAGCGTGAGGCGCGGCTACACGCTGAGGCGGTGGCTGCCAGTGTGCGGGCGGAGCTGTCGGACAACGAGGCGCTGATCGCGCATCCCGAGCTGCGGATCGAGAAGCTCAAACGCGAACTGTACGGGCCGCGCTCCGAGCGCACGGCACGGATGCTCGAGCAGTTGGAGCTGGAGCTCGCGGAACTCGTCACCACGGCGAGCGAGGATGAGCTTGCCGCGCAGGCTGCAGCAGCAAAGACGCAGAACGTCCGTTCCTTCACGCGCAAGCGGCCGGGTGCGCAAGCCATGGCCGGATAACATCGAACGCGAGCGCGTCGTCATGGAGGCTCCAACGAGCTGCGCCTGCTGCGGTGGATCGCGGCTGGCGAAGATCGGCGAGGATGTGACCCAGACGCTGGAGGAGATCCCGCGCCATTTCAAGATGATCGAGACGGTACGGGAGAAGTTCACCTGCCGCGATTGCGAGAAGATCAGCCAGCCGCCCGCGCCGTTCCATGCCACGCCGCGCGGCTTCATCGGCCCACAATTGTTGGCGACGATTCTGTTCGACAGTTCGGCATGCATATCCCGCTCAACCGCCAGAGTGCGCGCTTCAAGGCCGAGGGCATCGACCTGTCGTTGTCGACCCTGGCCGACCAGGTCGGCCACGGCACCTTCGGCGTCATGCCGCTCTTCCATTTGATCGAGCGCCATGTGCTCGCGGCCGAGCGCCTTCATGGCGATGACACCACCATCCGTATCCTGGCGAAGGGCAAGTGTACCACCGGACGGATCTGGACTTATGTGCGGGATGACCGGCCCTTCGCCGGGCCCGCGCCGCCGGCGGCGGTCTATTACGCCTCGAGCGACCGACGAGGCGAGCATCCCCAGAAGCATCTGGTCGCCTTCGGTGGTATCCTGCAAGCCGATTGCTACAGCGGGTTCGAACCGTTGTTCGATCCGCAGAAGGCGTGGCCGATTACGCCGGCATTTTGCTTTGCCCATGCACGACGGGGCTTCTTCGAGCTGGCCGACATCGAGAAAAATGCTCGGGAAGGTAAGAAGGGCAAACCGGTCTCTCCGATCGCGCTGAAGGCGGTCAGACGCCTGGATGCATTGTTCGAGATCGAGCGCGCCATCAACGGCCGCGGCGCCGAGGAGCGGCGCGTCGTGCGCCAGGAAAAGAGCAAGCCGCTTCTCGAGGACATGCACGCCTGGTTGCTGCGTGAGCGCGGAACCCTCTCGCGCTCCTGCGAGGTCCTAAAGCCTATGAATTAAATGCTCAGGCGCTGGGACGACTTCGCCCGCTTCCTCGACGATGGCAGGATCTGCTTGACCAACAATTGTGCCGAGTGCGCATTGAGAGGCATCGCCTTGGGACGGCGGAACTGGACCTTCGCCGGCAGCCAGCGCGGCGCCGACCGTTCCGCCATCATGCTGACAATGATCACGACCTGTCGCCTCAACGAGGTCGATCCCAAGGCCTGGCTCGCCGACGTCCTCGCCCGCATCGCCGATCTTCCCGCATCGCGTCTGCACCAACTGCTGCCCTGGGAATGGAAGCTCCTGGGCCAAGTCGGCAAGCCCGCCGGTCAGCAGGCCGCCTGACCTTCATCGCAACGCCATCATAGAACTCGCCGGGCCCGCGCGCACGCGTCAATCGGGCGGTCTTCATCGTATGCGTACCGAGAGCCTGCCGTTCACGAGTTCGAATTGCGGGCCGGATCGCCAAATATCCCACCGAGCCAAATCGCAAACGCCCTCGCACGTGCTTCCGAAATCATAGACGAGCTCGAGTCTCGCAGGAATGCGCGCGCCTGCGCTTACCCAGAGCTATGCCATCAACTGGAATATTTTACGGGTATCCTTGAGAGGCTGACTGAAATGCAGTCGACGAGTTCATCCAGATATATTGCTAGGAGCTCCGGGAGAGATCAACCGCATCGATGTCAGCAAATAGCCTTCCGACTGGCCAAACTCTATGAGACATTGGCTAGGCGTCCGTCGGCAGCAAACCGTCGCACTACTTCCAGTAGCAGTTGGGCGCATCACTGATCTCGACCTTCAGATATCCACAACCGGACCTGTCACTACCTGCTTCAGAATGAACGCCTTTCGGACGTCCGAGAATTTCGAGGCCTTCATCGTCTCCCTCTCCTCCCAGCTGAGGGGATTCGGACTTCGGCGCGGTGCCGATGAACCTTCATGCAGTTCTTTGCCATGTTGAAGGCTGACGTCCGACACGTGCAGAGGTAGTTGGCAATGTAGTTCTTGATCAAATAAACTGCGGCAGATGGCAAAATCGTTGATGCCGTTGTATGAGTATATTTTGAGGATGTGGCACAGAATTGGTTCACCGCCGATCTCGATCAAGGGCATTGGTGGAAGGCGGGTTTGCTCGGAGATTCGGGATTCAAGGCCGCCTGGGAAGATCACAGCTTTCGCCTTTGGCTCCATTTCTGGCTATCCGTCTACTTGTCGCCTGGCTTCGCGGCAGGTCCGCTCCGCCAGCGCGACGGGGCGTACGGGCTTAAACAAATACTGCCTGGCAGGTCTCGGAAACCCGTCGATGATAGGTGGATCCAGAGTAGCGGCTTCGACGTAGTCCGCCTGCCCAGCTCCAAAGGACGCCATGACACTGGCTTGGTCTAGACGGTACGGGCCCTCCGGCTCAACCAATAGCCATGCTTTAGCCAGATCGGCGCAGTTCTCATGTCCGAGCGTTACCGCCGCTACTGCGTTGCTGCCGGGATATCCCCCCAATTGCCATGGTAAACCGAGCGCTCGCGTCTCGAGCACATAAAGTAGATTCGGCGAGATGCCAGTGAGATCGATCGCCGGGGTACCGACTTCAAGGCCAGCCGAACGAGCCTGGGCTATGGCCGTGGTCAGATAGTCGTGGAAGGATTGAGAGAGCACCAATTTTCCACCACGCGGCAGGGGGGTGACCGCGGTATAAGCGCGCAGATCTCTCACCTGACGGAACGGCTTGAGCATGCCGGTATTGATTACTGATGCGGTGAGCAACTGCGCCAACACCGTCAGTGGCAATAGGGTGGCGACGCTGCGTCCCTGTTGCACAAGAGGGCTGAGCAAGGCAACGACCGCGAGCATCCAAAACAAGGCTGCGAGCGAACAGTTCCACCAGTAATTGGCCATGGAGCTCAATGTGAGAAGGGTGGGCACGACAAAAAAGGTTAGCGCCAGAGTGATGCTCGTGCGAGCTTGGCTGCGAAGAATCATTCCCTTGCGATAAAACATCGCCCCAAGGCATATGAAGGCTGGTACCAAGAACAGGGTCGAGAACTTGATGCTGATCGGATCGATCCCCAACAGCGCAATCGCCATTGTTAGGAACAACACCGTGGCGAGAGCCAGCACTAGGAGCAACTTGTACGTAGACCCAATAAGAATGCTGAGCGGCAGGGCTGTCGCCAATAACACAGCTATAGCGAGTTCCGAGCTACTGGTGGCGAGCCACTCGATATGAAAAATGCGAGACAACTTATGCCCGGCACCGAGCATGGTTATCCCCTCAGCGCCGTTGACCATACGGGTCACCAGCCCGGTGATGCCCCCGCCGATCAAGTAGACGGTAACGATCAGTAGAGCGAGAGCGACCAGCACCGCGCTGTGCATGTGCAGTAGCGACTTTCGACGCAAAACGACGACATAGAGCAAAACGACGAGGGCGATGGCCGCAGCGCTGGCCGGCCTGGCCATGAAGCAGCACCAGCCGCCAAAGCCGACCAGAATCCCTCCCAAGACTTGGCGCATGCTTCCCGGCCGATCGGCAAACAGCAATCCGATCATCACAATCAGGACCGATTGAAGGTTCAGTGTGTAGTAGTTGGGGGTTAGCGGAAACCAGCCCTGAAAGGCGGCTAATCCTAGGCTGGCGATCCCTGCCGATAATATTACAACATGTAGCCAGCCCATTGTCCAGAAGCGCTGGACCACAAGGAAGCTTAGAGTCCAGCTCAGCATCATGGTGAGCGTGATGTTCGCCACGCGAAGCACCGCGATGTCGCCATCCGCCCACTCATATGGCCAGTGATAGACGAAGCGAAAAAGGGTCGGCGGAATATCCATTGCGTAGGCGAATGGGTTCGCGATGGAATTAAGCCACATACCTTCGTCGGTGAGAAAGAAACCGTAGCTGCTGTAGTATAGCAACCAACCGAAAAGGACTGTTGTGGTTACGGCGGACAGAGCCAGCAAAATCCGATCCAGCAAGATTGATAGGGTCCTTCCGTTGGCGAAGCGGTCGTCTCTTGACATATGACCTTCCTGCTAATCTCGTAGAGAAACCCCGATCCAATGATATCAGCTCGGGGCGCTTCTAACTGACATGAGTCCCGCAGATCTGCTCCCAAGATTGGTAGAGTCTATAACCGAGCGTCGGCGTCGATGGAGTTACGACGAAAAGGTCCGTCCGGTCGAAGAGACCTTACCAATCCTCAAATTGATCGACCGATGTAGGCCCAATCGCGGAGCGCGATTGACATGATCTTCCACGGCTGATCGATGAGGCTGTTCCAAGCGTAACATCAGTGATCGACGATGTCGTCATAGGATTTGAAGACGCGGTTTGACAGCCAATTTTGGCGCATGAACTGCCAGATATTTTCCTGGCTGTTCAGCTCGGGCGAACGCGGTGGCAACGGCATCAGCGAGATGTTGTGCGGGATCTTCAGCTCGTTCACTCCGTGCCACCCAGCCTGATCGAGGATGACGATGGCGTGGGCACCAGGGCTGACCTTGCTTGCGATCCCGTTGAGAATGGCCTCGCTGTTGCAGAAGGGCAGAACCAGTGCCGCGCCGGTTCCGAGCTCCGGGCACACGGCACCGAACAGGTAGGTCGATTGCGTACGCTGGTCGTGAGCGGCCCGCGGCCGCGATCCTTTTCTGGCCCAGCGATAGGTGAGCTTGTTCTTCTGCCCCACCCGCATCTCATCCTGGAACCACACCTCTACCGGCGTGTCCGGCGCAAGGCTGCTGCGGATTTCCTCCACGCGGGCGTGGACGTTTTTTTAAATGCCTCGATCGCCTCGCCATCCTGCTTGTACACTCTCGGCCGGGCGCTGACGTGTGAGAAGCCGAGGTCCTTGAGGGCTCGATAGACCGTATCGTCTGACACCGCGATGCCGAACTCCTCATGCAGCCGCATGATCAGGTCACAGGCCCGCCAGCGCACCACGCCATGGACGGGCGGGGTCGGCCCTTCGTCCACGATCCGCGCCAGAAACGCCCGGTGCTCCGTGTTGAGCTTCGCCGGCGCACCTGGCGCGGGGACATTGATCAGACCATCAGGCCCTTGCGCGTTGAACCGGATCACCCAGTCGCGAAGCGTCAGCCGGTCCATCCCGCCGACCTTGGCGGCCTCCGCCCGCGATGCGCCATCGAGCACGGCAGCGATCGCCAGAAGGCGCCGGACCTGATCGCCGTCCTTCGCCCGCCGCGCGAGCCGACGCACCTCAACCGCTGTAAAATCCGTTCGAACCGCAATCGGCTAGCCCATGGCAACTCCCTCCAGTTGCCATGTTGAATCATCTATCCTCTGATCCGGGAATGCCCGCCGTGAGCCAGCACCTCAGCGGATTGGTATTACAGCCTCTGCGGCATGGCACACCCGCACGGGCCGGTTCATAGCCTGCTGTTCACCTGGCGTTGACAAGCGCGCCAAAGACGACTGGGCGGAGATGCTGCGCCTGCCCTTGTTCCCGTCGAGATCACGCCTATAGCGGCTCCGATCTCGAGCTGCGCACCACAACTGGCGTCCTCCCCGCCTGCGCAGCGTGCAAGGGCTGGAATCATCGAGATTGAGCCCGGGCGCGGCTGTCGGGTTCGCGTTGACCGTGACGTGGATGTTGAGGCGCTGCAGCAGGTTCTTGAGCTCTTGCGACGACGATGATCCCGATTCCGAGCGGCGTCAGAGTCTGGACCGCCACTGGCGACACCGATATGCGTCGCGGCACGCCAAGCCTAGCTCTCACAGTTCAGGAAAGCCTGAAGCGCGATCCTCATGCTGGCGATCTCTACATCTTCCGGCGCCGCAGCGGGCGCTGTGGTCAAGATTCTTTGGCATGATGGGTTGGGCATGCCGCTCCATGCCAAGCATCTTGATCATGGGAAGTTCATATGGCCATCAACGTCGGACGGCGCAGTATCGATCTCAGCGGCGCAGATGGCCTATGTGCTGGAGGGGATCGACTGGCGTAGTCCGCAACAAAGCTGGCGACCGAGAAGCGCGAGTTAACTCAAAAACTCTGCGGCTTTTGGCATTTTGGGGAGTCACAACGCTTCCAATCTGTGCTTCACTGTGGTGGACGTTGAGCGCGACGCTGTTCCGGATGACATCGCGGCCTTGAAGGAGGCCTTTGGCAGATCACCGCTGAGGCTTCTGAGTGAGAACCTAACAAAACCTCTAATCATGGATTTCGGTCTGTCCAGGACAGCTACGTCATGGCTTATGTGCCGCAACCACTAACGCCCATCGTGTCGCCGCGCGGGTTCAGCCCCACCTGAAGATACCGCACAACAGTTTGCATATGTACGACCGCGCCGGTGCCTAGACGACATTCGCGGGCGGCTGCCCGATGACCTTGACACGCATTGCGCTACACCGGCCGTCGACGCTGACGGGCACCTCACCATCCACGGCCGCGCGACGAACGACGCGGCGCTGATCGCCATAATCCTTCACTGCATAATGCATCGTGGCGCGGTTGTCCCAGATGGCAACATCGCCCTGCTTCCAGTTCCAGCGGACAGTGTTTTCCGACGCGGTAACATGAGACAAGAATAGGCCGAACAGCCTTTCACCATCATATTTCTGTATGTCGGCAAAACGCTTCACATACCCCCCAAGCACCAGCGCGCGTTCACCGGTCTCGGGATGGACTCGTACGACAGGATGTTGGGCCTCGAAGTTCGTCTTGCTATTGATCTCATCGTAAACATTCTTCTCGGCTTCGCTAGGGTGGTCGAACACGGCAAAATCGTAGGCGTTGCTGTGAACAGCCCAAAGATCGTCGGCAAGCCGTTGCAGCGGCCGCGGCAGGTCGAGATATGCGGCTGCAGTGTTCGACCACACAGTGTCGCCGCCGACTGGTGGGATAACAACTCCTCGCAGCACTAAAATCTTGGGATAGGCATCGACGTAGGTCACGTCGGCGTGCCACACGTCAGCCCGGATACCTGCCCCTGCGGAATCAAGTTCGAGCATCGACAGCGTTCCCTTGCTAGGAGCTACCGTGGGAACGGGCACAAGCTTCCCAAAACGAAGTGCAAAGCGCTCCTGCTCTGCGTCATCGAGATGCCCCTGATCGCGGAAGAAGATGACCTTGTGCTCGAGCAGCAGTCCGTTGATCGCAGCAACGATCTGGCCCGGCAGATCGCCCGACAGCTTGATATTCCTGATTTCGGCGCCGATGCGCGCCGCGCGTTTGACGACATCGGTGCGCGGAATGCCGCTGTCAATGAAAGCTGTTTCACTCATCTTATATTCTCCGACGTTGGCGTTCTTCACTCGTCAAAACTCCTTCAGCCGCGACACGAACGTGAGAATGTCGGCGCGTCGTTGATACGACGGGAGATCGACCACTTAACTTCGTTCATTTGACACCATTCTCCGCTTCGATGATCTTCTCGCGATCGCGAATTGTCTCGTCTGTTCAACGCACCTGCGAAACAACCAGGTGCGGATAGAGATCGGTGACATTGCTGGTCTCCGACAAGGCCTCGCTACCAAATGATCCGCAGCAATTGCCGTGCCAGTCGCGAGAACTCGATCTAAACGTTCACTTACCTAAGGGATTTTCTCAGGCTGCTAAGGACAGCTTAGCTCTACGTTCTAACGCGTCATACTTTGCTGTCGCATACACAACAGGTGCGGTCGAGATGCAACCGGAGCTCCCGGCCCTCTCCTTAAGGAGCGCAATGCCCGCAATTACGTCAGACTCCGACCTCAATAAGCGGAGCATTGAGGCATAGACGCCATGCGTGCGACTTTCCTGCACATAAAGACCTGCCTACTTCGCAACATCAACCACGGGCAGCATAAAAGCGTATCCGGAACGACGTGGTGCGCTCGACAGTTCGAGCAACATGCGATGGGCCGCGATTCCAAGAGCCCGTTGGAACCGCTATATCTAGCCCGTACGAGCACCGTTGCGGGCGCGCGAATTCTTCGCATCCGCCTTCGCGGTGAAGTCAAGTAATTCAGGCGCTTCTCGATTTCTCTGCCAATACGGCTTAAGCTAGGGCACGAAAGCCGCATCGCTTGGCATTCCGCTTTAGCTGTGATCGCGAACTACCGTAAGCCAGAGCGAAATACTTCATCGCGCTCTCTGCCCGATGCTCCCGCTGCGAGCCTGCAGTTGAAAAGGTTGCTTTGCAAGGTTTTGCCAAGACCACTATGCTCTAGCCGCTCCGTATTTATCGACAAATTTCTCGCCCGGGGCTCTCCGAGTGGCGTTCCAAAACGGCTCCGAGCTATTCCATCCAGATCATATCTCTTCCATCTGATTGTCGTGAGCACAGTCTGATGATTCCTCGATGCGTGATGGGGGCATTACAGTCTCGCGAAAGCGAGTTCGATGCTCTACCAGAAATGGGAGACTACATTAATTCATTTTTGCTCTATTCAATGTTCGGGGCTAGCCTTTTTCGCGAAATCGGTAATGCAACAAGCGAGTGATGAAAGCACCATGGCCATTCTAGAAACGGAAGCTCGTGGCGCGGTTTTGGTCGCGCGTTTCAATCACGCCAAAGTTCATAATCCAATGAGTTTGGCACTTGAAAACGCTATTCGCTCAATATGCCGAGAGACAGAGGATAATCCGACAATACGGGCCTTAGTGTTGACGGGAGGGAACGACCGATCCTTTTGCGCTGGTGCCGATTTCACTGAGGTGGCGCGGCTTTATGAGCGGAAGTCTGTAGAGGCGAGTATCGACAGGTGGATCCACTTCTATTCCACGATACTCATGACCACGAAGCCCGTTGTTGCCGCTATTGGTGAATACGCCGTAGGCGTCGGCTTTCAGGTCGCGCTATGTTGCGATTGGCGCGTCGGATCGCCAGCAACCAAGCTGCTTATGTGGGAGTTGAAGCATGGGATTGCCTGTCCAATCGGCGCTTATATGCTCGAGAGATTTGTGGGCCGCGCGGCCATGTCTGATATAATCTATGGGTGCGAGGCCATTCCGATTTTGTGGGCTGTCGACCACAAATTGCTTCACGAGGTCGTCGATTCGAGTAGTCTTTTGGAGACAGCTATCGCGCGAGCGCAGGTTCTCAGTGAATTTCCGGAAATTACTTTTCGCCGAACGAAGGAGACGGTAAACCGGTCCATCATCGCAGGTCTGCAGGCTATCGCGCCCGATGCGAAGCAAGCTCATGTTGCGAGTGTTGCGAGCAGAGCTGCTCAACCACACTTCAAGCGGGTTCTAAGGCAGTAGTTTTGGCTGCGAGATGTGTAACACCTCGATGCGACGTGGTCGACAGCTGGCTCAGCTTGTACTAGCTCGCATTCGAGTCGCTAATTTTGCGGTGCGAAACAAAGTTCGCTCGCATTCGATACTTAATCTTACTGAAAAGCATGACTGCCAGTGTCGGCAGCGCGTTGTGATCCTAAGTGTCCAGTAGATGAGTGATAAAATCTTAGCTGGAGGGACACATGCAGTTTCTAAGTAAAATCACGTCCTCATCACCGCTAACGCACGCCGATGCCGTCTTGGCCAGGCCGCCTGCTGCTCGCCGCTTTCTACATGCTTTACATTCGACTAACTTGCGGACCGCACTTAAGATCAGCGCGATGTCGACGCAAAGACAGCTGCACTAATCAGTTTTTTCGAAGTGGAGCGTCGCTGCGCCGTCTCTCCTGGTTGCGGGAACGACACTTAGCAATCATGGATCTCTAGTTAGCGTGCGCCAGTCTGCTCCCGTCTTGTCTTGACCATAGTGTTCATTGTCAGCCTCACGATAGCCTTTTTGCCTTTGCGAGCTCTCTTTCGGAGAGCATTGCCGTTCCGATAATGCCATCACCCAACAATTGTGCGATCTCGTCGTCCGAGAGGCCGAGAAGCTCTGATAGGATATCTCTGTTATGCTGTCCGAGTGTCGGCGCCGAGGTACGGATCCCATATGGTCGTACACTTTCGCGGATCGGCATCGAAGGCTGCTGATGCAAGCCGATGAAAGCGCGTTCTACTTCCTGCAGAAATGCGCGCGACCTGAGGTGCCGATCATTGAGCAGGTCAATTGGTAGCCGGACCACACCGGCAGCAACGTTTGAGGCTTGCAAATCGAGCATGGCCTCGTCAGCATTGCGAGTGACCGTCCAATTTTCGATGCCCCTCTCTATGACATTTTCGACCTTACGGCGAGTTTCCGCGCATTTAAGTGAAGCGTCCATCGCCCAGTCTGGTCGTCCGATAAGTAGCGCAAGCCGCCGCCACATCTGCTCGTCAGTCGCGGCTACCACGATCCAATTGTCTTCTCCCGCGCAGCGGAAGCAGCCATGCGGCACGAACTGCGGGTGTCGATTGCCGTACCTCGTCGGCGAAACACCCATCGACTGGACGGTGATCCATGGCGCAGCGAAAGGCATCATGCATTCGATCTGGGCCAAGTCGATAAACTGTCCCTGCCCTGTATTTTTGGCATGAATAAGGGCAACCAGAACTGCAGCGCATCCATTCAGCCCGCCGACAGGATCGCCAAAGGCCGTGTGGCTCATTGTCGGTGGCCCATCGGGCTCTCCTACCATCCCCGGCAACCCCGATCCCTGCTCCAAAGTCGAGCCGTAGGCTCGGCAGTGCCGATGAACGCTGTCTGCGCCAAAAGCTGACATCGACATCATGACGAGCTGCGGGTTCAGCGCTCTAAGCACGTCATACCCAAGGCCTAGCTTCGGTAGCACGTCGACTGAATAGTTACTAACGACAATATCCGCTCCGGCTATCAGTCGTTTGGCAAGATCGAGGCCTTGCGGCCGTGTTAGGTCGAGGGTGATGCCACGCTTATTACGGTTCATTATGCAGAACCGCGCAGTCTTTTCGTACATCTGGCCGTCGACGTAATCACATCTTCGATCAACACCGCGCCACCAGTCAGGATATTGGATAGCCTCAATCTTGATAACGTCCGCACCAAGGTCAGCCAGGACGCGCGTACACAACGGGCCTGCCCACCCCATCGAGAAGTCGATGACGCGAACTGCTTGCAACGGCGGCCGACCGGCATCAGCACAGCCGGAGGACGCTGATTCAGTGCTGACTAGTTGCCTTAGCGGATTCGCGAAACTCTGCTGCTCCCCGGGAGCCGGAACCCTCCCGCCGCGCCGCGGTGGGGTTAGCGTCAGCCGTTGCATCGAACCGGTAGTAACCCCCTCCTCCTCACCAATCACAACAGGCACGATCGCACCGCGCGCCTTTTTCTCCCGGCTGTGAAGCAGATCGGAAATGGTAGGCACCGGGACAATCGGGATCTTTCGTTTTAGTCCCTCCGCAAACCACTCCTGTGCGGTCCGCGCCTTCAATCTCGGCATGAACTCTCGTTCGATCCGTTCCATATGGTGCATACGGTCTTCGGCCAGAACCAGAGCAGGATCATCGCGCAAGTCGACCAAGCCAAGCATATCGCAAAATGCCCGCCATTGTGCCGGCGTGGCGGTGGTAACCCCCAACCACCCTTCCTTCGTTTCGTAAATCCCGACGGGAAAGCCCGGCCAGAACCGGTTAATGCCAAGTCGGCGCATCTCCTCGCCGTGCGCGGCCGCCTCGAACATGAGAAGCTCACTGGGAGCGAGGTTCGCTTCGAATATGCTAAGCGACCACGATCGCCCTGCGCTCGTCTGGACTTGAGTTACGGCCGAACAAGCCACTGCGATAAACCCCCACAGACCGGCGAGGATACCCGTCTGGAAATCCGGTGCGTGCGACGGCGGGCCCTCGACCGGGCCAACTAGCTTGATGAGGCCGGCGAGCGCGCGGACTGTCGAATCGGTTGCCGCGAATCCTGAATAGGGGCCCTCGCGGCCGAACCAGCTCGCTTCGAGGTGGATCCACTTAGGGCGCCGCTTGCGTATCGCGGCGACATCAATCGACGCGCAATCCGCAGTATCGACATCGCGGCCGTCGACCAGAACGTCACAATTTTCGATCAGAGTCGTCAGCCGCATAATCGCGTCCGGATTGCTGGGATCGATGATGATGCTTGACTTGTTGAAGTTCAGGAATGCGAACCAAGCGCTCTGTGCACCGGGCGTAAGTGGCGCGCTGTGGCGGAGCGGATCACCTGCCGGCGGCTCAACCTTCTGAACATCGGCGCCGAAATCTGCAAACAACCGGGCGCAATAGCTGGTTGCGGGCGAGCTACCTATTTCGACGACGCGTAGATGCGATAACGCTCCCATCGATGACTCCTTTTTCAAGCTATACAGATGCTCCGGAACATCATCGGCTACCCGATGCAGCCTGTGGCCAATAGGAGCAAGGCGCTACTTGCCAGACGTCGATACACGGCGTTTGCGAGCGGCTGATGCCCTGGAACGGCGCCCGCTTCCGCGGAGAACGGACCACTGTTCACATGTGACGCTGCCCTAGATCCGCGCATAGCTCTTGGCGACTCGCCCCGGGAGGTAGCAACGACCGTGCCAGCTCGGATTGGGAACCGAAGAGGAAGCGCGCCTAGAAGCCGATGATTGCGCTCGGCTTAACCGAGTATTGTCCATACGCGACATTACGCCGCAATGAAAAGGCACGCGTTTCGCCCCTGTGTGCGATGCGCCGCCGCGTGCGCTCGCGACTTTTCCTTCGCGGTGCGGAGCCCGGCCACCATGCCTTGGCCCGACGCAACGACCATCGAGCTACCCCAAACGGAAAACTCGCTGAGCGCACCTCGATTTAACGCGATCTCTGCTCCGATATCCACCCGGCCAAAATTCCCCGTCTAGATAACGCTTGGACCGGAATAGCGGGCTCATCGCGGTCTCGAGGTTCTTCGCCTTGGCCACAACCGCCTTGCACGCGGGGCAGGATGAGATTGCGAGCTAGAAACGGCATGACGTCGAACGACGCATCGATGGGAAGAGCGTCCGTGCTAGGGGCCCCTGATCCTCAAGATAGATGTTCAAACTCGGAACGACACCAATTTGCGTCATCTTTGTCGTGCCATGCAGGTCTGATTGAAAACGTGATGTCGGAAATCCGACAATAGCGACACGACAACCGCCGGCACGCACCGGTGTTTATCTCGGCAGCTAAAGGGCACGCATCAGATTCCGCGAGAGGCATGCGGATTGCTGGGATGAGGAAGAGAGAGCCTCAAATGTGGCGCGGTTCTAGGCGTTTCTGATGAGGCTTACCCGATCGACTGCTCATAGATACCCTGGCGCTGTTTGTGCTTGGCAAGAACGGCGCAAAGACAAATTTCACCTGGTTGGCCAAGGAGATTGCTGCAGCTTCCTAATAGAAATCCCGTCATGTGGCGGCGTTGTTGCTATGTCATACATGCTGTCGAGGTTGGGTTTCTGATGTTGTACTCAGCTGCTAATGGGAACGATGCACGATGTCGCGACTAAACGCTTTGAATTCCAGTAATGTGCCGCCCAAGCTGCGCGCAGTATTGCCTGTGT
The DNA here is from genome assembly GCF_015291565.1 of Bradyrhizobium sp. CCBAU 51753. Taxonomy (NCBI): domain Bacteria; kingdom Pseudomonadati; phylum Pseudomonadota; class Alphaproteobacteria; order Hyphomicrobiales; family Nitrobacteraceae; genus Bradyrhizobium; species Bradyrhizobium sp. CCBAU 51753. The sequence goes on along the minus strand of NZ_CP030037.1, from coordinate 2,230,061 downwards.
CGCCCGGCCCGACGTTCCCGACCGCGGCGTTGCCCTTGGATCCCATCGATCGTCAGACCAGTCTTGGCGAGCTCGCCTATACTTCTCTGAAAGAGGCAATTGTCGGAGGCCAATTTTCGGACGGCCAGAAGCTCACGGTCCGTGCGGTGGCTCAGGCTCTAAGCATCAGTACCTCACCAGCCCGCGACGCGATCATGCGACTCATCAGCGAAGGAGCACTCGTCAATTCCGGGCCCAAGACAGTGGTTGTGCCAACCCTGACGTTGGCCGCGCTCGACGAGGTGACTTCGATTCAACTGATCCTTGAAGGATTCGCTGCGCGCGTAGCCACGGAACGTATTGCGAGCCAGACAGTGGAGGAGCTTAAGGGCCTGGAACTGCAGCTTAATGCCGCACTGGATACGGCCAATTACGCCGCCGCGCTGAAGGCAAACAAGGCGTTCCATTTCTTGATCTACAAAAGCGCGCAAATGCCTCGGCTGGTCTCGATGGTCGAGTCACTGTGGCTACGGATTGCGCCCTCCCTCAGCGGTGCTTATCCGACATTTGTAGATTCCCGCATCGGTCTTAGCAATCACATGGAAGCAATAGCCGGCCTTGAGGACCGTGATGAGGCGCGCGTCCAGGCCGCAGTCGAAAAAGACATCCACGACGGGTACCAGCGCTTAGTTACCTGCATCAGGCAACGGCGAAGATGATGGCTTACAAATGGCTGATCTCGACGCATCCAGTTATCCTGACGATGGCTCCATCAAGCATTTCCTCCTCCTGTTCCGACGGCACTCACATTGAGGCCCCTGTTCGCGTGACCCGCTCCACCGCGCCGGGGGTGTTTACGCGACTGCCCTCCATTGCGATCGAGCTGCATCCAATCTCGTTGCCATAGACGCGAACGCCGGCCCCATCTGTTCGATATCGCGCCCTAAAAATTCCTGGACCTAAACAGCAAGTTCTCCATCCGCATCCATTTCACGCATTCGTATAATCGCTACAGCGCGGAACAGTAACTTCACGATAGTACCTTGCGATGCGGAGAATGGATTACACTTGCAGCGCTGGTTTGACGATCAAGCGCGCATCGGCGAGGCCGGAAGGGCTGCGACGTTTCTGGATCTTCAGCCATTCCAAAGCGGCCGATTGAAATACGGTTGAGGGCGGCGCGGCTGATGGCGGTCTCGGGCCCATAGCCAGGAGCCTTGGCCAACGAGTTTTGAGATGGGCAGCTCGGTGCGCCCACACCGCTGCTGCAAATAGGAATGGATCTCGCGCTCAACTGGCCGGCAATTATCGGCATGGAGGGATGTCCACTCGGCGGCAGTAAGACATGCGATAACGTTCGGCGCGCTTCAGCACCGGTACGACCGCTCCGATCGCCGCAACAGGTCCTGCAATGTCGGCTGGAATGAACTGCAAAAATCCTGCATGGGCGGGATACTAGACTAGTTTCTGTCGCGAAACACATTTCGCCCTTTAAAATAAGGGTTATCGCGCGATTTTCGAGTACGTTTTTTCTTGCGGCGCACATGTGCACGGTATCACATACTTGATATGAAGCATGTTGATTCGGAATCGCCTTCTGATGTCGCGCGCTGGCTGCAAAGCGAATCGGCGACTCTTTGGCCTGCGTTTTTGGGTTCGCTGAGCCTGCGCCGGAGTCGGTGCATCCGCAAGAATTGCCCAGCGTGCCAGTCTGGCGAGCAGCATCAAAGTTATGTGCTGTACGGTCGCGTAAACGGGCGTCGCGCTGCGGTCTATGTGCCGGAAGAGCTTGTGCCGGAGGTTCAGCGCAGTCTGGACAACGGACGCGCCCTGCAGGAGCTGCTGCAGCAGGCCGCGCCGCGCTACGTGAATGCCTTGAAGCGAGAACGGGCCGAAGCAACCAAAAGCAAGAAGAGCCGAGCGGTGTGAGAGCGACGTCGCGACAGATCAGCTTTGCCGATTGGGAGCTGATGCGGCAATGTGATCAGGGCATTCGCCTGGAGCCGCTGCTGGAGGCGATATCCGGCTTTCTCGACGACCAGCGGGACGTCGTCGAGCGCGTCCGGCGGGATCTGGTGCGTGGCCTGAAGCAGCCCGATAGCGGTCGTCACGGATTGACGGCGACACAGGTTCTGCGCTCGCTGGTTCTGATGCGGCTCAAGAACTGGGACTATCGCGAGTTGCGTGAACGCATCGCAGATGGATTGACGCTTCGTCAGTTCACCGACTTCTACTGCGCGCCGGTGCCGAAGCATGACGCCTTTCAGCGTGGCTTCATCCGTCTGACCCCGCAAACGCTGAGAGCGGTCAACGATTTGGTGGTTCGGGCAGCGGTCGAACTCGGATTGGAGGACGGCGCGAAGCTGCGGGTCGACACTACGGTGGTGCAGACCGACATTCATCATCCGACCGACAACACGTTGCTATGGGATGTGGTCCGCGTCGTCACACGCTTGGTCCGCCGTCTGGCCAAAGCGCTGGAATTGCGAAGAATCAAGGGCTTTTGCGACCGCACGCGCGCGGCGCGGCGCCGGATGTACGAAATCCAGCGCATGACGACGAGGCAGCGTCACGAGCAGCAGACCCGAACGTACCGGGTGCTCATCGACATCGCCGAGGAGGTCGTAGGAAACGCGCGCGCGGGGCTTGAGAGGACCCGCGCGATGCGCGGCAAGGACATGTTCGCCGACATAGCCATTGAGGAACTGGGCAGGCAGATCGAGCACTTTTGCGGGCTGGGAGATCGTGTCATCGATCAGGCACGTCGTCGTCTGCTCTTTGGTGAGCAGGTGGCTACCGACGAGAAGATTTATTCCATCTTCGAGCCCCATACCGACCTGATCAAACGCGGCAAGGTGCGCACGCCGGTCGAGTTCGGCCATAAAGTCTTCCTCGCCGAAAGCGCGGAGGGCCTGATCACGCAATACGAGGTGCTGAAAGGCAATCCGCCCGACGAGGTTCACGTGGCATCTTCCCTCCAGCGCCACAGGCAAGCCTTTGGCCGTGCCCCGCAGCTGTACGGCTCGGATCGTGGCTTCTTCAGCGAGCAGAACCTTGCCTCGTGCAAGCACGCCGGCGTCAAGGTGGTCTGCATTCCGCAGCGTGGCGGCAAGAGGACGGGACGACGTGAAGCGTACGAGAAGAGCGCGGTCTTCAAGAATGGTCAGCGCTTTCGCGCCGGCATCGAGGGACGCATCTCGGTGCTGTTCCGAGGCCGCGGCATGAAGCGCTGTCTTGCCGAAGGATGCGACCGCTTCGAATTGTGGGTCGGCGCTGCCGTGCTCGCCAACAATCTCATGAGGATTGCGGCAATGCTGGGGGCACGATTGCCGCGCAGGCAAAAAGCGGCTTGACCTTCATGGTGCCCCCTTCGCCGAAGCCGCAGGTCCACTCGCGGCTCAACGCCTCTTGATCTGAAACCCCGCTGCTCAATACCGAAACCAGGGCCCGAAAATCTCCCTTCGGAGCTTGCCGATCCCTGCAGCCACGGGCATTTTGTGCCCAATCCATCGGCATAACTTAGATTGCGCCACTCAAGCCGGGCGTTTCGCGACAGAAACTAGACTAGTGCCAAGGTAGTCGCGCTATCTGTCTCGAGTTCGAGGCATTTTTCCTGACACGAACCGATCGACAATCGAAATATGAGTTAAGAGGGCATGGTGTCCTTCGTGAGAGCATCGCGAAGGGAAGCGCCGAGGACTTGGCCTCAAGGACATGCGTTCGAACTCTAACAATAGTTCGAAGAGCTTTTCTCCTTCCTCTCCCCATAAACTAATAGCACCTTGGCTCCGCGAGGCAGCCCATGCAGTTTTCCGCGGAATTGCAATTGACACCTCAGGGGGGGCCGCTCCCATTTCCAACTGTATCAGTCAGCTTTTCCAAGATGCAGTCGCAGAGCCGCTCTATGTCGCGCACATCATGATCGGCCGTAATGCAAACCCGAATCCCTGCCTTTCCTTGCGCGACCGTCGGAAAGAACGTCACGGAAGTATAGAAACCTGCATTGAGAAGCTCTCTCGCTATCGCAATTGCCTTGGCTTCCGATCCAATGGCAATCATTCTGATCGGAAGTGAATTGCCTTGCTCCGCGGTCACCACGCGACGATCAAAGACGGCGATTCGTTCCGCCAACCGCCTTCGTCGTTCGGCAAGCTCTGGCGACTGGTGGATCTTACACGAGCCAAGTGCCGCGCCAACCGCCGCCAAGTTGGGGGCCACCGAAAACGCATAGGGAATAGAGTAGCGCCGAAATAGAGTCTCCTGGTCGAGCGTTCCGAGCATCAACATGCCGCCCGATGCGCCGAATCCCTTGGCTAGTGAGGCTGCTATAATTGTGCGGTCACCCAGCAGTTTCGGAAACTGGGAACGAGCAAATCCTTCGCCTTGCCTTCCGAACAGCGATATGCCGTGAGCATCGTCGATGTAGAGAAAGAGCCCATAACGCTCTTGGAGCTGCCGTAGTTCCTTGACCGGTGAATTCCCTCCCATGGAATAAACGCCATCGCATACATACGCGACTACAGGATGTTCACGGCACAAGCGTTCGAGAGCGTCGATGTCATTGTGCGCAATCGTTTCCACACGCGCTTCATCAGCGACTACCGGCTTGTGATAGGCGAGCGATATGTGTGCAATACGATCGAACGCGATGACCGGCTTCCTTCCGCTCGTCAATTGGCCCGAAGCGAGGATGGGCATCGCACCCAAATTGGCGAGCATAACGCTGGAAAAAGCGAGCACGCGAGTGCAGAACATCTCGGACAGGGTTGCTTCAAGCTCTGCCAGAAGATCGAAATTGAGCCGCGTCCGCGCGCAGGACCAATGCAGTGACCGATGCGCCTCGATCGCCTCGATCGCCCCAGTGACTATCGCCGGATGATTATCGAGCCCCAGGTAGGAACATCGCACAAAATCGATCATCTGCGGTCGATTATCAATGGAGCCGGCGCCCAAAGCAAAGGCACGTCCGGCCGTTGAGCGTCCTTGGATGCCCATGAGACCAGCCGCGTGAGCTGCATCAAAATGCGGCCTACTCTCGTTGATCACGTAGGCGGTGTTCCGAAAGTGACCAGTCGGCCGTCCATCATCCGAAAGAGCGATCTGCTGTTGCATTTCATTCTCCATTCTGACCTGGAAAAAATTACGCACGCGACCGCAGGGACGAGCCCCGGCCGACTGGACGCTTTGTACAAAGATTGCGGGCAGCTTGATCCCTGGTTCGACGAGCTAAACCATTGTTCTCGCTTGCGCAGCTACCAAATCGGAGAGGGATAGAGCGGGCCGGCGTCCGCAGTAACAAAGCCGCCCAGGCGGCAGCAGCCACCCGGCAGATAGCCGTCCGATTCGCGGCGGCCGCTGTTCTCAAGTATGCTCGTGGACAACTGCCTCGATCGAGTCGTTTGGCGACGCCGCGATGATACGGTCTGCAGCGGAGCGCGCGTATCTGGCTCGCCCGGCGGCGGCCAAATGTCCGCTGATCCACGCCAGCAGACCACCATTGTTATGTTTGGTCCCGGCATTTGCTGGAGCGGATTGAGCTTGAATCGTTCTGGCTGGGAAGTCTAGCATTTGCAGATGTATTTGTAAGGCGTGAGGCCCTTCAGGGTCTTCAGCCGCCGGGCGTAATTGTAGGCGGTGATGAAGTCGGCAGGTGAGCTTCGAGCTGATCGTGTCGATCGTAATGGTAGCGTTGGACGGTCGCTTCCTTGATCGTGCGGTTCATGCGCTCGAGCTGGCCATTGATCCAGGGATGCTTGATCTTGGTCAGCCGATGTTCGATCCCGTTCTCTTGGCAGCGCATATCGAACATATGTGTCACATATCTTGCCGTCGGGCCGTCCGCATAGCGCGGCGGGAACGTGAACAGGATCCCATTGTCGCTGAGAACCGTGTGGATCTTGTAGGGGACAGCCGCGGTCAGAGCTTCGAGGAAGGCCGACGCGGAGGTCCTTCCCATCTTCCTGACCAGTTGCACGATGGCGAACTTGCTGGTGCGATCGATGGCGACGTAGAGGTGGAGCTCGCCTTGAACTTTTTCTTCGAAGGCTTGCCGCCTTTGACCTCCGGCAATCGGCTGATGCCGTGGCGCTGGAGGCTGCGATGCAGGGATGACCGCGTCAGATGCGGGATGGTCGGCTGCAGCGCATAGAGGCAATCGTCGAGTGGCAGCAGCGTATGTCGCCGGAAAGCGACGATGATCGCATCTCCTCGATGGAAGGATGGTCGACTTGGCTTCCTTGGGGCCTGTCGAACGATCGGCGACGGTCTCGCACACCTTCCACTTCGCGACGGTCTTCTGGTTGATCCTCTAGGTGGTGTGGACACTTACCGCAGCCAGAGAATGATGGCTGCGAGGGTGACGACCGCCCGATAATTTCGAGCGGTCTTTTCGAAGCGGGTTGCGACGCGGCGGAATTGCTTGAGCTTTGAGAAGCAGCATTCGACGAGGTGGCGCTGGGCATAGAGATACTTGTCGAGCGGATGCTTGAGCGCTCGTGACGGGTTGTTGGGGATGACGGCGAGCGCGCCCTTGGCAGCGATGGCTTGGCGCAAGTGATCGGCGTCATAGGCCGTGTCGCCCATGACCACCTCGGCAGGCAACCCCTCGATCAATTCGGCAGCTTGCGGTGCATCGCCCTTCTGACCCGCGGTGATGGTGAACCGTACGGGACATCCCAAGCCGCGAACGGCCATATGTATCTTGGTGCTCAGACCGCCGCGCGAACGGCCAATCGCCTGATCTTCAGACCCCCTTTTTTGGCCCCGGCAGCATGCTGATGGGCTCGGACGATGGTGGAATCGACAATCAGATATTCGAAGTCCGGATCGTCGGACATCGCCTCGAAGATGCGGCACCAGACCCCTTTGGCGCTCCATCGACTGAAGCGCCGGAACACACTGTTCCAGTCTCCGAACGCCTCCGGAAGATCACGCCAGGGAGCGCCCGTACGCACAATCCAAAGCACACCCTCCACGAACATCCGATTGTCGCGGCCGGTCGAGCCCTTCTGGTCAGGCCGCCCTATGATCAGCGGCGCCATCCGCTCCCACGCCGCGTCGCTCAACACCAGCCGATCCATCACACCCAAGACTGCCTCCCCAAAAGCAGTCTTGAATCTGATTTGCCCCTAAAAGGGAATCCCTAGAGTCCACGCCACCTAGTGCTTGGCGAGCGTTCTCAGGCTCTCTTGACTATTTCGTATTGCTCGACGGACTGCCTCGGTCGTGGTGGCGCAGCCGTGTAAAACTTGTCCCATAGCGCATCCTTCGAATCGTGCGACAAGAATGCACCATCAAAGCTCGGGACTAAACGCCTAGACCAGGTCCTCATTTTGGACCGAATAGCGAACTGCAGGACATGACGACATAGGCGTCGCGCTGGGAAGTACATTGACGTGTTGCGCCTTGTCCATCGCCTAAAGCCGGATCGTCATGCCTTCATCGAGGATGGCAAGGCAGGCACGCGAAAAGTTGCGATGGTCGGCGGCAGTAGTCACGGCCGTCGGGGACCATGCAGAAAGAAAGGAGGCCGCTTTACCGTGATGCCGCCTTGCGTTTCACCCGCTTGATAGTGCCTGAGAAAGTAAACAATGTGCGCTCTCCGTCGGTCAATTGACCTCGTACGAAGATCAGCGAACCGCCGGCTCGGGTAATTTCGCCTGTTCCTACAATCAGATCGCCTTCGCGCCCGGTATCAATAAACTCGCCGGCGAAACTGACAGTCACGGCGGCCCCTTCCAGCACCGGCGAGGCGATCGCAAACAGGCAGTAGTCGGCAAAAGTCATTAAGCAGCCGCCATGGACGTTTCGGGAGCCATTGAGGTGCCTTTTCTGGATCCGGAAGGCGCAGCGGATACTGCCGTCCGGCTCCTGTCGGTGCCAGAAGGGACCGGTATGAGTAAAGAAGAATTCATGGCTCCAGGTCCGCCACCCCATGAACTCGCCCTCGGCGCCAACACGCAGGTGGGGGCGGTGAGAAGCTGCTGTTTTCGTAGCGTCGTGCAAGGAAAAAGGCCTTCAATTGCCGATCATTTTGCTCTCAAATCTGACATCGCGAAGGACAGCATCAACGGGTCTGGATCCAGTGTACCCCTAACCAGCTAAACGCACGCAAACTGCGATTTAGACTTCGGCCAGATAGCAGGATCGGCACCTATGCTACCTCGCCCTCATTTGATACCGCGTTTTGGGATTTGATGCAACAAAAATCAATGACCGGCGAGTGCCCGCTTCGTGCTGTCGGGACACAATGGACTTGCTAGACGACGCTATGCATGGAGTAGGTTATTTTCGATCGCCGCCGTACGGTTTGTAGCGTGCCGGTCCTTCGGTCTGCTAATAGCCCGTCGGTGGTTCGCGCCGATTAACTGCAAAACTTGGGATTGAGGTCGTCAAGCGGTGGTCCGATGCACAACCAGAGCAATTCGATGAGGGATCAGGCGAGGCGCTTCGGACGCCGGATAGAGCTGGAAGTGGGAGGCTTTGTTAAGGCGAGCGCCATGTCCATCGCCTGATCGATACGACTTTGCGTCTCCTCAAGAAATCCAGATGTCCCATTCCCAATATGCGTCGTAGCTTCGAAGGCCGCCTTCCAGTGCAACTTCATCTAGAATCGAAATCGTGAGTACTGAGACGACCACCGCTTTCAATCCCAGATTGACCAAGCCGCTCTTGCCGATCGGACGATGGCGTCTCGGATAGGCGTGGTATTCAGACCGAGTTCCTGCGCCACCGATCGCACGGTCAGTTTGCCCCCTGGCACCGTAGTCTCCCTCATCCCAAACGAATGTTCGGCTCCCACTTCCGCGCGCCCGACATATGCCGCGACCACGCGAAACTCGCGCCTTCGGCATCGCCAGCGCATTTCATGTCTGTGACTTTCAGGTCTGTGAATGTGACGGGATAGAGCGCGGACTCGCTCTGACAATCCGAAGCGATGGGCAGACCGAGTCGAGTCTCTGGAACGCATGGGCGTTAGATCTGGTCCCGCGAGACCTGTCGAAAGCAGCTCTTCAGGTCTTTCGCAAGCAATTAGCGGAGGCCCCAGCGCCAAACGGTTTTATCGTGAGCCCTCAGGCTCCGTGAACGCACCTACCAATTCTCATAATAGATGTCGTCATCGTTGACAAGTTCTCCAAATAGATGCAGACACTTATCCTCGAATTCCAGGTGTCGAGGCAGTGAGCGAGCCGCGACTTGGCAATGCGAGCGACTGATTGGAAACTGGATGGCCATTCTACAAACGGAAGCTCGAGGCGCGGTTCTAGTCGCGCAGTTCAATCACGCTAACACTCATAATCCAATGAGCATGGAACTGGAGAACGCGATTCGCTCCATATGTGGAGAGACAGAGGATAATCCTGCCATACGAGCTTTGGTATTGACAGGAGGGAATGACCGATCTTTTTGTGCCGGTGGTGATTTTAATGAGGTGGCCCAGATTTCCGGAGGCGGGGCGATCGAAGCATTAATCGACAGGTTGATTGATTTCTATTCTGCTATACTCAAAGTCACAAAGCCGACTGTTGCCGCAGTCGGCGGATACGCCATAGGCGTTGGCTTTCAGGTCGCGCTATCCTGCGATTGGCGCGTCGGATCGCCAGCAACCAAGCTACTCATGTGGGAACTGAAGCATGGGATCGCCTGTACAATCGGCGGCTATATGCTCGAGAGTTTCGTGGGCCGAGCGGCGATGTCTGATCTCATTTATGGGTGCGAGGCTGCTCCGATTTCGTGGGCGGCCGACCAAAAATTGCTTCACGAGGTGGTCGACTCGAGTAACCTTGTGGAGAAGGCTATCACGCGAGCGCAGATCCTCAGTGAATTTCCCGAAATCACTTTTCGGCGAACGAAGGAGACGGTAAATAGGCGGTTTGTCGCTGGTTTGCACGCTATCGCGCCTGAGGCGAAGGAAGCACATGTTGCGAGCACCGCGACTAGCGCCGTCCAACAACACTTAAAGCGCGTGCTAAGGCATTAACCAAAGCAGCACAACACGGTCGCAACGCATGTTGTTGGCATTCGGGTCGGAAGCTGACCGCGGCTCTACCGCCTAGCGTTCAACTTCGATAGTTTTGCGACCAACGAGACAATATCCGCTCGAGCATCCTCGTCCTTGATCTTTGTGAAAGCCGCGACAAGCTCGAGCACTTGCTTTGCCAGCTTACCCTTTTGCGCACCCACTATTGCAGAAACGCCCGAGAGTGGCGACGCTCGCCCGAGTGGTTTGTGTTGGTCGACATCGAAGAAATGTGAAATGGGCGTGTTCAGCGCCCGGGCAATTTCGTAAAGCCGACTGGCCGGCACTCTACTTGTTCCATTCTCGTGCTTCTGCAACTGCTGAAAAACTATGTCCAGTCGATTCGCGAGTTCCTTCTGGCTGAGGCCGACCCGCTTTCGCTGGCTTCGAATGCGCTCACCAATTCTCGCATCAAGATCGTTGTACGTCACGTTTAAGTCCGACCTTTGGTTTGATACATATTATCACATTTTCACGTAGGTCATTCAACTGAGCCTTTTCTGTTGCTTTATGCTGCGATGGGGAAGCATTCGCCGGACCAACTTCGGCAACACCCCGCAGATGCCACCTGCTTTCTGTCGCGAGTGACGAACCTGACGGGACCATCCTTGAAACGCCGTGGCCTCTGACAGAGCAGCCCGAAGCGTGCGAGACTGAAGGGCGCGAATATGTCTTCAGCGCCGAAAACTTTGGTGCACTACCCGCTTCAAGGCGAACACGACAGGCTACACACCAAAATGCCCGGCCTCCGAGAGTGATGCGGGCCTGGACAAGTGACGTGAACAGCCCTCTTCAACATTTCATCCCAGCCGACAATTGATGGGGAAGACGGCCCCGCTCCCTCGGCGCCGGCGATATACCGGCGATGTACGGAACCGCGAACAGGATCAGTGGATCAGTTACCAGCTGTTCTTGTGAACCAACTGAAGGGATTGGACCGGCAGGTCGATGCCATCGAGTGGGAACTGGCTCACATCCAGAGAGCAAATCCGACGGCGAAGTCGCTTTCCTCGATTCCCGGAATACTGGAGGGTTCAAATAGGTCCCACGTCGCAGATTTCGCCGCAAGCCCAGCGGGGGGAGCTATTTGAAGCCGGATTGAACGAAGCGGTGTCTTGTGAGCGCGGACCTATGGAGGCTCGATCCAGGCGCCGGTAGGTGCAATTGACCCGATATCGGGCCCGCGAGCGAGTGTGGCCACAGACGGTCGCTGGTGTTGGCAGCAAAGGATGTCGCCGTCGATAGCGTCGAACGGAGCGTCAAGCCCAGGCGGTTGACTATCGCCCGTTCGCCGGGCGTTGTGAGCGTGGGAACGTCGGTATGGCGATGCGTGCAATGGGAGCGAACAAGTCGAGGTCGTCGGTCATGATGTATCGCAGTGAGGTGCTGCGCGTCGCTGCGTTGGCGCATGCGGCACAGGCCCAATCTCGACCATGCGGCCTCCGCAGATGGGACACAAGTCGAGGCGGTGACCAAAGAGGATGGCGCAGCGTTCACGATAGTCGACAGCTTCGGCAGGCGGAGGTGGCTGCGGCGCCTCAAGCGCCGCTCGGATGCGCGTGAGTTTGGCGGCGCGGCAGGCGCTCGCCAGGAAGCTGAAATGACGGATGCGGCGGAACCCCTTCCGCAATATGTGGAGCAGAAAGCGACGAATGAACTCCTCAGTCTTGAGCGTCATTACTTTGGGTTTGTTGCCGGCGCGATAATCGTTCCACCGGAAGCGGACGCGGCCGTGCTCACAGCTAAGGAGCCGGCCGTTGACGATCGCAACGCGCTGGGTGTACAGCCCGAGATAGGCCAGAACCTGTTCTGGTCCGCCGAAGGGACACTTGGCGTAGACGACCCCCTCGATCTTGCGGAGGGCGTTCGGATGGCAGCCGAATGCTGCCGGTTCGACGAAGTGCGCGAGGTGGCCGAAGAACCGGAGCTTGCCGCTATCGAACGCCGCCTGCAGGCGCTCCAGGAATAGCCGACGGTACAGCCGTGAAGGACGCGAACGGGAAGAGGAAGAAGCCAGGGCGACGATGAACCCGGCTTCCATCAGGGGTGATCCCGCCGCCCGGCACGAGGCAATTGGCATGCGGGTGATGCGCCAGGGCCTGATCCCATATGTGGAACGGCCTGCGTGGCAAGAGTTTTTTCAGTCGATTTCACACATTGGAACGGTGCGGTCGTATGTCCGGCCTTTGCGCGCGGCACATGGCCGCGGGCCTCGATGAGATCCGCGACACGAGAAGCCAAATCAGGTATGCGCGCTTGATCGCATTGGGGCCAGCAGCTTCACTCGTCTCGGGATTTCGTCCCATGGGTTCATCGCCTGTTGTTGCACCTTGCCCTCTGCCGGCCTGCGCCGGTCAGCTCGTTTTGGCGGTCACTGCATCCATCAGACGGCGACCGCGGTGATCACCAGTGGGTCGGGACGCTGGTACGTGCCGCACTTGTTCAGAAGCGCCCAGATGATCCGCGCTGTCTTGTTGGCCTGCGCGACCGCTGCAACCTTGAACGGCCGCCTGGCGAGAAGCGCCTTCAACCACGGCCGCGTCCGAGCGTCGTTTCGGGCAACCCGCAAGACGGCTGTTGCCCCGACGACCAGGAGAGTGCCGAGTTCCGGATTTCCCATCTTCGATATTCGTCCCAGCCGGTGCTTGCCTCCGCTTGAATGAGACCGCGGCATCAATCCCAGCCAGCAGCAAAGTGGCGAGTTGACTTGAACCCGCCCGGATCCGGCCCAAGCGCCTTGATGGTTGCCGCCGTAATGGCGCCGACACCGGGGATCGTGGTCAACCGATGCATGTCCCCGTCGCGCTTGACCTCCACGACGATGGCGCGCTCGAGCCTGTCAATCTGGTCGGCTGACTCTTCGATCTCATCGGCAATAGCCATCAGGGCGAAGCGCGCTGCTGCGGGCAGGCGAGCATCTGTCTCGTCCCGCACGACCGCGACGAGCGCCTCAATCTTTACCAGGCCGCGTCGTTCGGTACCCAAAGGCACGCTCACGGATTGGAGGCGGGCTGAATCGAGGCCCTGCTCGAACGACGTCGCTATCGCCGTTGCAAACAAATTGGCTCGGATCATCTGGGCATCGTGACGATGGGAGATTTCTATCGCCCTAAGCTCGCGCTTGAGCTGCCGTTCATACTAGCCACCTTAAGGTGTGAGGCAACTGACAGCATAATGGAAACTGGCAGAGCCGGGGATCGAGCAAGCCCGACGAGCTTTAAGCGCAACTGCGCGCCACGTCGATGAGGCCTCGGTCCGCGATCTCCATCAGGGCCAGCACCATGGCTTCGGCCGCACGGAGCCGGAAGAGCCCCTTCTGATTGATCAGATGACACTGCGGCTTGAGCGGAACATGCAGGCGCCGATGGCCGAAGCGACGACGCTTCCGGGCGATCTCGGTCATCGTCTAAGCAGGCGGCAGCGTTAGCCCATCTCTGATGGTCATGCGACATTAGCCGCTGGGCTTTACACGCCGGCCGATCGCTCATCCCGAGAGCATCAACATGCTCAGGCTCTTGTCTTGGGAGAGCAAGTGTCAACCTGGGTTAGCTGCGCGTGGCACGGCCATCCTCCACGAGCCGAGGAGTCGCCGGACGTGACGAGTTTGACTGTCAGGACGAGATAGGCTTGCTCAAGTTTCTAACGAACGGAGCGCTTCGCGTTTTGTAACTGACTTACCCGATCTGGAAACGAGCATTAAACCAGGTGAAAAAATGCACTCACCCACAGCTAAATGCGCTCACCCACAACTACTGAGGGCGCGCTCACTCAGTCGAGCAATATGATTGCGCGCAGCAATCGAGATGGCGGAGCGCCTTGACACGTCATGCCATCGCACTCAACGACCAAGAGCTGTTATGAGCCCGGGTCTCCAAGACTCTGCGTCGTGATTCTTTGGATGTAGGATCGAGCGAATATGTACAGCGAGAGCGATGAGTCTCCTTCCAGAATTGGTAGGGGACTCTCTTTCTCGGTTACTGTATTCTTCGCCATTGAGCCTGACAAACGGCTCCCGATTAGAGCGCCGCAATTTGTAGCTGGCGGTGAAACCCGGAATAGGATGGTTCGAGACATGAGAGGTACTGCGAGTTCTCTGGAAGCCTACGTTAACGCGGGGACCCGAATATTGGAAATTCGCATGGAGAGCGGGGTAGGAAATGATACGACCGAGAATCAATTCACGCCGGTCAAAAGCGTTCCGAGAACCGCGGCCCATTACTACCCGGCGGCTCAGTTTCCGTTGACCGTCATTTGTCGGCAGAACACCGAATGCCGGTGGCACTAGTAGTTGCCGCAAAACTCTACTTGAGAGATTTGTGGCAAGCCCTCGATCAATCCGGGATTCATGTTGTTGCGGCGGAATTCGAGCGCAGCGTGTCTTTGGCCATCGAACATCAGCCGGATATCATCCTCGTAGCATCGCCGCCTATCGGAGACGCAGTGAACGCCTGCCAACGTCTTCTCGAGAACCCCTCAACAATAAACATTCCAATTTTTCTTAGCTCGCTGGGCGACAAGATAATCAATGATGCTTGTTCAATTTTTTTCAATACACCTACTCAAGCGAGACTTGACGACTTCCCGTCTCGGCAAACCGCAAGAGGCAAAAAAGGCGGGACTGCAGGGGACGCCGAATCTGCAGTTGACGTCAAAAGGCGCAGGCAACTGCTGAGCATGCTTGACCTGCTTCGCTACGCTGAAACTGAGATATCAAAGCTGGGTCTTGAAACATCGAGCGTGCTTTTGGGAGCGACCATCGCCGATGTCGCTGAGAATTTGGAATAGTGCACGGCAGATGTAGGGCTCTGCATGCGATTCTAGCTGCGGTTTGCCGCCAGCAGCTCATTCTGGACGATTTGGTAAAGCTCATGGCAAAGCAATGCAGATACAATTTCGAGCCTGGGCGGCCGAGGTACGAAACTAAGTATATGGGTTGCCGGCCTCATTAGCTGAGAGCAGGCACGCACGAGCTTAGCTGCTTTTCGCGATTCAATTTTGCCGAACTGATGGGTTTCATCGGGGTCCTGCACACTACATAGCTGTGCAAGTCATCATTTCGAATGTGAAACGCCCCGCGCGGCCGCTGCTCTTCTAGAACACTTGAAGCTATCGGATTCTCGAATTCTTATAATGAATGTTTTCTTTGATTGACCGATCTTATTATGGATGTACAGTCCCCGACCGTAGGCTCAAGTCGCTCACTTCGATCTGATCATACAAAGCTTCATGAGACTGCAAAGGAGCATGCGATGCCACCCAAAATCGGAGAAAGGAGGTTCCGGATGCCCGAAGAAATACTCAGAGTCGCACCGTTAGGCGCTTGGAAGCGCTCGGCAAGAAGAGAGCTTGGCTCACATTGCACGCGTCGCCGATCGCCTCAGGCTCAAGATCGGTTGCTGCGGTCTTTCGCCGATAATGCTGGACTTTGGAGTCCTATCGATGCTCATTGAGCAACTGCCACCCGAGCTGTGAAATATGCTCCGGCGAGCACCGCGCCGCTGTCTTCACCTCCCGAGCTAAAGTAAAGCGATCTCACTAAGAGACTGCAAGTGCTCCGGGGAACTGGCCTGATCATATAACCATCGCGTAGCGCCGGAGGCGCACGCCTGATGTCCGCACGACGAAGACCGTCATTGGCCCGACTCGTCGGTGCGATCCTTCCGATTTACATCGAGGTACACATGATTGCATTCAATCACCCGGGCGGCCACCATCCTTCCGTAGCGAAGCAGGGTCAGGCTGTTGCGAAGGATCTTTATGAGATCGGGGAAATGCCGCCAGTGGGTCATGTACCAAAGCATATGTACGCTTGGGTGATACGCCGGGAACGGCATGGTGATCCAGAGTGTGCGATGCAAGTGGAGGTCGTTGAGATCCCCTCAATAGGACCGCAGGACGCCTTGGTCATGATCATGGCGACTGGGATCGGCTACAATTCTATTTGGGCATCCCTTGGGAAGCCAATCTCACCCTTGGACATGCATCGGCACTCCTATCACATCTGCGGCGGAGAAGCCGCGGGAATCGTGTGGGCGGTCGGAGATCGCGTGAAGAAATGGAAGGTGGGTGACGAGGTGGTCATTCATTCCCATCAGGACGACGGCGATGATATCGAGTGCAATGGCGGAGACCCCATGTTCTCGCCTTCTCAGAGAATTTGGGGTTATGAGACTCCGGACGGATCGTTTGCGCAATTCGCGCGCGTTCAGCCGCGTCAGCTACTACCACGCCCAACACACCTGAGCTGGGAGGAGAGCGCGTGCTATACGGGCACGCTGTCGCCCGCGTATAGGATGTTGTTTGGTCATCCCCCACACGCCGTGCGACCAGGTCAGAACGTTCTAGTGTGGGGTGCGGCTGGCGGGCTTGGCTCGATGGCAGTCCAACTCGTAGCTGTGACCGGAGCGAACGCTATTGGCATCATATCTGACGAGTCGAAGCGTGACTATGTGATGTCATTGGGAGCCAAGGGCGTAATAAACCGAAAGGAATTCAACTGTTGGGGCCGGCTTCCGGATGTCCATGACACCGCTTACAGCGACTACATGAAGGAGGCGCGCCGTTTCGGCAGAGCCATTTGGGAGATTACAGGAAAGGGCACCGACGTCGACATCGTCTTCGAACACCCGGGAGAAATGACGTTCCCAGTCAGCTGCTACGTCGTGAAACGAGGCGGAATGGTTGTCTTCTGTGGTGGGACCTCAGGTTACAATTTGACGATGGACGCGCGGTTTGTCTGGATGCGACAGAAAAGAGTCCAGGGCAGCCACTTCGCCAATCCACATCAGGTATGGGAAGCCAATCGGCTTGTTGTGGAACAGCGGATAGATCCCTGTCTGTCCGAAGCCTTCCCATGGGCCGAGCTTCCGCGCGCGCACATGAAAATGTGGAGAAATCAGCATCAGCCTGGAAACATGGCGGTACTCGTCCAAGCAAGCGCGGCGCAGTCTATTGGCTGAATGAAGCAGGTTGGAACTAGCTAGGGGGACAGAGATGGCATGACTTCGAGATGTTCCAGCCGCTGGATTGGAGCCTCAGTAGGTCCAAGCGCCGGCCCCAGCGCACCGATTCAATTCGCTAAGAATTTCCGGCTAAACGTGGCCAGCGCCGTCTCCACCACGAGCGCGGTGAGTCCAACTTGCGGTTGGCACGGTCTGTAAGCCTGCCGGCAACAGAAGCTGTGCTTGGTTTGCATCTCACCGCCCGAGAGATCGCGGCCGAGCGCCAGTTGGTCGGCGACAATTACTGCAAGCCGCTCCGAGCGCTTCCCGAAGATTATATCCTTCAGCGTCTGCATCGCCACGCGCAGCTTCTCGTTCTCGGCGCAAGTGCGAGCAGCATCTCGGTCAAAGCCGTCGGATCGGTCGGGAGAGCATCACGGCGAATCGGCATATTCAGACGATGCATGCGCGCTCCATGCTCCAGCGAAATCCTCACCTCTCAGCCAACAACAACCGGCTGCTCCACGCAGCTTCGGCGAGAACCGCGTCCACTCAAGACCGCCTGAGCAGCATCGCGAGCTGCGTCGCACTGAGATGCACAACGCCATCGCGGCGCCACCTCGGAGATGTTCGCACCTCTCTCAAAGCTCTCCGCGACGATCCGAGCCTTCTCCTCGCCCGTCCATCGCCGTCGCCGGCGCTGCCCGGTGATCACCTCGACGCGACGATAGGAATCGCCGTCCTGCCCGGTATCAAACATGGCATTTACCATGGTCGTACCTCCACCGATCCGCTCATGCCAGGCTGTATCGCACCTAGCCGAGGGATAGCTAGTGGCGGCCTAACGTCGGTTACGATCATCGGGCGTCGCGATCTCATTTAGGCTCAAGTAGGTTCATGGTTCTGTTGGATGTTGCGGAGGTCGTGAGCGAATTGGGAGCGTTTAATCAAGACTCTTTGCATCGGGCTATGTGGCTCGCAAATCCGGTTCCGACGGTTGTCGGCTACGTAACGTCCATCTTTCGTACAACGACCGCTGATCCTTGTCGGGTTTCTGACAGCGGTAGAACGCCTGTCGAGTCCGCCCCGGCAGGCGCTTGAGTCCTGCTTTTTTCAAAGCACAATTATAGGCTTGAAGCACTTGAACGGCGGTGGCACGGCCGTTGCTATAAGGCAGCAACAACGAGTGAACGCAGCGCTTTCGGACTTTCAAGACGAGCGATGCTTTCCCGCCCCTAAATCCGTGAGAGCCGCCATGCCTGAGGCCTATATCTACGATCACCTTCGCACCCCACGCGGTCGCGGCAAGCCGGACGGCGCGCTGCACGAAGTGACCGCTTTGCGGCTCGCCACCGTGCCGCTAGAGGCGTTGAAGGAGCGCAACAATTTGCCGGAAGACTCTGTCGACGACGTCGTTCTCGGGATCGTCGATCCCGTCGGGGAAGCCGGGTCCGACATCGCGCGCTTCGCCGCGTTGAAGGCCGGCTTAGGCGCGGCCGTGCCGGGCGTACAGATCAGCCGTTTCTGCGCCTCCGGCCTTGATGCGGTGAATTTCGCTGCCGCCCAGATCATGAGCGGCCAGCACGAGCTCGTGATTGGCGGCGGCGCCGAATCCATGAGCCGGGTGGGCATCGGCGCCTCCGGTGGGGCCTTGCCGATGGATCCCTCTATCGCGGTGCCCGCATATTTCATGCCGCAGGGCGTCTCAGCGGACCTGATCGCCACCAAGTACGGTTTCTCCCGCGACGATGTCGATGCCTATGCCGTCCAGAGCCAACAGCGCGCCGGCAGGGCCTGGGGCGAAGGCCGCTTCAACAAATCGGTGGTGCCGGTGAAGGACGTCAATGGCCTCACGATCTTGGCCAAGGACGAGCACATGCGCCCGAACACGACCATGCAGTCGCTGGCGCAGCTGAAACCCTCCTTTGTCGAGGTCGCGCAGATAGGCGGCTTCGATGCGGTCGCGATCCAGTCGCATCCCGAGGTCGAGCGAATCAACTACGTGCACCATGCCGGCAATTCGTCTGGCATCGTTGACGGCGCGGGCGCGGTGCTGCTCGGCAGCAAGGACGCGGGCGCGAAATACGGCCTGAGAGCGCGCGCGAAAATCCGTGCCTTCGCCAATACCGGCTCCGAGCCGGCAATGATGCTTACCGGACCGGTCGACGTCACCAACAAGCTGTTCGAACGCGCCGGCATGAAGAAGTCGGACATCGACCTGTTCGAGCTTAACGAAGCCTTCGCCGCGGTGGTGCTGCGCTATATCCAGGCGTTCGAGATCGACAACGACAAGATCAACGTCAACGGCGGCGCGATCGCACTCGGCCATCCGTTAGGGGCGACCGGCGCGATGATCTTGGGCACCGTGCTCGATGAGCTCGAACGCACCAACAAGGCGACCGCGCTGGTGACGCTGTGCATCGGCGGCGGCATGGGCACCGCGACGATCATCGAGCGGGTGTTAGAATCGTAGGTACGCGCACCATTTTTTCGGAACCGCTTGTTGGTGGGCACGCTTCGCGTTGCCCACCTACCATCCAATTATTCGCCGCGCCTTATGGCTGCCGGCACCGAGGGAGCAACACATGGCCTTCAAGAACTTCAAAATCGACGCCGATGACGACGGCATCGCGCTGGTCACGTGGGACATTCCGGGACGTTCGATGAACGTGCTGGACGAGACGACGGTGGGCGAGCTTGAGCAAATCGTGAAGGAGACCTCGGCCGAGGCCGCGGTGAAGGGCGTCGTCATCACCTCCGGCAAGGAGGCGCTGTCCGCCGGCGCTGACTTCTCGATGCTGGACGGAATGAACCGCGCTTACGCGCAAGTGCTAAAGGAGAAGGGCGAGGTTGCAGCTAACCAGGTGCTGTTCGACCAGAGCCGCCGCTTCTCGTTGGTGTTTCGCGCCATCGAAACGTCAGGCAAGCCCTGGGTCGCCGCGATCAACGGGCTCGCGCTCGGCGGCGGCTTCGAGCTGACGCTTTGCTGCCATTACCGCGTCGCCGCCGAGAATCCACAGACGCGGCTCGGCCTGCCCGACATCAAGTTCGGCCTGTTGCCCGGCGCCGGAGGCACCCAGCGCGTGCCGCGCATCCTCTCCCCGCAGGATGCAATGCAGATCCTGCGGAAGGGCGAGACGATGGATCTTGCTCGCGCGAAGGCGCTGCAGCTGGTCGATTCCATCGTGCCGCGCGCCGAACTCATTAGGGCGGCCAAGAACTGGATTAAGGACGGCGGTAAGGCGGTGGCCCCCTGGGATGAAAAGGGATTCAAGCTGCCCGGCGGCCCAGTTTATTCCAAGGCTGGCATGATGATGTTCCCAGCCAGCAATGCGATCTACCGCCGCGAGACTTTCGACAATTATCCGGCTGCGCGCGC
Source organism: Bradyrhizobium sp. CCBAU 51753 (assembly GCF_015291565.1). Classification (NCBI taxonomy): domain Bacteria; kingdom Pseudomonadati; phylum Pseudomonadota; class Alphaproteobacteria; order Hyphomicrobiales; family Nitrobacteraceae; genus Bradyrhizobium; species Bradyrhizobium sp. CCBAU 51753. Next base: position 2,209,744 of record NZ_CP030037.1, on the reverse strand, counting down.
GGTGATGAGCTGCGTCTATGAGGGCCTGCAGCTGCCGATGGATGCGGCGTTGCGCGTGGAATCGCGCTACTTCGCGCAAATCCTGCGCTCGAAGGAAGCGCAGGCGATGATCCGCAGCCTCTTCGTGTCGATGCAGGGATTAAACAAGGGAGCGCGGCGTCCTCAGAACGTGCCGCCGATCAAGGTGAAGAAACTCGCCGTGATCGGCGCCGGTTTCGTCGGCGCGAGCGTTGGCTATGTGTCGGCGCGCGCCGGCATCGAGGTCATTCTGATCAGCCGCCACCAAGAGAGCGCGAACAAGGCTAAGATGCATGCCAAAGCAGTGTACGACGATCTAATCACGAAAGGCCGCGCCACGGAACGCGATCGCGACGCGGCCCTCTCTCGCATTACCGCCACCACTGATTATGCAGCCATTAAGGATTGCGACCTCGTGATCGAGTCGGTGTTCGAGGATCGCAGGGTTAAGTCCGACAGCTATGCAAAGGCGCAGCCGCTCCTGAAAGAGGGCGCGATCTTCGCCTCTAATACCTCGACTTTGCCAATCAGTTCGCTCGCCGAAGAATTCAACGATCAGACACAATTCATCGGGATCCACTTCTTCTCTCCGGTAGAAAAGATGATGCTGGTCGAGATCGTTCTCGGCAAGAACACCAGCGAAGTCACACTCGCGACCGCGCTCGACTATGTCGGGCAGATCGGCAAGACGCCCATCGTCGTAAACGATTCCCGCGGCTTCTTCGCCAACCGTTGCGTGGCGCGCTATATCTCCGAAGGCAACGAGATGTTCTTGGAGGGCGTGCCGCCAGCGATGATTGAGAATTGCGCTAAGATGGCGGGTATGCCGGTAGGGCCACTCTCATTGTCCGACGAAACCGCGCTTGATCTCCGCTTGAAGATCATGAAGGCGACGGAAGCCGATCTCGGTCCGAGCGCGATCGACCAGTCGGATAAAAAGCTGATGGTCGAGCTGGTCGAGAAGCAGGGCCGCTTCGGCCGCAAGAATGGCAAAGGCTTCTATGATTACCCTGAGAAGGGCAAGGGCCGGAAGAGCTTGTGGCCAGGGCTTGCCGACCTGCAGCCCAAGCATCTTGATCCCGATACGCTCGACGTCGAGGAGCTGAAGCAGCGCTTTCTGGTGGTGCAGGCCGTGGAAGCCGCGCGTACGGTCGAGGATCATGTGATAGTCGATCCGCGCGAGGCCGATGTCGGTTCGATCCTGGGCTTTGGCTTTGCGCCCTTCACTGGCGGCACGCTTTCCTATATTGACTTCATGGGAACGAAGAAGTTTGTGGAGCTCTGTAACAAGCTCGAGGTCAAATACGGCCCTCGCTTCACGCCGCCGAAACTCTTGGAGGAGATGGCCGCAAAAGGCGAGACTTTCTATGGCCGCTTCCCGCCGCAGCCGGTTGCCACGTAGTTTCGATAAGGATACGGCTAAGGGCCAGACGAATAGGTACGGTCCACGCTATCGTTCCCCCGCCCCTTGTTTCTAAGAAGACTCTCGGTAGATTGAACCACGCCTGCTTGGGTCCCAGAGTCGAAATGCAGCGCATCTGACTAACGCGATGCTACGCTACACCTATGCCGTTCCGGAGTTATTCTGTTCTAGTGTCCTAAGTCATAAGTCCGCATGCCCTGCTAAGACAACAGCGATGGAGCATTGAACAGCGCCGCAACTAGCCCCCTGATCCCAAGCGATGAGGAGCGCGCTGAGTTGAAGGCGTTGCCGGGTCGCCGCAAGACGGTCCACGCCCTGGCGTCGGGGCCCGGATCTTTCTGGCCTGTGCGCAAGGTAGCCAGAACAAGGAGGTGGCGGCGAAGCTCAGTGTAGTCGAGATGACGGTCGGCAAGTGGCGTCAGCGCTTTGTACAGAAACGCCTGGAGGGCTTGCGCGACCAGCCAAGGCTCGGAGCCCGCTGGAGATCAATGATGTCGTGCATCGAAGCCACCATCGTAAGGACCTTGGAAAGCCTTCCAAAGGAGGCTCCCCACTGGAGTTCGCGCGGCATGGCCAAGGAAAGTGGACTGTCGGTCCCAGGCGTGCAGTGCACCTGGCGAGCCATCGGTTTGCAGCGTCATCGCATGGAGACTTTCAAGCTCTCGACCGACCCGGATTTCGTGCCAAGGTGCGCGATATGGTCGGCCTCTACGTCTGCCTGCCCCGGCATGTCGTCGTCCTGCGTGTGGACGAGAAGTCCCAAATCCAGGCGCTCGACCGTAGCTAGCCCATGTTGCCGATGCGCCCTGGTCAGTCCGCGCGCGTCGCAGCCACGACTACACGCGTCACGGCAGACCTCACCCTTCGCAGCGCTCGATATTGCGAGGGGCAAGGTCATCGGCAAATGCTATGCCCGTCACCGTACCGCAGAGTTCCGTAAGTTCCTCGACGAGATCGAGGCCGCTGTCCCGCGCGGTCTCGATGTCCATCTCGTCATGGACAACTACGCCAAGGCCCACTGATCCGCAACTGGCTCACCAGACGGTCGCGCTGGCATGTCCATCTCACCCCCATCAGCTCGTCCTGGCTCAATAAAGTCAAGCGCTTCTTCGCACGCCCATCACTGAAGAAGACCCGGCGGCATCTATCGCAGCGTCTGAACTCTGCCCGCAGAAATTGTGGACTTCATCAGTCACCACAATGCCGATCCCAAGCCATTCAAATAGACCCACTCTACCGACGACATCCTCGCTTTCATCGAGCGCTTCTGCCGATACAATTTCTCAAACCCAGGCATCTAGTATCACGAATTTCTGGTTGATGACACTAGAGGGCACGACGCGTTCGGACATCGTTGTTCACAGCCACGACCTGATAAATTGGATATCCTGTCACCGAGCGCTGGGTCCACGACCCGTATTTCCAGTGTATTCACCCGCGAAGAGTTCTTCCAACATGCGTTCCCGCACGAGCGCTCAGACCTGAGCCACTGGCGCAAGCGGCTCGGCGACAAGCTGAATCGGCATTGGCCGAGAGCCCGCGGGTGGCGCACGGGGCCGGCGCGTAGCGTGACAAAGACCTGGCGCGGTGGCGGTTGATACCACGATGCAGCGAATCACCGTCCGACCGATGCCAAGCTACTGCATGCGGCGATCAAGGGTCTGCCCCGACTGGCGACGAAGCATGAGGTTAGGTTGCGGCAATCCTATGCTCGGATTGCCAAGAACGTGGCGACGATGGCTTCGGGCTACGCCCATGGCAAACAGCTTAAGCGGCAGCTGCGCAGTCGGCTCGGCCGGATCATCCGCGGCATCCGTCGCAAGGTCGAAGGTCGGCCAGTCCTCGAGGAGGCATTCGTCCTGCCGCTGGGACGGGACTCCAGATCCGGTCGCAGCAACAGCGCGGGCGCGGCTGGAAATTCTATTTCTTCCACGCCCCCGAGGTCGCATGCATCGACAATGCAAGGCCGCCCGCGCCCCTACGAGTTCGGAGTCAAAGCCTCCATCTCTCCAATAATCGGCCTGCCGCAAGCGGCCAGTTTGTGCTGCACGCCAAGGCGCTGGCGGACAACCGATACGACGGTCAGTGTGCCAAGTCATCGACGATACCGAGACACTGACCAGATGTGCGATCGAGCGAGCCCAACGTCGACACAGGATACCGTGGCCATGACGAAATCCACGCCGCGTCTTCATCTCAGAAACGCGGCGTCTTCGGCGCATCAAACGCGAGCTGCGACGCCGATCTGCCATCGAGCCCGTGATCGGCCACCCGAAGGTCGAAGGCCACCTCGCCCCCCCTGCTATCTCAAGGGCCGCGCCGGCAATGCCGCCAACGTCCGCCTGTCAGCCGCAACTTCCGCCGCATCTTCACATGGCTGAGCAATCTTTTGCGTTTCATGCTCTACGACGCAACTCCAGCCGAAAAACAATCCGGCTTGTTAACGGACGACTTAGATAGCCGGTCGCGGGTTCTAATACAGGTTGACGACGCAGGCAGGGATACGGGCGCACCACCTGATCCACGGCGCAAAGCCACAATTCGGCAAGGGCAAACGGATTCACTTAGCTTCTAATCGGACATTAGCTCATTCGGAAAGTGTCAGATCATCCTTGTGAACGATCTGCTCAAGCTTACGACAAGAAAATGGGGGGCGCGCTTCTATTCCGAAGCGCCAAGTGATGCAGCGCAGCTCTGTACTGGAATAGATTGAAAGACCTCGAGCAACTTCTAGGCCGTGAACGTCGCGTATGACAACAGCATCGCCGCGGGCAAAATCTCCATGAGATGATATTACTCCTACGACATAAAGGCTCCTGCCTAGTCGTAGCTGTGTCACTGCCGAATTGTTAATGACGAGAACGCCGGCTGGTTTCAATGTGCCCGCGATCCAGGTTTTTCGGGCGATACGTGCAGCAGTGGAGGGATGAAACCAGGTACAAGCCTTACCGGCGTCAATAGCTGAGAGAGGATGCGCATCCCGACCATCCGCAATTATCACCGTGCATCCAGAGGCAAGGGCCATACGCGCGGCGACCAGCTTTGTTACCATGCCGCCAGAGCTGTAGCCAGACCGCGCGCCAGTGGCCATGCGTTCAATTTCCGGCGTCAAATCATGTATCTCTTTTATCAAAATGGCAGTCGATGACGTATTTGGATCTGCCGAGTAAAGGCCAGCCACGTTGGACAGAAGCACCAACGCGTCGCTTCCAATCAACCGTGCAGCGCGGGCGGCAAGCCGATCATTGTCACCGAAGCTCGCTGTGCTCCCCGTTATAGCGTCGTTTTCGTTGACCACAGGGACTGCTCGTAAACTCAGTAGCTTGATTAGGGTTGCGCGGACGCTGAGCAGACGCTGCCGTTCGGTAGTGTCATCTAGAGTGAGTAGAAGCTGTGCTGTCGTCAACCGAGATCGCCCAAATGTTTCCTTGTACATTCTGGCAAGGTGCATTTGCCCGACCGCAGCGGCAGCCTGCCGGTCTGCTCTCGACAGCGTTTTCTGATGTAGATCAAGAGCATATCTTCCAATAGCGACTGCGCCCGACGAAACCACAGCGACATCTTGGCCACGCCCACGGAGCCGCGCGACATCTTCGGCTAACATCTCAAGCCATGACTCTCTAATTTTGCCGCTGGCTGAGTCGACGATGAGAGCCGAGCCGACCTTCACGACAATGCGCCGCGCGGAAGCAAGGAGTGGTGGGAGCTCGGTGGGATACATGCGAGTTGGTTCCTTCGCTTGAGAGTTCGAATCCCATCACAGGCGTGGATCGATTAAGATCCTCATTAGGCATGGCTTACCCAGTTTAGGTTGCAACAAGCGAGCGATAGTCACCGTCATGGCCAGTTCTTGACGAGGTGTTTCTCTCCTGCACTTCCGCCATTCTCATCACACAACTCGTGCAAAATAAGCCTCGGCGAACTTGCTAAGGAACTTCTTTGAGGGCGCGGCCGCGGCTCGCCCCCTAGATCGGCCCCCAGCTCTCCGCCAGCACCCAGCAACGACCGTGCCAAAACTCAGAAAGAATGAGCCGGCTTGAAGGCGGATACTGCGCTCGGCTCCCCGGACTGTTAGCCTAGACTTGACAGCGCAATACAGATGCTCGCGTCAGGATCCTATTGGAAAAGAACAATGCCGCACCATCCGCAGCTGCTCGAAACCTCGAATTTAGTTCGTGCGGAGTCGCCCGGAGTCTGCCGGCGGCAGTGAGCCGGGCCATAACGGCAAAACTATCCAGTTCGACTGGATTTACTCGAGCCGCGTTTGGTATCCTTTTGCTATCTCGACGTTTCTCGCCTAGGGCCAGCTGCTTTCGCGGGACGCCCAAGAAACTAGTCTTAGGCGACTAGGATGATTCTGCTCCATCTTCGTCGTGCCAACTTGTCTACCAGACCCCTGATGTCGTAAATCGGACGAGAGCAACACGGCCATCCCACAGAGGCGCTGAGACTTGCAGATCAGTGCGGCGCTTGGCCTCAGTTGCACCACTGCGCTGAGGACGGAGAAGGCATTCCACCTCTTAGTCTACGAAAGCGCACAGAGCCGACTACGATATCCCGCGGCCTCACTCGTCGCCGAAGTACCTGATCCCCGCGGCCTATGCCGCACACTTCTCCGCAACGGACGATCGGCTGCGCAACCCCGACCAGCTCCGCCGATCGTCCGTTGCTCCACTCGAGCCACTTGGCGTACAAACTGCGAGACTCGAACTGCTGCTGGATGAAACCTCAGTGGCAGGTCATTGCAGTCCCACACTTCGATGAGAAGGCACCAAATCAAAATCTAGATTTGCACCCTTCGCAAAATGGGCTACCGCCAGCCACGAAGGTTGGGAGACAACCGAAGTGAAAGGCATGCAATGCCACGATCCAAGTTCTTCCCGAATACATCTAGGAGCCGGTGATCTTCCCCCGAAAAAATGGACAGGGTTAAGCTTCTTTTAGCTCTATCTCGATCGGGCTGATAAAGCCGATGGCGGAGTGACGACGAGTTCGATTGTAGAAGCCCTCAATATAGGCAAAGATATCTCGTGTGCTTCTGCCCGTGTTGCATAGTGCCTTTGGTGGACGAGCTCCGTCTTGAGCGTGTGAAAGAAGCTCTCCATCGGAGCATTGTCATAGCAGTCGTCCTTGTGGCTCATCGACGGCCTGAGGCCGGCGGATTGCATCAGCTTGGGGTACTCCGCTGAGGCATATTGAACGCCACGATCGGCATGGTGGATCAGGCCGGCACTTGGCCGCTGCGCCGAGATCGCCATCCGCAAGGCTGCCAAGGGCAGGTCGGCGCGCAAATGATCCGCCATTGCCCGGCCGAAAATCCTCCGGCTGTACAGGTCCATGACAGCGGCCCGATAGAGGTAAGCGCTTCACCGATCCCCTATGGGGTTGGGCTTGACGCCTTTCGGAGCCTCCATGGCATGAGGTCCTCGATTGCGCTGTGCGGGTGACCGTCGAGGATGGCCGTGAGCGTCTCGGCGATGTATGCAACTGGGTTGACGTCGTTCAGTTTGAAGGTTGCGACGATGGACGAGAGCAGTGCCCAATCTTCGGCACAACTTCATTGCCGGCGAAGAGCGCGTTTTTTCTGGTCAGGCAAATCGGCCTGATGGCGTTTTCAACCGAGTTGGTGTCCAACTCGAGACGGGCGGAGGAAGCGGGTGATGCTCTGCCAATGGGCGAGCCCGTAACGGATGTCTTCAGCCCGTGTCGAGCCTGAGGAGATCATCGACAGTTGTTTTTCGAGCCACGGTTTCAGGGCGGCGATAATCGGCGCCGAGTGCTCCCGTCGAGCAGCGAGCCAGACTTCCGGCGACGAGCCGCGCACGGTCGCCTCCACAGAGTAAAAGGCTGCGATCTGCCGCACGGCGACCTCAGCGATCGGGGACTTGGTGTTGCGCGTCAGCTTGACAAAGCGTCGACGCAGATGGCTCCAGCAATGCACGAGCGCCGATGGTCCTTGGGGCCGCTCGATGCGCGTCAGCCGATCGTGGCCCTCATAGCCGTCGCATTGCAGGAACCGCCCGCGGAAGTTCTGCAGGAATCGCTTGGCATGCTCACCGCTCCGGCCCGGCGCATAGCCGAACAGCACGATCGGACCTTGGCCAGCATGGCCGCGATCATCGCACGCCATCGCCCAGAAGAAACCCTTCTTGGTTGTGCGTCGTCCCGGATTGAGCACCGGGCGCCGTGGTTTCGTCCATGAACCGACGATCCGCCGCGGCCAGGTGCTTTCGCATGTGATCGGCGATCGCCGTAAGGTGGAAGCAGGCCAGGCCAGCCCAATTGCCCAGCGTCGCGCGACCCAGTCGGCCCCCGTTGACGGCCATCGATCTCTGCTTTGCCGATAGAACGGCAAGTGATTGCCGAACCTGGCGACGATCACCTGGGCAATCAGTGCCTCGGTCGGCAGTCCGCCTGGCACCACGCGCTCCGGTGCGTACGCCTGCACAACGGAGTTCGCGCAGCGCCGCCAGGCGTATTTCGGGCGGCACGTGACCAGGACACGCAATTGCGCCGGAATCAGATCAAGCCGTTTGCTGATGTTCTCACCGATCTTCGCCATCTCGCCGCAGCCGCACTGGCACAGCCTGCTCTTCGGCTCGATGATCTGTTCCACCCGCGTCAGGTGCGCCGGCAGCCGCCTGCGGTTGCGCTGAGGCGCACCAGATCGGCCGTCCGAACGGCCCTTGGCCGACGATGACTTCCAGCCGGCGCCGCGCCTCCTCGGACGCGGCCAAAGCCATTTTCGTCTCGACCAGGAGAGCCTGCAAACGCTCGCTTTCTTTCTGGAGAGCAGTAAGGTCCACGCGCCAAGTCGAACACATAAGCGCGACAAATTCCACTTGCTGCGACGCTCATGAGCCACTCTGCCGCAGTCACCCCGCAAGCTGCGGACGTCGCGCATGCTCAGGCCGGACCAATTGCCAATCCAACCGCTCAAACAAGGCGGCGAGCATCGCCGGTGAGATTCACATCACGCCGTCGCAAATCTGAGGCCATGCAAACCTTGGCGCCCTTGAGCCGCTTGTGCACCAGCACCAGTGCGATCCCAGATCAAAATCTTGATTCTGTCGGCGCGTTTGGCGCGGAACACAAACGCTGCGCCACTGTACGCATCAAAGCCGTGCATCTCCTGCACTGCAGCCGCGACCCCGTCGAGACCGCGGCGGAAATCAACGGGTCGTGTCGCCACGTAGATCTTCAGATCGCGCCCGGTGCCAACCATCGCGATGCCCGGACCGCTCTGATCATTTCCGACAGCTGCTCGACATCAACCGCCGTTTGGGATCACTATGTCGCCGATTACGATTTCCCCCCTCGCTGGACAGCCTTCAAGGCTCGCGCTGGCGCCGATGTGGCATCAACCATCAGGGGCGCGAACGATGCCGCCTCGCTCTCTGGCAGCGCCAGTTGACTGTGCCGGAGCCGCCGACGCCAATCGTAAGCCTGCCAGTGTGTTGCGCCATGCTTGCGCGCCAGCGACGCCGCCTCAGCTCCCGGCAGCTGGCTCTCCGCAGCTATCCGCGCCTTCTTCGCGTCCGAGCTAACTCGCCCCGCGGCCCTGAGCCTTCAACTCGAGATGGATACGCGGGCTGCCATAACGCCCGCGGGTGTCGCGGTGGACCCGCCTGATGTGGTCGACGAGGTCACGATTGGCAGCAGATCGTCGGCTCTCTCGGCGCGAGCGCCAGGCATAATAGCCGGCCGGCGAGACGCCAAGCACGTCACACAGGAGCGTCACCGGATAATCGGCGCGGCGATCTTCGATGAAGCGGACTCTCATGTCCGTGTTCCAGCAAAGATCGCGATCGACTTCCTAAGAAACAGCCGGATCGGGGGCGCCTGGAATGGCCTGTAACACGAAGCCCAGAGATTTGGCTCGGCGCCGAAGGTGAGCGAAGACACGGCCGCGATATTGCTGCTCATTGTGATCCGCGCCGGGGTCTCTGCATGCCGGGCCGGAGGGTGTTGTAGAATAAAACTGCGATCTTGCGGGCAATCGCTGTCACCGCCTTTGACTTACCCGCACGTGAGGGCAGTCGGCGGTAGAATGCACCGAGCGCCGTATAGCTCCGCCCGACGGTTGTTGCTGCCAACCGCAACAGTGCGGCTGCGCGACTGGACGATCTCCGTGTGCGCGAGGACAACACCTTGCCGCCAGAGATTTTGTTGCCTGGTGCAAGGCACAGCCAGGAGGTAAAGTACTTGGCGCTCGGTCATGCTTGCAGAGCGGTGCCACACTCACCGACGAGCTTCAATGCCAGCGATGGACCCAATCCATGGATCTCGGTCAGATCGACGCCGAGCACGCCGTACAGCGTGGTCCTGCCATCGAAGGTAGGCGCGTTGATCTGTTTCGGTCTTGATGTGTGGCTTGAATAACTCCGACCGACTTTGCGCTTTTATTGTTCAGCGCCGCGATCAGGACCTGCGGTCGCAGTCCAGCATTTTCGCCTGGTAGACGTCGTAGAGTTCAAGCGATTAGGTCAGCGCGAAGACATGTTCGTGCCGGTCGTTGCCCACCAGTGCCGCACGGACCGTCGCGATGGATGAATGGCATCGCGCGTCCCGATAGGTTGCCAAGACGTCAGGATTCCGCTCGCCTACAACAATCGCTCAGATAATACGCACGCCGGTTGCGCCCGTGATATTCGTGACCACATGATGGAGTTGATTCATCTCCATCAGGGCCTTCTGCATATGCTGGATATGGGCGGCGGCATATTCCACCGGCCGCTCCCGTTAGCGCAGATACGCGCGCAGGGTTGCGATCTCGGCATCAGGTCGTAAGCCGCCGCGGCGTAACAGGCCACAGGAGTGAAGCTGGCGCAACCACGCGGCATCGCTGACATCGGTCTTGCGCCCGAGGACGTTCTTGGCGAACGCGCATTGACCAGAATCACCTCAAACCCGCTGCTTCAGGATCTCGTAGACCGGGATCCAATAGACCCCGGTGGATTCCATCGCGACACTCGTAACGCCGCACGTTTTGAACCAGTACGGCAGCTCATGCAGGTCTCGCGTGAATGTGCCGAAAGTGCGCACAGGCACGTTGGTGCAAGTGGGGTTCACCGCGGCCATGTGCATCTTTGATCCGATGTCGATGGCGCCGGCCCCGACGTTGACCACCCTAAGTTCCGGGCAGTCGCCGGCCGTCCTCTTCCTGAGCATGGCAATCCTCCGTTCAATGATGAGCAGGAGGGTCTGGGCTATCCCAATCGTCATCTTCCTAATCGGGATCGTCGCCAAGACGACGTCACCACTCTCAAGTTCGCATGCACCCATGGACCATGTTTTTTTACGGGGATTGTGTCCAATAATCGAGCGGCCGCTACCCTCCCAGCCGTCCAGGATAGCGCGAGGCTGTTTCTACGCCGCACAGGTGCGCGACGGTGCTAGACCGTTTTTAAAATGTCGCGCTCTATGCGCAGCCGTTCGTTCTCTCGCTGCAAACGCGGCGTCTCTGCCGCGTGGTCCGCCGACGGCAGCGTCGCCTGCGTTGTGAGTGCCGCGTCGCCGCCGTCGGCTCCAGCCGGGCCCCTCGCTGCTCCACCCACCGCCGCAGCACGGAATCGCGCAGGCCAAGCTCCTTGGCGACATCCGATCGAGCGCCCGCTCGACGCTACGAGATCAATCGCTTGCCGCTTGTAGCCGTCCGTAAAACGACCGACGTTGACGTCCTTCCGTTCCACACTTCATGGCTCTTCGAGCCTACTACAGGTGTCCATCCATTCCGAGGAAGTTCACCGGAAAGCTCCTAGATGCAAGACAACCTAAGGGTTGAACGCTCATCACGGGGCGCGCCGCGATGGGGTGCAAGCGAGTTATATCAATTCTCTCACAGGGTACAAAATTGCGTCGCCGGTCAACTACTAACCTTACCAATTGATGAAAAAAGCACGTCAACTATTTGTTGACTTGTGTCGCGCGGATCAATTGTCAACTGAAAGCACTCCAGCATGCAAATCACACTCGGTTCTTGCCTGGGACCTGATCGATACGCTGATGCGGCGCCACTGGTTCTTCAGCAATTTCCACCATCGCCGTTACGAGATTAAGGCGAGATGTACGAGCGAAATAGCGTGTCGTGGTACGGCGCCCTGCTATGGAGGACGCGCAACAGCTATCCAGACGACTTATTCGTATTATTGGTTCGGGTTTGGAGTCCCGCGACAGCAGTCGTGCATTCGATTTTGGTGCCGCCACGGGACAGATGGCATTCCCTTGGTGCGTCCGGTTGCCGACGTGGTTTCCTTCGATCCAAGCGACAAAATGGTTCATCCAAATTGACCACGTCTTCGAGCGATCTCTAACAACAAAGGAGCAGAGCTATGATCACCGTCGGGGTCATTGTCCTACCATCAAAGTCGTTCCGTCGTCCCGCGGGGGACGCGGGTAGTTCAGATTCCTATCCTTGCCGGACCATTCTACACGTCCTTTGCGGTGTAACCACTAGGGACGTGGTGCACCCCGTTCCAAATCCGGCTTTGCTGGCTCCGTATCTAGAGGGTGCGCTAAAATTGCAGGAAATGGGCGCCAATCTTGTCACAACGACGTGCGGATTTGTTATCCCTCTGCAAGATACGATTGCAAAGCAGCTGCGGGTCCCGTTTATCGCGTCATCACTGCTGCAGATTCCGCTTGTGCACCGTCTGGTCCAGGGCCGAGTAGGCGTAATTACCGCAAACGATGAAGCGCTCACAAAGAACTATTTGCAATCAGCAGGCGTTTCCGACGCTGTGCCAACGGCAGTTCTTGGATTGCAGCGCCACAAGGAGTTTGCTGAACCATACCTGAATGGCAATGGCGGACTAGATTTCGAACGAATAGAAGCTTGCGTCGCCGGCACCTCAGCAGAGCTGCTGGAGCGCTTTCCCGATATCAAGGCGTTTGTCTGCGAGTGCCACAACTTGCCGCCATTTGCAGCGGCAATTCAGCGAAAAACTGGTAGACCGGTGTTTGACGTTCAAAGCCTCGTCAACTTTGTGCTGCACGGGACCAACAAACCCGCTTTCGTATAGGTACAATTTCAATCAGGGACATGAGTGGCGCGCTAACTAGCGTATCTATCCGCCAGGGCATTGCCAAATGCGGCTTGCAAGGACACCAGCGAAGATTTCTCAGTAGCCCTTAGCCATACATGCAGATTCTCAGGTGTTCGCAGCTCGGGCTGTCTCACTTTGGCCTATATTGGCGAGCTGCTCGATCTGCACAAGCCCGCGGCCTCTCCTTTGCTAAGGGACTCCGGCCTGCCAAGTGCGGCAGAACTCGTCCTTACGACCTTGGCGGCGCCTGATGAGACTGATTCACTTCGCGGTTGGGCCGAAGACGGCGGCTGCCATTACCTGTACAACCTCAATCTTCGCGCATTGATGGTCCCGCACTGGAACCGGCTTCCGTAGGCCTGATCGATGAGCACGTACGTCGGCATATCAAATGCAAGATAGTAGCTCATAGAGAGAGGGAAGTGATCGAACAAGCGCTCTCACACGACTTGCCCATACTCGCGGCTAATACACGAAACAGTCGTGATCAAACAACAAGCTGCTGAAATGCGCGGGAATGCGCAACCAGCATCGGATCGATCAAGGACTCGCCGAGCTCGCCGTACCGGGACGGTTTCGAGCGCCATTGTTTGCACTCGACGGCCATCACGGCCATCTGCAACGCATCATGAATGATCAACTCCTTAAGAGGCCGGCAGCTTGCGCGCTCCATCCGACTGCCTAGCCACCCTCCGCATCAGTGTCATCCTACCGGCGTACCAGCCGGTCGGTCGCTCGAGCATGCGGTGGACGCGCACCGGGACGGAACGGACATAAAGGGCCATCGCCTGCTGATCCATTACGCGCTCCGACTGCGTCGAGCGGTTGCGCCGGCGCAAGCAGTCGACCCAGGTCGGGCAGTTATAGCGCTCGGTCCATGGTTCGGGAGCTGCGATGTTGTATGCGATCGACCCATAGGCGCCGTTGCGCTGGCGTAACAGCTGCACCTCCTGCATGATGTAGTGAAACATCCGCGCATTTTCCTTCGAAACCTGATACTGGATCTCGACTGCCAAGGAGCTGTTGCGCCTGGTCGAGGCCAGCCCGCACCTCGGGATCCCTAAGGACCACGGGCTCCGCGCCCCGCGCGCCAATGCGCGGCAATGGGCAGCCACATGCCAATGAACGGCGAGGCCAGCATCAGAGCGGCGGAGACGAGAAGGGCCATTTCGATACCGGCGGCATTGGTCAGATGGCCCCAGCCCCAGCTGCCAACGGCAACCGCGCCTGCTCCCGCCCCTTGGTAGGCTGCGAGCGAGCGCCCCGCCACCCAACGCGGCGCCGATAATTGCACGCAGACATTGAGCAGCACTGCAGCCATCATCCAAGCGGCCCCCGCTACGACCAGCGCCGCCCCTGTCAACACCGGTGCGCGACTCAGCGCCACGGTGGCGATCGCCCCACCCATGGACAGTGCGCAGGCGCGGATCGCGGCCTCACCACTCATCCGCTTGCGGATCTCGGTGATCTTGAGCGCGCCGACGACTGCGCCCATGCCCAAGCTGCCGAGCATGAGGCCATAGGTCTGAGCGCTGCCATGCAGGAGATCGCGCACCACCAGCGGCATCAGCGCGATGATCGCGCTGCCGACGGCCCAGATCACCATAACGCGGACCAGTACGATGTTGATTACTGGCGAATTGCTGATGTGGCGCACGCCCGAAACAATCGCGCGGCTAAGGCTTTCAGGCGGCAGACTCGAGGGTTCAGCGTTGCGTTTCCACAGGAACAGCACGACAATCAGAGGCAGATAAAGTAGCGCGCTGAGCGCGAATGCGACCTCTGCGCCGGCGGACGCCACCACGATGCCGCCGATCGCTGGGCCAACGCTGCGCGCGATGTTGTAGCTAATGCCGTTCAGCGCTACCGCCGCAGGCACTGTTTCCGAGGGCACCTGCTCGCTGACCGAGGATTGCCAGGCCGGCCACATCAGTGCCACGCCACTGCCGACGATAAAGCAGAGCGCCAGCAGGAGATTCGGCGTGATCAGGCCGAGCCAGGCGAGCGTCGTCAGTGCGGTCGCGCCGACCAGCGATATCAAGAGCGACACTAGCACCACGATACGCCGGTCATGCATGTCGGCAATTGCACCGGCTGGCATCGCGATCAGTATGAGAGGCAGCATCGCCGCAGTCTGCACTAGCGCGACCTTGTCGGCCGAGGCGGTCATCTGCGTCATTGTCCAGGCCGCGCCGACATCCTGGATCATGCTGCCGATGTTGGAGAGGAGGCTCGCGAGCCAGATGCGCCGGAAGGTGACATGGCTCAGCGGCGCGGTGATGCCGTCGGTCTTCAACGTCTTGGGCTTAGGTGAATCGGTCATTTCGGCTCGTTCGTGGCCTGCTCTGGCTGTTCGATCTTTTGTTGTCGGTTCGTTAGACGCAAAGCGGCGTAGAGTCTTTCACCTCAAGACCAAAGCGCTCTGAATTGAGCCGCCTCGCATAGGGAGACGCGTTGCCTGTCACGAGATCGGCAACGATTCGTGCCGTGACCGCACCCAAGCTGAGTCCCCCATGTCCGTGACCTGTGACCACAAATATGCGACGATGGCCCGGCACCTGCTCGACGATGGGCACCGAGTCCGGTGTCGCCGGACGTTCGCCGCTCCAAACCTGGCAACCGGGTCGGGGTTTGAGCGTCGGTAGCAGTTTGCGTACTCGCCCCAGCGCTGATGAGAGCAACTGGGGTCGGGGTTTTAAACCTGGCCAGCCAAAGTGACTCAAGCCGGCAATCCGCGCCCCTCGTTCGCTGGGCGTAAGGACCGCACCCAGGCTTGGCAGACTAAGCGGCCGGCTGATGAATCCAGGCTCGACATCCAGTTCAAGATGGTAGCCTCGCTCGGCAATGAGCGGGATTCTGTGGCCACAATGCGCAAGGAGCTGCTTCGCGTTGGCGCCGGTTGCGAGAACCACCGTCTCGGGCGAGTAGCTTTCGCGAGCTCCCCTAACTAGCACCTCTCCACTTCCTTTGCATTCCAGATTCTGGACGCGTTCGCAGCGCAAGACGCCGCCGCGTTGGACGAATACCTCCGCGAGCTTGACGACGAACGCCGCTGGATTTGTCACGTGAGCCGCTCGTTCGATAAACGTAGCACAACGCGTCAACCCGCCAATGACGGGCTCCATCTTAACGAGATCTGCGTCGGACAGCATCCTAACAGCCGCGCCGAGCGAGGTGCGAATCGAGTTCAAACTGGTTGCTGCCTGCGCCTCAGAAGTTGAAAGGTGGACAACGAGGTAGCCACGCCTATTGATCGGCGGGAGGTCAGTCCGGAGTAGCAGCTCGTAGGATCGAAGTGCCTCGCGCCCTAAGTCATGAAGCAAGCTTGTGTTACGTTTGACCCTGTCCGGTCGAGTGGCCTTCGCGTACTCCACGGCCCAAGGCAAGAGTCTTGGCACTGATGCCCAATCGAGGGCAGCGGGTGAACTCGCTTTCAGGAATTGAGCTGGAAGCTCGGAAACACGAAACTGAGCGTTGAGAGGAAATCCTGTTGGAGCGATGACGCCGGCATTGCCAAAACTGCAGCCCTGCCCTGGGGCGTGCTGGTCCAGTATCAGCACCTTCAGGCCGCGCTGCTGGAGAGCCAAGGCTGCGGTGACACCGACCACACCGGCACCCACAATAAGGGCATCGATCTTTTCCACGTCCACCACCACCAAAAAGATTCAAATCTTAAGAGTTGGATAGGATGGCTATCAGATAGAAAACAGCATTCCGCAACCAGCTCACACTCGACCAGGCTCAAGCGCACCGCCGGCGCCTTGGGCCTCACATCGACAATCCCGCGAGCCACCAAAGTAACCTCAAGCACGCCAATCCCGCGAGGGTGCCCGCGAATTGGCAAGTCGCATGCCAGCGCCCACGCGCTTGACAATACTCACCTTTTTGGATCCCGCCTGTTGCCTATGCGACGCGTCTTGTCGGGTAGCTGACAGCGCTCTTCAAGGGAGCGCGGCTCGCATGCGCGCGCTCTTTAGCGATTACACCAATGAACTCTAACGCACGCGGCGGCAAGCAAATTGCATTGCTGCGTCGCGCCGGCTGAGGTGTCCGGCGATGGCTTTTGAATCATGGAGGATTCTCATGGCTGCAATCGAGAACACGACGCCCGATCGGCTTGCCAAAGAGGCGCGGTTGCGGTGCGCACTCGTCTCGAGCCGACTGGATTTGCGCCTTTGTCTTGGAGCCGAGATTTCGCGCATCGCCGATCAGGTTGAAGTGGTCGATCATAATGAACATAATGACACCGATGTTCGCCTCGCTCTGGCATGGCATCCGGCGGACGAAGCGTTTTCGGGTTACCCAAATTTGCAGGCGGTATGTTCGATCGGAGCTGGCGTAGACAATATTGTCCGCTGTCCGAGCCTAAAGCCTGACGTCGATGTAGTTCGCGTCGTCGATCCCGGACAGGCGCAGATGATGTCAGGCTTTGTCGCCTGGCACGTGATCGGCCATCAACGCGGCTTTGCTACCTATCAAACGCAACAGCGCGATCGCGTCTGGCAGCCTCGCCCGCAGCGCAACGTCGACAGCGTCCAGGTTGGCATCCTGGGCTACGGCGAGATTGGGCGCAAGGTCGCCGCCGATCTCGCATACCTCGGGTTTCCCGTGTTGTGCTGGAGCCGGACGGCCAAGCCGATGTCTGGTACGACGCGCAGCTACCATGGGTCGGCCGGACTTGGGGAGATGCTCAATGAAACCGAGGTGCTCGTCAACCTCCTGCCGCTCACGCGTGCAACCTGCGGCATCCTCGACGCGCAAGTGTTCACCAAAATGCAGCGCGGCGGTTACCTAGTCCAAATCGGCCGCGGTGAACACCTAATGGAAGCGGACCTGCTTGCGGCGCTCGACAGCGGTCAGTTGGCGGGCGCGGCGCTCGACGTCTTCGCGACCGAACCCTTGCCGCCGTCCCATCCCTTCTGGGAGCATCCCAAAATCACCATTACGCCGCATGACGCGAGCGACGTTAGCATGCACGCGGTCGCGAGCACGCTGATTGAGACCGCCAAGGCCATCTGCGTTGGCCGCCGGCCGCCGCGTGCCATTAACCGCGCCCTCGGCTACTAGACATAGACCTGGGCGCCGTTCACACTGCTCGTGGAAAAAGAGACGCAATCTCACCTTAACACAGCCCGGTCCGCGCGATTGAATTGCCGGCCTTGGTCATGCCACACGGCCTTATGGTGCCGCCGCTGCTGTGCTCACATGGAGCAAGGCCGAAGTCGGCGATGAGTTGCGTGGATCAGCGAAGCGGGAAAAATACCCAACCTCGGTGAGCATCCTAGCAGCGACAGTCGGACCGCTCCCCTTCGGCGCTTGCAGTGCCTGCATCGGTTTGGCCCACGGGAAGCCCTCGATCAATTCGCGGATTTGCTCCTCGATTAAAGTCTTGCGAGTCGCGTCTTGCTCAAACGCATTGAGGTAGGTTTGGAAATGCAATCTGCTGCGCCGAACGGCGCAAACGTTTCTGTTACAGAGCCGCATCCGGTTCCGACGTCTTAACGCAACTCGCAACGGAGCAAGACCAGCGCGAATGGCTTTTAAAGCGGTAGCGTTGTAAGACGAACTGACCCGATGGCTCTAATCGTTTGAGCTGAACATTGCTTCACTTGGTGGGAGTCCCGAGACAAAGTTGCCAATCTGTTTGTCAATCGTCTATGGCCGCTGGCCGTGAGACCGCACCATGAGAGGGTGTTTAAGACGAATGCGCGCGAGCTCATCGTCATGCATGCCGTCGTGCGCCAGCGCACCTTTGCGCTCTACCACCTCCTGGTGCCGCAGTAAGCCACCACCGCGGTAACCAGTAGTGTGACTAGAAGCTCGGTGGTTGCGCCACCGCGCCACACGATGCGCACCTCGGCTTTGTCCCGGGCCGCATGACGCACCTGTTCGATCGGACAGCGTACGGGCTTGCGATGATCTCTGAGGGACGCCGGGTTGTCCCACAGCGCCGGAAGCTGACTTCAAAAGGAAGCATCTTGGCATGCAGATCGTGAGAGACGTCCAAGGGTCCATTTGGCCTTGGGCCTCATGCGCTGAGCCAGCGCCTCTTTCGAACTCAGGACTGGATAAAACTTTGGAGCAAGGTCAAATACCAAGCTGCGGCCAACAAAGGCCCGCACCACTTGCGCGATCGTCCGTTAATTTCAACAATGTCTCGAAGATCAGCAACCCTTTAGTCCGACCCGCATGCGGCAATCGGCTATTCCAGGATCGTAGATCCCATCCCGGTCGGCGATCAAACAACGGCGGTGGAGTGCCAAGCTCGATTTACGGCCCGGCGAAGTCGCGTCCCTCACCCACGATGATATCGCAGGTCGCGGCGGCTCGCAGTTTTGCCAGGCAAGCATTCAATCGAGGCTTCCCGATTGCTGTCCGTACATATGAACGACAAACGCCCCCGTTGTTGCTCCCGGCTATGACTCACGCACCGCGCCGCGCAAAAGACTCACACTACGTCGTAGGACAGTGCGGCGCAGACAGGCGATAGGCTGGCACCCAACTCTGCTACCATTACAGTCTCAATCACGGGATCAGCGATCGAGCTTGGTAGGTTCGTGACACTCCGAAACTTCTCGACGATATCATCGTCACTGAAACGAGTTTCGTCGGACCACGGATCGCCCCACGCAAAGTCCACTTCAGCTTGGACTGTCTTCCCCCGAAACCTAACTTCGGCAAAAGTTGGAACCTGACGAAACTGACCCCGCACAAAATACTGTGCATATGTTGCCGCTCTAGGATTATCTACGATCTTAACTTTCGATCGGAGGTCTCTCGCTCTCCAATCTGACGCCCATCGCTCCAAGGTCCACTCAGGCCCTGGCGGTACGTCAAGTAGAAACATTGCAATTGCATGTGCAAAGCTGAATTGCCTAGCTACGAAGTTTGGAGGCTCCGGATTTAGAAACCTGTCTGAGAGCGCAGCAGTGTTGACACCTACAACGATCTCCTCGATTTCATCGATGTTAAAGTGTCCAGCTTTGCGCACTTTGTTCAGTGCGCAGAGCGCGTAATGATGCCAACGGCAGCTCGGCCAGGGTTTATACCCGATGTTTTCGAACGCCCACCTAGATCCTAGCTCTCCGACGATCCCGTTTGGCTCAATGCGTCGTGCTCCGACCATCTTAAAGATGCTCGACGTCCCGTCAAAAATTGATGCTAAGCCTGTCGATCCTCGCTCCACTGACTTTGCTGCAAAACCACCTGCCATCGCCGCCCAACCGCTATCGTAGTATTTCGTGTTTGGCAGCGCGATTTGTCTAGACCAAATCGGACCGATCGGAGTTGCTGCGTTTGAAGCGGCCACCCCGAACGTTTGCTCCAGTGCAGCGGCGCTCTGGTTGAGCAACCGTCCGGCCGCAGCAGATGCTCCAACTGTCGGTGCAAGGGATATCCCCCAAACCTCGGGCATCGAGGTAATTCTGCCTCCTTCAATCTCGATTTGAGTTCCGATATCGGAGATGCGGCCCGCCACCTCATAACCGCAGGTTGCAGCCAGGATAAGTTCCTTCGAAGTCAGGTTCATTTGTTCACAAGACGCCAGGGCCTCTCCGAATACGCTCGCTCCAAAATGCAGGCCCGCGATTGGCCCGCCGGGATATGTTTCGTCGAGATCAAGACAATTAGCTAGTCTGCCATTTCCGTAACTTGCAGCAGGCGACGTGAATCGTTTTCCTCCACCGGCGATTGTTGCGTCTTTGCTCTTTCCGAACAACTTCGCTGTGGAGAGAACCACTGGACCGATTTCACTGCGTGCTCCTGCGATCGTGCAGCCTAGAGTATCCAGAATAAAGCGTCGCGCCTCGTGCTTGATAGAGTCTGGCACACGTTCCAAAGTCAGCTCAGATACAAACTTTGCCAGCGGCGCAGTAATTTCCACCATCTGCATTTATCCCGTCCTATTTCCACTGCAAAGGTTCACTTCGTCACCCCATGCTTTGGAATCGTTGAACCGCCCTACTGTCCCGGCCGAAGCAATTCGCTATGGACGGAACCATTGGATCGACTCCGTCGGTGCATCCGCATCGCGCAGCCTCACACTATCGAAGAACGCGCCGCGCCTCTGCTTGATAGATTCCGGCACGCGTTCCAGTTTGCCGCCGTTTCGGCAGACTCTCACCAGCAAAGAACCGTCGAGGATTGTCCTCCAAGATGGAGGCGATGTCCGTTTGGTGGACGCCGCGAGCACGCAGCATCGGGATGAAATCGGTGAACATGTAGGTGTGCGCTTGCCAGAGTCCCTGTGACTTGAGGTGTTCGATCTTGGCGATCTCCTCGGTGGTTAGCTGGCGCGTCGCTGGCTTGCCGAGATAGCCGCACAGGCGGTCCATACTCATCATGATCTGCGCACGAAATCCATCGTGCACGAGCTTCGCCAGGGTGTCGGCGCGCACGTCGTCCCGCTGTACGTAGTCCATCCCGATTTGATCGAATCCGACGTAAGAGCCACTGTCCACGATCCGCCGATGGTAGCCATAGTCGGGGTTGGCGCAGCAATGGCCAATCAGGCAGCGATGGGCGGCAATGCCACCGGCCGCGAACAGGTGCTGCTGTTCTGGCCCAGCGCAGCCCTCCGTAGTGTGGGTGATGATCGGCACCCCCGTCACCTTCTGCGCGATGCAGACAGCGGCAATAAACTTCTTCTCTTGATCAGTGACAACAGGCGCGCTCGTCGAAACCTTAAGGGCGCCGGCCTTCACACCGCTGTCACCGATGCCGGTGGTGATCTCGCGGATATAAAGCTCGGCGATCTCGTCGACGGTGCGGGCGCGCCAGTAGAACGGCAACCCCCTTTGCTCGTAATAAAATCCAGTGGTGCAAATGATCTGCATGCCGGACTTTTCGGAAACCTTCTTCATTAGGGTGACGTCGCGACCGAGTTCGATTGGACAGGGGTCGACGAAGGTGCGTACGTTATGCTCTTCACGCAGTTGCGCTAGCCGCCGGGCCGCCTCCTCGATCAGTTCCTCACGGCTGAATTTAGCGAGTGGATCGAACCAAGCGCCAGGAAAGGCTATGAACAGATGCTCATGCATTAATGTGCGTCCGAGGCTCTCAACCGGGATCGGCCCTGTTACCGTCTGAACCATCATGCGCGGCTTCTCCTCACGATGTACGCATTGGCAGGGTGGAGGAACGCGTACCCAGGACAACGTAGGGGCACGGGCAAGAATTCGTCTTCGAACAATAGGCGTCCTAGCTCAACCATTGCTTGCGATCCAACAACCTGATCAATCGGATAAAGTTACTTGCCGTAACATTGTACCAAACAAGACAAGCTCCAACGTCTTACCAACGCCAGCGCTAAGGGCTACAGGGAAGTCCTTGAAGTCCGAAAGCTGAAGGTTGTTCACCGGGTTTTCGTTTGGCTTGGGTAATATGCGATACCGCTCGTGTCGACAAACGTGGCCACAGCAAGAGTAGATGCCTTCCGAACAAATCGCGAGGGATCGACTCGAGGGCTCATACCCCAACTTGCCCACACTGCATTTAACTACAATGGTCACGCAATCGACAGACCGGCAACCACCAATCCTTGCAGTTGCAGTATTGATTGCAGGTGCAGGCGCGTGTGTCTTCGGAGCTCGAGTCCTGAGCGGTTTTTGCGGTCTTCTTCTTTGTAGATCTTGACGAGCTTCATCAAGTTTTCCGTTCAAAGTCGGTGACGGAAGACGCCGTCTTCCACGCGATAGCCCCAGATCACCTCACTTCCATTTCATTGACGACGTCAGCGGGCTTTAGAGCGGCCCGAACTGTGGCGAGCATAGTCGATGAAGGCATCGCACAGCACATAGTGCTTATCAGTGTCACGCCCATTGAGAAGCCCGCCCTTGCCGCGCCCGATCGCCCACACCTCCGTAGTGTTCCGACTTCTTGCAGTAGGGTAGCACGTCCTCGTTGACCATCCGCGATTGCCTTGTTGGCTCCAGGCGTCGTAAGCGAGCGGCTGACCGCGCAGCATGCCGTTGATCGAACAACTGCCGCCCCGTCCGAGACTGCGCGGAAAAGGAATGCGCCGGCCGGCCATGCCTTCTCCGGCTTCCATCTCGAAGTTCCAGTTGAATTTCTTGTGGTTCGGGAGCTTGGCGTCCCCTGCGGAGATGTCGATCCAAATCGACTTGTCGCGCGCCCCTCGAGCAGCAGGACTTCACGTTCGCTTCCTCGCTCAGGCGATTGGCCATCACGCAGCCCGCCGAGCCACCACCAACGATAATGCAGTTCCACATCGCCTGTGATTACCTCGCTTTCGTCCACCAATTTTCTTCGATCGGTCGTCGACGATTCCAAATCCGTTCATCACAGAGCAGCACCACCCGAGAGCTCCCACTGCCGGGACGTGGCTGATTGTGATCTGGGGATTCGAGTAAGCCCATTGAAGACTGGGTCCGAACCCATTTAGCAGAAAAAGCGTTCCCTTACCCTCGGATTGGCTCGCCAATGATCGAGATTGGGGAAGGAGGGAAACCCAAGGTCAGCAAGCGCGGGCCCTCCTGCGTTACCACGAACAGATCCTCAAGATGATACACCGCGCCGGCGTGACACCCGCCTCAATGTTGAACACCATCCCAACTTCTAGCTTCGTCTTTTCGCCAGGCCGGATCAGGGGGAACTCGTGAGGTTCAATGCTAAAGCTATGATCAATCCACGGCGTTCTAAAGTCCAGCCCGAGCTGCTTAGCCCGTTCCCTGCAGAAGAAAAAGGGCTCTTCCGCCGCTGACCTGCCACTGCGTATTTCCTCCAGATCGAGTTAGAGCCCGGCCTGAAGAAGGACGGACAGATGAAACGAGCAAGGTTCACGGAAGAGCAGATTATCGCGGTGCTGAAGGAGCATGAGGCTGGGGCAAAGACGGCCGACCTGGCTCGCAAGCACGGAATCTCCGAAGCGACGATCTACAATTGGAAGGCCAAATTCGGCGGCATGGATGTCTCTGAAGCCAAGCGGTTGAAGGCGCTGGAAGAGGAGAACACGAAGCTGAAGAAGCTCCTGGCTGAGCAGATGCTCGATGCGGCCGCCCTTCGCGAGCTGCTTTCAAAAAATGGTAGGGCCCGCCGCCAAGCGCGCTGCGGTCGCGCATCTGCAGGCCGTCATGAGCCTGTCGGAACGGCGGGCCTGTTCGATCGTCGGCGCGGATCGGAAGATGATCCGCTATCACTCCAGCCGCCCTCCGGATGCGGCTCTGGGCGGCCGATTGCGCGATCTCGCCAACGCGCGGCGGCGGTTCGGCTACCGCCGGCTGTTCGTTTTGCTGCGGCGGGAGGGCGAGCCATCGGGAATCAACCGGATTAACCGGCTTTATCGGGAGGAAGGGCTCACCGTCCGCAAGCGAGGGGCCCGCCGCAAGGCCGTGGGGACCCGGGCCCCGATCCTGGTGGAGGCCAAGCCCAACGCCCGCTGGACTTCGTCCACGACCAGTTCGCCAACGGGCGGCGCTTCCGCATCCTCAACATCGTCGATGACGTGACCAAGGAATGCCTGGTCGCCATTCCGGATACGTCGATCTCGGGACGGCGCGTCGCCCGCGAACTGACAGCGATCGTCGCACGACGTGGCAAACCAGGAATGATCGTGTCCGACCATGGCACCAAGTTCACCTGCAACGCCATGCTGGCCTGGAGCAAGGACACGGTCATCGACTGGCACTTCATCGCGCCAGGAACGCCGATGCAGAACGGCTTCATCGAGAGTTTCAATGGCCGCATGCGCGATGAGCTGCTCAACGAGACCCTGTTCTTCGATCTGGATGATGCCCGCACCAAAATCGCCAACTGGGTTGCCGATTACAATATCCGGCGGCCTCACTCGTCGCTGAAATACCTCACCCCTGCGGCCTATGCCGCCCACCTTAGTGGCAGGTCAATCGATACCAATTGTGCCGTGATCCTTTCCGACATCAATGAGCACGTCTGCGAGCGCGTCCGCCGGGTCGTCCACAAATTCGGTATAATGCGAACGTTTTTGATCCAGCTCTGATTAATCAGCCGCTTCCGCTCGCCTGTAGCGACCAGCAAAACCGGCTCCGCGGCCGCAGGCAGGATAGCAATCGTCTGACGCCTCAGATACGAGACGCTCATTATGAAACTACCGACCGCATACACGAGGTTTTCCGGACTCGTGGCGACAACTGCATCAATGCCAAGTTCGTTCACCAAACTCCTAAGAGCTGATGTATTAGGAAGCGGATGGGGCATTGACTTCAAACAGATCAGTTCATGAACATCGGGCTCCTGCTTGATTAAACTGTGGACGAACCGTCTCCGGCGACGCCAATACCAATTTCGACGCAATCAGCACCAGATTGGAATCACTGTTGAAATAGGCGCTCCGATCCGACTGCGGAAAGGAAACGCCGTTTGCTGCAGAGCCACGCGCTGCGTACCCGCTTTTGCGACTCGCTGTCCCCATTTTCGGGTCGAGTGCTAGCAATGATGCCCGTCGTAGCAGGTGAGCGTATCGCAGTCGACTACAAACTTTCGCCGACTCTGCACAGGCACCAGCTACGAATCCTCGCTGCCTGGTCCTCGTTAGTGAGACTCAAAATGGCCTGTTTAGCCATCGCTGATCCTATATAGGGGAGCGCATGGTCAAGAGCCCGATCCGGATCCATCAGTTGATCCACGAAACGCCGTCCGTTGGTCGACCAGCGCCATGGTCTTTGAGCGACATGATGAAAACCACCTATTCTGAGCCTGAACATCACAAGGCAGTTTGCTCCGATATCCTTGCCGTTCGCTACCGAGCGCATCTCGGTTTCGAACGTTGACACCCTGGATAAAGACTTGCTGATGACCCTGACCATCTTGGCTTGTGATCGACGACGCGCGCGTGCAAGTATTTTCTTGGCGAGCTCGCCTATGAGGTAATCGTTCGAGGCAGATCTTCGGCGGACCCGAAGCTCACCGCATTTGAGATCGGCCCACGCTGGGGGACCCGGCAAAGTTTAAGGAGCAACCCGGCGCTCTGCTCCCGTAATGATGATCGACGAACATGATTGGAGGTATGATGGCAGTGCTCGGTCACCTTATTGATGGTAACAGCAGGGTCTACGGAATCATCGCCGATCCGATAGCGCAAGTTCGCGCACCTGACGCGATGAACGAAATCATCGCGGCGCGAAAAAGCAATGCTGTCTTCGTGCCTTTCCACGTCCATGCGGGTGACCTGTCCGTCTTTGTTGCTGGGCTGAAGGCGTGGCGGAACCTTCCCGGCTTCACGCTCACCGTGCCTCACAAGGAAACGGCCCGCGCTCTATGCGATCGCGTTGGGCCAATGGCCGCGATTACGGGATCGGTTAATGTTGTTCGCAAAGGCTCGGACGGCGCGTGGGAGGGTGAAACTTACGATGGCCTTGGTTTCGTGTCAGGACTTAAATCCGAAGGTATTGATCCTGCAGGCGCCTCCATCTATGTTCAAGGTGCCGGTGGGGCCTCCAAGGCTATCGTCGCGGCACTTGCCGATGCCGGTGCTCGGCGCATCGCCGTGGCGAACCGCTCGACGATCAGAGCCACTATCCTGATTGAACGCTTAGAAACGGTATACCCGGGTCGCTGCGTTATCGCTGGGCCCGCCGATTTGGTTGGCGCAGACATCGTCATCAATACAACTTCGCTAGGGTTGAATGAGAACGATCCTTCCCCAATCGACACATCGGCACTTCACTCAAGACAGATTATTGCCGAGGTAATTATGCGCCCCGATACCACAGCGCTCCTCGAGGTGGCACAGGCACGCGGCTGCCGCGTCCACAAAGGCGTCCACATGCTTACCGGCCAAGTTCGCGAGATTGCCAACTTTCTTGGCATTTAGTCCGAGCGCACGGACGGATTGTCGAGTTAGTGGTGGGGCTGTGCACGATCTGGTCCGCTCGTGCGCGGCAGCAGAGTGAGAGTAGTAGCAGCCCAATATTGCACTCCACCGTTTATTACCGTGTCAAACGCGTGATCCCGCCGCTGGCTACCAAGGCACGCAAGTGGGGACTATTCGCGGGGGAGTGATAGGTCACACGGACCTAGCTCAGCGGCCGGAGCGTGCCCGTCATTCGTCGCGTATGGAGCATAAGCCGGAAAGTCTCCGGTAGTAGGCCCTCTGGCGCGACCGCTCTGCGGCGAGGGGCGCTCGATGAGCGTCGACTGCGAGTCACGACCCACCAGGATGAGATTGCCTCTATGATACGGCGCCCCTCTCGTGCACTTGCAAATCGGCCTCGCCAAGACTCATGCTGGCCGGACAAAGTAAATGCTTCAGCACCGGCCTCCTAGATTTAATTGCGCAAGATGCGATCTTTAATTGCGCAAGATGGGATTTTGTCGGTCAACCAGCACAATACGCGGACTGAACGTTGTGGTCTTCGCGCGACGCCTCTCAAGACAGGAGACCTAGATGGCTACGATGAGCCCGGCAGCGCATGATCGAGGACATGACTGTCCGCAATCTGTCGCCGTCGACCTATATCTATGCGATCGCAAAGTTTAGCCGCCATTTCGGCTACACTCCGGACCGGTTGAGTTTCGAGTAGGTCCGCGCCTACCAACTGCATCTCATCGGCCAAAAGCGTTCATGGTCCCACATCGATCAGGTGGCCTGCGCGCTACGGTTTTTCTACGGCGTTACGCTCGGGGAGACTCGGGATTCCCCCAAAAGTCGTGATTCCCTGTGCTCATCGGAGGAGTGATACGACCGAAGAAGCACAAGACGACGGGATCGGACGATCTGTTCCGGGCCGGGCTGGACCAGATCATCAATCTGAAGCACGAACTGGTTCAGCTCGCCGGCAAGGTCGATTGGCACTGGATCGATGGGGAGATCGCGCCGCGCTACAGCGAGAACGGCCAGCATGGCATCGAGATCCCGCTTCATGATCGGCGTGTTGCTAGCATATCTACGGGCTGTCCAGGTGCGCCCCCTTGAACTCGCCCTTGGTCTCTTCATGCAAGTCAGGACGCTCGAACAGGGCTGACTTGCTGATGTCGTTCAAGTCGTGCATTTGAGCTCCGAGTGTAAACTCTGCGCCCGGTATTAACTCCCTGACATGGAGGCACGCGCTACCAGCTGCGCGCTCCATGTCCGGCCCATCCGAAAGTGATAGGATTGTTTATGGCTTGCGTTCAAGCTTCCTGAGCTCTTGACGGCGCGCTCGCGTTTCCTCCTCGTCGACTTGCAGATCCTTGCCGGTCAGAATCACTCCGTAGTCTGTCTCTGCCTGTTCAGGACTGACCATCCCATCGAGAACATCGTTGAGAACCTCTTCGGGAGGTCGTTCAAATGGTGATCCGAAACCGCCACCGCCAGCGGCCTTGATCGTGAGTGTCAATGGAGGTAGCCGTTCAACCCCGAAACGAGGTGGAACGTACGACGAGCCATCTTTGAACCGGATTGAACAGCTACCGATGCCCGCAGCATGTCCGCCCAGCACGCCAAACGAGGTCGGGTTTCCGTTGCCTTCGCCGCGGAATGAGTACTCCGCAGGATACTTCACATGGATCGTCGCCTCGGCGCCGGTGCCGCCTCGATAGCGACCGGGACCTCCACCATCGGTGAGGAACTCCTGACGTTCAACAAGGAATGGATAGCTCGTTTCGAAGTCCTCGACTTCTGGTAACGCGAGACCGCCAAGTGTCGTCATCTGTCCCATCACATTGAAA
This sequence comes from Bradyrhizobium sp. CCBAU 51753, assembly GCF_015291565.1. NCBI lineage: Bacteria > Pseudomonadati > Pseudomonadota > Alphaproteobacteria > Hyphomicrobiales > Nitrobacteraceae > Bradyrhizobium > Bradyrhizobium sp. CCBAU 51753. The sequence continues at coordinate 2,181,616 of NZ_CP030037.1, read as the reverse complement.
CCATCTCGACCTTTGACCGCGCCGGCTCCAGGTTGCGCCAACCATTGATATGCAACGTAATACCGTCCGCTATCATCGGTCCCCGAAGTGTTGCAGTGCGAAATTCGGCTCCAGCCTGCACAGCTCAAGTCGGGAGCCGGGGGACTGAGCGCCTGCCAGATTGCGTGTATAATTTGGTGCGCTGGATAGGTGGTCGCCGAGGTAACGGGGGCTGGCGGTTTCGCGTTTACGAGCGATCCTTCAGGGGCCTCGATGCGAATGCGGCGGAAGACGCCGTCATTGCGCGGGATGTGAGCGCCAAGAAACGAGATTAGCCCAAACAGCACGGCTGATCGCGTGTTCGCAAGGGAGCTGTTCTTGAAGCCACGCATCTGCGGGCTCGTGCCCGCGAAATCAACGAGAACTTCGTCTGCACTCACAGTGATCGCGGCTTTAATGTGCGCGTCAATGGCCTCGAAGCAATCATGATCGAAAAAGTCTTCGCCAGTGTATGTTCCTGGCGTCAGCTTGCGGATCGCGGAGAGGAAACTCTCCTCTGCCCAATCGAGAAGTGACCCAAACAACTGGTCTAGCCCTTGGGCCCCCATCGGGGTCGCCATGTCTTGAAGGCGGTTGCCGCCGATCTCGGTCGAGCCCAGCATCGCGCGGAGGTCGCCATCGAGCAGGTCGGAAGTTCTAGAGTTGAGGAGGATCAGCCGCCAAATATCATCCTGCACCTCTCCTTGCGAGACCAGCTTTACGACTGGAATACGCAGGCCCTCGTGAAAAATCTCCTCGGCTCTGGGATTATAGGTCCCTGCGGCGCCGCCACCGATGTCCGACTGATGTGCACGGTTGCAGGTGAATGCAATCAGCGCTCCATTCAAGAACACTGGTCGCATGATCGTGAAGTCTGGCAGGTGATTACCGCCGGCAACATACGGATCGTTCGCCAGGAAGCAATCGCCGGGGTTGATACGACCCTTGAAGGTTTCAAGCAGCCGCGCCAACGCAATCCCACCCCCGCCGGTATGAATCGGAATACCGTCAGCCTGGGACACAACCTGGCCGGAACTGCTTCCGATGAAGCACGAGAAGTCGTGCGACTGGCTGAAGATTGGGCTTCGTGCCGTGCGCGCCATGACCCAGCCCATCGTGCGGCAAATATGATCAAGCTGCTTTTGGCCTAGCGCCAAGCTGATTGGATCTATCTCTTTCATACCGCGCCTCCTTGAACAGGGACAGCCACGCTAACAACAAGGTTATTCGATCCGTCCACTTCCAACTTATCGCCTTTCCCGATGAATATCGTCGTGGTCGCATCATTAATGACTGCTGGTCCGACAAGGCGCGCGCCAGGCCGTAGATTGGTGCCATCGTAAACATTCACGTCGAGAGCTCCAATGTCGCGACTAATGACGATGCGCCGCTGGCCCGAGGCCGAAGGAACGTAATCGCGGCCGCCAATTGCCTGAATCGAAACGCCGGGGAATCGGCGAGAACCACTCACCCGCAGCGCGCATGTCATGAGAGGCGAATGCTTGTGAGCATGGCCGTACAGAAGACTGTAGCGCTCTTCGTAAGTTGCGATAGTGCTTTCGATATCGTTATCCGTCCATTCGACAGACAGCTGAGATTGTTGATCCAAATAATTGAGATCAATATGGCGGCTGAAGAGCGGATGGCTTCCAGTCTCGCCGTATGCCATCAGACGTGCGCGCAGCCCGATCTCCAGCTCGTGGGCGACCCGTTCCAAGTCATCGAGAGCGCCCTGATTGAAGGGGCGCCGGATGGTTCGGACCTCGTCCAGGCGAACGTCTGAATTGAGCATACCGAACGCGCAGAACACGCCGGCAAGTCGCGGTATGTAAACCGTCGAACATCCGAGGCTTCGGGCCACCGAACTTGCATGCAAAGCGCCCGCGCCCCCAACGGCGACGAGCGTAAAGTTACGCAGGTCAAAGCCGCGCTCCGCGCTCACATGTTCGACGGCATGACGCAAGTTCTGGTCCATCAACTCGATAATGCCGAGGGCAGCCGCCTCGGGTGCAAGTCCAATAGTGTCGCCATAGACGCGTTGCAGCGCCTGTCGGGCCGCCTGATCGTCAAGATCGAGCGTGCCGCCAGCAAATGGCCCTGGCGCAAGACGGCCCAGAACGAGATGGGCGTCGGTGTTTGTTGGATTCTGTCCTCCGCGCCGGTAGCACACCGGTCCTGGCGTCGATCCGGCGCCATCGGGGCCCAGTGTCACCATTCCGCCGGCATCCAGCCGCGCGATACTGCCGCCGCCGGCGCTCACAGAATGAATGTCAACACTGGGCACAAGGGCGAGATATCCCGCGATATCAATCCGGTCTGTCGAATGGACGCGTCCCCCCTCCATCAATGCGAGGTCGCAGCTCGTCCCCCCCATTTCCAGAGAGATCAAATTGTCGGTTCCCGCCGTCGCCGCAACATATTTCAAGGCACCAACTTGCGCCGCAGGACCTGAAAGGAGAAGGCAGGCGGGGTTACGGGCGATCTCATCGACCGACGCGATACCCCCGTTGCTTTGAATGAGGAGCAGTGGGCCGAAGAGTCCGTTCTGGCGGAGAATACCTTCGAGAGACCGCAAGTAGGGAACGACGCGCTTCGAGACGTAGGCCGCAAGAACAGTAGAGGACGTGCGTCCGTACTCGCCGGCGTAAGGCGAGATTTCATGCGAGCAGAAAATCGCATCCGGATCCCAATCCGCCAGGAGAATTTCCATTGCCCGACGCTCGTGTGCGCCGTTTGCGTAGCTGTGAAGAAAAGACACTGCGACGCACTCGACGCCCGCAGCCCTGAATGCTGCTGACCCCGCCTTTATGTCGCCTTCGTCCAGAGCGGCGAGCTCCAGGCCATTCTTGTCGAGTCGCCCGCCTACCGGCAGACGCCAGCGGCGTGGCACAAGCACATGGGGGAAAGGCGGACGATGATTCCAAGGCTCCTCGCGGATGCCACGACGAATCTCCAGCGTGTCTCGAAATCCCTTGGTGGTGAGGAGGCCAACCCTGGCGCCCTTCCCTTCGAGCACTGTGTTCGTCGCAATGGTCGAGCCATGCACAAGCATCGAGCAACCGCCAAGCAGCTGCTTCTTCGGCACATCAAGCCGCCGCGCCAGCACATCGAGTGCCGCCATGACGCCAGCGGTGGGATCGTCCGGCCTGGAAGGCGACTTGAGGGCTTCGATCCGGCCATTCGGGTCTATTGCCACGACATCAGTAAAGGTGCCTCCGATGTCGATTCCGATCCGCCAAGGGGCAACAAGCATTCGTCACTCCGGTTTGGTGCTATGTGTCGTCACAACTATCATTTACGGGAAAAGGCCTCGGGTGTGCTTGGCCGATTGTACCACGCTCACGCCGATCGCCATGGCTGCCATGCGATGAGAAATGCCGGCGCGTTTCGCGCGAGCTATCACCTGTTGAAATGAGCGCTCCAGAATTCGATAAAGGCGATCGAATACTTCGGCCTCTTCCCAGAATAACCGCTGTAAATCCTGCACCCATTCGAAATAGCTCACGATAACGCCCCCTGCGTTACAGAGGATATCGGGTAGCACGAAGATTTCGTCGCGTCGTTGATCGAGGATGGAATCTGCTTCGGGCGTTGTTGGACCATTGGCGCCCTCGGCGAGAACGCGACATTTGAGCTCGGAGGCATTTTGGCCCGTAATGACCTGCTCGATCGCAGCTGGTACCAGGATATCGCACTTTCGGACCAACAGTTGCGCAGGTTCAATGAGGCTTTCGGCAGAGAACCCAGCAAGTTGTCCCCGTTTAGCAACGTATCGTTGTAGCTTCGCTACATCTAAGCCGGCGGGGTCGTAGTATGAGGCGGTGTGATCGCTGACGCCGATGATCTTGACGCCTCTTTCCGCGAGGGAATAGGCTGTTACTGACCCAACATTGCCGTAGCCTTGGACAATGGCTGTCGCGCCTGCCGCGCGAATCCCAAGGTGGTCAAGCGCGCGACCGACGAGATAGGCGACCCCGCGGCCGGTCGCTTCGCGACGGCCGAGCGTTCCTCCCGCCGATACGGGCTTACCGGTGACGATCTCGTTGATGGTCTGCCCCTGGTACATGGAATAAGTATCCATAAACCAAGCCATGACCTGCTCGTTAGTACCCATATCGGGCGCCATGACGTCGGTGTGCGGGCCCACGAAAGGTATCATCTCTTGCATATAGCGTCGGGATAGTGCTTCGAGCTCGCGCGGCGACAACGCGTAAGGATTGATGGCAATGCCTCCTTTTGCTCCACCATAGGGGAGTCCCGCCAGCGCACATTTCCAGCTCATCCAGATGGCCAAGGCGGCGACCTCGCCGACGTCAACTGATGGCGCGAACCGCGTTCCGCCCTTCGTTGGTCCGAGAGTAAGGTGATGTTGCACCCGGTAGCCTTGAAAGACTTCCGTGCGTCCGTCGTCCCTGTGAATTGGACATGATACGGCGATTGTCCGTTTTGGATAGAGTAGTCGGTCCCGGTCTAGCTCGGGAATTTGCAGATGATCTGCGACTTGCTCGAATTGTCGCCTCGCCATCTCGAACACGGGGCCGCTATAGATTGATCCGGTCATCGTCAGTCATCCAACTCAATTTTGAGCCGATTGAAGGGCTCAGCTCGGAAGAGGAAAAACGGCTGCCCCACGCAGGGGCGGCCCAGTGAGCGTCCATCGCGGGAGGAAGATGACGACGAACGACTTGAACACGACGCGACTCGTCGGGGCCGTGGCCGCGCTATCAAAGTTCGTGCCGGATTGTCACGGTCTTCAGGACGCCAAAGCCGTACAGCGCTTCAAATCCCTTCTCTCGGCCAAAGCCTGATCCTTTCACGCCACCAAACGGAAGCTCAACGCCACCGCCAGCACCGTAATTGTTCACAAACACCTGCCCTGCCTCGATACTGCGCGATAGGCGCATCGATCGGCCGAGGTTCGACGTCCACACGCCGGCGACTAGCCCATAGGGCGTGTCGTTTGCGATGCGTACCGCGTCTTCCTCATCACGAAAGCGCAGCGCAGCCAGCACGGGTCCGAAGATTTCCTCTTGTGCCAGGACATGATTTGCAGGGACATTGCCGATTAGCGTCGGTTTGACGTAGTAACCACCCGAAGGCAGGTTGATGCCAAATGAGCCTTCTGCGAGAATTTGCAATTTGTCTCGCCGCGCGATGTCCAGATAGCTCTCGATGCGGGTCCGTTGCGCTGCATTGACAACAGGTCCGAGATCAAGGTCCTGGTTTGCAGAGCCGACTCGAAGCTCCTTGAAGCGCTTGGCTAGCTGTCCTGTGAATTCATCGTAGACGTTGTCTTGGATCAAAACGCGCGAACCTGCACTGCAGGTCTGGCCGGCGTTGCGTACGATGCCTGTGACAATCGTGGCACCCGCCTCTTCCAGAGGTGCGTCCGAGAAGACGATTTGAGGTGATTTTCCACCCAATTCGAGTGTGACGGGAATGGTGCTCTTAGCGGCCGCGGTCTGGACCAGCCGGCCGACCTCGCGGGATCCGGTAAAGCTGATATGGCCAATGCCTGGATGTGCCGAAAGCGCGGCGCCGGCTTCTTCACCGAGGCCGGTGACGACGTTGAATACGCCCGGCGGAAAGCCCGCCTCCTGGGCAAGCGTCGCCAACGCAAGCGCCGTGAGCGACGTGTCTTCCGCCGGCTTAAGAACGATCGCATTACCCATGGCGAGTGACGGTGCGACCGAGCGGCCTGTCATCTGCAGCGGATAGTTCCAGGGCACGATGTGCGCGGTCACCCCGTGTGGTTCATAGAACGTCATCACGGTGAAACCGCTCTGAAACGGGATCGTCTCTCCATGCACCTTGTCGGCGGCTGTCCCATAATATTCGAAATATCGCGCGCAGACGACGACATCTGCGAGCGCTAGCGCCGTCGGCTTACCGACGTCATCGCTCTCGAGCCTTGCAAGCTTCTCGGCGTCGCGACGAATGAGCTCAGCCATTCTGAGCAGGAGACGACCTCGCGAGACCGCGTCCATTTTTCCCCAGGGCCCTTTTCGGGCGGCATGTCCGGCCAAAACCGCAGCGTCAATTTCGGCCGCTCCGCCACGAGATATCTCCGCCATTTTCGTGCCGTCAGAAGGGTTGATCACGTCCAGGGTCTTGGCCGAAGCAACCCAGCGTCCGGCAATGTAGTTTTCATAGGTGTCCATCAGAGTCTCAGTTGTTTGAGGCGAAAGCGCCAAGCTTTCTAAAACTAGACGCGGCGACCAATCAACGAAGTTTGCAAGATCGATGGACGACAAGCGGTCGGCGTGACATGCAACTAATTGTGTCCGCCAGCGCGCAAGCCGCTTCTCCTTCGATCCGAACTAGCAAAGCTCTCAAACTGCCGTGAGCGCACGATCAAGCGTGCCGTCAAAAAGTGAAATTGGCGGATGAGCCGATGGGTCCGTCATGACTTCGATGAGCCATGGTCGTTGCTCTGCAAGCGCAAGGTCGAGCGTCTTCCCCAGATCGCCGGGCGCTCTGACCACCGTGCCACCGCATCCGCACGCCCGCGCGATCGCAGCATGATCGACTGGTGAGAAATGGCAGGCCGATGTATAGCCCCCGAACTTCACCGTTTCTGCATCTTTCTGAAATCCGAGGACACCATTGTTGAGCACGATAATGACGACGGGCACCTTGCTGCGGACCATCGTTTCAAGCTCCGCCCAACTGTGCGCAAAGCCGCCGTCTCCGACCAGGGCTACGACAGGGCTAGACGGACGTGCCACCTTGGCGCCGATGGCAAGCGGCAATCCCCAGCCAAGCCCAGCCAGACCGCGCGGCGTGAGGAAGCGCTGGCCTGTTGTTCGGCCGCGGAGCTGGCCGACTACCCACATTGAGGAGTAGCTTGCGTCGGCGACCACGATAGTATCGGGCGTCAGACGCGCCTGCAGTTCCTGCATGACCCGCTCCGGGCGGACCGGAGACCCATTGCTACCTGAGAACACGGATCGATCGTTTTCGAAGCTCTTCCAGGCCGCCGCGATACGCCCCTCCACCCCTTTGCGCATGTCGCGACGCAACGACAAATCGAGCTGTTGGAGCGCGTCACAAAGGGCCTGCAGTGTTGCAGCGGCATCGCCAACCAGGCGCGACGCCTCATAGTTGCGCCCAATTTCCTGGGGATCGACGTCGATGTGGATGACGCGAGCGTTCGCAGGAACTTGTCGCCAGCTGTCGGTTCCGTTCTGGTTGGTGCGCGTCGCGACCAGAATAACGAGATCCGCCTCTTTGAGAATCGGCAACGTATGCCTGCCAAGCGATCGAGGGCCGACCAGAGCGCCGAGGACCCCAGCTGAGAGTGGGTGCGTTTCGTCCACAGCGCCTTTGCCCATATTCGTGGTGAAGACCGGCAGATGCGCGAGATCTTGCAGCTTGGCGAGCGCGGCGGCTGCAGTGGGAGACGTCACACCGCCGCCTGCAAGAACGACGGGAGCCTTTGCCGCCGCAATCGCTATCGCCGCCGCGTGGATCTCCGCCTCGCTCGGCCGCGGGCGATCAATTGGCCATTCACCAAAGTTCGACCGGCGTTCACGACTTGGCACGGCCGCTTTCTCGCGCAACAGATCGGCCGGCAACAACAAGACCGCAGGACCCGGCCGGCCGCTGCCGGCGGCGACGAAGGCTGCGTCAACATAGTCGTCAATGCGATCCGCAGTGATGACTCGCCGCACCCATTTGGCGCATGAAGAAAAAATCGCGAAATGGTCGAGCTCCTGGAAAGCATTGCGATCAAGTTGGTTGCGTTCGACCTCCTGCACTAATGCAACAATGGGGACGCTCGCCTTGAATGCCTCAGCAAGAGGCGGAACGAGCAAGGTTGCAGCGGGCCCATTCTGGGCTGCAACCACCGCAATCCGGCCGGACACACGCGCAAAGCCGTCCGCCATAGCGCCGCCCATGTTCTCCTGTCGGTAGGCAAGCTGCCGAATGCCCATCGCTTCGCAAGCCAAAATCACCGCCGACGGCAGGCTCTGGCCGAAAATCACGTTAACCCCATGACGATACAAAGCGAGGGCGATACGTTGCGCAACGGTTGCTTCGGTCACGTCTGCACCTCAATGACGTCCATCTTGCCTTGATTACTGTCGAGAAAGCCCGCGAATACCTCGACGATGATTTCGGCGTCGGCGCGAGTCATCGGTGTCGAGAGAGCAGAGGCAGCGCCATACGGCAGAATGATGCCGTTTGCCGCAAAGAAGCGCGTGAGCTCCTTCATGACTGATGCCCCGCCGGGCGAAAGATAGGCTTCGCGATAGTCATTTGGGGGTAGTTTCATAGGATGAATGCGGAAAAGCGAGGCGGCGCCCGTCACACATAGCGAGACCCCTCTTTTCTCAATAGCTTGAGCAATCCCGTCCCGGACAATATTGCCAAGCGTCTCAAGGTGATCAAAGGCCGCATGATCGAGGTGCCGCATCGAGACAAGCCCCGCTGTCATCGATAGAGGGTTGGCCGAAAATGTGCCGCCTTGCGGAAGAAGAGGTGGGCCCGCCGAGGCATTGAACACCTCCATCACATCTTCGCGGCCGCCGATTGCTCCAATCGGCAAACCGCCGCCGATGATCTTGCCCATCGTAACAAGATCCGGAACAAGGCCATAGCGAGCCGCGGAGCCCTGAAAACCTTGCCTCAGATTCAGGACCTCATCAGCAATCACCAGAATGCCATTGCTACGGGCCGCCTCCTGAATCGCAGCAACGAATTCAGACTTCGGCGCCGTCAGACCGCCGCGACTTGGCATTGGATCCAGGACGACGGCAGCGAGATCGCGCGCGTGCAATGTCAATAATCGGCGCGCACCCTCAACATCGTTGAAGCGTAGCACAAGCACTTCTTCAAGTACGCCATCCGGCATTCCGCGGTAGGTCGCGATAGACTTGGGCGCAGCGAAATCACCCCAATTGTCTGGCCTCGCCGCCTGGCTCACCTCGACCCAATCGTAGGCGCCATGATAGGCGCCCTCGATCTTGGCGATTTTCGAACGGCCGGTGAACGCCCGAGCGGCCTTGACCGCGAAAAGTACGGCCTCAGTTCCCGTATTGACGAAGCGAACACGATGAACTTGCGGAATTCGGCCACAAAGCAGCTCCGCAAGCTCGATCTCTCCCTTTGTCGGATTGGCGAAACAGCTGCCGCGCTGAAGCTGATGGCTTAGCGCTTCCACCACGGGCGGGAAGGCGTGGCCATGGATCAATGTTGTGAAATTGCAATTGAGGTCGAGGAACCGGCGCCCGTCCACATCGAAGACATAGCTACCCGCTCCGCGCTCGAGGTAGAGCGGCTCCGGATTCCGTTCGATGGTCACTCGCGAGGTGCCGTCAGGGAAGACCAGCCGCGCGCGGGCAAAGCTGTCCTTAGATCTCTGTCCAACAACCTCAAATCCGGTCGTCGTATTCGAAGATGTACCCCCCCGATCCACGGGCATTCCTCACTTGTTGTTACTCTAAAAATCATATCGGATTTTGATATTTGATGCAACGATATTCTGAGAGAGGCGAAGTTCCGGCCCGGTAGAATGAGACTCGTATTCGGGTTTCCCCTCAGGAGACCGGTGCCAGCGACATGCGACGGGTGAAAAGGCGTCATTGCCGACTGACGGCCGAGACGCGCAGAGAAGGAAGGGCAACAGAATTCTGGGCTTGGGTGCGGAGCCACCTTCTGCTTCACCCGATTGATGCTTGCGCAGGGACTAAATGTCGCTCGGTTTCCGGCCCCTAGGAGCCCGTCCAGACAACGCTGGTATCGGCCTTGTTGATGAACGATAGCTTGCTCAAGCGGCTCTTACGAGCTTTGTGAGGTTGTGGGCGGTGCAGATCACCAACCCGGCCTTCTCAGCAGGCTTCAACACCTGAACAAACAGACCCGCCAGGCCTCAAGGTGCCGCTTGCGGAATTCCGAGATCGTGCGGAAGTCCGGCGGGTCGCCCGCCACAATGATCATAAAGTCCGCCCGCTCCACGGCCGCCTTGGCGTTCCGGCGCGACGAGTAGATGCCGCTCGCATAACCGTGCAGAAGTAGCGCCGTCATCATCCGCGAATCAAACGGCGGCTGTCCAAGCCCGCGTCGGTAGCTGGCGGTGACCGCAGATAGGTCGAGGCTCTCTCGCACCAGCGACACCATCAGCCGCGACAGGTGGTCCTTCGGCACATAGTCCTGCACGCTCGGCGGCAGAAGCTGCGCCTCATCGATCTTCCAGGGGCGAAAATCCTTGTTCACCGGCGCAACTCGAGTGCCGCGAGCGATAATGCCGCTCGGCCCGAGCATCACGGCGCCAGGCGAACAGCTGCGACGGGTGAATGCCGATCCGGCGGGCGATCGCCGAGACGTCGCGCCAGGCTTCAGCGCCTCTGTCACGACTTGCGCTTTGAACTCGTCCGACCAGCGTCGGCGAAGCTGCCGCGGCGCTCCCTCAGGACGGTCGGCGACCGCTTCGATCATATGGAAGGTTCTAGTTCCAGAACTAGGCTCAGACATAGAAGCTCACATCGGCTCACAAACTTAGCAGCCGATAGCCGATCGCTCACCCACTCCGCCAGACGGGGTCTCTTTGCCGCTTACGGTCAAGAGGGTGCGAGTCCGATTCTTTGCGTGGGCATGTGGTGGCGTCTGCGGCAGGCGCGGTGATCGAGATCGCCATTGGCGAGGTCGTCGTGCGCGCCGGCGTGGATGTCGACGAGGCGCACTTGCAGGTGATCCGGGCGGTCCGTTCGGCATGATCCCCTCCGGCGTGAAGGTGTACGCCGCACTCACGATCAGATCGCCTTCGGTGCGATCGACAAATGTTCGAAATTGAAAGTGACGGCAGGCTGCTGCGTACCGGCGAGGAGATCGCGAATTGGGAATAGTTGTCGGAAGCCATCACGTAGCTGGCCTGCCCGTTCCGGAACTCGTTGACGTGCTTCTTATTGACCGGTCCGGCTCCCCGCCGATCCACTCTGCCTGCAGGAAGCGGGGCCGAGCGCGATTTGGACAACCTTTTGCAGCTTTTGAAGTAAGGCGCTAACGGCGAGCGAACCGTGGGACCGGCAAAGATCGAGCGAAGATTTACGGGCTAGCTGCTTCCTGTCGCCGGGACAGAACAAGTTTGCTCAGACGTTGGTACCCATCGTGCACGTCCTTTTCGATCGCGGTTCGTACGACTGTACCGTCGCGGCGCTTCAGTCCGCTAATAACTCGTTGGTGGTTCGTAACCCCCCGCCGATGAATTGCAAACTCGGGATACAGATCGTTCATCGACGGCCCAATCCGCAACCACTGGGATTCGATCAGCGTTACTAGGCGAGGCATTTCGGACGCCGCGTAGAGCCGGAAGTGGAAGGCCTTGTTCGCGCGAAGCACATCAGTGTATTGCGCCTTGTCCATCGCGTCCGTGAGGCGGTTTTGTGCCTCCTCAAGAAACGAGATGTCCCTGTCTTTGATATGCGCAGCGCCTTCGAAGGCAGCCAAGCCTTCGAGTGCAAGCCGGATTTTCGTAACTTCATCGAGCGTGGCAATCGTGAGAACCGGTACAACGACCGTTTTTGGTCCCAGATTGACCAGCGCGCCCTCGGCGACCAGACGAACGATAGCGTCTCGGACAGGCGTGGTACTAACACCGAGCGCCTGCGCCACCGATCGCACGGTCAGCTTGCGGCCTGGCACAAACTGTCCGCTAATTATCGAGTCCTTCAGCGATGAATAGGCAAGCTCACCTAAACTGGCCTGCCGATCGATCGGGATGAGGGGAGTTGCAATGTCAGTATCGTTCAGCATTAATCGCATCCTTGTCGGCTTTGGTATATCAAACGCCACAATACAAAACTAGCCCCATTCTCCGGAATCTCTTACCTCGTCAAATGGGTCTCCCAATGGGAGCGTGCCCGGCGGAATGCGCTCGCCACCCAAGTAGAGCCCACGTTGGCATGCTTGCGCCCTGGCAATTCCTTGCGCTGGCTGGTGGCTTACCTGTCCCGACGCTCAATAAGCACAGGAAACTTGCCCAATGAGAGCCGAAACAGTTCTCTCGAGGCCGGTCAGGTTTGAAGGCCAATCGACAATGACGATTTGGTGAGAAGCGGAGCATGCACCGCAATGGTGGAGCAACAAGAGCAGGCTACTTGTTTGAGACGATCCCGATCTCGAACACGAAGAGCTCCGCGCGTCTTCGCGATCAGCCCTTCCCGCTCAAATCGAATTAGCGATTCAGTTACGCTTGCTCGGCGCAATCCTAGCATGGAGGCGATGTACTCATGACTAACAGGTATTTCCATGCCGCCCACGGAGTCCGATGCGTGACAGAGCCATCCAGCCACGCGCTGTGCGAGGCTATGACTGAGAGCACAGAGCGCAACTTGAGAGGTATGAAGTAGCAGCGCCTGTAGGCCACAAAGGAGATGTTTTCTGATGTCAGGCTGCGTTTCCATGATGCTCAGCAGATCGCTCACTCGCATACAGAGCATCATGCCGGAAGTCACCGCAATCGATTGGTGACCCGCCATATGCATTCCCAGCAGGCCAGAAATTCCCAGTATCCCTCGGCTATCAATCAGCGCAATTTCGACTGAACTCGTACTGGATTTTCGACGCAGAGATACCAAGCCGGCCTCGATGAAGCAAATGTTCTCAATCGGCCTGGATTGTTCCTCGAGAACGCTGTTCCGTTTAAAAAGGACGGGACGCAGGCAAGGACGTAAGCGCTCGAAGTCTACCGGAGGCAGAGCGTTGAGAACCGCATTTTTCACATTGAGGCGTTGCACGAGCATTATGATCCCCGCCCCGAGAAACCCCGCACTTGCTTATATCTTACACCATTTTGAAATTTGATGCAACAAACATTCAACAGTCGAACTTCCGCTTTACGTCAAGATGAGGCCGTTCGGCGGCTGCGCCCAGAGTCTAGGTTACGCGGTCCTGGTGGTGTCTCGCGCGTCCGACAAGCGCCTGACAAGGTGTCATGGCATTTGAACCATGTCTCTGGTCAAAAGAGCATCAATGTTTGCTTCACGATCCTAGGCTGCCCATTCGCTTTACCGCTTGATTCTCCTTGAGCATCCGGTCTTTAGCCATTAGTTGACCTCGAGCGACCCACCGTTGCCGATGATTTCGCCCGAATGTGCTCACGACGCATCTGGACCTCGCGCGAGATGATAAAGTTGCTGGCGAGGTCCACCGTGATGACAGGTTTCTTGTAACACCGCGACGAAAATCAGTTAGGCTGACACTAGGGAGAGCGCGCGGCACAATCACCCCAGCGGTGGGTGTGCGCGAACTGCTGCGGGGACTTGATGATATTTCTCTTCGGCTGCCGAGTGGTCCGGCGTATTGTCCTTCCAACGCACCGATCCGAACGGACGCTCTAGCATGCGGCGAACGCGCACCGGGTCCGGACCGAAATGGAAAGCAAACGCCTGACGCTCGATGGCAAGCTCGGACGCGGTCGAACGGTTGCGCTGGCGCAAGTAGTCGAACCACGTCGGGCAGTGATAGCGTTCGGTCCACGATTCTGGGTCGGCGATGTCGCGTGCAATCGACCAGCTGTAGGCGCCATTGCGCTGCCGCATCAGCTGCACGTCCTGCATGGCTCTATGAAACGCACGCGCATTCTCTTGCGATACCCGATACTCGATTTCGACCACCAAGGGGCCGCTTCGCCCGGTTAAAGCCAGTCGCACTTCGGGATCCGCAAACACCACGGCCTCCTCGCCCCGCGCGCCAATGCGCGGCATTGGCAGCCACAGGCCGACCAGCGGCGAGGCCAGCATTAAAGCGGCGGAAACCAGAAGCGCCGTTCCGACACCGGCTGCATTGGTCAAATCGCCCCAAGCCCAGCTGCCAAGGGCAATCGCGCCTGATCCCGCAGCCTGATAGGCTGCAAGCGAGCGCCCGGCCACCCATCGCGGCGCCGATAGTTGCACGCCGATGTTGTTTAGCGTCGCCGCTATCATCCAGCCGGCTCCCGCTACGACCAGCGCGGCCGCGCTCAAAACCGGCTGGCGGCTCAGGGCGACCGCGGCGATGGCCCCAGCCATTGAAAGAGAACAGGCGCGGATCGCGGCTTCACCGCTCATCCGCTTGCGCATCCCGGTGACGTTGAGCGCGCCTATAACTGCTCCTAGACCAAAGGCGCCGAGCATCACGCCGTAGGTCTGCGGGCCGCCATGCAGGAGATCGCGCACAACCAGCGGCATCAGCGCGATGATCGCGCCGCCAATGGCGCCGATTACTATAGCGCGGGTCAGCACGACCTTGATTGCCGGCGAATTGCTGATGTAGCGCACGCCTGAAACGATGGCGCGGCTAAGCCTTTCAGGCGGCAGACGCGAGGGCTCGGCCGGACGCTTCCACAGGAACAATGCCACCAGCAACGGCAGATAAAGCAGCGCATTTAGCGCGAATGCGGCCACTGCGCCGGCGTACGCCACGACAACGCCACCGATGGCCGGACCCACACTGCGTGCGATGTTGTAGCTAATCCCGTTAAGCGCCACGGCCGCAGGCAGTGTCTCCGAGGGCACCTGCTCGTTCACGGAGGATTGCCAGGCCGGCCCCAACAGCGCCATGCCGGTGCCGACAACAAAGCAGAGCGCCAGCAGGATATTAGGCGTGATCAAGCCGAGCCAGGTGACCATCGCAAGCGCGCTCGCGCCGATCAGTGAGATCAGCAGCGAGACCAGCGCCACGAGACGACGGTCATGCATATCGGCAATCGCGCCGGCCGGCATTGCGATCAGCATAACAGGCAGCATAAGCGCGGTCTGCACCAATGCCACCTTGTGCGCCGAGGCAGTCATCTGCGTCATTGTCCAAGCCGCGCCGACGCCCTGGATCAGAATGCCGAGATTGGAGAGTATGCTCGCGAGCCAGACACGTCGAAAGGTGAGATGGCGGAACGGCGCGGTGATGCCGTCGGCGCTGGACGTCTGGGGCATGCGTCAACTGATCTGTTAGCTTGCCTGATCCTCTGAGTAGATCACTAGCTTCGGCGACTTTCGATGTGCAGCAGGTCGAGGGCTCGTTTTGCCATGCCGGCTATATTGGCTTTTCAATGGTTCAGAACCGACTGCAGGAATGCGCGCGTGCGCTCGCTTTCGGGATTGCTGAAGATCTTATCGGGCGGGCCCTGCTCGATGATGCGGCCCGCATCGAAGACGGCGATACGATCGGAGATTTCACGCGCGAAACGCATCTCGTGTGTGACGATCAGCAACGTCACCTTCGATTCGTGCGCTATACCTCGCACCACGTCCAGCACTTCTCCGGCGAGCTCGGGGTCGAGCGCTGAGGTGATTTCGTCAAGCAGGAGTATCTCAGGTTTCAAGATCAGCGCGCGCGCGATCGCGATACGCTGTTGCTGACCTCCCGAAAGCTGCGCAGGATAGGCATGCACTTTGCTTTCCAAGCCTACCATCCGAAGGTATTCGAGCGCGCTGTTCTGCGCCTGCTCTTTTGACAATCCCAACACGGTGGTGGGGGCCAAGACAAGGTTCTGCAGCACGGTCAGATGCGGAAACAGGTTGAATTGCTGGAAGACCATGCCGCATCGGCGCCGAATGCACGCCTCCTGAGCGCGGGAAAGCTGCTTGCCCGCCGAATCAGAGAGGATGCTTTCCCCGAAGACCCTAATAACCCCGCTGGTGGGCTTCTCGAGCGTCATCGCCAAGCGCAGCACAGTCGTCTTTCCAGAACCGCTTGGGCCGATTAGCGTGACCTTTTCGCCGGGGCGCACTTGCAGGTCGAGATCGACCAGCACACGGTGAGCACCGAAGGATTTCGAGACCCTTTCGAATTCGATAGCCCACGTGGCCTGTTGCGACTTCGGAGCCGCTCCATGTGACTCATTGAAAGCTGCGCTGGCACCGAGCGCGAATGGTCCAGCCTGGCTAAATTTCGTGGTGCTAAGCATGTTTGACCTTGAATCTGGATAGGAAGTACAGGAACGGCAAGTTCATGCCGATATAGATGAGGCCCGCCAGGGTGAACGGTTCCAGATAGCGGAAGCTTTGGTCGGCCGCCACCTGGGCCTCGCCCATCAGCACCGGAATCCCGATCGCAAAAAGCACTGCGGTTTCCCGGAACATCCCTAGCACGTAGTTGAGCAGGGCTGGCAGCGCTCGCTTAATCATCAAAGGGACGAGCACGCGTTGCCAAGTAACAAGCGAACTAAGACTGAGGGCCACACAAGCGTCGCGCAGCTCGGACGGGATCGTGATCAGACTCCCTCGGTAAACCTCCGAGCAATAAGCGGCGTACACAAGTCCTAAGACACCGATGCCGATAGGTACTGCCGGAAGGACAATTCCCATTTCAGGTAGACCATAGAAGGTGAAGTACAGCAGCACAAGGACCGGCACACCTCGAGCGAGTTCGAGCCAGAAACGCACAAACGCGCGTCCGAAGTCGGCGCCAAGACTCTCCAGGATTGCAAGGAGCAGTCCTCCCGTCAACGCAATTGCCGACGCCGCAAGAGTTATCAAGACAGTGTACCAAACGCCGACCATAAGGTCCGGCAGGATCTGTAGGGTATAGCTCCAATCCCACGTCATTGGACAGCTCTGGCAAGCGGATCCGTACCAGGTGTGGCCTGCACCGATGAACGCGCAGCGCGCAGCGCCTGGTTCAACGGCAGCACCCGTTCAATCGCGCGGAAACCAGCGCCGCAAAGAACAGTCAGAATCCAATAAAGAGCTGCAAGCAGAGAGTAGACCGTGAAAATCTCAAAGGTCTGCCCGCGGACGAAGTTCCCAACATAGAGCACGTCCTGCACGCCGATGAAGCCAACGAGCGCAGTCCACTTGATCATGCTCCTTGCCAGGCTGCCGAAAGCCGGAACGATCTGCGAGAGCGCTTGCGGCAGAATCACGTTCGTGAAGCTGCGCCATTTGCTCAGTCCAAGCGCATGACACGCATCGGTTTGTCCGCGATGCACCGCCTCAATGCCAGCGCGGACAATTTCTGCGCCGTATGCGGCCCCGTCGAGCGCCAGCACGAGGATCGCTGCCGTGAGGGGACTCAGACGCGGCATACCTCCGAACGTCGGCAGCACGTAGAACACCCAGAACAGGAGAGCAAGCGCGGAGGGGCCCCTAACGCATTCGATAAAGAGCATGGAGCTGGCTCGGATCAACCATATTTCGGACAACCTCAGCGCGCCGAGAACGACCGCACCGAGCGCTGCACCCAAAATGATGCATACCGATACCCATACAGTGACCCATAGACCTTGGGCGAGTACGGGCCAATACTCGAAAACAGCCTTCACCGGGGCTGCTCCTCACTCGCAGCTTGGTACGATATCACTGGCCTTGTCTAATTTCGCCAGCAGCTTGGTAAGTGTAGATCCGCCGTCAATCTTGTACTTCTCGTAAAGTCTTTCCAGTGTTCCGTTCCTGAGCAACGGGACGAGCTGCTCGTTGAAAGCATCACGGAACTGTTTGTCTTCCTTGCGAAAGGCTATGCCGGATGCATAAACTGGCGCACCTTCGTCAATCACCAACTCTAGGCCTTTCTCGTTTGGATTGGTAATACTAAGTGAACCGCCTATATAGACATCCGCACGACGACCGACGACGGTCGCGATCCCAGCTTGAACGTCAGGGGTGAGCATGATTTGGCTGGGGTTGATGCCCTGCTTTAGCGCGTGCTCTTTATAGGGGCCGCCGGGCATTGAAACCTTTATATCGGGGCGATGCGCAATCTCCGCCACGTTGGTCAGACGCTTCGGATTTCCAGGTTGCACAAACAGGCCGGTCTGAGTTGCCCAAAAGGGTGCCGAAAATATCACGGCCTTGCAGCGCTCCTCGGTAATATTGAGGCCGGCGCCAACGAAATCGAACTGGCGAGCCATAAGGCCCGGAATCATGGAATTCCATTCTGTAAAAACTGGTGTAAGTTCCGGCAGGTCCATGCTTTTGAGCACCATGTTCTGTAGATCAACCCCAGAACCCGCCGGCTTTCCGCTCGGCGAGATGAATTGGAAAGGAGGGTTCGAGGCAAGCGCGGCCTTGACTTCGCCGGCCTTGCGGATTGAAGCGAGAAGAGCATCATCAACTTGCGCGAACGTCGGAAACGAATAGCCGGTCAATGTGAACAGCAGGATCAGCAACGCGCATTTTGATTTCGAACACATCTTGTGTCCTCCTCCTAATCCAAAATCCTAATCTAGAAGTCCCTGGTCCCGCACGGACCGCAAGGCCTCGTCGGCCATATGCAAGTACAAGCCATGTGTCTCCTCGGTATGCGCGACAGATACATAGACCTTGGTGGGTCCGCAGAAGATCCCTCTGCGGATCATCTCGAATCCCCAACGGCGCGCAGCATCTTGGCGCGATGCTGCAACGGCCTGAACGGTGTCCATCCGGCCGCTCCCAAACACCACCTGTTGGACGGCGGGCGGACCAATCACCTGTATGGGTACCGAAAGCCTGTTTGCGATTTCACGCAGACCGGTCGCCAAGGCCTCTCCTTTGTGTTTGAGGATGACGGGAGCGTTCAGCTCCTCGATGACTGCAAGGGTGGCAAGGCCAGCTGCACAACACAGCGGATTGCCATTGAGGGTGCCGCTCATCAGGGCAGACCGACCATCGTCGGCACGCCCCGTCACCAGGACATCCAGAACATCGGCCCGCCCGGCCACGGCCGCCAGCGGCGTTCCGCCGCCCAGGATCTTACCTAAGGCGCAAAGGTCGGGCGCCACACCGAAATACTCTTCAGCACCTCCAAGCGCGAGCCGGAACCCGGTCACCACCTCGTCGAACACCAGCAGGGCACCGATGCTGTCGGCCAACGTCCTCAAGCCTTCAAGAAAACCTGGCGCCGGCAAGAACGCCCGTTGCACCGGCTCGACAATGATGGCAGCGATCTCCCGGGCGATAGGCTCGACAATCTGGCGGGTGTGCTCGATGTCATTGTACGGCGCGATGACGACCGTCTCACTTATCTCCGGCGGAATGCCTGCCGATTCCGCTATAGGACGCTGATCATTGTGACCGAGCTCCGCGCGAGCCTTCTGCTGTGCGTAGTCACTATGGCCGTGGAAGCCGCCATCGAATTTCAGGACCTTGGTACGGCGTGTGAAAGCCCGGGCCACGCGCAGCGCAAAGAAATTTGCCTCCGATCCATCGCTGCAGAACCTCACGGATTGCGCACACGGCACCAACTGACAGATCTTGGCCGCCAGCTCCTGAGCCCGCTCGTTCATGAGGTAGTAGTGCGTGCCCATCGCGGCCTGCTCCGTGATGGCGGACACGACCTTGGGATGGGCATGCCCAAGCACCATTGGACCTCCCCCCATCACGTAATCGACGTAACGCCGTCCATCACTTGACCAGAGCCATGGTCCGTTGCCACGCGCGACGGTGAACGCCACCTCGTCCGGAAGCTTGAATGCCCCCAGCGAGTTTCCAGCCAGAGAACTGCGAGGTGCCGCAGTATGCATTTTGTTTCCTTACCCTAAAAGCCGATCTAAATTTGATGTATCATATACCAACCTTTCTGCTAGTCAAGATGCCGTTCGGTTTGCGGTGCAAAAAGGCCTGTCCTGGTGCGGGCGCGTGGGAGCGGAGCGCCGTCGGGACGGTTCGAGGGCGCTCTTCTTTGGATTGCGAGCCCGAGCACAAGTCCCAAGTACCGACCTTATGGCGGAACTCCCTCGTAGATCGAAAAGGAGAGGCTAACGCTTCGCGGCCCAGCCAGCCGCGCCTCGTCTGTCGCCACCGTCTACTCCAGATCAGACGACGCGCCGCTCACAATGCTGCCGAACAACGTCGCGTCACGGTGGCGTTGAACCGCGCGCCGGCGGGTCGCCACAGTCACCCGGTGCTATCTCAGAAGTGACCGATGCGGCATCAGACCGTATTGAAGCTCGCCGTCGACCGGTGGGATCGCGCCAACAGTGACATACTCGTCGTCTCAAAAGAAGGGACGATCGTTTGCGCGCCGGTGTCTGCGATTGTTCACTGTCCATCGTCGCCTCTGGCGCGGAGTGATTGTCGCAGACCTAAAAGGTGCCGCAGCTATCTCCCCCGATGAAAAGCTGCGAGGCGCTCGCCGGCTTGTAGGCGACCGTGCCAATCTCGTGCGAGTAATTAAGGGTCGAATACCCGTTCTAACAGCCTGGCCCCTTCCCTGCTCTCGCGGCTACTTAGGCTTGCTCTTCGTGCTGTCCGCTCCTGTTGCGCTTTTCTCCCTCTCGCCAATCGCGCCCTCGTGCGCGATTCCAATCGATCGCGCATTGTGTTTCTGGAAGGACCGCTGAGCGCCCTGCGACAGGCCCGTTGGTTGTTAAGATCTAATTGAATTGCATGCCTCAGAGACATCTGCCGGCATGTATCCGAGTTGGCCGTGCAGCTGAGCCCGCTTGATTAGAAGGATCGGCGACGATGGCGCCGGTCGCGCTAGTAATGCTGGCTTCACGTAAACTGCCAGACGAATGGACCCGAGGCGTTTCAAATAGAATTTCTCGTTTCGCGCTATGCCGGAGTGAGCGTCCCTTGACTCTCCAAGCAAGGTGCAAATATGATACATCAAATATTAGATAACAACGGGGAACGACATTGGCGCCGCGCAGTTCTGCTGTGGATGCTCCTTTGGGGTATGTTCAAGCAATATCGGACAAAGTGGGGCTCTAGCGTCGAGCGTAGCAAGTGAGCGTGGCGGCCTGCCCCCTTTCGCTGGCTCTACATTCTACCGACTTCATTGGGTCGGGAGCGAGGCGGAGGCCGTTCCACCGAGGCGGTCGTCTGCCGTCTAACCTGGGGTGCGATCGAGCAAGATTGTCAGGCGAATCCCTGCAGTTTTCCGAAATGACGAAGACGCATTTTACGCGGAGGTAGAGAGAAAGATATGGAATTCAAACTCACAGCCCGACAGGCCAAATTCCGCGACTTGGTGCACAAATTTGTCGAGACGCGCATCCGCCCCCGCGCCAACGAGTACGATGCAGAGCAGTCCGCCGAACCGCGGTGGAAGGCGATTCCGCTCATTGAGGAGCTCAAAATCGAGGCGCGCAAGGAAGGCTTGTGGAATCTCTTTATGCCTCCTTTTGCCGGGCATGCGCAGGTGGACGATACTTTCGAGTTTGTCGGCGAGCAGCTAACCAATCTCGAATATGCGCTTTGCGCCGAGGAAATGGGACGGTTCCACTGGGCTTCGGAGGCCTTCAACTGCTCCGCTCCCGACACTGGCAATATGGAGGTGTTGCAACGCTACGGGGCGCGTGCCCAGAAGGATAAATGGTTGGCGCCGCTGATGAACGGCGAGATCCGCTCGGCCTTTCTGATGACAGAGCCCGCCGTGGCTTCGTCCGACGCAACCAATATCGACACCTTGATCCGTCGCGAAGGCGGCGACTACATTATCAATGGGCGCAAGTGGTGGTCTTCGGGAGCCGGTGATCCGCGCTGCAAGGTCGCCATCGTGATGGGCAAGACCGATCCTACCGCGCCGCGACACAGTCAGCAGAGCATGATCCTCGTGCCGATGGACGCTCCGGGCGTAGAGATCAAGCGCATGCTCACCGTCTTCGGTTACGACCACGCGCCTCACGGGCACGGCGAAATTGTTCTGAACAATGTCCGCGTTCCGGCGGAGAACATGCTGCTAGGCGAAGGTCGTGGGTTCGAGATCGCACAGGGGCGTCTTGGACCTGGCCGCATTCACCACTGCATGCGTATCATAGGCATCGCTGAGGAGGGGCTGGCTGCCATGACCAAGCGCCTCGTCTCGCGGATCGCGTTTGGTAAGCGCATTGCGGATCATTCCGTATGGGAGGAGCGTATTGCGCGCGCGCATCGACATTGAGATGACCCGCCTTCTCTGCCTCAAGGCGGCCGACATGATGGACCAAGCTGGCAACAAGGCGGCCCAGAACGAAATCGCCATGATCAAGGTCCAGGCCCCGATGATGGCCTGCAAGCTCCTGGACGATGCGGTGCAGGCATTTGGCGGCGCGGGCGTTTCCAACGATTTCCAAATCGCCTCTGACTGGGCGACGATGCGTACGATGCGCATCCTCGATGGTCCGGATGAAGTTCACAACCGCGCAATTGCCCGCGCGGAACTCCGGAAATACGAGGACGTCGCCGCTCCTCGGCCGGACCGTCGCTGACAGATGGACGCGACAATCGATGTGGCCGGGCTGGTGCGTTGGCTTTCCGCCAAGGCACCAGGAAACTGGACGATCCTGACGCTGACGAAATATGCCGGCGGACAATCCAACCCCACCTATCGGCTCGATACGCCTGATGGCCCTTGCGTACTGCGACGCACACCGTTCGGTGAACTACTTCCTTCAGCACATGCGATCGACCGCGAATATCGGGTGATCTCTGCGCTTAACGCTCTTGACTTCCCGGTGCCGCGGGCAATCGCGCTTTGCGAAGACCGCTCCGTGATAGGCGCGAAATTCTATGTCATGGAGTTTGTTGCGGGTTCGATTTACTGGAACGGCGCTTTACCTGAAATGTCGCCGCAACAGCGCGGCAATCTCTATCGGAATATGATCAGAACCCTGGCGCGGCTGCACCAGGTGGATTTCGGGAAAGCTGGGCTGTCGGACTTCGGCAAGCCGGGAAACTACTTCGCCCGCCAGATCGGCCGTTGGACGAAACAATACCGGGCGTCGCAGACCGACGACCTCGATGTGATCGAAAAGCTGATTGAGTGGCTGCCGCGGACGCTTCCGAGGCAAACACGTACGTCGATCATCCATGGCGACTATAGGCTCGACAATCTTGTCTTCGACACCGATCCCGGTCGCGTCTTGGCGGTGATCGACTGGGAACTTGCGACATTGGGTGACCCGCTCGCCGATCTTTCGATGCTCCTGATGAACTGGATCGTGCCGGCCGATGGCGGCGCCGGCCTCGGTGGTATCGATCTTTCCGGAACTGGCATCCCAACGCTCGATGAGGCCCGCGACATCTATAGCGAAGCATCGGGTCGAGATGACATCCCCGACCTGCACTGGTATTTCGCTTACAATCTGTTCCGTACGTGCGGGATTTTGCAAGGCGTGAAACGGCGCATGCTCGATGGCAATGCGTCGAGCGACAAGGCTGAGGAAGCGGTCGCCAAGATACCCCTTTTCGCCAAGCTCGCCTGGGCTGAGGCCCAGAAGCTCGGCGCGACATGAACTCGGGGAATGGACGAGAGAACGTGGATTTGTTTGATCTTTCCGAGAAGGTAGCGGTTGTAACCGGCTCATCCCGAGGGATTGGTCGGGCCATTGCTGAAGCGCTGGCGGCCGCCGGCGCACGCGTTGTCATCTCCAGCCGCAAGCGTGAGCTCTGCGACAAGGCGGCTCGGGAAATTAACGAGACTCACGGCGCCGGCACAGCTATCGCACTCCCTGCCAACATTTCTTCGAAGGACGATCTTCGAACACTTGTCGACGAGACTTGCGCAAGACTGGGTAAGATCGACATCCTCGTCTGCAACGCCGCGTCGAACCCCTATTACGGGCCAATGTCCGGCATCGACGATGGACAATTCCGCAAGGTGTTGGAAAACAACATCCTCGCTAATCATTGGCTCATTCAGATGGTCGTAGCCGACATGAAAGAGAGAAAGGACGGGGTGATCATCGTGATTTCATCCGTTGGCGGCCTGGTGGGCTCGGACAAAATCGGCGCCTACAACATTTCGAAGGCCGCCGACTTCCAGCTGGTGCGCAACCTCGCGGTCGAACTTGGTCCGGATAATATCCGGGTGAACGCTATCGCGCCCGGTACCATCCGCACCGACTTCGCCCGCGCCCTCTGGGAGGACCCGGAGGCCGAGGCGGCACAGAACCGGATCACACCGCTGCGCAGGATTGGAGAACCAGAGGACATCGCCGGAGCCGCCGTCTACCTCGCCTCGAAGGCCGGATCCTACGTGACGGGGCAGAGCCTAGTCGTCGACGGTGGCTGGATAATCTTTAGGTCTTGAAGAATGAGGTTCGAAGGCAAAAGTGTGGTCGTCACCGGTGCCGGTTCGGGTATCGGTCGCAAGACCGCCCTACTCTTCGCGGCCGAAGGCGCTCGCGTGCTGGCGGCGGATATTAACGACACCGTCAAGGACACCGCGGCGCTGCATTCATCGATTTCGCTCTTCCAGGGCGATGCGGGTTGCAAAGGCGACGTGGTCGGGATGATTGAAAAGGCTGTGTCGTACCATGGCGGCCTGGATGTGATCGCCGCCAATGCCGGCATCAGCGGCGGCGTTGCCGGGCTGGACGACCAGGATGAAGAAGATTGGGCGCAGGTCCTTCGGGTCAACCTGATCGGTGCCTTTCTTGCGGTCAAGTACGGTTCGAGGGCGATGCGGGACGCCGGGACGAAAGGGGCGATCGTGTGTACTGCCTCGGTGGCCGGGCTGCGTGCTGGCGCTGGAGGACCAGCCTATTCAGCCTCCAAGGCGGGGGTGATAAATTTGGTGCAGATCGCCGCACAGGAACTCGCTGGGACCGGCATACGCGTCAACGCCGTCTGTCCGGGGTTGATCGAGACTAGCATGACGCTGCCCATCTACGCATCGGCCCGGGAGCGCGGCAGGGAAGACAAGATTGGGCAGCTCAACCCGTTGCGCCGAGGTGGCGAGCCCGAAGAGATTGCGCAGGCAATTGCATTCCTTGCTTCCGAACAAGCGGGCTATGTCAACGGGCACGCGCTTATTGTTGATGGCGGCCTCGCCACGTCCCATCCGTTCGTCCCTGCGCGCAGAGGATAAAGGGGACAAGGACGCCTGAACTGTTGCAGGTCCGTAACGTCCAGCCTCGTCCGGTGCGGCGGACCACGACCAACCGTCTGAACTGCGTCGACTGTGTTGAAAAACTCGCCGGTTGAAATGCACCGCAGATCACTGATTGACTTCGCCCGATGGGACGAGAGTTGTATCGATGGATCCGCGCCAGGTTGGTCAGCCGGCCCTGTTTTACGAGTTAACTCTTGAGCGGCGCATTACGTACTGAGATCAATCGACCGCATTGTCGTATGCGATCACGCGAAACTAGATTGGCCGATCTATGCTATTTTCACCTGATCAGGTGGCGGCCCAGCGCCCACGTCGTGCAGACGCAAGCCCCCCGGCGAGTATCCCGGAGTGTGACGCTGAGACCGCGAAACTATCCAAGTCTTCATCCGAGAGTTGCTTCCGCTCAACCAACTGTACTGGAAGGGCGTCAGCGCGCTCGGCATCAGATCGGCCACGTAGTGCTTTCTCGACCGCGTAGAGCTGGGCAATGCGCTCGAGGGCCTCGCGGGCAACCGGGGCGGCCTCGCGCTCGATCTTCACAAACTGTCGCAGATGCGACCAGCAGAAGGCCAGCGTCCCTGACAGGACGTCCGCACGCGTCTCTCGGGTCATGGTCTTGTAAGCCTCATGGCCATCGCAATGGATGATGCCGCAATAGCCCTCGAGCAGCCTCAAGCCATGAACGGCCCCACGGCCCGGTCCATAGGCGTAAACAACGCCAGGTGGGTCAGGTCCGGCCCAAGACCTGTCATCGCGCGAGAGCGCCCAGAAGTAGCCGGTTTTGGTCCTGCCGCGCCCCGGATCCAGTACCGGCGCCGGGGTCTCATCGGCACAGAGCTTCGAGGACTCGAGCAGAAGCGCGTGCAGACGATGCCACAAGGGCTTCAATTCCTGGGCGGCATAGCCGACCCAGAAGGCGAGCGTGGAACGGTCGAGCACGATACCGTGCGTTGCCAGCATCTGCGCCTAAAGCGGCAAATGCCAATGATACTTGGCGTCGATCACATGCGCGACGAGCCGCTCGGTGGGCAGTCCCCCTTGATCAATCGTTCAGCGCGGCATGTTGGAGGACGACGCCATGACAGGCGCGGCAGGCCAGCTTGGGCCGGTGGTGACGATGACGCGATACTGCGCCCGTACAACGTCCAGCCTCTGGCTCTCATCAATCCCAATTTTAAAAAGCACGATTGCGCAGCACGGGCAACAGGTTGCAGCGAGGATCAGGGTCTCGACGATGCACGGCAAATGCTCCGGCAGCTGACCACGGTTGGCTCTGCGCTCGGCAGTTCTCTTCTCGCAGGTTCTGGGATTGGCGAGAATCCTCGGCTGCTTCGAGAGCCGCGACGACCTCTTCGATGTCCTCCAAAACAAGCTGTAGCTGATCAGCGTCCAGCCCTTCCGAGGATCGCCCGAACTGCGCATCTTTTGCAAGCTTGAGCAACCGCTCGAGCTCGGCGCAGCGATCCAGCAAAGCGGCGGCAAAGACACGCAACTCGGCTGGCTCGCTCGGCAGCTCATCAGGTAAATCACCCATGGGCCCGAGTCTGCCATGCTTCGCACCCCGATGCGGATTCCAATGATCGCGCGCAGCTATTCCAATCTGATGCCGCGCAGCGTTCCAATCTGATCGCGCGCTTGTGAGGGCCCCCGATCGTTAAGGCAATTGGCACTATCGTTAGCCCGTGGTCAAGCGGCTGCCGAAGAGATCACGCCTGATGTTTGATGGTGTCGCTCGACGGAGCGAAGCTGACCGGACGCGCACCCCCAACAGTGCCGTAGCGGCCGGTCAGATTCGCGGGCTGCAGTCTCGGTCTTCATCGGCTGATCCCGTAATCAAGGCCGAGGAAGAACGGGCGAGCGACGCATGGAGTCACCATTCAGTTCGAGCCTGTGAGCGTTGTGAAGCAGGCGATCAAGTATGGCATCAGCGTAAGTTGGGTCGTTTATGAGCTCATGCCATTTGGCAATTGGGAGCTGGCTGGTGACGAGTGTTGATCGACGGCCGTAGCGGTCTTCAAGGATTTCGAGCAGATAATGACGGGCATTGGCGTCGATGGCCTGGAGGCCCCAATCGTCCAAAATCAGGAGCTCGACGGCGGCGATGCTCTTCATCCGCGAAGTGAGTCGCCCGTCGCCCCGGGCAAGGTCCAGTTCTTCGAACAACCGCGGCAGCCGGGTGTAAAGGACAGAGTGGTTGTCCCGGCAGGCCTTGTGACCAAGCGCACAACCAAGCCAGCTTTTCCCGACGCCGGTTGGCCCGACGATGGCGCAATTCTCATGGTTTTTGATCCAGTCTCCCTTGAGCAGCATGTCGAACAAGCGGCGGTCGAGCCCACGGGAGGCGCGGTAGTCGATATCCTCGGGCACGGCATGATGACGCAGCTTTGCTTTACGAAGACGAAGCGCCAGGCGCCGGTTGTTACGCCAGGTCGCTTCATGGTCCAGCAGCAACGCCAGCCATTCGGCGTGAGCGAGATCATGGACCTCCTCGTTGTCTGCGAGGCTCGTGAAGGCATCGGCCATGCCGGTAAGGCCGAGCTGGGTAAGCAAGCGGAGTGTGGGGTGTGTCAGCATTTTCTTCCCTTTTAGTGGTAATAGTCCGAGCCTCTGATGTTTGTGTGTATGATCGGCTCGCGCTCGGGGGACGCGGGCGTTGCAAGGCGATCGAGCCCCTTCTCGAGAATCGATTTGACGCTTGGGTAGTTGCGAGCCTCGATCTCAAGCGCGCGCAGCGCGGCAGCCTCGAGGCGTTCGGCGCCAAAGCGCTTCTCAAGCCGGAGGATGCCCAGGCACGAACGATAGCCCTGTTCGGGATGCGGCCGATCCTCGATGATCCGATCGACCAGCAGGCGCAGCATCGGGCCGATCCGGCTTGCCTCGCTGCGGATCTTTGCCGGCGTCCACTCGCCATAGCGCCGGTGGCTGGAAGGCATGTGGGCGCTGATCGTCGTGTGCCGCCCGTTGCCGCTGCCGCGCATGTGCGCGGCGATGCGCTCGCCCCCCAGGAAGATTTCAACCGTTCGTGCACAGATCCGCGCTTCTACCTCGCGACGGGCGAAGCGATAGGGCACCGAGTAGTAGTGTCGTTCGATCTCGACGTGATAGTCGAGCCCGACCCGGCATCGGCGCCATTCGGCATGGACCCACGGCTCGCCGGGGAGCGGTTTAAGATTCGGTGCATCAATTTCCTCGAACAGCTGGCGCCGTGTACGGCCATACTGGCGCAACACCCGTCCGTCATTGAGCTTGGCCAGCCACTCGGCGATCGCACCGTTGAGTTCGGCCAGGCTGTAAAAGGTCCGGTTGCGCAGCCGCCCCAGCAGCCAGCGCTCGATGATTCCGACGCAGGCCTCGACCTTTGCCTTATCTCTCGGGCGACGCGGCCGTGCCGGCAAAATCGCCGTGCCGTAATGCTGCGCCATATCGCTATAGCTGCGGTTGACCATAGGGTCATAGAGGCACGCCTTGATCACCGCGACCTTGGCGTTGTCGGGCACCAGGAGTTGCGTGGCGCCGCCAAAAAAGCTGTAGGCCGCGTTATGTCCCGCGATCCAGTCGCCGAGCTGCTCGGTCCACGTCGCCAGCGCAAACGACAAGCTGGACGCGCCCATGACCGCGACGAAGATGTGCGCGTCACGCACCTCGCCAGTCTTTCGGTCGACCACCGGCACCGTGTCGCCGGCATAGTCGACAAACAATTTCTCGCCCCCGCCGTGGTGCTGGCGCATCACCAGCGGCAGCCGGCCTTCCCAGTTGCGGAACAGGTCACAGAAACGGCTGTACCGGTACCCGTCCGGATGCTCTGCAATGTACTCGTCCCACAGTACCTGCAAAGTCACATGCTTGCGCTTGAGCTCGCGGGCAATAACGGACCAGTCAGGCTCGGCCACCTTGCGCCGGCCAGGCTTCACGCCAGGCACCCCGTACAGCAGTTGCTCCAGCTCGGCGTCGCTTATCGCTTCCGCGACTGGCCATGCCAGGCCCGCGCGGGCAAACCGCTTCAGCGTGTCACGTACCGTCGTCGACCCGACGCCGACACGCTCGCCAACCACACGCGTCGAGAGCCCAGCCTCAAGGCTCAACCTCACGATCTCGCGCACCTGGCGCATGATAACCCTCCTCGTTGGCATCCAATTCTCCAAGCTGTTTCCAGCCGGAGAAATGACCCAACGATCGGGCCTCACACCATCCGAAACTGCGCGCGATGAAATCGGAATGCTGCGCGGACAATGCTCGGAATGCTGCGCGCGATCATTTCGGAACCCCGCGCGCCATCAAGTCGGTACGCTGCGCACCATCATCTCGGAATCCGCACCCCGATGCAGCGAAGATTTTGTATCCTTGTGCAAGCGCTTTCGGCTGCGTGATTCGAGGCGGCGTGCATGCGCGTCCAATCCATGCCGGCCAGAAGCGCCGACAGTTGCGCGGCATTCATCCGCATTACGCCGGCCACCATCGGAGGCCATTTGAAGCCGCTGCCATCGAGCCGCTTCCAGTACATCACAAGGCCGCTGCCATCCAGACGACAATCTTCACCCGATCGGCGCGCTTTGCACGGAAGACAACGCCACCCCCTTCATCGGGTCATGGCCCAGCGTCTCCTTCGCCAAGAGCGCCAAATCACCCGCACCCTTCCTGAAGTCTACAGGTTAGGCTGCAACGTGAATCGTGAGGCTCGCGGGTACTGTCAGCATAAACGGGTCCGTCGGAGTGCCATGAACACATCATTTAGTACCGCAAGGCCGGGCGTCCCGCGCACTTCCACTCGTGCACCCTGGAACTCGACCGTAACAACGGCTGCTTCCGGCGACACGGAGGGCTCCGCAGCCGCCGGTAGCGACGATTCCGACACCACCGGCACGAACGATAGTGTATCTGCCGGCGCCGGCAGCACCAATTGACCTAAGCGCGCCCGGCGCCGCCAGTCATGCACCTGCTGGGGCCGGCAGCCATGGCGGCGCGCGATATCTGTTATAACCGCGCCTGGCTCGAGGCTTTCCGCGACAATCCGTGCCTTCAAATCATCAGGCCACTGCCTTCGGCCTGCGCCAGCAGGCACTTCGATACGCGGCGACAACGGTCGTCTTATGTCGTCCGAATGGTCGTCCACTATGAGCACCCTTGTCGAAGATGACTCTTCTAACGGCGCTCCCAGGATTGCGCACAAACAATCTGAAGGGCCTCAGCGCTACGCTTACGATCGACCAGTAACAAGGGCCAGTTTCCCTTCAAGTAGTTTCATCATGTCGTGTGCGAATATCGGGCCGCGCGCTTCCGTTTGCGCCGTCAATTCTTGTGATGCGCAAGACCTCACAGCCGCAAGACCAAGGAACTATCGTTCGCGTATTATTCCTAAGTCTCACAATTGGCATGTCACCAAGCGATCGTCTCGCCCCTGTAGTCTTGGAAAATGCCGCTGGTTGTCGGTGTGAGTTCTGCGATCCGGCGGATCAGACCAGCTGCGCTTTCTTCAGGCGATATGGAGTTGGGGTGCGCTGCAGCCTCTGAGCCGCCCATATCGGTTCGCACGTAGCCTGGAGCTAATATCGCCACGAGCACACCATCGGCCGCCCAGTCACGCGAGAGCGCGTGCATACCGTTGTTAAGTGCTGCCTTCGATGCGCAGTAGGCGTATCTGATGGGATTCAAAAGGGAGCGAGGCTCTCTGCCGGTCGATCCCAAACCGCTGCTTATCGCCACCAGTTTCTTATCGCGTCCGCGCTTCAAATTTTCACGTAGCGCCAGAGCTAGAAGGATCGGGGCAAGAGCGTTCACCCGCAGGGTGGCCATCCAACCCACAGCGTCGATGCGGTCGGCCGACTGCTCTTCGGGGCCGACGATCCCTGCATTGTTGATGAAAATATCGATTGGCCGATCACCTAAGCACTTCTTTAAAGAGGCAATCGATGCCTCGTCCGCCACATCGAGCTCCATGATCTGCACGCGACCGGCCGAAGCTGACGCGAGCTCCTTTAGCGACCTGGCTATCGCTGGGTTGCGACAGCAGGCGATTACGTCGGCCCCCTCGCCCGCATATTGGCTAGTCAGAGCAAGACCGATGCCGCGGTTGGCGCCCGTGATCAGAATTTGGGTCAATTAAGTACCTCCTGGACCTATAGGGTCTGACGTTTAATGGCGCATCAGCACTGGTCCAATATTAGCAACACAGTTGCGCCGAATCGTTTTTGGCCTTTTTGGCCGGCACAGATTGCCTGCGATGTGAGGAGCCAACCCGCGGCGGGTCAACCACTCGTTTGGGAAGGCGTTACCCAAGCCCCGCTCATACTTGTCGGTCGGCAGGGTCCGCGCCATCTGCGGCAGCCTGGGCCAAAGTGCGCCGATGGGGCGCAGCTGATGCATCGGGCAATCAGAACAAGGACGAGTCCGTCACCATTTGCCTGTTCAACAGTTTCCTCGTTTGCAAACACGAGCGTGGAGCGTGTGATGCACCTGCAGAAAGCTGGAGTGGTGATTGGATCTCCTTTCGACCGAGATCATGCCTTATTCTATCGAGCTTCAGATCGTTATCAACGAAAGTTGGAACCTTGCTCGCGGGCGCTGCCTCATTGGTTAGGCACCTAGCAAGCTTTTGGCCACGGCAGCGATGTCCCAGGTTGGCACGCGTATCGCGGCGACAATGTCAGCTCTGAACTGAGGCATAGCGGTGCATTCCAAAACAAGCGAACCGATATCAGTGAAAGCGCCAACCTCACGCTCGCGTAAACACAACTCAATAAGCTCTCTGCGGAGCTCGTCGGTACTAACCCGTGGATTTTTCACATACCAGTCTCGGTGCCACAAAGCAGACCAGTTCGGCAGGTCGCTGACACCAACGATCCGTAGCCTGGATAGATCCGGATGATCGGCAAGCATCTTTTCAGTGAGTTCCTTATCGAACGTAAGAATGCCGGCCGGTCGGGTAGACGCTTCGAGCGCATACGGGAGGAGTTCCAGGGCGCTCAGCAAAGTAGGCGTTTCTGACCGGACGGCCGATCGCGCGCGGTACATATAGCCGCAATTGCCGACGATGAGGTCGCAGTGCGGAGCCAAGCGGTTTACGGCATCCGCGATGGCCTTGATGGCTTCGGGCTTTCCATCATGCAGTATCTGACCACCGGTGCCGGGTGCGATGGCCTGAGCGATCGGAAATGGCCAGAAGTGAGGATGAAAGAGGTATCCTGTTGGCTCGTCTGGACTAGGCGGAGAAGCGCCGAACGGGTCAGGCAAGTCTATGGTATTTGGGTAGCCAATGCCGTCCAGGTTCACGACGCCAAGGCGCGGACAACCAGGCTTTTTCGTCATAATATTCACCCTTTGGGTTGTTGCATCAAATTACATGCCGCATGTATGTACGCTGCGTGGTTCAGCAGCCGCTCACTCGTCGAAGTAGGCGGGTTCTTGTACCATCGAAAGCATCAAATCTGTCACCGGGGTGGATCAAGCCCACGCCACAAGCGCAATGCTCCAGACGGTGCGGAGGCGTCACGAAATGGCAGGCCCCGTGCTTCATTAGCTGAGTTCGCTTATTAAGGTGCCGTCGAACATGCCTCGGCGGACGGGTTGGCCGTTGGCGACAAACGGTCGGCCTCTCGCGATGACGTGCACGAGTTCGAGGTCCTGATTGAGAACCAGCAGGTCGGCGTCCTTTCCTGGAGCGAGCTCGCCTTTATGCGCAAGGCCCGTAGCGCGGGCCACGTTGCTGGTCACCGCGGCGAGCGCGGCACTCACGTCGACCTCTTCCTCGCATACGATTCGGCGCCAAGCCGCGTGCAAGGCGCGCATGGGCATGTAATTGGCTACCTTGGGTTTGTTTTCGCCCCTCTCCTCCTTGGGGGGCGCACCGTTTCCGTCGGAACTGATCAGAATGCGGTCGGCCGGCACGCCAGCCTCGCGCAGGCGCGTGTAAGCCCTGTGCGGCAAAGTGGCCCGGCTATAGTTGTTCTCGGGCGAGTAGTTGGCGCCAATATCCACCCATCCGCCCTTAAGCCCCCAGGCGATGGCGTCCTCCATGTAGCCATCAGTCTGGTTCACATGTGATGGAATGAATTGCGTAATTGGGATCCCGGTGCGGTCGACCACCTCGAACATGGGTTTGAGAACTTGACTGAGATACGGCGGAACCTGCAGGCAGCAGTAACCTGCCTTTCGCGAGAGTCTTCCTGCCAACAGGCCCGCCACCGCAGCCTCGGCCACATACTGAGCTCCCTTTCCGAAACTGTCGTAGCCGTAACCCAGCTCCGAGATGGAGAGTTCGCCGACTCCAATGATTTCATCGACGAAAGCGATGTCCGTACGGATCTGCCCCGTCAAAGTCGGGACTGGATGCTCAAGGGTAGTCCCCGTGAGACAGTAAGCAGATAGACCATCCTCTCTGAGCCCCTTCGTCTTCGAGACAAGGGCCGCCATGCTCTTGCTGGTTGCGTCAAATCCGAGCATTCCGATGACGGTTGTAATGCCAGCGCGAGCCAGCTGCGACGCCTGAATTTCTGGCGCGCGACTGGAGAAGCCAAGTCCGCCGCCACCACCAAGGGTGTGTACGTGGTTGTCCACAAAACCAGGGCAGACGAGCTGGCCAGCCGCGTCAATCTCTTCCATTTCTAGACCGGATAGCTTCGATCCAGCAGGTAGAAGAGCGATGATGCTTTCGCCACTTATCACGATGTCGCGCAGGCCGATCCGCGAAGGCGCCAGAATATCGGCGTTTCGCAGTACGACCAAAGGTGTCAACGGTGGGGAGAAGAACGTAGTAGCCATAATTCATTACTTCGGTTGCAGGGCGGCCATTAGAGCACGTGCCAGCCGCGTTGGCGCTGACGAGCTCGAGCGGCCCCGCCAAGGGATGAGCCGGTTCGATGACCATCAATCCAGCAGCCGCCGGACGTGTTGTTAAATACCGTTTTGCGCCTCGATCCATACGACGTATGTATTGATCGTCGTCCCACCGACATGAAGGGGCAGCTGGTTCAATGATCAACTTGGAACTACGCCGATTGCGCTATTTCCTGGCAGTCGCACAGGAGCTGCATTTCGCCAGGGCGGCGGAACGGCTGCACATGGCGCAGCCTCCCCTGAGCTTGCAGATTCGCAAGTTGGAAGAGGAAGTGGGGTTCCGTCTGTTTGAACGCACCAGCCGAAACGTGGCGCTGACGGAAGCAGGACGGGTGTTACTCGCCGGCGCGCGCACGGCTATGGACGAACTGCAGCGGGCGATTTACTCAGGTCAGCAGACTGAACGCGGGCATTCCGGCCATATCAGAATCGGCTTCGTCAGCTCCGGAGCGGTGACGTTCCTGCCCAAGCTGCTGCGTCAAGTGCGTAAGTCTCTGCCAGAGGTTCAGACCGAAACTCGGCAGTACAGCACCAATGGCGCTCTTGAGGCTCTCGCGCAACGTGCTATCGATCTCGCGGTCGTGCGGACACCGTTGGTAGCCGACACGCTGCTGCATCGGCCAATCCTGCGAGACCGCGTGGTGCTCGCTTTGCCTTCCGACCATCCGATATGCAGGCGCAAGCGAATTCGGCTCCAGCAAATGCAGCACGAGATGTTCGTGCTATATCCGCCTAACGAGGGGCATGCGGCCTATAGCGTCGTGCAGCGTGCCTGCCTGGCCGCAGGATTTGTCCCATCAGTGGCCGAATTTGTCGATGACGTTTATGGGATGCTGGGTCTGGTGGGTGCAGGCATCGGAGTGGCGCTGATGCCTGCGGCGATCAGCCGGTTGAGCGTCGATGGTGTTGTATTTCGTCCGCTTCCTGAGGTCGAGGAGTTCTTTGAACTGTCTCTCGTGTGGCGTGCCGAGGATGACAGACGCCTGATTTCGGTAGTCGTGGACTCAGTCGCCGATGTCGGTGGCTTGCTGATATCTGGCCGACGGTCGCGCGCGAGTGGATCATCGGCGAATCAACGGATGAAAAAACCCTAAGGTGGCTTAGGTGTGAACGGCTAGGGTGAGAAGCGTTCTCTCCATCCGTGCGGGCGTGGTCGTTCGATCTTTCAGTGCGGAACTCGGGAAGGCTATCACATCCCTCCGCAGATCAGCTACCGATCAAACTTAGTTATTCATGAGGCGGTGGCGGTGTGCTGATTTTCGGAGGCGGAGAAGTCAATTCGGTGGCGGCGCGCATCAGGTCGAGCGCCAGCCGGTGATGCAAAAACACTGGCCCTTACCCAGCTCGGTCGCCAATAGCTTTCGGAGCCAGCCGTCTCGCGCCAAGCGTCAGCTGGAGTGTCAACGGCAGTAGATCGAGCCCGTCGTGAATCAGATCACGCCGTGCCTCGAGTGCGCGAGCGCCGAGACCTCGAGCGCCGCCCGCGCTGTTGTGGGCCTTCGCCGGGACGACGCGCAACTCGACGGGCACGCAGCCTCGCCGTGCCAAGATGCGTGTTGGTACAGTCTCTGCAAAGGCCGCCCCAAATTGAGATCAAAGCAGACAGGCCAGCGCCTGAAGGGCATACGCGAGTTGATGCTGCGCGAAATCAAGTTCGCGGAACATTGGTGACTGGATCGATAGTCTTATGCGCGTTGACTGCTCGACCGCGCGCACTTGACGACAAGGTCGATTAGATCAAGCGTAACCAATTCTTGAAAGAGCAATGCAGAGTATTTCCGCTCGCGCTCCTACTGCAGAGCAGCTGCGCGGCTTTGGTCCCCATCCGAGTTTATCGAAAGCAACGGCCAGCCGCTTAGTGCACACCCATACACGGCCGCGAGCCATTTAATCCTTTACGATGCCGCGGTTACCGCAGCCGGACGCCCTGGTAGTCGTGCGCGCGATGAAATCGCCGATTGTGGCCGCACCGTAAGCGTCGTTCTCAGGCCACGGCTTTGAGGGCTTGAGCGCGGTAGGCGCAGGGCAGTAGCTGGTCGATGTCGCGGTTTGGATGCCCGTTGACGATCCTGGTCAGGACGTCGGTGAGATAGGCGAGCGGATCGACGTCGTTGAGCCTGCAAGTCTCGACCAGGGACGCGACGACAGCCCAGTGTTCAGCACCACCGTCGGATCCGGCAAACAGCGCGTTCTTGCGACTGAGCTTGATGCCACGGATTGATCGTTCGACCGTGTTGTTGTCGAGTTCGATGCGGCCATCATCGATGAAGCGCGTCAGCCCCTGCCAGCGCGAGAGAGCGTAGCGGATGGCGGCGGCGAGCTTGATCTTTTGGCTGATGGCAGCCAGCTTGGCGCGTAGCCAAGCCTCGAAGGCATCGGCCAGCGGCCGGCTTTTTTGCTGCCGCGCGAGACGGCGCTCCTCCGGGCTGCGGCCGCGGATCTCCTTCTCGATCGCGTAGAATGCGGCAATGTACTTCAGCGCCTCGCTCGCGATCGGCGCGGGGCCCGCTGCCGCGAGTTCGTAGAAGTTGCGCCGCATGTGCACCCAGCAGAAGGCGAGCTCGACCTCGCCGCGGTCGGCAAGCTTTGGATAGGCGGTGTAGCCATCGACCTGCAGGACGCCCTTGAAGCCGGCAAGATGGCCGAACAGCCGCTCGGCCTTGCGGTCGGGTGCATAGACATAGGCGATGCCGGGCGGATCGAGGCCGCCCCAGGGCCTGTCGTCGGCAGCATAGGCCCAGAGCTGGCCGGTCTTGGTGCGCCCGCGACCGGGATCGAGCACCGGCACCGTCGTCTCGTCGGCGAACAGCTTGGACCTCGCGCGAAGCACCGTGAGAAGGCGCTCATGCAGCGGGCGCAGATGGAAGGCCGCATGCCCGACCCAGTCCGCCAGTGTCGATCGATCGAGAGCGATGCCCTGGCGGGCATAGATCTGGGCTTGCCGATAGAGCGGCAGGTGATCGGCATATTTGGACACCAGAACCTGGGCCACGGTGGCTTCGGTCGGCAGTCCGCCCTCGATCAGCCGGGCCGGAGCCTCGGCCTGCAGGACGCCATCTTCGCATGCGCGACAGGCGTATTTGGGACGTCGGGTGACGACAACGCGGAACTGCGCCGGCACCATGTCCAGCCGCTCGCTCTTGTCTTCGCCGATCTGGTGCAGGTCGCCCTTGCAGCAGGGACAGGTCTTGGCGTCGAGGTCGACTACGACCTCGAGCCGCGGCAGATGCGCCGGTAGTGCTCCGCGATTGTTGCGGCGCTTGCGTGCGCGCTCCGCCCGGCCTTCCGGAGCTGTCTCGTCTTGGCTGGCTTCCGTACAGGCCGCAACCTGTTGGACGTCCTCGAGACCGAGCAGCATCTGCTCCTCGGGAAGCGACTCTGCCTTCCGGCCAAAGCGATGACGCTGCAGCTCCTTGATGATCTGGCGCAGCCGCTCGCTCTCGTGCCGCTCGGCAAGCAGCATCGCTTTCAGCGTCTCGGGATCATCAGGAAGGTGATCGCTCACAGGCAAATCAGAGCATATTCGCGCCCGCCTGACGACGTGCTCGATGCCCCTGATTCACTTCGCCGCAGCGCGGCCCACAATTATCCGGCTTGCGTCGGGACGACCGTCGTGGACACGCCGCCAATCAAGCCCTTCGAGCAGCGCCGACAATTCCGCCGCCGACAAACGCATCACGCCATCCTCGATCTTCGGCCAGCGGAAGACGCTTTCCTCGAGCCGCTTGTACCTCAACTGAGAATGCAGACTCTTCGGATGCAGCGCGGCAGTTTGTGCGAGTGACGCATCCATTCCACCCATTGTTCGGGCGGCAGCTTCCCTGCGTCGGCAAACGATACAACCGGTATGGCGAACGCCTGTTACTGCAGGGCGACGGCGCCACCGTATGGTCAGTTCCTCCGCAATGGACCGATCTCGTGAGCCCGGATCCAGAGATCATCATGGGTCATGGACGGGCACTTTTGCGTGCTGTCGACCTGATGGATCTGGCCAGCCTGGTGAAGCGCCTTTCCGACAGGGCAGCCTCGCGATCGCGCAAACCGTAAAGATGATTATGCCGCAAATGTAAGGTGATTAATGCCGCAACAGTCCTCTCTTGTCCGCGTAGTTCCGCAAAATATCGGCCAATTGTATGCTATCGACTGCTGTCGTGGACTTGACGCTTGCACATTGTGCGGCATAAATACAATTACGTTAATGATTCGCGCGCTCGGAGCCGACGGTGCCGGCGAAGCACGACAGCAAGCGCTCAAAGACCGACACCCTCCTCGAGGAGGGCACGCTCAATCCGACGCCCGAGAAGGTGCGCGATCCAAAGTTTCAGGGAAGCGAGTTCTTCGATCCGCACGACGCCGTGCAGGTCAAGTACGAGATGCTGCGTCGTGTCTCGATCGACAACGCTTCGGTGACGGAGGCTTCCGACGAGTATGGCGTCTCCAGGCCGACCTACTACCAAGCGAAGGCGAACTTCGATGCTGCAGGGATTGCGGGACTGGTCCCAAAGAAGCCGGGTCCCCGCGGCCCCCACAAGGTCCAGGGCGAGGTCCTCGCCTTCCTGCAGGCGCGGCTGGTCCCGGGCGAGCCAGTTCGCGCTCGGGAGCTGGCGAGCTTGATCCGCGCCGAGCTCGGCATCGTGGTTCATCCCAGGACGATCGAGCGAGCATTAAAAAAAACTGCCGGATGAACACGCCACGACACCGGCGTGTTCAATCCTCTCGCCCGCCATTGCGGCCCAGTATGAGGTGCTGCGTATGGCAGCTCTCGGCGAAGCGCTGCCGCCTACGGCCCGCAGTGGCCTCATGCTTTTTCTGCGCCGGGGCATGTGGGGATGGGCGCAGACGCTGGCCGCCGCAGGCCCCGTTCAACAGTCAGTTGCATCGCGTACTCCACCAGCGCCGCGTAACGAGCGCACAGCTGTCGTTTACGTGCTCGCGACAATGGCGATGAGCACACCCGAGCGGAGAACGCTATGAAGGAGTCCCTCAAAGTCCAGCCTCACCACCTCGAACGGGGTGCCTACCTCTACATTCGCCAGTCCTCGATGCGACAAGTCGTTGAGAACGTCGAGAGCGCGAAGCGGCAATATGCGCTTCGCGGACGCGCAACTGCCCTTGGCTGGCGCGACGAGCAAATTATCGTCATCGACAGCGATCAGGGCGAGTCCGGTGCATCGGCTGCCTGGCGCGAAGGCTTTCAGCGCCTAGTCAGCGACGTCGGCATGGGGCACGCTGGCATCGTGATGGGCCTGGAGGTCTCTCGCCTGGCGCGGAACAATGCTGACTGGCAGCGTTTGCTGGAGATCTGCGCACTGGCCGACACCCTGATCCTCGATGAGGATGGCGTCTACGATCCGTCAAGCTTCAATGACCGCCTCCTGCTCGGGCTCAAGGGCACAATGAGTGAGGCCGAGTTGCATGTGATCAAAGCAAGGCTACGCGGCGGAATCCTCAACAAGGTCAGGCGCGGCGAGTACCGCTGCGTCTTGCCAACTGGGCTGATCTATGACCAGTCCGGCAACGTGACGTTCGATCCCGACTCGCAGATCAGGGAGACAATCGTCCATTTCTTTGACACGTTCTCTCGCGTGGGCTCCGCATGCCAGACCGTCAAGGCCTTTCGCAAGGAAGGCCTTCTGTTTCCCTCGCGTCTGCGCAACAGCGAGACCACAGTTTTTCGGACACTGACCGCATCAACGGCGATACGCGTCTTGAACAATCCAAGGTATGCCGGCGCCTACGCCTATGGACGCCGGCGCTATCGACGAACCATCGACGGTAAGAAGACTCTGCAGCGGCGTGACCACGATGACTGGCTGGCTTGTATCCCGGATGCCCATCCCGGCTACATCACCTGGGAGCAGTTCCAGGAGAATCTCAAAATTCTTAAGACCAACGGTCGAGGATATGAAGTGGCGCGCGCATCGCCTCCTCGGGAAGGTACGGCACTGCTGCAAGGACGGGTGGTGTGCGGGCGATGCGGTAAACATTTCCGCATCCGCTACGCTGCCCGGCGCGGACGGCTGGATGCCTGGTACGTCTGTGATCGCGCTCACGGCTATCGTGGCGAGCCAAACTGCCAGTCAATCGCCGGGCCTCAGATCGATAAAGCCATCGGCATGCTGATTGCCGAACAGATGACGCCGGCCGCCGTCGAGTTGACGCTCGACATCCGCAGGGAGATCGAAGC
This sequence comes from Bradyrhizobium sp. CCBAU 51753, assembly GCF_015291565.1. NCBI lineage: Bacteria > Pseudomonadati > Pseudomonadota > Alphaproteobacteria > Hyphomicrobiales > Nitrobacteraceae > Bradyrhizobium > Bradyrhizobium sp. CCBAU 51753. The sequence goes on along the minus strand of NZ_CP030037.1, from coordinate 2,141,871 downwards.
CAGGTATGAGGAAGCAGACCAGCTGCGCTGTCGCGCGATCGAACGCGCCCAAATCGAAGCGGATCTCGCTCAGCGCCGCTTCATGTTGGTCGACCCCAATAATCGTCTCGTCGCCGATACGCTCGAAGGTGAATGGAACGACAAGCTCCGCGTGCTGGCCAAAGCCCGGGAAGATCGAGAGCGCGCACGAGAGCGGGATCAGCTCGTCCTCGATGAAGCTGTCCGCGAGCGGCTGACCGCGATGACGGCCGACTTCAGTAAGCTTTGGGCAGATCCAGACACGCCGGACCGTGAACGCAAACGGCTGCTCGCCCACATCATCGAGGATGTCACCCTCATCAAGATGCCGGCGGAACGAACCACCAAAATTCACGTTCGCTTCAAGGGTGGCAAAATCCAAACGCTCACCACCATGAGCCCAAAATCTTCCGCGCAGCAGGTCAAGACGCAACCCGGTATCGTCGAGTTGGTCGACAAGCTCCTCGATAAACACATCTATTCCGAGATTGCCGAACTTCTCAACCAGCAAGGATATCGCCCGGGTGGATCAGCGCGCCCCGGCCGCCACGAGACCTGCTTCACGGCCTTGCGGGTCGCGTATCTCGTCCATCGCTATGGCTTGCGCTCGCGCTATGACCGACTGCGAGATCGCGGAATGCTGACAAAACGGGAAGCCGCGGCGCGCCTCAACATCCACGAAACGACCATCGCCAGGTGGGCTGAACATGGACTCGTTACCAGACACGCCTACAATGCACACTATTGCCTCTACGAGATTCCCACAGCGAACCTGCCCCGCAAGCAATGCAGTCGATGGAATCGTCTTGTCGATCGAGCCGCCGCCCTCACGACGGCAATGGTGCCAAAACCCTCAACTGAAGCTGAAGGAGCTGTAGTATGAATGCACGTAGTTGGCGAACAGGCACAAACCCGTACCATCCCAGAAGATCAGCTTGATCCGGTCCGCCCGCTTGGCACGGAACACATAAACAGCACCCGAGAACGGATCGGCCTTCATGTGCTCGCGTACCAACATAGCAAGCCCCTCCATTCCCTTGCGGAAGTCGACCGGCTTGGTTGCCACCATCACCCGGACAGTTCCGGACGGGCCGATCACCGGCTTGCCTTCAGCGCATGGACGATGGCCGCAATCATCGCCACGTCCGCGCCTCGGCCGACCCGGATAGTGACGCCTTCGGCTTCGATCTCGATGCCCCCGACATCGCAACGGCGAGCCCGGACATCCGACTTGGCCTTGCGTCGCGCCGTCTTGCGCTCATGGCCAACAGCCACGGCCGGTAACATGGCGTCTACCACCGCCGGTACAAACGGCGGATCGTCAGCCATCGGCGTCGGCAACCGGCGTGCTTGCCGGCGCCAGGTGAACACTTGTTGTGGGGTCAGCCCGTGTCGCCGGGCAATCTCGGAAACGACCGCACCTGGTACCAGCGTCTTCTCGACGATCCGGGCCTTGTCGTCCTTGGAGAACCAACGACGGCGTCCCGTCTCCGTGATCACTTCCAGCCGGCGCGCCGTCACGTCCGACTTAAGCGTATGGTCAAGCATAGACACGAGCCGATCCCTTCAAAGAGATCGTGAAACTCGCCTATCCCATGTGCCGCGAGAAGGTGGGACCGGAACAACGCTTACGCCGCACCCAGTAAGGGGGCTCGATCACCTACGCCGCTCGCCTGGCCGAGATGTAGACGATGTGCTGAGACGCAGTCCAATAATCACCAGGGAGTTGCGTGGCGGCGCGGGACCGATCGATATCTCTTTCTCGAGTGTCGCAACGATGGCGGCCGAACAAGAGAGCTCGGCGCTCCTTGCCATTCCTCAAGGTGTGGCTATCCAAGGGTTGCGTGTGCCGCAAGCGGAGCACTGGGCCAATCATCATGTGACGGACGCCAGTCCGCTCGGCGAGGATTGGGTCTACGAGGAAGGAAGCGGGGCGCGATCGGGTCGCCACCGTCGCTGCGCCCTGGACGCCTGTGCCGAAGCTGCAATGCTATCATCCAGCCAAATGCCGCCGTATTTCAGGGCGCGCCTTTAACTCGGCGCCCTGCTTGGAAGCGATTCTGGCAATGCGCTCGGGGGTAAAGCTCAAGTCGACAAACGCCGGTGCGGTATTGGCGACTTCGTGGTAACAGGTGATCTCGCCAGAGTGCAAGCTCATGATGGCGACGCCCTCGAACATTGCACGTGCGGCCTTTGCCTCCGGAAGAGTTGAACGATAACTGAATGTGTAGCGCGCATACAGCGTCTCGCCGTCGCTGACCGGGTCGTGCATGTCCCAGCGGAAATCGGTCGCAGTGCGGTAAAAGCAGTCATTGATGATCTCTGCAATTTTTGGGCGTCCGCCGAAGGTCCCGTAAAACACGTCGTGATAAACACCGTCTTCTGCGAAAAGCGCTGCAAAAGCGTTGCCGTCGCGCCGCTCGACTGCATCACAGAAGGTGCGGAGCAAGGAAAGGATATCCATGGGCATATATCTCTATGTCGACCTATTCCGGAACCTCGGCGGAGTGGCGTAGTCGCCGCGACCAGCGAAGCCATGGAAGACTGCAGGACATGCTGACAGGACACGTCGCTTTTCTGGACAGTGCCAGAATGTGCACTGAGCACCAAATCGACGGTTGTTCCGAGAGGCAGTTGGCTGCGGCTACTCGTGAACTGTATATCGTTTTCGGCAAAATACATCATTCTGATTTGACTAGGCGTGAGCTCCTTCTTCCTCGGAAATACGCGCATGAGCGGGCACGGATCAGGAGAGTTTCTAACTGAGCTCGATACTGGGAACCGGACCGGCACGGGGTAGACTAGGTGCCTCGGAAGTGTGGCTCCCGCTTCTCCACGAAGGCGGCGACTGCTTCCTTCTGATCCTGCGTAGTGCGGCAGAGGTTCTGCGCGTAACTCTCGAAGATCAACTGCTCGCGTATGCTGTTACGCGTCCGTTCCCACATCAGTTTCTTTAATAGCTCGATCGAAATCGGCGGACCGTCCGCGATCTTCGCGGCCAACTCGACAGCCTGGGGCATCAATTCGTCGGGCGCGACCACGCGCGATACGAGACCGATCCGCTGCGCCTCCTGTGCGTCGATGATGTCGCCGGTAAACGCGAGCTCCAAGGCCTTCTCCATGCCGACTGCGAGCGGCAGCAAGAGGGTAGCGCCACCGTCAGCGATCAACCCTCGTTTGACCCAAATCGCCGAAAAGCGGGCATTCGCCGCCGCGATGCGAATATCGCATGCGAGTGCGATCGACAGTCCAATGCCCGCGGCGATGCCGTTTATCGCAGCGATAATCGGCTTGTTCACATTCTCGAAAGCGAGCGTCACCTCGCCGACCAGTTTCAGCACGGCGCGGCGGTCTGTTTCTTCCGGCGGACCACCGACAATAGCGCGGCTGGCCATATCGGCTCCCGAGCAGAAACCGCGGCCGGCTCCGGTGATGACCAGCGCACGTATCTCGCTATTGTCCTGCACTTGCTGCAACGCAGAACAGAAGCGGCCCCGCATTTCGGGGGCTAGCGCATTCATCTTGTCCGCGCGATTGAGCGTGAGCACTGCGATGCGCTCGCGCTGCTCCAGGATAATGCTGTCGCCGTTCATGGGTTCTCCTTTAGTTATCCGGGCGTGTTGAGCGCTAGGGCAGCGCTCATTTTATCTGCGAGGGCATCTGAGTCGCGGATCTTTACGCGCGATCATCATTCGAGCTCGGCATCGACGACCTCACCAGCCGTGTGAGCAGCCAATGGATGCGTCGACCTCGGCAGTCGTCGTCCCCATCACCTAGAGAAGATCGAAATAGCGCGAGGGGCCGCCGTGCAGCGCAGGCTCACACGGTTGCGTACTCAGGCCTGCACGGCTTGGAATAATGAACGGACGAACTCGACCGAAGTCAACTGTTTGCTGCCCAGAAAGAGCCTCCCGAGCAATCGATTCCAATGTGCCTCGGAGCCATGCGCGATGCGCCATTCGTGCAGGCGCCGCGTGAATAGCTGTAGGTCGTATTCCTCCGTTACGCCTATCGCTCCGTGCAAAGCATGGGCGGTTGAAGCCACCAGCTGCGCCGCTTCACTGGTGCGTGCCTTCGCCACCGCACACGCGGTAATGGGAGGCAGCGGTTCGGCGGCCGCGAAGGCGGCTTCCGCTGTGATGCGAGCTGCCGCAACGTGTTCGGCCATCACGCTCAACTGGTGCTGGATTGCCTGGAACTTCCCTATGGATTTGCCGAATTGCACGCGCTGGTTGGCATACGTCATCGTTAGGTCGAATACACGCTTCATGGCGCCCGCGAGCAATCCTGCGTGCAACAGGGCTCCAAGCGCCTGGAACCGCTCGTCGCTCGCCACGGCCGCGAGTTGTTTGCCGGCGCCGGCATGCCAGACGAGAGATTCCGTAAGACTGCCATGGAGGCCGCCGGGCAGGCGATCGGCGTCCCCCAGCGAGAGCACCAGCAGGCGGCTTTCGTCTGCGGCAATCACATGCGAAGCCGTCCGCGCAAAAGGGACGTGCATCGCGCGTACGGAGCCGTCGAGCCCGCGCGCGAGCGAGGGAGCAAACGTAAGGAGCCCTGCCGGGAGTTGATCCGGCGTGCTCGTAATAGTGCGCGCGGCAATTGTCTGGGCCAGTGGCAAAGGAATGGCATGCGCGCCGCAAAGCAGGACCACTTCGAACAACTCGTTCCAGCTTGCCGCGCCTCCGCCGGACTCTTCGGATGCCATCAGCTCATAAAAGCCGGCTTCGGCGAGGGTAATGGCTAGGATCTGCGGGGACCCGCCGTTATCAACAGCACGCACCAGGGCCGGCGAGCACTCTTCGGTAAGGAGGGTATCGATTGCTTGGGCGAACATCGTCATACTTCCTCAGCGCAGGCCTAGGCCGCGCGCGATAATGCCGCGTAGGATTTCTCGGGTGCCGCCGCGAAGCGAGAACGTCGGAGCGATGTGGCTCAAGTAGGCGGCGGTCCGTAACAATTCCGCCGGACATGGGTTTGCCGGATCGTCGCCAATGGCAGCTTCGATCACCGATGGAACCAACTGCTCGAATTCGGTCCCGATGTCCTTTACAAGCGCAGCCTCCACAACCGGGCTTTCGCCCGCTGCGAGCTTGGCGGTCACTGAGATTGACATCTGGCGCAAAGTCGCGAGGTGGGCAGCGAACCGGCCGACTTGTTCTAGATGCAGATCGGAGGCGCCTGCATCGCGCAGGTACTGCAACCAAAGGTCCAGCAGCACGACGCTGGAGTATAGGCGCTCCGGGCCACTGCGTTCGAAAGCTAGCTCCGCATTGACCTGCTTCCATCCCTCTCCTTCGTTGCCGACAAGGGCATTGTCGGCAAGCTCCACGTCGTCGAAGAACATTTCGCTGAAATGGGCATCGCCGGTCAGGTCCACGATGGGACGCACGGTGATTCCTGGAAGCCGCAGATCAACGATAAATTGCGAGAGGCCGGCGTGTCGGTCGGCCGAGGTGCCCGAGGTCCGGACCAGTGCGATTGTGTAGTCGCACCTGTGGCCGTTCGTCGTCCAGATCTTGCGCCCGTTTAGACGCCAGCCTTTGTCCGTCCGCACTGCACGGGTTCTTACACTGGCAAGGTCGGACCCGGAGTTCGGCTCGCTCATGCCGATGCAGAAGAATATCTCCCCACGGCAGATGCGCGGCAGATAATTGTTCTTCTGGTCGTCCGAGCCGAAGTTCAAGATAAGTGGACCGCTCTGGCGGTCAGCGATCCAGTGGGCCCCCACGGGGGCCCCTACGGCAAGCAGCTCCTCAACTAGCACAAAGCGGCGGAACGCATCGAGTTCGGCGCCGCCGTAACGCTTCGGTAAGGTGACGCCGACCCAACCGCGAGCAGCTAACTTACGACTGAATGCCGCGTCGAAAGCAACCCAGGAGCGCGAGCGCACATCAGGCGGCGAGTCCGGCAGCTCGCTGGTGAGAAACTCCTTCACTTCGCGGCGGAAGGTTTCGGCTTGGGCCGGCAGTACCGCGAGCCGCAGGTTATTGAGAAGATCGATCATGCCTGTGAGCTACGTGTTAGGGAGGAATCAAACCGCCTGAGCGGCCGTCGATGCCAATGCTCGTTTCTGGACGGCGGTTCAGTCCTGCTTCACGCCGACAAGCGAAATGCAGTACGGCCAAGCAAGGGACAGGGCCTGGGCCGAACTTCCATGTATGTCTCCTACTATTTGAGATTGGGCCGTGCATGGCACGGGTACTTAGGTCTCGAAGACGAACTAAGAGGGTGTGCGGCCCAGACTGTGAAATACCATTTTTGTGCCATATCCATACCTTTGCGATATGGGTCGCAACCATATGCAGATCATCTTGATCGTGCCCCAAAAAGGTATTTTACCCCGGTGAAGATCTTAGCAGAATGGGACGACTCAACCAACTTCGTCAGCATGACCAACAACACCCACGAAAGCACAAGCGGCGCTCCGGGCGGCCCACTCCGCGGCCTGCGCATTCTCGATCTGAGCACCGTCGTAATGGGCCCCTACGCGTCACACCTGCTTGCGGACATGGGAGCCGACGTAGTCAAGCTAGAGGCGCCGGCCGGTGACCAGCTGCGCTATTACCGTCCGCAGCGGTCCGGCGCAATGAGCGGCATGTTTCTAGGCCTACATCGAAATAAGCGTAGCATCGTGCTGGATCTGAAATCGGACGCTGGCCGAGCTGCCTTTCAGCGGCTCGCAGCAGAATTCGATGTGATTCTGCACAACTTCCGGCCGAACGTCGCGAAGCGACTTGGCGCAACGTTCGAGCAAATGAAGACGGTGAACTCCTCGGTGGTGGTCTGCAAAATCTACGGCTACGGGGCGGGGGGGGCCTATGCCGAGCGTCCCGCCTACGATGACGTGATCCAAGCGGGCTCCGGAATTGCCGACCTCTTCCGGCGCGTGCGCGGCGAGCCGCAATATGTTCCTTCGATGATCTGCGACAAGATCGTCGGACAGGCCGCAGCTGCGGCGATCCTGGCGGCGTGCTATCAGCGGCTAGCGCATGGGCAAGGGTGCGAGGTCGAGGTGCCGATGTTCGAAACCATGGTCGCCTTCAACCTCGCCGAAAATCTCGCCTGCGCTGCGTTCGAACCCCCGATGGGACCCATCGGCTGGGCGCGCAACATGAGCCCGATGCGTAAACCGTTCCGCACCGCAGATGGCTATGCCTGCCTTCTGCCCTACTCAGACCGCAACTGGCATGACTTCTTGACGTTCGCTGGTTATCGCGAGGTCTTAGAGGACGCGCGGTTCCGCACCCTCGCCGACCGCGCCCAGCATATCGACGAGCTTTACCAGTATGTGGAAAAGGCCGCTCGACAGAAGTCGACCGCCGAGTGGCTCTCGTTCTGCGAGGCTCACGACATCCCGTGCGCGCCGATAGCTTCGCTGGACGATCTCTGGACCGATCCGCATCTGAAGGACGTGGGGCTCTTTCAGCAAGAGGACCACCCGACAGAAGGACGTTACCGCCTTTGGCGCAGCCCCATCCGATTCGACGGAGGATCCTGGAAGTTGCGCCGACACGCGCCGCGGCTTGGCGAGCATACCAATGAAGTGCTGGCCGCCGCAGGTTTCTCGGAAGAGGAGCGGGCCGCCCTCGAACGCGAGCTGCTCGCCGGTAATCGCCCCCCCGCGAAGATCTGAAGAAGGCCACGCCGTTCGAACGCGGCGATTCCGGTATCCGACCCGGTCGTCGGTGATCAGGTTTGCATTCCGGAATGTGATTCTACGAGCCACCACGGCCAATTTACGGTCGGAATTCTGCGTCGAAGACGGCTTAGGACCGCGAGCCTATGTCGAGCGAGGCGAAGGGCAGCTCCTCGGGCTAGGAATTCTTCCACGATCGCAAAACATGTGCTTCGGGGGCAACGTCGTGTGCCGCAACTTGTCTAGAAGTTCAGTCATATGAATGAGTACGAGTTGTGTCAGGAGCGATTGTTGCCACACGAACTAGAAAGAGCCATGCCAACGCTCTGAAATCCGTTTCCGGACTTCGCGATATCGCTGCGCGATCTTTTTCGTCTTGCAGGGTTAGATTCTCGGTTCAGCGTAGGAACGAAACTCTCTTGACTAAGCGAGCTTGGCGTGAACTCCCAGTTGGGAGATCTCCGTACCTGTCTAAAACGCCTATCACCGGCCCATCCGGGAAGGTTTAACTTGCGGTTGCCGCGCTGATGAAGCGTCCCACAACGCCACGGCCGGCATGTGCCGCCGCTATTGCTTTTGATTGACGATACCACGACGACCGCGCAGCGCGCCCGGCGTTACCCCCAGATGTTCTTGCGCGCAGCGAAGCGCGAGCCCAACCAGGCCAGCACCTAAAGTGGGCCTTATCCGATCCACCAACGTCTGGGGAATGTCATGAGAGCGAACGGCCCTTGGCAGCAAAGCAGTTCGTCTTAGCCTTCGATCGGCTGGCCGATGGCCGGTATCTCTGGAGGCGGAAATCCCAAAGTCAGTAAGCGGGGCCCCTGTTCGGTGATCACGAAGCTGTCCTCGAACTCATATGTCATCCCGGTACTATCCCTGACATAGGGCTCAATGTTGAAAACCATTCCGACTTCTATCTTTGCTTTCTCGCCCGGCCGAACCATTGGATACTCGTGAGTTTCAACTCCAAAGCTATGACCAAGCCACGGCTGTCCATTCAGCCCAGCTTTCTTGACCTGCTCCATGTAGAAGAAGTAGGGTTCTTCCGTTGCCATGCCTGCGCGAAACATTTTGATGGTCGACGTGTATATCTCCCACAGTTTCCGATAGGTCTCTTGCTGAAGCAATGTAGGCTCACCAGTCGAGTAGGTCCGAGCGAAATCACTGCTCCAAGCGCCATATCTGCCGCCTATATCGAATCGAATAATTTCGCTTTTTTTTGGCACGCGCTCGGTCGGAAAGCCATGGATAGCAGAGGTGCGCTCACCACTCGCGAAAATTAGGTGAGATAGCTTGTCCGCACCACTATTCGTAATACCGTCTACTATTCTGTTTGCCATTGTCCGCTCAGTCTCGCCCAAGCTGGCACGGGTCATTGCATCCAGTGCGGCTTGGTGTGTCTGGCGGGCCGCATGTTCAATGATGTTGATTTCGTCCTTAGATTTAACCGCACGTATTGCGGCGATATTTTTCCCGATGTCAACAAACTGTACGTCGGGTAGTTTGACTGCAAGGCGCGCATGCAACGCGGCAGGCACATATTCGAGATCGATACCAATAGTGCCACGCTTCAAACCGATGTCGATGAGAGCGTCTGCCAAGGCATCGCCAGGGTAGTCGACGAACTCTTGATACGAGCGGATGTCCTTAATCCAGCTCTCGGCGCACATCTGCCAATACTCAACGGTATTCACCAGCGCGAGGGGCTCTCTGTTTGCGGGCAGAATTGCGAATGCGTGCCGACCTCTAATTGTTCCGAGACTAAAAAGGAGCACGTTGGCCGTGTAGGTGAAGTTCTCCGGACTCATGACAACGAGCGCATCGACGCCAAGTTGGCTCGGCAAGCCCCGAAGAACTGATAAATTAGGCAACGGCCGAGTGTCTGGAGAGTTGCTGGAAAAATTCCCCGCGGGATGGTTGCTCGCAGTCATGGTGTCCGCCCGGATCTAAGAACAACATATTTGATGCGTCATTAATAGTTCAGGTGAACCGAACTCGCAACACTTTTCGGCCCGATCGTCTCCGAGATTGGGCAGGCATAGCCAAATGTGCCAGCTCTACAACGGTCACGCTAGGCCGCTTGTTGCAGGCGATCTCTGCTTTGAATTGTTAGGTACTGAGTTTCGGCCTATGCCGGTGGTCGTTGCGATCTACCGACGCGGCCATGAGGCAGATGTCGAAGCTGCATCGGCTTCCTAACCGTCGAGCACAATCAACCTTCGCATCCGCGTTTCGTCAAAAGCTGCCGAGAGGTCGCGTGATCGCGTGGGATCGTTATCGGCATCGAGGCCTCCGGTGTCGCTGCGGAGGTGGCGGATCGGCGGAGCCGTGAGGGGGCGAGGCGAGCGAAACTCCACCCTCGTGGATGGAGAATGGGTAGGGCGTTAGCTCAACTCGCTCGTAGGACGTATCCATGGGAGACGGCTCACGCCGCTGCCACGAATTTGAAGGCCCCTCCGCCGTCCCGGCGAAGATGGCCCCCATCGAAATGCCCGCCGATCAAAAGCGTCGGAGTGTCTGCAAAGCGGGAAAATAGCTGCCGGCGTGTTGCACCGGCTTGAACAGGATCGGTATCATAGGGCGTTGACCAGTCGACATGGGCCATCTGGCAAGGGTGATGTGCGGAGTCGCCGATCAAGACCGCCTCTTCGCCGTCGGACTTGATGTGGACGCTCACATGACCGGGGCTGTGGCCCGGGGTCGGGATTAGGCTGATCTCGTCCGTGATCCTCGCATCGCTTGCGATCAGCGTGGCTTTGCCGGCTTCCATGATCGGTTGCACCGAGTCCTTGAACACTGCGCGCTTGGCTGGAGTGTCGCTATGATTGCGCCAGTGCTCATATTCGGTCCGGCCGAACAAGTAACGCGCATTGTCAAAAGTTGGCACCCATTTGCCGCCCCTGAGCCGCGTATTCCATCCGACATGATCGACATGCAGATGCGTGCAGATCACGGTATCGATGCTCTCAGGCGGGAAGCCGGCGGCCTTGATATCTTCTAGGAATGATCCCTTGCGGTTGTTCCAGGTTGGATCGCCAAGGCCTTCCTTGTCATTGCCGATCCCAGTGTCGACTACGATGCGGTGCTGCTGTGTTTCCACCACAAGCGCGTGGACCGACATTTTCAACCGGCCGTCTTCGGTCGCGAAAAGCGGAATGAGCCAAGGCAGCTTTCGAATTTCTTCGTTCCCTGCTTGCGGCAGGAGGTCCCCCACCAACCCGACGGTCTCGAATTCCACAATCTTGCTGATCCTGACTTTGCCTACTCTCCATTGCATCGGAAACTCCCAAGTCGTGATGTTGAATTAAATCTAACTTGCCAGCATGGCGGGATCCCTATTTTGCCTTGTCGCCTGCAAGCGAGACATGACCGACGGCGCGCCCCCAAAGGATCGCTGTTCCGCATGCCGCGCTCATGGTCCGCTGCCACAGGTGGCTTTTTCGTCTTCGATGGCCTCCTATTATGTCAGTGACAACCCGAAGCCCTGCAAGGCCGGCACTTCCGGTTCGCGGTCCTCGCGAACAGCGGCAGCGAAATCTGCTATCTCTCCATCGAAAGGAACGGTTGGTGTGCACTCGAGCGCTTGCCCATTGATCAAGATAGTCCCTTCCCCGCGTCCCCCCAATGTGCCTTCACACATCGCAAATCCCTTGTCGCCGTATATTTCGACGCGTGATGGTGAATTGAACCACACCGAAGTTGTAATTTCCGCCGTCAAGCTATCGGAGTACTGCAACGCAATGAGCGCAGTCTCGTCATGAGGACCGCCCCATGCCTTTCGACTGATTAGACTGCGCCGGCATTCAAGAACGCGCTTGTCGTGATCGGCAAACCAGCGCAGAAGATCAAAGCAGTGCGGACCTCAAGCGCCAAGAGTCCACCAGCGGCCGAGCTCTTGGTGCGCTCTCCAGTTCGAATTGCCTCGTGCCTTGCCCGTCCACTAAATTCTGATGTGGCGGAGCTTGCCGAGGACCCCATCTTCCAATATAAGTGGATGCAGCTTGCGATGTGCGGCGTGCCATCGCAGATGCATTGACACACCCAGCTTAACATCGCGCTTCCGGCAAGCGCTTATGATCTCAGCTCCTTCTTCGTGAGATGTCACCAGTGACTTCTCGACTAGGACGTGCTTTCCGGCACGAGCACGTTGAAGGATGTGTTGACCATGCAAATTGTCGGGACTCGTTATTATGACTGCTTGAAGTTGTGGGTCGCTTAGGAAATCGGACAAGTCCGAGTAAGCGGGATGCGGCGACATTGCGCCGTGTTTTCGGGCGAACTGTTCTGCTCGGGCGTGCTCTCGGCTCAGCACGCTCCATAGGGTGACGCCGGCGACGCGCTGCAAAGCCGGCGCGCGAGGGATGTCAGCAATGTTGCTGGTGCCAATAATGCCGAAACGCAGAGGATCTTGCTTCATGGGGTCTTATGCACTCTGCCGTTTGCTGAAGGGGGCCGGTACAATGCTCAAAGGGACTAGGTGGAATGCAGATCTTCTTGTCGTCGAGCCCGATTGACAGAAAGCGGATTATGTTCCCCGAAGTATTTGTGTGCGCGCCTCGTCGATGCTGCGTCCGTCGGATGCAATGACGACGGCATACTCTCGCTCGGCCGCCGCGACGCTCACAACCCCATCGCGGACATCGCGCAATACGAGTGAAGGATCGCGGGTTCGCGGATTGCCATATCCGCCCCCGCCCGTTGTGAGCGCGTGGTAAGTCGCGGGCCCGTACCTTTCGACTCCGTATTTTGTGGCCTGGACGGTCCTGCCTTCGGCTAATGAAAGCGTAAGTTGTCCGCTGGCGCCTGCCTTGCCTCCTGCAAAGCCGAAGCCCGACGGCGCGCCGATGCCTTCATTCCGATAGGAATAGTCGGCCGACGTGAACACCTCGACCTCGAAGTCGCAACCGGTTCCACCGCGAAAGCGGCCGGGACCGGCGCTGTCACAGCGTAGCTCTTGGCGGCGGAAGCGCACCGGATAGAGTTGCTCGTAGGTCTCAAGATTAGGCAAACGGAGCCCGCCTAGCGTAATCGGGCCGCCGATCAAATTGAAGCCATCACGGCCCTCAACCGCGCCGCCGCCCGGCGCTCCAGCCCAATTGTACATGACATAGCGATCGCCGTCGGGATACAGGCCAGCCGTGATGGTTCCGATCCCCTTCGACCAGCCGGCGGTGGCGCGCTCGGGCACAATCTGTCCGAGAGCCTTCCAGACCGCATGTATGATTTCCCATCCCACGAATACTGTGTTCATCGTCATGGGTGCCGGCGGTCGCGCGTTTACCAGAGTGCCCACGGGGAGGCGGATCTCGACACTGCGGAATGTGCCCTCGTTCTTGGGCAGATCCGCTTCGAAAAACGAGGCAAGCGCGACAAACACTGCCGACGTGCTATTGGCGATTGAGCTGTTCTTGAATCCGCGGATCTGAGGTGACGTCCCGTCGAAGTCAACGACTAGGCCGGAGTCGCTTACGGTCAGTGTCACTACTATCCGGCCGTCGATTGGCTGAAAGCAATCGTGGTCGACTGTTTCTTCCGCTCTCCAGGTCCCCCTAGGCAAGCGCGACGAAGAAGTCCGGAAGCGCCGGTCGGCATGGGCGAGCACCGCTTCGAAGAACTCGATGGCATGATCCACCCCCACCTCCTCGACCAGCAATGCGAGGCGCTCTGCGCCGATGCGGGTCGAGCCGATCATGGCACGCACATCACCATCGAGTGCCTCGGGCATGCGCGTGTTGATCAACAGCAGGCGCCACAGGTCCTCGCGCGTACGGCCCGCTTCGATCAACTTCAATACTGGGAGCCGGATGCCTTCATGAAAAATCTCTGTGGCAGCCGAGTTGTATGTGCCGGCAGCACCGCCACCGATGTCGACCTGGTGGGCGCGATTGCAGGCAAAGGCTACAAGCTTGCCCATTACGAAGACCGGACAGGCGATGACCCAGTCGGGCAGGTGATTGCCACCGGCGGTGTAGGGATCGCTTAGGAGGAATACGTCTTCCGGCTCGATCGCATCCTTGAAGTCACGCAGAATCGCGCGAACGGCGAAGCCGCCTCCGCCGGTATGCATTGGGAGGCCGTCCGCCTGACTGATCAGGATTCCACGGCCGTCGGTAATGAAGCAGGAGAAATCGTGGCTTTGGCTGAGGATCGGAGAGCGCGCGGTGCGCGTCATCACCCAGCCCATCTGAAGCGCGATATGATCCAACCTGTTCTGGACCAGTGCGAGCGTAATGGGGTCCAAGGCGAAATTCATTCCGCAACTCCGATATGGACCAGGAAGTCGTCGGCGGCGTTGACCTCGACTACGTCTTTGGGGCCGACAAGGGCAGTGGTCGTTCGCTCTTCGATCAGCAGCGGTCCTTGCAGCTTGCAGTCGGGTCGGAGATCCTCTCCGTCGTAGACCGGGACCTCCTGCCATTCATGCGTCGAATCAATCCAAACCGGACGTTTCTGTCGAGGCGTAGGAGTCCTTTCTTGCGATGCCCGGGCCGGAGGGAGTGACCACTCCAAACTGCCGCGCGCGACGACGCGCAACGCTGTAATCTCGAGAAGGCCGCCGGGCTGAATGTGTCCAAATAGGCGCTGATGCTCAGTGTCGAAAGACCTTCGTGCCGCCGCGGGATCGAAACGGTTTGCCCTCAAGGCGACGCGCACGGGCCATTGCTGGCCCGTGTAGCGGAGATCAATCTCGCGCTGGATCGCGCTCTTCTCGGCGAAGCCTTGGCGTGCCATGGCGTCGCGGGCGTTGGCCTCCAGCTGCGCAAATCCCGCCTCGAGGGCCGAGTGATTGACCTTGTCCAGATCAGCGACAAAGACCTGCAGATAATCCTGCCGCACATCGGACTGCAACGTGCCCATGGCACAGAAGGCTCCGGCGGCGCGCGGGAGTAAGGCCTGTTTGCATCCTAGAGCGCGCGCGACGGCGGAGCCATGCATGGGGCCGGCGCCGCCCGCAGCGACCAACGTGAAATGAGCGGGGTCATGCCCGCGCTCAATACTAAGTCGCTCCACCGCGTGCAGCAAATTTTGCTCCAATAAGCGGATCACGCCGGCGGCTGCATTTTCGATCGAAAGGCCCAGTGGACGAGCAAGTTCGTTCTCGATCGCGCGGCGCGCCAAGTCGACGTCGAGCGATACCGCACCGCCTGCCAGCTTGCCCGGGCGCAATCGTCCGAGCACCAGCTGTGCATCGGTCACCGTTGGTTCCTCACCACCCAGTCCGTAAGCTGCAGGCCCTGGCTGGGCGCCGGCCCCCTTCGGGCCGACGTTCAACAGACCAGCAGCGTCGACCCAGGCAATAGTACCGCCGCCAGCGCCAACTGTATGGATCTCCACAGACGGAGTCATGAGATAATAGCCGTCGATGACCAGCTCATCGCTCACCGGCACTTCGCCTCGCGCCATCACCATCACGTCGCAGCTCGTGCCACCGATCTCCATCGAGATGAAATTCGCAGAGTCTTGCGATGGAGCGCACCCCCTGAGGGCACCAACAGCCGCCGCGGGTCCAGACAAAACGAGCATCACCGGACGGCTGGCGACTTCAGTTACTGAGACAGCTCCGCCGTTGCTCTGCAACATGAGGAGCGAACGCGGTAGGCCTAGCTCGCGGAGCCGCTCGTCGAGGGCCCTGAGATAGCGCGTGACCTTGGGAGCAACGTAGGCATTCACCACGGCCGTCGAGCCGCGCTCATACTCGCCCATCGTCGGCATGATCTCGCTCGAGAGCGAGATCCAATCGCCACGCCAACTCTGTGCCAAAGCCTCGCGCGCTTCGCGCTCGTGTTTGCCGTCGAGAAAGCTGTTGAACAGACAAACGGCGACCGATTCGACCTCTTCCTCCTTGAACAAGGCAGCAGCCCTGGTCACGTCCTCGACCTCCAAAGGCGTCAGCTCCGTCCCATCGGCGGCGACGCGTCCGCGGACAGGCTGGCGCAGATAGCGTGGGACTAAAACGGGCGGATACGGGGTACGGTGGTCCCATTGGTTTTCGCGGAAGCCACGGCGGATCTCCAAAGAATCACGGAAGCCTTCGGTGGTCAGCATCGCGACCCGCGCGCCCTTCTTTTCCAAGATCGTGTTGGTGGCGACCGTCGAGCCGTGGACAAACAAAGCGCAGTCCCGCAGCAGAGCAGAAAGCGGCAGATCGAACTCAGCCGAGGCCAGCCGCAAGACGTTCAGGACGCCTTCGCTAGGATCGGCAGTGATCGACGGGGCCTTGAAAACTCGAACATGGCCGGCCGCGTCGCGCAAGATCATGTCGGTGAAGGTGCCACCTACGTCGACGCCAATTCGCCACGGAGGCACTATGGTCGAAGTATGACTGCTCATTGCCGATCTTCTCATTTTTGCGGCCGCAGGAGCGAGCACGCATGCCGTCGGCGCTGGACGTCTGGGGCATGCGTCAACTGATCTGTTAGCTTGCCTGATCCTCTGAGTAGATCACTAGCTTCGGCGACTTTCGATGTGCAGCAGGTCGAGGGCTCGTTTTGCCATGCCGGCTATATTGGCTTTTCAATGGTTCAGAACCGACTGCAGGAATGCGCGCGTGCGCTCGCTTTCGGGATTGCTGAAGATCTTATCGGGCGGGCCCTGCTCGATGATGCGGCCCGCATCGAAGACGGCGATACGATCGGAGATTTCACGCGCGAAACGCATCTCGTGTGTGACGATCAGCAACGTCACCTTCGATTCGTGCGCTATACCTCGCACCACGTCCAGCACTTCTCCGGCGAGCTCGGGGTCGAGCGCTGAGGTGATTTCGTCAAGCAGGAGTATCTCAGGTTTCAAGATCAGCGCGCGCGCGATCGCGATACGCTGTTGCTGACCTCCCGAAAGCTGCGCAGGATAGGCATGCACTTTGCTTTCCAAGCCTACCATCCGAAGGTATTCGAGCGCGCTGTTCTGCGCCTGCTCTTTTGACAATCCCAACACGGTGGTGGGGGCCAAGACAAGGTTCTGCAGCACGGTCAGATGCGGAAACAGGTTGAATTGCTGGAAGACCATGCCGCATCGGCGCCGAATGCACGCCTCCTGAGCGCGGGAAAGCTGCTTGCCCGCCGAATCAGAGAGGATGCTTTCCCCGAAGACCCTAATAACCCCGCTGGTGGGCTTCTCGAGCGTCATCGCCAAGCGCAGCACAGTCGTCTTTCCAGAACCGCTTGGGCCGATTAGCGTGACCTTTTCGCCGGGGCGCACTTGCAGGTCGAGATCGACCAGCACACGGTGAGCACCGAAGGATTTCGAGACCCTTTCGAATTCGATAGCCCACGTGGCCTGTTGCGACTTCGGAGCCGCTCCATGTGACTCATTGAAAGCTGCGCTGGCACCGAGCGCGAATGGTCCAGCCTGGCTAAATTTCGTGGTGCTAAGCATGTTTGACCTTGAATCTGGATAGGAAGTACAGGAACGGCAAGTTCATGCCGATATAGATGAGGCCCGCCAGGGTGAACGGCTCGAGATAGCGGAAGCTCAGTTGGGCCTTTATCTGAGCTTCACCCATCAGCACCGGAACCCCGATCGCAAAAAGCAACGCGGTTTCCCGAAAGAGACCGAGGACGTAATTAAGCAGGGCTGGTACGGACCGTTTGACCATCAACGGAACGAGCACCCGTCGCCACGTAACGTAGGAGCTCAAATGCAGCGCCACGCAGGCGTCCCGCAGTTCGGCGGGAATGGTGATGAGACTACCGCGATAAACTTCCGAGCAGTACGCAGCGTAGACAATACCCAATATGCCGATGCCAATGGGCATTGCTGGAAGCGTGAGCCCGAGCCCTGGTAGGACATAGAACCCGATATAGAGCAGCACAAGAATCGGCACGCCGCGGAAGAGTTCGAGCCAGAAGCGCACGAAGGATCTTCCGAACGTGGTGCTTACACTCTCGATGATCGCAAGAAGTAGCCCGCCTAAGAGGGCGATCGCCGAACTCGCCAGCGTTACCACAATGGTGTTCCAAACGCCCGTCATGATGTCCGGCAAAATCTGCAGGACATAGCTCCAATCCCATGTCATTGAGCCACTCCTGCAAGTGCAGCCGCTTCGGATGTGATCTGAACCGATGTACGCGCAGCGCGCAAAGCACGGTTTAGCGGGAGTAACTGCTCAATGAACCGAAAAACAACGGCGCAAAGAAGGGTTAGGATCCAGTAGATTGCTGCGATCAAGCAAAAGACACTGACCGTCTCGAACGTCTGGCCGTGAATGTAGCCTCCAACATAGAGCAGGTCCGGCACGCCGATGAAGCTTACGATGGCGGTCCACTTGAATATGCCCCTGGCCAGGCTGCCGAAACCGGGCACGATTTGCGAGAGCGCCTGCGGCAAAACGACCTTCCTGAACCCCTGCAGATTGCTCAGCCCAAGCGCATGACATGCGTCGCCCTGCCCGCGATGCACAGACTCGATGCCGGCACGGACGATCTCGGCGCCATACGCGGATGCATCAAGCGCCAGCACGAGGATGGCCGCAGTGACGGGGCCAAGATGCGGCATTCCAGGTATCAACGGCAGCGCATAGTATACCCAGAACAGGAGAACCAGAGCCGAGGGGCCACGAACGCTCTCGATGAAGAGCATCGTGGCCGCCCGTACCACTGGCGACTTGGACAGCCTTAGGGCGCCGAGGATCACCGAGCCGAATGCTGCACCGAAGATGATGCACAACGACACCCACACGGTGACCCACAGGCCCTGCAAGAGGGCAGGCCAGTACTCCAACACAGCCATCACTGCGGTTCCGCCTTACTTGCAGCTCGGCACGACGTCACTGGCTTTCTCGATCTTGGAGACGGCCTCCCACACCGCATCGAAGCCATCGAGATCGCCGTAAGCCTGCTTCCAGTACTTCGTGAGAAGCTCCTTCATCACGCCATTGCCGCGCAATTTGTTAAGCTCCTTGTCGAACGCGTCGCGGAAAGCCACGTCTTCCTTGCGGAACATCGCGCCGTACGCGCTCGGTGGCGCCTGCTTGTCGAGGATGAATTCGAGGCCTTGCTTTTCTGGGTGGATGATAGCGACTTGATTAAGGTAAGCCACATCCGCCCGGCCGCCGGTGACCGTCGCCGCCATAGCCGGAATATCAGGGAGGCTCACCAACTGCTCAGGCTTAATTCCCGCTTTCATTAAGTACGGCGTATAGGCTCCCCCTGCAGCGCCCGCCACTTTGATGTCGGGGTTCTGCGCGATCTGGGCGACACTGGTGATGTGTTTCGGGTTTCCGCGTTTAACAAAGAACCCGCTCAGCCCCACGAAATTGGGTGACGAATAGATCACCTCTTTGCAGTACTCTTCCGTGTAACTCAGGCCAGGGGCAACAAAGTCGACCTGACGGGACTGCAGCGCGGGAACCTGGGCGCTCCAATCCAGCAGCACGCCCTTAAGCTCCGGCTGCCCCATGGCCTTGAGCGCCAACTCCATTACTTCGGGCCCATAGCCAGCTGCCTTCCCTTCCGGGGATATCATGTCCCAAGGGGGCGCCGAGCCAAGAGCCATCTTGACGTGGCCAGCCTTGCGGATCGAGTCGAAAAGAGGTCCGCTGTCCTGCGCGAACGACGGGTACGGATTGCTGACCAGCCCCAGCACCAGGACGGCGAATGAGAACTTCAGTTGACTACGCATGTTGTCTCCTCCTAATCCAAAATCCTAATCTAGAAGTCCCCGGTCCCGCAGGGACCGTAAGGCCTCTTCGGCCGCGTGCAAGTACAAGCCATGTGTCTCCTCGGTATGCGCGAGCGACACATAAACCTTGGAAGGTCCGCAGAAGATTCCCCTGCGGATCATTTCAAATCCCCAAAGGCGGGCGGCATCTTGCCGCGATGCCGCCACTGCCTGAATGATGCCCATCGGGCCACTCCCAAATACCACCCGCTGGATAGCGGGCGGACCAATCATCTGTACGGCCACCGAAAGCCTATTTGCGATTTCACGTAAACCGTTTGCCAGCGCTTCTCCCTTTTGTTTGAGGATTGCGGGAGCTTTCAGCTCCTCGACAACTGCAAGGGTGGCAAGACCAGCCGCACAGCTCAGCGGATTACCCCATTGAGCGTGCCACTCATCATGGCAGGACGACCATCATTGGGACGCCCAGTCACCACGACGTCCAGAACATCAGCCCGCCCTGCCAAGGCCGCCAGTGGTGTTCCACCGCCCAGGATCTTGCCCAAGGCGCAAAGGTCCGGCGTCACGCCGAAGTACTCTTGAGCACCGCCTAGCGCGAGCCGGAAGCCCGTCACCACCTCGTCGAACACCAGCAGCGCACCTATGCTGTTGGCCAACGCGCGCAAGCCTTCAAGGAAACCCGGCGCGGGCACGAACGCCCGTTGCACTGGTTCGACAATGATCGCAGCGATGTCCTGGGCGATAGGCTCGACGATCTGGCGGGTGTGCCCGATGTCGTTGTAAGGTGCAATGACGACCGTCTCACTGACCTCCGCCGGAATACCGGCCGCTTCCGCCATAGGATGCTGATCATTGTGACCGGGCTCCACGCGAGACTTCTGCTGTGCGTAGTCACTATGCCCGTGGAAACCGCCATCGAACTTCAAGATCTTGGTGCGTTGTGTAAAAGCCCGCGCCACGCGGAGCGCATAAAAATTTGCCTCCGATCCATCGCTGCAAAATCGCACGGACTCTGCGCATGGCACCAACTGACAGATCTTGGCCGCCAGATCCTGAGCTCGCGCGTTCATGAGATAGTAATGCGCGCCAAGGGCGGCCTGCTCCGTAATAGCCGACACGCCCCTGGGATGCGCACGGCCAAGCACCATCGGCCCCGCTCCCATTACGTACCGGCGTCCATCAGCTGACCAGAGCCACGGCCCACTACCGCGCGCAACGGTGAACGCCAGTTCGTCCGGGAGCTTGAACACGCCTAGAGAGTTTCCAGCCAGAGAGCTGCGCGCCACCGCAGTGTACATTTGGTTCCCTCACCCTCGATATTAAATTTGATGTATCATATATCAATATTCCACCGAGTCAAGCACCGCCAGCTGCGTTCGTGGCGAAAGGTCGGCGGCTTCTGTCACGGTTAGGTCGACCCTGCTGGCTGGGGCTTAGTTCGGGCGCTGCAGTGTGGGAGATGCCAGCTGGAGCGGAGCGTATAGCGCGACAATCTGGCTGGGAAGCGCGCGACAATCAGGATGGCGAGTCGGTGTCGCGGCGAGGTGATGATTGCCGCGATGATTGTCGCGCGCAAGAGTTTTGTTGGCTCTGATTGTCGCGGAGCGTCAATCAACGAGGGTTTTTGGTGTCGCGTGCGACGGTGGCCGGCCTGGGCCGCGTTTTCGCTCGAGCGCGGTTCGCCTGCGATAGCTCTCGACGTTCATTTCGATGATGGTGGCGTGGTGAACGAGGCGATCGATGGCGGCGAGCGTCATGGCGGGGTCCGGGAAGACCTTATTCCATTCGCCGAAGGGCTGATTGGCGGTGATCAGCATCGAGCGCCGTTCGTAGCGCGCGCTGATGAGTTCGAACAGCACGCTGGTCTCGGCCTGATCCTTGGTGACGTAGGCGAGGTCATCGAGGATCAGGAGGTCGAAGCGATCGAGGCGATTGATGGCGGCCTCGAGGTTAAGCTCGCGCCGCGCCACCTGGAGCTTCTGCACGAGATCGGTGGTGCGGGTGAACAGGATCCGCCAACCGTTCTCGATGAGAGCCAAGCCAATCGCTGCCGCCAAGTGGCTCTTGCCACCGCCAGGCGGCCCAAACAGCAGCAAATTGGCGCCCTTGCCGACCCAGCCGTCGCCAGCGGCAAGCGCGGTCACCTGCGCTTTGGAGATCATCGGCACGGCGTCGAAGTCGAAGCTATCGAAGGTCTTTCCGGCCGGCAGCCTCGCCTCGACGAGATGGCGCTCGATGCGACGGCGGCCGCGTTCGGCGATCTCGTGCTCGGCGATGACGGCGAGGAAGCGGGCCGCCGGCCAACCTTCCTTGTCGGACTGTTCGGCGAACCGTGGCCACAGCACCTTGATGGCGGGCAGCCGCAGCTCGTTGAGCAACAGATTGAGGCGCGCGGTGTCGACGGTGTTGGCCGTGTTCATGCGGCGTCTCCGATCTCGCTGGCGCCGATGAGGCACTCATAGCTGGCGAGCGGGGCGAGCTGCACCATGACCTGCGGCACGCAGGCAGGATCGGGCGCGAAGTGGGCGCGCAGCCGGTTGAGGTCGGGCAGTTGGCCGGCGTCCAGGTCGGCGGCGAGCTGACCGGCGAGTTCGGCCTCGCAGCCGCGCTCGTGCGCCAGCGCAAGCAGATCGACCATGAGCCGGCAGGCTTTCCTGTCCGGCAGCCGTTCGCGCAAGCGATCGAAGGTTCGGCGATAGGCATCGCGCGGGAACAGCCGATCACGGTAGACGAGATTGAGCAGCGCCATTGGCTTGCGCCGCAAGGAATGGATCACGTGCCGATAATCGACGACCTGGTCGTGCTTGCCGTTGGGATGCGGCCGCCCACGCGACAGGGTGACGAGATGGGTGCCGCCGACGAACACGTCGAGACGATCGTCGTAAAGGCGCACCCGCAGCTGGTGGCCGATCAGGCGTGACGGCACGGTGTAGAACACCTTGCGCAAGGTGAAGCCGCCGCTTGACGTCACGCGGACAATCACCTCCTCGTAGTCCGAGGTACGGCGATCCGGCAACGCCTGCAGGGTGGCGCGCTCGTGGTCGATCCGCTTGGCGTTGCGGGCATTGCGGCGGCTGACGATCTCGTCGATGAAGCCGCGGTAGGCGGCGAGATCATCGAAGTCGGCAGTGCCGCGCAACAGCAGCGCATCGGCGATCGTCCGCTTGAGATGGCCGTGCGAGCTCTCGATCGCCCCATTCTCGTGGGCGATGCCGCGATTGTTGCGGGAAGGCCGCATGCCGTAGTGGGCGCAGAGGTCCTCGTATCGCCGGGTCAGATCGTCCCTCGCATTGCGGTCGAGATTACAGAAGGCGGCCGACAGGCTGTCGGTCCGATGCTCCCGCGGTGCGCCACCGAGCGACCACAGGGCATTTTGCAGCCCTTCGGCCAAAGCGACGAAGCTCTCGCCGCCGAGCACGACATGGGCGTGCTCGAACCCGCAATAGGCCAACCGGAAGTGATAGAGGCGATGATCGAGCGGCACGCCAGCGATGGTGATCCCCAGTTCGCCCATGTCGGTGAAGTCGGACAGGCCGACCTGGCCCACTTCGTGGGTCTGGCGGAAGATGACCTCCTGCTCCTCGCCGTGGATCGCCCGCCAGGCGCGGATCCGGCGCTCCAGCGTGCGGCGGATCCCAGCTCCGAGCTCAGGATGACGCCGTAACATCTCCTCGAAGATCGCGACAGCCCGCACGCCGGGGGCCGCCTTCAACATCGGCACGACCTCGGTCTCAAACACACTGGCCAACGGGTCCGGTCGGCGCCGGCCGCGGGCACCTTTCTTCCGCGATGGAAGGCGGGAATCCTTCTCCATTCGATAAGCGGTTGACGTGCTGAACGACGCCTTGGCAGCGGCCACTGGCGGGGTATCGGTCTGACGGTACTTCATGTAGAGCCTCATCTGGTGATCGGTAATGTGTCGGCCTGGCAAGCGAGTGATTCCTCTTGGCGGAAGAACCACTTGCATAACCAACCGGCCGCGATCACCCGACGGCGCGGTCCCCTGTGGATCGCGCCGTCGCTGGGCTCGTAACTCCGGTCGGACTACGCCCTCCCTGCGTCACGAGCCCAGCGACGCTCTCTCATCCTGATTGACGCTCCGCTTCCATCCTGATTGCCGCGCGGCAGGAGCGTCGTCACGGCAGTTCGACGGCGCTTTTCTTTGGATTTGTAGGCTCGAGCACAAGCCCATTTGCGAAGACCTTGCATGGTCAAGACCGATCAAGTCGTTCATCCGTCCCGGATCGAGAACCTGAGAGTCACGCTCTGCGGGCTTCCGCGGCGCCACGACGGACGTCGATGATACTTCACGCGCGAATGCCTGGCTCTGGTCGCGCACAGCTCGCTGCCAGCTCGGTCGCGTGCGAAGTCGACGCCGCGATCGCTTCGCGGTTGTTCGGCTATGATCGTGTCCAACAATGGCGCTGAGTTTCAGGCCGAGTGGCACCACATTGCTCTGGGAAGTCCGCCGCAGCGTGCCTTGATAGAAAGCTTCAACAGGCGCCCGTGCGATGAGCTGATAAGTGAACGCCGTTCAGCTCTCTCGTGCACGCCCGCGAGGTCCTGTCGCTCTGGAATGACGAGCACAACACCGTCCGACCGCTCGGCCGCTCGGTAATCTCACGCCGCCGCTTACGCCAAGTCCAGGACGCTGCGTTTGCCGAGGGCTCCGCGTCCCGTTCCATTGCTTCACCGAGCCAAATGGGCTCAACTCAACCCGGGACTATGCTTATCGCTGGATGAAGGAAGGGCCCAGCTCACAGCGATTAGAAGCTTGGTGAACTAACAACGACCCTTGCTATTTGTGGGTAGCGATTATAGCGCTTCTCACGCGCCGAGTAAGCTTCGAGCGACCGCAGCGATGTCCCAGGTCGGCAGCCGGAGCGCGGCGACAATGTCCGCCCTGAATTGCGGCATAGCAGTACACTCCAGGACAATTGAACCAATATCCATGAATGCACGCCCTTGGCGCTCTCGCAGGCACACTTCAATAAGCTCCCTGCGGAACTCGTCCATATTTACCCGTGGGATCTTCACAAGCCAATCCCGATGATTGAGGGCCGACCAATTAGGTAGGGCGCTGACTCCGACAATGCGTAGTCGAGATCGATCTGGATGGTCAGAGAGCATTGTTTTGGTAAAAGCCTTATTGAATGTAAGGATTCCAACCGGTCGAGTGGTGGATTGGAGAGCATAAGGTAGAAGTTGCAGGGCGCTCAACAATGTGGGCGTCTCCGTACGGACCGCCGAGCGCGCATAGTACATGTAGCCGCAATTCCCAACAATCAGGTCGCAGTGGGGGGCTAGCCGGTCAACGGCGTCTGCGATGGCCTCGATCGCATCCGGCCTCCCTTCAAGCAGCACCGAACCGCCGGTGCCGGGTGCTATGGCGAATGCGGTTGGAACCGGCCAGAAGGCAGGATGCATAAAGAAGCCGGTTGGCTCGTCTGGAGGGGGTGGAGGGGCGTTGAAGGGGTCAGGCAAATCGATCGTGTTGCGATAGCCAATGGCATCCAAGCTAACAACGCCAAGGCGGGGGCCCTCAGGTTTTCTTGTCACGAGCATGGATGCGTTCTCCTCGTTTTCATACCGGGCTACAAATCACACCAGGCGTTAAGCTCTTGAACTCCGGTCGGTACTGATCCCACCCGAATGCCGGCGATTGGTTGAGCATTTGGGCTTTTGGATTGGTGGACGCCAACTTTGATAAGAGTTCTCGCGTTCCGTGAAGCAGACTTCAGTTGTACTCGCCGACGCTAGGACTTCTGCAAGATGTGCGCGTAGCAGACAGCACCCACGCCAACCATGTGGGCCAAACCGATCTTGGCGGCTTTATGCTGCCGGGGGCCAGCCTCGCCGCGCAGCTGAATCGTGATCTCGCCGATCTGCCCGATGCCGGTCGGCCCAAGCGGATGGCCCATGGCAATAAGGCCGCCCGAGGGACTGACGGCCACTCGTCCGCCGATATCGAACGCGCCTTCCTTGAGCAGGTGAATTGCTTGCCCCGGTTCGCAGATTCCCATCGCCTCGACATATTCAAGCTCTTCGACCGTGAATGCATCATGGAGTTCGAGTACATCGAGGTTTCGCGGCTTCAAACCTGTCTGCTGTAGCGCATCGGCGATGGTGGCCTGCGTGATTACTGCATCGACGGTTGCATGCGGCCCGGGTCGTTCGCTCGAAGCTGCTGAGGCCGCGATACGGATTGCGCGGCCTGCATCTGTGCCAAGGCGTTTGATCGCATATTCGCTGGCGATGATGACCGCAGCTGCGCCTTCACCAACAGGGCAGCACTGCAAAGTGGTCAATGTCCCGGACACTCCCTTGCCAGCCAAAACCTCGTCGAGTGAGCGTTTCTGTTGGCGATGGGCGTTCGGGTTTAGCGAGCCATTCCGATGATTCTTGACAGCTACCAAGGCGATGTCCTCGGGCTTCACTCCATGCTTCTGAGCATATTCGTTCGTCAAGAGCGCGAAATGAGTGAAGGGAAGGATCGCGTCATCGGCCAGACTGTCGATGCCCGTTTTGGCCCGCTGCGCGGGAGGCGGTTTGTCCACGCCAGCCGCCAGGCACACGTCAGCCATGCCAGAGGCGACCTCGATGCAAGCGTGTCGGAAAGCAGCGGAGCCGGACGCAGAAGCATTCTCGATGTGCACGAGTGGCCGCCCAGTATCGCCGAGGTGCTTCAACATCGGCCGGCCTGGGGCCGTGCCGAGACGGCCGGTCCCTATGTAGGATGACTCGACGTCCGGCCAAGCGATACGAGCATCCGCAAGAGCCTGTCGGATTGCCTGGAGCCCTAGCGCCACGTACGGAGTCTCGCTTAGCGGTTGATATCGATGCCAGCCGACCCCGATTACATAAACCGGACGTAGGTCTTTAAGGAATATAGCCATATTGATTTGGTCCTGTCAGTCAGGAGGCTGGGTGAAACGAAGGTCGAGAAGAGTCTTTCCTCCGCCGTCGATGGGGACCAGCTTGCTCACCATTCTGTCCCCAGCCTTGAGGGGCCGCTCGTCGGAATCGATCAACAGAGTGCGGATGGTCGGACCATCGTCGAGCTTGATCGAACCGACCACGAACGGCGCTTGTGGGCCTCCGATGTTGTCGACGCTCTTCGCAGGCGGGCTGTGCATGTGGACCTTCGCCGACGCGATCAATGTGCCACACCCGCCGAGAGCAAATGGCTTCAAGACCTCGCCCGTAGCTCCGCATATCTCGCAGCCGTAAACCTGGAAGGGGAAGAAGACGTGGCCGCAGTGGCCGCATTTGCCACCCTTCAGACAGGGATGGCCGGGCGCGGACTCCGTACCCTCCGGGCCATAGAGATTAGGCTTGAGAAGATCCAACATGCTCTTCGTTTTCCCAGCACTCACAATTGCCTTTTGCTGCAGAAACGCCTGGAAAGCGGCATTAGCCGTTTACCTGACGCGTCACGCCTTTCCAATAAGGCGCCCTGAGTGACTTCTTGTCGATCTTGCCTAGGCTTGTCAGCGGCAGGGCCTCGACAAAGTCTACTGACTTCGGAGCTTGCACCGGGCCCTTCAACTTTTTGGTGAACGCGATAAGTTCCTCTGACGACACCTTTTCGCTAGGTCGCAAAACGACGATAGCTTTGACCGCTTCACCCCATTTTTCATCCGGTACCCCGATGACTGCCGCAGCTGAGACCGCCGGGTGCGTGGTCAGGGCATTCTCCACTTCCTTGGGATAGACATTCACTCCGCCTGAGATGATCATGTCTTTCTTGCGGTCCACGATGAAGAAGTATCCCTGCTGATCCTGGTAGGCCAAGTCACCCGTATGGAGCCAGCCGCCGCGCAGAGCGTCTGCGGTCAACTCGGGTTTCTTCCAATACCCCGACATGACCAAGGGCCCACGTACGCAAATTTCGCCAATTTCGCCTTGAGGCACTGGCTTACAATCATCATTAAGCAACTTGACCAGAACCCCAGGGTATGGAGTTCCAACAGATTCAAGCCGCTTGTCGTCGCCCGTAAGGTGGTCTTCTTGACTGAGGATCAGGATGGTGGCAGGCGCTTCGGTTTGGCCGTAACCTTGAATGAATACCGGACCGAAGATCGCCAGCGCTTCACGAAGTCGCGCAGGTGAGATTGGAGCGGCACCATAGAGGATACGACGCATGCTCTTCAGATTGGCCTTCGAGATATTAGGGTGGTCTAGCAAGGCGTAGAGCATCGTAGGTACTGCCATCATCCTTGTGATGCCCTCTCGCTCGATGGCGCGGATCACCTCGCTTGGATCGAACTTCTGCTGCAGAACGGTGCAGCCGCCCTTTAGAAGGGTTGGCAAAATGATTGAACCGCCGCCGTGCGACATGGGGGTGGCGCAGAGGTATTTGATGTCGGACTCCCAGGGCTGTGCCGCCATATAGTTGATGGTACAGGTGGCAAGCGATCGGCTGGAAGCCATCACGCCCTTCGGTAGACCAGTAGTGCCTCCGGTATATGCTAGACGAACAATATCGCCCGGCTCAACTTCGTTCGTTAGCGGCAGCTTGGGACTAATACCGGTCCAGAAGGGACCGATGTCACCGTTTTCAGCTTGATACGATCTGACCTGAACTCTGTCGCCGAGCGCCCTCTTGATCTCGATGCCATTGCGGATGTGCTCATCGTCAACAATAACAACCACAGCCTCGGAATCCTCGACGGCGTAAATGTGGTCGTTGATGCTCGATGCGGCTTGTAGCGGGACTGATCGGTATCCTTGAATGTAGCACGCGGCGGTAATTGCGAAAGCTTCGGTAGCATTGCCTGCGATCTGCGCGACGGCATCGCCCTTGCGGACTCCCAGCGAATCGAGCGCGGCCACCGCTCTTCCGATCATAATCTCCAGCTCGCCAAAGGTAACAGCGCGACTGTATTCCTTGAAGGCAACGCGGTCTTTGAACTTCTGAAGGGCAATGATGATGAGATCACCAATGGTCGGACCCTGATAAAGCTGCTGGTCAAACATTTCACACCTAAATCTTCAAACCTCAGCTGCCAGTGAGCCGACAGCGACTAAATCGTCGGTAAGCCCATTCTGGATTGTCTACAAGCGCTCGGCATCAATGGATTTCGCTATCCAGCTCCCGAACGCTGTATCCGAAAGTGAAGCTTTCCGGGCAAATGGCGACGCACCGACTCCAAGTTGGCCCGGGCTCGGAAGAGCTGTTGGAAAGGGTAACGGCCGCGTATCCGTGAATTCAAGCTTCGGAATGGATACGGAAGGGTCATTGACCTTTCGCGCCCATGGAGTGCAATCAGAATCGCGCGCGCTCCGAAATGTGAAGACGAGAGGTCGCACGGACTGCCAGCTCGAACTGTTGGCAGTGCGGTACGAGATTGACCATCGTTGTACACCTAGCGAGAAGCCGAGGCTGTGTATGATAATCAGCGCTTTCATCCCTGCCGGGCCTGGGATCCTGCCGTTTCCGAGCATTGGGATGAACCGCTCGTCGGCCTTGGTAAATGCGCCCGTCTCCGTTTGGAAATTCGCCTTTTGCCAAGCGGATATCGGCGTACCTGGGTCAGGAAACTCAAATACCCAAGTTTCTGTTTGGGATCGTTGCGGGCGCTTGATTGCGTGCATTACGGCTCGACACAAGATCGTATTTGATGCATCAAATATAGAGAAGGTGGCAGAGACCTGCAAGGCATTTCCGCTTGAGGCGTTTCCGATAGTATCCTGACGGAGGCCGCCTTGCGGTGTGAGGCGAGGTGTAGAGAACTGTTCCTATGGACAGCGCTAAGGTCGGAGCCCAATCGGGCAGCTCGAAGTGGTTGAGATGGGGCGACGGCGCCGCTGGTTCCGAGGACGAGAAGCTCAAGATCGTCCTGGAGAGCTTAGAGGCACCGCGCCAGGTGACCGCGACGACGCGGTGGTACGGTATCTCACGCTCGTTGCTGCTCCGATGGCGACAGCTCTTTCGCCCGGAGCCGAAGCAAGCCGCCGCGCAATTCGTGCCAGCGAGGGTGGTTTCGGAGTGGGGAGCGGCATTTGGTCCCCTCGAGCCAACCAAGAGCGGGGCGATCGAGATCGAGTTTGCGGCCGGAGCCCGGATACGGATCACCGGCGCGGTCGATGCGGTGACGCTGAAGGCAGATGTCGCAGCGCTGGATGACGGACGGCTCCGGTGATCGCCGTTCCGTCCGTTTGGCTATTTGCTTGAAGGGGATTGACTGGCGCATGCCGCAACACACGTGGCGACCGCAGGCCGCCGGTTGATCGCTGGGATTTGAATCCGTAACCCAACCGGCGGTTCGGACACAGCTGGGCTATTGTGATTCTCTAGTCGGGCGATGAGCGCCGATGATTCCCTCCCCGACGATGTGACCCCGTTCTGAAGGCAATGCTGCGCGTCGAGCGAGCAGCCCGCTTGGCCGCGGAAGCGGAGGCGAAGGTGCGGACATTGCTGATCGAGAAGCTCCAACTCACGATCAAGAAGCTGCGGCACGAGCAATTCGGACAGTCCTCCGAGCGCGGAGCATTGCTAGACCAACTCGAGCTGCAGCTCGCCGATCTTGACGAGGACGCCGCGCAAGCCGAGACCACAGCGCAAATGGCTGCAGCCGACGAGATCACGTTGCCATCTTTCGAGCGCCGCAAGCCGCCCCGCCGGCCGCTGGCCAGAGCATTTGCCGCGAGAGCGCCTTGTCTATCCGGTGCCTGCGGCCTGCCCATGCTGCGGCGACAACCGATTGCGCAAGATCGGCGAGGACGTGACCGAGATGCTGGAGCTCATTCCGCGCCAGTGGGAAGTGATCCAGCACGTGCGCGAGAAGCTCGTGTGCCGGGCCTGCGAAGCGATCACTCAACCTCCGCTACCTCGCACCCGATTGCGCGTGGACGTGCCGGGCCGGCTGCTGCTCGCCCATGTCCTCTTCGTCAAGTACGGCCTGCACCTGCCGCTCCATCGTCAGAGCGACGTCTACCGGCACGAAGGCGTCGACCTCGATGTCTCGACGCTAGCCGACTGGGTGGGCCCGGCCCAGGCTGTGTAGAAACTCAATAACGCGGGGACCCTATAGAACAGAATGCTATGCGCCCCTACTTGCAAGACGTTTACCGACTGCTTGGTTCTCTCTCTTGGCGCACAATAGAATCAGATTCTACGTCGAAACGAGCGCGCTGATTTTTTTACGGCCTGGGCCGCGACAACCCTGATGCCGCTGGTCGATACGATCCGAAGCCATGTCTTCGCTGCCCAGCGCATCCACGCGGACGACGGTGTGCTGCAGAAGCACACGGAAAGGATGATCGAGATGACCTGAAAATCTGTGTGCACAAGCTGTGGCAGCGATGAGGGTAGGCCCCTCGGGATCGACTTTCAGGAGTCGGTCCCAAATCACTTCAAGCGGCTTCGCTTAAGAGGCGCGGTCGTGAGCGTTGAAGCCAACCGTCGGGAATACCCGAACGGATAGGCGTCCGAGAGACGAATGAAAATGAACCCGCCGATGAACCGTCGTAACGTGGAAATCGTTGTCAAAACCAGAGGTGTGTCGTCCCTCTGGGATGAGCCCGCCGGAAGCCTGATGACCGGGCGGGCGGCGACCGGCGTTGAGGGGGCGTGAATCGGATGCAGGCGCTGCCGCGGAACTGCAGGAACCAGTCGCTCCGATGGAAAGGGAGAAGCACAAGCGAAGAAGACCGCGAGGCGAGATTACCGACGCGGAGCACTGGAACGGACCGATCCGTATTAGCGACGAAGGCTCGTAATGGGGCCGGAGCAAAGGGATCGGATCAGGAGGGCTGGCCACCGTCGCAACTGACAACAGGAGGACGACGGTGAACCAGCCGAGCAAACCGTTCAACATCGACAAGAGAGAGGTGTACGAAGCATATCTGCAGGTGCGATCCAATGGTGGCGCAGCCGGTGTCGACGGAGTGACGATTCGAGTCCGACTTGAAGAGCAATCTCTACAAGATTTGGAATCGAATGAGCTCAGGCGCTTACTTCCCGCCGCCTGTTCGCGCCGTCTCCATTCCAAAGAAGAGTGGGGCCAAAGGATCCTCGGGTGCCCACTGTGGCAGACCGCGTGGCACAGACCGTTGTCAAACAACTAATTGAGCCGGCTCTCGACGCAATCTTTCTGGCGGATTCCTACGGCTACAGATCCGGTAAATCGGCTCTCGATGCCGTAGGCGCAACGCGACAGCGGTGCTGGAAGTACGATTGGGTTCTGGAGTTCGACATCAAGGGACTGTTCGAAAATATCGACCACGAGCTTCTGCTGCGGGCCGTCCGCAAACATGTGACGTGTGCATGGGCGCTGCTCTACATTGAAAGATGGCTGACAGCGCCGATGGTGCAAGAGGATGGAAGATAATCGAGCGAAGCCGCGGTACCCCGCAAGGGGCGTGGTGAGCCCGATCCTCGCCAACCTCTTCATGCACTATGCATTTGATCTCTAGATGGCACGGATGTTCCCCGATCTCAGGTGGTGTCGGTATGCAGATGACGGGTTGGTACATTGTCGGAATGAGATGGAGGCGCAAAGCGTTCGCGAAGCGCTCCAGGCTCGGCTGGCGGAGTGCTGCCTGGAACTGCATCCTACGAAGACGAGGATCGTCTACTGCAAGGACGACCGACGCCGGGGCAAGACTGAGACGGTTATGTTTGACTTTCTCGGTTATTGCTTCCGGCCGCGATCGGTCCTGGGGCCGCGTTCGCAGAGGATGTTCTGCGGGTTCACTCCGGCGGTCAGCAAACCAGCGCTGAATGCCATGCGAGCGACGATCCGAGGCTTGAAACTTCGCAAGCGAACCGAGGTGACTTTGGACGATATTGCCCGCGAGCTAAACCCGATGGTTAGGGGGTGGATCGCTTATTATGGGCAATATACGCGTTCAGCGCTATCCTTTGGCGCGCTACATCAACCAGACGTTGGCTATCTGGTTGAAGCGAAAGTACAAGCGCTTCCATCACCGCTTTGGACGCGCGCGTCTCTTCCTGGAGAAGATCGCGCGTGAGAACCGCAGGCTCTTTGTGCATCGGCAACTCGGCGATGGCGGCAAGCTTGCCTGATGGGAGCCGGGTGAGGCGAGAGTCTCACGCCCGGTTCTGCGAGAGGCTGGAGGTGAAATACCTCCGGCCTACTCACCGCACCGTGCCGGTCTTGGCCAAGGGCAAGACTCGGAGCGGCCGGCTCTGGACCTATGTCGCGACGACCGGCCATTCGCCGGACCAGATCCCCCGGCGGCCGTGTTCTTCCACTCGCCCGATCGTGATGGTGAGCATCCGGAACAGCACTTGGCAGGCTACGCGGGGCTGATGCAGGCCGACGCCTATGCGGGATTCAGCAGACTCTACGAGGCCAATCGCAAAGCAGGCCCGATCGTCGAGGTGGCGTGCTGGGCGCACGGCAGGCGCAAGTTCTTTGACCTCGCACGACTCCGATCGCGGCCGAGGCTGTCAAGCGCATCGACGTCCTGTTCGCCATCGAAGGCGAGATCAACGGTCTTGTTCCGCAGGAACGTCTGCGCGTGCACCAGGAGCGGAGCCGCCCGGTGATCGTCGAGCTGGAGGCGTGGTTACGCGAGCAGCAGCGTCTTGCTGGGTATCGGGCAGCACGCCTCCTACAGGTAAGCGGGACGCGGTTCTTTGCGGCGGAGATAATTGGTCTCGTCCGGATACTTGGAATCTGCCCAGTCGATCTTGAAGAACTTGCAGGCCGCTACATCTCCGCCGAACTCCTCCAGTATCGCCGCGTAGACTTCGTGGCGATTGTCGGCGAGCCAAGCCAGCGCGTCCGTCGGGTCGACATAGTATTCGGGCTGGCAGTCCCCGTTGTCGTAGGCCCATGCGTGGAGCAGGGTGTCGTAGAGAGTAAGGTAGCCGTCGACTCCTATGACACCTTTGCTGCCTTTTCGGCTGGCGCGCCGCTCCACTTCTAGAGAGCAGATTCTGATCAGACGCGATCATAGCCGGCAGCGGCGAAGAAGTTCAGACACTCTTGGGCGGTGAAGGCGGCCAAGGCGAGGGCGATAGCGTTGACCAAAGCCTCGATAGATCTGGCGGCCGCCTTTCGAAGGGCGGCTTTGAGCTTGGCGAAGGCCATTTCGATCGGATTGAGGTCGGGCGAATAAGGCGGCAGATAGAGGAGCCGAGCGCCCGCTGCATCGATTGCGATGCCGACCTCGGCCCGCTTGTGTGCTGCGAGATTGTCCATCACCACGATGTCGCCGGGCCTGAGTGTCGGCACGAGGACTTGCGTCACGTAAGCCTCGAACGCCGAA
This sequence comes from Bradyrhizobium sp. CCBAU 51753, assembly GCF_015291565.1. Lineage (NCBI taxonomy): Bacteria > Pseudomonadati > Pseudomonadota > Alphaproteobacteria > Hyphomicrobiales > Nitrobacteraceae > Bradyrhizobium > Bradyrhizobium sp. CCBAU 51753. The sequence continues at coordinate 2,108,348 of NZ_CP030037.1, read as the reverse complement.
CCATCCATGGGGCCATCGAGGACCGTCGGCGCCGTCATGCCAGTCGCCCTGAGCGCGCCGACGAAGGTCGTCGTCTTCCAATGACCATGCGGGAGCGCTGCAACACAGCGCTGGCCGTACGGCGAACGGCCATAGAGCCGCGCCATCTTGGTCGAGGCTCCGGTCTCGTCGATGAATACCAACCGGTGGATGTCGATTTCAGACTGGGATGCCTTCCACGCCGCGCGTTCAGCGGCGACGTCCGGCCGATCCTGCTCGCTGGCGTGCGATGTTTTTTTTGAACGTGATGTTGCGGCGATCGAAGAACCGCCAGACCACGCTCGGCGCGAAACGCTCGCCGTGGACTTTGAAGAGATGATCGGCGATCTCGGCCAGCGTCATGTCAGGCGTAGCCTCGACCAGGGAGAGGATCTCTGCAGCATGCCCCTCGATCCGAGCCGAACGCCGGTCGCCACCCTGCGCTTCCGCCTCACAGGCGCCGGTGCTTCGCCACTCGCTGACCAGTTCGATCGCTGTCGACGGCGCCACGCCGAACCGGCCGGCGGCGCCCCGACAGCTCATGCCTTCATCTTCCACGGCCCGAACAATGCGAAGGCGAAGATCCGGCGAGAGGGGTTTAGCCATGGGGGCTGGCCTCCATCACCAGCCCTCAGGGTGAATCACGATTTGCCCCGGAAGGGAATCCCTTTCGATTCCGCCAGGTCGGAAAATGCTCTAGTCGACGAGCCTGTGGATCGCGTTGAGGTCCGCTATTTCGAACCAGGCCGAGGCGTCGAACCGAACCGCACCGTGAGTGCGAGCGTTGCAGTAGGCATGGATCATGGAAGGTTCCTGGGAATTCCTACGGCGTGGGCCGCCTTGTCTGACGTGACGGGACGGTGAAGACATAGGCGTATGACTGGTCATACGCCTATGTTGAAGGTCGCGCGGCTCGACGTAATTTCGTCGGGTGCGCGGCGCCGTTGGACGCTGGACGAGAAGCAACGGATCGTGGCGGAGAGTTACGCCGCGCCGCGGCAGGTGTCGGCGACAGCGCGGAGGAACGGGCTGTCTGCGAGCCAGCTGTTTACATGGCGCCGGCTGGCCCGGGATGGTCGGCTTGCGGAAGCGGACGGGGGGACGACATTTGCACCGATAGTTATATCGCCGGAACAGCCTGAAGCTGCGGATCGGAGCCTGTCACCTCAGGCATGTGCGCCGGCGGTGGCGGGTCGGATCGAGATCGTGCTGATGCGCGGACATCGGGTGATCGTCGACAATGACGTCGATGCGGCCGTGCTGGCGCGGGTTGTGGCGGTGCTGGAGCGGCGATGATTCCGGTGCCGAGCAATGTTCGGGTGTGGCTGGCAACCGGGCACACCGATATGCGCAAGGGATTTGCGAGCCTCTCGCTGCAGGTGCAGGAAGTGCTGCGGCGCGATCCGCTGGGTGGGCACCTGTTCTGCTTCCGCGGACGCAGCGGCAATCTTCTGAAAGTGATCTGGCATGGTGTGCTGCAGAGCATGAAGGAGGTGAATAACTGAATTTAATGCGTACAGCTTTATGAGAGATGGAGGACGGCCCTCCTGCATCGGCGTTCCAGGCGCAGATGCAAAACCACGACACTGTGGCTTCGCTTAAAAGGCGCGGTCATCAGCAAGTGTTGCAAAAGTCCCGGGTTTACGGGGCAGGTGAGTATCCAGAAGGCGAGCGAAAGCGAATCTTCCGATGACGCGTCGAAAATTATTCAGACGTCGCCAAAATCAGGGGCGCGTGCCATCCCTGAGATCAATCCGCGAGGCGCTTGGATTACTGCGCGGATGGCGACCGGCGTTTAGGGGACGCGATCTGGATACAGGCTCTTGTAGAGAACTGCAGGAACCAGTCGTTGTGATGCCAAGGGAGAAGTTCAAGCGGCGCACACCGCGAGACGAGAGTACCGAAGCACAACACTGGGGCGGATCGGCTCGTAGTAGTGATGAAGGTGCTGTAATGGTGCTGGAGCGAAGGGGTCGAAACAAGTGGGTTGCGCCCGCATGCAACTGTGATGAGCAGGAGGACATATGAGTGTAACCGGACGCAAGCAGTACGATATCGACAAGCAGACAGTGATGAAGGCCTACCGATTGGTCAAAGCCAATGCGGGCTCGGCTGGAGTGGATAAGGTGTCGCTCGAAGCATTTGAGAAGGACTTGAAGGGCAACCTTTACAAGATCTGGAATCGAATGTCTTCCGGCAGCTACTTTCCACATGCCGTTCGGGCCGTCCCCATTCCCAAGAAGAACGGCGGACAACGCATTCTAGGCGTGCCGACAGTAGCAGATCGCGTGGCGCAGACGGTCGTCAAGCTAAAGATTGAACAAGCACTCGAGGAAATCTTCCTTCCCGATTCCTACGGCTACCGGCCTGGAAAATCCGCGCTGGACGCCGTTGGCGTCACCCGGCAACGGTGCTGGAAGATGGACTGGGTGCTGGAGTTCGACATCAAAGGCTTGTTCGACAATATCAGCCATGAACTGCTTATGAAGGCCGTCAGGAAGCATGTGCAAGACGAATGGGCTCTGCTCTACATCGAACGCTGGCTAACAGCGCCGATGCAAGGCAAAGACGGAGCGACCACCGCTCGCGACCGGGGCACACCCCAAGGCGGCGTGATCAGTCCCGTCCTTGCCAATTTGTTCTTGCATTATGCGTTCGATACATGGATGGCGCGGAACTTCCCGCGGTCACCGTGGTGTCGATACGCGGACGACGGGCTCGTACATTGCCGAACCAAGGGTGAAGCGGAAGCTATCAAGGCGGCGCTGCAAGCAAGGTTCGAGGAGTGCGAACTCGAAATGCATCCCGACAAGACCAAGATCGTCTATTGCAAAGACAGCAATCGCCGGGGGAGCCATGACAGTCAGTCATTCGACTTTCTGGGCTTTACCTTTCGACCGCGCAGGGCAAGAAACCATCAGAAGAATAAGAACTTCTGCACGTTCTCGCCAGCGGCCAGCAGGGTAGCGATGAAGTCTATGCGTACGACGATCCGGCAACTCCGGCTCAGGCTTCGCTCGCAGACGGAAGTCGACGCAATCGCTTTGGAACTGAACCCCGTCCTTCGTGGATGGATGCAGTACTACGGCAGATATGGGCGGTCAGAAATGCACGACCTGTATCGATACGTCGACGAATCTCTTAACCGCTGGGCGCGACGCAAGTACAAAGGGCTGAAGAATGGAAAGGTCAGAGCCTCCACCTGGCTCAGGTTGATCCGCTGCCGTAGGCCGAAGCTGTTCGCTCATTGGGCGAGGTTGAGTTCTGCTTCGTTACTTGTTGAGAGCCGTATGACGTGAGAGCGTCACGTACGGTTCGGAGAGCGGCTCCGGGTGCAACTCCCGGGGCCGACTCACCATGGACTGGGCATGTCGCTTTATGCCAACTACGTGCATTCATACTACAGCTCCTTCAGCTTCAGTTGAGGGTTTTGGCACCATTGCCGTCGTGAGGGCGGCGGCTCGATCGACAAGACGATTCCATCGACTGCATTGCTTGCGGGGCAGGTTCGCTGTGGGAATCTCGTAGAGGCAATAGTGTGCATTGTAGGCGTGTCTGGTAACGAGTCCATGTTCAGCCCACCTGGCGATGGTCGTTTCGTGGATGTTGAGGCGCGCCGCGGCTTCCCGTTTTGTCAGCATTCCGCGATCTCGCAGTCGGTCATAGCGCGAGCGCAAGCCATAGCGATGGACGAGATACGCGACCCGCAAGGCCGTGAAGCAGGTCTCGTGGCGGCCGGGGCGCGCTGATCCACCCGGGCGATATCCTTGCTGGTTGAGAAGTTCGGCAATCTCGGAATAGATGTGTTTATCGAGGAGCTTGTCGACCAACTCGACGATACCGGGTTGCGTCTTGACCTGCTGCGCGGAAGATTTTGGGCTCATGGTGGTGAGCGTTTGGATTTTGCCACCCTTGAAGCGAACGTGAATTTTGGTGGTTCGTTCCGCCGGCATCTTGATGAGGGTGACATCCTCGATGATGTGGGCGAGCAGCCGTTTGCGTTCACGGTCCGGCGTGTCTGGATCTGCCCAAAGCTTACTGAAGTCGGCCGTCATCGCGGTCAGCCGCTCGCGGACAGCTTCATCGAGGACGAGCTGATCCCGCTCTCGTGCGCGCTCTCGATCTTCCCGGGCTTTGGCCAGCACGCGGAGCTTGTCGTTCCATTCACCTTCGAGCGTATCGGCGACGAGACGATTATTGGGGTCGACCAACATGAAGCGGCGCTGAGCGAGATCCGCTTCGATTTGGGCGCGTTCGATCGCGCGACAGCGCAGCTGGTCTGCTTCCTCATACCTGGCTTCGATCTCCCTGCGGATGTCGAGCGTCAACTCGACGGCGGCCGGCGTCATCTGTTCGGCAATCAGCATGCCGATGGCTTTATCGATCTGAGGCCCGGCGATTGACTGGCAGTTTGGCTCGCCACGATAGCCGTGAGCGCGATCACAGACGTACCAGGCATCCAGCCGTCCGCGCCGGGCAGCGTAGCGGATGCGGAAATGTTTACCGCATCGCCCGCACACCACCCGTCCTTGCAGCAGTGCCGTACCTTCCCGAGGAGGCGATGCGCGCGCCACTTCATATCCTCGACCGTTGGTCTTAAGAATTTTGAGATTCTCCTGGAACTGCTCCCAGGTGATGTAGCCGGGATGGGCATCCGGGATACAAGCCAGCCAGTCATCGTGGTCACGCCGCTGCAGAGTCTTCTTACCGTCGATGGTTCGTCGATAGCGCCGGCGTCCATAGGCGTAGGCGCCGGCATACCTTGGATTGTTCAAGACGCGTATCGCCGTTGATGCGGTCAGTGTCCGAAAAACTGTGGTCTCGCTGTTGCGCAGACGCGAGGGAAACAGAAGGCCTTCCTTGCGAAAGGCCTTGACGGTCTGGCATGCGGAGCCCACGCGAGAGAACGTGTCAAAGAAATGGACGATTGTCTCCCTGATCTGCGAGTCGGGATCGAACGTCACGTTGCCGGACTGGTCATAGATCAGCCCAGTTGGCAAGACGCAGCGGTACTCGCCGCGCCTGACCTTGTTGAGGATTCCGCCGCGTAGCCTTGCTTTGATCACATGCAACTCGGCCTCACTCATTGTGCCCTTGAGCCCGAGCAGGAGGCGGTCATTGAAGCTTGACGGATCGTAGACGCCATCCTCATCGAGGATCAGGGTGTCGGCCAGTGCGCAGATCTCCAGCAAACGCTGCCAGTCAGCATTGTTCCGCGCCAGGCGAGAGACCTCCAGGCCCATCACGATGCCAGCGTGCCCCATGCCGACGTCGCTGACTAGGCGCTGAAAGCCTTCGCGCCAGGCAGCCGATGCACCGGACTCGCCCTGATCGCTGTCGATGACGATAATTTGCTCGTCGCGCCAGCCAAGGGCAGTTGCGCGTCCGCGAAGCGCATATTGCCGCTTCGCGCTCTCGACGTTCTCAACGACTTGTCGCATCGAGGACTGGCGAATGTAGAGGTAGGCACCCCGTTCGAGGTGGTGAGGCTGGACTTTGAGGGACTCCTTCATAGCGTTCTCCGCTCGGGTGTGCTCATCGCCATTGTCGCGAGCACGTAAACGACAGCTGTGCGCTCGTTACGCGGCGCTGGTGGAGTACGCGATGCAACTGACTGTTGAACGGGGCCTGCGGCGGCCAGCGTCTGCGCCCATCCCCACATGCCCCGGCGCAGAAAAAGCATGAGGCCACTGCGGGCCGTAGGCGGCAGCGCTTCGCCGAGAGCTGCCATACGCAGCACCTCATACTGGGCCGCAATGGCGGGCGAGAGGATTGAACACGCCGGTGTCGTGGCGTGTTCATCCGGCAGTTTTTTTTAATGCTCGCTCGATCGTCCTGGGATGAACCACGATGCCGAGCTCGGCGCGGATCAAGCTCGCCAGCTCCCGAGCGCGAACTGGCTCGCCCGGGACCAGCCGCGCCTGCAGGAAGGCGAGGACCTCGCCCTGGACCTTGTGGGGGCCGCGGGGGCCCGGCTTCTTTGGGACCAGTCCCGCAATCCCTGCAGCATCGAAGTTCGCCTTCGCTTGGTAGTAGGTCGGCCTGGAGACGCCATACTCGTCGGAAGCCTCCGTCACCGAAGCGTTGTCGATCGAGACACGACGCAGCATCTCGTACTTGACCTGCACGGCGTCGTGCGGATCGAAGAACTCGCTTCCCTGAAACTTTGGATCGCGCACCTTCTCGGGCGTCGGATTGAGCGTGCCCTCCTCGAGGAGGGTGTCGGTCTTTGAGCGCTTGCTGTCGTGCTTCGCCGGCACCGTCGGCTCCGAGCGCGCGAATCATTAACGTAATTGTATTTATGCCGCACAATGTGCAAGCGTCAAGTCCACGACAGCAGTCGATAGCATACAATTGGCCGATATTTTGCGGAACTACGCGGACAAGAGAGGACTGTTGCGGCATTAATCACCTTACATTTGCGGCATAATCATCTTTACGGTTTGCGCGATCGCGAGGCTGCCCTGTCGGAAAGGCGCTTCACCAGGCTGGCCAGATCCATCAGGTCGACAGCACGCAAAAGTGCCCGTCCATGACCCATGATGATCTCTGGATCCGGGCTCACGAGATCGGTCCATTGCGGAGGAACTGACCATACGGTGGCGCCGTCGCCCTGCAGTAACAGGCGTTCGCCATACCGGTTGTATCGTTTGCCGACGCAGGGAAGCTGCCGCCCGAACAATGGGTGGAATGGATGCGTCACTCGCACAAACTGCCGCGCTGCATCCGAAGAGTCTGCATTCTCAGTTGAGGTACAAGCGGCTGGAGCGCGGGCGGTTTTTGTGGCCGAGCCCAGCCGACGGCGCGATCACGATCTCACCGGCACAGCTTGGTTACCTGCTGTCCGGAATTGACTGGCGCAATCCTCAGGAAACCTGGCGTCCGACGTCGGTCGGCTGACAGTTTTGGCTTGTGGATCGCGGCGGATGTGATTCCATCGTCTAATGAAAGACGCAGCTGAATCGCTCCCATCCGATCTCGCCGCCGCTCACGCGATGATCCTTAAGGAGCGCGCTGCGCGTGTGGAAGCCGAGGCGGTTGCAGCCCGCGTCCAGGCTGTGAACGCGAACACGGAAGCGCTGATCGCCCATCTCAAGCTCGAGATCGAGAAGCTGCGGCGCGAGCTTCACGGCAGCAGCTCAGAACGCAAGGCGCGGCTGCTCGAGCAGATGGAATTGCAGCTGGAGGACCTGGAAGCAGCCGCGACCGAAGATGAGATGGCGGCCGAACAGGCCGCGGCCGGTGCACAGACGGTACGCTCATTCCAGCGCAAGCGGCCTTCGCGCAAACCCTTCCCCGATCATCTGCCGCGTGAGCGCGTGGTGATTGCTGCGCCCGAGAATTGTCCCTGCTGCGGCTCGGCGAAGCTGTCGAAGCTCGGCGAGGACGTCACCGAAACGCTGGAGGTCATCCCCAGGTCCTGGAAGGTGATCCAGACGGTGCGCGAGAAGTTCTCGTGCCGGGAATGCGAGACGATTACCCAGCCGCCGGCGCCCTTCCATGTTACCCCGCGCGGCTTCGCTGGGCCGAATTTGCTGGCGATGATCCTGTTCGAGAAGTTCGGCCAGCACCAGCCGCTGAACCGCCAGAGCGAGCGATACCGGCGCGAAGGCATTGATCTCAGCCTCTCGACGCTGGCCGACCAGGTGGGGGCCTGCACTACGGTGCTGCAGCCGCTGCATGCGCTGATCGAGGCCCACGTTCTGGCCGCCGAACGGTTGCATGGCGACGACGCCACGGTGCCGATCCTGGCGAAGGGCAAGACGGTAAAGGGGCACATCTGGACCTATGTCCGCGACGACCGGCCGTTTGGCGGACGTGCACCGCCGGCGGCGCTGTATTACGCCTCTCGGGACCGACGCCATGAACATCCCGTCCGGCATCTTCGAAACTTCGCCGGCATTCTGCAGGCCGATGCCTATGACGGGTACAACGAACTTTACAAGGCGTCCCGCTTGCCGGGGCCGGTTACGTCGGCCCTGTGTTGGGCGCACGCAAGGCGGCAGTTCTTCGAGTTAGCGGATATTGCCGCCAATTTCCGGCGCGGCAAGAACGCAGCGGCGATCTCGCCTGTCGCGCTGGAGGCGGTCAGGCGCATCGACGTGCTGTTCGATATCGAGCGCGGCATCAATGGCCTAGGCGCCGAAGAGCGGCTGCGGGTGCGACATGAACAAAGCGCGCCTCATTTGACGGTCCTGGAAGCCTGGCTGCGCGATGAGCGTGCCCGCCTGTCGCGCTCTGCCTCCGTCGCCGAACCGATCGACTACATGCTCAAACGTTGGGACCGGTTTGCGCGATTCATCGACGACGGCAGGATCTGCCTCACCAACAACGCGGCCGAGCGCGCGCTGCGCGGCTTTGCGCTCGGACGCAAATCGTGGCTCTTTGCCGGTTCCGAACGCGGGGCCGACCGGGCCGCGGCCATGGCCACGCTGATCATGACGGCCAAGCTCAACGACATCGATCCGCTGGCCTGGCTCGCTGACGTGCTCGCTCGCATCGCCGGCATTCCGCAAGGCCGGCTTCACGAGCTACTGCCTTGGGAATGGAAGTGCGCGGCGTCCGCTATCGCTCAGGCGGCCTGATCACTATCGCGCCGGGTCAGAACGATCATCGACGGGCTGCGCGAGCTTCTGGCGTGCAATTGGAGAGCTGTACGCGAGCGGGCCAGGATGCGCGTCATCGCAGGCTGGCCGGTTCGACCGTCGTCTCGGCGTCAGCAGTATCGGCGTGGATAGCCTCCCGGATCAGCCGTTCTGTGGTCTGCTCGAAATACAGCCAGAGGTCCGTGTGCAGGTCGGAAAACTGCCGCCACACCACGGTGTCGAAAAAGCGGCGCGGCGCCCTGACCATGATCGTCGTCGCGCGCTGCCGCGGATATCGGAACGGCCGAATGCCATAACGCCGGCACAAGGCAATGAACAGCCGGACCGACCATTGGTCTGGCAGGCTGAACTTCATCTCGATCGGGGGATCGCGACGACTGACCTCCTCGAGCTTGGCCTTCAGCCGCTCTGCTGCGGCTTCAGCGGCGTCGCGTTCTCCCGCCGTGGCCGCGCCGAAATACAGCGCCTCCACCTTCTTCAGCCGATCGCGAAGCTGGTCTTCGATCCGCATGCCCTCGCTCCTCGAAAGCAACGAGGCCCTCGCACGAACCGGCCGTCAACCGCGGAAAACAGGCCGTCCACACATCATCGCACCGGAGCTAGGCTCCGCGGCCCTGGGCGAATGCTTACGTTCCTGGGGCTTCTCCAGACGATTATCGCGGGCTCGCGGCATGGTGCAAGTAGCGAGATCACTGGATTTCAGACAGTCCAGGGCAACCTGACCAGGGGCCCTCACCGGATGGGTACTTCCGATACGAGCTTGACGCTATTCTTCGCCTGATTGGATAACAGTCGAACTTGGTGTGTGTCGTAGCGCCAAGGCCGGCGCTCTCAGGCATAGTTTAGTGAGGGGGTATGGGCGCCGTGGAGCGGTGGCCCTTGTGCCTATTGAACCCGCTTTCGGTGCGTCGAGCTGTGGCCGGCCGCGGCATAGGAGCCCAATTTTCGTGTTGCTGCAAAGAAGTAAATATCACATTAACAACCACCTGCATTGGTCCAACGTACTCATCGGATCTACAAACGACGGATGTCCACCAATGAATGGGCGATCCTTCCAAAGGTCTCCAGACAAATTCGTTCGGTGCGGTTCCACTGTGTTGCTTAGGAAGCTGCTCTGTCGCGAGCGCAACTGCAGACTCGATTCTGAGAAACGCCTTCGTCATCCAGGCGCTATGCAGAATACGCGCCGGAACGTAACCGCCGGCGCGGCAAAGCTTCATGGTTTCATCGTAAAGCCGCGGGTGAAGATGACGCTCATACTGCACCAGAGCATAGGGGTTTAGGTCGCGAAGACATAGTTTATCCATTGCTGCAAGTGGATGCTCGGCAGAAATGATTACGCCTAGCGGCTGCCCAAGCGGCTCTGACACCCAAAGCCCCCTTTTATTGAACGGATAGCGGAGAACACCGACCTCTATTTTGCCAGCCGCTAATAGACCTTCCTGCTCGATTGTATTGGCCTCAATCAGATCCAGTTCTATCTGCTCCTGCCGCAGGCACGTTGCAATCGCCGATACCACGTTTCGCGAGGTTTCGGACGGGAGTGCGATCCGAAAGCGCCTTGGTCGCCTTGGCGACAGTGACCGTGCCACGTGCAGAGCAGCATTGAATGCTTCCACGGCAGCGCGCGCCTTCGGTAGGAACGCTTTACCCGCTCTGGTCAGATCAACCCTTTTGCTGGTACGGTCGAACAGCTTTACGTCCAACTCTGCTTCGAGATCGGCAATTCGCTTCGAAAGAGGCGGCTGGCTCATGTTGAGATCGCGCGCTGCCCTAGCGAAGCTGAGAGCTTCCGCAACGGCCACGAAGTAACGAAAGTGCCTGATATCCATGCATTGATTATAAACTACAAAAACCTGCCATCAAGATTGGCAGACGGCAAATTACCCATCAAGCTGACCAGAAAATATCGGTGCGCTGGGCGGAAGTCGTCCGGAGCGCGCATGAACGCACGACAAGGAATCGGCTGCCAATGTGCCTTACTTCCAAGAACGGCGTCTCGCCCCAATCTGGTTGCTCCGGCAGCGCAATATGAGGCGCCGGTCGGCGCCGAACCTTGGACGCTTGGATAGATAAGGGAGCTTTTGATGACCTGCTATCGATAGCTTCTGAGCTAATGAGAAGGATTGGCGTGAATCACCGCCGATCGGGCGCAACATACGACCTGGAAAATGGCCCGACATTAGGCGGGAACCTTCTGCCATACTGGCCGAAACACTCCATCCGACATCGTCACTATGAACCAGTTTGGTGACCGCTTGTGCCGTGTTGTTCGTACCTGACCGCAATCGTCCTCTACGCGTTAGCTCCGCATGAAAACGCGTGAACACATATCTTACCAGAGGCCGAAGCACTCTGAACTGAGCTGGCTTGAATAGTCCGACGCGTTGTCTGTTACGAGGTCGGCAAGGCCGCGTGCTGTAACGGCGGCCGAGGTGAATCCTGCGTGTCCCAGTCCGGTTGCCGCGAAGAGGCGACGAAGAGTGGGTACCCGTTCGACAATTGGGATGGAATCGGGGTGGCCGGGCGCTCTCCGCTCCAAACCTGGCAACCGGGTCGCGCTTTGAGCGCCGGTAGCAGCTTGCGGGCACGCTCCAGTGCGGACGAGAGCAACTGGGGACGAGCTTTCAAACCTGGCCAACCAAAGTGACTCAAGCCGGCGATTCGCGCTCCTCGTTCGCTAGGCGTGAGAACTACACCCAGGCTCGGTAGCGAAAGTGGCCGGCTGACGAATCCGGGCTCGACGTCCAGTTCAACGTGGTAGCCTCGCTCTGCAATGAGCGGGATCTTGTGACCGCAACTCGCCAAGAGCTGGTTAACTGCGGATTCCAATGATCGCGCGCAGCTATTCCAATCTGATGCCGCGCAGCGTTCCAATCTGATCGCGCGCTTGTGAGGGCCCCCGATCGTTAAGGCAATTGGCACTATCGTTAGCCCGTGGTCAAGCGGCTGCCGAAGAGATCACGCCTGATGTTTGATGGTGTCGCTCGACGGAGCGAAGCTGACCGGACGCGCACCCCCAACAGTGCCGTAGCGGCCGGTCAGATTCGCGGGCTGCAGTCTCGGTCTTCATCGGCTGATCCCGTAATCAAGGCCGAGGAAGAACGGGCGAGCGACGCATGGAGTCACCATTCAGTTCGAGCCTGTGAGCGTTGTGAAGCAGGCGATCAAGTATGGCATCAGCGTAAGTTGGGTCGTTTATGAGCTCATGCCATTTGGCAATTGGGAGCTGGCTGGTGACGAGTGTTGATCGACGGCCGTAGCGGTCTTCAAGGATTTCGAGCAGATAATGACGGGCATTGGCGTCGATGGCCTGGAGGCCCCAATCGTCCAAAATCAGGAGCTCGACGGCGGCGATGCTCTTCATCCGCGAAGTGAGTCGCCCGTCGCCCCGGGCAAGGTCCAGTTCTTCGAACAACCGCGGCAGCCGGGTGTAAAGGACAGAGTGGTTGTCCCGGCAGGCCTTGTGACCAAGCGCACAACCAAGCCAGCTTTTCCCGACGCCGGTTGGCCCGACGATGGCGCAATTCTCATGGTTTTTGATCCAGTCTCCCTTGAGCAGCATGTCGAACAAGCGGCGGTCGAGCCCACGGGAGGCGCGGTAGTCGATATCCTCGGGCACGGCATGATGACGCAGCTTTGCTTTACGAAGACGAAGCGCCAGGCGCCGGTTGTTACGCCAGGTCGCTTCATGGTCCAGCAGCAACGCCAGCCATTCGGCGTGAGCGAGATCATGGACCTCCTCGTTGTCTGCGAGGCTCGTGAAGGCATCGGCCATGCCGGTAAGGCCGAGCTGGGTAAGCAAGCGGAGTGTGGGGTGTGTCAGCATTTTCTTCCCTTTTAGTGGTAATAGTCCGAGCCTCTGATGTTTGTGTGTATGATCGGCTCGCGCTCGGGGGACGCGGGCGTTGCAAGGCGATCGAGCCCCTTCTCGAGAATCGATTTGACGCTTGGGTAGTTGCGAGCCTCGATCTCAAGCGCGCGCAGCGCGGCCGCCTCGAGGCGTTCGGCGCCAAAGCGCTTCTCAAGCCGGAGGATGCCCAGGCACGAACGATAGCCCTGTTCGGGATGCGGCCGATCCTCGATGATCCGATCGACCAGCAGGCGCAGCATCGGGCCGATCCGGCTTGCCTCGCTGCGGATCTTTGCCGGCGTCCACTCGCCATAGCGCCGGTGGCTGGAAGGCATGTGGGCGCTGATCGTCGTGTGCCGCCCGTTGCCGCTGCCGCGCATGTGCGCGGCGATGCGCTCGCCCCCCAGGAAGATTTCAACCGTTCGTGCACAGATCCGCGCTTCTACCTCGCGACGGGCGAAGCGATAGGGCACCGAGTAGTAGTGTCGTTCGATCTCGACGTGATAGTCGAGCCCGACCCGGCATCGGCGCCATTCGGCATGGACCCACGGCTCGCCGGGGAGCGGTTTAAGATTCGGTGCATCAATTTCCTCGAACAGCTGGCGCCGTGTACGGCCATACTGGCGCAACACCCGTCCGTCATTGAGCTTGGCCAGCCACTCGGCGATCGCACCGTTGAGTTCGGCCAGGCTGTAAAAGGTCCGGTTGCGCAGCCGCCCCAGCAGCCAGCGCTCGATGATTCCGACGCAGGCCTCGACCTTTGCCTTATCTCTCGGGCGACGCGGCCGTGCCGGCAAAATCGCCGTGCCGTAATGCTGCGCCATATCGCTATAGCTGCGGTTGACCATAGGGTCATAGAGGCACGCCTTGATCACCGCGACCTTGGCGTTGTCGGGCACCAGGAGTTGCGTGGCGCCGCCAAAAAAGCTGTAGGCCGCGTTATGTCCCGCGATCCAGTCGCCGAGCTGCTCGGTCCACGTCGCCAGCGCAAACGACAAGCTGGACGCGCCCATGACCGCGACGAAGATGTGCGCGTCACGCACCTCGCCAGTCTTTCGGTCGACCACCGGCACCGTGTCGCCGGCATAGTCGACAAACAATTTCTCGCCCCCGCCGTGGTGCTGGCGCATCACCAGCGGCAGCCGGCCTTCCCAGTTGCGGAACAGGTCACAGAAACGGCTGTACCGGTACCCGTCCGGATGCTCTGCAATGTACTCGTCCCACAGTACCTGCAAAGTCACATGCTTGCGCTTGAGCTCGCGGGCAATAACGGACCAGTCAGGCTCGGCCACCTTGCGCCGGCCAGGCTTCACGCCAGGCACCCCGTACAGCAGTTGCTCCAGCTCGGCGTCGCTTATCGCTTCCGCGACTGGCCATGCCAGGCCCGCGCGGGCAAACCGCTTCAGCGTGTCACGTACCGTCGTCGACCCGACGCCGACACGCTCGCCAACCACACGCGTCGAGAGCCCAGCCTCAAGGCTCAACCTCACGATCTCGCGCACCTGGCGCATGATAACCCTCCTCGTTGGCATCCAATTCTCCAAGCTGTTTCCAGCCGGAGAAATGACCCAACGATCGGGCCTCACACCATCCGAAACTGCGCGCGATGAAATCGGAATGCTGCGCGGACAATGCTCGGAATGCTGCGCGCGATCATTTCGGAACCCCGCGCGCCATCAAGTCGGTACGCTGCGCACCATCATCTCGGAATCCGCAGGTTAACCTCGGCGCCGGTGGCGAGAACCACGGTTCCGGGTGAGTAGTTCTGGCGAGCACAAGTGACAGTCACTTCTCCGTTTTCTTGGCATTCCAGACTTTGGACGCGTTCGCAGCGCAAGATGCCACCGCGCCGGACGAACACCTCCGCGAGTCTGATTACGAAAGCCGACGGATCTATAACGTGAGCTGCTTTCTCGACGAATGTAGCCTGTGCCCTCAGTCCGCTGATGGCAGGCTCCATTTCCATAAGATCTGCCTCAGGTATCATCCGGACAGTTGCACCAAGCGAAGCGCGAATGGCGTTCGAACGGGATGCAGACTCGATCTCCAACGGCGAAAGGTGGACAATGAGGTAGCCACGTCTGTGGATCGATGGGAGGTCAGACCCGAGTAACAGCTCGTAGGAGCGGAGTGCGTCGCGGCCGAGGTCGTGAAGCAGTCTCACGTTATGCTCAATCCGATTCGGCCGAATCGCCTTAGCATATTCGATGGCCCAAGGAAGGAGCCTTGGAGGTGACGCCCAATCGAGGGCCGCGGGTGAGCTCACCTTCAGAAACTGAGCCGGAACGTGGGAAACACGGAAGTGCGCGCTAAGGGGAAATCCGGTCGGGACGTTCACGCCCGCATTGCTCAAAACTGCAGCCTTGCCCCGGGGGCTGCTGGTCCAGTATCAGGACTTTCAGGCCCCGCTGCTGCAAGGCCATGGCTGCGGTGACGCCGACAACACCGGCGCCCACAACAAGTGCATCAAACCTGTCCGCATCATTTCTCAAGCGGCACCCCGAGACTCTTAAGCCTCGCATTTGCAAGAGCGCGGGCGCCCAAAGCCACATCAAGAACGCCAAGTCCCGCAAGCGTAAGGTGAATTCTGGTCTTGCACTCGGGAAGCCGGAGCTGACCCGACATCAAGCTACCGAGATCGCCCGCGATTCGCCCCCATGCTGCGCCCCCCTCACGAAATCTGCTGTTCCGCATTCTAACGCCATCCGGGTCGTCAACGACAATCCAGGCTTGCGAGATCAGCTGGATGTCAACATCTCCTGGTGAGCCGAGCGTGCAAACGATCGCGTCCTGCTTGAGCCACTCCGCGTGGACAAGGTCAGCAGCTTCAGGGGCCGCAGTGGCTGTGAATACGACGTCAGCATCACGGACGGCAGAGGGAATGTCCGAGGTAGCAAAGAGGCTAAGGCCCCGAGGAAGAGACGCGGCTGCATGTTCGCATGCAGCTTGCGCACTTGATTCCGTCCGTGCCCACACCGCAATGCGATCAACGGGCTGCGTTACTGCCAGGAGCTTCACCAGGCCGCGGCCAACGTGGCCCGCCCCAATGACGGCCACATTTCTTAGTTGCCGCCGTGCGCATGCAAATGCGGCAGCGATTCCCATCGCGGCCGTCCGGTCACACGTGAGCTGGGTGGCGTCCAGCACGCCCTCGAGCGATCCAGTTTTTGCGTCAGAGATCACGAGCGTTGCCAGAGCGCGCGGCAAATCCCGCGCTCGGTTGTTGCCCGTCATGACGAACCATTTGAGTCCTGCCGCGGAGCTTGAGAGTACGCAGCCGGCGACGCTACCCATGTGGAGGTGGTCCCCGTCGATGTCTACGCCAAATCCCGATTTAGGACCTCTCACGACGTGCGCCGTGTTCATCTCGCGAAGCGTCTGGCTGACAATCTCATAGACTTCTTCATCAGAAAGGCACGACTGAACGGTCCTGGCGTTCAGGTAAAGAGTCGTTGCTCTGCTCATTGCTAACCATCTGTTAGATTCGCGGTGCGTTTTTCGGTGCGTAGGCGCTTCAAAAGGTGAGTGAGAGAACGGTCGGTTCTCCGTTGCTAAATGCCTCATGCTGGGTCATAGCGTCCGATCCAACCTGGCGATTCGTCGCTTTCGAGATCTGTGTGTGTTCGTTGAGGCGGCCCTGCGGTGATAGGCTCATATGGCCGATCGCCAATCGTGCCCGCGTCGGTCAAGTGCCAAGACAATTCACATGCCGGGGCGAGTCTCGCTCAGTGCGACGGCGTCCGTCCTAGCCAACCCTGTGACGACATCGCCCTCGACGCTCGCCCTGCTGAAAGCTCCTGCGCTTGAGCTTGTCTTGCAAATGGAGAAACTCCATCGGTCTTACGACATTTGGGGCCCTTCAACCGCTATTCGCGTTAAAATTTGTCGACGCCACGGTTTTCGAAGAAGCGTTGGACTTCCTTTTCAAGTGCGCCACTCTCAAATGCCTCTCTATAAGCAGCGAAAGCCACCTTCCAGGCATTCTGGTAGCGCTCCTCGTCAAAGCAGCGGATGGCGGTCTTAGAGATCCTGAACGCCAGACGAGGCTGCTTGGCCAGACGACGGGCCACGTCTACCGCAGCGTCCAGCACCCCGGCTTCATCTACAATCTCGTTGATGAAACCGAGGTGCTTCGCTTCTTTGGCTTCCATAAGGCGCCCCTGCAGTGAGAGTTCGTAGGCCCGGCTGCCAATTCGCTCCCACATCAACCACAGGCCGAATATGCTTGGAAGTCCTGCCTTCACTTCCGTCTGACCCATCCTAACATTTGGATGAGCGACCACGTAGTCGCACAACTGAGCAAGCTGGAAACCGGAGCCCGCGGCAACGCCGTTGACCGCGGCGACAAGCGGCTTGCTGAAATTGCGCACCGCATCGTAGCAGCTTGCGAAGCGATCGAGAGTAGCGCGGACTTCAACGATATCAGCGCTGGTCTCGCCCAAATCTTGGCCCGCGCAGAAGGCTTTGGGTCCTGCGCCAGTGAGAACAATTGCCTCGGCATTGGCGTCCTCGTCTGCAGCGAGCAGCTTGCGCATGAGCTCTTCCCGCATGGCCTCTGTCCAGGCATTGCAGCGCGCCTGCCTGTTAATAGTGAGCACGAGCACGCCGTCACGTATTTCTGAGAGCAAATCGTCAGGGTGGAAGGGAAATTTTTTGCCCTTTTGCATCGTCATTATGCAGTCGCTCCAACTCACCGACTGTTTGCCATCGCGGCATAGAAGGCATCGACAAGGACACTGGCATCGTCGACGCGCTCGATATCGGCAACGAGCGCGACCAAGCGATCCGCGTGATCCGCGCCGACGAGACCCCGAAATTTCGCTTGAATGTGAGAATCGTCGATACGGTTCTTGGGGTGATGGTTGTCGGCCCAGATGTAATCGCTTTCCTCCCGGAATGTACCCTTCGTGGTTGTGACGCGGACGGCGGAAGGTACGCCCTGCGTTGCATCGGTATCTGCGAATGGATCCGCATAAGAGTAAGCTTGAGGTATCGCGTATCCCTCCACCCGGACACGCTCGCGCATCGTTTTCACCGCCCGCGCCTGCGCGAGCTCTGCCGATAGCCATTCTGGTCCTGCCGGGACGTTCATCAGCAGCATCGAAATGGCGTGGGGGATGCTGAACTGCAAGCTGATGAAGCTCTGCGGCTGAGTGTCGGTAAATCTTTTGACAGTTGCGCCGGAGGCAATTTCGACGACCACCTCCGATACGTCATCCGCGCCGATGCTGTGCTTGGTCATTAAGCGCTCGAGTGCGGCCAGCGGATATTGAATCCATCCGCAGCAAGTCCAGCGTTTGTACCAGATGCTGCGCAAGTGCCAACGGCTGCCGAGGTGGGCTAGGAAGCGCTGGCTGTTGTTGTCTCCGCCCTGTACGATACGGATCAGCCCATTCTCGCCGCCGAGTATTGAGGTAACCGCCGTTGACCCGCGCATCGCGGATACTGCGCCGAACACGCCTGTCAAGGCACACCAGCCCATATCGCCATATTTCGTGTTCGGCAGATCGACCTCCGTCGTCCATTTGCCTCCGATAGGGATCGGCATATTCGAGGCTGCGATGCCATAGGCCTGCGTCGTCTGCTCCGCGGAGAGGTTCAAGGCCCGCGCCGCTGCACCAACAGCGGCAAACACGGGAGGCGCCGTGATTCCCCAGACGTCCAGTCTCCCATTCGCCCGTCCCTCGGTCACCTTGAATTCGGGACCGATTCCAAGGGCAATCTGGCCGGCGAGTTCGTAGCCGACTACCAGTGCACTTAGGAGCTCTTTGCCTGACAAACGTTGCCAGCGCGCCATTGTCATCCCGCTCGCCACCGCGACCGCACCGAAATGGCAGTAGGCATAGCCCTCTTCGAGATCCATCAGATTGCCTAGACGCCCGATTTCGTACGAGCGGCCGAGGAAATCTGTGCCGTCGGCGAAAAAACCTGCTCCCAAGGCGGCACCGAGCTGGGAGACCATTTGCCCAGTTTCTGTGCACTTAGCCGAAATCACGCAGCCCAACGTATCGAGAAGCATGCGCTTCGCCTCTTGGCATACATCGGCTGGGATACCGTCATAGTGTAGGTCAGCATAGTGGCGAGCCAAGGTGAACGTTTCTTCCTTATCTTCTTCCCTACCCTTGGATCCAGCTATCGCGGCGTCGCTTGCTGGCCGTGGAGCGGATTCTGTTCGTCTCATCTCGCTTCCTCATCAAAGATGGGCGCGCGTGCGCGTTAGTCGGTTGCTGTATTCGTTCAAGCAGATCGAGGCATATGGATAGACCTCTTGCCTTGTCTCATCATTGAGGTCCTTAGGCAGTTCGCTTCGGCATGACACCGGCGGTTTCGGCGTCCCATGCGTTCTGAAAATCGACTTCAATCAGTTGCTTCTGGATTCGCTGGCTGGGTCCCCGGGGGAACTCCTCAACGAATTGGATGAAGCGCGGCACTTGATAGTAGGCGAGCCGATCTACGCAGAAGTTGACAATCTCGACGGGATCAGGCGTTGCCCCTGAACGCAGCTTGATAATTGCCATGATCTCTTGGTCGTGCTGTCCAAGTGAAGAAGCGACGCCGATGACTGCCGACTCCTCCACATTGGGAGCCGCATTTATCACGCGCTCAAGTTCCCACGCTGATACGTTTTCGCCCCGGCGGCGCATCGCATCCTTCTTCCGGCCCTTGAAGTAGTAATTGCCCTCTTCATCGAACATCACCAGGTCGCCGGTGTAAACACGCCCATCCCGAAGCACTTCGGCAGTCTTCTCCGGCTCACCCCAGTAGCAGCTCATCGAAACGCCGGGAGCTTTTGGTTTGAGCACAAGTTGGCCTACGACGCCCGGACCGACAGTTTCGCCGTGGTCATTGATCACGCAGCAGTCGAGCTCCTCGATCGGGGTGCCCATTGAGCCAAACACTCCGCGCAAGTTCAGGTGGGTAAAGTTCTGACCTTCCGTGAGCCCGTATCCTTCGCGCACCTTCAGACCGAAGCGCTCTTCAAGCTTGCGCCAGCTGCCGGCGGGACACCCCCCTCCCCATGCGATCGAGACCGGATTGTCACGCTCGCTTTCGACCTGTGGCTGCGCCAGGATGATGTTCACCACGCCACCTAGATAGTGAAGCTTGGTTGCTCCAGCCGCTGCAATCTGGTCCCATAGCTGCGAGGCGCTGAAGCGCTCGACCATATGGATGCGCGCCCCTTTTTGCAGCGCGATCGAGACTGTCATCATGGCGCCGTGATAGAAGGGTTCCCAAAGGAAGAAGGTGTCGTCGCGTTGAGCCTCCGAGAGGATGGCCGCGTTCTTTGTGCCGACCCACCAGTAGCATTCCGACAAGACTGCGCCTTTGGGGGCGCCAGTCGTTCCCGATGTGTAACCGATCACGATGGGATCGTCGAAAGATCGTGCAACGGCGCTCCGCACGCGCTGACTCGCGCCTAGAAGTGCATTCAGCTGAAATTCGCCGTCACGGTTGATGCCATCTTCGAACCACACCACGGACGGCCGTTGGCGCAACGCAGACAAGGTCTGGCGGATCGAATCGGCATGCATGCGATTGGCGAGCAGTACTCGTGGTCTGCAGCTATCGAGCTGGAGCTCGAGCCCGGCCGATCTCAGATGGATACTGAAGGGTATGACCGTCCCGCCTATCCAGGGTATGGCTAGATACAATTGGATGTGCTCAACGGAAGGGCCGAGCATCAAGCCAACTCGATCGCCTGGCTTCACACCGGCGTGAACCAATGCGCCGGCCATTTCCTGGACGCCGGCGAGTAGTTGTCCGTATGTGGTGTGTTGTCCTCGGAACGAACAGAAGACTCGCTGACGGCTGTCTTGGGCGCGGGCTCGAACGAGGTCGGAAACAGTCTGCATGGATGGTCTCGCGTCATTGGTTCAGAACGTACCGCAGGATGGAGCGGTGCGCGTACGCTCTTGTTTGCTGAGCACTCGTCGAGCGGACCCTATTCGATGGGAGGGGTCAGGCTCAATGACGCCAGACGAGGCGGGCGAAGCGCATCTCATGCCGTACGACAGCAACGAGACCCCGGACTGATGTGTAACGCGGCCCTCCACGTCGAGCCACTTGACGGTAATGTCGCGTTCGGCGCAGCTTTCACAGGCGTGACGCACTACCTGCAGCTTTGTACGAGGTCACTGGCCTTCTGCATCCTGGAGAGGACGTCCCACGCGGCGTCGAAACCATCTAGATCGCCGTAGGCCTGCTTCCAGTACTTCTCGAGAAGGTCTTTCATCACGCCGTTGCCGCGCAATTTGTTCAGTTCCTTGTCGAACGTGTCGCGGAAAGCCTCGTCTTCGTTGCGGAACATCGCGCCAAAGCCAAACGCTGGCGACTGCTTGTCGACGATGAATTCGAGACCTTTCTGTTCCGGGTGAATGATTGCGACCGCCGAAAGGTAGGTCGCATCTGCTCGGCCGCCGGTGACCATCGCTACGGCAGCCGGAATGTCGGGGACGTTCACGAACTGCGCGGACTTGAGTCCCACCTTCGATAAGTACGGCCAATAGTCCCCTCCTGCAGCGTTCGCTACCTTGATGTCGGGGTTCTGTGCGATCTGGTCGACGCTCGTGATGTGTTTGGGGTTTCCACGCGCGACATACAACCCGTTCAGCGCCACGAAATTGGGCCCCGAATAAATCGCCGCTTTGCAGTGCTCTTCCGTGTAACCCAGGCCGGGGGCTACAAAGTCGACCTGACGGGACTGCAGCGCGGGAACTTGGGCGCCCCAATCCATCAGCATACCCTTAAGCTCCGGCAACCCCATGCCCTTGAGTACGAGATTCATGAGCTCAGGCCCATAGCCAGTTGCCTTCCCATCCGGCGATATCATGTCCCACGGAGGCGCCGAGCCAAGAGCCATTTTGACTTCGCCAGCCTTGCGGATCGAGGCGAAAAGAGGTCCGTCATCCTGCGCCAACGACGGATACGGATTGCCGACCACCGCGAGCAACAGGATGGGTAATGAGAACTTGAGCCTACAACGCATGCTGTTTCTTCCTGATCAGAAAGGTCTTGGTATCTCACGGAGGGAAGAGATGTTGAGCCTCTTCGCACGCTTTGGCTGCATCTCGAGTTTATCCATCAGCGCTGGCACGCCGCGCGCAAAAGCACGCGGTCTCACGCAAACACGCCTAGCATTCTCGGCAAACAGCTCCACAAGGCCAATACCATTTTCAGAGGGATCGATACCAAGTCGGAATTGTCCGGCGGTACATCGCCGGCTTCTCTATGCCGGCAATCAGCCGCAAATCGATTAGAGCGCTCGTGAGGCATGCTGAGATGTTGCAACACCGCGCGGTCCGTGGGAATTGGATCACACATTTCTTGCGTCCGCTCGTAGCAGAGCGGGTCAAATGTTGGTACGATGCGCACGAAAGTGACGCGCTGCTGATACTGCTGAAATATACGGACTGTTCGATGCGTCGCGCGAGATACGCATGAGTATGGATTAGCTATACATGCGGAGCCGCCGAGCGATCGGGGTAGTTGCGGTAACGAGTCTACCGCCGCCCTTGGCGGGCGTTTCCTCCCTGACTTGGCCGCCGGTCGAAAAGCCGGCGGCCGTTTTTCGTGGAGGGTCGATCTTCTCATGATGCTCGCTTGAGTAGACGAATCGCGAGCGGCAGCTTACATAACGAAGGTCAGTCCGGATCGGTTTGAGTGCCAACGTAGAGGCCTGGGGTGCGTGGCGCGGTGACGATTGCTCAGGATTGCCATGGACAGCGCAAATCGCCCCTCAAATCTTGAGCAGGAGTAGTTCGGCTCTTTACGAGGCCGACGCCTGTTAGCAGATCACACTTGGACGATTTGACCTTAGCGCATTGGCGATTTGCGCGCGGGGACTCGCGATCTTGCTGACTCGATCGGCGCGCGTAGCGGCATGCTCCCCCGAGCGCATAGGGTCAATCTGCAATCCGAAAAAAGTTCGTCGCCCGGCCCATACTGAACCGATATGCGTGGACGCGATCAAGGTGAGGCGACGCTCCTGCCCCTTTTGTTAGGTGCGTAGGACCACGAGCATCTCGCGATGCGCGCTCTATCATTGAGGCCCTCGGAGTGCCGCGAACCGGCAAGGCATCAAGAGCGAAGCGCCGAACCGAGAAGTAGATTGTGAATGATAGATCCAGGGCCGCGTCAACAGAACAGTATTCGGTGTGGCGGCCGTGGCGGACCAAACTGCCGCGTGGCAATCTGGGGTTCTTCCGCATATTTGGTGCAGGGTGCGGGATTCACGGACAGTTCGAATAAGGGCATAAGGTCGGAAACGCAGTCGACGCCCGTGATTCGCCTTGCTCCATGCCTTCCGCTCGCTGATTTCGCCCGAGCTTTCGATTGTCCAGATTCTTCCCCAGACCGACAGGGAGGTGCTCGTGGCTCGGCCGAAGTCAGCGGTCTCACTCTGTCCCTATTGCGGCTACCAGACGGTCGCGTCCACAGCCACTACGTGCGACGATTAGCCGATCTGCCGTCGCAGGGGCGGGTTGTCGAAATCCGGCTTCACGCGCGACGGTTTCGATGCGCGAATCCGCAATGCCCGCGTCTGATATTCACCGAGCGGCTACCGGCAACGGTGCGACCGAAAGCAGGACGCACAACCCGCCTCGGCGAGAGCTAACTGGCGATCGGCTTTGCGGTCGGCGGTGAGCGCGGCTCGCGCCTGTCGCGCAAACTGGCTATGCCGGTCAGTGGCGACACCTTGCTCCGAATGATTCACTCGGCTCCCTTGCCGGATTTCGTTGCCCCGACCGTTGTCGGCATCGACGATTGGGCCTGGCGTCGTGGCCAGCGATATGGAACGATCATCTGCGATCTGGAGCGTAATTGCGTGCTTGACCTGCTTCCCGATCGTAACGCCGACAGTGTTGCGCGCTGGCTGAAGCGCTGGCCCGGAATCGTCGCCCGCGATCGTGCGGGACTTTATGCTGATGGCACACGCTGCGGCGCGCCCGACGCGGTGCAGGTGGCGGACCGCTGGCACCTGCTCAACAGTTTGGGGACGCCCTGCGCCACGCGGTCGGCCGCCATCGTCACAACGTAGCCGCCGCCGTGCAAATCATGGCGTCCGCGCAAAGACCGGAGACCGGCAGTTCCACGGCGCCGCCCGGTCTTGCACAGTTGCGGGCGGATCGGAAGGCTGCGCGACGCGAACGCTGGGATGAAATCTGTCGCCTACGCGAGCAAGGTTGCCCGACATCCAGAATCGCCCACCTGCTCGGCGTCGACAGACGCACTATACAGCGCTGGCTGGCCGCTGGCGCGAACCGGAGCATTTGCGTCCTTACAGACCTTCACATCTTATCGGTCCCTTCGAGGCGTGGCTCGAAGCGCGGTGGGCCTCCGGCTGCCAGGTGGGCCAGCAGCTTTGGCGAGAGCTTCAGCAACAGGGCTATACTGGAAGTCGGGTGACCGTCGCGCGATGGTCCGCTGACAGGCGTGCACGTGCGGACGCGGGAGGAACAGCACAACCACACCTGACCTGGAAAGCTCCCACGCGTCGTCGCTGTGCTTGGTACTTGAGCCAGGATCCGGATCAGATCGATGCTGAAGCCAGGCTGTTTCTCGGCCATCTGTTTGCGCAAGCTCCGGAACTCGCCACGGCGGCCGATCTGGCGAAGCGGTTTGTGTCCCTTCTCAGTGGTAGCGACATCGCCGAGCTCGATGAATGGATCACACAAGCAGCCAACAGCGAGCTCAAGAGCTTCGCCAACGGCATCGCGCGCGACATCGATGCGGTCCGAGCGGCAATAACTATCTCCTGGACAACCAGTCCGGAAGGCCAGATCAGCAGGATCAAAGCCATCAAACGACAAATGCATGGCCGGGCAAGCTACCTGCTATTGCGTCGACGCGTCCTTCTGGCTGCCTGAGAACGACCGCGCACCCTATCCAACCCCAGTCGCTCAGCTGCACCAAATATGCGGAAGAACCCCTGACTGTCGCGCGCTTCCCAGCCAGATTGTCGCGCTATAGCAAACATCGGCCGCAGTCGAAAAGCGCATTTGAAGCTAAAGCCTCCGGCGGGCATGCCGGAGGCTCTTTTGGAGGTTAATCAGACTACGAAGTGTTTGCCTATTCTCCTTCCGCTAGTTTGACAACGACTCACCAATTACGCTGAGCTCGGAGCAGTAAGCTCACCGTGTTCTGATCCTTCAGTTCGTAGGTAGCGCCGGGCTTTCCGATACCTGCCTGCGTCGGCAACACCACCGTGCTTCCGGCCGCATACTTTTGGTCAAGCATGGTGTAAGCTAGGTCGGCCGAGAAGGTCAGGTTCTTGACCGGAGTCCAGCGCGTGATTGCACCGACAACCCCGTAGTTGAAGTCGGGGTTACAGCCGCCAACTCCGCTAGAGAGCGCCAGCCCTGCAACGAAAGCGCCGCAAATGTAGCCTTTGGCTGTGTCATTGTACCGTACGGCAGCCCACCCACCGTAGATCGCGGTGTTCCAGTGGGGATCCCAGTTATGGGTGTAGGCACCGCTGAAGCCATAGGTCGTGGTCAGCTCCTGGCCAGCGCCGGTCACGAACACAGAGTCAGAAACGCCGGCAAGGCCGACGCTCTGGTAAGCACCCGCGAGGCTAGTACCACCGTACATAGCGTAGTTGGTCGACGTATACTGCTGAAAGTTGTAACGGCTCGCACCATTCGTATAGACGCCTGACATGTTGATCGTGTCACCGGCGCCAGTCGGGATGTTCTTAATCGACAAAGCAAGCTGACCAGCCCAGCCCCACTTGTCGCCGGGATGGCCCGTGACCTCGGTGGCACCGTAGTAAGCGGCGTGGTTGTCATGCGCGGCGAACGACGCCTGGAAGAGGCCCCAAGCCTGGTCAACACGAAGCATGGCGACGAGGTCCGGGGACCGCGAACCGCCAATGTCGTTGGCACCGTACGCACCGGTGGCAAGACCTGCGGTCGTAGCGCTGCTCACGTTCCAGATATTAGTCGTGTCATGTTGGACTTGATCCTCAGCCGAAAAGGCGGCCGAAATGCCCTGACCGAAATCCGCAGTGTAGGTGAACTGGTTCACGGGTTCAAAGCCGTTGCCCCCCGGCAGGCCGTCAAAGTTGTTCCCAGGATAATTCATCCAGGGCGCGGAGAACTGCGAGGTTGCCTTACCCAACGTGAAACCAGCGAACTGAATGAAGGCATAGTAGACGCCGAGCGAGCCACCTGCGACGAAGTCACCAGAATAGACGGTACCGCCGCCACCGGCACCCGCATATCCACCTGACGTCCAGGTAAACACGCCATCGAAGAAGGTGCGGACCACGCCGTACTCTGTCGCGGTGCGCGTATCGATGCTAAAATCCTCACGAGAACGAGCGGTGAAATAGTTGCTCAGGCGATTGTTAGCTCCGCCTGCGCCGTTCACTCGCCCTGATGCGTAAACCGAATTGGTGTTCAGCGCCGTCTCAGCGCGGAGGTATCCCCCAAGCTTAATGCAGGTATCAGTCCCCGGAATGTAGTAGAACCCAGCGCCATAGAGCGAGCAGATCTTCACGTACTCGATCGCCTTGGCCTTAACGGGCAGATCAGCTGCCTGTACTCCACCGGCGGCAATCAGACCCACCGCCGAACTGAGCAAAAGGCTCTTCACCATTTTCATAAAAGTCCTCCGAATTGTTTCACCTCAAAAGTGGCCAATCAACTGTTGCGGCAGAGACCAGCCACCTTTGCCCCCAATCATTCTCGACCTGCAGGCCATCCTCGAAACGCCAACTGATAGATCGAACCAGTGAACGTCGCGGTGCGGACCATCCCGCTGTTCGCAGGATGAGGTTGACAGATTGCGCTCATTGTCGGCGTGAAAACTCCGTACGGAGTGAACCAACGCACACGAGCGCTCTACAGCGTGCTCTAATCGCGCCACAACGGTACGATTCGGACTACGAAACGAGCACGTATCGCCCGTTTCGTACGCTGCATCATCAATCTCGCGATGTGTGGAAACGACGCTTAACTGTCAACTTCCGCGGACGCACAGCACAAGAGTCACTGAGAGTCTGACTCAAAATTCATGACTTGACGTTGGCCGATCTGGCGATGCGGCGGACCAGTTGTCGAGTTGACGCAATAAGGAGCCATGCTTCAGCCGAGGTGACGGAGGCCTCCCAATCCTTGGCAAGACGTCGGCAGCGGTTAAGCCATGCCAACGTTCGTTCGACGACCCAGCGTCGGGCAACAACAACGAAGCCTTTTGCCTCGTCCGGGCGTTTGACAATTTGAATCGTGGGCCCGTCGATTTTCCGGAGCGCGTTCTCAAGCTTTTCGCCGGCATACCCACCGTCAGCAAACAAGTGCGCGATAGTCGGGTAGCTTGCACACGCCAAAGAGACGGCGGTCGGCGCACCGTCCCGATCCTGAACATTGGCCGGGTGCACGATGGCGCTCAGCAAATTTCCTTGTGTGTCGGTGACGATGTGGCGCTTGCGACCTTTGATCTTCTTGCCCGCATCAAAGCCGCGCGGCCCTCCGCTCTCGGTCGTCTTGACCGATTGACTGTCGATGATCGCCGCCGTTGGTTGCGGCTCCCGTCCAGCAAGCCTGCGCGCGATTTCAACCAAGGCATCATTGATCAAGTCCAACACCCCGCTGTCGCGCAGGCCATAAAAATAGTACTGAACCGTCGTAAAGGGAGGAAAATCCTTCGGCAAAAGCGCCCATTGGCATCCCGTCGTCGCAATGTACTGGATCGCATCCCATACCGATCGCATGCAGGTCTTGCGCGGTCGACCCACCTTGCTCCGCCCTGGCATCAACAGCTCGATCAAAGCCCATTCCGCATCCGTACAATCGCTTGCATAGCGGAGCCTTCGTCTGTCATGCTGACAGCGGGTGATTTCAGTCCAGGTCATCTGCTTCTCCGATGGCTTCGAACACCTTCGAAGAATCACAACCTGCTGAAATCACCCAACTTTAATTTCCGGTCAGCCTCTGAGACCCGCAGATCAAGTATGTCCGAGTTTTACAGTTGAGCCGCGAGAGAAAGGACCTAAGGGCATGCGGCTTCATGATCATCCGTCGCGAGACCAACAATACGACGAACAAACCAACGACAGTTGGCACTCGGTGCGTTGCGCTACGGCATTTTCAAGCTCGGAGACGATCAACAACACCAATCAGTTCAACGTTGAACCACTGGTGACGACCACGAGAAACGAGAAACGACGACTTGCCCGTGCAGCACAAGAGTATTTGTATCCGCGCGACTAGAATTAGAACGATTTCCAGCTGCCATTTGTGACGTCGGAGGCGGTTTTTCAGCACTTTGGACGCTTACGTTGTCGAACAACTGTCAGCCAGAGGGGGAGCAGTGAGCAGAGTCGGCAAACTGCTAATAGTACCAACGGCCTTGAGGTTTGACTCAGATTAGGGATTCCCAAATCAGTGAGTTTCTGAATCGATAATTGCTCTTTAGGAGAGGAGCGGCATTGATGGGGGCGGAGGTGGCGATCACCCGGCTCGACTGCCTCTGAACTTCGCATCTTCGCAAGGCGGCGCAACGGGAGAAGGACAGCACGGCGGCGCGGCGGATGCTGGCACTTGCGCTGATTCTGGAAGGCACGGACTGCAGGAAGGCGGCGGAGAGCTGCGGGATGGATCGCCGGACCCCTACGGGACTGGGTGCATCGTTACAATGTGGAACACCTAGGGCTCGAACAACCAGGTCGCGATTGACGATCACGCGCATCGGAAAATCTCGGTCGGGTCGTCAACGTCGGCTGGTCGTTGACACTGCGGCGGCCCACCTGCTGGCCTGCTTAATTGATCGAATCCCCCGCCGCCGCAGCATTGCGCAGCAATGAGGTGGCTATTGGTGTTACCAATGTCCGCCCCGATGAACCGACTGCAGGAACGCGCGTGTACGCTCACGTTCGGGATTTCTGAAGATCTTGTCCGGCGAGCCCTGCTCGATAATGCAGCCGGCGTCGAAGACGGCGATGCGATCGGAGACCTCGCGTGCGAAGCGCATCTCATGGGTCACGATCAGCAGCGTCACCTTGCTCTCGTGCGCTACATTGCGCACCACGTCGAGAACTTCTCCGGCGAGCTCAGGGTCGAGTGCCGAGGTGATTTCGTCGAGCAGGAGTATTTCAGGTTTCAAGATCAGAGCTCGCGCGATCGCGATGCGCTGCTGCTGGCCTCCGGAAAGCTGGGCGGGATACGCATGCACTTTGCTTTCCAGCCCCACCATACGAAGGTATTCCAGCGCGCTCTTCTCAGCCTGGTCCCCGGACTGCTTCAACACGGTCGTTGGCGCCAGGATCAGGTTCTGCAGCACGGTCAAATGCGGAAACAGATTGAATTGCTGGAACACCATGCCGCACCGGCGGCGGATACGCCCCTCCTGCGAGTCCGACAGCGGTTTGCCCGCCGCATCGACCAGGATGCTCTCGCCGAAAACCCGGATATCGCCGCTGGTGGGCTTCTCGAGGGTCATCGCCACGCGCAGTACAGTCGTCTTTCCTGAACCGCTCGGGCCGATTAGCGCGACCTTTTCGCCGGGCCGCACTTGCAGATCGAGATCGATCAGCACGCGGTGAGCACCGAAGGATTTGGAGACTTTTTCGAAATCGATAGCCCACATGGCCTGTTGCGATTTGGGGGTGGATGCATGTGCTTCTATCGCGCTGGAGGCCGCGGCGGCCGCCGGCTCGAATGGTTCTACGCGGCTAAATTCTCTGGTGTTAGCCATGCTTGTCCTTGAACGGGAGAGAAAGTAGAGGAACGGCAAATTCATGCCGATATAAATGATGCCTGCCAGGGTGAACGGCTCTAGGTAGCGGAAGTTTTCGTAGCCGACCACGTTCGCCTCGCCCATCAGCACCGGCACACCGATCGCAAAAAGCACCGCGGTTTCTCTGAACATGCCGAGCACGTAGTTGAGCAGAGCGGGGATAGCCCGCTTGATCATCAACGGAACGAGCACGCGTTGCCATGTAACAAAGGAGCTCAGGTTGAGCGCGATACAGGCGTCGCGCAGTTCGGATGGGATCGTGATCAGGCTGCCGCGATAAACCTCCGAGCAGTACGCGGCGTAGACAACCCCCAATACGACGATGCCAATGGGTATTGCCGGAAGGGTAATTCCCGCTTCCGGCAGCACATAGAAGGCGAAATACAGCAGCACAAGGGTCGGCACGCCTCGGAAGAGTTCGAGCCAGAAACGCACGAAGAATCGCCCAAGCGGGGTATTCACGCTCTCTAGGATCGCAAGCAGCAGCCCGCCCAATAATGCAATCGCCGAAGCCGCAACGGTCACCAGGACGGTGTACCAAACGCCATCAATGAGGTTCGGCAGGATCTGTTGGACGTAACTCCAGTCCCACGTCATTGGGGGACTCCGGATGCGGCTTGAGCCGATATCCGCGCGGCTCGCAACGCACGGTTCAGTGGGAGCACGTGCTCGAGCGCGCTAAAGGCAAGCCCGCAAAGAACGGTCAGGATCCAGTAGAAGGCGGCAAGCAGGCAAAAGACGGTCACGGTCTCGTAGGTTTGGCCGCGAATGTAGTTCCCGACATAGAGCACGTCCTGCACACCGATAAAGCTGACGAGCGCGGTCCACTTGACCATGCTCCTCGTGAGACTGCCGAAAGCGGGCACGATCTGGGAAAGCGCCTGTGGCAGAACGACCTTCGTGAGACTCTGCAGTTTGCTCAGCCCAAGCGCATGACAAGCATCGGTTTGCCGGCGATGAACGGCCTCGACGCCACTACGAACGATCTCGGCGCCATACGCGGCTCCATCGAGCGCGAGCACCAGGATCGCCGCCATGAGAGGGCTCAGACGCGGTATCCCGGGCAGTATCGGCAACACATAAAATACCCAGAACAGGAGAACCAGAGCGGAAGGAGCCCGAATGAATTCGATGAGGAGCATTGATGCCCATCGTAGAGATGGCGTGTCGGACAATCTTAGCGCGCCGAGGATAACCGCGCCGAGTGCCGCACCGGGGATGATGCACAACGCGACCCAGACAGTGACCCACAAGCCCTGCGTGAGTAAGGGCCAGTACTCCAAAACAGCCCTCACCGTGGTGCTCTCTACTCGCAGCTGGGCACGATGTCGCTGGCCTTATTGACGTTGGCGAGCAACCGGGCTTGTGTATCGCCGTTAGCAATCCCGTACTTCGCGTAGAGCTTCTGGACGATGCCGTTTCTGAGCAACGGGACGAGGTGCTCATTGTATGCATCGCGAAACTGTTTGTCCTCTTTGCGGAATGCCATGCCCGCCCCAAATACGGGGGACTGTTTGTCGACGACCACCTCAAGGCCTTTCTGCTGCGGATTCGGGATAGTGAATTGACCGGTTATGAACGCGTTCGCCCGACCACCGATGACCGTTGCGGCGCCAGCCTGAATTTCCGGGACTGTTATGATTTGCTCGGGCTTGACCCCCTGCTCCCGCGCGTACGCCAGCTCACCTGACACAATCGCCGCCAATTTGATGTCAGGGCGACGTGCAATGTCCGCGAGGCTCGTTAGGTGCTTCGGGTTTCCGGGTAAGACATATATCCCGGTCTGAGCTGCGTAAAAGGGCGCTGAGAATATTACGACTTTGCAGCGTTCGGCCGTGATGCTGAGGCCGGCGCCGACATAGTCGAACTGGTGGGCCTGCAGTCCGGGGATCATGGCATTCCAATCCGTGAAAATCGGCGTCAGCGCCGGCAGTCCCATGCTTTTGAGCACCATATTTTGCAGATCACCCCCAGAACCCGTCAGCTCTCCGCTCGGCAACACGAATTGGTAGGGGGGGTTCGAGGCAAGCGCCACCGTGACCTTGCTGGCGCTGCGGATCGAGGCGAAAAGAGGGGCCTCGGATTGTGCAAACGTCAGAAGCGAATAGCTGGTCAATGTGAGCAGCAGGACCAGCAATGACAACTTTGATTTCGAACGCACCTTGCCTTCTCCTCTCAATCCAAAAGGTCTTGTTCACGCACTGCGGGCACGGCCTCTTTGGCCATCCTTAAGCCATGCGTCTCATCCGCACACTGGACGGACACTAGATCCTGGCAGGTCCGCAGACTCTTCTTCTGAGAATCATCTCCGCTCTTCTGAGAATCATCTCCGCCCGAAACACGAGCGGCAGCGCCTTGTCTCAATGCCGTGACGGCTGAACGGTATTCCTCGGACCGTCTCCAAACACCACTTGCTGGAAGGCGGGCCGACCAATTGTCTGTAGGGCACCGAAAGCCTGTCGGCGATTTCGAGCAAACCGACCGCCAGAGCTTCGCACCTTTTTTGAGTATGGCCGAAGCCCCTGACTTATTGGCGCCGACCGGCCATCACCGGGACGGCCAGAGGTCGTGAGCTTCAGAACATCAGTCTGCTCCGCCACGGCGACCAGCGGCGATCCACCGCCCAAAATCTTACCCAAGGCGCACAGGTCCAGTATAACGCCGAAGTCTTGAGCACCCTCAAGCTCGAGGCGAAATCCGGTTACCACCCCATCGAACACCAGCAGGGCGCCGATACTATCGGACAGCGCCCGCAAATCTTGGAGCAACCCGGGTAGTGGCATAAACGTAAGCTGCATCGATTCGACAACGATTGCGGCAACCTCGTCCCCGGCGGGTTCGACAATCTGCGGTGTCCGCTCGATGTCGTTGTAAGGCGCGATGACGATCGTCTCAGTTATCTCCGGCGGAATACCGGCCGATTCGGCCACCGGACGCTGACCATTGTGACCGGGCTCCGCGCGATGGTTCTGCTGGAGCTGTACATGGAAGTCGCCATCGATCTTCAATATGTTAGTGCGTCGCGTAAGAGCCCTCGCCAGCCGAAGGGCGAGGAGGTTCGCTTCCGATCCATCGGTACAGAATCTTACTGAATCAGCGTACGGGCCCAACTGACCTTGAGCCCGCTGGTACATGAGATAATGGTGCGTGCGCATAGCGGCCTGCTCCGTGATAGCCAATACGCCCCCGGAATGCGCATGCCCAAGCACCATCGGCCCCGGCCCCACGACGCAATCGGCGTACCGCCGTCCATCAGTTGACCAGAGCCATGCTCCATTACCACGAAGGTGAACGCCACTTCGTCCGGGAGCTTGAACACTCCCAGAGAGGTTCCAGCCAGATATGGTTATGCGCCACAACGGCTGCATTTGGTTTCTCCCTAATGCATTCCGCGGAGTTCTCGGGTCCCGCGCTTCGCCGATGCTGCGTCGTCCGACGCAACGGCCACGGCGTACTCCGCTCAGCCGCTGCAACGCTCACAATGTCGTCGCGCACATCACGCAACACACGTGACGGATCGAGTGTTCGCGGATCGCGATGTCTGCCCTACACCTTGGAAAACCGTCGGGTCAGCGCTATCACAGCGGAGTTCCTGGCGGCGGAAGCGTGCCGGATAGAGCTGCAAGCTCACCCAGCGAAATTGGTCCGCCGATCTTGGGCCGAGAGAGGCACCTGGAATGCTGCGCCAAGCGTGATCTGACTGAAAATTGTCCACTTGCGCCGAAGCTCGGCACGGCCTCATGGCCCGTTCTCTGTGTGAAGGCCTCAGTGGTTTCCTTAGCCGGCTCGGTGAAGTTTGCGGCTGCCACGTTGATGTTCGCCGCTTCGGCGCTGCCATGCAAAACCCTCGTCAGCCAATCATCAGGATCAATCGGGCAGGCGTCATCCGCAACTCCTGGAGCGAACCGATTGCTTTGGGGGCGCTCTCTTCCTCGCTTCAGCAATCGGCGTGCCACTCGCAGGACCGGATGCCGCGCCTCGTTTGACGAGAACGACTCGCGTGCCTGCCAACATCGTTGTGGAATAGCATGCCCATCTGATGACGCGAGGCCACCACGCCTGATACGGCGTCTTTGCCAACTGTCGCCGGTTGATTTGGCACGACAATGATTCGCGAACACGGGAAGAAATGGCTATCGAGTGGCCCGCCGATTGCTGAAAAGAGGAAGAAAGAGTCCGCGCGCCAAAGCTGTCGATTTGAAGTTGCTGATGGTGCTTGCCCGATCGATCCTAATGCAGGCGTTCGCACCGAAGTAGCGAACATTCAATGCGGGGTCCCTGGCGAAGCATTCAGAGTCTTCAGGCAATCTCGGCCCATGTCGCTTACCGATGCTTGAGCTACTAAAGAAAATGGGCCTATCGGTTGCTGAGGGGGTTGCTTCGATCCAGTGCTTGCCAATGGTAGAGATTAAGCGCACCCCGATGAGGACAGCAAAAGCCCATCATCCTCAAGCAGTCGTTCAAGACTCGGCACGAGAAGCAACCGGTGTCTGCGTTCCTCCATACTTGTCGTGCCATCCATGTGCAATTGAACACCTTGATGTTGGAAAGCGGACAAAAGCGGCCGGCCATTCACAACGACGTTGGAGGCACCCGCGTCTTTCTCATCAAACAAGGCGCGGCATCAGGGGTGCCGCGGGTGGCACGGCGATTGCTTAGATGAGGAGCATAGAACCAACGCGGCCAAACCGGTCGTGGCGACCTCGTCCCAGGAGTTCCCGATGAGACTTGGCAGATTGATCTTAGTCGATGCAATGCTGGTGCCGCTTATCCCTAAAATTCAGGAGAGGCGAACATCAATTCTGGCGATCGCCCCCAACTTTACCGAGGCGGCCAAGGAGATTGCAGCGTCGTTTTTTAAGCAGAAGACCGGGCACGAGGTTCTGTCGAGCTTTGGCGCGAGCAGACGGTTTCACAGCCAGATCACCCAAGCCGCGCCATTACAGTGAAACTGATCTGGGCGACGCAATTTCGTGAGACGACAGGCGCAATACGGAGATAGACCTATGAAACTTGCTTCCGGACACAAGGCCTTTTGGGAGGCGGCCCACAAGAATTATCCCGACCATATAAGGCCGGGCGGAATTCTTGGAAGATTTGAGGCAATAAACGCAATAAATACAGTCGTTAATGCTGACCATTCTGACCGCTTTGTAAAGCCATCATCACGTGGATGGCGGTCGTCTATTTACCCGT
Organism: Bradyrhizobium sp. CCBAU 51753; assembly: GCF_015291565.1. Classification (NCBI taxonomy): domain Bacteria; kingdom Pseudomonadati; phylum Pseudomonadota; class Alphaproteobacteria; order Hyphomicrobiales; family Nitrobacteraceae; genus Bradyrhizobium; species Bradyrhizobium sp. CCBAU 51753. The sequence continues at coordinate 2,073,938 of NZ_CP030037.1, read as the reverse complement.
GGAGCTTCCCCGTTTATCGCTCGACAAAGGTCGGAGCTTTGGCGCTGACGTACAAGGGGTTAATAATGATCAAGACGCCCTTTGATCTAGCCTTGTATGCAAGGCTTATTTGGGAACTTCAGCCGAGGACAATTCTTGAACTTGGTTCGTTTCAGGGTGGCAGCGGACTGTGGTTGGCTGACCAGATGTCGGTGCTTTGCGAGCATCCCGGTGAAGTTCACTCCTTTGATTTGCTCACCAAATGCATCCATGAAAGTGCAAAACATCCATTTCTTACCTTTCATCAGGCTGACCTTTCGGACCCCAATGCATTCGATAAAAACCTGCTGATGAGGTTACGTCACCCTTGGCTAGTGATCGACGACGCGCACGTGCAAATATTTTCGATATTTTCGTGCCTAAGAGACTTCCTAGAGTCGGGTGATTACTATGTAATTGAAGATGATCCCATAAGAGCAGACAAAGAGATTATCGACGGCTTGCAGCTGGCCGAACAATCAGGATTCTTAGTCGATACTTACTATACCGACGCGTTTGGGACAAATCTTACCAGTGCTCCAAACGCATGGCTTCGAAAGTCGTAAAGGAGGGTCAGGAGGTGCCGGCTTGGAAAGTCGGCCCTCCATTGTACGCAGTGTGGGCGCGGCCTATGGTCTTGAGTAGCTTACGTGGCGCGAGAAGGAGGCGATTGAACGGGCGACCTCAATCCTCCCAAATTTTCATTGAAATAATCCGCGACCATTCCGTCAAGCCGTCCAATCTGCCGCTGGTCATTAGCTAAAACCGGCCTGCGGACAAGGCGGATTGAGATCGCGAGTGAGAAACCGCATGATGCCGAATGACGCATTGATGCGAAGCGCGTCTCTGCCCCACCGTCCCTGGTCCTAAAGAGAAATGTTAAAGCCGCACGAGACGAAATTGTTTTATTTTCGTAGCACCATGTATGAAAACTCAACAGCAGACCCAAACGATGGTCCACGTCGTCCCGTTGTCCGTGAGGCGCATCAAGTTTTTGCAAACCCACGCTGACGGCGTGACGGCGTCTGGAAGGATGATTTGCTCGCGCTGAAGGGTGCAGCTAACGGTAGACAACTTTCTGGCCGGTGATCATCAACTGCTCATTTCCGGTCAGATCGCCGCCGTGAATCGACCGAGCAGAGAGCTATTGTGGGTGAATCGTCTTACCGGGGCCAGAAGTCAGAAGCTCGAGGATCGAGCGGGCTTCTATGGGTACACCCAATCACGGGGACACGCGACAATAAGCCCGCCTTCGATCTTCCCGTTGAAGATCGGCAGGGCGACGCAAGATCAAAGCCTCAGCCGGGTTAGGAATGAACAGATCCGTTTGCGCACGGCACTGCTTTGGGCGACGGCGATCAAGGTGAGACCTCGTATTGCCTCATCCTGATTGTCGCGGAAGTCTCACCCTGATCACCGCAGCGCCCCCTCGTGAATCACTGCTCAACAAGGAATCACGGTAAGCGTTGTTCCTGCCTGAGAACGACGCTTACGAATCACGAGCGTTTCTTTCGACTCAAGATTTCGCCGATCAGCGGATCCGTCCGAGTTGTCAAAGTTTATGGGCATTGAAAGCCACACCGGCGGGAGATGCTGGATACGCCTCTCACGCTCTCGCAATGTAGTGGCAAATGCGACTTTCAAAGAAACAAGTGAAAGACCTCCGGCAGCCATACGGACAGAGAGATGATGCTTGGCTCAAGGCTCAACACAGCCCGGCATAGGGTAAACGCTTCCTTTTCTCGATCTTTACTGTTGACTGACCTGATCAAGGGAGCCCCGCATTCCTAACGTCTGCCCAGTCTGACTGACGACAATCGCTTAGGCCAATTCGCCTCTGTCGCAACGATCAACGCGGCCCCTCAACTCTTCGCCGGTTAGCCAAATCAGCCAGTCGTCATCCACAATATCCTCATTTACGAGGCGCAATATCGACCCGCCCGGCTCACGATGCAGATATCCGTATTGGGCGACCACGCCCTTATCCAGTAGCCAACGTGCCACAAGTCCACATACGAAGTCAGGAGCCCACATGGCAAAGGACACGCCGAATGCCATTCCCGCCATGATCTTGGGCATACCTTTTCCTCTATAATCGCCCCGCACCCAAGCATCCCCGTGGTAGGCGACCTTCCCGGTCATCTTCTTGGCGCTTGGCGCTAAGCAAGTACAACTGTCATCAGGATGCGCATGCATAGTCGGGTCAGCGTAGAATGCTTTCAGGGACTGAAGATGATTCGCAAAGTTACTGCACGGGAGGTTGTACAATCGAACAGCCTGCAGCGCGGCAACCTTGTTATTTTCGTCGAGACCCACCATCCAAAACCCATCACCTGATTCAATTGGCGATCTATCCGGACGAAAATTTGGATATGTGGGTCCCTTTGTTGGGGTGGCCCGAGTGATCGACAGGTACTTCTGAAAATCGGATCCTATCGAAAGCTTGATACCTTTCTTGGCAGCGTCATCATCATACATTCGAATGAAGCGTGAGACGCGCAATGGATTAACCAAGCGTTTCATTGTTGCATGCTGTCTCTTGAGGATGAGCTGCATCGTGGGCGAGCACCGCAATTCACTAGTTCATGGCGCGCTCCCCGGCGTCTTAACACCGCGACCGGAGGAACGCTCGCTGGCGGGGAACGTCGGACCTCGGCTCCATCAGTGTTTCCGTCAACGACAGTTCGAATATGTCAAGACCTCGATTTAGCGTCTCAAGGTCGATCGTAAGTGCGGGCAAGAACTTTACGACCTGATCAATGGGGCCGCATCGTTCGACAATCAGTCCCTTCTCAAAGGCCTTTCGCGCCGTCGTTTCCGCAACTTCGGCCGTTTGACAATCGAATCCCAGCGCCATGCCCCGTCCTCGAACAGCAAAACCGCTTCCATGCTCGGATGCAATGGCTTCCAGTCGACTCCGCATCAGTTCTCCCATGCGCTGCACGTCTTGTGCGAACGTCCGGCTGCGCCAATAAATGTTTATTGCCGCGGTCGCGGATACGAGCGCGAGATTGTTTCCTCGAAAGGTGCCCGTATGTTCTCCTGGCATCCATGCGTCGCACTCTTCTTTGATCAACAGCATTGACAATGGTAAGCCGTACCCACTCAGCGATTTCGACATGACGATGATATCCGGCGACAACCCTGCGAACTCGAAGCTGAAGAATTCGCCCGTGCGACCGCACCCCATCTGGACGTCATCAACTATAAAAAGAGCACCAACATTCTTTGCTATGGCTTGAACCGATTGCAACCATTCCTTGCTCGCTACATTTATTCCCCCTTCTCCCTGTACAGTTTCGACCAGAATAGCCGCTGGAGTATCGATACCGCTGCTCTCATCCGACAATAGCTTCTGCAGGTAGTCAGCCGTATCGACAGCTGGCCCAAGATAGCCATCATAGGGCATGAAGGTCGCACCAGCCAAAGCCGCACCACTGGCTCTTCGATAGAAGCGATTGCCACTCGCCGCCATCGCACCCAAGCTCATGCCGTGATATCCATGCGTGAATGAAATGATGTTTTGACGTCCTGTGATTTTGCGCGAGAGCTTTAGAGCTGCCTCGATCGCGTTGGCGCCTGTCGGTCCCGTGAATTGGAAGCGGTATTGCAGATCCCGTTCTCGCAATATGACAGAACTGAACGTCTCCAAGAATTCGAGCTTCGCGGGAGTAGCCATGTCAAGGCCGTGGATGACGGCATCCGACGCCAAATACTCGGCAATAGCCGCTTTGATTTGATGATTGTTGTGACCGTAGTTCAGCGCTCCCGCACCGGAGAGAAAGTCAATGACCTTTCGGCCATCTTCGGTCAGCATAATGGATCCGCGCGCTCGACTGAAAATAGCTGGAAACGAAAATGGGTACGAGCGGACATTTGATTCCAAGGTGTCAATAATCCGCATACTTCGCGGCTCGCCAATCAACTGACCCAAGATCTTCTCCGAAAATTAAGTGATTCACGAATATGCGCGCTTCCCCTAGAACCGCGAGGCTGGCGGGCGTGAATGTTGCGCGTTTGGAAGGCCATGTTGCCCGAGGGTTTCTTTCCCAGAATGGGCCCAATTACGTATCTGAGACCCGCGGACAACGAACCTACCAATGCTGGCAGCTTGCTATGCGCAGATGGCGTCCGGTTTCGGGAAACTGCTTCCATTGCTTGCCTTCTGCATGGCGCAGCTGGGCGATCGGCATGGCCTTTCTGTCCGACCACCGCAAGGATGAACCCTGCCCCGAGCCTCGCCAAACTACCTCTTGAACATCGCGGAACTTTCTTTTGCGGACGGGGAACTTGGATGGCATCCGCGATAGAAAAGATACCGAGTAAGGTCACGCCACTTGACGATGCCGGGATGGTTGCGACTGGCCGCATGCCCAACGCGCCCTGATCCGAACCGCGATCCAAATGGGTAACGAGTACAAGGCTGTTAATCAGACTTGCCGAGACCTCCGCGAGCAGGGAATACTCCGAAGCTCACCAACAGGGTGATTGAGATAGAAGCTCCCGTTCGCGAGCAGGCTCCGCATCAAGCGGCAAATCAAATGCAACAAATGTGCGAGCATGCTAGCCAGCGTGTCGCCTCAGGGCCTTGATACAGATCGATCGAGCGTCTCTGCGCTACATGCACAGTGACCTCGGACTAAGCAGACAGTCCGTGTCCCCTAGAAGCCGTAGTGCCGAGCGTCGTCGGGCTGCTACGGCATGCCGGACATGGCGATTAAGATCGGCGGTGTTCCTGCCTTGGCCGCATTCCAGTCCTCACGCGACTAGCTACTCGCCGCGATCGTGGCCGGACCGGTGTCGATGAGCCATCTCGACTGGATCTGTCCGCTGCTCGCTATCGATGCCGATGCTTTCAACCACGGCGGCACTCTGGAGTTCGCCGTGATCTCCACCGTCGCGCTGCGTTATAACCAGAACAACCAGATCCTTTCGACCACGCCTAACCAGTTCGAGCCTATGCATCGGCGTGAAGCCAATGGCGGTATCGATGCGTGTCCCTGGTGCCAAGGTTTCTATGCCGCGATGCGGCTCAGGATATCGGCGTGGGCGCCGCTGCTGGACGCCAGCAACGTCAATCACGGCCTGCTGCTGCCCATCCTGCTGCACGGTCGCGACGATCAGGGCCATCCGCTGCTCGGACCGCCGCGAACTGGGCGCGTGACCGAGGGCTCTCCCCGCAACGCCTACCTTGATATCGCAGTGGCGGTTGAGGCCTTGCGCCAATACTGGATGCCGATCCGCTACGCACGCGCCCGCTGATCACCGCAAACGTGGGAGCTCATTCCGGTTACACTCAGTATGGGCAACTGTTCTCCCCGGTGGGTCGACGCGAACCAGAGTGGCCAGTCGAATCTCAGGTTCCCGCGCGGGTGTGGACGGGCGCTGCACATCGCCACGAGTCGGTTCCGGCAAGCTCAGGTCACTGGCGGATAATTAACTTAGAATAATGAAAAGGCCTCCGATGGGCATACCGGAGGCCTTTCTTGGAGGTCAAACCAATTCAACGAGCGCTAGTTTTCTCCCTTCATGGTTGACAAAGCCTCACCAGTTGCGCTGAGCGCGGAGCAGAAGCAGCAAGTTGCTCTGATCCTTAAGCTCGTAGACCGCCAACGGCTTACCAACGGCGACACTGCTGGTGGTGATTGTGCCGGCGTACTTTTGATCGAGATGGCTCCAGGTCAAGTCGGCCGAGAAGGTCAGGTTTCTGACGGGAGTCCAGCGAGTGATCACACCAAGCTGAGCAATATTGTAGTCAGGGTTGCAGGTAGTGATGCTGGCGCCAAACAGAGCCGGGATGGTACCGACTGGACCGCACATAAGAGTCTTGGACGTGCTGTTATACGAGACCGCAGCGTATGCGCCGTAGATAGACGTATTCCAGTAGGGGTCCCAGTTGTGGGTGTACGCACCATTGAAACCCCATGTTGAGATCAACTGCTGCGAGCCGCCGGTTGTGAACACGGAGTCGGGCGCAAAGCCATACCCAATGCTCTGGTAGGCACCAGGCCGACCGGTGTTGCCAAATAGGGTCGCTGCGCCCCCCTGACTCAGGTCCTGGATATTGTAGCGAGTCGCACCGTTCGTATAGACGCCCTGGACGTTGATCGTATCGCCGGCTCCCGTCGGGATGTTCTTGATCGACAAGGCCAACTGACCAGCCCATCCCCATTTGTCACCGGGATGACCGTTGAGTTCGACTCCGGCCGGAGAGTAGTAGGCGACGTGGTTGTCGTGGGCTGCGACCGATGCCTGAAACAGCCCCCAAGTTTGGTTAACGCGAATCATGGCGATGAAGTCGGGCACGATGGTTCCAGCGTAGTCGCTGGTGCCGTATCCGAACGTGCCGGGGACAGCGAGGTTGTTCACACCAGCCTGATAGTATTGAACCGGATCCTGAGCTGAGATAGTGGCCGTTACTCCCTGACCAAAATCAGCAGTGTAGGTGAACTGATTCACGCCAGTGACCGTGCCGCCGCCGCCAACAAGACCATCGAAGTTGTTACCAGGATAGTTGGTCCAGGGAGCGCTAAACTGGGAAATCGCCTTGCCCATCGTGAACCCTGCGAACTGGATGAAGGCGTAGTACACGCCGAGCGAACCGCCGGCGATCCCGTCACCCGCATAGGTCGTAGTTCCGTTTCCGTTGCCGGTATAGCTACCGGAAGTCCAGGTGAAGACGCCGTCGAAGAAGGTGCGTACCACGCCATACTCGGTCGCGGTGCGCGTATCGATGTTGAGGTCTTCACGAGACCGCCAAGTGTAGGCATTTGTGTACCGGTTCTTCGCGCCGCCCTGCCCGGAGAGATTGCCGGTGTTGTCAGTATTCGTGTTGACCACGACGTCCGTACGCAGGTAGCCACCAAGCTTGATGCAGGTGTCAGTACCGGGGATGTAGTAGAAGCCTGCGCCATACAGCGAGCAGATCTTAACGTATTCAACCGCCTTGGCCTTGACGGGCAGATCGGCAGCCTGGGCTCCGCCTAGGGCGATCAGACCTGTCGCCGAACCGAGCAAAAGGTCCTTCAACATCTTCATAAGAGTTCTCCGAATTGTTTCACCTGAAGTGGCCGCTTAACTGTTATGGAAGACACAGCCACCTTCGTCCCCAATCATTCTCGACCTGCAGGGCCCTTCCTCGAATGCCAACTGATAGATTGAACTAGTGGACGTCGCGGCGCGGACCATTCCGCCGCTCGCACGATGAATGTTGACAGATTGTCCTTCTCATCGGCGCGCAACCTCTGTACGGAACGAACAAGTACGCGCACGCGGCTTCGCAACGTGTCCTGATCGTGCCATAAGAGTTCGTTTCGTACTGTTATGTGCTCATAACGCACGTTACGTACATTTAGTGTCGGCCATCGAAACAGATCTAACCGTTGGAAAATGCCCATGGCGGCTGCATAGGGCGCGCACAAGTCGACACACCCAGCATACGACACCGCTTTCGGCAACATGTGCGGACAATGAACTGACAAGGCGAATCAGAACGCCCGGCGGCTTTGCGGGCTTGTGACGAACAATCAGAAAGATCGATTAGCCAGCGACTTGGCCTAACAACTCCTAAATTGCTGACGCGCGTCAGCCTTCTCGATTCGTATCTTTCGAGCAGCTGGCTCACAGTGCCCTGATCCAGCGAGTCTTGGCCGTTCGAAGCAAGCGTCACGACAAGCGTAACCGGTATGAGCTTCCACGTCTGCAGTGACCAACGCGCGCGAGCGTAGCGGGCCGGCATCCAGTACTGGCGCATGGCCTCGACGACGTCCGGAATGTCGGTATGGGCGTTGCGCAGGAATTCCTCGGTCTCGCGGCCTTTCCTTGGTGACCAAGCAGTGGACGCCCTTGATCGTCGACGCAATGCAGCAGGATGGGCAGGAGTCGGCTTGATCCATCGCGCTTTCGATCGTGGGGTCACCCATTTCGATACCGCGGAACTCTATGGACCCTAGGCGAACGAGGAATTGCTTGCCGAAGCGCTCGGCCCCAATCAGAAGGACGTCGTCATAGCCACAAAATTCGGCTACCGGTTGGCCGGCGGCAAGGTAGTCGGGCTCGATAGTACACCGGCCAGGACCCGTCCGGCGGTGGAAGGCTCGTTACGGCGTCTGCGCCGCGATCATATCGACATTCTCTATCAGCACCGCCAGGATCCTGCGATACCGGTGGAAGACGTTGTCGGAGCGATGCCCGACCTGGTTCGCCAAGGAAAGGTTCGGGACTTGGAACTATCCGCGGTCAACCATGAGATCCTCCAAAGAGCCGAGAGCGTCGCTCCGATCGAATTCGTCCAGAACGAATACTCTCTCATCCACCGTGCTCCGGAGGACGTTTTGCTGCCTTACCTGGCTAAGGGCACAGTACAGTTGGTGTGCTATTCGCCCCTTGGCCGCGGCATCCTGACGGGCAACGCGTATCCTTTGACAGATCGCTGCGACTATCGCCGCAACGATGCGCGCTTCGAGGCGGACAATCTCTTTATACTCCGAGAGCTTCTGCGAGCACTCTGGCAGATCGCGCTATCACATGCGGTTGCTCCCGCTGCTGTGGCGCTCGCATGGTTGCTATCCGGGAGAGAGAACGTCGACGCCATTCCAGGACCGAGAACAATCGAACAGCTTGAGGATTGCCTTTCGGCCGCTCGCCTTCCGCTGACCAGCTCTGACATCGCACAATTGGACGACCTGACCTCAAGGCCCGATTAGCTCGCGCACTCACTTTTGCTGCGGTGCAAGCGATGGATTCACCAAGATCTCGGAAAGCCCGTTCCCATCGAGGACCATACGTTTCCAGAAGTCACGGACGGCCCCAGCGCGAGCTCGATGAGCCCACATGCCGGCGGAGCACTTCCCTCTTTTCAAGCATGAAACTCGGAGAGAGCCGAAGAGCCTCCGCAGTTATGGTGCACAGCGGTCGGCCCGGCGCGACTTTCGCATTTTCCACGGTGGTACGCGGAGTCGCGTGCCGATCCACCAGCCTCTTTGCGTGTAAAACATACCGATCAGGTCTCATGCCACACAGATTGTAGTTGCCTGCCGGCTGCCGCCACTCCCATCGATATCGTCGCCCTCTATCGCAGCCTAGGAAAACCACCCACTCGTCGCGATCTTTCCGAACTCGGAACTTCTACACCGTTAGCTCGAAATACAGATCATCGACCTGGACGCCTGCTATGGTGGCTTCAGGGGTCTTATCTGTCCTCAGCGTCCGCGCTTGCGTCCTATCTGACAGTGCGGCCACCAGGGAGGACAGCGGCATGGCTCCCCAGCGCATCTTCTTGGCAACGACCTCGTCGACCGGGATGATCGCCGTTTTGAGAGCGGTCATCAGCTCGAGCCCCTCCTCTTTCATGGTGGCGTTGTGGCTGCCGTGATGGCCTACCTTGTAGAAAATCGTGCGTCCGAGCAAGCCTGGTCCGGTTCTCCTCTCCGCGCCAGTGCCCCATTCCAGCGTCTGCCAGGAGTGCCAATTTCCGACTTGAGCGTCGGCCGCGAAGAGCAATACGTCCCCATCCGCCAGCTCGATGGCCAGGACGAGACTGGTATTGTTTGTCGCCGATTGAAGCATCAGGGCAAACTCGTCTGTATTGCCAAGCCAGTCCGTGTCGATCCGCCGCCAGTCGGCCCCGGTCCAATAGGCCTTGCGGAAAAACCGATGGCCTTCCGACATGGAAAGCGGGATTCGGGAAGATGGTGGAAAGGGTATGACATCTCCGTCGCCATCGCCGGAGAGCGCGCCGATGACGCCGAGCGGCAGCACGCCACTGCCGTCGAGCGCAAGTTCGTAGGTTTCAGGATTCTTTTTTGACGGGTTGAAGTGTTTGATGGCCTTCTCGTCGTGAGGCGGGCCAAGGACGAAAACCCGGAAGTCGCATCCTTTAGGAACGATGGGCGGATCGTTTGGATGGAGATAGACGGGATCGCCGCTTCCCGCTTTTGCTTTCGCAATGTCGAACGCGGCCTTTGTCTTCTCCCCTGCCGCGCCGAACATGCCCGTCAAGGCCAGAACAGAATCGGCGCCTGCCTCGTTTCCCGCTGCTTTAAACGCATCAACGCTCGCCGATACCAATTGGAGCGCCTGGGCGCGTTCTTTGCGAAGCTTTTTTGCAAGCTCATCGCGCGGATCTTCGGTCCAAGCAACCCAGACCTGACCGACGGCGAGTCCGGCGAACAGTTCCTCCGCCTGTTGGAAGCCGGAAACGTGGTCCCAGTGCTCGTGAGTTACGGCGAGCACATCCACAGATCCCTTCGTGACGCTCAAAATGTCCTTCATCACGTCCCGCATTTTCTCTGCGCCGTCTTTCTGGGCTACCGCCACTCCGCAATCGATGAGCAGCTTGAACATCGGCCCGTTCTTGCGTGGAATCCGGATGAGAATACAGTCTCCCAGGCCGTGTCTGTAAACGCGGATCAGAGCCCTCGGATCGCCTGTTCTTTCGGCGGTCGTCTTGCGCCGTGTGCCTTCCGATGACGCTGTCTTTTTCGCAGCTGTGCGCTTCTTTGCCACGCTGGTCTTCTTTGTCGCACCGCTCTTGGTGGCCGACGCAGATTTTCCATCGGTTGGGCGCTTGGCGTGCTTTGCGGTCCTCTTTGCGGTCTTCTTTGCGGTCTTCTTGGCCATTTCAGGTCCTCCAGCCGCGGTGCAGAAGAGCAAACTGCTCGCGCTCATGATGAGGATCGCCCGGCGAATCGTACGTGACGCCTAGTTCCGCCGCGCGCTCTCTGGCTGCCGATCTGGCCTGCCGCTGGGCCATCGCGCCGGTCGAGCCGCGCAGACACTTTCTGATGAAGTAGACCGGCATATTATTGTTGAGATCGACCATCACCGTACACCCGCCGCGGTAGCGCTCCGCATCGGGGTGAGCTCTGAAGGTCTGCGTGATGCCCATCACCAGCCAACCGTGACTAGTGCCGTCAGGCGCGGTCTTTCGTGACGGCCGCACCGAATGGACCTCTACCGGGCGCATCTCGCCGTCGATCTCACCGATCTTGACGTTCTCGGCTGCGTTCTCGAAGCCCAGCGAAGACAGCAGCGCCGCGCGCTTCGGATCGGATATCCATTTCCAGACCTTGAAGCGGTTCCTCTCGGAGGTTTCGTACGCATTGCGGCGGACCGAATTCAGATTCCAGTCGAGATCCAACGACTTGACGAGAGCCGCAAAATCACGCGCCATCTCTTGATCGATGGCCGGCGGTCTCCTCCAGACCAGACTATCCTCGGCGAGATGGGCGACGTCTTTCGGATAGATACCGCGATCCCGGAAGGCGGAGATGAAGGCAACGCGGTAACCGCGGGTGTCTTCGCGTACCAGATCACGATCGCCGGTGATCAAGGCTCGCAGGTATTCGCCGAACGTCAGATCCGTCGGCGGGCAATAGTCCAGTGCGCGGATGCAGATATTGAGAACCTGGTCCGCGACAGTCGACGCCTCGCCGGCCAGTCTCAAAGCCAAATCGTGCGAGATCTCGCCTTGCGGCAACACGCCGGTGCCGTTGGTCGCGAGCCTTACAAGGTCTGCGCTCCGTCCCCGATAGATCGTCTCAAACGCCGCAAACACGGCGGAGACCAGCACCGAGCCTAAAAGGTGAGGATCCCCGGTCGCCTTCTGTGTCTCATAATCGGTCTTGTTGGGCTTGGCCGCTCGCCACCTACCATTCACGATCCTGCCGATCGCGCTCCGCAGTGGTCCGTGCATCCCGCTGGCCTGTCCGAACTGCACGGCGAGCTGTCCTAAGAGGCTTTCCTGGCTGAGGTCGCCGCGGGTCCGCTTGATCTGTTGAAGGAGCGCTTCCGGGATCGTGAAATGCTGGAACAGCGCCACGATGTCCGCGAATGCCTCGTGGAACGCGAGCATGTCCGGATTGGTCGCTTCCTGGTATCTCGGGTGGAGCCCATCGAGCAGCGCATGGGTCGTCTCGTGCGCGATGATGTCATGCGAGACCGAGCAGAAGACCTGCGATCCTGGCAGGGATGTGCCGATATCGCCATCTTCCGCGGTGAAATAACCGAACAGAAGCGCCATTCGAGCGCTGCTGTAGTAGGCGTTATTCTCCCTCAATGCGTGCGGATAGACGCGTAGTCGCTGCACGAATTTACGGTCGACGACATTCCCGTCCGGCCCCCGCACCATCCGTGGCGCCCAGAGCGCTCTTCGCCCGAGAGCACGCTCGAACCGCGTGATAGTTCGCATCGCAACCGCGTAGGCCATCTGCTGGTGGAATTGGGGGTTCGCCTCCGATGGGGCGTGCCCGTTCGCCCCGAGAAGATGGGGATGATTGAGATCGACCGGGGCATAGCAGCATTTGCTTGCCGGATCGACGTCCACCACTTCGAGATATTCCCCGGTCGGACCTTCGGTAAGATCGACCTCCCAAGGAACCGACACTGTCGCCTCGTTGATACCGAACATCTGAGCGTCGGTCTGCAGGGTTGGGTCATAGGCAAAAACGCGGAGTTTCCGGACCGGAGGCACCGGCAATGGAGGCTCCAGTGCAAGCTGAATGTTAAGGTGATCCATCGGCGTCATCGCGGCGGAATGCGCGCTCGCCGGCACCTTTGCTCTCGTCGCCTCCACGGGCGCCTTCATGAGCGCCTTCTTTAAGGTATCCGAAGCAAGCGGGCTCGCCAGAATTTCAGCCACCACGGCACCGAGCGCGCCTCGCGCCGGCCGGCCCGCCAATTTGCAATCAAGGCCGGTCTTCTGCAGCACCTGGCACAGTTCGAGATCCAACATCGGTTGCTTCAGCGGTCCTGCTGCCGCCAGTCCGAACACAAGGTGGGCCATGGAAAAGCTGGCATCGTCTTCGGGCTGCTTCTCCAGGCGGCCATGTGGTATCCAGGTAGACGCGTCCTTTGCGCGTAATCTTCCCGCCCCGAGGTATTTCGCACGGGTCTGATCGTGAGCTGCGGATTCGAATAGCGCATTTCGGATCAATTCGACCCTTTGCCAAGGCTCTGCCACTCCGTCGTAGAGCGGCCGATTTGCCTGGATCCAGGTCGCTGCCGCAGCAGCGATCTGAGGCGTTGCCGCCGACGTGCCGGCTCCGTCGAAGTCGACGACGCTCGCTTCTCCGAACCTGGCCCAAGGAACATTGGGTGTGTAGGCGGCCAAGGCGCCGGCCATCTTGCTGTCGGGGCCATAATCGCCAGCCATCAACGCCGGCGCCAAGTCGGCGTAAGGGGTCCCATCCGCCATGACGCCGCAAGCGGCAACCACGCGGTTAAATCGCGCCGGATAGACGATGAGATGAGTCGGAATGTTGCCGTAGTTGTTGCCTGCGGCCGTCACCACGAAGACGCCAGCATCATAGAGGGCATTCACAGCTTCTGCCCAGGCCTGCGACGGTACGCCTCCCATGCTCATCGTGACGACATGGACCAGCGTCGATGGCGTCCTGCACAGGCCGTGGACGTGATCGAACGCCTGCGCAATTGCGCTGTTGCGGAACAGAATCACGCGGTTTGCCACCCGAATGGGAATAATCTCCGCATAAGGCGCGCAGCCGAACGGCTTCACGCCTGCCCCGCCTCCTCCGGCAAGAATGCTCAGCGTACCGGTGCCGTGGCTAAAATTATTGAACAGACCTGATGAGCGGTCCCTCGCATCGTCCGGGAAGTCGGGGTCAACGAAATTCTTCTGGCCTCGAATGAACTTCGGACAAGTCGCGTGGTCCGGATCGAAGCCGGTATCGAGATGAGCAATCCGGATCCTGTGGCCCTCGCCTGGATCGGATTGTCCCAATGCGGAAAACTGCCCGTGATCGTTGTCCGCGAACCAATAGTTGTCGGCCTCACGCGGGTAGTGTGGATCTTGATGGTTCGGTGCCCCCGCGCGCAGCGCAAGCTTCTCTTCGAGCAATGGCTGCTTGCTGATCGGCCACTGCTGCTCCAGATCCGGCTCGGCAAATCGGATCCCGCCCGCTGCAAGGGCCTGCCCTTTCGTGACCAGTTCGTGACACGCATCCCAGGCTGCGGCTGCGTCCGCCTGGGGAGCGTCTGCTTCGACCATGTGCCACTCGGCGGATGCCGCGGCGCCCAACCCGTCCCCCTTGCCGATGCTTTGAAAAAGCGGTTTCGCCGTCAGTTTAACCGCGGGTGCCTTAGCCAGGCCGATCGATGCTGTGGTCGGCGAGCCCGCCGCCTTCACCAGGAACCGCATCTTACCGTTTGCATCGCTCATCATCGATTCCCGAGCTGCAGGACGCGGCACAAGGTGGAGGCCGCTCAAAGCAAGGAAATCAGCTGATGGATGGGCTGACTACTGGGCGCCTCCCTAGGTGAACGATCGACGTTGCGCCGCGCAAGCGCCGCTCGGAGGAAGGATACTGCGTGTCGAGCGCCGCCGTAAAAACTCGATGCAAGGTCGCCCCCCTCCCTGCCCAACTGCTCGCGCCGCATTCGAGCTTCAGCACTTCTCGATGTGTCAATTCAAGATGCGCGTAGCCACCGCTCTTTAATGGCGAAACGCCGGTACGATCCACGCGGATCCAACTTGCCGTCTCCCGGAGCAACGTTGCCGAAGGGATACGCTCCGAGCAACCAGGTCGCTTTCAGAGCCTTCACGGCTGAACGAGACAGCGGCGCGGTGTTGGCATCCGGCGTTTCCTGCACGCGCTTGCGACTGTTACTGCCCCATTCGCCCTCTCGCATCATGCACCACCATCGATGAAGGCCGTGTCGTCGCCTTTAGGAACGTTCGCTAGTTACCCTTTCTTGGCTTGATCGGGAAGCTCAAACAGCACACCGACGACTTCTAGCAGGTCGGTCAACCTCGGAAGGCCGTGCGAGCCGTCCAAACTGAGCAGTTGTGCGGCCATCGTTCCATCTGGATTCAAGCTCTCCAATACAACGAGACTGCCGTGAACATGCAACCGCTTAAAATACCGCTCGCCGGTCTCGTCCACGGCGACAACAAGCCGGCCTTCCAGCCGCTTCAATGTTTCGGGGCCGAAGGACGTGGCATGCGTCGCAAGGAACTGTCCGTCCAGCGCGATCGGCTCAGCACTCCTGCCCTGCACTTGAAAGAGCCGCGCATTTGCTAACGCCTTTTCTACCAGACCAAGGTCGTTCACCGCCACAACCTCATGATCAACCATGTGGGGAGGCGAGGACGCAACGTGCGAGACGAACAACGTTCCGACGATCTTCTTCTGCTGTAACTTTTCTTTAGGCGCGATCACGGGCTGGGGGAGTTGATGAGGTTCGAGCGTTTGTCCCGTCAGCACAGTCATCGTCGGGTGAAGATCAGTTTCGCTATGGCGGCGTGCCAGTATCTGCTCGCCAAACGTTGCAACGACCAAGCTGTGTTTAGTGATGGGAGCATAGTTCGAAACGATTAGGAAGTCACCAATTCCTGCGACTGGATCGAGCGTAGCGGCGGCCAACTGGTAGACATCGTGATTGAAGAGCTTGATGGGTTCGGCAGACTCCCACTCCTTGAGCGTGACAATTCCATCGCCGGCCCTGCCGTCCGACTTCGCAGCAGCCGCTATGCCGGTCTTCATCAACGTAAGCGCCTTGAGGGCATCCCTATGACCGGCTGGGAATGCAATAACGTTCTCCCGCCATGCGAACATTCGCGGCTCGCCAGAGAACGCTTCGAACTGAGCGTACACGTGAAAGGCCTGATGCAATTTGGGCCGAAGCTGGTTATCCCAGAACCGTTTGATATCGACGGCCTGCGCGACTCCCAGAGTTTCGTTATCCTTGTGATGAGTCTCGTTGATTATGTTCATTTCTTTGCCGCCGCCACCTATGAGCATGGCGACGAGCTCTTTGAAAACCTGCCGGTTGAATGGCGCCACATGAGCTTCGCGCAAGCGCTTCAATTCGTTTCGCAAGCTATCAAGACTCATGTCCGCGATTTCGGTACTTTCCGCCCGCATCATGCATTTCAGCAAATCCTCACTATAGACTCTTATAGCGGCAATGAATTGACGAGCGACACTATCATCGTTGTCGGCTTCCGCTTTGTCGTATAGTTGATCGACATTGGTACCGTTGACGATTGTGACGACGGGCGAGGCCTTGTTGAGAGGCGCAACCAAGCCTTGCTGGCCGCTCAACAGATGCTCGTCAACGAGGAATTGGAAGAACCGGCGATCATGCGTCGTGACGATCAACTGCATTGCGAAAGGATCTGCCGAACCTGCGTTTGCCAGGCGCGCGATCTCTTGCGCCCATTTGCGTTGGTTACGAGGGTCAAGGGTCACCTGAGGGTCATCCAAAAGAACAAGCGGCATCGGATTGGAGCCTGCCGCGCCGATCGTTTCCTCGCGCAGCGCAAAGACGAATGCCCACAAAATCGCACGGAGCCAGGACGTGTTGGCGACCATTAACGCATCGATCTGAAGACCCGGTTCGAAACTGCCTTCTACTTTGATTGTTTTGCGCTCCAACGCTGCGTCCTCAAACAAAAAGCGCTCTTTCAGACGAATTTTGTTGAGGACCGCGCGGATGCGGCCGGACAGTGTCGTTATCGATCTTGCCGTTTCCGCCCCGACTAGATGCTTCAGGTCCTTGAGGGGCTCCAACGCCTCTATGATCGCCTCGCGAACACGCTGATGTTTTTGGATGTTCTCCCATTTTTCCGCGGCTGCTGCGGCTGCTTGCAGGCTGACAGCGAGCAGATCCAGAGGCTCCGCCTTCTCGATTGCCTGCTCAAGGATACGCAGCTGGCCAGCGATGGATCGCAAAGGCGGCGAATCATCTTTCTCTGCCATCTTGCCGACAAGTTGTGCCCATGCGTTTCGAAAAGCGCTCGCATTGCCTTCCCACCAAAAAGCAAGGTCAGAGACGACCTTTAGCGAATGGATCGTTTGACGAAGCGCGATCACCGACTGGGGGGCATTCTGTGAAAGCGTTTCCACGGCCGGCGGGACGAAATCGGGGAGGGCAGCGACCTGTTCATCGACGATCTCGCCGGTCAGTTTCGCGATGCCGGTTAGAACGTCGCTGAACGCCTCATTCATGCAGAACCGTGCTCGCGCAGCATCAGAATACGCATTTTTGGGGACCATGACACGGAGCAGGTCGAAATGCTTTCGGATCTCCGGTGTGAGCAGCCCCATTAATTCCCGATCGATGGCGCCGCAGGCATCGTCAATCTTGCGCTCGGCTGCCGACGCATGCGCCCGCAACTCCGCAAGTTCCGCAGCAAGGCTCCTTTGCTGCTCGTTTAGAGGCTGACCGGAAATTAAAGTTGGGTGATTTCAGCAGGTTGTGATTCTTCGAAGGTGTTCGAAGCCATCGGAGAAGCAGATGACCTGGACTGAAATCACCCGCTGTCAGCATGACAGACGAAGGCTCCGCTATGCAAGCGATTGTACGGATGCGGAATGGGCTTTGATCGAGCTGTTGATGCCAGGGCGGAGCAAGGTGGGTCGACCGCGCAAGACCTGCATGCGATCGGTATGGGATGCGATCCAGTACATTGCGACGACGGGATGCCAATGGGCGCTTTTGCCGAAGGATTTTCCTCCCTTTACGACGGTTCAGTACTATTTTTATGGCCTGCGCGACAGCGGGGTGTTGGACTTGATCAATGATGCCTTGGTTGAAATCGCGCGCAGGCTTGCTGGACGGGAGCCGCAACCAACGGCGGCGATCATCGACAGTCAATCGGTCAAGACGACCGAGAGCGGAGGGCCGCGCGGCTTTGATGCGGGCAAGAAGATCAAAGGTCGCAAGCGCCACATCGTCACCGACACACAAGGAAATTTGCTGAGCGCCATCGTGCACCCGGCCAATGTTCAGGATCGGGACGGTGCGCCGACCGCCGTCTCTTTGGCGTGTGCAAGCTACCCGACTATCGCGCACTTGTTTGCTGACGGTGGGTATGCCGGCGAAAAGCTTGAGAACGCGCTCCGGAAAATCGACGGGCCCACGATTCAAATTGTCAAACGCCCGGACGAGGCAAAAGGCTTCGTTGTTGTTGCCCGACGCTGGGTCGTCGAACGAACGTTGGCATGGCTTAACCGCTGCCGACGTCTTGCCAAGGATTGGGAGGCCTCCGTCACCTCGGCTGAAGCATGGCTCCTTATTGCGTCAACTCGACAACTGGTCCGCCGCATCGCCAGATCGGCCAACGTCAAGTCATGAATTTTGAGTCAGACTCTTATAAGCTGACCTTGGCAAAGCGGACAAATTGCAAGCGTGTCGCCTTCCGGTTCAACGAAGTATTGAGCCGCGAGTGCCTTAAGCCTCAACCTCGCGTCTTCTCCCTGTCGCTCATGCCAATGCACCGCTTCTTCGAGCTTCTTCTTTGCGTCTTCTAGAGCCGTCGGAATGGATTTGAAGCGCTCATTTTTGCGGGCTTCCTTCAAAGAGACCCAGGCTTCAAATTGCACAATTCCGCTGACGCCCAACTTCGTGATGGCACGAGCGCTCTCTACAGCTTGCTTGATCCGCGCTCGAACGGCAGCAACGCTTGTGTCCAGGTCAATCGCGATCTCGCTCTTGAGCGTCGCGATGTGTCCGGCTGCTTGCGTTGCAGCTGACTTCGCAGCCTCAACGAGCGACTTGTGATGAGCATGCTCGCCGAGGGTCCGCAGGCCGGAAAGGTCGATCGCCAGCGCCTTCGCGTAGACCTCTGCCTTTTCAAGGTTAGTTGTAAACGAGCCTACAATCGCCTCAATGCCCTGATCCTTTGCATATTTGTAAAAGCGCTGAGCTTTATTTCCGAATTTTGCCGCACCGTCCGCGATATCTCCAAGCTGATCGAGGCCCGTGAGTAGCTTTACGGCCTCATAGAGCGATTGGCTCTTGTCGCCGAAACCTATCCGAGGGATTCGCGCGGGCATTAAGAGCCCGGTCTCAAGCAGCTGCGGAATTGTCGTCAGCCTTGCGTCCACTGATACGTCAATTGAGGCCGCGCCATCTTTAGGGGACGTGAGTCTACGTTCCGCCAGCGCTTTCTCAGCTTTTTCGTTCTCAAAAGTGAGCCGCACCCAAGCAACAGCCTCCTGCGCGAGCTCTGCAACGGTTTTGGGGTACGAAACGATAGACGGCCAAGAGCCGACCTCTCTTCCGCCAGGACTGTTGACTGCTGATCGTTCTCCTAGCTCGTCGACAAGTCCGTCCTGTTCGCGAACCCGCTTTCCCGTCATCGCCCATAGAATGGCGTTGCCCAGAGACGTCTTCCCACTTCCGTTTTGCCCCTCTAAACACCAGTTCTCACCGCCGATCGTCATATCGAAAGATGGGCCATCCCAAGTGGTCAAACCCGCGAAGTTCTTGGCTTCGATGCGAACCAGCCTCCAGACGCCGCCCGCGACGACATCTGTTTTGGATGCAGTCGACGATGCCGGATCATCGCCGGCTTCCCATGCTGCAATGAGACCCGGGAAGAGCGCTTCGTTCGCCTCAGCGACCTTTGAAGGGCTTTGTTCGACGAGAAACTTGAAAATTCGTCTTGCGCCGGGTGAATTGAGGGTTATCGAACCCGCCTTGTGATTTTCGAACTTCGTCCAGGAAAGAGGTGTGCCCTTGAGCAACTGGGCCCTTGCTTCGCTCAGCGATATCGGCATTTCGGTTCCGCGGTGTGTTTAGAGGTTTGTGCCCGGTCTTTGGTCCAGGTCCGACCAAGCGGGAGCAGCTCAAACCAGTTGGTGCAAATTGTCCTTGGGCGCGCGCCCAGCTCAGATGGATCGAGGGACAAACCACCACTCGTTCCAGTACGGCGCGGAGATCGGGCCGGCCTGTGTAGAGCTGTATGCCCGTCCGCGAACATGAACGGAAATAGGTGCTCCTAACCGGCGTGGATCGACGTGAAGATCGGGCTCGTCCATATCGCGCAACAAGGTAATTGCCCCGTCCTTGATGGCCGCAGCGCGCTTCGCCTCCGTTGTGGTTGCGGAGCCGGATAAAGAGCTGTGCCACAGCGCATCCTTCGAACCGCGCAATGAGAATGCACCATCAAAGCGCGGCACTAAACGCCGTATCGACGAGCGTGATGCATTCGCAGAGCTTACGAGACGAGCTCGCCATGATGATCGTCGATCGGCGGAGAAATCACAGGCGCGTCCACCGGCGTCAGGTTCTTGAAGTTACGCTGGACTTTCGCCAGAAAATTGCTCCATCCGTCGGGCTTCGCTCGCAATACTCTAGGACAGTTCTTTCCCGACCAATCATGGTGCTGGTAAATCCCGCTCGGGACGTGAATGCCCAATCGGTACGCAAGCCAAGCGGTCACTAACGCTGCTCTATCGTAGCAGGCGTCGACATCGCGCATGTCCGAGTTCATGCAGATTTCAATTCCAATGCTGGTCTCGTTGCCTTGCCTCGTTCCTGTGTGCCAGGCGATTTCGTTAGTTGGCAGGCTTTGGTAGACGTATTTGTCATCGACGGTGAAATGCCACGACACCTGTCTTTTCTGCGCGTCCGGACCTTTCATGTAGCGCGCGTGAGCCGCGGCATTCGCCCCGACAGACTCATTGTCCGTGTTATGGATCGTGATGGAAGTTGCCGTCATCCTCGTCCCTGGACGATTGCTATTGCCGACCGGTACATAGTCCTGAACAATGTTGAGCTTGAGCTGGGCGGCGTCGAGGTTCATGGTCTTTCCTCTAAATGATGCGATACCGAAATTGCTGACGGAAACGGGCGTATCGGAAAATAGCTGCCAGATATCTTCGGGAGCCGTGTCTGCGCACCAGAAGCTGCACGACGTAAAGCCGTTGTTGGCGACCAGATCGATAAACTTTCTGCTAGCCGACAGACACGTCGCGACATCCGGGAAACGAACGTCTTCGGTCATTGTGATGTTTCCAGTCGGCTTATAACGCGAAAGGAAATCACTCGCCGGAATGAGATCTTTGTAGTCGCGGATCGATTTTCGAAGTCGTGTGTCGGGCCTGGCCGTGGTGTAGTAAACTTGAGGACAGACGTCCTCGATATAGTCAAGGAATGGCTGAAAAGGCATATCCCTATGCAGGGATGGCTGATCGTGACTGGAGAAGGCGATGCCGCATCCTGACGCTTCGAGGCCCTTCCTGAGAGGATCGAGGTACGCGACCGCTTCTCTTTCCGTCCCCCGAAAGCGCGGATTCTCCGCCGTGCGTTCGGCGTCGACCACTATGCCCGCTAGCGCCGCATCATCGACCCACGATAGGACCTTCGAAGCTTCATCCGCTGCAGCGTTCTTGTCCGCGCAGAATGGAACGTGCCAACCCCAGAGCTCTACGCCCAGCACGGAGAGCTCAGTCCTGAGCAAGCCAAGCTTCGGATGTTGCAGATTAGCGTCCCGGTTGGGACCGCGGCCCGCGCGTATCCATACCCCTTTCAGCTGAGCCCGACCGCACTTATTCGCGAACTGCGCGGGATCGGCCTTCCCCAGGACCTTGGCGAGGTCGGTAACGAAGACGTTTCGACCCTCGGTACGTTTCATGGCACGGCTCGCTTTCGGGCATCCGACGATGGCGCACTCCAGCTTGCGGCATCTGCGCAAGAGAAGGCACTAGGGGATCACCTAGGGAAAGCTCCGCGCTCACCTACGCAGCCGGTCGGCTTGACTGAAAAATGAGATCCGATCGCCTCAGCCCGATCGCGTTGCGATTCCCGCCGATAGGCTCATCGCGCGAAACAAGCTTGAGGGTTTTCCGGCGAGAATGAGAGTGAGGTTATGCCCTTAAGGTCCGCCGCTTCAAAGAATCCGCAAGGTCGCGGGTCCTGACTGCCTTCAGTAGGCTGGCTGCGCGCCATTTCCCTTCAGCGCCGGGTTTTGCGCCCTCGGTCCCGGCTCAGGGGCTGGCCTTCGCCTATATCATCGTCCTCGAAGTTCGCTCCGGCACATGCTTGCTTCGAAGAATGCAAGACGCGAGACAACTTGCCGTTAGGCGCGGGCCGGCTGCATGAGCCCTCGATATCGGCACCATCCGGCTTCCGTTCGCGTTGGGCCCAAGCTGCGGCGCCCGCCGTGAGCTGATAGAGGCCATCGCGGCAGGGGATGGGCGGCGTAGATCCAGCTCCGGGTTCGTTTGCACCACTGTACACCAAGCGCGTTGTTGTCTTCAGCTTCATGCCGACCAACTTGCTTGACAGACGATTTCAGCCGTTTTCAGCGCAACGGGGCGCAACGTCTCGGTCGTGGCAACCCGTTCGCGTCGGCGGCGCATTTGACCTCATAAGGGCTGCACATCCAACCGGACGATGAACTTCTCCGGGAGAATCCGAATTCACGACGGACGCGACGACGCGAACACCTGCGGCTGGCGAGGCGGCAGACCACCTGTTCGTCGGACGAGCAACGCCAGTCGTCTACGAGCAAATAAAATCGCGGCTGGGATTGGGCAACGCTTACGAGCTCGACGACCACGTTGATTGACCAGCGACAACAAAAAAGGCCACCTTTCCGGTGGCCCTTTCTCGGCTGGGTTCAATCACCCTCACCTTCTTCAGGATAGATCATGACAAAGCTCCAAATTTTGTCTCTTTTAGACAACCACAACGAGCAGATGTCAACTACTTTGAACGCCTTCTGCCAGGCCTACGCCGCCTCGGCGCCTCCTCCGGGCCAGGGCCATGGCGCCGAAGGACCCACAACGCATGCTCGAGGATGTCCCTTTCCTTTTCGTTAAGCTGACTGGTCGTCGCGTAGAATGTGGGGCCAGGGCTCGGCGGCGCCCCTCTTAATTCGGAGTCGTCTTCGATCGCGGGCGCAGACGCTGTATTCGCGGGTGGGATACTAAGTAGGCGCTCGATTGTCTCGGCGGCTATTACCGCCTGCTCTATCTTGCCGAACAGCAGACTTGCTCGACATAGCGTGTCGATGAAGTTGAGTTGTTGCCTGGTACTGCTCTCCAGATCGAGATTTTGCTCTAGGAAAACCAGGTGCTCCCTCACCTCTTCTTTGTTGATCTCGACACCTTTAGGATTCAGATCTAAATACTCCGCGGCGTAGTGCAGCGCATTATTGGCATTACGCAACCGCGATATCATCGTCGACGTATTGTGAAGCGTAGCAAACTGGCACGCTTTCTTGCTATAGCCGTATGCTTGCACAAGAAGTCGTATTCGTTCAGCCCTCCCATCCTCGTCGGGCGGCTGCGAACGGCTCTTGGCCCACAGCGCGAAACCGAGCATTCTTGGAATCACGGTATGTAACCAATGATCGCGCGGCACATATCGATCGGCCGAAAGCAGAGACTCTGCCTTCTGATACTTTGCGATCGCCGCGTCCAGCTCGTTGAGCTTCACCAAGGCCTGCGCATAGCGGTAGTACACGACGACGCTCTCGGGCGACTTTTCCTGCGCCTCACTGTATAGCTTGATGGCTTCATCGAGCGTCTCCTTCTTGCCTATGGACAATAGACAGAACGCGCGCTCCATTATCACGAGAAAGATTGCAACCTCTCGCTCGCGATCAGAATCGAACGTCGCGGTCGGAATGATTTCGCCAGCTACCGAGAACGCCTCCGCCGCCTCGCGGAACATCTTCTCCGCCGCCGAACTCGCCCCCGAAGCCGCGCTCTTCATTGCGACGGCGCGAGCTTCGTAAGCCTTTCTGAATGCAGCCTGAAGGTTGGGAGATGACTTGCCGACGCCTTTGAGTGCGTTCTCCGGATCATCGACCGGAACGATAAGATACGCTCCCGGCCTGGCGTGGACGTCGATGGCTTGGGACCTTATGATTCCGGCGTACTGACTGCAGCCATCCGTAAATGTCTTGAGCACGTTGAGGTGAGGCTTCCAACTTTCGATCAGTTGCTCCGGTTCAACCCGGCTTCTGTAAATCGAGTAGCGGAGCTTGTGATCGATTTCTCCCCAAGCGTCCTCGAACACGGTCCTGATCTGGATTTCAATCGGAACCTGCACGATTCCGTCGTCCTGTTTCACGCTGCAAAACGCAACGAGATGGATCGATGAGTATCCTGTCTGGACCTGCAGTATATTGGTGTCCTTGATGGGAAAGCCGAAGGATTCGAACACGCTTCTCAGACGGCTCGTTATCGCCTCAGGGTCCCCAATGGTCGCATTGGTGTAGATCAGGCCTTCCTTTAGGCTATCCTTTGTGAACGGCGACTTCGCAAAATGGGTGCCTTGATGCTTGATCAGGCCAAGAAACATTTTCAGGGCATCGATGACGTCTTCGCGAAACAACGTGACGACGCGAACACCTACGATGTCCGTAATGTCCTCCGGTCGATAGCCTCCTCTCCCCGCTTCTCTTCGTTTACGCTGTGTCTTCTCAAGTATTGCCTTGACGGGCTTAACGCGGCTTCTAACCGCGTAGAAGACATCTGCGCTCGATTGCAGTGCGCTGAGGATTTCTTGCAGGGCCTTCTGAGCCGGCGCGTGGATTATGAATGCTCTTAACTCCAGATCTTGCTCGCTTTCGGACATCGCGCTCCTATCCTTCGCCGTGCTCGCGTAATCCGGGCCAGCCAGCTGTTTCGCAACGCGACATGGCCGCTGGCAAGGGCGGAATATCGAACTCTCCTTGTGGAGACATGTTTCCATAACGGAAGGCAAGCTAGGGAGGAGCCTAGGATACGCGCACGCTACGGCTGCTAGACTGGACTCTGTATCCACCAAGCGCCCCTCTCAAATGCAGGCAGGAACCAGGCAACCGGGAAATACTCCCCCCTTTCGGCGTTTGCGGATCTATGCGTTCGATCCGTCCGCGTCATTGGACATGCAGACCGCCGTGATTAACGAAGCACGGGTGCAGCTTCCTTGGGAAGAATTGGCCGAAGGCCCCAGTGGAGAGTACGTCGAAGTCATCGACATGGATCCGGCTAGCGGCGGCTTCTACGCGGCAGTGAAGCTCGATGAGGTGGCACTGCTGGTTCAGGATGGGCTTGCTCCTTCGGAGGGGAACCCCAAATTTCATCAACAGATGGCTTACGCCGTCGCAATGATGACTATTCGGAATTTCGAGCGTGCTCTGGGGCGAAAGGTGCTCTGGGCTCCTCGACCTTGGCGCTCGATCGGCAAAGGCAGCGAACGTTTTGTTGGGAAGCTTCGCATCTATCCTCACGCATTGCGCGAAGCAAACGCGTATTACAGCCCTTCCAAGGTCGCCTTGCTCTTTGGCTATTTTAGAGCCTCGACGCGCGATGCCGGCCGCAATCTTCCTGGTGGCGTCGTCTTCACCTGCCTCTCACACGACGTGCTTGCCCACGAGACCGCCCACGCAATCCTCGATGGAATGCATCGACGATTCATCGAAGCGAGCAACATCGATTCTCTGGCCTTCCATGAGGCGTTTGCTGACATCGTCGCCTTGTTTCAACATTTCACATTACCCGAATCGGTTCGGCATCAAATCTCGCATTTGCGTGGCGACCTTGGGCAGCGCTCGCTTCTTAGTGGCCTCGCGCGCCAGTTTGGAGAAGCGATCGGCCGACACCACGCGCTCCGGGATGCGATCGACGAGGTGGATCCTGTCACCAATCTACCTGATCCGACAGCGCTCGATCGCACGACCGAGCCTCACGAGCGCGGCGCTATTTTAGTGGCGGCTGTGTTCGACGCTTTCGTATCGATCTACAAGTCTCGCGTAGCCGACCTGCTCAGATTGACAACGGGCAACGCAAATCAATTTCCGTCTTCTGATCTACATCCCGATTTGGTCGGCCGATTGACCGTCGAAGCCACGAAGTCCGCGGGACATGTCCTGCGAATGTGTATCCGTGCGTTAGACTATCTTCCGCCCGTCGACGTGACCTTCGGCGATTACCTGCGCGCTATCATCACGGCCGACGCCGACCTGGTTGCTGACGACGTACGTGGATATCGGCTCGCCTTCATCGAGGCATTTCGCCGCCGTGGCATCTACCCAAAGGACATAAGGTCTTTGTCGGTTGAGAACCTCATTTGGGAGGCTCCCGAGGCGCCCATCAGCATAGGTTGGCTAACCAAGCAGGACTTTTCGTATCGCCGGAAGCGGCGCGACATATTCCGGACAGAAGAGGTCAGGAAAAGGAACCTGGCGAACTGGCTGGTTTCGAATGCGGAGATATCGCATGAGGCAATCAGAGCCATGGGACTATGGCTCCGGTCCGACGCGAAGGTCACCATCCGGCGCTCCAGAGAGCTAAAAGGGCCGCGTTTCGAGGTCCAGTCTGTGCGTGTCGCCAATCGCGTAGGTCCCGATGGACAACTCGAGCCCCAGATCATCATCGAGATAACCCAGGAACGCAGAGGCTACCGCACAGCGGAACTCCAACAACAGGTCGAGCGACAGGGGCGGATCTCGGGCGTAAGAGCGGACTTCACCTTTCGGGGCGGTGCCACGCTCATCGTCGATCTTCGGACACGTCAGGTCCGCTATTGCATCGTCAAGGATATCAATAGCGATTCCCGGCTCGATGGCCAGCGGGCGTTTCAGTTCGGCGCAAAGAGCGAATCGCTTGGTGCCACCTATTACGACGCCGCGGGTCGCCGCGAACCCTTCGCCTTTCTCCACAGAATGCTGTGAGCACGACATGCCTGAGCAAGATGAGAAATTGTCGGTAGGGAGCGTTGCAATTCGGATGTACCGCGACATCCTCGGGGACTGTTTCCTGCTGCGGATTCCCCAGACTGAGGGTGTGTTCCATATCCTGATTGATTGCGGGATTCTGCAGGGAATGCCCGACGCCGCATCGCGGGCAAAGCGCATTATGAAAGACATCCACGAACAAACCAATAGAATCGACGTCTTAATTGTCACTCACGAACATTGGGATCATCTATCTGGCTTCGAGCAAGCCGCGGACGAGTTTGCGCCGATTTCAGTCGGAGAACTGTGGCTGGCGTGGACAGAAGATCGTCGGGACGAACAAGCTCGACGCCTCCGCGAGGGGCGCGAGCAGGCTATGAGGGTGATCGATCGCAGCTTCAGCGCTCTCACAGCTCTCCTCGCCCCTGAATTCGATCCCAACGCTGTAGAGGAGGAGGAGGCTGAGACTTCTTCTTCGATGCCACTGGATGGCCTCACCGGATTGATGGCATTCGTCGGAGCTGACCAGCCGGGCTACATGCTGCCTGCGGCAGAGCGCACAACGTCGATCCTGGACCGATTGCGTGCCAAGGCTGAGACTGTGAAGTTTCTTTCCCCCGGGGCGGCAGTTATCCGCCCAATGAATAGCGACGAGCTTTCGGTTTATGTGCTGGGCCCACCACGCGATGAAAAGATGCTGAAGCGGAGTCGTCCCAGTAAGCGTGGACGGGAAGTTTACGAGCTCGCTGGAGACGGTCCAGAGGTGGACATGTTTTTGGTGGCGGCCCTGTCGCCTATGACGGGCGTCGACATGGCCCAATCGAAACTAGGCATGCCGTTCGCAACGCGCGAACTTATCGCAAACGACGCGACGGGTGTTCGTGCTGAAGGGATCCGTACATCTCGAACGAAATACAACGATCCGGACGCGGAATGGCGACGCATCGATACAGACTGGTTGGGCGCCGCCGAGACGCTAGCCTTAAGGCTCGATTCGGACACCAATAACACCAGTCTTGCGTTGGCGTTCGAACTTCGAGGTGGAAAAGTGCTCCTTTTCCCTGGTGACGCTCAAGTCGGTAGTTGGTTGTCATGGGGGGACTACGTATGGCCTCCGGAAGCCAAGCAGAGCGACCCAGGAAGCGTAACCGCCGAAAAACTTCTCGCTCGAACAGTCGTTTACAAAGTGGGGCATCACGGCAGCCATAATGCCACATTGCGTGAGCGTGGATTGGAGTTAATGAATCATCCCGGACTCGTCGCTTTTGTACCCGTCGACGAACGCTTCGCGCGGGAGGTGAAGAAGTGGAACATGCCTTTTCCCTCGTTAAACGAGCGACTTGAGCAAAAGACCGGCGGCCGCGTGATACGTGGTGACAGGAATAAGGACTTCCTCGTCACGGAGGCTCGCCAACGAGCGGGGAAGGCAGGAGAATTGTCGAGATCAGACTGGGAAACCTTCCTCGATGACGTGAGCGACATCAAGGATGCGGAGGGATACGTAGCGATCGAATATCGTCTGCGCATCTAACTTTGCCGACGGTCAGGGGCACCACGTATAAAACATAAGCAATAACAATAACTTACAGCACTAATTCGATTCCTGATTTTTCAATTTGGGCGACGCATTTGAAGTATAAGTAAAAGTTCGCGGAAGCGCCCGGTGCAGCCGATCATTTTGCTGGTATTTTTGCTGGTATGGAGTGGCAAACCTTCAGGGCGAATTCGCGACTCCCGAACAAGGAAATTTGAGTGGTTGGCGCGCAGGAACGATGATGGCTAGCACGGGCGAGGAACTGAGGCGCAAAGCTGCTCGCTGATGCGCCAAGTCAAGTCCAAACAGCTCATCATCAATTCATGGTCGTTCGGCGGTGGTACGGCAATGATGCTACTGTTCGTGTTCAGCGGAGACGAAATCGGCGTGGCCGTCGTCATCAACGCTTTGGCTCCGCGGGACGGGTTGGTCGAGATTAGGTCGACCCGATAACAGCCTCACTCGTCTTCGTTCGAAGGTCGACTGTCCAAAGCTTCCGACGATCGCGCCCGGTCCCCAGTGTGACTTGCCAGCGCATGAAGCCCGCGGCCAAATCCCGACTGCAGACGACGAGGTCGCTTGATATGGCGAACAGCTGTGACTCCTGCATTCGATCAAAGCGCGCCGCCATGAAGAGACCGTCTCTCCGACGAACCATTGCGCCCGGACAGGCAAATGATGAGACGTCGATCGATGTGATATCCATCTCGACCGAAACCGAGGCACCAAGATTCCTTTGTAACTCTCATTCCCGCTGCTCGGGAAGGTGAGAAATTGGTGCTCGCCGCTCAGAAAAATCGCAATTGGGCCGTCAGCAGCTGGAACGATCAGAAACGCCTGGTCGTACTTTTCGACTGGCAACACCAGCGTCAACGCCTCGGCACCCCCAATGAACCCGATGCTGAACTCCGAGGCTGCGAGCATCTTTCACCTTCCTTGCAACCGCTCGATCAGAAGCGACCAGTAGTACTCGGCTGCGCCCTCCTGCGACAGATTATGCGCGCCGCCACGCTGCATTCCGAGGCATTTCAGATGCAGTTCGTGTTCGTCACTGCCGACGGACATCGACTCGTTGAACGTATCGCCGGATGTGCTCTCGCCGGCATAGTAGGCGATACCGCCGGCCAAGCCGCCGACAAAGATCGTGCACCGCGAAATCACCTTGCCGTTCCGGTACATGGCGGCGGTGAAACGGTTTGCATCGATCCGCCGAAACGCCGTCTCTATTCCGGAATTCCGCTGTTCGAGCTCGCCCAGCGAGTTCTCGAAGAATTTGGCGATAAACTCGAAACTCTCGTGCTTAAACTTATCGTAATCGCGGTCGGTGAACTGCCTCGCCAGGCGTAGATTGCTCGATCGCGGCGAGGCAGGTTCGGCCGGAGGCCGACTCATCGGTGGCGCCGCGGCCGGCGCGGGCTTCGACGGCGAAGCGGGTCGGATGCGGCCGACGGCCGCTCGGACGGCTTTGATGACTTCCAGCATCGCTTGATCGCGGTCCGGGAATTGGGTGATAGGTTTCCCGTCCGTCGGCACCGCCTGCAGCTTGCCAAAGGGGGCGCCGTGCCAGTCGCACGCACGGAGAATGACGGGGATGACAATGGCTTCACCTACCTCGTGCCGCTGCATCGCCTGCGCCATCTCCCTTTCGTAGCAGTAATCGGACGCGAGGAAGTCGGAGCTCACCAGCAGCAGAATGATGTCGTCGGTCTCGACATGCCGGTCGATTTCCTTCGCAAAATCCTGACCGGCACCGATCCTTCGGTCGTGCCAGACCTCGATGACCCCTTGCCGCTTGAGCAGCGCAAGCTGCTTTTCGATTTGGTCCCGCAACGCCTCGTCGGCATGCGAATAAGAGAAAAACACACTCGGCAATGCGACGCTCCCCCAAATCGAATTGGTCGTGACGCAATATAGGGGCGGGCGGACGATTCTACGACTGGCTACATGTCCGTTGTCGGCAGAAACGTCCACGGAAACGTTCTTGCGTCCAGCGGCGCAGACGAGGCAAGTTAGGCCTCCACCGGAGCCCAGGGGCCGGTCCGAGCGATCCACGCGCGCGGAAGCGGTCAAGTCGAGTGACCCAAGAAGTCTTGAAGTGCATCCTCCTGCTATGGGGTCTCCTTGCGGATACTCCGGCGCAATTAGCATGTAGAACGGCGCATGATCGGTGATCATCGACTCCCTGATCGCAAAGAAGCCAGACGCCCGCCACGACCAGCAGATTGTTACCGGTTTCCCGATTGATCGCTCGCAGCGAGTCGACGACCCTTTCCCAACTCACCATTTCGTTCGTCGCAGCGATTTCGACGCCGTCTATCGCGGATCCATGCATGTCGAGGTAGATCAGCGGCTTCAGGCCGTTCCGCGCAGCGGCTTCGATCTCGGCAAGCGCGCGGATCAGATCGTCGCCGCTCGGCACGACGTATTTTTGAAAAGGAATGCCCCTCGCTTGGCAGATGACCGAAACGTCGTCCATCATGCGTTCGACCATGCCAAGCTCGCTCGGCCGCGACGCGGTCAGCCAAAAATCGAATTAAAGATCAGACCAGATTCAATTTCGAAAGCCATCACACTACTCCGCACGCATGCCTGCATTTTACCTTCCCATATGGGTGTTCGAAGCCGTGCAGCGCGACGACTTCGATCGGGGTCGGTAGCGCAAGTTCCGATTTGCCGTATCCTGGCCGGCACGGACATGACCGGATCTAGCCGTCACCCAATCAAAATTTGTAAGAAATCTGATACATATTTCTTACGGAGCCTTTTGACTTGTAAGATTTTTGATGCATATTTCTTACAAGGAGCAAGAGAACAGCCCCCCAAATCTACGACCGGATGAGCCACGACGCCCAACCAAGCAAGGTGTGGACCGCGCGCGATTTCGCGGACACCGGCTCCCGGTCGGCGGTGGACGTCGCCCTCCATCGTCTCCGGAGCGCCAAAAAAAATCAGGCGCATCGACCAAGGTCTCTACGACCTTCCGCGCACCAACCGGCTGACGAACAAGATTTCCCCGCCCGACTACAAGTCGGTGATTCAGGCGGTGGCGAGACGGGACGGCGCCAAGGTGCTGGTCGACGGCATAACCGCCGCCAACAACTTGGGCCTCACCAACGCAGTGCCGGCGAAGGTAGTCGTGTGGACGGACGCACGCGTGAAGCCGATACGTCTCGACAAGATGGTCATCGACTTCAAAAAGGTCGCGTCCAGCCGGCTGGTGTGGGCCGACCGCCCGGCGGCTCAGTTGGTGCAGGCTCTGATCTGGCTGCGTGACGTTCTGCCCTCGGACGGTGACAAGATAGCGAAGCGCCTCACGTCGATCCTGAACGACGGTGACGACGGGCAACGGATGCGCAGGGATCTGCAGGACCATCTGGGCGATCTGCTCGACTGGCATCCTGAAATCCGACGCGACGCCGCCGGATCCGCCGTCGCCGGTCGCGCTCCCTGAGAGGCGACCATGAGCGACCTACCGTAGATCATCCGAGCGACCGCCGACGACCGTCGGGGACTATTCCATTCGACCGGACAGCGTCTATCGTGCGCGCAGGAGAATGTCGAAATGGACTTCTGGGTCTGCCGGACCCTCGATGCGCTCTACAACAGGGCAGGCATAAAGGAGCGTCTGCTCTTCAAGGGAGGCACTTCGCTCTCCAAGGCATTCGACCTGATCCAGCGGTTCTCGGAAGACATAGACATCACCGTATTCCGTGACGACCTACCGGGCGATCCTTTTCCGTCCGACGACGAACTCCGCGCGATGGGATCGAACCAGCGCAGACGCAAGCTTGACGAGATCAAGGATCGCTGCAGCGGCTACATCAACAGCCAATTTCAGGCCGTGCTGACGAAGTACGCCGCCACCGAGCTCGAAGGAATGAAGCTCAAGGTCGAGCCCGATCCGGACAACCCCGACGCCGAACATCCCGACCCTTTGTGGCGGCACCACCTTCGATTGCGCGGCCATGGAAACCGTCTTTCAATTGCGCCTCATCGTCCCCTTCGAGGGCTTCGTAGCGCAGGACGATTCGTGTTGCTGGTCACCGCGTGGTAATCGAGCCCCAATGAGTTCAGCACCGGGTCAGCATAATCCCGACATCGGGCGCTCCGGCCTTTTCGATTTCGATCTCCGAGCGCAACCTGGCTGAGGCCCATCTCACGCCGTCCGTCATCGACCCGTTTCCAGTGGCCATACAGGGCCCAGTCCGATGAACGGCCCAATACGGCCGCCCCTCCCCCGCGAGGCGAAGGAACCTTGGATGACATCGAAGTGGCGTCCGGGAGAAATTAAGTTATCTATAGCGACATATCGTAGAATTATGCTGCCAACGGCGACAAGACAGCTTGGTGGAACCGGCCTTAAGTTATCGACGGTACAATTCGGCAGGCCACCTTAAGTTCTTAATAGCGACATATTCTCCTATTAAGTTCCCGATAGCGACAAATAAATGGCTCCCAAGGAGACTTAAGTTGCCATGGCGGACGATCTTGAATTTACCGGCGAAGGCGATCGAGCCCACGACCGCTCGATCCAGCGACAGGCGCAAGCCGGAACCCTGGTTCGGATCGCGGACGGCGTTTACGGCAAGCTCGATGGCCGTTCCGCCGAGGAATTCGCCTATGCCCGCTGGGCTCCCATACTTGGCAAGCTGATACCCGGCGCCGTGCTCTCGGGACGCACGGCCTTGACGGTGAATCCGTGGCGAGAACGCGCTTCCGATGGACGTCCCAAATATCCGGGCTGGATCTTCTGTACTCACGCCGAGGGGAAGGCGCGCAAGAGGCTCTCCATCCCGGGGCTCGAGATCCGCTCCATTCCGGGTCGCGGCCCGCTCGAAGGCGACGTCGCCTATCTCGGCACATACATCCCGAGCGCGTCGCGGAAGCTTCTAGAAAATCTGAAGCCCTCCCGTGAACGCGAAGGCCCAAGCCGGAATGTCGGCCGCGAAGGAGTCGAGGCGGAGCTCGAAAAGCTCCTCAAGACGGAGCACGAAGACGGTCTACGCGCCATCCGCCAGCGCGCACACCGGATCGCTAGCGATCTCGATGCCACCGATGAATTGAAAACCCTCGATGACCTCATTGGAACGCTGTTGGGTACCCGGCAGGCCAAACTCGAAAATGAAAAAGTCGCTGCCAGGAACCGCCGCGACGCGCCGTTCGACCCCGATTGCATGGAGCGTTTCAAAGAACTGGCAGTCGTTCTCGACCGATCGGTTCTCCCCGATCGCCCCGATCCTCACGCGGGAACGGACGAACGCGCGTGCGTGTCCTTCATCGAGGCTTATTTCACCAACTACATCGAAGGAACCAGGTTTTCGGTCGACAAGGCCCGCCGCATCGTCTTCGAGGACGAGGAGCCGGACGGTCGCCCGGCGGACGGCCGCGACGTCGTGCAGACGTTCCGGCAGGTTTCGACCATGTCGAAGGGAATGACCATGGCCGACTCGTTCGCGGCCTTTGTGGACGAGATCAAAGAGCGCAATCGCATCCTTATGGATGCGCGCCCGGAGAAGGATCCCGGCAACTTCAAGAAGGAGCCGAACTACGCGGGCAACACCGAGTTTGTCGCGCCCAATCTGGTGGAAGGCACCCTGAAGGAAGGATTTGAGATGCTGCGGAGCATCTCCAATTCGCTTGCGAGGGGCATCTTCGTGCACACGATGCTCGTCGCTGTCCACCCTTTCAACGATGGC
This sequence comes from Bradyrhizobium sp. CCBAU 51753, assembly GCF_015291565.1. Taxonomy (NCBI): domain Bacteria; kingdom Pseudomonadati; phylum Pseudomonadota; class Alphaproteobacteria; order Hyphomicrobiales; family Nitrobacteraceae; genus Bradyrhizobium; species Bradyrhizobium sp. CCBAU 51753. The sequence goes on along the minus strand of NZ_CP030037.1, from coordinate 2,040,268 downwards.
AACGGACGCACGTCGCGCATCATGATGACGAAGGAACTCGTGTCCGCCGGTACTTGCCGCATCGTCGTGCCGACCATCTTCAGGGATAACTATATCGGAGGTCTGACGAAGCTCTTCGAAAGTAGGCCCGTGGCTGCGCCGCTCGTCCGCGCTCTACTCGAGTGCCAGCGCATCACTCACTCGATCGTATCGCCCGACCTCAACAGGACGATCGAACTGTGGGCCTCCACGCACGCATTCCTCGAGGACATCAAGAACGCCCGCCTCACGTCGCCCAATGCGGATCTCCGCATCGAAGTTAGGAACGGTATCCCCGCACCAGTTGAATATTGGGAAACGCGCGATCTGGAGAACACGCTGGAGGACGACCAGACGTATAATTTCGGCAAGGCGCTTTGATCGGCTGCATTGCTCCGCCCCATCCCGATTACTATGCCCAGCGTGGACTACTCCAGGAAATTGTCAGGATCCGGCGCCGGATGGCCGTTCCCCGCATAGAGCGTATACAAAAGCAGTGTCCGCCACCGTTCCAACTTCCACGAAGAGATCGCGATCCGCCAATGGAGGCCCGCCCTCGGAATCCTCATTTTCCTGATAGGCAAAGACCGTATCTTTTGACACCAGCGACGATCCGCTCAAGGACTCTTCGACAGCCTGCTCTCATGTTTGCTGTCTTTTGCGTTTGCGGCCATGATTCTCAAAGCCGCAAAGGGGCTTCGAGTTGAAATGCCGACCACCATAACTCTGAGCCTGATGGGTGATCGACGAATTTTGGGCAATGCCCGATTATGGCCCATCTGCGCGGACATGGCGCTCTTCGGCCGCTGTCGGGCGGACCGGACATCAGTCGGCCAGCCGTTTACTGAGTACATGCCCTAGAGAAGCCGCGTCGGCTCGCCATTAGAGCCGGCTTTCCGCTATGCCTGCCCGGCGCCGAACTCGGCTTCGATAGTCTCCTTGGCGAGTTCGAAATGCATGCTATCGACGGAGCGCCCACTGAATCCCGCGCCCCAATACCAGCCGTGACGATTGAAGAACGGCGCCAGTTGTAGACAACCCTGATGGCAGTGATTGTCCCCCTGGCCGACGACGCCGCGGCCGAAATAAAGGTCGATCGCCGTGCCCCAGCTGTGGTTCGAGAACGAATTCCGATTATGCCGCTTAGAACGCACGCACAGCATCCCAGCGGAATTCACCGCCGCGACCACATCCGGAATCTGCTGCTCTGCTTCTTCGAATACGGTCTTCAACGAGTTCACGGCGTAGTTGAGGCCGCTTACCTTGAAGGGGCCGACATCGACACTAGACAGAATCTTCGCCTTGAATGAACCTGTGACCGGACTGCATTCCGAAGTCTTGGCTCCTGGCGTGCCCAGTAGGCGGATCATCGTCCTTTCGTCGGCCGACGTCAGCCCTTGGTTGAAAGTGTTCCGAGGCGGGATCGGCACCTTGGTGTCCGGGCTCGGCGACGCGCCGGCGAACATCCTGGTAGTGATCGAAGCACTTCTGATCCTCGTAGCGGCCCTGCCCATACCGATGCTCTCCCTGCTCTCAGGTCTCGGTATTCGACAACATCGAGGTCGCTTCGCCCACTCGGAGAGTCCCTAGGGATTGAGGCTTGAGATGAGAGCTCGCGGCGGCGGCCGTTGTCAGCCGATTGTGTTGAAGCGTCGCTTCGCCATTCGGCTGGGCGCTCGCCTGTCCAAATCGGCGGCCGCCAAACTTCGGCGGGCCGGAAGGTGTAAGCGTTCAAATTCGGCGTCAGTTGAGCGAGGAGTACCGTCGGCACTCCACCTCTTCCGGCCTTTATGAGCGAAGGCATCACAAGTGCACTTGTAGCTCCGGGCGCCGAACACGACCGCAGCGTCGACTAGTAAAGAGCACCGATCATCGAACTCTGGAACGCGCTTGCGGGCGAAGCTGCACGGGCAATTGAAACTCTGCGAAGATCCCGTCTTGCGTGCTGCGATTATAGTCGAACTTTCCGCCGGCGTGTTCGACCGCCCAACCGCACATCATCAGGCCGGACGGCTCGTTTCGCAGCGCCGATAAATTCCAAGCAGATGCTGCCGAGGAAATCCGGACCTTCAAGACGCGATCTTCGATGCTTCCCTCGATGATCACATTTCCTCCTGCCGGCAGGAGCTCAAGAAATCCGCTAACGGCCTGCAGAAAAACGCCACGAAAGACGCGCTCGTCCGTCTTGACCATGGATTGAGCCACTCGCGGTGTGGCAAACGATAAGTTCGAGTGCCTGCTTGTGTACTTGACGGTCTCAAGTACGTCGTCGACCACCGCTGCGGGACTGAACGAGTCGAGGGCGTGGACAGGCATGCTCTCGAGAAGCTCGCCAGCGTTGAACAAATCCCTGATGAGCGCCCGGATGTGCTGGGCTTGCGTCATTATCCCCGAGACGCTCTCTTCATAAAACCCGGGTCGCCGAAGGCATTTTTCCTTGTCGCGCATGAGCAGGCCCACGCTCAAGATCGAATTCACCGGCGTAAGGATATCGTGCCGCAAAGTCGATAACGCCGTCCATAGCGGCGCAAACCGGCTGGCATCATCAGACACGAAAGCCATAGGAAGACCGTGTCGGGGTGAACGATCTGGCGCGGAGTGCTTCGATTTCAGCGTCTCGATCTCTTTCAAGAGCAGCTTTTCCCGACGGCGTCCCTCTTCGATGCGCCGCTTATATACGGATACGTCGAAGCCTAACCACACGGAGCGACCGCTTTCCTCGTACTCCGCCACTCTGTAGACTTTACCGTCCGAGAGTATGATTTCATCAGGAGCAACTTCGTCCAAACCGGTGATCTGATCGCTGAAATTCTTTCGCAAAGTCGCGAGTGATTGACCGCGCAATTGCCTTGTATCTCTTCCCTTGAGAAGTGCAGCAAAAGTTGTGTCGCAGTCGATAAGCCCCGCGGTCTCGTCAGTGATGGCCATCGCGCAGCCTGTCTTGGGCCAGAGCGCCTTCAGCGCACCAACAGCATCATGATTGTCGAATATCGACGTGATGGAGGGCACATCCTCGACTTTCTTCGGAAGCTTCGCCGCCGCAATTCTTCCCTCCGGCGTCAACTCCAAAAGTGCTTCCCGCCCCTTCGTTGTCTTCGTAATCAGTCCGGAGGCCGCCAGGTTCAGCAGCACCCGTGAAAGGTTAGACTCTCCTATTCGGAGCGTCTCGATCAGGTGCGAGCGCTCGGTCGGACCTGATCGACTGGAAAGCAGCTCGAGGATGGCGGCGTCGTGCTTCCTTTCCTTCATGGTTTCGGCCGAATGGACCTCGGCGAAGCGGCTCGATTGCTCGAGCAAATCGGCAAAAGAAGTCAGGCGCTCGGCCAGAGGCGACTTTCGCGTGCGAAAAAGCTGCCGGATCTTAAGGACGAAGTCACCCCAGCGGTCGAGCAACGGGCCGCGCTCTCGCCCTGCGATAAGACCCCATACGAGCTCCGTAATTGCCTCGTAGACGTCCTCTAGAAATTCAGCATCCTCAGGTTGCGCAGTCGCAAAATTGCGAATTGCCACGAAAGCCTCTGCTGGAGAGAGGGCCCCCATCGAGACGGCTTCCAGCACCCGCTCCGGCTCAGAAATGACTTCCAGCGCCTTAGTCATTGAAATTATGCCGATTTTCAGTTGCGGACTCGGAACGTAACCCTCAAAAGTTTCACAACCCTTTACATCGGAAGCGAACGGTGCATGTCAAGTGTAAACTAATGTCAAACGACATGAACGTGCCATGGATCACTCGTGGCGAGGCTGCTAAGTTCCGGCATCACGGCGTCAACTCTCGCCAGGACGTATCCGACGGGCCCCGGCTCCTCCGGCGTTTTCCGGTAATACTGCTGCACGACAAACGTCCTCACCTTGAGCTTGGTCATGACCTCGCCAGATCTTGCCATGTGCGAGTACATCGTGCTTTCCCTTCCGCAAGACGGCACGAGGACGTAGTCGACGTCGAGATCGAGATATGGCGGCCTTTCCGAGAGGTTGCAAAAGTCCAGGCAGATGCCGAAGGCGAACAGCCCCTCGGCCATGACGAGCACTTGCAGCTCCGAGCCCAGCTCGATCGCTTCATGAGGGCCCGCGCCCTCACTGTAGCGGAAGAGCTTCCGATGTTCGCCGATCGCATTTCCATAGCCGTCGAGAATGGTGCAGACATTGAAACGGCGACCTGCGCCGTCGGCTTCGTGCCGAGATCCGGCGACGATCATGCTCAGTTCACACTCTTCCCAAATACCGTTTGACAGGCCCGTGCGCACCGCTGCCAGGGTTTGAGAGGTTATGCTCAGTTCGGGATAGACGATGCCGGCACAGCGGGCGATCGATGCGTCTCGAATCTGGCGCCGCATCACGTCGACCTGATCCTGAAACTCCACGTCAACCACCACAAACCCTTCAGGCACGGTTTCTTCGATATATCGTATGCCGGGGAACAAGGCGGCAGCGATCGACAATGGAGTTTGTTCTTTTAACCTGGCCTGTCCTCGGAAGTCCTGCAAGAAGACGAGGCGCACGTCGAGTTTGCCGATTTTCCGCGGAATCAGCCGCGTCTTCTTCAGACCTCTGCGACGGAAGTTGTCCTCGGTCTTGGCGATGCGATGACGCGGAGCTCTCATGAGCAGATAGGCTGACGTGCCATCGAATTCGACGACAGCAGGCTTCTCACGTCGTTGGACTTTGCTGCCGCCCAGACTCCAAAGTTGGCGTTCCAAGGCGCGCAGACAGACCGCCAGGCTGCGAAGCAGCGCCTCCTTTGCAGCGGTGTTCTTGGCCGAGCCTGGGATTATCTGAGCGAAAGCCTCGGCGAGCGAGATCGCATCGACATCAGCTTCAAGCCTGTCCTCATCGAACCCGCGGAACAGATCGCGTATATTGTCGTCGGCGCCCTCGATCGCCAACCAAATTGCCAGCAGTGCCCTCCTCGTTCCTCGAACGCCGTTGTTGCTTAGCACTTCGGCCGCCCGAACATTCCTGCGCACCAAATCGATCCAGAGCATTTTCGAACATTTTCTCCTTCGCACACCGATAGCTCCCGATCGGACCCGCCTCCTGCCGCGCAGCCGCGATACACTGCCGACCGGCGCCGGCGGCGAGGCCAAACCAAACCGATGCGATGCTTCCAAACAGCCGCGATTCATCCGAGCTCGGGCGACGAAAAAAACAGGACTCAATCGATCCGGCCACTGGGGTATTCCCTAGGTTGCCCGAAGCGGGCTCTGTGGCCACAGATGATGGAAAATAACGGAAGGGATTCGCAGCCTTCGGCGGTGATTATGCTGCTTGGCACTTACGAGGGTCGGAGAACATTCGTGCCCGATATGAAGATTCGTGTGGGTGGAAATTCGCTGGCCGTCCGCGTTCACCGCGGCAAGGAATCCGCCATACTTCTGATACACGGGAATTCTTCCTGCAAGGAAATCTTCCGCCATCAGGAAACCTACCTGATGAGGCGCGGGCATACTGTCATCATACCTGACCTTCCCGGGCATGGCAGTTCGTCGGATGCCGTCGCTCCGACCAGCACCTACAGCTTCCCCGGCTACGCCGCCGCTCTAAAGGGCGTGATGGATCATCTCGGCATAGCCAGCTTCCACGTGATCGGGTGGTCACTGGGCGGCCACATCGGCATCGAGATGTGGTCCCGTATGAGGGCGGTCCGCTCGCTTCTGATTTCGGGAACCCCGCCGATCCGGCTGAGTCCCGCCGGCGTCGCTGATGGCTTTCTCCCCTCGCCGGTGATGGACCTCGCGGGCAAGCGCGACTTTACGCCCGCAGACGTCACGGCCTATGGCTCGGCGATGCTTGGCAAGCCTCTCGATCGAGGTAGCTGCTTGGCGGCCATGATCGAGCGAACGGACGGCAGAGCCCGCTACTGGATGGTTCGCAATGGGCTGGCCGAAAGGGGCAAGGACGAAATCGCGGCCGTTGCCAGATGTGCCAAGCCGCTGGCGATTGTCCAAGGACGGCGGGACGCGTTCGTACGGATCGAACATGTCCGTAAACTTACCTATAGACACCTCTGGTTGCACAGACCAATATTAATGGACGCTGGACACGCGGCGCATTGGGAAAGTCCCGATGCGTTCAACAGGTGGATGGGAAGGTTCTTGAAATATGTAGACTGATTGCCGGGGACATGGGCGTTTAAGGGGGATGCCATATGGTCGCCAATGTAGATGATTTCATTGCCGCTACTTTTTCAATTAATTCCAATACCGAACTGCTCGACCTGTTTCTGAAAGCCGTCGAAGCGGAGGGTTACCAGAATGCCGTGTTCGCCAAAGCGCGGAACAACCGCCTGGACTCGATCCCTTGGGACCGCTTTCCGACGGGATATCTAGACACGTACCGGGAGCGCGAATGGGATCGGATCGACCCAGTCGTGCAACACATCCAGCATGCAACGCGTCCGTTCAGTTGGGACGAACTTTGCGCCCGGACAAATCTGGACCGCAAGCAGAAAGTCTTCTTGCAGGAATGCAGAGAGCTCGGCGTCCATTCGGGCATCACGATCCCGCTGCACGGACCTGGCGGGAATGTCGATCTGATCAGCCTTAGCTTGCGGGACCAGCGCAAGCCGAACCCAGATACGCTTGGACGAATTTATGGCGTGGCTGTGCAGTATCGACTCAAACTGGGAGAACTGCAGGCAAAACCGGAGTTACCTGCGCTGCACCTCACCGGACGAGAGGTCGAATGCTTACGCTGGTGTAAGGAGGGAAAGACGAACTGGGAGATCGGCGAGATCATCGCGACTTCCGAAAAGACCGTCGAATTTCACCTATCAAATGCGATCAGAAAATTGGGAGCCTGCAACCGGATCACGGCCGTGGTCATGGCGATTCAGAACGGCGTCATCTCGCTGTAGGCTCACGCGGCCAAGTCGGGCTGGTTGGCCCGCTCGAGCGCTACGACCTCGACGGCGGCAGCCAGTCGAGCCAATCCTTCTCGGAAGACAGCAAGCTCGATATTCAACGGCGCCAAGATCTTGACGACCTCGCCGCGCGGTCCGCATACCTCCAGCAGAAGGCCTCGTTTGAACGCCTCCTGGGAGATGCCATGCGCAACCTCGGGGGAGAAGCACTCGAATCCGGCCATCATGCCAAGGCCCTTCTTGCGCGTGATGGTCCGTGGATATCGAACGCACAGGTTGCTCAGCCATCGATCCAGCATCGCCGAGCGGACTGCGATTCCGGCGACAAAGTCGGAATCCGACCACAGCTCGAGCGCCGCCCGCGCGGTAACGAATGCCAAGTTGTTGCCCCGAAAAGTCCCATTGTGTTCGCCGGGACGCCAGGTGTCGATCGAAGGATCGATCAACAGAAGCGACATCGGCAAGCCTCCGCCGCTGATCGACTTTGCGAGGCATACCATGTCCGGCGCTATCGCAGCATCTTGGAAGCTGAAAAACCGGCCCGACCGCCCGCAGCCGGCCTGTATGTCGTCCACGATCAGCAGCGCCCCGAGGCGCGTCGCGACCTCGCGGAGGCTACGAAGCCATTCTTTCGATGCGACGTTCAATCCCCCCTCGCCCTGGACTGTCTCCACGATGACGGCTGCAACAGGATCTATTCCTCCGGACGGATCTTCAGCCATTGCCGCAAACCTTTCCAGGTCCGGCTGGCCCGCGCCGTGATAGCCGTCGAAGGCGAGCCGCACCACGCCATCCAAGCATCCCTGCAGACCCTCTCGTGCTCGGTTCGAGCCAGTCGCCGATAGTGCTCCCAGCGACATGCCGTGGAACGCGTTCGTGAAGGCCACGATGTTGGTCCGTCCGGTATGTTTGCGCGCCAACTTGAGAGCCGCCTCCACTGCATTGGCGCCGGTCGGGCCGGTGAACTGCATGCGATAGTTCATGCCGGCGGGCGACAACACGATGTCGCGAAATTCGCGAATAAAGGCCAACTTCGCGCCGGTATGAAGATCGAGCGCGCAGCCGATACCATCGGCATGGAGATAGTCGAGCAAAGCCGACTTGATCTTCGGATGGTTATGGCCATAGTTCAGCGACCCACATCCTGCAAGAAAGTCGATGAATTCCGTTCCTTCCGCATCCCAGACGAGTGATCCTTTCGCGGCCACGAACAGGTTGGGGATCTGGCGGCAGTAGTAACGAACCTCCGATTCGGAGTCCGCGAAATCAGCAAGATGGTTCATTCCCGGCCTTTCTGAGTGGTGCCTCATCTTCTTGGCAAATCTCGCCGGCTGCGGCCGCCGGGCTGCCGTCCCCCGTCTCCTTCATCAGACTGCGACGCACGGCGCGCAGGTCTTCGGCAATCGTGCACAAACCCGCCCGATCGGCCACCGTACTCAAATATGTCACAGCGTCCGCCATCTTCCGCGCAACCTTGGCCGGGGCCGAATCGTCCTTGGGATCCTCCGACGTCATGCAGCCCTCCGGAACGGAGTGGGTGGATGTTCCTTCAGAACAGAGCCGGGAATGCCGTACTTTTGGCAAAAATATACCGGTCGAATGTGGGCGGTGGGAACGAAGAAGGCGCGCTCGACCTCGCCCTCAATGAGCGCTTCGTCGCCGAGCCAGTCGATCCCCTCCCGGATAAAATGAGACAATAGATGCTGGCGCGTCACGCCGATCATGCCCACAAAGCCGTTCGCTTGGAAAAATTCAGCTATCGCACTCAACAGCTCTGGAAATACCGTCCTGCGTACCGGGGGTGTCAAGGTCCGATCAACGCAAACCCTTGTCACTTCCCAAATGTCGGAGCTGTTGGGCAAGGCACGTTCCTTCACCAGAAACGGCCAGTATCGCGCCAACATGTAAGGTCGATCAGTACGCAGCAACCTCGCCATGCCGCGGACTCGCCGCTCATCGTCCCTCCAAACCAGGTAAAGAGCTGACGGCGTGTCAAATTCGTCGAATTCGAGTTCGTCGAACGACGAATGGTCCAATCCGCGCTGTTTTACGAAGACATCATTTCTCAGCCTTGCCTGTGAAGCCAAGGCATCCTGGTAGAGATGGGCCGTCGCAAGCGAAAATGCCTCGATCATCGGTCTTTCGATCCTTCCGGCAATTGGAAGGAAAACAGGAGACGGCGATTCGACCTACTCGGAAGGTTCCTAGGTTCGGAGCAAAGACGGGTGGCGGTTGGAACCGCGTTCGGAGCTCCGGCCAAGCCATACTCCTAGGCTGCCAAGCGAAACAAGCCCCCCGATTTCGGCCTGTGAGCTTTGCCGAACGCGACAATAGGCTCACCGGACATGTCAGAGACGGCGCCCCGCCGCTCAAACGCGCGCAAACCCATTATCGAGTCTGGCGTCTCAACGGCGCCTTGGCGATGGAGGCAGGACGGCTCCCCTCCTCGGGGGAGCTTCAAACAAGCGTCGCGATTCAAGCAGAGCGTCTCGACAGCAAGGTCATCAAGGACACCACAATCCGTGGCGAGAATCGTGGCTTCGCTCGGGCGGAGCCCGCATCAAGGCAGCAATGCAGCTTGCCAAGCGACTCGTGGAGACGCAATTCCTGCCCATCGATCGGCTTGGAGTACACCAAGGGCTCGACCAAGGAGCCGCCGCGCCCGTCAACGGAGGCAGCGTTGCCTAGCAGCACCGCCCCGACGCCTAGAGCGATAAAAGCAGGACGAGCGCTCCGGGTGTAGCAAATGGTTTTCTTGCGGCGAGTAGTCACGCGACTGGTATTGAGCGCTTGGTGAGGCCGAGGACATTTCATGAATTCAACAGAGCCAGGATGTATCTGACGGCGAGTTCCGTCGCCGGAATGATAATGTCATCGGAAGCTCCGAATGTCGGCGTATGCAAATGCGACTCATTGCCGGACGCACGGCTGCCGAGCCAGAAGTAGATCGACGGCACGGATGCCGAGTAGAATCCGAAGTCGTCACTGCCTCCTGCGCGCTTCTTACTGGTAAAGCCTTCGCAGCCGACCGTCTCATGAACGATCCGTTTGAAGCGCCTCACCATTTCGGCGTCATTGACGACGGCGGGCTCGCCGGCGTGGATAATGCATTCAGCGCGGCCGCGGTGCATCACGGCCACGCCCTCGGCTACTTCGCGCACCCGCTGGCATAGCAGCGCCCTTCGTTCCGGACTGCCAGTCCTGATCGTTCCCTCGACGGCAACCGACGGGCAAATGATGTTGGTTGCATTGCCGCCATGAATGGTACCGATCGTGACGATGGCACCATCATCGACCGGCATTTCGCGAGAGACGACCTTCTGCACTTCGTTGATAAACGCCGCCGCGATGGCGATCGCGTCAACACCTTGATGCGGCGCCGCGCCATGCGCCATCTTGCCGGTGATCGTAAGCTTGAACTGATCGGCAGATTTGGTTATTGCGCCCTCGCACGCATCGAACACGCCGGCAGGGATCTCGGGATTGACGTGAAAGCCGACGGCGCGATCGAAGCCATCCATGAGCCGCTCCGCTTCGACGGTGCGCCCGCCAAGCGGCTCGGCCTCCTCGGCCGGCTGGAAGAATACGCGCAGTCTGCCTGCAAAATTGTCGCGTAGCCGATGAAAGGCCAGAGCAGTGCCAAGTGCAATCGATGCGTGGATGTCATGGCCGCAGGCATGCATAACGCCTTCGACGCGCGAGCAATAGGACAGGTCCGCGCGCGTCTCCTGGATCGGCAACGCATCGATGTCGCCGCGCACCGCAATCGACCGCTTTGGACCGGAGGCACCACCTTCGATGTCGACATAGAGCCCGGTATTGTGGAAGACCTTGACATCTTCGAGGCCAAAGCGCTGGAGTATGTCGCGAATGCGCGCTTGCGTCTTCCACTCCGCATTGGAGAGCTCAGGCTCGCGATGCATGGCATGGCGCAACTCGATCACCGCATCGCGCTCGGCGTTAGAAAGATAGCTGTTGCTGCGCACTGTCATTCGGCTCGTCCTCTTCACGCGCGCCGTTCGACCAGCCAGCACCGCCGTTTGCAAAGTATCTCGTGGCGACGACGAAAATCGACCAAGTTCGATTCCCTACGCATGCATCCAGCTCATTCTTTGGGCTTGGCGCAGAAATTCATCGCGGCTGAGTTGCCCACTATGGCGCTGCAGAAGGGAAGGCCGTTCACACCCAACCAGCTCTGCGCCCTGCCAGCTTCTGCCTCCGGACGCACTGCCCCCGCTCGCCCAGCTGCTGCTGCGGCTCGAGCGCCGGACCAAGGGCGAGGTGGTGTGGACTATAGGGATTCCCTTTTAGGGGCAAATCAGATTCAAGATTGCTTTTGGGGAGGCAGTCTTGGGTGTGATGGATCGGCTGGTGTTGAGCGACGCGGCGTGGGAGCGGATGGCGCCGCTGATCATAGGCCGGCCTGACCAGAAGGGCTCGACCGGCCGCGACAATCGGATGTTCGTGGAGGGTGTGCTTTGGATTGTGCGTACGGGCGCTCCCTGGCGTGATCTTCCGGAGGCGTTCGGAGACTGGAACAGCGTGTTCCGGCGCTTCAGTCGATGGAGCGCCAAAGGCGTCTGGTGCCGCATCTTCGAGGCGATGTCTGACAATCCGGACTTCGAATATCTGATTGTCGATTCCACCATTGTTCGGGCCCACCAGCACGCCGCCGGGGCCAAAAAGGGGGGTCTGAAGATCAAGCGATTGGCCGTTCGCGCGGGGGCCTGAGCACCAAGATACATATCGCTGTTCGAGGCTTGGGATGTCCCGTGCGGTTCACGCTCACCGCAGGTCAGAAGGGTGATGCACCGCAAGCCGCCGCATTGATCGAGGGGTTAGCTGCCGAGGTCGTCATGGCCGACACGGCCTATGACGCCGATCACTTGCGCCAAGCCATCGCCGCCAAGGGGGCTCTTGCCGTCATCCCCAACACCCCGTCCCGCGCGCTCAAAGACCCGCTCGAGAAGTGTCTCTATGCCCAGCGCCACCTCGTCGAATGCTGCTTCTCAAAGCTCAAGCAATTCCGCCGCGTCGCAACCCGCTTCGAAAAGACCGCTCGGAATTATCGGGCGGTCGTCACCCTCGCAGCCATCATTCTCTGGCTGCGGTAAGCGTCTACATCACCTAGCTAGACGATCCTTCCAACTGCGCGGGTCATCATCAAGCAATCGCCGGAGCTCCCCTGGAGAGAACTGCTCTAGGTAAACTGTTCTGGATCGACGGAAACGACTGGTCGAGGCGATTGCCCCCTTGTCCGTGAAGGCCGTCATGCAAGTCTCTTTTTTAGTCGCTGAACCTCCTCTGAAGCAACGGAGACCGGCGAGGCGATCAATTGATCGTCCAGATGATCCAGCACTGGCCGAAGCTCCCCCCCCCGAGAAATCTGCTCTGGATCGAACGCGGCGTGCCCTTGGACGAAAGTCGACCGCGCGGGTTAAATATCTCGCCGTTCCTGAAGCTCCCCGAGTTACGCGCAGCCATCATCAAGCAGTCGCCGGAACTCCCCTGGAGAGAACTGGTCCACGTTGAAAGTAAACTCTTCTGGAACGACAGAGAACGACTGGGCAGGGTGATTGCCCCGTCGGCCGCGAAGCTCATCATGCAAATCCTTCTCCACTCCTCGCGAGATCGCCGATGAGTAGAAGGCGCGTGCATCTTGATCGACCGGGCGGATTTGCAGGAAACGGAGCGAGGCCGTTGCCCTCGTCCGCTCGCTCGGGCGATCCCGACGGCCTGGTCTCGGCCAGAGCCGCTCCGGTCATCTCCATCAGCCCAACTGGGCATAAGCCCTTAGTCGGTTCCCCAGCGCCTGCCGATCGGCCACGAGGTTATTGAGCTGCAGCTGCTCTGGCGACTGTCCTTGCGCCAAATATCCAACCAGCGCTCGCGTGGCGTCCAGCAGAAAGACGCCGCAATCATAGCCGTTCTGCTGCTGGGCCATGGGAGCTATTCTCAGGCGGGCGCCTAGCCTTGCTGTGAGCTCTTCTGCCACGGCCCGGTTGCCACGCCCGCCGGGGTCGTAGTGATAGGCGACCATACTCTGCGGCACGCGGCGATCAACGAGCAACAGCGACCAGTGAGTGCCGCCCCCATCAGTTCCGCCATCGTTCACCGGCAGCAACAGAAACTTGGCTGTATCGTTACCATTCTGGTCACGGACGATCGCCATGAGATTCGCTCGTACGTCGTCCGGGTTCTCGGCCAAGCGCAGAAGTTGAGTTAGCGCGGGTCGGACGAACCGGGTCTGTGCGGCTAGATCCGGATTCTCTCTCTGCAATTCTTCCTCCAGGAGCGCATAATCCGCCGCGATATGCTCGTCGCCCAGCCATTCGTGGGCGTCGAGTGCCAAGCTGCTGCGACCGTGGAGCGCGGCTGTCGGATCCAAGGCGTCGGTGCGAGCGCCGGACGTTTTGGGCGGAAGCACCCTTGACTGGTGATCATCATCATGCAGCACATGCGACGTGGACGGCAAATCAGCCAGAGCCCCAGGACTGCGGTGGATGCCTGACGATGGAGCCCTCGCAGATGACGAGGGGGCTCCCCGCATCTCCTCCATGAGCGCACCCGAAGCTCCCGCCTTCTCAGAGCTTGACGCGACCGCAAGCTTGTAAACCGAGCCGGCCTGCCGAGCGCCCAGCCCTGCGCCAGCGCCGAGATAGGCGTGCACGGCGGCCACGCATGCTTCGGCGTTCATGTTGTTCTTCCTTTTATGGGGCGGAACGACTGTTACATTGGCTTGGCGATAATGCGGCGTGCGCTGCCGCACGATTTCCTCGAAACGCTCCTTCTTCATGGCCGTTTTGTCGGAGCTCTGCAATCCGCTGGTCTGCTCTGCCTGGTCGATCCGCAGCAACGGGCGACTGGTGTCATTTGCAAGGCGCTTCCAGATCTCGCCTCGGTCAGTATCAAGCCAGATCGAGACCGCGTTGTTCAGGATGAGACGTCGGGTTTCTTCATTCTCGAACGCGCCGCCGCCAGTTGCGAGGACGACGTTGCCTTTTTCGACGCACTGCGCGATCAAGCTCGCCTCCCGATCCCTGAACCACTGCTTGCCTTTGTCTTCGGCATCGAAAATTTCCGTGATCGACATGCCGGTCTCTCTCTGAATCTTTTTATCGGAGTCGACGAAGGCGAGCCCGAGGCGCCGCGCGAGAGCGGGACCGATGGAGGACTTGCCGGCGCCCGGCAGTCCGACGAGCACAATCGGCCGCGAGCCGAGCAACGAGACGACCTCTTTGGCCATTGGCGATTTCTCGGGCAGCCGTGGCCGCTCGGCAGCTCGCGGACCAAAACTAGCAGAAGCTCGAGCGTCAAGTTCGACTCCCCAGTGAGGAAGCTCCCTGGCCCCCTCTGGTATCGCCACGTCTCTACAGACCTCTCGTGCACTCTGGGCAAGTTCTTTCGTAGCTTGCTCCAGGGCATCTCCGCTCAGCTCGAGCTTCAGCTTGTCTCGCTTCTTGTAGATATCGTGGTTGGTAAGCTTGGCCTGGTAGCTCTGTGGCGTGTGGAACTCTAGCGCAAAGCGATATCCGTCCGGCGTGGTGAGCACACTGGTGACGCCGATGAAAGTTGGATCTCGCATCCTGAACCAGTTTGTCGTGCTGACCTCGGCGTAGCCCTGCTCGTCAAGCGCCAAAATGGCCTTTTTGAACCCTCGTGCAAAATCCTTGTCGGGGATTTCGAACAGATGCCGGACGGCGTTGCTGATCAGCTGCGTGTCGCCGTCCTTGGGGCTCGTTCCCATCAGCTGGTTTGTCATTGAGCGCGTCGATCTCAACGGTCGATCCGAACGAGGCATGTTTACGTCGATGTCTGCTCGTCTTAGGATCTCGGCGACCCTACGCACCGCTGTGGTAATCCCCTCCTCCTCCGCTGCAGCCCTAGCACGCTCAATTTCTGCGCGATCCGCGGCCTCTTTGGAGTTCATCGGACCGACCGAATCTTCGGCCGTCAGCTGTCGACCAGAGGCTTCCGGCAGGATACGTTTGTCAGTCGCGAGCTTGATGGCGGCTTCCATGACTGAGGCCGTTAGCGTCGGATTGTCCTTCAGATCCTTCAACGAAGCATCGACATCGAACCTGCCGTGGTTGAGCGTGGCCGCTAGGCCTTTGACGTAGGGGACGGATATTAGGCCCGGCGTTTGTTGCAGCAGGCGCCGAAGCTGTTGGCCTTTTTTCAGGAAAAGTTGGGCACTTGTGTCTGATTTATAGGCATCGGTGCCGACCTTGTTGCCGAGGCTAAGAAGATTGATTGCGCTCTGTATGAGGTTGTCCGGCTCGTAGCCATCCGGCTGGGAATCGATGCGTGCAGGGTAATGGTCAAGTAAGGCCTGAACGCGGTCTCGCGGGTGCGCGGAGGCCTGATAGGCTTCGGCCAGGTCCGGTAGCAAATCCGAAACTGCCTGGCTCACACCGTGGCCGGCGTGGGTGTCGCGTTCGACCGCCTCGAGCGGGAGGGCCCCATTCGCATCGGCAGCCCAAGCCTCCAGGTCGGCCGCGAGCAATTCGTTGATCTCGCGAGCGACCGGATGCTCTGCGAGCTCGATCTCCCGCATCACACTTTCAAGCTGGGGCTGGATATCTTCCTCGCTCACCTCTTCCTGATTCAACAAGTCACGTATGGCTCTCCTGAGCTCGTGGTGAATACCTTCGTAGGTACCAAAAATGGCCCGCTCGGAAAACCAGCGCCGGGCTTGGTCGGGTTGAGCCAGAAAATCTCGCTGCAAGGTGCTAAAGTTTTCCAAAGTGTCCTGCGTGGCAGCGAGGATCTGGCTGGCACGACTAAAATTGTACCTTCCGTCCTCGATGGCGGGGGTATGCGATTTGGGCGGCTTGAGCGAGCGGGCTGCGCGAGCTTGCTCCGCCTCATCGAACCGGCGAACATGCTCATAGAGCTGCGGCCGGTCGCCGATAATGATAACCGTATCCCCATCGAAGTCGCCGTCGAGTTTTTTTTGTTCATCGGGCGGCACGGCCACCAAGGACCCCGGAGCGAACACCTCGGTCGCCTGGAGGATGCCGACGCCATCAATTGGCGTCTCCGCCGTGACCCGCTGCTTGCGGCTGGTCCAGGCCGAATGGGACTTGACGTCTTCCGCCGACAATACCATCGCACGATCTCGGTAGTTCGCCGGCCACATCTCGTCAGGCACTACGATGAGAATGCCTTTGGCGAAAAAAGTCGGATCATCGCTCGCCAGTTGCTCCCCCGACTTCTCGGCGACATTGAAGCTGTATTGGATGGCCACGCATTTATCGAGAAATGCCGAAGTTGCGTCGCCATCGGCTGACGACTTGACTCGTTCAGGGCTTAATGGGCGTAAGTTTGGCTTATCGTACGGAGAACGGCCGATCAGCACGCCAGCCGCACCCGTCAGTCCCTCGCTCTTAAGCTTAGGCACATGCACACGGCCATCATTGGATGGCACGGCAACCGCGCCGGGGGCTTCGATGCGTCCGGCCGTCACGATGCGATACAACTCTTCGGAGCTCAGCGGTTCTCCTTTTTTAGTCTCAAGCCAACTGTTGGCTTTCTCGCGCGCCTCTTCTGCCACCCTCTCGCTTCGCGAATAATATTGCAGGGCCGCGGCGGGGAGCGATGATTTCTTTCCCTCTGCGAATGCAGGCACCCGATCAGGACCATCTCGCCGGCCAGCGCGCCGAACAGCTAGCATACGCTCCGCCAGAGAGGCTCTGATGAAGCCGGAACCGTCATGCGGCCGTAAAGCTATCGGGCCTTCCGTTCCAATCAGCTTGAAAGGATGCTCCTCGCCGGCAGGGCGGTCCGGCAACAGCGACAATTTGAAATTGCCCTCCAGCGCATAGTCACGAGGGCCTAGATCGTCCATGGCAGGAGGGGCAGCAAAGCCCCTGCGCTGCGTGTAGTAATAGGCCTCTTTAAAGGGCGCCCAGGCGCGCGATAGCTGCTCGAACGCCGTACCCGGTGCGGTTTCGGCATACGGGATTGCCAACAGCTTCCCCCCGGAAGCCTTGCGGCCTCGCTCGCCCGGAGCGACGGCGGCGATTTGCGACAGGGTCGGCTTCGGTGCCTTTAACTTGCTTCCGCCGAACAGGTCCATGCGGTAAGGTATATCATCGACACAGAACACGCGCCTTAGCATGAACGGGCTCGGCTTTCCCGGCAGTTGGACCGCGACCATCGGAATTGCTCCCGAGGTCAAGCGATGAAAGATCGAATATCGCTGCTCGGGCTGCGTGGCCAGCCGCCGCCCCTGCAGGTCAACGACCGGCAACTGCATCAGTCCCGCCTCACCTTCGGGCGGTCTGGGCTCGTGATCCATCGTTCGTAGTACTTGATGCATGTCAAAGATGGACGGCGGATGCTGGTTCCGGATTGTCCCCTCATCCAGCGTCATGAACGAGTCGAGCGCGTCAATCGCATCGTCCCCTTCGATCTGCGCAATCAGATTCCAGCTCATGTTGGAAAGATCGCTCTCGATGAAGTTCCGCGCCTCCGCCAGGATTTTCTTTGTCTCACGCTCCAGCTGTTGCCGCCTCGTAGTCAAGTCAGACTTCGTACCTTCGACATACGGTCGTTGGTACAAACTCGCCAGGACCTCACGTGCCTTGAGCACTTGAAAGATCGACAGCGCGGGACGGCGACTCGATAACGAGGCGCGGCTCCGCCGCTCGGTATTGCTTGCTTGTAGATACGCGCGGACCTTCTGCTCCAAACCTGGCTGGAGATCGTTCAGCAGGTTTAGCGCTTGCCTGCGGTGCCAGAGCATCGATTTCTCCGGGCTGCGGGCCAATGGCAGCAGAGCGATACAAAGGTTACCCATGGATTCGAGGTTGTTCTCTGCGGCAAAACCAGGGGCATGAGCCAATTCCTCGAGCCGACCTAACCCCGTCGATGCGAGCAAAGCGAGTTCGTCGAACAGTCGAGCCTTTCCCAGCGACTTGAAGATGCTGGTTATGCTCAACAGGTCGGCCTGCTCGAGCCGATCATTTGCATAATTCAAGTAATGCACCTGCTGCTGCAGCCGGTCTTTCAGCAGGCTGGCCTCAGCAATGTCTCCAGCTTCCTCCGCCCTTATGAAACTTAGCCCTAAGGCATTGGCTATCCTGCTGAGGTCAGGCGTTGTGAAAGCGGCGAATCGCTGGCCTCCTCGACCCAGGTCGCGCGCCAGATGCACGATCGCCTGACTACATGCCGCCTCCCCGCGCCATTTGATGAAGCTGTTCATCAGGTCGGCCTGTTGCTGCGGAGTAAAATCGGACAGCCGGCGGCGGAGCATCTCCCGAGCGATAGCGACTGCGGCTTGGGAACAGTCTTCGTCTGACCGCCACTTGCTGAAGCCGTTCGTCAGGTTTGTCAGCTCCAGGCTATTAAAGTCGCAGAGCCTGTGGCGGTCGAGAACATCGCGGGCGATTGCGGCTGTTGCTTGGCGGCAGATCTCCTCTTTCGGCCACTTGCTAAAGCCATTCACCAGACTTGAGGACTCCCGTCGGGTAAGCCACAAGGCCCGATCGGGGCGATTGAGGATCTCGTCGGCGACGGCAATTGAGGCTTGAAGAGTCGACGTGCGGTCAGGCCATTTGCTGAACGCATTCACCAGGTTCGCAAGCGAGGTCTCAGCAAAGCCAGAGAGCCGGCCGTGGCGGCCAGCACGGTCAAGGATCTCCTCTGCCACTGCGACCGTGGCTTCCTCGCAAGCCGGCTCTTTAGGCCACTTGCTAAAACCGTTGACCAGGTTGGCCAGATCCTGCTGGCTGCAATGAGATAGGCGGTCGGGGAAACCGATGATCTCCTCTGCGACGGCGGCAACCGCTTTGCGACAGATCATCTCTTGCGGCCACTTGCTGAAGCCGTTCACTAGGTTCGCCAGGCAGAGCTCGGTAAAGCCAGAAAGGCCGTCGGGTCCGCAGGCGAGCTCAATAATTTCAGGAGCAATGGCTAGCGCGCCTGCGTGACATCCAGAGTCATGCGGCCACTTGCTGAAACCGTTCACCAGGAGGGCCAAGCTCGGCCGAGTGATCCCGCGCAGACGAGTGCGGAGGAGCTCACCAGCGAGTGCGGCTGTGCCCGCTCTACAGTGCGCTTCCTCGGGCCACTTGCTGAAACCGTTCACCAGGTTTACCAAAGCCTGTGGGGTGAAATCACGTAACTTCCGCCGTTGGATCTCCCGGGCGATTGCCACTGTGGCCTCTCGGCAGTCTTCTTTTCTCGGCCATTTGCTGAAGCCATTTACCAGGAGGGCCAGGTTCTGCGGAGCGAAGTCAGAGAGCCGGCGACCAACAACTTCGGCGGCAATTGCGATCGCCGCTCGGCGCGCAGGCCGCCGGTCGGACCACTTACTGAAACCGTTCACCAGGTTTGCCAAGCCTTGTGGGTCGAACTCACCCAGTTGGCGGCGCGTCACCTCGCTGGCGATCGAGAGTGCGGCGCTCTCGCACCTTGCTTCTTCCGGCCATTTGCTGAAACCGTTGACTAGGTTCGTAAGTGCCTGAGAATTATAATCCGAAAGTTGCGCGCGACCAAATACCTCATCGGCAATCGCGGCAGTGGCCTTGCGACAGATGGCCTCCTTCGGCCACTTGCATAAAGTGTTCACCAAACCGGGCAGTCGCTGCTGAGTGATATCTGAGAGCCCCCTGTTTTTAGCGCGGCGAAGGAGCTCGGTGGCTATCGCGATCATGCCTTCGCGACACTCCGTCCTTTCCGGCCATTTGCTGAACCCATTCGCGAGCGATGAAAGACTGAGATCATTCAGATGCTGGAGCGTCAGATTTTCTTCGCAAAAGAATTTCGCGATCCTGATCGTTGCATTACGGCATGTCGTCGATGCTGGATGCCGTCCGAATGAAACCGCAAATAGCGAAAGCGCCTTCAGCTCAACTTTCCTCATGAGTGCGTCGTCAAGCTGCGAGACGTGAGCTGCCATCGCCTTGCACGCATCTATACCCGCCTGACCTCCGGCCTCCCGGCTCACCGCATTGCAGGTGAGGGCGTAACCCCAGCTTTGGTTATCGCGTACATTGTCCTCCCATCGAGGTATAAAATCACCTTCAAACAGAGCCGCGGCCCGTTCCAGGAAAGTTGCAACGATCGGCATCCTCAGCTGTTTTGCATAGTCCACGACGGCAATTGAGAATGCGTGGAAGTCACGAGCGCGACAAGCGCGGTCAAGCGTCTCCATCCCCTTACGAAGAGACGAGCGCTCGAGGTCCGCACGTCCACGCGCTTCCTGACCATGCGCCTTGTCCGGCACCAGCTCGCTGATGCGCCGCTTGACTGGCCCGCCCCGCAGGTCGGGCCCGGGCCGCTCAGATTGAATGAGAGCGTCTCTTTGCAAGCTCCCAGACGTTCGATCGGCTTGCAATTCTTCGTCGTCCAGAGCGGAGCTCGGGTCGCGATTTAGCCGGTCAAGATCTGATCTAAACCGGCGGCTCTGGCTCTCGGCGGCGACATCGCCGATACGACGTCGCTTCGGTTCACTCCCTCTGTCGGACATGCCTCGTTTGTGACGAGCTATCCCCTCTGTTTGCGAAGTCGCGGGTTCTTGATCTGGATGCCAGCGTTCAGCTCCAAAAACCGACGATTCCTGTCCCTGAGTGAGGGCGTCACGGTAAGATGGATAGGTTCGCTCCTGAAGATTGCGCCCGTACAGCCCGTCGAAACGTTGCCTTCCCGCCTGAGCTCGAAAGGCAGCCACCGATGGTTCCTCCGCGCTGAGAGCGCCAGCGTGCAAACCCTCGCGCCCTCGACCAACCCGACGATGTTCGCCGTCAGAGCGCTCCGAGGTTTGCTCTCGATGTGGTACGCCGCACTGCTCAGGCTTGGAGCGAACATCCTCCAAGACAGAGCCGAATGATTGGCCTCGAGCTTCTGCGGCTAATTCATTGCGCTCACCATCGACCCGCGGGCTCGCGTCGGCTTCGTAGCCCGGCATGTTCGATCGCCACCGGTCGTGAATGCGCGTCAAGATTCATCTCCCATGCAGTTGAGGACCTGTAAGCACCGGCAGTTGGCGCGAGCCTGCACCGCGATGCGCGTTGTTGAGCAAATTATAGAAGGCACCAGGCTGAACCGTTACTCAGCCGGCCGAGGCGAACCGGTCAGGCGTGAGGCCCCACTGTGAGAGCGATCGCCCATCAGATCCCGGGCCGATTCGTGGACGTGTTCTGCAATGATGCTGCAGCTGGAGCGCCACAACCGTCGAGGCACACGCAATACCCACCGCTTGGACGACAGGCTCGATTTTCAAGGAAGTGCGATGCAACACTCAATCAACCGCTCGTTTCGCCGGCTGGCGGCCGAGCGGCCTCGCTTGCCCAGAAGCTGGTTCGATAGGCGGCGATCAGCATAGCCGTCCTCACCTGGTGTCAACGCTCGCCGCGTGTTTTTCCGTGCGAAGCCTGATGCCCGCACCCATCCATGATAGCCCGACGCTTTAGCTGTCGGAGCTGACAACAAGCTGACGAAGTCGCTACGAGTAGCGCCACCATCACAAATTATGGACTGGGTTGCGAAACAGCTGATCGATGGTAGATTAATGTTTGCTACAAGCCCTCTCAATGTAGCAACGCTCAGCCATCGAGAAGCTGACGCGCCTCAGGAAGCCTGTGATCAGCCATGGACCCAATGCATTCCGGAGGCTGTGACGTCCGCTGTCCAGCGAGATCTCGGTTCGCAAGGCTCAGTCCGCCTTGTGAAGAGATCGCTGATCAGTCGTCGGTCCATGAAACGTCGCGTCTGGCTCGGCTGTCCTCGGTCCCGAGCAACATATCAGCATGTCGTTGGAAACAAGAGCAAGCGCTCCGTGCCGAGGTGCCGCGCAGCTTACTCGGTGCGGCTCGCTGCGGTTGGAGCATGGCGTCTCATTTCAAAGCTAAGTTCCTGAGATTGGAGCGAGTGTTCAAAAGGCTCAAATGTCTCCATCAAGCTCACCTTCAGCGGTGTTCTTCCGCAAACCGAGAGGCCGAGCGCGGGCCTTCTTCCAGAAGCTGACTAGGATCCGACGACCTGAGGATAGCCATGGATTGCGCACGCTGTGGCGTCCGACGTCTAGTGAGAGATGGTTGCAAACCTGCTTCCCGCAACAGGAGTGCGAAGACTCCCGTCCCCTCGCTTCGCAGGTCCCCCTGATATCCAAGCGCCTCCATAAGTCGGCTTAAAGCGCCATAGTTCTCCCTGGCCAAAATGGAGTGTCCCACCTAACTAGACGTCTCCAAGACCGGAAGGGTATGGCCCGATCAAGGCTTGGGTAGATTGCGGCATTCTCGCGCAACATCCGCTGAATCAACATGACTATCGCCGCACGTTCGAACGGTTAGCTGATATTGGAGCATGCCATTGAGATGGAGCTCGCTCTGATCAAACCACACAGTGCTGTCACCAAGTGGTGTCATCGCGACGAATCGGGCGGTAGCTTGATAATCCCAACTTCGTTCTCGATGACGATCTGCGTCCCAAATGGCTGCGAAAGCATCTGTAACCGCTCCAGAATGACCTTTGCTCGGTGAGCAGAGGCAAGGCGCGGGACACCCCGGTTCGCAAGTCTGTTGCCGTGACCAAGCTCGATCGGGATAAGCCGCAACTCGGCGAGGTGGTTCTGCTCAAATCGACTGATGGTGACAACGCTCTCATAGAACACGGGATCTGAAAATCCCGGATCTGATTCGTATCCTCCTCCCATTTCGGCTGCTGTCACTTCCGCATCCGTATCGCGGCTTGGATCCTTGCCCTGAGCGGCAAACATGTCCGCTCCTATTGGGGTCCTAAGATCATCCATGATGAAGTTTCCGAGGCTATATAAGATCGGCCGTCCCTTGTAGATCTCGATGCCTCGCAATTGGTGCGGTCCATGGCCAACATATGCGTCGGCGCCGGCATCGATTAGCCTATGCGCAAAAGCCTGTTCGTAGTCAGCCGGCTCCTGGCTCCAATTTCCCGGCTCGTGGCCGTGGTTGGTGATGATGCAAAAGTCGGCAAACTGCTTACCCTGGCGTACATTTCGAAGAATGCCAGTGACGTCACCCGAGTCGGCTTGATAGCTGTAACCGGGTTTATCGCCCGCCTTGTATGTCGTTCCGGCAAGCACGACCGGACCTGAATTGTCACAGCCGTGCCAGAAGCCCGGCAGCGCGTTGCGGACCCGCCTCAAGCTATCGAGCATTTCTGATGGAACCACGATGCTGCGCGCCAAACGAAGGCTATTGAGTCCCGGCCTGCCTGGCGCCTCGCCGGCAGCATCGCAAGCTCGCGAAAGCGGCGTGAATGTCGAGGCCGTCGACACCAACGCCACGCGGCCCCGAGCCGTCTCAAGAAAGCGACTAGCACTGGCTTGCGCGAGATTCTCACCAACGCCGGCATGGACGATCCCGTTCTGATCGAGCGCTTGGCTGGTTTCGCGCATGCCCTCAACACCCCAGTCAAGCGAATGGTTGTTCGCACGAGCCACGATGTTGAATCCCATTTCCCTCAAATCAGGGCCGAGCTCCGGCAGGCTGATGTGGTACGCACCGCCGTACTCAGCCTGCGGACTTCCCTTGAAGCTGCGAATGTCAATGATGCTGGTTTCCATATTGCCAAACGTCACATCAGCGTCACGAAGGATCGCAACGAGCGCGGCGAAATCGGGATCCCGTCTTTTGGTAAGCGCGCGCGTTACAATGAGGTCGCCAACCGCCACCATGGTGAAGCCATCAGCAACGTTTGTTGCTATCGAACCGACGATATCATAGTGACCGTCCCGCAGGTCCGGATGACGAACGTTCTTTGGCTCTTCGCTCATAGGCTCCTCCACAGGCGGACTCTTTATAGCTAAGTTCATCAAGCTTGGCGTCTACTTCTTGTCGCAATCAATGTTCGCAATCGCGGCGCGCCCAACCGCCCCCGTCAGCCGGCCCACGCTTCCATCAAAATGGCCGTGGTCTTGAAGCAGATCATACAGTTATTCCCTTGCCCGTCCTTTCCGCCAATCCGCGCAACGTAAGCCGAAGTCCTAGTCTTTAGCCGTATCGCGCGATGAGTTTGAGCAAGCCCGTGCGTCAGCGCCGCCCGCATCAATCTGTTCGAGAGTTTCGCCCCCTTTGCCACCTGTCGCTACACTTCGCCTGCCGATCACGATCCTGCGCTTTTCAAAGCGGGCTCTGCCAACGACGCAGTCAGGCGCCAAACACCTTACTTCAGCGAGACTAACTGACGTTCCATGACTAACTGACGTTCCATATTGAGACCCGTGTCCGAGAACCATTTGCGGCGGCATCCGCACCGCTTTCAGACGGCGGGCGTGCAAGTGGATTTCAAGTCATCGCGTACTAAAACTGAATTCTAAAAGGCCTCCGGCGGGCATGCCGGAGGCCTTCTTGGAGGTCAGACTTGGTCAATCGAGCCGTTCCGTTTTCTCCTTTCCGTCAGGTGACTTAAAACCTCACCAGTTGCGCTGTGCGCGCAGCAGAAGCGTAAGGCTGTTCTGGTCCTTCAGTTCATAAGTAGCACCTGGCTTGGCGATTATTGACTGCACTGGCAGCGCCACCGTGCTTCCGCTCGCATACTTCTGGTCGAGCATGGTGTAAGCCAAGTCTGCGGAGAACGTCAGGTTCTTGACCGGAGTCCAGCCAGTCACCAAACCGACAACTGCGTAGTTGAAATCAGGGTTGCAGCCGGCGGCGCCGCTTGACAGCGCAAGCGCTGCGACGAACGCGCCGCAAATATAGCTCTTGGCCGTGTTGTTATATCGCACAGCCGCCCACGCGCCATAGACGCTGGTGGCCCAGCGCGGATCCCAATTGTGGGTGTAGCCGCCGCGGAAGCCGTAGGTCGTGGTCAATTCCTGGCCGGAGCCCGCGACGAACACAGAGTCAGAAAGACCACCAAGTCCAACGCTCTGATACGCGCCTGCGATCCCCGTGCCGCCGTACATTGCGTAGGTCGCCGACATATAGTCCTGGAAATTGTAACGGCTCGCGCCTTTCGTATAAGCGCCCGTTAAGTTGATTGTATCACCCGGACCTGTGGGAATGTTCTTGATCGACAAGGCCAGCTGACCGGCCCAACCCCACTTGTCGGCCGGATGGCCCGTCGTTTCGTCGGCGCCGTAATAGGCGGCGTGATTGTTGTGCGCGGCAACCGCCGCCTGGAACAGGCCCCAAGCCTGATCAACGCGAAGCATAGCAACAAAATCGGGCGATGCGGTGCCGGCGATGTCATTTCCACCATATGCACCGGTCGCCAGACCTGCGGCCGTGGCGGCGCTCACGTTCCAAATGTTGCTAGTGTCGTGCTGAACTTGATCCTGAGCCGAGAACGAGACGCTGACGCCTTGACCGAAGTCTGCAGTATAGGTGAATTGATTGACAGGATCCCAGCCGCCGCCGCCCGGCAGACCGTCAAAATTGTTGCCCGGATAGTTCGCCCAAGGAGTTGAGAATTGCGACTGCGCCTTACCAAAGGTGAACCCGCCAAACTGGATAAAGGCGTAGTAGACACCGAGCGTACCACCAGCGACGGCCGCTCCACTGTATGCGGTCGAACCATTAGAGGCAGTCGTACCGCCCCCCGAATAGCCACCTGAATTCCAGTTGAATACGCCATCGAAGAACGTGCGCACCACGCCGTACTCTGTCTGGGTGCGCGTGTCGATCGACAGATCTTCACGCGAGGCAGTGCTGTAGTAATTCCGCAGGCGATTTTGCGCACCACCTACCCCGCTGTTGGCCGCGTCATAGACGCTGTTTGTAGCCAACCCCACTTGCACACGCAGATAACCACCGAGCTTGATGCAAGTATCGGTGCCCGGAATGTAGTAGAAGCCCGGCCCGTGAAGAGAGCATGCTTTCACGTACTCGATCGCTTTGGCCTTCACGGGTAGATCGGCGGCCTGCGCGCCAGCGCCCATGAACAGTGTCGCAGAACACAGGACAAGACTCGTCGTCAGTTTCATCGATGAACCTCCAAGCTTGAAACATGTTGGAAACATGGGTCCCGTCCATCAAAGATCCTTCGCCGCTAGATCCGCGCGAGGGATGGTGCTTGGACGGGACGACTTCGAGGCCCCCCTCGATGTCTGACGAAAACCTTACTAAGTTACCGAAGTCGAGCTTCGTCGATCTCGGCCGTTGGAACTCTTAAATTCTGCGCACAATTGACAGGGTGCGCAGCTTTTGTGCGCCTGCGCGATCGATCTTCATTCTGACGCTGGATCACAATGGAGGTTGAGCAGCCTTGCCCGCATAGCTTAGGCCGGCGCTTCAATGAGCCGGCGTGCGAGATGCAGTCTCCGCTTGGCACAAGTAGGTCGGAGTCAAAGCTTGCGACCTATGCACAGCTGTCGCGGGCGACGCTCTGAACGGACTTCGTCCTCGGCCGGCTGCGCGCTTGGCGCGCAGCTGTTCTCCAGCGCTCGGCCGATCTGTCGGGGCATGCGATCTCGCGGGCGCGTGCTGCAATCGCAGCGCGACGTTTGAATTCGCTTCAGGCGACGGTCGACTGTCCCGCAATTTCGTCGATCACGTGCTTAGTCGCCGCGTACGCGAGTTCGATCATCTCATCGATCTCCGCTTCGGAGATCACAAGAGGTGGGGCAAAACCCAAAATGTCTCCATGCGGCATTGACCGGGCAATAAGACCCCGATCCCGCGCAGCTTTCGAGATGCGGGCGCCCACCTTGAGCTGCGGATCAAATCGGCGCTTGGTTTGACGATCGGCAACGAACTCGACCGCGCCAAGCAGACCCACACCTCTCACCTCGCCGACGATCTCCAACTGAGCAAATCGTTCCTTCAGCCGCCTTTGGAAGTGTGCACCGACGGTTTTGGCGCGGTCGCTTAGGTGTTCCTTTTGAACAATATCCAGGACCGCATTTGCAGCAGCGGCCGCGATCGGATGGCCCGAATAGGTGTATCCATGCGAAAACGCCCCGACCCGATCCGCCGCCTCCTCCATGACGGCGTAAACCTTTTCGCCAACAATGGCTCCAGAAAGCGGCATGTAGCCGGACGTCAGGCCTTTGGCGACTGTCACCAGGTCCGGCTCGATCTCATAAAGTGTGCAGCCGAAATCCGCACCCGTTCGGCCGAATCCGCAAATCACCTCATCAGCGATCAGAAGGACGTCGTAGCGCCTGAGCACAGCTTGAATTTCGCGCCAGTAGCCGTTAGGCGGCGGCGTAATCCCCCCCGTTCCGAGCACAGGTTCAGCAATGAAGGCGCCGACCGTTTCCGGTCCCTCTCGCAGGATCAGCTGTTCAAGTTCGGCTGCACGCCGGCGCGAGAACGCCTCCTCCGTCTCGCCCGGCTCGGCGCCCCAATAGTAATGCGGCGTGCCCGTGTGCAGGATCCCGCGAAAGGGAAGGTCCATATGATCATGATAGAAAGACATGCCGGTCATCGAACCGGAAATGACTGAGCAGCCATGATAACCTCGCTCACGCGAGATGATTTTCTTCTTATTGGGCTGTCCGCGGAGATTGTTATAATACCAGACGAGCTTGGCCTGCGTTTCATTGGCATCCGATCCGGACAGTCCGAAGAACACTTTGCTCGGCTTGCCCGGCGCCATTCGGACCAGACGATCAGATAGCATCGCCAGCTCTTCGGTCGTATGGGCGGCATATGTATGGTAGTATGCGAGCTTGTAGGCCTGCCGCGCGATGGCCTCAGCCACCTCGGTCCGACCATAGCCAATGTTGACGCAGTAGAGCCCAGCAAACCCATCGATATAGCTGCGGCCTTCGGCGTCTTGGATGCGAATGCCTTGGCCACCCGTGACGATCGTCGGATCACCGATTTTACCTTGGGCAAACTCCTTGAGCTGCGTGAATGGATGAAGAACCGTTGAACGGTCTCGTTCGGCGATGGTTTTGATATTAAGCATTCCCACTCTCCTAAGCTTCCAAATCGCCGAAGCAGACGTATTTGAGTTCCATATATTCTGCTAAACCGTGTCGCGAGCCCTCACGACCTAACCCCGACTGTTTCCAGCCGCCGAACGGAATCGGCGGCCCGGTGAACGAGGCTGTATTGATGCCGAGCATGCCGCACTCGATTTGCTCCGAAAGGCGGAGCGCGCGACGTAGACTGTCCGTGTAGACGTACCCGGCCAGTCCCATCTCATTGGCGTTGGCTCGGGCAACGACCTCTTCTTCAGAATCGAACGAAAGCACGGCAGCTACGGGTCCAAAGGTTTCCTCACGCGCAATCAGCATGCCTTCGGTGACATCACTGAGCAGCGTCGGAGGAACGAAGTTTGGACCAAGACCGGCGCCTCGATGCGCGGAAAAAACCCGAGCGCCCTTGTTCAAGGCATCATCGATTTGAGTCCTGCATTTATCGGCGACCGTCAATTTGGTCATTGGCCCGATGTCGACCTCAGGCTCCAAGCCGTGACCGACCTTGAGCTCGGCAATCGCCGCCGCAAACGCCTCAACGAAGGCCTTATAGATGCCGCCTTGAACATAGATGCGATTAGCAGCCAAGCAGTCCTGACCCGAGGTGGCAAATTTCGCGGCTAGCGCCCCCTTGACGGCTTTCTCAAGATCAACGTCATCAAAGATGATGAAGGGTGCATGCCCTCCCAGTTCCAGCGATACCTTCTTGATCGTGTCGGCCGCTCCCTCAAGAAGGAGACGGCCGACTTCGGTGGAGCCGGTGAATGAAAGGGCGCGGATTCTTGCATCGCGCAAAAGCGGCGCTGACAGCTCGATCGGATGACCAGTGAGGACTTGAAATACGCCGCGTGGGACCCCGGCCTCTTCGGCCAACCTGGCCAGGGCGAGAGCGCAGAGCGGCGTCTCGGGGGCCGGCTTCACGATGATCGGACAACCGGCCGCAAGCGCGCAACCCGCCTTGCGGGTAATCATGGCGATAGGGAAATTCCACGGCGTGATCGCCGCCGCGACGCCAATCGGCTGCATTCGCACCTGAAGTAAACTTCGAGGCTTGTGGCTCGGGATTGTCTCGCCGTATGCACGCTCCCCCTCTGCAGCGAACCACTCGAGAAATCCGGCACCGTACGCAATTTCCTGGCGCGCTTCGGCTAGCGGCTTGCCCTGCTCGCTCGTCACCAGGATGGCGAGTTCTTGCAAATGCTCGAGCATCAATGATGCCCAAGATCTGATGATGGCGCCCCGACTTGCTGGCAGCAACTCCCGCCAGGCAGCAAACGATCGCTCGGCGGCAGCGATCGCCTGATTCATATCCGCCTCGGAGCAACGAGCCGCCTCCGCGATCGGCTCGCCAGTAGCTGGATCGACCACCGGGTCTCTTTGCTCGCCGGCGATCCAGCGACCATCAATCAGCGCGGCTCCCGCTACAAAATCGCGCCGAGGCAGACTTTCTAAGTGCCGGATAGCAAGGCCTGTGAAATGAGGGCTGTTGTGGCGAGCAGTTTGGAGAGGCATTCGACGTCCAATGCGGTGATTTTGTTGATATTTCCTTTGTATTCAGGATACTGGTGTCACAACCGACTTTTGCGGCGCATTTCATGCCGCTCGGAGGATTTCCTGCATCGCACAGGCACTTTGCGGTGCAATTCACCTGACGGCGGAGACGACCATGCGGTACGATCGAATAGACGCCCGGATCCTGGAGATCGTGCAAAAAAACAACCGTTTAACGTCTGAGGTGATCGGCGAAATGGCGGGGCTTTCCCCCACCGCATGTCAGCGGCGACTAAAGAGG
This sequence comes from Bradyrhizobium sp. CCBAU 51753, assembly GCF_015291565.1. Taxonomy (NCBI): domain Bacteria; kingdom Pseudomonadati; phylum Pseudomonadota; class Alphaproteobacteria; order Hyphomicrobiales; family Nitrobacteraceae; genus Bradyrhizobium; species Bradyrhizobium sp. CCBAU 51753. Next base: position 2,010,745 of record NZ_CP030037.1, on the reverse strand, counting down.
CTGCGCTCGGAAGGCATTATCGAGGCCGACGTCTCCATCATTTCGGCGAAGGCGGTCGGAAGGCCCATTCAGATGCTCGTGCTCGTGAACCTCGAGCGGGAGCGTTCGGATATCATCGACAGATTCAAGAAGGCGATCAAATCGTCCGCTGAGGTCGTTAATGGATTCTACGTTACTGGCGACGCCGACTTCGTCTTATACGTTACGGCGCGCACCATGGAAGAGTATGAGCAGTTCACTCGGCGATTCTTCTATGAGAACCCGGACATCAAAGGCTTCAAGACTATGGTCATCATGGACCGTGTCAAAGCGGGCTTTGCCGTTCCAATTGAAAAGCCGTCCGAGGATTGATGCGAGTGTCAGGTCTCGTCGATCGATGCCTTGCACGGGCGTCTGGTGACAAGATCGTGCAGGTCTCGAGGCATCCGCATATCCCACACCCTCAGCCAGCAATCCTGTGCTTTGACTTTGGCTTCCTTAGGCCCCGCAAGAACTGTCCGCCATCAAATCGCACGCGATGCTATCTGGCGACTGCGCGCCTTTGGGCCGAGATGGTACGAGCAGGATCAACTGCTCGTTGTCGGCACTAGCGAGACAGCATCTGGCCTAATGCGAACATCTGGGGCATCGTGATCGGATCGCTGAACGCGGCCGATGCCATCGGGTGCGAGGCGAAGCGCGCGATCACCATCTCCGCCTTCGGCGCAATATAAAGACGCTGACCATGGATGCCCCGGGCTTCTATGGCATCCAATTCGTTGTGCGTCACCCACCATTGGCTGCGATAGGAATAGTTGAGTCCCATCAGGGGAAATTTGAGGGGGGCGTCTTTCTGCAAGTCGTGTACGACGCACGCAGGGATCAGCTGCTTTCCATTCCACTGTCCTTCGCGCCGCATCAATTCGCCGAAACGTGCCAGGTCGCGCAGTGTTGCCGACAATCCCGCGCCAGCCATTGGCATGCCGACGGAATCGACGATGACGTAACCGTCCTGCTCGCAGCCAAGCGGCGCCCAGAGGAGCTCGCTGAGCAGCTGCACGAATGAACGGCCCGTCACGCGCGCCGCTACCCAAGCCATGACTTCGGTGTTCACGCTCTTATACGAAAATGTCTCGCCGTGAATGCCGGCCTTCTTGATTGATCTCAGGTAATCGGCAGAGGTCTTCGAGCTCCGCTCGTTGCGCGGGCGCCATCCGGCGGCCCGCGCATAGTCCCAGACATCCGAGGTCGGCTCGGCATAGAGCTCCGTGTAGAGGAGGCCCGTTTGCATGTCCATCACCTGACGCAGCGTGGCATCATCCCAAGCGGTGCCGCGCAGTTCAGGCAGGTAGTGCGGGATTGTCTTTGAGTCATCGAGCACGCCTTCGGCGACGAGGGTCGCCGTGAGGGTGCCTGCGTACGATTTCGTGACCGAGTTGCACGCATGCGGCAGGTGGGACGCGAGTGCGCCAAAGTACCGTTCATATACTATGCGTCCACGGTGCAGCACCAGGATGCCGTCAGTGTAGGTGTCGATGAGCGCCTCATCGAAGCGGCGCGGGCGCTCCATCATGTCGATGAACGTCAAAGCATCGATCTCGACCGTCCGATCGTGGCGCTCCAGATGCGACGGCTCACCGGGTCCGCGCCAAACATTGAGCGTGGCCGCCAGCTCGCGCATGTGTGACAGTGACCAACGTATTTTTGGGAATTGGAGGAAGGCATCGCTCTCGAACGTGATGCTCTTGTCCGCAGGGGGCGGAGCGCCCTGCATCCAGCAAAGCCTGCCGGGGTCGGACGCACGGCCATCGAGATACTGCTCCCGATCAAATTCGAGCATACCGTTCGACAGCTTCTCCTCATTTCCTGCACACGCATGCCGTCCGTCTTCTGTCATAGCCTTCTTTCCCGCAACCTGTTTTTGCCTGCTTTTATCGCCTTCCTGAAGCCGAATTCTCCCAAGGCGCGACGGTGCAACGCTGAAATACTGCGTTTAGCTGGGTCGATACGCTGTCTGGCGCTCTTACGCCGTGCTCGTTCAGGATTGCCATTGCCAAATGGGATTCATTCCGAGCTAAGTCTCCTCGTGGCGATGCGCTCAAGGCGGCTTCCAAGGTAAAGGGACCAAGTCTCGCTGATTGCACGCGATATTCGACTCGGCTAGTAGTGTGCTTTTCGTTATGGGGCTGCGGAACTTGGCTCTATCTGGAGGCGGCAATAACGACCCAGCGCAATGGAAGGTTGGTGCGCAACTCCTCGCCGCCAAGCACAGTGCAGTAACGACGCTCGATCGGGTCACGCTCCGATCGACCCTCGTTGAGCTGAACGCGCTTTTCCTGGAAGCACCGACGTCGATACAAAAGGCCTATCGTTCCATGTCGGAGCGACGAATCGTTCGCGCCTACGACGATTTTGCAAATCGCCTGACCGACGGATCGCTCGCCTGGTCCGTTCCGGACAGTCCGGAGAAAATCGCAGAAGTCCTCGGCGGACTTATACGAGCGGTGGACTGGACTCTTGTTCAAAGAGAAAACAAGTGCTGGACTGAGCCCGGCGAGTGGCTGGTCGACGACCTATGGTTCGTCATTCCAAGAATGGGCCTCAGCGCCACACGGCCCCCCTCGCGCAACCAAGCCTATGAAAAGCGCGGGCTCAGATTCCACCGAATCATTCCAACGAAGATCGATCGCTTTCGCGTGAATGTTGTTCCCAGCCGCACTCATCACCGCTCGGCATCCGATCATCAGACCTGGAAAATGGGCGCGTGCTTGTTCGAGGGCCTTAAGCTAAATCCCGATATCGTCGACGATGAGGGGCAGGAGAAGCACTTCGTGGTTTTGAGCGCGGACTGCCCTTCCGCTTCGGCAAGCGTCAAATCGCAGATTGAAGATGCGTTGAATGCTGATTGCATTGCTCTTGTCTGGCCAGAACTGACAGTGCCGCCGGCTATCCGGCGTGAAATTCAGGAGACCCTGAATGCTCGAGACATGGTGGACGGCCGCGAGGGACCCGAGGTTGTGGTTACGGGTAGCTGGCACGAGGAGACTGAAAAGGATCGCGTCGTAAATCGCGCGCACATTTATGATGGGTACGGTGTCGAGCGATTAGTGTACGACAAGATCCAGCCCTATGCCGACGATGATTGGGGCATTGAGAACATCGAACCAGGCGACACGATTTCGATATTGGCGAGCGAAGCCGCACTGATTGGTTTTGCGATCTGCCTGGACTTCTGTGATGTGGTTTCAAATCCATTCACCGAACTCGATCTCGATATCGTGCTTATCCCTTCGATGGGCAATGATCGGACGATGCAAGGCCACCAGACGACAGCATCCCGAGTGGAAGTGAAATTCGGAACCCGATGCTTCGTTGTCCAGCAAACGACGTCCACGAAGTCCAACGATAGACGAATAGGTACAATATTACCTCTTCTCAAGGAGCCAAACGGGGTTTCCGTCGCGGATCTAGGGCAAATGGTCCCATGGAAATCGTACCTGTGGCCCACTTGAAGCCCTAGATTCCAACGACGAAATCAGAGTAAAGCGTTGTAAAGCGTTATTAACTGAGATGAAGTATGGAGGGCTCATCATGTCGGATCTCGAGCTCGAAAGGATTGAAACCGGCGAGGCCACCGCGCAGGAGGCGCGAAGTGCCGTTGCTGCGCTCCTCAAGGAGGGCTCGGAGAGAAGTCTTCGTCAGTTGTATTCGACGTTGGCAGCCTGGTTGTGGAAAGCACTTGAAAGCGGCCGACGAGACCAAGAACTCTGCGAGTGGTTCGACATCTTTCGGCGAGCCAGTGTGTCGCCCGCCGTGAGGGACACTCCGTATGTTGAGCGGCTCCGTGCCTTTTATGATCTGTTGGATATGTCCATAGCGGTATCCAGAGTGGTCGATCCAAGCGAGGTATTAAGACGCCAGCACGTCGTGGCGATCCTTGGATTGCTCCGGCGACTTGGTCCGCGGCCGGTCGAAAAGGCAACTATTGCCCGAAAGCTAAAGCTTCAGCCGGCAAATCTTAGTCGCGTTCTGCATATGATGGGGAACGCGCGCTTGGTCGAACGAACCAGTCACGGCAAGCAAGCCCATTTCGGTATTACGCGAGAAGGAGCTAATGCTCTCGCCAGGTCGGAACGTTCACTTGGGCAAGAGAAAGCTCCGGTCAGGATAGCCAGGCCAATCGAAGCTCATCGCGAGATTACCCCTGAGCTTGTCGACGCGATCTTTGCCGTGGCTGCAGAAAGAGATCTCGTACCGAGCCGCGGCAAAAGCATTCCGGCTTGGCAAAGCAGCTTGAAGCGCATCGCTCCTGCAGCAGGCGACTCACCGCGCTTCCCCCCTCGCGTTATGAAAGCAAAGCAAAAGCAACCGTATCGAGGGCTTCAAGTCAGAACCTATACCCAAAAGCCGGAGGCACCTCGCGGCCATCTTCCCATCGAAGCGCTCCACAAAACCAGAACTTCATTCACAGAGGAGCTTGATCATGTCGAATGAGGACCGAGTAGCTTCGGCCGCCAGTCAAGCGTCCTCGAACGAACATGACACGGTCGTTGTGTACGGGCAGGCTGTCGTCGACCACATGACGTATGTTTCGTCGTCTTACACATCCCTATTGATGTGTATGGGACAGACGGTGAAGGACGCGGAAGCAGTGCTGGTACCTTTCGTCGAGATCAAGTTTGATGGGCCAAGGAACGAAGAGGGCGAAGCGTCCGGCGCCTTGTTTTCTGCGGCGATGCCCTTGGAGAATATCGCATTTGTCTTAGAGGACGTCTCTAGCGATCTCATTGCTGTGCTCACGCACTTGACTGCTGTGAGCTCCGGACGCGCGAAGCTGGAACCTCGACGGATAGCTGCGACGAAACAATATCTTAGCGACACCAAACAGAATTTGGAAAAGTGCCTGGCCGAACTGGATGCGATGGGACGAACTTAACTTCAATCGAAGGCCTCTCGGCAGAGACCTGCAGCGGACCGAGCGCCGTAAAGACTCGGACTTATTCTTCGGACCGGAAAGCAGGCTCCATATCGGTCAACCCATCAGGGCAGGCACTCTCGCACTAAAATCCGAAAGCGAGCTGCGAGCAAAGACCCCGTTGCCATGTTGTCCTGAAATTGAACCAGGTCGAGCGAGTCGCAGTTCCTTCGAAAGCTTGAGATTGGCAGGGCCGTATTTCGTCGATCAATCAATAGAACCGCCGCCCCAGCATAGCTCTTCTGGCAACAACCGTTCGATTCTCCTGATGCGTTGGGTCGAATCGCGCCATGTCCACTCTCAGCTCAGATAGGTGCGGGCATTTGAGCGGCTGCTAATGTTCCGTGCATTCGGCATATCGATCCAAGCGCACTTTGGTGTGCTGCGTCGTTCGATTCGGACAGGCGTCATGTGTCAGCACTCGAGGATCGACACCAGTTCCTCCCGTATCGAGATGAAGTTCACCCAGCGGCGGAGATTGTCATCTTCTTGAGTTTTGGCCACCGCCTTGTGTTCTGTCGGAGCAAGTCGCGCACATCCGCTGGACTGCTCTGCTCCAAACTCTTCGCGGTCGGGACCGCGTTGAGTTCGGCAGCTCAAACCGCTGTCGGTTTAGCGGTAATCGATCCGCTGGCCGACTTTGGTGATTTTCTCGTAGTGTCTCCCAGCCTGCTGGGCATTCGAAGATGGCTTCCAGGCCGCTATCGTTGGTTTTCCAATCCGCGACGATCCGCCCAAACACATCGGCTACATTTGCTTGCGCAACGCGGCATCGGCTCGCAGCTACCCCGACCGCATCGATCCGATGCTGGTGCCGACCAATGATGGGAAGCGACAGAACACCTCTGATCCATTTGCCTCGACCCACGTTGGCCGATCCCGAGCGCAGGGCTTCTGGGCCGCACATAGCGACTGCTGCGACCATTTATAGGCAATGCCACCATTTTGCCTCGGATGAGCTCAAGGCGCTCGCTGGAACCGAGCTGGGGCGATGCCGGCGCTGCGCCATGAGGCAACCTTGTTGGAAACACCGATGATCAAATCCGACACGGAACGCTTGCACCTCGCCTCCCCGGGACTCGAGCATGAAGCGGAATTGTTCAAGCTGCACAACGATCCCCTCGTCCGCAAGGCGCTGTTCAACGACGTGCCGCAAAGCGCTGAGGACGTTCGCAAGTGGCTCGATCGGTTTATCGCCGCTTGGCGCAAGAATGGCTTCGGCGACTGGATGGTCTACGAAAAGACCCCCGGCGGCCTTGTCTTCGTGGGCCGCTGCGGCCTGCGCGACTATGAGGATACAAATAATCTTGAACTCGCGTTCTCACTTACCGAATACGGGGCTGGACGAGGCCTGGGGCCGGAGGCCGCACGCTTTGCCATCACCCACGCCTTGCAAAATTCGACCAAGGAAAAGATTGCCTGTGTCATCGCGCACGGCAATGTTCGCTCCGAGCGGGCAGCCAAGAAGCTTGGGCTGCGCTACATCGACGACCGCTGGTATCAGCACAGGTTCTGGCAATATTACGAGATGACCCGCGAGGAATATTGCGGCCTACAGGACAAGCAAATCACAAGGCGAACGCGAATGCAGTGCGATACGGCGTGATCGGCTGCGGGCCAGTACTTCGTGTTTTGACACGGATCGAGCTCCACAGAAACTTTGTCGCTGAGGAGCTACTGTCGGCTCCGAACACGAGCTTTCCAGTAGCTCGCGCGGGCCGCCCAAACACGTCAGCGCTCATCGCCTGCTGCTGCGCCAAGGTGCCTGTCGCTGGAACGCACTGCCGCAACTCGTCGAGTTTACCCAGGTCGACGATGCGGCCAAGGAGAGATCGTGTTCGCGGATGCGGCATCGTCCATCACCCCCGAACTTGCGCGGCAAGCAACATAGAGCAAGGAACCAAAGCATGTGCGGCATCTGTGGACGGATTGACTTCGATCGCGACCTTGGCGTTCCTGAGGGCCGACGAGAGCTTGCCGCGATGACGGCCACCATGGCCTACCGCGGTCCCGACGACGAAGGGACCTGGATCGACGGACCCGCGGCACTCGGACACCGCCGCTTGGCGATCATCGACATAGCGGGCGGTCGCCAGCCGATGACACTCGAGGCGGATGGCAGCCCTGCGATGGTGCTCGTCTACACCGGAGAAACCTACAATTACCGCGAGCTGCGGCAACGGCTCATCTCTCTTGGTCATCGGTTCGATACAAGCAGTGACACGGAGGTGGTGCTGCATGCCCACCGCGAGTGGGGCCGGCAGGACCCTCGATCGGCGGTGAGTGAACTCAACGGGATGTTCGCCTACGCTCTGTGGGACGTTGCCAGGCGCGAACTGTTTCTCATACGCGACCGGCTCGGCATCAAGCCGCTCTACTATTACCCAACCCAGCACGGCGTGCTGTTCGGCTCAGAACCAAAGGCGATCTTGGCCAATCGCCTGGCAGAACGGGTCATGGACACCGACGGGCTTCGTCGCACCCTGTGCTCCATTGCCGATCCGGACATCACCGCATTCCGCGGCATGCGTGAGGTTGCGCCGGGTCATATCGTCCGTGTGTCACGCGGCGGCATCCAACAAATGAGATACTGGCAGCTCACTGGGGCCGAGCACATCGACGACGTGCCGACGACGGTTCGGCGGGTCCGCCACTTGCTCGAGGACACGATCCAGCGGCAGCTTATCGCTGACGTGCCGCTGTGCACGCTTCTGTCGGGTGGACTTGATTCCTCGGCGTTGACCGCAATGGCAGCGCGCTTCAGCGACAAACGGATGCGATCCTTCGCTCTCGACTTCGTCGGCTACACCGATAACTTTACCCCGAGCCCGATGTGTCCCACACCCGATGGGCCCTACGTGCAGGAGGTCTCAAAGTTCGTCGGGACGGATCACACAAATATAACCTTATCCGCAGACGAGCTCTTGGATGCGGGCGTACTGGCCAGCACCCTCCACGCCCACGACTTGCCGTTTACAGGGGGTGACCTCGACAGCTCGCTCTATCTGTTGTTTCGAGGCGTGCGGCAATACTCGGCACTGGCGCTGTCTGGAGAGTCGGCCGACGAACTCTTCGGCGGCTATCCATGGTTTCACGATCCCGCGTGCGTTCAGGCCGAAACGTTTCCCTGGCGCGAGAGCGTCGATATCGCCCGAGAGTCGTTAGACCGCGGCCTCGCCGCGAAGCTCGACATGCCTGGTTATCTCGATGAGCAATATCGCAGGGCGCTTGGAGAAGTTCCTGCCCTGACTGGCCCCTCCTCGGCCGATCCGCACGAGCGTCGCATGCGCGAAGTGTGCTACCTCTTTCTCACGCGCTTCCTGCCGAGGCTGCTGAACCGCAAGGACCGGCTGAGCATGGCTTCAGGCCTCGAGGTTCGAGTCCCGTACTGCGACCACCGCCTCGTTGAGTACGTATTCGGCGCCCCATGGGCTCACAAGACGTTCGACGGGCGCGAGAAAAGCCTGCTGCGGGCAGCGGCTGCGGACCTGCTGCCGGAGTCGGTGGTACGACGAGTTAAGAGTGTGTTCCCGTCTATCCAAGATTCAGCCTACTACAGAATGCTGCGCAGTCGCTTCGATGCGCTGCTGAATGATCGCAACGCGGCGGTGGCTCCACTGCTGTCGGTCAACGGCTCACACGCCTTACTCAACGCCACGGACGATGTCAGGTGGGTGCAGCATATTCTCAACCTGCAGGATTTCCTGACTAATTACAAAGTGAGCCTCGCGCTCTGAGATGTCAGCAGCGTTTCGGCTGAACGCAGGAAGGCGCAGGACGCCATCGGTTGGTGCGCGGCAATGGCATTATTGTCTGCTGGTTTGAATGTCAAAGCGCGCGCCGACCGACCACCACGGTCAGCCCATGCTCGTTCAGCACGCGCCATCACGAGGACGGCTCCTTCCGGTGCTCGGCACAGTGCAATCGGTCATCCTGGATCAGGCGGCTGTAAGGTCGTTGAAGAGCGCTTCGCCGAGATCGCCCATGAAGCGCGCCACTGCGTTGTCGGGAAGAAACGATGGATCATCGCCACTGGCGAAGGCCGTCATGACCAGTGTTGCGCCGCGCCACTCGATGATGACGGCATCGCCTCGAAATCCGGAGACAAACCCGGTCTTGCCGGCAACCGTGAGAGCTGGCGCCCTGCCCGTATCTGCCGCATATGGATCGTAGGACAGCTTGCGCGGCAAGAGATCGAGATAATGTTGACGCGACATAATTTCGCGCATGCTCCGCGACGCCCGAGCACTGATCAGCCGACCTTCGGCGATCGCGGTCAGCGTCGTAAGGAAATCGCGGGCTGTGCTCACCGCAAACTTTGTCGGATCGTTGCCGATCTTTCCGAAATCGATGCGGTTGACAAGGCGGGTCGATTTCAATCCCATTTCGGAAATAACCTGATTGATCCTATCGAGGCCGACCAGGTCGATGATGATATTGGTGGCAGAATTATCGCTCAGGATGATCATGAGCGTCGCGATATCGCGAAGCGGCATGGTCACCCCGGCCGAAAGGTGCTTCAGCACTCCCGATCCGCCGACGAGATCGCTGGCCTTGACAGTGATGAGCCGGTCAAGCGATTGCCGTCCTTTCTCGACCTCGCTCATCAGCGCGACCAGGATCTGAAGCTTGATACAGCTGGCGGTCGCGGTCGATTTGTCCGCTCGCCAGCTGATCATCTTCCCCGTCGAGAGGTTGCATCCAGCAAAGACGACATCGCCGGACCAGGTCCTGGCGAGATCGATCGCGCCGGAACGGCTGGAAGAATCCGCTCTTGCCATAGGGTCCTTGGTCGCGAGATAAGGGGTCGGGTTGGCCCGAGCCCGAGGCCTCAAAGGTCTTTGACGTTGCCGAACTTCTGCAAGATGCCGGTCGCTGCCAGATACTTGTTCTCCGGCACGAGGGGCGGTAGCAGGATGACCTTGCCGAGCGCGTTGTAGTAGGCGTCCACGTCCTTCTTCGTAAGCACGATCTGCGGCGCCTTGGTCAGCGGGGGCGGAGTTGCGCCGTTCACGATCGCGACGCCCATGGCGAGAAGATATTGCCCCCAATGGGTGCTGAATACCGAGCCTTCACCGACCCATTGCGGGTTGGTGCGAAGCTCCTTGAGCGCGGCGACTGAGCCGCCGAGACCGGCGATCAACGCCTTGTCGCCGCGGCCCGACTCGGCAACAGCGCGCCATGTGGCGATCGCGGAATCATCGTTCACCGCAAACAGCAGCAGATTGCGGTCCTTAGGTATGGTCTGGAGCACGTTCTTGACCGCCGAATAGCTGCTTTCGAGCGCGCCCTTTCCATCAACCTGAATACCGGTCGGGCTAATGACGGTTGTCGTCGCAGAGATCGCCTCGGGGCCGACCCTCTGCATCCCCATCTCTTCAGCGGCAGCAATGTAGAAGTAGCGAACACAATCGTTCACCTCCACACCGGCAGCGGACGCCTGCGCGACCAGCACCGTCGTGTTGTCGGCCGTCCAGCCCTTTTCCTTGGCGACTGCGACCACGACCCTGGCCGCGTCGATGCCGATGTCCTTGTTGACGAGGTTAAACCAGTGTCCGCCAGGAACGGGAACGTTGATGGCGACATAGGGGACTTTGGACCGCTCGAAAACCTTGCGCAGGGAGTTGCCGATGCCTTCGACGCCATTGTATTCGAAAACGACGTCAGGCTGCTCCTCGATCATCAGCCTGGCATTGTTCAGGGCGGTAACGCCATCATTATTGTTGTTGTAACGTGATAGTGCGATGCCGACCTTCTCTGCCGCGTCCTTGAAGCCGTCGCCGAACTGCTTGAAGAGCTCGCCGGACTCCTGGACATTGGCGAACGCGAACTTGTATTTGCGATCGTTGGCTTGCGCCGAGCGAAGGCTTAATCCGCAGAGAACGGAGCCGCCCAAAAGCGCAGCGCCACCGAGGATGGTGCGTCGAGTCGTCGTAATTGAAGTTGCCTTCTTCCAATTCATGATGTCCCCTTTTCCCTTTAGTAAAAACTGTCAGCCGGCCGTTGGGCCTGCTTTGGGGAGAGTGCCGCAGCCACTCAGCCCTCCTCGCGTGCGAGCACTTCACGCAGCCTGGCGAAACTGACTCCGATGAGCAAAATGGTTCCGGTCACAATCTGTTGGTAGAAGGACGGCACGTGCAGCAGCGCCAGCCCGTTCGCCATGGTCCCGAGGATCAAGACACCGATCAGCGTGCCACCCATATTGCCTACGCCGCCCGACAGCGAAGCGCCGCCGAGCACGACGGCCGTAATGGAGGACAGTGCGGCGTCAGATCCGACGGTTGCCGAACCGGCGAGGAGCTCGTTGGAAACAACGACGCCAGCAAAGGCGGCAAGCGATCCGCAGAGCACGTAGACCGAGATCGTCACGAGATCGACGCGGATGCCAGCAAGGCGGCTCGCTTCCGGATTGCCGCCGACCGAATAGAGCATACGTCCGTAAACGGTAGCGCTCAGCAGAAAGGAGCTAGCAAGCGCGAGAACGACAAAGCTGACGACGTACCAGGGAACGTTGGCAAAGGCCGGATCAGCCAGCACGCCCGCATCGGCATTGGTGAGTGGCACGGTGACACCGTCAGTCACCGCATAGGCCAAGCCAGCAGTGATCGACAGTGTGCCGAGCGTGACGATCAGCGGACTGATTTTGATCTTGGTGATGATGAGGCCATTGATCAAGCCGACGATGGCCCCGATGAGGATAACGAGCGCGATGGCGACGGGCACGCTCACGCCAGCATTGGAAAAGAGCGCGAAGAGCACCGAGCCCAGTGGAAGAACGCCCCCGACCGAGAGGTCGAATCCACCGGAAATGATCGCGAGCGATTGCCCTAGCGCGACAATGCCCAATACCGTGACATTGGTGAGCACGTTCGCCGCGTTGGTCCAGGTCAGGAAAAACGGGCTCGCGAAGGACAGCGAGACAACAATCAGAAGGTAGAAGAAGCCCATCCCGAAGAACTGAAGAAGGACGCGAACCAGCCTTTGTCGCCGTATTGCGGGATCGGCGGCCGATTCCGGCGCGGTGCTCTCAATGACTGCCTGGCTCATCTGGTCAAATGCCTCCTGCCGCGAGCGCGGCCGCAGCCGCCTGAGTCTTGGCGCCGCCGCTTAGCTCCCCGGCGACACGCCCTTCTCGGATCACGATCAACCGATCGCTCAGCTCGACTGCCTCCTCGATATCGGATGTGACGACGACCATCGGGCACTTCGTGCGGGCGATGTCGCGAAGAAAAGAGTGGATCTGCGCGCGCGCCCCGACGTCGACGCCGCGGCTCGGCTCCTGTAGAACGAGGAAGGAAGGGGCCATTGCCATGCGCGAAGCGAGAAGGATCTTCTGCTGGTTGCCGCCGCTCAACTGGCTGACCGGCTGATCCAAGCGGCGGTAGCGTACGTCGAAGCGTTTGCCGATCTCACTCGCCCACCGTCGTTCGAAGCCCACGCGGACGACGCCGAAACGAGACATATGCGGCAGGACGAGCGAAACGAGGTTCTCGCGGATACTTCGTTTCAGCACCAGCCCCTCGCGTTTGCGTTCGGCAGGGACATAGCCGACGCCAAGCTTCCTTGCCTGGATCGGCGTGGAGGGAATTGGGCCGTCGCGCCCATGCAATGAGAAAGCGCCGGAGATGTCGCTTCGCGCCCCGCCAAGCCCTTGCGCCACAAGCTCGGCGCCAGAACCCCGCAGTCCATAAAGGCAGACGATTTCGTTGGCAGCAACGGTGAATGACACCCCGGCAAGAGAGGGGATGCCGCGTCGCGACCAGTTGCTGACGACGAGCGTCGCGGCTTTTGAGGAGGTCACGGACGCAATCCTGGCCCGCTTTCCGTGCTGATCGTGACCGAGCATATGGCGGATCAGCTCCGATTTGCTGGTACCGGCCGTAGCCAAATCGGCGACCTTACGGCCATTGCGCAAGACGACGACACGCCGACTGAACTCGTACACTTCGTCCATGCGGTGCGAAACGTAGATGATCCCGACGCCATCGCGGTTCAGGCGACCAACGACGTCGAAGAGCCTGCGGCTCTCCTCCTGGCTGAGCGCTGCCGTGGGCTCATCCAGCACGATGATGCGCGCTTGACGGCTCAGCGCCTTGACGATCTCAACAATTTGCCGCTCGGCAAGAGTGAGACGAACCATCGGGCGCGACACGTCACCAAGATCAACGCCGATACCGGCAGCGGCTCGCTCGGCGGCCTGCCGCGTCGAACGATGCGTGACGACGCCAAGCCTGCCGGTCCAGCGGTTAAGCATCACATTATCGGCAATGGACAGATGCGGCACATAGGCAAGCTCCTGCGGGATGAGCGCGATCCCATGCGCCAACGCGTCGCGCGGAGCCTGGAAAGCCACAGACGTGCCTTCCAGGGTCATTTCACCACCATCGTCTGGCCGGATGACACCGGATATGATCTTGGAAAGCGTAGACTTGCCCGCACCGTTTTCGCCGAGCAGCGCAATCGTCTCACCGCGCGCGAGATCGAGATCGACCCCCTGCAGCACCCGCGTGAACCCGAACGTTTTGCCGACATTGCATAGCCGCAAAAGACCGCACGGGACTTGGCCGGAGCCCGACAATACAGCTTCCGGACAAACCTCGACCGCAGAGACAGTCGAACTCCTCATCACCCCTCGCGCGTCGTTTCACTTCCGCAAAGATATTTTTGTGTCCGCTGTACGAGCGGATCGCCAAATATTCTATTTTTTCCATGCAGTTTGGCAGCGTTTCTAACCTATTTCCCGCATCTTTTATGCAAGCCCCCCCCTCCTCCACGCCCAACCAGGGAGATCTCGCCCCAAACGGAATGCCGGCATGAACGAGGAGCTCATCGGCAAGGCATCATGAGCTGCATCAGCGAGAAGGCGTCTTGGTCGAAACGCTGATGCTCTGTAGCTACGTTCAGGATGCAAGCCGTAGGTCCGTTCGTCGCGGGGCTTAAATCCTGTCCAGCCCAGCGCACGTACAGATCACCATAGCGCCCGACGATGTATCGGCGCGCTTCTGTCGCCCCGTCTCGAACAGGCTGTCAGGCCGTTTCTTGGGAGTAGAGCGTCCTGCGCCCGCTCCGCCCAAAGATTTCGAAGCTGGCGCCAGAGGCGGGATCGCGCCCCGACAGCCTCAACCAAATCGATGGCGCCGCCCTTTGCAGTGCTCGGACGAACTCCGCTTCACGATCAAATTACTCCAGAACGCGATCCGCCAGTTGCAGAATATCTTGATTTGAGACGGCTTCCTGATCGACCGCGCGGAGGCGGCATGCGGCAGCAAGGCGGGATACATCCCGATCGCTGCTGTACATGTCAGGCTGACCCAGCTTCTCCACTAACGCGCAATGCGGATGGCTTGTCCCGGCGTCAGCGACTGCGATCAACATCGGACTATAGAGCGCACTTACCCCAAGATGCGGGATTAGCTCGCGCAACTTCAAAAATATGTCGATACCCGCCAGATCAAGGTCTCCCAAAAACACGTTTCGGCGGCAGCGGCTTTCCGCCATCGTGGTTGGCGGCGCTCCGGACACGCGGGCGAGCTTGATCCGGTCCAATCGGCCTTCGACAGCTAGTCAGGACCACGTTATGCCGCAGCCGTAGGTCGCAATGACCGTGATACGCTCGGTCAAACCGAGAATGACCAAGCGCTCCATGCATTCAGGGTTCTCGACCAACAGTGTGAATTTGCGGTAGTGTCTCAGTTTGAAAATGGGGGACGACTACTCGGGGCGCTCAAATTCGCAGCCGGGTTGGCCGAACGCCGGATAGTGGAGAAAGAATAGGTTTGAGCCCTTAGATCGGGCGTACTTTGCGAACCACTTTCGCAATTCGTTTGGGGAACCGCCAATCCAGTCATTCAAAGCAAGGACAACGTCATCAGGCGGACCCCTGTCAGCTTTGATGTAGGCGTCAAATATATCCTCAACGGCTCTTCTGTGGTCATCTGTCATAGCTTTTGCCTCTGTCGCGAAAGCTTACCGCTAGCCCTTCTTCCACCGGGCCGCTGCCGCCGCTCTGGCGATCTCTGACCTCTCTTGAGGGGAAAGCACCTTGGCGCGGACCTTGGCACCCTTCCTGCCCCCTTTGGCCCGGTTAGGAGCCTTTCCGGTCGGTTCTTCGATCTCTCCGGTTGCGATCCGGCCAACCCTAATGGCGGCTCCGATCACGTCGCCGGGGCGTTTCTCACCCTTTGGTCCACGGGGCATTAAGCCGCCTCATCCTCGTCGTCATCCCGGTCCCGATTCAATAGATCAGCAGCGCGCCGCTCTGCAACGTCGTCAGAGAAATCGAGGAAGAAAGTTAGTTGCGGATCGTCAGGGAACACCTTGTTCATATGCTCAACGTCGCAAATCGCACGGTAAACGTCGTTCGCGGCGGCATCCCGACGCTGTCTGACGGCCTTCTGTCGCAGATTCGGCGTTCCGCCCTTGTCCGTATCGAACCAGACACGGCGCGATGTCCCATCATCCTCAAAGGAAAGGACCGACTGTTTAGCTCTGTAGGAGAAACCAGCCTCATCCATTCGGCTAGCCTGCCGCAGGACTCGGGAAACTTGCCGCCGTAGAAACTTCCGAAGGTCCTGAGGTCGTGGGGCAAGTCGGTTGTTTTCAACTGCCCAAACTACGAAATCGTCCGGGTCGTTGGCTGCCGCTCCCGTGATTTCTTCCCATTCATTCCACGCCCGTAGCAACTGCTCATCGTAAGTGGCCATTCTGGCCTCCTATAATCCGGTTGGTACAAGTCGTCCCCAACCATCGACGAATTTCCAGTCCATCAAGTAGTCGCGAATACTGTTTTGGTATTTCCTGAGCCAAGCGTAGTTCTGACGCTTATGCTGTATTTGCCCGATTACGATTGCAGGGTGGATTTCCAAGCGAGCGGCAAAGGCAATAACGTCCTGCTCCGATATGAACGCACCCTTTCTCGCCAAAAACGAGTTCAATTGCGCCTTGGGAATGCAGAACTCTATCGCCGCCCCATCTGCCCGCTTCTCCTCGTCAGGCTTATCAGCGTGCTCATCAAAGTGCGCGGCGTCGATCTCGTCCACCGGCGCAAAAGATACGTCTCTGCCGTCGCCTCGCAGGACGTGCTCCAATTCGTGGCGCAGCACGAAGGCAAAGTTGTCGAAGCGATCTAACCGAGTTGTCATTCCAACGGCCGGTTGACCGTCTACCCAGACGCATACGCCATCGATTTTTGATTTCGGCAGGGCTTCGACCAGAGCAAAACGAACGCCGCACGCGTGAAGAATCTCCGGAATATGGATCAGGTCATCTTTGTCGAGCAAATGTGCTCGGAGCCGCCCCAGGTTCTTTCTAAGAGCATCTTCGGAATACGGCGGAGCCTCTTGCATTTTCGCAATAGTCATCACCCGATGCAGCCATGCGTACTGAATCGCCGTTGTGCCCTCATATCCGCTGCTCTTTTTGGCGGCATAGGCCGTGATTTCTCCCTCGCCAATGAACGGGATATCTTCCACGCGGTTCTTGCCAAAGAACCGAAGCATTTGGAGATCGAGCAAGCCCGGCTCGGTATCCTCGATCCATCCGCGCTTTATCATTTCGCGGACTGGGAAGTGCGCTACCCAAGACGCGCGGGTGCGCACCCCCGGGTCCACCGGTTTGACTCGATTGAGTTCATAGAGCTTCTGCAAGTTGGCGAAGAACTCGGCGGGCATGTCGAATGCGTCGCCCAGCGCGGCAGCCAAATCAGGGGTGATGTTGGCCTTGCCGGTGAGAAGCGGGTTGAGCTGCTGCACCGACATTCCAAGGATGTACGCCAGATCAACCTGAGACCAGCCACGGGCCTCAAGCTCCTCTGTGATGAACGTACCCGGATGGTCCACGGATGCGATTTTGACCTGTGCCATCAGTGATAATCCTCTACAGCGATTATTGTGACGGTGGGCGGCCTCGTGGTTTCGTTGAGCGAGAACACGATCCGGTATTTCTCATTGACCCGGACTGACCGATAGCCATCACGATCCCCCTTTAGTTTTTCGTAGTGCAAGCTTTTCCAGTTCCTCAGTGCACGATCATCCGGCGCGGCACGAATGAGGGTCAGCTTTCTCCTAGCCGACCTAATGACAGGGACAGGAAGCCGCGTTTGCCCCGCGTCTTCCGTCTCAATCAGCGCCAATATTGGGTCTGCGAACACAATATCCATCCGCGCCGTATGGCATTGATTCTTATATAGTTCAAGCCGGTTTAATGCAATGGCTTAAACTGAACTTTATGCTTGACAATAGCAAGTTTTTTCAGTCAAATCGGCGTCATGAACAGGCTTCCGGTTGAAACCCGCGTCCAAATCCTCTTGATGCTCTGCGAGGGCAGCAGCATGCGGTCGATCAGCCGGATTACCGGCGCATCGATCAACACGGTTACGAAGCTGTTGGTGGACGCTGGCGAGGCTTGCGCCGCATTCCATGATGCGACCGTGCGCAACGTGCCCTCAAAGGCCGTCCAGTGCGACGAGATTTGGTCGTTCAGCTACGCCAAGAACAAGAACGTCAAGTTCGCCAAGGCCGATGCGGGCGACGTCTGGACGTGGACTGCCATTGATGCCGACTCCAAGCTGATCGTTTCTTGGCACGTTGGCGACCGTGGCGCACACACAGGAACGGCCTTCCTGCACGACTTGAAGGCCCGCCTTGCCAACCGCGTCCAGCTCACCACGGATGGCCATAAGGCCTACCTGAAGGCTGTCTTGGACGCGGGGTTTGATGCCGACTATGCGATGCTGAACAAGATTTTCGCGACCGACTACGCCGGTCTCGGCCGCTATAGCCCTCCCAAGTGCATTGGCGCGATCAAGAACCCGATCATGGGCAATCCGGACCCGAACCTCGTCAACACTTCCTTTGCCGAGCGCCAGAACCTCACCATGCGCATGTCCATGCGCCGCTTCACCCGCCTGACCAATGCCTTCTCCAAGAAGTTCGAGAACCACTGCCACGCGCTGGCGCTCTACTTCTTCTTCTACGACTTCTGCCGGGTCCATAAGACGCTCGGCGCTACCCCGGCGATGGCGTCGGGCTTGGTCGATCACGTCATGAAAATGGAAGACGCCGTAACCCTGATCGACAAGCGGTCGGCACCGGCTCTGCGCGGCCCCTACAAGAAGCGGGAACCTAGGAAATTTCAAACTGAGACACGACCGAATTTGCTTTGAGCGGGCCCCGCCGCCAGCACATATCGCGGCCTGGCGCCAAACAAAGAGGCCGATATCCGGCCGCCGAGAGCGCCCTGCCCAGCTTCCCCAAGACCTTTAACGACCCCAACGCGTATTTGGCACTAAGCTCATAGGGGTCGCGATCAGCGAGCTCATCGCGATCCGCTAAGAGCCGAATAACCCTCCAGGAGATGCTCCATATCGCAGCGGGAAAGGCCCGCCAAACCAGCCCCCAAATCGGCCAGCGCCGCTTGCACGGCCACGTCAAGGTCTTTTGAAGAAACCAGACTAATATAAGCCATTCCTGCGCATGTTCCGATATCGGCGTCGGCTCCTCCGGCAAGCGCTGCAGGATGTTGACCCGTCCGAGGCCGTCACCGGTTGGTCTTATATTGTCGGTTACGCCTACCTGCGCCAGCGCGAGCAGGTTCTGACCAATCTGAAGGTGCGACATCGCCAGCCGGTCCGCCAGGCGATTGACCAACCGCGAGCCGTTCAGCCAACCACGGTCCCCGGCAAGGCGCTGCAGTTCACGATGGGTCTGAACGATGCCGTCGGCGTTGATCATTGAGCCAGCGTGAAGAGATCGGGGGTTGCCCTCACCAGCCTTGGCGACTCCGTTTCTGCCATCTGGCTCGGAAATACGGTCGACGTGGAGCGCGAAGGGCTCTAGCTGCTATTCAAGGCAACAATATCGACTATCTATTTTGGTAGTTTCAGAGCTCGATTGTCTCTCTATAGTCTATCCAACGTGGCCATCCATGCAGGACTTTGAGGCAACAGATCAAATTGTCGGTAATCGTTGCGTTCATGCTTGGCTGAGCCGCCATGATTTCTGAAGCGCTGCAGCGTAACGCGCGAAATGAGCCAATGCGCGCAAGTCAAAAATGCGTTTCACTCATGACGCAGTGCGATCAAAGCCGTCTCCGCTGCGCGCAATCATAGATGCGAACGCCCGACAAACACTGGCCAGCGCGATACTGAGAGCGGCGCTTATACCGATGCGGGGCAATTGAATGCGATTGCTTGTCTGTGGTCGCGAATGTCTCTTCATCACAGCGATGAAACTGGCGTTTGGCACGAGAATGGAATGCTTACCCTTGTTGTAACCGATGTAATTTCGCCCTCCATCGTAAAGGCAATCGAGAGAGGCCACAACGATTGCAATTGTCTTATTACCAGGACCGGCACCAATCATCCGCTCGCTGTGGTCTTGACGGATCCGGAAACCAAGCTCGTTGTGGGCGGTGCGATAGGGCTTTCATCGGTCGGACTGTTGTTTGTAGATGCATTCTTTTTACCCGAGCAATTAAGAGGAAAGGGCTTAGCAACAAAGGTCTTAAAGGAATTCGAAGACGAAGGGCGACGCCGCGGCTGTCGATTAGCTTTCCTCTATACGATCGATTTCTCGGATTTGTACGCTCGAAATGGGTGGAAGCCCTTCGGCCGAACGCCTTGCGACCGACCTGAAACATTCCGGATTTTCATGACCAAGAGTCTGGATGCTGGTTCATAGGTCCCGATTCCATGTCTGTCACCAAATGAGAATACTCCTCAAACTGATGCGCAGTCGGCACCCCCGTCGCTGAACCCGCTTTCGGAGAACCGTCAACGGACGACAACCGAGCCTTTGGCCAGCACCTCGCGTGCATGATCTCGTGGCTCGTTCGATAGGGTGACAAGTGGGATGGAAAGCAAGCTCAGCAAGGATTGCGCTGCGGGTTTGTTTCGGCCGCGCGCCAAAGACGGCGAGAGACTGAAACGCCAGTTTGTGCGTCGTCGGTGGAGAGGCATCTTGGTCGTGAGGTCAATACGACGTCACATTTCGAAGCTCAGCGGAATTCGCCGGGCTCTTAGCTCGAGTTTTCATCTCGTCTGCCTTAAATGTCCAGCTTGGTACACAAAGGTCGAAATGTAACAACGCGGCGCGACTACGTCAGAAATCTGCCCCGCCACCTATGCGCATTTCATTTTGCCAGCAAGGCTTATGATATCCTCAAATGGCACGCGGATTGCTCGGAAAGAGCAAAGAGCGGTCGCGAGGAAGGCGGTCGCGGCGGCTCTGTCCCCGGAGTCCTCAAATGCTTGCCCAACTGGTGACCGATGTCGCGCTCATGCGGCTCACGGCCGGAAATGCACGAGCAGTGAACATCAATAAGGCGTCCGGCACGAACTTCGCGCTGCTCACCAAAGAGGTTAGGGAGTTATTCAAGCGCAAAACCGAAGACGAGGCTATGAAGCTTCGGCGCAAGTCGATGGTTCTACAGCTAAACTACGCCAGCCGAGCCATTTCAGATGCTTCTTTTTGCCGGCTTGCGCATGAGCAAACCGATCGAGAATCTCCATGCAGCTGCGGAGCAGCGCGTCAATCGAGCGATCGGCGAACGTGTTCCGCGGAGCTCGACCGTCGTTGCGGTAAATGCCGTGGAGCTCAAGCTGCTGCCCGTCGCAAACCTGTCGGCCTGCAATTCCGCCGCCCGATACTGCGTCGCCCTCGAGGCCGGGACATCGGGCGCGTGAGCGCCGGCGGCAGCGTGCTGTCCACGCTTCCGGCCACGCTTCTCATCAATTTGATCGACAGATTGAGCGCTGGTGCGAGCACATGAGAATTGCAAAACCAGGCCTCATCGAGGTCGCCCTCAGCTGCTCTCTCGCCAGCATTCCGCTTGATGCGCATTTCAGCGTGCCGGCCAACGCGATAACGGCCATTTTTGGCCCGCCTGACTGCGGCAACACCAGACTGGCGCGTTGTATCGCCGGCCTCGACCATTTGCCAACTGGGTTCTGCGCATTCGATGGCGAGGTGTGGCAGGATGAAGACACGTTCCGTCCGCCGCATCTGCGTCCGATCTGCCATGTCTTCCAGCGGCCAATTCTATTTTCCGACTTGTCCGTCAGACGCAACCTGCTTTACGGCGTACCCCAATCCGAAACGGCCTCTATTGAACTTGATCGGACGGCCGAATTGCTCGACTTGGTGCCGCTGCTTGAGCGTTCTCCCTCACTTCTTTCTGACGCCGAGCGTCAGCGTGTCGCAATCGGTAACGCGCTATTATCTGGGCCGCGACTACTTGTGATCGAAGCGCCGCTCGACTGGCTCGATCACTCCACCAAGCGCGATCTTCTGCCGTACCTCGAGCGGTTGCATGACAAACTAGCGCTGCCCATCATCTATAGCAGCCATGACATGACTGATATAGAATGCTTGGCCGACAATCTCGTCATGATGAAACATGGCGTTGTTTCAGCGGCTGGGCCATTGCATACCCTGCAGAGCGACCTTGCGCTGCCTCTTGCCGATCGCAACGAAGCGGCCGTAAGTCTTGACGCCGTGGTCAGCGACTATGACGGAATGGATGGGCTGGCCGTCCTCGGCTTAAATGGTGCGCGCTTGGTTGTGCCAAAGGAACAACTCGCCCCGGGCGCGCGGCAGCGGCTTCGCGTCGCGGCCCGCGACGTCAGCGTCGCGCGTGAGCTGCCGCGCGCGAGCTCCATCCTCAATGTCTTTCCCGCTCGCATCGAAGCTTCCGCGCCATTCGGGACGGGCGAGGTCACGTTGCTGCTCGCGCTCGAGACCGGCGGCCCCGGCACACGCCTTCTATCTCGCGTTACGCGCCGTTCCTTCGATGCGCTAGGACTCAAGGACGGAATGGACATTTTTGCCCAAGTTACGGGCATCACGCTCGTCCCGACTTCTGAAGTGCGCCTGCAAGGGCTGACGGCCTCCACGCAAGGGAATATTCTGCGCAAGAAAGCAGGCGAGTCGCTTCATGCCGCGGGACTTGAAGGCGACATAGCGTTCTAGGGTACGATGGAACGCTCACACCCTTGTCATTTTCGTGTCGAGCGGGTTGCGCAAGCGGTCGACGACTTCTTCATTAGCGTAGTGGCTTGAAATCCTCGCACCGGAATGAGGCCTTGAACGCGGCTTGCAGCGCGTCCGCCGACAGAGGAGCAATCCAGGGCAGTCGCCCTAGCCAACGCACCCGGCCGATCTCGCAAATTGCTCTCACAGCATCAGCGTTCTTTTCGCCAACGAAGGCAATTCCTAGAACGTCGATCTGGCGTTTTCGGAGAACCTCTATGGACAGCAGTGAATAATTGATAGTCCCCACAGCTGTGCTCGCGCAGAGCACGACAGGAAGTCGCCATCTCTCGAAGACGTCAATGTAAAGCGTGCCGCAATTCAATGGCTCCATCAGTCCTCCGGTCCCCTCGATCACGAGTGGATGCTCTCCGTTGCCCGGCACGTCGAACGGATCCGCGTTGATGCGAACTTCTTCAATCTCGGCGGAATGATGCGGCTGAACCGCCTTTCGCAGACAATAGCGCTCGGGCACGATGCGATCGGAGGAAAGGCCGCTAAGCCGAGCGACGCACTCGCTGTCAGTCTCTCCTTCGACGCCGACCTGGATCGGCTTCCAGAAGTTGGCGCCGAGGAGATTAACCAGCCCCGCGCAGAAAACCGTCTTTCCGACTCCAGCGCCTGTACCGGCCACCACAATCCGCTGTTGTCTCATCGAGCTTGACCTTTTGTCTTCCAGACCACGGCAATCCACAATTGTACGCGCGTCGCTCCACCATGTTCAGTGCCAGCGACAATTTATCGTCGACCCGCTTGATGCCAAATAGCAGCAACACGACATGCCAGATACCTTTCGCGTTCATTGCCACATCGCTCCTGATGGCCTTGCCCAGCGTGCCAACTCATATGGTTGAACCGAGAACTCCGCCGCCTGCGCAATTGCGCTCTCCTTAGTTGCATTTTTCGCGATGTGTCAGGTTAAGATTGTTATCGGCCGACAAACACTGTCCGGACCGAACGGAGGCATCCACATCCGGCAGGGTGTATCCCAATAGATGCATAACGGTACGTTTCGAACGATCGCTGTACGATCGGTGCCTGAGTTCACCACCCGCTTTGGCATCGTCGCAATAGTGCGAAATCGTACACCTAGCAGCGCATATCGGCCGACGAAGTGATTAGTGCGTTCTCGACTTGTGCACGGGAGCATCCACAAGGACGCCGAGCGGGGCCGGCCCAAGTATGGTACAGGAAACTACGATGATCGTGCTAACGAACGGGAGTTTCCGTTCCAAAGACACCTTCCGTTCCGAAACTTTCGTGCTCCTCGCAATTGCCGATCAGAAGCCGCCCCCGTCAGCCACCCGCCGGCCGGCTCGATATAGACGGATTGGCCTGTTGTATGTGGACGCCTCGCCGGCGCAGGACAATCGTCCGATGAATCATAGATCCGGCTCCCGGCCCGAGACTGCGCAGCGGGTTTATTTCAAAGCGCGCACAGCCGCGACATCGCTTGACCCACCTTGGCCGACCGGATCCGTTGGCTCTGATGTCGAGCGGCATCGAGCACAAGGTCCAGTGCTCAACGAAGATCAACGGCTCGGCGTTGTCGCTTTCATGCCGACAACATCCGGTTTTTTTGATCGACCAGCACAACGCGCGGCTTGAATGTATTCGCTTCCGCCTCGTCAAAAGACGCATAAGCAACAATAATCACCTTGTCTCCGCTCATCGCGAGCCGCGCGGCCGCACCATTTAGACCTATCGTGCCCGATCCTTCCGGCGCCTCAATCACATAGGTGGCGAACCGCGCTCCCGTTTCGATATTGTAGATTTCGACGCGTTCGTTGATCAAGAATCCTGCCGCATTCAGCAGGATCCGATCTATCGATATCGAGCCCTCATAGTGCAGATCGGCTTGGGTCACGGAGGCGCGATGGATTTTTCCCTTCATCAACGTAACCTGCATGGATCTCTTACCCCAATGTCTATGCACAGTGCACTGCAGCTCTGGCTTGAGAGTTGCGGGCCTGGCAATTGTGTGGCGTCGGCTTACGGGATTTTGTTGGTCAAAAGCAAGCCGCCGACAATTGTGATCACGTCGCAAAGACCAACGGCTGCACTTTCGTCCATTATGTACTTCTTTCTGGCACCGTGATCCGGCTCTCACGACCAGCCTTGTAAACGGTCAGCACCAGCGTTCCTGGCATTCTGCGCGCCAGCGATTACATCGGTCTCGGACAGCTGGTCGGTCTTGCGAGGTTCCGGCATGAACGCTCTGCCGGAAACATCAGGTCGGCGCCGACTGGTGATCTCGCTGCGCAATGAGGCGCCCAAAACTCACCTTAGGCCATTTGGCACCGATCGAGCGCGCCTTGATCTACCGCGCGCTAACACCGCTGCGTTCGCGATGGCGACTACAGGTGGCTGACGACGGCCTCCGATCCCGATGATCGCTCGATTCTACAGGCTCACCGAACGAGCCACGTTAATCAGAACGCCTTTGCAGCGTTGCGCTAAGCTTCATCCCGATATAAGAACGCGACCAAATTGCAGCGCCACGTTTGCGGCCACATGATCCGTCACATCGTATTCTTCACAGCAAAGGATGAGGACGGGATCGACCAAATCCTTGAAGGTCTATCCGTTCTCACGTCTATCCCACATGCCCGCCGGCTCGAGGTTGCGCGCAACCGCAAGAGCGATCAGCTCGGCAACGAGATCGACGTAGTTGTATACGGTGAGTTCGACAGCGAGGCGGAACTCGATGCGTACAAAACGCACGATTTGTATCGAGAGGCAATCCGGTGCGTCCGGCCAGTTCGGGAGCTGCGGTTTGCCGCTGACTACGAGCTATCAACAGACGTCCATTTCGCTGGAACGGGAGGGTTAAGCCAAGTTGCGCAACGTCGCCGACCAGGTGGCCGCGACTAGCTTGATGATCAGCCTCGAGGTTTTGTACGTGTCGGACGAAAATAATCCTTGTTTGCGATGGCACCACGGTGAGTCGGCCTCACCGCCCGCTGATCGTCGGTAACCGATCGCCATGCACGTGCGCGAGTTGCAGTGGATCGAGCCCATCAAGGCGTTGCGATGCTTTGCGCAGCGGCCGCAGCTTACCTTTCTCGATAGCGCGGCAGGCCATGAGCTGCTTGGGCGCTACTCATATCTGGCCTGCGAACCGTTCAGCACCTACTCTGTCGCCAATGGACAGGCAAGCTGGAATGGGGAGGCGCTTACTGGCGATCCGTGGACGGTCCTCCGCGACCTTCTCGCCAGATACCGAGAAGCGCATCGCCCCGATCTCCCGCCGTTCCAGAGCGGCGCTGCGGGTTTCCTTGCTTACGATCTGAACCGAACGCTGGAGCGGCTGCCGGCGCCGTCAATTCCCGGTCTCCGGTTGCCCCAATCGATACTGCATTTCTATGATGTGGTGGTCAGCTTCGATCACCGGGACCACAGGTGTTGGATCGTCTCGACCGGATGGCCGGAGCAAGACCCCGTTCGACGAACGGAGCGCGCCCGTCGTCGGGCCGACGAGTTTGAAGCGCTGCTTGCCAGACCAAAGTTGCCGCGGATTATAATCCCCAGCACGGCAGGCGCCTGGAATTCGAACTTTAGCCGTGAACGTTTCGTGGCTGCGGTCCAACGCGTCATCGAGCTGATTCTGGCCGGGGAGATATTCCAGGCGAACATCGCGCAATGCTTCAGTGCCAAGGTGTCGCCACTGTTCGATCCGCTCACCTTCTATTGCCAGCTCCGGTCATTGAACCCGGCACCGTTTGCAGCCCTCTTGCGCTATGACAAGCTGACGATCGCATCGAGTTCTCCAGAGCGCTTTCTTAAACTTGATGGACGACAGGTCGAAACGCGCCCCATCAAGGGCACAATCGCACGTTCCGCTGATGCCGAGGAAGATCGGCGTCGTGCCGAAATCCTTGTTGCGTCCGAAAAGGACCGTGCCGAGAACATCATGATCGTCGACCTGTTGCGCAATGATCTATCACGCGCTTGTACAGACCATTCGGTCGAGCTTGCAGCACTGTGCAACCTTGAATCCTATGCCTCAGTGCACCACCTCGTCTCGATCGTCAGAGGCGCACTTGCTGCAGGCCAGGACGCTGTCAGTCTGCTTCGCGCCTGTTTTCCGGGCGGCTCCGTGACCGGTGCTCCAAAGGTGCGAGCAATGGAAATCATTGCGGACATCGAGGGAATGGCTCGAGAGGTCTATTGCGGGGCGATCGGCTTCATCGGATTCAATGGACACATGGACACAAACATTGCGATTCGCACTGTGATGATCGATGACGACTTGGCCATGTTTCATGCAGGCGGCGGAATAACGGCGATGTCGAATCCTGAAGCCGAATATGACGAGACGCTTGCCAAGGCACAGCGGATCTTTGACGCCTTTGGTGCCGATCGATCTGGTGCTCCTTGATTATCATCATCGACAATTACGACTCCTTTGTCTTCAACATTGCGCGCTATTTCCGCAAGCTTGGCGCCGATACGGAAGTAATCCGCAATGACGCAATCAGCTTCGCCGAACTCGAAGCGCTCAAGCCGCGTGCAATCGTCATCTCGCCCGGTCCCTCCACGCCAACGCAGGCCGGCATATCCACTGTCACTGTCCGCGAATTTTCGGGTCGTGTCCCAATTCTTGGCATCTGCCTTGGGCACCAGTGTATTGCGAGCGCCTTCGGCGGACGCGTGGCGCGTGCACGTTGTCCCATGCACGGCCGAGCCTCACACATAACCCATGACGGCCGAGGCTTGTTCGAGCAACTCCCGTCTCCGCTTTCTGTTGGGCGCTACCATTCTCTGACGGTCGAACTCGATGAGCCAGACATGCCGTATCTCAAGGTGACGGCCCGGTCAAACGAAGGCGAGATTATGGCCTTGGGACATCGGCATCACCCAACCTATGGCGTACAGTTTCACCCGGAGTCCGTCCTTTCGGAACAAGGTGACGTGCTGCTTAAGAATTTCTTGCGATTGGCAGACAGTTTCCGAGCCTGAATTGGAGACTTTATCGCGCGCTGACGGCTAGTTCGCAAAACATACCAGCTAGTCCCTCACCTACCCGCCCGCACCATCCCACGCCTCACGGCCGAAGGAAATCAGAGCATCGGCTCTGTGATTGTCACCGCGGTGCTTCCCCCGTGCTTCCCGGAGGAAAATGAGCGGTCAGATCATGTGCAAAACCCTAGCAGGCTGGAACCCCAGGCGGCCGAATACACCGTCTGGGACGGGAAGCTGCCGGGCTTCGGCGTGAGGGCACGCCCCACCGGGGCAAAGTCGTTCATCATCGTCTACCGGGCGGGATCCGGCCGAACGGCCCCGGTCCGCCGATTCACCGTCGGCAAGATGGCGCCGGACGCCGCCCGGACCCTAGGCAAGAGCCTGCTGGGGATGGTGGCAAACGGCGCCGACCCAGCCGCCGAGAAACGCGCCAAGCGGCCCAAACAGGATCAGCTCACATTCGACGAGTTCGCCCAGCTATACCTTGACCAGTACGCCAAGGTTGAGCACGGAGAAAAAGCTGCCCACCCATAGCCAAGGCTCCGGCAACATTTTCGCTGATCTCGGCCTGCCCAATGCTGAGGAGCACCAGCTCAAGGCCGCTCTCGTCGTTCAGCTCAAACGGCTGTGGTCGCAATGACATGCGCGACGATCTCGACAAAGAACGAAAGTTCATGGTCCGCCAGTGGGCCAAGCGGGAGACGCAGATACTGGCGGTTATCGACTCCACGGTTGGAATGGTCGGAGACCTTCAGGCCATCGCAGGCAAGGCCATGCCTGAGAGCCTCGACCTTCCACTGCTGGAAGATAGCATCGTCACTGAGCGGGAGGCCGGATGAGGGAGCGCGAACAGCTCGCGCTCACAGGTAATGGGCTCACCTCAACCCTCGGTCACGAGATGCTAATATCGACTTTCGGAGATTACACCGGTTTCTGAAGTTCTGAACCAACAGGCCTTCTTCCTGGCCGATTATATACGCTTTGGCGGACACCTCCCTACCATAATACCGGTCCTGCTAGAGTATTTGTAAGCTTCGTGCTACATATTTGGCAAATCTGTAGCGTGAAGGTACCAAATGCCGACCCCACACAACCCTCCCGCCGCCGTTCGACGGGCCCTGCGCAAGCTCGGCGCCGACATCCACGATGCCCGGCGGCGCCGGCGGCTGCCGATGGCGGTCGTCGCCGAGCGCGCCTTCACGTCCCGCTCGACGCTGCAAAGAGTCGAGGCCGGCGACACCAACGTCAGTATCGGCATCTACGCCGGCGTTCTTCAGGCGCTCGGCTTGCTCGACGGCCTGATCAAGGTCGCGGACATCAGCAACGACAGCGTCGGCCAGGCGCTCGCCAGCGCCGAGCTGCCAAAGCATATCCACCTCAAGCGCAAGACCGGAGCCTCAAGCAATGGCTGACTTCGAGGTGCATATCGATCTCGGCGGCCGCACGCGCCGCATCGGACTGGCAAGGAGCAATCGTGCCCGAGGCTCAGAGACCATCCTCTTCGAATACGATAGCGCGTGGCTTGACGATCCGGACCGGTTCTCACTGGAACCCGTCCTCGCCCTGACGCGCGGCGCCTTTGCTCCTCCTGCCGGACTGGCCACGTTCGGCTCCATCGGCGACTCCGCGCCTGACACCTGGGGCCGCCGTCTCATGCAGCGCGCCGAACGCCGCCTCGCCGACCGCGAGGGCCGCGCGGTTCGCACGCTTGCAGAAAGTGACTATCTGCTCGGTGTTGCCGATGAAACGCGACTTGGCGCACTCCGCTTCCGCTGGGTCGGCGAAGAAACCTTCCAGGCGCCGATCCGCGCTGGTGTGCCCGCCCTGATCGAACTCGGGCGACTGCTCCAGATTACCGAGCGCATTCTCCGCGACGAGGAAACGGACGACGATCTCCAGCTCATCCTCGCGCCCGGCTCTTCCCTCGGCGGTGCCCGGCCGAAGGCCTCGGTCGTCGACCAGCACGGCAATCTCTCGATCGCCAAGTTTCCGAAGGAGACCGACGGCTACAGCATGGAGGCCTGGGAGGGGATTGCACTGCGGCTCGCCAGCAAGGCCGGCATCGCCACTCCGCAACACGAACTGATCGACGTGGCCGGCAAGGCCGTCATGCTGTCACGCCGTTTCGATCGCAACAACGCCGTCCGCATCCCGTTCCTGTCCGCCATGGCGATGATGGGCGCCAAAGACGGCGAGCGCGGAAGCTATCCGGAGATTGTCGACGCTCTCGCGCAACATGGTGCGCAAGGAAAGACGGACGCTCACGCCCTCTACCGGCGTGTCGTCTTCAACGTGATGATCTCCAATGTCGATGATCATCTGCGCAACCATGGTTTCCTCTGGTTGGGAAAGACGGGATGGTCGCTCTCGCCGGCTTACGACCTCAATCCCGTCCCCACCGATGTGAAGGCGCGGGTGCTGACGACGAACATCGACCTCGATGAAGGCACCTGCTCGCTCGATCTGCTCGAAGCCGCGTCGGAATATTTTGGGCTTACGCTGCCGCAGGCCCGCGCGATCATCAAGGAGGTCGCGACAGCGACCGCGACCTGGCGCGACACGGCCAAAGCCGTCGGCATCCGCGCGGCCGAAATCAACCGCATGGCCAGTGCGTTCGAGCACGACGATCTCAAACGGGCGCTAGCGCTTTGACACGGACATTTCTTCATAGCTTCGACCCTGCAGCCGCGAGCCCGGTGGCCGGCTCGACCGTCGATCTTCTCCGATATCGAGGATGCCGGAATTAGGGAGGAATTGCAGACACTCGGCGCCGCCTATGGCGCGTGGTCCATTCTCGACGCGCTGCTGCGCCCACCGGCGCGGGAACGCCTTTTGTCTTCAAGGAGCCCCTAGGACAGGCGCGCGAAGTCAAGGTCGCGCTCTCGGGTCTGTTTGGACGCTTCGTCGCCCGCGCCTATCTCGAACAACACCTCAATCTTTCGATCTTTGCACATCTCGGCAGCCGAACCATCGACTTGGACCGCCGCAGACACGTCAGGGTCAAGCGCCTGTTTCGCGGCGAGCTGCCCGATTGGATCGCCTGCGCCTCTGATCTTTCCTCCCTAACGGTGGCCGAGGCAAAAGGCTGCCATGATGTCGGAGGCCCCGCACGATTCCATCGCGGGTGAAATAACGAGGCCCCGGAATGTTGCAATCACCAAAAACCAATAGGGGCCAATGCCAGAGGTAAAGCGGATAGCTGATCAGGCCGACACCGACGTGGCCGTCGACGCCAAGCAGTACGGCTTTCGCTGCCGTCAATGCCTGATCTCTCCTGCCAGACCGGCGTCCGCTGGTAGCGATATGGGGCGACTCCACTGCCTCCGCGCTGATACCAGGCTTTCGCAGCCACTCGTCGCTGAAATACCTCACCCTGCGGCCTATGCCGCCCACCTCACCGCAACGGACGACCGGCTCCGCAACCCCGACCAGCTCCGCCGATCGTCCGTTGCTCCACCCGCGCCACTTGGCGTACAAAACTCCGAGACTCTAACCGCTGCGGGATGAAAACTCAGTGGCAGGTCATGACCTTGTGAAGATGTGACAAGAAGGCGCGAAAGAGCCCGGTTGGTACGCCCCGTACTCAAGTTTTTCTTTTCGTGCAGTCTCAATTGAATTACTTGGGGCCTGCATTGCGCAGACCTCTTCGCACGACCTCCATTCGATGAGGGGGCGGATCATTTGTAGTCTGGCCGCAAGGACGCTTATTCGAGATCCGCCAAGAGATTGGCGGTGCCATGCGGTAGGTCTTGCTGCCGCTGCCCTTACGGGCGTTTCCTCCCTTGACTTGGCCGCCGGTCCTGTAGGACCGGCGGTCCTCTTCGGTATCTAACTCTTCATGATCGAGAAATTATGGATCAATCTGCACTCGACGGACGTGAAGCCGGACAGAAGCAACGCGTGTTATTGGGGTTGAAGTAGTTTATGCAACACAGAGGCGTGCAATTCAGCATTCGGGAAGCATTGCCGGGCGAATGGCGCTACAGTTTCAAGATCGATGGCAAGACGATCAGTGGCAAGACCCAAACGCGATTGCAGCTTCTTGCGGTCCGTAGGGTCAAGGATCGCATTAATCGTGAACTGAATCGCGGCGCGGAAAGTCAGAGTTGATATTGGCGTGGGTGCCTCTCTCAGACGCGCGGCTCGGCGGGGCTGCACCAGCGGCGCGGCTATACGCACCTAAGGTGCACGTCGCTGATCCTAGGTATGTCGCTCCCAGTCTGTACAGAAAGCCGAGCGTGTATCGGCCAATCTATGTGCCACGCAATCCGGTCTACGCTAGTCCGGCGCGCCGAGCCTCCGAACGGTTCGTGAGGCTTCACGGGCGTAGGATAGGCATCCCGGCGCTTGCTGGACTGACGGCACCCGCAATCATCGACGTACCGGGCGTGGGCGAGATGATCGTTCCAAAGGACGTGTATACGACGATCTATCCTCTCCTTATTTCGGAAGATCAGGCAGACCAGGAGCGCGCATTCACGCTGCTAAAGGAGCGTTCCGAACGCGATCCGGACAGTCTCGTGCAACAGTCGATAGTTCCCGCACCTCCAATGAAGGACCCCTGCCCAGACTGCCAAGACGACAAGGTCGAGGTGGTGCACACCTGCCGACCAATCGGCGAGTGCGACACGTCCGAACGGTTGGTGAATATGTTGCATTTTCACTTCCCACCAGTGGGAACCGACGCGTGCTCAGCCTCAGCAGGCGGGTACCACGGTCTACCGCTGTTCAGCAAAGACCTACAGAACCCGGGCGTAAGCTTGCCTCGGAGGATCACGACCTTTTCGTGCCCAATCGCAGCTCGATGGCCTGCCAGTGTCGATCGTAGCCGCGCCGTTCATTGGACTTCACATGACAAGCGGCGAAGTCGGCGTGACCAAGTGTCGATCTTCCCTTCGCAACCGATCGATTGAACTCACATATATCGTCTTGAAAGCGCTTGGCCTGACTTTGATCCTGGTCTCAGCGGGATTTTGTCCGCATCGTCGCTCCATGCTGTTCTGACCGCCCCCCATCAATCGCCTCTGCAGATCCTGCTTTCCCGAAGAGCTTGCCGATCCACAGATAGCAGTTCAGGGCATCGAATTGCCCTAGCGTTTGGCTGCGAGCAAGCCCGCCCGCGGGCGCGGGCCAAAGCTAACCCGGCGCGCGCGCTCGGAGATCAGGTCGCGCTCAAACTCCGCAAGCGCCGCGAATATGCCGAAATTAAACTTGCCGCTGGGATGGTGTCGATTGCTGAACCCCGACCACACAGGCCACGGAAGCCGATGCCGCGCTTGCCCAGGTCGTGAACGGTATTGATGAGATGGCGCAGATCGCGACAAAGCCGATCCAGCTTCCACACCACCAGGATGTAGCCCGGGCGCAGCGCCTTCAGGCAAGCCGCCAGCCCCGGCCGATCATCGCGGCGGCCGGAAGCCCGGTCAGGTGATCGGATTTGATGCCAGCAGCAAGCAAAGCATCTTTCTGCAAGTCCAAAGTTTGAGAGCCATCCGCTTTTGAGACCTCGCCCGCATCCCAATATACCAACGTGTAATCGAGCCAGCCACGGGGATGATTGGCATGAATAGCGCATTCAATCATTATGGCTTAATGTCTATGTACACTCAATTTTACCCGCTATTCGGGGAGTCGCAGGAACGTACAGCTGAAGGTGCTGGACCTACCCTATACTCCAGTTTAATCGATGACCTGAGTCAGTTGAATTTCGCAGATGCGGATGACCGTCGGGCATTCCCTCCCACCCTACACAGCATATTTGCAAGGCATGGACTGTTCGGGCTCACTACACAAGCGGAGCACGGCGGATTAGCTCTTCCCTTGAAAGAGGCAATCGACCTCATCTCCGCCACCGCATCCTTTGATATCTCGGCTGCCTCTACCCTCGTCATCCATAACTTCCTGGCCTTGCCCTGCATCGAAGCGGCGTCGCACGTCCCTGAACAAAGGCAGGTCATGTGGGGTGCAACACGCGGCGACCTTTGCGCTTTCGCTTTGACAGAGCCTGGAGCTGGCTCTGCCCCGCGGCATATAGAGGCCTCGGCTTTTATGCACGAAGATCGAGTTCGCATCACTGGCCGCAAAATCTGGATTGGCCTCGCTGACTGGGCTCGCTGGATCGTTTGCTTTGCCCGAGCCTCTGGTCCAGATGCGAAAGGTCGGCTCGTTGGTATATTAGTTGATAGGCAGGCTCCGGGTCTAAAGGTCACCCACGAGCATCGCACACTGGGTTTGCGTGGCATTATCCAAAATACTCTGGAGTTCCAAGATGTCGAGGTGCCGAGCGCTTACGTGCTCTCTCGCGACCAAGACGGCTGGGGAGCAGCAGCATCTAGTATGAACCGCGGGCGTATCGGTGTGGCGGCAATGGGTCTTGGAGCCCTTGAGCGCGCTATCCAGGTTGCAGCCTCTTATGCAAGCCATCGTCGACTAGGTAAGCTGCGGATGATTGAGAACAGCTATATCGAGCAGTTATTTGGGCAGATGGTACTCCGGCGCGAAGTAGTGAAGGCAATGCTGGATGCTTCCTGCCGACTTGTCTCAGCGCAGGGCGCGCCCAACGTCCACCTTGCATCGGCAACGAAGGTTTTGTCGTCGGAGTGGTGCGGCCTCGTCGCTGATCAATGTGTCCAACTGTTGGGTGGCCGTGGATACGATGAGGGAACGCCTGTCGCTAAAATCTATCGAGACGCCCGCATTCTCCGTATCTTCGAAGGTCCGACCGAGACGCTCCTATCACATCTCGGCCGCTGCCTTCTCTCTCGAGCCACACGTGACGAAATAGCCGATCTTTTTCTGTCTCTTGGTGCGGCGCCAGTCCATGCTGCTGCAATTGAGGAACTCTCTGGGCTCAACGAGACAGACGGTGCGGTGCTAGTCTATGCGGGCTGGCTCACCACACTAGGACTGGCACAAGCTGTCATGTCTGCTGGTTGCTCCTCCGCCTCAGATTGTGCCGCAGCCGCCGCTGACCTGGTCAGTTCCGAATTCGCAACTCTTCGCACTCGCGCGCCGGCGCGCCTATGTTTCGAAGGCCGCATTCGCGCTAGTCGGACTCTGAATGCCTTTCTTCAAGACGCAGCTTCTTCCATCCGCTCCCCTGTCCTCACAGACGATTACCTCAAATTGGAGCAGTATGTCTAATGTCTCGCTAGCAAGCGGAGCGAGGAGGTCCATCCTATAGTTGCCGGCATTGCGAGCACGCCGATTCACGCTCGATGCTCAGCGAGCGCTTGCCACGCCAACAATCGGGCGGATCAAGACCGCCTGTCCTCCGAAGGCGGCGGCTTGCTGAATTGCTATAGACTGCACAGACCAGTGGAATACCCCCCGTCTGCTTCGAAAGGTGCGCATTTGGTCACCGAAAGCGACCTGGAGTTCGCTCTTGATTTCGTCCGGGCTCGGGCCGCCGGACCGGTCGAGGGCATTTTTGGTCCAGGCTCGATGACCTGGCGGATCGACCGAGAAGCCATCACCTTTTTGGGTGCCGGTCGTGCCTTGCTGCTTCAACTGGCGCATCCCTGGGTCGCCGCCGCGGTGGCCGAGCACTCGCGGACCTTCGCGGATCCGATCGGTCGCTTCCATCGAACCTTTGACGTGGTGTTTACGATGGTGTTCGGCTCGCTCGATGCGTCCCTTACCGCTGCCCGGCAGCTGCACCGCCGCCATACCATGATCGTCGGCCGCCTGCCCGAAGCAATTGGTCCGTTCGAGAGCGGCTCGCCATACCGCGCCAACGAGGTCGCAGCGTTGCGCTGGGTTCACGCGACCCTTGTCGACACCGCTCTGGCCGTCCACGACCTGATCCTGCCTCCGTTCTCGGTCGAAGAACGCGAGCACTATTGGGCCGAAAGCCGGCTGTTTGGGGCGTTGTTCGGGTTGACTCCGAGCGACTTGCCGGCGGATTGGGATTCATTTGCTGCCTACACGGCAGCGATGATGCAATCGGATACATTGTCGGTCAGCACCGCCGCGCGCGAGGTGGCCCGGCAGATCTTCGCCGGTGGACGACCGTGGTTGCGGTTACCGCGCTGGTATCAAACCCTGAGTGCCGAGTCGCTGCCGGACCGATTGCGCACCGGCTTCGGATTTGCCTTTGACGCACGCGACAGGAAGGCTGCAGAGCGTGCCGTTGCGCGGATACGACGCATCTATCCCAAAATACCGACCCAGCTCCGCTACGTCGGCCCTTACCAGGAAGCTCAGGCGCGACTACAGGGGAAGTCGCAGCTTGGCTGCACAACCCGGTGCCTGAACAGGGCCTGGATAGGACGCCCCCAGCTGGATGACCGCTGGAATAGGTGAAGGTGTCCCGGACTGCCGCAGACGTTCGCATGCGGCCGACCGCCGCCTGCCGCGATCCCAATCGGCCCACCGACTACCGCCTTCGGGTTACAGGCGGCGATAGAGGCCCGCACACAGAGAAGTCTGGTTCTCCCGCGGCAACCGACGCGCGGAAGACTACGCATCAGATTCTATTTTCACCAAAACTTCCCCAGCGATGATTTCGGGGTCTCCAAGATTAAGGTCATGCAGGCTTGCTTGAACGAAATCCAGCACTTTATCGTTCGCAGCATTAGCGCTTTCGCGGTCATCGAATATCATCACAGCGATACCGACGCCATCGCCCCCATCCAATACGTAATAAGATCTGAATCCGTGCGATTCTCTTAGGATCTGACCGATGCCGCTTTTGGCGCGGCGAGCAGCGTCCGCAACCGAACGAACGTTGGTGTACTTTCGAATGAACATGTACATCAGTCACCCATGTATCTCAGTCCTAACCCGCGCATCAAAGCATATTGGGCCGGCGCTGGACTAGGAACGTACTTCCGCGTGGGGTCATTTGCGTCGATCTAGTATGCCCGCGGTCACGTCCGATCTCCCAAAAGAGCCGTAGTCAAAGTGAGGGGCGCGGTTCGACACCAAGGGCCAACAGGCGACATGGGTCGAAGCCCTTGCGCCGGAGTGTCACGGACTTATGTGAGGAGCGGTGAGCACTCGCGCATTGCGACTGCCAATCCAGCAATAATCACAAAAGCCAAGGAGGATCGCATGAAATTTCGTCCGCTTCACGACCGCATCGTGGTCAAGCGCATCGACGCCGAAGAGAAGACCGCTGGCGGCATCATCATTCCGGACACTGCCAAGGAAAAGCCCTGCCAGGGCGAAGTGACCGCCGTCGGCCCCGGTGGTCGCGACGAAGCTGGCAAGCTGATCCCGATCGACCTCAAGGTAGGCGATCGGGTCCTGTTCGGCAAGTGGTCCGGCACCGAGGTCAAGATCGACGGCCAGGAGCTTCTGATCATGAAGGAGAGCGACATCATGGGCGTTCTCACCGACGTTTCCGGCTCCAGGAAGGCGGCCTAACGCTGACCGCCGCAAGCGCTCACCCCTGAGGAGCACCTGTCGATGCTGCCTCGCAGGTGAGAGACGAATTTCAATTCAGGGAGGACAAACATGTCAGCTAAAGAGGTCAAACTAGGTGTCGATGCCCGCGATCGCATGCTGCGTGGCGTAGACATCCTTGCCAATGCGGTGAAGGTCACCCTCGGTCCGAAGGGCCGCAACGTCGTCCTCGAAAAGTCGTTCGGTGCGCCCCGCATCACCAAGGACGGCGTTGCCGTCGCCAAGGAGATCGAGCTCGAGGACAAGTTCGAGAACATGGGCGCCCAGATGGTGCGCGAAGTTGCGTCGAAGGCGGCGGATGCTGCCGGCGACGGCACCACCACCGCGACCGTACTGGCTGCCGCGATCGTCCGTGAAGGCGCCAAATCGGTTGCCGCCGGCATGAACCCGATGGATCTGAAGCGCGGTATCGATCTCGCGGTCGAAGCCGTTGTCGCGGATCTGGAAAAGAACTCCAAGAAAGTGACTTCGAACGAGGAGATCGCGCAGGTCGGCACCATTTCGGCCAACGGCGATGCCGAGATCGGCAAGTTCCTCGCCGACGCCATGAAGAAGGTCGGCAACGAGGGCGTGATCACGGTCGAGGAAGCCAAGTCGCTCGAGACCGAGCTCGACGTCGTCGAGGGCATGCAGTTCGATCGCGGCTACATCTCGCCCTACTTCGTCACCAACGCCGACAAGATGCGCGCCGAGATGGAGGATGCCTACATCTTGATATACGAGAAGAAGCTCTCCTCGCTGAACGAGCTGCTGCCGCTGCTCGAGGCCGTGGTGCAGACCGGCAAGCCGCTGGTCATCGTCGCCGAGGACGTCGAAGGCGAGGCGCTGGCCACCCTGGTCGTCAACCGCCTGCGTGGCGGCCTGAAGGTCGCGGCCGTCAAGGCTCCGGGCTTCGGCGATCGCCGCAAGGCCATGCTGCAGGACATCGCGATCCTGACCGGCGGCCAGGCGATCTCGGAAGACCTCGGCATCAAGCTCGAGAACGTCACGCTGCAGATGCTCGGCCGTGCCAAGAAGGTGATGATCGACAAGGAGAACACCACGATCGTCAACGGCGCCGGCAAGAAGGCCGACATCGACGCCCGCGTTGCCCAGATCAAAGCGCAGATCGAGGAAACCACCTCGGACTACGACCGTGAGAAGCTGCAGGAGCGTCTGGCCAAGCTCGCGGGCGGCGTCGCGGTGATCCGCGTCGGCGGCGCGACCGAAGTCGAGGTGAAGGAGCGCAAGGATCGCGTGGATGACGCGATGCACGCGACCCGCGCGGCTGTCGAGGAAGGCATCCTGCCGGGCGGCGGCGTCGCCCTGCTCCGGGCCTCCGAACACCTCAAGGGCATCCGCACCAAGAACGACGACCAGAAGACTGGCGTCGAGATCGTGCGCAAGGCGCTGTCGGCTCCGGCCCGCCAGATCGCGATCAACGCGGGCGAGGATGGTTCCGTCATTGTTGGCAAGATCCTGGAGAAGGACCAGTACCCGTTTGGCTTCGACAGTCAGACCGGCGAGTATGTCAATCTCGTCAGCAAGGGCATCATCGATCCGACCAAGGTCGTGCGCACTGCGATCCAGAACGCTGCCTCGGTTGCAGCGCTGCTGATCACCACGGAAGCGATGGTCGCCGAGCTGCCGAAGAAGAACGCCGGTGGCCCCGCGATGCCCCCGGCCGGCGGCATGGGTGGCATGGACTTCTAAAGTCCGCGCTCAAGCGATCCAAGAAATGCACCCCCCGGCAGCGATGCCGGGGCTTTTGTTTGCACGCGAACTGCCCGGGTCCTCCGCGCAGCGCAGCCAATGCAGATGATGCTTCGCACGACCTCACGCGGAGCCTTTCGCTGCTCACAGCACGCACGTTATGCACAACATTCTGCGTAAATATACGTTAGCTTGAATTGACAATCTCAAAAGATTTTCCACGAGAGTCGCAAACCGAACCGACAGTCGTGCCTTCGTCCCGCAGAGTAGTGTCGGGGCGGGATCGAAGCTCACCCAAAACTCAGAATCGAACACGGAGCGTCAGCGCTGTCGTGACGCATGCAAGCGTTGCGAGGAATGCTTTCGCGCGAGAAGGGGACTGCGCCTTGAATGAAAGTGAAATGAAAGTCACGGTGAACGGCACAAACATCTTCGGAATGCCGTTGTTGGGTTTCCCGAAGATCGCATTGCCCGGAGTGGTCGGTGATCTAGCTGCGGAGAGCTTTGCTCGCGCGCGCACCTCTGAACACATGACCGAGGCGTTGAGCGAAACGTACTCGCGCAACGCGGCCGTCGCGACCGATTACGGACTCAAGGTGCTCGAAATCTCTCACGCCAATACCGCCTTCGCGTTCGATTTGTTCGCCCATCTGCTTGGCAGCGGGTCGGCGTCCGAGGTCTTGACCTTGTCCACCGAGCAAGCCCGCAAGGCCTTCGACCAGAACGAGGAATTGTGGAAGCTCGGCCAGAGGCTTGCGACAGACATGCGC
Organism: Bradyrhizobium sp. CCBAU 51753; assembly: GCF_015291565.1. Classification (NCBI taxonomy): domain Bacteria; kingdom Pseudomonadati; phylum Pseudomonadota; class Alphaproteobacteria; order Hyphomicrobiales; family Nitrobacteraceae; genus Bradyrhizobium; species Bradyrhizobium sp. CCBAU 51753. The sequence continues at coordinate 1,971,929 of NZ_CP030037.1, read as the reverse complement.
GGGCAAGTCAAGAAGCACTTCGACAGGACTCTCCATCACGCCGCCTAAGGACGGCGGGCCGGCTGGCACAGCAGGCTTACGGCTCCACGCCGGCTCTAAACCTTTATATAGTTGAACATGAGGTCGGTTGATCGCTACAATTGTTTTCGCGTCTTCCTTGACCCCACTTGGCTGACGCACCTTCCAAGTTGACGGCCCTGGCCTGCCCCGCCGGGGCCGTCTTCTTTGAGTCCGTCCGGGTGCGACGGCGCCAAAAAAGCCGAAAGACCCAGCGAGCCAGGAGACCTGCTGCGACAGAACGAGCGACCTCGGTCGGGGCGACGCACTTATCGGAGGGATCCTCGACGCGGCCCAGCTTGGCCTTTAGGTTGAGCTTCAAAGCTTTGGCTCCGGAAGGCCGTTGCCCGTGGAGTTCATGTGCCGATGGTAGCTATCCTCATTCCCTTGGTTTTCTCGGCCGCGCCTATCAGCTACCGCCGCGTATGACGGCGTCGCGGGAGCTCTCGAATATCAGATATGATCGCTCGGCGGCGGATAGAACGCCCTTGAGCTGCCATGCCGGATTACGCAGCTAGCGTTGGCAAAGAAACGATCGCCATGCTCGATCCGTTCGACGGAATCGAGAATGGGCTATCGGCTCACGATAAAAGTGCTCCAGCAGGCTTTCGATTTATTTTCCGTTGAGAAATGGTATATCCTATCGGTCCGTTGAAGCTGCTCGCCATGATTGTGAGAGCCTAGCGGAACTCGGCGGGACTATGGAAGGCCGCTCCGTTATCTTACGGGACGCCAAAGGGCACTGGTCCCCGGGGCTTTGCTGAGAGAAGCGATGGGCGCAACCTCAGCATCGCCCAGCTTGACACCCAATTCATCCGTTAGTGGCGACCTAAAGCAAGACGGTCTCGCATGGGTCCCATGAACTCTCGCTCCACTTCGGCTGAAGTAACTATCTGCGCTGCTGTTCGTGCCTCTGATGGAAAGATCGTCAGAGGCTACCGGCACAATGCTGCTATCGATCCAAGCGGTGGACAGGCATGAAAGCGGAGATCCATACGGAGAAGATCAGGGATTCGTCACCTCAACAAGTGGTTCGCGAATCGACACGAACCCTATCGGATGCATTCTCCCGACGGCGCGGGCCCGACGAGCTTCGCAGCGACGACTCCTATTGAAACTTTGCGTAGGTGCGCAGCCAGAGACCGACATCAGACTGCGATTGAGAACACATGCGGATCGGTTGGACGCGAGACACACGCAATGGTCATGTTTTTACTAGCCCTCTGCTTCCTTTGTCCTTCCAGTCGTATGCGCTCAGCCGGCGAATGTCCGACAGATACTGAATTGAAGGGGGCTTACTGCCTCGGTTGGCCCGGGTCTCAGTTGAAAATGGCGCAAACCGATCGGGCGGCCGCGCTCACCGCCGACGCTGTTGCTGAACGAGCGACGCATCTCCTAGACTATCTCGGGGCAAGGGGGTTGGGCGCAAAACCGAAGGATAATACGGCGTCACCTTTTGCCGTCCGACACGCCTCAGTGGAGATCGGAGAAAGCCGGCGTGTAGGTGAAGCTCTGCCCCAGAAAGGCTGCAGCGCCCAGGAAGCGATGCTAAACTGTCCAATGTAGAGGAGCAGCTGGAAAGGCCGGTGAGCTGATCGTGATATTCGAAGGCGGGGGCGATCCGATCACCGCAGTGATCAGGGGCGCTAAGCACGAATGTCTGATCTCATTCGGCAGTGTCCGGTTGATAACACATCTGTCCGGAACCCCAGCACTACAAGTAGTCAGCCTGACAGTTGTGAAGGCTGTGACCTTCATTGCTCGTCATCCTGTGATGAGGAACGGCGCGGCTTCGCCCGAGCCCCACTTGGACGCGCAGTGTAGGGCGGGCAAGCTCACCGACAGAGCCAGACATAAAGTCTTACGCGTTGCCGCGTAAACGATGTCGCGGTCGACACTCTGGAACGCCCACCGCGATCACTGGCATGGATTCTGCAGACCATAAACGGCATGCAAGCGACATCACAACGTCGGCTGTTTGATGTTCGTTGGAATGGCGCGCACGTCGTGTTCGTGAGGTGATATGCGATCTGGAGTTCTCGTTTGGGGCGCGGCAATTGCACTTGCCGCGTGCGGTATTGCTCATTCTGCGGATCTCGATCCGGTGGCGAAGCTCCCGCCTGCACTGTGGAGCTGGACCGGAGGGTACATTGGCGTGCACGGCGGCGGAGGTTATGGCCGAACATCCTTCAGTGATCCCTATGGCCCATCAATCTATGGTGACATCGTCAGCACCCCCGCATTCTTGGCCGGAGGTCAGGTCGGCTACAACTGGCAAACGGACCGTTGGGTTATAGGCGCCGAACTCGATGCGAGCCATGCTGTCTCCGATGGTACCAACAGCTGTCTTGCTTTCTCGGGCGCTGTTGTGATCGCCACTTGCAAGGTAAGCCCAGATGTTTTTGTCACAGGGACTGCTCGTGTGGGTTACGCACTGGGCCTACGAGGCCAAACGTTCGGCTACATCAAGGCGGGCGTGGCTTGGCAACACAACCGAGGCAACATCGCCAACAACAACGAGTTCGACGGGCGCTTTGCCGGCTTCCCGCAGCATACAATGCACTTCGATTATGGTCGCCTGGGTTGGACAGTCGGAGTCGGTCTTGAGCAAGCGCTAACGCCCGCTTGGTCTGTCAAATTCGAGTACGACTACATGGGTTTTGATGGGACGCATCAGGCGACCCCTCCGACCGTGCAATTCCCGCCCCCCGCCATCATTGCCGCCAGCACAACCAGCTTGTCCAGCAACTATCACATCGGAAAGATCGGATTGAATTACCATTTCGGCGGCGACGCGAGCGGGACGGAATGGTTCGACGCATCGGTCTATCCGGGACGAGCGGCCGCCAAAACAATAAAGCCTGTTTTCGATACGGGCGGCTGGTCGTTCGAAGGGGGCTCGCGGGTCTGGCTCAGCAGAGGCACATTCCAGTGGGACTACACGAATCCGCCCCCGATATCCGGAGATAGCGGCATCCCCAATTCCAGGCTCACCTATCACGGCTTGGACGGCATTTCCGGCGAGCTGTTCGCACGGCTTGATAGTCCCTGGGGGATATTCCTGAAGGGCAACGTTGGCGTCGGACGCTTCAACAAGGGAAGGATGAACGACGAGGATTCGAGCACCGGCAGTACGGCCTATAGCAACACTCTGTCAGATCAGGCCAACGGACGATTCATGTACTACACAGCCGATGTCGGTTACGATTTTATGCGCGGTAGCACCTACAAGCTGGGCGCATTTATCGGTGGTACTTACTTCGGCCAGAAGTCGGATTCGATCGCATGCGTGCAGACAGCCTCGCCATACGGGGCATGCGCGGTTCCGGTCCGGCAAATCATCGGCAGTCAAGATGCCAATTGGGATGCGCTGCGCGTCGGGCTTAACGCCGAGACTATGCTGTTTGAGGACTGGCGCTTGAGCGCAGATGTTGCTTACCTGCCATGGACCGACTTCACCGGTCGCGATAACCATCTCCTCCGTCCTGAAACAACTTTCTACGATCAGCGCGGGCAAGGTGGCGGGGGCGTACAGATCGAAGGAACGCTGTCGTACTTCCTCAGCAGAAATTTCAGTATCGGCGTCGGCGCTCGGTACTGGGCAATGTGGACCAAGAACGACAGCGATGTCATATTCAACTGCAGCGGCTGCAGCGGCCGAGGCACGCTCATCCAGATCCCTGCACTCGCGAAGTACAGCATGGAGCGATGGGGTACCTTCTTTGAAGCGTCCTACAAGTTTGAGTGAATTGGTCTGCAAGCGCATAAGTCTTATAGCTAACCTAATCGATGCACGATGAAAGCCCGCAACGTGTTGGCTGCGCGGCGCCGCTGCCTCAGGGCGAACCGCCCACCGGAGGGCAGTTGCCGAGTTTCGAGCAGCCTTCTTGCCGGGAAAGATGAGTCCGGATGAATCGTCGGCAGCCAATTCGAATGCAGAGATGGTTCTCGTACCTTTGTTACTCCGCAATCATCTTCTCTTCGCCTTCGCCCGCATTGGCAGCCGATGTGCGGCGGGCCAGCATGCCAATGACGGACTGCGCGACAGTGAAGAACAACAAGCAACGCTTGCTGTGCTTCGATAAAGCGGCCGCAGCCCTAAAGACAGCTCGCTTTCTTAGGAAATTGGGGACGGCTCATCTTAAAGAGATCGTTGCCAACCCCGGCCAGACCGCTCTCAAAATCCATGATCCAGACCACCTTGATGTCGCCCCTGGAACGTTCATTGATAGGCTTGTCGAGATCCGAAACGTGAGATGCCTCTACTCGACTGATGGCTACCGCTGCATTGCACATCGGCGCGGAATGGCTCCTGTTGTTTTCGCCCAGGCTCTCGAACCAGCGGCAGAACGGGAAAGGCTGAAAACCGACTGCGCCCAGCTCGATAGTCTCCTGTCTGCCGCCTGCAAAAGGAATATTCGGATAGTCACGACTGACTACAGGGGAGATTTCTTGCGCGATTTTGCAAAGGGCCTTGTCCTGAAGGTGCCGAAAATTGAAATAATAGCGGCGTCGCCACCGAAGCGATAGCTGAAAGTAGGAGAGGTCCTGTTCGGGAGGCTTTCCGCTTGGAGGAGCGGGTCAGTGCCAGCGCGGAATGAGCCGGCGACGATGATTCTGGGGCACTATCCATTGCTGCGCCGCGCTTGCAAGAAGCTCGACGCGCCGAGACTTACTAATCAACGGCGGTGTGTTCGTTTTTGCCACCGTGTACTTGCTACTTTACGCGCTATCGCGGCTCCGCCGCAGACAGTCCTCTTAGCTCGCACACGTCCACCTCGTCGTCCCGCCTCTTTCGTGTCCATCTACCCATAGTACTCGACGATCTCCAGTTTTGCGCGGCGACCGCTTATCAAGCTCACGGGGATAACCTCGCCAACGAGGCATTCGCTCTCAATGATAAACAGATCGCCGACATAGCCAGGCCCGCTCCACAAAGTCGAACCTCACACAATAAAGCGGCGCAAGGATATCGAACATTTCTTCCTTGGCTTTCCGCCCCCCAACGCTCCCAAAGCGGTTCGACTGCGGCAATCTCCATCAACTCGTTCTTCGTAACAGCTCGTGGCCTCTTGTTCATAAAGGCTGCGGTGATGGCTAATGAAGATATTGTACATCCTTAGCGCTAAGCATCAATGGAGCGGCATCTCCGGCGTTTCTTTCAATAAGCTGTCAAGCAGACGATAACTAATACCCGATAATCGTCCCTGATCCAGGAGACGATGGTGTGAAACTGCATCGCGCGTCTTTGTTCTGGGTGACGGACGAGCACGATCTCCCGCCTCCACTCGTTCACAGCTCGCGGCCACAATTGCTTCAGGATCTGATCTTTCGACGTTCCGCCCCGCGATCCGGGACCTGCCAAGCGCGTCCGGGCCTCGGTGGCGAGGCGGAGGCATCGCGAAGAGCGTCCATACGGTCGATTGGGCATTTACTCTACTCACCCGCGGCACTGCGCAGTTTACGACGAAAATCAGTCTAGTCCTATCGGCCTAAATCCGTCTGCCCGTCAGCTTCTGGAAAGCTGAGCGCCACACCATGAAAGCGCGGATGCCTAGAGGGCGATGCCGCCCAGCGAACGCAGCGGACGTGCACCTTTCGGGGCACTCGATGCTCGACCGGACGCGTGGTTGGCATCATTTTGGCGGCAACTCGGAGGCCGGCGCTCAACGCCAGCCTCCGAAATAGTTCTCCGCAGGTCGCAACACGAACGACCTTCGTCGAACGAAGGCTCGAGCGGCTCCGTCTTTTGAGAGGCTAGACAGGATGGATTTCAACCCAACAGACCCAGCGACCACGCGCCCACGGCCCGACGCACCACCGTCCCCCGGTTCAGCGGGCTTTGAGCATGAGCTGAGCGCATTGCAGGCGATGGCCGAAGCCCCCGATTGCGAACAGGATCGGATTTGGCAGGAGATCGCACCCGCGCCATCGCGGGCAGGGCCATCCCGAGCTGCGGAAGCATCCGATTTCAGCAGCGATTCGATTTGGCAACACCTTGAACCCGAACTGATGCGTGGTGGGCCATCGCGAGCCGGCCCGTCGCGAGCTGGGCGGTCGTCGTCCGCGGGCGCTGGGTGGCCAGAACTCGGAAATTTCGTCCTGCAAAACGGACGTCGCGCCAAGGAGTGCTTGCGCGACTACGACGCGTGACTTTGAGCCGCGTCTCTCTGACTTCTGAACGCAGCCAACCATCCGGTCAAATGCGGCCGGTTTCCGCTCGATCAAGAAAGCCGACAATGTTTGAAACACTAAGCCGTAAACCCAACGATCCCCTGCTTGCGCTGATTGGGCTCTTTGACGCAGATCCCCGACCAGACAAGATCGACCTTGGGGTCGGCGTCTATCGCGACGAGGCCGGTCATTCGCCGATCTTTCGTGCCGTAAAGGCTGCGGAGCATCTGATTTGCGAGACCCAGAACACTAAGGCGTACGTGGCGCCGGAGGGTGATCAAACATTCCTTGATCTGCTGTGGTCGTTGGTTGGCGGGCATACGGCAACCATCCACGCCTCTGGTGTGCAGACACCCGGTGGCTCGGGTGCTTTGCGGCTCGCTGCCGATCTGATTCGCGGGACCGGAAGGGGTAAGATCTGGCTAGGTCAACCGAGTTGGCCGAATCATGCAGGAATTTTCTCGGGTGCCGGTCTCCCGGTCGAGACTTATCCATTCTTTGATGTTGCCTCGCAGACCATTCTAGTTGACAGCATGATGAATGCGCTACAACAGGCCGAGCCCGGCGACGCAGTTTTGCTCCATGCTTGTTGTCACAACCCGAGCGGCGCTGTGCTGACGGCGGACGACTGGCGCCGGATCACCGCGATGATCGCTGCGCGGGGGCTTATGCCGTTGATTGATCTTGCCTATCAGGGTTTCGGTGCCGGACTCGACGAAGACGTCGCCGCGCTTCGTTCGACAATTTCTGCCGTTCCAGAGGCGCTTATCGCGGTGTCCTGCTCGAAATCATTTGGACTATATCGCGAGCGTACGGGCGCGCTGTTTGCGTCCGCGTCTTTGCAATCAGCTTCAGAGACTGCTCGGTCCAATCTTGTTGCTATCGCCCGCGCCAGCTACTCAATGCCGCCCGATCACGGCGCCGCAATCGTGAAGACCATCCTCTGCTCCCCCGAACTATGCCGGGACTGGCGTGAAGAGTTGGAATCGATGCGTCATCGCCTCCTCGCGTTGCGAAAATCTTTCGCCGACGCGTTGGGAGGAAGATGGTCGAATGCCGTCGCCATCGGCTCGCAAGAGGGCATGTTTTCCATTCTGCCCCTCTCCCAGACCGAGGTGCTGAAACTAAGGGAAAAGCACGGCATCTACATGCCGACATCTGGCCGCATCAACGTCGCCGGCTTGAAGCGCACCGATGTGGCGCGTGTCGCAAGCGCGATCAAGGGGGCTGTGAGTTCCGCACTGGGACATGAACCTTGATAGAGGCCTCAGACCGCCGTCAAAGATTCGAGTCGCCGTGCCGGTCGATAACGACGAAGACGCGGCGATCACCCCGGGCGAGCGTGTAGCCGGTCTCTGCGAGCCTAGTCCTCAGTTCATCTGGATTGGCTGATGCGGCATTCCAGATGGCAGTGATTTCCTGACTTGCCTTGGATGGGCTCAGTCCGCAGCGCTCCGCCTGGCGTAGCTCGTAATCTTCTGCGTCGCCTGGTGCTCGGACTCGCCGCGCCGGAGAATTGGGAACGGGACGGTGCCCAAACATCGCCTCCAACTCGCGGGAGGCCTGCTCATGCAGTCGATAGTTCCACGAATAGGAGACGGCGTTGCCGGTGTCGGCCTCGATGCGTGACCAGACGACGTGAATGTGCTCGCGATCTTTCTTTCGGTGCAAGAGGACCACACGGGGCTGACCCTGCAAGCCAAGCCGATCTTCGAGATGATCGACCGCCTGCGTGATCTGCTCGGCCCTAAGTGGCGTCGCGGCTTCAGGGCTGATCGAAGCGTGGTAAAGCGGGCGCTGCGTGCGTGCTGCTTTAGCTCGAGCTGCTCCAGCAATGCGCGTCGATCGGAGGACTGTCTGAACTGCTCGTGGCGGAGCTTCTTGATCGAGAGTTTGAGCTTCCCGATCAGAAAGGCCTCCCTGGGCTTCGGCTTCTGCGGCCAAACAGGCCGCTCGCTCGGGCGAGCCCCCCGGTGTAGTGTCCGGGAGAGCCGCTCCAGCCAGCTCCATTACCCCAAGCCGGGATGAGCCAGTCGACTCTGGAGGGACCGCCGATTGGCGACGAGGTTGTCAAGGTGCAGCGGCTCGTGCGCTGGCCGCTCTCCTTGGGCCAATCGTCGAACGAGCGCCCGCGTGCCGTCCACCACAAAGACGCCGCAATCATAGCTGTTCCGCTGCTGGGCCATGCTGGGTGACTCCAGGCGGGCGCGCAGCCGTCGTGCAAGCTGCGCTGCCGCCTCGTGGTTGTGTCCCCGGACAGAGTCGTAGTGATAGGCAATCGGCTCTCCTCGCGTGTGGCGATCAAGGAGCAGCAGCGACCAATGCGTGCCGAGGCGATTAGGATCCATAGCGTCGTTCACTGGCAGGAACAGGAAGTCGGCCGTATCATTACCATTTGGATCGTAGACGATGCGCTGGAACGCGCGGAGCATGTCGGGCTCGGCGCCGAAGCGCAGTTGATAGTGAGCTATCAGGGGATCCACGAACTGCGTCAGGGCGGCGAGTTCCGGACGGTCCCGCCGCAACTCCTCCGCCAGGAGCTCGTAATCCCTGTGGATATGCTTGTCGCCCAGCCATTCCTTGGCGCCGAGCTCTAGGTGGCGTGGACTCTAGGGATTCCCTTTTAGGGGCAAATCAGATTCAAGACTGCTTTTGGGGAGGCAGTCTTGGGTGTGATGGATCGGCTGGTGTTGAGCGACGCGGCGTGGGAGCGGATGGCGCCGCTGATCATAGGGCGGCCTGACCAGAAGGGCTCGACCGGCCGCGACAATCGGATGTTCGTGGAGGGTGTGCTTTGGATTGTGCGTACGGGCGCTCCCTGGCGTGATCTTCCGGAGGCGTTCGGAGACTGGAACAGTGTGTTCCGGCGCTTCAGTCGATGGAGCGCCAAAGGGGTCTGGTGCCGCATCTTCGAGGCGATGTCCGACGATCCGGACTTCGAATATCTGATTGTCGATTCCACCATCGTCCGAGCCCATCAGCATGCTGCCGGGGCCAAAAAAGGGGGTCTGAAGATCAGGCGATTGGCCGTTCGCGCGGCGGTCTGAGCACCAAGATACATATGGCCGTTCGCGGCTTGGGATGTCCCGTACGGTTCACCATCACCGCGGGTCAGAAGGGCGATGCACCGCAAGCTGCCGAATTGATCGAGGGGTTGCCTGCCGAGGTGGTCATGGGCGACACGGCCTATGACGCCGATCACTTGCGCCAAGCCATCGCTGCCAAGGGCGCGCTCGCCGTCATCCCCAACAACCCGTCACGAGCGCTCAAGCATCCGCTCGACAAGTATCTCTATGCCCAGCGCCACCTCGTCGAATGCTGCTTCTCAAAGCTCAAGCAATTCCGCCGCGTCGCAACCCGCTTCGAAAAGACCGCTCGAAATTATCGGGCGGTCGTCACCCTCGCAGCCATCATTCTCTGGCTGCGGTAAGTGTCCACACCACCTAGTCTACTGCGGCCGTAGGAGGAGGCGGTCGGATCCATAGCCCCGATCTGAGCATCGGCGGATGTGCGCGGGAAAGGCGCATAACGAGCATCATCACGCAGCTCCTGCAGCGTGGGCGAATTTAGATCAATCACCTGCGGTCTAGGCGCATCCCGACCAACAAATGATACAGACCCAGCGTAGGTGTCTGAGCGAGCCCTGGCAGGATCGGCTGGCGCAAAGTGAGCATCGTCCCGCAACTCGGACGGCGTTGGCGCATTCAGATCAACAAATGGCTCAAGACCAGCGTAGGTGTCCGAGCGAGCCCTGGCAGGATCGGCTGGCGCAAAGTGAGCATCGTCCCGCAACTCGGACGGCGTTGGCGCATTCAGATCAACAAATGGCTCAAGACCAGCGTAGGTGTCCGAGCGAGCCCTGGCACGATCGGCTGGCGCAAAGTGAGCATCGTCCCGCAACTCGGACGGCGTTGGCGCATTCAGATCAACAAATGGCTCAAGACCAGCGTAGGTGTCCGAGCGAGCCCTGGCACGATCGGCTGGCGCAAAGTGAGCATCGTCCCGCAACTCGGACGGCGTTGGCGCATTCAGATCAACAAATGGCTCAAGACCAGCGTAGGTGTCCGAGCGAGCGCCGGCAGGATCAGCTGGCGCAAAGTGAGCATCGTCCCGCAACTCGGACGGCGTTGGCGCATTCAGATCAACAAATGGCTCAAGACCAGCGTAGGTGTCCGAGCGAGCGCCGGCAGGATCAGCTGGCGCAAAGTGAGCATCGTCCCGCAACTCGGACGGCGTTGGCGCATTCAGATCAACAAATGGCTCAAGACCAGCGTAGGTTTCCGACCGAGCCCTGGCAGGATCGGCTGGCGCAAAGTGAGCATCGTGGCGCAACTCGGACGGCGGTGGCGCATTCAAATCAACAGATGGCTCAAGCCTGCCCTTAGCATTTGACGCGGGCCTGGACGGTGATCCTGGTTCTTGCAGCTGTTCACTCAACCGAACCCAAGCTCCAGCGCTTAGGCTGGCCGGCGTCGAGGGAAGATCCTGCGAAGAGCCGGAAAACCGATCGCCCTGCGCGGCCGGCGAGCTCGGCTGCTCAGGGCCTGGCAGCCCCAGCTCTTGGTTCGCCTCGATGAGTTTCAAGTAGCTGCGAAGATGAGACAAATCGGGACCGTGTACCCTGCCTCCAGCCCGTTGGAATGCTACCACGTCATTGTCGAGGGATAACTGCTGCCTGCTGGAGCCGTTTAGTCGCCCAATAATGCGCCCTTTGCCATTCCCTCTAAGCCACGCACTCAGCGCACGAAGACGTGTCGCCCGCTGTTGCGCAGACTGCCTCAGCTTCGCAGTCGGGGTTTTAAGATCTTTCAGGGCTTGGCTCAGCGCGCCCTCGATGAGCGGCGCATCTTCTGGATGAGGAACGTGGTGACGGGGGGCACCGAGAACGCGGGGTTCGGGTGCTTCGACGTCTTCCCCCCCACGTAGCAGCCGCCTGAGAACGTCCAGAGCCGATCTAATGCGGTTCTGGCGGTCACGGCCCAAGCTCCTGTACTTCGCTATTTCCTCATCGAGCGATGAACCGTCTCGCAGCCGAGAAGCTACAGGGCCCCTATGACTTGCGTTGACCCAGCGGACAAAAGTCCTAAGCCCGGAAACACTGTTGTTGATGGCCCCTGGGGTGAGCTTGCGCCCCTCGGCGTCTACACGAAATCTCGCCAAGAGCTCCGCGTCTTCGGCCGGAAGCTGCTCGCCGATCAGCTCGTCCGGCGACGACACCGGAGCTTGCCTCTGCGATGGTGACGTCGCCAGTTGATGGGATGGGGTCTGCATCAGCTGCCGCTCAACCGCCTCGCCCTGCGAAGGCGGCGAGAAGCTGGGTCCGTCCATCGTCTCCAAAAGCAGATCCTGCTGGTTCGCAGGCAGAGTGTCCGGCCAGCTGACAGCTCTGTCCGACCCGCTGTGCTGCGGAGTCGCGGTGAGGGTCGGCTTCGTCTCGGCGCGAACCGCATCTTCGAGATCAGGAAGGGGGCGAATATGACGCAGGAGTTCGATCGCTCTAGCACCCGCCGGCGACCTCAGGAGATGAGCCAGTGCGGCTCCGGCTTTTCTGCGGCCATGGGGGTCCGCCTCCTTATACCGACTGATATCTTCATCCAGCGAGTCGTGGCCAAGCCGAGCAGCAATGCCGGGCTTATGGTTTTCACGGAGGTAATCACTGAAATCGAGAAGAAGAGTTGCATAGCTCCTGGCGGTGTTGGCGGTGCTCGGGGGGGCTTCTTCCTTGTACCTTTTGATGAGATCCGCATCCTGGGGATAGGGATTCCGCTCAACCCGGCTTGCAAACGGCGTGATGCCGCCTGGCGATTGAGAGGCTCGAAGATGATCCAGTGGGGTGGCGATGGCCTGCTCCTCCTTGTCGGCGAACTCCTGGGCATCCTTGTCCAGCGACTTGTCGTGAAGCCGGGAAGCAATGCCCAGCTTGTTGTTCTTCACGAGCCAATGCCCCAAGCTGAGAAGACCACGTAGATTGCGACCGACCGTGCTCTCGGAGGCCCCAGCTTTGATGAGTGCGGGCCTCAGCTGCTCAATAAGAGAGGCGTCTTCGCAATAAACAGGATCCAGGTTGCTACCTGCGAAAACGAATTTTGCATGGCCGGGCGGTAGCGCCGAAGCATTCAGCATCGTTCCATCGCCTTGACCGAGCGGAGGCGGCGTAGATGGGTGCCCGCTCGCCCGCATGAGGGGAATCTGCTCACCTGGCACGAGGATGTTGCGGTAACGTTCATCCGTCAGTTCGTCGTCCTGGTGGCGCCAGTTCACGGGATTAGGGGACTCTGTAGGATTCAATGCCGGGCCATGCCGCGGTGGATGAAGACACGACGATGCACCGGCTTCGTCGACCGTCCCAAAGAATAAATCTCGATCATCCCCCTCAGCGAGTGCCGCTGGCCAACTGAAGGCGGGCTGCGACCCGCCCTGCTTAGCCGCGGCCTCAATGCCCCCTGCCCGCGCAGTGATTGACGCGATTCCGCCCGGCGACTGAGAGGCGCGGAGACGATCTAGTGCGGTAAGAACGAGGTGCCTGCGACCTTGATCGAAGATCGCAGCGTCGCTGCTGAGCGATTCGTCGTTAAGCCGAGCAGCCACTCCCGGCTCGTTTTTTGCAAAGAGCCACTGGCTGAATCTGCGAAGAGGACGAACATAATTCGTCTTAGCGGTGATCTCCTCGTACCCAGCCTTAACGAGTGCTTCTTGAAGTCCGGAAATCAAGGGCGCGTCTTCGGGATGAAAAGGCGGACCGTTGGGTTTTCTCGCTCCATTACGGAGATGATCAAGTGCCGCGCCGATACTTTTGTTACCCCCGGCGTCCTTGTAGCGCTCGATCTCTTCATTGAACGGTTCGTCCTCGTTCCGTGTCTCGGCCTGAAGCCGAGCAGCAATGCCAGGCTTGCTGTTTGCACGAAGGTAGTGGCTGAAATCCGTGAGAATAGATGCATACGTTTTGGCGGTACTTGAAGTTCCGGCCGCCACTGCTTGCTGTCTGTATTCTTTGATGAGAGTTCCGTCCTCGGGATAAGGAGTGAGATCAGGGCGGCCTGCGATCGGTACGACTCCCCCCGTCAATTGAGAGGTCCGCAGATGAGCTAGTGCCCAACGGACGTTCGCCGTCCCACCTTTGGTTATGAACTCCTCGACATCCTTGTCCATCGACTCGTCATGAAGCCGATCAGCGATGCCCGGCTTGTCGTTTGCAAAGAGCCAGCGGCTCAAGCTGAGCAGATAACCGACGTAGCTCGTGGCGGTGCTCTCGGCGGCTCCCAGGAGCGCCTGCTTAAGGCCGGAAATAAGGCGCGCATCCTTAGCATAAAGCGGCTCCTTGCTGCGACCTACCAAGACCCAATTTGACTGAGCGGTCTGGAGCGCTGCGGCGCCCAGCAGCGCCTCATCCTTTCCGGCATGCGCCTCAGATGCCTCCGCTTGATGGGCGCGGACCTGCATGGGCACGGGAGCAGACGGGACAGCGACCGCGCTCAGCTGCTGCTCAAAGGCCGCCGCATCTGTGGACGAAGCCGGTGAGCTCTCTTGCGGGCCCGCGGTGCCCGACTGTTGACGCACCCAGTTGGTGGATTCGAACTTCATTCGTTCTCACTTTGGGAATATAGGCCAATTTGGAGCCTGAGGTCGTTGTGATTTGCCACGGAATCGACTCGGCAGCATCGAACCCAGCAGAAAACTATCGTGAACGCCCCAAAATGCCGCGTCCAAGCACTCCGACCGCGCGCTCCAGTATTCTTGCAGCGATCGCCAGCTATGATCGCCTCGGGAAACCCTGTTTTATGTGCGATATCTGTCGAGAACCTGACGCGGAGCCGCCGACTTGCTGCAGCGGACACGCAGGCTGCCCCATGGCCGGAAATCGATGAAGAACCTCCCGAAGAACGGTTCTGTGGGGGTTCTTGAGCCTTCTTGTATGATCGTGCCCCGTGGCGTGGTGTAGCTGAGTGCGGGTCACCACGTTCGCCGGCATGGGCCGGATCGGTCAGCCGGCGATAGCCGGAAGGCTGACGGCGGGATCATCGCCCAACGGGCGATGGTTTCCGGTGTCGTGTAGCGTCCACGCTGAACATCCGTCGCATCGGGCGACGGTGTTGCGTCGGATCGAACCGACGGAAGCGCGCGCACGCTGCCGCCTCCCGCGTTCAAGCCGGCGCACGCTTAGCCTCCCCCCGCAGCGTCGCTGCGGTAGCGGCCGGTCGAGGTCTGGTAGTACTGCGCGCGGATGGCCGCCATGGCCTCGATCAACGCTTCCCAGGGCGCGGGAAAGCGTTCTTTCGCCATCACCCGGTCCAGCATGCGCGTATGGCCGGCCAGCTCGTCGTTGAGGAACTCCACCACAGGCATAGCCGGATAGCGCTGCAGCAGGAGAATCGCCGCGTTGTAGGCCTCGCCGGCCGACCTGTCCTTGTCGCGTCCATGCAGGTCGTTCTGCAGGCGCCCTATCGTGGAGATGAGCCGCAGGACCTGGCGAAACGCCGGACGCGCGCGCAAGGTCGCCATGTCCAGCCCCCACAGCAACGACAGGCAACAGAGCACGTTCGCGTAGGCGATCGAGTCGATGCCGTTGTGCAAGTACTCGGTGTAAGACCAGCTTTCCGCTCCTGCCGCTTTCGCGTGTCCGGCGCGCAGCGCCGCGCAGTAGCACCGGGTATCGTCGAGAAGCTGAGCATAGTCGCGACGATCGTAAGCGAGCGCGGCCAGCGAAGCGCGCAGCACAGCGCAGCCCTCGAATCCGGGGAGCGCGCACGGCACGTCCTGCCCCAGCGCCTGCTCTACCGCGGCGAGCTGCTCCGGCGCGATCAGGCCCAGATCGTTGCAATCGTCGAGCCAGAACAGCAGCGCCAGTTCGCGATAGAATGCCACGATCAGCGTTTCGTCCTGCGGATCGCGGCCGGTGCGGGCGCTGGTGTCGCGCAGGCTCAGATGGATGCTCTGCAGGATGTACTGGCCACCCCTGACCGCTTCCACGGCATGCTCGTCGGCGAATCCGGTCAGGGAACGCCCCCACTCCAGCACCTGCTGCAGCGCACGTTCGGTCTGGATCATGGCGTCGCTTCCTCTCCCTCGGCCGGGACGCGCCGCCCCCAACGAAGCGCCAGCCACAAGCCGGCGAGTTCGGCGACGCGCACGACCCGTGTGGGGCAGTACAATTCCTTGCCGATCCACAGCGGCGTCTGCGGCAATGCATGCGCCGCATGGCGGGCGAGCATCCACTCCAGCGCACGCGCCACCGCCTGAGCGATGCGCCGGCGCCCTGTCGGCTCTTCGCTCCCGTCCATCACGTGCAACGCGAACAGCGCATAGGCGGTTTCCTCGAACGTGGACGCGCGACCCACGCCCCAGCCGCCGTCGTCGCGCTGCGCCAGGAGCAGCGCCGCCAGCGCGCGCTCATCGCGCCACTGGGGCTTGCCTTGCGCCAGCGCAGCGACCGCATGCGCGGTGGGATACAGCCACGAAACATGCCATTTTTCGTTATCCCATAGACCATGCCGGTTGCGATTGGCCTCGACGTAGTCGCTGGTGCCGGCGGCGGGCTTTCCCAACAGTCGCAACGCATGCAGGGCATGGATGTTGGTCGACACTGAGGCATTGCGCTCGCCGGGGAAGGTGACGAACAGCTCGCCGCTTTCGAAATGGCGCAAAGCATCGACCGCGGGGTCGCGGCCTGCAAGGCGCAGGACGCACAACGCAACGGCGGTGTCGTCCGCATCGGCCGCGAAGTGCAGTGCCGGGCCCAGACCGCGCATGCCCAGGCGGGCCTCGAGCTGCGCCACGATCGCGCGCACCGCCTCGCCGAACGCGGGATGCGCGAACAGCCCGGCCAGATGCAGGGTGTACAGCGACCAGCACGGCTCGAACACATTGATCGGCCAGACGTTGGGAACGACACCTTCGATGCCGCTGCGCGTCGCCCGCGATGCCGCCTGCAGATACGCGTCGGCCCGCCCGACCTGCGGCGTGCTCCCCTGGGTCACGGCGTGCGCACGCCACGCGGCGGTGGCTGCCGGACTGATGCCGATGCTGCCGTCGTCATCCGGGCATGCGGTGGTCGGCGACGTCCCCCAGGCTTCCCAGGAGTGCAGCAACGGATGGCCGCTCGGCAACGTCGCCACCGCCCCCAGCTTGACCATGCACGCTTGCCGCAACGGCAACAGCGCCGGGTGGCGCGGAAACGCCACGCCGCCCAGCAAGGATGCGGCCTCGCCGCAAAACTTCGGCAGGATCAGCTCCGCGCCGATCGGCGCGTCTTCCGGCACCGCATGCGCGTAAGGATCGGGGTGGCGCTGGAGGAACCGGGTTGCAGCCCGGACAGCGTCTGCAGCGCCGCGAAGAGGATCGGCACGCTGCAATGCCAGCAACGCCGCCCATGTAGGCGCATGGCGGAACAGCGGGAAGTCCGTGCTTCCCCATCCGCCATCGGCCTGTTGCTGCGCGATGAGCCACGCGTATGCGTCCTGCCGACTGTTGACGTTGCCGTGGAACTGGAGAGCTCGCGCCGTGTCGTAGACAGACGGACCGACGCTGCCGCCATCGCTCATCTGACTCAGCAGGTGGCGCAATTCGGAAAGGATCTGTTCGGACAGCGCATTCACGCGGGATGTTCCTTCTGTAAAGGATTGAGGAGAACCAGGATCGGGCAGACGCCGCGCACGTCGCCGCAGGCCCCTCGCGGCCCGGTGCCTGAGCAGCGCCGGACGGCCGCATAGGCTTGCGCGCAGCGCGCCACGTGCGCCGCGGCAATGCTGGGCAACCGCTCCGATCAGCGGCGCGGACTCGGGACACAGTGCAGCATGCACCGCTGCCGCCGGCCGATCGCAGCGCCACAGGGGCGACTCCATGCGGACGGGCGCGCTCATGCGGATGGCGCGTGCTTGAACAGATACGCGTTGGCCCGCTGTAGGATTTGCGCCAACCGTTCCGTACGCGGCCCCAGCGGCGCGATAGCCTCCTGGGCATCGCGCAACAGATCCAGCGCGAACTGGCGTGCGGCCTGCAGCCCCATGATCGACGCGCAGGTCGGCTTCTGCGCCGCCACGTCCTTGCCGGGGGTCTTGCCCAGCGTTGCGGTATCCGCTGTCACGTCGAGAATGTCGTCGATGACCTGCAGCGCCAGGCCGAAACAGGCGCTGTAGTGATCGAGCGCACAGTACAGCGCAGCGTGCGCGGCATCATCGGCGACCGCGCATAGCGCGCCCATGCGAACGGACGCGCGCACTAGCGCTCCGCTCTTCATCCGGTGCATCGCCACGATCCTGTCCAGCTCGACGTGCTTTCCAACCAGCGACAGATCCATGGCCTGCCCGCCTGCGGCACCCTCGGCGGACACCGCCTGCGCCAGTTCGCGCACGAGCGCGATACGGTTGTCGCCCGGCGCATCCAGGCTCGCCAGGGTTAGGAAGGCGTGCGCCTGCAGCGCATCGCCGACCAGGATCGCAGTAGCTTCGCCGAACTTGACATGCACGGTCGGAAGGCCGCGGCGAAGTACGTCGTCGTCCATCGCGGGCAGATCGTCGTGGACCAAGGTACAGGCGTGCATCATCTCGATGGCGGCGCCGACGTCGTCGAGCATGTGCGCCGGCGTGTCGGACAGTGCGCCGGCAGCCAGACAGAGCAAGGCACGGGTGCGCTTCCCGCCATGCAAGGTGGCGTAGCGCATCGCCGCCATCAGCTCGGTCTCACCGTCATATTCGACAAAGAGAAGGCGCGCCAGCACCTGTTCGACCCGCTTTGCGCCGTCCTGCATCCAGATCTCGGGCAGCAGCGTGCCGGATGCGCCGCGCGCCTGCGTGCCCGATGCGCCGGGCGCGGAATCACTAGTTCTGTCGTCCTGTGGCGTGGATCCGGTCTGCATGTTGTTCATGTTCTTGTCCTTGACAGGAGACCGCCACGGTGAGCGGCGAGCCGCCAGGGTGTTATCGGCGTCGCACCGAGCGCGCGCGCCGAGTGCAGCAATGCTGCACGTCGCCGGCGCCGCTGTCTCGCCACAGGGGCAAGCGATGCAGCTCATGAGAATCCGATGCGGATCGTCATGGACGGATGTGCGGTCGGGTAATAGCGCCGGCCTTTTTCGACGCCGCTCAGCAACCGCGGCCGCACCCCGGCCTCGTGCATGGTCAGCGCCAAGGCGATACTGAACTGCACCAGTTCCAGCCATGCCAGGTGGTAGCCCATGCAGACGTGTGGGCCGGTACCAAACTGCAGCATGTCCACCGGCCGGATCGGCTCGGTGCGTTGCAGCCACCGCGCCAGCCGAAACTGATCAGGCGCCTCGTGCAGCAGCGCCGAGGTCGAGAAATGCAGCAGCGGGATGCACAGATCGGTGCCCGCGGGAATGCGCCGTTGGCCGAGTCGCAAGTCACGCAGTGCGCGACGCACGAGGAGCGGCGTCGCCGGATGCACGCGCAGCGTCTCGCGGAACAGCGCCTCGGCGACCGGACACTGCGCCAGGTCCGCGTGCCGGGTCGGCACCGCCCCCACGCGTTGCGCCTCCTCGACCAGGGCGTCCCACAGGAGAGGCTGCCGCGCCAGCTCGATCACCATCCAAGCCATCGTCGAGGCGGTGGTGTCATGACCACCAAGCAGCAGCAAGCGGATATTGGCGACCAGGACGTCGTCGGAAAGCGCATCGTCGCTGCGATCGAAGGCGCTCACCATGTCGTTGATCAACCCGGTGCGCGAGGCATGTTCGCGCGCGGCGCGGACGAACTCGCGCAACCGCGCATCGATCCAGTCGCGGGCGGCGCGGCCGCGCCGCAAGGGCAGTCCGGGCAGGTCGACCGGGGGCGCGACGATCAACTGCAGCAGTTGGCGGTACTTGCGACGCCATGCCGGCAGGTCCTGCGCGGGGATTCCCATGAGACTGAAGATGAGCTTGAGCATCAGATCGCCGGTTTCGCGCAGGATGGTCACGTCGCCGCGGTCGCGCCATCTCTGCACGCGCGCCCGGATGACGGGCGCGAACAGCTCGCCGATGCCGGCCTGGGTCAGCCCCTTGGGCAGAAGCGCCGCCTGGATCGCATCGCGCGCCTGCCGGTGTGCGATGCCGTCCTGGGCGACCAATGTTCCGCCAAACAATTCGGGCGCGATGTCTTCGATCAGCGCCGAGGACACGTCCTTGTGCCGCAGCAGTGCGATAGCATCCGGATCCAGACTGGTCATCAGGTGTCCGGCAGGGCCGAAATCCAGCCAGAAGTGGCTGCCCAACGTCCGTTCCGCGCGCCGCAGCAGGCGCGGCAGGTCGCAGACGACGGCGGGAAGATGCCCGACCAAGGGGAAAGCGCCGGGCACGACCGGGATGTCGTGCCGCAGCCGATGCCGACGGTTCAGCGGGTTGAGCAGCATGTCCATCAGCGGCGCGGCGGCGCGTCCGCTTCGGCGGTCTCGCCGGAAGGCCGCGCGGCGCGGCTGTTGCCACCGTCGGCGTACGTCGGCACATGCGCCAGCATGCCGCCGTCGATGCACACGACCTGGCCGGTGATGAACGCAGCATCGTCGGAGAGCAGGAACGCCACCAGCGCGGCCACGTCGTCGGGCCGGCCGACGCGCGGCAGGAGCTGGTGCCGGCGCAGATGCCGTTGCGCGCACTCGTCCAGCTTGCCGAGGAGACGATCGGTCATGATGAGACCCGGCGCAACCGCGTTGCAGCGGATCTGCGCATGACCGTACTGGGTGGCAAGCGAGGCGGACAGCATGTTCATCGCCGCCTTCGACGCGGCGTAGGACGTCTGCGCGGTATCACCGCTAAGCCCCTGGCACGATGACATGTTGACGATCGCGCCACCACCGCGGGCGATCATCCGTGGGATGGCCTGCCGGCAGCAGAGCAACGTGCCGCGCAGATTGGTCGCCATTGTCTGATCCCAGACCGCCAGGTCCAGGTCGAGGATCGCGCGGTCGCGCGGAGTCAGATGCATGGCGCTCGCGTTGTTCACCAGCAGGTCGACCCCACCGAAGTGCCGCTCCGCCGTTTCGAACAGCGCTGCCACCGCGTGCGCATCGGCGATGTCTGTGGCCGAGGCGAGCGCGCGGTCCGCTTCGGATGCAATTTGCGCGGTGCAGGCGATGGCCGCCGAGCCATCAATGTCGGCGACCACCACTCTGCCTCCCTCGCGCGCGATAGCGAGGGCGCATGCCTTGCCGATGCCTGCGCCGGCGCCGGTCACCACGGCCACCTTGTTTTCAAACCGTCTCATCGTGTCCTCCTGGATGGCGTTGGTCTCTCGCGGCATGCCGCTCGGCCCTCCGCTGGAGAAGGCGCAGGGTCGGCGCTGGCGCGCTCGCCATCGCCAGCGTCGCTTTCGATGACCCGAATGGCGGCGACCGGGCACTGGCTCGCCGCGAGCCTCACGGCGGCGTGCAGCGCCTGCGGGACCGTCGCCACGCACACTTCGGCCACGCCGTCCGGTTCGCGCTGTCGAAAGGTGCCCGGCAGCGTCAGCACGCACTGCCCGCTGGTTCCACACAGATCCTGGTCGACCACGACGCGCATCTCAGCTCCCCTGCGCATGCAGCCGCACCGGCAGCGCGCGGAACGTCCGAAGGAACGCGGAGGGCTCCCGCGTCGGCTGCTCGGCCAATGCCAGCGTGGGGAAGCGGGTCTGGATCCGCGGCAGGCTCTCGGCCAACTGCACCCGGGCCAGTTGCGCACCGAGGCAGAAGTGAATGCCGTGGCCGAAGCTCAGCATGATCTTCCCGTCGGTCGACATGCCTGGACTGGTGCCGTAGAACCGCGCGGGATCGAAGCGATCGGGATCGGCGAAGGCGTCCGGGTCGCGATTGCCGGACGCGATCAGCACGCGCACGTCCGCGTTCTTCGGGATCACCACGCCGCCCAGTTCGATGTCGCGCTGGGCGATACGCGGAATGGAGCTGAACATCGCGGGCGCGTCGCAGCGCAGGACTTCTTCGACGAATGCCTTCACCCCCACGGCGTCTCCCTGCAGCCAGTGCCGCTGTTGGGGATACGCCAGCATCGCCAGGACCGCATGGTCGATGGTCGCAGCAGTGGTGGCGAAGCCGCCCAGCAGCATGCCCCACAACATGCTGATCAACTCGGCATCCGACAGCGTGTCAGCATCATCGTCATGTGCGCCGACCAGCATCGACACGATGTCGTGCCGGGGATCGGTGCGCTTGCGCTGTATGAGGCAGCCGAAGTAGGCCTTCACTCTGGCACTGGCCGCGTCCGCCGCGGCGAGCTGGGGATCGCTGGCGCGCGGGCTCAGGCCTTCCAGAATGGAGCCGATGCCGGGGGCGAGCCCCAACATGTCGTCCTGGGGCATGCCAAACAGTTCGGCGAAGACCTGCATGGGCAACGCCAGCGCGAATTCCCGATGCAGGTCCACGGCCTGCCCGCGCTCCAGCGCGGGCGCCATGCCGTCCAGGCGCGCGGCGACGATGCGCGCGATGCCCGGCCGCAGGTCGTCGATCTGGCGCATGGTGAAATCGCGCGAGATCAGCCGGCGCAGACGCGTATGCGTCGATGCGTCCTTCATCGCTAGCGTGGAGGCCAGCAGACTGAGCGACAGGCTTCTCGCCGCACGCGGGAAATAGCGCGCCAGTTCGTCCGGCGCCGGTCCCCGGAACGCATCGCCCGTGGCCTTGAGCGCCCAGTAGATGTCGGCGTGGCGGCTCAACAGAAAGAGGCCCGACGCCGCGCGATGCACGGGATCGTGCTCGCGCAACCAGCGCATGAACGGATACGGGTCGTGGATGCACGCTGGCGACGCTAGTTCAGCGAAGGCGTCCCCGTATGCTGCCGTGGTTTCTTGCACGTCCATCCTGGTTACCTGTTGGCTGGCTGATCTGACCGGCGCGCGCCATGCGCGCCGGCAAATTGCGGAGAAGATCGCGATCCCCGGCGGCGTCCACCACATCACCAGGGCACCGGGAACTCCTCGAACCCGCCAGGATGATCTCCTTGCGCAACTTCAGTTCTTCGGGCGCCACGGTCAGGCGGAGCGCGGGAAAGCGCTGGAAGATCGAACCGAACACCGCCTTGAGCTCCAGCTTGACCAGCGCCAGCGCCGTGTCCGTCCCGAAGACCATCGCACTGCGATTGGTGATGATGCGTGAACAGAGCAAATCGCGTGCCGAAGTGAATTCGCAGGCGCAGCAAGCACTCCGTAGCGGCCGCGTAGTGTCAGGTTTCTGGCATTGAGTCTCAATGCCGACAGGCGCAGCAAGTGCCGACAAAGGCCCGCTCTCGCGCTGAATGTGCGGGGCACCCCTTTGCGCGATATTTCAAGCATCCGGATTGGCTGCAGCAGGTGTGGTTCGCCGGAAACCACTCCGATGTCGGCGGTAGCTATCCGGAAAACGAAGCCCGCCGCTCCGACATCTCGCTGGGTTGGATGGCGCATGCGGCCGAGAACTTTCCCGACGGCAAGACGCCCGACGGCTTCGGCATCAAGCTAGACGATAGATTCCTGAAGCTGAATCCGGATCCGACGCTCATCAAAAAAGGCTTCCTTGTCCCCCCGACCTCGCGGGCACCCGTGCGACTGGGCTTCCCACTTACCGTTGTCGATCGATGGTTTCCGCAGCTGTACACCGGCCCCGCGAACGCCAAGTAGCCCCAATTGAAATTAAGGGGCACCTGCCTTACCCGGACACCAATAATGACTTCGAAGACTCTACATCTGTTTCCGGACACTAATCTCTTTGCCCAATGCCGAGCACTTGAAGAGTTGGATTGGAATCGTTGGGGGGACTTCGACGAAGTTCGTCTTATGGTTTGTCGACCGCTTCAGGCTGAAACTGATCGTCAAAAAACAAGAGCAGCGATCGCCTGAACGTAGAGAACGCGTTGCTTATCGGTGATCCTGTCGGTTTCCTGGAGCCACCGGTCGAAGTTATTCAACTCTACCTTGTGGCCCACGTACGCGTTGCGGCTGATTTTTCAGCACGCTTACAACGTAAGATCTGCCATAATACAGGAACAAATCTTCCACCCTCAAAGACTCGAACAATCCGTCCGCAAAGCGATTGCTCGCAAGCACGATTAGGTCTGTGCCTGATCAGCTGATCCTGATGTCGTCATTTGGCGTGGGAGGGCGAGGAGACGGCGCTGCAGCGAGATCCCGGAGCATATAGGTCGCAGCTTCGCCGTAGCATGCTAGCTTTGCGCGCAATTCCGCATCCGTCGTGACGGACCGAAAGCCGAACTGTTCCCATAGCGGCCGCGTGGCATAGACCGAGACCAAGGCTAGAACTGCCCCCGACGAGCGTGCGAGTTGCTCGAGCGTCCGGATATAGGCGGCCGCTGCACCACCGCGGGCGAAGGGCAACACGGCCACGTCGTGCACGTAAAGGCAGTCCGCATCGTCGGGCAAGCTTGCTAGGAAGCAATCGAGCGGCGGGATCTGATGCTGCTTCCAAGGGTGGGCAAGGCCGTAGCCGACTATCCCTTCGTCCCCGACGAGCACGCGGCAGCCGTCGGGACAAAGCCGCATCTTCTCCGCAAACACGTCAGGCCGCTCAAAAAGATCGGGATGGATGCGCTCTGCGATCGCGATGATCGCAGTAATGTCGCTCGTGCTGGCCGGACGCCAATGCGGCGTGCTCACGTCTATCCTCATTCCCTCTCATTCATCCAATCGATTTGGTCGCTACCATGCACGCAGCGAAGAATATCGCTGCCATCGTCGCAGGACAACACGCCCCTCGATTCCCGAAGCGTGATCCGGCCCAGATATCGTTTCCCGCTCGCGTCACGGCGGGAGTCGTTGGACTCGCCCGAAATGACTACAAGTTTGAGGCGCGGTACGGAGGTAAGTGGCGGCAATTGATCAAGGACGATCTGTGATCCGTAATCGGGCGTGACCTCATCAGCATTGATCGGCAGCGCCATCGTCGGCAATGTCCTAGCTGCGGCCGGGCCAATGATGAGCGCGGCCCGCCTGAGAAGAATGTTACCGGCGCGTGCTCCAATCGGCGCCATCAAGCTGTAAGAGATATGGATGATGTCGGCCTGGGCTCGCAGTTGTCGTCGAACTGGCGGATGGAGCCGGCAGTCGCGCCGAAAGAAAGCGTATGCCCGGGAGCTCGAGCGCGTGCCTGGTGCTGGAGTCCAGCTGTAGGTGATGCTGCTCGGCCGCCAATGACATACTCGGCGCTTGGCCGTTGCCGCCCTGCTGGCCGGGGCGCCACGTCGCCGTTGCCGGCTTTTGCGACGTTGAGGTTGATGTCGCTCAAGGCATTGAAGCTGCCGAACCGCTTGACGAGATGCTCGACGACAACCATCGACGCCTGGTCGGAGAGGCTAACTCTGCGCTCTTGTTGCATACCGATCTCCAGCTTGTAGCCCCCAGGAACAACGGGTCATCAGATAATCGATTGACTATCGGTGGGCGCCCGCGATTGCGGATTTCTTGCGGAGCAAGGCGGCGAATTGGGAGCGGCGGAGCTTATGATGGGATAAACAACGGCCACAGCGAGGTACATCTCGACGACCATTGAGTTGCGCAAGCTTCGAAGCTGCACCAAGAAGATCAGTGAGCGATAGAACGTAAACGAGGGACGTATCCTGAAAGAGAATAATGGTCTGGCTCATGTACGATCGGGCTGGCGACCCGAAATACCTGCGGAAGGACGACATGATGATATGTGTCTAATGTCGACAGGGCGAGAGCCTGGCAAGCCTCGAATTGGCCTTTGTTCACTGCGCGCAAGCCGATGCGGATGATTTCGGAATAGTAGGCGGCTTCGAACAAGCCGAACGTGATGAACGCCGTATAGGTGGCACCGACCGGAATCGGACGGCCATTGCCTGAGAGGTGCCCTAGAACGATGGGCACCAGGAAGAAGAACCAAAACAGGACAAGAATGAGCGGAATCGATCGCATCAGGGCGACGTAGCAACGCACGAGCTTGCTCAGAATGCGGAGCTCAAAGTGCTACAGGAGGGCGAAGAGCGTTCCAAGAAACATCCCAACCAGGAAAGCGGCTGCCGTCAAGGAAAGCGAGAATAGCAATCCTGACCATATAGGGCCATGCCTGCACGACAATCGAAAAATCGAGGCTGTTTATTTCAAGACATACTGCCAGGCCTACGCGAAATACCTTGAGGTTCAGAAGCGAAATCAGCGCTACCGCGAATCCAAAGCCGGGCAGCACCAAGCTTAGGGGTTAGCCAGGGAAGGCTTCGGAACATGGCTGGGATCTAAAACCGGGCTCATCTCCTCGATTTTGGCATCGATCTTACTGAGAACAGCGGCCGGCAGGACATCCCGCTCTGGGAGCTGCCACCAATGGTCGTTGACCAACGATACGACCTCCTCGACGGCCGAGATCACCGCCGGTTCGGGGAGCCGCGCGCGATTGGCGAACTTTCGCCAGCGGTCCAGAGTAAGCGCTTTGAAGGATTTCTCTCCTCCCAAAGAGAGAGCCATATCGTCTTTCGGAAAATAGGCTGTGGTCGATAGAACGTCGTACACGGGGGCGATGGCCGGAGTGCAACCATCGCCTGGGTATATTGTGGACCAATTCTTCAAGTGCATGTCGCCGTTGCCGACGAGGGCGGCAAGTGCCAGTCGGCGAACGAATTCGAGTGCGGCGTCGGTCGAAACCGCCACGTTCAGCGCAGAGGCGATGTCGTGGTATGATGCGTTGTCGTATTTTTGGAATGGCTGCCGGCCAAAGATCTGAGCGAAGTCTTCGATGTGAATTCGGGTACCTTTGGGTCCACGGTCGAAACGCTTCACCAGCAAGACCTTGCCGGTCGACACTGTATTGAATTCTTCGGGAATTCCCTCGAAATCGGATTTTTCGACAAGCTCGCGTTCCGGCACATCCATTCCGAGGATTTCGGACAGCGCCAAAACGGCGAACTCGTTTTCCGACAATCCGACAAGATTGGTCGAGGGGAATTTTGCGATGTACTGACCTTGCTCGTCGCCGATGGGCAAGCTCAGTCCGCCAGCCTTGCCCGCATTTTTCATCACGGAGAGCTTCATCTGAACTCCCGCCAAGGAGAAGCGCGCTTTGATCTCACGTGGATTGTCTTGAACGGCTATCGTGGTGCTGCCGTCGCTCGGCACGACGCGCACTGCACCCGGCAAATCTTCGCCAAGCGCCGCCAGGAGGTCGAAATCGTTTCCTTGCCTGACTGCTCCCGCGTGGTGCTTTTCCATCGCCTCGCGAAGCTTGTCCTCGGGCAACAGATTCGCGAAGAACGCGGGCAGCACGTGTGCTGCGGGCTTCGGATCCTTGCGAAGGCCGCCATCGGCGGAGCGGAACGAGAGGCTCAATATCGCGGGCCGCGCCATGGCTCGATAGGCCGGATCAAGACTGAAGGCGTTGAAATCGCCTGGCGTACGCACGAGCGTTCCGACCTTGAGGTCTTGAAGGAACACATCCAGCGACTGAACGGTATTAGGGGCGCGGACCCGAGTGCTCATCATCATCCATATCGGTGGTGAACGCTGGTCGGTCCTCGTCTTCGGAGGGCCGAAGGAGTGCATTGACGCCGGGTACCATGGCCTGTGGGATCAGCATCAGCTCCATGCCGAGAGCGCGCGCGACGTTAATCAGCGTAGTCGCCCGCGCAGCGGCGTTGCCCTGCTCAATATCGCGGTAGCGCGGCCGGGAAAGGCCCGCGCGTTCGGCCACCTGCTCTTGAGTTAGGCCCGCTTGCTTTCTTGCATCCCGGAGGAAACGTCCCAGCTGCTGGGTTGCTTCTGAGTTCCGCTCCATGATCCGTTTACGTATCTTTTTCATTTCAAAAGGTACGCTAAAGTATCATTTACCGCCAATCTCGTCAAGGTTTAGATCTGTTTACGTATCATAGAATGATAGAATGATCCGCAAACATATCTTCTTGATCGACAGGGTTCCCCAATGGCCTAAAGCTATCTCGACCAGCGCGGGGGCCCCGCGTCCGCATGGACTTCCATGGCTCCCGCCGTCCAGTGAAAACGGCCGTCGAGGACGTCTTCGACGGCGTCGGCGATACGCCAAAATCAAGGAACTTTTTCGTATTTCTTAAAGTGCATCGGTCCGCCGCGGGCGGTTTTGCCTCGTAGCAGATCCACGTTGGTTACCTATCTCGTTAGTTTAACTCCGGTCGTCCTGTCCAATTTATCGATGATCTCATCCTGAAAGCTCGCATCGGTCGCCTCATTGGCCGGCTCCTGCTGCTGCAGGCGGTGCCAGTAGCGACCGCTAACTAACGCGGCTGGATCGTCGCTCACGGACAGCCAGGATTGCGTTTGCTGACCCATTTCGACATCTACCGGGGCGCCCGCGCCACCCGTCTTCTTGCGCGCCCAGCTGGATCGACCGCGTTGCCTAGGACGCTTGGTCAGCGTCGTGCCAGCGCGGACGCAAGGGCGACGAGGTGCAGCTCGCTCTCGGCTTAGGCCCTGGCCGAATCTCAAGACCTTTTGTCCAATCGAGGTCATTCCAACGAGCCTTCCCCGCCGCTTCTGAGACAAACCAATCTAGCGGGGCGCTCGATCGGTGCCGTCAGCAAGCTGGGTGCAAGAGTTATTGATCGCCAGCGCTCCAGCATGGCCTTCCGGAGTCGAACCACGACTCCGCCATGTATAGACGCCGGCGTTATGGATGATCGCATCCATGCGCCCGATCGCCTTCACTTGGTTCGCCATGCCTTTCGTCTCGGCGCCGCTCTGCAGGGTCCCCGACCAGAACTCGTTCGGAGCGCAACGTGAGTTCTCCGCGGGCTGCGGCGCGACCTGCCGATCGCGCGTGCAGCCCAATCGATGTCCCTGATCGAGAAGCGACTGCGCCGCCGAGACCATCCGTACTGCCGGATGAATACGATCGCCATGCGCTGCACCTGCAGATGTTTTGAAGCGCACTCTATAGCACCGACGCATCACTTCCGATACCGTTCGTCGCTGATCTTCTCCAACCTGTCTACGTTCGTTCTGGCGGCGGATGGCAAGTGAGGCTATTTCGGGCACGTACCAAAAGTTGCCCCTATCCAGAACCCAACCATGCCCATGGCCAAAATTCTTCGGTTGAAATCACACGTCCCGTGTTGAGGGGGCAGAGAGGTTTCAAATCGCAAGGATTTGCCAACCATAGATGCTTTCCGAGCCGGCCGCTAACCAATCGAAAATCGATCCGCCTCATGCTCGCGTCTCGAAGCTGAATGGGAAAAATCAAACATGACAGGATCGGCAATTCTGGAAAACGTGCGTCGCTACCGCGCAATAGCTTCGCTGTGCCGTCAAGCTGCAGCATTCCGCCCAGTCCAACGAATCTCATTGCTGACACAGGCCGACGAATGGGAGCAGAGAGCGGTTGGTGAGCTCGAAGAATACTTTGACGCCCAAGACTCTCCGGTACCCGCTCAGCTCTCAAGCAGCGTCAATTGACCGAGAGCTCATGCGAAAGCGAATACGTTTGGCACGTCAGGGGACAATGTCGCGCGGCCGTGGGTGCGGGTCGAATAGCTCCGCCTCCATGTCGATCTCGGAGCGGCTCCCAAATCCACAGTACATCACAAAGGCAAACCTAGGCTTTTATCAATTGCTGCATGGCGCGCGCAGCGTTTCATACTGATGAACTTAAGCAAAGCAGTATTGAAGGGCTTGATGTTTGGGCAGCCGTCGAAGCGTGGAACACTCTTCGAAATCGCCTAGCCTACCGACTCGACCATCCGGATGTGCAATTGCTGCTCAAGCGCATCATTGTTTGGAGACCCGATTGGCCGCACGATCTGCAAACACAAGAACTCAGAACAATGTGAGCGTGATGCTTGGCGCGCTATTGGCGTCTCTCAGCAGCCTCGGCGAGCCTGACCGAGCAAGGGCAGGCCATCGTTGACCTATTCGTTTGGTTCGATGCGATTAAAGTCCGCTTTGGAAGACCGCCGATGGCCTGCGCACTAGGCAATATCTGCGCTACTTTAATGAGCCGACCTTACAACGATCAAAGAGAACTTCGAGCAGGAGAACCGGCCCTCCAGCCGACGTGAAAGGCGGCTTCACCGACACCGGTCGATCACTTCGGATGCTGCCCTAATGGGGCTCAACGCCCCACCAGGGAATCCTGGTAGTTGGTCGGGAGCAGCCTCGGGGATCCGGGCGATCCCGGGCTCCTCCAGGACGGCCGACACGTTGCGGAGCTTCTATTTCGATCGCCTTTTCGGATCGCCCCACCTCCGGCGATAGCCGCCGGTACAGATCTGCCA
Organism: Bradyrhizobium sp. CCBAU 51753; assembly: GCF_015291565.1. Classification (NCBI taxonomy): domain Bacteria; kingdom Pseudomonadati; phylum Pseudomonadota; class Alphaproteobacteria; order Hyphomicrobiales; family Nitrobacteraceae; genus Bradyrhizobium; species Bradyrhizobium sp. CCBAU 51753. The sequence goes on along the minus strand of NZ_CP030037.1, from coordinate 1,942,537 downwards.
TGTTGATTTTCGGCTATCCGGATTACGGTGTGGGGATGTTGGCATCGCAATCAATCTCCGGAGGGCCCTATCATGGCCGCTGTCACCCATCCGCAACCTCTCTGAGGAGGCGCATCGCGCCCTGAAAGTCCGTGCTGCGCAGCACAATCGCAGCACGGAAGCGGAAATGCGCGCCATTCTGGAGGACGCTGTGCGTCCCCAGGGCCGGCTGCGGCTCGGCGCCGCCCTTTCGGAGATGAGCCGCAAAATTGGCCTCACCAATGCCGATGTCGAGGCACTTGAACATGGGCGCGACGTGCGTCCCGCTGAGCCGATGCACCTCGAGTGATCCTGCTTGATACCTAATGGTCTCCGGGGCGATGAAGCCCGAACCGCATCCATCGGTCCGCCACTGGCTCGACGCCCAAGCGGCCGAGACGGTGTTTCTTTCCAGCGTTACCGTCGCCGAACTTTTGTTCGGTATCGGCGCGCTACCGCGCGGCAGGCGCAAGGACAGGCTGGCAGTTGCGCTCGACGGCGTGCTGGACCTTTTCACGGCCCGCATCCTGCCCTTCGATACCGCCGCGGCGCGGCGCTATGCCGAACTCGCTGTTCAGGCGCGCGCGGCCGGAAAAGGCTTCCCCACGCCCGATGGTTACATCGCCGCGATCGCCGCCGCACACGGGTTCGCCGTGGCTTCGCGCGACACGAGTGCGTTCAATGCTGCCGGTCTGACGACAATCGATCCCTGGACCGCGACCAGCTCATAGGCGTCCGGATGCTTCGGCCGCGGATTGAACGAAGAATTGGACCTGCTCCAGACCGCAATCCGAATAGCCTGATTTTCTCGCCGGCCAGCTCCCGCTCGAGCATCAGGAAATAATTGGCGACCACAGTGGCGACCTGCTCGGCCGTCCAGTCGGTGGGCGCCAAAGGCCTGGATGGTGGAATCGGCGATGCCGACACGGTGTATGGACGCAATGACGATCCCGCCGTGAAAGCCCAATACGACCAACAGCAGCTCAAGCGCGACGAGCAGATCAAAGGCTCCTGACTACGGCTTTAGGCCCAAGAGCGGACTTTCGATCAACGCTGCCTCACTTTTCGAACGCGGATTATGTGCGGAAATGCTTGGCGCATATCCGAGTCGGCCTCGGTCAGGAAACGACGCTCCGTCGGTGTCCGACGCTCGATGGACGAACTCAGTCTGCGCCGGCGTCGCGACCTCATGGCCAACCACGCCGGCCAGTTTCTGGCCACGAGATCTGGATCGAAGCCAACTTGGTCCATTGCGCGCAGCGCGCCGGGCCACGATGGATTGAGCATGCGTATCAGAACTTCACGTTGAAGATGGCATTCAGTCCGTTCTGGGTGAGGCCAGAACCGAACTGGCCTTGATAGGCGATGCCAAGGGTGCTGTTGCTCGAAAGTTGAAAGTCCAGGCCGGATTCCACGAGTGCCACATCCTTGCCAATGGATACGCCTGAAGCTGCAAACGCGCCGGAACCTGCAGCAAAGCTGGCTGTCGACAGCGGAATAATGTCACCTAGGGCATGACGCCAGCCAACATCAGCGCGCGCAGTCGTGGCAATGTGGCCAAGTTGAAAACGGGTGGTCGCGTAGACGCCGAGCGTGGAGAGCGTCGTATCCATCGTGTCAGCGCGAATATCAAGCGCCGCCCCGTTCAATCCCCTTTCGTAAAAAGCGTCCGCCGCGACGCGAACATGGGCGAGATTGGCATAGGGCTCGATCACAGACCTGCCAAGATGGACTTTGTAACCCAGTTCTCCAAAGATCTGGGAAGTGCCTGCATCGTGATCCGAGATCAAGTTGTCGTTGAAGCCGGGAAACCGAACGTTGCGGCTCATCTCAAGATCGTGCCATGTATAGGCAATGCCTGAGCGGAAGGCGAGGGTTCCTTGCGGCAGGATCCACTCGGTGCCTGCATAGGTCCCGAACGTGTAATTGTCACTGCGACCGGACGAAGAAGCAGCGCCAGCCTTGAAAGTGGACCGGCTATAGCCCGCAAGGACACCGACGCGCCAGTCCTCAAATACCGGCCTGTCGATACCGGTCATGAAGCCGCTGATGCTGGATCTGGTGCTTGCGGCGTTGCCGTCACCTGATTGGGTCGTCCATCCGCCAAAGGCAGAAGCCCACGCGGCATACCCCTGCAGGTCATAGGATGGCGGATCAGAAGCCGCCGCGGCGATGGCACCGATGGCAGGGACGGAATCGCCACCTGGCCTTTTCTGCTCAGGACCATAACCGATTGCCGCCATCGTTGATGATGGCGCCCCGCCAAACGCCTGTTCCAGGCGGTCGTAGACCGCCGATCGCGCATAGAAGCTGTCATTGATACGTCTGCCCTGTTCGGATGCATAGATCGAGGGCGAGAGCTGTCGCAGCGCAGATGTCACCGCCGTGCCGTCAGGCGAGGAGAAGTCGAGTGCCGCGACGAGCGGGTGCAGCCCCGACGCAGCGTTGCCGGCGACTTGATCGAGCCCCGCGCCCACCTCGCGGCTGTTGGCATCGGCCCCATATCGCGAGTAAGCATCGGATGGGCGGGAGAGCGTCAACGCATAGCTGTTGCCGCCCTCGGCTGTAGCACTCGCCAGCAAGGTTGGTGATTGCAGCGATGTCGTCACGTTCGCAAACGAGCCCGTGAGATTTGTTGCATTCAGCCACTGGTTGGAGGAGAAGCTAAAGCCGCTGCCATACCAGCCGCGCTGCGGGGTGATCGTGAGCGTGCCGTCGAGCGTCGCATTGCCGTTCACCACCAGACGGCTGAACGCACCGCTATCATTCACCGCGACCTGCAAGCGACCGGTCGAGGTCTGCAGATAGTCGCCATTCACCGTTATGCTGTTATCATGGCGACCGATAAGCGGCGCGACAGCACCGCTATTGGTGAAGCGGCCGTCAGTACTGAGCAGATAAGTGCCATTGCCGGACAAAGTTGCGCCTTGCGCAACAGTTGCGTCATAGACTTCGTGATTGCCGGTCAACAAGGTGTCGCCACCCGAGAGTTGCAGCGACAGGTTGCGTCCAACGATATTCCCTTCATAACGGGTCGCAAAGCTTCCGTCGGGCTCCTGCGTTGAGTGACCGTTTGCATCCGGCGTCATACCGAACGTTAATTTGGTCAGGCGCGGAGCACCGTTCTCGTGAAGCTGGGCGTAATCGGACAGGATGTCCCCTGACAGCATTGCGCCACGCATCACATTGATCTCGCTGACGTAGCCACTGTTCGACATGTACATCGCTGCATGACGGCCAGTCAGGCGCCCGGTCAGATCGAACTTGTTGACGAGGGGGCCGTCGATTTCGTTCAGCATCGGGGCCGCGTTATTGCCAATCGTGCGAATATACGAGCCACGATATTCAAGGTCATTGCCCATCGCATTGTTGCCAAAATCAAAACTTGCTGCGATGCCATGCTCGCCGAGAGCCTGCACGTCACCACGCTGAATAAACGTGTGATCCTTGCCATAGGCGAACATGACGCCGCGCCCATAGGCGCCGTCGGCGTACACGCGGGTTCCGGGCGGGATTATGACCTGGTTGTTTTCGCCGTCGACGCGGATGCCGGCGCCCCCTGCTCCCCTCGAAAGCAGATCCGCACGCTGGACCACAGTATTGCCGCTGCCATAGACGTGCAGCCCAAGTCCGAGCGTAGCCGTATTGTACGTATTCGGCAGATAGGCGGTGCCGTCAGCATTGCGAGCGAAGAAGGGATTGTCGTTTCCTATGGTCTGACCATTGCCGTAGATGGAGTAACCGAAGTGGTTGCGCCGATCGATGCTGTAGCCCATATCCTGAAACGCGGCGATCTCCGCCTCCATCAGGGCGGTGTAGTTCCGGTATCCCTGGTGGCTCATCAGGCTGTTCTTAAGCTCGCTATGCGAGGCGAAGGGCGTATCCCGTCGACCATGCTCGTCCATCACGCGCACCGGAATACCAGGCATGGCACCGGCCAGCACTTCACTCACATGCTTTCCGGCGAAATAGCCCCGATCGCGGCGCAGATCGAAAACGTCGTCAGCCGGTATGTTCGTGCAGACGGAGCAATAGATCGTCTGTCCGGGCTTGGCTTGTTTGCCATTGTCGTCGCGCAAATGCTCAGTCCACGCATTTATCTTTTCAGGGAAATACGTTGATATCGGCCCAGGGAAATACGGAGATGGTTCATAGTTGATAGTGCTGAGCATACCGTGTGCATGGGCGAGCTCATGGATCACTACGGGCCTAAGACCAATCTCTGGAGTCGTCGGCAATTGCGAAGGGATGTATGCTTCGGACGAAAACCCCATCAGGCCAATTGTAACCATGCCATGCGCGCCGTAGTCCAGCTCGCCTGGATCCTGGCCCATGAGTGCCGCCTGCACCTTGGTTGCGCCACCGGGGGACATACCACTATAGGCAGATGCGTTTTTCTCGCTAATCCCTCCGAAGTTGACAATGGCCGGCGCGTGCCCCGGTGTCGCCTTGATGATTTCCGCCCAATACCGAATCGCCGCCAATGAATGATCGATTTCCGACGGCGGCAAACTCCGCGTCGAACGCGTGTCACGTATCCCATAGGCGCCATCGCCAGGACCAAATATCCGCGCCCTTATGAAGGGCACCCCATTCGGATCCGTGACGTCGAAAGTGTCGACCGCCCTACTGGGCGAACCAAGCAACGCATTAGCCGTAAGCACGATGGTCGTAATTCTCGTCGTCTTCATAGCACATTTTCTCTTCGAGGCTTTGATTGGTAGTACTTTGCCGGCCAACTTCGAGCGCACGCCGATCGCCGGCGAAGCACGGCCGTCACTGGTCAGACATCGGCCGCGTGCAGGCGGCTTTGCTCTACCGAGCTACACCACAAGGGACACGCCCTGACGCCAATCCTTCATTACGAAGGAAGGTATTTCCTTGCGTCGTCCTTCGAAACCGAGTCCACTTAAGTGGACGCGTTGCTGATGACTTTGGTTTCGAATTCCTGGAGCTCAAGCGCTGGCGCGTGATGCTTTCCATTTGCGACCCGCCGAGCCGCGGCTCGCCTGACCGAACATTGCCAGCTGTTGCCTCGCGGCGCCGGGCGATATCGATCGTTTTGATGGTACCCTCAACAATGCGAGCTCCTATTGTCTTTTGATCGCACATAGATCCTGCATTCTGCAACGGACCAATCCCGAGGAAGCAGGCGGCTCGCGCGCAACAGACAAGCCGCAGAGCAAAAGCTGGGCCAATCACCTGATGCGTCTAATTCACGCGCAACCAGCTGAACGCAGCATCAACGCGTGGCTGCCTTGTGTGTGAAGAACGTTTCGCCTGTTCGACGCCCGCCAATGTTGTCGCAAACTCGCCATTGCGCTGGATCGCAACCACCGCTTCGCGACGTTCCTTCATTCGTTCTTGCTGGCGATTGCCGCGATCAGTTCAAGTTTTGAATGGGGCTGCAAGAGGAAGGCATTTTTATTGCACTGACCTTTATGGCACTCATCGTCGTGAGCTCCGGTCCTGGTGGATCAGGCACATGCAGAGCACCAATACGCGGGGCCGGCCACCTCATGCTAGACGGCGTATGGAGCAACTGGAGTGCAGTGTGCGCGGCCTCACCGATCGAAGTGCTCAAGCCGGCCATCGCGCTTCAGACGGACCAAGGATGGCCAGACCAATGACTCGAAAGAAGCCGGCGACCGTCCTCGTTCCGGCAGACGAACGTTTGACCGGTCGCGCCGTGTTGGGCGCAACGATCGGCAATATTCTCGAATTCTACGACTTCGGGACCTATAGCTTTTTCGCTATCCACATCGGTCAGGCGTTCTTCCCGGCAAGCGACCCCTTCGCCAGCCTCATGCTGTCGCTCGCAACCTTCGGCGCTGGTTTTGTGACCAGACCGATCGGGGCCATCGTGCTCGGCTCGTACTCGGATCGGGCCGGCCGCCGGCCCGCAATGACCGCGAGCTTTGCTATAATGAGCGCGGCGATCCTTGTGTTGGCGGTTACGCCCTCGTACGAGACAATGGGAATTGCCGCTCCGCTACTGGTGATTTTCGCACGTTTGGTGCAAGGCTTCGCACTGGGCGGTGAAGTTGGTCCGACAACCGCCTATTTAATGGAAGCGGCCCCGGCCGAACGGCGCGGTCTTGCTGTCTCGTTTCAGCCTGCCAGCCAACAGATTGCTGCGACGGCCGGAGCGCTTGTGGGAGAAATACTCTCCCTTACCATGACAAGCGAGGCACTCAGTGCTTACGGATGGCGGATCGCGCTTTTGCTTGGCGCCGCTACGCTGCCGTTCGGTGTCTGGTTGCGGAGCGCCCTGCCCGAAACGTTGCACCGCCCCGACACGCCGGCTCCCGGCATTCAGCCTGTAAGGAAGCAGCCTGCCGCTCGCCGAATCGTGGGTCTGGGATTTGTCATTTTGGCCAGTTGCACGATCATCACCTACGTCACGGGATATATGACCACCTATGCGCTGAGTACCTTGCAGGTTTCCGCGCCTCTCGCCTTTGGCGCCACACTCATCAGCAATACGGTAGGAATTGTCGCCGCACTGCTGGGCGGCTGGCTCGCAGACCGCGCGGGCCGCCGGCACATCATGATTTGGCCGCAGATCGCTGCGTTGCTGATGACCTATCCGGTGTTCTTCTGGATCTCGGAGAGCCGCAGTGCTCTCGCACTTCTCGGAGGCTTCGGCGCGCTCACCCTGATCGGAACGATTCCGTATAGCGCCTTCTATGTGAGCATGACCGAAGGTTTGCCCAAGAACATTCGTGGCGGCGCCTTCGCGACGACCTACGCTTTTGCCATTGCGATCTTTGGAGGTACAGCCCAACCTATCGTCACCTGGCTGATCCACCTGACCGGGAGCGCGCTGGCGCCGGCCTGGTACATGCTTGTCGCTAGCGCGGTCGGGCTCTGTGCCATGCTCATGATTCCCGAGACTGCGCCGCTCAAGATTCAGAATGCTGCGCTCAGGTAAAGTCCGTCATAGCGCTGGACAATTTGGTTGCGGCTCTCTTCCGCCTGATGTCGCGCGCTCGCGCCGGTCAACAAGAATGTAGGTCCCCGCCTTCGACGTGGTCGTTCGCGCGGGCCATCGACAGCACCGACGGCGCAGATGGCTTCGAGAGCACCCGGGATTGCGTCGATGGTCACCGGCTTCATCAGACTGTCGAGCGCTCGCAGCGCTAAACACGACGCGATCGACCAAGCGCCCGGGGCTGAGAAGCGAGGACGCTCGGCTTGCTCGAAGTACCAAGTCTAGGTTCGAGCCGTGGTTCTCGGCGTGCTCAAGGTCCTGGTAAGGTCGATTTCGCCAAGGATCTCCGGTTCCATGTCTCGACGCCCGCCTTGTGCCTGGTTCATTGAATGATCGTGTGATCAGAAGTTCCAGGCCGCAGCTTAGCAACGGCAGCTAGCCAAAAACGTAGGTCCGGCTCACCTCAGGATTGCCTTGCACGGCCTTCCAACAGCTTCCAGCAAAAGGGCTCGAGGGCGTCCGCTTTTGGTCCAGATGGGGTAAGGCGTGACGCAAGCAGGGCATTGACCGTCTACCTTGCCACGCTTCAGGCTGCAGACCAACCTATGGTCGATCCAAGCTCCGATGACACGTTGGCACTAAATGCCCCTCGGCCCGCTTCTTGGCCTCTTCGTCGCTATGGTTGGCGAATTCATAGGTAGCCGCCGCGGCTCCCGTCGCATCGACCGCGAACGCCACGTGCAATCTAAGTCCTTCGACCATTCTCGTTCATTGGATGGATCGACAGGATCGTTCCAACCCGGGCTTCGAATTTCAAGGGATGATAGATGCAACGAACGTCTCGGAAGACTGCTCGCTCAACCCGATGCGCAGATTCACATAGTACAATTGACTTGCATGCCGATGGCGAGCCTAATTGATGGGTTGCAGCTTATGGAGAGCATCTGTGAATTTTGGAACGCCTGCGCAGGCCAGATTTGTCGTTCGAATGGGGACCTCTGGCTGGATGGTTTATGATCGAGAACGCAAGGGACCAGCGCTGATTAAGAACAGCCGCCTGGCCGAGAAATTGACAAGGGAACAGGCTGAACACATAAAAGAGAGCCTGACGAATACTCGGGGCAACCACCAAACCTAGTCCTTCGGGCGGTCTGGGTGCATAGCTAGATGTTTGTGCCCCTCATTTTTCCTCTTCATTGGCTGGCCGAGCCTCCAGGTCCTTCGCGGGAGAGTTTTCAGCAGGCGGCGCTTTCTTGTGCCGCTCTTTGGAGTTCGGGGATTTTGGCGGCTCGCTGGATCCAGCTACATCTTCTTTTGCTTGCGCTGCATGGCGTCCCTCAGAACGTCGGCGCCGCATGATGCCGATGAGACCAACAAGCACCAGCGCGAGACCGGCAGCGATCACGAGAACCGGCACTGCGTTTGCCCAATGGAGGCTCAAGGATTTGACCCTTTCTAGATTGCGGGTGCCAACCGAGCACCATGGACGACGCCGGCACTACTTCATCATCGCTTCGACCTCTGTACGAAAAGCTTGACGCGAACTGTCCCGCGAATAGAACATGTGGCCGCCGGGAAAAACGACAAGTTTGACGCGCGGAGCCGAGGCAAATGGCGGCAATTGATCCAGCAGGATTTGTGTTTCGAAATACGGCGTGACGAGGTCAAATAGGCCGTGCCCGACCAGCAATTTCATGTTCCGATCCGTCGCCAGGATTTGGCGTAGCTCCGAGAGCGATTCGGGAGGGCTGCGGCCAAAGTCCCAAGCCTGGACGATGGCGCCGTTCAATAGCTCATAGGAGCCGTCGGGCCGCCAGTTAAGCTTGCGAGTCAGGAGATCGACAGTGGCGCTGGTCAGAGGCGCCAGTAGTGTATCGCTCGATGGATCCCCGGAAAGGTGAAGATCCGACTCCGGATATGGGTCTATGCCATGCACCGAGGCGTCATAATTGCCAATGAGCTTGCCGTTCTTACGGTCGAATTCACGGCGGAACTCGGCTAGATCGAAGCGGCCCGCGAGCCGGCGACTGACCGCTTGGTCGATGCCGGTCAGCGCCGCAGCCTTGTCGGCCAGACGCATGGTTGCTTCCTTGTCCGACTGGCCCTTGATGAGATCGACCAGATACTCCCCGCGTGCATAAGCTTCCACGTCGGCGAGATCGGCTCGTTTTACCGGCCCCTCTGCTTCACGCAGGGTAGCGACATAGCTCGGCAGTCTTGCGACGTATTGCAGCAGGCTCGTGCGGGCAAACTGGCTGGAGTCGAATCTTGGCGAGACCATGATCAGGCCCTTGACGCCTATGCCCTGCCGCATCTGCAACTGGTGTACTACCTTTGGCCCGCGAATGCCCCCATAGCTTTCACCCACGATGTATTTCGGCGACAACAGCCGGTCATGCTTTTCGAGCCAACGGCGGACCACAAGCGCGAGCGAGTTGACGTCGCCCTCAACGGAGAAGAAGTGCTTGCGCACGTCATCGCTGGTCCCCACGAAACGGCTGTAGCCGGTGCCGACGGGGTCGAGAAACACCAGATCGGTGAAATCGAGCCAGGTTTCCGCATTTGGCCGCGCCTCCGGAAATGTCGATGGCGTGACCTCGTCAGCATTGATCGGCAGCCGCCACGGTCCGGCATTGCCGAGCTGCAGCCAGGCCGATGATGAGCCCGGTCCGCCGTTGAAGAAGAACGTTACCGGGCGCATGCCGCGATCGGTACCGTCGAGCTGATAGGAGGTATAGCCGACGTCGGCCTGCGGCTCGCCCTTGTCGTCGAACAGGCGGATGGAGCCGGCGGTCGCGACGAAAGCAAGCGTCCGTCCAGGGAGCTCAAGCGTGTGCCTGGTGCTGGAGTCCGGCGGCAGGCGATGCGGCTCACCAGCAGATGGCATACTCGGCGTTTGGCCGGCGCTACTCTTTTGGCCGGACGGCATAGTGACCTGGGTGGTCCGCGGTGGATCGTCGGCTTGCGCGCTCCCCATTGCCCAGCAGGCAAACAGAATCAGTGCAAGAGAAGTACGGTACTGTGCGATCAGCTGCATCGGGTTTTCCTGGTCTGGCGCGCACCTTGGTACGCGCGACGTGCCGTCAAAACGGCCTCACCAGTAGCTCATGCCGGGGAACTACAAACCCACTAGATCCAGTAGTGGCGACCATCGTGCGGCGAGGTAGAATGGGATCTCTCTCTGGAATCTGGGCGCCCTAACAGCACCCGCGGTCCATTGAAGTCGATCTCTTCCACTTGTGCTAATCTCTCATTTTTCCCTCTTGAGCGGCTTTTCAACCGAGCGTTGGTAATATTGGGTGAGATGCATCACTCGGCTGACTCAGATCGAATCGAGCTCGACTGGACCAGCTGTTCACCTGTTACCTATGCCATGCCAGGTGTCGCGGCCTTTGAATCGCAAATCGGCTGAACATGAGCCTTGGCAGGGAATTCCCGAGACCACGGGTCGGCTCGAACGTCCCGTTCTGTCCAGCTTTAGCCACCAGATTCGCTGGCCGGCTGTTGGCAATGGCTTGGTTCGCCTAACTTGCAGACATTTCGTAATTGACAATCTTGGACCGGCAGACGCGCGGGCTGCGCATCCGCCTCGCCTATGTCTGACAAGCGCACGGGGTCAGATCGACCACGACGTCGGTTGTAGAGATGACGCCTCTGCGATGCGTAATCGCCAGCACGGTCACATCTTCCGCCAGGCTGCGAATATGGTCCATGATGTCCCGCTCGGTACGCTCGTCAAGGGCGGAGCTGGCCTCGTCGAGAAGAAGGATCGCCGGCTCGCCATAGAGTGCACGGGCAATAGCAATACGCTGGCGCTCCCCGCCTGAAAGCTTCAAACCGCGTTCTCCAACAGTTGTTTCAAATCCTTCCGGCTGCGCCTCGATGAAAGGGAGAATAGCGGCTTTTTCCGACGCGGCGCGAAGCCGCACCTCATCGCGGGGCCGTCCTAGCAGAATGTTGTCGGCTAGCGACTCATTGAGCAACATCACGTCCTGCGGCACGACAGCAACTGCAGCATACCAATCCGTGCGATCGATACCCGCTATATCGGTTCCATCGACCAGAATACGGCCGCAGTCCGGCTCGATTGATTTCAGGACGAGCCTAAAGATTGTCGACTTCCCCGATCCCGTTTCGCCGACCAGAAAGGTAATCCCGCCGCGTCCAGCCAAAAACGAGACGTTCGCAACGCCACGACCGTTTTCGTAGGCATACCCAATGTCCTCGAAAGATAGCTGGCCAGCGGAGGGCGCGAAATCATGAGTATGGGACGTTCGCCGCTCTTCTGGTGCGCCCCACAGTCTGGTGAGAGGAATGAGGTCGGCGCGCGACCTCGACGCGTCAGAGATCGCGCGCGCGACCATCTCAAAGGGCATGCTGAGTTGGAGTATAAGCGTGTTGAATAGCACAATGTCGCCGATCGTGACCACGCCGGCCTGGTAGTCAGGAACTAGAAGGAGAAGAGTGACGGAAAATTGTAACGCGACGGCTAAGCCGAGCACCGCGATGTAGGGCAGTCGTTGAAGCACGTAGGCTCGACAGTTATCGCGCACCTCCCGCGCTTTCATCGTAAAGCGCTGGCTCATCCAGGCATGACTGCCAAAATGGCGCAACGTGTCCATGGCGTTCATGACGTTGCCGACGAAACGTGCATTCTCCTGTCCGGCGTCAACGGCCCGGTCCAGAAATACGCGCGCCCGACGCGTCGAACTCCAGGTCAATGTAATCGTGGCAGCCCCATAGGCGACGACGATTGCGGCGATCTGAATATTGACGAGCGCACCTAGAGTAGCGATCGTAAGCAAAAGCTGCGCTGCAGCAGGGAAAAAGATCGTAGTTCCAAGCTGGACCATCGTGATCAACGCGCTGCGCCCGCGCGCGGCCGCACTCTGTATTTCCACGGGATTGTGCTCAAGAAAAAAAGCTGCGGTTTTTCTCAGGATGCGATCGAAAAAGCGAGTTGCAGCGATGAAGCCCAGGTTCTCTGCTGTCATAAAGGAAAGATACTGCAGCATACGCTGAAATGCGGAAGCTATGCCAAGCAGGACCGCATAGCCAGCGAATCCCCAGGCGAGCACCGACGTGCCTTCACTCCGCGGCAGACGATCAATCAGAGACGAAAATACATAGGGGGCGGCGACGCTGCTCGCGCTTGAGAATAGCACTACCGTGGCAACGACGAGAAGCAGGCACCGATCGGACCGCCAGTACGCATGCAAGATTTCGGAAATCGGCGACAACGCTGTGTACTTTGACATATCTGCGACGAGTCGAGGGAACGGCGCTTTGCTTTGCGCAGAGAGCGGCATGGTCTTGTTCGCAGGATCTAGATTTAAAATGAACTCGCGTAAAGATGCTCAATCCGGGCTCACCGGAATTTGCTCTGTTTACCGCCAGTGGGCTTCAAATGGGCTCTGTCCAGCGCTGTCATTAACCCCGCCAGTCTTGGTAGGTTGTCGCCCGGCTTCTCACATGAAATACGTCATGTTGTGGCCGACGACTGCCGCGCCACACTATCCGGCTTCTTACTGAAGCCTGGGATATCGAGACGACGAGAAGCCAGATCTGTAAGGAATACGACATGAAGAGTGCAACTGCAGACACGCGCAAACGGCCCGGGTCTGATGCAACTGACCTTCCTCTACCGGTTCTGCCGCCCCCCACCATTAAGACGCCAAAGGGACCTCTGCCCAACGACAGCGCCACGGAGGGCTGGCTTTGAGATTGATTGCATCATTCGTCACTCTCTGTTAGCGCCCCTCACACGAGGGGCGCTTGAGTTTGCATCAAGAACAATGCTCAAGGCTACTCTGAGAATAGGTGATCTGGAAAACTTCGACCCTGCCGTCAAAGGCTGCTCAATAGCAATTGGTGAAAGCTACATCCGGCCATTCCAGCATAAGAGCCTCGAGAGCGCTTTGGTGAAGAACTCTGAGCAATGGTTCTTCGTCATACGGGAGCGTCAACGAGTTGGAGACGAGTTCGGCACCCATTCTATCGCCACAGCTAACGCTGCTGCGGATCAGCTTCGTCAGCACTACCAACAATGCATGCACTGGCCGCTCGACTTTGTCGTGATCGAGGCCGCCCGTCGAGGTCCCCGCTTGCGGGTACGAGCTGGCCATATCGGCAGCCTGCCGATCTACTTCCACGTGGAGGAGCGCACTCGTACGGTTACGCTCTCCTGGGATTTCGTCGACTTTTTGAGTTCATCGCGAGCGATTGATGCAGAGATTTTGGCTCATCACCTGTCGATGAGAACGTTTTACTCTGCGCGGCAGCCCTGCATGGGAATTAACTTACTGACTGCCGGCGCAACCTTGTACGTCGAGAGAGCGGAAACTTCTTTTGAGTACGGCTCATTAAATCCGTTTACCGACGAGCTCTCTGGGCGGGAGCAGAGCAATGGTCTCCTCGAGTTTGCAAATACTTTGCAGGAAGTTGTTCTTTCGCGGCCAACGGGCATTTGCGCCAGCGCTGCGGAACTGAGCGGAGGTATGGATTCCGCTTCCGTCGCGATTGCTGTTGGAAAAAGCGTGGAAACGCTAACATGTGGCGGCATACTGCTGGGCGACGGGAATAGCCCGAGGCAGTCCGATCGGCGAGCGCGCGTTTTGAGCGCACTGAATTGCCGCGATCACGCCCTCGAAATGCACGCCCACATGCCGGCGATTGATCTGAATCTTGACGCAGAACGACGCCTGCCACTCACTTCAGAGTATTACCTTGAGGCGTTTGAGGCGCTCTGGGACAGGTTTCGCGCGGACGGCTGCGAAATCGTCTGGTCCGGCATCGGCGGCGACGAGCTTTGTGCTTGTTCCACCATCGAAGAGGCGCCCTCCAGATCTTCGTCTTCACGTCACCTGGAGATCGCCGTTGAACTTGCAGAAGGCCTGTTGACAAAGCGCGCGCTCGACGCCGCTCATTCATCTTTCCTTTTTAGCGCGCCGCTTAGCGCGACTGTGTCCACATTTCTGCTCGCAAGCCTTTGTCATGCTCGTCCACTCGCAAAGCGAGGACTTTGGCCCGTTCGCCCGCTAGGCGATCCGAGATTGATTGATACTGCAGCGAAGCTTCCACTTGCACTTCGCGCGGGCAAGGAAATATTCCGCTCTTACCTGCGTAATCGGCTGGCCTGTGACGTGTTTCCGCCCGGTTATGTAAAGGAGACTTTCGCGCTTGTGTTACCAAAGGCGATTGCGGCTCGTGCAGACACAATTTCATCGCAGCTTTCCGCTTGCGCTCTGGCCGACTTTGGCTTGGTTTCGCGAAAGTCCGTTATGGCGCTCTTGAACAGGGTGTCAGCAACGCACGAGTTTTCTGCAACAAGCGCCTTGGTTCGCTTCCTGTGGGCGGAACGCTTCGTTCGGCAACTCTGTTGAGAGCGCCACGATCAACAAGCACCTGTCAGAACACCTGCTACAGCAGAGAAAGGTTGAGAATTGGACGTTCTCGCCCATCGGCACGATGGAACAATACAGTGTCGGCGTGCAGCGGCGGGGGCTCTGGGCAGAGAGCGAGACACTGGACCTACCGTTTTTCCCTGTTGCTTCATGTAGTTTTGGCCACACTTACCGCTAGATAGATTCGTCTTTTGGAGGCGGATTGCCAGCGAAGGGAGGCGCTGTCTGCGCGCACACTCTCTCACGCATCTCGGCAAGCCATAAGGATATGGATGGGACTTTTCGGTTTCAATTTACCGTTAGGTCACTAACGGACTCTACCGACGAACGCATTTGAATCGCTTTCGTCGCCCCCCCAACTACTGGCGGCTGACGGATCTGCGATGCCCCGAGCGCGGTTACTGCGCCTTGCCGATCGAGAGCCGCGGTCTCGATTGAATCAACGATTACAATCGCTTCAATTCTCGTTCCGCGCTCGGATGATACCGTGCAGCTCCGCGGGTGTGCGGTTGCCTGATCCTTGATGGCCACGCTGTGCTGGAAGGTCCGTTCCACGCGACGATGCTCCAGCGGCGGGACTGGAGCGGCAGAGGCTGGTCGCAAACCCCTTTACGCAAGAGGACGCGGCCGCTGTTCCCACGAGCGGCCGGGCTGCGAGGCCTCGATCCTCATTTTCTGCTTGGTTTGTATCCCGTGGTTAGTGCCGTACGCACGCCGGATCGGTCAAACAAAAAAACAGATCGCAGATACCATTCAACGGGTCGTCCGCGCATTGAGGATATGACGTGTCGGCTACCTGCACCTTGGCAGCGACGGGTTGAGCGGCGGCTTCAGCAACACAGGCCGGCACTGCCGCCGTTGCAAGCGCGATGGCGCTCGCAGTTACAAACAGCACTTTTTTCATTCCAGAGTCGCTCCCTTAGATCGGCCCCAAGCCGTCCTCATGGATATATGACGTTGCCACAAGTGGTAAAATTGATTTTCTCGATCAGGCCTATCTACGGGATGGATGAGTTCGGGCGTCTGCGCGGGCTCGGCGTTCGGAGAAGTCGTTTATGGTCGGCCTCTCGCCCGGCCTCGAAGCGGTCCGCATCGATCTGAGCAATCGGACAACGCGGTAACTGCATCGTCTCGGCCCCAATGGCTTGCACTCCTTTGGCTTGCATTGCTTGGAGACCGAACGTGTGCTGCTCGAGAGGCGTCCCATTCCTGATGAGTGCACAAGCGAACTCATTATGACGGATGCGACGACTGCGGCGATCGCTGAAATTCCATTCGTTTGTTCGGCTACGCTACAGGCTACACCGCAAGGCTTCGACCCGTTCAAGTACGGCGGCATGCTGCCGGTGAAGCGGAAGTGCATTTCCAACCAGAACCCGCCACTGAGGGCGACATGGTTGTTAGGCGCGCGGCTGACTTCGTCGCGCAGCGTGGCTGCAGCCGTCAGCGTCGGACTTCCTCGTTCCTGATCGCGGCTGCCCCCAAGAAGATTCACACGGTGCTCACCGGCAATGGGAAGATTAATGGCCCAGACGGATCATCACCGGGGCGATCGCTTTTGCGAAAGTAGAAGCACAAAAATGACCATTCTAGGATATGCCGCGTTAACTCCCAGGACCGGCATCTCACCGGCCAGTTCGACACCCTAAAGGCGGCCGGCGCGACCGCGATCTACCGCGAGAAGATCAGCGGTGTTCGCGCCGATCGGCCGCAAATCGCCAAGTTGATGGTCGCGCCTCCACCCCTACGTGGTGCTGGTGACGAAGCTGGACCGGCTCGGCTGCAGGACTCCCGAGCTAGTGGACTTGGTCGAGCGCGTCGGCAAGGCTGGTGCTGCATTCCGCTCGCTCGGCAATAGCGCTGGTCACTCGCACTCGCTTCAAGGATCGACGCGGCTGCCATGCCGTCAGCGGATAGCAATGTCGAAAGCATTGTCGAGATGATGCTCGACGCCGACCTCGCGAAACGACGCAGCTTGCCGCAATCGCGCGTCGATCGGCATCTCGCAGCCTGCCCGCGGATCCGACGATGCATACCCACTGGCGGCGCGAACAATTCACTGCAGAGCGATTGAATTGCCTGTGTCGGTAACAACAACCGAAGCGATCGCGGGCTCCACGCGATCGGTCACAGTCGGGTTGCGTCTCATACCCGCGTAAGCTTAACGAACCCACCTTCGGCCAACTCGGCTTGGTAGGTTCTTCCGTTAAGCTGGATTGTTGCGGGGGTGTTTGCGGTCGGCATGAAACCTTCTTCGCGCAACTTATCCATGAGAGCAGGTGTGGCCCATTGCTGTGGTAGCGGCGTTCCGAAGCGCCGATGCTCCGTAAAGAAGGCTCCGAAGTCCGGTATCCCCGCCCGGCCTACCCCAACCACTTGGTCCTCCGCAGAGCTATGAAAAAGACGAACGCGATTGGAATCATCCACCGGCCGTGTAGCGGTGACCTCGGATTTCATAGGTCATCGTCGGCTGGTCCGCATCCGGCAAGAGACCACGATGGAAGAGCCGCTCGACCATTGCGTCAGGAGCGATTTGCGAACCATGGGAAAATCTTTGGGGAGCGGCGAATGAGACATCTACCGCTTCGTCAGGCGTGGCAGATGATGATGGTCGGCTTCATTCATGATCTGACTGAACAAGTCATGATCTTCCTGTGTCCAGACGTGCGCCGTCGGTGATCCTGGTGAGCGGGCATTATCGATCGGATTGGGATCCATTCAGCTCTCCTATCTGTTATGAGAACAACGGCCTCTTGACGACTCTTGCCGGCGAGTGAGCTGAGGTTCATCACGAATTCAGACATGTGCGGCTTCGTCATCGAGAGGCCAAGTTCGAATGCTAAAAAAGCTTACTTTCGAGAAGCTGACGAAGGTCGAAGAACGGAGATAAAACCGCGCGCCGCATCTGCCACGTCTGAGGCGACGATCTCCGAGCCAAGTCTCGTTCCGCCTGACCTTCGCAGTCGGTGCGCGCGTCTGAGTGGTGCATCGCGTTCCATCTGGTGGTGGATGGTTCGGAGGTCTAGGCGATGCGGGCAGACGCCGGGCACAGTCTTGCACCGCATATGTGCATCTCGATCTCTGCCGCGACCAGTCGTTCTGCCTTACACTTCGAGCCTACGCTCGGGTTGCCAACTACGAATGAGCGGGATAGCCCGGCCAGCGCGACAAAGAACAAACGAGAGCGCGGCAAGCGAGAAACGAACTGTTCACCTGATTGAGGGGTACAGAACGAACAGGTCCCAGCACCTTCTGGGGGCCATGGAGACCGATGCTGGGACCGTCGTCGCCATATCCGAGGGTAGCAGGTGGACAGGCCAGCTTATTGTGCATCGCCAGTTCGATTCGTCAAATCGGCCCAAGGTACGTATTCTCGCGAGATGCCCATCACTCGGAAATCGCTCAGATTCGTCGGCTTCCGCCAGCCGAACCACTACTCAGCGCGGCGGTCCGCCTACGCGGGCCGAATGGACATGCTTGCATACTCGCACCAATGTTGACGCGAATTCCTGATCGAGCCCAAGCAGGATGAGGTGCGCCCGCGGGAGCTCAGGAGTGAGCGACATCTCGCGTTCCGCCTGCCGCCTTCAGTGGTGCACAGTTTCTCGCCCAGCGGCTGACTTCGCCGCAATCGACCGAATTTCCTCATCGCCGAAGACGTACCCGCCTCGGTGATCGAAAGCCATCCGGACCGTCCGCTCGCCAGACTGCAGCGGACGAAGAGCGTGGTCTCCTCATCAGAGCTCCATCCTCGCCTGAGTGGACGCCTCAGACGTCCTGGAGCGGATCAGCGGCCCGCCTGGTATCCGGAATCGGAGGCATTATTGATGGTGTCGGCGCAAGCGGCACTCTATTACGAGATAGGCGCACTACATCCCGTGTCGAGCGAGCTGCATCGAGCCGAACTCCGCCTCGAGACGAGGATACCCTGCCTGGCCATCAACTGTGCTCAACAAGGACTTGCAGAACGTCGGCGTAAGCTTGCCGCGGTGAATCACGACGTCTTCGTGGCCCATTGCAGCTCGGGCATTCTGCCAGAGGCGATTGTAGCCGCGTTGTTCATTCGATTTCACGTGGCAAGCGGCGAATTCGGCGTCGTCCAATGTCGCCAGCTGCCACGCATATACCGGCCGCTTCGTATGGATGTGCACCCACATCGGACTTGGCATTGCACCATTGCCCAGTGCCTTCGGCTGCAGCTTGATCTCGAACAGCCTCCCTGGCTCGCCCTTCAACGCGCGCGGTGGCTCCAAGGGCGCCACCTCCTCGGCCGCCTGCAAGCGTTCTAGGTACTGCTGCGAGGGGAAGGCGTAGGTTTTCATGCAATCCATCTTGATCATGGCCTTTCGCGCCTTCAAAGCGTTTGCCTGACCCTGCACCTCGGACAACATCGCCTTGAGGCGGACTATTTTGTCGTGCACTTCTGGCACTTGCACAGGCGCGAGTAGGCCGCGTCGACGAGGCTCCTGCAGCGCGGCTACACAGGCCTTAATCTCGGCGGCATGGCTCTGCAGGCGCTCGACGACGGTGTCCACGACGTGATCGGCATCTTCGGGTTTCATGTGGCGCGCTTGCGAGATGGCCCTTTGCTGACCGGCCAGATCGAATTGCAAGAGTTCATCCAACCGCTGGAGCAGTCGTGTCAGTGCCTCTTTCGATGGCGGGGCCTGCCACATCGCCAAGTGTTCCGTCGCCGACGATGCCCTCGCATGTGCCTCCTCTGCAGTCGCGAGCTTCTTGGTACCCAGATCCGAAAGCACGATAACCTTGGCTGCTGGCGCCGTGTCGGCGTCGGGCCCAGAGGGCTGCAGCTCCGGCCGCCCGACGGCCGAACTGCCCGCGCCAGCGGCCGGCCTGCGCTTGCCTTTCCCCTTCCTGCGCGCCGCAGTGCCTTCGGCCACCGCAGCGCTGCCGGTTGTTTTGACAGGCAGCGCAGCGTCAGTCTCGGCTGGAGGCGCAATGACGGCGGGCATCTTCGGCTGTACTGCCAGAAGGCGCATGATCTCATGCGCAGTGACCCACGCGGCTTCCTCGATCTGATCCAACAGTTGCAGCGGCAGGTTCCCACCTGCCCCGACATTCCTTAGCTCGGCAACCATGTCGTGCAAAGCCGACGCAAATTCCGATAGCCGCTCCATGACCCCTTCCAGAACGGCGCAGGGCTCTGCGTCGAGGGCCCGTCCTTTGCTGTTTAGAACAGCATCGCCCGTCGAGAGAAATGCCGGAACAACGTCCTGGATGAAGGTTCCGAGTAGGCGCGCCCGACCGTTCTCACCCAAGAGGATTTGCCCGACGGCCGGCTCGAACGTGCTCGCCTGCGATTCAATCATGACCCGCGCGAGAGCCACCTGCGATTGCAGATGCATGTTCTTGGTAAACAGCGCCCAGCCGGTGTGCAGCCGTAGTGCCGCCTGTTCGGCCTGCCGCATCTCAGCCGTTGTGATTGGCAAGTTGGCAGTCGCCGCGCAGACGGACTGCATCCGTTCCGAGCGCAATGCCTTCTTTCCCCACCACTCCACGCAAGCCAAATAGTGTTTTGCCACACTGGACGCCGCTCGGATCAGCTGGTCTGGTGGAGCGTTGGATTGGCGGATCCTCTCAAGCACCTCCCCCGCATTCTTCCTGCTCCCCTCCAGTGCGTAGGTCGTCGGGGTGCCTAGCGCATTGCATCGGTCCGCCGCCTCGAGTGTCTCGTCACGAAGTCGACGAGCCTGATCGTCAGATAGAATGCTGCGCGCTACATGTGAGGGCAGGTTCGTGTAGTAGTCCAGAACTGCTGAGCCCGCCTTGACGAACTGATCGATCAGTGCTTGCTCCTCCGACGAATTCTGGGCGTTCATGGCCGCATTGCGGCAAGTATCAAGTTCCTCAAGCAGGCTGTCCATTTTTCGCCTTGCTGTGTTGATCCCCTCACCTCCTGAGGAAATGGGGACTGCCACACCAGAACCGGACGGCTGGCTCGCGAGCACCGCCGCTCCATCTTCAGGCACAGAGCTCATCCGCTCCACGACGGAGTCGAAAAATTGGCTGCCTTCCGCAGGGATGAGACCGGACTCCGAGCGCGAACTGCTCGATCCCGACGTGCTGTCGGCTCCTGCAGCCCCAATGTGCGGTTCGCCAGGTCGGCCTATGCCCGTCATGTTCCATCTCCGATACAGTCAACAATGCGCAGCCGAACTGGATAGACCGCCTAGCTGACGACTGGCTGACGAAGGGCGCTCTTCGGATGCACAAGAAAAATCCGAGTCGCCCGAGTTTCCGATTCCATGGAAGCTGCTGTGGCACGGGAGACTACGACGCAGCGAAGAACACGACGCAGCAGGATAGTGCCGTGCCGTGCAGGGCCGCAGCCTGGCGTTGCCCCGCCGTGAGAGCCGTGTGCGCTGCCAGCCGCGCAGAATGGCCGTGACGGCGATGCTTAAGAACTCGGCCGATGCCGGCGGCTTTGTCTATGGAACAGCCTTGCCAAGGGCCATCCCGAATACTGAAGAGCCGTCACAAGCATGCCCGTATCGTGCAACGGACTGGAGATTGGTGGCGAACGAAAGTACCGCCGGATGTCGATTTGCAGACCTTCAGCAGCCGCAAGCATCCTGTTTCCGGGCAGGAGTTGCTGGTCTTCGATCGAAACGTTCACGGATCCAACGATGCGCAAATCCCGGCGGGATGTGGACAATTCGTCAAAGCAACATCTTCTTCTTGCATTCAAATTGAGCAGAACCGACGTTGCGCAACTCCAAAATAGGATCTCGCTGAAGACGCCGTCCATCCAAGCGTACTTAGAATACGCTCATAAAAATATCGCAGCGAGCGTGCCCAGCGCACCGAGCGCCAACCCGATCAGCGAGCCTGCCGTCGGCACGTCTCGAAACAGCAGCAGGGTTAGAATCGGTTCCACCACTAAAATTGCTCCTACCGATATCGCGATGATGATCCAGATGTTCTCAAGATGCATGTAGCCCAGTGCATATCCGAAGACGAGCAGGATGCCGCCGACGGATATCAGCAGACACATCGGCAGGAGCGTTGTCAGATCTCCGCCGGCCTTTCCAAACTGCTTTGAGGCAATCAACTCTGCGATGATCGAAAGCGCCTCTCCAAGGAAAATCGCCCCCACCGCAACAATCTTCAATGTTAAGCTCATTGCCTGACGTATCGAAAACGCTAGGTCAAAGGTCACTTCCAAATTGGAATCCATCTGGCTGCCTTTGACAGCTGGAAACGCAAAGAGCCTCGGCCGGGCAACCCCGTTCATCCCCCTCGCAGGCACTCAATGCCTGCTGAATGCTGCCCAGTTCCCGAGATGGTCGACGCCGCCGGCCTCCTCGCATTTGGCCAACAGCCCGGTGCCGGAAATTCCTTCACGCCCATCAACCGCTTTCGCGGACTGTGCAGCGAAGAGATGTCAAAGAGGGAGACCAAACCGCGCTGCTGGCGGCTGCCAAGCCGGAGCATCACGACCTAACCTGTAATCCGCACAGGAAGAGCGGAATAACCGTGCACAAAGTTCGACGCAATTCGCTGGGGTTCGCCGACAACCTTGACTTCCAGTCGCGCCTTCAAGATTTCCTCCCAGAGGATTTTCAGCTGCAGCTCCGCAAGATGTCGACCAACACAGCGATGGATCCCGAATCCGAACGAAAGATGCTGCCGCACGTTCTTGCGGTCGATGACGAAGCTGTCGGCGTCCTCGATGACCTCATCATCGCGGTTTCCAGAGATGTACCACATGACGACCTTGTCGCCCTTCCTGATTTTTTTCCCGCCGATGATGGTATCGGCCGCGGCGTTGCGGCGCATATGTGCGATGGGCGTTTGATATCGAATAATCTCGGACACGGCGCTCGAGACCAGTTTGAGATTATCGCGCAGCTTTTGCAACTCGGAGGGGTGCTGGTTCATGAACAGGAGGCCGCCGGTAATCGAATTGCGCGTGGTGTCATTTCCACCGACAATCAGTAGAATCAGATTGCCAAGAAACTCGCTCGGGTCCATGTGTCGGGTTGCAGGCGAGTGTGCCATCATGGAAATCAGGTCCATGCGTGGCTCGGCGTTCATGCGCTCATTCCAAAGCCGCTTGAAATAGTCCAAGCACTCAGACAAAATCGCACTTCGCTTGTCCCAGCTGTCGATCGCATGTCCTATTCTCGGTGTAGTAACGGCTACATCCGACCAATAGGTCAAGAGCCGCCGATCCTCAAATGGGAAGTCGAATAGCGTGGCGAGCATCTGCGTCGTCAATTCGATGGAGACCCTATCCACCCAATTGAAGTCCTCGTTGCGCGGCAAGCCGTCCAAAATCGTCCTGACGCGACGACGGATCAAGCTCTCGAGTTTCGCCAGGTTTTCCGGCGCGACTATCGGACTTACAGTATCACGCTGCTCGCGGTGCTTGGGCGGACCCATCTTGATGAAACTCTGCGTCCAGTGCTTGTCAGGCACGTCGACAATGGTGACGCCCTGCTCCGACGAGAATGTTTTGTGATTGGTATCTACCTCTACGATATCGCGGTATTTCGTTACGGACCAATATGGACCATAGGGGCTATCTTGGCAGTAGTGAACGGGATCTTCCCTTCGCAGCCGCTCGAAGTAACCCCATATGCTATCATCTTGAAAGCGCTTGCCTTCGCTTACATCCAGATTGCGCAGCGGGATCTTACACGCGCCGCCGGTTCTGTAGTCTGCCAATTGTGTTTTCATGATCGCCTCCGCAGATTTTGCTCCCTTGAGAGCTTGGGGATCCACAGGTCGCGATCCATCGTTTCGAGCTGCCGTGGCGTTTTGTTGCGCGCAAATCGTCGCCCCAACAGAATATCCCAAAGCGCGGGCCGTCACCCCTACCAGTTCCGGCAGGCAAGGATCGCATTGACTTTCCAACTCGATCTGCCCAGTGGACCGATGAGAACAATCCTCGCTACACAGGCGTCGCCCAATGCCAGCAAGATCGCTGCTCGAGCCACCAAACAGTGCAATATGAGGGCAGCCTTCCACTTCCTTAAGATGGCAGATGCGACGTCTTCGGCTGCTCACGCCGCACCCCGGCCGCAGCATCGTGCGGTGACACGAGCCGCGCTGGTCGTCGGCGAAATCGGTTAGCACCGCTCCGCCGAGAAAGGCCAATTTGGTCCTCAACATGGCAACAAGCCTGCTTCATCCATCATTCTGACCAGCAACTTGCCATCTAACCGGAACAGGAAGCTTTCGTGGACGATCGCCGCTAAGAGCTTGCGATGCTCGATCGCTTGTCCATCGCATTCATGGCGCCCGGACAGTTCGCGAGCGCAATCGCTTGCGCGACAAATAGAAAGTGGTCCGGAACCTGCGCTGCCATCGGGAGGCCTTTGGATGTCCCATTTGGGCGGATCCGGCGCTGGTTCCGCATCGCTACGGCTGCGGAAGCATCTGCGCAGATCCTTCTGGCGAGGACACCGAGCCCAGCATCTTGGCGTGCGCCGACTCGGAACGAAGATGTTAGTGACAGCCAATGGTCTACGCGGCGGTCAACGCGTAGAGAGCCGGGTTGGCACGCTAGGCCTATCCCAACTTCGGTATCGCATGGTCGAGATCGGCGCATTGCCAACGATGAGATAGGAGTTTGGTGTAGGTCATTTCGCCAACGTGCATATCCTGTATTTGCAATCCGTGAGGAGCAAAGCAAGCGCCTCCTCATCGAACGCTGCGCTCCTTCTCCAGCGGTTTTTTGCTCCGGCGTCTGAAAGGACCAGACAATATGACGGCATATCCCATGGTGTTACAACACTTACGCGCGGCCAATCCTGGTCGCCGAGTATTGGAGATAACCACGACCGCAGGATGCATCGTCCGGTGTTCTTATTGCCCCCAAGACAAGTTCGCCGATCGGCAAAGACCCGTTTCTCAAGCGAAATACCTAGGTCTTCAGGATTTCGAGCGGTGTCTTGCACGCGTGCCGACGGCTACCGACATCAGTTTTGCCGGCTACTCGGAGCCTTGGCTCCATCCGAAGTGCACCAGGATGGTTGAGCATGCTTACGCACGTGGCCATGACATCCGAATTTTCACGACCCTCGTCGGAATGAACGGGAGTGACGTTCGGCGCTTGCAAATGCTGCAGTTCAGGGCTTTCGTCGTCCACGTTCCTGATGACGGCACTTATATGAACAGCCGGCTCGTCGGAAAGTCCTATCTCAATGTCATGCGCCGACTCGTCGAGGCGAACATTCCCTCGATTCGATTCGTCGTCCTGGGCACAGTCCATCCCGACCTCGCCGACATCATTCCCGCCAACACGCTAGAGCGCTTGCGGCCGCTGAGTAGCAGGCGAGGACGTCTAGATTCGAATATCATCAAACCGCGACAGCCGGCCGTCGGAACTTTGACGTGTGTTGGTAAACAACAACATCGGAATGTCCTTCTCCCAAACGGCGACGTTACCCTGTGCGGGATGGATTTTGAGCGCCGTCATATCCTGGGTAATCTTTTGCGCGACGAATACGCATATCTCTTCGAAAGCCCAACTTTTCACGAAATCGTCGATCGCATGAACGGAATGGATGGCTTTTTGCTCTGCAGGATGTGCGAGTTTGCCAGTCGGCGGCCGTCGGGATGCAATATGGATGCCGACCAACAGTCGTGACTGGCCGCATCGCGCGAGTGAGAATGTCAAGACTTCTCTGAAGAACGACACACGACCAAAGCCAATTCGCTCACCTCGTGCCGGAAATGCCCAAACCGATGGTAAACCCGCCGGATCGGATATGCGATTGACACGAGGCGGATCAGAGCCGCGCTTCAGTGAGGTGAGCCAGTTGAGAGCCTGCTCTGTAGAGGGCCTCACGGGCGGCACGAAAGCGCCGATATTCAACCGGCGCGGCTGGAAGTGGTAGATCTTCTTCCGCAAGGCGGCCGAGGACGCGCGGCCGAGGACGGTCCCAGGTGCAATCCCGCGCCCGTTGTAACCACCGAAGGAGACGAGGTTACGGTCGAGCTTGTGAAAGCGCGGCAGATGGTCGGAAGTCATCCCGATCATCCCGAACCAGCCGGCTTCGAACTCGACGTCGCCGAGCTGCGGAAACAGCCTGCGTAGCGACCTGATCGCCCAGGCTCGGTGAACCAAGGCGCCGATACCCTCCAGAGCGCCAACGCTGCCGAACACCAGACGGCCGGACTGATCGCAGCGAAACGAGGAAAGGACCTCGTGGGTGTCCCATGCTCCTTGGCGTTCGGGCAAGATTGATGTCCTGAGACGATCTGGTAAGGGCCGCGTTGCCAAATTGAAGTAAGGTAGACGGATCTGCTCTCGCTGAACCCGCAGCCAAGGTCTTTTGCCGTAGGCGTCGGTAGCGACGATTACCCACTCAGCACATACAGAACCCATTGCCGTGCCGACCCTCCAGCGCAACCCCATGTCGCTGACTGTGAGGACCTCGGTCTGCGCGAATATCCTCACGCCCGCTGCAAGCGCAACGCGTGCCAAGCCGCGCACATAGGCCAGTGGCCGTATTGTACCGGCGCGCGTGTCGAGCAGCGCGCCGGTATAGTTGCCACCACCGATCTTTCTGCGCGTTTCCTTCGCATCAAGCACCACGACCAGAGCGCCGCGTTTCTGCCACTGTTCGGCACGCATTTGGATTTCCTCCAAGCCCCTGCGGCCGACCGCGCAATGCAGGGTCCCCGCGCGCTCAACTTCGCAGTCGATCGCATGTCTCTCGATCAGTTCAAAAACCTCTTGCGGTCCTCCACCCAGTAATTCGATGAGCCGTTCTCCAAACGGAGGGCCAAGCGTGTCTGAGAGCGTGTCGGGCATGACCCACATGCCCGCATTGACGAGCCCGACGTTGCGCCCGGAACCACCGAATCCAATTTCGGATGCCTCCAGCAGGATGACGCGCATGCCGCCCTCCGCGAGGTGGATAGCCGCAGAGAGTCCAGTATATCCACCGCCGATCACAACGACGTCGGCTTGCAAATCACCCACGAGAGGGCCGGTATACGGCGGCGCTGGCGCCGTCAGCTCCCATAAGCCGTGCGACCTGCGATTGCCTTGCATCCGACGAACTCGTTCTGCAACGCATCAGGCTCGGCCGGCGGTCTTCGTTAGTCCTGAACCGGCACTTTAACAGTTTGACCAGCAGCAGCGCTTGGCGGGATCCAGGAGCGGAAGACGCTTCACCGAACCGTTAGCTCCCAGATGATCCGGATATGCCCCCCATGAATCGATGGTCGGAAAACATGCATATTTCTAGCACGCAGCTTGCTGTTTTCGATCAAGTTCAGGACGCGCCCAATATCTCCCTGATCAGAAAAGACGACATACATCAGGCCATTGGCGTTGAGCCAATTATGCGCTCCCCCGAGAGCTGAGGCCATGGCGCTGTGGTCTTCGTCAAAGCAAGAGCGCTCCAGGTCGTCCCTTGCTTTTCGGTTCCAGTACGGGGCGGCAAACAGGATAAGGTCGAACTTTTCTTCAGGCCGCAGCGCAGAATAAATGTCACTGAGGCGCGCTTCTGCCTGCTCCGTATAACCTAACCGCTCGATATTCAAATTTGTGGTGAGAACAGCTTGCGGATTGATATCGAGAGCCACCAGGTGTTCTGCGCCAGCGCGAAGTGCCGCCAGCCCCAGAACGCCTGATCCACATCCCAGATCCAATACTGTTGCTCCAGATTGGATGTGCCACTTCGATATCAAGGCGTCGGGAGCGTGACTTAGGCGTGGCGACAGAACGCCGGGGAGAATGTGCAAGAGCATACCGCACACTTCCACGTCGTGCGGGTGTTCGCATGACCGCAGATCCGCGATCATAGCGTCTACATCGGTCGTTTGGCGTCGCACCGATATGGCTTGGGGGGCAGTCATTTCAACTCTCCAGTTCGCTAGCGCGCGCTTTGCCTCATCGTCCTGCCATCCAATCGATGGAACGCCCTATTGAGCAACTGCGGCAGCTGTTGCACGCTCGGTGCACTGTACAAGGCCTACCGGTTTAAAGAAGTTTCGAGCATGGCTTGTCCCATCGTGTCTGAATATGCTTCGCGCCTTCGCTGACTATCGTTGCCTCTCAATAGCAACTGCCGTGCCATCGGCATTCAAAGCGCGCTCGGCTTCTGATTTTCCTTGAAGACGGCCGCCGGCAGGCTCTGGGGTGTTGTGTGGCCCGGCGAGCGTGTCGGCACCGGCGTCGGAAACTGAACACGTATAACCGAGTTGGTGTCCGAACGGCTTCATGTCGCGGCTATTCTCGCAGCTATTCTCACGGCAGGTTGACCGGAAATCGGAAGTTGCGACCTGGAAACTGACATTCCGACGAAAACTCGTCAGGAACAGACAAGACTTCACACAATTCACGATTTGATGCCGCCCCAATGGCTATCTAGCTGATTTAAGAAAAGCGATATTTCACCCTGCGCTTGCCTCCGACGATCGAAAACTCGCCGACGCCATACCGGCCTTCGCCATCATAGCGCCGATCGCCTCAATCGAGATATGAAGGAGGACGATCATCAATGGAGCGGCATACCCTTGTTGCAGCTCAACTCCTCAGCCGCGCCCACTTTTATCACAATCCCTCTTTGTGTCTGCGATCCGCGCTGCAGCGCCTCGGAGCAGACACTTTCCGGACCTCGTTCACTCTACCTGACGGAAAGTCACGTCAGGTTTTGGAAAGTTAACATCAGTAGCGAGGAACCACAGAGCTATGCTGGCGGACGAGATCATGGACCGATTGAACACTATCAACCAAGCTGATCATGATTCGGCTGCATCCAATGCGGCCGCGGAACAACCGCAACAGCCGCAAGCGGAGTTCGAGCAGCACCTGCTGGACGCGCCAGGCGCCGGCCCCATATATTCCCATAGAGAGCTTTATGATGTCACCGAGGAGGACGATCGCCTCATCCAGGCGGCATCCGGCGCTGCTCTCGAGCGAGGTTTACCGCCGAGGCCTACCACAGTCAGTATTTATGATCGTCGGCTTCGCAAATTGGCTGAAGCGCTGAAGCAGGATGGCAAATCAATTTCTGGCCTCGATGACAATACGTTGCTCGGTTACGCCAGCAAGCTGCTGCCAAACGACAAGGTGATCGCCCCAGCATTGTCAATGGTCAGTCGGTACCGCGAGCCTGACGCAGACGCTCTCCCCCTCAGAACACATTATCGTCCTTCCAGGGAAGATGAGCGTCTCATCAGGGAGGCTGCCGAGGCACGTTTTGGTCGACAGATCGGCGAGAACAGGGCCTGGGGCTATGCGAGCGGGCTGCGGAAGTTAGCGGTAGCGCTCCGCCCCTCGTCCATTGCCAAGCTCAGTGATGACAAACTGCTCGGCCACGCAGACCGTTTGTTTCGAAATGACAAGACGCTCATCGCCGCCTTGAACGCTCTGCGCGACTATCGCGCGATCGTCGGGCGGGGTAATTTGGGCGCAGAAGGAGGCAGCTCGCGCCAGGTCATTCAACCGCCCGCTTCTTTGCCCATGCGGCCGGTCGATGAACAGCGCTTGGGGAGCGCTGCGGATCGCGACGCTTCACTACCGGCTGATGGTTTCAATACTCTGCAGGTTTGGCACGTGCCGGGTTTAGCCCCTCATTCTCCGATACATAATGTGGCCCAGGATGTGCATTTCGATACCGCGGAGCAGAGCGGCGAGCTTTCAGCTCCTGGCTTCGATGCACCAGTGCTTTCGCAGCAAATGCGTTCAGCGACTTCATCGCCCGCGCCAAGTTTCACTCAGGAAGAGCTTTTCGATGCCGTGACCGGTTGGCAACGAATGCACTCAGCGACTTCATCGCCCGTGCAAAGTTTCCCCCAGGAAGAGCTTTTCGATGCCGCGGATCGCGAGGGTCTGCTGGCAGCGATGACCTTCAATGAACCGGCGCCAACGATGAGTTCCACCGTCCACTCGCCGGTACAAAGTGCCGCTCAGGAGGAACTTTTCGATGCCGCGACCTGGCAGCCCAGCTCGCGGCCGCAGAATTTCGCTCCTGAAGACTATTTTGGACGGATGATAAACCAACGCGCTGCGGCCCAGAGCACACTTGAGCAGACGTCCCCCCAGCCAGCGACAGCTTTGATGCTTCTTTGGCCGTTCCCGAGGACTTCTCCCACGGCGCCCAGCCTGCGCCGGATATGATGCGCTCCAAGCTGGGCCGATGGGGTCTGTTGCCCGATGCAGCACAGAGGGTAAAGACCTACGACATTCGCGGTGAACGCTATACCGCCGTGTTGGGACCGGGAGGGCCCAACGATGTTCGGCTCATCCATCTGCGGTCTCCCGCTGTCGGCGATACGTTCGATGTGTCGTTTGCCGTTCCCAAGGATTTTTCGCATCGCACCCAGCTGGCTCCCGACATGATGCTGTCCACGTTGGGCAAGTGGGACTTCTTGCCTGTTGCGAAGCATCCGGTCATGAACTACGAGATGGGCGGCGAACGCTACACGGCCATGTTGGGACCGGAAGGACCCAACGACGTTCAACTCATTCACCACCCTCGGCCCGCTTTGCTGGGTGAAGCTACGCCTGCGGTGGGGAGGGCTTCCCCGGGTATCTACGTCGGTCTTGCGCCTGGGTTTGATGCACCGGCACCTTTCGAATGGCGCGAGGACGCTCCTTCGGCGCTGGCGCCAAACCGTCCCCTGCCGTCTACCGCACCGGCATCGGGCCATCAGCCATCCCCGCAAGTGCCTGAACTCGGGGAGTTGTTCGGCGACGACTGGAGGCACGGCCCCCGAGAGGCTTCGGCCGTCGTGATCGACATGCTGCAAAACCTTGGTCTCCTGCCGAGCCAGGATGTCCCAATGACCCGTTTTTTAATCCACGGTCAGCCCTACACGGCCGAAAGCCTACCCGGAGGCCGCGTTCTTCTCTTTCATCGGCCGCTATTTGGCTAAACGAGGGGCTCGTCGGCACGTTGGGACAGCTGCTCCAGGGGCTCCCGACGCCACGAAGATCTCTTGCTTCCAGAGATCTTAGAACTGCGTTCCAACGCTGTCAGCCAAACCCGACCATGCCACTCACAGCATGATCTCAAGCAGGATCTATCTTTCAGACGACCAGATCCGAGCACCATCGGGATACAAGATGCGAACGCGCTACAAGACGATGGCTTGGCCGAGGTCAAGCGCCAATCATCGCAGGCCGGTAGATTAATCGGATTGGAAGGAATGTCTCACAAGAGTCTGGACAAGGATGCGAACGTACTTTGGCGACCCGTTTTTTGGTTTAATGAGGCTCCATGGCTCCTGATCGTACGAGCATAGCCGGAACTGTCGATCTTCCGATCACAAAGATCCGATGAGGATCGTCAGCCCTCATACGGCGGCGTTGAGCGAACTGGCGCAACTTCGTACAACTCGGGCGCCGGACGAAAAGACGGTCAGAAACAATCTGGCCGTCTTCACGATCTAGATTATCGTGCCATGTTCGCTGAAGCATCCACGCGTTAAGGAAACGGCTTCGAAGTGCGGTCCCTGCGCAGTGCTCTTGGTTTACCAGATGAACCTTGCGCCATCAGGCAGATCGCAGATGAATTCGCCCTGGTTCACGAGTTCGGTGGTCCCTACGACAAGCTTCGAGGCCCGAACCGTGAGCTTGCCTTCGCGGCTAAGGCTATGGCGGATGTATTCGGTCACGGCATGCCCAGAACTGTCCACCGTTTGGTGCGCATTGGCGAAGCTGATGCCGTTCTGGGGCGTCACCCTGAAGGCGTTGATGACCAGACCGGCCTGCGTCGCCGACGCAGGCTTGCTCCCCTCCGCGGTGGCACAGCGGCTCATGTCCAGGATGAGCTTCACATTCTTTCCGGTCTGCAGGGCATTGAGCACCTCGGTGTATTTCGGCGACGGCTCGTCGGCTCTCGCCATCGTGCTCATGCTTGCGGCCGAAAGCAAGGACAACAGGATCGCCAGCCCTCTGCCAGTAAACTTCATATGCTCTTCTCCTCGATAAGTACCACAGATCGCATATTGCAGACGTCGTCCTAGCAAGCCGTTTGGCGGATTCCAGACATCAAGCACGCCCGCGCGTGTGACAAAAACAACCTGTCGCAACCAGGCGCAAGTGGTTGTGACGGCTATTCCGACGTCACAACCTCGTAGGTCAGGTTCGCTAAAGTGGCCTGGCCTCATGCGACATCGCTGGAACGATTTGATCGAGCGGCGGCCGCTTGGAGCTACAAACGGCAACCGGCCGCGCTAATCCAACGGAGGCCGATATGAACGAGAGAATGCGGCTCTCACATATGCCTAAGCGGACGATTTCCGAAAGAACATTTCGACCAGCCGCATCTGCCAGCTTGTCCACGTTGAGACCTGGCAAGGACTCTCTGCCACCCAGACGATAGGCCGGCAATGGATGGCTGGGCGAACAAGCTCAGTCAAGGCACCAGATCTCTCCCTCGTCGAAACAGGAATGCCAGATGGCGCAAAGCAGCGTAGACTTTTGTTATATCGCTTTGCGCAGCTTCCGTCTGGCGGACCGCTCGCCTCGCTGAACTGAATTCATCCGGCGCCCCTCAAACGGATACTGACTTCCTTCCTGGTCCGTCAGCTTCTCGAAAGCTGCACCTGCAACACTCCATGGCAACGGCCGGCACTCGAGGGGAGATGGAAGAGAAAATGAATGTTGATCCACGGAATCCCGCAGATACTCCCTTTGAGGCTCACGACGTCCTGCAGCAGCCGCACCGGGTGGACCGGCAGCCAGACGAGCTGAACGCACACACCGACGCGCCGGCACACCGGTCCGAGGATCAAGCAAGCTTCGAGCAGCAGCTAAATGACTTGGATTCGGTCAACCCCGCGTCCGATTCAGTCTGCCTTGCGGCAAATCCCAGGACGGCCACGTCTGCGCCGAACGAGGTCGCCACGGAAACCGCTCGTTATCCAGCCACATCATTTGTCAGCGCCCGCGCCAAGCTTGCCGCAACGCTGACAGGTGCCACGCTTGATGCGCTCAGAAACGAGATCGACCTCGCCGACCAGCAATCAGCACGTTGGTCGCCAGCGACCGCAGCTTTCGATGCCAGAGTCGCGCGGGACCGCATCTTCGACGATGTAGCGGGGTCGTCATATGTCACACTGCGGCGCTTTCAGAACCAGGACGGCGATTCCAAGCCGCGCACGAAGGCCGACACGAGCGCAATATCGCATGTACGTAACACGGCGAGGGATCATTCCTCCGTTGGCGATCCTCTGGAACGATATCCTATGGATCTTGCGCGCCTGGCTGGATGGCATATGCGCGGCAAGACAACAGATTCTCCTTTCGTGTCGTTAGTTAAGGATCCGTCAAAACTGGTCGTTTCGCGCGACCACTGGGCGCGAGCGATCGCCAACAATACGAGCACGTTGCACACTTACACCGTACCGAAGTCCTCGGTTTGGACGCCAGACGACGTCCTGAGTAGTATTGGGCTTGGAATGAATGTCGAGGATCAGGACAACATCGATGCAGATGTGGATCTGATGTGCTCGCTGGGCAGAGCGCCAACTCGAGAGACCGAACGCCTGTTTTTAGGCGGCAATCTCGACGACTACCGGACCGCCCGCGAAGCAAATCCGTACAGGCGTGATGGCACTGAATAGATAACCTACCGATCGTGCGCTATCGCGAAAACGTGCATCCATGTGCAAACACCGAGGCAGCACGCCAAGGGCGGGCTCGAGGATACGCGCAAACATCACGCACAACAGCCAGCGCAGCATGCGCATCAAGCGGCCTTCAAATGACTAAATCGGTGCCAACATCCCGAGAGCGGGGTCCGACGCGTGGCGCCCATTCGATCAGCCGTTCCAAGTCGTTCTTTGACGTCACTCATTCGGGCAGGCTCCGGCTAGTGCCTGGCATCGATTCGATCGCCGCGTTCATACTCGCGACCGAACTCGTGTCGTGAGCCGAAGACCGCCGGCGTGATGCCCGGCGCGCGTTTGATCAGAAGATCGCCGCCAGGATCGCATGGCCGAGCGCAGTAAACACCGCATCAGCCACGGTAAGCGGCGCAGCCCCCTACACCTATCCGCCGCTTGAATGCGTTCCATCAAAACAATTGATTTTGCCGATCCTGCATGAAGCCCCCATAAAGGGTTGCGGTCTTTGGAGACAGCATTCAGGAGTGTGGTGTGACTTTCGATTCTCCGTTCAATCCCTTGCCGGTCAATTCGACTTCGGCAATCGCGCGTCTGCATCCAGGACGCTAAGCCTCACGGGTCAGATCAACGCATCTTGCGGCCAGCCATAGTCTGTCAGCATCGCCACGTGTGAGGCGATCCGGCAATCCCACGCTTACGCGCGCTATGGCTTCCCCCTTTAACGCGCAGCAAGAACGACTGCCTCACGCCATCGTTGCGGGTCAGCCTACGCCTCGTAGGATTTGGAGAGACGAAATGCTCATGACGTTGGAGAAAGTAAGACCGACCGCGATCCTCAAACCTATGACCGTGTCCAGACTGTGTCGCCGTCGCTTCAAGACGCGCACAAGTTTGAGGGTACGTGTAACCAACTGTTAAAGACACTTGAATCTCACCTAACGTCAGATTGTAGGATTTCCGACAACCTCGCGACACACAACAGCGCTGGCGCGAACACTTCCTGACAGGTAGCAAGAATTGCGAACGTCTCTCAAACTCAACGCCACGCCGCTTCGCTCCGCCACGCGGATCGATCACTCCTGTCGACGGCGTGCTCTCAACACCGCTCACGTTCAGCGCAAAGGAATCGGTTCCACCCCTGCTGCAGCCGGATCAGGATTTAGCAGTTGGGCAGAAAACGGGGTCTGTTTACCTCGCGCTGTGCGTGCACCACGCAACCACAAATTCGCGCTTCGATCATTCCGCCGCCGCTCATCCAAGATGAGATGCAGTGGGCGCAATGACCTCAATCAGAGGCGTCGTAGTCCCGGTGAGCGGCGCCCCTATCTGCCCCTCATTCACTACTGTCGATGCGGCGCAGCATCCGACGCGGCAAATCATCGGGATCGTTGGCGTCCTGCATGTCTATCGCCGGCTAGGGAGCGATTTTCTCAGTAGCCGGGAGGCGCATCGATCTGTTCGTCGCACATCGCGGCTCTGGAGGCATCGTCCAGATGCGTGGCGTGAAATTGTGATTCACGCGGAAAACCTTGCCTTATCGTGACTTGGCGACGCCACAGGCTCGACAGCATAGCAAGATTGACCGCGGGACTGGGGCAAGGAGGGGAGTTCCAACAATGTCGGTTTCGCCAGGCTGGTCAGCCACAAATCCATCCGCTCGCTCCAGCGCTTGGACTTCGATTGCGTGCTCTAGCGCTGTTATGATCGAAGGCGGCTACTCCGTGCGTGCAGACATCGATGCGCAGATCCGCCGATCTGCTGCAACTGCTTGCGGCCTCTTGAATAATTTCGCGATTCTTTCCGGCACAAAGGGCCTGCTTGGCATCGCCGACGACGCATGCAGTCACCGTCAGGTCATCGCATTTTCCAATCTTATGATAAGGAAGTCACCGGGGTTGATCGCCCGCCACCACGCTCCGCTTCATCGCTGCCGCCTTTTGGCGCACTCGCCAAAGCGAACGTCTGTCAGTTTCGTCGAACCTCCAGGTCAACCGTGACGCACGTAAGGTCTGGGCGTGGATGGACGAGAGGCGATGACATGCGAATTCTCCTGGTTGATCATCATGCGGACTTTGCCTGCGCTGTGAAGGAAGCGCTCCTCTATTGCGGGTTCGCCATTGACGTGACACGCACGCTGGATGAGGCAGAAGCCGCGCTGGATTGCGCCAACTACCACATTCTTTTGCTCGAGTTGGTTCTGCCCGATGGAAACGGCTTGGATTGGCTGAAGCAGCTGCGGCGCGAGGGACGCTCAATGCCAGCCATTATGATGAGCAGTCTCAACGATCTCGGCCGACGGATTGCGATCTTCAATGCGGGCGCGGACGATTTCCTCCCCAAACCCGTATCGACAGACGAACTCATCGCACGCATGCGGGCCATTCTGCGGCGGTCGACGCAAATGACGGCGCCGCTCGTGACATTCGGCAATCTGCATTTCGACCCCATTGCAAGGCAAGTCGTGGTCGGTGGTCGGATACTGAAGATTGCCCGCCGCGAAGTGTGCATTCTTGAACATTTGCTCAACCGTGCCGGCCGCACCGTGCCGCGCGCATCGCTCGAGGACAGCCTTTATGCGTTCGACGATGAGGTCTCGACCAATGCGCTGGAAGTCGGAATCTATCGCTTGCGTACGCATTTGAGCCAGTCGGGTGCAACGCTCAGGATCAAGACCGCGCGCGGCGTCGGTTACACCCTTGAACTCATTGATGCAGCCTCGGCTGCCTGACTAAATCGAACTTGAAAGCAACAATCTCTTGAAAGTCATTTACAATGCCGCCGGCACTGATGGGCGGTCGATGGTCGCCAGGACGTCGCGCACTGCCGTGTTATCTCGCCTCTGCTACGTCCTGTGCGGACTTGCTTTGCTGTTTCCAGGTGCTGCGGCAGCCGAGATCAAGCGGGATGGCAAAGGAGAACCGCCACGCGCGGCGCCCGGCGGCACCTCCGGCACGCTGAACTTGACTACTTCACAGGGTAAGACAGTTCATCTGACCGCTGCGGCGGCGAGCATCTTTGTTGCCGACCCGACGATTGCGGATTATCAGGCGCCATCGAACACGACGATCTTCGTGTTTGGCAAGAAATCCGGACGGACCAGCCTCTTTGCCCTAAACGAAAGCGGCGAGGCTCTCGCCGAGCTGCGCGTGGTCGTTACACAGCCGATCGAGGACCTGCGAGCAACGCTTCGAGCCGAGGTCGGCGACTATCCGATCCAGGTCACCTATACCCCACGCGGCGCTATCCTAAGCGGTATGGCGCCCAATGCCGAGGTCGTCGAGACCGCCAAGAAGGTCACCGAGCAGTTTCTTGGGGCGGGGGCGCTGGTCGTCAACAAGATCCAGGTCGCCGGCTCGTTGCAGGTGAACCTCAGCGTACGGGTCGCAGAAGTCTCCCGCAGCGCCGTCAAGGATCTCAATATCCATTTCACCGCATCTAGCCCGAACGGCGCTTTTCTGATCAGCGGTAAAGATGGCGGGTCCGGGGCGGCCGGCGGCGGCGGCACGATCGGCATCGGGTTTAGCGCCGGCAATACCAACCTCAGCGCTGTTCTCGATGCGCTCGCCAGCGAACACCTCGCCTCGATCCTGGCTGAGCCGAATCTGACGGCGATGTCCGGCGAGGCCGCAAGCTTCCTGGCCGGCGGCGAATTCCCCATTCCTGTGATGCAGGATAATCGCCAGGTTTCGGTCCAATTCCGCCAGTTCGGCGTGAGCCTCGAATTCGTTCCGACGGTTCTCAACAATAATCAGATCAATGTCCGTGTGAAGCCCGAAGTCAGCGAACTGTCGAGCGAGGGCCAGATCAAGATCAATGGCATGGAAGTTCCCGCCCTCTCGACGCGGCGGGCCAGCACCGTGGTCGAGCTCGCCAGCGGTCAGAGCTTTGCAATCGGCGGACTGATTAGGCGCAACTTCAACAACGACATCGGCGAATTTCCTTGGCTCGGCGACGTGCCGATCCTCGGTGCGCTGTTTCGCTCCTCATCGTTTCAAAAGCGCGAAACCGAGCTTGTCATTATCGTCACGCCCTACATCGTGCGGCCCGGATCGAACCCGCGCCGGATGAGTGCGCCGAGCGATCGCATCGCACCGCCGTCGGACACGGGCCGCATTTTGACGAACACGCTGGCGCGGCCGCCAAAAGACCGCGATGCGCCCCGCACCAGCGCACCAGGATTGACCGGCAGCGCCGACTTTATCATCGAATGAGGATCGTCAAATGACCTTGCGACTTCTGTGCCATTTGATCGTTATGGCGGCAACATTAGGTGGATGCGCAAATAGTGCTTCGGTCCGTTCCGAGCCAGCTGAGCAAGCGATCCAGGTGGAGCAGAAAAGCAGCGTCTTGTTCCTGCAGAGCCTTCGTGGCTCTGAAAGGTATCGGCTGCGGAGTTTCATTGCGCGTGCCAGTGGCGGCCGGCGGGATGCGCTCCATGTCGATGTCGCCGGCTCACCCCGGCTTATTGCACAAGTGGCCCACGAGGCCCGCGCCATGGGCATTGCTCCCTATAACATCCGCCTGGCCGCCTCCCCGCTCGATCTGCCCGCCCGTTTCGGGGTACGGATCGAGGCGATCACCTTTGAAGCCCATCCTCCTGTCTGTCCGTCGCTTTCCATCGTCGGGCCTGCAGTAAACGACAATTCATTCGATCCGACGCTCGGCTGCTCGACCAGAAACAACCTGGCAGTCATGGTCAACGATCCACTCGACTTGCTGGACAATCGATCTGTCATGACAGGTAGTGGCGATCGCGCCGCCATTCCCGTTGCCAGCTACGGCACCTTCGCCCCGCCCAACAAGGACAAAGGGGAAGATGGAGCGAGCAACAGGGCGACACCGGAAGCCCCTCCTCGATGAGGGGGCCGCCACCTAGCGCCACCGTCTAGATGATCTAGCGTTTTTTCCGATCCGATGGATTGGGAACGGTTCTCTAGATTTTCGGTCTGACGCGTTTTCTTCACGCGAACCGGTACCCGCTTCGCTCGAAAGCACTAGACCAGCCCGCCAGCGTAAAGTGCTTTTGCGACCGCCTCGAAATATTGCGGAGGAACCGGGTTGCCGAGCCTTGCTTTGCCGAGCAGCTGTCGCGCCAGGACGTCGTCATCCACGATCTTGAGGCCCAGCGCGCGCGCCTCGCCAAGCAATTTGGAAGCAGTTACGCCCTCGCCACGGCAGACCAGGACCGGCACGCCGGTTTCGCCGCGAACATAGCGCAGCCCAACCAGGGTTGTGGAACCCCTTAGGATCAGGTTGGCGCGATGAACGCCAAGCGGAGCCTCGTTCGCGGACTCCTGGCGCAGACGCCGGTGTTCGCGTTTCACCTGCGGATTGCCTTGCTGTTCCTTGTTCTCGCGCTTGGCCTCGGTTTCGGTCATGCGCATCTCCTGCAGGAACAACCAGCGCTGGATCAGAAGATCAGTCAATCCGCCGACGAGAAACGCCCCGCCGGCAATCCCGGCCAGCAGCTTGACCTCGGTGAAGACTATTCCGAGACAGCCCATGCCACAGACCGGCAAGTACACCAGCGCTTTCCAGCTAGCGGTCACGGTGAAGAAAAAGCACGTCCCGAGGAGCACCACCTTAACCAAGGTCTTGCCAAGCTCGATGGCCGATCGTTTCGATGCGATCCGCGTCAAGCCTTTGATGGGATCCAGTTTCTCAAGTTTCGGTTTGAGTGGCTCCAAAGCAAACATGAAGCCGCCATTGGCCAGAGCATTGGCCAGAAGGGCAGCTGCCACGGCAGCCGCGAGTAAAGGCCCGACCGCTGCGATCGAAAGTTCCAGTAAGCCGCTGAGCGCCCGCGGAACAGCGCTCGTGAAAGGCTGCTCCTGCAGTTTGTCGATCAGCCGGACCGTTTCATGCCACTTGTCTTCGATCGCTCCCGCTCTCCACCACAGACAGGAAAAACCGGCGCAGGCGCTGACCCCGCTCACCAAATCCGAACTGCGCGCGCTCTGCCCCTTCTTGCGTGCATCGCGCAGCTTCTTGGGTGTCGGAGGAAGTTTTTTCTCCTCGCTCGTGCCGCTCATTTCAAGAGCTTCTTGAAATGCTCGAGCACGTTGTTCGACGTCAGGATTTCAGCTCCCGCATATTCGAGGAGATAGACGGTGTAGCTGACCATGATGACGCCGAAGGCGACATTCTTGATCGTAGGCGAAAGATCGTTCAGCTTGAGCTGCGATGCAAAGCGGCCGAGCATCATGACCGACACGTCGATCAGCAACAGCAGGGCCAGCACGGGCCCGGCGACCAATAGCGTCGTCAGCATGATATGATCGAGAAGGGTGAGGCATTCCATTGCCCCTTGTGCCGTGACCGCAGGTAGGAACTGATACACGGGCCAGATCAGATAGCTGCCATAAAGGCTGCTCACCATGGTCTGAAGGCCGCCGACCAGAACGAAGATCGTGACCGCAGTGACACCGAGAAAAAGCCCGGTTCCCGACGCCTGGCTGTGCGTTGCAGGATCTTCCGCCGCGACCTGGCTTGAGATTCCTCTCTGGGTGTCGATGATGTCGCCGACTGCCTGGATGCTCCATAGGGGAATGCTGAGCAGGATGCCGAGCAGAAGGCCGACGAAGACCTCCTTCAAACCGAGAATGGTGACGCTGACCAGGCGCGTGTTCGGGTCGAGCGTCTCCAGGCCCAGCTTGATCTGCGCGAGGCACGGTAGTCCGATCGCAATCGTCAGACTGCCCCGAATCAGGCCGCTGATACGCGGCCGCGTAAAAACGGGAAGCACAAGCATGATGCCTAAGGCGCGGGCTGCGCTCAGGCCGGTTGCCGCGATAAGTTCGATGCCGCCCTGGACGAGAGCGTGCGCATCGGTGGGTGACAGGCCAGCCATCCAGATCCCGCTAGTATCTTGCGGTGAGTGCAGGAAACTCGCTGAAAATGCGCTCGGCTTGTTCGATGAGCGGAGCACTGAGCACAGGAGAGAAGCCGGCGAGCACGGCGACGACGACCAGAAGCTTCACCGTCAGGGGCAAGGTTTGATCCTGGAGCTGGGTTGCCGCCTGGATGAGGCCAATGATCAATCCCGAAATCAGCGCTGCGAGGAGCGGCGGCAGAACCCAGATCATGAAAAGCACGAGCGATTGGCTCAGGTGCATGAGGATGCTGGCTTCGTTCACTGTCAACCTCCGGGCGTCGTGTAGCTTAGTACCAGCCCGTGCATGAGACGTGACCAGCCGTCGATGGTGACAAACAGAAAGAGCTTGAAGGGAACAGATATTACAGTCGGCGATACCATCGACATTCCCATGGCCATCAAAATCGTCGTGACGATCAGGTCGATGGTGATAAAGGGAAGATAGAGAAGAAAGCCGATTTCGAAGCCGCGCTTGAGCTCCGAGATCAGGAACGACGGCACAAGAATCACAAAATCATCAGCCGTGGCACTGCCGCGCATCTCCTCCGACCAGACATGTTCGGTTGATGACAGGAAAAACCGACGCTGCTCTTCATTGGTGAACTTCTTCAGATGGGCGCGCAGCGGCTCCTGCCCCTCCTTGGCGGCCGTCACCCAGTCATCGAACGTTTGGTATCGGAGTTGCGGATCCGTCAAGCGGTTGTAGGTCTGCTCAAACACTGGCGCGCTGATGAAGACCGTCAGGATCAGTGCCGCCCCATACAGGACAATGTTGGGCGGTATCGATTGGGTCCCGAGCGCGTTGCGTACCAGGAAAAGCACAACGGAGACCTTTATGAAAGCGGTCGTTGTAACGACTGCGAAGGCGAGCAGGCCAAGGCCGACCGTGATCGCAAGAAGCGCCAGGATGCTGGGTTGAATCTCAGTCATTGACCGCCAACCTGCCGCGTAACCTGACGGCAAGTTCCTCGCCGATCCGCACAATATCGCCGCGGCCGACACGCTGCCCGTTGGCAAGAATATCGACGGGGCCGTCAAGCGACCGGCCGAGTTCGAACACATGGCCTTCGTTGATGCTCCGCAAGGTTCCAATCGACATCGGCCAGCGGCCACATTCGAATACGAGCGTGATCTCGAGACTGTCGATATCGGCCTCGGAGGGGAGCTGTTGTGCTTGGGGTTGTGTCGTCATGTGTCCACTTTTCAAGGGGTGGGATTGCGAGCGGAATGGCCCCCGCAGGACGAGCCTTTCGCCGGCGATCTCGGCAGGAGCCCACAATGCGCCCGCAGTGAGGATGACCTGACCTCGAGCAAGCGGAATAGCGTCCGGCAACAGCGCATCGCCTCGCTGTGCCTGACGAACAAGGCCGATCGTGATGCGGAGCGAGCCAACTTGGCCAGCGACAATAACAGACAGTTCAGAACGAAGCTTGGGCGTCTGTCGCGGCAATCGGCCAAGCAGTTCGCCCAGGACGCTGAACGCTGGTGGAACCAGAGCGTCAAGAGACGAGAATAAAAGCAGGCGAGCCTTGCTCGTGAGCTGACCATAGGCGACGTCGAATTCCAGGTATGGACCTGATGTCGCCGCTTCATCGGTGCGGAGAAGCTGCAAATGCCGCTGCATCAGTCGCTCCAGTGGAGCGAGCAACGGCTCTAGCGCCAGTTCAAGGACCAGCGAACGCGTTGGCTCGGAAGGTAAGCTCAGGCCGTTCTGTACGGTCGCAACCAGCGCTTCAGCAAGCGGGACGGGCAAGGACAGGACGAGCATTTCGCCGCCGGCGTCAAAGACGCAATCGAGCATCGATGTCTCAGTCGGCTCGACCTGCCAGACAAGCCGATTTATACGCAGTGATAGCGGCTTATCGCCGAGACGGCTTTGCAGAGGTCCGCGAAAGACTGCGATCTCATTGAGCCACGAGACCACAGCATGCGAGAGGGTCAGTTGCGCTCTGAATGGCACCGATCCATCCGGCCTCTGGGCCGCAGGCGGCGCCTGCCCCTCACGGCATGCTGGCGCTAAGGTGGAAGTATCGGCCATCAGCTCGGCTCGCCTCCCCTTTGGGCGGACGCGCCTCTACGGTAGCGAAGCAACACCTCATCATCGGCTTCGATTTCCGCCGCGGCTTCAACATGAGCATTGGTGCTGCGCTCAACGTCACGCTCGATCTCTTGCCATTTGTGGCACGCCGCCGAACGTTTGGCCCAAAGCGTCCGCGCCTCAAAGACTGCTGTCTCGGCCTGATCTTGAGCGGTGCGCGCCTCGTCAAGAACCCGCTGGGCCGCCGCGATGTCTTCTGTGAGTCGGCCGATCATGAGATGATGGCGGCGCTCGAGTTCGCTGACGGATATCGCATCGTCCGATAACATCTGCCGATAGAGCTCGGCTTCGACCCTTGCACGGTGTCTTTCGGCATTTGCAAGCTGCTCGCAAGCCTGTGCGACGGCCTCACCTGCGATGCGGCGCTTGGCTTCCATGTTGGACAGTTCACGAAGGGCACTCCGCTCCCTCATGTCCTTCACCAGCCGCAATTTCGACGCATGAACACAGTTCAAGCGGTAAGATGCGACATCCATGCCACCGTCTCCTCAAAATTGCATGCCTCGTCCTGTCCCTGGCGCAGGAACGTGCGCAATTCCTCGATCGAGGCGATCGCCCGGTCGGTCAGGGGATCGGAGCCTTGCTTGTATTCGCCGACCTTGATCAAGAACTCGGCCTCGGCGTAGCGCGAGAGCAGATCACGGAAGAAGGA
Source organism: Bradyrhizobium sp. CCBAU 51753 (assembly GCF_015291565.1). Classification (NCBI taxonomy): domain Bacteria; kingdom Pseudomonadati; phylum Pseudomonadota; class Alphaproteobacteria; order Hyphomicrobiales; family Nitrobacteraceae; genus Bradyrhizobium; species Bradyrhizobium sp. CCBAU 51753. The sequence continues at coordinate 1,899,997 of NZ_CP030037.1, read as the reverse complement.
AGCGGCCTTGCGATGCTGAACAGACACGATGGCATCCATGACGCGGCTTCGGCTCGACAGCACATCGATTGCCGGAAAATGTTCTCGCGAGGCTAGCGCACGCGAGAGAATGATATGCCCGTCGAGAATGCCGCGTGATTCTTCGGCGATTGGGTCGCCTGTGCCGTCACCTTCGACAAGCACGGTATAGAAGGCCGTGATGGAGCCATGCTCACCCATGCCGGCCCGCTCCAACAGGCCCGGCAGCAGCGCAAAGACGGAGGGTGGAAATCCGCGCCGAGTCGGAGGCTCTCCTGCGGCAAGACCAATTTCGCGCATCGCGCGGCTAAAGCGCGTCAAGGAATCCATCATCAGAACGACGCGCAGCCCCTGATCACGAAAATATTCGGCCAGCGCCGTCGCCATATGGGCGCACTGCGCCCGCTCCATGGCCGAACGGTCGGAGGTCTCGACAACGACGACCGAGCGGCGGAGCGCTTCGCCAAGATGGCGCTCAATGAATTCACGCACCTCTCGGCCGCGTTCACCGATCAACGCGACAATCGTGACGTCGGCGGCTGCACCCTTGACGATCTGTGACATCAGCGTCGACTTGCCGCAACCGGCGTCTCCATAGATTCCGATCCGCTGGCCTTCTCCACATGTCAGGAGCCCATCCAGAACACGAACGCCGAGCGGAAAAGGCTGTTCGATACCGCGCCGTTTCATGGGGTTGGGCGCCTTGCCGCGCAGCGGGCGCACTTCGCCAGCCTTTATTGGGCCCTTACCATCGAGCGGACGACCGAAACTGTCGATCACGCGGCCGAGCAAATCGGGGCCGACCGGCACTTCCTGCATTCGGCCGGTCGTGACGACTTCCGCACGGTTGGACAAGCCGACCATGTCACCGATCGGCGTGAGTAACACCCCGTCCGGCAACAGACCGATCACCTCGGCCTCGAGCGACCATCCGCTGCGGGGATCCTGCAAGAGGCATAGTTCCCCAACCCGGGCCTCCGGCAGGACAGCATGGAGCAGTGTACCGATCGCCCGCGTGATCCGACCGCGGACGGCACGCGTGTCGATATGCTTAGCGGAATATCTCAAGGATGAGAGTGCGGCGTGGACGGCCCCTTCTTCAGACGCAGCATTATGCGTCGGTCGTTGCGTGGTCATGGCTCACCTTCCTGCGGAGGCAAGCCAAACCCCAAACGAAGCGCGCGGAGCTGCGCGGCAAGTCCGAGGTCGACATTGCCAAACTCGCTCCACAAAACGCATTGGTTCGCCGCGAGCGCCGGATCCGGCTCGATCCTGACCTTGGGCCGGCCATCCTGTCCGTTGTAGGCTGCGAATTCTCTGGCGAGCAGATCGGCCTTTAAGGGCGATACGTGAAGGCACACTTCCGTGTTCTTGTATTTTTGCTCGATCGCGTGTCGAACACTGCGCACCAGCATCTCCCCCGGATCAAAGGCGCCAAGCAAATCGCGCACGATCTCAATGACCAGTTCGGGCAATTGCTGCTCCAGAACGGCCTTTCGCTGCGCGAGTTCATACGCAGCCTGCGCAATCAGCCGCGTCATTTCCTCTGCGCCCGCCTTGACGCCTTCGGCATGGCCGCGCCCCCGTTCCCGCTCATAAGCTTTGCGTCCCCAGCTGCGAACACGCTGCAGGTGCCGTTCGGCAGCGGCCCGCGCGTCTACGGCGTCATGCCAGATCTGGAGCTCGGCTGCCGGGATCAGGGGTCCAAGCGGGCAGATCTGCGGGGTCACGGGCAATGCTGGGACGTCGACTGTCATACCGTGACAGCCTCCGCCCGCAAATGGGCCATAACCAAGGAGAGCAGCGGGCCTGCGGCACAACGGTGCTCAGCCGCCGGATTCTCCGCAGCGGTCCCAACGGGCAGGCGTAGAAGCACGCGGATACGGTCGAGCGCTGGAGCCTCGTCAAGCCAGGCGCCAAGACAGGCATGTCCATCATGTTCAATCTGTCGCAACAGGTATTCCGGATCGGCAATGGTCGTTGTTGCGACCGCACTGGATAAATGCCGGATGGCGAAAGCATGCGCTTCAGCACCGATCATTTTGACCAAAATTGACAGATCGCGCTTTGAAACCAGCTTCAGGACGGAGCGTGCATGCCAGATACTGCCGGCGAGCAGGGCAGCCCGCCGCGGATCATGCCCGAGCAAAGGATCCTCGTTCCAGCCAGCTCCGCTCACATCGACTTCGTGGCCGACCAACAGTGCGGCCAGTCTTGGCTGCAGCCTAAAACTCTGCTGTAGTCGAAGCAACGTGGCAGGCGACAGCAGCGGATCAAGGCAGTCAGCAAAACGGCTCGGATGGATCGAGGCAGTAAGCTCGCGCAATCGATCGGAAGCCAGCGTGAACGAACGATTGGGTTCAGTGGGAGACATTGATATCGACATGAGCGTCCTGGCTATGTCGCATCAGGCATGATCTTCTTACCAGCAGCCTGAACGGCGGGCACATTCGAACGCCTGCTGAACATGATCAGGTTGCGCGATGATTGCCCGAACTGACGAAGACGCGCACCGAACAACAGATAAGACGCAATGACGAATACGGCGCCGGCGCCTCCAACCCCAAGCGCAAGCCACGGCGTTGAAGCAGATTTTGCGGATTGAACTGAAGCCGCTGCCGGCGACGCTGGCTGCTCAAGCGGAGTTCGCTCAACCGGCACGAAGACCACGGCCACCTTGTCGTAGGACAGCCCTTCGATGCTGTTGGCTACGAGCATCTTGATCTGAGGCAACAGCGCCGAGAGCTTTGCGTTGGAGCCATGTCGGATGAAAACCGACGCTGAGGACGGGGTCGCATCTTGCCGCAACAGATCGTTTTTAGGAAGGACCACGTGGACCCGGGCGGAAAGGACGCCATCGATATCGCTAATGGTGCGCGACAATTCTTCGCTGAGGGCATAAACGTAACGGGCCCGCTCCTCAATCGGGGAGGCAACGAGGCCCGATCCCTTGAACACCTCGCCAAGATTCTTGAAAGATTGGCGCGGCAACCCCTCAACATTGAGCAAGTCAATCGAATAGGCGAGCTGCCTTTCCTCGACCTGGATCGTGCTGGTCCCATCCTTGGCGACAACACGAACTGCATCGACACCCTTGCCGAGGAGAAGCGCAAGCATCTCGTTGGCTTCACGCTCCTGAATCTTACTGTAAAGATCAGCTTTGCAGCCGATCAACGGAACAAGAAGGGGTAGAGCAAGGCAAACGCGAAGCCGTCGCCACGATTGACGGCTGCCGCTGCCCGCACTGCACATCACACCAGGCATCAGCTTCATTCAGCCCGCCGAAAGCAGCTTGTTCAGAGACGAACTCACGGCGCTGGTGCTCTTAGAGACAAGGGACACCTGGACGACGTCCCGGTAGACATTCCGCAGATTCACTATCATCGAATCGAAATCTGCCGCTACCGGTTTAACCGTCGTATTCGTGCCGATGTCGAGCGGCTGCAACAGCGGCTGCGCGGCGGGTCCAGGCTGGACGACGCTCGGCGCAGACGACACACTACCGACCGCCGGAGCACCGACATGGCCGTGGTACATGGTAGAAAGCACTTGAAGGATGCGATCGCCCGGCGGATTCGCCAGCGTGTTCGCGCGCTGCACTTCCGATACCGGCGGAACGACTGCGGCTCTATCTACGACCGATGACGTCCCCCCCGGATTGGAGGCCGCCTGCGCAAGAGACTGCTCAAAGTGCGCCTGCTCGCTGGGAGCTGCCGCCGAGCAGGCATTTGCAAGACAGTCGGCTGAATTGGGTGAGATCGGCGTTGCGCCTAACATCATATAAGGAGTCATTGCGCTCGTTGATGAAACCAGGCGTTGTCGACACTGAACGGATCAAGATCGTAGAGCGGTGAGCTGACGAAAACCTGACGAGGATGCGCCGCCTTGCGTCATTTAAAGATCACGTTTGGCGTCCAGGCTGGACCGAAATTCCAGGTTTAATTCTCAGGCGGAAGGCCTTCAGGAATGTTTGTCCGATCCACGATGGTATTGAAGAGAATTCTTTACGCAGGAGGTTTCATCTGCCTTGGAATGGTCAGGGCGCTCGGCGCGCCTCTCTCGCTGCCGTCGACCCCTTACAGCTATACGGTTCTGGATCAGGACCTTGCTGCCGCACTGCAGGAGTTTGGCAACAATCTCAACATCAGAGTCAATGTCAGCACTGAAGTGAAGGGCCGGATTCGCGGACGAATGCCGGACCTACCACCGCGCGAGTTCCTCGAGCGTTTGACCAACCTGTACAATCTTCAATGGTATTATGACGGCCTCGTGCTTTACATATCCGCGGCCCACGAGGCGCAAAGCCGACTGGTGGTGTTGAGCCCGATCAGCTTCGATGCGTTCAAGACCGCGCTCGATGCACTCAACATCTCCGATGAGCGCTATATCGTGAAACCGGCCCCGGGAGATGGCCTCGTCCTGGCTTCGGGCCCGCCACGCTTCATCGCGCTGGTGGACCAGACGCTGAAGGGCCTTGTGGCGGAGGCGCAGGCGCGGCGAAATCCCGCCACCGCCGAAAGGCCGCCGCGGGATTCGGTTTTGATGTTGTTTCGCGGCTCCTCGAGCGTGGTTATTCGGGACGGACGCCCGGAAGGGCATTATTCGCCCGACGCGATGCATCCGGACGGCACCGTGCGCGAAGCTGGCACGGGCCAGAGGTGACCAACCGATGGGAGAAACCTTCAGCCAAGGTCGATCCGATCTGCATTCGCTCAATCCGTCCGATCGTCAGCTTTTCGAAAGCTAATGCGCCCAGCATGAGCGTGCGGATGTCTGGACAGCGGCGCCTGCTACCGACCGCAACGGACGTGGGCAACCAGCCACCCTAGGCGCGAGCGGAAGTCGGTAAGCGCCAGTTTTGACGAAAGCTCGAGGGCTTAAAGGCCAACGCGAGCCTCCGAACCACCAACTGCGTCGGAGCCGCAGGGCATGAGCCTTCGTATCGTTCGATCCGCTCATTATGGGAAAGGAGTGACAGAATGGACTTCAATGCAATAGGTCCAGCGAATATGAGCCGAGAACCCGACTCACCAGAACCGTCTACGGATGCGACCGGCTTTGAGCAGCGGCTCAGTGGCGCGCACGCTAGGTCGTGCGGACTCCTGGTATTCCGATGAGCCGCCAATACCTGACCGATTCTCTGAAAGGACGCATAACTCATGATTGAGTACACTCATCTTGGCGGGAGGCCAAGATGGCCAAGATCGTCGACACCGGCCAGAAAGGACGTCGGCAAGTGCTCGCCGTCGGCGACGTCGCGAAGGTCTGCTGGCGGCGCGAGTATGTCCGCTCCGCGGGCGGGGCTATGAAATGCTTACCCGGTGGTCGCGTCGCCGCGCGATTGTCCAGGCCAAACGCCCGCGTCCATCGACGGTTTGATACGAACGAACCCCTCTTGTCGAAATTCGGCTGTGTGGGGCATACCTAGCATGGTGAAGGTTGTGGTCCGGGAGGTATTGCTAGGCAAGCGGCCGGCCCTCCTTAGTATGTTGATCTGGGCATCCGAGGCCGTATGGGGAAGGAAGACCCAGCGGTCGGCTATGAGACGCTCGTTCTCGGGAATGAAATTTGTGAGCTCCGGCAGCGCAGCCCCGGCGGACGAGGACGGCCCGGCTTGCGAAGGTCCGGCCTGAGACGGTCCAGCTTGCGATGGTCCAGCCTGCGATGGTCCGGCTTCCACATTCTGCCAAATCAGATCAGGATCAAACTCTGGGAGTTCCGCGATGGCTTGAGCAATTGGCTGCTGCGAGCCGGGCTGCGGAGAGCTTTCTCTGGCGGCCACCAATGGCCCGGGGGAGGGCGCAGCCGGCGCATATAGATCATCGTGCCAATCCAACAGTGATGAATAGGAATACCCCGACTCCAAATATTGCGAATAGGGATGCCGGGCGTCCGGATATGGCGAGTAGGCGTTGCCCTGCTGCACGGGAGATCCCGCAGCAGGTGGCAGAGCACTGTCTTCGACCTCGCGCAGCTGGCGCTCAAAGCCCGCTGGGCCCGTGGGCGATGATGGTGAATCGGACTGCGGGCTTGTGTTCGTTGGGCTGATTGAGTTGAAATCCATCCTGTTCCTCCTTTGACAGTTTGGCTCGAGCCATAGTTCGACGAAGGCCATTTGCATTGCGACCTCCAGAGAACCGTTTCGCAGGCTCGTGTGGAGTGCAGCCTCCGAGCTGCCGGCAGAGCATCGGTGCCCGACGTGCATCTCCATTAAGATGGATAGGCGGCATCGCCTTCTAGACATCCGCTCTCTCATGCTAAGAGAGTTAGCTTTCGAGAAGCTGACGGGCGTCGAAAGGATTCGCAATGAGCCAATGGAGAAGGCATTGACCTCCGCCGAGAGCTGCTGCGCATTTTCAGTTGATGCGTCCAAGGACGTGACACTTACTTGATGCGCCCATTGGTGACTAGCTTGATCGATGCAGCGAGCTCCCGTCATAGATATGTCGCCAGGCGAGATCATCGCGCATTGGCCATCGTCGAGTAGGATTGGCTCGTCGCGGGTAAACTGTTATGCCTTTCGTTGTCACCGCTCTTCAGTACAGACGAAGAACCAGAACCATACAGTTGAATCATCCTGAGAACTCGTCAGCTTCTAGAAAGCTAACCATCCTAAAATGAGAACCGGATCCTCGAGGGCGAGGCCGCTAGCGAGCGCAAATGGAATGGACGTGGCAGCGCGCGGTTCTCCGTGTGGTCGGACGGGCTCGATTAATCGGAGGATCGCGGCTTGCAGCTGCGCCAATTTCTTGTTTGTTGCTGTTTTCGAGTGGACAACGAGCTTTGCTGCTGAAACCTCCCTCGCCTTGAGCCGTGCACACGTCCGAGTGGCGGATTTGCGCACAATCAAGATTCTCAAGGACGATTAGAGTGGACCGGAACAACATCAACCCATTCAGCCCTGGTGAGTTTCAGGCGTACAACGCCCCGCTGGAGCAGCAGGAGCAAGAACCGGGCAATACGAGCCAGCAAGCGCGGTTTGAGCAGCAGCTGAGCGAGCTGCAACACATTGCGTTTTATGAGAGCTCTGCAGAAGCGGGTTCGCCTGATGGGCAAACCGCAGACGGATGTGAAGCGATTCGGCGCACTGATGTCGGCGGTTCGATGCAGGTGCCGTCCATTCAGGGCCACTCATTCAGCAGCACGCGCCAAAGCGTGGACATACCCCATACTGCCTTCGCCCGTTCGACTGAAGTGCCGTCCAAGCGAAGCCGCGAGAACGATGGCCCGGACGAGGAGCTTTTTTCTAGATTCCGCGAGGCATCAAAGAAAAGCCGAGCCAGCGATGGCACTATCCGCGAGGAAGCCAAGAAAAGCGGACCAAGCGATCGCACGATCCGAAGGGATCTAGAGATACTGCGCAACTTCAGCGCCTGGCTTCAGGCGAAGCAGAAGCCACCAATCAGCAGCCAACTAGAGAATCTTCAAGCATTGCGTGCCGCGGGGAACGAGTTTGCGGCCAATGATGTTCGCTTGGGCGCTCGTATCGAGGCAGCGTTGACAAGGCTCGAGCAATTCGCAGTCGGAGCGCCGGTGACAACGTTGACGCGAGGCGGCCGGCCAGTTGAGGCTCCCGTCACCGCAGTCGGAGCGTCGGTGATGACATTGCCGCGGGGCGGCCGGCGGGTCGAGGCTCTCTTCCTCGAAGACGAGGCGCTCATCAACGCTGCGTGTGACGAAGGCGTTAAGCGCGGCTTTGCGCCGGTAACCATGCAGGAGTACCGTAGGGCTCTTAACAGCTTCGGTAGGTGGCTCAACAAGCGCGGGGTGAGTATTACTCAGGCTGATCCCGAGAAGCGAGACCGCTATATTAACTCTGGGAAGGGCTCCTATCTTAGAGAGTTTCCACGCGCGTGGAATCTTCTTCAGAACTACCGACAACGCGTCGACGCGCCGCAGCCGTTCCCGCCTCAGGAAGTTTCCGCCAGCGCGGATGACGAGGTGCTTTTTCTCGGCTTCAACGAGGTGGCCCCGAAAATCGGCGTGAACCTGTGGGCACTTCGCCAGTTCAGCGCCTGGCTTCAGGCGACACAGAAGCCGTCAATCACCGGTCGGATTGAGAATCTAGGGGCTTTACGTGCCGAGGCCGACGAGTTTGCGGGCGATGACGTTCGCTTGCGGAATCTTCTCAGGACGGCGTTGCCAAGGCTCTGGCAATATCAACGGGCTGTCGAGGCGAACCGAGCGCTGGGTTTGGGTCCAACGGGACAAGCGGACTCGCTCGCCGGGCAAGGCGCTCCGCAGCCGAGTTCGCTTCATGTGCTTCCGGCAACGCCCGCTACCCCGAGCGAGGGAGCGTGGGATTGGTTTAGGGAAGTAATGCAAGAACCAGCTCCGTCATCGTCCGCACCACACCGTGGCCTGCAGCCCAGCTCGTATCAGGAGCGTCCGGCAACGCCAGCCACCCCGAGCGCGGGAGCGTGGGATTGGTTTAGGGAAGCGATGCAAGAACCCACTCCATCGTCCACACCACATCGTGGCCTGCAGCCCAGCTCGTATCAGGAGCTTCCGGCAACGCCGGCTACCCCGAGCACGGGAGCTTGGGATTGGTTTAGAGAGCAGATGCAAGAACCCACTCCGACGTCGCCCGCGCCGTATCCTGGCTCGCGGCCCAGCTATTGGAACCGGCTTAGCGAACAGGCGCTACAACCCGAGCCATGGTCGTCTACCAGGGCTGCGGCGTCAAATATCTACGGCGGCCTTGAGCCAGTGCCTCATCCGAATGCGCCCACAGTGTCTGAGTTGCGTGACTATGCGGACTCTGCGCCGGCGCGTGGTGTCACAAGACCCCCGTCGTTCATCGGGCCATCATTGCCCCCTCAAGAGCTACCGGAAATCGGACATATGGTCGACAACTGGTGCCACCGTTCCCAACCTGCCTCGGACGCGCTGATAGACATACTCGGTAACGTCGGTCTCTTGCCGAATCAGTTCGGCCCAACACAGTTCACCATCGAGAGTCAGCTTTACTCGGCCACATTGGGACCGGGAGGACGCAGGGACGTTCAACTCGTCCATCATCCGCGCGCCAGCCAGATGAGTGAATTCCGGAGATCCCGTCAGCCGCTCCACGAGCCTGCGTCATCGTCGTCAGCCAGCGCTCCCTCAGATATTTATGGCAGCGTTGAATCACTGGTTGATCTCAATCCAATCACACGGTTCGAGTTGCGTGACCATGCTCAGCCGGTGCGGGGCGCCGGCTCGTCGTCTCCCGGATCATCAGGGGCCTATCGCCGCCGAGCGGAGTTACCGGATATCGGACCTTTTCTCGGCGACGATTGGAACCACAGCCGATGGGACAATCAAGGCCAAGGCCGAGAGGTCTCGCACAGCGGCATGATGTACATACTAAACACATGGAACCTACTTCCGACCCCGCAGAACCGGCGCATACAGTTCACCATAAACGGTGAGCTCTACACGGCCGAGTTGAGGAGCAGGCAAAGTAACGCGATCTTGGGGTCCGGCCACGTCGTTTATCTCATCTATCACCCTCAAAGTGACTGAAGAACGCGCTTGGGCTGGGAGTCCCCGAGTTCTTCGTTTCGATGCGCCCAACATCCCATGGCAGCGAAACTACGAATTCCGACGATCTCGCGCGCGTGTACCGACGCGCTGCGGCCTGCGCATTCCGAGATGATTTCGCCACCATTCGGGGATGATCTCGCCGGGCGTGGAGGCGTCTTCTGCGGATGCTTCTGGCTCCGAGCAAGTCGCACGGGATTGGGGTCTGACGTGCCAGCGAATAAGGAACGCCCGGACGGTCCTCGACATGAACTCCGCCAGCGCCCCAGTGCTCCGCCACAACATGCCGGTCCGCAGGGTGATGCCTATTCGCCATATTTGGACGCAGGCCATCCCTATTCGCCGTACCTGGATTTAGCGCATCCATCGCCCGACTTGGGTTGGGAAGATGATTCGCATACGCCGGCTGCACGCCGCGCCAGAACCGGAAAGCCCCCCAGTATCTCTCCCAGCAGACGATCGCTCAGGCGATCGAGGCTCATCCTGGTGTCGATCAGGATCTGATATGGCAGGATGTGGATGCCGGCCCTTCGCACGCTGAGCCGTGGCATGCCGGGCCGTCGCGTGCCGGGCTATCGCTTGCAGGGCCATCGCACGCCGGCCCCTCCCACGCTCGACCATTGCAAGCCGGACCGTCTCAGCCAGGTCCTTCCGATGCCCACCACCGGAACTTTCCGAGTTCCGTATGCTGGACGGACGTCTCGCCAAGGATTACTGGGTTTTCGTTGGCCAAACAGCCACAGGCGCTCAGATCGATATGCTGGAGCGCAGCGGAGTGAGGCCGAGCAAGGACCACCCCACAAAGGTTTTCACTCGTCTCGGGGTTACTCACACAGCCGGACGCAGAGAAGAGGGCTTCATTCGTCTCACACCGTCGCTGGACCCGACCCTTTGGCCGAAGAGCTGGCTGAAGATCGACCTGCGGATTCTGGGGAAGATCCGCCTCCCCGTTAGCGACCATGGCCCGCGCCTCGGCAGGGCCATGTCCCTGGCGCCGATAGATTGAAATTGCAGACGGCAACAGCAGTTGGTGACCGCCCCCGGCCGGCGGAAAATTGCCAAGCTCCCTCTTTAAGGCCCAATCGATCAGTGCAGAGACCTGGTCACGTCAAGATAGCCGCACGGCGCGAGACAAACGATCACCAGTGCGCCCTCTTCTCACTTTTGCCTTCTCCTCCTTGCACTTTGCATGGACCGACGTCACGGAGTCGGCCACCTTGACCATCACGCACGATTGTCACGTACACAGCCGCCGGCCCGCGGCATTCAAGTCAGGTTACCGTCCGCCCTTCCCAAAAGGGCGGCGAGCGTGTAACCAATTCTTCTCAAGCCGCATTGCAGGCGGCCTTGACGCAAACCGCGTGGACATCGATTACCTCGCGCGCCTCGTGAAACCGGGATTGAGGTCATTTGCGCATCGGCACATCTACGGGCGCAGTTTTCTTCGATCGGTTGCCCGATACCGCGCTGCCTTTGCTCTCCCGCCCGGAGCGTTTTTAATAGACTCCGATACTGGCGGACCCTTAGCTGTGCTCAACACCTCCACTTTGGCACGTCTGTCCCGAAGGCCGCGACCATGATTTCGAGCGGCATAGATCATGCCACTTGACGTCCGCTGCGGCCCCGCCAAGGCGCGGCAGAGCCGACTTTCGCAACGTCCGAAAATGCGCGGGCGGGCGCTCCACAGCGCTGCTCCGTCTGGCTACATCCGGCCGAAAGCTGCCCACACCCCGTCTTCGCCGTCCCAGCTGCCGCGGCTCGCCGCCTTGGAGTACTCCGTGGCGCGCTGCTCGAAGAAATTGGCGTGCTCGACGCCATTGAGAATCTCGACGAGCCAAGGCAGCGGATGCGCCTTGCGCTGGGCGAACCCGCCCTCCTTGGCTTCGAAGAAGCCGAAGACCGGGGCAATCCGCAGCTGGGTCAGTCGCCAGTCGGCGACATAGCGGACGTAGGCGTGGATCTGCTCAGGTCTCATGCCCTCGATCCTGCCGAGGCCGAAGGCAAGATCGACGAAGTTCTCCTCCAGCTTCACCATGGTCTTGGCGACGTCGACGATATCGTCACGGACGGAGCGCGTCACTGCGCCGGTTTCGCAGTTCCATTCGTGAAACAGCTTGATGATGCCCTCACAATGCAGACTCTCGTCGCGCACTGACCAGCTGACGATCTGTCCCATGCCGTTCATCTTGTTGTGGCGGGGGAAATTGAGCAGCATCGCGAAGCTCGCGAACAACGCCATGCCTTCGGTGAAGGCCCCGAACATCGCCAAGGTCCGGGCGACATCGGCTACTGTGTCGACGCCGAACTCGTGCATGTAGTCCGCCTTGGCACGCATCTCGCCATAGCCGCGAAATGCCTCGAACTCGGTCTTGGGCATGCCGAGCGTTTTGAGCAGCAGCGCATAGGCGTCGATGTGGACCGTCTCCATATTGGTGAAGGCCGCCATCATCATCTGGACGGTGAGCGGCTGGAAGATCGGGATGTAGCGCTTTAGATAATTGTCGCCGACTTCGATGTCCGACTGAGTGAAGAAACGGAAGATCTGGGTGAGCAGCGCGCGCTCGCTGTCGGTGACGCGGTCCGACGCCCAGTCCTTGAGATCTGCGCCGAGCGGCACCTCCTCGCCCATCCAATGGGTCTGCTGCTGCCGCTTCCAGAACTCGTAAGCCCAGGCGTAGCGATCGACGTCATAGCTGCCGGTCGAGTCGAGGAGGCCGACGCGCTGTTTGCCGATCAGCGTGCGTGGATCGACGGATGAGAGATCGATCACTGACATGCCAGGCACTCCTCATAGTCGGTGCGCTGCTGCGGCGGCTGCAGCGGCTGCGGCGGCGCCGCCTTGTCGCCGTCAGCGATGTTGCCGGCGAACGCCGCGCGCGAGATCGATTTTGAACGGCAGTAGTAGAGGCTCTTCACCCCGCGCTTCCATGCCGTCCAATGCAGCATGTGAAGGTCCCACTTATCGACGTCAGCCGGCAGATAGAGGTTAATCGACTGGCTCTGGCAAATGAACGCGGCGCGGTCGGCGGCAAGCTCGACGATCCATCGCTGGTCGATTTCGAAGGCGGTGCGAAAGACTGCTTTCTCGTGCTCCGATAGGATGTCGAGATGGGCGACCGAACCCTCGTGCGCGATGATCGACTGCCAGGTCGCCGAAGTATCGGCGCTCTTGGCGGCCAGCAGCTTGGCGAGATGCGGATTACGCACCGAGATGGCGCCGGACAAGGTCTTGTGGGTGTAGATGTTGGCCGGGATCGGCTCGACGCAAGCGCTGGTGCCGCCGCAAATGATGCTGATCGAGGCGGTTGGCGCGATCGCGATCTTATGGCTGAAGCGCGCCATGACGCCGCGTTCCATTGCATCCGGGCACGGCCCACGCTCGCGCGCGAGCGTCACGGATGCCGCATCGGCATCGCGACGGATTTTCCGGAACATGTTCAGGTTGAACGACTTGGCCACGACACTTTCCATCGGAATGCCCTTGGCCTGCAGGAATGAATGGAAGCCCATGACGCCGAGGCCGACGGAGCGCTCACGCAAGGCGGCGTAGCGGGCACGCTTCATGCCGTCCGGCGCCACCATGATGAAGTGGGTCAGCACGTTGTCGAGGAAGCGCATGACGTCCTCGATGAAGCCTGGCTTCTCATTCCACTGGTCCCAGGTCTCGAGGTTGAGCGACGACAGGCAGCACACCGCGGTGCGCTCCTCGTCACGATGATCGATGCCGGTCGGCAGGGTAATTTCGCTGCACAGGTTGGAGGTAGAGACCTTGAGGCCGAGCTCGCGCTGGTGCTTGGGGAGCGACCGGTTCACGGTGTCAATAAACAGCAGATAAGGCTCGCCGGTCTGCAGCCGGTTCTCCAGGATGCGTTGCCACAGCTGGCGGGCGTCGATCTCGCGGATGACCTCGTTGGTCTTCGGGCTGCGCAGAGCGAACGCGGTGCCAGCGCCCACGGCACGCATGAACGCGTCGGTAACGTTGATTCCATGGTGCAGGTTGAGACTCTTGCGGTTGAAGTCGCCGGACGCCTTGCGGATCTCGAGGAACTCCTCGATCTCGGGATGGTGGATATCGAGATAGACCGCCGCCGAGCCGCGCCGCAACGAGCCCTGGCTGATCGCCAATGTCAGGCCGTCCATGACGTGGATGAATGGGATGATACCTGAGGTAACGCCGCCCTTCACCTTCTCGCCAATCGAGCGAACATTGCCCCAGTAGGTGCCGATGCCGCCGCCGTTAGAGGCAAGCCAGACATTCTCGTTCCAGGTACCGACGATGCCTTCGAGCGAGTCCGACACCGAGTTAAGGAAGCAGGAGATCGGCAGACCACGCGTGGTGCCGCCGTTGGACAGCACCGGTGTGGAGGGCATGAACCACAGCCGAGACATCGCATCATAGAGACGTTGGGCATGCGCAACGTCATCCGCGAAGGCGCAAGACACCCGCGCGAACATGTCCTGGAGCATTTCGCCGGCGAGCAGGTATCGGTCGGTCACCGTCAGCTTGCCGAACGGCGTCAACAGGTCGTCGCGCTTCCGATCGAGCTTGAGATCGGCCGGCCTTGGGGATGGCGCAAGGGGACGCGGCAGCGGAGCCGGCGATGGCAACACAAGACCCAACTCAGGCGGGGTAGGCCTTGCCTGAGCTGGGCGCGGCCGCACGTGCGGCGGCTCAATGAGATGACCATGCTGATCGAAATTGTAAGACGGCGACATCGGCAACCCCGCGATGTTAGGCGCGGGCCGGGCGGATGACTTGCGAGGAACCCAGGCAAATGTACCCGGCTGCAAGCGACCACCGGGGCACCCCGCCCGAGGACTTTCGTTCAGTCGCGGCAGGTCTCCTGGCTCGCGGGTCACTGCGGCCGTCGGCCTTCCCGGCGCTATGTCGCGCCAGTGACCATGATGACAACCGCTCGCCGCTTACAGTTGCGGGGGCAGCCCCGGAGTAGCCGTTTCGGCGCACCGGGTTCCCTCTTAGCTTCCGACCTACAAGGTGTGGGGAACGGAAGACCGTGACTAACTAGAGATAGGCACTACCCGTCGGGATTCGTCAACTGGAGAAGGTCAAGATTTAGAAGGCAAAAACATACCGACCGCCCGGACCACTCTACCGCCGCTGTCACTTCCGCTGCAGATGATTGGAGATCCGTTGGGCTGCCTTTCCGGTTTCCGTTAAGCTTGCGCATAGTCGAGGAAATTCTGGCCTACGTGTCGCATTGATGGATCTATGAAACCGCGCGTCAGTGGAGAGGGAATTCGGCACGGCCGCTCTCCGATCTGAATCGCAGCGCTCCCGCTCGCCGCGACAAATGGCATCTGGACGAAGTCGTTATCCATCGTCGGCGAACAACATCGGCTCTGGCGCGCCTTCGACCAGAATGGCCTTGTTTTTCGACTTCTTGATCCAGCGCCGAAGAGACTCGCGCGCTGCACAGTGGTCCTTAACTGTCAGGGCTCCAGCGCGACCTGCAAGCCCTCGTTGCTTTCAACATGAACGTAACGGGGTCCAATCGGCCGTCCCCTGCCGCTGGCGACGGTGACAACGTCTTCCAGAGGCGTGGCCCGCGCATCCGCCTCTGGGCGAGACAAGATCAGATCGGCATGAAGCAACCCTTCTGATTCGAGGCCGGTCGCATCCACGCCAAGGGCCGCCAAGCTGGCCAAACAACTTTCAAACTCTTCAGCATCGCGAAAGCGACGCTGGATAAACGTCGCGCCGGTAAGACGTTCTGTCACAAGACCACGCTTTGCAAACGCCTCGGCCAACGATTCAAATGGGAACATTCGTAGCACGAAGGAGATGATCCATGGTTGCTTCTCTGTCGCATCGAGAATCTCGCTGAACGTCTTCTCGGTAACATAGCCGATGCATCCGGTTGACATGATAACATCCACGGAGCGGAGAATGCGCGCGCTGTCCGTCGATAGCGCCTCCTTTTCAAGGTCAGCGACGATGCCCTGCTCCAAGAGGCCAACACTCTTTGCATAGCTGATCGCCCCTGCCGACACATCGAGGCCGATAAAGCGCGCCAACCCAACATCAGGCCAGGCTGCATAAAAACTGCGATCGAGACTCACCAGTGTCTCAGAACTGATCGCTCTCATCTCACGCCGGGCGTAGCGGTGACGCAAGCCCCCGAAGGTCAGCGGAAAGCGATGCACCGCTGCGTTGATGCCGTATGAACATCCAACATCGAGCACGACGGGCTTAAGGCCGGTTGCCGAAGCTTTCGCTGCCAGGATTTGGCGCACAACCGGCTCAGCCACGTCCGGGATCATATAATCCAGGTCTCCGAGGATCGAGAAATATGCCCTCGGATCATCAGAAGCATAAATATCATAGAACATAGCTTTAGACCGATTAATACGCGAAAAATCTATCCGCAACGCAATTTCTCCCATCTCATTTGCAAGCGCGTCGACGGCAGGTGCCTTCGTACTCGCCCGCACTTTGGTATACAGGTCGGTCTTACACCGCCGATGCGACAGCAGAAGCGGCAAGCGGACAAGAGCATCCGCCTGCGTAAGACTATCATGAAACTGGCCCCGCACCGATGAACAGCCGCTGGAGATACATTCGGCCGAGTTGAGAGCGGTCGAGGCAACGGCAGGCAACATGAGAAGAACCGTTCCTGTCGCGTGATAAGATTGGCAGCATTCGTGAGTGCGAATGGGCCAGCACCTTAGAGAAGCGAGCTGACCGAAAGCTGACGAGCGTTCGTTACCTGATGATCGCGGCTGGCTTCCATTTAGGAAGAAGCATCGGCCTCCAAATTTGGGACGAATTTTGGTGTCGATCCTGTCGTGAAAAATAGCAGGTATACTCATCCGATCTCGGAGGCTGTCATCTTGAAGAAAGTGCTAGGTGTTACTGTTTTCACCTGACTGACGTTGTCAGGACGCTCGGCGCGCCGCTGACGTTGCCATCGACGCCTTACAGTTACACGGTTCTGGATCAGGACCTCGCGACGCACTGCAGGAATTCGGTCACAATCGGAATATCCGGGTCAATGTAAGTACTGAAGTGAAGGGGCGGATTCGCGGGCGGCTACCGGAACTCCCAGCGCGAGAGTTTCTCGACCGCTTGATCAATCTCTATAATCTTCAATGGTACTACGATGGGCGGTGCTTTACATATCCGACGCGCACGAGGAGCAAAGCCGACTGCTGATCTTGAATCCGATCAGCTTTGATGCATTCAAGCGGCACTCGGTGCACTCAGCATCTCAGATGAGCGTTAAATCGTGAGAGCTACACCGCGCCGTCAGCTTCTCGAAAGGTTGTCCGTTTTACCATACGGCGTGAATATCTGGACGGCGGTGTTCCCATGGATAGTCGCGAAACTGAGCGCTGAAGGCGCACTGAGCAACAGGATGCAAGTGGTAGGACCTGTTGAACTCTGCCGATCAACACTCCTTGTTCGTCGCGATCTCGGGCCGCGCCGGTGACCGTCTTGTGGTGCACACTTACATCGGAGGACGTGTAATGTCAGTCGACCTATCGCCAACCGCCAACTCAACTGTGGCTTTCCCCGGAATGCCCGCCCCGCCCTCTTCGGCGCAGGACTTTTCCAGCTTTCAGGCGATGCTGGCCAGCCTCTCCTCGAAAGATACGACCAACGATCATTCAGCACCGCAAGTGGCGGCCTCCACAGAATCAACCAAGCAACTGACTGATGAACTCACGCAGGAGGCGCGGAATATCCTGCCACCAGAGATAAGGGCAGCATTGGATGCATATCAGGATGACCCACAGCCGTCCTGTGCTGCCGGCAGCCCAATCATTGCGGAAGCGCCCGTACAAAGCTCAAGGATCACCTGGAACGGTGGCACGCTGACTAATGCGGAACTGCAGATTGTCTCTGTGCTGAACCGCCATAAGGACAAATGCCCGCTTGATTGGAAGTCTCTGGGAGATTTGGCCAACGATCCCTCGACACCGCCGGATCTAAAGGCGGCGATCGAGGCACTGCAACAGGACCCGGAGCTCTTCTATGCGATCGGTTCGCAAGGCGACGGCCGCTGTGGCGGCAGGATCAAAGCGGGCGATCTCAGCGGCTTTTCCGACCATCACCCTCAAGTTGCCGCGTTCCAGGAGCAGCGGGCGCGGACCTACGAGCAGAACTACATGCCTTCCGACGGTACCGGGAACGGTGAGCCATCGGTCATGACACTGACCGATGCCTTGCGCGAACTCTACCGCTATTCCGATAACCTGCCCAAGAACTTGAGCCTTGCGGATTTCAAGCGCATCGTGGACGGCAACGCCGACATTGGCAAATGCCCCCCACAGGTCCTCGCGGCAGCTCAATATTTTCTCGACCACCCGGATCAATGGAAGCAGTTGTACGGCGGCTCGATAGATAAGGTCCACAAAGAGGACTTCCTGCAGGTCGCTTCGTCATCGATGAGTCTCACTCGACCCGAGCTGAGCACACTAAACACGATCAACAAGAACCAGGACGCTTTCTTTGGAAATGGCGATCTGACCCGGGAAAAGCTCGTGAGTATGGTGGACGACAAGAGCCTTTCCCCTGAGGTGCGAAGCGCGGCTTCCCAGCTGCTCTCGGATCCTGTGCTGTTCGGGTTGATGAACAACGCGATTACTGGTTACAAAACCCACCACAAGTTTTTCGACTTCGGCGGCGGCCATACGGTCGATTCCGGAAACATCAGCAGAAACGATTTCAACCAGTTCTTCAACAACATGTCTGGTGCGAACCGCGCCGCTCCGCAATTGAAAACGCATGCCGCTCAAACGCCGGCCGAACAGGAGGCCACCGCGAACATGATGATTGGCGTGGCAGACCAGCCCGACATCAAGTCTCCCAAGAAGAACGGTGGCGCCCTCATGCACGCACTTGATGACGTGCTCAAGGTAGGCTCGAAGGTGCTCGACTGGACAGCGACGGCCGTTGGTGTACTCGGCTTCATTCCAGGGCTGGGCGAACTGGCCGATCTTGCTTCAATGGTGATCGAGGCCGAAGCGCAAGCTGCAAATCTTCTGCACACCGCGATCAGCGGCGGCAACATGAAGAAGGCGCTGGAGGAAGCCGGGCTCAGTCTTGCGGCGCAGGCCGTGGGCTGCATCGCCGGCCCCGAGGTCAAGATAGCGATTCGAGAAGGCTTGGTGAAGCAGGCAATTCAAGAAGCGGCGACGGCCGGAATCAACCTGCCGGTGTCGATGGCCCAGTCCTACGTGGAGGACTATCTGAATAACCTCAAGGCACGGATTGAAGCCGAGCGCACGCAAGCTGCAGGTGCCTACGCCTAGTCGTAGCGGCGCTATCGGATAAAGCTGGACGAAAGGCTAGCTTGCGAGGCCACCACGCGGTGGGGTCGTCCCCGCCGCGCAGGTCGCGCAAGCATCTTCGATGCTTACACCGACGAGCGTGTTAGTCGCTAGCTAAACCAGCGCATTTGTCGGCTGCACTCGAGCGCCCGACGGGCGTTCTCACATCGCGTGGGCCACCGCGAAGATTTCGACGGGCCGATTGCGCCACCCATCGCGGACGGTTAGCTTGTTGATGCCTTCACGCCGCGACGGAACCGGATGGAGTGGCGTACCTGACCGGTTTACGTCGTCGGATCGAGAGCACATTAGCGGACGTGACGCTCAAGGTCCTTGTCTCCAGCGCCTCCTGATCGCTGTCCACGAAAGTGATCCATTTTTATGGCTACGAGCGGGGGAAGATCGCTCTTCTTCGCTGACTCGCATGAGCAACTTTCGCCTGCCGCCTGCCCGGGCAGGATCAAGAAAAATCGCTGCGTGGTTCGAGGTAACTAAATTGCCGAACGAGCTGCGAGGGGTCCCGGCCGGGCGGGCCCCGAGATTGGGCCACGTCAAAGCTTAAGCCCATTTTATCCGTCCGGCGCTTACATTCCGCTTATCAAAGCTGCGCTTTGATGAACAACGGCTTGCCTGATCAAGTGCCACATAGGCGAGGTCTTGTACCAACGCTGTGATCTGCAGCTTTCGCCGACACACTGCCGAAATATGAGGCGGCCTGTCCAGAGGCAACCTCAAAGAGATCGGCTCACTGTATTTCTGAGGCTCGTCAGCTTGTCGAAAGCTAACACTTCCATAATCGACGTGACAGCGACCGCTCCCTCCGCACGAACGAAGTCTTGAAGTAGGAGAACCCGATGCGCATTTCCAGCTCTAGCGCCGCTGGGCACTTTGATTCTGACCTCCACGCGACTGGCGGCGGCAAAAAGGGATCTCGGGCGCCTGGCGAGCACGATGATCATGGCAAATCGCCTAGTGCAGGAGCTCCCGTAAATGGCGGCGCGTCTGGTCCAGACGCTGACTCGCAAGCCGCTGCTATGCAGCAAGCGTTCAACGTCGCTCTCGGCGCCGTCGCTATCCAGTTTGTAAGTAGTGCAATGGGTCGTTTCGACGATGCCATGGCCGAGACAGAGGAGGATTCCTGACCTCGCATGTTGCGGCGTCAGGAAAATCGGAGCCGCAAGGCGCGGCAATCTTCAAATAAACAGGAGAAACAATATGGCTGATAAGGTTGGTGCTTCTCATACCTCGACGGCGGGTGGTGCAGTTGGTACCGGTGCTGCAGCCGCAGGTTCCGCCGCTGCTGAAGCTGCGGGAGAAGCGGCATTCAACAGGCAGCTCGCCGCGCTGACTGCCAGCAGCACGAAGGCTGCTGAAAGGGATGTAGAACTTCGCGTCGTCTCGACAGAGCTCTCGACCGTCAAGAAAGTGGCCGACGAGCGGGTGCAGTAACGGATGAAGCGGGACGAAATTATATCCTCCCGCTTTTGCCGGCCGCATGATCTGTGAAGTCGCAACGGACCGTACGGCTTTGCCGTACGGTCTCGTTCTTCGTTCAGGAGACGATCGTGAATGAACCAGCTTCCCCGCTATTCGAAGTGTTGTCGGGGTGTTATTCCGGGCTGACCGGCAAAGCGGGGAGCGGCTCCTGCTTGATTGGCAGCAGCCTCGATGCTGATTTGGTCTTCATCGAGCAAGGCCTCGAACCGCACCATCTTCGCGTCAGCTGGCATGTCAGCTCGATCGAGATCGAGGCCCTTGCCGCGGATGTCGCGATCGAGGGCCGCGGCCCTATTTCGCCAAATGAGACCGTTGTTGTCCCTCTTCCTGCCGTCATCCATATGGGCGCAATGTCCATTCGCTGCTCGATCGAAGGCACTCAGCAAGCCGGCTCTACCGGGCGCTGGCATGTACCGATTATCCCGCTCGCCTTGGTCCTCATCAGCTCTGCCGCAGTTGGCACCCTTTCAACGAGACTTGTCCAGTTCGACAGCGCCGCAACGCTGAGCACCTCGTCCCCCGCCACGGACATTGGCCCCAAAATCGCGCTCGCGGCCCCTGATGTTCCGGCCACCGACGCAGCGGCTCAACGGCTGCAGGGGGAAGTTGACGCAGCGGGCCTACTCGGGATCAAAGTCGGTTCTGGGCCGGGCGTTGTGACCGCCGATGGCACCATTACGCCTGCCTCGCTCGCCAAATGGCGAGAAGTCCAGCAGCGGTTCGATGTCCAAAGCAATGGTGCTTATACGCTCGTGAGCGCGGTCGCCACCAAGGAGGAGAAGGCGCCCCCCGCAATTGCCGTCCAGGCAGTTTGGCGCGGAAACGACCCTTATCTGGTCATTGCTGGTCAAAAGTACTTCGCGGGTGCACTCTTGAGTAATGGATGGACCGTAAAGGAGATCGAGGACGGACGTGTGCTGCTGACACGCAATGGCCAGCTTGCGGCTTTGTCTTATTAGAGTTTTAGCCCGCGGCCAACGAAGGAACGTTTCATGACTCGGCTGCCGCAGCGGTCCGTAGAGCCCGGCATCGCCTTTCAGGGAATCAACAACGAGCATCATGCACCTGTCATCGACCCGGCCACACCTCGGGCCAGCAGCATCGGCATCGACAAGCTCCATGGAGACGGCAAGGGTCACACGTCAGTTGTCCAACAGCGCGAAGCGCAGGAGCGGTTGGCTGCCAGCACGATCGATAACGCGCTCGCACTCAAGTCAATCGATCCAATCTCGCGGATCAATCCCACCGATGCCACCGAGCACGCAGGTAAGATCGAAACGAGTTCGGAACTTGCCTGGCTGAAGGGCCCCAATCTCGCGCATAGCCTGCTCTCCTTCGTCACGCCCCGCCTGCGTCACTCGCATGTTGTACGTCCAGAGCAACATGGCCTTCTCCTCGAGCGTCTGGCCGACGCGCTGTCAGCTGCGCCAGAGGGCTCGGTGGCAGGCGAAGGGGCCGCGCTTCTGCGGCTGGAGCTGCGGCGGTTAATCCTGCTCCGGCAGAATCACAACAGCTTGATCCAAGGCTAGCAATGCCAGATCCGCACGAAGTGCAGCACTTCACACCTTCCCAGTCGTCGAATGTTTCCAAAACCGATCTGGTAGTTCCGATCTCTGGGCCCGAACGCGACTATCTCTGCGCGCTTTCCTATGTCCACCTTGCGTGCGGGCAGAGCGCACACAGTCTGGCTCTCTTGCGGCTCGTCGTTCACGAACATTCTCAAGACGTCGAGCTGCTTCGCATCCTTGCCTATGCTCTCATCTCAGAGCGCCTCGGCGAGGAAGCGCTATCGGTATTGGACAGGCTGGACATGCTTGATGACCAGCCATCGTCGCGTCTGCCATTGCTGCTGCTGCGCAGCCATGCTCTGCGTCACGCTGGCCGCATGGCCGAGGCGCAGGCCACCTTCAAGCGCTATGTTTCCTTGCGGGGCAGCTCGGCTCCGGTCAAACAATAAGGCTTTGCATGGCCAGGCACCTACGAAATCTCGTCGCTCGCGCACCGGCACACCCGGATATCATGGTCGCACTGATGCTGCTTCTGGCGATCGGCATGATGATCATGCCGATCCCGATCATCGTGATTGACATGCTTATCGGCTTCAACCTTGGCTTTGCCATATTGCTGCTGATGGTTGCCCTCTATCTCAGCACGCCGCTTGATTTTTCGTCGCTGCCGGGCGTCATTCTGATTTCGACGGTTTTTCGTCTGGCGCTGACCATCGCAACAACGCGCCTGATTCTTGCGGAGGGCGACGCCGGCAGCATCATCCACACCTTTGGCGACTTCGTCATTTCGGGGAATATCGCTGTCGGAATCGTCATATTCCTGATCGTGACCATGGTGCAGTTCATGGTCCTTGCCAAAGGCGCCGAGCGCGTCGCAGAGGTGTCAGCGCGCTTCACGCTCGATGCACTTCCAGGCAAGCAGATGGCGATAGATGCGGAGCTGCGCAACAACCATATCGATCAACAGGAAGCACGCCGCCGGCGCGCGGCACTTGAGCAAGAAAGCCAACTTCATGGTGCAATGGATGGCGCCATGAAATTCGTGAAAGGCGACGCGATCGCCGGGCTGATCGTCATCTGCATCAATATGCTGGGCGGAATCAGCATCGGCCTGCTCTCCAAGGGTATGTCGCTCGATGCCGCGATGCATCACTATACGCTGCTGACGATAGGTGATGCGCTCATTTCACAGATTCCGGCACTGTTGCTGTCGATTACGGCCGCGACCATCGTCACACGGGTCAACGGGCCTTCCAAGCTCAAGCTTGGGGCCGATATTGTCAGCCAACTTACGGCGAGCACACAAGCGCTTCGGCTGGCGGCCTGCGTCTTGTTGTTAATGGGACTCGTTCCTGGCTTCCCCTTGCCCCCGTTCGTCATCTTGGCCGTGCTCTTCGCTGCCGCAAGCTATGTCAAGGTCGGCGCGAAAGACGACAAGCCTGCCGCGAAGACAGGAACAAATGTGGCCGCTTCGGCGCCGGCTCCAGCACAGGCACAGAAGCAAGCCGCTCATGCGGAAGCACTTCCGATTGCGTTATTCCTTGCGCCGAACCTGACACATTCAATCGACAAAGACGAGTTGGAACAAAGCATCGCGCGCGTTTCAAGGTCGGTATCGGCAGACCTTGGAATCACGGTTCCGCGTATCCCGGCCCAGATTGACCAGAACCTGTCTAAGTCGCAGTTCAGGATAGATGTCGATAGCGTGCCGGTCGAACGGGATGTGATCGATCCGACGCAACTCGCGCTCAACGATGATATTGCGAACATTGAACTAAGCGGCATCCCATTTCGGCAAGATCCGGAGACGGCTCGCGTATGGATCGAAGAACGCCATGCAGCTGCGCTCAAAGCCGCCGGGATCGGACACCACCGTCCGGTCGAAATTCTTGCTTTACGTCTCCATTCCACATTGACACGCTACGCACAGCGCTTGGTAGGCATTCAAGAGACCCGTCAACTGCTTGCCCGAATGGAGCAGGAGTACGCCGATCTGGTGAAGGAAGTGCTTCGTACGGCGACCATTCCTCGGATCGCAGAAGTCCTGCGCCGTCTGCTCGATGAGGGGATACCCATTCGCAACACTCGCCTCCTCCTGGAGGCCCTTGCAGAATGGAGTGAACGCGAGCAGAACGCCGTCCTGCTCACTGAATATGTTCGTGGCACGCTGAAGCGGCAGATTTGCTTTCGCTATGCCAATGCCCACCGTGTTGTGGCCGCCTTTATCATCGAGCGTGAGACTGAAGAGATAGTGCGCGGTTCGGTGCGCGAAACCGCTGTCGGACCATATCTCGTTTTGGACGATTGGCAGAGCGAGAAGCTGCTTTTACAATTTCGTCAGATCCATTCGACAATCGCACAAAGTCAAAGCCAGCCCGTCATTCTCGGTTCGATGGATATCCGGCGCTTCGTACGCGGCTTTCTCACCCGCAACGGGATCGATCTGCCCGTTCTGTCCTACCAGGATCTCGCCTCGGATTTCACAGTCCAGCCGATTGGATCCGTGAAGCTTCCAGCTGCCAAGAAAAGGGCTCCTTCCCCGGAGCGTGGCGGGCTGCTTCCCGCCGCAAGCTAACAGAGCACAGCAGCTCGTCCTGAGATAGCCTATGAATTCCTATGAGATAAGCCTCTGGCGACACGCGCGCTTTCTTCACTCGGCCTTATGCTTGGGCTCGCTCGCTATCGTTCTGCTCGCAGGCTGCGCTAACCCGGACAGGTCGGCCCTTTCATCGCGGCAGACGCCCTCGTCAGACCTAGCTGACGCCAAGGCGATTGATCCCGCTGTGCGCGAACGAATTCCATACAGCCTCGGCCGGGATGCTGATGAGCAAACTCTGCGCGATACATTGAAGCAACAACCGGACAACGTCGATGCGGCGATCCCTCTTGCGCGGGTCCTGCTGGCCCGCAAATCGCCCGATGAAGCGCTTGAGGTTCTCGATAATGTCCTCTTGGCGGCTCCCGCCGATCTGCGCACACTGAATGCCAAGGGTGTTGTGCTCGATCAGAAGGGGCACCATCGTGAGGCGCAAGGGCTATACCGCAAAGCTCTCGAAAGAGAGCCCTCAAATGCGATGTTGCGCAACAATCTCAAACTGTCACTTGCGCTAGAAAGTAAGACGGAGACCGAGGATGCCGGACCACAACCGTAGATGGATTGCGCCTTGGCCCGAGCAAGATGGCGCAGCGAACAATAGCGTGCAGAGATTGATGCCTGAGTCGCCGACTTGCCGATAGCTGGGCTCGCCTTAAGCTGCCGCACTATACACCGCCACCAAACCTCAAGAGTGATAAGCGATGTGGTCGATAATTAACGAATCGCCACGTATAATATCATGCAATTCATCCGCCGCTTACCTTGCAGATGCTTACGACACCGCTACCCAGCGTCGGCGGAGAACAAACTAGGCCTGCAGTTCGACATTCATAAGAGCTTTCGCGGTTTCGATAGAATAGACAACATCCTCTGTGATCCGCTGCTTGGTGCCTTTGATCCAGCCCTGAAGAACGCCGATCTGATCAGGTGCTGAATTCGTTGAGGAGACTTCCTTGAAGAACTCTGTCAACTGTGTCGATTCGATTTGAATGCGCTCCTGGCAGTGCCAATAGGCCTCAGAGTACTTTTTCACAAACTCGTTGTGCGCTCCTATGGCTTGCTTCGTGAAGTCCTGAAATGCGCCGGCTGCAACGCCGATGTCATCGTTGATTCCGGTTTTTTTCGTCATCGCCATCTCCTGTGTCGTTACATATGGACGAGACGACGCCTGAGCAGAGCTCCCGCGTGTCTCCTATGATCACTAATTGGCGCGTCTGCACTCTAGCCCACGATTGTGAGGCCGCTATTGTCCCTCAGCTCGACCGAGCAAGCAACGTGCCACAAGCGATCCTGAGGGGGTGCCGTCCACGAACAGGAAAAACATGTGCTTGATGCAGCGCTCCCGTACCCCTGATCCGCGGCGTCGGAGTCTGGACATTGTAAGTTTCACACCGGACAGGGCAGAGTGCGGCGGGAATAAAGGGGAATGGCAGTTCACACTAAACAGCGACGAAGGTGGATCGGGAGCATTGCCAATCGTTCCAATGCCCTGAGTCTGCTCAACTAGCATTCTCGCACAGCACGTTGCTTGGCGCATGTCCCA
Source organism: Bradyrhizobium sp. CCBAU 51753 (assembly GCF_015291565.1). Classification (NCBI taxonomy): domain Bacteria; kingdom Pseudomonadati; phylum Pseudomonadota; class Alphaproteobacteria; order Hyphomicrobiales; family Nitrobacteraceae; genus Bradyrhizobium; species Bradyrhizobium sp. CCBAU 51753. Next base: position 1,874,016 of record NZ_CP030037.1, on the reverse strand, counting down.
TCGCTCGACGCTCAGCGACAGCAGATAGTGGCGGCAAAGGTGTCGTGCAGTCCGAACAACCGGCCGATGGTAGACTGACGATGCTATGCGTGTCGATCAGTACGACGGAACCAGTCGGCTTCACGGAGGCGACGTTCGACCCAATGAGCGGTAATCGCGCGTATTCCACTTATTCTTGGCTTGCTCCTCACCGCGATGAACTTTCGCTGGCCTTTGACCGGGATTGGGCCGAAAACAGTACGAGCCGGAATTACCCCACCAAAACTAAGAGGCGACGGCGTCTCGTATGCAGCTAATATTTGCCAGGGCTCGGAAAGACAAAAACGTTCGCCCGAGCGCTCGCGACTAGGGGACAGGGATGATCACGCCGGTTCGGCGGGACTGGAGTCCAAAAGAATTGTTCAGCGCTCTTACACCTACGATGTTCAGCGCCGAACCATCAACCATACGCGCACGTTGGGATAAATTGTGGCCTGATCTATACACGGAGTATGACGCCCGGCATTTGAAGCAAGAACTTGCCGCTAGAACTCTTATCGCGACCGATGAAGCTGCGGCATTCCTCAGCGCCTGGGCGATTGATGAAGAGCGTCACACCAATGGCTTCATCCGCATCATTGAACTTGTCGCGAACGGATCCGAAAATGATCTTCGCGAGAGATTGCGCGCTCGATCGCATGATTTTGGTCCGATCACCGAATACCTGAAGGACGAATTCTCCTTGTTGGTTATGATTGCGTTTGACGAAATGTGCACTTGCCGCGCCTACGCAGCAGAAAAGCCGTTTTACGACGCTCTTGGAAACAACACGTTTCATCATTGGCTGCGGCAGGTAATTGCCGACGAAGCGGTTCATTCGATGAACGCTGTTAATGTCATTCGCGCGCGCTATCGCGACCGCATTGAGCAAGTCGGCGCAATGCTCGATAGCCTAATCCGCGGGTGCGAGAATCTACGCTATTCCGGTACCTTCGTCCTGGACTACTTCGGCGCAGCGTACTCCAAGGAGCTTCTCGCCAACTCTCGCCTCGCGATCATGAGAAACATTGCCAAGCCACTCCCGGCGTAGAACGAGACAGTAAAAGCGAGAGGGACTTGATCCGGCGTCATATCGCGGCTCAATTCGTCTTTCTCTGTAGGTTGCCATTCTGGAAGTTTGCGCCAAATTGTCGTGCGCTTTCCTGCGCCGCTATCTCGTACCCTCGGGGTCTGCGATCAGCGCCTGGACGCGCTACCGCGCTCCCGCGCTCGATCCCTCGCAATTCGAGATTTTTGCCATGCCGAAACCGGACGTCGAGCTCGGGCAGCTCAAGTGCGCCATCGACGAGGTGGTCGCCAATATTGCGCACAATTCCCCGCAGGCAGAGGATCTCGAGCGGGTCAAGACACAGCTGATCGCGCAAGCAATCTATGCCCACGACAACCCGGAAGAGCTCGCGGTATGGCGGCGGGCTGACGACCGAAATGAGCATCGACAACGTCCGAGGCTGGTCGGACGGCATCCGCGCCGTACGGGCGGAGCAGCAAAACAACTGCGCTCACAATTCTCGCACCAGCGGCGCAATCGCACATTAGCCGCTTGCCGATCATTGCTAATCTCTGACTGCTGGCTTGAGCGGCGATTTCAGGCCCTAGAGTCTTCGCAGAGCTAGAGTTTGCTCCTGTCGGCGCACTCCGAGGCAGAGAAGCAGAAGCTATGAAGTCGACGCTTCTTGTTTCCGCTCCTTACCCGATTTGCCAGCGAATATCTGCTTTAGCCGCCTAGCGCGTTACAGGCGTGCTCCGCTGGCGTGACCGTGGCGAACTGGCGTTATGTGGCGTCACGCGTGCCGGCCCCATGGCAATGATCAGCAGCGGCCCATCGTGGCAATGGCAGACAACAATAATGGCGGGTCGGCTCGACCGCGCTGCCTGGGATGCCACCTGATCGGCCGCATTGTGGCTGACCCATCCCGATCGATTGTATGCACGAAGAAATTATCACTTTCGACGTGTCGCGGGACGAACGGGCTACTCTCCGAGCGACCAACCTCCGTCTTGCTAGGTGCAAGCACGCGGGGTGGTCGATGACGCCCGTGCGCAAAGTGAGGATCCCTAATCGAGATAGTCATCAGGCTCGCCGATCAAGCAACTGCAGAAGGCCCGTCGGACGCCGCTTCCCGCCGTCGAACAGATCAACAGAGTCAAGGTTCTGGGCCGAGCTCTCAGCTTGGCACTCTGGCATTCGAATGTGCAGCGAGGCTTTAAACAGGCCGATGCTCCATACTTTTCTGCTCGCCTCGCCGCTTCGCCTGCTGGATAAGACGGCCGTCATGATTGTCGAGTTTGACGATCGACTGGGTAACAACACCGTGCGACCCAACGCGCGAAAAGCGTCATGCGCACCGGCGCAGAACCACCTCGGTCACGCCTGCGTCAGGCCCCACTTTGTCTCTCGTTACGTGAGATTCGAGTTACACGCTGATCAAAGATCAGAAGAAATGTGCATGACGGTGATCGCGATCATCAGCGCGTATGGTCGACTGTTTGACGAATTTGTCCTTTAGCTCTTCATAAACCTCACGTGAAGCGCAATCACGAGAGATTAGCTGCTGTCATCGACCTGCATCGTCGTTGCAATCAAAGAGCCCCGATGGCTCGGCATTGGAAAACCTCGTCGATTGTGCCGCTCTTGTATCGAAGATACAGTTGCCCCTTCTTTCCGCCATGTTCGCATCGAAAGCAGAGACTCGCCGATTGCGCACGTCGCGCGCGGCAATAGCGAGTGTCTCAGGAGAATTCCATGGTGAAGCCGGTTGTGATTGTAGTGGGCGCAGACAAGGGAGGCGTCGGCAAGACGACCGTGTCACGAACGCTTCTGGACTACTTCAACGTCAATAACGTGCAAACACGCGCATTCGACACGGAGTCGCCGAGGGGAACGCTGAAGCGTTTCTATCCCGCGATCACCGAGATCGTCGATATGACGACGACGGCGGACCAGATGAAGATCTTCGATACCCTGAACTCAGGGCTATCCGTCACCGTCATCGATGCTCGAGCCGGCTTACTATCCACAGCACTGGCCTCCTTGCGCGACATCGGCTTCTTGGATTCGGCGCGGTCCGGCCAGATCACTTTTGCCGTATTCCATATTTTGGGATCATCCATCGCTTCGCTGGACGAGATCGCCGAGACCGCGACCTTCATGGCCGGCGCAAAGTACTATCTGGTGAAGAACTTCATCAACGACACTCAATTCTTCCAGTGGGACCAGTCGACCTATAATTCCTATTTTCACCGCATCAAGAATGCGACCGAGTTGACCATCCCGAAACTCAACGAGATGGCCTACGAGCAGGTCGAAGTCGCTTCTGTCCCATTCGTAGATTTTGTCGCAAACAAGGGGCGGAACGATGAGCCGGCGAACAATTCCTTCGTTCTGCGCGGCTATGTACGGCACTGGCTGGCAAATGTTTGGAGCGAGTTTGATCGCATCAACTTGACCGAATTGGCTGGCGCCAAGTCAGCGACTCGGAGCGGCGAGAAGTAGTCGCATTATCGGCGAGCGACGGGTTGAGCCCAGGGACGAAGCGAGATTGATCTGCTGGCTATGTTAGCGACTCCTATCTACATCATCTGCTCCCCTAGCCCGCAGGTCGGCAAAACTCTCGTCGCTCGCCTCGTGAGCGAGTACTTGCTGCTGAAAAATGGTACGGCGCTCTCCTTCGATGTAAATCTGAAGGAGCCGTCATTGCTCGATTATCTCCCCAACATCACGGAGACCGCAGATGTAATTGACACTTACGGTAAGATGCAACTGATGGATCCGCTGATCATACACGATCGGGTAGCCAAGGTGATCGACCTCGGCTTCCACGCCTTCGACGAGTTCTTCAAGATGTGCGAGGAGATCGGCTTCATCAAGGAAACAGCACGCCGCTATGTCGCGCCTGTCATCCTCTTCGTCGCGGGCGCTGACCGCCATTCCTTCCGTGGTTATGAAATGCTGCGGCGGCAGATTCCGCCGGCGGCGCTGGTCACCGTCCACAATGAATTCGTGCTGCGCGGAGGACTACCTGAAGCGATGGATTGTGAGCGAGTGCTCCGGATTTCCGCGCTGCCGTTGTTTCTAAAGAGATATGTCGATCGACTGAGCTTTTCCTTCACCGGGTATCTGCGCGACGAAAAGGACTGGACCACCGAACTGCATCAGTGGATTCGACGAAATTACACCATGTTTCGTGATTTGGAGTCGAGCGTGATGCAGCGATGGTCCTATCGATCTCGCGCAACGAATATCGAGAGCCTACGAGGCACAAGAGCAACTGAGGGACCGGCTCACTATCCATTTCGCTATCAGAGATGAACGAGTGAGATTCGATACAGAATGCTCGCCTGGTCGAGCAGCCGAGAGAAGTATTTCTCGTGATCGTCCGCACGCACCAAGCGACCGAGACCTGCCGGCAACTCATTCGCTCGACGAACCTTCCAGATGCGCTCCTCGATAAGGATCGATAGCCGCCTGAGATTGCGCGCGGCTGGCCGGATCGACGGCTCCCGCTCGAGGGCGCTTCACAGCTCAAGGCCGAATCTTTCGAGGACCTGGTGCATAACCGGGCCCTTGATCTCGAGGGCGATCTCTTTGCGAATCTGGGCGCCAAGCACTCGCTCTGCATCGGCATCGCCTGTCAGACCATTCTCGGCCAGTCGCCGATCCAAGCGGGTTTGGAATTCATCGCCCATCGCGTCGACGAGCCGCCTCTCCATTGCAGCATAGTCTTCGGGTGCGATACGCCTCAACACGCTATCCCATGGGTGCCAACGCGTTGCCAGGTAGTCCGGAAATTCCGCTGCCTCCTGATTGCGCACCGACGCCTCGGCCCTGGCAATATCGTCCTCGGTTACGTTAGAGACATTCAAGAAGCGCATGTCCGGAGCGATGTGCAGCAGCTGCAGCGGGTCGCGCAGCTGGGTCTGGTAGGCAAGGTAGACCTCGATCTCGTCGACGTAGGCGTCAGGATCGGCACGACGAAGCGAGTTGACCGTCTCGCGTGCGATCCCGTCCAGCGCCTCCAGCCGAAACAGGACACGGCTCTGCTGGAGCAGCTCGGCCAACCGCCCGTCATAGACGCCGTCTTCAACGTCAGCGTTCAGCCGTGCGTTCTGCATGCCGTTCCAGGTCAAGGTAACCCGATCTTCGCAGCGCTCGCTCGCTCCCGAGGCCAGCTGGAAAAACTGCTCACGCAAACGCGGCCTGACGGCCGCCTGCCGCAGATCTTCGACGACCGCCTGCCGGAACGCTTCGTTGCCATAGTTCACGGTACCCCGGAGCCTGCCGAGGAAGCGTGCATAGTCCCGCGCACCCGGTTCTTGGGCGAAGCCCTGCCAGGTGGCCGTTATCGAGGGCTCGGCCTCGAGCCAGTCCGCCACAACCTCTTGCAGGGACCGCGGCTGGACTGCCGGCGCGCCTTCGGCGGTCGAGAAAAAGACCTGCGGGCCTGCATAGTCTGCTGCTTGTATCGCTGCCGCCAGGCCGGCCTGCACCAAATCGGGGAGCGGATTATTCTCCAGATTAACGCTAGAATCACGACCTAGATGTGTCAGCAGGGTCTCGGGTACGCTGGTCAGCTGGTTGTTGCTGGCGCCGAGCCATAGCAGGTCGGGTACCGTTTCGGGCAGACTGGTTAGTTCGTTATGGCTAGCGCTGAGCCATTCGAGCCCGTCCGGAAGAGGCTCGGGCAAGTCCGTCAGCTGATTGTAGTCGACGTTCAGGCGCTGGAGCCGGGCTGGAAGGTCGGGCAGATTGGTCAAGCGGTTGCCGCTGGCGTCAAGCTCCTCAAGCGTCGCCGGAAGGCGATCAGGCAGGCTGGTTAGCTGATTGTTATCGACCCTCAGGCGTCGCAACCCGGGCGGTAGCTGTGCGGGCAGGTTGGTGAGCCCGTTACTGACGACATAGAGCCGCCGCAGGCCATTTGGAAGCTCGGGCAGGCCGGTCAGCTGGTTATTACTGGCATAGAGGCGCTGGAGACTGGCCGGAAGGTCCCCAGGAAGGCTGTTCAGCTGATTGTCGTCGACATTCAGGCGACGCAGCCCGGCCAGGGGCGGCGTAGGCAAGCCGGTCAGGGACAGGGACGACAGATCTAGGGCCTCATTGACATCGCCTGTGTCCTGCCAAGCCCTCGCACGAGTTACCGCTTCTTGCCGGTCCTCGTGTTGCCCCTGCCCGTCTTCGGCAGCCCAGTTCGTCAAGACCTCGAGCTGCGAGCTGGACGCCTGGCCGGCGGACGCCAGCGCATCCGCCAGGGCTTCGCCCCACTGCGTTGCAGCCGGAGATGCCGGCTCGGAGGTTTCCGAATCGGAAGTTTCGGAAGGAGTGCCTGAGCCAAGCTGCTCTGTATTCATCGCCGTCTCTCCGTGTCCAAATCAAGCGCATCTGCAGCCGCACCTTTAAGCCGTCAGATCTCACCATGGTTGGCGCTGATCGGCTGATGACTAAGCTGGCAGTCATACCGCCCACGGCTGGCGCGAACACCTGCCGGCCTGCGGGCGAGCAACTGCGACTCACCGCAGCACACCCAAAGCCTCGGTGGTGGATCGCTTGATGGCGCCAGATCTGAGAAAATCAAGCCGGACCTGCCGGCCAGTAAAGACCTTTATGCTATGAGACGTAGCTGTCGATAAGCTGACGGGCTTCGGAGCGACGAACAACGGGGCGCACGGCTGGCCGTCGGCCTCTCGCGACGCTTAGGCCTCGACTGTGGACTGACGAAAAACGGACTTGGATCAACGGAGTTTCTGGCTTGGCAATGTGCTCGCAGGTCACGGCGCCTCCTCAGTGCGGCGCTGAGAGCTGCCGAGTTGCTGCCCTGTGCGCCCGAGGCGAAAGCGTCCCTGCTCGCTCAGTTCGCCGCGCTGGTATCTTATCTAGAAGCCCGCAAGCCCATGTAGCACAGCTTGCGCTTCACTGCGAGGCGGTGGCCCGGCGGCAATCGGCGCAGGCAGGCTATGTCTTCCGGGATACGAGCTCTCCCCCTATTCTGACATCGGCGGCGAGGCTCGAGCCTGCCAGATCGGCTCACCCTGCCGCGATCTCGGACAGCAAAAGCTGACGACACGGCCCCGCGCCGGGACGCTTTCTCAGTCGAACAATTGAAAGCGCGCGCCGAAACTGCATCCGTCACTAATCCGTTGGATGTTTCTTAACCTCAAGATCAATGTAGTAGATCAGCCCCGCGACCGATAAACTCGAGCACCGACTGCGCCTCGTTGATCTCGCTTGAAACGCGCTTCAGTACCCTAATTGCCACCTCTTCCGTCGCGATCAGCCCTGCTCTCTCGCAGGCCAATCCAAACTGATGCATCACCTGTTCGTAGGAAGGCGCAACACGATTCTGCAACAAGCTGATCGCCAATGATGAGAGCATCTGCTCGACGACATCCTTCTCAGCCTGGATCAAGAACTACGTCCTTCTGATTGTTTACTCAATTCCGTGACTGTAGACGCCTTCGACCACATCGCAAGAAGGTCGCTGCGTGGGATTGTCGTATTCGACGTAGCCGCATCATGTGTGTTGAAACCGCTAGGAAGAGATTTCTTTGGCCGATTGCCTCGTTTGGTTGGACCACTTCTCCCCTACTCGGAGCTGCGTGGTTTCACTTTGCGTGAGTTGCAGCTCCCCGATGATCTTCGCTATCCCTTGCGGCCATCTACTGAAAGCATTCATCAGGCTCTCCGACTCCGGCTTGGTAAAGTCAAAGAACCGGACACCGCGGCCGAGCACCTCATTGACGATCGCGATCGTGGCTTGGCGAGCGGCGCTCTCCTGCGGCCATCTGTTGAAACCGATCACCAGTCCTCTGAGATCCTGGGCAGTGAAGTCCGAGAGTCCCGTCCTGCGGCCGGCACGGCGAAGGACCTCGTCCGCGAGCACAACGGTCACTTGACCACACGGCAACTCCTCCGGCCAATTGTTGAAGCCGTTCACTAAGTTCGCGAGTCCCTGCTGCGAAAACTCGTAGAGCTGAGTGGCACGGCGCAGAACCTCACGAGCGAGTGCGACCGCTGCTCGGCGAAACGCCGGCTCTTGCGGCCACTTGCTAAAGCCATTCACCAGGTTCGCCAGGCCCTGTTCCGTAAGATCGGAGAGTTGGGCAGCACGCCAAAGTACCTCACCAGCAATCGCAACTGCAGCCTTACGACAATCCGCATCTTCAGGCCATTTGCAAAACCCGTTCACCAAGTTTGCCAGTCCTTGTTGGCTATAGTGAGGAAGTTGATCAGCACGGCGCAGGAGCTCACTTGCGATCGCGACTGTGGCTTGACGGGAGACTGCCTCCTCTGGCCATTTACTGAAGCCATTCACCAAATTTGCCAGGTCCTGCTCGCTAAACTCATGAAACCGGGCGACCCGACCAAGAACTTCGCCTGCGATCGCAATCGTGACTTGACCGCACGGCAGCTCTTCCGGCCACTTGCTGAAACCGTTCACCAGGATGGCCAATGCCTGCTGAGGAAACTCGCAGAGCCTGCCAGAACGATGCAGAATTTCGAGCGCAAGCGTGGCTGCTGCCTGGCGCGAAGCCGCCTCATCCGGCCACTTGCTGAACCCGTTGACCAGGCTCACCAATCCTTGCTGCGTAAAGTCCGAGAGCTGGTGATGGCGGCCTGCGCGCCGAATGACACCGCCCGCAATTGCAACCGCCGCCTGGCGGAAGTCCGCTTCTTCCGGCCATTTGCTGAAGCCGTTTATCAGCGCCGCCAGGCTCAGATTGTTCAACTCTTGAAGCGGCCTGCCTTCCTCGCAACAAAACTTAGCTATTCTGATCGCCCCTTTGCGACATTCTGCTCTGTTGGAGTGCCGACCGAATGACGCTGCAAATATGGAAAGGGCTCTTATTCCGATTTTTTCAATCAGCGCATGGTCAAGCAGCGACACGCGAGAAGCTAATCTTTCGCAAACGTCCCGGCCGGCCTGACCTCCGGCCTTTCGGCTCACCGCATTGCATGTCGTGGCATATCCCCACGATCTCCCGGAAAGGATGCCTTCCTCGAAATTCGGCAGGAATCTAGATTGAAACTCAAGCGCAGCCTTTTGCAGAAAGATCGGATGATCCGTCTTGCGCAGTTGCTTGTCGCGCGCAACCACCACAGTTGAGAATTCAACAATGTCGCGAGCACGATCGATCTCGCTTAGCGCCGTCGTCAGATTGGCTTGAGCAGACATGGACTCTTCCGAGCTTTCACCGCAGCGCCTTGTCAAGCCACGATCTCAATGCGACCGGACACCGCTTCTGGCTGAATGTGAACCGCCTATGCAGTTGACGCCTCTCTCGCGAGAGCCGGTTATTCACTCCGCGGGCCCTCACTGCACAACGAGGAATGCGATTGGAGCAGTTGTCAGCGACATCCTGCTGCGTGCATCGCTCCATCACCTCATGACATATCGCGACTCCGGTTGTTGCAGCGCGATTGACAACGGCCAGCACGGCATCCCCGCCGATCGACCCAAGGCCTTGCCATGGCCCGCAAGCGACAACGTCGGCAATTAGGAAGCCATCCCTGTCCGATCATGCTGAACCATTCGACGCCCGCCCAGCCTGCCTTTGTCTTTGCGAGACTACAACCTGACGCAGCGTAGGGTTCAAGCTATTAAATGGGTATCGAAGCGCGCCGTTGCACAGCCGACAATCGCGGCGACTACCAATGGGGCGCCCCAGTTCGACACGGTTTCGAGTGACATTTACCCACTGAGGTCCCACGCTCGCTCCTGCGCTTCGTTCGATCGCGTCACACGCGGGATATCTCGGTAACGCTCGTTTTATCTATAGAAGAAAACATTGCCGCCATGCCCTTTCCAGGATGTTGATGAGCGCGCGCACCTACTCATAGACATGCCCATTAAGAAAACAATTGTAATGATCCGACGGCTAGCGACACTGACCATCGTCACGGAAACGGCGAGCGCAATGAAGCCGCAGCGTTTGACACCGCACACGCCGCCGGAGATCAACATCGCTACGTTTCCAGTCGTGAGCCGCTGCTCCGCGTTTGCATGTGACTGCACGCCGATCGCCCCTGTGGAGCGCAGTAATTCCTCAGCCCATACGATCGTAGCGCCGAAAACCCGCAGCAATCCGTAGCAAATTCCGGTCGCACGCCCAGCGTAAGGCGATATCGGTGGATAACAGTCTTGAATACATCGAACCGCTCGCCACATCCGCCAAGCAACGGCGACCAATCGCACAGGCGCAACTCCATCGGCATGAATGCCGACGGAGCGACGACGCAGTGCTGACGCGTACGCTTTGTACTTTCAATGCCTACGTTAATTGCATCTGTGATGACCTCGATTGATGATAGATTAAGTGAGATCAGATGGGTGCGAAACGAGATCTGGCGCTGTCGTCGATTGCTTAAGACGGAACTGCCTCGTGAGGAGAGTGCTGCCGTCGAGAAGCGTCTGCTTGAACAGCTTACCGCCTTTGAACGGCTCTTGACGACCGCGTTCCCTCTGGTCTTGAGCCCTTCGGTGAACTCAACCAAAAGCGGTCCCGCCGGTTCAAGTGAATCCATTGAAACGCTCGTTGAGAACGCCACAACGGCACCAACCGGCCCCTTCCGGACCTCGATCGATGGCTAACGCGAGCATTCTGGTGCTTAAGAAGCTCCCCGCTCCGGTGCCTCACTCTCGATGCAGGATCGGAACGTTGTTGACGCCTCGTTTTTTTCGACCCACCGTTTCTCTCCGTCGCGGTTGGCATCACGCGGCGACATTCGACACGCAAGCCTTTGAAATTGTCCCTAAGACAAAACATGGCCGCGTCCATATCGCCACGCCCTGTAAAACGGTCACAGAATCGCATCACGTCTGGTCTGCAAGACGTCAAGATCTCTTCCGATCTTCGTTCTCGCGCGCTAGCGTATCCCGTGCACCACGTTGCTGCGATCGCAACAAGGGCGGTGACATGGCAAGGCGCACGGTAAGCCCAACCCGTTCGCCGCTTTTGGCTCAACAGAACTCTCTTAAGCTGCATAACCTTCACTATCGTTATTTGCCTCGCAAGTATTACCTGTTTAGGAAAGCAGGCTGCCGCATCGGCAGGAGCGGCCGGCGTCATTTGTGGTACTTCCGAATCATCGTTGCATCGCGCGTCAGCCTTGTTGCCAACATCAAGGCGCAACGCAGGCTAGCTACATTAGCAGCGGGCGCCACCCACTTTAGGCATTGTGTCTAACCTTGTGACATTTGCGACGTTAGTTCCCAACATGACATTCCTGCAAAGGCGCCGATCCTGCTTGGCACTGCCTACAACCTGACGCTACGGTCGATTCAAGCACTTTGATCGTCGAACGGGTGCCAATACAATCCAAGATAGGCATACCCATATCTTGACGGGAGCTCGCAAGTGGGTTCCTCGACAATTGCACGCTTCGCCGGCCGCAGCGCATACGAAACGTCATCCAGCGCCGGCCGATAATTGCTTGGCTACGCTAGAGCGCAACGCATAGTCGACGGCTTCGCAAGGCCACATGATTCCGTCGCGTTCATGACGCGACGAATTGCGTCGACGCTCCGTCTTTTTGTTCGGCGTCCTACTTAGTTGCAAGCCTGCACGCCCAAAATCGCGAAACCGACAGCTTTACGGCTCGCTCAAAGGTTCAAATCGCAGGCCGGAATACACTTCGTCAGGGTGGCCATCGTCGCGTGGTCGGTTGATCCCAAAGGTTCGAGCCGACTGCTGCCATTCCTGTAATTGTTCAAGACCCATCAACGGACAGCCCCTGAACTCCACTGGCACGGCGGTTGCTACTACACAGCGACAGCGGATCAGACTGGGTGAGCACACCCCAAGACGAAGTCGCTCGTCTCTGACTGCTGGGAGTGATTTCGGCGATAAGCAGGCTAGCTGCGACCACGCACTCTGTTCGCGACTTCCACGAATTACGACAAGGGCAAGCCAAGGATGAGGAAATCAGCGGCACGAAAGCTTGAAATCGCAGCCAAGTTATGTGTTCTGGCCGCTGGGATCCTGGCCTCGTCAACAGCAGGCGCCGATGATGATTTGATGAGTGCGGCGAGGCAGATTTTCAAGCCGATCCCCTCTATCGTTCCTGCGGTCAAGGACAACCCTATTACCCACGATAAGGTTGCACTCGGCAAGGCCCTATTCTTCGATCCGAGGCTATCGGCGAGCGGGGTCATTAGCTGCAACACGTGTCACAACCTTGGGACCGGTGGAACAGATGCCGGCCCGAGGTCGGTTGGTCATCGCTGGCAGCTAGGTTCACGTCGCGCGCCAACGGTCTATAACGCAGTCTTCAATGTGGCACAGTTCTGGGACGGGCGCGCGGCTGACCTCAAGGCGCAAGCCGCAGGCCCCATCCAGGCCAGTACGGAAATGAATGCGACGCCCGCTCGCCTTCTCAATACGCTGAACTCAATGACCGATTATATCGTCATGTTCAGCAAGGCGTTCCCTAACGATGCGACGCCCATTACCTTTGACAACTTCGCCAAGGCCATCGAGGCTTTCGAGGCGACCTTGATCACGCCCGCCGCTCCCTTCGATCAATACCTCGAGGGCGATGCGTATGCTCTCAGCGCTCAGCAGAAAGCAGGATTAAAGCTGTTCATAGAAAGGGGATGCTCAACTTGCCACAATGGTATCAACGTCGGCGGCCAGGACTACTTCCCGTTCGGCGTGACGGAACGGCCAACCACAAGCCTGCTGCCGAGGGACGACAAGGGCCGTTTCGCCGTCACCAAGGCACCCAGCGACGAGTATGTTTTCCGCTCCGCGCCGTTGCGCAACGTCGCATTGCGTCCTCCCTACTTCCATTCGGGCCAAGTTTGGAGCCTTAAGCAAGCTGTCGGCGTGATGAGTGAGATACAACTCGGCGCGAAGCTCAACGATACAGAAAAAGACGACATCGTCGCGTTTCTAGATTCACTCACCGGGCAGCTGCCTAGGATCGATTATCCGATATTGCCCGTGCGCACCGACACAACGCCAAAGCCCTCTATGGACAAATAGGCCAAATGGCCTGTCAACTTACAGAGCCAGGCTCGTCAACTTGCCAAGGAAAGATGGCGCGGGCACTCAAGCCTCCCGCAGCGAAATCAAAGTGCACCGTGTCAAGCTGAAGCTCACAGTAAAAACATCTGGCTCTGAGTTCCTCCGGCTTGCCTGAGCGCTCCCGCCTCTCGAGGCTCATTTGGAGCGAGAACCGGGCGCGACGTCGCGGGGCTTCGCAATGCCGACCGTCGCGCGCGCGGCGTTCTCGCGCCCTGATGTGGGGCCAATTGATGAGGCCACCGCAAACCCATCTTTGCTTGTTGGCATCAGCAGCTGCGTGCGCCGATCAGGAAGGAAGTACGCATGACGGCATGCGGCGATATTCGAGAAGACCCCGTCGTAAATGGCAACGAGCATTCCTCAATTTCGAGAACGCGATCGTGGAACGCCACGGACCGGGCTGGATCTCGATGGATTGTCAGCCATCATGGCCTGATTTGCTCTTCGGCAGTTCCATTGAGCCCGCGTTCCAGTTTGGCGGCGTTTGCTCGAGAATGTTACGGACCAAGAACTCCAGGAGCCTGAGCTGTGCATAACTTCCCGGTGTTCCGTGATCTGCGCCCGGCACATACAGCATGTCGAAGTATTTTCCCGCCTTAATGAGCCGATCGGCAAGCTGGAACGTAGCGGAGGGATCGACGTTGCGGTCCAGTTCGCCGACTATGAGAAGCAATCTACCTTGCAGTTTGGCGGCATTGTCGATGGCGGAGGATTGCGAATATTCGATGCCGACCGGCCACCCCATCCACTGTTCGTTCCACCAGATCTTGTCTAGCCGGTTGTCGTAGCAGCCACTGTTCGCGACCGCGACCCTATAGAAATCAGGATGGAAGAGTAACGCGCTCACCGCGTTCTGCCCACCGGCGGAAGCACCAAAAATGCCGACGTTGGATATGTCATACCAAGGATACTTCGCACTCGCCGCCTTGTGCCATAGGATCCGGTCCGGAAAGCCGGCGTCCTTCAAGTTTTTCCAGGCAATGTCGTGGAACGCGCGCGAGCGATGGTTGGTACCCATTCCATCAATCTGAACAACGATAAAGCCGAGTTGTGTGAGCGGCTCGATTGAAGCTGAGAAGGACTTCGGAACGAAGGAACCGGTGGGGCCTGCATAGATGTGCTCCACCACTGGATATCTCTTGCGCTGATCGAAATTAGTCGGCAAGTGAATGACGCCCCATATATCCGTCTTGCCGTCGCGTCCCTTGGCGTTGAAGCTGAGCGGCGGCTGCCAGCCAGCGGCAATGAGCTCGGAGATCTCGCCGCTCTCAAGCTGCATCAGTTCGGCATTATCACTGGCACGGTACAGTACCATGCGGGGCGGAACGCCGATGCGTGACCACAGGTCGACATAGTAGCGGCCGCTAGGCGAGAACTCGATGTGATGATTGGCTGGCTCAGGCGTCAGCGGCGTGAGTCTTTTTCCATCAAAGCCAATGCGATAGGCATGGACGAAGTAGGGATCCTCCCCAGGGTTCATTCCGCTGGCGCCAAACCAGATCTCACGCTTCACCGGATCGACACAATACACCACACGGACCACCCAATCTCCTCTGGTGATCTGGTTCTTGAGCTCTCCTGTCCTGCCGTCGAACAAATAGAGATGCTCGTAACCATCGCGCTCCGAGGCCCAGATAATCTCCTTTCCATCATCGACGTCGTAGCGAAACGTTTTTCCAGTATTCAGCTGGTTCATCACCAAAGGCTGGTAGTCGACGAAGGTCTTGCTTGCCTCATCAATCAACGCGCGCGCTCGGCCCGTGGCGGCATCAACCTCCACCAGGCGATAGAGCTGGTGGCCACGCTGATTATATTCGAAGGTAAAGCCCCGCCCGTCCTTCCACCACTGGATCGCCGAAAGACCGTAAGGATTCTGGAACGTGGCATTATCGATTGCGACCGCGCGTCGGCTGCTGACTTCAAACAGCATGGGTTGGAGCAACGCCAAGGCATCACCCGGTTTTGGATACACCATGGTCAAATGTCTGGGTTGACGCTGGTCCGCCGGCGATGATTCGAGGTAATGGACTTCCCGTTGATGGCCTGGACGGATCCGGTAGACGGCCAGGTGAGTTGAGGCTGGAGACCATCTCAGTGTCGAGAGAGCATAATAGTCACTCTCAGCTCCGTCCCAGGTCAACGGGATGTTTTGCGAACCGTCTTGGCTGCGCAAGAAGATATTGTAGTTTCGAATGTAGGCCAGCCATTTGCCGTCAGGTGATGCGCTTGTCTCGTTCGGATCGTTGTCTGCCGGCGGCGTGTCGTCATAGGGGCTCTGCTCATTGGCGCCCGAGTGCATTGCATTGCCGGTGCAGGTATAGCTTGCAAGCTCGCAGCTCCAACGCGTACTCTCGAGGTCGAAGCTCATCCTGCCACCCTTGTCGGTCAGCTCGAAATGGTCGAACGGAAGATCCTCGGGCTGATAGTTTTGGTGGCTCGCTCTGTTCAGAGCAGCCGCGAGTCCGGCTTGATCAAAAGCGGGCTGCTTTACGCCTTTTTCGGCATCAACCAGGATAAAATGGTGCTTGCCATGGGCCGTCCGCCGATAGACGAACGCCTCGCGCTCGCCGAGCCAAAACGGCACGTCGGGGACATTGACGGTAAGCCGGCCATATCGGTCTGCGGTCGTCAGTGCACGCTCGTAATCCGACCGCGCGAGGGGCGCATTCACGACATCCTCCGCCGCGTGCGCCTGCGCGGCTTTGCACTCCTGCTGTGCCAACAGCGCAAGCATTAAGGCAACCAATCTGTACATTATGATTCAGCTCCCCTCTTAGTGCGCGGACCCCGATGCGAGGTCACTTCGCGATTGATGCGCAGCTCTTCGGTGCGGCTGCCCTTCTTGCACTTTAAGCGACATGCCCCTTCGCCTCAGCCTCGGGCGGATTAGTACCTGACGAACATTCGGCTCGGCGGCTCACCAGCAGCGGCAAGCGCCTCCAACAATCCTCACACAGCAACATGAGCAAACGCCGCGCGCCATTTGCAACGAACGCTGCAGCGCCGACATTGTCACATTACGTCCGTGCTGCTTATGCTGAGCAGGATCTGTGCCAACTGATGTATATCGCTGCGGTTTTTTCTGCGCACAGGTTCGCTGATATTCCGAAACAAGGTGCGCATCTGAGGCCCAGCACAACGCGCAAGCTGCGCGTGGTCACCTGTGGCGAATGGCTTCGAGGAATGCCATTGCGTTGGGAGTTATTTGTCCCGTCTATTGGCAAACCACTCAAATAGCCTCTGGGACTTCGGGCAACACGGACCGCGCCGAGCTATAGATCGACGCTGGGTCAACTCCGACGACAACTCACGCGATGCCGTGGAGACATTCGCGGCAATCCATCGCAGATCATCCTCGACACGTTGGCCGCCGGCCGCCGACGAAATGTACGCATTGAGAGCTTCTGGCGTATGGCGATATCGTAGGATATATTGCTGGCTTTCGAGGCCGATTCTGACGAACTAACGCGCACACTTGGAACAGCTCGAAGCAAATCGTGCGCTTGTCGGCGTCAGGCGCGAGGATTTTTTTGAGCGCCTCTAAGCGCGCCGCCGCTGCTCGCGAGCCAGTCCGCCAGCGGGTACCGCGTGTTCAAAATGAATGCGCCGTACGATCTAACAACGCGACGCTCGCCGCTTCCTTCGCCACAAGCGCCGGTGTAGTCACAATTCATTAGATACCCGGCGGCTCTGCCTCGCCAGATCGCGCGCTCCGATCTCAACGGTTATCGAGGCCAGGCGGTAGGTGTCGCCGATCAGACGGATCACATCACCTCCGTTGACACTTCGTTGACCATCGCGGCGGCCGCCACAAGTGACGGGCTTGCAGCGGTCAACCCAGTGTCGGCATCAGTACAGATGACCCTAGTGGGCGTCGTCGGATCCGTCTCCAAGACTGCGATGTCGCAATCTCAATACGGTGACTGCGGGACGCTACTGCGCAGTGGGGCGATAGTCATGGCTTCTTGGCTTCTCCTATGTGCCGCATCAGGACACGAGAGCGGTCCAGGCAGCGGGCGCAAGCGATTGTTCGCATGCGAAACCACCTGCGTGCTGGTGATGCGATCATGAGATCATCCGTGAGTTCGCGTGTGAGGCGTCGCCGTTGCAAGGGCGATCGCGCTAGGGGCGTGGACGAGGGCTAGATGTGATGCTCATGAACTCGGGGTAAGGCGAATTTTTGAAACGTCAGCCCAAGAGACTAAACTTCTAGCTATGTGGTCAAATGCAGCCGACGAGCGCCCCTTTTGTCGGCGCAGATCGGACGGACGACAAATTGTAGCGACGACTCCAACACCGTTCTCGACGCAAGAGCCGACGGCATCATCTTCAGTGTCTATCTCGTCCTTCCTGCGTGGCCGGTTGACGACGCGAACGTCTGAAACCCGACGACACGATGCGGCCATTCCACACGCTGGGTGGGACATATAAGAGTTTCACCATGAGCCAAGCGGGTCGTGCGCCATTTTTTCGAACCGGCACGCAGATTGCTGGCTGAGGAGCAAGGAGCTGCCGCGACGAAAGCAGTCGCGGCGGTCCATCTTCGGGGTCCCAATGAGGTTTATCCGGTTGATCCTATTCGATCTGGCTTTGATGCTGCTTGCGCCTGACGTTGCGGAAGCCATGAATGTGGGCAGCGACGCACACTTCACAT
Source organism: Bradyrhizobium sp. CCBAU 51753 (assembly GCF_015291565.1). Taxonomy (NCBI): domain Bacteria; kingdom Pseudomonadati; phylum Pseudomonadota; class Alphaproteobacteria; order Hyphomicrobiales; family Nitrobacteraceae; genus Bradyrhizobium; species Bradyrhizobium sp. CCBAU 51753. The sequence goes on along the minus strand of NZ_CP030037.1, from coordinate 1,856,303 downwards.
TGGTCACCAAAGCTGTGGCGCCTTTCAAGCCGATTGCCGGCCCCGAGGCGGTATCAAGCTCTGGCGATAGCCGACACCTCTACAGCCAAACGACGCAAGCCTTGCCAGTTCAGCCAGCGGACAACCGGCGTCTAGCCAAGCTGGCTGAGGATTCCGCAGTATTGGAATCCCGCCTTGCGTGTGTGATGGTATGCGCGCCCGGCAGCGTTCGATTGTCACGATTCTCGATGGCACGGAAACGCTCAAGATGCCGGCTGTCGTAACACCGTCGATCTGCAATGCTGCCGCCGCGCCCTTTGGCCTCCTCGGGGCGAAGACGCCGCGCTGGAGCCAAGCAGACTGGATTGTCGGCGGCATGGTGTTCATTGCCTTTGCGGCCATTCTCCTCGTGATTTGATGGCAAGATGCAGCATAGGCGTGGGCAGATGAGAGAAGCAAGACCGGGCTATATCGAAGTCGCCTTCAACGGCGCTCCCGCAGGCATCCCGCTGGATGCGCAATTCAGCGCCCCGGCCAAAGGTGTCACGGCCGTTTTCGGTCCTCCGGGGTGCGGCAAGACCACTCTCGCGCGTTGCATCGCCGGCATCCAGCATCTACCGACTGGATTCTGTGGCGTCGATGGCGAAATTTGGCAGAACGAGACGACGTTTCGGCCGCCTCATCTGCGTCCTGTCGCATATGTATTTCAGCGACCCATTCTTTTTTCTCATTTGTCTGTCAAGCGCACCCTTCTGTACAACGCGTCGAAATCGAGAGCGACACTGATCGACTTTGATGGTGTGGTTAAGTTGCTCGACTTGGCGCCACTGCTTGACTGTTCCCCGTCACATCTTTCTGGCGTCCAGCGACAACGACTTGCCCTAGGCAGCGCGCTACTAGCCCAACCGCGGCTACTTTTGCTGGACGACCCGCTCATTGTGCTCGACCGCTCCGCCAAACACGAGATTCTGCCATTTCTCGAGCGCATGCGGGAAGAGCTCACGTTGCCGATGATCTATATCTGTCATGACATGGCTGACATCGAACGCTTTGCCGATCATCTCGTCATGATGAAAGATGGCATGGTGACCGCGGCCGGACCGCTTCAAGTCGTTCAGAGTGATCCAGCGCTTGCCGCGCGTGGCGAAGCGGCGGTTTGCGTTGATACCGTGGTCGGCGGCTACGACGGGCGCTATGGACTCATCATCGTCCGCCTCAGAGGCGCGCGTCTGCTGATACCTGGGCCGCCGCTCAGACCTGGCGCGCAGCTACGGCTGCGCATCGCAGCCACCGATGTCAGCATCGTGCGCGAGACTCCGCGCGCAAGCTCCTTCCTGAATGTCTTTCCGGCACGCATCAAAGCCTCCCTTCCGTTCGACGAATCGGAGATCACGTTGGTTCTAGCGCTCGAAACTGGCCGTTCGGGCGTGCCGCTTTTGGCCCGCATCACACGCCGCTCTTTTGATGCGCTAGGGCTCAGCAACGGAATGGACGTATTCGCCGAAGTCGCGCGAGCCTTGCCGGTCTCACCCCCCGAGCGGTTGCTCATAACGCCTGCGACTCCACCAGGAGACGCTCTACAGCGGAGCGCCGACACACGAAATGAACAGAAATCGGATCATGGCCATGATCGACAATTTTGACAATATCGATCCGACAGCTGTGGCGGCGATTCTCTACCAGCCAGAGGACGACGCCGATAAACTGCTTGCCGATTTCGTCCAGGATCTCGCGCGGCATGACGTACGTGTCGGCGGCATCGTCCAGCGACACTTCAGAAATGCAAACGGCACGCACGTTATGCTCGCTGTCGACGTTGCGACAGGGCGAGAGATCTCGATTTCCCAGCTACTCGGCAGCGGAGCCGCGTCCTGTAAGCTCGATACAAACGGACTGGCTGAGGCCGCAATTGTCGTTTCCCAAGCGCTTCGCAACAAAGTCGATCTCGTCGTGATCAGCAAATTCGCCAAACAAGAGGCGGTTGGCCGCGGCCTGCGCGCTGAATTTGTTGACGCGATCACTCGGGGTGTGCCGCTCCTGACAGCTGTTCCACAAAAATGTCTTTCCGACTGGAGAGCTTTTATGGGTGATGTTGGCACGCTGCTCCTTTGCGATCGTCAAGTCGTAGAGGATTGGTGGCGCGACGTCGCCGCTCGCCCGGCGCGACGCCGCGCCTTCAGTCCTAGGTGGAGCTATTTGGGGACTATGATACCGGACAGCTTGATGACGGCTGCGAGAATATCGCCAAGGTCGGCTCCGGAATCGCCGGTTGCGCTCATTCGCGGCATACGAAAGCAACCTTAGCTTCGCGGCCGTTTCACACCGTGAGATATCATGATGCTCTGCGCGGGCGCCGAGGATCCGTTCTCGGTCGGCAGTTAGCCGTTTCAACCAGCGGTTCAATCGCTGGTCGAGGAATTTGGCTGCGACTTTTTAACTGCGGTACCCACTCGTGACTTCCGCGGCGCTCACCGACCGTTCCAAGCGATCGAGCATCGCGTTTCCACGCGGCATGATAGAGGTGGATGTGAGAGCCATCAGACCTTACGATCAAATGACTGCAGCCCGGTCGCTGGTTCGCTTCGTTGCGACAATCCGATCTAGACAACGGATGGCATATAGCTTGCTTCACTAGTGACGGCACAACTTACGCAAAGCAAACTTGTGAGGTCAGCATGCTCGGAATTGGAAGTCAGTTGCCGCCGTTCGAAATCACGGGCGTGAAGCCCGGCTTTCAGGCGCAGGAAGAAGAAGGACACAGCGCGTTCGAGACGCTGACAGAAACGAGCTTCCCCGAAAAATGGAAGATCATCTTTTTCTACCCCAAGGATTTCACGTTCGTCTGTCCGACCGAGATCGCCGAATTCGGCCGGCTATCCAAAGAATTCGCCGATCGCGATGCTGTCGTAATGGGCGGTTCGACTGACAATGAGTTCTGCAAGCTTGCCTGGCGGCGCTCGCATGCAGACCTGCACAATCTACCGATTTGGCAGTTTGCCGACACAAAAGGAACCTTAGTCGATGGCCTTGGCGTGCGTTCGCCCGAGGGCGTCGCCTATCGCTACACCTTTATCGTCGACCCCGACAACACAATCCAACACATCTATGCGACCAATCTAAATGTCGGGCGTAGCCCCAAGGACACGCTCCGCGTTCTGGACGCTTTGCAAACCGACGAACTCTGTCCCTGCAACCGCGAAGTCGGCGGCGAAACACTGAAGGTTGCGTGAGGCAGCATGTCGTCGATTGAGCAGTTGAATGAGACGATTCCCAATTTCGCCAAGGACGTCAGGCTTAACTTGGCGTCCTTGCTGGCCGATGATACGCTGTCGCCGCAGCGACAATACGGCCTGCTGCTGGCGAGCGCGATTGCCACGCGCAATGCAGCCCTGATTTCCGCGATCGAAGCGGCAGCCTCCGCCGTGATGACGCCTGCGGCGATCGCCGCAGCGAAATCCGCAGCCTCTGTGATGGCGATGAACAACGTCTACTACCGATTCGTGCACCTCGTATCCAACCCGGAATATAAGGCCATGCCGCCACGGCTGCGCATGAACGTGATCGGCAATCCCGGCGTGGATAAGTCCGATTTCGAGCTGTGGTCGCTGGCGGTCTCGGCCATAAACGGCTGCGGTGCCTGTGTCGACGCTCACGAGAAGACGCTGCGGGCTGAGGGCGTCAGTTCCGGAGTGATCCAGACTGCCGTGCGCTTTGCTGCGATTGTGCAATCAGTAGCGGTTGCGATCGAGGCCGCCGGCCCCGCCCCCTCCAAGGCGACGGGCTGAATTTCCTTTGCGCCGTCGGATCGACCCCGTTTGTGGCACCACTCAATGGCGCCACGACCAATCCTTCGTCAGTCCGGAGCGAGTGTGATACCCTCAAGCTGTGTCTTGCGAGGCGTCCCCCACGGCTGCGCGCCTCATTCGAATTTCATCTGCAGTGCAGATGAGCCAGAACGCCCACAAAGGCGGTGAAATCCCCCGTCTCATGGCGATTACACCGCGGCCCTTCGTTGCACTTCACCCAAACTTGAACAGCACGCCGTAACCGCCGCGCGGATAACTCCACTTGATGTCGCCGGTGGGTTCGGCGATCACGCGGCAGGTGCCGCACTCAATGCAGCCGTCGACGGTTATCTCAACTTGGCCGTTGTCGTTGAGTTCGTAGCATCGCGCGGGACAGGCGTTCAAAAGCGCAAGTAGCTGTGGCGACGGCGTCGTGTGCGCGCGCACCGTGACGTGAGGACGACCGACGTCGACAAGATAGCGGTTGTAGTACAGCTTGTCTTCGACGCGCACTATGGGCTCGACATTCATGCTTTGACCTTCCATTGCTGCACTTCACACTGTTGCCGATCAGCGCCAGGCCCGGGTAAAACGACACGCATCGCCGAACAGACCAGTCCATGACCGCGCCTTGACGAAGGATTTCAAGGTCGCCTTCTCCTTCTCAACTTTCGGCGTACCATCGACACGTACAAAGTTCTGCAGCGCCTTGGAGATAAGCTGCGGATAGGTAAGGAAGAAGTTTTGCGAATGGGTGTGCATCAACATCGGCATGTCTTTGTACTTCTTGAGGTCTTTGATGACAAAGGACTCGTCCAGCATCTTCTTGTAGAGCGACAGATTTGTCGCGGTCATCGGCTCGCGGCGCGATTGTACCTGGGCGATCGCTTCGGCTGCGATGCGGCCTGAGGTCATCGCAAGATTGGAACCTTCGCGATGAATGGCATTGTTGAGCTGTGCCGCGTCCCCCACCACCACCCAGCCCTCGCCGTAGAGCTGCGGGATTGCCTTGTAACCGCCTTCAGGAATGAGATGCGCCGCATATTCCTTGACTTCGGAACCTGCGATGAGCGGCGCCACGGACGGATGCCGCTTGAAATGATCGAGCATACCGTAGGGCGTCTGGGCGGTGCGCTGGAAATCAGCGACGAGACAGCCGATGCCGAGCGAAATGCACTCCTTGTTGGCATAGATGAAGCCCATTCCGGTCATGCCGCGGGAAATGGTACCGGCCGCCTCGATCACAACGCCTTCGTCGCCCTTGAGATTGAAACGCGCCTCGATAGTCTCGCGAGGCAAAAAGTGCATTTCCTTCACCGCGAGTGCAACATTATCGGGTTTCGGCCGCGATCGCAGACCCGCGCGCGTCCCGAGCAGGCCATTGACACCCTCGGCCAGCACGACGACGTCGGCGTGTATTTCGCCGTCGCGGCGATCTGTACGAACCCCCACGATCCTCTCACGGTCGTCCCGTACGAGCTCGGTGACTGTCGTCTCGCACAGCACGGTCGCGCCGGCCTCCCGCACTTTCGAGGAGAACCATTTGTCAAACTGCGCGCGGATGATCGTGTATCTGTTCGGCCGCTCCTCGTTGAAGTCATCCGAGCGGTAGTGCATGCCGACATGGGAGCGATCGTCCATCATCCAGAACCGCTGTTCGACCAGATGGCGCTCGAGCGGCGCCTCCTCGCGAAACTCGGGTATCAACTTTTCCATCATGTCCGCATAGAGAATTGCGCCCTGCACATTCTTCGATCCCGGATATTCGCCTCGCTCGAGCTGCAGCACCTTCATGCCGCGCTTGGCCAGGGTCAACGCCGCCGCGTTTCCGGCCATACCGGCTCCGATCACGATCGCATCGAACCTCTCTTCAATCATCACAGCATCTCCTCTAGACGGCGAGCCGGGCGCGCGACTCCGGCAACAGCCTGGCGCGAAATGCGGCCGTCAACGACGGGAGCAACTGCATGGCATCGCTGACGATCGCGACATGGGCGAAGTCGAAGATCGGCGCGTTCTTGTCGGTATTGATGGCGACGATCAGGTCCGCACCTTCCACGCCGACCCTGTGCTGGATCGCGCCGGAAATGCCGGCCGCAATATAGAGCTTTGGCCGGATGGTCTTGCCGGTCTGGCCGATCTGCCGATCAGACGTTACCCATCCCTTCTGCACCAGAGGACGCGAGCAGCCATACTCGGCGCCAAGCAGAGTTGCCAGTTCGCGCACCAGCCGAAAATTCTCGGGCGATCCCAGTCCCAAGCCGCCGGCGACTACGACATCGGCATAGGCCAGATTTGACGTTTCGGAGTCGCGGTCGGGAATGAACGTCAGCACCTTCGTGACGATATCATCTTCAACAAGGTCAAGCGGATGGATGATGATACGAGCGGCATCGCGTACGACGCGCTCCGGCATCGGCATGACGCGCGGGCGGACGGTTGCCATCTGCGGACGATAGTTCAAGGTATAAATCGTACACAGCAGCGAGCCGCCAAAGGTCGGACGCGTCGCCGCAAGCGAACCATCGGCGTCGACGTCGAGCGCAGTACAGTCGGCTGTGAGTCCCGTCGACAAGGTGGTGGCCACCGACCCTGCAAGATCGCGACCGAGTGTCGTCGCGCCTAACAACAGGATCTCAGGCTTGTAGGTGTTGACGAGTTCGGTTAGCGCTTTGGTATATGATTCGTTGCGGTAATCCGACAATACATTATCGCTCACGAGATAGGCCAGATCGGCGCCATAGCAAAATGACTCCAGCGCGGCGTTACGCGTCGGCTGCCCCTCCGGACCGATAACGACCGCGGCGAGGTTCACCTTCAGCCTGTCGGCAAGCCTGCGCCCCGCTCCCATGAGCTCCCAGGAAACCGGATGCACCTGGCCACGCTCCTGCTCGACGAAAACCCAGACATGCTTGTAGGCCTTAAAGTGCTCCGGCAGTTCCTTTTTGGCCGCTGCGCGGCCGGCCGCCGGTGCGGCCGTCTTGGTGACGTTGCTCATGCTGTAAATTCCCCTCAAAGTGCGCGCGCTCGCGCCACAGGATTGGTTCTACTTCGGCTGGCTGGAGATCACTTTTTATCAGCAGATGGCTGGCTGCTCGGTGGTTCCGCTTGCTCGGCGCGGCCCGACCGCGCAACGAGAGGCGTCGCACGGGGTGAACATACCGGGCGGGCCAAGTTCCGAGGTGGCCTCGAGACAGGTTTCTTGCGCGCGCTATGCGACAAGCGCCAGCGAGGCGGCCTAGCCGCTGCGGTCACTCTAATTGACTCTCTCCATGGCTGAGTACGCCGGTCCGCTTGCTGCGCAATAGCTGCACCTTGCTTTCGGCCTAGCGCTCCGCATCGGCTGTAACGACCTGGTCGATCTTGCCACCGCACTTTCATGCGATGAGTGTTCGGCCACCAGCGCCGCTGGCTCGCAGGGGACGTTTGCCTTTCTTCCTGGTGCATGTTGCTATCGGCTCTGAGGTGGATGTGGATCTGCGCGCAAGTGGGCGCCGGCCTGATTCGGACGATGATGTGCATACGTTTCCCAGGTTTGGCGCTGACGGGCGAGTTACCCATTGCTCCCCATCGCGGGCTCGATGGCAGCTTCAATCGCCTCAAAAGCCGTTTGAAGTGGCACAGCGCGAGCGTGAGCCGCGAGATGATGCCGCACAACTCGGCCGGCAGTAGACGTAGCGTGAAAGGTCTTCCTTCAAATCTCATCTCGAACGGCTACCATTTGTCTGCAACGATGACCGGATCGACCCGACAACAGCAAGTGTCGTACCAGTTGCAAAAATCAAGGAAGATCAGGCGAACGCAATGACTTAGGGGACACTTGGAAGGGCTGCTAATTCCCAGGACACGACCACTCCGGACATGGGTCGGGAATGCGACAGCGCCGCGCGAGCCATGGCTGCGGAGAGTTGATCTGGAAGAAGACGAAGGCTGCACGAGGGATCATCACCACGCCACTTGGGACAAACTTCGGGGCGCGAGATCACTTTAGCTCGCTCAATGGGACAAAGGCCGTCGGCTTGTCATGGTCTGCGACGGCATCCTTCAAAACCTTGAACACCCGCTGGTCGATTGGCGACGATGCCACGAAGTCGGCATAGGCCTGCTCCAGCATCGCTTTGCAACGAGCTCTGACGTCCGGCTCTGCGGCACCAGCGAACTGCTCCTTGGCAAGATATTGTCCCATGCGCTTTAGGATGTGAAGGCGCGCGACATTGACGGTTCCGGGGTTGTACTCGACGCCTAGCAGTGAAAAAAACTCTTCCGCCGACGAGGCTTTGTTGAGCCGCTCCAGGATACCGGATGCTGAGTGCGAGTTACTCATCGAAAACTCCCCTTTTGAATTGGCACGTGGACGGTCGGCGACAACGCGGCATCGCCTGGTGATCCTGCTGCAGCCAACCTCGCGCGACCATGCTGAGGCAGGCCGTCGTGGCCGCCGATTAGCGATGCCAGATACGGTCCTCGCGGCGCTTGGTTTTCGAATGGCCTGTCCAGACCTTGCTGGGCACGCCTCTTCAGGCGGGGCGGGACGACAAGTATCCGCACACATCGCGCCAGATCGCCGCTACTGTTTCGCGCTCGACCGGCACCTTGTGCTTTATGGCATGCTTGCGGACTTGCGTCAGGATCTGTCTGGCTTGGTCGGCGCTGGCGACGAGCTGTAATTCATTGAGCAACGCGGTGATCGCTGACAGCCCGGAATGCTTGCCGATCACAAAACTGTTGCGGCGCCCAAGCAGAACCGGATCAAGCGACTGGTAGGTACGTTGATCCTTTAAAAGACCATCCACGTGAATGCCCGATTCATGCGTAAAAATATGCTCTCCGACGATGGCTTTGTTCAGAGGAATCGAACGTGCGGCTGCGGCTGCAACCACCGCGGCGACGTTCTCGAGCTCCGGCAGTATGACGCCGGTCTCGTGCCTGTAGAGCTGCTTGAGCGCGACCGCGACTTCCTCGAGCGGTGCATTTCCAGCCCGCTCGCCGAGGCCGATAACGGTTACCGAGGCGTGGCTCGCGCCGGCCTTGATAGCGGAGAGCGTGTTGGCGGTTGCGAGGCCGAGATCGTCGTGACCATGAAACTCGAGTTCGAGATCTGTGGTCGCCCGCAAATTTCCGACCAGCGCGGAGGTTGTGTCCGGGTCGAGCACACTGAGCGTATCGGCAATACGAAAGCGACGCGCTCCCGCCGTTTTTGCCGCGGCTATCAGTCTGATCAGGAAGTCGATGTCGGCGCGGGAGGAGTCCTCGCCGCCGACGGCAACTTCAAGTCCCCGCTCACGTGCATAACCTACCACTCGCTTCACTTGTTCCAGCGCCAGGTCGCGACGACCGCCAAGCTTGGCCGCGATCTGGACATCGGAACTGGGGATCGACACATTGACCATCGACACCTTCGCTTCGATCGCCGCGTCGATGTCGGCTTCGCGCATCCGGCACCAGCCTATGGTGGTGAGCGGAAGCTCTGCTTCGACGATTGCGCGGATGGCGATGATCTCCTCGTTGCCCATCGCGGGCGTTCCCGCCTCGATCTCCGTCACGCCGGCCCGCGCCAATGCCTGCGCGATCGCCAGCTTTTCCTCTGTGGTGAACGCAACGCCAGGCGCCTGCTCGCCGTCGCGTAACGTCGTGTCGTTGAGCACGGTCGGCTTGGCGCTCGCCTGCGCGGGCCAAGCCGGTTTGGCGGTCTTGGTGGCGGCCATCACGAAAGGGCTCCTCATTGCTTTTGACCCACAGGCGCTTCAGCAACCCCCATGCCAGCCCGCCATCCTTGGCAACCCGTTGAAAAAGATGCGCTCTCTTCCTCGGCCAGCCTCCCTTACGCAAATGGAATGTCGCAAACGCGACAGGCTTATGAAGCGGACGCCTCACCTTGCCTCTTGCAACGCCGAACGCAAATGTTAGCTTAATCGCCACACGCCGGGGGCAGGAACTGTCGCGGAGCACTTGTGGCCCGGCACCGCCTTAGACCCATGGTCGCGCGCATCGAGACGGCGTTAGCCGTGCCCTCCAGCTCATGCGGAACTCGCCAAAGCCCGCGCGGGGGTTCTAGCTGACTGGGCGATCGAGCCTTGCAACAGCTTAAATGGGCCAGTCGACGCTGATGACCGGGCGAGCCGTCTGCAACAGAACGTCGCGCCGGCGTTCTGCCATCCGGCTCTCGCCGCTTTCTTCGCCGAAGCAGAGATTGAAGTCGTTACATTGCGTGCAAATTGGCGTTGTGCACATGACGAGGCCTTCATCCTCACACAGCGAGCGGTAGAAGAAGCGCTTCCAGCGCATATTGTTGTTGTTGCGCGCGGCGAGCGGCGCGAAGTGGCGGCTCAGCAGCCGAGAGAGTTCGCCACGATTGCGTAATCCGAGATCTTCCCACAAGTGGCCTGGCTCTATGGCGCGGCGCGCGATCATCGCGGCCAGCCAACCCCCGATACGTCCTTCCGTTGAGCGTTGCTTGAGCAAGAGATCGCGCACCATTGCGATTTCGTCGTTCTCATCGCACTTGAAGGCCAGGAGCTGCTCCGAAATCTTGACCCCGACCGATGGAAAATAGTGCTCCAGCAGCGCCGCCAGCTCGTAGCCGGACAGGCCGGCTTTCTCGGGAAGCGGGCCACCATCCATCGAGGCGGCCGCCAGAATTGACGCCAGGACATGGCAATCGAAATTGCTGTCGGTCGCAATGTCGGCCTCTTCGGGAGGCACACCAGTGAGCGCTCGGTAGGTCGCAATTCCTCTTTGCACCTCGCTGCCCGCGTCGGCGCAAACAGCTGTAAACGGATGGAAGTTCGCTTCGGGCATGAATCTTTTTACAGCGTCACGTTTGCCCCGTCCCATTCTGGCTGGCCGGGTGATCGTCAGAATGCCGGTCTCCCCGGATGGGGGGTGAGGGAGACCGGCATCCGTCGCGCGCCTTCAGAAGGCCGCGACCCGCGACCTTAAGAGGCCGCGAGCTCGGCGGCGGTCTTGCCGACGATGGATTCGTCGACGGGCTTCATTATGCCATGCTCCATCAGCATGTCCTCGAGCTCGTCCATGGAGATCGGGGTCGGAATGATGCCTTTGCCGCCATTGTTGTGAACCTTGGTCGCAAGATTGCGATAGTGATCGGCCTGCTTCGAATCGGGCGCATACTCCAGCACCGTCATGCGGCGCAACTCGGCATGCTGCACCACATTGTCCCGCGGCACAAAGTAGATCAGCTGAGTGCCCAACTTCTTGGCCAGCGCCTCCGCCAGTTCCAGCTCTTTGTCGGTCTGCCGCTCGTTGCAGATCAGGCCGCCCAGCCGCACGCCGCCAGAGTTGGCGTATTTCAGGATGCCTTTGGAAATATTGTTTGCGGCATACATTGCCATCATTTCTCCGGACATAACGATATAGATCTCCTGCGCCTTGTTTTCGCGGATTGGCATCGCAAAGCCACCGCAAACGACGTCGCCGAGCACGTCGTAGGAGACATAGTCAATGTCCTCATAGGCGCCATTCTCCTCCAGGAAATTGATCGAGGTGATGACGCCGCGGCCGGCGCAGCCGACACCCGGCTCAGGACCGCCGGACTCCACGCAGCGGATGTCCTTGTAGCCGACCTTCATGACGTCCTCGAGTTCGAGGTCCTCCACGCTGCCAGCGCTCGCTGCAAGGCTCAAAATCGTGTCCTGCGCCTTGGCGTGCAGAATCAGGCGGGTCGAGTCCGCTTTAGGATCGCATCCCACGATCAGGATTTTCTGACCCATCTCGGCCAGTGCCGCCAACGTATTCTGGGAAGTGGTCGACTTGCCGATGCCGCCCTTTCCGTAGAACGCGATTTGTCTCAGTGAAGACATGTTGTTCTCCATCAACCGATTTGCCAAAAGTTACGCGCTTCCTACACGCGAGCTCGTTTCTCTCTCAGAAACGGGGCACACGGGTTCAAGGGAAGGAGCGCATCGCTCGTCTTACGCGTCGGCGTGCACTCAGCCCTCACTCAGTGTTGCTGCCGCTTAAAAGCAACCGTCATGCCAACGCTGTCCGCGCTCCTTAAGATTCTGATTGCGTTCTAAAAATCCAACGAGCAGTTGAGTAATCCCAGAGTGTTTTGCACCGGACAGGATCCGCTCGGCTGTCAGAAAACGAACACCGGCCCCACCAATTAGGCTGGAAAACGGCAGCTTGGCATAACCAGATCCAATGCTCTCAAATGGAACGGGACTTGCTCCTCTTCTCGCAAGCTGGTGGTCGGCAATTGGGCGGAGCGAGATGCAGGTGGAGGTCGGCATCTCTAAGGCACGTGCCCGGCGACGAGGTTCGTGGTCGATGATGCGAGGTAAATTGTGCGGCTAATCTACCAATTGATCAACTAATCAGAACGACGCGCCTGAGCCTAAAGCCAGCAAGAAGCGCCTTACAAGGGTGCCTTGGATCGAAACTAGCTGCGGTCCTGCTGCGCGCTTCGTTTGCAAGACATGAAAGTCCAATTCTCGTTGATGAGTTGGTGGTCCAACGAAGGCGTTAAGGCGGGGCGCAAGCACGGTACGGTGCTCGAGCCGCTTATGTGTGATCGTTTGCACCAGCGTCAAATGCGCTCCCCCGACACAGCGGAACCCGACGCCGATCGTTCAGCGCAGCGTACCCACATAGGCATACCATGGCGACGATCCTCTTTTATCAAAAGCCCGGCTGCGTCGCCAATGCACGTCAGATGCTGGCGCTGAAGGCCGCTGGCCATGACGTGATAGCCAAGGATATATTGAAGGAGCCGTGGGCTGCGGAGAATTTGCGACACTTCTTCGGCAAGACGCCGATCGCATCCTGGTTCAACCAAGCCGCGCCTCGTATCAAGTCAGGCGACGTTAATCCTGACGCAATTGACGCAGCGAGTGCACTTGCGCTGATGCTGGCAGATCCGCTCCTGATCAGACGTCCGCTGATCGACGTCGATGGTGCAAGATGCGCCGGATTCGATCATGAAGCCGTGCTGTCGTTGCTTGGCCGGGACACGCAAGATGACCTGGGATGCTTCCACGAACAGCAGGGCACGCACTGTCCGCAGATTTGAGGATACAATCGATCATACGACCACGCCGCCAACCAGTGCGAACAACGATCCTCCCGTACCGGCTTTGTCGGGATGGCCGGCGGCATGTTCGGCGCGAACGCCGACGTGCGCGGCTCTTTGTAACCAGCGGCGCTCAGATTGCTCGGTTTGAATAAGACATGTTCGTCGCCTGCGGTGTGGGACACCACCGCAGTTCGATCGCGTTTGTCGCACAAGATTCCTGCAGCCTTTATCTGATCAGAGCTTTGAGCCGAGACACGGGTATTGAAAAGTTCGTTCAGACAGAACATTGAACTGAATAAACGGTCCGGACAGAACCGCGGAGCTTCGCGATCGTGACCCTTATGCAACGTGGCTGCACAATTGCGCTACGTGCGCCGCCATTTTGATCAGCATCAAATCATTCGTCGTCTCCCATGTGTGACAGAGATCCCGCGCGACTCTTCGCGCAGACTTTGGAATGGAGAATTCGATGACGATGAAAACAATTCTGACGACGACATCGCTGCTTGCGCTCGCGAGCTCGTTGGCCAGCATCCCGGTTCAGGCCGCGGACCTAGCGCAGGCCCCTATCTACTACAAAGCCCCCCCACTCGAACCCTTCAATCCGTGGATGATCCGCCTGCGCGTTCTTGGCGTTTTGCCGGATACCGCAGGCAGCTCCGTCAATGTCGCCGGCGCGGCGCCGCTATCCTCGCCCGCTTCCGGGCTATCGATCAGCGATCAAGTGGTACCGGAGCTCGATATCACCTATTTCTTCACAAGAAACGTTGCCGCCGAACTCATTCTCGGTGTGACCCGCCATCACATCAGCGGCACAGGTACGCTAAATGGACTAGATATCGGCAAGGCTTGGCTGTTGCCGCCAACGCTGACGCTGCAATATCACTTCACCGATTTTGGCCCGCTCAGGCCTTACATCGGCGCGGGCATCAACTACACCGCATTCTTCAACCAATCGGCTGCCAATACGTCGCGCGCCGGCCTTGCCGTGACGGATTTGCACATCGGCAACCAGTTCGGCGCCGCGGTCCAATTCGGCTTCGATTATATGCTTGACCGCCATTGGGGCCTCAACTTCGACGTGAAGAAGTTGTGGTTGCGGCCGGATTATTCGGCGACCGTGAACAATGCGATTGCCGTCACCGGCCGCGCCAATATCGACCCATGGCTCGTCAGCGGTGGCATTACCTACAAGTTCTGAGGCTGGAAACAGGCTTCAGTGAACTTTCCCAACGCGCCGGGGCCGTCGGGCGCGTCTCTCCGTTGTAGTGCAGTGCGAAGGCAAGCGAGATGATGTGTAAAGACACGTCGTCTCGCCGATGGCCAGAAGCGATTCCCAGCATTGCTCTCGCTGTGAGTCACGGATGTGTCGGTAAGTGGCGGAAAACAGGCAAATCGAGCCACTAGCGATCAATAGGATCCTGCTCGTTGTTTCTCTGCATTAGCGGCGGCGGCCGCCTGCTTATGGGAGCTGAGAATTCAGGGCGGTCGCACCTGTGTGGGAGCGACCGCCCTTGCAAGAGACTTGATCTCAGGACTCATCGGCCCCGATCATGAGTAGAATCCGATCAAGGCTTACCTCTCAGCGCACGTTATTGAAACCAAGCCATAGCCACAAGTAACCGGTCCGTGTTGGGCACGTACTGGAAGCATTAGGGCACCCGGTCATTGCCGAACGTTCCGAGATGCCAGCTATTGGGCGGATAGGCCATCGATGTTTGATCCAAAGGGCGAGCGGCGCTCAAGCGACGCCTTTAGCTTCGCCTCAGTACCATCACAAGGCGATCGACACGTTTGCCCTGCTTGAGATGAGAGTCTACGATTTCATCAACGTCCTCAGGCGTGGTGGCGCGATACCAGACTCCGTCTGGATAGACGACCATCAAAGGACCGGAGTTACAAAAGCCAAGGCAGCCCGTCACCGTGAAGCCGACATCAGTGAGGCCTTGCGTTTCGATCGCCTTGCCCATCCGATCCCAGAGGGCCGGCGCCCCAGAAGCGCCGCAACTGCCGTGCGGATGATTCGGCGGGCGCTGCGTGTTGCAGGCAAAGACGTGATGCCTATAAAGTTGAGGAAGCTCGAATTCGGTTTCTTCGTTCATGCGCCTTTCCTGAAATCAACGGCCTCCATCATCTGAAAAGAGACAAGATCCGAGCACATCCGCCCGAACTACCTGCTTCTCAGTCGAACGCCGCATCGACCAATTGATCCTACTAATGCCCACTCTAGCTTGCGAAAGCAGGGTGACACGCCGATGATGATCGCTGACGATCAGCGATACTCGGCATCTAGAACAGCCTCCTTGATCAGTTTCAACCTCGCGATTGTCTCGCTCCTCCAACCGTCCAACTTCTTTAAGCAAGTTCCGCACCAGGTGCGTAGCGCTCATTTCTGCAGCGATCTCATTCTCCGCTCCGGCGCGACTGACAATTATGCCGAGGTTGCAACAATGTCGCCCTCCTCTGTTCCATGCGTGACATATGGCGCATCGCGTTTGATACCCTCCCGCTTCAGCGTTTCGCAGATCGCACGCACAATAGCCGGGCCACGTCCACGCGCCCGTTCATGCATTCGACCTTGGCCGCCGCAACCGGCTGATTATGGTGGCGACACTCGCTAGGGGCATCGCATGAACAGAAGCTTGGCATTGCAATTGCTACGCCCGCTTCGGCGGTCGTCCAAGAATCGTGACACAGGATCGTCATTCCTCCAGACCAAACGGTCCTGTCAGTCTGGGCCCCTCCCCATTTCACCCAGCCCAGACGGTGCCCTCGGCGTACCCGCCGAGGGCATTTCCTTCTCGAAGACATTGTATCCAGCGGCGGCAATGGCCTGCTGGCTCGATTTGGTGAGCTAGCACCAAAGCACGTCCTTGGTGCCGCCAAGATAGCAGTTGCACGTTTGGGATACGACGGTTCACCTGTTTGCCTCTCAACTTTAAAAGCATTGACGCGCGTCCGCGCCAGCGCTCACTGGTACGATGGCATTATTCGTCGACAACGCACCGGAGACAACTTGAGCGACGGCCAAGTGAGACGCCTGTTAATCGGGATGGATCATTGTGTCCATGGTTTCGTCGCTGTCCTCGAACGGGTCGGAAAACCGATCATCCTCAAGCAGCTTGATACCAAACAGGCAGACGTCACCTTCGATGACGGCGAGTGCGACCGGCTCAAGCGTTTGTCCAGTGCAGGGACCATCGATGCACAGCCCAGTGTCGATCTCAAATCTCGCACCGTGCCGTGCGCATCTGAGAAAGGAGCGATCGGAGGAGAAGAACTCGCCGGAGCCGATGTTGAGCCATAAGCTTTCATGCGGACAACGATTGGCGTACCCTAGATAGTCGTCGCCAAAAGTGCGAACCACAACAATTGGAAACGGCCGGCTCTCGCCGCTGTCCTCTACCTGCAGCAAGCTAAAGGCCACGGCGCCACAACGCTCGATGGCATCGGCCGGACAGACGGCGAACACCTCGATCTGATCAGACATCGGGCCGATCATCCCTTTGCTCATCCAGGCCTCGCAGTTTCCTGCTTGAAAGCTTCGACAGCAGCCCGGGCCAGCCGAAAAACGCCGCGGCCACGAGCGAGCGGCCGATAGGTCGAGCCGGCACGGGTATTGAGGACATCAAACCATTGGTTCGGCGTGAGCTTCGCCGGGCGCTCGCTGATTTGGATCACTCTCCCGTTTGGAGCGAAGCGCACGTGAATGATGACTTGTTGAGAATTCATGGCAACCCCTATTTGACCGACTTTAAAGACCCGAGCCGAAACTGAGGATCTCTGTTGTGAGGTGCCCGGTTTCCGGCAGCTTGGCGCGTGGCCTCGAGCCGCGGCTTGGAGACCGCGCCTCGCTACTTTCGAGCAAGTCTTCTTCGTGCTCATGGGCCACCCCTCGGTCGCCCCGCTCGTCTCGCGCGACGTCACAAAGTAGGATCATTGCCATTCAATCCTCGTCCTTCCGTGTGGTGGATGACGAGCATCTCAGTAGATCGCTGCCCCTGCGCCCACGTTGATCGACGCATCTTTCATGGCCTCGACAATGAACTCGATCTTGTTGTTCGTGAGATGGGTGTGAAACGGCAGCGCCAGGGCGCGATCGGCGATCTTTTCCGTAACCGGGAAATCGCCACGTCGATAGCCGAGCTCGAAATAGTGGCGTTGCAAGTGCAGCGGGTAGCTATAGGCGGCGGCTTCAATTTGGGCGACGCGCAGATCATCGACGATGGCATCGCGGCCGGATCGCGTGAAGCGTGTTCCGAGATGGACGAGATAGAGCAACCAGTTCACCTCGGTCACGTGGGGACCAACATAAGGCGGCTTGATGCCCTCAAATGATTGCATATGCGCGTTGTAGAGTTGCTCCACCAGCCGACGACGCTCCAGGATTTCATCGAGACGCTTGAGCTGCGCCAGCCCCAGGGCTGCCGTGAGATCGCTCATGCCGGCTTGGTATGGCGCTGCGGCACCGACGATCACGGAGGAGCGTTCGTCCAGGCGGTGGGCGCGATAGCGACGCAAGCCAACCGCGATGTCGATATCGTCCGTTACCACCATTGCGCCTTCGCCACAGCTTAGGGCCAAGGGCTGGGCAAAGTCGAAGACCGCCAGGTCGCCAAACCGGCCGACGAGCTCACCCTTGTAGCGCGATCCGATTGCTTCGGTGGAATCCTCTAAAAGCGCCAGATGGTGGCGCTGCGCGATCGCCCGCAGTTGCGACCACGGCGCGGGATGGCCGTTGGGATTGCCGGCGACAATCGCCCGCGTGTTGGCCGTGATGCGCTCTTCGGCTTTATCCGGGACCAATGTTCCCGACCAGTAGTCGATGTCGGCAAATACCGCCCGTGCGCCTGCAAGACCGACCGCGTGGACCGTCTCGCGAAGGGAATAGGGCGAGGCGATGACTTCGTGCCCCGGCCCGATACCGACCGCCTTGAGCGCAAGCAGGAGCCCGACGGTGCCGCTCGAGACCGCGACGGCATATTTGCGGCCAAGATAGGCTGCAAAAGCGTGCTCGAACGCCTCAGTGACCCACCCATTGGAGATCTGCGGCGAGCACAGAACCGTTTCCACGGCGGAGAGCTCCGCGAAGGTGATATCGGGATCTGACAGTGGAATAAAGGATGTATTTGCCTCCATCCTGTCCGCACCATCAAGCCGATACCCTGCGAAACCAACGCCGCTCACCGGGCAACATTCCTTTTCGCCAACACGATACCGGTCGCCCGCTTCGGATCGGCCGTAATCTGCACGCAGTGATCCGACCCGTCGAGCAAATGCAGGTCGAAACGAGGAAACCGCCGGAATGGCTGATCCGTCACATCCGATGCATCGCAGCGAACGCATGCAAGCTGCGGCAAGCGGCGCCGCAGCTCGACAAGCGGGTCCGTGTCCGCGCCATCGGTAGCAAGCAGCCGTTCGATTTCGATCAATTCCTCCGCAGTAAGCGCCATCGTGGCTCCTCTATGACTCGCCAAAGTGGTCGTCATTGCCAGAACAGGCGCTCCGGATCTGCATTCAACTCATCAATTGCTGAAGTCAGGCGGTGGTAAAGGCTGTAAAATTCCCAGATCCCTTGCGCGTGGTTCTTGCAAAACAGCTTCCAGATCCCACTCACGGCGTCGTAAAGAATCAGCGCGACATCAATGAGACCACCATCCTTGTCGATATTGCGCGAGCAACAGGGACTCTCGACCAGATAGCCCCCCCTCACCTGCGTCACGTTCGGCGAGACATAGAGATAGCGCTTGCGCGAGCTCAAGCCGCGCTCGATTCGCTTGCGATCGAGCTCGTTTGGGTGAGGAACCAACCCCGTCTTTACCTTCCTCATCAGCGCGGCAGTCATCGCGAAAGCCCCCCTTCAGAGCACCGTGATTTCTTCTTCAAAACAGCCAATGAGCAGCTGCACACCAAAATCGACAGTATAGATCGGCACGTCGGCTTCGGTATGGATAGCGACCCTGACGATCTCACCGGTTGCTCCGGCGCCAAGCACGATCCCGTCGTGTTCCGTGTTGGGGAAGGAGCCATCGTTGATGAGGTCGACCGTCGCTTTAACGCGTTGGCCCCGCCGATATTTCGGAAAGCGGCCCTCAGTCATGACACAGCCTCTTCCGGCAATGGCAAATCATCGATCTCCTCGCACGGGTCCACCGGCTCAAGCTCCTTGCGCTTCATGCCAACGCGGTAGCCACGTTCGAGAAACTCGACGCCGTAGATGTAGAACTGCTGCAGGAACGTTCCGATCGAAACGACGTAACCCACCTCCCCCTTCTTGACCAAAACCTCGCCAATCTCTTTGCCGCGAAAGGTGCCATCATTACGGATGGTGCGATTGGCGCGCACCTTATCGCCAAAGCTGAACACAGGCGGCCCGCTGAGCTCGACGACGTCGCTATCGCGAACGATTTTATTCATGCAGCGCTCCCTCGTGGACACTCAGGGCCGCTGCCGTACCAGCGCAAGCGAGGTCCTGCATCGATTTGTCCTCATTCTCGAAGACATCTGGCAATTCACCAGCGGCAATGCCGCACGCCATTTCATGGCGGACATACAGGTCAGGACCGCCCTGCGGAGCAGTTAGCACCCTCGGCAACAGTCCTTGTATATTCTCGAACCGCACCGAGGCGTTCGGCTCGTTCACCATGGCTAACGGCCACTCATTGTGGACAACCCGTGCCACAATAATGTGGCGGCACTCGACCTCCGCATCGCTCATCAATCGGTCGAACAGCTGTGGCGCGATGCGGCGCACGACGGCGCGATCAAGTTCATTGTCCTGGCCGGCCAGCATCGGCGTCATTCCCTCGCATCAAGCGAAGATTCGGGCCAGACGGCGAGGCTGCGATGGGACTCGCTTCGCAGTCGCAGGAGCAGGCGCATGGGCGCATTTCTGGGCACGGTTCGCATCATCAAGCGGCGGCAATTCGTTCACGGGGCTCACCCTTTAGGCTGGCGCTTGGTAGCGCGCCAAGGATGTGTCAATGACGCAGGTATTGTCGACCGGACAGGCGGCGACACATTGCGGCTCGTCGAAATAGCCGATGCATTCGGTACATTTTGCCGGTTCAATGACGAAGCTCCCCGCCTTCTCAGAGATTGCAACGTTCGGGCACAAGGGTTCGCAGGCTGAGCAGCTCGTACACTGCGAGGCAATGATCTTGAATGGCACGTCCCCCCCCTACGCCGCAGAGATCGCGGCTCCCTGCCGAATCGACGCGTCGCCGCGCTTCGCGTGTTGGATCTCACCCCTTTTCACCCGATCGAGATAGGACCGGAACCAGGAGATCGCCGACTTCTCGATCAACTCATGCGCATATTGATCAACCGGCTCGATTCCGGCCTTGATCAACTTGCTTTTCGGGCTGCCGCCGATTTTGGCCACGAACACCGCATGGCAGTCATTGATACCGCGAATGATGGTCGAAAGCCTATCCTCCTCCCCATCACCGCCTTGGCAGTAGGCGTCCACGCGGCGGTGGCCGACGAATTTTGCGCCGGATGTGGAAAGTTCGTAGACTTGGAATTCCTTCGCATGTCCAAAGTGCTCGTTGATCAGCCCGACGCCTTTGGTTGCGACTGCCACCAGAAGCGTGATCTCGCTCACCTCTCCGGCCAATTCCCCGAGCTCCTCTGTGCTGGCCGCGGCCTTGGCGGCACGCTCGTCCTCTACCTGATCCTGGTAAGCCTTGCGCATCTCGAGGTCGTATTTGATGTCCATCTTCATGACTTGGTCGGTCGTAAACTCTGCGCTGCGATCTTCTCCGAGCAGACCCACAGCATCGGCCCGGCACTGACGGCAGTGACGCATCATATTTATCTGCCCTTCGCAAGCATCTTGCAGTGCCTTCAATTCCTGCGCTGTCGGCCCGCGCTGACCGTTGAGGCCAAACACTGTGCCGTACTCGGGTGCGGAGATCAGCGGCATGATATTGTGAAGGAAGGCGCCGCGCGACTTCACCGCCTTGTTCACTTCAACCAAGTGATCGTCGTTGATATGCGGGATCATCACAGAGTTGACCTTACACAGGATCCCCCGTTCGCTAAGCATCTCCAGGCCTTGCAGCTGGCGATCGGCAAGTATCCTTGCCGCGTCGAGGCCGGTGTAGCGCCTGTGGTTGCAGAAGATCCAAGGATAGATCCTGGCGCCGATTTCGGGATCGATCATGTTGATGGTGATCGTGACATGCTCAATCTTGGACTTGGCGATGACGTCAACATAATCTGGCAGGCTCAGCCCATTGGTTGATAGACACAGCTTGATGTCCGGAGCCGCTTTGGCGACGAGTTCGAACGTCTTGAACGTCTTTTCGGGATTGG
The DNA here is from genome assembly GCF_015291565.1 of Bradyrhizobium sp. CCBAU 51753. Classification (NCBI taxonomy): domain Bacteria; kingdom Pseudomonadati; phylum Pseudomonadota; class Alphaproteobacteria; order Hyphomicrobiales; family Nitrobacteraceae; genus Bradyrhizobium; species Bradyrhizobium sp. CCBAU 51753. Next base: position 1,835,186 of record NZ_CP030037.1, on the reverse strand, counting down.
CCAGCGGATCGCCGGGACCGGCGATGCCAAGCACGGTCATCTGGGGAATAGTGGCCGCGACCGCAAGAGCTCTCTTTACCGCCTGCTCCGGCGTGAGCTTCTCGCTCACCACGCCCGGACGTGATTCGTTGGCGCAGTCGTATTTGCGGTTGCAGTAGTTGCACTGGATGTTGCAGGCTGGCGCTACCGCGACATGCATGCGGGCGTAATGGTGATGCGCCTCTTCGCTGTAGCAGGGATGGTTCTTCACTTTTTCCCAAGTCTCGGTCGGCAGATCGCCTTGCCCTGCCCGCGAGCCGCAACTCGTCTGGCCGGTGTTAGGCGAGGTGCGGCAGCCCTTATGCTCGGCGGCCGGCTGCATCATCTTGCTGGCACCTACCGCAGCTTTGGCACATTTTCCGCGCCCGACGACCGCGTTCATTTCCCATGTCTCCCTGCAGGCAATCATCGACCTCTCAGGACCAGCCTCGAGAGAGCCTCAGCAAGAGCAGTAGCAACTCACATGCCATGATAGAGTCGATGCGATTGCAGCCATGCGCCAAACAGTTAGCTGGAACATCAGCGCCAACGAATGCAAGAACAGCAACGATGCGCATGTTTGAAAGGCAACAAGTACGTCGTATTTCTGCCGCCGCGCTCGACGGCAGGTGCATTCACTCAAACGCCAAGCATGCGCGATCCCGGCTCCTTCCCCGTTGGCCTTGATGCGATGCGGCATCTCACAATAGGCCGATGCGAACTGGCGATCCGGCTTCGCAACGCGCTAATGGGTGAGCAGTATCTCGACTGCGCGAGGCAATCCAATCGCAAGCGGCGTCAGGCCCTGCTCGCGCAGAAAGTGAACCTCATTGCGTGAGAGCGCATCCAGATCAACGATCGCATAGTGGGTTTTCGCTGAACGCTTGATGATTTGCCGGGCATAGCTACGCAACAGCTGGTCGTTGAACCGACAGCCGATAAAGAGAAAGCTCTGTCCGATCCGCCTTTTCTTGATGATGTCCGGAATCGGTGTCTGGATATCGATTTCGGTCAGCACCTCGACATAATCAGCGTCGGAGATCAGGAAGTTCTTTGCCGGCCGCACACTGCCATGCGGCTTGTACAGCACCGTCGTCCAGCTGTCCGCCACGATACCGTCGACCTGTTGGCCAATCGAGTCATAAAAGCGATACCAGCGATTCTCGCCAATGCTGGCGCGGGTGATACCCTGCACTTCGCCCCATCCATCGCGCTTATCCAACGCCCCGCGCATCGCGCCATCATACCATGTGTCGACTATGATGGGCAGCGACAGAGACGCAAGATGATCGTGCAAGGCGGTCGGCTCGACCGGCCGAGCGAAGGCCTGCGCCATCAATGCCGTCACGGTGGAGCGATGTTTGCTGATCTCGATGTGCTGCGCCGCGGCCCATGCATTGCCCTTGGCCCGCCGCGGCAGCGCAACCTTGCTGGCGAAGAAAGCAGATAACGCCTCGGGTGTCGTCGGCACATCGGGTCTGGACAGTTCGGCAAGGCCAGGACCGATATAGGGAACAATGCTCGCGGCCCTCAGCCCGGCAGCGACGTCCGCGAGAATGGCCTTAGCATCGGTCGCATTGACAAACTCGATCTGCTCGGGCGCATTCACGGATCGTCACCGTTTTCGCCCCGTTTTTTGGCATTGATTGTCACCGGCAAGCGCGTATCGCTCGCCATCCGCGGCAAATCGAGCACCCAGCCATTAGCTATTTTGATCCAGCCGCCCCATAGCGTCTCATGCTCAGATTCTACGATCGACTCTTCGAGATCCTTTTTCGGCACGTAGATCGACAGGCCCGAGTCCGGAGCGCGGCGGATCATGATCTTCACGAGCTCAACTCCCTCGACTGCAGCGCATAGCTGGCCAGATTGGCCGATCCCCGCAAATTGGCGCGCAGGCGAGCCACGATGTCGGATAGTACGCACACGACCTCATCGACTTCCGCAACAGAGGTTTCACGCGACAGAGAAAAGCGCACCGCGCCGCGCATGCTCCGCGCCGGCACCTGCATGGCGCGCAGAACATGCGATGGCTCCATTGAGCCGGACCCGCAGGCTGCCCCCAGCGACACCGCAATGCCCGCACGATTGAGATGATGGACGATTGCTTCGCCTTCGAGATCATCGAACGCGACACTGGCCGTGTTCGCTAGGCGGTTGCTAACATCGCCGAGCACCGCGCACTCGCCATTGTGCAAAATCCCCTGCTCCAGGCGGTCACGCAACGTACCAATGCGAACACGTTCCGGCTCGAGCCGCTCCACCGCCAGCTCCGCAGCTTTTCCAAGACCAACGATGCCGGGGACGTTCTCGGTACCGCCGCGGCGCCGACGTTCCTGTGATCCACCCCAGATCAGCGGCCGGAATTTTGTCCCTTTGCGCAGATAGAGCGCGCCAATCCCTTTTGGGCCATGCAGCTTGTGCGCTGAAAGCGACAGCATGTCGATCGCACTGTCCTTTAGGTCGACGCGTACCTTACCGATGGCCTGGACCGCATCTGTGTGAAAAAGCGCGCCTGCCTCACGGGTCAACCCGGCCAGAAACTCCACGGGAAAAATCGTACCGGTCTCGTTATTGGCCCACATGGCCGAGACGATTGCCGTGCGGGGCCCGAGCACGCGCCGAAACGCCTCGATGTCGAGCCGGCCGCGGGAGTCTACCGGTACAATATGTGTCTTGACGCCTTTCGCGGTCAATTGCTCGACCAGCGAAAGGACGGCGGAGTGCTCAACCGAGGTGGTGACGATCTCGTCGCGGCCTTCCTGGCTCGCAAGCGCCGAGAGGATCGCGGCATTATTTGCCTCGGTCCCACCGGAGGTAAAAACGATCTCATGATCGTGGGCATTTCCCAACAGATCCTGCAAGCTGCGGCGCGCCTGCTTCAGGGCGATTGCGACCTCGCCGCCAAAGGCGTGGCTGGACGACGCATTTCCGAATCGCTCGGTGAAGAACGGCAACATGGCTTGCACGACGGACGGATCGGTCCGCGTCGTCGCGTTGTTATCGAGATAAATCGGCACCGGATCCCCCACTCAATCTCACGCCTTGGCTGCGGCAGCAAGCCTGTTGAAGCGGACGAATTCGCCGAGCCTCTCGACAAGCCAGGCTTGAATGCCTTCCAACGACCCGCTCGAAAGGTCGGAGAACACGCAGGCACCAAGGCTGACCATGATCCTGCCGCCACCGATTGTGATCAGTCGACTGCTGCCGCCACGTTGCATAATGGGTTGGATCTCCTCGAGTACGGCGCGAAGGCGCGGTTCTCGGCCGTTCGCGGCGGCTTGCAATTGCTTGAGTTGCTCTGATTCGGCCAGCATGCTTGATGTTTCTTCCTTATCAGCTGAACGATTTTCCGCAGGAGCAGCTCGAGGTGGCGTTCGGGTTGTGAAAGGTGAAGCCTGAGCTCTCCAGCGCCATCACGAAGTCGATGGTTGTTCCGACCAGATGTTGATGGCTCTTGTCGTCGACAAACACCTTCAGGTCACCGCACTCGATCACCTTGTCGTCGGGCTTCGGTTCCTCGGCCAGTCCCATCGAGTATTTGAACCCGTTGCAGCCGCCTGCCTCGACCGTAATGCGCAGGCCGCTTGCTGGCTGCGTCGATGATGAAATCGCACTCTTGATTGCATTCACCGCGCTATCCGTCAGGTTGATCATGGCTTATCCTTCGTCTGCTTAGGACTGCGTGCTCATGGCAAGTCATGTGCCAGCGTACAGACATCTGATGATGCTTGCCTTTTCAGACCGGGCCTGTTGCCTTTGGAACTCGTGTCGAGTTTCCGACAGGGCTGCTTCAGGCAGTCGGAGCCCATTTCATGCCTTTTCCTTCCAGGCTACGCCGCCGACTGCTGCACATGGACGGCAAGCAATTTGCATTGCATCTCGCACCGGCGCCGAAGCGTTGGTGAAACGCTTAGATCGAGGAACGTTCTAATGACTGCAATCGAGAACACCGCACTCGGCAGACTTGAGAAGGAGGGTCGCCTGCTCAATGCCGTATTCAAAGGCGGGACCATTAAGCCTGGGCGGTTCGGCTTTCGCGGTGACGTCGCACTGAAATTCCAAACCCAGGTCGCGGACGAGAAGCGGCCGCCGGACTATTCGATCGAACAAGTTTTGACCATCGCGCAGGATGGAGAGCGAACCATTCCAGTGCTAGCCGGCTATCTGCATTCCTTCGCCTATCTTGCCGACGTTGCAGGCGTGCTGGACAGCGCGTTAAGCCCCGACGGCAAATACTTCATGTTCTGCAACAACATAGATCTGCTGGCGAAATACCGAGTCAAGCTTGGCGATGCCACTTTCCACGTCCTTCCGTGCGACGAGTCCACAGTTTGGAAGGAGATGATGGACCTGGTCGGAATCAACAAGGACGACATCAAGAAGCTCGATTCAAGTGGCAAGCTGGATTACCTGCTCGATGCGGCAAAGAATCTGGATCTGTCCTGTGACGAGATCTCGTACGAAGATGGACTGAAGAGGATGGAACCCGTGAAGAATCGGAACGAAAATCGGCCGGTCTGAGCGCAGGCTTCATGCATCGGAGGGCGCATCGTCTTCGACAAGACGCACGCCGACAACGCAGATTTCGCCGTCCAGAACTGTCAGCGCGATCGGCGTGAGCACTCTGCCCTTGCATTGACCTTCGACGCACCGCCCGGTGCTCAGTTCAAAGGTCGATCCGTGCTTGCCGCACATCAGCCGGACGCCATATGGATCGAGGAATTCGTTTCGCTCCCAATCTAGTTTGACGCTGTTGTGCGGGCATTTGTTGACATAGCCAAGCACTTTCTTACCCCATCGGATCACAACGATGGACCACGGCCGCTGATTGCCCTCGTCATCGACGACCATAAGGTCAAATCCCCTCGCCCGTCGGTTTGGAATGTCGTCGAAGCCGCAAATCGCATAGATGGCATCTGGCTGCATTGACTGCTCGTTGATTGCGAGACGTGCCTCATTATCGCTGTACGTCAATTAAGCAAGACCCGGTAGGAGCGCCCAACCGGCTCAGCTTTGTGGCACTCCAAGCGAGCAAGCTCGACAGCGAGCACAACTCATTGGCGCGGGTGCGGCCGGCCGCGTCGCTTTCGCTTTCGCCCATCAGCTTTTCCGATCACTTGATGGAAACCGCTAAGCTGTCGCTCACAGAGCGGCAATGCCGTTCTGGTCAGCCGAACAAACCAGACCTGCGGATTGGCGTGGCCGTCACTTTGGCGTGTCTTCGACGAGAGGCGGTACACCGTCTCTCTGTACCCTCGATCTTCAGATACACGGCGACGTTCCCGTGCATGCGCGGGCCGTAGCGGCTTGAACAGTGATGAGAATGATGCGGTCCGATCAGAGCCGAACAGAATACAATGAATCCTGGACGCTCGCAGGCCGTCTCGCTAAGCGGCAGCTAATCGAAAGCGGCGATGCAAACGTTTGCGTTACGACTAGCGCTCGCCGGTCGCCACTTCGCCTTGACGAGCAGACTGGGTTCGGCGGCGACATCAGAATCGATGTGCCAATACCGAGCGCCTCGTTAATGAAGCCGATTTGATAGCTGGCAATGATTCACGCCTTGCAGTCGGGCGAGCTTGCCGATGGCGGCAACCCTATCACCGCCAAATCCGAGGCAGGCTTTGCTTAGGGCGCACGCAGAAAGCGTGCGCCCTATCAAGCGAGAACCGTCGCTGCTGCGTGCACTCCGCGAATGCGGGCCGGCCACTTCTGGCCGGGTGGCATTATCGCGACTGCTTTACTCCATGCTCAGCCCGGCAAGGGCGCGCTCCAAGTAGAATGACGGATCATCGTCAGAAGAGTTCCACTCTTCAGTAGCAGTATCACCATCATCTACCTTAGCAAGGTACTGTGTGGGCTTGCCTACTCGCTGCCACTCGTTGTTATCATTCTTCGTCCACACTTCGGGATGCTGATGAGGATCAAGCACCCAGTTATTTTCATCCCAGTGAACAAAACCCATTTCCGCCAAGCGGGGTTCCATGCCGGGCAAGGCCGGGTTTGACAAGATCAACGGATCAGCGCCATCCTTTCTCAATTGGTGTTCCAGCAGAATATCGCCCGCATTTTCGGCCAGGGGATGCGTCACCCGAAGGTCTACGACAGAAGTGATATCGTTGCGCCCGAACTGTTGCCGGAAATCCTCTCTATCGATGAGAACCGGACCTTGCCGCGCGGCAATCAGGATGGAAGCGGAGCGTCAATCAGGATGAGAGAGCGTCGCTGGGCTCGTGACGCAGGGAGGGCGTAGTCCGACCGGAGTTACGAGCCCAGCGACGGCGCGATCCACAGGGGACCGCGCCGTCGGGTGATCGCGGCCGGTTGGTTATGCAAGTGGTTCTTCCGCCAAGAGGAATCACTCGCTTGCCAGGCCGACACATTACCGATCACCAGATGAGGCTCTACATGAAGTACCGTCAGACCGATACCCCGCCAGTGGCCGCTGCCAAGGCGTCGTTCAGCACGTCAACCGCTTATCGAATGGAGAAGGATTCCCGCCTTCCATCGCGGAAGAAAGGTGCCCGCGGCCGGCGCCGACCGGACCCGTTGGCCAGTGTGTTTGAGACCGAGGTCGTGCCGATGTTGAAGGCGGCCCCCGGCGTGCGGGCTGTCGCGATCTTCGAGGAGATGTTACGGCGTCATCCTGAGCTCGGAGCTGGGATCCGCCGCACGCTGGAGCGCCGGATCCGCGCCTGGCGGGCGATCCACGGCGAGGAGCAGGAGGTCATCTTCCGCCAGACCCACGAAGTGGGCCAGGTCGGCCTGTCCGACTTCACCGACATGGGCGAACTGGGGATCACCATCGCTGGCGTGCCGCTCGATCATCGCCTCTATCACTTCCGGTTGGCCTATTGCGGGTTCGAGCACGCCCATGTCGTGCTCGGCGGCGAGAGCTTCGTCGCTTTGGCCGAAGGGCTGCAAAATGCCCTGTGGTCGCTCGGTGGCGCACCGCGGGAGCATCGGACCGACAGCCTGTCGGCCGCCTTCTGTAATCTCGACCGCAATGCGAGGGACGATCTGACCCGGCGATACGAGGACCTCTGCGCCCACTACGGCATGCGGCCTTCCCGCAACAATCGCGGCATCGCCCACGAGAATGGGGCGATCGAGAGCTCGCACGGCCATCTCAAGCGGACGATCGCCGATGCGCTGCTGTTGCGCGGCACTGCCGACTTCGATGATCTCGCCGCCTACCGCGGCTTCATCGACGAGATCGTCAGCCGCCGCAATGCCCGCAACGCCAAGCGGATCGACCACGAGCGCGCCACCCTGCAGGCGTTGCCGGATCGCCGTACCTCGGACTACGAGGAGGTGATTGTCCGCGTGACGTCAAGCGGCGGCTTCACCTTGCGCAAGGTGTTCTACACCGTGCCGTCACGCCTGATCGGCCACCAGCTGCGGGTGCGCCTTTACGACGATCGTCTCGACGTGTTCGTCGGCGGCACCCATCTCGTCACCCTGTCGCGTGGGCGGCCGCATCCCAACGGCAAGCACGACCAGGTCGTCGATTATCGGCACGTGATCCATTCCTTGCGGCGCAAGCCAATGGCGCTGCTCAATCTCGTCTACCGTGATCGGCTGTTCCCGCGCGATGCCTATCGCCGAACCTTCGATCGCTTGCGCGAACGGCTGCCGGACAGGAAAGCCTGCCGGCTCATGGTCGATCTGCTTGCGCTGGCGCACGAGCGCGGCTGCGAGGCCGAACTCGCCGGTCAGCTCGCCGCCGACCTGGACGCCGGCCAACTGCCCGACCTCAACCGGCTGCGCGCCCACTTCGCGCCCGATCCTGCCTGCGTGCCGCAGGTCATGGTGCAGCTCGCCCCGCTCGCCAGCTATGAGTGCCTCATCGGCGCCAGCGAGATCGGAGACGCCGCATGAACACGGCCAACACCGTCGACACCGCGCGCCTCAATCTGTTGCTCAACGAGCTGCGGCTGCCCGCCATCAAGGTGCTGTGGCCACGGTTCGCCGAACAGTCCGACAAGGAAGGTTGGCCGGCGGCCCGCTTCCTCGCCGTCATCGCCGAGCACGAGATCGCCGAACGCGGCCGCCGTCGCATCGAGCGCCATCTCGTCGAGGCGAGGCTGCCGGCCGGAAAGACCTTCGATAGCTTCGACTTCGACGCCGTGCCGATGATCTCCAAAGCGCAGGTGACCGCGCTTGCCGCTGGCGACGGCTGGGTCGGCAAGGGCGCCAATTTGCTGCTGTTTGGGCCGCCTGGCGGTGGCAAGAGCCACTTGGCGGCAGCGATTGGCTTGGCTCTCATCGAGAACGGTTGGCGGATCCTGTTCACCCGCACCACCGATCTCGTGCAGAAGCTCCAGGTGGCGCGGCGCGAGCTTAACCTCGAGGCCGCCATCAATCGCCTCGATCGCTTCGACCTCCTGATCCTCGATGACCTCGCCTACGTCACCAAGGATCAGGCCGAGACCAGCGTGCTGTTCGAACTCATCAGCGCGCGCTACGAACGGCGCTCGATGCTGATCACCGCCAATCAGCCCTTCGGCGAATGGAATAAGGTCTTCCCGGACCCCGCCATGACGCTCGCCGCCATCGATCGCCTCGTTCACCACGCCACCATCATCGAAATGAACGTCGAGAGCTATCGCAGGCGAACCGCGCTCGAGCGAAAACGCGGCCCAGGCCGGCCACCGTCGCACGCGACACCAAAAACCCTCGTTGATTGACGCTCCGCGACAATCAGAGCCAACAAAACTCTTGCGCGCGACAATCATCGCGGCAATCATCACCTCGCCGCGACACCGACTCGCCATCCTGATTGTCGCGCGCTTCCCAGCCAGATTGTCGCGCTATAGGACCTCCTGCTCTTAGGAGCCCAACAGTTTCGTTACCCAACTGATAGCTGTAAAATCGCGCGGGCGTGGTCGGATCGTAATGAGTGCTTCTATAGGCTCCAGCAACAATTGCCGCGCGCTCAGCCTTCTTGGATACGAAATCCGAGTACTCTTGTGGATTCCTGGCGATCTGCCTGATGTCGTCGCCCAAAAATCTCCGCAGCCCTGCATTGAAGGAAGATTCGGTGATGTCGTCTATTGGTGGATCCGAAGCCAGAAAGTATGACGCCGGCGACGACCCACCTGACCCGACGTCTGAAAGCGTTTCCGCAAAACGCGGGCTATCTCCCGCCTCTTCCGATTCATCAGCTTGGCTGGCGTTTGGGGACTGGCTGGATGAGCCAACGATTCTGCCATACATCAGATCGCTCTCCTATCGGCACAATTGCACGCTGTAGAGCTCGTGCCGCGCAAGCTCTGACGACGAGGATACGCGGCTTAGCTGACCGTAAGCTGACCCACACGGCGCAGAACATCTGTCCGGCTTCCACGTAACGACCAGCCTATCAGCACGCGATTCGTAAACACGCGTTGCTCATCGAGCTGCAATCGATAGCCGCGCATTGCGTGATATTGCTGATGGTTGATTTTTCGGAGACCGGCCAGTTGTCGATACAGATCCGCGACCACCGCCACATCAGACCGCTGGGACGCCATAGGTTTGAGCAGGCCATCGACCAAATGCAACCGTCCGTCGAAGGCCAGCCCGCGCTTGCCCCCCATCAGCCGTTCCATGCTTTTCTTAGTGTGCTACCGATCTCGACGATCTCGCATACGCACTTGCACCGCCCCTCCGGTCCGATGCAACGGCACCGTCAGTGCCAAACCAAGACGGGTACGGAAGGAACAACTAACTGCTGCCGTCACCAGATTCCGCGTCAACGCGATCGGTCATGAATCTATCATTGGCGGCACCGAGGCCAAGGTACGGCGCCCCCTCTTCCTGAAGAGGACGAGCTACGGGACATAATCGGAACCATCTGGAGGAGTGCGCCCTACTTCGGGGAGCCGGCATTTTCCGACCGATTACAATCTGGATCGCGTCTAGTTCACTCTATTCTGCGAGCCCGGATAGGTGCAGGACGTCCTTCCACGAAAACGTAGAGCTTGCGGAGGATCTTCTCCACGGGATTACCACTCAATGTATGGCTTGCCTTCTGCGAGCCTAACCGCAATGTCTCCGCTCCCTCCGTCCAACAATCGAGGCTACCACTCACGCCGGCCCAGTCTCAGGTTCGGGTTGTACGCGACCAGCGATGGTTCTAGTCTATCGGGTCCATCGCCCCTGCCGCAGAGAAAGATCCAGCCTTGGCTCACGCAGCTTCGGCCGCGGCTGAACCGTGCGTCTGGCAATTGGCCGGACAAACCCTGGCGCAGGCGCCGCAGCCGATGCAGGCACCCTGATCATTCAAAACCATGATCTTCTTTTCGATCTCATCATCCTCGTCGTCGTCAAGGTCGACAAGTTCGTCCTCCTCGTTGATTCCCTTCAATGTCATGACATCTCGACCGCACACCTTGAAGCAGCGGCCACAGCCGATGCACTTTTTGGCATCGATCGAGATCAAGTAGTCCGGCGTCCAGTCGCGGCCATCGCGCGTTGCAAATGACATGAATCGGACTCCTTTAGCTATTTTCCAGCGCCTTCAAATCATGGTTCTTGCGTTCGAGTTCGGCATACGCGTCATGCGCCTTCTGGGCCACCGCCATGATCGAAGTCCAGTTGATGGGAAGTTCTTCCGAGAGGTCGTGCAGATCCATTTTGGCTTGTAGCGCTTTGGCCGAAAGTTTCTTTAGCTCCGCCTTCAGTAGTTCACGATCGCTCATGAGTGCCCTCAATAATTTGCCACGTCCGGAAATTTCCGGATCAAGTCGATTCCGGCCCTGACATATTTGTCACCCTCCCGCGCTAGCTTTGCGAGGTTGTCGAAGCCGAAGCGATGCATATCGCGCAGCTGCTTGTTCACGGCGATCAGCCGACCCCCGATCAGCACCATGCGGCCAAAGCCTTCATGATGCATCTTCAGCATCGGCTGGATCATCACGCCGGTGGCCCTCTCGATCGAGAGTGCGACTGCGTTGAAGAACAGCTCCAGCCGCCACAGCGTGTCGGGATCAGGATCGCCGACAATCGGCAGTGCTCGTCGCTTCTCCTTGTCCAAGATATAGGGTTCAAGCAGCTCGAAATCGCTCTTGGCCTCCCAGGCTCCGTTGGTATCCTGAGCGCGCCATATCTTGACCAGCTCCTTGAGGAACGGGGAATCGAGGGCGTCGCCCTGCTGCGCCATCTCTGCGGCCTCGGTCATCTCACCTCATTCGTCGAACTCGAATGTGCGCCGTTGGTCTTTCGCCAAGGCCTTGCGCAGCCACGGCGGCGGCGTGCCCTTCAATACGCGCTCGAGCTTTTCGAGCAGCGCAAGGATGTTTTCTGGCTTGTTCACCTTGATAGGATGGATGTTGTTGGCCACGACCCGTGCAGCGCCGGCACCGCCGATGGCGGCAACATACAGGATTGCGCAATCCTTGATCGCCTCGATCTTCGGCGCCAGCTTGTCGTCGTCGCCGTCTTCCTTGAGATCTCCCTCGAACTCAACCGCTTTGAGAAACACGTGCCCGCTTGGCGCGACATCGTAGATAGCGATATTCTTTGCCCAACCAAAATGGGCATCGACGCGTCTTAGGTCTTGCGTGGCGAATGCGACCTTCATGCAGTTGACCTCTCAGCTGCACTGCGGTGGCCCGACACTAGCGGCAGTGCCGCCGAAGGCCTCCATCTATCAGGCGTCGGCTGATGATTCTCCTCGCGGTCCGCGATCACAAGATTGGCGATATCAAAGATGAGATCGCGCGTGCCACGATAACCGATCGATAGTTGGTGCCCTGCGCCAAGCCGATCGAACATCGGAAAACCGGCTCGATAGAACGGGATTTTCAGCCGAGCCGCCGCTTGCCTACCATGCGAATGCGTGATCAGCAGGTCGCAATGCTTTGTTCTGGCTAGCTCTTCCAGATCCTCAAGATCGCCGATCAGCACCTCCTCGGTCTTGATCCGCTCGGTCACCGCCGACTGCGTGGTCGTGACGGCCGCGCTCACCTGCGCGCCCATCTCGTGCAGCATACTGGACAGGTCGAACAGCAGGTCTGGCTCGGCCGCGATTGCAAGTTTGCGACCACCAATATGGAAGTGCGCGTCCAGCATTGCGTCAGTGAGCTGGCCGCGCTGGCGCCGATATTTCGATGGCACGGGGCGGCCGCTGATCTCGCTCAGAAAAGTCATGAATTCGTCGTTCGGACCGAGACCGCATAACCGCTCGAACAGACGAAATGGCACGCCGGTCCTGGCCTGCATGACCTCTGCTGCTCGCCGCATCTGCCAGCCTATTGCGATAGTCCACCCTGCGCGGCCCATGCTCGCGATTTCGTCCACGCCGATGCCGCCGATGGTCGTTGGGGTAAAGTCATCAGGGATATGCCCATCGAGCGACCCCGCCAGATCAGGCAGGAAGGACGGCCGCAACCCAAAAGCCTCCAGGATGGTACGAAGTTCATCAAGATCACCCGGCGTGAGGTGGCAGCCTGGAAGGACATTCACCCTCGATGGATCGCGCAAGCCATTGATGTTTGGCCCTTCCACCAGCAACTCCACAGTGCTCGCCACGGCCTTCTCCCAGCCGTCCTGGAACGCCCCCTTGAAATCTGGCGTCGAGACATAAACCAGCGGTAATTTCGCAAGCTGCGGATGCTTGTCCCGGATCAGCTTGAGGTAGGCATCGACATCGTCTCCATTGGTCTCAGTGACACCGGTCGAGCAGATTCCTATGATCTTTGGCTTGGCACGATTGTAGATATTGAGTATCGCCTGCTCGAGATTCTCATAGCCGCCGAGCACGGTCGCGACCTCGCTCATCGCGGTGGTCTGCAGCGGTACAGCCTCCTTGAAATGCCGCACAAAGAGGGTGAGCCCGAAGGAGGTGCAACCTTGTGAGCCGTGCAAAAGCGGCATCGCCCCGTTTAGCCCCATGAACGCAAATGCGCCGCCGATCGGCTGGCTCATCTTCAACGGGTTAACTGCGCATGCTTTCGTCGGCACCGTGGCGATGGCCATGACACCTCCCTATTCGGCGGCCTGCAGCCCCGCGGGCGGCGAGGACGCCAGCACGTCCTCGATGCGCCGCTTGCAGCAGCCGCCGACGGCGTTGGTGTGGTCTCTGACTGCCTCGACGCTCCTCAGGCCATGCGCGTGGATCGCATCTTCGATCGTGCCGAGATCGACTGTGTTGCAGAAGCAGATCTTCCTCGCGCGCCGCGCCGCTTCGGCGAGCGCCGGATCGCGCGCGATCGCGGCCACCGGCGATTGCATCTGCATCATCGCCTTGGCCAGTGCCTCCCATGGCGCCGGTCGACGTAGCTGCTCCCACATCGGGTTGGAGAGCGACTTATCGATCTCGTCCACCAGCTTGACCATTCCGACATAGCCCATATAGGCGTGGCAACGCTCCTGGTTGACATCGAGCCAGGGCATCGCGGCCTTCAGTGCAACGAACTGCGATTTGCCGCCCGAAAGCATGATGTCCGCTTTGGCGTCCTTCAACATCCTGTACATTTCGCGCGGCGTCATATCCTCGATCATGTGGGCATCTTGCCCCATGAGCAGCTTGATGCGTTCCTTGTCCTGCCTTGTCGACTTCTTCACACTGGTTCCGACCATTTCGAGGCCGGCTTCCTGTAGTGCCGCAACCACCGACCATGACTTGACGCCGCCGGTAATCAACAACGCCTTCTTGCCTTTTAATCGTGGCTTGTACGGCTCGATCGCAGCCCACGCTCTCGCCTCCTCGCGTGCGATCACCGCTTCGGTGCGCTCGAGCAGCTCTTGCGGCGCGCCACGTTCAACCAATAAGCGGGCAATCTGGCGCAGCGAATCGCTCGAATCCTGAATACCGTAGAACGACCCTTCGAAGAACGGGATCCCGTAGCGTTCCTCCATCTTGCGTGCGACGTTGACCATGGCCTTCGAGCACACCAGCATCGCCGCCCGTGCGCGATGGGATGAAGCGACCTCGCGATATTTGGCATCGCCCGAGATGCAAGACAGAATCCGGATGCCAAGCTCTTCGAACAACGGCTTTACCTGCCAGAGCTCTCCCGAGAGATTAAATTCTCCTATCAGGTTGACGTCGTACGGTGTGGCGTAGTCCGGCTCCTGTGTTCCGATTACATAGTCGAGCAAGGCCTCGCCGGCGAGCTTGTTACCGAGGTTCTTGGAACCAACGAACCCCGGGGAATTGATCGGAATTACCGGCTTGCCGAACCTTTGAGACGCCGCCTTGCAGACCGCGTTGATATCGTCGCCGATCATGGCCGGGATGCAGGTCTGATAGACGAAGATTGCGGGCGGATCGTGCTTGTCGATGATCTCCTTGATCGCTTTGCAGAGCCGCTTCTCACCCCCAAATACGATATCTGTTTCGCTCATGTCCGTTGTGAATGCGGTACGCCACAGACTAGAGCCGGAGGACGCCGCGCCGCGATTGTCCCAAGAATTGCCTTCGCATGCGATCGGACCATGCACGAGGTGAGCGACGTCGGTAAAGGGCTGCAGCGCAATCTTGGCACCGTCGAAGGCACACCCGCCCGCAGCGCTGCCCGGCTGCAGTTGCTTGGTGCAACCCTTCTTGCGCTCAGCCTCCGACTTACTGCCATTCTTAGCGCAGCCCGGCTCGCTGAAGATATCCTTGACCGTGGCCGCTAGCGAACTCATAAGCTTTTTCCTCTCAGCGAAAGCAACTCTCTGCCGACCATCTTGCGCGTGCCATCGGCGAGTGTTCCGGCGATGGGCACGCGCACTCTCCGCCATCAACGAATGATGTCGAAGCTATAGTCAGTTTTGCCGAGAACATTTGTCTTCTTGTCGATTTCATCGAAGATCTTGTCGAGGATCTTCACCAGCACATTCAGGCCGCCCTGATAGCCCCACACAGGGGAGCGGTGATGGTGATGCCGATCAAAAATTGGAAACCCGATCCGGATCAGTGGCGTTCCAGTGTCCCGTTCCAGGTACTTGCCGTGGGTATTGCCGATCAGAAAATCAACAGGCTCCGTGAACAAGAGCGAGCGCATGTGCCAGAGGTCGCGCCCCGGATAGACTTGGCAGGCCTGACCAAATGGCGAGCTTGCAAACAGCGCTTGCATTTTTTCCTGCCACGCCTTGTTGCCATTGGTGGACAGAACATGGGTCGGTTCGGCGCCGAGTTCGAGCAGAAAGGCAGCCAACCCATAGCAGAGATCCGGGTCGCCATAGATCGCGAACTTTTTGCCATGGATATGCGCGCTGGAATCCGCGATGGCATCAACCAAGCGGCCGCGCTCTCGCGCGAGCTCCTCCGGAATCTCCTTGCCGCTGATGCGTGATAACGCCACGAGAACCTCATCCGTTGCGGATACACCCACCGGGTAATTGAAAGACACGACGTCCTGGCCATGCTCGGACACGAACGGCAGCGTTTTTTCCGTACACCATTGCTGCATGGAGATTGTCGCCTTGGCATGAATCGCGTTAGCCGCGTCTTCCAGCGTGGTGCCGCCGTCATACATCCGGAACTCGCCATCGGTCGGGGTATCGAAGACTTCAGAGTTATCGGCGAGAATCGTGTGTTTGATGCCCATCAATGCCAAGATTCGCTTGATCTCGCGAAGGTTTCCAACGGTATTGCCATCAAAACCGCCGATGATGTTGATTGCCTCATTTGGCTTGCGCTCCAGCTTCGGCGCCGTTCCAGCCTTGCCGTCCCAAAAATGCTCGAGAATGCCCTTGAGTGCATTGTCGTAGCCCGTGACGTGGCTGCCGACGAACGCTGGTGTGTGCGCGAACGGCACATCGAACTCTGGCGGAACTGAGCCTTTTTCCTTTGACGTCTTGATGAAGGCGTTGAGGTCATCACCGATCACCTCAGCCATGCAGGTCGTCGAGACCGCAATCATCTTGGGTTTGTACATGTTGTAGCTGTTGGCGAGGCCGTCGATCATATTGTTCAGCCCTCCGAATACAGCGGCGTCTTCCGTCATCGACGAAGATACGCAGGAGCTCGGCTCCTTGAAGTGCCGCGACAGATGGCTGCGGTAATAGGCCACGCAGCCTTGCGAGCCATGTACGAAGGGCAGCGTGCCCTCAAAACCGACTGAGACGAATACCGCGCCAAGCGGCTGGCAGGCCTTGGCCGGATTTACCGTAAGCGCCTCCCGCGCGAAATTCTTCTCGCGATATTCGGGCGTTTTTGTCCATTCCTTGATACGTTCGACCTCGGCAGGATCGCGGGGATTTTCGAACAACTTCTTGTCGGCCAGCATTTGTTGGTATTCTGGACCGCGGAACAGTTCGAGATGATCGAGCACATGTTCTGCACTCTGCGCCATTGTTAAGATCCTTCACTATCGAAATTGATGTCGCCCAGCTCTCGGCAGAGAGCGGGATCGGTTGCTCTATTTTGGGACCAAGTGCTTGTTATTCTGCAGCCAGGAGCTTGGCTTTTGAGGCTTCCTTCCAAGGTGCCTTCATCTTCTTCCAGATCGGCGAGTTGACAGCCATGTCCATGTCGCGAGCAAAGATCGCAAAGCCGTCATAGCCGTGATATGGGCCAGAATAGTCCCAGGAATGCATCTGCCGGAACGGCACACCCATCTTTTGGAAAACGTATTTCTCCTTGATGCCCGAGCCGACCAGATCAGGCTGGAGCTTTTCGACGAAGCGCTCGAACTCATAGCCGTTGACGTCGTCGTAGATGAGGGTGCTGTCCTTTACGTAATGCTGGGCGGTGCGCTGATAGTCGTCGTTATGGCCGAACTCGTATCCGGTCCCCACGACTTCCATCCCGAGGTCCTCGTAGGCGCCAATCACATGACGCGGACGAAGCCCGCCGACGTACAGCATCACCGTCTTGCCTTGCAGACGCGGGCGATATTTTGCGATCACGGCGTTCACCAGCGGCTGGTACTTTTCGATCACCCGCTCGGCGCCCTCCTTGATCTTGTCGTCGAAATAGCCCGCAATCTTGCGCAGCGATTCTGCGATCTTTGAAGGTCCGAAGAAGTTATACTCGCACCACGGGATACCGAACTTCTCCTCCATATGACGCGAGATGTAGTTCATCGAACGGTAGCAATGCAGGATGTTGAGCTTGGCCTTCGGCGTTGCTTCGAGCTCGGCGAGTGAACCGTCGCCGGACCACTGCGCAATCACCCGCAGGCCCATTTCTTCCAGCAGAATTCGCGATGACCAGGCATCGCCGCCGATATTGTAGTCTCCAATGATCGCAACATCGTAAGGCGTCGGTTCGAACTTTGGTTTGCCGTCGGGGTCGAGCTTGTCGAAAATCCAATCGCGCACCGCGTCGTTGGCAATGTGGTGGCCAAGCGACTGCGACACGCCGCGAAAGCCCTCGCAGCGGACCGGCACGATGGTCTTGCCGCCATATTCCTTGGATTTCGACCTTGACACGGCCTCGATGTCGTCCCCGATCAATCCGATCGGGCATTCCGATTGGATGGTGATGCCGTGGTTGAGCGGGAACAGCTCCTGGATTTCGTCAAGGACTTTGACCAGCTTCTTGTCGCCACCGAATACGATGTCCTTCTCCTGGAAATCGGAGGTGAATTGCAGGGTCACAAAACTATCGACGCCCGTTGTGCCAACGTAATAGTTACGACGCGAGCCCCACGAATACTGGCCGCAGCCAACCGGGCCGTGGCTGATGTGGACCATGTCCTTGATCGGCCCCCAGACCACCCCCTTGGATCCTGCATAGGCGCAGCCTCTGATTGTCATCACACCAGGTATGGATTTGATGTTGGATTTGACTCCGCAATCGGACTTCCCGGCCTGGTGAACGTTGAGATGCTTGGCACGCCGCTTCGCGGTCTTCTCTGGATAGACCTTCAGCACCTCGTCGATCAGCTGTTTGTTACGAGCCCTGATTTCTGCAATGCTCTGGGTCGTGGCGAGACTCATGCTGATGTCCTTCAAGGGTTAGCGGTTGGAAGAGCTTCTTGCTGACCAAGACTTTTGCAACGAGCATGCCAGTCCATCAGGAGCGCAAAAACCAGAACAAATAAACATAGTTAGCGCGGCTCGCCCGATGAGGCTGGTTGTTGTTGCGAACGCGACATCGCGCCTTGCACGGAGACTTCTTCGTTGACCCTGTTCGAAATGGAACAAGTGCCGGCCGCGAAATTGCGCCGCGCAATTCTCGAAGGCGCGAAGTTGCAGCCGATTGCAGTGTCTTGCGATCGCGCTCGCCGGGACGGCCGCTGACATGGACAAGCGGTTGGCTGGCGGCTCCGGCTTGCCGATACCATCTATGTTGCCGGGACGACAGATGCTTACCTTCAGCGAAGAGGGTGATGGTCTTGTGCGTGACGTCATCGCCCGCCGAGGTCGATGCAGGCTGCCTAGCCACTTAGACGTGGCACACTCGCCGGCTCACGAGAACAGCTGCCGCGCCTTGGTAAGCGCATCGACGAGCGTATCAATCTCTTCATATGTGTTGTAAAGGCCGAAGGACGCACGGCAGGTCGCCAGAACACCGAACCGCTTGAGCAGTGGCATCGCGCAATGGGCCCCGGCCCGCACCGCCACACCTGCGCGGTCGATGACGGTGGCAATATCATGCGCATGCGCACCCTTCATATCAAAGGAAATGATCGGCCCCTTCTCGGCTGGTGTCCCGATCAAGCGCACGGATTTGATGTCCGCCAGCCGCTGCTGAGCGTAAGCAAGCAGTGCGCTCTCGTGCACGCGGATCTGCTTCTTACCTATTGAATTGATGTAGTCCACAGCCGCCCCCAGACCGACCGCCTCAACGATCGGAGGCGTGCCCGCCTCGAAGCGGTGCGGCGGATCACCATAGATGACGCCGGTACATGAGACCTCACGGATCATCTCGCCCCCGCCATTGAAGGGTGGCATGGACGTCAGATGCTCGGATTTGCCGTAAAGCACGCCGATGCCAGTCGGACCATAGAGTTTATGGCCCGTCATCACATAGAAATCGCAACCGATGTCGCAGACGTCGGCGTTCAGATGGACGCATCCTTGCGAACCATCGATCAGCACCGGGATACCACGAGCGTGCGCGATCCTCACCACTTCCTTTACCGGCAAGATGGTCCCGAGAGCATTCGACATTTGTGTGACCGCAACAATCTTGGTGCGCCGGGTCAGGAGCTGCTCAAAGGCATCCAGCAGGAAGTTGCCGTCATCATCCACTGGAGCCCATTTGATCACCGCACCGTGGCGCTCTCTGAGAAAATGCCACGGCACGATGTTGGAATGATGTTCCATCGTCGAGAGAACGATCTCATCCCCCGGTGTGACGCGTTCCCGGCCGAAGGTCTGGGCCACCAGATTGATTGCCTCGGTGGCGCTGCGGGTGAAGATGATCTCTTCGTTTAGATGGGCGTTCACAAATCGCGCCAGCTTGGCACGCGCGCCTTCATACGCCTCGGTCGCAGCGTTAGCGAGGTAGTGCAAACCGCGATGCACGTTGGCATATTCGCTCGAGTAGACGTGCATCATGCGGTCAAGTACCGCCTTCGGCTTCTGAGCCGAGGCGGCATTGTCGAGATAGACCAGCGGCCTGCCATAGACCGTCATGCTCAGCGCAGGAAAGTCCGCACGCAGACGGTTAACCTCGTACCTGCCATTGCTGATCGCGGGATGCACGCTCATCTGCGCGCCTGCATCCAGTGTTCAGTTTGCGCGGTCACAAGATCGCGCAGATTCTCCGGGGCGATTTCCTCGATCGCCTCGCCCAGGAATGCTCCAATCAGCAATGCCTGCGCGTCCTTCTCGGACAGACCACGAGCACGCAGATAAAATACGAGAGAACCGTCCAGCGCTCCTGATGTCGATCCGTGGCCGCAAGTCACGTCGTCGGCCAAGATTTCGAGTTCTGGCTTATTGTCGGCCCGCGCTTCGTCGGACAGAAGCAGCGCTCGCGTCGTCAACGTGGCGTCTGTCTTCTGCGCGCCAGGACGAACGACAATCTGGCCTTGGAACACCGAACGGCCGCATTCGTCGACGACGGCACGGAACTTCTCCCGACTGGTGCAATGTGGCACGGCGTGATCGACTACCATTGTCGTGTCGACATGCTGCTTGTGCCTGATGAGATTGACCCCGTTCGCCGAGAGCTTGGATCCCTCGCCACCCAGCGTGACGAATCCCTGGTAGCGACTGACGGAACCGCTACAGGTCATGCTGAAGAGATCGAGCTTCGCCCTGGCGCCGACCGCGATGATGCTCGATGAGATATTCACCGCGTCAGCAGCGTCGGCCGCCAGTCGGATATACGAAAGGCACGCCTCGTCGCCGACCAGGGCAATTGTCGCATCGTTGGTCTGATAGCCGCTCGCGCCTTCAGCCGAGACGAAACTCTCCACTACGGCCGCTTGCGCGCCTTGACCGAGCTGCAGATAGGAGCGCGTAAAGTTGGACACCAATGATCCGGTCGCGACGTGAACGATCTGAATCAACCGCTTCACCGCTTCGCCCTCAGCTATCGTAATCACCAAGCCATCGGTCGCCATTGCCGCATTGAGCGTGATCACCGCATCAGTTGTGGTCGCCAGCACGAGGCCAGCCATCGCGCCGTCGGTCGTATCTTCCAGGACCTCTCGGAGCGACCGCACATCGACCCCGTCTTCCAAACTGTCCACATCGGAAAGCTCCGGGGCGAATATGCCATCCACCAAGACGAGTTTGACCACCCGATCGGTACCTGCTTGCTTAACCGACGCCGCTGCGCGCACCAGCGCGGCCGCATCGGGTCGAGGAGCGAGTGGCAGGACCGCGCCAATCAGGGTGCGCAGATCGGTATATTTCCAAGCCTGGATGCGCCGATGCGGGAGGCCGGCGCGCTCGTAGGCCTCGAACGCCCTCGCACGGATATGAGCGACGAGCCTGGAGCCAGGCAACCGTCCATGCGCCGCGGCGAAGACATTGTCCGTTGCGCGCCCGGCGGCGGCTTTGGTCACAACCTGCTTCATCGGGAAATCCCTTGCGCGGTCACGCCGCGTCTTCGAATTGGGCATAGCCACAAGCCTCAAGCTCCAGCGCGAGTTCTTTTCCGCCGCTCTTTCTTACCTGCCCTTTCGACATCACGTGGACAACGTCCGGCACGATGTAGTCGAGAAGCCGCCGATAGTGGGTAATTACAATCATCGCGCGTTCCGGCGAACGCAGAGCGTTGATGCCACCCGCGACAATCCGCAGCGCGTCGATATCGAGACCAGAATCTATCTCATCCAGGATGCACAGGCTCGGCTCGAGCAGCGCCATCTGCAAAATCTCGTTGCGCTTCTTCTCGCCGCCGGAAAATCCGACATTGAGGCCGCGCTTGAGCATGCCTTGCGGTATGTTGAGCGACTTCGCAACCTCGCGAACTCGTTTTATAAAATCGGGAGTGGAGAATTCCTTTTGTGCTCGCGCCTTGCGCTGGGCGTTCAACGCCGCGCGCAGGAAGTTCATGGTGGTCACCCCGGAAATTTCCACCGGATATTGGAATGCAAGAAATACGCCATTGGCGGCGCGTTCGTTTGTTTCCATCGCGAGCAGGTCTTCACCCTTGAATAGGATTTGGCCAGCGCTCACTTGATAGCCGGGCTTGCCGGAGACAACGTGACTGAGTGTGGACTTTCCGGAGCCGTTCGGCCCCATGATTGCATGCACCTCACCCGCATTGACCGTAAGATCGAGGCCGCGAAGAATTTCGCAGTCCTCGATACCAACATGCAAATCTCGGACTTCGAGTAGCGCCATTTTAACCCGCCCCTGAAATGCGTCATCCAGAACGCAAGCCGCAATCGCGAGGGCTCGCGGAAACATTTAGTTATCCGACGGATCCATCGAGCGAGATCGAGATCAACTTCTGCGCCTCCACCGCAAATTCCATCGGCAACTTTTGCAGCACGTCTTTCGAGAAACCGTTGACCACGAGGCCGACGGCTTCCTCCTGGCTGAGCCCGCGCTGGACGCAGTAGAACAGCACGTCCTCGGAGATCTTTGACGTCGTCGCCTCATGCTCGAACGTCGCCGAGGAATTCTTAACCTCGACATAGGGCACGGTGTGCGCGCCGCATTTGTCGCCGATCAGAAGCGAATCGCAGGCGGTGTAGTTGCGCGCGCCGGTTGCTTTGCGATGGGCGCTGACCAAGCCGCGATAGGTGTTCTGCGACTTGCCGGCCGCGATGCCCTTGGAGATGATGCGGCTCGACGTGTTCTTGCCGAGATGGATCATCTTGGTGCCGCTGTCGACCTGCTGGAAACCGTTCGAGATCGCGATCGAATAGAATTCCCCACTGGAATTATCGCCGCGCAGGATGCAGCTCGGATACTTCCAGGTGATCGCGGAGCCGGTCTCGACCTGGGTCCACGAGATCTTGGAATTCTTGCCGCGGCAGTCGCCACGCTTGGTGACGAAATTGTAGATGCCGCCCTTACCCTCGGAATTGCCGGGGTACCAGTTCTGCACCGTCGAATATTTGATCTCGGCGTCGTCGAGCGCGACCAGCTCGACCACGGCGGCATGCAGCTGATTCTCATCGCGCTGCGGCGCGGTGCAGCCTTCGAGATAGGAGACGTAGGAGGCCTTGTCGGCGATGATCAGCGTGCGCTCGAATTGGCCGGTGTTGCGCTCGTTGATGCGGAAATAGGTCGACAGCTCCATCGGGCAGCGCACGCCCGGCGGCACGTAGACGAACGAGCCGTCGGAGAACACCGCCGAGTTCAGCGTCGCGAAATAGTTGTCCGAGGTCGGCACCACGCTGCCGAGATACTTCTGCACCAGCTCGGGATGCTCGCGGATCGCCTCCGAGATCGGCATGAAGATCACGCCGGCCTTCTTCAGCTCCGCCTTGAAGGTGGTGGCGACCGAAACCGAATCGAACACCGCGTCGACCGCGATCTTGCGGCTCGGCGTCTGTTCGCCGCCCGGAGCCGGCTCGACGCCCTCGAGGATCGCAACCTCGCGCAGGGGAATGCCGAGCTTCTCGTAGGTCTTGAGAATCTCCGGATCGATCTCGTCGATCGAGGTCAGCGCCTTCTTCGGCTTCGGCGCCGCGTAGTAATAGATGTCCTGGTAGTCGATCTTCGGATAGTTGACGCGCGCCCAGGTCGGCTCGGTCATGGTCAGCCAGCGGCGGAACGCCTCCAGACGCCATTCCAGCATCCAGGCCGGCTCATCCTTCTTGGCGGAGATAAAGCGGACGGTGTCTTCCGACAACCCCTTGGGGGCCTTCTCGGACTCGATCTCCGTCTCAAACCCATATCGATACTGGTCGACGTCGATGCGCCGGACGCGCTCGACCGTCTCTTGTACAGCTACCATTGTCTACTCCGCTCGCTCACGGAAAACTCCAGCCGACGATGATTGCCCCGCGCGCCCCTCCAAGCTGATCGCGCAAGTCCTGGCCAACGCGGGATCAACGGGTGAGAGAACCAGGCCCCCGACCCAGACAGCCGTCGCTAGAGTCGTCATCCTGCTTTGTGCCGCAGTCCCCCTCATCGGCCCCCCTTATGCCGGCACGCAGGTGTCGGGCACTGGGCAAACGACAGCGCATTGCGGCGCCTCAAAATGACCCTCACATTGAGTGCACTGGGCCGGATTGATCACATATATATCGTTCTTCAGGCTGATCGCCGCGTTGGGACATTCGAACTCACACGCGCCACAGACGGTGCACTGGGACGCGATTATCTTGTAGGCCATTACTGCGATTCCATAAGCAAAGTGCGGACCGCTTCTTGCCTTCAAGTCTTATGCCAAAGAGCCTGGGCTTGATCTGTCTCGGCTATTTTCCAAAGGCATGTCGCCGCCTCAATGGTTGTCGCAAATGCTACAATCGGCCTCACGGCAGCTTGATCTCGACACTGTAGTTAGAGCGCAGGGTCGATCCGCCAGCCCAGTTCGCATTTCCCAGCACAGCCAGAAAACGTCGTGCCCGATTGCGCAGATAACGGTCGCTTCGATGATCGTGGTCCCTCTGGGCAAGCTGCGGCAGGCAATGTTCAATCCCTGCGGATGACCGGCAAACCTGCTTTCCCTGTAGAGGACGGAGGTAGTTGGCTCGCAGCACGGGGACGACCGAAAGCCAAGCGCGATCGTCTGGTGATCCCTCGGCTTCGTTCCGCGCTCAAAGAAATGCCAGCGGTACTGAGCAGGTCGAAAGAGCCGAAAAAAAAGCCACCCCGAAGGGTGGCCCAAGTCAGGGAGGAAACGCCCGTGTGGGCCTCTGGGAATCAGGCCGCAGCCTGTTCGATCGGAGAGAAGGGGAGCCCGAGGCTCTCGGCAACCGCCTTGTAAGTCAGCCGACCCCGATGGACATTGAGGCCCGCGCGCAGGTGCGGACTCTCGAGCACGGCGGAAAAGCCCTTGTTGGCCAGGGCCAAACCAAACGGCAGCGTGGCGTTGTTCAGTGCCTGGCTCGAGGTTAGCGGCACCGCGCCGGGCATATTGGCCACGCAATAATGAATGATGCCATCCACTTCGTAAGTTGGATCAGCGTGAGTGGTTGGGTGCGACGTCTCAAAGCAGCCGCCCTGATCGATAGCGACATCCACGATGACCGCCCTCTTACGCATTGAGCTCAGCATGCTCCGGCGGACCAGCTTCGGCGCGCTCGCTCCTGGAACGAGCACCGCACCAATCACCACATCGGCCGCAAATACCTCCTCCTCCACGGATTCGATGGTAGAGAATCTGGTACGAACCCGCCCTTCGAATAGCTCGTCCAGCTCGCGGAGCCGGGGTATCGAGCGGTCGATGATGGTGACCTCCGCGCCCAAACCGACCGCCATGCGTGCGGCGTGCGTGCCGACGACGCCGCCTCCGATCACAACGATCCGAGCCGGCTGAACACCGGGCACTCCACCGATCAACAGCCCTCGTCCGCCTGCACTCCGCTTCAGCGCACTACCCGCAGCTTCGATCGCAAGCCTACCTGCGACCTCGCTCATCGGCGCCAGGAGTGGAAGACCACCATGGGCATCAGTTACGGTCTCATAAGCGATCGCGGTGCACCCAGATTTCAGGAGCCCCTTGGCCTGCTCCGGGTCCGGCGCCAGATGCAGGTAAGTGAACAGGATCTGGCTCTCCCGCAGCTGGCTCCATTCGGACGGCTGAGGCTCCTTAACCTTTACGATCATCTCGCTCGATGCAAATATCTCCCCTGCGGAATCCAGAATCGTTGCGCCGGCGGCGCGATAATCGTCATCGGTTGCACCAATGCCGGCGCCGGCATTGGTCTCGATCATCACGCGGTGGCCCGCTGCCACGTATTCGCGGACGGCTCCAGGGGTAAGGCCCACGCGATATTCGTGCGCCTTGATTTCCTTGGGGACTCCGACCTTCATTTGAAAACTCCCTGCCTAGAGGGGCTTTTTAATCGCAAGAGCGCAGCGATATTGCGATGCAGGCGGCTAAATGGCGTAGGAATTCAGCGATCTTTGATCGGCGACGCAGGATTTCAAACAAACAGATGCGAAGCGGATTGAGACGACCATGCTCGCTGAGCTTGACCATCGTTCCCTCATGCTCCCCACAAACGGGTGTGGCGTGTTCAGCAGATCCGAGGCAATTGTTCGCCTGACAACCAATCGACAATACGTCCGCCGCCGAAACTGGTGGCCAATTGCACAAATTTGTGATCGTCAGCTACGGCCTCGCCAATATCGGCTGCATCGCACCCGAGCGGATGCGCCTTCATGGCTGCAAGCACGGCATCAGCCACATCAGGCGCGACGATCGCAACGAGCTTACCCTCATTAGCGACATGGATCGGATCAAGCCCAAGGAGTTCGCAGGTGGCCGCAACCGCAGGCTTTACCGGAATGGCCGCTTCCTGCAGACGGAACCCGAGGCCAGACTGATGCGCAATCTCGTTGAGGGTGGCGGCAAGACCGCCGCGCGTGGGGTCACGCATCACCCGGATGCCGCGCCCGCCAGCCGCCATCATGACGGCCACGAGGTCATGCAGCGATGCCGAATCCGAGACGATCTCAACTTGAAGAGCGGCGTGCTGGCGCGTTGACATGATCGCCACCCCATGATCGCCAAGGCTGCCCGACACCAGCACACGGTCCCCGATCCTTGCTTTGTCGGCGGACAGATCGAGCCCATCGGCCAGAACCCCGATCCCGGTCGTAGAGATGAACAACCCATCCGCCTTGCCGCGCTCGACGACCTTGGTATCCCCAGTGATGATGTAAACGCCGGCACCGCGCGCCGCCACGCCCATCGACTGCGCAATCGTCGTTAGATCCGAAAACCGGAACCCCTCCTCGATGATGAAGCTAGCCGACAGATAGAGCGGACGCGCGCCGGCCATCACGACATCATTGATCGTGCCGTGCACAGCCAATGACCCGATATTGCCGCCGGGAAAGAACAGCGGCGAGACCACATAGCCGTCGGTCGTCATCACCATCCTGCCTGCCGCAACCTCAAAAGCCGACTGATCATTGCAGCGGGCGAGCCATTCATTACCGAAGGCTTGGTGAAAAAGGCCGGAGATCAGTTGTGCCATGGCGCGCCCCCCGGATCCGTGGGAAAGATCAACGCGTCCGTTCTCGGCGTCGAGCTTGCCATGATAATCCTTACCGCTCATGACAACCGCCTCACCTGATCATCGCGAACTCGGCCGTAGGTCCAATACGCGGCACAAGCGCCTTCCGAGGAAACCATGCAGGACCCGATGGGTGTTTCCGGCGTGCAGACGGTTCCAAACAGCTTGCAGTCAACCGGCCGCTTGGCGCCGCGCAGGATCGCGCAGCACTCGCATGCCGGATTGTCGGCGACACGCAGCTCGTGCATCGCAAAGCGCGCCTCGGCATCAAATCCCGCGTAGGCCCGCTTCAGCTTCAGTCCGCTGTTGGGGACGAGACCAAGCCCCCGCCATTCGAACTGCTCACGCAGTTCGAATACCTGCGAGACCTCGTCCTTGGCGCGTCGATTGCCTTGGCGCGTCACCGCTCGGCTGTATTGGTTCTCCACCTCGTAGCGGCCTTCATTCACCTGCCGCACCAGCATCAGGATCGCCTGCATCACGTCGAGCGGTTCAAATCCCGCGATGACGATCGGCTTGCCGAATTGTTCCACCAGGGGCTCGTAAGGCTGCGTACCGATGATCGTACTGACATGTGCAGGACCGACGAAGCCATCGATTGCGACCCCACCGATGTTGCGCATCTTCGGGTTCTCGAGAATGCTATGCATCGCAGAGGGCGTAAGCACGTGGTTGCAGAACACGCTGAGGCCCCTCAGCCGCTTCTTTTCGGCAATCCGGACCATCACCGCCGTCGGGGGCGTCGTGGTCTCAAATCCGATGGCAAAGAAGACCACCTCCCGGCTTGGCACCTGTTCGGCGAGCCGGATAGCGTCGAGTGTCGAATAGACCATCCGAATGTCTGCGCCGAGCGCTTTGGCGCGCATCAGGGACTGTCCCTGCGACCCGGGCGCGCGCATCAGGTCGCCATACACGCACAGAGTGACCTCCGGCCGCTCGACGAGCCGGATCGCCATGTCAATCCGGCTGGCGGGCAGAACGCAGACGGGACAGCCGGGCCCGTGGATCATGCGAACGTTCGCGGGCAGCAAATCCTCGAGGCCGTAGCGGGAGATCGCATGAGTGTGTCCGCCGCAGAACTCCATGAACCGGTAAGCCCGTCGCGGACCGGCTTCGGCGCCAATCGCCCGCGCGAGCCCCAGCGCGATGGTCTTGTCACGAAATTCATCGGCATATTTCATGATCAAGGTTCCTGCCCTGCACTGCCTAGCTCCTGCAGGAGCTGCAACGTGCGCTTGGCTTCTGTCGGGTCGATCTTCGATAGGGCGTAGCCGACATGGACAAGAACGCTGTCGCCGACATCGAGCTCATCGATGAGAGCGATCGAAATTTCCAAGCTGACCCCATCGATGGACACGATCGCCATATCGTCGGGAAGAATTTTCGAAATCTTTGCCGGGACCGAAAGACACATATCAGGTTGCTCCTTTCAGGGCTGACGGCCGTTCGGCAGTCTGCAGAGCGGCAATCCAGGCCTGACCAAGGCTCAAGCCGCCATCGTTGGGCGGCAGCTGCCGTGGCACCAGCGGGGTGAGGCCTGCGCTGCGGCACCCGCGTTCAATTTCATCCGCCAGCACCGCGTTCAGAAAACAGCCGCCGCTTAGAGTGATGGTATTGACGCCGGTTCTCCGCGCAGCGCGCCCGACCCAGTCGATGCAGGCGGCGGCAAAGGTGCCATGAAACAGCCCGGCTCCGTCTGCGGCGTCGAGGTCGTCTGCAATCAACCGCGAAAATAGCGGACGAAGCGACAGCACGCCGCGGTCGATGGTCCAGCCCGCCTCGAAAATCTCAGTCCGCCGCACCATCGCTTCGAGCTTCATCGCGGCTTCGCCCTCATAGCTCTGCAAACTTGCAACCCCCAGCAGCGCCGCGGCGGCATCGAACAACCGGCCCGCGCTGGTCGTGGTGGCCCCGCCCGCTTGATCGAGCAATGCCGACACACGCCCAGCCTGCCGCTGCGCAGCAAAGCGAGGCCCGATTTCGTGACGTCGGCCGAGCGCCTGCAATATTGCGCTTGCCATGCGCCACGGCTCGCGGGCTGCGCGATCGCCGCCAGGCATTTGCAGGGGCGCGAGATGCCCGATGCGTCGAAACCTCGTTCCTTCGCACAACAATAGCTCGCCCCCCCAGTTACCACCGTCGGAACCGAGGCCATGGCCGTCGAGCACCAAGGCAAGCGCAGGTCCGGCATGGCCATGCTCAGCGATGACGGCGGCAGCGTGGGCGTGGTGATGCTGGACGGCGACAAGCGCCCGGCCGCTTGCTTGCGCAAACCGGGTCGACGCCATATTGGGATGCATATCATGGGCGATGACGACAGGCTCCACATCAAGAGTCGATGTGAGGTGGTGGATCGTCTGCTCGAACACACAGATCCCTTCGGCCGTATCGAGATCGCCAATATGCTGGGAGACGAAGGCTTCGTTGTCGCGCGTGATGGTGACGGTTGATTTCAGCGCGCCGCCGACGGCGAGCACGACCGGCACAGACCTCGCAAGCCGGATCGGCTCGGGAACATAGCCACGTGCCCGGCGAACGAATTGGGTCCGGCTGGCCACCACCGACAGCACGGAGTCATCGGCACGCGTCAGGATATCGCGATCATGGGTCACGACAAAGTCGGCGATCCCCGCGAGCCGCCGCAGCGCCTGCGCGTTGTCGATCACGAGCGGTTCGCCGCAAGAATTGGCGCTGGTTGCGACGATGACCGGGCCTGCCCCCGCAAGCCATGCTCCTGTCGAGTGAAGCGCATGAAAGATGAGGTGATGCAGTGGCGCTACCGGCAGCATGACACCTACGCGGGATAAGCCAGGAGCTATGGCGGGCGCCAAATCATTGCGCGAAGCTAAAAGGACGACGGGACGTGCTACGGATTCGAGCAACGCAAGCTCTGCCGCGTTCGCTTCCGCGATTTCATTGACACGCCCTATGGAAGAGACCATGACCGCGAACGGCTTCTGGGGGCGCTGCTTTCTGCTGCGCAAACGCTGCACGGCGTCCTGGTTGCGCGCATCGCAAAGCAGCTGATACCCGCCGAGCCCCTTTATCGCCACGATTTGGCCGCCGGCAATCGCCGCAACAATGGCGTTGACCCCATGGCTAAGCCGAGGACCGCATATCGGACACGCGATCGCCTCCGCATGAAACCTGCGGCTCGCTGGATCGGCATATTCGGCCGCGCAGGCGGCACACAGCCTGAAAGCTTTCATGACCGTGTTGCGGCGATCGTACGGAAGCTGTTCGGAGATCGTGTAGCGCGGGCCGCAATGGGAGCAGCTGACGAAGGGATAAAGGTAATGGCGATTTTCTGGATCGAATAACTCACCCAGGCATTGCCGGCAGGTCGCGGCATCGGCAACGATCCGAGTTGACAACCTGCCGCCTTCGCTCGCGCGAATTGAAAAGTCTTGTGCCGCGAGCGCCCCGGTGCGCTGAACGCTGATGTGGTCGATACGTGCCAGTGGAGGCGGCTTGAGCGGCAAAGCGGCGACAAACTCGGGCGCCCGGTGACCCTCGACTTCGATTGTGACGCCCTCGGGGCCATTGACGACGAACCCCGCCAATCCGTATCGCGTGGCGAGGCCATAGACGTAGGGACGAAAGCCGACCCCTTGCACGGCCCCGCTCACGCGCACGCGCAGCCGCGTTCGGTCGCAGCTGGTGGCGGCGCTCATCGCCTGGTGTCCTCCAAGGCGCGCCTTTGATGCGCTGCCTGTTTATCGATCCAAGCGTAGAGTGCGCCAAAACCCTCGCCGGTCCGCGCCGAGACCGTGAGCACTTCGATCTTGGGATTGACGCGTCTTGCGTATTCGACGGTCTTGCCCAAATCGAACTCTAGCAGCGACGCCAGATCGATCTTGTTGATCAGCATGAGCGACGAAGCGGCAAACATATCCGGATATTTGAGCGGCTTGTCTTCGCCTTCGGTGGTCGACAACACCACGATCTTGCAAGCCTCGCCTAGATCGAAGGCAGCGGGACAGACCAGATTCCCGACGTTCTCGATGAAGAGAATACCGCGCGTGAGCGGCGGCAAGCGGCGATACGCCTCACCAATCATGGCAGCGTCGAGATGGCAACACTTGCCGGTATTGACTTGAATAGCTGGCACGCCGGCCGAGCGAATGCGTTCGGCATCGTTCGAGGTCTGCTGATCGCCCTCGATGACCCCGACCGGGCAGCTGCCCTTGAGCTCGGACACGGCGCGGACCAGCAGCGCGGTCTTGCCTGCACCAGGACTGGACATAAGATTAAATACGAGCAGATCGTCGGCCATGAAGAGGGCGCGGTTTTCCGCCGCGATCCTGTTATTCTTGCCAAGGATGTCGCGCCCGACCTGAATGACGTGCTCGCAGCTCATGCCCGCGACCTTCAAGGCAGACAGGTCGGCGCCGCGGCTCACAAGCGCCTGCCCACCATGCGCCTGATGATGGCCAGGATGATGAGGGTGATCATGGCGGGCATGGTGTGAATGCTGCAGGTCCCGATCGCCATGCAGATGCGCCTCATGGCGATCGCGATTGTCCTGCACATGGGGACGCTCGCGAGCGCGGCCTTGGGCATCATGCAGTTCGGCGCGTTCGGTTGAAGACGCCTGTCCGCTGCAGCCGCATACGCTACACATCAATCGATCTCCAGCTCTTTCACTCGCATCTCTTCGCCTGCCGTTACCTGCAACTGATAGCTGCCGCAGCATGGACAGCACTCATCGCGCCGTGCAATCTCGACGCTCTTCGAACAGGTCATGCACCAGGCCACGCCGGAACGTTCGATGATCCTAAGAGCCGCGCCCTCGGCAATGGTCCGCGTTGCAACGACAGCAAAGCAGAACCTGATCGCTTCAGGCGCAACATGGCTCAACGCCCCGATCTCCAGACAGACGCTCCGCACCTGGGAAAACGATCGGCGACGCGCCTCCTCCTCGACGATTTCGACGATGCTTTGACAAAGCGCCATTTCATGCATCGTCAACTTTGCGAAACTTCAGCGTGAACCCGACGCAGGGATCAAGCGATTCAATCACCGCACGAACCGCTTTCTGATGTCGTCTGGCCGTCAGCGCCGCGCCCTGCAGATTCCGGACAAGCGGTCCGCGCCAGTGGAAATTCCATTCCGTCGGTGCAAGACATTCGAAGCGGGATATCTGGCCCTGCGGATCAAGCTCGACCGCGTGATGGAGCCGGCCCCTGGCGCATTCGACCGCGGCCGCTCCTCGTCCAGCACCTAGCTTGTAGCTTTCGATGATCCCAGGCTCGGCCGACTCGATATGAGCACCGGACTTGAGCCAATCGCATAGCCGCACGATTTCTGCAATTCTGGCATTCAGCCGCGCGACCGCACCCGACCGACCCAGCCAGAGCCGATCACGCGTCATTTGGCGCGCCCATGGACCCGTCTCGGGCGCACGTCCCCCAAGATCGGGACAATGGCAAAATGTCGGGTCATCGCCGAGCAGCCGTTCAGTAATGTTGCGGTCGTCGGCAGCGGACAAGAACGAGTGCGCGATCGGGATGGACTTCAAGTCGACGTCGTCAAGCGCTGCAATGCAAAGCGCGAACGGGCTACCGGGCCTCGGCGCGCCATCTTCATCCGGCATGCCGAGTGCCGCGAGCGCAGCCACAATCTGCGCTATAGCCTCGCGCCGAGCAGAACCGCGTGCTGGCCGTGCGTTGCCGACAAGCACTGACAACCCTCGTATGAGGGACCGGATCGCCGCCGCACTGACGTTAGGCGTAGGATGCCCGACAAAGAGGCCCCGCAGCAATTCTGAGATGCGCTCGGCAACGACCAGGATCATCCGACGCTGTTTCGTCCCGAGCATGATCTTTTCGTCACGTGCCGCCTCGATCGCGGACAGCAATGCGGTTTGTTGCGCAGCGGCACATACTGTGAAGAGCTGCGGTAGCGCCTCGAGCAACGCCGATGCCGGTTTGCCGGCGAACAGCCGTGCCAGTGGCGGCCGGACTCGCGGCAGGATCTCGACCGCGGCGATGACGTCGGCAGCAAGCGATATGGTGACATCGATTTTGTTGCGGGCGACGAGGCTCATGCGCACCGCTCCGCCATCATCTCGCGCAAGAAATGCCGGCGGTCGGTCAGACTGGGATGTGGCGCATGGATATGATTTGGCGCTCGGCGGTTGGCCGGCCACATCGTGGCAAGGACCGCTGCTTCGGCGCGGGCACCACCCATACCTTTGCGTGCGGAGTTCGCCGAGAGCAGGGAGCAACAGGCAATCGAGCTCAATGATGCGATTTCACTGACACCAAGCTCAATGTCGCGAGATCGAACTCGCGAGCGCAGGTTCGATTTCCGCCCAGCATGCCCTTGGCAGGCGCCGTTACGCAGGAAAACGACCATCTTCATGGCCCAAGGCGCGCCCATCGCGCTGCCGGCCCTGCCCTCCGCCCGTGCGAAACCCAATCGCTTCGACCCTGAACACGGATCGTTCAAGGTCGGTCGCGTACGCACGGTTCGACCGGCGGTATCCCAATAGGCTGCTACGAGCATCTCCTCAGATGCCGACACATCGGCGTGCCCGCTCCTGCGAAGGTCCTGTTTGCGCTCAAGCATCATTTTCAACCGACGCGAAGCCGAACTTCGACGCGCGAAAGCCGAAGACGCTTTCAATTTTTGGGACGCAACGCACTCGCGCAGCAGTCTGCGTCGCCATTGCTCTCTGGTCGGTTGTGCATGATCCAGCCCACGCCACATTGGACGGGCGCGCCGTCTGTGAGAACCGGCCGGATGCCAAATATTCTCCAAGCTCTTCATGTGACGTAAGCTTTCATGATCTCCTGCAGGCGTTCGGCGGAATCCTCGAAATCCTCGTCGGCAGCCAACGCAACAATCGGCACGCCGCCGACCTCAAGCGTATCCAGGATGATGTTGTCGATGGAATTGAAGAACTGCACCGACCATACATTCCGTGTCGCGGTCGCCCGCACTCGGCACGCGCCGTAGCCGCGGAAGATGAGTTGGACCGGACCATTGCCCACGCTTTGCTGGAGAAACGCCAGGTCGATGGCGTTCATCGGCAACAGCGTGAGATTGATGACATGCGCGCGCATGCCAGACCGCCAGGCGCGGGCCCGCTCGCGTGTTTCGGCGAGCACCGGCAGCACGTTCATCGCGCCGCCAGGCGCGGCGCCGATCACCAGATCGGTCGACGTCAGGTCCGTTGCGGCGCGCCGCACAATCTGCGGGATCGCCCCGACCTCAACATATTCGTCTGCCGGACCCGTCCCGATACGCACGCGCCAGATTCCCGCAAGTGCGGACTCCTGGATTTCCGCCTGGGAGCCATCTGGCAGCGCAACGACGCCGGCGACCTCGCCTTTGCCAAGCACTTCGGCAATCAGGTTGCGCTCGAGATCACTGAGATTCGAAAGCCTATACAGTTGTGTGCGTGCGTCGCTCTTCTGGCCACGAGCGGCGGCAGCGGCATTCGATAACAGCGTGATGGCATTCGGACAATTTTTTGCAAGCTCGTCGGCATCACGCCAAGCGCGCTTGGCCGGCGCCGCCACAGCCGTGGGCCCGCTATGGACGATGTCGCGACTATCCGCATCCACGGGAAACCCACCCACCGCCGCAGCGGCGCCTTCGTATCCGATGCGCGCCGCTGTTTTCATGATGCGACGTTCCGTGGGGCTGGCCGAGAGGAAATGCCATCGGCGGTGCAGTCACCACCGGCGTGTGATCCCACGATCGGCGCCGAGATGCGGTCGATCTTGACCAAACGGATCTGGCTCTTGCCGACCCGGCGGAGTGTGCCGCGCTGATGGAGCTCGATCTGCGTCGGCGGGCCACGCAGGCCGAGGCGCCCGCCCAGCCCGCCACCGGCGCTGCGCGCGGTTACGACCCCTTGCGCGGGCCGCCGGTGCGCCTTGATCTGTTCAGAAAGCGCGATTGCGACATGGTTGGCCCGGAGCGAACATACGGGACCGGCTGGCGACGGCAGCTCCACGCCCCACCTCCCAGGATCCTGTGTGGCAAGATGTGCATGGACGCCCACACTCTCTACCTCGGACAGAGCGGGCCGCGCCAGATCATGCTTCGCCGGCTGGAAATTCATCAGACGCCTTTCTGATAGTGTTCTGGCTCTGCTCGGCGAGGTATTAGCAAGGCACATGCCAATCCATCGTCTCAAGGCGATCGCGTTCGCGCCCGGATCAGCGGCTGTAAGCGCTTGACATTTTCGGTGTAGAGGTTGCCTACGAAGCAGATTCGATTTGCGAGCAAGGCGCGCTGGCGCGAGTCCGTGCGCGGCGCCGCTAGCGCAGATGGTCGGGCAATTGCGGCTCACGCGCGATCAAGTCCGCAAAGAAGCGATCGCAGTCCTCGCCATTGAGGCCGGCCTCAAGCCCGTCGAGTGCTTCCGAGATCCGACTTGCTTCATCCTCCTCCAACAGCCGCACCGCTGTGTCGATATGGACGAGGACCTTGGCGCCGACCGACGCGCCGGAGAGCAGCATGACTGAGACACGCCGCTGTTCATCGCCATACTCGCATAGCGCCGTGATGCCGTCGGTCTCAACAATCGTCATTGGTAAGCCAAGGCACATGAATAGCCGCGCGCCGCTAGATCGGCTGCGCCCTTTCATAATTTACATGGTCGATATTGTTCCCCAACAGCCGTTCTGATGCAGGCAGCGGCGAGGCTCGCAGTTTCGCCGGCGAGCCCCACTGGGCCAGCAGTTTGCAAGCCAGTTCGATCGCAGGCGCGATCTGAAAGCGCACCGGAGCAGTCAGCGGACCGCCCCAACGCTCCAGGTCCAGCGGCTGACAGCCGATCAGAGCGAGTTCTCGCGGGCAGCGGTCAAGCAGGTCGGCTGCACTCAAGACCTCTTGAAAGCCGGTCTGATGCAGGCTCAGCTTTTTGGCAGCGCTAAACTTCGGCACCTCGTCATCCCGCACAAGCTTCAACTGCCCGGGCGAAAGTCCATAGTCGATGGCATCGAACACGATCAAGCAATCGGCCTGCTCAAGGAAACTGACAAGGTAGAGCCCCTGCGTGCCACCATCGAGGATGGAGACGTTGTCATCGATGCTGTAGCGACGATGAAACTCCTCGACCACTCGCACGCCGAATCCCTCGTCGGCCCATAGGATATTGCCGATGCCAAGCACCAGGATCCTTTTTTTGCTCTCCGGAGTCAGCATCCGCTTCCCAGTCAATCGCGAAACTGACGCTGACCGGAAATCATCGAGGAGATGCTCCGCTCCGACATGATGTCTTCCCGGATCACCGCGTAGATGTGGACCAGCGCAAAGGTCACGACGACCCACAGCCCGAGATGATGCCAGGTATGGACGTCCTGACTGTTAGGCCAGATTGCAAATACCCAGCCGAACAGTTTGTACTGCCAGCTGTCACGGCCCGCGCCCTGTCCATAAAGTGCAAAGCCTGTGACGATCATGAACGTGATCGTCTGCGTGAACATAAAGAACATCGCAAGCTGAGCCAGCCGATTGTGCCCGACGCGTCTGTCGGGCTCAACTGCGAGGAACGCGTACCAGCGCATCTCATCGTAAACTTCGCGCCAAAAGCAGCTGCGCCAGAGCGGCACGCAAAAGATCTGCATCGCATGCGGGTTTCCCATCAGGGCCCAGTAGATGCGCAGCAGAAAGCCGACGCCGAGCACATATCCTGCAGAGAAATGCGTAAAGCGGATATAGCCGAACAAGAAATTGCCGCTAGCCTCTCCCGGCATCGCCGGTGTCCCGGTTCCAATGAGATAGCCGGTCACGCCCAGCACCAGAATGGCCGCCGCATTGACCCAGTGCCACAGTCGCACCGGCGCTTCATAGACGTAAGCGGCGCCACGGCCGCCGCCAACAGTCGGTGGCGCATCGACGGCGGCAGGGTTTTGCGGAGCCCTGTCGGGCATGTCCCTACCGAACATTGACTGAAGCCATTTCTTGGCCGTCAGGATTGATCACATGGGTTGAGCACGCCAAACACGGATCAAAGGAATGGATCGTGCGCAAGATCTCCAAGGGCCGCTTCGGGTCCGCGATCGGGGTCCCGATCAGGGAAGCCTCAAAGGCGCCAATATTGCCCTTGGAATCGCGAGGAGACCCATTCCACGTGGTCGGCACGACACATTGGTAATTGTCGATCTTGGTGTCCTTGATCTTGATCCAGTGCCCGAGCGCGCCGCGCGGCGCCTCGGTGAAACCGTGGCCCTTGGCCTCGTTAGGCCAGCTTTCCGGCTTCCACTTGCTGACGTTGGCGGTTGCGCTATTGCCTGCCTTGATGTGGACGACCAGCTTGTCCTGGAAATAACGCATCTGATGTGCCGCCCACTGGCATTCGAGTGCCCGCGTCGCAGTACGGCCAAATGTCGAAAACAGCGCGTTCAGGGGAAGATTGAGCCCCTTGAGCAGTCTGTTGGCCGGCTCCTTGAATTCGGCTTTGCCTTGCGCATAACCGATGATGTATCGCGCCAACGGCCCGACCTCGACGGCGTGGCCGCGCCAGCGCGGCGCTTTGATCCAGGAATACCTGCCGCCTTCGTCGAGCTCCTTGATATCTGTTCTGCTGCCTTTGACCTTTGCCCCTAGCTCAAAGTTCGGCTCGGTGATGCCCTCCCAAGGATGCAATCCGCTGAACTCGCTAGGGTATCTATACCATGAATGCGCGACGAATTCCTGGATCTGCTCGGGATCGCCAAGGTCGACCGGCAAAATCTCCTCAAGATTGCCGCCAAGAATGACGCCGCGCGGCAGCTTGAGACTTTTCGCGGAACAGTCGTTGGCGATTTCGGGGATATCGCCATAGGACATCACGCTTTTGCTGGAAAGTCCGCCGCCGTGCAGCCAGTCTTTATAAAACGAGCCGATCGCCGCAATGTCGGGCAGATAGACCTGCTCGACAAACTCGATCGAACGGTCGATGACCGAGGACACCAGGTTAAGCCGCTCCATATTGACCGCACCGGCCGCACCGGTTCCATCGATATTGATCGCGCAGGCCACGCCCCCGACCAGCCAGTTCGGATGCGGGTTCTTGCCCCCATAGACTGCTTGGATCTTGACGATCTCCTTCTGGAAGTCGAGCGCTTCCAGATAATGCGCCACGGCCATCAGGTTCACTTCAGGTGGCAGCTTGTACGCCGGATGCCCCCAATAGCCGTTCTTGAACGGACCGGGCTGCCCTGATTCGAAGAATTTGGTGAGCCTGATCTGCAGATCCTTGAAGTAGCCAGGGGATGACAGCGGCCAGGGCGAGATAGACTGCGCCAGCGCCGAGGTGGACTTGGGATCGGCCTTGAGCGCAGAGATGACGTCGACCCAATCCAGCGCGTGCAGGTGATAGAAATGCACGAGATGATCATGCACAAGCAGGCACAGCTGCATGACGTTGCGGATCGAGTTGGCATTTTCCGGAACGGTGATCCCTAGCGCATTTTCAACGGCACGCACCGAGGTGAGCGCATGGGTGCCGGTGCAGACACCGCAAATCCGTTCGGTGAACGCCCAGGCGTCGCGCGGATCCCGCCCGCGCAAGATGACTTCGATTCCGCGCCACATCGTCCCGCTCGAGACCGCATTGCGGACCACGTTGTCCGCATCGAGGTTGGCTTCGACGCGCAGGTGGCCCTCGATCCGGGTCAGCGGATCGATCACAATGCGCTTGCCGGAACGATCGAGGTTAAACCCATTCGGTGTCTGGACCGCCACCGTCGCCCTCTCAAGTCGGCTTGTCTTTGGGAACTGCGCGATCCGGCTTGTGGGTCAATCGCTTCACGGCCGTGACCGCCGCATGTGCGGCAACGGCCAGCCCAACCACGCCGGCAGCGGCCATGCCGATCTGATCGGCGTTCTTCTCGATGCCGAACTGCTGGATGGTCGTGAGCCGATCGTAAAACGAACCTTTGTCCCAAAAGCCGTCTTCGGAGCAGCCCAAGCAGCCGTGGCCTGATTGAATGGGGAATGAAACGCCCCCGTTCCAGCGAAGGGCCGAACAGGCATTGTAAGTGGTCGGCCCCTTGCAGCCCATCTTGTACAGGCAGTAGCCCTTGCGGGCGCACTCATCGTCCCACTCCTCGACAAATTGGCCGGCGTCGAAGTGCGAACGCCGATAGCACTTGTCGTGGATGCGCTCGGAATAAAACATCTTTGGGCGTCCTTGGCGATCGAGCTCAGGAAGCCTTCCGAACGTGGTGATGAAGGTCACTAGGCCGGTCATGACCTCTGCGATGGGGGGACACCCGGGAACCTTGACGATCGGCTTGTCGGTGATCACCTTATCGATCGGTACAGCGCCTGTCGGATTGGGCTTGGCGGCTTGCACGCAGCCCCAGGATGCGCAGGTCCCCCAGGCAATGACCGCCA
The DNA here is from genome assembly GCF_015291565.1 of Bradyrhizobium sp. CCBAU 51753. Lineage (NCBI taxonomy): Bacteria > Pseudomonadati > Pseudomonadota > Alphaproteobacteria > Hyphomicrobiales > Nitrobacteraceae > Bradyrhizobium > Bradyrhizobium sp. CCBAU 51753. The sequence goes on along the minus strand of NZ_CP030037.1, from coordinate 1,796,349 downwards.
TGGATGATTCCGCCATCCACCTGAGCCGCTCAACGAACGGCTTGCCGCCGTCAATGCAGAACATGCCCCCCTCATTCAGCGGCGCGTTGCCTTCGACGGCAAGCACATATCTACCTTTGTACCTGGCACGGGTTTCCTCCAGAATGGCTTCAGCCTGGTGACCTGCCGCGGCCATGATCGTATCGTCATAGTCGAGCGAAATCATCGACAACAGCACGTCTTTGATTAACGGGTGGGCCGAGCGGATAAAGCTTTCCGAGCAGCAGGTACACTCGAGCCCGTGCAGCCAGATGACGGGCATACGCGGTTTGGTCTCCAGGGCATTGGCAATCCTGCTTGCGGCGAGCGGGCCGAGTCCGAAGCTCGAGGCCGTCAAACTGCAAAATTTGTGGAAACTACGGCGCGTGATACCCTGGCGTCTGATTACGCTGTAGAAAGTTTCCGTTGCCCCGCCCATGAACCCCTTCCAAGTTTCTCGTCGGCCCTGACGAATTGCTCACATTCGGCAGCAAAAAACGGGCCACCGCACGGCAAACATCTGACGGTACCAAGCCGCCACTCCGCGATTTGCGGTGGATCGGCGAGCTCGGCGCAGGCTGCGCAACCCGAGCGCTCGTCGTGCTAATGTGTCCGGTTTTGACCGTCGACGTGAGAACTAGAACAATGCCGCACAATGGCTCGTCCCTCGCGGCCAATGCGTCATACTCACTCTCTAGGTACGGCCGCGACACCGGCCGGCACGACGATTGCCGCAGTTCACGCCACACCGCACTGAGCACCGATTTCAATGGGACTTGTTCGCCATTCTCAGATGCAATGGAGGCCGCGCGATCGTCGCAACTGCGCACAGACACCAAAGTGGCAGTCACCACCAACAGCCCGAACCAGCGACCAAGAAAGGTCGCAATAGCGAGCCCTCCGCGCCGCAGTACACCGCCTTCACCTCTCAGGGCGGATCGATCCGATCTACCTTGGGTCAATGACGCTCGGTACCAAGCCCGCCAGGATTGCGGGCGCAAGGCTGGGTGCATTTGAGCGCTTTCCCCCAGGACCGTTCATCGCGCGAGCCAAGCGCTAGCACGGCGATGGCTTGGCGCATCACCTCTCTCCGGTGAGCTTCGCAGCGATGGCAGAGGCGATCTTGCTGTTTCCATGCACTGGGTCCGATTCGCCCGACGCGGATAGCAGGCGACGGTGTGGTATTTTTAGTTTGATGCCCGTCCGCGGCACAGGCATCACTTGCTAATTATCCAATCTGTTTATCGAGCTTTTCCGACGGCAAGCGAACTAGCGAACTATGCCGGCATAGACGATATCCTGGACTTGCTCGCGGTAGTACTTGCGGATCTCTCCGGGCGCAGCCGTTCCAACCACCACGACCAGGCGCTCCTTTGGATCACAAAAAAATTGTGTTCCGTAAGCGCCGGTCCAGGTGAACTCACCTGGATTGCCTGGAACGGCCGAGAGACCCTCGCTTATGCGTACAGCCACTCCGAGCCCAAACCCAAAGCCGGCACGGTGCGGCTCCACATTAGCGACCTTGTTTTTGATCTCTGGCCCAAGGTGGTTGGAGATCATGTGATGCACCGTCTTGGGACCGAGAATGCGCTGCCCATCGAGCTCCCCTCCGTTTAGCAGCATTTGCCCAAAGCGCACGTAGTCACCAACTGTCGCAAATGCACAGGCTCCCCCGCAGTCAAACTTCGTCGGACTTTCGAGGAGCTCGATGTCTTGTGGCTTTCCCGTCAGTGGATCGTCTTTAAATGGACGCGCGAGCCGCTCGCGTTGCGATCCCGACAAATGGAAAGTGGCATCCAGCATTCCGATCGGCTTCCACAGGTTGCTGGAAAGATACTCGCCTAATGGCTGCTCGCTAACCTGTTCCACGACAGCGCCAAGCACGTCGGTCGAGAAGCCGTATTCGAATTCCGTTCCCGGTTGGTGCGCCAACGGCAGCTTGGTAATGCCTTCGATGAAAGCCTGCTTATCGCCCTTGACCGCTGGCGCTGCGAAATCCGGATAGAGACGCGCCACTTGATCTGAGCTGTCCGGCGGCGTGCCATAGGTGAGACCTGATGTGTGGCGATAAAGGTCGTGGACGTAGATCGGGGAACTCTGCGCTTCGAATTTTAACGAACCGTCAGGCTGTGGTACCCCCACCTTCATGTTTGCAAATTCGGGATAGTAATCCGTAAGTTTGGCCCGCAGAGGCAGACGACCTTGTTCCATGAGGGTAAGCCCAGCAACCGCCACCATCGGTTTGGTCATAGATGCGAGTGCGAATATCGCATCGAGCCTCATCGAGGTTCCTTTTTCAGGATCGAGTTGCCCATACGCCTTGTAGTGAATGAGCTTGCCGTCTCTGGCGATTGCAACCACTGCGCCCGGCACGCGCTTGGTTGCGATCTCGCCAGCGAAGAACTCGTCCAGTTTGGCAAGGCGCTGCTTGGAAACCCCGACGTCATCGGCCCTCGCCTCGGGCAAAGGCGCGGAGTGTGCTGAATTAAAGCTGATACCAGCGGCCGCCGCGGCTGCAATGAGCTTGTTCATTGTGTCCTCGTCAAGAATGGACGGATCTGACTTGCAATACTGCTGCTCGGTTGACCGGCCAGCTTGGCCGGCACGCCGAAGATGCTTCGATGCGCCTGCCCCTCACGTGCCTCTCCTGGCACATCTTTTGTCGATGAGGGTTAAAGTGAACATGACCGCAAAGGCGAACATTACCATACCGCCGGCAACCCAACCTGCCTCGCGCCAGCGCGATGCTTGGACGTAGTCAATGACATAGGCAGACAACACCTTGGTGCGCCCAGGAATGTTGCCTCCGATCATCATCACGACGCCGAATGTGCCGATCGTATGAGCAAAGCCAACCAGGCCAGCCTTGAGGAACTCCAGCCGTGCCAGCGGCAGGCCGACAGTAATGAAGGCGAACAACGCAGAAACGCGCTGACTTGCCACAACGTCCTGCGGGTGGTTGCCCATCGCAACAAAGGCGCCACGGATCGGCTGCACCACCAAAGGGAGCGCCGAGAGGACCGATCCGACCACGATTCCTGCAAAGGTAAAGGCGAGCGTGTGCTCGCCCCAGAAAGAGGCGAGGAGCCCCCCTGGTCCGTTCGGACCGAGCAGGACGAGTACGCAGAAACCGAGCGCTGTGGGTGGCAGCACAAGCGGCAGCGCGACCATTGTCGCCACCGCCTCGCTCAAAACCGTTTTTGACCGTGCCAACCACCACGCGAGCGGCGCGCCAATCACCAGCAGGATCATTGTCGTCACGCTGGCGAGCTCGACCGTGAGCGCAACGGATTGCCAGATTTCTGACGAAAGGGCATCCATGTGCGTCAGCCCACCGGCGAGAGAACATCGCCATACCGGCGCAGCGATCGCGTCGTTTCTGCAAGCAAAAGCAGAATCGCAAGGCTCATGGGAAACTCCTGTGACAGGCAGCTTCGACCGGCCTGACGGCGGCCGCTCCTCAGTTCGCCAACCAGCAATCCGCGTGCCGCTTGCGAAATGTGGTGGGCTCTGCGTCTAACGTGAGAAAAACGCGCATGGTGGCCAGCCCTACTGCGGGGTGAACCTAACGCGCTGTCAGGTTTCCGGCATCTTTGTTCTCAAGCAGACAGCGACCGCAGAATGAGACGGCAGAGTGGCAGCCCAAGATGCGCGCATCCGCAGTGCCTCGATGCAAATCCTCACGTGGATGCTGCTTCGAAGCGTTGGTTGCTTCTCAGTGTCCCTCAAAGGCCAGCGTGTATAATCGCAGAGCCTTCGTCACAGCCCCACTGCGAGAATGGACGCGACCCGACGCTCGGAGTTCATTCCGTACTCGACTTTCGCCTTGTCGAGGAGCAAGACAGGCTGCGGACCGCCATCCGGCAATCATGCGCGCACTGTTCTATGATAACGTAGCAAACCATAGCCATGCGTTGGTTGCCGAGTTCTGAAGCAACGATCTGCTACCTAAAACAAGAAGTTGCAGCGAACCTATAGCGCGTCCGGGCGGTGCAGTATATCGACGGTGATCGTGCCGCGGGCGCGAGAAACACATGCACAGATCTTTTCGTTCGCGTGCTTTTGCTGCTCGCTGAAGAAAACGTCGCGGTGGTCAAGCTCACCGTCGATTTTGACGAGATCGATGGCGCAGACGCCGCACTCACCGCGCCGGCAATCCGAAATCACCTCGTAACCGGCCCCATTGAGCACGTCCAGCAACGAGCGATCGCGCGGAATCTCGATCTCAATGGCCTGATCTGCAAGGCGCACCCGAAACCCCTCGGTCGGCAGCGAGCCGCTCGAGCCGAAGGTCTCGTAGCGTAGGTCGGATAGTGCGCGTCCTGCACCAGTCCAGGCCCGGCGCGCGGCATCGAGCATCCGGATCGGACCGCACAAGACGGCCAAGGCGTCGGGCGGCAGCGAAGCGAACAAGTCATCCATATTGAGCCTGCGCCCTTCGTTGCCTGCATGGACAATAAGCCGCTCGTTCAGCAAGGGAGCGAGAACATCCAAATAGACGGCCTGCTCACGAGAAGTCACAGCATAATGCAGAGTGAAGTCGGCATCGCGGCGCGCCAACGCCTGAGCTGCCCCGATCAGTGGCGTAATGCCGATGCCGGCCGCGATCAAGCAGTAGTGCCGGCGCGCCCAGTCAATCGGCAGCAAAGAGGCCGGCAATGTAATGGTCAATCGGGCGCCCGGCGCGAGCGACCACATGTACTGCGAGCCGCCGCGGGAGTCCTCCGCGCGCCGCACGGCGATACGATAACCGGTTCGGTCGGCTTCGCCGACCAAGGAATAGGACCGCGTCTCCGGGCGGCCATCGATAGTGACGGCAATATTGATATGGCTGCCGACCGGATAAGCCGCGCCATCAAAGTTTTCCGGTTTGATGAGGAACTCGCGGATCGAAGGTGTCAGATCGCGCGTCGCGACGAGCGTTGCGGGTGTCCAGCTTTCAATGAACCGCATGGAGATTTCCTTTAATCGCCTGCCATCCTGATGAGGGCCAGTCCTGGCAGCAGGTCAGAATGCGTCTTGTTCCTGAGCACCAGGCGCAGATTGCGCGCCGCTACTCGGGCGTGCTCGCGCATGATTGCTTCGGCCCGTGCGCCTTCGCGATTTTCGATTGCATCGACCACGACGCGATGTTGATCTTGCGCGATCAACAGTGTGTGGCGCGCATCCGGCAGTGTCGATTGGGTCATCACAAAGCCGCTGGGCGAGGCGAATGGGAGGGCCGACGCGCGATCGACCTGCCGGATCAAGGGAGGACTGCGCGACAATTCGGTCAGTAGCGCGTGAAAACGCGCATTGAGCGCGACGTAGGAGGAGAACGCCTCGACGGAGATTGGATCCTGCCGCACCAAGCCGTCGATCTCGTCAAGACATCCTTTTAGAGGCTCAAGATCGCGCGATGAAACACCGCGCTCGGCGGCAAAGCGCGCGGCCAGACCCTCCACCGTGCCGCGCAGTTCGATCGAATCCAGGACATCTCGCTCGGAGAATGCCTTCACCATGAAACCGCCAGAAGGGATCGCTTCCAGAAGTCCTTCCTCCTCCAGCCGAACCAATGCCATTCGCACCGGGGTGCGCGATGCGCCGGTCGTCTCCACAGCCTGCAACTCGGAGATCCGCTCGCCTGGCCGCAAGTCACCCGAAAGGATCAGGTCGCGCAAGCTGAGCTGGGCGCGTACTGTCTGCGAGACGGAACGATCACTGTCGCGCTCGACCATGCCCTACTCCGCGGCCTGTCGACCTTGCGACGGATTCTCGGCCTCGATCATGCGATCTATCAAGCGGCGAGCCCACATCGCGCCGGCATCGATGTTGAGATTATAGAAGACCCGGTCTGGATTTTCGTCGATCGCGCGCTGCTGCGCCTCGAGAATGACCTCGTCCTCGCGGAAGATGCCAGAAACGCCTTGGCGGAGTTCGGTGGTCAGGCGCTGTTCGTTCAGGCGATAATTGCGCACGAAGGCCCAGAAATAATGGCAGCTCGTTTCCGTTTCGGGCGTAATGGTGTTGAGGACAATACCATTGACGCCGGCCGATCGGTTGCCTTCCGGCGCGCCTGTTCCAGCGGGCGCCACTCCGACGTCGATATTGATGGTGCACGGCGCCTCGAAACGAATGATTTGCCAGCGGTCTACCGGACCAGGTTTTTGCAATTGCTTGGCCCAGAACGGCGGGGCGGTAATCCCCTTCATCCAACGCGTTACGGTAGCGGTCTTCTCACCATGGGTGACGTCAAACGGCGCTTCCGCGATGGCGTCATTGCCGATGCTGGCGCCGTGCACAAAAGTTTCGTGCGTCAGGTCCATGAGGTTGTCGACAACCAGACGATAATCGCATTTCAGGTGAATGGTGTCACCATCACCGGCCCAAGTGGAATCATCGTTCCAGTGCATATCCGGCACCAAGCGTGGGTCGGCCAGCGCGGGATCACCCATCCACAGCCAGACGAAGCGATCGCGCTCGACCACAGGATAGGCACGCACACAGGCGGAGGGGTTGATCGTCTCTTGCGAGGGCATGAAGGTGCAGCGGCCCTGCGCGTTGAATTTCAGCCCATGATAGCCGCAGACGACGCTGTCGCCCTCAAGACGCCCTTTTGAGAGCGGCACCAACCGATGCCAACAGGCATCCTCCAGTGCCGCCACCTCTCCGTTGGCGCGTCGATACATCACAACGTGCTTGCCGCAGATCGTGCGCGGCAACAGCGCCTGCTTCACCTCTGCATCCCAAGCGGCCGCGTACCAGACATTCGTCGGAAAGCAATGGCTCATGTGCCGATTCCTCGCTTATGGACACTGACTGTATACATTGAATCGAAACGGGCCGAAAAAATGACGAATATGCGGGCTTACAATGGAATTTCTGTATACATAGATGATCCAAGATGCCGATCGAGCTGCTTGGTAGGATCTTGCGGCGCACCAAAACAGCTACCGGCTGAATCCAACCTCGCCATCGTGGATATCCCGCTGCATCTCGTCCCTGCACTGTCGCGGCCCCGTACGGCTATCGGCGAGGTTCCTGTCCAGCATAGGGACGCAGCATCGGGCGCTTCTTGGCCGGCAGCACAGTCCCCTTGCGGGGATCGGACGTCGACGTCTTGGTGCCGAGATCGGCCCACGCTCTCAAATCATCCAGTGCGTAGATCACGCGACCGCCGATCTTTCGATACGCTGGCCCCGTGCCATATGTGCGGTGCTTTTCGAGCGTGCGGCCGGATAAGCTAAGATAACGCGCAGCCTCCGGTGTACGCAGGAACCGCGTCGCTAGATCTGACATCGAATCGGGCATTTGAGAGCTCCAGGTGAGAGGCCGGCCGCGAACGGCGGCACTTTCGTGCCATCATCATGGAGAAGCGCGCGCTCTGGAGGGATACCGAACATCGAGGAAGCGACTTTCGACACCCCAAGTTGAAGCGCTATTCATCCCCAGCGCTTGGCGGCAAAGCTCGCTTCTATCTAGCGCCCATCCAGCCTACGACCTTGGTCGATCACCACTAGCGGCTGCAAAGACGCACCTTGCACGGATGGACATGGCAAGTTGATCGGGCGCCTTCACAATGCGGAGGCAGAATCACTTTGCGCAGACATTCTGCCGAACCATCGATTTTACCGGACGACACTGGAGCACGTCCACCGCCATCCGATTGTCGCAACTCGATTCGAAGTCGCCAGGACATCCGCAGCAAGAATAAGTCACATTGGTCTCGTCCTGCCTGGCAAAGAGTTCAGAAGAAGAACGTTCAAAACTGCCAGAGCGGAATGAACGAGTTGAGAACTCCATCGCAACGCCGAGACGCCTAACTGCTCGGCGAGCGCCGATGCGGATACGACCTCACATCGACCAGCCCGCTAGATGTCGCACGCTTCCATCGTCTGGATGCCTACGATCCAAACAATCAATTTTACCAATGTAACGTACTGTTGCATCAAGCTCAGCACTTGAAGCCTACTGATCACTCTAGGATTTCTATGCCGAGACGTGCCTCGGGAAACTTGCCAGCAAAATGCGGCATGACGCTGAGCAACGCCTTCGCGACCGACCTCACAAATGCCATTCGAAGATTCAATCAGACCTCGTCAGAAGACAGGCGCTTATCCGACGGCGACTCGATCGTCTGCAGGTTGGGCTCTGGTGCGGATCTTGCTTGACGAAAAAAGATAACGTAACTGAACGCCTGCCTTTGGAATGACGCGCCGGCTCCCGGAATCGTCTTCAATCGGACACGGCTAAAATGACAGCCTCGTATGATGCCGTCGCCTCTCAACGACGCAGCGGCTCGCATTCGAGTGTATTCGGGAAGGAAGCGTCATGACCACCATGGCAACTGCGGCGCCCGCGCGCGCGTCGCAGACTTGGTATAGAATTCTCTACGTTCAGGTGTTGATCGCGATCGTGATCGGCGCCATCGTCGGCTGGCTATGGCCGTCGGTCGCGACCAACGACTGGGTCAAAGCGCTCGGTGATGGCTTCATCAAGCTGATCAAGATGGTGATCGCACCGATCATCTTCTGCACCGTCGCATCCGGGATCGCGCATATTCAGGACGCAAAGAAAGTCGGGCGCGTCGGCGTCAAAGCGTTGGCCTATTTCGAGATCGTATCGAGCTTTGCCTTGGTGTTGGGCCTTGTCATGGGCAATCTGGTCCAGATCGGCCATGGCCTTGCGGTCAAACCAGACGCTGCGGCGGTCGCCAACTACGTCAAGCAGGCGGAAGCCTCGAAGACCGTCGATTTTTTTCTCAATATCATTCCCGATACTGTGGTCGGCGCCCTCGCCCGCGGCGACGTTCTGCAAGTGCTCCTGTTCGCGATCCTGTTTGGCTTTTCGCTGATGGCGCTGGGGGAGCGTGGACAACGACTGCGCGGCATGATTGACGACGTCGCGCACGCAGTGTTCGGCGTGATCGCCATCATCATGAAAGCGGCCCCGATCGGTGCGTTCGGCGCGATGGCCTTCACGATCGGCAAGTTCGGGCCGGCGGCGCTCGGTAATCTGATCGGGCTGATCGTACTATTCTATGCGACGGCCGCGATATTTGTGGTCGTCGTGCTCGGCCTGATCGCGCGGATCGTCGGCTTCTCGATCTTCAAGTTCATTATCTATATCAAAGACGAGCTTCTGATCGTGCTTGGCACCTCGTCCTCGGAAAGCGCGCTGCCACAATTGATGGAGAAGCTCGAGCGGCTGGGCTGCTCAAAGCCCGTGGTCGGCCTCGTGGTGCCAACCGGCTACTCCTTCAACCTCGACGGCACCAACATTTATATGACGCTTGCGACTTTGTTCATCGCCCAGGCACTCGGGGTCGATCTCACCTTTGGCCAACAGCTCACGATCTTGCTCGTGGCAATGCTGACCTCGAAGGGAGCAAGCGGCGTCACCGGCGCAGGCTTCATCACACTCGCCGCGACATTGTCGGTGGTCAACCCGGCATTGGTGCCGGGCATGGCGATCGTATTCTCGATCGACAAGTTCATGAGCGAGGTGCGAGCCCTTACCAACATCACCGGCAATGGCATCGCCGCTGTGTTCGTGTCCTGGTGGGAAGGCGAGCTCGACGACGCGACGCTGCATGCCCGGCTCAAACAGCCCACCGCCGGTATCGATACACGAAGCTCCAGGAGGTAGGCTCCAGGTCCTATCCGTGATTTCAAGGCGCGCTCGAACTGAGCGTAGCCAACTCCGTGATTTTTTCGCAGTTCAAACGGCGCGGCCGACTGAACTGCGAGCCGGAGCTCTTCTCGCGAATCTGCGGATCGCACCACGACTCGGTGTCGCGCCCCAACGCGATCCAAATGCCGGCAAGGTTGGCCGGGGGCAGACGATTCCGACCGAACTGGCCGGCCTGACGGGCCAAGGGGCGCGGCCACCGGACTGGCCTCGTCCACCGATGCTGCGCCAGTGATGACTCGTGAACCAGATTGGCGCCTTCACCAAGTCGTGATGGATCGCATGGAGCAAACGTCAAGGCGCTCCACTGCTTGTCGGCGCTCTTTTAGAGATTTAACGACGCGCGTCTCATTGCTCAGCGTCAGGGTCTTGGTGGGTTCGCGGCAGCGGCTGTCCCCGTCGTTGGACGTGCCAATTGGGCTCGGCCGCGCCTCCACAGCCGCGCGCGCCTGCCAACGGGCTATCGCAGTGAAGGAAAGCAGACATATGAGCCCCGATTGTACGCACGTCAGCGCGCCATATGGAAAGGTTTAGAACAACTATACCTACGTTTGTAATGCGCCTTTCTTCGGCACGTGCTGAGTTCAGCTGCAAAGCAATTCACCCGGAACCGCTCGCGAGCGTGGAGCCGAAGGGATTGCCCCATTTTTGCCTAAAATGTTATAACTCTCCCGCCGGAGAAAGGCCGGACGGTCCAAGAATGTATAACCAGATCAATAACTTCAAACGTTCTGCCACGCAGTTTACTTTCGGCAGCATAACGCTGGCGGTGGTGACGCTAGCTTCCTTGTACCTTCAAACACATTTCGCTGCGACGGCGTTCGGCTATTTGCTGGTTATATTGCTGTTTTCATTGATCGGCAGCTTTATCGCGTCATCCGCGCTTTCGGTCTTAGCTATCGCTGCTTTGGCGTACTACTTTGCACCGCCGGCGTTCAGTCTGCGGATCGATGACCCTCAAGTGCTTCTCGTGGTTGTCGCATTCTTTACCGTCTCGATTGTCGGAACGCACCTGATTGGAAAGATCCGCCAGGAAAGAGAGGCTGCGCGTGAGACTGCGGCCGAGCTCCGGCGCAGCACGGCCGATTTGAAGGACCGTGAAAAGCAGTGGCGCGCAATCTTTGAACACAATCCGGCCATGTACGTCATGGTCGACGAAGCCGGTACCGTCCTCAACGTCAATACGTTCGGCGCGACACACCTCGGCTATGCGCGCTCCGAGCTGATCGGTCAATCCGTTCTGAGACTCTTTCTGGAGGAGGATCGCGAGTTCGCTCGCACATGCATTCGCACATGCCTTGAAGATATCGGTCAATCGCAAACCTGGGACGCCCAAAAAGTCAGGAAAGACGGCGCGGTCCTGTGGGTGCGAGAAAATGCCAAAGCCATGCTTTGGGCCGATGACAAGCCGGTTGTCCTGATATCCTGCGAAGATATCACCGAAAAACGGCAGACGGAGCTTGCCTTACAGCGCAGCGAAGCCCATTTGGCTCAAGCGCAGGAGTTGAGCCACACAGGCAGCTTCGGCTGGAACGTCGCCACTGGCGAGGTTTTTTGGTCAAAAGAGCTTTTTCGAATTTTCCAGTTGGATCCGAAGACGATACCGAGCCCGCAACTCGTCGTCGAGCGCACGCACCCGGAAGATCGAGCTTCCGTCCAACAGACGATCGATCGAGTGATGCAAGACCCACAGGAGTTCGAGCATGAATACCGATTGCTGCTACCGGACGGCTCGGTGAAGCACATCCGCGCGCAGGCGCGAGCCACGACAACTGCCTCTGGCGAAATCGAGTTTGTCGGGGCAGCGACGGATATCACAGTTACAAAGCAAGTCGAGCAGCAGCTACGCCGCAGCGAGGCCTATCTGGCCGAAGCCCAGCATCTCAGTCATACTGGCAGTTGGTCATGGGACGTCCACGGAGCCGATTTTGTGTATCGCTCCGCCGAAGTGAATCGTCTCTTCGGCTTCGACCCGCAAGAGAGCCTGTCCATAGAGACTATTCGTTCGCGGATCCATCCGGACGACCTGCCGCGGCTTCAGGAAGTGCAGCGACTTGCGAGAGACGGCAAGCAAAACCGCTTCGAGTATGATTTTCGAATCTTGCTCCCGGATGGCTCGATGAGGCACATACATTCTGTGGCCCATGTCGTGGTTGGCAGCGACGGCAATATCGGCGAGCTCATCGGGACACATATGGATGTCACTGAGCAATACGCAGCCAGAGAACGCCTGGAAAGCACACTTGCTGCGCTGCGCGAAAGCGAGCAGCGCTTTCGCGACTACGCCGAAACGGCTTCCGACTGGCTCTGGGAGACCGGGCCAGACCATAAAGTCACTCACTTATCGGAACATACCAGCGCTGCGGGAATCCTGGCCACAGGCCTCCTGGGTCTGCCGCGTTGGGACATTGCTTGCGACTTGGAAGACGAACCTGAGAAATGGCAGCAACATCGTGCAAGGCTAGAGGCACATCTGCCGTTTCGTGATCTGGTCTATCGCGCCGTCAACCGGATGGGATCTCCGATCTACGTCCGGACGAGCGGCAAGCCATTTTTTGACGTAAGCGGCACTTTTCTTGGCTACCGTGGCGTCAGCACCGACATCACCGCTATTATCCGCGCAGATCAGGCCGAACAAGAGCTGCGGAAGGCACAAGCGGAGCTCGCGCATGTGACACGCGTGACGACGTTAGGAGAGCTGACAACCTCCATCGCCCACGAAATCAACCAGCCACTCGCCGCTATTATCAGCAACGCCGACGCGTGCCTCAGTTGGATGGGCCGCAAAACTCCTGATCTTTCCGCCGCGCGCTCATCCGTTGAATGGATAATCGAAGACGCGATCAGGGCAAGCGAGGTGATCCGTCGCGTTCGCGCGCTTGCGAAGAAGGGCGAGATCGAAATGCTTCCGCTCGACATCAATGACGTCGTTAAGGATGTCATTGCGCTGGTGAATCGTGAGCTGGTTAGCCACCAAGTGACACTGAAAACCGAGCTGACGGCAGCGCTGCCGGCGGTTCTGGGGGACCGGATTCAGCTGCAGCAGGTAATTATCAATCTGGTGATGAACGGGATCGAAGCTATGGACGCAGTTACGGACCGGACGCGCGAACTGGTGATCCAGTCATCTAGGGACGACATGGAACACGTGCAGCTTGCGGTGACTGATAGTGGCGTCGGCATCGCGGAGAATGACGCCGATCGGGTGTTAGACCCCTTCTTCACGACAAAATCGAGCGGTCTTGGCATGGGCCTCTCGATCTGCCGCTCGATTGTGGAAGCTCACGGAGGGCGTCTTTCGATCGTCCACAAGCAGGGGCCCGGAGCGAGCTTTCGGTTTGACCTGCCGTTGCACAAGGAGGTGGTGTCGTGAACGAACGCTCAAACCCCCAGCGCGAAGGCAGCAGCGCCGAGGCATCGGCAAATGCAATTGTCTTCATTGTCGAAGATGACGTCTCGATGCGTCGGTCGCTTACAAACCTTTTTCAATCCGTCGGCCTGGACGTCGTTGCATTCGGATCGGCACGAGAAATGCTGCAGAGCAAGCTTCCGGACGTCGTTAGTTGCCTGGTTCTTGATGTCCGGCTGCCAGGCTTGAGTGGCCTTGAGTTCCAGACTGAGCTAGCCAAGTCGAACATTCATATTCCCATCATCTTCATTACAGGGCATGGCGACATTCCCATGAGCGTCAGGGCCATGAAGGGTGGAGCGGTCGATTTTCTCACCAAACCGTTTCGCGATCAGGAACTGCTGGACGCCGTGATCGCGGCGACCGAACGCGATCGCAAAAGACGGGAAGCCGACCAGACCGTCGCGAACCTCAAGTCCCTATTTGAGACCCTAAGCCCGCGCGAGCAGGCGGTCATGAAACTGGTCGCTACCGGCTTGATGAACAAGCAGATAGCTGCCGAGCTGGGGCTCGCCGAGATTACGGTCAAGATCTACCGAGGACACGTGATGAAAAAGATGCGCGCCCGATCGCTGGCGGATTTGATCAGAATGACTGAGACGCTCGGCATCCGTTCTAACCGTCCCGAACAAACCTAAGTATGATTTTACAATTTAACCACGCAAGCCCACTTTTCGTCCAGGGATGGCTAATGCCTCGGCAGTCGCTAGTCCCGCGCAAGGAGGGCCTGTCTTGTCCACGCCTTTGATTTCTGTCGTTGATGACGACGCATCGGTCCGTGCGGCGACAGAGAACCTTTTGAAATCGCGTGGCTACGTCGTTCAAACGTTTGCGTCGGCCGAGGAGTTCTTGAGGTCGCCGCGGTTGAACGAAACCTCCTGTGTAATTACGGATGTGCAGATGCCGGTTATGAGCGGCTTGGACCTGCTGGCGGAAATGCGGACCCGTGGCTACGGTGTGCCATTCATTTTCATTACTGCCTTCCCCAACGACCGCGTGCGCGCCTCAGCCCTGAGCGCGGGAGCGGCTGGCTTCTTGGCCAAGCCCTTCGCCGGACATACGCTGATAGAGTACCTAGATGCCGCACTGGAGGAGAACGGCGGCGGCGGAGATACCTGAAACGATCAGCCGACCGCCAACTTTATGTCTGATCTAGGCGCTTCGCGCGAGAGACGATCTCGATCAACTTCTTGGCAGCCCAGTCAGCCGTCAGACCGTCTGACTATCAAGTCCCGCTAGGCCTTAGTAGCCTGACACTCATACCAGGTTTCTTAGATCGGAGCGCGAACATCCATGTACAATCGACTAGATGGTTCACCCAGCTTTCCATGGATGGTTGGTTCCGACTTTGATGCAATGACGCAAACTGAAACCGGTGGTGCGCACAGATCAAGGCAGCCAAAGCTTCGAGGATGTTTTCTCCGGTATGCAGGTTGCGCCGCAAAGGCGCTACACTGGTTCATCTTCGGCAACAGCACGGCCGTACTCACTAACTGCTAAACCACCCATCGTGGATATCTCAAGCATCACATTTCAGGAGCTATTGGAAGATTTCTATGGGGATGGAGTCGCCTGCAGCAAGGGTGCTCTTAATCGACGACCAGTGGACGACATAAGACGACCGTTGTCGCCGCGTATCGAAGTGCATGCTGGCTCAGGTCGCAAGCAGTGGCCGGACGATTTGAAGGTACAGATCGTCGGGGAAGGCCTTGAGCCAAGGGCGCCTCTCACGGATATCGCACGCCGTCATGGCTGCCGGCCGCAGCAGGTACATTACTAGCGGCGCCGGGCGCGTTTGGGTCAGTTGGTGCTGCCGGCTTTGGCCGATACATTGTCATTCGTGCCGGTGGTGTCGGAGGCGGCGCTACCGGCCGCCGGGGAGCCTTCCAGATCACCGGATGCAGCCGTCGTGACAGTTGAGTTCCAGGGCGCCCGCCGGAGGTGCGCGGGACGCCTGGGCTTGCTGCGTTGAGTGATGTGTTCATTGCGATCCGACGGACACGTTCATGCTGACGCCACCCGGGAACCTCATTCGCATGCGAGGGGCGCACAGGCGCATGTCCGTCGTCACAACGATACCAAGGAAAAGGCGAAGGGGTTTGTTCGCGGGCTCACTGAAGCCCTTTCCGGCAATCAAGGCGTCAGCACGGTCGACATGATCGCCGGCCTGCGCACGTATTCCGGCGCATCGACCATATCGTATTCTAGAAGATGGCGCATTGGTTGGCGCACAAATACCGATCTCGCATCAAACCTTTGATGCGGAAATGGTACCGAACCCCGGAACCGGGCAAGGCGAAATCTGGCTCGTGTTTGGTCGGAATGAACGCGGCGGGCCGCACTTTACCGGCTTGTCTCAAGTCCGAAGGCGGGATTCCGGTGGCGCAATCCGGAGGCGCCGAATACCTCTTCTCTTCCGTAAAACGATTGCGCTTCATTGAGCCCACGGGATGCGGCAAATGGGGCAGGCGCACCCCAGGCGCGCACTGCAGTTTACGACTATCGTTCGCAAGAACCAGGGAAGATAAACGAAGTGTGTCAACGTGTTCTCACCGGTTCTAACATCACATATAGTCATCCTCGTACTCGTACCCCGAGCTTGCTACATGAACATTACGGCGCTCGCCGTCGTCTGCTTTAGCGAGATATCGTTCAGGTTTGTTGGCGCGCTGCCATTCACCTGCGCTATTCGTTGTCCATTTGTCAGGATGCTGAGTAGGGTCAAGTACCATATTGCAATCGTCGACCTCTACGAAACCTAACTTCGCCGCGCGAGCTTTCGATTCTTCATTAAGTGGATACCATTTGAGCAACGGTTGTTCGCCCTCTCGCGCATCTCGCCGAAGCTGATACTCGAGCAGAATATCGCCTGCGTTCTCCACCAAGGGATGGGCAAGCTGAAGATCGACGACGGAGGTGATGTGTTCTCGCCCGGGAAACAGTTCTCGCCACCTGTCGTCGTGGAATTCGTTCATGCTGTATCCGCCTTCCGTCCGCAGCAGTGCGACAGTTTTGTTTCCTAGTTCATAGCTGTAGTATCGCGCGTTCTCCGAATCTCTGGTCGTGCCGTAGTCCTCTGCAGTCTCTCTGACGTTCTTAGCTCGCGTCGACACGAAACGCGAGTACTCCCGCGGATTCTCGGCGATGCGCAATATTTCATCATCATTTTGGAAGACCTTTGCTTCCCTGCGAAACGTCTCCTTGTCGATCGGCACTATCGGAGGTTTGGTCACGAGGGAATACGTTGGCGCTGCAGAAGAGGAGTAAGCGGCAAGCTGAGGCCGTTCAGGGTTTGAAGTTCCAGGGCATGAGCGCATCGATCTGAGTGATCGGCCAGCGCTTCGCGATCCGATCGAGAGTTTGTGTGAGCCAGGCGTGCGGGTCGACGTCGTTCATCTTCGCGGTCTGGAGAAGCGTGGCGATGGTCGCCCAGGTTCGGCCGCCGCCATGCGACCCGGCGAAGAGCGCGTTTTTTCTCGTGATGGTTTGTGGCCGGATCGCGCGCTCAACGGTGTTGGAGTCGAGCTCGATGCGGCCGTCGTTCAGGAAGCGCTCGAGAGCGGTACGCCTCGATGTGGCATAGCGGATCGCCTCGGCGAGTTTGGATTTGCCGGACAGGCGAGGCAGCTGCTCCATTTTTTGATCTTCGCATCCAATGCCGGCGAGCCCGGGTGGATGGTCTCGTTGCTCGATGAGTTGGCCCGACACTTCTCGAGATTACCGCCTACGAAGAAAACGGCCAACGAAGCCCTCCTCACCCAGGCAACCCGGAAAGATCCCGAGCCATTCTGATGGCGAGGACACAATGACGCTGGCGCCTGCCATAGGCAATCCGCTCCTCCCGCCCGGGCGGGAGTCGAAAACTCCGGCTGGAAGCCGGGGTTTTCTTTTGTGCTATTATAGGCACTAGCTCTCGTAAACCGCCGCCAGTACAGTGCACCTCACGGCTTGAGCCGAATTGGCTTGGGCTTCGTTCCGTCCAAGGCTCGATCGTAAGCCGCAGGTGTCGGTTGGTCTGCGCTCCTGCTCCACCTCAAATGGATTGGTAGAGATCTCACGTCACATGAAGTCTCCATCCGAGTCGGACTCTGATGAAGGTTCATCATCGCTCGACGCTTTGGAGAGATACATCGAAGAATTGGTTGCGCGCTGCCATTCACCATCCCTATATCTCCACTGTTTGGACTGGGTGGGATCAAGTACCATATCATCGGGATCCACATGAACGAAGCCCAGTTGTTCTGCACGGGCTCTCGCTTCGTCATTGGCAGGACGCCAGTTCACTAGCGGCCGTTCGCCGTCTTGCCGTAGTTGGTGCTCGAGCAGAATATCGCCGGCGTTACCGACGAGCGGATGTGCAACCTGAAAATCCACGATTGATGTGACATCAGTCCGTCCGGGAAACAGTTCTCGCCACCGCTGGCTGGTGAACTCAGTCGCCATAGGAAATCCGGCTTCCGTTCTTTGGAGGCCGACGCTCGTATTTCCTAGTTGGTAGCTGTAATATCGCGCGGCATCGGAATCCCTTCGGATCGCGAAACTTCTGGCGGTATCCGCGGTGCGACTAGCTCTTTCGGATACAAATTCTGAGTATTCCTGCGGATTGTTGGCGATACGATCGATTTCTTCACCATGAAAGCTCCTCACCCGTTCCCGGAATTCGGCCCGGTTGATCTCAATAACGGGGGGTCTTGAGTTGAGGTAATAACTCGGCTGCGAGGATGAGCTGGCACCCGAGTCCTGCAATCCCATTCTACGGAACGTGTCCGCAAAATCGTCGGCATTCCTGTGCTCCGGGGAGCTAGCGTAATGATACTCATCGTAGGATGGAACATGCGACATATTGTTAACTCGATCGTCCATGACGACCACACTCCTATGGCGGTTGCATTGTGTTTCAGGTCGTTAGACCTGACTCCGCAGATAAGCAGCTTAGCTGTCCGTAAGCTGACGCCGAGAAATTAACGGAAAACTAGGTGTTTGGCCCCGGCATTTCTGCAGCGGATTGAGTTTGAATCGTTCCGGCTGGGAAGTTCAATCCTGAATCCAAACAGACCCTAGACACAGGCAAGCAACAGAACTTCGAAAAGGCCTCCGCTGGATCCTTGGGCCGATGATGTGAAGCCGATGGAATAGGAGACGTGATCGAAGAGGAGGTCGGCTCCGCTGCGGACAGGTGCATGTTGGCGAACCTGCCCTCGAAATCTCCTGCATCCACGTGTCCGTCGTGGGATGCCCACGTATTTGCTTCATAATATCCACCGATTCGACCGTACATGAGGATCAGTACTCCTAAGGCAAGAGAGTTTCTTATTGATTTGAGGCTCATTGGGCCACGCCAAAGTAGCCAGGCGACCTGACGGTAAGCTGACTAGCGTCAATCACGAATGAGATCGGCCGAAAGTTCGCCTTTTCGGGCCATCGGATCGCTCTCCTTCCGAGGGCTGTTGGCGCCGGACCAGAGCCATACGCAGATCGTAGTCTCGACAATCTCCGGCAGAACGCGGCGGCGAGCCAGACTATTGTCTGTCATGTTCTTGTATCCGCAGAACTGTCACGGGAGAGCACGTCAACGTTGGCGCGACGTCTATTCAACAGTGACCGACTTTGCAAGATTGCGCGGCTGATCCACGTCCGTCCCCATAACCACGGCGGTATGATAGGCTAGCAGTTGCACCGCGATGGCATAAACCATGGGCGTAAAGCTTGCAGCCATGTTTGGCAACACAATGGTCATGAGCGTATCCACCGTCGCTTCCGAAGCGCCCTTCGCATCGGTGATCAAGATAATGCTGCCGCCTCGAGCGGCGACTTCCTGCATGTTCGAGACGGTTTTCTCGAAGACGTCGTCGTAAGGTGCTATCACCACCACGGGCATGGTCTCATCGATCAATGCGATTGGTCCGTGCTTGAGCTCGCCGGCGGCATAACCTTCTGAGTGGATATAGGAGATTTCCTTCAGCTTGAGCGCGCCTTCCAACGCCAGGGGCGCCGATGTGCCTCGGCCGAGATATAGCACGTCGCTCGACTTTGCGATATCACGCGCGAGCTTCTCGATCTGTGGTTCGACCAACAGCGCCGCAGCAATCAGCCGCGGCACTTCGATAAGCTCACGTACGAGCTCCGATTCATCGAACTCGGACAGCTTGCCGCGCTCCTTGCCTGCTGCGACGGCAAGCGCCGCCATCACCGCCAGCTGGCAGACGAATGCCTTGGTGGAGGCGACGCCGATTTCTGGACCCGCCAGTGTCGGCAGCACGGATTCGCTCTCGCGCGCGATCGTCGACGTCGGGACGTTGACCACGGATATCGTGTGCAGGCCCTGGCTCTTGGCATAGCGCAACGCAGCCAGCGTGTCGGCGGTTTCCCCCGACTGCGAGATGACGATCGCGAGATCGCCGTGGCGCAGAGGCGCCTCCCTGTAGCGGAACTCGGACGCAACATCGATTTCGACAGGCAGGCGCGCCAGCCGCTCGAACCAGTATTTGGCGATATAACCGGCATAACTTGCCGTGCCGCACGCCGTAATTGAGATGCGCTGAATAAAATTAAAGTCGAACGGTAGTGTGAGCGGCAGGGCTACGCGTTCGGCTGACATATCGAGATAATGCGCCAATGTCTGACCGACCGCTGTCGGCTGCTCGTGGATTTCCTTGGCCATGAAGTGGCGATAGTTCGCCTTGTCCACCAGGAGTGACGACGCGCCAGACTTTGATGTTTCCCGATGGACGACCGTCCCGTCTGCGCCATAGATCATGCAGATCGTGCGGGTAAGAACGGCCCAGTCGCCGTCTTCAAGATAGGTGATGGCATCAGTCAAGGGCGCGAGTGCGATCGCGTCCGATCCTAGATAAACTTCGCCGGTACCATGCCCGATCGCAAGGGGCGACCCTTTGCGCGCGCCGATCAAAAGATCCTCATGGCCTTTGAACAGGAATGCCAGAGCGAAAGCTCCGCGCAGTCGTGGCAGGGAGGCTTGTACCGCATCCTGCGGCGAGTAGCCATTCTTGAGGTACGATTCGACGAGATGCGCCACCACCTCGGTGTCCGTCTCTGAGCTGAAATGAGCTCCATTGCGCTCCAGTTCGGCCCGTAGTTCGCGGAAATTCTCAATGATCCCGTTATGAACGACCGCGACATTTTCCGTTGCATGCGGGTGAGCATTGCTTTCGGTGGGTTTTCCATGCGTCGCCCAGCGAGTGTGACCAATACCGCTATGACCTGACGGCGGATAATCGCGCAGCCGCTCCTCAAGGTTTCTCAGCTTACCTTCAGCGCGCCGGCGCTCAATATGGAGACCTTCGAGCGTCGCGACGCCCGCGGAGTCATAGCCACGATATTCCAATCGCTTGAGCGAAGCGATCAATTGCCCAGCGACCGGGCCACGCCCCAAGATGCCTACTATTCCACACATATCGATCAATGCAGCCCAAGTTCAAGAAGCCAAACATCCCCTAAAAGAGCATTTTCACGAAATTCGCGTACCCGATTGGTAAGGGGATCAAGCTCGAAATTTGATGCGGCTGCCTGTATCGCCGCCGCATTCACAGCGTGAGTTCGGTCTCTTTCAACCATCATCGCCTCGCCCAGCCACGCTACGCCTTTGCTTGCCGCCATCGGGTATAAACTGTGATGCGGCAGCGAATGGCGTAGCTGCTTCGAGGTGAGCTCCATATGCGGGCACGCTTGCGCGGCTTGGTGCGGCATCTAATCCCAAAACAAACAGACCCGTTGCTCGATGGCGACGATAACCATCGGCGTCGCAATAAGCCCGCTGCGAGGACGTATCGCGCAAGCCCTCAGGCTTCATAGATTGGGGACATTCGAACCAGATCGGCAAACTAGTTGTCTCGCAGTAAAACGTCATATCCTATTTGGCTCATCGCCGCTGATGAGCCATTCACGGCTCTTCAGCTCAAACTCCCGAGAAAGCGAGCTGCGACGCGGCCGGTCCGGTTAGCAGCTGGTGTAGGGGCAACTGAGCCCCGCCCCTCACCGAAAGTCTCCACGAGAGGCTGCACCGGCCGCGCTCCATTGGATAAAGGAAGCCGCTTCACGGCACTTTCCACATGGCCAGCCGTCGGCGTATTTACGCAGCCGCTCTAGTGTGTATGTCCTGCGTTGTTGGAGCGATTTGTCGTGCTGGCTTAAGACACTCATCATACTCGGATGTAAGCTATACGATTGGCATCCAACACTCTATTGTACGAACGTAAGCTTTCGATATCGAAACGTTCGAAGACCTATACCAACGTTTGCTACTCTTTCTCATTTCGTCTTGCGTCTGCCGTCCACTATGCGAACTGGTCGATAACCCTATTGAACAGATTGCGTGCTCTGTTCGGACTCTGAAGGTGCGTCCGTTTTTGTAGAATACGATATTGGTGTGCAGCTTCACTGTGCCGGCTTGTATGCCGTCATTCCCAAATGCGTCGACAACTGCACCTCAGCACATCACTCTATCCGGCCGTGGCGAGACCACGCAAAATGGATATAGCATGTACCACCGTCGGCATCTATCTCATTGGAAACATCGCTGGAGCATCGCGTCTGGCTGCGCGTACGGCGTTTTCGTCCCGCTCGTTTGCTTAGGACCATCGCGGGTGTCAGGCGGACCGCCTGTGTTAACGGACGTTCTTTTCTTGAACCTGAATGGTACAGTCGAGAATAAATCAATGTATATAGTGCACATTTCTATATGAGGTGTATGACCTAGAGTAACGATCGCTTTCCTCTTATTGCGGGTGGTGCGCGCTTGCGCATCTAGATCGAGAAAGCGCTCCGCAAATTGCGTTTCGAAAGGGCGCTTTCGTTCCGGCGGAACTAAGAGAAACCATGGCGGCTCAGGACTCGAAGCGGCGCGTGGCGCTGATCACCGGTGTCACCGGGCAGGACGGTGCCTACCTCGCCGAGTACCTGCTCGGCCTCGGCTACACCGTGCATGGCATCAAGCGGCGGTCGTCCTCGTTCAACACCGCGCGCGTCGATCACCTCTATCAGGACCCGCATGTCGGCAATGTGCCGTTCCTGATGCACTACGGTGACATGACCGATTCGACCAATCTGATCCGGCTGATGCAGCAGATCCGGCCGACCGAGGTCTACAATCTGGCGGCCCAGAGCCACGTCGCGGTCTCCTTCGAGAGCCCGGAATACACCGCCAATGCCGACGCGATCGGCGTGCTGCGCCTCCTGGAGGCGATCCGCATCCTCGGCATGGAAAAGGAGACCCGGTTCTACCAGGCCTCGACCTCGGAACTGTACGGCCTGGTGCAGGAAGTGCCGCAGAAGGAGACCACCCCGTTCTACCCGCGCTCGCCCTATGGCGTCGCCAAGCTCTATGGCTACTGGATCACGGTGAACTACCGTGAGGCCTACAACATGTTCGCCTGCAACGGCATCCTGTTCAACCACGAGAGCCCGATTCGCGGCGAAACCTTCGTGACCCGCAAGATCACCCGCGGCGTCGCCCGCATCGAGGTCGGCCTGGAGAAGACGATCTATCTCGGCAATCTCGAGGCCAAGCGCGACTGGGGCCATGCCCGCGACTATGTCGAGGGCATGCACATGATCCTGCAGGCCGATAGCCCCGACGATTTCGTGCTGTCGACCGGTGAGACCCGCTCGGTGCGCGAATTCATCGAGCTGGCGTTTGCCGAGGTCGGCCGCAGCGTCGAGTGGCGCGGCAAGGGTGTCGACGAGGTCGGTATCGACAAGGCAACCGGCAAGACCGTGGTGCGGATCGACCCGACCTATTTCCGTCCGACCGAGGTCGACCTTCTGATCGGCGACGCCAGCAAGGCGCGCGCCAAGCTCGGATGGAAGCCGAAGACGTCGTTCGCGCAACTGGTGAAGGAAATGGTCGCCGGCGATCTCGCCGAAGCCAGACAGGACGCCGCCAATGGCAAACGCTCCGTTTGAACTGAAGGGCAAGACCGTCTTCGTCGCCGGCCATCGCGGCATGGTCGGCTCGGCGCTGCTGCGCCGGCTGGCGCGCGAGGGGGCGGACCTCTTGACGATCTCGCGCAGCGAGGTCGACCTGCGCAACCAGGCCGCGGTGGATGCCTGGTTCGCCGCCAAGCGGCCGCAGGCGGTATTCCTCGCCGCGGCCAAGGTCGGCGGCATCGTCGCCAACAACACGCTGCGCGCCGAGTTCCTCTACGACAATCTGGCGATCTCGACCAACGTGATCCAGGCCTCGCATGCCAATGGTTGCGAGAAGCTGATGTTCTTCGGCTCGTCCTGCATCTATCCGCGGCTGGCGCCGCAGCCGCTGCGCGAGGACTCGATGCTGACCGGCCCGCTGGAGCCGACCAACGAGCCCTACGCGATCGCCAAGATCGCCGGCATCAAGATGGCGGAGGCCTATCGCAGCCAGTACGGCTCCGACTTCATCAGCGTGATGCCGACCAATCTGTACGGCCCCGGCGACAATTATCACCCCGAATACAGCCACGTCGTCGCCGGGCTAATCCGCCGCTTCCACGAGGCCAAGGTCTCGGGCGCGGGCAGCGTCGCGATGTGGGGCACCGGCGCGCCGCACCGCGAATTCCTCTATGTCGACGATCTCGCCGACGCCTGCATCCATCTGATGAAGACCTATTCCTCGCCGGAACTGGTCAACATCGGCACCGGCGAGGACATCACCATCGCCGAACTCGCACTCATGGTCGCGGCCACCGTCGGCTATCGCGGCGAGATCAGCTTCGACACATCGCGCCCGGACGGCACGCCGCGCAAGCTGCTCGATGTCAGTCGTCTGGCCAGGCTCGGCTGGCGTGCCCAGACCTCACTGGAGGATGGCATTCAGCTAACGTATCGGGCATATCTTGCCGATAACAAATGGACGGCTGCTTGCCCCGACAAGTGGCGTAAGCAGGCCGATCCGAGGATCCGTGGGCGGGTATCCCCTCGCTGCCCCGTCCCTCGACGTAACGATTGACTTTGCCGCGCGTTGCCCACGCTCTTCGTCAGCAGCGCTTGGACGTCCGATCATCCAAGTGACACGCACATTCTAGCTACGGTTCAGCGAACCGACTCGCAGGAACAGAGGAATGGTTGTGATCGAGACGTGCCGTCTTACTGCTATCAGGTTGAGACCTGATCGCCCCTCAGTCTCGACCGACGGCGCCGCAACCGATCATCGGTTCGAAACGCGCCGGCAACCTTTTCCTCTCGATCAGCGGCCTAGCGAGGGTCGGCTATGACCATCCGCGCCGACAGCGTGACGATGCACATGAGCGCGCCTAACATGCCGAACGCAAAAGGCAAGCCGGTCATGTGTGCGACGAGCCCGATGCTGGCGGGACCCATCAGTATACCCGCGTAGCCGGCTGTCGTGATGACCGCGATCGCAACGCCTACCGGCATCACCTTCTGTTTGCCGGCGCGGCGACACAGTACAGGTACAACATTTGAAATACCCAATCCAATAAGCAGGAACCCCGCCATGGCAATCACCGCAACCGGCGCGGCGACCACAGCCAGGAAGCCTATCATGATTGGTAGAGTTCCGAGCATCAAGGTGGCACGGTCGCCAATTCGTTCCACCACGGCATCTCCACCGAGACGTCCTGCAGTCATCGCGATGGCGAAGAGCATACAGCCAAAACCTCCATGCGCCTCAGCGAGAAGATCTTGCCCAACGAGAAGCAAAGCGCCCCAATCAAGCATTGCACCTTCGACAAGAAACGTAATAGCCGCGAGCGCAGCTATTAGCACCACACTGCGATGGGGCAAGACAAACACTGGCCCCCGCTGCCTTACGCTCGTCGCTGTCAACCGCGGCCAGGCCGACACAATCGCGATCATCATAAACGCCGAACAGACTAACGTCGAAAAAAGCGGACCAAGCTGAAGCGAGAGGAACAAAGTCACGACGGCAGATCCGGTAAATTCTCCGATGCTGTAATGGGCATGGAAGCCGGACATCAATGGACGGCCCGTGACGCGCTCCAATTCGAGCGCATAAATGTTCATGGCGACATCGATCGAACCGAGTGAAACGCCGAAGGCAAACAGCGTGGCGCCCAGCGTAAGAGATGTTCCGGCGATAGAAAGCCACGGCAGGATAAGCGCGAGGCCGAGTCCACCCACGAGGATAATGGGCTTGCTGCCGTACCGCGCGTTCGACACGCTGGTCAAAAGCATAGCGAGAACGGATCCCATTCCGAGACAGAGCAGCAGAAGACCAAGCATGCGCTCGTCTACCGCGAGCCGCTCCTTGGCGAGCGGCACCAAAGGCGCCCACGCCGCAAGACCAAATCCGGCGACAAAGAACGCAAGTCGCGTCCCAAGCAGGCCGGTAGCCCAATTGGCAGATGGTATCACAGGCACTCCTGAGAGAACGGGCTCGTAAGCGCGGCGCCCCTCATCCTGTGTGCGTCGCCTGCAAGCGGCCCGCAGCTCGACGATGATGGCCTCACGTTGACATTTTCATTGTTGCAAATGCGATGCCATCGTAAAAGCTCGGGCCACCGCTAGAGCGGCGAGCGTCAACGCGGATGATCGTCAAGCCCCAGACACGTGTTTCGGCCTATCGTTCTCGGATGGGCTAGCCTTGCGAGGGACGCTAGTCTTTGCTTGTTTCCGACAGTCAGAAATGCAACAGCTCGAGATGGCTTTGTCGCAAAGCGCACAAAGCCGACGGCACCCGGACCTTGCGTGTACTTCGAGAAGAACACCACAGCTAGCGCGAATACGGCCGTAGGTTCCCCGGCAGAATTTGTTGTCAATCTGGAAGCTCTCATCAGAAGCAAGGGCGCCGCGCTACGCCTGAGCTCAATACAACGAATATTCGTGGATCTGTCTTCCGGATAACGCCGTATCAGCGAGCACAACCCGCGGCTGTGCGGCGCACGATTTTCGAACCCGCTATTGCTGCGGCAGCGACCGACGGCTCTGCATTTACGGCTGGCATTTCCGAAGCGTCTCCGCCCGTCCAATGGCCGGCGAATTGCCGCCTCGTTGTTGGGAAGAAATTGCACCGCATGTGGCTCGGATCGCGATAAGGAAACTCTCCGCGGAATATCGCACAGATGATCTTCAAACGTGGACGGCGCTTGGAGTGATTTCCGTCCCGTTCGGATGATCTGCCGCGATCCGATGCCCCGGTGTAGTGTAGAAGCTCGCCGCGGTCAGCTCCGGTCCACTGGCATATGGAACAAGTTGGGCGGTGAGCAGAGAGCATGGTCTTGGATCGCGCCTGGGCTACGGTACGGAGTAACGATTGCGAAGGACCGTCCAGGCACAGCCGAATGCTCTAGGAGGTCGGAAAGACCCGTTGAAACTCACTCCACGGATCTTCGGCGCAGACGCTGGTGTTTCGAGACAGTCCCGACCGTGAATTTGCCAGGATCACAAGGCTGACGGTCGGATCGTCAGCCAGCAGCTTCGTACCGTTTTGCATCGTCGCAAAGGCAAGCCGTAATCCCGGTCGGAAATGGAGCGTGCCACGTGCCTTCCCGAAGCTGCCGGCCAACCGGTGTAGAGCAGTGCGCCCGGCGGCCCCCTGGCCGCAGCTTTGATGATCGCCGCAAAATGAGCGCCGTGGCCATCGATGACCGACGGAACGGCGATCGCCCGCAAGCCGTCAATGTCGGGCTCGATACCTGAGAATTTCCCTTATTCCGGCTTCAGACTGCAAGATGGTTTCCGCGCCCCACTCGATGTGTTTGTGTCTCGAGTGATCCGTTTTTTGACCGATTAGCGCTCGCAGGCGACGATCACAACGACTTCGAGTGGTAAGGCTGCAACAACTGCCTCCGAAGGTTCAGAGCTGCGATTCCAAATTCCCAGCGTCAGAGCGCTGGGTTATCATCGAGCAATCAACCAAATCCTCCCTGCCATTTATGTTGCCGCCAAAAAGGCAACAGCGGCGTCGCGTGCAGTCATCAATTACCTTTGCTATCGGGCTGGTCAGGTCAGGACGCGCGCATGCTCGATACTGAGGCGCCCGCCGACATCCCTCAAGCGCTTATATCCGCAGAACGCCGTGACTGTCGCTCTGACCAGGTCGGACTGTGCGTGGTAAAGAAAGGGTATAGCAAGCAAAAATCGATCAGTATCGTCGCCGTCATCACGCTGTAAGCCCAGGCGTTCTGCACGAGATCAAGCTCGATCAGCACCCGTGACAGACCGAATCCCACGATCCAAGCATCAAAGCTCATGCAGATACGTCGGAACATCTCCGGATCAAGCCGCCGAATGACGTAGGATCCCAGCGGGATGCCGAGCACAACACTGGGTATGAAGGCGTAGAGCAGGCTACCGCTTTGGGAAATGAAAAGGCCGAGCTTGTAATAGACAAAGGCGGTCGCGCTCGATTCCACTACGCGAACCAGGGCTAGGCCGGCGCGAAATTCGTTTTTGACCAGGCCCTGGTTGTTAAACAGCATGGCCAAAGGCGGGCCGGAGATAGTCGTCACCGAATAGAGGATGCCCAGCATCGCCCCGAAAGGCAGACCGATCAGCCAGCTTGCTTCGATGGGGCGGCGCCAACCCGCGGCTTGCAGCAAGATCAGAGGCAAAATGATCGTGTACGTGGCGAATTTGATCCACCCCGGCTGCAGTGAGGCCAACGCATAGCCGCCGAGCGCAATGCCCGGCAAGAGCCCAAGCAAGATGGGAAACACTCGTCCCCAAACCGCCGGCACGCCCTTCAGATTGATGAAGAGGACGTAAACGTTGACGAACACCTCGATGACGACGATGGCGGGATTGAGAATGCGATTGGTGTAGAAAACCAGCGCAAGGGGTACAGTGAGCGACGAAAAACCGTAGCCAATGGCTCCATTTACAAAGGCCGCAAAGCAAGTTGTTGCGGCCAAAAATAACATAGCACCATCAAACTCAGGCATCCTTAACTTTCCTAGTCCGGAGCACGTCCGACCACACGTGAGCGGATCAGACATGGGCATTGATCATCAGGATTGCGGCAGATTCTGACCACCAGCTTCACAGCTTCGACCGCCTTCACATTGGCTTTGGCTGTGGCCAAGCGCAAAGTTCAACAGTTTCTCCCATTATCCACTTCGGCTGTACACTTCCCCTACGCGACCACGATCGCTCAGCCAATACGGGTCAGTCCATTTTTCGGCTGTTGATCGATGGTTTTCGTGTCGAAGCCAGGATTGCGACGGTCGTAGATATCATGGCTCCTGACGACCAGTTTCCGAACCGTTCACCGGTTGACTTGAACTGTCGGTAAGTAACCCTAAGGCCGTTGCAACCCAGAGGTCGTCCGTTTCAACTATCAATGTGACGCGCTCAGATGGAAACAAGTGATTCTCCTCCAAAGCCGTTGGGATAACAGCAACACCACCTTTTCAGCATCGCCGACAAGTTCTTCGCCGGACGCCTGACGCTCGCCAAGCAAGGCAGCACGGAGTGAAGATCTCAATGCGCGATTCAGTGTGAAGCCGTCCTAGGCTCTATCGCTGACCGCATCGGCATCATGAGCCGGCCGTATTTTTGGCGGTGCAGTCCTTCACCTCGGGCGAATGATGGGTCGACAGAAGGACGGCAGGCGGAGATCATCCTTCGGTACCCTCGCGAATTCGAGCCGATGAAATCACCCCGGTCGGCGAACAACGCCCTATAGGGAGCAACCATCGAGCGAACCAGGATTGAGTTATCGCTATTGCTTGGCCAGCTGGGCGTCAGCGGCGCCGGTGAGTTCAACCTCGGTGCCGTTCTTCGCGTGGCCGGCACTCGCCTCGGCCCGGTGATCGGACGCGATCGCGACATAGACGGCCGGCAGCACGAAGAGAGTGAAGAGCGTGCCGATAGACATGCCAGCGACGAGCACGAGCCCGATCGAAAAGCGACTCGCGGCGCCAGCTCCCGTTGCGGTCAACAAGGGTATGAGGCCCGTGACCATCGCCGCCGTCGTCATCAAGATCGGACGCAATCGGACGCGCGCCGCCATCTCTATAGCCGAGCGACGGTCAAGTCGTTCCTTGAGCTGCAGTTCATTGGCGAACTCAACCATCAGGATGCCATGCTTGGAAATCAACCCGATCAGCGTCAGCAGTCCGACCTGGGTGTAGATGTTCATTGTCCCCCAGCCCAAAAACAGCGGTATCAAGGCGCCGACGATTGCCATCGGCACGCTGATCATAATAACAAGGGGATCGCGCAGACTTTCGAACTGCGCCGCAAGCACCAAGAATATGACGATCAGGGCAAACGCGAAGGTGATGGAAAGTTGGTTACCCTCGTGCACATATTGCCGGGCGTCGGCAAGGAAGTCGTGGCTGAAGCCTGCGGGCAGTTTCTTTGCTTGCGCTTCCAGGAAGTCCACGGCCTGACCGATCGTGACGCCGGGCATCGGCACGGCTTGAAAGGTCGCGCAGTTGAGCTGGTTGTAGTGCGTAAGTGCGTTCGGATCAGTCGCAGTCTCCATTGAGACTACGGTAGATAGCGGAAGCATCGAGCCCGTCGCGGTCTTCACATAATAGTTCCCGATCGCTTCCGGGGCCAGGCGTTCCTCGCGCGGCACCTGCGGAATCACCTGGTAGGAGCGGCCCTGCAGATTGAAGCGATTGACGTAGTTTCCGCCAAGTAGGGTGGCGAGCGCGTTACCGATATTCTGCATCGTGATGCCAAGATCGTTGGCCTTCGATCGATCGACCTTGATTCGTACCACCGGCTGGTTGAACTCGAGGTCAGAGTCGCTGACCATGAACAGACCGCTCTTGCGCGCGGCATCCTTCAGGTTCGACATCTGCTCATAGACGGATTGGAAACCTAGTGTCGAATTGATCACCATCTGCACTGGTAGCCCGTCCGTGCCTCCCGGAAGCGGCGGCAGGCTAAAAGCAAATGCGTTAATACCTTCGATTTTGGACAGTTCGACCTGGACAAAGGACTTTAGCGCGATCGATGACCGCTTGCGCTCATCCCAAGGCTTGAGCAACATGCCGGCCATCCCCGCCCGCGAGCCGCTAGTGCCGTTGAGCACGAAGCTCAAATCGGTCTCGGGAAACTTCTCAAACGCCTTCTCGAGCTTGGCGCCGTAATAGTCGAGGTAGTCGATATTGGCGTATTTCGGCGCCTTAGTTAGCGCGAATACAATACCTTGATCCTCCTCCGGCGCGAGTTCCTTGGAAGTGTGCATATAGAGAAAACCCACGAGACCCAGCATGGTCAGGGCAAACAGCCCGGTAATCGGACGATAGTCGAGCGAGCGGTCGAGCTGGCGTCCGTACCAGCGTGTCGTGGCGCCGAACACGCGGTTCACAACTCTTGCAAACCGCCCCTCCTCAGCACTCTTCAGGAAGACCGAGCACATCATCGGCGACAGCGTCAAAGCGATCACGCCCGACACGATCACCGCGCCCGCCAGCGTAAACGCGAACTCGCGGAACAGCGCACCGGTGAGCCCCCCGAGAAAGCCGATGGGCGCGTATACGGCGGCCAACGTAATCGTCATGGAGACGACGGGGCCCACGATCTCGCGCGCCCCTTTCGTCGCAGCCTGCAGGGGCGGCGCACCTTCTTCCAGATGGCGATGAACGTTCTCCACCACCACAATCGCGTCGTCGACCACGAGACCGATCGCGAGCACCATCGCAAGAAGGGTAAGGAGATTGAATGAAAACCCCAGCGCCAGCATCATGCTGCAGACACCGACGAGCGACAACGGAATGGTAACGACAGGAATGATGACCGAGCGAAGCGAGGCCAGGAATAGGAAGATGACCAGCACCACTATCACGACGGCCTCAATGAGCGTCTTCTCCACTTCATCGATCGACGATTGAATGAATTTGGTGGAATCGTAGGCCACGTTCATCTTCAGTGCTGGCGGCAAGTTACGCTCCATTTCTGGAAACAGCGCCCGAACACCTCGCACTATGTTTAGCGGATTGCCTTGCGGGCTCGCTTGCACGCCGATGAAGACCGCGTGCTCGCCGTTCATGGAGACGCTGACGTCTGCCGTCTGCGCGCCAAGCTCGACTGTCGCAATGTCCTCCATGCGTACAAAGCCGCCGTCATTGGCTTTGACGACCATGCGCTTGAAGTCATCGACACTCCGCAGGTCGGTATTTGTCGTGACATCGGAGATAGTGAAGTAGCCCTTGGTCTGGCCGGCCGCGGCCTGAAAGTTATTGGCGGCGATTGCAGCCGAAACATCTGCCGGCGACACGCCGTGCCCCGCCATTTTCGCAGAATCGAGCCATAGCCGCATCGCAAAACTCTGGCCGCCCAGGATGTCTGCCGCCGCGACGCCGTCGACGGTCGACATAACCGGTTGCACGACGCGCGAGAGATAGTCCGAGATCGCGCTGGCTGTCAGTTCCGCACTGGAGAAGGCGATGTACATGACAGCGGTGGCCTGACCGGATGACTTAGTGACCACCGGATCGTTTGATTCCTTCGGGATTAAATATTTGACTGAATTGACCTTAGACAGCACCTCGGTGAGTGCCTCATTGGGATCGAAATTGAGCTTGATATAGACTTGGATCGTCGACGTACCGAGCACAGATGAGGAAGTGACATAGTCGACGCCATCTGCGGAAGCGAGCGCCTGCTCCAGAGGAGTGGTGATGAACCCCTGGATCATGTCGGCGGAGGCGCCAGGATAGGAGGTCGTGATATTGACGACCGTGTTAGACAGCTTGGGATACTGCCGGATTGGCAGAACAGTGGCCGCGCGAAGGCCGATCAGCAAGATCAGGAGACTGACTACGATAGACAACACCGGACGTTTGATGAAAAGCTCTGTAAATGTCATCTCGACTCACATTCAAAGAGGGTGACGCAAACTCGCTAGCAAGTCGCGCTACGGCCATCGTCATTAAAGCGGCGACTGCGGCCAAGCCCCTATTGTGAGGGAAACGAAAACGGCCGCTCTAAAGCCTCACATGTCCCCAAGCAGAGGCTCAATCCTCCGCTTACTCCATCCTCGTTGCTTGGATGAACACCGGCCCCGCTGGCTGAGCGCGATCTCGAACAGAGAGCGCCTTCGCAAGATAAAGACCCGCGTCTTTTTTTGCGCGCAATCAGCCTGAGGCCTGCCTCAAGATGCGGAGGTGGGTTCACGTGTTTCCATTTACTCTCGTGCTCAAGTCTGAATGGAGCGCAACGCCTTCTAGGTGAATCGCGTCAGTTCAAGGCTTCGACCGTTCGATCGAATGATTCAGCTTCGAAATCGAAAGTAGGGACAACCTGAAGGATGCTCAACTCTACAAAGGTAAGCGGGTGATATCGCATGGGCTGCAAAGCCTATACCAAGGTTTGATCTCGGTCCGACCCCAGGCGGGTCGGGCGACGGGCCAGTCTCGTAGGCGGCCTCGTGCCACTCAAAAGCTTCTTCTTGGGCGTTGTCACCATCTCTAGGTCGGCTCGCAAGCGATCGACTGCGCCATTCGTTTTGCTCGAGGCAGGATTTCGTGCAAATCTCATCTCGAAGTATCTAGTCCGTCCACACGATGGGGTTGGAAAAGCCGACATGCACAGGATTGACTCAGAGAGTCCGCGCGCATGAGAGATATGCACTCGCGTCATTGAGGGCTTTGCGCTGAGCGGCAATGAATGGGACGGTATCTATGTCGGCCAGGGATGACGAGTTGATCTACGCCGGCAAGGTCGACTACGGCTTCGACAAAGCCTCGGTCGTCGATCTCCACAAACGCCTGACGCCGCAGATCGGTAAGACGCAGCCCTACACCAACCGCATCGAGCACAAGACGATCTGGGTTGCGCCGAAGCTGATCGTCGAAATCGAGTAATCGTGCCAACTGCCGAAGGTAAGGTGCGGCATTCGCTCTTTCATGGTGTCGGGGAGGGATCTACTACCTCACCGCGCCGCAGCTGCTGCAGTGATACCTGCTGGGTCTGGGAGGCGAATCCGGATCAGCCACACAAGGACCACACGTCTGCATGTGCGGCCGCACTGTCGGATGCCGTGCCCGGTCTGTTGCACGCCCGACGATCACGGCTTTGTTCCGCCCTCGCCGCAAGGATGATCCAGGCCGGATCTATACCGGCGCTAGAGCGCCTACTCGTAATCCGCCGCGTCGGCTTTACGCCTAAAACCGGACATCGCCGGGTGACCACGGCATGTCGGTTATGGGCCATTAGGCAACATCGCGAGCTCAATTTGGTGCTGACTCGACGAACTCCTACGAAATTTCTTTAAACATACGTGTCCAGGTTGGTACGCTGCTTGCTTTGTTCAGGATCTCATCACCCACGATGATCTTTTGAGCGGACCTGCGTCGCCGCAATGCAAACTCCGCCCGGACGATCGCAGTGCGGCGAAACTATGGGAGCCGGTGTAGACCGGGGGTAGCGGCCTGAATAGCTGACTGCAGCGCAAAGGTGGTCGAGGGGGAGCAGTTGCAAAGGCCATCGTGACTTTTGGTGAGCCTATCGTTGTACACGATAGCGCCATTGATCCAATCACTTTACGCGTTCGATCTCATTAAGCTTCGCGTCTGATCTCGTTCTAGAACGCCGAGGTAGGACATGCATAGGCGTGGCGCGCGGTGATCGACCAGCCGCTGAAATGTCATATTTTTCAATGCCTCAGAAGGGACCTCATTCGTTCTCTCGATGAACCGTAATTCGCTTCCGGACCGTAGCTGTGGAGATTGAGGGCGCGATGACGTGTGTTGTTGGACTGGTTGATAACGGCACTGTTTACATCGGTGGCGATAGCGCTGGTGTGGCCTCGAATTACTCTCTCGTCGTCCGCAACGACAGGAAGGTATTCCGGAGCGGTGATTTCGTCATGGGCTTTACCAGCTCATTCCGGATGGGACAGCTTTTGGCGTTTGGCTTCCATCCTAACAGGCCGCGCGTGGGTGTCGATGTGATGACTTACATGGTCACCGACTTCATCGACGCCGTGAGAGCTCGAATGAAGTATGGGGGCTTTGCTAGGACGAGGGATTCTGCTGAATACGGCGGGACGTTCCTTGTCGGCTACGCCGCCCGGCTGTTCCATATCTCGGACGATTACCAGGTTGGAGAATCGGTCCATGGGTTCGATGCGTGCGGATGCGGTAATGCGATAGCGCTCGGCTCGCTGAGATCAACACGCGACTGGAAGGACCCCAAGGCACGCCTCATTGAAGCTTTGGGTGCCGCCGAGACGTTCAGCGCGGGTGTCCGCGGGCCGTTCTATTTAGAGCAGACGGACTGCACGAATAAGTGAACGATCGCTATCGTCCTAAGTCTGTGCAACGACGTCATGTGTGCCAGCCTGAACCTGCGTGAATCGGAATTTGCCTGAGTGAGGTGCTCCTGGACAGTCATCCGATTGAATTCCGAGCGATCGCCACATTGTTGACCGACCTCCATCTCAGCCAGAAGGTCCTTTGCGCATCGAAGTCCGGATGCTTGGGGCCGACTCAAGTCGTGCCCCCGTCTCATCGTCTATAAGCGGACAGCCACCGTCATCAGCCCTTGCTCGGAGCAGGGCCCATTACGGCATCTGCTGGGGCTCCGAATGAGACGTTTCCATAAACCCGATGTGTGCCGTGATGATCACCATGAACAGCATCGCAGCGCAGCCGCGCGGCAAGCAGATTCACGGAACAGCGGCGACCTTCGCTGAAGATCTATACCGGAGCCAAACTGAAAAAGATAAGTGATAAGGAGAGTAGCCCAAACCGAGGCGACCTTACTTAGGTTCGCGTATGGTTCCGTGTCCATCATTTATCGTTAGTTCGCCGTAGCAAGCAATGTGATACTTGCGTCCTACAACGGGCATCTCGTCTGCTTGAGAGAATGATGGCACGTTAATGGAGAGCTTCTTTACGAGAACTTCCTCGTATCCATCATCTCTCTCCAAGATTACCCGCCATTTCCATTCCCCGCCCGGGCTTTCGTCTGCCATTGTGTTGTAGCGGAGTCGAATCAAATTGCTCATCGAGAGTGCCTGAGGACCACGTCTGATGCGAGAGATCGAGAACAACTTTCGCCATTGCCGAATGAAAGGCGAGCAGCTTGCCCAACCTAGAAAGTCTCGCCGATGCTAGCTCGCTCTTTCTTGAAGCAGTTCAAACTTAAGCGCTCAAAGATCCTTCTCCAATACATACGAACGTTTGCGCGATAGATGGCTCAGGATCATGCGCGCTCGGCCCCACATCGTGATAGTCCTTTTGTGAAGAGAAGGAGCGCGCTCCGGTCGGTGCTCTTAGCGGACTAGGCGGCCTAAACAGATGTCGGATCGTGAAACCGATTTGAGGGGTTATGGCAAAATCCTCAAAACTTGTCGTTGCGAAGAACGGGCGTGCGCTTCTGGTCAGACGCCGTCGCGACGGGCTCTGGATGTTTCCGGGCGGCCGCAAGCGTGCCCGTGAGAATGACAGGGCGAGCCTTCGTCGAGAGATTGCGGAAGAACTTCCGAAAATCAAACTCGGACCGTTGAAGCTCCGGAAAGAAGCGAAGGGCACGAACCGCCGATCTGGGCACAAGATGGGCGATGCTATTTTCGTGGCTAAGAACGCGTCCGGCCAAAGAAGATTGGTGACACAAAGGAAATCACAAGGCGGTCTGGCGCAAGCCGCGACGGATCGGGCTAACGCCGACATCCCGCTACATTCGGGACAAGCTGTTTCCCAAGTGAACGATAGCCGGTTACGGTTGATCTCCGCTCAAGGCAACAAACTTGACTTCGCCGCATCGCATGGATCTCACCGTCGGACGGGCTTACCACTGGACTAGCGACCGTCGGGTATGCCGAAACAGACAGGAAGCAGTCGCCATCAGGGCCTCATAGCCAGCCACGTTGCACGCGTCGAAATAGCGACTGATCGTCGCCTGGCAGAAGGCGACATCTTACTCATCTCGTCGCCCGCCCGGATTGTGGTTGCCCGCGCCGGATGCGCGCCGTGCCACTTATCTTTGAAACCTGAATCGCGCTATGGAGTCGGCAGCATCATCCTTTTGCAGATGAGCCGAATTTGCGCGTCTACGACCGTGCGCTGTTTCGGCTGCATCTGGCCGGATGGCTGCCCGCCCGAACCAGATCTTCAAGCCAGCGCGTCGGCAGCATCCCTGATGCCTTCGTAGATCTCCTTAAGATCTGCTTCCGTGACGCAATAAGGCGGCATCAGGTAGATCGTATTTCCGAGCGGCCGGAGCAGCAGATTTCGTCCCTCAAAGAAAGTCTGAAGCTTCGGACCAATGCTCGCGAGATAACCTGCATCGCTGGCCTTAAGATCAAGCGCCGTGATGGTCCCGGTCCGGCGAACGTTTAGAAAACGGGCGTCATCGCGGAATGGCGCAATAAGCCGCTCTTGCATCGCGGCGACCAACGCGATGTGCTTGCGGGCGTCCTGCTGCCAGAGCTCGAGGTTTGCCCTTGCCGCAGCACACGCTACGGGATTCGCAGTATATGAACTTGAGTGGAAGAACGTGCGTGCACGATCCTTCGAATAGTGGGCATCGAAGATGTCGCCGCGGCAAAGCGTCACCGCGAGCGGAAGCGATCCGCCTGTGAGACCTTTGGAATAGCAGACAATATCCGGCGAGATTTCCGCCTGTTCGCAAGCGAACAATGTTCCGGTGCGACCCCAGCCAGTCATGATCTCGTCGGCAATGAAGAGGACATCCGAGAGCTCGCAGATCCGCCTCATCTCTTTCAACACCCAGTTCGGATACATCAGCATCCCACCCGCACCTAATATCAGGGGCTCCACAATAAAGGCGGCCGGCGCTTCATTCCGACATGCAGATTCGAGCGCATCGATGGCCACCTGTTCATGACCGCTCGCCGGGAATGGGATTGTGGTGACATCGAACAGAAGTGGCTCGTACGCCGCATTGAAAACGCCCCGCGCGCCAACTGACATCGTCCCCACTGTATCGCCGTGATAGGAGTACTGCATCGCCACCACACGTGTCCGCGGCTCACCGATGTTGTTCCAGTAACCGAGCGCCATTTTCAGCGCCACTTCCACACTGGTCGAACCGCTATCGGAGAAGAAGACATACTCGAGGCCACGCGGCGCAAGCTTCAAGAGCAGCGCAGCCACCTCCTCGGCCGGTTCATGAGTATGGCCAGCGAAGATGATCTGGTTGAGCTTTTCTGCCTGTTCCTGGATGGCGCTTACGATATGAGGATGGCAATGGCCGTGGGTCACGACCCACCAGGAGGAAATTGCATCAATGATGCGACGGTCATCTGCGGTATAAAGATGAGCTCCCTTCCCCGCCACGATCTTTGTCATACTCTCTTGCAGCGCATGCTGCGTGAAAGGGTGCCAAATCGGCGACGTCTGTTTGCGCGTCATGGGTTGAAATCGTCGCGCCGGAATGCGGCTAAGAATGCGTTGCGGAGTGTACTTGTCGAGAGTGGAGAAAGTCGAGGAAGTCGGCCAAGCCTCCGAATCCGTCCGATGCTGCAAATCGTGCTCTCCGTGTCGAGATTTTCGTTGCCAATGAATGCAATCCCGAGAACATTGACGTTTCGACTTCGCAGCGCTTCAATCGATAACAGCGAATGATTGATAGTGCCGAGTGAAGTACGCGCACACAGCACGACCGGAAGGTGCCATCGCGCAAAGACATCAATATAAAGTGTGCTGCCATTCAGAGGCACCATGAGCCCCCCAGCGCCTTCAATCACCAACGGGCGTACGGAATCTGGCGCATCGAGCAAATCGGTATCGATACAAATTCCGTCTGCTTCGGCGGCATAATGCGGCGAAGCGGGTGTTTTGAGCTTGTAGCGCTCCGGAACAATGCGATCGTCGGAAAGCTCACCCAACCGTGCGACCAGCTGTGAATCGGTCTCCCCGTCGAGACCGGCCTGAATGGGCTTCCAGTAATCCGCACTGAGAAAATTGGCGAGCCCGGCGGAAAAGACCGTCTTTCCTATGCCGGTATCGGTGCCGGTCACCACGAACCGGCGGCTCATGAGATTTCGCCTCTGACCTCTTCCATTAGGGCATCAAGCATTGCGCGTACGTCATGCTCGCCGACGTTCAAGGTCAGAGAAATCCTCAACCGGGCCGTCCCCGCCGGCACGGTTGGCGGCCGGATCCCACGGATATCAAAGCCGCGAGCTTGCAGCGCGGATGCAAGCCGCATCGCGCGCGCATTGTCACCAACGACGTATGGAACGATTTGCGAATCTGAACGAGTCAGGCCACCACGCGCGATGATCTCTCGATGCGTGAACGTAACCAGGCTGGCCAGACGCTGTTGCCGCTCGGGTTCATCCTGCAGAATCAATAATGCCTCTCGCACTGCGACGGCCATTAGAGGTGACGGTGCGGTGGCGAAAATGAACGGTCGGCAGCGATTGACCATGAAGTCGCGCAGCACTCGTGTGGTAGTAACGAGTGCGCCTGCGGCACCCAGCGCCTTGCCACAGGTATGAACGATCACGAGGTTTTCGCGGCCCTCATAGGAGGCGGCCAGTCCTCGTCCCTGCTCACCGAAAACGCCTGTAGCATGTGCCTCATCCACCATCAGGAACGCATCATGCCGATCGGCGATTACGATGAGTTCAGCAAGCGGCGCAAAATCACCGTCCATACTGTACAGACTTTCGACCACGATCCAGACGCGGCCGGCTCCGCCCTTTGCCCGCCAGTCACGAATTGTATTTTCCACCGACTGGGGGTCGTTATGGGCGCTTATCCGAATCTCGGCCCGGCCAGCTCGCGCGCCTTCATGAATGCTCGCGTGCACAAGAGAATCGAGAACGAGCAGATCGCCCCTTTGCGGAAGAGTTGTCAGGACGGCAAAATTTGCGACATAACCGGCGCCAAAGAAAAGAGCCGTCTCTGCTCGGAAGAACTGAGCCGCTTCCGCTTCGAGACCTTCATGTTCCTCGCAGTTGCCGCGCAAAAGCCGCGACCCACCAGCTCCGATCGGGGTCCCTGTCTCGAGCGCAGCCGAGATGGCATTCTTCAAGCGCGGGGCGCTAGCCAGCGCCAAATAGTCATTCGAAGCGAAATCGATCCCCGCACGCGGCCTAAGACCGCGCAGACGGTTGTCGTCCTTCAGGGCGTCCAGTGCCTTGAGATAGTCGCCAATTTTGGCCGCTTGGATTGGGCTCATTCGCCACTCCCAGGGAGTATCGGGCACGCAACTATTCTTGTAGCCGCTAAAGCCAAAGCTCCAGCGCCGGCTTCGCATCTTCAAGTGGGCAAGATGCGGTTCTCCCGGTCCACCACCACAACGCGCGATCGATACGTTCTTGCTTCCGCTTCATCAAAGGAGGTATATGCAACGATGATAATTTTGTCTCCTGGCAGCGCGAGTCGCGCTGCCGCTCCATTCAGGCCTATGATGCCAGACCTCTGAGGCGCTTCGATCACATATGTAGCGAAGCGCGCTCCCGTCTCGATGTTGTAGATTTCGACACGTTCATTGATCAGGAAGCCCGCAGCATCCAGCAGCGCGCGATCAATCGATATCGAGCCTTCATAGTGCAGGTCGGCTTCAGTTACCGAGGCGCGATGGATCTTGCCCTTCATCAAGGTGATTTGCATGTGTGACCTGTGCGGACGTTTGCCGGTCTGACTACGCGATCTGGCCTTGAGTAAGCCTCGACGACATGCCGAGCCGCTCCAGCAAATTCGCGTCGCGATCGCGCTGCGGGTTCTTGGTGGTCAGGAGGACGTCACCGATGAAGATGGAGTTCGCGCCGGCCAGGAAGCAGATTGCCTGCAATTCATCGGTCATGTACTGCCGTCCGGCGGAGAGCCGCACGACGCTCTTCGGCATCAGAATGCGGGCGACCGCGATCAGCCGCACCAGCGCGATCGGATCGGGCCGCTCCGCGGTATTGTTGACTGGGACGCCCTCAACCTCATTCCAGAGGTTGATCGGCACGCTCTCGGGATGGCTTGGCAGGTTAGCGAGCAGAACCAACATGCCCAGCCGGTCGTCAACGCGTTCACCCATGCCGATGATGCCGCCGCAACAGACCTTGATGCCGGCGTCGCGCACATGCGCCAGCGTATCAACGCGATCCTGCAGGGTGCGGGTGGTGATGATCTTGCCGTAGAATTCGGGCGAGGTGTCGACGTTGTGATTGTAGAAGTCGAGGCCGGCGTCGGAGAGCCGTCCAGCCTGCTCAGGTGTCAGCATGCCGAGTGTGGCGCAGGTCTCCATGCCCAGACTCTTGACCGCGCCGACCATATCGCAGACTTTCTCGAGGTCACGGTCCTTCGGATTGCGCCAAGCGGCGGCCATGCAGAATCGGGTGGCGCCAGCGTCCTTGGCGCGCCTCGCCGCCGCAATCACATCCGGCGTGTCCATCAGGCGCGTGGCCTTCAGGCCCGTGTCATAGTGCGCGCTCTGTGAGCAGTAGCCGCAGTCTTCGGGACACCCGCCGGTCTTGATGCTTAGAAGGCTCGCCGTCTCGACGTGGTTCGGGTCGAAGTTGCTGCGATGAATGCTCTGCGCCTTAAACATCAGGTCGGCAAACGGCAGGGCATAGAGTTGTTCGGCGTCGATGCCGGTCCAGTCATGACGGACGGCCCCGATGTTGGCGCCGTCATTCCGATCCACTCCTACAGCATCGACCATTCGACTTGCCCTTCGGTCTGGGATAGATCATAGATAATTCGACGAACTATCTATGATTAGGTTCTACTGCAGCGACGCTACTCGAACTGGAAGGCAAGAACACCCGTTTTCTTGATAGATAATCTATGATGTTGCCTGTGGATGAGAACGCGACGACGGCAGCGCGCATTGCCAATTCAATCGCGGAGCGCATTATCAACGGAACGCTGCTACCAGACGCTCCACTGCGACAAGACCATGTTGCGCGTGAATTCAACTCGAGCCACGTCCCTGTGCGCGAGGCGTTTCGGCAACTCGAAGCTAAACACCTCGTCGTCAGTCTGCCCCGCCGTGGCGTCCGGGTTGCACCGCTCGATACAAACTCGGTGAAGGAGATCGCCGAGATGCGCGCGGCGCTCGAATTGGTCGCGTTGCGAAACGCCGCGCCAAAGCTGACGTCGGCCCATTTGGCACAGATCGAGATAGCACTGAATGAAGCAGATAACGCCAAGACCATTCAGGATTTCGAGACTGCCAATCGTGCCTTTCACCACGCGCTGGTGGCACCCTGTGCCATGCCGCGACTGCTCGCCAGTCTCGACGGACTGCAGCTTGCAAATTCTCGATTGGTGCTCGCCACGGCACGCAGTGCCGGCTGGCGCCCGCGCTCCAACCAGGATCACCGCATGATTCTGGAAGCGCTGCGAGCGCGCAACCTTGATCAAGCCTGCAACCTGCTTGCGCGCCACATCCAAACCGTCGAGCGCCTGGCCCATCCCCCGTCCTAACAGAAGATTGGCCATTTGAACCCTCCGTTCAAACGCCTTGCCTTCCCAAAACTAGGCTCGCCCACGTACGTCAGGACTCGGCTCATCCTCGGATATCTCGACAAATGAACATTTTGGTGTCGTGCTGACGTTTGATGTTACCAGCTGCATGAGATCAATCGCGCGATTGTTGACGATAGCTTCCATCGAGAACAATCCGGTTACGCGGTCGAAATCGAAGCTCGTTATCAGCCGCTGATAGAAGTTATCGTAGCCACTGGTTCCTTTGGCTGCGACCTTAGTCCCAGCCTCCACCGATGCGATGGAAGTCGATAACTTCCGGCTGGCGCTCGACGTACTTCCGAAATCGGTCCGCCCACTCTCTCGTGTGGTGCCGGATTCGGACCATCACGAAGATAGTGAGATCAATTCCGAGCGCCGAAAGATTGTCCCCTCGCAGCACCTCAAGCGAGGAGCCAATATAGTCCGCGTGCCGCACCGTCGGTACAATGCCGAGCGAAGGCGCAACCGAATGCGAACGATATCTCCGCGATCAGTTCTTCAAAGGCATACTTCTTGGTACCGTAACCGCCGGACAAGTCGCGGTTGAGACCTGACGGATGGCCGCTAGCATTGCGCTAATTCATGCAGGGCCGTTCGATGCCAGTTGATCGGCTCGAAACAGGCTTGTAGTGGCGGCACCTGCACATAGTCTTCAGCCGGCACATAGAAGGCGCGGTTCCCGCCAATGCGGAAGTCAATCCCGGTCGCCTTGATCAGGTATTCAACCTTTGGCGCGATCAGGCCTGGCGGCGGAGGCGGCGCCGTCGTTGCGATCTCCGGAGTCAAGCCATCGCACTGATCGGTG
Organism: Bradyrhizobium sp. CCBAU 51753; assembly: GCF_015291565.1. NCBI lineage: Bacteria > Pseudomonadati > Pseudomonadota > Alphaproteobacteria > Hyphomicrobiales > Nitrobacteraceae > Bradyrhizobium > Bradyrhizobium sp. CCBAU 51753. The sequence goes on along the minus strand of NZ_CP030037.1, from coordinate 1,754,132 downwards.
TTGAAGACCGTGAAACGCTTGAGGAACGGGATGGCCTGCGCTTCGTCGCTATTTCGCTGGCACACCGCTTTTCGTCGGCCGGCACAAAGCGATCGGCATAGACGACAGTCGTGCCGCGCTCGCCCTTGCGGACGTGACCACCGAACGACAGCGCCTGGTGGAAGGTAAGCCACCTTTGACCTGTGAATGCGCGTTCGGTGGCCGCCCCCCAGAGAATTAGAACGTTGATGCCACTGTATTGCCGGTTAGTCGACGCGTTTTTCGGCATCGCCAGCGGCGCTTTCGCCGCGGCCGTACCCCAGGGCTGAACCCAGGGGACGTGTCCAGCCTCAAGCTCGGCAACGATCTTGTCGGTGATTTCGTTATAGAGGTTCGCTCGGTCCTGGCCGGCGCGCGCGCGAGCAGTAGGATTTGGCATCGCGGTTCTCCGCGACGGGCGCCGCGAGCCTCTCTCGCAGCTTGTAACCCGTCACGGAAAAACCCAGCCCGCACTCTTACTCTCAGCCTTTTGCGCAATCTGACTTAGGGCCGTAGGCCCGACCAGGCGTGCGCCAGGGCGCATCGCCTAACGGAAAATAGCACCCGCAGGAGCGTGAGCATAGCGACGCCGAAGGTGGCACGCGGGACCGAGTGCAGCGACGAGACCGGTTAAATGGGCACCCGGGAATGGGGCAGTGATAGCGACGCCGGCATCCTTCATGACGGCGGGCCCCTTTCCCGAGTGCCCCCGGCGAGGAGCACCAAAGCTCTAGCGCGAGGGATCGAAGCCGCGCGGCCGAGACGCTACGCGGCTCGGTTCACGAGAGCCCGGTGCGGGCTCGCCCGCACGCGCAGACATAGTGAAAGACCTGAACGAACGTGATGCAGGTAATCCTGCGAGAACCGCCTGGCATTTCCACAGTGGTCTCAGAATTGGGGGAAACCTTGTCGTTCTGCTGACTGGGAATCCCAGCCTTGTGTTAGCAACCGGAACAAACGACGGGCCACAGGATTCGTCGTATTCGGAGTCTATTTCAATGCTGATGACCATTGAGCGAAAGCCGACAACACGGACGCTGCGGGGATGGGCGATCCACGTTCTCCAGGAAGCGGGCGCCATCCGCGAGTGCGAGGAGCACGGTTGGATGCAGGACCGCGCCGATCCGCATGCGCGAGAGCGCGCCCTCGATATCGCCCGTCAGGACCCGCCAGCTGACGTCTCCCCTCACGCAGCGGAAGCCGCGATTCGCGACGTGCTGGACTCGATTGGTGACACCTGCCCAGAATGCCCTCCTGACGAGGTCGACCAGCGCTAAGCAGTGACGCCGATCGGCTTTCTACTCAGCGGCCTAGCCGTTTCTCCACGCGCTTGCGCACGTTGCCGACCTTTTTGACGGCCTTTTTCACCGCCGGCGCCGACTTTCCCGTCTTCTTCGCCTCATACTGCACTTCGTAGTCCTGCCCGCCGGCCACTCGCGCCCTGTCCTGCTTTCGTCCGCGCGCCGTCTTGCTCTTCTTCGCTACCGCCATCGGTGCCTCCTGTTGTGACCTCGAAGCAACGCAACAAGGATTTCGCAGGTTCCGGAACGATTCGAACTGTGCCAATTTGAATCGGCTGTAGCGTGGAGTTCTTCAGTGGCGTTTCAGCGTCAAAAACCGGCGGCTATCGGCGTCAAGGCGCCCTTCCCCGGCTTCGTCGAACCGGCCTTGGCCACCTCAATCGAAAAGGTGCCGTCCGGAGAGCGCTGGATTCACGAAATCAAGTTCGACGGCTACCGTGTTCAGCTCCATCTGGCTAACGAGACGGCGAAGATCTTCACCCGGCGCGGCCACGATTGGACGCATCGCTTCAAGAAGGTCGCTCATGACGCCTGGCGGATCAAGACGAACTCGGCGGTGGTGGACGGCGAGATCGTGGTACCGGCCGCCGACGGCACGACCGACTTCTCGGTCCTGCAGAACGAGCTCAAGGGCAAATCGAAGAGTATCGTGCTCGTAGTGTTCGATCTGCTCTACCTGAACGGCCGCGATATCCGGAAGCTACCGCTCTTTCAGCGCAAGGCCGAACTCAAGAAGATCCTCAGCGGCACCGACATCCAGTTCAGCGAACGCTTCGAGATAGACGGCCGCGAGATGTTCGCGCACGCCTGCAAGCTCGGCCTCGAAGGCGTCGTCTCGAAGGTGCGGGGCAGCGCCTATCCGACGGGACGCACGAATGATTGGGTCAAAAAGACCTGCGTACAGCGCGAGACGCTGACCATTGCCGGTTTTGCACTCGATGGGACGAAGTGGGACGGCATCTACGTCGGCCGGCGCAAGGGCGACGATCTGGTCTATGCCGGCAAAGTCGACCACGGCTTCGACAAGGTCTCGGCCGCCGATCTGCAGAAACGGCTTAAACCCCTCATCCGAAAGACCCAACCATATACCAAGCGCATCGGTCACAAGGGCATCTGGGTCGAACCGATCGATCCGTCGCCGACCATCGATCAAGCGGTGAACGGAGGCTTCCCCTGGCTGGAGATCAGGTGCGCGCGCTGTAAGACGCCGAGCGACGTGGATCTCGCGGCAATGAAGCGCCCGCCGACCACCTTCGTGCACGATCTCGCCAGCCGGCTGCGCTGCCGCAAATGCGCCAAGGCGGGCCGGCGTCCATCCGCGACTCTGCTACAGTTGACGTGGCAGCCGCGCCACCCTCGAAACGAATCCTGACCGATGTGCAATCTATATTCGATCACGACGAACCAAGCGGCGATCGCCGGTCTGTTCAGGCGAATGAATCGCTATGTCGGCAATCTCGCCCCGATGCCAGGGGTTTTTCCGGACTATCCAGCACCGGTGATTCGCAACGCGGGCGGCGCCGAAGAGATGATACTGATGCGATGGGGCATGCCATCCCCGCCCAAGACGGGCGGTCCACCCGTCACCAACATCCGCAACACGTCATCACCGCATTGGCGCGGCTGGCTGAAGCCGGAGAACCGCTGCCTCGTGCCGGCGAACAGCTTCGCCGAGTATGCCCCGGAGCTGAATCCGGAGACAAAGAAGAAGGACGTCGTGTGGTTTGCGCTTGACGACAACCCGACCGCTGTTCTGTTTCGCTGGCATTTGGACTGAATTCAGGGGCGATCGCGGCACGAAGTCCAAGCCGATCCCGGGTCCCCATTTGGTGTATGGTTTCCTGACGACATCCCCGAACGCAATCGTCGAGCCAATCCATCCGAAGGCGATGCCCGTGATATTGACGATTGAGGAGGAACGCGAAGTTTGGATGCGCGCGTCGTGGGACGAAGCGAAGGCGCTGCAGCGCCCACTTCCTGACGAGGCGCTCAAGATTGTCATGCGTGGCGTCGACAAGGCGGACAAAGTCGTCGGAGTGATCACAGCATGAGCAGCTCTATCTACCCTCTGACGCACGATCGATCCTACTCGTTCGGCGAGTTGCGCGCAGCTGAAACGATGCTGCTTGCAGACGGCTGCTCAATGCTTGCCGCTGGCTTGAGGACATCCCCATCGCGAAAGTGCAACCCCTGCTCTCCGGTTCCGATATCGAAGCAATCGTGGCGGTGGCGGCGACGAAAGCGCAAGAGCTCGGCCATGACGTTGCCATTGGCGAGCGGATTGCGGGCGCTATCCGCTGGATCAGGGCGGAAACCGCCGAGCAGCAGTTCAAGCGGCTCGTTGGCATGGTCGAAGCACGGTTCGGCAAAGGCGTTCTGCAGGACGAGGCGGTCGACCACCTCAAGCGCGCGATCAGCTTTCGCGGCAAGAGCGCCCATGGTCACTTCAATCCGGAGAGCGACGCCCAATTCCGCGCCTTCTCGAAATCGACGCGGGCGATGGAGGCGCTTTGCTACCTTCTGACCACTCTCGAGCTACCTATCGCTGAGGAAGAAATAGCGCGAGTTGGGTCCAACCCCGTGCTCCGGGATTATCGGCTTGCCTACGGCTAGAAGCAGGCGGAGACCCGCGGAGAGAGAAGCGCGATGTATGCAAAGAACCTTGCTCGTATCCTCGGCTTACTGAACCAGAATAGCGACGTATCATATAGCTCGCAGCAGGAAATGGATCAGCGATTTGAGTCCATCCGCCGCTACGGCCGACTTCCTCGCGGAAGGGAGCGGCGCGAGGAGAAGCTATCCAGCCATCAGATAGCAGCTGCCATCTTCGGGCTCGTCCCGACGCATCCCGGCTGGGCCGGGCATGTGGCGACGGTGCTTGAAGGGTTGCGCCCGGTTGGGGGCGCCGACGCGTCTTTCTTCATGGCGGAGACGATCAGCGATGTCGTCAGCATCCTTCTGGCAAACAAGGAAGCCCTCACGAGTTTCATTCGCATGACGCTGACCATCGCCGAAACGGGCGTGAACAGCCGCGGCGGCGCCGAGGTCGCTTATCTGTGCGACGGGGAAAAGCGGCGAGCCTACTTTGTACCGAGCGGAGCCGCGTCGCTGCTCACGAAGGGAAGCGAAATTGGTTTCGATCCTGACCGCGGCCGGATAAATGCGCCCGCGATGCGCGAGATGTCGTTCACGCAGGAATTCTTTCGGAGGCTGGCGCGGGAATCTGAGCTTGCCGAGCGCTTTCCGGCTCCGCCTGAAGGCGATGGCTCGGAGTACGATGCCGAAGAGGCCGAGCAGGAACGTTACCGGAAACTTGGTGTGCGCAATGGCTCGCGCTTTCTCAATGTCGGCGTGGATAACCAGGTCACATGGCCAAAAGAGGAAAAGCTCATCACCTTCGATCAATACCAGCTCGTGCTCATGCCCAAGACCAAGGACCACGTCCAATCGGTTCACGTCGACCTGATGGCCAACCGCGTTGACGAGTCGACCGCGATGACGATCGTCAATCGCTTTCTTAGCGTGATGGCATGGTGCGACGACAATTTTGCCATCGCGGAATATGGATGGTCCGGAAATTCCGTGCCGGTTCCAGTGTCAAAGCGCGACCTCGCCTTCACAACGGCGCATGACTACATTTTTGATCGGAAGATACCGGGTGCCGAGGAGGCACGGCGTGCGCTTGCGCTGTACCGGGAAGCGCGCAATGCACAGCAAAATGGTTTCATCAGCTATGCCGTGTTGAACTATTACAAGATCATCGAGATCCGACATCCCGGCAAGGAGGCCGCGCGGACATGGTTTCGCACTCATTTTGAAGCGTTGCAGATTGAGTCCAAGGATGACGACGACATCAACCGCTTCCTGGCCTTATGCGGCAACGACCCGCCGCACAAATACATCCACGATTCATGCCGCATCGCGGTCGCTCACGCAGGTAAGCACTCGAAATCCGATCCCGATGATGCCCACGAGATCGTTCGTCTGCACACGGCGGCCCGTGTCATGCACAAATTGGCGCGTCGCTTCATCGAGCAGGAGTTTACCGTTTCGGACGTGATGTACTCCGGCGACTGAGCCGGGAGACGGGCTTGCTCCGCGGCTCACATCGGCCGGCTCCTATCGCTTGCGCTGCCGGCAGGCGCAACGGGGCCAAAAACCAAGGAGCCGAGTTGACACAGAACCACAATGTTCCTATTTTGTTCTTATGCCAATTTGCCGGGGACGTCAGCGGTCCGGCGGGATTTCGGGATTGCTCGGCGCGCGCACCGATCTATGGTCTATCAGGAGTGGAACGCCCTTGGTTAGCAATTTGTTAACGCGGTTCTGCAGTAGTTGCGACGCTCAGAGGGCTGGTCTGGTGCCGACATCTCCAAGTGCAAACCTCGGAAGGCAGACACGCCCTCCCTACGACGCGCGGGCTGTTGCCAATTTCTTCCTGGATTTGGCGGACGAAGAGCGCGTTCAACTCACGCAGATGTCGCTTTTAAAGCTCATCTACTTTGCTCATGGATGGCACTTGGCAAGGTGCGCGTCGCCGCTAGTGCGTCAAGACTTCGAGGCCTGGCCGTACGGTCCGGTAATAAAGGTCGTGAGAGACGAGTTCTCTGAATTTGGAGATACCGCAATCAGCGGGCGCGCGACGCGTTTTGACCTGATTGCGGGTTGCCGGCACGTAGTTCGCCCGGAGCTTATGGAGCAGGATCAGGCGTTCGTCCGAACCATCTTCAAGGCGTATCATGGCTACAGCGCCTGGCAGTTGTCGGAGCTAACGCATGAGGCCGGTTCTCCATGGGACCGCCTCTGGAACTCAGAGTCTCCTGTTGGAAGGTTGGCGCTTCGGCTTCGAAACGAGGATATTCGAGCTCACTTTGTGAGCATTTCTCAGCGCTTGAGACTGTCTTGAGCGCAACGCAGTCCTTAGAACATTGATGATTGGCGCGGACCTATAACGCTATAGCCCCGCAGGTTGGCTGGCCGAGATTCCACGCCGGCGTCCAATGCAAGGGCCACGCCCTTCACGTACACGTCCAATAGGGCGTCTACTTCATCTTTGCTGAAAACGCGCCGCTCTCTACCCTTGATGCTTCGAAACTCTCTTTGTCCCGACACACCGGGGCCGGCGTAAAGGTACTCAAAGTCGGCTTCATCATAACCTTCACGAGCAAACGTCGCGAGTGCGATTGAGCAAGCGACATCAATTTCCGCTTCCACGGGGCGATAGGACATCCGAAAGCCCGGCATGACAACGTAAGCTTCATCATGAAGCACACGTACCATCGGCGCCTTGATGCCAATGTAGACCTGCTCGCCCTTGATGCGCCCCACCTCGACTGCACGGAAGCCAATCCTGTAGCAGGCAGAGATATTGGCGAGCGCGTAGGACGAGATTTGCGTGATTGCTTCGACGTTCTGCCGCCTCCCCTTGGGATTACCATTGGTCAAACAGTGCAACCTGGCTTGCTCCGCAGTTATGTTTCCGCGAAAGAGCTCGAAGGTCATGTCGATAGCGGGGTTGTAGTTGAAACCTCCTCGCCGCTTCTTCATGTATTCCGTGATGAGCCATTGGGCCACCATCTCGGGAGTCACCCTTGTGGGATCAATGCCAAGCGATCTCGCCACATCGAGAACATTTACTAGATAAACGCCCGCCATAGCTTTCTCGCTTTCGTCTTTCAGTGAGACATGTCGTGACTCTTGAAATGCTTTCGCACCTCACCCGTCCCGACAAAGTGGGATAGCAACCGATAATTCCGAAACTGATGTCTGACCCTCCCAGCGACGATCGCTGGATGAATTTGAAGCGCACTCGCGAGATTGATCACCCCAATTGGAGTCGGATGAAACCGCACATCACTGTTTTCCCAAATGGACCGAGGAATGCATGCCTCTTCGGCCCACTGATCAGCTTCATCCTCTCTCGAATCGCGACTCGCTCCCTCGCTGTCACGCAACGTGAGGTCATCGACGAATCCAACGTCTGGGGCATTTTCAAAGTGCCTACCGACGTGGGCCAGTTCGTGAAGTAAACAAAACCAGAAATTATCAATCCGGTCATAACGCAGGGTTAGCCCAATAACGGGCGTACCATCCGCCAACTTCAGGGCCGCTCCATCCAAGTGTGTCTTCGGAAGATGCTCTAAGATGATGAGATGAATGCCGTTCTTCTCGAGAAATTCCTTGGCCAAGAGAGGGCCGTTCTCAGACCAACTCAATTTCGCGACCTGGCTAAGGAAATCTGGAGTAACTGTCTCCGGCTTATATTCCTTGGGCAATTTTCTCTCTGAGGCTAGAGCCAGTAGCTGCAAACACCATGCGTTCAGAGCGAACGAATCGGCCTTCGCATTTGCACGCGCATGGTCATTCTTTCTGTACATGGCTTCGACAACTAGACTTGTTCTTCCGGCCCGATGCATGAGCCCCCGCATTATCTCCTCAGCATGCTGAGCCACCCTCGGGCGCTTCGGGAGCCATTTAAGCTTCATCATTTTGGCGACAGGAAACTTGGCCCAATCGATCTCAGACTCTTCAGTGCCGACAGAGCTTCCTTTGAGCAGTACATCGCTTGGAATACCTAGATGCTCGTGAAGGGCACGCGCCATCGTCATGGTGATTTGGCGCTTCCCGGAAAGCACTTCAGAGACTTTCGCTCGACTACCGATGAACGGCACCAAGTCGCGCGCCGAAAGGCCCGCCTGCTCCATGCGAAATTCAATGGCAGCAACGGGACTCGGAAAGCCCATAGGAACATTCTTGGATTCATACAGCTCGACAAGGTCAGCGAGCACATCCAGTTCAGTGCCCTCGGGTGTACCCGCGCGCGCATCCATCAACTCGGAAATGCGATCTAAAGCCGCCTCATAGTCAGCTTTGGTTCTAATCGGCTTCACATTCATCTCACACCTCCTCCGCATCAATCTCGTCGTACTCCGCATGCGTCCCCACAAGGCGGATGTAGATGACCCGATAGGGATAATTGATGCTCACGACTAACCGAAATTCGTTCCCTTTGATGTTGAAGACGACCCTGCTGTTTTTCAGAATACTGCTATTCCGGTACTGAGCCTTCACTGCCGCGGGCTGATCCCAATCAGCTGCTTCGGCTTCACGATACCAAGCAAGCAAAGGCTCCTCAGCCTCGGGATACCGGCACCAGAAGTCGCGCAACGTTCCTTTCGCGATGACACGCATGACAATATAAGTCGTTCCCAAAACGCCCGCAAGCTATTTGATCCCAAAATGTACGAAAGTAGTCCCACCCTGTCAATTCGTCAATTTCATGTTTTAAATCAGATGGTTGAGCGGCTTATGCGCCTCGACAACCCAGAATCGGCGCGAACCGCGCTCGGCACTCAACCAATGCAGGGCGGCCCTGCTCGGCCAAAGACGAGCTTTTCAGGCGAAGCTGTCGCAACCGAGTTGGTGGAATCGATGCTGGCGATGCTCTGGGGTGCGCAGCTGGTCGAAGCCGCCTTTCTTTGGCACTACGAGGGTTACGCGGGTGATGCCCTTTTCCTTGACTAGCTTCACGATGCCGGCGAAGGCCGTGCGGACCTGAGTAGCGTTTCGTTCAACTACGTATCGCTCGATGGATGCCAATTGGTCACTCGCTTACTGCGCTCAAGGCCTAGCGGAAAGTTGTGTCTCCCAACCTTAGATTGGCCTCGTTGGTCCGCCTAGTCAGTTAGCTTATCAGACGAAGCAGAACTCCACGGGGACACTGAAGGCCGTCTCGTCCTTGGTTCCCCGCTTGCAAAGGGCCGAAAACCTACCCAAAAAGGGCCCTTCAACTCACTGATTTCAAGGGCCTATTCGTTAATGGAATCTCAGCCAAAAAGTGCTATATTATTGATATGGATAAGGTAACTGCCTCCTCGACCGCCGAGCACATCCGGACACTGGCCCGGACCTTTCACGTATCTTATTCTGAAGGTCCGAACGACCGCTTGGCCCATCATATCTCGCGCCTGGCCGGGGATACGGTCGAGCTGGACGAGATTGAGCGGCTACTCATTGGTCTAGTACGCGCGGAACGGATTACACGCCCGGAAATGATCATCCTTCAGGCCCGCTATCTTCGCGAAGCCAACCCGTGACATTTGATCCGTTCGGCGACTTCGAAACGCGCGGATACCTACGCAATCTTGCCGAAGAGAAAGACCCCGCGATTGTGCGGAGGCTGGAGCATGCCTCCTTCACGACTGGGATAGACGATGCATTCGCGGCCCTTCAGAAAAAGAAGGTCCTCACCTACGCGGACGTTCTAGGCACCCACAAAACACTGTTCGAAGCTATGTATCCGTGGGCCGGACAAGATCGTAACCAAACAGCACCTGATGTTGCCGTCAAACGCGGCGACGTCCTCTTCGCGCATCCGAAGTCTATTCAGAATGCCGTCGAGCATGCCCTGAAGCTCGGCAATGATCCAAAGACCATGCGGGCCAAGCCGGGGGAAGTCATGGGCTATCTTGCGCACGGCCATCCCTTCTTAGACGGCAATGGCCGGACGATTATGGTCGTCCATTCCATACTGGCGCAACGCGCCGGCTTCAGCATCGATTGGGCTGCCACGGACAAGACGGAATACCTGCAAGCGCTCACCAAAGAACTCGACAATCCCGGCAAAGGTACCCTCGACAAATACCTTGAGCCATATATCCGCCCAGCCGTTACCGATCTCAAAGAGCACATCAACGCTGCCAAAGGGCTTGATGGCGGCAGGGGTGAGACGGACACCGTTCGCGGAAGCAACGACGATCCGGCGATACAAGCCGAGTACAAGCAGCAACAGCTCAAACGGGACGAGCAGACAGGCGGCTCGAAGGATGCCGCTCGCTGAGCAACGGCAAAACGCACCCGCTGAACGGCGGGACCCGAAAGCGAGTGCGGCCGCGAGACCATTAAGGAGGCACTCGCGCGACGGGCAGCAATAGCGGTGAGTTACCCCGGTGCGCAGCTCGACATGTTCTATTGCGGTCCGCATCTCGCCCTGGTCTCAGGCGGCGTGATTCCGCAGACGCAGGTCGCCGAGAACATCCAAGGCGTCAGCTTCCAGCGTTGGTCGCGGCATCGCCAATGGGACAGCGCGCGCGACACGCTCGCGACGCATCTGGCCCTGGTAGATGAATCGCTGCGGCGTGAGGTAGAGCGGTGATCGCCCGCCGCTCGACGTTGGTGCTATCGCAGTCGTTGGTGGAACGGCTGCGTGCACACTTGTTTCCGGGCGACGGCCTGGAAGCCGCTGGACTGCTGCTGTTCGGATATACATCCGGCCGGCGCCAAAAGCTCCTCGCGCGGGAATGGCTGCCGGTTCCGCACGAAGCGTGCCAACGCCATTCCGACTACATCACGTGGCCGGGCGAGTATGTGGAAAAGGCCATCGCCAGGGCGGAAGAGAACGGCCTCGCTATCATCGCCGTGCATTCGCATCCGGGCGGGCTCTTTGCGTTTTCAGACGCCGACGAGAAGAGCGATCGCTTCTTGATGCCAGCGCTCTACCACGGCACGGACCAAGTTTGTGGCTCGGCGATCATGATCCCTGACGGCGCGGTGCGGGCGCGGCTCTACAGCAGCGGCGCGCACATGCAGCCGATCGATCTCGTTTCCTGCGCTGGCGACGACATCTCCTACTGGTGGGATGGCGATGTGCCAAGGCCAAGGCCCATGGCGTTTACGAGTAGGATGACCGCATGGCTGAAGCAGCTCAGCGTCTGCGTGATCGGTGTCTCGGGCACTGGTTCGATTGTCGCCGAGCAGCTTGCGCGCCTCGGCTTCGGCGAAGTTATCCTCATCGATTTCGATAAGGTTGAATGGCGCAATCTGAACCGTATCCTGAATTCGAGCGAAGCCGATGCCGTCAGCGAGACGCTGAAGGTGGATATGTTCGCAGCAGCAATCCGGTCTTATCGCAGCGACTGCGAGGTCATCGGCATCCCCAAGAACATTTCGACACGCGATGCCGTGCTCGCGGCGTGCGAAGCCGACCTGCTGTTGAGTTGTGTCGATACGGCCGAAGGCCGGCATATCGCGGATCGCCTGGCGGCGCACTTTCTGATGCCCTTGCTTGATGTCGGCGTGTCCATTCCGACGCGAATGGCAGGACGCGAGCGCGTGATAGTCGAGGTCTGTGGGCGGATCGACTACGTGCCGCCGGGCGGATCAAGTCTGCTCGACAGGGGCGTGTACGATGCGTCCAACCTCGAAGCTGAATACCTGGCGCAGGCCGCGCCAGATGCGCATCGCCGCAAGCTCGAAGACGGTTATCTGCGCGGCGCAACGGAAGAAGCGCCCTCGGTGATCGCGCTCAACATGCGCGCGGCATCCGGCTGCGTGATGGAATTCATCGCGCGGGCGTTTCCGTTCCGCCATGAACCTAACAACGGGTTTGCGAGAGCAATCTTCACGCTGACGGACGGCTGCGAGGATCGCTTCGCCGAAAGCAGCTTTCCGCGCAGCGAAACTTTTCCGCTCGGGTGCGGAGCACAGGAGCCCCTCCTCGGGCTTCCAGCATTAGCAATGAGACAGAGATGAGGTGGCGGTCATGGTTGAAGAGGCTTTGGGCATCGTGGGCGCCCCGACGGCGCGTGACAATCATTGAGGGCGACACGCTGCCGGATACGCTACCGTTCCGAAATCTCGTGCTGGCACGCGAGGACGGCGAGGATTGGTGTATCGGCATGCGCTGCCCATGCGGTTGCGGCGAACGTCTCGAACTCATGCTGCTGAAGGAAATCCGACCGCGTTGGGATGCGCGCGTAGATCAGCGCGGCCATGTGACACTTCATCCGTCAGTGTGGTTGAAGCAGGGGTGCCGCTCGCACTTCTGGCTGCGGGATGGCCGAGTCATCTGGTGTGAATGAACAGTACCTCACGCGCATCGACCCGCAATGGCCGCCCCCCGAGACTTTCCCCGATCGTAATTTCGTTGAAAATGTAATGGCTTGGCCGCTTTCACCTCGAAAAGTCACCGTAAATTAGTTCCGGTAAGCGACGACTGCTGAATTTCGATTGCACCGCGAAATCCCGAGCCAAGCTTGCGGCCTGGTTCCGCGCCTGCTCGTCGTATCTGGGCGGGCATTCTCCGTCGGCCGCGCAAACGTCGTTCATCGGTCCGGACGTTCCGACCATCGAGGTTGTACCGGCGGCCACGCGACCCGCTCGAACTCAGCAAGGATCCGTGCACCGTAGTCCGGCTCGACGCTCATCGCCCAACCGATCAGTCCCCGGACGTGGTGGTACAATCCGGATATGGATTTTCGACGTTTCTGCGCGTGCGCGGATGGACCATGCCCCTCTGACTTGAGGAAGTGAAGGTGCAACCGAAGCATATCCTTGAACTCTCGCGGAAGCCTAGGAGACGGACCGTCGACGAGCATGCCGAGCACGATCCGACGCGTGCCGGGCCCTCTGATCACTGTTTTCCGTAGATTCGGATTGAATCCCTCGCGCGAAAGCTCCGCCAGCACCAGGCGCTTGAATCGCTCGACATGGGACCTATCGCGACCTTTACCGCAAGAGAAGGCAAGGTCATCGGCATATCGGGTGTAGCGCATCCCATGCTGCTTCGAGAGTTCGATCAGCCGCTCGTCCAGATCCTTCATCACGAGGTTCGACAGCATGGGGCTGGTCGGCGCGCCTTGAGGAAGGACACCTTCGTACTCCGATTGGTAATACGGAATTGCCGACCACCGCTCCGCATCTCTTTGCAGAGCGCCCCGGATGAGCTGCATCGTCGTCAACCTCGCCAGTTCGAAGGCGACAAGTCGGGGATAGCCGAGCCTGTAGAACACGGCGGAGACACGGCCCTCCGTTATGGAGTGGAAGAAATCCACGATGTCTACCTTGAGCAACCATTCGCATCCGCAATGCTCCTCCGCCGCGAGGACCGGACTACTGCTCGGGTGGTAGGCGAAGCTCGCACGCGACGGTTCGGCGAAGCGAAGCACGTTTTGCGCGATCCATTGTTGTACTTCGAGCAGACGCCTTGGCGGAATGCTGATGACCCGGCGTCGGCTCCGGCCGGGAATGCGCTTTTTGAAGTGTACATGGCGGTACCCGCCCAGAATCCGGCCGACCACCCGCCGCAGGTATCCATATTGCGCGCCCGTCAGCTCGCTTAGATGCCGAAGCGTCAGGATCGGAGTCAGGCGCGGATCTGAGCGCTGAATGCGTTCGATCGTCGCGACCGCCCGCTCAAGGGTCGTGGGATCAATTCCCAGACGGCGTCCTCTCGACCGATAGCGCTGAGAGCTCAGTAGGGACACCTACTTCGACCCACCATGGTGGGTGATACTACGAGGCTCGACCAAGACGCCGCCAGGCGTGTCTCGTAGTAACGCGCAGCGCGAAGATAACGCTCCGCTTTGCGGACATGGGAAATCCCCTGCCCCAGGCCCCCGAGGAGCCCGTCGCCGCTCTCGCGGCGCATTCCTAGACGCCCTCACCGGGCCCTCAGCTATGTTGGATAGTAGAACGGCGAATTCACTTTGGGAAGCTCCGGTGCGCGGCGCCGGCGTCGATGCAGATGCGCAAGCTCCTGCCGTCCGAGCGGGGTAAGTCCGTTGTTACGCGATGTCCATCTCGCGATTCGCGTATACCCTAAAATCTCGTCGACCTGCGAGAGGGGCAAGCCCGATTGGACGGAGATGTCGGGCGGAGATCTGGCTCCCGCCTTAATCGTGGCCAGCACCATCAAAGTTGTAATCCATCGCTTGCCCGTTGGATCGGCCAGATATTCATTCGCGTTCTTGATTTGCAGAAGTCTCGTCGCGCGATCGGCGATGGTCTCCATAGCGGTCGTCGGAAAGCGCATCGCGGCTCCAACCGTGCTGCGTTTTCGGAACAGCGGCGTCCATCCCCTGGTCCTGCTATGGAGGATCGGAGGCGCATTGTTGGGCATGCCATGGGCGAACGCCACCAGAGCTCCGCCCCACATGAATCCCAAGGGATGCCGGTGACCTGCAGGGTAACGGCGGCAAAGCTGGATGACGCTCTGCAATCGCGCGCCCGAAAAGATGTTCCAGAGATTCGGAGAACCGGCGATGGTCGACACCTGCGGCTTCAGGCGGCTCGATCGCACCTGGCGGAGTCCGTCCTCCGTGGCACAGTACGCCACGACGTTGAACGTCACGAGATGGTAGGACTGCCAGCTGCGAAGGGTAGCGACCGCTCGGAACGCCTCGAGCATTTCCCATACCCGCTTTCCCGATCCTATGAAGTCCGTGACGATGACGATATTGCGGACCCTATCGCGCCGCATGCGATCCGGCCCCGGATGCGAGACGACCTCGCCGTCGTAGTGGCGCGCCAAATCCGTGATGAAGTTTCCGACGAGACCTTCACTTCCAACCCTGGTCTGCGGGATCCACAACTATCGGAGCAACGCCCGGTCCGATTGCCCTTCCCCTCTCGGTGTTCGGGAAGAGCGGCAGTACTTTTCCGTTGGCTTTGGCGACCGCTCTTTCGGAAAACAATGCGATCGGCCTATCGGTGTCTTCGCGATCGCGCAGAATGGTCTCGACCAACGATCTAAGCCCACGGACGAATGCATTCCGGCTCACGAGCAATACTTCATCGATGAGAGCAGCTGCGGCGAGGCGTTCCGACTCCTCGCTAAAGTTTGCCAGCCACTCCTCGCCGAATGGCGTCTCCGATAACCTGCTCACCGGTCATACTCCCCGACGCCGAGGCGGCTCATAAGCCGGCTCGACGAGACCAACAATGGTCCAATCTTGCGGGTCGGACAATGGCGGCCGGCTTTCGTCGGCCTGGCCCAGTCGGCCAACCGCTCGACCGAACGGCAACTGGGTTCTTGTCCCTTCTGATCGCCCCAAAACGGACTTCGAGTGCCGAGTCCGGGGGTATGTTCAGGGATAGGATTTGAACCTATGACCTTCAGGTTATGAGCTTGAGGATTTGCCGACGCTGTTTGTCACGATATCTGGCGTTTTGCATCACGGTCCGATTTCTAAGCCACGACCATCCACATCCCGCAGACAAAAGTGGGTTGCCCCCAAGTCGCACGTCCATTAGCTCGACATGTTGGAGTCAAGGAGCGCGAGAAGTGAGCGCACCACTACTAGTCGCCGACGTCCGATCGTTGTCGTGACGACTCGCCCAGCTCCTATCAACTCGTAAAGCTTCGTGCGGCCCAAGCCGGTCACTTCGCATGCATCGTCAATCGTGCAGGTAAGCCGCTGGGCGAATGGCATCGTGCTCGGTTCTGCGGCCTTCGTAGCGGCTAGACTGGCTTGTGATTGTTGTCCGCTGGTTTTCTCACGTCGATTGTATCTCACTTAGCCCTCCCATTCGCACAAAGCTTGATACAAGAGTTGGGTGTGTGACGAGCAGCGTCAATGCGCACGTCCGAGGGCGCTGGCGTACGACAGCGCACGTCAGCGACGGTTTGAATATTTCTGGATACGGCAGGTGCGACGGGAATTTTTTCGCGAATGCTTCAGCCCCAGGGAGTGCATCGCGATGAGGCTAGGCTGCTAATGTCGGCAGCAAAATTCCCCAAGGTTTCGCCGCTGTTCACCGGCGTCTTATTCAACCATTATTCAACGAATTCGGCTGAAGGCTACCTAAGTGCCTGAGATTGCTGGCGCTCCCTAGGGGAATCGAACCCCTGTTTCAGCCTTGAGAGGGCCGCGTCCTAACCGCTAGACGAAGGGAGCGTTGAGAGGCAAGGCAATAGCCTTGAAATCGGCCTGCCGCAAGATGGCTTGTGCATTGCGGCGGGGATTTTGTCACGCAGCCTTTTACGGGCCCCAGGGGGCGGAATCTTGCGCCGGAGCTCCGGATTTGCGGTTTCAGCGCGGCGCGATGCCCGCAGATGCGGCATTGGCATCGGGGTATGACGGGTGTCCGACGAGACGCGGCCCCGCCTCGCCTGCAGCAGCATGTCCCACCTTAAGATGTCACGCCGCTGTCGTGCACGGCCCCGCTTTTGCCAAACCGCAAATGCAAAACACCTGCCTGTGAAGTCACTCGGCGCCAGCCTCTGATAGCATTGCAGCCATTCACCATGCTGCGCCCGGCGGGGCGCCCGAGAAGCGAGAGGAGTGCTTGGAACACAGCGCACGCCCCAGGCGCACGCACGGCAATTTGGCTTAACCAACAGCTTATCCAACATCTTGGCAAAACAAACATCAAGGCGGCCGCCGGCAAGGGAAGACGTTCCATCGCCTGCACCGCTCCCGGTCAAAGGCTTAAGCAGAGCGAGGACAGACCATGATCAAACTAAAAATCAACGGCCAGGAACAGAATTGGGACGGCGACCCGGATCTTTCGCTGCTCTGGTATCTCCGCGACGAGGCCGGCCTGACCGGCACCAAATACGGCTGCGGCCAGGCGCTGTGCGGCGCCTGCACCGTGATCGTCGACAAGGAGGCGGTGCGCGCCTGCATCACCTCGGTGTCCGACGTGGTCGGCCGCGAGGTCGTAACCATCGAGGGGCTGCATCCGACCGGCGATCATCCGGTGCAGAAGGCCTGGCGCCAGGTCAATGTTCCGCAATGCGGCTATTGCCAGGCCGGCCAGATCATGCAGGCCGCGGCGCTGCTTAACGAAAACCCCAAGCCCAGCCACGACCAGATCCGCGAAGCCATGTCCGGCAACATCTGCCGCTGCGGCTGCTACCAGCGGATCGAGAATGCCGTGCATCTCGCATCGACGGGGGTGTGACATGAACATCATCACCAATCCCGGAAAGCTTCGCGGCTTCGAGAAGCATGTGAGGGTCGAGAACGTGTCGCGCCGCAGCATGCTGAAGGGCCTCGGCATCGCCGGCTCCTTCGTGCTCGCTGCCCCCGTGATGTCGCGCACCGCGTTTGCCTATGAGACCGGCGCCGGCAAGATGCCGCATGGCGTCGTGGTCGACCCGCGCGTGTTCGTCGCGATCGCGCCCGACGGCATCGTCACCATTCTGGCGCACCGCGCCGAGATGGGAACCGGCGTCCGCACCAGCCTGCCCTTGATCGTCGCCGAGGAGATGGAGGCCGACTGGAAACGCGTCCATGTTCAGCAAGCGCATGGCGACGAGGCCAAGTTCGGCAACCAGGACACCGACGGCTCGCGCAGCACGCGGCACTATCTGATCCCGATGCGCCAGATCGGCGCCTCGGCGCGCGCGATGCTGGAGGCGGCCGCGGCCAAGAAATGGGGCGTGCCGGCCAGCGAGGTGAAGGCGCAGAACCACGAGGTCGTGCACTCCGCGAGCGGACGCCGCGCCGGCTTCGGCGATCTCGCCGCCGATGCCGCCAAGGAGCCGGTGCCCGCGATCGACAGCCTCAAGCTGAAGGACCCGAAGGACTTTCGCTATCTCGGCAAGGGCGAGGTCTCGATCGTCGACCTGCACGACATCACCACCGGCAAGGCGCATTACGGCGCCGATATCCGCCTGCCCGGCATGAAATATGCCGTGATCGCGCGGCCGCCGGTGACCGGCGGCAAGCTGAAGTCGTTCGACGACAGCGCCGCGAAGAAGGTGCCCGGCGTCGAGAAGGTGATGGAGGTCAAGGGCTGGCCGTGGCCGTCGAAATTCCAGCCGCTCGGCGGCGTGGCCGTGATCGCGCACAACACCGGTGCGGCGATCAAGGGCCGCGATGCGCTGAAAATCGTCTGGGACGACGGCGCCAACGCCAAGTACGACTCGGTCGCGTATCGCGCCTCGCTCGAGGAAGCGGCGCGAAAACCCGGCCTCGTGGTCCGCAAGGAGGGCGATGTCGAGGCCGCGCTGAAGGGCGCCGACAAGGTCATCACCGGCGAGTACTATCTGCCGCATCTCGCCCATGTCAGCATGGAGCCGCCGGTCGCAGTGGCCGACGTCAAGGGCGACAAGGCGGAAATCTGGGCGCCGGTGCAGAGCCCCGGCGGCACCCGCGAGGACGTCGCGAAGACGCTCGGCATTCCCGAGGGCAATGTCACCGTCAACGTGACGCTGCTCGGCGGCGGTTTCGGCCGCAAGTCGAAGTGCGACTTCGCGATCGAGGCGGCGCTGCTGTCGAAGGAGCTCGGCGTGCCGGTCAAGGTGCAGTGGACCCGTGATGACGACGTGCATCACGACTTCCTGCACACGGTCTCGGTGGAACGCATCGAGGCCGGCCTCGACAAGAGCGGCAAGGTGATCGCGTGGCGGCACCGCAGCGTGGCGCCGACCATCGCCTCGACCTTTGCGGCCGGCGCCAATCACGAGGCGCCGTTCGAGCTCGGCATGGGCCTGATCGACAACCCGTTCGAGATCGCCAACCTGCAGTGCGAGAATCCGGAAGCGGCGGCGTTCACACGGATCGGCTGGTTCCGCTCGGTGTCGAACATCCCGCGCGCCTTCGCGGTGCAGTCGATGGTCGCGGAGATCGCGCAGGCGACGGGCCGCGACCCCAAGGACATGCTGCTCGAATTGATCGGCAGTCCGCGGATCGTCAACCTGTCCTCGGTGAAGGATCCCTGGAACTACGGCGAGCCCTATGACAGCTACCCGATCGACACCGCCCGGCTGCGCAAGGTGGTCGAGCTGGTCGCCGACAAGGGCGAGTGGGGCCGCAAGGTGCCGAAGGGCCACGGCCTCGGCATCGCCGTGCACCGCTCCTTCGTCAGCTACATCGCGACCATCGTCGAGGTGCAGGTGGACGACAAGGGCAAGCTGACGGTGCCGCGGGTCGACACCGCGATCGATTGCGGCACCTATGTCAACCCGGAGCGCATCCACTCGCAGATCGAGGGCGCCGCGATCATGGGGCTGAGTCTCGCCAAATACGGCGAGATCACCTTCAAGGACGGCAAGGTGCAGCAGAGCAACTTTGACGACTTCCCGGTGATCCGGATGGACGAGTCGCCTGCGATCACCAACGTCTACATCGTGCCGCCCGCCCCCGGCACACCGCCGAGCGGCGTCGGCGAGCCCGGCGTGCCGCCGTTCGCACCGGCGCTGATCAACGCGATCTTCGCCGCCACCGGCAAGCGCATCCGCGCGCTGCCGATCGGCAAGCAGCTGGAGGCGTGACCACGGCGAAGCGCCAGACGCAACAGACCGGACGCCCGCGACTTGCTCGCGGGCGTCTTTTTTTCGAAGGGCGGGATTGTTGAACCATGCACGCCGTCATTGCGAGCGCAGCGAAGCAATCCATGCCGCAGCGTATGCGGAGCGATGGATTGCTTCGCTTCGCTCGCAATGACGGGGGACAACAAAACGCGGACCAGGAAGCGGCGGAGCTCCCCCCTCCGCCGCTTCCCGATCGCATCGCCCCCTGACCGCGGTTCGCAGCTTCTAGTTTCTTGCTACTTCTTATTAAGCGCGAACACCCAGATCACGCCGCCTTGCGGCACGTTGTTCTCGAAGCCCGCAACCTTGCCGGCGAGCGCGTCCTGGATGCGCTGCGCGTCGACACCCCAACCCGACTGGATTGCGATGTATTGCGTGCCGTCGACCTCATAGGACATCGGCATCGCCATGATGCCGGAGTTGGTCTTCTGCTCCCACAAGAGCTCGCCGGTCTTGGCGTTGAAGATGCGGAAGGCGCGGTCGTTGGTGCCGCCGGCCAGTACCAGGTCGCCGGCGGTCGCGGTGACCGAGCCGAACAGCTGCGAGGTCTTGAAGTCGTGCTGCCAGACCTTCTTGCCGGTGGCCGGATCCCACGCCTGCAGCTCGCCGAAATGATCGGCGTTCGGCCCCGGCGTCAGCCCGATGTCCTCCGGCTTGGTGCCGAGCCAGAGCTGGCCGGGAACCAGCGGCGTCTTCTCGCCGGTGAAGCCGCCGCAGAAGTTTTCATTGGCGGGAACGTAGACCAGCTTGGTGTTCGGGCTGTAGGCCGCCGACGGCCAGTCCTTGCCGCCCCATAGCGACGGGCAGAACTCGACCCGCTTGCCGAGCACCGGCTTATGCTCGGGATCGACGATCGGCCGGCCGGTCTCGGCCTCGATGCCCTTCCAGACGTTGGTCTTCACGAACGGCCAGCCGGCGACATAGTTGATCTTGTCGGCCTTGCGCTCCAGCACCCAGAAGATCGCGTCGCGTCCCGGATGCACCAGACTCTTGAACGAGCGGCCGTCGCGCTGCAGGTCGATCAGCATCGGCGCATCGACCTCGTCCCAGTCCCAGCTGTCGTTCTGGTGATACTGGAAGTGGTTCTTGATCTTGCCGGTGTCGGGATCGAGCGCCAGCACCGCGCTGGTGTAGAGGTTGTCACCGGGATGTCCCGACCCCGGCCACGGCGCCGCGTTGCCGACGCCCCAATAGATCGTCTTGGTGTCCTTGTCGTAATTGCCGGTCATCCAGGCCGATCCACCGCCGGTCTTCCAGTCGTCGCCCTGCCAGGTCTCGCTGCCCGGCTCGCCCGGGGCCGGGATGGTGAAGGTGCGCCACAGTTCCTTGCCGTTCTTGGCGTCATAGGCGACGACATAGCCGCGCACGCCGAACTCGCCGCCGGAGCCGCCGACGATCACCTTGCCGTCGACCAACAGCGGCATCAGGGTCATGTACTGACCCTTCTTGTAATCCTGCACCTTGGTGTCCCAGGCCACCTTGCCGGTCTTGGCGTCCAGCGCCACGACGTGATCGTCGGTGGTGGCGAGATAGACCTTGTCGTCCCACAGGCCGACGCCGCGGCTGGTCGGATGCAGCTGGAACAGATCGTCGGGAAGCTGCCGCTTGTAGCGCCAGTATTCCTCGCCGGTCTTGGCGTTGAGCGCGATCACCTGCCCCATCGGGGTCGCGACGAACATCACGCCGTTGTTGACGATCGGCGGCGCCTCGTGGCCCTCGATCACGCCGGTGGAGAAGGTCCAGGCCGGCTTGAGGTCCTTGACGTTGGAGGTGTTGATCTGGTCGAGCGGACTGAAACCGTGTCCGTCATAGGTCCGCCGATAGAGCATCCAGTTGGCGGGTTCCGGATTTTCGAGACGCGCCGACGTCACCGGACTGTAGTTTTCGATCGGGCCGGCGACGGCGTAGGACGAGACCAGGCATGTGAACGCGACACAGCCCGACAACAACAAGTGCTTCCTTGTCATGAGATGCTACCTCCCTGCTCTGTTATATTTTTTCAGATTTATTTTGAGCATGATCTCTTTCGGAAAACCGCTTCACACTTTGCGCTAACGCGGTCCTCCGGATCCGGATCATGCTCTAGGTCATGCAGAAATCCCGATGCGGCCTCATCCTCCCTGTTGAGCACCTACCTTTCCGACGAATGGCGCTGCGACCGAGATCGCGCCGTCGGCGACCGAGAGCGGCAGCGCCGCGATGCGACGCGGCGCCGGCCCGAACACCACCTGCGCATTCTGCCGCGGATCGAATTCGGAGTTGTGACACATGCATTTGAGGACGTTCTTGTCGCCCTGCTCTTCCTTCACCCAAGCGGTGATCGGGCATCCGGCGTGTGAGCAGATCACGGAGTAGCAGACGATGCCGTCAGGAGCGCGGGCGCGCGTGGTCTCGTCCAGTTCGTTGGGGTCGAGCTTGACCAGCACGACCTCGTTCAGCCGCGAGCCCTTGCGGACAACCGAGGTTTTCGGATCCTTCGGCCAGGCACGCAGCGGCGGCCCGCCGAGCGTCAGATCGTCCGCCGTGATGACTTCACCGGCCTTGTCGCCTTCGGCGCGCACCAGCACGTCGGCTTTTTGCGGTCGCTCACTGGCGCCGGGCTGTTCGTCATCGGCGGCGGCGGGCTCGATCGCGGCGAGACAGGCGCATCCGGCCAATGCCGTCAGCAGCGCGCGGCGCGTCGGATCAGCGCACGACGACGTCGGTTCGGATTGACCGATCTGATTGACGGAAGCGCTGGGATTGGACTCCGACATGGCGCAAGCTGAACGTGCAACTCGGCCGAAAAGATGGCGGCGCGCATCTCAATGCGCGAACGCAAGTGCAAAAAATACTTTGCAGCTTTTGGTTGATCTCCGCTGCGAATTCGCGATTGCTTCGATCAGGGCTCGGTGACGAAGGTCAGCCTGCCGGCAGGTTTCAGCGTCTTTGCATCAAATGTGCGGATTTCGGTGGCACCGCCGATATCGAGGGTCACGACCAGCCGTTCGCCGGCTGTGCCGGTCGAGACGATGCGGGCGCCTTTCGGCAGCGCTGCGCTGACGTCGGTGACCGAAACGGGGCTTCCCTCGCCGCGATAAAGGCGGTAGCCCACGGCGATCAGCACCACGGCGACGGCCAGTGCCGAGGTCAGGCCCGCGATCAGCATCATGCGCCGCACCCGCGCGATCAGCGCGGCCTGCTCGGGGGTCGGTTCGGTCACGGCGGTGTCGGTCATCACAAGGCTCTTCTTTGCAACAGGTCTCTACCAATGGCGGTCGGAAGCTGGAGGTCATCGTCGCGGGCGACGAGGGCTCGGTGCGGCTCGACCGCGTGCTGGCGCAGCGCACTCCCGAGCTGTCGCGGTCCCGGCTGAAAGCGCTGATCCTCGCCGGTTCCGTGACCGTCAAGGACGCCGCCGTCCGCGACCCCGCTTATCATGTCGCCAAGGGCGATACGATCATAATCGACGTGCCGGAGGCGGCGCCGGCCGAACCCCAAGGGGAAGACATCGCGCTCGACATCGTGTTCGAGGACGACGACATCATCGTCATCGACAAGCCGAAGGGCCTCGTCGTGCACCCGGCGGCCGGCCACGCCACCGGAACGCTGGTCAACGCGCTGATCGCCCATTGCGGCTCCAGCCTGTCCGGCATCGGCGGGGTGAAGCGACCGGGCATCGTGCACCGGCTCGACAAGGACACCACGGGGCTGATGGTGGTCGCCAAGAACGACCATGCTCACCAGTCGCTGACCGCCCAGTTCGCCGACCACGGCCGCACCGGCGCGATGCAGCGCGGCTACATGGCGTTCGCCTGGGGCGTGCCGAACCGGCCCCATGGCACGATCGACGCGCCGATCGACCGCCACCCGCATGCACGCGAGAAGATGGCGGTGCGCCAGGGCGGCCGCGAGGCCATCACCCATTACGAGGTGCAGCAGACCTTTGCCGGCCGCGACGGCAAGCCGATCGCCTCGCTGCTCGCCTGCCAGCTCGAGACCGGGCGGACGCATCAGATCCGCGTCCACCTCGCGCATATCGGTCACCCCCTGCTCGGCGACAGCGTCTATGGCGCGCACTTCAAGACCAAGGCCGGACAGCTCAGCGCGGTAGGTAAAGAATCACTCACCGCGCTCGGCCGGCAGGCCCTGCACGCCTATCTGCTGGCTCTGGAGCACCCCCGGACCGGGGAACTTTTGCACTGGGAGGCGGCTTTGCCGGAGGATTTGCTTCTCCTGCAAAAGGCCCTGGCGGCGGCGGTATGACGCACCCCCTCCGGAAAAGCTGAGGTATGACAGCAGGTTATAGCTGGCACACGGGGACGTGACGTCAGCAATCCTTCCCTATCACGGACAGTTTGGTGTATGTTGCACCTGCGTTGAATATCCAACGCGGAACATCGCAGCACGGCCGGCTTTAACACAGCGGCCGCCTGCCGGGCCCGCCGCTATCGGGGGCCTGAACCACTGGAGGGCGCACGAATGGCCCGTACAGCTACGTTACCGGTCCTCAACGGAGAATCCGGTCTTTCCCGTTACCTCGCCGAGATCCGCAAGTTCCCCATGCTGGAGCCCCAGCAGGAGTACATGCTCGCCAAGCGTTGGCGCGAGCATGACGATCGCGACGCGGCGCATAAACTCGTCACCAGCCACCTCAGGCTCGTGGCCAAGATCGCCATGGGCTATCGCGGCTACGGTCTGCCGATCTCCGAGGTCGTCTCGGAGGGCAACGTCGGCCTGATGCAGGCGGTCAAGCGATTCGAGCCCGAGAAGGGCTTCCGTCTCGCCACCTACGCCATGTGGTGGATCAAGGCGTCGATACAAGAGTACATTCTGCGTTCCTGGTCGCTCGTGAAGATGGGCACCACCGCGAACCAGAAGAAGCTGTTCTTCAACCTGCGCAAGGCGAAGAGCAAGATTTCGGCCCTGGAAGAGGGTGATCTGCACCCCGACCAGGTCAAGCTGATCGCCAAGCGTCTCGGCGTGACCGATCAGGACGTGGTCGACATGAACCGCCGCCTCGGCGGTGACGCGTCGCTCAACGCCCCGATCCGCGACGACGGCGAAGCCGGCGAATGGCAGGACTGGCTGGTCGACAACTCGCCCAACGCCGAAGCCATGATGGCCGAGAGCGAGGAGTTCGATCATCGCCGGCAGGCCCTCAACGGCGCGATCGGCGTGCTCAACCCGCGCGAACGCCGCATCTTCGAGGCGCGGCGCCTGGCCGATGAGCCGATGACCCTGGAAGACCTCGCCGCCGAGTTCGGCGTGTCGCGCGAGCGCGTGCGGCAGATCGAGGTCCGCGCCTTCGAGAAGGTGCAGTCGGCGGTCAAGGGCACCATCGCCCGGCAGGAAGCCGCTCTGGAAGCCGCGCACTAAGCGCGGCAACCAAGCCAACAACAGACACGAAAGCCGGCGGCAACGCCGGCTTTTTTGTTGTCTACGATGCTTGCATTTGCGCGTTGGTTGCCGAGGGCCGGTTTGACGGCGGTGCCGGATCCGGTGACCGGAAGGCGGCGTCGGGCGGCGCGTCCCGGGACGGCCGATTGGCCGCGGGCGGCGGCAGCACGATCACTTTCGCGCCGACCTTCACCCGCTCATAGAGGTCGACGACGTCCTCATTGGTCAGCCGGATGCAGCCGGACGACACCCGCTTGCCGATCGTATCGGGCTTGTTGGTGCCGTGAATTCTGTACTCGGTCTCGCCCAGATACATCGCCCGCGCGCCGAGCGGATTGCCGGGACCGCCGGCCATGAACCGCGGCAGATAAGGCTGGCGTGAAATCATCTCCGCAGGCGGACGCCAATCCGGCCATTCCGTCTTGCGCGCCACGGTCTGTTCACCGGACCATGTGAAGCCTTCGCGGCCGACACCGATGCCGTAACGCATCGCTTGGTGGTCGTTCAGCACGAGATAGAGGAATGTGCTTCCGGTATCGATGACGACGGTGCCCGGCGTCTGGTGGCTGACGTAGTCGACCACCTGGCGAACAAGTCTACCAGGAGCATCAGCGGCTTTTGCGTCGACGGCTTTTGGTGTTTCGACCGGAGGCGTCGGGACCGGGATTGGCGCCGGCGCTGCCGCACGAACTGGAGATGGTACTGGAGTCGGTACGCGCGTTGGCGCCGATGGTGCCGCAACCTGATGCGTGGACGGCCTTGGTATCGGTTGAACGTTCGCCGGGCGTGACAGCAAGCCGTAGCCCAACGCGGCAGCGGCGACGGTGCCAATTGCTATTCTTCCGGCCACCGGTATCGCGAGCGGCTCGGTCTTTGCACGTTTGGCCCGCTTGGCCATATCTTGTCTTCCCCTGATCCCTTGCGTGGAACAGGTACCCAGCAAATTTTAACAAGCCTAGAAGCGATTTCGCTCAGGCCGGAAATCGTCGAGCGTCGTTAACGCGAGCGAGCTCTTGTTCGGTTGCGGGATGAGTGGGGCCGACAGACAGAAAAGCCGGCGGCGACGCCGGCGTTTTGTTGTCGCGCGCGATGAGACGAGGGCGAGCCGGAGCGGCGTCGGAGGTTCACCTCTTCCCGACTATGCGCGCTAAATCCTATCACCGTCACCCTGAAGAGCGCGAAGGCGCGTCTCGAAGGGTCGACGGCCCGGCTCTGGCCGCGCGGCTGAATCCGGGCCGTGCATCCTTCGAGACGCGCGCAAGAGCGCGCTCCTCAGGATGACGGGTTGAAGCGCGGTGCAACACATCGAGTGTCGAGGAGAGATGACCCGAAACCCGCCCGACCAAAAATGCTCTCGGTCCGCGCGATCAATAATAGGTCCGCAGATACTCGGCCATGCTGTCGGGCTGGTGGAGGCTGTCCCAGTCGTAGGGATCGCCGTAGAGCAGCGCGCTGGCCTGGGTCTTGTAGTCGGGCGCGACGTCGTCGGGCTGCGTGATCGAGCGGCCCACGATGTCGCGGTAATCCTGGTAGTTGGCCGCTGTGCCGATGAAGATGCAGACGCAGTGCTGCGGTTCGGCGTAGAGATAGCGCACGTCGCCGCCGTTGCGGTGGATCACGAAGCGATGCGGCGGCAGTGCGTCGAGCGCCTTCTTGCCGGCGGCATCGTTGGCGACCTGGACGCGGAAGCCGGCCGAGGACAGCAGAAAACTGTTCCTGTCGAGGAACGGCTTGCTCGGCGGCTCCAGCGCAATCAGCAGCGAGGCGCACAGCGCCGGGGCCACCAGCCCCACCGCCAGCGCTTTCGCGTGGCGCTTCAGGACGGCTCCGATGCCGAAGGCCGGCGGCCCACCACGCAGACCAATTTCCATGATCACCCCTCACCTACACCATGTGCTGGACGAGGAAACCGCAGGCGGCGCCACGATACAAGCCTAAGGTATCGGCTTCGAGCAACAGAGCCTACTCGCCCCACTCCCGCGCCATCGTCGCCAGCGCGCAGCCTTCGCAATAGCGGGCGTCCTTGAAGTCGATCCAGTTGTGCGCGTAGACGCGGTCGAGCGGGATTTTGTAACGCGTGCGCAGCAGTTTTATCAGCACCCGCCAGGCGGCGATCTGCGCGTCGGTCGGTCCCTTCGTGACATCGGGATAATTGCCGGCGAACTCGACGCCGATCGAATTGCTGCCGACCACCTGGCGATAGGTCGCGCGGTTGTCGATGTACTTGTTGTCGTTGCGGTTGGCGCCGTCACCATGGGTCGGGACGAGGTCCTCGGTGACCGCCCAATAGACCGTGCCGTCGGTCTCGACCCAGACCATGACGCCGCGCCGGGTCGGGTTGTTGTGCTGCTCATGGGCGCCGAGGCGGGCCGAGCCGGCCGGGCCCTCGGTCTGGTGCACGATGATGTTGCGCCACGGATGGGATTTGGCGACGTCGCCCCACGGCGACAGCCAGACCATCTTCAGCCCGGGAATCTCGGGCGTACCCTGCGCGCGCGCGAGCGCCGCGAGGCCGAGCGTTTCGGCGCGCGCGGTGCAGGACAGTGCGAGCGTAAGACAGGCGGCAAGCAGGCGGAGCATCATACAAGGGGGTCCGTGTCGCCTTTTGCTCTCCGTTTGAGCATGATCTTTTCGGAAAACCGCTTCGCACTTTTCCGGATCATGCTCTAGCACGCTCAAGCGCGCTTGCGCAGGGCCGCCTCCAAGAGCTCGAGCACCTCGGGCGACGGCGCCGGGCCCGGCTCGTAGGCCGCAAAGCCGTTCTTGCCGCCTTTCTTGGCGTCGTAGAGCGCGTGGTCGGCGGCCGCGATCAGCCGCTCCGGATGCATGCCGATCTCGCGGGTCCATTGCGCCACCCCGATCGAGACCGCGATCGGGATGTCCTTGCCAGTGCACTGCGCGGCGTCGGCACGGCACACCTCGACCACGCGGCGAGCGATCATCGCGCCCTCGCGCAAGGTCGAGGACGGCAGCACGATGCAGAACTCGTCGCCGCCAGAGCGGGCCAGCATGTCGCCCGGCCGCAGCCGGGTCTGCGCCATCAGGGTGAAATGCTGCAGGCAGGCGTCGCCGGCGGCATGGCCATGGGTGTCGTTGATGCCCTTGAAGCCGTCGAGGTCGATCACCAGCAGCGCGAACGGATCACCGCTGCGGTCGGAGCGCGCGCACTCCTCGGTCAGCCGCTGCAGCAGGTGGCGGCGGTTGCCGACGCCGGTGAGGTCGTCGAGCAGCGCGAGGTCGGCGACCTCGTTGCGCAGCCGGTCGATCGCCATCAGCAGGAAGCCGAAGTTCAGCGCCATCGCCAGGAACACCATCAGCAGGATGGCGAACGACTGGCCGGCGTTGAAGCGGACGAAGGAGAACTCGCCGGGCTGCAGCAGCGCGCCGACGAGGCGCAGCGCATAGATCGCGATCAGCGCGCAGGCGACGATGCCGGCAAGCCGGGCACCGGGGCTGACGCGGCCGTTCTCGGGCGACAGCAGCAGTCTCAGCGTCAAGGCGAACGGCGTGACCTGCCCGACGGTGTAGACCAGAATGCGCAGCCGCATGCTGTCATAGGCGAAGATGAAGACGGCAAGACCGGCGAAAGTCAGCGCCGTGGTCAGCGCGGTGCGGCGCCAGGTCACAGGCTTGCCGTAAAACCGCTCGATGCCCATCGCGGCGAGGCAGGCAGCGAATACCATCAGCGTCCCGGCCGCCAGCAGCGGCAACAGCGAATCCGTCATCACCACGCGGAACATGGCGCAGGCTGCGCCGGCGGCCGCGACGAACGCCGACGCAGTCCAGAACCGCGCCGCGCCCAAAGCCGGATAGCTCTGCATCACATAGGCCCAGATCAGGCCGAGCGCGAGAAAGTTGATGACGAACACCGTCCAAAGCGTCGGAACGCTCAACATCGCCGTTTGTCCGAGACCGCTTTGGATCCCGCCTTCCCTGTGGATCGAACCGCCCGCCCCCGGGCTTCCTCCGACGACAATCCCCGTTGTCTTGCGTGCAGGATGCGGCCGCGCCGCTTAATGGTCCGTCACCCGCCGCCGGCCAATCCGCGCCGTGGTTTTGATTTGATGAAGAAGCGCCGCCTGCCGTTTGCGCAACGTTAAGCATGACGCTGGCGGCGACCGGCTGGCCGGCGGCAGCAACAACAAGGCGAAAACCTGCCGAAAACGCATAACAGTTGTGGATAACGTGATGACGGCGTCGTGACAGCCCACGGCAGCCGCCGCCGAATCTGCTGAGTTTGATATCGAGGATGTTGCGAGGCTGGCCCTCCGCCAAGCATGCCTCGGAGTCGCGTTCAATCCATGAAACCTTGAGAGGATACTATGGCTAAGAAAGCGAAGAAGGCGAAGAAGGCGAAGAAGGCCACCAAGAAAAAGGCCAAGGCCAAGAAGTAGACCGTTTCTCGCCCGGGTAGCGGCTTCGCCCTGCCCGGGCACCCGATCGGGATCATCGGTCGCGATGACGTCAAGGCAGCAGGCGCAAGGCCTGCTTTTTTATTGCCCGTTTCGAACCCCGGTCAGCGCTCGGCGAAGGCGAGCTTGGCGCCGAGCAGGGCAAAGCCCGCGGCAAAGCTCCGCCTGAGCCAGGCCATCACCTGCGGCCGGGTGATGACGCGGTCGCGCACCGAGGCGGCGAACACGCCATAGACCGCGAACACCACAAAAGTCATCGCCATGAAGACGCCGCTGAGCTCGACCATCCGCGTCAGCGGATGGGCCTCGTCGGCCGCGATAAACTGCGGCAGGAAGGCCAGGAAGAAGATCGACAGCTTCGGATTGAGCAGGTTGATCAGGATCGCGGTGACGATCACCCGGCCGTTCGAGCGCGGCCTGAGCTCGGTGTCGACCGAAAGCGCGCCGCGCTCGCGCAGCGCCTGCCAGGACATGTAGAGCAGATAGACCACGCCGCCCCATTTCAGCACCGCAAACGCCAGCGCGCTGGTGTGCAGGATGGCGGCCAGCCCGAGCATCGCCGCGATCATCTGCGGCACGATCCCGAGCGTGCAGCCGAACGCCGCCGCCACGCTGGCCCGCGAGCCCCGCGTCAGCGCCACCGCCAGGGTGTAGAGCACGCCGGTGCCCGGGGACGCGACCACGATCAGCGTGGTGAGGAGGAAGGACCAGGTCATGCGGGTGCTCTTTCAAGCGGGATGAAGTCAGGTGGAATCGGTTTGGGACGGGTGAGATGGCCGACTAGGTCGGTCGCGCCGTCCAGCGAGGGGAAATGGACGTTCGCCTCTGCCGCCGCGGCAGGCGCCGCGATCGCCAGAAAGAGCGACAGGACAAGCCAGACCAGTCCGATGGTCGACCAGGGGCGGGACATCGGCCCGCCAATATCACGCCCTCCGCCGCGGCGGAAGCGCGGGGCGGCATTCTGCCATCCGCCCCGCTACGTCTTCGTTATGACGGCCGGCGCGCGTCCTCGAGCGCCGAGGCCTTCATCTCGGCGACCCGGATCACGTCCAGCGGCGCCCAGGGCTTGGCCCAGAACATCGCGCCGGCCGGAAGCGATTGCCGCAGCGGCTTGCCCGAGGTGACGATGACGTCGACATCGGGATTGTACTTCTTCGCGACATGAGCGAGCTCGACCCCGGTCATGTGTCCGGCCAGCTCGACATCCGTCATCATCAGCGCGACATCGTCGCCGCTGCCCTGCAGCACCAGCTCGGCGGCTTCCGCGCTCTCACAGGCGATGACCTCGAACTCGCTTTCTTCCAGCAGCAGCTCAAGCATTTCGCGCTGCATCGGGTCGTCCTCGACTACCAGGGCCTTCGCACGATAGGGCGTTGATTGTCCCATATGGCGGTGCCTCCCTTGGCTTGAGTGCTTTTGGTTCGAGTACGTATCCTGACGTCAATGCATAAAATCGCTGGATGGTTCGGTTCCAATTTGAGAAAAACGACAGGCTTGTGTTCCCGATCAGCATTTTCAGAAACAAAATTGTTCGAGGGAGTTTGACCCAGCATGACCACCATCCGTGGATCCGCCGCCGCCGTGACCGGAGCCGCCAGCGGCATCGGCCGGGCGCTCGCGCTTGAGCTCGCCGCGCGCGGCTGCGACGTCGCGCTCGCCGACCGCGACGAGGCCGGCCTGCAGGCGGTGGCCGCCGACATTGCGAAAGCCGGCCAGCGCAAGGTCTCCGTGCATCGCGTCGATGTCAGCGAGCCGCATCAGATCGCCGCGTTCGCGGAGGCCGCCGGCGCCGCCCATCCCGCGCTCAACATCGTCATCAACAATGCCGGCGTCGCTTTGCTCGGCCAGTTCGACGAGATCGACCAGGCGCAGATGGAGTGGCTGTTCAACATCAATTTCTGGGGCGTGGTGCATGGCACGCGCGCCTTCCTGCCGCAGCTTTTGCGGCAGCGCGAGGCCCACATCGTCAACATCTCCTCGATCTTCGGCATCCTCGCCCCGCCCGGCCAGAGCGCCTATTGCGCAGCGAAATTCGCGGTGCGCGGTTTTTCCGAAAGCCTGCGCCACGAGCTTGCGGTGGCGAATAGCCCGGTCCGCCTGTCGGTGGTGCATCCCGGCGGCATCGCCACCAACATCGCGCGCAATTCCCGCACCGGGGTCGGCGTCACCGACAACGCCCGCCGCGCCGAATCGATCGAACGGTTCGACGCGCTGGCGCGGACCGCGCCAGCCGCCGCGGCGCAGCGCATCATCGCCGGCATCGAGAGCAACGAGCCGCGCATCCTGATCGGCAAGGACGCCCGCATCATGGACCTCTTGCAACGCTTCCTCCCCGCCACCTACTGGAAGGTGATGCAGCGCCAGATGGAGAAGACCGCGGCACGCCGGCTGGCGCGCGACGCGGCGGCGAAGTCCTCGTGATCCGTCATCCTGAGGAGCGCGCTCTTGCGCGCGTCTCGAAGGATCGACGGCCACCAGCCGGGCCGTGCATCCTTCGAGGCTCGCCGAAGAGGCGAGCGCCTCAGGATGACGGGACGCAATCACCTCACATCGAGGCATCTCCCCGGAATGGCGGCCGCCCTCACCCCAGCCGCTTCTTCACGCCGAGCGCGAGGCGATAGACCGGATCGCTCTTCTCCGACGGATAGAGCGCGCTGCGCGCCACCCGCGGAAAGTCGTCGTTCTTCCAGAACGAGGCCGGCTTGAACGAGAACTTTGCCACCAAGCGGCGGCCGAAATCCATTTCGTAGGGATAGTAATTTTCCTTACGCTCGTAGCCGGTCATATCGGGGTATTCGCCGAGCAGATAGCCCTCCTGCAGGTGCGGCCGCACCGCCGATGGCGGGCAGACGGAGGACAGGCGAACAATCTGCAAACCTGCCTCGGCGCTCGCGGTGTTCGCGCCGCTCAAGTTCGGGACACCGAGCACGTAGAGGAAGGCGGTATCGGTCTCGGCCAGTGAGGCAAACGAAGCTGCGATCCGGACCGAATGGGTGACATCGAGCAGCGGAGTAGAACAGACCTCGTAGTGCTGCAGGATCGACCAACGCAGCAGGTGATGCCGTTTCAGCCGATCGACGCCGAGCAGCTTTTCTTTCGCATACTCCGCGATCAATATCTGCTCGGCGCGCTTGAGCCGCTCGAACCGCTCGACCAAGGTCACGCGATCCGGATTGCCGCGCCCGCCGCGGAACAGCGACGGCTTCAGCGACGAGTTGCCCTTGACGTTGCGGTGGTCGGTGCCCTGGCCGCGAAACAGCAGCACATGGTCGCGGTTGCGAAACTGCAGCTCGGCGATCTTGGTCGCGAGCTCGACATAGGACCCGACACGATGGCCCGCCCCCTGCCGCACCGCCGAGTTCTTCGCGACCTGGCAGCCGCGGTGATCGAAGAACGACCAGGTCTTTTGGCTGCCGATGGTTTCCATGCCGGGACACTCTGCACTCTCAACTCGTCATTGCGAGGAGCGAAGCGACGAAGCAATCCATCGCTCCGCATATGCCGAGAGATGGATTGCTTCGCGGAGCCTGTCATCGGGCGCGCGTTCGCGCGACCCGTTGGCTCGCCATGACGACGGAGGTGAAATCCCGCCGTCACCGCCCCACCAGCTGATCGGCAAAGTAGCCGATGGTCTTGCGATAGATCACCGCCCTGTTCCACTCGCGCATCGCCTCGAAATTCGCGGTGCCCTCGCCGTAGGGCGCGCCCATCTTGAAGCCGTTGGTGTGGAGCAGGTTCGCGGTCGAGGCCAGCACGTCGGCCACCGAGTGGCGCAGATCGACATGGCCGTTGCCGTCGAAATCGACGCCATACTTGATGTAGGACGACGGCAAAAATTGCGTCTGGCCGATCTCGCCGGCATAGGCGCCGATCATGTCGTTGAGCGCGAGGTCGCCGCGCTGCACGATCTTGAGCGCCGCGAGCAGCTCGCCCTGGAACAGCTCGGTGCGGCGGCAATCATGCGCCAGCGTCGCGAGCACGCGGAACACCGGCAGCTTGCCCATGTCGCCCTTGCCGAAATCGGTCTCCAGCCCCCAGATCGCAACCAGGATCTGGCGCGGCACAGCGTATTGCTGCTCGATCCTCGACAGCAGCGCCGCATGCCGCTGCAGCATCGCCCGCCCGCCATTGATGCGCCCCGGCCCGACCCGGGTCGCGACATACTGCTCAAACGTCTTGTTGAAGGTGTAGCGCTGCCGCCGGTCAAACGCGAGCACCCCGCCATCCTGCTGCACCCCGCCGAGCGCCGACGAGATCACATTCTGCGAGATGCCGGCCGCAGCGGCTTCCTGCGAGAACGACTGAATGAAGGTATTGAAATTGCCGCCACAGCGGGCGGCGTAGGAGGGGGAAACGAACAACAAGGCGCCGATGAAGACCGCCAAACGACTCCTGAGCATGCAAAAAAATCCCCGCTTCGTGACAAGCAATCATGCCCGGTAAAATCACGCGCGTCAAAATCGTCCGGGCGATCGGCTCTCCTCACCAACCTGTGGTCACGAGGTAGAAATGGCCGTCGAGCTTCCGGACAGCGATCAAGAATCCCGCTGGGTCCGACGGCGAACACGGGGCGATGCCTGGACAGCGCCGGTTCATCCGATCCTGCCATGCCCTGGATCGCTGTTCTGGCGCGCGGGCGATTTCATCGGATTCGTCAAAAACCAGGGTGTAGATGAAGTTTGCAACGCCTGCCCCGCCGGTTTGCCCCCAATCGAACGTCGCCAGTCGCGGCTCGCCCGTCCGTGGAAGCTTTTCGACCTGCTCGATGTAATGGCTCTTCCAGATTGCAAAGCGCAAGAATTCCGGGCTGATGCCCGCCATTCGCGCGCTTGCGAAGATGAGACAAACCGCAATCGGCGCCACGACGATTGAGGTCACGCGCTTCCATCGCTTCAGCCAAAGATTGCGGATCAGGGCGGCGAGCCAGAACGCGGCCACGACGAGCGCGGGCAAGAAAGTTATCGGCACCAGCATCAGCCAAAGATTGAAGATGCGATCGAGATCGGAGCCGAACGCAAAAAGCAGTCCGATCAGCAGGACCCATATGAAATAGGAAATGCTGAACCTGTCATTTCGATCGGCTAAGGCCGCCCCCTTGTCCTCAGACGCGGGATCCATTCCGCTTCCCCGAGCTGATACACTCCGCGGACGATGGCGGCGGATCGCGGTGACAGCGAGACCGTGTTGTGCAGATTTCGCTCAATCCCTCAGCAGCCGCTCCAGTCCGGCAAAATCGATCTCGGCCCAGCGCTCGGTGATGCGCCCCTCCCTGATCCGCCAGAACGTCATGCCGCGGAATTCGACGTGGCGGCCGGTCGGCGGGATACCGCGCCAGGGGCTGCGGTGCCGGCCGCGCCAGACGAGGCGGCCGGCGACGATGTCGCGTTCCGCCACCAGACATTCGGCCACCGCCGACAGGTCGGCGAAGGCCTCGTGCAGCGCCGCCGAATGCGCGATCACCTCGTCGGCGCCCATCCTCTTGCCCGCGGCGTGGTCGAAGAAGCCCGGTGCCAAGTGCGCGCGGATCGCATCGGGATCGTGGCGGTTGATGACGGCATCATAATGCGCGAGCACGAGCGCCTTGTTGGCGTCGAGGGTGACACTGGACATCGGGGTGGCGTCCCAAGAGGAAAGTTGCAGAGATGGCAGGATTCGCCTCATACGCGAATCGGCGGTAGCCGCGCAAGTGACGATGGTCAGAAAATCGCTCGGCTTTCGTCCGGCTTTTCGTTTCGGCTGCGTTGCGAAAGCCGGCTGCCGGGAAATCGCTGGAGCTTCCGCGCGCCGGCCTGCTCACCAGCGGCCGTTGCGCTTATTCCAGGCAAACAGCAGATCGGCGAACCGGTCATAGCCGAACCGGGTCAGCGGCAGCATCACCCGGTTGCCGAACACCGCCGCCAGCCAGCCCTCGCCCGCGGTCAGGCGCCAGATCGCGATCGCGACATCGGCGCCGACGATCAGGCGGCCGTCCTGGTCGGTGGCATGCAAGCGGCGGCGGACGTCGTCGAGCGAGGCGCCGAACTGCGCCAGCGCATCGGGCGTCTCATTGATGTCCTTGAAGGCGATCCGCCCGGCGCGCACCGCGGCGACCAGCTTGCTGCGCTGCCAGTCGATGCCGGCGTCGCAGACCGGGCAGCGCGTGTTGTACCATACGGTCAAATGCGGATCGGCCATGGTGTGCGGCAGCGTAGCCGCCTGCGCGTGCTGCGTCGAGACGGCGGCAATTAATGTGCCCTCTCCCCTTGTGGGAGAGGGCAGCACCGGCATCAGCCAGGAATGCGCTCGGGTGAGGGGTATATCTCCACGCACACCGCACTCGCGGAGGCATACCCCTCATCCGGCAGCCTTCGGCTGCCACCTTCTCCCACAGGGGGAGAAGGAAGAATGCGCTGGCGATATCGGCCTCGAAAAGGCACGGCGGCTATTACTGCGCCCTCTCCCCTTGTGGGAGAGGGCTGCACCGGCGTCAGCCAGGAATGCGCTCGGGTGAGGGGTATATCTCCACGTACACCGCACTCGCGGAAGCATACCCCTCATCCGGCGCTTCGCGCCACCTTCTCCCACAAGGGGAGAAGGAAGGGTCCGTGAACGTTGGATGAACCGGCCGCGACCAAGGAGAACGGAGCTCGCAGAAGCCGTCCGCCGCCTCATTCGTCCCGTCTTGTTCATGCAACGCCGCACCGTTAAAGCGAGGCCGATGACCGATCACCACGAAGGTGCCTGCCGATGAGATTTGCCGGACTGGCTGCGCGCATCATCGCCGCATCGATCGGGTTGGCTGCGCTTGGCGCGACGCTCGCGGTCACCACCGGCATCGCCGCCGCGCAGGATGCCCGCGCAAAACGTCCGGCACAGGGCTCGGCCACCACGCAGGCTGTCACCGCGCAACTGAAGGCCGCCATTGCACTGACCCGCGGCAGCAAGGCCGAGGCAGGTTACGCGCAACTCGTCGCCGCGCTCGACGCGGCGGACCGGCTCGACGTGACGGGCAAGCCGGAGGACGCCCAGTTCGTGATGGGCTGCTACTACCAGGCGACCTCGGCGCTGCGCGCGGTCAAGCGCGACGAGCTCGCCGAAAAGCTGTTCGTGCGGGCGATGCAGAGCAAGGCGGCGGCGCAATCGCCGCCCGCCAATGCCGACGTGCTGCTGGAATACGCCATCCTGACCTCCGACCACGCCCGGATCCAGGAGGCGGTGCCGCTCTATCTGAAGGCGATCGCCCTGTTCAACGGCTATTGGGGCGAAGGCTCGGAGGAATCGCTGATCGCCAACGACAAGCTCGCGGTGGCGCTCTCGGCCAACGGCTCGCCGGCCTCCGCGACCAATCTCGGCCGGCGCAATTTCGAGCTGGCGCAGAAGGCGCTCGGCAATGATCACCGCACCACCTGGAAGCTCGCCAACAACTATGCCGACATGCTGCGCGAGATCGGCGCGCCGGCCAAGGCGCTCGAGCTCGACCTGTTCGCGATCGAGAAACGCGCCAAACACTACGGCGAGAACCACCTCAACACGCTGGTCACGGTCAACAATGCCGGCCAGGATTTTCTCAATCTCGGCCGCTTCGACGAGGCGCGGCGCTATTTTCGCCGGCATCGCGCGATCGCGGCCGTGCTGGCGCCAAACGATCCGAGCTTTGCCGGGCAGGCCGACGCCTGGCTGTTCTATACCGACATGCTGGCCGCGGGCGACACGGCGATGCCGGCGGCCAACCTCGAGCGGCTGGAGGCGATCGTCGCCAATGAGGAGAATTTCGCCGACTTTCTGCGGATCAAGGCCGCGGTGCTCGCCGCAGGCCAGCGCGAGCAGCGCGGCGAGCGCGACAAGGGCCTGCGGCTGCGCGAGACCGCGCTCAAGATCTCGACGCGCGCCTTCACCGCGCAGCATCCGGTCAGTTTCGAGATCGAGCTCGGGATCGCCGAGGCGCTGATCGCGACCGATGCAAGGCTCGCCGTGCAAAAGTTTGCCGCGCTCGATCGCGCGATGTTCGACTGGATGAAGCGCGAGATCGGCACCGCCGGCGACCGCGCCGTCGCGGAGGCGATCCGCGCCCATGCCGATCATCTGCTGTTCGCGTTCGGCCGCTTCGCCACCGGCGCCGGCACATCGGTGGCGCAGCCGGCGTTTGCCGCCGCGGTGCTGCGCTGGAAGTCGCTCGGCGGCGCCGACGCCACCGCGCTGCGCCAGCTCGAGACGGAGCTCGCCGGCAAGGACGAGGAGACCGCGCGGCTGCTGCGCACCGCGCTGCGGCTGAATGGCGAGAAGCAGGAGCTGTTCTCGTCCGGCAATATCGACGACTGGGCGCGCGCGGTGTGGCGGCGCCAGGACGAGGCCGAGAAGGCGCTCGACCAGCGGCTGGCCGCGATCGGCGTCACGCTGCCGCGCCAGCCGGTCCGCCCGGCGCAACTGCTGGCGCCGCGGGAAGCCGTCGTCAACTACTTCATCACGCGGCAATGGAAGGCGGACCGGCAGTCCGAGGCGCCGCTGGCGGCGACCGTGCTCTACGCCATCATCGGCACCGCGCAGGCCGAGCCGCGGGTGGTCAATCTCGGCGATCCCGGCCGCATGGTCGATGTCGGCGTGCGCACCGAGATCGCGCGGCTGCGCTCGACCCGGGCGACGGTGCCCGATCTTGCGACAAGCGGCCGCTTCCAAAACCTCGAGGCGCGGCTGATCGCGCCGCTGGAGCCGCTGCTCGCGGACAAGACCACACTCTACATCGTGCCGGATGGATTTTTGTTCGCGGTGCCGTTCGCGCTGCTGTCGGGCCGCGACGGCGGCCTGCTGGAGGATCGCTTCACGATCCGGATGCTGACCAGCCCCGATGCGCTGATCGTGATCCATGCGCGCGAGACGCTGGAGCAGCGCGGCGCGATCCTGCTCGCCGGCGGCATCGACTATGGCGTGCCGGGGCCGATGCCGCTGCCCGCGACCAAAACCGAGATCGAGGCGATCGCGCGGCTTGCCCGCGCCCGTGGAGCTGCGGTCGAGATGCTGACCGGGGGCGGCGTCGGCGAAACCGTGCTGCGCAAGGCGATCGGCAAGGTCCGCATCGCGCATCTGGCGACCCACGGCTTCTATCACGACTCGACGCCGTCGGGCCTCGACACGCTCTGGCAGAGCGGCATCGTGCTGTCAGGCGCGGGCGATCTGCGCCTGCCGGTGCCCGACGAGGGCGACGGCTATCTCTACGCCTTCGAATTGATGGACTGGGATCTGTCCGGGCTCGACCTGCTGGTGCTGTCGGCCTGCGAGACCGGCCGCGGCGACGAGAGCTTTGTCTCCGGCCTGCGCGGCCTGCCGACCGCGCTCGGCATCGCCGGCGCGCGGCGGTCGCTGCTAACGCTGTGGCCGGTCGCCGACGAAGGCACCGCGAATTTTGCCGTGCGGTTCTACGAGCACCTCGCCAGCGGCCTGACCTATTCGGACGCGCTGCGCCAGACCAGGCGCGACGCCCGCGACGGCAAGGTCACGGGCGCAGCCGATCCAGCCGTCTGGGCGGCATTCGTGCTGTTCGAGGGGTGAGGCTCGCAAGGGGCATTTGCGGGCGAATCCCGCAGGGCAGACCGGCGCGAAAACGCGGCGATTTGCTTTGACAGTGCGGCTCCGATCGATCACAAGCCGCGCATGCCGAAGAAACCCGGGACCAATCCCAAAGGCGAATTCGCCTTCTTCAACGTCGTCTATGAAGACGGCTCGCAGCGCTCCAACCGCCGCGTGCCCGCCGAGCTGCTCGGCGGCCTCGACGGCGACGAACCGGCGCGCGCCTACATCCACGAGCAGGACCGCGAGATCGCGGAAAAGAGCGGCCGCCCGCCGCTCGAGATCAAGAGCATCGCCCGCGTCGGCGCCAAGAAGAAGTAACGCGCTCCTCCCTCCCCTCGCCGGTTCGCGGCGCGCAAGATGCCCGCCGGCCCGATGTGTCGCGCCGCGCGATACGAGGCGATCTGCCGCGGCCGCATCATTTGCCGGCCGGATCGCCGCCCCCTAAAGCGCGATGAGATTTGGTCGAATCGTCATCGCGCTTTAGCTCTTTGTTTGAGCATGATCTCTTCGGAAAATCGCTTCACACTTTTCCGGATCATGCTCTAGGCTGAGCACGGCTCGCCTTGACGTTGCGCTCCCCCTTTTTCCGCTTTCCCTTGAGTCCGCGATCCCTTAGGCGCCGGCATGCGCGAGGCCCACGACAACAATCAAGACAGCGGAGGATATCGATGAGCAGGCTCGCTTGGCGCTGGTGGCCGCGGCGCAGGACCCACTCTCCGGAGGCGCCCGCGTCCCGGCCAATCCACGGCGACGACCGGCGTCATCTGTTGCAGGCGCTGTCCGCGCTGGCCGGCGGCGGCGCCCTCGCCGCGATATCACGCACCACCGAGGCCAAGGACGCCAGCGAACTGCCCGCGCCAAAGCGGGTGGTGACCGGGCGCAATGAGGCCGGCAAGTCGGTGTTCAAGTCGGTCGACGTCACCAGCAAGGTGGTCGAGATCGACGCCAATCCGGGACTGACCTTCTACGAGCTCTACATGACCGAAGGCGTGCCGCGGCTCACCGGCCTCGAGCCGGACCCGATGCTGAGCGGAACAAAGGCGTTCCCCGGCCCCGGCGGGACGATGTTTCGGCTGATCTCCTATCCGCCGAAGCGGCCCGAGGGCTGGAAGCCGCCGGCGGGCGTCACCTTCGAGAGCGGGCTGAAGGAGATGACGGAAAAGGTCCCCGGCATGGGCGACCATTTCGAGCGCAACGCGCCCGGCTTTCACACCACCGAGACCATCGACTACGGCATCGTGGTTCGCGGCGAGATGACGCTTGAGCTCGACGACGGCGAAAAGGTGCATCTGCGCCAGGGCGACTGCGTGGTGCAGAACGGGACAAGACACCGCTGGCGCAACCCGTTGCCGGAGCCGTGCCTGATGGCGTTCATCTCGCTGGGCGGCAGCCGCGGATGAGAGTTTGATCGTTGCTGAGGGTGCTGTTCTCGCGCGCGATCGGCAGCGGAGCAAGCGGCACCCCTCTCCCCACCCTCCCCCGCAAGGGGGGAGGGAGCCCATCCACCGGTGTTTCACTTACGCGCGATCGACGTTGAAGCTTCGCGCAAGCTACGAGACGCGTTGCGGTGTGAGGTGAGCACGCTTCTCAGGCTCCCTCCCCCCTTGCGGCAGGGCTATCGCATATGAGTAAAGAGTTCGAAGAAGAAGTCTTTGCTCCACATGGCGCGGCGCATTTTGCTGCTGATGGATGCTTTGGAGGGATGCATTCGCAAGATGTTCTGAGCAAGGCGGCGGATCACAGCAAGGTTTTCCGGTCCATGATCCTTGCGAGTGCGCGCGGCATCCTCGTCGAATACGACGTCGAGAATCCAATGCAACTGGTTCTCGATGCTCCAATGTGCACGCACGACTTGGGCCAGTGTTTCCGGCGGGAGCTTGCGCGAGAGCGCAATATAGCGCGTGGCGGTTTCGCGCTTGCCGCTGGCCAGCGTGCGTTCCGCTTCGATGCGACCAAACGCCTTGAGGCCAGGCAGCAAGGCGCGGGCTGCGGCCGGAGCTGGCACCACGCTCGCACGGCGCCGCTCGATCCGGCCGTGAGCCTTCTCCTCGGTGGCCAGCGCAGGAACGGCCTCGCCCGCCTTCGCGAAGGCGCGCCCGGCCTCCGCGTAAAGCGGACCGTTGTTGGCCTTGAGACCGAGAGCATAATCGGCCTTGGCGTCCAATACCGCCTGTGCCATCGCCGGGTGGCAATGCAGTGCATCCGCCGTCACGGTGCAGCCCTTGAGGACAAGGCTGCCCAGCAATTGCAGGGTTGCGGCCACCTCGTTTCCGCCGGGCGCACGCGCTTGGGCCATGGCCACTCGTGTCTGGGTGTCCCAGATGCTCACCATCAATGGCGGCAGGTAGGCCCGCCCCTTCTCGTAGCCGCGCCGTAGGCTTTTGCCGTCGATTGCCACAACCCCCGGTGCCGGCCCTAACCCGAGCTCCGCCCGCAGCGCCGTCATAAAGGCCGTAAACGCCTTCGCCAGTTCGTCCGGATCGAGCAGGCGGAGCAGGCGACTGAAAGTATCGTGGCTCGGTGCCCCATGCGGCAGATCGACGATCGCGGAAAGCTCTTCCACACGAGCTTCCACGAAGTCGGCCACTTCGGCGCTGCTCTTGGCTCCGCACAGCGTCGCCGCCAAAGTCAGAAAAAGTATAGTTCCGATCGGGTGACGGGCATTGATGTCGCGAGGATCGTGCACTTCTCGCAATATCGAGATGTAAGACTGCATCGGGCCTTCTCCACAAAGAGAAAGCCACAACAGAATCTCTCAAACGGCGATCCGCAAGCCGCGTTTTACTCATATGCGATTCCCCTGCCCGCAAGGGGGGGGTTGGGGAGAGGGGTGGCCGCGGGCGCTGGCGTGAGAGATGTGGCGCGGTCCAGCAACAAAAGTGGCGCGGTCCAGCAACAAAAAACGGCGGGCTCTTGCCCGCCGTTCTTGTTGCGATGGATCGCAAAAATCAGTTGTCCAGGAAGCTCCGCAGCTTCCGCGACCTTGACGGATGCTTCAGCTTGCGCAGCGCCTTGGCTTCGATCTGGCGGATGCGTTCGCGGGTGACCGAGAACTGCTGGCCGACCTCTTCCAGCGTGTGGTCGGTGTTCATGCCGATGCCGAAGCGCATGCGCAGCACGCGCTCTTCGCGCGGGGTGAGCGAGGCCAGGACGCGCGTGGTGGTCTCGCGCAGATTGGACTGGATCGCCGCATCGATCGGCAGGATCGCGTTCTTGTCCTCGATGAAATCGCCGAGGTGTGAATCCTCTTCGTCACCGACAGGCGTCTCCAGCGACAGCGGCTCCTTGGCGATCTTGAGGACCTTGCGCACCTTCTCCAAGGGCATGCCGAGCTTCTCGGCGAGCTCCTCCGGGGTCGGCTCGCGGCCGATCTCGTTCAGCATCTGGCGCGAGGTGCGGACGATCTTGTTGATCGTCTCGATCATGTGCACGGGGATGCGGATGGTGCGGGCCTGGTCTGCGATCGAGCGGGTGATCGCCTGCCGGATCCACCAGGTGGCGTAGGTCGAGAACTTGTAGCCGCGGCGGTATTCGAACTTATCGACCGCCTTCATCAGGCCGATATTGCCTTCCTGGATCAGGTCGAGGAACTGCAGGCCGCGGTTGGTGTACTTCTTGGCGATCGAGATCACGAGGCGGAGGTTGGCTTCCACCA
Organism: Bradyrhizobium sp. CCBAU 51753; assembly: GCF_015291565.1. Classification (NCBI taxonomy): domain Bacteria; kingdom Pseudomonadati; phylum Pseudomonadota; class Alphaproteobacteria; order Hyphomicrobiales; family Nitrobacteraceae; genus Bradyrhizobium; species Bradyrhizobium sp. CCBAU 51753. Next base: position 1,711,784 of record NZ_CP030037.1, on the reverse strand, counting down.
TCTCCTTCTTGGCCTGACGGGCCTCGCGCTCGCCCTTCTGCACGCCGTGCACGATCTTGCGGAATTCGCCGATCTCAAGCCCGGTGAGCGCCGCCAGCGACTGGATCTCGTGGCGCAAATCCTTGATGCGGTCCTTCTCGTGATGGACGAAGTTCTTCCAGCCCTTGGCGGAGAGCTTCGAGACGCGGTTGAGCCAGCGCGGATCGAGCTCCGAACCCTGGTAGTTGCGCAGGAAGTCGTCGCGCGCCACGCCATGGCTGTCGGCGAGCCGCATCATGCGGCCCTCGAACGAGACCAGCTTCTTGTTGATGTCGTAGAGCTGCTCGACCAGTGAATCGATGCGGGCCTGGTTGAGCCGCAGCGACTTCACCTCGACGATGATCTCGTCCTTCAGCTTCTTGTACTTGCGCTCCTGCGAGGGCGACAGCGACTCGCTCTGCAGCTGGTTGGCGATGTCCTGCTCCTGCAGGCGGCGCAGCTTCTTGTACTCGGAGGCGATCTTGTCGAAGGTCTCGACCACCTTCGGCTTCAGCTCGGCCTCGATGGCGGCGAGCGACATCTGGTTCTCGAACTCGTCGTCGTCCATGTCGGCTTCGGCGGCGGCCTCGCCGGGATCCTTCTCCTCGGCCTCGGCCTCGCCGCCAGCGGGCGCGGCGCGGAACGGGGTTGCCGCCGGCGGCGCCGCGGGCGGCGCGACATGGGCGGGCGCGGCCGCGTCGGCACCGTTGCCAGTGGCTTCAGTCGCAGCGCCCTCACCATTGGGGCCAGCGATCAGGTTCGGATTGATGCCGCCCTTCGACTCCGGGCCGGCATAGGTCGCTTCGAGATCGATGATGTCGCGAAGGAAGATCTTTCCTTCGTTCAATTCATCGCGCCAGATGATGATGGCCTGGAAGGTCAGCGGGCTTTCGCAGAGGCCTGCGATCATCGCCTCGCGGCCGGCCTCGATGCGCTTGGCGATCGCGATTTCGCCCTCGCGCGACAACAGCTCGACGGTGCCCATCTCGCGCAGATACATCCGCACCGGATCGTCGGTGCGCTCGCCGGGCTCGCTCTTCTTGACCTCGGTGACGGCCTTCTGCGTGACCTCGACAAGCTCGTTGTCGGTGTCGTCGTCGCCGTCGTCCTTTTCGTCCTCGCCTTCGCTGTCGTCGGCCTCGGTGACGTTGATGCCCATGTCCGAGAGCATCGACATGATGTCCTCGATCTGCTCGGGCGAGGTGGTGTCGGAGGGCAGCACTTCGTTGAGCTGATCGAAGGTCACGAAGCCGCGCTTCTTGGCCTGCTTGATCATCTTCTTCACCGCGGCATCCGACAGGTCGAGCAACGGCGACGGCGCGTCAGCGGAATCCTTCTCAGGGGCATCCGCTGCCTTGTCGTCTTTTTCCTTGTCCTTAACCTGCAGCGTCTTTGCCTTGGTGGCCATTCACTAAGCTCCCGAAACGCGGTCGTGCGGAATGGCGCAACGCGCGCATCTCGCACAATTCATCTGATAACTCTCGACGCGCAAAGGGCGGCGCAAGTTTCGCCACCCCTTTGATCCGTCTCGACGGTTTCCATTCTGAAATAGCCCGTCGCGTCTTCCGTAAAAGTGGATACCGGTTTTACGGTCGGAAGACGCGACAGATTTTAAATCTGACGCATTTTCGGACGGCGAACCGGGAACCACTTCGCCTGAAAATGCTACGTTAGCTATTAAGTTTCGCTTAACCCTGTTTTTGCAGCCAAACCATGGATTTGGCGAGTCTTTTCGCGGGTGCGGCCAGCGCCGTCCGCAGCATTTTTGTTATCAGACATTACGCTGGAACCGGCCCGATAATTCGCCGAACCCCTCGATCAGGGCCTCGGTCCCGTCGGCTTCTGCCATCCGGGCCTGGATATCCTGCAACCATGCCAGATTGGCCTCGCTGGAGTCCTCCGCCAAGGCCGCTTCCGCATCCTTTTTTTCCCTAAGTAAGGCGTGGGTTTTCTGATGCAAGGCAACAAGTTGGCGCCACGTCGATAAAACATCCTCGCGCGCCGCACCGATCTGCGTACCCCACACCGCCTGGGTTGTGATCGCCCGCTCAACCCTTTGAAGTACCTGCGAAAATCCACCAGCCTCGAGATCGGCCCGCATCTTCTCGGCCTGCTCCTCCTCGTCCAGGGAATGGTGGTGATCGTTGGCGAAGGCCGCAATGATGGCCGCGCGGAGCTTGTGGGCCTCGGGATGGGCGAGCTCGAGGGCCGCGACCTCCTCCAGATGGTCGTGTAGCAGCCAAGGATGGTTGATCAGGGATTGCAGGATCAGGGCCTCACGACGGGAGATCGCGCTGCGCTGTCCCCGCATGATCGGGCTATTCGCCAGCTGCGGGCTCGCCGCCTGGTACGGCCCCCGCAAAATCCCGGGGGTGGGCGCGCCCTTGGGGGCAAACCGGCCGGCCTGCGCCGGGCCGCGGGGTGCAAATTGGCGGGGTGATTCGCCGCCGCGGCCGCCGCGAAAATTGCCGCCGCCGTAACCGCCCTTGCCGTAGCCGCCGCGGCCGCCCTCGGGCGCAAAAGTGCGCTGCAGCCGATCCTGCAGATCCTGGCGGTAATAGCGGCGCACTACCTCGTCGCGGATGCCATTGGTCAGTTCGCCGATCCGCGCCTCCAGCGCGGCACGGCGCTCGGGCGTCCCAAAACTGCCGCCCTCGATCTCGCGCGACCAGATCATGTCGGCGAGCGGACGCGCCGCCGAGATCACCTCCTCGATCGCGCCGCGGCCGCCGGAGCGGGCCAGATCGTCGGGGTCCTGGCCTTCCGGCAGCAGCGCAAAGCGCAGGCTCTTGCCGGGCTTGAGATGCGGCAGCGCGAGGTCGGCCGCACGGTAAGCTGCCTTCTGACCGGCGCGGTCGCCGTCGAAACAGAGCAGCGGCTCGTCGGCCATCTTCCAGAGCAGCGCGAGCTGGTTCTCGGTCAGCGCGGTGCCGAGCGGCGCGACCGCGCCGGGAAAGCCCGACGTCACCATCGCGATGACGTCGACATAGCCCTCGACCACGATCAGCTGCGCGCCGTCATGCGCGGCCTGGCGCGCGGTGAACAGGTTGTAGAGGTTGTCGCCCTTGTGAAACAGCGTGGTTTCCGGCGAGTTCAGGTACTTTGCCGGAACGTCCTTCTCCAGCGCGCGGCCGCCGAACGCGATGACGCGGCCGCGGGCGTCGGTGATCGGAAACATCACGCGGTCGCGGAAGCGGTCGAACGGCACCGGCTTGTCCTCGCCGGACACCAGAAGCCCGGCCTCCACCATGTCCTCGGTGGAAATGCCCTGCGCGCCGAGATGCTCCTTCAGCGCAAAGCGATCCGGCGGCGCGTAGCCCATGCGGAACTGGAGCTGGGTGGCCGGCGAGATGGCGCGGTCGGCGAGATAGCCGCGCGCCTTGGCGCCGTGGCGCGAGGCCAGCGTGTCGGCGAAGAATTTTGCCGCCAGCTCCATCACGTCGTGCAGGGTGCGGCGGTGCTGCTCATGCCGCGCCGCATCGGCCGTCACCGCCGGCAGCGGAACACCCGCCATCGCGGCGAGCCGTTCCACCGCCTCGGGGAAGGTCACGCCCTCGGTCTTCATCAGGAAATCGAAGATGTTGCCGTTCAGCCCGGACGAAAAGTCGAACCAGGCCTGCTTCTGGTCATTGACGAAGAACGACGGCGTCTTCTCCTGCTGGAACGGCGACAGCCCCTTCCACTCGCGCCCGGCCTTCTTGAGCTTGACGCGCCTGCCCACGACTTCCGAGACCGGAAGCCGGGCGCGCAGCTCATCGAGGAATTCCGGCGTGAAACGCATCTGGCTCGGGTTCGGTACGAAACGATCATCGATATAGTGGGGAATTCCTCAGACCACCAAGTTTATCCGCCTCCACCCGCTATCCATAGTATCCACACCCCCGTCATTCCGGGGCGATGCCAACAGGCGCGGCCCGATGACAGGCTCCGCACGAGCCCGGACTCCATGCATCCGCATCGTCGGCCTATGGATTCCGGGCTCAGCCCTTTCGGGCCGCCCCGGAATGACAAGTGGAGTGACCATGTGGCTGACTTGCCCTCTCCCCGGTTCCGCGCTTGGATGGCGCCATGTTTACGACATTCAGAGGCGGACAGAGCGGCGGCTGGAAGGTGACGTCGATCGCCCGGATCAAGGGCGAGACGTTGCCGAAGGTCGCGGCGCTTTCGGTGATTGCGAGCGAGGCGATCGCGCTGCCGCTGTTGCCGTCGCAAACCGCATGGCGGCTCGCCGGCGTCGCCAGCCATTTGCGCTACACCGAGAAGGCGGAGAAGGAGCAGCTTGCCGCGGTGCAGGCCGGGCTCGGCCGCAGCGAGGCAACCCAAGCGGCGTTGATCCCGATCCGGAAATCCGCCGCCTGGTGGGAGCTGACCCAGGACGAGCGGCGCCAGATTTTCGAGGACAAGTCGCACCACATCTCGGGGACCCTGAAATACCTGCCGGCGATCGCGCGGCAGCTCTACCATTCGCGCGACCTCGGCGTGCCCTTCGACTTTCTGACCTGGTTCGAATTCGCGCCCGAACATGCGGCGCTGTTCGACGAGCTGGTCGCCATGCTGCGCGCGACCGAGGAATGGAATTATGTCGAGCGCGAGGTCGACGTCCGCGTCGAGCGGGAAATCTAGGATCTAGGCGATCCGCCCGAGGCCGTCGGCGCTCGCCCGTAGGGCCGGCACGAACGTATTCACCATCTGCGAAATGGTAACGCGCGCCGACGACGCGCTGGCGCTCATCGCCGCCACCACGTTGCCGCGGCCGTCGAACACCGGCACCGCGATCGAGCGCAGCCCGATCTCGAGCTCCTGGTCGGTGGTGGCGTATCCGTTCGCTCGTGCCTGCTTGACGGCATCGCGCAGCGCCGCCTTCTTCACCAGCGAATGCCGGGTGCGGGCCGTGATCTCCGTCTCGTCCAGATAGTCGGCGACGCGATCGTCCGGCCAGCCGCCGAGCAGCACCCGCCCGGTCGCCGAGCAATACAGGTCGATGCGCGTTCCGAGCTGGATGCCGGTCGTCACCAGCCGCTCGGCCTCGGCCCGCGCCACGAACAGCGCGGATTGGCCATCGAGCACCGCGAGCGAAATCGACTCGTTCAGCCTGTTGCGCGCCGACACCAGGAATGGCTGCGCGATCTCCGGCAGCGAGCGCGAGCCGGAATAGCCCGAGCTCAATGCGAGCAGCCGCGCCTGCGGCCGGAAGTATTTTCCGTCGAAGTCGAGATAGCCAAGCTCGGCGAGCGTCAGCAGGCATCGCCGCGCCGAGGCGCGCGACGTTCCTGACACCTCCGCCGCCTCCGTGATCGTCAGGCGCCTTCGCCGCGGCGAGAAGGCCTCGAGGATCGCCAATCCCTTGGCGAGGCCGGCCATGCCCTCCGGCAACCGTGCTTCAGTTTTGCAATCCTGCATGCTCTGGACGCCGTGTTGACAACAGGAAAATTCGGAATGATTCTAGGTTGATCACTTGTTCGTTATACGAACAAATCACGGCGCTGGCAACGACCGCGCGCCACGGAGTCGGGAGGTATTCATGCTGGATCAGGTCAGCGGCACGCCGCGCGCAAGCGATCGCGTCTGGTCGAACGACGGCGTGACGCGCGTTCCGTTCTGGATATTCCAGGACAAGGCGATCTACGCCGCCGAGCAGCAGCGGATCTTCCAGGGACCGAGCTGGAACTTTCTCTGCCTCGCGATCGAGGTGAAGAACACCGGCGACTTCGTCACCACGTTTGTCGGCGACACGCCGGTGATCGTCTCGCGCGATTCAGACGGCGAGCTCTATGCGTTCGAGAACCGCTGCGCGCATCGCGGCGCCCTGATCGCGCTGGAGAGCCGTGGCAACACCAAAGCATTCACCTGCGTCTACCACGCCTGGAGCTACGACCGGCAAGGCAACCTCAAGGAGGTCGCGTTCAAGGAAGGCATCAAGGGCAAGGGCGGCATGCCGCCCTCGTTCTGCATGGAGCAGCACAACCCGCGCAAGCTCCGGCTCGCCGAAGCGTTCGGCGTCGTGTTCGGCAGCTTCTCCAACGACGTGCCGCCGCTGGAGGAGCATCTCGGCGAGGAGATCTATTCCCGGATCGGACGTGTGATGAGCGGGCGGACGCCGGTCGTGCTCGGCCGCTACACGCAGGCGCTGCCCAACAACTGGAAGCTCTACATAGAGAACGTGAAGGACTCCTACCACGCGAGCATCCTGCATCTGTTCTTCACGACCTTCGAGCTCAACCGTCTGTCGCAGACCGGCGGGATCATCGTCGATCCCACGGGTGGTCACCATGTCAGCTTCTCCGCCATCGATCCGAATGCTGCGAAAAGCAGCGACTACGACGCGCAGGATTTGCGCTCCGACAGCGAGTTCAAGCTCGCCGATCCGTCGCTGCTGCAGAGCTTCAAGGAATTCCCCGACAACACGACGCTGCAGATTCTATCGGTGTTTCCGACCTTCGTGCTGCAGCAGATCCAGAACGCCATCGCGGTCCGGCAGATCGTTCCCCGAGGTCCCGACAAGACCGACCTGCATTGGACCCTGCTGGGCTTCGCCGAGGACACGCCCGAGCAGCGAATGACGCGGCTGAAGCAGGCCAATCTGGTCGGCCCGGCCGGCTACATCTCGATGGAGGACGGCTGCGTCGGCGGCTTCGTGCAGCGCGGCATCCTGGGCGCGCCCGATGAGCAGGCGATCATCGAGATGGGCGGCTCCGGCACCGACTCCAGCGAAAGCCGGGTCACCGAGGCCTCGGTGCGCGGCTTCTGGAAGGCCTACCGCGCGCGGATGGGCGTTTGAGGTCATGCACGTGAGCAACACGACCGGCCTCATCAACCACGTTCAGAACGCCTATGCGCGCTGCATCGACAGCGGCAACCTCGAGGCCTGGCCCGACTTCTTCGAGGACGACTGCGTTTACAAGATCACGACATCGGACAATTTTGCGCAAGGTCTGGAGGCCGGCGTGATCTTCGCCAACTCCAGGGGCATGCTGCGCGACCGCGTCGCCTCGCTGCGCGAGGCCAATATCTACGAGCGCCACGTCTACCGACACTTCCTCGGCCAGGCGTGGATCGTCGCCGAAAGCGCGGACGAGGTCCGCAGCGAGACATCGTTCTTCGTGGCGCGGATCATGCGCGACGGCACCACCGACGTCTATGCGACCGGCCGCTACATCGACCGCTACGGCATGCACGGCGGCGAGCCCAGGCTGCGCGAGCGCATCGTGGTCTGCGACAGCTCCCGCTTCGACACCTTGCTGGCGTTGCCGCTATGACGCAGGACAGCAAGACCATCGCGCTGACCATTGGCGATCCCAATGGCATCGGTCCGGAGATCGCGGTCAGGGCCGCGGCGGAGCTGCGCGCGAGCAAGGATATCCGCATCGTGCTGGTCGGCGACGCGCACGTCGTCAGGCACTATGTCGAGCGCGTCGGTGCGGGCGCCCGGCTGCAGCCGTTCACGGCTGCCCCCGCGGCTGATGGCGCCATCCTGCTGCATGCAGTCGACGCGCTGGCCGCATCCGAATTCCGCCCCGGCCAGATCGAGGCCGCCGCCGGGCGCGCCACCATCGCCTATGTCGAAGCCGCGATCGGCTTGGTCCGCGATGGCAGGGCCGACGCGATCGTCGGCTGCCCGCACAACGAAACCGCGGTCAACGTCGCCGGCATTCCGTTCTCCGGCTACCCCGGCCTGATCGCGCGGCTCACCGGCACGCCCGAAGAAAAGGTCTTCATGATGCTGGTCGGCGGCGGCTTGCGCATCCTGCACGCGACGCTGCACGAGCGCATCCATCATGCATTGGCGCGGCTGACGCCTGATCTGATCGAGGAGGCCGGGCTCGCCTGTGCGTCCACGCTGCGGCGGCTGGGAGTAGCACACCCGCGCATCGGCGTGTTCGGCATCAATCCGCATGCCGGCGAGAACGGCCTGTTCGGCGATGACGATGATCACATCACCGCACCCGCCGTCGCCCGGCTGCGTCAGGCCGGCATCGCGGCCGAAGGCCCGGTCGGCGCCGACATCATGCTCGGCCGCAAGGACATCGACGGCTTCGTCGCGATCTATCACGACCAGGGCCACATTCCGATCAAGCTGTTGGCCGGGCGCAACGCCTCGGCGCTGTCGGTCGGCGCCGGCGTGCTGTTTTCCAGCGTCGGTCACGGCAGCGCCTTCGACATCGCCGGTCAGTGCAAGGCCGACCACTCGGCCGTGCTGCGAACGCTGCGGCTGATTGGCAATCTGCCCGCCGACAAATCCACCACGCAGGCGGGCATCGCATGAGCTTCAATGTCACCGTCGCCGAGCATGGGGTGACATTCCCTTGCGAGCCGCGCGAATTCGTGCTCGACGCCGCTGAGCGCGCCGGCTACGCGATGCCGTCGTCGTGCCGGAAGGGTGCCTGCAACACCTGCGAAGCCGGCCTGCTCGGCGGCGAAGTCGACCAGCGCGGTCGCGGACGGCGGACCGCCGAGGACCGCACCGCGCTGATGTGCCGGGCGCGCCCGCGATCCGACCTCGTGATCAAGCCGAAGCGGTTCGAGCGGATCGACATCTTCCGCCGCAAGACCATCACGGCAACGGTCTACCGGCTGGCACGGCCGGCCGCCGACGTCAGCATCGTGACGTTGCGCTTTCCGATTGGGCTGCGCGCCCCGTTCAAGGCCGGGCAATATCTGCAGGTCATCATGGACGACGGCGAGCGGCGCAACTTTTCGCTGGCCAACGCGCCGCGCGACAATGACGGGGCGGAGCTGCACATCAGGCACGTCTCCGGCGGCAGATTCTCGACGCAGATCCTGCCGCGGCTGGCGGTGGGGGACACGCTACAGATCGAGGCGCCGTTCGGCGATTTCTTCCTGCGCAAATCCGGGCGGCCAGCGATCCTGCTGGCCAGCGGAACCGGTTTTTCACCGATCAAGTCGATCGTCGAGTCCGCGATCCATGCCGGCGCCCAGCAGCCGATGCATCTCTACTGGGGCGCCCGGACGCGGGAGGACATCTATCTGGCCGATCTGCCGACGAAGTGGGCGAAGCGCTTTGCCTGGTTCAGCTTCACGCCGGTGCTCTCGGAGCCATCGCCGTCCTGGACCGGCCGCACCGGCCTCGTGCACGACGCGGTGCGCGAGGACCATGGCGACCTTTCCGCTGCCGACGTCTATGCCTGCGGCAATCCGCTGATGGTGAGCGCCGCGCAGCGCGACTTCACCGAAAACCATCGCCTGCCGGACGCGCAATTCTTTGCCGACGCCTTTGTCGAGTCCGGCGCTCCCGCAGACCTCCAACCGATTGTGGCTCAGACATGAGATTTTACACCGCCGCCCGCATTGCCCTGGGCATGCTCGCCGCCGCCACGCCGCTCGCCGCGCAGGCGGACGATGCGGCCGGCTATCCGGCCCGCCAGATCCGGATCGTCGTGCCGTTCCCGGCCGGCGGCACCGCGGATACGCTGCCGCGAATCCTCGCCGAGAGACTGCGCCAGAAATGGAATCAACCCGTCATCATCGACAACCGTTCGGGCGCCGGCGGCAACATCGGCGCCGAGGCCGTCGCCGGCAGTGCGCCCGACGGCTATACGCTGCTGGCGAGCCCGCCCGGTCCGATCGCGATCAATCAGTCGCTCTACGCCAAGCTTGGCTACGATCCATCCGAGCTGAAGCCGGTGGCGCTGATCGGCATCGTGCCGAACGTGCTCGACGTGCGCCCCGGCTTTCCGGCCAAAACCGTCAAGGAGCTGATCGACTACGCCAAGGCCAATCCGGGCAAGGTCACCTTCGCCTCGCAAGGCAACGGCACGACCTCGCATCTGACGACCATCCTGTTCCAGAAGCTGACCGGCACCACGATGGTGCACGTCCCCTACCGCGGGACGGCGCCGGCACTGCAGGACATCATGGGCGATACGGTCGACCTGTTCTTCGACAATCTCGGCTCGTCGCTGAGCCTGCACCAAGGCGGCACGCTGCGCATTCTCGGCGTCGCCGGTCCGACCCGCGCACCCTCGCTGCCCGACGTGCCGACGGTCCGCGAGACCGTGCCCGACTTCACCTCGGTGACCTGGTTCGCGCTGATGGCTCCGAAGGGCACGCCGGACGACGTCATCGCCAAGCTGAACGCGACGGTGACGGAGCTGCTGCGCGAAGACGACGTGCGCGGCCAGTTCGGCAAGCTGGGCGTGCAGGTCGATCCGATGGATGTCGAGGCGACGGCAAAGTTCATCGCGGCCGAGCGCGTGCGCTGGGGCGAGATCATCAGCACGGCCCACGTGACGGTCGACTGAACCAGCGCGTGGTCGATCCCTCTAGTGTTCCAGGAATCGTCCTGACGCGATCCGCGGCAGGTCGGTCACCGGCCAGTTGTAGAGATAGGTCCAGGCCTCACTGATGCTGCCGTCGGCGAGCCTGACCGGCAGCATCTCGCGGACATATTCGGTCGGCGGCGGAAACCCCTCGCCGCAGGCCTCGTACATGTCGAACTCATCCAGCATGGCGTCGCGCGCGCGCAAGCGGAACAGCTCGCCATGCACGATGTCGGCAGGATCGTCCGATCGCACCAGCCCCGGATAATGCTTGACGAGATAGAGCCGGCCGCGGCACTGCGCCTCGCCGAGGAAGTCGGCATTGCCCGCCAGCAGTTTTGCCATCGGATGGTCGAAGCCGCGCATCAGCGTGCCGTAGACAAAGAGAAGGTCGGAGGTCATGGCCTTCTATGTCATTGCGAGCGGAGCGAAGCAATCCAGGCCGCTCACGCCGCGGCCACCTCCTCGGTCACCACCACGAATTTCGTCAACGTCATTCGGCCAAAACTCGTGGTCAGCGCGACGTCTGCGGCGTCGCGGCCGGTCGCCATCAGGATGCGGCCGATCCGCGGGGTGTTGTGGCGGGCATCGAAGGTGTGCCACTGGCCGGAGAGGTAGACCTCGAACCAGCCCGAGAAATCCATCGGCGCCGGGTCGGGCGGCACGCCGATGTCGCCGAGATAGCCGGTGCAGTAGCGCGCGGGAATCCCCATGCAGCGGCAGAAGGTCAGCGCGAGATGGGCAAAGTCGCGGCAGACGCCGGCGCCGCTCTCGTAGACATCATGCGCCGACTTCATGTGGTGGGCATGCTGATAGCCGAAGCTGACATGGTTGTGGACGAAATCCGTGATCGCCTGCACCCGCGCCCAGCCCGGCGGCGTGTTGCCGAACAGCGACCAGGCGATGTCGGTCAGCTTGTCGGTCTCGCAGTAGCGGCTCGCCATCAGATAGACCAGCATCTCGTCCGGCAATTGCTCGATCGGCAGTTGCTGCGCGGCTGGATTGACCGCGTCGGGCACCCCGGAATCCCGCACCAATGCATTGCCGCGGAACGTGACGCCGCCGGCCGGCGCAACCAGCCGCCCGCAGACATTGCCAAAGCTGTCGCGGTAGAAGCCGACCGGCACGTCGGGATCGGTCGTGATCTGCTCGGTGCCGGCGATGTCGGCGAAGCGCGACGGGTGGATCGACAGCATGATCACCATCGGCGTCGGCTGCGGAGCCGTGTAGGTGATCTCGAAGCCGACCCCGATCTGCATCGTCACGCCATCTCCCTGTTCGCACTCTGGCTGGCCGAGACCACGTCGATATCGACGTCCATGCCGACAAAGGCATCGGCCGGACCGAGATAGACGCCGTGCAACGGGATCGCCTGGCGGGGATCGCGGGCCACCGCGACGCGGATCAGATCGCGCGTACCGACGATGCCGTTGGTCGGATCGAACTCGATCCAGCCGGCGCTTGGCAGATAGGCCTGCACCCAGGCATGCGTCGAGCCGCCGCCGAGATAGCCTGCGCCATCCGACGGCATCGCCAGATAGCCGGAGACAAAGCGCGCGGCCATGCCGAGCCGGCGCAACGCCTCGATCATGAACAGCGCATAGTCGCGGCAGGTGCCGGACCTCGTCTGCAGTGTATCAAGCGGATGCTGGGTGCCGCGCTCATGGCGCTTGCGGTAGCTGAACTCTTCCCTGATCGCATGCGTGATGCCGCTCAGGATCTTGAATGTCGGGGTCGGCGCCTCGGCATCCAGGAAGCGGCGCGCCCACGCCGACAGCTCGCCGTTCGGATCGCCGTATTGCGGCGTGACGAACTGCTGCACGTCGGGATATTCCTCATCGTCGTAGAGGAAGGGATAGAAATAGGCGGGATCGTCCGGCGTCAGCGCGAAGGCTTCCGCGGTGTTGAGCTCAACCGTCGCGGTCGACACGAACGACAGCGTGTCGGCGCGCTCGTCGAAGGTCGCGATCGCCACACTGTTGCCGAATACGTCGTGGATCCAGCGTAGCGACATCGGCGCCGGATCGATCACCAGCGCACTGTCGAGCACGCGCAGATCGTGGCCGTCGCGCGGGCGCAGCATCAGGCGGTGCTCGCCAAACGCCACCGGGCGGGCGTAGCGATAAACGGTCTTGTGATGGATGGTCAGCAGCGGCATCGTCGACAATCATCGTGATTCTGGATTGGATAATCTATAGAGGGTACTGCTCGATTCCAGATCAGCGTGCCGCCTGAATAGGCAAAGTTGAGGAAAAAAGCCGTTGAATTACGCTGGTGGTCCATCCGTCCTGCTCGCAAGCACCGATGCGTCACCGGTCCTCGAACATAATTCCGACGGCCGCTCGCCGTTCCTGTTCACCTGCGATCACTACGGCCGCCAGATCCCCGCGCCGCTCGGCGACCTCGGCCTGCCCGAGGGCGAGTTGGTGCGCCACATCGCCTGGGACATCGGCATCGCCGGGGTCGCCACGCAACTCGCCGACCACCTCGGCGCGCATCTGGTCGCGCAGCGTTATTCGCGGCTGGTGATCGACTGCAACCGCCCGCCGCATGTCGCAAGCTCGATCCCGCTGATCAGCGAAGCCACCACCGTTCCCGGCAATGAGGGGCTGACGCGCGAGGCGGCCGAGCTGCGCCGCACGCAGATCTTCGATCCCTATCACGCACGGATCGACGAGATCATCGAGCGGCGGCTGCGCGACGGCATGCCGACGGTGCTGGTGGCGCTGCACAGCTTTACGCCGGTCTATGCCGGGATCGCGCGGCCCTGGCACATCGGCACGCTCTATCATCGCGACACCGTGCTGCCGCCGCTGCTGCTGAAACATCTGCGCAGCGAGGGCGATCTCGTGGTCGGCGACAACGAGCCCTATGCGGTCAGCGACGAGACCGACTACACCATCCCCGTGCACGGCGAGAAGCGCGGCCTGATGAACTCCGGCATCGAGATCCGCCAGGACCTGATCTCCGACCAGGCCGGCGAGACCGCGTGGGCCGACCGCCTGGCGCGCATCCTCGGCGAGATCGAGACGACGCTGCGCAAGGAAGCGAAGATCTAGCCGCGAAACGAGATTGGATTCGAAATTCGCTCATCTCTCCCGCTTGCGGGAGAGAGGCACGATCCGATGCAGCTACTGCTCGACCTAATCTCATCACGCTCCGGCGGCCCGCGATCAATCGGGCCTCGCCGCAGCTCTCAGCCCAGCGACACGCCGGCCTTGGCGCGGCTGATGCCCAGCGCAACAATCCGCTGCAGCAGGTCCGGGTAGTCGAACCCGTCATGCCGGGCTGCGGTCGCGAACTCCTGGCTCTTGGCGATTTCGGGATTGGGATTGGCTTCGATGAAATACGGGATGCCGTCGGCGGAGAGGCGAAAGTCGATGCGCGCATAGCCATCGAGCCCGAGCGCCCGGTAAATGCGCTTGGCGGTATGCTGGATGCGGGTCGCCAGTTCCGGCGCCAAATCCTTGGCGGGCCCGTCGACGATTCCGACGCGTTCCTGATAGCTGGTATCGTGCTTGGCTTTTTCGGTGGCGATGCGTCGTGCGCGCTGGCCGCCCATGCTGCCGAATTCCAGTTCCCAGACCGGCAACGCGCGCAGCCGGTTGTTGCCGATGACGCCGACATAGAGCTCGCGTCCCTCGATATATTGCTCGGCGATCGCGGCCGATCCGATCCGCTCGTGAATGAAGGCGACGCGCTCGGCGAGCTTCTCGTCGGTATCGACGATCGAGGCCTGCGAGATGCCGAAGGAGCCGTCCATGTTCAGGCTCTTGACGATCAGCGGCAGCGCCAGCCGCGCCGGCCGCTTCACCTTGCGGCGCATCGGAAACACCGCAAACGCCGGGACCGCGATGCGGCGATGATGCACCAGCGCCTTCGACAGATCCTTGCCGCGCGCCAGGATCAGGCCGCGCGGGTTGCAGCCGGTATAGGGAATCCGCATCAGTTCGAGAAAGCTCGCAATGTGCTGGTCATACACGACCTCGTAGTGGAACTCCTCGAGCAACGTGAACACCACATGCGGCTTGAAATTCTCGATCTCGTCGCGCACCGGCTTGATTTCTTCCTGCACGCCCAGCGGCCGGACTTCGTGGCCGGCCGCGCGCAAGGTGCTGACGACATCGTATTCGGTCTTCCACGCATTGATTTCCTGCGCGGAGTATCCGTCGGACGAGTCCGGCGGCACGAAGTCCGGATGCATCAGCACGAGAATGCGAAGGCGCCTCATAGCGCAATCCATTTCCGCCGCGACGGACCAAACAGCGCGTGCATGGTCTTGGCGGTCAAGAGGATGGTGAAGTTGGTGACGAGCTTGTGCTCGGGCCCGACCGCGCGCAGATTGAGCTCGCGGCAACGCGAGATCATGTCATCGAGCACGGCATCGAGCGTCAACTGGTTCTCGCCGGTCCACTGCGCGACCAGTTGCCTGATCCTCGCGCGGTGGCGCCGGATGAACACCGCCGCCGGCGGCGAGCGCACATGCTTGATATCGGCGGAGAACAGCCGGGACAGATCGCGGTCGTAGGTCTTCGGCGGACTGAAGGCGTAGAACGCCTGCTTCTTCCTGTAGTGCTCGGCAAGCGTCTGGCTGAGGGTGTGCAGCGGATCGACCCGCTCCCGGTTCACGACCAATGGCCGCTTGCCGGCAATCTCGCCCATCAGCTCGTCGACATATTCGAGCTTCTTCAGCGCCGGCCAGCCGGCATAGCGCGTGCGCCAGTTCGAGCGCGGCCGCAGCCACACCGCAAAGGTTTCGGCGAAATCCTCGTCCGGATGGCTCTGCGCGTACCACAGCCGCAGATGCTGGACGTAGTTCCGGCTGGCCGGATTGGGCCGGTAGTAGCGCGGGTAGTGTTTCGAGGACGGCCCGAACAGCTGCTGCCAGCGCCGGCGACGCTGCAGCTGGTAACCGTGCTGCAGGGCATGGCCGGCCTCGTGACGGAGAATCGCCATGCACTGCGACCAGGTGCCGCCCTCGACGTCGAGCATCATCTTCTTCTCGAGCTTCATCAGGCGAGGATGGGCGAGATAGAACGGGATGGCGATGCCGGGCACGTTGGCCGGGCTGAACCATTCGCTCGAGATCCACGCGTGCGGCCGCAGCCGGATGCCGCGCTCTTCCAACTCTTCGTGCAGCGTGCCGAGACAATCCTGAAGCCAGGTGCCCTCGACCGCAACCCGCAGGCTGCTGAGACGTTGCCCGAGCAACTGCTCATCCGACAGTTTTTCCCAAGCAAATTTCCGCCGTGGCATGGGCCTCCAGAAACCATGACAATTCGATGTCCGGATGGTGACATAGGTTGCCGCCGGCAACAACCGCCGGGCTGCATCGCGACCGTCGCGCAACAGACATGGTGTCGTGCGGCGCTGTTCGTTCCGTCATCCTGAGGTGCTCATGAAGCGAGCCTCGAACGATCGACGGCCGCCAGCCGGGCCGGTTCATCCTCCGAGGTCCAGCAGCGCAACTGCGCTGCTGGGCTTGCACCTCCAGCGATAAAGGCGAAGCCTTTGCGCGAGGATGACGATTTGGAAAATCGTAACACAAAGCTCGGCCCTTTGCTCAGATGCGTCAGGACTACTGTCTTTCACAAACGTCGCACCGCCTTGCGATCGAGCGCGCGTTTTCGGATAAGTGCAGCAGGATCGGACAAATCGCAGTCGCTTCAGGAAAGACCCCAGACCCGTACCGCGCCTAGAACGCATCGAACGCGCAAGACAGACCCTCTCACCGGCGAGAACAGGTCCATGAGCAAGCCGCTTGCGCGAGCTATTTCGCAGAATCAGGCAGGCGCGTCTCCGGTGCAGCAAGACGATTTACCGACCGGCGAACGCCCGCATGCCGACGCGGAAATGGCGCGGGTGCTCAAGACGGCGCCGCTGCACATGGCGTCGGACCCAACCAGCGGCATGATCACCTTCTGGAGGCATGATCCGCTGCACGACGTGGTCCGGCCGATGGCCGACCACGTCATCATGACTTTTCCCGCCGAGCCGGTGCGGTTCGAGCGCCGCGACGGCCGGGCGTTTGTCAACGGAATGACGCGTCCCGGGACTGTCACGGTGATTCCGGCCGGTTCGACCTCGCGGTGGGATATCTTTCAGCCCTTGAGCGTCCTTCAGCTCTATCTTCCGCAGACAACGCTCGATCGCGTTGCCCTCGAAGCCGGCACCGCCGCGGCCGGCGACCTCGTGGAGCGAACCGCGCATCCCGACCCCATCACGTCCCGATTGCTGCTGAGCGCGGCCGATGCGCTCGAAGGCTGCGCGGCGCTGGATACGCTGTTCAGGCACCAATTGACCGACCTTTTGGCGACGCGCCTGCTCTCGGCGCACGCCGGCGCACCTGCCGCGTTCCGGCCGATCATGGGCGGGCTGTCGCCCAGGGTGCTGAGCCGGACCATCGAGCGACTGCGTTCGGATAGCGACACCGACGTCTCGCTTGCCGCCCTGGCTGCGGATGCAGGCCTGTCGCGCTTCCATTTCTGCCGCGCGTTCAAGGAAAGCACCGGGCTCTCCCCGCATGCCTGGTTGCGCCAGCATCGGCTCGAGCAGGCCATGAGCATGCTGCGCGACACCGACGTGTCGGTCGTCTCGGTCGCGGCCGCGCTCGGCTATTCCTCCCAGACCGCCTTCGCCGCGGCGTTCAGAAAGTTGACCGGGGAAACCCCGAGCGATTGGCGGCGACGCGTGCGGTGAATGTTCAAGTGCAGCGTCGAAGGGAAACAAGCGATGAAGACATTTCTCAGCATCGGAGCGGGCCCGGGAATGGGTTTCGCGACCGCCGAGCGCTTTGCAAGGGAAGGCTTTCAAGTGGTTCTGGCCGCTCGCAGGCTCCCCAGGGCTCAGGAGCTGGCCGATCGACTCATGTCGAAAGGTTACAAGGCCGAGGCGCGGAAAGTGGATGCGAGCGACGCGAAGAGCGTGGCGGAGCTGGTCGCCGAAGTTGAGACGCAGCACGGCTCGGTGGACGTCCTGCACTACAACGCCGCGTCCTTGCGCAAGGCGACGCTCGCCGAGCAGCCGCGCGACAGCTTCAATTTTGATCTGGCCGTGAATATCGGAGGCGCGCTTGCTGCCGCTCAGGCCGTCGCTCCGAAGATGGAAGCGCAACGGTCCGGTACGATTCTGTTGACGGGAGGCGGCTTCGCCCTTGCCCCGAGCCCGGACTTTCTCTCGATCAGCATCGGCAAGGCCGGCATTCGCGCGTTGGCTCACGGGCTTTTCGAACAGTTCCGGGCCAAGGGAATCCATGTCGCGACGGTGACGGTCTGCACCCTGGTTGCCCCGGAATCGAAGGAAGCCTCAGCGGTGGCGGACCAGTTCTGGCATCTGCACAGCCAGCCGAAGGACTCCTGGACGGTCGAAGCGAACTACGGACTGTGATTTCGGGGTACTGGGGATCTCTCAGTGCGGCTTGCCGAGGACGGATGCAAAGGACAGGACGCAGATCTCATCGCCGGCTTCGTCGCTGACATGCATGGCCCAGTCGCGCCAGTCTTCCAGGCTGGCCGTCGCGACCAGCGATCGCATCGCGCAGGTGGCCGCCTCGCACGCCTCGGTGAGGCTGGTGACGGCGGTGCCGCGGCGATCCATCAGCACGCCTTGGGTGTTGGAGCAGTGAAAATAGACCTGGGTCATGCACGTGTCCTCGCGGGATCCGGGTAAGCCGGCTCGACCCCGCATGACCGAACTCTACGCGGCCGAAGCCGGGCCATCTGTGAGGCTGCTCACACGCGCGGCGGCGCTGCGGACAAGTGCTGATCGCAAGTTTGTGAGCTGCTAGAGCTCCGTTCCGATGGAATCGGAACGGAGCTCTAGATTCTCGTTTTGACGCGTCTTCTTCACGCGAACCGGTATCCACTTCGCTGGAAAACGCTCTATCCGCGGAACGGCGTCAGCAGGACGTGCGGATCGGTCTGCAGGTCGGAATTCCTGCGCAGATGCTCCAGCATGAATTTAACAAAGGCCCTGACCCGCGCCGGCAGACCCTTGCGGCTAGGGTAGTGCAGCGAGATCTCGAGGCCGGGCGAGAACATCACCGCGCACGCACTGGCGTCCTGATCAATAGGATCGGCGCCGCCAGATGAACAGCAGATAGAGCAACGCCGGTAGACCGAGCGCCACCCAGGAGATGGCATCCCACAAGCCGTCGCCGACCAGCGCGCTGATCAGTCCGACCGTGCTGAGGATCGCGATGACGAGCGGGGCCGCGAAGATCTGGGCCAAAGAGCGATGCGAGATCATCAGCGGCGCGACGACGACAAGAGTGGATTATCGATCGCCCCGGCATTGGCGATCGCGCGTTCCTGGCTGACGCCGGCCTTGCGCCGCCGCCACCACAAATAGAGGCCGGTGACCAGGATGAAGATGGTCAGGATATCCAGCAGCGCCCAGACGATCTTCAGCGGCATGCCGCCATAGTCGCCGAAATGCAGCGGCTGCGACACGAACAGCGTCAGCACATACCAGGGCATGTCGCGGCTGTCGGTCAATTTGCCGGTTTCCGCATCGATCAGCGCCGGCTTGAGCAGCCGCGAGGTCAGCGGCGTGTCGCCATGCAGGAACACGGCGTAGTGGGTCTTGCTGCTGAACAGCGTGCCTGGAAATGCGACGAAGCTCGGCGTCATCCCGGGCACCGCCTCGGTCGCCACCTGCACCGCCGCATTGACCGAGGTCAGCTTCGACGGCACGGGCCGGTCGCTGTACTGCGCCGTCATTTCGGCGAGCTGGCCGAACTGCCACATCTTCAGCACGAGATCGGCCCAGGTGTTGATGACGCCGGTGAAGCCGACCACCAGTGTCCAGGCCACCAGCAGGATGCCGGCGAGATTATGCACGTCGAGCCAGCGCACGACGCGGGTGCGCTTGGCGCGGTAGGCGCCGAACCGCAGCTTGCGCATCGAGGGCGCGTAGACCACGATTCCGGAAATGATCGCGACGCAGAACAGGATTCCCATCAGCCCGAGAAACAGCTTTCCGGGCAGGCCGGCGAACATGTCGGTGTGCAGCTTCAGCATGATGTAGGTGAAGCGCCCCGTCACGTCGGGCGCATCGAGATAGGCGCCGGTGTGCGAATCCATCCGGATCAGCAGGTTCTTGGTCGGATCGGCGTCGATGGTCGGGCCGACGCTGACGAACATGGCGTTGGGATCGTCGCGATCCCAGATCAGGAAGTGCGGCACCTTTCCCGGCGCCTGCGCCAGCGCGTTGGCGAGCATGTGGTCCAGATTGGCGAGCGGCGTGCCGGCCGGCACGTCGGCCGCCTTGACCTGCTCATGCAGCAGATCGTCGATCTGCTCGTGAAAGATCAGCGGCAGGCCGGTGATGCACAAAAGCAGCATGAACAGCGTGCAGATCAGGCTGGTCCATTTGTGGACCGCGCCCCAGCGCCGCAGGGATGTTGTGGTCGACGTCAATTGAATTGCCAATTCCGGATCATCTAACGCGCGCGTCAGATGCATTTCATCGCCACGTCACTAGCATGATGAGATCGGCGCGCAGCGGTGCGGCTCTTAGAACCCGTCCAAGGTCCGGCTATCTCGCTGCTTCTGTTGCGAACCCGCAACGCGCGTTGAAGTAGGCTGCGGCAATTTCGCCCACTTCAGTCGAGGATACTTAGGATCGTTCTAATCGATCGCGGTCGCCTGCCCGCCGCTATTGCGAACCGTTGATCGGATTCTCTGGAGAGCCCAGCCCCGAACCGGTCGAACCGATCGGCCGTCCGTTGGCGGCATGGCCGACGCCGACGCCGGGCCCGCCGACGGTGTTGTTGGCCGTCCCGCCACTGCGATCCAAATTCTCCGTGACGCCATGTTCCGTTCCATTGCCACCCCCGCCGACAATGCGTGTCGGCAGAGATGGTTTCGCGGAAAGGCGGCACCACACTCAGGCGGCCGCGTGGCCGGCAGGTGCCACGGCTAGGCGAGCCCCAGACCGCCGTCGGCCGCGATCACCTGGCCGGTCATCCATTCCGAGGCCGGGCCGGCAATCCGAACGATCCATTCAGCAACATCGTCGGGCACACCGCGCCGGCCGAGCGGAATGCGCTCGCGTTCCTGCTGCTTGATCGCTGCCGCCTGCTCCGGGGAGAGCCCCATCATGCCGGTCAGCGCGCCCGATTCGGTGGGCCCCGCCGCCACCGCGTTCACCCGAACGCCGAACGGCGCGAGCTCCAGCGCCCAGCAGCGCGTCAAATGCTCCAACGCCGCCTTGCTGGCGGCGTAGTGCGACAATCCCGCCGCCGGCTTGTGGCCGAAGGTGCTCGAGACGTTGACGATGCTGCCCCGCGTGGCCCGCAGGTGAGGAAGCGCGGCCGCCGCAAGCAGGCTGGGGCCGATCACATTGACCGCGAAGATATCCATGATGCGATCAGCTGCCGCATCGGCCAGCGGCAAGATCGCGCCAGCGCCCGCATTGTTGATCAACGCATCCACCCTGCCCCAGGTCTCGATCGCCTTGGCGATGGTGCGCGCGGCGTCGTCCGCGGAGGCCGCATCCGCAACCAGGCCCACGATGCCCGGGTGCTCCGCAACCGTCTGCTCGATCGGCCCGGCACGTCGTCCGGTTACGAGCACCCTGTCGCCCTGCCGGGCAAAGCGAAGCGCCGCCGCGCGCCCGATGCCGGAGCTCCCGCCGGTGACAATAATGACTTTCGCGTCCTGCATGTTGGTTCGCCCTTCTGTCACTGCGCGGTCCAGCCGCCATCGACCGAGATCGCGGTCCCCGTGATCTGATCGGCCGCGCCCGAGCACAGGAAAGCCACAGTGCCGCCGAGCTGCGCCGGCGAGACGAACTGCAGCGACGGCTGCTTCTCCGCCAGCAACTCCTTCGCTGCATCCTGCTGGCTGATGCCGCGCTGCGCGGCGATGTCGTCGATCTGCTTGTCGACCAGCGGCGTACGCACCCAGCCGGGACAAACCGCATTGCAGGTCACGCCGCTGCCGGCGGTCTCGAGACCGACCACCTTGGTCAGGCCGATCAGCCCATGCTTGGCCGCGACATAGGCGGCCTTGTGCGTCGACGCGACGAGCCCATGCGCGGAGGCAATGTTGACGATGCGGCCCCAGCCCTGCTTCCGCATCTGCGGCACCGCGGCGGCAATACCGTGGAACGCGGCCGACAGATTGATCGCCAGGATCGCGTTCCACTTCGCGGCCGGAAATTCCTCGACCGGCGCGGTGAACTGGATGCCGGCATTGTTCACGAGAATGTCGAGCCGGCCGTATTTCTCAACCGTGGCGGCGATCAATCCGCGCACCGCCTCCTCCTTCGACATGTCGGCGCCGTCATAGGCGACGCGCACGCCATACTCGCGCGTGATGCCAGCGCGGATCTGTTCGATCTCCCCGGCATCGCCAAAGCCGTTCAGCACGATGTCGGCGCGGAGCCTCGCCAGCTCCCTGGCGATGCCGAGCCCGATGCCGCTGGTCGATCCGGTCACGATCGCGACCTTGCCCTTCAACATGACAATTCCTTTCGATGCTTTGTAGGTGAGATGTGCCGCAAGCTCAGTCGCGGCGATGGATGTCGTGGGTGACGATGCCGAGCTCCGGCGCGGGCCGGTCGAGGCGGCCCGGGTCGGCCAGCGTGCGGCGGATGTCCTCCAGCCCGCTCTGCCAGTGTGCGCGCATTCCGCTCAGCCCGAACTCGTAGTCCCGCGAATGGCCTTCGTGGAGCTTGGTCTGATAGATCAGGTGGACGATGTTGCAGGAGCGATGGCGGGCCATCTCGGCGATGGCGCGGATTTCCGGATCCTGCTTGGCGGAGTCCGGCAGCAGCGCGAGCGTCCGTTGCAGCGCCTGGCGCATCTTCTGCATCCGCAGCGCCTGATCGGTGATGGCGCGGGTGCGGCTGGAATATTGGATGTCCTTCTGGCGGCTCGACACTTCCATCATGTCGTAGGGAACGCGGCCCTTGGCCGACCAGAGGTCGATCTGGAATGTCAGCGTGTCGCATGGCTCCCCGGAGAGCACGCGGGACAGCGGCGTGTTCGAAACCACGCCGCCATCCCAGTAGTGCTCGCCTTCGATTTCGACGGCGGGGAATCCCGGCGGCAGCGCGCCTGACGCCATGAAATGCTTCGGTCCGAGGCGGCGTTCGGCGGTGTCGAAATAGGTCAGGTTGCCGGTGCGGACGTTGACGGCACCGACGCTGACCCGCACTTCGCCGGAGTTCAGCCGGTCGAAATCGACCAGCCGCTCCAGGGTCTGTTGCAACGGTGCCGTGTCGTAGAAGCTGGTCGAGGCATCACCCGAGAACGGCGACCACAGCGGCGAGGGAAAGCGCGGCTTGAAGAAGCCGGGCTGCCCCTGGACCAGCGCCCGCATCGCCGCCAGCGCGTTGCGGACCGAGCTGATGTCGAAGGCAAAGGGCAAGGCATTGACCAGCCCCTCTCCGGCGGGCCACTCGATCGAGAAGGCACAGATGGTCTCCCAGAATTGCCGCAGCCGCTGCACCCGCTCGGCTTCGGGCGAGCCGGCGATGATGGCGGCGTTGAGCGCGCCGATCGAAATCCCGGCAAACCAGTTCGGCCGGATGCCGGCCTCGTGCAGGCCCTCATAGACACCGGCCTGATAGGCGCCGAGCGCGCCGCCGCCCTGCAGCACCAGCGCCACGACATCATACGGCAGCGACCTGGCCTGCCGCGGCACCGGATTGGTCTGCTCGCGCATCACATTCAACATGGTTGGCACTCCTGATGAGGCTGATTCCGCTCAGCCGGCATTCGCTTCGATCAAGGCGTCGGCGCCGCGGCGCGGCGCGGTGTGGCCGGCGGCGAGATAATCGTGCACCACGCTGCCGAGCCCGAGCGTGAGGTCGGCGACAAGGTGCTTGGCTGACAGTACCTGCAGCACCGGCAGCTCGGCGACAGGGGCCAGCGCATGCGAGTAAAGGTCGAGCGCAACCGGCCCGGTCCACGCGCCCTTCACGGTGATATCCTCGAGGTGATAGCGCACCAGCTCGCAGATCCGCGGCGTGCCATCGACATGCGGGATGATCTTGAGCAGGAAATTCGGCGCGGCGAGCTTCTTCGCCTCGGCCGCGATGTCGAGCGCGCGGTGCTTGTAGCCCATGGTGCCGGTGGCGATGCGCACCGAGCCGTAGTTCAACGTGCCGACCAGCGTGTCGATCTCGACCTCGAGCTTCGGCTGCGCCAGCTTCTTGGGAAAGCCCCACAGCTCGCGCCCGCCGGCGATCGGCGGATGATCGTTGAGGAACATCTGATGGGTGAAGCCGCCGAGCTGGCCCTTGTAGGCGACCGGAATCACCTGGCCGCTCTCGGTGTAGTCGCCGAAGCCGGTGGAGTCCGGCATCCGGATGAACTCGTAGTTCACCACGGGATCGGTCAGCTCCAGCGGCTCCGGCACCACGCGGCGCAGCGCCTCGGGATCGGTGCGGTACTGGATGATGAAATATTCGCGGTTGATGAAGCGGTAGGGCCCGGGCGGAAAGGCCGGATTGGTCAGCGGCATCGCGAACGACGACGCGCGCACGGTGTCGTGTTTCATGGTGATCAAGCTCCAGAGTGATTTGAGGTGGGCGGGCCGCGCTTCAGGGCAAGCGCGGCCCGCTCCGTGACGGGTCTAGAAGAAGCCAGACACGTCGGTCACATGTTCCGGATCGGCGGAGGCCAGCGCGGCGGCACGCTCGGCCCGCGGCGGGTAGATCCAGACGGTGTTGATTTCCTGCTTGGTCTTCTTGGCGACGTCGCCGACCATCGTCACCTCGCGCTCCCAGCCGCGCGTGAACAGCGCGCCGGCGCCGCCGAGGTCGAGGCAGGTGACGTAACCCTTCTGGTGGTAGGGCCTGGTCGGAACGCCGAGCAGCTCGGCGGCGGCATTGTTGCCGGCAAAGGCGCCCATTCGCGTCGCATGCTGGCACGACATCAGCGCGTAATTGCCGACATCGTCGCACGCGGCGCGCGCCGCATCGCCGGTGGCGAACACGCCGGGGATCCCCGGCACGCGCAGATCGCGGTCGACCAGCAGGCGGCCGAAATTGTCGCGCTCGGCGGGGATCTGCTGGGTCAGCGGCGCGGCGCGAATGCCCGCGGCCCAGACCACGGTCGCGGCCTCGATATGCTCGCCGTTCGACAGCGTGACGCCGGACTTGCTCACCTCGGCGACGCCGGCGCCGAAGCGGCCCTCGACCCCGAGCTTGCGCATCGCGTCCTCGATGATCGGGCGCGGGCCCTCGCCCATATCGGGCGCGATGGCGGCCCCGCGATCGACGATGACGATGCGCGGCTTGGCATCCTTGCCGAGGATGGCGCGGAGCCGCGACGGCAACTCGGTGGCCGCCTCGATGCCGGTGAAGCCGCCGCCGGCAACGACGACCGTGTCGCGCGCCGCCGATTGCGGCAGTTTGGCAAGGCCGTGCAGATGCTTGTCGAGCGCGATCGCGTCCTCGAGGCTGTCGACGCTGAAGCCGTGCTCGGCAAGCCCGGGCACGTTGGGACGGAACAGCTGGCTGCCGGTCGCCACGATCAGGCGATCGTAAGGCAGCGTCTTGCGCGCGTCCTTGGCGGTGACGATCTGCACGGTGCGGGCCTTGGTGTCGACCGCCTCGGCGCTGCCCTGCACATAGACCACATCGATCGCGTTGAAGACGTCGAGCAGCGGCGCGGTCAGGGTTTCCGGCTTCGGCTCGTAGAGCCGCGGGCGGACCACCAGCGTCGGCTGCGGCGCGACCAGCGCAATCTCGAGCTCCTCGGGCGAAGCGCCCTTGATCTCGCGCAGACGGGCGGCGGACAGCGCGGCATACATACCGGCGAAGCCGGCACCAATGATGACGATTCGCATTTCAAGTCTCCTCTGGTTTGGTAGTCGGGCGCACGCGCGCCGCCGCTGCCTGCCGCGGGCGGCAAGGCTTGTTGCGATCAACGACGCGAACAGGTGAAACGGGCTTCAGTCGCGCTATTGACGCGAGACGCAGCCGGTGACGAATGGCATGCGCGCGGGACGCTCGCATGCCGCAAGGCAACCTCGCGAACTCAGCGACGCGCCGCGGCGAAAGGCAGTCAGTTGCGCCGGCCCCGGCCGCCAGTCCCCGGCGAGGATCGGCGTAGCGTCATTGATCATGATCGACGTGATCGGATCGTTGCCCTGAACGGCCCTTGCCGGCGTGTCCGCTTCGTCACCGGCCGCCGACGTGAAGCGAACCGTCAGCGTGAGCCCGTACATGAGCGCAGTGGCGACGGCCCTGCGTCGCCGGGTGAGAGCAAGGGAGCTGCCTAAATCTTTCCAGATCATCGCGTGTCTCCGTCGTTGGCGTGGGCGCGATGATGGTCTAGCGAATCGGACGCGCCGCCGCCCCAGAGCGATTGCCGTACCTGCAGAGCGATTGCGGCTAGCGCACCTGCCGGCGCCGGCCGCCGGCATGCGGCGCAACGTCATCGGACCGCAATGCCCTTGAAATCATTTCGAAATCGCGTTGTCGTGATCGCTCCGCCAAGGCCGCTTACGATCGTGCCAGGAACTGGACGGCGCCGCGCCGATCTCTGATAATGCAGCACGACCATGGGACGATGATCATCGCCTCCCGGTCTGATATCACTGACGGAATTCATCGATATGGCACAGGCTGGCGTCTACGGACGGAAGCTCGGGCAACCCCTGCAATTGAAACACGCGCCCTCGCTGATCACGCGCTCGTTGCGCAGCGATGCGCTCGCGGTCACCGAAATCCGCAACGACAATCCGGTGCGCGACCTGTCCGGCTCGCTGCCTGCGGACGACGCCTATCTCGTCAGCCTCAAGTTTCGCGACTACGACGATTGCGAGTGCTGGGAAGACGGCCGCTGCATCACCAAGTCGAACATCCGCAGCGGCGCGACCTATCTGTACGATCTGAAGCGCGACCCGCGCTACGTGATCGACAAGCCGTTTCACTCCGTCTTCTTCTACCTGCCGCGCTCGGCGCTCGACGATATCGCGCGGCAATCCCGCGCGCGGCGGATCGACGAGCTCGGCTACGAGCCCGGCATCGGCCACGACGACGGCGTCATCCGCCATCTCAGCGCCGTGCTGCTCGAGGCCCTGCGCCGGCCGGAGGAAGTCAACCAGCTGTTCGTCGATCATGTAATGCTCGCCTTCACCGCCCATGTCGCCCGGACCTATGGCGGGCTGCGCAGCGTCACCGCGCCGGCCCGCGGCGGCCTTGCCGCATGGCAGGCCAGGCAGGCCTGCGAACGGCTCGAGGCCGACCTGCGCGGCAAGATCCCGTTGAAGCAGATCGCGGCCGAGTTCGATCTCTCGGTCAGCCACTTTTCGCGCGCGTTTCGCGTCTCCACCGGCCTGCCGCCGCACCAATGGCTGCTGCAGCAGAGGGTGAAGGTCGCCAAGCAATTGATGGCGGTGCGCGACCTGCCGCTGTCCGAGATTGCGATCGCGGCCGGCTTTGCCAACCAAAGCCATTTCACGCGGGTGTTTTCCGCCGCGGTCGGCATCAGCCCGGCGCTATGGCGCCGCGAGATGTATCGCGTGCCGAATATCGAGACCTGAGCCGCGCCCCGCGCGGCAAGGTGTCCGCCCCGGCAGTCACCAAATCGCGATTTGACAAATTTCCATAATTTGTCAAATTCGACAAATGGGACCGAAAACCCGCATTCTCGATGCGACCATGCTGGTGTTCCGCCGCCACGGCTTTCGCCGCTCCTCGATCGAGCAGGTGGCGGAAGCCGCCGGGCTGACGCGGCAGGCGCTGTATCATCATTTCGAATCGCGCGAAGCGCTGTTCCGCGCCGTGATCGAACGCGTGCATGAGGACGCGATTGCCGCCGAGCAGGCCGCGATCAGCAAGGCGGAGCAGGACGGCGGCACGCTTGCCGACATCCTCGTCGCCGGCATGACCGCACGGATGCAGACGATGATCGGCTCGTTCGACGGCTCGCCGCATATCGAGGAACTGTATTCCGAGCATCTGGCGCAGGCGCGCGACCTCTACCAGAAATATTCGGCCGTTTATGCCGAGCGTCTCGTCGCGACCGTCACGCGCACCGCGCAGAGGCTGCAGCTCGTGCTGCCGCAGGGCATGGCACCGGCCGAATTCGCCCGACTGGTCGAAATGGCCCTGCACGCATCGAAATCGCAGCACCCGGGGATGCAGCCGGTCGATGCGTTTCTGAAGGACATGGCGCTGATGGTGCGGGTGCTGTGCGCCGGCGCCGCGCCAAAGCAAAAGCCGTCCGCCCGCAAGGCGGCGGCGAAGCGAAGACCGTCACGGAGCAAGGCTGGAGGATCTCCATGAGCACGATGACCATCAACGGCCGCGTCGAAGCCCTGCCCGACGATCCCGACGCGCTGCTCATCGACGTCGTCCGCGATCAGCTCGGGCTCACCGGCACCAAGCTGGTCTGCGGCGCCGGTGTTTGCGGTGCCTGCACGGTGCTGGTCGACGGCGCGCCGGTCGCAAGCTGCCTGATGCCGGCGCAGGCCGCCGCCGGCAAATCGGTGACGTCGGTGGAGGGCATCGGCGCGGCAAGCCTGCATGCGGTGCAGAAGGCGTTCATGGCGCATGATGCCCTGCAGTGCGGCTTCTGCACGCCCGGCTTCATTGTGGAAGCCGCCGCGTTCTGCGACCACTGGCGCGCGACCAAGGGAACCGCGGTGCCGTCGCGCGAGGAGATCGGCGCGGCACTCTCCGGCCATCTCTGCCGCTGCGGCGCCTATGACGGGATTTTTCGCGCGGTGGCGGATGCCTGCGCGGGCCGATTCGACGGCGACCACGTGGTGACGCCGCGCATCGAGGCACGCGACAAGGTGACGGGCGCGGCAAAATACACTGTCGATATCAGGCACGACGGCCAGCTCGAGGGCGTGATCCTGCGCTCGCGCGAGGCGCACGCCCGCATTACCGCACTCGATCTGGCGCCAGCGCGCGCGCTTCCCGGCGTTGCCGCGGTGTCGTTGCTCGCCGACGACCGCGTCGTGCGCTATGTCGGCGAGCCGATTGCCGCGGTCGCCGCCAAGGACCGCAAAAGCGCGCTGGCCGCGCTCGCCGCGATCAAGGTGACTTATGAGCGCCTGCCCGCGGTGATCGGGCTCGACGCCGGACGCAAGGATGATGCGCCTGTGGTGTTCGACAAAGCCAGCCGCAAGCGCGCAGGCAACGTCTCGGAAGCTGGCGGCGGGCCGGCGCCGTGGAAGCAGAACGTGCGCGGGCCGACCGCGGCGTTCTCGCAGCGCGCCGGCAAGGTGCGCAGCTGGGTGGACGCGGCGCGGCAGGCCGGCAGCCCGCTGCTGGTGGAAGCAACCTTTCGCACCGGCACGCAGCAGCACGCCTGCCTTGAGCCGCATGCCGCGGTGGCGCGTTTCGACGGCGACCGGCTGACCGTGCACGCCTCGTCGCAGTGGGTGTTTCATCTCAAGGAGCAAATCGCAAAGCGCTTCAAGCTCGACCACGACAAGGTCCGCGTCATCGCCGATCATGTCGGCGGCGGCTTCGGCTCGAAGTCGAGCATGGGCGTCGAGACGATCGCCGCGATCGAACTCGCGCGCGCGGCGAAGGCGCCGGTCCGGGTCGCCTACGACCGGCACGAGGAGCTCTCGGTCGCCGGCTATCGCCCGGCCGCGGAAGTGAAGGTCGCGCTGCTGCCCTCCGAGCAGGGCGGGCTGAAGGCGCTGTCCGTCACCGCGCATGCCGATACGGGCGCGGCAACCAATTCGACCATCGCCGGCCTGGCGCGGCTGATCTATCCGGCCGAAGCCAAGGCGCTCTCGGATTTCGACGTCATCAGCAACCTGCCGCCCGGGTCCGCCTTCCGCGGCCCCGGCGGTCCGCCGATGGCCTTCGCGGTGGAGCAGGCGATCGACGAGGCCGCGCGGCGGCTCAAGATCGACCCGATTGCGCTACGCAAGCGCTGGGATCCCGATCCCAACCGGCAGCGGCTCTATGACTGGGCGGCCGGGCTCGACGTCTGGCGCAACCGCGAGGCCACACAGAGCGGCCGCTATCGCCGCGGCGTCGGGGTCGCGACCGGCTACTGGCTCTACCTCTGGCAGCCCAAGGTCAAGGTCGAGGTCGCGGTCAAGGGCGGCCGCATCATCGCCAGCACCGCGACGCAGGATATCGGCACCGGTACCCGCAGCGTGATCGCCGATGCGGTGGCGCGCGAGTTCGATCTCGAGCCAAGCGAGATCGAGGTCCGCATCGGCGATTCGTCGCTGCCGGAAGGTCCCGGCTCCGGTGGCAGCCGCGTCACCGCCTCGGTGCTGCCGCCGACGCTGCTCGCGATCCGCAAGCTGAAGGCCGCGATCCTCGAACAGGCGACGCGCAAGCCGGCGCCCGGCTCGAACGCGCCATGGCGCGAGCTGATCGCGCGCGCGCCCGACATCTCTGTGTCCGAAACGCGCGGCGAGGACGGCAAGAACACCGCGCCCGGCGTCCGCTCGCCGCTGCGTGACGCCGGCTTCATCGGCATCATCTTCGGCTGGATGATGCGCCGCTTCTCCAACATCGTGGTCGGCGCCGGGGTGCCGAGCTCGGTGCAGGTGATCGAGGTCGAGGTCGACACCTGGCTCGGCCATGTCCGCGTGCTCAACGTGCACACCGGCCTTGCGGTCGGCAAGGTCGCGGCTCCCGCGCTGGCGCACAGCCAGGCCTGCGGCTCGGTGATCCAGGGCCTGGGCTACGCCCTCTACGAGGCGCGCGAGCTCGATCCGATCAGCGGCGACGTATTGACGGCCGGGATGGAGGATTATCGCATCCCGGGGATTTCAGACACGCCGGAGATCAACGTGCATTTCGACGAGGCCGGCTTCGACCATGTGCTCGGCAACAGCGTCGGCATCGGCGAGGTCGCCACGGTGCCGACGTCGCCCGCGGTGGCGAACGCGATTCACGACGCGATCGGCGTCCGCCTCACCGAAATTCCGATCCGGCCCGACCGCATCATTGCCGCGCTGAAAGGGAGGACCGCCGCATGAGTGCTGCAGCCGCAGCTACAATCACGGCGCCGGAATTCCGTGCCGCCGGCACCGATCTGTCGGAACGCCGCCGCAGCGGCGTGTCGCGCGGGCCGATCGTCGATCTCACCGCCACTCCCGATACGATCGGGATCACCTGGGCCGCGGACGGCGCGGCCCGCATCGGTGCGCTGACCTCGGTCGCGGCGATCGCCTCCGACGCGCGGCTCGCGCAGGCCTATCCCGGCATCGCCGCGGCCGCGCAGGGCCTTGCGACGCCGCAGATCCGGCAGCTGGCGACGCTCGGCGGCAACCTCGCGCAGCGCTCGCGCTGCTGGTATTTCCGCAATCCGCAGATCGGCTGTCTCAAGAAGGGCGGCACCGACTGTCCGGCACGATCCGGCAATCATCTCTATCACGTCGCGTTCGACCTCGGCCCTTGCGTGGCGCCGCATCCATCGACGATGGCGATGGCGCTGTTGGCCTATGACGCGAAGATCACCACCGACCGGCGCAGCGGGCTGTCGATCACCGACCTGCTCGGCGACGGCAGCAATGGCGCCGCCGACAATTTGCTTGGATCAGGCGAACGGATCGCGCGTATCGAGTTCGCTGCGCCGCTCGCCGGCGAGCGCGCGCTCTACAAGCGCGCCATCAGCCGCACCCATGCGGAATGGCCGCTGGTGGAGGTCTGCGTGCGGGCCGTGATCTCAGGCGGCACGTTCCAGCAGGTCGATATCGCGGCCGGTGGCATCGCCCCGGTGCCGCTGCGGTTGGCGGCATGCGAGGCGGCGCTGAAAGGGAAGCCCACCGATGCCGAAACCGTCGCGCGGGCCGCCGAACTTGCGACATCAGGCGCAAAGCCGCTGCCGATGACCGGATACAAGCTCGACCTGCTCAAGGGCTTGGTGCGCGACGTGGTCGAGCGGCTTGCGGGCTAGGTCGGATGGGATGAGCCTGTAGCGGCATCGGAAGTACCACCTCTCCCTTGGGAGAGGTCGATTTGCGCAGCAAATCGGGTGAGGGGTCATGGTCTATCGAGTGAGCAAGGCCCTCACCCGGATTGCACCTGACGATGCTTCGCATCGCCGAGCGCAATCCGACCTCTCCCCGACGGGGAGAGGTGAACCGAGATCCCGTCCCGCCGCATACTCATCCCGCTCGAGGCTCAGCGCGCCCGGGTCAGCGCCAGCCAGATGCCGCCGCCGATCATGAAGCCGCCGGAGATCCGCGACATCAGCCGGGTGCGCTCCTTGGAGAAGAATTTGCGGGCGCGGCCGGCCAGCAAGGCATAGAGCCCGTCGCTCATCACCGCCGTCACCATGAAGGTGACGCCGAGCAGCGCCACCTGCGGGACGTGAGGCTTCTCCATATCCATGAACTGCGGGATGAAGGCGCCGAAGAACACCAGCACCTTCGGGTTGGAGAGCAGCACCAGAAAACCCTGCAGGAAGAAGCCGCCGCGCGGCGGCGCCAGCGGCTCATCGGTGCTGACGCCCTCAACCGGCGCGCGGATCAGCTTGTAGCCGAGCCAGACCAGATAAGCGGCGCCGGCAAAGCGCACCCAGTCGAACCAGTAGCCCATGGTCGCCATCAGCGAGGTCAGGCCGACCGCGACGATACCGATCACGATCGCCAGCCCGGCCTGGGCGCCGAGCACATTGATCATCGCAGCGCGCGTGCCGTAGCGCAGGCCGTTGGCAATGACCATGGTAACGATCGGACCGGGCAGCAGCGCCAGCGCAACGCAGGCGGCAACGAAAGCGAGATAGGCTTGCAGGGACATGACGGGGCTCGTTTGTTTCAAACAGATATTATGCACGCGAGGGAGACAGATGGAAGCGGCGCGCTTCCCCTTCTCCCCGCGTGCGGGGAGAAGGTCGGGATGAGGGGGGCTCTCCGCACGTCTGGTGCGGATGGTGAGACCAGTACCCCCTTACGCGGATCGCGCCGGACGATGCTACGCATCGCCGGGGGCGATCCGACCTCTCCCCGCAAGCGGGGAGAGGTGAAGAAGGAGCGTTGCGCTCAGCGCGCGATCTGCTCCCTCGCCCCGCTCTTGCGGGAGAGGGTTGGGGTGAGGGGCTCTCTCCACCAGGCGGTGCTGGTTGCTAGACCTGTACCCCCTCACCCGGATCGCGCCGGACGATGCTACGCATCGCCGGGGGCGATCCGACCTCTCCCCGCAAGCGGGGAGAGGTGAAGAAGGAGCGTTGCGCTCAGCGCGCGACCTGCTCCCTCTCCCCGTCCTTTACGGGGAGAGGGTTGGGGTGAGGGGCTCTCTCCACCAGGCGGTGCGGGTTGCTAGACCTGTACCCCCTCACCCGGATCGCATCTGACGACGCTACGCATCGCCGGGGCGATCCGACCTCTCCCCGCAGGCGGGGAGAGGTGAAAGGGCCGCGCGTTGCGCTCAGCGGCCCTCCATCGCCATGGTCATCCACTTGCTCACGTCAGCGGATTCCAGCAACGCCAACACCGCGCGCTGCACATGCGCCGCATCGCCGCTGCCCTGGGCCGCCACTGCCAGCAGATCGCAACGATGCGACACCGCGATGCCGATCGCGGTTCGCCTGCCATCGGGCATGTCGAGGTCATAGGCTCTGATGCGGCCAGGCATCTCCGCGACCCGCACGACCTCGCCCGCCCGCAGTGGCGCGAAGCGCGGGCTGATCATGTCGACGTCGGCAACGCGATCGACCTCGTCGTCATCGGCAACGCCGCTATCGCAGTTGCAGAAGCCGAGTTTGGGCCGGAGGTACACCTCGACATCGCTGCCGCACGCGGCGGCGCCGCAGCGGTAGGCGCGGCCGGCGGGCCAGCCGTCGCGCGGGAACGGCCAGGCGATCTCGCGCCATGCACCGCCGCGCGGAGACGCCATCTCGTAGCCGGCCACGGCCGAGAGGCCGCCGAGCGCCACAAACATCGCTGCGATGACCGGCCATGCGCGCATCACGACCTCACGGCAGGCCGGCGATGGCGCGCGCTTCGCCGGTCAGTTCGAGAATGTGCAGACCGGTGTTGGCGCGGTCGACCGCGTAGATGTAGCCGCGCTCGTCGGTCTCGACATTGTTGGTCTGGATCGCGACCTTGCAGCGGTCCTTGCCGTCGACGGTGACGCAGCGCTTGTCGGTTGCCGCCGTGATCGACGGAATGAAATAGCCGACCTCTTTGGGGTGGTAGGGATCGCGGATGTCGAGCGCGCGGACGCCGGCGTTGAAGAAGGCGATGAAGGCGAGCTTCTTGTAATAGACCGGCGCCATGCTCTCGTTCGACGAATGCGAGCCGAATCGGCCGCCGCGCTCGCAGAAATCTCCGCTGACCTCCGGCACCGTATAACTCGAGATCAGCATCGGCCGCGCCTCGGTGGTGACGTCGGCGAACCACACCATCTGCCGCGCCTCGCCGCACTCGTTCTGGATCGCCTCGTCGACGATCATCACGATGTCGCGGGTCTTGCCGTCCTTGTCGTGGGCGAACTCCGCGATCGGCATGCCCGGCATCGGAAACACCGTGTGCGCGCCGTTCAGCGCCGACAGCGGCATCCGCGCGATCTCCGGCAGTTTCAGATTGTCCGGCGTCGGCTCTTTCGGCCCGTTCAGCAGCTTGTCGCGATCGACGATCTGCAGAAAGCCGCCCTTGTTGGTGCCGTAGCCGAAATAGACGCGGTTGCCTTTCGGCCCGGTCGAGATCGGCCCATGCAATTCGGTCGGCACCGCACCGGTCGAGCCCGGCTCCTGCCCCGGCAGACCAAAATCCCTGATCTTCCTTGGCTGCGCGGGATCGCTGAGATCGTAGATCTGCGTCATGCGCCGCGTGCGCCAGTCGGGTGCGCCCGACACCAGGTACGCAATTCCGGTATCGCATTCCCAAAAACTCTTGTGCGTGTCCTTCAGGCCTTCGCCGATCCTGGTGACGAGCACCGGATTGGCGGGATCGGCGACATTCCAGATTTCATGCCCTTGAGAACCGACGGCACGAAGCATGTAGACCGCATTGTGGTCGGCCTTCGGCAGATCTTTGCCGTCGCAGATCCGCACCATCTGCGCGCCGCCGGATTCGTATTTGCCTTCCTGTCCCGGAATGTGCCGCAGATACTTCGGATGCGCGGGATCGGTGACGTCGACGATCGAGGTGCCGTTCGGTTCCGCTTTGCCGGTCATCGGATTGACCGGATCGGGAATGTCGTCGGTGCCGCCGTGATGACCGATATAGGCGATCCACCTGTCGCCCTGGTGATGAATGGTCGGCTGATACGCGCTGCGCGCCTGCAGGTCGCTGGTTCCAACCAGCCTCATGTTGGAGGCTTCGGGCGGGTCGCCGATCTTTTGTTGCTGGGCATTCGCGCCACCTGCGAACAGAACAAGCAAAACCGTGCAGCAAGCTGCCGTAACGCGACCACCCATCCGCATCACCCCGTGTTCCCGCGCCAATCTGCGTTGGCTGCCGGTGACATAGCACGCCGGAATGCCCGCCCAAACACACGCTCTTGACATGCAACCATTTGGTTGCCTATTATCCGACCCATGGATGAAGTCTTCAAAGCACTCGCGGATGCCTCGCGGCGGACGCTGCTCGACCGGCTTCATGATCAGAACGGACAGACGCTCGGCGAGCTCTGCGACGGCCTCGACATGACGCGCCAGGCCGTCACCAAGCACCTTGTGATTCTCGAAGAGGCCAACCTCGTCACCACGATCAAGCACGGCCGCGAGAAGCTGCACTACCTCAACCCGGTTCCGATCCATCAGATCGGGGAGCGGTGGATCAGAAAATTCGAGCGCGGGAAACTTGCCGCGCTCAGCGAATTGAAACGACAATTGGAGAAGCGTGATGAGTAAGCCGGACTACGTCTACGTCACCTACATCGAGGCCACCGCCGAGAAGCTGTGGCACGCGCTGACATCGGGCGATTTCACCGAGCGCTACTGGTTCGGTTACCGCGCCACATCGGACTGGAAGGTCGGCTCACCGTTTCGCCTCGTCAAGGACGGCCGCAGTGCCGTCGAGGGCGAGGTGCTGATCGTGGAGCCGCCGAACAGGCTCGCCTATAGCTGGGACGTCGTGAAGGACGGCGCCGCGCGCGAGCAAACGTCTCGCGTCACCTTCGACATCGAGCCGCGCGGCCGCGTCGTCAAGCTGACCGTAACGCACGACAACCTCGGTCCGAAGACGCTGCGCGACATCTCCGGCGGCTGGCCGATGGTGATCGCAAGCCTGAAGAGTTTCCTCGAGACCGGACGCGAGCTGCCGGCCGATCTGCCCGCGAGCGGCGCCAGGGAGGCCAGCCATGCCTAAGCCCGAATTCGTCTATGTCACCTACATCGAGACCACGCCGGACAAGCTGTGGGACGCGCTGACCCGAAGCGAGTTCACGCGGCAATACTGGTTCGACACCGAGCTCAAGTCCGACTGGAAGGTCGGCTCATCGCTCGCGCTGGTGATGAGCGGAACGATCACCGACACCGGCGAAATTCTCGAGGCCGACCGGCCGCGCCGGCTGTCCTACACATTCAAGCACGAGGCCGATCCCGAGATGCGCAAGGAGCCGGCGACCAAGGTCGTCTTCACGCTCGAGCCGCATGGCAAGATCGTCAAGCTGATCGTGACGCATGAGGGTTTTGGCGTCGGCAGCAAGCTGCTCGACGGCATCTCCAAGGGCTGGCCTGCGATCCTGTCCGGGCTCAAGAGCCTGCTCGAGACCGGCAAGGCGGCTGCGATTCCGCTCGCTGCGCTCGGGATCGAGGGCGCCGAATGACCATGAAGATCTATCGAAGGATACGCGTGGACATGAACATCGAGAAATTCAAACCAGCGATCGTCTACACGATCTACATCGCTGCCACGCCGCAGAAGGTGTGGCAGGCGCTGACCGAGGCCGAGTTCAGCCGGCAGTATTTCTCTGGCCATGCGGTCGAAGTCGACCTTCGGATCGGCGGCGCCTACATCGTTCGCACGCCGGACGGTGCGCTGCATATCTCCGGCGAGGTGATCGAATGCGATCCGTTGAAGCGGCTGACCGTCACCTTCAACGTCAACTGGCCACAGCTCGTCGAGAAGCTCGGACCGACGCTCGTGACTTACGAGATCGAGCCGGCCGGCGACGGCGTCAAGCTGACGCTGCTGCAGTCGCACGACCGCCCGATCAGCGACGACATCCTGTCTGGCGGCCGCACCGGCTGGCCGGCGATCCTCTCCAGCCTGAAGAGCCTCCTGGAGTCCGGCAAGGCCATGGTAATCCCGATGCAGCCCCCGGCACGCATGATGGCCGCGCTGAAGGAACTGGGGATCGCGCTGCCGTCGTAAAGCTGGCGACGCAAGTCGTCGCTTACTCCGCCGTCGTCCCGGCGAAAGCAGGAGTGCTCCCTCGCCCCGCTCTTGCGGGGAGAGGGTTGGGGTGAGGGGCCGCTTCCGCGAAGACGGTGGAAGACGAATTCGCGGAGAGTCCCCCTCACCCGGATCGCATCTGGCGATGCGATCCGGCCTCTCCCCGCAAGCGGGGCGAGGCGAAGAGATCACGCCGGCGCACTATCAGCTCCGACTGCAGCTCCGCACTCCTCGCCGAAATCGGCAGGCTTTTCGTGAATGGCTAAACCAGCAGCAGCGCGACAATCAGGTTGGCCACGAACAGCGTCGCGTCGATGACGAATATCCTGAGCATCGGGCCCTTCAGCACCGGCCAGTAGGCCACGCCGACGCGGCCGCCGCGCAGCAGGACGGGCAGGTTGTAGACGAGTTGGCTGAAATGGCACGCGGCGAAGAACAGGAACAGCGCGAGCTGCGCGTCGGTCGCCTGAAAGAAGGGCGGCCGTGCCAATAGGCAATATAGCGACAGCAACCCGATCGGCAGATTGATGCCGCCGAGAAACGCGACGCTGGCCGACAAGGTCGGCGCAATCGGATTCCCACGCTCTTCTCGCGGAACCAGTATCTTCAGCGTATTGCCTTGCGCGATGCTGAACTGGACGAAGGCGGCGCAGAACCAGAGCGCGTTGAGGAGCAGGATGAAATCCAAAAATCGCATCGGCTATTTTCCGTAGAAGGCTTCGCTGCGCACCACACGGCCGGCACCGTCGAAGTCCATGAACTCGCTGGCGCGTGTCTCGCCGAGTTGCCACCACACCGTCAGGCGCGCGATGGTTTCGTCCCAGCTCCAATTCAGGATCTTGAGGTCTGCGCTTTCGATGCTGCCGTACGCCTTGCGCCAGTAGGCGCGGATGTTCTCCGCCCCCGCGACCACCGGAGAATCCGTCAGTTTGAGCGCCAGCGGGCTGCGCATCTCCGCGTCGTCGGCAAAGTGCGCGACGACGGCGTCGATATCGACCTTGCACCAGTTCGCACACCACGCCGCGACAAAGCGTCCGGCGGCCGCCCGATCCATGATCTGTTCGCCCATGCCATCGCCCTCCCCGGCATCACCGCGGAGAACACTGGCATGGTCAAATCCTGACGTCAACTATGTTGACATGAGACGACTAGTTGTTGTCGGCGATGGCTTCCATGACTTTCATCCAAGCCGCGGCGCCGGGCGCGCCGGCACGATCGAACGCCTCACGAAGCACT
This sequence comes from Bradyrhizobium sp. CCBAU 51753, assembly GCF_015291565.1. Classification (NCBI taxonomy): domain Bacteria; kingdom Pseudomonadati; phylum Pseudomonadota; class Alphaproteobacteria; order Hyphomicrobiales; family Nitrobacteraceae; genus Bradyrhizobium; species Bradyrhizobium sp. CCBAU 51753. The sequence continues at coordinate 1,674,019 of NZ_CP030037.1, read as the reverse complement.
TTGCGCTCGTAGCCCGACGCGCGCTGTTCGATGCGTTGCCCGGCCTCGGTCAGGCGCAGCAATTTGGAGCGATGCTGCTCGGGCGAGCGCTTCGACGCCAGCAGCTTGCGCTCCAGCAACAGACCAAGCGGCCGGTTCAAGGCTTGCTTGGAAATCCCGAGCACCTCGATCAGCGCGCCGATCGAGATGTCAGGCCGCCGCGCAACGACGTAGAGAATGCGATGGTGCGGGCGCGACAGGCCGAGCGTGGCAAGATACCGGTCCGCCTCTAGCGTCATCCCGCGCCAGCCGTAATACATCAGCTCCAGCGCAGCATCGAGGTCGTGGAGTTTTTTGAGCGAGGCGCGGTGCAGGCCCGGGGCCTGAGAGGCGGTTTTTTGCATGTGCGTATCGTGTCGAACCTGCCGGAGATAATCTACCCCAACGCCCGCAGCTCGCGCCGCAGCACCTTGCCGGTCGCCGTCATCGGCAAGGTCTCGGCGAACTGCACGAAGCGCGGGTATTCGTGGGCGGCGAGCTGCACCTTGACGAACTCCTGAATTTCGCGGGCCAGCGCATCGCTCGGCGCGTAGCCCGGGCGCAGCACGATCCAGGCCTTGATCGATTCCGTCCTGATCGGATCGGGAATGCCGACGACGGCGGACATCGCCACCGCCGGATGCTTCATCAAGGTGTGCTCGATCTCGGACGGGCCGACGCGATAGCCGGCGGTGGTGATGACGTCGTCCTCGCGGCTGACGTACCAGAAATAGCCGTCGGCATCCTGCACGCCGAGATCGCCGGTAAGCAGGAATTCCCCGGCATATTTCTTCGCGGTCGCGTCGGGATTGCGCCAGTATTCGATCATGGTGCAGGGGCATGGCTGGCGCACGCCGATGATGCCGCGCTCGCCGCGCGGCAATTCCTCGCCTCTGTCGTTGACAACGCGCACGTCGAAGCCCGGCGTGGCGCGGCCCATCGCGCCCGGGCGGATCGGAAACAGATTGGAGTTGCTGCCGATCACGAGATTGCATTCGGTCTGGCCGAACACCTCATGGGCATCGATGCCAAAAGTGTCGCGCACCCAGCCCAACAATTCGCCGCCGAGCGACTCGCCGCCGGTGAAGATGCTGCGCAACTTGACGCCCGGATTTTTCACATTGGCCTGCCGCATCAATTTGAGCGCGGTCGGCGGCAGGAACACGTTGCGGATGCCGAGCTCGGCCATCATCTGCATCGCCGCCTGCGGCTCGAATTTGCGCGCGCGATGTCCAACCATCGGAATGCCGTGGTACCAGAACGCGAACAGGCCGTTGATCAGGCCGCCGATCCAGGCCCAGTCGGCCGGCGTCCACATCAGATCGCCCGGCCGCGGCAGGAAGTTGTGACACATCTCGACATTGGGCAGATGGCCGAGCACGACGCGGTGCGCGTGCAGCGCACCTTTTGGATTTCCTGTCGTGCCCGAGGTGTAGATGATCAGCGCCGGGTCGTCGGCCGAGGTGTCGACGGTCGCAAACTCGGGCGATGCCGATCGGATCGCGTCCCAGAACGATGTCGTGCCGGCCGGCACCTCCTCGCCGACGATGTAGACGCGCTTCAGCTCGGGCAGGCGATCGCGGATCTTTGCCAGCTTCTCCCAGCCGGCTGCGTCGGTGACGACGGCCTTGGCGGCCGAGTTCGACAGGCGGAATTCGAGCGCATCCTCGCCGAACAGTGCAAACAGCGGGATCGAGATCATGCCCGCGCGGTAGGCTGCAAAATGCGCGACCGGCAGCTCGAGCGATTGCGACAGGAACACCGCGACGCGATCGCCGCGAACGATGCCGTCGGCCGCAAGCACATTGGCGAAGCGGCGCGAGGCGTCCGCAACCTCGTCGAACGAGGTGCGGGCGATGCCGCCGTCCTCGTCGACATAGATCAGCGCGAGCCGGCCGGTGCCATCGGCATGACGGTCGCAGCAGGCGGTCGCGATGTTGAAGCGTTCCGGAATCTCCCAGCGGAAGTTGCGGTAGAGCTCGTCGTAGGTAGCGGCTTCCTTGAGCATGGCGCGCGTCGCTTCCGTCCCTCGTCATGGCCGGGCATGACCCGGCCATCCACATCCTTGATTGGACGCCAGTCTAAAGACGTGGATGCCCGGGACAAGCCCGGGCATGACGAAGAAGGTGATGTCCATCGAATGCGTAGCCCGGATGGAGCGAAGCGTAATCCGGGGATCTCGCCGAGCGGAACGCCTTTACCCGGATTTCGCTTCGCTGCATCCGGGCTACAAGGATCAGGCCGATAGCGCCGCCTTCACCAGGCCGCTGGCCTTGGCGAAATCCATCTGGCCGGCGTATTTGGCCTTCAGCGCCCCGATCACCTTGCCCATGTCCTTGATGCCGGCGGCGCCGGTCTCGGCGACGATGGCGGAGATCGCGGCCTTCACTTCGTCGTCGGACATCTGCTTCGGCAGATAGGCCGAGATCACCGCGATCTCCTCGCGCTCCTGGGCGGCAAGCTCGGCGCGGCCGCCCTTGTCGTAGAGCTCGACGGATTCCTGGCGCTGCTTGATCATCTTCTGCAACAGGCCGAGCAGATCGGCGTCCGAAAGCGGCGGCTTGCCCTGCCCGCGCGCATCGATGTCGGCGTTCTTGATGGTCGAATTGACCATGCGCAGGGTGGAGAGCTTGCGCTCGTCCTTCGCCTTCATCGCGTCCTTGACCGCATTATTGATGTCGTCGCGCAGCATCCTGATGTCCTTGAACCGGTAATCCCCTCATGTAGGCAGTTTGCCGCGCGAGAACAACTAGTTCCGCAACCATTCAACCAGCGCGTCGGCGCAGGCCTTCGGCTGTTCCAGCTGCGGCAGGTGACCGCAATTGGACAGCACCACGAGCTTCGCGCCGGGAATCCCGTTGGCCATCTCGTCCGACAGCGCATTCGGCACGGTGTTGTCGGTATCCGATGTCAGCACCAGGGTCGGACACTTGATCCAGGCCATGCTCGGCCGCGAATCCGGCCGGCTCAGCACCGCGGTCTGCTGGCGGACAAAAGCCTCGGCGCCGACGTCCTCGCTCATATCGTCGACGATCTGGCGCAGACTTGCGTCGCTCTGCCGCGACGGGTGCACGAAGCCCGGATACAACTCGTCGACCACGCTGCGGTACTGGCCGGTTTTGGCGCGCTCGATCATGCCGCGGCGGCGCGCCGTCGCCTCCGGCGTGTCGGCCCGCGCCTGGGTGCTCATCAGCGCCAGTTTGGCGACCCGGTCCGGCGCCTGGCGCATGATCTCGAAGGCGATGTAGCCGCCCATCGAGTGGCCGGCGAGCGCAAAGCGCGGCGGCGCCTCGGCCAGGATGCGGCGGGCGATCGCCCCCATATTGTCGTCGCGGACGTGGTTGGCGACCGTCACCGGCCCGAACCGCCACAGCGCGGGGATCACGGGGGCAAAAATCCGCGGCGAGCAGATGACGCCAGGGACCAGCAGGATCGGCATTGTGTTGTCCATGGACGCTCCGGACCCGGTCATTTTCGGCAAGCAAACCGCCTGCAAAGGGAACTTTAGATTAAAAGGCCGATCCGGCCTGTCAAATCGGCCGGCATTGCCGTGTGAATCCGCGCCCTTTCGCTTTGACGCCACAGGGTGCGGCGGCTATTTAAAGCGCTCATGACAACATCCGAAAACGCTCCCGCCTGGCCGGACCACAAACCGACCGCGCTCCTTGTGCTCGCCGATGGCACCGTGCTGGAAGGCTTTGGCCTCGGCGCCGAAGGCCACGCCGTCGGCGAGGTCTGCTTCAACACCGCGATGACCGGCTATGAGGAGATCCTCACCGATCCGTCCTATGCCGGCCAGATCATCACCTTCACCTTCCCGCATATCGGCAATGTCGGCACCAACGAGGACGACATCGAGACGGTGAACATGGCCGCGACGCCGGGCGCGCGCGGCGTGATCCTGCGTTCGGCGATCACGGATCCCTCGAACTACCGCGCCACCCGCCATCTCGACCAGTGGCTGCGGGCCCGCGGCATCATCGGCCTGTCCGGCATCGACACCCGCGCGCTGACCGCGCTGATCCGCTCCAAGGGCATGCCCAACGCAGTGATCGCGCATGCCAAGAGCGGCGCGTTCGACCTGCACGGGCTGAAGGAAGAGGCGCGCGAATGGCCCGGCCTCGAGGGCATGGACCTCGTGCCGATGGTCACCTCCGGCCAGCGCTTCACCTGGGACGAGACGCCCTGGGTGTGGGGCAAGGGTTTTGGCCAGCAGACCGCGCCGGAATTCAACGTGGTCGCGATCGACTACGGCATCAAGCGCAACATCCTGCGCCTCTTGGCCGGCGTCGGCGCCAAGGTGACCGTGGTGCCGGCAACGACCTCGGCCGAGGACATCCTGGCGATGAAGCCGGACGGCGTCTTCCTGTCGAACGGCCCCGGCGATCCGGCCGCGACCGGCAAATATGCCGTGCCGGTGATCCAGCAGGTGATCGATTCCGGCACACCGACCTTCGGCATCTGCCTCGGCCACCAGATGCTCGGCCTCGCCGTCGGCGCCAAAACCATGAAGATGCATCAGGGCCATCACGGCGCCAATCATCCGGTCAAGGACGAGACCACCGGCAAGGTCGAGATCACCTCGATGAACCACGGCTTTGCGGTCGACCAGGCGACGCTGCCTTCCGGCGCGACGCAGACCCACGTCTCGCTGTTCGACGGCTCCAATTGCGGCATCGCGCTCGAGGGCCGGCCGGTGTTCTCGGTGCAGTACCACCCCGAGGCCTCGCCGGGCCCGCGCGACTCGCACTATCTGTTCCAGCGTTTTGCCGATCTGATGCGGCAGAAGAAGAGCACGGCGTAAGCTCGCGCCTCGTCATTGCGAGGAGCGAAGCGACGAAGCAATCCGTCGTTCCGCAAATGCGGGGAGATGGATTGCTTCGCTCCGCTCGCAATGACGGAGACTTTTTCCAATGACCGATAGCCCCGCCCGGAAGGTCGAATACGGCGTCGCCTCGATGGCGGTAATGGCCTCGATGTCGGGGCTCGACTTCGTGCGCGGCATCTTCGCCCGCACGCTGCCGGAGCCGCCGATCATGGAGAATGTCGAGCCGTTCGACTGCACGGCCGGCGCGGGCCATGTGGTGATCCGCAGCGTGCCGGGCCTGCGCCATTACAACCCGATCGGCTCGGTGCATGGCGGCTATGCCGCGATCCTCTTGGATTCCGCGATGGGGCTTGCGGTGCAGAGCACGCTGCCGCAGGGCTTTGGCTACACCACGCTGGAGTTCAAGATCTCCTTCGTCCGCGGCATGAGCAAGGACACCGGCACCATTCGCACCGAGGGAAAGGTGCTCAACGCCGGCCGCCGCGTCGCGACCGCGGAGGCCCGCATCACCGATACCAAGGGCAAGCTGGTCGCGCACGCGACCACGACCTGCCTGGTGTTCGAGCTGCCGAAAACCTGAGGCCATCACGTCCGCGCGCATTGGTGGCATGACGCCGTGCGCTGGATCAGCGCCGGCGTTGTGTGGTTGACTTTCGCTGTCCGAGATCAGGCCAACATGATCCGGCAGTGACAGGGAGACGCGCGATGACTTCAGCCAATCCGGACATGACCATCCGTGACATCAGCGTGACGATGCTGCGCCTGCCCTGGGCCGACGATCCCTGGCTGAAGGGCGCAGCGCTCGGCGACACCCGCGACATCCTGATTTGCGACGTCGAGACCGCCGGCGGCATCACCGGCATGGGATATCTCTTCGTGTTCCGCCCGGCGATGAAGTCGATCGCCGCCTGCCTCGACGAATGCATCATCCCGCGCGTCAAGGGCAAGGACGCCACCGCCATCGAAGCGATCTGGCGCGACCTCTGGACCGCGACGATGACCTATGGCCGCGGCGGCATCGCCGCGATGGCGATGTCCGCGCTCGACATCGCGCTATGGGACGTGGTCGGCAAGCGCGCCGGCCTGCCGCTGCACCGGCTGTGGGGGCACTATCGCTCGCAAATCCCGGTTTACGGCTCCGGCTGCTTCCGCGGCGCCGGCGGCGACGGCATGATCGAGAAGGCGCTGCATTTCGTCAAACAAGGCTACAAGGCGATCAAGATGCAGGTCGCGCATGTCCACACACCCGCGCAGGACCTCGACAATGTGCGCCGCATGCGCGAGGCGCTCGGCCCCGACATCGACATCATGATCGACGTCAACATGGGATGGAGCGCCGATCTCGCCATCGAGATGGGACGCAAGTTCGAAAAGTACGACATCTACTGGCTCGAGGAGCCGGTGCCGGCCGATGACTTCGCCGGCTATCAGCGCATCGCCGCCGCGCTCGACATGCGCGTCGTCGGCGGCGAGACCCATTTCACGCGTTATGATCTGCGGCCGTTCTTCCTCAATCCCTGCCTGCCGATCCTGCAGCCCGACCCGATGCGCGGCGGCATGACCGACCTGCGCAAGATCGCGGCGCTTGCCGACACCTGGGGCGTCACCATCGCACCGCATCTGTTTCCCGAACTGAACGTGCACCTGTTGGCCTCGATCCCGAACGGCATCTGGTGCGAGAACATGGCGCTGATCGACGATCTCTGGGTCGATCCGCCCGAGATCAGTGGCGGCATGATCACGGCGCCGGAGCGGCCGGGGCATGGGCTGAGATTCAAGGACGAGGTGCTGAAGTTCAGGATTCAGTAGGAACCGGCCTTCGGACAGGCGATTTGGTCTGTGCGAAGATCAGTTCGTTCAAACGCCGGAGAGCTGCCATGTCCGTCGTCCGTGCCGATAGCAGTCCCCTGACCATCGTGTTTCAGGACGACGGCCTGGTACCGAACAATCCGATGCCGTTCCTGGTCTACAAGGGCGCGGTCGACGTCGGCAAAGATCCCGAAGCCACGATCGAGCGGCTGTTCGGCAGCCATGGCTGGGGTGCGATGTGGCGCAACGGCGTCTACGACTATGCGCATTATCACGCCACCGTGCATGAGGTGCTCGGCGTCGCCCGCGGCAGCGCCCGCGTGCAGTTCGGCGGCGCGCACGGGCGGGCACTGGAGATCGCGGCCGGCGACGTCGCGATCCTCCCCGCGGGCACCGGGCATCAATGCCTGTCGGCGAGCGGCGATTTTTCCGTGGTCGGCGCCTATCCGCCGGGACCGCCGATGGATCTGCAGCGGCCGACGCCGGAGAACCACGCGAGGGCGCTGAAGACGATTCCGCTGGTCGCAATCCCCGCGACCGATCCGGTGATGGGCAAGGACGGCCCGCTGGTGCGGCTGTGGAAGCAAGTCCGTCGGCCCGGCGAAAGCCGCGGCCCGTGAGCACACAGGGGGCCGGATTCCAATATGGCGAAAACAACCCCATGCAAAGTAGCCGGCGGCTGCCGCCGGCTACCGCGGCTCGAGAAGGCGACTTGACACGTCGGGCAAGTCAGGGGTAATATTCCAATATTCCGAAGTTGTACAAATTCGTAGCCCTGGATGGAGCGCAGCGCAATCCGGGAACGGCATTTCCGCGGATTGACGATCTTCCCTTCTCCCCTTGTGGGAGAAGGTGGCGCGGACGCAGTCCGCGACGGATGAGGGGTTTCTATCCGCGGAGACATACCCCTCACCCGGCGCCTTCGGCGCCACCCTCTCCCACAAGGGGAGAGGGTGAATTCTACGCCGCGTTGCTGCCTTCCTGGCGGCTAGCCTCGAACAGGAACCAGGTGCGGCGCTCGGTCTCGTCGATGAAGGTTTCCAAAAGACCCGCGGTGCCGGAATCCTCGTGATCGTCGGCGACCTTGTGCGCCTTGCGCATCGCGGCGGCCATGTGCTTGTTGTCTTCCATCAGTTCGCGCAGCATCTCGCGCGGCGGGACGTAGTCCTCGTCATTGTCCTTGATGGTCTGGTGCCTGGCGATATCGCCGATCGACTTCAGCGTGGCGCCGCCGAGCTTGCGCACCCGCTCCGCGAGCTGGTCAGTGGTGGCGAAGATTGCGTCCGACTGTTCGTCCAGCAACAGATGGTAATCATGGAAATGCCGGCCGCTGACGTGCCAGTGGAAATTCTTGGTCTTGAGGTAGAGCGCGAAAGCGTCGGCCAGAAGCGTGTTGAGCGAGGCCGAAACCGTGTCCACCGCGGCCTGCGGCAGATCGCTCGGCGTGTCGAGATCAGAGGAAATCTTGCTGGATTTGTTGTTGGCTTTGCTCACGGTGAACCTTCCTGTTAGGAACCGGACTATCGGCGCATTGATGCTGGCTGCCGGACCGCTAACGCATCACCCCAATCACCGGTTCCTGCGCTCAGGAACCCCTGTTCTACCGGATACCTAACGCGATGGATGAATGGATCGACTATTACGATTCCACGCATACGATCTATGCAAGCCGGCTGCACCGCGACCTGCATTTTGAAGTCATCGCGCGCGACATCATCGGCTACATCGCCTCGCCCGATGCCGTGGTGCTGGACTATGCCTGCGGCGAGGCGCTGTCGGCCGCCAAGGTTGCCGATGCCTGCGCACGGCTCTATCTCGCCGAGCCCGCGCCCGGGGTGCGCGGCCGGCTGGTCGCGCGCTTTGCGCCCAACACCAAGATCCGGGTGCGCTCGCTCGATGAGCTGAAGCAGATGGAGGCTGATTCAATCGACCTCGTCGTGATGAACTCGGTGGCGCAATACATGACGCCGCAGGAGCTCGACTCCGCGTTCGACGTGATCCACCGCCTGCTGAAGCCGTCGGGCCGCTTCGTGCTCGGCGACATCCTGCGCCCCGAGGTCGGCATGGTCAGGGACGTGCTTGCGCTGCTCGGCTTCGCAGCGCGTCACGGCTTCCTGCGCGATGCGCTGATCGGGCTGATCTCGACCGCCCTGTCCGACTACCGGCAGCTCCGCAACAAGGTCGGCCTGCAGCGCTACGGCAAGGACGAGATGATCGCAAAGCTCGGCGCCGCCGGCTTCAGCGCCACGCTCGCGCCGCGCAACATCGGGCACAATCCGTGGCGAATGACCTTCGTCGCGCACCACTGATCAGAGGTTGCAACACAGGTTAACGTTAATCAAAATGATAGATGGCCGCTGCGGAAATAATCAGCAATGATCCGCTCGGCCCGGTGGCGGAAGCGTCGACGCGGCAGTGGTGCAACACTGAGTATCCTGGTTCAAATCCAGGCCGGGCCTCCAGCCTTCGCGGCGTCGCCGCTTCGGCTTGGCAAGCCAGCCTGCCCCGCCGCAGCTCGAACAGCGTAGGCGGGCCTTCGCGCGGTTCGCAAGCTTCGGTCCGGCAAGCCCTCTGGTCGCGAGAGCCGCCACGGCGGAGCCCGCAGGGCCCTCTCCAGCCCCCCAATCCGGCACTCGCCCAATGCGGAATTTCCCCCAGAAACGCTGTCGATTCGGCGCTTTTGGGGGTTTCGCGGGTGCGGAAACTGGTCTAAAGACCACCCGCGCGCGAGGGATCGCGCTTCCGGCGCTACAAGCGTAGCGCATGGCCCCGAGGGACGCGCGACCAGCGCGCCCTTTTTTTGTGCCTAAATTCCAGTCCGCGAGAGCTGATGCCCAAAAGAACTGACATCTCCACCATCCTGATCATCGGCGCCGGTCCCATCGTGATCGGCCAGGCCTGCGAATTCGACTATTCCGGCACGCAGGCGGTGAAGGCTCTGAAGGAAGAGGGCTACCGGGTCGTCCTGGTCAATTCCAATCCGGCCACGATCATGACCGATCCGGAGCTGGCGGACGCCACCTACATCGAGCCGATCACGCCCGAGATCGTCGGCAAGATCATCGAGAAGGAGCGCAACGTCATTCCGGGCGGCTTTGCGCTGCTGCCGACCATGGGCGGCCAGACCGCGCTGAACTGCGCGCTGTCGCTGCGCCGCCAGGGCACACTCGACAAGTTCGACGTCGAGATGATCGGCGCCACCGCAGACGCGATCGACAAGGCCGAAGACCGCCAGCTCTTCCGCGAGGCGATGACCAAGATCGGACTGGAGACGCCGAAATCGCGGCTCGCCAACGCCTCGGCGCTGAAGAAGTCCTACCGCGACAAGTACCTTGCCGAGCGGGAGAAGCTGTCCGGCGAGGCGCTGGAAGAACTCGAGCGGCAGTGGACGCTCGGCGAGAACGAGCGCCGCAAACGCTATCAGGAGCACGCGTTCGGCGAGGCGCTGATGGCGCTGTCCGAGATCGGCCTGCCCGCGATCATCCGACCCTCCTTCACCATGGGCGGCACCGGCGGCGGCATTGCCTACAACAAGGAAGAGTTCCTCGACATCATCGAACGCGGGCTCGACGCCTCGCCGACCAACGAGGTGCTGATCGAGGAAAGCGTGCTCGGCTGGAAAGAGTACGAGATGGAGGTGGTGCGCGACAAGAAGGACAATTGCATCATCATCTGCTCGATCGAGAACCTCGATCCGATGGGCGTGCATACCGGCGATTCCATCACCATCGCGCCGGCCCTGACCCTGACCGACAAGGAATACCAGATCATGCGCGACGCATCGATTGCGGTGCTGCGCGAGATCGGGGTCGAGACCGGCGGCTCCAACGTCCAGTTCGGCATCAATCCGGTCGACGGCCGCATGGTCGTGATCGAGATGAATCCGCGCGTGTCGCGCTCCTCGGCGCTGGCGTCGAAAGCCACCGGCTTCCCGATTGCCAAGGTCGCGGCCAAGCTCGCGGTCGGCTACACGCTCGACGAAATCGCCAACGACATCACCGGCGGCGCCACCCCGGCCTCGTTCGAGCCGACCATCGACTACGTCGTCACCAAAATTCCGCGCTTTGCGTTCGAGAAATTCCCCGGCGCGTCCTCGACGCTGACCACGTCGATGAAGTCGGTCGGCGAAGTGATGGCGATCGGCCGCACCTTCCAGGAAAGCCTGCAGAAGGCGCTGCGCGGGCTCGAGACCGGCCTGACCGGCCTCGACGAGATCGATATTGAAGGCCTCGGCCGCGGCGACGACAAGAACGCGATCCGCGCCGCACTGGGCACGCCCACGCCGAACCGCATCCTGCAGGTCGCACAAGCGATGCGGCTCGGCTGGACCAACGAGGAAATCTTCAACTCCTGCAAGATCGACCCCTGGTTCCTCGCCGAGATGCGCGCCATCGTCGAGATGGAGGACAAGGTCCGCAGCAACGGCCTGCCGCCGAACGGGTTCGGAATGCGGACGCTGAAGGCCATGGGCTTCTCCGATGCGCGGCTCGCCGTGCTCACGGAGACCACCGAGGCCGACGTCGCCGCCAGGCGTCACGCGCTCGGCGTGCGCCCGGTGTTCAAGCGCATCGACACCTGCGCGGCGGAATTCGCCTCGCCGACCGCCTACATGTACTCGACCTATGAGCGCCCGTTCGCGGGCGAGCTCGCCGATGAGAGCGCGCCGTCGGACCGCAAGAAGGTGATCATCCTCGGCGGCGGACCGAACCGCATCGGCCAGGGCATCGAGTTCGATTATTGCTGCTGCCATGCCTGCTTCGCACTCGACGACGCCGGCTATGAGACCATCATGATCAACTGCAATCCGGAGACGGTGTCGACCGACTACGACACCGCCGACCGGCTGTATTTCGAGCCGCTCACCGCCGAGGACGTGCTGGAGATCATCGCGACCGAGCGCAAGAACGGCACGCTGCACGGTGTGATCGTGCAGTTCGGCGGCCAGACCCCGCTGAAGCTGGCGCGCGCGCTGGAAGCTGCGGAGGTGCCGATCCTCGGCACCTCGCCCGATGCGATCGATCTCGCCGAGGACCGCGACCGCTTCAAGCGCGTGCTCGACAAGCTGCGCCTCAAGCAGCCGAAGAACGGCATCGCCTATTCGGTCGAGCAGGCGCGCCTGGTGTCCGCCGATCTCGGCCTGCCGCTGGTGGTGCGCCCGTCCTACGTGCTCGGCGGCCGCGCGATGCAGATCATCCGCGAGGAGAACCAGCTCAACGATTACCTCTTGGGCACGCTGCCCGAGCTGGTGCCGGCCGACATCAAGGCACGCTACCCGAACGACAAGACCGGGCAGATCAATACCGTGCTTGGCAAGAATCCGCTGCTGTTCGACCGCTATCTGTCCGACGCCACCGAGGTCGACGTCGACTGTCTGTCCGACGGCAAGGACACCTTCATCGTCGGCATCATGGAGCACATCGAGGAAGCCGGCATCCACTCCGGCGACTCGGCCTGCTCGCTGCCGCCGCATTCGCTCGACGCCAGCACCATCGAGGAGCTGGAGCGGCAGACGCGTGAGCTTGCGCTCGGCCTCGACGTGGTCGGCCTGATGAACGTGCAATACGCCATCAAGGACGGCGAGATCTACGTGCTCGAGGTCAACCCGCGCGCCTCGCGCACGGTGCCGTTCGTCGCCAAGGTGGTCGGCACGCCGGTCGCCAAGATCGCGGCCAGGATCATGGCCGGCGAGAAGCTCGCCGATTTCAAGCTGCGGAAGAAGCAGCTCGGCCATGTCGGCGTCAAGGAATCGGTCTTCCCGTTCGCGCGCTTCCCCGGCGTCGACACCGTGCTCGGACCGGAGATGCGCTCGACCGGCGAGGTGATGGGCATCGACCGTTCGTTCGAGGTCGCGTTCGCGAAGAGCCAGCTCGGCGGCGGCACGCGGGTGCCGCGCCGTGGCACGGTGTTCGTGTCGGTGCGCGGCGACGACAAGATCCGCATCGCGGATGCGGTGCGGCTGCTGCACTCGCTCGGCTTCAAGGTGATGGCGACGTCAGGCACCCAGCGCTACCTCAGCGACAACGGCGTGCCGACCGAGAAGGTGAACAAGGTGCTCGAAGGACGGCCGCATATCGTCGACGCCATCACCAATGGCGACGTCCAGCTGGTCTTCAATACCACCGAAGGTCCGCAGGCGCTGGCCGACAGCCGTTCGCTGCGGCGGGCTGCCCTCTTGCATAAAGTGCCGTATTACACCACTCTTTCCGGCGCGGTGGCGGCCGCGCAGGGGATCCGGGCCTATCGGGACGGGGACCTTGAGGTCCGCACGCTTCAGAGTTACTTTTCCGAGAGCTGACCGCTTCCCGGGCTGAAGCCCGAAGCGGTCAATTAGCCGAATGGCTGGAACTCACCGCGCGCTTAGATGTTGTCACGGCCCTTAGCGGGGCCGAAAATCACTGGGCTCCGGGCACGCTTGTGCCCTGATCCTGCGTAAACCGAACCAAATACTCGTGCACGCCGGCGGCGTGCGCGATGAAGGACCGAAGATGATGGATAAGGTTCCGATGACTGCCGGTGGATACGCCGCGCTGACTGACGAGTTGAAGCATCGCCAATCGGTGGATCGTCCGCGCATCATCGAACACATCGCGGAGGCGCGCTCGCACGGCGACCTTTCGGAAAATGCCGAGTATCACGCCGCGAAGGAAGAGCAGTCGCACAACGAGGGCCGCATCGCCGAGCTCGAGGACAAGCTCGCGCGCGCCGACGTCATCGACATCTCGAAGCTCTCCGGCGACACCATCAAGTTCGGCGCCACCGTCACGCTGATCGACGAGGACACCGAGAAGAAGGCGGTGTGGCAGATCGTCGGCGAGGTCGAGGCCGACGCCAAGAAGGGACGCATCTCCATCACCTCGCCGCTTGCGCGCGCGCTGATCGGAAAAGCCAAGGGCGCCACAGTGGAAGTGATGGCGCCGGGCGGCGCCAAGGCCTACGAGATCACCAAGGTCGAGTGGCGGTAGATTTCTCCTAATTTTGTGCTGCAAAAGAGCCGCGTTTTCCAACGCGGCTCTTTTGCATAGTGCGGCATTCCTTCCCACCCGCTGACACAATCGTGAGTTGGCAAAACTGCCTAACTTGTTAATTAATCCGCCTGGAATGATTATATAGCATAACCATCTGGGGACTTAAGCAACATGATCAGCACATTGGCCGCGCGGTATTCGCCCAGCCTTCTCAGCATCCTTCGTATCTACGTCGGTCTCAGCCTGCTCCAGCACGGCACCGCAAAAATTCTCCATTTTCCGACCGTTCCGATGTTCGCCAACGTCGAAATCGGCTCGCTGATGGGCGTCGGTGGATTGATCGAGCTTGTCGGCGGCGCCCTGTTTATTATCGGCCTGTTCACGCGGCCGGTGGCCTTCATCCTTTCGGGCTTTACCGCGGTCGCCTATTTCATGGCACATGCGGGCAAGGGCTTCTATCCGATCCTGAACGGCGGCGAGCTCGCCGCGGTCTACTGCTTTGTCTTCCTCTATTTCGTGTTCGCCGGCCCGGGCCCGTTGAGCTTGGACGCGATCCGCGAAGGCAAGACCGCATAGCGCTCCGGAAGGAATCGCACGCGGGGGGCGTGACAGCGTCGCCACGTTCTCCATAATGCGCGCCGGCATCGGCGCGCATTTTTATTCGGAGGGCAACATGGACATGGATCGCCTCGGCGCAACCGCTCGGCCCTATTTGCTGAGCGTTCTCCGCTTCATCACCGGGCTGTTGCTCTTCCAGTTCGGTGTCGCCAAGCTGTTCAAGTTTCCGCATGTCGAGATGTTCGCCGAGGTGACGCCGTTCTCGCTGTGGGGGGTCGCAGGCATGTTCGAGCTGGTGCTCGGCGGAATGCTGATGCTGGGCCTGTTGACCCGGAGCGTCGCCTTCATCCTCTCCGGTGAAATGGCATTCGCCTATTTTATTGAGCACGCGCCAGTGAGCTTCTTTCCGTTGCGTAACGAGGGAAGCCTTCCCATCATTTTCTGCTTTGCCTGCCTCTATCTGGCCTCGGCCGGCGGCGGGCCGCTCAGCATCGACGCCCTGCTGCGATGGAAGCGGAGGCTGTAGCGCGGCACCGTGTAGCGGGTCACGCAGGCGCCTCGGAATTTCCGGCCGATCCATCCGTCTCGCGAGGCGCACCACAACCACCGTCGGGCCAAGTTCCAATGCTTGACGATACGGATCTATTTTCAACGCTCACGAACTCGTTAGCGTGTCGCGCCTCTGCGATCTGCTGATCGTTGAACCAAACATCGCCGCTGTCGTTGACCGCGGGGATGGTCGGTGGTGGAGAGCACGATGAACATGAACCTGGATCCTCTTCCCGTAACCTATCGGCCCTTCATATTGAGCCTGTTCAGGTGCATTACGGGTCTGCTTCTGTTCCAGTATGGCATCGCAAAAGTCTTCAAGTTTCCGGCGCTCGCCTATTTCGCCAATCCGCCTCCATTGATTGTCACCGCCGGCGCGCTCGAACTCGTGCTCGGCGCATTGTTGATGATAGGTCTGCTCACCCGGATTTCGGCGTTCATCCTGGCGGGCGAAATGGCCTTCGCCTATTTCCTCGGCCACATGTTCAAGACCGGAGAGCCGGTGTTTCTGCCGCTCGTCAATGGCGGAACCGCAGCGATCCTGTTCTGCTTCGCCTGTCTCTATCTGTCGGTCGCCGGCGGCGGACCGGTCAGCGTCGATGCTGCGATTGGCAAGTTGCGCTACTCGCGTGATGAGGAGCAGCGGCGCGTCAGGCAGGCCGCTGCTGAATAGCGCGCGTCAGCCCGCCGCCTTCAGATCGAGCGGCACCGCGGCTTCGTATTTCGAGTTGTGCAGCACCAGCGAGGTCCGCACATTGCGCACATGCGGAGCGGCGGTCAGGTGGGTGACAAAATCCTGGAAGGTCGCCATGTCGGGCGCGACGCATTTGAGGATGAAATCGACCTCGCCCGACAGCATCCAGCATTCCCGCACCAGCGGCTCGGCGCGCACGAAGTTTTCGAAGGCGCGCAGATCGGCGTCGGCCTGGCTCGATAGATGCACCGCGGCAAACACCGTGACGTCGAAGCCGAGCCGGCGCGGATCGAGCAGGCCGCGATAGCCCTGGATGTAGCCTTCCTCCTCCAGCGCCCTGACCCTGCGCAGGCAGGGTGGCGGCGAGATGCCGACCCGTTTGGCCAGTTCCACATTGGTGATTCGGCCATCGGCCTGGATTTCGGCCAGGATTTTGAGGTCGATCTCGTCAAGGCTCTTCGACACGCGACTACAGTTCCCTAGAAAGTTTGCAGACTTGGCAAGTCCGCCCGCAACTCTCATAGCGCAGGCGGCGCGCGTTGCGCAATTTTATTGCGCGTGCAGCGCACGATTTCGCGATTGTGACCTTCAGTTCCGGGGAAAAATCGCTGAGATGGATTGCAAATCTTGCATAGCTATCCAGATATCCTAGACTTGGATTTGACACTTTTGGCGCCGCCCGCGACGCGTTTCCGGGGCGCTTCCCGCACAAGTCCTCATCAAAGTCCCCAACACAGAGGGATCGCAAAATGCCCGCGCCTATCCATGCCAAGATCGTAATCATCGGTTCCGGCCCCGCCGGGTACACCGCAGCGATCTACGCGGCGCGCGCGATGCTCGAGCCGGTGCTGATCCAGGGCATCCAGGCGGGCGGGCAGCTCACCATTACCACCGACGTCGAGAACTATCCGGGCTTCGCCGACGTGATCCAGGGCCCCTGGCTGATGGAGCAGATGGAGAAGCAGGCGGCCCATGTCGGCACCAAGATCGTGACCGACCTGGTCACCAAGCTGGAGCTCGGCCAGCGGCCGTTTCGCCTGACCTGCGACAGCGGCGACGTCTATCTCGCCGAGACCGTGGTGCTCGCCACCGGCGCCCAGGCGCGCTGGCTCGGGATACCGTCCGAAGCGAAATTCCAGGGCGGCGGCGTGTCGGCCTGCGCGACCTGCGACGGCTTCTTCTACCGCAACAAGGAAGTGGTGGTGGTCGGCGGCGGCAACACCGCGGTCGAGGAGGCGCTGTACCTGACCAACCACGCCTCGCAGGTCACCATCGTGCATCGCCGCGGTCATTTCCGCGCCGAGCGCATCCTGCAGGAGCGGCTGTTCAAGCACCCCAAGATCAAGGTGGTCTGGGACTCCGTGGTCGATGAAATCTGCGGCACGGAGAACCCGAACAAGGTCACCCATGTGCGGCTGAGGAACGTCAAGAGCGGCACGCTGACCGAGCTCAAGACCGACGGCGTGTTCGTCGCGATCGGCCATGCGCCGGCGACGGAGCTCGTCAAAGGCCAGATCAAGCTGAAACCGTCGGGCTATGTCGAGGTGGCGCCGAACTCCACCGCGACCTCGGTGCCCGGCCTGTTCGCCGCCGGCGACGTCGCCGACGAAACCTATCGGCAGGCGGTGACCGCCGCCGGCCTCGGCTGCATGGCAGCGCTCGAGGCGGAACGCTTCCTGGCTTTACGCGCGAGCGATCGCGCAGCGGCGGAATAAACCCATGGCACGATCTCGCGACGGATTTACGGATATGGACTGGGACAAGCTGAAGGTCTTTCACGCAGCGGCGGAAGCGGGCAGCTTCACGCATGCCGGAGAGCAGCTTGGGCTTTCGCAATCGGCGGTCTCCCGCCAGGTCAGTGCGCTGGAGCAGGAGCTCTCGGTCTCGCTGTTTCACCGCCACGCCCGCGGACTGATCCTCACCGAGCAGGGCGATCTGCTGTTTCGCACCGCGCATGACGTGTTCATGCAGTTGCAGGCGGCGCGCGCCAAGCTCACCGACAGCCGCGAGCGGCCGAGCGGCGACCTCAAGATCACGACGCCGCCGGCGCTCGGCATCAACTGGCTGATCCCGCGGCTCGACGAGTTCACCGCGCTCTATCCCGACATCCGAATCTCGCTGATCGTCACCGACGAGGATCTCGATCTCTCGATGCGCGAGGCCGACGTTGCGATCCGCACCCGCAAGCCGACCCAGCCCGACCTGATCCAGCGCAAGCTGTTCTCGATCGGCTTCCACGCCTACTGCTCGCCGGAATACATCAAGCGCTTCGGCACGCCGCGCACGCTCGACGATCTCGACTCGCATCGCATCATCATGCTCGGCGACGCGCAGGTGCCGCCGCATCTGCAGAACCGCAGCTGGCTGATCGACGCCGGCCGCAACGGCTCCGGTCCGCGCGAACCCTATTTCAAGGTGAACAACATTTTGGGATTGGTGCGCGCCTGCCAGCAGGGCCTCGGCATCGCCGCGCTGCCCGATTATCTGGTCGAGCAGAACAACCTCGTGCAGCTGTTCGGCGAGTCCGACTCGATCGCGCTCGACACCTACTTCGTCTATCCGGAGGAGCTGAAGACGGTCGCGCGCGTGCAGGTATTCCGCGACTTCGTTGTCAGCAAGGCGCAGCGCTGGCCGTCCTGATTAAGCGGCGCTTATAGGCATTGGCTATACACAAATTGCGCGACCTCACGAGGCCGCGAGCGCCCCCCAAGTCTCCGCATGTCTGACATGCGACCTGGATGGTTGCTGCATGGCACCGATGGGGATCATAGTGCCTACACGCTGAGCGTTCGCGTCGCGCATATGTCCCCCTCCTCCAGTGGCGCGGGTGTTCAGTAATCCCTCTTGGAAGGTGATTGTGTCGGCCTCACGTGGCCAATACCTTAAGCCGGGCTCGTTCGAGCCCGGCTTTTTTTTCGTCCGGATGTCACGCCGAATACGCTGCACGCCGCGGTCAGCGCGCGCATTGACAACAACCACGCGGCGCAGCATGATTAACGGATGATCACGACTTCGTGCGCCGCTCTCTCGTCGAAAAAAGCTCCCCTCCCGGGGACACGAGATCGCGCGCGATAAGATCATCTTCGCATTTGACCGATCCCGAAACCCCGCCGCCTGGACGGGGTTTTTTTGTTGGTCCCGTCTCCGGCTTGTCTTCCCAAGGAGATGGAACATGACCGAACTACATCAGCAATTGCAGGGCCTTTGGCTGCCCTTGATCACGCCGTTTCGCGACGGCGAACTCGACGTCGCCTCGCTGCGCCGCCTGGTGCGACACTACGCCGGCGGGCCGATCGACGGCCTGATCTTAGGTGCAACCTCCGGTGAAGGCATGTCGCTCAGCATGGGCGAGCTGGAGGGGCTGGTGAGCGTGGTGCTCGCCGAGCTTACTGCCAACTCCCGCCAACTGCCGATCTGCCTCGGGCTGTCGGGCGCCAGCACCGCACGCATGAAGGAGACGCTGGACGACACCTGCGACTGGCCGATCAGCGGCTATCTGATCGCGAGCCCCTACTACACGCGGCCCTCGCAGCGCGGGCTGCTGCAGCACTTCAATGCGCTCGCCGATCATGCCGCCGCGCCGATCGTGCTCTACAACATCCCCTACCGCACGGCGGTGAACCTGACCAACGAGACGCTGCTGGCGCTCGCCGCGCATCAAAACATCGTCGGCATGAAGGATTGCTGCGCCGACCGCGCGCAGTCGATCGACTTCCTCAACCGGCGGCCCGCCGGCTTCCGCGTGCTGACCGGCGAGGACGCGCAGACCTTCGATGCGCTCTCCGACGGCGCCGACGGCGCGATCCTGTTGTCGGCGCATCTGGAGACCAAGACCTTCGCCGCGATCCGCACGCTGCTGCAGCAGGGCAATCGCGATGCCGCGCAGGCGGCCTGGCGCAGCGTCGCCGGCCTGACGCGGCTGCTGTTCGCCGAGCCGAGCCCGGCGCCGGCCAAGCACTGGCTGTGGCGGCAGGGCCTGATCGACAGCCCCGAGGTGCGGCTGCCGATGGTCGAGGTCAGCGAGGATCTCGCGACCTGGCTCGATGCGGAGATCGAGCGGAGGGCCACGGTGCTGCAGCCGGCGTGATGGCTGTTCTCTCTCCGCGCTACGCGCTGTGCTCCCTCTCCCCGTTCTTTACGGGGAGAGGGTTGGGGTGAGGGGCGGCATCCGCAAATATGGTCAGAGTCGGATTCGTGGAGAGTCCCCCTCACCCGGATCGCATCTTGCGATGCGGTCCGGCCTCTCCCCGCAGGCGGGGAGAGGCAAAGGAGAACTCAATCCAGCTTCGCCCTTCCCAGCCGCAGCGCGTTGCCGATGACGCTGACCGAGGACAGCGCC
This sequence comes from Bradyrhizobium sp. CCBAU 51753, assembly GCF_015291565.1. NCBI lineage: Bacteria > Pseudomonadati > Pseudomonadota > Alphaproteobacteria > Hyphomicrobiales > Nitrobacteraceae > Bradyrhizobium > Bradyrhizobium sp. CCBAU 51753. The sequence goes on along the minus strand of NZ_CP030037.1, from coordinate 1,654,259 downwards.
ATCGCGGCGGCGCCGAGCATCGGCGAGAGCAGAATGCCGAACAGCGGATACAGCACGCCGGCCGCGATCGGCACGCCGGCGGCGTTGTAGACGAAGGCGAAGGCGAGGTTCTGGCGAATGTTGCGCATGGTCGCGACCGACAGTTTTCGCGCGCGCACGAGGCCAGTGAGATCACCGGTCAACAGCGTGACGCCGGCGCTCTCGATCGCAACGTCGGTGCCGCCGCCCATGGCGATGCCGACGTCGGCGGCTGCCAGCGCCGGCGCGTCGTTGACGCCGTCGCCGGCCATCGCGACGGTGCGGCCCTCGCCGCGCAGCCGCTGCACCACCTCGCTCTTGCGCTCCGGCAGCACGCCGGCCTCGACCTCGTCGATCCCGAGCGTGCGCGCCACCGCACGCGCGGTGGTCTCGTTGTCGCCGGTCAGCATCACGACGCGCAGCCCTTCGCCGCGCAGCGCCTGCAGCGCGCTCGCCGCCGACGGCTTTACGGGATCGGCGATCGCGATCACGCCCGCAATCCGGCCATCGGCCGCGACGTAGATCGCGGTCGCACCGTCGCGGCGCGCGGCCTCTGCGGCCTCGTCCAGCGCCGATGTTGCGATCTTCAGTTCGCCCATCAGCACTGCGTTGCCCAGCGCAACTTGCTTGCCGTCGACCGTACCGGTCGCGCCTTTGCCGGAGGGCGAGGCAAAATCGCTGACGGTGGCAACCGCAAGCGCGCGCTGCTTTGCCGCCGCGAGGATGGCCTGCGCCAGCGGATGCTCGCTACCCTGCTCGACGCTGGCGGCCAGACGCAGCAGGCCGTCTTCATCAAAGCCCTCAGCAGGGATGATGCGCACGACCTTCGGCTTGCCCTCGGTCAGCGTGCCGGTCTTGTCGATCACCAGCGTGTCGATCGCTTCCATCCGTTCCAGCGCCTGCGCGTCGCGGATCAAAATGCCGGAATGCGCGCCGCGGCCGACGCCGACCATGATCGACATCGGCGTTGCCAGTCCGAGCGCGCAGGGGCAGGCGATGATCAGCACCGTCACTGCGGCGACCAGCGCAAAGGTCAGGCGCGGCTCGGGGCCGAACATCGCCCAGGCGGCGAACGCAGCGACGGCCGCGGCGATCACCGCCGGCACGAACCAGCCGGCGACGCGGTCGGCAAGCCGCTGGATCGGCGCCCGCGAGCGCTGCGCCTTCGCCACCATGTCGACGATCCGCGACAGCATGGTGTCGCGCCCGATCTTCTCGGCGCGCATCACGAGACCGCCGCTCTGGTTCACGGTGCCGCCGATCACGCCATTGCCCTCGGCCTTGCTGACCGGCATCGATTCACCCGTGACCATGGATTCGTCGATCACGGCGCTGCCCTCGATCACGATGCCGTCGACCGGGATCTTCTCGCCGGGACGCACGCGCAGGCGATCGCCGACCTTGATCGCGTCGATCGCGATGTCCTCGTCGCCGTGCTCGGTGATGCGCCGTGCCGTCTTCGGCGCGAGGCCGAGCAGCGCGCGGATCGCGCCTGAGGTTTGCGCGCGGGCGCGCAGTTCCAGCACCTGGCCGAGCAGCACCAGCACCGTGATGACGGCGGCCGCCTCGAAGTACACCGCGACCGCGCCATGCATGTCGCGGAAGGTCGGCGGGAACAGATCTGGCGCCAGCGTGGCGACGACGCTGTAGACATAGGCGACGCCGGTGCCCATCGCGATCAGCGTGAACATGTTGAGATTGCGCGTGCGCTTTTCAGTGGGGCTTGATCTGGTCCGAAAACCGGAAAGCCACTTTTCGGGATCAAGCCCTAGCGACTGCCAGCCGCGGACGAAGAACGGCGCGCCGGCCCACAGCACCACCGGCGTCGCCAGCACCAGCGAGATCCAGTTCGACCAGGTCTGCGGCACCAGATGCATCAGCCCGAGATGGCTGCCCATCTCGAGCACGAACACCGGCAGCGTGAGCGCGAGGCCAATCCAGAACCGCCGCGTCATGTCGATCAGTTCGGGATCGGGCCCGTCGTCGAGCGAGACCTGCTCGGGCTCCAGCGCCATGCCGCAGATCGGACAGCTGCCGGGGCCGACCTGGCGCACCTCCGGATGCATCGGGCAGGTGTAGATGGTGCCGGCTGGCGCCGGCGGCTCCGCCTCGCGAGGCTTCAGGAATTTTTCCGGCTCGGCTTCAAAGCGCTCGCGGCAGCGGCCGCTGCAGAACAGATACTCCTCGCCCTTGTAGCTGAAGCGATGCTTCGCAGTCGCCGGATTGACCTTCATGCCGCAGACCGGATCGATCGCGAACGCCGTCTCGGGCGGTGCCGCGCCGTGATCGTGCTTGCCGCCGCAACAGGCGTGCGCGGCGCCGTGATCGTGGTGATGGGCGTGCGAATGGTCATGCTCGGCGTGTGCCAACGGAAACTCTTCCCGGCCGGCATCCCGGCCTCTTGATTTAGATACCCTAGGGGGGTATATGAGCCTTATGAGGGAAGAGATCAAGGCATCCTGTTTAAAACGGCTCAAACGGATCGAAGGTCAGATCCGCGGATTGGCCGGCATGGTCGAGGACGACCGCTATTGCATCGACGTGGTGACGCAGATCGCCGCGGCGCGCGCGGCGCTGCGCCGTGTCGAGGAAGAGGTGCTGCGCGACCACGTCGCGCATTGCGTCGAGCACGCGATCGCCTCCGGCGACAAGGCCGACCAGCGACGCAAGATCACCGAGCTGATGGACGTGATCGGCCGCGCGGACAGGTGAAGGCGAGAAGGTGAAAGCAGCAGCGGAAGTTCACCTCTCCCCTTGTGGGAGAGGTCGGATCGCATCGCAGATGCGATCGGTGAGGGGTATCTCTCCGCATACTCCCACGTCCTGAGTCCGCGGAGGCATACCCCTCATCCGGCGCTTCGCGCCACCTTCTCCCACAAGGGGAGAAGCCCGTAGCCCGGATGGAGCGCAGCGCAATCCGGGGAAGCCTCACCGCGGCAAGACTTTCCCGGATTTCGCTTCGCTGCATCCGGGCTACGAATATGAGTTAGCCGAAACAGCCTGCAATTACGTATTGAAGCGGAAATGCATCACGTCGCCGTCGGCGACGACGTAGTCCTTGCCTTCGAGCCGCAGCTTGCCGGCATCGCGCGCGCCGGCTTCGCCGTTGCCGGCGATGTAGTCGTCATAGGCGATGGTCTCGGCGCGAATAAAGCCCTTCTCGAAATCGGTGTGGATCACGCCGGCCGCGGCGGGCGCCTTGGTGCCGCGATCGATAGTCCAGGCGCGGGCCTCCTTCGGGCCGACGGTGAAATAGGTGATGAGGTCGAGCAGCTGGTAGCCGGCGCGGATCAGGCGATCGAGCCCGGCCTCTTCGAGACCCAGCGTCTCCAGGAAGTCGGCGCGCTCGGCACGCGACAGCGTCGCGATCTCGGATTCGATCTTGGCCGAAATCACCACCGCGACCGCGCCCTCCTGTTTGGCGCGCTCGAACACGGCGTTCGAGAAATTGTTGCCGTCCTTGGCCGAGGCCTCCTCGACGTTGCAGACATAGAGCACGGGCTTGGAGGTCAACAGCCCGAGCATGCGGAACGCGCGCTCCTCTTCCGGCTTGCGCTCCAGCCCGCGGGCCGGCTTGCCGTCGCGCAGCAGCACCAGCGCCCGGTTGACCAGCTCGAGCTGCTCCCTGGCTTCCTTGTCGTTGCCCTTGGCCTTCTTGGTGAGGTTGTCGACGCGCTTTTCCAGGCTGTCGAGGTCGGCGAGCATCAGCTCGGTCTCGATGGTCTCGATGTCGGCGATCGGCGCGATCTTGCCTTCGACATGGGTGATGTCGGAGTCCTCGAAGCAGCGCACCACATGGGCGATGGCGTCGGTCTCGCGGATGTTGGCGAGGAACTGGTTGCCGAGGCCTTCGCCCTGCGAGGCGCCGCGGACCAGGCCCGCGATATCGACGAAGGTCAGCCGGGTCGGGATGATCTGCCCCGACTTCGCGACCGCGGCGAGCTTCTCCAGCCGCGGATCCGGCACCGCCACCTCGCCGACATTCGGCTCGATGGTGCAGAACGGATAGTTCGCCGCCTGCGCCGCCGCCGTCTCGGTCAGCGCATTGAATAGCGTCGACTTGCCGACGTTAGGCAGCCCGACGATCCCGCATTTGAATCCCATGTCATCCTCAACATTGTCTGCTTCGTCATGGCCGGGCTTGTCCCGGCCATCCACGTCTTGCGATGCATGCGGCACCAAAGACGTGGATGCCCGGCACAAGGCCGGGCATGACGACAAGGGGATCAGGCCGGCTCGCCGCCGTTCTCACCCTTGTCGAAAAATCCCTTGGCCTGCATCGTCAGATGCACCTTGTTGGCGAACGATGCGTCGTGCCCCTTCGCCAGCAGGCCGGCATTGTCGGCGATGGCCTCGCACAGGGCCTCCACCCACGCCCGGTCGCTCTTGGCGAAGTCCGACAGCACATGGCTGTGCACGAGCTCCTTGACGCCGGGATGACCGATCCCGAGCCTCACCCTTCGATACTCATTGCCGATATGCGCCGAGATCGAGCGCAGCCCGTTATGGCCGGCGATGCCGCCGCCGATCTTGACGCGCACCTTGCCCGGCGGCAGTTCGAGCTCGTCCTGGAACACGGTGATGTCGGCGGGCGCGAGCTTGAAGAAGTTCGCCGCCTCCTGCACCGCGCGGCCGGATTCGTTCATGTAGGTGGTCGGCTTCAGCAGCACGACCTTCTCATGGTCGAGCACGCCTTCGGAGGTCTCGCCCTGAAAGCGACGGCGCCATGGTGCGAAACCATGACGCCGCGCAATCTCGTCAACCGCCAGAAACCCGATATTGTGGCGGTTGCTGGCGTATCTGGCGCCGGGATTACCGAGACCGACAAAGAGGCGCATGGCGCGGCATCCCGTGCCGGCGCGTGATCAAGCGATCGCGCGCCGACCTGCCCCCTTACTTCTTCTTGTCGCCGCCGGCAGGCGCCTTGGCCGCCGCGGCCGGAGCCGCAGCACCCGCAGCCGGAGCCGCCGCAGCAGCCGGAGCCGCAGCACCCGCGGCCGGCGCAGCCGCGCCGCCAGCAGCCGCCGCAGCCGCGGCCCTCTGCTCTTCGGCGTAGCCGGACGGCGGCACGATGGTGACCAGCGTGGCGTCCTCACGGGTCAGCGACTTCACGCCCGTGGGCAGCTTGACGTCGGACAGATGCAGCGAATAGCTGATCTCGAGCGCGCCGACGTCGGCCTCGATGTATTGTGGAATGTTGTCGACGGAGCACTCGAGATCGAGTGTGTGAGTCACGATGTTGACGGTGCCGCCACGCTTGACGCCCGGGGCGGTTTCCGCGTTCACGATGTGCAGCGGAACGCTGACGCGGATGGTGGCGCCTTCGCCGAGCCGCATGAAGTCGACGTGGAGCGGGAAATCCTTCACCGGATCGAGGTGGAAGTCGCGCGGAATCACGCGGTGCTTCTTGCCCTCGAGATCGATCTCATAAATCGTGGTCAGGAACCGGCCGGCCAGGATGCGCTGGCGCAGTTCGCGGTCGTCGACCGAGATGGTCACCGGGGGCTGGTTGTTGCCGTAGATCACTCCGGGAACTCTCCCGGCGCGACGCTCTGCCCGGGCGGCCCCCTTGCCGCTCTTCGGACGCGCGGTCGCCTTCAATTCCTTGACGGTCGCCATAGCGTTAAGTCCTTGTATTTGAAAAGTTAAAGGCCGCAAAGCGGCCCATGCTCAAGTCCACAGCAAGCCTCCAGGGGTGCGGGGGCCGCGGACGTGGCGGGCTTTTAGCCCCAAAGGGGCGAAATGACAAGGAAATGAAGGAAATTTTCTTGCTCACCCTCCCCTGGAGGGGGCCGCGTAGCCCGGATGAGCGAAGCGATATCCGGGACCAGTGCCTCCGCGGGACCAATCCCGGATGTCGCTTCGCTCATCCGGGCTACGGGGACTGCGTCAGCCCGGCGTTCCCGGGGCGATGCCGAGCTTGGCCTCCAGCGCCGAGATCCGCGCCTTCAGCGTCTCGTTCTCCTCGCGCGCCAGGCGGGCCATGTCCTTGACCGCGTCGAACTCCTCGCGCTTGACCACGTCGAGCTCGCGCAGGATGCGTTCGGCCTGGTTGCGCATAACCTGATCGACCTCGCGCTTGACGCCCTGGGCGGCGCCCGCGGCGTCGTTCATCAGACGGCCGATCTCGTCGAAAAACCGGTTGCTGGTCTGGGTCATCTGGCAGGCTCTCCGCATTCACTAGGGGCGCGCAAGGACAATGGCGATCCGCGCCGACAGGTTCAAGTGCGGCGCGAATGGCAGGCCCCACCCGGCTCGCCTTGTCATAACAGCCTTTCCTTGCAATCGTATTGAACCCACAACAGAAATCGCACCTCTCAACGCGAGCAGAAACGCCATGATCGAGCACACCGTCGAGATCGAGACCAAGGACGGCAAGACCACCACCTTCATCACCCATCCCGAGCGCGGCGGCCCGTTTCCCGTCGTCATCTTCTACATGGATGCGCCGGCGATCCGCGAGGAGCTGCGCGACATGGCGCGGCGGCTCGGCACCTCGGGCTACTACGTGATGCTGCCCAACATGTACTACCGCGCCGGCGTGATGGAGCTCGGCCCGATCAATCCCGATCCGGAATCGCCGGAGCGCAAGCGGATGTTCGCGCTGATGAGCTCGCTCAACATCCCGCTGGTGATGGAAGACACCAAGGGCCTGCTCGCCTATGCCGAGACCCAGAAGGCAGCGAACACCAAAATCATCGGCACCGTCGGCTACTGCATGAGCGGCCGCTATGCAGTGAACGCGGCGACGCATTTCCCCGATCGGGTCAAGGCCGCCGCCTCGGTCTACGGCACCCATCTGGCGACCGACCAGCCCGACAGCCCGCATCTCGCCGCAGCCAAGACCAAGGCCGAGCTCTATTTCGCCTGCGCCGAGACCGACATCTACGCGCCGGCCGAGATCATCGAGAAGGTCAAGGACGGCATGAAGGGATCGAGCAACGAGGTCGAGGTCTATCCCGGCACGCATCACGGTTTTGCCTTCCCCAAGCGCCCGGTCTACGACCGCGACGCCGCCGAACGGCACTGGGAGCGGCTGCTGGCGCTCTATCGCCGCAACCTGGTCTAAGCACAGAGATGACGGAGCGCGCGCGCATCCGGGACTACCGGACGTCCGACGCCGGCGCAGTGAACCGGCTCGCGCTCGCCGCCTTCGACCAATTCCGCGAGCAGTACAGCGACTGGCCGGCGATGCGCGCCGGCCTGGCAAAAACCTCCGAGCTCAGTTCCAGCGGCGAGATCATCGTCGCCGAGATCGGCGACCGGGTGGCGGGCGCGGTCGCCTACTTCGGTCCCGGCATTAAAAAAGCCGCGTTCTTCGACCAGGAGTGGCCGATCATCCGCATGCTGGTCGTCGACCCCGTCGACAGGGGCAAGGGACTCGGGCATGCGTTGACCTCGGAATGCATTGCGCGAGCACAGCGCGACCTAAGTCCGGTGATCGCGCTGCACACGAGCCCCATCATGACGGTCGCACTGCCGATGTATCTGAAGATGGGTTTTGGCAAGCGCCACGATGCTCCGCCGATCCATGGCGTGCCCTACGCCGTCTATACGAAAGCGCTCTGATCCCGATGCCGTTCCTGCTGATCGACTTTCCGGTGTTCAACCCCGTCGCGGTCTCGCTCGGGCCGATCGTGATCCGCTGGTATGCGCTGGCCTACATCGTCGGCATCGTGCTCGGCTGGATCTACGCCCGCTCGCTGATCAAGAAGGAGCGGCTGTGGGGCGGACCAGCGCCGATCACGCTGCCGCAGCTCGACGACTTCATCCTCTGGGTCACCATCGGCATCATCGTCGGCGGCCGCACCGGCTATGTGCTGTTCTACAATCTGCCGTTCTTCATCGAGCACCCGGCGGAAATCCTCGAATTGTGGAAGGGCGGCATGTCGTTCCACGGCGGCTTCCTAGGCTGCGTCGCCGCCGTGATGTGGTTTGCCCGCCGCAACAACATCTCGATCCTGTCGCTCGGCGACATCACCACCGCGGTGGCGCCGATCGGGCTGTTCCTCGGCCGCCTCGCCAATTTCATCAACAGCGAGTTGTGGGGCCGCCCGGCCGAGGCCAGCCTGCCCTGGGCCATGATCTTTCCCAATGGCGGGCCGCTGCCGCGGCATCCGAGCCAGCTCTATGAGGCGGGGCTGGAGGGCATCGTGCTGTTTGCCATCCTCGCCATCATGATCCGGATGGGGGCCTTGCGGCGGCCCGGCCTGATCCTCGGCAGCTTCATCGCGATCTACGGCATTGCCCGAATCATCGGCGAGCATTTCAGAGAGCCCGACCCGCAGCTCGGATTCCTGTGGGGCGGGTTAACCATGGGTATGTTGCTGTCGGTGCCAATGATTATTGTCGGCGCTATCATCATCGTGGCCGCCGTCCGCCGCAAGGCGAACGGGCCGGCGCCCGACTCCGTTTCAAGCTCAGTTCAAGGACAGCCGTGAGCGACCCCTCTCCTCTGCTGGACGAGATCAGGAAGCTGATCAAGCTGTCCGGGCCGATGCCGGTCTGGCGCTACATGGAATTGTGCCTGATGCATCCGCAGTACGGCTACTATCTGTCGCGTGATCCGCTGGGCCGCGACGGCGATTTCACCACCGCGCCGGAAGTCAGCCAGATGTTCGGCGAACTGCTCGGGCTGTGGAGCGCCTCGATCTGGCGCGCGATCGGCTCGCCCGCGACGCTGCGCCTGATCGAGCTCGGGCCCGGCCGCGGCACCATGATGGCCGATGCGCTGCGCGCGCTCCGCGTGCTGCCGCCGCTGTACCAGTCGCTCAGCATCCACCTCGTCGAGGTCAACCCGGTGCTGCGCGAAAAACAGAGCGCGACACTGGCGGGGGTGCGCAACATCACCTGGCACGAAAGCATCGACGAGGTGCCGGAGGGACCCGCGGTCATTCTCGCCAACGAATATTTCGACGTGCTGCCGATCCACCAGATGGTCCGGCGCGAGACCGGCTGGCACGAGCGCACCGTCGGGATCGATGCCAATGGCCGGCTCTACTTCGCCGCCACCCCCGACCCGGTGCCGAACTTCGAGGTGCTGCTGCCGCCGCTGGTGCGCGCGGCGCCGATGGGCGCGATCTTCGAATGGCGGCCCGACACCGAGATCATGAAGCTTGCGACGCGGGTGCGCGACCAGGACGGCGCCGCGCTGATCATCGACTACGGGCATCTGCGCAGCGACGCCGGCGACACCTTCCAGGCGATCGCGCGCCACAGCTTCGCCGACCCGCTGAAGAACCCGGGCGAGGCCGACATCACCGCCCATGTCGATTTCCAGGCGCTGGCGCGGGCCGCCGAGGATGTCGGCGCCAACGTGCACGGGCCGGTGACGCAGGGCGACTTCCTCAAGCGCCTCGGCGTCGAGGCCCGCGCCGCCGGCCTGATGGCCAAGGCCAGCCCGGAAGTCTCCGCCGACATTGCCGGTGCGCTGAAGCGGCTGACCGATTCGGGCCGCGGCGGCATGGGCTCGATGTTCAAGGCGATGGCGATCTCCGATCCGCGCCTCACCTCGATCGCTGGCCTCAGCGATCAACCTGACGAGGCTGAATAGTCATGACACTGGGATCTCCGCTGCTGTCGGCCATTCCGGGCCTGCGCCACGCGTTCTTTTCGCGCGAGGGCGGCGTCTCCGACGGGGTCTACGCCAGCCTCAATGGCGGCCTCGGCTCCAACGACGATCCGGCCAAGGTCACCGAGAACCGGCGGCGGATGGCCGAGCAGCTCGGCGTGCCGCTCGCGCAGCTGATCAGCGTGCATCAGGTGCATTCGCCCGACGTCGCTGTCGTCACCGCGCCGTGGAACGGCGCCCCGCGTCCCAAGGCCGACGCGCTGGTGACGCGAACCGAGGGCCTCGCGATCTCGGTGACCACCGCCGACTGCGGCCCGATCCTGCTGGTCGATCCCAATGCGCGCGTGATCGGCGCGGCGCATGCCGGCTGGAAGGGCGCGCTGACCGGCATTCTGGAATCGACCATCGCCGCGATGGAGAAGCTCGGCGCCGACCGCAGCGGCATCGTCGCCGCGATCGGCCCGATGATCCGCCAGGAGTCCTACGAGGTCGGCAACGAGTTCGTCGCGCGCTTCATCGATGCCGATGCCGAGAACGGCATGTTCTTCATCCCCGGCGAACGCGACGGCCATGCGATGTTCGATCTCGCCGGCTTCATCCGGATGCGGCTGGAAAATGCCGGCGTGCTGATGATCGACGATCTCGGCATCGACACCTATGCCGACCAGCGCTGCTTCAGCTATCGCCGCTCGGTGCATCGCAAGGAAGCCGACTACGGCCGCCACGTTCACGCGATCGCGCTGGAAGGCTGATCGCGGCGTCATCGCCGGACGCCAGTCCGAACCGGGAATGGAGCTGGATCACCGACGCAATGCGGCATCATTTGGCCGATTGAACACAGAAATCCGATGCGGCGGCCTGGCTCTGGTCGGCCCAGAATCAGGCCGTAGATTCTTGTTTTGCCGTGGTTTCTTCAGGCGAGCCTGCCATCCATCCCCTTTGCGGGCGGTTTCGCTCACGGCGCTGTGCCCTCGCTGCCCTAGACGTTAAGCGGTTTTAACGATATCGCAGGACGCAATGAGGGAAGCGTCAAACAGCCAGTCTCGAACCGGGACGATCGTGCGCGTCGCGATCGCCGCCACTTGGCTTGCGATCGGCGGCACGCTCGGCGGCTGCGCCGCCGGCGGCGGTGCGGCCGATTCCTATGCGATGGCAACACCGGCGAGCGGCGCGACTGTTACGTTCGAATCGATCGACGGCCCGCCGCCGCAGGTGTTCGACCGCATGGTCGGCGTGCTCGACAGCGAATCGAAGCTGCGCAGTCTCTCGATCGTGTCGCGCGAAGGCGCCGCCGCTTTTCGCGTCCGCAGCTATTTGTCGGCGCAGGTGGTGCGCGGCCGCACCGTGATCGCGTGGGTGTGGGACGTCTACGACAATAACCAGCAGCGCGCGCTCCGCCTCTCCGGCGAGGAGCCCGCCGGCAAGGCCGGCCGCGACGCCTGGGCCGCCGCCGACGATCTGGTCTTGCGCAAGATCGCCCAGGCCGGCCTCAGCGGCCTCTCCAGCATGATCAATGGCGGCGCGGCGAGCCCTGCGCCCGGCCCGGCCCCGGAGCTGCGCGGCCCCGCGGTCGCCAACGCCCCACCGCCGGCCGCGGCCGAGACCGTCGCGCTCGGATATTCCGCTAACTAAACCCCGCGATACCCCGGAGAAGGGGTATTTTTGCCCAAGAAAACGCTGGCTGAGCCGGGCTAATGGGTTGCCAGCCGAGGCGCCATCCTGATATTCCCTCGCGCACCGAAAACCCGCCGGTTCTGTAAGGACTTGAGATGCTGCACGTCGTATCCAGCAAGGCGCGGGGGGAAGCATCGATGTCGGCAAAGAACGGATCAATCAAGCTCGTCGCCGGCAACTCCAATCCTGCGCTGGCGCAGGACATCGCCAAGGGGCTTGGCCTCGAACTGACCAAGGCCGTGGTCCGGCGGTTCGCCGACATGGAGATCTTCGTCGAGATCCAGGAGAACATCCGCGGCTCGGACATGTTCATCCTGCAGTCGACGTCGTATCCGGCGAACGACAATCTGATGGAGCTGCTGATCATCACCGACGCGCTGCGCCGCGCCTCGGCGCGCCGCATCACCGCGGTGGTGCCGTATTTCGGCTATGCCCGCCAGGACCGGAAATCCGGTTCGCGCACGCCGATCTCGGCCAAGCTCGTCGCCAACCTGATCTCGCGCGCTGGCGTCGACCGTGTCATGACGCTCGACCTGCATGCCGGCCAGATCCAGGGCTTCTTCGACATCCCGACCGACAATCTGTTCGCGGCGCCGCTGATGGTGCGCGACATCAGGGAAAAGTTCGACCTCGCCAAGGTGATGGTGGTGTCGCCCGACGTCGGCGGCGTGGCGCGGGCGCGCGGCCTCGCCAAGCGCATCAACACCCCGCTCGCGATCGTCGACAAGCGCCGCGAGCGCCCCGGTGAGTCCGAGGTGATGAACGTGATCGGCGACGTCGCCGGCTACAATTGCATCCTGGTCGACGACATCGTGGACTCCGGCGGCACGCTGGTGAACGCGGCTGAGGCGCTGATCGCGCACGGCGCCAAGGAGGTCTCGGCCTACATCACCCACGGCGTGCTGTCCGGCGGCGCCGCCGCGCGCATCGCCTCGTCGCGGCTGAAGGAGCTGGTCATCACCGACTCGATCCTGCCGACCGAGGCGGTCAACAAGTCGCCGAACATCCGCACCATCTCGATCGCCGGCCTGATCGCGGAGGCGATCGGCCGCACCGCGGCGGAAGAGTCGGTGTCGAGCCTGTTCGATTAAGTTCGGTATTAGCCGTCGTCCCGGCGGAAAGCCGGGACCATAACCACCGCACTCCATTGCAGCGCACGCTGTAGCCCGGCCTTCGCAACGACAGTGAGCGTGTGGCGCCACCGTCGGATCCGTCATCCTGAGGTGCGAGCTCTTGCGAGCCTCGAAGGATCGACGGCCCCGTCTGTGGCCGATTCATCCTTCGAGGCTCGCGCTGCGGCGCAAGTGCGCCGCAGAGCGAGCGCCTCAGGATGACGGGTTGGTCTGCTTCAACTGTTAATCGACCAACTCGATGTCATCACCCGCGCGTGCGGGTGGTCCAGTCGGCGCGAGGGAATTACCTTGGCGCTCGGGCGCTTCATCCTTAAAGTCCCGCTCCCGGCGCCTGGTGCTCTGGATGGGAACTCGATCCTTACGGAGGTGAAGCTATGCCCAAACCGGAAAGCTTCCCGATCGACAAGATTTACGTTCCGGTGAAGCGGAAGAAAGCTCTCAAACCCGAGCTGGTTCAGGAAATCGCCGAAAGCATTCTGGCCGTCGGCCAGCAGGATCCCATCCTCGTTCGATCCGACGAAGATCGCTTCGTTCTGGTCGAGGGACTGCACCGCTTCGAAGCCTGCAAGGCGCTTGGCGAAGAAACCATCATCGGGCTCCTCGTGCCCGCCGAGACCGCTCACCCGAAGACGCTGCTGTCCGACACCGCGGAAGCCGAAGCCGAGCGTGACAAGATGGCGCGCTTGAAGAAGCTGCGTCTCGAAAAGGAAGCCGCCGACCATCTCGCCGCAGCGTCAAAGCCCGCCACGGCGCCGGACGCGCGGGAGCTCCGGCAGCGCCCGCAGACGGCGGTCCGGAACAAGGCAATCCCGGGCCAATCAAATCGCGGCACAGCGGAAGCGCGACCCAAGACCTTGTCGGAATGGATCACGCAGCAAAAAGGGAGTGGCGGCCGTTATTGATTGCCGATCGGCCGCGCCGCCGCTTCAAAACCCCGGCCGCGGCACGTGGCTCATCAGGGTCCGCGCATAGCCGCCATCGACGATGATCTCCTCGCCGTTGACATAGGACGAGCGGTCGCTAGCCAGGAACAGCGTCGCATCCGCCATGTCCTGCGGCGCGCCGATCCGGCGCAGCGGCACCACCGCGGTGCGCCGCTCGGTCACCCCCGGCGTATCGTAGAACGCCTGGCTCATCGGCGTCACCACGAGGCCGGGACTGACCACGTTGCTCCGAATGCCGTGCGGCCCCCACTCCGCCGCGAGCTGCTGCGACAGCATCACGACGCCGGCCTTGCTGACGCTGTAGGCGCCGCTCTGGCCCTGCGCATTGCTGGCGGCGATCGAGGCGACGTGGATCAGGCTGCCGCGCCCGATCTTGCGCATCTGGCGGCCGAACGCCTGCGCGCAGATGAAGTAGCCGGTGAGATTGACCGCGAGCACCGCATTCCATTCGGCGAGCGACAGCGTGTCGAGCCCGCCGGGACGCAGCACCGCGGCGGTGTTGACGAGGATGTCGGATGGACCGAGCGCGCGCTCCACGGCGTCGGCGGCGGCAGCGATACTCTCGGCGCTGGTCGTGTCACACGCCTGGACGAGATGATGCTCGCCAATCCCGCGCAGCTTCTCGTTCGTCCCCGCAAGCCCGCGCTCGTCGCGATCGATCGCGGCCACCTTGACGCCGGCACGCGCAAAGCTGACGGCGGTGGCGCGGCCGATGCCGCCGCCTCCCCCGGTGACGACGGCAACGCGGCCCGACAGGCCGAGCCAGTCGGTGGAATGTTGTTCGGTCATGGATGCCTCCCACGCTTTTGTTTTATGCCGTCAAGCATAGCCGAAAGCGCAGCAGGCGAGCGATCCCGGCGCGCATGCCGGGATCGCATTTGCACCAGTGCTAGCCGACGATCCCCGCCGCGACCTGGCCGCGCAAACGTTCCAGGCTGAGCAGGGTGTTGGCGCAGGCTTCCGCGACCTCGACGCCCTTGATGGCAAAGTGCTTGCGGAAGAAGTCGTAATGCACCTCGGTCTCGTGGAATTGCTGCGGCGTCAGCACCGCCGAGAACACCGGCACCTCGGTGCGCAGCTGCACATCCATCAGCGCCTTGATCACGGTGTCGGCGACGAACTCGTGGCGGTAGATGCCGCCGTCGACGACGAGGCCGGCGGCGACGATCGCGGTGTAGCGCCGCGTCTTCGCCAGGATCTGCGCATGCAGCGGGATCTCGAACGAGCCCGGCACCTCGAACACATCGACATTGGTGATGTGGCGCTCTTCGATCTCCCGCAGGAATGCGATGCGGCACTCCTCGACCACGTCGCGATGCCAGGCCGATTGCACGAAGGCGACGCGCTGCGGTTTGGCGAAGCGTGGATGCTCCACCGCCGGCGGAAGCGCCGGCGTGTCGGGAGCATTTTCGGTTTCGGAGGCTTGGACTTGAGAAGTTTGGACTTCAGCGTCTTGCAACATCTGATTCATGGCTTTCCTCTTTCAGGACCAGAATCAGGGCACACGGACAACGACACGAGCCCCACACGAAACCGCGCGGGCTGCCGCAACCGTTCTCTTTCATCCGGACTGTAACCGTCGGCTTCGGAGTTGCACCGAATCTGCTGACCCTTCTCCCGGCTTCGCGGAGGAAGGCGCTCGCGGGCTTGGGCTCATCACCCTTACCGCCGGTGGGGATTTCCACCCCGCCCTGAGAACATCGGCACGCCCGGGATGGACGTGCCCGACAGCAAATATGACTAAACCGCGACAGGCGGGCAAGCACCTTGGCACGGAGAATCGGCATGTCCCCATGAGCGCCCCGCGAGGCTCGGCGGGAGCGATCGCGCGCTCCGCAGCTGATTCACGGCCGCTTTGAGGCGCCGAGAAATAGTTAACAAACCGTTACGGCACCACGCCGATTCCGATTTGTTCTCAAAATCAAAAGTGTGGCGGAGATCAGTTGTGGACGACGCGCGCTTTGGCTGTGGACGGACTCGGCGTGCGGTTGCGCGGATTCCGCAAATCACATCACTTCATCCGCGTCAGGTCCAGGGGCATCCGGAAGCCCGCTCAAAGGAACTGCACTCGGCCACGACGCTGTTTGTCGCATGCCGGCTTCCGTGTGCGTATCAACCGATCATCATAAGAACAAGGGTCGAGTCGGCATGTCCCTCCTCGAAAGCGTAATCGAATCCCGGAATAACCCGCTTGCGGTGGTCGAGGATATCGCCACCGACAACAACTGGGCGTTCGAGCGTTCCGGCGAAGACGAGGTGACCATCGTCTCCAAGGGCGATTGGACCGACTATCAGCTCTCCTTCACCTGGATGGGCGAGATCGACGCGCTGCATCTCGCCTGCGCGTTCGACATGAAGATTCCGCCGGCGCGGCGCGCCGAGGTGCAGCGGCTGGTCGCCGCGATCAACGAGCAATTGTGGGTCGGCCATTTCGATCTGTGGACCCACACCGGCATGATCATGCATCGCCAGGCGCTGGTGCTGCCCGGCGGTCTCACCGCCTCCACCGCGCAATGCGAGACCATGGTGGTCAACGCCATCCACGCCTGCGAGCGCTACTACCCGGCGTTCCAGTTCGTGGTGTGGGCCGGCAAGTCCGCGGCCGAGGCGATGTCCGCCGCGATGTTCGACACCGAGGGCGAGGCGTAGGCAGCGTCGCTCGGGCCCATCCACACATTCGGCGTCGTCCCGGCGAAAGCCGGGAGCCATACTCCGCAGCAGCAGTGCTTGAGCAAACTGCTTGTGGCTCGCTCCTCGCTTTACTAGAACCGCCTGTGGCTACGGGTCCCGGCCCCCGTGCGCAATTGCGCACTAGGCCGGGACGACGGCGAGTTTGTGGAGCGGCCCGTGAACACGACAAGCAGCGCATTGAAAAGCACCACCGGCACCATCGCGCTTGCGGGCGCGGGCAAGATGGGCGGCGCGATGCTGACCGGCTGGCTGGCGCAGGGACTTGCGCCCGAGCGGGTCGTGGTGATCGATCCCTACCTTTCGCCGGAGATTTCCGCGCTCGCCGCAAAGGGCGTCCGGCTCAATCCGAAAGCCCAGGACATCGGCGCGGTGGACACGCTCGTCGTCGCGGTGAAGCCGCAATCGTTCCGCGAGGCCGGGGCCGCGCTGAAGGCGTTCGTCGGCCCCGCCTCGCTGGTGGTCTCGATCATGGCCGGCACCACGATTGCGGCGCTGGAGGAGGTCGTCGGCGGCGCGGTGGTGCGCGCGATGCCGAACACGCCGGCGGCGATCGGCCGCGGCATCACGGTCGCGGTGCCGGCAAAGACAGTCACCGCCGCGCAGCGCGCCACCACGGATGCGCTGCTGCAGGCGACCGGGCTCGTCGAATGGGTCGACGATGAAGGTCTGATGGACGCGGTGACCGCGGTCTCCGGCTCCGGCCCCGCCTATGTGTTCCTGCTCGCCGAAGAGCTGGCGCGCGCCGGCGTCGCGGCCGGCCTGCCCGAGCAGCTCGCGACCACGCTGGCGCGCGCGACCGTCGCCGGCTCCGGCGAGTTGCTGCATCGTTCGGATCTGCCGTCGGCGACCTTGCGCCAGAACGTCACCTCGCCCGGCGGCACCACCGCCGCGGCGCTCGAGGTGCTGATGGCTGATGACGGCATGCAGCCGCTGATGACCCGCGCCATCGCCGCCGCGACGAAGCGCTCGAAGGAATTGGCGAAGTGAATAGGGTGGGCAAAGCGCAAGCGTGCCCACCGCCGCGAGCATTTCTGTAAGCCCGTCATCCCCGCGCAAAGGCTCCGCCTTTGTCGCTGGAGGTGCGAGCTCTTGCGAGCCTCGAAGGATGCACGGCCCGCGGCCCATCCTTCGAGGCTCGCCCAGCAGCGCAATAGCGCTGCAAGGCTCGCACCTCAGGATGACGTTGGAGTATGTGGCCAGCGCAGACGCACCGGTCTACGGCGCCTGCCCCGACGTCCCGGCGAGCCGCTTGTTGAAGCTCGCGACATTGATCAGGCCGCGGGCGTGGCGGCCTTCGCCGAGCTTGCGCGTGCCTTCAAAAGCTTCGACCTCGAAGCGGATCACGCGGCGCTCGACCGCGATGACCTTCGAGGTGGTGCGCACCGCGGCGCCGACCAGCGCTGCGGCGAGATGGCGGATGTCGACCTCGGTGCCGACGGTGACCCAGCCGGGCTGCAGCGCCGCGCGGATGGCGTCGCCCGACGCCATCTCCATTTCGAGGATCATCATCGGCGTCGCATAGACCATCGGCATGCCGGGCACGAAATGCCCGACCGTGCGCTCCGGCGGCACCACGAGTGTGCGCTCGGCGCTCATGCCGATTGTGATGAAGTCGCGTGCGTCCATGCTGCCTCAGACGTCATTCCGGGGCACGCGAAGCGTGGACCCGGAATCCAGAAGTGGCGGATCGAGATTCCGGGTTCAGCCCTGACGGGCCGCCCCGGAATGACGCTAACGCGTCACTTCTTCGCGGCCGCAGCGCGTTCGACGAAGCTCTTGCCGCCCTTCATCTTGTGATGCAGCGGCGCCTCGTTGATCTGGATCACGACCGCGTCCGCATCGACGCCGAGGTTCTTCACCAGCGCCTGGGTGATGTCGCGCATCATGCCGAGCTTCTGTTCCTCGGTGCGGCCGGCGGCCATGCTGACGGTGATCTCGGGCATCGGAAAAACTCCCTTGTTATCGTTGACATGCGAACCGGTCATTGCCGGGTTCGGCGCGCCATCCTTTTGAAGATGGCTGCGCGGGTCAAGCCCGCGCAGGGCAATCCAGCTATCCCCACTTCACGTCATGCCGCGCCAGCACTTCGCGCACCTTGGCGACCAGATCGGCCTCGGCGCAGGAGAACTGCGCCGGCCGCATCTCGCGCCATTCCTGGTTGGAGGCGATGGCGGCCGCGGCCTTGGCGCCCTCGATCAAATCCTTGATCTGCACCTCGCTGCGCGCTTTTTCATCGGAGCCCTGAATGATGACGCAGGGCGAGTTGCGCCGATCGGCGTATTTGAGCTGGTTACCCATGTTCTTCGGATTGCCGAGATAGAGCTCGGCGCGGATGCCGGCCTGACGCAGCTCTGCGACCATCTTCTGGTAGTCGGCGACGCGGTCGCGGTCGAACACGGTGACGACGACGGGGCCGAACGCGGCCTGCGTATCGAGCTGGCCGAGCATCGTGAGCGCAGCCTGCAGGCGCGACACGCCGATCGAGAAACCGGTCGCCGGCACCGGCTCACCGCGGAAGCGCGAGACCAGGCCGTCATAGCGTCCGCCGCCGCCGACCGAGCCGAACCGCACCGGACGGCCCTTCTCGTCCTTGGTGTCGAGCAGCAGCTCAACCTCGTAGACCGGGCCGGTGTAGTATTCGAGGCCGCGCACCACCGAAGGATCGATACGAATGCGATCTATGCCATAGCCCGACGCCGCGACCAGCTTGGCGATCTCTTCGAGCTCGCCCACACCGGCCTGACCGACTTCGCTCCTGGCAAGATAGGTCTCGGCCGCCGCGATTGCCTCTTTCCAGTCGTCGCGCTTTTCGGTGACCGCGAGGACGATGTCGGCATCGGCTGCGCTGAGATCGGCGCCCTTGGTGAAATCGCCCTTGCCCTCTTCGCCGCCATCCCAGCGTCCGGGACCAAGCAGCTTGCGCACCTCGTCGGCGGGAAACTTGTCCAGCTTGTCGATCGCGCGCAGCACCGTGAGGCGGCGCCCCGCATTCTCCTCGCCGCTCAGCCCGATCGCCTCGAGCACGCCGTCGAGCACCTTGCGGTTGTTCACCTTGACGACATAGGCGCCGCGCGGAATGCCGAGCGCTTCCATCGTATCGGCCGCCATCATGCAGATTTCCGCATCCGCCGCCGGCGAAGCCGAGCCGACCGTGTCGGCGTCGAATTGCATGAACTGGCGGAAGCGGCCGGGGCCGGGCTTTTCGTTGCGGAACACATAGCCGAAGCGATAGGAGCGATACGGCTTCGGCAGCGCGTCGAAGTTTTCGGCGACGTAGCGCGCGAGCGGCGCGGTGAGATCGTAGCGCAGCGAGATCCACTGCTCGTCGTCGTCCTGGAACGAGAACACGCCCTCGTTGGGGCGGTCCTGGTCGGGCAGGAATTTGCCGAGCGCGTCGGTGTATTCCATCGCCGGCGTCTCCACCGGCTCGAAGCCGTAGAGCTCGTAGACGGCGCGGATCTTCTCGACCATCTGGCGCGTGGCGTTGATCGCGGCCGGGCCACGATCCTCCAGCCCGCGCGGCAGGCGCGCCTTCAGTTTCTGCGGTTTTTTGGGTTTGTCGGCCATGCGCGGCGTTTACCAGCCGGCGCGAATGGCGGCAACCCGGGCCTGTCGCCTAAAGCGCGATCATCGCGCTTTAGCTCTTTGTTCGAGCATGATCTTTTCGGAAAACCGCTTCACACTTTGCGCTAACGCGGCCCTCCGGGTCCGGATCATGCTCTACGGCTGCTCCATCCGCGCGCGGAGGGCGTCGGCCTCGGCCTTCGGCATCGACTTCAGCAGCGGCTTGATGGTCTCGCCGCCGACGATCTTGCCGTTGCGCATGAACATCCAGTCCGAAATGTCGGCCTGCTTGAATTCGACCAGATCGCCCACCCGCTTGCCCGGCAGATCGCGCGGCTGGTTGGCGAAGCGTGCGGAATAGCCGCCGTTCGGCAGTTTTTTGACGTCGGCCATCCAGATGTGCTCGCCGCGGCTGCCGCCGGTCGGGAAGCGGACCTTGAGCGAATGTCCGGTCTCCGACGGCTTCGGCGCCTCGTAGGAGGCCCAGAAGGTCGGCAGCGTCTCGCGGGCATGGGCGATGGCGGCATTCATCTCCGCGTCGGCGGTGCGAACGTCGATGATGGTCTCGGCCCGGGCCGGCGAACCGGGTGCCGTGAACGAGAACGCCGCAGCCAGGATCAGCGCGGCGCAGTTCAGGCGTGGTGTGAGTGTTTTGGCCATATGTCACGCGAGAAGCTTGGGTGATCGGAGCAGCAACCGAGGCCTTTGTCGCGCGTCCGCGCCGGGCCGTTCACCAAACCACGGCCGATCGCACAGGAAAGTGACGGCGTTTCCTAAACCTCTCCCCGCCCTTTGCGGGGAGAGGTCGAAATTCGCGCAAGCGAATTTCGGGTGAGGGGCATGGCATGGTGTCTATTGCGAAGGCGGTGTCCGCGGACGGAAGAGCCCCTCACCCCACCCTCTCCCCGCAAGAGCGGGGCGAGGGAGTCAGAGAGCGTGCGTGCCTTACGCCGTGCCGCCAGTCACGCGACGTTGCGGATCCAGTTGTGCGGATCGTTGGTGCGGCCGTACTGGATGTCGACCAGCTTCTTGCGCAGCCCCATCGCGACCGGGCCGGCGACGCCGCCGCTGATCTCGAAATTGCCGCTCGCCGAACACACCTTGCCGATCGGCGAGATCACCGCCGCGGTGCCGCAGGCAAAGGCTTCTTTCAGCCTGCCGCTGGCGGCGTCAGCGCGCCATTGCTGGATCGTGTAGGGCTCCTCGCGCACCTTGGTGCCGGCGTCCTTGGCGAGCGCGATGATGGAATCGCGGGTGATGCCGGGCAAGATGGTGCCGAGCGGCGGCGTCGCGAGCGAGCCGTCGTCGAACACGAAGAACACGTTCATGCCGCCGAGCTCCTCGATGTAGCGGCGCTCGACCGCGTCGAGGAACACCACCTGATCGCAGCCGTGCTGGATCGCCTCGGCCTGCGCGCGCAGGCTCGCGGCGTAATTGCCGCCGCACTTGACCGCGCCGGTGCCGCCGATCGCCGCGCGCGTGTAATTCTCCGACACCCAGATCGACACCGGCGCGGGGCCGCCCTTGAAATAGGAGCCGACCGGCGAGGCAATCACCGAGAAGATGTATTCCGCCGACGGCTTGACGCCGAGGAAGATCTCGCTCGCGATCATGAACGGACGCAGATAGAGGCTGCCCTCGCCGCCCGGGATCCAGGCGCGGTCGATCCGCACCAGCTGGTCGACCGCATCGATGAACACGTCCTCGGGCAGCGGCGCCATCGCCATGCGCTCGGCCGAATCGCGGAAGCGCCGTGCGTTGGCGTCCGGGCGGAACAGGTTCACGCCGCCGTCGTCCCGCTTGTAGGCCTTGAGGCCTTCGAAAATTTCCTGTGCGTAATGCAGGACGGCGCCGGCCGGATCGAGCGGAAAATTCGCCCGCGCCTCGATGCGCGCGTCGTGCCAGCCCTTGGCCTGATTGTAGCGGACGATCGCCATGTGATCGGTGAAGATCCGGCCGAAGCCGGGGTCCACGAGCTTCGCCACGCGCTCCTTCTCGGGCGTCGGGCTGGGCGCAGGCTGGATATCGAATTTCAAGCTCATCTTCTTGTTGCTTTCCGCTGTCGGAACCGGCGCGATGTCTCGGCGCCGGCCCGTTTCTCCCGGGCCTAATGACTTGGTCGGCCTGAACTTCACCACTTCCGGCCGACCGGGCCGGTTCCGTTGCCAACATGCCGGTTAGACATGCTTTTGCGGATTGCTGAAGTCCAGTATGTTTGCCGAAATGCCGCTCGACAATCGCACGGTAGTCCAATTTGCGGCCCAAACCGCCATCACTGGCTCTTTCAGGCCGCCTCAAACGCTGTCGAGGGCGAAACGACCTAATGTTTCGTCGCGACGGGCAGTTTTGTAACATTGAACCCAAGATACGTCAATATGACTGACATAAATTACTCAGGCATGGCAGCCAAGCCCGATTCGCAGGGGAGCGAGGCCGCGTCCGCCGCTCCGGCGGGTGCGCGCGAACTGCGCTGGGACATTATCGAGCTGCTGTTCTTCGCTTATCGGGACTTTGTCGGTGACGCCGACCAGGAGCTGGAGGCGTTCGGCTTCGGCCGCGCCCACCACCGGGTCATCCACTTCGTCACCCGCTATCCCGGGCTGAAGGTCGCCGACCTGCTCGATGTACTCCGAATCACCAAGCAGTCGCTCGGGCGGGTGCTCAAGCAGCTGCTGGACGAGGGCTACATCGTGCAGAAGACCGGCAACAATGACCGCCGGCAGCGCCTGCTCTACGCGACGCCCAAGGGCGAAGCGCTGGTCGCACGGCTCGCCGGGCTGCAGACCGATCGCATCAACCGCGCAATCGCCGGAATCGATGCCGAGGGTGTCGAGACGGTTCGCCAGTTCCTGCGCGCCATGATCGACCGCGACGATCCCGACAAGGTGCTGGAGGCGATCTTCGGCGGCAGAAAAGCGAGGGAGTGACCGTGGTGCAGGCTACAGCCATGCTGCGCACGCCGGCGGAGCCGGCCGACGATGCGCCGCATCTTCTGCTGGTCGACGACGACCGCCGCATCCGCGACCTGTTGTCGCGCTTCCTGTCCGGCGAAGGCTATCGCGTCACCACGGCGATGAGCGCCACCGACGCCCGCGCCAAGCTGCTGGGGCTGCATTTCGACCTGCTCATCCTCGACGTGATGATGCCCGGCGAAAACGGCTTCGACCTCGCCCGCTTCATTCGCAGCTCCTCGACCGTGCCGATCATCATGCTGACCGCGCGCCACGAGGCGGAAGCCCGCATCGAGGGCCTGCAGATCGGCGCCGACGACTATGTCGCCAAACCGTTCGAGCCGCGCGAGCTGGTGCTGCGCATCGGCAACATCCTCAAGCGCACCGCGCCGCCGCAGGTCGCCGCGGTCGAGCAGATCGCGTTCGGTCCCTACCTGTTCCACATCGAGCGCAGCGAGCTGCGCCAGGGCGAGGAGATCATCCACCTCACTGACCGCGAGCGCGAGATGCTGCGCATCCTCGCCAGCGCGCCGGGCGAGACCGTGCCGCGTGCCGCGCTGACCAGCGGCGGCACCGTCAACGAGCGCGCGGTCGACGTGCAGATCAACCGCCTGCGCCGCAAGATCGAGCATGATCCCGCCAATCCGCTGTTCCTGCAGGCGGTGCGCGGCATCGGCTATCGCCTGGTGGCCTCGCCGTAAGCTTCTCGCGAAGAATTTGCCATGAGCACGCTCGACACCGGCCTGACCCTGATCAAGAACGCGTCGCAGCGCGTCTCGAAGGCCAATGGTGCTGTTGGCAATGCGTTCAAGAGCTGGATGCCGACCGGCCTCTATGCCCGCGCGCTGCTGATCATGATCGTGCCGATGGTGATCCTGCAGACCGTGGTCGCGTTCGTGTTCATGGAGCGGCACTGGAACACGGTGACGCGGCGGCTGTCGGCCGCGGTGGTGTCGGATATCGCGGCGCTGATCGACGTCTACAAGAACTACCCGCAGGACAAGGACCGCGCGCAGCTGCGCCGCATCGCCCAGAAGCTGCAGCTTGTGGTCGATTTCCTCCCTGCAGGCGACATGCCGCCGCCGGGGCCAAAACCGTTCTTCTCGCTGCTCGACCAGACGCTGTCGGTGCAGCTCGGCCGGCAGATCAACCGGCCGTTCTGGATCGACACCGTCGGCAAATCCAATCTGGTCGAGATCCGCGTCCAGCTCGACGATTCCGTGATGCGGATCTTCGCGCAGCGCAGCGCCGCCTACGCCTCCAATTCGGAGATCTTCATCTTCTGGATGCTCGGCACCTCGACGATCCTGTTGATCGTCGCCGTGCTGTTCCTGCGCAACCAGATCAAGCCGATCCTAAGGCTCGCCGATGCCGCCGAGAGTTTCGGCAAGGGCCGCGAGGCGCCGAACTTCCGGCCGCGCGGCGCCCGCGAGGTGCGGCGCGCGGCGCAGGCGTTCATCGAGATGAAGGCGCGCGTCGAGCGCTCGATCGAGCAGCGCACCGCGATGCTGGCCGGCGTGTCGCACGATCTGCGCACCATCCTGACCCGCTTCAAGCTCGAGCTCGCGCTGCTCGGCGAAGGTCCGGAGATCGACGCGATGCGCAAGGACGTCGACGAGATGTCGATGATGCTGGAGGACTATCTTGCCTTCGCGCGCGGCGATTCCGGCGAGGTCGCGCAGCCGACCGACATGGCGATGGCGCTGGAGGAATTGCGCAGCGACGCCGAGCGCCACGGCCACACCACGACCGTCGCGTTCCACGGCCTGCCTGTGGTGACGGTGAAGCCGGCCTCGTTCAAGCGCTGCCTCGCCAACCTCGTCTCCAACGCGGCGCGCCACGCCGATACGATCTCGATCACCGGCCACAGAGACCACCGCTACCTCACCATCACCGTCGACGACGACGGCCCCGGCATTCCCGCTAATATGCGCGAAGAAGTGTTCAAGCCGTTCCTGCGGCTCGACGACGCCCGCAACCAGGACGAAGGCGGCAGCGGATTGGGCCTTGCGATCGCCCGCGACATCGCCCGCTCGCATGGCGGCGACATCATGCTGAGCGAGAGCCCGATGGGCGGCCTGCGCGCCGCAGTCCGGGTGCCGGTGTAGGAACGATCGCGTAGCCCGGATGAAGCGCAGCGCAATCCGGGAGCTCGCGACGCGGACCACGGCTCTCAATCCGTGTCCCGAAAGGCCGTAAATTTCTGGGGCGCGTCATTGCGAGGAGCGATAGCGACGAAGCAATCCATGCCTCCGCACATGCGGCACGATGGATTGCTTCGCTTCGCTCGCAATGACGAAGGATAGAATTGCTGCAATCTCTCAACCTGTCATCCTGACAGGATGCGAGGCTTTGTCTGCATCCACTGCTGTCGTCGCCCGGCTCGACCGGGCGACCCAGTACGCCGCGGCCTATCGGCTCAAGCACTATCGTCTCTGGAATACTGGATCACCCGCATGCGCGGGTGATGACACCGAGCAAGCTGATCAAATCGACCCGTCATCCTGAGGCGCGAGCTCTTGCAAGCCTCGAAGGATGAATCGGCCACCAGCCGGGCCGATTCATCCTTCGAGGCTCGCCGAAGAGGCTCGCACTTCAGGATGACGGGGAAAGTTTGGCAATGCGTAAGCGGCGCGCTACTTCGGTTGCTGCTTCGGCAGCAGCCCCTTCAGCTTTTCCATGTCCTTGATGTTCATCTTCATGCCGCCGGGCATGATCATGTCGCCGGGCTTCTGGTCGGCCTTGCAGGCGCCGAGCCATTTCGCCTCGATGGTCATGGTGGTGTCGTGCGCGCCCGCCTTGCCGCCTTCGGCGTGCGAGGTGCTCTTCACCGTGTAGGCCGAATTGAAGTCGCCGGTGATCTCGGCATGCCCCTGCACGGTGACGCCGGCGACGCTGCAGACGGAATCGGTGACATAGCCGGTCGCGGTTTTCTGGACGTCCTGCTTGGAGCAGATCTCCTTCGCCATCGGCGAGGCCGCCGTGCTCATCTCCTTGTCGGTGGTCTCGTCGGTGCAGTGCTGCATGGTCATTTCCGGCATCGGACCGCCGCTGCGCACCATCTTCATTTCCCAGAGGCCCGCCTTGCGGGTCGGCAGCTCGACGGCGCCGGCGGTGCCGGCCGACAGGGCAAGGCAGATGGCCGAACCAAGCAAAGCAAGCTGTCGCGTCATGCGAATGGCTCCCGGCGAAACGTGGCGATGGCGGTCAGGCGCTTGGCCGTCAGGCGCTCAGTAGAGCGTGCGCAGCGGCCGGCTCTCAGAACCGTAGGGCACCCAGCGGCAGGCAAACGAGAGATAGCCGCCCGGATGGGCCTGCACCGAGAGAAACTTCACCACCTTGCCGTAGCGCGCGCAGTGGTCGACGGCGAGCTGCCGGGCATCGGTCTGGGCTGCCAGGGTATAGGCGACAATCCCGCCGGTATCATTGCCCTTGAACGGCGGTACCGTCTGCAGCCAATCGGCCTGCGCCGGCAGCGCGGCCAGCATCCCGCAAACGGCAACCAGGCACGCGGCCACTTTCCTTCGCATCGCAGACTCCATTTCGCTCAACGCAACATAGAGTGCGCCGGGGGCCGTGAAAAGCACGAGCCGCCGGCCACCGGTGGACTTCTCCGCAGGTGTTGCCGCGCTGCACTTGACCTTGCCGGGGCTTCACGGCACCGTCCGCCGCATCGGACAATCGGGTGGATTCCCATGCGCAACCTGCTCATCTCCCTCAAAAAGCTCAGCCTCGGCGCCGCGCTCGTGTTCGGCGTGCTGGCCCCCGGGAGCACCGCGCAGGCCGCCAATCCGCTCGAGCTGAACTTCTGGCTGTCCGGCCCGCGCTATGACGGCAGGGTCGCACCGTGCGAAGCGGCCATCCCGGTCATCACCGAGCGCTTCCAGGAGAAGGAATCGACGTTCTGGAATTCGCCGCTGGTGATCACCGGCTTCACCCGCGTCCACGAAACCGCGTTCCGCCCCTGGCAATCCGACAATATTCCGCGCCGCTATTGCTCCGGCACGGTGATGCTGAGCGACGGCAAGGCCCGCGCCGTGCATTACTCGATCATCGAGGACGGCGGGTATGCCGGCTTCAACCAGGGCGTCGAGTGGTGCGTCACCGGGCTCGACCGCGACTGGACCTACAACCCGGCCTGCAGGGCCGCGCGGCCCTGACCTTCCGCTAGATCAGCCGAGACATCGCGCGCAGACGGGCCCGCCTGCGGGCGGCGCGACGCTTTTGTTCTTGAAATGTTCCTGTGGCCTGCTAGGTTTCGGCCCGGTCGTGTTAGGGAGCGTTTGATGCCTCGGTTGGTCACAATTTCCCGATTTCTGATTTCGATTGCCGTTCTGGTCCTCTGCAGCACGGGCGCGCCGGGCCAGGACCGCCGGCAAAACGCTCCGGGCGAGTTCGATTTCTACGTGCTCTCGCTGTCGTGGTCGCCCTCGTTCTGCGAGGCGGCGAGCGAGCGCGGCAACAACGGCCGCGGCACCCAGGCCCAGTGCGGCGGACGGCCCTATTCATTCGTCGTGCACGGCCTGTGGCCGCAATATGAGCGCGGCTTCCCGGAATATTGCCAGCGGCCCTCGCCGCGGCTGGCCCGCGGCATCATGAGCTCGATGCTCGACCTGATGCCGGCGCCCGGGCTGATCTACAACGAGTGGGACAAGCACGGCACCTGCTCGGGTCTCGGCGAGCGCGCCTATTTCGAGGCGATCCGCAAGGCCCGCGCGGCGGTGAAGATCCCTGAGGAATTCCTGCAACTGGCGGAGCCGAAGACGATCGCGCCCGATGCGCTGGAGGCCGCCTTCATCAAGGTCAACCCGGGGCTGAGCAGCTCGGCGATCGCGATCACCTGCGACAGCAAGCGGCTCAGCGAGGTGCGGATCTGCCTCAGCAAGGACCTCCAGTTCCGATCCTGCGAGGAGATCGACCGCCGCGCCTGCCGCCGCGACCAGGTGGTGATGCCGCCGGTGCGTGGCGGTTGAGATTCGGCTATTACGGAGTAACCCGAAGGGAGCCCCGCCGCCCCTGAATTCTGCAATGCGGGATTGCGCGCCCGATTTGCTGCCGCGCATCGCGCCGAGCAACAAGGGTTGCATTGCCGGCCCGATGTCGGCATCGCTAGGCCATGAACTATCGCCACGCATTTCATGCCGGCAACTTCGCCGACGTCATCAAGCACATCGTTCTGGTGCGCATGCTGACCTATCTGCAGGAGAAGCCCGCGCCGTTCCGCGTCATCGACACCCATGCCGGCGCCGGACTCTACGACCTGACATCGAGCGAAGCGCAGCGCGGCGGCGAATGGCTCACCGGCATCGCGCGATTGATGCAGGCGCGGCTCACCGACAGGGCGTTGCCGCTGATCGCGCCCTATCTCGACATCGTCAGGTCGTTCAATCCGGCTGCCGAACTGAAGGCGTATCCCGGCTCGCCGTTGATAGCGCGAGCATTGCTGCGGCCGCAGGATCGTCTCACCGCCTGCGAAATCCAGCCTGAAGCGCGCAAACAGCTGATCGACGCATTGCGGCGCGACACCCAGGCGCGTGTCGTCGATCTCGATGGCTGGATGGCACTGCCTGCTTTCGTGCCACCGAACGAGCGGCGCGGACTGGTGTTGATCGATCCGCCGTTCGAAGCAAAGGACGAGTTCGAACGACTGACTCGCGGCTTCGTCGAAGCCTTCGCAAAATGGTCGACCGGCTCTTACCTGATCTGGTATCCCGTAAAATCACGGAGAGCCACCGACGACCTCGCGCGCAGCGTCGCCGCAGCAGCTGCAACGAGCCGGCCGGCCGGCAAATGTCTGCGTTTGGAATTCAGTGTGGCACCGCAAGAATACGGTGGTGGCCTCGTGTCGACCGGGCTCTTGATCGTGAATCCGCCATGGACACTGGTGAGTGAGTTAAAACTCATCTTGCCCGAACTCGAAAAGCCGCTTGGCCAGGGCGGCGCTGGGCGCTTCCGAATAGAGACGCCTCATCCGTAATCGCACCATTTGAAAAGTGCATTTGATCGTAGGCAATCGGCGCGGAACCGTATTATGCTCATCCTGTTACGACTGGCTTTACGTTCCGCTTCCGCGAATGGTTGCGGCGGAGTGACAAGGCCGAAATAAAATCCAGGCAGACCGGCGGCGTGACGCCGGCCTGTTCAGGTGGCCAGGCTTCCGACAAGCGAATGTCGGTCAACCGCTACGCGGCGTGCGCGTAGCGGGGGAGCAATACGGGGGAGGAGTTTCCCGATGGCCATGACTGGGACAGTCAAGTTCTTCAACGGAGAGAGAGGCTACGGCTTCATCAAGCCTGATGACGGCGGACGCGATGTGTTCGTTCACATCACAGCCGTCGAGCGGGCGGGGCTAAAGGACCTGACTGAAGGACAGCGCATTACATTCGAGGTCGAACCGGACAAGAAGGGTAAAGGCCCCAAGGCGGTCAACCTGGTCGTGTCATCATGAGCGCGGCTCGTGATGCAAGCCGAATGAAGCGTTGCATGTGAATGGTTGCCGGGCGCACGGCGTGCGCTCGCTGCGTGACTTAGCTGCATGATGCGGATGCCAGCGGCGGCGTTCGTGTAGCGAAAACATGCGGCCGCGCTGTCGCGCGCGTGACATCCAAACCATCAGCACAAAAAATCCCGGCCGCGCCAGGCGCGGCCGGGAGGTGATAGTCGACGTCTTCTTGTTCTCAGAAGTGATAGTTGATGCCGGCGCGGACCAGGCCGAAGCTGTAGCCGTTCGACGTGCCCGTGATCGCGAAGCGGCTGTTGGCGAGATCGACATAGAGATATTCGATCTTGGCGCTCCAGTTCGGAGCAAAGCCCATTTCGGCGCCGGCGCCGACGGTCCAGCCCACATTGGTGTGGGTCTCCGACAGACCGAAAGTCTCGCCGCGCAGTTCGCCAAAGGCGAGACCGCCGGTCGCGTAGAACAGCACGTTGTTGATGGCGTAGCCGGCGCGGCCGCGCACGGTGCCGAACCAGGGATTGGAGAACTTCCAGGGCGCGAAGCGGTCGTCCGCCGAGGAGCCCTGGATGTCGGCCTCCAAGCCGAACACAAACGGCGTGCCGTTCTGGAAATTGTAGCCGGCCTGGACGCCGCCGGCGAAGCCCGCCGGCTTGGTCGGGTTGTTGGCGACCGAGCCCCAATTGTAGCCGATGTTGCCGCCGAGATAGGGGCCGGCCCAGCTGTAGGCGTTGAGCGGCTGGGTGACGGTGTAGGGCGAGCCGTAGCTGAGGTCGGCCGACGCCGCCGCGGTCGTCCAACCTGCGACGAGCAGCGCCAGCGCACGCGCAACCAACCGGGTCATCGGTACTCTCCACCACGCAACTGCCGCAGCCCGCCGGCAACCGACCGGCGTGGTTACGGATTTCCACTTTTTTCGCTAAGGTTTATCGAGAGTTTTAAGTTAAAGGGTTGTTAAGGGCCCTTACCGCCTGCCGAGCAGTCTTAACGATCCGTTACAGACCCGCCCCGGTGGCCGTACGGGTCCGATAACCCCCTGCAATCAGACCGCTTTTTCCAACATCGCGGGGCGCTGGCGACCGCCCGCTCAAGCGCTTAATTTACGGCCATGGTTCACGATTCTTCCGAGCGTCCGGCGCCAGCCCCCCGCAAGGCGCGGCGCGGCGCCAAATCCGATCTGCCGCAGGACGATCTGACGCTCGATACGGGCGACGTCGATCCCGCCACCTCCGCCGCGGACGAGGACGACGAGGTGCGCCTGCCGGATGCGCCGGAGGATGCCGCCGAGACCATCGCCGAAGCCACGCTCTCGATCGGACATGCCGCGATCGAGAATGCGGTCCGCCTCGCCCCGACCTCGCCCGGCGTCTACCGCATGCTCAACGCCGCCAATGACGTGCTCTATGTCGGCAAGGCCAAGAACGTCAAAAAGCGGCTGTCGTCCTATGCGCGGGCCAGCTCGCCGCTGCCGGCACGCATCCTGCGCATGATCGCGGCGACCACCCAGGTCGAGATCGTCTCGACCACGACCGAGACCGAGGCGCTGCTGCTCGAGGCCAATCTGATCAAGCAGCTGCGGCCGCGCTTCAACGTGCAACTGCGCGACGACAAGTCGTTCCCGTATATCCTGATCTCCGGCGACCACTGGGCGCCGCAGATCCTCAAGCATCGCGGCGCGCAGTCGCGGCCCGGACGCTATTTCGGCCCGTTCGCCAATGCCGGCGCGGTGAACCGCACCATCACGGCGCTGCAGCGCGCGTTCCTGATCCGCTCCTGCACCGACGGCTTCTTCGAAAGCCGCACGCGGCCGTGTCTGCTGTACCAGATCAAGCGCTGCGCCGGGCCCTGCACCCGCGAGATCGATTTTCCCGGCTACAGCGAGCTGGTGCGCGAGGCGACCGAGTTCCTGTCGGGACGCAGCCACGCCGTGAAGGAACTGCTCGCGGCGGAGATGGAGAAGGCCTCCGGCGAGCTCGAATTCGAGACCGCGGCGCTCTATCGCGACCGCCTCGCGGCGCTGTCGGCGATCCAGTCGCAGCAGGGCATCAACCCGCGCACCGTCGAAGAAGCCGACGTGTTCGCGATCCACCAGGAGGGCGGCTATTCCTGCGTCGAGGTGTTCTTCTTCCGCACCGGCCAGAACTGGGGCAACCGCGCCTATTTCCCGAAGGCCGAGAAAACCTTCACGCCGGAAGAGGTGCTGTCGTCGTTCCTCGCGCAATTCTACGACGACAAGCCGCCGCCGAAGCTGATCCTGCTCTCGCATGAGATCGAGGAAAGCGCGCTGCTTGCCGACGCGCTGTCGGTCAAGGCCGGATACAAGGTCGAGGTCTCGGTGCCGAAGCGCGGCGAGAAGAAGGAGCTGATCAGCCACGCGCTGACCAATGCGCGCGAGGCGCTCGGCCGCAAGCTCGCCGATACCGCAACCCAGAGCCGGCTGCTCGAGGCGATGGTGTCAACGCTCGGCCTGCCGCATGCCCCAAAGCGCATCGAGGTCTACGACAACAGCCATATCATGGGCACCAACGCGGTCGGTGCGATGATCGTGGCCGGGCCCGACGGCTTCATCAAGAACCAGTACCGCAAGTTCAACATCAAGTCCGAGGGGCTGACGCCCGGCGACGACTACGGGATGATGCGCGAGGTGCTGGAGCGGCGCTTCAAGCGGCTGCTGAAGCCGCCGGAGGACGGCGCCGCCAAAGTTCAGGACAAGGCGGACGACGATGCGTTCCCGCAATGGCCCGACCTCGTGATCATCGACGGCGGCCGTGGCCAGCTCAATGCGGTCAGGGAGATTTTCCAGACTCTCGGGCTGACCCAGGTCGCGCTGATGGCGGTCGCCAAGGGTCCGGACCGCGATGCGGGCCGCGAAACCCTGTTCATGCCCGACCGCGAGGCCATCAAGCTGGAGCCGCGGGACCCGGTGCTGTATTTCATCCAGCGGCTGCGCGACGAGGCCCATCGCTTCGTGATCGGCTCGCACCGCAAGCTGCGCAAGAAGGACATCCGCGAGGCCGGCCTGCAGGAGATCCCGGGCATCGGCCCGTCGCGCAAACGTGCCTTGCTGCACCACTTCGGAACGCTCAAGGAGATCGAGCGGGCCTCGATCGCCGACCTCGGCAAGGTTCCCGGCGTCAGCGCCGAGAGTGCCCGCAAGATTTTCGAGTTTTTCCACGCCCAGCCGGGGTAAAGGAGGCGCGAGTCATCAGGGCGTCGCCTGCGGCTGGCCATCTAGGAACACGATCCGGAAAGGTATCA
Organism: Bradyrhizobium sp. CCBAU 51753; assembly: GCF_015291565.1. Classification (NCBI taxonomy): domain Bacteria; kingdom Pseudomonadati; phylum Pseudomonadota; class Alphaproteobacteria; order Hyphomicrobiales; family Nitrobacteraceae; genus Bradyrhizobium; species Bradyrhizobium sp. CCBAU 51753. The sequence goes on along the minus strand of NZ_CP030037.1, from coordinate 1,622,001 downwards.
AGCGGGTTTCCGAAAAGACCGTGCTTAAACAAGGAGCTAAAGCGCGATGACGATTTAGTCTAATCTTCGTCGCAGTTGAGTGTCCGCACGGTTGACCTTCTCGTTTCAGCGGTATTGGTAGGACGAATGAACATCGCCACGACCCGGGGACAGCCCAAGACCATGTCCCTTCCGAATATCCTGACCTACGCCCGGATCGCCGCGATCCCGGTAGTGATCGGGTGCGTCTACTGGCAGTCGATCCTGGACGGCCCATTATGGCTGCGCTGGGTCGCGCTGACCGTGTTCATCGCGGCGGGGATCACCGACTATCTCGACGGCTATTACGCCCGCATGTGGGACCAGCAATCGGCCTTCGGGCGGATGCTCGACCCGATCGCCGACAAGCTCCTGGTCGCCTCCAGCCTGCTGATGCTGGCGGCCGACAACTCGATCCATGGCTGGACGCTGTGGGCGGCGATCGTGATCCTGTGCCGCGAGATCCTGGTCTCGGGCCTGCGCGAATATCTGGCCGGCCTGCGGGTCAGCGTTCCCGTCACCAAGCTCGCGAAATGGAAGACGACGATCCAGCTGGTCGCGATCGGCTTTCTGATCGCTGGCGAAGCCGGCGAGCAGATCCTTCCGGCGACCACGCTGATCGGCATCGTGCTGCTGTGGATGTCGGCGATCTTCACGATCTACACCGGCTGGGACTATTTCCGCGCCGGCATCCATCACCTCATCAAGGAGGATGAGGGATGAAGGTGAAGTATTTTGCCTGGGTGCGCGAGCGCGTCGGCAAGGCGGAAGAAACCATCGAGCCGCCGGCCGAGGTGCGCACCGTCGGCGACCTGATCGGCTGGCTGTCCGCGCGCGGCGAGGCCTATGCCTACGCGTTCGAGAAACCCAAGGTAATCCGCGCCGCGATCGACCAGGCCCATGTCAAATTGGACGCGGCCATCGCCGGCGCCCGCGAGATCGCGTTTTTTCCGCCGATGACCGGCGGCTAACCTTCCGATGTCCGTAGTAGCGACCATCCGCATCCAGCAAGCCGACTTCGACGTCGCGCAGGAGATCGCTGCGCTGAGCCGTGGCCGCACCGATGTCGGCGCGGTGGTCAGCTTCAGCGGCATCTGCCGCGGCAGCGAGCAGGGCGAGCCGATCGCGGCGCTCACGCTCGAGCACTATCCGGGCATGGCCGAAGCCGAAATCCAGCGCCACGCCGACGAGGCGCTGGCGCGCTGGCCGCTGCAGGGCCTCACCGTCATCCACCGCTTCGGCCGCATCGAGCCCGGGGAGAACATCGTGCTTGTGGTGACCGCCTCGGCGCACCGGCAGGCCGCGTTCGAGGCCGCCGAATTTTTGATGGATTATCTCAAGACCAGCGCGCCATTCTGGAAGCGCGAGGAGAGCGCGCGCGGCACCAACTGGGTCGAGGCGCGCGACCACGACGACGCGGCTGCCGCGCGCTGGACCAAATCCTGATGGCCAAGCGCAGCAAGGCGCCGGCCAAGGTGCCGGCAAGGCGCGGCCCTGCCGCGCCGAAGCCGCCCAAGGTCGGCGCCGGCGAACTTTTGACGCTGTTCGATTTCCTGCGCTATGCGGTCAGCCGCTTCAACGCGGCAAAGCTCGTGTTCGCGCACGGCACCACCGATCCCGTCGCGGAGGCCGCCTTCCTGATCTCTGAGACGCTGCATCTGCATCCCGACCAGTTCGAGAGCTTTGCGACGGCGCGCGTCACCGCAGCCGAGGGCAAGCAGATCCTCGACCTGATCGAGCGCCGCATCACGACGCGCAAGCCGGCCGCCTATCTCGTCAACAAGGTCTATATGCGCGGCGTGCCGTTCTACGTCGACGAGCGCACCATCGTGCCGCGCTCCTTCATCGGCGAGCTCTTGGATTCGCATTTCGGCGGCGACGAGGACGGTACCTCGCTGATCGGCGATCCCGCCGAGGTCGAAAGCGTGCTCGACCTCTGCACCGGCTCGGGCTGCCTTGCGATCCTCGCTGCCCAAAACTTTCCCAATGCCACGGTCGACGCGGTGGACATTTCCAAGGATGCGCTCGCGGTCGCGGCGCGCAATGTCGCCGACCACGGGCTTGCCGATCGCCTGACGCTGCACCGCGGCGACCTGTTCAAGCCGCTCGGCGACAACAGCTACGACCTCATCATCACCAACCCGCCCTATGTCGACGCCGAGGGCATGGCATCGCTGCCGCGCGAGTGCCGCGCCGAACCGAAACTCGCCTTCGACGGCGGTGCGGACGGGCTCGACATCGTGCGCCGCATTCTCGATGAAGCCGGCCGCCATCTGAACCCGCGCGGTGGGCTGCTCTGCGAGATCGGCCGCGGCCGCGACGACCTCGAGGAGGCCTATCCGAACCTGCCGCTGCTCTGGCTCGACACCGAGGACTCCGAGGGCGAGGTGTTCTGGATTGCGGCGGCCGATCTCTGATCCCCGAAGGGTTCGGGCGAGCAGCGGGGCCGGGAATCGGCGAAGCGAAAATCGTGTGCAGTTCCAGCCCCTTCCAAAGATCGCTGGCCCGTCGAATCAACAATGGTGCTAGATTGAGCCGCTGGGGATATCCGGACCGGGGCCGCGGACGCGCGACATGATTCGCATTTCGACGATCTTCATCGCCATCTGCATGGTGCTGGTCGCAGCCTCGCTCGGCTTCGTCCTGTATTCGGTGGCGGGCATCAGCGGCCCGGAATCGGCGATCGTGGCGCTGACCGCCCTCACCTTCCTGATCCTCTACAACGCGGTCTCGATGCGGCTGCGCGACCGCAGCGACGTCGGCAACCAGATCGCGGATCTGTCGCGCGGCACCGCCGACCTCGCTCGCCAGGTCGCCGAATTCGGCCGCCGGCTTGCCGCGGTCGAGGGCCGCGTCACCTCGGCCAATTCCACCAGCGCCGACCGGATGCAGGGCCTCGCCGGTGAGATCAACGAGCTTGGCGGGCTGGTGAAGCAGCTCGCGGCGTCGGTCGCCCACCATGAGGACCTGTTCGCGTCAGCGCCGCCGGCGCAAACCCAGTCCTCGCCGCCGCGCGATGATGTGCAGCAACCGGCTGCAGCGGCCCCGGCGGTCGCCGCGGCACCCGAGCCGCCCCCTGCGCCGGCCGCGCCGACGCCGCGCAGCCAGGGCCAGCTGCTTGCTGCAATCAAGAGCGCGATCGAGGAGAACCGGCTCGACATCTATTTGCAGCCGATGGTGACGCTGCCGCAGCGCAAGGTGCGCTACTACGAGGCGATGGCGCGGCTGCGCGACGAGAGCGACCAGATCCTGGCCGCCGACGACTTCATCGCGGTCGCCGAGGCCGGCGGCCTGATCGGCCGCATCGACCACATGGTGATGCTCCGCTGCGTCCAGGTGCTGCGCCGCCTGATGGTCCGCAGCAAGGATGTCGGCGTGTTCTGCAACGTCTCGGCGGCGACGCTGGCCAATCCGGCCACCTTCACGCAATGCCTCGACTTCCTCGAGGCCAACCGCGCGCTGGCGCCGTCCTTCGTGCTCGAGTTCAAGCAGGCCACCTTCCGCAATCTCGGCCCGGTCGAGAGCGAGAACCTCGCCGCGCTGGCGCAGCGCGGCTATCGCTTCTCGATCGACCATGTCACCGACCTCCGGCTCGAGCCGCGCGAGCTCGCCGACCGCGGCGTCCGCTTCATCAAGGTTCCGGCGGCGCTGTTGCTCGACACCAGGCAGAGCGCGACCAGCGACATCCATCCCTCCGATCTCTCCGACCTGCTCGGCCGCTTTGGCATCGACTTGATCGCGGAGCGGATCGAGGGCGAGCGTTCGGTGGTCGACCTGCTCGACTACGACGTCCGGTTCGGCCAGGGCTTCCTGTTCGCGCCACCGCGGCCGTTGCGGCCCGAAGGGGCATCTGCTACCGCCGAGCCTCCACAGACCAAGCCGCAGGAACTCAATGGCACCGGCACTCCAGCCCCTGTCTCAAGCCCCGCCGCGCCGCCGCGCGCAACCGGCAATGCCGCGCTGGTGCGCCGCGCCGTCGGCCCGAATTAGCCGGTATTCCCAGCCATGACCTCGCTGCGCTTCGTGGAACGGCTGCGCGACCTCGTGGGCGGCGTCGACGTCGTGCTGTCGGACATCTGGGGCGTCGTGCACAACGGGCTCGAATCCTTTCCCGAGGCCTGCGCGGCGCTGCATGCGTTTCGAAAGCAGGGCGGCACCGTCATCCTGATCACCAACGCGCCGCGGCCGGCCGATTCCGTGCAGCGACAGCTGCGCAAGCTCGGCGTCGCCGACGAGACCTATGATGCGATCGTCTCCTCCGGCGATCTGACGCGGCATTTCGTTTCTGATCATCCCGGCCAGAAGATTTTCTGGGTCGGCCCGGAGCGCGACAGCTCGATCCATCGCGGCCTCGACGCCACCTTGGTGCCGCTGGAGCAGGCCGACTACATCATCTGCACCGGCCTGTTCGACGACGAGGTCGAGACTGCGGAAGACTACCGTGAGATGCTGCTGAAGGCGCGCGAGCGCAAGCTCACGCTGGTGTGTGCCAATCCGGACATCGTGGTCGAACGCGGCGACCGCCTGATCTACTGCGCCGGCGCGATTGCCGAGCTCTATCGCGAGCTCGGCGGCGAGGTGATCTTCTACGGCAAGCCGCACCGGCCGATCTATGAACGCGCCATGGCGCTGGCCACCGAACGGCGCGGCCGTCCGGCCGAGCTCGCACGGGTGCTGGCGATCGGCGATTCCGTGCGCACCGACCTCGCCGGCGCCCACGGCTTCGGCATCGATCTGCTGTTCATCACCCGCGGCATTCATTCCGAGCAGTTCGAAGGCATCGAGCAGCTCGACCCCGCCTCGGTGAAGGAACTGTTCGGCCATCCGCCCCGCGCGCTGATGCGCGAGCTGAAGTGGTAGCGGCGAATGCTCTCTAACCCCTTCGCCCCGCGCTTTGCGGGGAGAGGGTTGGGGTGAGGGGCTGTTTTCACGAGTTCAGAACGCGGATAGACCTGTACCCCCTCACCCGGATCGCATTCCGCTCTGCTGCATACGATCCGATCTCTCCCCGCATCCGCCTTCGCCCGAAGGCGGGCTTCGGCGGACAAGAGCGGGGCGAGGTGAAGGGGGCGGCGTTGCCAAAATGCCGAAAAACAACCCCATGCAAAGTAGCCGGCGGCCGACGGTCGACCAGGCCGCTTGACACGTCGGGCAAGTCAGGGGTACTCTTCCAATATTCCGAAATCGCGCCGGCGCCCTCGCCGCGGGGCTTTCGAAGTTGGCATTTGCCAGCTTCTGCAACTGACGTTTCCGGTATTATGGCGCAAGCGCCGCAAGGGCATGCACGCTCAAAACAAGGCTCACTTATTCGCCTGGCGTCTCTGGTAAATGCGTGCCGACAGGTGATTGATCAGGACTTCTGCGATCGCGAAGAAACCAAAGATCGCTCCATAGAGCCATCCTCCGAAGGCTAGGCCGACAAGCAATCCAAACACTCCGAACCCAAGGAGGAGCGGAGCGAGCCTTCGAATGAAAACGGTATCGTCGCTAGTCGACAGCCTCGGTCTCATGGGCGGAGATTGTAGCGAAGGAGGCAGCTCCCTCCCAGACACGCCTAGGTGAGTTTGCTACCTAATGCCGGAGAAGTCCGTCAAATCTCCACCAACACCACCCGTTCAAACTCTGGCGCCGCAACGCACGCAAGAAAGTAGGCCGCCGGAAACAATCATCGTTTCAGGTTCATAAGACGCGAATGCCCGGGACGAACCCGGGCATGACGAGAATTCAGTCGATGCGATGGACGGGCGTCTTACGCCGTCGCCATGTCCGGGAACACCGCCTCGATCTTGGTCTTCAGCGTGGCGGCGTTGAACGGCTTGACGATGTAATTGTTGACGCCGGCCTTCTTGGCCGCGATCACGTTCTCGGTCTTGGATTCCGCCGTGATCATGATGAAGGGCGTGGTGGCGAGGTTGGGATCGGCGCGGACTTCCTTGAGCAGGTCGTAGCCGGTCATCGGCTCCATGTTCCAGTCGGAAATCACCAGGCCGTACTTCTTGCCGCGCATCTTGTTGAGCGCAGCCGAACCGTCGGAGGCGTCGTCGATATTCTCGAATCCAAGCTGCTTGAGAAGATTCCGGATGATGCGGATCATGGTGCTGTAGTCATCAACCACCAGAACCGGCATGGACAAATCAACCGCCATCTTTTCCCCCAAACCACACTTGCAATTACGCTTCTGCGCGAGCCGCAGCTTTCCCGCAGACCACTAACAGCTGGCGTTAAACAGCGCGTTAACCGGCAAGAGCCGGATTGTTACGGATTTGACGCGATATTCGCCGCGCTTGACTTATCATCCGCCGCCGCGTCACCGTCCGGCGCGCGACAATCATGCTTAAGAATCCTTGAACAATGCCTGAAATGAGCACCGGCTTTACCGTTATCCGCGACAACACCCCCGCAAGCGTCATCCCGAAGGGCGCCGTGGTCGCGATGGGCAATTTCGACGGCGTCCATCTCGGTCACCGCGCCGTGATCGGGGCGGCGCTGGCGATGGGCAAGGCGCACGGCGTGCCGGCGCTGGCGGTGACGTTCGAGCCGCATCCGCGCAAATTCTTCAGCCCGAACACCCCGCAATTCCGCCTCACGGACGAGACCAACAAGTTGCGTCTTCTCGCGGCCACCGGGCTCGCCGGCGCCGTGGTCATGACCTTCGACAAGGCGCGCGCCGGCACCACGGCGCAGGACTTCATTCACCATGACCTGATCGGCCGGCTCGGCATCAGCGGCATCGCGGTCGGCTACGATTTCCATTTCGGCAAGGGCCGGGTCGGCTCGCCGAGCCTTCTGGTCAGCGAGGCGCCGCGGCTCGGCATCGAGGTCGACGTGCAGGCCCATGTCGACATCGAGGAGCGCCCGGTGTCCTCGAGCGCGATCCGCATGGCGCTCGCCGAGGGCGAGATCGGCGACGCCACCACGATGCTCGGCGGCCCCTGGTTCGTCACCGGCGCGGTGATCCATGGCGAGAAGCGCGGCCGCGATCTCGGCTATCCCACCGCCAATCTCCGCCTCGACAAGCATTGCGGGCTGAAGCACGGCATCTATGCGGTACGGGTCGGCCTTGGTTCCGAGCGGTTCGACGGCGTCGCAAGCTTCGGCCGCCGCCCCACCTTCGACAATGGCGCGCCGCTGCTCGAAGTGTTCCTGTTCGACTTCAAGGGCGACCTCTACGGCAAGGTGCTCGACGTCGCCTTCATCGGTTTCATTCGTGACGAGCTGAAATTCGACACCATCGAGGCGTTGATACGCCAGATGGATGACGACAGCGCACGCGCGCGCGCGGCCCTTGCCGCGGCGCCGGGTGCGTTCCCAAGGCTCGGAGCGATTGATTGAAAACTGAAAAGCAAAAAATGCTGGCGGGCGAGCTCTACTACACCGATGATGAGCTCGCCGCCGATCAGGCCGCGGCCAAGGCGTGGATGGCGCGCTACAACGCGGCGCTGGCATCGCCGATCGCCGAACGGCACGCCCTGCTCCGCGAACGTCTCAAGCAGGTCGGCAAGGGTGCGGTGATCCGCCCGCCGTTCTTCTGCGACTACGGCACCAACATCAGCCTCGGCGACGGCGTGTTCCTCAACTTCAATTGCGTGATCCTCGACGTCGTCGAGGTCACGATCGGCGACCGCACCCAGATCGGGCCCGCGGTGCAGATCTATACCGCCGACCATCCGCGCGACGCCGAGACAAGGCGCACCGGCCTCGAATTCGGCCGCCCGATCCGGATCGGCAGCGACGTCTGGATCGGCGGCGGTGCGATCATCCTGCCCGGCGTCAGCATCGGCGATGGCGCCCTGGTCGGGGCCGGCAGCGTGGTCACAAGGGACGTCGCGCCCGGCGCGACCGTGGCGGGAAACCCGGCCCGGCCGCGGGCTGCCTAGCGCGTGATGAAGTGAGGTTGAATCGGTTGGGCCGCGGGCTCGGTCCACCTCTCCCCGACGGGGAGAGGTCGATTTGCGCGGCAAATCGGGTGAGGGGCCGCAGCCCCAACGAGAGACCGTAACCCCTCACCCGCGCCTTCGGCGCGACCTCTCCCAAGGGAGAGGTGAACTTCCGCTGCCGCGTCAGCTCAACCTAATCCCATCCTGCTCTAGCGCGCATCGGCAAGCCATCGACATGAAAGAGGCCGCCAACTGAGCGGCTTCCATCGTAGCCGTCGTCGCAATTCAGGAGAAGAAATCAGGCAGATGGTTCACGCCCAGCGTATTTATGTGCTCGACCGCATCTAGCGCGTGCTGGGGCAGGGTTACGTCGGGACTGGTCGGTGATGGAGGAAGCTCAGTCGGAAGATGGGCCAGCGCCTGGTCGGGCGCATGATCAAAGACTTGAGGTGGAAGTGTCGATGGTCTTGCCATTGCAAACTCCCTGTCTCTCGGAACGTCGGGACTGGCCGACCGCTAAACCTAGCTCTGATCATTATTGCCTACCAGCCGCCCGTCAGCGGCGCAGCAACCATTGCGCCGGCCGGGCGTTCATCCAGCGTTCATCAACCTCCTCAACAGCCGGCGGGCCGCCGGTGGAATCCGGCGGCCCCTCAATGAATCATAAGAGCTGCCGCGATTGCGAACGCAGACAGGCAGGCTGCGGCCAAACTCATGAGCGTAATGGCAATAGGTCTAGGCATAACGATGGCTCTAGGCATAGCGATTCAACACCATGTTCCAGCAAAAGTTGCCGGGAGAGCGGGCGCTTAGTTCGCTGGCCGCAGCCAGCTCTTGATCCAGCCAGCGGCGCTGCTGGTCTTGATCGGATCGGGATGAATCGTCGCAATCAAGCGATCGGATTGCCATAACTCAATGGAATTGCGGTCTACTAAGGATTTGGCCCGTTCCTTGGCAGCGTTTTCGTCAGCGCAGCAAAGATCAATCCGCTGTTTGATATGGCCATCATCGCCGATGATGTAGGCCTGATAATCGCGCATTTGGCGACCTCCTGTCGCCCAAACCGACTAAGCTCCCTAATTTGGCTGCGAGCAAGAAGTCCTTCGGAAATCCATCACCCTTTCCAGAAACACCCGGGATTACTCCGGTAGTTGCGAACACGTTGCGACGCCGAAGCGAAGTTTCAGCTATGCGCCCGGCGCAGGGGTTATGGTCCTTGTTGGAGCTGCGGCGCTCGCCCGACTTGCTGCGCAGGTCGACTTCTCCCCGTCGGGGCGAGGTGGACCGAACCCGCGGTCAAACCGCTTCAAGCTGGCTTAATCGCGCTCCAGGGGACGGTCCCCCGGGCCGTTCCGCGGGCAATCGGGGCTTTGCGATTTCGCCGCCCGGCTGCTATGGGAAACCCCATGTTTTCGCGGCGCATCATACGGATTAGCGGCCCGGCTTCCGCCTGAGCTCAAGGCTCGGCGCAAGACCGGGACCTTGCCGTTTCACCCGCGATTGATCGCGTATCCGCGCCCGCACCTGCCAAAATCAGAGCCTTCATGTCCGACAAGCCGCAAAAGACCGACGCCCAAAAGACTGACCTTAGGGACTATTCCAAGACCCTTTACCTGCCGCAGACGGATTTCCCGATGCGCGCCGGCCTGCCCCAGCGCGAGCCGGAAATCCTGAAATACTGGAACGAGATCGGCCTCTACGACCGGCTGCGCCAGAGCGCCGAGGGCCGCGCCAAGTTCGTGCTGCATGATGGCCCGCCCTATGCCAACGGCAACATCCATATCGGGCATGCGCTGAACAAGATCCTCAAGGACGTCGTGACCAAGAGCCAGCAGATGCTCGGCTTCGACTCCAACTACGTGCCGGGCTGGGACTGCCACGGCCTGCCGATCGAATGGAAGATCGAGGAGGAGAACTACCGCTCCAAGGGCAAGCAGAAGCCCGACTTCCGCGACTCCGCCGCGATGGTGGCGTTCCGCAAGGAATGCCGCGCCTATGCGACGCACTGGATCAACGTGCAGCGCGAGGAGTTCAAGCGGCTCGGCATCATCGGCGACTGGGACCATCCCTACGAGACGATGACCTATCCGGCAGAAGCTGCGATCGCCCGCGAACTGATGAAGTTCGCCGCCAACGGCACGCTGTATCGCGGCTCCAAGCCGGTGATGTGGAGCGTGGTCGAGAAGACCGCGCTGGCCGAGGCCGAGGTCGAGTACGAGGACTACACCTCGGACATGGTGTGGGTGAAATTCCCGGTCACCTCGCCGGCGCATGGCGCGCTCGCCAATGCCTCGGTCGTGATCTGGACCACCACCCCGTGGACGTTGCCCGGCAACCGCGCCATCTCGTTCTCGCCGAAGATCGCGTATGGTCTCTACAAGGTGACGGACGCGCCGGCGGACAATTGGGCCAAGACCGGCGATCTGCTGATCCTGGCCGATGCGCTCGCCGCCGAGGTGTTCAAGCAGGCCCGCGTCACGGCCTACGAGAAGGTGCGCGACATCCCCGGCGACACGCTGGACGCCGTCGAATGCGCCCACCCGCTGCGCGGCCTCAGTGGCGGCTACGAATTCACCGTGCCGCTGCTGTCGGGCGACCACGTCACCGACGACACCGGCACCGGCTTCGTGCACACCGCGCCCGGCCACGGCCGCGAGGACTTCGACGTCTGGATGGCCAATGCGCGCGAGCTTGACGCGCGCGGCATCCCGACCGCGATCCCCTACACGGTGGACGAAAACGGAGCCTTCACAATCCACGCCCCCGGCTTCACCGGCAGGCGCGTGATCACCGACAAGGGCGAGAAGGGCGACGCCAACGAGGCCGTGATCAAGGCGCTGATCGAGAAAGGCATGCTGCTGGCGCGCGGCCGGCTCAAGCACCAGTACCCGCATTCCTGGCGCTCCAAGAAGCCGGTGATCTTCCGCAACACGCCGCAATGGTTCATCGCGATGGACAAGCCCATCGACGAGAACGGTCATGCCAAGAAGGGCGACACGCTGCGCGCCCGCGCGCTGCACGCGATCTCGGTGACGCGATGGGTGCCGCCGGCCGGCGAAAACCGCATCAACGGCATGATCGCCAATCGTCCCGACTGGGTGATCTCGCGCCAGCGCGCCTGGGGCGTGCCGATCGCCGTGTTCGTGCGCGAGAAGGGCGACGGCTCGGCCGAGATCCTGCAGGACGAGGTGGTCAACCAGCGCATCACCGAAGCCTTCATGGAGGAAGGCGCCGACGCCTGGTACATGGACGGCGCCCGCGAGCGCTTCCTCGGCTCCCGCGCATCCGAGGACTGGAAAAAGGTCGACGACATCTGCGACGTCTGGTTCGATTCCGGCTCCACGCACGCCTTCGTGCTGGAGGACCGCCAGAACTTCCCGCAGCTCGGCAACATCGTCCGCAAGATCGACGGCGGCGACGACACCGTGATGTATCTGGAAGGCTCGGACCAGCATCGCGGCTGGTTCCACTCCTCGCTGCTGGAGAGCGCCGGCACGCGCGGCCGCGCGCCCTACGACATCGTGCTGACCCACGGCTTCACGCTCGACGAGAACGGCCGCAAGATGTCGAAGTCGCTCGGCAACACAGTCGAGCCGCAGAAGGTGATCAAGGATTCCGGCGCCGATATCCTGCGCCTGTGGGTCTGCGCCACCGACTATGCCGACGACCAGCGCATCGGGCCCGAGATCCTCAAAAACACCATTGAGACCTATCGCAAGCTGCGCAACTCGATCCGCTGGATGCTCGGCACGCTGCATCACTTCAAGCAAGCCGAGAAGGTCGCCGTTGCCGAGATGCCCGAGCTCGAGCGGCTGATGCTGCACGAACTGGCCGGCCATGCCGAGACCATCCGCAAGGCCTATGCCGATTTCGACTACAAGACCGTGGTCGCGAGCCTTGCGGCATTCATGAATTCCGAGCTGTCGGCGTTCTATTTCGACATCCGCAAGGACACGCTGTATTGCGATCCGCCATCCTCGGTGGCGCGCAAGGCGGCGCTGACCACGATCGACCTCTTGTGCGACTCGATCCTGAAATGGCTGGCGCCGATCCTGAGCTTCACGTCGGACGAAGCCTGGCGGATGTACCGGCCGGGCGCCGAGCCCTCGGTGCATCTGACCCTGTTCCCCGAGGATCTCGCGCAGTTCCGCGATGATGCGCTCGCCGCGAAGTGGGAGAGGATCCGCGATGTCCGCCGCGTCGTCACCGGCGCGCTGGAGCCCGAACGCGCCGCCAAGAATATCGGCTCGTCGCTGGAGGCCTCGCCGGTGATCTACGTCGCCGACCGGGCCCTGCTGGCGACCTTGTTCGACGTCGACCTCGCCGAGATCTGCATCACCTCGAGCTACGAAGTGCGCGAGGGCGAGGCACCGGCGGGCGCCTTCCGTCTCGACGGCGTGCCCGGCGTTGCCGTGGTGGTCGAGAAGGCGGTCGGCACCAAATGCGCGCGGTCGTGGAAGATCCTGCCCACGGTCGGCGAAGACCCCGAGTATCCCGATGTCTCGCCGCGCGACGCGCAGGCGCTGCGGGAGTGGAAGGCGCTGGGGGTCACGGCTTGAGCCCTCCCGTTCGCGCCGGCGTGCTGGCGGCGGTCATCACCCTGATCGCCGACCAGGCCTCAAAGCTCTGGCTGCTCTACGTGCTGGAAATCGCTCGCCACGCCCCCGTGCGGGTGACGCCGTTCTTCGACCTGGTGCTGGCCTGGAACCCCGGAATCAGCTTCGGCTGGTTCCAGAGCGAGAGCCCGGCGGCCCAGATCGCCCTGATGGTGATCAAGGCGGCGGCGGTGATCGCGCTGGCGATCTGGATGGCGCGGTCGCGGACCTGGCTCGCCACGGTGTCGCTCGGCCTGATCATCGGCGGCGCCATCGGCAACGGGATCGACCGCTTCGCCTATGGCGCGGTGGTCGATTTCGCCCTGTTTCATATCGAGATCGGCGAAAAAACCTTCAGCTGGTACGTGTTTAACTTCGCCGACGTGGCCATCGTTGCCGGTGTGGCGGCGCTCCTGTATGATTCCCTCTTGGGGGCACCCGCCGCAAAAGCGCCCTGATCCCGGCCGATAGGAGCCGGTCGGCGGTCGACCTGCGTCCGGCGGAACTGTGCCTAAGCCAGTGACCGCCTTGCGGAATTTCTGAAATGGGGATGGCGCGATGCGCACTACCAAAGCCCGCTTTTACCTGATCGAGACGTCCCGACCGGCGCTGCTGCGCGGCCTGCGCCTGGCGTTTGTCGCGGCCGGTATCGGCCTCGTCATGACGGCGGGCCCGGTGCGTGCCGGCGACGACGATGACGACGACGGCCTGACCTTCGAAGAGCGGATCGTCGACAATTTGATGACCGGCCTCGGCGCCAAGAGCGCGGCCAGCAAGGGCATCGATTACCGCGAGCGCTCGCCGCTGGTGGTGCCGCCGAAGCTCGACCTGCCGCCGCCGGCTTCCGCCGCCAAGGCCGACGCACCGAACTGGCCGAAGGATCCCGATGTCGCCAAGCGCAAGGCTGCAATCGAGGCGCGCAAGAAGGAAGTCAAGAAGGAGCACTGGCAGCAGGCCATGCCGCTGACCCCGGCCGAGATCGAGGCCGGCCGCAAGCAGCAGACCGCGACCAACAGCAAGGACCCGATCGAGCCGGGCGTCACCACCAATCCCTCGCTGATGCCGAACCAGCTCGGCTACAGCGGCGGCCTGCTCGGCATGTTCAAGGGCAACAGCAGCGAGTCCTCGCCGTTCAAGGGTGAGCCGCCGCGTGCAACCCTGACCGAGCCGCCCCCCGGCTACCAGACGCCGTCGTCGAACTTTGCCTATGGCACGGGCCCGATGAAGCCGCTGGTCAGGGAAGGCGAATACGACATCCAGACCGGCAAGCCGGTGCAGTAGGGTCGGCCGCCGCGCATGGTCCGGAACCCGGAGGGCCGCGTTGACGCCAAGCGCGACGCGGTGTTCCGAAAGATCATGCTCGAACAAAGAGCTACATGAGCAAAGCTTAATGCGGAGCGGCTCACGTCTCTCCGCTTCGTGACCTCCGGCACGGGAACGACCGTGTACGATGCCGCGTCTCCTGCCCCGGCCATGTCCGGGCTTTCATAAGGATAGTGATGTCCGCACGCCGATCGATCGCACTTTTCATTGCCGCATTTGTTTCCACGATCCCGCTGTCGGCCGGCAGCCTCCGCGCCCAGACCACCGTCACCTCGGAACGCCCCGCCAGCTTCACGCTCGATAACGGCCTGCAGGTCGTGGTGATCCCCGATCACCGCACGCCCGTCGTCACCCAGATGATCTGGTACAAGGTCGGCTCCGCCGACGAGACGCCCGGCAAGTCCGGGCTGGCGCATTTCCTCGAGCACCTGATGTTCAAGGGCACCGCCAGGCACCCGGCCGGCGAATTCTCGCAGACCGTGCTGCGGGTCGGCGGCAACGAGAACGCGTTCACCTCGGTCGACTACACCGGCTACTTCCAGCGCGTGCCGCGCGAGCAGCTCGCCACCATGATGGAGTTCGAGGCCGACCGCATGACCGGCCTGATCCTCAAGGACGAGAACGTGCTGCCCGAGCGCGACGTCGTGCTCGAAGAGTTCAACATGCGGGTTGCCAACAATCCGGACGCCCGGCTGACCGAGCAGATCATGGCCGCGCTCTATCTCAACCACCCCTACGGGCGCCCGGTGATTGGCTGGCATCAGGAGATCGAGAAGCTCGACCGCGAGGACGCGCTGGCCTTCTACAAGCGCTTCTACGCCCCGAACAACGCGATCCTGGTGATCGCCGGCGACGTCGAGCTCAAGGATGTCCAGCCGCTGGTGGAGAAGAATTTCGGCCCGATCCCGGCACAGCGCGCGATCCCCGAGAAGCGCGTGCGGCCGCAGGAGCCGACGCCGGCCGCGCCGCGCACCGTGACGCTGTCGGATCCGCGGGTCGAGCAGCCCGGGCTGCGCCGCTATTATCTGGTGCCCTCGGCGACCACGGCGGCGGCCGGCGAGAGCCAGGCGCTCGACGTGCTCGCGCAATTGATGGGCGGCGGCGCCAATTCCTACCTCTACCGCTCGCTGGTGATCGACAAGGGTCTCGCGATCTCGGCCGGCGCCGGCTATCAGGGCACCGCGCTCGATCCGTCGCAATTCTCGATCTCGGTGACGCCGAAGCCCGGCGTCGAGTTCGCGCAGATCGAGGATGCGATCGACAAGGTGATCGCCGACCTCGCGCAGAACACCGCGCGCGCCGAGGACCTCGAACGGGTCAAGACCCAGCTGATTGCGGAAGCGATCTACGCCCAGGACAACCAGGCGACGCTGGCGCGCTGGTATGGCGGCGCGCTGACCACCGGGCTCAGCATCGAGGACATCAGGAGCTGGCCCGATCGCATCCGTGCCGTCACCGCCGAGCAGGTGCGAGCAGCCGCGGCGACCTGGCTGGACAAGAAGCGGTCGGTGACCGGCTATTTGATCAAGGATACTGCGCCGAAACGCGAGGAGAAGCGCTCGTGATTTATTCCCTCACCCGCCGCACTCTCACGCGTCGCACAATGCTGATCGGCGGCGCCTGCGCCGCGATGCTGGCGCTGTCCTCCGCTCCCTCGCAGGCCGCGGCCAAGATCCAGCGGCTGGTGTCGCCCGGCGGCATCGAGGCCTGGTTCGTGCAGGACGCGACCGTGCCATTGATCGCGATGGAATATGCCTTCGGCGGCGGCGCCAGCCAGGATCCGCCCGGCAAGCCCGGCGTCGGCAATCTGGTCGCCGACCTGCTCGACGAAGGCTCCGGCGATCTCGATTCCAAATCCTACCATGAGCGGTTGGAGCGCCGCGCCATCGAGCTCTCGTTCCAGTCGACCCGCGATCAATTCCGCGGCTCGCTGCGCATGCTCAAGGACAACAAGGACGAAGCCTACGACCTGCTGCGGATGGCGCTGACCTCGGCGCGGTTCGAGCCCAAGGACGTCGAGCGCATCCGCGCCCAGGTGATCGCGAATCTGCGCCGCGAATCGACCAATCCGTCGTCGCTGGCCGGCCGCAAGTTCCTCGAGCTCGCGTTCGGCGATCATCCCTATGGCCGCCCGGCGACCGGAACGCTCGACAGCGTGCCGAAGATCGAGATCGCGGACCTCAAGGACTATGCCCGCCGCAATCTCGCCAGGGACACGCTGCGGATCGCTGTTGTCGGCGACGTCGACCCCGACACGCTCGGCAAGCTCCTGGACAAGACTTTTGGCGACCTGCCGGCCAAGGCCGAGCTGACGCCGGTGCCCGATATCGTCGCGGCCAAGCCGCCGCAGCGCGCCTTCATCCCGCTCGACGTGCCGCAGACCGTCGTCACCTTCGGCGGCCCCGGCATTCGCCGGCATGATCCCGACTTCATGGCGGCCTATGTGGTGAACCACATCGTCGGCGGCGGCGGGCTGTCGTCGCGGCTCTACAAGGAAGTGCGCGAGAAGCGCGGGCTCGCCTACTCGATCTATGAGGCGCTGCTCTGGATGGATCACTCCGCGCTGTTCATCGGCAACACCGGCACCCGCGCCGACCGCGCCGGCGAGACCGTCGATGCGATCAACGCGGAAATCCGCCGCATCGCCGACGAAGGCCCGACCCAGAAGGAGCTCGACGAGGCAAAATCGTATCTGAAGGGCTCGCAGATGCTGGCGCTCGATACCTCCTCGAAGCTGGCGCAGGCAATGCTGCAGTACCAGCTTGACAGGCTGCCGATCGACTACATCGAAAAGCGCAACGCCCTCGTCGACGCGGTGACGCTCGACGATGCCAAGCGGGTCGCCAGGAAGCTGTGGGGCGACGGCCTGCTCACCGCCATCGTCGGCCGCACCCCGCAAGCCGCCGCGCAGCCGGTCTCGGCCCCGCCGAAGGCGAACTGAGGCGGGTCGCTGCGCGGCTCGTTTGCTGCGCTTCCTACTGGCGCTTCCGTTGCGGCCACCCCTCTCCCCACCCTCCCCCGCAAGGGGGGAGGAAGCCTGAGAGGCGTGCTCACCTCACATCGTGTTGAAACTCCGATGTCCATTGGGTGGGATCAGTAAGGGACGCACCGGCGGATGGGCTCCCTCCCCCCTTGCGGGGGAGGGTTGGGGAGAGGGGTGGCCGCGCACACCGGCCGCAGACGCGACGTAGCATCAACGCAGCACCCGCCACGCAAACCCGCTACATTGGTCCCGCCGATTCCTCCTCCCTGGTGCTGCCATGCTGCGGGTGTCCCGCGACCTCATGATCGACGAGAACGACATCGAGATCGTCTTTGTGCGCGCCTCGGGTCCGGGCGGGCAGAATGTCAACAAGGTCTCGACCGCGGCGCAGTTGCGCTTCGACACGCGCAAGATCGCGCTGCCGCCGGATGCCGCCGAGCGGCTGGTCCGCCTCGCCGGCAGCCGCATGACCAAGGACGGCGTGATCGTGATCCAGGCGTTTCGCTTCCGCACCCAGGAACGCAACAAGGCGGACGGGATCGAGCGCTTGCTCGAATTGCTGCGAGCCTCGCTGGTGCGGCCGACGCCGCGGCGGCCGACCAAGCCGACCTTCGGCTCCAAGCAGCGCCGCCTCGAGGGCAAGAAGCGCCGCAGCGACATCAAGGCCGGGCGCGGCGCCCGCCGCTTCGACGATTGAATCCGGGAAACGGATGCAGCGCGCGATGCGCTGCATCCGGCTATCGCGATCAGTACTTCTTCATGCCGGGCGCCGACTCGGACCCGGTCGATTTGCGCGTGCTGCCGCCGGCACCGACCGTGCCCTTGGCACCGCTCTTGGCGGCGACGCCGCCCTTGCCGGTCGCCGCGCCGCCCTGCGCGTTGAGTTCCTCGTCGGCGCCGCCCGCCGGCGCGCCCTGTTGCATCGTGCCGCGGCCTTGCATGCCGGCGCCGGTCTGGCTCTGGGTCGACGTGCCCTGTGCCAGCACCGGGCCGGCGAGCAGTGCCGACGCAGCAAACGCGATCGCGAAAGTCTTCGCTAATTTCATCCATTGCTCCTGGATATGATTTGCGCGGGACGGTTCGGGGTTCCCGGCGCCGCCTGCTCCGGACCTGCCCCGTGCGCGGATTGATGATGTCGCAAACGGCGCCTGCGTCATGCAAGCTGCGTCGTGTGGAGATCGTGCAGGGTTTTCGCGGCCATTTCGCGGAATTGCGTTGCACATATGCGGCACGATCGCGCGCATGACCCGCACAGGCGCGAGCAGGTTTTCCGGAAAGCTCACATGCAAACAACGAGATGAGATCACGACGCGATCCTGAGCGATCGCGTCATGATGTCCGGCTGCCATCTTCTTGTCGTCCCATCGACAACGCGGCTTGCGGTTTGTTCTCGTGAAACAGCCGGCTACTACCACCGCCTGATAGCCGCGCCCTACAGTCCATTCACGACGGGGAGCGAGCATGGCGATGCGGCGCGCAGGATGGAGCATCGGGCTGGGATGTTGCAGCGCGATGCTCGCGGTGCACATGACGGCGGCGCAGATGCCCTTGCCCGCCGCCAAGCCGCCCGACGGCGCGACGCTGTTCAAGCAGCAATGCGGAACCTGCCACACCACCAACACATCCGATCCGGTCCGGCAGGGACCGTCGCTCTATCAAATCGCCGGCCGCCACGCCGGCAAGGCCAGCGGCTTCAAATATTCCGCGGGCTTCGCCTCAGCCGATTTCGTCTGGGACGACGCGCATCTCGATGCGTGGCTGGCCGATCCGCAAGCGGTGATCCCCGGCGCCGTGATGGCCTACCGGCAGGGCAAGGCTGAAACCCGCGCCCTGATCATCGCCTATCTGAAGGAGCTGAACTGAATGGCGAAACCCGTGCATTCGATGATCCGCGTGCTCGACGAGGCCAAGGCGCTCGATTTCTATCACCGCGCGTTCGGGCTCGAGATCGCGGACAATCTGCGATTTGGCGATTTCGCGCTGATCTATCTGCGCCATCCGTCCTCGCCGTTCGAGGTCGAGCTGACGGTCAATTTCGATCGCAAGGAGCCCTATGCGCTCGGCGACGGCTACGGCCATCTCGCCGTCGTCGTCGACGATGTCGATGCCGAGCACGCGCGCTTCGATGCGGAGAAGCTGTCGCCCGGACCGCTGCGCGACTTCAAGCATGACGGCAAGACGCTGGCGCGCTTCTTCTTCGTCTCCGATCCCGACGGCTACAAGATCGAGGTGATCCAGCGCGGCGGGCGCTTCGGCTAACAGCATGATCCGGAAAAGTGGGCACCGGTTTTCCGGCAAGATCATGCTCAAACAACAAATTCAATCCAAATAATAATCTACGGAGGAACCCATGAGAGAAATCGATCGACGCAGCAAATATGACCGGCGCGTGTTTCTCAAAGGCGCGGCCGCGACCGCACCGGCGGTCGCGATTGCGACCTCGACCGGGCTCGGCATCAGCGACGCCTGGGCCGATGACGCCAAGACGCTGACGCCGGCGACGATGAAGACGCTGCTCAAGATGGCGCGCGACATCTATCCGCACGATTTCCTCGGCGACAGCTACTACATCACGGCGGTCAAGCCGTGGGACGGCAAGGCGGCGAAGGACCCGGCGGTCAAGGCGTTGCTCAGCGACGGCGTCGCCCGGCTCGACCAGGAGGCCAACGACCGCCACAAGGTGCCCTACGTCCAGGTCGCCTGGGAGAACGACCGCGTCGCGCTGCTGCAGCGGATCGAGCCGAGCGCGTTCTTCCAGCAGGTCCGCGGCGACCTCATCGTCTCGCTCTACAACAACAAGGAGGTCTGGCCGCGGTTCGGCTACGAGGGCTCCTCCGCCGAGCATGGCGGCTACATCAAGCGCGGCTTTGCCGACATCGACTGGCTGTCGAAGGTCTGAAGCGGACAACGTCGGGAGAACACAATGGCAAAATTCGATCTGAATGACAGCGGCGTTGTCGTGATCGTCGGCTCCGGCGCCGGCGGCGGAACGCTCGGCAACGAGCTGGCACAGAAGGGCGTCAAGGTCGTGATCCTGGAAGCCGGCCCGCGCATCGAGAACCAGGATTTCATCAACGACGAATGGGACAGCTTTAGCCAGCTCGCCTGGTCGGACATGCGCACCACCTCGGGAAGCTGGCGCGTCGCCCATGACTTTCCGAGCATTCCGGCCTGGATCGTCAAGGCGGTCGGCGGCTCCACCGTGCACTGGGCCGGCGCCTCGCTGCGCTTCGACGAGCACGAGTTCAAGATCAAGTCGGTCTATGGCGGCATCCCCGGTGCCAATCTGATCGACTGGCCGATCACGCTCGCCGAGATGGAGCCGTGGTACGCCAAGGCCGAGGACAAGATGGGCGTCACCCGCACCAACGGCATCCCGGGGCTGCCCGGCAACAACAACTTCAAGGTCATGGAGGCCGGCGCCAAGAAGCTCGGCTACAAGGAAGTCCACACCGGACGGATGGCGATCAACAGCGAGCCGCGCGATGGCCGCGGCTCCTGCCAGCAGATCGGCTTCTGCTTCCAGGGCTGCAAGTCCGGCGCCAAATGGTCGACGCTCTACAGCGAGATCCCGAAGGGCGAGGCCACCGGCAATCTCGAAGTGCGCCCGGGCAGCATGGTGATCAAGATCGAGCATGATCCATCCGGCAAGGTCACCGGCGTGGTCTATGCCGACGCGACCGGCGCGATGCAGCGCCAGAAGGCCCGCGTGGTCGCGGTCGCCGGCAATTCGATCGAGAGCCCGCGGCTGTTGCTCAACAGCGCCTCCAGCATGTTCCCGGACGGGCTTGCCAACTCGTCCGGCCAGGTCGGCCGCAACTACATGCGGCACATGACCGGCAGCGTGTATGCGACCTTCGAGAAGTCGGTGCACATGTATCGCGGCACCACCATGGCCGGCATCATCCGCGACGAGGCGCGGAACGATCCGAAGCGCGGCTTCGTCGGCGGCTACGAGATGGAGACGCTGTCGCTCGGCCTGCCGTTCATGGCGGCGTTTCTCAATCCCGGCGCCTGGGGCCGCTCATTCACCAGCGCGATGGAAGGCTATCCGCGAATGGCCGGCATGTGGCTGGTCGGCGAGGACATGCCGCAGGAGACCAACCGGATCACGCTCGACCCGAAGATCAAGGACAAGTTCGGCATGGCGGTCGCCAGCGTGCATTTCGACGATCATCCGAACGACGTCGCGATGCGCGATCACGCCTACAAGCAGGGCGCCGCGGTGTACGAGGCGGTCGGCGCCACCGTCACCTATCCGACGCCGCCCTATCCGAGCACGCACAACATGGGCACCAACCGGATGAGCGAGAAGCCGCGCGACGGCGTCTGCAACAAGTTCGGCCAGACCCACGACATCAAGAACCTGTTCATCTCGGACGGCAGCCAGTTCACCTCGGGCGCGGCCTGCAATCCGACCTTGACCATCGTGTCGCTGGCGATCCGCCAGGCCGACCACATCGCCGGCGCGATGCAGAGGAAGGAGATCTGATCTTTCGGTGTGGCAGGGCCGCCGAACCTGGCTCCGTCATTGCGAGGAGCGATAGCGACGAAGCAATCCATCGGTCCGCATAGGCGGTGAGATGGATTGCTTCGCTTCGCTCGCAATGACGGGAATTCCGCTTGAGACAGCTATTCCTTGCGGGATTGACCGATCCTACTCGGCCGCGTCCATGATCGCGGTTGCGTTCACGCGATACTCCGGCACGCTCGCCGGCGCGTTCACCTTGGCGCGATAGATCAAACAGGAGCAGCGCAGCAGCGAGGCGAAATTGTTGACCTCGCCATGATGGTCGAGCACCTCGTTGTGCAGAGTGGTGAGGAACTTGGCCAGGCTCATGCCTTCCTTGGCCGCGATCTCCTCCAGCGTATCCCAGAACGACATTTCCAGCCGGATCGAGGTGCAATGGCCGTCGATCCGCAGCGATCTGGTTTGCGATTCATAGTCGCGTTGCGGCTGATGCGCGAACAAATGGCACATGGGGTTCCTCCGGCGAGAACTTATAATTTTTCTAAACGATATACCGCCGCGTGCAGCCCCACAATAGCACGGCGCCGGTGGCCCACCGCCGAAGCCCCAGCATCTTCAAGGCGATAGGCCCGCAATCCCCAGCCGGGCGCGGACCCACGCCCGAGCCCATGCATTTGCCCGCATGGCCCTCTAGAATGGCGTTCCGTTCCGAATCATCGTTCTGATACCCGCTCCATGCCCGTCCGTCAGCTTCCCGAACAGGTCGTCAACCGCATCGCCGCCGGCGAGGTGGTCGAACGTCCTGCCAGCGTGGTCAAGGAGCTGGTCGAGAACGCGATCGACGCGGGCGCGAGCCGGATCGACATCTTCACCGACGGCGGCGGCCGGCGCCGGATCGGCATCACCGATGACGGCAGCGGCATGACGCGCGCCGACCTCGCGCTCGCGGTCGACCGCCATGCCACCTCGAAACTCGACGACGAGGATCTGCTGCGCATCAGGACGCTCGGTTTCCGTGGCGAGGCGCTGCCCTCGATCGGCGCGGTGGCCAAGCTCGGCATCACCACGCGCCACGCCAGCGAGCCGCATGCCTGGTCGCTGTCGGTCGAAGGCGGCACCAAATCGGACATCATGCCGGCCGCGCTCGGCCAGGGCACCCGCGTCGAGGTCAACGACCTCTTCTACGCCACGCCGGCGCGGCTGAAATTTCTGAAGACCGACCGCACCGAGGCCGAGGCGATCCGCGAGGTGGTGCGGCGGCTGGCGATGGCGCGGCCCGACGTCGCCTTCACCCTGGCCGGCGAGGAGCGCGCGCCGGTGACCTGGGCCGCGGCGCTGCCCGGCGCCGCCGGCCGGCTGACCCGGCTCGGCGATATCCTCGGCGCCGATTTCCGCGGCTCGGCCATCGAGGTGCGTTCGGAGCGCGAAGGCGTCGTCGTCGAGGGCTTTGCCGCCGCGCCGTCGCTGACCCGCGCCAACGCGCTCGGGCAATATCTGTTCGTCAACGGCCGCCCGGTGCGCGACAAGCTGATCCTCGGGGCGGTGCGCGCGGCCTATTCCGACTATCTGCCGCGCGACCGCCATCCGGTGGTGGCGCTGTTCGTGAGCTGCGATCCGCAGGAGGTCGACGCCAATGTGCATCCGGCCAAGACCGAGGTGCGCTTCCGCAACGCCGGCCTGGTGCGCGCGCTGATCGTGCATGCGTTGAAGGAGGGCCTCGCGCGCGAAGGCCGGCGCACCGCGGCCAACACCGCCGACGGCGCGACGCTGTCGGCCTTCCGCCCTGCCTTCACGCCGCCGCCGCGCCCGGGCAATTGGGACTGGCCCAGCTCGCCGACCTTCCCGGTCAATCCGGCGCGCGCGTTCGACGGTGCGGCGGCCACCGCATTCGCCGAGCCCGGCCAGGCCGCGTTCGATGTCGGCACGCCGACCGCCGACGTGCGCTTCGAGGCGGCGCCTCACCCCGACCTGCTCGACCGTCCGCTCGGCGCCGCGCGCACGCAGATTCACGAGACCTACATCGTCGCGCAGACCCGCGACGGGCTGATCGTGGTGGACCAGCACGCCGCGCATGAGCGCATCGTCTACGAGAAGCTGAAGGCCTCGCTGGCGAAGAACGGCGTGCAGCGGCAGATCCTCTTGATCCCCGAGATCGTCGAACTCGACGAAGCCACCGTGGAAAAACTGCACGATCGCGCCGAGGAGCTGGCGTCGTTCGGGCTCGCGATCGATTCCTTCGGCCCCGGCGCGATCGCGGTGCGCGAGACGCCGTCGCTGCTCGGCAAGGCCAATGCCGCCGGCCTGCTGCGCGACCTCGCCGAGCACATGGAAGAGTGGGACGAGGCGCTGCCGCTGGAGCGCCGCCTGATGCACGTCGCCGCCACCATGGCCTGCCACGGCTCGGTCCGCGCCGGCCGCCGCCTCAAGCCGGAAGAGATGAACGCGCTGCTGCGCGAGATGGAAGACACCCCGAACTCCGGCCAGTGCAACCACGGCCGCCCGACCTATGTCGAGTTGAAGCTCAGCGATATCGAGAAGCTGTTCGGGCGAAGGTAGCTCCACAAATACAGGCGTCATCGCCCGGCTCGACCGGGCGATCCAGTACGCCACGGCTTCTTGGCTCAATGACTACTGCCTCTGGAATACTGGATCACCCGCCTGCGCGGGTGATGACAGCGAATAAGCTGTTTGGCACTTGAATCAGACCAACCCGTCATCCTGAGGTGCGAGCCTCTTCGGCGAGCCTCGAAGGATGCACGGCCCGGCTGGTGGCCGTCGATCCTTCGAGGCTCGCAAGAGCTCGCACCTCAGGATGACGGGACTTATCGCAGCGCGCGTATGCACATCCACCCGTCATCGCCCGGCTCGACCGGGCGAGCGGCGACGTCACGCGCTCCGCAGAAACACGAACTCGGTGTCGTCATAGGCGCGGCGCTCGAGCTCCTCGAAACCTTCGGGCGGCGCGAACGCGGCGGCCTTCGCCTCCTCCACCACCAGCAATGCGCCCGGCGTCAGCCAGCCGCCGTCGCGCAGCGAGGCGAGGGCCTTGTCCGCGAGACCCTTGCCATAGGGCGGATCGAGAAACACCAGCGCGAACGGCTCGACCGGATGCGCCGGACCGAGATCGGTGGCATCGCGGCGATAGACTTTTGTCACGCCGCCAAGCCCGAGCGACTCGACATTGTTGCGCAACAATGCCCGCGCCTCGGCGCCATTGTCGACGAACAGCGTGAACTTTGCGCCGCGCGAGACCGCCTCGATGCCGAGCGCGCCGGTGCCGGCAAACAGGTCGAGCACCCGCGCGCCCTCAATCGGATTGTCGTAGGCATGAATCAGGATGTTGAACACGGACTCGCGCAAGCGGTCCGCGGTCGGCCGGATCTCGCGCCCCGACGGCGAGGCGAGATTGCGGCCCTTCAGCCTGCCCCCGACGACACGCATCGATCGTTACTCGTCCCGCGGCTTGAGATCGCGCTTGCCGTGATAGCCGCGCTTGGGGCGGCGCGGCGGGCCGTAGCCGCTGGCTTCGTCCTCGTTGCGCTCGCGCGCCTCCTCGCTGCCGGTGCGCTGCACCAGCACGCGGCGGCCCTTGCGGTCGTTGATGGTTTCGCGCTTGGCCTTGAACGGCTTCTTGCTGGGCGCACCGTCGCCGTCGCCGGCGTCGCGCTGTTCCGGCGGCGCGAAATCGGCGCCGGCGAGCTTGGCGACCTTCTCGCCAAGCTGCTCGCGCAGCACCCGCGTCTTGACCTCCTCGACCTTGCCCTCCTCGAGCTCGCGGAGCTGGAACGGGCCGTAGGAAATCCGGATCAGCCGGTTCACCTCGAGGCCGAGATGCGCCATCACGTTGCGCACCTCGCGGTTCTTGCCCTCGCGGATCGCGAACTCGACCCAGACGTTGGCGCCCTGATCGCGCTCCAAGGTCGCATCGATCGGGCCGTATTTGACGCCGTCGACCTCGACGCCCTTCTTCAATTCGTCGAGCTGCCCCTGCGTCACCTCGCCATGCGCGCGCACGCGGTAGCGACGCAGCCAGCCGGTGTCGGGCAATTCCAAGGTGCGGGCGAGCCCGCCGTCGTTGGTCAGCAGCAGCAGGCCCTCGGTGTTGAAGTCGAGCCGGCCGATCGAGATCAGCCGCGGCAGGCCCTCGGGCAGATTGTCGAACACGGTCGGCCGTCCCTCGGGATCGGCATGCGTCGTCATCAGCCCGCGCGGCTTGTGATAGAGGAACAGCCGGGTCCGCTCGCGCGGCGGCAACGGCGTGCCGTCCACCGCCACCACGTCGTTGGCGGTGACGTCGAGCGCCGGCGAATTGATCACGCGGCCGTTCACGGTGACGCGGCCCTGCGTCACCATCTCCTCGGCATCGCGGCGCGAGGCGAGGCCGGCGCGCGCCAGCACCTTTGCGATGCGCTCGCCGGACTTCTTCGGCGCCGCGGGCTCGGGACGCGTCCGCTTCTCATCGTAGGAGCGCTCGCGATAGGCGCCGCGGCCGCCGAACGCCGGACGCTTGGCGAAGATCTGGCTGTCGTCCTCGTTGTCGCGGCGCGGCCGGTCGGAGAAGCGGCCCTCGCTGCGCGGATGCTCCTGCCAGTCGGTGCGTCCCTCGGGACGCTCGCGGCGGCGGTTGTCGCGGCGGTCGCCGTCCTCGTGCTTCTCCCAGCGCGGCCGGCTGAATTTCGGCCGCTCGCGGAACGGACGATCGCCCTGCTCGCGATCCTCGCGCGGCCGGGAGAAGCGCGGACGGTCGCCGCCCTCGCGGTCGTCGCGCGGCTTGTAGTCGTCGCGCGACTTGTAGTCGTCGCGCGGCGTGCGCTCGCGCTTCTGCCACGGCTTTTCGTCGCCGCGGTCGCGGCCGCCGAAATCCCGATCGGGGCCGCGATCGTCGCGCTTGAAACGCGGACGATCGCCGAAATCGCGTCGCGGTGCGTCGCCATCCTCGCGGCGGCGGAACGAACGGCCCTCGCTTTTGTCGCGGAACGAGCCCTTGTCGCGATCGCCGCGGGAAAACTTGCGGTCGTCGAATTTGCGCTCGGCGCGTTCGCCGCGCGGCTTGAAGGTGCGCTTCTCGCCGTCGCGCTCGCCGCGTGGCGTGTAGGGACGCTTCTCGCGATCGCCATAGGAGCGCTTTTCGCCGAACTTGCGGTCCGAGAACCGTCCCGCCGGACGCGCATCGCCGCGCTCGCCGCGCGGAGCCCGGTCGCCCTTGTCGAAATCGCGCCGCTCGCCGCGCGGCTTGAACGGGCGCTTGTCGCCGCCCTCGCGGTCATCGCGCTTGAAGCGCGGCCGGTCGCCATAGTCGCGGCGCGGGCTATCGCCATCCTCGCGGCGGCGGAACGCGCGGCCTTCGCTTTTGCCACCGAATGAGCGCTTGTCGCGATCGCCCTTGTCGCGATCCTTGCCACCGAAGCTGCGCTTGCCGAACGGCTTGTCCCCGCGCGCGCCACCAGGGCGGCCCTTGCCGGGGCCACCCCGGTCACCCCGGCCGCGCCGGGAATCGTTGTTTTTGTCGCTGTCGCGGGGCATGAATATTTCTCGCCTGGGCGTTCAATTGAGGGTGCAGGGCAACCGGGGATCCGCGCGCCATGCGAGGCGCGCTGGCACAAAACCGGCATCCACTTGTGCTGAAGGCGACGCTAGTAGCAGGTTTCTTGGGATGATACGAGGCATGTCAGCCCCTTCTTTCATGGATTTGGCGCTGAAAACCGCCGAAAATGCCGGAAAGTCGGGCGAAGTTCCGATCGGATGCGTCATTGTGCGGGGTTACGAGGTGATTGCCACGGCCAGCAACCGCACCCTGACCGACCGCGACCCGACCGCACATGCGGAAATCCTCGCGATCCGGCAGGCCGCGGACGCCATCGGCACCGAACGGCTGGTCGACTGCGACCTCTATGTCACGCTCGAGCCTTGCACCATGTGCGCCGGCGCGATCTCCTTCGCCCGCATCCGCCGGCTCTATTACGGCGCCGCCGACCCCAAGGGCGGCGCGGTGGAATCCGGCGTCCGCTTCTTCGCACAGCCGACCTGCCACCACGTGCCGGAGATCTATGGCGCTGTGGGCGAGACCGAGGCGGCGCGGCTCTTGCGCGAATTTTTTCGGGAGCGGCGGTGAGGCCGTAGCCCGGATGAGCGAAGCGATATCCGGGGAAGCCTCGCAGCGGAATAAGTCTATCCCCGTCATCCTGAGGTGGCCGCTTCTTCAGCGGCCCTCGAAGGGTCGACGGCCACCAGCCGGGCCGATTCATCCTTCGAGGCTCGCCGAAGAGGCTCGCACCTCAGGATGACGGTGCGAGAGCCGAGTCACCCCGCCAGGAAAAACTCCCGCAGCAATTTCGCGGTGGCATCCGGCGCTTCCTCGGGGAGGAAATGCCCGGAATCCACCGGCGCGCCGCTGACATTGGTGGCCCACTTTTTCCAGGTATCCAGCGGCGTCGTCGCCGCGCTGGCGACGCCGGCGTCGCCCCACAGTGCGAGCATCGGGATCGTGATCTTGTTGCCGGCGTCGACGTCGGCCTTGTCGATCTCGTAGTCGGCATAGGCGCCGGCGCGGTAGTCCTCGCACATCGCGTGGATGCGGGCGGGATCGCGGAACGGCGCGAGGTAATGTTCCAGCGCGCGCGGATCGATGGCGTCGAGCGTCCCGCTCTTGGTCTGGCTTGCCATCTTCTCTCTTAGGAAGAATTCGCCCTGCCCGGAGATCAGCGTCTCCGGCAGCGGCGCGGGCTGCGCCAAAAACGCCCAGTGATAGATTTTCAGCGCCGACAGCCGGTTCAGCTTCTGCCAGTAGTCATAGGTCGGCGCGATATCGAGCACCGCGAGCTTCGACAGCCGGCCGGGATGATCGAGCGCGAGCCGGTACGAGACGCGGCCGCCGCGGTCGTGGCCGGCGAGCGCGAAATGCACATGGCCGAGCTGCTCCATCGCCTCGACCATGGTCTTCGCCCAGGCGCGCTTGGTGTAGGGCGTGTGGTTGGCATCGCTGCGCGGCATGTCGGACCAGCCGTAGCCGGGCAGGTCGGCAATGATCAGCGTGAACTTGTCGTCGAGCTTCGGCGCCACCGTGTGCCACATCACATGCGTCGACGAAAAACCGTGCAGCAGCAATAGCGGCGGGCCCTTGCCGCCGACGCGGGCGAAGATGCGGCCCTGCGAGGTGTTGATCCATTCCGACGCATACCCGGGAAAAAGATCGGCAAGATCAGGCATCGAAGGCTCCTTCCCGGCGCGCGCCCTGCTTCAAACTTTGTTCGGCGTTGCCGCTGGCACAGGCGAGGTTTATGCCATCCTCAAGTGCCGCCAACAACAACATGAAACGAGGAAGTGCCATGTCGATCGATTTCGAGATTCCGGCCGAGGCCAAGGCGATCCGCGAAAAAGTCCGCAAATTCGTCCACGACGAGTGCATTCCCGCCGAGAAGGAACTGGATACCAAGCCGCTCCCCGAGGTGCTCGGCCCCTTGCGGAAGAAGGCCCGCGCGCAGGGCCTGTGGTGCCCGTTCGTGCCGAAGGAATATGGCGGCATGGGGCTTGGTCCGCTCGCCAACGCGCTGGTGCAGATGGAGCTCGGCGAGAGCATGCTCGGCGCGCTGGCGCTGAACACGCAGGGGCCGGATGACGCCTCGATGATGACGATCCTCGCGCACGGCACCGAGTACCAGAAGGAGAAGTTCCTTAAACCCCTGCTCAACGGCGAGAAGCGGATCTGCTTCTCGATGACCGAAAAGGCCGCCGGCGCCGACGCCACCGGCATGCAAACCACGGCGGTGAAGGACGGCAACGAGAACTACATCCTCAACGGCGAAAAATGGTTCTCGTCGTCGGCGAGCGTCGCCGATCTCGCGCTGGTGATGGCCAAGACCGATCCGAACGCGCCGCGCCACAAGCAATATTCGACCTTCATCGTCGAGCTGCCGAACCCCGGCTACAAGATCAAGCGCAACGTCGCCAACATGGCGATCGAGGGCCCGCATGACGACGTGATCCATGGCGGCCACTCCGAAATCGAGATCAGGGATCTGAAGGTGCCGGCCGACAATCTGCTCGGCGGCGAGGGCAACGGCTTCAACATGGGCCAGCACCGCCTTGCCTACGGCCGGCTGCGCCACGGCATGCACAACGTCGCCAAGGCGCAGCGCGCGCTCGATATGGCGGTCGCCCACGTGACAAAACGCTCGACCTTCGGCCAGCTCTTGGCCGACCGCCAGGCGGTGCAGTTCATGCTCGCCGACTGCGCCAGCGAGCTCTATATCGGCCGCCTGATGCTGCTGCACATCGCCTACAAGGCCGAGAAGGGCCTCGACATCCGGCAGGAGAACTCGATCGCAAAGATCTTCCACGCCCACATGGTGCACAAGGTGATCGACACCGCGATCCAGCTGCACGGCGCGCTCGGCTTCAGCCAGGATACGCCGCTGGCAAAATGGTACACCCAGGTGCGCTCGCAGCGGCTGGTCGACGGCCCCGACGAGGTGCACAAATGGAAGATCGGCAAGAACGTCATCAAGGCGTTCCGCGAGCACGGCACCACGGCGAGCGCGGCGGGCGGGGATTTGCTGTAGCCCCTCTCCGTCATTCCGGACGACGCGCATCGCGCGTCGATCCGGAATCTCGATGGTATTGGCACGGTCGCATCTCATCTCGAGATTCCGGGTTCGGCGCGTTGCGCCGCCCCGGAATGACGGATAGCACTTACTAGCCGCTCGCCGCGAACAATTCCCACTTGCCCGGCAGGCCTTTCAGTTCAAACGCGCCGCGTTCGGCGAATTTCAGGCCGGCGCCGGCGACGAGGTCGGTGACCACGCGCGACACCAGCACCTCGTTGGAGCCGCAGCGCGACATCACGCGCGCCGCGGCATGCACGGCAATGCCGCCGATGTCAGTTCCCCGCACCTCGATCTCGCCGGTGTGCAGGCCGGCGCGCACCGGAAGGCCGATCTGCTGCGCGGCGAAGCCGAACGCGAGCGCACAGCGCACCGCGCGGCCGGGGCCGTCGAAGGTCGCCAAAATGCCGTCGCCGGTGCTTTTCACCAGATGGCCGCGATGCCGGTCGACCATCTGCTGGGCGAGCTCGTCGTGATCGTCGAGCAGCCGCCGCCAGCGTTGATCGCCCATCGCGGCGGCGTTGCGGGTGGAATCCACGATATCGGTGAACAGCACGGTCGCGAGCACGCGCTCGAGCTCGCCCTGCGCATCGTCGCGATGACCGGTGACGAACTCTTCGATATCGCCCAGCATCGTCTCGTTCTCGCCGACCCAGTAGTAGTGATCGCGGCCGGGATATTCCTGCCATTTGGCGCCGGGGATGAGATCCGCGACAGTGCGGCCAAGCGCGATGGGAACGCGGCCATCGCCGGTGCGATGCAGGACCAGGGTCGGCACCTGCAGCATCGGCAAGATCGTCGTGACGTCGATCTCGCGGTTGAGGGTGAGCAGGGTGCGGATCGCGCCCGGACTGCTCGACAGCCGCTCGAACTTCGCGACCTGGGCGATTGCTTCAGTGTTGGCCGCCTGGCTCGGCGCCACGGACTTGATGGTCTCGCCCGCGCCCCAGTTCTGCACGATCTCGTCGCAGCGCGCGCGCCACTCCTGTTCGGACGAGCGGTCCTTCGAACGCGCAAAGCTGCCGAGCAGCACGAGATGCGAGACCCGCGCCGGATAGGTCGCGGCAAACAGCACGCTCATCGGACAGCCCTCGGAGAAGCCGAACAGGGCCGCGCGCTGCGAGCCAATGGCATCCATGATCGCGCGCACGTCGTCCATGCGCTGTTCGAGCGACGGCGCGCCGCTGATGCGGTCGGACAAGCCCTGGCCGCGCTTGTCGAACGCCACGACGCGGGCAAAGCGCGACAGGCGGCGCAGCACGGCGGTGTAACCCGGCAGCTCGTGCATGTATTCGATATGCGAGAACAGGCCGGGGACCAGAATGATGTCGACCGGCCCGTTGCCCATCACCTGGTAGGCAATGCTGGCGTCGCCGCTCTGCGCGTAGCGCGTCTCGGGCAGTTTGAAGTCGGTCATCGAGAGACTCCGGGGCGCACCATTGTCGCCGCTGGAGTTCATCGGATCAACCCCGCTCCGCTTCCACGGCCTGCCAGGCGATGTCGCGGCGACAGAAACCGTCCGGCCAGTTGATGCGATCGATCGTCTGATAGGCGCGGTCGCGCGCCTCAGTCACGGTCTTGCCCATCGCGCAGACGTTCAGCACGCGGCCGCCATTGGCAAGGATCGCGCCGTCTTTCGCCGCCGTGCCGGCGTGAAAAATCTCGACGCCCTCGACCTTGGCGGCGTCATCGAGCCCGTCGATCCGGGTGCCCTTGGCGTAGTCGCCGGGATAGCCCTTAGCCGCCATCACCACGGTCAGCGCCGGCTCCGGATACCAGCGCAGGTCAAAGTTCTTCAGCTGCCCGTCGCAGGCGGCGAGCAGCGCCGGCACGATGTCCGACATCATCCGCAGCATCAGCACCTGGCACTCGGGATCACCGAAGCGGACATTGTATTCGAACAGCTTCGGGCCCTGCGCGGTCAGCATCACGCCGGCATAGAGCACGCCCTTGAACGGCGTGCCGCGGCGCTTCATTCCGGCGACCGTCGGCAGGATGATCCGCGCCATGATCTGGTCGTGGATTTCAGCCGTCACGAACGGCGTCGGCGAATACGCCCCCATGCCGCCGGTGTTCGGCCCCTGGTCGTGATCGAACACCCGCTTGTGGTCCTGCGCGGTCGCCAGCGGAATCGCGGTGTCGCCGTCGCACAGCGCGAAGAAGCTGATCTCGCGGCCTGAGAGGAATTCCTCGATCACGACCTCGGCGCCCGCCGAGCCGAAGCCGCCCTCGAACATCATCGCGATCGCGGCTTCCGCCTCGGCCAGCGTCTGCGCCACCACGACGCCCTTGCCGGCCGCGAGCCCGTCGGCCTTGACCACGATCGGCGCGCCCTGCGCCTGCACATAGGCCAGCGCATCCCCGGCATTGTCGAAGCGGCGATAGGCGCCGGTCGGAATGTTGCACTCGCTGCAGAGATCCTTGGTGAAGCCCTTGGAGCCCTCGAGCTGCGCGGCCTGCTTGCCGGGCCCGAACGCCTTGATGCCGGCGGCGGCGAGGTCGTCGACGATGCCGGCCGCCAGCGGCGTCTCCGGCCCGACCACCACGAGGTCGACCGCATTGCGCTCGCAGAATTCGATCACCGCGGCGTGGTCGGCGACATCGAGCGCGACGCATTCGGCCTCGCGCGCGATCCCGGCATTGCCCGGCGCGCACCAGAGCTTTGCGACCAGCGGGGAGGCTGCAATCTTCCACGCCAGCGCGTGTTCGCGGCCGCCGGAACCGAGCAGGAGAATGTTCATCGAAGCCGATCGAGGGTTTGAGAGGCCATTTTGCGATGGTTTAGCACGGCCTAGCCGCGCCGCAATCGAGCGGTCCGGCGATATGTGGATATGTGAGGCGGCGCCCGAATTGGGCCGCCCAGACCTTGCACATAGTGGCAAAAACCCCGATTCTATAGGTCAGATGACTGCTGCTCCGAATCTCGTCAACGCGCCTGAATTCACCGTCTCGGAACTCTCCTCCGCCCTGAAGCGGACGGTGGAGGACCGGTTTGGCCACGTCCGCGTCCGCGGCGAAATCTCCGGTTTCCGGGGGCCGCACTCGTCCGGCCACTGCTATTTCGCGCTGAAGGACGAGAGCGCCAAGATCGAGGCGGTGATCTGGAAGTTCGCCCATGCCCGGATGCGCTTCAAGCCGCAGGAAGGGCTCGAGGTCATCGCCACCGGCAAGCTGACCACCTATCCGAATTCCTCGAAGTACCAGATCGTGATCGATTCGCTGGAGCCGGCCGGCGTCGGCGCGCTGATGGCGCTGATGGAGGAGCGCAAGAAGAAGCTCGCCGCCGAGGGCCTGTTCGACGAGGCGCGCAAGCAGCTGCTGCCCTGGCTGCCCGAGGTGATCGGCGTCGTCACCTCGCCCACGGGTGCCGTGATCCGCGACATCCTGCACCGGCTGGAGGACCGCTTTCCCCGCCGGGTGCTGGTGTGGCCGGTCAAGGTGCAAGGCGACGGCTCGGCCGAGCAGGTCGCCGCCGCGATCCGCGGCTTCAACGCGTTGCCGGAGGGCGGCCGGATTCCGCGGCCCGACTTGCTGATCGTCGCGCGCGGCGGCGGCTCGCTGGAGGACCTCTGGTCGTTCAACGAGGAGATCGTGGTCCGCGCCGCCGCCGACAGCCACATCCCGCTGATCTCGGCGGTCGGCCACGAGACCGACATCACGTTGATCGATTTTGCCGCCGACAAGCGCGCGCCGACGCCGACGGCGGCCGCCGAAATGGCGGTGCCGGTGCGCAGCGAGCTGTTCGTCGAGGTGGCGGCGCTCGCCCGCCGCACCATGGTGTGCTGGCAGCGCGGCCAGGAGGCCCGCCGCAACGAGCTGCGCGCCGCGGCGCGCGCGCTGCCGGCGGCGAGCGAATTGCTGGCGATCCCGCGGCAGCGGCTCGACCATCTCGCTGCTGCCCTGCCGCGCGGGCTGAAGGCCAACACCCACGCGCATTTCCGCCGCTTCGCCGCGAGCAGCGCGCGGCTCACCATCGGGGTGCTGCGCGGCCAGGTCGCGCATGCGCGGCAGCGGCTCACCGTCTCCGGCGAACGCATCACGCTGTCGGCGCGGGCGCTGCTGCACCGCCGCCGCGAGCGCTTTGCCGGGCTCGAGATCCGGCTGCAGGCCTCCCGGCTCGCCAATGCCAAGGCGCAGCGCAACGCGATCGCGCGCGATCTGGAGCGCACCCACCGGCTTGCCGAGCGCGCCCGCCGCGCCCTCCTCACCACGCTGCAGCGGCTGGAGGCGCGCGTCACCCATCGCGGGCAGTTGCTGGCGGCGCTGTCCTATCGCGGCGTGCTGGAGCGCGGCTTTGCGCTGGTGCGCGACGAGCGCGGCCACTCGGTCCATGCCGCCGCCGATATCGGCCCGAGCGCCAGCCTCTCGATCGAGTTCGCCGACGGCCGGGTCGCCGTCACGTCCGATGCCGACCGGCCGCCGGCGAGCCCGCGCAAACCGCAAGCACCGCGCGAGAAGCCTGCGGCGCCGAAGCGCGTCGTCAAGCCGGTCGATCAGGGCAGCTTGTTCTAGATCTTTTGGCGCATGATCTTTTCGGAAAGCCGCTGCGCACTTTTCCGGATCATGCTCTAGCGCGCCAGCCAGTCCGCGACGCGCTTTTGCGCGTCCTTGCGTGCATCCGCGTCGGTGCCGACATGGCCGCGTTCCGGCGTCGTCGCATCGGCCGAGGCGGCGATCGCGTGCAGCGGCAGGTTGGCGCGGTCGAAATCGTGATAGGCGTCGGGATAGACCACGATCCGCGCCAGCGCGCTGCGGCCGCGCGCGCCGTCCACCATCTGGCGGCAGGCAGCAGGCAACGCCACGTCGTCGCGCGCGCCGATCAGCACCAGGGTCGGCACCCGCGTGCTCCAGCCGAGGCCGGACGAGGCACGGCAATCCGGATAGAACGCGACCGCCGAGCGGAAATCCGGCTCGCTGTTGCGCGACCACATTTGCGGCCGCACCGCCCACAGCAGCGCGGCGGCGCCGTTGCCCCAGCCGACCAGGCTGATGCGGCTCTTCGCCACCCATTTCTGCTGCACCAGCCACTGCCGCGCCGCGCTGATATCGGCGACGCGCTGGCGCCGGATCTGGACCTGATGCTCCTTGCTGATGCGGCACTGCGGCCCAAGCTCGCGCGCGCCGTAGCTGTCCGGCAGCAGCACCGCATGCCCGGTGGTCAGCAGCTGCTCGGCCCAGTCGCGATAGCGCGGCGCGACCTGTTCGGAACGGCCGGCAAGGCCGCTGCAATCATGCAGCGCGATCACGGTCGGAAACGGCCCGTCGCCATCGGGCCGATAGAGCTGCGCATGCAGCGTGACGCTGCCTTCGGGGATCTCGACCTGCCGCGGCGCCGGCAGCGACGTCGCGGCGGCGGCCGGCACGGCAAGCATCGCCAGAACCATCAGGACTGATCCGAGGCGCATCCGATCCAGCCGGCGCGTTATGGCGCGGGAAACACAGCGAACCATGCGCGCAAGGCTACCATGCGCGGCTGCCGCCAAATCATCACAACTCGGTGGTTTAACGGGCGGACATGCCTCCCTATCTGTGATAGACGGCTTCATGAACATCCAGTAGGCCTCGTCCGGGGCAAGGCGGAGAGCTCAATCGTGCTGAACAAGTTCGGTCCCTCGGGCCATGGCGAAGCGCAGGTGCAGTATCTCGACGGCGACTTCCGCGTGATCTCGCCGGGCACCTATGTGCGCTGCGCGATATCAGATGTCCGGATTCCGCTCGACGAGCTGAAGTACTGGAGCGTCGACCTGCAGGAGGCCTATGCCACGCCGACCGCCGTGCTGCAGCGGCACCACCCCGGCGTGCTCAAGCCGCAAGGCTAGGTTGACCTGCGCGCCCTCCTCTCCCTTGACTTGAACAACTGATCCGTCACCAAGCGCCGCAGCGCGTCGGCATCGTCGAATTGCAGCGTCACCGCGAACGGCACGATCGCCTGCGCCCAGGCCGGCAGGCCGCCGGCGCCGCGCAACCGCGCCAGATCCTTTTCCGTCGTCACCAGGGTCAGGCCATCGCGCCGGGCCTCGGCAAGGAGCGCATCGATCTCGCCCTTGGTGAAGGCATGGTGATCGGCGAACGCTTTGCTGCGCGCGACGTCGACGCCATTTGACCGCAACGTGTTGAAGAAGCGCGCCGGATCGCCGATGCCGGCAAAGGCCAGCACGCGCTTGCCGTGAAGCGCGGCGAGCGAAGCCTCATCCGGCTTCAGATGGGCCGACAGCACCGGCCTGCCGCGGGAGCGGATCTCGGCGGCGATGGCCTGCGCCGCGCGTCCCTCGCCGACCACGATCAGCGCGTCGGTCCGCGACAACTGCGGCGGCAGCGGCGCGCGCAGCGGGCCTGCCGGAATGACACGGCCATTGCCGATGCCGCGTGCAGCGTCGATCACGATGAGCGATGCATCCTTGACCACGCTCGGATTCTGGAAGCCGTCGTCCATCAGGATCACGCTGGCGTCCTGCGCGGAGGCGAGCGGCAGCCCAGCGGCGCGATCGCGCGACACCACGACGGGCAGCGTGGCCGCCATCATCAGCGGCTCGTCGCCGACGTCGGCCGCGGTGTGGCTGGCCGGATCGACCTTCACCGGGCCGTGCAGCGCGCCGCCGTAGCCGCGGCTCAGCACCACCGGCCGCTCATCGAGCTCGCGCAACAGCTTTGCCAGCGCCAGCACGGTCGGCGTCTTGCCGGCACCGCCGACATGGTAATTGCCGACGCAAAACACCGGAACATCTGCGGCGGTGCCGGGGCGCTGCATGCGCCGCGCGGCGATCGTGCCGTACAGTGCGGCAAGCGGGGTCAACAGATGCGAGGTCCAAGACGCGGGCCGGTGCCAGAAGGCCGGCTCACGCATTGGCGGCTCCCATCTCGAGCTGCAACTGCAACAGATAGGGCTCGAGAGACGTCAACGTGCGCTCCAGCGCACCGCCGAGCTGTTCGACGACGCGCTCGGAGGCCACGAGCGAGGCGTCCCGCGCGGCGGGATCGGCGAGGAACCGGCCGAGCTGCTTGACCAGCGCCTCCCGATCGTCGGCACGCCGGGCGCCGCCGCCGCGATCGAGCGCGTCATAGACCTCGGTGAAATTGAAGACGTGCGGCCCGTGCACGATGGCGGCGCCGAGCTTGATCGCCTCGATCGGGTTCTGGCCGCCATGCGCGACCAGCGAGCCGCCCATGAACACGATCGGCGCCAGCCGGTAGAACAGGCCGAGTTCGCCCATGGTGTCGGCGACGTAGATATCGGTGGTCGCAACCGGCAGGTCCTCGTGCGAGCGCAGGCCGGGATGCAGGCCGGCGTCGGTCACCAGCCGCGCGACCGCCTCGCCGCGATCGGCATGGCGCGGCACGATCACGGTCAGGAGCCCGGGGAAGAATCCGGCGAGCGACTTGTGCGCCTCGATCACGATCTCCTCCTCGCCCGGATGGGTGGAGGCCGCGACCACGATCGGACGGCCGCGCGTCACCGACATCAGCCGCTCCAGCTTGGCCGGATCGGCCGGCGGCGCCGCGACGTCGAGCTTGAGGTTGCCGGTGACGATGACGTTGTGGCTGCCGAGCGCGGCAAAGCGTTCGGCGTCGGTCTGCGACTGCGCGAGGCAGATGTCGAACTGTCCGAGCAGCGTCCCGATGGTGTGGGACAGCCGTTGCCAGCGCGGGAACGAGCGCTGCGACATCCGCCCGTTGATCAGGACCATCGGCAGCCGCCGCGCGGCGCTCGACAGAATCAGATTCGGCCACAGATCCGACTCGATGAACAGCGCCAGCGACGGACGCCAGTGGTCGAGGAAGCGCGCGACATAACGCGGCGAGTCATACGGCACGTATTGGTGGATCACGTCGGGCGGGAACCGCTTGGCCACGATCGCCGCCGAAGTCACCGTGCCCGAGGTCAGGAGGATGCGCAAATTGAGCGCGCGCAACCGCTCGATCAGCCCGGCCCCCGCCAGCACCTCGCCGACGCTCGCGCCGTGAATCCACACCAGCGGGCCGTGCGGCCGGACATCGTCGCTCATGCCGCGCCGCTCGCCGACGCGCTCGGGGTCTTCCTTGCCGAGCTTGAGCCGGCGCTTGATCAGGGCAGGCGCGAGCGGCACCATCGCGGACGACAGCTTGCGGTAAACACGCAACGTCATCGGGAGCGAGCTAGCCAAGCGCTGCCTCCGGCCGCCCGACCACCTCATAGGCGCGCCGGGTCGATTCGTTCAGAAGATACTCCACCTGCTGCCGGAGCTTTTCCATCGTGTCGGCATCGGCATCCGGCGGCACGTAGACCGGCTCAATACCTACCACCGCGCCGCGCCCGAATGGCAAATTGATGGTGGTCGAATCCCAGTTTTTCAACCGAATGAATCGGCTGGTGACCATCGCGAACGGGATGATCGGCCGGCCGGTTTCCCGCGCCAGCATGATCGGCCCAAGCCCCGCCACCCGCGCCCGCTTCGGCACATCGGCCGTGGTCGCGATATTGCAGCCGTCCTGCAGGGAGCGCACCATCTCCATGAAGGCGCCGACGCCGCCCTTGCGCTGAAACGCGCCGGAATGGTCGCCGGAACCACGGATGGTGCCGATGCCGAGCCGCTCGACCGCAATCGCATTGAACTCGCCATCGCGGTGGCGCGAGATCAGCACCTTGGCGCGGTAGCTCTCCTTGCTCTTGATGAACGGCGTCATGAAGTGCTGGCCGTGCCAGAACACGAAGATCGCCGGCATCCACGGCTCGACCATCTGATAGACGTCAGTCGGCTCGTAGCTGAAGCGGTTGGTGAGCCAGACCAGCCGCAGATACTCGGCCGCAAGCACGCCCAACGCGCGCTGTACGACGGCGCTGCGCAGCAAATCGCGAAAAAAACGTTTCAATGGGAGTGCTTTGCGTCCTGCTCGGGATCGAGCAACCGGTGGAGGTGAACGACGAAATAGCGCATCTGGGCGTTGTCGACGGTCTGCTGCGCCTTCGCCTTCCAGGCCGCATGGGCGGTCGCATAGTTCGGGAACACGCCGACGATGTCGACCTCGTCCAGGTTCTTGAAGGTGTTGTGCTCGAGATCGGTCAACTCGCCGCCGATGACGAGGTGAAGCAGTTGCGGCTGGGCATTGTCTGACATGATGGCTGTTCCTAGCGGTATGCCCGGCAAGCAAGTTGAGTGATCATCTTCATAAATCGGCTCGTTGCATGGGAGCCGGCTTGGCCTCACGGCAAGGGATGCTTGCGAAAATGCTCGACAATGCGTGCATGACGATCGCGTCCCGCTGCCACCAGCATCCCATGCGTCACCTCGCGGCGATTGTATTCAATCGTGTGCCCCGAGAGCGCAGTCATCCTACCATCCGCTTCCTGCACGATCAAATTCGCCGCGGCAAGATCCCAGTCGCGGCTTTGCCCGCCCGCAAACGCCGCGTCAAGACGACCTTGGGCTACCCGGCACAGCCGCAAGGCGAGCGATCCGATCCGCGGATGCAGCTCGATTTCCTCTCGGCTCGGACTGAGCCGCTGCACCAGCGGCTTGGGTCCCGCCATGCGCGGAAAACTGAGATCAGAACCTGTGGTTGCATGCACGGCGGTGTCGTTGAGGGTGGCGCCCTGGCCGCGCGCGGCAAAAAAGTATTCGCCGGTCGCCGGTGCATAGACCGCCGCGAGTATCGGTGATGCGCGTTCAACCAGCGCCACACTGACGCACCAATCCTCGCGGCCGGCGAGATAGGCGCGGGTGCCGTCGATCGGGTCGACGATCCAGGTCAGCCGCTTGCCGAGCCGCGCCTCATCGTCGGCGCTTTCCTCCGACAGCCAGCCGTAATCCGGCGTCGCCGAACGCAGCCGCTGCTCCAGGAGGTCGTTGACCGCGATGTCGGCCTCGGAGACCGGCGAGGACGCACCCTTGATCCAGTTCTTCAGATCGGTGCGGAACAGCGAGAAGGCGAGCCGGCCCGCCTCCTGCACCGTCCTGGTCAGCAATGCCGCGTCGCGGGCCCTGGTCCAGTCGTCCGTATCAGCGTCCGCCAAGCGTCAGGCCCTCGATGCGCAGCGTCGGCGCGTTGACGCCGTAGCGGAATTCCAGATCGTTCGCCGCGACCAGCGATTTGAACATCGGCAGCAAATGGCCGGCGATGGTGACCTCGCTGACCGGATAGGTGATCTCGCCGTTCTCGATCCAGAAGCCGGACGCGCCGCGGCTGTAATCGCCGGTCACGCCGTTGACGCCGGAGCCGATCAGGTCGGTGACATAAAAACCCTGCTTGATGTCTGATAGCAGCTGCTTCGGCGTCAACGCACCCGGCTCGAGATGCAGATTGTACGATCCCGGCGACGGCGACGACGACACGCCGCGATGCGCGTTGCCGGTGGTGACGAGGCCGAGCTCGCGCGCGGTCGCGGAGTCCAGTATCCAGGAGGTCAGCACGCCGGCGTCGATCAGCGCCTGCTGCCTCACCTTGACGCCCTCGGCATCGAAGGTCTGCGAGCGCAGGCCGCGCACCCGCAGCGGATCGTCGATGATCCTTATATCCTTGGAGAACAGCTGCTCGCCGAGCTTGTCCTTCAGGAACGAGGTCTTGCGCGCGATCGAGGCGCCGTTGATGGCGCCGACCAGGTGGCCGATGATCGAGCCGGCGACCCGCGGATCGTACACCACGGGCACCTTGCAGGTCTCGACCTTGCGCGGATTGGCCCGCGCCACCGCGCGCTCGGCGGCCTTGCGGCCGACGGAAGCGGGCGACTCGAGATCGGAAGCATGCAGCGCGCTGCTGAAATCATAGTCGCGCTCCATCGCGGTGCCCTCGCCCGAGATCGCGGTGGTCGAGATCGAATGGCTGGAGCGCAGATAGGAGCCGTGGAAGCCGGTCGAGGTGACCAGCACCATGCCGCCGATCCCGGTCGAGGCCGACGCGCCGCCCGACTTGCTGACGCCCGCGACCGCGCGCGCCGCGGCCTCCGCCTCCATCGCGCGCCGCTCGAGCTCGGCGGTCGAGGGAACATTGCGGTCGAGCAGATCGAGGTCGGGGAAATCTTTCGCATGCAGCGCCGGATCGGCGAGCCCGACATATTTGTCGTCGGGCGCAACGCGCGCCATCGCCACCGCGCGCTCGGCGAGCTTTGCGATGCCGTCGCCGCTGACATCATTGGTCGACACCACCGCCTGGCGCTGGCCGACGAACACGCGCAACCCGACGTCGTCGCCTTCCGAACGTTCGGTTTCCTCGACGCGGCCGTCGCGCACCTCGACGCCCTGCGAGACGCCGCGCACCGCGACCGCATCGGCCGCATCGGCGCCGGCGCGGCGGGCGGCGTCGACCAGGCGCTGCGCGAGATCGCTGAGGGCGGATTGGTCGAACAGATCGGCAGATGGTGAAGGGTTCACGAACGATTTCCTGCGGATTGGACGGCGGGGCGGGACCAGGTCACGAACCCTCCAGATGTGCCGGATTCACAGGGATTTCAAGCGCTTTGCGGCGCCGGACAACAAAGATTTGAGCGGTCCGTGCAAGGCTTCGTCAATCATGCGGGCCAACCTCTTGTCAATCATGGCGGCGAGTCAGATCGGGTTAACCAGGCTTTTTAAGCCGAAACGGCCAGGCGTCGGCTAAGGTCACACGCATCGACCGGGAACATAATCCCGGCGGGGAGACAAAGGCGTGAGGCGTCAAACACCAACAAGCGGAATCAATTCCGCCGGGTCGAGCCGTGCACTGCGGCTCGACCCTCTTTCTCTTCCGCTCTCCTTCCACGCCCAGGACGCGCGCGCGGATGGCGGGATGCGGCAGGTCGAACTGCATCGCGAACATGTCGTGCTGCGCCGCGCCGTTCTCGGCATGCGGATGGCGGTCAATGTCCGCGTCAGCGATTTCCTCGGCGTTGCGGTGCGCGGCATCGACGACGCGCAGATGCTGGTGCTGGTGCATCGCGATCCCTCGCTCTCGATTCCGCTCGGCACGAGTTCGGATGCCGACGAGATCGCCGCAGCCTGGCAGATGTGGAGCGAGATCTTTCAGCTGCCGCAACTGACCGAGCCGGCGCCGGCCGAAGCGGGCCCGCGCCGTCGCCGCCGCAACGCGATCCGCGCCCGCCGCCCCAAATTCCTGGTCCGCCGCCGCGCCGGCTTTCGCCTCAACGAAGCCAGCATCCATCGCGGCGAGCGCGAGATCATCGCGCGGGATTGAGTCGCCGCTGTTGGTCCCGTCATCCCCGCGCAAAGGCTTCGCCTTTGTCGCTGGAGGTGCGAGCTCTTGCGAGCCTCGAAGGATCGACGGCCACCAGCCGGGCCGATTCATCCTTCGAGGCTCGCCGAAGAGGCTCGCACCTCAGGATGACGGGGATGGTTTAGTCGAGCGCAGCCTCGCGAGCCTCGGAATGACGAGAGTGATCACATCGCGCGCAGCACGGCGTCGACGACGAGGCCGGCGAACAGCAGCAGGCCGGCTTCGCGGTTGGACCAGAAGATGCGGAGGCAGAGCGCGCCATCCTTGATGTCGAGCCTCCTGATCTGCCAGGCGAGATGTAGCGCGAAGGCGGCGAGCCCCGTCCAGGCGGGCCAGCCGGCGCCGGCGAGCGCGAGCGCCACGCCGATCAAGAGCACGGCGAGGCCGTAGAGCACGACCAGCGCGCGATGGGTGCGTTCGCCGAACAGGCGCGCGGTGGACTTGACGCCGATCAGCGCGTCGTCCTCGGCGTCCTGATGGGCGTAGATGGTGTCGTAGCCGATCACCCAGGCGATCGATCCGGCGTAGAGCACGACCGCGGTGAGGTCGATCCGCCCGAAGGTCACCGCGAATCCCATCAGCCCGCCGTAGGAGAAGGCGAGGCCGAGCACGACCTGCGGCCACCAGGTGATGCGCTTCATGAACGGATAGATCGCGACGATCGCGAGCGAGGCGATGCCGGTGAGAATCGCAAAGCGGTTGAACTGCAAGAGCACGGCAAGCCCGATCAGCGCCTGCAGCACCATGAACACCAGCGCCTGCTTCACCGTCACCTGCCCGGCCGGGATCGGCCGCGACCGGGTGCGCTCGACCTTGTCGTCGAGATCGCGATCGGTGATGTCGTTCCAGGTGCAGCCGGCGCCACGCATCACGAAGGCGCCGATGAAGAACAACAGCACCAGCAGCGGCAGCGGCCTGACGTCGCGGGCGACGCCGGCGGCGAGCGCCGCCGACCACCAGCACGGCATCAGCAGCAGCCAGGAGCCGATCGAGCGGTCGGCCCGCGCCAGCCGCAGGTACGGCCGGGCCCAGACCGGCGCGTGCGTATCCACCCAGTTGCCTGTGGAGTCGGCAACGCGGGCGGTTACGTCACTCA
Source organism: Bradyrhizobium sp. CCBAU 51753 (assembly GCF_015291565.1). Taxonomy (NCBI): domain Bacteria; kingdom Pseudomonadati; phylum Pseudomonadota; class Alphaproteobacteria; order Hyphomicrobiales; family Nitrobacteraceae; genus Bradyrhizobium; species Bradyrhizobium sp. CCBAU 51753. Next base: position 1,578,858 of record NZ_CP030037.1, on the reverse strand, counting down.
TGGGTCACGGGTCATCGGGTGAGAACGTTACCGTTCAGCGTATCGAAGGTGCTGCCGCCCTTCTTGGTCGGCGTCGCCTCCGGCAACGAGGCGGACGAACCCAGCACGTCGCTTAGCGACGGGCCGGCGGGGCCGCGCGACTGCGCCTGGGCCTGCTGCTCGGCGGCGCCGCAGACCCGCTTCAGCAGGCCTTCGGTGTTCTTGTGGCCGGCTTTCAACTGATCGGCGATCTGCGGCGGGATTCCGCACTTCGCCGCGTTGGCCTCGACATACTTGATCATGTTGAGCTCGGCCTTGCCGTAATTGCCGATCAGCTTGCAGGCCTCGGCGGCGCTGGCATGCTTGTCGCTCGCGGTCTTGATCGCCTTGCCGCGCTTCTCGGCCTCCTCGCGCAGCGGAACGAAGTTCTTCATGCAGGCGTCGGACGGGCCACCTGCCCCGCCTCCGGGCGGAGGCGGCGCGGCAAACCCGCCGCCGCCGCCGGCGATCGGGGCGGCACCACCGCTCGGAAATGCTGCCGGCGAGGCACCCACCTTGGCCGCGGGCGCGCCATTGACCGGCGGGAACGCCGAGTCGGGCGGAGTGCTCGGTCGCAGTGCAGGCGCCCCGTTGACCGGCGGAAACGGCGAGTCGGACGCGGCCCGCTTTGCGGGCGCGCCGTTCACCGGCGGAAACGCCGGGTCGTTGACGGTGCCGGTCTGACCGGGCAGCGGCGCCGGAAAAGCGCCTTGCGCCGCGGCCTGTCCCACGGACAAGGCGGTCGCAGCAACGGTCAGCACGATCAGGCGGCGGATCATCGAGGGTGGTTCTCCGGCAAAGGTCCAGGCAACCCCAGCGCAACAAAGCGACGAATTGAGGGGTGTATTTACGATTCCTGCGCCGCCTTAACAACCCGTGGATTTGGGCGACAGCGCGGCGTTGGGCCACACCGGCCACATTAAATTGTTCCCCGATTCTAAGCCTTTAGGCTACGAACGGCGGTAAAATGGACGATCAAACATGCCTGAACTGGATTTTCGCAGCCCGCGGCTGTTCGTCGACGCACCCTTGAGCGCCGGCGCGACGGTCGAGCTCGACCGCAACCAGAGCAATTATCTCGGCAATGTGCTGCGGCTCGCGGCCGGCGACACCGTGCTGGTGTTCAATGGCCGCGACGGCGAATGGCGAGCGGAGATTTCCGGGCGCAAGCGGGCCGGCACGCTTGCGATCACCACGCAAACCCGCGCGCAGGATCGCCTCCCCGACATCACCTACGCCTTCGCGCCGCTGAAGCATGCCCGGCTCGACTACATGGTGCAGAAAGCGGTCGAGATGGGCGCGGCAAAGCTGGTGCCGGTGCTGACGCGCTTCACCCAGGTGTCGCGCGTCAATGGCGAGCGGATGCGCGCCAACGTGATCGAGGCGGCCGAGCAGTGCGGCATCATCTCGCTCGCCGAGGTCGCCGATCCCGTTTCGCTCGACAAGTTCCTCACCGGCCGCGCGCCGTCTCGACTTTTGGTGTTCTGCGACGAGGCCGCCGAGGTCGCGAGCCCGGTGCAGGCGCTGCAGACGGCAGCGGCGAGTGGCGGCATCGATGTCCTGATCGGCCCCGAGGGCGGCTTTGCCGAGGAGGAACGCGCGCAGCTGCTGCGCCAGCCGAGCATTCTCCGCCTTGCGCTCGGCCCGCGCATTTTGCGGGCGGATACCGCCGCGGTGGCAGCGTTGGCACTGGTGCAGGCCGCGCTCGGGGATTGGCGGGGCGCGTAGCCCATCCCCGTCATCCTGAGGTGCGAGCCTCTTCGGCGAGCCTCGAAGGATGAATCGGCCACCAGCCGGGCCGTGCATCCTTCGAGGCTCGCAAGGGCTCGCACCTCCAGCGACAAAGGCGAAGCCGTTGCGCGGGGATGACGGGAAACAAGGGGCGACCCCACCCCTAGCCAAGCTGTCGTAAAATCGTTAACGCACGCAATCATTAAGCCATCTGGCCGATCGCTGTCGAAAGCCCGCTTCGGCCGTGGTAGAGCCTGCGCCAATCGACCCTGGAACCGGTGGCGGAACCCGAATTCCGCGCCTTTTGGACCTTGCTGGACTTTTGAGATGACCGACGCTGCTGCCACTCGATCCGCCGCCGGATCCGCCTCCGGGTGGGCGGATGCGTTGCTGGCCTCGTTCGCGCAGGCCGGCTACCTCAGGTCCGAGCCGGCGATTCTACAGCCGGCCGAGCCGTTCCTCGACCTGTCCGGCGAGGACATCCGCAAGAGCCTGTATCTGACGACGGATCCGACCGGCGAGGAACTCTGCCTGCGCCCGGACCTGACGATCCCGGTGGCGCGCGACTATCTCGCCTCGCCGCGCGCCGGCCAGCCGGCGGGCTTCAGCTATCTCGGCCCGGTGTTCCGCTATCGCGGCGGCCAGCCGAGCCAGTTTTTGCAGGCCGGCATCGAATCCTTCGGACGGCAGGACCGCGCCGCGGCCGATGCCGAGATGCTGGCGCTGGCGCTGGAAGCGACCACCGCGTTCAGCGTCAGCGATGTCGAGATCCGCACCGGCGACGTCGCGCTGTTCAACGCCCTGATCGACGCGCTCGGGCTCTATCCGGTGTGGCGGCGCCGCCTGATCAAAGATTTCAACCGCAAGGTCTCGCTGACCGACGATATCGAGCGGCTGACGCTTGCGACCGCGCCCGGCCGCAACGAATATGAGGGCGTGCTTGCCGCACTGGCCGGCTCCGACCGCAAGGCAGCGCTGGCGCTGGTCACCGACCTGATGTCGATCGCCGGCACCACCAATGTCGGCGGCCGCACCGTGGCCGAGATCGCCGACCGCTTCCTCGAACAGTCGACGCTGAAGGCAGGCGCCTTGCCGCGCGATGCGGTCAACATCATCAAGCGCTTCCTGTCGATATCAGGCGATCCGGACGATGCAGTGGCGCAGCTGCGCGCACTGGCCGATGACGCCAAGCTCGATCTCTCGGCGGCGATCGACCAGTTCGAGAGCCGGGTCGGCTTCATGGCCGCGCGCGGCATCGACACCGGCACCACCCGCTTCGCCACCGCGTTCGGCCGCGGCCTCGACTACTACACCGGCTTCGAATTCGAGCTGCACGCCAAGGGCAACGGCGCCGAGCCGTTGGTCGCCGGCGGCCGCTATGACGGGCTGATGACGCAGCTCGGCGCGGCGAGCCCGATTCCCGCCGTCGGCTTCTCGGTCTGGATCGAGGCGCTGACCCGGCACGGCAAGGCGACCTCGCGCGGAGGCGCCGCATGAGCACCCCGTTCGTCGTCGCCGTCCCGTCGAAGGGACGCCTGCAGGAAAACGCGGAAAGCTTCTTCGCCCGGGCCGGGCTGACGCTGTCGAAGGCCGGCGGCGTGCGCGACTATCGCGGCATCATCGCCGGCGTCGACAATGTCGAGATCGCCTACCTCTCGGCGAGCGAGATCGCAGCCAATCTGGCGCGCGGCGCGGTGCATCTCGGCGTCACCGGCGAGGACCTGGTGCGCGAGAGCATTCCGGATGCCGACAAGCGCGTGCTGATGATCGACGGCCTCGGCTTCGGCCATGCCAATGTCGTGGTCGCGGTGCCGCAGGCCTGGATCGACGTCCGCACCATGGCCGACCTCGACGACGTCGCCAGCGGCTTCCGCGAGCAGCACAATCACCGCATGCGGGTCGCGACCAAATACATCAATTTGACCCGCAGCTTCTTCGCGCGCCACGGCGTCGGCGACTACCGCATCGTCGAGAGCGCCGGCGCCACCGAGGGCGCGCCGGCCGCCGGCACCGCCGAGCTGATCGTCGACATCACCACGACCGGCGCGACGCTCGCCGCCAACGGGCTGAAGGTGCTCGACGACGGCGTGATGCTGCGCAGCCAGGCCAATCTCGTCGCGTCGCGCGACGCCGACTGGTCGACCAGCCACCGCGAGACCGCGCGCGTCATCCTCGACCACATCGCCGCGCGGGCCCGCGCCAGCAAGTACCGCGAGGTCCGCACCCGCTTTGCCGGCTGCAACGACGCGCTGCTGGCGGAGGCGCATCAGCGCTTTGGCGTGGTCGCCCCGTTCGGCGGGCCGACCTCGTCCGGCATGCTTACGCTGCACTGCCCACCGGGCAAGCTGTACGCGCTCGGCAGCTTCCTGCGCGACCACGGCGCCGATACGGTGTCGGTGGTGTCGCTCGACTACGTGTTCGACCGCGAGAACCCGCTGTTCGCCAGGCTCGAGGCGTTCCTGCGACAATGAGGCCGCAGGTTCGTTCATCTTGGCGACAGCCGGCCGGCGGTACCATATTGTCTTGATGTGCTTCTGGAACCCGATCGATGACGCTGGGCTCTGACGTTTCCAGCCTGACCACAACCACGAGGACCGCCGCCGCGCAGGGCCTGTCCATCGTCGTGCCCGTCTACAACGAGGGCGCCGGGCTGTCGGCGCTGCACGAGCGGCTGATCGGGCTCGCCAAGACGCTGCAGGCCCGCTACGGCCTCGCCTGCGAGGTGGTCTATGTCGACGACGGCAGCGCCGACAACACGCTCGTGGTCGCGCGCGGCCTGCCCGCCGACACACTCGACGTCCAGGTGGTGTCGCTGTCGCGCAATTTCGGCAAGGAGGCGGCGCTGATGGCCGGCCTCGACCATGCCCGCCGCGGCGCCGTGCTGTTCATGGACGGCGACGGCCAGCATCCGCCGACGCTGGTGGAACGGCTGGTGGCGCACTGGATCGATGACGGCTACGACGTGGTCTATACCGCGAAGGCCAATCGCGACAATGAATCGGCGGCGCGGCGGCTTGCGGTGCGCGGCTTCTATGCGCTGATCAACTGGGGCGCGCGGCAGAAGATCCCGGAGGATGCCGGCGACTTCCGCCTGCTGTCGCCGCGCGCCGCCGCCGCCCTGCGGCAGCTGCCGGAGCGCAACCGCTTCTTCAAGGGGCTGGCGAGCTGGATCGGCTTCAAGCAGATCCGCGTCGACTACGAGCCGGCGCCGCGCGCGCATGGCGTCACCACCTTTAATGCCGGACGGCTGATCGGCCTGTCGATCGAGGGCCTGACCTCGTTCTCGGTGGCGCCGCTGCGCTTCGCCAGCCTGCTCGGCGTGCTGCTCGCCGGCGTCGCCTTCCTGTTCGGCCTTTCGATTCTCTGGGAAGTCTGGACCACCGGCAAGCAGGTCCCCGGCTATCCGTCGCTGGTGGTCGGCCTGATGACGATCGGCGGCGTGCAGCTGATCATGATCGGCATCGTCGGCGAATATATCGGCAAGATCCTGTCCGAGCTGAAGGCGCGGCCGATCTACTTCGTCGCCGAGCACACCGAGAAACACGCCGACGGCGGCGCGGCGCAAAGCGCCAGCGAGCGGACCGCCGCCGAATGAATGACACCGCGCCGCGCCGGATCTGGCTGTGTGCCGACGACTACGGACTGAGTGACGGCGTCAACCGCGCCATTCTTGATTTGATCGAGCGCGGCCGTCTCAACGCAACCTCCGTCATGATGGTGACGCCGGCGATCGGCCGCGACGCCGCCGCGGCGCTGCAGGCGTCGGTGGCGAAGAACCCGCGCTGCGCCATCGGCCTGCATGTGACGCTGACCGCGCCGTTCCGGCCGCTGACGCTGCATTTCCGCCCGCTCGACGGCGACATGTTTCTGCCGTTCCAAAAGCTGCTGCGCGCGGGGATGCTGCGGCGGCTCGACGCCGAGCTTGTGCATGCCGAGGTGCTGGCCCAGCTCGACGCCTTCCGCGAGCTGTTCGGCCGCGTGCCGGATTATGTCGACGGCCACCAGCACGCGCAGCTGTTCCCGCAGGTGCGCGACGGTTTTTTGCGCGCAGTGAAGCAGCGCGCGCCGGAGGCGTGGGTGCGCCAGGGCGGGCTCAACCTGCCGCTCACGCAGCGCATTACCGGATTGAAGACGCTGGTGCTCGACGTGCTCAGCACGCAATTCCGCAGCAAGGCGGCGCGGCTCGGCCTGCGCTACAACCCGACCTTCGCCGGCGCCTACGACTTCACCACCGAGCCCGATTTCGGACCGCTGATGGCCCAGTTCCTCAATGGCCTGCCGGAGGGGGGTCTGGTGATGTGCCACCCCGGCTTCGTCGACGAGACGCTTCGGAGTCTCGATCCGCTGACCACCCAGCGGGAGAAGGAACATGCCTATCTGGCGAGCGACGATTTCCCCGCTTTGCTCGCCCTGAACAATGTTACACTGGGTTGAATTGGTTCAAATAAATCGTCCGGTCGTTTTGTCGCATAGATAAAATTTAATCCGGCCGCCCACTCCTTGCGCCACAAAGCCGGCCCTACATCCCGAACGCGCCGATTCGTTTCGACGCGAAGGAGAACGCCATGAATCCGCAAGAACGCCAACTGATCGACGATCTCTTCGACCGGCTCGCCAAGCTGGAGAATGCCCCGCGCGACAACGAGGCCATGTCCGCGATCATGCAAGGCCTGCGCAGTGCGCCGAATGCGGTTTACGCGCTGGTGCAGACGGCGCTGGTGCAGGACGAGGCGCTGAAGCGCGCGCACGACCGCATCCAGGAGCTGGAGGCCGCAGTCGCCCAGCAGCAGGGCGGGCAGCAGCAGTCCGGCGGTTTCCTCGATTCGATGCGCGACGCGATCTTCGGCCAGTCACAGGGACAGCCGCACGGCTCGGTGCCGCCGGTGCGTGCCCCCGACATGGGCCGCGATCCGGGTGGTGGCCGCCCGGTCTGGAACTCGGGCCAGGCGATGCAGCAGGCCGGTGGCTATGGCCAGCCGCCGCAGTCCTACGGCCAGGCTCCTCCGCCCTACGGCCAGCAATATGGCGCTCCGCAGCAGCCGGCGTTCGGCGGCGGTGGCGGCTCGTTCCTCGGCACCGCGGCGGCAGCTGCCGCAGGTGTGGTCGGCGGCTCGATGCTGATGAGCAGCATCCGCGGCCTGATGGGCGGCGGCAACCACCAGGCGTTCTCCGACGCCGGCGGCCTCGGTGGCGGTTCGCGCCCGTGGGGCGGCGACCAGTCGTCGAGCGATCTCGCGCGTGACGCCGGCATCGGCGACATCGGCTCGTCCGGCCGCGGCAATGATTCAGGTTCGCGCGCCGGCCTGTTCGACCAGGCGTCGAACGACCGCAACAACGATGACAACCGCAACGACGATTACAACAACAACGACCACGATTCCGACGACTTCGACAATGACGACGACGGCGGGTTCGATGGCGGCGGCAACGACAGCGATTACGCGTAAGGCGCAGATCGCGTGAAACGACAACGGCCGCTCGATGAGAGCGGCCGTTTTTGTTTGACCCGTAGCCCGGATGAAGCGAAGCGCAATCCGGGAAAGCCGCGGTGAGACTGCTCCCGGATTTCGCTGCGCTCCATCCGGGCTACAAATTTCACATCACCACGACCTTGGCGCCGACATTGACGCGGCCGTAGAGGTCGATGACGTCCTCGTTGCGCATCCGGATGCAGCCGGAGGAGACGTTGGTGCCGATGGTCCAGGGCTCGTTGGAGCCGTGGATGCGGTAGAGCGAGGATCCCAGATACATCGCGCGGGCGCCGAGCGGATTTTCCGGACCGCCCTCCATGTGCCGCGGCAGATCGGGACGGCGCGCCAGCATTTCCGGCGGCGGGGTCCAGGCCGGCCATTCCTTCTTGGCCGAGATCGTCTTGGTGCCCGCCCATGTAAAGCCGGGCCGGCCGACGCCGATGCCGTAGCGCAGCGCGCGGCCGTCACCCTGCACCAGATAGAGGAACTTGTTCGGCGTATCGACCACGATGGTGCCGGCGCCTTCCTTGCCGTGATACTCGACGGTCTGCTTTTCATATCTCGGATCAAATTGACGCTCCCGCGGATCGACCGCCGCCTCTTCCTGCTGGCGTAGCATCTGCTGCTGCGGATCCATCGGCGGCAGCGACTGCCGGCCGTAATAGCCGGGCTGCTGCTGATACACCGGCTGCTGCGGCGCGTAGCCCTGTGACGACGGCGCGTCGCCGAACAGGAATTCGATGAGGCCGCCGCCCATGTTGCTGGAGCGTTGCGGCTGCACATAGGCCGTGCGCATCTGCGGCTGCGGCGCGTAGAGCACGGTGGGCTCGGAGAGCGGCGCCGCATCGATCGCCATGGCGTGATGCGGAGCGGCAATAAGCGGAGACGCGCCGGCAAGCAGCGCAAGCGTGGTTTTCCTGAACATCGACGTACTCTGTACTGTTTCGTCGTGACCTGTTTCGCGACGGCGCTGAGACCCTGCGCCGCTGCACGTGGTCAATAGGCAGTGAAAACCGCATCGGTTTGGTAAACAGAAGCCGCGTTTCGATTCACCATCCCGCCAAGCGCACGCGGTTTTGCCGGACAGCGTTTATTTTGAATAAATGTCGAGACAACATGGTTAACTGGCGGTGTTCGCCGCGCGTCACGCTGTGCGCGCAATCTGTTCCCGCGTGAACCTCACGTTAAATCGCCTCTGTCTAGAACGGGCGGATTAAAGGGGTGGGAATGTAATCATGTCAGTCAAGCGCAAGCGTTTTCGTGTCGAGCAGGCGATCATGGGCGATGTGGCAATGCCGGAGCCGGAAGCCACGGGCGGCGTCGACCTCGGGCCGATGCACCGCGAGATCATGGCCGAGCTGCGCTCGATCCGCGCCCAGATGGCCGCCGCGCCGGCCCAGGGCGCCGTCGCCGTCACCGAGAGCGCCGGCGCCATCGTGGCGCGCGAGGTCGCCGAGATGCATGCGATGCTCGACACCTACCGCGCCCAGGTCGAGCAGTGCGAGAAGCTCAAGGTCGAGCTCGATCTGATCCACGACGCGATCGGCCGCACCAAGCGCGAGATCGCCGTGCTGCATGGCAAGAGTTTCAATGGCGAGGAGATGGCCAAGGTCAATGGCGAACTCGGCGCCGTGGTCGGCGGCACCGAACAGGCCACCCAGCAGATCCTCGAGGCGGCGGAAGCGATCGACCAGGCCGCGTCCGCGCTGTCGAACAACGTCACGCCGGATCAGCAGAAGCGGCTCAGCGAGGACATCCAGGAGCGCGTGGTCTCGATCTTCGAAGCCTGCAACTTCCAGGACCTCACCGGCCAGCGCATCAACAAGGTGATGCAGACGATGAAATTCATCGAGCAGCACATCAACGAGATGATGGAGATCTGGGGCGGCGTCGACGCCATCAAGGCGCACACCCCGCCGATCGTCGACACCCGCGAGGGCGACGCCCGCCTGCTCAACGGCCCGAAGCTCGACGGCGACGCCGGCCATGCCTCGCAGGACGACATCGACGCGATGTTCAATTGAGGTCTTGCAGAGAGACGCAAAACGCCGGCCCCCGGGCCGGCGTTTTTGTTTGTGACTCTATCCACCGTCATTGCGAGCGCAGCGAAGCAATCCATCGTTCCGCAAACGCGGCACCATGGATTGCTTCGTCGCTCCGCTCCTCGCAATGACGGCCCCTTCCCTTCTCCCCTTGTGGGAGAAGGTGGCGCGAAGCGCCGGATGAGGGGTATCTCTCCGCGAGCGCTGAACGAGAGAGACTGGGACTCGCGGAGAGATACCCCTCACCCGGATTGCATCTACGATGCAATCCGACCTCTCCCACAAGGGGAGAGGTGCACTACCGATGCCGCACTAGTGAATTGGAGGAGCTACTCCCCGCCGCTTACGCCCTCGGCGCGCAGCGGACGTAGACCATGTTGCCGTAGCGGACGCCGGCGTCCTTGTCGACGAAGCGGGTGATCAGGACGCGGCCGTCGAACGAGACGATCTCGCGGTCCTGTTCGCCGGGCGTCGGGCCGGGCGGGCCGATATAGTTCTTGCCGCTCGGCGAGCCCTTCAGCCGCAATTCCTGCGGGGTGGCCTGATCGGCCAGGTGCATGATGACGCCGCCGGACTGGCCGGCGCCGATCACGTAGGGCTGCTTGCACTGGTCGCGCGCGGCCTTTTCGGTGCGCGGGCGATCGGCCGGGTTCTGGAACGAGGCGAGGCCCCAGCGGCCGACGATCTCGTCGGCGCGGATCGTCGCGGGCATCTCCGGGGCCACGCCCGGCTCCGTCGGCGGCGGTGGCTCGTTCGACGAGAACGACGGCAGGCTCATGCTGCTGCACGCCCCCAGGAATAGCGTCAGCGCCGGAATGGCCGCGAACCGTGCGACCAATCGCGCGTTGAATGACCTGATCATCTTCATCCCCCGAACTTGATCCCGGCCGCACCCGTCCTGCAGCCAAGCGTAAAACGTAAAGCGGAGCAATGACGTCCGGCAAAGTGACAGCATCGCTACGATTTGGTTTCTGGTCCACCATCCTATATTGGCCTCAAGAAGGCCTTAACCCCGTTGCTTGACAGGAACCGCGCCAGGCCATATTCCCGGCGCGCTATTAGCACTCTCGCACCACGATTGCTAAGGGCGTCGGCGTCCCGCACCGGCGCCGACCGGACCGGCATTCAGCGCCGGTCGCGATGAACCGGACCTGAAACCGAGCCTCCAAGAGGACCTCAACAGAGGAAACGCCATGGCTAAATCCACCTTCCGCCCGCTGCATGACCGCGTCGTGGTCAAGCGTATCGATGCCGAGGAGAAGTCCAAGGGCGGCATCATCATTCCGGATACCGCCAAGGAAAAGCCCTCCCAGGGTGAAATCGTCGCTGTCGGCCCGGGTGGCCGCGACGAGGCCGGCAAGCTGATCCCGATCGATCTCAAGGTCGGCGACCGCGTGCTGTTCGGCAAATGGTCGGGCACCGAGGTCAAGCTCGACAACCAGGAACTCCTGATCATGAAGGAGTCCGACATCATGGGCGTGCTGGCGTAAGCGCGCCCTCTCCCACAATCCATACCGTCATGCCCGGGCGTAAGCGCGAAGCGCGTCTTCAAGCCGACGACCCGGGCATCCATCAAGCTTCGGAAGAGTCTTGCAGGAGCGATGGATTGCCGGGTCACTTGGTACGAAGACGCACTTCGTGCTTTAGCCCGGCGATGACGAACCTAAGACGCAGCAAGCACATTACCGACATTCAGGAGTTGAAGAGATGGCTGCCAAGGACGTGAAATTCGCCGGAGAGGCCCGCGAGCGCATGCTGCGCGGCGTCGACGTGCTCGCCAATGCCGTCAAGGTGACGCTCGGCCCCAAGGGCCGCAACGTCGTCATCGAGAAGAGCTTTGGTGCCCCGCGCATCACCAAGGACGGCGTCACCGTCGCCAAGGAGATCGAGCTCGAGGACAAGTTCGAGAACATGGGCGCGCAGATGCTGCGCGAGGTCGCTTCCAAGACCAACGACACCGCCGGTGACGGCACCACCACCGCGACCGTGCTGGCGCAGGCCATCGTCCGCGAGGGCGGCAAGGCGGTCGCCGCCGGCATGAACCCGATGGACCTCAAGCGCGGCATCGACATCGCGGTGTCAGCCGTGATCAAGGATCTCGAGAAACGCGCCAAGCCGGTCGCCGCCTCCTCAGAGGTCGCCCAGGTCGGCACCATCTCGGCCAACGGCGACGCCGCGATCGGCAAGATGATCGCGCAAGCGATGCAGAAGGTCGGCAATGAGGGCGTGATCACGGTCGAGGAGAACAAGTCGCTCGATACCGAGGTCGACATCGTCGAAGGCATGAAGTTCGACCGCGGCTATCTGTCGCCGTACTTCATCACCAACGCCGAGAAGATGACCGCCGAGCTCGAGGATGCCTACATCCTGCTGCACGAGAAGAAGCTGTCCGGCCTGCAGGCGATGCTGCCGGTGCTGGAAGCCGTGGTGCAGTCCGGCCGTCCGCTGCTGATCCTCGCCGAGGACGTCGAGGGCGAGGCGCTGGCGACGCTGGTGGTCAACCGCCTGCGCGGCGGGCTCAAGGTCGCCGCCGTTAAGGCGCCGGGCTTCGGCGATCGCCGCAAGGCGATGCTGGAGGACATCGCGATCCTGACCGGCGGCCAGCTGATCTCCGACGAGCTCGGCATGAAGCTCGAAAGCGTCACGGTGAACATGCTCGGCCGCGCCGGCAAGATCGTGATCGACAAGGAGAACACCACCATCGTCAAGGGCGCCGGCAAGAAGAAGGACATCGACGCCCGGGTCGGCCAGATCAAGGCGCAGATCGAGGAGACCACCTCGGACTACGACCGTGAGAAGTTGCAGGAGCGTCTCGCCAAGCTCGCGGGCGGCGTTGCCGTGATCAAGGTCGGCGGTGCGACCGAGGTCGAGGTCAAGGAGAAGAAGGACCGGGTCGAGGACGCGCTGAACGCGACCCGCGCCGCGGTGCAGGAAGGCATCGTGCCCGGCGGCGGCGTGGCGCTGCTGCGCGCCAAGAAGGCGGTCGGCCGTCTCTCCAACGACAATGCCGACGTCCAGGCCGGCATCAACATCGTGCTCAAGGCGCTGGAAGCTCCGGTCCGCCAGATCTCGGAGAACGCCGGCGTCGAGGGCTCGATCGTGGTCGGCAAGATCCTCGAGAACAAGTCGGAGACCTTTGGCTTCGACGCCCAGACCGAGGACTATGTCGACATGGTCGACAAGGGCATCATCGACCCCGCCAAGGTGGTGCGCACCGCGCTGCAGGACGCCTCCTCGGTGGCCGGCCTGCTGGTGACCACCGAAGCGATGGTCGCCGAAGTGCCGAAGGACGCAGCGCCTGCGATACCGGGCGGCGGCGGCATGGGTGGAATGGGCGGCATGGGCGGCTTCTGAGCCGCGACCGCGCATCGCTACCGAGATCGAAGGCCGCCTCCGGGCGGCCTTCCTTTTATTTGGTGTCTTTCTTGTCGCCGTCGTCCGGATCATCATCGGGGGCGGCAGCGCTGTCTTCCCTGTCGCGCCGCTTCTGTCGCAGAACCTGACGCTCGATCTTGGTCAGTTCACGAAAGTCGCTGGCAACGAGGCCGACGGCCCCCGGACATGCATCGCCACGCAGTGTTGCAATCGCACGCAGAGACGGATCATCGGCTTCGCTCTGCCGCGGGTCCTGAATTCCGAGGATACGGCCATTGTAGATGAATCCCCTCGCGATATAGGGGGCGCCGTCCGCTTCGCACATCAGCTTGTTGATCGCTTCCGCGCGCGCCAGGCGGATCGTCTCGTTGGCCGCCCGATCGGAATTGATGAGTTGATCCGATACCAGTTGTTTCGCGTCCGCCTTTCGGGCGGGGTCGAGCACCTGCAATCGTGCCACGACCACCTGACGAATCTCCTCGCTCTGGATGCGCTCCTGGGCACGCACAACCAGCGTCTTGAATCCGGCGGCATCGAGGGTTTGCGGCAGATCCGGGTTGTTGCGTTCCACCGATCCGGGCATCAGGGTTTTGGGATACACTGGGCGCGCATTCACGCCGATCAGGATCGCTCCGGCATGATCATCGAAGTTGACGAAGGCGCGATAGAGCCTGGCCGTGCGGAACGTCGCATTCGCCAGCGTAGCGCCGCGAAAGGTTGCGCCCTGCAATTGCGTCTCCAGCAGGCTGCCGAACGACAGGTCTGCACCGTCGAGATTGGCGCCCTGCATCTGAGCGCCGAACATCGATGTTGCCGTCAGGTTGGCATTGGCGAGCGAGGCGCCTTCGAGCCGCGCGTAGGTGAAGGCCGCACCAGTTAGATCGGCGTCATCGACGATGGCGCCCTGCATCATCGCGCGGGCGAACCGCGCCCCGCGTAGGTTGGCGTGGTTGAAGGACGCGCCGTGCAGCACGGCCTCGGAGAAGTCGGCACCGCGCAGATCGGTAGCGTGTTCCTCGTCGCAGGAATCCGCCTTGGCACGCTGTCGCAGTTGCTCACTCAGCGCGAGTTGCAGATCGGCCGCGCAGCCGAATTTGGTCTTTTGTAGCCGGGCACCGAGGAACGATGCTTCCAGCAGCGTCGCTCCCGTGAAGTCGGCCTGACTCAAATCGGCGCGCGAGAGCACGGCGCCGCGCAGATCGCGGCCGCGCAGCGAGACCGGGACGTCAATCTTCTTCGTCGGGTCGGGGAAGCGCTCGTCCGGCAGGATGATCCGGTTGGCAAACAGGCTGCCCGGCTGCCCGGTCACACCGTCGACCTTGCCCTCGAAGAAGTATTTTGACGCCGAGATCGCCTGATCGCGGAACGCCAATGAAACCAGCCCATCGACCGTCTTCGCCAGCCCGTTGCGGTACATGCCCTCTCCGGGAAAGGTGGCCAGCGACAGACTGAAGATCACCACCAGAAGCGCGCCCGCCGCCTCCAGGACCGCCACCGCCGCGCGCCGGCGCCGGCTGGTTTCGAGGTTGCGGCCGATCGCATGCCAAAAGAACCAGATCATGCCGAGATCAATCATCAGGCAGATCCGCTGCAGCCAGATGATCGGCTCCGAGTGGTAAGGCAGGAAGACAATCTGTAGCTGCAGCAAGACCACGATCGGGAACAGCACGACGGTGATCCACGAAATGAACATCTGCAGATTGCCCGCGAGCCCAGTCCGACGCTCGCGCACACCGGCGAGGAACTGCAGGAACGGAAAATCGTCGAGCCGCCACCGTGCCCGGCGGCGATCGACCGCCGGCTTCACGGTTTCGTTCAGTACCTGATTGTAATCGGCTACCTTCTCGCTCAGTCCCTCGAGTTGAAGCAGCAGGTAGAAGTGGAAGATCAGATAGAGAATCGGCGCAACCAGAAAGTACCCGGTGACGGGCAATTCGACGCCGAGGACCGGCAGCTTGATCGACGAGTTCAGGAACAACTCGCGATGCGTCACCGAGCCGGTGGCAATCAACAGGTAGGTGCCCAGCGTGAGGAAGCTGGTCCAGAGGACGCCGGCCTTGCTCGCCGAGTCATTGACCGCCTTCTCGAGTGCGCTCAAGCGCTGCGCATCGCCCCCGTCCGCCATGACCAACTCCAATACTCAATGATCAATCAAAAAGAGTATTAGACAGTCATACAACCCATGAACGGAGCGATCAAGAAGGCTTGCCGGCCGATCACGCGGCCGGACCAGCGGTGACGGCGCTTCGCGCTCGCCCTGTGCGCTGGTCGCGGCCTGCGAGCGCCGTACTACGCCACGCAGATGTCCGGCACCGCGACCTTCTGGAACAGATGCGGCGAGGCCACGGCCGAGGCCGGATAGGCCGAGAGCTTGGCGCGGAACTCCGGATTGGCGAAGGCGGTGCGGAAGGCGGCGGTGGATTCCCAGACCGCGTAGTTGAGATAGGCCGGGCTGTCGCCGAGCGCGCGATGCAATTGGGTCGAGATGAAGCCCGGCTGCCGCTTCATGATCGCGGCGTCGTCCTGCCAGGCCTTGAGGAAGCTCTCCTCGTCGGCGGTATCGAGCGTGAACAGGTTGACGAGCACGACGGCTTCGGCATCGACCGCAAGCTGACGCTCGATCGGGAATGCAGGATCCAGGGGGCGCATCTGGGGCATGGTGAACTCCATCCAATTTGGTGCTATGATGTCATTTCGTTACGATGGATACATAGCAATATTGACATTATGATGTCAATACACTCTTATGGTGACAAATGCCGCAGACCAAGCGCACCCCGGCCGGCGATGCCCTGAGCGA
Organism: Bradyrhizobium sp. CCBAU 51753; assembly: GCF_015291565.1. Taxonomy (NCBI): domain Bacteria; kingdom Pseudomonadati; phylum Pseudomonadota; class Alphaproteobacteria; order Hyphomicrobiales; family Nitrobacteraceae; genus Bradyrhizobium; species Bradyrhizobium sp. CCBAU 51753. Next base: position 1,563,421 of record NZ_CP030037.1, on the reverse strand, counting down.
CCTGATTCTCGACCTGTTCCGGCTCAACAGCCTGCTGTTCACCGCCGGCGACCGTCTGGTGGCCGGGCTCGGGCTGACCAGCGCGCGCTGGCAGATCCTCGGCGCCATCGTCGCCGCCGAACGCCCGCAGCCGGTCGCCTGGCTGGCGCGCGACCTCGGCGCCAACCGCCAGAACGTGCAGCGGATCGTCAACGATCTGGAACGCGACGGCCTCGTCAGTTTCGAGACCAACCCGCATCACCGCCGCGCACAGCTCGTCGTGCTGACCGACAAGGGACGGCAGGCGTTTGACGCCGCCATGCGACTGCAGTCGCCCTGGGTGAACGGATTGTCGGAGGGGCTCGCGGTCAAGGACATCGAAACCATGGGCCGCGTCGTCGCCGCGCTGCGCGAGAAGCTGGAAAGCAGCGGGGAACCTGACGCACGGGCATGACCAACGGCGGCGCGAAGCCACGACCTCGCGTTGCGCCGGCGGGAATGACTCAAATTTTCCCGGCCTCGCAAACGAAGTCCTTACCATCGTCAATCTCTACGCGATCGGCAGCGCGACTTTAACCCAGTGGTTGTGAATTTGCTCGCACGCTCCGCGCCGACACTCTGTTGGGCGGGTCCATGGACTCTCATCACTCCGCTGCACCGGAACTTGCCGGTCCCAGCCTCATGCCTGCGCGCTCCTATCTCGGGGTGGGTGGCGGCGTGCTGGCAGCGATCCTCGCGCTGTCGTGCGCCTTATATGCCTTCCCTGCGGCAAGGACCGGCCTGAAAGCGCCGCCTGCGACGGCCGAGGAATTGAGCGCGGGTGTCGTGACGGTGGTTGCGCCCGAGGACAGCATCGGAATCAAGTCAGCGATTGCCGCGGTCGACGTGCCCGAGACGGCTCGATCGGAGATAGCGCGCGCGGTCCAGACGAACCAGCGGCAGATGGCCTGGCTCGTGTTCGTCGACAGCATGGACCCGGACGGCGACGTCGTCGCGGTCCGCGCCTCGGGCCTCACCCAAAATATTACGCTCTCAAAGGCCTGGACACCGGTTGCAGTGCCGATCTCGCCGGGATCACCGATCGAAGTGACCGGCGTGAGGGACGGCCTGGGCGGAGGCATCACGGTGGCGCTCGCAACACGAAACGGGCCGATGACGCTTCGCATCCTGAGCCCCGGAGAAACACTCGAGGTGATGCCATGACAGGGCTCAATCCATGGCTCGGCCGGCTGTTCATCGTGCTGGGCCTCATCACCATCGATCACGCGTCGCCGGCGCTGGCCCGGACGCTGGTCGTTGGCGCCGCCGTCGTCGCGGTCTTCATCTTTCTCTATCAGGGCTCCTGTCTGCCGAGGTTCATCATGGACGTACTGGATCGTCTCACCAACAAGGCTTCGCTGGAACAGGCCTACGCGCAGCGCAGCGGCAAGCTGGTCACGATCGACGCGGATCAGCTCGCCGACAGGATCATTGCCCGGGTGATCGGGCAGAACGATGCAGTGCATAGCATCGCCATGCAGTTGCGCCGCCGCTTCGCGGCACGCCGCGCCGACAAGCCGATCGCGGTGTTCTGCCTCGCGGGCGCGCCCGGCACCGGCAAGACCCACTTCGCCAAGGTGCTGGCCGACGAACTTTATGGCGGCAAGGGCCATCTCCACTTCTTCGACATGAGTCAGTTCGGTCAGCCGCACGCGGCAGCCAGCCTTTTCGGCCAGGCGCGCGGCTATGTCGGCTCGCAGACCTACGGCGCGCTGACCGCAGCACTGCGTGACGTTCCGGACTCGATCGTACTGCTCGACGAATTCGAGAAAGCCCATCCGGAGGTTCATAAGCGTTTCCTCACGGCCTGGAACGACGGCTTCATCACCGAGGTCAGCGACGGCGCGCGCGTCGCGACCAGCGACGCGATCTTCATCCTGACGACCAATGCGGCGTCGCGCCGGATCGGCGAGATCGCCGAGCAGAACCAGACCGCCGAGGACCGTGGGCGCCTCGCCAAGGCCTCGCTGCTCGACGCCCAATTCGCGCCGGAGGTGTTGTCGCGAATCGACGAGGTGTTCGCATTCCGTCCGCTGAAGGGGCTCGACATCGCACGCGTCGTTGCGCTCGAGATCGAAGCGATCGCGCAGCAATTCGGCCTCAGGATCGCGGGCGGCGGCATCGATCCGAAGATCCTGCTGGATTCGATTGAGACGCTGTCGAACCGCCTCCAGGGCGGCGTTCGCGATCTGACGCGGGCGCTCGAGCGCCAAGTCACCGACAAGCTGATCGATGCCCGGGCGGCCGGTGCCGTTGAAGTCCGCCTGATCGATCGCGGCTCCGGCGTCACCGTCGAGGTCACGCGAAGCAACGCCACGGCCGAGCCGCTGCAGCCGCAGTCGGCCGAAGTCTTGAACAACTGATTGGAATTGGTCCAGTGCCCCAGTCGATTTTCCCGGCCGTCAAGAAGAGCGCTTGGCAGCGCCTGTTGCAGCTTTGGCATGGCAACGGCAGCTTTCGCGGCTTTCTCGAATTCGCCGCGATCGGCGCGGTGGTCATCGCCTTTCTGCACGGATCAAATTTCGGCGTCCTGAAGTGGGTCGGCTCTGCGGTTGGCAGCAAGATCGCCAGCGCCGTCACAAGCAAGGACTGGACGGCACGTCCGCCGATGCTGTCCGATGTCATGTTCGACGGCAGCTACTTCGCGGCAAGACCGGAGCCGCTTCATTCCAAGCTGACCTTTGCCACGATCGCCATTCAGGCCCGACAGTCTGGCGAGGTCGAGCGGCTGCTTGCCGGCACAGATGCGAACGACCCGTCCGTGCAACTCGTGAAGGGCACGGCGGCACTGATGTCGCCGGATCCGCGCAGCTATTCGGCGGGACTCGAATTGCTCAGGCAGGCGGCCAGGCAGGGCGAGCCGAAAGCGATGGCGATCCTCGGCCTTGCCATGATCCTCGGACACGGCGGCCAGGACCAGAATGCCGAGCTCGGCCGGCAATACCTGCAGCAGGCGATCGACGCCGGCGATGCGCGGGCAGCCCACGTCCTCGCAGCAGGCTACTTCACCGGCTGGGCGGGGCGGGTCGATCCGGTCGCCGGCGCCGGCCTGATGCGCCGCGCCGCCGAGCGCGGCGACACCGATTCGATGTTCCAATATGCAATCATGCTGGTCAGGGGATTGGGCGTCACCAAGAGCGCGGTCGAAGGCGAGGCCTGGTTGCTGCGCGCCGCCGAACGCGGTCACGCCGGCGCGCAGTCGGAATTCGGCCTTGCGCGGCTGATCGACTTCAACCGTCAACTCACCACCGACGCCGGGCCGGCGATCACTTGGCTGTCGCGCGCCGCGGAGCAAAATGAACCCGACGCGATGTTCGCGCTCGGCATGTTCTACACATCCATCAAGCCGTCCACGGGCTATTCCAATCCGGTGCGTGGCACGGGGCTGCTGGAGACATGCAGCCGGCAGACGCTGGACAGCCGCTGCACCTTTGCCTACGCGACCATGTTGGAAAACGGCCACGGCACCGCTATCGATCTGGTGCGCGCCCATGCCTTCTATCGCCTGTCCAACGACGTCAAGGACACGTCGGAAGGCCGCAAGCGGCTGGCGGACCTCGAGAAGCAATTGTCCGGCGGCGATCTCGCAAAAGCGCGTCATCTCGCGCAAGAGGTCCGCGAGAGATATATGGCGGGCACACGGCGGCCGGTCCTCGGCAACTACGCGCCGGTTCCAACGCCGCTGGACGGTCATTGAGTCCAGGCTTCGACAACGATCCTGCAACAATAATTCTGTCGCAAATCCCCGGCACTTCTGGGATGGTGAGCCCGAATCAGCTCCCATCGGTGACGAGGTCGTTTGCATGCGCTCCGCTGTGTCTGTCGCTCTTCTCCTGCTGTCGGTTGGATCGACACTGGTCTCCTCCGCACCGGCTCTCGCCCAGATGAAGCTCCAGCCGAAAGCGGCGCCCGGCGGGCCCGAAACGCGCTATTTCACCGCGATCGACGGGCTGATGGACGGCAATGCCGACGTCATTCTCAAGGAAACGCGCCAGGGCAAGACCGTCACCGCCGCCGTGCTCGACGTCTGCTATCCCGCCGACAAGGCGTCCGATCGCAAGGACCGCTTCGTCGCTACCCTCACCGTCAACGGCCAGACGCTGTCCGGCTCGACCCAGAGCATCGCCGACAAGCAGCCGGTCAGCATCAAGCTGACCCGCAAGCAAAGCGGCGACAGCTTTGACTTCCGCGGCCAGATCACGATCGGCCAGGCCGTGACCGAGGTCGCCTCGTCGGACAATTCCGACCTCAGCGAGAAGGAATTTCTGGACAACCAGACCACCGACGACGGCATCACGCCGCAGCCGAAGGATTTTACCGACGTCTCGCCGGAATCGGTCGGCGTTCGGGTCAAGCTCGACACCGCGGCCGACTTCCTCAAGAGCCTGAAGGGCGAGCCGGTCGAGATCGGCACCTCCAGCCTCGCGGTGAGCTGCGATGCGCTGCGCGCCGGCGAGCAGACCATCAACCTCACGGTCGACCCGGAGCGCGCCTCAGCCCTGCTCGCCAAGGCGAAGGCGATGCCCGGCGTGACCGCCGCAGGGTGGACCAGCGGCGCGGTCGAGATGGACCGCACCATCCGCTTTGCCGCCGCCGACTGGTCGAGCGGCGACAAGATCAACAAGGACAAGCTCGCCAGCGCGATCTCGGCCGTGCTGGCGCGGACGCTGCAGGCCAAGGCAGCGTCGGCGGCGTGGAACGCCAACACCGGCAAGCTGAAGCTGGTGCTGAAGCGGCCGAGCGGCGTCTATCCGGCGCTCGGCCTCGTCGAAAATCTCGAGATCACCGCGCTGGTCTCGCCCGACAAGCCCGGCAGCACCGACAAGCTAATGCTGTGGGTGTCGAGCCCGGTGACCTCGACCTCGGACGACAGTGCCGGCGCCAAGCTCAATCTGTCCGACGATTCCAGCGGCGACGAGGAAGGCGGCGAGCCGCGCGACGACAACGGCACGATCGACGCGCTGACCAAGGAATTCAAGGGCCAGCGCTGGGACGCCGACAAGTCGGTGTGGAAGTGACGGCCGCCGTCGCGGCCGCGATCATCCTCCTCGCCTAACCGGTCAACGTTCCCGACGCGTTGCACTTGTCATCGGCGCTGACGAACAGCTAGGTGCTCCGTCCTGCCGCGGCGCGCGCTATGCCGGAAAGATCAGGCACGTCGTCGTGCCGTGGGCGAGCAAGCGGCCTTGCGCATCGGTGACCCTGCCCTCCGCCGTGCCGATGCGGCGGCCGCAATTGAGCACCTGTCCCTCCGCCCTGATCGGGCCGGTCTCCGGCGTGATCGGACGGATCAGCGAGATCTTGAATTCGAGCGTGGTCTGACTCGTCCCGGCATCGAGCGTCGACTGCACCGCTAGCCCCATGCAGCTGTCGAGCAGCGTCGCGGTGAGGCCGCCATGCACCGTGCCCGCCGGATTGAGATGCGCGTCGGTCGGCAACAACGTGACAACGACACGGCCTCGCTCGGCCTCCGCAACGTCATAGCCGAGCGTCCGCGCGATGGTGTTGAGCGGCAGCGCGCCGCTGGCGAGCCCCTGGACGAATTCGAGGCCGCTCATCTGCCGCTTCTGCTCGGCACTGACGGTGCCATAGGACTTGGTCATTGCCGATCTCCATGAGAGTTGGCGCGAGTGAGCTTTGTCTTCCTACGCATCGCCGAGGGCGGCCGGCCGTAAAGTCTGGTGAAGGCAGCGCTCATGCGCCGCGTGCTGGAGAAGCCGGCACGCTTCGCCACCAGATCGATCGGAAGGTCGCTGCCATCGATCAGGCGTTTGGCGCGCTGCACGCGCAGCGACAGCGCGACCTGCAGCGGCGAGGCATCGAGATGTTCGGCGAACAGGCGCGACAAATGCCGCGCGCCGACGCCGAGCCGTTCGGCCAGCGCGTCGACATGGCCGCGATCGAGCGCACCCTGCTCGATCAGAACCAGCGCACGCTCGACGGTCGTCCTGGTGCCTTTCCAGGCCGGGCAGAACGGCGCCGCCTCGGGCCGGCAACGCAGGCACGGCCGGAAGCCGGCGCGCTCCGCCGATGCAGCGCTGCCGTAGAACGCCACGTTGCGCGCCAGCGGCGTGCGCGCCCGGCACACCGGGCGGCAGTACACGCCCGTGGTCTTGACCGCCACGAACACGATGCCGTCCCAGGCGGGATCGCGGCGTTGAAAGGCAGCATACTGGGCGGCGAAGTCGAGCATGCTCCCGCTATAGGCGCGGCCGCTTGCCATGACGACCCGCTTCCCGGAGACGACGTCCGGAAACGACCGCACGCGCAGGGCCGACGCGGCCTGCGACCGATTGGCCATGCTTTGCCCCAGTTCGGTCACCGAAAATTAAGGCTCGATTCAGTTTCCGGGCTCATCATTTGCATGAGCCGAACACCAGGTCACGCCATGCACGACCGCGCGCCGATCAGTCCTGACAACGTCTGGCCGACAGATCTGGCTGGCGGCCGGTCGGCCGAGCCGGCAAGCGACCTCTGGGATCTCTCCAACGCCAACCACGACGCCGCTTTGCTACTGCGCGAGCCGCTGGCCGACCGCATCGGCACCGCGCTGCTGGTCGCGACGGCACTGGCAGCCAGCTTCGTGCTGGGATGGGCCGGCAATGTGAGCTGGAATCACTTCACGAGCGTCCCCGAGCCGGCTGTTGTGGCCCAGAAGGAAGCGCCATCGCCGCGCGTGGCGGAGACACGGCCGAGCGCGCGAGGCGAAGCCACCCGGCGGACTGCATCGAACACTGAGCCTGCCGTCACCGGCAGCATTCCGAAGACCACGGGCAATCCGCGCCCGACCGCCTTGGGGGCCGCGCCCACCACCCTGAACGCGCAGGCCGCAGCGCTGGCGACCAAGCCGCAGCCGGCGGGGCCCGAGACGCGGCCGAGCACCGTGCCCGGATGGTCGGTGCTCGAGGTCCGCGACGGCACCGCCGTGCTGGAGGGACCGGACGGCGTCAAGATGGTCGCCCGCGGCGACGTCGTGCCCGGATTGGGCCGAGTCGATTCCATCGTGCGCTGGGGCAATCGCTGGATCGTCGCCACCGCGAACGGTCTGGTCGCGACGCCCTGAGCGGCGAAACTTCTCTCAGTTGCCGTTGATCAGGAAGCGCAGCGACTTGCTGCCGATTAGGGTGACCGCTTCGCCCTGCCGCTGCCAGGTCGCGGTGCTGCCGAGTGCGGCGAGCAGATCGCGGTCGGCCTGCGCCCGCTCCGGCGAGCAGGTGCGGTTCTCCATCGCGCCGGGAATGAAGACGAGCGTGTTGCCGGCGACCGAGAACTTGCCCTTGCCGCCGTCGCACCAGAGCTCGAGGATCACCTCGCCATCGTCGCCGATCTCGATCGAGGGAATCCGCTTCGAGCCCGGCATGCGCGCGGCATCCAGCGTCATCACGAAGCCGAACGGGAATTCCTCCTGGGCCTCGGCCGGGATCGATGCAAATGCGGCGGCAACCAGCGCCAGCGCGGCCATGCCGTTCAATATCCGCCTCATCGCCATCATGCTTCCCTGAAATTGCGCCGCCGCCCAACGGCCGTCCTTGTATGGGACGAGGCCGCGCTTGGCCAGCGTGGCGCGCGACAAAATCTCCGGAACCAAGGCGCCGCGGCGTGATGCCCACGGCAAAGCGTCGCTGCAACCCACCGGGCGGTCGCGCGCTCGACCAGCCAAGACGACACAACGCCCCAAGGTTGCAAATCGTTATTGCACTCGTCGCAATGCTGTGATCAACTTCAGGTTGATTAACTCCGCCCTTTCGTTTCGATCCGGGGAGGATGCGTTGAGTATCGACAATCACATTGCGACACGACACAGCGCCCGTTGCCTGCTGGCGGCGTTTTCGCTTGCGTTCTTGAGCCAGGGCGCCAACGCCGGGACCACCCTCCCCCCCAACGTCATGTCGACCTGCGCCTTCACGCCCGCGGAGTTCGGCGGCATATTCGAGTCCGGAAGCGTCTCGAAGAACGGCGGCGTTCAGCCCGCAAACAGCTTCGCATTCACACCGAACTCGCTGTGCTCCTTCTACAAGTGGTCGACGCAGATGTTTCTCTGGCTGACCTCGCCGGCACCGTCGCGCGCCGGCGGCGGCACCCACGTGTTCGACTCTCCGGTCTTCTTTGCGGTGTCTCCGCTCGATTCGAGCGGTCAACGTGACCTGATTCCTGCTGCGCCCGGCCGGTCCCTGCCATTCCTGCCGCTCATCAGCCAGCGCGGAAACAACGGGCAGGAGGTCGTGTTCGACAGCAAGGGAAAACTCCACGACGTCGTCCGCGCGGCGGTCGGGCCGAACGGAAGATTGCTGGCGCGGGATAGAGCGGGCCAGCCGGTCGAGATCGAGCGCGTTCAAGCGGCTCCCGACGGCAAACCTATCCTGCTCGACCGCGCGAACAGGCCGGTCGACTTCCAGGCGACGCGCGCTGGCGCGCCGACGCTGTTCAGCGACACCGGTGCGCCGCTCGCGTTGCGGCCGGACACCGTGCTGGTGAACGGCCGTCCACAGTTGGTGACGACGTCAGGCGCGGTGATTCAGACCGAGGAAGGTCAGGCCGGTGGCGGCGCGCTGATGGCACAGAACGGATCGCTTGTGTTCTACCTGCTCCAGGTGAACGACGTATGGGCCTACTTCAATACTGGAATGAAGGACAGCAAGATCACCAATCCGACCCCGACTACATTCCCGACGCTGGGCAGCGGTCTCGGCCAGATCACCACCTTCGCGCACCAGGCACCCGCGCCATTTACGAAATCCGCATTTCCGGACAACGTCGCAATGGCTGTCGAGGTGAAGTCCTCATGGATAGAAACCACCGGCCTCGCCAACCCTGACGACTACATCACCATCGACGCGACCATCCCAACCTACAATCCGCCGCTGACTCAGCCCAACAATACCCAGTCGGTTCAGTCGGGCACGAAACAGACCAAACTCGCGCTGGTCGGCATCCACATTGTCGGCAGCACGCTCGATCATCCGGAAATGCTGTGGGCCACGTTCGAGCACGTCAACAACAGCCCCAATCCGCAATACACCTTCACCACGACCGCGAGCGGCGTGGGCACCCAGCCGGCGGATGGACCCGGCGGCTGGATCTTCTCGTCGACCGGCGCAACGACCGCCAATCCCAACAATCTGCGCATAACGCCAAACGGTACAGCCCTCAACGCAGTGCCCGGCCAAACGATCGGCCCAAGCGATGTCGTCCGGATCAACCCGTGGGGGACCGCTTCGTCCAGCGCGCAGTTTACCGCCAACAACACCGATATCGTGTCGCTCAACAAGAACGTCATCGGCCTGCTGGCCGCCGGCGACGCGCGCCAGAACTACCTGCTGGTCGGTGCGACCTGGGTGCTCGGCGGCGGCCCGCCAAGCAAAGGCGTAATAACCGGCACGCCGCAGATGGCCAATTCGACAATGGAAACGTTCTTCCAGCCGAGCAACTGTTTCGACTGCCACTCCGACGACGGCGGCAACATGCTCGGCACGCCGTCCGGTCCGGATGGTTTCAGCGGAGGTCTGAGCCATATCTGGGCCGCTACACGCCCACTGTTTCCCTGAAAAGTCCGGGAGCTGATTTCACGCTGCCGGCCCGCGCGCCCCGCCATTTGCACTTCGAGAGGAATCCACCATGAGCCCGGCAAGTGAATGGAAGTGGGTGGCGACCAACTCGCCGACGGCAAATTCCCGGACCGACGACATCTGGTTCTTCGACGAACAGAAGGGCTGGCTGGTGAACAGCAACGGCCAGGTCAGTCAGACCCTCGACGGTGGCGAGACGTGGACGATGAAGAAATTCATCGATCCGAATTCAAAGGGCTTCCCCTATCTGCGCTGCATGGGCTGGGCAAACGAGAGGATCGGCTGGGTCGGAGCGGTTACGGTGTTCGACGCAGGCAACAAGGACTATCTGCAGGTTCTGCTGCATCGAACTACCGATGGCGGTGCAAGCTGGGAAAACATGTCGAACATGCCCGACAGTTCACCCGCCGGCATTTGCGGCATGTTCGCGGTCAACGAGAAGATCGTTTACGGAGCCGGAACGAATGATCCGGACCTGCCCGGTCCAGGATTGGTCAAGACCACCGATGGCGGCCTGACATGGACGCACACGGATTTGAGCCAGCACGCCGACAATCTGATCGACGTTTATTTTTTCGATGAAAACACCGGGTGGATCGTCGGTGGAAAAAAGCAATCTTCATGCCCCGCAATCAAGCCCGGCTACGAGACTCACCCGCAATATTCGCAGCTCAAGCCGGTGGTCCTGAAGACCACCGACGGCGGTGCGACCTGGGTCAACAAGGCCGCCGGCGTCGACGGGTTTGATTGCGGCGAGTGGGGGTGGAAGATTCAATTTCTCGACGCCAGGACGGGCTTCGTTGCTCTGGAAAACTTCTCCACGGCGGCCATTTTGAAGACATCCGACGGGGGAGAGACCTGGGTGCGCTTGCCGATCGTCGACGCTGCCGGCCGTCCGATCAACATGGATCTCGAAGGCGTTGGCTTCATCGATGGGCAGTCCGGCTGGGTCGGCGGATGGGCCGACAACTTCGAGGGCCTCTTCAACAGTCTGACCGTCGACGGCGGGAAATCATGGACCGCACAAAACAATGTGCCGGGTAATCCGGCTACCGACCCGCGGATCAGGATCAATCGCTATCGATTCCTCGGCAGCCCGATTTCGAAGGGGTATTGCAGCGGAGCGCAGGTTTACAAGCGTGCCGCGCCTGGTGCGCCGACGATCGCCATGGCTGCCGCGAGGCGCGCGACGCCGCAACCCGCAGGTCTGGCGCTGTCCCACACCGCCAATTTCAGCAGCCGCTCCGTCGAAATCACCTACGTGCTGCCGCAAGATGCCGCGAGTGTTTTTGTTGGGATATGGAACCATTTCGCCTTCCACGTGCGGACGCTTGTCGACGGAAGAAGCCTGAAGGCCGGCCGGCACACGATCACGTGGGACGGCACGGACGACAGCGGGAAGCCTCTCGGCGGCGACCTCTATATCTGCAGGATGTCCGTCGACGGCAGGACAGGAGAGAGCCAGACGGTTCGATTGCCAAAATAAGGACGAACCAATTGGCCGGCCGCGGCTGCGGCCGGAGCGACGAGATGCGCTTCAGATGTTTGCGCTTCAGGCATGGATGACAGGAGGATTGAGATGACAGTGACCTGGCCGACGATACAAGCGTACTTCACGGATATGGATGTCGAGCATATGAAACGCGTGTCGGCAAACTGGCCGAAGGTGATGGATTTGCATGACGAGGCCAGCGTTCTCTACTACGCGACGCAGATTCACGCCTCGGTCTCCAGCGGCCGCATGCCGATCGGCGAGCCGCGCTGGAGTGCGCAAATGGTCGCGGATTTTCTAGACTGGTGGAAAAGTCAGAATCCGGCTGCAAGCCCTATTGTGTGACCTGCCCGATGCGATGCAAGGCCGCCGGGAGGTCGTTTGCTTGAGCATGATCGGGCCGGATCGACGGAGCTGGTACGAGCAGGGCATTCGACGGGCCGAGCAAGATGGCCTGATTCACTACCGGCGCGACAACGGCGGCGGCGAATGTCCGATCTCCGACGACTATAGCCACATTCGCCACGACGGCGGCGCACCGCTGCTGAAATATACCAATGCACGGCCGCTGTCAGCGATCGCCGGCCGGATCCTTGAGCTGTACCGCGATCATGCGGATGTTCGAATTCTGGAGCTCGGACCAGGCGCCGGCGTTGCTTGTGCAACAGCAAGCCGCCTGTTACCCCGCGCAATCATCGACACCGTCTCCCTGACACCGCTCAATCCCTATTTGAGATTTCGCCGGGACGATGTGTACGACCACATCGCGGAACAAATTGCCGACGAACAGTGCCTGTCACGACTTTACGGCTCGTGTCGCTCTCCCTTCGTCCGAGATCAATACATTGGCAGGTTTCCGCGAGAGATCAGCCTGCGCGAACAGACCTATCATTTCATCTACGAGAACCATGGGGCCATCTTTCACAATCTGCTTGCGAATGAGGATGGTGATCCGACGGAGGTTGCCAGGACGTCGATCTCCTCGGCCCTGTCACTGCTGCGACGTGATGGAACGATGGTGATCATGGCCTCGGATGGCGCGCACCGGATCGAGGATGCGATCGAATCCTGTTCTGCCGGCACCGACATCATTGCCACCTGCAAGCGGACCGCCGCGTACCACAGCTTTCCCTGCGTTCTGGCGCGCGAAGGCAGTCCACTGTGGGTGCGGTTCCGCGAGGACGAACAGGGCTTATTGTCAGCATCGCAAAGAATACTGCGGTTGGATACGCACACGCTGGAAGCAGCGATTTTGCGGATTTGTCGGTTGCGCCGTTGAATCGCCCGCGCATTCCTCGCCACGAGGCCGCGGCAATCCCGCGGGGATCGCCAGCTAAAGCGCGATGAGATCAGGTTGAATCGTCATCGCGCTTTAGCTCTTTGTTTGAGCATGATGATCTTTCCGGAAAGCCGCTTCACGCTTTCCTGATCATCAGGCGCCGGTCATTTCAGGACCATCATGGTGAACGGATAGACATAGGCCTGCAGTGTCACGAGCACGCCGACCAGGCACGCCAGCACGATCGAGTGCAGGAACACGTAGCGCAGGATCGAGCCCTCGTGGCCGTACCAGTTGGTCGCGGTCGAGGCGACCACGATCGATTGCGCGTCGATCATCTTGCCCATCACGCCGCCGGACGAGTTGGCCGCCCCCATCAGGATCGGTGACAGGCCGAGCTGCTCGGAGGTGATCTTCTGCAGGTTGCCGAACAGAATGTTGGAGGCGGTGTCCGATCCGGTCAGCGCCACGCCGAGCCAGCCGAGCAGCGTGCCGAAGAAGGGATAGAGCACGCCGGTGGCGGCGAAGGCGAGGCCGAGGGTGGCGTCGATGCCGGACAGCCGGGTCAGCGTGCCGATCGCCAGCATCGCCGAGATCGTGATCAGCGAGATCGCGCACAGTTTCAGCGTGCGGCCGTATTCCGCGATCAGCTTGCCCGGCGTCATTCCCATCAGGAAGCCGGAGATGATCGCGGCGATCAGCATACCGGTCCCGGTGAAGGACAGATAGGTGAAACCGAACACGGCGGCCTCCGGCGTCGGCTTGGCGGCCACCGGCGGCACCTTGTTGATCAACTTGTCGAGCTCGGGGACCGGATAGTTCCAGACGAAGTTCGCATTCGCCCAGGCCTTGAAGGCACCGTTGCCCCAGATCAGCATCAGGATGCAGACGATGATCCACGGCAGCAGCGCGCTCCACAATTCACCCTGGGTCAACGGCGTCTTGTCGAGCGGCTGGGCCGCCGCCATCGTCGCCGCCGATTCATCGCGGCCGCGCAGCGCCGGCGACAGCCAGAGCTGACGCGGCTGCCAGACCCTGAGGAACAGGATCAGGCAGCCCATCGAGATCAGCGACGCCCCGATGTCGACGATCCAGGGATTGATGTGGTTCGAGATCACATATTGCGGGATCGCAAACGAGACGCCGGTGACCAGGATCGCCGGCCAGACCTCCTTCATGCCGCGCCAGCCGGCAAACGCCCACACCACCCAGAACGGCACGATCAGCGAGAACACCGGCAGTTGCCGGCCGACCATGGCGCCGAGGATGTAGGGATCGATGCCGGTGACCGAGGCAAGGCCCTGGATCGGCGTGCCGAGCGCGCCATAGGCGACCGGCGCCGTGTTGGCGATCAGCGACAGGCCGGAGGCCGCGAGCGGCGAGAAGCCGAGCCCGATCAGCACCGCGCCGGTGATTGCAACCGGCGTGCCGAAGCCCGAGGCGCCCTCGAAGAAGGCGCCGAACGAGAACGCGATCAAGAGCAGCTGCAGCCGGCGATCCTCGGTGACGCCGCCGATGGCGCGCTTCAGCAGCTCGAACTTCCCGCACCGCACGGTCACCTGGTAGAGGAAGATGACGTTGAGCACGATCCAGCCGATCGGGAAGAAGCCGGAGACGACGCCGAGCAGCGAGGCGCGGATCGACATCCCCGCCGGCATCGTGAACACGAAGATCGCAATCAGGTTGGTCACGATCACCGCGATGATGGCGGCGATGTGCGCCTTCACCTTGCCGCTGGCGATCAGGATCAGCAGCGTGACCACGGGAATAGCGGCGGCGATCGTCGACAGCGCCGCACTGTTCAGCGGATTGTAGATTTGATTCCAGGTGTTCATCTTGGGATACCCCCCATTTATTATGCAGCGCCCCTGCCCGCCTGCTGGCAGGGGCTGCTGATGCGATTGCGGGAGTCCGTCTGGTATTGCTTGAGGCCCGGCTCGCAGATGGACGATCTTTAAGGATCGCTCACATCCTCGCGAAATTCGAAGGTCCCCCGCCCCCTCGCCATTGCCGGCATGCTAGAGTTGACTACAACACCGGGACAAGCCAACGCTTGCATGCCAGTCCTACGACTTTAGTCGGGGACCGTTCCGATTACCCTGATTCTTCAGGCCTTTGCGGGCCATTCCCCGGAGACGATAATCTGTGAACAACATTCGCTCGACACTCGCGACCGTATGGCGGATCGCCTCGCCCTATTTCAGTTCCGAGGATAAATGGGCGGGCCGCGGCCTGCTCGGCGCGGTGATCTCGATCGAGCTCCTGCTGGTCGGCAACGACGTCCTGGTCAACCAGTGGCGCAACCGCTGGTACACGGCGCTGCAGAACAAGGACTGGGACACTTTCAAATTCGAGACGATGGTGTTCTGCGGCCTCGCGACAGTCTCGGTCGTGCTCGGCGTCTACCAGCTCTATCTCAACCAGTGGCTCCAGATCCGCTGGCGCAACTGGATGACCAACAAGTATCTCGGCGAGTGGCTGCATGACGCCAACCACTACCGCATGCAGCTCGCGGGCGATGCGGCCGACAACCCCGACCAGCGCATGAGCGACGACGTCAAGCTGTTCGTCAGCCAGACGCTGGCGATCGGCGTCGGGCTGTTGAGCGCGGTGGTGACGCTCGCCTCCTTCGTGATCATCCTCTGGGGGCTGTCCGCGGCGCTGCCGCTGCTGCTGTTCGGCAGCGATTTGACGTTTCCGGGTTATCTGGTCTGGGCCGCACTGGTCTACGCCGTGTTCGGCACCATGCTGACACAGTGGATCGGCTCGCCGCTGGTCAACCTCGACTTCAACCAGCAGCGGCTGGAAGCGGACTTCCGCTTCAATCTGGTGCGGGTGCGCGAAAACTCCGAACAGATCGCGCTGCTCAGGGGAGAGAGCGCCGAGCGCGGACGATTGTCGGAGCGGTTCGGCCGCGTCGTCGGCAACTGGTACGGCATCATGAGCCGGACCAAGCGGCTGACCGCGTTCACGCAGAGCTATGCGCAGGCCTCGGTGATCTTTCCCTTCGTACTTGCGGGTCCGGCCTATTTCGTCAGCAAGTCGATCCAACTCGGCGTGCTGATCCAGATCGGCGAGGCCTTCGGCAAGGTACAGGACGCGCTCTCGTTCTTCGTCACGGCCTACCGCACCATGGCCGAGTGGCGCGCCACCGTCGCCCGTCTCGACGGCTTCGAGAACTCGATTTCGAGCGCCGAGAAGCTCGCGGCCGACCCCGCCTCGATCCACACCAGGCCCGCGTCGGGCGGCGACATCGCGCTGCCGCAGCTCCTGGTCAAGCTGCCGAACGGCGCGCCGCTGGTCTCGGTCAGCCATTTCAGCTTCCGCCCCGGCGAGCGGACGCTGGTCACCGGCCCCTCCGGCGCCGGCAAGTCGACCCTGTTCCGCGCGGTCGCCGGCATCTGGCCGTTCGGCAATGGCGCCATCGAGGTGCCGCGCGACGCGACGCTGATGATGCTGCCGCAGCGTCCCTATCTGCCGATCGGCTCGCTGCACGACGCCGTGGTCTATCCCGGCGAGGCCGCCGGCTACGATGCCGGCCGGGTCCGCGAGGTGCTGACCGCAGTCGGACTGCCGCAACTCGCGACGCGGCTGGAAGAAGAGGCGCACTGGAACCGGATGCTGTCGCTCGGCGAGCAGCAGCGCCTCGGCATCGCGCGGGCGCTGCTGCACACGCCGCAATTCCTGTTCCTGGACGAGGCGACCGCCTCGCTCGACGAGCCCTCGGAGGCCGCGCTCTATCAGCTGATCGCCGCGAAGCTGCCTGACACCACGGTGGTCTCGATCGGCCACCGCTCGACGCTCGACGCCTTCCACCAGCGCAACATTGCGCTGGTCCGCGACGGCGAACGTTTTGCGGTGCGCGACGCCGTCAAGGTCGCCGCGTCGTAGGCCTTGACCGCATTCGAACTTCACCTCGCCCCGCGTGCGGGGAGAGGCGTAGGACGCCTTCGGGGGCCGCTCTGAAGAACGCCGAAGCGAAGCTTCGGCTATGTTGCATCGCAGATGCAATCCGGGTGAGGGGAAGTCTCCGCGATTCCGTCTCCCACCGCATGCCTGGACGGCCCCCCTCACCCCACCCTCTCCCCGCAAGCGGGGCGAGGGGGACAACGGTCCGCGGCAATATCACTTGCGAGATCTACCGGCGCGGCCACGGTCTGCGGCTGACCCAGCGGTGCCAGGCATAGGCAAAGCCGGCGAGCAGCAGCACGCCGGTGAGCACCGGCACCAGCAGGAACGTCCATGGCAGGCTGCCCGATACGATCAGCAGCGGGCTGATCCCCGCCGGCGGGTGGAAGCTATCGGTGAGGACCATTGCGAGGATCGCGAGCCCGACCGCGGCTGCGGCCGCCCAGGCGTGCGGGCCGGTCAGCGACAGCACGGCAAGACCGGTCAGTGCGGAGACCAGGTGGCCGCCGATCAGGGCGCGCGGCTGCGCCGGTTCGGCCTCGGGCGATCCCATGATCAGCACGATCGAGGTCGCGAACGGGATCACCGCCAGCGGGTAGCCGGCCTCGATGGAGAACCACTCCATCGTGCCGATGGCGATGGCGCCGCCAAGACCGGCCACGGCGCCGGCAACCAGATCGCGCCGCCGCCCGCGCATGATCGCCGTCGCCAACGGCCGCATTGATCTCATCGGAACCCCACAAACAAAAAGGGCGGCAGATCGCTCTGCCACCCCTTCGTCTCTCCGCAGAGAGAGCTCTACTTCAGGTTCGATGCCGCCGTCAGGTCGACCGAGAGCTTGGCGACACCGGCCGCGCCGCACCAGTTGGAGCCGACGCCGGTCGGGTTGATCGGGGTGACGTTGGTGGTGCCGCGCGCGGTGTAGTCGCTGGTGAAGGCGTTGCAGTCACCCTTCGACAGATCCGTGTCGTAGTAGCGCAGATCGAGCGTAAACACCTTGTAGGTGAAGCCGATACCGACGTTCCAGGTGTTGTAGTCGGCGTACTTGATGCCGTTCGGGAACGCCGGGACGCCGTAGAAGCTGTCGGAGGTGCCGAGCCACTGCCGGCCGAACTCACCCGACACATACATGCCGACGCCGTTGGAGAAGGCGGGCGCGGTGTACTTGCCGATGATCGAGGTGTAGTTGCCCCACGCACCGAGGTTGAGGAAGTTCGGCGAGTAGTACTCGTTCAGCGTGAATGCCCAGTTGTCGTTGATGGTGTAGGTGACCTTGCCATAGACTTCGAAGAAGCTGGCGTCCTTCTTGGCCACGTTGAGGTTGGTCAGGGTGTTGGCGATACAGTCCGCGCTCAGCGGGTTACCCGCGAAATCGGTCACGGCGCCGCCGCCGTAGTAGCAGGTTCCACCCGGATAAAGGTAGCCCCAGACACCGAAGTCGAAGGCGAACGCACCGAAGGTCGGGCGGATACCGCCGTAGACGTCGATCTCGGCCGCAGCACGGTTCGGGAACGAGATGCTCTCGCCGGCCACGCCGACATAGAGCTGCAGGTCCTTGCTGACGTTGTAGCGCGGCTCGAAATAAGCGGAGACCGAGGCGTTGTGGTTCGACTGGGTGACGCCGCGGAAGATGTAGTCGTTCATGATGCCGGCGCCGAAGGCGACATCCCATGGGTCGAACGGAGCCGGCGGCGGCGCCTTGACGGCCTTCACCGCCATGTCAGCTGCCATTGCCGAGCTCGAGATCATTGCTAGCGCCGTTGCTAACAAAGCCAGTTTCTTCATGACGGTCCCCATCTACTGTCCAGACAGCCCATCTTCGGTGGCCCCCCAGGGCACGCGACAGCGGACTGCAACGAAATCGCGTGTGGCCAATCTGGAACGCGTGCACGAGACCGTGAAGCCAAAAAGACATGCATGTGCCGACTTTTTAGGCGTTCCAGCCAATTCGTCGCATGTTGGTCGCCGGGTGTTGCATTTGTAACACTAGAAGGGTGCTCACGTTGCAGTCGAGCGGCGAGAAGGCGACCGCTGAAGAAAGCCGCGAAGGGGATCCAAGCCGAATCGCTGTGCCCGCAAAATCACGGGGCCCTCGGCCGTCCCGGCATGGAAAAAGCCGCAGCGGCGTCCGCTGCGGCTTTCTGATCGATTGCTAGCCCCGCCCGCGTTCGAGGCGATTACGAGGCGATTAGTGGTGCTCGCCGTCAGACGAGGTCCCGGCGATCCAGCCCGGGGCCGGCTCGTGGCTCGGCGTCGCCCAGCTCGGCGCCGGCTGCGGCTCGGGCGCCGGTTCTGGCGCAGCGGCCGGCTTCGGCGCCGCGGCCTTCTTCGGAGCGCTCTTCTTGGCAGCTTTCTTCGGCGCGGCCTTCGCGGCAGCTTTCTTCGCAGCCTTCTTGGCGGCTTTCTTGGCAGCTTTCTTCGGTGCGGCTTTCTTCGCCGCCTTCTTGGCCGCCTTCTTCACCGACTTCTTCGCAGCCTTCCTGGCCGACTTCTTCGCAGATTTCTTCTTGGCCGCTACCGCCTTCTTGGCCTTTTTGGCCTTCTTGCTTTTCTTCGCCTTCTTCGACTTCGCCATCGTAGTCCTCCTGTTGCCGCTGATGTGAGGCCGCCGGGCGCATTGAAGTGATCGCTTGCCGAAAACCGAACGGGCTTCGCGAGAAGCTTCATCCGCTTCGCTGGTCGGGCATGGTCCCCCCGCAAACGCTTCGCGTTGTGGTGAAGCGGCGCCGGTCCTTGAACGTCACGCCGAGCTCAGGTCCGGATCATGCTCGAATGGCAGTCGATCAATTCAATCCTGGCCGGGGACCTCCTGTCGCCCAATCGAGAAGCTCAATCGTGTGCACCACAGGAACTGACGTACCGCCGGCAATCTGAACCATGCAGCCAATATTGCCCGCAGCGATCATGTCCGGTTTGACAAGCGCAATATTGGCGACCTTGCGATCGCGCAATCTGCTCGCAATGTCGGGCTGGAGAATGTTGTAGGTGCCCGCCGAACCGCAACACAAATGGCTCTCAGGTACATCTTTCACCACGAATCCATTCTTGGAAAGCAATTCTTTCGGAAGTTCAGTTATTTTCTGCCCATGCTGCAGCGAACAAGCCGAGTGATAGGCGACGGTGACATCGTCGCGTAGCGTCGAAGGCGCAAGCTCGAGGCTGCTCAGATACTCGGTGATATCCTTTGCCAGCGCGGAGATTCGCTTCGCCGGCTCGGCGAACGCGGCGTCCTCGCGCAGCAGATAGCCATAGTCCTTGACCACCGTGCCGCAGCCCGAGGTGGTCACCAGGATGGCATCCAGCCCGCCTCTGTCCGCCTCCGTTTGCCACACCGTGATGTTGGCCCGCGCGCGCGCGAGCGCGTCGGCGTCCTGCCCCATGTGATGGGTCAACGCGCCGCAGCATTGCTCGTCCTTGACCAGCACCACCTCGATGCCATGCCGGGTCAGCACGTTGATCGCGGCCTGATTGATGCGCGGCGCCAGCACCTGCTGGGCGCAACCCTGCAGCAGCGCGACCCGGCCGCGGCGCCGGCCGAGCGGCGCAAACACGGTTCCCGCCGCCGGACCCGGCTGCGGCAGACCGCGCGGCGCGAGCGCCAGCATGGCCTTGATCCGCCGCAGCAGCGTGGGGCCTGCCGCGCCGACCGACGGGGTCGGCAGCAGCGCCGTGAACGGTCGGGCGAGCCCGGCCAGGATCATGCTGATCCGGAACATGCCCGGCCGCGGCAGCACGTAGGCCAGCACCGAGCGCAACAGCCGCTCGCTCAGCGGGCGGGTATAATCCCGCTCGATCCTGACCCGGGCCTGGTCGACGAGGTGCATGTAGTTCACGCCCGACGGGCAGGTGGTCATGCAGGCGAGGCACGACAGGCAGCGGTCGATATGCTTGACCACGTCAGGTGTCGGCGGCTTGTCCTTCTCCAGCATCTCCTTGATCAGATAGATGCGGCCGCGCGGGCTATCGAGCTCGTCGCCGAGCAGCACATAGGTCGGGCAGGTCGCGGTGCAGAAGCCGCAATGCACGCAGTTGCGCAGGATCTTGTCGGCTTCCCTGATGTCGGGATCGGCGAGCTGCGTCAGGGAGAATTCGGTCTTCATGCGCCGCTGCCTCGCTTCATCCGGCCGCGGTTGAGGATCGATTTCGGGTCGAAGCTCGCCCGCACCCGCTCGGCGAGCGCGGCAAGCCCGTCCGCCTGCGGCTGGAACACATCGACATTGCGGCGCACTTCCTCGGCGGCGCGGATCAGGGTGGCATGGCCGCCGATCGCCTCGACTTGCTTGCGGACCAGCGCGGCCTGCGCGTCGGCGCTCGACGGCAGCGCGGCCCAGATCAGCCCGCCGCCCCAGTCGTAGATCACCTCGCCGCCGGTCTCGCGCGCCAGCGCCTGGCCGAGCGCGCCGCCGACGGCCGGCGGGCAGACGATGCGCCACACCGGCGACGCCCCAAGCGCGCCGTTCGCAGCGAATGGCTTGACGTCACGCAGCGCGCTCCAGACCGCCGCCGAGGCGTCGTCGGCGAGGCTGTCGACCGTCCCATAAGAAGACAGCGTCTGGCTTAGCGACCCCGCCCGGTGCGTCACCGACGCCGCGATGCCCTCGAGCCGCACCAGCGTCACGGCCTGCCCGGCGTCGGCGAGGGAGGCGAACGCCTCCGCCCCGGACCGGAACGCGGAGCCCGGCAGATGCGCCGCCCCCGAGACGTCGTAGGGCGAGCCGAGCGCTGCCGTCATCGCCTTGTTGGCGGTGACGTCGTCGAGGGCGCGCAAGATCAGCGTGCGCTCGCTTTCCGGCTTCGGCATCACCTTGAGCGTCACCTCGGTCATGACCGCAAGCGTGCCCCAGGAGCCGGTCAACAGCTTGCAGAGATCGTAACCGGTGACGTTCTTCACCACCCGCCCGCCGGTCTTGAAGCCGTCGCCGAACCCGGACACGGCATGGGCGCCGAGCAGATGATCGCGGGCGCCGCCCGCCCTGATGCGGCGGGGACCGGCGAGGCCTGCGCCGATCATGCCGCCGATGGTGCCGGCCGCCGCGGTGCCGAGCAGCACCGACGTGTCCATCGGCTCGAAGGCGAATTGCTGGTTCCTGGCGTCGATCAGCGACTGCACGTCGGCGAGCGGTGCACCGGCCTGAACCGTGATGATCAGCTCGCTCGGCTCATAGGAGGTGACGGCGTTCAGCGCCGAGACGTCGAGCACCGCATTGGTCGCCATCGGATGGCCGATGGCGCGCTTCGAACCATGGCCGATGATTTCGAGCGGCTGCTCGCCGGCAATCGCCGCGCGCACCACCTCTTCGACGTCTTTGGCGTCTCTGACCTTGAGCGTATCCACGCGTTAGCCGGTATCGAAATTCCGCGCCGAAATCAAATGCGCGCACCGAACAGTGTCGTGAACGCCGCTAACCCGTCTGCGGTGATCTCGACGGAACGGCCCTGCGGACGGCGCCGGATCCAGTCGCGCTGAAACGCGAGGTCGGCAAGCGCAGCCCCTGCCCGTCCGGCAAGGTGCGGACGCCGCTCGCTCCAGTCGAGACAGGACCGGCAGAGCAGCCGGCGGCTGCGCGCCGGGGAGCGCAGATCGATGCCGAGATCGCCGAGAAAGGCGATGCCGGCCGCAGTCAGTTCGCCGGCCTCCCGATCCAGATGGAGGTGGCCGCACTGCCGCATCGCGTCGGTGACGGCGACACCGAGTTCGCCGGCAAGGTGATCGTAGCAGGTCCGGGCCCGCCGCATCTGCGGGTCGATCCGCGGCGGCGAGCGGGACGGATTCGGCTCAACGGCGGCGACCGTCATCATGGCTTCGAGCATCTGCGCGACCAGCGGCGTCACCAGCCGGTAGAGCCGGCGCGGACCGGAGCGCTCGACCTTGAGCAGCGCCCGCGCGGCCAGCCGCGCCAGATGCCAGCTTGCCGTCTGCGGCGTCACCCCGGCAACCCGCGCCAGTTCGCTCGCGGTCTGCGCACGGCCATCCATCAGCCGCGTCAGCATGCCGGCGCGACCGGGGTCGGCGATCAAGGCGGCAAGGTCGGCAAGCTCTGGTGCGATGGTCTGCATGGCCAGCTCCGGGCTAGAGCGTTTTCCAGCGAAGTGGATACCGGTTCGCGTAAGGAAAACGCGTCAAAACAAGAATCCAGAGCCCCGTTCCGATTCCATCGGAACGGGAATGGCTCTAGGGACCACGATGCTTGTCGCACGGCTACCCACCACAACGCTTCGACCATAGTCGAAGTGTTCACGACATCGACACTTCGATCAGCGGCGAACCGCCCGCGCCGACCGATCGCCTATGTCCTGGGTGCGGTTCGGCACCGCAAGACAATCGGAGACGATCATGCAGCCGTCTGAAGTCGACATCGCCACGATGCCCAGCCGACGAGCGGCCATCGGCAGGGTAGCAGCGATCATGGCGATCGCCAGCGTCTCGCCCTGGGCCGTGTCGCAATCCCGATCAGAGCCAAGCAACGGAGGAAGACCGATGAAGCACTATGCAATGAGCACGAGAACCATCAGCGACGCCATCAACACCGGCGGCCTGCTGGTGGTGGCGCAATGGGAGGCCAAGGAAGGACAGGCCGACAGGATCGCGGAGATCCTCGACCACTTCCTGCCCGAGGCGCAGAAGGACCCCGGCACCAAGCTGTTCCTGATCGGCCGCGGCAAGGACAATCCGGCGCAGTTCCTGTTCTACGAGCTGTTCCAGGACGAGGCCGCATTCAAGGCGCATCAGGACAGCGCCTACTTCAAGACCTACATCGCGGAGCAGGCGCTGCCGCTGCTGGCGAAACGCGAGCGCGCGCAATACGCGCTGCTGTAAGCAGACCGCGGGGAAGGACCGCAACGCCAGCCCTTCCCCGCGGCGCCGGAACGGGGCTCTGGATTCTTGTTTTGACGCGTTTCCTTCACGCGAACCGGTATCCACTTCGCTCGAAAGCGCTCTAGCGCTCACGGCTCCAGGGGAAGAGAGAGGCCGGGAAATCGGCCGCGTAACGGTGTCCGATCGGCGGGCGGGGCTCTTCTTGCGGAGGATTCGGGTCGGGCTCGACCACTTTCCTGTAAAGATGCCAGGTGGCATGACCGAGCACCGGCAGAACGACGCAGAGACCGACGAAGAATGGCAGTGAGCCCACGGCCAGCAACACCGCAACGATCAATCCCCACGCGGCCATCTCAATTGGATTCATCGTCACAGCCCGGATCGAGGTGCGGATCGCATCGATCGCCGTCGCATGGCGGTCGAGCATCAGTGGAAATGAAACGACGCTGACGCACAGGGCAACCAGGGCAAAAAGGAAGCCGACGCCGCACCCGATGATGATGAGCGTCCAGCCTTCGGGCGTCGTCAACACGCGCTGTGCGAAATCAGGGATGCTCGCAGCCGGAGCATAGCCGAAAGTCGCAATGTAGATCGCGTCCGCCGCGGCGATCCAGACCCCGAACAGAACCAGCAGGAGAACGCCAAGTTCGAGCATGGCGCCGAACGACGGCGCACGCAGCACCTGCATCGCATCCCAGGCGCCCGGCTCTTCTCCACGCTCGCGGCGGCGGCTCAGTTCGTAGAGGCCCAGTCCGGCGAAAGGACCGATCAGGGCGAAGCCGGCCGCGAGCGGAAACAGCAGCGGCAGCACCGAATAGCCGAGCACAAGTCTGAAGAGGACGAGGCCGAGGACGGGATACATCACGCACAGGACGATGGCGTGGGTCGGGATGGCTTTGAAGTCTTCCCAGCCGAGGCGCAGCGCATCGCCCAAGTCGGAAAGGCTGATCTTGCGAACGACATAGGCGGTAGAGACGCCAAACACTTGCAGTTTGGGTCGTGCGAATACTGTCGTCATGGTTCCGTCTCCTTGCTTGTGGCCGCAGGGGAACGGAGCGCCATCAAAACACGCACATCCGCCTCATCCGCGAAAATCGCGACTGAGTCCGGCAAATCAGGTTCAACCAGAAGGAGCTTGCCGGACGACATCTGTCGCAGCCGGTCCAGTGAAACTAATCCGATGCGCGGCAGAAGCAAGGTGGTGAACGCGGTCGACGGAATTGTGCAGTTGCACACGCCCGGTTTTGCGATGCGTCAAGCGACAGGGGGGATGGCCGGTCAGTATTCGCGGCATGCAATGCTTTCCCGCCAACACGCGCCGGACCGAGGCGGGCATACTCCTCTATTGACGCCGGGCTCGACGGGTACCATGTTGAAGCAGTGAACGCCCCCAAGCTCCGATGAGGTTGCGGCCGTGACGTTGAGCCTTTGTCATGTCCGACGTCGCGACCGGTAGAATGGGCGAGGCAAGAGGCACGGCGATGGTGACCGTGACACCGTCGCTTTGACGTGAGCTCCGCCCTTTCGTTCGTCTCCGCAGCCTTCGATGGCAAGGAGGAATGAGGGATGGCTGTAGCACTCATACTGCTCCTGGTTGCCGTCGCCTCGGTGCTGTTCCACCTGTACAGCCCCTGGTGGTGGACCCCGATTGCCTCGAACTGGAGCTATATCGACCACACGATCAACCTGACATTCTGGATCACCGGAGCGGTATTCTGCGCGGTGATCGCGTTCATGGCCTATTGCGTCCTGCGCTTTCACCACACCGAGGGACGGCGCGCCCACTACAATCCCGAGAACAAGAAGCTCGAATGGTGGCTCAGCATCGGCACCGCGATCGGCGTCGTCGCCATGCTGGCGCCCGGCCTCGTCGTCTGGCACCAGTTCGTCACCGTTCCCGCCGACGCGACCGACGTCGAGGTCGTTGGACAACAGTGGATGTGGAGTTATCGGCTTCCGGGCAAGGATGGCCGGCTCGGCACGTCGGATGCGCGCCTGATCAGCTCCGACAACCCACTCGGGTTGAATCCCAATGATCCGAACGGGCAGGACGACATCGTCGTCCAGAACGAGGATCTGCATCTGCCGGTTGGGAAGCCGGTGAAGGTGCTGCTCCGCTCGATCGACGTCCTGCATGATTTCTACGTGCCCGAGTTCCGGGCGAAGATGGACATGATCCCCGGCTCGGTGACCTACTACTGGCTCACGCCGACCCGGACCGGAACCTTCGACGTCCTCTGCGCCGAGCTGTGCGGCGCCGCGCACGCGCAGATGCGCAGCAAGGTCGTCGTGGAAGAAGAGAAGGAATATCACGCGTGGCTGGAGAGGCAGCACACGTTCGCCGCCTTGTCCGGCCAGCGCAACGTCGCGAAGGCGGCGTACAAGACGGATAGCGAATGAACATGCCGACGAGGGTTAGCCGGATATGAGGTGAACTCGTCGCCGAGCGGAAGACCAAGGAGGGTATTCCGATGGTCGATATCCCGTTTGATGAGGTCGCAGGCATCCCGCCCGCCGAAGTAGGTGAGGTCGAGCTCTATCACCCGCACAGCTGGTGGACGCGGTACGTCTTTTCGCAGGACGCCAAGGTGATCGCCATCCAGTATTCGATCACGGCGATGTCGATCGGAATGGTGGCGCTGGTGCTGTCGTGGATGATGCGCCTGCAACTGGGATTCCCCGGCACATTCTCCTTCATCGATGCCAACCAGTATCTCCAGTTCATCACCATGCATGGCATGATCATGGTGATCTACCTGCTCACCGCCTTGTTCCTTGGCGGCTTCGGCAACTACCTCATCCCGCTGATGGTCGGCGCGCGGGACATGGTTTTCCCCTATGTGAACATGCTGAGCTATTGGGTCTACCTGCTCGCCGTGCTGGTGCTGGCCGCGACCTTCTTCGTGCCGGGCGGACCGACCGGCGCCGGCTGGACGCTGTATCCGCCGCAGGCCATCCTCTCCGGGACGCCCGGGCAGGACTGGGGCATCGTTCTCATGCTGGCCTCACTGATCCTGTTCATCATCGGCTTCACGATGGGCGGGCTCAATTACGTGGTGACGGTGCTGCAGGCCCGCACCCGCGGCATGACCTTGATGCGGATGCCGCTGACGGTGTGGGGCATCTTCACCGCCACCGTGATGGCGCTGCTGGCGTTCCCGGCGCTGTTCGTCGCCTCGGTGATGCTGTTGCTGGACCGCCTCCTTGGAACCAGCTTCTTCATGCCGACGCTGGTCGAGATGGGCCAGTTGACCAAGTATGGCGGCGGCAGCCCGATCCTGTTCCAGCATCTGTTCTGGTTCTTCGGCCACCCCGAGGTCTACATCGTCGCGCTGCCGGCGTTCGGCATCATCTCGGACCTGATCAGCACGCACGCGCGCAAGAACATCTTCGGCTATCGCATGATGGTCTGGGCGATCGTGGCGATCGGGGCGCTGAGCTTCGTCGTGTGGGCGCACCACATGTATGTCAGCGGCATGCACCCGTATTTCGGGTTCTTCTTCGCCACCACGACGCTGATCATCGCGATCCCGACCGCGATCAAGGTCTACAACTGGGTGCTGACCCTGTGGCGCGGCGACATCCATCTCACGGTGCCGATGCTGTTTGCGCTCGGCTTCATCATCACCTTCGTCAACGGCGGCCTGACCGGGCTGTTCCTCGGCAACGTGGTCGTCGACGTCCCGCTGTCCGACACGATGTTCGTTGTCGCGCACTTCCACATGGTGATGGGGATTGCGCCGATCATGGCCGTGTTCGGCGGGATCTATCACTGGTATCCGAAGGTTACCGGGCGGATGCTCAATGACGCGCTCGGACACTTCCACTTCTGGGTGACGTTCATCGGGGCCTATGCGGTGTTCTTCCCGATGCACTATCTCGGCCTGCTCGGGATGCCGCGCCGCTACCACGACATCGGCGAGACCGCGTTCGTGCCGGCATCCGCCCATGACCTCAATGCGTTCATGAGCGTGGCGGCGCTGATTGTCGGCTTCGCCCAGCTGGTCTTCCTGTTCAATCTGGTCTGGAGCCTGTTCAAAGGAAAAGAGGCGGGCGGCAATCCCTGGGGCGCCACCTCGCTGGAATGGCAGACGCCGGAGACCCCGCCGGGGCATGGCAACTGGGGCAAGGAGCTCCCCGTCGTCTATCGCTGGGCCTACGATTACAGCGTGCCCGGTGCCACAAGGGACTTCATCCCCCAGAATGAACCGCCGGCCAGGGTGGCGGCGCAGGGAGCCCATCCGTGAGTGCCATCGTCCTGTTCATTGCTACGATTGCAGCGATCGCGGGATGGTGGCTCTCGCAGCAACGGCTGGCCGCCAAGCCGTGGCTGGAGCAGGGCGTTGCCGTCGATCTTCGCGGCGATCGCGGCTCGTCGGTGCCGGCGGCGAAAATCGGCCTCGGGGTTTTTCTCGCGGTGGTCGGCTCGCTGTTCGCGCTCCTGATCAGCGCCTACTCGATGCGCACCACCATGGCGGACTGGCGCGAGCTGCCGCTGCCGAAATTATTGTGGTTCAACACCGGCGTCCTCGTCATCAGCAGCGTGGCGCTGCAATGGGCGCTGATGGCCGCGCGCCGCGAAGACAGTGACGGCCTGATCGTCGGTCTTCTGATCGGTGGTGCATCGGCCGTGATGTTCCTGACCGGGCAGCTCGTGGTGTGGCAGCAGCTGAAGATCGCCGGCTATGTCGTGGCGTCGAACCCGGCCAATTCCTTCTTCTACCTGATCACCGCGTTGCACGGGCTGCACGTGACCGGCGGCCTGGTGGCGCTCGGCAGGACGACCGCAAAGGTGTGGCGCGGCGCGCCGATGGCGCAGCTGCGCCTGAGCGTCGAGCTCTGCACCATCTATTGGCATTTCCTGTTGTTGGTCTGGCTGGTGCTGCTCGGTCTCCTGACCGGCTGGACCGACAATTTCGTCGACATCTGTCGCCAGTTGCTCAGTTAAGCGAGGGCAGGACGCGATGACAGAAACCACATTGGCAACTCCCAAGGCGCCGCCCGGGACGATTCCCGGGCTGCGCGGCATCGCCGCCGACTGGGCATCGGATCAGCGCGCGTTCAAGAACGTGTCGTGGGGGAAGGCCATGATGTGGATCTTCCTGCTCAGCGACACCTTCATCTTCAGCTGCTTCCTGCTGTCGTACATGACGGCGCGGATGTCGACGACCGTGCCTTGGCCCAACCCGAGCGAGGTCTTCGCCCTCAATATCGGCGGCAAGCACATTCCGCTGATCCTGATCGCCATCATGACCTTCATCCTGATCTCGAGCAGCGGCACGATGGCGATGGCGGTCAATTTCGGCTATCGCCGCGATCGCGTCAAGACCGCGGCCCTGATGCTGGCCACCGCGGCCTTCGGCGCAACCTTCGTCGGCATGCAGGCCTTCGAATGGACCAAGCTGATCATGGAGGGCGTGCGGCCCTGGGGCAATCCCTGGGGCGCGGCGCAGTTTGGTTCATGCTTCTTCATGATCACTGGCTTCCACGGCACCCATGTGACGATCGGCGTCATCTTCCTGATCGCGATTGCGCGAAAGGTCTGGCGCGGAGATTTCGATGTCGAGCGGCGCGGTTTCTTCACGAGCCGCAAGGGCTACTACGAGATCGTCGAGATCATGGGCCTGTACTGGCATTTCGTCGATCTGGTCTGGGTGTTCATCTTTGCCTTCTTTTATCTCTGGTGAGGTAGCGCATGACAGAAGCAGCAGTACATGTCGAAGGGCAGGCAGCACAGCATGCGCTTCATACCTATGTGCATGACGCGGTGGCATCAGGCAGCGCGCACGCAGAGGGCCAGCAGCATCCCATCAAGCTCTATCTCGTGGTCTGGGGATGGCTGTTCGTGCTCAGCACCTGCTCCTATCTCGTCGACTATTTTGGCATCCACGGCCACCTGCGGTGGTCGCTGATCCTGCTGTTCATGGTGCTCAAGGCCGGCCTGATCGTCGCTGTCTTCATGCACATGGCCTGGGAGCGGCTGGCGTTGGCTTACGCCATCCTGTTGCCGCCGGTGCTGGTGCTGGTTTTTGTAGGGATCATGGTGTTCGAATCCGACTATACGCATCTGCTCCGCGTCATATTTTTCGCGTCGGCGAACTAGGCGCAGGACGGCTATGATCACCTGCGCCGTGCCGCCAAACTGGACCAAGCAAGGCATCCTGAAGGCGAAGGACAAGCCATTTCGTCCGGGACTCTGCGAAGAAAGCCGTCGACCGACGGCCTTCTGAGTATCGAACTGACGAGGAATCAATCTCGTGCAAATCAATCGTTCAATTCTTCGCCGGAGCTATGCCAACATCGGAGATTACGTCGCACTGACGAAACCGCGCGTTATGTCGCTGGTCGTCTTCACCGCGCTCGTCGGTCTGATGGTCGCACCAGGCGGCATCGATCCCTTCACCGGCGTCGTTGCGCTTCTTTGCATCGCTGCGGGAGCCGGCGCCGCAGCTGCGCTCAATATGTGGTACGATGCCGACATCGATGCGGTGATGGCGCGGACCGCCATCCGCCCGATCCCCAGCGGCCGTGTATCGCGTTCGGAAGCGTTGGTGTTCGGATTGATGCTTGGCACGTGCGCCGTCCTCGCCCTCGGCGCTTTGCTGAACATGGCCGCGGCTGCGCTGCTTGCTTTCACAATTTTCTTCTACGTCGTCGTCTACACGATGTGGCTCAAGCGCCGAACACCGCAGAACATCGTCATTGGCGGTGCCGCCGGTGCACTGCCGCCGGTGATCGGCTGGGCTGCGGTCACCGGAAATGTCGGGCTCGAGCCGCTCAGCCTGTTTCTGATCATCTTCCTTTGGACGCCGGCCCACTTCTGGGCACTGTCGCTCAATCTTGCTGGAGAATATGCCCGCGCCGGTGTGCCGATGTTGCCGGTCGTGGCCGGCAAGACCGAAACAAAGCGCCAGATTTTTCTTTATAGTGTGATTTTGGTTCCGATCTCACTGCTCCCCTGTGCACTGGGGTTCGCGGGAGCCATCTATGGCGCGGCCGCGGCGATGCTGGGAGCGACCATGATTTTTCTCGCATGGCATGTCCGTCGAAGCCACGACAGGGAATGGCGGCCTGCTCGTCGCCTGTTCGCGTTTTCTATGCTCTATCTGGTCCTGCTTTTTGCCGTGCTGCTGATGAATGCTGCACCCTACGCTCAGCCCCACTAGAGCCAGTTCCGTTCCGATGGGCGTTTGCGCGAAGATCATGCTCAAGCAAGAAGCCAAAGCGCGATGACGATCAACCTGGTCGCATCACGCTTTAGAACCGCGGGATATCCGGAAACGCCAGCTTGCCGGCATGGACGTGGACGCGGCCGAGCTCGGCACAGCGGTGCAGGGTCGGAAACACTTTTCCAGGGTTGAGCAGGCCCTTCGCGTCGAACGCGCATTTCAGCCGCTGCTGCTGGTTGAGGTCGATCTCGGTGAACATCTCGCCCATCAGGTCGCGCTTCTCGATGCCGACGCCGTGCTCGCCGGTGAGCACGCCGCCGAGCTCGACGCAGCAGCGCAGGATGTCGGCGCCGAACGCTTCCGCCTTCTCGATCTCGCCGGGCTTGTTGGCATCGTAGAGGATCAGCGGGTGCAGATTGCCGTCGCCGGCGTGGAACACGTTGGCGACGCCGAGGCCGTATTTTTCCGACAGGTCGCGGATCCGCGCCAGCGCCTTCGGCAGCGCGCCGCGCGGGATGGTGCCGTCCATGCAGAGATAGTCGGGCGAGATGCGGCCGACCGCGGGGAACGCCGCCTTGCGGCCGGCCCAGAACAGATTGCGCTCGGCCTCTGAATTGGAAATCTGCAGGGTCACCGACCCGCAGCCCTTGGCGATGCTTTCGACCCGCGTGATCAACTCATCGACCTCGACCGACGGACCGTCGAGCTCGATGATCAGCAGCGCCTCGACGTCGAGCGGATAGCCGGCATGGACGAAGGCCTCCGCGGCGTGGATCGCGGGCTTGTCCATCATTTCCATGCCGCCCGGGATGATGCCGGCGCCGATAATTCGCGCCACGCATTCGCCGGCGGCCTCGACCTCGGCAAAGCCGACCATCAGGGCGCGCGCCGTCTCCGGCTTGCGCAGGATGCGCACCGTGATCTCGGTGACGACGCCGAGCAGGCCCTCGGAGCCGGTGATGATCCCCATCAGATCGTAGCCGGCGTTCTCCGCCGACTTGCCGCCGATGCGCAGGATCTCGCCGTTCATCAGCACGATCTCGCAGCCCAGCACGTTGTTGGTGGTCATGCCGTATTTCAGGCAGTGCACGCCGCCGGAATTTTCCGCGACATTGCCGCCGATCGAGCAGGCGATCTGCGACGACGGATCGGGCGCGTAATAGAACCCGGCATGGGCGACCGCCTGGCTGATCGCCAGATTAGTGACGCCGGGCTCGGTGACGACAACGCGGTTGTCGAAGTCAATCTCGCGAATCCGCTTGAACTTGCCGAGCCCAAGCAGGACGCCGTCGGCGAGCGGCAGCGCGCCGCCGGACAGCGAGGTGCCGGAGCCGCGCGGCACCACCTTGATGCCCTGCGCGTGGCAATATTTCAGGACCTTTGCCACCTGCTCGGTGGTATCGGGCAACACCACGACCATCGGCGGCTGCCGGTAGGCGGTCAGCCCGTCGGATTCATAGGCCAGCATCTCGGCGGCACTGTCGACCACGCCCTCTCCCGGGACGATGGCACGCAGGGCCGCCACGATTTCGCCGCGGCGATCGAGGACGGCCTGATCGGCCGCCGGCATCATGATGGACATCGCAGTTCCCTTCGGGGCATCGTCCTGTTGCCGATTTGTTACGACAAATCAACCACGTCCGCACCTGTTTCGATCGACCGGCCAAAGGTCGGTCTTGCCTGCACCCGGCAGGGCGAGTTCGCTCTGAGACAAGCGGGCTGTCATGAAAACTGTCAAAGTTTCGTGGCTTGTCCTGCCCAAGCCGGACATGCCACAAACGATTCTACTCACCTCCCGGGACGAAACGAAGAGCACCCCATGAAGCTAAAGACCTTGAGCGCGCTGGCGGTCGTCACATCGCTGGCTTTCGCATCCTCCGCGCTGGCCCAGGATGCGGCCGCCGGCAAGACCTCGTTCAACAAGTGCCTCGCCTGCCACGCGATCGGCGAAGGCGCCAAGAACAAGGTCGGACCCGAGCTCAACGGCCTCGACGGCCGCCATTCCGGCAGTGCGCCGGACTACAATTACTCGGACGCCAACAAGAATTCCGGCATCACCTGGAACAAGGCGACCTTCCTCGAATACATCAAGGACCCGAAGGCCAAGATCCCCGGCACCAAGATGGCGTTCGCCGGCATCAAGAACGAGACCGAGGCCAACAACCTCTGGACCTACATCTCCTCGTTCGACAAGGACGGCAAGCAGAAGCAGTAAATCGCCCGGATCGGGCTTGCGTCCGCCCTGAGGCTGATCTCAGGGCGGACTTTGCCGCGCCCGGTCAGCGCGGCAACAGATTGGTCTTGGCGAGATCGAGCACCTCGTCGCCGCGGCCGCTCATCACGGCGCGCAGCACCCACAGGCTGAAGCCCTTGACCTGCTCCAGCGTGATGGTCGGCGGCATCGACAATTCCTGCGTCGCGGTCACGACGTCGAGCACCGCCGGGCCGTTATGCGCGAGCACGTCGCGGACCGCGCCCTCGAGCTCGCCGGGATCCTCGACCCTGATGCCGTGAATGCCCATGGCGCGGGCCATCGCCGCGAAGTCGGGGTTCTTCAGATCGACCCCGGTTTCGATGAAGCCGGCGGCCTTCATCTCCAGCGCCACGAAGCCGAGCACGCTGTTGTTGAAGATCACGACCTTCACCGGCAGCTTGGCCTGGGTCAGCGTGATCAGGTCGCCCATCAGCATGGCGAAGCCGCCATCGCCCGACATCGAGACCACTTGCCGCCCAGGCTGCGCCGCCTGGGCGCCGATCGCATGCGCCATCGCATTGGCCATCGAGCCATGCACCAGCGAGCCGATCAGGCGGCGCTTGCCGTTCATCTTGAGATAGCGCGCCGACCAGATCGTCGGGGTGCCGACATCGGCCGTGAACACCGCGTCCTCGGAGGCGTTCTCGCTGAGCAGGCGGGCGAGATATTGCGGATGGATCGGCTTCTGGCCCGGCGTGCCGCGAGCGAGA
This sequence comes from Bradyrhizobium sp. CCBAU 51753, assembly GCF_015291565.1. Lineage (NCBI taxonomy): Bacteria > Pseudomonadati > Pseudomonadota > Alphaproteobacteria > Hyphomicrobiales > Nitrobacteraceae > Bradyrhizobium > Bradyrhizobium sp. CCBAU 51753. The sequence goes on along the minus strand of NZ_CP030037.1, from coordinate 1,530,207 downwards.
TCGTCGAGGCCGGCGCGGACATCCTTGTAGTGCGCCATGGCGGCGTCGAGATGCTTGCGCTCGGTCTTGGCGGTGAGCTTCGGCAGCAGCGCGGCGATGGTCTCGTTGACGTCGCCGACGATGCCGAGATCGAGCTTGCAGCGGCGGCCGAGATTCTCCGGGCGGATATCGACCTGCGCGATGCTGACATCGGTCGGGAAGAACTGCTTGTAGGGAAAATCGGTGCCGAGCATCAGCAGCACGTCGCAGGCGTGCATGGCGGCATAGCCGGAGGAGAAGCCGATGAAGCCGGTCATGCCGACATCGTAGGGGTTGTCGTACTCGACATATTCCTTGCCGCCGAGCGCGTGCACGATCGGGCTCTTCAGCGCCTCGGCGAGCTTCATCAGATTGGCATGCGCGCCGGCGCAGCCGCGGCCGCAGAACAGCGTGACCCGCCGCGCGCCGTTGAGCAGATCGGCCAGCGCCGTCAACTCGGCGTCGGCCGGCCGCACCACCGGCGCCGGTGGCAGCAGGCCGGCATTGGGCGAGACGTTGCGCTTCGGCGCCGGCTTGAACGCGACATCGCCCGGCAGCACCAGCACGGCGACGCCGCGCTTGCCGACCGCGGCGCGGATCGCGTTCTCCAGCATGTAGGGCAGCTGCGACGGATCTGACACCAGCTCGCAATAATGGCTGCATTCGCGGAACAGGTCCTGCGGATGGGTCTCCTGGAAATAGCCGCCGCCGATTTCCGCGGACGGGATCTGCGCCGCGATCGCCAGCACCGGGGTGCGGCTGCGATGCGCATCGAACAGGCCATTGATCAGATGCAGATTGCCCGGGCCGCAGGAGCCGGCGCAGACCGCAAGCTCGCCGGTGAGCTGGGCCTCGGCGGCCGCGGCAAAAGCCGCCACCTCCTCGTGGCGCACATGCAGCCAGTCGATCGTGCCGCGCTTGCGCAGGGCCTCGGTCAGACCGTTGAGGCTGTCGCCGACGATGCCGTAGATGCGCTTCACGCCGGCCTGGGCAAGGGTTTCAGCGATGAGGTCGGCGACGTTGTCGATCCGCATGAGACTTGTCCTTTGATGAAACTCGAGAACCGCGCGGGGGCATGATGTTCGGCGGCCTCGCACCGCGCAAGCCTCGCCGGATCACATTCGTGCGGATCGGCCGGTGCGCGGCAGCTATTGCACCGTCACCATTTGCGGCGCCACCCGGCCGGCCATCGTCTCGATCTCGGACAGTACAAGATCGGCGGCCACCTGCTGCACCATGTGGCCCACGCCCGGCAGTACGGTTAGCTTCGTGTTGGGCGCGGTGGCGGCGAGCGGGCGCGAATGGATGGCAGTCGAGACCGTCTTGTCGATGGCATCGCCCGCAATGATCGAGATCGGCGCCTTGATCTCGGCGTAGCACGGCGCCTGCGCGATCACCGCGGCTTTCAGCGTCACCAGATCGCGCGCATTGGCGATGAACTCGCGCGGCCGCAACAGCAGCAGCGTGGCGCTGTCGCGGATAAAATCGGCGGGCACCGGCTGCGGCGCGAACACGCCGCGCACGCCTGCCTCCGCGACCAGCCGGCCGAGCGGCAGCGTGATGGTGTGCGCGAGCAGCGGCCCGATCAGCGGCGTCGAGATCACATTGTTGTAGCGGCCGGCGCCGCCGCGCCACGGATAGGCGACCGGCGCGAGCAGCACCAGGCCGGCGACCCGGTCCGGCTGATCCAGCGCCATGCGGAGCGCGAGCGCACCGGCCCAGGAATGCGCCACCACGAGCGCGCGGCCGACGCCGAGCTTGCCGAGCGCCTCGATGATCATGCGGCCCTGGATTTCGGGCGCGGCATCCTCGACGCGGTCGCGCGTGCTCCAGCCATGGCCGGGACGATCGATCAGGATTACGCGATGGTTTCGCGCCAGCCGCTCGCCCAGCGGATGCTGCATGACGCGGAGGTTGGAGCTTGCACCATGCAGCAGCACGATCGGCGGGCCGGCGGCGTCCCGCGGGCCGAGCTCGACGACATGCAGCCTGCCGCCGGCCACATCGACCAGGCGGCCATGGGCCGGAAACGCGCGCTCAATCATCGCCGAGCCGACTTGCGTCGCCAGCACGAGCCCGGCGACCGTAAGCACAACGATCAAGACAAGCATCACGACGATCGGGGAAATCCTGCGCACCGAAAAGTTACGGCGGGAGCACCGGCCAGTTTCGATGCTACCCCGCTTTAACGCCCGAAGTCCAATTGGCAGGGTGATGCGGCTACGAGACGGGCCTCGAGTCGCGCCGCCTGGGCGGCCGCGGTGGTGGCGGCGGAGGCGCGGCCGGCTGCAATGTCACAATGACCGGATTGGGCTTGTGATCGAGTGCGGCGCCGGTCGCCGCGTCGACACCCATGCCGACCACGCCGCCGAGCAACAGATTGCCGGCGAAACCGGCACCGCCGGATCCGCTGATATCCTTGGTCAGCGGGATGATCTGCTGTTGATAGCCTTCCTTGCTGACCGTCACGACGATGTCGGCGTTGCGCTTCGCCTGAATCGCGCACGGCGTCACGCAGGCCGTCGGCACTTCCAGTCCCGCAATGTCGGCCGTCGCACCTGATGGCGTCGAGGCGATCGAAATGGTTTCAGTGGTGCCGCGCGTCACAGAGGCACAGGCGCCCAGCGCGACGCAAAGCGCCGCGGCAATCATCTGCTTCATAAAATATGCATTCCCCCAGCCCGCCACAGCTGTGGCGCAACCTGTGGGAGAAGGCAATCAACCTTTAGCCTAAGTGGGTGTGGGACAGGAGGTCTGTTGCCACCCAGCATCAAGGGCCCAGCGCGAGGCGCGCAGCGGTTTCCGCGGTTGTCCACAGTACCCCCAGCCTGTGGATAGCGGGTTCATACCAGCGTCATTAACGATTCCATAGATTGCCCGCGGCAATTTTGCCATCAGCGGCGAGGCTTCATCCAAACCGGGACGCTTCCTATCTTGTGCACTGTATCCACAGGAACCGGCGTCCTCACGACGAGTTCAACGGGAATAATCGGAGGAGTACCATGATTTCCGACCCTAGCGATGCGGCAATCGACCAGATCGTGGCAAGCTGCAATGGCGACCTGCGCGGGGCCCTGAAGGCGCTGCTGCTCGTCAATGAGCATCTGGAGGCGGAGCTACAGCAGTTCTACGCTGCCGCCGCCCAGGATAGCGCACCCCGCGGCAAGTTCCTGCACTAGCGCGTCTCGCCATCGTCGTCTTCGCGGGACAGTTCGTCCTTCGGACAGGCGCCGACCGTCGAGCGAGCAAGCTTCGCATCCGCCACTAAGGGTTCGTCCCCGAACCAGTTGTCGCCGTCGATCACCGGATTGGTCCTGACGATCGGACAGCGGCCTGTGGCGTGATTTCCGACCACCGAATAAGGGCTGTCGGCGAGGCACAGGTTCCGGCTGCGAGCATCATCGCGCTGGCCAGCAGCAACAATGTCACGGCTTTGCTGCCCATGCCGGGCCGGCAAGCCGCCGCACGCAATCAGATGTCGCGGCCTTCGACCTTTTCGGAGAGCTGCTTGACCATGTCCGGCACCTTCTCGAGGAAGGGATCGACCGCCAGCGCCCTGCGGAACGCGTCCAGCGCCCGCTTCTCGTCGCCGAGATCCTGCATGATCATGCCGACGCCCGCCAGCGCGCCGAAATGGCGCGGTTCGCGCGACAGCACCTGCTGCAGGTCTTCCAGCGAACGGACATAGTCGTTCTTTAGGTAATACAGCGTCGCGCGCCGGTTCCAGGCCTCGACATAGTCCGGCCTGAGCTTGATCACGGCGTCCAGCAGCTTGAGCGCGACATCGATGTTCTGGGCGTCGATCGCCGCCTTGGCGCGGGTCATCAGCAGCGCGGCGGTGTCGCTCGGGGTCTGCAGCCACAGCGCCCAGATCCGCGCCTCGACATGACGGGCGCTGTCTTCATCGGGCGCGGCCTTCAGCGCGCCGAACAGGAAATCCAGCCCGCGCGAGCGGTCGGCCGGAACCTTGGGCAGCTTGGTCGGGGCTTCCGGCAGCTTCTTCTGGGTGCGCGGCGGCGGGATCACGCGGGGATCGCCCTGCGCAGCCGCGGCGACAGGCATCACCAACAGCGCGGCGAGGACGATCGCCAGCCGGCGGTGGTTGGTCCCAGGAAGTCTCAAACGCATGGGGCAAGTCTAGACGCGCAAACGCGCGCTGCAAAGCAGCGCGGCGTCAAAGACCTGTGAGGAGCGCAGTTCGGGGCCCGAAACGGGCCCGCCGATCAACCCTGGCGCGCCTTGAAGCGGCGCTGAACCTTGTTGATCACGTAGACGCGGCCCTTGCGACGGACCAGGCGGTTGTTGCGATGACGACCGCGCAGCGACTTCAACGAGTTACGGACCTTCATGGGACCAATCCTGTTGCTTCGAAAGGCCCGTGTTGGAGGCCGTACCGATCCATGCCACGACCAATCGATGGCAAAGAACGGCGAAAATGGATTTATCCCGACAAGCGACCCTGCCGCCCGGGACGGGGCGGTTTCTAAGCCATCGGACCGGCAAATGTCAACCGAAACGGGCCGATCTTCACCGCCCGGCTGGAACCCGGTCAGATGGCTGCCCGCAGTTAGAAACGGCCCTTGCGAAATTCGTTATATATTATAATCATTATCCAACGCCACCAATCAGGCCGCCGGGGAAACCGCCATGCCCAAGCTCAAACTGCCCGACATCGAAAAAGTCGTCGCGATCGACATCCACACCCATGCCGAGGAGCCCTGCGGCATGCATGGCGACGACGGCTATGACGACTTCCAGGCCCAGATGGCGGAGTATTTCAAATCGCCGCACAAGCATCCGCCAACCGTGCCGGAGACCGCGGCCTACTACCGCGCCAAGAACATCGCGGCGGTGATCTTCCCGGTCGATGCCGAGCGCGAGACCGGCTTTCGCCGCTACAAGAATGAGGAGATGCTGGAGATCGCCTCCGACCATCTCGACGTCCTGATCCCGTTCGTCTCGATCGACCCGCACAAGGGCAAGCTCGGGGTGCGCGAGGCGAAGCGGCTAATCGAGGACTACGGCGTCCGCGGCTTCAAATTCCATCCGACCATGCAGGGCTTCTACGCCAACGACCGCATGGCCTATCCGCTCTATGAAGCGATCAATGACGGCGGCGCGATCGCGCTGTTTCACACCGGCCAGACCGGCGTCGGCTCGGGCATGCCCGGCGGCATGGGGATGCGGCTGAAATACTCCAACCCGATGTACATGGACGACGTCGCGGCCGACTTTCCCGACCTCAAGATCATCCTCGCGCACCCCTCCTTCCCCTGGCAGGAAGAGGCGCTGTCGGTCGCGACCCACAAGCCGAACGTCTATATCGACCTCTCCGGCTGGTCGCCGAAATACTTTCCGCCGATTTTGGTGCGCTACATCAACTCGATCCTGCAGGACAAGATGCTGTTCGGCTCCGACTGGCCGGTGATCACGCCGGACCGCTGGCTCGCCGATTTTGCAAAGCTCGACATCCGCGAGGAGATCCGGCCAAAGGTCCTGAAGGCCAACGCGCGCAAGATTTTGGGGATTTAAGGGAGTATCATCGGCGGCACGCTAAAGCATGATCCGGAAGCGAGGCGGTTTTTCCGAAAAGATCATGCTTCAAGCAAAGAGCTAAAGCGCGATCACGATCGCGCGTTAGCGGGGCAGCCGATGACGAACTGCGCCGGACTTGCCACCCTCCTCACCGTGCTCCTGGTCGGGAGCGCGGGCGGCAAGCCTGCGGCGGCGGCCGAAATTCCTGCCGCGCTGGTCGAGCTCGAAAGCCCGCTGACCAACACGCAGCCGTTGCAGGGCCTGTTGCGGCGGCCGGAGCGACCGGGTCTTTTGCCCGCCGTGGTGTTGCTGCATGGCTGCAGCGGCCTGTGGCGCGAGCTCGACGAGCGCTGGGGCAAGCGGCTCGCGGCCTGGGGCTATGTGACGCTCACGGTGGACCGGTTCGGCCCGCGCGGCATCAGCAACACCTGCATCGGCGGCGTTCCGGCGGCAACGATTCACGACGCCTATCGCGCGCTGAGCTTCCTGACCCGGCAATCCCAGGTCGATCCGGAACGCATTGCCGTGGTCGGCTTTTCGCAGGGCGGATGGCTCGCGCTGCTCTCGGTCGAGCGCGGTGCGATCGAGCGCTACGCGACCGAAAAATTCCGCGCCGCCGTCGCCTTCTATCCGCGCTGCCTCGGCATCAAGGGCAACATGACGGTGCCGACCCTGATCATGGTCGGCGAGCTCGACGACTGGACGCCGGCGCAGGAGTGCCGGAACCTGGCCGAAGGCCGCGACGATGACGGCATCTCGCGCCAGCAGGGCCTCGGCTATCCGATCCAGCTCATCGTCTATCCCGGCGCCTACCATGGTTTCGACGTGCCGCAATACCGCACGCCGGGGCGGTTACTCGGTCATCTCCTGGAATTCAACGAGCCGGTCCGCGATCAATCCATCGACGCTCTCAGGAAATTCCTGTATGCGACGATCGGCGGACAAGAGAAAACACAATGACCATCAAAGCTGTTGTCTTCGATGCCTATGGCACGCTCTACGATGTCCAGTCGGTGGCCGATGTCACCGAGGACGCCTTTCCGGGCTATGGCGACATCATCACCCAGATCTGGCGCATCAAGCAGCTCGAATACAGCTGGTTGCGAACGCTGATGCGGCGCTACCAGGACTTTTCCGTCGCCACCCGCGACTCGCTGGCCTACACGCTGCGCAGCCTCGGCCTGCAATACGACGATGCGACGTTCGCGCGCATCATCGACAAGTATCAGCATCTCGCGCTGTATCCGGATGCGGTGGCGGCGCTCGAGGCGATGAAGGACCGGAAGCTTGCGATCCTCTCCAACGGCAGCCCCGACATGCTCAATGCGCTGGTGCGCAACTCAGGGCTCGACCGGCTGCTCGATGCCACGATCAGCGTCGATGCGCACAAGGTGTTCAAGCCGGCGCCCGAGGCCTACACGCTGATCGAAGAGGTGCTGAAGGTCGCACCCGCGGAGGTGCTGTTCATCTCCTCCAATCCATGGGACGCCTGCGGCGCCAAGGCGTTCGGCCTCAACGTCGCCTGGATCGAGCGGGTGACGCCGGAAGCGATGGCGCTCGCCTGCGTCGAGAGCGAAACCGTCGCCCCGTTGACGATGTTCAAGGCGTTGCGTACCCAGATGGACGAGCTCGGCGTCGCGCCCGATCACCGCATCCACGGCCTCTCCGAGCTTCCCGCTTTGGTGTCTGCCAAATCCTGAATCTTCAAGGTCCTGAAATCATATGAGTCTCGAGTCCGTTCGTGCCTTCTTCGCCGAGAAGGCGCCCGACATTGCCGTGATCGAATCCAGCGTGAGCTCTGCGACCGTCGTGCTGGCAGCGGAGGCCTATGGCGTCGAGCCGGCGCGGATCGCCAAGACGCTGAGCCTGCGCGTCGGCGACCGCGTCGTGCTGATCGTCGCCAGCGGCACCGCGCGAATGGACAACAATAAGGTGAAAGCGATGTTCGGCGGCAAGCCGAAGATGCTCGGCCTCGACGAGGTCGCCGAGATCACCGGCCACGAGGTCGGCGGCGTCTGCCCGTTCGGGCTGAAGACGCCGCTGCCGGTCTATTGCGATGTGTCGCTGAAGGCGTTCGACATCGTCGTGCCCGCCGCCGGCTCGACCCACAGCGCGGTACGCATCACACCCGACCGGCTGGCGGAACTGACCACGGCCGAGTGGGTCGACGTCTGCGAGGTCAGGGCCTAGCGCGACAACAGTTTGGTTCGGTTAGTCCGACGGGATTCTCAGTGCACCTCTCCCGCTTGCGGTCGGATCGCATCGACCGATGCGATCCGGGTGGGGGCTCTCTCCGCTAGTCATGTTGCGAAGAGAGCCCCCACCCTAACCCTCCCCCGCAAGCGGGAGAGGGGACGCAATTCCGATGCAGGTACTACTCGGCCTCGAGGTTAATCGTCGTCGTCATCGTATGATGGCCGCGGCGGCGCAGGCTGTACCTGCTGCGGCGCGCGCGGGCGCTGCTGATACTGCGGCTGCGGCGCGCGCCCCTGCGTCCGCGGTTGCTGCTCGGCCTGCTGTTGCGCTTGCGACTCGAACACCGCGCGGCAGGAACTGCCAAGCCGTGCCGTGTTCTGCCGCAGACAGGCGACGATGCGGTTGGTGTCGGGAATCTGGTCACCGCACAGGCGCATCACGTCGGGCGTGCACGCCATCTGCTGTTCCCAGGTTCCACGATATTCTTGCGCGAGCGCAGGCGTCGCGGCGGCCGCGCCGCCGATAACGATCGCCAGGCTCAGGACCATCCGATGCATTTGCATGCCGCGTCCCCTCATCCGATTCATGAAGCGCGCGGAAGTTCCGCGTCGCATTCGCGCTAATGCTGGCAAATGAATGCGGCCAAGGATCGTTTCAAGGATCGATCTCAAGCACAACTAAATGTGAAGAAAATCGTGAGCAGGTTCCCTACTCGACCTTGCCAATCTTCTTCACCGCCGCGATCAAGCGCGCGCTGTCGGCTGCAACAAATTTTGAAAACTCGGGCGCGTCGAGATAGGCGACCGGGCTGCCGGCGGTCTCAAACGTCTTGATCACCTCCGGCGCCTTCACGGCCTCGGCCATCGCCTCGCGCAGCCGGGTCATGATCGGCGCCGGCAGCGCGGCCTGCGCGAACAATCCCGCCCAGATGTAGAACTCGACGTCCTTGTAGCCGAGTTCCTTGAAGGTCGGCAGGTCGGGGAAGCTCGCGATCCGCTCATTGCCCCAATTGGCGAGCACGCGCATCTTGCCGTCCTCGACCTGCTGCTTCAGCGTGCCCGGCGCCGACGCCAGCGCCTGCACCGTGCCCGAGAGCAGCGCGGTGAGCGCGGGCCCGGCGCCGCGGAACGGCACGTGCAGCAGTTTTATTCCTGCGCTGGCGGCGAACATCTCCATCGCGACATGCAGCGTGCCATAGGGGCCGGACGAGCCGTAGGGAATCTGGCCCGGGCGCTTCTTCGCATCGTCGACGAATTCCTGCAGCGTTTTCCACGGCGCCGAGGCCGGCACCGCCAGCAGCGTCGGATCGGCGAGGACGCGCGCGACCGGCGCGAACTGCGAGACCTCATAGGCGACCGGGCGATCGAACAGGCGGTCGGCCTCCGGCAGCACCGCGAGCGAGGACAGCGTCATCAACAGCGTGTAGCCGTCGGGCTCGGCGCGCGCGGCCTGCGCATTGCCGATCGATCCGCCTGCCCCGCCGGCGCGGTTGTCGACGATGCAGGGTTTGCCGAGGATCCGCTCCAGTGCCGCCGCCACCGGCCGCGCCGCGAGATCGGCCTGGCCCCCGGCCGGAAACGGCACGATCATCGTGATGTTGCGGGTGGGATAGGGACTTTGCGCGAAGGCGGAGTTTGCGAGCGCGGCGTGCGCAAGCGGCAATGCGGCAGCAGCGCGCAGAAGTTCGCGGCGGTTCATCGAAGTTTCTCCCCGGCGGTTTTTGTCGTTGTGGGGAGAGACTAGCCGCAACTCACAGGGTGGGCAAAAGCGAAGCGTGCCTACCCTACGAAAATGCTACGAAGGGCGTTTCTTGCCCTTGGCAAAATGCTTCGCCAAAAAATCCGCGAGCACTTCCACCCGCGCGGGGCGCGGGCCGCCGGGCGGGGTGACGAGATGAACGGCGCCCTCGGGCTGCTTCCAGCCCTTGAGGATCACCTCGACCTCGCCGCGCGCGATCGCGTCGCCGACGATGAAGTCGGGCAGATCGGCGATGCCGAGGCCGGCGACCAGCGCCGGCATCACGGCCTCGCCATTGTTGACCCGCAGCTGCCCCGCGGGACGCACATTGGCCTGCTCGCCTGAGGCGTTGGTGTATTGCCAGACGCCCTGGGTCGAGAGGTAGGCGTAGCCGAAGCATTTGTGATCGGCGAGATGCATCGGATGCGTCGGCCGCCCGTGGCGCTTCAGATAGGACGGCGCGGCCACCGTGTAGCGCGGCATCGCGCACAGCCTTCGCGCGATCAGCGAAGAGTCCGGCAGCCGCGCGATGCGCAGGCCGGCATCAAAACCCTCGCCGATCAGGTCCACCGTCGCATCGCTGAGGTGGAGATCGATCGAAACCTCCGGATAGGCTTCCATGAACTCCGGCAGCAGCGGCGCCACCGTCTTGATGCCAAAACTCATCGGCACCGCGAGCCGCACCAGCCCTCGCGGCGTGGTCGATTGCGCCAGCGCCTCGTTTTCGGCGGCCTCGCCGTCGGCAAGCAGCCGGGCCGCGCGCTCCGACAATTTCTGGCCGGCATCGGTCAGCGCCAGCCGCCGCGAGGTCCGGTTGAACAGCCGCGCGCCGAGCCGCTCCTCCAGTCGGCTGACCGCCTTGGAGACCGTGGCCTTGGACAGCGACAGCTCGGTCGCGGCCGCTGCAAACGACCGTAATTCCACGACTTTTGCGAAAATCGCGAGCGCCTCGAAGTCCGGCAGTTTCGGCATGGGCAGTGGTCCCGCTTGCTCAATATGGGAAACAATGAGTTTCGATAGTTTCTATTTCTATATCACAGCGGGAGGCATATCCAAGGGTCAACAGAACTTAACCCATGGAGAAATCCAATGACCAAGAAGCTCTCAGGCAAGGTTGCCCTGGTCACCGGCGGCTCCCGCGGCATCGGCGCTGCCAGCGCCCGGGCGCTCGCCGCCGAAGGCGCCAGTGTCGCGATCAGCTACGTCGCCTCGCCGGAAAAGGCCGAGGCCGTCGTTACCGAGTTGAAGGCGAGCGGCATCGATGCCCGCGCTTACAAGGCCGATCAGGCGTCATCATCCGACGTCGATCAGCTGGTGAAGACCGTCGCCAGGGATTTTGGCCGGCTCGACATCCTCGTCAACAATGCGGGCGTTGCCAATGGCGGCGCGGTCGATGACCCGAAGGTCGACACCGCCAACCTCGCCCGCCAGGAAGCGATCAACATCGACGGCGTGATCACTGCGATCCGCGCAGCCTCCAAGCTGATGGGCGAAGGCGGCCGCATCGTCACCGTCGGCTCGATGCTGGCCGATCGCGCCTCGTTCCCGGGCCTTGCCGACTACGTCGCCACCAAGGCGGCGGTCGTCGGCTACACCAAGGGTGCAGCGCGCGACCTCGGACCGCGCGGCATCACCGTCAACGTCGTGCAGCCGGGTTCGATCGACACCGACATGAACCCGAAGGACGGCGGCGAGTTTGCCGAGACGCAGCGCTTGCAGCACGCGCTGCAGCGCTTCGGCCGCCCGGAGGAAGTTGCCGCCGGCGTGCTGTTCCTGGCGAGCCCGGAAGCCTCCTTCGTGACCGGCACTGTGCTCAACGTCGACGGCGGCTTCGGCGCCTGATCGAAGAATTCCGAAAGATGCCGGGCGCAATTCGCCCGGCCCCTCCGCAAACATTCCAATCAAGGAGACATCACAAATGATCGAACTGAGACCATTCGCAAAGCTCGGCGGTGCCGATCACGGCTGGCTGAAGGCGAAGCATCACTTTTCGTTTGCGAGCTACTACGATCCCGACAATGTGAGCCACGGCGCGCTGCGCGTGTGGAATGATGACGAGATCGCACCCAACAGCGGCTTCCCCGCGCATCCGCACGCCAACATGGAGATCATCACCTATGTCCGCGAAGGCGCGATCACGCACCAGGATTCGCTTGGCAACAAGGGACGCACCGAAGCGGGCGACGTTCAGGTGATGAGCGCCGGCAGCGGCATCCGTCACTCCGAATACAATCTGGAACCGTCGAAGACCAAGATCTTCCAGATCTGGATCGAGCCGACCACGAGGGGCGGCCAGCCGACCTGGGGCTCGAAGCCGTTCCCCAAGGCCGACCGTTCGGGCAAGCTCGTCACCATCGCCTCGGGCTTTGACGGCGACGCCGATGCGCTGCCGATCCGCGCCAAGGCGCGGGTGCTCGCCACCACGCTGAAGGCCGGCGAGAGCGCGGAGTATGCGCCCGACAGGGCCCGCCACCTCTATCTGGTGCCGGCAGCCGGCAGCATCGAGGTCAACGGCGTGCGCGTCAACGCGCGCGACGGCGCCGCGATCCGCGACGAAGCCACACTGAAGATCACCGCGCTCGAGGACGCCGAGCTCGTGCTGGTCGACGCGGCGTAACCTCCTTCCACCGCTCCATGCGCGGACAAAGCTCCGCGCATGTGTTTCCCCAAAACCTCCTCCCCCCTGAAAACCTGAAAGGAAGCCATCATGGCCAAGGTTCTCGTCCTCTACTACTCCGCCTACGGTCACATCGAGGCGATGGCGAATGCCGTCGCGCAAGGCGCCCGCGAAGCCGGCGCCACCGTCGATATCAAGCGCGTGCCCGAGCTGGTGCCGGCCGAGGTCGCGAAAGCGTCGTACTACAAGCTCGACCAGGCCGCGCCGATCGCCAAGATCGATGACCTCGCCAACTACGATGCAATCGTCGTCGGCACCGGCACCCGGTTCGGCCGCATGTCCTCGCAGATGGCCAATTTCCTCGACCAGGCCGGCGGCCTGTGGGCCAAGGGCGCGCTGCACGGCAAGGTCGGCGGCGCCTTCACCTCGACCGCGACCCAGCATGGCGGCCAGGAGACCACGCTGTTCTCGATCATCACCAACCTCTTGCATTTCGGCATGACGGTGGTCGGCCTCAACTATGGCTTTGCCGGCCAGATGAAGCTCGACGAAGTCACCGGCGGCGCGCCCTACGGCGCCACCACGATCACCGGCGGCGACGGCAGCCGCCAGCCGAGCGAGAACGAGCTCGCCGGCGCACGCTACCAGGGCCGCGTCATCGCCGAGACGGCCAAGAAACTTCACGGCTAAGCTGCACCGCCGATGCGTCGGGGCGGCATGCTCGTTCGGGACTGCCGCCCTGCCCCCGCGCCATCCGCATGTTCACCCTTCAATGATAGAATACAGGTCGCATAGCAGCGCCCGGGAGTTTTGCCATGACCAACACTGCGAAGAACCGCTGGCCGGAACTGCCGACCGCGGCGTGGCGTGACACCAGCCTGACGCTCCAGCTCTGGACCCAGATCGCCGGCAAGATCCGGCTGACGAAATCGCCCTGGCTCAACCATTCCTGGCACGTCACGCTTTATGTCACGGCGCGCGGATTGACGACCTCGCCGATCCCGGACGGCGATCGCACCTTCCAGATCGACTTCGATTTCATCGATCACGTGCTGCGTATCTCGACCAGCGACGGCGCCGAGCGCCGGTTCGCACTGGCCGGACAATCGGTCGCGAGCTTCTACGCAGCAATTATGGCCAGCCTGAAGGACCTCGGCATCGAGGTTGCGATCGACGAGATGCCGAACGAGCTGCCCGATCCCGTCAGGTTTTCGCAGGACACCCAGCACGCATCCTACGATGCCGATGCGGTGCGCCGCTTTCACCAGATTCTGGTGAACTGCGACCGCGTCTTCAAGCGCTTCCGCACCGGCTTTCTCGGCAAGGCCAGCCCGGTGCATTTCTTCTGGGGCAGTTTTGATCTCGCGGTCACGCGCTTCTCGGGCCGCCTCGCGCCGCGGCATCCCGGAGGCGTGCCGCATTTGCCTGACAGCGTGGCGCACGAGGCCTATTCGCACGAAGTCAGCAGCGCCGGCTTCTGGCCGGGCGGCGGCGCGATCGATTATCCCGCGTTCTATTCCTACGCCTACCCGGAGCCGCCGGGTTATCGCAGCAAGCAGGTCGGGCCCGCTGCGGCGTTCTTCAGCGAGGCGCTCGGCGAATTCATCCTGCCCTACGACGCCGTGCGCACCGCTGCCGATCCCGACCGGGCGCTGCTCGAATTCCTGCAGTCGAGCTATGAGGCTGCCGCGATCAGCGCGAACTGGGACCGCGGCGCGCTCGAATGCGCGCCGGGGCAGCCCGGTGTGGTCAGAAAGATCTAGCCGGGATCGAGCGCGGACGCCTTGCCGTCGGCTCAGTCCTCTTCGCGCGACGGCGCCGTCTTGCCGAGCGCCTGCTTCAGCCGCGCGGTGAGCTTTGGATAGCGGCGCAGCGCCAGCACCGCGCGGTCGCGCAGGGCGTGCGGCCGGCCGCGCCAGCTCAGGAATGAGCTGACATCGACCAGCGGCGTCCGCTGCGGACCGAAGCGCCGCTTGTAGCTGTAATTGCCGATCGAGAAATCGAACTCGCGCACGCCATCCTTGTGCAGCGCTGCGATGGTGCGGTCGATGATCAGCCGGCCCGGCGAGCAGGTCGACCATTTCTCGCCCGCATTGCTGATGCGGATCATGACGTAGCGCGCGCCGGTGCGGATACCGAGCAGCGTCGCTACCACCTCGTCGCCGGCCGTGAGCGCGGTCATCAGCGCATAGCCGCGATCGGTGCCTTCGCGCACGAGGTCGCGGTAGAAGGCGGCGCAATCCGCGTTGTTGAGCGCGTAGTTGATCCCGAGACCCTCCAGCCGCGTGCCCTGCTGCACCTCCGTTACCGCGAGCAACCCCAGTGCCTCGTCGGTATCGGTCGCGACCTTGAAGGCGGCGGACGGGTCGCGCGTGAATACGCGCCAGCTCCGGCCCAGTTCCTTGCGAACCTTCCTGTCGAGCTCGTACCGCCAGGCCTCGTGATCGTCACCCATGGTGAGCAGATTGCCGTTGACGAGCGACGGGCCGGCGCCGTCGAGCAGCGCCAGCGGATTGGGGCGCGCGGCGAGCCTTGGCGGCATCTTGCGCAGACGGATGATATCCGCACCGCCGTTCGATTTGCGCAGCGCGGCCTGCAGATCGCGCCACAGCCGCCGTGCTGCGGTGACGTCGCGAGGGGCGGCCGGGCCGAGCAACGGCGCGTTGAAATCGGTGAGATTGAGGTCGGCGAATTCCACGACGCGGAGGCGGCCCTGCCGGTGGCGGATCAGCGGCAGCAACGCCGCGCGCTCGCCGCTCGATGCATCGGTCACGACGGCGATCAGCGGATCGACGCCGTCGGTCGCCGCGAAGGCCCGATACCACGACGCATACCATTGCGGATGCTGGAACGCGGTCGGCGGATCGAACGTGCCCCAGCGCGCCACCGCCTGCGCCCAATCGGAAACCAGCTCGACGCGGAAGCCGACCGCGTCGGAGGATGCCCGCGCCCCGAATTTTTCGGCCGCCGTCGTCAGCACCGTCATGTCAGCACCTGCGTCCCGCGCCACGACTCACGCTGCTTCCAGGGCCGGCTTCGGCAGATCGACGATCTTGCCGAGATCGGTCTCGTCGAGACGGAAATCGATCGCGCGCCGCACCGCGCGCTCGCGCTTCACCCATTTGCCGTCGCGCAGCAGCTTCTGCATCACCTGCTTGGCGAAGAACACCGGACCGCGGATGCTGCGGCTGCGCGGCGCGTAACCGAATCTGTGCCGCAGCATGCCGTTGGCCAAATGCAGGATCTGGGCGCGGCGGATGTCGTCGTTCACATAGGAGATCGTCATCGAGATGTTCACCGTATCGAGATTCTCGACCCGGTGCGGCGCATTGAGCGGCCAGTTCAGCATCTGGCCGGGCTCGAGATCGATCACCTTCGCGTGCCAGTCGTACCAGGGCTCGTAGGGGATATCGACCTCGACATCGAACAGCGCGATGTTTTCGAGGTGCTCGGGCCGGATGAACGGCTTGGTGTTGGGATAGATGTAGACCCGCTTGCGGCCGGAAATCTGCACCAGCCCCTGCCCCGGCAGATCGGCGTGGTAATAGACCTGCGCGTCGGGCGACGAGATCAGAATGCCGGCCTGGTGCGTCGGCGCGTCGAAGCCCGGCACCTTGGCGGCGATCTCGCCGAACATCTGCTCGATCATGTCGCGGTAGCGGCGATCGACCGCGGTGACGTTGCGCAGATTGAGCCACAGCCCGCCGCGCGAGATCGCCTCGATCACCTGGCGGCCGCGCAGCCTGCCGATCTCGCCCTCGCGCCAGACCCGGCTCGATCCCTTGGCGCCGGTCTTGACCAGGCTGTAATGCTCGCGCGGGTAATGCTCGATCAGCTTGGCGAGGTCATCCATCGAGAACGCCGGCTGCTTGTGCATGGCGTGCTCGAGCCGGATCGGCGCATGGCCCCACAGCTTGGAATGCTTGTCGTCCCAGTTGGTGAAGATCCGGCCTGTCGTCATTGTCGCGCTCCTGGTGCTGCGCCATTTCGCTTCATCCGATGTCCCGTTCCGGGACGTGCGGATGGCTTTGAGCTAGGGATTGGCAAGATCGGTGCCGCCCTGTATGCGACGCCGCTTACCGGAAGCTAATGTCTCGGCGATATGGCTAACCGCGTCGCCGGACCCGGCCAACGAGAACCGTTAACAGGCACGATGACGCAAAAATCCCGATATCGGGCGCTGTTTCTCGACGCCGGGCCGCAGATGCAATGCGGCGTCGGGCAGTTCACACGCCTCGCGCAGGCGACGCTCGAGAAGATCGAGCCCGGCGCTAGCACGGCGTTAACCCTGACCCAGAGCGACGGAACAATTGCCGAGATCTGGCGCGCGGTCGGCAGCGCCGACAGCGTGGTCTGCAATTTCCCGATCGTGGCCTGGAAGCGGGTGATCGTGCGGCCGCTGCTGGCGCTGCTGTTCGCGCGGCTGCGGCGGCGCAAGGTTGTCCTGATCCAGCACGAATGGGCCGGCCTCAACACGCTGCGCCGGCTGACCTACATCCCGGCGCTGTGGCTCGCCAGCAGCATCGTGATGTTCTCGCCGCTGGTGCGCCGGGAACTCGCCGACGATCGCCTGATGCGCGGCATGCTGCGGAAATGCGTGCTGGCGCCGCTGCCGCCGAACATCGCGGCGCCGGCCGGCATCGCCGACTCGATGCTGCTGCAGCGACTCGTTGCCGCGCGCGGCGACGGCCGGCTCATCATCGGCCATTTCGGCTCGCTCTATCCGGGCAAGCAGCCGAACGCGCTGCTGGCGATCGGCGCGATCCTGAAGCAGCGCGGGTTGCGGCCGCTGGTCATCTACATCGGCTCTTTCATCCGCGGCGTCGACAATATCGAGCAGAAATTCGACGCACGGGTTGCCGAGCTCGGGTTGAAGGGTGACGTGATCGTCTCTGGCTATATCGGCTCCGATCACGAGGTGTTCGGCCTGCTCAGCGAAGTCGATGTGTTCTGCTATCCGCTCAACGAGGGCCTGACCGCGCGGCGCTCGAGCGTGCTGGCCTGCGTGCAGTCCGGCCGGCCGCTGATCGCCACCGGCCCGGCGCTGCCGGACGAATTCGACCACCATCCGCGCTTCAAGGAGCTGATCGACCGCGGCGCCGTCCAACTGGTGCCGCGCGACGCCGACAGCGCCGCCTATGCCGACCGGATCGTCGCGGCGCTGAAGCGGCCGACGGTGGCGGTGCCGTTCGACTTCGACGGCTGGTGGGGCGACGTGGCGAAGGCGATCCGCGCTCAGCTGTGAAGGATTCGCTCGGGAACTCGCCGCCGCAGGGGCGCGCGCCATTATCGACAAAACAACCCCATGCAAAGTAGCCGGCGGCTGCCGGCGCTCGACCAGACGCCGCTTGACACGTCGGGCAAGTCAGGGGTAATCTTCCAATATTCCGAAATTTCGGAACGACCATAGCTAAGATTATTTGAACGCGTGCGGGCTTCGACTTATCTGCCTTCTTCGGCAACCGCATAGGTCCGTGTTACTCCCGCTCGCAGTTGCCAAGCGCGCGCAAAAGCCAAGCTTGTCGCTAGCAACTCGTCGAAACCGACTTTGAGGTCATTTGACCCTACGCAGAGGCCGTCAACGCCGAGCGCACGATTGGCGTCTCGCGACCAGCGCGCAAGCCGGGTGAGACCGAGCCCCGCCTCGATCGCTGGATCGATCACGAGCACCATAAATCGTTGTCGCCGGTGCTCCCAGACTCTGATGTCTTTGACGACGTTCCACGGAATAAGCTCGGTCGCTAGGCGGCTATCCCGAATCCCATCCCGTGTGATAGTGACCACTGGGCCGTGGGTTGTGACTGCTCTCCACCCCGCAAGCAATGTACAAGCGGTGAAGAACAGCACACCAACATAACCGCAGAATTCGGCAAAGCTGCCGGGCTGAACCTTAGGAAACAACCGAAGGGCCATCGCCGTCGAAAGCGCCGTCATGACGAACCCGAGTACCGCGATGCCGAGGAGCTTAATTCTCGACGCTTCGATCTCAACTGCGCCGCCGGCATCGATCGTCATGTTGAAGCTCCATTCATATGGGTTGGTTGATCAGCAGCGCTTCCCAAAGCCGCTTATTTGGCACAGCTTACCATAAGTTGCATCGCCGGTTTAATTCCTTTGTGATTGCATTGATCTATGTGTGGTAGCGGGGAGCAGCGATGTCGGTTTTGGCCCGAAGCAGCGCTCAATGATGTCCGCTCCAATGTCGGTGTTCGGGGGTGAAGCAGAAATCTTGTGCTCGACCTGAGCCTTACCGGTTTTGACCCTGGCTGTGTGAAAACGGCCGCCAATACCGAGCCAGTGCGCCGTTTGATCCTTCGCATTGGCTAAGGGTTGGAGACGTTCAGCCGATGATCGAGTGTCTATCGAAACGGCGCTGGGTGGCCGGGTTGAGGACATGCTCGACGCTTGCACGCGACAGCTGTCGGTCATCCCAGCGTCACTCCTCGCGCGTAGCGTGCGCCCCGCAATCAACCATGGGGGGAATAACATGAAAGTGGGGTTTCTTGCGCGTGGCCTCGCGCTCGCCGCGGCAATCTTGGCTCTTTGTCCGGCGTACTCGACCGCCGGGGACCGCGACGATATCAAATTCCGCAAGCCGCTCGTGATCGGTCACCGCGGCGCGCACGGCTATCTGCCGGCGCACACGCTGGAGGGCTACGCCCTCGCGATCGAACTGGGCGCCGACTTCATCGAGCCGGACCTGGTAGCCACCAGGGACGGGCATCTCATTGCCAGCCACGAGCCCAACCTCATCGCAACCACCGACGTGGCGAGCCGGCCGGAGTACGCCTCGCGCCGGCGCACCGTCGTCATCGACGGCGCGGCCGAGACCGGGTTCTTCGCCTCCGACTTCTCGCTGGTCGAGATCAAGCGGCTGCGCCGCGTGCAGGACTTCGCCGACCGGCCGCAGCAGTTCAACGGCAAGTTCGAGATACCGACGCTTGAGGAGATCATCGCGCTCGTCAAGCGCAAGAGCGGGGAGAACGGCCGCACCATCGGCATCTACCCGGAGACCAAGCACCCGACCTACCACAAGTCAATCGGCCTTCCGCTCGAGCAGCGGCTGGTGCAAGTGCTGGCACAGGCCGGCTGGAGCCGCCGCGACGCACCAGTCTTCATCCAGTCGTTCGAGCAGAGCAACCTGATGGAGCTGCGCAGGATGACGCCGGTCCGCTTGATCCAGCTGGTCGACGCGAACGACGTGAATGCCGACGGCAGCCTCGATTACACCGCGCCGTTCGACCGGCCCTACGACTGGACCGCCTCGCGCAACCCGCGCCTGCTCGCGCGCACTTTCGGCTACTTCGCCACCGACGCCGGACTGCAGGAGATCAAGAGCTACGCCGACGGCATCGGTCCGTGGAAGCGCTACGTTGTCAGCTCGACGGCCGCCGGTCTGCCCGGTCCGGGCGAGGCGAGCCGCAAGCTCCTGCCGGCGGGCGACCTGATCGAGCGCGCGCACAAGGTCGGCCTGCTGGTGCACATGTGGACCTTCCGCAACGAGCAAAAGCGCCTGGTCTCGGACTACCAAGGCAACCCCGTGAATGAATATCTGCAGTTCTATCGGCTCGGCATCGACGGCGTGTTCTCCGACTTCGCCGACACCGCGATCGCGGCCCGCGTCCTGTTTAGACTCGAGCGTGACCCGGATTTCGGACGCTGCTTCACGGGCGACCGCGGCGGCGCGCAGCGCTCGCCGCCGAACTGCGAGTGAAAACGAAGCGCGAGGCGCGGACCTGGGGCGGCTCGCGCAGCACGCCTCACAGATGCATCGTGGAATCGGTGCGGTTCGATGCGCGTGGCTCGCCGGCACTCGAATTAGCTGCATCCGTCCAACGCACTCGGCGAGCCGACATGGCGAATTTGTGAGTACACGCCCTAGCTCCGCATCCGGAACCGGGCGAGATAGTGCAGCCCGAACACGGAGATCAGGAACGTCACCCAGATCGTGTCCGCGCGGTCGAGGAAGAAGCTCTCCATCGCCGAAAGATAGAGTCCGAACAGCCAGATGCGCAGAAACAGCATCGCCAGCGGGCCGGCATTGCCGCCCTGATCGGCGGCCTGGAAATCGCGCAGCGGCTTGATCACGATCGCCGCGATCAGGAGCGCGAGCCCGGGCAGCCCGGTGCCGAGCGCGATGTCGAGGTAGCCGTTGTGGCTGTGCGAGGCCAGGGCGGCCCACTCCTTGCCCTCCTGCAGGTTCTGGATCGCGCTGCTGCCCCAGAACGACTCGAAGCCGTATCCGGTCCACAGCCGCCGGCGCAGCGAGTCAAAGGCGAACTCCCAGATGTCGGCGCGGCCGGTGAAGGAGGTATCGAGCGGCAGCCGGCTCGCGATCGCATCGAGCGTATCGCTCATGACGGTACCGACGCCCAAAAGATTGAGCAGCACCAGCGGCGTCAGCAGCAGCAATGCCCGGCCCCACAGCGAACGAACCAGCGGCATCAGCGAAGTCAGCAGCAGCACCGCGACGCAAAGCGCCATCGAACTCTTGCCAGCGGTGCAAAACAGGAAGACCGCCGCAAGCCCCGACACGGCGATACCCGCCAGCCATCCGCCGACCCTGGTCAGCGCGATGCCGAGGAACAGCAGCATCGCCATCATCGCGGCTGCGACGTTCTTGTGACCGAACACGCCGCGCCAGTGGCCGGCGAGCGCCGGCTCCTGCGGGTCGCCGGCCTGGTGGATCGACAGATGCGGCGCCAGCAGCACGCCGAGATAACAGGTCGCGAGCAGCACCAGCGCGGCGATGCCGCACCAGCGCAGCAATTGGTCCTGCGACTTCGGCAGCAGCAAAATGGTCGCCGCCACCACGACCACGAACACCGAGAGCGACAGCCGGCGCAGCGATGTCGCCGGATCGAACGACAGCACGACGGTGACGCAGATCCAGCCCGCGAACAGCAGGAAGGCCGGGGTCAGCAGCGATTTCAGCGCCGGCATGTTGTCGCTGACGGTCAGAGCCAGCATCACCACCATCAGCACGCCGAACAGGCCGTAGAGGAACGCGTCGCCGCCCGCGGTCACGTCGCTGAGATAGAACCCGCTGAGGTCCGGGAACGGCCGCAGCGAGATCCAGACCAGGAGCAGGATGCCGATGAACAGTGCGCCGCGGACGATATCCAGCACCGGCCGGCGCGCGATGCCGGCGACCAATGCCCGGCCTTCCGCGGTGATCGGAAGATCGCTCACGACGCGATCTTGGAGGCCGCGTAGGGCTGCGGCTCGATGCCGAGCACCGCCAGCGCGCTGCCGACGGCGACCACCATCGGATGCATCGCGATCACGGCCTGATGCTCGCGCAGCACGATGCGCGCGAAGCGAAACAGCGAGAACGGCACCAGGCCGAACATCTTCGCCTTCACGGCCGCGCGCGACCACACCGTCCGCGCCGCCTTGCTTTCGATGTGATAGTTGATCGCGCCGATCCGCAGGCCGCGCCGCACGATCCAGCCGAGATTGGTGCGGCTCTGCGGCACCGTCTCGCTGATCGCAGCCTCGACGACCCAGTAGAAGCCGAAGCCCGCGCGACGCGCCCGGGCGAAGAAATCATGGTCGCCGCCACCGAGGAAGTTGAAGCGCAAGTCGAAGGCCGGCTGGCCGAGCCGCTCGAACACCGCGCGCCGGATCAGGCAATTGCCGCAGCCATAGATCACCGGAACCGGGCCGCTCTCATGATAGGCCGGCGCAAATGCCGGATGACGCTTGAGACCGCCCTTGTGCTTGTCGGCGAAATTCGGCCACACCGGCCCGCCGATGACGGCGGCGCCGGAAGTTTCGGCTGCGCGCACCATGCGCTCCAGCCAATCCGGAGAGGCCACCTCGTCGTCGTCGATCATCAGGAAGTTTTGCGCGCGCGGAAAATTCTCGAGCGCGGTCTCGAACGCCGCGTTGATCGCCCGGCAATTGCCCTGCCGCGGCTCGACGATGCAGATGCCGTGCAGCCGGCCGGAATTGAGGAACTCGGCCGCGACCGGCGCGCTCTCGCATCGCCCGGCGTCGTTCTCGACCACGACCACCGCAAAGCGGCGTGCGGTGCGCTGCGCCGCGAGCGACTCCAGAGTCAGGCGCAGATGCTCTGGCCGGCGAAAGCTCGGAATGCAGATCACGGTTTCGACGGTGCAGTCGAGCGAAGACGAGGTGGTGACCCAGGCGCGGTCGGCAAAGGGCAGCTCGATCGACATCTCATCGCCTCCTGGCAATCCCGATCCGCATGCATCGTCCCGGCACGGCTCAGAATGGGACATCACCGTCCCGAATTGATTGGCCTGTGCCGCGATGCAGACGCGGTTCAAACGTTACGGCGAGCTCATGGCAAAATCCGATCCAGCCGCCGCACGCATCGCCGCGACTTCGCCGCAAGGTTAATTTGAAGGCGAACGAGCCGATCTATCGGCGCGAATAGACCTATCAGGGGCGCGGACCCCATCAGCGCTGCGCCCCTTAAAGGATCCTTAGGGTTAAAGACTGGCCTGCGCCCGCGACAGTCTGCGCGGCGGCGAGGCTGGCATCCGAATTGCTCAGCACCGGCCGGATCAACGCGTTCTCCCAAAAACACGCAACAGCTGAGGTTCACCTTGAAAGCGCTCGACCTCGTCTCGCTCGGCACCAAGCATGTCCGCAACGCATTTTCAGAAGAGCTCTACCTGCGCACCGGACGCGACGTCACCCGCCCGGCCGCGATCTTCGCGGAGGTGGTGGAACGCTGCAATTACAAATGCCGCTATTGCGACTACTGGCGCCGCCCCAACTATCGCGACGAGATGAGCATCGAGGAGTGGCAGCGCGCGCTCGCCAGCCTGAAGGAGTTCATCGGCGCCTATCATATCGAGTTCGCGGGCGGCGAGCCCTACATCAAGAAGGGCTTTCTCGACCTGCTGCGGTTCTGCCGCGACAACGACATCCACTGGGGCGTCACCACCAATGGCGGCGCCTATCTCAACAAGAAGATCGTGGCGCAGACCGTCGAAGCGCACCCGTTCAACATCAACATCTCGATCGACTCGACGGACCCGACAATCCACAACTACTCGCGCGGCATCGAGAACTCGCTCGACGACATCGTGCAGGGCATCCGCAACGTCGCCGAGGCGCGCCGCGCCGCGGGGCTGGATTTTCCGATCATCATCAAGCCGGTGGTGCACAAGCTGAACTTCCGCCGCCTGCCCGAAATGGTCGACTGGATCCAGGAGATCGGCGCCACCGCGCTGAGCTTCCAGCCGGTCGAGCAAGGCACGCAGGAGGTCGAGGACGAACTTTGGATCGGCGAGAGCGAGATGGACGATCTGATCAAGGTCCGCGACGAGCTGCTGCGGCTGAAGCGCGCGGGCGCGCCGATCCTCAACGGCGAGGCTTTGCTGCGGGCCTGGCCGAACCATTTCCGCCGCGAGAAGGCGCCGAAGGAAGTGATGCCGTGCCGAGTCGGCATGCGCAATTATTTCATCCGCTCCGACGGCCGTCTCGAAGTGTGCTGGTTCTTCAAGCCGATCGGCAATGTGCGCACCCAGACCGCGCGCGAAATCTGGTACAGCGAGGAAGCCCGCGCCCGCCGCAAGGAGACCGTCGGCTGCGACAAGCTCTGCCTGTTCACCTGCCTCGCGCAGCGCACGCTGCAGGACAAGATGAAGATGGGCCTGACGCTGCTGAGCGGCACCAAGGCGGCGTGAGAGTCCGGCTCAAGACTGATAGAGTGAGACCCTGGCATTAGCTCCGTCATGCGCGGCCTTGTGCCGGGCATCCACGTCTTTGCTCCAAACGCGCAACGAAGACGTGGATGGCCGGGACATAGGCTAAAGCAGGATGAAGTTAGGTTTGATTGGTTTGGCCTCGGCTTCGGTGCACCTCTCCCTTGGGAGAGGTCGATTTGCGCAGCAAATCGGGTGAGGGGTTACGGTCTATCGAGAGAGCAAGAGCCCTCACCCGGCGCTACGCGCCGACCTCTCCCCGGCGGGGAGAGGTGAACCTCCGATGCCGCTCCAAACCAACCTAATCTCATCATGCTTTAGCATTGGCTCCGTCATGCCCGGCCTTTGTGCCGGGCATCCACGTCTTTGCTCCAAACGCGCAACGAAGACGTGGATGGCCGGGACATAGGCCAAAGCAGGATGAAGTTAGGTTTGATTGGTTTGGCCTCGGCTTCGGTGCACCTCTCCCTTGGGAGAGGTCGATTTGCGTAGCAAATCGGGTGAGGGGTTACGGTCTATCGAGAGAGCAAGAGCCCTCACCCGGCGCTACGCGCCGACCTCTCCCCGGCGGGGAGAGGTGAACCTCCGATGCCGCTCCAAACCAACCTAATCTCATCATGCTTTTAGCATTAGCTCCGTCATGCCCGGCCTTGTGCCGGGCATCCACGTCTTTGCTCCAAACGCGCAACGAAGACGTGGATGGCCGGGACATAGGCTAAAGCAGGATGAAGTTAGGTTTGATTGGTTTGGCCTCGGCTTCGGTGCACCTCTCCCTTGGGAGAGGTCGATTTGCGCAGCAAATCGGGTGAGGGGTTACGGTCTATCGAGAGAGCAAGAGCCCTCACCCGGCGCTACGCGCCGACCTCTCCCCGGCGGGGAGAGGTGAACCGAGATCGAAGCCGATTCAACCAAAACTCATCCTGCCTTAGCGGAAGCGACGCCGTCTTCGGACGGCTAGGCCCGGCCATGACGGAAAACGGATTCGGCTTCAGCTTTTGCTTTAATCGATCAGCCCGCGAACAGCTTTCGGAACAGGCCCGCCGACTTGGGAAACCGGCCGCTGTCGATCTGCGTCGGCCACAATCCGTCGACGTCGAAATAGGCGGCATAGGCGATCTCGGCCTTGTTGGCCGCGAACCAGTCGTGCATCTGCTGCACGAAGTAAGCGTTGTCACCCGCCTGGCCGACGCCCCACTCGGGATAGCTCATCTTCTTGCCATGCGCGGCGGCGAAATCGCGCTGCCATTCGAGGCCGAACGGCACCTTGAGGCACCTGTTGGTCCAGCGTTCCGCGGGAGTGCCGTCGGACCCGAAGTCGTAGATGTCGAGACCGATGATGTCGACGACATCATTGCCGGGATAGGCGGCATCCGCCGGCATGCCCTGCGCTCCCCAGCCGGGGCACCAGTCGAAGGTGAAGCCGCCGGAATACCGGCGGAAGATCCCGACCACGCGGCGGAACGCCTTCACGTAGTCGTCCTCCTGCCCCTTGGCGAACCAGTTGCTGTCGGGAACGTTCATCTCCCAGCCCAACCGGACGATCGCCTTTGGGTGCGAAGCCGCGATCGCGCGTGCGGCGGCCTCGAAATCGTCATCGTGCAGGCCGCCTGCGACATCGGCGAGCGGCGTGCCCGCAAAGCTGAGCGGCACCGACCAGACCAAATTGCGCGCTGGGTTGAGCTTGTTCCAGAGTGCCGGCACCCACGCGAACTGATGGAATTCCTGCCACGCCTTCTCGCCGTAGAAGTCGACGCCGAACACCGAGGAGCGCGGCTGATTGAGCCACTTCTCCCACGCCTGCAGCACATGCTCGCGGCCGGTCTCGCCCCAATTGACGAAGGCGCCGGCGAAGCGCGCGGAACCCGGTCCGAGTTGCGAGCGGCGGGACGGCGCGGCCCGCACCGCCGATGGTCTGCCCAGAGCAAGCGCGGCGAATGCCAGAACGGCCCTTCGCGTGATCCCGTTGCTCATATCAACTCGCACCACACACTCCGACGGTTCTCGCACCGCGCGTGTCAAAAGCGGACAGCGCGGACAGCACGGCTGTTTCGAAATGGGCGCGCGGCGCCGCCCCCGTCCGGTCGCGCCGCTTTCCCGCCGGGAACGCCAACAGATTCTCATACTCATTCACCTGCACCGATTGCGTCGGCAATCGTACCGCAGCCCTGCAATATCCGGGCTACACGCGATCGGCGCGGCAAAATCACGCGCGCGGATGGTTGCTTGGCCTCCGTTAACCGATGCATCGCGCCGGCATTGTTCTCTGATTAACCATCAGCGACCGCGCAAAAATGCTCCGGCATCGTTCTTGCTGAATTGGCACCAACAACCATTCCGGCGGGCTGCAACGTACCGTCCTGACACGGTACTGGCGGAGAGCTTACAAGATGAACCCTGTCGCGTTGCTGACCCCGACCTACGGGCGCGATCTGGAAATCTGCACGCTGCTTTGCGAGAGCGTGGATCGCCACGTCACCTCCTTCTCCAGGCATTATCTGCTGGTTCCGGACTGCGACCTGCCGCTGTTCGCGCCGCTGGCGAGCGAACGGCGCATCATCATCCCCGCCTCTTCCTTCCTGCCCGACTGGCTGCGGCCGCTGCCGCGCATGATCCAGCGCAAGCGTCGCCAGTTCTGGTGGTCGCTGCGTACCAAGCCGGTGCATGGCTGGCACATCCAGCAGGTGCTGAAAATCGCCGCGACCATCACGCTGCCGTACGAGCGGTTCTGCATCCTGGATTCCGACATCGTATTCTTCCGCGACTTCGACCTGGCGCGGTTCGAATATCCGAACCGGATTCCGCTGTTGAAGATGCAGGACGCCGTCACCGCCGACCAGCCGCGCCATTCGCGCTGGCTGGAGACCAGCCATCGGCTGCTCGGCCTGCCGACGCCCCCCTTCCCGGCGCCGGACTTCATCGGCCACATCATCTTCTGGGACAGGCTGACCACAAGGACGATGGTCGACCGCATCGAGGCCGCGACCGGCGTCAGCTGGATCGAAGCGCTGTGCCGGACCCGCGAGTTCTCCGAATATCTGCTCTACGGCTTCCTGGTCGAGAACGATCCGGACGCCGCGCAGCGCCACAGCGTGGTGCCCAAGACGCAATGCATCAGCTACTGGGACGACCCGACGCTGAGCAAGGACGAGCTCAAGGGGTTGCTGCGGCGCGCCGACAAGGACGACGTCGCATTCTCGATCGCCTCGTTCTCCGGCACGCCGGTCGCGACCATTCGCGAGGTGGTGGCCGAGAGCGACGCCATCCTGGCGCCGTCGCTGGCTCCCGCGGCCGCGGAGTTTGCCGCATCATGCTGATCGGACAGGCCAGCATCAATCTGACTGCCAACGTGCTGTCGGCGCTGCTCGGCCTGCTCAGCGTGTTCATCTTCACGCGGCTGTTCGCGCCGCATGATTATGGCGTCTATCTCCTGGGTGTCGGCTTCGCCTCCGTCATCTCCGTGTTCCTGGTCGGCTGGTTCCGCAATCTGATCCTGAGCGGCCATGCGCGCGATGACGGCACCGACGTCCGCGGCCTGGTCGTGTCGGGCTACCTGATCTGCTGCCTTACCGCGCCGATCGCCTGGCTGCTGGCGCGCCTGGTCGGGCTCGATGGTTCGGCCGCGCTCGCAGC
This sequence comes from Bradyrhizobium sp. CCBAU 51753, assembly GCF_015291565.1. Classification (NCBI taxonomy): domain Bacteria; kingdom Pseudomonadati; phylum Pseudomonadota; class Alphaproteobacteria; order Hyphomicrobiales; family Nitrobacteraceae; genus Bradyrhizobium; species Bradyrhizobium sp. CCBAU 51753. Next base: position 1,502,790 of record NZ_CP030037.1, on the reverse strand, counting down.
CACCGCACTCGCAATTGCGATCGGCCTGTTCGAACTGACGCAAGACCTGCTGCGCGCGCGGCTGAAGGCGCTCTCGGTGATGAAGGCGACGCTGGTCCGCGCCGGCGCGCTGCTCGGCTTCGGCGTCGTCGTGGCGCTGATCAGCCCGACCGGCGTGCTGCTGCTGCTTGCGGCGGCCGCGGCCTATCTCATTGCGGTGCTGGTGCAGTCGCGCAGCGCGTGGCGCGGCACCATCACCAGCTTCGATCGCGCCGATTTGTCGACGCTGGCGCGCACCGGCCTGCCGCTGACGGTGTCGCTGACGCTGCTGGCGATCTCGAGCGTGACCGACCGTTTCATGATTGCCAATTTGATCGGCGCCGCCGACGCCGGCAAATATGTCGCCGCGCTCGACCTGGTGCGCCAGACCCTGATGATGCCGGCGATGAGCATCGCCGCGGCGTTCTTCCCGATGGCGGTGCAGATCCACGCCAAGCAGGGCGATGCCGTGGTCAAAACCCACCTTGCCGAATGCTTTGAGCTGCTCGCCGGCGTCACGCTGCCGGCCTGCCTCGGCTTTGCGGTGATCGCGGCGCATATCGCCAACATCGTGCTCGGCGTCGACTTCCGCGCGCTGGCGGGCGAGATCATGCCTGTTATCGCGGTCGCCGTGCTGTTCCAGGTGCTGACCCAGCAATATCTGCATGCGAGCTTCCTGCTGTCGGGGCGCAACTCTTTCTATTTGATCAACACCGCCTCGATCATCGCGGCCAACGTGATCCTGTCCTACGTGCTGGTCAGCCATTACGGCACGGTCGGCGCGGCGTGGGCGCGGCTCGGCGCCGACATCACCGGCTTTGCCTGCGCCCTGATCCTCAGCCGCTTCGCCTTCCATATCCCGATCCCGCTCGGCCGGCTGGCTCTGATCGTGATCGCCGCGCTTGCGATGGCGCTCACCGTCGGCGCGCTGGACCGCGGCCTGCACATCGCCGATCTCCCCGCCAGCATCGCGCTGGCCGCCGCGGGGCTCGCCGTCTACGCCGCGCTGTGCTGGCTGTTCGACATCGCGCAACTGCGCGGCCGGTTGAAGCGCGGTTTCGCCATGTTCCGTGCCAAGTACGTAACAAGTTCGTAAATAGCAATGTTGGAACGAGCCGATGACCAAGTCCCTAGCGCTTGCCTCCCGTCGTGCGCCACTCGCTGATCTGACGATGCCGGCTCCGGCCGCGGCGGTCCATCCGGAGTCGCTGCTCGCGCTGCCGCCGGGCGAGGCCAAGCAGAGCCTGTTGACGGTGCACAGCATCCTCGAGGCGCGGCTGCCGGCCGGGCCGCTTTCGATCTACGAGGCCGGCGGCGGCTCGACCAGCTATCTGCCGCTGAAAGTGCTGCGCCGCGCCCATGTCACCGTCGTCGATATCGACGAGGACCAGATCCGCAACAACACCTATGCGCAGGAGCCGATCCTCGGCGACATCCAGACCTACCGCTTTCCGCCGGGGCGCTTCGACCTGATCATCTGCTACAACGTCATCGAGCACATTCCCGATGTCGAGGCCGCGCTGCGCGGCTTCTGCGACGCGCTGAAGACCGACGGCCTGCTGCTGATCGGCGCGCCGAACCCGAGATCGCTGTCCGGCATCGTCACGAAATATTCGCCGCACTGGTTCCACGTGTTCTTCTACCGCTACGTCCGCGGCGAGAAGAAAGCCGGACTGCCGGGCGAGGCGCCGTTCCCGACCCACTTCCATCCGCTGGTCACACCAGCCAAGCTGGAAGCGTTTGCCGTCAAGCACGGGCTGCAGGTGATCTACCGCAAGAAGTACGAGAGCCCGCGCTATCCCGAGATGCGCCGGCGCAAGCCGGTGCTCGCCGCCTGCATCGACGCGGCGGCGAAGCTGATGAATGCGTTGCTGCCGGGCAAGATCGACGTCCGGCACGGCGACTACCATGTCATCCTGCGAAAGCTCAGGTCATGAATGCTCTGTGGTCCGAGGCAAGGGTCAAGGTCAGCCACCGCCTGGCGATGCATGTGCAGGTGGAGCGTTTCCGCTTGCACAATGCGACGCCGATGGTGACCTTCTCCTTTGACGACCTGCCGAAGAGCGCCGCGACGCTCGGCGCCGACATCCTGGAATCCTACGGCGCCCGCGGCACGTTCTACGTGTCGGGCGGCCTGGTCGGGATCGACGCGCCGGACTGGGCCACCGGAAGCGCCGACGACGTCGTCTCGCTGTATCGTCGCGGCCACGAGATCGGCTGCCACACCTTCTCGCATCGCCGCGCCTGCGATCTCGACGAGACCTCGCTGGCCGGCGAGATCGCGCGCAACCGCACCTATCTCCACTCGCTCGATCCGACCATGACGGTCGACAGCTTCGCCTATCCGTTCGGCTACGGCTCCTACGCGCGGAAGTACCAGTTGAAGTCCGAATTCCGCACCTGCCGCAGCATCGTGCCGGGCGTCAACAGCGGCGAGGTCGATCTCCAGTTCCTGCGCGCGATGCCGCTGATCGATCGCCAGACCTCGCGCGAGCGGATCGAGCAGGCCTTCGACGAGGCGGCAAGCACTAACGGCTGGTTAATTTTCTACAGCCACGACGTCGACGAGGCGCCGAGCCTCTATGGCTGCTCGCCCGACCTGATGACCTACGCGCTGGAAGCGGCGGCACGGCGCAACATCCCGGCACTGACGATGGCGGAGGCGTTCCGATGCGCCCGCGCTTAAACGCTTTGTTTGCCTTTCTGTTGAATAGTCCCGGCATGCGTATGGTTAATTTTTCGTGTTGCGTGCTTTCCGCGTCTTGCGCGCGTTGCGTGGCCCGAAAGATAGCTTCTCAGCCGACGCGTGCGGCCGTTGAAATGGAAGCTGGGGCCAATGCTCATCTATGACCAGCCGATAGACCCGCCGAAGCCGGAGCTTCGCCAGGCCGCTGCGCCGGCCGGCTTCAATCTGGCCGACCTGATCCGGCTGTTGTGGCAACGCAAGGTCGCAATCATATCGGCCGCCCTGCTCTGCGCCTGCATCGCGGTTGCGATCGGCAAGAGCCTGACGCCGCGCTACACCGCGGGCGCCCAGCTCTATCTCGACCCGCGCGAGCTGCAGCTGGTCGAACGCGAGCTGACGCCGCGGGCACAGGACGTCTCGGGCCTGGCGATGGTGGTCGAGAGCCAGTCGCGCCTGATCACGTCCAACAAGGTGCTGCTGCAGGTGATCCACGACACCAACCTGCTGAGGGATCCCGAATTCGGCGGCAGCGCGGGCAAGGGTATCTTCGCCGCGCTGCTCGGCCTGTTCGGCATCGAATCGAGGCCGACCGCCGAGCAGACCGAGCAACTCGAACTGGGCGTGCTCGACGCGCTCAACCGCCATATCAACGTCAAGAAGACCGACCGCACCTTCATCGTCGACATCGACGTGTGGTCGCGCGAGCCGGCCAAGGCCGCGATGCTCGCCAACGCGATCGCCAAGGCCTATCTCGCCGAGTCCAAGCAGTCGCAGGCCGCCGCCGCCCGCCGCGCCACCACCGACCTGTCCGGCCGGCTGAAGGAGCTGCAGCAGCGCCTGCGCAATGCCGAAGAGGCGCTCGCGACCTACAAGGCGCAGAACAATTTCGTCGGCTCGCAGGACAACATGATCACCGACCAGCAGCTCTCGGCCAGCAACCAGCGGCTGGCCGCGGCGCGGGCGCTGACCCTCGATGCCCAGGCGAATTATGATCAGATCGAGGCCAGCCGCCGCGGCGCGGCCGATCCCGGCGCGATCCCCGAGGTGCTGCAGTCGCAGAGCATCGCCTATCTGCGCGCGCAATATGCCGAAGCGAAGAAGAAGCAGGCCGAGTTGCAGGCCGAACTCGGACCGCGACACCCGGCGCTGCGCCAGGTCGACCAGCAGGTCGACGATTTGCGCCGGACCATCAAGGAAGAGATCGACCGCGTCGCGCTCGCCGCCAAGAACAATCTGACCCGGGCGCGCGATTACGAGGCCTCGCTGAACAAGTCGCTGGACGTGCAGAAGAGCCAGAGCGTGCAGATGAGCCAGGCGTCGGTGCGCCTGCGCGAGCTGGAACGCGAGGTCGAGGCCAGCCGCGAGGTCTATCAAGCCTTCCTCAAGCGCTCGCGCGAGACCGAGGAGCAGGAGAGCCTCAACACCTCAGCCGCTCGCGTGATCGGCGATGCCACCATCCCGCAGCAGCGCACCTTCCCGCCGGCGATGAGCCTGCTGGCGCTGCTCGGCTTCATGTTCGGCGGCCTCGCCGCCGCGGCCTGGATCGTTGCCGCCGGCCGGCTCGCGCCCGGCGCGGACCCGGTGCGGCCAAAGCTGCAGCCGAAGCAGGATCCGGCGCCGGAACCGCAGCGGGTCGCCGCGCCGGTGAAGCCGCAAGCCAGGCCTTCCGTCACGCCGCAGCCCGCCGCGCGGCCCGCGGCCGGCCCGATCGAACCGCCGTTCGAGAAGCCGCTGTTCGACAAGCCGCTGATCGCCGAGCTGCAGGAGACCGACGTGATGCGCACGCTCGGCGGCATCCTGACCGACGGCAATGCCGCCGACGTCACCCGGTTCGGCTGGCCGACGCTGCGCACCAGCGCGGCGCTGGCGCCATTTTCCAACACGACGCGGCAGATTCTTGCCGCGCTGGCGGCGCTGGAGCCCACGAATGGCGTACCGGTGCTGGCCGTGATCGGCACCGCCGGTGATCGCGATCGCAGCATGGTCGCGCTGAACGTGGCGCTGGTCGCCGCACGCGACGGCGCCCGGGTGCTGCTGATCGACGCCGACGGCGCCAGCCACGCGCTGACCGACAAGGTCGCGCATATCGGCAAGGCCGCGCCGAGCCGGCTCGACTGGCTCACCATCGGCAGCAAGGCCGCGCGTGCCATCAACACCGCGAACGGCATCGCGATCCTCCCTGCGATTGGCGGCAGCGGCGCCAAGGCCAGCGAGGCGATCCGCAAGGCGATCGTGCAGGCGCGATCTGCCGGCGGCCACGACCTCGTGATCCTGGACGGGCCGGCAATGCCGTGGGACGCGGCCGAACGCAAGCTGTTCGAGATCGCCGACGGGCTCGTCGCGGTGCTGCCGGTGCATGGCGACATCAACGAGGCGATGGAAGACATCATCACGGCGCTGGGCGGCGCGGAGCGCAAGCTCGCCGGTGTCGTGCTCAACGAGCTGCAGCCGTCCGTCGCGAGCCCTCAGCACGACAAGCAATATGCCTGAGCGCCGCGCCACCTACGCGAGGTGAGCATTCCATGGCCCGGCCGCCGATCCCCGCCATCATCGCCGCCGCATCCCTCCTGCTGTCGGCCGCGGCGCAGGCGTGTCCTGCGCTGATCGAAGGCGTTCCGGCGAACCGGATCGAGGCTCTGTCGCGCGGCGTCAATGCCGACGGCTGGATCGCCATTCCGCAATCGGCGCCGCCGCGCAGCCTGCTGGTCGAGCTGCGCAAGGCTGGCCTCACCCACATCCGCCTGCCGGTGCCGGCCGACTTCGTCATGCCGCGCTTTGCCACGCCGGCGGATCGCGAACAGCGCCTGCGCACGGTCGATGCCGCGCTGAAGGAGCTGCTCGAGCTCGGCTTCGCCGTGTCGGTCGACCTGCATTCCGGCGAGCGCTTCAACGCGCTGCACAAGGACGATCCGACCGGCGCGATGCAGGAGATGAAGGACGCATGGCGCGCGCTCGCACAGATCGTGCAGCGCTATCCGGCCGATCGGGTGTTTGCGGAACTGTTGAACGAGCCCGACGTCGATGCCGCGCAGTGGCAGGGCGAAGCCACCGAGCTCGCCGCGTTCATTCGCCGGCTGCTGCCGCAGACCACGCTGATCATCGGACCGGTGAACTGGCAGCGCGCGGATTCGCTACCGGACTTCAAGCCGCTCGACGATCCCAACGTCGTCTACGCCATCCACTTCTACGATCCGATGGTGTTCACCCATCAGGCGCACTGGGATCCGGCCGAGCCGCTGCATGACATCACCGGCCTGCCCTATCCTGCCCGCGCCGACGACCCGCAGGTCAAGCAGCTGCGGCAGCAGCTCACTGCGCTGAACAAGCGCAACGCACTCGCGATGCTGGAACGCGCGATCCCCGACCGCGGCGTCGACCAATGGCTGGCGCCCGCCGCCGCCTGGCAGCAAAGATATTCGCGGCCGCTCATCATCAACGAATTCGGCGTGCTCAAGGCCGGCGCCCCGCGCGACAGCCGGCTGCGCTGGCTCGCCGCGGTCACGACCTACGCAAGGCAACAGTGCTGGGGCTGGACCCATTGGGAGCTGTCGCAAGGTTTTGGCCTCGCCGATGCCGTCTCGGGCAAGGCCGATCCCGACGTGCTCAAGGCCCTGCTCGGGACGCGCTAGGCGTAGTTGGTTAACCTGGTCTTACACATTGGGCGGCTAGATCGATCGTGCGGCGGTTATTTCCAGGTCAGAGCTCGTGCAAGCAGGGATAGCCCAGCGGCCGCTGATGGCCAACGATCTGATCCCGGCGCTCGGCATCGCCGTGGCGTCGATCGCATTCGTCCCGATTCTGCAGGCGGCCAATGCCGGGCTCGCCATCGTGGTCGAAGCCCTGGTCGGCTGCGCGATCGTTCTCGCGGCGCCAGCCTATGCGCCGTCGGTCGCGATCTTCATCATCTTCTTCCAGAACCTGTTCGTCTCGATCCTGTCGTCATACCTGTCGACCGAGCAGGAGATGGAGTTCGTCAAGGGCTACAACTTCCTGCTCTGCGCCGTGATGTGGCTTTTGACGGTCGGGCTGTACCTGCTGCGCGAGCGCAGGCATTCTCCCGAGATCGACCGGATCATGAAATGGGGCATGATCACGCTGGCGACCGTGCTGCTGTATTGCGCGCTCGGCGCCACGCAGGACCCGCGCGCCGCCATCGTCTATCTGCGCAACATCGCGTTCCCGCTGTTTCTGTTTCAGCTGGCGCTGCTGACCGCGGCGACGTTCGAAATCCGCATCACACCGTTCCTTGTGACCGTTGCGGTGCTGCTGATCGCCTGCGGCTATGTCGAGCTGCTGTTCCGCGATTTCTGGCTCCAGATCACCAACGGCTACACCTTCTGGCACTTCGACGAGCTCAAGGCGACCCGCTCCGGGACCTGGGAAGCCGAAATGCGCGCGACCGGCTTCGTGCCGGTGGATCTGATCGACCGCTTCCGCTTCAGCTTCCTCAACAGCCCGCTGTTCGAGGATCTCGGGCTGTCATCGATCCTGCGCATCCACGGCCCGAACATGAGCGCGATCAGCTTCGGCTACGGCGTTGCGTTCTCGATCCTGTTCCTGTTCTCGGTCGGGCATCGCTGGCTGGCGCTCGCCGCGATCCCGCTGCTGGTGCTCTGCAGCGTCAAGGGCGCGCTCGTCACGGTGATCTTCGTGGGGCTGGCCTGGGGCGCGACCTGGCTGCTCGGCCCTGTCATCACGCTGGTCGTCGGATGCGTCGGGCTCGCACTGTATGCCATCGCGGCGATCTATATCGGATTGCAGATCGGCGACTTTCACGTCATCGGCTTCATGGGCGGCTGGGACGGCTTCCTGAAGAACCCGATCGGGCGCGGGCTTGGCGTCGGCGGCAACCTGTCCGAGGGCTACTTCTCGATCGACTGGAGCGCAGCACAGAATGCCGGCACCATGGACGGCGCGGTGGAGAGCGCCGTCGGCGTGCTGCTCTATCAGATGGGGATTGCGGCCGTGGTGCCGCTCGGCTTTTTTCTCGCCATGGCGCTGCGCGCCTGGCGGCTTTACGCCTCAACCGGAATTCTCACCCAAGGGCTCGCCGCCTTCGGCACGCTGGTCATCGTGGTCAACGGCATCTTTCAGGAGGAGGCGCTGTTCGCGCCGCCGGCGCTCGGGCTGATGCTGTGCCTGACCGGTCTGGTGATCGGCCATCACATGCGCACCCAAGACGGCGGCGACGCGGTTGACGCGCGGTAGCGAACAAGGCGCTCAGAGCGGCTTGATCTGCACCTTGCGGAACTTGACCACGCCCGAGCCGTACTGCAGCGCGATGTAGCCGCTGGCGTGCTTGGAGTCCTGTGCGTCGACGGTCTTCTGACCGTTCAGCGTCACGACGAAATGCGGGCCCTGCGCGGTGATCTCGTAGACGTTCCACTTGCCGGCAGCCTTCGGCATCGGATCGACCTTGCCGACATCGACAATCGCGCCGGTGCCATAGGTCGGGTCCGGCCGCTTGTCGAAGATATTGACCTCGTAGCAGACCTTGGAATCGATCGTCTTGTTGCCTTCGCAGCGGATGAAGATGCCGCTGTTGGCGTCCTCGTCGGTCCAGAACTCCGCGCGGATCTGGAAGTCCTTGTACTGCGTCTTGCTGACGAGATAGGACAGCTCCTTGCCGTCGAGCTTGTCGGCGACCAGCGCGCCGTCCTTCATCTCCCAATTGGCCTTGCCGATCTCGTCCCAATCGCCCTTCTTGGAACTGTCGAGCAGCGTGACCCAGCCGTCCTGGCTGATGGCAGGACTCGAGAATTGCAACGCGGCTGCACTGATCAAGACACAGCTTGCGAGTATCGACAAACGCTTCATCAAGAACGCCCTCCCGTGTTTTGGTTGGCGCGCAACCTAGCATCGTCTGCGGCGGCGACAATCCCCGTTTTTGATATTGCAGCTGCGATATGCGGTGACTGATTGCCTCCTGCTGAGATCAGACATGCGTGTGCGTGTCTTGCCCGCGGCGAACGACCGCGGCTAGCATCGCCCCGCAACAGGGCACGACAATTGCCCGACCAAGCCCATAACGATGGGAGGAAGCGATGATGGCGTCGAACCGCTCCTGGCGATACCTGATGATGCCGCTGGCGTTTGTCGGAATGCTGAGCATCAGCTCCGCGGCCGAACTCAATCCCGCCACCGTCACCTACAAGCTGCCGAACCAGATTCCGTGGGGCCCGGTCGACGCGCGCGGCGCGCAGAATGCGGTCGTGGTCGGCGATCCCGACAAGCCCGGCTTCTACATGGTCTACACCAAATGGACCAAAGGCAATCATTTCAGCCGCCCGCACTTCCATCCCAACGACCGCTACATCGTGGTGCTGCAGGCACCTGGTGGGTGGGCTCGGGCCCGAAATTCGACCCCGAGCACGGCACCGTGGCGATGCCGGCCGGCAGCTTTGTGACCCATTACGGCAAGCAGGTGCATTGGGACGGCGCCAAGGACGAGGATACCGTGCTCCTGATCATGGGCGAAGGGCCCGCGACATCGACGGCGGCCGAGCAGAAGTAGCCGGGAATGGTTCTTCAAGTGCCGTTGGCACTGTCGGCGGGATAGCAACCTTTGCCGCGGCACAACGTTTCATCCCCTCCATCATGACGAGGAGACGACGCATGGCGAGTGCCGCAGATATCAGGGAACATATGGATGTGATCTCGTCGGACAAAAAGACCGTCGGCAAGGTCGATCACATGGAAGGCACCGACAAGATCAAGCTGACCAAGCAGTCTTCGCCCGATGGTCAGCACCATCACTTCATTCCGCTGGCCTGGGTCGATCATGTCGACCAGCACGTCCACCTCAACAAGTCGGGCGCCGACGTCACCGCGCATTGGCAGCACGGCCGTCAATAGCCGCGCCATCCGCGAAGGTCAGCCGGTGGCGCGTTTCGGCTCCAGCTCGATGTCGTCCGCATCGACTTCGTCCTGGCCCATTTCACCCCGCATCGCCTGATCGTCCAGCCCTGGCTGCAGCGGAGGCGAGGCCGGCGCCGGCGCCACCTTCAACAGCTCGGCGAGATCGCGCGGCGGCAGCGGCCGGGAGAACAGAAAACCCTGCATCTCGTCGCAGGCATGGGCGCGCAAGAACTCCTGCTGCTCGGAGGTCTCGACGCCCTCGGCGACGATGGTCATGCCGAGCGCCTTGCCCATCGAGATGATCGCCTGCGCGATCGCGACGTCCTCGGAATCGTCGGGCAGGTCGCGCACGAAGGAGCGGTCGATCTTGATGGTGTCGATCGGGAACTGCTTCATCAGCGACATCGACGAATAGCCGGTGCCGAAATCGTCGATCGCGAGCCTGATGTCGCGGTTCTGGATCGCATCGAGCACGCGGACCGCGCGCGACACGTTGCGCATCACCATGCTTTCGGTGACTTCGAGCTGCAGCAGCGACGGCGACATGCCGCTCGCAAGCAGCGCCGCGTCGATGTCGTCGAGCAGTTGCGGATCGGCGAACTGCCGCGGCGACAGATTGACCGCCATGGTCACCTGGCGCAGGCCGCGGCGCTGCCACGCCATGTTCTGCGCGCAGGCCTCTTTCAGGACCCAGCGGCCGATCGGCACGATCAACCCGATCTCCTCGGCGAGCGGGATGAACTGTCCCGGCGAGACCTGGCCAAGCTCGGGATGGCTCCAGCGCAGCAGCGCCTCGACGCCGCTGATCTGTCCCGTCGCCATGTCGACCTTGGGCTGATAGTGCAACGAGAACTGGTCGCGCTCGAGCGCGCGGCGCAGCGCGCTCTCCATGGTGAGGCGCTCGATCGACTGCGCCTTGATCTCGCTGGAGAAGAAACGGAAGCCGTTCTTGCCGTCCTCCTTGGCGAGGTACATCGCCATATCGGCATTCTTGGTCAGCGTCTGCACGTCGGAGCCGTCGGCGGGATACATCGCGATCCCGATCGAGGCCGTGGTGTGGCATTCGTGCCCGCTGAGCTGCAGCGGCTGGCTGAGCGCGATCAGCAGCTCGCCGGCGATCCGCGCGACATCGTCGCGGGCGGCAGCTTCCTCCAGAATGACGACGAACTCGTCGCCGCCGAGCCGCGCCACCACGTCGCTCACCCGCAACGACCGGCGCAGCCGGTCGGCGATCGCCACCAGCAGCATGTCGCCGGCCTCGTGGCCGAGCGAGTCGTTGATGATTTTGAAGCGGTCGAGGTCGATGAACAGCACCGCGAGCGGCCGGCGATGGCGGTCCGACATGGTGATGGCGTGACGGAGCAGCTCGTTGAAGGTCTCGCGATTTGGCAGCTTGGTCAGGCTGTCATGCGAGGCGAGATACTCGATCCGCTCGTCGGCCTTGTTCTTCTCGTCGGCGCGATCAAAACTCTCGAGCGCGAACGCCAGATTGTCGGCGAGCCGCTGCAACAGCTCGGCGAATTCCGGCGTGAAGGTGTCCTTCTCGATCGCGACGAAGATCATGACGCCGATCACCCGGCCGTGGACGATCAGCGGAAACGAGGCGCCGGATTGCGTTCCATCGGCGCGGGCCCGGGCATGGAAGGCCGCGGTGTCCGGGTCGGCGCAATAGTCGTTGATGATGCAGGGCTTGCCGGAGCGGAACGCCCGGCCGCAAGCGCCGCGGCCTTCCGGATGCGCCGCGCTGGTCGAGAGCGTCACCTGGCGCGCGCCTTCCGCGGCCGGCCCTGCGGTGGCGGCGATCGCGAGATAATCGCTGCCGGGCTGCGCGAGCGCGATGGTGGTGGAGGTGAACCTGCCGCCGGACGCCGCCGCCTCGCAGACCAGCTGATACAGCTCGCTGCGGGACTTCGCCCGCATGATCGCCTCGTTGGTCGCACTCAGCGAGGCGAACATTCGCGACAGCCGTTCGCGCTGCTCGTCGGCCCGCGCCTTCTCGTCGGCGCGGTCGAAATTGTCGAGTGCAAAGGAGACGTTCTCGGCGAGCCGCTGCAGCAGCGCCATCATCTCCGGGCTGAAGGTGCCGAACTCGCCGGACAGGAACACCAGCGCGCCGATCGCCTCGCCATTCTTGAGCAGCGGCAGCGCCGCGCCGGACTTGCTGCCGCTGTCGCGGACGATCTGATAGACATGCGACTCCGGCTCGAAGTCGCTGAGATAGTCGTTGCTGATGCAGGGCCTGCGAGTGCGGATCGCGACCCCGGTCAGGGTCTGTCCCTCCGGACGCGATGCATCGGCCGACAATTGCAGCTCGTGGGCGCGCACCCGATCGGGGCCCGACGCCGCCACGTTCTCCAGGAAGATCTCGCCCGGCCGCACCAGGCGGATCGTCGCCGAAATGAACTGGCCGCCGACCGCCGCCGCGTCGCAGACCAGCTCGAACATCTCGCTGCGGGATTTTGCCCGCATGATCGCCTCGTTGGTCGCGCTCAGCGCGGCGAACATCCGTGTCAGCCGCTCCTTCTGCTCCTCGGTCCGCGCCTTCTCGTCGGCGCGATCGAAGCTATGAAGCGAATACGCCACGTTGTCGGCGAGCCGCTGCAGCAGCTCGGCGAATTCGGAGCTGAAGGTGTTGCGCTTGGCGGAGATGAACAGCATCACGCCGACCGGCTCGTCGCCAACGATCAGCGGGAACGCGGCGCCCGATCGCGCGTCCTCGCGGTCGATCACGTCGCGGAACGGGCTGGTGGCGACCGCGCTCAGGAAGTCGTTGTTGATGCAGGCGCGCCGCGACCGGAACGCCCGGCCACAGACGCCGCGTCCCTCGGGGCGGGCCTCGCTGCGCGAGACGGTGAGACGGCGCGCATTCTCGGCGGTTGGACCTGCGACCGCCATCATCTCGAAGAAGTCGTCGCCGGGTTTTGCGATCAGAATGCTGGTCGAGTTGAATCCGCCGCCATGGGCCGCCGCCGCGCAGACCAGTTCGAACATCTCCAGCCGCGAGCGGGCGCGCATGATCGCCTCATTGGTGGCGCTCAACGCAGCGAACATCCGCGACAGCCGCTCGCGTTCGCCGTCGGCCTTGGCCTTTTCGGTGGCGCGGCCGAAATTGTCGAGGGCGACCGACACGTTCTCCGCGATGCCGGCGAGCAGCGCGATGATCTCCTCGTCCGCCGCCCAGGAGTTGCCGATGAAGAAGATCAGCACGCCGATGCTGTTGCCGAACCGCGTCAGCGGCAGCGCGACGCTGGCCATCAGGCCGCTGCCGCCGCGGGTCTTTGCCTGCGGCGGGCACGCCGATTTCGGGATGTCGCGCTCGATGCAGGGCCGCTGGGTGCGGAACGCGTCGCCGCAGATGCCCTTGCCGTAGACGCTGTCCGGGTCGGTCGAAAAGCGCGTCTGCGTGATCAGGTCGAGGGCTTCGCCGGTGCCGGCGACGGGCTCCAGCCATTGCGTGTCGGGTTCGACCAGCAGCACCACGGTGGCAAAGGACTTGCCGCTGAACACCGCGGCATCGCAGACCCGCTGATAGAGATCGTGCTCGGTCTTGGCGCGCAGGATGGCTTCGTTGGTGGCGCTGATGGCGCCGAACATGCGGTTGAGCCGGCGCATCGCCCGCTCGCCGCCCTTGCGCTGAGCCTCATGGTCGAAATTGTCGAGTGCAAAGGAGACGTTCGCCGCAATGCGCTCCAGCAGCGACACGGTTTCCTCGCCGAGCGAGTGCGGCTCGCGCCGCGTCACCACGAAGATGCCGAGGCTGCGGCCGTTGCAGATCAGCGGCACTGCCGCGGCGGCGCCGACACCGGCGGCGGCCGCGCCGCTGCGCCAGGCCGCCGAGCTGGCGTCGCCGATGTAGTCGTTGCTGACACAGGCCTTCTGGTCGCGGAACGCCCGCCCGCAGATGCCCTCGCCTTCGGGAATGTTGGCGATGATCGAGATGGTGAGGCCGCGCAGCCGCGGAACGTCGTCGCCGCAGCCGGCCGCGAACTTCAGCAGACCGGTATCGGGCTCCAGCAAAAACACGGCAGCGGCCAGGAAGCCTCCGCTGGAGAAGGCGGCTTCGCAGACCTTGCCGTACAGCTCTTTCGGCGATTTCGCGTACAGGATCGCTTCGTTAGTGGCACTCAACGCCGCGAAGGTACGTCCGATGGTCGACTGCACAGTCCTCAACGCCCCTGGGGCTTCCCCCTTCAATCTGGCCCGGGACATTGCCCATGGGAGGCCTAAGCGGAGGTTATTGTATCCGGCAAGTTGCGCGTCAGAGTAAACGCATGACGAACGCGAAGCGCGCTTTTCCGGGGTATTACGGAGCCTTATGTGCCAGGCTGAGGCGCTGCCGGCGCAGCCAGTCGCGGCCGTCGACCCGCGCCGCCGGGCCGGCCAAATTCCGCGTTGCGACCGCGCGCGTTCCACGCGGTGAAATCGGCGCGATGAGCACCCTGCTCCCGGTATGGCGGACCGGATTTTCTGGCCTTGCTCGCCCGGCGGCGCTTTGAGAGGGTGACGTAAACATCGTTAAGCAAGACCCGCCGGTCGCGCAGGCCATTCGCGAGGAACCCCGATGCCGATCGTCCAGGCCGACCGTCTCACGCGCATCGGCGCGGCGCTGCTCAAGGCCGCCGGCGCATCGGAGGAGGAGGCGAACGCCGTCGCCTCGGGCTGCGTCAACGCCAACCTCGCCGGCCACGACTCCCACGGCATCATCGCGATCCCGACCTATATCGACCGCGTCAAGGCCGGCCACATCGTGCCCGGCGCGCAATGGACCATCGTGCAGGAGACGCCGACCACGACGGTGATCGACGGCCATTGGGGTTTTGGGTTCCACGTCAACGCCAAGGCGATGGAGATGACCATCAACAAGGCGAAGACGGCCAATGTCGCCGCCTGCACCGTGTTCCGCCAGAGCCATGTCGGGCGACTCGCGCATTATCCGCTGATGGCGATGCGCGAGGGCATGATCGGGATTGCCGCCGCGGATTCCGGCCGTTCGCCAAAACATGTCGCGCCGTTCGGCGGCCGCGAGGCGCGGCTCGGCACCAACCCGCTCTCGATCGCGGTGCCGTCCGATCTCGAGGCGCCGTTCTATCTGGATATGGCGACCTCGGCGGTCGCTGCCGGCAAGATCCAGCTCGCGGTGGCGCGCGGCGAATCGATTCCGAAGGGCTGGATCATCGACGCCGAGGGCCGCGACACCACCGACCCGAAGGACTACCGCAAGGGCGGCGCGCTGCTGCCGCTCGGCGGCACCGAGGGCTACAAGGGCAGCGGCCTCGCCGCGATGGTCGAGGTGCTGTGCGGCCTCTTGACCGGGCTCGGCTTCGGCGTCGAGCCGACCGGCCGGCACAATGACGGCTGCTTCATGGCGGTGTTCAATGTCGCCGCGTTCCGCCCGCTGCAGCAGTTCAAGAAAGAGGTCGCCGACTTCGCCCGCTATCTGAAATCGACGCCGCCGTCGGAAGGCAGCCGCGGCGTATTCTATCCGGGTGAGGTCGAGCATCTGCGCGAGCTCGAGCGGCGCAAGAACGGCATCGAGATCGAGGATGCGACCTGGGAGAAGCTGAAGGCGCTCGCCGCCGACTACAAGCTCGCAGAAGAGCTCGCGCTTCGCTGACACATTGCCCGAGCACAGGAGAACGACATGACACGGCAGATGGCGCTGGTTGGCTTCCTGCAGGCGCAGAACTGCACCAACCTGCCGGGCTCCTGGCGCCACCCGGAATCGCGCGACGATTCGATGTCGGCGGACTACTACCAGGAGATCGCCCGTATCCTCGAGCGCGGCAAGTTTCACATGGCGTTCTTCGACGATCGCCTCGCGATGCCGGACCGCTACAACAACGATCACGCCCACACCGTCGAATACGGCATCCGCTGCGTGAAGATGGACCCGATCGTGGTGCTGACCACGATGGGCATGGTGACGACGAAACTCGGCCTCGCCTCGACCGCCTCCACCACCTATTTCGAGCCGTTCGACGTCGCCCGGCGCTTTGCCACGCTCGACCTGATGACAAATGGCCGCGCCGCCTGGAACGTGGTGACGTCGGTCAATGACGGCGAAGCCCTCAACATGGGCAAGGCGCAGCATCTCGAGCACGATCCGCGCTACGACCGCGCCGACGAGTTCATGGAGGTGGTGCTCGGGCACTGGGATTCCTGGGAAGACGGTTCGCTGCTGATCGACAAGACAAGCGGCCGCTTCGCCGATCCGACCAAGGTGAAGCGGCTCGACCACAAGGGCGAGTTCTTTGCCTCGCGCGGGCCGTTCACCGTGCCGCGCTCGGCGCAAGGGCACCCGGTCATCATCCAGGCCGGCGCCTCCGGCCGCGGCCAGCGCTTTGCCGGGCGCTGGGGCGAGGTGATCTTCACCGCCTCGCGCAACCTCGCCAGTGCAAAGCAGGGCTATGACGCGATCCGGGGCGAGGCGGTCAAGGCCGGCCGCGATCCCGACCAGATGTTCCTCTGCAATCTGATCACGCCGGTCGCCGGCGCCACCAAGGCGGAAGCAGAGGATCGCATGGCCGTGATCCAGAAACTGCCGCTCGAGATCGACGCGCTGTCGCTGCTCGCCGAAGCGCTCAATTTCGACTTCGGCGCAAAGCCGATCGACGAGCCGCTGACGTCCGAGGAGCTGCAGGGCATGCAGGGCATGCTCGGCATGCGCGACGGCGTGCTGCGCGCCTCCGGCAAGAGCAATCCGTCGACCCGCGACTTCATCACCTTCTCGGGCCGCGCCCAGGTGCAGGATGCGATCGTCGGCGGACCGAAAGAGATCGCCGACCGGCTGGAGGAGATGTTCGTGGGCCGTGGCTGTGACGGCTTCGTGGTCGCGGCGAGCTACGTGCCGGGCTCCTACGCCGATTTCGTCAACCACGTGGTGCCGGAGCTGCAGAAGCGCGGCCTGTTCCACCAGGACTACGCCGGCACCACGCTGCGCGAGAATCTCGGGCTCAAGCGCCCTGCCGCGGGCGCCTGGAAGACGCGCGCGCAGGCCGCCGCCGAATAGAAGGACATCATCATGCGCTGGCTCAAATTCACTGCCGCAGGCAAGACCGCGAGCACTCCTTCCTGGGGCCTCGTCGAGGGCGACACGGTGACGACCGTCAGCGGCGATCCGCTCAGTGAATGGAGCAAGACGGCACAAACGCACGCGCTGAAGGATGTGAAGATCGAGCTGCCGCTGATCCCGCGCACCTTCTACTGCGTCGGGCTGAACTACCTGAAGCATCTGAAGGAGGCCGCCGACAAGGCCGGCACGGTGCCCAACATTCCCGACCGTCCCGAAATCGGCTACCGCGCCCAGAACGCGCTGATCGCCCATGACGAGGATGTCGTGATCCCGGCCTTTGCGACCGAGAAGATTCACTACGAGGGCGAGCTCGCCGTCGTGATCGGCAAGAAAGCAAAACATCTCACCGAAGCCAACGCGATGGATTGCGTGTTCGGCTACACCATCGGCAACGACGTCTCCGAGCGGACCTGGCAGAAGGCCGACCGCGGCCTGTGGCGCGCCAAGAACGCCGACACCTTCAAGCCGATGGGCCCGTGGATCGAAACCGATGTCGATCTCGACACCATGGAGACCGCGATCCGCGTCAACGGCAAGGAAACCGGCCGCTTCCGCACCAACGACATGATCTTCGGCATCGTGCCGTTCCTGGTCGAACTGACCAAGTATTTTACGCTGTGGCCCGGCGACGTGATCTGGATGGGCACCGATGGCGCCTCGCCCGATTTGAAGCACGGCGACGTGGTCGAAATCGACATCACCGGCATCGGCACCTTGCGCAACCGCTTCGTGCGGGAGCAGGCGTGAGATCAGCACGATGGTCGGGCTCCCTCCCCCCTTGCGGGGGAGGGTTGGGGAGAGGGGTACCGCTTGCTCCGCTGTTCATTTAGCCGGGCCCTGACACCCCTTCGTCGCCGCTCGTTGACGCAACGTTTCCCGATCACTTGCATCGTGCCCGGGGCCACCCCTCTCCCCAACCCTCCCCCGCAAGGGGGGAGGGAGCCCAACTAGCGTGCTCGCCTCACGCGCACACGTCGCCGCCTCAAAACGGCAGCGCGACGCCGGTCTTGATTTCCTTCAGGATCACGTTGGTGCGGACGTGGCGGATGCCGGGGATGCGGAACATGAACTCATCGAGGAATTTGTTGTAGGCGTCCATGTCGCGGACGACGACGCGCAAGTGATAGTCGGCGTCGCCGGTGGTCGCAAAACACTCCAGCACCTCGCGGCGCCGCATCACACGGGCGACGAACTCGTCGACGAATGTCGTGTCGTGGCGCTCCAGCGAGACGTGCAGGATCGCGGAGGTCGCAAAGCCCGCCGCTTCGCGCTTCACCAGCGCCGAATAGCCTTCGATGACGCCGGACTCTTCCAGGGCGCGGACGCGGCGCCAGCAGGCCGAGGTCGACATGCCGACGGTGTCGGCCAACTGCTGGTTGGTGGCGCGGCCGTCTTTCTGCAACTCGGCGAGGATCTTCTCGTCTTGCTCCTCAACCACGATTCAGCTCCATTTTGGTAAAATCTACCAGAATTGAACGAATTCAGCAATCTTTTGCCGAGAATGTGTTTCGAGCCGAACAGATAGGTAAGACCTACCAACGGCTCAGGCGTAGCGTTGGGTCTGAGATCACATCGATTCCTTAAGGGGTCAGTCATGGGCCAGATGCCGCAGCTTGACGCCTATCAGCTCTCCGACCGCTACACCCGCCAGCACGGCCGTGTCTTCCTCACCGGAACGCAGGCGATCGTGCGCATCGCGCTCGACCAGATCAGGCGCGACCGCGCCGCCGGGCTCAACACCGCGGGCTTCATCTCCGGCTATCGCGGCTCGCCGCTCGGCGGTGTCGATCTCGAGCTGTGGAAGATCCAGCAGCAACTCAAGGACAGCCGCATCGAATTCTTGCCTGCGGTCAACGAGGACCTCGCGGCCACCGCGGTGCTCGGCTCGCAGCAGGTCGAGACGCAACGGGATCGCGAAGTCGATGGCGTGTTCGGGCTGTGGTACGGCAAGGGCCCCGGCATCGACCGCTCCGGCGATGCGCTGAAGCACGGCAATGCCTATGGCTCGTCGCCGCATGGCGGCGTGCTGGTCGTTGCCGGCGACGATCATGGCTGCGTGTCCTCCTCGATGCCGCACCAGTCCGACGTCGCCTTCATGAGCTGGTTCATGCCGACGCTGCACCCCGCCGACGTCGGCGAATATCTCGCGTTCGGCGAATACGGCTATGCGCTGAGCCGCTTCTCCGGCATGTGGGTCGGCTTCAAGGCGATCTCGGAGATCGTCGAGTCAGGCGCTTCGGTCGAACTGCGGCCGCCGCGCCGGTTCATCCAGCCCGATTTCACGCCGCCGCCCGGCGGCCTGCACTATCGCTGGCCCGATCTGCCGGGGCCGCAGATCGAGGAGCGGCTGGAGGCGAAGAAGCATGCGGTGTACGCCTTTGCAAAAGCCAATCCGATCGACCGCCGCATCTACAACGTCAAGGACGCGAGCTACGGCATCGTCACCACGGGCAAGGCGCATCTCGACCTGATGGAGGCGCTGCGGCTGGTCGGGCTCGATGAAGCCAGTTGCCGCCGCTTCGGCATCGACATCTACAAGGTCGGCATGGTGTGGCCGCTGGCGCTGCACGACGCGATGGAGTTCGTGAAGGGCAAGCGCGAGATTTTGGTGGTCGAGGAGAAGCGCGGCATCATCGAAAGCCAGTTCAAGGAATATTTTTATGACTATCCGGGCGCGAAGCCGGAGCGGATGGTCGGCAAGCATGACGAAACCGGCGCACGGCTGATCTCGTGGATCGGCGAATTGTCGCCGCTTATGCTGGCCGGCGTGCTGGCGCGGCGGCTCGATCCGATGTTTCCGGAGTTGCAGCTGGCGCGGCGCGTGGCTGAACTCGCGCCGGAGCAGGACCGCACAATCGCCGTGCCGGGCGCGACGCGGACGCCGTATTTCTGCTCGGGCTGCTCGCACAACACTTCCACAAAGGTGCCCGAAGGCTCCAAGGCATTAGCCGGTATCGGCTGCCACTTCATGGCGAGCTGGATGGACCGCGAGACCTCGTCGCTGATCCAGATGGGCGGCGAAGGCGTCAACTGGGCGGCGTCGTCGCGATTCACCGGCAACAGCCACGTGTTCCAGAATCTCGGCGAAGGCACCTACTACCACTCCGGCTCGATGGCGATCCGCCAGGCGATCGCGGCAAAGGCCAACGTCACCTACAAAATCCTGTTCAACGACGCGGTGGCGATGACCGGCGGCCAGCCGGTCGACGGCCCGGTCAGCGTGCAGGCGATCGCACACAGCGTCCGCGCCGAGGGCGTGTCGCGGATCGCGCTGGTGTCGGATGCGCCGGCGCAATTCTCGCCCGCCGATTTTCCCTCAGGCGTCACCATCCATCCGCGCGAGGAGATGGACGCCGTGCAGCGCGAGCTGCGCGCAATCTCCGGCGTCACCGTGCTGATCTATCAGCAGACCTGCGCCACCGAGAAGCGGCGGCGGCGCAAGCGCGGCACGCTTCCCGACCCTGCGCGCTTTGCCTATATCAACGACCTCGTCTGCGAAGGCTGCGGCGACTGCTCGGTGGAGTCGAACTGCCTCAGCGTCGAGCCGAAGGAGACGCCGTTCGGCCGCAAGCGCAAGATCAACCTGTCGACGTGCAACAAGGACTTTTCCTGCCTCAACGGCTTTTGCCCGAGCTTTGTCACCATCGAAGGCGGCAAGCGGCGGGCGAAAGCCGCAAGCGCGATCGATCCGCTGGCGCGTGCCGCCACGCTGCCGACGCCGGAGCTGGCGATGCTCGACAAGCCCTATGACCTGCTGGTCACCGGCGTCGGCGGCACCGGCGTGATCACGGTCGGCGCGCTGATCGCGATGGCGGCGCATCTCGAGGGCCGCGGCGTCTCGGTGCTCGACTTCACCGGCTTTGCGCAAAAGTTCGGCCCGGTGCTGAGCTATCTGCGGCTGTCGGCGGCGCCCGAAGCGCTGCACCAGGTGCGGATCGACCAGGGCGCGGCCGATGCGCTGATCGGCTGCGACCTCGTGGTGAGCTCGTCGGCGAAAGCCTCCGGCTCCTATCGCAAGGGCATGCGCGCCGCGGTTAACCTCGCGGAGATGCCGACCGGCGACGTGGTGCGGTTTCGCGATGCCGACCTCGCCTCGCCGGTGCGCTTGCGCGCCATCGAGCGGGTGATCGGACCCGGCAATCTCTCGAGCATCGATGCCAACGCGCTGGCCGAGCGGCTGCTTGGCGACAGCGTCTACGCCAACATCATGATGCTCGGCTTTGCCTGGCAGCAGGGCCTGGTGCCGGTGTCGCTGGACGCGCTGACGCGCGCGATCGAGCTCAACGGCGTCACCGTCGAGCGCAACCAGCAGGCGCTGGCCTGGGGCCGGATTGCGTTCGCCGATCCGGAGTTCCTGCCGAAGACCGAGGATGCAGCCAGCAAAGGGTCCGAGACGCTCGACCAGATCATCGCGCGGCGCGCCGATTTCCTGCGCGACTATCAGGACGAGGCCTATGCCGCGCGCTATCGTGCAACGGTCGACCGCGTGCGCCGTGCCGAGGCGGCGCTTGGCAGCGAGAGTCTCACCGAGGCCGTCGCCCGCGCGCTGTTCAAGCTGATGGCCTACAAGGACGAGTATGAGGTGGCGCGG
Source organism: Bradyrhizobium sp. CCBAU 51753 (assembly GCF_015291565.1). Taxonomy (NCBI): domain Bacteria; kingdom Pseudomonadati; phylum Pseudomonadota; class Alphaproteobacteria; order Hyphomicrobiales; family Nitrobacteraceae; genus Bradyrhizobium; species Bradyrhizobium sp. CCBAU 51753. The sequence goes on along the minus strand of NZ_CP030037.1, from coordinate 1,481,565 downwards.
CTGCATATGCAGAGCGGCTTCCTCGACGAGCTCAGGCGAGAATTCGATGGCGATTTTCGCGTGCAGTATCACCTCGCGCCGCCGCTGCTGCCGGCGCGGCTTGATGCGCGCGGACGGCCGCGCAAGCGCGCCTTCGGCCAGTGGATGCAGACACCGCTCAAACTGCTGGCGCGGCTGAAAGGGTTGCGCGGCACGCCGTTCGATCTGTTCGGCTACACCGCGGAGCGGCGCGCCGAGCGTGCGCTGATCACCTGGTACGAGGCGCTGATCGACACGATCATCAGCAAGCTCGATGCGGCGCGGCTGCCCGAGCTCGTCGCGCTGGCCAAGGCGCCGATGGAGATCCGTGGCTACGGCCCGGTGAAGGACGCCGCGATCGAAAAAACAAAGGCGGAAGTGGCGCGGCTGACCGCGCAACTCTCCGCCCCTGTTGACGCGGGCGACGGCTCAGGCCGCCGCGCCGCGCTTGGCGGGTGACACCAGGCTGACCACGACGGTCGCAAGCACCGCGACCGCGATGTTCAGCAGCAGCGCGCCGAGCCCGACATAGAAGGTGTAGCTGGCATCGCCGAGCGAGATCGAGGCCAGCGGCTTCAGCCCGTTGCTCCACGCCGTATAGGTGCCCCAGCCGATGCCGACGGCCCAGCCGAGCAGCAGCCCCTCGGCGCGGAACCAGACGGTGAACAGGCCGAACACGAGCGCGGGAAGCGTCTGCACGATCCAGAGCCCACCAAGCAATTGCAGGTCGAGCGCATATTGCGTCGGCAGCAACAGGATGAAGGCCAACGCGCCGACCTTCACCACCAGCGAGGTGATTTTGGCCACCGACGCCTCGCCGGCATGCGAAATGTCCGGATTGACGTAGGACTTCCAGACATTGCGGGTGAACAGATTGGCAGCGCCGATGCTCATCACCGCCGCCGGCACCAGCGCGCCGATCGCGATCGCCGAGAACGCAAAGCCTGCGAACCATTCCGGGAACAGCGTCTTGAACAGCATCGGCACGACGTCGTTCGGCGATGTTACCTTGATGCCTGCCGCATAGGCCATGTAGCCGAGGAGCGCGATCAGGCCGAGCAGCAGCGTATAGGCCGGCAGCAGGATCGCGTTCTTGCGAATGGTGTCAGCCGATTTCGAGGCGAAGATGCCGGTCAGCGTGTGCGGATACATGAAGGCCGCGAGCGCCGATCCCAGCGCCAGCGTGGCATAGGGCAGATATTGCGCCGGCTTCAACGTCAGCCCGGTGGCGCCGCCCTTTGCCGTGAAGGCGTCGTTCGCCGCGGCGAACACCGCGCCGTAGCCGCCGAGCTTTGCCGGCACCACGACCACCGCGGTCAAGACCACGATGTAGATCATGATGTCCTTGACGAAGGCGATCAGCGCCGGCGCGCGTAGCCCGGAGCTGTAGGTATAGAGCGCGAGGATCACGAAGGCGGCGATGATCGGCAATTCGCCCGACAGCCCCATCGCCTTGATCACGACTTCCATGCCGATCAGCTGCAGCGCGATATAGGGCATGGTCGCGACCAGGCCGGTCAGCGCCACTGCGAGCTCGAGCGCGCGCGAGGCATAGGCGGCATGCACGACGTCGGCGGCGGTGACGTGCCCCGCGGCATGCGCCTTCTTCCACAGCACCGGCATCACCGCGAACACGAAGGGATAGACGATGATGGTGTAGGGCAGCGCGAAGAAGCCGTAGGCGCCGACGGCATAGACCAGCGCCGGCACCGCGATCACGGTGTAGGCGGTGTAGAAATCGCCGCCGACCAGGAACCAGGTGATCCAGGTGCCGAACTGGCGGCCGCCGAGACCCCACTCGTCGAGATGCTCGCCGACCGGACCGGACTTCCAGCGCGCGGCGAAGAAGCCCATCACGGTGACGAGCGCGAAGAAGAAGACGAAGACGGATAGCGCGATCCAGGCGATCCCGTTGTTCATGGCCGCCCCCTCACCGCGTCTCGTCGCGCTCAGGCGCGCGGCTGCGATAGACCAGCCAGATCAAGAGCGAGGAGATCGGCACCCAGGCGAGCTGGTACCAGTAGAAGAAGGGAAAGCCGAACAGCGACGGCTCGGCGAAATTGTAGAACGGCACCCACAGCAAGCCGATGAACGGCAGCACTAACAATATCCACATCATCAGCCTACTCATTAAGCCACATCGTTGCCCGTGCGCGGCGATCTCGCCGGCACTGCCCCGCGATCAACGATCCAGGAACCTGTTCGTTGCGTCTAGAATCACGGTTACGGCAATGCGACGCAAAAAGATGTGATCGTCGCCTCGCGCATGGCAGCTACTCCAACTTGATGCCGGCGTCCCCGATCACCTTGCGCCAACGCGCCTCCTCGCCGGCAAAGTAGCGGTCGAGCTCGGCCGGCGGCGCTGCGACCATCACGAGGCCCTCATTGAGGCCGAGCTTCTTGAAGGCGTCGGACTGCACCGCTTTGGCGGCGGATTTGTTCAGGCGCTCGATCACATCAGGCGGGGTGTTCGCCGGCGCGAATAGGCCGTACCAGGATTCCGCGACATAGCCCGGCACGCCGGCCTCCGCCACCGTCGGCAGTTGCGGGAACGCCGCCGAGCGCTCGGCCGAGGTCACCGCGATGGCGCGCAACTGCCCGGCCGCAACCAGCGACGCGCAGCTCGCCACCGTCGTGAACATCACCTGGATCTGGCCGCCGAGCAAATCGGTGATCGCCGGCGCCGCGCCCTTGTAGGGCACGGTGGTGAGATTGACGCCGGCCAGATGCTTGAACAACTCACCGGCGAGATGCGCCGAGGTGCCGGTGCCATAGGTGCCGTAGGAGAGCTTTTCCGGATCGGCCTTCGCGGCCGCAATCAGATCGGCGATCGATTTCACCGGCGAGGCCGGATTGACCACCACGATATTGAAGGAGCGCGCGACCAGCGCCACCGGCACAAAATCCTTGTGCGGATCGTAGGGCAGCTTCTTGTAGAGGCTCGGATTGACCGCGTTGGCGAACGTGCCCATCAGCAGCGTGTAACCGTCGGCCGGGCTGGTGGCGACGCTCTGGGTGCCGATGATGGTGCCCGCGCCCGGCTTGTTCTCGATGATGATGGTGCCGCCGAGATCCTTCTGCATCTCCTGCGCCAGCGTCCGCGCCACCACATCGGTGCCGCCGCCCGGCGCGAACGGCACCACGATCTTGACGACATGGTCGGGGTAGGCGGCGAAGGCGGGTGAGTGCAGCAACATGTTTGCTGCGATCGCGAACAGGATGGATGCGAGGAAACGATGCATTGGTGGGCCTCGGCGGCTGGCGGCGTCTCCTTCATACACGCGTACGCCATGCGTGCGACGCGGGCGGTTATGAGCGAAGGAAGCGCTGCGCGCGACACTGCCCGACCCGTCATCCTGAGGTGGCCGCTTCTTCAGCGGCCCTCGAAGGATGCACGGCCCGGCTGGTGGCCGTCGATCCTTCGAGGCTCGCCGAAGAGGCTCGCACCTCAGGATGACGGGGATGGAGTTGCTTACGCGGCTCGATCCACGTCATTGCGAGCGCAGCGAAGCAATCCATCGTTCCGCATTCGCCCAGGCATGGATTGCTTCGTCGCTATCGCTCCTCGCAATGACGGCAGCTCACGAATACGGATTGATCAACTTCTGCTGCTCGGTGGCGTGGTGGACCAGGAGGTCGATGAAGGTGCGCACCTTGGCCGAGAGGTGATGGCGGTGCGGATAGACCGCGTTCATGGTGAACTCGACCGGCCGGTATTCCGGCAGCAGGCGGACCAGCTGCCCCGACTCCAATTCGTCGCGCACCAGAAAGCCCGCGGCGAGGAAGACGCCGACGCCGGCGAGTGCCGCGAGCTTCAACGTTTCGCCGCTGTTGGAGATCAGGTTGCCCGCCACCCTCACCGCGGCCGGCGTGCCCTTGCGGTCGATGAAATGCCACTCGTCGCCGAACGGATAGTTGGCGTGACGCATGCAGTTGCGCGTCGCGAGCTCGGCGAGCTGCTCCGGCTTGCCGTGCGCTTCGATATAGCCGTGCGAGCAGCACAGCACATGGCGCCAGGTCGCGATGGTGCGCACGATCAGGCTGGAGTCCGGCGGCGGCACCATGCGCACCGCAAGATCAAAGTTCTCGTCGATCAGATCGACATTGCGCTCGCCGATTGCGAGGTCGACCTTGACCTCGGGATAGGTCGCGAGGAACTCGGCGACCGCGGGCGAGAGGAACTGGACGAGATGGGTGTTGGTGAAGATCCGCAGCGTGCCGCGCGGCACCGATTGCTGTGCGCCGGCGAGCTCGTCGGCCTGCTCGATGTCGGCGAGGATCTGGATGGCGCGGTCGTAATAGGCCTGGCCGATTTCGGTGAGGCTGACCTTGCGCGTGGTGCGGTTGAGCAGCCGCACGCCGAGGCGGTCCTCCAGCGACTGCACGTGGTTGCTCACCATGGTCGTCGACATGTTGAGCCGGCGGCCGGCCGCGGAAAAGCCGCCGGAGTCCACGACCCGGACGAAGGCGGTCAGGCTGGTCAGGCGGTCCATGTAGCAAGCCCGGGATTGTCAGCGCTGGCTTGATAATGCTTCCAGTTTTATCGGGATTATCACAGCGGGGAGGACATTGCATCTAAGGCAGTTGAAAGGCGCCCTTTCTGCAAGGACGCACGCTCGACCCGGAGGATGCCATGTCGACGACCACCTATGTCCCTGAAGAATCGACAAAAATCGACGTCCGCCCGTCACGGAAGGTGATCAAGCGGGCGGCGCTCGCGCTGGCCGCGGCGCTCGGCATCGCCGTCGCCGCCGACTTCGGCTACGACTACATCACCACCGGCCGTTACCTCGAGTCGACCGACGACGCCTATGTGAAGGCGGATACCACCATCATCGCGCCGAAGGTGTCGGGCTATATCGCCCGCGTGCTGGTCACCGATAACCAGCCGGTGAAGGCCGGGCAGCTGCTGGCGCAGATCGACGACCGCGACTATCGCACCGCGCTGAACCAGGCGAGGGCCGATGTCGATGCTGCTGAAGCCGCGGTGCGTAACCTCGATGCGCAGCTCGCGCTGCAGCAGTCGGTGATCGATCAGAGCAAGGCCGACGTGACCGCCGCCGAGGCCAATCTGAAATTCGCGCAGGAGGAGCAGACCCGCTACGACGGGCTGATGAAGAGTGGCTCCGGCACCATTCAGCGCGCGCAGCAGACCGACGCCGCGCTGCGCGCCAACACCGCGCAGCTGCAGGGCGCGAAATCGGCGCTGTCAGCCGCCGAGCGCAAGGTCGACGTGCTGACGACACAGCGCGCGCAGGCGGTGGCGCAAGCCGATCGGGCGCGCGCGGTCGAGCACCAGGCCGAACTGAATCTTTCCTACACCGAGATCAAGGCGCCGGTGGACGGCACCATCGGCGCCCGCACGTTGCGGGTCGGACAGTATGTGCAGGCCGGCACGCAACTCATGGCCGTGGTGCCGCTCGACGCGGTCTATGTGGTCGCCAATTTCAAGGAGACCCAGCTCACCAATGTGCGCAACGGCCAACCGGTCGAGCTCACCGTCGACAGCTTTCACAACACCAGGCTGAAGGGCCATGTCGACAGCCTGTCGCCGGCCAGCGGCCTCGAATTCGCATTGCTGCCGCCCGACAACGCCACCGGCAACTTCACCAAGATCGTGCAGCGCGTGCCGGTGAAGATCGTGCTCGACGACCACAACCTCACCGGCCTGCTGCGGCCGGGCATGTCGGCGGTGCCGGTTATCAACACCAAGGCGACGGTGGTTGCGGAGCGCGAAACGAAGCGGCGCGTGGCGGCGGCGGGCAAGCCGGACGGCGGGTAGCGGCAACAGTCAACGACAGATGAAGCGCGATCGATCGTTGCGTCGGTCGCGCTCTTTCTGCAGCTCTTTCTTCGCACCACAAGCAACGGCAGTGGGGCTCCCTCCCCCCTTGCGGGCTACAACATTCACACATCGTGGGAGGCTTGTAGTCTGGCTCGGAAGCTGACTCTCTATGGGCGAGATTCGCATACGGGAGGGAGCCATGGAGCTGAGCCTGGGAGATTTTGGGGACGAGCGCCTGGCAAAAGGGGGGCCTTTTTGTATGGGCGCCTTGTTGGATACGGTGGCGGGAGTGTCAGCGTCAGGCGGTTGGGCGGTGACCGCGCCGGCGAGATGCGGATTACGCGGTTCCTGCACAATCCGAAGGTGACGCTCGGCACGATGATGTCGGCGGCGCGAGTGCGCACTTGCAGTCAGGTCGGCGGGCGGCACGTGCTCGCCATTCAGGACACGTCGGCCCTGCGGGTGGACGAGAAGGGCGTGGGGCTGTCCTTTCACCCGGTCATCGCGGTGGACGCCAATACGGGAGCGACACTTGGGCTGGTCGACAACCTCTTTCTGACGCGCCAGGGCGGCGAACGCGAGAAGCGCAAACAAAGGACATTTGAGGAAAAGGACAGCCGACGCTGGCTGTCGGGTGCCGAGAGCGCCAGCGCCTTGGCCGAAGCCGGCGCGACCTGCGTCACGGTCGTCGAGGATCGCGAAGGCGACATCTACGAATGCTTCGTCTTCAAGCCGGCCAATGTGGAGAAGCTGGTGCGCGCCGCTCAGGACCGCAGCCTCGTCGATGGAGGCTTGCTGTTCGCCAAGGCCGAGGCGTGGGACGAAGCTGGCCGCATGACGGTGGAGTTGCCGGCTGCGCCCGGCCGAAAAGCTCGCAAGGCCGAGTTGTCCATCAGATTTGGCAAGGTGGAGATCAAGCGGCCGAAACATCATGCGGCCAGCGGCGGGCTGCCTGCAGCCATCAGCGTGACACTCGTTATCGGCCGCGAGATTGATCCTCCTGAAGGAGAGGATCCGGCGCTGTGGTTCCTGCTCACCACCCATCAGGTCAACGACATTGCCGATGGGCGTCGGATCATTGGCTTTTATCGTTTGCGCTGGACCATCGAACAACTGTTCCGCACGATGAAGACCAAGGGCTTCGATGTCGAGGCCCTGCGGCAGGAGCAGGACGGACCGCTCGAAAAGCTCGTCACGGTCATTCTGATCGCTGCGATCAAGGTGATGCAGCTCGTGGCTGAGCGCGACGGCGAAACCAAGCGCCCGCTCCATGACGTCTTTGATCCCGACGACCGGCCCGTCTTGGAGCGGGTCTGCCAAACCCTCGAAGGCAAGACCGCCAAGCAGAAGAACCCGCATCCTAAAGGCTCGCTCGCCTATGCCGCGTGGGTCTTCGCAAGGCTCGGTGGTTGGACCGGCTACTACGGAAAGCCAGGCCCCATCGTCATGCTCACAGGCCTCACTCAGTTCCACGCCATCAAGCATGGGTGGAGCCTCCGAGACGTGTGAATCTCGTAGCCTTGCGGGGGAGGGTTGGGGAGAGGGGTGCCGCTTGCGCTGACGTCGGACGCATCGCGCGAACACTGGTGCCGAGAGTCACGCGTCGGCAAGATTGGGATAGCTGGCGCAAATCTCTGATGTCAGCGCCCGGGGTACCCCTCTCCCCACCCTCTCCCGCAAGGGGAGAGGGAGCCTGAGGAATGTGCTCACCTCACCACGCATTGAGGGAACAGCATCGCAACGCAGCGCCGGCTGCTCGCCGCGCGCCGATTATCAATCGCTGCCTGACAATCCTTCCAATCTTTCCCGGATTATCGAAAACGGCCGCCTAATGCATCCTCGCGATGCAAGCCAGGACAAATCCGATGACCGCGCTCAACCCTGCCGCAAATGCCGCCACCCTCACCTCGCCCGCCACACCGGTCGCGCCCGCGGTGCCGGCAAAAGTCTGGATCGCGGTGGTTGGCGCCAACCTCGGCGCGTTCATGGCGGTGCTCAACATCCAGATCGTCAACGCCTCGCTGGCCGACATTCAGGGCGCGATCGGCGCCGGCATCGATGACGGCGGCTGGATCTCGACCTCCTATCTCATCGCCGAGATCATCGTGATCCCCTTGAGCGGCTGGCTCGCCCAGGTGTTCTCGGTGCGCGTCTATCTGCTCACCAATGCGCTGCTGTTCCTGCTGTTCTCGGCGGCCTGCGCGCTGGCGCAAAACCTGCCGCAGATGATCGTGCTGCGCGCCATCCAGGGGTTTTCCGGCGGCGTGCTGATTCCGATGGCGTTCACGCTGATCATCACGCTGCTGCCGAAAGCCAAGCAGCCGATCGGGCTCGCGCTGTTCGCGCTGTCGGCCACCTTCGCGCCGGCGATCGGCCCGACCATCGGCGGCTATCTCACCGAGAACTGGGGCTGGGAGTACATCTTCTACGTCAACCTGGTGCCGGGCGCGATCATGGTCGGCATGCTGTACTTCTCGCTCGAATCGAGCCCGATGAAGCTGTCGCTGCTCGCGAAGGGCGACTGGCCCGGCATCATCACGATGGCGATCGGGCTTGCCGCGCTGCAGACCGTGCTCGAGGAAGGCAACAAGGACGACTGGTTCGGCTCGCCCTTCATCGTCAGGCTGTCGGTGATCGCCGCCGTCGCGCTGGCCGCGTTCCTGGTGATCGAGTTCACCGTGAAAAAGCCGCTGCTCAATCTGCGCCTGCTCGCCCGCCGCAATTTCGGCTTCGGCATGCTGGCGAACTTCCTGCTCGGCATCGCGCTGTACGGCTCGGTGTTCATCCTGCCGCAATACCTGGCGCGCATCCAGGGCTACAACGCCGAACAGATCGGCCTGGTGCTGGCCTGGACCGGCTTGCCGCAGCTGCTGCTGATCCCGCTGGTGCCGCGGCTGATGCAGCGCTTCGATGCCCGTATCCTGATCGGCATCGGCTTCGTGCTGTTCGCCGTCTCCAACTTCATGAACATCACCATGACCAATGATTACGCGACGGACCAGCTGTTCTGGCCCAACATCGTGCGCGCCATCGGCCAGGCGCTGGTGATGGCGCCGCTGTCGGCGGTGGTGACCGGCGGCGTCGAGGTCGAGAATGCAGGCTCCGCCTCCGCGCTGTTCAACATGATGCGCAATCTCGGCGGCGCGGTCGGCATCGCGCTATTGCAGACGCTGCTGACCAAGCGCGAGCAGTTTCACTCCAACGTGCTGACCCAGCAGGTCTCGCTGTTCGATCCGGCGACCCGCGCGCGGATTTCGCAGCTGACCCAGTACTTCATGAATCACGGCATCGCCAACCAGCTCGACGCCACCAGCCGCGCCTTCGTCGCGATCGGCAAGATCGTGCAGAAGCAGGCCTACATCCTCGCCTTCAGCGACACCTTCTATCTGCTCGGGGTCGCGCTGATCGTGGCGCTGATCGCGGGCCTGTTTTTGAAGAAGCCCGGCCAGCTCGCCGGCGGCGGCGCGCACTAACCATCATTCAACACACCAAAGGAGAACGACGATGAAACCCCGCATGAACTTCTACCAGGCTGCCCCCGAGACCATCAAAGCGCTGGTCGCGGTGGAAAGTCAGATCAGCGCAAGCGGCCTCGAGCAGTCGCTGATCGAGCTGGTGAAGACCCGGGCGTCGCAGATCAACGGCTGCGCCTACTGCATCAACATGCACACCGAGGACGCCCGCAAGCACGGCGAGACCGAGCAGCGGCTCTATCTGCTCAACGCCTGGCGCGAGTCGCCGCTCTATTCCGAGCGCGAGCGCGCCGCGCTGGCCTGGACCGAGGCGCTGACGCTGGTCGCGGAAACCCATGCGCCCGACGCCGATTACGAGGCCGTGCACGCCGCGTTCTCCGAACCTGAGCTGGCCAATCTGACCATGCTGATCGGCACCATCAACGCCTGGAACCGGATCGCGATCGCCTTCCGCGCCGTGCATCCGGTGAAGGTGAAGGTGGCAGCGTGAGCATAAAGCGCAATCTCTCACCGTCATCCTGAGGTGCGAGCCTTGCGGCGCAATTGCGCCGCTGGGCGAGCCTCGAAGGATGAACGGCCCCGCTGGCGGCCGTCGACCCTTCGAGGGCCGCTGAAGAAGCGGCCACCTCAGGGTGACGGTGAGAGGGCGTTGTTCGGGCAGCTAAACCGCGGTCGCCTTGGCGAACTCGACGTAGATCTCGCGCAGGCGGGCGGTCATCGGGCCGACCTTGCCGTTGCCGACCTCGCGGCCGTCGATCTTGACCACGCCCTGCACGAACACCGAGGCGCTGGTGGTGAAGGCTTCCTTGGCGGCGAGCGCTTCGGCCACGGTGAAGGCGCGCTCCTCGATGCGGAGCTGGCGTTCCTCGGCGAGCTTGACCACGGCCTTGCGGGTGCAGCCCGGCAAGATCTCGTTGCCGTTCTGCCGCGTCACGATGACGTCGTCCTGGGTGACGATGAAAGCCGAGGACGAGCCGCCCTCGGTGACCTTGCCGTCCTCGATCATCCAGGCCTCGCCGGCGCCGGCTTCGGCGGCGGCCTGCTTGGCCAGCACCTGCGCCAGCAGCGCCACGCTCTTGATGTCGCGGCGCTCCCAGCGGATGTCGGGCACCGTGATGACGTTGATGCCGGCCTTCGCCGAGGGCGCGTTGATGATGTCCTTTTCCGAGGTGAACATGATCAGGGTGGGCTTGACGTCGGCCTTCGGGAAGGCGAAGTCGCGCCCGGTGTCGGCGCCGCGGGTGACCTCGAGATAGACCATGCCGTTGACGAGGTTGTTGCGCTTGACCAGCTCCTTCTGGATCTCCTCGATCCGCTCCAGCGTCTCCGGCAGCTTGAGCTTGATCTCGCCGACCGAACGCTCCAGCCGCGCCAGATGCGAGGCGTTGTCGATCAGCTTGCCGTCGAGCACCGCGGCGACCTCATAGATGCCGTCGGCGAACAGAAAACCGCGGTCGAACACCGAGACCTTGGCCTCGGAATGCGGCACATACGAGCCGTTGACGTAAGCGATCTTTTCCAAGCTGGTTCTCCTGCGGACGAAGGGCTGGTTTCAGGCCTTCGTATACGCAAATTGCGCGCGGTGATAAAGCCTCCGCGGCCGTCATTCCGGGGCGCGCCGGTTGGCGCGAACCCGGAATGACGAGGGTTAGAGCATCATTGCCAGCGCAGCGAAGCAATCCATGCCTCCGCACACGCGGCCCGATGGATTGCTTCGCTGCGCTCGCAATGACGTGGAGGGGCCGGTGTGACCTCAGCCTAGTGCTGCAAAATCTTCGACAAGAACTTCTGCGCGCGGTCGCTGCGGGGCTGGCCGAAGAAGTCGGCCTTCTTGGCGTCCTCGACGATCTCGCCGCGGTCCATGAAGATGACGCGGTCGGCGACCTTGTTGGCAAAGCCCATCTCGTGGGTGACCACCATCATGGTCATGCCCTCGCGGGCGAGGTCGACCATGACGTCGAGCACCTCGCTGATCATCTCGGGATCGAGCGCCGAGGTCGGCTCGTCGAACAGCATCGCGATCGGATCCATCGCCAGCGCGCGTGCGATGGCGACGCGCTGCTGCTGGCCGCCGGACAATTCCGCCGGAAACTTTTTGGCGTGATCCTTCAGCCCGACCCGCTCCAAGAGCTTCATGCCCTTGGCCAGCGCGTCCTCATGCTTGCGGCCGAGCACCTTCTCCTGCGCGAGGCAGAGATTGTCGACGATGCGCAGATGCGGAAACAGCTCGAAGTGCTGGAACACCATGCCGACCCGCGAGCGCAGCTTCGGCAGGTCGGTCTTGGGGTCGTTGACCTTGATGCCGTCGAGAATGATCTCGCCGCCCTGGATCGGCTCCAGCGCGTTGACGCATTTGATCAGGGTCGACTTGCCCGAGCCGGACGGGCCGCAGACCACCACCACCTCGCCCTTGGCGACGCTGGTGGTGCAGTCCTTCAGCGCCTGAAAGCTCGGCCCGTACCATTTATTGACGTGATTGATCTCGATCATGATGGCTCAACGGTTGCAGCGAAAACGGTCGAACACCTCTCCCACCCAACTCGGGTTTACCCGAGTTGGGCAACTAAAATTGTCGAAGTCGGATATATCCGACTTCGATGGGAGAGGTCGGCGCGAAGCGCCGGGTGAGGGGTTACGGTCTACGGATGGAACGAAACCCCTCACCCGGATCGCTGACGCGATCCGACCTCTCCCTATGGGAGAGGTGAAGGGCACCGCCGGTGCAAAGTCGGCTGACATTATCGGCTACCGAACGATGGCGATGCGCGACTGCAGGCGGCGGACGCCGTAGGACGCGACACAGGAAACGACGAAGTAGACCAGCGCGGCAAACAGATACATCTCGACCAGGCGGCCGTCGCGCTGCGCCACCTTGCTGGCGGCGCCGAGGAAGTCCGGGATCGAGAGCACGTAGACCAGCGAGGTGTCCTGGAACAGCACGATGGTCTGGGTCAGCAGCACCGGCAGCATGTTGCGGAACGCCTGCGGCAGCACGACGTAGCGCATGGTCTGCGCGTAGGTCAGGCCGAGCGCGCTGGCCGCGGCGGGCTGGCCGCGCGAGATCGACTGGATGCCGGCGCGCATGATCTCGGAGAAATACGCCGCCTCGAACGCGATGAAGGTGATCAGCGAGGAGGCGAAGGCGCCGACCGAAATGGGGCGCGACGCGCCGGTCAGCCACTGCCCGATATACGGCACCAGGAAGTAGAACCAGAAGATCACCAGCACCAGCGGCAGCGAGCGGATGAAGTCGACATAGATGCCGGCGATACGCCCGAGCGTTTTGTAACCCGACAGCCGCATCAGGGCGATCAGCGTGCCGAACACCAGGCCGCCGAAGGCCGCGAGTGCCGTCAGTGTCAACGTGAAGCGCATCCCCTCGAGGAACAGATAGGGCAGCGAGCGGCGGATGACATCGAGGTCGAAACTGCCGAGCATCGTCATTTCCCCGAAATGTAGCCGGGGATCGCGACATAGCGCTCGAGCAGGCGCATCCCGGTCACCACGACGAAATTGAGGAGCAGATAGAGCACGGTCGCCGCGGTGAACGCCTCGAACACCTGGAAGGAGAACTCCTGCATCGAGCGCGCCTGCCCGGTCAGTTCGATCAGGCCGATGGTGATGGCGACCGCGGTGTTCTTGATGGTGTTGAGAAACTCGGAGGTCAGCGGCGGCAGGATGATGCGGAACGCCATCGGCAGCAGCACGTAGCGATACATCTGCACCGTGGTGAGGCCGAGCGCGGTCGCGGCCTGCTTCTGCCCGCGCGGCAGCGAGCCGATGCCGGCCTGCAATTGCACCGCGACGCGCGCCGACATGAACAGGCCGACGCCGATCGCCGCAGTCCAGAACGGCGCGTTCGGCAGTTGCTTCAGCCACAGCCCGGCGGCCCTCGGCAGCAATTCCGGCAGCACGAAGAACCACAGGAACAGCTGCACCAGCAGCGGCATGTTACGGAAGAACTCGACGTAAGCGAAGCCGATCCAGGACGCGGTCCGCGACGGCAGCGTGCGCAGCACGCCGATCACCGAGCCTGTGACCAGCGCGATGATCCAGGCCAGCAGCGACGTCTTGACGGTGACCACCAGTCCCGCCAGCAACAGGTCGAGATAGGTGCCGGTCCCCATCGGGTTCGGCTCAAGGAAGATGTGCCAATTCCAGTTGTAGTTCACAGGTCCCCCGCGCAGCCGCGCCGATCACGCATGACGGCGGCTTCCGTGCAGCAAGTGCACATCTGCCGCCACTATGCAAATGTCCGGCCATTCTCCTCCAAAAATGACCGGACCTGCTTATTTTTCGGATCGTCAGCCCAAGAAGGTTGTCGACCCATGCATCCCCGTCATTGCGAGGAGCGAAGCGACGAAGCAATCCATGTTTCCGCGTGCTCGGTGAGAATGGATTGCTTCGCTTCGCTCGCAATGACGTCAGAGAGCCGCGATTTGCGCTCTCGCCCTTAGTTCACCAGATACGCATCCGGATCCGGCGAGTCCGACGGCTTGGCAAGCTGCTTCTTCATCTCCGGTCCGAGCGGCACGTTGAGATTGAGGCCCTTCGGCGGGATCTTCTGGGTGAACCACTTGTCGTAGATCTTCTGGCCCTCCGCGCTGGTGTAGAGCGCGGCGGTGGCGGCGTCGACGACCTTCTTGAACGGCGCGTCATCCTTGCGCAGCATGATGCCGTAGGGCTCCGGCTTGGAGAACGCGTCCTTGGAGATCACGTAGTCGTCCGGCGCCTTCGAGCCGGCAACGAGGCTCGCCAGCAGAATGTCGTCCATCACGAAGGCGACCGCGCGGTCGGTCTCGACCATCAGGAAGGCCTCGGCGTGATCCTTGGCCGGGATGATGTTGACGCTCAGCCCGCGCGCGAGGTTGGCCTCGGTGAGCTGCTTGATGTTGGTCGTGCCGGCGGTCGAGACCACCGTCTTGCCCTTCAGGTCGTCGATCGAGTTGATCTTGCTCGCCTTCTTCGTGACGTAGCGGCTCGCGGTCAGGAAGTGGGAGTTGGTGAAGGAGACCTGCTTCTGGCGCTCGGCATTGTTGGTGGTCGAGCCGCATTCGAGGTCGACGGTGCCGTTGGCCATCAGCGGGATGCGGGTCGCCGAGGTGACCGGATTGAGCTTGACCTCGAGCTTGTCGAGCTTGAGCTCCTTCTTGATGGCGTCGACGATCTTGTAGCAGATGTCCATGGCGTAGCCGATCGGCTTCTGGTTGTCGTCGAGATAGGAGAACGGGATCGAGGAATCGCGGTAGCCGAGCGTGATCGCGCCGGTGTCCTTGATGTTCTTCAGCGTGCCGGTCAATTCCTGGGCCTGCGCCTGGCCCGCGCCGAGCGCGGCGGCGAGCGCGAAGCCGATCAGATATTTGCGTGTCATGCGTCTACTCCTTGCGTGGAAACGGTCGATGTGTGTGTGAGAATGTCGGCGAGGACAGGTGCGATGTAGCGGCGAAACTGATCGGGATTCTCGCTCATCGGAAAATGACCGAGCTTCTCCATGATCGTGACGCTGGCGCCCCCTATTGCCGCTGCCGTCCGCCTCGTGTCCTCAGGCGTGCAGGAGAAATCATACTCGCCCGTGAGCAGATAGAGCCTGCATACTTTAGTATCGATTGACCCGACCCGGCCGCGCAGGTCGCCGTCGACACGGTAGAAATACAGGTCGCCCTTGAACACGCCGGGGCCGCCCTGCTTGTAAGCCCACAGCGTTTCCATCCGCGCGTGATCGGGACTTTGCGGCGCGATCAGCCCCGAGACCAGCGCGGCGCAGACTTCGCCGCCGTGCACGTCCGGGCGGTTCAGCCAATCCGTATCGTACCACGGCGCCTGGAAGTCGGCAGCCTCGAGCCCGATCAGCGCGCGGAATTCGGCAGCGTGTTCGATCGCAAGGTTGAGCACGATGCGGCCGCTGATCGAGCAGCCCATCACGACCGGCTTCTCCAGGCGGAGCGCATGGCAGAAGGCGCGGATGGTTTCGGTGTAGCGCGCAGTGGTGAGCTGGTATTCATCGCCGGTCCAGCTTTTCGGCGGATTCGACTTGCCATGCCAGGGCATATCGAAGGCAATGATGCGGAAATTTGCAGCAAATTCGCTGTCCGCGAGCAGATGCCGCCACTGCCGCGCATCGGAGCCCGCGGTGTGCAGGCAGACCAGCGGAATGCCTTTGCCGTGCTCCTCGAAATAGATGCGGTGCGCTTCGCCGCCGATCGCGACGTGAACGTAGCGGCCGACCATCGGCTCGATCTGGCCGTGCTCAATGCGACGGCTCATGGTGCAGCCACCGCGAATTGCTGCCGCGGCAGCGCCAGCAGATCCTTGAAATACTGCAGATGCGTCATGAAGGGATAAAGATCGCCCTCCAGCACCGCCTCGCCGCGCTTGGTCAGCGCCAGCAGATCGTGCCAGCCGGGTTTGGGCTCGGCCTGCCAATAGGCCGCCCAAGCCTGCGGCGTGGCGCGGTAGCCGAAGCGCCAGGAGCGCATCAGGCGCGGCGCCGCGGTGAATTCGACGATGCGGCCGGCCCGGATCGCGGCGTGAAACGGCTGCTCCATCGGTCCGATCAGGCAATCGCAATCGAGCCGCCGGCCGCGCTCGACCAGCCCCGGCGCCCGGTCGAGCAATGCGGGAAGGCCGGCAAACACCCTGATGACGGCGTCGTCGGTGGCGTCGGGCGATGGCGTCATCGGTCGGACAGCATTCCTGCGTTGGAACGACCCATGATGACCGGAAGCGTGGGCTCTCGCAAGGTGCCCATGCCCTTGGGTTCCCTGGATTATTCGCTTGACCAAACGCGGCACCCGGGTCATGGCGCGGCCCCCCGAGGACCGCCCTGCGCGGTCTCCGCCATGCCCGTCGATCGGCGCAAATGCCGGGCTAATTCCGCGCCTCGGCACATCGCGGCAGACCAATTGTCGCAGCTGCGGCTCCGCGGCGAATTCGGCCTTCCGTTGCCCGCCGCGTTCTGTCCAATGCGGCTTGTGTCCCTGCGATGACGGGGATCATCCTCACCACTGAACAAGACCGGCGCGCGACGCAACGCGGCCACAAGGGAGAGACCAAGAATGTCCCAGCGCAATCGTTTGATGGTCCTGCTCGCCGCCGCCGGCATGCTGCTCTCGGCTGTGGCGCACGCCCAGGATTATCCGACCAAGCCGATCACGCTGATCGTGCCGTGGCCGGCCGGCGGCTCGACCGACATCTCGATGCGTGCGATCGCCGACAGCGCCTCGAAGGTGCTGGGCCAGCCCGTCACCATCGACAACAAGGCGGGCGGCGGCGGCACCGTCGGCCCCGCCACGATGGCCGCGACCGCCAAGCCCGACGGCTACACCATCGCGCAGCTGCCGATCACCGTGTTCCGCCTGCCGCTGATGCAGGAAGTGTCCTGGGATCCGGCGAAGGACTTCTCCTACATCATCCACCTCACCGGCTACACCTTCGGCGTCACTACCAGCGCAGAGTCGCAGTTCAAGACCTGGCAGGACGTGATCGACTTCGCCAAGAAGAACCCCGGCAAGGTGACCTATGCGACGCCGGGCACCGGCACCTCGCTGCATATCGGCATGGAGCAGATCGCCGCGATGGCCGGGATCAAGCTGACCCAGGTGCCGTTCAAGGGCGGCGCCGAGACCAACGCCGCGGTGCTGGGACAGCACACCATGCTGCAGGCCGATTCCACCGGCTGGCGGCCGCTGGTCGATGCCGGCAAGCTCAAGCTGTTGATGGTGTGGACCGGCGCGCGCTCGCCGAACTATCCCGACGTGCCGACGCTGAAGGAGCTCGGCTATCCCATGGTCTACGACTCGCCGTTCGGCATCGCAGGCCCCAAGGGCATGGACCCCAAGATCGTCGCCAAGCTGCACGACGCCTTCAAGAAGGCGCTCGAGGACCCGGCGGTGATCGCGACGCTCGCCAAATACGATATGGTGCCGAACTACAAGAACACCGAGGACTACAAGAAGTTCGTGGTCGAGGTCACCGAGTCCGAGCGCAAGGTGATCGACACGCTCGGGCTGGCGAAGAAGTAGGGCGCGGCTGACGGCCGTGCCGCCATCAGCTTCCGTCATTGCGAGGAGCGTTGCGACAAAATTGCAAAGCAATTTTGCGCTGTAGCGACGAAGCAATCCATCCTTCCGCATGCGCGGTGACAATGGATTGCTTCGCTTCGCTCGCAATGACGGGGATAGATCAATGCCCAAACCCAACGGGTGGGCGATTTCCGAAGGCATTCCCATGAGTGACCAAACCAACGTCAAACTCCGCCTCAACAACTCCGAGCTCTGGGGCGGGCTGATCGGGCTTGCGCTCGGCGTCTTCGTGATCTGGTCGGGCCTGAAGCTGAAGCTCGGCACCATCAACGATCCCGGCTCCGGCTATGTGCTGTTCTATACCGGCATCCTGATGTGCGCCTTCGCAGCCTCGATCATCGTCTCCGCAGTCACCGAGGGCGGGCCGAGTTTCGCCTCGCGCTGGGAGCATGCGCGCTGGAGCAAGCCGGTGCTGGTGATCGCCTGCCTGACCGCGTTCGCCTTTGCGCTGGAGCCGCTCGGCTTCCTGCTCTCGGCGATCCCGCTGATGCTGCTCCTGCTGCGCCTGATCGATCCGGTGCGCTGGTCGGTGGCGATCCCCATCGCGATCCTGGCGCCGCTCGGGATGTGGTGGATGCTGAAGCACCTGCTGTCCATTCAGTTGCCCCACGGCATGTTCGAGATCGGCTGAGGCGCGGCCCATGGATACCCTTGCCAACGTCGCTCACGGCCTCGGCGTCGCGCTGCTGCCGATCAACCTGCTCTACTGCTTCATCGGCGTGTTCATCGGCACGCTGGTCGGCGTGCTGCCCGGCATCGGCCCGATCTCGGCGATGTCGCTGCTCTTGCCGGTGACGCTGTCGGGCACGCCCGAGTCCGGCATCATCATGATGGCCGGCATCTATTACGGCTCGATGTATGGCGGCTCGACCACCTCGATCCTGGTCAACATCCCCGGCGAAGCCGCTTCCGTCGTCACCTGCATCGACGGCCACCAGATGGCCAAGCAAGGGCGCGCCGGCCCGGCACTCGGCATCGCCGCGTTCGGCTCGTTCATCGCCGGCACTTTCTCGCTGATCGCGCTGATGCTGGTGGCGCCCTCGCTCGCCGGCATCGCGATCGCGTTCGGCCCGGCCGAATATTTCAGCCTGATGGTGCTCGGCCTCGTGGTGCTCACTTTCCTCACGCAAGGCTCGATGGCCAAGGCGCTGCTGATGGCCTGCATCGGCGTCGTGCTCGGCCTGGTCGGGCTCGACAGCATCACCGCGCAGCCGCGGCTGACGTTTGGCCGCATCGAGCTGATCGACGGCATCGGCCTCGTGCCTGTGGTGATGGGTCTGTTCGGCGTCGCCGAGGTGCTGCTCAACACCGAGCAGGCGATCAAGCGCGACATCATCAACACCAAGATCACCCAGCTCTTGCCCAACAAGGAGGACTGGAAGGCCAGCGCCGGGCCGGTGACGCGCGGCACCCTGCTCGGCTTCTTCCTCGGCATCCTGCCGGGCGGCGGCGCCGTGGTGGCGTCGTTCGCGTCCTATGCGCTGGAGAAGCGGCTCTCGAAACATCCCGAACGCTTCGGCCATGGCGCGATCGAGGGCGTCGCGGGGCCGGAGTCGGCCAACAATTCCGCGGCCGGCGGCGCCTTCATTCCGCTGATGACGCTCGGCATCCCGCCGAACGTGGTGATGGCGCTGTTGCTCGGCGCCTTCGTGATCCACGGCCTGCAGCCCGGACCGCTGCTGATCTCGCAAAACCCCGGCCTGTTCTGGGGCATCGTCGCCAGCATGTATATCGGCAATCTGATGCTGCTGGTGCTCAATCTGCCGATGATCGGGATGTGGGTGCAGCTGCTGCGGCTGCCCTACAACGTGCTGTTCCCGCTGATCATCCTGTTCACCATCATCGGCGTCTACTGCTCCAGCAACAACGTGTTCGACGTCCATGTGATGATCGCGTTCGGCGTGATCGGCTATTTCATGCGCAAGCTCGGCTACGAGCCGGCGCCGCTGGTGCTCGCCTTCGTGCTCGGACCGATGCTGGAGAACAATCTGCGCAAGTCGCTGATCCTCTCCCAGGGCAATCTCATGACCTTTGTGGAGCGGCCGATCTCCGCAGTCTGCCTCGCCTTCGCCGCGCTGCTGCTGATCGGCCCGCTGCTGCCGGCGCTGCGCAAGAAGCGCGACCTGGTGGCGCTGGACGAGGGGGCTTGAGACGCGGCGTCGTCTATCCACTCCCTCTCCCCGTTCTTTACGGGGAGAGGGTCGGGGTGAGGGGCTGCTTCGGCGAGTCGTGGACGCGGTGAGACCTGTACCCCCTCACCCGGATCGCATCTGGCGATGCGATCCGACCTCTCCCCGCAAGCGGGGAGAGGTGAAAAAGAGCCTGCGCTCGCGTCGACGCCGCTGCCGCGCCGCCGGCGGTCTGCTCCCTCTCCCCGTTCTTCACGGGGAGAGGGTTGGGGTGAGGGGCTCTCTCCGCGTAGACGGTGACAATCGGACTCGCGGAACTCCCCCTCACTCGGATCGCATCTTCGATGCGTTCCGGCCTCTCCCCGCGCGCGGGGAGAGGCGAAGCAAGCGGCGCCGCCTCAGCCCACCTTCCCGCCGCGCCCGTTCTTCGGCGCCTGGGCCATTGCGCGGGCCAGCACCTGGGCTTCCTTCTTCAGCATCTCGGCAAGCTCGGCCTCGCGGCGGCGGATGCGGTCGGACGCGGCACCGATCGAGAGCGCGGCGACCACCTCGCCGGTTTCGTCGCGGACCGGGACGCCGACGCCGCCCATGCCGGGAAACGCCGCGTCGATCAGCACGGTGTGACCGGCCTTGCGCGCGGTCGCGATCTTCTCGCGCAGGAATTTCGGCGTGATCCGCGGCGATTTCGCCAGCCGCGGCACGATCACCTCGATCACTGCCTCGATCTCCGCGTCCGGCAGCCAGACCAGGAGCGCCAGCGCCCCGGCGCCGACGCCGAGCGGACGGCGGCTGCCGATCTGCAGATAGTTCGGCTGCAGCGGATTGCTGCCGACCGAGCGTGCGAGATAGAGCGCCTCGACGCCGGAGCGCACCGACAGCAGCGCGGTGTCGGCGGAACGCTCGGACAGCCGCAGCAGGCTCGGCTGCGCCAGCTCAGCGATGTCGACCGAACGTCGCGCGCCGACCGCCATCACCCGCGCCTCCTGGCCGAGCTCGTAGGTCTTGGCGCCGGTGACCCGGCTGACGAAGCCCTCCTCGATCAGCGAGTTGAGGATGCGCAGCGCGGTCGCCTTGTTCAGCGAGGTGGCGTCCGCAATGTCGGTGAGCCGCAGCGGCGAGCGCTGCGCCAGCACGCGCAGCACCGCACAGACTTTCTGGATGGCGTTGAACTTGTCGGCTTGGCCGGGCTCCGGCAGCGGCCGCTTCCGGGCTGCCCGTGCGGTCGCAGTCGTGGACGCGTTCATGCCTGCCTCAATCGCCGATCGTGATCAGCCGCCATCCTAGAGCGGACGGCGGCGACGGCACATCGTATACTTTCGTCAGGTGAAACTTTGATTTCAACTATCTACGCTGCTTTGCAGCAATTCGATGCAGCGAATTTCGTGATGCGAAATCCGCAGCATGATCTACGCGAGCCGCATCCTGCGGATCGTGAACAACGTGCACAGGCTGAGGATGCAGACCGCGGTGAGATAATAGCCCGGCGCGAGATCGCCGATCGGTGCAAAGAGGCCCATCCAGGTCATGATCGCCGGCCCCATGCCGCCGAACACGGTGACGCCGATATTATAGCTGAGGCCGAGCCCGGTGGCACGCGTCGCCGGCGGAAACAGTTCCGACATCAGCGCGGCCAGCGGCCCGTAATACAGCGACTTGAGCATGCCGAGCCAGAGCACGCCGAGCAGCACGATTATCGGCGTCGGATTGCCGGTGAGCAGCAGGAAGGCCGGGAAGATCGACACCAAGAGCAGCAGCGCAAAGATGATCATGTGCGTGGTGCGGCCGATCCGGTCGGAGACGAGGCCCGCGATCGGCGCCAGGATCGCGACCGCGGTCTGCGCCACCAGCGAGGCGACGAACCCGACCGACGGCGCCATGTGCAGCTTCTGCACCACATAGGTCGGCATGTAGACGATCAGATAGTTCACCGCGGTCGACACCGCGAGCGCGCCGATCGCCAGAATGGTGGCGAGCTTCTGCCGCGTGAACAGCTCGACGACGGGCGATTCCTGCTTGGTTGCCGGCGGCGGCGTGGCGTCGTCGACATGGTTGCGGATGTAGATGCCGACCGGGCCGATCAGCACGCCGACCAGGAACGGCAGCCGCCAGCCCCAGGATTGCAGATCCTCCGGGCTCATGACCGTGGTCAGCAGCGCGCCAAAGCCTGCCCCTAACAGGCCGCTGACGCCCTGGCTCGCGAACTGCCAGCTCGCGACGAAGCCGCGCCGCTCCGGCATGTGTTCGACCAGGAACGCGGTCGATGAGCCGAACTCGCCGCCGGCCGAAAAGCCCTGCACCAGCCGCGCCAGGATCACCGCGATCGGCGCCACGATGCCGATGCTCTGATAAGTCGGCATCACCGCCAGCGCCAGCGTGCCGAAGGTCATCAGCACGATCGAGGCCATCAGCGAGGCCTTGCGGCCATGCCGGTCGGCATAGGCGCCAAGCAGCACGCCGCCGATCGGGCGGATCATGAACGACAGGCCGAAGGTGCCGAAGGTCAGCAGCAGCGAGGTGGTCGGATCATTGGCGGGGAAGAACGCCTTGGAGAGATAGACCGCGAAATAGGCATAGACCGAGATGTCGTACCATTCGAGCGCGTTGCCGACCGAGGTCGCGACGATCAGGCGGGTGATGTTTTTCTTATCGACCGTAGCTGCGCGCTGCGCGTCTGCGGACGTTGATAGTGTCATTGTGTTTCCTTTGCCGACTTCAGCGTCGATCCATCCGTTCGTCATGCCCGGGCTTGACCCGGGCATCCACGTCGTCCCCGTCATCCTGAGGTGCGAGCCCTTGCGAGCCTCGAAGGATGCACGGCCCGGCTGGTGGCCGTCGATCCTTCGAGGCTCGCCGAAGAGGCTCGCACCTCAGGATGACGGGGAACGGGCGAGCCTAGCTCCTCACCCCTTATGCTTTGCTTCACCGAGGTCCCAGAACAGGCCGGCCATGATGGTCAGCGCCTCCTCGGTCACCGGCAGCAGGATGTGTTCGTCGGGGGCGTGCTGCGAGCAGCCCGGATAGGAGTGCGGCACCCAGATCGTCGGCAGCCCAAGGCCCTCGGAGAACACGTCGTTGGGCAGCGAGCCGCCGAAATTCGGCAGCACCGCGGGCGCCTTGCCGGTGGTGGCGCGGATCGAATTGGCCGCCCAGTCGATCCAGGGACTGTCCATGTCGGTGCGCGACGCGCCAAAACGCTGCGCGCCTGATACCTCGACCATCGGAAATCCGTTCTTGTGCAGATAGTCGCGCACCGCGTCGATCACTTCGAGATACTTGGTGCCGACGACGAAGCGGAGCTGCAGCACCGCGTTGGCCTTGCCGGGAATCGCATTGGCCGGCTTGTCGATATTGCCTGACGACATCGCCAGCACTTCGAGCGTGTTCCAGGCATAGAGCCGCTCGGCCGGGGTCAGGCCTTCCTCGCCCCAATCCTCGGCGAGCTGCGGTTCATCGGCGGACGGTTCGATCTTGACGTCGGCGAGCGCGGCGCGGACGCGATTGGAGATCGGCGGCGGCTTCATGATCTCGAGCTTCATGCGGCCCTTGCCGTCGACCAGGCTGGCGAT
This sequence comes from Bradyrhizobium sp. CCBAU 51753, assembly GCF_015291565.1. NCBI lineage: Bacteria > Pseudomonadati > Pseudomonadota > Alphaproteobacteria > Hyphomicrobiales > Nitrobacteraceae > Bradyrhizobium > Bradyrhizobium sp. CCBAU 51753. The sequence continues at coordinate 1,458,513 of NZ_CP030037.1, read as the reverse complement.
CGCATTGCAAAGGATGGTCGCGGGATTGGCGAGCACGCCGCCCCAATTGCCGGAATGGTTGCCGCCATCGCGTAAGTTGACGTCGAGATGGATGCGGTTGCCGCCGCGGCAGCCGAGGAAGATGGTCGGCCGCTCCGCCGACAGCCGCGGCCCGTCGGAGGCGATGAACAGATCGGCCTTCAGCTCCTCGCGATGCGCCTCGCAGACCTCGCGCAGATCGGGCGAGCCGATCTCCTCGCCGGTCTCGATGATGAATTTTGCGTTAAAGCCGAGCTTGCCGCCGCGCGCCTGCTTCACCGCGCGCAGCGCCGCCATGTTGATCGAGTGCTGGCCCTTATTGTCGGCAGTGCCGCGGCCATAGACGCGCTCGCCCTTCACCGTGGTCTGCCACGGATTGAGGTTGTCGCGCCATTCGCCGACCATGCCGTCGACGACATCGCCATGGCCGTAGGTCAGGACGGTCGGCCGCGCGGCATCTTCCTGGTAATCGGCGATCAGATAGGGCCCGCGGCCGGTCGGCGATTCGATCAGGCGGGTCTTGAAATCGAGCTCGGCGAAGGCCGGCTGCAGGTTTTCGACCAGATAGGCGCGCAGCGCGTCGGCCTTGTCGGCGTTCAGGCTCTCGGTCTGGTAGCCGACCCTGCGGTTCAGCTCCTGCAAAAACTGCCCCGATTGAAAATGCTCTCGCACATTTGCGATTGCGTCGGCCCGTGTCGCCATGATTGTCCCTTCAGCGAGTCAGATTCGAGCATGATCTTTCCGGATCGTGCTTCCAGAGAGCGGCAACCTATCGGGATCGGATCGCGACCGGAAGGGCGCGAAACGCGAATGGGCCTTGCCAAAACGTGGGGAGTGGCAACAAGTTGCACACGGGGAAGCCCGGCATTCGACCGGGCATCAATTGAAGCGGCGCGCAAGGTTTCACAATGACAAAACAGATCCGGCTCAACGCCTTTGCCATGAACTGCGTGGCGCATCAGTCACCGGGGCTGTGGACCCATCCGCGCGACCGCACCAAGGACTACAACACGCTTGGCTACTGGACGGATCTCGCGAAGACGCTGGAACGCGGCCGGTTCGACGGCCTGTTCCTTGCCGACGTGCTCGGCGTCTACGACGTCTACGCGGGCAGTCCGGATGCCGCACTGCGCAACGCGGCGCAGACGCCGGCCAACGAGCCCTTGATGCTGATCCCGGCGATGGCCGCGGTGACGCAAAATCTCGGCTTTGGCGTCACCAGCAACCTCTCGTTCGAGCCGCCCTACCCGTTCGCGCGGCGGATGTCGACACTCGACCATCTGACCGGCGGCCGGGTCGGCTGGAACGTGGTCACCGGCTATCTCGATTCGGCCGCGCGCGGCGCCGGCAAGGACAAGCAGACCGCGCATGACGACCGCTACGAGCTCGCCGACGAATATATGGAGCTGGTCTACAAGCTCTGGGAAGGCAGCTGGGAGGACGACGCCGCGGTCCGCGACGTCGCGCGCGGCCTGTTCACCGATCCTGCGAAGGTGCATCCGGTGCGCCACGAGGGCAAGAACTACCGGCTCAACGCCATCCATCTCTCGGAACCCTCGCCGCAGCGCACGCCGGTGCTTTACCAGGCCGGCACCTCGCCGCGCGGCCGCGAGTTCGCCGCCGAGCATGCCGAATGCGTCTTCATGTCGGGACCGTCGGCCAAGGTGATCGGCCCGCGGGTGTCGGCGATCCGCGAGCTCGCCGCCCAGAAGGGCCGCAACCCGGCCGAGATCTTGATGTTCTCGATGATGTGCATCGTGGTCGCGCCGACCGAGGCGGAGGCGAAAGCGAAATACGCCGAGTATCGCAGCCACATCAGCCATGAGGGCGCGCTGGCGCTGATGTCGGGCTGGACCGGCGTCGACTTCTCGACCTACTCGCTCGACCAGGAGGTGCGGCACGTGCAGAACGACGCTGGCCGCTCCGCGATGGACAACGTCACCCGCGCCGACCCCGACCGGGTCTGGACCGTGCGCGAGGTCGCCGAGCATGTCGGCATCGGCGGCGCCGGTCCGGTGGTGGTCGGCTCGCCCGAACAGGTCGCCGACAAGATCGAGCAGTGGTTCGAGGACACCGACGTGGACGGCCTCAACGTCGCCTTCGCGATTTCGCCCGGCGACTTCGAGGACATCGCCGACATGCTGGTGCCGGAACTGACGAGGCGCGGCCGCTACAAGCGCGAGTATGCGAAGGGCACGCTGCGGGAAAAACTGTTCGGCGCAGGACGCGCGCGGCTCGACGGCACGCATCCGGGGAGCCGGTATCGGGTGAAGTGAACTGGGTAGGGTGAGTAGCGAACCTCTTCACCCGTCATCCTGAGGCGCGAGCTCTTGCGAGCCTCGAAGGATGCACGGCCCGGCTGGTGGCCGTCGACCCTTCGAGGGCCGCTGAAGAAGCGGCCGCCTCAGGGTGACGGTGGAAAAGTCAGGGTGACGGTGCAAGAGTGAGCGCGCGGCGCGAACTCAATTCACCGCATTGCTCACCACCACCTCGATCAGCTTCGCGCCCGGGCGGCTGAAGGCGGACTGCATCACGCCCTTCAGCTCCTGCGGATCGGTGACCTTGATCGCCTCGAGGCCAAGCGACCTTGCCATGCCGGTGAAATCGACCGGCGGATCGATGAAATCCATGCCGACGTAGTTGTCGTCGCCATGGAAGGCGAGCAGGCGCTGCTTGATGATGCGGTAGCCGCCATTGTTGACGATGACGAAGGTGAGCGGCAGCTTGTGGTTGGCCGCGGTCCACAACGACTGGATCGAATACATCGACGAGCCGTCGCCGGAATAGCAGACCACCGGTCGCTGCGGATTGGCGAGGCTGACGCCGACCGCGGCCGGCAGGCCCCAGCCGATGCCGCCGGAGGCCAGCGCGTGGTAGCCGTAGCGGTCGCGGTGTGGCCTGAGGCCGATGATCTGGCGCGACGAGGTCAGGCCCTCGTCGACCAGGATCGCGTTGTCGGGCATTGCCTCGACGACTTGCAGCGCCAGCCAATCCGGATCGATCGGCGATGTGTGGCTGGACTTCGCGATCTGCTCGACCAGCGCTTTGCGCTTCGCCGCCCAGTTCTTCGTCGACAGCGCAGAGAGCCCTTGCTTGGCGCGCGTTTCCAGCGCGGCGCCCCCCGCCGCTTTCAGCGCCGGCACCAGCGCGCGCAGCGTCTCCTTGACGTCGGCCTTGACCGCGATCTCGGCGCCGTAGTTGCGGGCGAGATCGTTGTCGACCAGCCCGACCTGCACGATCGACACGCCCTCCGGCAGCGGATCGACCTCGCTATAGACCGACATCCGCAGCGGATCGCCGCCGAGCGCGATCAACAGATCATGCGGCGCCAGCACGTCGCGCGCGACCTTCTGCAGCCGCGCGATCGCGCCCATGAAGCACGGGCTTTCCGAGAGGAAATGCGCGCCATAGGGCGTCGGCGATTGCCAGGCCGGGCAGCCCAGCGTCTCGGCGAGGTCGGCCGCCTCGCGCAGCGCGTCGCTTTTCACGATCTCGTCGCCGACCACGATCACCGGACGCTCCGCCTTCAGGATGCGCGCGGCCAGCGCCTTCAGCGACTCGTCCGACGGCTTGACGCTTGTATCGATGCGGGTGGAGCGGCCGAGCTCGATGCCGGCTTCGGCGTTGAGGATGTCGCCGGGCAGCGAAATGAACACCGGCCCGGTCGGCGGCGTGGTCGCGATCTTGGCGGCGCGGCGCACGATCCGCGGCAGGTCTTCCAGGCGCGTGACCTCGACCGCCCATTTCACCAGCGGTGCCGCCATCTGCAGCAGCGGGCCGAACAGCACCGGCTCGGTCAGGCCGTGGCCCTGTTCCTGCTGGCCGGCGGTGAGGATCAGCGGCGTGCCGGTGAAGCTCGCATTGTAGAGCGAGCCCATCGCATTGCCGAGGCCGGGCGCGACGTGAACGTTGCAGGCGACCAGTCTGCCGGAAGCACGGCTGAAACCGTCGGCCATCGCGACCACCAGACTCTCCTGCATCGCCATCACATAGGTGAGGTCGGGATGATCCTTCAGCGCGTGCATGATCGGCAGCTCGGTGGTGCCGGGATTGCCGAACAGATGGGTGACGCCCTCGTCCTTCAGCAGCGCCAAGAATGCCGAGCGTCCGGTAATGCGGTTCTTCATGTTTCCTCCGGGCCGGTCAGCGCGTTGGCCGACGGGACGCGGCAGATGACCAAACTTGCGCAGCGGGAGCAATCGAGCGCGCGGTCATGGCTGCATTCCGCAGGCGCGCGTCTGACGCTTGGCTTTTGATCAAATCGGAAAACGTCCTAGAACATTCCCTCGCGATCGCCGCGCTTCTTCTTTTTCGAGCGCTGCCAGACCACGCCGGGATAGCCTTTCAGCGGCACCAGCGGCTCGCCGGTGTAGGCCCATTCCTGCAGCTCCTCGATCGCGATGTGATAGAGCGGCTGCCGCCCGGTGCGGCCCGAGAACAGCGCACGGGGGATGTTGACCATGTGCGGCGAACGCGCGCGTTCATAAGCGATCGGCGTGCCGCAATTGGCGCAGAAGCTGCGCGCGGTCTTGGTTTTCGGATCCTCGTAGCGCGAGAGCCCGCTCTCACCTTGCGTGATGCGGAACCGCTTGCGCCAGCTGCCGACATAGGTGGCGTAAGCGGCGCCATGGGCGCGGCGGCTGGCGGCGGTGTGGTCGTGCCAGGCCCAGCGCGCCGGCACGTCGATCTCGAAGCGGATTTTGCCGCACAGGCATTGGCCCGCGGCCGGCTTTGCGAGGGCCACGGGTTTCGGCTTTTTGGCGGGTGAGAAATCTTCGTCTTCCGGAAACATCGGTCGCTCCATTTCCCACCGTCATTGCGAGCGAAGCGAAGCAATCCATCGACCGGCGTATGCGGTGCGATGGATTGCTTCGTCGCTTCGCTCCTCGCAATGACGAGGATGCAGTCATTGTAGCCCGGATGCAGCGAAGCGAAATCCGGGGGCGGTCGATCCGCGGATGCAGAGGTCCCGGATTACGCTACGCTTCATCCGGGCTACGAAGCTCCGACGAAGCTACGAGATCACGCCTGTTCCAACTCGTCGTGCACGGGATAATCCGTGTATCCCTTCTCCTCGCCGCCATAGAACGTCGCGCGGTTGTACGGCGTCAGTCTGTGGCCGTGCTGCAGGCGGCGCGGCAGGTCCGGGTTGGAGATGAAGTAGCGGCCGAAGGCGATCGCGTCGGCGTGGCCTTCGGCGACGGCGCGCTGCGCGCTGTCGCCGGTGAAATTGCCGGCGGTCACCAGCACGCCGCTCCACATCGGGCGGTACAGCACCATCGCCGACGGCACGTTCTTCCAGTCGACGTCGGCGCGGCCGGTGCCGGAGGCGCGCGGCTCGATGAAGTGCAGATAGGCGAGCCCGAGCTTGTCGAGCGATCTGATGGCGTGGCTGTAGAGCGGCATCGGGTCGGCCTCGCCGCTGCCGTTGGCGATGCCGTAGGGCGACAGCCGCACGCCGACGCGATTCGCACCCCAGACCTCGGTCACCGCCTGCGTCACCTCCATCAGGAAGCGGACGCGGTTCTCGATCGAGCCGCCATATTGATCGGTGCGCTGATTGCTGCGCGACTGGAGGAACTGCTCGATCAGATAGCCGTTGGCGCCGTGAATCTCGACGCCGTCGAAGCCGGCGGCCAGCGCATTCTTGGCGCCCTGCCGGTAGGCGTCGATCATCAGCGGGATCTCGTGGGTTTCGAGCGCGCGCGGCGTCTCGTAGTCGACCACCTTGCCGTCGGCCGTGAGGCACCTGAACTCGGGCGAGATCGCCACCGCGGAGGGCGCCACCGGCAACGCGCCGCCGGGCTGGAACGAGGAATGCGAGACGCGGCCGACGTGCCAGAGCTGCAGGAAGATCAGGCCGCCCTTGGCATGCACGGCATTCACGACTTCGCGCCAGCCCGCGACCTGGGCTTCGCTGTAGATGCCGGGAACACCGGGATTGCCGAACCCGGTCGCGACCACCGGCGAGGCCTCCGCGATCAGGAGCCCGCCGGGCGTGGCGCGCTGCGCGTAATATTCCGCATTCAGCGGCCGCGGCGCGAGAGATGGCCGCGCCGCCCGCAGCCGCGTCAGCGGCGCCATCACGACGCGATGCTTGAGCTCGTACGGCCCGACCTTGAGCGGAGAGAACAGCGACGGAGGATTCATGCCTGCCCCGGATATTGTTGTGTGACTTTGCGTTATCTAGTGGCTTCATCTTGTTCGCAAAAGCGGTTAGTGGCAATCTCATCACCAGTTGCGCGAGAGCACATCTTCCATGCCGAAACCGGGCGTCAGATCGCTCCCCTCCCTCAGCGTCCGCATCGATCTCGATGCCGAGGACCGGATCGGGCCGGGCAAGATCCTGCTCTTGGAAAACATCCGGGAATGCGGCTCGATCTCCGCCGCCGGCCGCGCCATGGACATGAGCTACAAGCGCGCCTGGGACCTGGTCGACGAGATCAACCGGATCTGCCGCCAGGCCGCGGTGGAACGGCAGACCGGCGGCAAGAACGGCGGCGGCGCGGTGCTGACCCCATTCGGCCTGTCGCTGGTGGCACGCTATCGCAAGATCGAGCGCGACGCGGCGAGCGCCGTGCGCAAGGATCTCGAGGCGCTGCGCAGCGACATCGGCAAGCCGAAGAAGGCGGCGGGGAGGTAAATGGCGGCCGGCGCAGGGGCGCATTGCCAATATGGCGAAAACAACCCCATGCAAAGTAGCCGGCCGGCGCTCGACAAGACCGCTTGACACGTCGGGCAAGTCAGGGGTATTCTTCCAATATTCCGAAATTGTGAGGCGTTGGGGCTGAGGGGCTTTCCTCCGCGAGCACACGCCGATCGTTGGGACCTGTACCCCCTCACCCGGATTGCATCTAGCGATGCAATCCGACCTCTCCCCGCATCCGCCTTCGCCAAGGCTTCGGCGGACAGGGGCGGGGAGAGGTGAAGAAGACCAGCTAGCCGGTCTTGATCCAGACGGCCTTCACGTTGAGATACTCCTCGACGTGCTGCTTGCCGGACTCGCGGCCGTAGCCGCTCATCTTGTAGCCGCCGAACGGCACTGCCGGGTCCATCGCCTGGTAGCAATTGACCCAGACCGAGCCGGCGCGCAGCGCCTTGGCGACCTGGTGTGCCTTGCTGACATTGGTGGTCCAGACGCCGGAGCCGAGCCCGAAAGTGGTGGCGTTGGCGCGCTTGATCAGTTCGTCCGGATCCTTGAACGAGATCGCCGAGATGACCGGGCCGAAGATCTCTTCCTGCGCGATGCGCATGTTGTCCTGCACATTGGCGAACACCGTCGGCTGCACGAAAAAGCCCTTCGACAACGCGCCCTCGGTGAGGCGGCCGCCGCCGGCCACCGCCTTCGCGCCTTCCTTGGTGCCGATGTCGAGATAGCCGGAGACGCGGTCCATCTGCTGCTGCGATACCAACGGACCGATCTGAGTGTTGGGATCGAGGCCGTTGCCGACCTGCAGCTTCTTGCCGAACTCGGCGACGCGGCCGACGAATTCGTCATAGACCTTCTGCTCGACGAACAGCCGCGTGCCGGCGCTGCAGATCTGGCCGGAATTGGCGAACACCGCCATCGCCGCTCCCGGCACCGCCGCATCGAGATCGGCATCGGCGAACACGATGTCCGGCGACTTGCCGCCGAGCTCGAGCGAGACGCGCTTGAGGTTACCGGCCGAGGCGCGGATGATCGATTGGCCCGTGACGTGCGAGCCGGTGAACGCGACCTTGTCGACATCGGGATGCGAGGCGAGCGCCGCGCCCGCGGTCTCGCCATAACCCGGCACCACGTTGACGACGCCGGGCGGAATGCCGGCCTCCATGCAGAGCTCGCCGATGCGCAGCGAGGTCAGCGGCGATTCCTCAGCCGGCTTCAGCACCACGGTGCAGCCGGTCGCGATCGCAGGTCCAATCTTCCAGATCGAGGCGGTCAGCGGCCCGTTCCACGGGATGATGGCGCCGACCACGCCGATCGGCTCCTTCAGCGTGTAGGAGAATATCTCGCCGGGCAGCGAATTCTCGATGGTCTCGCCATGGATCGCGGTCGCCTGCCCCGCGTAATAGCGCAGCATGCCGAGCGAACGCAGCCGGTTGCCGCGGGTGCGGCTGATCGGCGCGCCCATGTCGAGCGTGTCGAGCTGCGACAGCTCCTCGAAATTGGCTTCGACCAGCTCGGCGAGCTTGAGCAGCATGTTCTGCCGCTCGAATGGTTTGACTTTGCTCCACGGCCCCTCGAAGGCGCGGCGCGCGGCGGCAACGGCGCGATTGATATCCTCGGCGTCGCCCTCGGCGACGGTCGCAAGCAGCTCGCCGGTCGCGGGATTGTGCGTTTCGAATTTCTTGCCGGAGGCGGCGTCGACCCATTTGCCGTCGATCAGCATTTTTTTGTAGGAGCCATCGGCATAAGGATGGCGCGTGAGCGGAATAGCCTGCGAAACAGCCATGTTTGCACTCCCTGTAAAATGTCGGCTGAGGTCTTTGGAAGCGTTATATTGCTAATTCTACAGCGCAGATGCGAAACCGTAAAGCCGAGCCCGCGTTGAGGAGAGCAGCGCGCATGAAACTCTCCTATGCGCCCGCGTGCGTGCTGTGCGCGGTATGCTAGCTTGCAAGTAGCAGCCACAATTGTGTCCGGAGACCACCGATGTCCCATCCCGTGATGTCACCCAATCATGTTGCCGTGATCACCGGAGGCGCGTCCGGCATCGGGCTTGCCGCCGCGATGCGGTTCGCCAAAGCCGGCATGAAGGTCTGCATCGCCGATCTCGGCGACGACAGGCTGAAGCAGGCTGCGGCAAAACTGTCATCCGTGGCGCCGGGCGGCGCAGCCGACATCATGACGGCGGCGGTCGACGTCAGCCGCGCCGATCAAGTTGCGGACCTCGAGGCCAGCGTCGCGAAAAAATTCGGTGGCACCGACATTTTGATGAACAACGCCGGCATCCAGCCCGGCAGCACGATGTTCGGTTCCGCTGACAACTGGCAGCGCATCCTCGCCGTCAATCTGTGGGGCGTCATCAACGGTACGCGGGCCTTCGCACCCAACATGATCAAGCGCGGACGGCCGGGGCTGATCATCAACACCGGCTCCAAGCAGGGCATCACCACGCCGCCCGGCGACCCCGCCTACAACGTCTCCAAGGCCGGCGTGAAGGCGTTCACCGAGGCGCTGCAGCATGAGCTGCGCAACACCGACGGCTGCGAGATCACGGCGCATCTGCTGATCCCGGGCTTTGTCTTCACCGGGCTGACCGCGCGCGGCCGCACCGAGAAGCCGGCGGGCGCCTGGACCTCGGAGCAGACCGTCGACTTCATGATCGAGCGGCTCGAGGCCGGCGATTTCTACATCCTCTGCCCCGACAACGACGTGCCGCGCGCGCTCGACGAGCGCCGCATCCTGTGGGCCGCCGGCGACATCGTCGAGAACCGCCCGCCGCTGTCGCGCTGGCACAAGGATTACGGCGATGCGTTTGCGGCGTTCGTGAAGGGGAAATAACTCTTTCCCCGTCATTGCGAGGAGCGAAGCGACGACGCAATCCATGCGTCCGAGCATGCGGAAGCATGGATTGCTTCGCTTCGCTCGCAATGACGCGGAAATACTGTGCGCGCTCGACGAACGCCGCATCCTGTGGGCCGCCGGCGATATCGTCGAGAACCGCCCGCCGCTGTCGCGCTGGCACAAGGATTACGGCGATGCGTTTGCGGCGTTCGTGAAGGGGAAGTAGTTCTCTCCCCGTCATTGCGAGCGAAGCGAAGCAATCCATCGTACCGCATATGCGGAGGCATGGATTGCTTCGCTTCGCTCGCAATGACGCCGAGGCGTCATTGTAGCACTCTCAATTCGCCCGCACGCGCACCGGCGCCATCGGCTGCGCCGCCAGCGCCTCGCCGAGCTCGCTCTGCTGGGCGCGCGGGATCGAGAAGCAGACGCTGAAGCCGTCGGTGGTTTTCAGCGTCACCATGCCCTGGCTCGGATCGGTCGACTGCTCGATCACCCAGGAATCCAGCGGATAGGCATAGCGCAGGGTCTGGTCGCCGAACCGGGTCTGCAGCGCCTTGCTGATCAACCCGGGCAAGGTCATCACCAGCGCGCCGACCTGGCTGACCGACAGCCGGATCGTCGCCGGCTCGCCCCTGCCGTCGACGAAACCGAGCGAAATCGCGCAGCCGTCGGCGGCGACCTCGCAGGTGGTGAGCTCCTGGGTTTCGATCTCCATACCGGCACTCCGGATCGTCGTTATATTCTATGCAATATATCGAGAGGACGACCAGCGTCCAGCCCCCAAATTAGTGCTGACAGCCCGCCCGATACAGCCGCGGCGGCGTTAGAATCTCTTGAAGAGTGCGCGCGCAAGGTTGACGCCGGATCGGCCGCCACCAATAGTGATCGAAGACATTCTTCGTCGCGCCGGATCACACCACGGTGTGTGAGGTGTCGAAGTAGCGCTTCGACGCCGTCATTGCGAGCCACCCGGTCGGCGCGAAGCGCCGCCGGATGACAGGCTCCGCGAAGCAATCCATCGGTCCGCACGTGCGGAAAGATGGATTGCTTCGTCGCTTCACCGCAAAATTGCTTTGCAATTTTGCGGCTACGCTCCTCGCAATGACGGAGAGAGGGTCACAACGTTTCCTGCTTCTGCCCGCAATTCTTGCAGGCGAACTTGACGCGGGCCTGGCCCTTTTCCGCCTGCACCCGGTTCGGCGCGCCGCACTTGCCGCAGACGGCCTCGATCCGGGTCATGCCCTGCTTGATGACCAGGTTCCGCTTTTCCATGGTCTCGCGGATCAGGCGCTCGGCCTCCTCGCGCTGCGATTGCTTCGACATCATGCCCCACCGGTCGCTCGCATGATCCGGAACAGCGTGCAGCGGCGTTCCGAAGCGATCATGCTCAAAGAAGGATTCCAAGGCGCGCGTCGCGCCTCGGGTTCGCGGGCGGCGTCATAGCATGATCGCGTGAAGCTTTGACAGCGTTAAGATGCCGGCGCGTCAGCACCGCTTACACAACGAGCCGCTCGACCGACAGCCGGAAATGCCGCGGTTTCTGCGCGGCTGCCGGCCGGCCGACGCGGAACACGTTGACGAGGCGCAAATCGGCGGCGACGTTGCCGAGCTTGCGCAGCCGCTCGTTGCAATCCGGATCGTCGGCAAGCGCCGAGATCGGACAGGCCGCAAGCCCGGCGCGATCGATCTCGAGCCAGGCGCGATAAAAGTACCGTCCGGTCATCAGCGGATCTTCGCCGACCGGGCGGCAGAACAACACGATGGCCGCGGCCGACGCGGTCTTGGCGCCGTCCGCGAGCAGCGATGCGGCAAGGCCGAGCCGGTCGAGCGGCTTGAACAGGCCGCCCAGCACGAAACGGGCCGCGGTGGCCTCGAGCGCGTTCATCGCGAGCGCGTCGCGGTTGAGGCCGTCCTGCAGATAATGCGGATGGCTCGGCGACAGCCGCATCCATTGCAGCAATTCCTGCCGGTAATCGTCGCCGCGGACGAAGGAGAACTCGGCTTGGTCGGCCCAGCCGGCGACATCCGTGATCGCCTGCCGGTCGCGTATGCAGATCACGTCGCCGCACGCCGCCGCAAGCTGGGCCAGCGCCGCCGCATCGCCAGGCGACGCCACGAATTTGCCGCGCCAGGACATCCGATGCGCCACGCAGCCGGCCAATGGATCGGGCGTGGCACATTGCTTGACCGCAAAGCTGCAGAGCGCCGAGAACTGCGCCGACAGCGGCTGCTCGATCGTCGTGAGACCGCAGATCGAGAGGCCGCGGCGGTTGAGCGCGAGGCTCATGCCCTCCAAAGCCGCGCCGTGCGAGATCAGGACATCATGACCCGCGGGGTCCGCGACCGGCGCGCGCACGCTGGTGTCGTCGACGAGCGCCAGCCTGTCGTCGTCGAGCAGGCGCCAGCGCGTCGGCTGGATGTTGTGGACGCTCGGCGCCAGCCGCGCTTCGGCGACCAGCTCGCGCAGCAAGTCCGGTGTCAGCGCGCTCATGCGCCGGCCAGCCGCTTGCTGAACAGATGCAGCCGGTGCAGCGGCTGGGCGCCGACCTTCTCGGCCTGGCGCAGCGACGGGCCGTTGATGTCTGCGATCCAGGTGCCGCCGAGGGTGCGGTAGCCGGCCTGCTGCAACGCCAGCGCGGTGCGGTACAGCATCGCGCCGTTGAGACCGCGATTGTGCAGCTCGCGGCACACCGACTGATAGATCAGCACGGCGCGGGTGTTCATCATGCGGTGCTGCACGAACTTGAACGGCGCCGTCGGCCCAACGCGGCCGCCGATCGCCTTGACCAGCGGATTGAGGTCGGGGATCGCGATGATCGCCCCCGCAGGGCGGCCGCGGTAATACACCACGGTCGAAATCCGCTTGTCGATGATCCACATCATGTCACCGGCCTGGAACAGATATTCGGCCGCGGTCGGCGGCACGAACATCGGGTTGTCGGCAAAGCCGTCGTTGAGGATCAGCCGCGCATCCTCCAGCCGCGCCTTGAAGGCGGAGCGCTTGATCGGCTGCCAGACGAAATCGGGGTCCTTCAGCACCGTGCGCTGCTTGTCGCCGAGCAGCTGCTCCGGCTTGCCGCCGTCGAGCGCAATCTCGAAGGTGGTCATCGGGAAGGTCGCGGCATAGCCGGCGCGTTCGAGATGCTGCGCGATGTGCGGCGGCGACCACATCATGTCGGTGAACGGCGCGTGGTCGAAACCGTCGGTCATCACGCCGATCTGCTGCATCGCCGTCAGATTGAAATTGCCGGTGATGCGGGTCATGCCGCGGGCGGCCAGCCATTGCTCGGCGGCGCGCAGCGGCGCATCGGCGACCTCGGCATCGTCGATGCAGTCGAAGAAGCCGAAGGCGCCGTGGCGGGTGCCGTGCTTGCGGTTGGAGGCATCGTGGATCGAGGCGGCGATGCGGCCGACCGGCTTTCCGTCGCGATGCGCGGACAATAGCGCGTAGCGGCCGTGGCCCTCGGTGATGAAGGGATTTTTCTTCGGATCGAACATCCGGTCGAAGTCGCTCCACAGCGGCGGGACATAGAGACTGTCCGGGCCATAGGCATTGAGCGCCGCGTCGAACGCAGCCCTGCGGTCGCCCTCTCGGATCTCGAGCGTCATTTCGCCTCCGGGGTCAGCGCGAGCAGCCGCCGCACCAGCGCGAGCGCGGTTTCGGTGGCGGGATCGGCCGCGGTGACCGGCACCGCGAGCACGATCAGGTCGAGCGGATCATGCGCCAGCACGATGACGTGAGTGGCGCTGTTGGCGGTCATCAGCGAGACCATGCGCTCGGCCGCCGGCTCGATCGGCGACAGCCCCCAGGGCGCATCGGGCCGGCGCAGCACACGCCTCGTGGACAGGAAATCGCGCAGCAGCGGCGGATCGTAGAGCGCCAGCTCGCTCTCGCGAAACCGCCGCGCGCTCTCGAAGATCGGATGCCGCGCCAGCTCGGCGATCAGCTGGTCGCGGGTTTGTGCCGGCGAGGCCGCGACCGAATTGAGCACGCCGGGCTCCTGCGATTCGAACAGCGCGCGCAGCGCATCGGTCATCAGGCCGATGGTCAGCACGCCTGATATCGCGACCGCAACGAAGCGGACGATCTGCGCGGCATCGACGTCGGCCGCCATGAAGGCGGCGGCAAAGCCGAGCAGGCCCGACGAGATCAGCCGCAGCGCCATCATCGCCAGGCCATGGCGGCGGGTCTCGGCGCCGCCGCCGGCGATCAGCATCACGGTCACCGTGAGCAGCGCGCCCAGCGCGCCGAGCCGGACCGGAATCTCCGGAAACAGCGTGCGGAAATCCGTCAGGATGAACGGGATCACCACCAGCGCACCGACCGCCATGCGGCCGATGCTGCGGTTTTCCGAGGCCATCAGCCCCGCGCGCTCGCGGGTCGCCAGCAGGAACGCGCAGGTGGCGAAGGCCAGCAGCTGGAACAGCGCCAGCGTGATCGCGTACGGCATGACAAAGCGCTGCAGCCCGAAAGTGCCGCCCAGGCCGAGCAGTATGCCGCCGCCGAGCGCGATCATCTTCACCGCGCGCGGCGCGTGCCGGCGCAAAATACCTTCGGTGACGATCAGCGCGCCGAGCGGGATCAGCGCGGCCGGGATCACCGAGAGGCGGTCGAGCAGCACGCTGCCGGTCCACCAGGCGAGGCCGCGGTCGAGGAACAGGATCGCGATCACACCGAGCGCGAACAGCAGGCGGCGGGTCAGCGGGCTTTTGGGATCGCGCCGGTAGAACGTCGCCATCGCCACCGCGAGCCCGATGGCGCCGCAGAGATTGACGATGGAATCGGCGATCACCCCCGCGGTCATTTGCCGCCCGTCAATTGATCGATGGCGCGGCGCACCAGCGGGCGCAGCAAGGCGGCGACCAGCGCGTTGCGCGGCCTCTCGATCGCGGGCCGGTGCGGGTTGAGGAACCAGCCGCGGCAATCGGTGCCCGACGTGCGTCCCAGGATCAGCGCGATCGCCTCATAGGCCATCAGCATGCCGGTCGAGATCACCATCGGCGCGAACGACATCCGGCTGCGGCGGCCGGCCGCGACTTCGCCGGCGATCGCGAGGTCGACATAGTTGCGCGACGAGGAGTGCAACATCACGTGCTCGATCTCGGCGCGCATCGCGGCGCGGCGGTCGTCGTCGGTGATCGCTGTCCAGTCCTTCGCCGTGGTCGGGAAGCCCAGCCGCTCCTCGGGCCGCGGATCGCTCGGGCGCACCACGATCACCGACGGCAGCGGCGACATATAGGCGTCGATCACGGTGGCGTCGGCGCGCTTGGCGGTCCTATACAGATGCACGCCGGCGGCGATGTCGTCCATGCCGTTGACGATCACGGGACAGCGCGCCGCGATGCCGGGCAGCTCGCTGGTCCAGTTCTCTCCGAGCACCTCGACCTCGATGGTCGGGTTGATGCGTTTGGCGGCTTCGGCGGCGACCTCCGCCTTCTCGCGGCCAACCTCGTCGGCAAAGGCGAACACCTGGCGGTTGAGGTTGGAGACCTCGAAGCGGTCGATATCGGCGATCACGAACTTGCCGACGCCGGCGCGCGCCAGCGCCATGAAGGCGGCGCCGCCCATGCCGCCGACGCCGCAGACGAACACCCGCGCCTGCCGCAACAGTTGCTGCTCGCGCTCGTCGATAAAGCCGATATTGCGGCCGGTGAAGGAGTAATAATCGAAATTCATCTGATCGCCTCGGGATCCTGCTTGCGCGGCCGCAAGGTGCCGAAGGCGCGGCTGTCGTCGAGCCAGTACACCACCGGCAGCACCAGCCGCTGCAGCGCCAGGATCGCGGACGCCGCGAGCAGCGCCGGCAGCGAGCCCGACGGCACCTCGCGCATGACGTAGCGGCGGGCGCCGGCGAGATCGATGCGGCCGAGCTGCAGCACGTCGTCGCCGCGCGCGTAGTCCAGCTCGCGCTCGCAGAAGTCGTTGTAGACGGCGTTGCGATGCTTCGGCGCGATGTCAAAAGTCTTCTTCAGCGCGTCCGAGCCGCCGGTATAGGCATTGGTGATCACCGAGCGCGCCTCGTCGAAACCGGCCTCCTCGCCGACGCCGAACACCGCGCGGTGTCTTGCCATGATGCCGCGCGCGAGCTGCAGATGCGCAAAGCTCTGCCGCGCGCCCGGCAGCGGCGACGGATACACGTCGGAGAAGGTGTCGCTGACCATGCCGACCACGGCCGGCACCTGCGTGACGTTGGAGATCCATTTCGGCCGGAGCCCGTCGCGGGCGAACAGCACCAGCGCGGTGAGGCCGTAGAGCACCCAGGACAGCCCCTGCCCGCGCACATCAGGGTCGACCATGACAAGGCCGAGATGGGTGACCTCGGCCGGCTCGCCGTCGAGCGGCACCGCCATCACCGACAGCGCGTTGAAAGCGATCGGACGGCCGCTCTCCTCCTCGGAGATCACGGTGACGACGGCGCGCGCCAGCCGCTCGGGCTCGCCGGAGAAGATGCCGTAGGTCAGGCTCTCCTGCGGTAGCGTCTTCGCGGCGACGGTGCGCAACTGCGCGACCAGCGCGTCGAGCTCGGCTTGCGGCAGCGACAGGCCGGGGGATTCGATGATGCGGGTGAGTTGGCCGGCGTCGGTGCGCAGGGTGAGATCGATGGTCGGCTGCGACAGCGCCTTGAGCCAGAAGCCGGCATGGCCGCGCAGCCGGTCAAACGCCGCGCGCGCTTTCGCAAGCCCCTTGCCAGCCCCGTTGCCGCCGCGCGGAGCCGGATTGCCGTTGTCCGTGGACGCCATGTCTTAGGTCCCTCGGGCGCGATTTCTGCACTGCCGCCTGTTAAGGAGCGATGAGCGCAACCTGACGCTGTTTGCCGCAGGGTAAATGATCCGTTCTGGAAACGGGACAAGTTGCCCTGGCGCGTTGGCCGCGTCATTGCGAGCCAACGGGTCGCGCGAACGCGCGCCCGATGACAGGCTCCGCGAAGCAATCCATCGTTCCGCATACTTGGTGGCAATGGATTGCTTCGCTTCGCTCGCAATGACGTGGAGGGATCAGATCGTATGGACAAAAGCGGCGGGTGCAGGACACCCGCCGCTTGGCACTGGCTCCAGCTTACGCCGCCTTGGAGACTTCCATCAGCAGGCGCTCGGCCTTGGCGTCCTCGATGCGGTTCACGAACTTGCTGCTCTCGTGGTTGTCGCGGACGGTCTTGGTCATGGTGACGCAGGTCTGGATCAGCATCACGATGCCCATCGTGAGGTAGCCCTTCATCCAGAGATCGATCGGCAGGAAGTAGACGCCGATCGCGACCAGGAAGGCGGACGCTGCGAAGGACGCGTAGGTGAAGGTGACCCAGGCGCCGCTGTGGGGTTGGATGGTCTGGTTCATGGTACTCTCCTTGATGTGACGAGGTTTGCAATTGGCTAAGGTTCAGGCTTGGTTTCAGCTTTGGCTTCAGGCTTGGAGTTCAGGCAGCGGGCGGGCGCTTGGCTTTCAGCCGCGCCAGCACGTCGTCGGCGGTGGATTTCATCCGCGGGCCGAAGCCCTGCTCGGCGAGCTTTTCGGCGGTGGCGAGCGGGCCCGACGCGGCGTCGATCTCGATCAGCGCTTCGTCGGCGGCCTGGGCTTCGATCTGCCGATCGCGCAGCCGCTTCAGCGTTGCCTCGGCTTCCGGCAGCGTCGATTCGTAGGGGCGCGCCGCCTCGATGCCGCTGCGGCGCAGCGAGCGCACCGCTTCGGAGGCACGGGCGAGACGCCGGCCGCGATCGAGCTCGGCAATCCGCGCCTCGGCGCTGGCGACATGGCGCTTCAGGCGGGTGATCTCCGAGGCGAACAGCGTGCGCGCGGTCATCGCGGCGTCGCGCTCGGCTTCGAGATTGGCGATCGCCTGCGCAGCTTCGCGGGCGAGGTCTTCGCGGCCGCCCTCGAGCGCCGCGGTGGCGCGGACCTCGAGATCGGCGATCCGGGCGTTGGTGGTCTCGAGCCGGCGGCCTTCCTGCTGGTCGCTGGCGATCGCCAGGGCCAGCGTCCGCTTCGAGCGGTCGACGGCCGCCGCGGCGTCGCGCATCTGCTGGTCGAGGATGACCAGCGCGGTCCGGTCTTCCAGTTCCTCGCCCGCCGCCGCCACGCTGCCGCGGAAAAGTGTCAAAACGGTTTTGAACATTTGGTCTCTCCCTGTTATGAGCATCGCTCATGATTCACTTGTACCACATAATGAGCATTGCTCAAGAATTGTTTGAGCGACGCTCACGGTTGTGGTTAACGATGGGTAAACAATGTCCAAAGCATTGGAACGACGAGCAAAACTCCGCGAAGCGCTGATCGAGGCGGCGGAACGGGCGATTGCGACAAAGGGTCTCGGCGGGCTGAAGACCCGCGAACTGGCCCAGGAAATCGGCGTCGCCAATGGCGGCGTCTACAATCTGGTCGAGGACGTCGACGAGCTGATCCTGCGCGTCGGCTCGCGCACGCTGGCGCGGCTCGATGCCTCGCTGTCGCTGGCCGAGATCGGCGCCGCCGCCGCGCCGCGCGAGATGCTGGTGCGGATTGCGGTCGCCTATTGCGACTTCGCCGCCGACAATCTCGAACTGTGGCGCGCGCTGTTCGAGCACCGCATGCAGCCCGGCAAGCCGGTGCCGGAATGGGCGATATCCGAGCAGATGGAATTGTTCCGTCACATCTACAAACCGCTCGCCGTGCTGTTTCCGCAGCGCTCGCCGACCCAGCTCGGTGTCACCGCGCGCAGCCTGTTCTCCGCCGTGCACGGCATGGTCGCGCTCGGGCTGGAGCAGAAGCTGATCGCGGTGCCGCTCGGCGCGCTGCGCAGCGAGATCGCGACGCTGACGCGCGCGATGGTCGACGGGCTGACGGCGAAGAAGGAGTAAGCCCGCCCTCGCCTTGCCGCCGACATCGCGCACAGGCCAGATCGCAGCCTCTCGCCCGGCATTGCGCGATCGCCCATTCGAACATCTGCTGGCTACAAGCTGACGCTGTAACATCGCGTCCGCTGCGGCTGTGCGCGGATCGAAGCCCTTGCCTGCGCTGCGCATGCGTTGCAAGATTTTCCTGACGAACGCATCTCGGTCAGTGAGTCCTGCATGAACAAGAAGATGACGACGCGGCTGCTCAACGTCACTGCTCTGGTCCTTGCCGCGACCGCCGCGGGCATCGTGCCGGCGTCCTCGGCGCCGGCCGCGCCGCAGTGTTCGATGTCGGTCACGCTGGCGGATTGGGGCGAGAATTCGAGCGGCGATATCGACGTCGCATCGGGCGAAAGTTGCCAGATTCCGATTCAGATCCGCGGCAAGGTCACCGACTCCGCGATTGCGCAGAAGCCATCCTTCGGCAAGCTGAAAAAGATCAACGCATCGACGTTCGAGTACAAGGCGAAGGCCAAGTACAAGGGCAACGATACCTTTGCCATCAAGGCAACCGGCCAAGGGCCGAAGGCGTCCGGCACCTCGGTCATCACCGTGCGCGCAACGATCAAGTAATCGATTTCATCACGGCTCCGGCGCGCGACGGTACGCTACCGCGCGCTCAGGCGGGGCGCACGCCGGTGTGAATGGTCGACCCGACGTGCTGGCCGCGCAGCGCCGCGGTGAGCCGGCCGGGAATTGGCCCGTTCACCACCTGCATGCGTCGTAGAGAGATGGATCGCGAGCTGGCCCGCCATCACAAGCACCTCGAGCTCCGCCCGCCGTGTTTGCTATATCACCGCGCCTGCCCGTAGAAACCCGGTCTCCACGACGGTTCGCGGAGGCCCGCATCCGAAGTTCCGTGCTGGCGATAAGCCGGACGGATCTCAAGACGCAATGGCCGCGGGTTGCTTTCGGGCAACATCTTTGGAAAACATAGGACGGTTCGCGTTTTTCGCCCTTGTCCGTCCATATCCTGAAGCGACAATCGGCAGTGTCGCATGCTGTGCAGTCGGGCTCCGGGGGGAGCCTTTGGAGGCTGGCTTGATGAACTCGCGGCGAATGGGACCGGCGGCGTTGTGCCGAACGATGGTTCTGCCGGCCTGGATCGCGGCGTGGCTCGCATCCGGTTCCGCCGGCGTCGCGCTCGCCGGCCCGCCTCTCGCCGACCACAACGCACCCGTGACCGTCGCCGCCACCGCGCCTGATGCGGCAGCTGCGACCGCGATCGGCAACGCCGCGCAAGCCGACACAGGAAACGCCAGCAGCCCGGCGCCGGTGACCATCACCGTCACGACGACGGCGGACCGGGCCGAAGCGATCGTCGAGGCGGCACTTGGCGATCCGGCGGAGGTGCTGCCGGCTGACACGTCGCCGGTCCAGGAACCGGCCGCAACTGCGCCGCGCATCCCCGTGCCGGCGGTCGACACTGTCGAAGTTCTCGACGAATGCTGGGTCGTGGAAGCCTGCGTCGACCGCTATCTGTGGGCGCTCTATCAACGCGCGCCCAAGGAGGACACCATCAAGGTGCCGGAACGGCGGGCGGTGACGATCAGGAAGAAGCGCAAGACCGTGACCGTAATGCGGACCTTCACCAGGCTGGTCGACGAGGATTTCGGATGGAAGGATCCGAAGGCCGCCAAACGCATCGGCATGCCCATGGCGGACTATGTGATCGGCGGCATGGATCGCAGCTTCAAGCTAAAGCTGTTTCGCGCGCTGCTCGCCGCCGAGCAGGCCGGACTGTCACCGGGCATCACCAGCGCGTTCCGCGATGACTACCGCCAGTCGATCGCAAGCGGCCTCGCGGCGGCGAGCAACAGGTCCTTTCACGGCGGCAGCCTGCGCGGCGGCTATGGCCATGGGCTCGCGGCCGACGTGGTCAGCGTCGATGGCGCGACGCGCGACGATCGATGGGCCTCCTCGGCGAAACTCTGGCGATGGATCGATGCCCACGGCCGGGAGTTCGGCATCGGACGCCCCTATCTCGGCAGGGATCCGGCGCACTTCGCGCCGATGGACGGCAAGGAATACACCGCGCGCCGCGGCTCCGGTGGGACCAAGACTCGCGTCGCACTCGCCGCGAAGAAGCACGGCCGGGACCATGGCAAAGCGAAGCGCCCGGACATTGCAAAGCCAGCCAAGCTGAGAACGATTCGGACCGCGCGCCGGACCTGATCGCGCCAAGCCTAGTTCGGCGTAAAGATCACCTTGCCCTTGAACGCTGAGGCTTTGGCGATCGCTTCCGAGAATCCCTCGAGGCCGTAGCTTCCCACGACCGGCGCGCTGATCGCGCCCGATGCGACCATCGGCACGAGATGGCCGTACATCGTCACCATCGCATCGTCGCTCGCGGTCTTGTACCAATGGCCAAGCCAGAAGCCGCGCACCGAGACCTCGTTGAAGATCATGCTGAGCGGCGAGCCGGTGAACGGCTGTCCGCTCATCCCGCTATAGATCACCACGACGCCGTGCGGCGCCAGGCACGTCATCAGGTTCAGGGTCGACGCGCCGCCGACGACGTCGAGCGCCAGCCGGATCGGCGCCTTGCCGGTTTCCTTGGCGACGCGCTTGGCGAGATCGGGGCCGTCGAGCAGGACGACATCACCGCCCAGCGCCTTGACCTCCGCCACCACCTCCTCGCGACGCACCACGTTGACTGTCTTGATTCCCAGTGACTTTGCGATCGCAATCACCGCGCGCGCCGTCGCCGAATTGGCGCCGTTCTGGATCACCCAGCCATCGCGCGGCACTTTGACGAAATCGGTCAGCAGCAGATAAGCGGTCGCCGGATTGACCCCGACCATGGAGAGCTGCCGGACATCGGCATTGTCCGGCAGCGGCCGCTGCCAGGACGCCTTGAACTTGACGCGCTCGGTCCAGGTCGGGTGCATGGTCGGAACCAGGGTGCGGTCGCCCTCCTTCAGGTGCTTCACCTGCGCGCCCCGGGCGACGACCCGTCCGACGCCCTCGATCCCGAGCGTCGCCGGCAGCGGCGGCAGATAGCCATAGCGCCCCGCGATGATCATGAAATCCGAGTTGTTGATCGGCGCCGCCTCGACCGCGACGACGACTTCGTCGGGCCCGGGACTGCCCACATCAGGCACCTCGTTCAGCTTGACCTCCTCCGCAGCACGCCCGAACGCAACGACCTGAACTGCCTTCATGACACGTCTCCCCGATTTATTCTGTACCTAGTAGTATAGAATGGAGCGACCGTCAACGAACAGGACCGCCTTTCACGGCGAGTTGAGGGCTTCACATCCGACCCGGCAGTACATAAAACGCTGTGATGGCACGGCCGCGCAGCTTCGATCCGGATGACGTGCTGGAAATCGCCCGCCAGGTGTTCTGGCAAAAGGGTTTCCAGGCGACCTCGCTCGACGAGATCACGGCGGCGAGCGGCATCGCAAAGCCGAGCCTCTATGCGGCGTTCGGCGACAAGAACGCGCTGTTCCTCAAGGTGCTGGACCGCTATCACGACGGCATCCTGGGCTGGGCCGAGCGCGTGCTGGCGCAGCCAGGATCAGCCCGCGACGCCGTCAGGCAGTGGCTCATCGGCTTCATCCCGTATTGCTCGGGCGAAAAGGGCCAGCGCGGCTGCCTGTCGGTCAATTCCCTCACCGACGGCTCGCTCGATCAAGCCGCCGTGCGCAAGAGCATCGAGCGCTACAACAGGCGGCTCGAGGAATTGCTGCGCGCGCGGCTGCGCGCCGATCGCGCCGAATTCAGCAGGGGTTTTGACCCCGACATCACCGCGCACACCATCATGGTGGTGCATGCCGGGCTGATGGCGCTCGCGCATCAGACGCCGGATTCGAAGCGGGTGAAAGCCGTCATCGACCAGGTGATGCAGTTGCTCGCCTGACCACCCGAACACCAATCGGCACGGTTCTTGCTTTTGATACTCCCGCGTTTTCTCGCGTGAACGTGATTGTATGATAAGTATCATCTAATTGAAGCAGGGCAGTTCATGACCATGTCCGGACAGCATGAGACAGCACGGACAGGATAGGTATGACATGACGAATGATGGTTGGCGCGCGGCCTTGGCTGCGTTCGCGGTCATGGCTGCGTTCTTGGCGGCACTACCGATCTCCGCGATCGAACCGGCGCGCGCCCATGATCACCAGCGTCCGGAGCTGAACGCCTGGTACGAGAGCCTGCACAGCGGCAAGGGGCCGTGCTGCGACGGCAGCGATGCCAAGCACATCGACGATGCCGATTGGGACACCAAGGACGGCCACTATCGCGTGCGCCTCGAGGGCGAATGGGTCGACGTTCCCGACGATGCCGTCGTGGCAGGACCGAACCGCGCCGGCCGCACCATGGTCTGGCCCTATTATCTGGACGGTCATCCGAAGCCGCGCTGCTTCATGCCGGGAAGCATGGGCTGAACGATCCGTCGCGTCAGCGGCATGCCGGCCGGCGCCGGACACGCCCCGCCACGCGCGAGCGCGCGCCGAACCGCACGAGACCGCGCTGGTCCTCACGGCCGCGGCGCTATGCGCTTCGCCCGACCAGACATAAAATCGTACAATTGCAGCACGTAGTATCCTTGAACACGGCTCCAGATTGCCGTGAGAATGCCCATCGCGTCGAGAGCTTTTCATCGGTCAGGAGCGGCCTTGGACCTGGTTCTGGTACTTCAATTGACAGCGGCCATCATCCTTGCGTTGTTCGTGGCCTACATCCTTCTTCATTACGTGCTTTTCTTCCTGGTCACCCGTCCGCGGGACGCGAGCGGGATCGGCCATCAGCTGAACCAGTTCGAGCAGCTGCAACTGGTCGAGTGGGCGCCGCAGCCGAACGATTTTCTCAAGCACGATGACGAGCGACGCACCTATGACGACGTGTTCGGCACCTATCGCGACGAGGAGGCGAACTACAGCACCTGTGTGTTTCCCCGGACGCCATTCTCGCACCCCTACGAGGCCGAATACGTTCTGCTCAAGCCGAAGGACGGGATGCGGTTCCTGGATCTCGGCTGCGGGTCCGGTGCGGCGGCGGCATATCTCGCCAGCCGGCGCAATATCGAAGTCACCTGCGTGACCAATTCGCCGGTGCAGGCCGAGATCTGCCGGCGGAAATTTGCCAGGCTCGGCGGACGCGGCGAGGTCATCGTCACGGACTTCGACAGCCTCGATCTGCCGAACGAAAGTTTTGACGCCATCTATTCGTTCGAGTCGATCGGCTACAGCAAGGATCTCGACGCCTGGCTAGCGCGCTGCTGGCGAATGCTCAAGCCGGGCGGCCGGCTGCTGATCCGCACCCCGGGGGCGCTGGATCATTGCCGCCGCAAGGAGGATTATCAGAGCGTCACCGCGTTCTTCGACAACTGGCGCTACAATTTCGTCGGCGCCAATCTGCTGGTCCACAAGCTGCGCCCGCTCGGCTTCAGCCCGATCCGTTACCGGCGTTTGCCATTCTGGGCCTGGGGCCTGACCTGGAATTTCATTCAACACCTTCTGCTGTGGAAGTTCCGGCTGAAGATGCGCACCTTCGTGGAGCTGGAGCGGATCATCTGGCGCACCTCGAAGACGTTCGTGTTCGGCAATCCCTACAGCACGGTGCTGGCCACCAAGCCCAAGACAAGACGCGAGCCGGCACGGCTCAACGAAGCATCCTCGCACGCCCATCAGCCTCCGGGCGCGCCCTGACACCGCGACGGTCACGGTGTTGTTGCGCGCCGCCGACCGAAGCGTCTGCGCGGCCACAAGCGGACTCTACTGCCGGCCGAATCTGGTCTACGCTGACAAATCAGCTTCCCGCGGGAGGGTGAAATGCCGTCGCCTGGTCCAGGTCCATTGAGCCTCGTGCCGTTCGTCAGCGTCGCCGACATGATGGCGCTCGTGAACGGGATCGGCGCGGAGCGCTTCCTGGTCGAACTGGCCGCCTATATCGAGGCCGACTTCCGCCGCTGGCACATGTTCGAGAAGACGCCGCGCCTTGCGTCGCATTCGAAGGAGGGCGTGATCGAGCTGATGCCGGCCAACGACGGCGTCGAATTCGGCTTCAAGTTCGTCAATGGCCATCCGCTCAACACCCGCGACGGCCGCCAGACCGTGACGGCGTTCGGCATGCTGGCCAATGTCCGCGACGGCTATCCGGTGCTGCTGTCGGAGATGACCATCCTGACCGCGCTGCGCACCGCCGCGACCTCGGCGCTGGCGGCAAAATACCTCGCGCCGAACGGCAGCCGGATCATGGCCGTGATCGGCAACGGCGCGCAGTGCGAATTCCAGGTGCTCGCCATTCGCGCGCTGTGCGGCATCGACACCGTCCGCCTCTACGACATCGACCCGCGCGCAACGGAGAAGGCGGCGCACAATCTTGCCGGCAGCGGAATTTCCGTGATCACCTGCGCGTCAAGCCAGGAGGCCGTCGAGCAGGCCGACATCATCACCACCTGCACCGCGGACAAACGCAATGCCACCATTCTGACCGACAACATGATCGGGTCAGGCGTTCACATCAACGCCATTGGCGGCGACTGCCCGGGCAAGACCGAGCTGCATCGCGATATCCTGCTGCGCTCCGATATCTTCGTCGAATACGAACCGCAAACCCGCGGCGAGGGCGAAATCCAGCAGCTCGATCCCGGCCACGCCGTCACCGAGCTCTGGCAGGTGATCGCGGGTCAGGCCGCCGGCCGGCGCGATGCCGGACAGATCACGATCTTCGACAGCGTCGGGTTCGCCATCGAGGACTTTTCCGCCCTGCGCTGCGTCCGCGATCAGCTCGCCCGCATCGGACAGCCGAGCAAGCTCGATCTGCTTGCCGATCCCGATGATCCGCGCGATCTCTTTGGCATGCTGCGGCGCGCGGCCCAGGCCGCCGGCGCTGCGGAGTAGACCAGCAGATTCGTGCCTACACTTCGACGATGACGTAATTGTCCTCGATGTGCACCGGGAAGGTCTCGGCCACATAGGGGCCCTTCTGCAGCTCGGCGCCGCTTTCGACCGCGACCGGATAGGAGCGGATCCTGAACCGGTTGGGGTCGAACCAGGATTGGCCGTTGCGGATGTCGAACTCCCAGCCGTGCCACGGACAGCGCAGCATCTCGCCGACCCGGTCGCGCTGGTAGATGCCGGGCTCCGGCGAGGTCAGCCGCGCCACGCAGGCCGCCTTCTCCAGCGGCGCGCCCTCATGCGGACAGCGATTGAGTAGCGCGAAGAACTCGCCATTGACGTGGAACACGACGATGTCGCGGCCCTCGAGGCCGAACACCTTGTTGCCGCCGGCCGGGATCTCACTGGTGCGCGCGACGATGTGACGGGCCATCGGAATCCTTGAGCGTAGTGAGATGAGGTCGGGCGGCGACGGGACTGCGTCCCTCTCCCCCTTCTTAGGGGGAGAGGGTTGGGGTGAGGGGCTCTTGCCGCAGAGATTGTGAGAGATGGATTCGCGGAGGCTCCCCCTCACCCGGAATGCATCTGGCGATGCATTCCGGCCTCTCCCCGCAGGCGGGGAGAGGCGAAGGGTCTGCTCGAGTCGAAGTAGCGTCATCTTGTCCTAGAACTTGTAAACCGCGCGGGCGTTGCTGTTGAAGATCTTGCGCCGTTCGGCTTCGGTCAGCGGGGTCTTGAAGGCGTAGCGCGCGTCGTCGTAGTCCCAGTGCGGATAGTCCGAGGAGAACAGCAGACGGTCGATGCCGACCCATTCGATCAGCTGGCGCAGATGCTTTGCTTCGTCGGGCTCGTCGATCGGCTGGGTCGTGAACCAGAAATGCTGCTTCACATATTCGCTCGGCTTGCGCTTGAGATGCGGCACCTCGCTGCGGAAACGCTCGAAATGCTGGTCCATCCGCCACATCGTCGCGGGGATCCAGCCGAAGCCGCCCTCGATGAACACGATCTTCAGCTTTGGAAAGCGCTCCGGCACGCCTTCCAGCACCAAGCTGGTGAGGTTCGACGCCACCGTGTGCGCGTTCGACTGATGCTCCTCGCAGTAATAGGACGGCCAGCCGCCGCCGGTCGGCGCGTGGCCGCCGTAACCGCCGACATGGATGCCGAGCGGCAGATCGAGCTCTTGCGCACGTTCGTAGATTGGCCAGTAGCGGCGGCGGCCGAGCGGCTCGTTGGCGCGCGGCGAGACGTTGATCTGGATGTATTCGCCGGTCTTGGCGCAGCGCTCGATCTCGGCAAGGCCGAGATCCGAGCCGTCCTGCCCGACCAGGATCGAGGCCTTCAGGCGCGGATCGCGATGCGCCCAGAACGCCAGCTGCCAGTCGTTGATGGCGCGCTGGATCGCGGCGCCGAATTCCAGGTTCTGCTGCGAGAAGATGAAGAGGTCGAGCACCTGCAGAATGCCGAACTCGACGTCGAACGGATCGAGATGCTGCTTGCGCATGAAGTCGAGATCGGAGCCCGGCACGCCGCCGGTCGGCGGCCAGGCATCGCGCCGCGCGATCAGCGGCGAGGAGCGCGGATACGGCGTGGTGCCGATATAGGGCGTGCGCAGATGGCTGCCGTAGTCCTTCAGATGCTGCTGCCAGCGCTTTGGCAAGAACTCGTTGAGGTCGCTGTGCGAGTAGATGCTCGGATGAATGTCGCAATCGATGATGCGCAGCCGCGTCGTGGCGGTCTTCTCCTCGTCGAGCATCGGGCGGTCGATGACGTCACTCATGCGATCCTCCTTGAATAGAATCGGTGCGGCCGTCACCTCTCCCCATCGGGGAGAGGTCGGATTGCATCGCCAGATGCAATCCGGGTGAGGGCCTTGCGGTCCCTCGTGAGACCTGTGCCCCCTCACCCGGCGCTGCGCGCCGACCTCTCCCCGCCGGGGAGAGGTGGAGCACCGCCGATGCGGCAACAATTCGATCAGTGAGTATCATGTCTCACGAATCCAGCTTCAGACGCGGAAAGGTCTCTAACGGATTATCCTCGCACATCCGCCTGACCAGACTGTCAGGCAGGTGCGGCGGAATCGGATCGTCGCCGTCGAACTGCCAGTGCGGATAGTCCGACGCGAACAGGAACATTTTTTCCGAGCCGATCTGGTCGATGATATCGGCGACGCTGGTCGCATCCTGCGGCGCGTCGAACGGCTGCATGGTGACGCGAAAGTGGTCGCGGATGATCGCGGCCGGCTCGCGCTCGACCCAGGGCACCTCGACGCGGACGCCGCGCCAGGTCTTGTTGGCGCGCCACATGAAGGCGGGCAGCCAGCTGACGCCCGACTCCATCAGCACCACCGTGAGGCCCGGATATTTTCCGAACACGCCTTCATAGATCAGGCTCAATATCTGCGCCTGAAACGCCTGCGCCTCGGCGAGATAATATTCGTAGCGATAGGACGGCCAGCCGATCGAGCTCGGCGCGCCGCGGTAGGCGCTGCCGGCGTGAATTGCGAGCGGCAGCTTGTATTTCTCCGCGGCCTGATAGATCGGCCAGTAGTGCCGCCGCCCGAGCAGCGTCTCGCCCTGCGAGGGCACCAGCACCGAGACGAAACGGTTGTCGCCGGCGCGGCGCTCGATCTCCTCGACCGCAAGGTCCGGCGCCTGGATCGGCACCACGATCGAGGCGCGCAGCCGCTTGTCCTTGGCCAACCATTCCGCCGCGATCCAGTCGTTGATCGCCTTGCAAAAATCCGCCGCCATGTAGGAATCGAACACCGCCTGCGCGCCGTAAACGACGTTGCAAATCGCATGGCTGGCGCCGAGCTGATCGAACGCGCCGCGCTGCACCATGGCAAGATCGCTGCCGGGCTTGCGGCCATCGGCCGGCCGCCAGTCGGCGCGGCCCGACAGCGGCATCGACGGCGGATAGGAGTTGAGGTCGAGCCCGTCGATGGCGCGGCTGACCACCTGCTCCTTCCAGTGATCGCTCAGATAGGGCAGCAGCGTGGTGCGCGTTCCCCCCACCGCGGGATGGATATCGCAGTCGATGCGCGTGGCCGCCATGGCGTTCCTCGAACTCTAAGCCTTGGTCGCTCAAGTCTTTGTTGCTTGTTGGCGGCGTTGCCGCCGCAACACGGACTGTGACGCCGATGGCGCGATCATGCAAGCCGCCCAGCGCGGGTCCGCCCTGCCCTGGCAGCGCATCGCCGGCTTCACGCGATCTTGCGGGATTGCATGTGAATGATGTCACGATGTCGGGCTGTGCGCAGTGTTAGCGCTTCCGCGTCACGGAAAGGGCGCGGCGCCAATTGCAGCTTCGAGCCGAGGAATTGGTGGCGACCTCCGTTGCTCATCTCACAAAGCACAAGTGCAACACCCAACCCGTCACCCTGAGAGCTTGTGAAG
The DNA here is from genome assembly GCF_015291565.1 of Bradyrhizobium sp. CCBAU 51753. Classification (NCBI taxonomy): domain Bacteria; kingdom Pseudomonadati; phylum Pseudomonadota; class Alphaproteobacteria; order Hyphomicrobiales; family Nitrobacteraceae; genus Bradyrhizobium; species Bradyrhizobium sp. CCBAU 51753. Next base: position 1,429,894 of record NZ_CP030037.1, on the reverse strand, counting down.
CTTTGTCATCTACCGTTGTCATCGCCCGGCCTGTGCGCAATTGCGCACATGGACCGGGCGATCCAGTACGCCGCGGCCTCTCGCTTCTATCACTGGCGTCTCTGGAATACTGGATCACCCGGTCAAGCCGGGTGATGACACCGATCAAGCTGAGCAAACCACACCGTCATCCCCGCGCAAAGGCTTCGCCTTTGTCGCTGGAGGAGCGCGCTCTTGCGCGCGTCTCGAAGGGTCGACGGCCCGGCTCTCTCCGCGCGGCAACAGCCGGGCCGATTCATCCTTCGAGACGCGGCCAAGAGGCCGCTCCTCCAGCGACAAAGGCGAAGCCTTTACGCGGGGATGACGGGTCTGGCTTGTTCGCTTGGTCAACGAAGAGACCTATGACTGCGACGCGCTCGTCGTCGGCTCCGGCTACGCCGGGGCTGTCATGCGCGGTTTCGCCGCAATGGCCATGACGGCGGCAGCGGCTATGTTCGCCTTGTCATGATTTATGCCATGAGCATCGACACGCATATTGCGCGACTGGAGTTGCGCGCCGGACGTCTGCACGCAGGCAACTAGCCGGGCAGCGAGCACGCGCGCTGTCCGGCTCTCAATCATCCCAACATCAATCGGTTCGCGGCAGCGGGACGTTGAGTTCCTGCTCCTGAAAGGGCGCGGGGCTGCGGCCCCCGACGGCCGAGCCTCCGACACGAGCCAGCAGCGGCAACAACACGGTAACGGACATGACCCAAAGCAAGCACCACGGCACATTCACTCCCGCATTACCTCCGATCATGATCGCGGCGAGCGAAGCGCTGCGTCTCGGCGCGCTGGCCGATTGCAGCATGACACTGTTTCCGCGCGTGGCTCAGTTCCTCGCGCGCGAGACGGAGCGGGCGCAGATCGTGGCCGACGACGCCGATCTGCATGACTTGGTCCGCATGGGGTCGCGGGTGCGCTACTGCGACGACGAGACCGGCGACATCCGCGAGGTCGTGCTGGTGTATCCGCACGAAGCCGACATCGCCTTGAAGCGCATCTCGGTCCTGACGCCGGTCGGCGCCGCGCTGATCGGATTGTCGGTCGGCCAGACCATCGAATTTCAGACGCCAAGCCATCAGACGCGTGCGATCAAGGTTCTGGCGGTCTCACCTGACGGCGCGTAACCCTTCGCTCACGCGGCGCGGTGGCACTGGCCCATTTCCAGGCCGTGCTGGCGGCCGCGTGCGATGCCCTCGGCGATCGCCTTGGCGACGATTTCGGCGGTGTCAGGGGGAAGCTGGTCGAGCGGTTGCCACGCGCGCATGATGTCGCGCGCGCGTTCGAGGTCGCCATAGATTCCCAGAGGAGGCAGCGGTCTGATCGGCATGGTCGTGGCTCCCGATCGCACATCTGCGCAAGCCTATCCCAGCCCGATCGGCCGAGCCATGCGTTCGCAAGCCGCGATCGTGCGCTTTGCCGTCCGCCGACGCATGGCGAGGGCGCCTGCCCTCGCCACCAACACCCGCGTCACTCCGCGCCGGAGCCGCCCTGCACGATCTTCTCGTTCAGCTTCAGATCGACGGTCTCGACCGTGCGGTCGATCTCAGCGCTGGGCTTGCCGAGCTGATGCGAGATCAGCTTCACGAGCAGGTCGACGCGCTCGATGAAGGGCGCGCCGGCGGCGACCGCGCGGGCGGCCGATGACGGCTTCAGCAGGCTTTCCGCCGCCTTGGCGTATTTCGCGAACGGCACCTGGTCGGCGGGATCGGCGCCGAGCTGCCGCGCCAGCGCGTCGACATGGTCGTAGATCGCCTGCGAGCGCTTGAGGTCGCTATGCACGGCGTCGCGGATCGACTGCGGCTCCGTCGGCGTGATGCAGCGGTAGTTGCCGGTCAGCAGCATCGACCATTTCGCCAGCGGCACGAACAGCGAAGAGAACACTTTCAGCTTCACCGGAACATCCTGGCCGTCCAGCGTCACCGCATCGATATCGGCCTCGAGCTCACGCAGCACCTTGTTGTGCTTGTCGTCGGCGAAGGCGGAGGCCTTGAAGTTGGTCGGCAGGCCGACATGCAGCACGTTGGCCTTCTCCTCCGGCGGACGGAACGCCTGCGGATCGGGCGAGCACAGCGTCACGAGGCCCGGCTCGAAACGCTCCCACACCTGCGCGTTGGTGTAAGCCTCCTCGAGGTCCATGCCGGCGAGCGCGGGAATCCGCTTCAGATAGGGCAGCGGCGGCATGTTCATGATCGAGAGGCACGGCAGCTTCGCCGCCGCGATCTTGACCATCAGCACGCGCACCGTGTGGTTGGTGTATTGCGGCTCCTGCATCGCAAGCCCGACCATGTCGTAGCGCGACACGTCGACGTCGGCGGGCGTCACGGCATCGAGCTTGCCCGGCAGGTCGCGCGAGAAGATCGAGCGATGGTTCGGCTCGTCGCGCAGCTTGATGCGCACCTCGGTGCCGTCGCGGTTGATCAGCTCCGCGGTGTTCTTGCGGCAGACCAGGGACACGTTGTGCCCCGCCATCAGGAGCTTCGTCCCCAACAGCGAGCCGTACGAGGCCCCAAGGATCAGAATATTGCGCGCCATGCTCTCTCTTTCAAAACCCTGCTTGAATTGTCCAACGCCCGTCCCGGGCCGGAGGTCCGCGGGAAACGCCGGAGGCCCCTCCCCGGCCGTGGTATACCAGTCTCTATCGCAGTTCGGCAGGCCCGACAATCGCGCGGACAAAGCCCTCCCCGATCGGCCGCGAGCCTGATTTTACAATTGGAATCAATTCGTTGCGCGGGTGGCCTTCCTGTATTCGGCGGTTTCGGCGCGCAACAGCTCGCAGAATTGCAGCGCGAGGCGGCTGCGCGGCCGCTGCGACGGAAACAGCAGCACGGTGGTGATCTCGAGCCGCCGCGTGAACGGCTTCAGCACAATCCGCGAACTTGCAAAATCCCGCGCCACGACGGGATCGACGATCGAGAAGCCCAGCCCCTGCGCGACCAGGGCGCAGCGCTGCATGCTGTACTGGATCTCGGCGACCGTTCGCACCTCGACCTTGGCATCCTCCAAGGCGCGTTCGAGGCGCAGCCGGTGCGGCGCGCCCGGCGCGGGCGCAATCATGGTCTCGCCGTGCAGATCCTTCGGCGCGATCGATCGCTTGGCGCGCAGCCGGTGCTGACGCGGCAGCACGCAGACCGCATCCGTCGTCATCAGCAGTTCGTCGTCGACGGCGGTGAAGCCGGCCTGCGGCCGCGCCAGCCCGACGTCGCACTGGCCGGACGCGACCAGGCTCCACACCCGTTCCGGACTGTGCACGGCGACCGACAGCATGATGCCGGGATTCTTGCGCGAGAAACTGCTGACGATCCGCGGCATCAGCGAATAGGTGAACGCCGGCAGGCAGGCGATCCGCAGCGTGCCGCTGCCGCGCTCGCGAATGCCGCGCGCGGCACGCGCCAGATAGTCCAGCCCGACCTGGTTGCGCTCGACCTCCTGCAGGAAGATTTCGCCCTCGACCGTCAGCGTGACGCCGCCGCGGCCGCGCTCGAACAGCGCGAAACCGATCTCGCGCTCCAGCCGCGCGATCGCGCGGCTGACGAAGGGCTGGCCGATCCGCAGGCTCAGCGCGGCCTTGGTGATTCCGTTGTGGCGCACGACCTCGCGAAACAGGTCGACGTGTCTTGGATTCAGGGATCTTGGATTCAAGGACATGACCAATCTGCATATGAACTGCCGATCCGGTCATTTGACGGCATGCAAACGGGATGCGTCAATACGGCATGCAGACCTTCAGCAAGACCAGCTTCGCCACCGACCGCATCCTGCTCGCCAGGATCACCGGCGCGGCTCCTGCGTGCGCGAAGCTGCTTGGCGAGGCCGACCGTCTTCGGCAGCTCGATCGCGGCGGCTCCGGCCGGGCAGTGGCCGCGCGCCTCGCGGCGACGCTGAGCCGCGCGGCAACGACGGCCGCGTTCGCGCTCGAGGACGTCAGGTCGGGCGACCTCGTCGGCCTCACCGCGTTCGCGACCGTCGAGCCGGAGGAGAAGCGCGCGACGCTGGCGCCGATCTGGTGCATCGGACAATTGGACGAGGCGCTGCTGGTCAGCCATGTCGCGTATCTCATGACGCGCTATGCGTTCGAGGTGCTCGCCGTCGAGCGGGCGGAGGTGCATCTGGACTGGCGGCTGCGGCGTAGCCTCGATCTCTACACCAGCCTCGGCTTCCGCTGCGAAGGCCGGCTTCGCGCCTGGTTCGCGGCCGACCAGGGCGCCTCCGCCGATGCGGCCGTTCTCAGCGTGATCCGCGCCGAATGGCCCGCGATCGCCGACCGGCAGCGCAGGGTGCTCGCCAGCGAAGATTGGCGCGGCCGGCTTCCGTCCGACCGTCCGCCATAGCTGAAAGGCCGCCGCTCAATGATCCGAGCGGCGGCCTCGCGCATGAGTTCAGATGAGATCAGCTTCCAGGCGGGCTGTAGCTTGGACGCATCTTGGCTGCGTTCTGGCGGACCTGCTTGATCTCGTCCTGCGTGAACAGTCTCATCAGCTTGACATTCTGCATGGTGCCGGCGGCGACGGTGAGGCCGGAAATCGCCGGAGCCGCACTCGGATCAGGCACGTCGAAAATCACCAGGACGCCCGGGCCGTCGGTCGCCGTGCTGTACATCGAGACGAGCTTGCCGCCCGCGCTCTCGATGAGTTTTCTTGCCGCCTCCTGGCGGTTCGTCGTCGGGTTTTCCAGGATCGCGTTGAGAGCACGTGGCGTGTATTGTCCAGTCATACAGAAATGCATGAATGCCTCCATCTGAGGTTTGAAATAACTTTCACGTCCCGTTCCGAACCAGTCGTCACGGGCGCCGCGTCTGAAATGTCACAAGAAAGTTGCCCGCCGTGGGCATAAAGGCCGCCTATGACTCCCGGGAATCTCGGCACATCCCGGTGGCGGCTCTCCTGCACGATACATCAGCCGGCGATGACGCGGAAGAGGAGTTCACGATCGGCTCGCTCAAAGAAAAGAGCCCCGCTTGGCAGCGGGGCTCTTGTTCGGGTTAGTATTTTCTGTCGCTTGAACCCTGACCGGAGTTTTGCGCCGGCGTCTGTGCACCTTGTTGTGCGTTGTGGCCCGAGCTTGACGATGACGGACCGCTGCTCTGGCCGTGTCCGGACTGCGTGTTCCGATCCGCATTCGGCTGGTTGCCGCTCCGGCCGACGGTGGACTCGTTCTGCGGAGCAGACTGTCCGGTCGTATTCGACTGCGGCGCGTTATCCCGAGCGGATGGCTGGGGTCCGGCCTGACCGGTGGTCGACTGGTTCTGCGGCGGGTTCGCCCGATCATTCGTTTGTCCCGTCGTGCTCTGTCCAGTCGTGTTCTGCTGCTGGCTGCCGCTGCGCCCGACCGTCGACTGTCCCTGCGACGCGCCGCCACCGATCCGATCCGACAGACCCAGCGCGGTCACGGTGCGCGTATCCACGCTGCCGCTTGTCGCGATGCCCTCCCGGCGCTGGAACGTGATCAATGCCTCGCGGGTCCGGGAATCGAACACACCGGTAACCTCGCCGACCAGCAGGCCGCGATCGATCAGCACCTCCTGCACCTCACGGATCTGCTCCGGACTCAGGTCCATCGCGTAGCTACCACTGCCGCCGCGGCGATGGCTGTAGTGCGTCCGCGGTCCGACCGGGACCACGTCGACAACCCGGCGGCTGCGGTCGAGGAACACGACTTCATCCTCGACGATGAAGAAGCTGTCGTTGCGATAATACGGGAACGCATCGATCAGCGCCGGGAAAGCGGCGACCGACACGACATGGAAATTCCTCGGCACCACCACGCCGCGGTTAACCGCGAAGTTGATCGAGCTGACGTTGACGCGCGGCGCGTTGCGCGCCGACAGCACCGAGCGCTGGATCGTGCTCTGCTGTTGCGCCGTCACGGTGCGCCCGGCTTCGCTCTGCACCGTCGTGTTCGACTGGGTCTGAGCAGTGGCGCCAGACTGGCTCTGCGCCTGACCGGTGGTCTGCCCGGGCTCCGTGCGGCCTTGCGCGGTGCCGGACTGCGGTGCGGCCGCGCCCGTCGTCTGGCCGGGTCTGGTGTTCTGACCGGTCGTCGTGCTCGCGCCGCCCTTGCCCTGCCCCGTCGTGGTGCTCTCGTTCAGCCTTGCGGCGCCGCTGCGGTTCTGCGGCTGCTGCTGCTGGGTTTGCCGCGAAGCGGCGCTACCGCGTTCGCGGGATTCGGTCTGGCCGGTCTGCTCGCGCTCGCGTCGGCTCTGTCCGACGGTCTGATCCTGTCGCGCGCGATCACGCTGGCTCTGCCGCTCGCCGCTCTGCTCCGCGCGGCCGGTCTGCTCGGCGCGGCCGCTCTGCTCGACGCGGCTGCGTTCGCGGGCCTGTCCGGTGGTCTGGCCGCGCATGCCCTCGCTGCGCTCGGCCGCGCCACCGCGCCCCATCCGCTCGGTCTGGCCCTGAACGCGACCTTGGGCCTGACCTTGAGCCTGGCCTTGTGCCTGACCCTGGACCCGGGCGCCTTCGCTCGCGCCATGGCCACGTCCCTCCGTCATGCCGCCGCCGCGCGCCGCACCGGACGGACCTCCATGCATTTCGCCGCCGGAGCGGCCTGCAGACGGGCCTCCTGACGATCCGCGCTCGCCACCGCCGGCTCCCGCTCCGGCGCCGATGCTTGCGCCGCCACCGGCGCCAGCACCACCGCCGCCGCCTTCCCGCATACCTTGTGCCGATGCGAGACCGACGCCGGCCAGCAACACCGCTGTCGTCAACAGAAATCTGTTTTTCATCATCTTGCTCTGCATTACTGATTCCCTCCTCTATCTCGCGATCCGCCTGCAAAAGCAGACGCCACAGACTGGCGCTGCTTCGGCCGGAGCCGCGCTCCACAAACCCCGATCATTGTCGCGGCACGGTGTGCGCGCGAGTCACCCGGTGAACCTGCCCTGTGAGGAAAACAACGGTGCCTCGGCGGCCGTTCCTAACGACGCGCGCGCGAGTCGATGCAATTGCCGGAGAACCGGAACCGTCACGTGGGAACATGCGCGTGTTCCCCACGCTCCAAAAGTCGGAACGCCGCAATAGGCACCAACGCCGCATTGTCCCGTTGACGCGTTGCGACAATCGCCAGCCAAGGAGGAGCTTATGAAGACAGCACTTGTTCTAGCGACAGCCGGCGCGCTCAGTCTTGGCGCAGTGGCTGCCCCGGCACCCGCTGAAGCGCGCGGCGGATTCGGTCGCGCGCTCGCGGGCGGATTGATCGCCGGCGCCGTCGTCGGCGGGCTCGCCTCGTCAGCTTACGCCTGGGGTCCCGGGTACGGTGGCTACTCCGGTCCCGGCTACGGCGGCTACGACGGCTACGGACCCGTGTACTATGATGCACCCGGAGCCTACGGCGCCTATGCCTACGATGACGTCTACGACGTCGCGCCATATCGTTGGGGCGGATACACCACGACGTACTATAGTGGATACAGCCCGACCTATTACGGTTACGGCTATCGCCGCGTGGTTCGCCCGGCATACGCCTATTACGGCGGCTACCCGCGCTGGCACCATCGCTGGCATCGTTACTGGTAAGATCGGGCAGAAGCCCGCCGAAGCGCATGCGGGCTTCTGCTCAACGAGTTCGGTATCGCCTCAGTATCGGCCCGCGGGTCTCTGCTTTGCCCGCCGGCACAAATCTCGCGCGGCCCGCCTCACCCGATCGAGAGGGCGCGTTGCCTGATTTGCTCGAGCCATGCGGCGAAGCGGGGATGTTTCGCAAATCTGCCTTCCAGCGTCGCCAATTCCTGCTGGAAGACCGGCAGCAACAGCACGCGTTCGATATCGGGCTCCCTGATCCGCCAGATCGCGGGCGGAATGAAGCCATGGACCTTGAGCTCATAGAGCTCGAAGATCGAGTAGATCACCTCATGCACGGTTCGGCGCTCGTCCAGCGTCATCTCCGTTTCGGCCGGAACGCCGGCATCCAGGAATGCCGCCATCGGCAATTTGCGTCGCAGATCGGAAATGCGGTCGGAGTAGCGGAGAAAGATGTCGGCGCCCAGCCGCCGGTTGTTGGTGTACAGCGCCATGTAGATCGCCGTGATGCCGACCATGATGGTCCCGAGCGTCATGAACTTGAGAATATGATCGAGCACCGCAAGTCCTCCTTCCCCATCGCCGGACCGCACGAGACATTGTGCGCGTCCCGGGCCGCCCGACTCAATGCCGCAGGCACGCCCCGATTGTCGAGAAGCGGAGCGCCGGTTGACTCCCAAGCCTTGGTGTAGACGGGACCGGGCGCCCCACGACCGGCGACCCCGGACTCCCGGTTGGATGCTGGATCGACGAACGGCTTCTGCGGAAGTCGGAGAGACGCGGACGCGCCTGATGCGCGGATTGGGATGCCGCCAAGCTGTGCTTCTACCGGGTGCCGGATGTGAACTGGTTCACAAAAATGCAGTGAAATGGCTGCTAGAGCGTTATGCGCTGGGGGATTTCAGGGGCCCAGCAGCAGGGCGCCGCCGGGACACGATATTTCGAGCCCGACGGCGTAGCTTTTTCAGGGGGCGATTTGTCCTGGTCCCGGCTGCGGGCTTTCCGCCGCGCGTGCCGCAGCCATGCAATCACCCGCCCGGATTCGTCCGCTAGGCGGCTCCCGACCGCAAGGAGGATTTGCGACCCTGCGATCGGGACAGGCGATGCGACTTCGAGCGCTTCGACGCACTGCGTTTTCGCGACTTCGCGCGCCGCACCCGCTCGAAGGTATTCAATAGATCCTTGATGGTCTTGAACCTGAGAACCGAAGGCTCGTTCTGCCGAACGATCGTAGCCTTGCGGCGCTCGACTGGAGGCAGCAACATCGCTCGGGCGACTGCATGCCGCAACTTCATGGAGCCATGATTTGTGAGTTCAACAAGCTCTTCCGGGTTTGCTCTCATTGTGACTCCTTACGCCGGCAAAAGCCCTCCCTCCGGAAGAACGTCGAGCACCGACTGGAGTTTCTCAGTGCACGCAGTTGGCCGACCGGATTCGTCGATCGAGTTTCTCGTGTCTCTTCACCGACTTTCCTTCTGCTGGTGGAGCTCAAATCCGGAACCGGAGGAACTGAACGGTGTCCCTCAAGCAGCGCGTTCCCGGTTGGACTGCTCCTCGACAGTGGTCGCGGTTTCTTCCATGCCCTTTTGATAATTGCCCGCGAACCGCTCGATGCTGTCGGCCCACATCCTCAGAAATGAGACTTGAAGCTGCATGATTGGCCTGAAGGCATTCAGGCCGATCGCTGTCGCTGTGGTCATTCGACTTTGTGCGTCGCGTGCAAAATGGTTCGCGTTGGAGGCATTGTCTGCTGCCATGCTTTTCGCTCCTTCTGCTCTGGTGCTATGGCCAAAAGCTGCCCGTCGGGTTGCGAACTGGTGACGCCAAGCGCTCGGCCAGGGCCTGATCTGCCGCAGCTCTTGCATCTCGGTCGTCGTGCAATTCGTCCAGCTTTCTCAAGTAAGCGACGGCCGCGATTTGCAGGTGACCGAAATCATGTTCGCCGGCATCGCAAAGATTGCTGAGATAGCGATGCAGGGCGGAGCGCCGATTATCGATCTCGCTGACGCCGCTGTGGTGCAGCATGTAGGTCCGCCAAGCGAACGCACATGCGCCTTCTATGGCGTGAGATTTCATGGGCACCTCCCGAAGGCCAGAGAAAGACTGACGAGCGATTTCGTTCCGCAAATTTCTCGGGTGGATTGTTGTTCCGCGGACGGCGCCGATTGATCGTCCGCAGGAACGTCGGGGGCTTCGAACCGTTGAGATTCACCACGGCAGGGCTCTGACAAGAGGAACAGAGCTATGAAGCGTGAACGGATAGATTCCGTCGACCGGAACCTCGTGGAAGACATCGAGCGCCTCCGAAGAGAGGCTCGCGGCACCCCGCCAGGTGTGCATCGTGATGGACTGCTTCGCCAGGTGAAGCAGGCCGAGGCGATACTCCGGATGAGGAGGTGGGCCACTTCACCAGCTTTACAATCGCCCAAATAAACGGGAGCGCCGGCTCTCGCGTCGCCCGCCAGTCACGCAGCGCGAGATTGCTCAGAGCTTTGGGCGCACGGAGGCTTCGGTCAGCTTGCGACTGGCGGCGATGAGGAAGCGGGATACGGCCCGGAAAGTAGCAAATTAACCGGGAGAGATTCACACCGGTTATTTCGGGAACCTACATCCGCTCGGATGATCCGAGAACCGGGCAGGTAATTTTCATCTCGAATTCTTACAGCCCTCGGGGCCGCCAATTTGCGGCGCAGGAATTCTCGGCCCCGGCATCAACCTCCAAGGGTGCGGGGGCCGTTTCTTTCGATGCAATCAGGTTCAGTGGAATTTTGCGCCACCCGACCTCGATCGTCCCGGCAGACGGCAGGCGAAAAAAATCACCAGAAGATCCGACCGACGGAGAACCTGAGAGACGGGCTGCGCCCCTGGGATCGGTCGGCGCCTGGCTTGCCGAGCCGTAGCTCGCGGCCGCAAGCCCGCCTGCGCCCGTTGGGCTTCGGCTGTCGTCCGTCTCCACTTTCACTTCGTTCAAGTTACGCCGGACACGCTTTACCCTGACGGGTCTTCGGCGTGGCCGCGCCACGCGAAGCCCGTCAGGGCGAAGCGTGGTGGGTGCGACAGGGATCGAACCTGTGACCCCTACCATGTCAAGGTAGTGCTCTCCCGCTGAGCTACGCACCCAAAGCGATGTTTGGATCGGGTCCCTATAACGGACCCGGACGGGGCAGGCAAGGACGCAAAGTCGTTAAATCGGGGCCGAATCAGGCCGCCAGCAGCTTATTCACTTCGCTGACCAGCTCCCGCAGGTGCACCGGCTTGGCCAGCACCTTGGCGTTCTTCGGCGCCTCCGAGTCGGAATTCAGCGCCACCGCGGCAAAGCCGGTGATGAACATGATCTTGATGTCGGGGTCGAGTTCCGAAGCGCGGCGCGCCAGCTCGATGCCGTCCATCTCGGGCATCACGATGTCGGTGAGCAGCATCTCGAACGGCTCCTCGCGCAGCCGCTGATAGGCCGACATGCCGTTGTCGTGCGGCGACACCTTGAATCCGGCGTTTTCCAGCGCCTTGACCAGGAAGCGGCGCATATCGTTGTCGTCTTCGGCGAGAAGGATTTTCGGCATGGCAGGAATCGTCGAATCCGGCTTTGAGAATCTGTCCGAACACTAAGCCCGACAGACGGTAAATTTCGGGTGAAATTTGCGCCGGGCGATGGCCGCGGAGCGGAAGCTAGTTGTGGACCGAACGGTGCATCGAATCAACCGCCTGGCGCATTTTCCGCTCTTAAGACGCGTTCCAGCAGCTGGCCACGCTCTTTTCACTTGGCAGAATGGCCGCGATTACCGACAATGCCTGCCCATAAATCTCCGCTTTTCCGGCCGAATCAAATTCTTTCCGGACAGGCGGACGCAAGGGACGGCGCCAAGGGAATGACCGAATTTGCTGGCGAGTTGTCGCCCCCGTTCGAGATCGTCGAGCCGCAGGTCTGGCGCGCCCCGATCATCTTCAATTCCCCGCATTCGGGCTCGGCCTATCCGGCCGAATTCCTCGATGCGTCACGGATCGATCTCGCCGCGCTGCGCCGCTCCGAAGATTCCTTCATGGACGAACTGATCGCCGATCTCAGTGAGCGCGGCTTTCCGACGGTGCGGGTCAACTTTCCGCGCTCCTATGTCGACGTCAACCGCGAGCCCTACGAGCTCGACCCGCGGATGTTCACCGGACGGCTGCCGAGCTTTGCCAACACCCGCTCGATGCGGGTGGCCGGCGGCCTCGGCACCATCCCACGCGTGGTCGGCGACGGTCAGGAGATCTATCGCGAGCGGCTCGAGGTCGACGAGGCGCTGCGGCGGATCGAGGTGCTCTACAAGCCGTATCACCGCGCGCTGCGCCGGCTGATCAACAAGGCGCACCAGGCGTTCGGCGCCGTGGTCGTGGTCGACTGCCACTCGATGCCGTCGGTCGGCGTGTCGCGCGACGAGCCGCGGCGGCCCGACATCGTGATCGGCGACCGCTACGGCACGAGCTGCGCGGCGCTGCTCCCCGACCTCGTCGAGGAGGTCTTGAGCTCGCTCGGCTATTCGATCGGCCGCAACAAGCCCTATGCAGGCGGCTTCATCACCGAGCATTACGGCAACCCGGCGAGCGGCCTGCACACCGTGCAGATCGAGCTCAACCGCGCGGTCTATATGGATGAGCGCCGCCGCGAGCGCGGGCCGCGCTTCGCCCAGATGGCCGCCGACTTCGCGACGCTGGCCGATGCACTCGCCAAAATACCGTTCGGCGATCTCGGCCCGTTCCAGGCCGCGGCGGAGTAAGCTCCTCGATCGCCATTCCCCGGTGCGCAATTGCGCACCTGAGAGCACGACGAAGTCGTGAACGCGGAATCCATTTGGCGACTTCGCCGGTGGTGAAAATGAATTCGACATTCACGCGCGCTTTGGCGCGTACAAGAAAAAAGGGCCGCTTGAATGAACAAGCGGCCCAAGTCTAGGGAGGAAACGCCCAAGGAGGGCAGCGATAGCGCGAGGCGCTACCGCACCGCAACAATATGCGACCGCGCTGCACAAAACGCAAGAACTTTCGAAACATTTCCTCTGCAATGTTGGCCCGGCTGACGATTCTGCAACAGGCCGGCTAAGTTCAATTTTCCCATTATTTTTCAATTAGATATTTGATCGTACACAAATGATCAGCGCTTGGCGCATAGCTTGTATACCAGAATTCGCAACTTCGTGAACGGTACCGGGACGGCCGCGAACGTTCGAAACGAACCCGATTCGAAAGTCCGGAACCGTCATCAGGATGGGATAACGCTCCGTTAATCGTGCGGAGCACGCCGGATTGAGCTAGGCAAGAGTGCTGTTTCCACTGCGCGTCGCGCATTGCCAAAGACCTGTCGTGAAGGATCCGCCGTGACGGTCATCGACTTCAAAGCCTTCATCGGCCGCCTCGCGACCGCATCCGGCGAAACCATCCTGCCGTTCTTCCGGACCTCGCTCTCGGTCGACAACAAGAGTTCCAGCGATTTCGATCCGGTCACCGAGGCCGACCGCGCCGCCGAGGCAGTGATGCGGCGGCTGATCAAGTCGAGCTTCCCCCAGCACGGCATCGTCGGTGAGGAATTCGGCAATGAGCGCGAGGACGCCGATTATGTCTGGGTGCTCGATCCGATCGACGGCACAAAATCCTTCATCGCCGGCTTTCCGATCTGGGGCACGCTGATCGCGCTGCTGCACAAAGGTACGCCGGTATTCGGCATGATGCACCAGCCCTATATCGGCGAGCGCTTCTCCGGCGACAACGGCTCGGCGCACTATTCCGGACCGTCGGGCGAGCGGCGGCTGCAGGTGCGGCGCTGCGCCACGCTGAAGGAAGCGACCGCCTACACCACGAGCCCGCTGTTGATGAATGCCGCCGACCGCGCCTGCTTCAGCCGGATCGAGCATGTCGCAAAGCTGACCCGCTATGGCGGCGACTGCTACTCCTATTGCATGCTCGCGGCCGGCCATCTCGACCTCGTGGTCGAGACCGAGTTGAAACCCTACGATATCGCCGGGCTGATCCCGATCATCACCGGCGCCGGCGGCATCGTCACCACCTGGGACGGCAAGCCGGCGCAGCGCGGCGGCCGCATCATCGCGGCCGGCGATCCGAGGGTCCACGAAGCGGCGATGAAGCTGCTCAACGCCTGATTTTGCCACGCCTGATTTTGCCGGTTGCCGCGCGATCGATCCGCGCTCATTCTGGCGGCAACCACAAAAGTCAGGGACGGGCGCACATGACGAGTTGCGGCAGACTGCTGGCAGGACTGCTCCTGCTTCTCGCGCCCATCACCGCATCAGCCCAAGACTACCCTGCCAAGCCGATCCGCCTGATCGTGCCGTTCCCGGCCGGCGGGCCGAACGACATCATTGCGCGGGTGGTCGGGCAGAAGATGTCGGAACTCTTCAGGCAAACCATCATCGTCGACAACCGCGGCGGCCAGGGCGGCGTGCTTGGCACCGACGCGGTCGCCAAGGCCGCGCCCGACGGCCACACCATCGCGATCACCAGCGCCGGCGCGCTCGCGATCAGCCCGAGCATGGAGAAGGTCGCCTACGACACCTTGAAAGACCTCGCGCCGGTGACGCTGGTCGCCACCGTCCCGGAGATGCTGGTGGTCGCCGGCAACGTGCCGGCGAAGAACATGAGCGAGCTGGTCGCGTTGGCCAAGGCGCAGCCGGGCAAGCTCAACTTCGCCTCCACCGGTCCCGGCGGCCTGCCGCATCTCGCCGGCGAATTGTTCCGCCTGACGGCGAAGATCGACATCGTGCACGTGCCCTATCGCGGCGCCGCGCCGGCGATGAACGATCTGCTGGGCCAGCAAGTGCAGATGACCTTCCTCGACCTGCCGGTGATCCTGCCGCAAATCAAGGCCGGCGCGCTGCGCCCGATCGCGCTCGGCGGCCGGGTGCGCGCCCCCACTGCGCCTGACGTGCCGACCACGGCGGAGGTCGGCATGCCCGATCTGATCATCGAGAACTGGTACGGCATGGTCGCGCCGGCCGCGACGCCGCCGGCGATCATCGCAAAACTGAACAGGATCGCCACCGAGGCGATGGCGGACGCTGCGGTGAAGGAAAAGCTCGCCGAGCAGGGCCTGACGATGGCCCCCGACACGCCGGAGCATTTTCGCGACTTCATCGCTGCCGACATCAAGAAGTGGGCGAAGGTGATTAAGGACGCCGGTGTGGTGACGGCGAAATAGGAAGCGCGGATTTCATCGCGTCCGCTGGCAAGGCCGCAACACTGTGAGGTGAGCACGCCGGTCAGGCTCCCTCTCCCCTTGCGGGAGAGGGTGGGGAGAGGGGTAGCCCCGAGCGAAGATGCCTGAAACAGGTCGATGCTACATCAATCAAGCGTCGCGCTCACCGCTGAGTGTCCTTCGCGTTCAACAAGCAGCGGAACCAGCGGCACCCCTCTCCCTAACCCTCTCCCGCAAGGGGAGAGGGAACCCGCGCGCCGGTGGCCTCCTTACATTGACGTCCCGCACCTCTGCGCTCCGGCGCGCGAATGCGTGAGGGGCCGACGGCATCAATCCGATCTTGATCAGATGACAACGGCGCATCACCGTTCGACGGCAAAGACGCGCCAGTCTCCAGGGACACCCTTGAGCGATTGATTGCCGCGGTCACCAAAACGCAAACCCGACCCCGCCACCAGGTCCTTGACCGTGCCCGACACCAGCACCTCGCCGGCGCCGGCGAGCGCCGCCACGCGCGCTCCGATGTGGACGGCAATGCCGCCGATATCATCGCCGATCATTTCGCACTCGCCGGTGTGAAGGCCGGCGCGGACTTCGATACCCAACGACCTGGTTTCGTCGGCGATGGCGCACGCGCAGCGCACACCGCGCGCCGGACCGTCAAAGGTTGCCAGAACGCCGTCGCCGGTCGTCTTGATTTCGCGGCCGCGGAAGCGCGAGAGGACGCGCCGGATCGCGGCGTGATGCGTGTCAAGGAGGTCACGCCAGCGGTGATCGCCGAGCGCGGCGGCTTTTTCGGTCGAGGCGACGATGTCGGTGAAGAGCACCGTGGCAAGCACGCGGTCGACCGCGACCGGCGCTCGTGAGCCGGTCAGAAACTCCTCGATCGCATCGGCGATCTCGCCGGCATTTTCGCCGATGAATGGAAGGTGGTCGACCCCAGGCAACTCGAGATAGCGGGCGCCCGGAATATGCGCGGCGAAAAACCGGCCGCCCTCCAGGCTGACGGTCTTGTCGTCGGTCCGGTGAATGACGAGGGTCGGGACCCGGATCGTCGAGACGATGTCGCTGATGTCGATCAGATGGTTCATGCGCGCGTACGCGGCGGCGCCGGCAGGGCTCATCGACACTCGCTCGTTCTTGCTCCACCAGCGCTTGAACGCGGTATCGTTTACGCGGGAGCGCGCAAATTTTACCACGCTGCCGCCGCTGCCCCAGCCAAGCTGGATATACCCGAGACTTTCCTCCAGCGTCGTCAGAGTGAATGTCGTTGCCGGATAGGCGTTGCAGAGCACCAGCGCGCGGCAGCGATCGGGATAGGTCGCGGCGAACAGCGCCGACATCGTGCCGCCTTCGGAGAAACCCAGAAGCGCCGCCTGCTCCATGCCGGTGGCGTCCATCACCGCCCGCAGGTCGTCCATTCGCTGGTCCAGGCCCGGGAAGTCAGCAACTCGATCCGACAGGCCCGTGCCGCGCTTGTCGAACATCACCACCCGGGCGTAGCGCGCGAGGCGCAGCAGCCAGCGCCTCACCTCCGGTTCGTCCCACCAATGCTCGACGTTCGTAAAGCCCGGCGGCGCGAAGACAACGTTCAGCGGACCCTCGCCGAACACTTGATAGGCAATGTGAACGTCGCCGCTCTTGGCGTACCGGGTGTCTGGCTGCATTGACCACCCCCCACCTGCCGGGACCTTCCGGCCGTCCGAACTTATATCAACCGCGCCGATTGCAGGGAGCGACTCAATGTCTCTGGGCGCGGCGCTCAGCGCTGCGCCTCGGCGCGCAAATGCTCCACGACCTGCTTGGCCGGCCGCGGCATGATGTCACCGCGTGGCCCGTAGCACTTCCGGGACTTGCGGGTCATGATCTCCGCGGATCGGCAAAAGCGGTTTTCGCGGTCATTTCAGCCCGCTTTGGAAATACTGTGCGGCCCGTGACGATAATTTCCTCAGCCCTTTTCAGAACCAGGATATTCGCCAGATGCCAGAGATTACACCCAATCCCCGTGGAGCAGAGTTTTGGAACAGCACCATGGGACACGCATGGGTTTCGCAGCAGGCCGTGATCAGTGACGTCTTCACGTCGGTCACGAACGTCAGCCTGGATGCTGCGTCGGCAAAGCGGGGCGAGCATGTGGTCGACATCGGATGCGGCACCGGTGACACGCTGTTGGCGTTCGCCAAGGCCGTTGGTCCGTCAGGCGCTGCGTTGGGTGTCGATATTTCGGCACCGATGCTGGATCTCGCCAAGCACCGTGCCGCCGAGGCGGAATTCGGCAACGTGACCTGCGCGCTGGCCGACGCAACGATCTATCCTTTCGAACCGCGCTGGGCGGATCTGGTCTATTCGCGTTTTGGCCTGATGTTCTTCGGCGACCCGGCCAAGGCATTCGCCAATATCCGCAGCGGCATGAAAGCGGACGGGCGGCTGGTGTTTGTCTGCTTTCGGACGATGCCCGAGAGCCCGTGGTTCCGCGTGCCGATCGAGGCGGCACGACCGCATCTGCCGCCGCAGCCGCCCGCGGATCCATTGGCGCCGGGGATGTTTTCCTTCGCGCGCGAGGAGCGCGTTCGCGGCATCCTCGCCGCGGCAGGGTTTCGTGAGATTGCGATCAAGCCCACCGACGTGCCGATCCACGGCAAGGACGTTACGCAAAGCATGGCCTTTATCACGCAGGCGGGCCCCCTGCCTGCGCTGCTCGAAAATGCCTCCGATGAGCAGCGGCATCGCGCTATCGACGCAGTACGCAACGCGCTCGCCGCGGGCATCGGAGCGGATGGGCGCAGCCTGCATGTGGGTCTGTGGCTCGTGTCGGCGTTGGCGTAGCGAGACCGAGGCAGCCTGTCACCGCTGCGCTTCAGCCCGCAGATGCTCGACGAGCTGCTTGGCCGGCCGCGGCAGTGCCTTGAAGCTGCGGGCGCAGATCGTCAGCCGGCGGTTGGCCCAGGCGTCGCGGATCCGGATCGTCACGATCGGCATCGACGCCGCGCAGCGCCGTGCCGCGGTTTCCGGAATCACGGCGATGCCGACATCGGCGGCGACCATCTGGCAGATCGCGTCGAAGCCGCGCAGCCGGGCGCGGAAGCGCAGCCGGGCCCCGAGCTTGGCGGCATGCCGGGAGATGTGGACCTGCAGCGCGGAGGTTGCGGTCAGCCCGACGAAATCGCGCCCGACCACCTCCTGAAAATCGATCTGGCGGCGGCCGCCGAGATCGCTGCGCCGCGACGCCACCAGCATCAGCTTGTCCTCGCTGAACAGGAAGCGCTCGACGCTGTCGGGCAGCACATGCTCCGCCGCGAAGCCGAGATCGGCGGCGCCGCTGGCGATGGCGTCCGCGATGTCGGTGCTCTCTCGCTCCTCGACGTCGACGCTGATGTCGGGATGCTCGTGCAGAAAATTGGCCAGCGCGCGGGGCAGATGCTCCGACAGCCCCGAGGTGTTGGCGAGCAGCAGCACATTGGCGCGGACGCCGGAGGCATAGGCGGCGAGATCGCCCTGCAGCGCCTCGACATTGTGCAGCACGATGCGGGCGTGGCCGAGCAGGCTCTCGCCGGCCGCGGTCAGCTCGACGCCGCGGCGCCCGCGCTTGAGCAGCGCCACGCCGAGCGCGTCCTCGAGGCCCTTGATCCGCTCGCTGGCCGAGGCCAGCGCCAGATTGGCGCGCGCCGCGCCATGGGTGATGCTGCGCGCATCGGCCACCGCGATGAACAGCTGCAAATCGACCAGGTCAAACCGCATGATGGTTCCCCCCTCGCCCGCAGCCATCGCAATGGCCGAAGGCTAACTCCGTAAGCTCCAGATTGTGCCGATTGCCGCGATCGGTCAATGTGCAGCCATGGTCGACCATCTGCTGATCTTGATCGCCTTCGCCTTCCTGCTCGCCGGTTTCGTCAAGGGTACGCTCGGCCTCGGCCTGCCGACCGTGGCGATGGGGCTGCTCGCCACCACGATGTCGCCGGGTCGCGCGATAGCGATCGTGATCGTGCCGGCGATCGTCACCAACATCTGGCAGACCTTCGTCGGCCCCTATCTGCGCGACATCCTCCGCCGGCTGTGGCCGCTGATGCTCGGCACCGTGGCCGGCATCTGGCTCAATGCGGGGCTGCTGACCGGACCTTACGCGGCCTACGGCACCGTCGTGCTCGGGCTCTTGCTGGTGATCTATGCCATCGTGGGCCTCAGCCGGTTCAGCTTCAAGGTCGCACGGCGCCACGAGAAATGGGTCGGCGGCATCGTCGGCCTGATCACCGGCGTGATCTCGGCCGCGACCGGCGTTCAGGTGATCCCGTCGATGCCGTTCATGCAGGCGATCGGCATGGAGCGCGACGAGCTGGTGCAGGCGCTCGGCGTGTTCTTCACCACCGCGACCGTGGCGCTGGCATTCAACCTCACCGCATCCGGCCTCTTAACGGCCGCCACCGCGCTGCCGGGCGCGGTCGCGATGGCGGCCTCGTTCGCCGGCATGTTGATCGGCCAGGCGGTGCGCACCCGGATGCAGCCGGATGTGTTCCGGCGCTGGTTCTTGATTTCGATGATCCTGCTCGGCCTCTATCTCGCCGCCAGCGCGCTGCTCAAGCTGCACGGCTGAGGGCGCGCAATAGCGGTGACAACAAGTGGCCCGCATGAGCGGAGCGACATACGGGACTTCGTTAATCCCCGCTACGCTACTGCGAAACACATCCAGCAGGCGCGACCGCCGAGAATAGGGTTGGACAAGACGGCCGAGCTGGCCTTAAGTATCGCGCATTGCGGGCATGCAGGCCGCTGGGCGGTTCTAGCCATGGACTGGTCCTATTATCTCGTGGGCGTCGTGATTGTCCTGCTCCTCCTTGCCTATCGTCTGCACGGCGGGTTGTTCAGGAAGGATACGCTGCGCGACCAGAAACTTAATCGATTGATCGATGAACGCGTCGAGCGCATGAATCTGACGCGTGACAAGAAGCCCGACTGATCGTCCTGCACGCCTCTGCTTGATCAAATCCAGTAGCCCGCATGAGCGCAGCGATATGCGGGGCTTTGTGAAACCCGCATGTCGCTGTGCTCATGCGGGCTACGCTTGCTCCTCTGCTTGATCAAAGAAAAAGGGCCGCTCGAACGAACAAGCGGCCCAAGTCTAGGGAGGAAACGCCCTCAAGGAGGGCCGCGACAGCGCAAAGCGCCGCCGCACGGACCCGATATAGTCGTTCACAGGCTTCGGGAAATGGTCGGACGCGCAAGGCAGCAACGCTGCTGCGCGCCTTGAATCTGGGCCTCGCCAACATAAATCGCCGCAGGGGTACCCCGACCGCGGGATCTGCGGTTTCCTGTCCTTCAAAGGGGTGTCGCAAAGCGGCCATGGCGCGGGATGGTGTCAGCTTTGGAGCGCCAGGCCCCTCCCCCTCACGTGCCTTTGGAACCCGCCTGTTTCCGGACAGTTATTCGGGTCTGCAGCTTTGCGAGAGGTTTGAACACATGACTCGGCCGCTGGCAGTTCTCGCATTTCTCGCCCTCTGCATCCCGCCGGGCGCAGCATCCGCATCTCAGTGGAAGCCGCCGGGCGGCCAGGCGTCCGATTTCAGCTCGCGTCAGCGCTGCGTGTGCGGCAGCACATGGCACAGACACGCCCGCATCATCAGCTACAGGCACTACCGGCTGAGAACGGCATATCTGATCGGCTATGATCCTCTGCCATACCGTTACGGCTCGACCTACGTCTTCGAACCGCCGTACCGTTATTATCGGCGGTAGCAAGCAGCAAGTCGCCCGCATGAGCGACGCGGCAGGCGGGACTTCGTGAAACCCGCATATCGCTTCACCCATGCGGGCGACGCTTACTCCCACATGTCGGGGCCGACACGCGCGGCGAAGCCGCAGTCGATGACGCGATCCTGCGGATCGCGGTCGACGATCAGCCGCAGCAGGTCGGGGCGCGAGTAGTGGCCACCGATATCGCACAGCGCCTTGGCGGCGAGCACGACTTCGCGCGATCCCTCGGCGATCAGGATGGTCTCGCCCTGGGCAGGCCCGGCGATGATCTCGCCGCGCGGATCGATGATCACGCTGTCGCCGCCGTACTCGATCGTCGACAGCTCGCGATAGCGTTCGGGCGTCGCGGCGTGCGACCGCATGCCGCCGACGGCAATGACGTAGCAGCCGGCCTGGGATGCGAACGCGCGCGACAGCAGAAGCTGACGGGGCCAGAGCGGCGTGGGTGACGGCGGCGCCACGGCCGGCTCTCGTCCGGGCCACGCCGCGACGTGAATCTGCGTGCCCTGCGCGGCCAGCGCATAGCCCGGCAGCATCGTGTTGTGCTCCCAGCAATTGAGCCCGCTGATCCTGCCATAGGGCCTGTCATGCACGCGCAGGCCCACCGCGTCGCCGTCAGCCCATACCGAACGCTCGTTGAAGGTCGGCTTGAGCTTGCGATGACGGCCGATGATCCGGCCCTCACGGCCGACGAACAGCAGTGTGCAGTAGACCGTGCCCTTCGTCACGGCGTCCCGTTCGGCGATGCCGATGACGACATCGATGCCCGCGTCCGCGGCGGCCTCGCACAGGCGATCGGTCGCGGGCGACGGAATCTCGACGGCGTGGTCGAGATAGTCCGCCATCGCCCGAAAGGTGTTTGCGCCAGTCGGCGCGTGGCAGAAGAACGGATAGCCGGGCAACCAGGCCTCGCCGAATGCGGCGATCGTCACTCCCATGGCGCCGGCCTCGCCGATCAGGCGGCAGGCCTTCTCCAGCGAAGCCGCGCGATCGAACGGTACCGCAGCGGCCTGGATCGCCGCGAGCCTGAAATTCGCATCGATTGTCATGGCCTGCCGCCGCGTCACTCGACGCCCTTGCGGGCCGCATCGAGCGCGCCCGCAAGCAGTTCGACCGCTTTGACGCGCCGCCGCCGGGCAAGACGCGCTTCGCCGACCTTGCGCTCGTGCTCGCCGGCGATGAAGGCCTGGATGTCCGGCAGCGGACGAATGACGCCGCGGCTGCCCCACTGGCCATCGGGGACCTCGGTCGGGAATACCCAGACCTGCGGCGCCACCTCTTCGAACGGGCCGCCGGCGGCGCGCACCACCGCGTCGGTCACGTCCTTGACCAAGGCCGCCCGCGAGGCTTCGGTGTACTGCCCCTCGGGCACCGAAGGGACGATGCGGTAGCGCGGCGACGGCGACGGCGCGCCCGCCACATAGACCGCGGCCGGTCGATGCAGGAATACGACGGTCACACTCTGCGCGACCTCGTTCGCCGGGTCGAATCCTTCGTGACCGATCAGGATGTCGCCGAGCTCCCTGATCAGCCGCGCTTCCGCGTCCGGGTTGAGGGCGCCTTCGGGAATTGTCACGTCGATCATCGGCATTGGGAGACCTCCTGCTGTTGCCTGCACGAGGTCTATGCGCGAGGCGCTCGCGACAGCAGTGGCAGGATCGCCATTCTCAAGGCAAATTCGGTCAGAGCATCAGGCGGCCGGTGCCGCGTGCGCGGTAGCACGCGCAAACCGGCGCTGATATTCGCGCGGTGAAAGCCCGGTTTCACGCTTGAACAGGCGGCGAAAGGTCGACAGATCGCTGTAGCCGACGCGCGCGCTGACGGCGTCGAGCTTCAGCCGCCTGGATTCGATCAGGCGCTTGGCCACATCGACGCGCAGCGCCTGCAGATATTGCAGGGGTGCTTCGCCGACCGCCAGCTTGAAACGGCGATTCAAGGTACGCTCGCTGACGGAGAGGTCGCGAGCGAGCCTGGCTAGACTGAAGCCGCGCTGCAGCGACTTCTCCATCAGGCTCTGCGCCCGCGCGACCAGCGCGTCGGAGTGCCTGATGTCGTGGGTGCGGCTGGCATAGGACGCCTGCGACACGCGGTTGCTGTCGATCAGCAGCAGCTTGCCGGTCTCCGCGGCCAGTTCGGAGTCGGCGAAGGTCTCGACCAGCCGCAGCGCAAGATTGAGCGAAGTGGTCACCGCGCCCGAGCAGACGATCCGGTTCTGCTCGGTGAGGATCTCGGCGACGCGCAGATCCACCGCCGGATAGCGCATCGCGAATGTCCGCCCCTTCGCCCAATGGGTGGTTGCGACCCGGCCGTCGAGCAGGCCGGCCTCGGCGAGGATAAAGCTCCCCGTGCAATAGGACGCGAGCAGGGTGCCGCGCTCATGCTGCCGCCGCAGCGCCGCGAGCAAGGGCTCGACGGTATCGAGCCGCGTGAAGAAGCGCTCGATATCGCCGACGAACGGCCCGGGAATGATCACCGCATCCGCCTCAGACCTTGCGTTGATCCGGCCATCGACGTCGACGATCTGGCCGGACGCCGTTTGAACCGACCGACCATTCAGCGACTCGATGCGCCACCGCAGCACTGGCGGCCTGACGTTGTCGCGCAACGGCCGCCTCGCCGCCACCGCGTTGGCGGCGGTGAACACGTCGACAATGCCCGCTACGCCCGAAGCAAGGATGCCGTCGTAGACCCAAATCCGGATGAGTGGCATGCTTGTGTCCGATCCTGCACGATAAGGTTCGATTCTGCCATCGCCGGCGCGACCGGGCAAGCGGTCGCCCCGCCGTCCCTGCGGCTACGACGACGGAGAAATAGCTACGCAACGGCGGGCGCCTCTCACGGCGCCGTTTCGAGACAAGCTGGCCCCTTGCATTGGTCCAACCATTGGGGTATAGGACCTTTATGAACTTCACAATCGTCAAATCGATGCGCCTTTTCGAAGAGGTCTCGCGCCAGATCGGCGAGCAAATTCAGTCGGGCAGGCTATTGCCTGGCGAGAAACTGCCCAACGAAAGGGACCTCGCCTCGACCTTCGCTGTCAGTCGGCACGTCGTGAGAGAGGCCCTGCGTTCGCTGGAGTCTCTCGGCCAGATCGAGTTGCGCAAAGGCGCCGCAGGAGGCGCGTTCGTCGCAAACGGCGGTCCCCAACCCTTGACCAAAATCATGCAAGGCATGGTGGCCGTTGGCGGGGTGGATTTGGAGCAATTGACGGAAGCCCGCCTGGCAATCGAATCGGCAGTGATCCGAGCTGCCTGCGACGCGGCTGACGAAGCGGGACTGGCCGCCCTCGATGCCAATATCGATGAAGCCGAGCGCCAAACGCTTGCTGGACACTCAACGCTGAAGACGCAGATCAACGTCCACTTTCACATCCTGGTCGCGGAGCTGACCGGCAATCCGATCCTCATCATGATGATGAGATCGTTGATGAGCATCCTGAGCGACTTCATCGCTGAGTTCGGATCGGTCATGGGCGTCGATGTCATTCGATCCCGCAGGCGCTTCATGAAGCATATGCGAGCCCGGAACGCCGAGCGCGCCGCCGGCGAGATGGAGTCGCACCTGAAGATTCTGCATCAACACTATCTGGATGCGGCGGCGCAAGCGGCCAGGACAAGAGGAAAGCTAAATGGCTGACGCGGAAACTCTTCGATCAATGGTGGATCAAACCAGGCGCCTGGTGCGCGAGGAACTGATCCCTGCAGAGGAATGGGTCGAGGAACACGACGAGATCCCTGGTCACATCGTCGATCGCCTCAGGCAATTCGGCTACTTCGGCATGACGATTCCCGAAAATTACGGAGGGCTCGGCCTGTCGATGTTCGAGGAGGTCAGCGTCGTCTGCGAGATCGGCTACGCTTCGCCCGTGTTTCGTTCCTATTTCGGTACCAGCAACGGCGTCGGCACCCTGGGCATCATCATCGATGGAACCGAGGAGCAGCGCAGAGAATATCTTCCGCGTATCGCGGCCGGCGATCTCGTAGCTTCTTTCTGCCTCACCGAGCCTGGGGCAGGCTCAGATGCCGCCTCGCTGACGACAAGAGCAACGCGGGATGGCGACGGATACGTCATCAACGGCACGAAGCGGTTCACGACCAATTCGCCCCATGCCGGAATCTTCACCGTCTTCGCGCGGACCGGTGCGAAGGAGCAGAAGACATCAGGCATTTCCGCATTTCTTATCGAGCGAGGCACGCCCGGGATCACGATCGGGCCGCGCAACAAGAAGATGGGATTTCGCGGCGCGCACACGGCCGACGTGATCTTCGAAGATTGCCGGGTACCGGCTACGTCACTGTTGGGTGGGCGAGAAGGCGTCGGTTTCAAGACCGCAATGAAGTCGCTCGACCATGCGCGACTTCACATGGCGGCCGTTGCGACAGGCTTGAGCGAGCGCATCATCGACGAGGGCGTACGTTACGCCTCGCAGCGCGTCCAGTTCGGCAAGCCGATCGCCAATTTCCAGCTCATCCAGGGCATGCTCGCAGATTGCGAAGCGGAGGCGCTTGCGTCCCGCGCGATGGTGGAACGCGTCGCACGCATGCGCGACGAGGGACGGGGCGTCACCAAGGAGACCGCCTGCTGCAAATATTTCACGACGGAAGCCCTGGGCCGCATTGCCGACCGCGTCATGCAAATTCATGGCGGTTACGGCTATATCAAGGAATATCCGATTGAACGGCTGTTCCGAGACGCGCGCTTGCTGCGCATCTACGAAGGCACAAGCCAAATCCAGCAACTGATTATCGCGCGCGAGATGCTCAAGGAAAAGGCCGCATAGCGTGGCCGGACCTCTGCAAGGCATTCGCGTTCTCGACCTGACGACGGTGGTGATGGGCCCCTACGCCTGTCAGTTGATGGGGGACTACGGCGCTGAGGTCATCAAGGTCGAGTCGCCTGACGGCGACGTGATGCGATTGTCCGGCCCCATGAAGAGTCCCGGCATGGGCCACCTGTTCATGTCGACCAATCGCAGCAAGCGCTCCGTCGTGATAGACCTCAAGGCTGCTGAAGGGCGGGATCTGCTGCTTCGGCTCGCGAAGCAAGCGGATGTCCTGCTCTACAATATCCGTCCACAGGCGATGGCTCGCCTTGGCCTGGGATATGAGGATGTTCGCGCCGCAAATCCGAGGCTCGTCTATGTCGGCGCATTCGGATTTAGCCAGCGCGGTCCCTATGGAGCACGTCCCGCCTATGATGATCTGATCCAGGGAATGTCGGGGATTCCCTGGCTGTCTCTCCAGGCAGGAGCGACGGAGCCGCGCTATGCACCCGTCATCCTCGCCGACCGGATCGTCGGCCTGCAGGTTGCCTTTGCCACAATGGCCGCGATACGCCATCGCGACATTAGCAATGAGGGACAGCGCGTCGATGTGCCGATGTTCGAGAACCTGTTGACCATCGTCCTTGGCGAACATCTTGCTGGGTCGCTCTTCGAGCCGCCGCTCGGCGAACCCGGGTATCAGCGGAGCCTCGCGCATAACCGGCGTCCTCATCGAACGCTCGATGGATACGTTTGTACGCTTGTGTACACCGACAAGCACTGGCGCAGTTTCTTCGCGGCGATCGGGCAGCCTGAAATGTTCGAGAAGGACGCGCGGTTCTCCTCCCAGAACGAACGCCTGACACACATCAACGAAGTCTACGGATATCTCGCTGATGTCCTGGCCACGCGCACCACTGCGAACTGGATAGAAACACTCACGGAAGCCGACATTCCCGTGGCGCGGATGAACTCGATCGACGAGATCCTCGGCGATGAGCATCTTCACGCCATAGATTTCTTTCGGACGTTCGCGCACCCGTCGGAAGGCCCGATCAAGGACATGGCCATTCCGACCGAATGGTCGACTTCGCAGCCCGAAGTCTCCCGGCACGCGCCGAGGCTAGGTGAACATACCGTCGAGGTTTTGGCCGAAGCCGGGTTGGACGCCCGGACCATCACCGAACTGTTGAAGAAAAAAGTCGTCAGATCCGCAAAGGATCGTTTTGTCGGGAAGGAAGACCATGACTAGGAGAGTTGCGTTCGTCATCGCCGCGTTAGCGGTTCTTGCATCACCGCCGCCTTTCGGCGGGGCCGCGATCGCGGAGGATGTGAGCGGCCCCGTCAAGCTGGCCGTGCTCGACGACATGAGTGGCCCTTATGCCGAGAATTCCGGGCAAGGCAACGTCCTTGCCGTACGAATGGCCATCAAGGATTTTGGCGGCTCACTGCTCGGCGAGCCCATCGAAATGACGTCCGCCGATCTCCAGAACAAGGTCGACGTCGGCATGAGCATGGCGCGCAAATGGTTCGACGTGGAAGGCGTCGATGCGATCCTCGGGATGGGTAGCTCGGCCGCGGCGCTCGCAGTCCAGAAACTCGCTGCCGACAAGAACAGGATCACGCTCGCCACAACCGCCGCGACCGCCGAACTGACCGGGAAATCCTGCTCGCCCACTGGAGCCCACTGGGTTTACGACACATATGCGCTCGGCAAAGGCGCGGCCACCGCGGTCGTCGCTCAAGGCGGGAAGAGCTGGTATTTCGTGACTGCCGATTACGCCTTCGGACATGCGCTGGAAGCGAGCGCCGCGACTTTCGTGAAAGCGCTCGGCGGAACGGTGCTGGGCGCCGTGAGACATCCGCTCAATACGTCGGATTTTAGCTCATTCCTGTTGCAGGCCCAGAATTCCAAGGCGCAGATTATCGGCGTGGCGAATGCCGGCAACGACACCATCACCGCCCTCAAACAAGGAGCCGAATTCGGCATTCAGGAGGGCGGCCAAAAAATGGTCGGTCTTTTGATGCAGGTCACCGAAATTCACTCGCTCGGCCTCAAGGCAACCAAGGGGCTTCAGTTCATCGAAGCCTTCTACTGGGACCAGAACGATGAGACGCGCGCCTTCTCGAAGCGCTTCTGGCAGGAGTACAAACAACCGCCGACGCAGGTGCAGGCCGGCACCTACAGCGCTGCCATGCACTACCTGAAAGCGGTTAAGGCCGCGGGCACCAAGGAGGCCAAGGCCGTCATGGCAAAGATGAAAGAGATGCCCATCAACGACTTCATGACAAAAAACGGCAGCATCCGTGACGACGGGCGCGTAATCCGGGACATGTATCTATTGGCAACCAAGGACCCTTCCGAGTCCAAGGGCGAGTGGGATCTCATGAGGGTCGCCGCCACAATTCCTGGCAAAGACGCCTTTCGTCCATTGAGCGAAAGCGAATGTCCGCTCGTTCGGCAGACCAAATAGCCCGGATCTCCCTTGTTAGGACCGCCACTCGGTCCAAGCACCGCCGTTTCTGGAATACTGGATCACCCGCGGATGCGCATGCGCGGGTAACGGCACCGCGTTATTCGGCTGCTGAGTGCAAACAATCCGCAGCGCCGTTCCCGCCCTAGCGCGCCTCGAGCATCGCGACGCGGACGCCGAGATAGACGAACAGGCCGCCGAGCGAGCGGTTGATCCAGGTGATCACGGAGGTGGAGTGCCGGATGCGGCCGGCGGCGCGCGCCGCGAAGGCGGCAATGCCGAAGCACCACAGCGTGCCTGTGGTGATGAAGATCAGACCGAGCGTCAGGAAAGCCAGCGTCTTGTGCGGCGAATCGGCCGCCACGAATTGCGGCAGGAAGGCCAGGAAGAACAGCGCCACCTTGGGATTGAGGATGTTGGTCAGCGCGCCCTGCCAGAACACCCGCGCGACCGTGGTCTCGCCGCCTTCCGCCGCGGCCGCCGTGACCGGCTTGGCGCGCGACAGCAGCATCTGCAGGCCGGTCAAGACCAGATAGGCCGCGCCAACCAGCTTGACGGCGAGGAAGGCGGTCGACGACGCCATCAGCAGCGCCGAGAGCCCGATCGCCGCGCCCAGCACATGAACCAGGCAGCCGCCGCTGATTCCGAGCGCTGCGGCGGCCCCGCCGCGCCAGCCGAGCTGAATCGTGCGCCCAATGATATAGGCGGTGTCCGGCCCCGGCGTGATGTTGAGCAGCAGGCCGGACAGGACAAAGAGCCAGAGTTCGTGAATTCCAAGCATGTCAGGGACACTAACCTATGTGAGTAACCGCGTGTAATAAAGCCGAAAGGACGATTGAGCAGACTAGCGTGCCATCCCAACGACATACGAATTCAGTAGACAAACGGATTGCTCGGTCCGTTCGCCGCATGCCAATTCTTGCTACAATGCATTATAGGTGCCTACAAACCGAGCTTCCGCCGGACCCAACCTGTCCTGTAAGTATCGGATTCGGTCACATCGGCTAGGGTGGCCAATTCCAAGGCACAAGAAACATGGAACGACGGCTCGCTGCCATCCTTTGCGCTGACATCGCCGGCTATTCCCGCATGATGGGGATGGACGAGGCGGGCACGCATGCCGCGTTCAAGGCCCATCGCAGCGCGATCTACCCGATTATCCTCAACCACGGCGGCCGAATCGTCAAAAACACCGGCGACGGCTTCCTGCTGGAGTTTCCCAGCATCATCGGCGCGATCGAGGCCGCGGTCGCGATGCAGACCATGATGGCTGAACGCAATGAACATTTGCCAGCCGACCGGGCCATGCATTTCCGCATGGGCGTCCACATGGGCGACGTCATGGCCGACGAGGACGAGGTGTTCGGCGACGACGTCAACATCGCCGTCCGGCTCGAGACGGTCGCGGCCCCAGGCGGCATCGCGGTCTCGGACAAGGCCCGCACCGAGGCCGGGCGGCGGCTTGCCGTCATCCTGGTCGATGCCGGCCCGCACCGCTTCAAGAACATCGCCGAGCCGATCAATGTCTGGACCTGGGCGCCGGCCGGGTCCGACGTCCAGGACGAAAAGGCCCCGCAGGACGGCCCGCATCTGCCGGCGCAGTACCGCACCGCGATCGTCGGCGTGCTACCGTTCGACAACCTCTCGGGCAGCGCCGACGAGTATTTCTCCGACGGCCTGACCGAGGACCTGATCCACGCGCTGTCGCTGCAATCCTTCTATCGCGTGCTCAGCCGCAACTCGACCTTCGCCTACAAGGGCAAGAACGTCTCGACCCGCCTGATCGCGCGCGAGATCGACGCCACCTATCTGATCCAGGGCTCGGTGCGCCGCGCCGGCAACAAGATCCGCGTCACCGCCGAGCTGATCGCGCCGGAAAAGGGCGAGCAGCTGTGGACCGGCCGCTATGACCGCGACATGGGCGACCTGTTCGCGATGCAGGACGAGATCACCGCCAATCTCTCCGCCGCGGTCGCCCAGGAGATCTACCGCGCCGAGGCCTCGGCGCCGGCACGCACGCCGAACTCCGAATTGACCGCCTGGGACCGCTTCCTGAAGGGGCTGTCGCACTACTATCACCAGACCAAGGACGATTTCGAAACCGCGATCGCGCTGTTCAAGGAGGCGATCGAGCTTGATCCCGCGCTGTCGATCGCGCGCGCCTATCTCGCGCTGATCCAGATCCAGGGCGTCCAGTTCGGCTGGATCCAGAGCACCCGCGAGCTGTGGGCGTCGTCGGTCAGCCTCGCCGAGAGCAGCGTGCGGCTCGACCCGCGCTCCTCGTTCGCGTTCCAGCTGCTGGCCTATCTGCACGCAATGCAGGGCCATTACGAAGCGGCGATGGATGCCATCAAGCGGGCGATCGAGCTCAACCCCTACGACATGGGCGCGCGCGGCGTGCTCGGCATCTGCCACATGGTGATCGGCGATCATCGCAAGGCGGTCGAGCTGTTCTCGACGGCGGCGCAGCGCGGCAACAGCGATCCGCGCTACCAGTTCGCGGCGCTGAACACGTTCAGCCACTATCTGCTGGGGCAATATGACGCGTCGCTGTCATGGTCGCGCGAGCAGCTCTACCTCAACCCGAACCATCTGCAGTGCCTGGCGGTGCGTGCCGCCGCACTCGCCCAGCTCGGGCGCGCGGATGAAGCCAAAGAAGCCGCCGAGGCGCTGCTGACCAACTATCCGGGGCTGACGGTCGAACGGCATTTGCGCAATTTCCACTGGAAGAACCCCGCCGACATCGCCCACTACCGCGAGGGCCTCTTGAAAGCCGGCGTCCCCTTCGGCAAACTCGCTTTGGTTGCATCGGCATCAAAGTTCGCCGTCGACTCCTGAGCGATCGCATCGCCAGGTCATTTTGGCTGACGACTTTTCAGGACCTGGTTTCATGACCGAGACGGCTCGCAGCGAAACCCCTGCCCCGCAGGTTTCGCCCAACAATCCCTGCCCGTTCCTGCGCGCGCTGGTCGCCGGCAACTATGTCGGCGGCCATATCGTGCCGCTGCCGGAATTGACCGAGACGATCGGCCGCGCCACCGGCAAGACCGGATGGTCGGGCTTCGTCGCCCGCGCCAAGATCTTCGTGGTCGCACAGGGGGCGAACGGCTTTGGCCCGGTCAGCCAGCTGCGCAGCCTGTTCCGCGGCGCCATCCTCGACGAGCTGCGCAACGGTCCGCTCGACAAGCACGGCGCCGGCTCGCGCATTCTCGATCAGCATGCCGTGGTCCATGAGAGCGAGATCGAGCGTCTCGCGAGCTACGGAAGCGACTACACGCGCCCCGGCGGCGGTGTCGAGCGCGGGCTGTCGGCGTCGCAGATCAAGACCTTCATGGCGGAGAATTTTCAGCGCGACGCCAGCGAGCACTCCACCTCCTGGACGATCCTGCATTACTACTACCGCGTGCTGATGCTCGGCGAATGGCCGGTGCTGCTCGACATCATGGGCAAGGGCGAAGGCAAGGATCGCTATCTCAGCGTCGACGAGGTCAGGACCCTGTTCGTCGAACGGCGCTTTCCGGACCGGATCATCGCACTGCTGAACAGCTGACGCGTTTCGCGGCGCGGGTTATTTGAAGAGCGGCGTGCCCGGCACGAAGGCGTCGAACGCCGCCCAGAACTGGCCGCGATAGCGGTCCTGCTCCTGCAGGATCTCGTGCTTGGCGCCGGCGATCACGAGGTGCGAGCCGGCGCGCAAATGATAGGCGAACTCCTCGATCGCCGCCGTCGACACCACCTCGTCGTTGCTCGCCGCCAGCATCAGGATCGGCTGGCGGATATCGGACGGGTAGGACATGCCGCGGAAGGTGCGCATCGCGGTGAACGCGGTGTCGGCCCAGGCAATGGTCGGCGCGGCGATGCCGAGCGTCGGGTCCTCCTCGAGGATCGCGGCGTTGCGGGCGTGGCGCACCGGATCGCTGGTCACGGGATTGCCGATGAAGGGCGCGGTGCCGACCAGCACGTCGTTGCCGCCCGGAACGTAGCGGCCGCCCTGCCCGGCGAGGCGCAGGATCCGCAGCAGCGTGCTCGGCAGCAGCGACACCCGGCGCCGCGGCAGATCGATCATCGGCGCCGACAGCACCATGCGGTCGAACCAGCGCTTGCCGGCATGCGCGATGCGCAGCATCACCGCGCCGC
Organism: Bradyrhizobium sp. CCBAU 51753; assembly: GCF_015291565.1. Taxonomy (NCBI): domain Bacteria; kingdom Pseudomonadati; phylum Pseudomonadota; class Alphaproteobacteria; order Hyphomicrobiales; family Nitrobacteraceae; genus Bradyrhizobium; species Bradyrhizobium sp. CCBAU 51753. The sequence goes on along the minus strand of NZ_CP030037.1, from coordinate 1,398,055 downwards.
CCATCGAATGCGCCAGCGCGAAATACGGCGGCGGGCAATCCGGCAGCACCACCTGCTGCACGAAGGTCTCGACGTCGACCTCGTAGTCCGAAAAGTCGCGCACATAGCCCTTGCGCGGATCGCGCAGCCGCCGCGACGAGTGGCCCTGGCCGCGCCAGTCGATCGTCGCCACCGCAAAGCCGCGGTCGCGCAGGTCGCGCACCGTCTCGAAATACTTCTCGATCATCTCGCCGCGGCCGCCGAACACGCACACCGTACCCTTGCGGCCGGGCGGCGGCGCCCAGCGCGCGAAGCGCAGCTCGGCGCCGTCGGGGGTCTTGATCGTGCCGCTGACAAATTCGTCCGGGACCGGATTGGCGGGAATCGAGACGAGCGTCATGCAGGGAAACCGGCTGGATGGAGCAGAGCGGAGCTAAAGGGCGCGGCGCGAAAAGCTGCGCGGTGTCCGCCTCTTGAACGCGACGTAGCCCCTCCCATATCACCTCAGTGCAGGCCGCTACCAGTGTTTCGGGCTCGAAACATCAGGCTGCACACATCTAAGCCCGGCCCGATGGCGGGCGGGTAACTGAAACAGTCGCTCACTGGAGGACTATTCTATGCGTAGCTACGATCTCACGCCCTTCTACCGTTCCACCGTCGGCTTTGACCGCCTCTTCAACCTGCTCGACCAGGTGACCTCGGACGGCAGCCCCGGCTATCCCCCCTACAACATCGAGCGCACCGGCGAGAATGCTTACCGGATCAGCGTTGCGGTCTCCGGCTTCTCGCAGGCCGAGCTCTCGATCGTCGCGAAGGAAAACACGCTGACGATCAAGGGCGAGAAAACCGCCAACGAGAATTCGGGCAATCAGGCCGAGGTGCTCTATCGCGGCATCGCCTCGCGCGCCTTCGAGCGCGTCTTCCAGCTCGCCGACTTCGTGCAGGTGAAGAACGCCTCGCTCGAGAACGGCCTGCTCCATGTCGATCTCGTCCGCGAGATCCCCGAGGCCAAGAAGCCGCGCAGCATTCCGATCAGCGGCGGCGAGAAGGCCCCGCAGGTCGTCGACGGCTCCAAGGTCGCGGCCTAAGCAAGTCCCGCGTCAGCAGATATTGGCTGCACGCGAAAACGCCCCGGGAAACCGGGGCGTTTTTTGTTGAGCGGTGCCGTAGCCCGGCTGGAGCGCAGCGCAATCCGGGGCGGTCTCGACGCGGAGAGCGTTCCCCGGATTTCGCTTCGCTGCATCCGGACTACGAAACTACTCCAGCCCCTGTACCTTCGGCATCTCCTGGGTCGGCAGGATCGCGGTCGCGGCGGGGGCCGGCGGGGCGAACTTGCCGACGGTCGGCACCGCCTCGGCTGGCGGGGCGGCTGCCGCGGCCTGGGCCTCGGCCGGCTTCGGCGCGGGCGCTGCCGCCTGCTGAGCGGGCGGCGGTGCAGTCGCCTGGGCGGGGGCCGGCTCCGGCATCGCGGCCTGGGCGTTAGCCGGGGCCCCCCCTGCCGGCTTGGCGGTCGCGAGCGGGCTCCGCTTCGGCACCGGCACCGCGCGCCTTGCGACATGCGGGATCGGCATTGGCGGACGCGGCACCCGGGCCTGGATCGGCGGCGGCATCGGTTGGCCCGGCTCGGCCTGCCCGTAGGCCGGGGCAAAATCGTCGTCGAAATTGTCGCCCATCCGGTCAGCCGGAATGAAGCGGATGATGCGCCCGTCGCGGGCGTCGATCACCAGGCGGCCGTCCGCGCCGCCCTGGTCGATCACGGCGATCGTATAGGTAAAGCCGCGCTGCCGCGGGGCACCGAGCGGCAGATAGCCGTTCTCCCGCAGCACGGTGTAGACCTCGACCGGCGGCAGCAGGCTCGGCACCCGGCCATAGCGCGGCGGCGGCGGAACCTCCGGCATGGCGGCGTAGGGCCCGTCCATGTCCGACACCGCGATGTAGGGGGAGCTGCCGATCCGGCCCGGGGTCAGCAGTTGGGCCTGCGCGGCGGCCACGCTCAGCGCGAGGGCGGCGGCAGCGACCGATCCTGTGAACAACTTCATCACCGAAACTCCTGTCTGCCCCTCGCCCCGGGGAGCGTTTCCGCCCTCTTGCCGGCTTGCGTTCAGCGAAATTTCATTTTGAAATCCGGCGGTCCTTGGTCAGTGCTTGGGCCAGATCGGGGCGCGTTTGCTTCAAATCAGGGGCGCGAGGGGCCCCGAAGCCGCTCGGTCCAGACATGCGGACGAGGACTTTCACGCGCTTGTGTGATAGACAAAAATTTGGCAAGGTCGGAGTTAGGACAGCAAGACTGTCTCAATTTCGAAGCCATCCCGGCATAGGGATTGCAACGAGATCTCGGCGCCCCGAGCTCCGAGAATGCTGCAGGCACGGCCGTTCCACTGGGACGTTGAACGCCCGTCGCCTGAATTAAGGAAAATGCGGCTCGCGGCGGACGAGCGGTGGCCCCGGTGGGTGCCGCAACGTCCAAGGTGCGCCAAACACGGTGAGGCCCCTTACGCAAGGGAGAGGACACATGAGCGGGTCGGAATTCGAGCGCGAAATCATCGTGGCAGGAACGCTGCCGGCGACCGCGGACTCGAAAGCCGAGACCGCGCCTACTCCCGAGCTACACACCTGGCGCCCGAAAGCCGAGGGCCTGTACGACCTCAGCCTGGAAAAGGATTCCTGCGGCGTCGGCTTCATCGCCAACATCAAGGGCAAGAAGTCGCATCAGATCGTCGCCGACGCGCTGAGCATTCTGTGCAACCTCGAGCATCGCGGCGCGGTCGGCGCCGACCCGCGCGCCGGCGACGGCGCCGGCATTCTGGTGCAGATCCCGCACGCCTTCTTCGCGCGCAAGGCAGGCGAGCTCGGCTTCAAGCTGCCGAAGCCCGGCGAATATGCCATCGGTGCGCTGTTCATGCCGCGCGATGCCGCCTGGCGCAACGTGATCAAGAGCATCATCGCCGACGAGATCAAGAACGAGGGCTTCAAGCTGCTCGGCTGGCGCGACGTGCCATCAGACAATTCCTCGCTCGGCGTCACGGTGAAGCCGACCGAGCCCTATCACATGCAGGTCTTCATCGGCCGCAACGGCGCCGCCAAGACCGAGGACGATTTCGAGCGCCGGCTCTACATCCTGCGCAAGTCGATCTCGCAGGCGATCTACCAGCGCCGCGACCGCGGCATGGCGGGCTACTATCCGTGCTCGCTGTCCTGCCGCACCGTGATCTACAAGGGCATGTTCCTGGCCGACCAGCTCGGCAAGTACTATCCCGACCTGCACGAGGCGGATTTCGAGAGCGCGCTGGCGCTGGTGCATCAGCGCTTCTCGACCAACACCTTCCCGACCTGGTCGCTGGCGCATCCGTACCGGATGATCGCGCATAACGGCGAGATCAACACGCTGCGCGGCAACGTCAACTGGATGGCGGCGCGGCAGGCCTCGGTGCATTCCGAGCTCTACGGCAAGGACATCAGCCGGCTCTGGCCGATCTCCTATGAGGGCCAGAGCGACACCGCCTGCTTCGACAACGCGCTCGAATTCCTGGTGCAGGGTGGATATTCCCTCCCGCACGCCGTGATGATGATGATTCCGGAAGCGTGGGCCGGCAATCCGCTGATGGATGAGCAGCGCCGCGCCTTCTACGAATATCACGCCGCGCTGATGGAGCCGTGGGACGGCCCGGCCGCGATCGCCTTCACCGACGGCCGCAAGATCGGCGCGACGCTGGACCGCAACGGCCTGCGCCCGGCACGCTACCTCGTCACCAGCGACGACCGCATCGTGATGGCGTCGGAAATGGGCGTGCTGAAGATTCCGGAGGAGCAGATCGTCACCAAGTGGCGGCTGCAGCCCGGCAAGATGCTGCTCGTCGACCTCGAGCAGGGCCGCCTCATTCCCGACGACGAGATCAAGGCCGACCTCGCCAAGAGCCATCCCTACAGCGACTGGCTGCATCGCACCCAGACCCAGCTCGAGGAGCTGCCGGATGCGCCGGCCAAGGGCGTGCGCTCCAACCTGCCGCTGCTCGATCGCCAGCAGGCGTTCGGCTACAGCCAGGAAGACATCACCATCCTGATGACGCCGATGGCGGCGACCGGCGAGGAAGCCGCCGGCTCGATGGGCAACGACACGCCGATCTCGGCGCTGTCGGACAAGCCCAAGCAGCTGTTCACCTACTTCAAGCAGAACTTTGCCCAGGTCACCAACCCGCCGATCGATCCGATCCGCGAGGAGCTGGTGATGAGCCTCGTCTCGATCATCGGGCCGCGGCCGAACCTGTTCGACCTGCAGGGCCTGGCCTCGACCAAGCGCCTCGAAGTGCGGCAGCCGATCCTGACCGACGCGGATCTGGAGAAGATCCGCTCGATCTCCGACGTCGCCGAGACCCACTTCAAGTCGCGCACCCTCGACACCACCTTCCACGCCGGCTTCGGTGCGGCGGGCATGGAGCAGGTGCTCGACGAGCTCTGCGCGCGCGCCGAGGGCGCGGTGCGCGAGGGCATCAACATCATCATCCTGTCCGACCGGATGACCGGCACCGACCGGATCCCGATCCCGTCGCTGCTGGCCTGCGCCGCCGTGCATCATCATCTGATCCGCACCGGCCTGCGCACCTCGGTCGGCCTCGTGGTCGAATCCGGCGAGCCGCGCGAGGTGCATCACTTCGCCTGCCTCGCCGGCTACGGCGCCGAGGCGATTAACCCCTATCTCGCGTTCGAAACCATCCTCGCGATGAAGGACCGGCTGCCCGGCGCGCTTGACGACTACGAGATCGTCAAGCGCTACATCAAGTCGATCGGCAAGGGCCTGCTCAAGGTGATGTCCAAGATGGGCATCTCGACCTACCAGTCCTATTGCGGCGCGCAGATCTTCGACGCGGTCGGCCTCAAGGCCGACTTCGTCGCCAAGTACTTTGCCGGCACCCACACCCGGATCGAAGGCGTCGGCCTCGCCGAAATCGCCGAGGAGACGGTGCGGCGCCACAGCGACGCGTTCGGTGACGGCCACGTCTACAAGAGTGCGCTCGACGTCGGCGGCGAATACGCCTTCCGCACCCGCGGCGAGGACCACGCCTGGACCGCGGAATCGGTCTCGACCCTGCAGCATGCGGTGCGCGGCAACTCGCTGGAGCGCTACCGGGCGTTTGCAAAGATCCTCAACGAGCAGTCGGAGCGGCTGCTGACGCTGCGCGGCCTGTTCCGGATCAAGAGCGCCGAGGACGACAAGCGCAAGCCGATCAAGCTCGAGCAGGTCGAGCCGGCCAAGGAGATCGTCAAGCGGTTCTCCACCGGCGCGATGTCGTTCGGCTCGATCTCGCGCGAGGCCCACACCACGCTGGCGATCGCGATGAACCGGATCGGCGGCAAGTCGAACACCGGCGAAGGCGGCGAGGAATCCGACCGCTTCAAGCCGCTGCCGAACGGCGACAGCATGCGCTCAGCGATCAAGCAGGTCGCCTCGGGCCGCTTCGGCGTCACCACGGAGTATCTCGTCAACTCCGACATGATGCAGATCAAGATGGCGCAGGGCGCCAAGCCCGGCGAAGGCGGCCAGCTGCCCGGCCACAAGGTCGACGCGACGATCGCGCGCGTGCGGCATTCGACGCCGGGCGTCGGCCTGATCTCGCCGCCGCCGCATCACGACATCTACTCGATCGAAGACCTCGCCCAGCTGATCTACGACCTCAAGAACGTCAATCCCGACGGCCAGGTCTCGGTCAAGCTGGTCTCCGAGGTCGGCGTCGGCACGGTTGCGGCGGGCGTCGCCAAGGCGCGCGCCGACCATGTCACCATCGCGGGCTTCGAGGGCGGCACCGGTGCTTCGCCGCTGACCTCGATCAAGCATGCCGGCTCGCCGTGGGAGATCGGGCTTGCCGAAACCCACCAGACGCTGGTGCGCCAGCGGCTGCGCAGCCGCATCGCGGTGCAGGTTGACGGCGGCTTCCGCACCGGCCGTGACGTCGTGATCGGCGCGCTGCTCGGCGCCGACGAGTTCGGCTTCGCCACTGCGCCCTTGATCGCGGCGGGCTGCATCATGATGCGCAAGTGCCACCTCAACACCTGCCCGGTCGGCGTCGCCACCCAGGACCCGGTGCTGCGCAAGCGCTTCACCGGCCAGCCCGAGCACGTCATCAACTACTTCTTCTTCGTCGCCGAGGAAGTCCGCGAGATCATGGCGCAGCTCGGCTACAAGACGTTCGACGAGATGGTCGGCCAGGTCCAGATGCTGGACCAGACCGCGCTGGTCTCGCACTGGAAGGCCAAGGGGCTCGATTTCTCAAAGCTGTTCGTGCGGCAGCCGGAGGAGAAGGGCCAGAAGATCTATCACTCCGAGACCCAGAACCATCATCTGGAGGCCGTGCTCGACCGCCGGCTGATCGAGAAGGCGCAGGCCGCGCTCGACCGCGGCGCGCCGGTCAAGATCGAGGAGGAGATCAACAACACCGACCGTTCCGCCGGCGCGATGCTGTCGGGCGCGGTGGCCAAGATCTACGGCCATGAGGGCCTGCCGCTCGACAGCATCCATGTCAGCCTGAAGGGCACCGCCGGACAGGCGTTCGGCGCCTGGCTCGCCAAGGGTGTCACTTTCGAGCTCGAGGGTGAAGGCAACGACTATGTCGGCAAGGGCCTTTCCGGCGGACGCATCATCGTCAAGCCGCCGAAAATCTCCGGCATCGTGCCGGAAGAGTCGATCATCGTCGGCAACACCGTGATGTATGGCGCGATCGAGGGCGAGTGTTACTTCCGCGGCATCGCCGGCGAGCGCTTTGCAGTGCGCAATTCGGGCGCGGTCGCGGTGGTCGAAGGCGCCGGCGATCACTGCTGCGAATACATGACCGGCGGCATCGTGGTGGTGCTCGGCAAGACCGGGCGCAACTTCGCGGCCGGCATGTCCGGCGGCATCGCCTACGTGCTGGACGAGGCCGGCGACTTCGACAAGCTGTGCAACCTGTCGATGGTCGATCTCGAGCCGGTGCTGTCGGAGGAGATGATCAACGCCGACACCTACCACCACTCCAGCGATCTCGAGGCTCACGGCCGGGTCGACGTGTTCCAGAACCTGCTCGACTCCGACGTCGAACGGCTGCACGTGCTGATCACGCGTCACGCCAAGCTGACCGGCTCGAAGAAGGCCGCCGAGATCCTCGCAAACTGGAAGACGTGGCTGCCGAAATTCCGCAAGGTGATGCCGGTGGAGTACCGCCGCGCGCTGAAGGAAATGAAGGCGAACGCCGACGCCGAGCCGAAGATCGCGATCGGCGCGTAACACCACCACGCGTCATTCCGGGGCGCGCGAAAGCGCGAACCCGGAATCTCGCAAGGCAATTTCGAGGTTTCGGGTCTGCGCCTCAAGGCGCATCCCGGAACGACGGACAACGACGAACACATGATGCAGGGGCATCGGGTTTAGATGGGCAAGATCACAGGTTTCCTCGAGATCGACCGCAACGAGCGCAAGTACGAGCCGGTCGCCGAGCGGCTGAAGAACTTTGACGAGTTCGTGATTCCGCTGAGCGACAAGGACACGCGCGACCAGGCGGCGCGCTGCATGAATTGCGGCATTCCCTATTGCCACGGCACCGGCTCGGCCGAGCCGGGCACGCCGGGTTGCCCGGTCAACAACCAGATCCCCGACTTCAACGACCTCGTCTACCAGGACAATTGGGAAGAGGCGTCGCGCAATCTGCACTCGACCAACAATTTCCCGGAGTTCACCGGCCGGATCTGCCCGGCGCCGTGCGAGGCGTCCTGCACGCTCAACATCGACGACAACCCGGTCACCATCAAGACCATCGAATGCGCGATCGTCGACCGCGCCTGGGACGAGGGCTGGCTGAAGCCGGAGATCGCCCAGCACAAGACCGGCAAGAAGGTCGCGGTGATCGGCTCCGGCCCCGCCGGCATGGCCTGCGCGCAGCAGCTCGCCCGTGCCGGTCATGACGTGCACGTCTACGAGAAGTACGCCAAGGCCGGCGGCCTGCTGCGCTACGGCATTCCCGACTTCAAGATGGAAAAGGGCATCATCGACCGCCGCGTCGCGCAGATGGAAGCCGAGGGCGTCACCTTCCACTACGGCAAGCCGGTCGGCGGCTCCGCCCCCGGCGCAATCGACCCGAATGAGCTGGCCAAGCAATACGACGCCGTGGCGCTGACCGGCGGCGCCGAGGCGCCGCGCGACCTGCCGATCCCCGGCCGCGACCTCCAGGGTATCCACTTCGCGATGGATTTCCTGCCGCAGCAGAACCGCCGCGTCTCCGGCGAGCCGCTCGACGGCACCGCCGAAATCCTCGCCGGCGGCAAGCATGTCGTCGTGATCGGCGGCGGCGACACCGGCTCGGACTGCATCGGCACCTCGTTCCGCCAGGGCGCCAAGTCGGTGACCCAGCTCGAGATCATGCCGGCGCCGCCCGAGCGCGAGAACAAGGGCGTGACCTGGCCGAACTGGCCGCTGAAGATGCGCACGTCCTCGAGCCAGGCCGAGGGCGCGGTGCGCGAATTCGCCGTGCTGACCCAGAAGTTCGAGGGCACCGGCGGCAAGGTCGCAAAGCTCCACTGCATCAAGGTCGACGACAAGTTCAAGCCGCTGCCCGGCACCGAGTTCACGCTCGACGCCGAGCTCGTGCTGCTGGCGATGGGCTTTGTGCACCCTGTGCACGAGGGCCTGCTCAAGAGCCTCGGCGTCGACCTCGATCAGCGCGGCAACGTCCGCGCCAACCTGCACGACTACCAGACCTCGCAAGCAAAGATCTTCTCCGCCGGCGACATGCGCCGCGGCCAGTCGCTGGTGGTCTGGGCGATCCGCGAAGGCCGCCTCTGCGCCCGCTCGATCGACAGCTTCCTGATGGGGAAGACGGACCTGCCGCGGTAACGCGGCGGTCGGCCGAGCCACATCCACACACGCAACTGTCATCGCCCGCGAAAGCGGGCGATCCAGTATTCCAGAGACGTCAGCGCTTGAGCCGGGAAGCCGCGGCGTACTGGATGCCCCGCTTTCGCGGAGCACGACGCCTGGAGAGTGGCGCGACTTCCGCCCGCACCCGCCTAATTCTGCACCCGCACGCCCAGCATCACCACCGTCGAGGCCGAGCTATTGCCCGCGATGTTCGAATCCAGCCAGTCGCGGCGCAGGGTGCCCTTGATCCAGAGGCTGCGGGTCATCTTGTAGATCAAATCGGCGGACACCGAGTAGATGGTGTCGTCGCGGTTCTCGCCGCCCTTGTACTCGAGCGTGCCGTAGGTGAACTTGCCGATGGCGGTCAGCCAGCGGCGGAAGTCGTGGTCGACCTCGACGGTGTAGGTGCGCGACAGCACGCCGGAGCTGCCGGGCAGCGTGGTCTCGCCAAGCTGGGTGTCGGAGAAGAACTTTGCCGTGGTCAGCGGCGTCACGGTCCAGGTCAGCGACGCGGTGGTGAGCAGGCCCTCGAGCCGGTTGAGCCTTGTGTCGACATAATTGCGCATCCCGTAGCCGATCGAGATCTCGCCGAACAACAGCCGCGAGAATTCGAAGGAGGTGCCGGCCTTGGCGTATCCACCCGACGAATCGCGCGCGTAGCCGTTGCGGTCGAGAAAGAGATCATGCACCCGGCTGTCGCCCTGCACTTCGACGAACGGCTTGACCGCGGGGTTGAGCTCGTAGCTGACGCGGCCGACGCCGCCATACTGGGTGAAGTTGCGGTCGTCGTTCGACGAGGAGGTGCCGTCGGTGAGCTTCGACCATTGATAGTCGGTGCGGTCGATGGTGGCGCCGGCGGAGACCTGCAGGCGGTTGAAATTCTGATCGATGCCGAAGGTGCCGCCAACCGTGGAGTAGACCGGATATCGGGCGAGACCGGCCTGCACGTTCGGGCTGCCGGGATTGTCAGTCGAGACGAACAGCCGCGCCTGTCCCAGCAGGCGGGTGTCCCTGGTGACGTCGATGCGGCCGTCGATATGGCCGGTGAAGTTCGGCCGGTCGACGTCGAGCGGCGCCGACAGCGGAGTGCCGTCGGCATTCGGCGTCAGCCCGGAGCCGTAGCCGGTGAAGGAGCCGCGCAGATCGGCGACGACGGCGTGGCGCTCCCAGTCGGACACCGCGAGGAATTCCGGCGCGATGACATAGAAGCCCTTGCCCTGCGGAGAGTTCAGCCGACCAGGATTGGTGTCGTAGCCGCCCATCACCTCGACCGCGGTCTTGATCAGGAACGAGCCGGCGTAATCGCCGATCGCGCCGAACGGATCGTCGTCGATCTTGAGCCGCTTGCGCGGCGGCTGGCCGACCACGGTGCCGGCCATCGCCGGCGGCAGCGGCGGCTTGCTGGCGGTCTCCGACGGCGGGATCGACAGCCGCAGCTGCCCCGACGCGCTCAGCGGCGGCGTTGTCGGCACCGGCGAGCCGGGCCCCGGCGACGGCTTAGGCTTCACCTGGCCCGGATAGTATTTCGGCTTCAGCCGCTTGCGATTGAGCGAGTCGTAGCCCGACGTTGCGGCGCCGGTCGCTGCGGTGGAGAGCCCCGTGGCCGGGAGCTGGCCGCCGCGTGTCGTCGTCGAGGTCGATGACGACCTCGACGAACGCCGCTCGCGCTCGCGATCGCGGTCTGGGTCAGGCAGCCTCAGGCCGTTGAGGGGATCGAGCACATCCGCCGTGGTCCGGCGCAGCGGCGAATTCGGGTCGACGACCTGGCTCTGCCGGTTCGGGCTGAACAGGTCGGGCGTCACGGTCTGGGCCCGGGCGAGCCCGCCTGGCGCGGTCAGCACAAGGCATGACAAGGCCACGCGAACAACACGTCCGCGTCGATCCCGGCCGCTTGCAGGCCTCCGCACCACGATGGAAAATACTCCAACGAATTCATGCACTTGACGTACGCATCCCACCCGGCGGCGGAAAACGTCCTTAATGGAGTAAAAACAATTATGGTTAATGGGCCGTTGAGGATTGGCGGCTGCGCGTCGCATCGCGGAAAAGAGCGTGCTAAGGGAGACGCCCGGGGCGCAAAGCCCCTCCCCTGGAATCCAGTATGGCCAAACCGAAACCGCTGATGACCAAATCATCCGGCCGCGATGACGGCGCCGTTCAATCAGCGCTCCGCACCCTCGATGCCGAAGCCAGCGGCGTCGCCGCGCTGACCGCGGCGCTGAAATCCGACCTCGGCCCGGCCTTCACGGCGGCGTCCGACCTGATCCGCAACGCCAAGGGCCGCGTGATCGTCACCGGGCTCGGCAAGTCCGGCCATATCGGCCGCAAGGTCGCCGCGACCATCGCCTCGACCGGCACGCCGGCGTTCTTCGTCCACGCCGCGGAGGCCAGCCATGGCGACCTCGGCATGATCACCGCCGACGACGTCATTCTGGCGCTGTCGTGGTCCGGCGAGCAGCCGGAGATGCGCAACCTGATCGCCTATGCGGCGCGCTTCGGCATCCCCTTGATCGCGATGACCGCCGACAAGGATTCGACGCTGAGCAAGGCCGCCGACGTGCAGCTGACGCTGCCGAAGGCGCGCGAGGCCTGCCCGCACAACCTCGCCCCGACCACCTCCTCGCTGATGATGCTGGCGCTCGGCGACGCGCTGGCGATCGCGCTGCTGGAAGGCCGCGGCTTCACCTCGACCGATTTCAGCGTGCTGCATCCGGGCGGCAAGCTCGGCGCGCTGCTGAAATATGCCCGCGACCTGATGCATACCGGCGACACGGTGCCGCTGAAGCCGCTCGGCACCAAGATGTCGGACGCGCTGGTCGAGATGACCTCGAAGGGCTTTGGCTGCGTCGGCATCGTCGACCGCCACGGCCATCTCGTCGGCATCGTCACCGACGGCGATTTGCGCCGGCAGATGCGCCCCGACCTGCTGACCCTGTCGGTCGACGAGGTCATGACCAAGACGCCGAAGACGATCGGCCGCGACACCCTGGCCGGCGAGGCGCTGGAGCTGCTCAACGCCTCGAAGATCACGACGCTGATCGTGACCGATGCGAAGAAGCCGGTCGGCATCATCCATCTGCACGATCTGCTGCGGGCGGGCGTGGCGTAGGGCGGCGCCCGACGGTCTCTCCCCGTCATTGCGAGCGAAGCGAAGCAATCCATTTCACCGCGTACGCGGAGCGATGGATTGCTTCGCTTCGCTCGCAATGACGGTGGTTACCGCGGAAACCGCGCCGCGGTCGCCTCCAGCGGCAGGGCCAGCGCATTCGCGAGATACGACACCGTGCGGTAGAAGCCGCACAGCAGAATGATCTCCAGGATCTGATCCTCATCATAATGCGCGGCGAGCGCCGCGAACTCGGCATCATCGAGCGTCGCCCGAGCATGCAGCGCATCGACCGCCGCCAGCATCGCCTGCTCGGCCGGCGACCAGCAATCGGCATCGGCCTTGTCATGCACGGTGGCGCGGACCTGCTGCTCCGACAGCCCGGCGGCCGCGCCGAAGGCGGCGACATGCACGCCCCATTCATACTCGCAGGCATTTTTCGCACAGGTGCGATCGATCACGATCTCGCGCGCCCTGAGCGACAGCGGCCCGCGATCCAAGAGGCTGCCGCCGCGAAACTTGTCCCAGGCGCGCGGATGGCCGGCCATGACGCGGAACAGCACCAGCGGCGGCGCGCCGCGCATGATGCGGTCGAAATGTTGTTGGACCTCGGCCGGGTACGGTGGTTCGAGCGGCGCAATGCGTGACATGGCCAAAGCTCCTTGCTACAAATACTGTAGCGATACGCTACAATATCTGTAGCACTGCGCAAGAGGGATTCGGCATGGCGAAGCAGGTTCCATCCGCACCGCGCAGCGTCCGCGGCTCGCGCAGCGGCCGCCCGATCATGGCGCTGCTCGACCTGCTCGGGCGGCGCTGGACCTTGCGGATCGTCTGGGAGCTGCGCGAGAGCACGCTGACGTCGCGCGCGCTGCGCACGGCCTGCGACGAGGCCTCGCCGACGATCCTGCAGACGCGGCTGAGCGAATTGCGCGAGGCGGGTTTTGTCGAGCTGACGGACGACGGCTATCGGCTCACCGGGCTGGGCCGGGAGCTGTTCCAGACCTTTACGCCGCTCAATCGTTTTGCGGAGCGGTGGAGCAAACAGGTGGGCTGATCTGCTCCCTCTCCCCGCCCTTCGCGGGGCCGAGACGAGCGGAGCTCGCTCTGAGAGGGTCGGGGTGAGGGGCTCTCTCCGCCAGCGAGCCGAGCGTTGAGACCTGTACCCCCTCACCCGCCGCGCAAGGGCGCGGCGACCTCTCCCCGCAGGCGGGGAGAGGTGAAGGAAGCGTCTATGCCATCGCCACCGTCAGGCTGGCACCGTCGGCGCGGACCACCTTGACCCGGCTGCCGGCCGGCATGTCGGGGCCGGCGACGCGCCAGATGGTGTCGTCGATCCGCACCGTGCCTGTCCCGTCGATGATCGGCTTCTCCAGCGTGAACTCGCGGCCGATCAGGGCCTCGTTGCGGCGGTTGAGGAAGGGGTTGCTCTTGCTCGCCTCCGGCGTGCTCCGGGCAAAATGCTGCCACGCCGGCACGGCGGCCACCGCAAACACCGCGAACATCAAAAGCTGCGTCTGCCAGGACGGGGTGAACACGAACGACAGCAGGCCGACCAGGAGCGCCGCGAGCCCGAGCCAGAACAGGAACACGCCGGGCGCCAATAGCTCCAGCGCCATCAGGACGAAGCCGAAGATCAGCCAGTTCCAGGTGCCCAATGTCGAAAACATCTCGGCCATGACACGACCTCTATCATTGCAGGCGCGGTGCCGTCACGCTCCTCAGCGCTGCGGCACCGGCGGTGGCGCCGGCGGCGTCGGACCGGCCGGAGGCACCGAGCCGCGCCGCGCGGCCGCCGTGGCGGAGACCGCGCTCTCGCCAAACGTGGCGCGGGCGATCTCGCCGATGCCGGCGAGCGAGCCGAGCACGCTCGAGGTCTCGATCGGCAGCATCAACACCTTCTGGTTCGGCGACTCCGCAAGCTGGCCGAACGCCTTGATGTATTTGTCGGCAATAAAATAGTTCAGCGCGGCGACGTCGCCCTTGGCGATCGATTCCGACACCATCTGGGTCGCCTTGGCCTCGGCCTCGGCGAGCCGCTCGCGCGCTTCGGCGTCGCGGAACGCGGCTTCGCGGCGGCCCTCGGCCTGCAGGATCTGGCCCTGCTTGGCACCCTCGGCACGCAGGATTTCCGATTGCCGCTGGCCTTCCGCCTGCAGGATGTCGGCGCGCTTGACGCGCTCGGCCTTCATCTGCCGGCCCATCGCCTCGACGAGGTCGGCCGGCGGCACGATGTCCTTGATCTCGATGCGGTTGACCTTGACGCCCCAGGGCGACACCGCGGCGTCGACCACGCGCAGCAGCCGCTCGTTAATCTCGTCGCGATGCGACAGCACCTGGTCGAGATCCATCGAGCCCATCACCGAACGGATATTGGTCATGGTCAAGACGGTGATCGCCTGATTGAGATTGGCGACCTCGTAGCTCGCCTTCGCGGCGTCGAACACCTGGTAGAACGCGACGCCGTCGACCGTCACGGTGGCGTTGTCCTTGGTGATCACTTCCTGCTCGGGGATGTCGATCACCTGCTCCATCATGTTGATCTTGCGCCCGATGCGATCGAAATACGGCACGATCAGATTGAGGCCGGGCGACAGCGTGCGGGTGTATTTGCCGAACCGCTCGATGGTCCAGTCAAACCCCTGCGGGACGGTCTTGACCCCGGCGAACAGCGTGACGATGACGAGAAGAACAAACGCGATCGCGAAAATATCGAAACCAGTCATAAAGTCCTCCAAGGCCGGCACAATCGGCGCCGGATGCGGTCGTGCATTGGTCGGCAGGACCGCTGCGCCGGTTCAGCCGGCTGTTGTTTGACCATGACGTAGGTGGTGGTTGTGCGGGCCGCCAGATGTATGAAGGGTGAACGGCGACAGGGATATGTCCGGCGTCACGGTTGGTTAACGATCAAATCCAGGCTTCTCAAATCCAGCCTTCTCAAATCCAGCCCTGCAGCTCGCGCAGCACCAGGTGGCGGATCACGTCCATGCCGCCGTCGCTGTCGTTGAGGCAGGGGATCGCGGCAAACTGCTCGCCGCCATTGTGCCGAAAGATCTCGGCGTTCTCCTGCGCTATCTCCTCCAGCGTCTCCAGGCAGTCGGCGGAGAAGCCCGGCGTGACCACGGCGATCCGGCGCACGCCCCCCTTGGCCAGCCGCTCGACGGTCTTGTCGGTATAGGGCTGCAGCCACTCGGCGTTGCCGAAGCGCGACTGGAAGGTGAGGATCAGTTTCGAGGCTTCGAGTCCGAGCCGCTTGCGCAAGGCGTCGGTCGTCGCCACGCACTGCGCCTGGTAGGGATCGCCCTTGTCGACATAGTCCTTCGGCATGCCGTGGAACGAGGCGACGATGATCTCGGGCTGGAACGGCAGCGTCGCCAGATGCGTGTCGATCGACGCGGCCAGCGCCTCGATGTAGTCGGGATCGTCGTAATAAGGCGGCGTCACCCGCAGGATCGGCTGCGCGCGCATGCCGGCGAGCACGCGAAAAGCCTCGTCGCAGACGGTGGCCGAGGTCGCTGCGGAATATTGCGGGTAGAGCGGCACCACCAGCAGCCGGCTGCAGCCCTGCTCCGCCAGCGCCTCGATCCGCGCCTGGATCGACGGGTTGCCGTAGCGCATCGCCCAATCGACCACGACATGGTCGTGATCGGCGATCGCATCCGCGAGCTTTGCGGCCTGCGAGCGCGTGATGGTCTTCAGCGGCGACTCGTTCTTCTCGGTGTTCCAGATCTTCAGATAGTCGCGCGCCTTGCGGGCCGGGCGGACGCGCAAAATGATGCCGTTGAGGATCAGCTTCCAGACCAGACCCTGGTCCTCGATCACCCGCGGATCGGACAGAAATTCCTTCAGATACACCCGCACGCCCGCGGCGTCCGCCGTATCCGGCGTGCCGAGATTGACCAGCAGCACGCCGACGCGCGCAGGCTTCGCCGCCGCGGCGGGCTTTGCGCTCTCGAAGGGAATGACCGTGCTCATGACGGTGTTCTCATGACTGGCGTGCTCAGGACAGGTTTGGGCTTCGCGCGTTGCTCCAACCTTGTCAAGCCGAGTGCTGGTTGGCTAGTTTCCACCCCGAAAATGGGAGGAACCATGACGGTCGCCGAATGGTGCGTCTTCGGGACGCTGATGCTCTCGCTCTTGACGATCCTGGCGGCGAAATGGTCCAGCGCTCGCGGTTTCGACAATTCGCGGCCGCGCGATCCCGAGTTCTACGACGATCCGTTCCGCTCGCGGGCGCTCGGCGCCCACCAGAACGGCCTCGAGGCCTTCCCGTTCTTTGCCTTCGCGGTGCTGCTCGCCGAATTCCGCGTCGGCCCGCTGCGGCTGATCGACGAATTGGCGGTGCTGTTTTTGATCGTGCGCATCGCCTACGTCCTGACCTATGTCGGCAACCGCCCGACGCTGCGCTCGATCCTCTGGAGCATCGGCTTTGCGATCAACATCGCGATCTTCCTGCTGCCGGCGCTGAGGGGCTATGTGACGGGGTAGGCCAAGTGATCCATCATCCTGAGGCGCTCGCCTCTTCGGCGAGCCTCGAAGGATGCACGGCCCCGCTGGTGGCCGATTCATCCTTCGAGGCTCGCAAGGGCTCGCACCTCAGGATGACGGATCGGTGACTGGCTTCGTGGGTCTAAGTTCTAGAAACACGTCACCCGCTCGGCCGCGACGTAGCCGAACAACAGCCCGACTCCGAACAGCAGCACGAGGCCGGCGGCGGCGAATTCCAGGCCGCGCATGATCAGCATGCCGCCGCCGTCGCGCGCCGCGCTGAGCCGCTCGGCCATGCCGCGCGCCGAGACCGCGACCAGCGCGATCGCCGCGACCGTGATCGCGGTGCCGAGGCCCATGACGAAGGTCGCGGCGATGCCGGCCCAGAACAGGCCCTGCGCCAGTGCGAACACCAGCACCAGGATCGCGCCCGAGCACGGCCGGATCCCGACGGTGAGGATCGCACTGAGGCCACGCCGCCAACCGCCGGGGCCGGCGAGCTCGGCCGGCGTCGGGCCGTGCGAATGGCCACAATGCTCGTCATGGACGTGACCATGATCATGGCTGTGACCGTGGTCGTGGTGATGATCATGGCCGTGATCGTGATGCGCGTGACGATGGTGGTGATCATGGCAATGGTCGTCGTGATCGTGGGCATGCGCGCCGGCCATCGCCAGCGCCGGACGCGGCACCTGCAGCGCCCGCATGAAGCCGCCGCCCTTGACCCAGACCAGGCGGGCGCCGAACAGCGCGATCAGCGCGTAGCTTGCGATCTCGACCGCCCGCTCCGCCCCGCACATCGTCTTCGCGGTCGCATTGAGCAGCCAGGCGCCGATCCCGACGATCAGCACGGCGACCAGCGACTGCATCAGCGCCGAGGCGAACGACAGCACGATGCCGCGCCGCGCGGTCTCGCGGTTGGCGACCATGTAGGAGGAGATCACCGCCTTGCCGTGGCCGGGGCCGGCGGCATGGAAGATCCCATAGGCAAACGAGATCCCAAGCAGTGTCCAGACCGCCGAGCCGTCGGACTTCGCGGCACGGATCGCCGCCGAGATCTCGCGGTAAAACTCCGACTGCTTTGCCAGCAGCCAGCCGACCAGACCGCCCTGCGGCTCCGGCGCGGTGCGCGGCGCGCCGAACGGATTTTGCGCCAGCAGCGCGTGCACGGACGCGTCGACCAGGGCCAAGGCGGTCAGCACCACAGCGCAGAGCGCGAGGCCGCGCACCACGCGCGAGATGATCGGCGTCATGGGCACTCCACCGTGATCTTGTTGGCGAACATCATGCCGAAATTGGCATTGCCGCCATCGAGAAAGTTCTGCTCGCCAAGCTTCTGCGCGGCCGCGGTGCCGTCATTCGGCCGCTGGAACTGGATCTTGCAGTCGGCGGCCGCGCCGACCAGCTTGACCGGATTCTGCTGCACGTACTGGAAGTCGATGAAGTAGGTCGGATCGAACACTTCCAGCGAGAGCTCCTTCGCCTTGAACGGCGTCTTCGCCGGCAGGGTGAAGTGCAGCGTCAGCGCCGTATCCTTGTATTCGAGGAAATAGTCGACCGGCTCCGAAAACTTCTGCTTCTTGCCGTCGGCCTTGGCGAAGGTGAAGTAGGCGTATTCCTTCAGCGACTCGACATTGGTCTGCGCCAGCGGCGCCAGCTCCTCGCGGCTGTAGGCGCCCTTGACCTTGGTCTCGATGCCCTGCAGCGCATAGGTCGAGAACATGTCGTCGAAGGTCCAGGCATGGCGGACCCCGGTGATGGTGCCGTCGGGCGCGTAGATCAGCTCGCTCTTCGCCGTGATCCAGACATGGGGATGGGCCTGTGCGGCTGCCGCGCCGAGGACGGCGGCGGCAGCCAGTACGAGCCAGCCGATCAGGCGGTTGCAGGCGGGCCGCACCTTCAGGCCACCTCGGGGGTCTCGAGCAGGCCGCGGCGGCGCAGCAGCGCGTCCGGCTCGGGCTCGCGGCCGCGGAACGCGATGTAGGCCTCCTCCGGATCGCGCGAGCCGCCCGACGAGTAGATGTCGTCATGCAGCCGCTTGGCGGTCGCCAGGTCGAAGATGTCGCCGGCCTCCTCGAAGGCGCCGAAGGCGTCGGCGTCCATCACCTCCGACCACATGTAGCTGTAATAGCCGGACGCGTAGTGGTCGCCGGAGAAGATGTGGCCGAACTGGGTCGGCCGGTGCCGCAGCGAGATTTCGGCGGGCATGCCGATCTTCTCCAGCTCCTTGCGCTCGAAGGCGCGGACGTCGCCGCAGGCGGCCGCCGGCTGGGTGTGGAATTCGAGGTCGACCAGCGCGGAGGAGACGAACTCCACGGTGGCAAAGCCCTGGTTGAACTTGCGCGCGGCCAGGAAGCGCTTCAGCAAATCGTCCGGCAGCGGCTCGCCGGTCTGGTAGTGGCGGGCGAAGCGCTGCAGCACCTCGGGCCGCTCCTGCCAGTGCTCGTAGAGCTGCGAGGGCAGCTCGACGAAGTCGGTGAAGACCGAGGTGCCCGACAGCGATGGATAGGTCACGTCGGAAAGGATGCCGTGCAGGGCGTGGCCGAACTCGTGGAACAGGGTCCGCGCGTCGTCGGGCGACAGCAGCGACGGCGCGCCGTCGGCGCCCTTGGCAAAGTTGCAGACATTGATGATCAGCGGCGCAACCTCGGCATCGAGCCGCTCCTGGTCGCGCAGCGAGGTCATCCAGGCGCCGGAGCGCTTTGAGGGCCGGGCGAAGTAGTCGCCATAGAAGAGAGCCTTGTGCTTGCCGGCGCGGTCCTTGACCTCCCAGACCCGGACGTCGGGGTGCCAGACCGGGATGTCCTTGCGCTCCTCGAAGGTGATGCCGAACAGGCGCGTCGCAGTGTCGAAGGCGGCCTCGATCATGTGGTCGAGCACCAGATAGGGCTTGATCGCGGAATCGTCGAAATTGGCGCGGCGCTGGCGCAGTTTTTCGGCGTAGTGGCGCCAATCCCAGGGCGCCAGGGTGAAATTGCCGCCTTCCTCGGTGATCAGCGCCTGCAGCGCGTCGCGGTCGGCGAGCGCCCGCGCCCGGGCCGGCTTCCAGACCCGCTCCAGCAGGCCGCGCACCGCCTCCGGCGTCTTGGCCATGGAATCCTCGAGCCGGTAGGCGGCGTAGGTCGGGTAGCCCAAAATCCCCGCGCGCTCCTCGCGCAGCTTGAGGATCTCGACGATGGTTGCGTTGTTGTCGTTGGCGTTGCCATTGTCGCCGCGGGCGGTGAAGGCCTTGTAGACCTTCTCGCGCAGATCGCGGCGTTCCGAACTCTGCAGGAACGGCTCGACCGAGGAACGCGACAGCGTCACGATGGCCTTGCCCGCCATGCCGCGCTCTTCCGCCGCAGCCTTGGCGGCTGCCACAAATGTGTCGGAGAGGCCGGCGCGGTCGGCCTCGCCAAGCTCCATGAACCAGTCCTGCTCGTCGCCGAGCAAATGGTGGCTGAACGAGGTGCCGAGATGGGCGAGGCGCTCGTTGATCTCGGCCATCCTCACCTTTGCGGCCTCGTCGAGCCCGGCACCGGCGCGGTGGAAGCGGGTGTAGGTGCGTTCCAGCAGCCGCATCTGCTCGCCGGTCAGGCCGAGCTTGGCGCGCTTCTCGTGCAGCATGGCGATGCGGCCAAACAGCACGGCGTTCATCATGATCGGATTCCAGTGCCGCGCCATTCTGAGCGACACTTCCTTGTCGATCTCCAGGATCTGCGGGTTGGAATGCGCCGAGACCAGGTCGTAGAACACCGCGGCGACCTTGGACAGCAGCCGGCCGGAGCGCTCCATCGCGGTGATGGTGTTGTCGAAGTCGGGCAGCGTCGGATCATGGGTGATCGCGGCCACTTCCGCCGAGTGATCGGCGAAGGCCTGCTCGAAGGCGGGCAGGAAATGCTCCGGCAGGATCTCGGCGAAGGGCGGCGTCTCGAACGGCGTGTGCCACGCCTTGAGGAGCGGATTGGCCTCGGCCGGTGCGCTGGTTTCTGACATCGAATGTCCCGTTTTTCGCCTTCAAAATCAGGCCAATCTATATCACGCGATGCGGCATTTTTGCGCCTTTTGCGCTTGATAGAAGGGCACTTTTCGGAGAGATTGCGCCCCCTGAACAGGACCTATTCCATGAGCACGCAGCCCACCACTTCCGCCACCCGCACCATCGCCTGGCCGAGCGTCATCACCGTGATCTCGGCGGCGATCCTGATCGGCGCTGAGGTGTTCGGCGCGGCGTTCGCCGGCGGCTGGGCGCTCGCGATCCTGCTCGGGCTCGACGATCTCGGCGCGCACATCCTGCAGGCCGTGCTGTTCGGCGGCGGCGTCCTGATCATGATCGCCTTCATCCGCGCCGCGCAGCGCGTCGAGCCGTTCACGCGTCGCGCGTGAGCTCAGCGATTCAAGAAAGCGCTGCGGCACAGGGCTAAAACGCACACGCTTCGTTAGGCAATCTTAACAGCCGTTCATCTTCAGCGTCGCGAGACGCGTGCTCCGCGCGAGATCGCAAGCACGCGTTAGGGAAATTTGTCGCGATCGCAAAAAAATTCTTGCGAAGCCAATTCAAAAGACTTATTTCCTGCCTTGCCCAATTTCGCACGTGCCTGTGGTCGTGTGTCAGTCGGTAGGTATCCGGACAAGAGGCCGGACAGCCGCCAAGGGGTGGAAGAACCGAGGGTCGCTCCCGTCAGTTAGGACGGACAAGGCGGCCAGCATCTCTCTCCAGGGATGCCGTTGAAGGTCTCGCCACTTCTTGCAACCGTGACTGGCAGCCGGAGGCGAACCGGCGCACCCCGCTCTCAACGGGGGACGCGACTTAAAGCAACGACGGATCGGGCTTTTTTGGTCTCTACCGGCGGTCCAACGCCGGCGCGGGCTACTGAAAAGGCTTGTCCTTCATTGCCAGGTGAGTGGGTGGGAAACTCTCCCAACCAATCCACGGCAGCACAGTCTGGTTTGAGTCCCTTGGCCTCAACGCGCCTCCATCGCGCGATGTGGCCAGAGCGCTCTTATCCGACGTCACGTTGATGCGGATCCCGTCGCTGGGGCCGTTGGAGAGTGCCATGACCGAACGTATCCAGGAATTCCTGCGTCACCGCCGCAGCGAAGGTCTCGACACCGAGCCGTGCCTCGTCGTCGACCTCGAGGTCGTGCGCGACAACTACCAGACCTTCGCCAAGGCGCTGCCGGACAGCCGCGTGTTCTACGCGGTCAAGGCCAACCCGGCGCCCGAAGTGCTGTCGCTGCTCGCTTCGCTCGGCTCCTGCTTCGACACCGCAACGGTTGCGGAAATCGAGATGGCGCTGGCCGCCGGCGCGACGCCGGACCGCATCTCCTTCGGCAACACGATCAAGAAGGAGCGCGACATCGCGCGTGCCTTCGCGCTCGGCATTCGCCTGTTCGCGGTCGACTGCGCCGCCGAGGTCGAGAAGATCGCCCGCGCCGCGCCCGGCGCCAAGGTGTTCTGCCGCATCCTCTATGACTGCGCCGGCGCCGAGTGGCCGCTGTCGCGCAAGTTCGGCTGCGACCCGGAGATGGCGGTCGAGGTGCTCGACCTCGCCAAGCGCCTTGGGCTCGAGCCGTGCGGCATCTCGTTCCATGTCGGCTCGCAGCAGCGCAAGGTGAAGGCGTGGGACCGCGCGCTCGCCATGGCCTCGACCGTGTTCCGGGACTGCGCCGAGCGCGGCATCAACCTGACCATGGTCAACATGGGCGGCGGTTTCCCGACCAAGTACCTGAAGGACGTGCCGCCCGTGCTGCAGTACGGCCGCTCGATCTTCCGTGCCCTGCGCAAGCATTTCGGCAACCAGATCCCGGAGACCATCATCGAGCCGGGCCGCGGCATGGTCGGCAATGCCGGCATCATCGAGACCGAAGTCGTTCTGATCTCGAAGAAGAGCGACGAGGACGAAGTGCGCTGGGTCTACCTGGACATCGGCAAGTTCGGCGGTCTCGCCGAGACGATGGACGAGTCGATCCGCTACGCCATCCGCACCCCGCATGACGGGGCGGACATGACGCCGTGCGTGCTCGCGGGCCCGACCTGCGACAGCGCCGACGTGCTGTACGAGAAGCTGCCGTATCCGCTTCCGGTGACGCTCGAGATCGGCGACAAGCTGCTGATCGAAGGCACCGGCGCCTATACGTCGACCTACTCGTCGGTGGCCTTCAACGGCATTCCGCCGCTGCGGACCTACCACATCTGACCTGCCTCATAGTCGAGGCCTGAACCGGGAGCCGGCCCCGCCGGCTCCTCTCCGATCCATTTTCGAGTTTTTCCAACGACGCTTGCCGCGGCGTACGCCCAGCCGTTGCGAGCGAGGACTGACGTGCCATGACTGCTAAACGGAACACCGCCGTTGCCCTCATCCGAGAAACCGCTCCGTTCGCGATCCGTGCGGAGCGTGCTTCGGACGTCGTCGCACGCGAAGCGCTGCTGGATGCCTGCTTTGGCGACAACCGCCATACGCGCACCTGCCAGCGCCTGCGCGACGGACGCGCGCCCGCCGAAGGCCTGAGCCTTGCGGCCGTGCGCCAGGACGGCCGGCTGGTTGGAACCGTGCGGTTGTGGCACGTCAGCGCGGGGGGCCGCAGCGCGCTGATGCTGGGGCCGCTGGCAGTCGACGGCGACTGCCGCGGCCTCGGCGTCGGCGCCGCGCTCATGGCGCGCGCGCTGACGGCCGCCAAGGCGCGCGACCATGGCGCGGTGATCCTGCTCGGCGACGCGCCCTATTACATCAGGTATGGCTTCACGGCCGCCAAGACCGGCGAGCTGTCGCTGCCCGGCGCGTTCGAGCGCGGGCGGTTGCTCGGCCTCGAGCTCGTCGACGGCGCGCTGGACGGCGCCTGGGGCATGATCGTGCCGACCGGTGTCCCGCTGAAGACCAGGGCCTCGCGCGCCCGGTCCCGGAAGGCACCGCTCGCCGTGCCGCACGCGGCCTAAGGCGGCCGGCCGCCATGTCGGAGAACCTTTCCGCCAGCGATGCCGCGCGTCCGCGTTGGCGCGGCCTCGTCACCACGGTCATGCTGGTGCTGATCTCGGTGATGATCGTCAGGGACATCCTGATCCGGCGCTGGGCCGGCTCGCCGCCGACGCCGCCGGACACCACGCAGCAGTCCCGCTGAGCCCGCCGTCAGGTTAGTATTCGGGGGGTTGCACGGGTGTTGAAAATGCCCGTAAACCCCGCGCCAAGCCCATTTTCAGTCGAGGTCAAGACATGTCCCGTCGCCTGATTTCCACAGGTTCGCCATTCGAGAAGACCGCCGGCTACAGCCGCGCCGTGATCGACGGCGATTTCGCCTTCGTCGCCGGAACCACCGGCTACGACTACACCACGATGACCATGCCCGGCGATGTCACGAGCCAGTCACGGAACTGCTTCAAGACCATCGAGGCTGCCCTGAAAGAGGGAGGCTTTGCGATGGCCGACATCGTCCGCGCGACCTACTACCTCACTGACGTCAGTGACGCGGAAGCGCATTTCGCGGTCTGCGGCGAGGTTCTCGGCGAGATCCGCCCGGCCGCCACGCTGCTGATCGTCGCCGGACTCTACAAGCCCGAGATGAAGGTCGAGATCGAAGTCACCGCAAAGCGACGTAACCCCTGATCCACTTGACCCGCCGCTAGGCACTCTCCTGGAGAAAATGATGAGTCCCTCCTCGCAGATCTACGCGAAGATCACCGGCCCGATCGTCATGGTCGGCTTCGGCTCCATCGGCAAAGGTACGTTGCCGCTGATCGAGCGGCATCTCGATTACGACAAGTCGCGCGTCACCGTGATCGACCCGAAGGATGAGGGCCGCAAGGCGCATTGCGAGAAGCACAATGTCAGGTTCATCCAGAAGGCGGTGACCAAGGACAATTATCGCGAGTTGCTGATCCCGCTGCTCACCGAGGGCGGCGGCCAGGGTTTTTGCGTCAATCTCTCGGTCGATACCGGCTCCACCGACATCATGGAGCTCTGCAACGAGGTCGGCGCGCTTTATATCGACACCGTCAACGAGCCCTGGCTCGGCTTCTATTTCGATGCCTCGAAGGGCCCGGAAGCGCGCTCCAACTACGCGCTGCGCGAAGTGACGCTGGCCGCCAAGAAGGCGCGCCCCGCGGGCTCGACGACGGCGGTCTCCTGCTGCGGCGCCAATCCCGGCATGGTCTCGTTCTTCGTCAAGCAGGCGCTGCTCAATGTCGCGGCCGATCTGAAGCTCAATGCCCCCAAGCCCAAGACCCGCGCCGAATGGGCCGACCTGATGCGGCAGGCCGGGGTCAAGGGCATCCACATCGCCGAACGCGACACCCAGCGCGCCAAGTCGCCGAAGGAACCGGACGTCTTCGTCAACACCTGGTCGGTGGAAGGTTTTCTGTCGGAGGGCGTGCAGCCCTCCGAGCTCGGCTGGGGCACCCATGAAAAATGGATGCCGGAGAATGCGCGGACCCACGAAGCGGGCTGCGGCGCCGCGATCTATCTGATGCAGCCCGGCGCCAACACGCGCGTGCGCACCTGGTGCCCAACCCGCGGCGCGCAGTATGGCTTCCTCGTCACCCACAACGAGTCGATCTCGATCTCCGATTACTTCACGGTGCGCGACGCATCCGGCACGGCGATCTACCGGCCGACCTGCCACTATGCCTATCATCCCTGTGACGATGCCGTGCTGTCGCTGCACGAAATGTTCGGCCGCGCTGCGAAGATGCAGGAGAAGCACCACATCCTCGACGAGAACGAGATCGTTGACGGCATCGACGAGCTCGGCGTGCTGCTGTTCGGCCATGACAACAATGCCTACTGGTACGGCTCGCAGCTCTCGATCGAAGAGACCCGCGACCTCGCGCCCTACCAGAACGCCACCGGCCTGCAGGTGACCTCCGCCGTGCTCGGCGGCATGGTGTGGGCGCTGGAGAACCCCAACGAAGGCATCGTCGAGGCCGACGAGATGGATTTCGACCGTCTGCTGGAAATCCAGCTGCCGTATCTCGGCCCGGTCAAGGGTTTCTATACCGACTGGACCCCGCTGACGGATCGTCCGGGACTGTTTCCGGAGGACATCGACACTTCGGATCCGTGGCAGTTCAAGAATATCCTGGTGCGCTGAGCGCTCACCACCTCCCGCGAACGAAAATGCCCGGCCTCGCGCCGGGCATTTTGCTATCTGCTGTCGGCCGGGGCACCTTGCGATCGACGCACCGTCCCCCGCGCACCATCAATGAACTGCCGGAAACTGAAACTGGCGGAGACCCCCGTGAGAATCTTCGACGGAGAGGGTCGCGGTTGTCCCGTCCTCGCCGATTTTCATTTGTGGCACTGGCCTCTTGTACCACTCGATCCAGTTCGTGACGCTCTGCGATGTTCCCGGTGCTCCGACCAAATTGCGCTCAAGCAAGCGGTCGCCCGACCTGCTGAAGACGACGAGCTGGTATGGATTCAAAAACATCACGTTGGAGATGCCAACGACATACTTCGCGTCCGGCGAAATCCAGATGTGGGTGAGCGCCGGCACGGAGCGGCGAAACAACTCGGTGCCGGTCACCCTGTCGAGTAACCGCAGATAGGAATACTCATTGTCCGCGGCAAATGGATCCGTTGTGGCCACGTGCGACGCTCGGCCCCAATCATGATGATGTTCGGCCCGCAGTGGGCCCACCTCGGCCGATAGATCAACCACCCCCTGATAGCGGACCCTGTCGGCACGTGCCGGGACGGTCGCAGCGATCATGAGGCCAACTGCGACACCTGCAATCGCTTTGAACCAGGCGTTCACGTCAAGCATCTCGACCGCGCTTGCACGTCACCTCGCCATGTAGTCAAACGCCACCGAACCGAGGCCGAGCGTCAGGTCGGCCTTGTAGTGCAGCGCCGAGACCACCTCGCGCACCGGCAGGCGGGCGACGTCGCACAGCGCGTGCGGGAACAGGCCGAGCGCGGCGGGGCCGGTCCAGGCTTCCTTCAGCACGATGTCCTCGAGGTGGAAGCGCACCAGCTCGCAGATCCGCGCGCTGCCGTCGACATGCGGAATGATTTTCAGAATGAAGTTCGGCGCCTTCATCGCGCTCAGCAATGTATCGTGGTCGATCTTGCGATGCTTGTAGCCCATGGTGGCGGAGGCGCAGAGCACCGAGCCGTAATGCAGCGAGCCGACCAGCACGTCGCTCTCGATCGCGATCTTGGGCCGCGCCAGCTTCTTGGGAAATCCCCACAGCTCGCGGCCGCCCGCGATCGGCGCCTCGTCGTCGAGATACATCGCGTGGGTATAGGCGCCCTCCTCGCCTTTGAAGCGGACCGGGATCACCTGCCCGGTCTCGGTGTAGTCGCCGAAGCCGGTGGAGTCGGGCATCCGGATGAATTCGTACTTCACGACCGGCTCGGCGACCTCGAGCGGCTCGGGCACCACGGCGGCGAGCGCTTCCGGATCGGTCTTGTAGGTGATGATGAAATATTCACGGTCGTAGAACCGGTAGGGCCCGGGCGGGAACGACGGGTTGGTGAGCGGCATCGAATAGGCGGTGCGCCGGACGTCCTCGATCTTCATGATAGCCCCATCTGCCGTTGGCGTGACGGGTCGATTATGGAGCGGCGAGGCGACGGAGGCGAGAGCGTATAATCGGCAGCTGCCGTCAAATGCGCGTCACTATGGCCGGCTGGCGGGCGGCCTATTTTTCCTTGATCGGCGGCGCAGTCTTCTCGGCGGGGGCCGGCGGCAGCACCGGCTTGGCGCCGCCCTTCTGCGCGTCGGCATCGGGACGGGCCGGCTCCGGCGCCGGCGTGGTCGGGCGGTCGCCGCCGGGCTTTGACTCGGCCGGCGGCGGCGTTTTCTGCGGCTCCGGCGACTGCTGCAGCGGCTGGGTGGCCTGTGCCACCTCCTGTGGCGGGGACGAGGCGATCTCGCGCAGCGAAACCGCCGCTATCGCGACGCCGGCCGCCACCATTACGGCGGCGATCAGTATGTTGTTCCGCAACCTGGTCTGGTCCGCAGCCATCTCGTTCACCCGCGTCGTGTTCGCGAGGACCAACGATCCGGCAACGGCATGGTTCCGAACGACGAGGGCCGGCGGAACTCAGTCCGCGGTGTTGCTCTCCCAGGTCGCGTGGCGCACGCCCGCCTGATGCTGCAAGTCGACCACCACCGCATTCAGTTCGTTGGGATCGACCGCCGTCGAGACCAGGGTCGCGACGATCTCCAGGAATTCGTCGCCGGTCTCGACCACGGCGACGTCGGCGACCGGATAATTCGCGGCCTCGAGCTTTTCCACCAGCTGGTCGCGCAGGATGGGCAGCGCTTCGGTCGAGACCGCGAGCTTGACGTAATAGGTCGCCTCCGAGGCCTTCTCGTTCAGCGGGATGCGGTTGATGGCATTGACCACCGGACGCAGCAGCGTGTTGCCGGCGATCACGAACACGGTCAGCGCCGCCGCCTGCGCCACCATGTCGGCGCCGGCGCACGAGCCGACCGCGGCGGAGGCCCACAGCGTCGCGGCGGTATTCAGACCGCGGACATCCATGCCCTGCTTCATGATGACGCCGGCGCCGAGGAAGCCGATGCCCGACACCACATAGGAGATCACCCGCACCGCGCCGCCGGCGCCATCGAGATGCATCGCCAGGTCGACGAAGGCGGCCGCGCCGACCGCGACCAGCACATTGGTCCGCAGGCCCGCGGTGCGCTGCCGGTACTGGCGCTCGGCGCCGATCAGCGTTCCCAGCACGAAGGCGGAAAACAGGCTGACCAGCGTGTCGATGAAATCGGCGAGCTGGAATGTCGTGATGAATCGCATGGCGCTGCACTGCCCCCAGAGCCTCGGTCCTGACGAGAATCAGAACCGAAACTCTAGATTCTTTTTTTGACGCGTTTTCTTCACGCGAACCGGTACCCACTTCGCTCGAAAACGCTTTGCACGCCGCGATCCCTTACATTTCCAGAATGCCCGCGTCACCATCTTCCGAACCGAAGGCAAGCAGCGTGCCCTTGGCATTCCACGCCAGCCCGGAGACCGGAGCGCCGCCGGTCCGGCGCACCAAAATCTCGGCGCCGTCCTCGAGGCGGACCATCAGCACCGTGCCGTCGCTGTAGCCGACCGCCATGATGTCGTTCTTCGGATGGCAGGCCACCACGGCGACCCGCGCCGGCATCGGCGCCAGCATCGCCGGCTCCTTGCCCATCGGGCCGTCCTTGCTGGTGAACGGCCAGACGATCACGCTGTCGGCGCCGGAGGTCGCAAGCCCCTTGCCGCCCGCGCTCCATGACATCGAGCGGACGCGGCCGGGATAGCCGCTCATCCGCATGTGCCTGTTGTCGGCGAGCCGCCAGCCATGCATCGCCGGCTCGTGCATCGCCGTGACCAGGAACTTGTTGTCCGGACTGAACATGACGGCGAGGTGCGAGCCGGCCCATTCCAGAAATTCTGGATTGGCGGCCATGTTGGGAAACCACAATGTCACGCCGCCATAATGCGCGATCGCAAGCCGCAGGCCCTTTGGCGCGAACGCCAGCCCGCCGACGGTCGAGGGCACCTCGAACGTCTTCTCCTCACCCTTGGGATTGCGGACGAAGGCGGTCTTGCCGGCCGACCACGCCACGGTGCCGTCGCCGTGCAGCGCGACATTGTCGATCCAGCGCCGCTTGGCGTCGGTGGCGATCGTCGAGGTCTCGCCCTTGGCGTCGATCGCGATCAGCTTGCCGTCGTCGCCGCCGGTGACGATCCGCTTGCCGTCGGAGGCCGCGCACAGGATGGCGCCGAAATGCGTCTCGGTTCGCATGATCTCGCCATCGGCGGTCACGATCGCGACGCTCTCCTCGGCGCCGACGAAGAAGGCGCGGTCGCCGAGGAAATGCACCGAGCCGACGCCTGAGCCAAGCGGGGTCAGCTTGACGCGGTCGGTGATCGAAACGATGGAAGGCCCGTCGGGGGCGTCGAAGTTATCAATCACGACGTGATGCACTGCTCGAAGCCGTCGCGGATCGCCTGCTCCGGCAGATCGCGACCGATGAACACGACCCGGCTCTCGCGCTTCTCGCCGTCCTTCCATTGCCGCTGATGGTCGCCCTCCAGCATCATGTGGACACCCTGGAACACGTAGCGGTCGTCGTCGCCGGTGAAGGCGAGGATGCCCTTCGAGCGCAGGATCTTCTGGCCCTCGGTGGCGACCAGCTGCTGCAGCCAGGGCATGAACTTGGTCGCGTCGAGCGGCTTGTCCGAGCGCAGCGACAGCGACTGCATGTCCTCGTCGTGATAGTGCTTCAGCCCGTGACCGTGATCATGGTGGTGGTGATCATGATCATGGTCGTGATGGTGATGATCGTGGTCGTGGTCGTGATCGTCGCCGGCCTCGAGGAAGTCTGGCTCGATCTCCAGGATGCGGTCGAGGTCGAACGCGCCGCGCTCCAGCACGTCGGTCAGCCCGACCTGGCAGCGCTCGGTGCGATGCAGCTTTGCATAGGGGTTGATGCCGCGGATGCGGGCTTCGACCTCGGCGAGCTCGGGCTTGGAGACGAGGTCGGTCTTGTTCAGCACGATGACATCGGCGAACGCGATCTGGTTCTTGGCTTCCGGCGCATCCTTGAGGCGGTCGCTCAGCCATTTGGCGTCGGCCACCGTCACGACGGCATCGAGCCTGGCGTTCTTCTGCACGTCCTCGTCGACGAAGAAGGTCTGCGCCACCGGGGCCGGATCGGCCAGCCCGGTGGTCTCGACGATGATGGCGTCGAACTTGCCCTTGCGCTTCATCAAGCCGTCCATGATGCGGACGAGGTCGCCGCGCACGGTGCAGCAGACGCAGCCATTGTTCATTTCGAACACTTCCTCATCGGCGCCGATGATGAGGTCATTGTCGATACCGATCTCGCCGAATTCGTTGACGATGACGGCGTACTTCTTGCCGTGGTTTTCCGACAGGATGCGGTTCAAGAGCGTGGTCTTGCCGGCGCCGAGATAGCCCGTCAGCACGGTCACAGGAATCTTTTGTGAAGCTTCAGCCATAACAACTCCAAAGGAACATTTGGAAGGGCGCTCGACCCCGGCAGGGAGGCCCCTGCCCCTAGTTGGCGAGCGCGCTGGTCAGGGCCTTTATATTGTGCCTGACCATGTCAATGTAAGTGGGTGCGGGGCCCTTTTCGCCCGTCAAACTGTCCGAATACAGGGTGCCGCCGACCCGGGCGCCGGTCTCGGCCGCGATCCGCTCGATCAGGCGCGGATCGCTGATGTTTTCGAGAAAAACTGCTGGAATTTTTGCGGCCCTGATCTGGGCGATGATGGCGGCGATATCCCGTGCACTGGGCTCGGCATCGGTGGAGACGCTGAGCGGCGAAAAGAACGTGACTCCGTAGGTGTCGGCGAAATAGCCGAAGGCGCCGTGGGTCGAGATCACCTTGCGCCGCGCCTCCGGTACTCTCGCAACCGCCTCGTGCACCTCGCGGTCGAGCACCTCGAGCTTGGCCAGATAGGCATCGGCGTTGGCCTTGAAGACGCCGGCCTGGTCGGGGGCCGCGGCGATCAGCCCGTCGCGGATATTGACGACGTAGATCTTCGCATTCGCCACCGATTGCCAGGCATGCGGATCCTCATGGCCGCCCATCTTCCGCGGCATGATGCCTTTGGTCGCCACTGCGACCGGCGCCTTGCTGCCGGAGGCCTGCAGCAGCCGCGGCAGCCAGCCCTCGAAGCCGAAGCCATTGATGACGAGCAGCCGGGCGTCGGCGACCTTCTTCGCATCCGCAGGCGTCGGCGCATAGACATGCGCGTCGCCATCGGGGCCAACCAGCGCGACCACATCGACGCTGTCACCGCCGACATTGCGCACCATGTCGGCGAGGATCGAGAAGCTCGCGACGACGTTGACGCGCTCGACGGCCTGCGCCGGGCCGCTCACTATCGCCAGCACCAGAGAGATCAGCCCGAACAACCGCCGCATCGTCACGCCTCGAGATGCCGGCCGGGGAACAGTTGCCGCACCAGCCCGCTGACACTGCCGAACAGCAGCGACACCACGTAGAGGCCCGCCGCGACCAGGATGATCGCAGGGCCGGACGGGATTCGCGTCTGGTACGACAGCACCAGCCCGGCATAGCCCGACAGCATCGCGCTCGCCACCGCGATGCAGATCATGGTGGTGATGTCGCGCGACCAGAACCGGGCGATGCCGGCGGGCAGGATCATCAGCCCGACGCCGAGCAAAGTGCCGAGCGCATGAAAGCCGTTGACGAGGTTGACCACGACCAGCGCCAGGAAGGCGAGATGCGCCGGCGCGCCGGCCCGGCTCACGGTGCGCAGAAACACCGGATCGACGCATTCGATCACCAGCGGGCGGTAGATCACCGCCAGCACCAGCAGCGTGATGGTGGCGTTGAACGCGATCACCAGCAGCGTCTGGTCGTCCATCGCGAGGATGTTGCCGAACAGCACATGCAGGAGGTCGATGTTGGTGCCCTTGATCGAGACGATGGTGACGCCGAGCGCGAGCGAGACCAAATAGAAGGTCGCAAGCGAGGCGTCCTCCTTCAATTCGGTATTGCGCGCGACCAGGCCCGCCAGCAGCGCGACCGTAAAGCCTGCGATCAGGCCGCCGGTGGTCATCGCGAACAGATTGAGCCCGGAGATCAGGAAGCCGATCGCCGCGCCGGGCAGGATCGCATGCGCCATGGCGTCGCCGACCAGGCTCATCCGCCGCAGCATCAAGAACACGCCGATCGGCGCGCCGCCAAGCGACAGCGCGATCACCGCGGCGAGCGCCCGGCGCATGAACTCGAATTCGGTGAAGGGCGTGATCAGCGCGTCGGATAGCATCGGCGTCAGGCGGCCCTCGAGCGCGGATCGACGGCGCAGGCGGCGGCCGAGTCGTCGAACGCCTCGCACATCCGCATCGCCACCATCAGATTGTCAGGTGTCAGCGCCTCTGCGGTCGGGCCCCATTCCACCGGGCCGCGCGCCAGCAGCAGCGTTTCCGGGAAATTGTTGCGCACCATGTCGAGGTCGTGCAGCGCCGCCAGCACGGTGCGCCCCTCGGTGTTCCAGCGCTTCACCAGCGCCAGCAGGTCGGCGGTGGTCTTGGCGTCGATGGCGTTGAAGGGTTCGTCGAGCACGATCAGGCGGGCGTCCTGCAGCAGCACGCGGGCGAACAGCATGCGCTGCATCTGGCCGCCGGACAGCGTGCCGATCGGCCGGTTCTCGAAGCCGTTGAGCCCGACCGCGGCGATCGCCGCCAAAATCTTGTCCCGCGCGGCCTTGGCGATGCCGCCAAAGAATCCGGTGGCGCGCCACAGCCCGGTGCCGACGAAGTCGAACACCGAGATCGGGAAGGTTCGGTCGATGTCGGCCGATTGCGGCAGATAGGCGATGTCGCGGTGGTCGAGCCCGTCGAGATCGATCACGCCCGCCAGCGGCTTGAGCACGCCGGCGATGCCGCGCAGCAGCGTCGACTTGCCGGCGCCGTTGGGGCCGATCACGGCAAGCAGCGCCCCCGCCTCCACCGCGCCGTTGAGGTGGTGCACCGCCGGGTGGCGGTCATAGCCGAGCGTGACATCCCGGAAGGTGACGAGCGCGCCCACGGTCCTACCTCATCGCCAGCCAAACGACGCCCCACAGGGCGGCACTGACCGCCAGCGCCGCCGCCAGCCGCGCTGGAACCGTCATGCGCAGGATCGACCAGGGTGCGATCTGGGCAGGATGCGGCGATGCCGGGCCGTGGCTGTGGCCGTGATGGGCGTGGGAATGATCGTGGGGGTGGGAATGGGTATGGGCCATGGAAACAATGTTATATTATAACATAACGCGAGTCCATCGGCGCGGGCTTCGCGGTTTGCCGAGCAGGGTTGCAAGGGTGGGTGCCGGGAACGGAAGTCGCGGCGCAACCGCTGGACCGTCATCCTGAGAGGGTGTGAAGCTTTGTCCTCACCCACCGCTGTCATCGCCCGGCTTGACCGGGCGATCCAGTACGCCGCGGCTTCTCGCTTCTATCACCGGCGTCTCTGGAATACTGGATCACCCGGTCAAGCCGGGTGATGACACCGAGCAAGCTAAGCAAACCAACACCGTCATCCTGAGGCGCGAGCCTTGCGGCGCACTTGCGCCGCTGGGCGAGCCTCGAAGGATGCATGGCCCGGCTGGTGGCCGTCGATCCTTCGAGGCTCGCAAGAGCTCGCACCTCCAGCGATAAAGGCGAAGCCTTTGCGCGGGGATGACGGGAAAACAGCAAGTGCGCGGTCAAAGCATAGTCTCGCATTCTCGCGGCATGACCTGCCCGAGTTTTGCTCTTCGTTCCGCCCTCTCCGTTGGCAGAGGGCGCAGGGAAAGCCGGGTGCCGATCGCACCCATGGGCCCGGTGCAACAAAAAGCACCGGGGTAGGACCACAGGTGAAACCGGATACTCCGGCTTTCCCTGCGCGATGGGTTACGGCTTATACGTGCTTACCCCGGCGAGACTGGGCTTTTTTGTCACCGCTACGGCAAAGGCGCTTGCGCGCCTTGCCGGAGGACACCTGCCACTAGGGCGTCAGGCCTGCACGACTTCACCGTCCGCCTGGCGTGCTCTCGTCAGCCACACACCCGGCGTCCACCGCATCTCACCGCAACACTTGTGACGACTCGCGAAGCGCCCCTCGATCGGGTGAGACGGCGGCATTAGACATCTGAGTTGGGGGACGCGTCAAGAGAAAATTCCGAAAATACGAATCCATCGGTATTACGGAAATCGAAGGCGGCGCCCATCTCGCCGGCGCGCCACTCACGCCATCGCCGCTTCCGCGCAGTTGGTCAGCCGCGCGGGGACGCCGACGGCGGTGCAGCCGGGCGGCACGTCCGAGGTCACCAGCGCGCCGGCACCGACCTTGGCGAAATCGCCGATGCTGAGGTGGCCGATCACGGTGGCACCGGCGCTGAGCAGGACGCCGCGGCCGATCCTCGGGGCGCGGCGCGGGTCGGCCTGATCGCGCGAGATCGTGACGTTCTGCAGGATCGTGGTCTCGTCGCCGATCGCAACCAGCGCGCCGATGATCAGGCCGGTGCCGTGGTCCAGAAACACCTGCGTGCCGATCGCGGCCGACGGATGAATGCTGACCTGCAGCTGGTCCGAGGCTGCGCTTTGCATCAGCCGCGCGAGATCGGAGCGGCCGCCGCGCCACAGCCAGTTCGAGACCCGCCAGGCCTGCAGCGCCATAAAACCCTTGAAGTTGAGCAGCGGCGGCAGCAGGCCGGTGATCGCAGGATCGCGGCGAACGATCGCCTGCAAGTCGCGGTTCGCCGCTTCGACCAGCGCCGGCTCGGCGTCGAACGCCTCGCGCGCGGTGCGGGTGAACCGCGTGCGATAGGCCTCGGTGCTAGCGATGCGCTGGCCGATCAGGGAAGCGAGCGCGCTGCTGAGATCGGGGTGGTCGAGGATGGTGGCGGCTGCTGCGCTGAGCATGGAATCGGCAGCCATGGCGGCATCCGCCTCGCGGCGGAGCTGCTGCCAGAGCTCGCGGGTCGACAGGAATTTTGCCGTGACCATGATGCGCCCTCGTCGTCGGGACCATAGAGGTGAGCACGGCTGCGACAAAGCGCAAGCGGCGCCTTGCGAGTGAGGCGAGCACACTCGTCAGGCTCCCTCCCCCCTTGCGGGGGAGGGTTGGGGAGAGGGGTACCGCTTGCTCCGATCTTTGTTGAACGCGAAGAGACACTCTCAACGGCGAGCAGTGCTGGTTGATGCAGCGCTGATCAATCTCGCACATCTCGCCCCGGGGCCACCCCTCTCCCCAACCCTCTCCCGCAAGGGGAGAGGGAGCCTGAACGCTGTGCTCACCTCACGGGCTTCCAACTTCCGGTGCAGTCGATGCGATCGTCCAAAACGCAAACCGCCCGCTTGCGTTGCGCAAGCGGGCGGCTCGTGGCCATCAGGTGCTATGGGGGCACATCGCCTGAAGGCTTAGCTGTTGGCCGCGCTTAGTTCTGCGGCGGCGGCTCGTTCGGCGGGGTCGGACGGGTCCGCTGCTGGGCCATGAAGGCGTCGAACTCTTCCTTGTCCTTGGCGTGGCGCAGGCGGTTCAGGAAATCCTTGAACTCCTTCTGCTCCTCCTCGAGACGGCGCAGCGTCTCGGTGCGATATTCGTCGAACGCGCGGTTGCCGCTCGAGGGCGGGCCGAAGCCGAAGCCGAAACCGCGGCGCTCCATGCGGTCACGCATCCGGTCCATCTTGTACTGCATCCGCTCCATCTTGTTCTGCCAGCGATCCATGTCGTGGTGACTCCAACAGGCCATCTTTCTGCTCCCGAGTGTGAAAAAGAGAATGGCGAGACCGATCGGCCACCAGATCATGAAGCCGAGGATGATCAGCGCGATCTTGAGGGGGTGCCACGGCGCCCAGTGCATGTGCGGCGGGTACTGTTCTTCAACGGGGCCGCGCCAGCGATTGACATCAGCGGTGTAGGCCATTTCCCTTCTCCATCACGGCATCACGCCGTTGTGAATGTAAATAACATTTACATAGATAGCCGATCCCTTGGCGAAGTCAAGCGGAGCCGATGACGCACCCAGCTAATTATTTTCGGGTTTATTTTTGAAACTTTATTTCGCCTTGCCCCAAGGACCAGCCTTTTCGCCGGCCTTGTCGCCGGTCGGCTTGTCGTTCAGCGGGGGCGGCGTGGCACCCGGCCGGCGATCGGTGGGGAAGCCGAGGCCGCGCAGATAGATCAGCACCTCGGCCTCGAGCAGGTCCTCCGCCGACATCGGCAGTTTTCTGCGCGCGGCATCGCCGCGGCCGAACAACGACGCCACGCCATGCGACATCGACCAGATGTGCAGCGCCATCATCATCGCCGGCGGGCGCGGCGTGCCGGGCGGCGCCAGCGCCGCAAGCCGCTCGGCGGCGGCGCGGATGATCGCAAAGGCGCGCTCGCCGGCGGCCATCAGCGCCGGATTTGCATCGGGCGGCAGCCCGGATTCGAACATCGCCGAGTAGAATGCGGGCTCCTGGCGCGCGAAGGCAAGATAGGCCTTGCCGACCCGCTCGAACGCCGTGACGGTGTCGGGACGGCCGTCGTCCCAGGCTTGCGTCAGCTGTTGCTCAAACTGCTCGAAGCCGCGCTGCGCGATGCTGGCGATCAATTCGTCACGGTCGCGGAAATGCCGGTACGGCGCCGCCGGGCTGACGCCGGCCATGCGCGCGGCATCGGCGAAGGTGAAGCCGGCCGGCCCCTTCTTCGAAATCAGGTCGAGGGCGGCCTGCAGCAACGCCTCTTTGAGATTGCCGTGATGATAGCCGCGCTCGCTGCGGCCTTGGTCCTTCCGCCAGCTCATGTGAACGGCTTTTACATGAGCCGAAGGTAAAGGTCACTAGCGGCGGGATGCGGCCCCGATCAAGATTAACGGACCGCTTCCGCCGCGAACGCTTCCTCACCCCGTCACCCTGAGGTGGCCGCTTCTTCAGCGGCCCTCGAAGGGTCGACGGCCACCAGCCGGGCCGATTCATCCTTCGAGGCTCGCCGGGCAGCGCAATTGCGCTGCAAGGCTCGCACCTCAGGATGACGGGGAGATATCGCTGCGGCGGCTCGCTCAGTCCGTAGCCCGGATGGAGCGCAGCGCAATCCGGGGTGACCTCGCGACGGAGAGACCGCCCCCGGATTTCGCTTCGTTGCATCCGGGCTACGAAGACCTTACCGGCCCGGGATCGGCAGCACCGGCATGATCTCCACCGCTTCGCCCGGGAAGATCGTGAAGTGCGGGTGGTTCTCGAACAGTTTTGCGGCGGCCTCGTGCGACTCGGCGCGCACTATGGTGAAGCCGGTCATCAGGTTGGAGATGTCGGCGATCCCGCCGGGGCCGACCCGCTTGGTCTTGCCGAGCGGCCCGCCCATCTCGACCAGCACGTCCTTGTGCTGTTCGACCCAGGCGCCCCAGGCCGCCATGCCCTGCTGCTCCTTGGCGCGCCGCTCGGCTTCGGGCATCGCATTCCAGGCCGCCATGCGGCTGCCGGTGTGGCCGCCGCCGAGATAGATCGCGACGAAAGTGTTGGTGCTCATCGTATGCTCCATTGTGGCTGGTTGATTGATAATCTGTCGATGGATCAGCGCAGCGCCTTGCCCCAGCCGCCCTGCGGGTGCTCGAAGGTGGCCGCCGCCTGCTGCACCTCCTCGGAGAAGTCGCCCATCTCCTGGACCTGGCGGATCTCGATGACCTCGTTGGCCGTGGCCGGGCACTTCTTCGCCCATGCGATCGCCTCCGCGCGCGAGGCGACGTCGATCATCCAGAAGCCGCCGATCACCTCCTTGGCCTCGATGAACGGACCGTCGGTGACGACAGGTTCGCCGCTCGCGAAACTGACCCGCGCGCCGGTCGCCGGCGGATGCAGGCCTTCCAGCGTGATCAGCACGCCGGCATCCTTCAGCGCCTGATTGTACTTCATCATCGCGGCGACGCGCTCGGGGTCGAGGTCGAGCTTGGCCGGCGCGGTCTCGTAGCCGTGCGGGATCATCAGCATCATGAAACGCATTGTTGGTTCCTTTTTCCGCTGTCATTCCGGGGCCTGCCCGGAATCTCATGCAACAACTTCTGGATTCCGGGTTCGGCCCTGCGGGCCGCCCCGAAATAACGCTTCGTCACTTCTTCGTGGTCTGGGCACGCAGGCGCTCTTCCTGCTCGCGCAATTCGGGGGTCAGCGCCTCGCCGAAATCCTCCGCCGCAAACACCTGGCGGATCTCGATCTCGGAGCCGCCGTCGAACGGCGCGCGCTTCATCCAGTTGATGGCCTCGTCGAGCGATTTGGTCTCGATCAGCCAGAAGCCGCAGACGAGATCGCTGGTGAGGCTGAACGGCCCGCGGGTCACGGTGCCCTGCCCGCCCGCATATTTCACGCGCGCGCCCTTCGCACTCGGATGCAGCCCCTCGCCGGCCTGCATCACGCCGGCCTTGACCATCTCCTCGTTGAACTTGCCCATTGCGGCGAGCAGCTCGGTGCTCGGCATCACGCCGGCCTCGGTGTCCTTGTTCGCCTTCACGATCACCATGAACTTCATCGTCCTGCTCCGTTGTCCTCAAGGCCGGTTTCGGTCGCTGCTCGCCTGAAAGACGATGCGGACCTTGCCGCGCCGACACGCCCGATGAAATTATTTGCCAGGTCATTGCGGCGCGATGTCGCGCAGTTTTTCGGATCATGCTTCAGCGTTCTCGCCTGACCAGCGCGCCGTCCCGGTATTCCGGGCCGAAATAGACGTCGATGCGCTGCACCTTGTCGCCGTCGAACACGAAGAATTCGGTGTTGCGAAAGCGCGTGCCGTCCTTGGCGACGCAATGATAGGTGACGAAGGCGTCACTGCCGTCGACCATGATGCGCTCGATCGCGTGGCGGCCGATCCAGCTGCTGTCGCGCCAGCACCTTTCGAAATAGGTCGGCTTGTCGATGGCATCGTCGTAGGGCGAGGTGAAGCGGAACTCGTCCGCAAACGCGTTCTCGACCGTGGCACGGTCGTTGGCGAGATAGGCGGCGAAGATCGCGCGGATGGTCTCCGCCTTGTTGCCAGCTGCAGCCATGTCATCTCCACATGCGTTGCCCAGGCATCCGAAGCGGCAATCGCTCCGGAACCCGGGCCTCGGATGGAAGACGAACGGGGCGGCCCGAATGCGACAAGCGGGCCGGGATTCTTTTGAGGCGGAACCGCGCTCAGCCGTCCTTCGGCAGCATGCCGAAATAGGGCTCGGCCGCCTCGAGCACGCGCGCGAAGGAGGGCCGCGCCTTCAGCCGTTCCAGATAGGCGGCAAGCCGCGGATGGCCGTCGCCGAACGGCTCGTTCATGTCACCGTAGAACAGCGCCGGCGCCGCCGAGCAGTCGGCCAGCGTGAAGCGCTCGCCCATCATCCAGCCGCCGTCCGCGATCTCACGTTCGAGCAGCGCGTAGGTGGTGCGGATCTGGGCGCGCGCCTCCGCGACGCCGAGGGGATCGCGCCGGTCCGCCGGGCGGAGCCGGTCGAGCACGACCTTCTGCATCGGCAGATGGATGTAGAGGTCGATGACACGATCGCGCTGCCGGGTCTGCAGCGCGAGCGCGGGATCCTCGGGGATCAGCCTCTTGGCGCCCGGATAATGGCGGTCGAGATATTCGATGACGATGCTCGATTCCGGCACCGTCTCGCCGCGGGTCGCGTCCTCAAGCACGGGAAAGCGGCCGATCGGCCAGAGCGCGAGCAGCGCGGCGCGCTGCGCCGGATCGCCGAGATTGACCAGGTTCGGCGTAAACGCCGTACCGTTCTCGTGGAGCGCGATCAGCGCCTTCCAGCAGAACGACGACAGCGGGTGGTAATGCAGTGTAAGTGACATCCGGAACTCCATCAATCTGGTCCACGGGCACAGGACGAACCGGAGCGTCCCGCGCCGACATCTTAGCTCGGCGATATTTGGGCCGCGCGGTTGACATCACCGGGCAAAGATCGCAGACGGGTCGGGCCTCGAACGACGGACGCCTGATGAATTCTCCCGCACAGAAAGTCGCACTGGTGACCGGCGCCGCGCGCGGTATTGGGCTCGCAACCGCCAAACGCTTTCTCGCCGAGGGTTGGCGCGTCGCGCTGCTCGATATCGAGGGCGAGTTGCAGGCGCGTGCGGCCGCGGCGCTTGAGCAGCCCGACGACACGCTGGCGCTGACCTGCGACGTGTCAGATGCCGGAGCCGTGGCGGCGGCGGTCGCTGCGGTGAGCCAGCGCTTCGGCCGGCTCGATGCGCTGGTCAACAATGCCGGCGTCGCGGTGTTCGCGCCGGTGCTGGAGACGTCGGACGCCGACTGGAGCCGGATCATCGCGGTCAACCTCACCGGCCCGTTCCTGTGCACCAAGGCCGCCGCGCCCGTGATGCGCGAGCACGGCGGTGGCGCTATCGTCAACATCACCTCGATCTCGGCGGTGCGCGCCTCGACGCTGCGCTCGGCCTACGGCACCAGCAAGGCTGGGCTTGCGCATCTGACAAAGCAGCTCGCGGTCGAGCTCGCTTCGCTCGGCATCCGCGTCAATGCCGTCGCGCCCGGCCCGGTCGAGACCGCGATGGCGAAAGCCGTGCACACGGCGGAAATCCGCGCCGATTACCACGACGCGATCCCGCTGAATCGCTACGGGCTGGAAGAGGAGCTGGCGGACGCCATCTTCTTCCTCTGCTCGGACCGCGCCAGCTACATCACCGGCCAGATCCTCGCCGTCGACGGCGGCTTTGACGCCGCCGGCATCGGCCTGCCGACGCTGCGCGGCCAGCGGCGCAACGGGTAGCGCAATCCCTCAACGGCCGCGGTTTGCGAACGCGAGCCGACGATCACCGTTCAAAACCCGCGCGGGCGCGGCTGCCTGGCAGCGTAATAGGGGTTGACCAGGCAGGTCGCCGGCAGCCCCGCCGCGGCGCCCTGGCACTGATCCATCGATGTGAACAGACAGTCCATCCGCTCGCCGATCAGCTCGCCGTAAACCCGCATGCAGATCGGGTAGCGCGCATCATAGGTTTGCGCCGTTGCCGGCCTTGTCGTCCAGAGAACGCCGAGCGCGAGCAGCAATGCTCCGAGTAATTTCATGTGTGGCCTCCTGCACCCTGCCCTCCTGCACTGGCTATATCACCGCTGGTTCACCGCGACCACGCGCCAGGCACCCTGCAGCCGGTCGATCCGGGTCAGCGACAGCGGGTCGATGACGAAGCGCAACGCCAGTTCCGGCGCAAGCTCAAGCGCGATCGCGAGCATCGCGCGAATGGTGCCGGAATGCACCACCAGCACGACATCGCCCGCCGGCAACCGTGCGAGCCCGGCCCGCGCTCGCTCGATCTGATCGGCAAAGCTTTCGCCGCCGGGCGGCCGGTTGGTCGCCGGTGCGCGCCAGAACGCGCCATAGGCGGCGCCGAGCTCGGCTTCGAGCTCGCTGTGGCGGCGGCCGGTCCAGTCGCCAAAATCCTGCTCGCGGAAGGCATCGTCCTCGATCGCCGCGAGGCCGAGCCGCGCCGCGGTCTCGC
This sequence comes from Bradyrhizobium sp. CCBAU 51753, assembly GCF_015291565.1. NCBI lineage: Bacteria > Pseudomonadati > Pseudomonadota > Alphaproteobacteria > Hyphomicrobiales > Nitrobacteraceae > Bradyrhizobium > Bradyrhizobium sp. CCBAU 51753. The sequence continues at coordinate 1,356,702 of NZ_CP030037.1, read as the reverse complement.
TTGTGCGCCGCGCCGGGCTGCAGACGGCGAAGCCGCCAGCCGGCAGCCGCGCGCGCAGCGCCGCGAAGGCCGCGGCATCGCCGAGATCGGCCGGCGCATCGGGTGCGTGGATCACGCCGCGCGGCCCGTCGACCGGGGCGTGTCGGATCAGCCAGAGCCGGGTTTCGCCATTCATCACGCTCACCCCAGTCGCGCTGCGAGCAGCAACAGGATCGCGGTCTCCGCGACCTGCTCGGCACCGCCGAGCACGTCGCCTGTCAGGCCACCGATCTGCCGCTTGGCCAGCAGCGCCATGATCAGCGCCGCGGCGCCGGCCGCGATCGCGGCGAGCAGCGCGCTCGCGAACGGAAGCATCAGAAACGCAATCACAAGCGCGATGACCACCGCGATCGCCGCAATCGTGCCGTCGGGCCGGCCGGCATTGGCCGCAAGCCCGTCGCTGCGCGCATTGGACAGGCTGATCGACAGCCACGGCAGCACGCCGCGGCCCAGCGCATGCGCGGCGATCAGGCTCTGCACCACCACGCCATTCGGGATCGCCGCCAGCGCCGCAAGCTTGGCGGCAAAGCTCACCAGCAGCGCCAGCGCGCCATAGGTGCCGAGCCGGCTGTCGCGCATGATCTCGAGCTTGGCCGCGACATCGCGGCCGCCGCCAAAGCCGTCGGCAACGTCGGCAAGCCCGTCCTCGTGCAGCGCGCCGGTCAGCAGCGCGCCGCCGCCGAGCGCGAGCGCCGCAGCCGCGAGGTCCGGCACGCCGACCGCGCGCAGCAGCAGGCAGAACAGCCCGATCGCGGCCCCGATCAGCGCCCCGACAACGGGAAACAGCCGCTGCGCCCGGGCAAAATTCTCCGGCCGCGCGCCGTCCGGATGCGGCATCGGCAGCCGGGTCAGAAAGGCGGTGGCGGTCCTGAGATCGTCGAGCCATTGGTTCATTGTGAAGGCCTGCGAACCCTGATCACGATGCAGCGCCGACGCCGCATCATGACCTCGCCTCCTGTCCGATTTTCCTTTCAGGAGATGCGGGCGAACTTGCAAGGGATTCGGCGATCAGGTTGAACAGCCCGATGTAAGCCTTAACTCCAAGAAGATACTGATCGACAGTCCTGCCTGGAGAGTATCGCTCAACTCCAGGCACCAGCCGATCCATCACACTAGACCAAAGGTCAAAGACATACTTTGGCTGGCGCGCGTTGTAGATTCGAAACTTCAAGGGTGATCTGTCGCGAAACTGATTGTAGCCAAGATCGGCGCCGATCTCGAACACAAGGTCACCTGCCCTCTTCCGCCAGCGGCGACCGCGAGGCTCGAAGTTCAATTCTGCGCAAGAAGTTTCCAGGAAGGGAATGACGGCGCCCCTTGTTCCGGACCAGCCGGTCGCCCGGATGCCAAAACGCTCAACTTCCGCCTGGAGCAAGCGGCTGAAAAAGGCGTTCTCCCCGTCGCGGAACTGGGCGTCGTACCAGAGCTTCTTGAAGTGCTCAAACAGGCATTTGATGAGGGGCGGATACCGAAACTTCGGCTCGACAAAGTCTCTCGCGGCAAAGAGATCGTCCAGGAATGCCGAGCGGTATTTTGGCTCGATGACGAACGACCGTTCGTCGGAGGAGCCTCGCCCGAGCGACTGCATGGTTTCCACCGCCACTTCGTCCCAGTAGCGGTCGAGCAGATCGGCCTGCTGCCCACTGCAATATTGCCGCATCCTGTCCTGCCAGGCACGGTGGACTGAAAAACCGAGGGCTTCGAACGCGAGTTGCGTCGGACCTCGACCGGGCCAGTTCGCGACCACTTGCAGAAGGGGATGCTCTTCCATCACGAACCAATTACCGGCGCTGACGCATCCATACAACGGCCGGCTGGATGGCGGAGCGCGAATTTCGTTCGGGGCCGATTTTCGCTATCAACGCGCCCAAGGCCAGCCCACCGCTCGACGAGGGAATCGCATGCAGTTCAGTACCCTAGACGATATAAGCGGCTTTTGTCGCGAGCTGCCCGGAGGTGACGACGCCGCCGCGGAGGCCGCTGCGCTGCGCCAGCGGAATTTGACAAAGCCGCCGGGCAGCCTCGGCCGGCTGGAGGAGCTTGCGATCTGGCTGGCGCGCTGGCAGGGACGGGAGCAGCCGCGGCTCGACCAGATCACCATCGCGGTGTTCGCCGGTAATCACGGCATCGCGGAGCGCGGCGTTTCCGCCTACCCGTCCGAGGTCACGGCGCAGATGGTGGCGAACTTCGCCGCCGGCGGCGCTGCGATCAACCAGATCGCGAAACTGGCCGGCGCCGAGTTGCGGATCGAGCCGATCGAATTGGTGCGGCCGACCCGCGATTTCACGATGGCGCCGGCGATGGACACGGCGGATTTCCTGCTCGCGCTCGACACCGGCTGGCGCACGGTGCCGGAGCAATGCGACCTGCTGGTGGTCGGCGAGATGGGCATCGCCAACACCACGGTGGCCGCGACGCTGTGCGCGGCCCTGATGGGCGGCCGCGGCGCGCGCTGGGCCGGCCGCGGCACCGGCGTCGACGATGCCGGGCTGTTGCGCAAGCGTTTGACGATCGATGCGGCGCTGAAATTCCATCGCGACCGGCTCAACGATCCGCTCGCGGTGGCGATGGCGCTCGGCGGGCGCGAGCTCGCGGCGATCGCGGGTGCGGTGCTGGCGGCGCGGGCGCGGTGCATTCCAGTCCTGCTCGACGGCTTTGTGGCGACGTCAGCGGTGCTGCCGCTGGCCAAGCTTGCGCCCGGCAGCCTCGCGCATTGCCGCGCCGGACATGTCTCGGCCGAGCTCGGCCATCGCGAATTGCTGCGCGAGCTCGCGCTTGTCCCGCTGCTCGATCTCGACATGCGGCTCGGCGAAGCCTCCGGCGCGGGTGTCGCGATCCTGTTGCTGCGCGCGGCGCTCGCCTGCCACGGCGGGATGGCGACCTTTGCCGAAGCCGGGGTGTCCGGCGCGGGCTGACAAATTGTCGCCGCATGGGCTAGCGTAAGTGGGCCGGACGTCGTCAACCGAGGGGGACTGCCGATGCGCATGGTGGCAATCAGGACGATCTTGGTGGCGGCTGCGCTCGGCGCTGTGATTCCCGCCGCGCACGCCGAGGTGCGCATCCTCGCAAGCCCGGGCGGACAGGTCGGCCCGTTCATCGACCTGTTCGAGAAGGTGCGCGAGTCCGGCGAGCGCGTGGTGATCGACGGCCCGTGCCTGTCGGCGTGCACGCTGGTGCTCTCGATGGTGCCGAACGATCGCATCTGCGTGACGCGGCGCGCGGTGCTCGGCTTCCACGCCGCGCGCTCGATCGACGGGCGTGGCCGCATCTACGCCGAGCCCGAAGCCTCGGTGGCCGTGCTGCAAGCCTATCCGGCACCGGTGCGCGGCTGGATCGTCCGCCGCGGCGGGCTGACCTCACGCCTGCTGTTGCTGCGCGGCCGCGAGCTCGCGGCGATCTATCCAAGATGCAGGTGAGGCCCGCTTGACAGTGTCGTAGCCCGGATGGAGCGCAGCGCAATCCGGGAATTTCCCGCGCGGATCGGTGACCCGGATTGCGCTTCGCTTCATCCGGGCTACGAAGCGGTTATGAATCGGGCACCAGCCGGGCCGTCGATCCTTCGAGGACCGCTGAAGAAGCGGCCACCTCCAGCGACAACGGCACGGCCGTTGCGCGGGGATGACGGTCCGACAAGGGTACCGGGCCCTACATCTCCTGCGGACAGTTCACCATCCAGGGGATGCCGAACTGATCGACGCACATGCCAAAGCCCTTGGAGAAGAAGGTCTTGCCGAACGGCAGGGTGACGGTGCCGCCTTCGGACAGCGCCTTGAAGCGGCGCTCGGCATCAGCGGGATCCTCGACCTGCAGCGCGACGGAGAAACCTTGCGGCTTCTGGAAGTGGCCGGGCGGGGCGTCGGAGGCCATGATGATCTCGCCGTCGATCGTGATCTTGGCGTGCATGATCTTGTTTTGCCAGCCGGGCGGGGTCTGCATCTCGGCATTGCCCTCGCCGTAGGGGAAGGTCAGTTCGATCTTCGCGCCGAGCACCTTTTGATAGAACTTCAGCGCGGCGTCGCAATTGCCGTCGAAGGAGAGATAGGGGTTGACCTGCATCGCGTGCTCCTTGGGTACCAGACTTTTGTTTGACGCGTCTTCCTGATGCGAACCGGTGTCCGCTTCGCTCGAAAACGCCCTACTTTTCAGTCAGCTTCTTCAGGTTGGCAAGGCCGACTTCAAAATCCCTGCCGATCATGTGATCCAGGTTCATGAACACCTGCATCACTTTCGACATGAAGACGGCCGGACCATACATGGTCCATGTGACGTTGGTCGCATCGCCCTGCGGCAGCATTGTGAACTCGGCGGTGTTGTGGCCCTCGAACGGCTTGAAGAAGTCGAGCTTGATCACGATCTTCGACGGCGTCTCGGCCTGCAGGATCTCCATCCGGCCGGCGCCGACATTCTTGTTGCCGTCCCAGGCGTAGACCGCGCCCTGCCCGCTTTGCGGGCCCTGATAGGTCCGCTTCAGCGCGGGATCCCGGTTCTCGTACGGCGACCACGCCACCCACTGATGGAAGTCGTTGATCAGCGGAAAGATCCGATCCGCCGGCGCCTTGATGCTGGCGGCGCGCGTGACGCGGAACGTGCTCGGCTTGGTCGCGGCGAGGATGAGAACGACCGCAATCGCGATCGCGAGGATGACGGCGATGATACCAATGATCTCGAGCATGACTGTTTCCTTAAGCAATGGTTGAAGAGGTGTTCAGCGGCGAAACGGAATCAGCGCGCGCAGATTGCCGTCGCGCAGATAAAGCCCGCCCCATAGCAGCAGGCCGAGATAGAGCCCGAACAGCGTGTGCGTGAACAGCGGGCTGTCGATCCGCACATGGGATGCGATCGCGCCGCCGAGATAGCCGGTGAGCAGGATCGCGCCAAGGATCGAGGTCGGCGGCACCGAATACAGCAGCGTGCAGACGATGGTGATGATGCCGAGGCTGCGCGCCAGCGCGTCGCTCGCGCCGTAGCCCATCTTGTCCATGGTCTCGGTGACGATTGGCAACGGGATCAGCTTCATCGCGCCGTCGAACAGCAGAAACAGGATGACGAGGCCACTCATGACGCGGCCGGTGATGCGGGCAGGCTTGGGAAGTTCGGGCTCGATGATCAGCGACATGACAGGCTCCGCAAGGGTTGAGGATGTTCTGCCACCATGACGAACGGGCGAGTACGGGACCGACAAAGACGGTGAAGATTTTTTGGGAGCGCGATGAGCGCGGAGGTGGCGGCAGGATTGCGAGAGCGACGCATGCGTCGGTCAACGCGCCCGGGGCGTACCCCTCTCCCCAACCCTCCCCCGCAAGGGGGGAGGGAGCCTGACCAGCGTGCTCACCTCACTTGATCGGATCTAAGGGAAGTTCGCACGACACCCCACTGGATTGATCTGTGATAGGCGCGCGATATTCCGCCCTCGTGTGAGAGAGCCACCGGCGGCAGGGCTCCCTCCCCCCTTGCGGGGGAGGGTTGGGGAGAGGGGTATCACACGGGAAGTTTCTCGACCCGCACTCGAACAGCAAAGCCGCCGCGCTGCTACTTCGCCTTCACATTGCGCGGCTGGCTGTCGCGCATCAGGCGGTCGATATGCATGCGGATATGGGCGGCTTCGGCGGTGGTGTTGGCGAGTGCGATGGCACGGTCGAAGGCGACGCGGGCCTCCTCGTTGCGGCCGAGTTGCATCAGGAAGGCGCCGCGCACGCCGAAGTAATGGAAGTAGTTGGAGAGCCGCGGCGCCAACGGCTCAATCATTTCGAGCGCAGCTTCGGCGCCCCGCACCTTGGAGACCGCGACCGCGCGGTTGAGCGTCACCACCGGCGACGGCTGCATGATCTCGAGCGCGCCGTAGAGCAGGTCGATCTGCGCCCAGTCGGTATCCTCGGGCTTCTCAGCGCGGGCGTGCAGCGCCGCGATCGCGGACTGCACCTGGTAGGGCCCGCTCCTGCGGTGACGCATCGCCTTGTCGATCAGCGCCAGCCCCTCGGCGATCAGCTTCTGATTCCACAGGCTGCGGTCCTGATCCTCGAGCAGGATCACCTGGCCGTCGGCGTCGAAGCGCGCGGCGGCGCGGGCGTGCTGCAGCAGCAGCAGCGCGGTCAGCCCCATGATCTCGGGCTCGCTCTGGAACAGCCGCAGCAACAGGCGCGCCAGGCGGATCGCCTCCTCGCACAGCGGGCTGCGGATTTCCGCGGTGTCGCCGCTCGCCGAATAGCCCTCGTTGAAGATCAGGTAGATCATCGCGGCGACCGAGACCAGCCGCTCGCTGCGCTCGACCGCGCCCGGGGTCTCGAACGGCACCTTGGCATCGGCGACGCGCGTCTTGGCCCGCGTGATGCGCTGCTCCATCGCGGCCTCCGAGACGAGGAAGGCGCGCGCGATCTGCTTCACCGAGAGGCCGGAGACGATGCGCAGCGCGAGGGCGATCTGCTGCGTCGCCGGCAGGTCCTTGTGGCAGCAGATGAATAAGAGCCGCAGGATGTCGTCGCGGTAGTGCGAGCCGTCGAGCCGCTCGGCGATCTCGTCCTCGGCGTCGTCGATGTCGGAGATCGCCTGGTCGTCGTCGGGCAGCGGCTCCTGCTTCTTGGTGCGCCTGATATCGTCGATCGCGACGTTGCGGCCGACCATGATCAGCCACGCCGCGGGATCGCGCGGCGGGCCGTTCTGCGGCCAGCTCTTCAGCGCCCGCAGGCAGGCGTTCTGAAAGGCCTCCTCGGCGGTGTCGAGGTTGCGAAAATAGCGCAGCAGCGCACCGACCGCCTGGGGACGCGCGGAGGTCAACGCAGCATCGATCCAGGCGGTGTCGGTCATTGTTCTACACTCCCGGGCCGGAACACGCCGACCGGGCGGATCTCATAGGTGCCGCCGGGGTTGGCCTTGCCGAGGTCGCGCGCGACGTCGAGCGCCTCGTCGAGGTTCTTGCAGTCGACGACGTAGAAGCCGAGCAGCTGTTCCTTGGTCTCCGCAAACGGGCCGTCCAGGACCAGCGGCGGGTCGTCCTTGCGCAGCGTGGTCGCCGCCGTGGTCGGCAGCAGCCGCGCCACCGGGCCGAGTCGGCCCTGCTTGGCGAGCTTTTCCTGCACCACGGACAATTTCTGCATGACGGCGGCGTCGTGTTCCTTGCTCCAGGAACCGACCATATCTTCGTCATGATAGCAGAGGATGGCGTACAGCATCGAGAAGGCATCTCCGTTCATTTCCAAGAACGAACGATTATGCCCGCCACCGACAGGGGTCCAAAGAAATTTTGGGGACGGCGAACCGGCACCGTTCCGCGTGATGAACGAACGTCAGCGCGATCCACAAACCGTCATGCGACGCCGCGTTGCAGCGGCGCCGGCCGCAGCTTGCGGTCGTGATCACCAATAGACGCCGTAGCGGGCGGCGATGCGGCGCGCCTTGGCCTCGTCGCTCTCCCGGCGGCGCGCGTAACTCTTCTTCGCGGGCTTTGCGGCCTGCTGCTTTGGCTGCTCGGCCGGTGCGGCCTGCGGCTGAGCTTGCGGCGCTTCGACCTGCTGCGCCTGAGCCGCCTGCGGATCGGCAGCCGGCGCGGTCTCCGCCGCCGGCGCAGGCGTTTCGTGGGCCGCGAGCACGAGGCTGCGGCTCTGGCCGGCCTCGGCGGCCGCAACTGAGGCGAGGACGAAAGCTGACATCAGGACCAGTTTGCGCATGGAAGTTCTCCGCTGTTGATGGCAGGAGTTTTACGGGGTGGTCGATAGCCGCTCTGTGACATTAGTCACACAAACCTCGGAGGTATCTGGATGGGTAAGGGCGCGCTGGCGCTGCTGGTCAACGGCGGCACCGAAAACTGGTCGTCGTCGCGCTGGAAAAAGCGGTTCGACACGGTCTGTCCCGACCGCTCCGTGGTGCTGCTGCCGGACGAAGCGCTTGATCCGGACGAAGTTCACTATGCGGCGGTGTGGAAGCCGAAGCCGGGCGAGCTCGCCGCGTTCAAAAATCTGCGAGTCATCTTCAATCTCGGTGCCGGCGTCGATGCGCTGATGGCCGACCGCTCGCTGCCCGACGTGCCGCTGGTGCGGGTCGCGGTCGGCGATCTCACCGACCGCATGACCGAATATGTCGTGCTGCATGTGCTGATGCATCACCGTCAGGAGCTCTATCTGCGGGAATCGCAGCGGGAAAAGCGCTGGGCGCCGAAATACCAGTGGGCGGCGGGCGCGATCACCGTCGGCATCATGGGGCTCGGCACCCTGGGCGCCGCCTCGGCGCGCGCACTGCGGGCGCTCGGCTTCCGCGTCGTCGGCTGGAGCCGCAGCGCCAAGCAGATCGACGGCATCGCCTGCTTCCACGGCGCTGACGGGCTCGATCAATTCCTGCGCCAGAGCAACATTCTGGTTTGCCTGCTGCCGCTGACGCCGGACACGCGGCATGTTCTCAACCACGACGTCTTTATCAGACTGAACCGCGACAGCCCGCTCGGCGCGCCGGTGCTGATCAATGCCGGCCGCGGTGGCCTGCAGAACGAGCCCGACATTTTGCGCGCGCTCGACGACGGCACGCTGGGCGCCGCCTCGCTCGACGTCTACGAGACCGAGCCGCTGCCCGCGGCGAGCCCGTTCTGGAGCCATCCCAAAGTGGTGCTGACGCCGCACAACGCCGCCGACACCGATGCCGACGAGATCTCGAAATACGTCGCGCAGCAGATCGCCCGCTTCGAGGCCGGCGGCGCGCTGGAGAATTTGGTGGATCGGACGCGGGGGTATTGACGGCAACCCGTAGCCCGGATGCAGCGCAGCGAAATCCGGGGTCTTTGCAGCGGACAGACTGATCCCGGATTGCGCTTCGCTCCATCCGGGCTACAGCCTTGCGTCATCGCGAGGAGCGAAGCGACGAAGCAATCCATCGCTCCCCACGCGGAAGCATGGATTGCTTCGCTTCGCTCGCAATGACGGCTGGAGGGATCGGCCTGCTACCCCTTCGCCGGCAGCGCGTGGGCAAAGCTCCAGGAATGGCCGAACGGATCGATGACGCGGCCGTAGCGGGCGCCCCAGAAGGCATCCCACGGTTCCATGGTCACGGTGGCGCCGGCGTCGGCGGCGCGTTTCACCGCGGCATCGCAATTCTCGACCTCGAGATGCATGGTCACCGAGGTACCCTTGAGTTGGTCCGGCGGGAACACGGCATCGACATGGGTGCCGCGGTGCTCGGGGAAATCATCCATCAGCATGATCCGGGCACCATAGGCGTTGATCTCGGCGTGCATCAGCCGCTTGCCGTCCTGCGCCGGCATGCGCAGGACTTCGGTGGCGCCGAGCGCCTTTTTATAGAAATCGACGGCGGCATTGCCGTCATTGACCACCAGATGCGGGATCACGACCTGGGCGGGCTGCGACATGTTGAGGGCCTTTCCTGACAACAGCGACCGCGGTACGCAGCCGCCACGGCACGATGACGGATGCGGCCGCCCGCATCCGACATTGTGCTGCAATTTTTTGTCCCGGCGTCCGGTTACCGCGCAGCTCACGCCATCGCGGCAACCAGGTCGGCGAGGCGGTCGTAGGCGGGCTCGACGCCCTTCTCGATGCCGGAATTGAGGTGACCGTCGCGCGCCTCCTTGGTGGGGTGCTCGATGATCGTCGTCAGCTTGGTCTTGCCGCCCATCTCGGTGAAGATCGACGTCACCTGGTATTCCTCGCTGGTAAAGCCGGGCATCGAAAACACTTCGCCGAACACGACGTACTCGGGACGCACCACTTCGCGGTAGGTTCCTCTCAACACGTGCTCGATACCGTCGGACGAGCGGAATACGTAGCGATAGGCGCCGCCGACGCGCAAATCGATCTCGCAGACCGGCATCGTCATCGCGCCGCAGCCGAGCCAGCGGACCACGAATTCCGGTTTTGTCATTGCATCGAACACCAGCTGCCGGGGCGCGTCGAACTCGCGGGTCATCGCGATTTCCAGGTCCGACGGGGTGGTGACCTTCAGCTTCCTATCCACGCGTGCGTCCACGTTGCTTCTCCTTGGTTACTCTGACTTTGGATTTCTTCCGCGGCGAGGCCTTGGCCGTTACCTTGGCCGCCTCCTCCGCCTTCATCTCCTCGAGCAGGCCGTCGAGGCGGTTGAAGCTTTCGTCCCAGAAGCGGCGGAAATTTCCGAGCCAGCCGTCGACCTCCCTGAACGCGACCGGCGCGATCCGGCACGGCCGCCACTGCGCCTCGCGCCCGCGCGAGATCAGCCCGGCATGCTCGAGCACCTTCAGATGCTTCGAGATCGCCGGCAGGCTCATGTCGAACGGCTTTGCCAGCTCCATCACCGAGGTCTCGCCGAGCGCGAGCCGCGCCAGGATCGCGCGCCGGGTCGGATCGGCCAGCGCCGCAAAGGTCGAACTCAGGGGGTCCGGCTGCATCCGTAGTTTCCATATTGGTTAAATAACCTGTCGGTTAACTACGACCAAATCGCGCGCGCGTCAATGACGGATTTTCGGCGGCGACGCGGGCGCGAAGCTCCCTCTCCCCGTTCTTACGGGGCCGAGACGAGCGAAGCTCGCTCTAGGAGGGCTGGGGTGAGGGGCTGTCTCCGCGCATACGGTGAGAGACACACTCGCGGAGACTCCCCCTCACCCGCATCGCATCTCCGATGCGATGCGACCTCTCCCCGCAAGCGGGGCGAGGTGAAGAGGAGCCTACGACTTGCGCGCGAAGGTGAGGTGCGTGGCGTTCGGGCTCGCGACATGCCCGACGACGGTATAGCCGAGGCGCGGCAGATCCAGCCCGGCGAACAGGTTCTCGCCGGCGCCGAGCAGCACCGGCGACTGCGCCAGATGCAGCTCGTCGAGCAAACCCGCCTGCAGGAATTGCCGCACCACCGACACGCCGCCGCCGACCCGGATGTCCTTGCCCTGCGCGACCTCGCGCGCCCGGCGCAACGCGGCTTCGATGCCGTCGGTCACGAAGTGGAAGGTGGTGCCGCCCTGCATCTCGAGGTCCGGCCGCGCGTGATGGGTCAGCACGAACACCGGCGTGTGGTACGGCGGCGTGTCACCCCACCAGCCTTTCCAGGAATGATCCGGCCATGGGCCGCGAACCGGGCCGAACATGTTTCGCCCGAGAATCCAGGCGCCGACATTCTCCATCGACTTGCGGGCGAAATCGTCGTCGAGCCCGGTACCACCGCCATCCTGGCCGAACATGGCGCGAAACGTTCGCGTCCCGAGGTACCAGGTGGGAAGAATCATGCCGCCCTCGCCGAATGGATTTTCCAGGCTCTGATTTGGAGCGGCGCCAAAGCCGTCGATCGAGACCGTGAATGCTGAAGTCCTGACTTTTCCCATCGTGTTCCGCTTCCGTTTGTGGCCACTCTAGGGAAGACGGGCGGGAAAGTCAGACGCCGACATTTGCGGTTCGGGAAATTCCGCTGCTATTTCGGCCCGCACATCACGTCGATGGCGCCCTGCACGATCGCCTCGAGCTCCTTGCGCGGAACATGGGCGCGGGCCCGGATCGCGATGGTGTGGATGGTGGCGGAGGCGAGTTGCGCCAGCGCGGTCGGGTCGGCGCCTTCAGGCAGTTCGCCGCGCTCCTTGGCGAGCCGGAAGCAGGTCGAGAAGGCCTTGTCCATCTCGGTCAGGCCTTCCAGCACCATGGCGCGGATGTCGGGATCGGACACTGCTTCGGAGGCCGCCGTCATCACCGTGAAGCAGCCGCGCGGACCTGACGCGCCGGAGAGATAAATATCGAGCGCGATCGCGTAGATGCGCGCCAGCCGGTCGCGCAGCGGCGCCTCGGCGCGAAAAATCTCGATCATCGCGGCGCGCGCCTCGTCGCGGTAGCGCTGGTAGCTCTTGATGTAGAGCGCGCGCTTGTCGCCGAACGCACCGTAGAGGCTCGGCCGGTTCATCCCGGTGGCGGCGGAGAGATCATCGAGCGAGGTGGCGGCAAAGCCGTCGCGCCTGAACAGTTCGAGCGCCCGGCCGAGCGCGACATCGGGCTCATAGGCGCGCGGCCGCCCGCGCCGCTTCGGCTCTGCGGGCGCTGCGGCTTTGGCAGCTTGTGGTTTGGCAGCAGATGGCGGCTGCTTATTTTTTTGTACCATTTCGCATTAAATTCCTTGACGCATTCCATATTATGCAAGACAGTACAAAAATCAACCGTGGCCGGGACACCCGCGCCGAACACCCCAAGGAGGCACCCATGGATCTGTATTTCTCGCCGCTCGCCTGCTCGATGGCGACCCGCGTCGCGCTGTACGAGGCCGGCCAGCCGGCCAACTTCCTCGAGGTCGATCCGAAGACAAAACAGGTGCGGACCGACGGCTCCGACTTCAACGCGATCAACCCGCTCGGCCTAGTGCCGACCTTGCGCACCGACGACGGCGTGGTGCTGACCGAGAACGCCGCGATCCTGCAATATGTCGCCGACCAGTTCCCGCGCGCCGGCCTCGGCACCACGTCGAATGTCGAACGCTCGCGGCTGCATCAGTGGCTGTGCTTCATCGGCACCGAGCTGCACAAGGGCCTGTTCCTGCCGCTGCTCGACAAGAAGGCGCCGCCGGAAGCCAAGAGCTACGCGCTGGAAAAGTACAGTTCGCGGCTCGACTATGTCGAAAACCATTTGAAGGGCCGCGACTACCTGCTCGACCATTTCAGCGTCGCCGACGCCTATCTCGTCACCGTCATCAACTGGACCATGGCGACGCCGCCGATCGAGCTCGCAAAATGGCCAGCGCTGAAGGCCTATTACGAGCGGCTGCGGACACGGCCGTCGGTTGCGAAGGCGATCGCGGAGGAGTTCGAGCTCTACAAGGCCGAGCTCGCAAGACACAAGGCGGCGGCGTAAGGCGATTTGTCATCGCTCTCTCCACTCCCTCTCCCCGTTCTTCACGGGGAGAGGGTTGGGGTGAGGGGCCGCTTCCGCAAATGCGCTGCTTGCTCTTTCGTCAGCATCCTCGGCAAATCGAAAGCTTGCGAGTATCAAATTGCCCACCCGCGGGCGGCGCGTTCCCTGTGGGAGCCGACGGCAGGTCTATAAAGACAGGCTGAAATTTCTTCCATTGATCGTAATATTCAGACGGCAAAGTGAACGGCTGGCATTCGGTGATCGCTTTCAGCGCACTGTTTTGATAGGCTTGAGCATAGTCTGACGTGGCCGGCTTGCTTCCTGGCAACACCACGGGTTGCCCATTCAGTTTGCCCTCTCGCGTCAGCTCGATCATGAATTCAACCTTCATGTTCGTTGCCTCCTCACCGACGCGTACAGGTCGCTTCCAGCACCGCTCGACTTGGGATGTGAACATCGGCCCCCAGGTATCGGGTCCGCGCATTTTGCCTTTCGCCGCGCTTGGCTGGATAGGAACGGCTATGCTGGCAGTCGCGAGGAGGAAGCCTGCGACTGTAACGGCCGTAGAACGTTTCGTTGGCATGGAAAGGATCCGGCGACGCGGTGAGGTTGCAACGCGGACCAGAATAAACCGATCTTCGTCGAGACTGGCAAACGTTTTCGATGCGTCCGCACAAACGATTCCGTAGCCCGGATGAAGCGTAGCGCAATCCGGGGCCGCTTCATCCGCGGAAAAACCGATCCCGGATTTCGCTTCGCTGCATCCGGGCTACTTAGATCAGAACGGCTCCGTGCCAAGTCCCGGCACGTCGGCGGGACGCGGGCCCGGGGCGGGCCAGTGGAAGCGGCGGTCCTTCTCCGTGATCGCGATGTCGTTGATCGAGGCTTCGCGGCGGCGCATCAGGCCGTGCTCGTCGAACTCCCACTGCTCGTTGCCGTAGGAACGAAACCAGTTGCCGTCAGCATCGTGCCATTCGTACTGGAAGCGCACCGCGATGCGGTTGTCGTCGAACGCCCAGAGATCCTTGATCAGGCGATAGTCCTGCTCCTTTTCCCACTTGCGGGTGAGGAAGGCGACAATGGCCTCGCGGCCGGCAAACACCTCGGAGCGATTGCGCCAGCGGCTGTCCTCGGTATAGGCCAGCGCGACCCGTGCCGGATCGCGCGAATTCCAGGCATCCTCCGCCATGCGCGCCTTCTGCGCGGCGGTCTCGCGGGTAAACGGCGGCAGCGGCGGGCGTGACATGGAAGGCTCCTTGCGGCGGTTGGGCTCATGCAAATCTAGCGCCGTGGCGCGCAGAGTCGATGGGCTCGCGCCTATCGGCCGATAGCTAGCCGATATCGGCCTTCATCAGCGCACGGATCGGCTTCGGTATCGGCTGCGCACGGCCGCCGCTGATGAAGGCGACGCGGACCTCGGCCTTCACAAGCACGTCATCGCGACGGCGAATCTCCTGCGCCAGCATGATCGAGGCGCCCTTCACCGCGAGCGGCCAGGTGACGACGTCGAGCACGTCGTCCATCCGCGCGGGCTTGAGGAAATCCAGCGTCATCGAGCGCACCACGAAGGCGAAGCCGCCGGTCTCGGCCTCGGCCTCCTCGAACAGCGCCTGCTGCTCGGCGCCCATCAGGCGGAGATGGTTGGTGCGGCCGCGCTCCATGAAGCGCAGATAATTGGCGTGATAGACGATGCCGGAAAAATCCGTGTCTTCGTAATAGACGCGGACCTGCATGTGGTGGCGGCCGTCGCGGATCTCGCCGTCGAGAATGGGTGAGGTCATTGGCGCCCTCGGTTGCGCTGAGCTACCGCCCGTATTGCGCAAAATCGGCCGCCGGCGCAAGCGCGGTCAGGACACAAGCGGCCCCTTGCCGCCCAGCGTTACCTGCACGATTTCGGGCGGCACGCCGAGTCGGAACGGCATGATGCTGCAGCCGAGGCCGCCGGAGACGATGACGTCGCATTTCAGCTTGAGATGCCCATAGGCGAGCCGCATGCCGTGCTTCACCGGCACCGCCGGCGACCAGCCGAGCAGCCGGACCTGACCGCCATGGGTGTGGCCGGAGAGCTGCAGCGCGACGCGCGACGGCACGCGGCGCGCGATGTCGGGCTCATGCGCCAGCAAAATCACCGGCGCATCGTCGGTGACCTTGTCCAGCGTCGCGCCGAGATCATCGGCGCCGATCCGCGCGATCTGGCGATAACGCCGCGCCGGCATATAGGCAAGCTGATCGCCGAGGCCGGCGAGCCAGAACGGACGGCCATCTTTTGTGAGGCGCACCGCATCGTTCTCGTAGACCGGAATGCCGGCCCGCTCCAGCGCACGGCGCGCCACCGGCACACCCTGCCCCTGGCGCTGCACGGTCTTGTCGTCCCAATAGTCGTGATTGCCGAGTACGGCGTGGATGCCGAGCGGCGCCTTCAGCCCGGCCAGCACCGCGGCCCATTCGGAAGCTGGAATGAAGCGCGTGACGTGGCGCAGCCCCGCGACATAGTCGCCGAGCAGCACGATGATATCGGGCTTCAGCGCGTTGGTGCGGTCGACGATTTCGGCGATCCGATCGAGCGACATCCAGGGATCGCAGGCATGGATATCGGCAAGCGCGGCGATCCTGAGCGGAAAGTTCGCCGGCCATTGCCGCGGCGACAGATCATAGCGCGTGAGCGCCAGTCGGACGACCGGCTCGCTAACGCCATAGGCCGCGGTCGAGGCCGCGGCGGCGGTCAACCCGCCAACGGAGCGAAAAAAATGTCGACGTGAAATCATGGACGTTCGATCGGTGATGCCTGAAGCGCGACGCGCTTCAACTTTCTCTTAGGCATGATCTCTTCGGAAAACCGCTTCGCACTTTTCCGGATCATGCCTCAACAACCATGGCCCCGGGATTGGAGCGGAATTGGGCCGCGTTTGTGCAGAACGTCTGCAGGGATTTTGCAATGGTTAGCGGTCAACGTTACCGGCAGCGGCGGCGCGCCGCACCAACACGACTGATCACGTCTTCGGGAGCGAGCTTAGTCGTCGTCGCCATTACCGCCGAACAGACCGAACTGCGCGGGGTCGCGGTTCGGCTCGGCGAGGCCGAGATGGCGGAAGGCATGCGAGGTCAGCAGCCGCCCGCGCGGGGTGCGCTGCAGGTAGCCGCACTGGATCAGATAGGGCTCGATGATGTCCTCGATCGCATCGCGCGGCTCCGACAGCGCCGCCGCCATGGTCTCGACCCCGACCGGACCGCCGCCATAGTTGAGTGCGATCGTCGTCAAATAGCGGCGGTCCATCGCGTCGAGCCCGGCGCTGTCGACCTCGAGCGCACTCAGCGCGCGGTCGGCGATGCCGCGATCGACGGAGTCGGCGTCCGCGGCGGAGGCGAAATCGCGGACACGGCGCAGCAGGCGGCCGGCGATGCGCGGCGTGCCGCGGGCGCGGCGCGCGATCTCGTTGGCGCCGTCAGGGCTCATGCCGATGTTGAGCACGCGGGCGCCGCGGGTGACGATCTTTTCCAGCTCCTCCTCGGTGTAGAAGTTGAGCCGGATCGGAATGCCAAAACGGTCGCGCAGCGGATTGGTCAAGAGGCCCGCGCGCGTCGTCGCGCCGACCAGCGTGAACTTTGCCAGCTCGATCTTCACCGAGCGCGCCGCCGGGCCTTCGCCAATGATCAGGTCGAGCTGAAAATCCTCCATCGCCGGATAGAGCACCTCCTCGACCGCCGGGCTGAGGCGATGGATCTCGTCGATGAAGAGGACGTCGCGCTCTTCGAGATTGGTCAGCAGCGCCGCAAGATCGCCGGCCTTGGCGATGACAGGACCTGACGTCGCACGAAAGCCGACACCAAGCTCGCGCGCCACGATCTGCGCCAGCGTGGTCTTGCCGAGCCCCGGCGGACCGACGAACAGCACATGGTCCAGCGCCTCGCCGCGCTTCTTCGCCGCCTCGATGAAGATCGACAGATTCTTGCGCGCCTGCGCCTGGCCGACGAACTCGGTCAGCGACTGCGGCCGCAGCGCCGTGTCGCCGACATCATCGGTGCGGCGTTCGGGGGTGACGATGCGGGAGGGCGTGTTCACTTCGACAATTCCTTCAGGCCCAGCCGGATCAGGTGCGCGGTCTCCGCCTTCTCACCGGCGCTGCGCGAGGCGGCGGCGATCGCGGCGGCCGCCTGCGGCTGGCCGTAGCCGAGATTGACCAGCGCGGAGATCGCATCCGTGACCGGACGCGGCGCGCGATTGTTGTCGAGCGCGCCGGACAGATGCACCACCGCAGGATCGACATTGGCAAAGCCCGGCGCCTTGTCCTTCAACTCGCTGACGATGCGCTCGGCGACCTTGGGTCCGACGCCCGGCGTGCGCGCCACCGCCGCCTTGTCGCGCAGCGCAATTGCATTGGCGAGGTCGGTCGGCGGCAGCGTGCCGAGCACCGCCAGCGCGACCTTGGCGCCGACGCCCTGCACGGTCTGCAGCAGCCGAAACCATTCGCGCTCGTGATCGCTGCGAAAACCAAACAGCTTGATCTGGTCCTCACGGACATAGGTCTCGATCGACAGCACCGCCGCCTCGCCCGGCGACGGCAGCGCCTGCAGCGTCCGGCCGGCGCAATGCACCTGATAGCCGACGCCGCCGACGTCGAGGATCACGTAATCCTCGCCGTAGGAATCGATCAGGCCTTTGAGCTTGCCGATCATCGCGCCATTCCGAGCTCGATGCTCGCTTCGGCTCGTGTGAGGAGGGCACCGGCGGCAGGGTTCCCTCCCCCCTTGCGGGGGAGGGGTAGGGAGAGGGGTGCCGCTTGCTCAGTGGCCGAACGTGTTGCGCGAACCGCGTGATCGTCATTGATACGTCGTGGCAGATCAGCAGTCAGCGCCCGCGGCTTACCCCTCTCCCCAACCCTCCCCCGCAAGGGGGGAGGGAGCCCAACCAGCGTGGTCACCTCACATCGCTCCCTCATAAGCTCGCCACCTTCAGCCGCAGCGCGGTGCTTTGGCGGTGATGGGCGTGGGTGATCGCGACCGCGAGCGCGTCGGCGGCGTCGGCGGAGGGCGGCTCGGCTTTCGGCAACAGGATCTTCAGCATCACCTGGATCTGGTTCTTCTCGGCATGGCCGGCGCCGACCACGGTCTTCTTGACCTGGTTCGGCGCGTATTCGGCGACAGAGATGCCGAACATTGCGGGCGCCAGCATGGCGACGCCGCGGGCCTGCCCGAGCTTCAAGGTGGCGACGCCGTCCTTGTTGACAAAAGTCTGCTCCACCGCGGCTTCCGCCGGCCGGTAGTCGCCGAGCGCGGCGGCGAGCCCTTCATGGATCGCCAGCAGGCGGCTCGCCAGCGGCAGGTCGTCCGGCGGCTCGACCGAGCCGCAGGCGACGTAGACCAGACGGTTGCCCTCGGTCTCGATCACGCCCCAGCCAGTGCGGCGGAGGCCCGGATCGATACCGATGATGCGGACGGGGGAGCGAATCGGCTGGACTGTCATGGGGTAGTGATACCGCCTCTGCCTGCGAGAACGAAACACAAACGGAGCGTCATCCCCTGCCCCGCGTGTCATCGGTGCTCGTCATCCAGCCCTGCTCGTCATCCCCGCGAAAGCGGGGATCCAGTACGCCGCGGCTTCACCGATCAAACGCCGGTCTCTGGAATACTGGATCGCCCGGTCGCGCCGGGCGATGACAGCGGAGTGTGGGGCGAGGACGCGACGCCTAGCCGCCCATCTTGGCGACCAGCGCGTCGGAGATCTCGAAATTGGCGAACACGTTCTGCACGTCGTCGTGCTCGTTGAGCAGATCCATCAGCTTCAGCAGCTTTTCGCCGGTCTCGTCGTCGACCGCGACGGTGTTTTGCGGCTTCCAGGTCAGCGCCGCCTTGCGCGGCTCGCCGAATTTCGCCTCCAGCGCCTTGGCCACCTCGCGAAAGGTGTCCTGCGAGGCGTAGACCTCGTGGCCGGCCTCGCTGGAGACCACGTCGTCGGCGCCGGCCTCGATCGCGGCGTCCAGCATCGCGTCGTCGGAGGCAACACTCTTGTCATATTCGATGATGCCAGTGCGGTCGAACATGAAGGCGACCGAGCCGGTTTCGCCGAGATTGCCGCCCGATTTGGTGAAGAAGGAGCGGATGTCGGAGGCGGCGCGGTTGCGGTTGTCGGTCAGCGCCTCGACGATGACGGCGACGCCGCCGGGGCCGTAGCCCTCGTAGCGGATCTCGTCATAGTTCTCGCCCTCATTGCCCGCGGCCTTCTTGATCGCGCGATCGATATTGTCCTTCGGCATGTTTTCCGCGCGGGCTGCAACCACGGCGGCGCGCAGCCGCGGATTCATCGCCGGGTCAGGAGTGCCGAGCTTGGCCGCGACGGTGATTTCGCGGGCCAGCTTGCCGAAAAGCTTCGACTTCTGGGCATCCTGCCGGCCCTTGCGGTGCATGATGTTCTTGAATTGGGAATGGCCGGCCATGCGTCGTCTCTTGGAATCGTAGGTCTGAACGGGGTGGAAAACGCGGCCTTATAGGCCCGTGACCCGCCAAAATCAAAGCATCGGCGGGACGCTTTCCGTCCGGACCATCCTACCGCATGCCGGAATATGAGGCACCTGTTAACCATGACTTCATGCCCGGATGCGAGGATCGCGCGTCTCGCCCCAATTCCCAAGAGCAACCCCCAAGAGCCCCTCATGGCGTTCGGTTTGTTTCGAAAGCAGGTGCCGGAGCCGGTCGCGCCGGCCACCGAGGCCAAGGTTTTGGCCGCGGCCGCGCCTGACGCCCCTGCCTCTGCCGAAATCGATTCGGCCCGGGAAATCCTGGAACTGCTGGAACTCGAGCTCGGCGCGATGATCCGCCAGCTCGAACGCGCGGCGGGCTCGGTGGCCGACGGCGCCGATGCGACGGCGGCGACGCTCGCGACCATCCGCGCCCGCACCGACGCCCTGACGGGCCGCAGCAGCGACGCGCAGAGCACCGCGACCACCTTCTCGGAGGCCGCCGACCGCTTCACCCATTCCGCCGAGGACATCGGGGCGCAGGTGCGCAGCGCCTCCCGCCTCGCCGACGACGCCGCGGCCGCGGCGCGCGAGGCCACCGCCAATGTCGACCGCCTGCGCGAATCGTCAGCTGCGATCGGCAATGTCGTCAATCTGATCGCGCAGATCGCGCGGCAGACCACGCTGCTCGCGCTCAACTCGACCATCGAGGCGGCGCGCGCCGGCGCCGCCGGCAAGGGCTTTGCGGTGGTCGCGACCGAGGTCAAGGCGCTCGCGGTGCAGACCCAGAGCGCGACTGAAGAGATCACCAAGAAGATCGAGGCGCTGCAGAGGGACGCCACCGGGTCCGCAGATGCCGTGCACCGCATCTCGCAGGCGATCGAGGCGATCCGCCCTGTATTCGAGAACGTCAACGGTGCGGTCGCCGAGCAGAACCAGATCACCGGCGCGATCGGGCAGAACGCCGCCTCCGCCTCGCACTTCATCGTCTCGGTCGGCACCAGTGCCGGCGAGATCGACAGCGCAACCCGCGAGGCCGAGACCCATGGCGACAGCGTCGCCAAGGCCGGCAAGGCGGTCACCGCCTTCGCCCAGAAGCTGAAAGCGCGCTGCGCGGTGCTGCTCCGGCAGAACGAGCGCGGCGATCCGCGCCAGAACGAGCGCCTGCCCTGCAATCTTCCGATCGAGATCAAGACCGCGCGCGGCGTCATCACCGCACCGGTCTACGAGATCGCGATGGACGGCATTTTGATCGGCGGGCCGAACGCGGAAAGCCTGCCGGCCAATGAGAGCCTGAGCGCGATGCTGCAGGACATCGGCGCCTGCAGCATCAGGATCGGCGAGCGCACCAAGGCCGGCGCGCGTGCGCGCTTCGAGGCTACGACACCGGCGCTGCGCGAAAAGGTCGAGGACAAGATCTGGGCGATCCGCGAGGAGAACGCCGAGCTGATCACCCGCGCGATGGAAGCCGGTCACGCGCTGACTAAGCTGTTCGAGAACGGGCTGTCGAGCGGCGCGATCACGATCGCGGACCTGTTCGACACCGACTATGTCGAAATCCCCGGCACCAATCCGGTGCAGTACCGCACCAAAATGCTGGATTGGGCGGATCGCGCGCTGCCGGCGCTGCTGGAAGCGTTCCTCGCCAAGGACAAGCGCATAGCGTTCTGCGCAACGGTCGACCACAACGGCTATCTGCCGGTGCACAACCAGATCTATTCGCAGCCGCAGCGGCCGGGCGATGTCGCCTACAACACCGCCAACTGCCGCAACCGCCGCATCTTCAACGATCCCGCTGGCCTAGCCGCGGCGCGCAACCAGCGCGCCTATCTGGTCCAGACCTACGCGCGCGACATGGGCGGCGGCAATACCGTGATGATGCGCGAGATCGACGTGCCGATCCGCGTCCGCGGCCGGCACTGGGGCGGGTTCCGCAGCGCCTACAAGCTTTGATGGAATTCTCGTAGCCCGGATGGAGCGAAGCGTAATCCGGGGCTCTCATCCGTGGAGGCATAGTCCCGGATTTCGCTGCGCTGCATCCGGGCTACCCAGTGCACGCTCAGGCAAGACCGCGCGCGAATCACGCTTTAGGAATGGGAATGCTGCGGCGAGGCGATGGGCCGCGCTGACGGAGGAAGCTGGAAACATGTCGGTGGTGCAGGTCGCAGTTCTGGACACTTCATCGAACCGGACGCTGGCCGAGCGGCTGGTCGACCAGCTCGCCGACCGGATCGGCGGCCTTGGGGTGGAGCTCGCCGACATCGCCGGCAACGTCCAGGAGGTCGCCAACCGCGTCGCCAGCCAGTCGGAGCGGTTCCACCATCTGCAGGAGACCGCCGAGACCATGGTCTCGGCCAATCACGACATCGCCAATGCCTCGCAGGCGGTGCAGTCGACCGCATCGGCCGCGGTCGGCCAAATCGCGGAGTCGCGCCACGCGGTCGAGACCGCGGTCAGCCATATCGCCGAGCTCGTCGCTGCGGTCGGCCGGATCGAGGCGCGGCTCGCTGCGGTCGGCTCGGCGCTGAGCCAGGTCGCAAAAGTCTCCGGCTCGATCGAGGCGATCGCCAAGCAGACCAACCTGCTGGCGCTGAACGCCACCATCGAGGCGGCGCGCGCCGGCACCGCCGGCCGCGGCTTTGCCGTGGTCGCGAGCGAGGTGAAGAGCCTCGCGGAAGCAACGCGGCAGGCCACGCATCAGATCTCCGACACCGTGCGCGATCTCGACGGCCAGATCGGCAGCCTGATCGGCGAGAGCAGCGATGCGTCGCTGCGCGCGAAAAGCGCCGGCGAAGGCGCGCAGCAGATCTCCGGCATCATCATGCGGGTGCAGGAGGGCTTTTCCTCGGTCGGCGCCGAGATCGGCAGCGTCGCGCGCGCCGCGACCTCCAATCTCGGCCATTGCGACACCGTGATCGCCGAGCTCAACGAGCTTGCCAAGGGCGTCGACCTGTCCTCGCGCGATCTCCGCAACGCCGACGCGCGGGTGGCGAAGCTGCTCGAGACATCCGAGAACCTGATCGCACTGATCGCCGACAGCGGCGTCGAAACCTCAGACGCGCCGCTGATCCGCGTCGTGGTCGACACCGCGAAACAGATTTCGGACGTGTTCGAGACCGCGGTCGCGCGCGGCGAGATCACGATCGAGCAGCTGATGGACGAGAACTATCGCGAGATCGCGGGCACCGATCCGAAGCAGTATCTGACCGACTATGTCGCCTTCACCGACCGCGTGCTGCCGGCGATCCAGGACCCGATCCAGCAGAGCGATCCGCGCATCGTGTTCTGCGTCGCCTGGGCCAAGGGCGGCTATCTGCCGACCCACAATCCGAACTACCGCCACCCGCAGGGGCCGGACCCGGTCTGGAACAACGCCAACTGCCGCAACCGCCGCCTGTTCAACGACCGCGCGGTGAAGCAGGTCGCGGCCAATACAAAACCGTTCCTGCTGCAGACCTACCGCCGCGACATGGGCGGCGGCAACTTTGTCCTCATGAAGGACGTCTCATCGCCGATCGTCGTCCGCGGCCGCCACTGGGGCGCGTTCCGGATGGGTTTTCGGCAGTCGTAGGAGACCCGTAGCCCGCCTGCGGTGAGCCGTTCACCCAAAACCCGAAAAACAACCCCATGCAAAGTAGCCATGCGGGCAACTCAGCGGTATTATTCTACTATTCCGAAGCGATGCGGACACTGCTCGCCCTAGGCGGTCGTGAAATCCGCGGCCCCGTCCCCGTCATTGCGAGGAGCGACAGCGACGACTTGTCCGCCGAAGCCTTGGCGAAGGCGGAAGCAATCCATCGTTCCGCATATGCGGTGCGATGGATTGCTTCGCTTCGCTCGCAATGACGGGGGATGGACCGTAGCCCGTAGCCCGGATGCAGCGCGGCGCAATCCGGGGGCCTTGCCAGCCGCGGGACCGGTCCCGGATTGCGCTTCGCTGCATCCGGGCTACGCGTCGCCTGCTTCTCCTTCCCCCTGCAAGGGGGAAGGTCGGGATGGGGGTCGGCCACAGGCACCGGCGCGTATGGAGAGAGCAGATCCCCACCCGCTTTGCTCTGGCGAGCAAAGCGACCTCCCCTTTTCAAGGGGAGGTGAAGTCTACGTCCAGAACGCCGGCACGGCCGGCTCGAGGCGGCCGCCGGCGCGGACCGGGGCGATCTTCACGGCAAGTCCCGTCGCGTCGTCGGTCTCGACGGCAATGCCGCTCAAGGTCGCGACGCCTGCGGCGGGCTCGAAGCGGCCGGAGGGAATGCCGGTGAGGAAGCGCTGCAGCGGCTCCTCCTTCTGCATGCCGATCACCGAATCATAGTCGCCGGTCATGCCGGCATCGCTCATATAGGCAGTGCCGCCTGATAGCACCTGGTGATCGGCGGTCGGCACATGGGTATGGGTGCCGACGACGAGGCTGACGCGGCCGTCGCAGAAGAAGCCGATGCCCTGCTTCTCGCTGGTGGCCTCGGCATGGAAATCGAGCACGATGGCATCGGCGCCTTCGCGCAACGGACACGCCTCGAGCTCGCGCTCGATCGCGGCGAACGGATCGTTGGAGGACGGCTCCATGAACACGCGGCCGATCGCGTTGATGACCAGCGCGCGCTTGCCGTTCTTGGTGTCGATCAGCGCCGAGCCGCGGCCGGGCGAATGGCGCGGGAAATTCAGCGGGCGGATCAGGCGCGGCGCGCGCTCGATGAAGACCAGCGCCTCCTTCTGATTCCAGGCGTGGTTGCCGAGCGTGATCGCGTCGGCGCCGGCATCAAGCAGCTCCTGGTAGATCGCCTCGGTGATGCCGAAGCCGCCGGCGGAATTCTCGCCATTGACGATGACGAGATCGAGTGACCAGTCCCTGATCATGCCGGGAAGGTGGTCGGTGATGGCGGTGCGGCCGGTCTTGCCGACGACGTCACCAACGAAGAGGATTCGCAATGCTAGGCACTCCGGAAATCAAACGTCTTGCGCTCCGTTAGCACATAATCCAGCGCGACGTCGTGCGATAGCGCAGGGACCGCCTTGGTTTCCTGGGCCGCGAAGGCCAGCCCGGCCCCGATCACATGCTTGGTCTTGCGCAAATGCGCGAAGGTATAGTCGTAATAGCCGGCGCCGTAGCCGATCCGGTGACCGAGCCGGTCGAACGCCGCCAGCGGCACCAGCATGACGTCCGGATGCACCTCGGCGGCGGCCGGCGACGGCTCCGGGATGCCGAGCGGCCCGAGCATCAGGCGGTCGTGCGGCGCCCAGGTGCGGAAGGTCAGCGACTGGCCGCGGGCGTTGATGCAGGGCAGCGCGAGCCGCGCGCCCTTCTCGGCGAGCTTGAGCATCAGCGGCTTCGGATCGAGCTCGCTGCGGATCGGGGCGTAGCCCGAGACGATCATGCCCGGCGTGATCTCGAACGGCGTGCCGCGCTTGGCCAGTGCCTCCGCGGCGGCCGCGCGCTGCGCATCGCTCAACGCGTCGCGCTTGGCCAGCGCCAGCGCGCGAAGCTCGGCTTTCGATGGAGATGCGTGCATGACCATCTTCCGCTGTCATCGTCCGCTTTCGGCGGACGCAGAATTCCAGAGACGCTTGCAGTCCAGCGGCCAAGCCGCGGCGTACTGGAGACCCCGCATGCGCGGGGCGACACTGCACCACAATCGAACGCCCCAGCGCGACGACAAGGCAACAGTCGAATTCAGAGCCTGATCCGGAAAACGCAAAGCGGCCTTTCCCGGCAAGATCATGCTCATCAACAACCCAAAAGCGCGATGAACCCATCGCGCTTTTGAGTGCGAAGCCGCAGAGGCCGTTGGAGCGCTCGATCCCGGAGTTCCCTACGAAAGTAGGTGGGCACCATATGTCCGGGTCCACGGACCCGGCCAGGGACAGTTCCCTAAAGGATCGATAAGGCCCCGGGGATATATGGCTCCTGACGCGCAACGCAGCTTCGCTGGGCCTAATGTAGCCATCGTTGCCTCGTTCCGCCAGCGGTAAGGGAGACGCAGCCAGAGCTACCCCTTGAGCAACCGGGGACATGGGTAACAGTTCAGACCGACGACATAGGTAACACAATTCTCGTTTCGTTCAGGTCTGTTGTTGTTGAGGCTGTGGACCCTGAGGGCAACGCGCAGCGTTGTCCTCAAGTCCACAGCCTTTTGTCTTTCGTTTGGGTCTCCGGAGCAGGTCGCCCCGGTGGGCGATCGTGCCGAGCACGATCGGACCATAGCTGACGGTCCAGCCGTCCTGGTTCTCGGCCAACCCGACGGGTTCGCCGATCAACGCTTCGCTGATGTAGATCGTATTGCCCAGCCACTTGATCTCTCCGTTGTGCCGGACTGAACGGACGTCCTGGTCGTGGTATTCCGGCTGGCGCAAGACGCCGTCGAAGCGGCGTGGGGAGGCCTGGTAACGGTCGGCAGGCGTAGCATTGTCGAGCGACTGGTGCGGCCGCTCCTCGTTGTAGAGGTGCTGGAAGCTGTGCAGACGCTTGAGCTGCTCGCGCATGGTACGAGCCGGCGGATTGGCAACGTCTTGCAGCAGGGTCAGATGCATGCGCTCATGGCGCCCGTTCTGCTGAGGTTTGCCCGGTGCAATGCGCTCCGGCGTCACGCCGGCTTTGATCAGCTTGACCGACAGCCGCGACAATCCTCCGGCGCCGCGCGAAGCAAACGGCGAGCCGTTGTCCGAGCGCATGGCGTGCGGCAATCCAAACTCCCGGAACGCCGCGTCCAGCACCGGCCAGACATGATTGGTATCGGTGCGTGCCAGAGCCTGGCAGCGCAGCAGATAGCGGCTGTAGGCATCGGTGATCGTCAGCGGTTCGCAGCGCATGCCGTCCCCGGTCAGGAACCAGCCCTTGAAGTCGATGCACCACACGTCGTTGGCCGCCTCGCAACCGGCAAAGGGCGCGCTCGAGGGCGGGCCGCGCCGGCGCAGCTTGCGCTTCACGGTCAGGCCCTCTCGGTCGAACAGCTCGCCTATCGTGCTTGCGGCAGGCCAGGCCGTCCGAGGGGACTTCCGTTCGAGAAAGGCCAGCACCTTGATCGGCCCCCAGGTCGGATGCGCCCGACGCACCTCAAGGCAACGCTCGGCAATCTTCTCGGCAATGCTGTGCGGACGATGCAGCGGAGCTCGCGAACGATCGAACAGTCCGGCCGCGCCTTCTTCCTCGAACCGTGCAAGCCATTTGTAGCCCACCCGACGGCTCACGCCGAACCGCCGGCACACCGCCGCAAATGATTCATCGTGCCTTTGCGCCACGACCACAAAACGCATCCGCTCATCCACAGCACAGGTCTCCATCCACCCCATCGGCAAGCTCCTCCTTGCCGATCAGTTGACCTGTTACCTATGTCGCCGGTCTATTCTGTTACCTATGTAGCCGGTTAGGACCCCCTGCCATCCTCCCCTGGAGGGGGAGGATCGACGCGAATGAAATGAGCGGCGAGGTGGGGTGACGGTCTCTCCACTCGAACAGTGCCACTCGAACAGTGCCCGTGTTGAGAGATCACCCCGCCCCGGAGCGCATTCCGCTGCGCGTCATGCGCTCCGACCCTCCCCCTCCAGGGGAGGGTAGTCAGCCGATCGCGATGCCGCCGCCGATGGTGCGGTTGAGCACCTGGGTAGTGCGTTCGATTCGCTCGGCGGCGGCGTTGAGCGCGTTGGAGACGGCGGCCTGGGTGGCGCGGGCGCGGTCGATGGCGGCACTGCGGGCGTTGCGCAACTGCTCGATCTCTTCCTCGAGGCTGCGGATGCGCGCGGCCGAATCGACCACTTCGTCGCAGGCGGTGAGCGCCGCCATCACCGTCAGCCGCGCATCGCCGATCTCGCCGAATTTTCCGCGCAGCGATTCGATGCGCTGCTCGAGGTTTTCCGCGAGCTTGAGCAGCCGCACCTCCTGGCCCTCCTCGCAGGCCATCCGGTACTGCCGGCCGTTGATGGTGACGTTGATGTGGCTCATTTGGCCTCTCCGCCGAGCACGGCGCGAATCGTGCCGATCGCCGCGTCGAGCTTTTCCGCGATCTCGCGATTGGTGCGCTCGAGCTTGCGCGTCTTCACCAGCGAGCCGTCGAGCTCGTCGGCGAGCCGGGATCTGTCGGCGCCGAGTGCCTGGATCCGGCTTGCCAGCTCGTTCTCGTCGCGGTCGGCCTCGCGGCGCCGCTCCACCGAGCTTTCCAGCGCATCGAGCGCCGACATGAGCCGCTTGGTCGCGGCATCGATATCGGCAAGCGGTGCCTCGGTATTGCCAGACCCGTTGGCGAGACGATCACTCATGACACGCGGCGCGGACCCCTTTCCGGTAGCCTGCTCGAAGGATCAAGCCTGCCGCACGGCAAAACCGGCGTTTCGGCAAGCGCTTACGCCGCGAAATTTACGTGGCAAGCGAGCAATGCGCAACGCCGGCGCAGAACTATGCACCGAACAATGAAATAGGCCCATTTCGAGCAACTTTTCCCCGTTTTGGGGCGTTTCATCGCCTTGGACTTGCGGAATTGAGGTGCTAATCCACCCCCCAACCCGTAAGGCCATCCACGCGCGCGTCGCGGCTGCCCGCCCCGATGCGTCCCGCAACAGCTCCTCATTCCAGGCGGACTCTTCATCATGACGCAGGTCGATCACACCCGTATGGCCAATGCGATCCGTGGCCTTGCCATGGACGCCGTCGAAAAGGCGAAATCCGGCCATCCCGGCCTGCCGATGGGCGCCGCCGACATCGCGACCGTGCTGTTCACCCAATTTCTGAAATTCGACGCCGCCGATCCGGCCTGGCCCGACCGCGACCGCTTCGTGCTGTCCGCCGGCCACGGCTCGATGCTGCTCTATTCGCTGCTGTACTTGACCGGCAACAAGGAGATGACGCTCGACCAGCTCAAGCATTTCCGCCAGCTCGGATCGCTGACACCGGGACATCCGGAGAATTTCCACACCAAGGGCATCGAGACCACCACCGGCCCGCTCGGCCAGGGCATTGCGACCGCGGTCGGCATGGCGCTCGCCGAGAAGATGCTGGCCGCCGAGTTTGGCAAGAAGATCGTCAATCACCACACCTATGTGCTCGCCTCCGACGGCGACCTGATGGAAGGCATCTCGCAGGAAGCGATCGCGCTCGCCGGTCACTGGCGGCTCAACAAGATGATCGTGTTGTATGACAGCAACGGCATCTCGATCGACGGCCCGACCTCGCTCTCCGATTCCGTCGACCAGGTGAAGCGCTTCAAGTCGGCGGGCTGGGCCGCCGAATTGATCGACGGCCAGGACCAGCAGGCGATTGCGGCTGCGATCACCCGCGCGCAGAAATCCAACAAGCCGAGCATGATCGCCTGCAAGACCACGATCGGCTACGGCGCGCCACATAAGGCCGGCACCGCCAAGGCGCATGGCGAGGCGCTCGGCGAAGAGGAATTGAAAGCCGCGAAGGAAAAGCTCGGCATCTCGCTCGAGCCGTTCTCGGTGCCCGACGACGTGCTGAAGGCCTGGCGCGAGGCGGGCGCCCGCGGCGCCGCCGCGCACAAGGAGTGGGACGAGCAGTTCAACCAACTCGGCAGCCGCAAGCGCGCCGAGTTCGAGCGCCGCATTCGCCACGAGCGTCCGCAGTCGCTGGCCAAGGCGCTGCGCGCGCACAAGAAGTCGCTGTTGGAAAATCCGCTCAACGTCGCGACCCGCAAATCGTCGGAAGCCGCGATCGAAGTGATCGCAGCCGCGATGCCGATGGAGTTCGTCGCCGGCTCCGCCGACCTCACCGGCTCCAACAACAACAAGGCGAAGTCGGCGGTGGCGTTCGCCGCCAAGACGCCGAAGGGCCGCTTCATCCATTACGGCATCCGCGAGCACGGCATGGCGGCGTGCCTCAACGGCATCTTCCTGCACGGTGGCTTCGCACCGAACGGCGCCACCTTCCTGGTGTTCACCGACTATGCCCGCGGCGCGATCCGGTTGTCGGCGCTGATGGGCACCGGCGTGGTCTATGTCATGACCCACGACTCGATCGGCCTCGGCGAGGACGGCCCGACGCACCAGCCGGTCGAGCATCTCTCGGCACTGCGCGCGATGCCCAACATGCGCGTGTTCCGGCCCTGCGACGCGGTCGAGACCGCCGAGTGCTGGGAACTCGCGCTCAACCGCATCGACGGCCCGACGGTGCTGGCGCTGACCCGCCAGAACCTGCCGCAGCTCCGCACCACCGCGCCGAACGACAATCCGTGCAGCCACGGCGCCTATGAGCTGGTCGCGGCACAGGGCGACGCAAAAGTGTCATTGTTCGCCTCCGGTTCCGAGGTCCAGATCGCGGTCGAGGCGCAGAAGCAGCTCGCCGAGCGCGGCATCGCGACGCGCGTGGTGTCGGTGCCCGCGCTGGAATTGCTGCTTTCGCAGCCCGCCGAGCGGCAAAACGCCATTATCGGCAATGCACCGGTCAAGATCGCGATCGAGGCCGCGGTGCGCTGGGGCTGGGATGCCGTGATCGGCCACGATGGCGAATTCATCGGCATGCATGGCTTCGGCGCCAGCGCCCCGGTGAAGGACCTTTTCAAGCACTTCGGCATTACTGCCGAGGCCGTGGTCAACGCTGCGCTGAAGCGCGTCTGACGCCGGCCAGACACCCGTCGGCCAAGGTTGAGCTTGTCGCAAAAAAGGATTACCAAGGCTCCATCTTTTCCGTCCGCGCCCGGCCGAACCGGGCGTTCCGCCGCAAAACCCTCGTGGGATACTTCCCACGGGGTTGGCAGCAGCTTTTAAAGGAGAGACGAGCATGGCAATCCGCGTCGCGATCAACGGGTTTGGCCGCATCGGCCGCAACATTCTGCGCGCCATCGCAGAGTCGGGCCGCAAGGATGTCGAAGTGGTCGGCATCAACGACCTCGGCCCGGTCGAGACCAACGCGCACCTGTTGCGCTACGACTCCGTGCACGGCCGCTTCCCCGGCACCGTGACCGTCGACGGCGACTCGATCGACCTCGGCACCGGCAAGATCAAGGTCTCGGCCGAGCGCGATCCCTCCAAGCTGCCGTGGAAGGCGCTCGGCGTCGACATCGCGCTGGAATGCACCGGCATCTTCACCGCCAAGGAGAAAGCGGCCGCCCATCTCGCCGCCGGCGCCAAGCGCGTGCTGGTCTCCGCCCCCGCCGACGGCGCCGACGCCACCATCGTCTACGGCGTCAACCACGACACGCTGAACAAGGATCAGCTGGTCGTCTCCAACGGCTCCTGCACCACCAACTGCCTCGCGCCGGTTGCCAAGGTGTTGAACGAAACGGTCGGCATCGAGACCGGCTTCATGACCACGATCCACGCCTACACCGGCGACCAGCCGACGCTCGACACCCTGCACAAGGACCTCTATCGCGGCCGCGCGGCGGCGATGTCGATGATCCCGACCTCGACCGGTGCGGCGAAGGCGATCGGCCTGGTGCTGCCGGAGCTGAAGGGCAAGCTCGACGGCGTCTCGATCCGCGTGCCGACCCCGAACGTCTCGGTGATCGATCTGAAGATCGTCGCCAAGCGCGCCACCGACGCCAAGGAAATCAACGAGGCGATGAAGCGCGCCTCCGAACAGCAGCTCAAGGGCATTTTGGGCTTCACCACCGCGCCGAACGTCTCGATCGACTTCAATCACGATCCGCACTCGGCCACCTTCCACATGGATCAGACCAAGGTGCAGAACGGCACGCTGGTGCGCGTGATGGCCTGGTACGACAATGAATGGGGCTTCTCGAACCGCATGGCCGACACCGCCGTCGCAATCGGCAAGCTGCTGTAAGTCGAACGCTCCGTCATGCCCGGCCTTGTGCCGGGCATTTCGTTCTTGCTCCTCCGTCATTCCGGGATGGTGCGTCAGCACCAGACCCGGAATCTCGAGATTCCGGGTTCAATGCTCCGCATCGCCCCGGAATGACCGTCCAGAGTTCGAGTTGACCCCATGACAAAATCATTCCGTACCCTCGATGACGTCGACGTGAAGGGCAAGCGCGTGCTGCTGCGCGTCGACCTCAACGTCCCCATGGAAGGCGGCCGCGTCACCGACGCCACACGGCTCGAGCGCGTCGTACCCACCATCACCGAAATCTCCGACAAGGGCGGCAAGGTGATCCTGCTCGCCCATTTCGGCCGGCCCAAGGGCCGCGACGCCAAGGACTCGCTGAAACCGGTCGCCGCGGAACTCGCCAAGGTGATCAAGCGCCCGGTCGGATTCGCCGACGACTGCATCGGCGAGGTCGCCGCCAAGGCGGTCGGCGCCATGAAGGATGGCGACATCGTCTGCCTGGAAAACACCCGCTTCCACAAGGAAGAGGAAAAGAACGACGCCGGCTTCGTCGCGGAGCTGGCAAAGCTCGGCGACATCTGGGTCAATGACGCGTTCTCCGCCGCGCACCGCGCCCACGCCACCACCGAGGGCCTCGGCCACAAGCTGCCGGCCTATGCCGGCCGCACTATGCAGGCCGAGCTCGACGCGCTCGGCAAGGCGCTGGACGCGCCGACCAAGCCGGTGATTGCGATCGTCGGCGGCGCCAAGGTGTCGACCAAGATCGAGCTCCTGGAAAACCTGGTGAGCAAGGTCGATGCGCTGGTGATCGGCGGCGGCATGGCCAACACCTTCCTTCACGCGCAGGGCGTCGCGGTCGGCAAGTCGCTGGCGGAGAAGGATCTTGCGGCGACCGCGCTGCGCATCCTCGACAAGGCCAATGCCGCCAATTGCGCGATCATCCTCCCGGTCGACGCGGTCGTCGCCAGCCAGTTCGCGGCCAACGCGCCGGCGCACGCCTACGGCCTCGACGCGATCCCCACCGACGGCATGATCCTCGACGTCGGCCCGCAATCGATTGCGCGCATCCATGCCGCGATCGACGATGCGGCGACGCTGGTCTGGAACGGGCCGCTCGGCGCCTTCGAGCTGACGCCGTTCGACCGCGGCACGGTGGTGTCGGCCAAGCACGCCGCCCAGCGCACCAAATCGAAGAAGCTGATCTCGGTCGCCGGCGGCGGCGACACCGTCGCGGCGCTGAACCAGGCCGGCGTCGGCGGCGATTTCACCTACGTCTCGACCGCGGGCGGCGCGTTTCTTGAATGGATGGAAGGCAAGCCGCTGCCCGGCGTCGAAGTGTTGAAACACGGCTGATTCGGATCAGAACGGCGCAAGCGCATCAAATACAGGGAGAATTGGAATGGCTCGCATTACGTTGCGGCAACTGCTCGATCACGCGGCCGAGCACGACTACGGCGTACCTGCCTTCAACATCAACAACATGGAGCAGGCGCTGTCGATCATGGCGGCGGCCTCCGAGGTCGACGCCCCCGTCATCATCCAGGCCTCGCGCGGCGCGCGCTCCTACGCCAACGACGTCATGCTCAAGCACATGATGGACGCGGTCACCGAGATCTATCCGCAGATCCCGGTCTGCGTGCATCTCGACCACGGCAACGAGCCCGCGACCTGCATGACCGCGATCCAGGCCGGCTTCACCTCGGTGATGATGGACGGCTCGCTGAAGGCCGACGGCAAGACCCCCGGCGACTGGGACTACAATGTCGGCGTCACCAAAACCGTGACCACCATGGCGCATCTCGGCGGCATCTCGGTGGAGGGCGAGCTCGGCGTGCTCGGCTCGCTGGAGACCGGCATGGGCGACAAGGAAGACGGCCACGGCGCCGAGGGCAAACTGTCGCATGACCAGCTGCTGACCAATCCCGACGAGGCCGTGAAGTTCGTCAAGGAGACCAAGGTCGACGCGCTGGCGATCGCGATGGGCACCTCGCACGGCGCCTACAAGTTCACCCGCAAGCCCGACGGCGACATCCTCGCCATGAACGTGATCGAGGAGATCCACCGCAAGCTGCCCAACATGCATCTGGTGATGCACGGCTCCTCGTCGGTGCCGCAGGACCTGCAGGACATCATCAACGCCAATGGCGGCAAGATGAAGCCGACCTGGGGCGTGCCGGTCGCCGAGATCCAGCGCGGCATCAAGAACGGCGTGCGCAAGATCAACATCGACACCGACAACCGGATGGCGATGACCGGCCAGATCCGGAAAGTTCTGAAGGACAACCCGGAAGAGTTCGATCCGCGCAAGTACCTGAAGCCGGCGATGGAGGCGATGACCAAGCTCTGCAAGCAGCGCCTGCAGGAGTTCAACACCGCGGGCCAGGCCAGCAAGATCAAGAAGGTGCTGACCACGGCGGAGATGGCCAAGCGCTATGCCGCCGGCGAGCTCAATCCGAAGATTGCGTGACCTATCCCCTCCCTCTCCCCGCCCTTCGCGGGGTCGAGACGAGCGAAGCTCGCTCTTAGAGGGTCGGGGTGAGGGGCTGTCTCAACATTCACGGTACCAGACGGACTCGCGGAAGGCCCCCTCACCCGGATCGCATCTAGCGATGCGATCCGACCTCTCCCCGCAGGCGGGGCGAGGTGAGCCGAACGAGCCGAATCCGCTCCCGATTCCGGCCGCGACCAACGTTTTCTAGGCAATTGCCCGAGAACCGCCTATTTTGGTTTGCAAAGGCAATTCGCTCTGGAGGACGCCAAATGAATCTCGCCGACCTCAACAAAGTTGCGCTTGCCATGGTCGCCCCCGGCAAGGGCATCCTCGCTGCCGATGAATCCTCAGGCACGATCAAGAAGCGGTTCGACGCCATCAAGGTCGAATCGACCGAGGACAACCGCCGCGACTACCGCGAGATGCTGTTCCGCTCCCAGGAGGCGATGAGCAAGTACATCTCCGGCGTCATCCTCTATGACGAGACGATCTGGCAGAACGCGAAGGACGGCACGCCGCTGGTCAAGCTGATCGAGCAGGCCGGCAGCATCCCCGGCATCAAGGTCGACGAAGGCACCCAGCCCCTGCCCGGCTGCCCCGGCGAGCTCGTCACCGTCGGCCTCGACAAGCTCGCCGAGCGGCTGAAGAAATATTACGAGCGCGGCGCGCGCTTCGCGAAATGGCGCGCGGTGATCGATATCGGCTCGGGCGGCGGCGGCAGCCGGGGCATCCCGACCATGACCGCGATCCGCGTCAACGCGCACGCGCTGGCGCGCTACGCCGCGCTGTGCCAAGCCGCGCAGATCGTGCCGATCGTCGAGCCGGAAGTGCTGATGGACGGCGATCACGACATCGACCGCTGCTACGAGGTGACGCAGCGCGTGCTGAACCGCACCTTCCAGGAATTGCGGGTGCAGCGCGTCGCGCTCGAAGGCATGATCCTGAAGCCGAACATGGCGATCTCGGGCAAGAAGTGCCCGAAGCAGGCCTCGGTGCAGGAAGTCGCCGAGAAGACGGTGCGGCTGCTCAAGAGCTGCGTGCCGGCGGCGGTGCCCGGCATCGCCTTCCTCTCCGGCGGCCAGAGCGACGAGGAGGCGACCGCGCATCTCGACGCCATGAACAAGATCGGCAATCTGCCCTGGGGTCTCACCTTCTCCTACGGCCGCGCCCTGCAGGCGGCGCCGCAGAAGGCGTGGTCCGGCAAGGCCGAGAACGTGCCGGCGGGCCAGCGCGCCTTCTCGCATCGCGCCAAGATGAACGGCCTCGCGAGCACCGGCAAATGGGACGCCGGCCTGGAAAAACAGGCGGCATAGTTGGCGACAAAACCCGTTCCGCCGCGGCCGGCGCCGCGGCTCTATCTGGCGACGCCAGAGGTCGCGGAGCCGGCGCAGCTCGTGGCCGCGCTGCCGGAGCTGTTGGCCGCGGCCGACGTCGCCGCGGTGCTGGTGCGGCTGGTCGAGACCGACCAGCGCACCATGATCTCGCGCATCAAGGCCTTAGCGCCTGCGATCCAGAACGCGGGCGCGGCGCTGCTGGTCGAGGGCCACCCCGAGATCGTCGCGCGCGGCGGCGCCGACGGCGCGCATCTGACCGGCCTTGCGGCGATGGAAGACGCCATGCCGTCGCTGAAGCCGGACCGCATCGTCGGCATCGGCGGGCTTGCGACGCGCCACGATTCGATGGCGGCGGGCGAAGCCGGCGCCGACTACGTGCTGTTCGGCGAGCCCGACGCCAGGGGACAGCGGCCGTCGAGCGAGGCGATCGCCGAGCGGCTGCAATGGTGGGACGAATTGTTCGAGCCGCCTTGCGTCGGCTTTGCCACCTCGCGCGGGGAGGCCGAGGAATTTGCCGCCGCCGGCGCGGATTTCGTGCTGGTCGGAGACTTCATCTGGAGCGATCCGCGCGGCCCGAAGACGGCCTTGATCGAGATCGGCGAAGCGATCGCGCGGGCGCACGCCACGACATTCGGAAAGGCCAAGGCCCAGGGAGAGGCTGAGGGATGACGCCGGAATGAAGCGCCTGCGTCCGATAGGTGTTACGCTCGGCTGCACGATGCTGGCGGGCGGCGCGATGGCGCAGCTCTCGATCACGCCGCCGGCCCAGACGCCGCCCGCGAAGAAGGAGGCGCCGAAGGAGACCAAGCCGAAGGTGCATGCGCCGGTCGTCAAGAAGCCGGCGCCGAAACCGGCCGCCACCGCAACGCCGACCCCGACGCCCTCGCCCACACCGACCCAGGCCGCCGCCGACGATCCCAATGTCGACGTCGTGTTCGGCGCCTATCAGCGCGGCATGTACAAGACCGCGTTCGACCTCGCCACCACGCGGGCGCAGACCAACAACGATCCCAAGGCGATGACGATGCTGGGCGAGCTCTACGCCAACGGCCTCGGCGTCAAGCGCGACTACGTCAAGGCCGACGGCTGGTACAAGCGCGCCGCCGACGCCGGCGACCGCGAGGCGATGTTCGCGCTGGCGATGATGAAGATCGCCGGCCGCGGCGGCCCGGTCGACAAGGAC
This sequence comes from Bradyrhizobium sp. CCBAU 51753, assembly GCF_015291565.1. Classification (NCBI taxonomy): domain Bacteria; kingdom Pseudomonadati; phylum Pseudomonadota; class Alphaproteobacteria; order Hyphomicrobiales; family Nitrobacteraceae; genus Bradyrhizobium; species Bradyrhizobium sp. CCBAU 51753. The sequence continues at coordinate 1,320,687 of NZ_CP030037.1, read as the reverse complement.
GCCGCGGTCAAGCTGTTGGCATCGTCGGCCAAGCTCGGCGAGCCCAAGGCGGCCTATAACCTCGCGCTGCTCTATCTCGACGGCCAGACCCTGCCGCAGGACCTCCGCCGTTCCGCCGAGCTGCTGCGGATGGCCGCGGATGCCGGCAATCCCGAGGCGCAATACGCGCTGGCGACGTTCTACAAGGAAGGCACCGGCGTGCCGAAGGACCTCGAAAAGGCGGTGCGGCTGCTGCAGGCGGCCTCACTGGCCGACAATGTCGACGCCGAGGTCGAATATGCCATCGCGCTGTACAACGGCAGCGGCACGCCGCGGAACGTGCCGGCGGCGATCGCGCTGCTGCGCAAGGCGGCCCGGCAGAACAGCCCGATCGCGCAGAACCGCCTCGCCCGCGTGCTGGCGACCGGCGCCGGCGCGGCGGTCGACAAGGTCGAGGCGCTGAAATGGCACACCGTCGCCAAAACCGCCGGCAAGGGCGACCCCGACCTCGACGATATCCTCGCCGACATGCCCCCGGCGGACCGCGCCAAGGCGGAGGCCGCGGCCCGAAAATGGATCGGAAACAACGTCAAATGACGCCTTGACGGCGCCACTTCCAGAGGGCACCCAGTCCGGCAAATCCAAGGCAGTTCCCCTCCCACCCCGTCGTCCTGAGGTGCGAGCGGAGCGAGCCTCGAAGGATGAATCGGCCCGGCTGGTGGCCGTCGATCCTTCGAGACGCGCGTTCCGCGCTCCTCAGGATGACGGGACTTTCGCTTGAACCTGTCGCCCCAGCACAGTCGCACTGAAGAAACCATTCCATCATGCTCTACTCCGCCCTCATCAATGTCATGGTCAAGGCCGCGCGGCGCGCCGGCCGCAGCCTCAAGCGCGACCTCGGCGAGATCGAGCATCTCCAGGTCTCGCTGAAGGGGCCGGCGAACTTCGTCTCGCTGGCCGACAAGCGCGCCGAGGAGATGCTCTACACCGATCTCGAGAAGGCCCGGCCCGGCTACGGCTTTCACGGCGAGGAAGGCGGGCACCGCGAAGGCAGTGACAAGAGCCACACCTGGATCGTCGATCCGCTCGACGGCACCACCAACTTCCTGCACGGCATCCCGCAATTCGCGATCTCGATCGCCCTGGCGCGCGAAGGCACGGTGATCGCGGGCGTGATCTACAATCCGGCCAATGACGAGCTCTACATCGCCGAGCGCGGCAAGGGCGCGTTCCTCAACGACCAGCGGCTGCGGGTGGCCGGCCGCCGCCAGCTCAACGAATGCGTGATCGCCTGCGGCCTGCCGCATATCGGCCGCGGCAACCATCAGGTCGCGCTGCAGGAGATGGCCGCGCTGCAGACCAAGGTCGCGGGCTTCCGCCGCTTCGGCGCCGCCTCGCTCGACCTCGCCTTCGTCGCCGCCGGCCGGCTCGACGGCTACTGGGAGCGCAATTTGCAGCCCTGGGACATCGCGGCCGGCCAGATCATGGTGCGCGAGGCCGGCGGCACCGTCTCCGGCATCCAAGGCAATGACGACCCGCTGCAGACCGGCCACGTCGTCTGCGGCAACGAGTTCGTGCACGGCGAGCTGATCAAGATTTTGAAGCCGCTCGGGCAGTAGCGCTACAGTCCCGGTGATCTCGCCGCCCAGGCCTTGGTGGCCTGGCAGCTGTCCATCGCTCGGGCGTAGGCAGGGCGTGCCGTGGTGCGGGCGAGATAGTCCCGCTCGGTCGGACCGGGGACGTAGTTGCCGGTTCGCAGGCCGAGCAGGAGGGCGTAGCTCACCGAGATATCGGCAGCGGTGAAGCGGTCGCCGGCGAGATAGGGGTGGTCCGCGAGGCGGCGGATCACGAGCCCCAGCCGGCTCTCGAAGGTCTCGAATGCCCAGCAGGTCACCCGGGCACCTCGCTCGGCCTCGGGTGCCAGTTGGCGGCCGACAAGGACGGCGTTCATCGGCCCGGCGAGCCCGGCCTCGCCCATGTGGAGAAACTGCAGATAGGACGCGAAGGCGGGATCATCAGGGGCGACGGCAAGCGAACCCGAGCCGTGGCGGGCGAGCAGGTACTCGAGGATCGCGATCGATTCGACCATGATCGTCTCGCCGTCCTGCAGTGCGGGAATGAAGCCGCCGGGGTTGATCGCGAGGAAATCGCGATCATTCTCGACGGCCAGCACATCGACCGGGCGCAGCCGATAGGCCAATCCCAATTCCTCGAGCAGCCAAACGACGCGGAAGCCACGGCCTTCGCCATAGACGGTGAGCATAGTTGAGCGTTCCTGGATTGGGCTGGATACTCTCGGAGCTTAGCCGGTCGCGCAATGCACTATCGATGGCGCATCGTACGCTCAAGGCCTGGCGCATCTTCGTAATCCTGCAGCGCGGGCCCTGCCCACTTTATGGGTTCACGATCTAATCGTCATCCTCGTCGTCGTCCTCGTCGCGAAATTCACCAGCGATGGTCAGGCCCTCGATGGTCGTGGCGCCCTTTTCCTTGATCACCCGGCGAAGCGGCACCGAGCTCTCGCTGCGCAACGCCTCCATCAGAGGTTCCGAATGGGTGACGATCCAGATGTCGGCGCGGCGGGACGCCTTGGCGATCAGGCGGGCCAGCGGGCCCAGCAGCGATGGATGCAGGCTGGTCTCCGGTTCGTTCAGCGCGATGAATGGCGGCAGCCGATAGCCCATGAACACGGCGAGCAGGCAGATATATTTCAGCGTGCCGTCGGACAGTTCGTGCGCCTTGAACGGACGCGGCATATCGGCCAGTCGCAGATCGAATTCGCACCTGCCATTGTCTTCCCAGGCGCGGAGCTCGGCGCCCGGAAACGCGTCCTCGATCGCATTCTGCAGGTCGGCCGTGTCTTCCCTGATGAGCGACAGTGTCGCCAGGGCGGCAGCCAGATCGCTGCCATCGGCGCTCAGCGCAGGCGTCGTGATCGCAAGACAGGGTTTTCGGATCGGCGACGCCGGATCGCTGCGAAAATCGTGGTAGAAGCGCCAGCTCTGCATCGCGTTTCTGATCAGCTCGACTTCGGGACATTCCCTGCCATCGAGAAAACCGGCGAGTGCAGTTTCCGACGGCAGCACCGCATCCCTGTGCTCGCGCCAGGCGCCGCTCTCGCCACGGACACGGACCACTGAATTGGTCCGCTCCATTAACAGAACCTTTCGCTTGCCGTGGGTCGCCTCGATGCTTTCCGACTTGATCATCGGCTCGCCGGAGAATGCCGCCTCGACCGGGGCGGGATATCCGAGCTCGATGGCATATTTCACGTGGTCGAATCTGGCCGCCAGACGCAGCCGTCCATCCTCGCCGCGCTTGCGGATGCCGGACCAGCAGACCGAGTTCAACCCACCTTCGTCGGCGATGGTGCGCGTGATCTGGCCGGTCGCGGCGTCACGCAGCAGCGACAGCGACTTGTAGAGATTGGATTTGCCGACACCATTCTCGCCGACGAAGACCGACAGCGGTTGAATGGGCATGACGAGCCGCCGAATGGAGCGATAATTCGAGATCGCGATATCGGTCGGGCGCATCGCATGCTCTCAATCCTCGGGTTGCCTGCACGCTCCCCGTTCAATCCAGAGATGCAATTTGGATTGGTCAGCTTGCAAAAGCAAGCCGGGGGCGGCGCCAAGGTTGAACAGCGCCGACCTCGAGCATCAATGCGCGCCCTTGGCCGGCGCGGGCGGACCGTAGACTTCGCCCGTCTCCGCCGCCTGCTCGCGGTCGCCGGCGAGCACGCGCTGGACGCTGACGAAGAACACCGGGACTAGGAGCAGCGCCAGGATGACGACGGCGATCATGCCGCCCATCACCGAGGTGCCGAGCGCCTGCTGGCTGGCGCCGCCAGCGCCGGTCGCGATCGCCATCGGCAGCACGCCGCAGACGAAGGCAAGGCCGGTCATCAGGATCGGGCGGAATCTGAGACTGCACGCCTCGATCGTCGCTTCCACCAACGGCTTGCCCTGGGCGCGCAGGTCCTTGGCGAACTCGATGATCAGGATCGCGTCCTTCGCCGCAAGGCCGATGATGGTGATCAGGCCGACGGTGAAATAGACGTCGTTGGACAGCCCGCGCATCGTCGCGGCGACCACGGCGCCCAAAATGCCGAGCGGAATCGTCAGCAGCACCGCGAGCGGAATGGTCCAGCTCTCATAGAGTGCGGCGAGCAAGAGGAACACCACCAGCACCGACAGCGCCAGCAGGAACGGCGCCTGCGAGCCCGACAGTTTTTCCTGCAAGGACTGGCCGGTCCATTCATAGCCGAAGCCGCGCGGCAGCTTGTCGGCGAGCCGCTCCATCTCTGATATCGCATCGCCCGAGGTGAAGCCGGGCCGTGCCTCGCCGGAGATGCGCACCGCCGGATAATAGTTGAAGCCCGCGATCTGCGTCGGTCCCTTCGTCCACTCGATTGTGGCGAAGGCCGAGAACGGCACCAATTGTCCGCGGCTGTTCTTCACATTGTAATTGAGGATGTCGTCCGCGTTCATGCGGCTGGTCTTGTCGGCCTGCACGATGACGCGCTGCATGCGCCCACGGTTCGGGAAGTCATTGATGTAGTTCGAGCCGAGATTGGTCGAGATCGTGTTGTTGATGTCCTCGAAGGTGAGGCCGAAGGCGCCCGCCTTCTCGCGGTCGATCATCAGATTGACCTGCGGCGCCGGCGGCAGGCCTTCGACATAGACCTTCTGCAGCACCGGGCTGGCATTGGCTTCCGTGACCAGGCGATCCGACGCCGCGATCAGCGCCGCATAGCCCTTCTGGCCGCGGTCCTGCAGGCGGAACGAGAAGCCCGAGGAGTTGCCGAGGTTGTCGATCGGCGGCGGCTGCAGCGCCGAGATCCTGGCGTCGCGGATCGACGACAGGTCGCGGTTGATGTCGGCGACGATGGCGGCCGCGGAATCCTTCGGCCCGCGCTCCGACCAGTCCTTCAAGGTGATGAAGGCCTGCGCGGTGTTCATGCCCTGGCCGAGGAAGCTGAAGCCGGTGAGGAACGTCACGTTCTCGATGCCGGCGCGGTCCTTCAGATATTTCTCGACCTTCTCGACCGCAGATTCGGTGCGCGCATAGGACGACTCAGACGGCGTCTGCACGTCGGTGGTGATAAAGCCCTGGTCGTCGACCGGCAGGAAGCCGCCGGGCAGCCGCACAAAACCCCAGCCAACCGCGGCGAACAGCACGGCATAGATCAGCATCAGCCGGCCGGTGCGCTTCAGCCCGGCCTGCACCGTGCGCGTATAGCCGGCGCGGCTGCTGTCGAGCACGCGGTTGAACCAGCCGAACACGCCCCTGCGGGCATGGCCGTGACCCTGCTGCACCGGCTTGAGCAAGGTCGCGCACAGCGCCGGCGTCAACGACAGCGCGAGCAGCGCCGAGAACGCGATCGCCGCCACCATGGTGACCGAGAACTGGCGGTAGATGATGCCGACCGAGCCGGGGAAGAACGCCATCGGCACGAACACCGCCATCAGCACCAGCGTGATGCCGATGATGGCGCCGGTGATCTGCGACATCGCCTTCTTGGTCGCCTCCTTCGGCGGCAGGCCTTCCTCGGCCATGATGCGCTCGACGTTCTCGACCACGACGATGGCGTCGTCGACCAGGATGCCGACCGCCAGCACCATGCCGAACATGGTCAGCATGTTGATCGAGAAGCCCGCGATCATCAGGGTGGCGCAGGCGCCCAAAAGCGCCACCGGCACCACGATGGTCGGAATGATGGTGTAGCGGATGTTCTGCAGAAACAGGAACATCACGATGAACACCAGCACCACCGCCTCGACGAGGGTCATCAGCACCTTCTCGATCGAGGCCTTCACCACCGGGGTGATGTTGTAGGGGATCTCGTAGGTGATGTTGGCCGGGAAGAAGCGCGACAGCTCCTTCATCTTGGCCTCGACCGCGCTCGCGGTCGCCAGCGCATTGCCCTTCGGCGACAGCAGCACCGAAAGGCCGGCGGTCGGCTTGCCGTTGAGGCGGGTGTTGAACTGGTAGGACAGGCCGCCGATCTCGATCCGCGCGACGTCGCGCAGCCGCACCGTCGAGCCGTCGGCATTGGCGCGCAGGATGATGGCGCCGAACTCGTCGGGCGAGGCGAGTTGGCCCTTCACCAGCACCTGCGCCGAGATTTTTTGCGTGTCGGTGCTCGGCTCGGCGCCGATGCTGCCGGAGGCGACCTGGGCGTTCTGCGCCGAGATCGCCTTGTTGACGTCGTCCGCCGACAGGCCGTAGCCGACCAGCTTGGCGGGATCGATCCAGATGCGAAGCGAGCGCTCGGTCGAATACAGCGTGGCGCGGCCGACGCCGGGAATGCGGCGGACCTCGCCCAGCACGTTTCGGATCATGAAGTCGCCGAGGCCGACCTCGTCGAGGCTGCCGTCGGTCGAGTTCAGCGTTATGATCTGCAGCACCGCGCTGGATGCTTCCTCGACCAGGATGCCCTGCTGGATCACCGCGCGCGGCAACCGCGCCTCGACGCGCTTGAGGCGGTTCTGCACCTCGACCGAGGCCTGGCTGGTGTCGGTGCCCGGCTTGAAGTTGGCGATGATCTCGACCTGGCCGAGCGAGTCGGAGGTCGATTCGAAGTTGAGGATGTTGGCGGCGCCGTTCAGTTCCTCCTCGATCAGCCGCGTGACGCTGTTGTAGAGGTTTTCAGGCGACGCGCCGGGATAGCTGGTCGAGATCGAGATCGACGGCGGCGCGATGATCGGATATTGCGCGACCGCAAGCAGCGGGATCGAGATCGCGCCGATCAGACAGATGAATAGCGCGACGACCCAGGCGAAGATCGGCCTGTCGATGAAGAAAGCGGGCATCTCGGATCACCGCACCGCGTGCGCGGCTTGCTGCGTATCCGCCGGTGCTGCAGCCGCGTCGACTTCGCGCCACGGCAGCGGCCGGACCTTGTCGCCGGCGGCGAACTTCTGGAAACCTTCGACCACGACCTTGTCGCCGGCCTTCAGGCCCTCGGTGATGAACCAGGTGCCGCCCTGCAGCGAGCCGGTGCGCACCGGCTGCACCGCGACGTGATTGTCGGCCTTGACGACGAACACCTCGCTGCCGCCGCCGCCATTGCGCTGCACCGCCTGCTGCGGCACCGCGATCGCGTCGCTGTCGATGCCCTGCTCGATCTGCACGCGGACATACATGCCCGGCAGCAGGATCCGGTTCGGGTTCGGGAACTCGCCGCGCAGGGTCACCTGCCCGGTATAGGCGTCGACCTTGGCGTCGGAGAACAACAGCTTGCCCGGCACCGAATAGATCGAGCCGTCGTCGAGCACGAGACGGACCTTCATCGCATCGGGCGCGATGCGGTCGAGGTCGCCGTTCTCGAAGGCGCGGCGCAGCTGGTTCATCTCGGTGACCGACTGCTGGAAATCGGCGTAGATCGGATCGAGTTGCTGGATGGTCGCGAGGCTCGACGCGTCGTTCTGCACGACCAGCGCGCCTTCCGAGACCAGCGCCGCGCCGATGGTTCCATCGATCGGCGCGCGGATGGTGGCGTAATCCAGATTGAGCTTTGCGCGCGCGACCTCGGCCTCGCGGCCCTGCACGTCGGCCTCAGCCTGCTTCAGCGTCGCGATCGCCTTCTCGTTCTCGGATTCCGGCGCGGCGCGCTGGCTGGTCAGCGTTGCAATACGGCGGGCCTGCAGCGAGGCCTGCTCCTGCACCGCCTTGGCGCGCGACAGCGCGGCCTCGGCCGACTGCAGATCGACTTCGAACGGGCGCGGATCGATCTGGTACAAGGGATCGCCGACCTTCACCTCGCTGCCCTGCGAAAACATCCGGTTGACGATGATACCGGAGACGCGCGGACGCACCTCGGAGACACGGGTCGGCGCGATGCGGCCCGGCAGTTCGCGCACCATTGCGCGCGCCTGCGGCCTCACGGTGACGACGCTGACGTCCGGCTCGGGTGCTTGCACGGCGGCGACTGCGGTATTCGCCTCATCGCAGCCGGCAAGCAGTGGCGCCATCGCGGCCAGCATCAGAGCAATGCATGCCGATTGCGCGCGAAGTCCAGACATCGAGATTGTCGCCCCTGATTGGTGTGAACAAACAAACGGCGGTGCCACGACGAACACCGCTGCGTTGATGCCATGAAAATAAAACCCCGTTGCTGCGACGCAATGCGTTTCGCGGCGGCTCATTGTCACACAAACCTATCGCACTGAATTTTCGTATCTTTTCACGACTCACCGGATTGTGAGCGGGTTCCATTGCAGGCTGTGGGAATGCATTAAGCAATGCGTGAGCGAGAAAGCGCAATTTGCGTCGTCCCGATGACGGGTCGCGCAACATTGTGAGGCGGCCGCCCGAATCGCGGGCGCCGCGCCGCGATGATGCAACTCCGATCACCGCATCCTCGTTGGCTGGTGTCCGGAGCGCCGATCGCAGGACGACTGCGCCGGGATGCCCGTTAATCCCGGATAACTGCACCGAACGGGTGCAGACCAGACAGGCTCAACCAAAGGTTCGTCCTTCGGGCGGTGGATTCGCCTTTCCTCACTTTCCTCCCTCTGCCGCTGTGCCATATTGCTGTCAGATGCGGCCTTCGCGAACGGATGATCCGGCAATGCCCCCTTCCCGCTCCGACATGGAGATCGAACTGAGCAAATTGTCCTCGCCCCGCATCTTCCTGGTGCGGATGCTGGTCTTCCTGGTGCTCTGCGGCCTGATCGGGGTCGTGCTCTACAAGCAGATCATCACGGCGTTTTTTGCCAATCCCGGGCTGAATGCCCTGATCGGCGCGGTGCTCTTGATCGGCATCATCCTGACGTTCCGGCAGGTGATCCGGCTCTATCCCGAGGTCGCCTGGGTCAACAATTTCCGCATCGCCGACCCCGGGCTGGCGATCGCGCGCCGCCCGACGCTGCTTGCCCCGATGGCGGCAATCCTCGGCGGCGAGCGTTCCGGGCGGATGTCGATCTCGCAGCAGACCATGCGGCATCTGCTCGATTCGATCGCAACCCGGCTCGACGAGGCCCGCGACATCTCGCGCTACATGACCGGGCTGCTGGTGTTCCTCGGCCTGCTCGGCACCTTCTGGGGCCTGATCGAGACGGTCGGCTCGGTCGGCAAGGTGATCGACGGGCTGAAGGTCGGCGGCGATGCCGGGGCGCTGTTCGACACCCTGAAGGAGGGCCTCGCCGCCCCGCTCGGCGGCATGGGCATCTCGTTCTCGTCCTCGCTGTTCGGCCTCGCCGGCTCGCTGATCCTCGGGTTCCTCGATCTGCAGTCGAGCCAGGCGCAGAATCGCTTCTACACCGATCTCGAGGACTGGCTCGCCACCACGGTGCGCGGCATTTCCGGCGAAGGCGCCGGGGCCGGCGGCGCCGACCTGCAGGGCGCGATCGAGCGGCTGCGCACTTCGATGGAGGAAGGCGGCGGCACCCGCAACACCACCGCGGCGATGGCCAATCTCGCCGAGGCGATCCAGGGCCTGGTGGCGCATATGCGCACCGAGCAGCAGATGATCCGCGAATGGGCCGACGGCCAGGGCGAGCAGAATCGCGAAATCAAGCGGCTGCTCGAGCGCCTCGCCCGCCAGCCCGAGAAGAGTTGAGCCACGGAGGCCAGCGTGCTCGATCACGTCACCATCGGCGTCACCGATGTCGAAATGTCGAAGGCCTTTTATGACGAGGCGCTGCGCGCGCTCGGCATCAGCCGTCTCTATGCGGAGGGCACGGCGTTCGCCGGCTACGGCATCCGGCCGAAGGCGTTCTTCTGGATCGGGGTCCGTGACGCCTCGCAAACCGGAGCTCACATCGCCTTTACGGCCAATGATCGCGCCACCGTCGACCGGTTCTACGCGGACGCCATCAAGGCCGGCGGCAGGGACAACGGACCGCCCGGAATTCGGCCGTACTACCATGCAAACTATTACGGCGCCTTCGTCCTCGATCCCGACGGCCACAACATCGAGGCCGTCTGTCACGCGCCGCAGGAAACCAAGGGAACTTGAATGGCCCTCGCCCGTTCGCGCCGCGGTGAATCCGCCTTCAACTACTGGCCCGGCTTCGTCGACGCGCTGTCGACGCTGGTGCTGTCGATCGTGTTCCTGCTTTCGGTGTTCCTGGTGGTGCAGTTCTTCCTGTCGCAGGAGGTCTCCGGCAAGGACAAGGCGCTGGAGCAGCTCACCGCCAAGATCGCGCAGCTCAATGATCTGCTGTCGCTGGAGAAGCTCGGCAAGCTTAACCTCGACGACCAGCTGACGCAGCTGCGCGCCGGCCTCGCCTCCGCCGAGAGCGAGCGCGACCGCATGAAGGGACTCTATGAGGGGCTGGCCAGCTCCGGCAGTGACGCGCAGGGGCGCGCCAGCGAGCTCAACAAGGCGCTGGAGTCCGAGAAAGGCGTCACCTCGCGCGCGCTGGCGCAGATCGAGGTCTTGAACCAGCAGATCAGCGCGCTGCGCCGTCAGCTCGCAGCGCTGGAAGAGGCGCTCGACGCCTCCGAGAAGCGCGACAAGGAATCGCAGGGCCGGATCGCCGATCTCGGCCAGCGCCTCAACGTCGCGCTGGCGCAGCGGGTGCAGGAATTGTCGCGCTACCGCTCGGAATTCTTCGGCCGGCTGCGCGCCATCCTCGGCAACCGCCCGGATATCCGCATCGTCGGCGACCGCTTCGTGTTCCAGTCCGAAGTGTTCTTCGAGACCGGTCAGGCGACGCTGTTGCCGGAGGGCAAGACCGAGCTCGATACCGTGGCGAACGCGCTGATCGATCTCGACAAGAAGATTCCGACCGAGATCGCCTGGGTGCTGCGGGTCGACGGCCACACCGACGTGCGGCCGATCAACAGCCCGCTGTTCAAGTCGAACTGGGAGCTATCCTCGGCGCGCGCGATCTCGGTGGTGCAGTATCTGGTGTCGCTCGGCGTGCCGGCGCAGCGCCTGGTCGCCGCCGGCTTCGCCGAATTCCAACCGCTCGACACCGCGCAGACCGAAGAGGCCTACAAGCGCAACCGCCGCATCGAGCTGAAGCTGACGGAGAGGTAGGGCCACTGAGCATCCAATCGTCATTGCCGGGCTTGACCCGGCAATCCATCGAAGAAAGATTCTTTCGAATTGGATGGATGCCCGGGTCAAGCCCGGGCATGACGACTTTAGCATGACAAGCAGTTTCCACTTCCGCCCTTATCGTGCTGCCGACGAGGACGCGGCGATCGAGCTGTGGCGACAGACCTGGCAGCAGGCCTATCCGTCGATCGATTTCAACGCACGCGTGGCGTGGTGGCGCGAGCGCTGGCGCAGCGAGTTGGTGCCGCAGGCGGCGATCGTCGTCGCCGAACAGAGCGGCGCGCTGACCGGCTTCGTCACCATCGACCAGACCGGCTATCTCGACCAGCTCGTGGTCGATCCCGCCCATTGGGGCTCGCCGCTCGCCGGCGCGCTGGTCGATGAAGCCAAACGGCTGTCGCCCGCCGGCGTCACGCTGCTGGTCAACAAGGACAACGCCCGCGCCATCCGCTTCTACGAACGCAACGGCTTTGCGCATGCCGGCGAGGACGTCAACCCGACCTCAGGACGCCCGGTGCTGAAGATGGCGTGGACGCCGTAGCGGCGGCGCGATGCTCACCGTGCCGTCGTCCTGGCGAATGCCAGGACGACATTGAGTATGTGGCGCTACCGTTAGTCCCGTCATCCTGAGGTGCGAGCCCTTGCGAGCCTCGAAGGATCGACGGCCACCAGCCGGGCCGATTCATCCTTCGAGGCTCGCCCAGCAGCGCAATTGCGCTGCAAGGCTCGCACCTCAGGATGACGGGGATAGATTTTGGCGCATCGATCTCACACGGTCGTCCCGGCGAAAGCCGGGACCCATACTCCGCAGCGAATGTTGTGAATGGGACTCGTCGTTCCGGCATTGCACAACGATAACCATCGGTGGTTATGGATCCCGGCCTTCGCGGGGACGACACCGAGTTTGCTGCGCGCCGCCTGCCAAATAACCGGTGTCATCAGCCGCGCACGAGGACCGGCATCCCCGCTTCAACTGATGGCGAGCATGCGCGCGGCGCATCCCACAACGACGTGAGGGCGGTTGGGGAACGCGACCTGCAACGCCACGTTGATGCTGCGAAGACTTTTGTCGCGTCTCAACGCGGAGATTACCGAATGCTCAGGAAAAGGCTCGCCATGATCGTTGCCGCGTGCCTCGTGCTCGCGCCGGTCCAGTCGTTTGCGCAGAACGCGGGCGGCACCCCGCTGCCGCCGAGACCCGGCGACCGGGCCGCTCCGACCGGCGCAGTGGGCGGCAGTGCGCTTCCCGCGTCGAGCGGACAGCGGGTCGGGGTGTCCGGCACAGGCGGCACCGCGCTGCCGCCCGACCCCGGCGCCATCGGCGGCACATCCAGCACCGGCAACGGCGTAGCAAGACGTTAGCGCGTAGCCCGGAAGAGCGCGCGCGATGACAGGCTCCGCGCAATCCGGGGCAGTCGCGTAACGTGTGAGAGCATTCCCGGATTTCGCTTCGCTTCATCCGGGCTACGAAATTTGTGAAGCTGCGCTAGATCACGCCGACCGGATCCGCCGCCTCGGGCGCCGTCTCTGCCACCACATCCGCCGTCACGAATTTCAGCCCGTAGGTGTTGCCGCGGCGCCAGACCACCTCGCAGGGATAGCGCTTGGAATGATCGGCGAGCAGCGTCAGCGCGAGGCGGTCCTTGACGCCGAACTCCACCGCGGTCGTGATCTTGGCGCCGCCGGGCGAGACGTCGACGACGGCGCATTCGCTCTCGGTGGCGCCGTCATCGACCGTGATCCATGCCGCGCGGTTGTTGAGCTGGCGCCGCGGCTCGCGACTGACCTTGATCCGTGCACCATTGCTCGTCATCGTCGTCGATCCTGAGGGCGTTGCGCGCCGGGTGCGTCGATGGACGCGCCATGCCGTTCGGCGCACAACCACGACCGGCACATTGGCGAGGTCGCGTAAAGCCCGGCTTAGCGCGATCGCTTGAACTTTACCGGAATCTTGACGCGGCTTTTAGGGAATGGGGATTCCGCAAGCCCATCAGCGGGATACCGGCTGCGCGGAGGCCCCGGCGCTTGACTCGGAAGCGGCTCTCTTGGTGAACTGGCAAGGCGCGGCATCGGCCGCGCGCCTTGCATCAAAGAGCGCCGCAACGCGCCTCGCCCAACGGAAACGCCCCATGCTGATCCCCCTCGCCGACGTGCCGCGCTGGTATGCCGAACGCAAGCCAACTGACGCGATCGCCGTCAGTCACGGCGCGGACACCCTGACCTGGGAGCAGCTCGAGCGCCGCGCCAATGCACGGGCGCGCGCCTTCATGGCCAAGGGCGTCAAGCCCGGCGACTTCGTTGCGATCGGGCTGCCCAACAGCAATGCGTTCTTCGAGACCAGTTTTGCGGTGTGGAAGTGCGGCGCGACGCCGACCTCGCTGTCGTGGCGATTGCCGCGCGGCGAGGCGGCGGCCGTGCTCGATATCCTCAAGCCCGCGCTGGTGGTCGGCGGCGAGGCCGACTGGAACGCGCCGAATTCGCTGCCCGCGAACTTCGTGCCGGATGGATTTTCCGATGCACCGCTCGATCCGCCGGTGGCGCGATACTGGAAGGCGATGACCAGCGGCGGCTCGACCGGGCGGCCGAAGGTGATCCTCGACCACGGCCCCGCCGTGATCGACACTGCCGCCGAGGCGACGCTCGGCATTGCGCGCGATACAGCGCTGCTCAATCCGGGGCCGCTCTATCACAACGCGCCGTTCATCCTGTCCCACTACGCGCTGTTCGGCGGCGGAAGGGTCACCGGCATGGTGAAGTTCGACGCCGAGGAGACGCTGCGGCTGATCGCGCGCGATCGCGTGCAATGGGTGAACTTCGTGCCGACCATGATGCACCGGATCTGGGCGCTGCCCGAGGAGGTGCGCAGCCGCTACGACGTCTCCAGCCTGAAAATCGTGTTTCACATGGCGGCGCCGATGCCGCCCTGGCTGAAGGAGAAGTGGATCGAATGGCTCGGGCCGGAACGGATCTGGGAGCTCTATGGCGGCACCGAGCGGCAGGGCGCCTGCGTGATCAATGGCGTCGAATGGCTGGCGCACAAGGGCTCGGTCGGCAAGATCGGCGAGACCGCAAAGCTGCGCATCATCGGCGAGGACGGCAACGACGTCGCGCCGGGCGAGACCGGCGAGATCTATTTCCTGCCCAATGACGGCGCCGGCTCGACCTATCACTATCTCGGGGCTGTGCCGAAACGGCGGCCGGACGGCTGGGAATCGCTCGGCGATATCGGACGGCTCGATGCCGACGGCTATCTCTATCTCGGCGACCGCCTCGCCGACATGGTGCTGCGCGGCGGCGCCAACATCTATCCGGCCGAGGTCGAGGCCGCGGTGAGCGAACATCCCGACGTGCGCTCCTGCGTCGTGGTCGGGCTGCCCGATCCGGAGTTCGGCCAGCGCGTGCACGCGATCCTCGAGCTCGACGAGCACGCGGATGCGCAGGCGATCGCCGACGGCATGGGCGATTTCCTCAAAGACAGGCTCAGCCGCTACAAGCATCCGGAAAGCTTTGAGCGCGTCGGCACCGCGCCGCGCGACGATTCCGGAAAGGTCCGCCGCACCCTGCTGCGCGACGAGCGCGCAGCCTGGATCAAGCAGAACCGCAATTTCCGCATCATGCCGGCGCGGGCAGCGAAGGCCGAGTAGCACGGCCGCTCCTCATGCCGGCGGTGGCGTCGCCGCAGTCGTATCCTGTCCGGCAGGTGCATCGGTTCGGCGTTCCGCGACGAGGCCGGCCAGCAGGCGGAACGTCGGCAGCGCCACCGCATCGGCATAGGGATCGCCGAACTTGCTGCGGAACTCACTGAGCGCAGCCTGAACCAGCTTGGCGTCCTCTGCCTGCTCGCCGCCTCCCATGATCCGGACGCTCAGATCGTCCAGCTCGGCCCCGAGCAGTTCTTCGTCGACGTCACCGGTCACCGCCATCGCGACCAGCGCCGCCTCGGTGAATGGCGGCGTCTTCCCGGCCCGATCCGCTTCGGTGCTCAGGTCGCGCAGCCGCATCGCCATGAACCGCAGCCGATTGACGAACCGCTTGATCGCGCGCGGGGTCTCGCGCGTCCTGGTGATGCCGTCGATCCAGATCCGCAATGCCTCCTGAAAATCCGGACTGTCGCTGACCACAGGCTCGATCTGCAGCCGCGGCAGGAACTGGATGCTGATGATGATCAGGAGCAGTGCGAATGCGGCAACCACGGCGGCCGGCGGCACCGTCCCGAGCACACCGCGTGCACCGAGCCCGGCATTGGCGAGCTCCGCGCTGCTCACCGGCGCGCCGGTCAACGGGGATCGCAGCGTCGTGGCCGCAGGTGCATCCGGCACGGCGGGAGGCGACGACGGATTGCCCGTGACGGTGGCGCTCGGCACGGTGCTCGACGCCGCGGTGGATGCGGCCACCGTCGGCAATGACCGCGTCACCAGGGTGACGCCGAGCCATGCCGATGCGATCAGGAGAGCAACGACAAGGGCCGTGCTCAGCATCCCGGATAGCGTGCGCGCGACCGTGCGCCAGCTCTCGACCTGCGGCGGGCCCGCGTCGGCGCGCTTGAGGCCGAGCAGAAGCTCGACGGTGTCCTCGCGGCTGCGCGGAACGGGCACGACGAGGTGAATCAGCTTTTCAAGATAATGCGAAGCAAACTCATTGAGGGCCAGCAGCCGCCGGCGCCGCAATTCGGACGGCGACGGTTCGGCCGCACCCGGCGGCTCGCTGTCGTCGAGCTGCAGCGTCATATCCTTGTAGGAGTCCGCGATCGCCGCCTTGACCTTGTTCTCGTCCAGCCCGAGCACGACAAAGCAGCGGCCGGCGCTGGTCACGAAATTGATGGCCTCGAGGATGTCGACAGTCTGTTTCGGCGCGCAGCGATCGAGATCGTCGATGAAGATGACGAGCCCGGGATGCGGCGGGCGCCGCAGCGTGTCGCAGAAGACCGCGAACTCGGAGGCAAAGCGATAGCGGAACGAGAGCTGCTGCTCCATGTCCTTGGTGCTGGGCTGTCCGCCCAGCGTCGACAGCAATTCCGCCGGGATCGATTTGAGCGGCTTGAACAGCTCCCACAATTTCTTGCCGGCATAGATCAAGGCCGAGATTCCGCCGGTCGACAGGCCGATCGACGTGACGGCGGACGCCGTCCCCGGCGTGCCCGCGGCAGGGGCCGACCGGGCGGCAGGCGGCTCCGGCATCAGCAATGCCCCGATCCGGTCCGCGAGCTGACCGAGAACGCTGGCCGCCATTTCCAGATGCGTGGCGACGATCCACAGGGCGACGCCGACAAAGACCAGCAGCGCGACCGTCGCATTGGGATCGGCACCGATTCGCTTCCAGGCGACGCGCAGCCGATAGATGAATCCGGGCACCGTCCAGAGCGGCGGCACCGCCTGGCTGCGCACGGCCTCGAGCAGTGCCGCAAGCAGATTGTCCTCCTTCTGATTGTGCCAGGCGTTGAACCATACGGTTCGGACATCACGCGCGCCGAGTTCCTCGCGCACCAGATTCATCAGCGACGTCTTGCCGGATCCCCATGGTCCGGTCACCGCGATGGCGACCGTCGGCTTGGTTTCGGTGTTGCGCAGGAATCTCGCCATCGAACGCGCGATCGGCCGCAGACCGAGTGCATCCTCGTCATTCAATCCGATCGGATCGTCGGACACGCCGTGGTCGGCGATATGCTTCTGAGGCACCACCGGCAACTGCTTGAGCCGCGCCCTGGTGCCGCGCTCGAATGCGAACGCGCCGAGGGCAAAGGCCACGAACACCCACGGCGCCGGCAGCCAGCGATACGACAGCAGCTGCCAGCCGGCACCGCCGTTGAAGGTTTGAAAGGCCGCGTCCGACGAAATCCCGCGCTCGCTCCCCTGCGCGCTCCAGGCCCAGCCGCGATCGGACGAAACGAAGGCCACGAACTTGATGGCACCGGCTCCGGGGACATTGAGCCGCGTGACGCCGAGCGTTCCGTTGGCGTCGGCGGTCATCCGGAAGATGTCACCGAGCTCACCACCAACCCAGATTGCCTGCTTTCCGCCGGACGGCGGAGTTCCGGCTTCGGCTCCCAATGTCGCGGAGTAGACCCATGATAGTGGATCGACCCGCGGCGCGCTGGCATAGTTCGCAAGGAACAGCTGCGGATCGGGCTGGTCCGGGAAGACACCACCATCGATCAGCTGCAAATCCAGGGGCGTGATTTGGACGGTCGGAAACGCTAAGGTCGTGGTCGAGTTCGCAGGCGTGTCATGCGGAAGCGCGAGGCAAGGACCGGTATTCTGACCTTGCCCGACAAATGTGAGGCAGGTCCCGCTGGCCGGATCCGGATTTCGGAGTTGCAGCACCGTACGGGCCGATGCGATCCGGGTCTCGAAATACGGAATCAAGAGCGGCGCGAACACAGGGGGGCGCGCGGCCTGATTTGCGACCTGCGCCTGCTTCGTATTTGCGACGGCGTTGTCCTTCGAGAAGGATTGGTCCTTCGAGAAGAATTGCGCGCTGGCGGCGCGCGCCGGCCCTTGCGGCACCCTGACCTCGAGCGTGCCTTCGCTCCATCCCAACGCGCTGCGAAACTTGTCGCGAACCTCGAAGCCGTCACCGGCCGGCTTCGGAACGAACGGCAGATCCGCAAAATCCGGATGCGGGATCGTCGCGAACAAATCGCGCAGCGCCCACCCGCGTTCCGTGAACAAATCCTGACGAATCTCGCCGCCGACCGGCAGCCCGAAATACCAGCCGCCGATGACACCCCAGAAGCCGGCGAACGCCAGCAGGTATGAAGCCGCAAACCACAACGCACGGCGCGGCAGCGCGGATGCGTTTGCAGCCTCTGGCTTCGTGGCGCTCGGGTCAGCTTTGCTCGTCTCGCTCGGGGACGGTGCTGGACTTTCCGGTTGATAGTCCATCTGTGCCTCTCTCGCGGTCAGGCATCGGACGCAACGGGGCAGATCACGGTCTGCAGACGGCTTACCGTCTCTTCTCAAATGCACGCCGGAACGACCCGGCAATCGCCAATGAGGTTTACTCTACTCACGGCACAACTTTGAGAGGAAGGGCGGATTTCACATTTTGGAGGAATTTTTCGCAGGTAGCGCGCATCTGAATAAATTGCCGATTTCCGGGATTTTCGTTGCCATGCGTCCCCAAATAGGGTGCCCTTGTCCCACGCAACAACCCGAGCGAGAATCCCATGTCGTTTCGCAGTGACAACGCGGCGTTCGAGGCCTGGCTCGGCCGGCAGTGCAAGGTCGTCAAATCCGAGATCAAGTACAAGCACGGCAGGATGAAGAAGTCTCCGTTCATCTTCCTGCGCGCGACCTATTTCCGCTGGGCGCGCAAGATCGGCGACTGGTGCCCGGAGCTGATGGACGCGCCTCGCCTGCTCGCGATCGGCGACCTGCATCTGGAAAATTTCGGCACCTGGCGCGACGCCGACGGGCGGCTGGTGTGGGGCGTCAACGATTTCGACGAAGCCGCAATGATGCCCTATGTGCTCGATCTGGTGCGGCTTGCCACCAGCATGCGGCTCGCGCCGCGACCTGCGATCAGCGCGCGCGAGGCGGCCGAGGCGCTGCTCGACGGCTATCGCGAGGGCCTCGACAATCCGCAACCGGCGCTGCTGTTCGAGGGGCAGACCTGGCTCAGACCTTATGCCGAGCCCGGCGCAGGCAAGCCGGAAAACTTCTGGGACGAGGTCGCGAAGTTTCCAGCCGCGAAGCCGCCGCCCCAGATCACGGCTGCGCTGCGCGCCAGCCTGCCGCGCGACGTCGCGCGGAGCAGCATCCGCTTCGCCCGCATCCTGCACAAGGGCGGCGGCAGCCTAGGACGGCCGCGCTATGCCGCGATCGCGTATTGGCGCGGCGGCCAGATCGTCCGCGAGGCGAAGGCGCTGGTGCCCTCGGCATGGAGCTGGGCGCATGGCAAGGGTGGCCGTGCGCCATCGAACTTCATGACGCTCGCGACCGGGCGGCACCGCGCGCCGGATCCGTTCCTGCAGGTGCGGCAAAACTTCATCCTGCGCCGCATCGCCGCCGATGCGCGCAAGATCGAGCTCGGCGAGGAGGCCGGGCGCAAGCTGCAGCGCAGGCTGATCAAGGCGATGGCGTTCGATGTCGCGTCGATCCATGCCGCCGGCGTGTCCCGGATCGACCGCTTGAAGGACGATCTCAAGCGGCGGCAACGCAAGCAGAGCAACTGGCTGGATCAAGCCGCCGAAATCGCCGAGGAGAGAGTCCGGCGCGATTTTCGGGAATGGCGCGGTTGACTTGACGGTGATCGCGCCGGCCGCGGCTGGCATGCGATCTGCCATCTCGAAATCGGGTCAATTCACTGTTATATATGACAGAAGCGTCCGCTGTTCCGGACCGTGATCTTTTCGGGTCGCACGGCGTTAGTGTGCATACGCGCGTTTTGCGATCCTGCGGAGACCCTCCATGACCTCGATGACCGAATGGAAAGTGCCAGCGGCCTTTCAGCCCCGCCCCGAAGATTACCGCTTCGATCTCGATCGCGCGCTGATGAGTGTGGTCGGGCTGCATTCGATCATTCCACCCGACGCCTTCAGCGCCGAGACGCTCGGCACCGAGCGCGTCGGCAACGGCGTTTTGATCGACGACGGGCTGGTGCTGACGATCGGCTATCTGATCACCGAGGCCGAAGCGGTGTGGCTGCATCTCGGCGACGGCCGCGTGGTCGAGGGCCACGCGATGGGCTTTGATTCCGAATCCGGCTTCGGCCTGGTGCAGGCGCTCGGCCGTCCCAACATCGCGCCGCTGCCGATCGGCTCGTCGGCGGCCGCGCGGGTCGGCGACAATGTCGTGGTCGGCGGCGCCGGCGGCCGCACCCGTTCGGTCGCGAGCCAGATCGCGGCGAAGCAGGAATTCGCCGGCTACTGGGAATATCTGCTCGATGAAGCGATCTTCACCCATCCGTCGCATCCGAACTGGGGCGGCTGCGGGCTGATCTCGGACAGCGGCGAACTGATCGGCATCGGCTCGCTGCAGCTCGAGCGCGAGCGCGCGGGCCACGCCGAGCATGTCAACATGATCGTGCCGATCGATCTGCTCGGCCCCGTCATCACCGACCTGCGCAAGTTCGGCCGCGTCAACAAGCCGGCGCGGCCGTGGCTCGGCATGTACACGACCGAGATCGACAACCGCATCGTCGTGGTCGGCATCGCCAGCAAGGGACCGGCAGCGCGCGCCGAATTGAAGAACGGCGACGTGATCCTCGCGGTCGCCGGCGACAACGTGACGGACCAGGCCGGCTTCTACAAGAAGCTGTGGTCGCTCGGCTCGGCCGGCGTCGACGTGCCGCTGACCGTCTACCACGAAGGCGTCACCTTCGACGTCACGCTGACCTCGATCGACCGCATGCGGCTGTTGAAGGCGCCGCGGCTGCATTAGCGATGCGATGAAGCTCAGGCGGATCACGCTCTCTTCACCTCTCCCGCTTGCGGGGGAGGTCGTCGCGCGCAGCGCGGCGGGTGGGGGCTCTCTCCACTCGATGGTTCTCTCAAGCGGCGACACCCCCACCCCAACCCTCCCCCGCAAGCGGGAGAGGGAGCGCAGCTCACGCGCGGCTGCAGTTCGCTAACAAGGATAGAATGATGAGCGAGGCCGTGGTCGACAACATCGTGGCCGTGCTGCCGCCGCTGCTGCAGACGCTGGAATCGCTGTCGTTCGTCGCGCGCAACCTCAACCCGGCGGAGTTCGGCAACGTCATGCAGATCGCGGGCGAGCCGGACGATGCCTTGCTCGCGGTGAAGCCGCACCTGGCCGATTGGCCGGAGCAATTCTCGCACATCAAGGCGCCGCTGCAGGCCGCGATCGACGCGGCGCTGGCGGGCTATGCGGGGCTGCGCGCCGTGATGAACGGCGAAGGCGACCTCGTCAGCGTGTTCCGCGCGCTGCGCTATCTGCCGCGGGCGCTGGAGGCGCTCTACCCGCTGACCGAATTGCCGCCGGTCAGCGGCTTCTTCATCGCGCCTGAACTGCGCGAGGACGCCGAGCTGCAGGCGCGGCTCGCTTCCGTGCCGAACGACAGCACCGGCGTGTTCCATGAGGGCAACGAGCCGGGCAGCCGCGGCGGCTTCTCGATGTACGTGCCGGAATATTACACGCCCGATCGCGCCTGGCCGCTGGTGATGGCGCTGCATGGCGGCAGCGGCAACGGCCGTGGCTTTCTCTGGAGCTGGCTGCGCGATGCCCGCAGCCGCGGCGCCATCCTGGTCGCGCCGACCGCGACCGGGCAAACCTGGGCGCTGATGGGCGGCGACAGCGACACGCCGAACCTCAACCGCATCCTCGACCAGGTGTGCGCGCGCTGGAACATCGACGAGACACGGATGCTGCTGACCGGCATGAGCGACGGCGGCACCTTCAGCTATGTCAGTGGGCTCGACGGTGCGTCGCGCTTCACCCATCTTGCGCCGGTTTCCGCGACGTTCCATCCGCTGATGGCGGAGATCGCCGACGCCGAACGTCTGCGCGGCCTGCCTGTTTTCATCACCCACGGCCGGCTCGACTGGATGTTCCCGGTGCAGACCGCGCGGCAGACCCAGGGCCTGCTCTCCGCCGCCGGCGCCAAGGTGATCTATCGCGAGATCGACGACCTCAGCCACTGCTACCCGCGCGAGATCAATGCGGAGATCTTGCAGTGGTTGAATGGTGCACACGCCGACGCCTGAGGAACCCCCTCCCCGTCATTGCGAGGCACGAAGCGACGAAGCAATCCATGCCTCCGCTTGTGGAGAGATGGATTGCTTCGCGGAGCCTGTCATCGGGCGGCACTTTGCGCCGACCCGTTGGCTCGCAATGACGAAGATAGAACTAGGCACAATCTCTCCCCGTCACCCTGAGGTGGCCGCTTCTTCAGCGGCCCTCGAAGGGTCGACGGCCCGGCTGCGGCCGTGCGGCTGCAGTGGGCCGATTCATCCTTCGAGACGCGGCCAAGTGGCCGCTCCTCAGGATGACGGTGATAGATGGCGTTACCCGTTCACCCGCGGCTTGAACGAGAGTTGGGCCAGAGCGGATCAGACCAGGCCGCCATTGGCGCGCAGCGTCTGGCCGTTGATCCAGGAGCCGTCGGGACCGGCGAGGAACGACACGGTGCCGGCGATATCGGTCGGCGTGCCGAGCCGCTCCAGCGGCACCATCTTGGCGAAGCGGTCGATCAGTTCGTCCGATTTGCCGTGCAGGAACAGATCGGTCGCGGTCGGGCCGGGCGCGACCGCATTCACGGTGATGACGCGACCGCGCAATTCCTTCGACAGGATCGCGGTCAGAGATTCGATCGCGGCCTTGGTCGCGACATAGATGCCGTAGGTCTCGAGCTTGGTGCCGACCACGCTGGTCGAGAAGTTGACGATGCGTCCGCCATTGCGCAGCCGCCGCGCCGCCTCGCGCATGGTGTTGAAACTGCCCTTCAAATTGACCGCGACCTGTTGGTCGAACACCGCATCGTCGCTGTCGGCGATCTTGCCGAGCTTCATGATGCCGGCGTTGTTGACCAGCACGTCGACGCCGCCGAAGGCGGCTTCCGCTGCGTCGAACATGCCGCGCACCGCACTCGCGTCGCTGACATCGGCCTTCGCCGTCAGCGCCCGGCCGCCGGCGGCCTCGATCCGGTCGGCAACCGCCAGGGCCGGCTTGGCGTCGCCGGAGTAATTGATGACGACGGTAAAATCGTCCTTCGCGAGCCGTTCGGCCACCGCGGCGCCGATTCCGCGCGAGGCGCCCGTCACCAGTGCTACCTTGTTGGTTTGGTTGGTCATTTTCAGTCTCCATCCGGTTGTGCGGACCAAGCCGCGTTCGATGGGAGGACGCTACGCCTTGGCATCAATCGGATAATCATGCATCTTCTGGCATCACTGTTCAGGATTTTCGGACAATGGACCGGTTCGATGCGATGCGGGTGTTCACCCGGGTGGTGGAGCGGCGCAGCTTTTCACTGGCCGCCGACGACCTCGGGCTGCCGCGCTCGACGGTGACCGATGCGGTCAAGGGGCTGGAGGCGCGGCTCGGCGTGCGGCTGCTCGAGCGCACCACGCGCACGGTGCGGCCGACGCTCGACGGCGAAGCGCATTACCGGCGCTGCCTGTCGCTGATCGCAGATCTCGAGGATGCCGAGGGCGCGTTCGGCGGTGCCAAGCCGAAGGGGCTGTTGCGGCTCGAAGTGCAGGGCACGCTGGCCCGCCACTTCCTGCTGCCGAACCTGCCCGGCTTCCTCACTGAGTATCCCGATATCGAGATCAACATGAGCGAGAGCGATCGCTGGGTCGACCTGATCCGCGAGGGCGTCGACTGCGTGCTGCGCTTCGGCCGGCTGCCCGACAGCGACATGATCGCGCGCGAGGTGACGATGCTGGAGCGGCTGACCTGCGCCACGCCGGACTATTTCGCGCGCTTTGGCCTGCCGGCCGATCCGTTCGCGCTCGACGGACATCGCATGATCGGCATCCGCTCGCTGACCACGGGACGGGTGCGGCCGATGGAGTTCGTGATCGACGGCGCGACAAGACAGTTTCCGCTCCCGGCGCCGATGACGGTGACCGGCCCGGAGAGCTATCTCGCCAGCGCAAGGCTCGGCCTCGGCCTCGTGCAGGTGCCGCGCTTCCACGCCGAGACCGATCTCGCCAACGGCACGCTGCTGCCGGTGCTGCAGCACTGCCCGCCGCCGTCGGTGCCGGTGCACCTGCTCTACCCGCGCAACCGCCAGCTTTCGCCGCGGGTTCGCGTGTTCATCGATTACGTGATGCGGGCGTTCGAGCGAAGGTGATGGGGACCGTCACGCCGCTTCAACAAAGACCGGCCTTAAGACGGACCTCGGGCAACTGCCCAACCCGGTCTCGCGCATTCGACAGAACGTCTCGATCGGCGGCGGGCAATGTATTCAGATCGCCGTCGTCAAAGAACCCCAGCGCTCGCAATGCCTGCGCGGGCTCGCCCCGAAACATCGCCTTGAAGGTACTTAGTGCCGTCGGCAGCGAAGCGCCCGCGGACAGCATGGTGGCGATGTCCCGGTAATCCTTGGCTTCGGCGCGGTCCAGCGTGGCCTTGATCTTGGTCGCCATCAGATCGTCGAGCGAAGCAACGAGCAGCACGCCGTCGGCGGTCTCAAGTGGATCGTTGACGCGGCCAATTTTGAGACCGCCAAAGAACGAAACCTTGACCGGGCCGGACGGCATCTCAGCCAGAACCACCAAGGTGTCCGGCGCATCCTGGAGGATTACGGCGTCGGCAATGAACGAGAACTCGGCACGAATGCGTTCCTTGTCGAGGCCTTCGGTACAGAAAAAGTCGAAATCGACGGATTCGCGATGGCCAAGCTGGAGTGCGATGGCGGTCCCGCCGTAAAGGACGAACTTCAATCGGCGGGCGGCAGCCAGACTGGGCCATATCTCCCGCTGTGCCGCCGGCAGGATATCAAGTCGCGGCTCAAACTGTGGCATGGAATCCCCTGCGCGGGGCCTTGTCGGGAATTGCCATGCCGGTCGCGAATGTCAGCCGGCCTCGCCAGAATTCCCACGAACGATCGCTGAACCAGCCGGGCTCGGCACCCCGCATGATCTCGACCAGACGCGCCTGACCGACCGCATCCTCGAGCAGGAGGATATCGTCATATGTCCCGAGATCCATCGTTTGCGCGATCACGCGCTCTTCGGAAAACGGACGGCCATCGACCGGCTTCCACCACAGATATTTGCGGCGAAATTGCTGCAGGAGATCGGTCGGTGGGCGCTCTGCCGTCATGACCTACCTTAGCCGAATCGGCACTGATTTTCCACGCAGAACACCGGCGCGCGCGGACCGACAACGCTGCCCCCATCCGGAACCAGCGCTACCCCCACGGCGTTATCCCGGTCAACACCGGAGGATGTGATGCGAGTCTTTCTCGGCATGATTTTGGGCGCGCTGCTCTTGGTTTGCGGCGTCTATGTCATCGATTCCATGCGGACGTCGAGCGTCGCCAGCGGGCAGGTCGCGCAGGAGACCCGCACCATCGTCAATTGGGACGTCGCAGCCCAGGACTGGAATGCGCTGAAGACGCGCGCCCATGAGGAATGGACCAAAATCGCCGCGAAGTAGCCGCGGACGTCCTATGGTCGACACAAAACAAATGGCCTCTCCGGCGCCGGAGAGGCCATGATTCTTGGCGAAAACGCTTCAGTGCTGTCTCAAACCATGAGGCCGCCCAGCAGTTCCCTCCGCCGTCATTGCGAGCCAACTGGTCGGCGCAAAGCGCCGCCCGATGACAGGCTCCGCGAAGCAATCCTTTGGTCAGCAAACGTGGAAGGATGGATTGCTTCCTCGCTCCTCGCAATGACGGGCGGAACGAAGAGAGGCGACACTTATGACGTCGCAGAACTAGGGCATGTACTCATAAACACCCGATGTCCGCTTTCTGGGGTAAGCGCGCAACAAGATTTGGTTCGAGCTTGCTGATCTTCAGTTCGCTGCAGCCGGCGGCTCATAAAGTCGCAGTAACGCCGCCGTCGCCGCCTCGGCGCGCTGTGTGATTTCGCGCGGGCTCGGACGGTTGCCGACACCGAGCAGCAGACGTGTCATCTGGGTTCCCCATAATAGGCCCACGAAATGCTCGGCCATTTCTGCAGACTCGCCGTCGAGCAGCCCCGCCGCACGGGAGCGGGTCATGAGTTCGCGCAAAGCGGTGCGGCTTGCTGCGATACCGACATCGTTCAATGCCTTGGCGACATCTGGCGCGCGGACCGCCTCGGCGATTGCCAGCCGGAACACCGCGATCACGGTGGGATCGCTGATCTCCCGCAAGAGATTGCTTCCGAACGCGGCCAGCGCCAGCGTCAGCGTCTGGCGGTCGCGCGGCTCAGGCAAATCGGCCGGCATGCGCAATCGTTTCGCACGCTCGGCGATGCAGGCGGCCAGGATCTCCTGCTTGCTGCCGAAATGCGCATAGAGCTCGCGCTTCGATGCTTTCGCCCGCGTTGCGATTTCGAGCGTGGAGGTCTTGGCGAAGCCCTGCTCCATGAACGCCGAAAAGGCTGCCTCCAGGATGCGCCGGCGTACCGGGACTTCCCCGGCCGCATCCGCGCGCGACTTCACAACTTGTTTAACCGTCATCCGGCCACCTTGACTTGGTACCAACCGGTACCGCACATCGCCTGCAGCTTGGTACCATATGGTACCAGCGAATCCTAGAGGTGTAGTCATGACAAAACCCATTCTCGTCACATCTGCAGGCGGCGGCAGGCAAGGCAAGACCGGCCGTCACGTGTCCGAAATGCTGCTCGCGCGTGGCGTTCCCGTGCGCGCCTTTGTCCATACGATCGACGAACGATCGGAGCGACTGCGTGCACTTGGCGCCGAAATCGTCCAGGGCGATTTTCTCGACATCCGTTCGGTCCAGCGCGCTGCGCAAGGCACGTCGGCGATCTATTTCGCCTATCCGGTCCAGGACGGTCTTCTCGACGCGGCCACCCCAATGGCACTGGCCGCCCGTGAGGCCGGCGTATCCAGGCTGGTCAATCTGGTGATGCTGCAATCCTCTCCCGATGCGCCGACGCCGCGCATGCGGCAGAACTATTTGTCGGAACAGGTCTTCGAATGGGCCGACATCGGTGCGGTGCATATTCGCGCGACCATCTTCTACGAAAATGTCGCAGCACTGGTCCGTCAGAGCCTGCCAGCGCAAGGTGCGGTCCGGCTGCCCTGGGGCGGCGAAAATACCGTTCTGCCGCTGGTTGCGGGCGAAGATGTCGCCCGCGTCGCCGCCGGCCTTCTGGCCAGCCCCGAACTTAAGGCGGGCACCGCCTATCCGCTGATCGGCGCAACGCTGTCGCTGAAGGAGATCATCGCGACCTTCGCGCGCGTCCTTGGCCGCGATGTGCGGTACGAGCAAATCTCCGACGACGAATGGCGCCAAGATGCGCGGGCACGCGACTACAATCCCCATGCAGTCGAGCATCTGTCCTCACTGTGGCGGGCGATCCGCGGCGCCGCGATCGACCCGAAGGATCCCCGCTATGCAGTGACCGGTACGATCGAAAAGATCGGCGGCGCACCGCCGAAACCGTTCGAGACCTTCGTGCGCGAGAAGCAAGGCGAATTGCTCGCGAGCTAGCGCTTCGCCGCCGGTGCATTCCCCCTAGTTTCTCTCGATCTTGCGGCCCATGTTGGCCTTGCGAGCGTCGGCGATCGCCTGCTCGAACTGGTCCATGCTGAGCGCGCCGGGGACGCGGTACTTGCCGACGATGAAGGACGGCGTGCCGTTGAATCCGAAAGCCTCGGCCTGCTCGTTGTTGCGCACCAGCAGCGCGTCGATCGCCTTGGCGTTGGCGTCGAGATCCTTCTTCAGCCGGTCGACGTCGAGGCCGGCGCCGGAAAGCAGTTCGGCGATGCGCGGCTCGGTAATGCGCGAATTGACCGAGATCATCGCCTCATGGGCGGCCTCGAACTTGTTCTGGTAGCGTGCCGCCAGCGCCATCCGCGCCGCGACCTTGGACACCGGCCCGAGGATCGGCCAGTCCTTCAACACCAGGCGGACCTTGCCGTCGTCCTGCACCACCTGACGGAGTTCGGGCGCGAGCTTGCGGCAATAGGGGCAGTTGTAGTCGAACCATTCGACGATGGTGATGTCGCCGTCGGGATTTCCGATCACGGGAATTTCCGGATCGCGCAGCACCTGCGCCTCGGTCAACACCTTCTCTTCCTCGGCGCGCGCAGCTCCTGCCGCCAGCAGCCCGATGCCCGCGCCGAACAGGCCGAGCGTTGTGCGGCGGGTGAGCCCGGAATTGATCCCGGATGGTTTGATCAGTTGGTTCATGTCTGGCTTTCGCGCGGGTCCCTCGCCGTTCTACGCTCAGGACACATTGATGTTACCCAGCAACATATAGATCGCGACGGCGATAATCACCGCCGCAAAGACCGTATTGAGGGCGCCGCGCCGTTCCGACAGGTGCCGCGCCGACCGCGTGCCGACCAGCCCCCCGGCGATGCCGCCGGCGACAAACAACGCCGCCAGGCCCCACGACACCAGTCCCGACCATGCATAGCTCAATGCTGTGGTCATGCCAAAGGCGGTGACGGCCACCAGCGAGGAACTGACCGCGTTCATGATCGGCATCCCTGTCGCCAGCATCAGGGCCGGCACGATCAGAAAGCCGCCGCCGATCCCGAAAAAGCCGGACATGGTCCCGGTGGCAAGGCCAAAGCCGATGATCGCGGGCATGTTGGCCATCGAGATCTTGACGTCGGTCAGCCCGACCCGCGCACGGGTCTTCAGCATCAGCCCTGCGATCGCCAGCATCACCAGCGCGAACAGCGCCAGCAGCTTGTGGCCGTCGAGCATCTTGCCGAGGATCGAGCCGCCGAATGCACCGCACATGCCCGACAGCGCGAACACCAGCGCGCAGGACCAGATCACGCTGCCGCCGCGCGCGTGATTGGAGAGGTTGATCGCGGCGTTGGCGGCGACCGCGATCGCCGAGGTGCCGATCGCGACATGCGGCTCGGGCACGCCGACCACATAGACCATCAGCGGCACGGCCAGGATCGAGCCGCCGCCGCCGACCAGGCCGAGCGAGAAGCCGACCAGCATGCCCGATGCGAGGCCAAGCACACTTTGAGCTGCGGAGAAGACCAAGGGGAACAGACTCGCGTTTGCGGCC
Organism: Bradyrhizobium sp. CCBAU 51753; assembly: GCF_015291565.1. Classification (NCBI taxonomy): domain Bacteria; kingdom Pseudomonadati; phylum Pseudomonadota; class Alphaproteobacteria; order Hyphomicrobiales; family Nitrobacteraceae; genus Bradyrhizobium; species Bradyrhizobium sp. CCBAU 51753. The sequence goes on along the minus strand of NZ_CP030037.1, from coordinate 1,292,071 downwards.
GCGACCTTAGAAGAATTTGCTGTTCAGCGCTATGCCGATAGCACAAAACTGCACTGCATCGGCTATCAGCGCAGCAGAATTGTCACGGCGAGCGGCACCAGCAGCGACGTGACCAGCGCATTCAGGCTCATCGCGATGCCGGCAAAGACACCCGCGACCTCGTCGACCTGGAACGCGCGCGCCGTGCCGATGCCATGCGCGGCGATGCCGGCCGCAAAGCCGCGGGCGCGGTAATCGGTGAAGCCTGCGCGGTTCATCAGCGGCGTGACGATGATGGCGCCCATGATGCCGGTGAGGATCACCGCGACCGCCGTCAGCGAGGGATCGGCATGCAGGGATTCGCTGATGCCCATCGCGACGCCGGCGGTGACCGATTTCGGTGCCAGCGACAGCGCCACATCGCGCGGCAGGCCGAAGGCTTCGGCCAGCAGCACCACCGAGACGATCGCCACGATCGAGCCGACCACGAGCGCAATCAGCATCGGCAGGACCGCGGCCGCGACCCGCCTGCGGTTCTCGTACAGCGGAGCCGCGAGCGCGACTGTCGCCGGCCCGAGCAGGAAATGCACGAACTGCGCGCCGGCGAAATAGGCGGTGTAGGAGGTCTTGGTCACCAGCAGGAAGGCGGCGATGATCCACACCGAGTGCAGCACCGGATTGGCGAGCGGATGGCGCGCGGTCTTCAGCGAGACCGCATCAGTCACCGCATAGGTCGAGAGCGTCACCGTCAGCCAGAGCAGCGGCGACTGCGAAAGATAGACCCAGAGCGAGAACGGATTGTCGCTCATCGCCTCTCCTCGCGGCGCGCCAAGAGACGGCTGGCGGCGACGAAGGTCGCGACCGTCGCCAGCAGCGTGATCACCACCGAGATCGCCAGCACCACGAGGATGGCGACGCCGTGGGCTTGGAGCAGGTTGAGCTTCTGCACCACGCCGACGCCGGCCGGCACGAACAGCAGCGAGAGATTGGCGAGCATGCCGCGGCTTGCGCTCTCGACACCGTCATTGGCGAGCGGCCCGCGCGCGAACGCGGCGAAGCGGTCGCGCGCGAACAGCAGCGCCAGCAGCAGCATCAGCCCGATCACCGGGCCCGGCACCGGCACGCCAAGCGCGCGCACCGCGACCTCGCCGATCAATTGGCAGAGCAGGATCAGGCTGAGGCTGGCGATCATGGCGCGGCGTTCGCGAAGGACATCCACCTATCAGGTCGCCGCGACGGGGGCTTGTCAATGCGTGAGGCGCTGTCGGGGCGCATCTTTGCCAGGCCCGTCATCCTCGCCGAACTCGTCACCGTCATCCTGAGGTGCGAGCTCTTGCGAGCCTCGAAGGATGAACGGCCACCGGCGGGGCCGTGCATCCTTCGAGGCTCGCCCAGCAGCGCAATTGCGCTGCAAGGCTCGCACCTCAGGATGACGGGTCTGGACTATTGCCGCTCACTACTCCCGCGGCTGCAGCGCCATCAGGGTGCCGGTCATGGTCGCGACCAGCGTCTCGACGCCGTCCTGCACGGCGTAGGCCTTGGCCTCGCACACCGTGAGTGTGCGGCCCGGCTTGACCACCGCGGCGCGGAACAGGAAGCGCTCGCCGCGGGCCGGCGCCAAGAGGTTGGTCTTGAACTCGACGGTGAGGATGCCGGCGCCTTCGGGCATCAGCGTGAAGGCGGCGATGCCGCAGGCATTGTCGAGACCGGCGGTGATGATGCCGGCATGCACGAAGCCGTGCTGCTGGGTGAACTCCACCGCATAGGGCATTGCGAGATCGACCTCGCCCGGCGCCATGCGCGCGATCGAAATGCCGAGCGTCTGCATCGCGCGCTGGCGCGCGAAGGTGTCGGCCGCGACGGCGCGAAAATCCGGATTCTTCGGCTCGAAGCTCGGCATGGCGGTCACGCGATTGCGGGTTCGGCAGGGACGAGATGCGGCATCGCCGCATAGCGGATCGCCGGTGCGAACGGCACCGATTTGTGCGCAGCACGATCGATATGCACGGCCGTGATCTCGCAGGTCGCGGCTATATCGCCGGTTTCCGCGTTGCGCATCTCGTGCAGGATGCGAAGCGACTTGTCGCGGAATTCCGCCAGCCGGCTCCTGACCTCGATGACGTCCCCCGCGAACAGCTCGCGCTTGTAGGCGATGCTCTGCTGCACGGCGGCCATGCCGCAGCCGGACTCGCGCAGATAGCTCGGCGTCAGCCCGATCCGCGCGAACATGTTCCAGTTCGCCTCGTCGAACTTGCCGACATACCACATCACGTTCATGTGGCCGATGTGGTCGCAGTGCCAGGGATAGACCGCGCCGCGATAGGTCGCCTCGCCCTCCATCTTGCCGCTCCTCCGCTTTTGCCATTCTTGATACGGTAGCGTATCACTGGCGAAGCGGGCTAGCAATACGGTACCGTATCGGGTCCGGTCTGCGGAGATCACATGACTGAAGGCAAGGGCGACGTCTGGATCGCCGCCGGCTTTGCCGAGCTCGCCCATAGCGGGGTCGACGGCGTGCGGGTCGAGGTGTTGGCGAAGAATCTCGGCGTCACCAAAGGCGGCTTCTACCGCCGATTCCGCGATCGCGCCGCGCTGCTCGAGGCCATGCTGGCGCGCTGGCGCGACGGCCGCATTGCCGCGATCGAGAAGCAGACCGCGCTCGACGGCGCCAGCGCACGCGAGCGGCTGAAGGCGATCATCACGCTGTACACCGAGCGCATGAATACGGAGGCGATGGCGATCGAGCTCGCGATCCGGCAGTGGGCCCGCACCGACGAGGCGGCCGCCGCGGCCGCGGCAAGCGTCGACGCCGCGCGGCTGAAGAATGTCGGCCAGCTCTACCGCGCCACCGGGCTGTCGGGCGAGGAAGCCGACGCGCAGGCCTTCCTGTTCTACGGCTTTCTGTTCGGCCAGAGCTTGCTGTTCCCCGACCGCGGCCCGCGCAAGCGCGCGCAGCTGTTGGCCCAGTCGGCGGACAAGCTGCTCGCAGAGCAGCAGTAGAACGGGGCCAAATGAAAAGCGGCCGGCTTTGCACCGGCCGCTGATCAGATCCGTCCGGGCAGGCTCAGGCGCCCTTCAGGCGCTTGTTGCATTCGCTGTAGTAGCCGCCGCCCTTCTGAATCCACTTCAGGCCGCCATTGCCGCCGGTGGCCTTGTTGGCGTTGTATTGGTCGACGCAAGTATGCATGCGTCCCTTGCCTTCGGTCTCCTTGGCATATTTGGGATCGATGGCGCTCGGAAACACTGCCGGACCGCTCGGCGCTGCCGGTGCCGCAGCGGGAGCAGCTTCCTTCTTGGCCTCCTTCGGCGCGGCCGGAGCGGGCGCGGCGGCCGTCGGCGGCGGAGCGGCGGGCGCCGCAGCCGGCGTCGCGTCGGCGCCGCACTGCGCCTTGCGGAAGTCATTCCACTTCTGGCCGCCGAGGGTGCCGGCCGACTTTGCCGCCTGGTACTTGGCGCTGCACTCCTGCGCGGTCAGCGCCTGCGCCGGCGCGCTCGCCGCGACGGCTGCAAAGCCCGACACCGCCATCACGCACAACAATCTGGTCTGAATGTTCATCCCTGGTCTCCCTTTGGGGGGCATTGGAATTAAGACCATTATCCTAGCGCAACCCGAACTTGCGACAACGCGCTGGCGCGCCGCCCCGGCAAAATATTGTGGCGGCGGGACCGCCGCATGTTCATCCGCGGTTCATCATCGCCGCGCGACGGTTCGGCTCCTTTCCCGATGAGGTACCTGCCATGACGAAGATTTCCTCGCTCGCGACCGTGACTGCGCTCGCCTCCGTGCTGCTGATGGGCGGCGCGTTCGCGCAAACGGCCGCGCCGGCCGCCAAGGATGCCGCCCCGCAGGCCACCGCGCCGGCCAAGGAGTCCAAGCCGCGCAGCGCCGCCTCGCTGGAATGCTCGAGGCAGGCCGACGAGAAGAAGCTGAAGGGCAAGGAGCGCAAGAAGTTTCGCAAGGCCTGCCTGAAGGAAGCCGGCGACAAGGCTGCGCCGGCGGCCGCACCGGCCAAGCAGTAATCGATCAGACCGCTCGCGCCGGTAAACGACGCGAGATGGCGAGGCGGGACCGCCCCGACACATCGGGCGCGGTCCCTTCGTGTTGACGCGGCCTTGTCACAATCGATCGGCCGGCGCATTGCTGCATGGCGCTGCTGCAATTGTTCTACGGATGCGAATTTGCCATAAGATGCCGTGACCCAGCTCCCCGCATCTGTCGCGACAGCCATTCCTGACCGCGCCAAAGTCCTGAACGGGCTCGAGACTCTCGTCATCGGCACCGCCGGCGGCGTGCTATTCCTGTGGGCGGAATTGCCGGGCGGGCTGATCTCCGGCGCGATGGTCGCGGTCGCCATCGCCGCGCTGGCGGGACGGCCGCTCGCGGTGCCGGCGGTGCTGACGCAGGCCGTGCTGCTGCTGCTCGGCATCTCGCTGGGATCGCTGATGTCGCAGCAACTCCTTCAACATATGAGCTCGTACCCGCTCACCATCGGCCTGCTCGCGCTCGCGACCTTCTGCTCGACCTTCGGCTCGAGCCTCTATCTGCAGCGCGTGCACGGCTGGGACCAGACCTCGGCGTTACTCGCCGGCAGCCCGGGCGCGCTGTCGCAGATCACCATCCTCGCCGCCGAAAAGGGCGCCGACGTCGCCGCCATCGCCGTGGTGCAGACCATGCGCGTCATCATCCTGACCGCAGCACTGCCGCTGGTGCTGGCGCTGACCGGGGTGACGCACGCAGCTCCCCCGCCGCTGCCGGCGACGGTCGCCTCGCCGCTCGGCCTTGCCGCGCTGGTTGCCGCCTCGATCGGCGCCTCGCTGCTGCTGCGCTGGGTGAAATTTCCGGCCAGCTGGATGTTCGGCGCGATGCTCGCCTCCAGCCTGCTGCATGGCTCGGGCCTGGTCGATGGCGGCCTGCCGCCCTGGGTCCGCAACGTCGCGCTGGTCGGCATCGGCGCGCTGATCGGCACCCGCTTCGCGCGGATGAAGACCTCTACTTTGCTCAGCCACATCAATGCCGGGCTTGGCTCGTTCGCGATCGCGATCCTGATCTCGGCGGTGTTCGTCGCGGTGATCGCCTTCACCACCCATGTGCGGCTGGCCGACGTCGTGGTGGCGTTCGCGCCCGGCGCGATGGACGCGATGCTGGCGCTGGCGCTGACCCTTCACATCGACCCGATCTTCGTCGGCGCGCATCACCTCTCGCGCTTCGTGTTCGTCACGATCTCGACGCCGGGCATCATCCATCTGTTCGGCCGCCCCCAGGACGACGTCGACGATTAGGCCACACCTGGCTTCGTAGGATGGGTAGAGCGCAGCGAAACCCATCGGGTTGGTGCCGCGGGAGAGATGGTGGGTTTCGCTGCGCTCTACCCACCCTACAGGTTACGACGGTTTCAGCCCCTGGCCGTCTTCGCCACGCCCCAGGTGGCAGTCGCGGCCATCAGGAGCGAGATCAGCACGTTGTAGCCGGCGAGCGAGATGCCGAGGAAGCGCCACTGCACCTCGTCGCAGCGGATCACCTTGACCTTGTCGAGCTGCTCGAGCAGCGAGCCGGCCTTGCTGAAATCCATCACCGGGCCGGAGCAATCGGTCGGTCCCGGCCAAAATCCCCATTCGACGCCGGCGTGGTAGGCCCCGAGCCCGGCATTGGCCAGCGCGGCGAGACCGAGGATCGCAAGCCCCGCCAGCAGCACCGGACGCGGCGCGCCCTTCGCCGCCGCGAACGCCACCACGGCGCCGAGCGGGACCGCGAGGTAATAGGCGTAGCGCTGCTCGAGGCAGAGCGGACAGGGCAGGATCTCCAGCACCAGCTGGAAGAACCAGGCGCCGGCCAAGGTCGCGGCCGCAATCACGGCGATCGCGGCGGCCGAGGTCAGCGCCGGATTGCCGGTGGCGGCGGCATGCGACTGATGGGCGGCGGCGAGCGTCACGGCAGTTCTCCTGGCAGTTGTCTCGGCAGGTCGCCTGCTTGCATCGCTCGGACGGGCCATGCTCGTTGGGGCCCCGGCCCTGCTCTCCCGGGTCGTATCGCGCGAAAATACCGCTGTCGAGGCGCGGGACAATCACATCCGCGCGGGTTGACCGCGACGGGCCGCCCGCTATAGTCCGCGCGCTTCGCAACCTTGGCCATTTTCCACGGCCCGGGCCATGAAGGCCCCTGTGGCGGAACTGGTAGACGCGCTCGACTCAAAATCGAGTTCCGCAAGGAGTGCTGGTTCGATTCCGGCCAGGGGCACCAACTAGGCTGTTCAAGCCCGTTCTCAAGCGTCCGCAACCGTCCGCGCAGTGCTTCAAACCCTTGAAAAATAGGCACTTCTGTTAACCCGGTGTTCGTCACCGTTTGTTCTCATCCAATCCCGGCCGATCTGTTGGTATTGGGAGAACAGACGTTCACGGCGACTTCCGTTATTCCAAGCTAAGGAATTGAGCAGCTGGCCCGCAAGAGCGACGGCGCGCACGCAAATCCAAAGCAGGATCAGGACTGACGTCGACTGCCGAACTGCCCGACCGAAATTCGGCGGGGACGCGTGGAGCCCGGCCAAGATTTCCGACGTGACCGGCGGCGACCTCTATCTATTCGTCACGCCGGACGTGAGCAGGCCCGGCAGCGCTGCCTCCAAACTCTGGCGGATGGGCTACCGCTTCCATGGCCGTCAGAAAACCTACTCCTCGGCCCTTACGGCAATGGCCGCGATGGCACATTCTCTCTTGCCGACGCACGGCGCGAGCGCGACAAGGCCAAGGACCGACTCAAAGAAGGCAAAGACCCGACCACCGAGCGTGGTGCTTACCGAGCTTCGCGACGTCCGCTTGTTTAGCTATAACGTTTTTCTTTGCCGTCGTCAGCGTACCAGTCAAACGGCTCGTCAGAGAGATTGACGATGACGTTCTGGATCTGCGTGTATTCCTCAAAGGCGACGACGCCATTCTCGCGCCCGATGCCGCTCATCTTGAAGCCGCCCCAGGGCGAGCAGGGATCGATGCGATGGTGGTCGTTGATCCAGACGATACCACTCTGCAGTTGATGCGCGACACGATGTGCGCGAGTCACGTCACGAGTCCAAATGGATGTGGCGAGGCCGAATTCGGTGCCATTGGCGATGGCAATCGCTTCCTCCTCGGCGTCGAACGGAATGACGCAGACCACCGGGCCGAAGATTTCCTCTTGGGCGATGCGCATAGTGGGACTCACATGGGTGAAGATGGTCGGCTGGTGATAATAACCGTTCGCAAACTGCGCACCGTCCGGCCGCCTGCCGCCAGCCGCGAGGACAGCGCCCTCCTGCAGACCGATCTTCACATAACGCTCTGTGATATCGCGCTGCCTGGCTGAGACCAGCGGCCCCATTTGAGTCGCCATGTCCTGCGGATCGCCGAGCCGGATCGCATTGGTGCGTTTCACCAGCTCCGCCACGACAGCGTCATGCACTGAACGCCTCACGAGCAGACGCGCGCCCTGCACGCAGGTCTGGCCGGTGGCGATGAACGACGCGAACAGCGCTGCGGCGACGCCGCGCTCCACCGGCGTGTCGTCGAACATGATCACCGCGGCCTTGCCGCCAAGCTCGGCGGCCACCTTGGTGAGATTGGCGCCGGCCATGGAGGCCACCATCTTGCCAGTCTCGGTACCGCCGGTGAGATCGATCTTCTTGATGCGCTTGCTGGCGGTCAACGCCTTGCCGGCCACGCCGCCGAGACCGGGCACCACGTTGTAGACGCCATCGGGTACGCCGGCTTCCTTGAAGATGTCGCCGAGCAGCAGCGGAGTGATCGGCGCGAGTTCGCTAGGCTTCACCACCATGGTGTTGCCCGCCGCCATGGACGGCGCGATCTTCTTGGTGAGGATCAGCAGCGGATGATTCCAAGGCGTGACATGACCGACAACGCCAAGCGGAACGCGGCGCGTATAGTTCAGGAAGTTGCCGCCGAACGGCGGGACGGTGTCTTGGTACGTGCGCGCCAGCGCTCCGAAATACCGGAACCATTCCGGCAGGCGGCCGAGCTGCGCGCTCATCTCACGGCGGGCGCGGCCAATCTGGTCGATCTCGATGGTGACGAGTTCGGGCAATTTCTTCGCCAGCAATTCGCCCGCCCGGTGCATGATGTCGCCGCGCACGGCGCCGGGCGTCGCTGCCCAGACCGAAGCAGCCTGCTCGGCGGCGTCGATGGCGCGGTCGATATCCGTCTCATTGCCTTCGGCAACGTCGGCGAGATGGCTGCGGTTCTTGGGATTCTCAACCCGCATCACACGCCCCGACGAAGCGGACTGAAAGCGGCCGTCAATGTAGAGGCCGTAGGGCTTGCCGCCATTCATCATGTTCTGTCCTCCTGCGCTAGGCGATGCGGAACAGCCGACTGGCATTGCCGAACAGGATTTTCTCGCGATCGGCATCCGAGAGCTTCGCCTGTCTGACGAGGCCGACCGGATCGTCATCACCCATGTCGAAAGGATAGTCCGAGCCCATCATCACGCGATCGGCGCCAACCGTGGCGACCAGATTGTCGATCAAGGTCGGCGAGAATACGCAGCTGTCGAACCACAAGCGCTTGAGATAGGTGGACGGCGCGTCCGCCGTGAAGCGGCGTACTTCGGGGCGCACCTTCCAAGCATGATCCATGCGCGCGGCATAGAACGGATAATAGCCTCCACCATGAGCGATCACCACGTCGAGATCGGGATGACGATCGAGAACGCCGCCCATGATGAAATGGGCGATGGCCAATGTTTCCTCGACCGGCTGACCAACGCTGTTTACCATGAAGAAGTCACCCAGGCGCTGGCCGTGAGAGAAGCCAAGTGGATGGATGAACAGCGGCGCCCGCAGTTTTGCGAGGCGCGCATAGAGCGGGTCGAAGGCGGCGTTGGAAAGTTCGAGATCCTCGACGCGGGTGTCGATCTGGAAGCCGCGCAGGCCGAGCGTATCGACACCATGCACGGCCTCTTCGATGGCCCGCTGCGGGAAGCGCATCGGCAGCGTGCCCATCCCGGCGAAATGTGCGGGGTCCTGCGCAACCATCGCGGCGACGTCCTCGTTTTGTGCGCGCGACAGTGCGACCAGCAGGTCCTCGTCGGCCCAGTAATGCTGCTGCGCCGGCGCTGGCGCGACGACCTGGATATCGACGCCCATCTTCGCCATCATCTCGCGGCGCTTGACGATATCGAGCATCAGCCCGGGCAGGATCTTGCCCTGCTCCGCATCAGTCTCGCGACTCGCCGGCGACATGTCGCGGCGATAGGGATTGCTCATCGGATCATATTTGCCGGCCACCAGCGGCTCGACGCGCTTGCTGAAGGCGTGGGTATGCATGTCGATGATGGGCATGAAACGTCTCTTCTAGTTGAGCTCGGCGGCGGCAGGCACACGGTGGTGCCAGTCGGTGGCGCTCTGATAGGCGTGCGCCGCGCGCAGCATGATTGCTTCGCAGTAGGGACGGCCGACCAACTGGAATGCGATGGGCAAGCCGGCGTTATCGAAGCCGCAGGGCACCGAGGCAGCGGGCAAACCAAGGTAATTGATGCCGCGGGTGCAATGGGTGAGCCGGCCGATGACGCCTGCCACATCGGCGGGATTGCCTTCGGTGGTCGCGGCAATAGTCGGCACCGGGATGGAGATCGCCGGTAGCAGAGCGAGATCGGCGTCACCGATGCAGGCTGTGATCCATGCTTCGGTAAGTTGCGCGCGGAGCGAGAGCGCTTCCACATAGCGTGTGGCCGGATAGTACCGGCCGGGCTCGATCCGGGCACGGACCTGATCGGCATAATCCTGCGGGCGCTCGATCAGCCAGCGGCGATGGATGGTCGCCGCCTCGACGCTCATCACGAGCTGCATCAGCGCATTGATCAACGTCATGTCGGGTGGTGTCGTTTCGGACACCACGGTGCCGAGCGAAGTCAGAGTCTTGACCGCTTCATCCAACGCAGACGTGATCTGCGGATGCAGCAATTCGCGATAATAGCCGCCGGGCACGGCGATGCGCAGGCCGGCGATGCCGGTATCGATGCCTTTGAGATAGTCGCGCCCCGCGATCACCGAGAGAATGCTCGCCGCGTCCTTCGCGGTGCGCGTCAGCGGACCAGCGCAATCGAGCGAGGCGGACAGCGGCATAACACCATCGATCGGCACGAGCCCCCAGGTCGGCTTCAACCCGATCAATCCGCACATGGCGCCGGGATGGCGCAACGAACCGCCGGTGTCAGTGCCGAGCGAGGCAGTGACGAGACGCGCCGCCACGGCAACGCCGGAACCCGACGACGATCCACCGGGCACGTGCGCCGGATTCCACGGATTGCGGGCATGGCCGAGAGACTCGTTAAAGCCGGTCGGGCTCATGGCAAATTCTGCGAGTTGTAGGCGGCCGAGATCGAGCGCGCCAGCCGCATCGAGCCGCGCGATGGCCGTCGATGTGACATCGGCTCGGAACTCTGCACGGATCCTGGAGCCGCCGCCAGAAAGATCACCGGCGCGATAGAACAGGTCCTTATGCGCCAGCGGCACGCCGTGCAGTGGCGGCAAGGCGGCGCCGGATGCACGCAGCCTGTCCGCGGCCGCCGCAGCGTCCATCGCGCGTGCGTTGTCGAGACGCACGACTGCATTGAGCTTGTGACCTATGCTCACAAGGCGGTTGAGGGCAACAGCGGTCGCCTCCACCGACGTCACCTCGCCGTCAGCGATGGCTTTGGCGAGCGCGCTCAGATCGAGCGCAGCAATCTGTGTCGCCTGCATCAGGACCTGTCCGCTTGGGCGAGCCACGCCTGATAGGCATAGGGCGAGGTATCGAATGGCATCGCGCGTAGGGCCTCGGTCGCGATCCGCGTATTCACATCTGTGACGAGAGCTGTCGCTCGCGCCGTGCGATTGGCGGATTCCGGTGCCTGATTCAGTTCGGCGACCACTTGCCGCAAAAGATCTTCGCTCATGACAACCTCACTGGACGCCGAGGCGTTGGAACAGCACATCGGTCTGATTGTTCAGTTCTTCCGCTGTGCCATGATGCACAACTCGCCCCGTCTCCAGCACATAGACGCGATCGGCAACCGCGAGTGCGCTGTAGAGATTTTGCTCGACCAAGAGGATCGACAGTCCCTCCTTCTTCAGATCGACGATGATGCCTTCGAGATGCTGCACCATCACCGGTGCAAGGCCCTCGGACGGCTCGTCCATCAGGATCAGTTCGGGGTCGATCATCAGTGCGCGGCCGACCGCGAGCATGCCGCGCTCGCCGCCGGAGAGCTGGCCGCCGCGATGATGGCGACGCTCGGCGAGGCGCGGAAATATCCCGAACACGCGATCGAGCGTCCAGCCGTCTTTGGCGCTTGCGCTCTTGAGCATGGTGAGATGTTCGGTGACCGTTAGCGACGGAAACAATCGGCGGCCCTGCGGCACGATGGCGATCTTCTTGCCGGCGATATCGTGCGCGCGCAGACCGAGCAGGCTCTCGCCACGCCAGGTGATTCTTCCCGAGCGCACCTGCGGCGGCACGAGGCCCATGATGCAGCGGATCACCGTGGTCTTACCCATGCCATTGCGGCCGAGCAGCGCCACGATTTCGCCGGGCATTACATCGAGCGAGACGCCGCGCACAACGACCGCATCGCCGTAACCGCTGTACAGATCGCGAATCTCAAGCATGGCGCGGCTTCCCGAGGTAAACTTCCTGGACTTTTGCGTTGCGGCGTATGCCTTCCGGCGGCTCCTCTACCAGCACGCGGCCCTCGAACATGCAGGTGACGTGATCGACGAGGCCGAGCGCGAGATCCATGTCGTGCTCGATCAGGATCACCGTGATGGCCGGATCGAGCGAGCGGATGACTTCCGCGATCATCGAGCGCTCCGAGGGCGACAGTCCGGCGGCGGGCTCGTCGAGCAGGAGCATGGTCGGCGTTGTCACCAGCGCGATGGCGATTTCGAGCTGGCGCTGCTCGCCATAGGACATTTCCTTGACGATGACATCCGCGCGCTCGGCAATGCGGGCGGCCTTCAGCGCCGAGGCGATGCGCGCAGCTTCGGCCTCGTCCGGATCAGGCGCGCCAAACAGCGAAAACTTCTTCGGCTTCAATCCACGCAGCGCCAGCATCATGTTGTCCTGCACGCTCAACGTCGGAAAGAGATTCGTGATCTGGAACGTGCGCGAGATGCCGAGCCGGGCTCGCCGATGCGGCGGCAGTTCTGACACGTCATTTCCGTTGAACATGACCTTGCCGGAGGTCGGCGGATGCGCGCCGGCAATGGCGTTGAACAGAGTAGTCTTGCCGGCGCCGTTAGGCCCGATGATGGCTCGGCGCTGGCCGCGTGGCACGGTCAGGCTGACCCCATCGACCGCCTTGAGGGCGTCGAAAGCCACCGTAACATCGCTCAGCGTCAGGATCGGTTCGGACACGGAAAAATCCTGTCAAGCGAGGCGCGGACCCGCCGCGTCTCGGTGTCAGCGTTTCAGATCAGGCCTTCTTGATACCCTGGAAGGTCCGCGAGTAAGGCGGCTGCTTCAGGTACGTCACCGGATCGTATTTCCAGAACTGCGAGACATTCGGATAGGTCTCGATCGGCACGTTCCAGAACTTGCCGTCGGCGCGCTTGACGACCTTGCGAATATAAACGTCATAGATCGGGTTGCCGTAGTCGTCGAACCTGACGGTCTTGCCGAGCGGCGAGTTGTCGAGTTCGGTCTTCAGCACCGTTTCGATGAAGGTCTCGCGGTCCTCAACCTTGCCGTCGATCTTCTTCAGCGCGGCATCGATCCACATCATGCCGGAATACATCGAGAAGCCGTAGAGCGACGGGATCTTACCGTATTTGGCCTCGTATTCCTTCTCGAACTTCGCAGTGGTCGGCACGTCCGAACCTTCGGCGAAATGCGCGGCTGCGACAATGCCTTCGCATTCCGGGCCTATGGTGCGGATGACCGACTGGTCAGTGCCGTTCATGGCCATCAGCAGCGGCGTCTTCTCCTTCAGACCGAAAGACGCATATTGCTGAATGAGGCGCGTCGAGTCGGCGCCGGTCTCCATGGCGAAGATGGCATCGACCTTGAGTTCGGCGAGCTGGCCGAGATAGGGGCTGAAGTCGGCAGTGTTCAGCGGATGCCAGAACTGCTGCACGATCGTCCCGCCGCCTTCGGTGAAGACCTGAGCTAGACCGCCGCACTGCTCATGACCGAAAGTATAATCCTGGCTGATGGTGGCGATCCTCTTGTAGCCCTGCTTCAGGCACCAGTCGCCGAACGGATGGGTAAAGGCGGAAGCCGTATAGCCGGCGACGCGGATCACGTTCTTGATGCGCGCGCGCTGGGTGAGATCGTCGGCGGCGATGATTGGAATGAAGTAAGGAGTGCCGGTGCCCTTGACGTAATTGGCGACGGCAAGGCCGGTATTGGCGAGCAAATTGCCGATCAGCATGTGGCAATTGCCCTGCTCCACCAGACGGCGCGCCTTCTGCAGCGCCGTGTCCGGGTTCGAGGCGTCGTCCTCGATCACGAGTTCAACCTTCCGGCCGCCCATCTCGTTCTTCACCTGATCGAGATAGAACTGCACACCCTCGACCATTTCCTTGCCGCCGGAAGCGACAACGCCGGTCAGTGGCGCCAACAGGCCGATCTTGATCGGCGTGGCCTGCGCTTGCGCGACGCGCCATGGCGCGGTGCCCACACCCATTGCAGTCACGGCGGCGGTCGAAGTCTTGAGAAATCGTCTGCGATCCATCTCGAAGCCCTTTCGTGAGAAACTCGAATGAAATGTAAGTGCGGTCTAAGGTGCTTTGGCCTTGCGCGAGAAGATCGCGCGCAGTTTGCCGATGATACCCTCGGGGGCAAAGATCATGATGAGGACGAAAGTGATGCCGAGCACCATCAGCCAGCGCTGAGTATAGGAGCTGACGATGTTCTCCAGTACGATGATCGCCGCCGCGCCGACAAAGGCGCCAAACAGCGTGCCAACACCGCCGGCGATCATCATCAGCACACCCTCCACTGACTGCGCGAGCGCGACGGTCGAGGGGCTGACGAAATTGTTGAACATCGCATAGAGCGCTCCGGCGATGCCGGCGAAGATGCCGGACACCGAGAAGCCGATGAACAGATGCAGCGGCACATTGTAGCCGAGGCTGCGCATGCGGCTTTCGCTGTCGCGGATACCGCGCAGCGTCAAGCCGAACGGCGAACACACGAAGCGCCACATCGCGTAAGAGACCACTGCCGCACAGGCCAACACCGCCCAGTAAAACGCGCTCTGACCGACAAGGATCGCCGGACGGACATCGCCGCGCATGCCGTTCTCGCCGCCGGTCACCTGAGTCCAGCGCAGACAGACGCCCCAGATGATCATGCCGAGCGCCAGCGTCAGCAGCAGGAAGTAGACGCCGGAGGTGCGCACCGCGAGCAGCGCGAACACCGCCGCCACCACAGTGGCCGCCGCAATACCGAGCAGCAGCGCCAACCACGGCGACATCTCCGCCTGCGAAGTCATATAGACCACCACATACGTGGAGACGCCGAAGATGGCGCCATGGCCAAGCGAGGTGCGGCCGGCGAAGCCCGCGAGGATATCGATCGACATCGCGAGAATGCCGAAGATCAGGATCTCGGTGGCGAGACCGACCTGATAACTGGACAATCCCAACGGCAGCAGCGCGGCGACGATCAGGATCGCAGCGGCAGTAATGGCGCCTCGCACGGTCATACCGAGAATCCGGGATTTGGATGCGGGCGTCATGTGGCACGTCCGAACAGGCCGAGCGGACGGAATGCCAGCAGCACCGCCATCGGGCCGAAGATCACGAAATAAGCGAGTTCGGGGAACATCACCTGCCCCAGCGTATTCAGCAGGCCCACCAGCAGGCTGCCGACGGCGACGCCGACCAGGCTGCCGCGACCGCCGATGATCACCACGGCAAGACTAAAGGTGAGGATTTCCGCATCCGCCGACGGGTAAAGCGACAGGAAGGCGCCACCCATCAGACCGGCAAGGCCGGCCAGCGCCGAGCCGAACAGGAAGGTAAACAGGAACACGCGGCGGATATTGACGCCGGAGGCTTCCACCATCTCGGCATCATCGACACCAGCGCGGATCAGCGCGCCGAGCCGCGTGTGATTGAGCAGCACCCACAGGCCGATGAAAACGAGAATGCCCATCACCAGCACGAACAGGCGGTACTTCGGATAGAAGGTCCCGAACACGCGCACACCGCCGCGCAGGAATTCCGGGATCGGGACGGTGAAGCTGTCCCCGCCCCAAATCACCAGCGCGAGATCGTTGAGGAAGAAGGCCACGCCGAGGGTCAGCAGCACCTGCCGCAGCTCGTTGCCGCGCACGAAGCGCAGCAGGCCCTGATCGAGCACGAAGCCGATGGCGGCGATCGCGGCCATGGCGCCGATCCCGCCGACGATGAAGCTGCCGGTCTTCACGGCGATGCTGAAACCGATATAGCCGCCGAACAGATACAGCGCGCCATGGGCGAGATTGACGATGCGCAAAAGGCCGAAGATCAGCGTGAAACCGCTCGCAACCACGAACAGCAGTGCAGCGAAGGTCAGGCCGTTGAGGAGTTGAAAGAGGCTCATGCCCGGTGACTTTGCCCGCCCTATGCCGCCGGCGCTTTCGGCCCGACGTCGAGATACCAAGCGAGAATCTGCTCGCCCGTCATGAAGGCGACGTCCGGCTTCTTCGCGATCGTGTCGAAGATGCGACGAAAATGCTTCAGGCGATGCGGTGCGCCCATGATGTAGGGGTGCACAACCAATGCCATCACGCGGGCGCTATCCGCCGCGTCCTCGTAGATCTGCTCGAACTGATCGATGGCGCGGTCGTAATATTCTGACGCCTTGTGATGCTGGATCAGCATCATGGCGACGTCGTTGCATTCCTGCGTATAGGGCACGTTCACGATGGGCGTGGTCGTCGTCTTTAGCCACACGGGCTGGTCGTCCAGCACCCAGTCGCATACATATTCATAGCCTTCCAGCTTCAGTAGATCCGGCGTTTCCCAGGTCTCGGTGAGGCCCGGTCCGAGCCAGCCACGCGGCCGTTTGCCGGTGATTTTTTCGATCACGTCGGCGGTCTTGCGGATATCCTCGCGCTCGTTCTCCACCTTCTGCATGTTGCGCTGAGTGAAGCCATGGCCCATGAATTCCCAGTTGCGTGCTTTCGCAGCCTCGACGATGGGCAGGTAGGCAGCAATTGCCGAACCGTTGATGGCCAGCGCCGCGGGCAGCTTGTAATCGTCAAACACTTTCAGCATGCGCCAGAAGCCGACGCGGTTGCCGTATTCGTGCCACGCCCAGTTTGGGATGTCCGGTGACGGCGAGCCGCCGGCCGGCGGCGTCAGCACGGTCCGCGGCATCGGCAGCGTGGCGTCCCATTCCTCCACATTGACGATGATCCACACCGCCATGCGCTTGCCATTCGGCAGCTTCAACGGTAGCCGGGCGTCGATCGGCGAATAAGAGATACGTTCGGTAGGCAGCATGCTCACACCTCTGGGGCAACGATGGTGATGCCGAGCGAGGGCAGCCCCTCGATGCGTGCATCGATGACATCGCCGGGCATCACGGCGCCGACACCGGCGGGGGTGCCCGTGTAGATCAGATCTCCCGGCTCCAGCCTCATCTGCTTGGAAAGCTGCGCCACGATTTCCGGCACGCTCCAGATCATCTGGCTGATATCGCCGCGTTGCTTCTCGACGCCGTTGACCGACAGCGTGATGACGCAATTGTTAAAATGCCGCGCGTCGCGCGCCGGCGCGATGACGCCGCAGGGCGCCGATGCGTCAAAGCTCTTGCCCATCTCCCAGGGCAGGCGCATGTCGCGCGCCTCGCGCTGGCGATCGCGGCGGGTGAGATCGATGCCGACCGCATAACCCCAGATATGTTCGAGCGCGTCTTCCACCGCGATATTGCGGCCGGGCTCACCGATCGCCAGCACCAGCTCGACCTCGTACTGGAAGTCCTCGGTGAAAGGCGGATACGGCACGCGCGAGCCATCTGGCACCACGCTGTCACGCGGCTTCTGAAAGAAGAAGGGCGGATCGCGTTCGTCGGCTTCCTTCATCTCGCGGATATGGTCGAGATAGTTGCGGCCGACGCAATAGACGCGGCGCACCGGAAAGAAACCGCCGCCGACGATCGGCACGCCGATCGCCGGGACCGGCGGCAATACCTGCTGACCTGCCACGCTCACTTGGTCACCTGCGTGTTGTACCAGTCGAGGATCTCGGCGCCGTTCATATGTACGACGCCTTCGAACTGGTTCACGTAGTCGTACACCTGCTCGAGATATTTGATGCGGAACGGCTGGCCGGAAATATAGGGATGGATCGCGATCGACATGATCTTCGGCCGATCAGCGCTTTCGATATATAGGCGATCGAACTGATCCTTGGCGCGGTTGAAGAACTGGGTCGCTTCGTGATGCTGCACCATCATCATCGGAATGTCGTTTATCTCGACCGTGTAAGGCAGCGTGGTGAGCGGTCCCTTGTCGGTGCGGATTACCGTGGGTTCGTCGTCATAGACCCAGTCGCCGATATATTTTACGCCAGCCTCGGCGAGATATTCCGGCGTCTCCAGCGTCTGCGTCAGGCCCGGTCCGAGCCACCCCACCGGGCGCTTGCCGGTGAACCTCTCGATCACGTCCATCGAGCGATGAATCATCGCCTTCTGATCGGCCTCCTTGTGGATCGGCCCCTGCTCATAAGCGTGGCCCATGAATTCCCATCCGAGATCCTTGGCTTCCCGCGCGACGCGCTCATAGTCCTCACAGACACGGGCATTGATCGACAGCGTCGGCTTGATGCCGAGCTTCTTGTACAGATCGAAGAAGCGCCAGGCACCGACACGCATGCCGTATTCATGCCAACTCCAGTTCGGCACGTCAGGGAGCAGCGGCAGGCCGGTCGGCGCCGGGAGCACCTGCCGCGCCATCGGCTTGGAAATGTCCCAGACCTCGAAATTGACGATAGTCCAGAAGATCAGACGGGCATTGCCTGGCAGCTTCAGCTTGGGGCGATCGACAATGGCAGAAAAATCAGAGCGCTCACGCGGCTGCATGGGACTGGTCATAGCTGGATGCCCTTGGAAGGTGAGAAATTGAAACGGATCATGCGACGCCGCTGCCGGCCTTGAGGCCGTCGAGCTCCATGACAGCATCGGTATCCATCACGAAGCCGAAGGCGGTGCGGATACAGGCGAGGCCGGCGGCATGCAGCTCGGGGCCGTCCATGCTGTCCACGCAGTCCTCGACCACGATCACCGAATAATCGCGCACATTGGCGGCCGTCGTCGTCGCCAGAACGCAGGAATTGGTATTCACGCCGGTGATCAGCAGCGTGTTGACGCCATGTGAGCGCAGCACAAAATCCAGATCGGTGCCGAGGAAGCAATCGTAGCGCTTCTTGGTGTCGATAATGAAATCCTTGGCGTCGAGCAGCTCCGGCATCACGGTGCACCCGGGACCGCCGATGATATTGTGCCGCATCACGTTCTTGCGCGTCGCCTTGGGATCCTCGGCGCGCGTGCGCCAGAACGGATTGGCGCGGATCTCAGCCTCGTCGCGATAGGAGGTGAGCTGGTGCACGACCAGAATGCCGTTGGCGCGGCACCAATCGAACAACCGCTTATTCGCAGCAATGACGCGGTCCGCCACCTCCTGCGTGGTCGGCATGGTCGCGACCGTCAGGTCGAGATGACCGCGATGAAGGTCGATGGCAACAACCGCAGCCTTGATATGATCGACACCGAGATTCATGCTCACACCAGCGGATTAAACGAGGTTTTCAGCAGCTCGCGCTGATCGATGCCGAACTTGTCGGCGAGCCAGTCGGCAAGGACCTCCTGCCCGATGGTCGGATTGTCGTGCTGGCAATGCTCGGCTCCGGTTTCTTCCGGTTCAAGCACGCGCAAGGTCGCATTCACGCCATTGGCGATAGCGTGATTATAGGTGGCCCGCGCCGCCGTCACTGTCAGCACGTCGTGACCACCATGCAGCACGAGATATGCGCACTTCATGTGCTTGAGATGCCCGTTCAATGTAAAGGGCTTCATCAGTTCGTGGGCTTCCGTCATGGTCTTGGCGCCAAATACCCAGCGGATATGCATCGCAAGGCCGAAATCGTCGCCCTTCTGGCCCCACATGTCATGCACGGACCACACCGCGCCATGGGAGATCACAGCCGCGAGGCGATGCTCGTAACAGCCGGCGCGCGCTGCGTAGTAGCCGCCCATGCTGGAACCGCAGACGGCAATGCGCGACGGATCGACATCGCTTCGCTGCTCCAACCAATCGATGCACTTGCCGACCGGCACTTCCGTATCGGCGCGCGTGGGAAGGCCGTGACGGCGCAGCGTGCCGCCCTGCCCGGGCAAATCGACCATCAGCACCGAGATGCCTCGCTGCAGACAGCCATGGGCCTGCATGTACCACATCTCATCCTTGATGGAATCGAGACCGCCCATGCAGATCAGCACCGGCAGCCTGTCGCCGGGAAATGGCGCGCGGATGAAGTAGCCGCAGATCGGCTTGCCCGGCTCATAGGGGATATCGACGACCTCGCCGGGTGGATTTAGATAGGAAATGAACTTGTGCGAACAGGCTTCCATCTTCTCGAAGGTCGGAAGCCGACGCTGGTCGATCGGCTCCAGATGGAATTCGGCTTGCCGGTAGTAATCGGCAGCACGGAGAAAGCAGTTCATGGCGGTGCGGATGTGGCCAAGTCTCTCCTCGGCCAGACCGCGTTGCCAGTTGGCATCGGCGATCACCATCCATTCCTTGTGCCAGCTCTCGAGATCGCCGGGGATCATCCGAGATCCCGCCAGCATCACCTCGGAGACGCTGCCGCCACCTTCCTGGGTCTCACCGAGACCGCGGCGGAATTGATAAGCGAGCCAGGGGTGTTCCGGCCAATGATGCCATCCGAACGGCTCATAATGCGGAGAACGGTCCGCAGTGATCTCCTCGATGGCATTTTCGCCGATCGCCTTCCCAGAACCCATGAGATGTGCCGTTCATTTTGGTCATTTCCGATGGCGCATCATTGCGCGTCACAAATCGGAGTCAACAAGAATTACATACACCTTTTAAACCTGATCAACATTTTGGCAGATTGCCTCCCTAAAATGCGCGGATTTCGTGCAAAATGTCGCTTGAATCTGTAGAGTGAACTACTCGAATTGACATTCCACAGCAAAAGTGTGTACAGTTGCGGTGATGGAAGAAATCGAGACGTCTGATCAGACAGACCTCAAAACAGCCGAAGCCGCGAGTATCCGCGCAGGCAACCGCGCGCTCTCGGTTATGGAGCGGATCCGCAACTTCATCCTGGATGGCACCGTCAGCGCCGGCGAGCGCATGAACGAGGTCCGGCTCAGCAAGACCCTTGATGTTTCGCGCACGCCGGTGCGCGCGGCCCTGCAGGCGCTGGCCGGCGAAGGCCTGCTTGATTACGCACCCAATCGCGGCTTTACCGTCCGGGAATTCCCTCTCAACGTCATCGTGGACGCCTATGAGATCCGCGCGTCGCTGGAGGGACTTGCAGCACGTTTTGCGGCCGAACGAGGCCTCAGCGACAGCGAGCGCGAAGTGATCGAGAAAAGTCTCGTTGCGGGCGATGAGTTGCTGTCACGCGGAGAATTTGCGGACGGCGACCTTCTCATCTATCGCGGCATCAATGGCGACTTTCACGACACGTTGCTGGCCGCTGCGCGCAATCGCATGCTCAGCGAGATGATCCGGATTTGCCATCACGTCCCGATGTCGTCGAGCCGCAACATCGTCGCTTTCGAACATCGTGATGTGCGCAGGCGACACGATGATCACCACCGCATTTACGAAGCCATCATGGCGCGCGAACCGTGGCGTGCAGAGGCAATCATGCGCGAGCACGTTTCTGGCGTGCGCGCTTCTCTTCTCAAGTCATTGAAGGGCAGGGTTTAATAGCGCGAGCGAGCGAACGAACCATCGCGAAGAATTGCGATGCCGGCTCAGCGAACGCCGGCAACGATCACACGTGCTCCCGCATCGGCGAGACGCTTGCACTGCTCCTCGGATGCGCCGACATCAGTCACCAGCGTCCAGCGCGGCGGCAGCGGCGCCCAGGCCATCTGTTCGGCGCGGCCGAGCTTGCTGGCGTCGGCGAGAACGATGACTTCCTTCGACTGCTGCATCATCAGCGACTTCAGTGCGACCTGTTCGAGATCCGCTTCGCACAGGCCACGGCCATTCACCACGCCGTCGGCGCTCATGACGGCGCGGTCCGCGGTCATGCGCCGCAGCGCCTCATTGGCGAGCGGCCCCATGGTGCTCATGCTGGTGGTGCGCAGCGCGCCGCCCAGCACCACAAGTTCTATGGTCGGACCTTTGGAGAGGAAGGGCAGCAGCGCAAGATTATTGGTGATGATGCGCAGCCGCCGCTGCTGCAGCAGTCGGCCGAAGGCTGCGACCGTCGAGCCGGCATCGAGAATCAGCGTGTCGCCATCCTCGATTAGATCGATCGCCGCGCGCGCGATCGCCTGCTTCTGTTTGCCCTGAACCGCGAGACGCTGCTCGAGCGTCGTCTCGTTCGCGTGGGCGGTGAGAATAGCGCCGCCATAGGTGCGTCGCACGGCATTGTTCTTGGAAAGATGCTGCAGGTCGCGCCGCACGGTGGAAGCGGAGACGTCGAAGCGCCGCGCGAGATCGTCGACATCGATCTCTCCCGCGTTCAGTGCTTCCAACAGACGAGCGTGACGCTCCTTGCTGCGCATCGACATCGAACCTCAGCCCCCGGATTCATTGCCGTCAGCCGAGCTCGACCGTATCGGCTTCGCGGCACGGCCGATGGATACCACGATGCATCGGCCGCGCAATGTCAGCGGTTAACGCGCATCTCGCTCCTCATCCTAAAGGAGTCCGCGCAGCCCCCTCAAGCCGCGTTCTTCGGCGCGAGATCGACCGCCTGCCGCAGCGCCTCGATCAGGCTGCGCTCGTCGGCGATGCCTTTGCCCGCGATGTCGAAGGCGGTCCCGTGATCGACCGAAGTGCGAATCACCGGCAGACCAACAGTGATGTTCACACCGGCTTCCAGCCCCAGCACCTTGATGGGCCCATGACCCTGATCGTGATACATCGCGACCACCATGTCGTAGTCGCCGCGGCCGGCCAGGAAGAACAGCGTGTCGGCAGGCAGGGGGCCGCGCACGTCCCAGCCCTTGCGCTGACAGGCTTGCACGGCCGGCGTGATCTTCGCGGCTTCCTCGCCGCGGCCGAACAACCCGTTCTCGCCGGCATGCGGATTGATGGCGCAGACGCCGATCTTCGGATTGGCGACGCCGGCGCGCACCAGCACGTCATGTCCGCGTGCGATGACACGCTCGACGAGGTCGGGCTCGATCTTCTCGATCGCATCGAGCAGGCCGATATGCGTGGTCACGTGAATGACGCGGAGTTTCGGCGACACCAGCATCATCGATACTTCCGGCGTGCCGGTCAGATGCGCCAGGAGCTCGGTATGGCCGGGATATCTGTGGCCGGCCGCATGCAGCGCTTCCTTGGAAAGCGGCGCGGTGCAGATGCCGTGCGCGAGCCCTGCCTGCACCACCTGCACCGCTTTCTCGATATAGCGATAGGCCGCATCACCTGCCGTTGCCGAGACCTTGCCGAACGGCAGATCGTCCGGCACCAGCTTCAGGTCAACGCACTGCACGGCCTTCGACGCAAAATTCGCCTGCTTCGCGTCGCTCAACGCATCGACCTCAAGCGACACGCCGACGATCTGACCGGCCTTGCGCAGACGGTTGGCGTCGCCGATCACCAGCGCATTGCAGATCGCCTGCACCTGCGGCTGCGCCAGCGCCTTCATGATCACCTCGGGCCCGATACCGGCCGGATCTCCCATGGTGATCGCAATGGTCGGACGAGTCATATGAAACTTCCTCTGGTTCGGACGGCGCGAAGCCGCTCGCTTATGCGGATGAGGCTGTTCTCGTCACCGAATGCGCCCGCTTTGGTGGCGATCGGAACAGACAATCGGCCAAGAGTAAGGCCGAGCGACACGCCCGGCTCGATTTCGTCGGCAAGACGGATGCCGTTGACGCCGAAGCGCGACAGCATCGCCGCGGCGGTTTCGCCGCCGGTCGCAGCGAAGGCGCCGATCGCGGGTGCGACGGCCTCAAGAGCGTCGGCGAGCCCCTTGGCGAGCTGCGGGCCGAGCGACATGTCGGGATCATCATCCATCATGATCTCAACCAGTGTATCGCCGCCGCCGGCAAGTCGTTTCATCACGTCCGCGGCGAGCGCCGCCCGGCCGGCACCATTGTTGAGCAGCGTCTCCGGCGCGACCGGGAAATGCGCCACGGTGCCGGTCGCCTCCAGCTCGCGCGCGGCGGCGCGAGATGCGCCGGCGAGCGAGCCCACCACGATCAGGGTGCCGGATGCCCTCGTCGGAATGCGCAGCGGCTCGACGGCATGGCTGGCTTCGAGGCCGGCCAGGGCGTGCGCGAGGCCGGCGCTGCCGATGAAGAAGGTTGCGGGCGATGCATGCAGGCTCGCCTCCGCGATCAAACGCAGATCGTGTTCAGTCTCGGCGTCGCAGGCCGCGACCACGTCGCCCTCCCGGGCGAGCCTCGCGAACGTGGCTTTGAGATCGCCACCGCGCACGGCAGCGAGCTTGACCTTCTCACCGCGAACGCCAGCGGTTCCGAGAACGTCGACAAGATCGGCATTCGGGTAGGTGTGGTCGCGGTGCCAGACCTCGGCCTCCTCGAGGGGGCGGTCTTTGACCAGGATGCGCCCGTCGATGGTGGTGCGGCCGGTGGCCGGAAAGGCCGGCGCGAACACGCCGAAGGCCGGACCCGACCGTGACTTGAGATGCGCAAGCACGGCGGCAGTCTCCGCCGCAGGTTGCCCCCGCAGCGTCGAGTCAATCTTCTTGAAAAGAATACGTCCGCCTTTGCACAGGTGCGCCAGCACATCGGCATGGCGGGCTGCAGCGGCCCCGGCCGAAAGGCCTCGACTCGCGGCATCGTAGGCCAGGACGGGCAGCTGGTTGCCCGACGCGTCGGTCATCTCACCCCACGTCACCGCAGCCGGACGCCCCCTTCTGCCGAAGGCGATCGCACAGTCCGCGGCACCGGTGAGATCGTCAGCGACGATCAGCCAGCTTTGGCTTGACGCGTTTTCTTGACTCGAACCGGTATCCACTTCGCTCGAAAGCGCTTTAGGGGCCATCCTCAGCGACCTGCTTCAGTGACTTTGCCTCAGTGACTTGCCTCAGTGACAACCGAGCGCGCCGCTGGGGTCATCTTGCCGGCAGAAGCCACGTTGTTCTCTTCTGCAGGCTTCTCGACGTCGCGGCCAACAACGCGGGCTGTCCAGGCGGTGACGATGGGCACGAGGATTGCGGTAACCACGACGCACGCCGCGACGAGGATAGTCGCAGGCCGCGCCGCGTCCGCATAGGCCGGATTCGCCGCGGCGACAATCGCCGGGACGGCCGCCGCATTACCGGCCGTCGAGGCCGCCGCAACACCCGCGACTCCATTCCCGCCAGTGATGCGATCGGCGAGGAACAGCGGGATGCCGGTCACAACCACCACCGCCACTCCCATGCCGAGGCCGAGCAGGCCGGCCTGCCAGACCTTCGACAGATCGAGGCCGGCGCCGAGCGCGAAGGCGAAGAACGGGATCATCACAGGCACCGCGCGGCTCAGGAAGTCGCGCATCTCTCTGTCGAGATTGCCGATGATCATACCCACCACCAGAGGCAGGATAGCGCCCACGAGGGTCTGCCATGGAAATGCCGAGAGGCCGGCGACGCCCAAAGTGATCATGGTGAGGAAAGGACCGCTCTCGAGCGACATGACGGTATAGGCGCCGACGTCACGCGGACGTCCATATTGGCCCATCAACGCCATATAGAGACCGCCATTGGTGTCGTTCATGGCGGCGACGATCGCGAGCGTCGAGACACCCGCGAACATGCCAGCTGCGACCGGCGTCTCTCCCAAAATGCGGCCGAAGATCAGGCCGAGAACAACGGCCACGCCAACCTTCACGATCAGCAGGGTGCCGCCCTTCTTCACAATGTAGGGGGTCGCGCGGAAGTCGATGCTCGCGCCCATGCAAACGTAGAACACGGCGAGAATCGTCAGCGCGCCAGAGAACAGTGCGCCGGTGAAGGAGCCAAAAAACTTCGGGGTATCGGGAAAGAAGGTGGCAATAAGCGCCCCGACCAACAGAGGGACTACCATCATCCCGCCAGGCACGCTCTCGATCGCCCGCTTAACTGGAACCTGCATTTTCTGTTGTCCTCCCGCGCATCGCGCACTTCGATCATTCTGCGCGTTCTGCTATAAAACGAGCAACCAACTCCGCCGTTTATGCTCATATCGCGCAGAATTCAAGACCTACATTGCGCATTTTGAGCAACCCGACCCGATCATTCGCTCCGTCGGATGCGATTGATTTTGCTCGCGGGAGAATGCGAGGGAACTGAGTCTCGGCCGTGCCCTCGCCTGCAGGCGGGACATCGCCTCGGCCAGCGGAACGTCGGCCTGTAAGCCGTCGCGCTCCTAACGATCTAAAATAAGAAACGACAAGCGATGTTTGAAAACGTTCGTTGGCCAACTGCATGGGTCTGCTTTGGTCAAAAGCTGACGGTGTCCGACCAAGAGACCGAAATCACTAAATAGAGCCCAGTTGAGTCCAAATCTGCGGATGGCTTTGCCAACAAATTTGAACCGATGACCTTCAGGTTATGAGCCTGACTATTTCCGAAGCGCTATTCGACACGCTGGCCCGCGCGCCAGCCCATTTCCCAGAAGTCTGCCTCGAGACGAGTAGCTTCCTTGAAGATCGCAATCAGCTCTGCCTCGCGGGCCGGGGTGGCGTAGAGATCAGCGAGACGCTCCAAGTGCGCCCCCGCTTTCGCCGCGACCTCTTGGTATGGCGCGCCGGCGTACTCGGCAATCCAACCGCGATAGGGGTTCGTCGCAGCGTTCGCGTCGGGTTGTGCAGCCAGCCGCTTCGCGATCTCCGCGTACCCGATCACGCACGGGGCCAGCGCCACCTTGAGCGCCAGCAGATCGCCGCGCATTCCGGCATCCAGCACGTAGCGGGTATAGGCTAGCATCTCGGCCGCCGGAGGGGTCTGTTCAAGGTCGCTTGGGGACAGACCCCAACCGGCACAGAACGTGACATGAAGGTTCATCTCGACATCAAGGATGGCCGAAAGACCGGCCGCGGCTTCACGCATGTCGGCAAGCTTGGGCGATTTGTAGACGGAGAGCGCGTAGGCGCGCGCGAACTCGATGAGGAACAAGTAATCCTGGGCAAGATAATAACGAAACGCCGCTTCGGCGAGCGAGCCGTCTGCCAGTCCGTTCGTGAATGGATGCTCGGTGTAAGCGCGCCACTCAGCAGATGCCTCTGTCTTTAGACGCTCCCAGAAACTCACGTTATGTTCCGCTTGGCTTGCATGAACCGCTTTTGATTACTTTCCCATAGCCTGCATCGTGACGCTGACCTTGGCCGGCCGCGGCGATCTGCCGGCCCGCTGCCGCATGGAGGTCTCTTGCCGTCGATCGCTGAGCCTGAGTGCGTTCTCACGTTATCACCTGCAGAACGCAACGTCCTGGTCCAAGATTCGACTACAGACGATCCGCACCAGTTTCGCGCTAGTAACAACCCGCGCAAAGCGCGGCGAACGTGGTCGAATTCGACGAAAAGGGCAGGAAACTTAGCAGCGGCGACGATTCTCCCACCAATGCCGACGGCAGACGCGATCAATTTGCCTTCGTCTTCACATATCGGCCCGGCGCGGATTCGCCCGAAGGATACTGGTTGCTGCCGAGCTGGGTACGGGCTGGCACCCGGTCCTCAGCCCACGGCTGGAGCCAGGCGATCCAGTCGTTCCACCAGCTGCCCGGCTTCTCGCTCGCGCCGGCGAACCACGCCGCGGGGTCGTCGCATCGCTGGTCCGATAGCCAATAGCTGCGCTTGTTCTTGGAGGCGGGATTGATCACGCCGGCAATGTGCCCGCTGGCGCCGAGCACGAAGCGGGTCTCGCCGCTGAACAGGCCCGTGGTGCGATAGGCCGATCGCCACGGCACGATGTGATCCTCCATGGTGGCCAGCACGTAGGCTGGCAGGTCGACCCGTCCGAGATCGACGGGGGTGCCGCACATCGTCAGCCGGTTCGGCTCGCGAAGATTGTTCTCCAGGTACATGTTCCTGATGTACCAGCAATACATCGGTCCCGGCAGGTTGGTGACGTCGGCGTTCCAGAACAAGAGATCGAAACGCTCCGGTGATTTTCCCTTCAGATAGTTGTCGATCACGTTCGGCCAGATCAGCTCCTTGGACCGCAGGGTCTGGAACACGAAGCCGAGCTCCGAGCCGCGGTAGATGCCGCCATTGCCGATCGTCAGCTCGCGCTGCCGGGTGCCCTCCTCGTCCACGAACACGCCGAGATCGCCGGGCTCGCGGAAGTCGAGCATCGTGGTCAGCAACGTCACGCTGGCGACCTGCTCGTCGCCGCGTGTCCGCAGGATCGCCAGCGCCGACGACAGGATAGTCCCGCCGACGCACCAGCCGACGACGTTGATCTTGTCGGCGCCCGCGATCGACCGGGCAATCTCGATGGCGCGCATGGCGCCGTGTTCGACGTAATCGTCCCAGCCGAAGTGCCCGCACGAGGCATCGGGATTGCGCCAGGAGACCATGAACACGGTCAGGCCATGCTCGACCGCGAAGCGGACAAATGAATTGGCCGGCTGCAGGTCGAGAATGTAGAACTTGTTGATACAGGGCGGCACGATCAGCAGCGGCCGGGCCGTCACCTGCTCGGTCGCCGGTGCATACTGAATGAGTTGAAACAGCTCGTTTTCGAACACCACCGCGCCCTTCGACGTGGCGACATCCTTGCCGACCTCGAACGCCTGCTCGTCCGTGATGGTCAGGCTGCCTCGGCCCAGATCGGCCATCAGATTGTCGAGGCCTGCCTTCAGGCTCTGACCTTCGCTATCCGTCGCCAGCTTGATGACGTCAGGGTTGGAGGCGATGAAATTGGTCGGGCTCATCGCCTCGACCAGCTGGCGGGTGAAGAAGCGCAGGCGATGCTTTTCCTTCTCGTCGAGCTCGAGCGCCTCGACGAAATCGACGCAATAGCGCGAGTTCAGGAGATAGCATTGCTTAAGCAGGCTATAGGCGGCGTTGTCGCGCCATTCCGTGGCGTTGAACCTGCGATCGCCGCGCGCAGGCTCGATGCCGCCGTCGCTCTGCACGCCGGCTGCGGATTTCATCACGTGCTCGGTGAGCTGGTACAGGCGCATCAGGTGGCCCGCCTGCAATTCGGCGAGGCGGCCCGACGCGTTCAGGGCCGCGCCGAGGTCCGCCCCGTCACCATTGCTTTTGGGCGCCCACCCGAGCGATCGCCACAGGCTTTCCCCCGCCTTCATGAAGCCCTCGACAAACTCGTCAGGCATGTTGAATGGCCGATTCATGACGTCCCCTCGCAAGATTGATGAGTTCGTTTGCTTCCGACTTCGGGCCGCTTCTACCTGGCGCCCTTTACCCTCGCATGAACGAGAGCTTGTGATCTCGTCGCCCGCATGGGGCAGCCGTCGGCTGCCGCGATCGTCAGGACGCGGAGCGCACGGTCGCGCCTTCCCTGATGCCGTCGACGTTGACTGAAAGCCGCTTGATCTTGTCGTACAGCGTCTGCTTCGGGATGCTCAGCAGCACGGCGGTCGCCTGCACGTCGCCCTGCTTGCGCCGCAGCGCGTCCTCGATGATCGAGCGCTCGATGTTCTCCAGCTGCCGCGGCAACGACACCTCCGATGTAGCGATGCCGGACTTGGTGATCGCCTTGCCATCGAGCACGCCGAGCACGAAACGGTCGGCGACGTTGCGCAGCTCGCGCACGTTTCCCGGCCACGAATAGGCGAGCAGGCGCAACATGGTCTGCTCGTCGAGGATCGGGGCGTCGCGCTCGAACCGCCGCGCCGCGTCCAGGGTGAAGTGCTCGAACAGCAGCGGGATATCCTCGCGCCGCTCGCGCAGCGGCGGCAGCTCGATGAAGGCGACGCCGAGGCGATAATACAGATCGGCGCGAAACAGCCGCTTTTCGCTCAGCTCGAGCAAATTCACCTTGCTCGCGGCCACGACCCGGCAATCCACCGCGATCGGCTTGTTGGTGCCGACGCGCTCAATCGACCGATCCTGGAGCGAGCGCAGCAGCTTGACCTGGACGCTCAGCGGCATGCTCTCGATCTCGTCGAGGAACAGCGTTCCGCCATTGGCATATTCGATCTTGCCGATCCGCTGACGGGTGGCGCCGGTGAAGGCGCCGACCTCGTGGCCGAACAGCTCGCTCTCGACCAGCGATTCCGGCAGGCCGCCGCAGTTCACCGCGACATAATTGCCGCCGCGACGGCCGCTGTGATTGTGCAGACAGCGCGCGACGACGTCCTTGCCGGTCCCGGTTTCACCATAGATCGTGACGTCGACATTGGTCGCCGCCAGCGTGGAGACGAGACGGCGCACTTCCTGGATCTGCGGCGACCGGCCGAGCAGGCTCGCGTCGATGCCCTGGCGGTCCGCCAGCGCTGAACGCAACGAGCGCACCTCGAGCGTCAGCCGCCGCTTCTCGGCCGCGCGGCGCACCACCGAGATCAGCTGCTCCGAGGAACAGGGTTTTTCGATGAAGTCATAGGCGCCGGTCCGCATCGCCTGCACGGCCATCGAGATATCGCCGTGACCGGTGATCAGGATCACCGGCAGATCCTGGTCCAGCCGGCGGAGATCCGACAGCCAGTCAAGCCCGCTCCGCCCGCGCAATCGCACGTCGCAGACCACTACAAAGGGCATGTCGGCACGGACTGATCCGTTGGCGGTCTCGACCGAGGCAAATCCGAGGACGGAGAATCCGGCAAGCTCGAGCGCCTGAACGCCGCCGATCCGGACGTCGTCATCGTCCTCGACATAGATCACGCCGATCGTTTGGTCATCGCCCATGCGAAGCCGCCTCTGCTGTCTCAGCCAATGGAAGGGTCACGACGAACTCGGCACCATCAGGCATCAGGTTTCGCGCATGCAGCTCGCCGCCAAACGATCGCGCGATGTGGTTGGAGAGCATCAGGCCGAGGCCCAGGCCCTTGCCCGCGGGCTTGGTCGTCACAAACGGTTCGAACATGCGCTGCAGCACGTCGGTGGCGATCGCGGGTCCGCTGTTGCTGATGGCGATGCGGCAGCGCGCGGCCGGCGCTTCTTCCCTGCCCGCCCGGATCAGGATCGACTTGCGCTCTGCGCCTTCCACGGCATCGAGCGCGTTCGCCACGATGTTGCACAACAGTTGCTCGAGCCGGGTCTGATCGGCAACGACACAGAGTTTTGCGTCGACCTCGGTCACGACGGCGACGCCGCCCTCCTTGACGCGCCCGGCCAGGATCTTGAGCGACTCGGCCACGGCATGATCGACCGAGACCGCGCCGAGCGGGCTGCTCGACTTGTAGGCGAATACCCGCAACTGGCTGGTCAGGCGCGCGAGCCGGCGTACCAGCTCGCCAATCCGGGTGAGGTTGCCGCGGGCATCGCCGATCGCGCCGCGGTCGACCAGCAGGACCGCGTTGTCGGCTGCGGTCTGCAGCGCGGCCAGCGGCTGGTTCAGCTCGTGGACGATGCCGGCCGACATCTGGCCGAGCGCTGCCAGCTTGCCGGCATGGACCAGCTCATCCTGCGTGGCCCGCAATTCGGCGGTGCGTTCCTGCACCCTGGTCTCGAGCATGTCGTTCGCGGCCTCCAGCGCAGCCTGGCTGGCCAGCCGTTGCTGGATCTCTCTGCGGCGTTGCTCGACAAGGCCAAGCGCCAGCAGCGCAACGACGGCCGCGAGGCCCGATATCACGGCGATGATCAGCGCGGTCTGCCGCGTCGGCGCCTCGTCGTCGAGCAGGATCAGCCGCCACAGGCCGCGGTTGATCGGAAGCTCACTGACCGTGTAGGCGGTGCCGTTTTCCGCGGTGATCCGCGCAGCATCGCCGGTGGACTGACCAGCGAAATTCCATCCCAGTGGTGCCAGGTCGTGGTTGCCGTAGGGTTTGGATCGCGCAATGTCGTCGCGCGTCTGAACCGACAGCGGCGCCATCGGGCGATAGCGCCACGCGTCGCGAGAGGCGAGGATCGTCACCCCGCGCTCGTCGACCAGCAGAATGTCGTTCTCGGTGTTGCGCCACGCCTGCTCGAACGATTCCAGATTGACCTTGACGGTGGCAACGCCCTTGGTCGCCCCGCCGTCCTTCAGCGCATAGGACAGATAGTAGCCGGCCTTGGCGGTCGTGATGCCGACGCCGTAGAACGCGCCGCGGCCGCGCGAGAGCGCTTCGCTGACATAGGGGCGATAGGACAGGTTTTCGCCGAACGGCGTCCCGGGCTGGTCGAAATCCGCCGCGGCAAGCGTCGCGCCGGAGACGCTCAGAACATAGAGGTTGTCGGCTCCCGCAAGCAGATTGATCGACTTCAAGTAAAGGCTGACGGATTGCTGCAGTGCACGATCGTCGGGAGCCTCGAGCAGCCGGAACACGCTGGGCGATGTCTCCAGCAGTGACGGCAGATACTCAAATCGCGAAAGATGGCCGTCGAGCCTGGCAGCCTCGACGGTCAGGCGCTGCTGAGCTGCGGCGTGCAGATGGTCGAGCCCCTGGCGGAACGCGATCACATATCCGAGCCACGACGCCGCGGCGACCAGCGCAAGAGCAACCGCGCCGCGAACCAGCCAACGCGTGGAAGTGGGCACCACCGAGCCGACTGTGGCAGGTCCCTTGATGGTCACCAGGGAAGGAAGCTCCGTCATCTCGTGAACCAGCACAACACCGGGAGCGCCGGCCATTGCGGACGACCACTCACGCATGGCCCAACTCTACGGTCTCGCCCCGGAATACGCGATAGGAAAATCCAGTGCAGGCGATGACGACCGGCAGGATCAAGCCGAGGAACATCGCATCCATCAGCCTTCCCTCCAGCTTCGGCACAGCATCATGGCCGACACAGCATCCCTCTCCTCTGCACTGCTAATGCAGCTTGACGTGCGGCTCGGTCCGCCTGGTGATCAGGCGGGCGAGCGTGTCGAGCGCCACCTTCGCCGGCCCGTGCAGGGCGTATTCGTGCATCTTGTACAGCGACAGGTACATCATGCGCGCGAACAGACCCGCGAACACCAGGTCGCCGCCGACCAGCGAGCCCATCATCGAGCCGACCGTGCTGAACTCGCCGAGCGACACCAGCGATCCGAAGTCGCGATAGCGATAATCCTTGATCGGCTCGCCGCGCAGATGCCGCGGGATCTGGGAATAGAGGTGCGAGGCCTGCTGATGCGCCGCCTGCGCGCGCGGCGGCACATTGCCGCGCTCGCCCCATGCGCAGGCCGAGCAGTCGCCGATGGCGAAGATGTTGTCGTCGCGCGTGGTCTGCAAGGTCGGCCGCACGGCGAGCTGGTTGATCCGGTTGGTCTCGAGGCCGGCAATACCTTTAAGGAAATCCGGCGCCTTGACGCCCGCGGCCCAGACGATCAGTTCGGCGGGGATGGTCCGGCCGTCCGTCAGACTGACGTGGTCGGCGAACACTTCGGAGACCTTGGCCCCGACCAGCAGATCGACACCCAGCTTGACCAGCAACTTCTCGGTCTCTTGCGAAACCCGTTCGGGCAGCGCGGGCAGCACCCGGTCGGCGCCCTCAATCAGCGTGATCTTGATGTCCTTGTGCGGATCGACCTGGTCGAGGCCATAGGCCACGACCTCGCGGGTCGTGCGGTGCAGCTCCGCCGCCAGCTCGACGCCGGTCGCGCCGGCGCCGATGATGGCAACCTTCAGCTGGTGTTCGCCGAGAGGCGCCGACTGCGCATGGGCGCGGATGCATGCATTAACCATGCGTTCGTGGAACCGCTTCGCATCGGCCTGCGACTCCAGCTTGATCGCGTGGTCGACGACGCCAGGCGTGCCAAAATCGTTGTTCTGGCTGCCGACGGCGATGACAAGAACGTCGTAGTCGAAGCTGCGCTGTGACGTCACCTCGCGGCCTTCAGCATCGAGATAGGCCGCCACCTCGACCTGGCACCGCTCCCGATCGATCCCGATCATCTCGCCGATCCGGTAGCGGAAGCCATGCCAGTAGGATTGCGCGAGATAGTCGACCTCATGGGCGGCGATATCCATGCTGCCGGCCGCGATTTCGTGCAGCTTCGGCTTCCACACATGGGTGCGGTTGCGCTCGATCAGCGTGACCTCGAGCTTGCCCTTGCGGCCGTATTTGTCGCCGAGGCGGGTGGCGAGCTCCAGTCCGCCCGCCCCGCCTCCGACAATCACGACCCGGCGTTTTTCCGACTGCGGCTCACTCATGATGGCCTCGATCGATCGCGTTCACAGTGCGCCCAATCCGCCCCCTCGATCAGGCTCGCTCGGATACCGCATCCGCGGCTGCGACCGCGGCCATGTTCACGATGCGGCGGACGGTCGAGGACGGCGTCAGGACGTGCGCCGGCTTGGCCGCGCCGAGCAGGATGCCGCCGACCGTCAGCCCCTGCCCCGCCGCCATCCGCAGCAGATTGTAGGAGATGTTGGCGGCGTCGAGGTTCGGCATGACAAGCACGTTGGCCGGGCCGACGAAGCCGCAATCCGGGAATTCGTGATCGAGCACGGATTGCGAGAGCGCAGCGTCGCCGCGCATCTCGCCTTCTACCGCGAGACCAGGCGACCGCTCGCGGATGATCGCGCGCGCCTCCCGCATCTTGTGCGCTTCCGGCACCGCCGAGCTGCCGAAGCTCGAATGCGACAATAGCGCCACCCGCGGCGTGATGCCGAACCGCTTGACCTCCTCCGCCGCCAGCAAGGCGATGTCGGCCACCTGCTCGGCGGTCGGGTTGAGGTTGCAGTGGGTGTCGCAGATGAAAAGCTGATGCTGCGGCAGGATCAGCATCTGCATCATTGCGAGCGTCCGCACGTTCTCCCGCGTTCCGATCACGCTGCGGATGCCGGCCAAATGATCTGCGGTCCTTCCGATCACGCCGCACAGCATCGCGTCCCCAATGCCGCGTTCGAGCAGGATCGCGGCGAGCACGGTCGCGTTGCTCCGCGTCTCCGACAGCGCCAGCGCGGCCGACACGCCATCGCGTTTGCGGCGCGCATGGTAGACCTCAGCGCATTTGGAATAGATCTCCGCATCATGCGGATCGATGATCTCGCAGTCGCGGCCGGGCCGCAGCCGGAGGCCGAACGCTGCGATCCGCTGCTCGATCGTCGCCGGCCGGCCAAGCAGCAACGGCCGCGCAATCCGCTCGTCGGCGATCACCTGCGCCGCGCGCAGGATGCGCTCATCCTCACCTTCGGCCAGAACGAGCGATTTTCCGCTGTCCTTGGCGATCGAGAACACCGGCTGCATCGCGTTGCCGGAATGGTAGACGAACCGGCCGAGCTTCTGGCGGTAGGCATCCATGTCGGCGATCGGGCGCCTGGCGACGCCGCTGTCGGCTGCGGCCTTGGCCACCGCCGGCGCGATCATCTCGATCAGCCGCGGATCGAACGGCTTTGGAATCAGGTAGTCGCGGCCAAAGCGAAGCCCCTCGCCCTTGTAGGCGGCGGCCACGACTTCCGGCACCTCCGCCATGGCAAGGTCGGCGATCGCGCGCACCGTCGCAAGCTTCATCTCCTCATTGATGGTGGTCGCCCCGCAATCCAGCGCGCCGCGGAAGATGAAGGGGAAGCAGAGGACATTGTTGATCTGGTTGGGGTAGTCCGAACGCCCGGTGCCGATGATCGCATCGGGACGAACCGCCAGCGCATCCTCCGGCATGATCTCGGGGATCGGATTGGCCATCGCGAAGATCAGGGGATCGCGCGCCATCTTCCTGACCATGTCAGGGGTCAGCACCTTGCCGGCCGACAGGCCGAGGAAGATGTCGGCGTCGTCAATGATGTCGTCGAGCTTGCGCGCGTCGGTCCTCACGGCATAGCGCGCCTTGTTGTCGTCCATGCTCTCGGCGCGGCCGGCATACACGACGCCCTTGGCATCGGTCACGATGATCCGCTCGCGGCGCAATCCAAGACTCACGATGAGATCGAGGCAGGCGAGCGCCGCCGCGCCCGCGCCGGAGCACACCAGCTTGACATCAGCGATGTCCTTGTTGACCAGCTTCAGTCCGTTGAGGATCGCCGCCGCGGCGATGATCGCGGTGCCATGCTGATCGTCGTGGAACACCGGGATCTTCATCCGCTCGCGGAGCTTCTTCTCGATGTAGAAGCATTCCGGCGCCTTGATGTCTTCGAGGTTGATGCCGCCGAAGGTCGGCTCCATCCGCGCGATGGTCTCGATCAGCGCGTCGGGGTTTTCCTCGGCGAGCTCGATGTCGAAGACGTCGATCCCGGCGAACTTCTTGAACAGGCACGCCTTGCCTTCCATCACCGGTTTGCCGGCCAGCGCGCCGATATTGCCGAGCCCGAGCACGGCCGTGCCGTTGGTGACGACGGCGACGAGGTTGCTGCGCGACGTCAACACGTCGGCTTGCAGCGGGTCGTCGGCGATGACCAGGCAGGGCTCCGCGACGCCGGGCGAATAGGCCAGCGCCAGGTCGCGCTGGGTGGCCATCGCCTTGGTCGGCACCACAGAGATCTTCCCCGGCGTCGGCACGCGATGATATTCGAGTGCCGCCTCTCTCAAATCCTGGTCCATCCTATTCCCCGCCTTGATGCCCTCGTTCGAGGCGCCGACATGGGCTTGCCCGTCGCCTTCAATTCCGCCGTGGCCGAAACAACTCAGACCGCGTGCTGGCCGCCGTTCGCCGAGATGGTCGAGCCCGTGATGAAGCCGGCATCGTCGGACGCCAGGAACAGCACCGCGCGCGCGATCTCCTGCGGCTCGCCGAGGCGGCCGACCGGAATCTGCGGCAGGATGTTCTTGGCCACGATCTCCGGATTGATCGCCTTGACCATCTCGGTCGCGATATAGCCGGGACAGATCGCGTTGACGGTGATGCCGGCGCGGGCGCCCTCCTGGGCCAGCGCCTTGACGAAGCCGATGTCGCCCGCCTTGGCGGCGGAGTAGTTGACTTGGCCCATCTGGCCCTTCTGGCCGTTGATCGAGGAGATGCAGATCACCCGGCCGAACTTCCGCGCGCGCATTCCCTCCCACACCGGCCGCGTCATGTTGAACAGCGAGTTCAGATTGGTGTTGATGACGCCGTACCACTGCTCCGGCGTCATCTTGTGGAACATGCCGTCCTTGGTGATGCCGGCATTGTTGACCAGCACGTCCACCGGCCCGAGGTCGGCCTCGACCTGCTTCAGGCCGGCGACGCAGGCCTCGTAGCTCGCGACGTCCCATTTGTAGACGTCGATGCCGGTCTCCTTCTTGAACTTGGCGGCCGCCTCGTCATTGCCGGCATAGCTCGCGGCCACCTTGTAGCCTTCAGCCTTGAGCGCGATCGAAATCGCCTCGCCGATGCCGCGTGTTCCGCCGGTCACCACCGCAACCCTGGACATGATCTCCTCCTGATCTGATCGTTTTTTTGTTGTTCGCGCTATCGGCCGCCGCCGTCGCCCGCGGACGGCGTGTGCCGTCCGCGTCTTGCTTGCGTCCTGCCGGTTGGCTCAGCGCTCGACGGTCAGGGCGACGCCCATGCCGCCGCCAATGCACAGCGTGGCGAGGCCCCTCTTCGCGCCGCGCTTCTGCATTTCGAACAGCAGCGTGGTCAGAACCCGCGCGCCGGACGCACCGATCGGATGACCGATGGCGATGGCACCGCCGTTGACGTTGACGATCGACGGATCCCAGCCCATGTCCTTGTTGACGGCGATGGCCTGCGCCGCGAAGGCCTCGTTGGCCTCGACGAGGTCGAGATCCCTGACCTTCCAGCCGGCCTTTTCCAGCGCCTTGCGCGAGGCCGGAATCGGGCCCGAGCCCATCACCGCCGGATCGACGCCTGCGGTTGCCCACGACACGATCTTGGCAAGCGGGGTGAGACCACGCTTGCTGGCTTCGTCTGCGCTCATCAGCACCAGCGCCGCCGCGCCGTCGTTGAGACCTGAGGCGTTGCCGGCGGTCACCGAGCCCTCCTTGTTGAAGGCGGGCTTCAGCTTGGCCAGCGCATCCTGGGTCGTACCGGGGCGGATGTATTCGTCCTGGTCGACGACGACGTCGCCCTTCCTGGTCTTGACGGTGACCGGAACGATCTCGTCCTTGAACCTGCCGGCGTTCTGGGCGTCCTCGGCCTTGTTCTGCGAGCTGGTGGCGAAGGCGTCCTGCTCCTCGCGGGTGATCTGCCATCGCGCCGCGATATTCTCCGCGGTGACGCCCATATGGTAGCCGTGGAACGCATCCAGCAGGCCGTCCTTCAGCATCGAATCGATGAACTTGACGTCGCCCATCTTGGTGCCGGGACGCAGATGCGACAGATGCGGCGCCATCGACATCGACTCCATGCCGCCGGCAACGATCACCTTGGCATCGCCATTGGCGATCTGCTGCAGACCGAGGGCGACCGAGCGCAGGCCCGAACCGCACAGCTGGTTCATGCCCCATGCCGTCTTCTCCTGCGGAATGCCGGCCGCCATCGCCGCCTGCCGCGCCGGATTCTGTCCCTCGCCGCCGGACAGCACCTGACCGAGGATGACCTCGTCGACGTCCTCGGGCGCGACCTTGGCGCGTTCGAGCGCACCCTTGATCGCGACCGCCCCGAGCTCATGCGCGGGCAGCGCGCCGAAGGCCCCATTGAAAGAACCGACCGGCGTCCGCGCCG
Organism: Bradyrhizobium sp. CCBAU 51753; assembly: GCF_015291565.1. Classification (NCBI taxonomy): domain Bacteria; kingdom Pseudomonadati; phylum Pseudomonadota; class Alphaproteobacteria; order Hyphomicrobiales; family Nitrobacteraceae; genus Bradyrhizobium; species Bradyrhizobium sp. CCBAU 51753. Next base: position 1,254,356 of record NZ_CP030037.1, on the reverse strand, counting down.
CGGAGACAATTACCACGTCCGTCATGACCAACTCCCTTGATGCCTCGTGATGATCCGGCGCTGATCCCCCCAGGGATCACGCCGCTCTGCTAGCCTGTCGTGATGGCGACCTCGATGTCGGACGGGTCGATGTCGCGATCGAGCGCGACCTTCAGTTTCTCGCGATCGAGCTCGCCTTCCCACCACGCCACCACGACGCAGGCGACGCCATTGCCGCACAAATTGGTCAGGGCCCGGCACTCGCTCATGAACTTGTCGATGCCGAGCACGATCGCCATGCCGGGAAGCAGTTCGGGCCTGACCGCCGCCAGCGTGCCGGCGAGCGTGATGAAGCCGGCGCCGGTGATGCCCGAGGCACCCTTCGACGTCAGCATCGCCACGATCAGGATCGTCATCTGTTCGCCGAACGAGAGATCGACATTCATCGCCTGGGCGATGAACAGCGTCGCCAGCGTCATGTAGATGTTGGTGCCGTCGAGGTTGAACGAATAGCCGGTGGGAACGACGAGACCGACCACGGACTTGGAGCAGCCGAGACGTTCCAGCTTCTCCATCAGCTGCGGCAGCGCGCTCTCCGACGAAGAGGTGCCGAGCACGATCAGCAGCTCGTCTTTGATGTATTTCAGGAACTTGAAGATCGAGAAGCCGGCGATGCGGGCGATGATGCCGAGCCCGACGATCACGAACAGGAACGCGGTGAGATAGAAGGTCGCGATCAGTCCGGCGAGATTGCCGAGCGCCTGGGGCCCGTAACGACCGATCGTGTAGGCCATCGCACCGAAGGCGCCGATCGGCGCGACCTTGACCACGATCGAGATCACCCCGAACATCGCATGCGCGACGTCGTCGATCATGGCGCGGACGGTGTGGGCGCGTTCGCCGAGCCCCATCAGCGCGAAGCCGAACAGGATGGCGAACAGCAGGACCTGCAAAATCTCGCCCTGCGCGAACGCGCCGACCACGGTGTCGGGAATGATGTGCAGCACGAAGTCCACCGACTTCATCTCGCTCGCCTGCTTGGCGTAGCCGGCGACCGCCGCGGCGTTCGACTGGCCCTGGAAACCCGAGCCGGGATGCAGTACGTTGGCGACGATCAGGCCGAGCGCCAACGCGAAGGTCGAGACCACTTCGAAATAGACCAGCGCCTTGACCGCGACGCGGCCCACCTTCTTCACTTCGGAAATGTGCGCGATGCCGGAAACAACCGTGCAGAAGATGATCGGCGCAATCGCCATCTTGATGAGCTTGACGAAGCCGTCGCCCATCGCCTTGATCCACTCGTTCTTGCCGAGATCCGGCCAGAGCCAGCCGACCATGACGCCGAGCACGATCGCCACGAGCACCTGAACATAGAGAATCCTGTAAAACGGCTTCTTCTGCGTCACGGCCGCCGTTCCAGACGCCGCAGTGGTCGCTCCAGACATTGTGTGTTCTCCTTGATCTCGCTGTGCCCGCGGGTCGGCAGGCAGGTTATTTCTTCTTCTGCGGCGGCAGGTCGGTGCAGTGTCCCTCAAAGACCTCTGCCGCCATGCCGATCGACTCGCCGAGCGTCGGATGCGGATGGATGGTCTTGCCGATATCGGCCGGCTCGCAGCCCATCTCGATCGCGAGGCAAATCTCGCTGATCAGATCGCCGGCATGAGTGCCGACGATGCCGCCGCCGATGATGCGATGGCTCGTCGCGTCGAACAGCAGCTTGGTAAAGCCCTCGTCGCGGCCGTTGGCGATGGCGCGGCCGGACGCTGCCCAGGGGAACACCGCCTTGCCGAACTTGATGCCCTCGGCCTTGCACTGGTCCTCGGTCTTGCCGGCCCAGGCGACTTCTGGATCGGTGTAGGCGACCGACGGAATCTGCCGCGCGTCGAAATAGGATTTTTCGCCATGGGCGACTTCGGCGGCGACATGGCCTTCATGCACGGCCTTGTGCGCCAGCATCGGCTGCCCGATGATGTCGCCGATGGCATGGATATGCGCGACGTTGGTGCGCATCTGCTTGTCGACGTCGATGTAGCCGCGATCCGTCACCGCGACCCCGGCCTTGTCGGCGCCGATGTTCTTGCCGTTCGGACTGCGGCCGACCGCCACCAGGACGAGGTCGTAGAGCTGCGGCCCGGACGGCGCCTGCGCGCCCTCGAAGCTGACCTCGATGCCGGCCTCGGTGGCCTTGCCGCCGATCGTCTTGGTCTTCAGCATCACCTTGTCGAAGCGCGACTCGTTCATCTTGTCCCAGACCTTGACCAGGTCGCGGTCGGCGCCCTGCATCAGGCCGTCGAGCATCTCGACGACGTCGATGCGCGCGCCGAGCGTCGAATACACCGTCGCCATTTCCAGCCCGATGATGCCGCCGCCGATCACCAGCATCCGCTTCGGGATCGATTTGAGCAGCAGCGCGCCGGTCGAATCGACGATGCGCGGATCCTCGGGCAGGAACGGCAGCTTCACCGCCTGGCTGCCGGCGGCGATGATCGCCTTGGCGAACCTGATCGTCTTCTTGCCGCCCGCGGTGGCGACTTCGAGATGATGCGGGTCGACAAAGGCGCCGACGCCGGTCACCACCTCGACCTTGCGCGCCTTCGCCATTCCGGCGAGGCCGCCGGTCAGTTTCTTGATCACGCCGTCCTTGAACGCACGCAGCTTGCCGAGGTCGATCTGCGGCGCGCCGAACGAGATGCCGTGGTCGGGCAGATGCTTGACCTCGTCGACAACGGAGGCGGTGTGCAGCAGCGCCTTGCTCGGGATGCAGCCGACATTGAGACAGACGCCGCCGAGCGTATCGTAGCGCTCGACCAGCACGGTCTTCATGCCGAGATCGGCGGCGCGGAAGGCGGCCGAGTAGCCGCCTGGACCTGCGCCGAGCACCAGCATCTCGCATTCGATATCGGCCTTGCCGGAATAGGAGGCCGCGGCCGGTGCGGCCGGCGGCGGAACAGCCGCGGGCTTCGATGCGGCCGCGAGCGCAGGCGCCGGTGCGGCGGCGGCCCCCGCAGCCTCGAGCACGAGGATGATCGCCCCCTCGCTCACCTTGTCGTCAACTTTGACCCTGACCTCCTTGACCACGCCGGCATGCGAGGACGGGATTTCCATCGACGCCTTGTCGGACTCGACCATGATCAGGCTGGTGTCGACCGCGACGGTCTCGCCGGGCTTCACCATGACCTCGATCACCGCGACGTCCTTGAAGTCGCCGATATCGGGGACCTTGACTTCGATCTGCTGGGCCATGCCGCTCTCCCCTTCTCAGAACAGCACGCGCCGCAGATCGGCGAGCACGTTGGCAAAATAGACGTTGAAGCGGGCCGCGGCCGCGCCGTCGATGACGCGGTGGTCCCAGGACAGCGACAGCGGCAGGGTCAGACGCGAGGACCAGGTCTTGCCGTCGGCTGAATGCTGCTTCCAGTAACCCTTGCAGACGCCCATGATCGCGACCTCAGGCGCGTTGATGATCGGCGTGAAGTAGATGCCGCCGATGCCGCCGAGCGAGGAGATCGAGAAGGTGCCGCCCTGCATCTGGTCCGGCTTGATCTTGCCCTCGCGCGCCAACTTGGCGAGCGCGTTCATCTCACTCGCGATCTCCGGCACCGACTTCTTGTCGGCGTCGCGGATGACAGGCACCATCAGGCCGTTCGGCGTGTCGGCGGCAAAGCCGATGTGCCAGTAGTTCTTGTAGACCAGGGTGTCGCCGTCGAGGCTGGCGTTGAACTCGGGGAATTTCTTCAAGGTCGCGACCGCTGCCTTCACCATGAACGGCAGCAGCGAGAGCTTGACGCCAGTCTTCTCCAGCTCCTTGTTCATCTTGACCCGGAACTGCTCGAGCTCGGTGATATCAGCCTCGTCGTGGGTCGTGACGTGGGGAATGACGACCCAGTTGCGATGCAGATTGGCCGCGGAGATCTTCTTGATGCGGCCAAGCTCCTTGCGCTCGACCGGCCCGAACTTTGCGAAATCCACCTTCGGCCAGGGCAGCAGATCGATGCCGACGCCGCCGCCGCTTGCCGCCGCGGCCTGCGGCTTGGCGGCCGGCGCGCCGCCCTTGGCAAAGGCCTCGACGTCTTCGCGCACGATGCGGCCGTGGTTGCCGGTGCCCTTGACCTTGCCGAGATCGACGCCCATTTCGCGCGCCAGCTTGCGCACCGCGGGACCGGCATAGGCCAGCGCGAACGCCGTCTCGTCGACCGCGCCTGCCTGCGCCACAGGAGCAGCGGGCGCAGGGGACGCGGGCGCCGCGGCGGGTGCGGCAGCGCCGGCCGCAGCCGAGGCATCGCCGGTCGCAAGCACGAGGATGATCGCGCCCTCGCTGACCTTGTCGCCGGTCTTCACCTTGATTTCGCGCACGGTGCCCGAGAGCGGCGCCGGCACTTCCATCGTCGCCTTGTCCGACTCCAGCGCGATCAGCGGATCCTCGGCCTTGACGCTGTCGCCCACCTTCACGAAGATTTCGATGACCGGAACATCCTTGAAGTCGCCGATGTCGGGGACGCGGACTTCGGCGAGTCCGGCCGGCGCGCTGACCGGCGACGGCGGCGCGCTGACGACGGGGCGCGTTTCGGCCTGCTCGGCGCCGGCGCCCTCGAACTGCACGATCACCGCGCCTTCGCTCACCTTGTCGCCGACCTTGACGACCACGGCCTTCACCACGCCATCGCGCGGCGACGGCACTTCCATGGTCGCCTTGTCGGATTCCAGCGCGACCAGCGGATCCTCGGCCTTCACCTTGTCGCCCGGCTTGACGAAGATCTCGATCACCGGAACGTCCTTGAAGTCGCCGATGTCGGGAACCTTGATGTCGATCAGACCACTCATCGCTCTGCCCTCGGCTCCCTGCCTCACACGGTCCACGGCGCAGCGCGCCCGGCATCGATCTGATATTTGGCGATGGCCTCGGCCACGACCGCAGGCTTGATCGCCCCGTCATCGGCGAGCGCCTTGAGTGCCGCGACGGCGACGTAGTGACGGTCGACCTCGAAGAATTTCCGCAGCTTCACGCGATAGTCGCTGCGACCGAAGCCGTCAGTGCCGAGCACGACGTAGCGGCGGCCGGCCGCGTGCACGTGTTCCCGGATCTGGTCGGGGTAGTTGCGCATGTAGTCGGTCGACGCGACGACCGGCCCCGGATGTCCTTCGAGCTGCGTTTCCACCCAGCTCTTGCGGCGCGGTTCGGTCGGGTGCAGCAGGTTCCAGCGTTCCGCCGCCATGCCGTCGCGGCGCAGCTCATTGAAGCTGGTCGCGCTCCAGACGTCGGCGGTGACGCCGAAATCCGCCTTGAGCAGATCGGCCGCCGCGATCACCTCGCGCAGGATGGTGCCGGAGCCGACGAGCTGGACGCGCAGTCCCTTCTTCGCGGTCTCGCCGCCGTTCTTCAGGAGATAGAGGCCCTTGAGAATGCCCTCCTCCGCGCCCTCGCCGGCCTCGGCCAGCGCCGGATGCGGATAGTTCTCGTTCATCAAGGTGAGGTAGTAGTAGACATCCTCCTGCGCCTCATACATGCGGCGCATGCCTTCGCGGACGATGGTCACGACCTCATAGGCGAAGGTCGGATCGTAGGAGATGCAGTTCGGAATGGTGGCGGCGAGCACGTGGCTGTGGCCGTCTTCATGCTGCAGGCCCTCGCCGTTCAGCGTGGTGCGGCCAGCGGTGCCGCCGAGCAGGAAGCCGCGGGCGCGCATGTCGCCGGCGAGCCAGGCAAGATCGCCAACGCGCTGCAAGCCGAACATCGAGTAGTAGATGTAGAACGGGATCATCGGCACGTTGTTGGTCGAGTACGAGGTCGCCGCGACGATCCAGCTCGACATCGCACCGCCTTCGTTGATGCCCTCCTGGAAGACCTGCCCGCTCTTGTCTTCGCGGTAATACATCAGCTGATCGGCGTCCTGCGGCCGGTAGAGCTGGCCGACCGACGAATAGATGCCGAGTTGCCGGAACATGCCCTCCATGCCGAAGGTGCGGGATTCGTCCGGCACGATCGGCACGATGTGCTTGCCGATCGCCTTGTCGCGCACCAGCGCACCGAGCAATTGCACGAACGCCATCGTGGTCGAGATTTCGCGCTCGCCGGTGTTTTCGAGCAGCCGCTGGAACGTGGAGAGCGGCGGAATCTGCAAGGATGCGGATTTCCGCCGGCGTTGCGGCAGGTAGCCGCCGAGCTTCTCGCGCTGCGCGCGGAAATACTTCATTTCCGGGCTATCTTCCGGCAGCCGGAGGAACGGGACCTTGGCGAGATCAGCGTCGGCGACCGGCACCTGGAAGCGATCGCGAAAACCGCGTAGCGCGTCCTGGGTCATCTTCTTGGCCTGATGCGCGATCATCTGGCCTTCGCCTGATTCCCCCATGCCGTAGCCCTTGACGGTTTTCGGCAGAATGACCGTCGGCTGGCCCTTGTGGTTCACGGCCGCGGTATAGGCGGCGAACACCTTCGCGGGATCGTGGCCGCCGCGCGCGAGCTGCCAGATCTCGTCGTCGCTCATGTCGGACACGAGCTGCTTGGTTTCATCGTATTTGCCGAAGAAGTGCTCGCGAATGTAGGCGCCGCTCTTGCTCTTGAAATCCTGGTATTCGCCGTCGACGCATTCTTCCATCAGCCTGAGCAGCTTGCCGCTCTTGTCCTTTTCCAGCAGGCGGTCCCAGCCCGAGCCCCACAGCACCTTGATGACGTTCCAGCCGGCGCCGCGGAACACGCTCTCGAGTTCCTGCACGATCTTGCCGTTGCCGCGCACCGGGCCGTCGAGTCGCTGCAGGTTGCAGTTGATGACGAAGATCAGATTGTCGAGGTTCTCGCGGCCGGCGAGCGAGATTGCGCCGAGCGATTCCGGCTCGTCGGTTTCGCCGTCGCCCATGAACGCCCAGACCTTGCGGTTGGACGTCTCGGCCAGCTTGCGGTTCTCGAGGTATTTCAGGAATCGCGCCTGATAGATCGCCATCAAGGGCCCGAGCCCCATCGACACCGTGGGGAACTGCCAGAACTCCGGCATCAGCCAGGGATGCGGATAGCTCGACAATCCCTTGCCGCTGGTCTCCTGCCTGAAGCCGAGCAGCTGCTCTTCGCTCAATCGCCCTTCGAGGAAGGCGCGGGCATAGATGCCGGGGGAACAGTGTCCCTGCACGAAGATCAGGTCGCCGCCATGCGCATCGGTCGGCGCATGCCAGAAATGGCCGAAGCCGATGTCGTAGAGCGTGGCGGCCGACTGGAAGCTCGCGATGTGGCCGCCGAGCTCCGAGCTTTCCTTGTTGGCGCGCAGAATGATCGCCAGCGCATTCCAGCGGATGATGGAGCGAAGCTTGTGCTCGATGGCGCGATCGCCGGGCAGCGCCGGCTGCTGGTCCAGGGGGATCGTGTTGCAATAGGGCGTCGTCAGCGATTGCTCGATCTGCAGGCCGTCGCGGCGCGCCGCGTCGAGCATCGCATTGACGACGAACTCCGCGCGTTCATTGCCTCGATGGCCCCGGACGGCCGACAGGGCGTCGAGCCACTCCCGGGTTTCCTGCGGATCCTGATCGTCCGTGTCCGCGATCGTCATTGCTCTCTCCATTGCATGCCAAGCCGAAGTCGCACGCCGACGCTCATTGCGGCCCGCATTCATGCGAACGCGCGCAATGCCGAACGGGCGAAGTCCCGGTCGTTTCAGGTCGTGATTTGAATGTCGGCTGGCATCTGAACGTCCCCTCGCACTGTATATTCTGGAGCTGTCGCTCCTTTTGTAGGCACCTCAAGCAGCATTCGTGCCACGTCGCGGAATGCCCGGTCGATCGCGGGGATGTCATTCAATTTGCTGGATTTTGCCCCGCGGGCCGACGCACCCGCCGATGCGTCCAAAGCGGGCCTGTCCGGAGCGCCGGAAAACCGCCGGGGGCAGCCATCCGAAATATCGGATCGCCCTGGTTGCGGTTCCCGAAGACCGGGCGCCATCCCGCCCAACGGCCCAACGCAACCAGTGCGGGCCACCACGCACCCAGCGGCATGCAGTCATCGACTGCGACCAAAGCAGGACGACAGATTCAAGTTGACGCGCTTCGCGGCGATCGCTGAATGTCCGCGCGCGTTACATCTCGGCGCATCGAAGGCTGGCCTTGGACACATCGATCAGGCGTCATGAATGGCGGCAACGGTAACAGGCATCTCCTCGATGGCAACCCGTCAGATCCTGGCGGAGCTGAGCAGCGCGTTCCAGAACAAGACGGGACACACGGTCACCATCGAGTCCGTCGGCGGCGTCGATGCTGCCAAACGCGTCCGCGCCGGCGAGACGTTCGACATCGTCGTGCTCGCTGACGATGTCATGACACAGCTCGACGCCGACGGCTTGCTCAGGCCGGGAAGCCGGGCAGGCTTTGCGAAATCGGCGATGGCGGTTGCGGTCCGTGCCCATGCCAACCGCCCCGATCTCTCCGACGAGGCGAGCCTGCAAGCGGCCGTACTCGCGGCAAGATCGATCGGATATTCAACCGGCCCAAGCGGCACTCACCTGCTCGGTCTTCTGCGACGGTGGGGCATCGAACAGACTGTGTCGGATCGGCTGGTGAAGGCTTCACCGGGTGTTCCCGTAGGCACCCTGGTGGCTCGCGGCGAAGCCGAACTCGGCTTTCAGCAGCTGAGCGAATTTCATGATGTGCCGGGCATCGCGGTCGCCGGACCGCTGCCTCCCGAGGTTCAGTCCGTAACTCTCTTTTCATGCGGGATCTGCGCCACGGCCTCCAATGCGGCCGGCGCACACGACTTGATCAGGCATCTGACATCTGCGGAAGCCGATGCGTCCAAGCGTCGTTACGGCATGGAGCCGGCGTGACCACGGTCAAGTCCGGGCGGTTAGGCAGAAGGGGAAGCGATGTCGAAACCTGTGACCGGGCCGTTCGAGAAGACGCCGGGCTGGCTCGACTGGTACACCGGCCCGTCGAGGCCTCGTTTCAAGCTGCCCGCCGGCGCCGTCGATGCGCATTGTCACGTGTTCGGGCCCGGCGGCGAATATCCATACGCACCCGAGCGGAAATACACGCCCTGCGATGCCTCGCGCGCGCAGCTCTATGCGCTGCGCGATCATCTGGGATTTTCCCGCAACGTCGTCGTGCAGGCGACCTGCCACGGCGCCGACAACCGCGCCATGATCGATGCGCTGCTCCACTCCGAAGGCAAGGCACGCGGCGTTGCCACGATCAGGCGCAGTGTCAGCGACGCCGAGCTCGCGACCATGCATGCAGCCGGCGTTCGCGGCGTCCGCTTCAATTTCGTCAGGCGCCTGGTCGATTTCACGCCGAAAGACGAGCTGAACGAGATCGCTGCACGCATCGCAAGGCTCGGATGGCACGTGGTGGTCTATTTCGAGGCCGTGGACCTGCCGGAGCTGTGGGATTTCTTCACCGCCTTGCCGATGACCATTATCGTCGACCACATGGGGCGGCCGGACGTCTCCAAGCCGATTGATGGCCCGGAGTTCGAGCTGTTCGTGAAGTTCATGCGCGAGCACGCCAATGTCTGGTGCAAGGTGAGCTGTCCGGAGCGCCTCTCGGTCTCTGGACCGCCGGCGTTGCACGGCGAGCAGAACGCCTATCGCGACGTTGTTCCGTTCGCTCGCCGCATCGTCGAAACCTTTCCCGATCGTGTGCTCTGGGGCACCGATTGGCCGCATCCCAATCTGACCGGCCACATGCCCGACGACGGATTGCTGGTCGACGTCATTCCCCACATCGCGGTCACGCCGGACCTGCAGCGGAAGCTGCTGGTCGACAATCCGATGCGGCTCTACTGGCCCGAGGAATGCTGAAGCGGTAGATTCTCGAGGTTCGATCGAGCGCGCGACGTCATCGCCTCCCGAGACTCCTCAGATACGCGCAAAACATGTCGGACATGGCGTCGGCATAGGCCGCGATCTCCGCCGGCGTGCGCGGGCTTTCCGAAAACTCCTTGCCGACGGCGCTCAGGGTCGTCGTAATCAACTCGCCCGCCACCGCGCGCGTCGCATCCGACGCGCTCGGCAACGCCTCGCGCAAAAATGCCTCGACAATGCCTTCACCGGCGGCGCGCGCCTGCCGCGCTTCGGGCGCGTCGCGATAGAGCGGCGCAGCGTCGTTGAGCGCGACGCGCACCGCGGCCTCCTCGCATTCCGAGCGGATGAAGGCGTGCACCAGGCGGCGCAGCCGCTCCAGCGGCGGCCGCGCGGCATCGGCGAGAATGTCACGCAGCAGGCCACTCGTCTGCCGCCACTCGTCGCTCTGCAGCCGGAACAGGATCGCCGCCTTGTTCGGAAAGTACTGATAGAGCGAGCCGACGCTGACGCCGGCCTTTTCCGCGACCCGCGCCGTGGTGAAGCGCTGCGCGCCCTCCTTGGTCAAAACCTGAACAGCGGCATCCAGGATCGCCGAAACCAGCTCGGTCGAGCGGGCCTGTTGCGGCTGTTTTCGCGAGGAAATTGAAGCGGTTCGGCGTTCGGTCATCAGCGTGTTGGGGAATGCGATTAGCAAATGCGAATAATTAGTCGTATTTCAGGTCGCGCGCAAGGACGCGCCACCAACCAAGGATTTGCCAAGGATTTTGCAATGACCACCCTGACCACCCCGAAGCTCGCGCGCCTGCTCGATGGCCTGTTCGCGCAAGCCTCCGCCGCGGCGGAGGAGACCAGCCTTGCCGTCGCCGATCTCTCCGATGCGGAGCGCGCGCGGATGATGCGGAGCAAGACCGACTATCGCGAGCTCTATGGACGGCTGAAGCACGCGCCGCTCGCAGTCTCGCGCGAGACCGGCGCGCTGCTCTACATGCTGGCGCGCGGTGCGCGGGCGCGGAGCATCGTCGAGTTCGGCACCTCGTTCGGCATCTCGACCCTGCACCTCGCCGCGGCGCTACGCGACAATGGCGGTGGCCACCTGATCACCAGCGAGTTCGAACCGTCCAAGGTGGCGCGCGCGAAGGATAATCTGACCGCCGGCGGCCTGATCGACCTCGTCGAGATCCGCGAGGGCGACGCGTTGAAGACGCTGGGCACGGATCTGCCCGAGACGATCGACCTCGTGTTGCTCGACGGCGCCAAGGCGCTCTATCCCGACATCCTCGATCTCGTCGAGAGCCGGCTGAAGCCGGGCGCCTTCATCGTCGCCGACAATGCCGATGACAGCCCCGATTATCTGGCGCGCGTGCGCGCGGCCGAAAGCGGCTATCTGTCGGTGCCGTTCGGCGACGATGTCGAGTTGTCGATGCGGCTGGGCTGACGCCTAATCGTCGCTGTCGTCGAACAGCTCGATCCGGCGTGGCGCTTCCACCGCCATGAGACGCGGGCCCTCGGTCGATCGCCGCACACTGCGCTCCACGTCGCGCAACTCGTCGCCCTGACGGATGTCATCGCCCTGACGGCCGCGGCGGCGCTCGGCCCAGCGCTGACGCCGCTCGGCCCGGCGCTTCTCCGTAGTTGCACGCTTCACGTCCGCATCGCGCGCGCTTGTGTTGGCGTTCGATGCTTCGGAGGACGCGGAGGGTTCGCGTGCGGCGGCGGGCTTGGTCTGCGCGGGAGCTGATGGCGGCTGTGCATTCGTCTCCTGCACGGCCGGCGTCTCAGGTTGCGCGGCCGGCGGATTGTTCGGCTGCGCATTCTGCTGCTGAGGCTGCTCGGATTGCGGCGGCGCCGGCGCGACAGTCACCGGCTTCGTCGCGGCTTCCTGCGTTGCGGCAAGGTATGGTGCAGGCTGTGACGAAGCCGATGGCGGGCCGGCTTGCTCGCTGGTCGTGCGGCGGTCGAGCCGACTGGCCTCCTGCTTTGCTTCGTGTGGGTTGGCGATGTTGGCGATCGTGAAGCCGCCGCCGACGCCGACTGCGATCGCAGCAACAACAGTTCCCACACCGGCGAAATAAGCCGTTGATGTCCGCATGACTCGCCTCCTCGTCCGGGCGAGCAACGTGTGAGGAGATGCGATGTTCCGATAAAACCGCGCACGATGCCACGCGCGAAGGATTCACGGCGAATCAACGCGCGCGACGATGGTTCCGATCGCTCAGATCATCGCCGCGACTTTTTCCAGACCGATCAGGCGGGCCAGTGAACGGACCTCGTTCTTCTGGTCCTCGCGGAGCTGGAACAGCAGCGGCATTGCCGCCGATTTCAGCTGCTGGACTTCCTCGGAGTCGGGATCGATCGGCATGCTGCCCGAGGCCGCATCGCCCTGGCGCTTGCTGTGGATCTTGCGCGCCACCGCGCGCAGCGCGGTCTCGACCGGCGGCCAGTAATATTCCTGCGACGACGACAGGCGGAGCCGTTCCTTGATGCTGGCGATCTGTGCGTCGCTGAGCAGGGTGTAGCTCTTCTGCGGCGCCGGCTTGGCGGCCGCCTTCGGCTTCGGCGGCGCGGGGGCGACCGGCGCGGCCGCGGGCTCGCTGATCTTCGGCGCGACGTCAGCCGGCTCGGTCAGCTTCGGAAGGCCGACATCGGCGGGTTCGGTGGACGCATAGGCCTGACGCACGCTGTCGGAGGCACCCGGAATGGCGGCCTGGGCACGCAGTTGCAGCTGCGACGGCGCAGCGGGCGGCGCGACCGCCTGCAGCGGCTCGAAGGCAGCAGTAGCGAGCGCCGCGACCGCAAGCTTGTCCTGTTTGCCGGCCCTGTTGGCGACGGGAGCGGCATCGGCGGGCACCGCGGCGACCGCCAATGGCGCCGCCGGGAGGCTGTCCCGGCCCAAAATGGCTGCTATCGCGGCGCCGGCGAGGAGAAAACAGGTCAGCGCGGCGAGGGTGATGGCTCTGGTCAAAAACGTCTCCATTCCCGGCCGGTGTCGCCGCAGGCTGACCACCAAATGCGGCGTTAGCGTGCCGCGACGGCGACAATCGCCGCCAAATTGGGGGAAAATTGCACCGAAACGGCTGGAAAATCAGGCCGCGAGCTCAAGCTCATAGGCTTCCTGGATGTCGGCGACGATCTCATGGGCGGTCCACAGGGCGCCGGGCTGCACCGAGCGCAGGCTGACGGTCCAGTTGGTCCGGCGGGTGCGCGGCGTGCTGACGATGTCGAATTCGACCTGACGGCACAGCGGATGCCGCTGCAGGGCAAAGAAGACGCGGGTCGTGAGCTCGTCGAGCGTCGCCGGGGTCTTGGCTGAAAGCGCCTCTAGGGGCATGTCGCATTCCCATCATTGCCGGCCCAGCCACGACGATGGCGGCCCGTCCTGTGGCGCTATTGTTGGGACCGGCATGGTTAATGGCGGGTTAAGTCGGCAGGTGGATACGCCGCCGGGCCGGTGCGAGGCTTGCGGCAGGGGGAAACTAGATCAGCCGCACCCGCGCGCTCGCGGCCGCATACTCGGCGGCGGTGCGCGCCACGAGCTCGTCGACCGCGAGCACCCCCGTCACCCCCGAGGTGGAGTGGCCGCCGCTCCAGACGTCGCGCCAGCGCTTTGGGCGGTTTTCGCGGGCCCCGATGTCGATGTCCTTGCCGATGTCGATCGCGCCGCGCGCCGGCAAATTCTCGGGATCGAGGCCGGCGGCCGCGATCGAGGGCCGCAGCATGTTGGTCTGCAGGCCGGTGAACGCCGTGGTGAGCAGGATGTCGTCGGCGCTCGCCTCGACCAGCATCCGCTTGTAGCGCGCGTCCGCCATGCTCTCGCGGGTCGCGATGAATTTTGTGCCCATGTAGGCGAGGTCGCAGCCGAGCGCCTCGGCGGCGCGCAGCGCGTGGCCGTCGCTGATGCCGCCGGCGAGCACGATCGGGCCGTCGAAGAAGCCACGCACCGCGCGCACGAACACGAACGGGTTGAGCCAGCCGGTCTGGCCGCCGGCGCCCGCGGTGAGCAGCACGAGGCCGTCGGCGCCGGCTGCTGCCGCGCGCTCGGCGTGGCGGATCGAGGCGACGTCGGCGAACACCAATGCGCCGGCATCGTGCAACGGTGCGAGCACCGGCGCCGGCGAGCCGACCGAGGTGATCACGATCTCGGGCTTGTGCCGCAGCAGCACGGCGAGATCCTGCGCCAGGCGCGCGTTGGAGCGATGTACGATCAGGTTCGGGCAGATCGGCGCCGCGGCATGGCCGCTGGCATCCGCATGCGCCTGCAGCCGCCGGTCGATCTCGCCGAGCCAGAGGTCGAGTTGTTCCGTCTCGCGGCAATTCACGGTTGGAAACGCGCCGATCACGCCGTTGCGGCACGCCGCGACCACCAGTTCGACACCGGAGACCAGAAACATCGGCGCCGCGATCAGCGGCAGCCGCAGGCGATCGCGAAAGCGGGCGAGAGGATCTGTGTCCGGCAAATTGTTTCTTCCCCGTATCGATGTGCTAGCGTTACCGCCAACCTTGGCACGACAAGAGCCAAAGACAAAGGCGGGAGAAACAACAACATGAGCAATCCGCTCTACGCATTTCCGGCGGTGTGCGAGCAGACCTTGCGGGCACTGGCGCGCTATCCGTCGCGCACTGCCTTTGCCTGGCCCGGCGGCACGCTCTCCTATCAGGGCGCGACCGACCTGATCGGACGGATGCAGAGCGTGTTCATGCGGCTCGGCTTCGCGCCGGGCACCCGCGTCGCCTTCCTCACCGCCAACCGCGCCGACAGCTGGTGCGCCGGCGTTGCCGCCCAATTGTCGCGGCTAGCCATCACCTGGCTGCATCCGCTCGGATCGCTCGACGACCAGCTGTTCCAGCTCGAGGATTCCGAAGCGCAGATGCTGATCGTCGACGGCGTCAGCTTTCGCGATCGCGGCGGCGAGCTCGCGGCGAAAGCTTCCGGCCTCAAGACCGTGTTCACGCTGGGACCAGCCGATTACGGCGCCGACCTGCTGCAAGCTGTCGAGGCCGCAGGCAGCGCGAGACCGAAGAACTTCGCACAACACGACGACATCTCGACCCTGAACTACACCGGCGGCACCACCGGAAAATCCAAAGGCGCGTTGCGCTATCACCACCAATATGCCGGCTTCGCCAATGCCATTCTCGCCGACTTCGAAATTCCGGAGACGCCGCGCTACCTCACGGTGGCGCCGATCAGCCACGTCGCCGGCACCAAGGTGCTGCCGACGCTGATGCGCGGCGGCACCGTGCACATGCTCAAGGGTTTCGATCCGGAGGCGGTGTTCAAGACCATCGAACGCGAGAAGATCAACTTCACGCTGTTCGTTCCGACCATGATCTATGTGATGCTGGATGATCAGGCGCTCGACAACACCGACCTCTCCTCGCTCGACCTCCTGCTCTATGGCGCCTCCGCGATGTCGCCTAGCCGGCTGGTCGAGGGCATCGAGCGGATCGGGCCGGTGTTCTCGCAGCTTTACGGCCAGACCGAATGCTATCCGGTCTCGGTGCTGCGCAAGGCCGACCACGATCCGAACACGCCGGAGCTGTTCCTGTCCTGCGGCTTCCCGATCGCCGCCTGCCAGGTGAAGATCCTGGACCAGGACGATCAGGAGGTCGCGACCGGCGAGGCGGGCGAGATCTGCGTGCGCGCCACCCATGTGATGGCCGAATACTGGAAGCGGCCCGACATCACGGCCGAGACGCTGAAGAACGGCTGGCTGCATACCGGCGACATCGCCCGCATGGACGAGCGCGGCTACATGTTCATCCTCGACCGCAAGAAGGACATGATCGTCTCCGGCGGCTTCAACATCTTTCCGCGCGAGGTCGAGGACGTGCTGTCGCAGCACGCCGATGTCGCGATGGTCGCCGTGGTCGGCGTGCCCGACGACAAATGGGGCGAAGCCGTCACCGCGGTGGTGGTGCCGCGCGAGGGCGCGACGCCCGACGCCGAGGCGCTGATCGGCCTGGTGAAGGCGAAGAAAGGCTCGGCGCATGCGCCGAAGCAGATCCAGTTCGTCAAGGAGCTGCCGATGACCGGCGTCGGCAAGGTTGACAAGAAGGCGCTGAAGGCGCGCTTCTGGGCCGGCCGCGACCGCATGGTGGGGTGAGCGCGACGCCCGTTAGACTCCCGCTGTCGCAACACATTCGATGTCGTCTCTGCGAAGGCAGGGACGACACGTGAGAAACGCGGCATCAAAATCTATCACCGTCATCCCCGCGCAAAGGCTTCGCCTTTGCCGCTGGAGGTGCGAGCCCTTGCGAGCCTCGAAGGATGAATCGGCCACCAGCCGGGCCGTGCATCCTTCGAGGCTCGCCGAAGAGGCTCGCGCCTCAGGATGACGGTGAGAGTGCGTGCGCGGCAGGAGCGATTTGCGGCTCAACACCCATCCCCAGCAACTGATCGAGCCGCTCGCGGAGCTGGTCCTGGTGATAGGGCTTGGCCAGCCGCGGCAGGTCGACCTGGATGCCGTCGGGCAATTCGGCAAAACCGGTGGCGAGCAGGACCGGGAGCTCCGGGCGCAGCTTGCGCGAGGCGGTGGCGAGCTCGATGCCGGTCATGCCGGGCATCACGTGATCGGTCATCATCAGGTCGATCGCCTGATCGCTCCTGAGAATATCGAGCGCGTGCAGGCCGGAGCTGGCGGCGATCACGCGATGGCCGAGATCCTCGAGCATTTCGGCGGTCGACATCGCGATCAAGGGATCGTCGTCGACGAGCAGGATCACCGCCGAGCGCCTGATCTTCGGCGCGGCCGGCGCCGGCCCTTCCGCTTCCGGCGCCGAGGTCGCGACCGGCAGCACCAGCGTGGCGGTGGTGCCCTTGCCGAGCGTACTGGCAAGCTGCAGCGCGCCGCCGAGCTGCACCGCAAGCCCGTGCACCATCGACAGGCCGAGGCCGGTGCCCTTGCCCACCGGCTTCGACGAGAAGAACGGCTCGATCGCCCGTTTCAACACGTCGGGCGGCATGCCGGTGCCGGTGTCGACCACCGACAGCTTCAGGTAATTGCCGGGCTTAAGCGCGGAATCGTTCTTCGCCTGCCAAGCCGCGAGGCGGATCTCGATCATGCCGCCGTCCGGCATCGCGTCGCGCGCGTTGATCGCAAGGTTGAGGATCGCGAGCTCGAGCTGGTTGGTGTCGATCGAGGCCGGCGGCAGCCCCTCGGGAATCTCGAGCCGGAGCGCGACGCGCGGCCCGAGCGAGCGCTCCAGGAGGTTGCTCATGTCGCGCACCAGCGCGCCGAGATCGACCGGCACGGCGCGCAAATCCTGCTGGCGCGCGAATGCCAGCAGCCGCTGCGTCAACGCCGCGCCGCGCTCGGCGCCCTGCTGCGCGCCGTCGATCAGGCGATGCAGGCGCGGATCGTCGGGCAGGCGCTTGCGCAACAGATCGAGATTGCCCATCACCGCCATCAACAGATTGTTGAAATCGTGCGCGACGCCGCCGGTGAGCTGGCCGATCGCCTCCATCTTCTGGGCGTGACGCAGCTGCTCCTGCGCCTTCTCGCGCGCGGCGACCTCCCGCAGGAGATCGGCGGTGCGCTGCTCGACCCGCTGCTCCAGCGTAGCGGTGAGTTCGGCCAGCGCGGTGCGCTCGGCGGCGAGCTGCGCCAGCAGCGCCTCGCGCTCGATCTCCGCGGTCTTGCGCGCGGTGATGTCGGAGCAGACGCCGACCAGCGAGCGGGTGCTGCCGTCGGCACGGCGCACCGCGCGGGCGCGGACGTCGACCCAGTGCTGGGTGCCGTCAGGCCAGATGTTGCGGTACTCGATCCGGTAGTCGGCGCCGGTGCGCAGCGTATGCTCGATGGCCTCGCCGCGGCGGGCGCGGTCTTCGGGATGCACCGCGTCGAGCAAGTCCTGATAGGTGAAAGGATCGGTCGGTCGGCGCCCGAAGAAGCACTTGCAGGTCGGCGATGCCTCGAGCTCGAATTCGGGCAGATGGAGCTCCAGTGCGCCAAGATGGCCGGCGTTGAGCGCGGTCTGCAGCAGGTCCTCGCTCTCGGTGAGATCTTCGAGGATGGCGCGGGTCTGGTACTGGCGGCGGCGGCCGCGCACCGCCGCTGCCACCAGGCTGACCAGCGTGGTCGGATGAAACGGACGCTCGACGAAGGTGACGTTGCCGAGCGCGCGGCCGAGCCGCCCCGCTTCCGGATTGCGCTCCGGCCCGCCGCGCTCGCTCATCAGCACGATGGGGAAATCCGACCATGAGGGCTGTTCGTTCAGCCAGCGCGTGAGGCCGGTGAGGTCGGCGTTGCCGATCGCCTCATCGGCGATGATGGCAAGCCCTGCGCCGCTCGCGATCTCGCGCCCGAGCTCGGTGAGATCGCCGCAGATATTGGCGTAGTAGCCGGCTTCCTTGATCAGATGCGCAGTCTTGACGGCGTCCCGTTCGCTCGCGGCGAGGATGACCGCACGTTCCGATGACGGGCCGGGC
Organism: Bradyrhizobium sp. CCBAU 51753; assembly: GCF_015291565.1. Classification (NCBI taxonomy): domain Bacteria; kingdom Pseudomonadati; phylum Pseudomonadota; class Alphaproteobacteria; order Hyphomicrobiales; family Nitrobacteraceae; genus Bradyrhizobium; species Bradyrhizobium sp. CCBAU 51753. The sequence continues at coordinate 1,236,176 of NZ_CP030037.1, read as the reverse complement.
CTCACCGCGATTGTCCTTCCGGCTGTGCCGCTTGCACATCGACCAACGCGAAATCACGAAGCCGCCGGGTGGCCGTAGCCACGATACCGGCGGCAAGATCGACACGCGTCATGAAACCCCCTCTCGGGAGCAAAACTCGGTCGGGCTGCCAACCGTTCCCGGCGCGCGGGACTATTTTGTCGAAAAAGCGGCCAAGTGGTTGCGGCCCCGGGCGAGCTAGTGCAGGCGACGGTGAAGGAACTCCCCGTCGCAGGGGCGCCCAACCAAAATGCCGAAAAACAACCCCATGCAAAGTAGCCGGCAGGCTGGCCGGCGTCCGACACGGCAACTTGACACGTCGGGCAACTCACCGGTATTCTTCCAATATTCCGAAATCGCGCCCCCGCCCGCGCTATTGGCGCGGTTCGATCACCAGGCTCTGGATCGCCCGGCCAAAATAGCCGCGCTGGTCGGCCAGCCGCGACATCGCAAGGCCTGCGCCGTCAGGCCCGATCCAGGATTCGCCATCGAGCAAGATCCAGTCGCCGACCGGCTCGCGCGCCAGGCTCACCGTGAGGTCGGCATTGATGAAGGTCCACTTCTTGAAATCCAGCGCCGGCGAGGTGCCGTTGGAGAAGTCCGAGGCGACCACCGCGCGCATCGCCTGCGAGATCGCGGCGCCCGCGATCAGCGGACGGTCGACGCGGAACCAGATCGCGCCCGGCCCGGTCTCGCCGAAACGGCCGTGCGCGGCGCGCATCGAGATGCAGTTCACGAACGGGCTGCTGGCGGCATTGCCCGGCTCGACCATGCATTGATCGGGGCCGGGCAGCTCGAGCGGACGCGTGAGGACGTCGGACGGCAACTCAGCCGTCTGCTGCTTGATCTTCAGCACGCTGGCCGAGACCACGACGACGCCGTCGGCGAGCAATTTGACGCCGCAGAGCTGGATCTTGCGGCCGTCGCGCAGCACCTCGCTCTCGATCGTAAGCGGCGCCACCGGCACCGGCCGCATCAGGTCGATGGTGATACGCGCGATCCGCATCGGAACCGCAACCGGAAGGGCTTCGGCGGCCCAGACCACCAGCGCCGCCGGCGCCGAGCCGTGCTGCATCCGCGGATCCCATGGACCCGCGGCATCGGGGCTGGTGACGACGCGGTTGCCGTCGACGTGGAAGACCGGCTGCATCAGAGCATGATCCGGACCCGGAGGGCCGCGTTAGCGCAAAGTGCGAAGCGGTTTTCCGACAAGATCATGCTCAAACAGAAAGCTAAAGCGCGATGAATCATTCTGATCATCGCGTCTTACGCAAGCGCCGGATCGATCGCTTCGTCGTATTCCTTCTTGAAGCGCGCGATCAATTCACCCGCGGGCACCACCTTGGAGATGCTGCCGACGCCCTGCCCCGAACCCCAGATCTCCTTCCACGCCTTCGGCTTGGCGCGCTCGCCGGAGGCATCGGTGCCAAAGCTCATCTTGGAAGGATCGGAGGTCGGCAGGTTTTCCGGGTCCATGCCGGCGTTGACGATCGACGGCTTCAGGTAGTTGCCGTGCACGCCAGTGAACAGGTTGGAGTAGACGATGTCCTCGGCGGAGGAATTGGTGATCATGTCCTTGTAGCCCTCGACCGCGTTGGCCTCCTTGGTGGCGATGAAGGCCGAGCCGATATAGGCGAAGTCGGCGCCGATGATGCGCGCGGCGCGGATGGCGCGGCCATTGGCGATGGTGCCCGACAGCGCGATCGGCCCGTCGAACCAGTGCCGCGTCTCCGACACGAAGGGGAACGGCGAGATGGTGCCGGCATGGCCGCCGGCGCCGGCCGCGACCAGGATCAGGCCGTCGGCGCCCTTCTCGATCGCCTTGTGGGCGAACTTCTGATTGATCACGTCGTGGAACACGATGCCGCCCCAGTTGTGGACCGCCTGGTTGAGCTCCTCGCGGGCGCCGAGCGAGGAGATGATCATCGGCACCTTGTGCTTCTCGCAGAGCGCCATGTCGTGATCGAGCCGGTTGTTCGATTTGTGCACGATCTGGTTCACCGCGAACGGCGCCGACGGCCGCTCCGGATGCGCCTTGTCGTAGGCGGCGAGCTCTTCCTTGATCCGGTACAGCCATTCGTCGAGCAATTCCGGCGGCCGCGCGTTCAGCGCCGGAAACGAGCCGACCACGCCGGCCTTGCACTGGGCGATGACGAGGTCGGGCACGGAGATGATGAACAGCGGCGCCCCGATCACGGGAAGAGACAGGCGGCCCTTGAACAGAGCTGGCATGGACATAGGGAGCGGATCCTCGGTTGGTCGTTGATCTCAGATGCTGGCCGTCATACCAACAAGGCAATCTTTCCACTGTCAAGTCTTGCGTTTGCGCGCTGCAAAAAGGATGACAAAACATCATCCAAACGCAGCATTTTTCTCAGGCGTCTGGCATCCCAGGCGAAGCTTTGTTTTGAGTATGATCTTATCGGAAAACCGGTCCCCACTTTGCGCTAACGCGGCCCTCCGGGTCCGGATCATGCTCTATTGGCAGACCGCCCGCGTCACGAAATTTTCGGTCTTGCAATCATTGGGGCCGCGTTTGTGGCCGGGCAGATAGACCAGCGGCGAGCACTTCTCGAACGTATTGATGTCGATGCTCTTGCCTTCCTTGAAGCCCTTGCTCTGACACAGCCGGTCGGCGCCGATCTTGCAATCCGGCGCGCCGTTCGCGGACACCACGCAGGCCGCGCGGCCCGTCACCATCGACGACGGCCGCGCGATGGTCGACAGATCGTTCATGGTCTCGGTGGGACTCTTCAGCGGCGGCAGCGCCGAGTTCTTGAACAGTTTTCCGATTTCGTTGATCAGGCCGGGATTCTCGCGCTCGACCGGCGGCGGCTCGGGCGCAGGCTGTTGCGCCGGCGACTGCACGCCAAGCGCCTGCGGCGCCGTCTGTGCCCAGCCTCTGTCGATCGCAGTCAGCACCATCGACAGCGCAAGCCCTGCCATCGCCACGCGCGCCTTGCCGCAAGTCAGCCGGGCGGGATTGAGCAGGTCATCGATTCCATCAGCCATCGCGGCCAGCGTAACCCGAAGCCGGCCACCGCAAAGCCACGCCGCGCCAGACCTTCGGTTCTGATTGACTCAGAAGGTCTAGAGCTATTTCCGTTCCGATGGAATCGGAACGGAGCTCTAGATTCTTGTTTTGACGCGTTTTCTTCACGCGAACCGGCATCCACTTCGCTGGAAAACGCTCTGGTGTGACCTCGCTGCCTCTTTCTGCTTCTGCCGATCGGCGCCGCTATGGTTCAAGCGTGCGAACGATCTGGCGGCGTCCGCGGCCGCTCACCTCTGTGCCGGAGAAATTCCAATCCGATGAATTTCCATCTTCTGGCCGATACCCTTCAAGTTCTCGTAGTCGCGCGATGCCGGGCGTCCTTCGACGATGCCCCTGACACCGGAGGCTTCCATGACGGCTTCGGTCAGGCACACTTCGTTGACGCCGGCAAGGCCTTGCACTCGGGCAGCAATATTCACGTCGTGCCCGAAGTAATCAATCCGGTCGTTTAGCCGTACGGCAACCGCTCTGCCTTTGTGCACGCCGACCTTGAGGCCTAGCGGCCGTAAAGCGGTCTGGTTGAAGCGCAACAGTTCTTCGATCATCTCGATGGAGGCATAGACGGCGTCCTGCGGGCGCTCAAATCCGGCCATGACTGCATCGCCGATCGTCTTGATGATGGTGCCAGATCGTTCTCGAATGATCTTGTTCAAGATGTCGAAGCGCTGACGAACGAGAAAATAGGCATTCACGTCGCCGACGCTTTCATACAGCGGAGTCGAATCTTTCAGATCTGTGAACAGGTAAGTCATGTCGGAGACGGTGAGGCTCTCACGCTCATCCACCAACTGCGTCTTTGTAGAGTTCGCCGAAGCATGGGGTGAGCAGTAACCGCTTGCCAGACAGAAAGGGCTCGTATTCGACCAGATGAGGCTCGAACTGGGGAGGGTACTGGAGGAACCAAAAGCGGCCGCGCTCGCTCGTACGGTTCTCAATCATGACGGTATGCTTGCCTGGGCTGATGTCTGTCGTCCGTCGAAACGCAAAGCGTCCATCGCCCAGGACCATTTCTCTCGGCCCAACCGGTCGATCCGGAATCACGAACCGACCCGATTCGAGTTGAATCTGCGTTCCTTGGGGTCCCGCCAGCTCACCGTTGGCGAAGAAGATCAGGAGCAGCTTATGGCTCAAGTCGAGCACCTCGAAACGGCCGGCCGTCACATCAAACTCGAAGCTTCTCCGCTGCTCAGCTTCAATGTCGGCGAAGCCGCGTGAGAGCGCCGCGACGAGCTGTTCGTTCGTCATTCCATGTGGAGGTCTGAAATCCCCGGAGAAATTGTAGCGCAGATAATAGTCCTGCACGGACAGCGTCTCAGGATGGCGGAACGAGATGTCGCGGACGGCATCCGAGACTGTAAACGCGACCTGGATGTAGTCGTCCAACGCCACATCGTTGAGTGCATTGCAGAACTCGCACTGGAAGCGTGGATGGACCTGGTCTAGCTCGCGAAAACTGCCTGCGACCTGTGGGCAATAGGCGCAGATGAGTAGCCACTGCATCTCGAACAAGCCGACCTTGGCGGCGTGCACAAACAGGTCAATTCCATCGGCTTCACTCAGCCCGTTGACGGTCGCGTATTTGATCGGGTTGATGCGAAAAAGATCATAGTCGTCGCCGGTGCGAATAAAGCGCTCGAGATCCTGGAGCACAGGCGCCGGCCAGTTCCTTGCAGACTCAAGCTCGTTCAGGCGCCGCGTCAGGACGCTCGCGTTTATGGAAGCAGAGTTCAATCCTTTCGACATGCCAGGCTCCCATCGTCGTTGCCGGCCTTCGCGGCCGTTGATTGAAGCCACCCCTTCCTGAATGTACCTGATTGGGCCCAAGAGGCTCCGGATATTTTGGCTAGTTGGTCCGATACAGTGCCAAGATTCTCTGCTTCCAATCTCAATGACTGCCCAGCTCTGCGTCAAATGCCTCGATCGCTTTGTGACGATCGGCTGGCTGCTCAACATGAGGCCAAGGACACGAATTATTGCACTGCAAGACGGCTCGCCACCCCGGACCGTCTGTACTGCTGCGATTGAGGCCATCTTCACGCGGTGTCCGGCGCGAAGCTCCAACACCATTGGCGTTCACGGGTGCGCCACAGATAGGGGCTGAAGCAGAGTTGCGATTGCTTTCCGGATTGGCGCGGCCCAGCATTCACGCGAACCGGTATCCACTTCGCTCGAAAACGGCTTTAGATCAGCTTGAATGCGACGACAAAGCCGAGCACCAGCACGATGGCGCCGATCGCGACCCAGAAGCCGAGCCGCTTCTCCAGCTCCTTGCGGATCACATCGCCGTAGCGGTTGAGCAGAACCGCGACGAAGAAGAAGCGGCCGCCGCGCGCCACGATCGAGCACAGGATGAACAGCCAGATGTTGTAGCCGGCAAAGCCCGAGGTGATGGTCACGAGCTTGTAGGGGATCGGCGTCAGCCCCTTCACCAGGATGATCACCGCGCCCCATTCGTTGTAGCCGGCACGGAACGCGTCGACCTTGTCGGACAGCCCGTAGAGATGGATCAGCCATTGGCCGAGTGAATCGTAGAGCAGCGCGCCGATCGCATAGCCGACCACGCCGCCGGCGACGGACGCGATGGTGCAGACCATCGCAAACCACCAGGCCCGCTGCGGCCGCGCCAGCGACATCGGCAGCAGCATGATGTCGGGCGGGATCGGGAAGAAGGAGCTTTCCGCGAAGGCGACGGCGGCGAGAATCCAAAGCGCGTAGGGCTTGTCCGCAGCGTCGATGCACCAATCGTAAATCCGTTTCAGCATGGGCGCGATGAACCATCATGGAGCGGATTTGTCCATGCCGGGAATGAGCGGATTTTAGGTTGATTTACGGCTGCCGTTTGCGCAGGCGGCTTTCCAGAGCGACAATTCGACGCCGAACCACCGGAACAGGCGCGTTCTTGGGCACCGGCCCCTTCGGCAGCTTCTCGGCGATTCCGAGCAGGCGCTCGCGCCGTTCCATCTCGCGCCAGACGTCCTCCGGCTTCACGCCGGCCTGCGCCCAGAGGACGGTGAGGTTGTAGAGCAGGTCGGCGCTCTCGCGGACCACGGCATCCGGCTTGCCGCTCAGCGCATCGATCACGACCTCGATGGCTTCTTCGGCGAGCTTCTTGGCCATCTTGGCCGGGCCGCGCTGGAACAGCCGTGCCGTGCGCGAGGCGGCCGGATCGAGATCCCTGGCCGCGCTCACCGCCCGATAAAGCCGTCCGATCGAATCACTCATGACTTACGAGCCTAGTTCAAAGGCGTCGCCAGCGTGTTAACGCCGCGTACCGCAACAAAAAATCCACCGGCCCGACGGCCGGTGGACTTCGACCTTGTGTGACGGTTGCAAGAACCGTCTGCGAGAACCGCCTTAAAGAACCGCCTGGTGCCTCAGTACGGCACGTAGGACAGCCCTGAACGGGGCCCGCCGTAAGTGCGATAGCCGCCGTAATAGCCATAGCCGCCGTAATATGGTCCGCCGCCGTAATAGGCCGGTCCACCATAATAGACGGGTCCGCCGCCGTAATAGCCGGGGCCGTAACCATAGCCATAGGAATCATAATAATCGCGGCGGCTCTGGGCCGCGGCGATCGCAAGACCGGTGCCGACGATACCGGCGAAGGCGGCCGCAGCGGCCGCACCGCCACCGCCACGATAATAACGGCGGCGCGCGCTGATATCGGTCGCGCCGCTGGTGCCGTGCGACGTGGTCACGGTGGTAGCCTTGCCCGCGGAAGCGGAGCCTGCGAACGCCATCGTCGGCTCAACGGCCGTCAACGCCACCGCGGCAACCGTTGCCAGGGTGGCTGCGCGGCCAATGGACGAAAAAACACCCTTTCGCGCAAACATTGCAGTCTTCCTTTGTGGGAGCCGGCCCGAAGGGGCCTCGGATGAGCTAACCACAGCCTCTACATTAGGTTCCGCAAACCGAATGCAAGCTGAACAACCCCGGGCAAAATCATGGCAGTGATCGGCGCGGTCATCGGGCATTCACCTTGGCTGGGGCACAATGCCTGCAATTGACGCTTGAAATTGACATTTGCCTTGAGGGATTCCTTGGCGCATTCCTTGTCATGAAGCAGGCGCAGCCGGCGCGGCACTTTGTCTCGCCTCCCGGATGTCATGATGCAGGTAACTCGGACCACCGTTCTCCGCTTGATGCTGGCCGCTGCGATCGGCCTTTCGGGAGGCGTGTGGCCGGCGCGCGCCGCGAGCGATCCGCCGCAGCCGCTCGCCATCCAGTTCACCCTCGACCGCCCGCTTGATGCCGCCGCGGCCCCGTTCGTGATGGCCAGCATCGGCGGCCTGTTCAGCGCCGAGGGGCTTGCGGTCACGACCAACGTCGCAACCAACTCGGCGGACGCGATCACGCGCGTCGCCGACGGCGCCAGCGAATTCGCCCTGGTCGACATCAACTCGCTGATCCGGTTTCACGACAAGCCGGGCGCCCCGCCGGTGAAGGCGGTATTCGTGCTGTTCAACCAGGCGCCTTACGCGATCATCGCCCGCAAGAGCCGCGGCATCAGGGCGCTGCCGGACATCCACGACAAGAGTCTTGGCGTTGCCGACGGCGACCTGTCGATCCGGCTGTGGCCCGCGATTGCAAAGCAGAACGGCATCAAGCTTGCGAGCGTGAAGCAGAGCACGATCAGCGCCGCGGTGCGCGAGCCGATGCTGTCCGCCGGCCAGGTCGACGCCGTCACCGGCTTCTCCTATCTGTCGGCGATCAATCTGCGCGACCGCGGCGTCCCGGCCGACGATCTCGCGGTGCTGCGCTTTGCCGACTATGGCTGCGAGGCCTATGGCTTTGCCGTGATCGTCAGCCCGCGCCTCGCCGCGACGCGGCCCGAGGCCGTCAAAGGCTTCATCCGCGCGGTGATCGGCGGCACCAACCTTGCGATCAAGGACCCGGCGCGCGCCGCGGCCGAGGTCGCGAGCCGGATGGACGGCGGGTCGCGCGACCTCGAGCTCGAGCGGCTGCGCGCGATCATCCGCGACAACATCCTCACCAGCGAGGTCAAGCGCGACGGCCTCGGCAGCCTCGATCCGGCCCGCTTCGAGCGCGCGCTCGACCAGCTCGCGGAGGACGGCAAATTCCAGAAGCGGCCGCATCCCACCGACATCTTTGACGAACAGTTTTTGCCGCCGATCGACGGTCGGCTGGTGAATTGAGAGTATGACTGACGATTGGCGCCAAACATTCGGTGTCGTCCTAGCCTAGTGCGCAATTGCGCACGGGAGCCAGGACGACGCGGGGAGAGAACTACGCTGCTAACCCCGTCACTCTGAGAGGATGTGAGGCTTTGTCCTCATCTACTGTTGTCGTCGCCCGGCCTGTGCGCAATTGCGCACATGGACCGGGCGACCCAGTACGCCGCGGCCTCTCGCTTCTACCACCGGCGTCTCTGGAATACTGGATCACCCGGTCAAGCCGGGTGATGACACCGAGCAAGCTGAGCAAACCAACACCATCACCCTGAGAGGTGTGAAGCTTTGTCCTCACCCACCGCTGTCATCGCCCGGCCTGTGCGCAATTGCGCACATGGACCGGGCGATCCAGTACGCCGCGGCCTCTCGCTTCTATCACCGGCGTCTCTGGAACACTGGATCACCCGATCAAGCCGGGTGATGACACCGAGCAAGCTGAGCAAATCAACACTGTCACGCTGAGGATGACGCGCGATCCACGCTGGCCCTTCACCGCCAACCCTGATTAAATTGCATCCCGCCTCACCGGGCGTTCGCTGCTTGAGAGTCCCGCCGGCATGTCCATGCTTCGCCTCTACACCCGCGTTCTCGAACTGCTCGGCAAGGAGGCGCGGCTCGGCTGGATTCTTGCGGGCGCCAATCTGCTGCTTGCCGGCGCGCAATTCGCCGAGCCGGTGCTGTTCGGCAAGATCGTCGACGTGCTGTCGGGCCGCCCGGTCACCGGATGGTTCGCCACAAACTCGGCGTGGCCGCTGCTGATCGCCTGGGCGGCGTTCGGCCTGTTCACGATCGGCTGCAGCGCCGTCGTCGCGCTGCAGGCCGACCGGCTGGCGCATCGCCAGCGCCAGGCGGTGCTGACCGATTATTTCGAGCACATCCTGCAGCTGCCGCTGACCTTCCATTCCGGCACCCATTCCGGACGGCTGATGAAGGTGATGCTGAACGGCACCGACGCGCTGTGGCGGCTCTGGCTCGGCTTCTTCCGCGAGCATTTTGCCGCGATCATGTCGCTGGTCGTGCTGCTGCCGCTCGCGCTCTACATCAACTGGCGGCTGGCGGTCCTGCTGTTCGCGCTCTGCGTCGTGTTCACGCTGCTCACCACGCTGGTGGTGCGCAAGACCTACGGCATGCAGAGCGAGGTCGAGGCGTTCTACAGCGATCTCTCGGCGCGCGCCTCCGATGCGCTCGGCAATGTCGCGCTGGTGCAGAGCTTCGTGCGGATCGATTCCGAGGTGCAGGGCCTGCGCTATGTCGCCGACAAGCTGCTCGCGGTGCAGATGCCGGTGCTGTCGTGGTGGGCGCTGGTCACCGTGATCACCCGCGCCTCGACCACGATCACGGTGCTGGCGATCTTCACCGTCGGCATCGCGCTGCATAATGAGAATCTCACGACGGTCGGCGAGATCGTGATGTTCGTCTCGTTCGCGACCATGCTGATCCAGAAGCTCGAACAGGTGGTGAGCTTCATCAACAACGTGTTCATGGAAGCGCCGCGCCTGCAGGAATTCTTCGATGTGCTCGACGCGGTGCCGGCGGTGCGCGACCGGCCCGGCGCGGTCGATCCCGGGCGGCTGTCCGGCCTCGTCGAATTCAACGACGTCTCGTTCTCCTATGACGGCAAGCGGCCGGCGATCGAGGATCTCTCGTTCACCGCGCTGCCGGGCCAGACCATCGCGCTGGTCGGCTCGACCGGCGCCGGCAAGTCCACCGCGATCGCGCTGCTGCATCGCGCCTTCGATCCGCAATCCGGCATCATCAAGATCGACGGTATGGATATCCGCGCGCTGAAGTTGACCGGCCTGCGGCGGAATATCGGCGTCGTGTTCCAGGAAGCGCTGCTGTTCAACCGCTCGATCGCCGAGAACCTGCGGGTCGGCAAGCCCGATGCGACCGATGAGGAACTGCGTACCGCAGCCAGCCGCGCGCAGGCGCTGGATTTCATCGAGCGCAGCGACAAGAAGTTCGACACCCATGCCGGCGAACGCGGCCGCATGCTCTCGGGCGGCGAACGCCAGCGGCTGTCGATCGCGCGCGCCTTGCTGAAGGACCCGCCGATCCTGATCCTGGACGAGGCGACCAGCGCGCTCGACGCCGTCACCGAGGCGAAAGTTAACGCCGCTCTCGATGAAGTGATGAAGGGTCGCACCACCTTCGTGATCGCGCACCGCCTCTCCACCATCCGCCACGCCACACGGATCCTGATGTTCGAGCAGGGACGGGTGATCGAAAGCGGAACTTTCGATGAACTGGTGGCAAAAGGCGGGCGTTTTGCCGATCTCGCGCGCGCCCAGTACATGGTCCAGGAGCAGGCACGCGCCGAGATCCAGGCGCCATAATTGCCGCTTTCCAATTGAGGCGGCTGCCGAAATTCAGCCGATTTCGTCCACGATTTAGTTCGGTGGCCTCTGTTCTCGAATTGCAACCCGGTATAGGGTTTGCATTGCCGCAAAGCGGCCCCGGACACGCTTGAAACCCGACGTCACATTCGCAAAGACCTCCTTGTTGAAGGCGGGTCTCAAAGGACCGGAACCGGATTCGTGCATTTGCTTCGCCCGCTGCTGCGCCCGTCATTGAAATGGATACTCGCCGTCACGATGCTTGCCATCGTGGCGCCGCGCATGGCTGCGGCCGAGGCGCTGCTGGTGATCGAAGCCGACAGCGGCAAGGTGCTGCAGGCCGACAATGCGACGATGCCGTGGTATCCGGCCTCGCTCAGCAAGCTGATGACGGCCTATGTGACGCTGGCGGCGGTCAAGCAGGGCCGCGTCTCGCTCGACACGCTGATCACGGTGTCGCCGACCGCGGCGTCGCAGTCGCCCTCGAAGATGGGCTTCCGGCCCGGCACCCAGGTCACCGTCGACAACGCGCTGAAGATGATGCTGGTGAAGTCGGCCAACGACATGGCCGTGGTGCTGGCCGAAGGCATCGGCGGCTCGGTCGACGGCTTTGCCGGGATGATGAACCAGACCGCGCAAAAGCTCGGCATGACGCAAACCAGCTACGTCAACCCGAACGGCCTGCCCGCCGACGGCCAGATCACCTCGGCGCGCGACATGGCGATCCTCGCCCGCGCCATCATCCGCGACCTGCCGGAATACGAATACTTCGTCCACATCCCCTCGATCCGCTTCGGCCGCCGCGTCACGGCGAACTTCAACAAGCTGATCGGCCGCTATCCCGGCGCCGACGGCTTCAAGACCGGCTTCATCTGCGCCTCGGGCTACAATCTGGTGGCCTCGGCGACGCGTGACGGCAAGCGGCTGATCGCGGTCGTGCTCGGCGCTTCCTCCGGCCGCATGCGCGCGATCCGCGCCGCGCAGCTTTTGGATCGCGGCTTTGCCAATAACGGGCTGGCGTGGCTGAAACCGTCGCTCGGCACGGTCGACAATCTCGTCCCGATCGATGCCTCGCCGCCGAACCTGCGCGAGGAGATGTGCGGCGGCAAGCACAAGCGGCCCGCCAGCGACGAGGATCAGGAAGACACCGTGGCCAGCGCCGGGAGCGCCGGCGGTGGCGAGACCAACATGAACTTCTTTGCCGCGGGCCTGCAGGCGGCCATGCCGAAGCCGTCGGAATTGCTGGCGCTGCCGGCGGCGGCATCGGAGCCGGTGATCGTCTATACCGGTCCGACCAAGACCGGCGCCGCGCTGATCGCAGCCGCCGCGGCCGACAGTGAGAAGATGCAGCCGGTCAAGCACGGCAAGCGCACCCGGGTCGTCATCAAGATCAACAAGCCGGACGCTGAAACCAAGGGCGATCTCAAGGGCGATGCGAAGTCCGACGGCAAGGCTGCGGCCAAGCCGGCGCGCCACGCCGCCGCCAAGCCGGATGCCGCGGTTGCGAAGCCGCTGGCCAACAAACCGGCGGCCGCCGCCAAACCCGAGAAGCCGGCGGCGGCAAAACCCGCCGCAAAGCCGAAGGCGGCCGGCAAGCCGAAGAGCGACGCCAAGCCGGCGAGCTAGCCGAGCCCTCCACTCTCCCCAGTCCAATGCGTCGATAGCGCGCAGCGGCTTGCCATTGGCCGCCGCATTGCTCAATACTGCCCGAAATAACGCGGCCGAGGGCCAGCCAAGGGCGGCCAAAGGACCGGACAAGGACCGGACAAACCGGAAGCAATCCGGGACTTCGGGCAGAGGTTAGAGAGGGGAAGGACACCATGGAGCGCATCTGGCTCAAACACTATCCGGCCGGCGTACCCGCCGATATCGACCTCACGCAGTATTCGTCGCTGGTCGAGTTGCTGGAGGAGAGCTTTCGCAAGTACGCCGACCGCAAGGCGTTCATCTGCATGGACAAGTCGATCACCTATCGCGAGCTCGACGAAATGTCGGCGGCGCTCGGCGCCTATCTGCAGAGCAAGGGTCTGCAGCGGGGGGCGCGGGTCGCGCTGATGATGCCGAACGTGCTGCAATATGCGGTTGCGACCGCCGCCGTGCTGCGCGCCGGCTATGCCGTGGTCAACGTCAATCCGCTCTACACCCCGCGCGAGCTCGAGCATCAGCTGAAGGATTCCGGCGCCGAAGCCATCATCGTGCTGGAGAATTTCGCCACCACCGTGCAGAAGGTGCTGCCGAACACCGCGGTCAAGCATGTCATCGTCGGCAGCATGGGCGACCTGCTCGGCCTCAAGGGCGTGATCGTCAACCTCGTCGTGCGCCGGGTGAAGAAGATGGTGCCGGCCTGGTCGATCCCGGGCGCCGTCGGCTTCAATGAGACGCTGTCGACCGGCCGCAGCCTGAAGCTGAACAAACCACAGCTCACCCTCGAGGACGTTGCCTTCCTGCAGTATACCGGCGGCACCACCGGCGTGTCGAAGGGCGCGACCCTCCTCCATCGCAACATCCTCGCCAACGTGCTGCAGAACGATGCCTGGCTGCAGCCGGCGCTGGCGAAGCCGCCGATCGTCGAACAGATGGTCATCGTCTGCGCGCTGCCGCTCTATCACGTCTTTGCGCTGACCGCGTGCTATCTGCTGGGCATGCGGTGTGGCGGCACCAATCTCTTGATTCCGAACCCGCGCGACATGCCCGGCTTCGTCAAGGAACTGGCGAAGTACCAGGTCAGCTTCTTTCCGGCGGTCAACACGCTCTACAATGCCCTGTTGAACACGCCCGGCTTCGACAAGCTCGACTTCTCCAAGCTGAAGATCGCCAATGGCGGCGGCATGGCGACGCAAAGGCCGGTCGCGGAGAAATGGCTGAAAGTCACCGGCGTTTCGCTGTCGGAAGGCTACGGCCTGTCGGAGACCTCGCCGACCCTGACGTGCAATCCCGCGACGATCACGGAGTTCTCCGGCACGATCGGCCTGCCCGTACCGTCGACCTGGCTCTCGATCCGCGACGACGACGGCAATGAATTGCCGCTCGGCGAAGCCGGCGAAATCTGCGCCAAGGGTCCGCAGGTGATGGTCGGCTACTGGAACAGGCCGGACGAGACCGCGCGCGTGATGACGGCGGACGGCTATTTCCGGACCGGCGACATCGGGGTGATGGACGAGAAGGGCTATACCAAGATCGTCGACCGCAAGAAGGACATGATCCTGGTCTCCGGCTTCAACGTCTATCCGAACGAGATCGAGGAAGTGATCGCGAGCCATCCGGGCGTGCTGGAATGCGCCGTGATCGGCGTGCCCGACGCGAAATCCGGCGAGGCGGTCAAGGCGTTCGTGGTCAAGAAGGACCCGAACCTCACCGCCGAGGACATCATCAAGTTCAGCGCCACCCAGCTCACCGCCTACAAGGTGCCGAAGCAGATCGAGTTCAGGACCGACCTGCCGAAGACCAATGTCGGCAAGATCCTGCGTCGCGAGCTGCGCGACGAGAAGAAGGCGGCGGCCTGAGCACGAGCAAGGGCCGGTACTGAGGCATGACTGACGCGGGCATTGCGACGCCGGCCGACATTCTCGCCTTCTGGCGCGGGGTCGGCCGTGACGGCTGGTACAAGCGCAACGACGCGTTCGATGCCGAGATCAGCGGCCGCTTCCTTGCGACATGGCAGCAGGCGGCGGCCGGCGAGCTGGCGTCATGGGAGGCGAGCGACGACGGCGCGCTGGCGCTGACCATCGTGCTCGACCAGTTTCCCCGCAACATGTTCCGCGACGACCCCAAAACGTTCTCCAGCGATGCGCTGGCGCGCGAGGTGGCCGGGCGCGCCATCGACCGCGGCGTCGATGCGCGGGTCGACCCGCTGCTGCGCGAATTCCTCTATCTGCCCTTCATGCATTCGGAGCATCTCGCCGACCAGCAGCGCTGCGTCGCGCTGTTCAGCGAATACGGCGGCGGCCATCCGCAAAACCTGAAATACGCCGAGGACCACGCCGACATCATCCGCCGGTTCGGCCGCTTCCCGCACCGTAACCGCGTGCTGGGCCGGGACACGACGGCCGAGGAGCAGGCATTCCTCGATAGCGGCGGGTTTTCCGGCTGATGACGAAACAGTGACGACCTCCCCGCATTGCCGTTCCCCCGCCAGGCCATATTGTGCCGTGCGAGCGCCGGGTCTAAGACAGGTCCGCTTCAGCGAGGGAGAACGACGATGACGATCAAGGTTGGCGACAAGCTGCCGGAAGCCAAGTTTCGGGTGATGACCGCCGAGGGACCGCAGGTCAAAACCACCGACGACATTTTCAAGGGCAAGAAGGTCGCCCTGTTCGCCGTGCCCGGCGCCTACACCGGGACCTGCCACAAGATGCATCTGCCGAGCATCTTCCTCAACGCCTATGCCATGAAGAACAAGGGCGTCGATACCATCGCGATCGTCTCGGTCAACGACGCCTTCGTGATGAACGCCTGGAAGCGCGATACCGACCAGCGCGACGAAGCGATCTTCCTCGCCGACGGCAATGCCGAGTTCGCCAAGGCGATCGGCATGGAGCTCGACGCCTCCGCCAACGGCCTCGGCATCCGCTCCAAGCGCTACTCGATGCTGGTCGAGAACGGCGAGGTCAAGAAGCTCAACCTCGAGCCCGCCCCGGGCAAGGTCGAGGTCTCCGGCGGCGACACCCTGCTCGGGCAACTGTGAGCCTCACCGTCATTGCGAGGAGCGAAGCGACGAAGCAATCCATGCCGCAGCGAGCGGAGAGATGGATTGCTTCGTTTCGCTCGCAATGACGAGTTGAGATAGCTCCTCAGGAAACACTGTCATCGCCCGGCCTGGGCGCAATTGCGCCCATGGACCGGGCGATCCAGTACGCCGCGGCCTCTCGGCTCAATCACCGCTGCCTCTGGAATACTGGATCGCCCGGTCGAGCCGGGCGATGACAGTTGCGGTTGGCCAACGCCGCTCGTTCGGATGGATAGCTCGTAGGATGGGTAGAGCGCAGCGAAACCCATCAACTTCCCGCCGCGCATCGGGATGATGGGTTTCGCTTCGCTCTACCCATCCTACGCTTCTTCCCTTCTCCCCTTGTGGGAGAAGGTGGCGCGGACGCAGTCCGCGACGGATGAGGGGTCTCTTTCCGCGGAGACAGACCCCTCACCCGGCTTCGCTTTGCGAAGCCACCCTCTCCCACAAGGGGAGAGGGTACGATCCCTACTCCCTCAACCTTGCCATCGCCACGCCCTCGCGGGCGAGGAGGTCGGCGCGCTCGTTCTCGGCGTGGCCGGCGTGGCCCTTGATCCAGTGCCAGCGCACCTCGTGCGGCTTCAGCGCGGCATCCAAACGCTGCCACAGCTCGACATTCTTGACCGGCTTCTTGTCGGCGGTGCGCCAGCCATTGCGCTTCCAGCCGTGGATCCAGCCGGTGATGCCCTGGCGGACATACTGGCTGTCGGTGGTGAGGTCGACCACACAGGGTTTTTTCAGGGCCTCCAGCGCCGAGATCGCCGCCATCAGCTCCATGCGGTTGTTGGTGGTGTGCGGTTCGCCGCCCTTCAATTCCTTCTCGACCTCGCCGAAGCGGAGGATCGCACCCCAGCCGCCCGGCCCCGGATTTCCGGAGCAGGCACCATCGGTGAACACGGTGACATGCGGCTTCTCGCTCACGCCGCGCATCCCGCCGGCGTGATGCCGTAGTCGCTGATCGCAGCGACATTCTGCTGGAAGCGCAGCTTGCGGACATATTCCAGCGGGTCCTTCGGCTGCACCAGCGCGCCTTCCGGCACGTTGAGGAAGTCGACCAGCCGTGTCAGCAAAAAGCGCATCGCAGCGCCGCGCGCCAGCAGCGGCAGCGCCGCCTCCTCCGCGGCTGACAGCGGCCGGGCGCGGCGATAGGCATTGAGCAGCGCGCGCGCCTTGGTGACGTTGAAGGAATGATCCACCTCGAAGCACCAGGCGTTGAGGCAGATCGCGACGTCGTAGGCCAGGATGTCGTTGCAGGCGAACGGGAAGTCGATCAGGCCGGACAGCTTGTCGCCGAGGAAGAAGACGTTGTCGGGAAACAGATCGGCGTGGATCACGCCGACCGGCAGATCATCGGGCCAGTTCGCCTCGAGATGATCGAGCTCGCGCGCGATGAAGTCGGAGAGGCCGGCCTGCACGCTGTCGGCGCGCGCGGCGGCAAGATCGAACAGCGGCCGCCAGCCGGACACCGACAGCGGATTTTGCCGCACCATCGGAAAATCCTGCCCGGCCAGATGCATCTTGGCGAGCGCCTCACCGACACCCGAACAATGCGTCACGTTCGGCCGCCGCGGCCACATGCCTTCGAGGAAGTTGATGATCGCGGCCGGCCGCCCGGCCAGCAGGCTATAGACCTCGCCCGTGCGATTGCGCGCCGGTTGCGGGCAGGACACGCCGCGTTCGGCGAGGTGCGCCATCAGCGACAGGAAATACGGCAGGTCGCCCTCCGCCACGCGCTTCTCGTAGAGCGTGAGGATGTAGGCGCCCTGGCTGGTGTGCAGCAGGAAGTTCGAATTCTCGACGCCCTCGGCGATGCCCTTGTAGGACAGCAATTCGCCGATGTCGTAACTCTCCAGGAATTCCGCGAGGTCTTCGGCGGCAACGTCGGTGTAGACCGCCATATGGTCTATTCCGCGGCGGCAGCGTCAGGCCGCAGCGAACGCGGCAGCGGGAAGAACTCGTTCTCCTCCGCGGCCGAGACCGTCTCCACGTGGAGTTCGAAGCGCTCGGCAAAGGCGCCCATGATCTCCTCGACGATCACCTCCGGCGCCGAGGCGCCCGCGGTGATGCCGAGGCTCTTGATGCCCTCGAACCGCGCCCAGTCGATGTCGCTGGCGCGCTGCGCCAGCACCGCAATCGGGCAGCCCTCGCGCTCGGCGACCTCGCGCAGCCGCTGCGAGTTCGACGAGTTCGGCGCGCCGACCACGATCAGCGCATCGACCACCGGCGCCACCTTCTTCACCGCGAGCTGGCGGTTGGTGGTGGCGTAGCAGATGTCTTCCTTGTGCGGACCGTTGATGTTCGGGAAGCGCTCCTTGAGCAGCGCCACGATCTCGGCGGTGTCGTCGATCGACAGTGTGGTCTGGGTCACGAAGGCGAGGTTGTTGGGGTCCTTCGGCGCGATCGTCTTGGCATCCTCGGCGGTCTCGATCAGGGTCACGGCGCCGACCGGCAGCTGGCCCAGCGTGCCGACCACCTCAGGATGATGGGAATGCCCGATCAGGAATATCTCGCGGCCACGCTTGAAATGGATCGCCGCCTCGCGGTGCACCTTGGTCACCAGCGGGCAGGTCGCGTCCAGCGAGAAGAAGTTGCGGGACTTGGCCTCGGCCGGAACCGATTTCGGCACCCCATGGGCCGAAAACACCACCGGCGCGTTGGTATCGTCGGGGATTTCAGCCAATTCCTCGACGAAAATGGCGCCCTTGGTCTTCAGGCTGTCCACCACGTACTTGTTGTGGACGATCTCGTGCCGGACATAGACCGGGGCGCCGTAGATGGTGAGCGCCCGTTCCACCGTGTCGATGGCGCGGACCACCCCGGCGCAGAATCCACGCGGGGAACAAAGCACGATTCTCAGGTCGGGTTTTTTCGCTGACATGGGGCTGTCTTCAGGCCTGTCTTGGGGTGTCTTGGGGCTGTCTCGGAGCAATCTCGGGACCGAATCACCCCTCGCCGGCTGGGCGGGGAACGGCCAATGTGACTAAGGACTTGGGACTGCTTTCGGGCGCTGTCAAGGCGATTTTGCTGGCCCATTGCGCCATTCCCCCCTGAGGGCTTATATAGGGCCTATAATTCCCGTCATCGCCGATGACTACCAGCTTCGCCTCGACAGAGGTGGGCGAAGCACAAAGGAGATTTGCCATGAGCAACGCACCGCTGATGCCGAAGGCGACTGCCGTGTGGTTGGTCGACAATACCGCCCTGACGTTCGATCAGGTGGCCGATTTTACCAAAATGCACCCCCTGGAGGTCCGCGCCATCGCCGACGGTGACGCCGCCCAGGGCATCAAGGGCATGGACCCGATCTCCAACGGCCAGCTGACCCGCGAGGAGATCGAGCGGGGCGAGCGCGACCAGAACTACCGGCTCAAGCTGCAGGAGAGCAAGGTGGTGCTGCCGACCTCGGCCAAGAAGAAGGGCCCGCGCTACACCCCGGTGTCGCGCCGCCATGAGCGGCCGAGCGCGATCCTCTGGCTGGTGCGCAACCACCCCGAGTTGAAGGACGCCCAGATCATGCGCCTCGTCGGCACCACCAAGACCACGATCGCGAGCGTGCGCGACCGCACCCACTGGAATGCCTCGACTCTGACGCCGATGGACCCGGTGACGCTCGGCCTGTGCTCGCAGATCGAGCTCGACTTCGAGGTGCAGCGCGCCGCCAAGGAGAAGCCCGCCGCGACCGTCTATGGCGGCGCCACGCTGCTGCCGGCCTCCGAGACCACGCGCAAGGACGAGCTCGACGATCAGCCGATCGAGAAGCACGACGATCTCAACGTCGACGCCGTGTTCGCCAAGCTGAAGACGATCGGCGGCAAGAAGATCGACGAAGACGAGGAGTAAGCGCAGCGCGCTTCCCCGAACGGAATGCGCAACGCGGCGGGGCAACCTGCCGCGTTTTTTGTTGGGGCGTGCGTGCGCACCACAATCTCAACTGTCATCACCCGCGAAAGCGGGTGATCCAGTATTCCAGAGACGTTCGTTATTCACGGATGGAGCGCGGCGTACTGGATACCCCGCTTTCGCGGGGTATGACGCGCGGCATGAGGCAGACAGCCGTCGCTCGCCTCAAGGCCGGTTCGGATTGTTCAGCATGTATTCGCCGAGATCGCGCTGCCGGCGGTCGTAGCGGGCTTCGGCGTTCTGGCGCTGCACGTCGCGGTCCTTGCGGCAGGCGACGTATTCGGGCGTGCCGACCGCAACCTTGCCGTTGGCCTGGCAGTACTGATCGTCATCGCCCATGCTCGCAGCGACCGGCGAGTTGCCGCGCTCGAGGCAGCCGGTGAGCAGCGGCAACGCGAGCAGCAATGCGAAGGGTACGCGTGCGGAAAAGGATCGCATCCGGTGGTCCGTATCTCGTGGCGATATGACGTGGGCCGGGAATGACCCGGCAATCCATCAAAATCAAGGCCGTTTTGCTTCCGGATGGGTTTCGGCGACGCCGGTAGTTGCGCGATGATTTACTCATCGATGATCTCGCCCGGGGCCACCCCTCTCCCCAACCCTCCCCCGCAAGGGCAGGGGAATCGCATATGAGTAAAACGCGGCTTGCGGATCGCCGTTTGAGAGATTCTGTTGTGGCTTTCTCTTTGTGGAGAAGGCCCGATGCAGTCTTACATCTCGATATTGCGAGAAGTGCACGATCCTCGCGACATCAATGCCCGTCACCCGATCGGAACTATACTTTTTCTGACTTTGGCGGCGACGCTGTGCGGAGCCAAGAGCAGCGCCGAAGTGGCCGACTTCGTGGAAGCTCGTGTGGAAGAGCTTTCCGCGATCGTCGATCTGCCGCATGGGGCACCGAGCCACGATACTTTCAGTCGCCTGCTCCGCCTGCTCGATCCGGACGAACTGGCGAAGGCGTTTACGGCCTTTATGACGGCGCTGCGGGCGGAGCTCGGGTTAGGGCCGGCACCGGGGGTTGTGGCAATCGACGGCAAAAGCCTACGGCGCGGCTACGAGAAGGGGCGGGCCTACCTGCCGCCATTGATGGTGAGCATCTGGGACACCCAGACACGAGTGGCCATGGCCCAAGCGCGTGCGCCCGGCGGAAACGAGGTGGCCGCAACCCTGCAATTGCTGGGCAGCCTTGTCCTCAAGGGCTGCACCGTGACGGCGGATGCACTGCATTGCCACCCGGCGATGGCACAGGCGGTATTGGACGCCAAGGCCGATTATGCTCTCGGTCTCAAGGCCAACAACGGTCCGCTTTACGCGGAGGCCGGGCGCGCCTTCGCGAAGGCGGGCGAGGCCGTTCCTGCGCTGGCCACCGAGGAGAAGGCTCACGGCCGGATCGAGCGGCGCCGTGCGAGCGTGGTGCCAGCTCCGGCCGCAGCCCGCGCCTTGCTGCCTGGCCTCAAGGCGTTTGGTCGCATCGAAGCGGAACGCACGCTGGCCAGCGGCAAGCGCGAAACCGCCACGCGCTATATTGCGCTCTCGCGCAAGCTCCCGCCGGAAACACTGGCCCAAGTCGTGCGTGCACATTGGAGCATCGAGAACCAGTTGCATTGGATTCTCGACGTCGTATTCGACGAGGATGCCGCGCGCACTCGCAAGGATCATGGACCGGAAAACCTTGCTGTGATCCGCCGCCTTGCTCAGAACATCTTGCGAATGCATCCCTCCAAAGCATCCATCAGCAGCAAAATGCGCCGCGCCATGTGGAGCAAAGACTTCTTCTTCGAACTCTTTACTCATATGCGATAGCCCTGCCCGCAAGGGGGGAGGGAGCCTGACTGGTGTGCTCACCTTACGTCGTGAGACTCGCACCAATGAGCCTCAGCGTCGTCTGGCTGTGTTGTCGTGAGGGAAGCACCGGTGGAAGGGTTCCCTCCCCCCTTGCGGGGGAGGGTTAGGGAGAGGGGTGGCCGCACGACGTGCTCTCTCGGTGCCCGTCATTGCGCGCAAAGCGACTTGTCCACCGAAGCCTTGGCGAAGGCGGAAGCAATCCATCCTTCCCAGCAAGTGGTGAGCATGGATTGCTTCGTCGCGGAGCCTGTCATCGGGCGCGCGTTCGCGCGACCCGTTGGCTCCTCGCAATGACGATCACACCTTCCCCTTCAGCGCATCGCCGATCTCATCCAGCACCTTGGGATCCTCGATCGTCGCCGGCATGGTCCAGGGTTCGCCGTCGGCGATCTTCTTGATGGTGCCGCGCAGGATTTTGCCGGAGCGGGTTTTCGGCAGCCGCGCCACCGTGATCGCGAGCTTGAAGGCGGCGACCGGGCCGAGCTTGTCGCGCACCAGCGCCACCACCTCCTTCTCGACGTCATCGGGGCGCTTGCTGACGCCCGCCTTCAGCACCAGGAAGCCGCAGGGCACCTCGCCCTTGATGTTGTCCTTGATGCCGAGCACGGCGCATTCGGCGACGTCGGGATGCGAGGCCAGAATCTCCTCCATGCCGCCGGTGGAGAGCCGGTGGCCGGCGACATTGATGATGTCGTCGGTGCGGCCCATCACCCAGACGTAGCCGTCCTGGTCGCGGTAGCCGGCATCCGACGTCTTGTAGTAGCCGGGGAATTCCGAGAGATACGCCTCCTTGAAGCGATCGTCCTGCTGCCACAGCGTCGGCAGGCAAGCCGGCGGCATCGGCAGCTTGATCACGATCGAGCCCATGGTGCCGGCCGGCACCGGCTTCGCCGATTCGTCCACCACGTCGACCTGGTAGCCCGGCATCGGCACCGTCGGCGAGCCGTGCTTGACCGGCAGCATGCCGAGGCCGACCGGATTGCCGGCGATGCACCAGCCGGTCTCGGTCTGCCACCAGTGATCGATCACGGGCACCTTGAGCTGCTGCTCCGCCCATTCCACCGTCGGCGGATCGGCGCGCTCGCCGGCGAGGAACAGGGTGCGGAAGCTCGACAGATCGTACTTGCGGATCAGCTTGCCCTCGGGGTCTTCCTTCTTGATGGCGCGGAACGCGGTCGGCGCGGTGAACAGCGCCACCGCTCTGTGCTCGCTTATCACGCGCCAGAACGCGCCGGCATCGGGCGTGCCGACCGGCTTGCCCTCATACATGATCGAGGTCGCGCCATGGATCAGCGGGCCGTAGACGATGTAGCTGTGGCCGACCACCCAGCCGATGTCGGAGCCGCACCACCAGACCTCGCCCGGCTTCACGCCATAGAGGTTGTACATCGACCATTTCAGCGCAACGAGATGCCCGCCATTGTCGCGCACCACGCCCTTCGGAACGCCCGTGGTGCCCGACGTATAAAGGATGTAGAGCGGATCGGTCGCCAGCACCGGCACGCAGGGTGCGGCCTTGCCGGCGTCGAGCGCGGTGCGGCGCAATGTCGCCCAGTCATGGTCGCGGCCCGCGGTGAGCTCGCAGCCGTGCTGCGGCCGCTGCAGGATGATGCAGGCCTCGGGCTTCGCGCCGGCAAGCCGGATCGCCTCGTCGAGCAGCGGCTTGTACTGCACGATGCGGCCGGGCTCGAGCCCGCAGCTCGCCGAGAAGATCAGTTTCGGCTTGGCGTCGTCGATCCGGCTCGCCAGCTCCTTGGCCGCAAAGCCGCCGAACACCACGCTGTGCACCGCGCCGATCCGCGCGCAGGCCAGCATCGCGACCACGGCCTCCGGCACCATCGGCATATAGAGGATAACGCGATCGCCCTTCGCCACGCCGAAATCCTGCATCACGGCGGCGAGCGCCTGCACCTCTTTCAGGAGCTCGGCATAGGTGAATTTGGTGATGGTGTTGGTCAGCGTCGAATCGTGCAGCAGCGCGACCTGGTCGGCGCGGCCACCGGCGACATGGCGATCCAGCGCGTTGTAGCAGGTGTTGACCACGGCGCCGCTGAACCAGCGGCCATAGGTCCCCACCGCTGGATCGAAGATCTGCTTCGCCGGCTCGATCCAGTCGATCTCGCGCGCCGCTTCCGCCCAAAACCCCTCGGGGTCCCGGAGCGAGCGGGCATGCACCTCATGATACCGGCCCGTCTGGATGTTCATGGCGTTCTCCCTCGCGCTGGTCGCGCGTTGTTGATCGACCATTGTCACGGGAAGCGGCGGCGTTTCAAGCCGAAATCACGGCGGCACGGGCTAGTATCCGTCGACCCCGTTGATCTGCTGCAGCCGCTCGCGCATCGCCTTCTGCAGGTCGTAGCCCGGTTTGCCGAATTCGGCATTGGGGCGGGCGATGAACTGGTCCTGCTCGCGCTGCAGCTCGCGCGCCTGGCGCGGGTTTTGCGCTTCGCGGATCGCCCGGACGTTGGAGGCGTTGACCTCGCGGTCGAGGTCGGCGAGCTCGGGATTGGCGCAGATCGCCTTCTCCACCGGCCGGCGCGCCTTGCGGCAATCGAAGCTCGGCTTGCCGGCCACCGCCATCATCGCGCCGATCCGCTCCAGCTCCAGCGACAGCGATTTGTAGTTGGCCTTGGCCGCCGCATGGTTGGGATCGAGCTTGACCGCGGCGCCGAAATCCATGATCGCCCTGCGCCGGTCGCCCTTCCGGCGCCAGAGCTCGCCGCGCGCATTGTAGGCGTCAGTGAGCGACGGATCGAACCTGAGCGCAACATCGTAGTCCGTGATTGCGCGATCGATCATCTGCTTGCGATCATACGCCGCAGCGCGCGCCATCAGCGCCCTTGCGCGATCGGACCGCTCCGCCTTCTCGTTGTCGATCAGGGAACCGCAGACCTCGATGGTCTTGTCGTCATCGCCTGAAGCGGCCGCCGCGACACAGCGGCCGGGATCGGCCTCAACGTCCTTGCCGGGCTCGCTGCTGGTCGCGCGCGCGAGATCGGCAAACAGCATGCATGACAGGCAGACGCCGAACAGCGACAGCCTCCAATTTGCAGAATTGCGTCGCATCACGATCGCCGACGAGGCGTCCCTGTCCCGCGCCTGAACCCGCCAGGCAGCCCGCCATCCGGACCGCGTAGCAATTGCCGCAAAACCACACGCTGGATTATACGTCAATTGCGACGATCGGCGCACGGGGGTTCGGCTTGCTCACATTCGAATGGATCATCGGACTGCTGCTCGCGGCCGTTGCGCTGTCGGCGCTGGCGCGGAGGCTCAAGGTGCCCTATCCGACGTTCCTTGCGATCGGCGGCATGCTGCTGGCCTTCCTGCCGTCGGGCCCGTCCTGGGCGCTGGAACCGAAACTGGCGCTGGCGCTGTTCGTGGCCCCGGTGCTGCTGGACGCCGCCTTCGATACCTCGCTGCGCGACCTGCGCAACAACTGGCTGCCGGTCACGACGCTGGTGGTGGTCGCGGTCGGCATCACCACGGTGGGGGTTGCGGTGGTCGCGCGCTGGCTGCGCCCCGATATGCCCTGGCCGGTCGCGATCGCGCTCGGCGCCATCGTCGCGCCGCCCGACGCCGCCGCGGCCACCGCGATCCTGCGCCAGGTAAAGCTGCCCTATCGGATCCAGAAGATCCTCGAGGGCGAAAGCCTGCTCAACGACGCCAGTGCGCTTCTGATCTATCGCGTCGCGGTCGGCCTGGTCGTCGCCGAGCACATGAAGGTGCGCGAATTCGTGCCGTCGCTCGCGGTGGCGCTGGCCGGCAGCCTCGCCGCCGGCTACATCTTCGCGCAGATTTGGATGATGATCACGCGCCGCATCACCGAGGCGCCGAGCGCGATCATCACGCAGTTCGGCGGCACTTTCATGGTGTGGATCGTCGCCGAGCATGTCGGGCTGTCCGGCATCCTCACCATCATCGCCTATGCGATCACCATCGCCCGCGCCGCGCCGGCCAGCACCTCGGCGCGGCTGCGCGTCTCGTCCTACACGGTGTGGGAAACCGTCGTCTTCGTGCTCAACGTGCTCGCCTTCATGCTGATCGGCATGCAGCTGGGTCCGATCTGGTCCGGGCTCGACGACGAGGTGCGGTTCAAATATTGCAGCTTTGCCGCGATCATCCTCGCCGTGGTGATCTTCATCCGGATCGCCTGGGTGATGTCCTATGGCGCGTTCCTGCGCGTCCTGAAATCGCACGACCTGCTTCCGTCATACGTGGTCGCGGCCGTGCCGTCGTCGCGGCGCAGCATCGTCGTGTCCTGGTGCGGGATGCGCGGCATCGTCACGCTGGCAGCCGCCTTCGCGCTGCCCGAGTATTTTCCGTATCGCGACCTGATCCTGCTGACGGCGTTTGCCGTGGTGCTGGGCTCGCTGGTGATCCAGGGCCTGACGCTGCGGCCGCTGATCCTGGCGCTGAAGTTCGATGACGACGACCCGGTGGCGCGCGAAGCCGCGCATGCCCGCGGCATCGCCATTCGCGCGGCGCTGGACGAGATCGATGCGGATCCGTCCGAGGAAGCCGAGATTCTCAGGCTCGAATACCGCGCCGTGCTGCTGCGCGCCGAAAACGAGCCGGATGGCGGCGTCGCCTCGGGCGAACTTCCGGCCGACCCGCTGCGCCGTCGCGCCATTGCAGCGGCGCGCCGCGCGCTGCTCAATCTGCGCCATACCGAAGCGATCGGCGACGATGCCTTCCATCTGGTCGAGGAAGAGCTCGATCGCGCCGAGCTCAGCGCCGAGGCGTGATGGGAGCGTTAGAGATGGGCGGTGCAACTCTCTCCACGCGTCGTCCCGGCGAAGCCCGGGACGACACTGTGTACCGCTGTCCGATCCGTCACCCTGAGGTGGCCGCTTCTTCAGCGGCCCTCGAAGGGTCGACGGCCCGTCTGGTGGCCGTGCATCCTTCGAGGCTCGCAAGAGCTCGCACCTCCAGCGACAAAGGCGTAGCCTTTGCGCGGGGATGACGGGTCAATAGCCAGCGCTATGGCTCGCGACGCAGTAGACCTACGCGCCCGACTTGCTGGTGATGCCGCCGTCGACCACGAGCTCGATGCCGGTGACGTATTTCGATTCGTCGGAGGCGAGGAACAGCGCAGCGTTGGCGACGTCCCAGGCGTCGCCCATATGGCCCATCGGCACCTGGGCGTCGCGGGCGCGCCACATCGCCTCGACGTCGCCCTTGGCATAGCTCTGCGCCAGCCCCGCCGAATGCGCGACCATCGGCGTCTTCATCAGTCCCGGCAGGATGGCGTTGACGCGGACGTGCCTGGAGGCGAACTCGACCGCGGTCGAGCGCGTCATCTGGTTCATCGCCGCCTTGCTGGCGTTGTAGCTGACATAGGAGATGCCGACATGGCGGATCGAGGCGATCGAGGAGATGTTGATGATCGAGCCGCCGCCCTGCTTGATCATCACGGGAATGACGTGCTTCATCGACAGGTAGGCGCTCTTGAGATTGACCGCGAACACGCGGTCCCATTCGGCCTCCGCGACCTCGACCACGCTGCCGACCTCGGCGATGCCGACATTGTTGTCGAGCACGTCGATGCGGCCGTAGGTCTTCAGGCAGGCCGCGACCATCGCCTCGACCTCGGCGGCGCGCGAGACGTCGGCGGTGAACGCGGTGGCCTTGCCGCCCTCGCCGGTGATGAGGCCGGCGGTCTCCTCGGCGGCCGCGCCGTTGCGATCGACGCAGAACACGCTGGCGCCCTCGCGCGCGAAGGTCACGGCGGTCGCCTTGCCATTGCCCCAGCCGGGCCCGATCGAGCCTGCGCCGACCACCATCGCAACCTTGCCCTTGAGCCGATCCATCGGTTGTTCTCCCCTTGTTGTTGCTTGTAGCCCGGATGAAGCGCAGCGCAATCCGGGGCCGCTGTTCCCGGATTACGCTGCGCTCCATCCGGGCTACGGATTGTCGCAAGCGCTCATCGTGGTGACATTAACACCGATCGGATGGCCGAAAATCTCCGATAGCGTCTGGCAGCGTCCCGCGTGGCACAGAAGCCATTCGCCGGCGGCGCCGGAATTGCCGAGCACGACTTCCGGCCGAGGCAGCGGCGGCGGCGACCATTGAAACCAGCCGCCGACGAGCCGCGCCTCCGGCGGCGGCTCCATGCCGGCGCCGGTGCCCTTGATGCGGGCCTGCGTCAGTTCGAGGCCGGCTGATGTGATCAGCCAATCCTCCTGCCAGGCGGTCTTCTCGATCGAATGGGTCCAGGCGAGCGTGAACGCCGCCACCGACAGCGTCTTCACCACGCCTGCGGAGGCGAGGCAGAGGCTCAAGCCGCCGCCACCGCGTTGCGCGGGCGCTGCCGCCATTGCCACAGCACGACCGCCGCCGCCAGCGTAAAGCCCGCAGTGTCCGAGAACGGGAAATCGCCGAGCAGGCACAGCGCCGCCGCGAACGCGATCGCGATCTCGATCAAAGTGAGCCGCGTGAACAGGAAGCCGATCGCGACGATGCCGAACAGCCCGATCGCCACCAGCGCCTTGAAGGTCGCCAGCGCCACCGCGCCGTAGAAGCCGAGTTGCGCCTGCATCGGGTCTCCGCTCTGCAGCATCAGCGCCGGCGAATACACGAAGATGAACGGAATGACGTAGCCGGCGAGCGCGATCCGCATCGCCTCCCAGCCGATCTTGTCCGGGTTCTCCTTGGCGATCGGCGCCGCCGCCAGCGCGGCCAGCGCCACCGGCGGCGAGAGGTCGGCCATGATGCCGTAGTAGAACGCGAACATGTGGCTCGCGATCAGCGGCACGCCGAGCTTTGCCAGCGCCGGCGCGGCGAGCGCGGCGGTGATGATGTAGGTCGGAATCGTCGGGATACCGGTGCCGAGCAGGATCGACAGCAGCATGGTCATGATCAGCGCCAGGAACAGGCTTTTCGCGCCGAGCCCGATGATCCAGCTGCCGAAGATGGTGCCGACGCCGGTCTGCGTCATCATGCCGATGATGGTGCCGACGATGGCGCAGGCCATGCCGACGGTCAGCGCCGACTTGGCGCTGTCGGCGAGCGAGTCGCGGCAGGCTTTGAGCGTGGCGCGGCCGCCGCGCGTGATCGCGGCGATCACGATCAGGCCGGCGACGACGCTGGCGACCGGAATGATCTCGAGCCCCTTGCGCGACACCGCGGCGACCACCAGCGCGAGCCCGATCCAGAACACGTAGCGGATCACGGTGTTGGAAAAGCCGAGCGTGATGCTGGCGCCGAGGATCAGCGCCACGGTGAGCGCGAGCCCCATGCTGCCGGCATAGAGCGGGGTAAAACCCTCGAACAGCATGTAGACCAGGGCTGCCAGCGGCAACACCAGGTACCAGCGCGCCACCAGCGCCTTCCAGGCGCTCGGGATTTCCGAGCGCTTCATGCCGACCAGGCCGTGCTTGCCGGCCTCCAGATGCACCATCCAGAACGCCGAGGCGAAATACAGGATCGCCGGGATCACCGCGGCCTTGACGATTTCCGAATAGGGCACGCCGAGCGTCTCCGCCATGATGAAGGCGACCGCGCCCATCACCGGCGGCATGATCTGTCCGCCCATCGAGGCGGTGGCCTCGACGCCGGCGGCGAAGGCGCGGCGATAGCCGAACTTGATCATCAGCGGAATCGTGAACTGGCCGACGGTGACGACGTTGGCGACGCCGGAGCCCGAGATCGTGCCCATCATGCCCGAGGCGAACACCGCGACCTTGGCCGGCCCGCCGCGGGTGCGGCCGAACAGCCCGAGCGAGACGTCGGTGAACAGCTGGATCATGCCGGCGCGCTCCAGGAACGAGCCGAACAGGATGAACAGGAAGATGTAGGTCGCCGAGACGTAGATCGGCACGCCGTAAAAACCTTCGGTGCCGAACGACAGATGGGTGACGATCTGGTCGAAATCATAGCCGCGATGATTGAGCGGCGACGGCAGATATTGCCCGAAGAACCAGTACAGCAGGCAGGCGCCGCACATCAGCGGCAGCGCCGCGCCCATCAGCCGCCGCGTGCCCTCGAAGATCAGCACCGCGAGCAGCGTGCCGACCGCAAGGTCGGTGGTGGTCGGATCGCCGTCGCGGGCGATCAGGTCGGCGTAGAAGATCCACTGATAGAGCCCGCAGAGGAAGCCGGCGGCGCCGACGATCCAGCTCACCGCGCGGCCGAAATCGGTCTTGGCGGTGAAATTGCCGATCAGGCCGAAGGTCAGGAGGATCAGGAAGCCGACATGGACGCCGCGCACCACCTGGCTCGGCAGGTAGTTGAAGGCCGCGACATAGAGCTGGAATACCGCGAAGGCGAGGCCGACCGCATAGGCCAGATAGCCCCAGCCGCCAGGGCCAAACCCTTCCGGAAAGCCATGCTCGAAATTGTCGAATTCGACCTTGACGGGCTCGGCGCCCTCAAGCTGCTGCTGCATTGAATCAGTCCCCCGCCGTGCGTCCCCTGCACGTCATGCGCGGGCTTGACCCGCGCATCCATCGAAAAATAGGCTCTTTAGAAAGATGGATGGCCGGGTCAAGCCCGGCCATGACACCCTCGAAGCGTAACAGCCTTACTTGATCAGGCCCTTTTCCTTGTAATAGCGGATCGCGCCCGGGTGCAACGGCACCGGGCTGCCGGTCGCGGCGGCCTCGAGCTTGATCTCCTTGCCGGCGGCATGGGCGTTGGCGAGCTCGGGCAGCGAATCATAGACCAGCTTGGTCATCTGATAGGCCAGCTCATCCGACACCGCGCTGGAGGTGACGAGATAGTTCACCACCGCAGCGGTCTGCACGTCCTTGTCCTGGCCGGTATAGGTGTTGGCCGGGATGACGACGGAGACGAAGGGCGGGCCGATCTTGTCGACGGTTTCCTTCGGCACCGCGACCACGGTGATGTCGGTCGAGGTCGAGAGGTCCTTCAGCGAGGCGACGCCGAGGCCAGCGGACTGCAGCGTGGCGTTGAGCTGGCGGTTCTTCATCAGGTCGACCGACTCGGCGAACGGCAGATATTCGACCTTGCCGAGGTCCTTGTAGCTCATGCCGGCGGCCGCAAGGATGGCGCGCGAGTTCAGCTCGGTGCCGGACTTCGGCGCGCCGACCGACAGGCTCTTGCCCTTCAGATCGGCCAGCGTCTTGATGCCGCTTTCGGCGGTGGCGACGATCTGGATGTAGTTCGGGTAGATCGCGCCGATGGTGCGCAGCTTGTCGAGCTTGGTCTTGAAGCCGGCTTCGGCATCGCCCTCCCAGGCCGCCTTCAGCGAATCGCCGAGCGTGAAGGCGATCTCGCCGCGGCCCTGCTGCAGCAGCACCAGGTTCTCGACCGAGGCCTTGGTGGCCTGCACCTGGGTCTTCACGCCAGGGATCTTGTCGCCGTAGATTTTCCCCATCGCGACGCCGAGCGGATAGTAGACGCCGGAGGTTCCGCCAGTCAGCACGTTAATGAACTGCTCGGCCCGCGCGACAGGCGCGGCGAGCACGCTGGCTGCCACGGTCGCGGCCGCCACCAACTTCCAATTCATGAGTATTATTCTCCCCTTAAGCCGGGCGGACGTTGGCCTTGTGTCCCCGCCGGGTCAAGCCATCCAAACGACGCATGCCGGGCAAAATTCGGTATGCCAGCACTGCTTTCGGAAGATGCCGGGAACTCTCCGCCTGCCGCGCGGGTTGAGAGGCGCAACCTGCCAGCGAGGTATGATTTGCAGCCGTCCGGGCCGACCGTGGGGCGCGCGCTCGATGCGCTGAACTTCTTCCTCGCCGATGTGCGCGACGGGCTCGGCCCCTATCTCGCGATCTACCTGCTGACCGAGCGCGGAGACATTGCGACGGCCGCGACCTCTCGCTCTGCCGTATCGACGCGGCGAACCAGCTTGCGCGGCTCGTCGCCCGATCAAGTCGCGATCGCTGGCCACGCGTTGCGCGCGCCGTGATTCGGGACGCGCGACACGATCTGCTGTTCAGCAATGGTGCAGATTCGCGCCTGTAGCGGCGCATCAACACAGGCATTAACGCGGTCTCGCGATGACACACGACAACGGTGCATTCCGGCTGCGATCATGAAGTGGCGATGAAGGTCGGATGACGCCTTTATTGCAGGCGACATGGCGCTCTCGCGGTGTCGTTCGATCGCAATTTAATTCGAATTGTCGGCTTTAAGGTTAGCGAAGCAACGCTTGTATAACCCTGAAATTTCCATGATTGCCGCCACCCCGTAGTTGTACGACTTGCGCCGGGGTAATTCCAAAAAAAGGCGGGGCATGAATCACGTCAGTCACATCGGACACGCACGGGCCGGTTGGTTCGGGCATCGCAAGCTGACTCCGCGCGCATGCATTGCGGACAGCAAAAAGCACCTTCGCACCTTCCTGGCGGAGGCGCTGGAAGACCTCGGTTTCATCACCAGCGACTGCGCTCAGGCCGCCGAGCTTGACACCGTGCTGGACGCGGAACGGCCGGATCTTTTGGTGCTCGGCGTGTCCGTGGACGGCATCGAAGTCAGTAAAATTCTCGAGACTTTGGTGAGAAAGGACTATGGCGGCAAGGTCCTGGTGATCGGTCAACCGGACTCGATCATCGTCAAGGCCGTCCGCCAGATCGGCGACGAGTACGGGATCGCCATGCTGCCGGCGCTCTCGACGCCGTTCAGCGCCGGAACGCTGCGCGACAGCCTGGCCTCGCTGATGCCGGTCGAGCCGGCGCCGAGTCCGGCCGTGGACGTGCCCGAAGCGCTCAAGGCCGGCTGGCTCGAACTCTGGTACCAGCAGAAGATCCAGCTCAGAACCCTGGCGCCGAGCGGCGCGGAGGCGCTGATAAGGATGCGCCATCCCGCCTGGGGCGTGGTTCCGCCGGCCTACTTCATTCCCGATGACGGCGACCCGCATTTCAATGCCCTGTCGCACTTCGTGATCGAGCGCGCGATCGAGGACTGGCGCTATCTGGTGGAACAGATCGGCCCGGTCAACCTCTCGATCAACCTGCCGGTCTCGTTTCTCGCCGACGACGATGCGGTGCGCGAGCTGTGCCGGCGGATGCCGGATCATCCGGCATTCGCGGGCCTTCTGATCGAGATCGACAGCGGCGAGGTGATCGACAACCTCGATCTTGCGATCGACGTCGCAAGGCGGGTGCGGCTGCACAACATCGCGATCTCGATCGACAATGTCGGCGCCAACTGGCCGTCGCTGCTGGGGCTGGATAGCTTCCCCTTCGTCGAGGTGAAGGTCGATCACCAGTTCGTCACCGGCTGCGCCGACCAGCGCCTCAAGCAGACGGTGTGCCGCCGGATCGTCGAGCTCGCCCACGACAACGGCGCGCTGGTGGTCGCGCAGGGCGTCGAGACGCGCTCGGATTTCCTTGCCGCGCACGAGATGGATTTCGACCTGGTCCAGGGCTACCTGTTCGGCAAGCCGATGGGCGTCAAGAAGTTCGCGCGGTCGCGGGTCTCGCTGGCATCAGGCCCGCAGCCCGATTCGTAACGGGCTGCGCGCCGGTCAGGCGTCACTGAAACGTCATGTCGAGGCACTTGGAGATGTCGGAGCCGAGGCCGGACGAGATGGTGATGCAGCCGCGGATCTTCTGGGTGGTGTTGTCGCTCGCCCAGATCGCATAGCCGCCGGGACCGAAGAACGAGTTGGTGTTCGGCGGCTCGGTCTCGGTGGCGTCGAACGAATAATTGCCGTCGGTGTCGAAGATCCGCGGCTTCTTGGTGCAGCCGCCGTCGGCCTGGACGTTGATGACCTCCTTGTTGTCCCGCGTCAGCGCCAGCGAGACCTGGCAGCGGAAGTATTCCGAGGTCTTGGCGTTGAACAGATACGCATAGGAGCGGCAGGTGGCGGTGTTGAGCTTACCGGCCGACAGGCCGCGGCTGCAGGAAATCCGCTGGTTGTTGGACAGCTTGAACTCGTCGGCTTGCGCGACCGAAGCCAGCGTCATGAACGACAGAGCGACACCGAAACCGATCTTCATGACGTGATGCATCCTGACCATCCCCAACCTGTGTTTCTGGCAATCAACGCGTTTGTAAACGGTAACGCGAAGATAGTCGCCAAGCTTGCGGCGGGAAATCACAAAGTCGCGGAGGGTGTGAGCGACCGCGCACCTTTGTCGTATTGACGACGCAACAGCGTTCGTGATTTGTTCAGAAACGATGGGGACAACACGCATTTTTCAGCCGT
Source organism: Bradyrhizobium sp. CCBAU 51753 (assembly GCF_015291565.1). Classification (NCBI taxonomy): domain Bacteria; kingdom Pseudomonadati; phylum Pseudomonadota; class Alphaproteobacteria; order Hyphomicrobiales; family Nitrobacteraceae; genus Bradyrhizobium; species Bradyrhizobium sp. CCBAU 51753. Next base: position 1,202,980 of record NZ_CP030037.1, on the reverse strand, counting down.
GAGGTGGATCATGACACGTATTTCAACCAAGACCTTTTTGACAATCGCTGCCCTTGCCACGCTGACCGCGCCCGCCTTCGCGCAGAGCGCCACGCCGTGGGAGCTGAAGCCCGACATGGGCTACGCCTATGACAAGGAGGGCAAGACCTGGTCCTACAAGATGGGCACCAACAATGCCGGCACGCTGCTGAAGGGCGCCAAGAAGGTGCCGCGGGGCACGCTGTTCTTCATCGGCCAGAACGGCCAGCTCTATATGCGCTCCGGCCCCTATCTCGAGGGTGACGGCAAGTTCATGTTCGGTTCGAACTAACCCCTTCCCTCTCCCGCCAAAGCATGATCCGGACCCGAAGGGCCGCGTTAGCGCAAAGTGCGAAGCGGTGGAGCGCGATGAGATTAGGTTGAGCTGGCGCAGCATGGAAAGTTCACCTCTCCCTTGGGAGAGGTCGGCGCGCAGCGCCGGGTGAGGGGTTACGCTCCCTCGTTAGTGCTGCAGCCCCTCACCCGATTTGCTGCGCAAATCGACCTCTCCCCGCCGGGGAGAGGTGGACCGAACCCGCGGTCAAACCGATTCAACGTAACCACATCGCGCTCTGGGCGTCAGAACGCCGTGGCGAGCTCTCTCGCACCGGGCTTGTTGCTGTTGAAGTCCATCCGCTCGTTGGTGACCGCGAGCAGCTTCGCCACCGTGTTGTGGCGGATCGCGACCGGATTGCGCTCATAGCCGGAGCGCTGGAAGAAGTTCGCGGTCGGCACCTGCTCGCGCATTGCCTGCGGCATGGTCACCATGTCGAGCCCGGTGCCGTCGCCGGTCAGGTTCATCATCTCGAGTTCGGCCGCGGTGAGCGGCCGGCCGTAGCCCTTGTTGCGGGCGAAGATCACCGAGGTCAGCAGCTTGTGGGTCTGCAGCATCGGGCCGACGTCGATGTCGAGCACCATGGCGTGCATGGCCCAGCCCTGCGGCGTGTTGCCGATCTTCTCGTGCTCCGACCAGGTGTCGGGCACCGCCTTGGCCTGCGCCACCATGCGTTTCAGCACCGCCAGCTTGTGCTCGAGCGATTTGCGTGGCGGCCCCGAGGTCTGGGCGACCTTTTCGGCGAGTGCGCGAACCAGTTCGTGGCCCTGCTCGGCGAGCAGCTCGACGCTGTTGGTGGTCAGCAGCTGATTGTAGCCGATCGCGGTCGAGATCGCGCGCTTGCCGCCATGCTCGATGCCCGATTGCACGTCGTAACTGCCGGTGCCGCCGGTCTCGAACGAATAGACCCGCACCGCCTGCTCGCGCGTCAGGCCTGACGCGAGCGCGTAGCGCGCATAGGCGCGCTTGAACTCGATCTCGTTGGCGGGGCGCTGCGGCGTGAACTGATAGAGTTCCTGCGCCGCGGCGACGAAATCGGCGACCACGGGAATCGGCCTTTTCTCGGGGCGTTCCGGCGTCTCCTCCGGCTCCGGATTCACCGGCCGCTTCGGACCCGTGTAGAGCGGCGGGTGCTCCAGCACGTAATCGTCGAGCGTGATCTGAATGCGCTCGCGGCGCTTGGCATTGCGGCCGCGCCGCTTCTCGGAGATCGCGTTCCAGTAGGCGCTCGCCTCCTGATCGAACGCGGCCCGGGCTTCCAGATATTCCTTCAGCTTGCGGCGATATTCCGCGATCGCCTGCGGTGACGCCCCCTGCGCCATCGCGCCCGCGACGGACGGCGGCAGTTCCGCGGCCACGACCTGCGGCGCACCCGCGGTCAGCGCGAGCGCGAAAAATCCTGAACAGAGGCGAATCAATTGCGGGCGCATCGCCCCCTTGTAGCAAGCGCAGCCGCGAAGTCAGCCCGGAATTGGGCGGCCCGAGAGCGGCGGGATGCCGCGATGCGGCCGCGAATATCCGTAAGGATGCGGTGTTCTGTGACACGAGCGATCCCCGCACGGATGGAGGCGCCGATGAGAATGACGATCTGGCTCGCCGCCGCGACCTTGCTGACGCTCGCGGCGCCGGCGCGCGCCGAGCGTCCGGATTGCGCCACTTTTCCGGATACGCGCTCGCGCCTCACCTGTTACGACAACGTGTCGCGGGCGCCGCCGGAACCCGAGGCGAAGGCAGCCACCGTGCCGCCGAAGGCCGTGCGGGCGCAGCGGCGCAAGCCGCACGCCCAGTGATGTTCACTCCTGCTCGACGCCGCTCGCCTTGACCAGCTGCGCCCACTTCTTCTCATCCTTGTCGATGAAATCGGCATAGTCCTCCGGCGTGCCGGGCGTGATGTCGGTGCCGTCATTGCCGAGCTGCCGCTTCACCTCCTCCGAGGTCAGCGCGGCGTGCAGCGCCTTGTTGAGCTTGTCGATCACCGGCCGCGGCGTCCCTGCCGGCGCGACCAGGCCGTAATAAAGCGAGGCGTCAAAACCCGGCAGCCCCGCTTCCGCGATCGTCGGCACATCAGGCAGCAGGCCGGAGCGTGCCGAACTGGTCACCGCGAGCGCGCGCAGCTTGCCCGCCGCGACATTGGTGTGCGACGCCGGGATCGGCGCGAACGCCATCGGGATGTGGCCGCCGAGCAGATCGGTCAGCGCCGGGCCCGTGCCCTTGTAGGGGATGTGCACCAGCGTGATGCCGGCGGCGCGCGCGAAATATTCGCCGGTGATGTGGCTCGCAGTGCCGGCGCCGGCCGAGCCGAAATTGACCTTGCCCGGATTGGCCTTGGCATAGGTGATCAGCTCGGCCACCGACTTGGCCGGAAAGGACGGATGCACCACCAGCGAGTTCGGCGCGTTGCCGATCATGCCGATCGGCGCAAAATCCTTGCGCGGGTCGTAGCCGGCATTCTTGTAGAGCGACGGCCCGATCGCCAGCGTGCCGGTGTAGCCGAGCAGCAGCGTGTAGCCGTCGGGGTCGCTCTTGGCCACCGCCTTGGTACCGACGGTGCCGCCGGCGCCCGGACGGTTGTCGACCACGACCTTCTCGCCGAGCAATTCGCCCATCTTCTCGGCGACGCCGCGGCCGACGATCGAGGTGCTGCCGCCCGGCGCGAACGGAATCACCAGCGTGATCGGCCGCACCGGATAGTTTTGCGCCTGTGCCGCGTGCGACAGCGCGGTGAAGGCGAGCGCGGCAACAGCGACGATCAATTTTTTCATTATGTTTTTCCTCCCTATTTCCAGGCGAACACCGGCTGCTCCAGATCGGCGACGCGGGTGTTGCGCCCGGCCAGCACTTCACGAAATTGATAGATCAATGCGGCCGTGGGCGCATGGATATGCGACCCGCCGAGCCGGAAACGAATGACGCGCCGCGTGCTCTCGGGGATCGTGACGAACGTAAAGACGTCGTCAGCCTCGATCGCATCGAGGCCGATGCGATGCACCGAGGCAACCTCGTCCGGGTTCGGGGTGATCGCGGCACGCGCGCCGGCCCAGACCACGACCGGTGTGATCAGGTAGCCCGAGCGCGTCGGATAGTCGTCGAGCATGCCGAGCACGTCACGCTCGCCGAGCGCCATTCCGAGCTCCTCGTGCAATTCGCGCAGCGCCGACTGGACCTGGGTCTCGCCGGCATCGCAGCGGCCGCCGGGCAGCGCCCATTGCGCGCGGTGCGAGCGCAGGCTGGCGCTGCGGCGGGTCAAGAGGAGCGCCGTGCCTATGCCATCATCGGCTTCGGTCAGCGCGATCGCGACCGCGGCGCGCTTCAGCATCGGTCCGGCATCCGCCGGCGCCAGGCGCGTGAACGCGGCGCAGAGCTCTGCGATATTCCGCCGGGTGGCATCGTCAAATGAGCGGGCCATTGACCTTGACTACAACACTGCAGCGTTTGATGAAATGACTGCCAACACATGCCTCCTGCGATCGATCATTGACCATGGACCAACTCATGCCGGCGGACAAACTGGCCGCGAACAAGCTCAAGGCCGACGGCTGGAAGATCGCCGAAACCACCGGCTTCCTGTCGCTGATCGGCCCGCTGTGGGAGCGGCTGAAGGACGGTTCGCTCGAGCTCGCGCTGATCACCGAGGACAAGCACCACAACCGCCGCGGCCTGGTGCAGGGCGGCGTGATCATGACCTTTGCCGATCGCGCCTGCGGCATGGCCGCGCGTTTCGTCTCGGGCAAGCCGACGCTCGCGACGGTGCAGCTCGACACCCATTTCGTCGAGGCCGGCAAGATCGGCGAGATCCTCACAACCCGCCCGCGCGTAGTGCGCTCGACCCGCAGCCTGATCTTCATCACCACCGAAGTCACGGTCGAGAAGCGCTGCATCGCGATGGCCAATGGCGTGTTCAAGATTTTGAAGACTGAGAGCTAGGGAGTTTGCCCATGCAATACCGTCAGCTCGGCCGCAGCGGCCTGAAGATATCGCCGATCTGCATCGGCAGCATGATGTTCGGCGGGCCCACCGACGAGGCGACGTCGGGCCGGATCATCGCCAAAGCGCGCGAGGCCGGCATCAATTTCATCGACAGCGCCGACGCCTATAATGGCGGCAAGTCCGAGGAAGTGGTCGGACGCGCGATTTCCAACCAGCGCGCGAACTGGGTGCTGGCGACCAAACTCGCCAACCCGATCGGCGACGATCCCAACCATGGCGGGCTGTCGCGGCGCTGGGTGTTCCAGGCTTGCGATGCCAGCCTGCAGCGGCTCGGCACCGATGTCATCGACATCTACTATCTGCACAAGGAAGACCACACGACGCCGCTCGACGAGACGGTGCGCGCGATCGGCGACCTGATCCGATCAGGCAAGGTGCGCTATTTCGGCGTCTCCAACTACCGCGCCTGGCGCGTCGCCGAGATCTGCAACATCTGCGACCGGCTCGGCATCGACCGCCCGATCGCCAGCCAGCCCTATTACAACGCGATGAACCGGATGCCCGAGGTCGAGCATTTTCCGGCCTGCAATTTCTATGGCCTCGGCATCGTGCCCTACAGCCCGCTGGCGCGCGGCGTCTTGACCGGCAAATACGCGCCCGATGCGGCGCCGCCCGCCGACACCCGCGCGGGGCGCAACGACAAGCGCATGATGCAGACCGAGTGGCGGCCGGAGTCGCTGCAGCTCGCGCAGGAGATCAAGCGTCATGCGGAAGCCCGCGGCATCACCGCCGGGCAGTTCGCGGTGTCGTGGGTGCTGAACTCGTCGTTCGTCAGCGCCGTGATCGCCGGCCCGCGCACCGAGGCGCAGTGGGACGACTACATCAGCGCGCTCGACTACCGCTTCACCGCGGAGGACGAGGCGCTGATCGACCGCCTGGTCGTCACCGGCCATCCCTCGACGCCGGGCTTCAACGATCCCGCGTATCCGATCGAAGGCCGCCGGGCGCGGACGGAGTAATCGCAGCGGCGCCGGGATTGAGTTGGAGCCGCGCTCCATCCACCGTCATTGCGAGGAGCGCTTGCGACGAAGCAATCCATAGCACCGCATATGCGGATCGATGGATTGCTTCGCTTCGCTCGCAATGACGGAGACAGAGGGCCGCGGACGGAGCAGGCGTAGCGGCGGCGGGAGTTTGGGTTTGGAGCCGCGCTCCATCCACCGTCATTGCGAGGAGCGCTTGCGACGAAGCAATCCATAGCACCGCATATGCGGATCGATGGATTGCTTCGCGGAGCCTGTCATCGGGCGGCGCTTCGCGCCGACCCGTTGGCTCGCAATGACGGGGACAGACGGCCGCTTCAATCACTCGGCAACGCCGAAGCTACGTTTCGCGCCTTCCGAATTGCGCACGACGCCCGCCGGCTGCACCATCGCGGCATGACAATGCTGATGCTGGTGCTGCAATGTCGGCGACCAATGTGCTGGACTGGGTGGTGGCGCTGTTCGTCTGCTGGGCGAGCCTGACCGCCATCGTGCAATCGCCGCACGAGACGCCGCAGTGCGCCGCCCCGTACACGACCGGCAGCGCGGTGCGGACCATCCCGCCGACTCCGGCCAAAGCCGAGATCGAGGCGATGATCCGGGACATGAAACTGCACGATTGAGGAGAGGCGGCAGCGCGCGAAAGCCTGCCCTCTATACGATCCCTGAAATGCGTGAGGGCGGCGCCGAAGCGCCGCCCTCTTGTTTTGCAGTCCTTAACCGCCGCTTACTTGTGGCCGACGAGATCGAAGCGGTCGGCGTTCATCACCTTGGCCCAGGCAGCGACGAAGTCCTTGACGAACTTCTCCTTGGAGTCCGACTGGCCGTAGATCTCGGCGAACGCCCGCAACTGCGAGTGCGAGCCGAAGATCAGGTCGGCGCGGGTGCCGGTCCATTTCACCGCCTTGGTCTTGCGGTCGCGGCCCTCATAGACGCCCTCGCCGACATGGCTCCACTCCGTGCCCATGTCGAGCAGGTTGAGGAAGAAGTCGTTGGTCAGCGTCCCGACCTTGCCGGTGAAGACGCCGTGCTTGGACTTCTTGGCGTTGGCGCCGAGCACACGCAGGCCGCCGACCAGAACCGTCAATTCCGGTCCGGTCAGCCGCAACAGCTGCGCGCGATCCACCAGCGCCTCCTCGGGCATCATGAACTGATGCTTGCCGCTGACGTAGTTGCGGAAGCCGTCAGCCCGCGGCTCGAGCGGCGCGAACGACTCGGCGTCGGTCTGCTCCTGCGAGGCGTCGGTGCGGCCGGGCGTGAACGGAACCTTGACGCTGGTGCCGCCGTCCTTGGCCGCCTTCTCGATCGCAGCAGCGCCGCCGAGCACGATCAGATCGGCGAGCGAGACCTTCTTGCCGCCGGTGCTGAACTCCTTCTGGATGGCTTCGAGCTTGCCCAGCACATTCTTGAGCTGCGCCGGATCGTTGACCTCCCAGTCCTTCTGCGGAGCGAGACGGACGCGCGCGCCGTTGGCGCCGCCGCGCTTGTCGGAGCCGCGGAAGGTCGAGGCCGAGGCCCAGGCCGCCGATACCAGTTCGGACACCGACAGGCCGGAGGCGAGGATCTTCGCCTTGAGCGCCTCGATGTCCTTCTCGCCGATCACCTCGTGATCGAGCGCCGGCACGCGGTCCTGCCAGATCAGCGCCTCCTTCGGCACCAGCGGGCCGAGGTAGCGCTGGATCGGGCCCATGTCGCGATGCGTGAGCTTGAACCAGGCGCGGGCAAAGGCGTCCGCGAACTGATCCGGGTTCTCGTAGAACCGGCGCGAGATCTTCTCATAGGCCGGATCGACGCGCAGCGAGAGGTCGGTGGTCAGCATGGTCGGCTTGCGCTTCTTCGACGGATCGAACGGATCCGGGATCACCGCGTCGGCGCCCTTGGCCACCCATTGCTGCGCACCCGCCGGGCTCTTCTCCAGCTCCCATTCGTACTTGAACAGGTTGTCGAAGAAGTGGTTGCTCCACTTGGTCGGGGTCTGGGTCCAGACCACTTCCGGGCCGCCGGTGATCGAGTCGGCGCCAACGCCGGTGCCGTACTTGCTCTTCCAGCCGAGGCCCTGGTCCTCGAGCGCGCCGGCTTCCGGTTCGGGACCGACCAGCGACGGATCGCCCGCGCCGTGGGTCTTGCCGAAAGTGTGACCGCCGGCGATCAGCGCGACGGTTTCCTCGTCGTTCATCGCCATGCGGAAGAACGTCTCACGGATGTCCTTCGCCGCAGCGAGCGGATCCGGCTTGCCGTTCGGGCCTTCCGGATTGACGTAGATCAGGCCCATCTGCACCGCGCCGAGCGGCTCGGAGAGCTGGCGCTCGCCGCTGTAGCGCTCGTCGCCGAGCCAGGTGCCTTCCGGCCCCCAGTATAGTTCTTCCGGCTCCCAGACGTCGGCGCGGCCGCCCGCGAAGCCGAAGGTCTTGAAGCCCATCGACTCCAGCGCGACGTTGCCGGCGAGGACCATCAGGTCGGCCCACGAGATCTTGTTGCCGTATTTCTGCTTGATCGGCCACAGCAGCCGGCGCGCCTTGTCGAGGTTGGCGTTATCCGGCCAGCTGTTCAGCGGCGCGAAGCGCTGCTGACCGGCGCCGGCGCCGCCGCGGCCGTCGGTGATGCGATAGGTGCCGGCACTATGCCAGGCCATGCGGATCATCAGGCCGCCGTAGTGACCGTAGTCGGCCGGCCACCAGTCCTGCGACTCCGTCATCAGGGCGGTGAGATCCTTGATCACGGCGTTGAGGTCGAGGCTCTTGAACGCCGTGGCGTAGTCGAAGTCCTTGCCCATGGGATCGGACAGATTCGAATTCCGATGCAGGACCTGGACGTCGAGCGACTCCGGCCACCAGTCGCGGTTGGTGCGTCCGCGGGGGCTTGCATTGAACGGGCACTTGCCCGCACCGTCGTCGGTTTTTGCGTCCATGTTTCTTCTCCGAGGTGATGGATTTTGGAATGGGCTGGAGCTCTTCCAAGAATGATTCTACGCGGCCCAATCCATCAGGTGAAATTGACTTTAATGATCGCGCCGATAAGATAATCTGATGATAAATGTCACACTCCGGCAACTCAGGTATTTCGATGCGCTGGCCCGCCACGGCCATTTCGGACGCGCCGCGGACGCCTGCGCGGTGTCGCAGCCGGCGCTGTCGATGCAGATCCGCGAGATGGAACAGGCCGTCGGCGGCGTGCTGATCGAGCGCAATGCACGGCAGGTGACGCTGACGGCGTTCGGCGAGGAACTTTTGCATCGGGTCCGCGACATTCTGCGCTCGGTCGACGAGCTCGGCGACTTCGCGCGCGCCTCGCGCGACCGGCTGGCCGGCCGCCTGCGCGTCGGCATGATCCCGACCATCGCGCCGTATCTCTTGCCCAAGGTGATCGAGACGCTGGCGCGGCTGCATCCCGAGCTCGACATCCATGTCCGCGAGACGCTGACGCCGAAACTGATCAAGGAGGTGGTCGAGGGCCGGCTCGATACCGCGATCGTGGCGCTGCCGGTCTCGGAACCGTCGCTGAGCGAGGTCGCGCTGTTTTCGGAGAATTTTTTGCTGGTGCGGCCCGGCGAGGATGCCAAGACGCCGGTGCCGAGCGCCGAGATGCTGCGCGAGATGCGCCTGCTGCTGCTCGAGGAGGGCCACTGCTTCCGCGACCAGGCGCTGTCGTTCTGCAACATGCAGTCCTCGCCGCCGCGCGAGCTGCTCGATGCGAGCTCGCTGTCGACCCTGGTGCAGATGGTCGGCGCCGGCATCGGCGTCACCCTGATCCCGGAGATGGCGGTCGGCGTGGAAACCCGCTCGGCCCCGGTCACGGTGGCGCGCTTCAAGAATCCGCAGCCGTCGCGAACCATCGGCATGGTCTGGCGCAAGACCAGCCCGCTCGCCGCGCAATTGCAGCAGATCTCCGAAGTGGTCGCACTCGCCGCCGACGCCCTGCGCGCGCCGAAGGCGAACGGCGCCGCCGCGAAGCGCGCGGGACGGCGGAAGGTGGCGTGAGGCAATTTGCATTCGTGGTCATTGGTCCCTGCTTTCGCAGGGACGACGGTGAATGTGTTGTACAGGGCTACATCCGCAATCGTCGTCCCGGCGAAGGCCGGGACAACATCGAATTTGTTGCACCGCTGTTGGTCCCGTCATCCTGAGGTGCGAGCCTCTTCGGCGAGCCTCGAAGGATCGACGGCCACCAGGGGGGCCGATTCATCCTTCGAGGCTCGCCCAGCAGCGCAACTGCGCTGCAAGGCTCGCACCTCAGGATGACGGGGTTGGGATCGCGCAACGAACACCGTGTCGTCCTGGCGAAAGCCAGGACCCATAACCACCGCATTTGGTTGTGAACGGGACCGCGGCCCCAGCGTCGTGCAACAATTGATATTTGGGGTAATGGGTCTTTGGCTTTCGCCAGGACGACACTGAATTTGATGCACGGCTTACGAATCATATCCGTGCATTCTCGGCGCGTTTCGCCCGAGCTTTGCATCTCATCCCGCCGCCCCTACTTCGCCTTGAGCGCCTTCTCGTGCGCTTCCAGCGCCGCAGTCAGCAGTTTTGGCAATTGGCTGGCATAGGTCTCGATGAAGGTCGCATCGCCCCAGGCATTGGGATCGCGCGCGGCCTGTTCGGCGATGCGGGCGGCCTTGGCCTCGCATTTGGCGAACATGTGCCAGAACCAGTCCGGGTTTTTGCCGAGCGCGGCCTTGCTGCGCTTGATGACGGCGGCGCCGACCGCGCTCATGGCGCTGACGGCGCCCGCGCTCAGCGTGCTGATCGCCTGCGCGTTCAAGATGTCTTCGCGCTCCGGCGGCTGGGGCTTGGCTGCGGTCGCTCGTGCTTTGGCCGGCATGCTTCTGGCTCCTCGTGGCTCCGTTCGACGCCGCCGAGCATCGGCGGCGGAGGTTGAGGAACACTCAAGGGACATGGTTGAAAACCGGATCGGATTTCATTCCGGTTTTATGCGCTTCAGAGACATCGGGCCTGGAGGGATCCGGGTTCCCTCGGTCGCCCCGGCCTATGGTGCGGGAACCGCTAGGCTTTCGCGCCGTAGCGGCGGATCAGCTGGTCGGCGACGTCGTCGAGATCACGGCCGACGACCTGCGGCTGCGGCCCGACGCCGAGCAAATCGTTGCCGGGGCGCTTGATCAGCGCGGCCTCCCAGCCGGCCGCGACCGCGCCCAGCGTGTCCCAGGTGTGGCAGGCGATCAGGCAGAATTCCGCGGGCTTTGCGCCGAGTTCCTTTTCGACATAGCCATAGGCCTGGCGCGACGGCTTGTGGTGCTTGACGCCGTCGGCGGAAAACCGCCGTTCGAACAGATCGACGATGCCGCCATGGGTCAGCTGGCGGGTCTGCACCTCGAGCAGATTGTCGGTCAGCGTGAACAGGCGGAAGCCGGCCGCGCGCAGCTTGCGCAGCGCCGCCGGCACTTCCGCGTGCGGCGGCATGGTGGAGAACTTGTCCGTCAGTTCCTTCTTGTCGGCCTCGTCGATCCTGATGCCACGCGTATCGGCCAGCATCTTCATCACGGCGGCGCCGATGTCGGTGAACGGCACGTAGCAGCCGGCCACCGTGAGCGCCGCCGAGTACATGATGAAATTCGCGAACCACAGCCGCATCGCATTGCTGTCGCCAAAGATGCGCGCAAACACCGGCTCCATGGTTTCGAGATCAAGCAGGGTCTCGTTGACGTCGAACATGATCAAGGGAAGCTTGGCCATTTGTTGGTCTCCTTGCTCTTCTCGAGCATGATCTCCGCGCAAACGCGTTCCGCGTTTGTCGCGAGGGATCATGCTGGGGTGGTCTCAGCCCCTTTGCTTGATCCGGCTGCGGTGCGCGGCCTGCTTGGCGCGGTTGCCGCAGATCGCCATGCTGCACCAGCGGCGCGCACGGGCCCTTGTGTGATCGGCAAAAACCAGCGTGCAGGCGTGTCCCTCGCACGCCCGGATGTCGGCAAAGCTCTCCTCGCAGACCACCTTGGCCATCGCCTCGCCGATCGGCAGCAGCAGTGACTCGGCCGAGCCCCAGCGCCGCCTCTGCTCCAGCGCAAAACCGTCGTGGCCGCGATGGCTGATCGCCACGACCTGGCTGAACGTTTCGTCGCGCGCCAGCACCCGGTGCAGCGGCTCGAGCTCCGCGAGCGCCTGCGGCGTCAGCGGCCGGCCCATATGCTTGCGCACGAAGCCGCGAAACCATTCGCGCAACGCGCGGGCCTGCTCGGCGACCTTGTCGAGCTCGCCCGGGGCGGCGCGCGCCTTCAGTTCGCCGAGCACATCCGGCGGCACCAGCTTCGCCTGCGCGAGCCAGCGCACCAGGCCGTCGCCATCGGCGATCGTATCGACCGGCGCATCGAGCGGGGTCGCGATCGAATTGATGAAATCGAGGCCCAGCGAGTCCGCGATGAACATCGCTGGCGGATGGGATTGCACGGGTGAAGTCCTCCTCGCGGCGTCTTTCAAGGCCAAGCCGCAATAACCTGCTCGAAGGCCGTTGACAAGTTACGAGGAGTGAGCCATAAGCCTCGTAACCTGTCAAGCGGCTTTTGAGAAGTTACGCGCGCGCCCAAGGAACGTGACGATGGAGCGAGCGATGTCGATCAAGGATCTCGGCGTGGTGCTTGCCCATGGTGCATGGGCCGACGGGTCGAGCTGGGCGAAAGTGATCACCGCGCTCGACGCTGAGGGCATCACTGCGGTGGCGGCACCGCTGCCGCTGACCTCGCTGAAGGACGACGTCGCCGCGCTGAACCGGACGCTGGATCGCGTCGAGGGGCCGATCGTGCTGGCCGGGCACGCCTATGCCGGCGCGGTGATAGCGGAAGTGCGCTCGCCGCGGGTCAAGGCGCTGGTCTATGTCGCGGCGCTGGCGCCCGACGAGGGCGAGACGGTCGCCGACGTGTTCTATCGCGCACCGCCGCATCCGTTCGCACCAACGCTCGCGCCCGATGCCAACGGGCTGATCTGGCTGCCGGAGTCCGCCTTCGCATCGGCCTTCGCGCAATGCGCAAGGGCCGAGGACCTCGCCGTGCTCGCAGCGGTGCAGCGGCCGATCTCGCCGGCCTGCATCATGGTGCCGGTCGGCCGCCCGCTATGGAAGGACGTTCCCGCCTGGTTTCTGGTCGCCGAGGAGGACCGGATGATCCCGCCTGCCGCGCAGCGCAGCATGGCGGCGCGGATGAACGCCGTGGTGTGGACGCACGCCGTCGATCACACCCCGATCGTGACCGCACCGGCAAAGGTCGCCGACATCATCCGGGAAGCGATCCGCCGCGTTACTCCAGCCTGAGGCATTTCTTGCAAATCAGGACAGGAGAGCTGCCATGCAGGAGAGACAGGTATCGTCCGATCGGCTTGGTGCATTTTCCGACGCCGTGATCGCCGTGATCATAACCGTCATGGTGCTGGAGCTGAAGGCGCCGGAAGGTCCGGCGCTCGCCGACCTGCTGCCGCTATGGCCGACCGCGATCAGCTACGCGGCGAGCTATGTCTTCATCGCCGTGATCTGGGTCAATCACCACCATCTGCTGCATCTGGTGCGGCATCCGACGCCGCGTCTGATCTGGTTGAACTTCCTGCACCTGTTCGCGGTCTCGCTGCTGCCGTTCGCCACCGCGTGGGTCGCGCAGTCGCACATGGCCTCCGCGCCGGTGGTGGCCTATGCGTCGCTGTTCCTGCTGATCGACCTCGCCTATCTCGGCTTCGAGCGCGCGGTGCTGGCGCAGGCGGACCAGACCGTGATCTCGGCGCGGGCGCGCACGCTGGCGCAACGGCGGACGCTGGTCGCGGTGCTGATCTTCGCCGCCGGCGCAGCGGTCGCGCCGTTCATGCCGCTGCTCGGCTTTGCCGTCGTGTGCTGTGCGCTGCTGCTCTACCTCAAGCCCGAGATGTTTAACGCCGCTGCGGCACGGCGCGAATCCTGACCTTCCACACCCCACCACGTTGTGACCACAAGGAGTGACAGATGTCCCAAGTCAAATACCGCACGGCCGATGTCGACGGCTTCAAGGTGTTTTTTCGCGAGGCCGGCGCACCGGGCGCGCCAAAGCTGCTGCTGCTGCACGGCTTCCCGAGCGCGGGCCACATGTTCCGCGACCTGATCCCACAGCTATCGGACAAATTCCACATCGTGGCGCCGGACCTGCCCGGCTTCGGCCAGTCCGACATGCCGCCGCGCGACAAGTTCAGCTACACGTTCGACGCCGTTGCCGGCGTGATCGACCGCTTCACCGAGGTGATCGGCTTCGACCGTTTTGCGGTCTATGTGTTCGACTATGGCGCGCCGACCGGCCTTCGCCTGGCGGTCAAGCATCCGGAGCGCATCACCGCGATCATCTCGCAGAACGGCAATGCCTATGCGGAAGGCCTCAGCGACGGCTGGACGCCGATCCGCGCCTACTGGCAGGATCCGTCGCAGAAGAACCGCGACGCGCTGCGCGCCTTTCTCACGCCGGAGACCACGCACTGGCAGTACACCCACGGCACCACCGATCCGCAGCGCGTGTCGCCGGATGGGCAAAACCTTGACAATTACTACATGGCGCGCCCCGGCGCGCATGACGTGCAGCTCGATCTGTTCGGCGACTACAAGAGCAATGTCGCGCTCTATCCGGCGTTCCAGAACTACTTCCGCACCCACCAGCCGCCGTTCCTCGCGGTGTGGGGCAAGAATGATCCGTTCTTCCTGCCGCCCGGCGCCGAGGCGTTCAAGCGTGACAATCCGAAGGCCGTGGTGCGCTTCTTCGACACCGGACATTTCGCGCTGGAGACTCACGCCGCCGAGATCGCGCAAAGCATCCGCGAATTTTTCAACCGCTGACGCGCGCCAGGTGAGGAAATGGCCATGACAAGATCCGTCGCCATCGTGACCGGCGCGAGTTCCGGCATCGGACGCGCCACTGCGCTGCGGCTCGCGCGCGATTTTACCGCCATCGTGCTGGTCGCCCGCGGCGGCGGCAAGCTGCGCGAGGTCGGCCAGCAGTGCGAGGCCGGCGGCGCGACGCCGCTGGTGCTCGAGCTCGACCTCGCCTCGCCCAAGGCCGCGGAGACCGTGGTCAAGGCGACGCTGGATCGCTTCGGCCGCATCGACGCGCTGGTCAACGTCGCCGGCGCGGTGCCCGGGCTCGATCTGTTCGAAATGACGGACGAGCAATGGGACGCCGGCCTTGCGCTCAAGATGCATGGCGCGCGGCGGCTGACGATCCGCGCCTGGGAGGCGCTGAAGGCGTCACAGGGCGCGGTGATCTTCACCTCGGGCAACGCCGCCGTGCTGCCGCGCGCCGGCGCGGCGGCGGTGGGTGCGATCAACGCGGCGATCGAGGCACTGGCAAAAGCCTTCGCCGAGCGCGGCATCGACGACGGCGTGCAGGTCAACTGCGTGTCGCCGGGCGCGGTCATCACCAGCCGCCGGCTCGCGATGCTGGAGAAGGCGGCCGCCGCAAAGGGCATCACGCTCGAGGCCGCCAAGGCGGGCTTTTTGAAACAGGCCGGCATCAAGCGGTTCGGCACGCCGGAGGAGATCGCCGATCTCACCGCCTTCGCGATCTCGCCAGCCGCGCGCTGGATGACCGGCACCGTGCTGCGGATGGACGGCGGCGAGATCAGGTCGGTGTGACGAAACGCGCGGCGTACTCCGCTTCGCCTCTCCCCGCCTGCGGGGAGAGGCCGGATCGCATGCAATGCGATCCGGGTGAGGGGGAGCCTCCGCGAAGTCCTCAGCCGGCTGTATGCACTGATAGAGACCCCTCACCCCAACCCTCTCCCCGCAAGAACGTCGCAAGAACGGGGAGAGGGAGCCTTGCGCCGTCGCCTTTCGACTTAACCTCATCGCGCTCTCGCTCCCTTGCCGTCGCGGCTTGACGGCACGGCGTCGATGCGGATGCTGAGGCGATCGATCATCAGCCGCGGCAGATGATTGAATTCGGCCATGTGCGGCCTGACCCCGGCGACGAGCCAGCCTGGACCAAAGCGCTGCCGGACGCCGACCGCAGCTTCATGCAATCGATCGGCAGGCGGCGCTGAGGTCCGTATCGGGATCGACGCCGCGCGTCCGCGTCAGATGCGTGCGCTCATCGCGGTGGCCCCTGCACCACGCGCGCCGCAAACATCGCGAGCAGCCGGCCCCAATCGCCTTCGGTGTCGAAGATGCGGCGCATCTCGGCGGCGCGGGTGCCGTAACGGTCGAGCTTGCGGTGCTCGAGCTCGACCCGGGTGGCGTCATTGCCGTCGGCGATGAAACGGACCTCGATCTCGGTCTTCAGGTCCGGATCGTACTGCCAGTCCGCGGTGATGTCCCACGACAGCACGAGGCGCGACGGCGGCTCCCAGGCGAGCACGCTGCCCCATTGGCAGGTGCTGCCGTCGTCGCCGCGCTCGTACCAGCGGCCGCCGACCCGCGGCTCCATGATCGCATCGACCGCGCTTGTCTTGCCGATCTTGTAATGCGCCAGCGGCCACCAGCTGCCCATCTGCTCGGTGAAGACGCGCCAGGCCACCTGCGGCGGCGCCTCGACGTTCATCACCTTGCGGACGCTGTAGGGATCGTAGGGCGCGGAGCTTTCTTGCATCGTCATCGGGTTTTCCTCTCCTTGGCGGCTTCGCGTTCGGCCGCATGCTTGAAGGCGGTGAGCGTCTTGTCCCAGAAACCGTCGAGCCAGCCGCGCAGGCTCTCCAGCCCGCGGGTGTCGATTGCGTAGAGCCGCCGGGTGCCGTCGATCCGCACCACGGCGAGCCCGGCATCCTTGAGCACGCGCAGATGCTGCGAGACCGCCGGGCGGCTGACCTTGAGGCCGTCGGCGATCTCCTGCACCGAGCGATTGCCCTCGCGCAGCCGCCTGAACACCATCCGGCGGGTCGGGTCTCCCAGCGCGTCGAGGGCACGTTCTGCGCTGATCATGGCGAGTGTTGTCCGTTGCTGCCATTCATCGTAAGTCTACGCTTACGGTAAGTCAAGACTAACGGTTAGGTTCCAATACGAACGGCGCGGCTTCGATCGAGCGAAGCCGCGCCGCCTGGGCACTCCAAGTAAATGTTCCGCGCCGCCTACGCGCCGGTGACGCGCCAGATCACGTTGCCGACGTCGTCGGCGACCAAGAGCGAGCGGTCGGGACCGAGCGCGACGCCGACCGGGCGGCCGTAGGAAAACTTCTCGTCGGGTGCGAGGAAGCCCGACAGGATGTCGCGCGCAGGACCGGAGGGGCGGCCGTTTGCGAACGGCACGAACACCACCTTGTAGCCCGACAGCGTCGAGCGATTCCACGAGCCGTGCTGGCCGATCGCCATGCCGTCGGGAAAGCCCGGCAGCGTGCCCGCCGGCATCCAGCACAAGCCGAGCGAGGCGGTGTGGCCGCCGAGCGCATAATCCGGCTGGATCGCCTTGGCGACCATCGCCGGATCCTGCGGCACCCGGTCGTCGACGGTCTGGCCCCAATAGCAATAGGGCCAGCCGTAGAAGCCGCCGTCGCGCACCGAGGTCAGATAGTCCGGCGGCGTTTCGTCGCCGATGCCGTCGCGCTCGTTGACGACGGTCCACAGCACGTTGGTGGTCGGCTCGAAGGCGAGCCCGACCGGGTTGCGCAGGCCGCCGGCGAAGATCCGGCTGGTGCCGGCGGCGAGATCGAGCTCGTAGATCGCGGCGCGCCCCTCCTCGACCGCAAAACCGTTCTCGGCGATGTTGGTGAGCGAGCCGACGCCGGCATAGAGCTTCTTCCCGTCGGCGCTCGGCAGCAGGCTGCGCGTCCAGTGCCCATCGGGCTTGAAGGTCACGAGCTTGCGCCCCGCGGCGGTGATGCGGTCGGCGCCCGCGGTGTAGGGAAACGCCACCACGCCGTCGGTGTTGCCGACATAAAAGGTGTCGCCGATCAGCGCCATGCCGAACGGCTGGCTCAGGTTCTCCATGAAGGCGCCGCGGATTTCGGCGACGCCGTCGCCGTCACGGTCGCGCAGCAGCGTGATGCGGTTGGCGCTGACGCCAAGCGCCGCGGCGCGCCGCATCGTCGCCTGCATCGCGATATGAAACACCGAGCGTGGCGGCCCG
Organism: Bradyrhizobium sp. CCBAU 51753; assembly: GCF_015291565.1. NCBI lineage: Bacteria > Pseudomonadati > Pseudomonadota > Alphaproteobacteria > Hyphomicrobiales > Nitrobacteraceae > Bradyrhizobium > Bradyrhizobium sp. CCBAU 51753. Next base: position 1,185,658 of record NZ_CP030037.1, on the reverse strand, counting down.
GCGATCTGCGTCGCCTCCGCGATCAGCACGTCGCCATTGGGCAGCACCTCGATCCAGCGCGGATGGTCGAGCTCGGAGGCGAACGCGTTGACCTTGAGCCCTGGCGCTGCGGTCGGCAGCTCGCCCTTGGCCCAGCCTCGCGCCGTCGGCATCTTCAAGGTCGGGATCGCGCCCTGCGATTTGGCCGCCGGAATCTCCGGCGTCGCGCCCCAGGCGGGCTTTGGCTCGGCACCCTGCGCCCGCCGCCACGCCACCGCGACGGCCCCGATCCCTGCGACCACGCGCGCAACCACTCCGGACATGCTCGAATTCCCCTGTTGACTGCGCCGCGCGACCCGCGCCGCCCGGCAGCATTGGCATAATGCCAGCCTTGATGACAGTAGTTATACGATCTTCGCAGCCGGCACCGAATCGCCGAGATTACGGCGGTGCTCCTTTTCAGAGCGCTTTCTCCCTGACCTGCCCGCCGCGTCCGGCGGGCCTTCTTTTCCGGATCCCTCCGCAGGGCTGGCCCTACCACCGTTCGTTATAGCCGACAAAGCATAGCGGGTCGGCGCGGGACGCGGCACGCCGGCGAACCACGTTCCATCTGACGCAACCCCTCCTCACCAAAACATGATCGCGCGTGAGCGCGTTTTCACATCGCCGCGCTGATCGCAAAATCAGGAACGCTGCTCCATTGCGGTCGTTGGTCGTGACACCAGCAAGGAGCATATCGATGAACCAGAAGATCAAGTTCCTCTCGCTCGTCGCAGCGTCTGTTATGGCGACGACGGCCGGTGCGTATGCGCAGGGCTACTATGGGAGTTCCTGGGACCAAGAGTATGCCTATAGCGGACCGCGCTATTATACCGCCCAGCCGGATGTGATGTATCAGCCGGCGCCCGGCTATTACGGCGCGTATAACGGCGCCCGCCATCCGACCCCGAGCTCGACGCAGGGCGATGTGGGGCCGTCAGGGAACAACAACGGCACGCTGACCGGCGTCTATCGGCGCTGGTAATGCAGGCAAAGCCGAGGCCCATCGCTCCCCGAGCGATGGGCTTTTTGCTGTGCGCGCGCGCGAGTGATGCCGCCTACTTCACCATCGCGCCGTAGACGATGTCCTGCACGTTCTCGCGATAATATTTGCGCAGCTCGCCCGGCGCGGCGGTGCCGACCACCACGACGAGGCGCTCCTTCGGATCGCAGAAGAACTGCGTGCCGTAGGCGCCGTTCCAGGTGAACTCGCCGGGATTGCCCGGCACCGAGGACAGGCCCTCGCTGGTGCGCACCGCGACCGCCAGCCCGAAGCCGAAACCGCCGCGATGCGGCTCGACATTGGCAACGGTGTTCTTGATCTCGGGTCCGAGATGGTTCGAGGTCATGTGGTGTACGGTCTTGGGGCCGAGGATGCGCTTGCCGTCGAGCTCGCCGCCGTTGAGCAGCATCTGGCCGAAGCGGACATAGTCGCCGACGGTGGCAAACGAGCAGGCGCCGCCGCAGTCGAATTTGGTTGGGGTGTCCAACAGCTTGATGGATTGCGGCTTGCCGGTGAGTGGATCGTTCGGGAACGGCCGCGCGAGCCGCGGGCGCTGCGCGTCGGTCGGATGGAAGGTCGCGTCCTTCATGCCGAGTGGCCCCCACACATTGGCTGCGAGATATTCCCCGAGCCGCTGCTCTGAAACCTTCTCGACCACCGCGCCGAGCACGTCGATCGAAAAGCCGTATTCGAACGCGGTGCCGGGCTGGTGCACCAGCGGCAGCTTGGTGATGCGGTCGATGAAGGCCGCCGTGTCGCCCTCGACCGCCGGCGCGGTGCCGTCGGGATAGAGCCGCGCCAGCGCGCTCGAGCTGTCGGGCCGGCCGCCATACATCAGGCCGGAGGTGTGGCGATAGAGATCGTGGATGAAGATCGGCTGCGCCTGCGGCTCCATCTTCAGCGAGCCGTCGCCCTGCGGCACGCCGACCTTCATGTCGGCGAAGGCCGGATAATAGTCGGCGAGCTTGGCCTGCAGCGGCAACCGGCCCTGCTCCATCAGCGTCAGCCCCGCGACCGCCGCCATCGGCTTGGTCATCGACGCCAGCGCGAACACCGCGTCGATCGGCATCGGCGTGCCCTTGGCCGGATCGAGCTGGCCATAGGCCTTGTAGTGCACCAGCTTGCCGTCGCGCGCGATCGCCACCACGGCGCCGGGCACCCGCTTGGCCGCGATCTCGCGCGCGAAGAAATCATCGAACCGCGCCAGCCCCTGTTGCGAGAACCCCTCCTGCTCGGGCTTTACCTCGGGCAGCGGCGGCGCGGCGTGGGCGATGTTGAAGACGAGACTTGCGGCGGCGGCAGCCGCGGCAATGACGATTTTTCTCATTGTTTCCTCCCCGGGGACCGCGGGTGTTTGTTATGCAGTTCGCTGCCCGCAACCTCAGGCTTAGATGACGCCGGCAGGGGCGACAAGGCTCGGAGACGCGCGGCCGTGGCGCAGCGGCGCATGTCTGGTCGCGCCTTCAGCCATTTCCATGGCTGGACGGTTGCGCCTGCGGTAGCATGGTTCGTCCACTCGATCGGATTCGGCATGAACCGGCGCGATTTTGTTGGGGGAATAGCAATCGCCGCGGCGCTCGCGGGCGTGGCGGCGGCGCCGGCCGCCGCCGACGGCAGGCGGGTGGCGCTGGTGATCGGCAACGGCGGCTATAGAAGCGTGCCGGCGCTGTCCAATCCGCCGAGCGATGCCAGCGATATTGCCGCGGCGCTGAAGCGCCTCGGCTTCGCCGTCACCTTGATCACCAACGCAAACTTCGACGAGATGCGGCGCGGCCTGATCGCGTTCGGGCGCGCCGCCGCCGGCGCCGACATGGCGGCGGTGTACTTCGCCGGCCACGGCATGGAGATCAACGGCGACAACTGGCTGATCCCGGTCGATGCCGAGCTGAAGCGCGACACCGACGCCGCGAACGAGGCGATCGGCCTGCAGAGCGCGATGCTGCAGGTCTCCAACACCACGAGTCTCGGCCTCGTCATCCTCGATGCCTGCCGCAACAATCCGTTCGCGGCGAAGATGAGCCGCTCGCTCGCGACGCGCGCCACTGCCGGCAGCGGGCTCGGCCGCATCGAGCCGGTCGGCAACGTGCTGGTCGCCTATGCCGCGCGCGACGGCACCACGGCGCTTGACGGCGACGAACGCAACAGCCCGTTCGCCGCGGCGCTGCTGCGCAATATCGAGACGCCGGGCGTCGAGGTGACCTTCATGTTCCGCAACGTCCGCGACGACGTGATGGAAGCGACGCGCAACGCGCAGCAGCCCTTCGTCTACGGCTCGCTGTCGCGCAAGGCGATCTATCTGGCGGGGCCGCCTGCGGCCGATGCCGGCGGCAAACAGGCGAACGCAGTTCCAGCGGCTGCGGCTCCGCTCGCCTCCGTGCCGGCGACAACGGCCGGCGTCATCGATCCCGCGCTGGTCGGCACCTGGGAGATCATGGTGCCGGGCGGCCGCGGCCAGTCGCGCTGGATCTGGCAGATCATGGCCGACGGCAGCTACAGATTCCACGCCGAGCCCTCGCGCTCCGCGCGAGCGCATGAAGGCACGGTCACCTTCGCCAACGGCCGCTGGACGCTGCACGCGCTGCGAGGATTGCGGAATTACAGCGACGGCGGCTCCTACGAGATCCACGATGCCACCGCCGTGATCACCGGCAAGCTCGGCACCGGTTACTGGAAGCGGACCGTCGACTGAAGCGACTCCGCGACGGGTTGCCCAGGGACTGAACCTGAAAGGACTGAACCTCAAAGGACTGAACCTCAACCAGTCTGGATGCACAAATATGGAGAGTATTCCTATTCTGCACAATTTTACGTAGATCATGCTGGAGAGACGTCATGAAACGGTTCTGGCTTTGCGCAATTGCGATCGTTAGCGTGTTCGCCCTGGCGGGAAACGCCGAAGCGCGATCGGCCTATGACGGGTCCTGGGATCTGGTGTTCGTCACCCAAAGCGGCGGCTGCGATGCCGCCTACAATTTTACGGTCAATGTCTCCAACGGCATCGTCACCCATCCGAATCTGGTGAAGTTCCGCGGCTATGTCGCGAAGTCGGGCGCGGTGCGCGCCTCCGTGGCCGTTCATGACAAATACGCGTCGGGCTCCGGCCGGCTTTCGAGGACCGCTGGCCGCGGCACCTGGCGCGGCTACTCCGGCAGCGCGCAATGCGCGGGCTACTGGACGGCGCAGCGCAATTGAAGCCTGCTCGCTGCTGATGTCGGCGGGCCTTGACCCGCACAATTACGGGCCTCACAGCACGCGCCCGACAAAACGCGTAACTGCGCCTGCACGATTCATGTGAATCATGGGAATTGTCGAAGCCGGGAATCGAACCACGGACATTTGGTTGGTAGATTTGATGTTGCCCAGGTTTTGGGCCTGCATCCGAGCCTTCGACGGCTGCCCAATATGCGACAGCCGGTCGCGATGATGCTGCTGTAATGCCGCATTTTCATCTCGCCATCGGCACAAACCCGATTGCGAATCCCGCCCGGACGCTTGCCCGGGGACGCGCAAGAAACCTCCGTTTCATCACAGAGCCAGAACGGCTCTGGATCAAGGAATTTCCAGAAGGAGCTTGCAATGGGAATTTATGGGACAAAGGTTACATCTGCGCCCGCCGGCGCGATCATCCTTCATCCAGGTGACAATGTCTCGGCTATCGTGAACGCGGCTCCCGCTGGGGCCACGTTTTACTTTGAGGCCGGTGTCTATCGCGGCGTTTCACTGGCGCCGAAAGACGGTCAGACCTTCATCGGTGCTCAAGGCGCAATCCTCAACGGCTCGGCCGTGCTGTCCAGTTGGACCCAGAGCGGCAACCTCTGGAGCATTGGCGGCCAGACGCAGCAAGGCCGCGTCAACACGAGCGCGGAGTTTGTGGCTGGCACGCAGCGACCCGGCAATCCGGAGACCGTGTTTCTCGACAACACGCCGCTCAAGCCGGTCGACGCCCTCTCCAAGGTCGTTCCCGGCACCTTCTATTTCGATTATGCCGCCGACAAGATCTACATCGCCGACAACCCGGCGGGGCATACATTGGAAGCCGGCAAGCAGACCGATGCTTTCCACGGCACCGCCACGAACGTGACGGTGCAAAACCTCGTCATCGAGAAGTATGACCCCCAGATTCAGGACGGCGCTATCAACGGCGACCAGGGCTGGATTATCAGGGACAACGAAATCCGCCTCAACTACGCCGTCGGCGCCACGGCCCATGACGGCAGCCAGTTCATCGGCAATTACGTGCATGACAACGGCCAGATGGGGCTCGGCGGATACGGCAACAACATCCTCGTTCAAGGCAACGAACTCGCAAGCAACGGCTTCTGGTCCGGCATCGATCCGCTGTGGGAAGCCGGCGGATTCAAATTCGCCGACACGGATAATCTGGTCGCGCGAGCCAACTACTCACACGACAATAACGGCGCGGGCCTGTGGACCGACATCAGCAACATCCACACGCTCTACGAGGACAATCTCGTCGTCCACAACACGATCAACGGCATCAGCCACGAGATCAGCTACGACGCGATCATCCGCAACAACACGCTGATCGGCAATGGCTACGCTGACCCGCGCGGATGGGGTTGGGGCAGCGAGATCAATATCCAGAATTCCAAGAACGTGCAGGTTTATGGCAACCGGGTCGACATGACCGGAGGCGGTAACGGCATCGTCCTGATCCAGCAGGACCGAGGTTCCGGCACCTACGGCACCTACACGACCACCGGCAACCAGATCCACGACAACATCATCGTGGATCGTGACGGGCACGGCTACATCGGCGCCTTCGCCGACTACAACGAGTCCGGCATGCTCAATGGCGGAAATACCTGGACCAACAATCAATACTTCATGTCTGACGGAGGAGACAGGTTCGAGTGGGGCGGGTCCCAAACCTTTACGCAATTCAAGGCCGCCACGCACGAAACCGGCTCGATCTCACTGTCCTATCCCGACACGAGCAGCTGGCTGACGACTTCGCCGACGGCCCCTGTCCCAACGCCACCTGCCGACCCTGCGCCGCTGCCACCCGTCGACCCGGCGCCGGTACCTCCGGTCGTCACCACGCCGCCAGGTGTGACCACCACGATCGGCAGCGGCTCCGACGTGCTCGAACTCAAGATCACGCAGGACGCCTATCAGGGCGATTCCCAGTATGCCGTCTCCGTCGACGGCAAGCAGATCGGCTCGACGCTGACCGCCAGCGCCTTGCACGGCAGCGGGGTGGTCGACACGGTGCAGGTCAAAGGCGACTGGGCCGCGGGCAGCCACACGGTTTCGGTGCAGCTGCTCAATGATCTCTATGGCGGCACGGCCACCACGGACCGCAACATCTACATTGAAAGCGCGACCTATGATGGCGCCAATGCCTCCGGCAGTCGGGCGATTACCAGCGACACGCCGGAGACCTTCACCGTCACCGACACGACGGCCGTGCCGGGGTCGCCGACTCCGACGCCAACCCCTGCGCCAACGCCGAGTGGCCAGAACCTGCTGGTGAACGGGTCGTTCGAAGCCCCATCGGTGGCCGCGGGCAGCTGGGCCGCATTCAGTTCGATCCCGGGCTGGACGGCGATCAGCGGCGGCACGATCGAGCTGTGGAACAACCTCAACAAGGTCAAGGCCACCGACGGGTCGAACCTTGGCGCGCTCGATTATCGCGGCGCTCAAGACGGTCTCTACCAGACGGTAACGACCACGGCAGGGCAGAGCTACGATCTCTCCTTCGATGCGCGGATGCAGTCCAACGCCGGCAAGCGCACCAGCACGATCGAGGTTTTGTGGAACGACAACGTGGTCGCCACGGTCCCGCCCGGCAGCAGCTGGAGAACCTACCACTTCTCGGTGACCGGCACCGGCGGCCAGGACCGCCTCACCTTCCGCGAGGTTGCGGCGCAGGCCGGCGACGGACGCGGCGCGCTCTATGACAATGTCAGCCTGGTCGCCAGGTCCGGCGCAGTCCAGCAGAGCGCCATCAGCCAGCAGCCGATGAATCTGGTGAACCAGTTCGCGGCGACGAGTTTTGCCGACACCGGCTCTGGTATCAGCGCAGGGTCAACTCAGACCGACCTGTCGGCAACACTGGCTCAGACATTGGCTAAGGCGGCGCACCACTAGCTGCGTCGCCTTGAGGATTGCTCCCGCCAGCGCCGCCGCGGTTCGGCTTTGCTGGCGGGAGGACTTATCAACTCGAACTTGTCGTGCGGTCCATCTGGACGCGCCTGGCAAGCAGGTTCGGTCAAAGTCTGGCCTTGTTCGGGTTGAATGGTCGATCGGTAATTAACTGCAAGTATCTCAGTACCAAGTCGCAGTTCGGTGTGCGCCGTTGTGCCCACACCCCCGGAATTCGTCACAGATCGGAATTCATCACCGAACATGTCCCCCTGGGCACGGCCCATTTGGGCTGGACTTCGGCGAACAGCATTCATTTCCAGTCGGGGAAGGGGCGTGCACGCACCTCATACGAACTTGCCACCAACTGATCCCGGTCTCATCGCACTTGTGATGATGCTTCGGTTTCAGGGTCTGGCCGTCGATCCTGAACAAATTCGTCACCAATTTGGCGGCGTCAGCATCGGCCTGCCCGAAATGCTCCGCTGCGCCAAGTCATTCGGGCTGAAGTCCCGCGTCTCGGCGACGACATGGGCGCGGCTCACGAATATGCCGATGCCGTCGCTGGCCACGCTCAGGAACGGAGGCTTCCTGCTGCTCGGCAAGGTCGCCGACGACAAGCTCATCGTGCTCGAGCCCGGTCGCGCGCATCCGATCCAGATGACCCAGGCCGAGTTCGAGGCCGAATGGGACGGCCGGCTGCTGATGATGACGAGGCGGGCCAGCCTCACCGACCTGTCGTCCCCGTTCGGCGTTGCCTGGTTTCTCGGCGCGATCCGGAAGTACAAGCGCGTGCTGGGCGAGGTCCTGCTGGCCTCGTTCTTCCTTCAGCTCTTTGCCCTGGTCTCACCGCTGTTTTTCCAGGTCGTCGTCGACAAGGTGCTGGTGCATCGCAGCCTGAGCACGCTGGAGGTGCTTGCGATCGGACTGATCGCGATCGCCCTGTTCGAAACGATCCTCGGCATCCTGCGCACCTACCTGTTCTCCCATACGACCAACCGTATCGACGTCGAACTCGGCGCGCGGCTGTTTCGGCATCTGCTCGGATTGCCGATCGGATACTTCCAGGCAAGGCGGGTCGGCGACTCCGTTGCCCGCGTGCGCGAGCTGGAAAACATCCGCAATTTTCTCACCAGCTCGGGCCTCACGCTGGTGATCGACCTGTTCTTCACCGGCATCTTCATCGCAGTGCTGTTCTACTATTCCCCGCTGCTGACCTGGATCGTCCTCGCCTCCTTCCCGTTCTATATCGGGATCTCCGCGGTCGCGACGCCGCTGTTCCAGCGGCGCCTCGACGAGAAGTTCAAACGCGGCGCGGAAAATCAGGCGTTCCTGGTCGAGAGCGTGTCCGGCATCGAGACGCTGAAGGCCATGGCGGTCGAGCCGCAGATGCAGCGGCGCTGGGAGGAGCAGCTGGCCGGCTATGTCGCCGCCAGCTTCCGCGTCACCAGTCTCGGAAATGTCGCGAGCGAATCCGTCCAATTCGTTAGCAAGCTGGCCAGCGCCGCGATCCTGTTTTTCGGCGCCAAGCTCGTCATCGGCGGCGAACTTTCCGTCGGCGAGCTCATCGCCTTCAATCTGCTGGCCGGACGGGTCAGCACGCCGGTGCTCCGGCTGGCGCACACTTGGCAGGATTTCCATCAGGCGCGGCTGTCGATCGCGCGCCTCGGCGACATTCTCAACACCGCACCCGAGCCGGTCTACAGCCCCGGCAAGATGGCGCTCGCGGCGGTGCGCGGCGACATCAGCTTCGAGAATGTGAGCTTCCGCTATCGCATCGATGGCCCGGAGATCCTGCACGACATCAATCTGGAGGTGCCGGCCGGCCAGGTGCTCGGAATCGTCGGCACCTCCGGATCGGGCAAGAGTACGCTGGCGAAGCTCGTGCAGCGGCTCTATTTGCCTGCAAGCGGTCGCGTGCTGATCGACGGCGTCGATATCGCCCAGGTCGATCCGGCCCGCCTGCGCCGTCAGATCGGCGTCGTGCTCCAGGACAGCACGCTGTTCAACGGCACGGTCCGCGACAACATCGCTCTCGTCGATCCGGCGATCCCGGCCGAAAACGTCATGGCCGCCGCCAAGCTCGCCGGTGCCCACGATTTCATCCTCAAGCTCCCCGAGGGTTACGACACCATCGTCGGCGAACGCGGCGGCACCCTGTCGGGTGGGCAGCGTCAACGCATCGCGATTGCCCGCGCGCTGATCGCGGACCCCCGCATTCTCATTTTCGACGAGGCGACGAGTGCGCTCGACTACGAAAGCGAGAGCATCGTGCAAAAGAACATGGCGCAGATGGCGCGCGGCCGGACCGTGATCATCATCGCGCACCGCCTCTCGGCGCTCCGGCTTGCCGATCGCGTCATCACCATCGAGCGCGGCCGCCTGATCGAGGATGGCTCTCACCAGGAGTTGGTCAGAGCGGGCGGCCGATACTCAAAGCTGCACCGCCTGCAGGCAGGCTTGCAGGAACACTATTCCTGACGGTGCGAAGCCCGTCTGGGGCCAAGTCACAACAAGTCACGCCACGTCACACCCGATGCATGAAGGCCAAGTGCGATGGAAGCAAATGCGTTGGAAGCAAATGCCAGGGATGCTGATGTCAGGGATGCTGATGCCAGGCCGCCGATCGAGGATCCGGGCTTTCACATCCTGAACCTGTTGCTTCGTCTGATCGGCGCTGGCGTCGATTCCGGGCAACCGCGCCGGGACGCAGTGTCTCCCATGGGCGTCAAGCAGATGCTCCAATACGCGAGGGCGGCCGGTTGTACGGCCCGCATTGCCAAACTGCCGTGGACCAGGCTGGCCGGCGGTCCGCTGCCGGCAATTGCCGTGCTGCGCAACGGAAGCTTCCTGCTGCTTGGAAAGGTCTCGGGCGATACCGCCATCGTTCTCGCGCCGGATGCCGAGCGGCCAACCCTGATGACCCAGGACCAGTTCGAGGCGGTCTGGGACGGCCGGCTCGTCGTCGTGAAGCGGCGCGGAGCCCTGGCTGCTCAGGTCGAGCAGACCCGTGCGGCCGCCGTCAGACAACTCCAGCAACTCTGGAAGACCTCGCTCACCCGCGCGAACGACATCTCTCGCAATGTGATCGATGGCCGGCGGAATATCGTCAAGGCTGACGCACGGAACGAGGAGCCGTCGAGCACGGCGGCGGCCAACGGCGGGATCATCATATTCGCCGACCACGCCCGCAGGCTCGGGCGGGCCGTCGCACGCATCGGACCCGGCGAGGAGCGCCGGCGGCACGACGAACTGGCCTTTCTGCCGGCCGCGCTCGAGATCGTCGAGACGCCGCCCTCGCCGCTTGGGCGCGCGACCGCGTTCAGCATCGCCGCCATCTTCACAGCCGCAGTCGCCTGGGCGTGTCTGGGCACCGTCGACATCGTCGCGATATCCCCGGGCAAGCTGATCCCGAGCGGCCGGACCAAGACGATCCAGCCGTTCGAGACCGGGGTCGTGCGCGCGATCAAGGTGCGCGACGGCGAGGCCGTCAAAAGCGGCGACGTGCTGATCGAGCTCGATACGACGATGACGGCGGCAGAGCTCAGCCGCTTGAAGGGCGACTTGCTGTCGGCTCAACTCGACGTCGCGCGCACCAAGGCGGCATTAGCGAGAAACGAAGATCCCGTCGGCGCCTTTGTGCCGCCCGCGGACGCCACCCCCGCCCAGGTCGAGATGCACCGGCGCTTTCTCGTCAGCCAGACTGCCGAGCAGAATGCCAAGCTGGCCGCGATCGACCAGCAGGTGAAGCAGAAGGAGGCTGAACGCGCCACGTTCGAGGCCTCCGTCGAAAAGATCAAGGCGACGCTGGCGCCGTTGCAGCAGCGCGTCGAAATCCGCCAACAGCTGTTTCAGAAGGAATTGGGATCCAAGCTCACATACCTGACGGAATACCAGGAGCTCGTTGCGCAGCAGCAGGAAATCTCCGTCATGCAGCGCCGATCCAGCGAAGCCGATGCCGCGATCGCGGTCCTGATGGAGACTCGGACCAAAGCAATCGCCGAGTACGAACGCGGCCTGTTCGAGGGCCTGGCCAAGGCCGAGGAAAAGGCCGCCGGCCTCACGCAGGAGGCCGTCAAGGCCGAGCAGCGAACCAGCCTGCAAAGGCTGACCGCGCCGATCGACGGCGTGGTGCAGCAGCTCGCGGTTCACACCATCGGTGGCGTCGTCACGCCGGCGCAGATGCTGATGCTGATCGTTCCGAGCGAAAGCCGGCTCGAGATCGAGGCCATGGTCTCGAACCGCGACATCGGCTTCGTCGAGCCGGGCCAGGAGGCGGCGATCAAGATCGACACCTTCAATTTCACCCGATACGGCCTGCTGCAAGGCAAGGTTCTCAGCATCTCGCAGGACGCGATCACCCGCAACAAACCCACGGACAAAGGCAGCGAGACATCGGCGGGCGCGGAAGCCACCAGCAGCGAGCCGAAGGGCCAGGAGCTGGTCTATGCCGCGCGATTGTCGATCGACCGCAGCCAGATGGAGATCGAGAACAAGCGCGTCAATCTTTCACCGGGCATGGCCGTTACCGTCGAAATCAAGACCGGCTCCCGCAGGATCATCTCTTACCTGCTGTCCCCGCTCGCCCGCTACAAGCAGGAGAGTTTGCGCGAAAGGTGAGTGCCGGAGTTTCACCTGCGGCACCTCACCGATTCGACCGCGTTGCCGATCAGGCAGGAAAGCAGGACGCCGCCGTCAGCGTGAGCGGTGCCAGATTGAGGATCTGCGGAAACTGGAACTGATAGCTCGCGGTCACCTGGTTGCCGCAGGCCGGCGTGGAATAGGCAAAGGTCGACGCGGGCAGATTGAGGCCGAAGGCCTTCTGGCTCGCATAGGCGGTAATCATGCTCGGATTGCCGGTCGGACACAGCGTGGCGTTCACCGTGGCGCAGCGCGCGGCGAGCGCGGCGCCATGCTGCATCCCGGCCTGGGTCCACAGCAGCAGGCCCATTTCGACGATGCCGAACACGAAGGCAAAGAACAGCGGCGCGATCAGGCCGAATTCGAGCGCGGACGTGCCGCGGCGATCGCCCCACAATGCAGCGGCGCGGCTCATTGCAGCCGCACCTTCGACTGCATGCTGAAGGCATAGCTGGCCGGCACCACCTGATAGTTGATGATGGTCCAGTAGTTCGCCTGCGCCGACACGGTGGTGTATGTGCCCGCCGGCCGGCCTCCCGGACAGGTGCTCCCGCATGTCGCGCTGCTGACCCCGGACGACGTCGCGCAGCCGCAATATTTGGTCGGCGCCGGGGTGGCGGTGATCACCGGGTTATTGGTCGCATTGACCACCGCCGCGGTAATCGCAGTGACGTCAAATCCGTGCGCGATGGCATATTCGACCCCGGCCTGGGCCGCGTTCTCCACCTGCATCTTGCGGTAGATCGCAAGGCCTAGGTCGGTCACCGCAACCGCCATCAGCGCCAGCAGCGGCACCAGCACGCCGAATTCGACCGCGGCGGCGCCGCGCCGGTCTTTCCTGAACCGCCCGAAGATGCGGCGTGACATGTCACGCCTTCGCGCAAGGCATTCTCCACCTGTCATGTCCGCCTCCACACTGATGATCGGCTTACTCGACGAGCTGCGCGGTTGCCGTACCGATGGCGCTACCGCCCATCGCCGCGCAGTTGACCTGAACGTTCGAATTTCCAACAAAGGTAATCGTATCGGCAATGATCTGGGTGCAAGTGGTGCTGGTGCCGTTGCCGCCGCTGAAGCTCAAATCGCCCTTGGGCAGATAGATCGCGCCGGCGAGGTTCTGCGTGCCGCCGCCGGTAAGGTTGAAGGTGGTGCCGACCGGCATGTTGCGGTCGCCGTACATCGCAATGCCGGCGGTGACCCCGCTGGTGGGCGCGGTCAGCATGACATTGGCGTTGCTGCCGATGTTCGCCGAGCTCCAGCTGCTGCCCGAGCCGGTGAACACCAGGGTGACGCCGGTGCCGGTGATGGTGGCGTTGCCGGCCACCGACAGATTGCTGCCCTTGAGATAATAGATTCCGGGATCGAGCGTCAGCGTGGCGCCGGCGTTCACCGAGATGTCGCCGCAATAGCTTCCCGGGGTGAGCGCCGTGGTCCCCTTCACGTTGAACTTGTTCGAGTAGTCGCAATGGCTGGGCATCGTCGGCGTGACGTTGGCGTAGGGATCGGGCGTCGGCCGCACGCCGGTGCGGATGCCGGCGGTGGTGGTGATGTTGCTCGTGCCGGTGACGCCGCCGACCACGGCGACCATCCGCGCGTTGACCGTGGACGTGCCGGTGACGGCGAGCGCCGGGCCGCCGCTGGAATTGTCATAGAGATTGCAGTTGATCAGATTGACCTGGGCGCTGCCCTTCACGGACGCGGCCGGACTGGCGGTGGGGTCGAGGGCCAGCACGCAGCCGGTCCCGACATTGCCGAGCGCGACGGCGCGCGCCGTGATCGGCACCGTCCCGGAGCCGAACAGCGCCGACAACAGCCGCTGTTGCGGCTGGGTGATGATGACTTCGACGGCCAGCGTGCCTGTGGCGAAGCTTCCGGTGGCGGGCGGCTGGTTGACCGCGACGGTGACGTTGTCGACGCCGTTGGCATAGCCGTAGAACGCCGTGATGGCGTTGGCTTCGGTCAACAGATTGGTGCCGGCGGTGGCGGCGCTGACGGCGGCCGAATCGGCCGCGCTCATCATGTTCTTGTGCTTGTAGAACCACCAGGCGACCTCGGTGCCGAGGCCCGCCGCGCCGACCAGGACGGGCAGCAGCAAGGCGACCAGGATGGCATAGCTGCCGGATTCGTCGCGCGCAAAGCGGCGCAGGTGCGCGCGCCACGCCGCAACGACCACCGATCTGACTTGCAACCTCATTCGCGAGGGTATTCCAGCTTCCAATCCCTCGGAGGAGATCATGCTGCCCTCAAGCATCCGATTGCCTGGACGGACGATCATGAGCACGCCGATTTAACGTCAACTTCGTTCGATCAACGAAATTCGGGGCCGGCGTGTAACGCTTCGTTAGGGATTGGCGGCTGCGGCAGGGCCGGGGCGATCGCTGGTCGAGCTGCCGCGTTCGAATGGCTGCGCGCGAGCGCTGCGCCCCGGCGATGGTCGACTAGCCCCGGCCGGTCGGGGCTGCCGTATTGCGCCGGTGCACCTCGAGCAAGCCCCGAATGGTCAGATCGGGGTCGAAATGATCGATCGCCTGGGTCGCGTCGTGAAACAGCGAGGCGACGCCGCCGGTCGCAATCACCGTCATCGCTTCATTCCGTTCGGCCTTGATGCGCGCGATCATGCCCTCGATCAGCGCGACATGGCCCCAGAACACGCCCGACTGGATCGCGCTGACGGTGTCGTTGCCGATCACGCGCCGCGGCCGCTGCAGCGCGATCCGCGGCAGCTTTGCCGCGGCGGCATGCAGCGCCTCCATCGACAGGTGCACGCCGGGCGCAATCACGCCGCCCTCGAAGGCGCCGTCGCTGCCGACCACGTCGAGCTTGATGGCGGTGCCGCTGTCGACGATGATCAGCGGCGCGGCATGGAGCGCCAGCGCGCCGAGCGCATTGACCAGGCGGTCCGAGCCGACCTCCGCCGGTTTCAGGGTACGCACGGGAATGCCGAGCTCGGCATTCTCCCCGACGATCAGCGGCTCGACGTGCAGGTAGCGGCGCGACAGGTTGCGCAGGTTGAAGATCGCCTGCGGCACCACACTGGCGATCACGCAGGCCTTGAGCATGCTGAGATCGAGCTTATGCATAGCCATCAACTGCGCGAGCCACACCGCATATTCATCCGCGGTCCGGCTGGTCGCGGTCGCCGAGCGCCATTGCGCGACCCAGTGCTCGCCGTCGTGAACCGCAAACACGCTGTTGGTGTTGCCCTGATCGATCGCCAGCAGCATCGGCCCGTCCCTTGTGATGCGGCGCAGCGCGCCGGTCCCCGTGCAGCCTGGCCGGACGCCACGCGACTGGATTTTGCATACTGCGCCGAACAGCGAGGTGCCGCCAAGATGCCCGGCAATCCGAAAGCGTGAAAATCTTGAGCGGCGTACGGTCAGAAGCCGAACATGCGGAGCTGCCGCTTGCTGACCTGGTCGGCCGGGTCGATCGATTGCGCCGTGCGGAAATCGGCGAGTGCGTCGCCACGGCGGCCCAGCGCCATGCGCTGTCCCTCCGCGCGGCGCCCCGACGCCACCGGCGCCCAGGCGAGATACCATTGAAATCCCGACGAGAAACAAGCCGCGGGCTCGGACATCGCAGACATTATCCCGCCGGAGGTCGCGCCAATGGCCGGCGCCGCACTTGAAAATCTTCCGGCCCGGGGGTCACATGAGCCGTGCGCCCGAAGAGCAGCGGCGCGATGATCTGCGACAAGTCCGGACTTCTCTGCATGGAAATGTCGATCGAAGAACTGTGGGGCCTATCCGATCAGGCGTTGATCCGCGCCTATGTCGACGCACGACGCCGATATGCCGAGGGCAAGCTCGCGCGCGATACGCAGCGCGCGCGACTGGAATGGATGCGAGCGAAGGCCTTTGTCAACGGCACCGGTAACGTGACCGAACGCAGGATGGCGGTCGATGTATCGGAGGAGCTTGCGCGCAAGGGTCAGGAGGTGCGCGAGGCGACCCGCGATGTCGATCTCCTGAAAATCGACGTTGACGTCATCGAGATCGTGATCCGGCTACGAGGCCTGCACGGAGCGGCGACCGTTCAGGTCGAAGACCCCACGGACAAGCCGGCGCATCAGGAACCCGAATGAGTCTCACTTGCACGGCCCTGTCGCATCGGGCACACAGGCCGTCCGAGAGGCTCATCTAAAGTATCGAAAGTACTCCGCATGCCAGTCAGCTTCACAGAACTGCTCGACACATTTGAGCTTGTGAGCATGATAAACTCTATCGGGGATTATCAGGCGTTCGTGTGCCGACGGACGGGCAAGATCTACTGTCATACCGACGCTGAAGATTTCGCCGAGTTCTACGACGAGCTGCCCGATGACGTCGAGGACAATGAGAAATACATCGCTGTTCCCGACAAGCGAGAACTCGATCTAGGCAAGCCGCTGGTCCTGGACTTCGCGCGGGAATTTCTGCCCGGCGACTTCGACGAGATTCGCGCCATCTTCAGCAAGCGCGGCGCCTATCAGAAATTCAAGGCCCTGCTCGTCCGCCGCCATGCGCTTGATCGATGGCACGATTTCGAGAACAAGGCGATCGAGCGCGCGTTGCGCGACTGGTGCGAGATCAACTCGATCAGCGTCACGGATTGACGGAGCCTGGAGCGGTGTGCCAGGACTAAAGCGCGATGAGATTAGCTTGAATCATCATCGCGCTTTACCTCTTTGTTTGCGCATGATCTCCGCGCAAACGCTTCGCGTTTGTCGCGAGGGAAAACCGCTTCACTTTTCCGGATCATGCTCGAGGTTACGATCCGTCGCCGGCCAGCACGGCGATCGTGCGCTCTGCGACATCGCGCATCAGCCCGATCTCGGACAGGTCCGCTCCGTCAGCAATCGCCCGGGCAATGATCGTCAGCTCGGGCCAGGCCAGTTTGGCTTCGGCGGGCGCTTCGCGCATCCACAGGGCCGTCCGCAACAGCAGTTCGGCCCACTGGTCGCGGCGGCGGGCGATGAAGCTCTGCAACAGATAGCTGACAAGCTTCGCGCGCTCGCGGCGCTGTCCGGGCGTCACCAGCTCCAGCAGTTCCGGATCGTCCTCGAACCAGGATTGTTCGATGACATCGAGGCCGGCAAATCCGCCGCGGTAACGCAGCACTTCCGCGACGGCCTTCGGATGATGCGCCATCTTCGGGAGGTCGGCGGTCAGCTCTGAGAGGGCCGCGCGGAAATCGATGCGCGCGGGTTGCCAGTCGGCGCCGCCGATCGTCTCGGCGACCTGCAGCAAGCCGAGCGGGGCTGCGCCGCCTCGATCCGTCGTGAGCGACAGAGCATGCGAGAGCATGCGGTCGAGGTACGATCGGGATACTGTCCGCATCGGCAGGTCCATGCTGGCGGCCGCTATCGCAACCTCGATCTGGCGCTTTGTTTCCGGTTCGCCGCTCCAGGCGTCCGCGACGTGGCCCTTCGTCAAGATCGACGAGACGCGCTTCTTGCGTCCGGCCGGCGAGACCAGCAGAAATGACTGCGTTGCAGCACCGTCGATTGCGGTGGCCAGAATCTCCTGAGCGGCGCCGGCCTCCCATTGCGCGCAGGTAACGCCCGCGGTCCGGGCGCTGCGAATGATGGTGTCGAGTTCGGCGCGTTCGCCCTCCGGTCGCCAGTTGCGCATGGTGACCAATCGGCGAAGGTCCACCGCCGACAACGACGCGGCGACCTGGGAAAGCGCACCCGCCACCGCGCGGCGAACAACGGGGCTGGAATCCAGCAGAAACAGGACGGCGGCCGGACGCGTCTCCGCTAGCGCGCCGATTGCAAGTCCGGAGCCCAAAGCGCCCCGTGCTTGCTCGGGCATGGCATGACCAAATTCCGCGAGCGAGCCAACAAGCGCGAACGGATCGCCATCACAGGCTTGCAGCAGACCTTGCAGAGCATCGCCGACATCGGCGGGCAGTTCACCTTGATGGTCGGCATGTTGCTTCGCCGAAGCGGCGACGAACTCCGGCGACGCCGGAATGCTCGCCTGATGCAGGGCTCCTCCCACATAAGCGAGCATCTGTTCGTCGATCTGTCCCGCCTCGGCTCGCGCAGCGACCTCTGCCTGGAACGTTGCGATCAGTTCGGCGGCATCCGTGTAACCCCGATCGGTCTGGTACCGCAGGCGCTCGAGCAGCGCCTGGAGCAGGAAAAGATAGCCGAAGGCAAGAGACACATCCGTGCCCATCGGAGGCATATGGTGAGACGCCGCATCGAGGGCGGCGAAAATCTCGCCCGGCGATTCTTCCAGATATCGATCGAGATCGGGCGAGAACGCGGGTGGCCGGCCCTTGGCAATGGCCGTCGCAATTTTCCTCGCGTGATGGTCCGTGGCAGACGCTTTGGCGTGGGCTCTTCGCATGGGCAGGATACTCCATGAGACAGGCTACCTCGAACCGACACGCTTGGCTGAGGCAATTCAGCGAAATCCACCGCGAATTGCGACGAGCGCCCGGGCATGCATCTTGGCCATCGCTGCACGACGCCCTGTGCATCACTATGACTCAACCGGGCCGAGAGACCGTTCGCACGTCTGTTAGGTCGGGAATGGTGCCCTGGGGACGGATCGAACCATCCGGTTTCGCCCTTCGGGCGACGCCGGGACGGGTGCCCGCTCGGGAGATTGTTGGCTAAACCCCGCTCAAGGTCGCCGACATTGTCAGAATTGATGTTTGCTTAAGGTCCTGGACAACGACCGGGACGAAATCAACCGTAATGGTCAAACTCGCTCAGGGCAATTCGGACCTCTCGGGCGAAATCCACCAGTGACACGATGAAAGCTGCCACCGAAACAATGAAGAGGATGGCAACGCCTCGCTCGTGCTGGATCTGAAAGAACGCGCTCACGAAGCCGACGACTATTACAACGCTGATCGAGATACTTCCCATGATAGCCCAGAAGATTGCCCGATTGATCATGGCGGCGCGTCGTACGAGACGCGGCAAGTCTGCCTTGAGCCGGCATCTCACCTCATCTTCATTGGAAATCTGGTTCAGGTAGATTGACCTGTCGATGATCCTGTTCTGGCGAGAAATCAGAACCGCGATGAAAGCCGCCAATGCGCCGAGAAGAAACGCGGGTGCGGCCGCTTGCGAAATAACGTGGGAGAGCTGACCGACCGATGGTGTATCTGGCAACATTGGCTCTGTCGCTACCGTGACCGCCTGATTATTTTGCTATTGGCCGGCGAGCTGACGCCACGGTCGTGGGCGCCATCGGTGAAATTGAGAACGTCAGCCACGTATTCCACCCGGCGGGGCGATTCTCCGCAGCGAATTCGCCATATCCCTTCAGGTTCAAATAGCCCTGCATGTCGCCGACAGGAAACAGAAAGCCGATCTGCGGACCGACGCTCAAGACCCGCGAACGGAAGCCTCCGAGGACAGGATGCTGGCCAAAGTCGTCGGTAACCTGCTGATAGGCGTAGCCGACGAGACCAACAAACACCTGCTTGGATAAAAACTGGGAAGCCCCCCAATCGAGGTGGAAGTCGATGCCGTTCTGGTACTGCGTATCCGGGTTCTTGAAATTGTAGGTGAAGCCCGCGACAGCAGAAAACTCGTGCCCGGCTTGCGGATTGAAATAGGTATAGCCGCCGCCGGCATCTACGGCGGCGTGACCGATGCCGAGATTGGCAAGGCGGACCTGGCTGTATGCCCCGACGGGAATATCACCCGTCGCATAGGCCATGAAATTGTGGACGCCGGCGTTCCATTTGAGAGTCGCCTGCGGGTAGAGGTCACCGACCGACGTAATCGAATCGCCAAAACTGCCCGCCCGCGTTACCGCCAGCGGGCCGACCGCCGCCGTCAGCGTGCCGTCAAGATTTGCGCTCGATCGCCCGAACAATCCGGTTACGCCAATGGCAAGTTGTCCACCCAGCACCGGCGTTGCGAATGTGTAAGTGGGATTGAGCAGCATGAGATCCGCCTGTGCGTTCAGATGCAGGTTCAGATCGACGTTGACTGCGGCGGGGATCCTGCCGACCTGAATTTCCCTTGCGGCCGCTGCATTGCCGAAGGCACTTGCGCTGGTGTGATAGTAGACCTCCGCCATCGACCACCCGGCGACCTGAGGGGTCGCTGCGAGGCTGCCGAATCGGCCGGGGAGCCAATATGAAACTCCGCCTTCGTCGGCATGGACGGTTGCAGACCAAACCGACATTGTCAGCATGGCCATGAGCGAGGCTCTGAACGGGAAGCGGATTCCGCGTTTTGTTTTACGTCGCCTGCGGTGTCCCTTTCCGCGAAGATCAACGGTGCCCATCTCACGCCCCCTGCATTTCCAAACGTATCGGCGCAAAGTCTGTTCTGCCGCTCCTTCTGCGGCGCAAGCTCACTTTGACTGATGCCGGCCCTTTGTAGGCCGGCATCAGTTCAATCTCTCAGGCCCCGATCTTCCTGGCGGCGGGGATCGTCCATGTGCCGTTGATGATCGACGGGTCGGTTTCCTGCGGCCAGTACATGCGCAGCATCAGTATGAAATCTCCCTCAGGCGCTGGTAGCCAGTTCGCTTCCTTGTCTTTGCCCGGGGAGTCCTTCTGAATGTAGAGATCCGTCGAGCCGTCCGCGTTCTCCTTCAGATCTTCGCGAGCGCTGATCGAGTAGCGGTTGAGCGGATTCTTCACGAAGAAGTAGCTGCTATCGTACATCGTGAGCGACCAAAATCCCTCGGCCGGCGGCAGATGGCCTTTGGGGAATCTCATGACATACTTGTTTGCACCGTTGTACTTGTTCCCCTCCACATCCTTTTGGGACGTCGGATAGACTGCATCCTGTGGACGGTTGGCGCCAAGTCCGATGGCCGTCACGAGGGCACGCATCAGATAGTCGGTGCCGTAGATGCCGGTTTTGGTCGTGAATGCAAAGCCGTTCTCGTCCTTAACCGCTTTGTTGATCTTGAACTGAAGCATGATCCTGTCGAACGACACCTCCGGTACGCGCTTCAGGAAGTCCGCCTTGAGCTTGCTCTCATCAAAATCCTGTCCGGGGACGATGCCGATCCGGGCAAATTTGGCGAGTTGAGGCGCGTCTGCTTCGGATGGCGGATTGGTCTTCATCAACTCGCACAGCAGCTTGAAATACGACACCGCGTCCATCCGATTGACCTGCTCGCGGACCGCGGTCTTCATGTCGATCGACGGATCGACTTTTCCCGCGGGTGGCGTGTACGGCTTGCCGTAAGCACTGAGCGGAACGAGCTTGCACTCATCCTGCAGCTTGTGGACGGCCGCATAATCCTCCGGCGTGCCGGTGCAATAGATGCGGCCAAGCAGCCACACGATATTGGTGGGTGACTTGTACTCCTTCACGCCAGCCGGCAGCGTGCCTTTCCACCCGGGTCCGGTGATCGCGTAAGTCTGCGCCCCGGTGCCCGTGGTGCGCTTCCCTGGGACCTGAAACACCGTCGTCCAGCCGTCCAGCATCGGCATCAGGAAATAACGCCCTTTCATGTCCGGGATGCTGAGGACCCACGGCTCTTTCCCGACATCAAAAAAGGAAGTCGTGTACAGAGTATCCGCGTTCGGCGCGGTGACATCCCTGAACGAAGCGTCCGGATATTGGCGCAGTTTGATGATTTGGCCCATCGGCCCCCGTGTTCCGACGGGCTCGGCAACGTTAGTAATGACCCGGCGAGTCATCTCCATCGTCACCAACGGATAGCCGAAGATGTAAGCGTCGCTCGCGAGCCAGAAGTCCTCCAAGCCCTGACCGATCCCCAGGAAAGAGCCGTCCTGAGCGAAGGCCGATTGCCCCATTGCCGCTCCCGTGAGCAGGCTCATTCCGCCGAGCGTAAGATCGCGACGAGTGATCTTCATTTTTCTCTCCTTTGCATATTTGTTGATCTTTAAAATGGAGGATGAGAGGGCTGCACCGAGATTCAACGCCTCCCGTAGAGCGTTCCGCCGGCGGCTATGGCTGCATCCTGATTCCAAGTTTTGCTCTCATGTCGTTGAAGACGACTGCGATCGCCTCAATGATGAGCTGGTCAGGATGGGCCTTGCAGTGCTGAATCACCTCGTGCTCGGCCTGCCGGGACTTCTTGATGTCCAGGTAGTGCTTGCGCGCGAGGCCGTTGTACCAACCGCTGTACCAGGCAGTGAGCAGATCGGCGTCTCCCTGCCACGTTCCGGCCAGTTGCGCGCACGTCAATTTCTGAACATCCAGATAGCCTTCGGCATCCGCGTAAGCGCTCAGGTCAGTCTGCGCATGCGCGGATTGGATGATCGTAAGGACTAGTGACGCTGCCATGACGGCTGTTCGCCGCATGCTTCTCTCCTGTAAATTTGTATGTTCGGCTCAGGCGGTAGACTGGTCCGTGCTGTTCAATAGCAAGGCGGATAGGGATAGTATCCGCATCGGGGCGCGTAATATGGATAGACAGCCGCAGCTCCAAGAGCAGCAGCTCCTGCGACGGCAGCGCCACGATAGTAGGCACCGCGCCAGGCCGTGCGGCGGGCGACGCCCGCAAAGGAGAGCGGAGTGAACGGCCGGCCAATGATGTCGATAAAGACCGACGCCGGCCCATCAGCTCCCGCAAGATCTCCCTCGAGTACGTCGACATCGAAGGTAAGCTTGTCTCCTTCAAGCTTGGGCGACTTTAATACGACGACGGCGTCGCTGACCGACGAGCCGTCTTTCCTGAACCCGGAAACCGTGGCGTTTGGAGGATCCTTGGCGAAGTTGTCGCTGCCGTTGCCCCAATCCTCGACAATTCGCGCCGTGAGGTCATGACCGGCCGCGCGAACCGGCCGATCGGCAAACACGATTGCATTCGGCGAAATTCCGGTCAGCACAAGCTTGCCGTCATTCAGGTTCGCACCGCGCGAATTGAGCACGAAGAGTGAGGGCACGACTTCGGGTTTTGCCTGGCCTATGGACTTCTCGAGCGGAACATGCGGCTTATGCTCGGGTGCCGCTTGAGCAAAAAGTCCTTGCGGGCATACGAGCAATCCGCCGGCGCAAAATGCGAACAGAGCTGTACGAAGCTTCACGGTTATTCTCTCCTTTGAAAAAGGACTGTTTTTTCTCTCGTCCGGCTCCCATGGCTCGCCAGGATCGTCCCACGCATCTTCAGCGCCTTGTCGGAAGGTGACCCAGGGAGCTGGGCAATCGTCAAGTCGCGCTAAGCATTTCGCGCCAATTCACGTCGCGCGTCTTGCCATTTCGCGCCAATCGTCGGTGATCAGCCTGAGCCGTCAATTGCGCCCGCGCCTCCGCGAGGACGCGCCAGCTCCTGATTGCGAGCAAGGTGCTGCTGTCTGTAAACAACGGGTTCGATTTTCATCAAACGCGCGAAAGCCCGGCTGAAGCTGCTTGCATTGGCGTAGCCGAGCGATTTAGCGATGTCGGAGAGGCGCCTGCTTGAGCGCGCGAGCAAACGGCAAGCAATACTCAAGCGAACCTCGGCAAGGATTTCGCTGTGGCTTGTGCCCATGCGACCGAGATGGCGCTGCAGCGTGCGCGAGCTGATCTGGAGGGCGCGAGCGGCACCATCGAGGGTTGCGTCACCGTGTCGCAGCGTAGCGACAATGACCGCGCGGACCGCATGGGCTGAAGGTGGCCGGACAGCTCTCATCGGCTCGGACGAGGCGTGAAGCCTGCGCTCCTGCAAAATGAAAAACGACATCTCAGACTAAACGAGTTTCGAGGATCGTCTGGCCATCAGCCGCCAAAAGATCCGTCACATGGAGCTCGCCGGACGTTCTCGCGGCGCAGCCATTCGACAAAGATGAGGCTGGAAGCGTTGCCGCCTGCTAGGCTGCAATCTCGGTGGTCTATGTCCGGGCAGGCAGAAATGACCGTTATTCCTTTGACCCGTTGTCAATTTGTCATACCATTTGCTGAAATTCATTCAGAAATCGGCGGACCCACAGCGGCACTTCTCGCCAAATTCCGGCTGCCTGCGTCTTTGGAGGAAAAAGCCGATCACTATGTGCCGCTTCTGCCGGCCGTTCGCTTTGCGACGGCCGCCCAGGAAAAGCAGGGTTTGTCGGAGATCGCTTTTCGCGCGGCCCAGAGGCTTTCATTCGATCATCTGAGCGACGCCATGCGGATTCGAATCCGCCATTCGCCAACCCTGCTGGTCGCCCTTCAGCAGATGTGCAGGTGGGCGCCGGTCGAAGATACAAATCTGCGCCTATGGCTGGAGAGGTGCGACGGAAACGTGAAAATCTGCAGCAGGCTCCTTGGGACGGAAGGCATCCCCCATCTTGAGATGTCACAATGGCTTCAGAACATTTTTGTCATGCACATTGTGCGTCAGTTCGCCGGCGCGAACTGGACTCCGAGAGTCATTGCATTTGAAGCGAGCTATGCACCGAGCATCGAGGTTCAATCGCGCTGGCCGAGTACGCGGTTCATGTCAGGTCAGAAGGCCTCATGGATCGAGGTGCCGATCCAGTTCTTGAGCTATCCCAATCGCGCAGACATCGCCCGGTCGAATTTGCCGGCCACGGAGCGACCGCCTTTCGGCGGCGATGTCGTCAGCATTCTCAAACTTACGCTGCCAGCGTATCTTGACGAAGGCGGCCCCGCGCTCGCTCAGGTGGCCGAGATGGTTGGGCTGAGCATTCGTAGCCTGCAGAGAAAGCTTTCGCTGGCTGGGCTGACGTACTCCAGCTTGCTCGAGCAGGTTCGCTTCAACAATGCGACAAGGCTTCTAAGGGAGACCGAGAATAAGATCATCGACGTGGCGTTCTCATCGGGCTACGCAGATCCTGCCCACTTCACTCGCGCGTTCCGGCGGATCGCCGGTATAACCCCACGAGAATTTCGGGAAAGGTCGAGTGGCGCACAAGTTGGGATCGATTCGAGCAGCCTCCCGGCTTGATGATGATCGTTCCTCAGGTTTGCACCTTGGATGCTCCTCCACATAGGGAATGTTCGTCTTTCAGGCTGATCCTGAAAGCCGGACTGCGAACGATACTGGTTTTCGCAGCCGGGACAGCCTATGGCGCAAATGATGATGGCGGCGCTGTCAACGCGTCCACACCTGCGGTCTATCTTGACCTAAGGACAATCTACGCGCAGGTGCCGGCGGGATCGCTCGCATTCGGCTTTGGACATCCAACGCTGTTCAATGCCTTGCATGCCCTCGCAATGCCGAACCGTGCGGCGTTTCCGACCGGCCTGCCAGCAGCGAAATCTCTCAACGTGGATTTTCCATTGACGGTCGATGTCACCGACAGCGTCTCGCTGTACGCCGGCGTCTCCGGCAGTTCGACGGAGTTCGGAAACACCGGGTGGTCGTCCGTTCAAGTCACAAGCTGGAACATCGGCTTCCAGGCGGACCTTTATCAGCAGAACGGCGGGACCTTTCCCACCGTGACGCTGCAATCGACCATCACACAGTCGATCCCCAATGGTCCGCTGGGCACAACCTCCTTCAACAACATTCTCGAATTCGACTACGCTCTTGATCCTGACGAGACCAAAGGCTTCCTCGCCGGTTTCCAGGACACGCGCACCGACGTCGGGAATGCGCTGGTGAGGATCAACCCGAACACGATTGCGTATGTCGGCGGCTACTATCAATGGTCGAACAACTGGAAATTCACTGGCCGCTTGGGCGTGCAGTCGTTCGAAGGCGCGCAGCTTCTGACCCTCCCGCCCATTCAGCCCTTCACCCAACCTATCGTGCGGCTCGATCTCGATCGGATGGACGATAACGACAATCGGCTGTTTGGCGTCACAGCCGAAATCATGTGGGTGCCGAAGCCCGCCTATCAACTGACGATCAGAACGCCTCTATACGCTGTCCGCAACTAGCCGGTCCTTCCGGCGCGCGAGCCGAGGCAAGCATCAGGAAACGTGCGAGGGTGTCAATATCGCGAGAACCGCAAGAAATGGCGAAACCGGTTGGCATCGTCCTCGAGGCTCAAGAGCCGATGCTGGTTGCGGGGAGGCGCAACTCCTCTGCGCCGATCCTCTAGCGAGGCAATCGTACGAGATCGTGCTCTAGCGTCGAAATGGTGCCCAGGGGCGGAATCGAACCACCGACACTGCGATTTTCAGTCTCACTCCCCCCGTTGTCTCTCGATGTCGTGACATTGCTACACTTGAAAGCGCTGCGATTTTTCTTCAACTCATTTGCTAGAGTTTTCATTCATTCGCTTTCCCGGTTGCAATGGGGTTGCAAAATCGAGTTGCCCATATGAGTACCGCGTTGTCGTTAACCAGGTCGCCGTCACCATCCAAACGCACTCCGACCACGCGCCTGAAGCTGACGGAGCAGCGCATCGCGAACCTCGTAAAGCCACGGGTAAGCGTGGCCTACGTTTACGACACCGTCACGCCCTCACTCGCCATCCGTGTTGCGTCGACTGGTGGGCGCTCGTTCGTTGTCGTCAAAAAGATCAACGGCACAACCCAGCGGATTACGCTGGGTCGCTACCCCGGTCTTAGACTTGATGACGCGCGTCAAGCCGCGCGAACGATCGCCGGAGAAATCGCCAAAGGTGACAATCCGGTGGCTTTGCGGAAGGCCGCGCGCGCGCGAAAGACCAGACTGTCCGATCTGTGGCCCGCTTATCTCTCTCATTTGAAACAGCGCAATCGCACTTGGCGCCGAGACAAACAGCGCTGGGAGACCGAGGTGAGCCCGGCACTTGGCAAGAAGGCCCTGGCAGAGCTTTCCCGCAGCGATTGCCAAGGGCTGATTGATCGAATTGGAGCCGACCGCCCGATTGCTGCCAATCGCGTTGCCGCATTTTTGTCGGCCCTTCTAAACTTTGCCGTTCGATCAGACCGGCTGGCCGTCAATCCGGCGAGAGGTCTGATCCGGTTCCAGGAGACATCGCGGTCCCGCGTTCTGAAATCCGATGAACTCGAAAACCTCATGAAGGCGATCGAGGTGGAGCGAGAGCCCTGGGTCAGCGTCTTCCTAATGTTGATGTTCACCGGAGCCCGCCGCGGGAGCGTCCTCAGCATGCGCTGGGAGGATATCGATCTTGGAGCCGCCATCTGGACGATACCGGCAGAGGTCGCGAAGAACAAGACGGCCACCCCGATTCCGCTCACGGAGCCGGCCGTCAAGCTGCTTCAGCAGCAGTTGGAGCGCGCGGCGAACGAGCTATGGGTGTTCCCGAGTGCTATCGGGGCTGGCCATCTGGTGGGCCTGCCAAAGGCGTGGGCGCGAGTGCTGCGTCGGGCTGAAATAAAAAATCTTCGTATTCATGACATCCGACGCTCGGTTGGCACCGCTATGGCCAGAACCGGCGCGAGCCCACATGTTATCGCGACCGGACTTGGACATCGGAGCATCGCCTCTGCACGAGCCTACGTGCGCTTGGCGGGCGAAGACGCACGTCAGGCGCTCAGTGATGCAGTTACTTCGCTCACCACAGCGAGCCCGCGTGATGTTCAGGCACGAAAGGAAGACACGGAAACGACGTCACGTCGCTCCCGGCACCAGTGACGCACGGAAAAACAGCGCAGTGATACGCAACGACCCCTTCCCGAAATCCCGTTAACGAAAGCGCAAGCGAGGATTTGCGAAGGCGTACCGCAAACATCCCAGAACGCCATGGCTTGGCGGACGATCGGAAGTTATCCAAGAGCTTGTCAACGAGATTTCGTTGGCATGGCAGCCGATGAACGTAAGCAAACGCGGAGTGGCCGCGGGCGTCCTGTTGCCGACCCGAAAAACTCCGAGCAGTCCTCCTCCCCCGGGGTTCTGAAGGCCAGCGGATCGGAGACGACCGGCCCAAGGAGATGACGGCGAGACCGGCATCGATGCAGAGCCTGAAGGCGGTAGCCAAAATCGCTCTTCGTCAGGCACGAAAGGAAGACACGGAAACGACGTCACGTCGCTCCCGGCACCAGTGACGCACGGAAAAACAGCGCAGTGATACGCAACGACCCCTTCCCGAAATCCCGTTAACGAAAGCGCAAGCCCTTTTATCTTGCTCTAAGCATCGTGGAGGTAATTTCCATGATGACAGACACGAACTCTTCCAACCCCTCTTCTAAGTGCGCGAGCGCAAAAAAAGAACGCCCGAGGCTGGCTCCGCGCTCCCTTAAGGAGATCTATGGCCTTCCCTCGAAGGCTCTACTCACGCCAGCAGAAACGTCGCTCGTCACTCGCCTGACCGAGCCGGCCCTCTCTGTGAGGCGCTCGAAAGGCCAATGGCCGCCGTTCGTGAAATTTGGACGCCTGGTTCGATACGGCCTTGGCGACTTGCTGACGCCCCCAAACGAGGCGAACGAGCAATGACCGGGCGAACCGTATCCGGGAGGCGTATGGCGAAATCCAGGGCGAATTACCACACGGTAATCGCCAGCCCCGACGCGTGCATAGAATTCGGCACGCCTGCCTCGGTTAACGCCTCAGGAGTTACCGCTACGGTAAAACCGCCAGCGAGGAGCGCCACGTGAGTGACGCTCGGAATTTCCTGGAAAGCGTGTTGGTCTGGCCGGCGGACACCAATAGTCCGACCGACTGGATCAATGTGCACGTCAACGCCAAGAACAACGAGCCCGCGAAGAACGGCGGCAAGCCATGGGTGGTTGGCTGGCCCTTCAAGACTGTCGACGAGGTGCTCAACTGCATCAGCTGGGTGAAGAGCACTGCCGACTTTTTCAATGTCTGGGTCTGCATGTCGCAGCAGCGCGACGTCACCCCGCGCCCGGGCAAGGCGCCAAAGGCGCTACGCAAGGCCATGAACGCGACGGCGCTGAAGGCGATCTGGATCGACTGCGATGTCAAATCCGGGGACCCGAAGCACTACGACACCGTGTCGGACGCTCTCGACGCGCTCGACGCGTTTCGTGGCAAGGTAGGACTGCCGTTTCCATCCATGACCGTGAACTCGGGCGGCGGTCTGCACGTATATTGGGTATCGGACGCGCCCCTGTCGCCTGACGAGTGGCGGCCCTACGCAGAGGGCCTCAAGGCGCTCCTGCTCCGGGAGTGCGTGAAGTGCGACACGGGGCTCACCACCGATATCGCACGCATTCTTCGCGTGCCGGATACGTTCAATCATAAATACAATCCGCCGCGGAAGGTTGAGCTACTTCACTCTGGGGCTGCTTACAACTTCACCAGGGACCTAGCGTTACTAACGAAGGCCGTTGCCGTTACCGCCACGGTAACAGCGGCCCCACCGGCAAAGCGCGGCATATTCGTCCCTGCCACCGAGGAGGGTGGAGGCGCTACATTCGACGCGCCCGACGCCGCGTTCGGCATGCTCGACGCCACGGACACGGCACTACAGGCCGGCTGCGAGCGGCTCGTAGACCCCCGCCCAATCTTCGCCAAGGACGGTTGCCCATGGCTGCGAGAGGCACTGCGCACCGGTGGCAGGGACTACGGCCAACCACAATGGAATTTATCGGTCCTCTGCACGGTCTTCATGGAGAACGGTAATACCATCGCGCACGAGATTTCCAAAGGGCATGCAACCTATACTCAGGCTGACACACAGGGGCAGTACGAACGCAAAGTAGCGGACCGTCGTGATCGAGGGGTTGGATATCCGTCGTGCGCCGCGATTGCAGATGCGGGCAGCGAGCACTGCAAAGCGTGTCCTCACCAAAGCAGGATCAAGTCGCCCCTACACCTTGTTGACTTCCCGCACCAGACCACCGCCCCTAACGAAGCCGATGATCCAGCGCTTACCCCGTGCTGGGTCGATCCGCTCGAGTTTTCCCTTGTTCCTGAAGAAGAGGCGATCAAGCGCATCAACGCTGCTGGCTTCTTTGTTCTTACCTCCAACGGAGACATCTACCGTGAAGAGACAGATGGAAACGTTGTCGCGCTGAAGCGTGAGGGCTTCACCAATCTCTTTGCATGTCGCAATGCGGCTGTCGGAGTGAAGGCTGTTCCCGCAGGCCAGGTTTGGAAGACATCGTCATCGCGACGCGAATACAGCCAGATCGGATACTGGCCCGGCAGTCACCATGTTCCGCACAAAGCGTACAACCTTTGGCGCGGATGGGGCGTTCAGCCTCTCGCCGATGATTGGTCTGTGATCAACAATCACATCTGCACTGTTGTCGCGGGCGGCGACCAGAAGAAAGCTGATTTTATACTCGATTGGTGTGCTCACATGGTGCAGCGACCTTGGGAAAAACCAGGCGTTGCGCTGGTGCTCAGGGGTAAAAAGGGCACCGGCAAAACAATCCTAACACAGCTTATCATCAACTGCATTGGCTCCAGAAATGCTCTGGTAACCGCGAACGGGAAGCAACTGTTTGGCCAGTTTAACTGGCACCTTGCAGATAAGCTGTTGATCGTAGCGGAGGAAGCCTTCTTCGCCGGCAATCATGAGCTAAATGACCGACTGAAGCACCTTCTGACGGGAGAAGACATCGAACTCGAACAGAAGTTTGGACAGCGTATCAGTATGAAGTCGATGCACCGCCTAATTATGGCGTCGAACCACGACAAGGTTGTCGACGCCACCGACGACGAAAGACGGTTTGTCGTGTGCGACGTACCGGATGAAAAGCGCGGCGATGACGCCTACTTCGCGCCACTAGTCGAGATCATCAAAGGCCGGGACGAGGCGACGCTCGCCGCTTTCATGCACCACATTCTCACGCGCGACATCACACACTTCAAGCCTGAGCGAGACGCCCGGGCCGCGGGTAGACGTGACCTTGCACGGCAGAAGCTGCTTGGACTGGAGCCACCCCTCCAATGGTTGCTCGAAGTCGCGCTCGCCGACCAGAGTAGCTCGGCATGCCACAACCTGCTGTACGACGTCGGCCCTTCAGACGCGGCCGATACCTGGCTCGACCAAACAATCTCGGCGTGGATTAAGGATACCACGACATCATCGGTGCTCGATTGGCCTAAGGCGCAAGCGCTTGCAGGCTATCGCCTGTGGGTAAAAACATCGCACGTACGTGAAGCCGGCGAGTTCACCGGCGCAGAGGCTTTCTGGAGCAGCATCAAGCGTCTCTTAAACCCAGCAACGTTCCCTGGACGAAAACTCTTCCGCGCATCGGGCGGCAAACGATTTGTTTGCCTACCTCCGCGGGACGAACTGATCGAAGGCTTCAACAAGCTACTGGGAGCCAACGTCGTCGGCACGGACGAGGACGATGGCAGCTGACGTCCCGTGGTGAGCAACCGCCAACGTATGGTCGGTACGTCTAACGTCTCGTTTTTTCTGTCAAAGTGCAACTCGTGCAAGATGAGCAGGGCTAGGGCGCGACTACGTTGCACGGCAGGGGGATGGAATAGTGGATCTTCTCCACCCTCGTTTTCAGAACAGAGTTGCTTTCAACCTGCTCTTCCTGCTCTACCTGCTCTTGGTCTTGATTCTCAGTGACTTATTCGGTGCAGGTTTCGTCGAGTTTAGGAGGCCGCGTGCTCCCATAGGGATGGACAAGCGCACCGCTGTCTCGATTTGCCGTCAAATGCGTTAACGCCATCAGCTAATTATCCCGTAACGGCGTAGGACACACGCTTGCTCAATTGCCTCCGATAGCGGTCCGGCTCTCACCAACGACAACGAAATCGAAACGCCTCCCCTTTTTAACCTTCAGCTGCAACGGGAAGCGAAATGGGGGCCTCCGGTCATGGAACGCAAAATCTCAAACCCGAAGGCATACGCCGCCACGATCACATGGCCGCGCGTGCTCAACGATCGATTAGCCAGGAAGGTAACCCGGATCGCCGACGCCATCGTCGATCTGGTTGAGCGCACCGGCGGACCGGTTCTTCTGCACGAGCTGGACCAAAAAGTGCCCGGGTTCAAGGCCAGCGGGCGATGGAGCTACAACTACTTCATCACGAATAACGGCAAGGAGATAGTCTACTGGCAAGGTATGACTGAAGCGGGCCTTGAAGCACTGCGATCCGTGCTGAGCAGCCGCCGAGTGGCCGTCCAGTATGTCAGCAGACTGCTTTACCTACTGGACAGCGTGGAGGTCGACGCCGGCGCGTGGGAGCCTATCGCTCTTCTTCCGGTGCGCGCCGCCAATATCGACACCAGGAAATGGGCAGTGCGGGCATCACAGGCTTCACGGGCGAAGGCTTTGAGCATGGCTCCGAGCGATTTTCGTCCGCTTACACCCCAGGCCGTTCGCTCTACCGCTGACGACTTCTGCACCTGGTGAGCTATGGAGTGAAAGCGTGTCATTCATCGAACGCATGAAGGCCGCCGCCGCCGATGCAGCGCAACCCGTAGATCCGTGGCGTCTGCGACTGGAGCGCGTGCGCGGGAAGGTCGGCTTCGACGGGCTAGAACGCATCAGCACCCAGACGCTGCTCGACCTCCTGGAGGTCCCTCAGCGCGAACGTGCCGCCGGCGCATACCGGCACCTTGCAAAGCTGATGAGCGAACTTGGCTGGACGGCGGTGCGCGTGCGCGACTTCACGCGGGGCGGTTACAAGGAGCAGGTTCGAGGCTACGTGCGGGGCGGTCGCGCCGTTTCATAAGTTGGCCAAGCACGGCGGCCAAGGTGTAACCCTACGGGGGGCCCCCCTCCACGCGCTTCTTGCCCGGGATTGTCGCCACGCAGCCCGGTCAATATTGTGATCCGTCCTAGTCGATTAATGTTAGTCTTCACCGGCTGATCTTCGCGGCAATCGATGGGAGCGCCTCATGTATAGGAAGGTTCTTCTCGCTTATGACGGTTCAATCGAAGGACGGCGGGCATTGCGAGAGGGAGCCAAGCTCGCGCAGCTCTGCCGAGCCGAGGTTTTCTTGCTAGCTGTTGTAGAGCTACCTTCCATCGTGACCCCTGATGCTGGGCTTACCATTCCGATCGACGAACAAACGGCAAATTACAGAGCCATCCTTGCGGAGGGCGTGGAGCGTCTCAAAGCGTTGGGTTTTTCACCTACCGCAAGATTGGAAACGGGAGATCCCGGGCATACGATTGCAGATGTCGCTGAGGAAATAGGAGCGCAACTCGTCGTCGTTGGTCATCGCCCGCAAGGGCACCTGGCCCGATGGTGGTTCGGGTCCGTCGGCAGTTACCTGGTCAAGCGTCTCCGCTGCAGCGTCCTGGTCGGTCAAACGGACATCAGCGACGATGAATTTGAGCTGCTGAAGCAGCCGGGTGATAAGCCTACCTCAGAGACCGCGTCGACACTGCCGAGCGAGTAAGCTGTTCCACACTGCGCCGAAACCAAAGCCATCAAGCGAGATCGCGGAATGAATTGGAGCAACGTGCAAAGGTAGAACGCCTTCCTGGCGCGATACTAGTACTTGTCGCGCTTTTGGCCGTTTGTGGGCCTCTGAGCTAGGTATGCTCCAACCAATAGCGGACATGGAGGGACTGCTGATCTTGACTGACTGCAGGATCAGGGATCAGGCACTCGAAGGAGGGATTTATGTCTTGTCATTGCCCGTCCCGTTCGCAGATCGCGGGCTGTCCAGATATCACCCCAGCGCCGATGATAGCTTCGTGAGTTTGCCGGTCTCTGCCAACCGATCGATGGGCCGGATCATCGGATCGAAGAAACAACGCGGGGCTGGCAGGCGACGTGAATCGAGCGCAAGATTCTCGATGCTATCAAAGAAGAGAGGGAGGCATCGCGCTCAAACTTGAGCCGATTGACGCTCAGCGGCACTTCTGGATCGTCCTTAACGAAAAAGGCGGTGTAGACGAGACTCATTCTCGGGCTAACAGATCGCCTCCCAGACGCCGCGCGACGTGAGATCAGCACGCTGTCGCCAACCTGGAGAGACAGATCAATGCATATCGACCGAACTCGGTGCCCTCGAAACTCGTCCGAACGGCAGCTAGTGAAGGGTTTTTCGCCGCACTGCGAAGGTTGTGTCCGCAACGATTGCTTGCACTTCCTCGGCCTCTATCCTCTCGGCTGACAAGATCGGTAGATCCGACCGTCGGCCGATTTGAATGAGCGCGTTGGCAACGATTACCAGAGCCGAGATTGATTTTCGTGACGAAAGCCATTCGGTGAGCAGGTTGAATACGGCTTCATGAGAAATACCAGTCTCAAGGAAGCCGGCCAGCCACAGATCGATCCAACGATGCCCCTCACTAGCCATGCGATCGAGCGCGGCGAACGTATTCGCCCGATGGAGGTATTCGGCATCTCTTCCATCAGTGACCAGCCCATCGAGGTATTGCCTACGAAGATCGAACCATCCACGTTCGTTGCACACTTCCCAAAGATGTAGAATCGGTAGCTTTTCCAGAAAGTGGAGGTAAGGCACGATGGCCTCGAACTGTTCCCTTCGGGTGATGCCTGTGCGACCGGTCACCTTGATGCCCAAATGGTGATCGATGTGCTCAAGCATCTTTGCGGGCTCGGGAGCGCCAGCTATCGCCTCCTTTGCGAGACGACACAACGCCGGCGAAGCAAAATAGAGGGCGGCTTGCACGTAATACGGAGAAAGGCGCAAGTGGTCCCAATGCCTGCGAAGGATCGGTTCGGCAATTTCGATAGGCCGTTCCATCAACAACTCGGAGAGGATCCAATCACGATCTAAAAGCCGGCCCCAGTCCCGTGGTTCCCCGGCAGACCGACTTACGAATTCCTTTTCCAAGGCTGAGGTCATGTCCTCGGACCAGACATGGCGGCCCAGAAACCACCAATGCTCCTTTGGCCGGGCTTGAATATTATTAAGGAGCATTGGGATTGCGTTCTGATCGCCTCGTACAATTCGCTGCCGCAGGGCCGCATCCCATAACGGGTCTGAAGGCTCAACCTGGCGTAGGATATCAAGATCGCCTGTTGCTTCCGTCGCCGCCCAAATCGTAAACGCCGCCGACCGTAGGTGCCGGTCAGCGAGTTGGCTTTGCCAAAGGTTTAATAACCCGTGGCGTGACTCGCTCGACATGCCGCGATTGTTTCCCTGGCGTCGGTCCCATTCACGGGTTACCGAAAGGGCGAGCGTACTAAGACCTTTCGTGCCTTCTAGCCTGCGATCGATGGCCGCGAGTTCTTGAGCAATGAACACTTGGACCTCCGGATGGTCGATTCCATGGAGCATAAATGTGATGGGCCAACGTAGGTGCTCCGAGGCCGCGCGCTCGATGAAGTAGCCAAGGGCACCGAGAGGAGGATGGATATTAAACCCCCATCGTACGTAAACGGCAAGTTGATCGCGGGCCTTAGCGTGCTCTTCCTTATCTGATTTGTCCGGAAGCGCAGCCCACGCGTCGCACACCGGCGCGAGGAACCGTTCGGGATCATCCTCACAGCATTGCGCCGCAGCCCAGAGATACTCATCGAGGTTAGTTTGGCGGTCCGGATCTAAAGCCCAGCTTGCCTCAATGGGCACGGCCAACCGGTTATCGGCGAGATGCCCTGCGAGACGCAGCGAGCCTACTCGCTGTTTGGGATTGAGGGCGATCTGCCGAAGCATCTCATCCAGCGCCTCAACGAGACTGTTCCCGAAGCGGGCCTTGGCATGCTCAATCTGCTGGTCGCGCCATGAATCCATCGTACTTGGCCCAACCGAATAACAAAGTGCCACGCCCGCCGAGATGTCGCCATTGCGAAATCGCGCGCGTAACGCGGACCAGATGTGCCGTTCGTCGAAGCGCTGTACCAACGCGCAAATTTCCGGAGCTTCAATTTCAGAAAGAGCCGCCAAGGCATGCCAACGCAGGTACTGGTTAGCCATCGTACGGGTCGTTGCCGCGTCGAGCCACCGGTTGATCGCCGTGAGCACTGCCGCTCGACGCGGACTGATTTGCGTGCCGAGCAGGCGGAAAGTGTGAAACAACGCGAGTGGGTTTAACTCGGCGGTTTTTTCGATCCATCGGAGTTCAATCGATTCGTGAACCAACGCCCCACCGATGATCTCGGCAAAATATGGGTCAGATAGTACCCCTTCGTCTAGATCAGCCTGTTTAACAACATCGACCATCGCCGCGGTCAGCAGTTGGTCGCGCACGCGGTCATGGCGAAAGTCAAGCTGTTGATCTGCTGCGGGCCCAACGAGCCGCAGGATTTGTCCGTCATGAACCAGGTGACGCAGCATTGCCAATGACTCTGAACCTCTCCCGATCCATTCCGCCACGCTGCTCCATGATGGATCGATCTGACGCCGAACGAGCATCTCACATGCGAGGGCATGGATTGCACTGCAATAGTCAGTTAAGGTGTAATCCGAGCGCATGATCGCAACACGCGAAACAGCGGAATCGATGAAGTCATTGATGACTTGTTGCGCATCGGGCTTGTCATGCTCATCGTTGAGCGCGATTAGAAGGGGATCATGGCCAAGCGCCGTGGAAATGGCGTCGGCATCTATCGCACTAATGGACACTCCCCTCATTGCGGCTCGGCGCTGAACCGCGTCTCGCCCTTCGTGGCTGCTGAAATTAGAGCCAGCTATGGTCAGCGCATCAACTCGTTTGCGCGTTTGGTCATCGAGCGTAGCCAGTACGCGGGGCCACACCGGGCATAGAAGCCGCCAATTAGATGTGGAGGC
The DNA here is from genome assembly GCF_015291565.1 of Bradyrhizobium sp. CCBAU 51753. NCBI lineage: Bacteria > Pseudomonadati > Pseudomonadota > Alphaproteobacteria > Hyphomicrobiales > Nitrobacteraceae > Bradyrhizobium > Bradyrhizobium sp. CCBAU 51753. The sequence goes on along the minus strand of NZ_CP030037.1, from coordinate 1,149,540 downwards.
ACTCTGTTTTTCGTGAACCTGGCTCCAGCGAGCCAGCTTCTCCACGAGGAGAGGCGCCTGACCCGAGCGGTTGATGTCCTCCACGAGAAACAGCAACGGAGCCTGAGGTGTGCTGAATTCGTGCACTTGAACACCACAGCCCGATGACAGCGGCGGATAAAGGCGACGCAACGCGCCTTCGATCGCCTGATCAAGGTTTGGTGCACTGGCGACCATCTCGTGCGGGAGGACAAGGCCAAAGCCGCCGGATTCTATATGTGCTGCTAACCGCTTGTGACATGCTACCGACTTTCCAAGCCCAGACTCCGCGACGACGAAGCAAACGTCGCGCTGTGTTGATGTTCTGATCGCGTAGTCGAGGCCGCGCTCAATCCAGGCGGCCGACGAATCGGGCGGGCGATGAAGCTCGATGCTGGCGAGGGAGAGTTCTCGCAGGAGCTCGCGTGATAGCCGCTCCTGCTCGACCTCAAGGAATTTCCTTCGAAGCCATTGGCCCTGTGGATGATGGTCAAGAAAATGAGCAAGCCGTGAGCGCGACCAAAGGTCGATAGCGATTCCGTAGGCCAACGCAGCGGCGTTGACATCCCGCACGACATTTTCATGGGGCTCTTCGTTGGTCGTAAGGGCGAGCGTTGCTCGGAGCGAAGGGACGCGCTGGCGTTCGGCTGAAACGATGGCGGCCGTCTTCACGATGTCCCCGACCGCTTTAGTCGTGTTCAGCAACCACTTCCGATGCAAATCGTCGCGCGAACCGGTTGTATGGTGTGCGCAGACCATGTGGGAAGGATTTGCATCAGTCACGAAGGTGATGCCGTCCAGAGGGCCCTTTATGGTTTTACCGTCGGCGTTCACGCCGGGGTGCGCCAACGAGGCATACAGGGGGTTGGCTTCGCGCAAAATCGCAGTCGCCAGCCGCTCAAAAAATCCCTGATCCGTGATGCGAGACAGGATTCTCGCAGTTTCTCCGGAATCTGCCATCACCTACCGTTTGGCTGGTAGTCACAATCAACAACCAACACGGGGCGCCGAGATAGCCGGCGCAATCCGCCCTGCCTGCCGAACATGGGAAGAGCAGATTAGCTTGTGAGCGGTGAAGAAGCAAAGTGAGCCGCCTGCTCGGAATATCCTGATAGCGTGGTGCCCTCCGGTTTAGCTTCGATCACGCCGCAGAGCTTACTACCCACGAACAAGCCATAATCGACGGGCCCGGAAACCGTCTGGAACTCGCGCACCGCCCAACCCGGCGCCAAGGTTCATCTCGGCCTTGGACTGGTTCAGCCATCCGCAAGCAACAAGCCGACTATCAATCAGCGCGACCGGGCTTTGTCCTCGGGATGAAAGCGAAATCGTTCATACTGCAATTTATGCGGGACTCACAGCCGCGACGCAAATCTGCCACTCGTCTCATGAGCAATCGTAGCGCCGACTTACTTCTCGCGCGCCATTGAGGAGTTAGTAGACTAGCAGCCCCAAAGTCTACCTTCGGTGTGCGCAGTGACGCCGCTTGAGAACTCGATGTTCTTCCGGTGGCGACTCGGTGACGACTCTCAGAAGAAAAGGCTCCTATCGGAGCGGCCTTTCAAATTACTGCTGTTAAATCAGCATCTTGTCTTGGTTGCGGGGATAGGGTTTGTATCGGGGGCTTGTTTGACCCATCTCCGTTTCGAGGTACGGAGTGGCGGGGCCGAGCGGTGGAGGGAGAGAATCTAGAAAAAAATTTGCTCTTCTGCTGCGGCTGAGGTGCTCTCGCTAGGGGATAGCAACGCTCTCCGTGTACCCTGGATCACGAAAATTGGCCCCTGATTCCGGCTCCGCGCCTGGGAGGAAGTAGATGACCTCTTCAGAGCTTCTGGATTTCGGCGGGGGGGCGGCCGGTCTGCAAGCCTTTACGGGCCGAGGCGGTCCTCATCACGGCGCCGAAGCTCTTGCGCTCGTCTGCCAAGCCTTCAGCGAGGGGACGGTCGAGGGCCGCCCGGGTGAGGCGCTTGGCGGCTGCTAGCCCCTCAGCCCCCCGGCTCGATAGTTCGGCGGCGATCGCCAGGGCCCGCCCGAGGGGGTCGGCGGCGACCTCATGGACCAGCCCGATTTCGTGGGCCCGCGCTCCCGTCACGGTCAAGCCTCGTAAGATCATCTCGAGCGCCCTGGCTTCCCCAACGACCCTGGGCAAGCGCTGCGTACCGCCGCCGCCAGGAAAGATGCCAATACGCGTCTCGGGAAGGCCGATAGCAGTGACGGCATCTCCGGCAATACGCAGGTCGCATGCCAGCGAAAGCTCAAAACCTCCCCCCATGCACAAACCATTAATCGCCGCGACAACCGGCTTCTCGAGCGCTGCAATCAAGTCCGTGAGTGCGTGGAAACCTGGCGGTCGGGCACTACCGGATGGCGACGACGCGCGCGGCAGCCCGCGTTCAATCGCGTCTGCGGCATCCGAGAGTTCCTGAACCTCGTAGTGACGGATGAAGATGCCGGGCAATCCACCTGTGATAACAATCACCCGCACCGACGGCGCCTTGCCTGCAGCCAAGACGGTATCAAACATCTCTGCCGCGCCCGCAGCCGTCATGGTCCCGAACGGAGCATTAGTATAAGTGATGATGCGAACCGCTCCGCGATCTTCAGTTGAGACAAGGGGCATCGAAAATCCTCCGTGGCCGCACGCCGGTCCATCGCACGCAACCGGCAGGTTGGATCAGACTGGTCCCGGCTCGAACGCTGATCAATACCCTGCGCCTAGAAAAAGCGTTAGGGGCGAAAAGCTTAGAAGTGTCGTTTCGATTTCCAACAATGACAGAACAGTCGACATCAAAAAACGCCGGTAAGCGCCTGAGCGGCGTCGCTTTAGTATTGCTACGCCGAAGTCTCGAAAATCGAGATACGCCAGGTCAACGGACGCAACTCACATGACCCTTCCCCGAATAGGCGCGGCTTCGAACCGAAGCCGCCTACGATACGGCTCGCCGGACCCATGCTCACTTCTTGGCTCTTCTTCCACCTCACATCTCGCCGGTCGCCTTATGAGGCCACGACCAACGGACGGCCTGAACGATGCACAAGTGGCACTAACGAACAGATTTTTGGCCCAAAGCAACAGGACAGGCAGGGAAGAAAATGCCTACCTGATTTCATGAAACGCTTCGCCTTACTAGGAGCCATAGTCGCGCTCGCGCTTGTCGTGTGGGGTTGGCGTGTCGTGCCTCACTCTCCGCTAGCTGGGCTAAGGTCCGAAGCAGATACCGCATGTCGCTGCCATGGATGTGGCTGCAAAGGCGGCGCGGGTTGGCGCGGTCCATTTGGTCAGTGCGTATCACATGCCAGTCTGACGAAAATCTGCGGCTCGCCGCCAGGCACGCGTTGCACATATGAGGGTGCGCAGCCCGTGTGTCGCCGGTCGGGAAGTTGACATTCCGGGGCGTCAATGAAGTGAGCGGTCTCGTGGAAACCGCTTGCCGAAGATCCTAGGCCCTCGAGAACAACCTACCATGGTCAGTAATTGGACCTAGTACTTGCGGCTGAATAAGCAGACACCTAGTGTTTGGTATCAGCTGGCTCGATCAAGTCAGACAACAGTGCCGCGGTTTCGCTAAGACTATCTCGGACTCGCGCGAGCTTTCGGTCGGATACAATTGGCCGGCGTCCTGACGCCTTCAGAACACATTCGAACACTCCATCGGAGTGTCTCATGAGCCTTAATAGATGCTCTCCGCTGGGACCATTCACCCCGGCCAACCAGTTTTTAGCGGTTCTCTCGCTAGCACCAGTCCACCGAATGAGCAGCTTGAGCGCTTGATGAGTGTCGCCCAACTCGGTGCGAAGAACCGCTGCAATTAGCAATGCGTAGTCAGCCTCGAAAGCATCATCGGCTGGAAGAGATCTACCCGCTTTAGGAAGCATTTTTCCACTCGGGACGCTTATAGTCTGCTTCTGGGCACCTCATCATCGCTTCTTGACGTTAGTGGGGCAGTCATGACCACACTCGATCTTCCAATCTCACCTAAATCTACAACAAGCGTCGATGGACGTCCGATAGCGGCGGAATACGTGCGGATGTCGACTGACCATCAGCAGTATTCGACCGCCAATCAATCACAGGCAATCCGCGAATATGCTGGGCGTCACGGCTTCAAGGTCGAGAAAACATATCTTGATAGCGGCAAGTCCGGCTTGACGCTAGATGATCGAGATTCACTCAAAGAACTGATCGAGGACGTTCAAAGTGGTAGCGCTATCTATTCTACTATCCTCGTCTATGACGTCAGCCGATGGGGCCGATTTCAAGATGCAGATGAGAGCGCATATTATGAATACATCTGCAAGCGAGCAGGGATATCGGTTCGATATTGCGCTGAGCAGTTCGAAAACGACGGAAGTCCGGTGTCCACCATCGTCAAAGGCGTCAAGCGAGCTATGGCCGGGGAATACAGCCGCGAACTGTCGGTGAAAGTATTTGCTGGCCAACGCAGGTTGATCGAATTGGGCTACCGCCAGGGCGGACCAGCCGGCTATGGCTTGAGGCGGCAACTAATCGATCAAAGCGGCGCCGCCAAAGCTGAATTGGTCAGAGGCGAGCATAAGAGCATTCAAACGGACCGCATTGTCCTAATTCCTGGTCCAGGCGAGGAAATCGAAACCATCCGGTTTATCTACGATTGCTTCGTTCATCGCTCCAAGAGCGAATGCGACATTGCAACTCTTCTCAATGAGAAAGGCACCCTTACCGACCTCGATCGTCCCTGGACCCGCGCTACCGTGCACCAAATCCTCATCAATGAAAAATATGTAGGGAACAACGTTTGGAATCGTTGTTCCTGTAAGCTGAAGGGACCCCGTGTCCATAATCCGCCAGAGCGCTGGGTCCGGCACGACAAGGCATTCGAGGCGATCGTCGACGATGAGACCTTTCGAGCTGCACAGGAGATCATTATAGCGCGCTCAAAGAGCTATTCGGATGAAGAGCTCCTCGATCTACTTCGTGGGCTGCTTGATAAGCACGGTTATCTTTCTGGCATCATCATCGACGAACTGGAACTCGGCCCCTCCAGCAGTGCTTACCGGGCCCGGTTCGGTAGCCTGATCCGAGCCTATGAATTAATCGGCTTCACTCCCGATCGAGATTATCGCTATATCGAGATCAACCGGGCGCTCCGGAAGATGTATCCAGAGCTGATCGCCAGAGCTATTCGCGGCATCGAGGAGATCGGAGGCACGGTCCAGCAAGACACCGCGACCGATCTCCTGTCGGTGAATGAAGAGTTCACCGCTTCGCTATGCTTGGTCCGCTCCCAAGACACATCGGCTGGCAACCATCGCTGGCACGTCCGCTTCGACATGGGTCTCCGGCCGGACGTCACCGTCGCAATACGGATGAATCACACCAATAGCGGCATTCTCGACTACTACTTGCTCCCGCGCTTTGACATGGAAGCAACACGACTGCGGCTTGCCGAACATAACGGCATCGGCCTCGACGCCTATCGATTCGATCAGCTCGAAGCCCTGTTTGAACTCGCCGCTCGCTCACAACTGATGGAGGTCCACCATGGGATCGGCGCAGATTGTTGAGATCATACCGGTAAGTGCGATCGACGTAGTCAACCCTCGCGCCCGGAATCGGCGCATATTCAGGGAAATCGTCACCAGCGTCGCCGAACTCGGATTAAAGCGGCCGATCACAGTTCGGAGGAAGAAATCGGACGGCGAACCGCGCTACAACCTCGTCTGCGGCCAGGGACGATTAGAGGCCTACCAGACGTTGGGCCAGCGCGAAATTCCAGCCGTTGTGGTCGACGCGAGTAGTGAAGACAGCGCAATCATGAGCCTGGTCGAGAACTGCGCCCGGAGACAGCACCGTACCATCGACCTGTTGCACGATATCGAGGGTCTCAGAACCCGCGGATATGATTACGACGAAATCGCGCGCAAAACTGGACTTACGATCGAATACGTCAAGGGCGTCACGAGCCTCTTGGAAAAGGGCGAACATCGGCTCTTGCGCGCGGTGGAGGCCGGACAGATCCCCGTCACTGTCGCCGTCCTGATCTCGCAGGCCGAGGACGCCGAAGTTCAGTCGGTCTTGCAGCAGGCATACGAAGAGAAGCTACTGCGCGGGCAACGGCTCATGGCCGCCAAGAAGCTGATCGAGCAAAGACGCCGACGAGGAAAGGGGTACAAAAGCGGTTCTCGTCGGGTTGATGGTGCTCCGATTAGTTCGAATGCGCTGCTTCGCGCTTATCGCGCGGATGTCGATCGTAAGCGGGTGCTGATCCGAAAATCCAATGGTACAAAAGCTCGGCTCCTTTTCATCTTAGAGGCGTTACGCAAACTGCTGGCGGAGCCTGAGTTTGTCGCCGTGCTCGAAGCCGAAAAGCTCGACACTCTGCCAAAGAACCTGGCGCTTCGCCTGCAGGGCGAAGCCTAGCGATGAGCGTCGAGGGGACGGATCATGCCACGCCGCGTCCACATCGCAGTGCGCATGGGGTTTGAAGAGCGGACGATCCTGCTGCGGCTCTCCGATATCCAGCCACTCAAATATATCTCCGACGAGATCAAGCGCTCGGCGAAGTATAAGCAGATCCTGGCCTCGATTGCCGAGATCGGGCTCGTCGAGCCACCAGTGGTAGCGCGGAGCCGCGAAGAGATTGGCAAGTTCTTGCTGCTCGATGGACATTTACGGCTTGAAGCACTGCGAGATCAGGCCGCCACCGAGGTTGCCTGCCTTGTCTCGACCGATGATGAAGCCTTCACGTACAACAAGCGTGTCAACCGGATCGCGATCATTCAAGAACATAAAATGATCCTGAAGGCGGTCGAGAACGGGGTGCCGGAGGAGCGGATCGCAAAGTCGCTCAATGTGGATGTGGCGAGTATCCGCCGTCGACGAAGGTTGCTCGATGGGATCTGCAGCGAGGCCGCTGAACTCTTGAAAGAGAAGCATATTGCGCTCAATACCTTTTGCGAGCTGCGCAAATTGGGCGCCATCCGCCAGATCGAGGCGGCCGAGTTGATGGTGGCAATGAACAACTTCTCAAATTCTTACGTCCGCTCGCTGGTGGCAGCGACGCCGAAGACGCAACTCGCACCTAGCTACAAGCCACGTCAACCCAGGGGCTTATCGGATGAGCAACTGGCCCTCATGGAGCGAGAATCAGCCTCGCTCGCCCGCGAATTCAAGGTGGCCGAACAGACGTATGGCGCGGATCACCTGGATCTGGTGCTGGCGAACGGCTTCATCTCAAAGCTTCTGCGCAATGCCAAGGTCGTCGGGTATTTGGCAAAGCACTATCAGGAGCTGCTGTTTGAATTCCAGAAGATCAGCGAGAGCGACGCCGCCGCGGCTTGAGGCGCTCGATCCGTCCGGCAGCGCTCAACTACTCAGTCAGCAAACGCTTGGTCGAGCAGACGGGCAAGCCGCACGCCAGCCTTTTGCAGTTGCTCCCTTACGATGGGCTCATTTGCATTGAGATAACCGGTGGTCACGTCGACGTTGCCGCTCGGCTTGTCGCAAGACTCTCCATGCATGACGCAATAGCCGGTCGTCACGCTTTCCGAAATCGCAAAGGACTCGTTGGCCCAATCTCGCGGACTTGATGCGCTCCATTTTGTGATCAGTTCGGGCGTAATCCCCTCAATCAGGTCGGTCGCGGCGTCCTGGGCGTCGGGCCCCACCGCATGCCGGACCAAGCACGTGTCCCAGGTGGCGTGCAGGTTTCCGGAGCATTCGCCGGCAACGTGAATGTTATTGCCGCCGCGATCGTCTTCAAACGAGACATGGAGCGGCTGATGAATGTCCCCGACCCAGTGGCCGAGGAATTTGAGCGCGATCAAGCGGTCGGCCTTCTTGGTCGCGCTGGCCGTAACAAGCTTTGCATCGTTGAGGATGGCGGTCAGGACGCACGAATCCGCCGTGGGGCACTCGTCCGCCTCTAAAGCCTTGCCATTTCTTTTAAAATTGATGAAGTGCTCGGGTGCGCGCTTGCGCGGATGATCGGGGTACACGCAAGATTGTGAGAAGGTGTCGAATTCCGTGTCGGCCCGGATTAGCTTTCGGATCGCCGCGCGGGTGTCGGGCTGGGCGAGCCGATAGGCGATCTCGCAAACGATCTGGTGGCCTTCGTCGCCCCAAGCAAAAGCCCGATCGGAGCCGGCGAGCAGCGCGAGGGCGGCGAGCAGGACATAGCGCATGGACGTCACTCCCAGAGGAGCTCCGATCCTACACCTCATCCTTTAGTTGCAGTGTGAATTACTTCACTTTCGCGATTTGGCGGCCGAGGGTGGCCGCTCGTTGCTACCCTTCCACACGCACTCGACCAGGACTGGCCCGCCGGACGATTGTATTCGTGCAATGGCAGTAAGACCCCCTTGACTCAACCACTCCACCTGTGGTGGCATTGCTTTACTGTTACCTTATGCATTTTCATGTGGCACGCGGGGATCTTTCGCGATGGCCTCACTAATTTTGCACGTCGCCGATAATGGTGTGGACAAGTTCAATTTAACGTGGAGCATTCCAGACGCGGAAGACGTTTGGACGCCTCCTGCTTATTCGGTAGATGCAGGCTTGCTTCAGCAGGCCGCGCAAGCCGTTCGCATACACTTGCTTCGCATCGCATTCTTGCCTGAGCGCCCCGGGCCGGAAGACTTTCTCGATCTACTCCAGCAACTCGCTCGTCGAGGACAAACTCTATTTCAGCGCTTGATGCCTGAACCCGATCCCTCTACGGGCGAGGTATCAGACGTTCAACATCGCCTGGAGCAATCGGCCGCTCTCTCAAACACCGAGAAGTCCGACCTGAAGATCGTCCTGAACACCGCTCGGTTGTCCATTCCTTGGGCATTTGTTTTCTCCGGTGTTGTCGACACATTGCCTCGAATCCCGAGCCTCTCGATCAAGGATATGACCGGCTTCTGGGTTGCTCACTTCAATATCAGCGTCGCTTTTGGGGGGAGCTCAAGCCTGCCCCGTCAACGGAAGGCTGACGGCAGGCGAATTCTCGCCCTTCATGAGAACATGTTTACTCAAGCCAGGAATTCCCTTGCGCTATCCCCGCTCGGCAAGGACAGTCTAATCCGGTTGGACACGCTGCTGGATGGCGAACCAAAGGCGGCAATGGATTGGGACGAATTCGAAGCCGCCTGGAGTATGTTCAAGGATGACTATGACACGATAGTCTATCTCTACGGACACTCGGATGGGCAGCGAATTGATTTGAACGATGTGATCGGCGACGACGCCCGCTACAACCTTCTAGCGGCCGATCTACGCAGATTCCGAAAGCGATCACGCGGCTCCGCATCCATTTTTGTGCTGAACGGTTGCCAAACGGCCGCTCCGGCCTCGTCATCATCCGCGGGGCCGATATCCGCTAACTTCATGCAGGAAACACGTCAGCCGGGTTGGTATGGCTTTATTGGAACGGAAGCTCAGGTCCCAAATACATTTGCCTGCGTTTACGGAACGGAGTTTCTCTGGCGCGTGTGCAAGGAAGGCAAATCGGTCGGAGAGGCTTTCGACGAACTGTTAGAGCGCGACGATCTGTTTCCACAAAACATGCTCTACGCCTGTTACGCAGATCGCCAATTCCGCTTGTTGCCGAAAACGCCGGTAGGGAGAGACAATTGAGTGTCCTCAAAGCCGAAGCAACATCAAAGTGGCCGATCGAGCCCTATAAAGGGCTGAACTATTTTACTTTTGCGGATACTCCGCTCTTCGGCCAGCGCGATGATGAAATTGAGGAAGTTACCGCGCTACTGACGCATGTCGATGTTAGGGTCTTACTCCTGCACGGGTGCACGGGCGCGGGTAAATCATCATTTATCCGCGCCGGCCTCATTCCTCGGCTGCAAAGAATGCTAACTGACTATGGACGCAACTTTTTTCATCTCTCGAACGCACAGTCGAATGATCCTATCTTGATTCGCGCCACTAGCGATCCTGTCGCGCGCATTTATGAAACGCTTAGTTCGGCTGCAAATGAAGGCCTGCTTCCAGAGAACATATCTGCCGCAGTAGGAGCCGAGCTGAGCAATCCAATTGCCACAGATCGCATGGATGCCATTCCTTCCATAATTCGCGTGCTGAAACTACTCACTCAGCCTCCGCAGAGAGATCTATTCATCCTGTTCATCGATCAAGCTGAGGAGCTACTGACGCTCCCGAGCGAGCCAGGGATCTCGAATACGCGCGAGGCTTTCTTCGAATTGCTTGAGCAAATTTGTTTTCGAAGAATGGATCTACGGGTGATCGTCGCGCTGCGGACCGAATACTACGGCCGTCTTTGCTCCTACTTGACCATACGACCAACGAACAAGCTTACCCCGCCAGCGGACGCCTGGGCCGGATTGATGGATTATCTTCTTCGTGTACTTCGAGAAGAAGAGATTGCCGCCGCGATAAGGACACCGACGAGCGCAATCGCCGATCGAGCACAAGGCTCGCCGCCACATTCAATCTATGGATTTGCGTACGAGGACGCCTTGCCGGAGATGATTGCGCGAGATCTTGCTTTGCATTCGGGCGAAGCGAGTTCGCTTCCCGCGATGCAGATCGTTTGCAAACAGCTGTATGAACGGATTGTTCTTCGGGAGAAGAGAAGCACGATCTTGGTCGACGATTACATTCGGTTTGGTCGCGCGGACGGAGCACTAGACGCCTACTTAGTTCGCAGCCTTCGTGAGGCGGCTACGACGGTCGGCCTCGTACCATTGACAGATCGCGATGTAGACATATGGGCGATGGTCTTGTCGCACGTGGTAGGTCGAACCGACGGCGGCACGGTGCAGACTCTGATCGCTGATGAAAAGGATCTTGTCTCGGCAGCGACGAGACGTGGCATCAAAGAAACCGACGCCTTAGCGATGTTCCACCAAATGGTGCAGTCCAGCCGTCGACTATTGCGACTCGTAGGTGGAGAGCACGGAAGCGTGGCTTTCAGCCTCGGGCATGACAGCTTGGGCCCCTCGTTGCTGCGTCGCAGCACCGAGGCAAGGGTGCGATCTGAGGCTGAAGCTCAAATCATTCAAGAAAGGCAAGAGCGAACGCTCGCCGATGCCAAGTCGCAAGCCTTGCTTGCAAAGGAGCGAGAGGAGCGAGTGGTTGCGGAAACGCAGGCGCAGCTCCGCTTAAACAAGGAGCGAGAACGAGCATCACAAGCGATACGAGAGGAGCGTCACAAGAGACACATTGCTCTTGCAGTTTGCTCAATCTTTGCCCTCGTGCTGCTCGCCAGCTGCCTGCTGTTCGTATCGACCGTGATCTCGCCTCTGAGAGAGAGAACGAAGATTATTACCAGTTACGCTCGGCTCGAGCAGACCAGTGACTTTAGACTTCGTTTGATCCTTCTCGCTTCGGCAATCCGAAATGGGAGCGAATGGCCTAATTCTTGGTTCGTAGATGTAGAGCCTACCAAGGAAGCGCTTCGCAAGGTGTTGCTTCGATCTCCCGCGTTTGGAGGCACATTTGAAGCCGCGTCGTGGAACTCGGACGGAACTAAATTTGTCAGCTTGCGGAGAGGAAAGCTCGTCGTTCGAGATCTGACGCGGAACGAGGACAGCTCTCCATCAGAACTGGCAGCAACCGCGCAAGGCAATGTTCCACCGTCAATCGGATTGATATCGTCAGATGACAGTGGCGATCAACTGGTCGCCGCGCATGTAGATACCGGGACGCTATCAATCGGACGAGTGGGATCGAAGCTTGTTAGCCCCGATTATCAGCTCCCTCCCCCGCCCAAGGATGTTTTTGTCCCCAGAGCAGAAATACTTGGTGGTCGCATTCGATTCATCCTCATGCACTTTGCTCAGAATGCGATTTCGGGTGTAGACGTTGTACAGCTTCCGGCCGAAGGCGGAATGACTTGGAAGAATACAGAGGCAGAACCGCTCGAATGGCGTCCTCGCGAGCAGCAGGCGTTCAGACAGCCAGCTCTCGCCGAGGATTGCAATTTATATGCTTTCGTGGGCCGCCTTGCGGATGGATACTCGCTTTACTTTGGTCAATTTGGCAGCGCACTCGATGCTCCATTTAAGTTCGATCATGTGCCGGCGGTGTCCGCCGTCACCATAGCGCGGCATTGCAAGGCAGTCGTCGCGCGGGACGAGTCGACGGTTCATGTCATTTCGGCAGACCGAGCGAAGAACACGTCAAGGTCGCTCGCTGCACTTGGAGAGGCAGCGGTCATCACCGTACCGAGCGCCCAGCAGGTCCAACCAATGTTCGCCGCGACGCCAAAAGGTAAGCAGTCTACGGACTGGCGGCTCGGCTGGTCGTCTCCGGGAGGCTTGTCGGTCGTGGACCTGGATGGGGACGAGAACCCAAAATTGCTCGCTAGTAGCCCGCTCCTAACCGGGCTTGATCAAAACTATGTTCTCGGCTCGCTGAGTTTCAGTCCCGATGGTACCCGGGCCCTCATGATGCAGCAGGCCACGTTCAACGCGCTCGTTCAGGTTCGGCAATTCGATCTCGACCTTGACGCCAGGCAAGCGGCGCTGTCCAAGATCACCGCCCCACTCAACCTGATCCATGAAGCATGCCGTGTTGCCAAGCTACAAGACGGCACTAATCAAATGCGTTCTGCAGAACGAATTACCTGGTTTGGTGATCCAAATGCACCGCAACCCTGTGACGGGGCAAACTAATGGCGAGCTTTCTTGATCGCATTACGACCTTTGTCGGAACGCTTGCCAGCGGTCCGACACTTCAACCCAAGTCGGTCGTTATTAAGCCCGAGCGCTGCAAGCCCGATGGTTGCACCGGCGTCACAATAGCCAAGGACGAATGCTATCTGCGACTGACCATCAATGAGCTTTTTCTAGCCGACGCAAGACGTGCCTTCGTAGAGTACCAGCCGATGGTCGTGTCAGCTATCAGCTACATCCAAGGGAATGAACCTATCACTGTCCCGTCGGTAGTAGGCCCCAGTCTACTATCGCGCCCCACGGTTGAGTTACCACAAAGTCTGCTTCTAAACGATATCGATATCGCTGGTCCGCTTCCATACCGCGGGGGAAACATCACCATTAGCCTTGTCTTGTACCGGGTAAGGCATACGAACTACGCTCGAGATCTGCTGAACGTCGTCGAAGGCGTCTCGAAGGCAATCGGGCCCGCGGCCGACCTTGGTATGTTGTCCAAAATTAGCGGAGCACTGTTGGACGGAGTTGAGAGTCTTCTGGGCCTCGGAGATACGGAGCCAGTTATGGGTCATCGCTTTACGATGTCTCCTGTGGGACCAGGGGGCATGAAATCGTTTTATGCCGCGCTCGTGCCATCCAAATCGACCACTGACGACTTGAGCGTCGATTCCGGTCGGCTCCGCATCGGAGATGGGGCGGTACCGCGGCCGTACTCCGAAAGCGACTACATTCTATACAATCTATCTACACATGCCCGACGGACAGACGTTAGTACGTTGCCGTTTTTCGGCATGTACGAACGTGCGAAACGCGACGCATTTCGAGGAGGCAAGGAAAGTTGGGCGGCGGCAAAAGCCACTTTTTCAGAAGTGTGGCAACAAATGATGACTAGCCCAGACTTGATCCCGCAACAGGCGGAAGAACTTTTCATTGAATGGAAGCAAGCGCTCCTAGCTGAAAAGACGCGGGGCGACAATTTTTTGGCTATGTCTACAACAAAATCTGAAACGGAGGCATCAGCTGGAATCCGAAGAGCAGCTGAACTTCTGAATCTGTAAAAGTGTAATCGAGACAATCAACGCGTTCGCGAGAAGCTCATGTCAGACCTGACGTCACGTATTCCTATAGCCTTCCTCTTAGCAGCTTCGGCCTCGGCTCATGGGATCATTGTTGAGGACCAACGAGATATCGCCGCGTTGGGACACTCGTTTCTTGCACAGTACCAGCAAGATCTATCCAAACTCGCAAATTCGGCGCACACAGCGAACAACCTGAAGGTGGCACAAGGATGCATCAATGGGTACTGGCGACGATGTTAGAAGAATGTGGCGTCCAAGGCTGATCATTCTGCAACCCACACCATACTGCAATATCAACTGCACCTATTGCTACCTTCCACACCGGGACGAGCGGCACTTGATGTCATTGGAAGTCCTGGATGCGATCAAACAAAAGCTATTTGTCAAAATCAGCCCCAATGCAGAGCCGATCATTGTTTGGCACGCGGGCGAGCCAATGGCAGCACCGCTTTCATGGTATCGAGACGCGTTCGAACTCTTGAAGCCTGGCACGCCGGCCGGAGCAATTTATCGGATTCAGACTAATGGGATTTCTGTTTCTGACGAGTGGATTGACTTTCTTTCCCAGACCGGAATTCGGATCGGCGTTTCAATCGATGGTCCTCCACGGTTTCACGACGCTAGACGGGTGACACGGCAGGGCAGACCAACCTCGTCACTAGTGATCCGTAATCTTCGTAAGCTTCAAGCAGCAGGCCTTGAGCCTAATGTCCTTTCCGTACTTCATCCAACCCATCTTTCCGCAGCTGAAGAATTCTACCAATTCTATCGCGAGCATCAGATATACGACGTCAGCTTCTCAATTGACGAGATAACGCTCGCCAACCCCTCGAGTTCATTCAGTGATGCGGACTACAGAGCCGAGCTGACACTCTTTTTGCTAACGCTGATGAAGCTCGCTTTCGCTGACGGATATCCGCTGAGAATTCGAGAAGTTGAGCGTGTGGCCGGTGTGTTGGCGTCTGGTAATCCAGCGTATAATGAACAGACTAGGCCCTGGGATGTTGTTGCTGTCGCTGCGAATGGGGACACAAGTAGCTTTTCGCCCGAATTTCTGGGAATGCGAGCGTTTAACTTCGGAAATGTCCTCCACCACGGCGCCGATGAGCTGTTTACAAATGTCTTGTGCAAGCAGGTCGGTGAGGAAATCGAACGCGGCGTTTCCCAGTGCAGCCGAAATTGCGGGTATTTCAACGTCTGTGGTGGAGGATCGCCGAGCAACAAGTTCTTTGAAAACGGCTCCATGAGCACGAGCGAGACCCTTTTCTGTCGGCTCTCTGTGCAAGCGCCCATGGATGCATTGCGGGATTTTCTAAGGAGTGCATCCCAGGGTGGAGAAGTTGTCTGAAAGCGAAGCTCCCGTCCTGAGTCGGGCCTGGAGATTCGCCTATCCCATGTTATGGAAGATTTGATTGCTCCGACGCAACATCGGGAAGGCATTTTGCGACAAGAGCCGCGTATCATTCATAATTGCGCTCCAAATTGACGTCTCGACACGTCAATGGACGCAAGCGCTTTGTCGCCTTGCGGCGCAAGACACCCGCGAACGAACAAGCGCAACTTAGAAGTTAGACAAGAGTGCGCTATCCACGCGATCCACTCTAGGCCGACGTCGCAACCAAATACGTTTTTCCCGTGCCGCGGCGTTGAATCACTGCGTTGATAGTCGCCAATCTTTTTGCTTGAACGACGATATCGGCCTCAAAATCGTAACGGACACGCACATTCGGAGGCGGCGCCCACGCACCGAAGCCCTGATCCAGCACGATTGTCGCACGGCGACCATCCTTGAAATTAATGGTGAGATAGCGACCGTGTGGGACATCGCCCTGAAGTACGGAAACGCTGATATCCTTTTGCTTCCCGAACCATTCGATCACCGCTTTCTGCTCAGCTCCTTCCCGCCAATCATGACCGATCTGCCAGGGCTGGCCGCGCTGTGCGCTGCTTCGGGGCGAACGGGTTTCAATGGTCAAAGAGGCGCCTTTGACTCCTGACTTAAAGAAAATTTCGCTCATCGTATCAATCAGGAGCCGTGCCACGAGAGGAGAGGTAACGTAGGGGTCCTGATATGACGCTCGCACAATCCCTGCCTTCGGCCAGCTTCCGCACCGGGTCAGTAATTGAATAATGACCGTCGATGCGCGGGCGCCAAAAGTGGCAAGGTCGCAATCGAGCTCCGAGGCAATCTGTACAAGTTGAGCCTCAGGAGGCGGGAGCAGCGTATTGAGATCCACGGCGGTGAGTTCAGGGACGATCGAAGTTCTTCCGCGAACCACGGGGTGGCTGATCGGTAGTCCCCACGCCGGCCCAGGAGACCGCGGCTCGATCTCGCGCGAGGTCCACACATGGCGAGTGTCGCTATCGGCCGCGACCATCGCTAGCGCACTTGCGCCATTTCCGAAGGTTGGCACTTCTCCCGCCAAAAGCGTGGCGTTGTGTTGTAAAGCGAAATCGCGAATGACAAGCTTCTCTGCTGGACTTAGCTTTTCCATATGGTTTGGCGAGATAGCTAACTTCATCCTATGACCGCGCATCGTCCAGTGCAGAAGTTGCGTAGCGAGAGGCCAGTCATGCAGCGCCGCGGGCGCACTACGGTCGGGTAGAAAGACGGTCAGGCTTGAGCGGTTAGCGCGGCGGAGCTCCCGGTCTATCTCGTCGAGCGGAACAAGCGATAATTCTGCGCCCTCCGTAAAGCAATCGTCGCGGCCAACTTCCTGGGGGAAGACCAGATGTTCCCGCAGGAACTCGAGGGCGGCAGTCCGATCGAGATCGTCCTTTCCGTCGGGTGCGTCCGAGGTAAGCACGCACGCTGCGCACCCCTTTTTACACCCGGGGGTCTTGCAATCAAGAACATGCTCAGCACGTTTGATAACAGGCCGCATCAGATGCTCAAACGAAACAGCAAAGCCAGCGCCACCCGCGGCTCGATCGAACAAAAAAAGAGAAATGGTAGGCGCACCGAGTGCATTGCGGCTTTGGCCGACGCCAAAACCCATTTCGTCTGCCTCGATGCCGAGTTCCTGTGCGAGCGCCTCGCGCAGCGCGATAACGAGCGCATGGGCACCTGCGCGAGCGATCCTGTGCTGCAACTGAAGCTCGAAGACGTCGGTTGTTATCTCGAATCCGAGTGAGATGTTTCGCTTCACACTGAACGGCTTGTCGTTACCTGGACAAAGATCTTTGCCTTTCCGATAACGAAGCGGCTTGTGACCCACCAGCGCCCCCGGTGGCGCAACTAGCCCCCGATTGTCCGTATCAGCCTCAGTGCGGCCGCATTGGAGACATATGGCATAGCCAAACCCGGATGGTCCGCCGCGGTTGGAGTAATAGACGAGCCCCTCTCGACTGCAGCGATAGCGCCCCAATTCGGGAGCTGCCAGGCTTCTCCACGACGCTTCACGCACGGACACGATTGGATCTTCCGGTGGAATGTAAGAAAGAATCTCGGTATCAGCGTGCGCGCGATCGCGCGGATCAACGGAAAAGCCAGCCGGCCGGAGGAACTCAATACTGGTTAGATGCTCGCCGCCACAGACACTGCAGTATTCGGGCCTTCCCCCGCGTCTCGTATCGCTCGCACCACATTCCGCGCACTCCCAAAAGTAGCGTAAGCTTTGGATCTCGGCCAAATTCTCTTCGCTCGCCGGGCGTTTCCAATTCAACGTCACGCCAGCCGACTTGTGTACTAGGCCGTCGAGAACGATCTCGGATCCTGGGGCATAGTCACGGATAGCGAGATCGAGCGACCGCTGAGGACCGACTGTCCGAAATTGCCGGGCCCCGTCTTGAGCCGCATCTTGCGGAGTTTTAAACTCCTTGCCCGGCATGAACGAAACAACGTCAGTCGGAAAGCCATGACCAGGTAAGAAGCCACGGTCAGCAAGGCTACCAAGCAAGAACTCTCCGCACATTCGCTTGAGTTCGACTGCCATTCTGGACTTGCCCGCTTCCTGTAGTCCCTCATCCTTCGCAAGGGCCGTCATCCCTTCCCATTCGGCGACAAACCCGTTAGCGAGATCAACAATCGCGTCTCTCGTATCCTCGGCCAACCGCAGGTCACCTTCCAAAATTGAACGACGCGACAGCATCGCAAGGCTTTTCGCGTGGATGGCGGATGTTGCAGGTCTTTCAAGCCAATCGATAAACACTTGGAACGGCCTATCCGCCTTAAGCGGGCGCGGCTCGCTTGGCTGGGCCGGGCAACCAAAGAAGGCACCTATCTGCAGCTTGAGCACGTTGCCGGCATATTCACGCATAAAGGCGCCGAGCAGGTAGGCGTTGACATGGCGCTGCACGATCGGTCGGCTACTCAACGTAACCTTTGGTGCGGCGAGTGTACGCAGGAGAAACCCTTCCGGATCGCGGAATGCCTCGCGGTCGAGCGGCCGGTCCTTGCAGAATGTAAAAGCTAGAGCCACCGCTTGGCCTCGTCGACCTGCGCGGCCAACCCGCTGCCGGTAGTTGGCGATCGAAGGCGGCACGTTCGTCATCATCACCGACGACACCGATCCGATATCGACGCCCATTTCCATGGTGGTAGAACAGCTGAGGACGTTGATCTTACCGGCTCTAAATTCCTGTTCGTAGCGCCGCAGCCGGGTCCCGTCTTGCTGTGCTGAATGCTCAGCCGAACGAGCATACTGGACGAAATGGGCGATACGATCAGAGATATCAGTCCACGCCCCTTTGGCCCTTAAAGTGGCGATGGTGGCCTCCGACCCAATCCATCTATCGGTGGCCTTTCGCGCGTCGTCCGTGGCTGTGAGGCCCAGCATCGGAGATGGATGGGACGGCATGGCGACCGGAATGGCGCGCCGACGCACGTCCGTCGTTTCCTCAAGCCCGTAGGGCGTGAGCCCGAATGGTGCGCGATCAAGCAACCGTCGCGTAACTGGGCAGAAAAAGGCGTCAATGACAGGCGCAATGAAAGTCTTGGAAAAATCAAAGACACGCCGTTCCGGGTCAGAAGAGAAGGTCTGCTGAACTAGCGTCCAAGCTGCGTGTAAATACTCATCGAGTTCAGACCTATCGGCGGCGTCATCGAGGTCGAGTCCGAGGCCATGAATAAGGAAGGCTACAGCTCGCGATCGCGGATGAGCACGGAAATAACCGTTCGGCCAAGCGCGAAGCCTTTTGTCACCATTGGTCTGCGCGTCCGGACCAACCAACGAGGTCAATTTTGCCTTGGATGACACCCAATGCTGCATTTGCCGGGAAATAGATATAGCCCCATTTGCCCGCACGAACCAGGTCAGCACCGCATCGAGGTAGGATTGCCAATCTTCGATAGTCTTTCCCCGGGCCCGGAGAGCATTCGGAAGCTGATTTTCCGTGAGCCGTTCAATCGACGGATTGCGCAAGCGAGCGATACCAAGTGTTTCGACCGAGTTCGCACGCCGCGGCCGGCGAGCAAACTCCCGAAGCAGTAGAAATTCAGCCGTCTTGGGCGGGTCCGCAAATAGCTGCTCATCGCGCGCTTGCCAAACGCCTCTAATCCACTCGGAGGTCTCGACCCGCTCTGCGAGCCGGTTCACTAGCTCGGCCCACGCAATACCCTCGGTGTTGCCCGAGGTGAGATTTGCCAGCTCGGATCGTTTCTTAGAGAGCAAACCTTCCAGCGCCGACAATCGAGTTGTGGCGAGGGCTATTTCTAACTGATCGATCTCGGCTTTCGTCTTTGCGAGTTCTTCAGCTGAACCCGGAGCAGGACGCATTGACGCCTGGACTTGATGATAGACGAAGGAACGTACAAAGTTGCGCTCTGATTCGATCTGCAGCTTAGCGGCCATGCGCGCAGTGCCCTGGCGGCTGTCAGTAAACGAAAGAAGCCGACGCCCCCCCGATGGCAGCTTCTCACCCCGCACGGCTTTCGCGGGTTCCACACCTTCGAGGAGGATTGGTGCAGCATTGCCAAGCATAAAGGGCGCTCCAAACCGGAGCGGCCGGATTAATTCGGAGCCCTTGCGGGCCAACGGGCTGCAGTGCGGGCAGGCGCGTGGCCCGTTGTGCTCCTCGCACAGCAACGAGACACCGCCCTCGGCGGGCCCATCGACAACCCGCCATCCCGCTTTCCTGTCGAGCCAAAAGCCACGGGCTCCCGAGGTCGGATTTGCCGCGAAAAGGCGATCTTGAACGAAGTCCATTCTCGCGTCTTGTTGTGTCACCTCGTCCTCGGCATCGTCCGCTCCTTCCGAGCCAGCGTCATTCTCGCGCCCGTTGTCAAAGGCGAATTCATCGCGTGGCGGATTGCGCAGGGGCGCTGACAGCCGGGGCCCCTTCTCGACCCCTTCCAAATATGCTTCGCCACATTCGGAGCAACTTACGATTTCCAGAACTGGTGCTTTACAGCAAGGACACTGGTCAGCACGTTCGGAGATAATAAGTCCAAACTGCCATTCCAAAGGCTTGGCTGCGCATTCTGCGTTGATGCAGCTCCACATGCCGGGAACCGCTCGCTCGAATGCGTGAAGCCGAATTGGCGCGAGGCGCTCCTCCGCCTCTTCGCCCGTCTTCTTCGCCGCACGCGACATCGCGAAGATAAGTTCTGATGCGCTGACACCATATGCACTCGAATGGTCGTCGAAATCGGAAAGCGATACGCTGCCGTTGAACAATCGCTCGACGAGACGCCAGATTTTCGGATCGCTTCCGAGAACGTCATAGAGCCTGTCTGGGGCAGCGCTTCGAATGTCCTCAGAGGGCTCCACGGGCTTTCCGAGGGGGCGCTCGGGCATACGACGACGACCCTCGATCACGTGCACCTGGCTATCCGGAAGGCCGGCGACGTCGGCCAAGAAGCGCTGGAGCTGTTCACGTACGCTTTCGCCTGATCCGATCGTCGCCGAAGTTGCAACGAAACGTACATCTTGCGGATTGACCGAAAATGCGATCAGCACGCGCCGCAGGAGCAATGCGATCTCGGCCGCAGCCGCGCCGACTAGCGAATGGGCTTCGTCTAGTACGATCCATCTTAGACCCCCTTTTGAAGAGTCGATGATTGGCTGATCCTCGGAACGCACCAGCATGTATTCGAGCATGGTGATGTTGGTGACGAGCAACGGCGGCGGATTCGCACGCAGCTGTTCCCGGTCAATGACCTGTTCTGGGTAACGCCGGCGCTCGGATTCTCTAGCTGCAGGAGGAAGGTCGCCGTTATAGAGACAATACCGGAGCATTCCCCCGAATGGCTTAGTCCACGCCGAGAGGCGCTCGCGCTGGCTCTCGATCAGTGCATTCAGCGGATAAAGCATAATGGCCTGCACGCCCGTGAGCGTCTCGCGTTGACCATGCGCTTGCGCAGCCAGGTCACTTAAGATCGGAAAGAGAAAGCACTCGGTTTTTCCTGAACCAGTTCCCGATGTCACCAGAACGGATTGCCTTTCCCGATCGGAAAGAAGCCGCCAGGCGTCCAACTGGTGACGGAATGGCTTGCGATTGCGTGAAAAGCGATAGTCATGGTCGTCGCCCAAACCATCCAATGCTGCCACCAGATCGGGATGCAGAAGCGATCCCGATAGAACTGACATCGTTTCGTCGGCGGTGACGAATGGATGGGCGCCTTCGAGCACCGGCTCCTGCAACAACGCGCCGGCCAAGGGACTGTCCCCGCCTAGCAGCTCGCGCAGATGCCGGCGCAACCCCTCATGAGATAATCCTGACTGCGCAATGACAGCCTCCGCCGCGCGACGTTTGACTTCCCTTAGAACCTCAAACGGCGTCATTTCATTTGATCCCTAGATTCAAGCATAAAACTTCAGAAGATGGCACCAGGATGCCGACACATAAAGCGGGTCCTCGCGGAGCGCACGACGCGCGAGCAACGCCTGATCGCGTTCAAGCACCAGCCTTTCCCGCGCACTTGCTGCGAGCAGGACGGGTGCAAAAAGGCCGGCAAAGTCCTTGTGCGATTTTGTCTCGATCTCGGAAGGAAGTTTCAGCCCAGCCGAAGCCAGGCGGGCTTCAAGATCGTTCGGTGCTTCTCCGCCTCGATCATATTGGCTCGCAATATAGCCGCTCGTCAGGTCCCTAAGGGAAGGAATCGTGGATAATTGCGTAACTGAAAGCCCAGCCAGATTGAAGATCGCTTCAAGTGCCGGCTCCAGGGCGACTAACTCGTCGCGCAGATTGACGAGCCGGGCTAGCGCTTCGCCGGCGGCCTTCTCTTCTCCAAAGAAAGCCTTTAGTGCACTCGCAACAACCGCATAGTCAATTTTCAGCGCGTTCTCCCAGGCCGACAGCGGGAGTGCGAGCCAAAGGAACGGCAACTCGTTTTGCAACGACCAGATGGCGCCACGCTCACCTGCGTCGCGGGCACTAAACAGAAGTCGAAGTAACGCTAGCGGACTAGATGGCAGCAACTTCAGAGCGTCGAAAGCGGTTGCTGGAAGACCATTTAAGTTTATTGCGGCATCCAGAAGCCAGCTTATGTCCTCGGTGTGGTCTTCTCCGCTTTCCAGCCGAGAAAACGCTTTCTCGATTTCATGCAGGCGCGCCATATAGCCTGGAATGATAAGCGCTGAGACCAGATCCCCGGCATATCCGATGGGCGCTCCCGGGAGCATAACGGGAACAGGTCGCGAAACAACGTCCACCCCATCGCGCAAGTAGACGAGGCAAGGGCCTTTGCAAAGCTCAGGAATCTGCCAGCGCCCTTCTGCATTAGGTTCCAGCGCGTGTTCGTGCCGGGGATCCAAAATCATTCTCACTACCGGCGCAGCGCTGAAAGAGTCCGTAGGCGCGCTCCATGCTACCGCGCCAAATTCAACTGTAAGCTGATCATAGCGATAGCGGTTGATGCGGATCGGACGCCGCGTATCGCCGATGAAATCTAGCTCTACAAGATCGTCCTGGCCCGACAGAGTTGCCAGTGTCTCATCAATCGCGCTTCTCAAGATTCCGAGTGGAAGCTCACCGTCAACGACGACCTTTAACCCACCTGACCTGGAGCCTTTTGCCGCGAGGTGAGCGACTGTCCTGCGGGGCGATACTGCCACTGCACCTCGCAGCGCGCCGACATCGAGCTGAGCACCAGGCGCGAGGATCGAACCATCCGCAAGCGCAATCACGGCGTCTCGGCCGACGAGGGGAACAATTACGTCAAAGGAGTGACCCGTCGGGGGGTGCAGAGTCATTGGAAGGCGATAGATCGGACGGCCGGTGAATCGAATCGATAGGACAGAGCCGTCCGCTTTATCAACCGAGCAGGATCTTCCCCGAACCGAGGCGGACCAACCGGGCAGCCCCTCCAGGCGGATTTCGCCGGTGAGGGCATCCCGCATCGTTCCGCACACACGTGCGCCGCTAGGCACAAGCGCAAGCAACCGCCGCTCCAGCTGGACGTCACCTACAGGGTCGCGCCAGGAAAGTTCCGTCAGGCCGGCGCCTCCCAAAAGACCGGAGAACTGCGTCCATCTTCCTCCCGGGCGCCGGACGAAGAGCTCATTGACACCCGGTATCCGCGACTGCTGCTTTCCAGTTTCACGGATGGACGGTCGGATCGGCACTCCAACGAGCTCCCATTGCTCATCAGCGAGGACGAAACCTGCGTCTAGCACACTCCCGAGCTCCAGCTCTCTCTCGCGCCCCTCGGCGTCCGGTTCGACCCTGAAGCGAGCAGAATCAGTCTCGCTGCTCCGAAAATAGGAAGCTCCCGCCAAACGTACGAGCTTGCGGCCCAGACCGGAGAGGTTCTCGACCTCGACGATTGCATCTTCCGTCGAAGGCTCCACGATCCAATCGTCCGGGACAAGAGCATAGAGCGTTTTTGCTGGAGAACTCACAGACCCCGACCGCAAGAACCGAAGCAGGGGCTCCGTTGGAGTCGAGCCTTCATCTTGCTGGAAAACGAGCACGTCCGAACGCAACGCTTCTCCGCGCGGCCAGGTCCAAGGGAGGGGGACGCCATCTAGCGAGGTGAGCGTTGTCGTGACTGGCGAAGCAAAGCGAAACTCAGTTAATAGCTTCGCAATGCGCATAAAAGGCCGCACGCGCCAGTGCCGCTGCTCTCCCACTGGCGCTTCGAGCAGCGCCAAATCGCCGGTGAGGTGATTAGCGAGCTCGCCAGTCGGAACAGCACGGACCCGCCCCTGAGCAGACAGCCCCGGTAGTTTAGATGCTGGGACCTCGCCGTCAGCCAATAGCTGCACGGCTGGGATCCACTCGCCGCTTCTTTTCACGAGAAATCGCCGAGCTTCCACGCCCACAGACGAGAGGCCAGTCATCTTCTCGTCGAGAAGGCCGGTTAGCAGTTCTGTGACGAGGGCCGCGTCCTCGGCCGGAACGTAGATTGGTAGTTCGTCTCGCCAGCCTGGATGTTTAGCATCCAGCACAGTCGAGTTGCGGACTCCACCGGTATTCTCAGCCTCCGCTTTTCGCCGTAGATCAAGTAGACTCTCGACCAGTTCTGAGCACAGCGCAACAAAATCGTCGTGCTGGTAGCTCTTGCGCATCCGTCCACGCTCTTCCTCTGCGATGGCAAGCAACTCGTCCCCTGACTCGACTCGCCACGAGATCGCTCGGCGCATGATTGAGCAAAGATAATCCTTCAACCAACTGCGCGCGCCCTCGGCCAGAATTCGGACTGGAAAGCCGCCCTCGAGCGCTAAAGTCAGAAGGAATTCACGGGCATTTGCGCTCCTGCGGAGCTCACGGTCCCAATATTCCAATCCGAAGAGCGTCAGCTGCTGTTTACTAGAATAAGGCACAGCAGGAAAAAGATCGGGGGCTAGGTTGTCCCACCTCAGAAACGTCGAGTTCGACTCTCGCCTGAACCATTCGGCGCAAAAGGATGCGAAGATCGCGCCTGCGCGACGATCTGGATTTGCTAGACGACCCGATCCGGCCAATCGATGCAAGATCGTCTTTGCCTGATCGTACTCTTCGTCCGTCATTCGATAGCGGTATAGAGCCCGTCCATCGGGACCACTTAAGCTCCTGGTGGTCAGAAAAGCGCTTAGCCAATCGCGAACCGGACCCGACTGCCGGGGCCTAACGACTGGATGAGTCTGCAACGCTGGACGCGAAAGCGCTCGGCGCGCCTTAACTACCTCAATCTGGAGATCGATAGCCTCGTCACCGTCTCTTCGCTTCAGAACCTCGTTCAGCGCTTCGAGAAACTGCGGATCGTCCCGCTTTTGCTGGAATATTTCAGCGAGCCGCAAGTCATCGAGACAAGACAAATCACCAAATTCTCCTTTCAACACCCCTCCCATCCGACCTTAGAATTCTGTTCCAGGACTAGCGGATGCTAATGGCTTTTACCCCAAGCCGCTTGGCCACCGCCCCATCGATGCCATAGCAGCGCTTCTGCCATAAGCCATAAGCATCTCAAATTATTAGTAGATTTCGAAAACCACCACCTCTGCGAAACAAGGTAGAATAGCCGACACATCACGATCTACAATAGAATTGGCGTGCCTATCGCACTATCATTTCGTCGAACCGTTAGAGCTAGAACCATACCTTTCTCCTTCGAGCAGCGCGCGCGGCTTGAGGGCTCTGCACTATTGCTCTTCAGCAAGCTGTCCATTGAATCGGACACGGTTACAGATTGAGAGAGCCATCCGGTGCCCAGGCAGGCATAGCCAATCCATCCCGTGCGAACATCGCCTCCATGGCACCTATTACGGGTTCATCGGATCCGGTGCTCGAAGCGGCTCCCTCGGCCACCATACGCTGAAGCTCGGCGGCATCGCCATCCGTGTCTCCCATTGGCCACAGTGCGGACTCAGCCATCTTCCGCTTCCGCTGCATGAGGCTGTGCAGCAGACAATCGAATGAATGTTCGCGATACGCCGGGTGCACGGCCATGGGAATGTGCACCGTGACCGGCTTCGTCTGTCCTATGCGGTGAACTCGGTCGTTGCACTGCTCCTCAACGGCTGGATTCCACCAGCGAGACAAGTGGAGAACATGGGTAGCCGCCGTCAAGGTTAGCCCGGTCCCAGCTGCCTTGGGCCCAAGAACAAGCAAATCGAAGCGTTCGGTATTTTGCTGTTGTTGGAATCGATTGACGATCTCCTGTCGTTTGTTGATCTGCGTATCACCATTGATTAGCTCGACCCTCGCAAGACCAAACGCCGCCTTCACCAGTTCGATGAAGCGATATTGCATCCTGCGGTGCTCGATAAACACAAGTGCGCGTTCTCCTCTGCTTGCGATGGTCCTTAACACCTCGAAAGCAGCTTGGAGCCGAGCGGACGCAGAAATGAAATCGGCGTCCGGAAGCACCTCTTCGAGCAGGGGATGCACCGAAACGGTGCGGATGTGATGAAGCATCTTTAGAGCGGCACCGGCGCCGCGTTGCGCCAACTTGAGTTTCGCATCTTCGTACGCCAGTAGTTGGCGCTGCGGCATCCGTCTGGGGTGTAGGCGCCGGGATTTTTCGGGGAGATCACTCTCCACCGCCGATTTCAGCCTGCGGATAGCAAGCGGCGGAACAGAACCGCGTGGTTTGAACACGATCCGATGCAGGTCCGCCATGTTTTCCCGGGTCGGAGTGCCATAGCAACGCTTAAACGCCTCCAGTGATTCCAGACTGCCTGGCGCTATCTGATCCATGATGGCCCACAGATCGGTGGCGCTGTTTTCGATCGGCGTTCCTGTCAAACCAATACGAAAATCCGCCTTTACGCTCCGGGCCGCTTCCGCGCGCATGCTGAAGGGGTTCTTGAGAGCTTGAATTTCATCAAACACTGCGGTCGCAAACGGCACCCTGGCAAGGGAGTGCTGGTAGTTCACGAGTGTAGTGTAGGTAGTCAGGACCCAGAAGCGGTGCGCACGCTTCTCTCGAATGGCTTCATGCAGGAACTCGAGATCCAGCTTGGCCTCGCCGCCATCGATGTCGCGTCCCTGTCTGCCGGTCAGCTTGCGCGTGGCCGTCGCGCTCCCATACAACCTGATCAGGTGACCAAGCCCAGGCTCTTTCAGATGCCGGTCCACCTCTTCTTCCCAGTTCACCAACAGTGAAGTCGGTGCAACGACCAGAAGAGGACCACGATCTTCGCTTCTCCCGCCCATGTGCACCTGCAGCCAAGCAAGAAAGGCGATAGTCTGCAGGGTTTTGCCGAGCCCTTGCTCGTCCGCATTGAGGACTCCCGGTAATCCCGCACCCCAGGCTGCAATCTGCCATTCTAAGCTTTCCGTTTGATGATGCTTGAGCTCCGTCCGAATGCTCTCGGGACGGTCCGTTGGTGCGGCCTTATCTCGCGGCTTTAAACTCGCTATCCAACGGAGCTCCGCCTCATTCGTCACGGTTTCAAGGACGATAGGGCGCGGGGATTCCTCCAACCTCTCGGGATCGCCGGACGCGTCTTCACCGGCGGAAATCCTAGTATCAATGGTTTTGAGGGTTTCAAGCCGAGCAGGAATTTCCAGACTATCGACCACTATGGAAGGCTCGCCGGATTCAATTGCGCCCAACACCCGATCTCGGAGTGATTGCAGTTCTTCGCGTGATTGGCTGACCAGCAGCTCGGCGAAGCGTTGGCCGAAATCCTCCGGCAGCCAGGTCGTTGAGCTGCTGCTTGCGGGCGCCGTCTCCTGCTTCTGATAGGCCCTCACTCCGATTACGCGGCCCGAAAACTCTTGCGTCTCAATCAACACGGGGCCGGCGACTCTCTCAACCGCATCTTCCACGCCTACCTCATCTAATCCAGCCAATTGGCCTCGACGTCGTAGTGCGTTTTCAATAGCCCGGCTGATTTTCGGTCGCGGGTTCTGGATGAACTGGGCACGTTCTTCGGCTGAAGCTTGCTGCATCGAGGCCATGACCTCCAAGGCAGGCAGCGCAGCGCGATCCACCACTACGTAATTGCCCGGCCCGATACGGTATGCCGATAAAGCACCCCGATCCCGCACACGTTGCTGGAAGACTTTCAGACCTGCACCTTCTAGCTCCCCATGGCTCTCTCGGACGTTTCCGTCGTCCGCCGCTAGCCCCTCTCTTGTGAGACGCTCCGCAGAGAATGGTACCACCTCGAAGTCTGTCCCCTGCGAGTTGGGAGATAGCGAAAACCTGTCTGCGAGACGAACCTCAAGACCAGAGAGGAAGTCAGTCATTGAGATGCGGGCGGCCGTATCCCCCAAGCGCATATGGACGCCGGGCTCAAGCGCCTGCCGGAACTTGGCAAGAGCCTCCCATTGCTCGGCGTCGTCGGCTCCCGGCTTCAGCTGTTCTGCAGTCTCGAGAGCATCCAACAAGAATTCCGGCAAACGGCGCGGGCCGTCCGCAGTTTCAAGGACGGCACCCACTCGACGCGGGTATTGCCGCTGCCCATTTTTGACCCACTCATACCGAAGTTTAAAAGATCTGGAGCCTAGGACCCCTTCCGCGTCCGTGCGGAACGTCAGGTCGACAACGGGGGGAAGCCCGAGCGCCCGCGCTGTTTCGCTGTCCAATCTCGCGGCAAGCCGATGCGACAGCCGGATCTCGTCTGCCGAAATTGCCAGGTCCTCCGGGACGTCTTCACTCGCGGCTCGCAGGTCTCCGATCGCGCAGAGCAGCTCCGAGTCCGCCATGGAAAGCTTGCTAAGGTCCTTTGTTCGGTTCGACATCAAAAGCCCTAAAAGCCCGCTCTTACCGCGCGGCACCTTGAGGCTGATGAGGGCTTCGGAATATGAACACTGCAGGTCCATCGCGTCTAAATCCTCTCAAGCACCCATCCCTCCCAATGACCGAGATGCATCTTGGCCTGGGCGCCGGTTATTCTGCGAATGGCATCGCAGTCATAAGAATGTTGATAGAGCTTGGGAGCTCGCGAATTTCTCTCGTCGAAGATGTGGATCTTGTAGTTGCTCGATCCCTCAACAACGATTTTTGCTCCGATCTTGAGGATGAGGAGGCACGTGCCCGAACGACTGCCGCCCGCAATTTGGCGACCAAATGGTATCGTCCTGTTTCCCGCTTTTCTTCGCGCCAGGGCGGCACCGGCGTCGCTGAACGCCACCCACGCGGCATCAATTCGCTTCTGGTTGTACAAGGAAAGCCAGAATCTTTCGCGGGGAGCCCACATGTGACTGTCCTCGACCGCTGACACGATCTCGAGGAAGAACCTGATATTCGCGCCAGTTAGCCACCGCAGAAGGATAGCAAGAAGTTCATCGGATACTGAGGACCAGGCGCCCGCACGCCCCCTCACTCTTGGATCGCCATAGTAGCCAACAATCCTGGTGATGAGGTCGTGCTGCATCTGTGGAGACGGGTCTTGATCCCGCCATGGCCCGAGAAGTGCCTCGATCGCCTCCCCCGCGCCTGAGGCCCGCGGCTCGTGTCCGTCGGGCTTCAACCAGCGCAGTAGTCGGTCAATCTCGGTCGGTTGGTTGAGGTTGGGAGCCAAACGCTTAACGAAGGCAAGATGTGCGAAATCTATGATCCCGGGTGCATGAGGACTAAGAAGATGGAGGTCTCGCAAGCCCTGCCACGGATCAACCATTTGGACCATTAGTGATCCGATTGCGTCTGCGCCCTTTCGTGGGTCAAGCACCTCGGGAAGCTCATCGATCAATAACCGGGATCGCGCATCCAGCCGCAGCTGAACCTTGGCGAGCGACCGCGCCAAGGCAATTGTGTGTGTCGCGCCCGGTTCATAGCTTCCGAGATAGATCGACATCATTGCCGCAAGGAACGTCCGACTGTCGCTTGCCTCGATCTCTGCGTAGTAGAACCGCCGTAATGGTTCGAGAACGGGACGAGATCGCCGCTCTGCATCGAACAGAGCACGTGCTGCCGAAGTTACAAACGACATCCGGGTGCCTGTCCAATCCCTCCTCTCCAGCCTTCGGGTCATCTCTATGATCAGACGTTCACGATCGCGCTCGGGCGGATCGGCGACGACATCAGGCCAGCGCGACAAGATGCGCTGCGCTGCTGCGGCCAACCTGGTTGGAGCAGGAAGGCTGGGCGGCTGATAAAGAACAGGCTCGTTCAACTTTGCGAAGAGACTCATCGCCCCTCGATGATCAGACCGGAGCGCAACGCCTTGCGGATGTTATCGATCTCTTCGGAACGGCTGGGCGTGTACATGATAATGCGCAAATCGATGCGACGGTTCGTTGCCCGTCCCGCGGACGTATCGTTGCCGGCAACCGGCCGCATCTTCCCATAACCGGACACTGAAAGAACCGGTTGTCTCCTGAAGTTCAAATGAGCGACCAGCCCGGGCTCCCGCACCGTCATGGCGAGGAAGGTGGAAATGGCCCTTTCCGTCGAAAGACGAAGGTTGCTGAGATCATCGCCCGTCGAGTCCGTATGCCCCTCAATCTGGACCGCTTCGATGATGGCGGCTCCATTGTTGCAGCCATTGGACCACCTCGATTTGCTACCAAGCGTGTAGCAAGGCAGGATCGCCTCCAACCTCTCAGCAATAGATTCGACGATCGCTTTCCGCTCAGAGCGCAGAATGCTTTGGGAGCTTTGGAATAAGCCATCACCCTGGAAACGAAGAGCGTCATTTTCTTCACTCACGACGACCTGGAGATCGGGAAATTCGACCTTGAGCTGATCGCGCAAGCGCTCCAAGATTTGCCGGCGCTCGTTTGCCGTCTTGGTCAGATATTCTTCGAGCGGGTCCTTCTCCTTAAGCTTCGCCAGCAGGCGGTTTATCTCGGCGTGGAGCGAAGCTATCTCGGCTTTTGCAATAGCGAGCGCGGCGGTCAAGTTATCCCGCTCCCAGACGACATGATCATACTGCACCTTGGGCACGCTCTCCTTCGGATTGAACCGGCTGGCGAAAAACGCCAAGAGGATCATGACAATGAATAGAAAGCTTACCGTCATGTCAGTCATCGACACGAACGCGGATTCTTCCTCCTCCTCTCGCTGGTGTCGGCGGAATGCCCCGCGCATCGGCTACCTCACGGACTGCGGAGCAAACTGCTCGGCCTGATCGACAATGATCTGCAATGTATCCAACGCTGGAGCTAGCCTTTCCTGCAACTCCTGAACGTGGTGCCGCATGCCGTCCACCGCGCCGGCGACCTGGCGTGTATACGCATCGAACGCTTTGCCCAGCTTTACATCAATGTCGTCGATACGATCGCCTTGACCTCTGAGACGATCAAGCATGACGGAGATTCCGTCCAGCGTAGCTTCGACTGCCTGTGCTTTATTCGTGAGGACAACCTGGGCGGCCGCAAGCGCGTCCGCAGCGCTTCGAGCCGTCGCTTCGGCGGATCTCGTTACAGTACTTGCTACATTCCGGCTTAGATCGGATAACTGACGCAGCGAGCCTTCCATCCGCTCTGTCGTTTCCCGCACAGGTGAGGAGGCGTCAACGAGATCCCGCGAAGCTGACCGGAACGCACCAGCTGCCTCGATCGTCGCATCCGCTCCGGATCGAACGCCGTCCGACAATTTTCGGAAATCGGTGCTCGCTCCCGCTACCTGGTTTGCAACCTCTTGCATCCGAGCAGCGATTTCAACGAGCGGGGACATCAGCTGCTGACCGACCTGCGAAGTCAGTTCGCCCGTCAATCCGGCGATGCGAACCCCAGCTTCTTCGATCCGCGCGCGGGCCACATCGCCACCACCCCGTGCCGCCTCATCCATCTGATGACGGAATGTCTCTCCCGCCTGCTTGAGATCGGCGGCGGCCGAACTGAGCGCCTGGGCGCCAGTGGACGTGTTTTCCTGAATGCTTTCAAGCGTGCGGTTCATTACCGTCAACAACTTCTCGGCGCCTTCGCTAAATACGCTGCCTGTGTTTTCCGCCGACTGGATCAATGTGCTTTGAATACCCTCCATCGACTTCGCGATTCGCGACACCGCGCTATCTAGCTCCTGCCCTACGCGGGTCGAGCTGCTGTCCATCCGCTCCGAGAGTTGGGCGATGCGGTCGCCCGCCTCCGAAAGCCGGCTACTTGCCGCGCTGAGGGCTTGGCTTACGTCGCTCGTGAAGCGGGAAGAAAGATCCTGTACCAGCGCCCCGACTCCCTCGGTGCCCGCCTTGCCTACTTGTGCGAGCAACGGCGCCATGGCCGTTTCAATGCCGCTTGAAATGGCGCGAGGAATATCCTCACGCAACGGTCGACCCAGTTCAGCAACCAGCTCCAAACCGATACGACGAAAATGCTCCCGCTGCTCGCGAACGGCCGACAGTTGCTCGATTGCTAGGTATTCCAGGCTGATAAACGAGAGACGGCCTTCAATCTCATTCGCAAGATTATGGGATGCTGCCTCGGCCCGAACAGTGCCGATGCGCAGCACCAGAGTGAACAGGATCGAACAAAGCAGTCCCGTCAGCGACATGATAAACTTCGCCGATGCAACGGAAAGCAGGATGCTGAGCTGGTCGTTACCGATGACCTCGCCCTTGGCGGGCACGATTGATTGAAGAGCCGCGACAAGACCCAAAAATGTCAGCAACAATCCAACGGAAACGAACAGGCTTGGCACGTAACGCCAGAAGCCCGCTGAAAACCCCAAGTCTTCGATATTGAAGAAGGCGGAAGGACGCACGGAATTTCGTAGAATCACCTGCCCAGCCTCTTCGTGCGGAACGAGAGTCTCGCGGAATTCCCGCCAGGCGGCAGCCACCCGCGCTTTGGCTCCAGAGGTGCCGAAGCGCGCAATATTCCTATCTACATCTGTAATTCGGGCACTTAGCTCCGCCGCCGTCCTATGACTTGTGATCTCTTTGGCTACGCGGTTCAGCGCAACCACGCGGCTCCGCATACTGAGAACAAATCGCAAGGCACAGAAGACGAGGACGATCATCAGGGCAAGACTAACAAGCCCCGGCACGAAATCCTGGCGCAGCAGGCTTGCGGCAGCCAGCACGACATTCCGGACCAGGATTCCGGCACTAGTAATCAAGTCCAATTTTTGCCCCCTAGGGATCCGTACACATCTATCATGCCCCGGCCCCCTCCATGCAACGGCCCTATAGGTAGCGCCAATCGATATCCGTAGTCGCCCGGATCATTGCCCGCCCGCTGCGATTTAGGGCACCTAACGGCGCCCGACTATTCGCCAAATGACGAACTTCATTACCCCCGACGAATCTCTGCCGAACTGCAATCGTCCACTCAGTCGCCATTTACAGCTGAACTGGCCTATGACAACGCCAATGTTGCTCGCCGCAAACTGGAAACGATCCCCATGTACGAAGCCGAAACAAAATTAACGTCGTTCGACCTCTCGCCCACGCGTCCGGATGTAGACACGGAAAGCCATCACTAGCCAAGCGGGAGATTTCCGAGGCGGTGCTTTAACACCAGCAGGTGTCACATCGATCGGCACAACCGGGGAAGAAGCCGGAGCAAAATCAGCCCCGCGACCGCCCGCATAGCGCGCATTGGCATTTCGGAGCACTTGCGCCCGAACCATCATTGGGAGATGATCGACCTGCTTCACAAGGGAATTTACATTGAATTATCAACGGGTTTGTAGCTACCATTCGTCCGCCTGAATCGGGAATTCGCACGGCAATCGCAAATTGAGGCGCCCCCCAGATAAGAAATGGGGGCGCTATCGCCGGTTAAGCCGGCCGGGGGAACGTCAGGTAGGATCACGTGAAACTTACGGTCACTCAGGACAAGGCCGTCACGTATGACGGTCGAAATCTTCAGCTAATCGCGTGCGCAGGCTCCGGCAAGACGGAAGTCGTAGCCCAGCGCGTCGTGCAGTTGCTTAGGCCTGCTGGGCCGCAAGCGCTTTTGCCCCGCAATATCATCGCGTTTACATTTACGGACAAGGCTGCGGCTGAACTGAAGGAGCGCATCGTCACCCGAACTCGCGAGGCACTCGGTGACATCCCTGGCATGGCGGAGATGTTCGTTGGGACGATACACGCCTTCTGCCTCGAACTCCTCAAGAGCGAAAGCCCGAAATACCTGAAATACGAAGTGCTGAACGAGGTGCAGCAGACGTTGTTTGTCGATCGTCATTCGAAGGGGTCCGGTCTCACCCAAGGCACGACGCTCACCGGACAACCGTTGAAGCGCTACATCGACACCCGCCACTTCATCACCGCTCTGAACATTTTGCGGGAAGACCGGCCGATAGCGTCCGATCGTCTCGAGGGGAATACGATTCTAGTGCAGCTTCCCAACTACCAGCAGCTACTGCATGACCGTGGTTATTTGGACTATTCGAGCATCCTCAAGGAAGCCGTTGCCGAGCTCACGGGTAATCAAAGCCTGCGCGAGAGGCTGTCGGCTCGTATCAGGCACGTCATCGTTGACGAGTACCAAGACGTCAATCCGGTCCAGGAGAGCGTAGTCGAGGAACTGCACCGGCTAGGTGCAGGCATCTGCGTGGTCGGCGATGATGACCAGACGATCTACCAGTGGCGCGGCAGCGACGTCCGCAACATACTAAGTTTCGAAGGTCGCTACCCCGGCGCGACGCAAGTCCGCCTTGAGGAGAACTTCCGTTCGAGCGAAGGCGTCGTGGCTGTCGCCCGAGATTTTATTAGGCAGGTGCTGCGTCGACTTCCCAAGGAGATGAAGACCACTGGCGCTCAGGCGTACGAACCAAGCGACATCACTGCGCTATCCTTCGACTCTCCGGAGGAGGAAGCGCAGCATATCGCTCGTACGTGCGTTGCTCTGCGGGGCGTTGCAATTCGCGAAGATGGCGGCAACCGCGGGATCTCCTGGTCCGATATGGCCATCCTGCTGCGCTCAGTGCGGCGTGACGGCGAACCGATCATGTCAGCCCTGGAAAAAGCCGGCGTCCCGTACGTCATCACCGGTATGGATGACCTGTTTCAAACGGACGAAGCCGAAGCCGCGCGCCAGCTCTTCTATTTCCTTGCCGACGAGATCGACGAACCAACGCTTCGCGCAGCCTGGCAAAAAGCCGACCTTGGCGTCAGTTCCGATGCGTTGGACCGTGCAGTAGCTGCTGCGGTTACTGCCCGGCAAGAAATGAAGCAAGCCGACGTCGGCCAGTTCAAGGTCTATAACTTGCAGCGCCAGTTCATCGCATTCATCGAGAACGCGGGCCTCCGCGAGGAGCGCGTTCCCGGTGGCCGTGGCGAAGTGGTCTTCTACAATTTGGGCAAGTTCAGCCAGGCGATTTCGGATTTCGAAAGTATTCACTTCCGTTCGGCGCCCGTCGAGAAATACACAAGCTTCGCTGGCTTTTTGCGCCATCACGCGGAGAGCTCCTATCCGGAGGGCTGGCAGGACAACGCATTCGTCAGCCCCGATGCAGTTCGGATTATGACGGTCCATCAATCGAAGGGGCTTCAGTGGCCGGTCGTTTTCATCCCACAGCTGGTGCGCAACCGCTTTCCTTCCCGCGCCGCCGGGGGTCGCACCGCGTGGCATCTCATCCCAGAAGCAGCCTTCGACAACGCCGCCCGGTACAAAGGTGGGCTTGATGACGAACGTCGCCTGTTTTACGTGGCGGTAACCCGGGCACAGAAGTTTCTGCATATGAGCTGGGCGCCGCATGCCAGTAATCAGGCGGCTCGCGCGCCCTCAGATTTTTACAACGAAGTGCTCGCCTCGAAGTACGTCAAGCGCCGCCCCCCTGATTATGGCGAGCGCAAACGGCTCGATCCGCAACCAAAGTCGTCAGTGGCCAACGTCACGCTGTCGTTTTCGGACCTGAAGTATTTCTTCGAGTGCCCGTACCAATTTAAGCTTCGCATTCTGTACGGATTCAACGCCCCGCTCGACGAGGCGCTGGGATTCGGGAAATCGCTGCACGACGCTTTGGCCGAAATTCACGCCCGTGCATTGCGTGGTGAGGCGATCGAACCCGATGAGGCCACCGCGCTCGTACAGCGGCACCTCCGAGCGCCCTATGCATACCCTGCCCTCCGCGAGAAGCTGGAGCAGGCCGCGCGGCACGTCGTTGAAAGCTACATTCGTAAGAACGCCGCCCAATTCAATAACCTCGAGTTCTCGGAGAAGGCGATCGAGATCGCCCTTGGCGATGGCGTATCAGTAGCGGGTCGCATCGATCTGGTGCGCCGGATCGATACTGGCGAAGTGACGATCGTTGACTTGAAATCCAACGACCGCGCCCAGACCGAAATGGTGACAGAGACTCAGCTTCACATCTACGCGCTCGGCTACCAGGAGCTCACGGGCCGGTCTGCGGACTATGTTGAGATCTACGAACTCGATGACCAGAAGCAAAAGCGCCGCTCGGTAGACGACGACTTTATTGCAGACGTCAAACGCGATGTGCGAACAGCGGCCACTGCGTTGCGGAGCAACGACCTGCCTGCGAAGCCTCGGGGGCAAAGCTGCGGCCAGTGCGACTACCGCCGCCTTTGCTCGGCTGCGATCAGTAACTGAAGAAGTACAATACGAGGGGCGAGATGAATCTCAAGCAGGCCTTGTTGGGCACCTTAGAAACCGAGCAACTGAAGAATCTCTGCGCCGAGCTCGAGATTGATGCCGATCGACGCTCAAGTGAGGCGATGCTTGGCGGGCTGGCCAGCTCAAAACGCGCCAAACCGGAACTAATCATCGCTCAAATGACCGTTGCGCAGCTTCGTGCAACTCTTGCCGAGCTCGAGCAGCCGACCCGCGGCAACAAGGAAGAACTCGTGGAGCGGCTACTGCAGGCAGGCGGACGAGGCTTACCAATTCCAAATGCGACAACGCTCAGCGCAGCGGCGCAGCCAAGCATGTCCGATTTGGCGTCAGAATACCGTCATGCGGATCTCGCCGTCCAACGCCCCGATGCCGGCGTGCAGGATCAATTCCAGACGAAGAAGCCACCTAAGGCCTACCGTTATGACAGTTCGCTCGATCCGGCGCTCTCGTGGGATGAGCAGCGAGAGCGCGAACTCGGCGAATGGTTACTTGGATTAATCCTCCGTGTCGCGAGAGAGGGCGAGGCGAACGTGTTCGCTGAGGCGCAGGTTTGGAAAGGTGGCGGCGTGCGTGTGAAGGGGGTGATCGAGGCTGCACAAGTGCTGCAGCAGATCGGCCAACCTTTCCTCAACTGGGCCGGAAAGGCAGAGCGGCAGGAGATCCGGATTCCAACCGTACCGCTCTTCGTCCACGAGCGGCATTCGACGAGAGCGGTCCTC
Organism: Bradyrhizobium sp. CCBAU 51753; assembly: GCF_015291565.1. Lineage (NCBI taxonomy): Bacteria > Pseudomonadati > Pseudomonadota > Alphaproteobacteria > Hyphomicrobiales > Nitrobacteraceae > Bradyrhizobium > Bradyrhizobium sp. CCBAU 51753. The sequence goes on along the minus strand of NZ_CP030037.1, from coordinate 1,112,831 downwards.
GACGGTATTCGCCACCGGAAGGCTCGTGGTCAGACGCTGGACCTGTTCGGCGACGCTGGAATGGACATCCGCGAGAACCTCGAGGCTTATGAGCACAAGGGGCCCTGGCAGAACCGGATGATCCTCGGCGACTCGCTTGCGGTGATGAATTCGCTGCTCGAGTTCGAAAGTCTCGGTGGGCAAGTACAGATGATCTACATCGACCCACCTTACGGCGTGAAGTTCGGCTCCAATTTCCAGCCTTTCGTCCGCAAACGAGAAGTGAAGCACGGCGGGGATGACGACATGACGCGCGAGCCAGAAATGGTGAAGGCGTACCGCGACACGTGGGAACTTGGGCTGCATTCGTACCTGACCTATTTGCGAGATCGGTTACTTCTTGCGCACGAACTGCTCAGTGATACGGGCAGCATTTTTGTTCAGATTTCAGACGACAATGTTCACGTTGTTCGCCAGCTACTTGATGACATCTTTCGGCCTGCGAACGCCGTGGTGACTATTCCCTTCAAGAAAAAGAGCGCGACTACACCAACGGATCCGGTGAACGACTATCTTTTGTGGTACGCGAAGGACGCAAAACGTTTGAAGGTTCGCCCGCTTTTTGCAAAGCGCAATCGACCCGAAGACGATCCTAAGTTCAATACCCTGATTTCTCCATCTGGAGAAATGAAGCGCATCACAGCGATCGATGATATTGAGGTCGAGAGGCTACTATCTGAGGGGTGGCGTTGGGCTCGTGTGAATTATCCGCTGGTTAGTCAGGATGAGAACGAACGAAGTGTTGCGTTTGAATGGAACGGAAAGACATTCAGCTGTGGACGCAACAGACACTGGACGTACGATCCGAAAGTAGCGATGCACCGCCTTGCTGCGAAGGGCCGAGTTTTCGACGGCGGAGGTGCTTCGCTGGGTGGTGTCGTGTTTTGGGACGACTGGCCTTACGTTGGAATATCAAACTTTTGGGATGACATTCACGGGGATCCAAACCCAATTTACGTCGTTCAGACGTCCTATAAGGTGATCCAACGCTGCATGCTTATGACGACAGATCCGGGAGATCTGGTCGTCGATCCCACCTGCGGCTCGGGCACTACCGCCTACGTGGCCGAACAGTGGGGCCGTCGATGGATCACAATCGACACTTCGCGTGTGCCCCTTGCCCTGGCACGTCAGCGCCTTCTGACCGCAACGTTCCCTTACTATAAGCTCAAGTCACCGCAGGCCGGACCGGCCGGTGGTTTCGTGTACGAGCGCAAGCAGAACCGTAAGGGTGAGGAAATTGGCGGTTTGGTACCGCACATCACGCTCAAGTCAATCGCGAACAACGAACCGCCGTCGACTGAAGTGCTGGTCGACAGACCGGAGGAGGCACCGGGCGTCACGCGCGTAGCCGGCCCCTTCGTCGTTGAGGCCACAATCGCGCCGGTACAGCCCCTCGAGACGGCGGGCGACAGCACGGCGGCGGATGGTGACGTCTCGACCCACATCCAGCGTATGACCGAACTGCTGCGGCAGTCGAAGACACTCCGCCTGCCCGGCAACCGCGAGCTAACGCTTCAAGGTATTCGACGCACCATAGATACCGAATATCTACACGCCGAGGGCAAGGAAGGCGAGAAGCGAGTAGCCATAGTCTTCGGTCCGGCGGACGGTGCAGTGTCCGCCAGTCTTGTCTACGAGGCCGGGCGAGAGGCGCACTACCTGAAGTACGACCGACTGTACTTCTTCGGCTTCGCCATCGAGCCGGGCGCCCGCGCCATGATCGAGGATGACAAAAAGCTGCGCATCCCCGCTGCCTATGTGACAGTGACACCCGATGTAGCAATGTCGGACCTGCTGAAGACCACGCGCGGCTCGGAGATCTTCTCGGTCACTGGTTTGCCGGATGTAACGGTGCGCCGCGCGAGGAAGAAGGGACCCGAGGGGCAGCCACTTTACGAGGTGGAGCTCGAGGGTCTGGACTTGTTCGATCCCGACTCCATGGAAACCGAATCTTTGGGGGGCGAGCACGTGCCCTGCTGGATGCTAGATACGGACTACGACAACCTGTGCTTCTACGCCAGTCAGGTGTTCTTTCCCAAGACCAGCGCCTGGGACAACCTGCAGCGCTCGCTGAAGGCCAAGTTCGACGACTCGGTCTGGTTGCACCTCGCCGGCACTGTTAGCGAGCCGTTCGCGCTCGGTGAACGCCGGCGTGTAGCGGTGAAGGTAATTGATGAGCGCGGCAACGAAATCATGCGCGTGCTCGACGTGGTGGAGTGACACTGTGACCACGCAGATCAATGCAGTCGCCAACCCGATCATCAACACGCCCTACGAGGAGCCGAAACAGCACTGGCACATCGAGGAAGCCCATCAACCGCGGAAAGAGCCGGGTCGGCGGCAGGCGAGCTATTTCCTCCGCGTGCCCGAGCGTGCTGCCCGCGGCCGTCGCGCTACCGATCAGGCGGAGCTGTTCAACGAGGACCTCAAGGGTGATGAGTACCTGCTCGATCTCGCTAACCTACTACGCACGCGCGTAAAGGAGTGGCGTGAGCGCGAATACCAAGGGGCTACAAAGATCACGCACGAGCTGATCGCACATTGGCGCGAGCCGGACCGCGAGCAGCGACTATTCTTCGCACAGCTCGAGGCAGCGGAGACGTTGATCTTTTTGGTGGAGGGTCCGCCCGATCTGCTCCAGGGTATTCACGTTCCAATGGATGAACCCGGCCCAGCCGCAAAAGACGCCGGCTACAGGGCTTTCCAACGTTATGCACTCAAGATGGCAACCGGTTCGGGTAAGACTACGGTCATGGGCATGCTCGCTGCGTGGTCTATTCTCAACAAGGTGGCTGACCCGCAGAACCCAGCTTACTCCGATACGGTGCTAATCGTCTGCCCAAACGTAACGATCCGTGACCGGCTACAGGAATTGAACCCAGAGCGCGACGAACTGTCATTGTATCGCACACGCGAGCTGGTGCCTGCACATCGAATGACGGAGCTGCGCCGCGGTGAGGTGTTCGTCACCAATTGGCACAACCTCGAGCGCCGCGAGACACGCGATGTGAATGGTCAAGGTGCTCGAGTCGTGAAGCGCGGGCAGGCCGTAGAGAAGATCCGCACAATCAAGGTCACAGCCACTGCTACGGCAGATCAGATCCACCATCAGGCGACCGTCGGTGCATTTGAAATCGTGGCCGTGGAAAACAGGCGTGACGGCACGCCCAAGGCCTTCACCGTGAGGGAGACGCAGTACCGGGAAAGCGACGCCGCTTTCCTGAGGCGCGTTTTGGGTGGGCGCAAGGGCCGCGGTTCGGCCATCCTTGTGTTGAATGACGAGGCCCACCACGCCTACCGACGCGGGGCGTTGGAGGACGGCGACCCTTACGGCGAGGAGGACGAGATCACGGAGGCCAACGCTCGAGAGGCTACCGTTTGGATCGAGGGATTGGATCGAATAAACAAGGTCCTTGGGGGGCGCGGCAACGGGATTCGACTATGCGTGGACCTCTCGGCAACACCGTTCTACATTCAGGGCAGCGGTAATGAGGTAGGCAAGCCCTTTCCTTGGGTGATCTCCGACTTCAGCCTGCTTGAGGCGATCGAGGCGGGCCTCGTCAAGGTGCCCCAACTGCCGACTGAAGATGGATCGGGCGAGGAAGTGCCGCGCTACTTTAATGTCTGGCGCTGGGTGCAACGGCAGGCGCAGAATGATGGGCTCATCGGCCCAGTCACAGCGACCGAAGTGATGCGCTATGCCACTGCGCCCATTGTCACCCTAGCGGCGAGCTGGCGCGAGACGCTCGCGAAATGGAAGGACCACTTTCGCCAAGGCAACCGCCGGCATGACGTCCCTCCCGTTTTTATCATCGTCTGCAAGGACACAACGATCGCGAAGGCCTTGTACGCCTGGCTGGCCGAGGGCGATGCGCAATATGGGGCAGGCGTACCAGAGTTCCGTAACGCATCCGGCAGTGAGATGACTGTCCGGATCGACAGCAAAATTGGAGAGGACATCGCTTCCGGTGGCACCAGCGATGAGACGCGGCGGTTACGGTTTGTGCTTGAAACGATCGGCAAGGTCGAGTGGCCTGGCCGCAAAGTGCCTGAGGAGTATGCAGCCATTGTCGAACGAAACAATCGCAAGGCGCTAGAGGACGAGGGCAACGGCCTCGGTGTAATCCACTCGGAAGTTCCGCCCGGTCGGGATGTACGCTGCATCATCTCGGTGTCGATGCTGTCCGAAGGATGGGATGCAACTACAGTGACGCACGTTGTAGGGCTGCGGCCCTTCGGCTCTCAATTGCTCTGCGAGCAGGTTGTGGGCCGCGCCTTGCGGCGGACGTCCTACGCTGTGGATACTAAAAGCGGACTATTCACCGAGGAGACGGCGCAGATTTTCGGCGTACCGTTCGAGCTGATCCCGTTCAAGGTGGAAGGAGGCAAGCCGCAGCCGCCCTCCCCGCCAGCCAATCACGTTTACGCCGTGCCGGAAAATTCCGAGTACGAGATCGAATTTCCTGTCGTCGAGGGTTATCAAGACCCAGGCATTGTACAGGTAAAGGTAAACTGGGATCGTGTGGGTGAACTGGTGCTGGATCCGGAGGACGTTCCGGACGACGTCCTTCTCCGCGGTCTCGCAGCGGCCGACGGCCGCTTAATTGCGTACGGGCCCGGCGCACCTGTGCGCGTCAACCTAGACGAGTGGCGGAGAGGGGTACGGGTTCAGCAGGTGGCGTTCGAACTGGCCAAGGTTCTAGCCCGCAAGTGGCAGGAAGATCGAGGCGCTGCGATACCGATGCATCGTCTATTTCCACAGACGCTCGATGCCGCCAATCACTTCATCGACGAACATGTTGCATCGGTTGGGTCTCGTACCAAGCAAGACCTGGCGATTAATCCCTATTTTGGAAAAGCGATCGCGATGATGATCAACGCGATGGAGTCAGTCGACGGCGGCGGAGCCAGTCAGGAAAAGGCCGTGTTCGCGCCTGGAGCTGCGGGGGTGCGGTCAACCCGGGTCGTGAACTTCCACACCGGCAAAGAACTGCATGATGTGCAGCGTTGCCACCTTAATGCTGCAGTTTTTGACTCCGATTGGGAACGCCAGGCGGCAGACCTGCTAGGCTCGCACCCCGCAGTGGATGCATGGGTTAAGAACGATCGGCTCGGCCTCGTGATCCCGTACCGCAAGGATGGCACGCCTCGGAAGTACCTGCCAGACTTCGTCGTGGAATTAGAGAATGGCGGGCGTCTACTAGTCGAGATCAAGGGCCAGCTCGGCGATGCGGCGATTAAGAAAGCGGCGGCCGAGCGCTGGTGTCGCGCGGTTAGCAATGACGGGCGTTTCGGGAATTGGGCTTACCATCTGTGTTTCGGGGCCGCGGACTTAAGGAGCGTGCTTGATCCGATAACGCTTGAGAGACGCTAGAAAGATCAACGAGTTTTGGTCGTTGGCGTAGACAAGTTATCGGACTGGGTCGAGGTCCTCAGTCTGACAGACTATAAAAGGTGGCTAATAATGGCAGTCTCATCGTTCAAAACAAATCCTTATAGCTTGCAGGAGCTATTGAAGAAGTGCGAAAGCGGGCTCCTCCAGCTGCCCGACTTTCAGAGAAGCTGGGTGTGGGACGAAGATCGGATCAAAAGTTTGATTTCGTCGATTTCACGCGGATTCCCTATTGGCGCGTTGATGACGCTCGAGACTGGAGGAGTAGTTGATTTCAAACCCCGGTCTATCGAGGGGGCGCCACCCAATGCGATCGCAACCCGACCCGAGGCATTGCTGCTTGATGGGCAGCAGCGAATGACCTCGCTGTATCAGGTATCGCTTCGAGGGAAAGTGGTGGAAACCATCACTGCGAAGAAAAAGCGTGTCAAACGCGTCTTCTATATCGACATCAGCAAAGCGCTCGATCCAACCGTGGAGCGGGACGAAGCAATAGTTGCGGTGGGAGAGGATGGCAAAATCGCTGAAGACTTCGGGCGCAAGATAGTCCTCGATCTCAGCACCAGGGAGAAGGAATTTGAGCACCTAATGTACCCAGTCTCAATGGCGTTCAACTGGGACGAGTGGCAGAAGCAGTTCATCGAACACTTTATGAAGGAAGGTGAGTTTCCAAAATCGAAGTGGGACATACTCCGCCAATTCAAGGACGGTATCCTCGATAATTTCATTCATTACCAAGTCCCGGTGATCGCGCTAGGGTCCGGTACGTCAAAGGAGGCCGTCTGCGTAGTGTTCGAGAAAGTGAACACCGGCGGGAAGGCGCTAGATGCATTCGAGTTAGTCACCGCAATGTATGCAGCCGATGGCTATGAGTTGCGTCGCGACTGGTATGGCAAGGATGGCGAACTCGGACGACAGCATCGCTTTAAAGAGAGTCTAAGGCCGGCCGGCCACGAGACCGGCATCATTGCGGACGTTTCTAACACCGATTTCCTTCACGCTATCTCTCTGTTTCATACGCGCGAGAGGAGACGCGAGGCAGAAGCGCTAGGTAAACGCGGCAAGGAGTTGCCGGCAGTGTCAGGCAATCGGAACGCCCTCCTAAATCTCCCTCTCGACGCGTACAAGAAATATCAAAGTCAGGTTGAGGAAGGATTCGTGCGGGCGGCCAAATTTCTGCACATCCTGCACATCTACCGGGTTTTTGATTTGCCCTACCAGACGCAGATCATTCCCTTAGCGGCAATTCTGGCTGATATTGGCGAAGCTTGGGAGCATGAGGCCAATCGAGCAAAGCTGGTGCAATGGTACTGGAACGGCGTTTTCGGTGAGCTGTATGGTTCCGCTGTAGAGTCTCGGATCGCGCGCGATTTCTTGGAGGTGCCGCTATGGCTAAAGGGTGGACCACTACCCACCACGATCAGTGATGCGACCTTCCGCGCTGAGCGGCTTAAGACAATGCGTATGCGTCTCTCGGCTGCTTATAAAGGGGTCAACGCGTTGTTGATGAAGGCCGGCGCAGAAGATTTTCGGTCCGGACAAAAATTCGATCACATTGTCTTTTTCGGTGAAAACGTAGACATCCACCACATCTTCCCAAAGAAATGGTGCGAAGATCGAAGGATCAAACCGGCCGTATACGATTCAGTTATCAATAAGACGCCGCTCGCATATCGGACTAATCGCATAATTGGCGGAGCGGCGCCCTCTCTTTATCTTTCCAAATTGGAGCACGGCGATAACGACAGCCCGCCGATTCCGGCGCAAAACCTGGACGGGTATTTGCACTCTCACCTAATTAATCCATCGCTACTCAGAGCAGATCAGTTCGATGTTTTCATGGCAGATCGGCAGGAGCGTCTGCTTGCCCTTATCGAGAAGGCAACCGGACATGCCGCCCTCCGCGGCACAACCGCTGCAGAGAAGGAAGACGAAGTGGAGACCGACTCTGAGGCGGCCGAAGCCGAACTGACAATCTCAGCAAGCTGAATGGGTACCTTTAATCGCTGGGCTGAGGCCAAGGAGTGATCGACGGCCCGTGAGAGCGAGATTCTCAGTCGGCGCAGCACGTCCCGGCGCGAAATCTACGGCGGTTGCGGCGAGAACGAGGAGTATCGCAAAAGGCTTGGCCGAAGCGAAGGATACGGCAGGAGCTCGTGGACGCCAGAAGAATCAGCACGGCAAACCCGACCTTGGCCTCGCTGGCCAAACTTACAGACACACTTATCGTCTCGCCAGGGGAGCTTTTCCGCGCGATTGACGCGATTGTGCCTTCGCCGCGGCGTTCAGGCGAGCCGCTCGCCCCCTCCTTTAACTATCCGTTAACGATTTCCCTTTCAGGAGCCCCATCTGCGCGGCACACGTCTCGGCGCGCGCGAGGCCCCGGGCCTGTCCATGTACCCCGGGGGGGGTAAAATTTTGATGCCCGCGCCGTGAGGACCCGACGCGGCTGTAACGAGCGACCGACCGGTCGCATCAGTCACAGCCATCGGATACCTTCATGAAACGCGACCTCTATGCGGAAGTCTCGGCACGCATCGTTGCCGAGCTTGAAGCCGGCGCTGCTCCTTGGATCAAACCATGGTCGGCAACACCTGGCGCGAACACCCCGTGCAACGCGGTGACCAATCGCCCGTACTCGGGGTGCAACGTCGTTCTGTTGTGGATGGCGCAAGCGGCAGGCTATCGCACGCCGCGCTTTCTCACGTTCAAGCAGGCGTTGGACTTGGGCGGCCACGTGCGCAAGGGCGAACGCGGCACGAAGGTGTATTTTGTCAAACAGCTGCAGGCCCGCGACAAGGGCGCGGACGATGACGTCGTAACGCGTATCGTGCCGATGCTGCGAGAGTACACGGTCTTTAACCTGGACCAGTGCGAAAACCTTCCTACGAGGATCGTGGCGCCAGGTGCCGTAAAGCCGCGCAACTGCGAGGAGCGCTCCGCCGCGATCGATGAATTTCTGGCGTGCATCGGCGCCAGCGTACGGGAGGGCTTCGGCGAAGCCTACTACCTGCCCGGCGCCGACTTCATCAGCCTGCCGCGGTTCGAGGCTTTCAAGAATGCTGCTCACTTCTATTCGACCGCGTTTCATGAGCTTGGTCATTGGACCGGTCACAAGTCGCGGCTGGCACGTGATCTGCGCCACCGCTTCGGCGAGAAGGCTTACGCTGCAGAGGAATTGGTTGCCGAACTCTGTTCAGCCTTTCTATGCGCCGAATTCTCGATTGACGGCGATCTGCGCCACGCCGGCTATATCGAAAAATGGATTGGCCTGCTGAAGGCCGACACGCGCGCTTTCCTCACGGCGTGCAGCAAGGCGCAAGCCGCCGCCGACTTCCTGCGCGGCTTGGCCCTTGCTGCGCCGTCGGAGGTGGCGGCATGACAACGTCCAGCGTCGATCGTCAGCACCAAAAGCACGCGCCGTTCTTCGATGTCGATCCAGTGATGGGTCGCAGCATCGAAGTGTTCTATGCTGACCGGACACTCGAAACTTTCGGCAAGGACGGCGCTGGCTGGTTTTGGCATGCGCGCCAGCGCGGGTTCGCGCCGGAAGGGCCGGCGCGCGGGCCGTTTTCGACAAGCTATTCAGCGTATAGGGACGCGCTGTTGCGGCACGGGGGGCGCCAATGCACCTTTTTCGGGCTGGGGTTGCAATCAGGTTGCAACAAAGATTGGGCGGAAAATGTCTGGAGAGGCGCCGAGAGAATTTCTCGAATTAGCTCAAATTGTTGGGTGGTGCCCAGGGGCGGAATCGAACCACCGACACTGCGATTTTCAGTCGCATGCTCTACCAACTGAGCTACCTGGGCATGTCGCGAGCGGCCGAAAAGCCGAAGCGAGCGGGCGGTTTATAGAGAGGTCGAAGCGTTGTGTCCACCCGCCTTCGCCGTTGGCTTCGGCGTGGCAAGCCCGGCCTCGATACTACAATTAACATATTGAAAGAATGAAGTTATTTCACGCGGTCAGAAGCAATTGCCCGACCAACGAGGCGATGATCCCTGTGGTCGGCTGATCGCGGCGATCGCTTCTTTCCTCAGTTTTCCAGCTTGATCCTGGCGTCGCGGATGACCGGGCCCCATTTGTCGGTCTCCGATTTCAGGAACGCGGCCAGTTCCGCCGGGGTCGAGCCCTTCGGGCTGGCGCCGAGCTGCTCGAAGCGGGTCTTCACCGGCGGATGCACCAGCGCGGCGTTGGTGTCGGCGTTGATCTTGGCGATCACCTCCGGCGGGGTTTTGGCGGGCACGAAGAAGCCGAACCAGGAAAACACGTCGAAGCCGGGTACGCCGGACTCATCCAGCGTCGGGATCTCAGGCACCAGGGCGACGCGCTGCTTCGTCGTCACCGCGAGCGCCCGCACATGGCCGGCCTGCACATGCGACAGGATCGAGGGCATGTTGTCGAAAATGACGTCGACGCGGCCCGGGATCAGGTCGTTGATGGCCGGCGCGCCGCCCCGATAGGGGATATGTGTCATCTCCACCCTGGCGAGCCGCTTGAACAGCTCGCCGCTCAGATGCAGCGTGGTGCCGTTGCCCGACGAAGCGTAGGTCACCTTGCCGCGGTTGGCGTTGCAATGGGCGATGAACGCCTGCACCGACGTCGCCGGCGAGGAGTTCGGCACGCACATCAGATTGGGCTGGGTGATCAGCATCGTCACCGGCGCGAAATCATTGACCGGGTCGTAGCTCAGCGACGGATAGAGAAACGGGTTGGTGGCCATGCCGGGCCCGACGATGAAGACGGTGTAACCGTCGGCCTCCGAATGCGCGACCAGGTCGGCGGCGATGTTGCCGCCGGCGCCCGGCTTGTTCTCGACCACGACGGTCTGGCCCCAGACCTCCTGCAGGCGGTTGCCGACCAGGCGCGCGGTGATATCGGTCGAGCCGCCCGGCGTGAACGGCACCACGATCCGCACCGGTTTTGCCGGCCAGTCCGCCGCCCGCGCGCGCGAACTCAGGATTGCGGGCGCGGCGATGACGGCGAGGCCGACGAGATGGCGGCGGGTCAGCATGGGTGTTCTCCTCCACGCATCGCCCGATTGTCTCGGGTCATGCTGTTGCAGCGAGTGTGGCGGCCGGTGGCGGCGAAATCAATCCGGCGCGGCGACCGGACAGCGCATGGCGCGGTATCGGCTTCGCAAATGCGTTAGTCCGGATCCTCGTCGTCGTCCTCGCGGCCGGGGACGACGTAGGAGCCGCTCAGCCAGCGGTTCAGGTCGACGTCGCGGCAGCGCGGCGAGCAGAACGGGCGGAACGCCTGCTCGACAGGCTTGCCGCAGATCGGGCAGCGCCGCGGCGGGTTTTGCGGTTTTTCGGCTTGGTCGGTCATGGCGGCACGCAGGTTACATCAATTGGCAATGAAGAAGGCCGCCGCGCGTTCCGCGCTGCCTCCTTCCCGCTTGCGGGTGGCGATGGGTGCCTGCACGATTTCGGAATATTGGAATATTACCGCTGAGTTGCCCGACGTGTCAAGTGGCCGGGTCGAGCGCCGCCCGGCTACTTTGCATGGGGTTGTTTTTCGAGTTTTGGCAACGCGCCCCCGCGATCGGGCGCGGCCGCCGGTTCCTCTGCCCTTCTCCCCTTGTGGGAGAAGGTGGCGCGGATGAAATCCGCGCCGGATGAGGGGTCTCTATCCGCGGAGACAAACCCCTCACCCGAATCGCATCTGCGATGCGATTCGACCTCTCCCACAAGGGGAGAGGTGCACCACCGATGCCGAACGAATATTGCGATCCTACACCGCGACGGCGTTGAGCCAGCCGTGGCGGATCGGAAAGCCTTCGCCGCCGAGCAGGGTCACGGTCTCGTAGAGCGGCAGGCCGACGACGTTGGTGTAGGAGCCGACCATCTTGACCACGAAGGAGCCGGCGATGCCCTGCACCGCATAGCCGCCGGCCTTGCCGCGCCATTCGCCGGAGCCGATATAGGCCTGGATGTCGTCCTCGCTGAGCCGCTTGAAGCGGACGCGGGTCTCGACCAGGCGCTGGCGGAACGCCTCGCGCGGCGTCACCACGCAGATCGCGGTGTAGACGCGGTGGTTGCGGCCGGACAACAGCCGCAGGCACTGCGCCGCCTCGTCGACCAGATTGGCCTTGGGCAGGATGCGGCGGCCGACCGCGACCACGGTGTCGGCCGCGACGATGAAGGAGCCGCGCAGATCGTCATCGAGATGCACCGATTTCAGCGCCGCATCGGCCTTGGCGCGCGCCAGGCGGTTGGCGCAGGCGCGCGGCAGCTCGCCCCGCCGCGGGGTCTCGTCGACATCGGCCGGGCGCAGCGCATCAGGCTCGATGCCGGCCTGGTTGAGCAGCGCCAGCCGCCGCGGCGAGCCGGAAGCAAGAACGAATTTGGGACGGCCTAGCATTCGGTTATTTGGCTGGAATCGGCGGGACGGGCGAGCGCGGAACCTATCGGATGGGGCATGGTTGCACAACCGCGGAACCGGCCGCGAATCGCGCATCCCCTGACAGACAAGGCCCCATAAGCACAGCTGTTTGTCAGTCTGGCGACAACGGCCGGCAAAGTCACCGCTTCTCCGGATGCGGGACCGGGTTTCATCGTCATTACCCGCTCGCCGCCGCGACCTTCGCAAAGCGGCGGCGGATGCGCAGCAGCAGGCTGTCGCAGACCTCGCGATAGGCGGCGAGCTTCTGCTCGCGCGTGCCCTCGGTGCCGGTCGGATCGACCGTCGGCCAGTACTCGACATCGGCGGCCAGCGTGCGGGTGAGCTCGAGGGCCTTGTGATGGGCCTCGGGCGCCAGCGTGATGATCAGGTCGAAATTCAGCCCCTCCCAGTCCTCGAGTTCCTCGAAGGTCTGCGGCTTGTGGCCGGAAATGTCCTGGCCGAGCTCGGCCATGACGGCGACCGCGAACGGATCGAGCTCGCCCTTGCGCGCGCCGGCCGAGCGGACGTAGAGCCCGTTCGGAAACATCTGCTGCAACAGGCTCTCGGCCATCGGCGAGCGCACGCTGTTCAGGCCGCATGCGAACAGCACAGCCTGGGGATTGCGCGCGCCCGGCGCCACCATGCGATCAGGCTTTCAGTCGAGGAGCCCACGCCGACGTCATGCGCCCTCCTTGTTTGCGCATGATCTGGTCCGAAAACCGGTTCCCACTTTTCGGGATCATGCGCCCTCACCTTTCCAGTGCAGGACGGTGATCAGCGTGAACAGCCGCCGCGCGGTCTCGAAGTCGACGCGCACCTTGCCCTTGAGCCGCTCCTGCAGCGTGCGCGAGCCCTCGTCATGGATGCCGCGGCGGCCCATGTCGATCGCCTCGATCTTGTCCGGCGTCGCGGTGCGGATCGCCTGGTAGTAGCTGTCGCAGATCATGAAGTAGTCCTTCACGACGCGGCGGAACGGCGTCAGCGACAGCAGATGCGCGACCACGGGCGCGCCGTCCTCCTTGCGGATATCGAACATCAGCCGGTTGCCGGTGATCGCGATGTGCAGCGTATACGGCCCGGGCTCCGTGCCCTCGGGCGCGAACACGTTCTGCTCGATCAGGTCGTAGATCGCGATCGCGCGTTCATGCTCGATATCCGGCCCGGAACGGCCGATCGATTCCTCGTCGAGCGTCACCGCGACGATGCGATTGTTGGAATCCTCGTCGGCGGGGGACTTGGTCATGAGAGGTTGAGGCGCAATCCGACGGAGCGTGAATGGGCGTCGAGACCTTCGGCCTGGCCGAGCGTCATCGCGGCGGGCCCGAGCGCACGGAGCTGATCCGGCCCGCACTTCAGGATCGAGGTTCGCTTCATGAAGTCAAGCACCCCGAGGCCGGACGAGAACCGCGCCGAGCGCGCGGTCGGCAGCACGTGGTTGGAGCCGCCGACATAGTCGCCGATCGCCTCCGGCGTATGCGCGCCGAGGAAGATCGCGCCGGCATTGCGGACTTTTTTCGACAGTGCTTCCGCATCCGCGGTCATGATCTCCAGATGCTCGGCGGCGATCGCATTGGCGAGCTCGACCGCGTCGTCGAGCTGTTTCACCATGATCACGGCGCCGAAATCATCCCACGAGGCCCGCGCGATTTTTTCGCGCGGCAAGGTCTTGAGCTGGGCCTCCACCGCGCGCTCGACATCGGCGGCGAGCCGCGCCGAGTCGGTGATCAGGATCGACTGCGCGCTGACATCGTGCTCGGCCTGCGCCAGCAGGTCGGCGGCGATCCAGTCGGCATTGCCGGTGTCGTCGGCGATCACCAGCACCTCGGAGGGGCCGGCGATCATGTCGATGCCGACCTTGCCGAACACCAGCCGCTTGGCCGCGGCGACATAGGCGTTGCCGGGACCGACGATCTTGGCCACCGGCGCAATCGTCGCGGTGCCGTAGGCGAGCGCGGCCACCGCCTGGGCGCCGCCGACGCGGTAGATCTCGGAGACGCCGCCAAGATCGGCGGCCGCCAGCACCAGCGGGTTGAGCTTGCCGTCCGGCGCCGGCACCACCATCACGACGCGCGGCACGCCGGCGACCTTGGCCGGCACCGCATTCATCAGCACCGAGGACGGATAGGCCGCGGTGCCGCCGGGCACGTACAAGCCGACAGCATCGACCGCGCTCCAGCGCCAGCCGAGTTCGACGCCTGCGGCATCGGTGAAGCGCTCATCCTTCGGCATCTGGCGGCGGTGGAAGGTTTCGATCCGGTCGCGGGCGAATTTCAGGGCATCGACGGTCTTGGCGTCGCAGGCCTTCACCGCAGCGTCGATCTCGACCGCGGAGACGCGCAGGCCGGAGGCGGCGATGTCGAGCCGGTCGAACTTCTTGGTGGCCTCCAGCAGCGCCGCATCGCCGCGGGCCACCACATCGTCGACGATGGCGCGGGTGGCGCGCTCGACGTCAGCCGAGACCTCGCGCTTGGCCGCCAGGAAGTCGCGGAAACGCTGGTCGAAATCGGCGCTCTGTCGGTCCAGGCGAACGGGCATGGCGGCTTTCTAGGGGATTCGGGATCGGGTCCCCTGCTCAATGGCGCGGCGGATTATGGCCGTCAACCCTTGCCTCCGTCGTCCCGGCGAAAGCCGGAACGACGGGAATTTACTCCGCCGCCGTCCCCAGCTCATCGGTGCCCAAATCGGTCAATTCGCACTCCAGGCACTCGACATCGAGCCGCAGCGCGGCGCCATGGCCGAACATCAGGAGCGCGCAGCCGCCGGGCGGGTCGGAGGCGTGGAATTCGATCCCGAGCAGTTCCAGGATGGCCTCGGGGGCCTCCAGGTCGATATTGCGCGACTTGCATGCCAGCACCCGGTCGAAACGCAGCGCCGCGATCAGCCGGCGCGAGCAGGCGCCGCCCGCCAAGGTCTGCTCCCAGTCGAGCCGGTTCAGCCCGATCACGAGGCGCTTTTCGTCTTGGCGCCAGACGATATCGGCGGCCTGGACGCGGGCGTCCTGCACATGGGTGGAGATGACCGCGAGGTCATCGGCATCGAGGGCGATCAGTTTGAGCGGCGCGGGTGGGGACATGCGATCAATATAACGCCTGACCGCACCGGAGGTACCACGCTGCCGAAGCAAATCGCGCCGGCGGAACCGGGCCGCGCCGGTCGGAGGCATGCGCCGCACGGGATGACCTTCATCGCGATGATCCCCGTGCCGCCCGCTCAGGCCGCGGTCGCGACCTGAATGAACGGAACACCGGTGAGTGCGGCCGAGATGTCCCACAGCCGCTCCGCCACCGCGGCGTCCCTGGCCTGCGGCATGATCCTCGCCGGCGCCGGCGGGCCCTTCAATTCGTAGAACCCATTGGGCCCGTAATAGCCGCCACCCTCGGCCGCGGGCGAAGTCGCGGCAAACAGCGTCGGCAACGCGCCTGCGGCCGCCGAGTGGCTCATCAGGGGCTGCAGATACCTGCCGAACCGCCAGGACAGGCTCTCGGTGCCCGGGCCGTTCGGGATCAGCTCGGTGCGGGCATAGCCGGGATGCGCGGCATTGCTCATGATGCCCCAGCCATTGATCGCGCTGCGGCGCTGCAGCTCGAGCGCAAACATCAGCATCGCGAGCTTCGACTGGCAGTAGGCGCGCCATGGCTTGTAGGAGCGCCGGGCCTGCAGGTCGTCGAAATTGATCGCGCCGGAGCGATGCGCAAGGCTGGACAGATTGACGACGCGGGCGTTGCGGCCGCGGCGAAGCTGCGGCAGCAGCAGCGCGGTCAGCGCGTAGTGCCCGAGATAATTGGTGCCGAACTGCATCTCGAATTCGTCGACGGTGACCTGCCGTGTCGGCAGCGCCATCACCGCGGCATTGTTGATCAACAAATCGAGCGATGGGTGGGTTGCGGCAAAGCGGCCAGCGAAATCGGCGACCGATGCAATGCTCGCAAGGTCGAGCGTCTCGTAGATGATCGCAGCATCGGGAAGCTCGCCGCGGATCCGCGCCAGCGCATCCTGGCCCTTGGCGCCGTTGCGGCCGGTCAGCACCACGGTGGCGCCGGCGCGCGCCAGCTCCAACGCGGTCTGGTAGCCGAGCCCGCCGGTTGCGCCCGTGATCACGGCGGTCCTGCCGTCGAGCCGCGGAATGTCTGCAGTGCTCCAGCCGGTCATGGTTATATCTCCTGGCAAACGCGATTCGGTTGTTGCGGGTCCAGCCGCACCGGATAAATGTGCACCAAGTGCAATTTTGCAAGAGGTGAAAATTTGAGACGCCCCGCGCTCGCGCGCAAGGCCGCCAAGCCGCGGCAATCCAAGGAGAATTCGGCCGCCCCGGCCGAGGGCTCCGGCCTGCGCGCACGCAAGCGGCAGGAGACGCGGGAGCGGCTGACGCGCGCGGCGATGACGCTGTTTTTGGAGCGCGGCTTCGAGGCGACCACGCTCGACGACATCGTCGCCGCGGCCAACGTCTCGCGCCGCACCTTCTTCCACTATTTCGCCTCGAAGGAAGACGTGGTGCTGGCGTGGCAGGAGGACGGCACGGCGGCGCTGGTCGCGGCGGTGGCGGCGCGCCCGGCTGGCGAATCCATGCTGCAGGCGGCGGAGAACGCGATCATCGAATTGGTCCGGCAGCTCGATCCGCGCGAGGCGATCGCGCTGGCGCGGCTCAAGCGCGACAATCCGGCACTGCAGGCGCGCGATCAGGCCAAATACGAGAAGATGGAGCGGGAGCTCGCCGACGCGCTGCTCAAGCGCGCCAACCACAAGGTGGACCGGATGAAGGCGCGCCTCGTCGCGATGATCACCACCGGCGCGATGCGCGTCGGCGCCGACCTCTGGACCGCCGACGGCGCCCGCGAGAAACCGGAGCTGTTCGCCAAACGGATGTTCGCGGCGATCCGCGGGATTTTCGAGTGAGCGTGCTTACCGCACTTCACGCTGTCGGTGAGAGAAAACGTAAGGCGAGCACACCGGTCAGGCTCCCTCCCCCCTTGCGGGGGAGGGTTGGGGAGAGGGTGGCCCCGGGCGAGATGCTCGACGAACGCACCGTCTCACAATCTCGGCTGTGCATGATCGAAAGCAGATTGAGAGAGCACCCGTGTGGTACCCCTCTCCCTAACCCTCCCCCGCAAGGGGGGAGGGAACCCTTCCGCTGGTGACTCCCTCACGTGAACCCGCAGAGACGTGCGTGGGATCGATGCGGCGCGGCGAACCGCACCGCATTTACTCACCCCCTGATGAACGCCAGCAAATCCGCGTTGATCGTCTCGGCTTCGGTGGTCGGCATGCCGTGCGGAAAACCCTTGTAGGTTTTCAGCGTGCCGTTCTTCAGCAGCTTGGCGGACAGCGGGGCGGAGTCGGCGTAGGGCACGATCTGGTCGTCGTCGCCGTGCATCACCAGCACCGGGACGGTGATCTTCTTCAAATCCTCGGTGAAGTCGGTCTGCGAGAAGGCGACGATGCCGTCGTAATGCGCCTTCGCGCCGCCCATCATGCCCTGACGCCACCAGTTCTGGATTACCGCCTCCGACGGCTTGGCGCCCGGGCGGTTGTAGCCATAGAACGGGCCGGCCGGGAGATCACGGTAGAACTGCGAGCGGTTGGCGGCGAGCTGGGCCTGCAAGCCATCGAACACCGATTTCGGCAGGCCGCCGGGATTGTTCGCCGTCTGCACCATCAGCGGCGGCACCGCGGAGAGGATCGCCGCCTTGGCGACCCGGCTCTCGCCATGGCGGGCGATGTAATGCACCACCTCGCCGCCGCCGGTGGAATGGCCGACGTGAACCGCGTTCTTCAGATCGAGATGCGCGGTGACGGCGGCGAGATCGTCGGCGTAGTGGTCCATGTCATGGCCGTCGGCGACCTGGGCCGAGCGGCCATGACCGCGGCGGTCATGGGCGATGACGCGAAAGCCGTTGTTGAGGAAGAACAGCATCTGCGCGTCCCAATCGTCCGACGACAGCGGCCAGCCATGGCTGAACACGATCGGTTGGCCCTTGCCCCAATCCTTGTAAAAAATCTCGACGCCGTCTTTGGTGGTGATAGTGGGCATGGACGCACTCCTTCAGTTAGTCGTCATTCCGGTTCACGCGAAGCGTGAACCACAGATGCGCAATTGCGATTGGGCAAGATCTAGCGATGGTTGACAGAACGTGTTTGCGGATTCGCACGTGGTGCGCCCTGCAACAGCGAGTGCGTGTTGGTCGATCAGGCGAGGCGGAACGGCCTGAACCGGCGCCAGATACCAATCGTCACCACGACGAAGAACACCAGCACGATGCCCTGCACCACCGCGAACACCGGTCCGGACGGCGGGTTCGGCGGCACCGCCGGCGCCAGCGCCTGCAGCGCCGGTATCTTCAGGAAGCTCTGGATCACCAGCACGAAGACGTTGAGATAGAGCGAGACCATCGCGGTGACGACATAGACCGGGCGCCAGATGCCATTGAGGCGCATCGCATAGAGCGCGATGCAGGCGATCGCGAGCAGCACCAGCGACAGCAGGCCGATGATGTGCGATGGCAGCAGCTTCTCGGTCAGCAGCGGCGGAATCACGAACCCGGTGACGTTGGTCAGGATCGTGAGCACGAGGAAGATCGCGGTGAGCCCGGGCATCGATTTCGACCCGAGCAGGCCAAACATCACGATCAGGCCGGAGACGATAGCTATCAGACTGATGACCACGTGCAGCAGGACCATGTGGATGCACTCCCCGTTGAGAACCCGCGCCACGTTACGATGCGCGAGGAGAAATTGCTACATGGTTCCAATGGCAGGACGGCCGACATCTCATGAAAAATCCACCACGGCCCGCCGCCGTCAGGCATCGCGCCGTGCGCTTCCTGAGACATCGATCAATCATAGCGCGGGATCGGCCCGTTGTGCGGCGTCTTGCGCTTCGACAGGTCAAACAGCACCTCGTCGACATAGCACCAGCCCCAGCCTTCCGGCGGATCGTAGCCCTCGATCACGGGATGGCCGGTGGCGTGGAAATGCGCGGTGGCATGCTTGTTGGGAGAATCGTCGCAGCAGCCGACATGGCCGCAGGTCCGGCAGATCCGCAAATGCAGCCAGCGGCTGCCGCTCTTCAGGCACTCCTCGCAGCCAAGCGCGCTCGGCGTGACGTCGGCAATGCCGGCGATGTGGGTGCAGCCTTTTGACATTCTCTACCTCTCAACTCGTACACCTTCTTAACCCGTCATCCTGAGGCGCGAGCCCTTGCGAGCCTCGAAGGATGAATCGGCCACCAGCCGGGCCGTGCATCCTTCGAGGCTCGCCGAAGAGGGCTCGCACCTCAGGATGACGGGATATTGAGCCTGCACGGCGCCTTCCCTACAGCGACGGACTAGCCGCATCCGCAAGATAGCCGTGCAACGCGGCGACGACCTGGGCGCCTTCGCCGATCGCACCGCCGACGCGCTTGACCGAGCCGGAGCGGACGTCGCCGACCGCGAACACGCCGGGCACCGTGGTCTCGAGCAGCGGCACGGCGCGGTTGCCCTCGCCGTTCTGCTTGCCGGTGAGCACGAAGCCGCCGCGGTCGACCTCGACGCCGCAGCCGTCGAGCCAGCCGGTGGCCGGATCGGCGCCGACGAACAGGAACAGATTGCGGATATCGAGCGAGAATTCGTCGGGCGCGAGCCGGCTCTTCCAGCGCACCCGCTCCAAGGTCTCCGCGCCCTCGAGCCCGATCACCTCGGCGTTGAACACCAGATCGATGTTCGGCGTCGCCTCGATGCGCTCGATCAGATAGCGCGACATGCTGGCCCCGAGCCCGCCGCCGCGAATCATCATGATCACCTTGCGGGCATGGGCTGACAGATACACCGCCGCCTGGCCCGCGGAGTTGCCGCCGCCGACCAGCACGACCTCCTGCTCGGCGCAGAGCCGCGCCTCGATCGGCGAGGCCCAGTACCAGACGCCGCGGCCCTCATAGGCATCGAGATTGTCGATCTCGGGCCTGCGATAGCGCGCGCCGCTCGCGACCACCACCGACTTGGCGCGCAGCGTGTGCCCGCAATCGGTGGCGAGCGCGAATGCGCCCGAGGTCTTGCTGCAGTCGAGCGCCTTGATCGAGACCGGGATCAGCATCTCGGCGCCGAATTTCTGCGCCTGGTTGAAGGCGCGGCCGGCCAGCGCCTGGCCGGAGATGCCGGTCGGGAAGCCGAGATAGTTCTCGATGCGCATGCTGGCGCCGGCCTGGCCGCCATAGGCGCGCGAATCGAACACCGCAACCGACAGCCCTTCCGACGCGGCGTAGACCGCGGTGGCGAGCCCGGCCGGGCCGCTGCCGACCACGGCGACGTCGTAAAGCTTGTCGTGCTTCTTGCCGCCGATCATGCCGAGCGCCATCGCCAGCGCGGTCTCCGACGGATTGCGCAGCACCGTGCCGTTCGGCGCGACCACCAGCGGCAGCTCGGCACGGGAGACCGAATAGCGCGCGACGAGGTCGGCGGCATCCTTGTCGGTATCGGGATCGAGCACATGCTGCGGCTGGCCGTTGCGCGCCAGAAAATTCTGCAGCCGCGCCATGGTGCCGGCGGCGCCGATCAGCACCGGCCCGCCGGCGCCGCCCTGGATCAGGCTGACCCGGCGCAGGATCAGCGCCCGCATGATGCGCTCGCCGAGATCGGCCTCGGCGACCAGCAGCGCACGCAACCGCTCCGGCGGCAGCAGCAGCGCCTCGACCGCGCCTTCGGCATGGCCGTCGACCAGCGCGGGCCGTCCGGAGAGCTGGCCGATCTCGGCCAGAAATTGCCCCGGCCCCTGGTCGATGATCGGCGTGACCCGGCCGAGGCCGTCGCGCTGGGTGATCGCGACATGGCCCGCCAGAATCACGAACATGCCCGGCCCCGGCTTGCCGGTCTCGAACAGCGCCTCGCCGTCGCCGTATGACCGCGGCTCGCCGAACCGGCGCATGCGCTCGATCTCAAACGACGTCAGCGTTGGAAAGGTCTGCTCCTGGCGCGGGAACGCGTAGGCGGTTGCGGTGAGGCGGTTGATCGTCGGTGTGTCGTCTGCAGCCATCTTTGGCGCCCCGCTTCCTTCAGTAATCGCAAACCGGCTAACGATCCGGCTCGTCTCGGTCGGCGTGAAGCGCGATGAGATCAGGTTGGATCGTCATCGCGCTTTAGCTCTTTGTTTGATCATGATCTTTTCGGAAAACCGCTTCGCACTTTTCCGGATCATGCTCTAGCGAGGCATCGCCCGGTTCGGAAGCCACATCCTCGCGACCGCGCGCCTGCGATTTCCGCCGCTTCAGGTTTTCGCGCAGCGCCAGCTTCAGGCGGTCCTGCCGCGAATCCTTCACGCTCGCTCCGGCCTGCCCGCCGCCCTTGCCTTGATCGCCTGTCATTTCCAAAACTCTGAACCGCCGACGCTCGCGCACGGAGCATAGAGGATGGCCGCCGCCCGCGCACCCTAGCCGGCCGGCCAGTTGCGTCAGGCGGAACGATTCGACCGCCGGGGCCCGCGAAGGCGATGTTGGGAACCAAATCTGGCCGGAATCGACCGGATTGGCGACGATCGCCGGCAGGGAACGGCAATTTCCGCCGATTTCACCGCCGGCAGCGGCGCCGTTTTGCTTGCGCCGGAGGGGGCCTTGTGGCAAGAACCGCCCGCTTGGACGGGCCCCTCGAGGGTCGATTCTATTTTCCCGGGCATGCTGCCGTAGCTCAGTGGTAGAGCACTCCATTGGTAATGGAGAGGTCGACAGTTCAATCCTGTCTGGCAGCACCATCTCCTTGCACGGTCCGATGGTCCTTTAACCGCGCGCCGGCCGCCAGCGCGACGGGCCCAGTTCAGCGGTCGGCAGCTTGGCGCGGTCGCGCTGCACGAATCAGTGCGACATCATCCCGCCGGCAAGGAGCATCATCGCCACGATATAAAAGACGAACACACTGCCGACCCATTTCCAATCGATGTCACTGTGCTCGGGGCTGAGACTTTCAATGATGCCTTGCATGATCGTCTCTCCATCTGGAGGTCGCATGCATGTCGTATAGCCCCGGCCCGGCGTACGCCGCGTGACCTACTTCACACTTGCTTTGCCCCGGAGCTGAACCAGAGTGACCGGCCCAGAACTGAAGAAATTGCGCGAAGCGCTCAGCGAGGCGATCGGCCGGAAGCTGACGGCAGCCGACATGGCGAAGCTTTGCGGACTGGAGGCCGGCGGCGCCGAGAAGATCCGGCGCTGGGAGGTCACCGGCCCGACGGCCAAGGTCGCCGCGCTGCTCCGCGTGCTGGCGATGGCCAGCGAGCACTATCCGATCCTGGAAAAGTTCGACGTGTTCGACCGTCACGACGTCCCGGTGAAGGAGCGCCCGGCGCGGCGCCAGGCTTTTCGCGAGCAGATGCGCGAGGATGTGCGGCGGCGGCTTGGCTAGCCCAGCGCTGCGTTAAGCCTTCCTTCATCCACGCTTAAGCGTTCGTTAGGCACAACAAAACCTTTCGCGGCAAACGGCAGGTTTAGCGGCCGCGGTGGACAGCATTTTATTCAAAAGCCGTGTAACTGCGCCCGCAAGGATGGCGCCACCACGCGGCGCCTCCGCACGACCTGTCCGGAGACTGACCACAATGAACAAGTTCCTGCTCGCAACCGCAGCCATGGCTGCCGCCGTCGCCGCCTTTGGCGCGACCGCCGAGGCCGCCGATCTCGGCGCCCGTCCCTATTACAAGCAGCCCGCGCCCGTTTACGCCGCACCGCTCTACAACTGGACCGGCTTCTATCTCGGCGGTCACCTTGGCGGCGTGTTTGCCGACAACAACACCTTCAACGGCCTCGCGCTGTCCGACAGCAGCGCCCGCTTCATGGGCGGCGTGCAGGCCGGCTACGACTGGCAGCTGTCGCCCATGTGGGTGATCGGCCTCGAAGGCCAGTATTCCTGGGTCGGCGGCCACCAGCTCAATGCGATCTTCCCCGGCGGCTATGTCTACAACAACAACCAGCGCGGCATCGCCTCGGTGACCGGCCGGGTCGGCTACACCTGGGGTCCGGGCCTGATCTATGTGAAGGGCGGCTACGCCTACTCCGACAACAACGAGAGGGTGACGCTCGGCGGGGTCGCGATCCCGTTTGCGCTCAGCGACAGCCACCAGAACGGCTGGACCGTCGGCGCCGGCGCCGAATACATGTTCGCCCCGAACTGGTCGGCGAAGGTCGAGTACCAGTATTACGACTTCGGCGACAGCCGCTTCACCGGCCCGGCCGCGCTGGTGCCGTTCGGCAGCTTCCACAATGACGAGCACACCGTGAAGGCCGGCATCAACTACCGCTTCAACTTCGCGAACCCGATGGCCGCGCGGTACTGAGGGCTCGATCCCTGCAGCCGTCATTGCGAGGAGCGGTAGCGACGAAGCAATCCATCTTTCCGCGCACGCGGTGACAATGGATTGCTTCGCTTCGCTCGCAATGACGGGGAGAGAGGCCGTTCTGGCAAGATACAACCAGGCGTGGAAAAGGCCGGCGCACGCCGGCCTTTTGCATATAAGGACGTGCATCAATTCCGTGCAGGAGAAAGCGCCGGCACACGCGATGCTCAAAATTCGCCCGCTTTGCCGCAATTTTCCCGATTTTGTTAACCGGCCGCACCGATACTCCCGCGCCGGGAAACACTGGGGAAAGTGCACGGGGGCACGGGGCAATGGCGTTTCGGTTCAAGCTCGGCAAACCAAGTTTCAAGAGCATCGGCGTTCCGCAGATGGGCGTGCGCGGCAGCCTGTTCGCGGCGTTTGCCGTGATCGCCGGCATGGCGCTGATCATCAGCGCCGGCGCCGGCTGGGTGCTGCACCAGCTCGGCGGCACCATGACCGATCTCAGCGGCCGCGACATTCCGCGGCTTGCCGCAAGCCTGCAGCTGTCGGCGCAGAGCGCCGCGCTCGCCGCCCAGGGTCCCGGACTGCTCGCGGTGCAGAGCGAGGACGCGCTCACCGAGCGCACCAAGAAGGTGCAGGAGGTCGCGCAGCTGACCAATGCCAAGCTCGGCGAGATCATCGAGCTCGGCGCCGACAAAGCCGTGGTCGGCGCACTCAAGGAGAACGTCAAGAACACCGACGACGCCACCAAGAGCCTGATCTCGGCGGCGCGCGAACGGCTCGACGTCAGCGCACTGCGCGACAAGCAGTACAACGCGCTGCGCAAGGCCCAGGCCGCCTTCGTCGGCGCCGCCAGCCCCGCGATGCTCGACGCGCAGACCCGGCTCAACGCCATCCTCGGCTCGGCCGAAGTCTCCGCCGATGACGCCACCGAGGCGGCCCGCACCGTCGGCCAGATCAGCAACGTGCTTTCCGCCGGCAATCTGATGGCCGCCGACATGACCGCGGCGCTGTCGGCGACCTCGAGCGAGACGCTGGATGCAATCGAGGCCGAGTTCAAGGCCGGGCGCGAGCGCGTCAAGTCCAACCTCGAGGACCTGCCGAAGAATCCGGCGATATCAGCGGTGCGCGACAGCGCGGAAAAACTGCTCGCGCTCGGCGAAGGCAAGACCGGCGTGTTCAAGATCCGCCAGAAGGAGCTCGACTCGATCGACTACGGCCAGACCATTCTGGACGAGACCCGCAAGCTCAACATCGGGCTCGGCATCAGCGTCCAGCAGCTGGTCGACGCCGTGCAGAAGGAGACCGACTCTTCGACCTTCCAGGCGCGGCAGCAGATCGCGTTCGCCACCATGGTGATGATCGGCCTCGGCGCGCTGACCCTGGTCGGCTCGTTCCTGTTCGTCTGGCTCTATGTCGGGCGCAACATCCTGCGCCGCATCCGCGGCCTGCAGCGCTCGATGCAGCTATTGTCCGACGGCGACCTCGACACCGAGATTCCGCACAGCCGCCAGCGCGACGAGATCGCGGTGATGGCCGACGCGCTGCAGGTGTTCCGCGAGAGCATGATCGAGGGCCGCGAGCTCACCGCGAGCCAGAACCAGGACCGCATCGCCAAGGCCGAACGCGCCTCGCGCATGGAGACGCAGATCGCCGAGTTCGAATCCACCGTCCGCAGCGCGCTCGGCAGCCTGCAGAGCTCGGCGAATTCGATGCAGTCGACCGCACAGAGCATGTCGGCCACCGCCGACCAATCCAGCGCGCTGGTCAGCGCCGTGGCCTCGGCCGCCGAGGAGACCTCGGTCAATGTGCAGACCGTGTCGGCCGGCACCGAGGAATTGTCGTCGTCGATCTCGGAGATCGGCCGTCAGGTCGTGACCTCGGCGGAGATCGCGCGCAAGGCGGTGGAGGAAGCGCGGGCGACCGACACCACGATGCAGGGCCTTGCCGACAACGCCGCGCGCATCAGCGTCGTGGTCGATCTGATCCAGACCATCGCCTCGCAGACCAATCTGCTGGCGCTCAACGCGACTATCGAGGCGGCGCGCGCCGGCGAAGCCGGCCGCGGCTTTGCCGTGGTCGCCTCCGAGGTGAAGAATTTGGCGAGCCAGACTGCCAAGGCGACGGAAGAAATCCGCCAGCAGATCGTCAGCATGCAGGAGGTCACGACCTCGGCGGTCTCGGCGATCCGCAACATCTCGAGCACGATCGGCGAGATCAACGACGTCACCACCGCGATCGCGGCCGCGGTCGAGGAGCAGGGCGCGGCGACCCGCGAGATCGCCCGCAACATCCAGCACGCCGCCGGCGGCACCAGCGAGGTGTCGAGCAACATCATCGGCGTCTCGACCGCCTCGACCGAGGCCGGCGCCGCCGCGACCGAGGTCCTGAGCGCCTCCGACGCGCTGCGCCGCGAGGCCGACGTGCTGCGCTCGGAGATCGACGGGTTCCTGTCGAATATCAGGGCGGCCTGACGCACGTCGTTCCGGGGCTCCAACCTCCCCTTGAAAAGGGGAGGTCGCTTTGCTCGTCAGAGCAAAGCGGGTGGGGATCTAGTCTCTCCACCGACACTGTCGCCCGTGGCTGACCCCCATCCCGACCTTCCCCCTTTCAGGGGGAAGGGGAAGAAAGCGCTGCGCTTCATCCGGGCCACGGAATTCCCCCGATTCTCCGGACAGCCATCCTGATTTTTCGGCTGGCGCGGCAGCCGATGTGCCGCTAAGCCCGTAGCATGGACAAGAAGACGGACGGCCTGCCCTCCTCGGCGGAGGCATTGAGATACCCCTGGGAGAACCATCCCGGCCCCGACCAGGTCGTGGAGGTGGCGCCCGGCGTGCTGTGGGCGCGGCTGAAGCTGCCGTTCCGCCTCAACCATGTGAACGTCTATCTGCTCGCCGACGGCGACGGCTGGACCATGGTGGATGCCGGCTTCGGCAATGAGGAATCGATCGCGGCCTGGACCACGCTGTTCGAGGGGCCGCTGAAGCACGTCAAGGTCACCCGCCTGATCGTGACCCATTCGCACCCTGACCATGTCGGGCTCGCGGGCTGGATCACCGAGCGCTTCGGCTGTCCACTGTTCATGTCGCAGGTCGAATATTTGCAGTCGGTCTATCACCAGAACCGCGGCACCGAGGAGCGGCGCAACGCGCAGCGGCTGTTCTTCCGCCGCCATGGCATGGACGAGGACCTGACCGAAAAGCTGCTCGGCCGCGGCCAGGACTATCTGAAGCGGGTCTCGGTGCTGCCGCCGTCCTATCACCGCCTCACCCATGGCGACGAGGTCGTGATCGGCACGCGGCGCTTCAAGGTGATCACCGGCGGCGGTCACGCGCTCGACCAGGTGATGCTGTATTGCGCGGCCGACAAGCTGTTCCTGTCCGCCGACCAGGTGCTGAGCAAGATCTCGCCCAATGTCAGCGTCTGGGCGGTCGAGCCCGAGCAGAATTCGCTCGGCGAATACCTCGCGTCGCTGGCCAGCCTCACCACCACGCTGCCCTATGACGTGATGGTGCTGCCCGGCCATGGCGTGCCGTTCTACGGGCTGAAGACGCGGATCAAGCAGCTCGCCGATCACCACGAGGAGCGTTGCCGGCTGATCGCCGAGGCCTGCCGCGAGGTGCCGCAGACCTCCAAGGAACTGGTGCCGGTGGTGTTCCACAAGCACGTGCTGGACGAGCACCAGATGGGTTTCGCCTCCGGCGAGCTGGTCGCCCATGTCAACTACATGCTGGTCGAGGGCCGCCTGACGGCGGAGACCGCCGACGGCGTGCTGCGCTTCAGGACGACCTGAGCGCCTCAGCTCGCCCGCCCGCCGGCCGGACCGGGTAGGAATCAAGCAAGATCCCCGCAGCTAGGGCAATTTGCCCACCTGCGGCGCATGCCCAGATGTGAGCCAATGCATAGACATTAGAGCTGGAAAAGCTCTAAGTAAGGCCTTCAGTGCCCGGTCAGGTTCCGTTTGTGGGTTCGCCGATGGATTACAACCAGTTCTTCAATGCCGCCCTCACCCGCCTGCATGACGAGCGGCGCTACCGCGTGTTCGCCGATCTCGAGCGGATCGCCGGCCGCTTCCCGCACGCCACCTGGCACTCGCCGAAGGGCCAGCGCAATGTCGTGATCTGGTGCTCCAACGACTATCTCGGCATGGGCCAGCACCCCAAGGTGGTCGGCGCCATGGTCGAGACCGCGACCCGGGTCGGCACCGGTGCCGGCGGCACCCGCAACATCGCGGGCACCCATCATCCGCTGGTGCAGCTCGAGGCGGAGCTCGCCGACCTACACGGCAAGGAAGCCTCGCTGCTCTTCACGTCCGGCTATGTCTCGAACCAGACCGGCATCTCGACCATCGCAAAACTGATTCCGAACTGCCTGATCCTGTCGGATGCGCTGAACCACAATTCGATGATCGAGGGCGTCCGCCAGGCCGGCTGCGACCGCCTGATCTTCCGCCACAACGACGTCGCGCATCTCGAAGAGCTGCTGATCGCCGCCGGTCCCGACCGGCCGAAGCTGATCGTCTGCGAGAGCCTCTATTCGATGGACGGCGACGTCGCGCCGCTCGCCAAGATCTGCGATCTCGCCGAGAAATACGGCGCCATGACCTATGTCGACGAGGTTCACGCGGTCGGCATGTACGGCCCGCGCGGCGGCGGCATCGCCGAGCGCGACGGCGTGATGCACCGGATCGACATCCTCGAGGGCACGCTGGCGAAGGCGTTCGGCTGCCTCGGCGGCTACATTGCCGCCAAGCGCGAGATCATCGACGCCGTGCGCTCCTATGCCCCGGGCTTCATCTTCACCACCGCGCTGCCGCCGGCGATCTGCTCGGCCGCGACAGCGGCGATCCGCCATCTGAAAACCTCGAACTGGGAGCGCGAGCGCCACCAGGACCGCGCCGCCCGCACCAAGGCGATCCTGACCGCCGCCGGCCTGCCGGTGATGTCGAGCGACACCCACATCGTGCCGCTGTTCGTCGGCGACCCCGAGAAGTGCAAGCGCGCTTCCGACCTGCTGCTCGAGGAGCACGGCATCTATATCCAGCCGATCAACTATCCGACCGTCGCCAAGGGCACCGAGCGGCTGCGCATCACCCCCTCGCCGTACCACGAGGACGGCCTGATCGACGCGCTGGCCGAGGCCCTGCTGCAGGTCTGGGACCGGCTCGGCCTGCCGCTGCACCGGAAGTCGCTGGCCGCCGAGTAACCCTATCCGTTGCTGCCCCCCGAAATCGGGCCGGTCGTGCGATGCGCGGCCGGCCCTTTGGGTTTATAGTCCCGTGACCTGGCCCTCCCCCGGCCGGGAAGGGAGATGAGCAGCGATGCTGCACGACTGGGGCGTAATCGCCACGGCGTTCGCCTACATCGGATTGTTGTTCTTCGTGGCGAGCCGCGGCGACCGGATGCCGCCCGGCGAGCGCGGCCTTGCCAGCCGGTGGATCTATCCGCTGTCGCTGGCGATTTACTGCACCTCCTGGACCTTCTTCGGCTCGGTCGGCTTCGCCACCCGCACCAGCATCGACTTCCTCGCAATCTATGTCGGCCCGATCCTGATGATCGGGCTGTGCACGCCGCTGCTGCGCCGGGTGATCGCGCTCGCCAAGTCGCAGAACATCACCTCGATCGCCGACTTCATCGCCGCGCGCTACGGCAAGAGCCAGGCGGTGGCCGCGACGGTGGCGCTGATCGCGATCATCGGCTCGGTGCCCTACATCGCGCTGCAGCTGAAGGCGATCGCCTCGTCGCTGGAGGTGATCCTGAGCGAGGACCAGGCGTTCTCCAGGATCCCGATCATCGGCGACATCGCGCTGATGGTGACCTTGGCGATGGCCGTGTTCGCGGTGCTGTTCGGCACCCGCCACACCGACGCGACCGAGCACCAGCACGGCCTGATTCTGGCGATCGCGGCCGAATCGATCGTCAAGCTGGTCGCCTTCATCGCCGCCGGCGCCTTCGTCACCTTCTGGATGTTCTCGCCCGGCGAGCTCTACGAGCGCGCCCTGAAGACGCCGGAAGCGGTGCGCGCCATCGAGTATGTGCCGTCGGTCGGTAATTTCCTGATCATGACACTGCTGTCGTTCTGCGCCATCATGCTGCTGCCGCGCCAGTTCCACGTCAGCGTCGTGGAGAATTCGACCAGCGCCGACGTCAGCCGGGCGCGCTGGCTGTTCCCGCTCTACCTCGTCGTCATCAACCTGTTCGTGATTCCGATCGCGATCGCGGGCCTCGTGATCTTCCCGTTCGGCGCCGTCGATGCCGACATGTTCGTGCTGGCGCTGCCGATCGAGGGTAATTCGCAGCTGCTCAGTCTTGCCGTGTTCGTCGGCGGCCTGTCGGCCGGCACCGCGATGGTGATCGTCGAATGCGTCGCGCTGTCGATCATGGTCTCCAACGACATCGTGCTGCCGCTGGTGCTGCCGCGCAGCGACGATGCCCGGGTCGGCCACACGGACTTTGGCGACTTCCTGCTGAAGGCGCGCCGCTTCTCGATCTTCGCCATCATGGTGATGGCGTATTTCTACTATCGCGCGCTCGGCAACACCCAGCTGGTCTCGATCGGCCTGCTCTCCTTTGCCGCGATCAGCCAGCTGGCGCCGGCGTTCTTCGGCGGCCTGTTCTGGCGCCGCGCCACCGCGCGCGGCGCCATCGCCGGCATGGTGATCGGCTTTGCGACCTGGCTCTACACGCTGTTCATTCCGAGCTTCCTGGAAACCTCGACCACCGGGCTGATGCTGTTGCAGCACGGGCCGTTCGGCATCGACGCGCTGCGGCCGCAGGCGCTGTTCGGCGCCGATCTGCCGCCGCTCCTGCACGGCGTGCTGTGGAGCCTCTCGCTCAACATGCTGACCTATGTCGTGTTCTCGCTGGCGCGCGCCCCGTCGTCGATCGAGCTGCTGCAGGCCGACCTGTTCGTGCCCAACGAGCTGGCGCCGATCGCCCCCAGCTTCCGGCGCTGGCGCACCACCGTGACGGTGCAGGACATCCAGAGCACGGTGACGCAATATCTCGGTCCCGACCGCACCCGGGAGGCGTTCGCCTCGTTCGCCGCCGATCGCAACATCGCGCTCGATCCACAGGCGCCGGCCGATTTCGAATTGCTGCAGCACGCCGAGCGGCTGATCGCCTCCTCGATCGGGGCGGCGTCCTCGCGCCTCGTGATGTCGCTACTGCTGCAGCGGCGCACCGTGTCGGCCAAGGCCGCGCTGAAGCTGCTCGACGATTCCCACGCCGCGCTGCATTTCAACCGCGAGATCCTGCAGACCGCGCTCAACCATGTGCGGCAGGGCATCGCGGTGTTCGATCCCGACCTGCAGCTGATCTGCTCCAACCGTCAGTTCTCCGAGCTGCTGGCGCTGCCGCCGCATCTGGTACAGCTCGGCATCCCGCTGCCCGAGATCCTCGAATTCATGGGCGCGGTCAGCCCGCCGCCGGCCGGCGACAGCGACAGCCTGCTGCAGCTCAGGCTGCGCGCCTACACCACCGAGGGCGAACCCTATCTGGAACGCTTCATCGACCGCCACCAGGTGATCGAGGTGCGCGCCAACCGGATGCCGGGCGGCGGCCTCGTCATCACCTTCTCCGACGTCACGCCGAGCTTCGAGGCTGCTGAGGCGCTGGAGCGCGCCAACGCGACGCTGGAGAAACGGGTGCGCGACCGCACCGAGGAGCTGACCCGGCTGAACTCCGAGCTCGCGCTCGCCAAGGGCATCGCGGAAGACGCCAACGCCTCCAAGACGCGCTTCCTGGCCGCGGCCAGCCACGACATCCTGCAGCCGCTCAATGCGGCGCGGCTCTATGTCACGAGCCTGGTCGAGCGCCAGAACGGCGGCGAGGATTCCCGCCTGGTCGAGAACATCGACGATTCGCTCGAGGCGATCGAGGACATCCTGGGCGCGCTGCTCGACATCTCGAGGCTCGATGCCGGCGCCATGACGCCGGCGATCACCAGCTTCCGGATGGCCGACCTGATGCGGTCGCTGGAGATCGAGTTCATGCCGATCGCCCGCGACAAGGGTCTCGATCTGCGCTTCGTGCCCTGCTCGCTGCCGGTCGAGTCCGACCGCTCGCTGCTGCGCCGGCTGATGCAGAACTTCATCTCGAATGCGATCAAATACACCCCGCGCGGCCGCGTGCTGATCGGCTGCCGCCGCCATGGCAAGCAGCTCCAGATCAGCGTTTACGACACCGGCGTCGGCATTCCCGTGCAGAAGCGCGGCGAGATCTTCAAGGAATTCCATCGGCTCGAGCAGGGCGCGCGGATCGCGCGCGGTCTCGGGCTTGGGCTCTCGATCGTCGAGCGGCTGGCGCGCGTGCTCAACCACCGCATTGCGATCTCGGCCAATGACAGCGGCGGCTCGGCGTTCTCGGTCACGGTGCCGATCGCAGCCGCGGTCAACCATACCGCGGCCGTCACTGCCGCCACCCCGGTGTCGAAGACCCCGATGAGCGGCGCGCTGATCGTCTGCATCGAGAACGACCCCGCCATCCTTGACGGCATGAAGACGCTGCTCACGGCGTGGGATGCCGAGGTGATCGCGGTGACCGATGCCGACGCCGCCATCACCGCGATCGAGGCCGCCGACGGCCGCGTTACCGGCGTGCTGGTCGACTACCATCTCGACCGCGGCAACGGCGTCGCCGCAATCCGCGAGATCCGCCGCCGCTTCGGCAACAACATTCCGGCGATCCTGATCACCGCCGACCGCAGCCCGGCGGTGCGCAGCGCCGCCCGCGAGGAAAACATCGCGGTGCTGAACAAGCCGGTCAAGCCGGCCTCGCTGCGCGCTTTGCTCGGACAGTGGCGGACGCAGCAGATGGTGGCAGCGGAGTAGCGCGATCAGGCGTGCGCGATCTTCATTCCGTCATCCTGAGAGGATGTCAGGCTCTGTCCTCGTTCATCCACTGCTGTCATCGCCCGACCTGTGCGCAATTGCGCACATGGACCGGGCGATCCAGTACGCCGCGGCCTATCGGCTCAAGCACGACCGTCTCTGGAATACTGGATCACCCGCCTTCGCGGGTGATGACATCGAGCGAACCGTTTGACAGTTGAAGCAGACCGAGACCGTCATCCTGAGGTGGCCGCTTCTTCAGCGGCCCTCGAAGGATCGACGGCCACCGGCCGGGCCGTGCATCCTTCGAGGCTCGCCGAAGAGGCGAGCACCTCAGGATGACGGGATGAATTTTGACCGGATAGCTTCTAAGTCGTCGGCGTGCCCTGGCGCCATTGACCGCCGGCGATCTTGGCGGCGGCGATCACGGCCTGGGTGCGGCTTTCGACGCCGAGCTTCTGCAGGATGGCCGAGACATGCGCCTTGATGGTCGCCTCGGAGACGCCGAGCTCATAGGCGATCTGCTTGTTGAGCAGCCCCTCCGACAGCATCATCAACACGCGCACCTGTTGCGGGGTCAACGTCACCAGGCGGTCGCGCAGCCGCGTCATGTCGGGATCGCCGGCAGCCGAGAGATCGGTGTCCGGCGGAACCCAGACGTCGCCTTCCATCACCTTCATGATGGCGTCGCGCAGCGTCTCGACGCCGAAGCGCTTTGGAATGAAACCGGAGGCGCCGAAGTCGAGCGAGCGGCGGATGGTTCCGGCATCATCGCTGGCGGAGACGATCACCACCGGAATCGCCGGATATTGCGCGCGCAGATAGATCAGTCCGGAGAAGCCGCTGATCCCCGGCATCGTCAGGTCGAGCAGAATCAGGTCGACCTCGGAGTCCCGTTCGAGCAGCGCGGTGAGGTCCTCGAACGATCCGGCCTCGCTGATCGTGGCCGAACTCACGACACTCGACACCGCCTGGCGCAACGCATCACGGAACAGCGGATGGTCGTCAGCGATGACAAGATGAGTATTGGCAACAGCAGTCATCTCAGTCCCATTAGCGGGTTTTGGCAAACCCGCGAAGTCCTTTGTCACCCAGGCGGGAATACCACGCAAGCGCCTGGTAATGCCACATGCCAACGCGGTTAACCCGCCGAACTTGTGCGCCGCAATAGACGCGTCCGCCGGCGCTCCATCCCATTCGCACGCCTGGCGATAAGACCTGGCGATAAGACCAAGTGTGCAACGGCCAAAAGTCTTATTGGGGCAGGTTTCACTGCGATGTTACCTTTCTGCGAGTCCCCATATCCGATCCGGCCTGCCGGACGTGTGGGAAGAGGAAAAGCACTGGGGAGCAAACGAATGACGATAGCTGCGACTGCGGCCGGAAACGTCCGTACACGTGGAATGACCGGCGAAGAGAGAAAGGTCATCTTTGCCTCCTCGCTCGGGACCGTGTTCGAGTGGTACGACTTCTACATTTACGGAACGCTTGGCGCCTTTCTGGCGAAATACTTCTTCTCGAACGTTCCCCCGAATGTCGGCTTCATTTTCGCGCTGCTGGCGTTCGCCGCGGGCTTCGCGGTGCGCCCGTTCGGTGCGCTGATTTTCGGCCGCCTCGGCGACATGATCGGTCGCAAATATACGTTCCTCGTCACGATGACCCTCATGGGCATCGGCACCTTCTTCATCGGCTTGCTTCCGGGCTATGACAGCTGGGGCATTGCCGCGCCCGTCGTGCTGATCGGGTTGCGCCTGGTCCAGGGCCTTGCGCTCGGCGGCGAGTATGGCGGCGCCGCCACTTACGTTGCAGAGCATGCACCGCAAAACAAGCGCGGCTACTACACATCCTGGATCCAGACCACGGCAACGCTCGGCCTGTTCATGGCCCTGCTGCTCATTTTGGGCATCCGGACCTGGATGGGCGAGGCCGCATTCGGTGACTGGGGCTGGCGCGTGCCGTTCCTGCTCTCGGGCATCCTGCTGATCGTCTCGATCTGGATTCGACTGAGCCTGAACGAGTCGCCGGTATTCCAGCGGATGAAGGAAGAGGGCAAGACGTCGAAGCGGCCTCTCACCGAATCGTTTGCCGAGTGGTCCAACGCCAAGGTCGCGATCTTCGCGCTGCTCGGCGCCACGGCCGGCGAGGCCGTCGTCTGGTACGGCGGACAGTTTTATGCACTGTTCTTCCTGACCCAGACCATCAAGGTCCCCGCCGTCACCGCACAGATCATGATCGTGGTGGCGCTGGCACTGGGAACGCCCGGCTTCATCCTGTTCGGCTGGCTCTCCGACAGGATTGGCCGCAAGCCGATCATTCTGGCCGGCTTCCTGCTCGCGGCGCTGACCTACTTCCCGATCTTCAAGGGCATCACTCACTTCGCCAACCCGAAGCTCGAAACCGCATTGGCGTCCTCCCCGGTGACTGTCATCGCCGACCCGAACGAGTGCTCGTTCCAGTTCAAGGCGACCGGCACCGAGAAATTCACCACAAGCTGCGACGTGGCCAAGTCCGCGCTCGTGAACCTGTCGGTGAACTACACCAATGAAGCCGCGCCTGCCGGCACCAAGGCCAAGGTCAAGATCGGCGATCAGACGCTCGCAGCCGACAGCCCGGATTTCGCCAAGGCACTGCCGGCGGCAATCACGAAGCACGGCTATCCGGCGTCGGCCGATCCGAACGAGATCAACACCGTGATGACGACGGTGCTGCTCTGGATCCTCGTGATCTACGTGACCCTCGTCTACGCACCGATCGCTGCATGGCTGGTCGAGTTGTTCCCGAGCCGCATCCGCTACAGCAGCATGTCGCTGCCCTACCACATCGGCAACGGCTGGTTCGGCGGCTTCCTGCCGGCCACCGCGTTCGCGATCGCGGCGGCCACCGGCGACATCTATTCGGGCCTCTGGTACCCGGTCGGCGTCGCCCTGATGAGCCTCGTGATCGGCTTCCTGTTCCTGCCGGAAACCAAGGACGTCGACATTACCAAGACCTGATCGCAAGAGCCGATCAGTCGGCATCACGATCGAAAATGCATCGGCCGCGGAGCGATCCGCGGCCGATGTCATTTGGAAGGTCGATCGAACGCGTCAGCGCGTCGCGCCGATGAACTGCAGCACGATCTCCCGGCTGTGCGGGCGCGCGCGGTGCTCGATCAGATAGATGCCCTGCCAGGTGCCGAGCGCCATCGCGCCGTCGAGCACCGGGACCTGCAGCGAGGTCGCCGTCAGCATGGTCTTGATGTGCGCCGGCATGTCGTCGGGGCCCTCGGCGTCATGGCGCCAGCCGCCGTCCTCGGGCGCGGCGCGATCGAGCGCCGTCATCAGGTCGGCCAGCACCGTGGGATCGGCATTTTCCTGGATCGTCAGCGACGCCGAGGTGTGACGGATGAACAACGTCACCGCGCCCTCACCGGCGCGCGCCTCGTGCAGAAATTTTGCGACCTCGCGCGTGATGTCGGTGAACCCGGCGCCCGCGGTCTGCACCGTCAGCCGCGACGAGACGATGCTGGTTGCAGCGACGGAAGACGGCGCCGAGTGTGACATTGTTTTCGCCGCGTTCATCTGCACTCTCTCAACACGTCGTCCCGGCCAAAGCCGCGGCAGCACCGCGTCAAATCTTGCCGCCGTTGACGTCGCGCTGCACCCGGTTGGCCATCTCGATCAGCCGCCGCCAGGCACGCTCCAGGAACGACATCATGCGATCCATGTCGCGGTCGCTCGGCAGCGGGATCTCGATCTTGCGCTCGCCCTCGGCCGTCTTCGGCTCCGCCTTCTTGAGCTGGTCCGATTTCGGCAACGCCTCGTCGGTCTTGCCCGAGACGGCGGGCCCGCGCGCCGCAAGCTCGGTCTTCAGCCTGTCGTTGTCGGCCTGCAGTCGGCCGATCTCTGCATCCAGCGCCGCGCGCTCGTCGGGCACCAGATAGCAGGCCCAGCCGGCGCGGGAGCTGGTGCAGGTCGACACTGCGCCGGTGCGGGTGTCGAGCCGCAGAAAACCATCGCCTGCAGGAGACACCGCATAGCGGCCGTTCTCGGTGTCGGGTGTCGCTTGCGCGCGCGCCGCGCCGCCGACAGTCAGGACGGTGGCCGCAATCGCGATGGACAGTTTCAAGGGCGACGTCGCTATCGGCATGACTTGCTCCGCCTCTACCAATCAGGCCCCTAACTATCAGAGCTATAGGGCTTGCGACCTGACTTC
This sequence comes from Bradyrhizobium sp. CCBAU 51753, assembly GCF_015291565.1. Classification (NCBI taxonomy): domain Bacteria; kingdom Pseudomonadati; phylum Pseudomonadota; class Alphaproteobacteria; order Hyphomicrobiales; family Nitrobacteraceae; genus Bradyrhizobium; species Bradyrhizobium sp. CCBAU 51753. The sequence continues at coordinate 1,076,700 of NZ_CP030037.1, read as the reverse complement.
AACGCGTCTTCGAGCAATTCGATCCGGTCCTGGCCCCAGAATACTTCGCCGTCGAGCACATAGCCCGGCGAGCCGAACACGTCCGCAGTCAGCGCATCCTGCCGGTTCTGCTCATAGGCGGCGTCGATCGCCTCGCTCGCCGAGCGCGCCACCAGCTGCTGGCCGGGCAGACCGGCATCGTCGGCAAGCTGCACCAGCACTGCTGGATCGGCGAGGTTGAGCTGCTGCTCCCAGACCGCGGGATATGCCCGTTGCAGATAGGGCTCGACATCGAGGCCGGCCTCGAGCGCCGCGATCACGACGCCATCGGCCAGCCGCGGATTGAACGGCCAGTTGGCCGGCTGCAGGTGGAAATTCAGCCCACGCTTGTCGCGCCAGCGCTGCAGCTCGATCATCCGGTAGCGCTGCCGCACCGGATGGCGCTTGGCGAGCGGCAGCCCGCCGGTCTCCATGAACAGATCGATCAGCAGCACAGGGCGGTAATTTACCTTGAGATCGTAAGTGCTTACGAGTGCAAGGAACGGCTTGTGGCCGATATACGCCCATGGCGATTGCAGCGAGAAATAGTAGTCGACCTGGCGCGGCATATGGACTTCCCGGCTGCACGTGGAACGGGTGGGCTTCGAGCATCCCACATCGCTTCATTGTATCCCAGCTGCTGCAGTGCGATCACTGCGTCACTCTGACCTTGAATATCTTCAGATAAATCCAGCGAAATCAAAGCAATAGCTGGTTACGACGCAATCTTGACTTGATTAGACGCGGTCAGTATGGTCCGCGCGGCTTTCGACGGGGACGGGCGTAATTTCCATCATCCGCGGCATCGGTTAGTGTTTGCAGCATGGCTGAAAACACCAACGAAGACGTAGGTGGAAATCGCGATCAATCGTCTCCTGACGAAGCTGCGCTTTCCGCAAGGCTCGGAAGTCTCGATCATCGGTTGTCTGAAATTCGCGACAGCCGCAGGAGCAAGACTGATCAACCCGGTACTGAAGGCGGGGACAGTGCGGCCAGAGCTTCGGCGATGGCGCTCGGTTTTCGTCTTTCCTCGGAGCTGATCGCGGGCGTTGCCGTCGGAGCGGCGATTGGCTGGGGGGTCGACCGTTGGCTGTCGACGTCGCCATTCGGCTTCATCGTGTTCATGCTGCTCGGCTTCGTCGCCGGCGTGGTCAACGTGGTGAGGTCTGCTGGCAGGGCCTCGGGCAAGCGTTGAGCGCTGGCGGGAAGTCACGACATTTGCAATTCGATAACCGGCAGGACGGCCGGTGGACCAAGAGCCGCGCGGATGAAAATCGACCCGATCCACCAGTTCAACATCGAGCCCCTCTTCACGCTCGGCCATATCGGCAATCACACGATCGCCTTCACCAACTCGTCGCTCTACATGTTCATCGCGGTGCTGCTGATCGCGCTGCTGATGCTGGCGAGCGGCCGTGAGCTGATTCCGGGGCGGCTGCAGTCGGTCGCCGAGATCTCCTACGAGTTCGTCGCCACCACGATTCGCAGCACGGCCGGCTCGGAGGGCATGAAGTTCTTCCCGCTGATCTTCTCGATCTTCATGTTCATCTGCGTCTCGAACCTGGTGGGCATTATCCCCTACACCTTCACGGTCGCGAGCCATCTGATCGTCACCGCCGCGCTGGCGCTCTTGGTGTTCTTCACCGTGCTGATCTACGGCCTCTACAAGAACGGCGTGAAATTCTTCAAGATCTTCGTGCCGTCCGGCGTTCCGATCTACATCCTGCCGCTGGTGATGTTCATCGAGGTGCTGTCGTTCTTCCTGCGGCCGGTCTCGCACAGCGTGCGTCTGTTCGCCAACATGCTGGCCGGCCACATTGCGCTGAAGGTGTTCGCGGGCTTCGTCGCGATGCTCGGCTTCTCGCTGGGCGCGCTCGGCTGGTTCGGCGGCGTGCTGCCGCTGGCGCTCACGGTTGCGCTCCAGGCGCTGGAACTGCTGGTCGCGTTCCTGCAGGCCTATGTGTTCGCGATCCTGACCTGCATCTATCTCAACGACGCCATTCATCCGGGACACTAAGCGGTCCGGGGAATCTCCACCCACCAATCTGTCTATCTTTCCTCCAAGGAGCTACATATGGAACCGGCAGCAGCAAAACTTATCGGCGCGGGCATCGCGTGCATCGGCATGGGCGGTGCGGGCGTTGGCGTGGGCATCATCTTCGGCAACTACCTTGCTGCTGCGGTGCGCAACCCGTCGGCAGCGCAGGGCCAGTTCGGCAACCTGATCTTCGGCTTCGCCGTGACCGAAGCGCTCGGCATCTTCTCGCTGCTGATCGCGCTGCTCCTGCTGTTCGTTCCGCTCTGAGCGGCACCCCGGTTCCGCTCTGCGGTAACCCGGTTCCGCTTTGCGGTAACCCCTTCGCGCCGCCCAAGGTCGCTCCAAGGCTCGTTCCAAGGGCGGCGCGCATGACAGCAACAGGAGAACACCATGGCTGAGAGTCATGGCGAGGCAAAAGGCCAGAAAGCTGGTGCCCACACCGAGGCCGATGGCGGACATCACGGCGGAACCTTCCCGCCGTTCGATTCCACCTATTACGCCTCGCAACTGGTGTCGCTGGCGATTGCGTTCGTCGCGCTCTATCTGATCGTGTCGAAAATCGCACTGCCGCGCGTCGGCGGTGCCATCGATGCACGGCAGAACAAGATCGAGGGCGACCTGGCCGATGCGCAGAAGCTGAAGGACGAGTCCGACGCTGCGCTGAAGGCCTATGAGAGCGAATTGGCCAATGCACGCTCCCGCGCGCAAGCGATCGGCAACGAGACCCGCGAGAAGCTGAACGCGGCCTCCGAAGCCGAACGCAAGGCGCTGGAGGAGAAACTGGCGGCCAAGCTTGCCGACGCCGAGAAGCAGATCGCAACGACCCGGACCAATGCCATGAGCAACGTCCGCGGCATCGCGGCGGATGCGGCCGGCGCCATCGTCCGGCAGCTGTCCGGCGTGACGCCGGATGCGAACGCGGTCGGCAGCGCTGTCGACGCGACGCTGAAGGGATAGACGGATGTTCTACGAACCGGAAACCTGGGTCGCGATCGCCTTCATCATCCTGATGGTCGTGTTCGCCTATCTCGGCGTCCATCGCACGCTGCTCACCGCGCTCGACCACCGTGCCGAGCGCATCAAGGCCGAACTCGACGACGCCCGCCGTCTGAAGGAAGAGGCCGCCAAGCTGCTCGGCGACTACAAGGCCCGCCGGGCCAGCGCCGAGCGTGAGGCCGAGGAGATCATCTCCAGCGCCAAGGCCGAGGCCGAACGGATCGCGGCCGAGGCCAAGACCCGGATGGAAGAGTTTGTCACGCGGCGGACCAAGACCGCCGAGAGCAAGATCGCCCAGGCCGAGGCCCAGGCCGTGGCCGACGTCCGCGCCGCGGCAGCCAACGCCGCAGTCGCCGCCGCCTCGACCATCCTGTCGCAACAGGTCAAGGGCTCGGTCGCCGACGACCTGCTCAACAAGGGCATCGCCGAAGTCCGTTCCAAGCTGAACTGACGCGAAACCAGTCTCACGACAAAGGCCGGCGCGAGACGATCGCGCCGGCCTTTTCGTTTGTCCGGTTTTTCCGGATGACTGCGATCCCGTTGGTCCGCCGCCGGATATTGCCGCTACTTCTTCCTCGGACGGGCTTTGGGCTCGCCCTTCAGGGCCTGCGGGTCGAAGCCGATATAGAAGACATAGGCGTCGTTCTCGGCCGCCGACGGCGCGGGATAGACCACGTCCTCGGCTACCAGGCTGAACGGCACGCTGCCGCTCTCGTCGATCTGCACCGTGGTCGTGTAGGCCTTGGTCGCGATGGTCTTCTCGCCGACGCCGCCGCGCACCACGGCGACGCGTAGCGGCACCTCGACCGACGGCGGCGCACCCGAGGGACCGACGATCACCCGGCCCTGAATCCCGATCTTGGCGGTGATCTCGCCGTTGTTCAGGCTGCACTGCCGCGCGGTGCGCGTGATCGAGGCCAGGAACTTGAGATCGTTGCCGACCGGCTGCTTGCCGGGCGCCGCCACCGAATAGGTCGATGCGCCGGCCCGGATCTGCACCGGCGGACAGGTCAGCTCGGCATCGCTGTCATCGAGCTGCCGCGGCGCCGCCGGCGCGGCAGCCGGCTTGTCGGAATCCGACGAACCGCCGCCGAACAGGCTCTTGAAGCGGTCGCTCAGGGACTGCGCCGAGCTCGCCTGTGGCAGCAGGGCCGCGCCGAGACCAACCGATACCGCCGCTGCGATCGCGAGCCTGATCACCCTGTCACCCATGCGATATCCCAAAGCCTCCAAGCAAAGTTCCCTGTTTCAAGGGGCGCCTTATAGCAAGGCAATGACGGCGAACCCAAGGCGCCGGGCGGCCGCCGCCGTCAGCCAATAGGCGAAGGTCAGCCGCGGAAATCCTCATGCAGCAGCCCGAACAGCAGGTGGTCCTGCCAGATCCCGTTGATGCAGAGATAGCGCCGCGCCAGCCCCTCGCGGGTGAAGCCGCACTTCTCCAGCACGCGGATCGACGGGCCGTTGGAGGGAATGCAGGCCGCCTCGATGCGATGCAGATTGAGCTCGCCGAACAGCGACGGCAGCAGCACCCGCAGCGCCGTCGTCATGTAGCCGCGATCGGCATGGGGCTGACCGACCCAGTAGCCGATGGTTCCGGCCTGCACGATGCCGCGGCGGACATTGGCGAGCGTGATGCCGCCGATCATCATCCCGTCCGATTCGCGGAAGATGATGAACGGATAGGAGCGGTCGGCCGCGATGTCCTCGGTGTAGCGGCGCAGGCGACGGCGGAAGCCCGAGCGGGTCAGGTCGTCGGAGGGCCAGATCGGCTCCCATGGCGTGAGATAGCCGCGGCTGAATTCGCGAAGCTGCGCCCATTGCGGGAAATCCGACATCTGCGGCGCGCGCAGCAACAGCCCGTGACCGCGCGGCATCAATGCAGCCGGTCCACTGGATGGCAAACGAAACAGGGCCATAGCCCACTACTCCCCGCCTATTGCTCCCTCGCCCCGCACGTGCGGGCAGAAGGTCGGGGTGAGGGGCTCCATCCACGAGCGAGCCGATCGTTGGGACCTGTACCCCCTCACCCGGATTGCTTCGCAATCCGACCTCTCCCCGCAGGCGGGGAGAGGTGAACTATATCTCCTAATGCAGCAGCGTCTTTGCCTTTGACTGGGTCAATCCTTCCGCAAAAGACACCGCCGTGTCCAGACCTCTTCCACTGCCGAGCGCCACAACGGCCGGGCGGCTGCGCGACAGCAGCCCGCGAGCGGCGTTGCGGCTCGATTCGACGCTGACCGCATCGATTCGCGCCACCAGTTCCTCCACCGTCTGCGGCCGCCCATAGGCTAGCACATGGCGTGCCAATTGTTCGGCCCGGGATGAGCAGCTCTCCAGCGCCATCAGCAGGCCGGCCTTCATCTGCGCCTTGGCGCGGGCGACCTCGGCCTCGGTCAGGGTCTCCACGGCGTCGTTGATGACATCGACGATCACTTCCATCATCTCGGGCGCGTCGGCGGGATCGGTCCCGGTATAGAGGCCGAAGAAGCCGGTGTCGGTGTAGGGCGCGTGGAAGGTGTAGATCGAGTAGCACAGGCCGCGCTTCTCGCGCACCTCCTGGAACAGCCGCGACGACATCCCGCCGCCGAGCGTGTTGGTGAAGACCTGCAGCGAGAACAGCGACGGGTCGGTCTGCGGCACGCCCTCGAGCGCCAGCGTCAGATGCGCCTGCTCGAGCTCGCGATGCACGACCTTGGAACCACCCTTGCCGAACATCGCCGCCTGCGGCTTAGGCGCCGGCGTGGCGTCGAAGCTGGCAAACTTCTGCGCGACATCCTCGACGATGCGCTTGTGGTCGACGGCGCCGGCGGCGGCGACCACCATGTCGGGCGCGCGGTAATGCGTCGAGAGATAGCCGCGCAGCATGTCGCGGTTGAAGGCCTTCAGCGTCTTGGCGGTGCCGAGCAGCGAACGGCCCATCGGCTGATCCGGATAGCAGAGCTCGTTGAGATGCTCGAACACGACGTCATCGGGGGTGTCCTGCGCCGCGCCGATCTCCTGCACGATCACGCCCTTCTCGCGCTCGAGCTCGTCGGGCACGAAGGACGGATTGGCAAGAATGTCGGACAGCACGTCGAGCGCCAGCGGCACGTCCGCCTTCATCACCCGCGCATAATAGGCCGTGGTCTCGGTCGAGGTGCCGGCGTTGAGGTCGCCGCCGACCGCCTCGATCTCCTCGACGATCTCGCGCGAGGAACGCCGCGTGGTGCCCTTGAACGCCATATGTTCCAGCAGATGCGAGATGCCGTGCTCGTTCGGCTTTTCGTCGCGACCGCCGACGCCGGCCCAGACGCCGAGCGCCGCGGTTTCCAGATGCGGCATGGTGTCGGTGACGATGGTCAGCCCGCTCGGCAGCTTTGTGATTTCAACACTCATCCGATGGCTCCCTGCTTGGCGGCGCGGCTGACCGACAGCACGAAGCGCTCGATCTCGGCGGAATCGTTCTTCATCACAGTCATATGTTCCGATTTGGCCATCAGGCCGCCGAGCCAGGCCGGCAGCTGCGGGCGCACGCCGCAGGCAGCCTCGACCGCGTCGGGGAATTTCGCCGCATGCGCGGTCGACAGCACGATGTTGGGGATCTTCGAGTCGGACGTATCGCGGTCGGCGACCGCGAGCGCCACCGCGGTGTGCGGATCGACCAGATCGCCGGCCTCGCGCCAGGCGGCACGGATCGCCGCCGCGGTCTCGGTCTCGTCGGCGCGGCCGGCGTCGAAATCGCGCCGCACGGCAGCCAGCGTCGCATCCGGCAACACGAAGCGGCCGGACTGTTTCAGCGAGGCCATCAGGCGGCGGACCTGGTCGGCGTCGCGGCCGCTGGCCTCGAACAGCAGCCGCTCGAAATTCGAGGACACCTGGATGTCCATCGACGGCGACGTCGTCGCATGCACCTCGCGCACCTCGTAGATGCCGGTTTTCAGCGTGCGTGGCAGGATATCGTTGACGTTGGCGGCGATGCGCAGCCAGCGGATCGGCAGGCCCATCCGTTTTGCCACGTAGCCGGCAAAAATGTCGCCGAAATTGCCGGTCGGCACCGTGAAGTCGACGGTGCGCGAGGGCGAGCCGAGCGCGACCGCGGAGGTGAAGTAGTAGACCACCTGCGCGACGATGCGCGCCCAGTTGATCGAGTTGACGCCGGACAGCGCGACGGTGTCGCGGAAGCGATGGTTGTTGAACATCGCCTTCACCAGCGCCTGGCAATCGTCGAACGTGCCTTCGACCGCCAGCGCATGGACGTTGGCGGCGCCGGTCGTCGTCATCATCCGGCGCTGCACGTCGGAGATGCGCCCGTTCGGGAACAGCACGACGAGGTCGACATTGTCGAGATTGGCAAAGGCTTCGACCGCGGCGCCGCCGGTGTCGCCGGAGGTCGCGACCACGATGGTGGTGCGCTGGGCTCGCTTGGCCAGCACGTGATCCATCAGCCGCGAGATCAACTGCATCGCGACGTCCTTGAACGCCAGCGTCGGCCCATGGAACAGCTCGAGCAAGAACTGGTTCGGTCCGGCCTGGTCGAGCGGCACCACCGCGGGATGGCGGAACGTGGCATAGGCCTCGTTCGCCATGCGGCCGAGCTCGGCATCGGAAATCTCGCCGGCCACAAACGGGCGGATCACCTCGACCGCGACTTCCCAATAGGGCCGGCCGAACAGCGCGGCGATCTGTTCGGGCGACAACTGCGGCCAGGTCTCGGGCACGTAGAGCCCGCCGTCGCGGGCCAGCCCGGTCAGCATCACATCGCAGAAGCCCAGCTGAGGGGCTTCGCCCCTGGTCGAAATATACCGCGTCAAACCGCCCTCCAAAGGCTTCGATCCGAGCCTTAAGCCTTTGATATCATGGAAGTATCGAGCACGCCTCCGAGCGTGCCGAACGGTCACCATAGAAGATCGGACCAGCAAAGGGTAGCCCGAAGCGTGCGTCCCGGGGTCGCTTGGAGCGGTGTTGATGCATCGGTTCGGTGCGGCGGGGCGCATCGCTCCCCTCCACGTCGTCCGTCCTGGCCTGCGCCGGGACGACGCTGAGGGTGTGGCGCGGTCAAGGTCCCACGCCGTCATTGCGAGGCGCGAAGCGACGAAGCAATCCATCGCTCCGCATATGCTGCTCGATGGATTGCTTCGCGGAGCCTGTCATCGGGCGCGCGTTCGCGCGACCCGTTGGCTCGCAATGACGCGTCTGGCGTTTGCGCAAACGTCCGCGTGATTCCGGGGACTCGCGAAGCGAGATCCCGGAATGACGAACTCTATCGGCCGACACCCGCTCCGGCAGCCTGACGCAGACGCTCGCTCACCGTCCGTGCGATCGCCGCCGGTGCCTCGTCGGGAATCGCAAAGCACGAGCTCGCGTTGATCTCGCAGAGCACGTAGGTGTCGGCGCCATCGGCATCGCGCGGACCGTAGAGGAAATCCGCATCCCAGATCACCGGCAGCGACGCCTCGTCGATCGCGAGCGTCGCTGACAGTTGCGGGATCCATTCGTGCTCCATCAGCCTGCGCAGCGTCTGGAATTGCGGCGCGTCGGGGCCGTGCATGATGCGCGGTCCGGGCTGGGCCTCGGGTGCCTCAGGGCCTTCCGCGGGCGGCGGGATCAAAGCCTTGATCAGCTGCTGCCCAAAACCCGCGACCTTCGATCCGCTGACGTAACAGCGGATCATGCCCTCGGGCAGGCGCGGCTGAAAGGCCTGGTCGATGATGCAGCCGCCCCAGCCGAAATACGGCTCGCAACGCGCCATGAATTCGTCCAGCGGCATCTGCTCCGGCCGGCTGCCGCGGAGCGCATGCAGCACGCGAACGGTCGCGTCCGCATTCGGCACGGCTTCGACCTTCCAGACGCCCTGCCCGCCATTGCCGCGGTTCTGCTTGAGCACGCGCGGACCGGCCGTGCGAAGCCGCGACGGAAATTCGGCGCGGAACGCGGCTGCGGTGTCGTAGCGATGCGTGTCGGCGCCCCAGCCGAGATGACGCGTGCGGTACAGCACCTCCTTGACGCCCATCTTGAGGATGACGTCCGGATGGGCGCTGACCCACGGGCGCTTCGCCGCGACCTCGCGGAGCAGCGGATCGAGCTCCGCACGGGTCTTGCCCTGATGGATCGGATCGACCCAGACGAGCACGCCGTCCACGGTCAGCAGTTGCTCGCGGACATCGTCGGCGAAGGTCTCGTCGTAGATGACGGGAATGGCCTCAATGCCGCAAGCGGCGAGCGCGTCGAAGACGCGAACGAAACGGCTGTTGTACGCGGTCGCCCCGCGGCGCATCGCAGCATCGCCGCGGCACAGGATCGCAATTCTGGAACGAGGGGGAATGTAGTGTTCGATGTCCATATCAAAGCTCCACGACGGGATTGTGTGTCGCGCAGAGCTTGGACCGAAGTCTCGCGGGGGGTCTGCCGTTCCCCCGTGCGCTTTAATCTAGACGGCCTTGTCTAGGTTTCAAGATGGAAGGCCGTGATGGAGCCACCGGCGGAAGGGTTCCCTTCCCCCTTGCGGGGGAGGGTTAGGGAGAGGGTGGCCACACGACGTGCTCTTTCGGTTTGCATGGGATAAGCGCGCGAGATTGCAAGAGAGCCGTGTTCCCATCAATCATATCGCCCGGGGCTTACCCCTCTCCCCAACCCTCCCCCGCAAGGGGGAGGGAGCCTGACCAGTGTGCTCACCTCACCACCAGGAGACACGCACAAGCAAAGTTGAAACATCGCGCTTCTCCCCCATCCGGCAAGGCCGTTGACAGCGAGGGGCATTAGTTTTTTATTGAGGGTACGGGGATGTGCGATCTCCCCGCGAGGCGACATGCCCAAGAATCGCGTCCTGTTCACCAAGGGCGCACCATGTCGTCATACACATCGATCTCATCCGAAAAGTTGTCTCGTCTCATCGGCACGGCCAAGGCGCCGACGCTCGTCGACGTCCGCCTCGATGAGGATTTCGCCGCCGATCCGCGGCTGATTCCGGGCGCGGTCCGGCACTCCCATCTCGACGTCCAGGAGTGGGCGTCACGCCTCACCGGCCAATCCGCGGTCGTGATCTGCCAGAAGGGGCAGAAGCTGAGCGAAGGCACCGCCGCCTGGCTCCGCTGCGGCAACATCGCCGCCGAAGTCCTCGAGGGCGGTCACCTCGCCTGGCGGGAGGCGGAACTTCCGACCGTTCCTGCCGACAAGATTCCAAAGCGTGACAAACGCGGCCGCACGGTATGGGTGACGCGGTCGCGGCCGAAGATCGACCGCATCGCCTGCCCTTGGCTGATCCGCCGCTTCGTCGATCCGTCGGCCGTGTTCCTGTTCGTCACTTCGGCGGAGGTCGAGGCCGTCGCCGAACGGTTCGATGCCACGCCGTTCGACATCGAGAACGTGTTCTGGAGCCATCGCGGCGAGCTCTGCACCTTCGACGTGATGGTCAAGGAATTCGGCCTGTCGACGCCGGCGCTGGAGCGGCTCTCGATGATGGTGCGGGCCGCCGATACCGCGCGGCTCGATCTGTCGCCGGAGGCCCCCGGACTGCTCGCGGCATCGCTCGGCCTGTCGCGGATGTTCGACGACGATCTCGAACAACTGAGCGCCGGCATGCTGCTCTACGATGCGTTCTACCGCTGGTGCCGCGACGCCACCAGGGAGACGCACAACTGGCCGACCAGCAAGGTGAAGCCATGAGCGACGTCGCAGCAACGCGAAAGGGCAACGCGCAGGAACACGCCCACGGCATCTCGTTCAACGAGGCGCTGCTGGTGTGGATGCGCGTCGCGATCCTGAGCTTCGGTGGGCCGGCCGGCCAGATCGCCGTGATGCATCGCATCCTGGTCGAGGAGAAGAACTGGATCTCGGAAGGCCGCTTCCTGCACGCCCTCAATTACTGCATGCTGCTGCCGGGCCCCGAGGCCCAGCAGCTTGCGACCTATATCGGCTGGCTGCTGCACCGGACGCTCGGCGGCATCGTGGCGGGCGGATTGTTCATCCTGCCCGGCGTGTTCGCCATCATGGGGCTGAGCTACATCTATGCGGCCTACGGCAATGTCGGCTTCGTCGAAGCGTTGTTCTTCGGCCTGAAGGCCGCGGTGCTCGCCATCGTCATCCAGGCGGTGGTGCGGGTCGGCAAGCGCGCGCTGCGCAATCGCGTGATGATCGCGCTGGCGGCGATCGCCTTCGTCGCGATCTTCTTCTTCGGCGTGCCGTTTCCATTGATCATCGTGGCCGCCGCCGTCACCGGACTGGTCGGGGCTCGCCTCGGCCGGCCCGAATTCGCCGCGATCGAGCATAACGGCAAGAATTCCGCGGTGATCGACAGCATGCTCGGTGAAGCGGTGCCAGATCACGTCCGGCCCGATGCTGCGCGCACGTTGCGGGTCGGCGCGGTGTGGCTGGCGCTCTGGCTGGTGCCGGTGTTCGCGCTGCTGATCGCGCTCGGCTCCGACGACGTGTTCAGCCAGATCGCGATCTTCTTCAGCAAGATGGCGATGGTGACGTTCGGCGGCGCCTACGCCGTGCTCGCCTATGTCGCGCAGCAGGCCGCCGAATATTATCATTGGGTCAGCCCGCGCGAGATGCTCGACGGCCTCGGCATGGCCGAGACGACGCCCGGACCGCTGATCATGGTGGTGCAGTTCGTCGGCTTCATGGCGGCGTTCCGCGAGGGCAGCGGCCTGTCGCCGATGCTCGCCGGCACGCTCGGCGGGCTGCTCGCGACCTGGGTGACCTTCACGCCGTGCTTCCTGTGGATCTTCGTCGGCGCGCCGTACATCGAAGCGCTGCGCGGCAACAAGGCGCTGGCCGGCGCGCTATCGGCGATCACCGCGGCCGTGGTCGGCGTGATCCTCAATCTGTCGATCTGGTTCGCGCTGCATACGCTGTTTCGCCAGACCTTCCCCGTGCACGGATTTGGCCTGGCGTTCGACGCACCGGTGCCGAGCAGCATCGATTGGCCGGCGCTGGCGCTGTCGGCCGCCGCCGCGCTTGCGATCTTCCGCTTCAACGTGGGGATGCTCAGCGTCCTCGCCGCGTCCTGCATCACGGGCGTTCTGCTGCGGCTGGCGGGCATCATCTGAACGGGCAGGCGCGTGTTTCGAGAACCTGGGGCAGCACAGACAACCAGGAGAACAACCATGCAGAAACCAAAACTCTCCCAACTGATCCTTGCGTTCGCGATCGCGGGCACCGTCATGCCCGCCCATGCCCTGACGCAGGACGAGCTCGTCGCAAAGCTTCAAGCCGCCGGCTACAGCGAGGTCAGCGACGTCAAATCGACCGCCGAAGGCATAACGGCAAAGGCGATGAAGAACGGCAAGCCCGTGCGGCTCGTCATCGACAGCAGCGGTCAGGTCAAGGAACAGCACTGAGACCGCGGCGCGCCCCCAATCGAAGCGAACGAAGGAACAATCATGATCAAACCAGCATTAGCCCTGGCGGCCGCCCTGTTGTGGCCTGCCGCAACTCTCGCGGCGCCGACCGACGGCAGCGAGCAGCAGCAAGCCGCATCGGCCGAAGCGGCCGGGATCCGCGCGCCGGCGCCGCAGATCGTGCGCGGTGTCGTCGACAGCATCGACGAACGCAGCGACACGATCAGGCTACGCCTGTCAGCGGACAGAACCGAGCCATTCAAGGTGCAGGACGGCCTGCTCTTCAACGCCGTCCGCTTCGGCGATCCCGTCGCAGTCTCGGTGCAGACCGTTTCCGGGGTCCGGACCATCGTCGGGCTCTCGAAGGAATAGCGCCGCGGTTTTTGACGCATCGTATTCAGCTTCACAGGAGTGCTCCCATGAGAACCACCATTTCGGCGCTGATCGGCGTCAGTGCCTGCCTGTTCGCGACAGGCGGAAGCGCGCAAAAGATCGACTGGCAGGTGTTCACCGAGCCGTTCGTCTCGGCGGCCCATGCGCAGGCAATCGATTGGCAGAAGGTCGATGACACCTTGGGCAGAAAGCCGGCGGTCAGCGGCGACGTGCACCGCTACGGCTTTCCGCGCAGCGATCTCACGGTGACGCTCGACGGCGTCACCATCAAGCCGGCGCTGGCGCTCGGCGGATGGGTCGCGTTCAAACCCATGCATGATGGCGTCATGGCGATGGGCGATCTGGTGCTGCTCGAATCCGAGATCAACCCGGTGATGGCGAAGATGATCGCGAACGGCCTGCAGATCACGGCCGTGCACAACCATCTGCTTGGCGCCAGTCCCGCGACCTTCTACATGCACGTCGCCGGTCACGGCGACCCGGCCAAGATCGCGAGCGCGATCCGCGATGCGCTGGCCGAGAGCAAGACGCCGCTTTCGATCCCGGCATCGACCGCGCCGCCGCCCGCGGTCGACCTCGACACCATGCAGCTCGACCAGATCATCGGCGTCAAGGGCCAGGCCAATGGCGGCGTCTACCAGTTCAACGTGCCGCGCCGCGATCCGGTCACCGAGGACGGAATGGCGTTGACGCCGGTCGGGCCAATGGGCGTTGCGATCGCCATCAACTTCCAGCCGACCGGCGGCGGCAAGGCGGCCATCACCGGCGACTTCGTGCTGACCAATAACGAGGTGAACCCGGTGATCATGGCGCTCAAGACCCACGGCATCGCGGTCACCGCGCTGCACAGTCACATGCTGGATGAGCAGCCGCGGCTGTTCTTCATGCACTTCTGGGCCAACGACGACGCCATCAAGCTTGCAAACGGCCTGCGCGCCGCGCTCGACAAGACGGCGAGCACCAGGAGCTGAGGCTCGATCCGCGCCGACAGCGCCGGGCAACGAGCGCCTCGCAGTTCTTGGATAAAATGCGCCGTGATGGAGCCACCGGCGGTAGGGTTCCCTCCCCCCTTGCGGGGGAGGGTTAGGGAGAGGGGTGCCACTCGGCACGCTCTCTCAAAAAGAGCGTCAAAAGAGCGTCGACGACGCAGGCAAGATTGACAGTCCAATGCCTGCATCGATCATCTCGCCTGGGGCCACCCCTCTCCCCAACCCTCCCCCGCAAGGGGGGAGGGAGCCTGACCGGTGTGCTCACCTCACTATGAGGGACGCATCGCACAACCAAAGTTGAAACATCGCGCCGCGATGGGCGTTGAGCGCTCGGCCGCACCGGCCTAAATGGAAGATGCTTCCGGTCTCGCCGCACCCGCGGTCCGCATCCCATTTCAAAAAGAGCAGCTCCATGCGTCCCCACATCATCTGCCACATGGGCACGTCGATCGACGGCCGCCTGCATCCCAGCCGCTTCACGCAGGCGGCGGCCGGCGTTTCGCGCGAGGTGCTGCGCGCCCATTATGAGCGGATCCACGACGAATTCGGCGCCGATGGATGGATCATCGGCCGCGTCACCATGAACGAGATGGCGAAGGGATCGGCGCGGCAGATCGCCAATCCGCCGAAGTTTCCGCGCGAGGCGCATCTCGGCCATCGCGACGGCCGGAAGCTCGCGATCGGCATCGACCCGTCGGGCCGCGTGCATTTCGGCAAGGACAATGTCGGCGGCGATCACGCGGTGGCGGTGCTGGGCGCAGAGGTCTCCGACGGTCATCTCGCCGAGCTGCGCGAGGACGGCGCGTCCTACATCTTCGCCGGCGCCAAGGGCGACGATCTGCCCGCTGCGATGGAGCAGCTTGGCCGCCTGTTCGGCGCCAGGACGCTGCTGCTCGAAGGCGGCGGCGGCATCAACGGCGCGTTCCTTAAAGCTGGGCTGATCGACGAGTTCAGCACGCTGATCTTTCCCGCGGTCGACGGCGTCGCCGGATCGCAATGCATCGTCGACTATCACGGCCCCGAGGGCGACCGCCCCGGCGCCGGACAGGCGCTGCGACTGACCCATTGCGAGGCGCTGGACGGCGGCATGGTCTGGCTGCGTCACGCGGTGGAGCGCGTACCGACCTGAGACTCCTCAAGCCCCCTTGCGGCGCTGGCCGCGCCACCACAAGCCGAAGGCGATGGTGACGGCGGCGGCGAGCGAGAACCAGGTGATGGCGTACTGCATGTGGTCGTCCTTGAGACGCACCTTGAGCGGGCCCGGCTTCGGTGTGCCGCTGTCCGGCACCGGCGCTTCGAGGTCGATGTAGAACGGCGCCACCTCACCCCAGCCGAGCGCCTGGGCCATCGCGCGGTGATCGCGCACGAACCAGAGCCGCTTCGCCGTGTCTTCCTTCGGCGTCAGCCGGCCCGGCGGCTCGGGGTAGCGGAGATAGCCGGTCATCGTCACCGGTGCGCCGGTGACGATGCGCGCAGCGACGCGATCCTCGAAGGCGCGGTCCTGCATCGTGTTCTGCACGAAGCCGGTGTTGATCACGATGGTCTCGCCGCTGGCGAGCTTGGCCGGCAGGAAGGCCCAGGTGCCGGGCCCGGTGACGTCGTCGCGCACCGCGGAGCCGGAGCTGTAGACCATCGCGTCCGGCGCCTTTGCGTAGGTCGCGGTGAAGTTGAAGCGGTGGAATTCGTCCTTGGCCGAAGACAGCGCCGGCCACGCCGATGGCGGCGGCAGCGCTTCCGGCGCGGCGGAGAGCCGGGCGTCCAGGGTTGCGATCAGCGCATGCTTCTCGACCCGGCGCTGCAATTGCCAGACGCCGAGGGCGACAAAGACCGCGATCAGGATCAGGGTGAAGATGCCGAAGCCAGCGGCGCTCGGCCGCCGCGTCGTGATGTCGTTCATTTCGGGTCGCGCTGGATCAACTGGCCTTCGGCCGCCTTGTGGTGGAATTGCAGCGCGATCAGAAGCGACTTCATGGAACGCAGCGGCAGGATGGTGGTGACGAGGATCAGCGGCAACCAGAGCGCGGCATGAACCCAGAACGGCGGCTGGTACTTGACCTCGACGATCAGCGCGGCCGCGACCACGACGGCGCCGGCCAGCATGATGATGAAGACCGCCGGCCCGTCGCCGGCATCGATGAAGGCGTAGTCGAGGCCGCAACGCTCGCAGCGCGGCGCCAGCGTCAGGAAGCCGGCATAGAGCTTGCCCTTGCCGCAGCGCGGACACCGGCAGGCGATGCCGCGGAGGGCGCTCTCGGTCACGGTGGGCAGGGGTTCGGTCATCTTGGCTCTTTGTTGGAGCATGATCTCTGCGGAAAACCGGCTACCACTTTTCCGGATCATGCTCTCGAAAGCAAAAGGGCGGCCGTTGCGGCCGCCCCTCTTTAGCACATCAGGGAAGCGGTTAGTGCGCGGCGTGCGCAATGGTCTCGGCGCCGCGGCCCCAGACGTAGATGCAGATGAACAGGAACAGCCAGACCACGTCGACGAAGTGCCAGTACCAGGCGGCGAATTCGAAGCCGAGATGCTGCTTCGGCGTGAAATGGCCGGCATAGGCGCGGAACAGGCAGACCAGCAGGAAGATGGTGCCGACCAGCACGTGGAAGCCGTGGAACCCGGTGGCCATGAAGAAGGTCGCGCCATAGACGTTGCCGCCGAACGAGAACGCCGCATGGGCGTACTCATAGGCCTGCACGCAGGTGAAGCAGGCCCCTAAGATCACGGTCAGGATCAGGCCCTGCTTGAGGCCCTGGCGGTCGTTCTCCAGCAGCGCGTGGTGCGCCCAGGTGACGGTGGTGCCCGAGGTCAGCAGCAGCAGGGTGTTGAGCAGCGGCAGGTGCCAGGGATCGAAGGTCTCGATGCCCTTCGGCGGCCAGGTGCCGGGCACGCTGCAGGCGCCCATCGCCGTGCCGGCGCCGCAGCCGAACACGGCGTCGCGGGTGGCGTGAACGGCGTCGGCCGGGAACAGCGCCGCGTTGAAGAAGGCCCAGAACCAGGCGACGAAGAACATCACTTCGGAGGCGATGAACAGGATCATGCCGTAGCGGTGGCTGATCTGCACCACGCGGGTGTGGTCGCCCTTGTACTGGGCTTCCCTGATCACATCGCCCCACCAGCTCGCCATGGTGTAGAGCACGCCGACGGTGCCGATGCCGAACACGATCGGCGCCGCCGAGTACATGTGATGCATCCAGCCGACCGCGCCGACCGCCATGATGAAGGCCGAGATCGAGCCGACCACCGGCCACGGGCTCGGGTCGACGAGATGATAGTCGTGATGCTTGACTTGCGCCTCAGCCATTGCCGTCTCTCCATTCGCGTGCCGCAAAGCACGTCTTACATCTCATCGTTTCATCTCTCGACCATGACCCCGCAACCGCCCCGCGCTTGCCGGATCATGGGCGCATCACAAACTGCCCTTGCGCTGATCCGCCTCGCCCGACGCCACGGGCTTCGGCGCCGCGTCGCGCACGGGGAAGAAGGTGTAGGACAGGGTGATCGTCTTCAGCGTGTCGTTCTCGCTGTCCTTGGCCAGTTCAGGATCGACATAGAACACCACGGCCATCTCGCGCTTCTCGCCCGGCGCCATGGTCTGCTCGGTGAAGCAGAAGCAGTTGATCTTCTGGAAGTAGGCGCCGACCGTCAGCGGCGCGACGTTGTAGGACGCCTGTCCGGTGGTGGTGCGCGCCGACTGGTTGGTCACCGTGTAATAGACCGTGACGACCTGGCCGATCTTGACGTCGATATTGTTCTGCTCGGGCTCGAACTTCCAGGGCAGGCCCGGCGCGACGTTGGAATCGAAGCTGACCGTAATGGTGCGCGCGAGCGGCGCATCCGACGGCGTCGAGGTCGCGACCTGGGTGGTGCCGTTGAAGCCGGTGGTGCGGCAGAACCAGTTGTAGAACGGCACGGCGGCATAGGAGGCGCCGACCATCAGCACCACGACGAAGCCGCAGATCGACGCCACCACGGCGTCGCGCGTCAGCGTGCGGCGCGTCACCTTGGGCGCCTCGGCTCGCAGCTCTTGCGTGGGGGGCAGGTTCGCCATCTCGCTCACAGCGGCCGCACCAGCACGGCCGGCCCCTTGACGATGGTGACCGCGAAGAACAGCACGACGAGAACGCCGAGCGCGAGCGCAATGGCAATCGAGCGCTGGCGGCGGCTCTTCAGCTGCGCCTCGGTGAGGACGATTCCTTCTGGCTCGCGATTGTCGTCCATCGATATCCCTTGCGCCCCCATCTTCGCCCCTACCCGGTGATGACAGGCACGATCGCGCGGATCACGACCTCGGCGAGGAGGACGGCGAACAGCGCGAACAGATAAAGGATCGAGAACGCGAACAGCCGGCGCGTGGCGCGGTTGGCCGCCGTGCCCTCGCGGCGGCGGTAGACGTCGATGGCGAGCCACAGCATGCCGGCGCCTGCTATCAGCGAGGTCACGCCATAGATGGCGTCGAAATAGCCGAGCGGCCACGGCGCCAGCGCGATCGCAACCAGCACGATGGTGTAGAGCAGGATCTGCAGCCGGGTGGCGTCGGGGCCGGCGACCACCGGCAGCATCGGAATGCCGGCGCGCGCATAATCGTCGCTGCGGAACAGCGCCAGCGCCCAGAAGTGCGGCGGGGTCCAGAAGAAGATGATCAAGAACAAGAGGATCGGCTCTGTGGACAGCGAGCCGGTCGCCGCGGCCCACGCCACCACCGGCGGAAGCGCGCCGGCGGCACCGCCGATCACGATGTTCTGCGCGGTCCAGCGCTTCAGCCACATCGTGTAGATCACGGCATAGAAGAAGATGGTGAAGGCCAGCAGCGCGCCGGCCACCCAGTTGACCAGAATGCCGAGCGTCATCACCGAGAAGAAGGCGAGCGTGATGCCGAACGCGGCGGCTTCCGCCTGGGTGATGCGGCCGCGCGGGATCGGCCGGTTGGCGGTGCGCGTCATCAGCGCGTCGACGTCGCCCTCATAGGCCATGTTGAGCGCGCCGGACGCGCCGGCGCCGACCGCGATGCAGAGGATCGCGGTGAACGCCAGCACCGGATGCACATGCACCGGCGCGATCATCAGCCCGACCAGTGCGGTGAAGATCACCAGCGACATCACGCGCGGCTTGAGCAGCGCGATGTAGTCGCCCACTTCGGCCTCGGAAATCCGCGGCAACTCGACGGCGTTGTGATCGACAACCGACAAGATCTGGTCTCTTTTCTCTCAAAAAGCGCGGCGCATTTTGAGTGCGCCGCGCGGTCTTTGACTTACTGCACGCGCGGCAGCACTTCGAATTGGTGGAACGGCGGCGGCGACGGCAACGTCCATTCCAGCGTGGTCGCACCCGCACCCCACGGATTGGCCGCGGCCTGCTGCTTGCGCACGAAGGCATCGATCACGCCGTAGATGAAGATCAGGACGCCGATGCCGGAGATGTAGGAGCCCCACGACGAGATCAGGTTCCAGCCGGCGAACGCATCCGGATAGTCGACATAACGGCGCGGCATGCCCGACAGGCCGAGGAAATGCTGCGGGAAGAACACCAGGTTGACGCCGACGAAGGTGAACCAGAAGTGCGCCTTGGCGATGGTCTCCGAGTACATGTAGCCGAACATCTTCGGGAACCAGTAGTACCAGCCGGCGAAGATGCCGAACACGGCGCCGAGCGACAGCACGTAGTGGAAGTGCGCCACCACGTAGTAGGTGTCCTGCAGCACGCGGTCGACGCCGGCATTGGCCAGCACGACGCCGGTGACGCCGCCGACGGTGAACAGGAAGATGAAGCCGATCGCCCAAATCATCGGCGCCTTGAACTCGATCGAGCCGCCCCACATCGTGGCGATCCAGGAGAAGATCTTCACGCCGGTCGGCACCGCAATCACCATGGTGGCGGCGACGAAATAGGCCTGCGTCGCCGACGACATGCCGACGGTGTACATGTGGTGCGCCCACACCACGAAGCCGATACCGCCGATCGCGACCATGGCGTAGGCCATGCCGAGATAGCCGAACACCGGCTTGCGCGCGAAGGTCGACACGATCTGGCTGATCATGCCGAACGCCGGCAGGATCAGGATGTACACTTCGGGGTGGCCGAAGAACCAGAACAGATGCTGGAACAGCACCGGGTCGCCACCGCCGTCGGCGGCGAAGAAGGTGGTGCCGAAATTGCGGTCGGTCAGCAGCATGGTGATGGCGCCGGCGAGCACCGGCAGCGACAGCAGCAGCAGGAACACCGTCACCAGGATCGACCAGACGAACAGCGGCATCTTGTGCAGGGTCATGCCCGGCGCGCGCATGTTGAAGATCGTGGTGATGAAGTTAATGGCGCCAAGGATCGACGACGCACCGGCGAGATGCAGCGACAGGATCGCGAAATCGACCGCCGGCCCCGGATGGCCCGAGGTCGACAGCGGCGCGTAGATGGTCCAGCCCGCACCGACGCCGTTGGCGCCCGGCTCACCCTCGACGAAGGTGGACATCAGGAGCAGCGCGAACGAGGCCGGCAGCAGCCAGAACGAGATGTTGTTCATGCGCGGGAACGCCATGTCGGGCGCGCCGATCATCAGCGGCACCATCCAGTTGCCGAACCCGCCGATCATCGCCGGCATCACCATGAAGAAGATCATGATCAGGCCGTGCGAGGTCACGAACACATTGTAAGTGTGCGTCTCGTGGAAGATCTGGACGCCCGGATACATCAGCTCGGCGCGGATCGCGATCGACATCGCGGCGCCGATGATGCCCGCGATCACCGCGAACACCAGGTACATCGTGCCGATGTCCTTGTGGTTCGTGGAGTAGAGATAGCGCCGCCATCCGGTCGGATGATGGGCGTGATCATCATGTCCATGATCTTGGGCGTGATCGCCGTGAGTCGCAGCACCAGTAGCCATGTTCCAAATCCTGCCTTGCAGTCCCTCTCGGGCCTTGCGGTCCCGTCGCCCTTATTCTTCGCGCGTAAGCCTGCTGCTTACTGCGCCGCCTGACCAGCCGAGGCGTAGGAGTTCGCCGGGTTGGTCGCAAACTTCTTCTTCGCCCCTTCAACCCAGGTCGCGAATTCCTGGTCGCTGACGACCCTGACCGCGATCGGCATGAAGGCATGGTCCTTGCCGCACAGTTCCGAGCACTGGCCGTAGAACATGCCGGTCTTGGTGGCCTTGAACCAGGTCTCGTTGAGGCGGCCCGGCACCGAGTCGATCTTGATGCCGAACGCCGGCACCGCGAAGGAGTGGATCACGTCGGCGCCGGTGGTCTGCACCCGCACCACCTTGTTGACCGGCACAACCATCTCGTTGTCGACGCCGAGCAGACGCGGCGCCTTGTCCTTGTCGAGCAGCGAGTCGAACTCGAACTTGCCGTTGTCCGGATAGCCGTAGGACCAGTACCACTGCTTGCCGGTCACCTTCACCGTCAGGTCCGGCTTCGGCACGTCGAGCTCGAGGAACAAGAGGCGGAACGACGGCACCGCGATGCCGACCAGGATCAGCACCGGAATCAGCGTCCAGGCCACCTCGATCAGCGTGTTGTGAGTAGTCCGGGAGGGGACCGGGTTGGCCTTGGCGTTGAACTTCACCACCACAATCACGAGCAGCGCCAGCACGAACAGCGTGATGACGGTGATCAGCACCAGCAGGAAATTGTGAAACCAGATGATGTTTTCCATCACCGGGGTCGCGGCTTCCTGCAGCGTGTGCTCCCACGGCGCCGGCTGACCCATTTCGGCAGATGCTGGTCCTGCGGCGACAAACGCCATGCCCGCCACCGCCAACCCCAGCAATTGTCGGCCCATCCGGCCAATCGACATCTTCATGCCGCTCGCGCTCCCTAGATAATTCCCCAAAGCACTTCCGGCATTTGGCCGGAAATGCAGCACGATCCGCCCTGACAAATGGCCTACCGGACGTACCCGTCGTCAAGTCAAGGTGGGTACGGGAGCCAGATCGCTAGAACGCGTCGAAATCCAGCCTCTCAAACCATAATTCGCAGGCGCTCGCAATGCAGTAGTGGGACCGAAAGCCATGCGCGTGCGGCTAACCTGCAGCGGCGGATTTTTCCCGCAAAATCAAGCGAAAGTCGCCGGACAAATTGTCCACCTGCTTGACAGGGGAATTACCAGATGTACCCACAGACGAGGCGGCCCGCAGGAACCTGATTCGCGGTGGGACGCCTCAATCCGGCGCGGGAATAGCTGAAGATTCGCCTTCAAGGCGCCGTCATTGGGTATCAGTCGACTGTTGCGTGCTACCGGCGGCCGGAACGGCCGGACCCAACATCAGAGGATCGACCCGGATGGGCGTTTCAGACGTTCAGGCAAGACGAAAGGCGCTGGCCGGCTGGCTCGGCGGCCTGCTGGCGGTGGCGTTCGCGCTCGGTCTGACCCAGGCCGCAAACGCGCAGGGCGCGGTGCGCTCGGTCCATGGCGACTGGCAGATCCGCTGCGACACCCCGCCGGGCGCCCAGGCAGAACAATGCGCGCTGATCCAGAGCGTGGTAGCGGAAGACCGCTCCAATGCCGGCCTCACCGTGATCGTGCTGAAAACCGCCGACCAGAAGAGCCGCCTGATGCGCGTGGTCGCCCCCCTCGGCGTCCTGCTCCCCTCCGGCCTCGGCCTCAAGCTCGACAACCAGGACGTCGGCCGCGCCGGTTTTGTCAGATGCCTGCCCAACGGCTGCGTGGCCGAGGTCGTGATGGACGACAAGCTGCTCGGCCAGCTCAAGAACGCCAAGACCGCGACCTTCATCATCTTCGAGACGCCGGAAGAAGGCATCGGCTTCCCGCTCAGCCTGAACGGGCTCAGCGAGGGGTATGACAAATTGCCCTAGAGCATGATCCGGAAAAGTGCGAAGCGGTTTTCCGAAAAGATCATGCTCAAACAAGGAGCTAAAGCGCGATGGTGCTTCAACCTGATCCCATCGCGCTTTAGGGCCTACCGGGTCCGTTCTGTTGGCGCAGCCCGAATCTGTCTTCCCCTTCCCCCGCAAGGGCAGGGCTATCGCATAGGCTATCGGCCATGCCCATAGCGCGTCATGCCCGCGCTTCGGGCGAGTGGCGTCTGCCAGATTTCGGAATAGTGGAATAATATCCCTGAGTTGCCCGACGTGTCAAGGGCCTCGTCACACAGTCGCCGTGTCGAACGCCGTTAGCCGCCGGCTACTTTGCATGGGGTTGTTTTTCGGCATTTTGGTGCGCCGCTCTCGCGCACCCGTATCGAGGGTCCGTGGAAGCTTTCCGAATGTTCATCCCGGATCGGAACTATTTCGACACTATCCATGGTCTCGGCAACGTGTGCAGCGGCCTCTCGCGGAACGGGCGCCAAACCACTATCTTGGATCGAATCTCCCCGACAACGGACGATCGCTGATGACCAATCCTGCCACGACCTCCCTGCTCGACCGCGCCAAACTCGACCGCGATGCTGTCCGCCGCGAGGTGGCGCGCGGGCTTGGCGGCGCGGATGACGGCGAACTGTTTCTGGAGTTCGGGCAGACCGAGGCGCTGGTGTTCGACAATGGAAGGCTGAAGCAGGCGACCTACGACACCTCACAGGGTTTTGGCCTGCGCGCAGTCAAGGACGATGCGGTCGGCTATGCGCATTCCTCCGATGTTTCGATCCCGGCGCTGATCCGCGCGGCCGATGCGGTCGCGGCGGTGCGCGGCGGTTACGCGGGAACGTTCGCGGCGGCGCCGGCGCACACCAACGTAAAGCTTTATGGCGACGAGAACCCGCTCGACGGCCCGGCCTTCGAGGCCAAGGTGAAATTGCTCGGCGAGATCGACGCCTATGTCCGCGACAAGGATCCGCGGGTGCGGCAGGTCTCCGCCAGCCTGACCGCGACCTGGCAGGTGGTCGAGATCGTGCGGCCCGACGGCGAGAGCTATCGCGACATCCGCCCGCTGGTGCGCGTCAACATCTCCGTGGTCGCCGGCCAGGGCGACCGGCAAGAGAGCGGCAGCAAGGGCTATGGCGGCCGCGAGGGCTATGCGCGCTTCATCGAGACCAAGGCCTGGCGCGATGCCGCCGACGGCGCGCTGCGCGAGGCGCTGGTCAATCTCGAGTCAGTGCCGGCCCCCGCCGGCGAGATGGACGTGGTGCTCGGCGCCGGCTGGCCCGGCGTGATGCTGCATGAGGCGGTCGGCCACGGGCTCGAGGGCGACTTCAACCGCAAGCAGACCTCGGCGTTTGCAGGATTGATGGGCCAGCAGGTCGCCGCCAAGGGCGTCACCGTGGTCGACGACGGCACCATGGCCTCGCGCCGCGGTTCACTTTCGATCGACGACGAAGGCACGCCGACCAACCGCACCGTGCTGATCGAGGACGGCATCCTGGTCGGCTACATGCAGGACCGCCAGAATGCGCGGCTGATGGGCATGAAGCCGACCGGCAACGGACGGCGGCAGAGCTACGCGCATGTGCCGATGCCGCGCATGACCAACACCTACATGCTTTCAGGCGACCGCGACCCGGCCGAGATCATCGCCTCGGTGAAGAACGGCATGTATGCCGCGAATTTCGGCGGCGGCCAGGTCGACATCACCTCAGGCAAATACGTGTTCCAGTGCACCGAGGCCTACAAGATCGAGAACGGCAAGCTCGGCGCACCCCTGAAGGGCGCCATGCTGATCGGCAACGGGCCGACCGATCTCCACAGGATCACCATGATCGGCAACGATCTTGCGCTCGACACGGGAATCGGCACCTGCGGCAAGAACGGCCAGGGCGTGCCGGTCGGCGTCGGCCAGCCGACGCTGCGGATGGAACGGATTACGGTAGGAGGAACAGGCTAGTGAGCAGCGGAAACGAGGTGGCGGCGGCGAAGCCGAAGCAGTCGACCTGGCGCGGACAGGCGGCGCAACTGGTCGCGATCGTGGCCGTCGTGTTCCTCGCCAAGGGCGCGATCGCCGAGCCGTTCTACGTGCCGTCGGGCTCGATGGAGCCCACCCTCCTGATCGGCGACGCATTGGTCGCCTCGAAATATCCCTATGGCTACGGCGCTGCCTCGCTGCCGATCCAGATCACGCTGCCGGAAACCGGCCGGGTGTTCGGCGAGACGCCGAAGCGCGGCGACGTGGTCGTGTTCCGCTGGCCGGGCGACCGTTCTCAAGCGTGGGTGAAGCGTGTGGTCGGGCTGCCCGGCGACCGCATCCAGATGCGGCAGGGCCAACTCTTCATCAACGATCATCCGGCGGCGCTGAAGCCCGATGGCACCGGCTTTGCCGAGGACGATCGCGGCGGCGGCGAGGAAGCCTACCGCTATGTCGAGACGCTGCCGAACGGCGTCAGCCACGCCATTTTCAAGATCCGCGACAACGGCCGGCTCGACAACACCGCCGAGGTGACGGTGCCGCCGGGCGAACTGTTCGTGCTCGGCGACAACCGCGACAATTCCGCCGACAGCCGCGTGCCGGTGCGCGACGGCGGCGTCGGGCTGCTGCCGATCGACAATCTGATCGGCCGCGCCGATGCGGTGGTCGGCTCCTGGGACCTCGGCATCCGCAGCCAGCCGGTCTACACATGGCTCTCGGGCTTCCGCCTCGCCCGGTTCTTCACCTCGGTGCATTGAACGAGCTGCCGTAGCCCGGATGAGCGAAGCGACATCCGGGATATCGCTCTCACCGCGGATAGGCTGCCCCCGGATATCGCTGCGCTCATCCGGGCTACGTTCTCGTGGGGCACTGTGACCTTCGACGACATCCGAACTCTTGCGCTGACGTGGCCGGAGGTCGAGGACGGCACCTCCTACGGCACGCCGGCGCTGAAAGTGCGCAAGAAGCTGCTGGTGCGGCTAAGGGAGGACGGCGACAGCCTGGTGATGCCGGGCGTGCCGCCGGACGAACGCGACATGCTGGTCGAGCGCCAGCCGAGCGTGTTCTATTTCACCGATCACTATCGCGACTATCCGACCGTGCTGATCCGCCTGTCGAAAGCGAAGCGCGCCATCGTCGAGCCGCTGCTGCGGCGGCACTGGCGCACGCTGGCATCGAAGAAGGCGGTGAAGGAGTATGACGCGACGGCGTAGCCACGGTTCATCGATGAACTCCGACCAATTCCTTGACGCCGCGCTTCGCAACCCGGCCAACCGCATCATCATCGACGAGCTGCACCGCCTTGCGCTCCCCGACGCGTGGCTGGTCTCCGGCTGCCTCGTGCAGACCGTCTGGAACGTGCTGACGAACCGTCCGGTCGATCACGGCATCAGCGACTACGACGTATTCTACTTCGATCCCGATCCCTCATGGGAAGCCGAGGACGCCGTGATCCGCGCATTGCGGGCACGCCTCGGCCATCTCGGCGCAGAGATCGAGGCGCGCAACCAGGCCCGCGTCCATCTTTGGTATCCCGAGAAGCACGGCCTGCCCTACCCGCCGCTGTCGCGATCGACCGACGGCATCGACCGCTTCCTCACCGAGAACACGCGGATCGGCATTCGCCGCAGCAGCGATGGCTACGAGATCTACGCGCCGAACGGTTTTGACGATGTCGCCGCCATGATCGTGCGGCCGAACCGCACCGCGAATTTCTCCGCAGCGAATTATGCCAAGAAGGCCGCGCGCTGGAAGACGCTGTGGCCGGAGATCACGGTGCTCGCGGCGGAATAGGCGATTCTTCTCCTTCCCCTTGAAAGGGGGAAGGTCGGGATGGGGGTCGGCCGCGGGCACCGCTGCATGTGGAGAGAGTTGATCCCCACCCGCTTTGCTCTCGCGAGCAAAGCGACCTCCCTTTTCAAGGGGAGCTTGATGCAGTTGTGCGCATGGAGAGCGAAGCGAAATCCGGGGCCGCTCTTGCCGCGAATAAACCGCCCCGAAATGCGCTACGCTGCATCCGGGCTACTGATTCTTCGCGCGTCAGCGCACCACGCCCGACGTGAACCCCGCCTTGCGGCGCGGCGGCTTGATGTCTTTCTTCAGGAAGCAATGCGCGTCGCGGCCGGCGTAGCCGGGGCGGGCATAGGTCCAGGCGCGGCACTTGTTGTCGGCGGTGCAGGCGGCCTGGCAGGCCCCGTCGCCGTCGGCGGCCTTCAATTCGAAATTCTTGTAGTCGCCGCCGAAGCGGTCGATCGAGGTCTCGATCGGGCCGGAGCGCGGCTCGACCACGCCGGCGCCGCGCACGCCGGAGACGCAGCAGGAATCCGGCACGCGGGCCGGCACCGTGCTCTTGAGCCAGCACACCGCGCCCGCAGCGACGTCGGTCGGATAGTTGAAGCTCCAGGCACGGCAGCGGCGGTCGCGCTCGCAGGCAAGCGCGCAATCGGCGGGATCGCCCGTGCTCACCGGCGAATTCATGTAGTCGCCGCCGGGCCGGTCGAAACTCGACTGCGCCAATGCCGGACGCGCGACGAGCAGCGCCGCAAAAATTGCGAACGTCGCCACACACGCCCTGAAGAGGCGGCCTATCTCCATGAGTTTGCTTTCAAATTCGCGCAGCCCCGCGCATTTCGCGGGGCGTCATTTGAACGCCATGAACCTGTACGGCGGATGAACGGCGCGTGACCGGCGATGCGACATCGCCGCCGCAAGCCGCGTGTTTCAGGTCATTTGCTGAGGCCGGTTGGAGCTAGAACGCGTATTCCTGATACGCCGGTTCCACCGAGCCCTTCCAGGCTCCGTTGTACTTGTCCAGCATCTCCTCGGCCGGCGAGCGGCCGGCTTCGATGATGCGCTCCAGCGGCTCGAGGAAGCGGCTCTCGTCGCGGCCGAGATGGTCGATGCGGCCACGCCGGCGCAAACCGGCATGCGACAGGATCAGGCACTCCTTGGCGATCTCGAACAGATAGCGGTCCTTGATCCGCGACTTGAAGCCGAAACGCGGCACGTCGTCGCGCAACGCCTGGCGCTCCGGCGCGGTCCAGTGCCGGACGATGTCCCAGGCGGCATCGAGACTGTCATTGTCGTAGAGCAGGCCGACCCAGAACGCCGGCAGCGCCGGCAGCCGGCCCCACGGCACGCCGTCGGCGCCGCGCATCTCCAGATACCGCTTCAGTCGCACCTCGGGGAAGATTGTCGACAGATGATTGGCCCAGTCCGACAGCGTCGGGCGCTCGCCGGGGAACGTCTTGTTC
Source organism: Bradyrhizobium sp. CCBAU 51753 (assembly GCF_015291565.1). Lineage (NCBI taxonomy): Bacteria > Pseudomonadati > Pseudomonadota > Alphaproteobacteria > Hyphomicrobiales > Nitrobacteraceae > Bradyrhizobium > Bradyrhizobium sp. CCBAU 51753. Next base: position 1,048,907 of record NZ_CP030037.1, on the reverse strand, counting down.
TTGCCGGCAAAGAAATCGCGGAACGAGGAGCCCGAGACGTCGATATAGTCGTCGCCGCGCTTGACGAAATACATCGGAACGTCGAGCGCGTAGTCGACATAACGCTCAAAGGACATGCCGTCCTCGAACGCGAACGGCAGCATGCCGGAGCGCGCATTGTCGGTGTCGCGCCAGATCTCGGAGCGGAACGACAGAAAACCGTTCGGCTTGCCTTCGGTGAACGGCGAGTTGGCGAACAGCGCGGTCGCGACCGGCTGCAGCGCCAGCGACACCCGCAGCTTCTTGACCATGTCGGCTTCGGAGGAGAAGTCGAGATTGGTCTGCACCGTGCAGGTCCGGAACATCATGTCGAGGCCGTATTTGCCGACCTTCGGCATGTAGTTGCGCATGATCTTGTAGCGGCCCTTCGGCATCACTGGGATCTGCGCCCGCGACCAGGACGGCGTCATGCCGAGGCCGAGGAAGCCGATGCCGAGCGGTGTTGCGATCTCGCGCACCTGCGCGAGGTGGGCCATCAACTCGGCCTGGGTCTGGTGCACGGTCTCGACCGGCGCGCCCGACAATTCGAACTGGCCGCCCGGCTCGAGCGAGATCGCGCCGCCGCCGGTGACGTCGTAGAGGCCGATGATGTTGCCGCGCTCCATGATCGGCTCCCAGCCGAGCAGGAGCTTCATGCCCTCGAGCAGCGCGCCGATCCCCTTTGCGCCGGCGTAAGGCACCGGCTGATGGCCGTCGAGCGTGAACGGGGTCTTCTCGTGCTCGGTGCCGATCCGGAATTCGGACTCGGGCTTCACGCCGGCTTCAAGCCACGCCACGAGTTCGTCGCGCGACTCAAGCGGCGTCATGTCGATCTGGTCACGCGCCATACGAAATCCAACTCAAGGGCGCTTCGATCGAAGGCGCGCGGTGGCAAGGGTATCCGCGGGCCCCGTGGCGCGCGGATGATGGGGTCAGGACGATCATCGGGCAGGCACACTGTCTCGCGCAGGCGCGGCCTTGGTCTCGTTCTTGCTGTCGGCCTTTGCGTCGGCCTTTGCATCGGCCTTGGCGTCGCTGCAGGAGCAGCCGAGGCGGTCGAGCAGGCCGCAGAGTCTCGCGGCCTCGGCATCGGACAGTTTGGAGCCGACATGCTTGTCGATCGCGGCCGAATAGGCGCTCCACATCCGCTTCTGCAAGTCGCGCCCGGCCTCGGTGATCTCGACGAACTGGCCGCGCTTGTCGATCTTGCATTCGCGGCGGGCGGCGAGCCCCTCGTCGACCAGCTTGTCGATCAGCCGCGAGGTCGAATATTGCGGGATCAGCATCTGCCGCTCGAGCTCGACCGGGCGCAGCTCGCCGGACGGGGCGCGCGACAGCTCGAGCAGGGCATCGTACCAGGCGAGCGGCGGATAGCCGGCCTTCTTCAGATCCTGCTCGACACAGTCAAGCACCCGGCTCGGCACCCGCATCAGGCGGATCCAGGCGGCCGTCGCCTCGGTCGATAGCTTGCGTTTCATGGTCTAGCCCATAAGGTCCCGGAACCCAGTGTACCGCACTGAATGCATCTGCATCAATCTTGACTATTTCATGCAGGTGCATGTAGGCAATCCCTCTCCGGCTGCCAAGAACAAGGGAAGGAATACCCCCCATGAAGCTCTATTACTCCCCCGGTGCCTGCTCCCTCTCCCCCCACATCGCGCTGCTCGAAGCCGGCCTGCCCTATGAGCTGGTCAAGGTCGACCTGCGCGCCAAGAAGCTCGAAAGCGGCGACGATTTCTGGCAAGTGAACCCCAAGGGCCAGGTGCCCGCGCTGGCGCTCGATTCCGGCGAGATGGTCACCGAGGGGCCGATCATCATCCAGATGATCGCCGACAAGGTTTCCGACAAGAAGCTGGCGCCGGCCCGCGACTCCAACGAGCGCTACAAGCTGCTCGAATGGCTGAACTACATCACCACCGAGCTGCACAAGAATCTCGGCCCGATGTTCTCGCCGGTGCTCGCCGACGACGCCAAGGCGTTCTTCAGGGACCGCGCCATGGGCAAGTTCAAATATGTCGAGAGCCAACTCGCCGGCCGCGACTATCTGATGGGCAGCCAGTTCACCGTCGCCGATGGCTACCTCTTCACCATGATCATGTGGGCAGCCGACCGGCTCGGCTTCGATCTCTCGGCGCTGCCCAATGTCACCGCCTACAAGGCGCGCGTCGCGGCGCGCCCGAAGGTGCAGGAAGCGCTGAAGAAGGAAGGCCTGCTCAAGGCGGCGTGAGCTCGCGATCGCAATGAAAGCGAAAGAGCCGGATCGCCGATCCGGCTCTTTTTTGTGCACGCTGATTCTCTTCCTCAGGCAGGCGCGCCGGAACCAAATAATTTGATCCGTATTGTAGTGATTAACAATGAGTCGGCGTTGTTCGCGCGTTGGGCGTTGCCGTTCTTGTTCACGCGATCCAACTGACCCACTATGACCTGCGGCGTGCCCTCCGCTCCAACTGGTCTAAAAATGTGACGATCGCCATTACCCTGTTGTTCGCGAGTGTGCTCGCCGGTCTGGCCACCGGCTTATACTTGCGCGTCTGGGCGCTGTTGCTGGTGTCGCCGGCGGTCGCGCTGCTGGCCGCGATCGTGCTGCAGTCCAACGGCTTCGGGGTTGCGCTCGTGGTCGGCAGCCTCGTGGCCTGTCAGCTCGCCTATCTCGCCGGGATGTCTTTCGCTCCGCGGGCCGACAGCTCAATGGCGGAAGAAATCGACGGCGCCCCAGGCGGCCAGCGCCAGCAGCAGATCCGCGGCAAGAAGGAGCAGCGCCAGGCCCGCCCATGAGGGCCCCTTGCGGCGCAGCCGAAGCAGCCACCCACGACCCGACGGCAGGCGCAGCAAGCCAACCGGCGCGCTTTTCGCCGCGGTGTCGGCGGCGTCTTTTTGGAACACCAGGGAACTCATGACGGAACACCTTTGGCGCTGAACGTGGTCGCGGACGGCTATCGATTCAGCAGCAAGAGTGGTGCCAGTACGGAGCAAGCGTGGTGCTCGCGGGGAGCTAGCGTGGCGGTAGTTTGACCGGCGTGACGGCGCGGCGGCGATGACGAGATTTGATCCGACCACGTGGCCCGGATGGAGCGCAGCGCAATCCGGGGCAGGCGCATCGGCAGAAAACGCCCCGGATTTCGCTGCGCTCCATCCGGGCTACAAGGCTTCTCCTTCCCCCTGAAAGGGGGAAGGTCGGGATGGGGGTCGGCCACACGCACCGTCGCTCGTGGAGAGAGTTGATCCCCACCCGCTTTGCTCTGCGAGCAAAGCGACCTCCCCTTTTCAAGGGGAGGTTAGGACGCCGCTTCGGCGACGAGAACTACTCCGCGGCCTGCGCTGCCGGCTTCTTCGGCGGGAAGCGGCCGTAGAAGGTTTCGCCCTTGGCGGCCATCTCTTCGAGCAGTTTCGGCGGCGTGAAGCGCGAGCCGTATTTCTTCTCGAAGCTGTGGCACAGCGCGACAAAATTCTTCGTGCCCATGAAGTCGATATAGGACAGCGCGCCGCCGGTGAACGGCGCGAAGCCGAAGCCGAGGATCGAGCCGACATCGGCCTCGCGCACGTCGGTGATGACGTGGTCCTCGACCGTACGCGCGGCCTCCACCGCCTGCGCCACCAGGAAGCGCTGCTTCAATTCCTCGACGCTCAGCGTGTCGGGATCGAGCTGCTTCGGCTGCAGGCTGGCGAGCCCCGGCCACAGGCTCTTCTGGCCCTTGCCCTTTTCCGGATAGTCGTAAAAGCCCTTGCCGTTCTTGCGGCCGAAGCGGCCCTGCTTCTCGACCATCTCGACCATCAGCTTCTTCTGCGCCTGGTCGACCGCATTGGGACCGAGATCGGCCTCGGTCGCCTTGGTGATCTTCAGCCCGAGATCGAGCGCGACCTCGTCCTGCAGCGACAGCGGGCCGACCGGCATGCCGGCCATCTTGGCGGTGTTCTCGATCATCGCCGGCGGCACGCCTTCGAGCAGCATCTCGTTGCCCTCGGCGATGTAGCGCATCACGCAGCGGTTGGCGAAGAAGCCGCGGGAGTCGTTCACCACGATCGGCGTCTTGCCGATGGCGCGCACATAGTCCAGCGCGGTCGCCAGCGCGACGTCTCCGGTGTTCTTGCCGAGGATGATCTCGACCAGCATCATCTTCTCGACCGGCGAGAAGAAGTGGATGCCGATGAACTTCCCCTGGTCCTTGAATTCTTCCGCGAGCGAGTTGATCGGCAAGGTCGAGGTGTTGGAGGCGAAGATCGCGCCGGACTTGAGCAGCGGCTGCGCCTTGGCATACGTGTCGGCCTTGACCTTGCGGTCCTCGAACACGGCCTCGATGACGAGGTCGCAGTCGCTGATCGCGTTGTAGTCGGCCGTCGCCGTAATGCGCGCGAGAATGGCGTCGCCCGCCTCCTGCTTCATGCGGCCCTTGGCGAGTTGGCCGTCGACCACGCTCTTGGCGTGACCCTTGCCCTTGTCGGCGCTCTCCTGGTCGCGATCGACAAGCACGACGTCGATGCCGGCCTGCGCCGAGACGTAACCGACGCTGGCGCCCATGAAGCCGGCGCCGATCACGGCGAGCTTCTTCACCTTGGTCGGCGGCACGCCGGCCGGGCGGCGCGCGCCCTTGTTGAGCTCCTGCATCGACAGGAACAGCGAGCGGATCATCGCCGCCGCCTCCTTCGAGCGCAGCACACTCGTGAAGTAACGCGACTCGACGCGCAGCGCGGCGTCGATCGGCAACTGCAGGCCTTCATAGACGCAGCTCATGATGGCGCGCGCGGCCGGATAGTTGTCGAACGTCTCGCGGCGGTAGATCGCGTTGCCGGCCGGGAACATCTGCATGCCCATCTTGGAGAAGACGGGACCGCCGGGCAGCTTGAAGCCCTTCTCGTCCCACGGCGCGACGGCCTTGCCGCCGCCCTTGATCCAGTCCTTCGCCGCCTTGATCAGATCGGCGGCGGGAACGATGGCGTGGATCAGATTGAGCGCCTTGGCGCGGTCGAGCTTGACCGCCTCGCCCTTGAGCAGCAGCGTCATCGCATCCTGCGGCGGCACGAGACGCGGCACGCGCTGGGTGCCGCCGGCGCCGGGGAACAGGCCGACCTTGATCTCGGGCAGGCCGAGCCGGGTCTTCGGATTGTCGGCGGCGACGCGATAGTGACAGGCCAGCGTGACCTCGAAGCCGCCGCCGAGCGCGAGGCCGTTGATCGCGGCGACCCACGGCTTGCCGGAGGTCTCGATCGCGCGGAACGCCAGCGACATGCTGCGGCTCTGCTCGAACAGCATCTGGTTGGCGGCTTCCTCGCCCTTCTCCTTCAGGAGCTTGGCATAGGCGTGGTTCATGCCCTCGAGCATCGAGAGGTCGGCGCCGGCGCAGAACGCCTCCTTGGCCGAAGTGATGACCACACCCTTGATCGCGGCATCGCCCGTGGTCTGCTTGATGATCTCGCCGAGCTCCTGGTTGGAGAGCTCGTCGAACACGTTCATCGAGCGGCCCGGGATGTCCCAGGTGACCAGCGCAATACCGTCGGCGTCGGTCTCGAACTTGAAATTCTTGTAAGCCATGTTGTTCGCTCCCCTCGCCTTACACGCGCTCGATGATGGTCGCGGTGCCCATGCCGCCGCCGATGCACAGCGTCACCAGCGCGGTCTGCTTGTTGGTGCGCTCGAGCTCGTCGAGCACGGTGCCGAGGATCATCGCGCCGGTGGCGCCGAGCGGATGGCCGAGCGCGATCGCGCCGCCATTGACGTTGATCTTGGCATTGTCGATGTCGAAGGCCTGGATGTAGCGCAGCACCACCGAGGCGAAGGCCTCGTTCAGCTCGAACAGGTCGATGTCCGACTTCTTCATGCCGGAGCGCTCGAACAGCTTTTCGGTGACGTCGACCGGGCCGGTCAGCATCATCGCCGGCTCCGAGCCGATATTGGCGAACGCCCGGATTTTTGCCCGCGGCTTCAGGCCGTGCTTGGCACCCGCCTCCTTGCTGCCGAGCAGCACCGCGCCGGCGCCGTCGACGATGCCGGAGGAGTTGCCGGCGTGATGCACGTAATTGACCTTCTCGACCTCGGGATGCGACTGGGTCGCCACCGCGTCGAAGCCGGCCATCGCCGCCATCGCGGCGAACGACGGCTGCAGCTGCGCCAGCGACTGCATTGTCGTGGTCGGGCGCATGTGCTCGTCCTTGGCGAGGATGGTCAGGCCGTTGATGTCCTTGACCGGAACCACCGAATTCTTGAAGCGGCCTTCGTCCCAGGCCTTGCCGGCGCGCTGCTGGCTCTGCACCGCGTACGCATCGACGTCATCGCGCGAGAAACCGTATTTGGTCGCAATCAGGTCAGCCGAGATGCCCTGTGGCATGAAATAGGCCGGCACCGCCATCGACGGATCCATCGGCCAGGCGCCGCCGGAGGCGCCGATGCCGACGCGGCTCATCGATTCGGCGCCGCCGCCGATCACGAGCTCATGCTGGCCGCTCATGATCTGGGCCGCGGCAAAGTTCACGGCATCGAGGCCGGAGGCGCAGAAGCGGCTGATCTGCACACCCGGCACTTTCTCGCCGAGACCCGCCTTGAGCGCCGCGAAGCGGGCGATGTCGCTGCCGGCCTCGCCGACCGGATCGACCACGCCGAGCACGACGTCATCGACGGAGTCCTCCGGCAGGTTGTTGCGCTCCTTCAGCGCCTTGAGCGGCACCGTGGCGAGCGCCAGCGCGGTCACTTCATGGAGCGCGCCATCGGCCTTGCCGCGGCCGCGCGGGGTACGAACGTGATCGTAGATATATGCCTCAGGCATGACGCCCTCCGTGATATGAGGATCATAATATATAGCCGAAGGAAGCCGTCGCCGCAGCGGGTGCGGCGACGATTTTTCAGAACGCTTCCGCGGCCAGTTCCATCGTGGTGGCGCTGCCGCTCTGGATCCGCGCCAAGTGCACCGCGGTCTCCGGCAGCAGCTTCTCCATGAAGAAGCGGCCGGTCACAAGCTTGGTGCTCAGATAGGGCGCGGCGCCGGAGGCGGCGATCTTGTCCTGCGCCACCTTGGCCATCCTCGCCCACATGTAGCCGAGCGCAACCAGGCCGAACAATTTCATGTAGTCGGTCGCGGCGGCGCCGGCATTGTCGGGCTTGGCCAGCGCATTCTGCATCAGCCAGCCGGTGGCCTGCTGCAGATGGCCGAGCGCCGCCGACAGCGGGGTGATGAACGGCTTCATCGCCTCGTCGCCGCCATGCTCCTTGGCGTAGGCGCCGACCTCGCCGAAGAACGCCATCGCGGCACGGCCACCGTCGCGCGGCAGCTTGCGGCCGACCAGGTCGAGCGCCTGAATGCCGTTGGCGCCCTCATAGATCATCGAGATGCGGGCATCGCGCACGAACTGCTCCATGCCGTGCTCGGCGATGTAGCCGTGGCCGCCGAACATCTGCTGCGCGGAGACCGTGTTGGCGAAGCCGGTGTCGGTCAGCACGCCCTTCAGCACCGGCGTCATCAGGCCCATATGGTCGTCGGCCTCCTGGCGGTCCTTGGGATCGTTGGAGCGGTGGGCGACGTCGCTCTTCAGCGCGGTCCAGACCACCATGGCGCGCGCCGCCTCGTTGAAGGCGCGGATGGTGAGCAGCGTGCGGCGCACGTCGGGATGCACGATGATCGGATCGGCCGGCTTGTCGGCCGCGTTCACGCCGGTCAGCGAACGGCCCTGCAGGCGCTCGCGCGCATAGGCGACCGCGTTCTGATAGGCGACCTCGGACTGCGCGAGGCCCTGCACGGCGACGCCGAGGCGGGCCTCGTTCATCATCACGAACATGCCCTGCATGCCCTTGTTCTCTTCGCCGATCAGCCAGCCGGTGGCGTTGTCGTAGTTCATCACACAGGTCGAATTGCCGTGGATGCCCATCTTGTGCTCGATCGAGCCGCAGGTGACGCCGTTGCGCGCACCCAGCGAGCCGTCGGCATTGACCAGCACCTTGGGCACGACGAACAGCGAGACGCCCTTGATGCCGGCCGGCGCACCTTCGATCCGCGCCAGCACCAGATGGATGATGTTCTCAGTGAGATCGTGCTCACCGGCGGAAATGAAAATCTTGGTGCCGGTGATCTTGAAGCTGCCGTCCTGCTGGCGCACCGCCTTGGTGCGGAGCAGGCCGAGATCGGTGCCGCAATGCGGCTCGGTCAGGTTCATGGTGCCGGTCCACTCGCCGGCGACCATCTTCGGCACGTAGGTCTTCTTCTGCTCGGGCGTACCGTGCACCAGGAGCGCGGCGGTCGCGCCCATGGTGAGGCCGCCATACATCGAGAACGCCATGTTGGCGGAGATCTGGAATTCGTTGACCGCCTGCGAGAGCGTCACCGGCAGGCCCTGGCCGCCATATTCCGCCGGCGCCGACAGGCCGAGCCAGCCGCCTTCGGCGACCTGCTTGAACGCTTCCTTGAAACCCTTCGGCGTGGTGACGCTGCCGTCGTCGCTGCGCTTGCAGCCTTCGAGATCGCCGACCCGGTTGAGCGGCTGCAGCACTTCCTCGCTGAGCTTGGCGGCCTCGCCGAGGATCGCCTCGCGCACATCGGCGGAAGCGTCGGTGAAGCCGGGAAGGTTGTCATAGCGGTCGATCTGGAAGACGTCGTTGAGCAGAAAGCTGACATCCTCGACGGGGGCTTTGTAGGTCGGCATCTTGGTCTCCCGGCTGGCTCGTGGTCGCATTCGCGACAATCGCTGCGCAGCTTGCTTGGGTGAGTTGGAACGAACCTTATCCGCTTCCGGCTGGCTGCGGCAGGTCCTATCGGGACTGTGATTGCGAAGTAGCGCCGCTTTGCTTCATCAGCTCGGCGCCCATCATCTGGTGCAGCAGGTTGATGGCCTTGAGCGGACGCACCATCACCTTGAAATGCGTGATCCGGCCGTCACCATCGAACGTGATGATGTCGACGCCGTTGAGCTTGATGCCGTCGATCTCGTTCTCGAATTCGAGCACCGCGCCGCTGTCGTTGGTCCATTCGCCCAGATACTTGAAGGTGGGACCGCCAAGCACCTTGGCGGCGCTGGTCAGATATTTGAAAGTGATGTCGCGGCCGCGTTGCGGCGTGTGCACGACCGGGCTTTCGAACACCGCATCGGGATGCAGCAGATCCCACAATGCCGATGTGTCGTGGGACTTCATGTAGGCGTACCACTTGTCGAGGCCCGGCTTGCTCATTCGGACGTCTCCTGCGGCGGGTTTAAGAAGAAGCCTGAACACCGCGCGCCCACGACGAGGCGGGCGGCGATCACCATATGCATATTGACGCATATGCACAGTAGCGCATAAAGTCAAGCGAACTGAAAGAATGGTCTTTTCGGGAACCGGGATGGAGGTGGGTGTTGGCGCTCGGTGACGCAATCCTCGCGTGCCTCACGGAACGTCCGATGACGGGCTATGAGCTCGCCAAGACGTTCGATGCCTCGATCGGCTTCTTCTGGAAGGCCGACCACCAGCAGATCTATCGCGAGCTGTCCCGGCTGCGCGACAAGGGCCAGGTCCAGGGCCGCGAGGTGGTGCAGTCCGGCAAGCCCAACAAGCTGGTCTATACCCTGACCGCCGAGGGCCGCGCGGCGCTGCTGCACTGGGGAGCGCGGCCGAGCGTGCCGCCCTCGATCAAGGACGACCTGCTGGTCCGGCTCTATGCGCTCGACGGCGTCGACATCGAATCCCTGCGCACCGATTTGATGGCGCGGCTGGAGCATCACCGCGACCGCTACGAGCGCTACGAGCGGATGCTCAACAAGCGCTTTCCCGACGGCACCGCGCCGCCGGCCGATCTCGGCAAGATGCTCAACCTGCGTCTCGGCATGCGCCACGAGCGCGTCGTGGTGGAGTGGTGCGAGGAGGCGCTCGACGCGCTGTCCGCGATCTCCCAGCGCAACAACGTCTTGCCGCTCGACGACAGCAAGCGCGAGAGCAACGGCTAGAAACAATTCTTAACCTCCCCTTGAAAAGGGGAGGTCGCTTTGCTCGCAGAGCAAAGCGGGTGGGGATCATTTCTCTCCACGCACAGCAGTGTCTGAGGCAGACCCCCATCCCGGCCTTCCCCTTTCAGGGGGAAGGAGAAGTTCGGAGCCCCGAATTGCGCGCGGAGCGACTCAACGGCGACGCAAATCGCTGTCCTGTTCCGGCGCAACAGGTTCCCTAATTGCTAACTTTAGGGCCCCTCGGCCGCATTCCTTAACCCGTTATTTACCGTGACGGGAAAAAGTCGACAGCTGAGGCAGACGACCCGCGCAGAATTCGATTGTCTCTTAACGGGAATGCGCGGGGAGGCTGCGGGCGCAGGGTACAGCGCCGGAGTCGGGACCGGACGGAATCATGAATTCGCGCGTATCGTGGAGTGTTGACGGCATCGATCCCTCCGTCCGCGAAAGGGCCGAGGCGGCGGCGCGGCGCGCCGGCATGTCGCTGAACGACTGGCTCAATTCCACCGTCGGCGAGCCGAGCCCGCCGGATTATCGCGCCATTCACGAGCAGCGGCAGCCGATGCAAAGCCGGGAGAGCCGCGAGGTCGCCGACATCCATCAGCGGCTTGACGCCATCACCCGCCAGATCGAACAGATCGCAAAACCGATGTCGCGCGGCGAAGCCGTGCGCGCCGAGGTGCCGCGCGGACAGCCCGCCGTCGCCCGCCAGCTCAACGACGCCATTTCGCGGCTCGATGCGCGGCTGTCGCAGATCTCCAGGCCGCAAGCGGTGCGCGAGCCGCAGGCGGTGCGGGAGCCGCAGCCCCAGCTGATCCGCGAGGAGCAGCACCAGCCGCAATCGATCCGCGAGCCGCAGATCCAGGAACGGCTCCAACACGAGCGCCTGCTGCAGGAGCGGCAGCGTCAGGCCGAGGCGGTCGAGCGCGCCGCCGCGCAGGTCTACCGCGCCTCGCCACCGCTCAGCCCGGCATCGTTCGATTCCGCGATCGCGGAGATCGCCGCGCGCCAGAACGAGCTCGATGGCCCCGCGCCGCGGCAGATGCCGCCGCGCAACGCGCCGCCGATGGCTCCATCAGGTCCGCCGATGGGCGCCTATGCGCCGCCCCCCGCCCCCGCAGGTCCGGACTTCTCCGCGCTCGAGCAGCATTTGCTCAAGATCACGAGCCAGATCGAGGCGCTGCAGCGGCCCGACCATCTCGAGCAATCGATCGCCGCCTTCCGCAGCGAGCTTGCCGACATCCGCCAGGCCATCACCGAGGCGATGCCGCGCCGGGCGATCGAATCGATCGAGAACGAGATCCGCTCGTTGCATCGGCGGATCGACGAGATCCGCCAGGACGGCAGCAACGGCCACGGCCAGGTGATCGCCGGCATCGAGCGCGCGCTCTCCGAGATTCGCGAAGCGCTGCGCACGCTGACCCCGGCCGAGCAGCTCACCGGCTACGACGAGGCGATCCGCAATCTCGGCGCCAAGCTCGACATGATTCTGCGCGCCAATGACGATCCGTCGACGGTGCATCAGCTCGAGGGCGCGATCGCGGCGCTGCGCGCCATCGTCTCCAACGTCGCCTCCAACGACGCGCTGCTGCGGCTCTCCGAAGACGTGCACGCGCTGTCGGCCAAGGTCGACCAGCTCTCGCAGGTCTCGCGCACCGACACCGCGAGTGACGCCTTCGGCGTGCTGGAGCAGCGCATTGCCGCGCTGACCTCGACGATGGAAAGCCGCCAGGTCCCCGGCGGCTACGACAATTCCGAGGCGATCGAAGCCGCGGTGCGTGCGCTCTCCGAGCGGATCGACCGCCTGCAGGTCGGCAATGACAGCTCCTCGGCGTTCACCCATCTCGAACAGCGCGTCGCCTACCTGCTGGAGCGCCTCGAGGCGACCGACCAGCGCACCGGCAATCTCGGCCGGGTCGAGGAAGCGCTGCATGACATCATGCGGCATCTCGAGGCTCAGCACGCCCATATCGCCTCGCTCGCCGACGCCACCCGCAACTTCAACGGCGCCGCACCACAGCCGATGATGGACCCCGGCATCGTCGACATGGTGAAGCGCGAGCTGTCCGACATCCGCTTCAGCCAGTCGGAAACCGATCGCCGCACCCAGGATTCGCTGGAGACCGTGCACAACACGCTCGGCCACGTCGTCGACCGGCTGGCGATGATCGAGAACGATCTGCGCACCGTCCGCACCGCGCCGCCGCAGGCCGCACCGCCGCCCACCGAAGCGCGGATGGAGATGCCGCGCGCGCCGATGCGAGAGCCGGTCGCGCAGCCCCAACCCGATCCGTACAAGGCCGATCAGTACAGGCCCGACCCGTACAAGCCCGAGCTGCCCAATCCTGCGCTGGCGCAGGAGCACTTCATGTCGGCGCCGCGCGAATTCCATGCGGCGCAGCCGGCTGCTGCCGCTCCCCCGCCGCCGCTGCCGCCGCGCGCCATCAGCGAGATCCTCGAGCCGCATACCGCGCCGGCCCGCGCGACGCTGGCGCCGGAACTGCCGCCGGATCATCCGCTCGAGCCGGGCACCCGTCCCGCCGGCCGCATGTCGTCGCCGTCGGAGCGGATCGCCGCGTCCGAGAGCGCGATCAGCGACCTTCCCGCCGGCAAGAAGGAGCCGGTCTCGACCTCGAGCTTCATCGCCGCCGCGCGCCGCGCCGCGCAGGCCGCCGCCGCGCAGCCGGTCAACGAAAAGGCCGCGCGCGCCGCCAGCAAGGCTGCGGCCAAGGAGAAGGCTGACAAGGCCGCGAAGGCCGCGGCCGTCAAGGCCGGCGCGCCCGAGCGCGAGCCTTCGACCATCACCTCAAAGATCCGTTCGCTGCTGGTCGGCGCGAGCGTGGTCGTGATCCTGCTCGGCACCGCCAAGCTGGCGATGAACCTGCTCGACACCAGCAGCGCCCCGCAGATGCCGGCGATGGAGAGCGAGCCCGCCGCGGCTCCGCCGCAGTTGCCTTCCGATCATTCCGCGACGCCGGCCCCGCCCGCAGCCACGCCCGGGCCGTCGATGACCTCACCGACGCCGCTCGGCCGCCAGTCCAACAACACGCCCGCGCCGAACACGCTCGACAGCGCGCAGGTGACGATTCCGGCTGCGGCGGCAGCCATGCCGGCGGTTGCACCGATGCCGGCCGCCGCTCCCGCGGCAGCAGCGCCGATCAGTGGCAATGACGTCACCGGCTCGATTGCAGCGGCACCGCTGGCGCCGCCGCTTGGCGGCAAGCTCGCGACGATCCAGATTCCCGCGGGCGAGAAGCTGCCGGACGCGATCGGCGGACCGGCGCTGCGCACCGCCGCGCTGAAGGGCGACGCCACCGCGGCCTATGAGGTCGGCATCCGCTTTGCCGAGGGCAAGGGCGTGACCGCCAATCTCGACGAAGCCGCCAAATGGTATGGCCGTGCCGCGCAGGCCGGCGTCGTGCCTGCGATGTTCCGGCTCGGCACCTTCTACGAGAAGGGCCTTAGCGTGAAGCGCGACTTCGACGTGGCGCGCCGCTACTACGTGCAGGCCGCCGAGCGCGGCAATGCCAAGGCGATGCATAACCTCGCCGTGCTCGACGCCGACGGCGGCGGCAAGGGCGCCGACTACAAGAGCGCGGCGCAGTGGTTCCGCAAGGCCGCCGACCGCGGCGTCGCCGACAGCCAGGTCAACCTCGGCATTCTCTACGCCCGCGGCATCGGGGTCGAACAGAACCTCGCCGAATCGTTCAAGTGGTTCAGCCTCGCGGCGGCGCAGGGCGATGCCGACGCCGGCCGCAAGCGCGACGACATCGCCAAGCGGCTCGACCCGCAGTCGCTGGCCGCCGCCAAGCTCGCGATCCAGACCTTCATCGCCGAGCCGCAGCCGAGCGACGCCGTCAACGTGGCGGCCCCGGCCGGCGGCTGGGACGCGGCCCCGGCGCAGCCCGCCGCCGCCAAGCCGCTCAGGCCGGCGACGAAGCGGACCGCCGCCTTGACCGCTCACTAAGTTGAAACGAGGGCGCCCCCTCGCGGGCGTCGCCGTCCTATCCCTCCGGGCTGCAGCCGTGTAGATAAGCGCGACGTGGCTTTGTGCCGGAGGATCGGGCTTGTCTGCCGATGATCGTCAGGAGGATGGTACGGACGTGCATCGTTCGTCGCCCACCGGACCGCGGATTGCGCCGCCGCGCCAGCGCCCCTCAGTCTGGGGGCCGCCGCCAAATCCACCGCCTCGCCAGCCGCCGCCTTTCCCGCCGCAGGCTCCAGCACCGCGCGGCATCTTCCGGCCCTCGATCTGGTCCGTGATCATCTTCGTCCTGCTGCTGTCGGGTGTGCTGATCCGCGCCTATCGCGACCTGTCGCAGCCGGGCGCCTGGGAGTTCTGGCGCGAGAGCTATATCGCGGCGAACATGACCTCGGCCGTGATTCCCAGTGTCGACATCGACGGCTCGGGCCGCGGCCGGCGCGCGCTTGCGATCAGCGGCGAGATCGGCTCGGCCAGCGCAAGCTGGTTCCGCGACCGCCTCGACGAGGCGCGCCTGTCGCGCGGCGATGCCGTGCTGCTGTCGTCGCAAGGCGGCTCGCTGAACCAGGCCGCGATCATGGGCGAGGTCATTCGCGCGCGCGGGCTGGTCACGGCGGTGGGCACCGCCGACGCGTCGGGCAGGATTCGTCCCGCTGCATGCGCCAGCGCCTGCGTCCTGATCTATGCCGGCGGCGACAAGCGCTATGGCATTGCGGGCTCACGCCTCGGCGTGCATCGCTTCACCTCGAAAGCGCAGATGAGCGATCCGGTCGCTGAGGCGCAGCGCATCCAGGGCATGGTGCTCGGCTACATGACCAAGATGGGCGTCTCTTCCGAGATCGTGGAGGCGATGTCGCAGACCGCGGACATCCGCTGGTTGAGCGAGAGGCAGGCGCTCGCGATGAACCTCGTCACCACGCCGGTCAACCGGCGCTGAGCTAGAGCGTTTTCCAGCGAAGTGGATACCGGTTCGCGTGAAGAAAACGCGTCAAAACAAGAAGCTGGAGCGCCGTTCCGATTCCATCGGAACGGAAATAGCTCCAGGCGCATCTGTCATTAATCTGAATCATCAACCACCTCCGCAAGCACGCCGGCAACATGCGGCAAAAAAGCCCCATGAGGCGGATTCTTTAGTCCCGCCTCCCGCCGATTTCAGTTATGCAGGGATGCGGCAATCGACCCCGCGTTCGCCTGCTCCATGCGCGCCGACCGGATCGTTCTGCCGGAGAATGCCCGGAACGACACCACGCCCGTGATGCGGCCTTGCGCCCAGCCTCGCGCGCGAACCGACAGAAGCGACGCGCGTGCAGCTCTATCTCCCGATCGCCGACATTCCGGTCAATGTCTTCCTCATCCTGGCGATGGGCGCAGCGGTCGGGTTTGTCTCCGGCATGTTCGGCATCGGCGGCGGCTTCCTGATGACGCCGCTATTGATCTTCGTCGGGATTGCGCCCGCGGTGGCGGTGGCGTCCGTCGCCAGCCACATCGCGGCTTCGTCGTTCTCCGGCGCGATCTCCTATTGGCGCAGACGCGCGATCGATCCACTGCTGGCGACGGTGCTGCTGGTCGGCGGCACGCTCGGCACCGCGATGGGGGTGTGGACCTTCACATTCCTGCGCTCGCTCGGTCAGCTCGATCTGATGATCGCGCTGTCCTATGTCATCCTGCTGACCACCGTCGGCGGCCTGATGTTCTGGGAAGGCCTGCGCGCGATGCTGCGGATCCGCCGCGGCGGCGCGGTGACACTGCGCAAGCCCGGCAGCCATGGCTGGGTCCACGGCCTGCCGCTGAAGCTGCGCTTCAAGCGCTCCAAGATCTACCTCTCGGTGATTCCGGTCGTCGTGGTCGGGCTGGTGATCGGCTTCATCGGCGCCATCATGGGCATCGGCGGCGGCTTCATCCTGGTGCCGCTGATGATCTATCTGCTGCGGGTGCCGACCTCGACCGTGATCGGCACCTCGATGGTGCTCACCCTCGTCACCATGACGTTCGCGACCTTGCTGCACGCGGTAACCAATCATCTGGTCGACGCGGTGCTGGCGCTGATCCTGATGGTCGGCGGCGTCACCGGCGCGCAGTTCGGCGCTCGCGCCGGCCAGAAGATCCGCGGCGAGCATTTGCGGCTGCTGCTCGGCCTTCTGGTGCTCGCGGTCGGCATCCGCTTCGCGGTCGAACTGGTGATCCGGCCGCAGGACCTGTTCAGCATCCGCGAAACCGGTGGCGGAGGTCCACCATGAGGGCGCGCACGCCGCTTGCCATCATCGGCCTCGTTGCCGCCATGCTTGCGGCCACACCGGTCCATGCCGAGCGGCTGATCGTGTCGGTCTCCAATCACCGCGTCACGGTGACGCCGAACTATTCCGGCGGCGAGCTCGTGCTGTTCGGCTCGGTCGAGAAGGATGACAAGACGCCCCCAAATCGCGGCAGCTACGATCTCGTCGTCACCGTCTCCGGCCCGCGCGCCGACATGGTGACGCGACGCAAGGAGCGCAAATTCGGCATCTGGATCAACACCGACTCGCGGCAGTTCCTGCAGGTGCCGGGCTATCTCGCGCTGTTCTCCAATCGCCCGTTCGACCAGATCGCTTCCCCCGAGGTGCAGCGGCGCCAGCAGCTCGGGCTCAACAACGTGCTGTTGATGCAGCGAGTCGGTCCCGATTATGCCGACGTGGTGCCGAACGACGCCTTCCGCAGCGCCTTCGTGCGGCTGCGCACCGAGCACGGCCTCTACCGCGAGGCGACCTCGGCGGTGACGTTCCTGACGCCGACCCTGTTCCGCACCGGCATTCCGCTGCCGGCCGAGGTGCCGATCGGCACCTACAATGTCGAGATCAAGCTGTTCAGCGACGGCGCGCTGGTGACCAAGACCGAGACCGCGTTCGAGATCGTCAAGGTCGGCTTCGAGCAGTTCGTCGCCACCACCGCGCGGCAGAACGGCCTGGTCTACGGCCTCGTCACCGCCTTCATGGCGCTGATGACCGGCTGGATGGCCTCGATCGTATTCCGCAAGGATTGAAATCAGATGCGTAGGCTTCGCGCCATCCGTCCTAGACGAATTGCATGATCCCCATCGCGATCACGCTGAGCGCCATCGCCCCCGTCGACAGCCAGCCGAGCCAGTAGAGCAAGCCGCGAACCGCGAAGCGGCCCATTACATCCTCGCGGCGCGCCATCAGCATCAGCAGCACCATCACGGGCACGGCGAGCACCCCGTTGACGACAGCGCTCCAGTACAGCGCCGAGATCGGATCGATCGGCGTGAAGTTGAGCGCGATGCCGAGCCCGCCCGACAGCGCCAGCACCGAATAGAACGCGATCGCCCGCCTGGGCCTGCGGGTCAGGCCGACCCGCCATCGCCGTCCCTCGCCGACCGCGTAAGCCGTGGCGCCCGCAAGCACCGGGATCGCCAATAGTCCGGTGCCGACGATGCCGAGCGCGAAGATCACTTCCGCCCAGGGCCCTGCGATCGGGCGCAGCGCCTCGGCCGCCTGCGCCGAGGTCTGGATGTCGGTCTTCCCGGTGGCATGCAGCGACGCCGCGGCGGTGACGATGATCGACAGCGCGATCAGGTTGGAGAACGCCATGCCGGTGATGGTGTCGGCGCGGATGCGAGAGAACTCGCGCTGTGCGCCGTAATGCTGGACGATCAGCGGATGCTTGGTGACATCGACGCGCTGCTCGTCGGCCTCCTGCGAGGCCTGCCAGAAGAACAGATAGGGCGAGATCGTGGTGCCGAGGATCGCGACGATGGTCGTGAGATAGTCCGCGCTCCAACTGATGCGCGGCACCAGCACGCCGGCCAGGGCTTCGTGCCACGACACCCTCGCAAAGGCGAGCGCCGCGACATAAGCAAACAGGCTGAGGGTCAGCCATTTCAGCACCGCGACGTAGCGCTTGTAGTTCATGAAGATCTGCGCCGCTACCGACGCGACGCCGAACAGCACGACATAAAGGATCGCCGGTCCCCCGATCAGCAGCCTGGTCGCATCCGCCATCGCCGAGAGGTCGGCCGCGATATTGACGGTGTTGGCGATCGCAAGCAGCGCCACCACGGCGACCAATAGCCAGGGCGGATAATGCCGGCTGACATTGCCCGAGATGCCGCGTCCGGTGACGCGGCCGACCCGTGCGCAGATCTCCTGGATCGCCGACATCAGCGGAAACGTCACCAGCATGGTCCAGCCGATGCCGTAGCCGAATTGCGCACCGGCCTGGCTGTAAGTGCCGATCCCGGACGGATCGTCGTCGGAGGCGCCGGTGATCAGACCGGGACCGAGCGTCTTCAGGAACCGGCCGAAGCTGAACGGCTGACGCTGCGCGTTGCCACGCGGCGCATCCTCACATTGGTCCCGCGAGATCGTGTTGTGCCGCGTCATGTCCGGTTCCAGCCGTCGCGACAACGAGCCGGACACGACCAAGGTTCCTCGGACGAAACCTATGCGATTTCTGTCGCAACCCCGGGCTCGAGAATGCGCAGGCGGCGGCCGAAGCCGAGCGTGTCGAACGACATCCGCAGGTCATTGGCGTTCTGCCGGAAATGCGCCCAGCCGTCGGTATGAACCGGCACGATCACGGCGTCGGCAAAAGCGCGCGCGGTCTCGATGGTGTCGTTGGTGTCCATGGTGAGATGGAACGGGCCGCGGGTCTGCGCGGCTCCCGCGAACGGCAGCACCACGCCGCAAGGAAAGCGCCGCGCCACCTCGGCGACGCCGTCGAACCAGGTGGTGTCGCCGCTGACATAGATCGGCCGACTGCCGTTGCCCGGTTCCACCACAAAGCCGATGACGTCGCCGGACAGCGGCTCGATGCCCGCAGGTCCATGCCGCGCCGGTGTTGCGGTGATGGTCAGGGACTGGCCGCCCTTCTTCAGCACTGTCGAGGCCCAGGGCGCAAAACCCTCGGCATGATCGCCGAGCCGCTTGGCGCCGGCCTCGGTGGTCAGCACGCGCTTCGCGCGCTTGAGAAAATCCCGCCCCGAATGGTCGAGATTGTCGGAGTGCTGGTCGTGGCTGAGCAGCACCGCATCGACGTCGCCGACATCGCTGGCACGAAGCGCGGGGCCGGTCAGCTTCTCCAGCTTCACATGCGGCAGTTGATAGTCGCCGGGCGCATCGAAGGTCGGATCGGTGAGCAGGCGGAACCCGTCGATCTCGATCAAGGCCGTGGGTCCGCCGATCAGTGTGATGGTGATGCTCATGTCACAGTCCTGTTGGGTGCGGCGGCCGCGGGGCGGGTCACCAGATAAATGCCGAGTGCCACCGGAACGATCCCGAGCAGGTCGCGAAATTCGACATGCTCACCGAGCACCAGGAACGCGAACAGCATGCCGAGCGGCGGCATCAGGAAGTGATAGGCGCTGGCGGCGGTGGCGCCACACACTTTCAGGAGATGAAACCAGAGCAGATAGGCCAGGATCGAGCCGCCGAGCACCAGGAACGCGAAGGCGCCGGCCAGCCGCATGCTCGGCACGATGTCGCTGACGCTGGACAGCGTGAAGGCGAACGGCATCACCGCAAGCCCGCCGGCGATGTTCTGGATGCCGTTGCCGATCCACAGGCTGCCCTTCGGCGCGAGCAGCTTGAACAGGATGGTGCCGGCAACGATCGACGCGAGCGAGGCCAGCGTGAACACGATGCCGTGCGGGTCATCGGTGCCGACCGATATCCGGTGCCAGACGATGAAGGCGACGCCGACCATGCCGAGCAAGAGGCCGATCACCTTGCGCAGGGTCAGCGCCTCGCCGAGGAACAGCGCGGCCAGCACCGCGGTGAACACCGGATTGGCCGAGACGATCAGGCCGCCGAGGCCGGCGGACACCGTCTTCAGGCCGGTATAGCCGAGGCCGAGATAAAGCGCGTTGTTGGCGACGCCGAGTACCGCGAACACCGCCACGTCGCGCCAGCTGATGTCCCACGCATCCCTGCGCAGCAGGGAAATGCCGAGAATCAGGACGCCGGCCAACGAAAACCGCGCGGCGAGCAGGATCAGCGGCGGGCAGTCGGTGACGCCGATCTTGCCGGCGACGAAGGCATAGCTCCAGAGCAGGCAGAACAGGGCGATCAGGAACGGCAGGGTGTTGAAGCGGGCGCGGGGGGCGGCCATCGAGGACGCGACGGACATGGCGGTTCTCCTTCGGCCATGATCTAGGCCCGCGCCTTCCCATTTGGAAATTAAATGATAAACTAGCCTCCAGTGGATTTCTTAATGGAGATCGAAGATGCTCGACCTGGAGCTGCTGCGCAGTTTCGTCTCGGTGGTCGATGCCGGCGGTTTTACGCGGGCCGGGGAACGCGTCCACCGCACCCAGTCGACGGTGAGCCAGCAGATCAAGCGCCTGGAAGAGGATGTCGGCCAGCCGCTGCTGATCCGTAGCGGCAAGGACGTCACCCCGACGGAGGCCGGCGAGCGGCTGCTGTCCTATGCGCGGCGGCTCTTGGCGCTGGCCGAAGAGGCGCGCGATGTGGTGTCGCAGCCGAGCGGCGAAGGCGCGATCCGGCTCGGCATCACCGAGGATTTTGCCGCCTACCGGCTGACCAAACTGCTGGCGACCTTTGCGCGCAGCCATCCGAGCCTGCGGCTCGACGTGCGTTCCGGCCAGAGCCTGTTTCTGTACCGCGATCTCGAGCGCGGCGATCTCGATCTCGCGTTGATCAAGCGCGCCGCCAACGAGAAGGGCGGCATCGCGGTCTGGCCGGAGCGCGTGCACTGGGTCACCAGCAAGAGCCATCCGCGCGACACCACGATCGGCTCGGTGCCGCTGATCGGCTTCGCCTCCGGCTGCCTCTATCGCGCCCGCGCTATCCACGCGCTGGAGAGCGCCGGCCGCAACTGGCACATGGCCTATACCTCCTCCAGCCTCGCCGGCATCCAGGCCGCGGTCGCCGCGGGCCTCGGCTTGAGCATTCTGTCGGAGATGTCGATCCAGGCCGAGCATCGCGTGCTGACGGCAAAGGATGGCTTTGCGCCGCTCGACCGGACCGAAGTCGCCCTCGTCGCCGCCCCCGAGGCCAGCCCCGCGACGCTACGGCTCGCCGACCGCCTCGCGGAGTATTGTGACACCGTGCAGGCGAAGGCAGCGTAAGACTGCGTCGCCGCCGCCCACGCCCATTTGCATCCCGTCATCCTGAGGTGCTCGCCTCTTCGGCGAGCCTCGAAGGATGAACGGCCCGGCTGGTGGCCGTGCATCCTTCGAGGCTCGCCCAGCAGCGCAATTGCGCTGCAAGGCTCGCACCTCAGGATGACGGGGATAGGGTAGCGGTCTAATAACACCGCGACGCGACGAACGCGTGCACGCGGTTGTCGCCGAGCACGTGGGCCGTGAAACCCGGCGATCCAAAAATCCTCGCGAACGCCGCGTCGCGGATGCTCAGGCCGCCGGTGTAGGCGCCGAAGGCCGGCATCACCGCGCGCTCGCCGTCGGAGGCGAAGCAGCGGCGCTCGATCGAGCGGCCGCGGGTCGGCACGCGGGCCTTGGGATGCAGATGGCCGGCAATCTCGCCGGCAGCTCCGGTCGGCTCGTGGCGGAACGCAATCGGGCCGATCGCGACCTCGGTGGCGACCACGCCGCCGAGATCGGAGGGAAGCGCCGGGTCGTGATTGCCTGAAATCCAGATCCAGCTGCGCCGCGCCTGCAGCGCGGCCAGCGCCTCGCGGTCCGCATCCGACAGCCGCTCATGCGCGGTGCGATCATGAAAGCTGTCGCCGAGCGCGATCACCTGACGCGGATCGTGCCGCGCGATCACGGCAGCGAGCCGGCTCAGCGTTGCCACGGTATCGTAGGGCGGCAGCAGCACGCCGCGGGCGGCAAAGCTCGAGCCCTTTTCGAGATGCAGGTCGGAGACCACCAGCAGCCGCTGCTCTTCCCAGAACAGCGCGCCGGAGCAATCGGCGACGAAGCCGACATCGGCAACCGTGACCTTCGTAACGCGCATGTCGTCACTCGTCTCCGAAGCCAGCGCGCCTGCCGTCACGTCCCATGTCCCAGCTTTATGTCATCGCCTCCCGCACGAGTTCCTCGGCCGCTTCGGCCAGGAGCTCGTCGGATGCTTCGCCATAAACTGACTCGCGGCCGATTTCCAGCAGCGCGGGGACCGCAAGCGGGGAAACGTGGTCGAGCGCCTTGTGGGTGATTCGCCCCTTGATGCGCGACAGCATGTCGCCAAGACGGCGGAGATCGAGCAAACCTGTGGCGGCATCGCCGCGCGCGGCGCGCAGCAGCACATGGTCGGCCTGGTGCTTGCGCAGCACGTCGTAGATCAGGTCGGTCGAAAACAGCACCTGGCGGCGCGACTTCTCCTCGTCGGTGAAGCGGCGCGCGATCAGGCCGGAAATGATCGCGCAATTGCGGAAGGTGCGCTTCATCAGCGCGGACTCCGCCAGCCACGCCTCGAGATCGTCGCCGAGCATGTCGGCGTCGAACAGCGCGTTGAGATCGAGCTTGCCCTGCCGGATCATGAAGGAGAGATCGCCGACGCCCCAGACCGCCAGCGCATATTCATTGGCGACGAAACCGAGCGGCCGGGCGCGGGCGCGCTCCAGCCGCCGCGTCAGCAGCATGCCGAGCGTCTGGTGCGCCAGCCGGCCCTCGAACGGATAGCAGATCAGATAATGGCTGCCGCCGCGCGGAAAGGTCTCGACCAGCAGCTCGCGCACCGCCGGCACGCGGGAATATTTTTTTTGCAGCGACAGCCAGTCGTGCACCTGGTCCGGCAATGCGTTCCAGGCACGGCTGTTGTCGAGCAGCTTGCGGACGCGCTCGGCGAGATAGGTCGAGAGCGGAAACTTGCCGCCCATATAGGACGGCACCTTGGCGTCCTTGTCGTTGGCGCGGGAGACATAGACCTGGTCCTCGACCAGCGCCTCGTAGCGCACCACCTCACCGCCGAACACAAAGGTGTCGCCGACGACGAGGCCCTCGATGAAGACCTCCTCGATCTCGCCCAGCATACGTCCGCCGCGCGCAATCGCGCCGGTCGATCCGCCGCTTTTCCCTTGGCCGCCGGCGCGCGAGCGCACCAGCCGCACCTTCAGCATGGTCTCTTCGACGATGGTGCCGACGTTGAGGCGGTAGCTCTGCCGCACCTTGGGATTGGCGACCCGCCAGCGGCCCTGCTTGTCCTGCTTGATGCGGGCAAACCGCTCATAGGTTTTCAGCGCGTAGCCGCCGGTGGCGACGAAGTCTACGACATCGTCGAAATCGCTGCGGGCGAGCGCGGCGTAAGGCGCTGATGTGCGCACTTCGTCGTAGAGCTCGTCCGACAAAAACGGCTTGCCGCAGGCGCAGCCGAGCACGTGCTGGGCCAGCACGTCGAGCGCGCCGGTGCGCAGCGGCGGCGTGTCCTGCGCGTTCTCGGCGATGGCATCGATCGCGACCGCGCACTCCAGCACTTCAAAACGGTTCGCCGGCACCAGCACAGCTCGCGAAGCCTCGTCGAAACGGTGGTTGGCGCGGCCGATCCGCTGCATCAGCCGCGACGATCCCTTCGGCGCGCCGATATTGATCACGAGGTCGACGTCGCCCCAGTCGACGCCGAGATCGAGCGAGGAGGTGCAGACCACGCCGCGCAGCTTTCCCGCGGCCATCGCGTCCTCGACCTTGCGGCGCTGCGCAACGTCGAGCGAGCCGTGATGCAGCGCGATCGCCAGCCCGTCATCGTTCATGCGCCAGAGATCCTGGAACAGCATCTCGGCCTGACTGCGGGTGTTGACGAACACCAGCGTGGTCTTGTTGCGCTTGATCAACTCGTAGACCTCGGGCAGCGCATGGCGCGCGCTGTGGCCCGACCACGGCAGCCGCTCGCGGGTGTCGAGCATCTCGACGACAGGCGGCGTGGCGCCGCCGGCGGTAACGACGTCAGCGGACGCGAACTCGCCGCCCGGCTGCGGCACCAGGAAACGCGCCAGCTGTTCGGGCTCGGCTACGGTCGCTGACAGGCCGATGGCGCGGATCTGCGGCGCGATGGTCCAGAGCCGCGCGAGCCCGAGCGACAACAGATCGCCGCGCTTCGAGGTCACCAGCGCATGCAGCTCGTCGAGCACGATGCGCTTCAGCGAGGAAAACAGATACGGCGCGTCGTCGGAGGCGAGCAGCAGCGCCAGCTGCTCCGGCGTGGTCAACAAAATATCCGGCGGATAGCGCCGCTGCCGCTGCCGTCGCGACACCGGCGTGTCGCCGGTGCGGGTCTCGATCCGGATCGGCAGCCCCATCTCGGCGACCGGCGTCTCCAGATTGCGCGCGATGTCGACCGCGAGGGCTTTGAGCGGCGAGATGTAGAGCGTGTGCAGCCCGCCAGTGCGGCGAACGGAGCGGCCGGTGGAGATGAGACTGGGGCGAACTTTCTCCGCGGCCGTCTCTTCGCCGCTTGCGAGTTCGTCAGGCTCCTTCCCACTGAAAGGGGGAAGGTTGGGATGGGGGTCAGCCGCTTGCTCCGTGCCCGCGGCTGACCCCCACCCGTCCCGCTCGGTTGCGCTCGCGCGCCCCCGAGCATGCCGACCTCCCCCTCTCAGGGGGAGGTGAGAATCCTTGCGGTCCTGCTCGCCACTCAACTCCACCAGCGTCGGCAAAAACCCCGCCAGCGTCTTGCCGGCGCCGGTCGGCGCGATCAGCAGCGCCGAGCGCTCCTCGCGCGCCTTCGCCAGCAGCGCGAGCTGGTGCTCGCGCGGCGACCAGCCGCGGGAAGCAAACCAGTCGCGAAACCGGCGCGGCAAAAGATCGGCCGCCTCGGGCGGCGTGACGGAAAACAGATCGAGCGTCGACACGCCCAAGAGGTAGGCGGTTCAGGCGGGTTCGTCGAGGGTGGACGGAAATGGCAGCAGGTGGCAGGGGGCATGCCCCCGTCGAACTTTTGATGACGCGAAGCGCCTCGAAAGTCACCTCGCCTCACTTGCGGGGAGAGGTCGGATCGCATCGCCAGATGCGATCCGGGTGAGGGGGTACAGGCCTCGCAACTTACACCGCCTGATGGAGAGATGCCCCCCACCCCGCCCTCTCCGCGCGAAGGGCGGGGAGAGGGGGACGAAAGAGCGTGCGCCTTCCCCTACTCCGTCACGGGCTTGTCGGAGATATCCCAGTCCTTGCCGTTGAAGATCGAGATGTAGAGCGTCTTCATCGGCGTGTAGTCGTCGGGCGTGTAGCTGTAATTGACGCCGTCGAGGAAGAACGGCGAGTGGTAGCCGGCGAGCGTGGTGGCGTGCTTGAGCACGTTGGCGCGGGTCAATTCGTCGCCGCAGCGGCGCAGGATTTCCGCCATCGAGGCCACCTGACCATAGCCGGCATAGGCGATGGTGTTATCAGGGTCGACATTGGGCAGATACTTCTTGCGCAACTCCTCGAACGCCATCGAATCCGGATCCTTCTCCCAGCGGCCCGGCCCCGCCTCCTTGGCGTAGCGGATCGCGACGATGTCCTTGGCATTCTCGAAGCCGGCGGCGCTGAGGATCGAGCGGCCGGTCGAGCCGGCCGACAGCAGCTGCAGCGGCTTCCAGCCGAGCTCGGCAACTTTGCGGACCGACTGCGACGTCGCCTTGCCGGTGGTGATGTTGTAGAAGACGTCGGCGCCCGACTTCGAGAGATTGATGAGCTGGGAATCGACCGTCGGATCGGTGAGATCGTAGGTCTGCTCCATGATCACCTGCGCGGTGCCGCCGGCATCGGCCAGCACCTTCTTGAAGGGCCCTAAGAAGTCGCGGCCGAAATCGTCGTTCTGGTAGAGGATGCCGATCTTGGCGTTCGGCTTCACGGCGACGACGTGCTTGGCGAGGATGCGCGCCTCGGTCGGATAGAGCGGCAGGCCCGCCATGGTCCATTTGTTGTTCTTCGGGTCATTCCACTTCGAGGCACCGGTGTTGAGCAGCAGCTGCGGCACGCCCTTGGAATTGAGATATTTATGCACGGCGGTCTGCGGCGCGGTGCCGAGCGAGCCGTACAGCGCCAGCACCTCCTCCTGCTCGACCAGGCGGCGCGTCGCCTCGACGCATTTCGGCGCGCTGTAGGCGTCGTCCATGGTGAGGAATTTTATCTTGCGGCCGTTGATGCCGCCCTTCTCGTTGATCATCTGGAAATAGGCTTCGCCGACGCGGCCGAGCACGCCATAGAGCGAGCCGGGTCCAGAATGCGGCACGGTCTGGCCGAGCTTGATCTCGGTGTCGCTCGCGCCCGGATCGTATTTCTTCTCGGCGGCCCAGACGAACGGTGCGGGCAGCACGGAGGCTGCGATGGCTGACAATGCGGTGGCGCCGAATTCGCGCCGGGTTTGCTTTTTCATTGTTTCTCTCCCTTGGAGCGCAAGCTGTCGCATTCCGCCATGCAGCGGGCAAGCGCGAAGTCATCACCGCGCGGCGCAATGCCGCGTCACGGCAAATGCGTAGCGTGTAGACTCAAGTTCTGGGCGCGAGGCAGATGACGCTGCACCCTCTCCCCTTGTGGGAGAGGGTGGCGCAATCGAGCGGAGCGAGATGAAGCCGGGTGAGGGGTATGTCTCCGCGGATGCAGACCCCTCATCCGTCGCGGACTACGTCCGCGCCACCTTCTCCCACAAGGGGAGAAGGGAAGAAGGCACTCACGCCTTTACGGCGACTGCGACGAGTCCCGGCGCCGGGACGTTATCCTCATTACGCGCCGACAGATCCTCGAGCAGCGCCAGTGTCAGTCCCGCCGCGGCGACCGACGCGCGGACATGCGCCGCACTGTGCGCATAGCGCAGGCCCTCGCCGATGATGACGCCCTCGCCGTCATGCGTTTCGGTCGTGAAGGCGAGCACGCCGCCCGGCACCAACACGCGTTCCGCCTCGGCGAGCACCGGCGCGAGATCGGCGACATAGACCATCGCGTCGGCGGCGAGGATCAGTTCCGCGCTGGCGTCCGGCTTGCTCGCAATGCCCTTCAGCATGTCGTCAGTCTCGAGCTCGGCATAGAGGCCGGTCGAGCGCGCCTTCTCGATCATGCGCGGCGACAGGTCGATGCCGGTGAAGCGGTCGACGTGTTTTGCGAACGCGCCGGCCGCAAGCCCGGTGCCGCAGCCGAGATCGATCGCGCGCTTGAAGAACGCCGGCTTCTTGGCGCTCGCGCGCACCGACAGCACCGCCTTGAACAGCAGCGCCGGCCCGCGATAGCCGAGGTCGCCGACCAGCGCGGCCTCGAAGCGCGGCGCATATTGGTCGAACAGGGTCTGAACATAGGCCGGCGGCATCGCGCTGACCGCCTCGGCGCCGAGCTGCATCAGGCGCAGGCCGGCGCCATGGCGGTCGTCGGGATCGGCCTCGCGCGCGGCGCAAAGGGCGGCGATGGCGGCCTCGCGCTGGCCGAGCTGCCGACGAATTTCGCCCAGCGTGAACCAGGCGGAGACGAAGTTCGGGGCGAGCTCGATGGCCTGCTCCAGCAGCTCGGCGGCGGCCGGCAGATCGCCCTTCAATTGCAGGTCGCGCGCGAACTCGAAGCGGCGGTCGGCGACGAGATCGCCGGAGGACAGGAACAGGCGGGCAGGCATTCGCTGTTAAGGAACCGATGTTGTCGTGAAAGCCGGGACTTTTTCCGAAGAAGCACGCGGCGGTCAAGCCCGCGCATGACGGCTAAACATCGCGGATCGAGCCCCTATATTGGCACCATGCGCCCGCACGACATCCTGATGCCCGTCCCGGCCGGCCTCGCTTGCAAGGTGGGCGGCTTCCATATCGACCCTGTCAAGCCGGTCGAGCGCGCGCTGATCACCCACGGCCATTCCGACCACGCCCGCCCCGGCCACGGCGCGGTGCTCGCCACCCAAGAAACGCTCGACATGATGCGGCTGCGCTATGGCGACGATTTCGCCGGCTCGACGCAGGCCGTCGCTTACGGCGAAGAGATCAGGCTCGGCGACGTCACGGTGACGTTCCATCCTGCCGGCCATGTGCTGGGTTCGGCGCAGATCGCCGTGACCTGCAAGGACACGCGCATCGTCGCCTCCGGCGACTACAAGGACGCGCGCGATCCGACCTGCGCGGCGTTCGAGCTGGTGCCGTGCGACGTCTTCATCACCGAGGCGACCTTCGGGCTGCCGGTGTTCCGCCACGGCGACGCCGCCGACGAGGTCAACAAGCTGCTGGCCTCCGCAAAATTGTTTCCGGAGCGCGCGCATCTGGTCGGCGCCTACTCACTCGGCAAGGCGCAGCGCGTGATCGCGCTGCTGCGCGAGGCCGGCTACGACGCGCCGATCTATCTGCACGGCGCGATGGAGAAGATCACATACTATTATCAGGAGCGCGGCATCCCGCTCGGCGAGCTCAGGCCGGCGCGCGGCATGAAGAAGGCGGAGCTCGCCGGCACCATCACGCTGGCGCCGCCGAGCGCGACATCCGACATCTGGACACGACGTTTCCCCGATCCCGTCACCGCCTTCGCCTCGGGCTGGATGCGGGTGCGCGCCCGCGCGCGGCAGGGTGGTGTCGAGCTGCCGCTGGTGATCTCGGATCATGCCGACTGGGACGGCCTGACCGCGACGATCGCCGCCACCGGCGCCGGCGAGATCTGGGTCACGCATGGCCAGGAAGATGCGCTGGTGCACTGGTGCAAGACCAGGGGCCTTGCCGCGCGGCCGCTCGACCTGGTCGGCTATGGCGACGAGGACGAAGGCGAAACGGCAGCGCTGACCGGCGAGGCCGAGTCCGCCGGCGAGGCTGGCGCATGAACCGCTTTGCCGAGTTGCTCGACCGTCTCGCCTACGAGCCGGGCCGCAACAACAAGATCAAGCTGCTGGTGGCCTATTTCCGCGCGACCGAGGACCCCGACCGCGGCTACGCGCTGGCGGCGCTGACCGGCGCGCTGTCGTTCAAGCATGCAAAACCCGGCTTGATCCGCGACCTGATCACCGAGCGCGCCGATCCGGTGCTGTTCGGGTATTCCTACGATTACGTCGGCGATCTCTCGGAAACCGTCGCGCTGATGTGGCCGAAGAGTACCGGCGCGTCTCACAACGAGTCTTTCCTGGGCCACCCCTCTCCCCAGCCCTCCCCCGCAAGGGGGGAGGGAGCCCAACCATCGCGCTCACCTCACGGCGATCTCGACGTGATGGACGTCGGTGAGGGACGCATCAGCGGAAAGGCTCCCTCCCCCCTTGCGGGGGAGGGTCGGGGAGAGGGGTACCGCGGGCGCGATAGCAGTGAGATTCCACGCACGCACAACAACCCACCCCCACCCACCCTCACCGACGTCGTCACCACGCTGCGCACGCTCGGCAAAACCGAGTTGCCGGCGCAACTGGCGCGCTGGCTGGATGAGCTCGACGAGACCGGGCGCTGGGCGCTGCTGAAACTCGTCACCGGCGCGATGCGGATCGGGATTTCGGCGCGGCTGGCGAAGACCGCGGCGGCGGCGCTCGGCGACAAGGACCCGCACGAGATCGAGCTGATGTGGCCGGGGCTGTCGCCGCCCTATCTCGACCTGTTCGCCTGGCTCGAAGGCCGCGGCGACAAGCCGATCAATCGCGATCCGACGCCGTTCCGCCCGGTGATGCTGGCGCATGCGATCGAGGATACGGATTTCGCCGGTCTCGACGCCGCCGATTTCAGCGCGGAATGGAAGTGGGACGGCATCCGCGTGCAGGCGGTGTCCGGCCGCGACGCGCGCGGCAATATCCAGGCGCGGCTCTATTCGCGCACCGGCGAGGACATCACCGGCAGCTTTCCCGATCTGGTGCCGTCGCTGCATCTGCCCGGCGCGCTCGACGGCGAACTTTTGGTGCTGCGCGACGGCCGCGTGCAGACGTTCAACGTGCTGCAGCAGCGGCTGAACCGCAAGGTCGTCTCGCCAAAGCTGCTCAAGGAGTTTCCGATCCATCTGCGGGCCTACGACCTGCTTGGCGACGACGAGAACGATTTGCGCGAGCTGCCGTTCGTCGAGCGCCGCGCGCATCTCGAACGCTTCGTCGCCAAGCTGAACGATCCGCGCATCGATCTGTCGCCGACCGTCCCGTTCGCAAGCTGGGACGAACTCGCCGCGGCGCGCGCCGATCCGAAAAGTGCCGGTGCAGGCGACGACGCCGACGCGGTCGAGGGCGTGATGCTGAAGCGGCGCGATGCACCCTATCTGCCGGGCCGCCCAAAAGGGCCGTGGTGGAAATGGAAGCGCGATCCGCACATCATCGACGCGGTGCTGATGTATGCGCAGCGCGGCCATGGTAAGCGCTCGTCCTATTATTCCGACTACACGTTCGGGGTCTGGACCCGCGGCGACGCCGGCGACGAGCTCGTGCCGGTCGGCAAAGCCTATTTCGGCTTCACCGATGAGGAGCTGTTGCAGATCGACCGCTTCGTCCGCCGCAACACCACGGAGAAATTCGGCCCGGTGCGCCATGTCGTGCATGAGCCCGACCAGGGGCTAGTGCTGGAAGTCGCCTTCGAGGGACTGCAGCGCTCGCCGCGGCACAAATCCGGCGTCGCGATGCGTTTCCCCCGCATCAGCCGCCTGCGCTGGGACAAGCCGCCGCGCGAGGCCGACCGGCTGGAAACGCTTGAACGGCTGTTAATGTCCGTGACAACGAATTAATTCCAACACCGCATGGCAGCCATTGATTGAGGTTCCCGGGTTCCCCATGTGCCCCGCCGTGACTTATAATCGAGGCGATTCCGCCAGGAGACAGCAATGCCGAACGACGTCAGGGATTTGCCGGCCGGCCAGAGTGACGGCCTGTACCGCTTTCTCGGCGGATCGCCGCTCTCGGTGGCGTTCCGGCTGATCCTGCTCTCGATCCTGGTCGGCGTCGTGCTCGCCGCTGTTGGCCTCGACCCGTGGAATATCCTCTACAGCATCCGCCGGCTGTTCCAGACCATCTGGGATTTCGGCTTCGACGCGATCAATTGGGCCTGGCGCTACTTCCTGCTCGGCGCCGTGATCGTGATCCCGATCTGGCTGCTGTCGCGGCTGCTCGGCGCGCCGCGCGGCCGCTAGGGAGAGCGTGCAGTCGATGCAATTGCAATTTGTCGGCTGCGGCGATGCGTTCGGCTCCGGCGGCCGCTTCAACACCTGCTTCCACGTCAGCGGCGCGCGGGTCAATTTCCTGATCGACTGCGGCGCTTCGTCGCTGCCGGCGCTGAAGCGGCTTGGCGTCGACCGCGACGCGATCGACCTGATCCTGATCACGCATTTCCACGGGGATCACTTTGCCGGCCTGCCGTTCTTCCTGCTCGATGCGCAGTTTTCCCGCCGCATAAGGCCGCTCGTGATCGCAGGCCCGGAAGGCATCGAAGCCAAGCTGCCGAAGGTGATGGAGGTGATGTTCGAGCACTCCTCCAAAACAAAACAGCGGTTTGATCTCTCGGTGGTCAGCCTCGCGCCGGAGCAAAGACGCGGCTTTGGCGAAGTGAGCGTGACGCCCTACCCAGTCGTGCACGGCGAATCCGGCGGGCCGTTTTTGGCGTATCGCATCGAGGCCGAAGGCCGCGTCATCAGCTACAGCGCCGACACCGAATGGACCGACGCGCTGATACCAGCCGCGCAGCATGCCGATCTCTTCATCGCGGAAGCCTATACCTACGACAAGACGGTGAAAAACCATCTCAGCCTGAAGGCGCTGGAAGCGCATCTGCCCGCCATCGCCGCCAAGCGCGTCGTGCTCACCCATATGAGCGACGACATGCTCGGCCGCGCTCTGCCCTACACGGCGGCGAGCGACGGCATGACGGTCGAGTTCTGACCATGCACGCGCCGGTCCATCCCAAGATCACGACGCGCCATGTGTTCGCCATCGCCGGCCCCGCGATGGTCGCCAACCTGACCACGCCGCTGATTGGCATCGTCTCGACCACGGCGATCGGCCGGCTCGACGACGCCGCGCTGCTCGGCGGCGTCGCCATGGCGTCGGTGATCTTCGACTGCCTGTTCTGGCTGTTCGCCTTCCTGCGCATGAGCACCTTGGCGTTCACTGCGCAGGCGCTAGGAGCGGGCGAGCCGCAGGAATTTTCCGCGATCCTGGTGCGCGGCTTCATCGTCGCCGGACTGATCGGCGCCGCCCTGATCGCACTGCAGGTGCCGCTCGCCGGGGTCACGTTCCAGCTGATGGGTGGCAGCGAGGGCGTGACGCGCGCGGCGAAAACCTACTTCATGATCCGGATCTGGTCGGCGCCGCTGGCGCTCGGCAATTACGTCATCCTCGGCTGGCTGGTCGGGCAGGCACGCGCCAATCTGGCGCTGGCGCTGCAGATCGTGATCAACGTCATCAACATGGTGGCGACCGTGCTGCTGGTGGAGGCCTATGGCGCCGGGATCGCAGGTGCTGCGATCGCCGCCGTGCTTGCCGAGGCGGCCGGGTTTGCTGCCGGCGTCATCGTGGCGTGGCGGATTTCGCAGAGTGGCTTCGCCGTTCCGCGTGCCACCCTGTTCGACCGTGCCAAGCTGATGCGGATGCTGGCGGTCAACCGCGACATCATGATCCGCACCGCAGCGCTGATCATCGTGTTCCTGTTCTTCACCGCAAAGGGCGCGCGCGAGGGCGACGTCACGCTGGCGGCGAATTCGGTGCTCAACAATTTCCTGCTGGTCTCCGCCTTCTTCCTCGACGGCCTCGCCAATGCCGCGCAGCAGCTGTGCGGCCGCGCCTTCGGCGCGCGCGATGCCCGCGGCTTCGCCGATTCGACCCGCCTGGTGCTGCTCTGGGGGATCGGCTTTGCGCTGGTCGTGTCGGCGCTGTTCGCGCTGTTCGGGCCCGCGCTGATCGACCTGATGACGACCAGCGCCGAGGTGCGGCGCACCGCGCGCGACTTCCTGCTGTTCGTGATTCTCGCCCCGCTGCCCGGCGTGTTCGCCTTCGGCTTCGACGGCATCTATGTCGGCGCCACCTGGGCGCGCGAGATGCGCAATTTGATGCTGGCCTCGCTGGCGAGCTTCCTCGTCGTCTGGTGGGCGCTGAGCGGGTTCGGCAACACCGGACTTTGGATTGCGCTGCTCGGCTTCTATATCGCGCGCGGCGGCTTTCAGGGCTTGCGCTATCCGGCGCTGCTGAGGAAGTCGTTCAAGTCTTGACCGCTCTCTCCGCCCCTTCTCCCCGCGTGCGGGGAGAAGGTCGGGATGAGGGGGAGTCTCCGCGAGGACGGTGATAGTTGTGCGCGTGGAGAGTCCCCCTCACCCGGATCGCATCTGCGATGCGATCCGACCTCTCCCCGCAAGCGGGGCGAGGTGAAGAGCAGGCTGCCGTAGCCCGGATGCAGCGAAGCGAAATCCGGGGTCTGTATCGGCGGTGAGGCTGTCCCGGATTGCGCTGCGCTCATCCGGGCTACGGGGCTAAGGAAGTCGTTCAAGTCTTGACGCGCTCTCTTCGCTCCTTCTCCCCGCGTGCGGGGAGAAGGTCGGGATGAGGGGGAGTCTCCGCGAGGACGCAAGCAGTTGCATTCGCGGAGACTCCCCCTCACCCGGATCGCATCTGATGATGCGATCCGACCTCTCCCCGCAAGCGGGGCGAGGTAAGAAGCACCTACTGCACCGGCCAGTCCTCGGCGGTGATGGTCGCAGCATCCGCGCCGACGATTTCCGAAAGCGAGTCGCGGCCGGTGCGCAGCAGCGTCGACGACAGATCGCGCTTGATGTCCTCGACCAGGCCGAGGCCCTTGTAGACCAGCGACGAATAGAGCTGGATCAGGCTGGCGCCGGCGCGGATTTTTGTCAGCGCGGCGCCGCCGGAGTCGATGCCGCCGACGCCGATCAGCGGAAACGCGCCTTCGACGCGCACATAGGTCTCGGCCACCATCCGCGTCGACAAACGGAACAGCGGCCGGCCGGACAGCCCGCCCTGCTCCTTGGCCCGGTTCTCCTCGCGCAAGGTCGAGGGCCGCGCCAGCGTGGTGTTGGCGACGATCATGCCGTCGACCCGGCGCGAACGCGCGATGTGCACGACGTCGTCGAGCTCGGCGAGGCTGAGATCCGGCGCGACCTTCAGCAGCACCGGCGAGTCGCCGGCGTTGCGGCGCACGCGCTCGCGGGTGTCGATCACCCGCGCCAGGAGATCGTCGAGCGCGGCGGATTGCTGCAGATTGCGCAGCCCCGGCGTGTTCGGCGACGACACGTTGACGGTGAAATAGCTCGCGACCGGCGCGAACGTCTCGATCAGCTTGACGTAGTCGGCGACGCGATCCGCCGAGTCCTTGTTGGCGCCGACATTGACGCCGATGATGCCGCCTTGGCTGGCGCGGGCGGCGAGCCGCCGCAGCGCCGCCTCGGCGCCGTCATTGTTGAAGCCCATGCGGTTGATCACGGCTTCGTCGCGCTCGAGCCGGAACAGCCGCGGCCGCGGATTTCCGGCCTGCGGCTTCGGCGTCACCGAGCCGATCTCGACAAAGCCGAAGCCGAGCCGCAGCAGCGCGTCGGGCACCTCCGCGCTCTTGTCGAAACCCGCCGCCATGCCGATCGGGTTCGGGAAGTTCAATCCGAAGGCGCGCACCGCAAGCTTGGGATCATCCGGCCGCTGCCGGATCGGCGGCAGCAGCTTCAGGCCCTGGATCGCCATGCGATGGGCGTCTTCCGGATCGAACCAGCGCAGCAGCGGCAGCGAGAAGGCGTCGAAGGCGCGGATCACGGCTTCAGCTCCGGAACGTCGTGGCCACCGTCGGAGCGCGCGCGCAGATCGAGGATCTCGATGACAGCGCCGAGATCGAGCTCGCCATAGAGATGCGGAAACAATTCGTCGTTGCGCGATGGCTCCCAGCGCAGCTCATCGCCGAGCGCGTCAGCATCGACCGCGACCAGGAACAGGCCGGTTTGGCCGAAATAGTGCTTGCGCGCGGTCTCGGCGACCTGGGCGGCGGTGGAAAAATGGATGTAGCCGTCGCGTAGATCGTCCGCACTGCCCCGGTACACGCCCTGCCGCTCGGCCTCGCGCCAGGCCGACGCGGGGGTGATTTTATAGATCGTAGGCACGTGCCGGCCTTCCCTTTTGTCCTTGAGTCTTCTGGGATTTTTTCCGGATTGATGGGGAAAAGCCCCAGAGGTGGGCGACCGTATCGACGGCCGCGGCGCAACTCAAGCGGCGCCACGCCACACCTGTCGCCAGATTTGCGCAAACCGCCACTTTCAGGCAATAATTCCTACCGCACCGGGGATGATCACGATGGCCAAACAACCCAAAGCCGCCCGGCCGCTGACCCACGCCCAGGTCTGGGCGGCCCTCGACCGGCTCGCCGAGCGCGCCGGCCTGTCGCCGTCAGGCCTTGCCAAGGCCTCCGGTCTCGATCCCACCACCTTCAACAAGTCCAAGCGCATCACCGGCGACGGCCGCGAGCGTTGGCCGTCGACCGAGTCGGTCTCCAAGGCGCTGGCGGCGACCAATGCCAGCATGGAGACTTTCGTGCAGCTGCTCGGCGACGGCCCGCGCGGCGGCCAGTCGGTGCCGCTGCTCGGCTTCGCCCAGGCCGGCGCCGGCGGCTATTTCGACGACAGCGGCTTTCCGGCCGGCAAGGGCTGGGACGAGGTGGCGTTGCCGGCGACCGGCGACGAGCACGCCTATGCGCTGGAGATCGAGGGCGACTCGATGCGGCCGGCCTATCGCGAAGGCGACATCATCGTGGTCTCGCCGGCGACCGCGATCCGCCGCGGCGACCGCGTCGTGGTGCGCACCACCGGCGGCGAGGTGATGGTGAAGGAGCTGCGCCGCCGCACCGCCAAGCTGCTGGAACTCGCCTCGCTCAACCCCGAACATCCGGACCGGACGCTGGAGGCCGAAGAGGTCGAGTGGATCGCGCGCATCGTGTGGGCAAGCCAGTAACTCAGGCCGTCATTGCCGGGCTTGACCCGGCAATCCATCACTCTTGAAAGAATCGATTTTGAGATGGATGCGCGGGTCAAGCCCGCGCATGACAGGTGAGTGCAGCTTACGTCGCGTAGTCCGGCTCCTTGCGGTCCAGCATCCGCTTCAGCGCATCGAAATGCCGCTGCGATGGGCTCGGGCCGGTGTAGAGGTGGTCGTCGCGGTAATCGCGCTTGGTCTTCTCGACCACATGCGCCGGCAATTGCTTGAGCGGCTGCTGGGTCCACATTGCGTAGATCTGCACCTGCGCGGCGCGCTCGATGTAATAGAGCCGGTCATAGGCATCGGCGACGGTCTCGCCGACGGTCGAGATGCCGTGATTGGCCATGAACAAAATGGTCTTGTCGCCGATCACATTGGCAAGCCGCGCGCCTTCCGCCGGATCGAGCGCGGGACCGGTGTAGAGATCGTCATAGGCGATCGCTTCCGACAGCCCGACCTCGGTCTGCCCGATCTCCTTGATGCGCGGATCCTCGAGCCGGGTCAGCGCGCTGGCGTACGGCATGTGGGTGTGAAACACCGCTTTGGCCTGCGGCAGCGCCTTGTGGATCGGCGCATGGATGCAATAGCAGGAGCGCTCGACCTCGCCCTCGCCGCGCTTCACCTCGGCATCGTCGATCCCGACCTCCATGAAGGACGACGCGGTCACCTCCGACCAGTGCATGCCGAACGGGATCTGGTAGTAGCGGTCGGTGCGGCCCGGCACCACGAAGGTGAGATGGTTGAAGATGCCTTCGGAGAAGCCGTGGATATAGGCGAGCCGGTGCGCGGCGGCGAGATCGACCCGCGCCTGCCATTCCTCGGCGCTGGTATCATTCCGCAGCGATGACGGCGAAACCCTGAACTGCATGCGCGTGCTCCCATCTGTGCCGGCCGCTCGACGGAGGCCGTGCTGATTTTATGGCAGGGAGTGTAGCGCAATCCGCGGCCAACCTCCGGTGAAAATGCCGATGGGCTGCCATCCGGATTTTGCGGGCCCGCTGCACCTATGCGATGATGCGCCGCAGGGGACATGACATCGGACTGGGCTGCAATGACCGACGACACCAAGCCAAAACCTCCGGCATTTGATCCGGATACAGTCGCTGAGAGCAATTACACCAGCTATCCGCCGCTGCACCGCGCCGCCAACCAGTCGCGCTACAACCGCCGGCTCGGCGACCATGCCGGCCTGACCAATTTCGGGGTCACCTTGACGCGGATTGTTCCGGGCGGGCAGTCCTCTTACCGCCACGCGCATTCGCGCCAGGACGAGTTCGTCTATGTGCTCGAGGGCGAGGTGGTGATGGAGACCAACGGCGGCGCGCAGGTGCTGACATCAGGCATGTGCGCCGGCTTCCCCGCCGGTTGCGGCGACGCGCACCGCTTCGTCAATCGCACCACGACCGACGTGAAGCTCCTGGTGATCGGCGATCGCACGGCCGGTGACGAGATCAGCTATCCCGATGTCGATATGCACGCCGTGCTGGGAGCGGACGGGGCCTATCGATTCACCACCAAGGCGGGCGAACCGCTGTAACCGGCGGCAGCCGGGCGCGCAATTGCCGCGCACGGAAGTCGTCGAACGGCTCGTGCCTCGCGAGTTGTTGCCGGATGGCGCCAACGGGTCGCGCGAACGCGCGCCCGATGACAGGCTCCGCACAATCAAGGGCTGTTGGACCACAGGCAAGATTCCCGGATTTCGCTTCGCTGCATCCCGGCTACGCTTCTTGCCTCGCCCCGCTTGCGGGGAGGGGCCGGAGCGCATGCAGCGAAGCGAAATGCGATCCGGGTGAGGGGGAGCCTCCGCGAAGCCATCTCTCACCGTACGCGCGGAAAGAGGCCCCTCACCCCAACCCTCTCTCCGCAAGCGCGGGGCGAGGGAGAACCACGAACTGCGCTACAACTACGCCGACCGCGCCAGCGCGCCGTCGATCATGTTGACCGCGTTCTGCACGCCGTAGACCGCGACGAAGGAGCCGAAGCGCGGGCCCTTCTCCTGGCCGAGCAGCACCTGGTAGAGCATGTTGAACCAGTCGAGCGAGACGCCGGGGCGGCCGTCCTTGCCCTTCTTCACCTGGTCGAGGAACGGCTCGCGGCGGCCGATCTCGTAGACCACGTTCTGAATGTCTTCCGCGCTCGCGTCCGCGGGCAAGCTCGACAGCGCATCGCGCAGATCCTGCAGCGCGGCGCGTTCGCCCTCGGTCGGCTCGCGGAATTGCTTCGTCGGCGCCACGAAGTCGCGATAATAGTTGATGGCGTAGCCGACCATCGCGTCGAGCTTCGGATGGGTCTGCGGCGTCACGCCGGGCCGATAGCGGCCGATGAAGCCCCACAGCGTTTCGGCATTCTCGGCGTTCGACGACGACACCAGCGTCAAGAGAAGCTGGAAGGTGACCGGCATGTCGGCCTGCGGCGGCTTGCCGGAATGGATGTGCCAGACCGGGTTCTGCAGCTGCTGCCGTGCTTCCTGCCGCGAAAAGCCGTCGAGGAACTGCTGGTAGTCGTCGACGTTGCGCGGGATCACGTCGAAGAACAGCCGCTTCGCCGCCTTCGGCTCGCGATACATGAACAGCGACAGCGATTCCGGCGAGGCGTAGCGCAGCCACTCGTCGATCGTCAGGCCATTGCCCTTCGACTTCGAGATCTTCTGGCCCTTCTCGTCGAGGAACAGCTCGTAGTTAAAGCCTTCCGGCGGCGTGCCGCCGAGCGCCGAGCAGATCTTGCCCGACAGCTTGACCGAGTCGATCAGGTCCTTGCCCGCCATCTCGTAGTCGACGCCGAGCGCGTACCAGCGCATCGCCCAGTCCGGCTTCCATTGCAGCTTGCAACGGCCGCCGGTGACGGGAACGGTGACGCTTTCCTTGGTATCGGGGTCTTCGTAGGAGATCGTGCCGGCCTTGGCGTCATGCGCCGTCACGGGAACGTACAGCACCGTCCCGGTGCGCGGGCAGATCGGCAGGAACGGCGAATAGCTCGCCGCGCGCTCCTCGCGCAGCGACGGCAGCATGATCGCCATCACCTTCTCGATCCGCTCCAGCATGCGCAGCAGCGCGGCGTCGAACTTGCCGGTGGTGTAATACTCGGTCGAGCTCGCGAACTCGTAGTCGAAGCCGAACTGGTCGAGGAAGGCGCGCAGCCGCGCATTGTTATGTTCGCCGAAGCTCGGATGGGTGCCGAACGGATCGGGCACCTTGGTGAGCGGCTTGCCGAGGTTCTGTTCCAAGAGCTCCTTGTTCGGCACGTTGTCCGGCACCTTGCGCAGGCCGTCCATGTCGTCGGAGAAGGCGAGCAGGCGGGTCTTGATCTTGTCCTCGGTGAGCACGCGGAACGCGTGGCGCACCATGGTGGTGCGCGCGACCTCGCCGAAGGTGCCGATATGCGGCAGACCCGACGGGCCGTAGCCGGTCTCGAACAGCACTTCGTCCTTGGGATTTTTCTTCAGCCGCGCCACAATCGCCTTCGCTTGCTCGAACGGCCAGGCGTTGGATTGTTCGGCAAGCGCCCGCAGGTCGCTCGGGCTGGCGGCAAGATCAATCACGGACATTCTTCTGGTTCTCTCCAAAAAGGCCGCGAAAACTAACGCTTTCGCGGGAAAATGCAAAACGGCTGCGGGACGGTCGCCGCCTCCCTCGCCCCGCTCTCTTGTCCGCCGAAGCCCGCCTTCGGGCGAAGGCGGATGCGGGGAGAGGGTTGGGGTGAGGGGCTAGATCCGCATCAACAGCAAGAAGACGGATTCGCGGAGGCTCCCCCTCACCCGAAATTCAAGCTGCGCTTGAATTTCGACCTCTCCCCGCAAGCGGGGCGAGGTGAAGAAACTCCGCGGTCAGAACGGGCTGATCGAAAAATACCGCAGCCACAGGTCGGTGAAGCGGCCTTTTTC
This sequence comes from Bradyrhizobium sp. CCBAU 51753, assembly GCF_015291565.1. Classification (NCBI taxonomy): domain Bacteria; kingdom Pseudomonadati; phylum Pseudomonadota; class Alphaproteobacteria; order Hyphomicrobiales; family Nitrobacteraceae; genus Bradyrhizobium; species Bradyrhizobium sp. CCBAU 51753. The sequence goes on along the minus strand of NZ_CP030037.1, from coordinate 1,009,387 downwards.
CCAGATCCGGAACAGCGCCCAGTTCAGCGACTGCCGCAGCAGGTCGTTGCCCTTGCGCACGGCGATGCCGACGCCCTCGCCGAAATAGCGGCTCTCGACGAACGGGCCGCCGGAAAAGGCGCAGCATTCAGCGGAATCGGTGCCGTTGACCCAGAACGCCAGCGAGATCGCATCGCCAAAGATGAAATCGACCTCGCCGCGGCGCAGCGCCGCGCGCAGCGCGTCGTTGTCAGGATAGGCATGGATCTCGGCATCGGTGAACATCGCCTTGAGATAGGCCTCGTGCGAGGTGCCGCCGATCACGCCGACCTTCTTGCCCTCGAGATATTCGGGGCGGATCTCCGGCAGCACGTTGTCGCGCCGGGAAACAAAACGCGCCGGCGCACGATAATACGGATCGGTGAAATCGACCCTGGCGCGCAGCTGCGGCGTCACCGCCATCGAGGCGATGATGGCGTCACCCCGGTTGGTCGCGAGCGCGTCGATCAAGGTCTCGAACCGGCGCATCTGGATGGTGCAGGTGACCTTGATCTCCTCGCAGAGCGCTCGCGCCAAATCGACATTGAAGCCGGCCGGATTGCCGTCGGGGCCGGTGAAGTTGAACGGCGGATAGTCGGTTTCGGTCAGGAAGCGGATCACGGTCAGCCGCGACAGGTCCGGCCGCTCCGGCCGGCGCCGCGGGTCCCAGAACCCGGGCACCGCCTGCGGTGCCGCCTCGACGGCGGGCTTGGACGGGGTGGTCTGCGCCGGCGGGGCGGCCGCGGCCGGCGGCGCCGCGGGTGCAGCCGGCGCAGGGGCCGGCTTTGCGGTTGGGGCTGGAGCAGGCGCGGTCTTTGCCGCCGGAGGCTGCGGCGCTGGTGCTTGCGCCGCCGCGGGCCGTCCCGAAACCAGCAGCGCAGCCGCCGTCATCCCCACAGCCAGACAGAGCTGGCGCGAGCGGACGGCAAAGGGCTGGATGGACGGCACTGGCATAAACTAAGCGATTTCAAGGGAATTGGACGGCCTTATAGACCATCCGGCGCGCGATGCGAGCGCCGATTCGGTCGATTCCGCCTGCGACCAGGGGGATCAGAGATACCGTTTCAGGTCGGTCGCCGCCGCTTCGGGCGTCCGTTTCAGGTTGAACGGCGAGACGAAACGGCCGTCGCGGTCCATCAGATAGATCAGCGCGGTGTGGTCCATCGTGTAGTCGCCATCCTTCAGCGGCACCTTCTTGGCGTAGACGCGATAGGCCGACAGCACCTTGGCGATCGCGGCCGGGTCGCCGGTCAGGCCCCTCAGGTGCGGATCGAAGCTCGAAAGATACTCCTTCATCGCAGCCTGGGTGTCGCGCTCCGGATCGACCGAGACGAAATAGGCGTTGACGCGGTCGGCGTCCTTGCCCATCGCCTTCAGCACCTCCGAGATCTCGAACAGCGAGGTCGGGCAGACGTCGGGGCAATGGGTGAAGCCGAAGAAGATCAGGGTCGGCTTGCCCTTGAGGTCGTTGTCGGTGACGGGCTTGCCGACCTGATCGGTAAGCTGGAACGGCCCGCCGATCGCCGACGGCGCGGCGACGGTGCGCAGGCCCCCGACCAGCCACAGCGTCAGGAACAGGCCGACCGCGAGGCTGGCGGCGAAGGCGGCGAAGATCACCAGCGGGCGGGTGGTCCGGGTCATGACGTCAGGCGATCCTTGTCAGAAGCAGGCCGAGATGCCGGCAGCGATCATCTCGAAGAACACCGCGGTCCCGTAGTGGAACCAGAGCGCGGCGGCGGCAAGCAGGGCCAGCCCGCCGATCCCGGCGGCGCCCCACAGGATCGCAGACGCCAACCGGCCCTGCGCCGGGGCGGCGATATCGTGAGGCTGGGCGGAGATCGGCTGAACCATGCATGTGAGATAAGCCGGGTTCCGGCGAGCGGCAAGCGCCATGGCGGCGGCGTGCCGTCACATCATGGCGAGGGAGTTTTCCACCCGCCTGATTGGTCGTGGCCGTGCCCGGCCTTGCCTGACTGACGGAAGAAGCAGCCGCCGCTTACCGCGTAGACGGTTTGTTCGCCGAAGCCTGGGCGTCGTAGAAGCAGGGCCGGTACAGCGCCTGCAGCTGCTTGCCGCGCAGGAAGATCATGCGCCGGGTCAGGCCGCCTCGCGCCGTGATCCATTTCCGCACCGCCGGGGGATACATCAAGTACAGCATGTGCGTTGCTTCGGGATTGGTGATGGCGCGTCCATCATCGCCGTAGTCCCAGGCGGCATGGAAGCCGAGCGTGGCGTGCGAGGTCACACAGATCCGATCGTGAGGAACCTTGCCGAGCACGATGGTGCAGGCCGAGGCGCACAGACCGTCGATGATCACGGTTTCGCCCGATGTTCGCAGGTCTTGATATCTGTCGACGTAGATTCCGATTTTTCCGCCGCGATCGTCGGCGATCCTGACCACTGCTTGAGACGCCCCCATTCCCGCCAGCAGCAGAACCGCAGCGAGCAACCCCGTCATCAACTTCATTGGCCTGCCCCAGTCGAAATCGAATCTGTTGGTCTTGTGATGCAAGATTGGCGTGAGCGTGTTGCGGACTCGGATTTTTGTCCAGACGACGCAGGCCAGTCAAAACAAATTCAAATTGGGTGTTGCGCCCACGCTGCAGTCACGTGTGGAAAGGTCCCAATCTGGAACAGATTGCCGCAACCGCTTGATGCCGCGCCGCCACAGGCAACGGGCTTTCGGGGACGATTTGCCGTTGACCCCGTGCAATGACGGGGTCTTCAATCTCGGCGGGTGGGGGAAATCAGAATGGCTGACGATGCAGACGTAATCGTGGTCGGCGGCGGACTTGCGGGTCTGGTCGCGGCAACCGAGATCGCCGACGCCGGCAAGCGCGTCATCCTGCTCGATCAGGAAGCGGAACAGAGCCTCGGCGGCCAGGCCTTCTGGTCGTTCGGTGGCCTATTCCTGGTCGATTCGCCGGAACAGCGGCGGCTTGGCATCAAGGATTCTTACGAACTTGCGCTGCAGGACTGGATGGGCACCGCGGGCTTCGATCGCGAGGAGGACCACTGGCCGCGCCAATGGGCCGAGGCCTATGTCGCCTTCGCCGCCGGCGAGAAGCGCGACTGGCTGCGCGCGATGGGCCACCGTATTTTCCCGGTCGTCGGCTGGGCCGAGCGCGGCGGCTATGACGCGATGGGCCACGGCAATTCGGTGCCGCGCTTTCACGTCACCTGGGGCACCGGCCCCGGCATCGTCGAGCCGTTCGAGCGCCGCGCGCGCGAGGCCGCCACGACCGGACGGCTGATCTTCAAGTTCCGCCATCGCGTCGATGCGCTCAGCGTCGCCAACGGCGGCGTCGACGGCGTCAGCGGCGCGATCCTGGAGCCGAGCAGTGTCGAGCGCGGCAAGAGCTCGTCGCGCAACGTCGTCGGCGATTTCACGCTGCGCGCGCAGGCGGTGATCGTCGCCTCCGGCGGCATCGGCGGCAACCATGATCTGGTGCGGCAAAACTGGCCGAAGCGGCTCGGCGAGCCGCCGAAATTCATGATCTCCGGCGTGCCGGAGCATGTCGACGGCCGCATGATCGGCATCACCGAGGCCGCCGGCGCGCGGCTGATCAACCGCGACCGCATGTGGCATTACGTCGAGGGCATCCAGAACTGGAACCCGATCTGGCCGCGCCACGGCATCAGGATTCTGCCGGGACCGTCGTCGCTGTGGTTCGACGCGACAGGCAAGCGGCTGCCGGCGCCGCTGTTCCCCGGCTCCGACACGCTGGGGCAACTGCATTACATCATGGGCACCGGCTACGATTATTCCTGGTTCATCCTGACCCAGAGCATCATCAAGAAGGAATTCGCGCTCTCCGGCTCCGAGCAGAACCCCGACCTCACCGGCAAGAGCTGGCGCATGACCATCAAGCGCGCCACCAACAAGGGCGCGCCGGCGCCGGTGGAGGCGTTCAAGCAGCACGGCGTCGACTTCATCGTGCGCGACAATCTCGGCGATCTTGTCGCCGCCATGAACAAGCTCGTCGGCAGCGATCTGTTGAAGCTCGATCACATCAAGGCGCAGATCGAGGCACGCGACCGCGAGATCGCCAACCCCTATGTCAAGGATGCGCAGGTGATGAACCTGCACAATGCGCGCCGCTACATCGGCGACAAACTGATCCGCACCGCCAAACCGCATCGCATCCTCGACCCCGAGCACGGCCCGCTGATCGCGGTGAAGCTGAACATTCTGACCCGCAAGACGCTCGGCGGCTTCGAGACCGATCTCGATTCGCGCGTGTTCGGCAACGATCACCAGATCATCCGCGGCCTCTACGCAGCCGGCGAAGCCGCCGGCTTCGGCGGCGGCGGCGTGCACGGCTATCGCTCGCTGGAGGGCACCTTCCTCGGCGGCTGCCTGTTCTCCGGCCGCAACGCCGGACGCGCCGCGGCAAAGGCGGTGGGCTAAAGCATGATCCGGAAAAGTGTGAAGCGGTTTTCCGGAAAGATCATGCTCAAACAAAGAGCTAAAGCGCTATGATGATTCAACCCAATCTCATCGCGCTTTAGTCGCGGCCCGCCGGGGTGAACCGACGGGCCTTGTTGCTCTGTCCGTATGTCTTCAGGCCGTCTTGGTGAAAAGCGTCAGGACGCCGTCGGTGAGATTGACCGCGACAACTTGTGCCGAGGTCATGCCCTTCGCCTTGAGCGCGGATACGGCTTCCTTGGACCCGTCGATGGAACCCCGCAGCCTCTGCAGATCGTCCTCGCTTGCCTTTGCGACCACAGCCTCGATCCTTGACCGGACCTCGGGCTGCAGTTCCTTGACGTCTACGACCTGTATGCTCCGGATGGTGGCGGACTCTTCTGACTGAGCCTGCGGCGGCGTCTTCGGTTGCGTTCCCTGCATTTGCGCCCAAGCAGGCGTTCCAAGCGAGAGCGCAGCAGCGATGACCGATGCCGTAAAGATGCGCATGCGTATTCCTTATGTTGATTGCCCCCAACATCCCGCGACAACGAGCCTTCCTTGCATAAGGTTCCGGCCGGAACTCCACTCTCTCGACGAGTGCGGTATGTAGTTGCGGGAGCGTCACAGGGGGCGCATTGCCAATATGGCGAAAACAACCCCATGCAAAGTAGCCCCGGCGGTCCGGCGGGTGACATGGCCACGGGCGTTCGATGGCCGCTTGACACGTCGGGCAAGTCAGGGGTATTCTTCCAATATTCCGAAATTGTCCCAAGTGGCGCGCCGCGCATGGCGGTAAGCTCCACTGTCATCGTCCGGCCTGTGCGCAATGCGCACATGGACCGGGCGATCCAGTATTCAGAGGCGGTTGTGATTGATCGAGAGGCCGCGGCGTACTGGGTCCCCCGGTCCCGTTTCCGCCAGGCTTCGACGGGGCTCGGGATCAGGCACGCCGAAGCACCTTGCGAAGGCGGCGAGCCGGGGGACGACACTGGGTATGTGGTGCGCCATGCCGTGACGCGATTTGCGTGCGAGGACGTATTCCGTTCGCACGGAAATGCGATAAGCGTTGCGCATGGCGGACTACGATCTTGCGATCATCGGCGACGGCTTGAACGGCACCAGCGTTGCGCGTGACGCCGCCGGCCGCGGCCTGCGCCGGCACCATGCCTTGCGACGGCGGATGGCCGGCCGAGCGCGTGGCCCTGTTCACGCGGTGGGCCGCGGCGCTGAACGCGCCAACCGGATCGTGAAGCCTCGCCCGGTTGAACCGTCCGCGCAGGCGTGGTGCAATCGCCATCGCACGGACGGACCTGCTCGGCGATGCGGCTGCGACCAATCGGCATGTTGGCTTTGACCGGCGCGCTCGTCTTGAGCACGGCGGCCGCGCGCGCTGACTCCCTTGTCGTCAATGGCACGACGCGGACGTTCATGGCGCGGGTGCCGGATAAGCGGCCGGCGCCGCTCGTCATCGTACTGCACGGCAAGACCCAGCGCGGCGCCGACATGGTCACGCGCACCTCGTGGCCATTGATCGCGAGGCGCGACGATTTTGCCGTGGTGTTTCCCGACGGGCTGAACCAGGCCTGGGCCGACTCCCGGCCGGACGAGCGGCGCGCCGCCAATCCGCCGCCCAAGGGCACCGACGACGTCGCCTTCATCACCCAACTGGTCGGAAAGTTCGTGGCCGACGGCATCGCCGACCCGAAACGCGTCTATGTCACCGGCATCTCCAATGGCGGCGCGATGGCGATGACGCTGGCCTGCGAGCGCGCCGATCTGTTCGCCGCGGCGGCCAGTGTCGTGATGAACCTGACCGCCGAATCCGCAAAGGCCTGCAAGCCGTCGCGTCCGATCCCGATGCTGTTGATGAACGGCACCGTCGATCCGCTGATTCCCTATGACGGCGGGCGCGGCAGCAGCTATTTCGCCGTCGACGGGTTCTGGTCGACGACGCAGACGCTGCAATTCTGGCGCCGGCTCGACGGCTGCGAGAGCAAGGATGCCGCGACCACCGACCTTGCCGACCGCAACCCCGCGGATCAGTCGACCGTGACGCGGATCGAGTCGAACTGCCCGCAGGGCCGCGACGTCGTGCTCTACCGGGTCAATGGCGGCGGCCACCGGATGCCCGGGAATTTTCCGGACGCAAATTATCCGAAGCTCGCCGCGGCGCTGCTCGGACCGCAAAACGGCGACATCGACGGCGCCGACACGATCTGGGCGTTCTTCGCGCGATTTCCGTGAGCGGTGCTGCAAATTGTGCAGTGGCGGTCGCCGCTTTGACGCGGTAGAGAGTGCCCGCCCTTCAAGTGGAGACCCAAATGAGCATTCAGCGTTTCGAAACCGGCCCGCGCATGAGCCAGGTCGTGGTGCACGGCAACACCGTCTATCTCGCCGGCGTCGTCGCCGGCAAGGCTGCGGGCGGCAGCGTGGCCGACCAGACCAAGGACATCCTGTCGATCATCGACGGCCATCTCGCCAAGGCCGGCACCGACAAGTCAAAGCTGCTCAGCGCCAACATCTACATCACCGACATGAAGACGTTCCCCGAGATGAACGCGGTGTGGGACGGCTGGGTCTCGCCGGGCAACACGCCGGCGCGCGCCACCGTCGAGGCCAAGCTCGCGGCGCCACAGTACAATGTCGAGATCATGGTGGTCGCGGCGAAGTAACGCGACCGCGTCCACCGCAACGAGCTTCCCCATGCCCCGGCTTGCAAACTGCAATTCGGGGCGTGGTTTTGTCGGCGCCTTACGCGCTCATCCGCGGCGCTTCCGAGGCATCGCCGATATCGGCCTGCAACCAGCGGGCGATCCGACGCCACGAATTGTTCAGCGCCTTGCAGCCCATGAAGAGGCCGAGGTGACCGCACGGTTCGGTGGCGCGCTCCTGCCATGCCGGCGGCGTGCCCAACAATCGGGTGGTCGCCAGCGCCTGGTCGCGCGGCACCACGATGTCGTTGTCGGCGGCGAGGAGGAAAACCGGCACCTTCACCTCGGCGAGATCAACCGCGCGGCCGAGCGCGACGAAGTCGCCGTGGGCGATCCGGTTCTGGCGAAAGATCCAGTCGGTGACCTGAAGATAGTAGGTACCGGGCAGATCCAGCGTCTCGCGATTCCAGCGCTCGAACCGATCGCGCAGCGCTCCGCCGGTCTCCGATCCGGTGAGATCTCGCTGCAACGCCGCTTCTGCGTCTTTCAGGGTGAGGGGCATGCTCCATAGCTGCAGCATGTTCGCGCCGCTGATGATGCCGTCTCCCTGACGCGCCAGCACCTCGAAACCCGGCTGCGGAAGCGAGACCACCATTTTGGCAATTTGCGATGGTACCGAGATGTCGATCGGACTACCGGCGAGCACAAGCCGCCGCACCTTGCCCGGAAAGCGCGCGACATACAGCAGCGACAGCCATCCGCCCTGGCAGAGTCCGGCAAGATCAACCGGAGGCCCGATTTCATCGACGGCGACATTGAGCTCTGCAAGATAGGTATCGATCGAGAAGTAGCGCATCTCGGGCGTGGCCGAGCGCCAGTCGGTGAGATAAAGGCGCGTAATGCCCGCGTTTCGCAGCACCTCCACCAGGCTGTGGCCCGGCGCGAAATCCGCAATCAACGAACGGTGCAGCGCGTAGGGCGCGCACACCAGCAACGGCCGGCCTTCGGCGCTTCGTGAAAAATCCACGAGGCGCATCGACGGCAGTTGCAGGGCTCCCCTGTTCGGCGTCGTCCATGGCAACGGCGCCTCGTCTTCGGGCCTCTGTGCGTGGTCGGCGAACCATTGCCAATAAGTGTCGAGCATGACCCTCGTGGCCTCAAACGGCCACAGCCAGACCTGCTGCGCCAAACCGGCGCCCGCATGCTGTTCGGGAGGTCCCGTCTTGTCGCTCAAGACTGTTCACCGATTGACGGATGTCGACCTGGTCGGGGGCGGCATGGGGCAAACGTTCGCGCCCGGCCAAAGACCGACGAATTCAGGTCCATCATTCTACGCCAAATCCGGCGGAAGCGGCAGCCATAAAGGGTTTCGGCGGCTGAGTATTTTCAAGGGGCATTCGGACAAAAGGCTTTCCATCCCGTCGTTGACCTCCAAATGATATTTTGCCTTGTGCGAACACAGCCCGCGATCATCTTTTTCGCCGAAAACCACGAATTTGTCGTTCCACCTCGCTCTTTGAGGAGCCGTTGTCAAACCGAGCAATGGCGCGGCCTAACCGATTTTCTCTAAACTCGATCTGCTTGTTCGTGTAACCGCCCCACACGCGACGACCGCCGAATGCAGCCCAACCACTTCGTCCAGTCAGCTTTCCGTTATACAGAGAGCCATAAACACTCCCCGGATCGGCAAATTCATAAACAGCCTCGATCACGATGGGCAAAATTTCTTCAATTTGACGGGCATGATGGCGAGCGCGTCTATCAGCCTTCTGTTGAAACTCGTTTCGTCTTGCTTTCGTATCCAACTGCTGCATTTGAATTGCTCCAGGCCCTCAATTGAAAATTGACGCTGATTGATACCGGCAGTTCGCTCAAGAACCTCATACAGAAATGCATTAACCCGCTCAGCGATTTCCATTACATCGACGCTCGTTCCGTCAATCTCAATGCGAGCGGTGCCCATTTTGAAAACGTCGCCTTCCACCACGCCTTCCTCTACAACCGCGCCATAAATCGCAATTTGTTGAGAGCTGGTGACAACCCGCAACTTTTGTCCGGTTAATTGACCGTGCTTGATCGCGAACGCGGCATCACGAAGCAAACGATAGTCTGAGTTATCTGCAGCAAGCGCATCTCGAAACTTATCGTCCTTCTCAGGAACGCACTTCCCAGCGACGACCAAAGCAGCGAAACAAGGGCAGAAACAAGTCTTTGGGTATCGCGTCTGCGAGTTCCGCCATAGGTTGACCCTCCGTAGATAGCACGCCGCAATATATCAGTTCGTCACGCACTTCCTAGAGGTTGTTGATCCCGCCACGCACCCATACGGGCCGCCCGACTAGTGGATGCTGGTGAAGCCGCAAGCTGTCGAGGAAACGACGCCGAGTTGACGGACCGCGAGATGTTGCGCAGGGGCGCCACGGCACCGTAGGTGCTGCCGAAGTACACAAAGCGCACGACGCGACAAATCGTTAACGGGGCGAAGAAACGTCGCGCCGCGCGAACGAAAGACGGCCAATTGTCCGAATGAACATCAGTTCGCTTGTCCGAATTGCAAACTGATCGTACGGCAAGTAGCTGAAATCATTGGAGCGGGTGAAGGGAATCGAACCCTCGTATTCTTGGAAGGCAGCCGACAACTATGCGGCGCGTGCGGTGCCCTTCTCCGCCTCGATCTTGCGCGCGAACAGCCAGCGGAAATAGGTCAGCGGCGCATCGGCGCCGATCGCGAGCAGCTGATAATCCGGATCGGCGTCGAACACCCGCTGCTGCGCCTCGATGATGTCTTTGTCCTCGTTGAAACCTTCCTCGAGGCTGTGGCGCAGCGACAGCGCGATGTTCGGATTGTCGATGTCGAAATCGTGCAAATAGTTCCAGAAGAAGTGCGTGGTCGAGCGCGTCTCCGGCGTCATGAACTGCGCGTTGCGATAGGAACGCGTGCCCGGGACCTGGACGCCCTTCTCCACACCCTGCCCCGCCGGCGCGAAGGTGGTGTCCAGCGTGAAAATGCCCGGGACGATCATGCGGCCGATGTTGCGGCGGTCGATCGGGTCGGTTTTGTTCGGGATCACCTTCTTGTGGTAGGGCGGCGGCTCGGCGCCCATGTGCCAGCGCTCGACCCGGAAACCGTCGTCCAGCTTCTCGATCGCGACCGGTTTGGTCTTGTAGGCGTACTCCTCGGAACCGCCGAGCGTGTTGGTGTGCACGAAGGCGAGATGGGCGAAATCGCTGAGGTTGTCGACGATCAGCAGCCAGTTGGCCTTGTAGTGCATGTAGCCCGGCAGTCCGCGCCATTTCGGGTCTTCGAGCGGCGGATAGTCGAGGATCAGCTTCGGATCGGCCTTCTCGGGATCGCCGGTCCAGATGAAGATCAGATTGTAGCGCTCGACGACGGGATAGCTGCGCACGCCGAGTTTTGCCGGGATCGCATCCTGGCCGGGGATCTGGATGCACTTGCCGTCGGCGGCGAACTTCATGCCGTGATACATGCACCTGATATCGTCACCCTCGACGCGCCCCATCGACAGCGGCGCGGCGCGATGGCAGCAGCGGTCGTCGAGCGCGACGACCTTGCCGCTGGAGCCGCGATACAGCACGATCGGCCGCTCCAGGATGGTGCGCGCGACCATCTTGCCGTCGATCAGCTCGTGATTCCACGCCGCCACATACCAGGTGTTGCGCAGAAAAATTCCGTCGTGGTCGGCCATGTCTCGCTCCCGATGCAATGTTGGTCGCTCGCGAGGTTAGGTGATTGCAGCCGCCTGGATAATCCGATTTGGCTGGACACACTGTACCGCTGGATGGACAATCGGCCATGGAGTGGCGCGATTGGGAGCTGTTTTGCGAGGTTGTCGAGCACGGCGGCTTCACCGCGGCCGCGCGCGTGCTCGGCCATCCCAAATCGAGCCTCAGTGCTGCGGTGCAGCGGCTGGAGGCCAATCTCGGGCTGCGGCTGATCGAGCGCACCACGCGGCATTTGCGGCTGACCGATTCCGGCGAGACCATCTATCGCAAGGTGCGCCCGCTGTTCGCCGCGCTGCACGACACCCACAGCGAGGCGCTGGCGATGAGCAGCGCGGTCGCCGGCACGCTGCGCATCAAGGCACCCTACGAATTCGGCGCGCATCATGCCGGGCCGGTCGCCTGCGCGGTGATGAGCCGCTATCCGGAGCTTTCGATCCGGATCGATGTCGAGCACGACATCGTCAACCCCGTCGCCGAGAATTACGACATCGTGTTCGCGATGCTGGAGGCGCCGCTGCCGGCGGCCGGCATCGTGATCCGCCGCGTCTTCACCCTGGAGCGCGGCCTGTTCGCCGCGCCGGCGCTGCTGGAGAAATTCGGCGAACCACGCACGCTGGACGACCTGCGGAGGCTGCCGCTGCTGACTGGCCCCAGCGATCCGCCATGGGCGATCACCGCGCCCGGCGGCGCGGTCGAGCATCTCGCGGTCGATCACGCGCGCCTCACCTCATCGAACGCCCATGTCCGCCTGCAGGCCGCGCTCGCCGGCCATGGCGTGCTGCGGGTGACAGCGGCCTACGCCCGCACCGCGGTGGCGGCCGGCGAGTTGCGGCGGCTGCTGCCGGACCACACCTGCGAACCGCTCAACGTGCATGCGCTGCTGCCGGCGCGACAATTCGTCCCGGCAAAGGTGCGCTGCTTCCTCGACGCGATGGAGGTGCATGCGCGGGGCGATCCCGAGGCCTATATCAAGCCGTAGGGTGCCGGATCGGTCGATTTTCCGGGCGGGCACTGATTTTCCCGGGAACCTGTTCGTGTCAGCCGCATCCAATGACCGTATCCGTGATCAGTGAGGGTGACCCGCCATGCGTCAGGCCCAGGCAACGACCGTTCTGCCGATCGGCGCAGCAGACGCCGAACTGGTGCGGCGCGCGCTCGCTCGCGACGAGGCGGCCGTCCGCGCCATCATGCAGGCGAATAATCGCCGGCTGTTCCGGCTCGCCCGCGGCATCCTGCGCAACGACAGCGAGGCCGAGGACGTGGTGCAGGACACCTATGTCCGCGCCTTCACCCATCTCGACCAGTTCCGCGGCGAGTCCAGCCTGTCGACCTGGCTGTCGCGGATCGCAATGAACGAGGCGCTCGGCCGCGTGCGCCGCAGGCCGGCCGGCGTCGAATGGTCCGAGTTGCCGCAAGGCGGTCACGAAGCGCAAATCATCCAGTTTCCTCTTTCGTCAGCAGACGATCCGGAACGCTCCATGGCCCAGCGCGAGATCCAGCATGTCGTCGAGCACGCGATCGACGAGTTGCCCGAGGCTTTCCGCCTCGTCTTCATCACCCGCGTGATCGAAGGCATGAACGTCGAGGAAACCGCCGACATCCTCGATCTCAAGCCGGAGACCGTGAAGACGCGGCTGCACCGCGCCCGCGCCATGCTTCGCGACAATGTCGAGCGAAAGATCGGCCCGATCGTGCTGGAGGCCTTTCCCTTCGCCGGCCGCCGCTGCGAGCGGCTGACCGAGGCGGTGCTGAAACGGCTCGGCTACGGCGCGTAAGATTTTCGGGAACCTCTGCGCGGCCGCGCCATCCAATCCCTGTGCAATCAACCACGCGCCGGCATGCCGCCGGACGCCACAGGAGTGTCAAACCATGTTCGTTCGATTGAGCATCGCCGTCGCCGCGCTGAGCCTGCTCGGCAGCGCCGCGCTCGCGCAGGGCGCGAAGCCGACCGATCCGCAGATCGCCCATATCGCCTATACCGCCGGCGTGATCGACATCAACGCCGCCAAGCAGGCCGAGTCGAAGGCCTCCAGCAAGGAGGTCAAGGCGTTCGCCCAGGACATGGCGCGCGACCATGAGGCCGTGAACAAGCAGGCGCTCGATCTCGTCAAGAAGCTGAAGGTGACGCCGGAGGACAACGACACCAGCAAGACGCTGTCCAAGCAGGCCGCCGACAAGCTTGCCGAGCTCGGCAAGCTGAAGGGCGCCGAGTACGACAAGGCCTACATCGCCAACGAGGTCGCCTACCACAAGGCCGTCAACAGCGCGCTGGAAACCCAGCTGATCCCCGCGGCGAGCAACCCCGAGCTGAAGAGCCTGCTGCAGACCGGCCTCAAGCTTTTCCAGGGCCACCAGCAACACGCCGAGCACGTTGCGGCCAGCCTGAAGTAGGAGGAAAACGCATGTCGCCAGGACGCCATCTCACGACGCTGGTCCTGCTCGCGCTCGGCGCGCTGGCCGTCCCGGCACATGCAGCCACCATCCAGATCGTAATGGAGAATCTCGTGGTCTCGCCGGCCGAGATATCGGCCAGGGTCGGCGATACCATCGAATGGATCAACAAGGACGTTCTTGCCCACACCGCCACAGCGAGGAATGGCGACTTCGACGTGACGATCGCGCCGAAGAAGACGGTCACCTCGGTGCTCGGCAAGGCCGGCACGGTAGAATATTATTGCCGCTACCATCCCAACATGAAAGCGGTGCTGAAGATCGCGCCGTAACGCCGCGATGACTTGCGAGGTAATCGATCGAACGACGCGAACCTTCGATAGTCCGGACAGCCGAACCATCCGGCAGCATCGAAGGAGACAGCCATGACCGACCACGCAACCATCGCACGCCGCTATATCGAGCTCTGGAACGAGCGGACGCCGAGCCGGCGCCGCGAGCTGCTGAGCGAGAGCTGGACCGCGGATGCGCGCTATATCGACCCGCTGATGAGCGGCGACGGCCATGAAGGCGTCGACGCGCTGATCGCAGGCGTGCAGCAGAAGTTTCCCGACTTCAAGTTCAAGCTGCTCGGCGAGCCCAACGGCTTCGGCGACCACGTGCGCTTCTCCTGGGGCCTCGGCCCCGACGGCGTCGATAGCCCGATCAAGGGCACCGACTTCGCAGTGCTGAAGGAGGGCCGGATCAGGAGCATCACCGGCTTCCTGGACCAGGTACCGGGCGCCTGAGGCACCCGTCATTCCGCAGGGCAATCGCATATGTGGCGCACAAGCTTATCAGCTGGCTCACTTCGCCTCTCCCGCTTGCGGGGGAGGCCGACGCGCATCGTGAGATGCGTGGCGGGTGGGGGTGTCTCCACGGTGGGATTCGCAGTGCGGAGACACCCCCACCCCGCCCTCCCCCGCAAGCGGGAGAGGGAGCCCACCGCCAATGCCAACATCACTCTAATCCCCATATGCGATTGCCCTGCGTCATTCCGGGGTTCGCGGAGCGAGAGCCCGGAATGACGAAGGCATGGGCTTCCCGCCCCGCTTCCACGGCGGCGATGTCGCTGATACTCTTCCCGAAACAACCGGGAGGATACCATGAAGGCAGCTCGCGCCTTCACGCCTGATGTCGTCAGCGACATTACGCCGGCGCTGCTCGCGATCGGCCGCGACAGCTTTCCGCAGGCGCTGATCGGCACACTGCGCCGCGTCGCCGATGTCGGCCACTGCATGGTGTTCTCGTTTGCCGGCCCGCGGTCGGCGGCGTGCCTGCTCGACGTCGGCAACATCCCGACCGGACGCGACCTCGGCATCGCCTATTCCGAGCATTTTCACCAGGCCGATCCGAACCGCGATGCGGTGTTCGAGGGCCAGGCGCAGGCCGCGCCGATCGTGCTGCCGAATTTTGCCCGCCGCATGTACAGCGACGGCTATCGCAAGATCTTCTTCGACGATTCCGACATTGTCGACAAATTCGCCTCCGCGATCTGGACCGGCGATACCTGCTTCTATGTCAATTTCTATCGCATTACCGAACAGGGCCGGTTCACGCGGGAGCAGATCGCGCGCCTGACCGCGGTGGCACCGGCGGTGAGCGCGGCGGTCGCGCGGCATTTCCAGTACGACGAAGCGCCGGATCGCGATCCGATGGCCCGGCTGAAGACGCTGTTCGCGACCGCCGAGCCGCTCGCCAGACTGACCGCGCGCGAGAAGGAGGTCTGTCTGCGCATCCTCTCGGGCTTCAGTTCCGAAGCGATCGCGGCCGAGCTCGGGATCGGCCTGCACTCCGCCCTCACCTATCGCAAGCGCGCCTATGACAAGCTCGGCATCTCCTCGCAGAACCAGCTGTTCGCGATCGCATTGCGTCTGGTGGCGTCGTCCCGGCCACTGAACTGAAGAGCGCCCGGCCTGTCCCAAGGCGTGGGGACAGAAATCACCGTTCGGCTGGACTATCCTGCGGCGAGACAAAGGACCACGCCGTGAGCACCGCCCCCCGTTTCGACATCGACGTACCTGCGTTCTGGCAGGACCCCTACCCGGCACTAGCGCGGATGCGCAAGGAGGCCCCGATCGCCTTCGTACCGCAGCTCGGCAGCACCTTGCTATGCAGCCGCGACGACATCTTCGTCTCGGAAAAGCAGATCGACGTGTTCTCGTCGCACCAGCCCGAAGGCCTGATGAACAAACTGATGGGCCACAACATGATGCGCAAGGACGGCGATGCGCACATGAACGAGCGCAAGGCGATCTTCCCCGCGATCTCGCCGAAAACCGTGCGGTCGCACTGGACCGCGCAATTCGAGGGACATGCGCGGCGCATTCTCGATGAGCTGAAGCCCGGCGGCGCGGTCGATTTCGTGCAAGCCTTCGCGCTGCCGTTCTCGGCCGAATGCCTGAAGTCGATCACCGGCCTCACCAACATGCGCTTCCAGGACATGAACGCCTGGTCGCAGGGCATGATCGACGGCATCGCCAACTATGTCGGCGATCCCGCCGTCGAGGCGCGCTGCCATGCCGCGACCTCGGGCATCGATGCCGCGATCGACGACATGGTCCCAGTGCTGCGCAAGACGCCCGATCTCAGCCTGCTCGGCGTGATGCTGCAGACCGACATGCCGATGGAGAGCGTGCGCGCCAACATCAAGCTCGCGATCTCGGGCGGCCAGAACGAGCCGCGCGATGCGATCGCCGGCGCGGTGTGGGCGCTGCTGACCCATCCGGACCAGCTTGCATTGGCGCAGAGCGGCGCGATCCCGTGGCTGCAGGTGTTCGAGGAATATGCCCGCTGGATCTCGCCGATCGGGATGTCGCCGCGGCGGATCGCAAAGCCCTGGACCATCCGCGACGTCGCGTTCGAGACCAACGAGCGCGTGTTCCTGATGTTCGGCTCGGCCAACCGCGACGAGAAGCATTTTGAGCGGCCCGACGCCTTCGACATTCGCCGCGACGCCAGCAAGAGCATCGCGTTCGGCGCCGGTCCGCATTTCTGCGCCGGTGCCTGGGCCTCGCGCGCCATGGTCGCCGATGTCGCGCTGCCGCTGATCTTCACGCGGCTGAAGAATTTGCGGCTGGTCGAGGGCAAGCCGCCGCGGATCGGCGGCTGGGCGTTCCGCGGGCTATTGGATCTGCCGGTACAGTGGGATTAGCGGCCCCAGCGCAGCACGACCGGATCGAGCGATTTCGCGATCTCGATCAGGCCGGCGCGGGTCGCCGGGTGCAGCGGCTGCAGCGGGTGGCGCACCATGTCCGACTTGATGACGCCGCCCTCGCGCATCAGCACCTTGCAGGCCGATAGCCCGCATTGCCGGTTCTCGTAGTTGATCAGCGGCAGCCAGCGCGCATAGGCGGCCATCGCCTCGTCGCGGCGCCCGGCGAAGAACGGATCGATGATCTGGCGGATGCCGTCGGGATAGCCGCCGCCGGTCATCGCGCCGGTGGCGCCAGCGTCGAGATCGGCCATCAGCGTGATCGCCTCCTCGCCGTCCCAGGGCCCCTCGATCGCGCTGCCGCCCTTTTCGATCAGGCCGCGCAGCTTTGCCGCCGCCATCGGCACCTCGATCTTGAAGTAGCTGATATTGGCGAGTTCCTTCGCCATCCGCGCCAGGAAATCGACCGAGAGCGGCGTGCCGGCCACCGGCGCATCCTGGATCATGATCGGGATGCCGATGGCATCCGAGACCACGCGATAGAATTCGTAGATGCTTCCCTCCGGGACGCGGAACGTCGCGCCGTGATACGGCGGCATGATCATCACCATTGCAGCGCCGGCGGCCTGCGCCTGCCGGCTGCGCGCGGCGCACACCGCCGAGGAGAAATGCGTGGTCGTGACGATCACGGGAATGCGGCCGGCGACGTGCTCGAGCACCGCATGCATCACCGTCTCGCGCTCGGCGTCGGTGAGCACGAACTGCTCGGAGAAATTGGCGAGGATGCAGATGCCGTGCGAGCCGGCATCGATCATGAAGTCGATGCAGCGGCGCTGCCCGTCGAGATCGAGATCGCCGCTGGCATCGAAGATGGTCGGCGCGACCGGGAAGACGCCGCGGTAGGGACGTTGTGCCGGAGATGTCATGTCGAACCTCGCTTGCGATTGACTTACTTGAGCATGATCTTTTCGGAAAACCGCTTCACACTTTTCCGGATCATGCACTACGGAACGGCAGCGCGGGCCCGTCGAGCTTGCGCAGGCCCGGCTCGCGCCGCTCCAGCCACCAGCCGTATTGCTTCGGCCAGGAGGCGAAAACCTCGCCGCTTCCGCCGCCGAGCGCAAGCTCGGCATGCAGCGGCCAGTTCGGATCGAACAGCGCCTCGCGGCCGATCGCGACCAGATCGGCGTGGCCGTTGGCCAAGACGTCTTCGGCCTGCTGCGGATGCAGGATCAGGCCGACCGCGATGGTGGCGATATCGGCCGCGCGGCGGATCTCGCTGGCATAGGGCACCTGGAAGCCGTAGCCGCGCGGAATCCGCGCCGCGGTGGCCGAGCCGAGCAGGCCGCCGGACGAGCAGTCGATCAGGTCGACGCCGCGCGCCTTGGCTTCGCGGGCAAACGCAATCTGATCCTCGATCTGCAAGCCGCCATCGATGCCGTCGACCGAGGAGATCCGCACCGACAGCGGCCGTTCCGCCGGCCAGGCGGCGCGCACGGTCTCGATGATCTCGAGCGGATAGCGCATCCGCCCGGCGCGGTCGCCGCCATAGGCATCGGTGCGGCGGTTCGACAGCGGCGAGAGGAATTCGTGCAGCAGATAACCGTGCGCGCAGTGCACCTCGACGAATTCGAAGCTGGCCTCCGCCGCGCGCAGCGTGGCGCGCCGCCACTGCTCGCGCAACGCGGCGAGCTCGTCGACGTCGAGCGCGTGCGGCATCAGCCAGCCCTCGTCCATCGGGATCGCGCTCGGCGCTACCGTCCGCCACGGCAAATCGCCGCGGGCGTGGTCGGCGGCATCGAGCGCGGCATTGCCGTACCAGGGTCGCTGCATGCTGGCCTTGCGGCCGGCATGCGCGAGCTGGATCGACGGCACCGCGCCGTTATCCTTCAGGAACGCGGCGATGCGCGCGAGCGGGGCAATCTGCGCGTCATTCCAGATCCCGACGTCGCCATGGGTGATGCGGCCCTCGGCGGTGACCGCCGCGGCCTCAACCATCACGAGCCCGGCGCCGCCCTGCGCGAACTTGCCGAGATGCACGAGATGCCAGTCGCCGGCGATGCCGTCGGTCGCCGAATACTGGCACATCGGCGAAATCAGGATGCGGTTTCGGGAGCTCACGCCGCGAAGCGTGATCGGCTGAAACAGAAGCGGCTGCGACATCGGGACCTGCGGGAGGGTGGAGCGGAAACGATGCCGCGAAGCTAAGCGGCTCGCCAATTCGCCGCAAGGCACGCGACAGCGCGGGCGATCAGAGGCGAATGCATGCAAGGTTGGGAATTGGAGCGGGCGAAGGGAATCGAACCCTCGTATGCAGCTTGGGAAGCTGCCGTTCTACCATTGAACTACGCCCGCGATCGCCAACCGGTCGGACTTCTCCGGCCGGACCCGGCGGACCATAGCCCGGGCGGCGGCGCAGGATCAAGCACGCATTCATTTCCGTCGCGGGCCGGCCCTTCTAAAGCGCGATGAGATCAGGTTGAATCATCATCGCGCTTTAGCCCTTTGTTTGAGCATGATCTTTTCGGAAAACCGCTTCGCACTTTTCCGGATCATGCTCTAGTGCCCGAGCCGCACCAGCACGTCGTTGATGACAAAGGGTGCGGCGGCGGATGCATCGCAGCTGCCGCTGCGCGCGTAGATGCAGGCATCGGCGTTGCCGACGCGGGTGCAGCTGCGCGGTGAGAAATCGGCCGGCAGTTCGCCGGCCGCGTCGGGGCGCGCAAGGATGCGGTTGAAGGCGGGCCGGGTCGCCCGCAGCAGCGCCGGAAGGCGGCCCTGCGCAACCGGGTCGGCGGCCTGCAGCGCGTAGAGCGGCGATGCGCCGGCCAGGCGGTCCCGCCCGGGGAAGAGCTGGAAACGGATATCGTAAAGCGCGAGGCCACAGAGCTCCGGATCGCTGCGCAGTTCCGCGGCGAGCCGCGCGGCACCGATCCCACGCGTCCAGTAGTCGCGCATCGGTTCGCTGGCGCCGGCCAGCAGCGCGGACACCAGCACCCAGCCGCCGGCGACGATCGGCAGCGCGAACGGACGCCATGCACGCCGCGCGCGCAGCGCCTGCACCCAGTCGGCCGATCCCAACGCCGCCACGATGGTGAACAGCACCACCGACAGAAAGATGAAGCGGTATTCCTTGTGCGCGATCAGGCTGTGAAAGACCAGGTTCACGAGCGCCACCGCCAGCAGCAGCGGTGCATGCCGCCGGCCACGCCAGATCGCGGCGAGCGGCAGCACGATCGCCGCCGACCAGACGACCAGGAAGTTGACGAGATAGGCCGAAGGCGGCGACACGCCGAAATCGGCCGCGCGATCATGATAGAGGTTCTGCGCGATATTGCCGATCAACCAGCCGAACGGCACCGCGCCATGCGCGATGTCGATCACGCCGGCGAACAACAGAGCGAGCAGCCCGCCGGCGACCAGCGGAATCAGGTTTCGCCATGCGGTCCAGCATGTCCCGAGCGCGAGCACGGCGATCGCCGGCGCATACTGAAAGCGGCAGACAAAGGCGGTCGCCAGCAACGCACCGCCGATGACGAGCCGCTGCTGCGACGGGCCGTTGGTCAACAGCAGCGCCGCCGGCACGATCAGCGCGGTCGCGAGCGGCTCACCCAAGGTGTGCGGAGCAAGCAGGATCAACTCGAACCAGATCGCGGCGGCGAATGCCGTGATGATGGCGTGGGTGCGCGAGATCCGCGCGCCGATGAACCAGGCGCTGACCACGATCGACAGCGACAGCAGCGCGGCCACCAGACGCGGCACCACGAAAGCGCCGGCGCCGCCCGGCGCAATCCAGTCACCCAGCGCGACCGGACCGGCCAACAATGTCGGCAGGAACCAGCCGCGGATGCCCTCACGCCACTCCCACGTGACGATGCTGTCGTGGCCGAGCATTCGCCACGCCGGCTCGAGGTATTGGAAGACCTCATCGGGATACATGACGGTGGGCCAGAAGGCGAGCGCCAGGCGGACCGTCAGCGCCAACACCAGCACCACCGCCAGCGGGTGAACACGCCGGATCGATAGTCCAGCCACACCTTCGCGGCCAGGCGCCGGACGGGCGCCCGCTGCCGTCAGTGTTCCGTCGATTGCGTCAGGGAGCAGCATGTTGCCGAACAGATAGCGTCGAAAGCCTTTAGGATGTGTGACCGAAACTTGCACATCGGAGGTTGCCTGATGGCCAGGAACCGGCGTCATCGTTAACCGAGCGTCAAGATTCCGGATGCGCGCGACGGCAAGGGTGTTATGATCCTGCCTGTGGGGTTGGTGGCGTCATGGCGGGGCGTGGGTACACCATTTTCGACACGGCGGTCGGCCGATGCGGCATCGCATGGGGCGAGCTTGGCGTCGTCGGCGTGCAGCTTCCCGAACTTCGCGAGATCGAGACCCGCAAGCGGCTGTTCCAGCTCTATCCCGATGCGCGCGAGCTGCGGCCGCCCGAAGAGATCGAGACGGCAATCGAGGGCATCGCTGCGACGCTGCGCGGCGGCAACGGCGATCTGAGCGGCGTGGCGCTCGACATGACCGGCATCCCGGCCTTCAACCAGCGCGTCTACCAGTTTGTCCGCAGCATTCCCCGCGGCGAAACCCGCACCTATGACGAGGTGGCGAGCGCCTTGCGCGTCTCCGGCGCGGTCTATTCGGTGGCGCAGACGATCGGCCGCAATCCCTTCATGATCATCGTGCCCTGCCATCGCGTACTCGAGGCCGGCAACTATGCCGACCGGATCTCGCCGAACGGCGGCAGCATCTCCAAGCGGCGGCTGCTCTCGATCGAGGGCGCGCGAACGATCGCGAGCAAGACCTTGTTCGACGTTCTGCTGCCGGTTGCGCCACCACGACCCCATCCCTAAATCTGGGGCATGAACCGCACCCCGCTGCTGCAGCGCGAGCGCATTTCCGTGACCGAGTTTCGCTGCACCGCGGAGCCCGGCGACAAGCCATTCGCCGAGCAATTCCTCAGCCATTCGGTGTCGTATGTCCGCAAGGGCAGCTTTGGCTGCCATTGCCGCGGCCGCTTCCACGAACTGGTGACAGGCTCGATCCTAGTCGGCCATCCCGGCGACGAATACATCTGCACCCATGACCACGTGGTGGGCGACGAGTGCCTGTCGTTCTTCCTGGACCCGGAGCTGGTGGAGACCATCGGCGATCGCGCCGCGGTCTGGCAGATCGGCTCGGTGCCGCCGCTGCCCGAACTGATGGTGCTCGGCGAGCTCGCGCAAACGGCGGCAGCTGGCAACAGCAATGTCGGGCTCGACGAGATCGGCCACCTCCTGGCCAGCCGCCTGGTCGAGCTGGTGTCCGATCGCCCGGCAAAGCCGCTCACCGCCAATCTGCGCGACCGCCGCCGCGCGGTGGAGGCGGCGCTGTGGATCGACGCCAATTCGCACCGCGCCATCGATCTCGACGACGCCGCGGTGCAGGCCGGCCTCAGCACCTTCCATTTTCTGCGGCTGTTCTCCGCCGTGCTCGGCGTCACCCCGCATCAATATCTGGTGCGCTCGCGGCTGCGCCACGCGGCGCGCCGGCTTGCCGACGACGACAGCCCGATCACCGACATCGCCTATGACGTCGGCTTCGGCGACCTCTCCAATTTCGTGCGCAGCTTCCATCGCGCCGCCGGCGCGCCGCCGCTCAAGTTCCGCCAGGCCTCGCGCGGCGACCGCAAGATTTTCCAAGAACGTCTCGCACTGCAATAGCTAGGGTTGCTCCAGGTCGCGCGTCAACGCGCTAACTTTGGAGAGCCTTCATGTACGACCACATCGGATTGCACGTCGCCGATCTCGACGCCAGCGTGCGCTTCTATACTGCTGCACTGGCGCCGCTCGGCTTCGTGCTCTGCTCCCGCGACGACAGCGGCGCCGGCTTCGGCCCAAAGGACGCCCCTGCGCTCTGGCTCTATCTGGACAAGGGCAAAAAGGCCGGTGACGCCCACATCGCCTTCCGCGCCCCCGATCACGACGCGATCAAGCAATTCCATAGCGCAGGCGTGAAGGCCGGCGGCAAGGACAATGGCGCGGCGGGTCACCGCAAGGACTACAGCCCGACCTATTATGCCGCGTTCCTGATCGATCCCGACGGCAACAATGTCGAGGCGGTCTGCGCTTAAGGAGCCGCTGCTCGTGTTCCGTCATTGCGAGCGAAGCGAAGCAATCCATCGCTCCGCACGCGTGGAAGGATGGATTGCTTCGTCGCTTCGCTCCTCGCAATGACGGTCTTCCACATCACAAAGGATCAAACCATGGCTTCCATCTACAAGGACATTCCTATCGACGCACCGGCCGACCATGTCTGGGACGTGCTACGCGATTTCGGCGCGGTGCATACAAGGCTGGCGCCGGGCTTCGTGACCGACAGCAAGCTCGACGGCGATGCGCGCATCGTCACCTTTGCCAACGGCTCGGTAGCTCGCGAGACGCTGGTCGATTGCAGCGACAGCCGGCGACGGCTGGTCTATGCGATCAAGAGCGAGCGGCTGACGCAGCACTCGGCCTCGGCCCAAGTGTTCGCCGAGGGCGACGGGCGCTGCCGCATGGTGTGGATCACCGACGTGCTGCCGAATGAGATCGCGTCCTATATCGACGCGCAGATGGACCTCGGCGCCGCCGCGATGCAGAAAGCGCTGGCGCAATCCGCGAAGGCGAAGAGCGCGGCGTAGCGCGGCCCGATCGGAACAACTCTGTCACCGTCACCCTGAGGAGGCCGCTTCTTCAGCGGCCGTCTCGAAGGGTCGACGGCCTCCGCTTCATCCACGAGCATGTTGAAGCATCTGGGCCGTGCATCCTTCGAGGGCCGCTGAAGAAGCGGCCACCTCAGGATGACGGGACTGAGTTGCTCTGCTTGCTCAGTGTCATCACCCGCGGATGCGGGTGATCCAGTATTCCAGAGGCCGCAGTGCTTGAGCCGATGGGCCGCGGCGTACTGGATCGCCCGGTCCATGTGCGCAATTGCGCACAGGCCGGGCGATGACAGCAGTGGATGAGGAGATAGCCTCACATCCTCGATGGTGGGCCAGGATTGCTCAAGAGAGCGCCGGCCGCACCTTGGCGATCGGCGCGGGCTTGCCCCAGCGGGTCAGGACCACGCTGAGGCATGACATCACGCCAAGCACGCCCATCGAGGCGGCGGCGAGTGCGAAGAAGTTTTGCGCACTCGCCTCATGGGTCGACAGCCACCAGCCGCCGGCGCAGATGAAGATCAGCCGCGCGGTCTGCGCCAGCACAGGACCGACCACCTTCGCCGCACCCTGCGAGGAGAAATACATCGACATCGCAAGCCCAATGAAGGCGTACATCGGCGCTGCCGTCGACAGGTACTGATGGCTGGTGGTCCGCACATGCGGATCATTGGTGAACAGATTGACCCAGAGATCGGGGAAGATTGCGATCAGACTGCCGATCACGCCGACCGAGAGAAATGACACCGTGCCGGCGGTCCAGGCGATCCGCCGGGCGCGCGCGATGCGGTCGGCGCCAACAGCCATGCCGATCATCGGCACCGAGGCGATGCCGACGGCGAATGCGACCGAGGTCAGCATGAATTCGAGCCGCGCGCCGATGCCGTAGCCGGCCAGCACAGCGGTGCCGAACTGCGCCAGCATGTGGGTGAAGATCGAGATGGTCAGCACCGATTGCAGCGGCGAGAAGCAGGAGATGGCGCCGACCTTGAGAATGTCGATGAACATCGCCCATTGCACCCGCAACCCCCAGAGCTTCGGCACCACGCGGGCGCGGCCGGAGAACAGATACCAGCCCATCACGCTGATGCTGATCGAATAGGCGATCAGCGAGCCGGCGGCGACGCCGCGCATGCCGAACTGCGGCACCGGGCCGAGCCCGAGTCCGAGCGTGCCGCCCAGGATGATCTGCCAGCACGCGGACGACAGGATCATGGTCGAGGGCAGCTTCATGTTGCCGGTGCCGCGCAGGATGGCGGCCATGGTGTTCATCAGCCAGGGCAGCACGGCGCCGCCGAAGAAGATTTGCGAATAGCCGATCGCCTGCGCCAGCACATTGCCGCGGCCGCCAAGCAGTTCGAGCAGGCGCGGCCCGAAGATGAGCATGCCCAGCATGAAGGTCAGGCCGAAGCACAGCCCGATCAGCAGCGCATGCGCCGCGAGCGTCGAGGCGCGCTCGACGTCGCCGGCGCCGAGCGCACGCGCGATCGACGATGCGACGCCGCCGCCCATGGCGCCGCCGGACATCGTCATGGTGAGAATGACGCAGGGAAACAGCAGCGCCATCGCTGCCAGCGACTCGACGCCGAGCCGGCCGATATAGGAGGTCTCCGCGATCACCACGCAGGTGCCGGCGGACAGCGCGATCACGTTCGGCCAGGCCAGCCACAGCAGCGTGCGCAGGATCGGCCCGTCGAGCAGCTTGTTGCGCGCGGGCGTCGTCACCGGCGGCGGCAGCGGCCGCTCGGCTTCGTCGACAGGTATTTCGGCGAGGCCGAGATCGGACATCTGTTCTCCCGCGCGCGCGATCTTCAGCCGCCGCGCCACGGTGTTTCCCTACCATGGCCGCGGCCGATTTCACGTGCGCGGGACGCAAGGGGGGCCTGCGTGATTGCCGGTGAACCTGGACGCTAGCCGATCGACCAGACTAACGGCGCATTGGCGGCCCCGTTCGGCTGCAGATGCACCGGAATATGCCGTCCGCAGCCGGCCGCCAGGCCCTCGAACAGGCCGATCAGCACGCTGGCGCAGGCCGGATGATAATCGGCGACATCGGCCATCAGCTTCCAGCCCTGCTGGCGGATTTCGAACTGGCCTTCTGACGCGCTGATCTCGGCGACATCATCCTGCGCCTCGAAAAGCGCGCGCAGGAACGCGGCAAATTCCGCCGCACGGCCGCGGTTGCCGCCGAGTGCCTGCGCCACCTCGTCGAAATACTGCATGCCAATCAGTTTGCCGGTGAGATGCAGCAGATAGCGCGCATCCTCCGGGCCGAACACCTGCACCATCACAGGCGCGGCGGTCCTCACATATTCCATCGCGTAGTTGCGATAGGCCTTCTCCAGCCGCGGCTTCGGCCAGCGGTCGACCGGCAGCGCCGGCGCGGCCTTTGGATCGAAGGGCGGCGCTTCGAGGTGGCGCGCGAAGACGAGACGCTGGTCGAGCTCGAGCGGATGATCGTATTCGCAGTAATAGCCCTCGAGCCCGTCCTGCCCGTCGACGCTCTGCTTGGTGCAGACGAAGCCGAGCCTGAGGTCGCCGAGCGCAACGCCGTTATTGGCGTGCCAGCCGCGCAGCATCGCGCGCGAGACCTCGCCCGGCACGCCGCAGATCGCGGTGCCCTTCCAGATCCAGCGCGGCGGCGGGTAGCGGATCCAGGCCTTGCGATCGGTCTCATGCATGTATTCGACATGCACGCCACCGATCCAGTTGGAGAGGTAGTGATACTGCGCGGCGGCGACCGCCGGCGGCAGATGATCGAGGCCGAGCTTCTTCAAGCCGGGCAGGAAGCGCTCCTGCTGCTGGCGGCGAAACACCCGGAAGACAAACTCGGCCGCGTCAGCCGTACCGCGCCGCGTCACCACGGTGAGGATCAGGCCGGTGAAGAAGGCATGATAGAGATCGGCGACGCTGCGCCATTTCCGCCATTGCGCTTCGTGTGCGCTCTCGCCTGCGGTCATGTTCGCTCCCGATGTGTTGCTTTGCGCAAGTGTGTCATCGCAAGAGAGCCGGCGCAACCAACCACATATTCGCTGTCATCGCCCGACTCGATCGGGCGATCCAGTATTCCAGAGGCGATCGTTATCGATCGAGAAGCCGCAGCGTACTGGATTCCCCGCTTTCGCGGGGAATGACAGCGGAGGGAATTGACGCACAATCGTAGCCCGGATGGAGCGAAGCGCAATCCGGGGCAGGTGCATCCGCGGACACAGCAGCCCCGGATTTCGCTGCGCTTCATCCGGGCTACGGAATTTTCTTACACGCGAAAATGCTTGGAGAGCTTCAGGCCCTGCGCCTGGTAGTTCGAGCCGATGCGCTGGCCGTAGAGCGCGTCGGGACGCTCCAGCATGCGCTCGTAGACCAGGCGGCCGACGATCTGGCCGTGCTCGAGGATGAACGGCACCTCGCGCGAGCGCACTTCGAGCACGGCGCGCGCGCCCTTGCCGCCGGCGCCGGCATAGCCGAAGCCGGGATCGAAGAAGCCGGCATAGTGGACGCGGAATTCACCGACCAAAGGATCGAACGGCACCATCTCCGCGGCGTAGTCCGGCGGCACCTGCACGGCTTCCTTCGAGGCCAGGATGTAGAACTCGCCGGGATCGAGGATCAGGCTGCCGTCGGGGCGCGCCTTGATCGGCTCCCAGAAATCGTCGACCGGATAGCCGGCGCGGCGGTCGACGTCGACCACGCCGGTGTGGCGCTTGGCGCGGTAGCCGACAAAGCCGTTGGAATTTTCTCCGGAGAGATCGACCGACAGCGCTACGCCCTCGGCGAGATCGGCATTGTCGATGTCGACCAGCCGCTCGGCGGCATGCAGCGCCTCGAGCTCGTCGGCACTAAGGATGGCTTCGCCGATCCGGAAGCGGACCTGGCTCAATCGCGAACCCTCGCGCAGCAGCACCGGAAAGGTCTTCGGGCTGATCTCGGCATAGAGCGGACCGTGATAGCCGGCGCCGATCATGTCGAAGCGGCGAGTGCCGTCGGCGATCACGCGGGTGAAGACGTCGAGCCGGCCGGTCGAGCTCTTCGGGTTGGCGGCGGCGACGATCTCCGGCGGCAGCGCCAGGCTTTCCAGCAGCGGCACGATGTAGACGCAGTTGGTCTCCAGCACCGCGCCGTCGGACAGGTCGATCTCGTGCAGCTTCAATTCGTCGATCCGCTCGGCGACAGTGGCGTCGGGCCCCGGCAGGAAGCTGGCGCGGACGCGGTAGGCGATGTCGCCGAGCCGCAGGTCGAGGCTGGCCGGCTGGATCTGGCTCTCGACGAAGTCATAGGCGGGCAGAATCAGCCCGGCGTCCGCCATCTCCGCGATCATGCGGTCGGGCAGGATTCCGTTGGATTCATCTTCCAGCGTGAACGACACGATGTGGTCCTTCGGCGGTCCCTCGACTGCCCCTCGGGATGGCCCAAAATCATACATTGAGCGGCCATCCAAGCCCTAGATATAGGCTTTTACGGGTTATCCGATGACCGCCTTGACGAAAAGGGCGCGAGGGAATATCAGCAGCGTTATCCCGTGGTGATTTGAGCCGGCCGGCTTGCAGCCACGTTAAATAAGTCGCTAAACAGGCCGGGGACAGTGTGATCCCGGCTTGTGGAGGTAGCTCCAGGCCGGTTTTTTTTGTGGCCGTTTTCCCCGGAGGGACGGCCGCGTCGGAGGTCACATGTCTGAGTCTGAAGTCACCCGCTATCGCCCTGAAACCCGCCTGGTCCATGGCGGCACGCTGCGCTCGCAATTCGGCGAGACGTCGGAGGGGCTGTTTCTCACCCAGGGCTACGTCTACGACAGCGCGGAGCAGTGCGAGGCGCGCTTCAAGGGCCAGGACCCCGGCTTCATCTATTCGCGCTATTCCAACCCGACGATTGCGATGTTCGAGCGCCGCATGATCGAGCTCGAGGGCGCGGAAGCCGCACGCTCGACCGCGACCGGGATGGCCGCGGTGACGACCGCGATCCTGGCGCCGCTGAAGGCGGGCGACCACGTGGTGGCGTCGAAGGCGCTGTTCGGCTCGTGCCTTTACGTGGTGCAGGATTTGTTGCCGCGCTACGGCATCGAGACCACGCTGGTCGACGGCCTCGATCTCGACCAGTGGCAGCGCGCGCTGCGGCCGAACACCAAGACCTTCTTCCTGGAGAGCCCGACCAATCCGACGCTCGACGTGCTCGACATCGCGGCGATCGCCAAAATCGCGCACAGCGGCGGCGCGCGCCTGATCGTCGACAACGTGTTCGCGACGCCGATCTGGCAAAGCCCGCTGTCGCTCGGCGCCGACGTCGTGGTCTATTCCGCGACCAAGCACATCGACGGCCAGGGCCGCTGTCTCGGCGGCATCATCCTGTCGTCGGAAGCCTTCATCGCCGAGCACATCCATAATTTCATGCGCCAGACCGGCCCGTCGCTGTCGCCGTTCAACGCATGGGTGCTGCTGAAGGGCCTCGAAACGCTCGGCGTCCGCGTCCGCGCCCAGACCGACACTGCGGCGAAGATCGCCGAAGCGCTGGCGACGCATTCGAAGGTGACGCGGCTGATCTATCCGGGCCGCGCCGACCATCCGCAGGCCGACACCGTGAAGAAGCAGATGGGCGCCGGCTCGACCCTGGTCGGCTTCGAGGTCAAGGACGGCAAGGCCGGCGCCTTCCGCTGCCTCAACGCGCTGAAGATCGCGCGCATCTCCAACAATCTTGGCGACTCCAAGAGCCTGGTCACGCATCCGGCGACCACGACGCATCAGCGTCTGGCGCCGGAGGCCCGCGCCGAGCTCGGCATCAGCGAAGGTTTTATTCGCTTCTCGGCCGGCCTGGAGCATCCCGACGATTTGATCGAGGATCTCGCGCGCGCGCTGGAGAAGGTGTGAGGCTGAGGTAGAAGCCGAGAGCGGGCTGTACTCCCTCTCCCGCTTGCGGGGGAGGGCTGGGGTGGGGGTCTCTCAACGGGTCATATTGCGGAAACAGCCCCCACCCGCCGCGCTGCGCGCGTCGGCCTCCCCCGCAAGCGGGAGAGGCGAGCGGAGCGAGCCGTTACGTCGCCGCCGTGGTGACGCCGCCGTCGACCACGATGGTCTGGCCGGTCATGAAGGTCGAGGCGTCGGAGGCGAGATACGCCACGGCGCCGGCGATCTCGTCGGGCTCGCCGATGCGGCGCAGCGGCGTCGATGCGGTGCGGCGCTTCAGATTGTCCGGATCCTCCCACAGCGCGCGGGCGAAATCGGTCTTCACGAGGCCCGGCGCCACGCAATTGACCCGCACGCCCTTCGGCCCCCACTCGCCGGCGAGGCTGCGGCACAGCGCGAAATCCGCCGCCTTCGAGATGCCGTAGGCGCCGATCACCGTCGAACCACGCAGGCCGCCGATCGAGGAGATGATCACGACCGAGCCCTTGCCGCGCTCGGCCATCTGCGGGATCGCGAGCGCCGAGAGCCAGATGTTGCTCTTGACGTTCGAGCCCATGATCTTGTCGAAGGCCTCGTCGGTGATGTCGAGCAGCGGGCCGTAATACGGATTGACCGCGGCGTTGCAGACCAGGATGTCGATCTTGCCGTAGTGCTTCAGCGTCCCCGAGATCAGCGCCTCGACCTCGGTGCGGCGCGCGATGTTGCAGGGGATGACGAGCGCATCGCCGCCGGCCTTCTTGATGCCGTCGGCGACCTCCTGGCAGGCATCGGCCTTGCGCGAGGAGATCACGACCTTGGCGCCGAGCTTGGCCAGCAGTTCGGCCGAGGCGCGGCCGATGCCGCGGCTCGAGCCGGTGACGACGGCGACCTGGCCGGTGAGATCGAATGGCGTGTTCTTCATTGTTGTTGCCTCCCTGAGGTTCACACGTCATTCCGGGGCGCGACGCAGTCGCGAACCCGGAAATCAAGGGTTGGCGCGAGATTCCGGGTTCTCGCTTCGCGAGCCCCGGAATGACGGTTGGAAAGAGCTACGCCAGCAGCCCGCCGCCCTCGCTGACGCGGCGGAGGTGATAGTCGGTGTCGCCGAGCGTGTTCTCGATCATGGTCAGGCGCTTGAAATAGTGGCCGATCTTGGCCTCCATGGTCATGCCGATGCCGCCATGGAGCTGGATCGACTGCTGGCCGACGAATTTCAGCGACTTGCCGACCTGCACCTTGGCCGCGGCGACCGCCGACGAACGCTCCTTGGCGTCGTCGAAGTCGGACGCCATGGTCGCGAACATCGACATGCTGCGGGCCTGCTCCAGCGCCACGAACATGTCGGCGGCGCGGTGCTGCAGGCTCTGGAACGAGCCGATCGCAACGCCGAACTGCTTGCGGGTCTTGATGTACTCGACGGTCTCCTTCAGCGACTCGTCCATCGCGCCGACCGCCTCCGCGCACAGCGCGGTGCGGGCCTCGTCGGCGACGCGCTCGATCAGCGGCAGGCCGTTCCCGGGATCGCCGATCGCAGCGTCAGCGCCGACCTCGACATTGGTGAAGGTGATGTCGGCCGCGTGCAGGCCGTCCTGGGTCGGATAGCCCTTCTTGGTGACGCCCTTGGCGTCCGCCGGGACCAGGAACACGCCGATGCCGGTCTTGTCGCGCTGGCCGCCCTTGGTGCGCGCGGTGACGACGAGCACGTCGGCGTTCTCGCCGTTGAGCACGACGAATTTTTCGCCGTCGATGACCCAGCCGTCGCCCTTCTTCTTGGCGGTGGTGACGACGTCATGCAAATCGTAGCGCGAGTTCTTCTCGAGCTGCGCGAAGCCGAAGGTCTGGCTGCCGTCGATGATGCCGGGGATGTACTTCGCCTTCTGCGCGGCCGAGCCGCCATGGCGCAGGAAGCCGCCGGCGATCACGACAGTGGCCAGATAAGGCTCGACCACCAGCGCCTTGCCGAGCGCTTCCATCACGATCATGGTCTCGACCGCACCGGCACCGAAGCCGCCATCGGCTTCCGCAAACGGCAGACCGAGCAGGCCCTGCTCGGCGAGCTTGCCCCAGAGCGTTTTGCTCCAGCCGCCCTTCTCCTGCATGTACTTCTTGCGCGCATCGAAGTCGTAGGCATCGGTCAGAAGCCCGTCGACGCTTTCCTTGAGAAGCCGCTGCTCCTCGGACAGATCAAAATCCATGTTACCATCTCTCCAAAATCACGCGGGCGCTTGCCCCGATCTCCCCTCGTCATCCCCGCGAAAGCGGGGATCCAGTACGCCGCGGCCGTCATTGCGACCCACGACGGCCGCGGCGTACTGGGTCCCCCGCATGCGCGGAGGACGACAGTTGAATGCGCGGCTTACAGCCCCAGCACCGCCTTGCTGATGATGTTGCGCTGGATCTCGTTCGAGCCGCCGTAGATCGAGACCTTGCGGTTGTTGAAGTAGCTCGGCGCGATCTGCGCGGTCCAATCCATGCTCTCGTTGGAGCCCGCATCGCCATGCTCGTCATAGGGCGCGGCGAACGGCCCGATGATCTCCATCAAGAGCTCGGTCGTGGTCTGCTGGATTTCCGAGCCCTTGATCTTGAGCACCGAGGACGCCGGATTGGGCTTGCCCTTGCCGTGCTTGCCCTCGTCGGCGACGACGCGCAGCTGGGTCAGCTCGAGCGCCTTCAGCTCGATCTCGCACGCGGTGAGCTTTTCGCGGAACGCGGGATCCTCGATCACCGGGCGGCCGCCGGCCTCGACCTTGGACGCCAGCGCGCGGATGCGGCGCAGCCGCTCCTTCGAGACGCCGACCCGGGCGATGCCGGTGCGCTCATTGCCGAGCAGGAATTTGGCGTAATCCCAGCCCTTGTTCTCCTCGCCGATCAGATTTTCGTAGGGCACCTCGACGTCGTCGAAGAACACTTCGTTGACCTCATGGCCGCCGTCGATGGTCTGGATCGGCCGCACGGTGACGCCCTTCGACTTCATCGAGAACACGATGAAGGAGATGCCCATCTGCTTCTTCGCCGCGGGATCGGTGCGGCAGAGGCAGAAGATCATGTCGGCATGCTGGGCCAGCGTAGTCCAGGTCTTCTGGCCGTTGATGATCCACTTGTCGCCACGGCGCTCGGCCTTGGTCTTCAGCGAGGCGAGGTCCGATCCCGAGCCCGGCTCGGAAAAGCCCTGGCACCACCAGTCGTCGACATTGGCGATGCGCGGCAGGTATTCCTTCTTCTGCTTCTCATTGCCGAAGGTGTAGATGACAGGGCCGACCATGCTGACGCCGAAGGCGAGCGGCTGCGGCGCCGGATAGGACTGCAGCTCTTCGTTGAAGATGTAGTGCTGCACCGAGGTCCAGCCCGTGCCGCCATATTCCTTCGGCCAGTGGGTGACGCCCCAGCCCTTCTTGTTGAGGATGCGCCACCAGGTGACCATCTCGTCCTTCGACAGATGGCGGCCTTCCTGCAGCTTGCGGCGGGTCTCCGGCGGCACGTTGTTCTTGAAGAACTCCCGCACCTCCTCGCGAAACGCTATCTCTTCCTTGGTGAAAGCGAGATCCATCGGATCCTCCTTTAGTAAGATTCCAGAACTCTTTCTTGGTCGTCCCGGCGAAGGCCGGGCGACGGAATTCAGCGCGATCCTGATGCAGCCTGTTGCAATTGCGATTGAGGTGTCTTCGGCTGCTGCTGGCGCAATTCGTGGCGCGACAGTTTTCCGACCGGCGTGCGCGGCAGCTCGGCGACGAACTCGACCGCCGCCGGCAATTCGTGCTTGCCGATCTTGCCGGTGAGGAACGCGCGCAACTCTTCGGCCGAGAACGGCGCCTGCCCGTCACGCAGCTTGATGAACGCCTTGGCCGCCTCGCCGCGGTAATCGTCCGGGATGCCGATCACGATCACCTCCTGCACGGCGGGATGCGTGTAGATCGCCTGCTCGATCATCTGCGGATAGACGTTGAAGCCGCCGGAGATGATCATGTCCTTCTTGCGGTCGACCAGAAAGAAATAGCCGTCGGCGTCCATGTAGCCGATGTCGCCGGTGAGGAAGCGGTCGCCGACGAAGGCCTCGGCGGTCTCCTTCGGCCTATTCCAGTAGCCTTTTGTGACATTCGGGCCGCGGATGCGGATCTCGCCGACCTCGCCGACCGGCATCACTTTCGTCGAATCCTCCAGCGACACCACGTCCATCTCGATGCCGGGCAGCATCAGCCCGATCGAGCCGGGCTTCTCCGGCCCCTCCTTCGGATGGCCGGTGCCGGGCGAGCAGGTCTCGGTCATGCCCCAGCCGCTCTTCAGCTTCATGCCGACGCGGCGCTCGAAGATCTTTGCCACCTCGACCGGCAGCGGCGCGCCGCCGGAGCCGCAGGAGACCAGCGACGACAGGTCGCGCTTGTCGAGATCGGGCAGCGCCGCGATCGCGATCCACATCGTCGGCACGCCCGGAAACGCGGTGGCGCGCTTGACCTCGATGTCGCGCATCACGGCCTCGACGTCGAAGCGCTGGTGCAGCGAGATCAGATGGCCGCGCCGGATCGACGACAGCAGCACGACGGTCAGCGCATAGATGTGAAACAGCGGCAGCACGCAGATCACGCGCTCGATCGCGTTGCGCTCGAGCCGGGCCGGCTTGCCCCAGACATCGTAGATCGACACCGCAGCGGTCAGGTTGCCGTGGCTCAGCATCGCGCCCTTGGGCAGGCCGGTGGTGCCGCCGGTATATTGCAGCAGCGCGACGTCCTCGACATCGACCGCGGGCCATTGCGACGGCCGGCTCGCGCCGTCGACGAACTGCCGGTGCGTGATGATCGCGGGATTGTCGGGCACCGCGGTCTGTGGCGTGCCGACCTTGCCCCAATTGTCGTCCTCGCAGACGATCAGCCGGTCGAGCAGCCCCTTGTCGAGAAATTTCAGCGCGGTCGGCAGCAGCGCGGACAAATTGCTGGTGACCAGCACGCGCGCGCCGGAATCCGACAGCTTGTGCGACAGCGCGATTTCGCCGTCGAGCGGCGACAGATGCACGATGCGAGCGCCGGCCTTCAGCGCCCCGAAGAAATTGATCGGGTGATCCGGCGTGTTGCCGAGGAACAGCGCGACCGAGGCGCCCTTGCCGTAACCCGCGCGCATGAATGCGGCGGCGGCGGTTTCGACCAGGGTCTCCAGCTCGCTGTAGCTGATCGGCCGGTCGCGGAATTCGAGCACCGGGCGCGCGCCGAATTCGGCGGCCGCGGTCGAGAGCAAGTCCGGCAGCGTGCCGCGCGTGATCGCGTCGCTCCAGTGCACGCCCTTGGGATAATATTGTTCGCCGGGATAGGTCATGAATGTTCTTGCATCTGTGAGGTGACCCGACTGCGCGGGCTCCCCTCCCCCTTGCGGGGTCGAGACGAGCGGAGCTCGCTCTTAGGGGTTGGGGGAAGGGGCACCACTCGGGCAGTCCCGATGCGGACACCCCTCTCCCTAACCCTCCCCCGCAAGGGGGGAGGGAACCCTACGATCGAGCCCGTGGCCACGAAGCGGATCACGCCGCCTTCGACGGCGCGGCGAGCGAGGCGAAGGTCTTGCCCTCGTCGGCGAGCTTCTTGAGCAGCGGCGCCGGCTCCAGCGACGGATCGTTGGTCTCCTTGGCGTAGAAGGAGAGACGATCGGCGATGTGCTTCAGGCCCACGGTGTCGGCCCAGTACATCGGGCCGCCGCGATAGATCGGCCAGCCATAGCCATAGAGCCAGACCACGTCGATATCGGACGGCCGTGCCGCGATGCCCTCGGCGAGGATCTTCGCGCCCTCGTTGATCATCGGGTACATCATGCGCTCGAGGATCTCGTCGTCGCTCACGACGCGCTTCTTGCGGCCGAGCCGCGCCAGGGTCTCGTCGATCAGCTTCTCGACCTCCGGATCGGGCAGCGCCGCGCGCGAGCCCGGCTCGTACTTGTAGTAGCCCTTGCCGGTCTTCTGGCCGAAGCGGCCGGCTTCGCACAGCGCATCCGCGATCTCCGACTTGATGCCGCGGTCCTTGCGCGAGCGCCAGCCGATGTCGAGGCCGGCGAGATCGCCCATCGCGAACGGCCCCATCGGCATGCCGAACTTGGTCACGACAGCGTCGACCTGCTGCGGCAGCGCGCCTTCGAACAGCAGCTTCTCGGACTGCTTGCCGCGCTGCGCCAGCATGCGGTTGCCGACGAAGCCGTCGCAGACGCCGACCACCGCCGGCACCTTGGCGATCTTGCGCGCGATCGAAACCGCGGTGACCAGCGCATCCGGCGCGGTCTTGTCGGCGCGCACGATCTCGCACAGCTTCATCACATTGGCCGGCGAGAAGAAGTGCATGCCGAGCACGTCCTGCGGACGCTTGGTCGACTTCGCGATCTCGTCGATGTTGAGATAGGAGGTGTTGGAGGCGAGCACCGCGCCGGGCTTGGCGTATTGGTCGAGCTTGCCGAACACTTCCTTCTTGACCGCCATGGTCTCGAACACCGCCTCGATCACCAGATCGGCGTCGCCGACGTTCTCGATGCCGACCACGCCGTTGATCAGCGCCATGCGCTTGGCGGGCGCGTCCGCCGGGATGCCGCCGCGCGCCGCGGTGGCCTCGTAGTTCTTCTGCATGATGCCCATGCCGCGCTTCAACTGCTCCTCGCCGGTCTCGACCAGCGTGACCGGGATGCCGGCGTTAGCAAACGACATCGCGATGCCGCCGCCCATGGTGCCGGCGCCGAGGATGGCGACGCGCGCCACGTTGCGCGACTTGGTGCCGTCGGGCACGCCGGCGATCTTGGCGGCCTCGCGCTCGGCGAAGAACGCATAGCGCTGCGCCTTCGACTGCGGCCCGTTCATCAGCTTGAGGAAGCCCTCGCGCTCCTTCTTCAGACCCTCCTCGAACGGCAGGTCGATCGCGGCACCGACGGCGTCGGCCGCGGCGAACGGCGCGTCGAGCCCGCGCGCCTTCTTGGTCAGCGCGGCAACCGCATTGGTGAAGATCGAGCGATCGGCCTTGGCTGCGGCGAGCTTGCTGTCATCATCGCGCAGCTTGCGCAGCGGCCGCTTCTCGGCGACCAGCTTGCGGGCAAACGCCTCGCCGCCCGATGCCGGGCCTTCGACGATCTCCTCGATCAGGCCGGCCTTGAGCGCTTCCTGCGCGCCGATCGGATCGCCGCCGACGATCATCTTGACCGCGAGCTCCGGACCAACCGCGCGCGGCAGCCGCTGGGTGCCGCCGGCACCCGGCAGCAGGCCGAGCTTGACCTCGGGCAGGCCGAGCTTGGCGTCCTTGGTGGCGACGCGATAGTGGCATGCCAGCGCGACCTCGAGACCGCCGCCGAGCGCGGTGCCGTGGATCGCGGCAACCACCGGCTTCGGCGAGCTCTCGATCAGGCTCAGCACCTCGGCAAGGCCGGGCGGCTGCGGCGGCTTGCCGAATTCGGTGATGTCGGCACCGGCGATGAAGGTGCGCCCGGCGCAGGTCAGCACGATGCCGGCAACCTGCGGATCGTCGATCGCGCGCTTCACGCCATCGAAAATACCGCCCCGCACCGCGGCGCTCAGCGCATTCACAGGGGGACTGTTAACCGTGACGACGGCAATGTTGTCATGACGTTCGAAGCTGACGACTTCACTCACCGGGATCTCCCTGAATGCTTGTTCTTGAACTTGTGCTGAGTGGCTACGCGACTGGCGTTGCGAAGCCACTTTCCGAGGTGCTTCATACTAATTTCGCACTGCGAAACTAAATTCCACATCTTGACAGGGAGGGTTATTTTGAAGCACGAGCCTTGTCAACGAGCATCACGAGCGCCAGGGAATGAAACGTCCAACCAAGAAGGCAGCGACCGATCGCAATTTTGTCGTCGCGCTTTCCCGCGGACTTGATGTCCTGCGCGCATTCCAGCCCAATGACGGGCTGCTCGGCAATCAGGAGATTGCGGCTCGCACCAAATTGCCGAAGCCGACGATTTCCCGGCTGACCTACACGTTGACCAAGCTGGGATACCTTACACCTGTTCCAAGGTTCGAGAAGTACCAGCTCGCGCCGTCGGCGATGGCGCTGGGCTACGCGGCGCTGGCCAATCTCGGTGTTCGGCATTTGTCCGAGCCGTATCGTGAAGAAGTGATGCGCGCGACCGGCGGCGCCGTCGCGGTCGGCGGCCGCGATCGTCACAGCATGATCTATTTCGGCCAGAGCCGGAACGGTTTGGCGCTCGGCGTGCAACTCGACGTCGGTTCGCGAGTACCCATCGCGACCACGGCGATGGGCCGTGCCTACATTTGGGCATTGCCGCCGGACGATCGGGCGGCTTTACTGCGCGAGCTGCGTGATCACTATGGCAGCCGCTGGGCCAAGATGCGCGACGGCATCGAGCGCTCCGGCGAGACGGTGGCGAAGTACGGATTTGCGATGTCCGCAGGTGACTGGCAGACCGACGTCGCCGCGGTCGGCGTGGCCTTGAAGCTGAACGACGGAACCGGCCCTTACGCATTCAATTGCGGCGCGCCGGCATTCCGCTTCACGGAAGATCTGCTGATCAACGACATTGGACCTCGTCTTGTGGCGATGGTAAGGAACATCGAATTGGCGCTCGGTGGGATGGCGCCGCAATCCAAAAAACAAGAAAGCAAAAAGGCTAGAGTAGGAGGGAAACTTGCACGTTTGGCCGAGGGGATCAGATAGCCGCCATCACGACCGGCGACATGCATCGCAGGGTCTCTCGCACCGCACGACGACGGCGGGCGAGACGAGATGACGCAGGCACAGCTCGCGCAGGGAAATAATCCCCTGCTCGCGGTTCGCGACGTCAGCGTCGTGTTCGGCGGCATCATCGCACTCAATGGCGTGTCGTTCGACATGCGCCAGGGACAGATCCTTGGCCTGATCGGCCCGAACGGCGCCGGCAAGACGACGCTGTTCAACTGTCTGTCGCGGCTGTACCAGCCGTCCTCCGGCGACATCCTGATGGAAGGCCAGAGCATCCTGACGCGGCCGCCGCACCGGATCGCCGAGATCGGCATCGGCCGCACCTTCCAGAACGTCGCGCTGTTCCCCAACCTGTCTGTCATCGACAATGTGCGGGTCGGCGCCCATTCGCGCACCTCGAGCGACATCGTCAGCGACTCGCTGCGGCTCGCCTGGGTCCGCCGCGGCGAATCCGACATGAACGAGAAGGTGCACGGGATTCTCGGCTATCTCGACCTCGAGGATGTCGCCCACACCGTGGTGTCGGGCCTGCCGTTCGGCACCCAGAAGCGTGTCGAGCTGGCGCGCGCCTTGGCCGCGGACCCCAAGATCCTGTTGCTCGACGAGCCGGCCGGCGGCCTCAACCATGAGGAAGTCTATGTGCTGGGCGACCTGATCCGCAAAATCCGCGACGACCGCCACATCACCGTGCTGCTGGTCGAGCATCACATGGGTCTCGTGATGTCGATCGCCGACCACGTCGTCGCGCTGAATTTCGGCCGCAAGCTTGCCGAGGGAACGCCGGCCCAGGTCCAGGCCGACCCGGATGTGATCAAGGCCTATCTGGGGAGCAAGGACCAATGACCGCGATGCTCAACGTCAAGGACCTGCGCGCCTATTACGGCCAGGTCCAGGCCCTGCACGGCCTCAACTTCTCGCTCAACGAAGGCTCGCTGACCACGCTGCTCGGTGCCAACGGCGCCGGCAAGACCACGACGCTGCGCGCGATCTGCAACATGGTGCGCTCGACCGGCGCGATCGAGTTCGAGGGCAAGCCGATCGGCACCCGCTCGACCGAGAACGTGGTGCGCCTCGGCATCGCCCATGTGCCGCAGGGCCGCGGCACCTTCACCACCATGACGGTGGAGGAAAACCTGCAGCTCGGCGCCATCAGCCGCTCCGACAAGAAGGCGATCGTCGACGACATCGAGCGGATGTACACCCACTTCCCGGTGCTGAAGCAGCGCTACACCCAGCAGGCCGGCACGCTGTCCGGCGGCGAGCAGCAGATGCTCGCGGTCGCCCGCGCGCTGATGCTGCGGCCGCGGCTGATGCTGCTCGACGAGCCGTCATTCGGCCTCGCGCCGCTGATCGTGCGCGACCTGTTCGGCATCCTCGGCAAGATCAATCGCGAGGAGAAGGTGACCATCCTGGTGGTCGAGCAGAACGCCCAGCTCGCGCTCGAGCTCGCCGACCAGGCCTATGTGATCGAAACCGGACGGATCGTGATGTCGGGCAATGCCAAGGACATCGCGAACAACGAAGACGTCCGCAAATCCTATCTCGGCTACTGAGGAGCAGGCCATGGAGCTTTTTGCCAACCAGGTCCTGGCCGGTATCGCGACCGGCGCGATCTACGCCTGCATGGCGCTCGCCGTGGTGATGATCTACCAGGCGATCGACCATCTGAACTTCGCCCAGGGCGAAATGGCGATGTTCTCGACCTTCGTCTCCTGGCAGCTGATGCAGTGGGGCGTGCCCTACTGGGGCGCCTTCGTCCTCACCGTCGCGTTCTCGTTTGCCGCCGGCATCGTGATCGAGCGGCTGCTGTTCAAGCCGCTGGCCAAGGCGCCGATCCTGACCAACGTCGCCGGCTTCATCGCGCTCTACGCGATCATCAACTCGGTCGCCGGCCTGATCTGGGACTTCACCATCAAGCAGTACCCGACGCCGTTCGGCTCCTCGCCGTTCCTCGGCAGCCAGCTGATCTCGACTCACCAGGCCGGCATGATCGGCATCACCCTGCTGATGCTGGTGCTGCTGTTCTTCTTCTTCCGCTACACCCGCGTCGGCCTTGCGATGCGCGCGGCCGCCTCGCTGCCTGAATCGGCGCGGCTGGTCGGCATCAACACCTCGTGGATGATCGCGCTCGGCTGGGGCATGGCGGCCGCGATCGGCTCGATCGCCGGCATGATGATCGCCCCGGTGGTGTTCCTGGAGCCGAACATGATGCTCGGCGTGCTGATCTACGGCTTTGCCGCCGCCGTGCTCGGCGGCCTCTCCAGCCCGTTCGGCGCGGTGGTCGGCGGCTTCCTGGTCGGGATCTTCGAGAACCTGGTCGGAACCTACATCCCCGGCGTCGGCAATGAGCTGAAACTTCCGATCGCGCTTGCGCTGATCGTCACCGTCCTGGTCGTCAAACCGGCAGGCCTGTTCGGCCGCGCCATCGTCAAGCGAGTTTGATCATGAGCGCCGCCGCTGAAGAAGTCGTCACAGAAGCCCCGGCCGTCGAGGCCGTTCCCAAGCGTGCCATGACGCTCGGCTATGGCACCTCGCTCGTGGTGCTTGCCGCGCTCGTCATCATCCCGCTGCTCGTGAAGAACTTCATCATCTTCCAGATGACGATGCTTCTGATCTACGGGCTTGCGGTGCTGGCACTGAACATCCTGACCGGTGGAAGCGGTCAGTTCTCGCTCGGCCAGAGCGCGTTCTACGCGGTCGGCGCCTACACCTCGGCGATCCTGATGGAGCATGTGGGCATGAACTATGCCCTGACGCTGCCGATCGCCGGCGTCATCTGCTTCGGCTTCGGCTTCCTGTTCGGCCAGCCGGCGCTGCGGCTGTCCGGCGTCTATCTGGCGCTGGCGACCTTTGCGCTCGCCACGGCGATGCCGCAGCTTTTGAAGCTCGGCTATTTCGAGCACTGGACCGGCGGCGTGCAGGGCCTCGTGGTCACCAAGCCGGATGCGCCGTTCGGCCTGCCGATGTCGCAGGACATGTGGCTGTATTACTTCACGCTGGCCATCACCATCGCGATCTACGTCACTTCGGTGAACCTGCTGCGCTCGCGCTCGGGCCGCGCCTTCATGGCGATCCGCGACAACGAGATCGCGGCCTCCGCGATGGGCGTCGACGTCGCGCTGTACAAGACGCTGGCGTTCGGCGTCTCGGCCGGCATCACCGGCGTTGCCGGCGGTCTCGGCGCCATCGCGGTGCAGTTCGTGGCGCCCGACGGCTACACCATCCAGCTCGCGATTTCGCTGTTCCTCGGCATGGTCGTGGGCGGCGTCGGCTGGCTGCCCGGCTCGATCGTGGGAAGCGCCTTCATCATCTTCGTGCCCAACATCGCCGAAGGCATCTCCAAGGGCCTGTCCGGGGCGGTGTTCGGCGTGCTGCTGTTCCTCGTCATCTTCCTCGTGCCGCATGGCGCGAGGCAAGTTGCGATCGTTGCCCAGCAACTGGCCGCAAAGCTCAAGAAAAACTGACAATCAATAGAACAAGACCAGGAGAAATTATGCTTTCTACCCTACGGATCGCCGCGATGTCTGCGGCGATCGTCGCGGTTGCCGCGACGTCCACGACCGCTTTCGCCCAGAAGAAATACGACACCGGCGCGACCGACACCGAGATCAAGATCGGCAACATCATGCCGTATTCGGGGCCGGCATCCGCCTACGGCGTGATCGGCAAGACCGAAGAAGCCTTTTTCAAGATGATCAACGATCAGGGCGGCATCAACGGCCGCAAGGTCAATTTCGTCACCTATGACGACGCCTACTCGCCGCCGAAGGCGGTCGAGCAGGTTCGCAAGCTGGTCGAGAGCGACGAGGTGCTGCTGGTCTTCAATCCGCTCGGCACGCCGTCGAACACCGCGATCCAGAAGTATCTCAACTCCAAGAAGATCCCGCAGCTGTTCGTCGCCACCGGCGCCACCAAGTGGAACGATCCGAAGAACTTCCCGTGGACCATGGGCTGGCAGCCGAGCTACCAGAGCGAGGCGCACATCTATGCCAAGTGGCTGTTGAAGGAGAAGCCCGACGCCAAGGTCGCGATCCTCTATCAGAACGACGATTTCGGCAAAGACTACCTGAAGGGCACCAAGGACGGTTTCGGCGCCAAGGCCTCCAACATCATCATGGAGGAGAGCTATGAGGTCTCCGAGCCGTCGATCGACGGCCATATCGTCAAGATCAAGGCCGCCAATCCCGACGTGCTCTTGATCTACACCACGCCGAAGTTCGGCGCGCAGACCATCAAGAAGACCGCCGAGCTCGGCTGGAAGCCGCTGCAGATCATCACCAACGTGTCGATCTCGGTCGGCAGCGTGATGCAGCCGGCCGGCTTCGAGAACGCCCAGAACGTGCTGTCGGCCGCCTATGCCAAGGACGGCTCCGACCCGCAATGGGCCAACGATGCCGGCATGAAGAAGTGGAATGCGTTCCTCGACAAGTACATGCCGGGCGTCGACAAGACCGACAACGGCGTCGTCTACGGTTACGGCGCCGCGCAGACCCTGGCCAAGGTGCTCGAAATGTGCGGCGACGACCTCACCCGCGCCAACGTCATGAAGCAGGCGGCGAGCCTGAAGGATTTTGCGCCCGACACGCTGCTGCCCGGCGTCAAGATCAACACCTCGGCCACCGACTTCGCCCCGATCTCGCAGCTGCAGATGCAGCGCTTCAAGGGCCAGAAGTGGGAGCTGTTCGGCGAGATCATCTCGGGTGACGTCCCCACCCAGTAACGCTGCACTGCAGAAACAAAACCATGCGCCCCCGCGACTAATGTCGCGGGGGCTTTTTGTTGACGGCTCATGCCGATCGTATTGAATAGACAGACCAAAACACCGAGGTGGGGAAACCATGACGGCAGCACGCCAGTCCCTGACGGCGCTCTCGATGATGCTCGCGCTGATCGTGACAAGCTGCAATCTCGCATTGGCGCAGAAGGCCTACGACACCGGGGCCAGCGACACCGAGATCAGGATCGGCAACATCATGCCCTACAGCGGTCCCGCCTCGGCCTATGGCGTGATCGGCAAGACCGAGGCCGCCTATTTCAAGATGATCAACGCGTCCGGCGGCATCCGCGGCCGCAAGATCACCTTCATCTCCTATGACGACGCCTATTCGCCGCCGAAGACGGTGGAGCAGGCCCGCAAGCTGGTCGAAAGCGACGACGTGTTGCTGGTGTTCAACTCGCTCGGCACCGCGACCAATGTCGCGATCCGCAAATACATGAACGAGAAGCAGGTGCCGCAGCTGTTCGTCGCCTCCGGCGCTTCGAAGTGGAACGACCCGAAGGACTATCCATGGACCATGGGCTGGCAGCCGTCCTACCAGGACGAGGCGCGGGTCTACGCAAAATACATCATGAAGCACAACCCGGATGCCAAGATCGCCGTGCTCTACCAGAACGACGATTTCGGCAAGGACTACCTCAAGGGGCTGAAGGAGGCCTTCGGCGACAAGGCCGCGATGATCGTCGCCGAGGAGGCCTACGAGACGTCGGAGCCCACCATCGACAACCACATCGTCAAGCTGAAGGCCGCCGGCGCCGACACCTTCATCAGCATCACCACGCCGAAATTCGCCGCGCAGGCAATCAAGAAGGCGGCCGAGATCGCCTGGACGCCGATGCAGATCCTCACCAATGTCTCGGCCTCGGTCGGTGGCGTGATGCAGCCGGCGGGCTTCGAGAACTCGCAGGGCATCCTGTCGGCCGCCTATCTCAAGGACGGCGCCGATCCGCAATGGGACAAGGATCCCGGCATGCAGAAGTTCATCGCCTTCCTCAAGAAGGACTACCCGGAAGGCAACCGGCTCGATGGCGCCACCGCCTTCGGCTACGCCGCCGCGCAGACCCTGGTGAAGGTGCTGGAGCTGTGCGGTGACGATCTCACCCGCGCCAACGTCATGAAGCAGGCCGCA
Organism: Bradyrhizobium sp. CCBAU 51753; assembly: GCF_015291565.1. NCBI lineage: Bacteria > Pseudomonadati > Pseudomonadota > Alphaproteobacteria > Hyphomicrobiales > Nitrobacteraceae > Bradyrhizobium > Bradyrhizobium sp. CCBAU 51753. The sequence continues at coordinate 965,855 of NZ_CP030037.1, read as the reverse complement.
AACCTGAAGGGCTTCGTCCCCGACACCCTGCTGCCGGGCATCACGATCAACACCTCGCCGACCGATTTCGCGCCGATCAAGCAGCTCCGCCTGATGCGCTTCAAGGGCGAGAAGTGGGAGCTGTTCGGCGACATCATCTCGAGCAGCCTGAGCAACTGACCGGCGGCGCCGCGCAACTCAACGGTGCTCTTCTGATTGACCGCAATCCTTGCGGAATTCGCGCAGGCCTACGCGACACATTGATGAATGATTGAGCAGTATATTTACGGCAGCTGCCCGCCAAACTGTCGACTAAAGACGCAGCCCGTGCCGCAACGCGGCAGGGGCTTTTCATTGAGACCACCTGGGTAAGATGATAGCGTCGCCGATTAACAAAAGAGCCTTCGCAACAGAGGGCCGCGACACATCAGTCCGACAACAGGGAGAGAGACGTCATGTCCACAGGACGGCAACTGGCAGTGCTTGCCGCAGCATTGGCGATCGTCGCCACATCGGGTAGCGCGGCGCTGGCCCAAAAAAAATACGACACCGGCGCCACCGACACCGAGATCAAGGTCGGCAACATCATGCCCTACAGCGGCCCGGCATCCGCCTACGGCGTGATCGGCCGCACCGAGGCCGCCTATTTCAAGATGATCAACGATCAGGGCGGCATCAACGGCCGCAAGATCAACTTCATCTCCTATGACGACAACTACTCGCCGCCGAAGACGGTGGAGCAGGCCCGCAAGCTGGTCGAGAGCGACGAGGTGCTGCTGGTCTTCAATTCGCTCGGCACGCCGCCGAATACGGCGATCCAGAAGTACATGAACCAAAAGAAGGTGCCGCAGCTGTTCGTCGCCACCGGCGCCACCAAGTGGAATGATCCGCAGAATTTCCCCTGGACCATGGGCTGGCAGCCCAACTACCAGAGCGAGACCATCATCTACGCAAGGTACATTCTCAAGAATCATCCGAACGCCAAGATCGCGGTGCTCTATCAGAACGACGATTACGGCAAGGACTACCTGAAGGGCTTGAAGGACGGGCTCGGCGCCAAGGCCGCCTCGATGATCGTCGCCGAGGACAGCTACGAGGTGTCGGAGCCGACCATCGATTCCCACATCGTACGGCTGAAGGCCACGGGCGCCGACGTCTTCATCAACATCACCACGCCGAAATTCGCGGCGCAGGCGATCAAGAAGAACGCCGAGCTCGGCTGGAAGCCGCTGCACTTCCTCAACAACGTCTCGGGCTCGATCGGCAGCGTGATCAAGCCGGCGGGCTTCGAGAACGCTCAGGACATCATCTCGTCGCAGTATTTCAAGGATCCGACCGACGCGCAGTGGAAGAGTGACAAGGCGATGATCGCCTGGAACGAGTTTTTGGATAAGTACTATCCGGAAGCCAACCGCGCCGACGCCTCCGTGATGTACGCCTACATCGTCTCGCAGGGCCTGGTGCACGTGCTCAAGGCCTGCGGCGACAATCTGACGCGCGAGAACATCATAAAGCAGGCGGCCAGCATCCGCGATTACGAGCCCCTCGGCCTGCTGCCCGGCGTCAAGGTCAACACCTCGGCGACCGACTTCGCGCCTCTCTCGCAGCTGCAGCTGATCCGCTTCAAGGGCGAGACCTGGGAGCGCTTTGGTGAAGTCCTGAGCGGCGACGTCGGCGGTTAGCTCCGCCGCTTCCAACCGAAGAACAAAGCCCCCGCGGCCCGGCCGCGGGGGCTTTTCGTTGGCCGGGGCCTCGACCGCGTCCTGCTTACACTTTGGCCGGCGATGCGCTAGGGAGATCGGCGGCAGATCAAGAACAAGCCGACGCCTCTTTGAGGCGGCAACAACGAAGGGAGTATCAAGAAAATGCCGATGCCGATCCGACACCGCGTCGCAACCGCCCTGCTCGGCCTCACCGTCGCAGCCGCCACCGGCAGCGCCGCGCTGGCGCAGAAGAAGTACGATACCGGTGCGAGCGACACCGAGATCAAGATCGGCAACATCGTGCCCTATAGCGGCCCGGCCTCGGCCTATGGCGTGGTCGGCAAGGCGATGGCCGCGGTGTTCAAGAAGACGAACGACGAAGGCGGCATCAACGGCCGCAAGATCAACTTCATCTCCTATGACGACGCCTATTCGCCGCCGAAGGCGGTCGAGCAGGTGCGCAAGCTGGTCGAGAGCGACGAGGTGCTGCTGCTGTTCGGCACGCTCGGCACCGCCTCCAACACCGCGATCCAGAAATACCTCAACGCCAAGAAGGTGCCGCAGCTGTTCGTTGCGACCGGCGCCACCAAGTGGAACGACCCGAAGACCTTCCCGTGGACCATGGGCTGGCTGCCGAGCTATCAGAGCGAATCGCGGATCTACGCAAAATACCTGATCAAGGAGAAGCCGGCGGCCAAGGTCGCGGTGCTCTACCAGAACGACGACATGGGCAAGGACTATCTCAAGGGCCTCGAGGACGGCTTCGCCAGCGATCCCAACCGCATCGTCGCCAAGGAGAGCTACGAGGTCGCCGAGCCGACCATCGATTCGCATGTGGTGCGGCTGAAGTCCTCCAATCCCGACGTCATCGTCTTCTTCACCACGCCGAAATTCGGCGCGCAGGCGATCAAGAAGCTCGGCGAGATGAGCTGGAAGCCGGTCACCATCGTCTCCAACGTCTCGGCGTCGACCGCGACCGTGATGCGGCCGGCGGGGATGGACAACTCGCAGGGCGTGATCTCGGCGGCCTACGCCAAGGACGCCAGCGACCCGCAGTGGAAGGACGACGCCGGCATGAAGGCGTTCGACGAGCTGATCGCCAAATACATGCCCGACACCAACCGCGTCGATTCCTCGGCGATGACCGGCTACAACATGGCGACCACCATGGTCGAGGTGCTGCGCCGCTGCGGCGACGACCTGACCCGCGCCAATGTGATGAAGCAGGCGGCGAGCCTGAAGCAATTCGCGCAGGGCGGCCTCTTGCCGGGCGTGACGCTGTCGACCGGGCCTGACGACTTCCAGCCGATCGAGCAGCTGCAGCTGATGCAGTTCAAGGGCGAGCGCTGGCAGCTGTTCGGCGACGTCATCTCCGGCGAAGCCGGCGGCAATTAGGGGATGATGATTCTGCGTCGGATGGCGACGGCGCCAGCTCCCTCTCCCCGTTCTTACGGGGAGAGGGTTGGGGTGAGGGGCCCTCTTCGCGCATACGGTAACAGCTGCGCTCGCGGAGGCTCCCCCTCACCCGGAACGCATCTGACGATGCGTCATAGCCGAGGCTTTGCCTCGGCGTTCTAAACGTCGGCCGCCAAAGGCGGCCTGTGCCTCTCCCCGCAAGCGGGGCGAGGTGGGGCGGAGTGCGCCGCTCGGCTCGAAGTATTGGTGCGCCTCCGCTCCTCCTTCCCGCTTGCAGGCCTGCCGAACCAAAACCCAAAAAACAACCCCATGCAAAGTAGCCGGCGGCGGCCGGCGCTCGACAGGCGGCTTGACACGTCGGGCAAGTCAGGGATAATCTTCCAATATTCCGAAATTGCGCCCGAGCGCGCCCTCCCCCGCAAAGCGGGAAAGGGAACCCTGCAGCTCGCAATTCAGCCCTCGCCGTGCCTCCGCCTCTCGTGAGTATTGCCATGACCGACCGACGTCCCCTGCTGCGTTCGATCTTCGATGCCGCGGTTGCGGCCGCGCACCCCGATGTCGTGCTGGCGTCACGGCTGCGCCCGGTGCCGAAGGGCCGCATCATCTGCCTCGCCGCCGGCAAGGGCGCCGGCGCGATGGCGGCGGCGGCCGAGCGGCACTATCTCGACGCGCTCGGCCTCGAACCGTCGCGGCTGGTCGGCATCGCCACCACGCGCCACGGCCACGGCGTGCCGACCCGGCGCATCAAGGTGGTCGAGGCCGGCCACCCGGTGCCGGACGAGGCCGGCCTGCGCGCCGCCGACGATACGCTGCGGCTCGCCGCCGAGGCGACGCCCGACGATCTTCTGCTGGTGCTCTTGACCGGCGGCGGCTCGGCGAACTGGATCGCGCCGGTCGACGGCGTGACGTTCGCCCAGAAGCAGCAGGTCAACCGCGCGCTGCTGCGCTCCGGCGCCCCGATCGGCGAGATGAACACGGTGCGCAAGCATCTGTCGCGCATCAAGGGCGGCCGGCTGGCCCGCGCCGGCCAGCGTGCCGCCGAGATCGTCACGCTCGCGATCTCGGACGTGCCGCATGACGATCCCTCCGCGATCGCTTCGGGGCCGACGGTGCCTGATACGACCACGCTCGCCGACGCCCGCGCGCTGGTCGCCAGATACAATCTCTCGATCGACGACGCCGTCCGCCGCGCGCTCGACGATCCCGGCAATGAGAGCTGCAAGCCCGGCGACCCGGCGTTTGCGCGCGCGACCTTCGAGCTGCTGGCGAGGCCGAAGGCCTCGATCGATGCCGCGGTCAAGGTCGCGCAGGATGCGGGTTACGAGACGATCGCGCTCGGCGCCGATCTCGAAGGCGAGGCGCGCGACGTCGCCGCCGCGCACGCACGCCTCGCACTGCAGGCCCGCAGCGAAGGCCGGCGGGTCGCGATCATCTCCGGCGGCGAGCTCACCGTGACGGTGCGCGGCAACGGCCGCGGCGGCCCCAACCAGGAATACGCTTTGGCGCTCGCCGGCCTGCTCAGGGACACGCCGGACATTTCGGCGCTCGCCGCCGACACCGATGGCGCCGACGGCGGCGCCGGCAGCGCCACCGATCCCGCCGGCGCTGTCATCGACAAGGCGACATTCGCGAAGATGAAATCGCTCGGGCTGGATCCGAAGGCCTATCTGGAGAACAACGACGCCACGGGATTTTTCGCGCAGACCGGCGATTTGCTGCTGACGGGACCGACGCTGACCAACGTCAACGACGTGCGCGTGATTTTGGTGGACTGACGCGCTATCTCCACGTCATTGCGAGCAAAGCGAAGCAATCCATGCTTCCGCGCAAGCGGTGGAATGGATTGCTTCGCTGGCGCTCGCAATGACGTGGAGAGGCCTGCGCGACGCCCCGGAATGACGAGCAGATATACTTCCGTCATTGCGAGCGAAGCGAAGCAATCCATTCCACCGCATATGCGGAGCGATGGATTGCTTCGTCGGTAGAGCGTGATGAAGTTAGGTTGAGTGGAAGCCGCGTCGGAAGTTCACCTCTCCCTTGGGAGAGGTCGGCGCGCAGCGCCGGGTGAGGGGTGACGGTCTCTCGTTGGAGCTGCGGCCCCTCACCCGATTTGCTGCGCAAATCGACCTCTCCCCGTCGGGGAGAGGTGGACCGAACCCGAGGCCAATCGATTCAACCTAACTTCATCCTGCTTTGGGCCTCTCCAAAGACGTGGAAAGGCCCGCCTGCGTCGCCTCAAAACTCCTGCGCGAGCTTGGCCAGCATCTCCAGCAGCGCGGCGTGGTTGGCTGGGCCGAGCACCTCGATCAGCCGCGCCTCGTGCTTGTTGGCGACCAGCTTCTTGGCGCGCGCCAGCACCGCGCGGCCCCGGTCGGTCAGCACCAGAATGTGCGAGCGGCGGTCGTTGGCCGAGCGCATCCGCGCGCAAAGGTCGCGGCTCTCCAGCGCGTCGAGCATGGCGACGAAGTTCGGCCTGAGGATGCCGAGCGTATTGGCGATCTCGGTCTGGTTGCGGCCGGGGTTCTTGTCGAGCAGCAGCAGCACGGAGAACTGCGCCGGCGTCAGCTGCAGCGGCGCGACGCAGCGCAGAAAGTCCTCGAACACCTTGAGCTGCGCGCGCTTCAGCGAATAGCCCAGCAAGCCGGACAGTTCGCCCAGTTGCAGCATGCTCTCGTCCCCGGCAGGATCGACCGGTTCCCGGCGCAGGGAGCGCTGTGGCCGGACGGCATCGGAGGCGGTCTTGAAGCCGTTCTTGGAAACTGTCATTCGCTCGAGGCTCGCAATCCCGCTAGAAGGATTCCCCGTGCGCGACGTTTGGGGACCTTGAGATTATATTCGATAATTGTTATCAACTATACCAAATATCGGCAGCTTTCAACAGCCGATATCGGCCGGCCCGGCCGCCACAACCGGTGGCGGCGGTCCGACGCTGAAGGGGGAGCGCTCGGCCTTGAACACAACCATCATGCTGTTCCTGCTGCAGGACGGCATCACCAACGGCGCAGTCTACGCGCTGCTCGGACTGGCCCTGGTGCTGGTGTTCGCGGTCACGCGCGTGATCCTGATCCCGCAGGGCGAGTTCGTCACCTATGGCGCGCTGAGCTACGCCATGCTGGCCACCGGGCAGGTGCCCGGCACGGTGAAGCTCGCGGTGGCGATGGGCGTCGTCGCCTTCGGCCTCGACCTGTTCTTCGCGCGCAAGGCGCTGCATGCGCGGCTGGTGCTGCGCTCAGTCGCGCTCAACATCGTCTTCCCGGTCGCGCTGCTCGCCCTCACCTATGCGCTGGTTGGCCCCAAGACGCCGATCGCGGTCAACATCGCGCTGGCACTGTCGATCGTGGCGGCGATCGGGCTGTTCCTCTATCGCATCGCGTTCCAGCCGATCGCGCACACCTCGGTGCTGGTGCTGCTGATCGCCTCGGTCGGCTGCCATCTCGCGCTGCAGGGCCTTGGCCTCGTGTTCTTCGGCGCCGAAGGCCTGCGCGGCCCCGCGCTGTCGAACGCGGCGGTGTCGGCGGGTCCGCTGCGCTTCACCGGCCAGAGCCTTGCGGTGTACGGCCTGACGATCGCCTTCATCGTCGCGCTGTGGCTGTTCTTCGGCTACACCAAGACCGGCAAGGCGCTGCGCGCCACCGCGGTCAACCGCCTCGGCGCCCGCCTGGTCGGCATCCGCACCACGCTGTCGGGCCAGATCGCATTCCTGCTCGCCTCCGTCATCGGCGCGATCTCCGGCATCCTGATCGTGCCGATCACGACGCTCTATTACGACACCGGCTTTTTGATCGGCCTGAAGGGTTTTATTGCCGCCATCATCGGCGGCCTCGTCAGCTATCCCCTCACCGCGGTCGCCGCCATCCTGGTCGGCATCGTCGAGGCCTTCTCCTCGTTCTACGCCAGCAATTTCAAGGAAGTCATCGTGTTCTTCCTGATTATTCCGGTCCTGGTGCTGCGCTCGCTCGCGGCGCCCGCGGTTGAAGAAGAGAAGGACTGAGCGGTGTCGCAGCGGCTTCCTCTCATCGTCTTCACGCTCGCGATGGCGGTAATCCCGCTGATCCCGGGCATCCCGCCGTTCTGGATCGTGCTGCTCGACAATATCGGGCTTGCCGCGCTGGTCGCGATGGGGCTGGTGCTGCTCACCGGCGTCGGCGGCCTCACCTCGTTCGGCCAGGCCGCGTTCTGCGGCTTCGGCGCCTACACCACGGCGGTGTTGACCACCGCCTACGGCGTTTCGCCCTGGCTGACGCTGCCGGCCTCGCTCTTGGTCAGCGGCATCGCCGCGGTTCTGCTCGGCATCGTCACGGTGCGATTGTCCGGGCACTATCTGCCGCTCGGTACCATCGCCTGGGGCATCGGCCTGTTCTATTTGTTCAGCAAGCTCGAATTCCTCGGCCGCAACGACGGCATCTCCGGCATCCCGCCGCTCTCGATCGGCGCGTTCAAGATGCTGAGCCCGGATACGATCTACTACGCGATCTGGATCGCGGTGCTGGTCTCGGCGCTGCTGACCATGAACCTGCTGGACTCCCGCACCGGCCGCGCCATCCGCGCGCTGCGGCGCGGCCATGTCGCGGCCGAGGCGTTCGGCGTGCAGACGCCGCGCGCCAAGCTCCTGGTGTTCATCTATGCCGCGGTGCTGGCCGGCCTGTCCGGCTGGCTCTATGCGCATTTCCAGCGCGCCGCCAATCCGACGCCGTTCGGCGCCCAGGCCGGCATCGAATATCTGTTCATCGCCGTGGTCGGCGGCGCCGGCTATGTCTGGGGCGCGGTGCTCGGCGCCGGCATCGTCGTGGTGCTGAAGGAGGTGCTGCAGAGCTATCTCCCCTTCATCTTCGGCGGCCAGAGCCAGCTCGAGACCATCGTGTTCGGCATCATGCTGGTGCTGCTGCTGCAGCTCGCGCCGTCAGGCGTCTGGCCGTGGCTGATGTCGCTGCTGCCGTTCAAGCCGGCCCGCAAGACGCCCGACACCTCGCTGAAGCTGGAGCATCCGGCGCGGGCCTCCGGCTCGTCGACGGTGCTGCTGCACATCGAGAAAGCGCGAAAACAGTTCGGCGGCGTGAGCGCGGTCAACGACGTCTCGTTCGACGTCAACGCCCGCGAGATCGTCGCGCTGATCGGCCCGAACGGCGCCGGCAAGAGCACGACCTTCAACCTGATCACCGGCGTGCTGACCGCCACCAGCGGCAAGATCTCGGTGCTCGGCAAGGAGGTCGAGAACGCGCCGCCGCAGGAGGTGGTCAAGCTCGGCGTCTCCAGGACGTTCCAGCACGTCAAGCTGGTGCCCGACATGACCGTGCTGGAGAACGTCGCGATCGGCGCACATCTGCGCGGCTCGTCGGGTGCGATCTCCAGCATGCTGCGGCTCGACCGCACTGATGAGGCGCGGCTGCTGGCGGAAGCCGCGCGGCAGATCGAACGCGTCGGGCTGTCCGACCAGATCGACCAGCTCGCGGGTTCGCTCTCGCTTGGCCAGCAGCGCATCGTCGAGATCGCCCGCGCGCTGTGCGTCGACCCTCAGCTGCTGCTGCTCGACGAACCGGCCGCCGGCTTGCGCCACATGGAGAAGCAGCGGCTCGCCGCGCTGCTGCGCCAGCTCCGCGACGGCGGCATGTCGGTGCTGCTGGTCGAGCACGACATGGGGTTCGTGATGGATCTCGCCGACCGCATCGTGGTGCTCGATTTCGGCACCAAGATCGCGGAGGGCACGCCGGCCGCGATCAAGCGCAACCCCGACGTCATCAAGGCCTATCTCGGAGCCGCCGCATGAGTGCGCTGTTGTCGGTTGCCGACGTCCACATCTCCTACGGCAAGGTCGAGGCCGTCCGCGGCGTCTCGCTCGAGGTCAGCGAGAACGAGATCGTCACCATCATCGGCGCCAACGGCGCCGGCAAGACCACCTTGCTCAACGCCATCATGGGCGTACTGCCGCTGAAGGGCCGCACCAGCTTTGCCGGCATCGACATGGCGCCATCAGACATCGAGGACCGTGTCGCCACCGGGCTCAGCCTGGTGCCGGAGCATCGCGAGCTGTTCGGCACCATGAATGTCGAGGACAATCTCGAGCTCGGCGCCTTCCGCATCGCGAAGGCGGTCGCGGCGCGCTCGCTGGAGCGGGTCTACGCGCTGTTCCCGCGGCTCAAGGAGCGCCGCAAGCAGCTCGCCGGCACGCTCTCGGGCGGCGAGCAGCAGATGCTGGCGATGGGCCGTGCGCTGATGGGCGCGCCAAAACTGCTGATGCTGGACGAGCCAAGCCTCGGCCTCGCCCCGATCATCGTCGCCGACATCTTCCGCACCGTCGGCGAACTCCGCGCCGCCGGTGTCTCGGTGCTCTTGGTCGAGCAGAACGCCCAGGCCGCACTGCAGATCGCCGACCGCGCCTATGTGATGGAGCTCGGCGAGTTCGTGCTGCAAGGCTCGGCGAAGGAGATCGCGTCCAACACGCGGGTCGCCGCGAGCTATCTCGGTTTTCAGCACGAAGGCGAGAGCGCGATCTGAGCTGAGAACGATTCCGGCTGCACTCATGTGAGGAAGCCGCCGGCGGCAGGGTTCCCTCCCCCCTTGCGGGGGAGGGTTAGGGAGAGGGGTGCCGCACGGCGTGCTTTCGCGATGTGCGTTTCTACGACGCGACAAAAATTGCAAGAGCAACTCCTCCGTTGGACATCCAGCCCGGGGCTTACCCCTCTCCCCAACCCTCCCCCGCAAGGGGGGAGGGAGCCCGAACAGTGTGCTCTCCTCACTGGTGGAATTAAAAAGCCGGCCACCTTGCGGAGGCCGGCTCGTCTGTCTCGATCCGTGATCGTCTACATCGCCGGGACGTACTTCCCGTCCTTCACCGTCAGCAGGATGCGCGAGCGGTCGTCGAGGCCGTAGCGGTCTTTTTCGGTCCAGTTGTAGACGCCTTGGGTGGCGGCGATTTCCTTTTCCGAGATGAAGGCCTGGCGGATCGCCTCGCGGAATTCCGGCGTGCCGGGTTTTGCGGTCTTCAGCGCCGTCGGAACGACGCGCTTCAGCACCTCGAAGGCGTCGTAGGAATGGCCGGCGAACTGGCTGCGGCTGTTCGGGCCGTACTTCGCTTCATAGGCGGTGTTGAGCGCAAGGCCCGGCTTCTTGGTCAGCGCGCTGTCCGGCTGGGTTTCCGGCGACATCACCGGGCCCGAGGCCATGATCACGCCTTCCGCGGCCGCGCCGGCGATGCGGATGAAGTCCATGCTGGCGGCGCCGTGGGTCTGGTAGATCAGGCCCTTGTAGCCGCGCTCACGCAGCGCCGACTGCGGCAGCGCCGCGGCGGTGCCGGAGGCGCCGACCAGGATGGCGTCGGGATTGGCGGCGACCAGCTTCAGCACCTGGCCCGCGACCGAGGTGTCGGGACGCGCAAAGCGCTCCTCGTCGATCATGGTGAGGCCCATCGGCACCGCCTGCGCCTTGAAGTCGTTGACCCAGAGGTCGCCGTAGGAATCGGAGTAGCCGATATAGCCGACGGTCTTGATGTTGTGCGCCTTCATGTGCTCGTACAGCACCTTGCCCATGATCGGAATCGACTGCGGCAGGTCGACCGACCACTTCATGCGCGCCTCGTTGATCGGAAACGGCGCCAGGCCGAAATGCGGGATGCCGGCCTCGTTGGCGACCGTCGACACCGCAATGGTCGGCGGCGTGGTGCAGGAGCCCATGATGATGTCGGCCTTCGACTCGGTGACGAAGCGCCGCGCGTTGGTGGTCGCCGCGGTCGGATCGCCGCCGTCATCGAGCACGATCAGTTTTAGCGGCACGCCGCCGATCTCCTTCGGCACGAAATCGAGCGCGTTGCGCTCGGGGATGCCGAGCGCCGCGGCCGGCCCTGTGGTCGAGATCGAGATGCCGATGGTGATTTCGTTGGTCTGCGCCTTGGCGGGCGCGCCCGGCAGCGCGACGATGGCTGCGAGCGCCGCTGCGGCGAGAGTAGACTTCTTCATACATTCCTCCCTGCGGATATGTTTTTGGGTTTAAGCGGTTTTTGCGGGCCAATTCAGCCCCTTCTTTAGGTCATGAGGGGCGCGATTTATCCCTTCGTGAAGCGGTCGATCATCTCCTGCGGAAACGGTGCCGATTTCAACTTGTCGGGATCGTCGGGATGACGGCCGACCAGCACCCGCGTCTCGAATGCCTCGATCGCAAGCGCCTCGCCCTTGAACACGCGGTGCGTCACCTCGAAGCTCGAGCGCTTGATGCTCTCGATCCGCGTTTCGATGGTGATCCAGTCGCCATGGGTTGACGGGATGTGGAATTTCGCCCTTGTGTCGACCATGGGAATGCCGACCAGGCCGTATTTGTGCACGAGGTCCTGCTTCGAGAAGCCGGCGGCCTCGAACATGATCGAGGTCGAATCGTCGAACATCGCGAAATAGCGCGGGTAGTAGACGATGTTGGCGGGGTCGCAATCGCCCCACTGGATCTGCACATCGCGCCGATGAACGAACATGAGTTACCCAGCTCCGATGGTGCCGCAACGGCGGTAGGCTCCCTCTCCCATGGGGAGAGGGCTGGGGTGAGGGGGTACGGTCTTCATTGTTGAGCGTAACCCCTCACCCGGATCGCGCCGGACGATGCTGCGCATCGCCGGGGGCGATCCGACCTCTCCCAATGGGAGAGGTGGGCGCGAGTTCGCGGGACGCTCTCGATTCATACTCACGACCATAGTTACCGCGGCGCCATTCGAAGCGCGGCATCGAGCCGCACCACTTCGCCGTTCAGATAGGGGTTGTCAATCATGTGCAGCGCCAGCGAGGCAAACTCCTCGGCCTGGCCGAGCCGGCGCGGGAACGGGATCGCGGCGGCGAGCGAATCCTGCGCCTCCTGCGGCAGGCCGGCGAGCAGCGGCGTCATGAACAGGCCGGGCGCGATGGTCAGCACGCGGATACCGAACTGCGCGAGCTCGCGCGCGATCGGCAGCGTCATCGCGACGATGCCGCCCTTCGATGCCGAGTATGCCGCCTGCCCGATCTGGCCGTCATAGGCGGCAATCGAGGCGGTGCAGATCACGACGCCGCGCTCGCCGGTCGCCAGCGGCTCCAGCTTGGACATCTCGGCACTTGTCAGCCGCAGCATGTTGAACGAGCCGATCAAATTGACCTTGATCACCTTGTCGAAATCGGCGAGCGCCATCGGTCCCTCGCGGCCGATCACCCGTTTTGCCACGCCGATGCCGGCGCAATTCACCAGCACGCGCGCCGGGCCGTGTGCCTTGGCGGCCTGCGCGACCGCGGCCTCTGCCGCTGCGGCATCGGCGACGTCGCAGACCAGCGCAATGCCGCCGATCTCGGCAGCGACGCTCTCGGCAAGTTTTGCGTTGAGGTCGCAGACCGCGACCTTGGCGCCCTGTGCGGCGAGCCGGCGCGCGGTCGCAGCTCCCAATCCCGATGCGCCTCCGGTGACGATGGCGGCCTGGTCCTTCAACTGCATGACGCTCTCCTCTCAATTCGGTTCAGTTCAAATTTCAGTCCAGTGTGATCACGGATGGCGGCGGTGCCGGCGCATACAGCATCTCGACCACATCAGCGCGATGCTCCAGCACCGCGCGCTGATTGATCGAGCCCTTGTCCGTGACCTCGCCGCGGTCGATCGACAGCGGCGTGTCGAGCAGCATCGCCCGCCTGATCCGGTTCGACGAGCCGGTGGCCCCAGTGAGCACGCGCGCGAAGCGTTCGCGGAAAGCCGCGCGCACCAAGGGATCATTGGCCGCGGCGGCGATGTCGCCGGCCGGAAGCGCTGGATTGATCAGGCGGCAACCGTCGAGATCGAGGATCACGATCGCGGCGAGTTCATCGCGGTTGAGGCCCGCGATCACGACGTCGCGCACCAGCGGCGCGCAGGTGCCGACAAAGCGCGCGCGCAGCGGGCCGACGCTGACCCAGGTGCCGCTCGCCAGCTTGAAATCCTCGGCAATGCGGCCATCGAAATCGAACCCGGCGTCGAGGTCGCCGGCATTGGCGGGTTTTAGCGCGTCGCCGAACTTGTAAAAGCCCTCTTCGTCGAACGCTCTCGCGGTCAATTCGGGCTGCCGCCAGTAGCCGGGCGTGACGTTCGGCCCCCTGGCGCGCACTTCGAGCTTGCCATTGTTCGGCACCAGTTTCGCATCGTTGCCGGACACCGGCAGCCCGACATGGCCGGAGCGGCTGGTCTCGGGGCGCACCGACATGAAGAACGGCGAGGTCTCGGTGGCGCCGAGCCCGGTCAGCATGGGCACGCGATAGCCCTTCTCCTGCACCGCGAGCGCATCGAGGCTGTTCCAGATAAACGGCGATAGCGCCGCGCCGGAGAAGAACATCGCATGCAGCCGGCCGAAGAATTTTGCGCGCAAGCCTGCGTCGTCGCGCAGATAAGGCAGCAGCGATTCATAGCCTTTGGGCACGTTGAAATAGACCGTCGGCGAAATCTCCCGCAGGTTGCGCACGGTCTCCTCGATGCCGCCGGGCATCGGCTTGCCCTCGTCGAGATACATCGAGCCGCCGTTGTACAGCGTCAGCCCGATATTGTGGTTGCCGCCAAAAGTGTGATTCCACGGCAGCCAGTCGACGATGACAGGCGGCTCGTCCTTCAGGAACGCCAGCGTCTCGCGCAGCATCACCTGGTTGGCGCAGATCATGCGCTGGGTGTTGATGACCGCCTTCGGGTTGCCTGTTGACCCCGAGGTCAGCAGGAATTTGGCGATCGTGTCGGGGCCGATGCCGTCATGCACGGCATCGAGGCGCGGATGCTCCGGCGTTGCCATGAGGTCGGCGAGCCGCGTCACCGCGCGGCCAGGCACGGCGCCACGGCTGGCGGCAATCTCGACATCGGCAGCCACATTGGCGCGGAGCGCGTCGGCGAATTTGTCGGCGTCATCGGCAAACACCAGGCCCGGCGTCAGCAGCTTGATGACAAAATTGAGCTTGCCGTAGTCGCGCGACACCAGCGAATAGGCCGGCGACACCGGGCAGAACGGCACACCGGCATAGAGCGCGCCGAACGCGGCCAGCGCGTGGTCGATCGAATTGCCCGACAGGATCACCAGCGGCCGCTCGGCCGACAGGTTGCGCGCGATCAGCGCCGAGGCGATCCGCCGCGTGGTCTGCAGCAGCTGCGCGTAGCTGACCTGACGCCAGCCGCCGCCGGCGGCGCGCTCGGCCATGAACACGCGGTTGGGCTCGGCCGCCGCCCAGTGATGCAGCCGATCGGTGATGCGGACGGGATAGTCGGCGAGCTTGGTCTTCGGCCGCAGATAGATCGTGCCGTCGGCGCGGCGCTCGACCGTGACGGCGGGATTGCCGAACGAGATCGGGCGTAGCGGATGCTCGCCGGTGGCGGAGGCGGACGGCGCGGCGCTCATGTCGGCTTCACCTTGGCGGTCTTGCGGTCGAGGAAGGCGCGAATGCGCTTCTTGGCTTCCTTGTCGCTCTGCGCCACCGTCGCCATCAGCGACTCCATCAACAGGCCGGTCTGTGGATTGGCCTCGGCAATCATCGGCAGCGCCTGCAGCACCGCAAAATTCGTCAGCGGCGCGTTGGCGGCGACGCGCTCGGCGAGCTCCAGCGCCTTCGGCAGCGCGCCGCCATCGGCGGTGAGATATTGCGAGAAGCCGTAGGCCGCGCCCTCGGTGGCGGAATAGACCCGGCCGGTCAGCATCATGTCGATCATCCTGGGCACACCGATCAGCCGCGGCAGCCGCACCGATCCGCCGCCGCCGACGAAGATACCGCGCTGTCCCTCGGGCAATGCGAAGTACGCCGACGGCTCGGCGACCCTGATATGCGCGGCGCAGGCGAGCTCCAGCCCGCCGCCGATCACCGCGCCCTTCAGCGCGGCGATCACAGGCACGCGGCAATACTGCACGCGATCGAACACCCGGTGCCACATCTGGGAATGCACCAGGCCCTCGGTGGCGTCGCGCTCGCTCAGTTCGGACAGATCGAGGCCGGAGGAAAAATGGTCGCCGATGCCATGGATCACCACCGCGCCGATTTCGTCGGGAAGGTTGGAAAAGCAATCCTGCAGCGCCAGGATGATGCCGTCGTTCAGCGCATTGCGCTTGGCGGGACGGTTCAGCCCCACCATCAGCACCGCACCCCGCGTCTCGACCTGGAGCAGCGAGGCGTCACTGGCGGCGGCGTTTCCCATGGCGTTATTGCTTCCTGTTCAGAATAGTTATGTTTTATAACTATTGGGAGCAAAGTCAATACGGGCGACGCTCTCAGACCCGTCATCCCCGCGCAAAGGCTCCGCCTTTGTCGCTGGAGGCGCGAGCGCTTGCGAGCCTCGAAGGATGAATCGGCCACCAGCCGGGCCGATTCATCCTTCGAGGCTCGCCGAAGAGGCTCGCACCTCAGGATGACGGGGTCGGGATCACGCAACAGACAGGGCGTCGTCCCGGCCTTCGCCGGGACGACATCGAATTTGTTGCGCCGCTGTTCGTCCCGTTGGTCTGATTCGGATCGACGGCTCGTTCAGTGCGGCTTCTCGCACGGATACGTGTCCTGCAGCCCCCACAGCAGCAGGGAGGCGACCAGCCAGTCGCCTTTGGCCGAGCGCTTTTCGGCGGACTTGAGCATGATCTCTTCGGTCTGCTCGGTCGACAGCGCGAGGGTCTCGGGCATGCAGAACATCTGCTGGCCGCCATGGCTCTTCAGCCACGCGTTGGTGGCCATCATGCCGCCGCGTGCGCCATCCAGGTACATGTGATTGAAGATGCGGAAAGTCTCGTTCTTCGGATTGCGATAGGACTCCAGGCGCACATCGGCGGCCGCCGCGGGGGCTGCCGCCAGCGCCAGGAAGCACGCCGACACTATCCATTTGGTCATCGCAATGGTTTCCTCGCATCGTCCTTGCTGATGGCCAACAGTACACAATCTCCCCGCGACGCGGGAGAGCAGTTTCGGCGACGGACGGAAGGCTGAACGCTCACAACACCTGATGCACGTCGATCACGACGCGGTCGGCGTGGCGGGCGGCGGAGGCGATGAAGATGTGCTGCATCAGCCAGCGATAGTTTTCGGCGCCGGTCTCGAATTTCGGCACGGTGCGGAAATAGATCAGGTTCGGGTCGACCGGCTCGCCGCGCTTCAGCTTCTGCAGCAGATCCAGCGGCCCGAAGCGGATGCCGCGGTTTTCGACATAGACCACGGCGCCGTCGTCGGTCTCGAAAGCGTATTTCGCCTCGAGTTCGATCAGCTCGTTGGGCCGGATGATCTGGAAGTCCGCGCCGAACGGCAGCACCTTGCCGTTGACCCCCTCGCCCCTCACCTCGCCGCCGATGATCGGGATGATGCGGCGGACGCCGCTGCCGATGTCGCCGGCGGACGTCACCTCCGCGATGCGCGCCGTGATCGTGAAGACGTATTTCGTCTGGATCTCTGAAACCATGATCTAGCCTATCATGCGCTGCGGCAGCCAGGTCGCGAGCAGCGGGAACAGGATCAGGATCACCAGGCGGATCAGGTCGGTGATCACGAAGGGCAGCACGCCGACGAAGATCGTCGACATGTTGACGTCCTTGATCACGCTCTTGATCACGAACACGTTCATGCCGACCGGCGGATGGATCAGGCCGAGCTCGACGGTCATCACGATGATGATGCCGAACCAGATCGGGTCGAAGCCGAGCGCGGTGACCACCGGAAACACGATCGGCACGGTGAGGATCACCATCGCCATCGCATCCATCAGGCAGCCGAGCACGAGATACATCAACAGGATCAGCGCCAGCACGCCATAGGGGCCGATGCCGAGCCCGGTAAGGAACGCCGTGACGTTCTGCGGGGTCTGGGTAATGGTAAGGAAATAGCCGAAGCAGAGTGCGCCGATCAGCACGGTGAACACCGCGGCGGCGGTGCGTGTCGCCTGCAAGAGCGACTGCAAAATGCCGTCCTTGCTGAGCTTGCGGCGCAAAATGCCGATGATGAAGGCGCCGACCGCGCCGACCGCGCCGGCCTCGGTCGGGATGAAGAAGCCGCCATAGAGGCCGCCGATCACGAACAGGAACAGCAATAGCGGCGACCAGACGTCGCGCAACGCGACCAGGCGCTCGCCCCACGACGCTTTCTTGCCGGCCGGCAAAAAGCCCGGCCGCGCCACGCCGATGATGCCGATCGTGATCATGTGCATCAGGATCGCGAGCAGGCCCGGCACCACGCCGGCGATGAACAGCTTTCCGATGTCCTGCTGGGTGATGATGCCGTAGACCGCGAGCACGGTGGACGGCGGCAGCATCGCACCCAGCGTGCCGCCGACCGCGATCACGCCGGTCGCAAACGACTGCGGATAGCCGAAGCGGCGCATCTCGGGATAGGCGACCGCCGAGAAGGTCGCGGCGGTGGCCACCGAAGAGCCGGAGATCGCGGCAAAGCCGCCGCAGGCGCCGATGGTGGCGATGCCGAGCCCGCCCTTCCAGTGGCCGACAAAGGTGTTGGCGGCGCGGAACAGCTCGCGGCTGATGCCGGAGACCGACACGAACGCGCCCATCAGCAGGAACATCGGGATCACGCCGAACGAATAATCCGTCACCGTGCGCATCGTGGTCTGGCCGACCAGTTTGAGCGCCGGCGCGAAGCCGGTGAGGTAGCCGAAGCCGGTGATGCCGACGAGGCCCATCGCCATGCCGACCGGCACGCGCAGCAGCATCAACACGAACAGGCTGACGAAGCCGACGACGGCGACGGTCTCGGGGCTCAGGTCAAGACTCATCGCCGTCTACTCCGCGGTCTTGATCTTGGCATCGTGGATCTCTTCCGGATGGAAGATCAGGCGGTAGGTGCGGATCGCGATCAAGAGCACCGCTGAGACGTCGCCGATCCACGACACCAGGAAGAACGGCCAGATCGGCACACCGAGATCCATGGTGACAATGTGGCCGTTTTTGGTGTCGATCACCTTGTCGATCAGCGTGTAGGTCTGCACCGACACCACGAACAGCAGCACCAGCGTCGCAAAGATGTCGATCCAGCGCTGGTAGCGCGGCGAGGCGTTGGCCCAGACCAGGTCGACGGTGATGTGGGTGCCGCGATAGCTGGTCGCGGCGATGCCCCAGAAGATCAGGATGCCGAGCAGGAACTGGCCGAAATTGTAATAGTCGGGAATCGTCACCGCGAAGAATTTGCGCATGAACACCGCGGTGAAGGTGTTGAGCGCGACCACGCCGACGAAGAACGCCGCGACCCATTCGATCGAATCGATGAAGCGATCCATGAAATTCTTGCGCGCCGGCTCCGGTGGGCCGGTGATCACGCCGTCTTGCGAGACTTCGTCAGATTGCGTCATGTGTTGCTTCGGCGAGCCCCCTCTCCCCGCGCGCGGGGAGAGGGTTGGGGTGAGGGGGGCTATCCGCGAAACTGGTGCGAGTTGGAGAGACCTGTATCCCCCTCACCCGGATCGCGCCGGACGATGCTGCGCATCGCCGGGGCGATCCGACCTCTCCCGCAAGCGGGGAGAGGTGAAGGGAAAACGCGATATCAGATCCCCGCCTCGAACTTCTTCAGCGTGGCCTGCAGATCGGCGTCGACCTTGGCGGCGTCGCCGCCGGCCTTCTTCACCGCCTCGGCCCAGCTGTCGCGCAGCGGCTTGACTGCCTTCTTCCACTCGGCGAGCTGGTCGGCGGTGAGCTGATAGACCTCATGGCCTTCCAGCGCCTTCATCTTGGTGCGGCCATTGGCCTCGAAATCGGTCCAGGGATCGGTGACCTTGGAGGCCCATTCCGGCGAGCAATGCGCGTCGATCACCTTCTTCTGGGGGTCCGACATCGAATTGTATTTGGCGAGGTTCATGTTGTAGGTGAACACCGTCGAATACAGCGGCACGTCCATGTGGTACTTCACCACCTTGTCGATGCCGAACAGGAAGATCGAGCCCCAGGGGAAGGTGATCTCGTCGGCGACGCCGCGCTCGATCGCATCGCGCGATTCCGGCGCCGAGGCCTGCACGTTGGTGCCGCCGAACATCTTCACCATCTCGCCGATCGTGCTCTGCGCCGGGCGCACCTTGACGCCGGAGAGGTCGTTCGGCAGCACGATCTTCTTCTTGCCGTGCAGCGCGCCCGGATCGTGGATGAAGGCGAAGCACAGCTTGGTGTCCTTCATTTCGGTCGGCGCGTATTTGCGATACCATTCGTCGAGCGCCAGCGTGCCCTTCTTGCCGTCGGAGAAGGTGAACGGCAGCTGGCCCGCGGCTGCGATCGGGAAGCGGCCGGGCTGATAGCCGGGATTGACGTAGGTGACGTCGGCGATGCCATCGCGCGCCATGTCGTAATGGTCGAACGCCTTGCCGAGCTGCTCGGAGGGGAACACGGTGACCTTGATGGTGCCGCCCGAGGCCTTCTCGATGTCGGCGGCCCAGGCCTGCGTCGCCGGCACCAGCGGATGCGCCGGCGGCACCCACAGCGATACCTTCAGATTGACGGTCTTGTCCTGCGCCAAAGCCGGCGTGAAGACCGGGCCGGCGGCCGGCACGACCGAAGCGGCCACGAGCAGCGCCAACAACGATTTCCTCATCGCATCTCCTCCCTCTCCAGTGACGTCGGGCTTCGCGCCCGCTTTAGTTAGTTAACATGTTATCTAATTCGCCCGCGCGATCAAGCCGGAATCTGCCGGACGGACGCCTGGTCGCACCCCGGCCCCCGCCGACTTGCCCCCTGCATCTTGCGCTGCGGCGAACGCATTTCACCCAGCAAATGCGCCTTGCCAAAACTGTTATATGATATAGTTGCCATAGCAAGTTTGACGGTGGCGGGCGGCGGTCATCCGCCGCGAGCCTATCGCATCGGGAGGAGCGGGTATTGCGGACAAAAGTAGCAATCATCGGCGCAGGTCCGTCCGGACTGTTGCTTGGGCAACTACTTCATACTTTCGGCGTAGACAACATTATTCTGGAGCGGCAGACCCCGGATTATGTGCTGGGGCGGATTCGCGCCGGCCTGCTCGAGGAGGGCACGGTGTCGCTGCTCGACCAGGTCGGCGCCGGCGCCCGGCTGCACCAGGAGGGCCTGGTCCATCACGGCGTCGAGCTGGCGTTCGGCGGGGCGCGGCACCGCATCGACATGCATGCGGCGACCGGCAAGACGGTCACGATCTACGGCCAGACCGAGGTGACGCTCGATCTGATGAACGCCCGCAAGGCCGCCGGCCTGACCTCGGTGTATTCGGCGAGCGACGTCAAGCCGCATGATTTCGACACCGATCATCCCCGTGTCACTTATGTGAAGGACGGCGTTGCCCACGAAATCGCCTGCGATTTCATCGCCGGCTGCGACGGGTTCCACGGCGTCAGCCGCGCCAGCGTGCCGGCCTCCGCGATCACGAGCTACGAGCGGGTCTATCCGTTCGGCTGGCTCGGCATCCTCTCGGAGACGCCGCCGGTCTCGCCGGAACTGATCTACAACAACCACGAGCGCGGCTTTGCGCTCTGCACCATGCGCTCGAGCCATCGCAGCCGCTACTATGTGCAGTGCCCGCTCGACGATCATGTCGACCAGTGGTCGGACGACCGGTTCTGGGACGAATTGAAGCGCCGGCTTGACCAGAAGGCCGCCGACGAGCTCGTCACCGGCCCCTCGATCGAGAAGAGCATCGCGCCCTTGCGCAGCTTCGTCGCCGAGCCGATGCGGTTCGGCAGGATGTTCCTGGCCGGCGACGCCTCGCACATCGTGCCGCCGACCGGCGCCAAGGGGCTGAACCTCGCCGCCAGCGACGTGCATTATCTGTCGCAGGCGCTGCGCGAATATTACGACGAGAAATCATCGGCCGGGCTCGACGGCTATTCGGCCCGCGCGCTGGCGCGGGTCTGGAAGGCGGTGCGGTTCTCCTGGTGGATGACCTCGATGCTGCACAAATTCCCCGACGAAGGCGAATTCGCCGCGCGCATCCAGATCGCCGAGCTGGACTATCTGGTGAGCTCGAAGGCGGCCTCGACCTCGCTGTCGGAGAATTATGTGGGGCTGCCGTTTTAGGGTTGAGCGGCTCTGATGCCCGACCCGTCATCCCCGCGCAAAGGCTTCGCCTTTGTCGCTGGAGGTGCGAGCCTCTTCGGCGAGCCTCGAAGGATGAATCGGCCACCAGCGGGGCTGTCGACCCTTCGAGGGCCGCTGAAGAAGCGGCCACCTCAGGGTGACGGTGTCAGGAAGCGTGCCCGCTTCACGCCGCAGCCGCCGCCTGCCTCGGCATCAGCCAGCCCAGCACCAGTGCGATCAGGAACAGCGCCGGGACGTCGCCGACGAGATGGCCGCGCTCGGCGTCGTCAGTGATCGCCTGCACCGCCATGATGCCGCCATGCACGATGCTCGACCATACCGTGAACCAGATCAGGCTGCGGTGCCCGAGCGGATTGCGCGCGGCGAGCAGCAAGAACACACCGAGCGTGGCGTAGATGCCGACGATCATCATCGGGTAGTGCGAATGGCCATGCCCCCACGACCAGCCCGACGGCCAGAGCTGGAACAGCGGATAAACCGCGAAGATCATGATCAGGCCGACCGCGACCAGCGCGATGCGAAGACAGGCCAGGCGGGTCTCGGCGGACATGATCTGCTCCAAGGATACGATAGACGGGTGCAATAGACGCTGCGCGGAGGATGTCACAAACGGCGGGCGGAGCCAGTGAATTGCATCACGATTTGCGAGTGCACGGCCACCGGCCGGGCCGTCGACCCTTCGAGGCTCGCAAGGGCTCGCACCTCAGGGTGACGGTGATAGAGCGTGACGGTGATACCGTGCTTTCAAACACCCGCGCGAATCCCGTTTAAAACTTTGTAGGCGGTGAAAACGTCATCGACATCGCGTTCAATGGCAGCAACGCAACGCCATTCGTGAGATCGAGATGAGCACCGATGCACCTATCGCCGCCGACGTCCCGCAGGACGTCCCT
This sequence comes from Bradyrhizobium sp. CCBAU 51753, assembly GCF_015291565.1. NCBI lineage: Bacteria > Pseudomonadati > Pseudomonadota > Alphaproteobacteria > Hyphomicrobiales > Nitrobacteraceae > Bradyrhizobium > Bradyrhizobium sp. CCBAU 51753. The sequence goes on along the minus strand of NZ_CP030037.1, from coordinate 943,899 downwards.
CAAGGCTTCGAGCCGCTGTTTCGCAAGAGCCCGCTCACCGAGCCGTGGGAGCCGCTTTACGCCAGGAAGACCGACAGGGCCGTGATCATCGGCGTGCGGCTGGCGCGGCCGCACACCAACGGGCGCGGGCTGATCCATGGCGGGCTGATCGCAGCGCTTGCCGACAACGCGATGGGCTATAGCTGCGCGCAGGCAACCGGCTGGCGCACCACCTTCGTTACGATTTCGCTGGCGGTCGATTTCGTCGGCACCGCCAATATCGGGCAGTGGCTCACGGTGGAGAGCGACGTGATCAAGACCGGCAGCACGATCTGCTTTGCGCAGAGCCTGATCAAGGCCGACGACGTCACCATCGCCCGCGCCAACGGCACCTTTCGCGTGGTGCCGAAGAAGGACGTTGTCGTTCCGGGGCGCGAGTGAAACGAGCGAACCCGGAACCTCGAGATTCCGGGTTCGATGCTGCGCATCGCCCCGGAATGACACTTACCCAAAGTGCCAGTCGGTGATCTCGGTGACGAGATCGATGAAGGTGCGCACCTTGGCAGAGAGCAACCGCGTCGTCGGATAGACGATGTGGATCGGCATCGCAGGCTCCTCGAATGCGGCGAGCACGATTTGCAGCCGCCCGGCTTTCAGCGATTCGGCGGCCTGATAGGCCATCACCCGGGTCAGCCCGCCGTCCTGCTCGGCGTACTGGATCGCGGCATCCGAAGAGTTGCTGGCAAAGCGCGGCGTGCTGGCGATGCGGATCTCGCGGCCGTCCTCGACAAAGCGCCAGTCGGGCCCGGCGGCCATCGCGCCGAACTGGATCGTGTCATGATCGGCAATATCCGCCGGCCGCCGCGGCTCGCCGCGCGCCTTGAGATAGCCGGGCGAGGCCACCACGATGCGCCGCATCTCGCCGACATGGCGCGCCACCAGCGTCGAGTCGGGCAGATGGCCGATCCTGACCGCGACATCGACGCCGTCCTCGACCAAATTGATGGTGCGATCGGAGAGGCGCAGGTCGACGCCGACGCCGCCATAGCGCTTGAGATAGGCCGTCACGACCGGGCTGACATGCAACCGGCCGAAGCCGACCGGGGCCGAGATCACCAGCCGGCCCTCTGGGCGGGTGCGCTCGCCCTCGACCGCATCCTCCGCCTCCTCGACATCGGACAGGATCCGGCGCGCCCGCTCCAGATAGCGCGCGCCGGCATCGGTCAGCGTCACCTGCCGCGTGGTCCGCTGCAGCAGCCGCGCGCCCAGCCGCTCCTCCAGCGCTGCGATCAGCCGGGTCACGGCGGATGGCGAGACGCCGAGCTTGCGCGCGGCGGGGGCAAAGCCCTGCTGGTCGGCCACGGCGACGAAGGCCTGCATGGCATCGAGGCGGTCCATGGACATTATTGCATAATCGGCAACAGTGCAGTGTCAATTCACAAGATTGATTAGAGTATGGAAACGGCCATTTTAGAGACCCAAGGACGACCGTTGTGGCGCCCGGGACGGGAGGCTCAGATGTCAGACGTTCACGCCATTTCCAGCGATATCGCATTCAGCCCGACCGTGAAGGCGATCCAGAGCCGCAAGGGCTCGCGCGACGGCTATGCCGAGATGGAGGTGCGCGGCGGTTTTCGTACCGAGATCGACGAGAACCTTGGGGCTTTCCTCGCGGACGCCAACAGCTTCTATCTCGCGACCGCCTCCGCCGACGGCCAGCCCTACATCCAGCACCGCGGCGGGCCGGCGGGGTTCATCAAGATCGTCGACAAGAACACGATCGCGTTCGCCGACTATGCCGGCAACCGGCAATACATCACCCAGGGCAATCTCGCCGAGAATCCCAAGGCCTACATCTTCGTGATGGACTATGCGCACCGCCGCCGCGTCAAGCTGTGGGGCGAGGCGCGCGTGGTCGAGGACGATCCGGCGCTGACGCGCTCGCTGATGCCGCACGGTTACCGGGCGCGGCCCGAGCAGGTGATCCTGTTCAAGATCGCGGCGTGGGACACCAACTGCCCGCAGCACATTCCGCAGAAGTTCGATGCGGCCGACGTGGCTGCGGCGCTGGCGACACGCGATGCGCGCATCGCCGAGCTCGAGGCCGAGCTGGCCGCATTGAAGGGCCAGCCCGCGCCTCTTGTTTGACGCGTTTTCTTCACGCGAACCGGCATCCACTTCGCTCGAAAACGCTCTGGTCGCCAGCGAGCTAGGCTGCTTCCTGCTGCAGCGGCGCCCAGCCGAATTCCGGATAATATTGCAGCATCATCCGGTCGACATAGGCGGTGAGGTTGTCGAATTTTTCGACCCGCGCGCGCAGCGGCGAATCGAAGAACGGCGTCAAAATTCCGGCGACCGCGCCGAACGCGGTGGCGTCGGTGCCGCAGGGCGTGTTGCCCATCAGATAGGGCTTGTCGCCGAGCTGCACCGACAGCGCGAACAGCGATCGCACCGCGAGGTCGACATCCTCGTCGGGCGCATGGCGGCCGAGGCCGCTGAGCAGATAGTTCTCGGCGACGCGGAACTGGGCGTCCTCGCGCATCTTGTCGCGCAAATGATCGGGCGCACCGTCGAAGAAATGCGCCGGGCCCTTGGCGAAATTCGCATCGTCGACCCAGCGTGCGCCGACCAGCGCCCAATAGACGTGATGCTCGATCATGCGCTCGAAGGCCCAGGCCTGGGCGCGCGCCTGCAGGCTGAGCGGCGCGTCGAAATCGAAACCGTATTTGCCCTCGATATGGGCGCGGATGAAGGTCGAATCGGCGACGGTCTCGCCGTCATCGGTGATGAACGGCAGCTGGCCCTTGGGCGACGCCGGCGGCCTCGCCTGTTCCTTCCGGTAGTCGAGCCCGGCCATCTTGAGCTGAACCTCGGTCTTGGTCACGAAAGGGCTGATCTCGGGCAAGCCGAAACCCGGGCCAAAACCAAAAAGCGTAATCATTTGAAGCTCCTGATTGCCTGGTCGTGAAATGAGGCTAGCGTGCCCCTGCTGCCACCATGGTGTCAGCAGTAGTGGCATTCACTGCCATAGGCGCGGACCGGAGCGAGGCGGCGAACCGCCTCGCGAACCCGTTTCACCACCCGCGCCCGTCCGTACGCAAAGGCCGCGGCGACCGACCGTGCGAGCAGCACAACCAGGGCCCAGCGCATGTCGCCGGAGGTGGAGTAGACCGTGATCATTTGTTCCAGCGCAAAACCCTGCGCCCGCCGGAAACCGAGTTCATCAAGATTGGTCATGGACAAATTCCCTTCATTTGAGGTGTTGTCCTGGTATAGCCCCCGCCTGCTGCCAACATGCTGTCAGCAGCAGCGCGGCCGGGTGTAAAAAGGCGACGCGCCGCGAGGCCAAAAAGCCTGCCAAGAGGCTCGCCAAAGAGACCCGTCAACAGACCTGCCAGAGCTTGCTGCAAGAGCTTGCTGAAAGATTTGCGAAGAGAAATGCCATGAGACGCGCCGACCGGCTGTTTCAAATCATCCAGGTGCTTCGCCGCACCCGTAAACCTTTGACCGCGGACGCGATCGCGGCCGAGCTCGAGACCTCGAAGCGCACGATCTATCGTGACATCGCGAGCCTGATCGAGCAGCGGGTGCCGATCCGCGGCGAGGCCGGCATGGGCTACATCCTGGAAAAGGGATTCGACCTGCCGCCCTTGATGCTGACACCCGACGAGATCGAGGCCTGCGTGCTCGGCGCGCAATGGGTGGTCGGCCATGCCGACCCGGCGCTGGCGCGCGCCGCCGAAGACCTGATGGCCAAGATCGCCGAGACCGTGCCGGACCGGCTGCGGCCGTTCGTGCTGGAGCCGGCGAGCCGCGCCCGCTCGGCCTGGAATCGCGAGCCCGACCGCATCGACATGGTGAAGACGCGCAGCCAGATCCACGAGGGCAAGAAGATCACGCTGAACTACCGCGACGAGCACGGCCGCGATAGCGAACGCACGATCTGGCCGATCGCGGTCGGCTATCACGAGGCGGTGCGGCTGCTGGCGGCCTGGTGCGAGCTGCGCAAGGACTTTCGCAGCTTCCGCACCGACCGCGTGGTCGCCGCGACCTATCACGACGACAAATATCCTGAACGGCGCGACCTGCTCCGGGCGCGCTGGCGGCGCAGCCTGGTCTGGGAAGCGCCGAAGGTGACCTGATGGCGGCAGACGTGACCGAAGCCGCGGAGCCGAGCCCCTGCCAGTCCTGCGGCGCCTGCTGCAGCTATTCGGAGAACTGGCCGCGCTTCACCATCGAGGACGACGACCAGCTCGACCTGATCCCGGCGCAATTCGTCAACGCGCGGCTGTCAGGCATGCGCTGCGACGGCGACCGCTGCTCGGCGCTGTCGGGCAAGATCGGCGAGGCGACGCGCTGCGACGTCTACGCAGTGCGCCCGGAAGTGTGCCGCACCTGCATGCCCGGCGATGCCGAATGCGCGATGGCCCGGCGCCGCCATGGACTGCCGGTGATTTAAGGGCCTCGCGACCGCGCCCATCAGCCCGCCCCAAACCGGCCCCAGCCTTCCACAATTGGAAGGGAGCCTTCCGATTGCGCCTCTGTTGGCGGGCGCGCCTCGGCCCATTTTCACCGGGAAGACGCCGCATCGCGGCAGGTCACAAACGGAGGAGAACATGGGTGAGGTTGTCAGATTCATCTCAAAGGCCGAGCGCGAACGCATTCGCCTGATCCAGGAGGCGCGTGCGCACTATGACAGTGTGTTCCCGCCGTCCAATCCGACCGGCCAGCATCGGGGTCAGGACGAAGACCATTCATAGTCGCTGCGGACCGATGCTCGGCACGCGCCCGCAGCACATCCGTCGAAAAACCAGAGGAGAGTGTCATGTCTATTCGCAAGGTGGCGATCGCCACCGCGTTCATTGTTGCGTCGCTAACGGCCGCCCGTGCCGAAGGCGTGCGTCCGATCGAGGCCAAGAGCATCGGGCTCGGCGCGGTATCCGGAGTCGCCTACTACACCGCCGAGCGTGACGGGCTTCACGTCGTCACCACCCTTGCCGAGGGCAAGGACGGAATGCCAATCCGTGTCGTGTCCGTTCTCGCGCCGGGTCAGCGCGTGGTGCTCTCGACGCCGCTGACGGGTGCGGTCGAGATCAGCCGGCAAGGCGACAGCGTGGTTGTCCGCAAGGCCACCACCGCCACCAACTGAACATGCGAGGCGCGCCCGCATCGAGCGGCGTCACCAGGTGTCAGCCGCTCTCGTAGCCCAGCCGTTTCCTCAATCGCGGCACCGCGAAATCGAGAAAGGCACGCAGCTTCAGCGGAATCTGGCGTTGAGCGGGATAGATGACGCTGACCGGAATTGGCAGCGACCAATACGTCTCCAGCAGCGGCAGCAAAGCGCGCGATTTCAGCAGATCCTCGACGAGGTACGAGAACACGCGGACAATTCCGGCTCCAGCGACCGCGGCGGCAACCTCCGCCTCACTCAGGTTCAGGGTGAGACGATACGGCACCGCGACGGACTGCGTGGCCTTGTTGGCGACGAACTCCCAATCGTAGAACGTCCGCGTATGCCCCTCGTGGATGACACAGTCGTGCCTCGCCAGATCGGCCGGCGTTTTCGGCGTTCCGCGCCGCTTCAGATACGCAGGGCTGGCGCAGAGGACATGTCGAATGAGCCCGACGCGCGTTGCGATCATGCTGCTGTCGGGCAATTCGCCGACGCGCACCGCGACGTCGACTTGTTCCTCGGTCAGGCTCACCATTCGATCGGTCAGCTGCAGGCGGATGCTGACGTCCGGGAAGGCGTGCTGAAACTCCACGACGATGGGCAGAACATGGGTTCGGCCTAGCACCGCGGGAACGCTGATCGTCAGCTCGCCCTGCGGCGCGCGAAATTCACCCGACGCGGTGCGCTCGACTTCGGCGATCTCCTCGATGATCCGCCGGCACGACGTGACGTAGCCGCGCCCGGCGTCAGTCAGGACCAGCTTGCGCGGCCCTCGATGCAGCAGGCGGACGTTCAGATGCTCCTCGAGCTCGGAAATGCGGCGGCTGACCGTCGCCAGCGGAATGCGGAGATGGCGGCTGGCGGCAGAGAGGCTCCCGGTGTCCGCCGCGGTCAGCAGGATGCTCATCGCCTCTAGACGGTCCACGGGCCTTCCTTCCAGCAATGAAAGGGTTATTGCCCAAACCTACTCGATCCTTGGCCGATCTGAGAGGCCAAAATGGCGCGGCGCGTGGGTCCCCGCTCCGTGCGCAATAGCGCACCAGTCAGGGACGACGGCGATGATGTTGGAAAAGCCGGCGATGTGCGGCTGGTTAGCCGCTGCACCAATCCGGCCCGGCATCAGCTCCGTTAAACCGTCACCGCGTCGCTGACGTCCTCGTCGTCGAACTCGTCGACGATCGGCGCAAAACTCGCGAGCGGCTTGGTCGACAGCGTGATCGGCTTGCGGTGGCCATGCGAGGCGGCGGTGGTGCGGGCCGGCTCGCGCGACAATGCGTAAAGGGTCGAGCCGACGCGGCCGCCGAAATAGATCAGGTCGCGCTCGCTGCAGCTCGACGCAATCGCGAGCGCGAGCGCATGCAGGTGGCTGCGCTTGTAGCAGAACAGCGCCAGCCGCGCCCGATCGTCGGACGCGACATTGGCGACCAAGAGCGAAAGGCCGTTGGGGTTGGCGCGATACATCTGGCCGAGCAGGTCGTCGGCAACCGGGCAGGCATCGTTCTCGAAGGCGTCGCGGCTTGAAAACATTTGCAAATCCCCCTCGATCGGGAAGATGCCGCGCAATCCTCTAACGAAAGGTTAACCACGGCCTCCGGTCGTCTCCGGGGATGCTTGCGCGTTGCACGCGAATTACATTCGCGGGCGGCGGACGCTCGGTGATTCGGCGGTCTGCGTGACTGGACTGGGATCACGCGCTTCCCACCGTCATTGCGAGCGAAGCGAAGCAATCCATCTCTCCACAGCCGAGGATGGATGGATTGCTTCGCTTCGCTCGCAATGACGGGTGGAGGGGTCCCGGCCTCTCAACAGGGAGTGGCGTCCATGGACGGGTTCAGTTCGCGGCCATGTAGATCGACAGCGCAAAGCCGGTGAGGTGGTGCAGCGCCTGGTCGACGCCGATCAGCGTCCAGAACCAGGGATGGCCGGACTCCAGCGTGACGTGGAAATGCGAGGCGCAGATGCCCTTGGCGCGGTCGACGATGATGTGGATCACGAAATCGACGAAGGCGACGTACCAGAAGCGGGGCGCCACCAGGAGGATCAGCACCAATGCAACCGCGAGATGCACCAGGCAGTGCGCGAGCAGCGGCAGACCCCAGCCGGTCTTCTGGTCCTTGCCGATCGCCATCCAGGCGTTCTGCAGCATGAAGTCGGCGATGATGTGCTTGGCCGTGAGCAGCAGCATCCATCCGACCAGGGCACCAACCGACACCGACGATGACAGGGAGGGAAACAACAAGCTGACGCCCTTTGACGTGAATGAATGTGATCGCAGGAAATCCGGGTCAGGCCGTCAGCACAATCTCGCAAACCAAAGCTTGTCTCATTTATGACATCTCCGGCGGCGGATTGCACCAGCGATGCGCTGAAAATCACATGTGTGTTCGCCCCCCGATAGTGGCGATCGTCATGCGGCATCGCGGCGCAGGTCCGCCGGTTAAGGTTACGGCCGGCCGCCGGTTTGCATTCCCCCAAGGGAGGTATATCGTCATGGAACGTGCGAAATTTTCTTTCTTTTGTAGCCATTTACAAGTTCGCCGGGCAGCGCCGGTTCGGCTATGGCATACCGCATTCCCGGATGGGTGATGAGCCAAGAGTGCTTGGGCCATGAGTGCTGAAGCTCCCTCGCCTGCGCCGGCCTTGCCGCCGGCTCGCGCCACGGTTGTGAAGAACAACCGCGCCCAGATCGTGATCTTTTCCGCCCTGACCCTGCTGCTGACCGCCGCGACGGTGTGGGGCGGCCAGATCTGGCTGCGCAATTCGGAGACCCTGGTGTTCGCGGTCGGCGACCAGAACGGCCCCGAGGCGAAGTTCGCCGCCAAGCTGGCGACGGTGCTGAAGAACAACTCGTCGCGGCTGCGCCTGAAGATCGCGACCAACCCCGACAACGCCAAGGCGCTGGCGCAGTTCGACCGCCGCGACGCCAACCTCGCGATCCTGCGCACCGACGCCAAGGTGCCGCCGCGCGCCCGCGCGCTCGCTATCCTCGAGCATGACGTGGTGCTGGTGCTGAGCCCCGGCGACAAGAAGATCAAGTCGTTCGCCGAGCTGAAGAAAAAGCGGATCGCCGTGGTCGGCGACGGCGACAACAGCGTCAACTTCGTGCGCAGCGCGCTCGAGATTGCCGACAACCCCGATGCGGCGCAGCGGGTGCAGCCGGCGCCGCCGGGCACGCCGATCGACCGGCTGTTCGCGTCCGCCTTCGGCGCCGTGATCGCGATCGAGCACGCCTCCAAGTTCATCAAGGACAAGAGCTACGAGCAATTTGCGCGGCGCAGCGGCTTCACGCTGAACGCGATCGATGCCGCCAAGGCGCTCGCCCGCAAGTATCCGGCGATCTCCGAGGAGACGGTCTCCAAGGGCATGCTGTCGGCCTCGCCGGCGATTCCCGACGACGACGTCGATACCATCGGGCTGGAGTGGCTGCTGGTCGCGCAATCGCGGATGTCGAGCACGACGGCGGCCGAGCTGGCGCGCCTGATCTATGAGAACAAGTCCGAACTCGTGCTCGCCGACGGCTTCGCCTCCAAGATCGAGCCGGCGGAGACCGACAAGGACGCCTTCATCGTCGCCCATCAGGGCGCCGCCGAATACATCAATGACGACACCAAATCGTTCATGGATCGCTACAGCGACGTGCTGTATCTCGCCGCCGCCGCGCTCAGCATCATCGGCTCGATCTTCGCCGCGATCTACACCAAGATCACCCGCGTCGCGCCGAGGAAGGCCAGCGAGCTTGCGGCGGCGATCCTCGAGATCGGCGAGCGGATGCAGCACGCCACCTGCATCGACCATCTCGATCAGCTGCAGGACGAGCTCGAGGCGATCCTGCGCCGCGCCGTGGTCGGCTTGCGCGACGGCAGCGTCTCCAGCGACGGGCTCGACACCTTCAAGCTCGGCTACGAGCTGGTGCGCGACGAAATCGCGCTGCGCCGCGACCACTTCAAGCGCCACCCGCCGGCGCAGGACGACAACGTCGTGGTGGTGAAGGCGGCGAACGCGTGAACGGCCGTTTGCTGTGAACCGTCATCCCCGCGCAAAGGCTCCGCCTTTGTCGCTGGAGGAGCGCGCACTTGCGCGCGTCTCGAAGGATGAATCGGCCCGGCCGGTGGCCGTCGACCCTTCGAGGCTCGCAAGAGCTCGCACCTCAGGGTGACGGTGACGCATAGGTGCTCGCGGCGATGCCGAATGCGCCTTGACGGCCAGCCATCATTTCAATATTCGTTGAAATATGGAAAAGACAGACGCCGTCAGCGCGCTTGGCGCGCTGGCGCAGGACAATCGGCTGGACGTGTTCCGCCTGCTGGTGCAGGCCGGACCCGACGGGCTGTCCGCCGGCGCGGTGGCCGACGCATTGGGACTTGCCCCCAACAGCCTGACCTTCCATTTCGACAGGCTGCGCGCCGCCGGGCTGATCGCGGTGCGCCGCGACGGACGCTCGATGATCTACACGGCGCAATACGAGCAGATGAACGCGCTGCTCGCCTTCCTCACCGAAAACTGCTGCGGGGGCGTTTCATGCGCGCCCGCGGCCGAGTGCAAGCCCGCGCGGAAGCGCAAGAGCGAGATCGCCTGAAAGGACAGACCATGAAGCGCATGCATGTTCACGTCTCCGTCGAAGACCTGTCCCGCTCGATCGGCTTCTACTCGGCGCTGTTCGCGGCGCAGCCTGCGGTGGTAAAGGCGGACTACGCGAAATGGATGCTCGACGATCCCCGCGTGAACTTTGCGATCTCGACCCGCGGCCGGCAACCTGGCCTCGATCACCTCGGCATCCAGGTCGAGAGCGCGGACGAGTTGCACGAGGTCTATGACCGGCTACGCCAGGCCGGCGGCGAGATCATCGAGCAGGGCCAGACCACCTGCTGCTATGCCAAGTCGGAAAAATCCTGGATCGACGATCCCGCCGGGATCGCCTGGGAGACCTTTCACACCACCGGCGAAAGCACCGACTATGGCGACGGCAGCGGCGAGAACCGCGCCCGCGTCGCGCAGGAGAAGCAGAGCGCCTGCTGCGCCCCGCAGGCGGCGGCGAAGCCGTCGTCGGCGTGCTGCTGAGGCGCATGAAGATGGATGTGATCATCTACCATAATCCGGACTGCGGCACGTCGCGCAACACGCTGGCGATGATCCGCCACGCCGGCATCGAGCCGCATGTCGTCGAATATCTGAAGACGCCGCCGGCCCGCGCCATGCTGCAGCAGCTGGTCGCGCGCATGGGGATCGCGGTGCGCGATCTGCTGCGCGAAAAGGGCACGCCATACGCCGAACTCGGGCTCGCCAACACGGCCCTGACCGACGACGAACTGCTCGATGTGATGCTGGCCCATCCGATCCTGATCAACCGGCCGATCGTCGTGACGCCCAACGGCGTGCGGCTGTGCCGGCCGTCCGAGACGGTGCTGGAGCTGCTTCCCCCACAGCGCGGCGAGTTCGTCAAGGAGGACGGCGAACGGGTACGGCTGGACCGCGGCGCCTGATGCGGCCGCTCGCCCAGCGCGCGTTCGCCGAGTGGCTCGGAACGGCCTTCCTGCTGGCGGCCGTGGTCGGCTCCGGAATCATGGCCGAACGGCTCGCCGGCGGCAACGCGGCGCTGGCCCTGCTCTGCAACACGATCCCGACCGGCGCCATTCTGGTCGTGCTGATCCTGGCGCTCGGCCCGGTCTCGGGCGCGCATTTCAACCCCGCGGTCTCGCTCGCCTTCGCGATCCGCCAGCAGGCACGCTGGACCGACACCGCAGTCTACGTCGCCGCGCAGATCGCGGGGGCGATCGCCGGGGTATGGATCGCGCATCTGATGTTCGACCTTGCGGTCTGGCAGGTGTCGACGACCGCGCGCACCGGGACCGGGCAGTGGATCGCCGAAACCGTAGCGACGTTCGGCCTGCTGACGACGATCTTCGGGGTCGCGGCGCGAACGCCGCAGGCGACGGCCTATGCGGTCGGGCTCTACATCACCTCGGCCTACTGGTTCACGGCCTCGACATCGTTCGCCAATCCCGCCGTGACCATCGCCCGCGCGCTGTCCAACACCTTTGCCGGTATCGCGCCCGACGGGGTGGTGCCGTTCATTGCCGCCCAGCTTGCCGGCGCCTGCCTCGCGATCCCGGTGGCGCGCGTGCTGTGGCGGCCGCAGATCGACGCCGCGGTCAAAGCCTGAGGAAAGCTGCCTCAGCCTGAAGCGGCCAGCACGCCGGCGATCGCGCTGAACACCACCACCACGAGCGGCGGCGCGCGCCAGACCGTGAGCAGCGCGAAGCCGACCAGCGCGATGCCGAAATCGCGCGGCCCAAGCACCGTACTGGTCCACACCGGCTGATACAGCGCCGCGCCGAGAATGCCGACCACCGCCGCGTTGACGCCGCGCATCATCGCCTGGGCGCCGGCGCGCTTGCGAAACTCGTCCCAGAACGGCAGCGCCGCCAGCAGGATCAGGACGCCGGGCAGGAAGATGCCGAGCAATCCGATGATCGCCCCGGCAACGCCATGCGGCGCGATACCGACCACCGCACCGAGATAGGCTGCGAAGGTGAACAGCGGGCCGGGCACCGCTTGCGCGGCGCCGTAGCCGGTGAGGAACGCGCTGTCATTGACCCAGCCCGGAGTGACCACGGCCTCGCGCAGCAGCGGCAGCACCACATGGCCGCCGCCGAACACCAGCGCGCCGGAACGGTAGAACGCCTCGAACAGCGCGATGCCGCCATCGCCCGACAGCCGCGCCAGCACCGGCAGACCGATCAGCAGGATCGAAAAGGCGGCCAGCGCGGCAAGCCCGACGCGCCGCGACACCGGCACGGCGAAGTGGGTGGCGCCGCCGCCCTGCCCGGCGCGGCACAGCACAAGGCCGGCGAGGCCGCCGAGCAGGATGGCGCCGACCTGGACGACCGGCGAGGTGCTGAACAGGATCAGCAGCGCGGCGAGGACCGCGATCGAGGCGCGGGTCCGATCCGGGCACAGCGTGCGCGCCATGCCCCACACCGCCTGCGCGACGATCGCGACCGCGACGAGTTTCAGCCCGTGCACCAGTCCGCTGCCCACCGGACCACTGAGCGCGCTGGCGCCATAGGCAAACAGCACGAGCACGATCGCCGACGGCAACGTGAATCCGGTCCACGCCGCCAGCGCGCCGGCATAACCCGCGCGCATCAGGCCGAGCGAAAAGCCGACCTGGCTGCTCGCCGGGCCCGGCAGGAATTGGCACAACGCCACGAGATCGGCGTAGGCCTGCTCGTCGAGCCATTTGCGGCGCTCGACGAATTCATGCCGGAAGTAGCCGATATGGGCGATCGGCCCGCCGAACGAGGTCAGGCCAAGCCGCAGAAACACGCGAAACACCTCGGCGGCGCGGCCCACTGGTTGCTCGACTGTCATCATTGACCTTGCCCACGCTGTTTGCCGGCGAAAATGTCGCGGACGGCATCAGATGAATTTCACGCCCGTGTTGCAAGGGCTACACTGGCGGCGACGTCGGGGAGAAGACAAATGCGAAAATTCTTCATCGCCCTTGTGGGCATGCTGGCCTGGTGCGCGCCGGCAGCAGCGCAGGAGCGAACGATCACCGTGGCTTCGACTACGTCGACGGAGCAGTCGGGCCTGTTCGGCCATCTGCTGCCGCAATTCACCAAGGCCTCGGGAATCGGAGTCAGGGTCGTCGCCGTCGGCACCGGTCAGGCCCTCGATATCGGACGACGGGGCGATGCCGACGTGGTGTTCGTTCACGACAAGCCGGCCGAGGACAAATTCATGTCCGAGGGCCAGGGCGTGAAGCGCTTTGACGTCATGTACAACGATTTCGTCATCGTCGGACCAAAGGCCGACCCGGCGCACATCGCCGGCGACAAGGACGTCGCCGCGGCGCTGCGCAAGATCGCGGCAGCGAAGGCGCCCTTCATCTCGCGCGGCGACCGCTCCGGAACGCACCAGGCCGAGTTGCGGCTCTGGAAGGATGCCGGCATCGACCTCGCGGCGGTGAAAGGCGACTGGTATCGCGAAATCGGACAGGGCATGGGGCCGGCGCTCAACATGGCGGCGTCGACCGGCGGCTATGTGCTGTCGGATCGCGGCACCTGGCTGTCGTTCAAGAATCGCGGCGATCTGACGATCCTGACTAAAGGCGACAAGCGGCTGTTCAATCAGTACGGCGTGATGCTGGTCAACCCGGCCAACCATCCGAACGTCAAGGCACAGGACGGGCAGGCCTTCGTCGACTGGCTGATCTCGCCGGCCGGACAGCAAGCCATCGCCGGCTACAAGGTCGGCAGCGAGCAGCTATTTTTCCCCAACGCGACCCACGAGTAGGAACGCGATGGTCGAGACGGCCACACTCAGGGCCAGCAGGATCAGCCCAAGCCCGAGCGCCAAGGGCAGCTCGCCCTTGCTGGTCTCGAGCGCGATCGCCGTCGTCATAGTCCGCGTATAGCCGCGAATATTGCCGCCGACGATGATGATGGCGCCGACCTCGGCGATGGCGCGGCCGAAGGCAGCGAGAAAGGCGGTCAACAGCGACGCGCGTCCCAGCGCGAACAGCAGGGCGATGCTGCGCACATAGGACAGCCCGTCGGTCCGCGCCAGATCGCGATATTCCATCCACAGCAGCGATGACGGCCGATGCACCAGCGCAACCACGATCGGGGTGGCAAGCAGTGTCTGGGCAATCACCATGGCGGCCGGCGTGAACAGCAGGCCGGCCGGACCCAGCGGTCCGGAGCGCGACAGCAGCAGATAGAGCGCGAGACCAACCACCACCGGGGGAAGACCGAGCAGTGCATTAGTCAGCACGATGACGACCTGGCGGCCGCGAAATTTTGCAATGGCCAGCCAGGCGCCGATCGGCGCTCCGATCAGCAAGGCAAGGATGCTCGCCATCAGGCTGACGCGCAACGACAGCATGACGATGCCGAGCAGCTCGGCATCCGCATCGGCGATCAGCGACAGCGCCGCACTGACGGATCGTGCGAAATCGCTCATCCGCCGGTGCGCTGCAGCGTCCGGCAGAAGGTCTCCACATCGGTGAACACCGCGTCGCCGGCGAATTTCAGCGACTCGATGGAGCGCTGCGCCGCCTCGGCGTGTCCGCTGCCGCAGGCGTCCTCCACGATGACAGGGACGATGCCGAGATCGGCGGCGTGCCGCGCCGTCGGCTCGATCCCGATCTCCATCGCGACGCCGACCAGCGCCATCGAGGTGATGCCGCAATCGCGCAGCGCGATCGCGAGCGGCGTACCCTCCAGTGCCGACATCGTCAGCTTGTCGAAGATCGCCTCGCTCGGCCGCGGCGCCAGCTCCGGCGTGATCTGGAAGCCCGGCGAGTCCCGCAGAAACCACGGGCTGACCTGCTCCGGATCGTCGGTGCGCTGCCAGGCCATCGCCATCCGATAGCAGAACGCGCCCATCAGCTCCCGCGGCAGCGACATGTGTCGCATGAAGAAGATTCTGACGCCGGCGGCGCGGGCGGCGTCGAGCACGCGCGCCACCTTCGCCACCACAGCCTCGGGATTCTTGATCTGCTTCAGGATGCCGATCTGCATGTCGTAGACCACCAGCGCCATGCGCTGGGGGCTGCAGATCTCGTCAAGGGTGTGGGGAATATCGAGGCCGAAGACGGTTTTCATTTGCCGATACCTGCGGAGTTTGACGGGCGGGACGCGTCAGCGGGGTCAGCCGCGTCTTGCCCGCGCGCGCCGGGCGCTGACCGGCCGGCGCGACGAGCGCCGCCGCCGACCGCGGGGAGCATAGTGTGAATCCGGCAAGGAAGGTCAAGACATCAGGTCGCCGTACCGGGCAGCCGTTATCCGGCCGCGATGTCCGCGCTCCCGGCATCGAGCTGCCGTCCTTCGCGATCCATATGCAGGTAGTTCGGGTTGAACAGGCCTGCGCGCATCAGGCGTGCGAGATCGGGCACGGCAAGGGTCTTGCTCTTGAGCACGATCAGGCCCGCGGCACGCAGCTCCTGCAATATGCGGTTGACGTGCACCTTGGAGAGACCGGTGGCGTCGGCGAGATCGGCCTGGGTCAGCGGAAAATCGCAGTTATCGCCCCTGGTCAGCTCGGCCATGCTCAAGCGCAGCCAGATCTCGCAGAGCAAATGCGCGGTACGCTCCAGGGCGGTGCGCTGACCGAGGTTCATCGTCCATTCGCGCTGGATCGCAGCGTTGACCAGGGTCTCCCACCAGAACGCCGTGGCGATGCGCGGATGCCGCGCGCCGACCTCATCGAAGAACTCGCGGGAGAGATCGGCGATCGTGACCTGCGTGATGCTGCCGATCGAATGATCCATCTCGCGCAGGATGAAGCCGTTGACGTCGCAGATGTCGCCCGGCAGGAGGAACGACACCACCTGCCGCCGGCCGTCCTCGAGCTGCTTGTAGCGGCAGGCCCAGCCGGACAGGATCAGATGCACGTCCCTCGGCTTCTCGCCCTCGCGGACGAGGTCGACGCGCGGACCGAGCTTGCGCACCCGCTCGGTGGCCGCGCGATTGAGGATGGCATGCTCCGCCGGCGAGAGGCGTACGAAGTGCTCCAATTTCCGGATCAGCGATGCCAACGACAGAGGTCCCCCGCATGTTCATCGGGTAACCGCCGGGTCGGTTTCAATAACGTATGTTACATTGCACAGGTATTGGCGAATGTTCACTTGTGTACATTCACGCCAACTGATTTTGGCGGCGCCGGCCACGATGTCTCGCGGCGGACACGCGGCCGCGCCGCGAGACGGGCCGATGTCTGCTTACACGAACGGCACGCCGTAATAGTCGTTGACCGCGCGCGTGGTGCCGATGTCGGCCCAATTCCAATCGCGCTCGCTGCCGTATTTCGGCGCGCCGCGCAGCTGGGCCTCGGTCACGCCGGTGACGTAGCCGCCGAGCCGCGTATCGTATTTCAGCGATTGCCAGGGCAGCGGATAGTGGTCATTGCCAAGTCCCAAAATTCCGCCGAAGCCGAGCACGGCATAGGAGACGCGCCCGCTCTTCTTGTCGATCATGACGCGCTCGATCGAGCCGATCTTGCGCTCATCGGCGCCATAAACCGCGGTGCCCTCGACCTTGTCGCTGCCGATCAGATTTCCGATTTCCTTATCGTCGACTGTCATGCGTTGCTCCGTTCAATCCTTGCATCGGCAACCCCCGATAGAGGTCGCCGTTCCCGCGACAATGTCGCGCGCTCAGCCGGTCGGCGCGTCGCCCTTGTCGTCGGGCGCCATGCCCGATCCCGGCGTCTTGTCGGCGTCGTTCAATTTCGGATCGCGCGTCGCTTCGCGCTGATGCGATGACCCGGCCTTGGTCTTGTGCGCGGTCTGAGCGCGCTGCTTGTCGGCAGGCTGCTCCTGACCCTTGGCGTCCCTGACGATGCCCTGGTTGGAATGTGCCATTTGTCGAGCTCCTTGAAGCCTAATCTCTAAAAGTCATGCGGGCCCCGGCGATGAAATTCGCCGAGGCCCGTCACCGGAATGGTCCACTGCTCTCGGGGAGCAAAGCAGCGAACGCACCGGGCTTACGCATGGCCCGCGAGATCGTTCCTGGTTTTCGGGGCGCATTTTTTTGATCCGCCGGATGTCATGGGTTAACGACGCCCTTTAGGAACCTGCCCTAAGGTTTGGTTCCAGGGTGGAGACAGATGAGCAAGAAGAAGCGCAACAGAGGCCGGCCTGCAGGATCGTTTGAGGACCGGCTCGGGAAGTTTGCCGAGGACGCCCGCATTGCAGCACGCAAATTGCCACCGGGGCGGGAACGCGACGCGTTAATGAAGAAAGCCAGACAGACCGAGACGGTGATGGAGGTCAGCGAGTGGCTGGTACCCCGTAAATAGCCACGCCGCTGAGCCCGACAGGGAGGGCCGCGATGATCGAGGAGAGGTTCGACTCACGTACGCTCGCCAACATGAATGTGGCGCTCGACCGTGTCTGCGATGGAACCCCGCACGGCGAGGAACACCCCACCCGCAGGCGCGTTGCCCGATACATCATCAAGTGCGCGAGGAGCGGCAGGACGACGCTCACCGAGTTGACCCGGGCCGGGCAACAGGCGCTGGCCAAGGTCACCACCGCGGCGGAATAGCCATCGCACGGAGCGCCTGCGGCTCTCGGCCTTCAGCAGAGGCAGACACGCATGCGCATCGCAATCAGCGTCGGCCTGCTGACCCTTCTGCTCGCGGTCGGCGCCTACGCCTATCAGGGCCTGATGGTCCCGGACGCACCGGTGCCGACCAATGGCATTATCCTGTTCACGGTCGGACTTGCGCTGATGGTCGTTGTCGGCGTCGGCTTGATGGGCCTGCTGTTCTATTCCAGCCGCCGCGGCTACGACGAACCGCCGCATATCGAGCGGTAGCGAGCGGGGACGTAGCGCGCTCCGCCCTCAGACCCGTCATCCTGAGGTGCGAGCCCTTGCGAGCCTCGAAGGATGAATCGGCCACCAGCCGGGCCGTCGATCCTTCGAGACGCGCGCAAGAGCGCGCTCCTCAGGATGACGGGGATAGATCTGATCTCACGTCGCTACGACGCAGCCTGCGGCACCCGGGCGCGGATCTCCGCGATCTTGCGCTTCAGCGCGGCCTGGCGCGGGTCGGGCATGATGGCGGCGCGGGCCTCGGTGATGGCGGCGGCGAGATCGGGCAGCGCAAGCACGCCGTCGAAGGTCGGCTTGGCGAGCCCGTCGATGATCGCGTGCCAGTCCGCGATGCCCTGGCGATAGGGATCGCCGTAGCCGCTGATCATGGTCGCGGTCTGGATCACGGCCGTCGCCGCCGCCGGCTGCTTGGTCAGGCTGCGGTCGATCATGTGCAGCCAGCGCTCGACCCAGACCCGCTCCTTGGCATAGCGGATCGAGAACAGCCGCCAGCGCTTCAGGCCCGCCTCGATCCGCAGCCGGCGGACGCTGAAGCGGCTGTTGGCGGAAAAGCGGATCGAGACCCGACGGTGCCGCCAGCCGAACCAGTCGAGCATGCCGAGAATCGGATCGGCGATCACCGCCGGCAGCGCGTCGATCAGCTCGTCGAGCCGGAATTTCTTGACGTCGTCGGCGGAGCGCGCCGTCAACCCGCCGGCGGCATTGACCTCGCCGAGCTTGAGCTGCGCGATCCGGATCGGATCCTCATAGGCCATGCGCTGCGCCAGCAGTTGCGCGATATCCGCGAGCATCGCGTCATCGACGCCGCGGCGGCCGACGAAGCGGTTGAGCCGGTCGACATAGAGCTGGGCGTAGCTCGTGCTCTGATATTCGATCATCAGGTGGATCGCGGCGCTGACCGCGGGGCCGAGATGCGCCGGACAGGCGTCGGGCAGCACCGGCGGCCCCTCGTCCTCGTCGCCGATGATGTCGGCGAACAGGTAACGGAGCGAAGCCAGGAGACCGTCGTCATCCGGCACTGCGGCGCCTCCAGAACTGCTCACAACGCGCTCATGCCGGCTTCGGCTCCGCCACCTTCGGTGCGGTGTACTGCGCCAGCTGCTGCTCCAGCGTCGAAATGTTCTGGAACAGGCGGGCGCTGGCAAGCCGCAGGAAGTAGAAGCCGAACGCCGGGTTCTGCACGTAGAGCTGCTCGACCTGGTCGTAGGTCACCGACAGCACGGTGCCGCTCTCGACGCATTCCAGCGTCTGGGTTCGGGTGTTCGACGGCGACAGCATGCCGAACTCGCCGACCAGGGCGCCGACCGGCAACTCGATGCCCGACTCGACCAGGCGGTAACGGCCGCTGACGATGTAGAAAATGCTGTCGGCCTTTTCGTCCTTGTAGAACAGGACGTCGCCGACGTTGAATTTCCGCTCGGTCGTGAACGGCCGCAGCCAGTCCATCGACAGATCGCTATTGACCGATTTCTTCACGCTGCGGACCAGCTGCAGCATCTGGTGCAGGCGATAGGTGTTCACCGGCAGCAGCACGGCGTGCAGGATCAACACTGCGTAATTGTGGGTCGGGATCGCGGTCGCGATCAGAATGATGTTGGTCAGGATGGCGAAGACGCGCAGCGGGATCATGGTGCGCATCGACAGCGTGGCGACCACGAAGATCGATGCAAACAGGCTGCCGGCCGCTCCGGCGTGCTCCGCGAGGTGTGAGGTATCCATCGGAAACCAACCAATTCTCAAGAAGTGAACAGACCACCTTATTAGTCGCTGCAGTGCGGTCGAGGTCGCATCAGCCGGACAGCATTTGCTGATATACGGGGAAAAGGCGACGAATTGTCTGATTTCTCACATTTGCCGGGGCAAAATTGGGACAAGATGCCTAGGCTATTCGTCCAACGGTTCGACGTCATACCGCCGAACGCCTGCGCGTTGACGGCCTCAGCCGAGGCAGGCACGTTGTGGCAGCGGCCCCGCCTCCTGCAGGGCCTCCCTTGCAAACAGCGCATCAAACCCAGGCAGGCAATCCAGCTCCGATGTCCAAGCCGCTCGTTGTTCCGGCTCTGACGCGTTTCGTGTCGGCCACTGCCGGCCGCAACATGACCACGGCGGCGTATGTGGCCGTGGCCGTCGGCGTCGCCATGATGGTGCTGCTGACGGTCGAGCCGGCCTATGACGCCGTGGGGCGCTGGGTCGACGCGCTGCTGTGGGCATGCCTGTTCTATTTCGTGTTCGAATGGCTGGTGCGGCTGCGCCATATGGGGCGGCAGGGCAAGTTCTGGTTCTACGCGCTGTCGAGCGCCGGCATCGTCGACGCGATCGGCGCGCTGGCGGTGCCGGTCGCCCTGCTCGCCGGCATCGCACCGAAGACGGCGTGGCTGCTCGGCGTGCTCTGGGTGCTCAAGGTGGTGCCGGGCATTCCGGGCCTGCGCCAGTTGCGGCGCGTGCTGGTGGTCGAGTCAGGCCCGCTCGCCAGCGTGCTGGTGATCTTCCTGATGGTGGTGTTCCTCGCCTCGGTCGCCGAATACTATCTGGAGCGTGACGTGCAGCCGCAAACCTTCGGCAGCGTCCCGGCGGCGCTGTGGTGGGCGGTGGTGACGCTGACCACCACCGGCTATGGCGACGTGGTGCCGATCACCCCGCTCGGCCGCATCGTCGCGGCAATGGTGATGATCTCGGGACTCGGCGTGTTCGGGCTGTGGACCGGCATTCTCGCCACCGGCTTTGCCGCCGAGACCCGCCGCGACAATTTTCTGAAAACCTGGGAGACCGTCAGCAAGGTACCGTTCTTCGCCCATCTCGGCCCCGCCGCGATCGCCGACGTCACCCAGGTGCTGCGGACCATGGACCTGCCGCCGCGCACCATGATCATCCGCAAGGACACCAACGGCGACTGCATGTATTTCGTCGCCGCCGGCGAGGTCGAGGTCGACCTGCCCGGCCGCAAGGTGCCGCTCGGCGAAGGCTCGTTCTTCGGCGAGATGGCGCTGCTCGGCAACGCCAAGCGCGCCGCCAGCGTCGCCACCACCAAGGTGACGCGGCTGTTGGTGCTTGACCTCGTCGATTTCCGCCTGTTGATGGCACGGCATCCCGAACTCGCCGAGACCATCGACGCCGAGGCGAAGCGGCGCGAGCGCGAAAATCAATGATGGAGACCACAATGGCCGATGCGGCCGACACCGGAAGCGGACCCGTGCTCGAGATCGCAGGGCCGCGCGCCACCATCCGCCTCAACCGGCCCAAGCATCTCAACCGCCTGCAGGCCGAGGACCTCGGCGAGCTGGTGAAACTGTTCGAGCGGATCGAGGCCGATCCCGCGATCCGCGTGCTGGTGCTGACCGGGACCGGGCGCGCGTTCTCGGCCGGCTACGACCTCAACTCGGTGGCCGAGCGGGCGGTGAGCGCGAACGAGCAGCAGAGCGCGGGCTCGGCGTTCGAGGTCGTGGTCAACCGGCTCGAGGATCTCGCGGTGCCGACGATCTGCCGGCTCAATGGCGGCGTCTATGGCGGCTCGACCGACCTGGCGCTGGCCTGCGATTTCCGGATCGGCGTCGACACCGCCGAGATGTTCATGCCGGCGGCGCGGCTCGGGCTGCATTACTACACCAGCGGCATCAAGCGCTACGTGACGCGGCTCGGCGTCGACAACGCCAAGATGCTGTTTCTGACTGCGCAGAAGATCACCGCGCCGGAGATGCTGCGGATCGGCTACCTCACCGCCATGGTGCCGCTCGAAATGCTGGACGAGGAAGTCGACAAGCTCGCGGCGATCCTGGCCGGCAACGCGCCGAAAGCGATGGCCGGCATGAAGCGCGCCGTCAACGAATTCGCCCGCGGCGCCCTGAATGAGGCCGCCGCCGACGCCCGCCACCGCGACAGCATGCGCGGCGACGAGATCAAGGAAGGCATCAAGGCGTTTGCCGAGAAGCGCGCGCCAAGGTTTTAGCTGGCCGCTTCGCACCCCTCTCAGTCCCGTCACCCTGAGGTGGCCGCTTCTTCAGCGGCCCTCGAAGGGTCGACGGCCCGGCTTTCCCCCTCACGGAGGCATCGTGGCCGTGCATCCTTCGAGGCTCGCCGAAGAGGCTCGCACCTCCAGCGACAAAGGCGAAGCCTTTGCGCGGGGATGACGGGACTAACAAGTGCGCACCCTGTTTCGCCGACCTCACCCCCGCTTTGACCGCATCGCACGCGTTTGCGCGATCTCCGGGTCCGCCGCCAGCGCCTGATAGCGCTTGCTGTCGACGGCGTAGATTGCGATGCGGCCTTTCGCGTCGGCGTGAACCCCCCAGCCAAAGCGTTTGCCGAGCGGCGAGGCACGCATGCAGGCTTGGCCCTTCGAGAAGAACGCCTCGCGCGCCAGGCTGCGCTCCTGCTTCGTTGCCTTCGCATCGAGCGCACGGCCGACCGCCGACGTCGCGAACACCACGTCGTCGGAGGTGTATTTGTACGGCGCGCTTGCGAGCATCGCGTATTGCAGCGTCGCGACGGTCGGCTGGCCGCCGCGCGGCTGCGGCGCTTCACCGCCGCGCGCGGGGCAATCCTCCGCGACGCGGATCAGGGTGTTGACGACATTGGTGCTGTGCAGCGCTTTCGCCATGGCGCCGTCTTATCACACGCCGGCCGCCGCGGCATGCGCCGCAGCCATCTCCTGGTCGGCGGCCGTGACACGCTGGTAGGCCGGGCGCGACGTGATGCGTTCAGCATGGCGGACGAAGACATCCCGCTTCGGCACGATGCCGAAGGTCATGGTCCAGTTGAAGGCGATGCCCCAAAGAATATCGGCCGCCGTGATCTCGTCGCCGAACAGATAGGGTCCCTTGGCGAGTTGCGCTTCGAGCGCGCCCAGCATGGTGTCGTAATCGGCATAGGGCGACATCGTGATCGGCGCCGGCTCGCGCTTCATGAAATGGTCGATCACGGCCGGCTCGAACGAGGAACCGTAATAGGCGATCCAGCGCAGATAGGGACCGCGGCGCGGGTCGTTCAGCGCCGGGGTCAAACCGGCCCGCGGGAATAAATCGGACAGGTAGATGTAGATCGCGACCTGCTCGGTCACCAGCGCCTCGCCGTGGCGGATCGCCGGCACCTTGCCGAGCGGATTGATCGCGAGATAGGCGTCCTTGCGCTGCTCGCCGGCCTTCGCGTTGAGGACGTGCAGATCGTAGGGCGCGCCCAGTTCCTCCAGCAGCACCCGCGCGCCGGTGGCGCGGGTCTGCGGCGAGTAATACAGCGTGATGCGGTCGGTGGTGGTCATGGGGTGGCTCCTTTGCGCCATCAGGGGTCGCGGCCCCCTTATGCTCGCCTATACCTGACACCCTGTGTCAGGTATGATCGGTGCATGCGCGCAAGCCGGCTGCTTTCGATCCTCACCACCCTGCAGGCGCGGGGACGGGTCACCGCGCCTGAGTTGGCCGAGGCCTGCGAGGTCTCAGTGCGGACGATCTACCGCGACATCGATGCGCTCGCCGCCGCCGGCGTCCCCGTTTATGCCGACCGCGGCGCGGAGGGCGGCTATCGCCTGCTCGACGGCTACCGGGTGCGGCTGAACGGCTTCTCGCAGTGCGAGGCCGAGGCGCTGTTCATGACGGGGCTGCCGGGACCCGCCGCCGCGCTCGGCCTCCAGCCTGCGATGGCGGCGGCGCAGACCAAGCTGATGGCGGCACTGCCGGCGAACCTGCGCCCCAACGCCAACCGGGTACGGCAGCTCTTCCATCTCGATGCGCCAGGCTGGTTCGGCGAGGCCGAGGAGCCAAAGCACCTGCGCGCCATCGCCGGCGCGGTGCTGCGCGAAAACCTGATCGAGATCCGCTACCAGAGCTGGAAGGCCGAGAAGCGCCGCCGCGTCGCGCCGCTCGGCCTCGTGCTGAAGGGCGGCAGCTGGTACCTCGCGGGTCTCGTCGACGGCAGCGTCCGCAGCTATCGCGTCGCGCGCGTGCTCGACTGCGTAGCCCTCGACGAGGCGTTCGCGCGGCCGGCCGATTTCGACCTCGCCGCCTATTGGCGCGCCTCCACCGAACGGCTCGAGGCCGAACTGCATCCGAACCACGCCACCGTGCGGCTGTCGCCGCTCGGGCAAAAGCTGTTCGAGGTGCTGGCGCATCCCTACGTCAAGGCGCGCATGCGGTTGGCCGAGACCACCGACGCCGACGGCTGGCGGATCGCCACCATGCCGGTCGGCAAGACGGTGTGGCACGCCGCGACCGAGCTGCTGCGGCTCGGCACCGAGGCCGAGGTGCTGGAGCCGCGCGAGCTGCGCGAGAAGATGGCCGAGATGACGGCTGCCATGGCCGAGCGCTATGTGGAGGCGCCGCCGCGGCAGGTGGCGCGGAGGGCGTGAGATTCCTTACCCTCCCCTGGAGGGGGAGGGTCGGATCGCATGCAGCGCAGCGGAATGCGAGACGGGGCGGGGTGATTCTCAACACGGGCAGCGCTTAGGTGGAGAGACCGTCACCCCACCTCGCCGCTCATTTCATTCGCGTCGATCCTCCCCCTCCAGGGGAGGATGGGCGCGCCCCAGCGACTGGACTATTCGTCGACGAACGTCACCGTGTCGGCCAGCGCCGCGCGCGACGTCCGGTAGCTGTTCACCTTGTGCGCATGATCGGCATAGCCGAACGAGATGCCGCAGACGACGCGGCGATCCTCGGCGAGATCGAAATGGCGGCGGATCAGGCTGGAATGGCGCGCCAGCGCGGCCTGCGGGATGGTGCCGAGCCCGAGCGCCTGGGCCGCCAGGATGAAGTTCGAGACATAGGCGCCGCAATCGATCGCGCCGTAGATGCCGAGCGGCTCGTTGGTGTGGATCACGGCGACATGCGGCGCGCCGAAGAAATTGTAATTCTCCAGCGCCTGTTTTGCATACGCGGCCCTGTCGCCCCTGGCGATGCCAAGCGTGTTATAGAGCTGAAACCCGCTTTCGCGACGGCGCTCAAGATAAACGCCGACATATTCCCGCGGCGGCGTGAAGTCGTAATCCTCGCCGATGCCGCGCGACGCCTCGGCATAGATCGCCTTGCGAAAGCTCTCCTTCGCCTCGCCGGAGACGATCAGCACCTGCCAGGGCTGGCTGTTGCACCAGGACGCGGTGCGCTGCGCCGTGGTGAGCACGTGCTCGATGGTCTCGCGCGGCACTTCGCGCGGCAGGAAGGCGCGCACCGAATAGCGCTCGTTGAGCAGGCTTTCGAGCGCGCCGATGCGGTCTTGATTGACGATGGCGTCCATGCTCAGCGCCCCTTGGTCGGAATCTTGTTGTACGGCACGTCCTTGTCGACCCTGATGTCACCGGGCAGGCCGAGCACGCGCTCGGCGATGATGTTGCGCAAGATCTCGTCGGTGCCGCCGGCGATGCGCATCGAGGGCGACGATAGCAGCATCTGCTGGAACTGGCCGTGCACCAGCTCCTCGCTCTCTCCGGTCAACCCGCCCGAGGCGCCCTGCAGGTCCATCGCGTAGGTTGCGATATCCTGCAGCATCATGCCGGAGACCAGCTTGCCGATGGAGTTTTCCGGTCCCGGACGCTCGCCCTTCGACAGCGCCGAGATCGCGCGGTAGCTGGTGTATTTCAGCCCGCTCGATTTCACCGCCCAGCTCGCGAGTTTCGAGCGCACCGCGGGATCGTCGATCGCGAGGCCATCCTCCAGCATCAGGTTCGAGCAGAACTCGAACATTTCGGGGACGCCGGTCGCAAGCCGCGCGCCGATCGACATGCGTTCGTTCATCAGCGTGGTCAGCGACACGTTCCAGCCTTCGCCGACGGCGCCGAGACGCTGGCTGTCCGGGATCACGACGTCGGTGAAATAGACCTCGTTGAACTCCTGCATGCCGTTGGCCTGCTTGATCGGCCGCACCTCGACGCCGGGGCTCTTCATGTCGAGGAAGAACATCGTCAGCCCCTTGTGCTTGGGCACGTTCGGATCGGTGCGCGCGATCAACAGGCCGTAGTCGGAATAATGCGCGCCCGAGGTCCAGATCTTCTGGCCGTTGACGACCCAGTTGTCGCCCTGCTTCTCGGCGCGGGTGCGCAGGCCCGCGACGTCGGAGCCGGCCGACGGCTCGGAGAACAGCTGGCACCAGATCTCCTCGCCCGAGGCGAGCTTCGGCAGATAGCGGCGTTTTGCCTCTTCGCTGCCCCAGGCCATCACGGTCGGGCCGCACATGCCCTCGCCGATCTGGAACGGCTGGGTCAGCTTGCCGTAGACGCCCTCCTCCTGCTGCCAGATCACGCGGTCGATCGGCGTCGCGCCGCGGCCGCCATATTCCTTCGGCCAGTGCAGGCAGGCCCAGCCGCCCTCCGCCTTCTTCTTCTGCCAGGCCTTGCCGACATCGACCATGTCGTGCTTCGCAAGCCTGATGCGGCCGAGCGAGGACTTTGACAGCTCCGCCTCGAACTCCTTCGGCGCGTTGGCCTCGACCCATTTGCGGGCGGTGGCGCGAAACTCGGCTTCCTGCGGCGTATCGTCGAAATTCATGGCGGCTCCCTTTTTCTTTGTCATTCCGGGGCGCGCAACGCGCGAACCCGGAATCTGGAGATTTGTTACGCGGCTCGAGGTTCCGGGTTCGTCGCTTCGCAACGCCCCGGAACGACGGACTAGGCTCTTCCCTTGGTCGGGATCTGGTTGAACGGCACGTCCTTGTCGACCCTGATATCGCCGGGCAGGCCGAGCACGCGTTCGGCGATGATGTTGCGCATGATCTCGTCGGTGCCGCCCTCGACACGGGTGCCCGGCGCGCGCAGCAACATTGCCTGGAATTTGCCGGCGACCTCGGCGTCCTCAGGACCGTTCAGCGCACCGGCGGCGCCCTGCAGATCGAGCGCATAGGCTGCGACGTCCTGGATCATCGAGCCCGCCACCAGCTTGCCGATCGAATTCTCCGGCCCCGGGCGCTCGCCCTTCGACAGCGCCGAGATCGCGCGCATGCTGGTGTATTTCAGCCCGCTCGCCTTCACCGCCCAGTTCGCCAGCTTCGAGCGCACCGCGCAGTTCTCGATCGCGGGACCGTCCTCCAGCATCAGATTGTTGCAGTACTCGAACAGCTCCGGAAAGCCGGTCGAGACGCCGGCGCCGATCGACATCCGCTCGTTCATCAGCGTGGTCAGCGACACGTTCCAGCCGTCATTGACATTGCCGAGCCGCTGCGAGTCCGGAATGCGGACGTCGGTGAAATAGACCTCGTTGAAGTCGGAGGCGCCGCTCGCCTGCTTGATCGGCCGCACCTCGACACCCGGGCTCTTCATGTCCAGGAAGAACATGGTGAGGCCCTTGTGCTTCGGCACGGTCGGATCGGTGCGGGTGAGCAGAATGCCGTAATCGGAATAATGCGCGCCCGAGGTCCAGATCTTCTGGCCGTTGATCACCCACTCGTCGCCGCGCTTCTCGGCGCGGGTGCGCAGGCCGGCAACGTCGGAGCCGCCGGCCGGCTCGGAGAACAGCTGGCACCAGATCTTTTCGCCGGAAGCGAGCGGCGGCAGATAGCTGCGCTTCTGCTCCTCGCCGGCAAACGCCATCATGGTCGGGCCGCACATGCCGTGGCCGATGATGAACATCGCGCTGAGGCGGCCGAACGGGCCCTCCTCCTGCTGCCAGATCACGCGCTCGATCGGAGACGCGCCGCGGCCGCCATACTCCTTCGGCCAGTGCAGGCAAGCCCAGCCGGCGTCAGCCTTCTTCTTCTGCCAGGCCTTTGCCACTTCGAGAATGTTGGCGCCCTTGAGCTGGACGCGGCCCAGCGAGGCCTTGCGCAGCTCGTCCTCATATTGCTTCGGCGCGTTCGCCGCGATCCAGGCTTTCGCCTCGGCGCGGAATGCGGCCTCTTGCGGGGTGTCGTCGAAATTCATGGTCTCTCATCCTTCGCCGGCGTCGTAGGATGGGTAGAGCGAAGCGAAACCCATCTCTTGGACGACCCGCGTCATGATGGGTTTCGCTGCGCTCTACCCATCCTACAAATCACCAATGGCTACGCCGCGTTCTTCTTGCGCATGCGATCGATCAGCGCATCTTCCCAATAGGACAGGCTGCCGAGGCCGACCGCGACCGCGTTGGCGCGGCGGTAGTACATGTGGCAGTCGAACTCCCAGGTAAAACCCATGCCGCCGTGAACCTGGATGTTGTTCTTGGCGCAGTGCTGGAATGCCTGCGTCGCGCTGATGCGCGCGGCGGCGGCGGCCTCCCGCAGCTCACCGGCATCGGTCGAAAGCGCCCAGGCGCCGTAGTAGCAGTTGGAGCGCGCCAGCGTCGCCGAGACGTACATGTCGGCGAGCATGTGCTTGATCGCCTGGAACGAGCCGATCGGCCGGCCGAACGCGATACGGTCGAGCGCGTAATCGCGGCCCATCTCCAGCGCGCGGTCGGCGCCGCCGACCTGCTCGAACGCCATCAACACCGCGGCGCGATCGAGCACCTGGGTGATGACGCCCCAGCCTTCGCCGGCCGCACCGAGCGGCTCGCCCTTGGCGTCCTTGAAGCTGATCTCGGCCTGGCCGCGGGTCAGGTCGATATTGGTCAGCGGCTTGACCTCGACGCCGCTCCCCTTGAGGTCGACGATGAACAGTGAGATGTCGGATTCGCGGCCGCTGGAGCCGGTGCGCGCGGCAACCACGGCGAAGTCGGCGATCGCGCCGTCGGCGACCGGCTTCTTGACGCCGTTGAGCACGCCGCCATTGGCGGTGACGTTGATCGCCTTCGGCGACGGATTGCCCTTGCCCTCGAACAGCGCCAGCGTGCCGATCGCATCGCCCGCGGCGATCTTCGGCAGCCACTTCTGCTTCTGCGCGTCACTGCCGGCGATCAGGATCGCTTCGGCGGCGAGGTAGACGGTCGACGAGAACGGCACCGGCGCCAGCGCGCGGCCCATTTCCTCGGCGATCACGCAGAGCTCGAGATGGCCCGCACCCGCACCGCCGAATTTTTCGGGGATGGCGACGCCGAGAAAGCCCATCTCCGCGAGGCCCTTCCACAGCGCCTTGTCGTAGGGCGCCTTGCCATCGAGCACCTCGCGCACCGCCTTCGGCGGGCACTGTTCGCTCAGGAATTTCCGCGCCTCGTCGCGCATTTGCTTCTGTTCGTCGGAGAAATCGAAATTCATGGCGCTTACCCGCGTTGCTGTTGTTGCTTTGCTTCGTAGGATGGGTGGAGCGAAGCGATACCCATCAAGATCTTGATTACGAATGATGGGTTTCGCTGCGCTCTACCCATCCTACGGTCAGTTCAAAATGATCACCTCGTCGCAGGGCGTATCGGCGTAGAGCTTCTCGACCAGATCGGCGCGGCGCTCGAGGCCGGCGCGCTGGTTGATGTAGCCCTTGTCGGTGAGTTCGTTGCCGTCGATCGACGGCGGCTCGACCATCAGCATCGCGCGCGCGATACGCATGCTGCTGCCGGTCGCGGACGCATTGTGGGCCTGCAGACCCTTTTTGAGGCAGTCGATCACGGCCGGATGCCGGATCACGTCCTCATAGGTCGCGTTGGCGTTGCCGACGAGCTGGCGGCAGGCATGCAAATTGGGCCAGCACAACAGGCCGATCGAGCAGCGGTCCTGGCCCGCCACCAGCGCGTCGTGCACCACCGGCGTCGCGGCCGCGATCGCGTCGGTGCGCAGCGAGCCGACGTGAACAAAGGTGCCGGTGGTCAGCTTGAAGTCCTCGACCACGCGGCCGGCGAAGATGATGCCCTGGAGCGGGTCCTCGGGATCGACGAACACGCCGGCATCGCCGATGCAGTAAAACCCCTCCTCATCAAACATCTTTGCGGTGAGGTCAGGCTGGCCGAAATAGCCCGGCGTGACGTTGACGCCGCGCAGCCGCAATTCGTATTTCGCGCCGCAGGGCACCATCTTCAATTCGACGCCGGGGAACGGCAGACCGATCAGCCCGACGCGCTCGGTGTCCCAATAGGTGCCGGTCGAGGTCGGCGCGGTCTCGGTCGAGCCCCAGCCGGTGTAGAACACGACGCGCTCGCCCGTGGTCTTCACCGCCAGCGCCTGCATGCGGTCGTAGAGATCGTCGGGCAGCCGCGCGCCGCCATAAGCCATGATCGAGAGGTTCTTGAAAAAACTCCGGCAGAGCCCCTCGTCCTTCTCCATCGCCGCGGCGAGCGCGGCATAGCCAGCGGGCACGTTGGCGTAATAGGTCGGCGACACCTCGTGCAGGTTTTTGATGGTCTCCTCGAACTGGCCCGGCATCGGCCGGCCGTCGTCGATGTAAAGCGTGCCGCCGTCGACCAGCACCGGATTGAACGCGGCATTGCCGCCCATGGTGTGATTCCACGGCATCCAGTCGAGCACGGTCGAGATCGGACCGCCCGGCTCACGCGGCCGCACCTGCGTCATCATCGCCGCGTTGGCGCACATCATTTCCTGGGTGTTGATGACGGCCTTGGGCATGCCGGTCGAGCCCGACGTGAACAGCAGCTTGCCTACGGTCTTTGGCGTGATCTTCGCAATCGACTGCTCGACCGCTGAAGTCACCGGAGTCGCTGCGAGCTCGTCAAAGGATACGCTCGCGATGCCGTCGCAGGGCCGCAGCACGTGGATAACCGTGATGCCGGTGAGATCAAGCGCTTTCAGCGCCTTCTCGAAAGTCGGGCCGTCCTGCACCATCACGACGGCCGGCTTGATCAGGTTGAACAGATATTTGAGCTTGAGATGGTCCTGGCTCATCAGCGAATAGGCCGGCGACACCGGCGCGGCCGGCAGCCGCGCCTGCATCGCGGCCTGCGTCAGCAGCGCATGTTCGATCGAATTGCCGGAGAGGATTGCGACCGGTCGGCCTTCGTCGAGGCCGAGATCGAGCAGGCCCTGGGTCAGCGCATCGACGGTGCGCTTGGCTTCGCCATAGGACACTTTGCGCCACTGCCGCTCGGGGCCGCCGCGCTGCGCCAGCCAGATCCGCTCCGGCGCCTCATCAGCCCATTTCGCAAGCGAGGCCGGAATATGCGTCGCATAGGCCTGCAGCGGAATCCGCGACTTCAGCACCACCGTGCCGTCGGCGCGCCGCTCCACCGCGATGTCGCGTGCGAGCCAGTCCACCTTGCGAAAGGCCGGCTTCGTCAGCATCGCCGCGTCCCCATCCATTTTGCGTCTCCCGGAATTCTTGTCCTTTTGAGGATCTGTTCTCAGCGCCTGATATAGACAGGCTTTCGTTTCTCAAGGAAGGCCCTGATGCCTTCCTGGAAATCTTCCGAGCGGCTGCACAGCACCTGATTGCGATCCTCCATCGCAATCACCGCCTCGATCGAGCCGGCATCGACGCTCATGTTGATGCATTCCTTCGAGAGGCGGAGGCCGACCGGCGAGGCCGTCATCATCGCATCGACGTAAGGGTTCGCGGCGGCATCGAGATCGGCGGCTTCGACCACCTCGGACACGAGGCCGACGGCAAGCGCGCGCTCGGCGTTGATGAAGCGCCCGGTCAGGATCAGCTCCGAAGCGACCGACACGCCGACGAGGCGCGGCAGAAAGTAGCTGGTGCCGATGTCGCAGCCGCCGAGGCCGAGCTTGATGAAGGCGCAGTTCATCCGCGCATTTTTCGCGGCGATCCGGATGTCGGCGGCGAGCGCCAGCGCAAAGCCGCCGCCGGCCGCCGCGCCCTGCACCAGCGCGATGATCGGCTGCGGAGCGCGCCGCATCAGCATCACGATGTCGGCAATGCGGCGCTGCGAATCCAGCGACTCGGTGACGCCGGGCGGCTCGGTCTGGGTGCCGCGGCGCGCCATCGCATGCTTGAGGTCGAGCCCGGCGCAGAAATTGGCGCCGGCGCCCCTCAGCACCACGACGCGGGTGTCGCGGTTGCGCTGCAGCCCCTGGAAATAAACATTGAGTGCATCGATCAGCGACGGATCGAGTGCGTTGAGGCTGTCCGGTCGATTGAGGGTGACCCAATCGACCCCGTCGTGATGTTCGATCAGCAGCGGACTAGTCACATCATGCTCCCGCCAGTTCAGCGAACGCGACGCTCGTTGCTGCGCCCTCTCCCCTTGTGGGAGAGGGCATGTTCGCTGTTAGCCCTGCATTCGATCGGGTGAGGGGTCTGTCTCCGCGGAGAGAACCCCTCATCCGGCGCTTCGCGCCACCTTCTCCCACAAGGGGAGAAGGTACTAACGAGGCGCCATGCGGATGGCGCCGTCGAGGCGGATGGTTTCGCCGTTGAGCATCGCGTTCTCGACGATGTGCACGGCGAGCGCGCCGTATTCGTCGGGCTCGCCGAGGCGGGCCGGGTGCGGCACCTGGGCCCCTAAGCTCTTGCGGGCCTCCTCGTTCAAGCCCATCAGCAGCGGCGTGAAGAAGATGCCGGGCGCGATGGTGTTGACGCGGATCTTCAGGCTGGCGAGGTCGCGCGCCGCCGGCAGCGTGAGGCCGACGATGCCGCCCTTCGAGGCGGAGTAGGCGATCTGGCCGATCTGGCCTTCATAGGCGGCAACCGAGGCGGTGTTGATGACGACGCCGCGCTCCTCGCCGATGGTCTCGATGGTGGCGGCGCGCTCCGCGAACAGGCGCAGCGCGTTGAAGGTGCCGATCAGGTTGACGTTGATGATGCGGACGAATTTATCCAGCGGATAGACGCCGTCCTTGCCGACGACGCGCTGCGAGCCGCCGATGCCGGCGCAGTTAATCAGCACGCGCGCGACGCCGTGGGCGGCTTCCGCCTTGGCGATCGCGGCCTTCATCTGCTCCTCGCTGGTGACGTCGGCGTGCAGCGCGACGCCCTTCACCTCGGCCGCGACCTTCTCGGCGTTTTCCTTGTTCTGGTCGAGCACGCCGATCTTGGCGCCCTTGGCCGCCATGGCGCGCGCGGTCGCGGCGCCGAGGCCGGAGCCACCGCCGGTGATGAGAACGGCAACGTCTTTCAACTGCATGAGGGATACCTTTCCTTGGGCGTTTCTTCTCTAGACTTCGAACGTGTTATCCGGCGGCAATCGCCGCCGTTTCCTTTTTGGGATCGAGCACGCCGCCGAAGATCAGCGCTTCCATGTGCTTGATGTAGTCGCGGCAGACCTCGTCGGTGACCGGACCGACGCCGACCGCCCGCGACATCGCGTGGCGGCCGAAGAACAGATGGTCGCAGGCGCCGATCAGGCTGGTGTAGAACAGCACCGGATCGATCTTGCGGAACTCGCCGGCCTTGATGCCTTCGGCGAGCAGGCGGCGATGAAAATCGAGCAGCGGCGCGACGAAGAACTTTGACACCTCGTCCGCGGCCTGCGGCGAGCTCTCGTGCAGCAAATAGTGGATCAGCCGGTTCATGTAGGGGAACTGGTGATAGGCGCGGATGATGCCGCCGATGTGCAGCCGCAACTTCGCGCTCGGCGTGATCGGCTGCGCCAGCAGATATTCGAGCTGCGACATCTCGGTGGCGGCATCGCGCGCCAGCAGTGCCAGCAACAGCCCGTCCTTGTTGCCGAAATGATATTTCACCAGCGCGGCGTTGACCCCGGACTTCTGCGCGATGTCGGACAGCGACACCTCAATCGAGGCGCGCTCGATCATCAGGCCGCTTGCCGCGACCAACAGCTTGTCGGCAGTGGCGTTTTTACCCGCCTGAAGTCTCGTCGGTACGCTGGTATTCAACTGCGCTCTGGTCCCAGGCTCGAATGCGAGGCCGCACATAAGCCCATGGCGGGGCTGCACTCAAGAGTTAATTGATTGATTGACTAAATGCGGGGCCGTCCCTTAAATCCGGCCCAACTTGCAAAACCCCAATCCAGAACATCCAGGGAGATCAGACATGGCCGAGGCATATATCGTCGCCGCCGCTCGCACCGCGGGCGGGCGCAAGGGAGGGCGTCTCGCCGGCTGGCATCCGGCCGATCTGGCCGCGACCGTGCTGGATGCGCTGGTCGAGCGCTCCGGCGCCGACCCCGCGCAGATCGAGGACGTGATCATGGGCTGCGTGATGCAGACCGGCGAGCAGTCCACCAACATCGCGCGCAACGCCGTGATGGCCTCGAAACTGCCGGAGAGCGTGCCGGCGACCTCGATCGACCGCCAGTGCGGCTCCTCGCAGCAGGCGTTGCACTTCGCGGCGCAGGCGGTGATGTCCGGCACCATGGACTGCGTGATCGCCGCCGGCGTGGAATCGATGACCCGCGTGCCGATGGGCCTCGCCTCGCAGCTCCCCGCCAAGAACGGCTTCGGCCATTACAAGAGCCCGGGGATCGAGGCAAAGTACCCCAACATCATCTTCAGCCAGTTCACGGGCGCGGAGATGATGGCCGAGAAGTACGGCCTGTCGAAGGATGAGCTCGACGAATATTCCTACCAGAGCCATCAGCGCGCGATCGCGGCCACGCAAGCCGGCCACTTCAAGGACGAGATCGTGCCGGTGCAGATCACCCGCGCCGACGGCTCGACCGACACCCACTACATCGACGAAGGCATCCGCTTCGACGCCAGCCTCGACGGCATCAAGGGCGTCAAGCTGATCGCCGAGAACGGCAAGCTGACCGCGGCGAGCGCCAGCCAGATCTGCGACGGCGCCTCCGGCGTGATGGTCGTCAACGAGAAGGGCCTCAAGGCGCTCGGCGTCAAGCCGATGGCGCGCATCCATCACATGACCATGATCGGCCATGACCCCGTGATCATGCTAGAAGCCCCGCTGCCCGCCACCGCGCGCGCGCTGAAGAAGGCCGGCATGTCGATCGACGACATCGACCTGTTCGAGGTCAACGAGGCCTTCGCCTCGGTGCCGACCGCGTGGCTGAAGACCACCGGCGCCGATCCGGCCAAGCTCAACGTCAATGGCGGCGCGATCGCGCTCGGCCATCCGCTCGGCGGCAGCGGCACCAAGCTGATGACGACGCTGCTCAACGCGCTGAAGCAGCGCAACAAACGCTACGGCCTGCAGACTATGTGCGAAGGCGGCGGCATGGCCAATGTGACGATCGTCGAGCGACTGTAAAGTCGCGCGAAAAGCGACTGGCGAATAGCGAATAGAGGAAGCAACAAGGAGCCGCGGACAGCGAGTAGCGGGTGGCGAATAGAGGAACACGGAAGATGTCCCTATTCGCCATTCGCTACTCGCTATTCGCGTGCGGAGAGCCCGATGACCCATCCGTCCATCCACGCCCGCACCACGCCCAACAAGATCGCCTACCAGATGGCGGGCACCGGCAAGTCCATCACCTATCGCGAGCTCGACGAGCTCTCGAACCAGGGCGCGCATTTGTTCCGCTCGCTCGGCCTGAAGGCCGGCGACCACATTGCGCTGCTGATGGAAAACCGCCTCGCCTTCATGGAGCTGTGCTGGGCGGCGCAGCGCTCGGGGCTCTATTACACCGCGATCAGCCGCTATTTGACCGAAGAGGAGATCGCCTACATCGTCAAGGACTGCGGCGCGAAGGTGTTCATCACCACGCCGCACTGCGCCGACAAGGTGAAGGGGCTGATCAAGGGTGAGCCGGGCGAGCCGCTGTTCTACATGATGGACGAGCCCGAGCCCGGCTTTCGCTCCTACGACAAGGAAGCGGCTGCGCAGCCGACAACGCCGATCGCGGACGAGGTCGCCGGCTACGACATGCTGTACTCCTCAGGCACCACCGGTCGGCCCAAGGGCATCAAGAGGCAGTTCGAGGGCAACAGGATCGACGTGCCGAACCCATTCCTGCGGGTGCTGTGCGCCGACATGTGCGGCATGAACGCGAACACGATCTATTTGTCGCCGGCGCCGCTCTATCACGCGGCTCCGCTGCGCTTCAACATGATGGCGACCGTGCTCGGCGGCACCTCCATCATCATGGAGCATTTCGACGCCGAGGAATTCTTGAAGCAGGTCGAGAAGCACAAGGTGACGCAGTCGCAGCTGGTGCCGACCATGTTCGTGCGCATGCTGAAACTGCCCGACGAGGTCCGCACCCGCTACGACGTCTCCTCGCTGAAGGGCGCGATCCACGCCGCAGCGCCCTGCCCGGTCGACGTCAAGGCGAAGATGATCGAGTGGTGGGGACCGATCCTGATCGAGTATTACGCCGGCTCCGAAGGCAACGGCGTCACGGTCTCGACCTCGCAGCAGTGGCTGGCGCATCGCGGCACCGTCGGCCGCGCCGTGGTCGGCAAGGTCAAGATTTTGGACGAGAACGACGAGGAGGCGCCGGTTGGCCAGATCGGTCAGGTCTATTTCGCCGACGCACCTGTTTTCGCCTACCACAACGATCCGGAGAAGACCAAGAAGGCCTATAACGCCAAAGGCTGGTCGACGCTCGGCGATGTCGGCTACCTCGACGACGAGGGCTTTCTCTACCTCACCGACCGCAAGAGCTACATGATCATCTCCGGCGGGGTGAACATCTATCCGCAGGAGACCGAGGACGTGCTGATCACGCATCCCGCGGTCGCCGACGTCGCGGTATTCGGCGTGCCGAACGAGGAGATGGGTGAGGAGGTCAAGGCCGTGGTGCAGCCGCACGACATGGCCAAGGCCGGCCGGGAGCTCGAGGCCGAGCTGATCGCGTTCTGCCGCCAGCATCTGTCGCCGATCAAGTGCCCGAAGAGCATCGACTTCGAGGCCGAGCTGCCGCGGACGCCGACCGGGAAGCTGGTGAAGCGGCATTTGCGCGACAGGTATTGGCCGAAGACGCCGGCCAGAGCCTAGATGCTCGCCCTCCCCCAAAAGGAGGCGTGCAGCCAAAATGCCGAAAAACAACCCCATGCAAAGTAGCCGGCGGCGGCCGCCGTTCGACGAGGCGGCTGTCCGATCAGGCGACGACAGATCACGAGCTACTGACACTGTCCGATCAGGCCGCTTGACACGTCGGGCAACTCAGGGGTATTCTTCCAACATTCCGAAATTGCGCTGCGGCTACGGCCCTTCGGGGAGGGTTTGCAGGCCGCGCTTCCTCACATGTCCCGCGCTACAGCGACTCCGCCGGCTCGCACGCGGCCGACGACGCTGCGTGCAGATGCAATTGGCCGCGCTGGCCGGAGGCGGTGGTAATCCATTGCGCATCGATGTTTTGCAGATCATCCGACAGGTTGCCGCGATGGCTGCCGCCGGTCTCGAATGATCCGTTACCTTCCGGCGACATTTCGAAGATCTCGACCTGCAGATCGGGCTGCCTGACGAACATCCGCACCTTGATCTTGGTGACATGACGGCCGACCTGATACGCGCCGCAGCCGAACGCTTCCGCGGTCTGGTCGTTGCGAGCGCGCACCTGATCGAAGGTGATGACGACGTTCTGCACCGTGTTGTCGCCATCCCACAGGAACTCGCCGATATAGGCGCGCGGCAGCCTTTCGGTAAGGTCCTTGATGTCGGCGGCTTGGACGGCCGAGACCAGCAACAGGCTTGCCGCCGCGATCGCCAGACCGAGGCGCAAGATCAGGTTTGCGAACATGGCGTGGCGCATTGGCATGTATCCCGTGAACAAAGTTGCTATCGTCATTCGATAAGTTTGGAGCCGCTCGAACGTGCTCCGGCTTGTCCGTCGCGACAAGGCTGGCATAGGTTCATCCGGGCGCCGCGCGTTTTCAGTCAACTGCGCGGCATCTGCGATGATGTTGAATCAGGTGGTTATGATGGAAACGCTTCCCGACGTCCCGCTCCCCGCAACCATCCGCTCGCGTTATGTCGACGGCATCAACGGCCTGCGCATGCACGTGCTGGAGGCGGGTTTCGAGACCGCGGACCGGCCCTGCCTGTTGCTGCTGCACGGCTTTCCGGAGCTGGCGTTTTCCTGGCGCAAGGTGATGCCGGCGCTGGCCGCTGCCGGCTATCACGTGATCGCGCCGGACCAGCGCGGCTACGGCCGCACCACCGGATGGAACGCCGACTATGACGGCGATCTCACGCCATTCCGCCTGCCGAACATGGTCCGCGACGCGCTCGGGCTGGTGGCGGCGTTCGGCTACCGGCATGTCGATGCGGTGATCGGGCACGATGCCGGCTCGTCGGTCGCGGCGTGGTGCGCGCTGATCCGGCCCGACGTGTTCCGCGCGGTGGCGATGATGAGCGCGCCGTTCGCAGGACCGCCGCCGCTGCCGTTCAACACGGCAAACGGGCCGGCGAAGCCAAGGTCCGAAGATCCCGTGCATCGCGAGCTCGCGGCGCTGCCGCGGCCGCGCAAGCATTACCAATGGTACTATTCGACCCGCCCGGCCAATGACGACATGCATCGCGCGCCGCAGGGCGTGCACGATTTTCTGCGCGCCTACTACCACCACAAGAGCGCGGACTGGGCCGACAACAAGCCATATCCGCTGCAGTCGTGGTCGGCGGGCGAGCTGGCAAAGCTGCCGACCTATTACGTGATGGATCTCGCCAAGGACATGGCGGCGACCGTCGCCGAGGAAATGCCGTCACGCGAGGCGATCGCCGCCAACACATGGCTGCCGGATCATGAGCTCGCCTATTACAGCGCCGAGTATCAGCGCACCGGTTTTCAGGGCGGGCTGCAATGGTATCGCTGCGGCACCTCGGGCGCGTTCGTGCCGGAATTGCAGACCTGGGGCGGCCGCACCATCGATCAGCCGTCCGCCTTCATCTCCGGCAAGCAGGATTGGGGCACCTATCAGCGTCCCGGCGTGTTCGAGGCGATGCAGACCAAGGCGTGCACCAAAATGATCGACTGCCATCTGGTCGACGGCGCCGGCCATTGGGTGCAGCAGGAGCAGCCGGCCGAGGTCAGCCGCCTGCTGCTCAAATTCCTGCGCGAAGCCGGGACGAATTGATTCTTACGAGCGCGCGGCCTATAGTTTAGAACTATTCTAATTCTAAACTAGACTGTCGAAGGCGCCAGCCGTGAAGAATTTCGCCGATCTGACCGAGCGCGAAGTGCTCGCGGTCGCGATTGCCTCCGAGGAGGAGGACAGCCGCATCTACATGAGTTTCGCCGAGGACCTTGCGGCACGCTATCCGGATACCGCAAAGATCTTCGAGGAAATGGCCGAAGAGGAGCGCGGCCATCGTCACCGGCTGCTCGCGCTCTATGAACAGCGCTTCGGCCCGCACCTGCCGCCGATCCGGCGCGAGGACGTGAAGGGTTTCTTGCGCCGGCGCCCGATCTGGCTGACCAAAAACCTGCCGCTCGACACCATCCGCAAGGAAGTCGAGACCATGGAGCTGGAGGCCGAGCGGTTCTACGCCAAGGCCGCCGAGAAGGCCGAGGATGTCGGTGTGCGCCGGCTGCTCGGCGATCTCGCCGAGGAGGAGAAGCACCACGAGAACCTCGCGGTGAAGCTCACCGGCGACATCCTCAAGCCCGACGTGCGGGCGGAGGAAGACCGTACGCGGCGGCGGATGTTCGTGCTGCAATACGTGCAGCCCGGCCTCGCCGGCCTGATGGACGGTTCGGTCTCGACGCTGGCGCCGTTGTTCGCGGCTGCCTTCGCCACGCATCAGAACTGGCAGACGTTTCTCGTTGGCCTTGCCGCCTCGATCGGCGCCGGCATCAGCATGGGCTTTGCCGAGGCGCTGTCCGACGACGGCTCGCTGACCGGGCGCGGCTCGCCCTGGCTGCGCGGCCTGACCTGCGGGCTGATGACTACGCTCGGCGGCCTCGGCCACACCATTCCGTATCTCGTGCCCGATGCCTGGCCGAATGCATTCTGGATCGCGACCGCGATCGCCGGTGTCGTCGTGTTCTTCGAATTGTGGGCGATCGCCTTCATCCGCGCGCGCTACATGGATACGCCATTTTTGCAGGCGGTGTTCCAGATCGTGCTCGGCGGCGCGATCGTGCTCGGCGTCGGCATTCTGATCGGCGCGGCGTAGCTTCTCCCTCTCCCCGCTCTTCGCGGGGAGAGGGTTGGGGTGAGGGGCTCTCTCCACGCAGCAGACTCGCGGTGAGTCCCCCTCACCCGGATCACATTCCGCTTCGCTGCATGCGATCCGACCTCTCCCCGCAGGCGGGGCGAGGTAAGCGTGCGCCGCTTGCGAAAAGCAATTCCGATCAAACGCGGCCTCCTCTTTGCGACTACAACCGCGACCGCCTGCACGCGCAATGCTTGCGGGCAACAGACAAAACTGCGCATCATCATGCCAACAACAAACCGGGAGCACGCCGTGGCCAGATCGCAATGGAGTTTCAAGACCGCCGTCGAACTGTCGGAGGCGCTGCGCAAGAAGCAGGTTTCGGCGGTCGAGCTTGCGGAGGATGCGATCGGCCGCATCGAGCGGCACGACGGCAAGGTCAACGCGATCTGCGTGCGCGATTTCGAGCGCGGCCTCCAGGCCGCACGCGCTGCCGATGCCGCGATCGCGCGCGGCGAGCACCGGCCGCTCACCGGCATCCCCGTCACGGTGAAGGAATCCTACAATATTGCGGGACTGCCGACGACCTGGGGCTTTCCGCCGCACAAGGATTTTACGCCGGCCGAGGACTCGCTGCCGGTGACGCGGGTGAAGGACGCCGGCGGCGTGATCATCGGCAAGACCAACGTGCCGGTCGGGCTCGCCGACTGGCAGAGCTACAACGAGATCTACGGCACCACCAACAACCCCTACGATCTCGGCCGCACGCCGGGCGGCTCCTCCGGCGGATCGTCGGCGGCGCTGGCCGCGGGCTACGGCGCGCTGTCGCTCGGCTCCGACATCGGCGGCTCATTGCGCGTGCCGGCGTTTCATTGCGGCGTCTATGCGCACAAGCCGACCTTCGGCCTCGTGGCGTCGCGCGGCCACACCGCGCCGCCGGCGGTCCCGATCATCTACGAGCGCGACCTCGCGGTGATCGGCCCGATGGCGCGCGGCGCGGCCGACCTGTCGCTGCTGCTCGAGGTAATGGCCGGTCCCGATCCGCTCGATATGGGCAAGGCCTTCAAGCTCGAACTGCCGGCGCCGCGCCACGCCAGCCTGAAGGATTTCCGTATCCTCGTCATCGACACCGATCCGGTGCTGCCGACCGACAAGGCGGTGCGCGGCACCATCGACAAGCTCGCCAGCCATCTCGATAAGGCCGGCGCGAAAATCTCGCGCACGAGCCCGCTGTTGCCGGATTTCGCGGCGTCGTCGCGGCTCTATATGCGGATGCTGCTGTCGTTTCTCTCCGCCACGTTTCCGCCTGACGTCTATGCCGGCGCCTGCGCGGCGGCTGCCTTGCTGCCGGCTACTGACACCAGCCTGCAGGCTGAGCGGCTGCGCGGCATTGCGCTGAGCCATCGCGACTGGGTGCAGGCGACGTTCGCACGTTCGCGGCTGCGCGCGCAATGGCGCGAGTTCTTCGACTCCTTCGACGCGGTGATCTGCCCGCTCATGCCGACACCGGCCTATCCGCACGATCATGCGCCCGACCAGGAGCAGCGCCGCATCCTGATCGACGGCGAACCGCACGTCTATACCGACCAGCTGGCGTGGCCCGGCATCGCCACCCTGCCCGGCCTGCCCGCAACCGCAATCCCGACCGGCTTTGCGCCGGATGGATTGCCGGTGGGCGTGCAGATCGTCGGGCCGTGGCTCGAAGACCGCACGCCGCTAAAACTCGCGGAGCTGATTGAACACGAATTCGGCGGTTTCGTGCCGCCGAAGATGTTTGATGATTGAGTAAGGTCCCGACCGTCATTGCGAGCGAAGCGAAGCAATCCATCTATCCAATTGGCCGAACCATGGATTGCTTCGCTGCGCTCGCAATGACGCGAGGAGAAACAGGGAGAAACCAATGAGCAACGATCTCGAGGAGCTGACAAAACTCAACAAGGATTACGTCGACTCGGTGCAGAACTGCGACGTCAAGCGCTTCGACGAAATATTGGCGCAGGACTTTTACTGCAGCAATCCCGACAAGAGCCTGGTCGACCGCGCGGCCTTCCTGAAGCAGACCGCGATCCCGGTGAAGATCAAGAACCTGACGGCCGAGGACGTCAAGATCCGCATCCTCGGCGATTTCGCCATCATCCACGCCAAGACCAGCTATCTCAACGCCGACGGCGAGCAGGCCTATGGCCGCTACACCGACTGCTGGGCCAGGCAGGACGGCAAATGGCTCGCCGTGTCGGCACACGTCGCGCGGTGAGGCCTTCACCTCTCCCCGCGCTTTGCGGGGAGAGGTCGACGCCGGAGCGCAGCGCAGGCGGCGGGTGAGGGGCAAGGCACGATGCCCCCGCGGATGCGCGATATCCGGATTGTTGGAGTCGGACAGGTCGTCAACGCGGCAAAGATCGTGCCTTGCCCCTCACCCGGATCGCGCCGGACAATGCTGCGCATTGCCGGGGGCGATCCGACCTCTCCCCGCAAAGGGCGGGGAGAGGTGGAAGGGCGGGGAGAGGTGAAAGAGCGTCAGCTGTCGAACATGATAACGCTGCGCAGGGTCTTGCCGGCTTTCATGTTGGCAAAACCTTCGTTGATCTCGGACAGTTTCAGCTTGGCCGAGATCCAGTCTTCCAGATGCAGCTTGCCGCGCATGTAGAAATCGACCAGACGCGGCATGTCGACGCGGAAGTGGTTGGAGCCCATCGACGAGCCCTGAATCCTGCGCTCGCGCAGGAAGTCGAAACCGTGCAGCTCGATCTTCTGGCCGAAGGGGATCATGCCGACGATGGTCGCGGTGCCGCCCGGCGCCAGCATGCCGAACGCCTGCTCGGCAGTGTCCTTGCGGCCGAGCACCTCGAAGGAATGCTGCACGCCGCCGCCGGTGAGCTCGCGCACCTGCTGCACGACGTCGCCGCGCGCGGGATCGACGATGTCGGTGGCCCCTAACTTGGTGGCGAGTTGCAGCTTGGCCGGGTTGGTATCGATCGCGATGATGCGGCCGGCGCCGGCGATCTGCGCGCCGTTGATCGCGGCCATGCCGACGCCGCCGCAGCCGATCACCGCCACGGTCTCGCCGGCCGTCACCTTTGCGGTGTTCACCACGGCGCCATAGCCGGTGATGACGCCGCAGCCGATCAGCGCGGCGAGGTCGAGCGGCATCTCCTTCTTGATCTTCACGATGGCGTTCTCGTGCACCAGCATCTGCTCGGCGAAGGACGACAAATTGAGGAACTGATGCAGCTTCTCCGATCTGTTCCAGGACATGCGGTTGGAGGCGCCCGGCAGCATCTTCACCGTGGTGTCGGTGCACAGCACGGTGCGGCCGGTGGTGCAATTGTCGCAAGTGCCGCAGAACACGGAGAGACAAGTGACGACGTGATCGCCGGGCTTCACATAGTTGACGTTGGAGCCGACCTTCTCGACCACGCCAGCCGATTCATGGCCGAGCACCGCCGGCAGCGGGTGCGGATACAGGCCTTCCATGAAGTGCAGGTCGGAATGGCAGAGGCCGGCGACCGCGGTGCGGATCAGGACCTCGCGCGGCCCCGGATTGGGCAGGCTGACATCCTCGATCACCAGCGGCTTGTTGACTTCATGCAGGACGGCGGCCTTCATCGGGTTTCCTCTCGTGTTTATTGTTTCTCTTCGGCCTCTCCCATAGGGCCCAAGGGGTGCAGACAATCACGCGGCTGATCTTGCTCAAGCCATACGGGAG
This sequence comes from Bradyrhizobium sp. CCBAU 51753, assembly GCF_015291565.1. Taxonomy (NCBI): domain Bacteria; kingdom Pseudomonadati; phylum Pseudomonadota; class Alphaproteobacteria; order Hyphomicrobiales; family Nitrobacteraceae; genus Bradyrhizobium; species Bradyrhizobium sp. CCBAU 51753. The sequence continues at coordinate 901,021 of NZ_CP030037.1, read as the reverse complement.
GTGGGAGGGCTCTCTCCCCCCTTGCGGGGGAGAGTTGGAGAGAGGGGTAAGCCACAGACACCGCTCGTGCGGCTTACCCCTCTCCCTAACCCTCCCCCGCAAGGGGGGAGGGAACCCACCCGTTCGTGCCTCCCTGACTTGTGCACGGTCGTGCAGATGTGCGCAAACACTCGCCCGATGGAAGAGGTAAGAAGCCTACGCTGCGATGAGCAATTCGCCAACCTCGGCCATGCCGACGGCGCGATCGCCGAGCAGGTGCTCGGTCATCGTGCGCTGAACGGAATTTTCCGTGAGCTGGAACGGATCGCCCGGCATCACGCGGTGGTCGATCACCATCCGCGACAGCAGCAGCCGGCGCGCATCGCCGCGCATCTCGTGGATGCGGCCGCCCTCCCACGCCAGCGCCACTGCGCTCGCGACATGATAGAGCAGGCTGGTGGCGCGCCGCGCATCGCCCTCATTGTCGATGCGGCTTGCGACCTCGCGCGCGAACGCGATCGCGCGATCGCTGAGGTCGCGCAAGCGGTTGCGCCAGGCTTGCGGCACATTGGCGCTGTCGTCGAGCCGCGCATGCAGGTCGGCGGCGAGCGCAGCGTCGGCACCATGGCGGCCGACCGCGCGCTTCAGCGCATCGATCGCGACGATGTTGCCGGTGCCTTCCCAGATCGAGCCGAGATGCGCATCGCGCAACAGCCGCGGCGTGACGAATTCCTCGATGTAGCCGATGCCGCCGCGCATCTCCATCGCATCGCCGCAGACTTTTCGGGCATCGCGGGTGGCGCGGAACTTCAAGGTCGGGGTCAGGATGCGGAGCAGCGCCGCGGCATCCTGGCTGCCGGCCTCGGCGCGGTCGAGCGCATCGGCGGTGAGAAAGCTCATCGACAGCGCCTGCTCGGTCGGCAGCAGGATCTTCATCAGCTGCCGCCGCGCCAGCGGCAGATCGATGATGCGCTGACCGAACACCACGCGATTTCGCGCCACCGTGATCGCATCATGCCAGGCGCGGCGCATCAGCGCGGTCGACTTCACGCCGTTGGACAGCCGCGATGAGTTCACCATTTCGGCCATCTGGACAAAGCCGCGGTCGAGCTTGCCGACGGCATAGGCGATGGCGCCGTCGAGCTTGATCTCACCCGAGGCCATCGAGCGGGTGCCGAGCTTGTCCTTCAGCCGCACGATCCGGTAGTGGTTCTGCGAACCATCGTGGAGGAAGCGCGGCATCAGGAACAGGCCGACGCCGCTTGTGCCCGGACCCGCGCCCTCGGGGCGCGCCAGCAGCATCACCACCTTGGCGTCGGCATTCGAGCAGAACCACTTTTCGCCGTAGAGCCGCCAGTGGTCGCCCTCCCGCACCGCGCGCGTGGTCAGCGTGCCGACGTCGGAGCCGCCTTCCTTCTCGGTCATGAACTGGCCGCCCTGCGTCAGCTTGCTCATGTCGGTCTGGGTCAGGCCGTCGAGATATTTTGCCTTGAGCGCCTCGCTGCCGAAATTCGCCAGCAGCTTTGCGCAGCCGTCGGTGACGTTGATCGGACAGCCCATGCCGAATTCGGTCTGGTTGAACAGGAAGGTGAAGGCGTGTTTCGCAACCACGGGATATTTGTCCGGCCAGCCCATGATGCCCTTGCGGATCGACAGCGCGTGAATGCCGAACTCGCCGAACGCCGCCTTCTCGATCTCGCGATAGGCCGGATGGTATTCGATCTGCTGGACGTCGCGGCCGAACTTGTCGCGCTGGTGCAGCACCGGCGTGTGGCGATCGGCAAGCCGCGCGCATTCGTCGAGATAGCCGCCGGCGAGGCCACCGAGCCGGTCGAGATGCGGCTCGATATGGCGGAACAAGGCGTCGGGCAGATGCAGCTTCAGCAGATCGGTCAGCGCCGGATCAGCCCGATAGAAGTTCATTCCCGTCGTGTCGGGGGCCAACAATCCCGGCTGGCTGGCCGAAGATGAAAAATCTTGCTTGAGTGGCTGCATTGAATTCCCGGCTGCGTTCCTCATGTTTTCAGACAAGACTATCCTCCCCCGGCTGAGCAAAGGAAAGCCCAATGGACATCCCAAAATACAAGATCGCCCTGATCGTCGGCGCCGGCGAAGGGCTGAGCGCCTCGCTGGCGCGGCTATTTTCGCGGGAGGGAATTCGTGTGGCGCTGGCTGCGCGCAGCATCGAGAAGCTCGGCGCGCTCTGCACCGAGACCGACGCGCGCGCCTATGCCTGCGATGCCACCAAGGCTGACGATGTCGAGCGCCTGTTCGGCCTCGTCGAGCGCGAGATCGGGACGCCCGACGTCGTGGTCTACAACGCCAGCGGCCGCTCGCGCGGGCCGTTCGTCGAGCTGGTGCCGTCGGAGGTCGAGCGGGCGATCGCGGTCTCGGCGTTCGGCGGCTTCCTGGTGGCGCAGGAGGCGGCGAAGCGCATGCTGCCCAGCAAGAAGGGCGCGATCCTGTTCACCGGCGCCTCCGCCAGCGTGAAGGGCTATGCGCAATCGGCGCCGTTCGCGATGGGCAAGTTCGCGCTGCGCGGGCTGGCCCAGAGCATGGCGCGCGAATTGTCGCCGCAAGGCATCCATGTCGCGCATTTCGTGATCGACGGCGGCATCCGTAGCGCCGCCCGCACCGAGCCCGCCGATCGGCCGGATTCGATGCTCGATCCGGACGCGATCGCGCTGAGCTACTGGAACGTGCTGCAGCAGCCGCGCAGCGCCTGGACCTGGGAGCTGGAATTGCGGCCGTGGGTCGAGAAGTTTTGAGATGACGATGATCATCCAAAAGGCGTAGGTTGCGCGAAAGGTGACCACGTTCGTCATTGCGAGCGAAGCGAAGCAATCCATCTCTCCCCGAGACGAAGCATGGATTGCTTCGCTGCGCTCGCAATGACGGGGAAACAGGGAAGGAAAAACATGACCAACGAAATCAAGATCGAAACCGGCACCGACGAACTGCTCTGCGTGATCCGCGACCGCGTCGCCATCATCACGCTGAACCGTCCCGACGCGCGCAACTCGCTGTCGGATACGCTGACGCCGGCGCTGCGGACGATGATCCGGACCTGCGGCGAGAACCCGGAGGTCGGCGTGCTGCTGCTCACTGGCGCCGGCAAGGCGTTTTGCGCCGGCGGCAACGTCAAGGGCATGGGTGCGCATCGCGACTCGAAGAAGCTCGAAATGTCCTACGAGGACAAGGTCGCCGACCTGCAGGAGCGCCAGCGCCTGCTCACCGGCGCGCTCGCCTCGGTGCGCAAGCCGACCATCGCCGCGCTGCCCGGCCCCGCGGTCGGCGCCGGGCTTGCGATCGCGATGGCCTGCGACATCAGGATCGCGGCGCAATCCGCCTTCATCTCGACCGGCTATCTGCGGGTGGCGCTGAGCGGCGATTACGGCATCGCCTGGCTCTTGACGCGCCTGGTCGGCACCTCGCGCGCCCGCGAACTGATGTTCACCTCCGAGAAGGTCGATGCTGCGAGGTGCGAGCAGATCGGCCTCGTCAACCGCGTGGTGCCGGACGAAGCGCTGCAGGACGAGGCGTTTGCGCTGGCCAAATCGATCGCCGAGGGCCCGACCCTGGCGCTGCGCTACATGAAGGACAATCTCGACGAAGCCCTGCAGTTCGACTTCGCCACCGCGCGCGACCACGAGGCCGAGCGGCTGGTCCGCCTCACCACGACCGCCGATCACAAAGAAGCGGTGCAGGCGTTCATCGACAAGCGCAAGCCGGTGTTCCGGGGGTCGTAGCCTCCTTCTCCCCGCGTGCAGGGACGAGACGAGCGAAGCTCGCTCTGGGAAGGTCGGGATGAGGGGGAGCCTCCGCGTCGTCGGTGAGAGGAGCGTATGCGGAGACTCCCCCTCACCCGGATCGCATTGACATGCGATCCGGCCTCTCCCCGCAAGCGGGGCGAGGCGAAGAGAGAGCGTAGCCCGGATGGAGCGTAGCGTAATCCGGGAAACTTCAGCGGAGAGACTGATCCCGGATTGCGCTTCGCTTCATCCGGGCTACGGGACTGAAGTTAGCAAAGAAAAAGGCCCGGTTCTGGGGAGGCCAGAACCGGGCCAGTCAAGTCAAACCGCAAGCGAGGACATCGCGGCCGAGCGGGATACGGCGGCAAGCCGCCAGCTGGCACAGGGAATGTCTTGCGGTTCGACGTGGATCTCTTTTGCGAAGCGCACCAGCTTCCAGTCGCCGGGGCTCGCGGTGAAGGCGTAGCCGGACTTGCGGGCAAGCCCGATCATGGTCGCGTTGGAACGCAGCGTGTCGCCAAAGATGCGCTCGGCTCCGAGGGACGCCGCGCGGCACTCGAGGTTCTTCAGCAGCGCCTTGCCAATGCCGAGGCCTTGCCACCGGTCATCGATCGACAGGCCGAACTCGACGCTCGACGTATCGGCATGGAAGGCGTAGCGGGCTTCGCCGACGATGGTCTCGAAGCCATCGACCAGCATCGTCGCGACCACCGTGAACCGGTCAGCCTCGCCGACATGGAGAAAACGCTCGAGCTCCGACTTCGGCAGCTCGCTCAGCGCGCCCAGGAAGCGGCTGTATCGGGACCCCGCGGAGAGCGAACGGATGTAGTTCTGCAGCTCCTCGCGGTCGCGCGGCTCGACGAAACGCACCCTGATCTCGCGGCCGTCCCTGGCGCGCAGCACGTCGGAATATTGCTTGAGATCATCGAGACGCAGCGCAGTCATGACACGCTCCTCGGGTGAAAATTAACCGGCGCCCCTCTCGGGAGGCGGGCGCCGGGATGGCGTCCTGATCAGGCCCGCCAGAACGGCTTTTCGGTTTCGAAAGCCACGTCGCTCCGGGACACCCCGATGTCGTGCAGATCGCGGTCCGACCACTGCGACAGCTCGCGGCGGCGCTCATAGCGCTCCCACCAGACGTGCAGGGTGTCGCTGACCTGGTTCAAAAGACCCGAGACATGAACATGAGGGGCATGATGATTTGTCATCGATTCATGCGTGAAAATGGACATTTGCGGCTCCTATCGGTAACCTGTTCGCGGTAATATCTGCCCGGCCAGCGCTTTCCACAAACGACACTTTGTACCGTTTCGCATGAATTAAAGTCATGAATTAGGACGCCCCGGAAATGACCAGCCGACTGCCTTCGCTGAACGGCCTGCGGGCGTTCGAGGCCGCCGCGCGGCACATGAGCTTTACGCTGGCGGCGTCCGAGCTGAACGTGACGCAGACCGCGATCAGCCATCAGATCCGCCGGCTGGAGGAAGAACTCGGCGTGCGGCTGTTCGTGCGCCAGAACCGCTCGCTGAGCCTGACGCCGGAGGCCGCCGAATACCTCCCCGGCGTCCGCGCCGCGTTCAACGACCTGCGGCTGGCGACCGACCGCCTGCTGCGCCGGGATGACGACCATGTGCTGACGGTGTCGACGCTGGCGTCGCTCGCGGCCAAATGGCTGTTGCCGCGGCTGGCCGCCTTCCAGGAAGCGCATCCCGGCATCGATGTCCGCATCACCACCTCGACCACCCTGGTCGATTTCCAGCGCGACAAGGTCGACGCCGCGATCCGCTACGGCCGCGGCCAGTGGGCCGGCTTGCGGGCCGACTGGCTGATGGCGGATGAGCTATTTCCGGTATGCAGCCCGTCGCTGCTGCAGGGAAGCAAGCCGCTGCAGACCCCGCAGGACCTGGGGGACCATGTGTTGCTGCATACCAGCGGCGCCAACAGCGACGACTGGCGGCTGTGGCTGACCGCGGCCGGATTGCCCGCCGACATTTCCAAACAGCCCGGCGTCACCTTCGACCTGCAGTTCGTGACCATTCAGGCCGCGATCGACGGAATCGGCATTGCGATGGGCCGCACCTCCTATGTGCGGGACGACATCGCCAAGGGCCGTCTCGTGGTTCCCTTTGAGATCACGATGCCGGCCGACGCCGGCTTCTACCTGGTCTCGCCCCAGGGACGGGCGGATTCGCCGAAACTTGCCGCATTCCGCGGCTGGCTCGGCAGCGCGGCGCACGCGACGTCCTGATCCGGCGCGGCGCGAGCTGCCGCGGCGCGACTTTCTCCTACGGCGTTTTTCGCATGGCTCCGGCCCAGTTTCGGGTTGGTGGCGCCGGACAGGCGTGCCAAATTGTCGCACATGGCAGGCTAACTGCCTTGGCCGGCGAGACAATTTCCGCCGGCCCGTTGCGCCACGGGGAGGAATTGACGTTATGTCGCAGTCGAGTTCATCGCAAACACCGCAAATCAAATCGCGCCTCGGCGCCATCCTGCGCGCGACCAGCGGCAATTTCCTCGAACAATTCGACTTCTTCCTGTTCGGCTTCTATGCGCCGCTGATTGCCAAGGCGTTTTTCCCCTCGGAGAACGAGACCGCGGCGCTGCTCAACGCGTTCGGCGTGTTCTGGCTCGGCGCCTTGATGCGCCCGGTCGGCGCCGTCGTGCTTGGCGCCTACATCGACAAGATCGGCCGCCGCAAGGGCCTGATCGTGACGCTATCGATCATGGCTGTCGGCACCGTGGTGATCGCGATCTGCCCGACCTATGCGACCATCGGCATTGCTGCGCCGATCATCGTGCTGATCGCCCGCCTGCTGCAGGGCTTCTCCGCCGGCGTCGAGCTCGGCGGCGTCTCGGTCTATCTCGCGGAGATCGCGACGCCCGGCAACCGCGGCTTCTACACCTCGTTCCAGTCGGCGAGCCAGCAGGTCGCGATCTTCGTCGCCTCGATTCTCGGCTTCGTGCTGAGCGAGAGCATGCCGGCCGAAACCGTCGCGGCCTGGGGCTGGCGCATCCCGTTCTTCGTCGGCTGCCTGATCATCCCGGTGATCTTCTTCCTGCGCCGCACGCTGGAGGAGACGCCGGCGTTCCTGGCGATGAAGAAGCATCCGACCGCGAGCGAGGCGTTCGCCTCGGCGCTGGCGAACTGGCGGATCATCCTCCTCGGCATGATGATCGCGGTACTGACCACGACGACCTTCTACTTCGTCACGGTGTACACGCCGACCTTCGGCAAGACCGTGCTGAAGCTGTCGACCCAGGATGCGCTGCTGGTGACGCTGCTAGTCGCGGTCACCAATTTCATCTGGAATCCGGTCGGCGGCGCGGTCTCCGACCGGCTCGGCCGCAAGCCGGTGCTGCTCGCGATCGCGGGGCTGTCCTTCGTGACGGCCTATCCGGCGCTGCACTGGCTGGTGACCAATCCGAGCTTCGGCAAGATGCTGGCGGTCGAGATGATGTTCTCGTTCTATTTCGGCGTCTACAGCGGCACCATGCTGGGCTGCCTGGTCGAGATCGTGCCGGCGCATGTCCGCACCACCAGCTTCTCGCTGGCCTTTGCGCTCGCGGCCGGGCTGTTCGGCACCTTCACGCCGTTCGCCTCGACCTGGCTGATCCAGCACACCGGCGACAAGGCCTCGCCCTGCTACTGGCTGATGTTCGGCGCCGCGCTCGGCATCGCCGCAGCGCTGATCGTCTATCGCGGCGGCCAGACCATCGAACAGCGCGAGGCGGTTGCGGCCTGATCGTCTGCATTGCAATCGGGGCAGGCCGACCGCCTGCCCCGGCATGTTGCTTTCCATGCCAACAACGATAACAAGAGCGCATGGTTGATCTGACGCGCAGGTTCGACGTGCTGGTGATCGGCGGCGGCAACGCCGCCCTTTGCGCTGCGATCTCTGCGCGCCGCGCCGGCGCTTCCGTGCTGGTGCTGGAAGGCGCGCCAAAGTTCTACCGCGGCGGCAATACCCGACATACGCGCAACATGCGCTGCGCCCATGATGCGGCGACCGAGATCCTCACCGGCCCCTACACCGAGGAGGAGTTCTGGAAGGATTTGCTGCTGGTGACCGGCGGCCAGACCGACGAGGAACTGGCCCGCTTCATGATCCATGAGTCCAAGGACATTTTGAACTGGATCGTCGAGCAGGGCGTGCGCTGGCAGCCCTCGCTCGGCGGCACGCTGAGCCTCGGTCGCACCAACTCGTTCTTCCTCGGCGGCGGCCGGGCGATGCTCAATGCGCTGTACCGCACGGCAGAGGAGTTCGGCGTCGATGTGCTCTACGATGCCGAGGTGATCGATCTCAAGATCGAGGACGGCATGTTCCTGTCGGCTGCACTGAAGCAACCGGTCGGCGGCAAGACCGAGGTGCGCGCCTCGACGCTGGTTGCAGCCGCCGGCGGCTTCGAGGCCAACATCGAGTGGCTGAAGCAATATTGGGGCGAGGCCGCCGACAATTTCCTGATCCGCGGCACACCTTATAACCGCGGCGCGATCCTCAAGATGCTGCTGGCAAAGGGCGTGCAGGAGATCGGCGATCCCACGCAGTGCCATGCGGTGGCGATCGACGCCCGCGCGCCGAAATTCGATGGCGGCATCATCACGCGCCATGACTCCGTCGTGTTCGGCATCGTCGTCAACAAGCACGCCGAGCGCTTCTACGACGAGGGCGAGGACATCTGGCCCAAGCGCTATGCGATCTGGGGCCGCCTGGTCGCGGCACAGCCGGACCAGATCGCCTACATCATCTTCGATTCCACCGTCGTGACCAGCTTCATGCCGACGCTGTTTCCGCCGATCGCCGGCGCGACCATCGCCGAGCTTGCCGGCAAGCTCGAGCTCGATGCAGGCGCGCTGGAAAAGACCATCACCGAATTCAATGCCGCGGTGCAGCCGGGCACGTTCGATCACACCATCCTCGACGACTGCGCGACCCAAGGCATCACGCCGCCGAAGACGCATTGGGCGCGCAAGATCGACACGCCGCCCTACCTCGCCTACCCGGTGCGGCCCGGCATCACCTTCACCTATCTCGGCACCCGCGTGAACAGAGAGGCGCGGATGCTGATGAAGGACGGCAAGCCGTCCGCCAACATGTTCGCCGCCGGCGAGATCATGGCCGGCAACGTGCTGGGCAAGGGCTACGCCGCCGGCATGGGCATGACCATCGGCAGCGTATTCGGCCGCGTCGCCGGTCGGGAAGCGGCGAAGAATGCGCGGAACTAAGCGCAGCGCTCACTTCACCTCGCCCCGCTTGCGGGGAGAGGTCGGATTGCGCTCGGCGATGCGAAGCATCGTCCGAAGCAATCCGGGTGAGGGGGACTCTCCAAGAGCACGGTGCTTGGAGAGCCCCCCTCATCCCGACCTTCTCCCCGCACGCGGGGAGAAGGGGAAGATCGGAGGATAGATGTCGCGCACCACAATCGCTGTCGCTGCGGCCGCTCTGATGGCCTCTGCCCACGCCGCCGAACCGATCGCGCTGCGCGACATGGGCTCGTTCCATGTCGGCGGCCGCTTCGTCGAGATCACGGGCAAGCCGGTGAAGGAGGTCACCTTCACGCCGGGCGGTGTGCCGGCCAAGGTCGATCCGAACGGCACCTACCAGGTCGAGCAGATGTACGTGCAGTACTTCCTGCCGCAAAACGAGAAGGGCGCCTATCCGCTGCTGCTGTGGCACGGCGGCGGGCTGACCGGCGTCACCTATGAGACGACGCCTGACGGACGCGAAGGCTGGCTGAACTATTTTTTGCGCAAGGGCTGGAGCGTCTACAATTCCGACGCCGTCGAGCGCGGCCGCGCCGGCTGGGCGCAGTATCCCGATATCTTCAAGGGCGAGCCGGTATTCCTCACCACCGCCAATCCGTTCGAGCGCTTTCGCATCGGCGATGGCCCCGGCTCCTACGACCCCGATCCGGCAAAGCGCCGGCTGATGCCCGGCAGCCAGTTCCCGAACGAAGGCTACGAGAATTTCGTCAAGCAGAATGTGCCGCGCTGGACCACGACCGATGACGCGGCGATCGCCGCCTACATCGCCGAGATCGACCGCGTCGGCCCCTGCATCATCCTGTTCCACAGCCAGGCCGGCAGCTTCGGCTTCAAGGTGGCACAGGCGCGCCCCGACAAGGTGAAGGCGCTGATCGCGATCGAACCGGCCGGTGTCGGCGATCCCGCCAAGGTCGAAAGCTTGAAGAACATCCCGACGCTGATGGTCTATGGCGACTACATCGAGCGCGACTCGCGCTGGCCGAAGATCCGCGCCACCGGCACAGCCTTTGCCGAGGCGATCCGCGCCGCCGGCGGCAGTGTCGATGTCGTCGACCTGCCGAAGACCGGCATCAAGGGCAATTCGCACATGATCATGATGGACAAGAACAATGCCGAGGTCGCCGGCCTGATCCAGACGTGGCTGGAAGGCAAGGGACTGACGAAGAAGTAGCGAGGCGTAGGGGTCAATGCACGGGACGAGGATCTTGCAGGAGGCCGACCGTCTGATGACGGTGTGCAATTCCTGCCGCTATTGCGAGGGCCTGTGCGCGGTGTTTCCCGCGATGGAGATGCGCCGCGCCTTCTCCGACGGCGACCTCAATTATCTCGCCAATCTCTGCCATGCCTGCGGCGCCTGCTACACCGACTGCCAGTTCTCGCCGCCGCACGAGTTCAACGTCAATGTGCCGAGGACGCTGGCGGTGGCGCGCGCCGAGTCCTACGCCGCCTATGCCTGGCCGCGGGCCTTTGCCGGCGCATTCGCACGCAACGGCCTCGTCATCAGCCTGATCGCGGCGCTCAGCGTCGCCGGCTTCATCTTCGGCTTTGCCGCGGTCAACGATCGCGGCGTGCTGTACGGCATTCACACCGGGCCCGGCGCGTTCTACAAATTGATGCCGCACAATGCGATGGCGCTGCTGTTCGGCGCCGCCCTGCTCTACGCGATCCTCGCGCTGGTGATGGGCGTGCGCGCGTTCTGGCGCGATATCGGCGAGCCCGTCGGCATGACGACGAACGCAAAATCCCTGCTGCAGGCAATCCGCGACGCCGGCGAACTGCGCTATCTCGACGGCGGCGGCGTCGGCTGCTTCAACGAGGACGACCAGCCCACCGATCGCCGCAAGCTTTATCACCACCTCACCTTCTACGGCTTTGCGCTGTGCTTTGCGGCAACCTGCGTCGGCACGCTGTACCATTATCTGCTGGCGCGGGAGGCGCCTTACGCGTGGTGGGATTTGCCGGTCGTGCTGGGCACGCTCGGCGGCATTGGCCTCGTGATCGGCCCGCTCGGCCTGCTCGCGGAGAAATCGAAGCGCGACCGCGTGCTGGTCGACGAGCAGCGCATGGGCATGGACACCGCGTTCATCGTGATGCTGTTGCTGACCAGCATCACCGGGCTCGCGCTGCTGCTCTGGCGCAACAGCGGCGCGATGGGACCGCTGCTGGCGCTGCATCTCGGCGTGGTGTTCGCGCTGTTCATCACCATGCCCTATGGAAAATTCGTGCACGGCATCTACCGCTTCGTCGCGCTGGTGCGCTACGCGCGGGAGCGGCAGATGATGGCGGAGTGAACGTAGGGTGGGTTAGCGCAGCGTAACCCACCGCGTTTGTCAGCGGCGCGAGACGGTGGGTTACGCTGCGCTAACCCACCCTACGGCATCGATGCGCGGCAAATACCTGCCCAGTCATTGCGAGCCAACGGGTCGCGCGAACGCGCGCCCGATGACAGGCTTCACGAAGTAATCCATCGCGCCACATGCGGAGATATGGATTGCTTCGTCGCGATCGCTCCTCGCAATGACGGGAACGGTTAGAGCTCCACCACCACGTAGTCGCTTTCCACCGCGACCTTGATGGTCTCGGCGACATACGGGCCCTTCACCAGATTGGTGCCCGGCTCGACATTGACCGGATAGGCGCGGACGCGGAAGCGGCGGGGATCGCAATAGGACTGGCCGGTGCGGATGTCGAACTCCCAGCCATGCCAGGGGCAACGCAGGATCTCGCCGAGTTTTGTGTACTCGATCTCGCCGGGATCGGAGGACGAGGCGAGCCCGATCAGCGGGCCCTCGCACAGCGCGGCGCCCTGGTGCGGGCAGCGGTTCAACAGGCCGAAGAACTCGCCCTTGACGTTGAAGATCGCGATCGGCCGTCCGTCGATCTCGAGGAATTTTCGCGACCCCGGCGGCAGCTCATCCACCGGAGCGATCACATGGCGCGCCATTAGTTGTTCTCACGCATGATCTGATTCGGAAAACCGGTTCCCACTTTTCCGGATCATGCGAGGCCGTACAGCTGCTTCGCATTGTCGAGATAGAACGCTTGGCGGTTGGCGTCGCTGACGCCGGCCGGCAGCACGCGCGACGGCTCGTCATAGTCCCAATGCGGGTAGTCGGTCGCGAACAGCAGCTTGTCCCAGCCGATCCATTCGATGACCTGGAACAGGTGGTCGCGGCTCTCCGGATCCTCCATCGGCTGCGTGGTCCACCAGATGTGGTCGCGGATGTATTCCGACGGCTTGCGCGTCAGATGCGGTACCTCGGCATGCAGCTTGGAAAACACCTTGTCGAGCCGCCAGGCCAGCGACGGCGCCCAGCCGAAGCCGGCCTCGACCATCACCATCTTCAATTTCGGGAAGCGCGCGAACACGCCTTCGAGCACCAGGCTTGCCAGCGCGGTCTGCTGGCACTGCGAATGGCCGACCATCTCCTCGATGTAATAGCTCGGCCAGCCCGACGCGGTGATCGGGTTGCCGCCGAAGCCGAAGGCGTGCACGCCGACCGGAAGCCCGGCCTCCTGCGCAGCCTCATAGATCGGCCAGTAGCGGCGCTGGCCGAGCGGCTCGACATTGCGGCTGAGCAGCAGCACCTGGACGAAGTTCTTGTCGCCGGCGCGCCTGCGGATTTCCGCCGCGGCCGAGACGCCATCTTCATTGGCGACGACCACCGAACCCTTCAGCCGCGCATCCTTGCTGGTCCATTTTTCGATCTGCCAGTCGTTGATCGCCGTGCAGATCGCGGCCGCCAGATCCTGGTTGCGGATGCCCTGCCCGGTGTTGAGTGGATTGAGCACGCCGAGCGCGACATTGTTGGGATCGAGATGCTGCTTCTGCATGAACGACAGCGAGGAGCCCTGCGGGCCGCCTTCAGGCGGATAGGCGTCGCGGCGCGAGGCGTTCGGTTGTGCCTTCGGGTATGGCGGGCCGCCCATCATGCCCTGATAGGGATGGACGCCGAAGGTTTCTAGATGGGCGTGCCAGCGCTTGGCGAGGAACGGATGGAGCTCGTCGTTGGTGGCGCGCGCCGGATGGATGTCGCAATCGGCGATCGCGGTCTTGATGCCGGTGGACGCAGCGGCTTGCGGGCGATCGCGAAGCTGAACGTTCATGGCGTCGTCTCCTTCACTGTCAAGCGCGGGTAGGTCGCATGCGGATTGTCGATCATGATCTTGCGCACCAGATCCGTCGACAATCCGTTGGGCAGCACCTCGTCACCGTCGAACTGCCAATGCGGATAGTCGGTCGAGAATAGGATCAATTCGTCCGACTGCATATGGTCGAACAGCTTGTTCAGCGTGTCGCCGTCCGGCGGCGCGTCGACCGGCTGCAGCGAAAACCGGATGTTGCTGCGCACAATCTCCAGCGGCGCGCGGTCGACCCACGGGGTTTCCATGCGCACACCGCGCCAGAACTTGTGTAGCCGCCACAGGAACGGCGGCAGCCAGGTGAAACCGGACTCCAGCATCACCATTTTCAGGTTCGGATGGCGCGCGAACACGCCCTCGACGATCAGGCTGGTGAGCTGGGTCTGGAATGCCTGCGCCTGCGCGACATAGTCCTCGATGTGATAGGACCCCCAGCCGACCGAGGTCGGCGGGTTGTGATAGGCGCTGCCGGCATGAATGCCGATCGGCAGCCCGAGACGCTCGGCCGCAGCATAGATCGGCCAGTAGTGGCGCTTGCCGAGCGGCATGTCGCCCATGACCAGCATCAGCACCTGCACGAAGCGCTTGTCCACAGCGCAGCGCTCGATCTCGGCGACCGCCTTCTCGATGCTCTGCGCGGGGATCACGATCGAGCCGCGCAGGCGGTCGTCCTTGTCCAGCCACTCCTTGACCAGCCAGTCGTTCAGGGCACGGCAGAATGCATTGGCCATGTCCTCGGAAAACACCATCTGCACGCCATAGAGCGGATTGCAGATGCCGTAGGCCGTGGCGAACCGGTCCAGCGCCTGTCGCTGCATGTCGGCGAGGCTGGAGCCCGGCTTGCCCTGCGCCGGACGCCAATCCGGCCGCGCCGAGATTGGCGAATTGGTCGGGTAGGACTGCGAGATCAGATCGGTCATGCCGCGCGTCGTCACCTGGTCGCGCCAGTAGTCGCTCATGTAGGGCAGCAGGCTGGTGAGATGAGGCACGGCGGGATGCAGATCGCAATCCACGCCACCCGCGATCGGCGACGTCATGGTGTTTCCTCCGCGAGAGCCTGATCCGGAAAAGTGCGAAGCGGTTTTCCGAAAAGATCATGCTCAAAGAGCGACGCTTGCCGTCCTTCGCGCCGCTTGGCTTGTTGTCACGCATTCAAGCAGGCCCGCCCCTGCGCCGCAACTCGGCAGCGGCGCGTGTGGTGTGCTAGGAAGGCAGAACGCCCCACGGGAATTTCATGGCACACAACAAGAAAGGCCGCCGATGAACGCGCTCACATCCATCGCCGCGCAGGTCGCCGCAAAACTGATCGCAAACAAGCAGACGATCGCGGTCGCGGAGTCCTCGACGGGCGGCCTGATCTCGGCGTCGCTGCTGGCGGTGCCCGGCGCATCGGCCTATTTCCTCGGCGGCGGCGTGATCTACACCCGCGATGCCCGCCGCGCGCTGATGGATATTCCGGATGACGCAATGAAGGGGATCCGCTCGGCGTCGGAACCCTATGCGCAACTGCTCGCGCGCCAAATCCGCACGCGTCTTTCGACCGACTGGGGACTGTCGGAAACCGGCGCCGCCGGGCCGACCGGCAACCGCTACGGCGACGCCGCCGGCCATAGCTGCATGGCGGTGGCCGGCCCGCAGCACGAGGTGATCACGCTGGAGACCGCCAGCAACGACCGCCCGGCGAACATGCAGGCGTTTGCAGCGGCGGCGCTGGAGCTGCTGCTGAAGAATCTGGCGCGATAGTTACCCCGCAGTCGTCCCGGCGCAGCAGGTCGTACGAATACTATCCCCGTCATCCTGAGAGGACGTGAGGCTTTGTCCTCATCTACCGTTGTCATCGCCCGGCTTGACCGGGCGATCCAGTACGCCGCGGCCTCTCGCTTCTATCACCGGCGTCTCTGGAATACTGGATCACCCGGTCAAGCCGGGTGATGACACCGAGCAAGCTGAGCCAATCCAAGTACCGTCATCCTGAGGTGCGAGCTCTTGCGAGCCTCGAAGGATGAATCGGCCCCGCTGGTGGCCGTCGATCCTTCGAGGCTCGCAAGGGCTCGCGCCTCCAGCGACAAAGGCTTCGCCTTTGCGCGGGGATGACGGGTTGAACAGCGGCGCAGCACGGTCCCGGATTTCGCTTCGCTGCATCCGGGCTACAGGCGCCTTCGCCGGGACGACGTGGGAGGGAAATCTCGCCAGCCTTACTTCTCGCGGAACGAGCGCATGAACTGATCGTGCATCGGCTTCATCAGGTAGGACATCATGGTGCGGTCGCCGGTCTGGACGAACGCTTCCACCGGCATGCCCGGGATGATCTTGACCTCGCTGCCGAGGCGCGCGACTTCCTCCGGGGGCATCGAGACGCGGATCGTGTAGTAGCTCTGCCCGGTGCGCTGGTCGGTGGTGACGTCGGCGGAGACGCGGGTGACGATGCCGTTCAGCTCCGGCGTGGTGCGCTGGTTGAAGGCGGAGAGCCGCAGCACGGTCTTCTGGCCGACCTGCAGCTTGTCGATGTCCGCAGGATTGACCTTGGCCTCGACCGAGAGATCGTCGGCCTTCGGCACGATCATCATGATGGCATCGCCGGCGGTGATGACGCCGCCGACCGTGTGCACGGTGGATTGCAGCACCACGCCGTCCTGCGGCGCGCGGATGTCGATGCGGCGCAGCTGGTCTTCGGCGGTGACCTTGCGCTCGACGAACTCGCCGATCTTGTCGTTGGTCTCGCGCAGGTCCTTGGAGACCTCCGCCAGCATGTCCTTGTCGACCTGGATGACCTGCAGCTCGGTTTCGGTGATCTTGCCCTTGGCCTGGGCGCGCGAGGCGATGTACTGCGCGCGCTCGCCGGACAGCCGCGCCGAGTCGCGCTCCAGCGTGGTCAGGCGGGTGATCTGCACCAGATGCTGCTCATAGAGCTGGCGAACGCCGACCAGCTCGGTCTTCACCAGCTCGATCTCCTTGTCCTTGGCCTTTTCCTGCGCCTGCAGTCCGGAGATTTCCTCGTTGAGCTGGGTGACGCGCTCGCGCAGCTGCGCCTTCTGGCCGGTGCGGCCGTTGACGCGAACCTCGAACAGCTTGGTTTCGTTGGTGATGATGTCGCGGACATCGGGATCATTGGCCTGATCGGTCAGCTGCTTCGGAAACACGATCTTGTCGCGGCCCTGCTGCTCGGCCTCGAGCCGGGCCTGGCGCGCGTAGAGGCCGTTCAGCGTCTTGACCACGATCGCAAGGCTCGCCTTGACCACGGTCTCGTCGAGCCGCACGACGATATCGCCCGCCTTGACGACGTCACCGTCGCGCACCCGGACCTCGCCGACCACGCCGCCGGTCGGATGCTGCACCTTCTTGACGTTGGAATCGACCACCACCGAGCCCGGCGCGATCAGCGCGCCCGAGATCGGCACCGCGGCGGCCCAGCCGCCGACGCCGCCGCCGAGAATGAGGACCACGGCGAGGCCGACAATCAGATGTTTGCGGATCGAGCTCTTCGCGTTGCGCGGTTGTTCGGTCATGACTTGGCCCCCGCATCGGCGACGATCTTGATCGGCGTGGGCACGGGCGGCGCGACGCGCTGCAGCACCTGCGCGAGCACTGTCTCCTTCGGCCCGAAGGTCTGCATGCGGCCGTCCTTCAGCACCAGCAGCTGATCGACGCCTTCGATGCCGATCGGCCGGTGCGCGACCACGATGACGACGGCGCCGCGCTCGCGGGCGCCGCGCACCGCACGGGTCAGCGCCTCGTCGCCCTCGCTGTCGAGATTGGAGTTCGGCTCGTCCAGCACGATCAGGAACGGATTGCCATAGAGCGCGCGCGCCAGCGCGACGCGCTGGGCCTGGCCGGCGGAGAGCGCGGTGCCCTGCTCGCCGACCTGGGTGTCGTAGCCCTCGCGCATCTTGATGATCATCTCGTGCACGCCGGCTTCCTTGGCCGCGGCGATGATGCCGTCGGATTTGGCCTCGGGATCGAAGCGGCAGATGTTCTGCGCCACCGTGCCGGCGAACAGTTCGACGTCCTGCGGCAAATAGCCGATATAGCGCCCGAGCACGTCGGACGACCATTGATCGAGCGCGGCGCCGTCGAGCCGTACCTTGCCGCGTGCCGGCGTCCAGACGCCGACCAGCGCGCGGATCAGCGACGACTTGCCGGAGCCGCTCGGGCCGATCACGCCGACGCCGGTGCCGGCCTCGACGGTGAAGCTGACGTCCTGCACGATGAGGCGCTGGTCGCCCGGCGCCACCATGGCGACGCCCTCGACCGAGAGCTTCTTGGTCGGCGCCTGCAGCAGAGTCTGCTCGGCCCGTGCCGGCATCTGCTGCAGCAGGCGGTTGAGGCGCTGCCAGCTCTGGCGCGCGGCGACAAAGCCCTTCCAGTGCGCGATCGCGAGATCGACCGGCGCCAGCGCCCGCGCGCTCAGGATCGAGCCGGCGATGATGATGCCGCCGGTGGCCTCCTGCTGAATCACGAGATAGGCGCCGACCGCGAGCACGGCGGACTGCAGCATCATGCGCAGCACCTTGGCGACCGCGCCTAAGCCGCCGGCGACGTCGCTCGCGTGCTGGTTGCCGGCGAGATAGTCCTCGTTGGCGCCGTTCCAGCGCTTGTTCATCCGCCCGGCCATGCCCATCGCCACCAGCACCTCGGCGTTGCGGCGGCTGGAGGCGGCGAGATCGTTGCGCCGCGCCGCGAGCGTCATCGCTTCCTTGGCGGGCGTCCGCGACAGGTATTCGGTGATCAGCGTCAGCGTCACCAGAATGATGGCGCCGACCAGCGCCGTGACGCCGAGCAGCCAATGGAACGCGAAGCAGATCGCCATGTAGAACGGCAGCCACGGCAGGTCGAAGAACGCGCCGGGTCCCATGCTGCCGAGGAAGGACCGCACATTGTCGAGATCGCGCAGCGGCTGCAGGCCCTCGCTGCGATTGCCGACCGTCAGCGGCAGGCGGATGATGGTGTCGAACACCCGCGCATTGAGGGCCTCGTCGAGCGAGGTGCCGATGCGGCCGAGGATCCGTCCGCGCAGCAGGTCGAGAAAACCCTGCGCGATATAAAGACCGGCAGCGATGACTACGAGGCCGACCAGGGTCGGAATGCTGCGGCTCGGCAGCACCCGGTCGTAGACCTGCAGCATGAACATGGAACCTGTCAGGTACAGCAGGTTGATCATGCAGCTCATGAGACCAACGCCGACAAAGGCGCTGCGGCATGCGCGCAGCGCCTCGTCCAGTTCGGATCGCCGCGCAGCGGGAACGGGTGCCATTAAAACCGATCTCTGCAGTAAAGGGTTACGTGATGGTCACGTTGTATCGACGTTTGTGACCACCGTCCATTTAAGTCGCGTTAATCTGGAGATGGTTCGCGGCTTTCGTGTAGACAGTTGACGGAATAATAATGGTCATTCGCCGTCGAACCACCCGGACTATCCCGGGGGGAGCTAAATCGAGCTCAATACGGCAATTGCAACCAAAGGCTTACCGGGAACCGCGCCAGGGAGGCATCGGGAAGCGCCTGGCCGCTGACGCCTGGGAGCAACGGCCTCGCGCAACGCTGGGTTGCGGGAGTGATCCACCCCGGGACAGGTTAGGTCGCGGCCACCGCCGGCTCCGCCAGAATGCAGCGCGCCTGGTGATCGGGCGTAACCGGAACATTGGGCGGCAGGCTTTCGCTGCAGCGCGGCTGGGCAAGGCTGCAGCGCGGCGCAAAGGAACAGCTGGCCGGGGCGCGATCGAGCGAAGGCGGTGTTCCCGGGATGGTCTCGAGCCGCGCGCCGCGCTTGGCGCCATGGATGGTCGAGGCCAACAGCCCCCTGGCATAGGGATGAACCGGCGTTCGCACGATGTCGCGCAGCGCGCCCTGTTCCACGATCTGACCGGCATACATCACCGCGACGCGGTCGCAGATTTCGATGGCGACGCCGATGTCATGGGTGACGAAAATGACGGACATGCCGAATTCGCGCTGCAGCTCGCGCAGCAGCAGCAAGATCTGGATCTGCACGGTGGCGTCCAGCGCCGTGGTCGGCTCGTCCGCCAGCAGGATCTTTGGCTTGCAGGCTAGCGCCAGCGCAATCATCGCGCGCTGGCGCATGCCGCCCGACATCTCGTGCGGATAGGACTCCAGCCGCCGTTTGGCGGACGGGATCCGCACCACCTCGAGCATCTCGAGGGCGCGCGCGGTGGCCTCGCGCTCGCTCTTGCCCTCATGGCGCATCACGGTTTCGGCGATCTGCCGGCCGATGGTGTAGACCGGATCGAGCGCCAGCGCCGGCTCCTGGAAGATCATCGAGACGGTCTGGCCGCGGAATGCGGACAGCGCCTCGTCGTCCATCGCCAGCACCTCCTGGCCCAGCACCTTGACGCTGCCGGAGATCTGCGTCCGCTTCTTCGGCAATAGCCGCATCAAGGCCCGCAGCGTCACGCTCTTGCCGGAGCCGGACTCGCCGAGCAGCCCCAACACCTCGCCCTCGCCGAGCGACAGGCTGAGACCGTTCACGGCATGGACCGTGCGATCGCCGGTGAAGCGGATGTTGAGGTTGTCGATTTCGACGAGATTGGTCATGCGAGCCTTTATCCGAGCCTTGGCACCTTGGCGTGAAAATCGGTCGCGCGCTGGAACGCGGCGCCGATCCGGAGCAGCACCGCTTCCTCGAAGGCGCGGCCAATCAGCTGCATGCCGACCGGCAGGCCTGCTTTGGTGAAGCCCGACGGGATCGAGAGCGACGGCAGGCCGAGGTAGTTCACTGGCCGAGTGAACCGCGTCAGCCGCTGGATCACCGCCTCCGCGCCCGGACCGTTGCCGACGTCGCTCTCGGCGATGGTCGGCGCAGGAACCGGGGCCGACGGCGCGATGACGGCATCGATGCCGTTCACCGCTGCGTGGTGTGCGGCCAGCGCCGGGCCACGCCAGCGCATCGCCTCCAGATACGTCACCGCCGGAATCGTGAGACCGTTCTGCAGCCGCATCAGGACCTGCGCGCCGTAATCCTGCGGCCGCTCGATCATCCAGCGCTTGTGGTAGGCCGTCGCCTCGGCGGCCAGCACCAGTTGCGAGGCCGAAGAGAGCTGGCGCTGATCGGGCAGCTCGACCTTGACGATCTCGGCGCCCTCCTTCTTCAGGGTTGCAACCGTCTCGTCGAGAATGCGGGCGACCTCGGGATCGAGGTCGTCGACATAGAACGCCGTCGGCACGCCGATCTTCAGGCCCTTCAGCGATCCCTTCGTCGCGGCCATGTAATCCGGAACCGGCTGGGTCGACGTGGTCGGATCCTCAGGATCGGCGCCGGCCATCAGGCCGAGCAGCAGCGCGCAGTCTTCCGCGGTTTGCGCCAACGGGCCGACAGTATCGAGCGACTGCGACAGCGGCATCGCACCGGCGCGGCTGACACGGCCGACCGTTGTCTTCAGTCCGGTGACGCCGCAGAAATGCGCCGGCATCCGGATCGAGCCGCCGGTGTCGGAGCCGAGCGCGGCAAAGGTCAGCCGCGCGGCGACCGCCGAGCCCGAGCCCGACGACGAGCCACCGGTGATGTGATCGACATTCCAGGGATTATGCACCGCGCCGTAATGCACATTGTGGCCGGTCGGCCCATAGGCGAACTCGACCATCTGCAGCGAGCCGAGGCGAACCTGGCCGGCATCCTTCAGCCGCTGCAATGCGGTTGCGGTCGTCTTCGGCACGAAGTCGCGGCGGATCAGCGAGCCGCAGGTCACGACCTTGCCGGCGTCGTAATACATGTCCTTGTGCGCCATCGGCACGCCATGCAGCGGACCTCGGCTCTTTCCTTTGGCGAGTTCGGCATCGGCCTCGGTCGCGGCGGCCAGCGCCTGCTCCGACTCGATCGCCATATAGGCGTTCAGCCGCGGCTGCCACTCTGCGATCCGATGCAGCACGGCGCGCGTCACCTCGTGCGAGGACAGTTTCTTCTCGGCAATCGCCTTGGCGACTGCGGCCAGCGTCATCAGGGCAGGTTCGGTGCTCATTTCGACACCTTTGCGATCTGCGCCAGCAGGAAGCTCGCGGGTTCGAGATCGAGCGGCAGCGTGCCGGAGATCGGCGCAAAGCCGTCGAAGGCGGGGCCGATCGAATTGGCGATGCGATTGGCGACCTCGTCGTCGGCGGGCACGTCGGCGACGTGCGCGATCACCTTGACATCCTTTGGCGTGGGTCTGGTCATGCCGCGTTTTCTCCCTTTGCTTTTGCCGGCGCGCGGCTATGCCCCGAGCCTGGAATGGCCATGTAGCACGCCGCCTGATGGCCCATTGTATCGAGATCGCTGAGCTTTGGCGTGTCGTTTGCGCAGAGCGGCTCCGCAAACGGGCAACGGGTGTGAAACCGGCAGCCGGACGGCGGATCGATCGGATTGGGCGGATCGCCCGAGATCGGCGGGACTTCCGTGCGCTTGTCCGGATCGGATGACGGCATCGCCGCCAGCAGCGCGCGGGTATAGGGATGCGCCGGCGCGTCCCAGACCGCATCGACCGGGCCGAGCTCGACGACCTCGCCGAGATACATCACCAGCACGCGGTCGGAGATGTAACGGACCACGTTGAGATCGTGGCTGATGAACAGATAGGTCAGCCCGAACTCGCGCTTGAGATCGGCGAGCAGATTGAGCACCTGCGCCTCGACCGACTTGTCGAGCGCGGACACCGCCTCGTCGAGGATCACCAGCCGCGGCGACAGCGCCAGCGCGCGGGCGATGTTGACGCGCTGGCGCTGGCCGCCGGAGATCTCGTGCGGATAGCGGTTGGCGAAGGTCTCCGGCCGCAGACCCACCTTGCCGAGCAGCTCGCGCGCCAGCGCGCGCGCCGCGCTGTCGGCCATGCCGTGGACCTTGGGCCCGAAGGCGATCGATTCCTCGATGGTGAGGCGCGGATTGAGCGAGGCGTAGCTGTCCTGGAACACCATCTGCATGCCGCGCCGCAGTTCGCGCAACGACAGCGACGGGCCGACCTGCAGCCCGTCATAGACGATGTCGCCACTATCGCGCGCCATCAGATGCATCAACAGCCGCGCCGTGGTCGACTTGCCGCAACCGGACTCGCCGACAATGCCGACGGTTTCGCCCTTCATCACGGCGAACGTGACGTCATCGACGGCGCGCACCGTCTTGCGCGGGCTGAACAGCCCGCCGCGCACCGGAAAGTGCTTGGTCAGTCCCTTGACCTGCAGCAGCGGCTGCGCGGCGCCGCCGATGTCGGCGACCGGCTCCAGCATGTCGGCGGCGAGATTGGCGTCGCTCATATCTAGTTCCTGATGTCCATGGCGCTGCGCATGCCGTCGCTGAGCAGATTGAAGCAGATCGAGACCGCGAAGATCATCGCGCCCGGCAGCGCCGCGACCCAGGGATTGACATAGATCGCGGTGCGCAGCGTGTTCAGCATCAAGCCCCATTCCGGCTCCGGCGGCTTGGTGCCGAGGCCGAGGAAGGACAGGCCGGCGGCGAGAATCATCGACACCGAGATCAGGCCGGTGGCATAGACGAAGATCGGGCCGAGCACATTGCCGAGCATGTGCACGCGCATGATGGTGAAGGGGCCGGCGCCGGAGGCACGCGCCGCCTCGACGAAATCCATGTTGCGCACGCCGGTGGTGACGCTTTCGGCGACGCGGGTGATCTGCGGCACGAACACGATGGTCAGCGACACGATCGAGTTGACGATGCCGGCGCCCAGTGCGCCGGAGATCGCGATCGCCAGCAACACTGATGGAAACGCGTAGAACACGTCGACGGTGCGCATGATCGCGGTGTTGAGCCGGCCGCCGACATAGCCGGCGACAAGGCCGAGCGAGGTACCGATCACGAAGGCGAGAATCACCGGCAGGATGCCGACGATCAGCGACAGCCGGCCGCCATAGATCAGGCGGGCCAGCATGTCGCGGCCGAGCTCGTCGGTGCCAAGCGGATAGCCGGGCGTGCCGATGTGGCGGAGGCGGCGGATCATCGAGCCCTGATAGGGATCGGCAAGCCCGAGCCACGGCGCCAGCAGCGCCGAGGCGAAGATCAGCACCAGGATGAAGGCGCAGGCCATGCTGACCTTGTCGCGCGTGATGCGGCGCGCGACGGTCGACCAGTAGCCACGCGCCTTTGTCGCGGGAGCGGCCTGCAGCGCGGCATCTGTCATCGTGCTCATTGATCAGCTCCGCTTGATTCGCGGATCGATCGCGGCTTGCGCGATGTCGACCAGGAGATTGAGCAGCACGAAGAACAGCGCCAGCACCAGGATCGTGCCCTGCAGCAGCGGCAGATCGCGCTGGAAGATCGCAGAGTTCAGCAGCAGGCCCGAGCCCGGCCAGGAAAACACCGTCTCGATCAGGATCGAGCCGCCGAGCATATAGCCGAGCTGAAGCCCCATCACCGCGAGCGCGGTCGGCGCCGCGTTCTTGACGACGTGGCGGAACACGTAGGTCTCGCGCAGGCCTTTTGCGCGTAGTGCCTCGACAAAATCCTGGCTCAGGATGTCGCCGGTGAGCGCCCGCACCGTGCGCGTAATGATGCCCATCGGGATCACCGACGTGGTGATCGCCGGCAGCACCAGATAGCGCAGATGCTCCCAGTCCCATGCCCAGGCGCCGGAGCCGCCAGGCCCGGCGCCGACCGCGGGCAGCCAGTTGAGCTGCACGGAGAAGATGATGACCAAGACCATGCCGAGCCAGTAATGCGGCAGCGAGACGCCGGCGATGGCGACCGACGTCGCCACCTTGTCGACCCAGGTGTCGCGGAAATAGCCGGCGATCAGCCCGAACAGCAGACCGAGCGTGAAGCCGATCATCGCCGCCGCGACCGCCAGCATCACGGTGTTGCCGACGGCGCGCATCACTTCCGACAGCACGGGGCGGCCGGTCGCAATCGAACTGCCGAGATCGCCCTGCACTGCGCGCCACAGCCAGAGCCCGAACTGCACCGGCAGCGGGCGATCGAAACCGTAAGCCGCGCGCAACTGCGCGGCGAGCTCCTGCGAGGCATCCGCCGGCAGCACCGCGACCAGGGGATCGCCGGGCGTGATGTGGACCAGCAGGAAGCACACCAGCGCAACGCTGAGTACGATCGGAATGACGTAGACGATCCGTCTGGCAGTGTAGGCGAACACGGTGCGCTCTTTCTTCCTTCTCCTCTTGTGGGAGAAGGTGGCGCGCTTCAGCGCGCCGGATGAGGGGTTCTATCCGCGGACAAAGTCATTTTAGCATGCGAGAGGGTGTCCGCGGAGACAACCCCTCACCCGGCTTCGCTCTCGCGAAGCCACCCTCTCCCACAAGGGGAGAGGGTGCACCGATCACGTGGCTAGCACCTCACGGCGCGACCGTGACGGGCGAGAAGTCGACGAACCAGCTCTTCGGCTGCACAAAGCCTTTGATCTTCGGGCTCATCGCGCGCGGTGCGACGTCGTGAGCGACGTAGAGGAAGGCCGCGTCGTCGACGGAGGCGGCGTGCAGCTCGGCGAGCGCGGCGTCGCGCGCGGCGGGATCGAAGGTCTGGCGCGCCTTCTTCACCAATTCATCGAACTTCGGATTGTTGATGAAACCCCAGTTGTTCGAGACTGGCGGCGCCATGCCCGATTGCAGGAAGCGCACCAATGCGAAGAACGGATCCATCGCCGCGTAGGTGACGTTGGTCGCGTTCGAGCCGTTGGCCGACGGATCCTTGACGCCGCGCCGCCAGTTGGTGAACAGCGTGTTCCACTCGATGACGTCGAGCTGCACATCGAAGTAGCACTCGGCCAAAGCCTGCTGCAGATATTCGTTCATCGGCAGCGGCAGCATCTGGCCCGAGCCCGACGCCGAGGTCTGGATTTTGACCGTCAGCTTCTTGTTCGGACCAAAGCCCGCCTCCTGCATCAGCTTCTGCGCGGCCGGCTTGTCATACTTGATCTGAAAGGTCGGGTTGCCGCGCCAGGGATGGCCGGGCTCGAAGGTGCCGGTGGCCGGCACCATCAGCCCTGCGAGCAGGCCGTCGCGCAATCCTTCGCGATCGACGCAGAGGTTGGCGGCCTTGCGCACGCGGATGTCGTTCCACGGCGAGCCCTCGACGCGCGAGAACTGCCAGGGCCAGACATGCGGCTCTTCGTTCGAGTAGAGCGCGAAGCCGCGCTGCTTGATCTCAGGCAGAGCATCCGGCGCCGGCGCCTCGACCCAGTTGACCTGCCCCGACAGCAGTGCTGCGGTGCGCGCATTGGCTTCCGGCATCGGCAACAGCACCATCTTGTCGGTCTTCGGCACCCGCGCCTTGTCCCAATACTTGTCGTTCTTCACCAGCTCGAGCCGCTCGCGCGGGGTGAAGCTCGACATCTTCCAGGGGCCGGTGCCCGAGGCGTCCTTGGCGAACGCCGCCCACGCGGCCTGCGACTTCGCCTTGGCGTCGGCGCCTTCGGCCTTGTCGTAGAATTGCTGCCATTTGGCCGGGCTCGCCATGAACAGGTTGGTGAGGTTGATCGGCAGAAAGCTGTCCGGCTCCTTGGTGGTCAGCTCCACGGTCATGTCGTCGATCTTGCGCGCCGAGACCAATGTCGGCATGCGCGAGGCGGTGACGCCGACCTGGCTCGGATCGAACTGCGGCGCGTCCTGCTTCAAGACCTTTTCGACGTTCCAGACCACGGCGTCGGCGTTGAACGGCGAGCCGTCGTGAAAGGTGACGCCGGGACGCAGCTTGAACACCCATTTGGTCTTGTCGGCATCGTCGACCTTCCACTCGGTGGCGAGGCCCGGGATCATCGCGCTCGCCTTGTCGGCCGAGGAGAGGTCCCACATCGTCAACCCGTCGTACATTGTAAGGCCGGTGAAGCGATTGCCCTCAAAACCCTGATCGGGCTGGCCGAGCGTGCGCGGAATATCGGCAGCCGTCATGCCAATACGCAGCACAGTCTCGGCGCCGGCAATCGCTGGCATCGCTGTGGCCAGCGCAAACGCCAGCATCATCGCTGTCGCATTGGTCTTCCTGTTACGCATCTGAGCAACCCCTTCTTATGACCCTTGTTCGGGTGATTATTTCTTGGGCAAGCGTATGCAATGCGTGTGCCAAGGGAAATAGTTTGTCACCAAATAACCGCCGGGCGCGTCAATTCTTCCCACCTCGCGCCTGGACGGCGCGATGGTGCCTATTCTGGCATCAGGCTTGCAAGCTTTGGCTCCGACTTCCCAGCAACGGAGCTTCTGTATGCGTGCGCGCAATTCGATCCTGATGGCGGCAATGGCGCTTGCCCTCGCCGCGGGCTGGCCAGCCAGGCCGGCGCAAGCGGAATCCGTTGTGCGCTACGGAATCTCGATGGCCGACATCCCGCTGACCACGGGTCAGCCCGACCGCGGCGCCGGCGCCTATCAGTTCACGGCCTACACGATCTACGATCCGCTGGTCGCCTGGGAGATGGACGTCGCGGACCGGCCGGGCAAGTTGGTGCCGGGGCTTGCCACCGAGTGGAAGGTCGATGACAACGACAAGACCAAGTGGCGCTTCACGTTGCGCAGAGGCGTGAAATTCCACGACGGCAGCGAGTTCAATGCCGATGCGGTGATCTGGAATCTCGACAAGGTGCTCAACGACAAGGCACCGCAATTCGACAAGCGGCAGAGCGCACAGGTCAAGACCCGCCTGCCCTCGGTCGCAAGCTACGCCAAGATCGACGACTTCACCGTCGAGATCACGACAAAAACGGTCGACTCGTTCTTTCCCTACCAGATGCTCTGGTTCCTGGTCTCCAGCCCCGCACAATATGAAAAGCTGGGGAGGGACTGGGACAAGTTCGCCAGCCAGCCCTCCGGCACCGGCCCGTTCAAGCTGACGAAGCTGGTGCCGCGCGAGCTCGCGGAGCTCTCGAAGAATCCGGACTATTGGGACAAGAAGCGGATCGCAAAGACCGACAAGCTGATCCTGATCCCGATGCCGGAAGCGCTGACCCGCACCAACGCGCTGCTGGCAGGCCAGGTCGATTTGATCGAGACGCCGGCGCCCGACGCCGTGCCGCAGCTCAAGGCCGCCGGCATGAAGATCGTCGACAACGTGACGCCGCATGTCTGGAATTATCACCTCAGCGTGCTGCCGGGCTCGCCCTGGACCGACATTCGCCTGCGCAAGGCGCTCAACCTCGCGATCGACCGCGACGCGGTGGTAGGCCTGATGAACGGGCTGGCCAAGCCCGCCAAGGGCCAGGTCGATCCCTCGAGCCCGTGGTTCGGCAAACCCAGCTTTGAGCTGAAATACGACGTCGCGGCGGCGAAGAAGCTGGTCGAGGAAGCCGGCTATTCAAAGGACAAGCCGCTGAAGGCGACCTTCATCATCGCGCAGGGCGGCACCGGGCAGATGCTGTCGCTGCCGATGAACGAGTTCCTGCAACAAAGCTTCAAGGAGATCGGCATCGATATCGACTTCAAGGTCGTCGAGCTCGAGACATTATATACGCACTGGCGCAAGGGCGCGGCCGACGAGATGAATGCCGGCATCACCGCCAACAACATCGCCTATGTCACGTCGGACCCGCTCTACGCCATCGTGCGCTTCTTCCACTCCGGCCAGGTGGCGCCAGTCGGCGTCAACTGGGGCGGCTACAAGAACCCGAAGGTCGACGCGCTGATCGACGAAGCCAAGCAGACGTTCGATACGGAAAAGCAGGACGCATTGCTGGCGCAGGCGCACGCGCTGATCGTCGACGACGCGGTGCTGGTGTGGGTGGTGCACGACACCAATCCGCACGCGCTGTCGCCAAAGGTGAAAAGCTTCGTGCAGGCGCAGCACTGGTTCCAGGATCTGACGCAGATCGGGCTGGAGTAGATTTCAGCCGCCTCCCCCACCGTCGTCCCGGCCTAGTGCGCAATT
The DNA here is from genome assembly GCF_015291565.1 of Bradyrhizobium sp. CCBAU 51753. Taxonomy (NCBI): domain Bacteria; kingdom Pseudomonadati; phylum Pseudomonadota; class Alphaproteobacteria; order Hyphomicrobiales; family Nitrobacteraceae; genus Bradyrhizobium; species Bradyrhizobium sp. CCBAU 51753. The sequence continues at coordinate 873,090 of NZ_CP030037.1, read as the reverse complement.
GCGCACTAGGCCGGGACGACGGTGGAGCGGCTGTGCCTCAATTCTATCACCGTCACACTGAGGTGGCCGCTTCTTCAGCGGCCCTCGAAGGGTCGACGGCCCGGCTGGTGGCCGATTCATCCTTCGAGGCTCGCCGAAAAGGCTCGCACCTCCAGCGACAAAGGCGAAGCCTTTGCGCGGGGATGACGGGTTTGTCAGCGATGCAGCAGTGTCGGCTACTTCGTCAACAGCGCATAGGCGCCGTCCCAATCCTCGGGCGGCGGATTTTTCTGGAAGTTGAGGATGCGCGCCTCGTAGAGCTCGTAGAGATATTTCAGCGTCTGCGCTTCGTCGGTCTTGCGGCCGCGCTCGATCGCGGCCAGCGCGCCGTCCCAGTCGCGGCTGCGGTAGCAGGCGAGCATCTCGATGGTCAGGTTGCGCAGCCGCTGGAAGCGGCCGGAATTGGCGACATCTTCACGGCCGGCGATCGCATAGATCACCTCGGGCTCCTTCTTGCCCTTGACCATGATGAAGTCGAGCTCGAGGATCGCGAACTTGTCCTTGACCGCGAGCGCGGTGTTCGATCCGACGATGATCGGAAAGCCGTATTCCTTCGACTGCCCCTCCAGCCGCGACGCCAGGTTGACGCTGTCGCCGAACACCGAATAGTCGAAGCGCACGTCGGAGCCCATGTTGCCGACCACGCAGGTGCCGGTGTTGAGGCCGACGCCGATGTTGAGCGGCACGTAGACGTGGCCGCCCTCCTGCGCTTCCTCCTCGCGCTCGCGGTTGAGCGTATCGACCCGCTCCAGCATGTCGAGCGCGGCCTCGCAGGCGTTGATGTGGTGCTCCTTGTCGTCGAGCGGCGCATTCCAGAACGCCATGATGGCGTCGCCCATATACTTGTCGATCGTGCCCTTGCGGGCGAGGATCGCGTTGGAGAGCGGCGTCAGAAACCGGTTCATCAGCGCGGTGAGGCCCTGCGGATCGCTCTTGTAGGTCTCCGAGATCGAGGTGAAGCCGCGCATGTCCGAGAACATGATGGTCATCTCGCGCTCCTCGCCGCCGAGCACGAGGCGCTCCGGCGATTGCGCCAGCTGCTCGACCAGCGCCGGTGACATGTATCGCACGAATTGCGTACGGATCTGCCGGCGCTGCTGCTGCTCGCGCACGAAGCTCGCGAAGATCAGCGTGAGGTAGATCGCCGTCGTCGACAGCAGCGGATAGGTGAAATCGACCAGCAGCCGGTAGTTGATGTAGAAGAACCAGGACGTGCCGACCAGGATCGACGCGAACAGGCCGCCGACGACCACCAGCGTCACCGGGCCGAAGCGCGGCGCGAACGCGATCACCAGCAGGCCCATGATGATCGCACCGAGAAACTCCAGCACGATGCCGTAGCCCGGCTGCTGCACCACGCCCCCGGTCAGTGCGCTCTCCAGCAGCTGGGCGTGGATCTCCACACCGGGCATGTCGGATGACGCGGGCGTGGCCTTGATGTCGTTCAATCCGACCGCCGAGGTCCCGATCAGCACAAGCTTGCCGGAAATCTTGTTGGCCGGCACCTTGCCGTCGATCACATCGGCAGCCGACACGTAGATCGACGGATCCTGGCGCGCGAAATGCACCCAGAGCCGCCCGTTGCGATCGGTCGGGATCTCCAGCCCCCTCAGGGCGATGCTCTTGACCCCGGCATCGTCGGTCTTGATCAGCACCGTCGGCGTCGTGGAAACGACCCGCAGCATTTCGAGGCTGAGCGATGGCATCAGCTTGCCCTGCGCCAGCATCACCATCGGGACCCGCCGGATGAGACCGTCCCGTTCGGTCCTGATCGTGAACAGGCCGCGCCCGGCCGCGGCGCGCTCCAGCACCGGCACGTTTCGCAGCAAGCCGGGAAACTGGTACAGGAACGGCTCGGCTTCCTTGCCCAGCGTCGCAAACCCCGTCGTCGGCAGGGTCTCGTCGAGCTCCGACTGCACGTGCGCGAGCCCGGTCTCGCCCAGCACCACGCGCGACCGGCGGATCGCGTCGGACAGGATCTGGTCGTTGGTCGGCAGCTCGCGCAGCCGTGTCCTGGTGACCTCGTCGATGAAGCGCATCTGCCCCGCAACCCTGTCCGGGTTGAGGCGGTCCGGCTCCGAGAACACCACGTCGAAACCGATCGCGACCGCGCCGAGACTGGTCAGGTTGATGATGATGTCGGCGATGGTGGTCCGCGGCCACGGCCACTGGCCGAGCTTGGCCAGGCTCTTCTCGTCAATATCGACAATGGTGACCGGACGGATGGTCTTCTTGCGGGGATCGAAGCGCTGGAAGGTGTCGAAGACCCGGACCCGCAATTCGTTGACCGGCCCCGGATCGACGACGCGCAGCGCAGCAAGACCGATCAGCAGCACCACGCAGGCCAGCCGCGCGTAGCCGAAGCGCCGCCCGAACCACCTTCGTACTGCCCTTAGCCGCTTCATGACGTCTGGATATCATGCCATGCCGGATTACGGCACCGGTTTCCAAAAACCATCGTCAATTATCCGAACCAGAATAAGGCCCGGCCCTCCGGGCAAATATCGCGTAATGACCGCCACTATTCACCACCGGGGCCGCTTCGTCTATGACATGATGCCAAACCTGGACCACGGGCACCGATGTCCACCCCCCTGAGCGGCACCCTTCCGCCTCCTGCCGGGCGCTACGACAACATTCGCGCGCTGCTGCGGGCCGGCAAGAACGACGAAGCGATCGTGCAATTGTGCGCGATGACCGTCAGTCGTCCCGACGATCTGGTCGCCAAGGAATTGCTGTTCGACGCGTTCTTTCAGAAGCGCGACTGGCAGCCGGCACTGGCGCTGGCCGAGGAGCTGAGCCGGGGTCAACCCGACAATGCGCGGCTGGAAAAGGCGCGGATTGCGACGCTGACCAATCTGAGGCGCTACGACGAGACGATCGTGCAGGCGACGCGCTATCTCGCGCGCCACGGCGACGATCTCACCGTGCTCGATACGTTGAAGGTCGCGAGCTTCTTCACCGGCAAGACCACCGACGCGGTCCGCTATGGGCAGCGCGCGCTCGACCTGCGCGACGCCGAGGCCTGCCGCAATCCGCCGCCATTTGCGCTGAACGAGCCCGACGGCCCGCCGTCGGGTGCCAACGTCATCTCGTTCTCGTTGTGGGGAGCCGCGCCGTTCTACACCTACGGCGCCATGATCAACCTGGTGCTCAGCCGCACGGTTTACCCCGGCTGGACCTGCCGGTTCTATGTCGACGCCACCGTTCCGCCGGCCTGTGTCGCGTTCCTGCAGGGCAACGGCGGTGACGTCCGCAACATCGAGGACGAATATCCGCATGTCGGCCTGTTCCAGCGCTTCCTGGTCATGAACGATCGCGCGGTCGGGCGCTTCCTGGTGCGCGACTGCGACGCGCGGCTGTCCGCGGCGGAGGCCGAGCTGGTCCAGCAATGGATCGAGAGCGGCTATCCATTTCACGCCGTGCGCGACCACGTCCTGCACAACGAGCTGATGATCGGGTGCACCTGGGCCGGCCGCACCGATTGCGGACTCGATATCGTTGAGCTGATGCGGCGCTACTTCCAGTTCGGTCCGACCGTGAAGTATGGCCACGACCAGCGCATGCTCGGCCTGATGCTGTGGCCGCTGATCCGCAGCCGCTGCCTGGTCCACGACAGGCACTACCGGCTAGAGGGCGTGCACACGTTGCCGCTCACCGAGCGCAGAGGGCACTTCGGCGCCGGCCATCAGAACCTCGCCGCGGTGCTCGCCGAGGTCGACCGGCTCGGCATCCCGCGGCTGCCCTGACATCAGGTAATCACGCCGGGATGCAGGATGAAGTCGTTGATGTGCAGGTTCGTTCGATCGACGTTCGAAAGCCTGATCGAGTCGCCTATATCGAGATGGATCAGCGTGTCGCTGCCCACCTGCTCGACCGCAGCGCTGTCGTTGATCCACGCATTGAACGATTCGGTATCGCCTGCAGTGAACGGCGTGTTGTCGAACAGATCGATCTTGTCCTGACCGGGCGTGAAATCGGTGATGGTGTCGTTGCCGGTGCCAGCCCTGAACACGAACTGGTCCGCGCCCGCGCCGCCCGTGAGCGTGTCGGTGTAGCCGGTCGCAATGATCACGTCCTTGCCGTCGGTGCCCTGCAGCGTGACGTCGCCCTCGCCCGTCACGTTAAAGATGAGATTCACGGTGTCCTTGGCGCCGAAGCCGTCGGTGACGGTCAGCGCAATCTTGTCGCTGAGCGGCAGGTTCGGGCCGGGCGCGTAAGTCAGGCCGCTATTCAGCGTGCCGTTGATGTCATCCAGCGAGCCCGTCTCATTCGAGGGCGTCACGAAGCCGCCGGCGGATTCCGCGTCGAACGTAAAGGATTCCGTGGGCCCGGCATCGGCGTCGGAAACCGACAATCCGCCGATCGTGATGGTCTGGCCTTCCTCGAAGATCTGCAGATTGTCGGTCAAGATCAGCGGCGCCTGATCGACATTCACTGTCGCATACGCTGAGCCCGTATCATGGCCATTGTGATCGACGCCGTCGCCGTCGTTGAGCGTGAACTCGATGGTACGCTGGCCGGCCACCGGATTGGCGTCGATGCTCTGGAAGCGGATCGCCTGGATCAGATGCGCGACGGCGTCGCTGGTGGCGTTTCCGTTCAAGTCGATCGCCGGGTCGATGCTGTCACTCAGCGTGCCGATCGCGACCGCCTCGCCCGAACCATCGCCGTCGGCGTCGAACATCACTGTTGTGCCGGACACCGAGATGTACTGGTCGCCGGCGATCGTGAGGAAATCGCCGTCGTGTCGGCCATCGACGATCGATGCCGACAGCGATCCGCCGTTGAAGTCGCTGCTGTCGATGTCGCTGACCGTGACATCGTTGACGAGTGGCACCGCGCCCGCGTCCGGCGCATAGATCGGCGCCAGATCCGTGGCACTCACGATGGGCGCATCGTTGGTGCCGTTGACCTCGATCGTGATGTCCTGCGTCGTGCCGTCGGCGGTCGTCACCGTCAGCGTGTCGTGCTCAATCTGGCCGGCGGCCAGCTGATCCACCCGCTCGTGAACCAGGGTATAGGTCCACTGGCCGCTGTCCGGATCGAAGGTGAAATCACCATAGGTCCCGGTCAGGTTTGCCGGGTCGACGGGCAGGAAATAGCTTTCGCCGGCGTCGGGGTCCTGCACGGTCAGCGTGCCGCTGTCGACGTCGTTCGCGATGGTCTGGCCGCTGGGAATGACCACATGGTCATCCTCGTACACGACACCGGTGCTCTTGCCTTCGATCGTCGCGGCGTGGTTGCCCGAGACGTTGACCGATGCGGTGAAGGAGCTGGAGTCGTGTCCGTTGGTGCCGCCGCCGTCATGCAGCGTGAAGGTGACGACGCGCGTGCCGGCTTCCAGCGTCGCATTGCTGCTCTCGAATTCGATCGCCTGCGCCAGCGCGGCGACCGCCGCATCATCGGCGCGGTCGTTGAGATTGATCGTCAGGCCGCCGACGCCGTCGATCAGCGTGCCGATCGAGACGGCGGCGCCGCTGCCGTCGCCATCGGCGTCGAACATCACGTTGTTGCTGGCATCGACCGAGATATAGGGGTTACCCACGATCGTCAGCGTATCGCCGTCGTGACCACCGCTCGTCACCGCCGCCGTCAGCGACCCGCCGTCGTAATTGGCGCTGTCGACGTCCTGCACCGTGATGCCGTCGGCCAACGCAACCGGGCCGCTGCCGCTCTGATAACTGGACGCGAGGTCGTGGCCGGTGAATGTCGGCGCATCATTGATGCCGGTTACCGCGACCGTGAGGTGCCCGTAGGTTCCGAGCGCGCCGTCGGACGCCGTGTAGGTGAACTGCTCCAGCCCGCTGTCGCCCTCCGGCAAGGCGGCGACCGCCGCAGCCTGCGCTGCGGTGACGCCGAGCGTATAGGTATAGGTGCCGGTCACGGGATCGACGACGAGCTCGCCATAGATGCCCTCGACCGTGAACTGCCCGGGCGTCGCATTGTCGGTTCCGACACCGGCAATCGAGAGCACATCGTGTTCGGCGTCGCTATCATTGGCCAGCAGGTTGGCCGTCACGCTGCCGGTGTTGCCGGCGATCGAAACCGCGTCGACGGTCGTGATCGGCGCATCGTTGGCGCCGGTCACGTCGATCGTCAGCGTCGCCGTCCCGACCGCGCCATGCGCATCGATGGTCTCGACGGTGAACGTATCGGCATAGCTGCCCGCGGCCAGCGCGTTGATCGCCGCCGCGTTGGGAACGTAGCTATAGGTGCCGTCCGCGTTCACCGTGAGCGAGCCGTAGAGACCCGCGACCGCGGTGTTGACCGGAAGATGGTCGGCGTCGAGCACGGCATAGGTCAGGGTCGCGGTCTCGCCATCGTCGACGTCGTGCCCCTGCAGGGGGCCGGCGAGCGCGCCGAAGCTGTCATTATCGGCGGTGTCGGTGAGCGTGCCGGCGTTGACGTCACCCAGCGTCGGCGCGTCGTTGGAGCCGTTGATCGTGATGGTGATCGGCGCGGTGACCACCCCGCCGTGATGGTCGACCAGCTGGACCGTATAGGTCAGCGTCAGCGTCTCGCCGTCGGCGAGATAGTCAAAGTTCTTGTCCGCGGCCGAGAACGTCCAGCCGTTCGATCCGGCGACCCCGCCGGTCGAATCGGTCAGCGCGCCCAGCGACAGCCAGCTCAGCACCGTCGCCGCGTCGGCAAGGCCGCCGGTCGCGCCCGATTCGGAAACGCCGGTGATGGTCAGGCTGTGGGTGTCGCTGCGGTCGACATCGGCGAACGTCACCGTACCCGAGGCGACGTCCGGCTGATCCGAACCGGTGGTGCCGCTGGCTTCGGGGATCACTTCGGCCTGCGGCGCGGACGTGATGACGGGCGTGTCGTTGGTGCCGGTGATCGTGATCGTCACCGGCTGCGTCACGACACCGCCGTGATGGTCGTCGACCTCAATCGTGTAGGTCAGCGTCAGCGTCTCGCCGACGGCGAGATAGTCGAAATTGTTGTCGGCGGCGGAAAATGTCCAATCGCGTGCCCCGGTCACGCCGCCGGTCGAATCGGACAGCGCGCCGAGCGACAGCCAGCTCAGCACCGTCGCCTCATCGGGAAGCCCGCTGGTGACGCCGGTTTCGGTCACGCCTGATATCGTGACGCTGTGGGTGTCGCTCAGATCGACGTCGGTGAAAGTCACCGTGCCGGATGCCGTATCGGGGTCCGCCGAACCGGTCGCCGCGTTGGCTTCGGTGAGTGCGGCCGACTGCGTCGACGAGGTGATCACCGGCGTGTCGTCGGTGCCGGCGATCGTGATCGTGACCGGCAGGGTGACCACACCACCCTGATGGTCGTCGATCTCGACGGTGTAGGTGAGCGTCAGCGTCTCGCCGGCGGCGAGATAATCGAAGGTGTTGTCGGCGGCCGAGAACGTCCAGGACCTCGATCCCGTCACGCCGTCGGTCGAATCGGTCAGGTCGCCCAGCGACAGCCAGCCCAGCACGGTCGCGTGGTCAGCCAGGCCCGTGGTGACGCCGGACTCGGTGACGCCGGCGATGACGACCGTGTGGGTATCGGTCAGGTCGGTATCGCTGAAGGTGATCGTGCCGCTCGCCGTGTCCGGGTCGCTCGAGTGCGTCGTCTCCGCGATCTCCGTGATCCCGGCCGTCTGTACCGCCGAGGTCACCACCGGCGCATCATTGGTGCCGGTGATCGTGATGGTGAAAGTCTTGAACGCGGTCTCGTTGCTCGGCGCGAAATTGTTGTCGACACGCGCCGTGTAGGTCAGCGTCAGGGTTTCGCCGGCCGCCAGGAAGTCGAACGCGCCGTCGGGAAGGCTATAGGTCCAGGTCGCCGAACCGAAGTTCCGGTTCGCCGGATTGTGCTCGAGCAGCAGCGGGATCTCGACCGCATGGATGGCCGCAAGCTGTGTGGCCGTCAGCGACGAGGTGACGTCGTCATTCTGGGCGTTCTGGTAGGTGAACGAGGTGAAGCTCACCATCGCGCTCGGAACATCGCCGGGATTGGGATCCGCCCATCGGATCACATTCGATGCCGTGTCGAGCTGCGTGCCATGAGTCTGCCCGGCCCGCTCGGTAAACGCCGCGTTGAACGTCACGGTTTCCGGCGGACCGGGGACGTGGTCGATCCCTCGGTTGCCGATCGCCTCCGGACTGGCGTTGCCGGAGGTCACCACGAAGACCGCTTGCGCGACGATGTCGCCGCTGGCGAACTTGAAGCCGGTCGTCATCGGGACGACCGTGTCGGTGTAGTTCGTCGTCAGCTTGGTGTTCGGATTGGTGTTGTCGGTGAACTTCAGCGCGAACACGTCGGAGATCAGCTTCTGCGCATCGGCCGACAGTTGCGGCGATGAGAGGAAGCTGACCGTGCCCTGGCTGTTGACGATGGTCTGGGTACCGGCCTGATTGACGGTCGCGATCGGATTGAGCGTCGTCTTGTCGAACAGGATGTAGGAGCCGGTGGTGCCGTCCGGCTCGACCAGCACCTGGAATTTGGCCGGCGGCACGGCGCCGGTGCCCTGCACATCGAAGTCGATCTCGACCAGCACCGCGGTGCCGCGAATGCCCATGGTCGCAACCGGCGTATCGACCTTCATGTCGCCATGCTTGGCAGTCGCGCCGGCGACGAACGAGATCGTGCCCTGGACCAGGCTCATGAACGAGGCATTGCTCGACCCGTTCGGGTCGTAGACCATTTCGTTCAGCACCATCTTCGCGTTGGGCCCGAGGCCGAACACGGTGCCGTCGATGAAGGTGATGCCGAGCGTCGAGTCGGCGCCGGATTGCACCACGTCGCCCTTGTAGACATTGTCGCCCTGGTTCAGCACCACCGGCACGCCGTTGCGAACTGCAGTGGCGCTGCCGGTCAGCTTGGTGACGTGGCCGATGACCTTGGGCGGATCCGCGGCGCCGCCGGCCTGGGCATACTGGGTATATCCAGTGAGCGCGTTGACGAGATCGCCGGTCAGGTGCGCGCCGTCGGGCGAAGCTAGCGCCGCGCGCTTTTCACCCTTGAAGTAGTCATGCAGCATCAGCTCGCGGTCGGCGTTCGACAGAACCAGGTCGAGACCGGCGCGCTTGAAGTCCGCGGTGAATAGGAAATGACCGTCTTCAACGACGATCGCGCCGGCTGGCGCATGCGTGGAAATGCTTTCAACATGGGCCGCTCCACCATGAGCGTCCAGCTTCGGCAAAGACCCGCCAAATTTATCGACAAAGTTCACCGCGGGTCACCGCACCCCAATTTCAATTCCAATTTCAAAGAAAGAATATGCAAACGACTATGCTTGCATATCATCGTATTGCGCGAGTCGAAACCCATTCAGTGCTTGCGTGACGCGCTCACATAACCTGCGATTGAGCACCGCTCCCTGTCATTCTCCTTCTGTTTTACGTAGTTTGCAGGTAACTGAGGGTGGATGTTGAAGCCAAGATACGTATTGATCCACGTATTCGTGGTATTGATTGGCATTTTTCTACTTACCTTTATTTCCCCTCGGCCCCGTGGCGGGATTAGAACCCAATTTTCCGGCTAAAGCTGTGACTTAGCTTACAAATCGTAAAGTTCCCGCGCGGCTTGGTCGTGTTAACCAGAAAGCAAGCATGAGACGGAGCCAAGCGGCAAAAGGTTCGATTCCGCGTTCACAAAACCGATAAAGTTTTCGAGACCCCGACCAGAAGGCCTTTAGCGTCTCTCCTGCTTTCCCCACATCTTAAGCGGATTCAAATCGCCTTCTGCCATCCTGGCGGCATTGAAACGATCCGGTCACGTGCGCGGTGCAGAATTCGCCCGCCGATGCCCGGGCAGGGGTGTCATATGGGAATCTGGGTTCACTTTCGGACGCTGGGCGTTGCCATACTGGCCTGCGGATCAGTGTGGCTTGCGACGGCTACCGAGCTCAACGCCGCGTCGCTGCTGTCGCCTGGTCCGGCGGCGCTGATGAGGAAATCGGCCGAGCCGTTCGGGCTGCCGACCGCCCTGCTCGCCGATGGCGGGCTGCACGACAAATGGCTCGGCGTGCAGCACCGGCTCGCCGACGAGCTGGTGCAGCTTGCGATCTGCGACGGCGACCGCGAAGGGTGCGCGTCGCCGGAAGCGCTGCGCTTCCTTGCGATCATCGATGCGGGGCGGGCGCGTGACGGCCGCGCCAGGCTGGGCGTGATCAACCGCGCCATCAACCTCGCGATCCGTCCGGGCAGCGACCTTGCGCTCCATGGCGAGGCCGACGTCTGGACCTCGCCGCTCGCCACCTTCGCGCTCGGCAGTGGCGACTGCGAGGACTATGCGATCGCGAAATTCGTCGCGCTGCGCAAGGCCGGCGTCGCGCCCGAGGATCTGCGGATCGTCGTGATGCATGACGTCATCAGTGGTGAGGATCACGCCGTCGTCACTGCGCGGCTGGACGGCCACTGGCTGACGCTCGACAACCGCCGCATGGCGATGATCGAGGATTCCGACGTCCGGAGCCTTCGGCCGACCTTCGTGATCGATCAGCACGGCGTCAGCAAATTCATCGATCCCGCGCCTGTTATCGCCGAGGCCGCGCTGCGGCCGGCGCGGGTGAATTAAAGGACAAAGGCGACCGCGACACGCTCCGTCATTGCGAGGAGCTAAGCGACGACTTGTCCGCCGAAGCCCTTGGCGAAGGCGGAAGCAATCCACCTATCCGCAGGTGGCGGGATGGATTGCTTCGCGGAGCCTGTCATCGGGGGCGCATTCGCGCGACCCGTTGGCTCGCAATGACGGCGTGGATGCCGTGAGCCAATCGCTCAGAACATCAGATTGTCCTTCACCAGAACCCAGCGGCCGCCCTTGACCTGCTGCACCTGGGTGATGGTGTTGGCGAGGTGGTCGGTCTTGGAGAACTTGGTCGGCGGCGAGTTGAAGATGTCGAGGAACTTGTCACCCGACTCCAGCGCATCGAGCATCTTCTGGCCGGAGAGGTCCTTGCCTGCCTTCTGCGCGTAGAAGGCAAAGGTCATCACCGCGTTGTAGCCGATGATCGCCTGGGTATTGGCGTCGCTGTTGAACATCTTCTTGTAGTTGGTGAGCCAATCCTTCACCTTGCCCTTGGCCGTATCCTCGTAGGGAATCTCGAACCCTGACGCGGCGTACAGCCCTTCGACCGCTTCCTTGCCCAGCGCCGGCACCTCGAGCACGTTGGTCGGCGTGGCGCCGAGGAAGGTCACGTCCCAGCCGAGCTTCTTCGCCTCGCTCATCGCGCCGATGGTCTCGCGGATCACGGTGCCGAGCACGACCAGATCGCAGCCATCGGCCTTCATCTTGGCGACCTGCGCCGAGAAATCGGAGGCGCCGCGCTTGTAGCTCGTGACCGAAGCCGGCTGCACCTTCATCGCCGTGAGCTGCTGGGTGAAGCCGTCGAGCACGTTCTTTCCGTACTCGTCATCCTGATGCATGATGCAGGGCTTCTTGAAGTTCTTCCAATCCATCATGTATTTGAGCGCGGCGCGGGTGCTCTCGACATAGGGCAGCAGGTTGTTGAACTTGAGCCGCTCCTGCGGCTTGCTGGGATCGAACTTGAAGGTGAACTCCGCGGCGGTGAGCGGGAACAGCTGCAGCACGCCGGCGTCGAACAGCACGTCCTGCGCGGCGAGCACGGTCGGCGAGCCCATCGGGCCGATCATCGCGAAGACCTTGTCGCGCTCGACCATCTTCTGCGACGCCAGCACGGCCTTCTTCGGATCATAGCCGTTGTCTTCCAGGATCATCTTGATCTTGCGGCCGTTGATGCCGCCGCTCGCATTGATCTCCTCCACCGCCATCTTCATGCCGTTGGACACCGGAACGCCCCAGACCTTGATCGGGCCCGAAAGGTCCTGATGGGTGCCGATCACGATCTCGGTCGGCGAGATGCCCTCATTGGTCACCTTGGTCTGGGCAGTGGCCGGCAGGCAGGTCAGCGCCAGAGCGCTCACCGCAAGGCCCAGCGCTTTCAGCGATTTCGACATTGCAGTCTCCTCCTTCAGTGGCCCTTGTTGAGCGAAGGGTCGGGCCCTCTCAAGCCTTCGCCGTTTTCCGCGAGCGCGATGTTGCTATTCATCGCGCCTCCTTTTGTTTGAGCACGATCCTCTCGAAAAACCGCCGCGCACTTTGCGTTAATGCGGCCCTCCGGGTCCGGATCATGCTTTAGGCGACCGCGCGCGCCCCATACATGGCGTCGATCTCGGCCGCGTAGCGCTTGTTCACGAAGCTGCGCTTCAGCTTCATGGTCGGCGTCAGCTCCTCGTCCTCCGGCGTGAGCTGGCGCTCGATCAGATAGAACTTCTTGATGGTCTCGACGCGCGCGAATTTGGTGTTGACCGCCTCGACCTCGCGCTGGATCAGGTCCTGGATTTCGCGGGCGCGGCACAAGCTCGCGTAATTGGTGAAGGGGATGTCGTGGTCCTGGGCGAACTTCTCGACGTTCTCCTGGTCGATCATGATCAGGCAGGTGAGATAGGGCCGCTTGTCGCCGATCACGACCGCGTCCGAGACGTAGGGCGAGAACTTGAGCTGGTTCTCGATCTCCGACGGAGTGACGTTCTTGCCGCCCGATGTGATGATGATGTCCTTCATCCGGTCGGTGATCCTGACATAGCCCTCATTGTCGATCGTGCCGACATCGCCGGTGTGCAGCCAGCCCTTGGCGTCGATGGTCTCGGCGGTTCTCTCCGGCTGATTGAGATAGCCCATGAACAGGAAGTCGCCCTTGATCAGGATCTCGCCCTTGGGGCAGATCATCACCTCGCCCCACGGCGCGGCCTTGCCGACCGAGCCGAGCTTGATCCGCTCCGTCGGCATGATGGTGGCGACGCCGCAATTCTCGGTCTGGCCATAGACCTCGCGCATGTCGAGGCCGAGCGCGAGATACCAGCGGATCAGGTCGGGCGAGATCGGAGCCGCGCCGGTGAGCGCGATCCGGCAGCGGTCGAGCCCGAGCATGCGGCGGATATTGCGGAACACCAGCCAGTAGGCGGCGCGGTTGGCGAGCCGCAGCGACAATGGCGGCGTCTCGCCCTCGAGCCGGCACTCGGTCATGCGGTTGCCGATCGCGAGCGCGCGGCCATACATCCAGTTCTGGAACGGGGTCGCGTCCTTCAGCGCTATGGTGATGCCCGAATAGAACTTCTCCCAAACCCTGGGCACCGCGAGGAACGCGGTCGGCTGCACCTCGCGCAGGTTGTCGGGCACGGTCTCCGGGCTCTCGGCGAAATTCATCACCGAACCCAGCGCGATCGAGATGTAGTAGCCGCCGACCCGCTCGGCGACATGGCAGAGCGGCAGGAACACCAGCCGCTCCTCGCTGTCGGTCGACGGGAACAGATCGTTGGCGTGGCGCATCTGGTGCGTCACGCTGCGGTTGGAATGCATCGCGCCCTTGGGCGGGCCTGTCGTGCCCGAGGTGTAGACCAGGATCGCAAGGTCGGACGCGGTGCGGCTGCCGGTCATCTCGTCCCACAAGGCCGCGTTGCCATGGGCGTGGTTGCGGCCGAGCGCCGCGAACTCGGCAAACGACAGCACCATCGGATCGGAGAAGCCGCTCAGGCCCTCCATGTCGAACACGACGATCTTTTCCAGCGTCGGACAGCGCGCCCGGCAGGCCAGCACCTTGTCGAGCTGCTCCTCGTCCTCGACGAACACGATTTTGGTGCGGGAATCGTTGACGAGATATTCGACCTGCGCCGTCGAGTCGGTCGGATAGATGCCCGAGGACACCCCGCCCGCGCACAGGATGCCCATGTCGGCATAGACCCATTCCGGCACCGCGTTGGCGATGATCGAGGCGACGTCGCCGGGACGGAAACCGGTCGCATGCAGGCCGTGGGCGATGTCCTTTGAAATCTGCAGCCATTCGCGCCAGCTGGTCGGCTGCCAGATGCCGAACTTCTTCTCGCGGATCGCGGGCCTGTCGCCACGCGTCTGCACCGCGAGCAGAAAGCTCCTCGCGATCGTATCGGCCACCGTCAGCACCGCCGGTCCTGCCATGCGCGTCCCTCCTCTGCCGCTTGCCTCGCGCCGGGTCTTGCTGCCCTCTCGTTCGCGAAACCGGCCTGAAATCTAGCTTCAAGTCCCTCGCAACGCCAATCTTCCTCTACGCCAGCCCGGCGCGGCGCTATCGCCAAATCTGCTAACGCCAGGTCTTCCAGCGCCAGGTCTTCTAGCGTCAGGTCTTCTAGCGTCAGGTCTTCTAGCGTCAGGTCTTCTAGCGCCAAGTCTTCTAGCGCCACGTCTTCTTCTTTTTCCAGCGCCGTTCGCCCCGCGCGCCGGCTTCCTTGGCGCCGAGATAGAACTCCTGGATGTCAGGTGAATTCATCAGCCGCTCGCAGGTGTCGTTCATGACGACGCGGCCGATTTCCAGCACATAGCCGTAATGCGCCGTCTCCAGCGCGATCTTGGCATTCTGTTCGACCAGCAGGATCGACATGCCCTGCTCCTCGTTGACGCGGCGGATGATAGTGAAGATCTCCTTCACCAGGATCGGCGACAGGCCCAGCGACGGCTCGTCGAGCAGCAGCAAGGTCGGGCGGTTCATCAGCGCGCGCCCGATCGCGAGCATCTGCTGCTCGCCGCCGGAGAGCTGCCCGGCCGGCTGGTCCAGCCGCTCCTTCAACCGTGGAAAATAGCCGTAAACCCGCTCGAGGTCCTGCGCCACGCCGTCGCGGTCCTTGCGCGGATAGGCGCCCATCATCAGGTTCTCGCGCACCGACAGGAACGGGAACACCTCGCGCCCCTCCGGCACGTGGCTCAGGCCCAGCCGCACGATCTTGTCGGCCTCCATGCGCTGGATCGGCTTGCCCAGGAATTCGATCGAGCCCTTCTGCGGGTCGAGGATGCCGGAGATCGTCTTCAGCACCGTGGTCTTCCCGGCGCCGTTGGCCCCGAGCAGCGTCACGATTTGGCCGCGCGGCACTTCGAGGCTGATGCCGCGGATCGCCATGATCGGCCCGTAATAGCTCTCGATGTTGCTGAGCTTGAGGATGATGTCCGGTGCGCTCATGGCATCATCCTCATGCACCCAGATAGGCCGCGACGACGTCGGGATGGTGCTGCACCTCCGACGGCGAGCCCATCGCCAGCACGCGGCCGTAGTTCAGCGCGATCACTCGGTCGGATACCCGGTTGACCAGCGTCATGTCGTGCTCGACCATCAGCACGGTGATGCCGAGCTCGCTCTTCATGTCGCGGATCCAGAACGACATGTCGTCGGTCTCCTCGACATTGAGGCCGGAGGACGGCTCGTCGAGCAGGATCAGCTTCGGCTCCGAGCACAGCGCCCGCGCCAGCTCGATCACCTTGCGCACGCCATAGGGCAGGCCCGAGATCAGCTTGTCGCGGTAGGGTTCGAGGTCGAGGAATTCGATCACCTGCTCGACCCTGCGGCGGTGCAGCTTCTCGCTGGCACGCACGCTCGGCAAATACAGCAATTCCTGCCACAGCTGCGTCGTGGAATGGCGGTGGCGGCCGACCAGGAGATTGCTCAGCACGGTCGCATTCTCGAACAGCTCGATGTTCTGGAAGGTGCGGGCGATGCCGAGCCTTGCGATGTCGTAAGGGGGCTCTTGGGTGATGTCCTGATCCTCGAAGAAGATCCGGCCCGAGGTCGGCGGATAGATCCGCGAGATCAGGTTGAAGATCGAGCTCTTGCCGGCGCCGTTGGGCCCGATGATCGAGAGGATCTCGCCCTTCTCGACCGCGAAGCTGACGGCATCGACCGCTTTCAGGCCGCCGAAATGCAGGGACAGGTTCTCGGCGCGGAAATAGCTCATCTGTTCCGCTCCGATTTCACATAGATCTTCTGCCGCTTGAAGGTCGCGCGCTTGTACAGCGGGAACAGCTGGAAGAAGAGCTTGATCTTGAGCCAGCGGCCATAAAGCCCCAAAGGCTCAAAGAGCACGAACAACACGATGATGACGCCGTAGATCGCGCCCTTCAATCCGTTGGCGGAGGCGAAGGCGGCGACCGCATCCTGGATATGGCCGGCACGCTCCGTGCCGGCGCCCAGCGTCGCGGCAACGCCGGCGATCACGCCGGGCATGTCGTCCTTCAGATAGGTGAGGAACGGATCGATCATGACCAGGAAGATCGCGCCGAGCACCGCGCCATGCAGGCTGAAGGTGCCGCCGATCAGGATCACGATGATGAACTCGATCGAGAGCTGCAGCGTGAACATCTCCGGCGAGATGAAGGAGAGCTTGTGCGCGAACAGCACCCCGGCAAAGCCGGTGATCGCCGCCGAGATCGCGAACGACTTCACCTTGTAGAGTGCGACATTGATGCCCATGCTGCGCGCCGCGGTCTCGCTGTCGCGGATCGCGACAAAGGCGCGGCCGGTCGGCGAGCGCAGCAGATTGAGCGTGCCTACGATGGTCAGGACCAGAACCGCGAGACAGAGGTAATAGAAGGTCGGACCATCGCGCGACACCGTGGTGCCGAGCAACTCGATAGTCTTGACCCGCATGCCCTCGTTGCCATGGGTCACGCTCTCCCAGCGAGCTAGAATCTCCTCGACGATGAAGGCAAAGGAAATCGTCGCGATGACGAGATAGATGCCCTGCAGCCGCAGCGCCGGAAAGCCGACCAGCGCGCCGACCACGCCGGTCAAGAGCCCCGCCGCGAGGAAGTAGACCGGAAACGGCACGTTGAATTGCTGCAGATAGGCCGCGGTGTAGGCGCCGATCGCCAGGAACGCGGCGTGGCCAAGCGAGGCCTGCCCGGTAAAACCGGTCAGGATCAACAGCCCGACGCCAACGGTCGCATAGATGCAGACGAAGACGAGCTGGCTCATCAGATAGCTGGACAGCAAATACGGCGCGATCAGCAGCACCGCGAGCAGCAGGCCGTAGGACCAGACGTAGCCCGAATGCGGGAACAGCTTGATGTCGTCCTCGTAGTCGGTCTTGAAGAGGAATCGCATGCTCAGACTTTCTTGCGCACGTGGAGGCCGAACAGGCCCTCGGGCTTCAGCAAGAGCACCGCGAGCAGCACGAGGTACGGCGCGACGTCCTTCCAGCCCTGCGGCAGATAGAAGCCGGCCATGCTCTCGATCACGCCGATCAGGACGCCGCCGACCACGGCGCCGGGGATCGATCCGAAGCCGCCGAGCACCGCGGCGGGAAACGCCTTCAGCCCGAGCACCAGTCCGACATTGGAGTGGATGAAGGTGATCGGCGCCAGCAGCACGCCGGCGCAGGTCGCGACCGCCGCCGAGATCGCCCAGACGATCGACACCACGCGCTTGACCGGAATGCCCATGTAATAGGCAGCCAGCATGTTCTCGGAACTCGCACGCATCGCAGTGCCGAGCGTGGTCCGGTTGAAGAACAGATAGAGCAGGGCGCACAGAATGACGGTCGCGGCGATCACCGACAGCTTGTCATAGGCCAGCACCAGACTACCGATCCGCAGCACGCCCTGGCTGAACGGCGTCTCGATCTTGAAATCGTCGGTGCCCCAGATCATGCCGGAGACCGAGCGCAGGAAATAGCCGAGCCCGATGGTCGCCATGATGATGGAGAATTGCGGATAGCCGAGGATCGGCCGCACCACTAGCCGCTCGGCCAGCATGCCGAACAGCGCCATGCAGATCACGGCGCCGGCAAAGCCGATCCAGTAATTCAGCCCGAGGATGCCGATGAAGGTGAAGGCGAAGAAGCCGCCGAGCATCATCAAATCGCCTTGGGCGAAATTGACGACCTCGGTTGCCTTGTAGACCAGCACGAAGCCGAGCGCGATCAGGCCGTAAACGCAGCCGAGCGCGATGCCGCTGACGAGCTGCTGAACGAAGTCCAGCATCGTTTCCCTCCCCGATGCCCCGGCGATTCTTCCCGATCGCCTGGAGCATCCCGCCTTCGCGCCCTTGTGTCGCAAGCGCTGAAAGCCGTATGTCCCTTGCCGGGATTGAGCCAAAAGGCCCGGTTCCTGTCAACAAACCGCTGGCCGTATTGGCATCATTACATTTGCGGAGAAATGCCGCAGTACGGACTATTACGGGTATCGCACGCGATTTGCCTGCCACGATTCACCGCGCCGAAACGGTTTTTCTCCAAGGTGCGCAACCGATGAGCGAAGTCCGGGATCGCCGCCAATCATGACATCAGAACTGTCCGCACTCGCCGTGCGAGGGTTAACGAAGCGTTTTGACCGCCCTGCGGTCGATGCGCTCGATCTCACCGTGCGTGTCGGCGAGTTTTACGCGCTGCTCGGGCCGAACGGCGCCGGCAAAACCACGACGCTGCGCATGGTGGCGGGGCTGTTGCGGCCCGATGCCGGCACGGTGTCGATCCTCGGCATCGATGCGCTGTCCGATCCGGTCGCCGCCAAGCAGATCATGGCCTGGGTGTCGGACGAGCCGATGATCTATGACAAGCTGACGCCGCTGGAATATCTCGAATTCGTCGCCGGCCTGTGGGGCATCGATCCCAGGCAATCGGAAACCTCGGCGCGCGACCTCTTGGTTTCGCTCGGGCTCGAGGCGCACCTCAACGAACGCTGCGAAGGCTTTTCCAAGGGCATGCGCCAGAAGGTGGCGTTGGCCGGCGCGCTGGTGCACGATCCCCGCCTGATCATTCTCGACGAGCCGCTGACCGGCCTCGACGCGCTGTCGGCCCGCCACGTCAAGGGACTGCTGCAGCAACGCGTGCGCGCCGGCTGCACCGTGATCATGACCACCCATATTCTCGAGGTCGCCGAGCGCATGGCCGACCGGATCGGCGTGATCGCGGCCGGACGTCTCATCGCAGAGGGCACGCTGGCCGAATTGCGCCAGCAGAACGGCCGCAACGACACCAGCCTGGAAGACATGTTCATCGCGCTGGTTGATACCGAAGCGGCGGCTGCGTGAGCTCGGCCGCCCACATCGGCTGGTTCGCCCGCCACGAATTCCGCCTCGCCTGGCGCGAATGTCTGGCGATGATGACCGGCGGCCGGCGCCGCCGCAACCGCGCGGTCATCGGCTTGATCGTCTTCGCCGCGATCCTGCACTTGCCGGCCTATGCCGTGGTCGGCCGCTTCGCCGAGCTGCAATTTCCGCTCGATCCGTCGGCGCTGATCGTGCTGAGCGGAACCATCTTCCTGTCGTGGGCCCTGATGCTGTCGCAGGCGATCGAATCGGTGACGCGCGTGTTCTATGCCCGCGCCGATCTCGACCTGATCATGTCGTCGCCCGCCAAGCTCACCAACATTTTCTCGGTGCGCATCGCCGCGATCGCGCTGACGGTGAGCAGCATGGCGCTGCTGCTGTCGGTGCCCTTCATCGACGTGCTGGCATATCTCGGCGGCGCGCACTGGCTCGCCGGCTTCGGCGTCGTCATCGCGATCGGGCTGTCGGCGACCGCCACCGCGATCGCCGTCACCGTGTGGCTGTTCCGCCTGATCGGGCCGAGCCGGACGCGGCTGGTGGCGCAGATCGTCTCCGCCATCATCGGCGCCGGCTTCGTCATCGGGCTGCAGGTCGTCGCCGTGTTGTCCTACGGCACGCTATCGCGCTTTGCGTTCCTCAGCTCCGACACCGCGGCGCGCATTGCTCCCGGCCCCGACAATATCGTGTGGTGGCCGGCCCGCGCCGCACTGGGCGATGTCGGCATGACGATGCTGCTGATCGCCGGCGGGCTCGTGATG
Source organism: Bradyrhizobium sp. CCBAU 51753 (assembly GCF_015291565.1). NCBI lineage: Bacteria > Pseudomonadati > Pseudomonadota > Alphaproteobacteria > Hyphomicrobiales > Nitrobacteraceae > Bradyrhizobium > Bradyrhizobium sp. CCBAU 51753. The sequence continues at coordinate 853,476 of NZ_CP030037.1, read as the reverse complement.
CTCGGCGTCGTCATGGCGGTGTTCGCGCCGCGCTTCGCCGACACGGTCGCAAGCGTGGCGGCCAATCCGGCCGTCACCACGCGCGGGCGCTCCCGCAGCTTCCGCGTCGGGTCACGCCAGCACGCGCTGCGCCGGAAGGAATTTCTGCTGCTGCGCCGCGATCCCTGGCTGCTGTCGCAGAGCCTGATGCAGATGCTCTATCTGGTGCCGCCGGCCTTGATGCTGTGGCGCAGCTTCTCCGACTCTTCGACTGCGATCATCCTGATCACGCCGGTCGTGGTGATGGCCGCAGGCCAGCTCGCCGGCGGGCTCGCCTGGCTGACGATTTCGGGCGAGGACGCCCACGATCTGGTGGCGACTGCGCCGCTGCCGCCGTCGCGGGTGATCCGTGCCAAGATCGAGGTGGTCTTGATTGCGATCACCGCCGTGTTCGCGCCGATGATCATCGCGCTAGCGTTTGCCTCGCTCGCGCAGGCCGCGGTCACCACAACGGCAGTCATCATCGCGACCGCGTCAGCCGCCGCGATTCAGCTCTGGTTTCGCGCACAGGCAAAACGCAGCCAATTCCGCCGGCGCCAGACCTCGTCGCGGGTCGCCACCTTCGCCGAGGCGTTCTGCTCGATCGGCTGGGCCGCCACCGCGGCGCTGGTCCTGACGATCCCCCTTGCCGCGATCGTCAGCGGCATTCTGACGCTGGTGACGCTCGGCGCCGCCTGGAAGCTCAGCCCGCGGCGGGGATGAGCCGGCTCAACGTCAGAGATATTCTCTATCCCGTTGAACCAGAAACGGATTTCCCGCGACTTGGATAACAGGGACAGCCCCTGCGCTGTCATCGAATCGTTCGAGTGCGATCGTTATCTTGCTGGGGTCTTGACCCGATACCATGTCTTGCCCGAGGGCAAAAAGCACAGGAGAGGAAGCGGATGAGCGAAACCATCAATGTCCCGGCGGTGGTGGTCGATGCGTCCGCAGTCGCGCGTATCAGGTCGGAGATCGACATCGCCGACCGCTCGCGCATCGTCACCTTCGGCGATCGCGCCCAGCGCTCCGTGGTCGAGTTCGCCGACCGCATCCTCGCCCAGACCCAGAACCGCGAGCTCGGCACCACCGGCAAGCTGCTGTCGGACATCCTCGCCAAGGCGCGCAACCTCGATCCGGCCGCGCTCAAGGATGGCAACTTCCTCACCCGCCTGTTCTCCTCGATGGAGGCGCGGCTGCGCCGCTTCACCGAGCAGTTCGGCACCGTCTCCTCGCAGATCGACCGGGTCTGCGTCGAGCTCGACCGCAACAAGGAAACCCTGCGCCGCGACATCGCGGTGCTGGACGAGCTGCATGAGCAGACCAAGGACTCGCTGGTCGACCTCGATTCCCATATCGCGGCCGGCAAGGCCTTCGTCGAGGATTTCCGCCGCGGCAAGCTGGTCGAGCTGGAGCAGGCCGCGAAGGCGGCCGGCCAAGGCAGCGACGCGTTGCTGGCGGCCCAGACCTTCCAGGACGCCGCGCAGGCGCTCGACCGGCTCGAGAAGCGCATCTTCTATTTGCAGCAGGCGCGCCAGATCGGCATCCAGCAATTGCCGCAGATCCGCATCGTGCAGTCCGGCGACGAGACCTTGATCGAGAACCTGCAGGCTACGACCGAGCTCACCATCCCGGTGTGGAAGCAGAAGATGATCCTGCTGCTCGGCCTGTCCAGGCAGAAATCGGCGCTCGACCTGCAGAAGACGGTCACCGACGCGACCAACGAGATGATGCGGCAGGCGTCGGAAATGATGAAGACGCAGGCGATCGACATCGAGAAGCAGTCGCAACGCGGCATTGTCGATATCGAAACCTTGGAAAAGACCAATCGCGATCTGCTCGACACGATCTCGGGCGTGCTCAACGTCCAGGAAGAGGGCCGCAAGAAGCGCGCCGAGATCGAGCAGCGGATGGCGCAACTGACCGACCAGCTCAAAACCGCGCTGTCCAAGTCGCCCACATGAGCTTCGCCGCCCCAAGGTCCGCTGCGAAGTTCGTGGCCGGCCTGTTGCTCGCGCTCGGTCTCGCCGCCTGTTCGGCGCCGGGTCCGCAATTCACCATCCTGTCCGGCTCCGAGAACGACGTGCTGGCGCCGATGGTGCAGGAGTTCTGCGCGTCGCGCCAAGCGACCTGCACGGTGCGCTACCAGGGCTCGCTGGATATCGCACTGGCGCTCAAGCCCGGCGGCGATCCCGACGCCGACGCGGTCTGGCCGGCGGCGTCGATCTGGATCGACATGTACGACACCGCACGGCGGGTCAAGTCGGTGAAGTCGATCGCGCAGATGCCGGTGATCCTCGGCGTGCGGCGCTCGGAAGCGCAGGCGCTGGGCTGGATCGGCGCCAAGGTGAAGACCAAGGACATCCTCGGCGCGGTGGAAAGCGGCAAGCTGCGCTTCCTGATGACGTCGGCGACGCAGTCGAACTCCGGCGCCGCCGCCTATCTTGCGATGCTCGCGGCGGGCATCGGCAAGCCCGATCTGATCGAATCCGGCGACCTCGACAAGCCCGAGGTGCTCGCGACGGTGCGCGGACTCTTGCGCGGCGTGCAGCGTTCGTCGGGCTCCAGCGGCTGGCTCGCCGATCTCTATCGCGAAGGCGAGCGGACCGGCGCCAAGTACGACGCGATGTGGAACTACGAGGCGGTGATCAAGGAGACCAACGACAAGCTGATCGCCAATCACCAGGAGCCGCTTTACGCGATCTATCCCGAGGACGGCGTCTCGGTCGGCGATTCTCCGCTCGGCTTTGTCGATCGCGGCCGCGGCAAGGAGGTCGAGGCCTTCTTCAACGACCTGCAGGCCTTCCTGCTCAAGAACGAAACCCAGGCGCGGATCGCAGCGACCGGGCGTCGCGTCGAGCTCGGACGCGCGGCCCCGCTCAAGGCCGACCCGGCCACCAATCTCGATCCCGGCCGTCCGCTCACGGTGGTGCGGCCGCCGGAACCCGCCGTGATCCAGAAAGCGCTGGCGCTTTATCAGGAAGCCTTGCGGCGGCCGTCGCTGACCGCGCTGTGCCTCGACGTCTCCGGCAGCATGCAGGGCAACGGCGAATCCCAATTGCTCGATGCAATGCGGTTCCTGTTCACGCCGGCGCGGACCCGCGAGGTGCTGGTGCAGTGGTCGCGGGAGGATCAGATCATCGTGCTGCCGTTCAGCGACCACGTGCTGTGGACGGCGACCGCCGGCGGCGACGATGCCGCGCAGGCCGATCTGCTGGGCAAGACGCTGAAGCTGCGCGCCGATGGCGGAACCGACTTCTACACTTGCGCCGCGCGGGCGCTGGCCGCCATGAAACCGTTTCTTGACCGTGAGCAACACCTGCCTGCTATTGTCATCATGACCGACGGCAAGAGCCAGGGCGCCATGTCGACCTTCGAGATGCCATGGCGGTCGGACGGGCACCGGGTGCCGGTGTTCGGCGTGACCTTCGGCGACAGCGCCGACCGCAGCCAGCTCGACAATCTGGCGACCCTTACCGGCGGCCGGGTGTTTGACGGCACCAAGAGCCTGACCCAGGCGTTTCGTGCCGTGCGGGGATACAACTGAATGCCATCGGCGTGGTCAGGCATGAACTGGATCGCGGGCGGCGCCGGCGCCGCCGTGCTGTTGCCGCTGCTCGCGGTCGGCGTCGGTATGCCGTTCTGGGCCGCCGGTCTGATCAGCGTCGTCGCCGGCGGCGGCGTGGTGGCACTGCTCGCGCCGCGCAAAATGTTCGAGGGGCTCGACAACAGCGGCGCGGCGCGCGGCAAGATCGAGTTCGCGCGCGAGCTCCTGACTGGCGCCGAGCCGCTGGCGATCCGGCTCGAGGTCGCGGTCAGCACGATCCAGACCAAGAAGGTCGCCGAGCGCGTCCGCCATCTGGCGCGGACCTCGCGCGAGATCTTCGCCGGCATCGAGGAAGACCCGCTGCGCGTCGACCGGGTGCGCCGCTTCCTGACCTATTACTTGCCGCGCGCGGCCGATCTCGCCGAGGCCTATGCCGTGCTCGAGAAGAGCGGCAACCGCGACACCACGCGGCTGGTCTCGACCAGCGATCTGATCGACCGCCTCGACACCGCCTTCACGCATTATGCAACCAACCTGCAGGAGGCCGACCTCGACAATCTCGACATCGAGCTGAAACTGTTGAAGAGCTCGCTCGATGAGGATCTCGGGACCTCGGCCCTTCCTGCACCGTCGGATCCGAGCAAGAGGAGAGCCTGATGGCCATTTCCCGTCGGGCTTTTGGCATTGGACTTTTGGCCGCGAGCGCCGCCGGCACCGGCGGCTATGTCTATCTGCGGCAGCATCCGGAGATCGCGGGCCGGTTCGGCGAGCCGAAGCGGCTGTTTGGATTTGCCGGCGGCGAGAAGGAAGGCTTTCTCGCCAATGCGCGCGTGCGCAGCGTGCTGGAGCGCCGGTTCGGACTGATCCTCGACGCGCGCCGCGCCGGCTCGGTGGAAATGGTGCGCGAGCGCACGCTGCTCGACCAGAAGCCGCAATTTCTGTGGCCGTCCTCCTCCGTGCTGGTCGATGTCGCGCGCAGCTCCGGCGTGAAGATCTCGCGCGACCAGGTGATCTTCAATTCGCCGATCGTGCTGTATTCCTGGGACCGCATCGCCGACGGCCTGGTCAAGGCCGGCTTCGCCGAGCCCGCCGGCGGCCCGCGCTACACGGTCGACCTGCTCAAGGTGCTGAAGGCGATCATCGCCGGCGAGAGCTGGGAAGCGATCGGCGTGAGCGGCCTGTTCGGCCGCGCCCGCGTGGTCTCGACCGATCCCAACAAGTCGAATTCCGGCTTCATGTTCGCGGGCCTGACCGCAAGCCTGTTGAGCGGCGACGTGATCGCGCTCGACTCGCTCGGCAAGATCGACGGCGACGTTGCGACCGTGTTCCGCCGCATGGGCTACAAGCCGCCGTCGTCGGGAAAACTGTTCGACGATTACATCGCCGGCGGCGCCGGCGCCCAGCCGCTGATCGTCGGCTACGAGAACCAGTTGATCGAGTGGGTGCTGCAGGATGCCGATCGCTGGAAGCGGGTCGAGGCCAATGCACCCTCAAAACCGGTGATCCTCTACCCCAAGCCGACCGCCTTCTCCGCCCACCCCTTAATCAGCGTCGATCGCAGCGCCGACGAGTTGATCGATGCGCTGATCAGCGAAAGCCTGCTGGAGCTCGCCTGGGAGGAGCACGGTTTTCGCGGTCCGCTCGGCACCATCGGCAAGGCGCGCAACAGCCTGTTGCAGTCGCGCCTGATCGAACGGATCGATGCCGTGCTGCCGATCCCCGACGCGCCCGTCATGCTTGCGCTGCTCGACCGGCTCTCGACCGCCTGAGCGGCGGCGCGGGATCAGTCGGCTCCCGGAAGCGTGAGCCCGCCGAGCAAGGCAACCAGATCGGCCTGGCGATTGAGCCCGGTCTTGGCAAAGACAGCCTTGAGCTGGTTGCGCACGGTATCGCGCGCGACACCGACGTCCTTGCCGATGACATCCAGCGTCAGCCCGGCGGCGATGCCGCGCGCGACGCGGGCCTCGGCCGGGGTCAGATCGAACAGGCCGGTGAGCAGCTCTGCGTTCGGCACCACCGTGCGATCGACCGGCGTGATCACCACCAATGCGGACGCCAGCGAGAAGAAGTCCTGCGCGGTCCGCCGCACCGGCAGCAGGTGAACGATCATCGGCACCTTGTCGTTCTGGGCCGGGATCGGAATCGAACAGACGCTGCGCGCATCGGGCTGGAGCCGCGCCTGCGCAAGCATCTCCAGCCCGTCGGCGAACAGGCGATCGACCGCCGGGTCGGTAAACGCCAGCCGTTCGAGCCGGTCGCGGCAGACCTCCGGCACCAGCGCCTCGAACAGCGGATTGGCGGCGTACAACCGGCCCGGTCCGCGCAGAACCGCCGCGGGCAAGCCGACTTCGGCGAGCACGTGAGCCATCGCGCGCGCCTTCTCCAGCCCACGGCGTGCGCCGAGCAGCGCGGCGCGCGCAAGATGCGGCCGAAGCGAATCGAATAACCCGATCATGCTGCGGTCGACCGGGCCGATCTCATGACGTCGCTCGAACGAGAAGATGATGGTATCGCCGCTCGGCACGTCGAACATGGTTCCGACCGCCCAGCCGAGGCCGCGCCTGCGATAGAACTCGTAGACCGGATCGCTGGCGAGCTCTTCCGGCGAGAAGTGATCATGGTCACACGCGAAGCCGAGCAGTGCGCTCTCCCGCATCCGCGTCGGGCGCGGGTTCTTCTCGGCCCAGCCGTCGCGGAGAAATTCCACCATCGTGTCGTGAATGTCGGGCGAGGCTTCCCAACGCATCCGGTCGAGATTGGTGGTGAACAGCACGCCGCCGGCACCGTCGATGAGGCCCGACAGCCGGCCCAACACGGTCGGCCACAACTCGGGCACGACCGCAGCCTCGTAAATCGAATCTGTCAGATGCTGAAATTCGTCGCTTGAAATCATATGAGCATCATCAATAGGGCCGAAGCGGTCGTGCGGCAAGGCACGGCGCAAGCGGCCAAGCGACGCTGACGCCGATCCGTTCGGACCTGCCTAGTCCTTGATCAGTTCGATCACGGCCGCAGCGAATGCCTCGGGCGCTTCCTGCGGCAGGTTGTGGCCGGCGCGCGGGATCACGCGATGCTGCCGGCGGCCGGTGAACCTGGCCGCGCTGGCGCTGCCGTCGGTCGCGGGCGCGACGCCGTCACCGGCGCCATCAAGCGTGATGGTGGGCACGGTGATGTCAGGCAGTGCGGCGAGGCGGCGCTGCAGTTCGGCATAGCGTGGATCGCCCTCGGCGAGCCCGTAGCGATGGCGATAGCTGTGGACCACCACGTCGACATAATCAGGGTTGTCGAACGCCGCAGCGGTGCGCTCGAAGCAGGCGTCGTCGAATTGCCAGTTCGGCGACCACTGCGACCACAACAGCTTCGCAATCCCGCGGCGGTTGGCGGCCAGCCCGGCGCGGCCGCGCTCGATCTGGAAATAGTACTGATACCAGTAAGCCGCCTCGCGCTCCGGCCGCATCGGCGCCATCGCGTTGGCGATGTCCTGGATCAGGTAGCTGTTGACGCTGACGAGCCCGATGCAGCGGTCCGGCCACAGCGCGGCGCCGACGCACGCGGCGCGGCCGCCCCAGTCATAGCCGGCGAACACCGCGCGGCTGATGCGAAGCGCATCCATCAGCGCCATCATATCGGCACCGACCGCCGCCTGCTCGCCGGAGCGCGGCGTCGCCTTGTCGCGGAATGTCGTCGGTCCGTAGCCGCGCAGATAGGGGACGATCACGCGACAACCCTGTGCCGCCAGCAGCGGCGCGACGTCGACATAGGAATGGATGTCGTAGGGAAAACCGTGCATCAGCATCACGGCCGGGCCATCGGCGGGGCCGGCCTCGTAATAACCGATGTTGAGCACGCCGGCATCGACATGACGCAGCGGCTCCAGCCGTTTTGTCGAAGGCGCGCGCGGTATCGAAACATCGTCGGTCACGGCGAACTCCCTGATCGTGGTCGTTGGCTGGGATGATAGCTCGTCCGGCGCGCCCAATCACTAAAGTCGCCTTGCAGCGCGCGCCATGGAGCGATGCGCCTGTCTCATCATGACGGCTGGCCAATTGCGCGATAGGCTAGCGGCCGCCGATGTCTCCGAAGACGGACCGTGTCATGCCGCGATTGCTTGCCGTGCTCGCCTTGTTGGGATCGCTCGTCACCCAGGCCTGGGCGCAGGACGCCCAGCGCAGCGAATGCCTGGCGATGGCGAATGCGCCGCCGCGGGCGGTCCTGGTGGGCTACCGGCGCGTCGCGGCAAAGGCCGACGAGGTCGCGATCACCTATGGCGGCCACTCGACCTATTACATCGAAACGCCGGGCGGCATCCGCATCGCGACCGACTACAACGGCGCCTATCGCACCGGACGGCTGCCCGACGTCGTCACCATGAACCGCGCGCACGAGACCCACTACACGCTGTTTCCGGATCCGAAGATTCCGCACGTGATGCACGGCTGGGGCGAGAAGGGGCAGGCCGCGCACTACGCGGAGCGGATCGGCGATGTCTACATACGCAACGTCACCACCGACATCCGCCGCTACTGGGGCGAAGGCTCCGGCGGCGAGATGATCAAGGACGGCAATTCGATCTTCATCTTCGAGGTCGCCGGGCTCTGCATCGGCCATCTTGGCCATCTGCATCACAAGCTTGACGACAGCCATTTCGCGGCGATCGGCCGGCTCGACATCGTGATGGTGCCGATCGACGGCACCTATACGATGTCGCTCGACGGCGTCTCGGAAATCACTAAACGGCTGCGCGCTTCGGTGGTGCTGCCGATGCACCGCTTCTCGACGCCGCTCGACGAATTCATGCGCCTGATCGGCCAGCAATTCGAGATCGACCGGCGCGGCGGCGAGCGCACCTTGAGGATATCGCGCGACTCGCTGCCGGCGACGCCGACGGTGATCATCCTCGACGGTGTCTGACGCTTAATCTTCCGCCTGCGCACGCAGATAATGCCGGCGCGATTTGGCCAGATTGCCGCAATCGCCCATCGAGCACCAACGCCGGTTCTGCGCGCGGCTCTCGTCGACGAACAGGGATCCGCAGCCGCGCTCGTCCTGGCACTGCTTGATCTTCTGCGCGCGCGGACCGGTCAGAAGGCTGACCGCCGACCATGCGATCGGCTTCAGCAGCATCTCGGGCGCGACCTTCTCCGTGGTCGGCTGCCATCGCAGCGCGCTCCCGACGGGACCGAGCGCAAGCCCGCCGAACGAGGTTCCGAGCCACCGGTTGAGCGCAGCCAGCGCCGCCGCATCGACCTTGCCGCCGCCGATCTGGGCCGCGAAAATCTGGTAGATCGCCTCGCGGAGCGCATGCATCGTCGCCAGAAAGGCTTCCGCCTCCCGCGGCGCGGACTTCCATCGCGCCTTGAGTTGCGTGACCAACTGGCGATCCGCCAGTTCCACATCGACAAGCCATTTCAGCGCCGCGTCCGGCGTGGCGATCCGCTCCTCGACCAGGTCGCGCCGCCGCCACGCGACGGTATTGACGAATCGGATGCTGAGCTCTTCCCGGGCCGATGCTTCGGCCGAGGTCATATGCGACATGATCCGCCGGCTCTCTTCGGAACTTGCAACCCCTTAAGGGGTTAGGCTAGATATAACCTCATAAGGGGTTGCGTGCAATCTAGCGCGGGAGCTTGCCATGTCCAAGCGCGTTCTGATCCTCGGCGCATTCGCGGCGATCTATCTGCTCTGGGGTTCCACCTATTTCGCGATCGCACTCGGCCTGAAGTCGATCCCGCCGTTCCTTTTGATGGCGCTGCGCTCGCTCGGCGGCGGCCTGATCCTGGTGGCGCTGAACGGCCGCGGCGTGATGCACACGTCGCTGTCGAGCTGGGTCAATGCGGCGACCTGTGGCGTGTTATTCTTCGTCGGCTGTCACGGCGTTCTCGCCTATGCCCAGCAATCGGTTCCCTCGGGCATCGCGGCCATCCTGCTGGCCACGATCCCGTTCTGGATCCTGCTGATCGATTTCCTGTTTCCGCAAACCCGCCGCCCCAGGGCGATGACGCTGGCCGCCTTGCTGCCCGGCCTGGCCGGGGTCGCGATCGTGGCCTGGCAATCTGCCGGACACAGCCACGCCAGCGTCCTGCCGATCATCCTGCTGCTCGGCGCGTCGCTGTCCTGGGCAGCCGGCACCGTGCTGTCGCGCCGAACGTCGAGCCATGAATCCTCGACGCTATCTTCGGGGATGCAATTATCGATCGGCGGCGCCGTGCTGTTTGCGGTCAGCCTTGTATCCGGCGAGTGGGACGAATTCTCGTTGCACAATGTTTCGCCGACATCGCTCGCAGCCGTCGTTTACCTCGCCATCGCCGGCAGCGTGATCGGCTTCGCGGCATTTCGCTGGCTGCTCGGCAACGTCTCGACATCGATGGTTTCGACCTACATCTTCGTCAATCCGATCATCGCGGTGCTGCTCGGAACGCTGGTGCTGGGTGAACCGTTCTCGGTCGCGATGCTGTTCGGCGGGCTGCTGGTGATCGCCTCGGTCATCGCCACCTGGCGGGCCGAGCAGGCGACGCCTTCGTCGACCGAGCCCGATCGATCATTGCCGGTACCGCGACCGCTCCTGCGGCCGGCTGACGGTCGGCGCGGGCGCGTTGCCGACACGCACGATTGCGTTAGCCGCCGATTTTCACGCTTGACCTAGAGCATGCTCTAGCATGTTGACTTGGAACGGTCCGCAGACCACCGCAACAAGGATCCGTCCCATGGCAGCAACCAGCACTCTCCCGCACCGCAAGCTCGGCAATGACGGCCCCCAGGTTTCTGCGATCGGGCTCGGCTGCATGTCGCTATCGGGCGTCTATGGCGCCAATGACGATGCCGCGACGCCCGACTTCATCCGCGCGGCGATCGACAAGGGGATCGACTTCCTCGATAGCGCCGACCTCTATGGCTTCGGTCACAATGAGGAGCTGCTGGGCCGCTCGCTAAAGGGCCTGCGCGACAAGGTCGTGATCGCGACCAAGTTCGGCCAGGTGAAGACCGCGACCGGAATGGGCGTCGACGGCCGGCCGGCCTATGTCCAGCAGGCCTGCGAGGCGAGCCTGAAGCGGCTCGGCATCGAGACCATCGACCTGTATTACCAGCACCGCGTCGATCCGAATGTGCCGATCGAGGAGACCGTCGGCGCGATGGCGCGTCTGGTCGAGCAGGGCAAGGTCCGTCACCTCGGCCTGTGCGAGGCGCGTCCCGAAACCATCCGCCGCGCCCACAAGGTCCACGGACTGGCCGCGGTGCAGACCGAATATTCCCTGCTCTACCGCAGCGAGGCCGAGGAGACGCTGGACGCGACGCGCGCGCTCGGCATTGCCTTCGTCGCCTATTCGCCGCTCGGCCGCGGCTTCCTGACCGGACAGATTCAGTCGCAGGCCGACATTGCCGGCGATCGCCGCGGCGACCATCCGCGTTTTGCCGGCGACAATTTTGCCCGCAACCGCGATCTGGTCGGCCAGATCGTCGCGATCGCGCGCACCAAGACCTGCACGCCGGCGCAGCTGGTGCTGGCCTGGCTGCTGGCGCAGGGACAGGACATCGTGCCGATCCCCGGCACCAAGCAGCTGACGCGGCTGGACGAGAACATCGGCGCGCTCGCCGTGACGCTGTCGCCGACCGAGCTGGCGCAGATTTCCGCGGCGATCCCGCCCGGCGCTGCGGCCGGCGAGCGCTATCCGGCCGGCGCGATGAAGGCGGTCTATCTCTGATGGACGCCCGGACGCCGCATCCGCAAGCCGTGCCGGGCGCGCTCTATATCGGCGACATCGCGCGCCGCACCGGCCGCAGCGTGCACACCATCCGCTGGTACGAGGCGCAGGGCCTGATGCCCGGCGTGATCCGCGACCGCGGCCGCCGCCGCGTCTACAGCGACTATCACATCGGCCGGCTCGAGCTGATGGAGCGGCTGCGCCTGACCGGCATGTCGATCCGGCAGCTGCGCGAATACACCGCGCTGGTGAAGCAGGGCAGCACGACCTTGCGCAAGCGCCGCGCCCTGCTCGCCGAGCACCAGCGCCGCGTCAAGGCCATGATCGCCAAATGGACCGAGGCGCTGGCGCTGGTCGACGCCAAGATCGAGTTCTACGACGAATGGGTCGCGGGCGGCACGCGGCCCACGGTCTCGCCGCAGCAGCGCGCCCGCGCCAAGCGCGCCGCTGCCAAAGGCTGAGCAGACAAGGCCTCAGCGCCCTCGCCTAGCACACAACAGGATCTGTCATGGACGATATGCTTCGGCGTAATCGGATGGTCATGCGCGCATCGCATCGGCTGACGCTGCTGACCTTGTGCCTCATGGTCATGATCGCACAGATCGATACTTTCATCGTCAATCTCGGCGCACGTGCAATCGGCGAGCATTTCGACGCCAGCGTCGGCGAGCTGCAATGGATCGTCGACAGCTACAACCTCGTCTATGCGGTGTCGCTGCTGTCCGGCGGCATGCTCGCCGACATTCACGGCCGGCGCCGGATCCTGTTGATCGGCACGCTGATCTTCACCGCCGCTTCGCTTGTATGCGCGGCCGCGCCGACCGCGCCGGTGCTGATCCTCGGACGCGCGCTTACCGGCGCCGGCGGCGCGCTGATGATTCCGGCCTCGCTCGCCATCATCCGGGTGGTCTGGGATCAGCCGGGCGAACGCGCCCGCGCGCTCGGTGTCTGGGCTGCCTGGAACGGTGTCGCGATGGCGCTGGGGCCGAGCCTCGGCGGATTGCTGCTGCCGTGGTTCGGCTGGCGCAGCATCTTCCTGGTGGTGGTGCCGTTCGCGGTGCTGGCGCTGATCCTGGCCGGGTACGCGATCCCTGAATCGTCGGATCCGGCCAACGCGGCGGCGCAATTGTTCGGCGCGCTGGCGCTCGGCAGCCTGACCTATGCCGCCATCAGTGCACACTCCTCGCCGCATGCGACGATCGCGGCCCTGGCGATCGCGATGCTGTCGGCGGCGCTGTTCGTCGCGATCGAACGGAACAAGGGCGCCGAGGCGCTGGTCTCGCCTGACATCCTTGCGGTGCCCGAGTTCCGCGGCGCGATGGCCGCCACTTTGGGCATGACCTTTGGCGGATACGGCATGGTGTTCGTGCTGGCGCTGGCTTGGCAGGCCAGCGGACGGCTGGATGCCGCCGCGAGCGCCGCGGCGCTGCTGCCGATGTCGCTGGTGTTCATTCTGGTCGCGCCGTTCTCCGGCACGCTGTCGGAGCGGCTCGGCATTCGGGTGGCGACGTCAGGCGGCGTGACGCTGATGGGCATCGGCCTGCTGCTGATCGGCGCCGGCGGCCTGCAGCCGAACATCGCGCCCGCCGAGTTCGGACTGGCGGTCACCGGCCTCGGGCTCGGCCTTGGGTCGGGGCCGCTCTCGGCGATGGCCGTCGGCCACGTCGCCGCGGCGCGCGCCGGCATGGCGGCCGCGCTGATCAACGTCGCGCGGATCAGCGGCGCGACGATCGGGGTCGCGGTCCTCGGCGCGTGCTACGCCGCCGCCGGCGGTGGGACGCAGGGATTGTTGTTGTCGATGATGATTGGCAGCCTCGTGCAGTTCAGCGGCGCCGCCATCGCATGGATGATGACACGGCCCAAGGCGCGGCCGGCCCATTTGACGCGTTGACGCGCGCCTCGTTATCCTCCCGCAGCCGACATGGTTCGGCGGCCGACAAGAGCAAGAACAGGGAGCATCATCCATGGCCAGCACTCTGCCCGCCTCTGCGAGCGGGCTCTATGCCAATCCGCGCGAAGACTGGCTCGCCCAATACACCGAAGACATCATCGATCCCGCCAGGCCGATCGTCGATCCGCACCACCATCTCTGGGATCGCGGCGGGCTGCGCTACCTGATCGAGGACATGCGCGACGACATCGCCTCCGGTCACAACATCGTGGCCACCGTCTATGTCGATTGCCGCTCGATGTACCGCGCCGATGGCCCGGAAGCCTTCAAGCCGGTCGGCGAGGTCGAGTTCGCCAACGGCGTTGCCGCGATGTCGGCGAGCGGCGGCTACGGCAAGGCCAGGATCTGCGCCGGCATCGTCAGCCACGTTAACCTTTTGATCGGCGACCAGGCCAAGGCGGTGCTGGAGGCGGAGATATCAGCCGGTAACGGCCGGTTCCGCGGCATCCGCCACTCCTCGGCCTGGGACGAGGACCCCAACGTGGCTCACATGTATGCGAGCCGGCCGAAGGGCATTTTGCTCGATTCGACCTTCCGCAAGGGTTTTGCCTGCCTTGGGCCGCTCGGCCTCAGCTTCGACGCCTGGCTGTTCCATCCGCAAATCGGCGAGCTTACCGACCTCGCCCGCGCCTTTCCCGGCACCAGGATCGTGCTCGACCATTGCGGCGGCCCGGTCGGCACCGGCCGCTTCGCCGGCAAGCGCGCCGAGGCGTTTCCGGTCTGGAAGGCGTCGATCCAGGAGATCGCCAAATGCCAGAACGTCGTCGTCAAGCTCGGCGGGCTGGCAATGTGCCTGCTCGGCTATGACTTCCACCTTCGCCCCAAGCCGCCGTCGTCGGAGGAACTCGCCGCCGCATGGCGACCTTATGTCGAGACCTGCATCGAGGCGTTCGGCCCCAGCCGTTGCATGTTCGAGAGCAACTTCCCACCTGATAAGGGTCAGTGCAGCTATCAGGTGATCTTCAACGCCTTCAAGCGGCTTGCTTCACAATATAGCGAAGTCGAGAAGACGGCCCTGTTCTTGCAGACGGCTAAGGATGTTTATCGGCTCGATATCGGGTAAGCTCGCGCACCATGGATGACGGCATCACCATCCGGCCGCTCCGGGAGACTGATGCGGAAGCGGTTGTCGCGCTCTATGCTAGGGCTGCGGCGGTGGAACCGCGGCTCGGCCCGGTCTCGCTGCCGCAATGGGACCAGTTTCTGAAGCTGCCGCAGAACCGCGGCGGGCGCGACTTTCGGGTTGCCGAACGAGGCGATCGCCTGGTCGGGCTCGCCGAATCCTCGCTGCGCGATCACGGCGCGCCGCAGTCCCGGTTTCTCAAGATCGTGGTCGCGCCGCAGGCGCGGCGCCGCCACATCGGTCTCGCGCTGTTCGACGACGTGCTGGCGATCGACACCGACGCCGATCTCACCGTGCAGACCCAGGTCAGCCCCGACTGGCCGGCCGGCATGGCCTTCGTCGCCGCGTTCGGCTTCGTTCATGTCGGCTCCGAGATCGGGATGAAGTGCGTGGAACCGCTGCAGCCGGCCCGCACGCTTGCCGCCGCGCGCGCCTCGATCGAGCGGATCGGCGACGTCTCGACCTACGCAGCCGAGGTCGCGCGCATCCACAATGCCGCCTACGCCTCGGACGCCGCCTTCCGCCTGTATTCGCCGGAGGAGATGGCGCAGCTTTTGACCGAGAGCGAAATCTGGATCGCCTCCGAGGACGGACAGATGTCGGGCTTCTGCCTGACCGAGCCGGAACAGAACTCGATGTGGATCGAATCGATGGCGGTCGAGCCGGCGCGCCAGGGGCGGGGGCTCGGCCAGCTCCTGCTCTATCGCGTGCTGACCGCGCACGACGTCTCGATCGAGCATCCCTGCTGGCTCAACGTCTCGAGCCGCAATGCCGCCGCGCTGAAGATCTATCGCCGCCTCGGCTTCCGGCCGCAGCACGAAACCTGCCGCTTCAGCGCCACGCGCGGCGAGTTGCTCGCCTCACGTGCGCGGCGTTTTCAATAGAGTGCAACGAGGTTACGTCGAAGCAACGGCGTGCACGCTGTGCTCCCTCGCCCCGTTCTTACGGGGAGAGGGTTGGGGTGAGGGGCCGTCTCCGCATATTCGGTGAGAGCTGCGTTCGCGGAGACTCCCCCTCACCCGGAACGCATCTAACGATGCGTTCCGACCTCTCCCCGCACGCGGGGCGAGGTGAAGCGAGGCCCGAACTAAGGCCATCTCATATTAACCAGCCGCGAGCAGGCTCTACGCCCACTCGCCTTTGCGGAACACCGGCACGCTGCGGCCGTCGGCGTGGATGCCGTCGATGTCGGTGTGCGCGGAGCCGATCATCCAGTCGATATGGATCAGGCTCTTGTTGCCGCCCTGCTCGGCGATCTGCTGCGGCGTCAGCTTGTCGCCACCAACGAAACACTTCGAGTAGCACTGGCCGAGCGCGATGTGCGAGGCCGCGTTCTCGTCGAACAGCGTGTTGAAGAACAGCAGCCCGCTCTTGGAGATCGGCGAGGAGTGCGGCACCAGCGCGACCTCGCCGAGCCGGCGCGCACCCTCGTCGGTGTCGAGCACCTTCTTCAGGACCTCCTCGCCGCGCGAAGCCTTGGCCTCCACAATGCGGCCTTCTTCGAACTTGACCGAAATGTTGTCGATCAGCGTGCCCTGGTAGGACAGCGGTTTCGAACTCACGACATGGCCGCTGACGCGCCGGCAGTGCGGCGTGGTGAAGACCTCCTCGGTCGGAATGTTGGCGTTGCAGACGATGCCGTTCTTGGCGGTCGAGGCACCGCCTTCCCATTCATGGCCGTCGGCCAGCCCGATCGTGAGGTCCATGCCCGGGCCGGAATATTTCAGCGCGTGGAAACGCTGGCCGTTGAGCCACTCGGTGCGCTCGCGCAGCTTGGCATTGTGCTTCTCCCAGGCCGCGACCGCGCCATCCTGGTCGACGCGCGAGGCGGAGAAGATCGCGTCTGCAAGTTTTGCCACGGCAACATCCTCGGCATCATCAGGGAAAACCTGTCTGGCCCAGGATGCGCTCGGATAGGCGATGATGTTCCAGTTGGTGTCGAAATTGACGATCTTCTCCAGCGCCGGCTGGTAGGCGATTGAATTCGCCTTGCTGGCGCGCGCGACCTTGGCCGGGTCTTCGCCCGACAGCAGCATCGGGTTGTCGCCGACGATCGCAAGCCGCGCTGTGTTATCGCCGAACGCCTTCGCCATGCCCTCATAGAGCCAGCTGGCGGCACGGTCGAAGCTCGCGTCATGGCCGTAGCGGTAACGCGCCAGCGTCAGTTCCTCGTCCGAGAAGAACGGCGTCACCAGGCCCGCGCCGGCCTTGTAGGCATGCTCGGCAATCCGCCGCACCAGCGGCATCGCCACCGCGGGCGCGGTCAGCAGCAGGTCCTGGCCCGGCCGCAGCTGCAGCCCGACCTTGACCGCGACTTCGGCAAGGCGATCGAGCTTGACGGGATCGATCGAGGCGGAAAGGGCGCGTTGATGTGCGGTCATGAAACGTCCAGCGATGTCGGTTGAGGATTGGTGGATTCGTAGTCCAATTCGAGCTGCATCCGCAAGGTTCCTGCCGCCTTCTCCGATCACGCGACGGCGAGCGGCCGCGGCAAGATTACCGTCTCACCGACCCCAGCACCCGATCCACCATCTCGGGCGCAAGCCCGAGATAGTTCCTCGGCGCAGTGAGACGGTCGATCGTCGCGCGATCGATCCGGCTCGCCACCCGCTGATCCGCCGCCAGCGCGTCGGCCAAGGTCAGGCCCTTCTCGTTGGCGACGCGGCAGGCGTCATAGACGACATCATGCGCCTCCTGCCGGCCGACCGCCGGCGCCAGCCCCATCATCACGGCCTCGGCGACGATGAGCCCGCGGCTGATGTCGAGATTGTCGGCCATCCGCTTCTCGTCGACGATCAGCCCGCCGAGCGCGAACTTCGCCTGATGCAGCGCGCCGGCGGTCAGCACAAAGCTTTCCGGGATCGCCATCCACTCGGCGTGCCACGGGCCGGTGGCGCGCTCGAAATCCTGCACCATCGCGTCCAGCATCAAGCCGGCATGCTGGCGCACCGCCTTCGAGGCCGCCAGCATCAGCTCCGACGAAATCGGGTTACGCTTCTGCGGCATGGTCGAGGACGCGCCGCGTCCCTTGACGAAGGGTTCATAGACCTCGGCGAATTCGGTCGACGCCATGATCATGATGTCGAGCGCGATCTTGCCGAGCGTCCCCGTGATCAGCGCGAGAAAATTCACCGCCTCTGCCAGCCCATCGCGCGCGACGTGCCAGGTCGAGACGGGAACGCCGAGGCCGAGCTCCTCGCACAGCGCCTGCTGCACCGCGAATCCCTTGTCGCCGAGCGAGGCCAGGGTGCCGGCGGCGCCGGCGAACTGGCCGACCAGCACGCGCGGCTTGAGCTGCGCCAGCCGTTCGGCGTGACGGTCGAACGCCGCCAGCCAGATCGCGGTCTTGTAGCCGAAGGTGATTGGCAGCGCCTGCTGCAGATGGGTGCGGCCGGCCATCGGCGTATCGCGATAGCGCTTGGCGAGATCGGCGAGGATGCCGCGGAGCGCTATGATGTCGTTCTCGATGATCGCAAAGCCGTCGCGCACCTGCAGCACCACAGCGGTATCCATGACGTCCTGCGTGGTGGCGCCCCAATGGACGTAGCGGCCGGCCTCGCCGCATTGCTTCACCATCTGATGCACCAGCGGCAGGATCGGATAGCCGACGACGTCGGTCTCCTGTCGCAGCAGGTCGAAATCGAGCGCGGCCACGTCGGTGCGTCTTGCAATCTCCTCGGCGGCTTCCGCCGGGATCACGCCGCAGCGCGCCTCGGCTTTGGCCAGCGCGATCTCGACCTCGGCATAGCGCGCGATCAGACGCAGGTCGGAAAACACCTCGCGCATCGCCTGGGTGCCGAAGGCATCGCGGAACAGCACGGAATCGAGAACGGTGGTCGAGGTCGGGAACGCGGGCATGGGCATATCCTGTGGCCGATCGCAGCTCGGCATTTTGCCTATCATGCCGCGCGCGGACGCCCTACCCCTCGGCCGGCACCTCGCCGAACACCTCGGCTGCGATTTTGCTGGTCTCGATCGCGGCGGGAATGCCGCAATACATCGCGACCAGCAGCAGCACGTCCTGCACCTGCGCGGCGGTGCAGCCATTGGCCCGCGCGCCCTTGGCGTGGACGCGGAATTCGGTCGCCTTGCCGCTTGCCGCGGTGATGCCGAGCATGACCAGGCTGCGGATCTGGTCGGACAGGCCGCTGCGCTCCCAGACGTCGCCATACACATAGGCGTTGATGATGTTCTGCAACGGCGCGCCGAACTCGCCCGCCGCGGCCATCCGTGTGGCGACATCGGCATCGCCGAACATCTTCTGGCGCCGGCGCAGCCCGCGCTCGTGGAGGTCGCTGACATCAACCATTGTCGTCTGGCTCCTTGTTTGAACAAATTATACGGACAAATGTCACGGAGCTCAATGTCCGCTCGCGCGAACTACTTGCGTTGGCCGCACATTTGTCCGTATAAATTGGTCAAAACAGACAGGGTCGAAACAGACCTCGTCAGGCCGGATCTGCGGAGGAATCGGGATGAAGTTGCGCCTGGGCTTGCTGGTCGTCCTGCTCCTCTCCGGCTTCGCGGCGCAGCCTGCCCCGGCCGCCGATGACTTCCCGCAGCGGCAGATCAAGATCATCGTGCCGTTTCCGGCCGGCGCCGGCCCCGACAATGTGGCGCGGCTGATCGGCCAATATCTGCAGGATGCGTTCGGCCAGACCGTGCTGATCGAGAACCGCGCCGGCGCGCTCGGCAGCATCGGCGCCCAGGAGGTCGCACGCAGTGCGCCCGACGGCTACACGCTGTTGATGGGCACGAACACGACGCATGCCAGCAACGTCGCGACGTTCAAGAGCCTGTCCTACGACCCGGTGAAGGATTTTGCCCCCGTCATCCGCACCACGACGACGGCGATGGTGCTGCTGATTAACCCGAGATCTGCGCCCAAGGACCTCGCGCAATTCCTCGATTTCGCCAAGGCGCATCCGAACCTGACCGCGGGCTACGGTTCGGGCGCCTCGCAGATCTCGGTCGCGCAGCTGCAGTCGCGCGGCGGCCTGTCGCTGGTCGCGGCCTCCTATCGCGGCGTGCCGCAGGCCATGACCG
The DNA here is from genome assembly GCF_015291565.1 of Bradyrhizobium sp. CCBAU 51753. Lineage (NCBI taxonomy): Bacteria > Pseudomonadati > Pseudomonadota > Alphaproteobacteria > Hyphomicrobiales > Nitrobacteraceae > Bradyrhizobium > Bradyrhizobium sp. CCBAU 51753. The sequence goes on along the minus strand of NZ_CP030037.1, from coordinate 834,091 downwards.
ACGTGATGGCCGGGGTGATCGATCTCACCTTCGGCGATTTCTCGGTCGCGATCCCGCAGATGCAGGGCGGTACGCTGCGCGGCATCGGCGTGACGTCGGCGGCCCGCAACGAGCTCACCCCGGGCCTGCCGGCGCTCGCCGAAGTGATGCCGGGCTTCGAGGCCACGATCTGGTACGGGCTGTTCGCTCCGGCCGGGACGCCCGCGCCGTTCGTCAACCGGATCTACGCCGAATGCGCAAAGTTTCTGGCGATGCCGGAGACCCGGAAGAAGCTCGCCGATGTCGGCGTGATCGTGGCGCCGCTGACGCCGGCCGAGTTCGGCGGTTTCGTGAAAAGCGAGGTGGTGCGCTGGTCGGCGGAGGTGAAGGCCGCCGGCATCCAGCCGCAATGAAGCGAGGTGGCGAGGCCGCGCCATGGACAACACAACACAAGTCGGGGTGATCGGGCTAGGCCTGATGGGATCGGCGCTGGCGGCCCGTCTCAGCGATGCCGGCGTCGGGGTGATTGGGTACGATATCGATGCAGCGAGGAAGGAAGGGTTGAGCGCCCGCGGCGCTGAATTCGCAACCTTCGCCGCCGAGGTGGCGGCGCGCTGCCAGACCATTGTCCTTGCGGTATATGACGCCGCCCAGATCATGGCATTGCTGCCCGACCTCGCCAACACGACCGCGCCGCCGCTGCTGATCTGCACCACCACCTGCGCGCCCGACGAAATCGCGGCGATCGCCGAATTCGCCGCGCGATCGCATCTCGCCTTCATCGAGGCGCCGATTTCGGGCACCAGCGCCGAGGTGCGCTCCGGCACCGCCACCGCGCTGGTCGCCGGCGAGCCCGACACCATCGAGGCCGCGGCGGAGACGCTCGACATCCTCTGCCCGTGGCGAGTCAATGTCGGTGCGATCGGCAATGCCAGCCGCACCAAGCTTGCCATCAATCTGATCCTGCAGAGCAACCGCGCGGCGCTGGCCGAGGGTATCGTGTTTGCCGAGAGCCTCGGCCTCGACGGCCTGAGCTTCCTTGCGAGCGCGCGGCACTCGGCGGCATATTCCGCCGTCATGGACAGCAAGGGACCAAAAATGCTGGCGCAGGACTTTTCGCCGCAATCGCACATCGCGCAGACGTTGAAGGACGCTGAACTGATCCTGCGTGAAGCCGGCCGGCACGGCCTGTCGCTGCCGATGACGTCAGCGCAGGCCGATCTGCTGCGCAGGACGATCGCGCTGCACGGCCCGACCTGCGACAGTGCCGCGGTGATCGAGGCGATCCGGGCCGGGCGCCGCCTGAACAAGGAAGGTCCATGATCAATTGCGCAATCGCGGGCCTCGGCCGATGGGGCCGCGCGCTGGTCGAGGCTATCAGCAACGAGCCACGGCTCAGGATCGTCGCGGCGGTGGAACCCGACATCGCCAGTGCGGAGCGTTTTCGCGCGACGCATGGTCTTGCACCCACCGCCCGCCTCGACGCCGTGCTCGCCGATCCCGCCGTCGACGCCGTGCTGCTGGCGACGCCGCATTCGCTGCACAAAAGCCAGGTGATCGCGGCCGCTGCTGCTGGCAAGCAAGTGTTCTGCGAAAAGCCGCTCGCGCTTCGGCGCGACGATGCAGCGGCGATGTTTGCCGCCTGCCGCAACGCCGGCGTGGTGCTCGCAGTCGGGCATAACCGACGGTTCTGGCCGTCAATGCAGGCGCTGCGCGCGGTCATTGCCGGCGGCGAGCTCGGCACTATCCTTCATGTCGAGGGTCACAACAGCAACGAGAACTCGCAAGCCGTCACGCAGGGCTGGCGGCTGTCATCAGAGGAATCGCCGGGCGGCGGGCTGACCGGCGCCGGCCTGCACGTGCTCGACGGCTTTGTCAGCCTGCTCGGGGAGGCGCGGCAGGTCTATGCCCGGTTGAATGCACGCGAGACCGGGCCACCGCCGCTCGATACTGCAACCTTGGCGATTGAATTTGTGAATGGCGTCAGCGGCACACTTGCGACGATCCGCGCAACACCGTTCTATTGGCGGGTTCATGTGTTCGGAACGAGGGGATCGGCCGAGGTGCTCGACGAGGTGACGATGGTGCTGCGGAAATCCGGCGAGGCCCCCGCGACGATGCGGTATCCGGCGGTCGATACGCTGGCCGCGGAACTCGCCGCCTTTGCCGACGCGGTCGACGGCCGGCGGCCCTTCCCGATACCGGAAGCCGACGTGCTGGCGACGCTGGCCGCGTTCGAGGCCGCGCTGCAGTCGATGCAGACAGGGCATCCGGCCAACTGCCATTTGGCATGCCAGTAGCCCCCGCATGTCTGACAACCCGGGCAAGGCGAGATCGTCCCGCTACCGCGACATCGCTACCGGTTTGCAGAAAGACATCCGGCTCGGCAGCTACGCCGTCGGCGGCCTGCTGCCGACCGAAACCGAGCTGATGGCGAGCTACAAGGCGAGCCGCCAGACCGTGCGCGAGGCGCTGCGCATCCTGATCGACCAGGGCCTGATCGTGCGCCGCGCCGGCCTCGGCTCGGTGGTGATCGCCTCCGAGCCGCCGGTGCTGTTCACCCACAGCGTCAAATCGCTCGGAGAATGGCTGCGCTATTCCAACGAAACCTACCGCGATGTGGTCAGCAGCGGCGACATCGTCGCCGACCGCAAGCTCGCCGCGCTGCTGAAATGCGAGCCCGGCAAGAGCTGGTTCCTGATCGAGGCGGTACGCCGCTCCGACCAGTTCGCCGCGCCGCTCGGCTGGGCCGAGATCTATGTGCTGCGCAAGTTCGCCGACGTCGTGAAGCGCAGCGATCACGGCCGCTCGCCCGTGCACGAGCAGATCGCCAAGACCTACGGCCAGGTCACCGAGCACGCCCAGATGGAAATCTTCGTCCGCGGCATGCCGGCGCCGATCGCAAAGGCGCTCGGCGTCAAGACCGGCTCGCCGGCGCTGACTGTGGTACGCCGCTACTACGGTCAGCGCGAGGAACTGTTCGAGGTCACCATCACCACGCACCCCGAGGGGCGCTACACCTATACGATGGACATGCAGCGCTCGCTGCGGCCGCCGCTGTAGCGTGTGTGATCGCGGGTATTTGGCTCTGCCTGGGGCCTAGAGCATGATCCGGAAAAGTGTGAAGCGGTTTTCCCTCGCGACAAACGCGAAGCGTTTGCGCGGAGATCATGCTCAAACAAAGCGCTAAAGCGCGATGATGATTCAACCTAATCTCATCGCGCTTTAGCGGGTGCCGGCGTAGTGCTGCTTGACCGAGGTATGTGCCATTTGCGGCGACCCGACCGCGCCCCAGACCGCAACCGCGATCAAGACGGCCGCCCACATATACGGCATCGCATTCAGCTGCTTCATTTCCAACGTCACCCCACACGACATTCAGGCCTCCCGAACGGACGGCCCCTGACCGGAACTTTCGTAAGCCTAGAGCGTGTCCGTTTCAGGACGTCTTCATCGCAATCCAGAAATGATTTCGCGGCAATTCGAAAAAGGTCTGATAAGAGAGGAACGCCTGTATTTTCACCAATTGCAGTGCATTTGAGCCAGGCCATCTGCACATGAGAGAATCTTCTGCTCAGTTCGGACTCAGTGGCGTAAGAGACCTTCCAAAACTTTTATGTCTGAATTCTTTTTGATTGTCCGGCTGAATCGACTCGTGCCAAGACTCCCTGTGACAGTACGATGACAAGGGTTCCCCTGTGACCTCCCAGCCTGCAAACCCCGAAACCGCGAAGCGCTCCCGTCTCAAAGAATCGCAGGAGGAAGTTGCGCGCTCGCTGGAGCGGGAGTTGAGGCTGATGGCCGAAGATCGCCAGGACCGCGCAAGCCGGCTCGGCTTCGACATCGGCGCGAAGCGACTGACAGACGGCGACGCTTAAGCCTTTGGTCGCATAGGCGACCCTCCTCCGTAGTTCTGCTGATTCGCGCGGCCGTTTGCCACGGCCGGCGTGGGTTTTGCTGTGCGCAGGCCGGCCATAACCGCTGCCGCGTTAGGTCGAACTTTATCAATTGCCGTTAGGCCTTTCTGAACCATCGGCGCCCGAAGCGGCGGCCGCCTTCCCGGAAAAAGATCCTCATGTTCGGCAATCTGCGAATCTCCTCCAAGCTCATGATCATGGTTGGCGTCGCGGTGCTCGGCATCGTCATCGTCGCGGGCGTCGGGTTGACCACGCTGCGCGCCAGCCTGCTCGAGGACCGCAAGGCCAAGCTGCAGGACCTCGTGACCCTGGCGCGGCAAGCCGTCGACCTCAACTACCAGGCCTCCAAGGCGGCCGGCCTGTCCGACACTGATGCCTTCGAGCGCGGCCGCGCGCTGCTGCGCACGCTGCGTTTCGGCCAGGGCGACTATTTCTATGCCTTCAATGCGCAAGGCCTGGTGCAGTCGCACCCCAATCCCAAGGTCGAGGGCCAGACCCTCTACAATTCACCCGACCCGGACGGCGTGCTGTTCACCAAGCTGCAGATCGAACGCGCGGCGCAGGGCGGCGGTTTCGTGAGCTACCGGTTCCAGAAGCCCGGCGGCACCGAGCCGCTGCCGAAAATCTCCTACGCGGTCGAGTTCAAGCCCTATGGCTGGACCATCGGCGGCGGCATCTATCTCGACGACGTCGACGCCATCTTCTGGAGCCAGGCGCGCTGGATCGGCGGGCTGGTCGCCGCCGCGCTGCTGCTCGTGATCGCGATGTGCCTGTTGCTCGGACGCAGCATCGTCAGACCGATCACCGGCATGACCGCGGCGATGCGCAAGATCGCCGCCGGCGATACCGCAACCTCGATCCCGGCGCAGGACCGCCGCGACGAAGTCGGCGCGATGGCGCAATCGGTCCAGGTGTTCAAGGACAGCATGATCGAGGCGGTGCGGCTGCGCGGCGAGCAGGACGAATTGAAGAAGCGTTCCGAGGCCGAGAAGCGCGGCTTCCTCGGCCGCATGGCCGACGAGTTCGAGAACGGCGTGCGCGCCTCGCTCGACGCGCTGGCCGGTGCTGCGGTCGAGCTGCGCGCGACCTCCAACAGCATGTCGACCGCCGCCGATGATGCCAGCCGGCAGGCGACCACGGTCGCCGCGGTGGCGCAGCAGGCCTCCGCCAATGTGCAGACGGTGGCGGCGGCGACCGAGGAACTGTCGTCGTCGGTCTCCGAGATCGGCCGCCAGGTCGCGCAGTCGACCGAGATCGCGCACAAGGCGGTCGAGGAAGCCAACCGCACCAACACCACGGTGCAGGGCCTCTCCGCCGCGGCGCAGAAGATCGGCGACGTGATCAATCTGATCAGCGACATCGCCAGCCAGACCAACCTCCTGGCGCTCAACGCCACGATCGAGGCGGCGCGCGCCGGCGAAGCCGGCCGCGGCTTTGCCGTGGTAGCGAGCGAGGTGAAGTCGCTGGCGAGCCAGACCGCCAAAGCCACCGAGGAAATCTCGGCCCAGGTCGCCGCGATGCAGGAAGCCACCACCGAAGCCGTGCATGCGATCGAGCATATCGGCGGCACCATCGGCGGTATCAACGAGATCACGGTCGCGATCGCCTCTGCGGTCGAGGAGCAGGGCTCGGCGACCCGCGAGATCGCCCGCAACGTGCAGGAGGCCGCGCGCGGCACCAGCGAAGTCTCGGGCAACATCGGCGTCGTCACCCGCGCCGCCGGCGAAACCGGCACCGCCGCCGGCCGCGTGCTGACCTCGGCGGAACAGCTCAACACCCAGGCGACCGCGCTGCGCCAGAAGGTCGACAGCTTCCTCGCCAACATCCGCGCGGCGTGAGACGACGGTCGCCCCCGAGTTGCCCGTCGGGTTGTTTTGCGCCTACGCAAGTGAAGCGGGCACAATGCCAGGGCTCCCTCTCCCCTTGCGGGAGAGGGTGGGGAGAGGGGTGGCCGCGGGCGAGATGGTGACATGAACATCGGTCTCGAAAAATCGCTTCTGTGGCTCGCGCGCAAATGGAGAGAGCACGTCGTGGGGTACCCCTCTCCCCAACCCTCCCCCGCAAGGGGGGAGGGAGCCTGAAGGGCGTGCTCACCTCACTCGTCGCAATCGTTCTGGGCGCGCTCGCCACGCGATGGCCGGGGAGCGTCATACAAATCAAGCTCCATTGCCGCTAACATCCCCGTGCAACATTTTCCGCGCGGCGGCGTTTGTTGCAGGTCGATTTTCTGGCTGGGGGACACAATGTCCGATTTCGTCATTGAGGAAGGGCTGCCCTATCCGCTGGGCGCCTCCTGGAGCGGCAACGGCACCAATTTTGCGGTGTTTTCCGCCAACGCCACCAAGGTCGAGCTCTGCCTGTTCGACGGCGCGCGCGAGACGCATCGCTTCGAGCTGCCGGAATACACCGACCAGGTGTTTCACGGCTTTGTCCATGGCGTGCAGCCGGGCACATTCTACGGCTATCGCGTCCATGGGCCCTATCAGCCCGACGGCGGCCACCGCTTCAACCCGAACAAGCTGCTGCTCGACCCCTATGCCCGTGCCCATGTCGGATCGTTGATCTGGAATCCGGCGGTGTTCGGCTACAGGATGGAGAGCGGCGACGACCTCACGTTCGACGAGCGCGACAGCGCGCCGTTCATGCCGAAATGCGTGGTGGTCGATCCCAATTTCGACTGGACCCAGGAACCGCAACGGCAGGAAGCGCACTGGGACGAGACCATCGTCTACGAGACGCACGTCAAGGGTTTTACCAAACGGCATCCCGGCATCGCCGAGAATCAGCGCGGCACCTATGCCGGCCTCGGCTCGAATGTGGCGATCGATTATCTGAAGGCGCTCGGCATCACCTCTGTCGAGCTGCTGCCGGTGCATTCCTTCGTCAACGACAGCAATCTGCTGGAGAAACACCTCACCAATTACTGGGGCTACAACACGATTGGCTTCTTCGCGGCCGATCCGCGCTATGCCGCCGACGTCGCGAACTGCCTGCGCGAGTTCAAGGAGATGGTGTCGCGGCTGCACGGCGCCGGCCTCGAGGTGATCCTCGACGTCGTCTACAACCACACCGCCGAAGGCAATGAGCGCGGGCCGACGCTGTCGTTCAAGGGCATCGACAACGCGAGCTATTACCGCCTGCTGCCCGACAAGCGCCGCTACTACATCAACGACACCGGCACCGGCAACACGGTGAACCTGTCGCATCCGCGGGTGATCCAGCTGGTGATGGACAGCCTGCGCTACTGGGCTGGCCACATGCATGTCGACGGCTTTCGCTTCGACCTCGGCACCATTCTGGCGCGCGAGGTCTATGGTTTCGACGAGCAGTCGGGCTTCCTGAAGGCGATGAACCAGGATCCGCTGCTCGCCACCGTCAAGCTGATCGCCGAGCCCTGGGATTGCGGCCCCGGCGGTTACCAGGTCGGCGGCTTCCCGCCGGGCTGGGCGGAGTGGAACGACAAGTACCGCAACACCGTGCGCGACTTCTGGCGCGGCGAGGCGCAGCCGGGCGCGCTGGCGCCACGGCTGCTCGGCTCGCACGACGTGTTCAACCGCGAGGGACGCCGCACCTGGGCGAGCGTCAACTTCATGACCGCCCATGACGGCTTCACGCTGAACGACTGGGCGAGCTACAACTTTAAGCACAACGAGGCCAATGGCGAGAACAACAACGACGGCTCGTCGGACAACCATTCCTGGAACTGCGGCGCCGAGGGCCCGACCGACGATCACGCGATTCTGAAACTGCGCGAACGCCAGAAGCGCAACATGCTGGCGACGCTGCTGGCCTCGCAGGGCACGCCGATGCTGCTCGGCGGCGACGAGTTCGGCCGCACCCAGCGCGGCAACAACAACGCCTATTGCCAGGACAACGAGATCTCGTGGTTCGACTGGAATTTGTCGGAGGCTGCCGAGAAGCAGCTCGCGTTCACCAAGCGTATGATCAAGCTGCGGCGCGACTATCCCATCCTGCGCCGCAGCCGCTTCCTCTCCGGCGACCGCGATGCGCAGCTCGATATTCGCGACATCGTCTGGATCAACACCTCGGGTGCCGAGATGACGCAGTCCGACTGGACCACCGGCTGGATCAAATGCTTCGGCGTGCTGCTCGACGGCCGCGCGCGCAAAACCGCGATCGCGCGCCAGGGCGAGGACGACACCGTTCTGATGATCCTCAACAGCTATGAGGGCGAGGTCGATTTCAAGCTGCCGCCGACATCGGCGGGTCCGCACTGGTCGCTGCTGCTGGATACCAGCGCGCCGGAGGAAACGGCGGGCGGCTCGCTCGAATTCGGCAGCACGTGCAAGGTGACGGGGCGTTCGTTCCTGCTGTTCACGGCCGGCGAAGCGAAGTGATCGTAGGGCGGATTAGCCGAAGGCGTAATCCGCCGCAGACCCGCGCCCGCACGCTGATGGCGGATTACGCTACGCTAATCCGCCCTACGGAGCCGTCTCGTCGCGTGCAACTCGCCGGTGCCGCTCCGCTGAATCAAGGCGCGAGCTCTGCGTTGACCTCGCCGAGCAGCGCCATGCCGCCCAAGCGGCCCAGCTCGTCCGAACACTTCGCGCTCTTGCCGTAGCAGCCGAACGCGACGGTGACGCGCGCCGACAGCGGTCCGATGCACGGCAAGCCGGTGTTGCCGAAAGTGGTCATGCACGGCACGACACGGCGTTCCTCGAATCTGAGGTCGCGAATGCGCGCGAGGATCTGCTCCTGCAGCCTGTCGGCCACGGCAACCGTGCCGCCCGATCTGAACCAGTCCTTGATGTCAGCCTCGCTCTCGAGCGGAATATCGACGGGATCGCCGCCGAGCTTGAGCCAGGTCTGGCCATCCGGATAGGCGATCGGCGGCAGAATATAGGGATTGTCGCCCTTCGGTCCGATGCAGCGCATCGACGGCATGCCGGCCAGGCGCTGCACCTCCGCCGCATCAAGCCGAAACAGGGCCACGGTCCGCGCATAGACGGTGAAGCCGAGGGATCGGCCGAGCAGCGATTGGGTGTGGCCGCCCGCGGCAACGAGGACGCGCTCGGCCTCAACGTCGCCGGATCGCGTCCGGATCGTCACACCGGAGCCGCTTTCGGAAATCCCCAGCGCAGGCTCGGCGATGACCCGCGCCCCGGCGCGCTGCGCCGCGATGGTCTGCGCCCGCACCAGGCGGCGCGGTGAGATGTAGCCGGCATCGCGCGGCTCGAAATAGCCCAGCATGGCCGCCGTCGATCGGAGATAGGGAAATCGCTCCGCCAGCCGCGCATCCTGATAGGCCTCGCAAGGAATGCCGTCCGCGGCACAGATGTCGCCGACCGAGGTGACGTCGCGGCTGTCGCTGCGGCCGACGTGAAGCGCGCCGGCTTCGCGGTAGAACTCCACGCCGCTTTCCGCAAGAATCTCGTCGTAGCGCGAGAGCGCCGCGCGATTCATTTGCCGCCAGAACGGGTGGGGATCGAACCAGCGCGTGATCCGGCCCTCGTCGTAATGGCTGCCGAAGACGCCGTCGTGATGCGCGAAGTCTGCCGGCTCATCGGGCCCGATCAGCGCAACCTCGTGGCCCATCTTGCTCAAATGGCGTGCCGCCGCCGCCCCGATCAGACCACGTCCGATCACCGCAAGTTTCATCGCTTCGTCCACGTCCACGGCCAGTCTTCTTGCTTGCACCTGTGGAGGCCATCGTCGTTCGGCGCGTCGGAGGTGTCAAATGCCTCCCCCCGCGACCCCGGCGGCCAATTGACATTCGCTCGCCGGCTGCCAGACTTCGGCAAAAATACAGGGTGGAGACCTCTGGATGGCCAACCTTTCGGCCTCGAATCATGTCGCCCGTGTTTTGTCGACGGCGAGCCAGGTGGCCGGCGTCGAGGCCGAGTCGCGGATCGCGGCCTCGTGGCGGCGCTGCGTGGTCAATCACAAGCTGGATCCGGCGCGGCGCGGGCCGCCGCAGACGCTGACCGAGGCCGAAATCCGCCACGTCGCCGAGCCGATGGAGGAGCTGATCCGGGTCGCGGTTCCCGAGCTCGAGGACCTGGCGCGCCTGCTGCGAGACTCCGGCTACTGCGTCAATCTCGCCGATCCCAACGCCACCATGCTGGTGAGCCGCCTGCCGGAAGGCGACTACGCGCGGATGTTCCTGGAGTGGAAGATCTACACCGGCTCGAACTTCGCCGAGACTTTTGAGGGCACCAATGGGCTCGGCACCGCGCTCGCCGAGCAGCGGCCGATCATCGTGCATGGCGACGAGCATTTTCGCGAGCAGTGGCACATGTTCACCTGCGCGGTGTCGCCGCTGTTCGACCATGCCGGCCGGCTCGCCGGCGCCGTCAACATCTCGTCCTGCCGCAGCGATCTCGGCCGCGGCGCGCATGAATTGGCGCTGGCGGTCACCACCGACGCGACGCGGCGGATCGAGCGCGCCTTCTTCCGCCGGCGTTATCGCGCGTCCTGGATCGCCACCCTGCCCGGCAGCGACGGACAGGGTATGCTGGCCTATGACGACGACCGCCGCGTCGTCGGCGCCTGCCGCAGCGCGCGGGCGGCGTTCGGCCTGACCGATGCGATGATATCCGACGGCATCGACCTGTCGCGCCTGATCCAGCTCGACGAGCGCGCGGCGCCGAGCTCGGAGGAGCGCGTCGCGCTGCGCCGCGCCGACGGCTCGCCGTGGGGCCATGGCCGCATCGCGCCGCCGCTGCGCGCACGATCCTCCCGTCCAGCGCCGGCGCCGTCGCGCGACAAGCCGGCGGGACGGTTCGATGGCCTGCACCGGCTTGCGGGCCGCGATCCCGTGCTGATCAAGGGCGTGAAGCGGCTGCTGACGGTCGGCAATCTCGATCTGCCGATCCTGCTGCATGGCGAGACCGGCGCCGGCAAGGACGTGTTCGCGCGCGCCATCCACGCCGCCAGCAACCGCGCCGCCAACAACTATGTCGCGCTGAACTGCGCGGCGATGCCGGAAAGCCTGATCGATGCCGAGTTGTTCGGCTACGAGGCCGGCGCCTTCACCGGCGCGCGGCGCGAGGGCTCGAAGGGACTGATCGTGCAGGCGAGCGGCGGCACGCTGTTCCTCGACGAGATCGGCGACATGCCGCTGGCGCTGCAGACGCGGCTGTTGCGCGTGCTTGAGAACCGCGAAGTGTGGCCGCTCGGTGCGCTCAAACCCGTGCCGGTCGACATCCGCCTGATCAGCGCCACCCACCGCGACCTCGCGCAGATGGCCGAGGACGGCAGCTTCCGCGCCGACCTGTATTACCGGCTGCGCGGCATGGAGGTGCGGCTGCCGGCGCTGCGCGAGCGCGCCGACAAGCGCGAGGTGATCGCGCAGATCGCCGACGAGGAAGCCCCGCACTGCCGCATCGCGCCCGACGCCTGGGCGCAGCTGATGGCCTATCCGTTCCCCGGCAACATGCGCCAGCTCCGCCACGTGCTGCGGCTCGCCGGATGCACCGCGGAAGGCGGCGTCATCAGCGACGCTGATCTCGATCTGCCCGTTGGCGGACGGTCGGCCGTGGCCGATCACGACGCGGCCGAGCGCGCGATGATCGAGAACGCGCTGCGTGCGAGCGGCGGGCGCGTCGCGGAGGCGGCGAAGGCGCTGAAGCTCAGCCGCGCGACGCTGTACCGCAAGATCAAGGCGCTGAAGATCGCGCTGGACGGCTAAGGCGTGATGAAATCGGGTTGAATTGCGGCCGCGAGGGCCCCGGGCTCTCGCTCCCGGGACCGTCGGAGCGGCGCGCGACCAAAATGCTGAAAAACAACCCCATGCAAAGTAGCCGGCAGCCGGCGTTCGACGTGGGCCACTTGACACGTCGGGCAACTCAGGGGTACTATTCCAATATTCCGAAATCGCGCCAACGTCGCCCCCTCACCCCCGCAAGCGGGAGAGACGAAGCGTCTCCGTGCGGTACCAGCTTGGGGTGACGGTGAGGGATTGTACGCAATTCTATCCTCCGTCATTGCGAGCGAAGCGAAGCAATCCATCGCGCCGCATATGTGGTGGCATGGATTGCTTCGCTTCGCTCGCAATGACGGCTGCATTTCCTCGCCGGCACAGGGTGACGGGTTGGTTTACTCAACTTGCTCGGTGTCATCACCCGCGCATGCGGGTGATCCAGTATTCCAGAGACAGCAGTGCTTGAACCGAGAGGCCGCGGCGTACTGGATCGCCCGGTCCATGTGCGCAATTGCGCACAGGCCGGGCGATGACAGCGGTGGATGAGGACAAAGCTTCACCCCCTCTCAGCCGCGGCGCTTTTTCTTCTTCTTTCCGGACGCAGCTTTTGTCGGCCACGACGTGACGCCGACCGCTGCGCCGGTGTGATCGGACTTGTTGCGATGCTTGTTCTTTTTCCCGGGAGGCCGCTCGTCGGCAAATTTCGGGCCGCTCTCGCGCGATGGCTTGCCGTGGTGCTTCGGCCGTGCCGCCTCGCGCGGCCGCTCGTCTCGACGCGTGTCGCGATCCATATCGCCGGCCTCGCGCCGCGGCGCGTGCGAGCGCTTGTCCGGCGGCGCTTCGGCTTGCGGCGCGCCGGCCAGCGGCTCGATGCGGATGCTGTCTTCCTTGTCGGGTCGCTGGATCTTGACCGCGAAGGAGTCGGCGACGCGCGCCGAAATCTCGAACTCGGTGACCGTGTCCATGATCTTGATCGCGCCGATGTCGCGCTTGTCGATGCCGCCGCGGCGGCAGATCATCGGCAGCAGCCAGCGCGCTTCGGCGTTCTTGCGCCGCCCGATCGCAGCGCGGAACCAGACGCTGGCCTCTTCCATGCCGTGGCGCGGCGAGGATTTGCCCGGCTTCGATCGCGGCCGCTCCGGCCGGTCATCGCCGCGCGCACGCGCCTTGTCGCGGCCGCGATCGTCGCGCGACCGGATCTCGCCGGGATCGATGATATCCTCGGGCGCCGGCAACCGCGCGCGATAGAGCCGCGCCAGCGCCGCGGCGATCTGCTCCGCGGACCGCTCGGCCAGCAGCGCCTGCGCCAGCACCAGATCGTCGGCGGTCGCCTCCTCGGAAAACACCGCGTCCTTCAGCATGCGGTCATGATCGAGCTTGCGGATATCGTCGGCCTGCGGCGCGGTGCCCCAGAGCGCATCGATGCCGGACAGATCGAGCAGCGTTTCGGCGCGCCGCCGCCGTGCCGGCGGCACCAGCAGCACGCTGACGCCCTTGCGGCCGGCGCGGCCGGTGCGGCCGGAGCGATGCTGCATCACCTCCGGGTCGTTCGGCAGGTCGGCATGGATGACGAGGTCGAGGCTCGGCAGATCGATGCCGCGCGCCGCCACGTCGGTCGCGACGCAGACCCGCGAGCGTCCATCACGCAACGACTGCAGCGCCTGAGTACGCTCGTTCTGGGTCAACTCGCCCGACAGTGCGACCACGGCAAAGCCGCGCTCCAGCAATGCGGCCTGCAGATGCCGGACCGCGTCGCGCGTGTTGCAAAACACCAGCGCGCTCGGCGCCTCGAAGAAGCGCAGCACGTTGACGACGGCGTGCTCGACGTCGCCGGGCGCGATCCGGATCGCGCGGTAGTCGATGTCGGCATGACCGCCCTCGTCGCCCGCGACCTCGATCCGAAACGCGTCCTGCTGATACTGTTTTGCCAATGCGACGATGCCGCGCGGAAACGTCGCCGAGAACAGCAGGGTACGGCGCGCCTCCGGCGTCGATTCCAGGATGAATTCCATGTCCTCGCGAAAGCCGAGATTGAGCATCTCGTCGGCCTCGTCGAGCACCACGGCTTTCAACTCCGAGGTGTCGAGATGGCCGCGGCGCAGATGATCGCACAGGCGCCCGGGCGTCCCGACCACGATGTGCGCGCCGGCGGCCAGCTCGCGCTGCTCGCGCCGCGGGTCCATGCCGCCGACGCAGGACACGACGCGCGCATCGGCATGCCCATAGAGCCAGGCGAGTTCGCGGTGGACCTGCAAAGCAAGCTCGCGGGTCGGCGCGACGATCAGCGCAAGCGGCGCAGCCGCGCGCGCGAAGCGCTCGGCCTCGGCCAGCAGATCGCTGGCCATCGCGAGCCCGTAGGCGACGGTCTTGCCGGAGCCGGTCTGCGCCGACACCAGCAGGTCGCGGCCGACGGCCTCATTGGCAAGGACGGCGGTCTGAACCGGGGTCGGCCGATCGTAGCTGCGCTCGGCAAGCGCCCGCGCGAGCGGCGGACTGGTGGTCGGGAATGACACGGGAAAAACCTTGGTTGGCGCGGCGCACGGCGCCGCGTGACATGAAGCGGCGGGTCCGGCAAATGGCACGGCCGCGCGCGTAGCGATTTGTGATTTCGGCTGCTTTACGCCAAACCCGGCCAAATCACCATGCCCCGGGGGCAAAAAAGCCCGCGCCGGAGCCAGATTTGATCGAGCGTGCCGGCCCCGGAGGCGGCCAAGGGGTGTACTCAGCCAATTCGGCTTTCCCCCTAAAACCGGACATTGTCGGGTGACGACGGCATGTCGGCTTTCTTCGGCAGATCCCGGGCAGCGTGCGGACCAATGCTCCGCAGCAGGCAGGCGCTGCCATTGGACTCAATCCGGGCGCTGTTTGAGGACGAAGGTGTTGGTCCCCAGACGCGATCGCCCCGTCCGCTCAAATAGACAGCTATGGTGTGCAACACGGGTCGGTTGAGAGCGCCGATCGAGCGACGTAGTCTTTCTCGCCCCGGCTATTTCGACCAGGCGAGGTGGCCAGCACACATCCCTTGGCGCGCGCTTGACAGCTCGCTTACATTTTCTTCGCTGGCAGCTTATCTTTGGATTTCAGAGGTAGCCGCGAGAGGGAATGCAGCTTGCGTTTTCTTTTTGAGGATTACGCATTGGATACCGACAGGCGCGAACTGCAGCGCGCGACGGACGTGGTTGTTGTCACACCCCTGGTGTTCGATCTGCTTGAATACCTGATCCGAAACCGAGAGCGCGTCGTCAGCAAGGACGATCTCATCAACGCGATCTGGAAGGGCCGCATCGTCTCGGATGCTGCGCTGACGACTCGACTCAACGCCGCCCGGCGCGCAATCGGCGACTCCGGCGAGAAACAGCACTTGATCAAAACATTGCCGCGCAAGGGTTTCCGCTTCGTTTGCGCAGTGAAGGAAGACCGGAGGCCCGCAAATGAGACGATTGGCCCAATTGAGCGAACCGGCGAAGCGCCGCCGCGCCTGTCCATCGTCGTGCTACCCTTCGCGAACCTGAGCGGTGATCGTGAGCAGGACTATTTCGCGGACGGTATAACCGAGAGTCTGACCACGGACCTGTCGCGCATCGGTGGTTCATTTGTAATGGCACAGAACAGCGCCGTCTCATACAAGGGCAGAGCTGTCGATGTGCGCCAAGTCGGCCGCGAATTGAATGTTCGCTACGTGCTCGAAGGCTCAGTGCAACGCAGCGGCAAGCGACTTCGGATGAATGTTCAGCTGATCGATGCCAGGAGCGGCCAGCATCTTTGGGCCGAGCGCTTCGAGAAGCCTGTCGTCGACCTGTTCGATATGCAGGACGAAATCGTGTCGAGGCTCGCCGGTACATTAGGTGCCCAGCTCATCGAGGCTGAGGCGCGACGAGCCGAGCATACGCTGCATCCCGACGCGATGGACTTGTGCTTCCAGGGCCGGGCCTGGTTGATGAAGGGGATTAGCCTTGAATGCGTGACGCAAGCGCGGGGCTTCTTCGAACGCTCGCTAGAGTTCGATCCCGGCAACGTCGAAGCAATGATTGGTCTGGCAAATGTTGATACGGTAGTTGGAGGTAGCTTTACGACGGATGATGGGCCCGCGCGGCTTGCGGCGGCCGAGGCGATGGTGAACAAAGTATTGTCGATTAGGCCGAACAGTGCCTCAGCCCACATGGCTCGGGGTTGGGTCCAGACCTTTACGAACCGGGCCGCCCAAGGCATCCGTGAGTTCGAACATGCGTTGGCGCTGGCTCCGAATTTGGTCCTCGCTCATGCTGCCCTTGGTTTCGCCAAATCCTACATAGGTCGCGCTACCGAGACCGAAGGCCATATACTCGAAGCTTTACGGCTCTCTCCTCGCGACGTTTTCGCCTACCAGTGGGCGTGTTTTGCGGGCGTGGCCAAGCTGCTGCTTGGTTCAGACGTCGAAGCCGTCAGTTGGCTGCGACGAAGCACCGAGGCGAACCGTAACTTTCATCTCGCTCATTTATCGCTCGCCGCTGCCTTGGCCTTGACCGGCGCG
This sequence comes from Bradyrhizobium sp. CCBAU 51753, assembly GCF_015291565.1. Lineage (NCBI taxonomy): Bacteria > Pseudomonadati > Pseudomonadota > Alphaproteobacteria > Hyphomicrobiales > Nitrobacteraceae > Bradyrhizobium > Bradyrhizobium sp. CCBAU 51753. The sequence continues at coordinate 818,022 of NZ_CP030037.1, read as the reverse complement.
CGCGATGAGGCGCGAACTGCTGCGAGAACGGGACTTGCGCTCAACTCAGGTTTCACCATTCGTCGCTTGCTCGCAGCTCAACAAAGCGACAATCCAGTTTACCTTGCCGGGCTGCAGCGCTTGTGTGAAGGCTGGCGCCTCGCTGGCGTGCCGGAAGGGTGATCGGCGCTTCGGGGCAGCAGCCGACTCCAGCGCGTTCCTGCCTGCGTCGGTTTTGGGCGCGATGGACGCTGCTTTGATAGAGTTGCGCGCAGGTCCGCCTTTCGATCGGGCCAGTAGAGAGGCCGTCAACCGGGTTCAGAACGGATAATCAGCCCTTCGCCCGCGCGCGGCGCAGCCATTCGTTCAGGTCGATGCGGCCGAGGCGGGCGTCGCCGAGCGGCACCAGCGAAAGCTGCTCGACGCGGCCGCCCCAGTAGAGGGCATCGGGGTCGCGCACGACCTGGCGCGGGTCGCCGACAGCCTTCAGGTAGCGGGTGACGATTTCGTCCAACGGCGCCCGGTCGGGGCCGGCAATGTCGACGATGCCGTTGCGTGGCGGCTCCAGCGCGATATCCGCGACCATGGCGGACACCTCTTCCGCCGCGATCGGCTGGAACAGGCCGGGCGAGAGTTTCACGGTGTTGCCGACCGCGCCTGCGTCGGCGATGGCGCCGATGAATTCCATGAACTGGGTGGCGCGGATGATCGTATACGGAATCCCTGACGCCTCGATCAGCTTCTCCTGCGCGACCTTGGCGCGGAAGTAGCCGTTCTCGGGCGTGCGGTCGGTGTTGACGATGGAGAGCGCGACGTGATGCCGGACACCTGCGGCGGACTCGGCCGCGAGCAGGTTGCGGCCTGCGGTCTCGAAGAATTCCAGCACCGCGTTGTTCTCGAACGAGGGCGAGTTGGCGAGGTCGATCACGACCGCAGCGCCGGCCATGGCCTCCTTGAGGCCCTCGCCGGTGATGACGTTGATCCCGCTCTTGGACGACGCGGCGACCACCTCGTGGCCGCGCTCGCGCAGGATTGCGACTGTCTTGGAGCCGATCAGGCCGGTCCCGCCGATCACGACGATCTTCATGGTTGATGCTCCCGTATCCTGAGAGGTTGTGCACCTTTAGGCCCCGTCATTGCGAGGAGCTCGCGACAAAATTGCAGAGCAATTTTGCGCTGAAGCGACGAAGCAATCCATTCCTCCGCATATGCTGCGCGATGGATTGCTTCGCTTCGCTCGCAATGACGAGGATAGACCCGTCATCCTGAGACCCGCCTGCGCCTCGGTCTGTCGGCGCCACCCGCGGGAGCACCATACCATGACGCCCGGATTTTCGACCGGTCAGCATTGCTGATCGTTTATGGACGACATCAAACGTCACAAAGCCGGTCCGCCGACGTACAATGATGGAACGACCGTCATATTTCCCGTCATGCGCAAATGGTGATATCGTGTTCACTTTCATCGACGACACGGAGCGGGTCCCATGACGCGGTTTCCTCTCACTGTGGTCCTTGGCCTGGTTGCCGCGACCATTTCGCAACCTGCCGCCGCACATTCGGCCGAACAACAGCTCGGCACCGTGCATTTCGCAACGACCTGCACGCCGCCGGCGCAGGAGCTGTTCGATCAGGCGATGCGGTATCAGCACTCGTTCTGGTACAGCGCATCGCGACGCACCTTCGAGGAGGCGCTCAAGGAAGACCCGCAATGCGGCATCGCCTATTGGGGGATCGCGCTCAGCTATCTCTACAATCCGCACGCGCCGCCGCCGCCGGAGAACCTTCCGCTCGGGCTAGAGGCGGTGAAGAAGGGCCAGGCGGTGGGTGCGAAGACGGACCGCGAGCGGGATTACATCGATGCAATCGCCGCGATGTATGTCGACTACGACAAGGTCGATCACCGCACGCGCGTGCAGCGATTCCTCGCCGCCGAAGAGCAGGTGGCGGCCCGCTATGCCGACGATGACGAGGCGCAGATCGCCTATGCGATCACGCTCAACGTCGCGGCCCTGCCGACCGACAAGACCTATGCCAACCAGCTGAAGGGCGCGGCGCTGCTGGAGCCGATCTTCAAACGCCAGCCCGACCATCCGGGCGTCGCCCACTACCTGATCCATCTCTACGACTATCCGGCGCTGGCGGAGAAAGGCCTCGACGCGGCGACGCGTTATTCGAAGATCGCGGCCCATGCGCCGCATGCCCAGCACATGCCGTCGCATATCTTCACCCGGGTCGGCTACTGGAAGGAGTCGATCGCCTCTAACAAGGAATCGGCGCGGATCGCCAGGGAGGACGGCGAGCAGCAGGATCAGGCCCACGCCATGGACTACCTCGTCTATGCCTACCTCCAGCTCGGCCAGGACGAGGAGGCGCGCGCCGTCGTCGACGAACTCGGCCAGATGCAATTCAGGCTCGAGCGGTTCGCCGGGCCGTACGCGGTGGCGGCGAGCCAGGCGCGCTATGTGTTCGAACGCGGCGACTGGAAGGCCGCCGCCGCGCTGCAGCCGAAGCAGACTAAATACGCCTACGCGGATGCGATCACCTATTTTGCGCGGGCGGTCGGCGCCGCGCGCTCCGGTGATCCGGCTGCCGCCCAGGGCGATGTCGCCAAGCTCGCCGAGCTGCGCGACAAGCTGAAGGACGCGAAGGACGCCTACTGGTCCAACATCGTCGACATCCAGCGCCAGGTCGCGAGCGCATGGATCCTCTACGCTGAGGGCAAGCACGACGCGGCGCTCGAGGCGATGAATGCCGCCGCGGAGGCGGAAGACAAGACCGACAAGCATCCGGTGACGCCGGGGCCGCTGGCGCCGGCGCGCGAGCTTTACGGGGCCATGCTGCTCGACGATGGCAAGCCCAAGGAAGCGCTTGCCGCCTATGAGGCCGTGCTGAAGAAGGAGCCCAACCGGCTGGCGGCCTATGTCGGGATGAGCAAGAGCGCCAAGGCGGCCGGCGACCAGGCCAAGACCGGGGAATGCGCGGCGCAGATCGCCCGGCTCACCGCGGATGCCAACGTCTCGCGGCCGGAGCTGATCGAGCTCCGGCAGACCACCGGAAGCAAGCTGTGATGCGACCGACCATCAGGCGCGACGGTTGGGCGGTGCTAGTCGGCACCGTCGCGCTCTGTCTTTGTCACGCCCCTCGGCTCAACGCGATGGAGTTTCTCGCGCAGGCAGGCGTGCTGGGCGAATGGGAATTGACCGGCAACCTGACCGAAAGCCAGCCGGGACCGGGCAAGCATTTTTCCGGTCCGCTGAAGATGAAGCACGTCGGGATCTGCACCCAGGACGGTCCGGACGAACGCGCCGGGGAAATCAGGCTGCAATTCGCCGGCTCCGACTCACAGGTGACGGCGGAGCTGGTGCTGGACGACGCCCCCTGCAAGTACAGCGCCCGCAAGACGCACGCCTATGAGGGCACGCTGTCGTGCGCGGGGCGCGCGCCGGTCCCGATGCTGGTGTGGCTGAGATAGGCCGAGCGTGAAGAGATTAGGCCGATCTGGAGCAGCAGCGGAGGTTCACCTCTCCCTTGGGAGAGGTCGGATCGCATCAAAGATGCGATCCGGGTGAGGGGTTACGGTCCCTCGTTAGAGCTGCGGCCCCTCACCCGATTTGCTGCGCAAATCGACCTCTCCCCGTCGGGGAGAGGTGGACCGAACCCGCGGTCGAAACGATTCAATCTTACTTCATTCCGCGCTGGGCGAAGGCTCAGGAGAACTCGTTCCAGCTGATGCGACGGGCGTCGAGGTCGCCGAGCACCACCGGATCGTGGATGTTGCGCACGCTCTGAAAACCGCTGCGCAGGTAGATCAGCGGATCGACCGCCGTGGCGGCGCGCACGTGCTTGACCTCGCCGATGAAGACCGAGTGCGTCTTGGTTTCCAGCTCCTGGGTCAGCACGCAGTCGAACGCCGCGACCGCGTCCTCCAGCACCGGAGCGCCGGTCGCGCCGACCGTCCAGTTGCCGAAGGCGAAGCGGTCGTCGCCGTTGACGCCCTTCTGGCCGGAGAAGGTCAGCGCCAGCAGCGCATGATCCTCGTTCAGGAAGTTGATGACGAAATGGCGCTCCTCGCGGATGCGCGCGTGGGCGCTGGCATTCCGGTTAACGCAAACCAGGACCGAGGGCGGATTGTCCGACAGCGAGCAGGCCGAAGTCACGGTCAGCCCGGTGCGCTGCCCAGCCTCCCGGCCGACCGTCACCAGCGCAACCGCGCCGGCGCAATGGCGCATCGCCTGCTTGAAACTCTGTGCGTCGACCGTCATTCCGCCAACCCCGGTAGCAAAAACTCCGCTTAAGATATGGAACACGGGGTGCGAGGCAAGCCCCGCACCCCGCGCAGCTGTCATGCAGCCTTCTCGAACTCGGCGCCGAGATGCTTGAGCTTCGGCATCACCTCGTTCTTGAGCAGGTCCAGCGAGTGCCGCCAGGCTTCCGGCTTGTGCTTGTAGTCGAAGCCGAACACCAGGAGCACGCCGAAACCGCCGACCTCCTGGTAGATTTGCTCGATCTTCTCGGTGACGGTCTTGGGCGAGCCGACGATCCAATTCCGGCGCGCGCAATATTCGACGGTGACATCGCTGTCAGGCACGTCGGGCGCGTGCTTCAGATAGTCCTTGAAGCCGAAATGGCCGAGCAGCGGCAGGAAATATTCGCTCATCATCCGGCCCATCATGTCGCCGGTGGAGAGCCGCCACGCCTCCTCGTCGGTGTCGGCGACGAACACCTCGCGCACCAGCCGCCAGTCCTTGCGGCTCGGCTTGCGGCCGGTCTTGGCCGCGCCGGCTTCCACCGAGTCCCAATGGCTGCCGACATAGGCCGGGTTGAGGTTGAGGCTCATCGGGATGAAGCCGCGTTCGCCGGCAAGTTTGAGGGTGTCAGAATTCTTCGACAGGCCCGCGACGCCGATCGGCGGATGCGGCGCTTGCAGCGGCTTGATGTGCGGCTTGAGGAAATCGAACATCGTGTCCGGTTTCGTCACCGTCCAGAACTTGCCCTTGTGGGTCCAGGGCCCCGGCTCGGTCCACATCTTCAAGATGATCTCCAGCGCCTCGCGGGTCATGTCGCGGTTCTGGCCGGACATGCCGTCGACGTTGAACATCGCCCAGTCGCTCGGCAGTCCGCTGGCCGCGACGCCGAAATTCATCCGCCCGTTGGAGAGGTGATCGAGCATCGCGACGCGATTGGCGAGTTCGGCCGGGTGATGATAGGGCAGCAGGAAGCCGCCGGGGCCGATGCGCAGATTCTTGGTCTGCATCAGCGCCTGCGCCATCAACAGATCCGGCGACGGATGCGGCTCCCACGGCGCGGTGTGGTGCTCGCCGATCCAGGCTTCCTGGTAGCCGAGCTCATCGAGCCAGCGCAGGGTCTGCAGGTCCCAGTCGTGGCCCTCCTTCAATCCGCACTCCGGCGGATGCGAGGGCATGGTGAAATAGCCAAGCTCCATGTGCGTTTCCTTCTGGCTTTACGGTTGAGATGCAATGCGTCTTGCCGCGCATTCGAAGAGCTGCGTGAGCAAGCGCTGTGCCAGCGAGGAAATCGGAAGAATGGCGGAGATCGCCGGGCTTTTCGGCCGGTTGCGGCCGATCCGCGGACTGAAGCGGACGCCTTCCGTCTCAGCGTCGCGAGACGTGTCGCAGCGCTGAGACGACCGCGCTGCGCCGCTCAGCTGGCGGCGCGGCGCGGCCGCGCGTCGGCGTCCGGCTCCGCAGGTGGAGGGATCTGCATCAGGATGGTCTGGCCCATCGAGGCGATCTCGATGCCTTCCTCCTGGAAGCGGCGCTTCATGCGGCGGTTGAACTCGCGCTGCACCGACCAGCGGCCGCCATCGGTGCACCGGATCTGGCCGACGATCGTCACCATCGAGCCGTCGACCTTGTCGACGCCCCACAATTCGAGATCGCCGCGGATCAGCGCGCGATACGCGGTTTCCTGGCGCATCTCGGCGACGATGTCCTTCAATATCTCGCCGGCGCGATCGGTGTCCTCCTTGTAGGAGACGTTGACGCTGACCGACGCATTGCCGGCGCCGCGGCTGGCATTGGTGATCGTGGTCACCGCGCTGAACGGCACGACATGCACCGAGCCATCGCCGGCGCGCAGCCGCATGGTGCGGATCGAGACGTTCTCGACCACGCCCGACAGCCCCGACACCGTGACGTTGTCGCCGACCTGCACCGTGTTCTCGATCAGGAGGAACAGCCCGGTGATCAGGTCCTGCACCAGTTTTTGCGAGCCGAAGCCGATCGCGATGCCGACGATGCCGGCGCCGGCGAGCAGCGGCGCCACATTGACGCCGATCTCGCTCAGCGCGGTGAGGCCGACCACCGCGACGATGACGCAGAACAGCGCGGTGCGCAGCATCGGCTGGAAGGTGCGGAGCCGCGCGGCACGGGCAAAATGCCCCTCGCGCGACAGCGTGTTGATCTGGCGGTCCATCAGCGCATTGGCGACCTCCCAGATCACGGCGGCGGCGAGCGCGGCGATCCCGATCGTCACCAGCGCCGAGATCAGGCGGGAGCCGATCTGGCCGCCATAGAACCAGACGATGGCGTCGACGCCCCAGACCTCCAGCAGCGCGACGAAGCCGATAAAGGCGATCACCGCCGACACCACCCGGCGCAGCAGCGGCAGATAGCGATTGGCGCGCGACTCCAGCCCCGGGAAGCGTTGCAGCAGATCCGGCGAGATGCGGAAGCCGCGGTCGATCAGGCTCAGCACCACCATGGTGACGAGACGGGTGATCAGGAGCACCGCGATGGTGCCGACGAAATATTGCAGCAGCAGCGAATAGCCGTTGCGGATGTTGAGCGCCCACACCGCCCACAGCGCGAGATCGAGCGCGATCGCCAGCACGTGCCAGAGGCCGGCGACGCGGTTGCGGATCCGCGCCGCGACGCCGACGCGATCGGCCGGCGCGCGGATGGCGTCGGCGACCTGGCGGCGGCACTGCAGGATGATGACGACGATGAACAGATGCACGACCAGCATCACCAGCCGCAGGATCGCGGCATAGCCGGCGCGCGACAGCCCGAGCAGCAGCGCGACATTGGCAAAGGCGATGCCGGACACGCCGACGGCGACGATGCGGCGGGCCCAGATCTCGATATAGGCCGCGGTCTCGGCGCGAACCCGAAACAGCCCGAACGGGCCGGCCAGCGCCCGCACTGCGCAGATCAGCGCGCGCGAGAACGCGTAGGCGTTGACCACGGCAAGGATCACGAGGCGCGTGGTCGACTGGTCGCCGATCTCGGTGCCGAGCAGCATGGTGGCAAGGCCGACAAAGGCGACCACCGGCAGCAATTCGAGCACCAGCCGTCCGAGCACGAAGGGCAGCCGGATCAGCGACTGCCAGGCCCGCGCCAGGCTGAGCCGGCGGCGCTGCAGCTCGCCCTGCGGCGTGACATCGGCCACCGAGGACGGCGGATCGACGCTCGCCAGCGTCTGCACCGGCACGCGCGCGGTCTGCGGCAGCCGCTGCTCCAGAAACGCCACCGGCCGCTTGATCAGGCGAAACACCACCCATTCGGCGGCGAGCGCGCAGCCGAACACCAGCGCCAGCTTCCAGGCGATATCGATCAACTGGCCGTAGGCGGCCGGATCATTGGCGGTGCGCAGGAACCAGTAATAAAAAGCGGGGAAATGCGTCAGCGTGCGCGCGACGTCGGCGACCTGGCTCGAGACCTCGGTGACCTGCTCCGACACCATCAACAGCAGTTGCGCGCCGAGACTGTCGGCGGACAGCGGGATCGGGGACGGCTCCGGCGCAGGCTGCGCGCTCTGCGCGGCCTGCGGCGAGGCGGTGGCGATCGCGCGCAGCGTGTTGATGATCTCGCCGCGTTTCTTGTCGTCCTGCAGCGTGTCGAGCGCGCGCTTCGCCTGTTCGGGCGTCAGCGCATCGCTGGTATTTTGTTGCGGCGGCGCCGGCTTGGCGGGCGGCTGCGCGACGGCAGGAGAAAGCAACAGCGTGAAGACGAGAAGGATCGCAAAACCAAGTTTGTGCGACACGAGAGCCTCATAAAATAATTGCGCGACGGAAGATTCGCTTGAAGTCGAATCCCCCCTCGCGCGCTGGCCATGTCGATCGCCCCTTTTCGCCCCGATGATGTGTCGGAAGTTTGCCGCTGGGGCGGCGATGTCTTGGCAATTCCGTCGGCAGGTCGTCCTGGCATTCGCCGCTGCACAAATTCGTCACAGGCATTGCGCGGCGTTTACCTTTGCACGGCGCATGGGCCTGCCGATCGATCGGCTTTTGCCGGCGCCCACACGTTCAAGCTGCGGCGGAAAATCTTTCGCTTGACGGGTTCCGTCCGATATGGTGTTCTTGTTATGTTCTATTCATAGCGTTTGCGTTTTGAGGGGCTCATGCACGACGTCTTCACCGAGAACGGCCCGGTCAAACTCTTCATCCGAGACGACGGCGATACGCCACTGGACTTCGTCCGGCACCTGCTGCGCGCGGTGTTCGGCAAGTCCGAGCGGGAAGCGATCACGGTCGCGGCGCAAATCGAGGACCAGTACGGTATCATTTGCGGCCCATTTCCCGCTCAAGTGGCCAGGGCGCTGCTGGAGGCCGCGCAGCAGCTGATCCGCGACGACGAGCAGCCGCTGCTGATCACGGCCGAGGCCGTCGATGCGGTGCGCCCATGCGATCTCTGTGACGCGCCGAGATCGGTCAGCAATATCTTTCTCAACGACAGGAAGGTATGCCTCTGCAGCGGCTGCGTGCTGGCCGTCAGGAGGAGTTCGGAAGAGCTCCCGGGCGACGAGTTCAAGTTTGCCGTGACCGCGCTCGATTGGCATTTCGCGGGCGTCCCGCGCAACCAGCTACTGACGCGGTCGCGGCTGTTTCCCGGCCATATGCGCGCCGACGTTCAGATCGCGATCGACCGGTTGCTCGCCGACCCCATCCATTTCTTCGGCATCCATGAGGAACATCGCTACGAGACGCTCGATGTCGCAACGCTGATGCGATACGGGCGCGGCGCGCCGGCGATCGCGCCGCCGCAATACCACGATGTCGATATCGGCGAGGCGCAGCCGGTGAAATGCCTGGTCAATGGACTCTGGCTGTGCCGCAGCGGCGAGTTGCGCTATGCGGTGCTGCTCGCCTTCCATCGTGACTATAACCGCGAGTCGGGAATGCGGATCGAGCTTGTGGTGCCGGCCGGTATGGCCGGCAACGCCTTCGTGCAGCGCATCTTTGCCGAGCTGGAAATGGCGGTGGACGCCGCGCGATCCTATCGCGGCAAAATCCTCTCGCTCGACGGCGACGCCGACTATAGCGGCCGCTCACGCGGCGTGACCGTGCACCGGCTGCCGACGGTCGACCGCGACGCGGTGATCCTGCCGGAAAAGACGCTGCGGCTGCTCGAGCGCAACGTGCTCGACTTCGTCGGCAGCCGCGAGTTGCTGCGCAAGCTCGGCCAGTCGACCCGCAAGGGCATCCTGCTCTACGGCCCGCCCGGCACCGGCAAGACCCACACCATTCGCTATCTCGCCACCAATTTGCCGGGCCACACCACGCTGATCATCACCGCCGAGCAGGTCGGCTTGCTCGGCGCCTATATGAGCCTGGCGCGGCTGCTGCAGCCGACCATGGTTGTGATCGAGGACGTCGACCTGATCGCGCGCGACCGCGACGAGATGGATTCCCCTTGCGAGGAATCGCTGCTCAACAAGCTGCTCAACGAGATGGACGGCCTGAAGGAGGATTGCGACATCCTGTTCGTGCTGACCACCAACCGCCCCGAGGAACTGGAAGGCGCGCTGGCCGGCCGGCCCGGCCGCATCGACCAGGCGATCGAGGTGCCGCTGCCCGACGAGGCCGGGCGCGGCAAGCTGGTCCGGCTCTACGGCAAGGGTCTGCCGCTTGCGCAGCCCATCGTCGACGAGGCGGTGCGGCGCACAGCCGGTGTCAGCGCCGCCTTCATCAAGGAGCTGATGCGCCGCCTCGCCCAGGCCAGCATCGTCAGGGACGGCGGCCAGGACGTCACCGCTGACGACATCGACGGCGCGGTCAACGAGATGCTGTTCGACGGCGGCCGGCTCAACGCAAAGCTGCTCGGCGGCGCCCAGGGCATGAGCGCGGGGTGATGGCACGCGTCCCGGCATATCTGCCTTCACACCATCTCAAAAATGAGATATCATCGAGATGTCTTGGCGCGTCGAGATTCTCAACGAGACCGTCGCAGCCGAGATCGCCGCGTTGCCGGTCGACATGCAGGCGCGTTTCCTCCGCCTTTCTGAACGGATTCTTGCAGTCGGGCTGGAAAACCTGGGAGAACCACACGTCAAGCACTTGACGGGCAAGCTTTGGGAGTTGCGGCTGACCGGGCGCGACGGAATCGCAAGGGCGCTCTACGTGACGGCCAGTGGCCGCCGCGTCGTAGTGGTCCGAGCGTTCGTCAAGAAAACGCAGAAGACGCCGGCCGCTGAGATCGAGTTGGCGCTACAGCGGGCAAAAGGGTTCGCATGACCATTCCGTTCGAAAAGCTCAAGGCTCGCCTGTTGGCCAATCCCAAGGTCAAGGCCGAGTACGACGCGCTTGCGCCCGAGTTCGAGATCGCCACTGAGCTGCTGAGAGCGCGGCGGCGGGCGAAACTGTCGCAGTCCGAACTGGCGGAGCGAATGGGGACCAGCCAGTCCACCATCGCCCGCCTCGAAAGCGGCCAGACGCTTCCCAGCACCAAGACGCTGCTGCGCTTCGCCAAGGCAACCGACAGCAAATTCCGCATCCGCCTCTCGGCGGCGTAGGATCAATCGCGCCCCTGGCGGCACATCAAGTCGCGCGCGCCGGCCGTGACCCGCACGAGCTCGGCAGTGATGCGTTCCAGCACGCGTTCCCAGGCTTGCGGCCGCTCCGAGGCGGACGGCGCGACCAATCCGCACGTGATGATCACGGCAATGCCGACCCCTCTTGACGGCGGCGCCATCATGTAACATATGAAGTTACATGACACGCGACAGCCGTTTGTCCGGCGTGCTGCACGGCCTGCTCCACATGATCGGCGCGGGCGAGCCCGTCACGTCGGAGCACCTCGCAACCGCCATGGCGACCAACCCGGTCGTGGTCCGCCGCGTCATGGCCGGGCTGCGCGAGCAGGGGCTGGTCCGCTCCGAGAAGGGCCATGGCGGCGGCTGGACGCTGGCGCGCGATCCCGCCGCCATCACGCTGGCCGAGATCTACCGCGCGGTCGGCGCGCCCACCATCGTCGCGATGAGCCATCGCTCGGAGAACCCCGGCTGCCTGGTCGAGCAGGCCGTCAACGATGCGCTCGGCGACACGTTTCGCGAGGTCGAGACGCTGTTCTTGAAGCGGCTCGGCGCCGTGACGCTGGCGGCGCTCGCCAAGGACTTCAAGCGCCGGCTGGCAAAGCACCGGCAGACCCTCGAGGACCAGATCCATGCCGCAAAGTGAACCCGCGCATCATCAGCCGTTCAACGATCCCGCGCATTGGGACAGGATGGTCGCCACCTACGAAGCGCAGTCGCAGCCGTTCACGATGCACTACGCCGAAGCCGCCCTGAAAACGCTCGACATCGGCCCGTCGTCAAAGGTGCTCGACGTCGCGACCGGTACCGGCGCCGCGGCGCTGGCCGCCGCCCGCACCGGCGCACAGGTCACCGCGATCGATTTCTCCGCCGGCATGGTGCAGCGGGTGCGCGCGCATGGAATTTCCAACATCGATGCACAACAGATGGACGGCCAGGCGCTCGACCTGCCCGACGCCGCGTTCGACGCCGTGCTGTCGGTGTTCGGCGTGATGCTGTTTCCGGACTGGCGCGCCGGCCTGCGCGAGATGGCGCGGGTGACGCGGCCGGGCGGAGCCGCGGCGATCGCGGTGTGGAACAGCGCCGACGGCGGCGGGGTGCACATGCTGGTGTCGCGGATCGTCCGCGCGCTCTATCCCGATCGTATCGGTCCGCCGCCCGCGGCGGGGCTCGCTGAGTTGGCCGATCCCGCGCGTTTCGCCGCGGCCGTCGTCGACGCCGGCTTCGCACCACCCGTCATCACTGAAGTCACGCGCGACTTCGGCCTCGATGTCGCCGACTTCAATGGTGTCGAGCGGCTGTTCCCCTTCATCTCGCATTGGAATGCGCTGGACGATGAACAGCGCGCCGCCGTCGCCCGCGCATTCTGGAGCGAGATCGAGCGCGGGCGGGTCGGCGATATCTTCCCAATACCCTCGACTGCGATGATCGCAACGGCACGACGGCCCTGATCGTGGCTCTGCGGCCGCAGCCAATCGTCGTTCGCCAAATTCGGATTGGATACGGCGCCGCACCGCGCCGCCGCGCTTCGTCACTCCCGCGAGCGCGCCTTGCCGTCATCGTTCTCGGCATCATCGGCCGTCGGCGGCTGGAGGCCGGGGCTGTTGGCCCAGCGGTCCAAATCCTCGATGACCCGCTTGTGGCTCGGCCGCAGCGGCGCCGGTGCACCGGGCTCCTGGGACAGTTTTCGGGGCAGCTTGACCTTGTCCGTCATGGCTATCTCCGGAATAGGACAGTGCTGGCGGAACGGCGCGCGCCGTGCCGGCCGAAGCGCGATGAGATCAGGTTGCATCGTCATCACGCTTGACAGGTTTTCTTCACGCGAACCGGTATCCGATTCGCTCGAGAATGCGTTAGACGCGCGACTTCAGGAGGTCGCGGATTTCCGTCAGCAGCGCCACCTCGGCGGTCGGCTTCGGCGGCTCGGCGGGCGCAACCGCTTCCTTGCGCTTGAACTGGTTCATGGCGCGAATGACCATGAACAGCACGAAGGCGACGATCAGGAAGTTGAGCGTCAGGGTCAGGAAGTTGCCCCAGGCCAGCACCGCGCCCTGCTTCTTGGCGTCGGCCAGATTGGTCGCGGTCACGGCCTTGGAAAGTCCGGTGAAATAGTTGGAGAAGTCGAGGCCGCCGGTGATCGCGCCGATGATCGGCATGATGATGTCGCCGACCAGCGAGGTGACGATGGCGCCGAAGGCTGCGCCGATGATGACGCCGACGGCGAGGTCGACGACATTGCCCTTCATGGCGAATTCGCGGAATTCCTTCAGCATGCGATCTCCTGTTCTCGAAGGGGGCGCGCCGGCCCGGCATGTCGATGCAGGGCTGCGCGCAGTGCAAGTGGCGCGGACTATCTACGATTGGTCGGCTCGGCCGGCGCCGTGACGGGGCGTGCGGGAGCGGCCTGCTCCCATGGGGCCGGCAAGATCACCCGTGCCGGCGGCGGGCTCTGCGCGGCACGCTGGAGGTTCGCATCCGCCTGCGGCGGTGGCTCGCCGTTCGCATGATCCGCATATGCGACGGCCACCCAGATGCCGAGCGTCATCGCGACGACTACCGGAGCCGCGCCGATCAGGGTGGCGGAACGCACAACGGCGGGCCGCAACCCGCGCATGATGGCGAGATGATGCGAAGCCATGGCAACTGCTCCTCACGCGATACACGTCGGTCCGAGGCGTGCGAGGGCGCTCGGCTGCCGCGAGCGCCTCGCAGCGCTTCGGCGCAGGTCGTCAGGACTTGATGTCGTCCGGCAGCTTGCCGCCGTTGGCGGCGAGCTTGGCCATCACCTGCTGGTGCAGCCAGACGTTCATCGCGGCGGTGTTGTTGGTGTCGCCGGTGTAGTGCAATTCCTTGGCGAGCTCCTTGCGCGCCGCAAGGCTGCTGTCGAGGCCGAGCGCCTTCATCAGGTCGACGATCGAGGTGCGCCAATCGAGCTTCTCGCCCTTGGCGGCGGCCGCCTTGTCGACGATCGCTGCGACGTCGACCGTCGGCGTCGCGGAGGCTCCGGGCGCAGCTGACGCGGTCGATGTTGCCGGCGATGCGCCAGGGGCACCCGCGGTTTCGGTTGCGGGAGACGTAGTCTTGGCCTGGGCGCCATGGCCAAAAATCGCACCCATGATGCTTCCAAAAATGCTCATGATCTCTCGCTCCGTGGGCCCGAGACGTTGTCGATCTCGCGGCGGTTTCCAGTGACGGGGCGAACGATAGGCAGGCCGCCAAACCGGCGGAAGATGACCATCGTCACTTTCGGGGAGCCGCGCAGCGTGATGCAAATTCACCTTGGTGCGCGTGAATCGACCGCACGTCGATCGCCGTTCATCGTGCGCCCCACGTGCGATGAAAGTCAGCCGTCCCGGCCCGATTCGCCAGCCCCGAGTAGCCGGGGCGGCTGACACCAAGCCTGTCAGGCGATGCTCCATCCATTCGTCATTGCGAGCCACCCGGTCGGCGCGAAGCGCCGCCGGATGACAGGCTCCGCGAAGCCTCGTCATTGCGAGCGGAGCGAAGCAATCCATCTATCCCCGAGTTGAGGCGTGGATTGCTTCGCTTCGCTCGCAATGACGGGGCAAATCCGGATTCAAAACTGGCGGCGCTGAATGATCTGCGCCAGCTCGGCAAAACTTTCGACGATGCCGGCGCCGGTCTTGGCACTGACCGATTTGACGCTCGACCGCGCAAGTTCGCCGATCGCGCCGGCGCTGCCGGCAGCCTCCGGAAGATCGATCTTGTTCAGCAGCGCCTTGTAGGGCCGGCCCGGAAACCGCTCCTCGAAGCCGCGGACCAGCTCGACCATGCGCGTCACCGTCTGCGGACGCGTCACGTCGGACACGATGATCGCGGCGGAGGCGCCGGTGACGTAGACGGTGTCGAAGATCTGGGTGCCGAAGTCGCCGTCGGTGTCCCACAGCACGAGGCGCGTCGGCTCGCCGCCGTCGGCCGGCGCGACGTCATGGCTCAAGATCTCGACGCCGAGCGTCGACTTGTACTGGCCCTCGAACCGGTCGTAGACGAGACGGTGCAAAATCGAGGTCTTGCCGACCCCCATATCGCCGAGCAGCATGACTTTCGCGGTCAGCATCAGCGCGGCACTTCGGTGCGGTAAACGGTTTCGAACGCGACGCGGCGGTTGCCGCCGACCGTCGGGTCGAGCCGGTCGGTGATCGGCATGGTCGCCGCGCGCGACACCGGGGTCAGCCGCGACGGATCGATTCCGAGCGCCGTCAGCTTGTGCATCACCTGCTCGGCCCGCTTGCGTGCGAGCGTCCGGTTGGTCCCTTCGGTTCCGCTCGGATCCGCATAGCCGACGATGCGCAGGCGCAGATCGTTGTTCGCCAGCAGACCGGCGAGTTCGCGGAGCTGCTGCTCGGCCGCATCATTGTTCAGGAAATCATCCGAATTGTAGACGAAGAACACCGCCGTCGTGGCGATGAAGCGGTCGAGCCGCGCCGCCGGACTGTCGACGATCGACTGCAGCGCGGCCGACTGCTCGCCCAGTTTGCCATACTGCTCGCCGAGCTTCGCGACCTGCTCGTTCAGCCTGGCGTATTGCTGGTCGCCCGACTTCGCTTGCGCCGCTATCGCATCGCGAATCTGGTCGAGGCTCGCTTGGGCGCGCGCCAGCGACTGCTGCAGGCCCGCGATGTCGGCCCGCGCCGCCGCCACCTGCTGCGGTCCGGTCACGACGCCGATGCGGTCGACGATCTTGTACGGTGCTGCGGCGGCGGTGAGCGTATCGATCAGCGGCGCCGTCGTGAACTCGCTCGGTTCGATGCCCGATACCGCGACGCTACGGTTGCCATGATCGAAATCGAGCCGCAGCGGAAACGACGCCAGCAGCGGCTGCTGCGTGGCGAATTGCGCCAGCGCCGCCTCGGTCCGCCGTTCCAGCAGGCTTCGTGTCAGCGACGTCGCGGCGAGCCAGACCAGCAGCGCGGCCGCCGCCGTGAGCAGCCCGATCAGGATCACCTTGCCGCGCCGGCCGCCGGTCTTGCGCGGCGCGTCATCCGCCTCGATCGACGCCGCCAGCGATGCGAGCATCCTGGCGTCGCAGGTGGCGCCGCGGTCGATGCGCTCGATCGCGTCGAAGAACAGCGCATTGATCCGAGCATTGTCGGCGGGGCGCAGCGGCCCGAGGCACTCCGCCGCCAGGATGAAGCGCGGCGAGGCGCGCAGCGCGATCTCCCGTCCGCCGAAATCCAGCGTCTGCAGATCGCCCTCGCCGGCGAGCGCCTGAACCGAGAACTCCAGGATCGCCGCGACCATCGCGCTGAGCAGGTCCGCCCGCTCATCGGCGGTCGCGTCGTGCTTGTAGTCCGCGACCAGCCGGCCATTGCCGCGCTCGATGATCAGGAGCCGGTTCACCCGCGGCGGATTGTCCGCCAGCACGAACTCGCTGATCGGACGTCCGGTCACCAGCGACTTGATGCGCCCCACCCACAATTGCGCTGATGTCAGGTTGTTGATGCGCTGCTCGAGCGAGGCAACCATCTCCCTGAAGGAGTTCGCGACCGCGGCGCTGACCAGACGACCGACGATCGGATAGAGCGCCTCGATCAACTGCTCGCGCGAATTCCTGATCTCGCTCCTGATCGCGGAGACCACGGTGGGCGCAATCGCGTTGGCGAGCTCGCGCGGACGAGTGACCTCGGCGCGCTCCAGCGCCTCGACCAGGATGCCGGCGGTCGCCGTCTCCAGCCGGTCGGCGGTGCCGACATAGTGCTGCAACGATTCAAGATCCGCCTCCAGCGACTGCAGGCGCGTCGCTTCGGGCTGAAACAGCAATGTCTTGAGCTGCTCGATCTCGCGGTTCTGCCCGGCAGCAGCTGCCATGCTATCTGTCCGTGCGGCCGGATCCCAATCCGCTGACGGCCGCGCCGAGCTGCGAAATCGCCGCGCCGATATCCTTCAGCGAGTCGAGCCGCTTCTGCTCGGTGTGCTGCTCGAGATCGGCGACCTTGGCCTGGAGGGCGGCAAGCTCATTGGCGAAGTGGGCCTGGAGCTGCTTGAGCGAGGCCTGCATCTCCTCGCGGAGGCCGGCAAGGTTGCTCTCGATCGACCGCTGCGCGCCGCCGAACAGGAGGTCACGGACCTGATCGATCGTGGCCGCGCCATGCGCAGCCGAATCCGCACCGTTGCCCGCGGCCGCTGCGTTTGCGAGCCCATCCGTAGCCTTGGTCTCGCGCTCGATACCCTTCATGGTCGTTCCCTGCTTACCCTAAATCGCGCCACCCGGCCCGCCGTCAAAAAGCAATCCGGACCAATCGTATAGCCAATTTTGCGGGTGCGGGCGAGCAATCGCGAGACAATGCAGCAACGACGTGCGCGCGAAGCCAATTGATTCTAGTAAGTTATTGCCTTTATTGCGAGTTCCGTGCGGTTCTTGACCTGGCATTTTTCCAGGATGGTGCTGACGTAGTTTTTCACCGTGCCCTCGGCCAAATGCAACCGCTCGCCGATCTCGGTGTTGCTCTTGCCCTCGACGATCAGCGTGAGAATTTCATTCTCCCGCGCCGTCAGCCCGTCGCGGACCGGCAGCTTGGCCGAGACGCGCGGGCCGCGCAGCCGCTTGAACTCGTCGAGGATGCGCGCGGCGACGCTCGGTGAGAGGCCGGACTGGCCGTTGATCACCGCCCGTATCGTCGCGGCGATCTCGTCGATCCTGGCGTCCTTGAGCAGATAGGCCTTGGCGCCGGCGCTGACCGCCTCGAAGATCAAATCGTTGGTCTCGAACGTCGTCAGCACCACGACGTGAGTCTGCGGCAGCTCGCGGAGAATACGCTGAGTCGCCGCGATGCCGTCGACGCGCGGCATCTGCAGGTCCATCAGAATGACGTCGGGCCGGTAGCGCCGCGCGAACTCGATCGCCTGCTCGCCGTCGGCCGCACCTGGAAGCATCTCGAAATCGTCGTTCTGCTGCGACAGCAGCGTGGCGATGCCTTCCCTGATCAGCGCCTGATCCTCGGCGATCAGCACCCGCACCTTCTCTGTTTTGCTCACGGGCTTACCGTCATCCTCTCGTTCCGAGTCCGCGCTCGGCAACTTAATCGGCCAGCACGCCGGACGACGCTGCCGGCGGCACCGCCACGGGCAGCGAGATCCGGACCAGCGTGCCCTGCCCCGGCGCACTTTCGACCGCGCAGGTTCCGCCGACAAGTTCAGCAAATTCAGCCATTCCGATCAATCCGAAATGTCCGGGCTTGGGAACAGCGGGATCGAAGCCGCGGCCGTCATCACGAACTTCCACCACCAGTCTGCGGCCGACCGCGGCCGGCATCTCGAACGCGCGAAACGCAACGTGGCGGGCCTGCGCATGAGCCTGAACATTGCGCAGCGCCTCGCCGAGGATGCGCTGGATCGTCAGGCCGCAGTCGCGCAACCCGGCACGCGCCCGATCGTCGATCTCGGTCGACACCTTGACGCCGCTGCGCTTTGCGAAGTCGGTCAGCAGTTCCTCGATGTCGGTATCGAGCTTCAGATCGTCGGGCATGCGCAGGCGGGCAATCGCCTCGCGGGCGCGCTGCAGGCCGCTGGCCGCCGCATCCTCCGCCGTCGCAAGGCCGTCGGCGACGCGCGCCGGATCGGTCGACAGGTAATGCCGGATCAGCCGGATCTGGGTCAGCAGCGCCACGATCGAGTGCACCAGCGTGTCGTGGAGATCGCGCGCCAGCCGCAGCCGCGTCCGCGCCAGCGAGGCGAAGCGCACCTCCGCGCTTGCCGCCTCGAGCTGCTGCTCCATCAGGCGGCGGGCCCGGCGCTCGCTGCCGAGCAGCGTCTCGACCTGGCGCGCGGCGAAATCCGGCATCGCAATGATGAAATAATGCGACTGCGCCTCGTTCCACAGCACCACGGCGGTCACCGGCTGGGCGATCCCCGGCGCGGCGCCGCGCACGCCGGCCAGCGCGATCATGTCCCGTCGTCCTTCGGCGAGCGCCACGAGCTCGGCCTCCATGCCGACCAGCAGCATGCACTCGCAGCAGTCGGCGCCGACCGCGGGAAGCCATTCGACCAGCCGCCCGATCTTCCGCACCATGCGCCGGTCGGCGCCGATCACGGCGAGGCCGATGACGTCGGCTTCTGCGGCCGGAAGCAAGTCCGCGCTCAGGTCGATCATGCGTTGCCCAGTCAGCTCAGCGAGCATCCCACTCTGGCGTAAGCCGATAGCGCCCGCAAACGAATATGACTTTCGTCATAACCGATCCTGACTTCCGTCAGATGTCGCAGCCGCCCGAAATGCGGTTTCTGGTTAACAAGCGAAAGTGCAAGCCATCGTGTGCCAGATGCCGGCGCCGACGGCGATGCCAGCTCGGCGGCGCCTCTCGAAAGCCGCGCCAATCGACCGGAGTGTGAGTTGACGGAGATGAGCGCCGCGCCACGGAAGTCGTCGCGCACGGAGCAGCGCATGTTGGCGGAGGCGGTAAAGCCTGCGCGGCGCCGCCGCCTGAGCGCGACCCAGAAGGCGGCGCTGCAGGCCGCGCTTGCCGGCCGCCTGCAACTCTTTCCGCGCGGCTATGCCGCGAGCAAGACCGGCCCGTTTCACTCGCGCCGCGCGATTCTCGGGCTGGTGCGTGCCGGCCTGATGAGCCTCAGCGCGACGGCGCGCTACGCGGCCCTGACCAAGCGCGCCAAGGAAATGCATTCAAGTCCAACGACTGACGCAGCGGACCTTCAGGCCAAGGGGCCGGGCGCCGGCGGCCGCACGGGTGGCGGCCACAAGGCGCCCGAATAGGTCTCGCCCGCTCTTTCTCAAGTCAAAATTGGCGCGAGCATGCCCCGCGGTCCGCAATGGGCGGCGGCGGACGCGGCGTGCGCGGGGCAGCCATGCAGCTAAACTGCGAAGATCATCTTTACAGTTTACCTTCATAACTGCTACGCAACCGGCATGAACACTGCATCGGGCCGTGCCGGGTCTGCGCGAGCGTCCGCGCTCGCCGAAGAGCTGCGCTTGCTGATCGGAAAGCTGAAGCGCCGGCTGCGTGAGCAGGGCGAACGCGACGACCTCTCGCCGTCGCAGGTCGCGGTGCTGCTGCGTCTCGAGAGGCACGGTCCGGCAACCGTATCCAGTCTGGCGCGTTCGGAAGGGATGCGTCCGCAGTCGATGAGCTCGGCGATCGCGGTGCTCGAGGCCGCGGGCCTGGTCCGCGGCGCGCCGGATCCGCAGGACGGCCGGCAAACCATCATGTCGCTGACCGACGCCTGCCGCGAGCGGCTCCGCGCCAGCCGCGCCGCGCGGCAGGATTGGCTGTCGCGCACCATCACCGCGCGGCTGTCGCCGAAGGAACAGGACGAGCTGGCAGCCGCCGTCGGGCTGCTGAAGCGCCTGATCGACGATTGAGGCTGCTCGAAAGGAGGTACGCCCATGAACTGGCCTGACCTTGTCGCCTATTTCTTCGGCGGCGCCTTTCTCACCAACGCCATTCCTCACGTTGTCGCCGGCATGATGGGCGAACCGTTCCAGACCCCGTTTGCAAAGCCGCGCGGCGAAGGACTGTCGACATCGACGGTCAACATCCTCTGGGGCTTCTTCAACCTCCTCGTCGGATATCTGCTGGTCTGCCGCGTCGGCGAGTTCGGCTTGCGCAACACCGGCGACATCACTGCACTCTTCCTCGGCGGCCTCGCGATCGGCCTGGTGCTGGCGCGGCGGTTCGGACGGTTTCACGGCGGCAACGAACCGGGACGCTCATGAGGCGGGTGTTTCGATCGCTGCGCAGCTTCAACTACCGGGTCTGGGCCGCGGGCGCGCTGGTGTCCAATGTCGGGACCTGGATGCAGCGCGCCGCCCAGGACTGGCTGGTCCTGACGCAATTGACCGATCACAGCGCATCCGCGGTCGGCCTCGTGATGGCACTGCAGTTCGGCCCGCAACTCCTGCTGATGCCCTGGTCCGGCCTTGCCGCCGATCGCTTCAATCAGCGCCGGTTGTTGATGATGACGCAGGCGGCGATGGGCACGCTGTCACTGATCCTCGGCATACTCACCGTCACCGGGCTGGTCGAGCTCTGGCACGTTGATGTGTTCGCGTTCCTGTTCGGCTGCAGCGCCGCGCTCGACGCTCCGGTGCGCCAGACCTTTGTCGCCGAGCTGGTGGGCGATGCGGACCTGTCGAATGCGATCGCGCTGAACTCGACCTCGTTCAACGCCGCGCGGATGATCGGACCTGCGGCCGCCGGGCTGATCATCGCCTCGGTCGGCACCGGCTGGGCGTTCCTGTTCAACGGCATGTCGTTCATGGCGGTGCTGACGTCGCTGTCGCTGCTGCGCAAATCCGAGCTGCGGCCGAACGCGCGGGCGCACCGCGCCAAGGGCGGCATCACCGAAGGGTTTCGCTACGTCTGGTCGCGCTCCGACCTCCGCGCCACGCTGGTGATGCTGTTCCTGATCGGCACCTTCGGGCTGAACTTCCCGATCTTCATCTCGACCATGGCGGTCGGCGTGTTCCATACCGACGCCCGCGGCTTCGGCCTGCTGTCGTCGATGATGGCGATGGGAACGATGTCGGGCGCGCTGCTGGCCGCCACCCGCGAACGGCCGCGCTTCGAGGCGCTGATGGCGGGCGCAGCGATCTTCGGGGTCGGCTGCACGCTCGCTGCGCTGGCGCCGAACTACTGGCTGTTCGCCGCCGCGCTGGTCATGATCGGCGTCGCCTCGCTGACCGTCCTCAACACCTCGAATGCGCTGATGCAGCTCTCGACCGAGCCCGCGATGCGCGGCCGGGTGATGGCGCTGCGGCTCGGGGTGGCGCTCGGCGGCACGCCGATCGGGGCGCCGATCGTCGGCTGGGTCGCCGATCACCTCGGCCCGCGCTGGGCGCTCGGCGTCGGCGCCGCCGCGGGCTTTGCCGCGGCAGCGGTGGCAGTTGCCGTGATGTCGCGTCGGAACGCCGCGGCGGCCAGGCACGGCAGCCTCCCGCACGCGGCGGAGTGACGGAGGCTTCCTGCCCCGCTCAGACGAAGGCGCTCAGCCCGGTGATCGACTTGCCGACGATCAGGGTGTTCATCTCCCTGGTGCCCTCGTAGGAATAGATCGCCTCGGCGTCGGCCACGAAGCGGCCGATGTGGTTCTCCAACAGGATGCCGTTGCCGCCGAGCAGCTCGCGCGCATAGCCGACGGTCTCGCGGCATTTCACGGTGCAGAACGCTTTCGCCAGCGAGGCGTGCTCGTCCAGCATCACGCGCTCATCCTGCAATTGGCCGAGCCGCAGCATCATCGCCTGGGTCGCGGTGACGTTGCCGAGCATCCGCACCAAGAGGTCCTGCACCAGCTGGAAGCCGCCGATCGGCCGGCCGAACTGCTGGCGCTCGGTCGCATAGCGCAGCGCGTGCTCGTAAGCGCCCATCTGGCAGCCAACCGCGAACCAGGCAACGCCGGTGCGGGTCATGCGCAGCACTTTTGCGGTGTCCTTGAACGTGTTGGCGTTCTGCAGACGGTCCGCTTCAGGCACGCGGCAGTCCTTCAGTGTGATCAATCCGTTCTGCACCACGCGCAGCGCCATCTTGGTCTTGATCTTCTCGACCGAAAAGCCGGGATTGTCCTTAGCCACCACAAAGCCCTTGACCTGGTTGGAGCCCTCCTCGCGCGCCCAGATCACGTTGATGTCGGCGAAGGTGGCGTTGCCGATCCACTTCTTCTGGCCGTTGAGGATCCAGACATCGCCGTCGCGCCGGCAGCTGGTCAGCATGCCGCCTGAGGTGGCGGAGCCGACCAAGGGCTCGGTCAGGCCGAACGAGCCGATCTTCTCGAAGCGCATCATCGCAGGCAGCCAGCGCTGCTTCTGCGCCTCGTCGCCGCACAGATAGATCGAGCCGGCCGAGAGCCCGGTGTGCACGCCCCAGAAGGTCGCCACCGAGGCATCGACCCGCGCCAGCTCCATCGCGACAAAGCCGTTCAGCAGCCAGCTGCCGCCGGCCGCGCCATAGCCCTGATAGCCGACGCCGCCGATCCCGATCTCGGCCATCTTTGGAATGATCGCGAACGGAAATTCGTCGCGGCCCCAAAACTCCTCGATCACCGGCGCGACCACGCCTTCCGTAAATTCGCGCACGCGCTTCACCAGTGCGCGCTCGCTCTCGTTCAGGACGGTTGCAATCCGGTAGAAATCGCCGTCGATCGGCGGCGGCGCATAGGCCGGCTTTGCAGCCCGTGTCACCTGCGGGTTCGCCATGGTTTCCCTCCCTGCTGCGTGCCGAGATTTTTCGCCTTGATATGCCGCCGTCCCGGCAGGGCTGACGTCCCGCCGGGGCCGGTCGTCGTTGATGGCTCAGGACGCGACGTCAGGTCGGCTTGTTCGGACGGACGCTGGCGCGGAACTCCTCAAAGCTCTCCTTCATGCGGTCCTGGATGATCTTCACGGCCTCGGTGGTCGATTGCCGTGCGGTGGAGGCGCTCTCCTGGGCGCCCTTCACCGCGATCTCGAACATCTTGCGGGCGAACTCGGATTGCAGCGTGATGTTCTCCCGGACCTTGAGCGGCTTGTATTCGCGCGCCAGCGTCGCGGCCTCGCGCAATCCGGCTTCCATCACCTCGCGCTGCTTCTGCGCCACCGCTTGCGCGCCCTGCGCCGCCACCTTGGCGCTCTGGGTCAGCGCCTCGAGGTTCTTCTTTTGGGCCTGCATCAGGTCGTCCACGTTCAGCTTCGGCAGACCGAGATCAGTGCCGAACTTTCGCAGCATATCGTTGTATGAGCTGTTATCCGTCATGAGATCCTCCCTGGTTGCTGGTGTTTAAGACTTCTCCCGTCCGCCTCCCGACGTTGGAATGAGATCCCTGAGGCGACCGCTGGTGCGCGACAGCAGCGACGCCGGCGCGGCCTCGCGGCTCTCGCCGGCGAGAAACGCCTCGATCAGTGCAGCGGTTTCCTTTGGCCGCGTCACCATGAACATATGTCCGTCGTCGATCATGCGCAGCTCGGCCTTCGGGATCAAACTCGCCATGATCTGACCGTTGATCGGCGGCACCAGCGGATCGTCGCTGCCCATCAAAATCAGCGTCGGCTGCGGCAGCGACCACAGCCACGGCAGGCTGGTCCAGCCGGCCATCGCCAGCAGCTGATAGAAGTAGCCCATGCTGCGCGCGCCATGCATCGCCCCGGCATGGCGGCCGATCAGTGACGGGTCGTGGCGAAACGCGCCGCCATAGATGTCGGCCGCGATCTGCTTCATGTAGCCCTTGTCGGTGTAGCGGCGCGGCGTCGCCATCTTCCACAGCACTGAGGGACTTGCCGGCACCATGGTGAAGCCGGGCGCGGTCGCGGCGAGCACCAGCCGCCGGCAGCGCTTGGGAAACTGATGCGCGAATTGCTGCGCGATGCCGCCGCCCCAGGACACGCCGGCGACGTCGACCTCGGCGTAGCCGAGCTCCGCCACGAGATCGGCAGCAAGCCGCGCCAGCGTCGACGGGCGGTACGGCCACGCCGGCCGCGGCGATCCGCCGACGCCGGGCACGTCGAAGATGATGGCGGTGGTGCTGGTGAGCGCCTCGAGAAACGGTTTTGCCAATTCCCAGTTGGCGCCGATGCCGTTGAACAGCAGAAGCGGCGGCCCGCTGCCGTCGCCATGCCGGATCGCGACCTGCAGCAGCTGGCCGTCGATCGTGATCTCGCGCGTCTCGATCGTGCCGCGGGTTGCCGCGACGGCCGGACTCGCGAGGTCTCTCGTAGGATCGTCACTCAAAGACGTAAGTCCCCGGCGCCGGACCAAGGGCCGGATAGCGCGTGCTGCCGAGCGATGCCGGCGCAGCCACCTCGTCGCCCGAACGCGGCTGCAGCCAGTCGCGCCAGTCGAGCCACCAGCTGCCCTTGCGCTTCTCGGCGGAAGCCAGGAAGGCGTCGGGCGTGGCGGCGCCGACCGGCCCGATCATGAACGAGGCCTTCGGATTGCTCGGCGGATTGAGCAGGCTCTGCAGATGCCCGCTGTTCGACAGCACGAAGGTGGTGCCCTCGCCCATGATCTGCGCGGTCTTGTAGACGCCCTTCCACGGCGTGATGTGGTCGGTGACCCCGGCGACGACATAGCTGTCGGCCTTCACCTTGCTCATGTCGATGGTCTTGTCGTTGAGCGTCACCTTGCCGGCATTGACGAACGGATTGGTGAAATAGAGATCGAGATAATCGCCATGTAGCGCCGCCGGCAGGCGGGTGGTGTCGGCGTTCCAGTACAGGATGTCGAACGCCGGCGGCTGGTTGCCGAGCAAATAGTTGTTGACCCAGTAGTTCCAGATCAAATCGTTCGGCCGCATCCAGGCGAACATCCGCGCCAGGTCATGGCCGTCGACGATGCCGCGCAACTGAGACGACGCCTTGGCCGCGCGCATGGTCTCTGGCGTCATCAGGCAGCCGAACGCGCTCTCGTCGGCCGAGTTGGGATCGAGCAGGCAGACCGCCAGCACCAGGTTCCTGATCTTCTGCTCCGCCGCGCTGCCGAGCGTTGCGAAATAGGCCGTTGAGGTGATGCCGCCCGAGCACGACCCCATCATCGAGATGTCGTCGCTGCCGGAGATTTCGCGCGCCGCGTCGACGGCCTCGTCGAGCGCGGCGACATAGGTGTCCAGCCCCCAGTCGCGGTGCGCCGCCGTCGGGTTGCGCCAGCTGACGGCAAACACCTGGATGCCGCTTTCGAGCAGGAAGCGCACCATGCTCTTGTCCGGCGAAAGGTCGAGCGCGTAGTACTTGTTGATCTGCGGCGGCGTGATCACCAGCGGCCGCTTCCTCACCGTTGCCGTGGTCGGCGTGTACTGGATCAGCTCGAGCAGCTCATTGCGGAAGATCACCGCGCCCGGCGTGGTCGCCAGGTTCTCGCCGACCTTGAACGCGCTCATGTCGACCATCGACGGCATGCCGCGGTTGCGCGTCAAATCGTCCATGTAGTTCTTCAGGCCGCTCCACATGCTCTTCCCGCCGGTGTCGATGAACTTGCGGACCGCGGCCGGGTTGGTGAGCATGGTGTTGGTCGGCGCCACTGCGTCGATCAGGATTTCGGTGATCAGATGCGCGCGCTGCTTGTCGATGTCGCTGAGGCTGGTCTTGTCGACCAGGCCGTTGACCGCTTCGCCCCAGGCCAGATAGGCCTTGAGCAGGCCAGAGTGCAGCGAGCTTTCCTTCCAGGTCGGATCGGCGAAGCGCTTGTCGCCCGCCTTCGGGGCGCGTTCGGATTTGCCGGAGACGATCGAGCCGAGCTCGCCGACAAACGACAGCCACTGTTCGGTGGCGACCTTCGGCTCGTTCATCACGGCCTTGAACAGGACATTGGCGCCCTCGACCAGGTCCTGGCTCTGGATGCCGACCAGCGGGTTGAGCGCCAGCGTGTTCCTGGACGCGGCTTCCGCCATCTCCGCCGGAGACGAATCCGCACTGCGATCTTGCGTGGTCATGGCCGTGCTCCCGCCGCTGGAATCAGAAGCGCCAGGGTCTCGGCGATCAGGGCGGGCTTCTCCGATCCTTCGACCTCCAGCGTGTTCTGGGTCTTCATGATCACTTGTCCGCCCTCCCGCGGCTCGATCCCGGCGAGCACGACGCGCAGCCGCACCCGTGCGCCTGATGGCACCGGCGCCAGGAAGCGGACCTTGTCGATCCCGTAATTCAGCCCGGCGGCGGCATCGCGCGGGATGACGCCGACCTGCATCGACAGCGGCGCCACCATCGCCAGCGTCAGATAGCCATGCGCGATCGGACCACGGAACGGGCTCTCGCGCTTGGCCCGTTCAACGTCGACATGGATCCATTGTCTGTCGCCGGTGCAGGACGCGAAGCTGTCGATGCGCGCCTGATCGACGACGGTCCAATCGGAAACGCCAAGTTCCTGTCCAATGCGGTCGCCCAGGCCGGCAAGTGTGAGGTTGCTCATGTCGCTGTCCTCCTCGATGCTCCCATCGGCTGCGCGCGCACCGTCACATGTTGCCGTACTGCTCGCGCAGCTCCTTCTTGTTGATCTTGCCGACGCTGGTCTTTGGGATGCTGTCGATGAACAGGATCTGCTCGGGGATGCCGTATTTCGAGATCACGCCCTGGTCGGCGAAAGTCTTGAGGTGGGTCTTGATGGCGGCGTCGCTGAGGCCGTCGGCCTCCGACGCCTTCTTGACCACGAGCGCCAGCGGCCGCTCGCCCCATTTGTCGTCCTTGATGCCGATCACCGCCGCCTCGGCGACGCCGGCGCATTGCGTGATCAGGTCCTCGATCTGCAGCGAGGAGACCCACTCGCCGCCGGTCTTGATCACGTCCTTGATCCGGTCGGTGATGTGGACGTAGCCGCCCGGGCTCACCACCGCGATGTCGCTGGTGTGCAGATAGCCGCCGGCCCAGAGCTGCTCCGAGCCCTCGGGGTTGTTGTAATAGCCCTGGGTGAGCCACGGCGCGCGCAGCACGATCTCGCCGGCGGACTTGCCGTCATGCGGGATGTCGTTCATGTCGGGATCGACGATGCGCAGGTCGACCAGCGGCCCGGCGATGCCGGCTCTGGCGCGGAATTCCACCTCGCCGTCGGGATCGCCGGTGAGATCCTTGGACATGACATGCGACACCGCGGCGAGCGGCCCGGTCTCCGACATGCCGTAGCCCGCGAAGATATCGATGCCGGCCGCGAGCGCCTGCTTGGCCAGCGCCTTCGGCAGCGCCGAGCCGCCGATCACCATCTTCAGCCCGTTGAAATCGACCTTCGCCGCAGCCGCCGCGTTGAGCAGCATCTGCAGGATGGTCGGCACGCCATGGGTGAAGGTGACGCCCTCGCTCTTGATCAGCTTGACCAGCATCGCCGGGTCGTAGCGGCCGGGATAGACCTGCTTGACGCCGGCGAGCGTCGCCGACCACGGAAAGCCCCAGGCGTGAACGTGGAACATCGGCGTGATCGGCATATAGACGTCATCGCGCGAGAAGCGGCCCTGCGAGCCCGCCATGCCGAACAGCGCCAGCCCGGCGAGCGAATGCAGCACGAGCTGGCGATGGCTGTAATAGACGCCCTTCGGCAGTCCGGTCGTGCCTGTCGTGTAGAAGGTGGTCGCCTGGGTGTTCTCGTCGAAATCGGGGAAGTCGTAATCCGGCGAGGCCGCGGCCAAGAGGTTCTCGTACTCGCCGATGAAGGACAGGCTGCCGGTCTGCGGCGCCGGCCGGTCCGACATCACGATCATCCGCTTCACCTTCGGCAGCTGTGCCTTGATGCCCTCCAGCAGACCGACGAACTCGTCGTTGACGAGCAGCGTCGTGGCGCCGGCGTGATCGATCGTGTAGGCGATCTGCTCCGGCGAGAGCCGGACATTCACCGTCTGCAGCACCGCGGCCATCATCGGGATCGCGAAGAAGGCTTCGAGGAAGCGGTGGCTGTCCCATTCGAGCACCCCGACGGTGTCGCCCGGCTCGACGCCGGCCTTGCTCAGCGCCGAGGCGAGGCGGCCGATGCGCTCCTTGGTCTGGCGATAGGTCTGGCGTTTCTGATCGCGGTAAACGATCTCCTGATCCGGCGATTGCACGCGCGGCGTGTGCCAGAGCTGCTTGAAGATGAGCGGATATTGGTATGCGGATTTGGCAGTCTGAATCAGCCTTCCAACCATGAAAGCCTCCCTCGACTTGGCGTGTCCTCCGACCATTGCAGCGTCCGCAATTCTGAAGCGAGCGGATCGTGTGGTCTGCCGTCTGGTGACGGCGGTCCCACCGCATGACCTTAGGCCGAAGCGTCGCGTGACGCCCGAGATTTGTGAAGGTCCGGAACGGACATCGGCCGGGTCCGAACCGGACAGGCCGCATACGCCGGCGGCATCGCCTTCATCCGCAACGGCTTTTTTGCCGTTTTCCGTGGCGCACTTCCTTTGCTGCTTTGCAGCACGGGCGAAGATGGCATTATGGTCTGGCAAGCGGTGAGCAGACTCCGTCCCACTCCATCTCTTGGGATCGTGCGACCCCGGCACCGAAGGAAAGGCAGGGTTGATCTTGCAACCGACGACGCGACTGAAGCGGCCCTTGAGCGCCCGCAGCGACATCCTGACCGTCGGCGTCAGCGACAAGATCTATGAGACCACCAAGCTCGGCGCCATCTTCGACATGCTGCACGGTCAGGGCGTGGCCACTGACGCGATCCTGCGCGGCGTGAACATCACGCTCGAGGACGTGCATTCGCCGCAGGCGCGGATCTCTCTGACGCAGCTGATGACCGTGTGCCAAAACGCGTTGCGGCTGTCGAACGACCGCCATTTGCCCTATCGGATCGGCGCGTCGATCCACATCTCGACCTACGGCATGTACGGCTACGCGCTGCTGTGCTGTCCCGACTTCCGCAAGGCGATGGAATTCGCCATGCGCTACCACGCGCTGGCGGCACCGCTGGCGGCGATCAACTTCAGCGAGGACAAGTCATCCGGCCGATGGAGCATCGAGCCCAATCTGCCCGCGATGGCTGATCCCGCGCTCTACCGGCTCGTCACCGAGATGCAGATCGGCATCCATATCTCGCTGATGCGCGACGTCATGGGCCCGGGCTTTGCGCCGTCCGAAATCAAGCTCGCCTATCCGCAGGCCGCGGACTTCGAGCTTCCGCCTGACCATGTCGGATGCCCGGTGCGCTTCGAGCAGCCGGCCAACCAGATCGTGTTCAAGTCGCAATGGCTGGACCGCAGCGCCGATCTCGGCAACAAGACGACGTATCCGACCATCGTTGCGCTGTGCGATGATCTGCTCGGCGACCTGGAATTGCGGATTGGCGTGGCCGGGAAAATTCGCGCCTACCTGCTGCGCGACATCGCAAACCCGCCGACCTTCGAGGCGATCGCCAAGCTGCTCGGCGTCAACGAGCGCTCGCTGCGGCGCCAGCTGCGTCAGCAGGGCTTTTCATTCCGCGGCCTGCACGACGAGCTGCGCACCCAGATTGCGCTGAAATATCTCCGTCACACCACGCTCGCCAACGAAGACATCGCATTGGCGCTCGGCTTCAGCGATGCCGCAAATTTCAGGCGCGCGTTCCACCGCTGGACCAACAAGGCCCCGAGCGATATCCGCGGCGAATAGCCGCGAGGCAAGCCACTCATCCTAAAGCGCGATGAGTTTGAATTGAATCGTCATCGCGCTTTAGCTCTTTGTTTGAGCATGATCTTTTCGGAAAAACCGCTTCACACTTTTCCGGATCATGCTCTAAAAAACGTAGGAGGTCTTGTTCGGCTGCACGGTCAGGCGGAAAGCGATCTCGGTCGAGCCGTCCATCAGCTCAAGGAGATCGTCACAAACCAGGCAGCGAAACTCGCCGGCGACGCCGCCCTTCGACGTCAACTCGATCCGGCGATAGCCGGCCTGGCAATTGGGGCAGGTCACATCCGATTTGCGCATGGGGTTTGGCAAGTTCTGTTGCTCGCTCTACTTTCCCACACGCCCATAGGCGAAAATGTGACGACATCACGCGTTTGCCGTGGTGATCGTCGGCGATACGTATGGCGTCGATGACGCTTCCATGAATGTGGGACATCGCAGCGGAGGCCGCCCTCGCCGGATCGGCCCAGTCGATTGGCGCCGCGAATAGTGGCGCTTATTGCTTCGGGCCGACGGTGCCGGTTGTCTTCAGCCTTGCCGATCTCACCCAACCCGAGACGTCGTTGCCTGTCTTGGGATTGAGATACATCACCGACGACCATCCATCGCGGGTTTGCGCATAGGCAATCAGCCTGTCATTCGGAACGACGAAGACGCCGCTGATCGGGCAGTGAAGATTCGGCGCCGAATAGAATTTCACGCGTCGCGTGCCCGTGACCACGCTGGCGAGCGGCGGTGACAGCATCGGGACGCGGCTGGTGCCGGCGTGCGGCTCCTTGCAGCTTGACGGCGTCTGCGCGTGCACGGAGGCGCCCAGCGCACCCAGGATCACGGTGCTGCAGATGATGATGGCGAGGACTGTCCTGTCCAACATGGCATTTCTCCTTCACGGCGCCGAGGCAACCATCCGCACCGCTGACGCGTTTGTCGCCGGATCTGGCGAGCAGGTTCTATGGCTGCGACGAAAGTCGCGCCAAACCGAACCGGCCGTCAAGGTCGCAGGATCGATCGGGGTGCGCTGCCGGCCGCCAGATCGCCCTCAGGCCCTCAGCGCGGCGCTCGATCGCTCGGACGGTTGCCGGCCACAACGCCGACAAGCGCGCGAAATCTCGATGAAAACAAAGCGGAATGGCGCGCCGCGGCCGATGAACTCTCGTTTCGCCGTGGCGCTACGACGCTGCAGCGTGTGCTGCTCTTGGATCGCCAAGATGGCGACAGCCCGCGATTTTACGCTACGCGTTGCCGCCGTCTCATGGGGCAAACGGCTCCAGTCCTTTGCTCCGGATCGCAGCAGCGGCCACTGGCGAGCGCAGGAATGCGATCAATTCCTGGGCGGCCCCGGGCTCCCTGGCGTTGGCGCTGAGGCCGCCACTGAAAGTCGTGTAGTTCTGCAACTCGTCCGGAAGCAACCCTGCGAGGGTGACGCCCTCTACCCCGATGATGTTCGGCACGGTGATCACGGTTAGTTCCGCCTCCCCGCGCGCGACGGCCTCTACCGGGCTCCGGCCCGTTACGGCGAGGAGCTTCGGCTTCACTTCGCTCTCGATTGCGAGGCGATCGAGCAGATGAAGGAGATAGCTCCCGCTCGCGCTGTCACGCGAATAGGAGATCGTTCTCGCCGCGAGCAAGGTGCGCCTCAAGTCCTCGATCGAGGAGACCTGAGCTTTTGGCGCACCCGCGTGGATCGCCACGCCGGCAGCGGTGCGGGCAATGTCCGCCCGCGTGCCCTCGGCGATCCTGCCCAGCTTCATGAGATCATCGATCGCCGCCGGCAACAGGATGGCGACATCGAACATCCCGCCCGCTTCGATCTGCCGCTTGAGCACCGGCACGCCCTCAAAGGTGAGCTTGAGCGTATGGCCGGTTGCACGCGCAAACGCTGGCGCGAGGTCATCCAGTGCGCTCTTCATGGTCGGAGTGCTGAGGACGTTGACCTCGGCGGCACTGCCGGCGGCGGTGCTCGTCACGACGACCAGAGCTGCAACCGCGATACAAAGGCCCCTCATCGCCATCTCCCCCATTTCACGCGGCTCCGGGCCAAGAATCGAAGCCGGAACTGGAGTCAGCGCCAGACTAGGAGTATCCACAAGATCGATTATTGGACAGGCTGGTAGCATTTTGGATACGTCAACGCATGCGCTGGGCAGATCGGGTCGGACGACTTCTCAAGCCTCGGGACCTCCACGTATTCATGACGGTGGTCGAGGAGGGCAGCATGGCGAAAGCCGCCGAGCGCCTGGCGATCTCGCGGCCGGTGATCTCGCGCACCATCGCCAATCTCGAACACGTGCTCGGGGTGACGCTCCTTGACCGGACCGCGCGCGGCATCGAGCCGACGCTATTCGGCACGGCGCTGCTCAGGCGTGGCACCGCGGTGTTCGACGAGCTTCGGCAAGGCGTCGAGGAAATCGCATTTCTCACCGATCCCCAGGCTGGCGAGCTGCGCATTGCCTGCACGGAGGTGTGGGCCGCCGGGCTCGTGCCGGCAGCGATCGAGCGACTGTCACGACGACTTCCGCGCTTGCGGGTCACACTGGAGCAAGGCACGGCTCAGCATCAGTTCAACCTTCTCCGGGAGCGTCGTTGCGAAATCGTGATCTCGCGGCTGCTCACGGAGACACCCGACTCCGACATCGAGATGCAGCCGCTGTTCTACGAGCCGCTTGTCGTCGTCGCCGGCCCGCAAAGTTCCTGGTCGCGCCGCCGCAAGCTGACGCTTTCGGAGCTCGTCGCTGCGCCGTGGATCCTTTCGACGTTGGAAGTCGAACCCGGCTCCCCGTTTGTCGAGGCCTTCCATGCCGCGAGACTGCCGATCCCTTCTGCAACGATCTTCAGCAACTCGCTGCACCTTCGCATCAGCCTGCTTGCCGCCGGCCACTACCTCACCCTCGTGCCGGGCTCGGCGCTGCGGTTCGGTCCCGGGGCCGATCTGCTCAAGCCGCTCCCCGTCGCGTTGCCCCGCTGGCATCTGCCGACGGGGATTTTCACCCTGAAGGGCCGGATGCTGAGCCCGGTGGCGCAGGTGTTTGCCGATTGCGTTCGCGACGTTGCCAAGCCGCTTGCCCGCGGCGCGGCGCCCGATCGCTCCCGCAAGCAATAGCCCCGCGCCGTCCTGCCGTCGCAGCCCCAGGGCGCGTGGCTCATGTTCTTGAAGAGCACAGTCTGGGACGGGAGCGAGTCGCTGCGGCAACGCATGCTCGACGATCCGGACCGCGATATCGCCATTGCCGCCTGGATTTTCTGGGCTCGGCCGGCTTCACTGGGTCACGCGAAGCTGGCGGGGCAATCGGCAGTACTACGAAGGGGTCTAGCTGAGAGCCTGGCAGCTCACGGGCTGCGGAGGCGAGACCAGTCAAGCCCT
Source organism: Bradyrhizobium sp. CCBAU 51753 (assembly GCF_015291565.1). Classification (NCBI taxonomy): domain Bacteria; kingdom Pseudomonadati; phylum Pseudomonadota; class Alphaproteobacteria; order Hyphomicrobiales; family Nitrobacteraceae; genus Bradyrhizobium; species Bradyrhizobium sp. CCBAU 51753. The sequence goes on along the minus strand of NZ_CP030037.1, from coordinate 784,915 downwards.
GCGCTATTTGGCTTGTACGGAATGGCGCGCCCGGAACGATTCGAACGTCCGACCCCCAGATTCGTAGTCTGGTGCTCTATCCAGCTGAGCTACGGGCGCATTTTCGCGGCAGGGCGTTAAGCCCGCATGGATCCGGAAGGCCGGAACGTCGCGAAAGAGCGCTCTAGCTACAGGGTCCCGATCCCGTTGGCAAGGTCTGACAGGCATGTCCGGACCGGTGATTTTGGCCCATTGTTCGTCATTCCGGAGCATCGCGGCCGGCGATGAACCCGGAATGACAGCAGAAGAGGCTTCCAGACTTTACGCCCGCGCCCGTTCGCTGCGGATCGACAGCAGTTCCACCGGACGATCCGGGATCGAGAGGCGGAAGGTGGCGCCGATGGTGCCCTCGACCAGGTGGATCTGGCCGCCATGGGCGCGGATCAGCTCGGCGGCGATGGCAAGGCCGAGCCCGCTGCCGCCGGGGCGGCCGGAGGTCTGGAACGCCTCGAACAGGTGCTCGCGGGCCTTCGCCGGCACGCCGGGGCCGGTATCGGAGACCTCGATGATCGTCACCGTGCCCTCGCGGCGGCCGGTGATGCGCACCTGCCGGGCGCCGCCGTCGCTTGCCGGCCGGCTCTCCAGCGCCTGGGCCGCGTTGCGCACCAGATTGAGCAGCACGCGGAACAGCTGGTCCGGATCGGCGTCGATGGTGAGGCCGCGCTCGATCGCGCTGATCCAGGTGACCGAGGCGTCGGTCGCAAGCCCGGCGGACTCGCGCACCTCGGCGACCGCCGGCTCGACCAGGATCATGCGGCGGTCGGGCGCCGCCTCCTGGGCGCGGCCATAGGACAAGGTCGACTGGCAGAAGGCGATGGCGCGCTCGAGCGAGCGCAGCAGCTTTGGCGCAAACCGCTGCACCCGTGGATCGGGCACGCTGGCCAGCTGATCCGACAGCAGCTGCGAGGATGCCAGCAGGTTGCGCAAATCGTGGTTGATCTTGGAGACGGCAAGGCCCAGCGCGGCGAGCCGGCTCTTCTGATGCAGCATCGAGACTAGGTCGCGCTGCATGTCCGACAGCTCGCGCTCGGCCACGCCGATCTCGTCGCCGCGCTGGCTCGGCACGATGATTCGCGCCGAACTCTCCGGGTTTTCGTGGAAGCCGACCAGGCTCGCGGTCAGCCGCCGCATCGGCCGGACGAACAAATAATGCAGCGCCAGATAAACCAGCCCCGCGGTCAAGGCGGCGATCAGCAAGGCCACGACCAGACTGTTGCGCGAGAAGCGATACATCGCCGCCCGCAGCGGCTTCTCGTCGATCACCACCTCGATGAATTGCGCCTGGCCCGGCGCCGGGCCGACCACGCGGATGGTCTGGTCGCCGCGCTCCAGCATCAACTCGAAGGCATCGACGATCGCCGACCACACCGTGATCTTCCGCATGTCGACGTCATGGTCGATCGCGGCCGGCAGATCGGCGCTGGCCAGCAGACGGCGCTGCTGCCCCATTTTGATGGCGACGGCGCGGGCCCCGATGCTGGTCAGGATCTGGCGCGCCAGCGTTTCAGGCACGAAGCCGGAGGGCGCGGCGTCCAGCACCAGCGCGGCCGTGTTGGCGGCGGCCAGACGATCGTTCAGGCGGTTGATGCGGAAGTTGGCAATGGCGGCGACATAGATCAGCAGGCCGGCGATCATCACCAGCGGAATCGTCAGCAGCAAAAGCTTTCCCGACAGCCCGAGCCGTAGGGATGGCTTGGGCCGCAGCTCCAGCGCGGTCGCCTGATCGTCAGTTTCAGCCACAAGCAAAGGCCTTGTTTGGCTCAGGGGATGGAAGATGCGGCCCGGGCCCCAAGCCGGTCAAATTACGGATCGCTAATGTCGGCGGTTCCCGAGCGCCGCATAGCGCTCCCCTCTCGGGCAAAAACCCCGCGAAAACAGATATATTCGCCCCAATTGCGACGTTTCAAAGAAGCCCGTTTGCGGCAGCCTGTGACATTGACGAAAAGGAGGCGCTGCCCTATAAGCCGCGCCAACTGTCCGCGATGGCCCGGTTCTTGACCCCCGGGGGCGGCTCATTTGGGCCGCGAGCGGCCCGTTTTGGGCGGCCGGCATCACCGGACTTCATCTCAACGGACTTATCTTAATCCTGGCAAATTGCCCGGTCAGCGGAGACTTACCCGTGAAGCGGACTTATCAACCCAGCAAACTGGTGCGCAAGCGCCGTCACGGCTTCCGCGCCCGTCTCGCCACGGCCGGCGGCCGCAAGGTCCTCGCCGCGCGTCGCGCGCGTGGCCGCAAGCGCCTGAGCGCCTGAGCCCGGACGTCTCCCCCCGGAGATTTCTCTTATGGATCGGCTAAGGCAGCGGGCGGACTTCCTCGCCGTTGCCAGTGGCGCGCGGGCGAATACCGCAGGTTTTGTGCTGCAGGGCCGCCGCCGCGACGATGATGGCCCGGTCCGCATCGGCTTCACCGTCACCAAGAAGAACGGCACCGCGACCGAGCGCAACCGCATCCGCCGCCGGCTTCGCGAACTGGTGAAGCGCGTCGACCCCGTATCGATGCGTCCCCAGCATGATTATGTGCTAGTCGGCCGCCGCGACGCGCTGACCCGTGACTTTGCGACCATGCTTGACGATCTGCGGTCGGCGCTGCGCCGCCTCGACCGGCCTGCGCCGAACAAGAGCCGGGCGTAACACCAGCGTGCCCAATCCGAATGGAATGACGAGACCATAAGAGATGTCCGACAACCGCAACACAATCCTCGCCGTCATTCTGTCGGGCTTCGTCCTGATCGCCTGGCAATATTTCTACAATATGCCGCAGATGGAGAAGCAGCGCGTCGAGCAGCAGCGGCAGGCCGAGTTGCAGAAGTCGGCGCCGCCGGCAGCGCCGGGTGCCGCTCCTGGAGCCGTTCCTGGCGCCGCTCCCGGAACTGCCGCCACGCCGGCGCCGGGTGCGCCTGCGGCCGAGGCCCCGGTACAGAGCCGCGAGGCGGTGCTGGCGTCCGGCCCGCGCATCAAGATCGAGACTCCGCGGGCGATCGGCAGCATCGCGCTGAAGGGCGCGCGGATCGACGACTTGTCGCTGGTCCAGTTCCGCGAAACCGTCGATCCCCATTCGCCGGCCATCGTGCTGCTGTCGCCGTCGGGCACGGCGGAGCCCTACTACGCCGAGTTCCTGTGGCTTTCGTCGAGCGGTGTCGCCGTGAAGACCCCGAATGCCGAGACGGTCTGGCAGCAGGAGGGGTCCAACAGCCTGTCGCCGAACAATCCGGTGACGCTGAAATACGACAATGGCGAGGGGCTGATCTTCCGCCGCACCATCTCGATCGACGATCGCTACCTGTTCAACGTCAAGGATGAGGTCAACAATCTCGGCAGCGCGCCGGTGACGCTGTATCCGTTCGCGCTGATCTCGCGCGGCGGCAAGCCGCCGGTCTCCGGCTACGCGATCCTGCATGAGGGCCTGATCGGCTATCTCGGCGACCAGGGCCTGCAGGAATACACCTACAAGAACATCGACGACAGCAAGACCTCGACCGGCGGCAATTCGCGCGGCGTCGTGTTCCAGAAGGTGCTCAACGGCTGGCTCGGCATCACCGACAAATACTGGGCCACCGCGCTGCTGCCGGACACCAATGCGACGCTGGACAGCGCCCGCTTCACCACCGGCGACAAGCGTTATCAGGCCGACTACATGCAGGGGCCGCAGACCGTGCCGATCGGCGGCACCGCCGTCGCAAATTCGCGGCTGTTTGCGGGAGCGAAAGAGGCGGCCGTGGTCGGCCTCAACTTCCCGCTGGTCGGTTTCGGCGGCTACAACAAGCAGCTCGGCCTCAACCATTTCGATCTGTTGATCGACTGGGGCCACTTCTACTTCATCACCAAGCCGATGTTCCTGGCGCTCGATTGGTTCTACCGTCTGGTCGGCAATTTCGGCATCGCCATCCTGCTCGTGACCGTGATCGTGAAGCTGTTGTTCTTCCCGCTGGCCAACAAGTCCTACGCCTCGATGGCGAAGATGAAGTCGGTGCAGCCGCAGCTGCAGGCGCTCAAGGAGCGCTATCCCGACGACCGCGTGAAGCAGCAGCAGGAGATGATGGAGATCTACAAGAAGGAGAAGATCAATCCGATCGCGGGCTGTCTTCCCGTCGCGCTGCAGATCCCGGTGTTCTTCTCGCTCTACAAGGTGCTGTTCATCACCATCGAGATGCGCCACGCGCCGTTCTTCGGCTGGATCAAGGATCTCTCCGCGCCCGATCCGACCAATCTGTTCAACCTGTTCGGACTGATTCCGTTCGATCCGGTCGCGCTGCTCGGACCGCATATCGGGTCCTATCTGGTGATGGGCATCTGGCCGATCATCATGGGCATCACGATGTGGGTGCAGATGAAGCTCAATCCGGCGCCGCCGGATCCGACCCAGAAGATGATCTTCGACTGGATGCCGCTGATCTTCACCTTCATGCTGGCAGGCTTCCCGGCCGGTCTCGTGATCTACTGGGCCTGGAACAACCTTCTGTCGGTGGCGCAGCAGAGCTACATCATGCGTCTCAACGGCGTGAAGGTGGAGCTGTTCGACAATCTGAAGGCAACCTTCGCCAAGAAGCCGACGTAGCAACCGTCGGCTTAGCCGTCATTGCGAGGAGCCAACGGGTCCGACCTCCGGTCGGCCCGATGATAAACTCCGCGACGAAGCAATCCATGTCTCGACACGTGGCGCTTGGATTGCTTCGCTCCGCTCGCAATCACGGAGGAGTACCCTTCTCCGCCAGGAACACCGTCGCATGACCGCCGAACCCGACCCGAAGCTGATCGAGCAGGGGCGAAAGCTGTTCGCCGGCGACTGGCGCTTCATCTGGGCGTCGCCCTCGATTGCAACGCTGCCGCCGATGACCGGCCTCGAGGTCGCCTTTGCCGGCCGCTCCAATGTCGGCAAGTCGAGCCTGATCAACGCGCTGACCGGCCGCAACAACCTGGCGCGCACCTCGCACACGCCGGGCCGCACCCAGGAGCTGATCTTCTTCGAGGGACCGGAGCACGCCGGCTTTCGCCTCGTCGACATGCCCGGCTACGGCTACGCCGCGGCGGCGAAGTCCAAGGTCGCGTCATGGACCGAGCTGATCCATAAATTCCTGCTCGGCCGCGCCACGCTGGCGCGGGTCTATGTGCTGATCGATGCCCGCCACGGCATCAAGGACGTCGATCTCGACGTGCTGAAGACGCTGGACAAGTCCGCGGTCAGCTATCAGGTCGTGCTGACCAAGGCCGACCAGGTCAAAGCCGGCGAGCTGAAAACCATGATCGCCGACACCACGGCGGCGCTGGCAAAGCATCCGGCGGCGTTTCCCGAGGTGCTGGTGACGTCGTCGCGCACTGGCGGCGGCATGCCGGAGCTGCGCGCCGCGATGGTGCGCCTGATCGAGGAGCGGCGCCGATGAACGGCGTATCCCGCCTGCTGATCGGCCTTGCCGCGATCATGGGCGCCTGCGGCGTGGTGCTGGCGGCGGCCGCCGCCCATCTGCCCGACGCGTCGCGGCTGGCGGCGGCCTCCTCGATGCTGCTGTTTCATGCCCCCGCCGTGCTGGCGACCGTTGCGATCGCGGAGCGCGCGATCGTTCCGGCAAGGATCGCCCTCGTGGCCGCCACGGGTTTCGTCATCGCAGCGTCATTGTTCGCCGGCGACCTCGCGCTGCGCCAATATGCCGGCCACGGATTGTTTCCGATGGCGGCTCCATCAGGCGGAACGCTGCTGATCGCAAGCTGGCTGGTGCTGGCGATCGCGGCGATGTGGCCGCGGCGCGGATAGGGCCTCTTTCCCTCTCCCCTTGTGGGAGAGGGTGCCTTCGCGGAGCGAAGGCGGGTGAGGGGTCTCTATCCGCGGAGACAAACCCCTCATCCGGCGCGGATTGCATCCGCGCCACCTTCTCCCACAAGGGGAGAAGGAAGAAGGACGCGGCGTGCCAGCCCTGCATCAACCCCGCTTTGCGCCCTGCCCGGCAATCAGATAGAACCGCGCCCACCCCTCCGCTGACGACGAGACCCGCCCCATGACCGACCAGCACATCAGCCCGCTCGATCAGGCCCGCATCCTGTCGGAAGCGCTGCCGCACATGCAGGAATATGACGAGGAAACCATCGTCATCAAATATGGCGGCCATGCCATGGGCGCGGAGGAGACCGCAAAGGCATTCGCGCGCGACATCGTGCTGCTGGAGCAGACCGCGATCAATCCGGTGGTCGTGCATGGCGGCGGACCGCAGATCGCGACCATGCTGAAGCGCCTCGGCATCCAGTCGGAATTCGCCGCGGGCCTCCGCATCACTGACGCCGCGACCATCGAGATCGTCGAGATGGTGCTGGCGGGCTCGGTCAACAAGCAGCTGGTCGGCTACATCAACGAGGCCGGCGGCAAGGCGGTGGGCCTCTCCGGCAAGGACGGCAACATGGTGAAGGCGTCGAAGACGACGCGCACCATGGTCGATCCCGACTCCAACATCGAGAAGGCGGTCGATCTGGGCTTCGTTGGCGACCCCGAGAAGGTCGATCTCACGCTGCTGAACCAGCTGATCGGCTATGAGCTGATCCCGGTGCTGGCGCCGCTCGCGACCTCGCAGGACGGCCAGACGCTGAACGTCAACGCCGACACCTTTGCCGGCGCGGTCGCGGGCGCGCTGAAGGCCAAGCGCCTGCTGCTGCTGACCGACGTGCCGGGTGTGCTCGACAAGTCGAAGAAGCTGATCCCGGATCTTTCGATCAAGGACGCCCGCAAGCTGATCGCCGACGGCACCATTTCCGGCGGCATGATCCCGAAGGTCGAGACCTGCATCTACGCGCTGGAACAGGGCGTGCAGGGCGTCGTGATCATCGACGGCAAGACGCAGCACGCCGTGCTGCTGGAGCTGTTCACCAACCAGGGCACCGGCACGCTGATCCACAAATAATGCGGGGCGGGGTCAAGCGATCGAGGGCGGTCACGGCCGGGTACGTCCCTGCCGTGCGCGCCCTGCGCATTGGCCGCCGGACCACCTTGCACGCGCGGATCGCGGCCGCGCTGAAGTCGCCGCGTCGCTCTCCGCTCGCACGACTGATGATGTCGCTGCCCGCCGCGGCCGTGTCGCTGCTGTTCTCCTCGGCGCCGGCGAATGCGGACTTAAAGCTCTGCAACCGGATGAGCTATGTGGTCGAGGCCGCGATCGGCATCGACGACAAGGCCGCCTCCGCAACGCGCGGCTGGTTCCGGATCGATCCCGCGACCTGCCGGGTGGTGGTGCAGGGAGCGCTGACCGCCGACCGCGTGCTGCTGAACGCCCGCGCGCTCGGCGTCTACGGCGCCTCGCCGATCCCGCAGAGCGGCACCGATACGCTGTGCGTCGCGCAGGACAATTTCGTGATCGCCGCCGCGCGGCAATGCCGCTCCGGCCAGATACCGGCGCAGTTCACCCAGATCACGCCGACCCGGACCGACGACGGCAATTTCGTTGCCTATCTTGCCGAAGACTCAGAGTATGACGACGAGCAGGCGCGGCTCGCCGGCATCCAGCGCCTGCTGGTGATCGCAGGCTACGACGCGGCGCCGATCGACGGCGTCGACGGGCCGAAGACGCAGGCCGCGCTCTCCGCATTCCTGAAAAGCCGCGGGCTCAACAGCGACATCGTGCAGTCGCAAAACTTCTTCACCACCATGGTCGATGCCGTGCAGAAGCCGTCGGCATCCGGGCTGACCTGGTGCAACGACACGCCGCACAAGGTGATGGCGGCGGTCGCGACCGACGACGGCAAGGCCGTCACCAGCCGCGGCTGGTATCGCATCGATCCCGGCAAGTGCCTGCATCCCGACGTGTCGGGCACGCCGAAGCAGATCTATTCATTTGCCGAAGCCGTCGACAACGACAACCGCACCATCCGCATCAAGGACAAGCCGCTGAACTGGGGCGGCGCGGTCCCGCTCTGCACCCGCGAGAGCAAGTTCGAGATCAACGAGCAAGGCGACTGCGGCAACCGTGGCCTCGCCGTCACAGGCTTCACCACCGTCGACATGACCAGCGGCGGCAAGACGCTGCGCTTTGCGATGCCGTGAATGAGGCGCTCATGAAAACTCCCCGCAGCTTCGGCCATGTCGAGACCTGGGTGTTCGACCTCGACAACACCCTGTATCCGCACCACGTCAATCTGTGGCAGCAGGTCGATGCGCGGATCGGCGAGTTCGTCAGCAACTGGCTGAAGATCTCGCCCGAGGAGGCACGGGTGCTGCAGAAGGACTATTATTTGCGCTACGGCACCACGATGCGCGGCATGATGACCGAGCACGGCGTAAGTGCCGACGATTACCTCGCCTATGTGCACCAGATCGACCATTCGCCGCTGCAGCCGAATCCGGCGATGGGCGCTGCGATCGCAAAGCTGCCGGGGCGCAAGCTGATCCTGACCAACGGCTCGGTGGACCATGTCGATGCGGTGCTCGGCCGGCTCGGCATCGGCGATCATTTCGACGGCGTGTTCGACATCATCGCCGCCGAGCTCGAACCGAAGCCGGCGCCGCAGACCTACCGGAAATTCCTGAAGCTGCATGACGTCGACCCGGCGAAAGCAGTGATGTTCGAGGACCTCGCGCGCAACCTTGTGGTGCCGCATCAGCTCGGCATGGTCACCGTGCTGGTCGTCCCCGACGGCAGCCAGGAGGTGGTGCGCGAGACCTGGGAGCTCGAGGGCCGCGACGCCGCCCATGTCGACCACGTCACCGATGATCTGACCGGATTCTTGCAGCGGTTGAGCGGGACGCCACTGAAACCGTAGCCCGGATGCAGCGAAGCGAAATCCGGGACGGGCGCCCCCGCCTGCCGCAAGGATCCCGGATTGCGCTTCGCTGCATCCGGGCTACACGGTCGAGTCAGCCTTGACTCCGCGGGCCCAAATCCCGAAAAAGCCCCCCAAATTCCCTTCATAATTCCTGCACGTCCAAGGATCGTCCCGATGTCGCTGTCCGCCCTCGAAACCACCGTCAACGCCGCGTTCGACGCCCGCGAGGGCATCTCGACCTCGACCAAGGGCGAGGTCCGCGAGGCGGTCGATCATGCGCTGGAGCTGCTCGACAAGGGCGAGACCCGCGTCGCCGAGCGCGAGGCCGGCGGCAAGTGGAAGGTCAATCAGTGGCTGAAGAAGGCGGTGCTGCTCTCGTTCCGCCTCAACGACATGGGCCAGATCGCGGGCGGCCCGGGCAAGGCGTCGTGGTGGGACAAGGTGCCCTCGAAGTTCGACGGCTGGGGCGAGAACCGCTTTCGCGACGCCGGCTTTCGCGCGGTGCCGGGCGCGATCGTCCGCCGCTCGGCCTTCATCGCCCGCAACGTCGTGCTGATGCCCTCCTTCGTCAACCTCGGCGCCTATGTCGATGAAGCCACCATGATCGACACCTGGTCGACGGTCGGCTCCTGCGCCCAGATCGGCAAGCGCGTCCACATCTCCGGCGGCGTCGGCATTGGCGGCGTGCTCGAGCCGCTGCAGGCCGAGCCCGTGATCGTCGAGGACGATTGCTTCATCGGCGCGCGCTCGGAGGTCGCCGAGGGCGTGATCGTGCGCAAGGGCGCGGTGCTGGCGATGGGCGTGTTCCTCGGCGCCTCCACCAAGATCGTCGACCGCGAGACCGGCGAGATCTTCGTCGGCGAGGTCCCGGAATACGCCGTCGTGGTGCCCGGCACGCTGCCCGCCAAGCCGCTGAAGAACGGCCAGCCGGGACCGGCCGTGGCCTGCGCCGTGATCGTCAAGCGCGTCGACGAGCGCACCCGCGCCAAGACCAGCATCAACGAGCTGCTGCGCGACTGATCGGAAGGAGCGCCTGCTGTTCGACCCGTCATCCTGAGGTGCGAGCCTTGCAGCGCAATTGCGCTGCTGGGCGAGCCTCGAAGGATGCACGGCCACCAGCCGGGCCGTCGACCCTTCGAGGGCCGCTGAAGAAGCGGCCACCTCAGGGTGACGGGTTGGTTAGCTCAACTTGCTCAGTGTCATCACCCGCGCATGCGGGTGATCCAGTATTCCAGAGGCGGTGGTGAATGAACCGAGAGGCCGCGGCGTACTGGATCGCCCGGTCCATGTGCGCAATTGCGCACAGGCCGGGCGATGACAGCGGTGGGTGAGGACAAAGCTTCACGCCTTCTCAGGGTGACGGGTCGGGCTTCTCGAACCAAATTATCGTCACCAACGACAAAGACTCCGGGCCGCGAAGATTGCCGCCCGGAGTTTGCCATGGACTGGCTCTGGTACCTGTTCAGCTTCAAGGGCCGCATCAACCGCGCCAAATTCTGGCTCGGGGCGTTGATCATCGTGTGCTGGATGGTGTTCCTGGCGGCGCTGCTGATCGTGATCGGGCTTGTCGGCGGCAAGGGCGCCTCGTTCGGCTTCAATGTCGAGGATGTCTTCCGCGTCCTCGATCCCGACACCTACCGGTCGCTGACCGCCGGCCAGTTGCCTGCGCTGCTGGTCAAGGCGAGCGGAACGGCGCTGTTCACCTGGGTCTATGTCGCGGTGTCGATCAAGCGCCTGCACGACCGCGACAAGAGCGCGTGGTGGATGATCCCGTTCTTCGCAGTCCCGGGACTGATCAATCAGTTCGCGGGCCGGCTGCCGGAGAATGTCTACGCGCTCTCGATCGTCGGCGCGATCGCCTTCCTGCTGTACATCTGGGCCTTCATCGAGCTCGCATGTTTGCCCGGCACCCGATACCCCAACCGCTACGGCGCCAATCCGCTGCGGAAAGTTCAGGCGCGGCCGCGCCACGACCGCGACATCAGGCCGCGTACCACGCAGGGCTGGGATCAGCAGAGCGAGCTCGAAATCGAGCCGCACAAAGCTGGCCCACCTCCGGTGTGGCGTGTTAAGCGGGAGGCATGAGCGATGCCGTTTCGATCACCCGCGATCTCGTCCGCTGCCCGTCCGTCACCCCTGCGGATGCCGGCGCGCTCGGCGTGCTGGAAAACCTGCTGAAGGCCGCCGGCTTCGAGGTCCATCGCGTGACCTTCTCCGAGCCCGGCACCGCCGACGTCGACAATCTCTATGCCCGCATCGGCACCACCGCGCCGCATCTGTCCTTCGCCGGCCACACTGACGTGGTGCCGCCGGGCGACGAAGCCGCATGGACGGTCGGCGCGTTCTCCGGCGAGGTGAAGGACGGCTATCTCTACGGCCGCGGCGCGGTCGACATGAAGGGCGGCATCGCCTGCAGCGTCGCCGCGGTGCTGCAATATCTCAGGGAGCATGACGGCAAGCCGCGAGGAGACGGCAACGGCTCGATCTCGTTCCTGATCACCGGCGACGAGGAAGACGTCTCGATCAACGGCACCGTCAAGCTGCTGAAATGGTGCGCCGACCGCGGCGAGAGATTCGACCATTGCGTGCTCGGCGAGCCGTCGAATGTCGAGGTGCTCGGCGACATGATCAAGGTCGGCCGGCGCGGCTCTCAATCTGGCACGCTGATCGTCGACGGCGTGCAGGGCCACGTCGCTTATCAGCACCGCGCCTCCAACCCGGTGCCTGATATCTCGCGGCTGATCGTGGCGCTGAGCGACGAGCCGCTCGACCATGGCAGCGCGCAATTCCAGGCCAGCAATCTCGAATTCACCACCGTCGATGTCGGCAACACCGCGGGCAATGTGATCCCCGGCCAGGCGCGGGCGAAGTTCAACATCCGCTACAACGACAACCACACCCAGGAGAGCCTGCGCCAGCTGGTCGACGCGCGGCTCGCAAAAGCCTGCGGCAACCGCATCCGCGCCCGCATCGACTGGGCGCCGTCGAACTCCAACGTGTTCGTCACCAAGCCCGGGCCGTTCACCGATCTTGCGGTGGCGGCGATCGAGGAGGTCACCGGCCGCAGGCCGGAGCTCTCGACCTCAGGCGGCACCTCCGATGCGCGCTTCATCTCCAGCTACTGCCCGGTGATCGAGTTCGGCCTGGTCGGCCAGACCATGCACCAGGTCGACGAGCGCACCCCGGTGTCCGACCTGGAGAAGCTGACCCGGGTCTATCGCGGCATCCTCGATCGGTATTTCGCGCTCGGCTAGACCAAAACCCCGAAAAACAACCCCATGCACAGTAGGGATTGGGGTTATCAGTAATCCACCCGCACCAGATATAGCCCCTCCGGCGGGGCGACCGGGCCGCAGGCGGCGCGGTTGCGGGCTTTGAGCGCGGCGGCGAGATCGTCGGCGCTCCAGCGGCCCTCGCCGACCCAGACCAGCGACCCCACCATCGAGCGGACCTGGCTGTGCAGGAACGAGCGCGCCGAGGTCACGATGCTCACCGCATCGCCTTCGCGCGTGACGTCGAGCTGGTCGAGCGTCTTCTCCGGCGATCTGGCCTGGCACTCGGTGTCGCGGAAGGTCGTGAAGTCGTGCTTGCCGAGCAGCCGCTGCGCGGCCGCGTGCATCGCCGCCGCATCGAGCGCGCGCGGCACCCGCCAGACCCGGCCGATGTCGAGCGCGAGGTTGGCGCGGGTGTTGACGATGCGGTAGAGATAATGCCGCTTGATCGCCGAGAAGCGCGCCTCGAAATCGTCGGCCACGATCTCGGCCGCGAGTACGGCAATCGGATGCGGACGCAGATGCGCGTTCAGCCCGTCGCGCAGACGCCCGCGCGGAAACGACTTTGCGATGTCGCAATGCGCGACCTGGCCGCGCGCATGGACGCCGGCGTCGGTGCGGCCGGCGCCGTGGACGCGGACGTCCTCGCCGCAGATCGCCTTGACCGCGGCTTCCAGCGCGCCCTGCACGGTCGGCGCAGTGTCCTGGATCTGCCAGCCGGAGAACGGCGTGCCGTCGTATTCGATGGTGAGCTTGTAGCGCGGCATCAGACGAGCCGCGCAGGCGGCTTCAGCGGCGTGCCGCGCAGGAAGTCGGCCGCCTTCATCGGCGCCTTGCCGGCGCGCTGCAGCTCGAGAATCCGGATCGCGCCGTCGCCGCAGGCGATCGCAAAATTATCGTCGAGCACATCGCCGGGCGCACCCGAACCCTTGGCGAGCTCACAGCGCAAAATCTTCAGCCGCACCGGTTCGCCCTCGCCCGCCAGTTCGCACCAGGCGCCCGGGAACGGCGAGAGCCCGTGAATGTGCCGCAGCACCGCATGCGCGGGCTGGTGCCAGTCGATCCGCGCCTCGGCCTTCTCGATCTTGGCGGCGTAGGTGACGCCGTCCGCGCTCTGCCTGGTGAGCTGCAGGCCGCCGCGCTCCAGCCCGCCCATCGCGCGCACCATCAGGTCGGCGCCGAGCGGCGCCAGCGCATCGTGCAGATCGGCCGCCGTCATGCTGTCCGAGATCGGCAGCCGCTCGGCCATCGCGACGTCGCCGGTATCGAGCCCGACATCCATCTTCATCACCATGACGCCGGTCTCGGCATCGCCCGCCATGATGGCGCGGTTGATCGGGGCGGCGCCGCGCCAGCGCGGCAGCAGCGAGGCATGCAGGTTGAAGCAGCCGAGCTTTGGCGCATCGAGAATGGCCTGCGGCAGGATCATGCCATAGGCGACGACGACGGCCGCATCCGCCTCATGCGCGCGGAACTCCTCGAGCGCCTCGGCCGTCTTCAGCGTCTTCGGCGTCAGCACGGGAATGTTGAGCCGCCGCGCCTCCTGCTCGACCGGGGTCGGCTGCAATTGCAGGCCGCGGCGCCCGCCCGGCTTCGGCGCGCGGGTGTAGACCGCCGCCACCTCGTGACCATGGGCCACGAGCTCCAGCAGCGTCGGCACCGCGAAGTCGGGCGTGCCCATGAAAATAAGGCGAAGCGGCATGGCGCTACTCTGCCGCGCGCTTGGCGGCCTTCTCGAATTTCTTGAAGACGCGGTCGCGTTTCAGCTTCGACAGATAGTCGACGAACAGCACGCCGTTGAGGTGATCGATCTCGTGCTGGATGCAGGTGGCGAACAGCCCGTCGGCGTCCTCTTCGTGCAGCTTGCCGTCGAGGTCCAGGTAGCGGACGCGCACCCGCGCCGGCCGTTCGACCTCCTCGTAATATTCGGGGATCGACAGGCAGCCCTCTTCGTAGACCGACAGTTCCTCGGAGCGCGCGATGATCTCGGGGTTGATGAACACCCGCGGCTTCGGCTGGGTTGTGCCGTCCTCGTCGCGCTTGGCGAGATCCATGGTGATCAGCCGCAGCGGCTCGGCGATCTGGATCGCCGCCAGCCCGATGCCGGGCGCGTCATACATGGTCTCGAACATGTCGTCGGCCAGCTTGCGGATCTCCGGCGTCACCTTCTCGACAGGTTTCGACACCAGGCGCAATTGCTTGTCCGGCAGGATGATGATTTCTCTAAGTGCCATGCGCGCGATTTAAGCCGACGCTATCCGGGGGTCAATGCGCTCCGGAACCGGTTAAGGCAGCCTTAACCACGTTTCTTCACACCGCGTTAACCACGAAAATTGACGTTCCATTAACCATAAATGTTCCCTCTTCGTTCGCCATCGCCGGCGAATCGGCTACAACGGCCGGCATGAACGAGATTCTCCTGATGATCGGCGACCTGCCGGTCCGCGTCTCCGACGCGCTGATCGGCCTCGGCGCGCTGGCGCTGGTGCTGCTGCTCGCCATCGCCGTGGTGATCGCCCGCGCCAGCCGGCGCGGCGCCGAGCTGGCGATGGCCCAGACCATCCGCGCCGACGAGCTGGAGGAACGGCTCGCCGACATGCTGCGGGCCCAGAGCGAGGCCTCGGGCCGGGTCGATGCCATGGCGCAGGCGCTGGCCGGACGCCAGGCCGAGATGGCGCGCGCCGTCAACGAGCGACTGGATTCGGTCACCCACCGGGTCGGCCAATCGATGGAACAATCGACCCGCAACACGATGGACTCTTTGCGCGTGCTGCATGAGCGGCTCGGCATCATCGACCACGCCCACAAGAACCTGGGCGAGCTCACCACCCAGGTCACGACCTTGCGCGACGTGCTCGCCAACAAGCAGTCGCGCGGCGCGTTCGGCCAGGCGCGGATGGAGGCGATCGTCCAGGACGGCATGCCGAAGGGCTCCTACGAGTTCCAGTACACGCTGACGTCAGGCAAGCGGCCGGACTGCGTGGTGTTTCTGCCCGATCAGCGCCCGCTCTGCATCGACGCCAAATTTCCGCTCGAGGCGATGACCGCGCTGCACGATGCGCGCAGCGACGAGGAGCGCCGGTTCGCCAGCCAGCGGCTGCGCGCCGACGTGCTGAAGCATGTCAGCGACATCGCGGAAAAATACCTGATCCCGGGCGAGACCCAGGACACCGCGTTGATGTTCGTGCCCTCGGAATCGGTCTATGCCGAGATCCATGACGGGTTCGACGACGTAGTGCAGAAGGCCTATCGCGCCCGCGTCGTGCTGGTGTCGCCGTCGCTGCTGATGCTGGCGATCCAGGTGATGCAGCAGATTTTGAAAGACGCCCGCATCCGCGACGCCGCCGACCAGATCCGCAACGAGGTGATGCATCTCGGCGACGACCTCGGCCGCCTGCGCGAGCGCGTGCTCAAGCTGCAGACCCATTTCGGCCAGGTGAACGAGGATATCAGGCAGATCCTGATCTCCGCCGACAAGATCGAAAAGCGAGCCGGCCGCATCGAAGAGCTCGACTTCAGCAAGTCCGAAGCCCCGATCGAAGTCCCCCGCTTCGTAAAGAGCCCGACCCCCGAGCTGTTCCCCGCCCCGCGCAAGCTGCAGGCGGGGGAGTAGTTCCGAGTCACCTCGCCCCGCGTGCGGGGAGAGGTCGAAATTCGCGCGATGCGCGAATTTCGGGTGAGGGGGAGCCTCCGCATATTGCTCAGTTCGGAATTCGCCGGGATGGCCCCTCACCCCAACCCTCTCCCCGCGAAAGAGCGGGGAGAGGGAGCAGAGGCAGGTGTGCTCGAATCTGCTAACAGGGGGACATGAACGCGTTCCCGCCGAAAAAGGTTGCCCCTGCTTCCACCTCCTGGCGCGACAGCCTTGCGGTTTACCTGCAACCGCGGGTGCTGATCGTGCTGCTGCTCGGCTTCTCGTCGGGGCTGCCGCTGGCGCTGTCGGGATCGACGCTGCAGGTGTGGATGAAGGAGGCCGGCGTCGATCTCGGCACCATCGGTCTGCTCGCGCTGATCGGTACGCCCTACACGCTCAAGTTCCTGTGGGCGCCGCTGGTCGATGCGCTGCATGTGCCGCTGTTCACGCAGGTGTTCGGGCGCCGCCGCGGCTGGCTGCTGTTCTCGCAATTGCTGCTGATCGCCGCGATCCTGGTGCTGGCGATGGCCGATCCGGCGCACTCACCGTGGTTCGCCGCCTTCGCCGCGCTGCTGGTGGCAACGACGTCGTCGACGCAGGACATCGTGGTCGATGCCTTCCGCGTCGAGAGCCTGCCTGAAAGCGAGCAGGCCGCCGGCATGGCGTCCTATGTCGCGGCCTATCGCATCGGGATGCTGGTTTCGACCGCCGGCGCGCTGTTCATCGTCAGCGGCTTCGAAGCATCGGGCCTTGCCCGTCCCTCCGCATGGATGTGGGGCTATGTGGTGATGGCGGCGCTGATCCTGATCGGCGCCGTCACTGCGCTCGCCGCGACCGAGCCTGCCCAATCGAAAGGCGCGGAGGCCGCCACGCATGCGCAGAACGCCGCCGAGCGTGTCGCTCATGCCGCGCTCGGCGCGTTCTCCGAGTTCCTGACCCGCAAGGACGCGCTCGCGGCGCTGGCCTTCGTGGTGCTGTTCAAGTTCACCGACGCCTTCTCCGGCACCATGACGGCGCCATTCGTGATCGACATCGGCTTTTCCAAGGTCGACTACGCGGCGATCGTGAAGGGCGTCGGCCTTGCCGCGACCTTGATCGGCGGCTTTGCCGGCGGCTTCGTGGCGCGGCGCTATTCGCTGGCGACCAGCCTCTGGATCGGCGGCGTGGTGCAGGCGATCGCCAACCTCTCCTTCTCCTGGCTCGCCCATGTCGGCGTCAATCAATGGGCGCTGGCATTCGCGATCACCGCGGAGAATTTTACCAGCGCGATCGGCACCGTGATCTTCGTCGCCTACCTCTCGGCACTGTGCCGCAATCCCCTGCACACCGCGACCCAGTACGCGCTGCTCACCGCGCTCGCCGCGGTCGGCCGCACCTATCTGTCATCCGGCGCCGGCTATGTGGCGCAATATGTCGGCTGGTCGGCGTTCTTCGTGATCTGCGTGCTGGTCGCGATCCCGAGCCTGCTGCTGCTCGCCTGGCTGCAGCGGCGCGGACATTTTGACGAGCTGGGACCGGTGCGGATCTAGCCGAACTCCATCCAGGCTACGGGCTTCCCCTTCCCCCTGAAAGGGGGAAGGTCGGGATGGGGGTCAGCCGCACGCGCCGACGTTCGCGGAGAGACACGATCCCCACCCGCTTTGCTCTGGCGAGCAAAGCGACCTCCCCTTTTCAAGGGGAGGTTAAGACAGACCTAGCCTCTACTTCGTCACCACGCTCCACTTGGTGACGATGGCTTCGCTGACCTGGCCGGCGTCCTGGGCGCAGGCGACCTCGTCGATCTTCACCGAGATCTCCTTGCCGACGAGCCGCTTGAGCTGCGTGGTCTGCGCGTCGCTGGTGGTGACGAGCTGGAAGGTTTCCGGACCGGTCTCGAGGTTGCAGAGGCCGTTCGGCGCCGGCAGGCGGCGCGGCTCGCTGGTGATCTGGTAGGTCGCGACCCGCTTGCCCTGCTTGCCGGCGCGCACCCGCAGGGCACTGAGTTCCCCCGACAGCACCTCGCCGGCATGGATCGGCTTGCCGGGCTTCTGCGGCGCCTCGGCCTGCTGCGCCATCGCGCAAGGTGCAGCGAGTGTGCCCGCCAGAAGCGCAAAGCCCAACGCAAGGCCTGAGCGCAGGCCGAATCGATGTGTCGTCATTTTCAGTGAATCCGTGTCTGATTCGCGAGAAGCGTGGATGACCGTCCCCGAATCGTCATCCAACCCTATCACATTGTTTCAGCGCGACCTTTCGCGATCGCGCTGGCTCGCCTGGCGGAGGCCGCAACGTCCCTCGTCGGGATTGATTCGCTAGAACAGCGTTCGCTGCCGCATCGCAGCCGATAGCGTACCTTCGTCGAGGTAATCAAGCTCGCCGCCGACCGGCACGCCATGCGCCAGCCGCGTCACCCGCACATTGGCCTCCGACAGCAGGTCGGTGATGTAATGCGCCGTGGTCTGGCCGTCGACGGTGGCGTTGAGCGCCAGGATGATCTCGCTGACCTCCGCCGCGTGTGCGCGCGCCACCAGCTGATCGATGGTGAGATCCTGCGGGCCGACACCGTCGAGCGGCGACAGCGTCGCGCCCAGCACGTGATAGCGGCCATTGGTCGCGTTGGCGCGCTCCAGCGCCCAGAGATCGGCGACGTCGGCGACCACCACGATGATCGAGGGATCGCGGCGCGGATCGGTGCACACCGTGCAGGGATTTTGCGTGTCGATGTTGCCGCAGGTCTTGCAGACCTGGATTTTCTCGATGGCGACCTGCAGCGCCGAGGTCAGCGGCGTCATCAGCGCCTCGCGCTTCTTGATCAGGTGCAGCGCCGCGCGCCGCGCCGAACGCGGCCCGAGCCCGGGCAGCCGCGCCAGTAGCTGGATCAGCCGTTCTATCTCGGGGCCGGCAACGCTTGCGGGCATTTAAGTCGGGCCAAATCCAGGCGGCAGGCCGAGGCCGCCGGTCAGCGCCGCCATCTTCTCCTGCATCGCGGTCTCGGCCTTGCGGCGGGCGTCGTTGTGCGCGGTCACGAGCAGGTCCTCGAGCACCTCGCGCTCTTCCGGCTTCATCAGCGAGGGATCGATCCTGACGCCCTTCACTTCCATTTTCGCGGTCATCCGAACCGCGACCAGGCCGCCGCCGGAAATGCCCTCGACCTCGACGTTGCCGAGTTCCTCCTGCATCGCCTGCATCTTGGATTGCAGCTGCGCTGCTTGCTTCATCATGCCGAGAAAATCAGCCATGCGTTGGTTCCTGTGACCAGATCAATCGTCGTCGCTGTCGGAAGTTTCAATCGGGTCTTCGCCGGTCGCATCCTCGACCGGCATTTCGGCGGCAAGCCGGCGGACCTCGATCACCTTGGTGCCGGGAAACCGCGCCAGCACCTCCTGCACCCGCGGATCGGCCTCCGCGGCGCGCTGGTGCTCGCTGCGCGCCAATTCGTTCTGCGAGCGCACCGTCGGCTGGCCGGCCTCGTTGGAGATGATCACGGTCCAGCGCCGCCCGGTCCATAGTTCGAGCTTGCGGGAGAGATCGGTGACCAGCGCGCGCTGGGCCTTCGGCTCCAGCGCGATCTCGAGCTGGCCGTCCTCGATGCGCACCAGCCGCACATCGGCCTCCAGCGCGCTCTTCATCATGATGTCGCGCTTCTCGCCGGCGAGCGCGATCAGTTGCGGAAAGCTCGTGATTCGCAGCGTCGGCGCCGCGTCCGCGACCGGCGCCGCCATTTGCGGCCGTGCCGCGAGATCGGCCCGCGGCCCGCCCTGCGGCGCCCGCAGCGGCGCTGACGGCATCGCCGACATCGACGCGGTCGGCGCGCCACGCGACGCGGCCGCAGCGCCCGACGTTGCGGGCGCGGCACCGCCGCCGTTCTGCTCCATCATCATCCTGATGGCTTCATCCGGCGTCGGCAGGTCGGCGACATAGGCGATCCGCACCAGCACCATTTCGGCGGCGGCCGCCGGCCGCGTTGCGGTCTGCACCTCGGCGATGCCCTTGAGCAGCATCTGCCACATCCGCGACAGCACGCGCGTCGAAAGCTTGGCCGCATACTCGCGCGCGCGGACGCGCTCGGTCTCACCGAAGGCGACATTGTCGGCGGTGGCAGGCACGAACTTCACGCGGGTGACGAAATTGACGAACTCGGCAAGGTCGGACAGCACCACGACCGGATCGGCGCCGACATCGTACTGCGCGCGGAACTCGGCGAAGGCCGCGGCGAGATCGCCGCGCGCCAGCGAATCGAAGAGATCGATGACGCGGGTGCGGTCGGCAAGCCCGAGCATCTGCCTGACCGCATCGGCCTTCACCTGACCGGCGGCATGGGCGATGGCCTGGTCGAACAGCGACAGCGAATCGCGCACCGAGCCTTCCGCGGCGCGCGCGATGATGCCGAGCGCCTCCGGCTCGACCTCGACGCCTTCCTTGGCCGCGATGTTGCCGAGGTGCTTCATCAGCACGTCGGCCTCGACCCGGCGCAGGTCGAAGCGCTGACAGCGCGACAGCACGGTGATGGGCACCTTGCGGATCTCGGTGGTGGCGAACACGAACTTGGCGTGCTCCGGCGGCTCCTCCAGCGTCTTCAGGAAGGCGTTGAACGCCGCCGTCGACAGCATGTGGACTTCGTCGATGATGTAGACCTTGTAGCGCGCGCTGGCCGGCGCATAGCGTACGCTGTCGTTGATCTGGCGGACATCGTCGACGCCAGTGTGGGAGGCGGCGTCCATCTCCAGCACGTCCATGTGCCGGCTTTCCATGATCGCCTGGCAGTGCACGCCGAGGTCGGGCATGTGGATGGTCGGGCCCTTCACCGAGCCGTCCGGCTTCTCGTAGTTCAGCGCGCGGGCGAGGATGCGGGCGGTGGTGGTCTTGCCGACCCCGCGTACCCCGGTCAGGATCCAGGCTTGCGGAATCCGCCCGGTCTCGAACGCGTTCGAGACGGTGCGCACCATGGCCTCCTGGCCGATCAGGTCCTCGAAGCTGGAGGGGCGGTATTTGCGGGCGAGAACCCGGTAGGGCTTGGCGGTATCAGCCGCGCCCAGATCGAAGCCGCCCTGGCCTGCACCGGACGGATGGGGAGGGTCGCCAGCGTCGTTCATGCGTCGATCCGCAACTTGATCAATCTCTCGGCAGCCGGCGTGCGGATAGGAGCCAAAATCGAGCGCCGGGCGCGGAGACCGCCATTCCAGCGCGATTCGCTCGGAAAAACAGGTAGGAGACTGACGAGCGACCCGATCCGGACCTCGTTAGGGCTGCTTCCTTCCGGACCTGACCCGGTTGGCGAGTGGCTCGTCCACCGCCAATCTCCCGGTCCCTATTTGGGGCCAAAAGCGCCGGAAAGCAAGCGGCGAGACCAGGGTTTGTGACCAGGGTTCGTGGGACTTGTCTGGGAACAGAGAAAGGCATTATTTGCCCTTCATGCCCGCCGCCAACTGGTCACTGCATTCGCAGCTCAAGAAAGACACCATCGACATCGGCGACCTGCCGCTGTGCAAGGTGCTGGTCATCAAGGATGCACATTATCCCTGGCTGCTGCTGGTGCCGAGGCGCGACGGCGCGGTCGAGATCATCGACCTCGACGAGGTCGAGCAGGCGCAGCTGATGACCGAGATCTCCCGGGTCTCGCGCGCCCTCAAGGAGATCACCAAATGCGACAAGCTCAATGTCGCGGCGCTCGGCAATCTGGTGCCGCAGCTTCACGTCCATGTCATTGCCCGGCGCACCAGCGACGCTGCATGGCCGCGTCCCGTCTGGGGCGTGATGCCACCACTGGCGCATGACGCCGAGGAAGTGCAGAATTTCATCAACGCGCTTCGCCGCAAGATCTGGTTGGGTTGAGATTCATGTCTGCATCGAAATCATTTCCGCTCGGGCAACCGGCCTTCGTCACCAATGTGCTCGACCGCGCCGCGCATCTGCGCAGCAACGACGAAAAGCTGTTCGCGCTGGAAGGCCATCGCGAGGCTAGAGCCTATGTGATCTATCGCGACTCGCTGGTGGTGAAGCAGGAGGATGGCGGCGCCCGCGCCCTGCTCTCGCTCGACGAAGCGCGCAGCTACGGCGCCAATCCGGGCACGATCTTCCTGGGGCTGCGCGACGGCGCGCCGGTGTTCGGCATGGGCATCGCGCCGCAGGCCGCCGAGAAGCTGGTCGGCCGCAGCGACGTCGCTGTCACCGAACTCCGCGGCATGGCGATGCAGGGCGTGGTGCCATCAGAGCAGCTATCGGCGATCGCGATGGCGAAATCGATGGTGAGCTGGCACCAGCGCCACGGCTTCTGCGCCAATTGCGGCGTGCGCACCGCGATGAAGGACGGCGGCTGGAAGCGCGAATGCCCGAGCTGCAAGGCCGAGCATTTTCCCCGCACCGATCCGGTCGTGATCATGCTGGTCACCCATGGCGACCGGGTGCTGCTCGGCCGCCAGAAGCAGTTCATGCCCGGGATGTATTCCTGCCTCGCCGGCTTCGTCGAGGCGGCCGAGACCATCGAGGACGCGGTGCGGCGCGAGATTTTCGAGGAAGCGGGCATCCGCTGCACCGATGTCAGCTACTACATGACGCAGCCCTGGCCCTACCCGTCATCGCTGATGATCGGCTGCACCGCGCGCGCCACCAACGAGGACATCGTGGTCGACCGCGCCGAGCTGGAGGATGCCCGCTGGTTCGACCGCGCCGAGGCGACGCTGATGCTGAAGCGCCAGCATCCGGACGGCCTCGCCGGGCCGCATCCGTTCGCGATCGCCCACCATCTGCTCGGGCGCTGGGTCCACGACGGCAGCGCATCAGACAAATAGCGGGAACCGGACATGGTTCTGCCGATTAAATCCCGACATTGTTCTGACAGTTGACGGAACCAGCGCGACGGATCCCCCGCATGAATTTCCAAGACGGCGCCCCGAAAGTCCCGCCCCGCATTCTCTGCATCGGCCTGCCGGTGCGCGACCTGACCTTCCGCGTCAATGTTCCGGCGCGCGGCTCCAAGGAGCACGCCACCCACTTCGCCGAGATCTGCGGCGGCAACGCCCTCAATGCGGCGATCGGCATCGCCCGGCTGGGCGGCCGCGCCTCGATCTGCGGGCCGATGGGCGATTCGCGGGAAACGTCGAGCCGCTACATCTTCGACAAGATGGCGGAAGAGGGCATCGACACCAACCATCTGATCCACATGCCGGACCTGGTGACACCGATCTCGGCCATCATGATCGACGAAACCGGCGAGCGGTCGATCGTCACCTTCCGCGATCCCGACCTGTGGAAGGTCAAGCTGCCGCCGACCGAGCTGCTGCTGGAGGATTGCGCGGCGATCCTGACCGAGAGCCGCTGCGCGCCGTTCTGCACCGAGCTTTGCGCCGAGGCGGTGCGGCGCGGCATTCCCGTGGTGGTCGACGTCGACCGCGCGATGTCGATGCGGGAGGGGCTGCTGACGGCCTCCTCGCACCTGGTGTTTTCCAGCGAGCCGCTGCAGGAGACCGCCGACGTCACCGATGACGGCCAGGCGCTGCACAAGCTTGCAAAACTCACCCCTTCGTTCCTGGCCGGCACGCGCGGGCCCAGGGGCACAATCTGGCTCAACGAGCAGGGCGAGCTGGAGGAGACGGCAGCGTTCCCGGTCCACACCGTCGACACGCTGGGGGCCGGCGACGTCTTCCACGGCGCGTTTGCGCTGGCGGTCACCGAGGGTCAGGAGCTGCGGCAGGCGTTGCGCTTCGCCTCGGCCGCCGCAGCGCTGAAATGCACCCGTCACGGGGGCGCCTATGCCGCACCGCAACGTGCTGAAGTTGAAGCGTTTTTGAGCCAGCACGCCGAGGCCGGGCCGGCCTGACCAGCCACGAACCGCTTGCGTTAGAAGATTTTTCTATATATGAGGGATATCAATCCTTCATATGGAACTTTCTTCTATGACTGACCTTGCCACCGTTCATGTTTCCGACAGCCGCCGCCTCGACGCCATCGATCGCAAGATCCTGACCGTGCTGCAGGAGGACGCCTCGCTCTCCGTCGCCGAGATCGGCGACCGGGTCGGGCTGTCCTCGACGCCGTGCTGGAAGCGCATCCAGCGGCTGGAGGCCGACGGCGTGATCCTGCGCCGCGTCGCCCTGGTCGACCAGAACAAGATCGGGCTCGGCATATCCGTGTTCGTCTCGGTCGAGAGCGCCGACCACTCGGAGGCCTGGCTGCGCAAATTCGCCGATGCCGTCAGCGCCATGCCCGAGGTGATGGAGTTTTACCGGATGGCCGGCGACGTCGACTACATGCTGCGCGTCGTGGTCGCCGACATGCAGGCCTATGACGTCTTCTACAAGAAGCTGATCTCGGCGGTGCCGCTCAAGAACGTCACCTCGCGCTTCGCGATGGAGAAGATCAAGTCGGTGACCGCGCTGCCGGTGCCGCCGGCGTAAAGCGCGCAGGCAACTCCGCACATACACTGCCGGCATGCGCCCTGAGGTCGTGCCCCGGCGCAGCATTTACCTGAAGTTAGCGACGTTAGCGGTATCTTCCCGCCATGGAGCGAGGGGGAATCGTCCTGACGACGCGACGGCCTGCGTGGCTCGGCGCGGCGGCGCTGCTGATCGCGAGCTGGATCGTGGTCGCCGCGCTGTCGCTGCAGGTGCGTGCCGGCACTGAAGTGGTCGCGGTGGCGTTTCCGCCGTGGTGGGGAGCGCAGCGTGCACTGCTCGCCGTGGCATCCGCCAATGCCGCGATCGTGCGGATGACGGGCATGCCAACCCTGCTGGTGGTGCGGCCCGACAGCGATGACGGGCTGCAGCGGCTGCATGCGGCCGGCGCCTGGCTAACCCTCGATCCGCGGGCGATCGCCGCCTGTTTTGCAAGCGATGACGATCTGGGGGTTGGGGATGACCGGCGAAGGCAATGAGATGGCCGCCTTGCGCGAGACCGCAAGCAAGATCCTGCTCGCAGTGCTCTGGCTGCACGTTCCGATCGCGCTCATCGTCGGCGTGGTGCTGCACACCGACTGGCTGATGCCGACCGCCTTCATGGTGGCCATGGCCCTTGCAGCGACGGCCTCGTGGCGCATGTCGGGGAACGGCCCCGCAACCCGCATGATCGTGGCCGTCGCCCTGATGGCCGGCGTCTCGATGCTGGTCTACCAGTTTGCCGGCCATGCCTGGCAGGTCGACATGCACATGTACTTCTTCGCGGCGCTGGCCTGCCTCGTTGCTTATTGCGATTATCGGCCGATCGTCGCCGGCACCGTGGCGGTCGCACTGCATCATCTGACGCTGAACTTCGTGCTGCCGGCCGCGATCTATCCCGGCGGCGCCGACTTCGGACGTGTCGTTCTGCACGCCGTCATCCTGCTGATCGAGGCCGGCATCCTGATCTGGCTCGCCCACACGCTGAGCCAACTGTTCGAGACGGCCGCCAGCAAAACGGCGGAAGCCGAGGCCGCCAGCGCCGCCGAGGCGCGCGCCAATGCCGATCGCCTCGCGGCCGAACAGGCCAAGCATAAGCGGGACGCCGCGCGGCGCGAGCTCGCGGCCGGCTTCGAACGCAAGATCGGCGATGTCGTCGAGGCGGTCGCGACCGCGGCGAACGCTATGCAGGCGCTGTCGACCTTGATGGACGGCAGCAACGCGGAAACCATCCGCCAGGCCACGGCGGTCGCCTCCGCATCGACGCTGGCATCGGCCAATGTGGAAACCGTCGCGTCCGCAACCGAAGAGCTCACCGCCTCGATCAACAGCATTACCGAGCAGGTGACGCGCTCGACCCGGATCGCCGGCAAGGCCGCCGAGGAGGCGCGCCGCACCAACAGCGTGGTCGAGGGCCTCGCGGCCGGCACCCAGAAGATCGGCGAAGTGGTGACGCTGATCCAGAGCATCGCGAGCCAGACCAACCTCCTGGCGCTGAACGCGACCATCGAGGCGGCCCGCGCCGGCGAGCATGGCCGGGGATTTGCGGTGGTCGCGAGCGAGGTCAAGGCGCTCGCCAATCAGACCGCCAAGGCGACCGAGGAAATCTCGGCGCAGATCCAGGACATCCAGTCCGCAACCGGCGAGGCCGTCAGCGCCATCGAGACGATCGGCGGCACCATCGCCGAAATCGACCAGATCTCCGGCGAGATCGCCGCCGCCGTCAATCAGCAGGGCGCAGCGACACGGGAAATCTCCGGGAACCTGCAGCAGGCGGCGGATCGCACCAGGGAAGTCAGCAAGGGCATTGTCAGCGTCAACCAGGCCTCGGAGCAGGCCGGCAAGGCGACCGCGCAGTTGCTCGATGCCGCGAACGGCCTGACGTCGCAATCGGAATGGCTGAAGACCGAGCTCGACGGCTTCCTGAGTTCACTGCGGGCGGCGTGATCCCGCTGGCATCTCATCCGATCGCATCGGACGACGAAGGTACGGGCGGGCCTTCCGTGGCCCGGCATTGTCAATCCAGCTGCATCAAAATATTCTAGTCAGCGGATATTTCGAATTTTGCACAAGGCAGCGTTCATGAGCCCTCGTTTGGGACAATACCCGCTCGATCATTTGCCGGTCGTGGATTACCGCGCGCACAAGGCCTACGGCCAGGCGCTCGCGAAGCCTGGACTCGGCACCCGCCTCGCGGCGCTGAAGCGGTTCGCCTTCGGCATGATGCTGATCGCCGGCCGGCGCCTCGCGGATTACGAGCATCTGCCGCGGCCGAAGGACAAGCAACGCAAGCTGCAGTGGATGCTGCGGCATTCGCCGACCTATCTCCGCCTGATCCTGTCGCAACGCCTGCGCCGCATGGCCGCGGGCAGCGCCTATGCGCCGAAAACCACGACGGCCAAGGCGATCCTGAACACCATCGAGCAGGATGGAATCTTTGCGGTCCAGTTGTCAGCAGATCAACTCGCTGATATGGCCGAGAAGCTGAAACCCTATTTCGGCGAGCTCGAGCAACGGCTCGCCGGCAAATCGCCCGACCAGCGCAAGTTCGACGAAACCAGGCTATGGATCGACCCCGACAAGGATCCGGAGATCTATGCGTGGTTCAACGAGACCATGCGCGCCACCGGTATCGTCGAGGCCGCCAGCGCCTATCTGAAACGGCAGGTGGTGGTCTCGCACATCGTGCCCCAGATCAACGACCCCAGCGACAATTTCTGGGCCAACCATTTTGTCGACGTCGGCGTCGAGGATTCGATCTGCGACTATTTCCACGTCGACGCCACCTACAACCTCCTCAAGATGATCATCTACGTCAACGAGGTCGGCGAGGAGAACGGGCCGTTCTCCTATGTCAAAGGCAGCCACCGCGCCGGGCGGGGTTTCTGGGACGGTATGATCCGGCGCGCCAACGACTATGCCGAGCTGTCATGGACCAAGCCCGGCTATCGCAAGCTGTTCTTCGCGTTGCCGCGCGCGCTGCAGCGCAAGGGCGCGTTCGGCGCCGACATCCCCAACGACAGCCGCTATGTCCGGCCGCTGCTCGACAATGCGTTCCGCGTGACCTCGGCGAACGGCGCCGGCGTGCTGTTCGATCCCGGCGGCATCCATCGCGGCGGAATGGTCCAGGCCGGCCGCCGGCTCGCGGTTGGCATGATGCTGACCGAGCAGCCGGACTGAGGCGCCTCGATGGGGCGTTGGCCTCGCGGGTGATGGGATCAGGTGGAGTTGCGGCGATGTCGCTCCCCCCTCTCCCCGCTCTTCGCGGGGAGAGGGTTGGGGTGAGGGGCTGCCTCCGCGAACACGGTGACAATTGGACTCGCGGAGACTCCCCCTCACCCGGAACGCATCTGACGATGCGTTCCGACCTCTCCCCGCAAGCGGGGCGAGGTGAAGCGGAGCCCGCGGCTAGATTCGAAATAACCTCGTCACGCTCCAGCGCGCGGGGCCGGCCTCAGCCGGCCACCATCTCGGCGCTCGATGTGTTCTCCCGCGGGATGGTTGCGAACAGGCGGCTATAGGCATCGGCAACCAGCCCGACATTCTCGGGCCCGAGCGAGCTCGGATCGGTCAGCGGCTCGATCACCGTGCCCGGATGCGAGTTCGAATAGAGGAAGGCCAGATAGCGCAGATCGCGCTCTTCCGAATAGTCGCGTTCCGGCTTGCGGAGCAAGAGATCGCCGATCTCCCAGGGCGCGGACGCCCGCTCGCAGGTGGAGAAATTCTTGATGAAGATGTCCGACAGCAGGATGGTCCGCTTGCCGTAGATCGCAGCTTCGAGCGAGGCGGTTCCCGACAGCGTCACGACCGCCTCCGCCCGCTTGATCAGATCGTGACTGTCGACGAAGGGGTCGATCAGGCGGACACCGGGAAGCCGCTTGATGCGAAACAGCTCGGCGGGACCGCGAATGCCGAGCGCGTTGGGATGCTCCTTGACGTACAGCACGATGTCGCTCGGCATCGAACGCACCATGTTCCTGACGGTCTCCAGCGGCGAGACGAAGTGCGGCGCCTCAACGTCGATCGTATGCTCGGGCGCATAGTTCAGCGTGAACAGTACGAACCGCTCGCCGTCCTTGCCGCGCTCGAAGATCCAGCGCCACAGCAGCCGCGTCAGGCGGTAGTTGATCGCGATCATGTGGTATTTCAGATCGAAGAAGATGCTCCGCAGATTGTACATGTAGACGTCGTGGCGGGAGACCACGAGCGCCCGATAGAAGAAGCCGCGCGCCAGCCGCTGCAGATAGGACGCGCCGATCCTGGGCTGCTGGTCCTGTGAGAGCACCCGCTGCTTGCCGCCTTCGCGGACGCGCTTTCGCAATCGCCGCGCCGCCTCGAGTTCGTCCGGCGTCACCTCGTCGGGAGTGCGCGCGCCGGTGATGTGCGGGGTCTGCTCGATCGCCGAGTCCCACAGCACGAACCGCTTCTCCGGCAGGCGGAATTCGAACGGCGCGGCATATTTGCCGCGGCCGCGGAACCGCAGGATCATCAGCGCGATGAGGTCCGGAATGTTGTCGGGCTGTCCGGAAACGACGTCGATCTTGTTGTCTTCGAGGAACTGCAGCAGCTCGCGGAAGACGTAGCGGCTGTATTGCATCGCCCAGTCCTGCCGCTCCGAGCGCATGAAGCGATCCATCAGGATGAAGTTCCTGACACGCTCGCCGGTGGCGTATTCGTAGTGCTCGAGCAGTTCGATGTCCTGCCGGGAGAACTGCGCCTGCTCGGCGGCGCTGCGGTTGAGCCAGAGAATGCGGCTGCGGTCGACCCCTGCCGCCATCGCCTTGGCGACGTATTCATCGCGGGTCACAACGAAAAAGACGTTGGTCCCGCGTCTCGCCAGCTCGGCACCGACCGCGATCCAGGTGTCGGTGCGCTCCCAGTTGGATAGAAAAGCAATATTCATTGCCTGGACGAGTTGAATGCCGCCTCGATTGCACTGATCACGCGCGCCTGGTCCTGCTCGGTCAAGCCGACCGAGCTCGGCAGCGACAGCACGTTGGCCCTGACCGTCTCCGCGACCTGGCAGCCGACGGCCTGGGCGCCCTTGTGCGCGAGGCTGAGATGCAGCGGCTCGTACAGCGGCAGCGATTCGACGGCGTGCCGGCGCAGGAAGATCAGCAACTCGCGCGACGTCATGCCAAACTTGGCGGCGTCGACCACGACGCTCGACAGCCAATAGGTGTAGAAGGTATCGGGCTTCTCCTGAACCAGCGTCAGGCCGGGAATCTTCGAGAGCTCCCGCGCATAGGTCGCGGCGATGCGGCGCTTTGCCTCGATGTGCCGATCGATCTTACTCAGCTGTGCCAATCCGACGGCGCCGTGAAGATTGGTCATGCGATAGTTGTAGCCGACCTCCTTGTGCGAGGTTTCGACCGCGTCGTCCTTGGCCTGGTTAGCAAGGTAGCGCGCACGGCGGGCGAGATCGGCATCGTTCGTGACGATCATGCCGCCGCCGCCGGCGGTGATCAGCTTGTTGCCGTGGAAGCTGAAGCAGCCGATCGTGCCGAAGCTGCCGACCCGCCGGCCGCGATACCGCGTGCCCAGCGCCTGCGCCGCATCCTCGACGATCGGAACGCCGTGCGCCCGCGCTACTTCCAGCAGCGGATCGAGATCGACCGGGATCCCGAGAAAATGCACCGCGACGATCGCACCGATCCTGCGCCCCGACGACTTGTTGTACAGACGCCCGTCGCGGGACGTGCACTGCTGCTTCAGGAAATCCACCGCGAGCGCGGCATCCATTTGCCAGGTGTCGCGCTCGACGTCGATGAAGACCGGATAGGCGCCGACATAGCGAATAGCATTGGCCGGGGCGATGAACGTCAGCGGCGTGATCAACACTTCGTCGTCGGCCTCAACCCCGGCCAGCAGCAGCGCAAGATGCAGCGCCGAAGTGCCGCTATGGGTGCCGACCGCATGTGCCGTGCCGACGAACTCTGCGATCCCGCGCTCGAATTCCGCAACGAACGGGCCATGAATCAGGAGATTCTGCCGGATGCACTCGGCCAGATTTGTCGCTTCGAGCTCCCCGACCGACGGTGCGTAAAGGGGAATGACCGGCATGCCGGTTCCGGCTGGTCGCGTATCCATTTCCCTGTCAGTATCCTGCAATCGAAGGCAATTATCACATTGACCCGCACGTTATAGTCGTCCTCAAGCCGGTCTGCCTAGTATCGACATGCGAAATAACATTAATCAAAGGTAGGGGGCAGCGTGACGGGGGCTGTTGCAGGACGGGAAATTTACGCCCTGACGGGAAAGCGGGTTTGGGTCGCGGGCCACACGGGGATGGTCGGCAGCGCAGTTGTCCGCGCGCTGGCACAGGAGAATTGCGAGGTCCTGAAGGTTGCGCGTGCCGATCTCGATCTGCGCAAGCAGGCCGACGTCACGCATTGGGTGGGCCGCGAAAAGCCCGATGCCGTGATCGTTGCCGGGGCCACCGTCGGCGGTATTTTGGCGAACGACACCCGACCTGCCGAATTCATCTACGACAACATGATGATCGCGACGAACATTGTCGACGCAGCGCATCGCGCCGGCGTCGGCAAGCTGCTGTATCTCGGCTCGTCGTGCATCTATCCGAGGTCGCCGCCGCAGCCGATCGTCGAAGATGCATTGCTGACCGCACCGTTCGAACCGACCAACCAGTGGTACGCGACCGCGAAGGTCGCCGGCATCATGCTGTGCCGTGCCTACCGGCGGCAGTATGGCTGCGATTTCATTTCGGCGATGCCGACCAATTCCTACGGTCCGAACGACACCTACGATCTCCGCTCGAGCCACGTCATCCCGGCCCTGATCTCGAAGATGCACACGGCAAAAGCCGAGGGACGGGACGAGGTCGAGGTTTGGGGAACCGGCAAGCCGCGGCGCGAATTCATCTTTGTCGAGGATCTGGCCGACGCCCTGGTGTTTCTGCTGAAGCACTACTCAGGCGAACGGCACGTCAATATCGGCGTCGGCAGCGACGTCTCGATCCGCGAGCTGGCGGAGACCATCGCAGAGGTGGTCGGAGCACAGTGCCGGATGCGGTTCGACACGTCGAAGGCGGACGGGCCGCCGCAGAAGCTGCTCGACTCCAGCTATCTGTTCCAGCTCGGCTGGAAGCCGAGCGTCACGCTGGCCGACGGCCTGCAGCGAACCTACCGCTCGTTTCTCCAGGGCCGGATCCATTCGTCGAGTGCTGCGTGAGCACAGCTTAAGCACGATGAGTTTGGGCTAGAGCAGCAGCGGAGGTCCACCTCTCCCTTGGGAGAGGTCGCGCCGAAGGCGCGGGTGAGGGGTTACGGTCTCTCGTTGGAGCTGCGGCCCCTCACCCGATTTGCTCCGCAAATCGACCTCTCCCCGTCGGGGAGAGGTGGATCGAACTCGCGGTCAGACCGATTCAACCTAACTGCATTCTGCTTCAGTTAGGGCGCTACGCTCAGATCTTCTGATTGTACTCGCCGACCTCGGGATGCGTGCGCAGCACGGAATCGACGGCCTCGAACATGTCGCGCATGCGCTGCTCGCTGACCGGGCTTTCCACCACGACGACGAGCTCAGGCTTGTTCGAGGACGCCCGCGCCAGGCCCCAGCTGCCGTCCTCGACCGTGACGCGCACGCCATTGACGGTGACGAGATCGCGGATCTTTTGCCCCGCGACCTGCTCGCCCTTTTGCTGCAGCGTCTCGAAGTGCTTCACCACCGCGTCGATCACGCCATACTTGGCCTCGTCGGCGCAATGCGGCGACATCGTCGGCGACGACCAGGTCTTCGGCAGCGCGTCCTTCAGATCGGCCATCGACTTGCCGGGCGCGCGGTCGAGCATCTCGCAGATCGCGATCGCCGACACCAGGCCGTCGTCATAGCCGCGGCCGAACGGCTTGTTGAAGAAGAAGTGGCCGGACTTCTCGAAGCCGGCGAGCGCGCCCATCTCATTGGTGCGGCGCTTCATATAGGAATGGCCGGTCTTCCAGTAAGCGGTCCTGGCGCCCTGCTTTTGCAACACGGGGTCGGTGACGAACAGGCCGGTCGATTTCACGTCGACGACGAACTGCGCGTCCTTGTGGATCGCCGACATGTCGCGCGCCAGCATCACGCCGACCTTGTCGGCAAAAATCTCCTCGCCGGTGTTGTCGACGACGCCGCAGCGGTCGCCGTCGCCGTCGAAGCCGAGGCCGACATCGGCCTTGTGCGCCAGCACCGCATCGCGGATCGCGTGCAGCATCTCCATGTCTTCCGGATTTGGATTGTATTTCGGGAAGGTGTGATCGAGTTCGGTGTCGAGCGGGATCACCTCGCAGCCGATCGCCTCCAGCACCTGCGGCGCGAACGCGCCCGCGGTGCCGTTGCCGCAGGCGGCGACGACCTTGAGCTTGCGCTTCAGCTTCGGCCGGTTGGTGAGATCGGCGATGTAGCGCGCCGGGTAGTTTTCATGGAATTGATAGGAGCCGCCGGCCTTGTTGTTGAACTCGGCGTTGAGCACGATCTCTTTCAGCCGCGTCATCTCGTCGGGGCCGAAGGTCAGCGGGCGGTTGGCGCCCATCTTCACGCCGGTCCAGCCATTGTCGTTGTGCGAGGCGGTGACCATCGCAACGCAGGGCACGTCGAGATCGAACTGGGCGAAGTAGGCCATCGGGGTGACCGCGAGCCCGATGTCGTGCACCTTACAGCCGGCCGCCATCAGACCGGAGATCAGCGCGTATTTGATCGAGGCCGAGTAGCCGCGGAAATCGTGGCCGGTGACGATTTCCTGCTTGACGCCGAGCTCCGCGATCAGCGCGCCGAGCCCCATGCCCAGCGCCTGCACGCCCATCAGGTTGATTTCCTTGTTGAACAGCCAGCGCGCGTCGTATTCGCGAAACCCGGTCGGCTTCACCAGCGGCTCGGATTCGAAGGCATAGGTGTTCGGAACCAGCGCGGATTTCGGCTTCGGAAACATCAGGAATGGCCTCGTGGGAATGCGGAGGAACAGTGCCGCTGGCTTTAGCGAATGCATCGCCGCAGCGGAAGGCAGGATTGACGGCTTGTGGCTGATAATTACGGCAGATTTGGCGTCGGCAAAATACTGTCGTATTTGAGCCGCTCCCGGCGCTCTGCAATCTGCGCGTCGAATAGTGCTCGACCAAGCCAGTGCTCAACCAAGCCACTTGACACGTCGGGCAACTCACCGTTACCCTTCCAATATTCCGAAATTGGGCAAGTCCGTAGCGAACTCGTAGCCCGGATGGAGCCAACGGGTCGCGCGAACGCGCGCCCGATGACAGGCTCCGCCAATCCGGGAATCTTGCCGCGGATGCTGCCCCGGATTTCGCTGCGCTGCATCCGGGCTACGGGAGCTTATTCCCTCACCGTCACCCTGAGAGAATGTGAAGCTTTGCCCTCATCTACCGTTGTCATCGCCCGGCCTGTGCGCAATTGCGCACAT
This sequence comes from Bradyrhizobium sp. CCBAU 51753, assembly GCF_015291565.1. NCBI lineage: Bacteria > Pseudomonadati > Pseudomonadota > Alphaproteobacteria > Hyphomicrobiales > Nitrobacteraceae > Bradyrhizobium > Bradyrhizobium sp. CCBAU 51753. The sequence continues at coordinate 751,478 of NZ_CP030037.1, read as the reverse complement.
GGACCGGGCGATCCAGTACGCCGCGGCCTCTCGCTTCTATCACCGGCGTCTCTGGAATACTGGATCACCCGGTCCCGTCTACGCCAAGGCTTCGACGAGGCTTGCGACCTCGGGCACGCCGAAGCTTTAGCGGAGGCGGCAAGCCGGGTGATGACACCGAGCAAGCTGAGCAAACCATCCTCGTCACCCCCGCGCAACGGCTTCGCCGTTGTCGCTGGAGGTGGCCGCTTCTTCAGCGGCTCTCGAACGGTCGACGGCCCGGCGAAGACGATGGGTAAGCCGAACCGGAAGCGACACTTCCGCGCCATCGCGCAAGCCATCCTTCAAGCACTTGCCTTCAAACACTTAAAGCCAACCAGTCCTCTCCGCGAGGTGCGGCACGCACGGGCTCACCCGAAGCTGTCCGCAATATCTGTAGGTGATGATCAATGCCCGATTACTCTCTGGTGCCGGTGGACTATCAGCCGGATTTCGATGACTACTCGCTCGTTCCCGTTGACTACGATCCGTTCGCCGCGGATGGCGTAACTCAACAGGCGCAGCTTCAACAGCCGCCGACACCGACTCAACCGGCGCAAACCCAGCCGCAACAACCTGCGACAGGGGCCGGTCAACCCGGCGTCAACGGGCCGGCGACTACCAACGACCCCGGCAGTTCTGGCGGCATCGTTGGCATCATCGGATAGCGCGCTGGTACCAAGACGGAGCACTGGGCGGTGGTGTGGGGTTTGACGATAGCGGTGCGGTCGCGCGAGGGCACATGCATTGGGACAATCAGCTCGAGAGTGATGGAGACAGAGACAATGCTCGGGCTTAGCAAGTTCCAGATTACAGCGCATGGGTTGGGCCTTGGTATGGGTACAGAAAGTATTGGCATAACGGCAAGCCAACAGGGTCGCCGATGCCGGATTGGAATCGATACAAATATTGAGGATGTCGATGAAAACGATCGCGCTCGCTGCAGCTCTATGTCTTCTATTTGCCAGTTCAACGTTATGTAAGGCGAACTCTAGTCCCTGGTGTGCGGCGGATGTTGCGATTCTGAATTTCAAAAATTACAAAGGTCAAGATCTTGCGAGGATCGAACTTCGCTCCCTCAAGGCAGTCTGCGACCGGAACCCGGAAAAGGAAGGGTTTGGAGCAAACTTGGAACGCTCGATGCGCATCGAACACAATGGGCAATGGACTGACCTGCCGAAAGCGTGTCTATCCGGTTTTTCTTTTGCGGTGGAGGGGCTGGCGCTATCGGGCGACGATGCCGGTCTGGGCATATCTCTTATTGGAAAATCGCCGGACAACGACGAGCGTGTAAAACGCACGATATTCAAGTTGCGTGATGGGGTTTTCTGCTATCAGGTAGAGCGCTATCCGAATGTCGGCGATCAGGATCACGAAATTAGGGAGTACGAAAGGGACTTACAGTGAGCACGCCAGGAGACCGGGTCGACACTCTGCGCCTCAGGTCTGATGTTGCCCGCGAACATCTGGCGCAAATGCCGCGCCGTCGCAAAGATCCCTACTGCTCCAGCACCAGCCTGCCCTTGGCGTATTCAAAGCGCTTCAGCTTCGACAGGAACGACAGGCCGAGCAGGTTCTCGGACAGCGCCTCGTCCGGCAGCACCAGCGCGTCGACGTCGCGCACGGTGAGGTCGCCGAGCTGGATCATGGCGATGCGGGCCGGCGCGGCCTTGACGGTGCCGTTGGCGGTGGTGACGCGCGCGGTGTAGTTGTTCGGCGTCGGGCGCAGGCCGAAGCGCGCGGCGGAGCTCTCGTTCAGGGCAACCACCGACGCGCCGGTGTCGACCATGAAGTTGAGGCGCTGGCCGTCGATGCGGCCGTCGGTCGCGAAGTGGCCGCGCGGGTCCGGCGGAATGCTGAGCGTGCGGCCGCTGGACTGCGCCACGGTGACGGCGGGCGCCAGGGTTTTTGCGGCGGGCGCGGTGGTCGCGGCGGCGGGAGCCATCTTGCTGGCCATCTGGCCCATGAAGGTGCCGAGCCCGATCAGGAGGGCCGCGAAGATCATCAGGTTACGCATGACACCACTCGGATAACCGAACGCACGATTTGACCACGCCCCCCGCCCCGCCGCGAGCGACGCCGGGGGCACGAGCCCGCCATTTTGGCGAAAAGGATGAGCGAAGGGTTAATCTGGGCCGCGAAACGCCGGCTGCGGGGCCGGACACGCCCCGCTCGATCGTTTCAGGCGGTCTCCGCGACCGGCCACGCGCAAATCTAACCACTGTTGACGGACGCTCGCCAGCGCGACGCCTCGGACTGCGAAATGATTCCCGTCATTGCGAGCCAACGGGTCGCGCGAACGCGCGCCCGATGACAGGCTCCGCGAAGCAATCCATGGCTCCGCGGGTGTGGAGGGATGGATTGCTTCGCTTCGCTCGCAATGACGGTGGTGCGCGAAATTCGTCACGTGTTAGGTGCCGCGCGGTTTCACCCGCCTTGTCGGCAGCGCGCTGGCGGGATCTTCCGGCCAGGGATGGCGCGGATAGCGGCCGCGCAGGTCGGAACGGACGGCGGCATAGCTGCCGCGCCAAAACCCCGGCAGGTCGCGCGTCACCTGCACCGGGCGCTGCGCCGGCGACAGCAGTTCCAGCACCAGCGGCACCGCGCCCTTGGCGATCGAGGGATGGGTGTTGAGCCCGAACAGCTCCTGCAGCCGCACCGCGATGGTCGGCCCCTGCTCCGCCTCGTAGTCGATCGCAAGCTGGGTGCCGGTCGGCGCCTCGAAATGCGTCGGCGCCTCGCGGTCGAGCCGCGCCCGCAGCTCCCAGGGCAACAGCGCCATCAGCGCGTCCGACAGGTCGCCAGCGGAAAAATCCTTCAGCGCGGTCCTGTCGTACAGCGCGGGCACCAGCCAGTCGTCGGCGCGCTCCGCTAGCGCTGCGTCCGACAGATCGGGCCAGCCCTCGCCCTCGGCCTTGCGCAGGAACATGACGCGGTCGCGCCATTGCTTGGAATGCTTAGACCACGGCAGCCGGTCGAGCCCCACCGCGATCAGGCCGTCGGCGAAGATCCGCGCGGTCTCGGCCGACGGCGACAGCGGCTGTGGTGCTTCCGCCAGCGTGATCGCATGCAGCGAACGTTTGCGGCGCGCGCGCAATGCCATCGCGCCGCGGTCGAACGTCACCTCCTCCACGCTCTCGATCTGCTCGGCAAAACGCTGCTCGATCTCGTCCTGGGTGATCGGCGCCGCCAGCAGAATGCGGCCGCTCGCCGCCGTACCGGTCAGCTCGGCGACCGCGATGTAGGGCGCACGCGCCAGCGCAGAGGTCTGCTCGACGGCGGCGCCGCGGCCGTTGGCGAGCACGAAGCTGCCATTGCCGCGGTTCTTCGCGACACGATCCGGAAACGCGAAGGCCAGCATCACGCCGGTGGAGAGCTCTGCCTGCTCGCCTCGGGCCGCCTCCACCTGTCTCGCCCAGCGCTCGGCCATGCTGCGCGCGCTCGACGCGCGCTGCGAGCGGTCGCGGCGGAACTGATCGAGCCGGTGGTCGAGATCGACGCTGTCGCCGCCGAGCCCGCGCTCGGTGAGAACAGCCGCGATGTCAGCCGCTGCGTCGGCCGCGCCGAAGCGGGCTGAATCGACGATCATCCGCGCCAGCCGCGGCGGCAACGCCAGCGCGCGCAGGCTGTGGCCTTCGGCGGTGATGCGGCCGTCGCCATCGAGCGCGCCGAGCTCTGATAGCAGCGACCGCGCCTCCTTCAGTGCCGGCGCCGGCGGCGGATCGAGGAAGGCAAGGCTTGCCGGATCGCTGACGCCCCATTGCGCGAGGTCGAGCAGCAGCGACGACAGATCGGCGGAAAGAATTTCGGGCGCGGTGTAGGCGGCGAGCGAGGCGGTCTGCGGCTCGTCCCACAGCCGGTAGCAGACGCCGGGCTCGATGCGGCCGGCGCGGCCGCGGCGCTGGTCGACCGCCGCGCGCGAGGCCCGCACGGTCTCGAGCCGGGTCAGCGCGATATCGGGCTCGTAGCGCGGCACGCGCGCGAGGCCGCTATCCACCACGATGCGGACGCCCTCGATGGTCAGCGAGGTCTCGGCGATCGAGGTCGCCAGCACCACCTTGCGGGTGCCCTTCGGGGCCGGCGCGATGGCGCGGTCCTGCACGCTGGCATCGAGCGCGCCGAACAGCGGCACGATCTCGACCGAGGGGTCCTGCACCCGTTCGCTGAGGAAGGTTTGCGTGCGGCGGATCTCGGCGGCGCCCGGCAGGAAGGCGAGCACCGAGCCGGCATCGGCGCGTAACGCGGTCGCGATGGTGTCGGCCATCTGCCGCTCCACCTGCGTGTCCATCTTGCGGCCGACATAGCGGGTCTCGACCGGGAAGGCGCGGCCCTCGCTCTCGACCACCGGCGCATCGCCGAGCAGTCTTGCGACGCGGGCACCGTCGAGCGTTGCCGACATCACCAGGATGCGCAAATCCTCGCGCAGGCCGGTTTGCGCGTCGCGCGCCAGCGCCAGCCCGAGATCGGCGTCGAGCGAGCGCTCGTGGAATTCGTCGAACAGCACCGCGGCGACGCCGTTCAGTTCGGGATCATCGAGGATCTGGCGCGAGAAGATGCCCTCGGTGACTACCTCGATCCGGGTCGCGCGCGACACCTTTGAGCCGAACCGCACCCGGTAGCCGACGGTCTCCCCGGCGCGCTCGCCGAGCGTCTTGGCCATCCGCTCGGCGCTGGCGCGCGCGGCGATGCGGCGCGGCTCCAACACAATGATCTTCTTATCCCTGGCCCATGGCGCATCGAGCAGCGCCAGCGGCACGCGCGTGGTCTTGCCGGCGCCGGGCGGCGCCACCAGCACGGCGGCGTTGTGGCGGTCGAGCGTGCGATCGAGGTCATCGAGCACGGCATCGATCGGGAGCGGACTATCGAACTGGCGAGGCAATATGGATCCGGTGTGCTCTGCAGTCTCCCTCGCCCGGCGCGCGAGCGAGGGAGAAACAGATATCACGCCCGCGGCAGCGGCGCGCGGCCGACGCTGTCATAGGCAAAGCCGTGGGCGGCCATGTCCTCGGGACGGTAGATGTTGCGCAGGTCGATCACGACCGGCTGCTTCAGTTCGGCCTTCAGCCGCTCGAGGTCGAGGGTGCGGTACTGCACCCATTCGGTGACGACGACCATGGCGTCGGCGCCGCGCACGCAATCATAGGGATCGTCGCAATACTCGATCTCGGGCAGTTCCTTGCGGGCCTGCTCCATGCCGACCGGATCATGCGCGCGGACCCTGGCGCCCATGTCGAGCAGGCCGGTGACGATCGGGATCGACGGCGCCTCGCGCATGTCGTCGGTATCCGGCTTGAAGGTGAGGCCGAGCACCGCGACGGTCTTGCCGCGCAGGTTGCCGCCGGAGAGGCTCGCGACCTTGCGCGCCATCGCGCGCTTGCGGTTGTCGTTGACGCCGAGCACCGCCTCGACGATGCGCAGCTGCACGTCGTGGTCCTGCGCGATCTTGACCAGCGCGCGGGTGTCCTTCGGGAAGCACGAGCCGCCGAAGCCCGGGCCGGCATGCAAAAATTTCGAGCCGATGCGGTTGTCGAGGCCGATGCCGCGCGCGACCTCCTGCACGTCGGCGCCGACCTTTTCCGACAGATCGGCGATCTCGTTGATGAAGGTGATCTTGGTGGCGAGGAAGGCGTTGGCGGCGTATTTGATCAGTTCCGCGGTGCGCCGCGCCGTGTACATCAACGGTGCCTGGTTGAGCGACAGCGGCCGGTAGATGTCGCCGAGCACCTTGCGGCCGCGCTCGTCCGAAGTGCCGACCACGATGCGGTCGGGGAATTTGAAGTCGCGGATCGCAGCGCCCTCGCGCAAAAATTCCGGATTGGAGGCGACGACGACGTCGGCTTGCGGATTGGCCTCGTGGATCAGCCGCTCGACCTCGTCGCCGGTGCCGACCGGCACGGTCGACTTGGTGACCACCACGGTGAAGCCCTTGAGCGCGGCCGCGATCTCGCGCGCGGCGCCGTAGACATAGGTGAGGTCGGCATGGCCGTCGCCGCGCCGCGACGGCGTGCCGACCGCGATGAACACCGCGTCGGCGTCGGCCACGGCCGGCGCCAGCTCGGTGGTGAATTCCAGCCGCTTCGCCTTCACATTGTTGGCGACCAGCGCGTCGAGGCCGGGCTCGAAGATCGGGATCTCGCCCCGATGCAACGCGGCAATCTTGCCGGCATCCTTGTCGACGCAGGTCACATGGTGACCGAAATCCGCAAAACAGGCGCCCGACACCAGCCCCACATAACCCGTGCCAATCATGGCAATGCGCATAAGACGACCCGCTTCCTATGGTTAATGATTCCGTGGATTGCGTCGCCTCTTAGAACATTTGCCGGCCCAAGGGAAACGCCGAAAGCAGCGGAAAAGCCCGGATTGGGCGGCATGTCATTTGTATGAATAAAGGAGAAAGAAACCGGTCGGGCCGATGATGCGGCCGATCCCGCCGAAACGAGACGAACATGACCATGAACGGCACATCCGCTGCGACATCTGGTTCCCTGGGGGACGGGCGCGTCGACTGGGTCGACTACGCCAAGGGCATCTGCATCATCATGGTGGTGATGATGCATTCGGTGCTGGGGGTCGAGAAGGCCGCCGAGCAGACCGGCTTCATGCATTATGTCGTGATGTTCGCAAAGCCGTTCCGGATGCCGGATTTCTTCCTGATTTCAGGGCTTTTCCTCTCGGTCGTGATCGGCCGCGACTGGCGCACCTATCTCGACCGCAAGGTGATGCACTTCGCCTATTTCTACGTGCTGTGGGTGACGATCCAGTTCGGCTTCAAGGCGCCGTCGCTCGCCGCTGACGCGGGCTGGGACAAGGTCGGGCTGATGTATCTCGAATCCTTCATCGAGCCGTTCGGCACGCTGTGGTTCATCTATCTGCTGCCGATCTTCTTCGTCGTCACGAAACTGACACGCAACGTTCATCCGCTCATCATCTGGCTGATCGGCGCGGCGCTCGAAATGTCGCATGTTGTGACCGGCTGGACCGTGATCGACGAATTCTGCTCCCGCTTCGTTTATTTCTTCACCGGCTACATCCTCGCCGCTTACGTGTTCGCGCTGTCGGACCGCGCCCGCGCGCACCCCGGTCTCGCACTCGCCGGGCTGGCGGTCTGGGCGCTGGTCAATGGCGGCCTGGTCGCGCTCGACGTCAGCGAATGGCCGATCGTCTCGCTGGCGCTCGGGCTTGCCGGCGCCTGCGCGATCATCGTGACCGGCACGCTATTGGCGCGGGCGCAGTGGCTGACCTTCCTGAGGTTCTGCGGCGAGCATTCGATCGTGATCTACCTGGCCTTTTTCCTGCCGATGGCCGCGTCCCGGACGCTGCTGCTGCGATTCGGCGTGATCCACGATATCGGCCTGGTCGCATTGATCGTGACCGCGGTCGGGGTCGCCGGCTCGCTCGTGATCTGGTGGCTGGCGCTGGCGGCACGGGCCAATTTCCTGTTCGAGCGGCCCGCTGCGTTCTGGATTGCCCCGAAGAAAGCGGCGCCCTCACTGCAGGCGGCGGAGTAAGGTCAAACCCTCCAAGACGTTCGAGGCGGATTCGTTCCGACCGGGCCGATTCCGGTCGATCGGATTTTCCACGTATTGAAATAATTGGCCTTTTGCCCCCGAATGTTTCGTCGCAAGGCGACCGACGAAACAAATATCCCGCTCACGAAACCATTTTCCGCTTTTCGCGCAGACATCCAGAAACCAGCCGTAACTAACAATTCTCCCAACGAACCGCCGCCCAACGGCGAACTGGGAGCCTGTCATGCCGAACGTCATCGCCATCACCGACGCAGCCAAGAAGCACATTGTCGCTGCCCGCGCGACCTCGGATGAAATGCTGCTCGAGAGTATCGGCAAGAGTGACCGCACGGCGATGCACACGCTCTATGCCCGACATAACGTCCGGGTCTACCGTTTCGTGCTGCGCATGGTGCGCGACACCACGATGGCCGAGGACCTGGTGAGCCAGGTGTTCCTGGACGTGTGGCGGACCGCGACCCAGTTCGAGGGCCGCTCGCAGGTCTCGACCTGGCTGCTGTCGATCGCCCGCTTCAAGGCGCTGACCGCCCTGCGCCAGCGCAAGCACGAGGATATCGACCAGGAGGACGTGCTGGAGATCGCCGACGGCGCCGACACGCCGGAGGCTTCGCTGGACCGCGCCACCACCAGCGAGATCCTGCGCGCCTGCGTCGCCAAGCTGTCGCCGGCCCACCGCGAGATCATCAACCTGGTCTACTACCATGAGAAGTCGGTCGAGGAGGCCGGGCTGATCATCGGTATCCCGCAGAGCACGGTGAAGACCCGCATGTTCTATGCCCGCAAGCAGCTCGCCGACCTCCTGAAGGGCGCCGGCGTGGATAGCGTCGCAGCATAAATACAAACAAATTCAATAGATTAGACGAATAAAGCGCAATCCAGGCATTTGTCCGCGAAGCCAAATAGGTCCGGCGACGAAACAATTGAAACAATCGACGACATCACCCGGAAAAACGCGACCTCTAGAACTTACACCAACGACGCAACGCCAACCGCCGAACAGGAGAGAGAAATGCTGAAGCCTTCCCTTCGCTTCCTCATCGTCCCGATCGGCGCGGTTGCAACCCTGGCCACGCTGTCGAGCCAGCACATCGCCCCCCGCGCCCAGCGAGACGGCATCGTGCCGGTCCGTGAGCAGGTGGTGGATTGCAGCGTCAAGCCTTCAACCGAGGTCTGCGTGATCTCGTCAGGATCAAGCGGCCACTAACCAGTTTCCACCTGCCTAGTTCCAACCTCCCAAGTGATCCTCCAACGACCCGGCCGGGATGCCCCCCAGCCGGGTCGTTCTCTGTTTGGAGCTCGAAAGCCGAAGCGATCCCGGCCTAGCCTTAGAAGCTCCAGCCCTTGGTGGCGGCCCAATCCAGCATGAACTGCTCGGTCTCGCGCCCGGCGTCGGCCAGCCACGCCGTGAAATCGGCGATCGCCAGCGCGCTCTCATTGTCTGCGAGATAGAACGAGCGGTATTCGCGCTTGCGCAGGCCGAGGTCGCCGAACGGCAGGCAAAGCTGGCCCGCCATCAGTTCGTCGATCACCAGGAACAGTGGAAACAGCCCGATGCCGATCCGCTCCAGCGTCGCCTGCAGCGCGAAGAACATCTGCTCGAACCGCAGCGTCTCCTGGTCCGCACTCATCTCGCCGCCGGCCTGGGCGAGCCAGCGCGGCCAATCGTAGGGCTCCGTCAGGTAGGTGATCAGCGTGTGATGCCGCAGGTCCGCCGGGCTTGCGAGCTGTCCCCGACTCAGCAGGTCGACATGGCACACCGGCGCGATCAGCTCGGTCATGAAGTGCTGCGACATCCAGCCGACCGGCTCGCCGACATTGCCGCGGATCGCGACGTCGAATGAGCGGTCGTTGACATTCAGCGGCCCGATCGAGGTCAGCAGCCGCAGTTCGACATCGGGACGCATGCGCTGGAACGAGGAGATGCGGCGGATCAGCCAGCGCATCGCGAAGGTCGGCGGCGCGCTGACGCGCAGCACCGACGGCGAGCCGTATTGCTTCATGTCCATCGAGGCCAGCGCCAGGCGATCGAGAATCGCCGTGACCTCGCGATAGTAGATCTGCCCGGCGGCGGTCAGCGTCAGTTGCGAGGGCGCGCGCCGGAACAGCTTGACGCCGAACCAATCCTCGAGAAGCGCAACCTGACGGCTGACCGCGCCGTGCGTGACGAGCAGCTCTTCAGCGGCCTTGGTGAAGCTCACATGCCGCGCAGCCGCCTCGAATGTCCGCACCGCGTTGAGCGGTGGCAACTTTCTCATGGTCGTGTCGCGTCTCCGGAGGGATCACGAGGATAGCGTGGCGGCGTCCGGATTGTCGAGGGCGCGAACGAACTGCGCGCGGTCGAGGTCGCCTTCCCAGCGCGACACCACCACGGTCGCGACCGCCGTGCCGATGAAGTTGGTCAGCGCACGCGCTTCCGACATGAAGCGGTCGATGCCGAGCAGCAGCGCGATGCTCGCCACCGGAACATGGCCGATCGAGCCGAGCGTCGCGGCAAGCACGATGAAGCCGCTGCCGGGCACGGCGGCGGCGCCCTTCGACGTCAGCAGGCAGACCACGACGAGACCGATCTGCTGCACCAGCGACATCGGCGTGTCGGTGGCCTGGGCGAGGAACACGGCGGCCATGGTCAGATAGATGCAGGTGCCGTCGAGATTGAAGGTGTAGCCGGTCGGGATCACCAGGCCGACGGTCGATTCCGCGCAGCCGGCAGCCTTCATCTTGTCGATGAAGCGCGGCATCACCGATTCCGAGCCCGACAGGCCGAGCACCAGCAGCAGCTCTTCCCTGAGATAGCGGATCAGCTTGAAGATGCTGAAGCCGGCGAGGCGCGAGACGACGCCGAGCCCGACGATGATGAACAATAGGCAGGTGAGATAGACCACCAGCATGAAATGCGACAGCACGAGGATCGAGCCGGCGCCGTATTTGCCGATGGTGAAGGCCATGGCACCGAACGCGCCGATCGGCGCGATCCGCATGATCATGCCGATCAGGATGAAGAGGATCTTCGACAGCCGCTCAATCGCCAGCAGCACCGGCTTGCCGTTCTCGCCGAAGCGCTGCAGGGCGATGCCGAACAGCACCGCGAAGAACAGCACCTGCAGCGTGTCGCCGCTGGTGAATGCGCCGCCCACCGTCGATGGAATCACGTTCATCAGGAAGCCGACCACGGACTGGTCGTGCGACTGGGTCACGTAGGAGGCAACGAGGCGAGAATCGAGCGAGGCCGGCGAGACGTGCATGCCGACGCCGGGACGCGTCAAATTGATCACGACAAGCCCGAGGATCAGCGCCGCCGTGGTCGCGACTTCGAAGTAGATCACGGTTTTGAGGCCGATGCGTCCGGCCTTGCGCATGTCGCCGAGGCTCGCAATGCCATGCACCACGGTGAGGAAGACGATCGGCGCGATCGCCATCTTGATCATCTTGATCAGTGCATCGCCGAGCGGCTTCAGCGCCGCGCCGACATCCGGCCAGAGGTAGCCGACCAGCGCCCCCAGCGCGATGCCGATCAGCACCTGGACATAAAGGCGCGCGTGCCACGGCGCTGCGACGGCGTCGAGACGGGTGGCGCCGTCATTGGTAATCGTGGACATGGGCGTCGATCCTCGGATGTCTTGATGTTGGCCGCGCGTTAGACATCATCGGCAGACGCCGATGCGGCAGCGCCGGAACGTTGGCGGGCGATGGCGCGAAGCGCAAACGAGTTAAGCTCAGGCAGCGTGACCCCAGCTCACAGGCCGGCAAGGGCGCCGGCCCAGCGCCGGCGACCAAGACCTGCCCTCGCGAGCCGGCCGCGTGAGCCCACGTCACGCTCCGTCAGCATTACTCGTTTGCGGCCGCCGCGGGCTTTGACCGACAAAGGTGCAGAAGCCGGCGGTCAGCCGGCGCGAGCTGTGAGGAACGACAATGAGCAGACTTTCGGTGGCGGTGATCGGCGCCGGCATGGGCGGACTGGCCTCCGCCGCGGCGCTGAGCCGCGCAGGAATCGATGTGACGGTGTACGAACAGGCCCAGCGCTTCACCCGGCTCGGCGCCGGGATCCAGATCGGCTGCAACGCCATGAAGGTGATGCGGGCGTGGGATCTCGAACCGGTACTGCGCCGCGAGGCGTTCTACCCGCGCTCCTGGAACAACAAGGAGTACGACAGCGGCGAGGTGCGCTTCGACATGGTGTTCGGGCCCGCCGCCGAGGAGCGCTATGGCGCGCCGTATCTGCTGGGGCATCGCGGCGATCTGCATGCGGCGCTCGCCAGCGCCGTGCCGCAAAATCTCATCCGGCTCGATCACAAGCTGATTTCGATCGAACAGCGCGCCGACCGTTCGGTGGCGCTGATATTCGCCAACGGCCACACCGCGACTGTGGACGCGGTGGTCGCCGCCGACGGCGTGCATTCCTTCGTCAAGGAGCGGCTGTTCGGCCGCGACGAGCCGAACTTCACCGGCCGCATCGCCTACCGCACGGTGTTTCCGGCGTCGTTGCTCAACGGCTATCCGATCGACGACTGCACCAAATGGTGGGGGCCGGATCGCCACATCGTGATCTATTACGTCAAGCCTGACCGTAGCGAAGTCTATTTCGTCACTAGCCAGCCGGAGCCGGGCTTCACACTGGAATCCTGGTCGGCGACCGGCGACATCCGCGAATTGCGCAAGGCGTTCGAAGGCTTCCATCCGCAGGTCCGCAAGGTGCTCGAAGCCTGCCCCTCAGTGCACAAATGGGCGCTGGTCGACCGCGATCCGCTGCTGCGCTGGGGCGAGGGCAACATCACCTTACTCGGCGACGCCTGCCATCCGATGACGCCCTACATGGCGCAGGGCGCGGCGATGGCGATCGAGGATGCGGCGGTGCTGTCGCGCTGCCTGACCGGCGTCGATCGCGACGGCGTCACCGAGGCCTTCCGCCGCTTCGAGGCGACGCGCAAGCCGCGGACCTCGCGCGTGCAGGCGAGCTCGCGAACCAACACCTGGCTCAAGAACCCGACCGATCCGGACTGGGTCTATGGCTACGACGCCTGGACCACGCCGCTGGCTGAGCCTGCGCTGGCGTGAACGCACTTCAACAGGAGAAGAAAATGACCGACGCAAACTCCCGCGGCGAAAAATTCGAGCGCGGCCTGCAGACCCGCCGCACCGTGCTCGGCGAAGCCTATGTCGAGCGATCGCTGAAGGCCGCCGACAGCTTCAACTGGCCGATCCAGAAGCTCGCGACCGAATATTGCTGGGACGAGATCTGGAATCGCCCGGACCTCGACAAGCGCAGCCGCAGCCTGCTCAACCTCGGCATGATCGCGGCGCTCAACCGGCCGCACGAGCTCAAGGTCCATATCCGCGGCGCGCTCAACAACGGGCTGAGCAAGGCCGAGTTGCGCGAGGTGTTCCTGCAGGTCGCGGTGTATTGCGGCATGCCCGCCGGCCTCGACAGTTTTCGCATCGCCAAGGACGTGTTCGCGGAGATGGGCCTTGTCAACTGAACCGGCACCGATCGTAACAGCGGCATGGCAGGGCTTTGTCCGGCACGATGTGCCGGGCAAGGACGGGCGGCTCAGCCTGCGCATCGGCGGAGCGGAAGGCGGCGCGCCGGTGCTGCTCTGCCATTCGATCCTGACCAGCAGCGCGATCTGGCATCGCCAGGCGATCGCGCTCGCCGCCCGCGGTTTTCGCGTGCTCGCACTCGACAGCCGCGGCCACGGACAATCCGAGGCGCCGCGTGGCCCCTACACAATGGATGATCTGGTGGCGGATGCGGTCGCGGCGTTCGATCATCTCGGCATCGCGCAAGCTCACGTGATCGGCGTCTCCCAGGGCGGCATGACGGCGTTGGGCCTCGGCGTGCGCCATCCTGACCGGATCCTCAGCCTGTGCGTGATCGCCGCACGGGCCGATGCGCCGCCGCCCTTCGCAGCCGCATGGGACGACCGGATCGCGCTGGTGCGCGAGCAGGGGATTGCGCCGCTGGCGGCGCCCACCGCCGAGCGCTGGTGCGGACGCCCCTTCCTCGAGGCGCATCCGGAGACCGCCGCCGCATTGCTCCGCTGTATCGGCGAGACCGATCCCGAAGGCTTCATCGGCTGCGCCTGCGCGATCCAGGGCCTCGCCTATCTCGACGGCGTGAAACGGCTGACGCTGCCGCTGACCATGATCGTGGGCGCGCTCGACCAGTTGCTGGTGGCGCCGATGACGGAGCTTGCGGCGGTACTTGGCTGCCGCCTTGCGGTCATTCCGGACGTCGGCCACTTGCCGCAGCTGCACCGACCGGCGGAGGTCGACGCCGAGATCGAACGGCACCTGCGCGAGGTGGCCTGATCTGCACCTCCGGTCCAGGGGTGCGGCCGGACGGGCCCCCGCTCCGACGGCTCCGGTTCGCGTGAAGTCGGCCGCGGCTGGTTTCACACAGACGTGACGCCGCGCGCGATCCGCTTGCGGTAACGCCCCATCCATCCCCGCGAAGAACATCATGCATCCCGACGCGGCCGCTTGGCGCGGCGGGACCTCTGATGGATGGACGATGCTGAGCCTTGCCCTTGCCCTGCTTGCCGGTGTCGCCACCGTCGCCGCTCCTTGCACCCTGCCGATGCTGCCGATTCTGCTCGGGGTATCGATAGGCCAGACCCGCAAGGCGCGGCCCGCGATGATCGCGCTCGGCTTCGTGATGTCATTCTCCATCGTGGCATTGCTGCTGAGCGCGATCACGCGTGCCTTCGACTTCGATCCCAATGTGCTGCGGACCGGCGCCGCGGTGCTGCTCGCCGGCTTCGGCCTTTTGATGATCTGGCCGGCGCCGTTCGAATGGCTGTCGATCCGGCTCTCCGGCGCCGCAGGGGGCGTCGGCAATGCCGTGCCGTCGCAAAGCCTGTTCGGCGGCTTCGTGCTCGGCTCAACGCTCGGCCTGGTGTGGACGCCCTGCGCGGGCCCGGTGCTCGGCTCGATCCTGACCATCGTCGCGACCTCGAAGGATACCGCCTGGGCCAGCCTGCAGCTCGTCACCTACGCGGTGGGCGCGGCAATCCCGATGCTTGCGATCGCCTATGGCGGCCAGGCCGTCACCACCCGCGTGCGCAGCATCGCGCAGATCGCGCCGCGCCTGCAGCAGGGCTTTGGCGTCGTGATCATCGCCTTCGCGGCGCTGTCCTACCTGCAATACGACACGCTGATCGTGGCGTGGCTCACCCAGTTCTATCCCAATGGCCAGATCGGCCTGTGACCAAGAGGAGATATCGATGCCCCTGCGCCTGGTTGCTGTATCCGCCCTCGTTGCCGCCCTTGGCGTCGGCGGCGCCGTCATTCCCGGCCTCTGCGCGGAGTCCGATGCGCCGGCACAGCCGGTGCCTGTCGCGGCGACCATGGTGGCCGAGCAGGCCCAGACCGCGCCCGAGTTCGTCGGCATCAACAACTGGTTCAATTCGCCGCCGCTGAAGCTCGCCGATCTCCGCGGCAAGGTCGTGCTGGTGGACTTCTGGACCTATGGCTGCGTCAACTGCGTCAACACGCTGCCGCATGTGACCAAGCTTTATTCAAAGTACCGCGATCGCGGCCTGGTCGTGGTCGGCGTCCACACCCCGGAATTCCCGTTCGAGCATTCCGCCTCCAACGTGCAGGCGGCGCTGAAGCGGCACGGCATCCTCTATCCGGTGGCGCAGGACAACAACTCGCAGACCTGGAACGCCTATCGCAACCAGTATTGGCCGGCGCAGTACATCATCGACCAGAACGGCAAGATCGTCTTCCAGCATGCCGGCGAAGGCCAGTACGACGAGATCGACCGCACCGTCGCCAGGCTGCTCAGCGCCAACAGCTAGGCTCATTCCCGGCGCGAGGCGGACATCGGCTCGCGCGGAGAAGACGCGTCAAAACAAGGCACTAGGGTTGCTTCTGACTTGATCAGAACAGCAGCCGTGGGCAAAGGACAGCAACCCTAGACAATCCGCCCCGTATTGCCATCACATCTGGCGTGGTAGGGTCCACGCCAGAGCAGTGATGGATGGTGCGTGATGTTCGAAGGCTGGGATGCGGTCGTACTCGCCCGCGCGCAATTTGCTTTCACGATGTCGTTCCACATCGTGTTTCCCGCATTCTCGATCGGGCTTGCGAGCTATCTCGCGGTGCTGGAAGCGCTGTGGCTGATCACCAAGCGCGAAGTCTTCATCAACCTGTTCAATTACTGGCTGAAGATTTTCGCGGTCGCGTTCGGCATGGGCGTGGTGTCGGGCATCGTGATGTCCTACCAGTTCGGCACCAACTGGTCGGCTTTCGCCGACAAGACCGGCCCGGTGATCGGGCCGTTGATGGCCTATGAGGTGCTGACCGCATTCTTCCTCGAGGCGGGCTTCCTCGGCGTGATGCTGTTCGGGCTCGAGCGCGTCGGCCCCCGGCTGCATTTCTTCGCGACGTTGATGGTCGCGATCGGCACGCTGATCTCGGCGTTCTGGATTCTGTCGGCCAATTCCTGGATGCAGACGCCGACCGGCCATGCCGTCAACGAGCACGGCCAGTTCGTCGCCGCAGACTGGCTGAAATTGATCTTCAATCCGTCGTTCCCGTTCCGCCTCGTGCACATGGTGCTGGCGGCGTATCTCACGACGTCGCTCGTGGTCGGCGCGGTCGGCGCCTGGCATCTGCTGCGCGACCCGCACCTCGCCGGTCCCCGCGTGATGTTCTCGATGGCGATGTGGATGGCGACCCTGGTGGCGCCGATCCAGATCCTCGCCGGCGACCAGCACGGCCTCAACACGCTGGAGCATCAGCCGGTCAAGGTGATGGCGATGGAAGGCCACTTCCAGAGCCACAAGGACGGTGCGCCGCTGATCCTGTTCGGCTGGCCCGACGAAAAAGACGCCAAGGTGAAATACGCGATCGAGATCCCGAAACTCTCGTCGCTGATCCTGAAGCATTCGCTTGACGCGCCGCTCGGCGGCCTCGACTCGGTGCCGCGTGAAAACTGGCCGCCGGTGCCGATCACCTTCTGGGCGTTCCGCGTCATGGTCGGGCTCGGCTTTCTGATATTGGGCCTCGGCCTGTTCAGCCTGCTGATGCGCGTGCGCGGGAAATTGTACGAGTCGCGGCTGCTGCACATGTGCGCGGTGACGATGGGGCCGGCCGGCTTCATGGCGGTGCTCGCCGGCTGGATCACCACCGAGACCGGGCGCCAGCCCTTCACCGTGTATGGGCTGTTGCGGACGGTCGATTCCGCCTCGCCGCTGGCCGCGCCTGCGGTCGGCTCCTCGCTGATCGCCTTCATCATCGTCTATTTCGCCGTGTTCACCGCGGGCGTGATCTACCTGCTGCGGCTGATGGCGCAGCCGCCGCATCAGGGTGAGCGGGGCCCGACGTCCGATTTGCCGGCGCGCGCCGCCGGCATCACGCCGGCCGCAGGCGCAGCTCCGGAGGGTGCGCGATGAGCATCGGTATCGACCTCGCCATGATCTGGGCGTTCATCATCGCCTTTGCCGTGTTCGTCTATGTCGTGATGGACGGCTTCGATCTGGGCCTCGGCATCCTGTTTCCGCTCTTTCCGCAGAAGGCCGACCGCGACGTCATCATGAACACGGTGGCGCCGGTGTGGGACGGCAACGAAACCTGGCTGGTGCTCGGCGGCGGCGGCATGATGGCGGCGTTTCCGCTGGCCTATGCGGTGCTGATGCCGGCGCTCTACACCCCTGTCATCGCGATGCTGCTTGGTCTCGTGTTCCGCGGCGTCGCCTTCGAATTCCGCTGGCGCACCCAGAAGGCGCGCAACAGATGGGACCTCGCTTTTGCCGGCGGCTCGCTGGTTGCGACGCTGGCGCAGGGCATCGCGCTCGGCGCCATCCTGCAGGGCATCCATGTCGACGGACGCCACTATGCCGGCGGCTGGTGGGACTGGCTGACGCCGTTCAGCATCCTGACCGGCATCGCGCTGGTGATCGGCTACGCCCTGCTCGGGGCGACCTGGCTGGTGATGAAGACCGAGGGCGAGCTGCGCGACCGCGCCTACCAGCTGAGCTGGGTGCTGCTGATTGCGATGCTCGGCGCAATCGGCGCCGTCAGCATCGCGACGCCGTTCCTCGCCGTGCAATACACCCAGCGCTGGTTCAGCTGGCCGAACATCATCCTGACCGCGCCGGTGCCGATCGCGGTCGCCGCGGTCACCGCGCTGCTGCTGCGCGCGCTCGCCAACAGATTCGACCTGCAGCCGTTCTTCCTGGTGCTGGTGCTGTTCGCGCTGTCCTATGCCGGGCTCGGCATCAGCATGTATCCGTACATCGTGCCGCAGAGCATCACGATCTGGCAGGCGGCGGCGCCGCACAACAGCCAGGTGTTCATGCTGGTCGGGGTCTCGATCCTGATCCCGCTGATCCTCGCCTATACCGCCTGGGCCTACTGGGTGTTTCGCGGCAAGGTGCGGCCCGGACACGGGTACCATTGATGCGCTCCGAGCCCAAGCTGCGGCCGCTCGGCCAGCGCCTGCTGTGGTTCGTGACGCTGTGGCTCGGCGGCGTCGGCACGGTGGCGCTGATCTCGTTTGCGCTGCGACTCTGGATCGCGCCGAAATGAGTCGGCCGGCGCCGTGCGCACCCGCGCCCTCGACAAAAAACGGAAGCATTACAGCGGTATACCGGCTGTGCTCGCCCTAAACTTGCCATCAAGCCGTCCCTGAGATTTGATGCTTGCGATTTGGGTGGAGCAACCGCTTGGCCGCGCGCGCCAACAAGGAGAGCTTTGCATGACGAGACTTCGTCACCTGGTCTGGATGTTGATCGCCACGGGCGTTCTCGTGCTGTCGACGTCGCAGGGTTTTGCCCAGGGCCGCCCCGACGCCGACGAGCCCGGCCTGATCGCCGACGACGCCTACGAGCTCGATCCGGAATGGCAGAAGCAGGTGGTGTACTACCGCACCAATGAGGCGCCCGGCACCATCATTGTCGCCACCGCCGAGCGCCACCTCTATCTCGTGCAGGGCAACGGCCGCGCGCTGCGCTACGGCATCGGTGTCGGCCGCGAAGGCTTTCAGTGGCAGGGCCTGGTGACCATCACCCGCAAGGCCGAGTGGCCGGACTGGGTGCCGCCGCCCGAGATGATCGCGCGCCAGCCCTATCTGCCGCGCTTCATGGCCGGCGGCCCAGGCAACCCGCTCGGCGCCCGCGCGATGTATTTGGGCACCACGGTCTACCGCATCCACGGCACCAACCGGCCCGACACCATCGGCACCGCCGTCTCCTCGGGCTGCTTCCGCCTGGTCAACAACGACGTCGCCGACCTCTACAACCGCGTCCCGGTCGGCACCAAGGTGATCATCCGCCAAAAGCCTGAACTGTAACCGCACCCGCTAGCCCGCCTCGACCTCCGTCCATTGTCCCGATCATCGCGAGAGAGAACCCATGCGTACATTTCGAGGCGGCCTGATCATCGGGCTCGCGATCGCCGTGCTGGTTGCGGCGGCCGCCATCGTCTATGAATATTACGACACCCGCACGCTGAAGCGCACCGTTCGCCGCGGCGAGGTGCTGTGCGGCGTCAACAAGGGCCTGCCCGGCTTCTCGAACCCCGACGACAAGGGCAACTGGACCGGCTTCGACGTCGATTTCTGCCGCGCGGTGGCTTCCGCGATCTTCAACGATCCGACCAAGGCGAAGTTCGTTCCGCTCGACGCCAGCGAGCGCTTCAAGGAGCTGCAGAGCCGCAAGGTCGACATCCTCTCGCGCAACTCCACCTGGAGCATGTCGCGCGAGACCAATTACGACCTCTATTTCCCGGCGGTCGCCTACTATGACGGCCAGGGTTTCATGATCCCGCGCGCGCGCAACATCGATTCCGCGCTGGACTTGAATGACAGCAAGGTCTGCGTGCAGGCCAACACCACGACCCAGCTCAACCTCGCCGACTATTTCCGTGCCAACAACATGAAGTACACGGAGATGAAGTTCGAGAAGCTCGACGACGTCGTGAAGGCCTACAATTCCGGCCAGTGCGACACGCTGACCTCGGATGCCTCGCAGCTCTATGCGCTCCGCCTCAACCTTGCCAAGCCGGGCGACCACGTCATCCTGGCCGACATCATCTCCAAGGAGCCGCTGGCCCCGGTGGTGCGCCAGCGCGACGACGACTGGATGATGATCGTGAAGTGGACGCTCTACGCCATGATCAACGCCGAAGAGCTCGGCATCACCTCGAAGAACATCGACGAGGCGCTGAAGTCGAAGAAGCCCGAGGTGATGCGGCTGGTCGGCACCGAGGGCAGCTATGGCGAGGACCTCGGCCTGACCAAGGACTGGGCTGCGCGCATCATCCGCCATGTCGGCAATTACGGCGAGATCTACGACCGCAACGTCGGCAGCGAATCCAAGCTGAAGATCCCGCGCGGCATGAACCAGCTCTGGAACGCCGGCGGCGTCCAGTACGCGCCGCCGATCCGGTGATTAACTAGCGGGCCCGCGCGAAGGCCACGCCCAACCCACCGCTGTCATCGCCCGGCTTGACCGGGCGATCCAGTACGCCGCGGCTTCTCGGTTCAAGCACCACCGTCTCTGGAATACTGGATCGCCCGGTCCATGTGCGCAATTGCGCACAGGCCGGGCGATGACAGTGCGTTGTGTGGCGTCGAGCCGAGCAATGACGGCGAGTGTGCGGCGTCCCCGGGCGACGACAGCGAGGGCGCGGCGAGACCGTCGCGTGCTCAGTAGCCCTTGCCGCGGGCGAGCTGGTCGGCGTGAAAATTGCTGTCGCCGAACAGTTCCTGGCAGACGCGGGCGCGCTTCATGAAGAAGCCGATGTCGAACTGGTCGGTCATGCCCATGCCGCCGTGCATCTGCACGCCTTCCTGCACGGCCAGCGTGGCCGTGGTGCCGGCGCGCGCCTTGGCCACCGCGACGGCGGTGCCCGCCTTGTCGACGCCGGCATCGAGCGCTTGCAGCGCCTTCAGGACTGCGGCGCGGGTGATCTCGATATCGATGTAGAGCTGCGCAGCGCGGTGCTGCAGCGCCTGGAATTCGCCGATCGCCTTGCCGAACTGCTTGCGCTCCTTCAGGTAGGCCACGGTGCGGCCGAACACCTCTTCGCTGAGGCCGACCATCTCGGACGCGACCGCGCCGCGGCCGATATTGAGCACGCCGTCGAGCAGCGCAAAACCCTGATCGACCTCGCCGAGCACGCTGTCGGCATTGACCTCGACATTGTCGAACACGATGCGCGCCGCGTTGTGGGAATCGACCATCGCGGTGCGTTCGAGCGCGAGCCCCTTCGCCTTCGGATCGACCAGGAACAGCGTGAGTCCCTGTTTGTCGCCGGCGCTGCCTGCGCTGCGCGCGGCCACGATCAACAGATCGGCGGTGTGGCCGTCGACCACGAACGCCTTGTCGCCCGACAGCTTGAAGCCGTTGCCGGAGCGCGTGGCCTGCAGCTTGGTCTGCAGCGGGCGATGCTTGGCGCCCTCGTCGATCGCGAGTGCGGCGAGCAGCGAGCCATCGGAGATCTTCGGCAGATGCTGCGCCTTCTGCGCCGCGCTGCCGCCGCGCGCCAGCGCCGAGGCCGCGAGCACCGAGGTCGCGAGGAACGGCGACGGCATCAGGGTGCGGCCGATCTCCTCCATGACGATGCCGGCCTCGACGCAGCCGAGCCCGCTGCCGCCGAATTGTTCGGGAACCAAGAGGCCGGAAAAGCCCATCTCGGCAAACGTTGTCCACAGCTCGCGCGAGAAGCCGGTGGCATCCTTGCCGTCCCGCAGGCCGCGCAGATGCGCCACCGGCGCCTTGTCGCTGATGAGGCCGCGCGCACTGTCGCGCAGCATGGATTGTTCTTCGGTGAGGACGAGGGCCATTGGGAATCCGATCTAACGTTCTATGCGAGTATCTCTGAGTACGTCATTCCGGGACGCGTCGCAGACGCGAACTACGGTGCGCAATTGCGCACCTGAGAATCTCGAGGTTCCGGGTTCAATGCTGCGCATTGCCCCGGAACGACGGTTAGGCTCCCGGCAAATCCAGGATGCGTTTCGCCACGATGCCGAGCATCACCTCGCTGGTGCCGCCCTCGATCGAGTTGGCCTTGGTGCGCAGCCAGGCGCGCGGCCGGGCGCCGCCCTTGGAGCGCTCGCTTTCCCACTCCAGCGCGTCGATGCCGCCGGCCGACATCAGGATCTCGTAGCGACGCTTGTTGAGCTCGGTGCCGTAATATTTCATCGCCGACGAGAACGCCGGGTGCGACTGGCCCGCCTTGGCGAGATCGACCGCGCGCTCCGCCGCAGCGGCAAGCGCCGCTTCGTCGACCTCGAAGCTTGCGATCTGGCTGCGCAGCTGCGCGTCGTCGAGCTTGCCCTGCGCGTCGGCGCCGATCGAATCCGCCGCGATCTGGCCGAGCGGACGGCCGACGCCGCGCTCGCCCATGCCCGAGATCATCGCGCGTTCATGCTGCAACAGATATTTTGCGACGTCCCAGCCGCGGTTGACGGTGCCGACGACATGCGACTTCGGCACCCGCACATTGTCGAAGAAGGTTTCGCAGAACGGCGAGTAGCCCGAGATCAGCAGGATCGGTTTTGTCGTGACGCCCTTCGACGTCATGTCGAACAGAATGAAGCTGATGCCGTCGTGCTTCTTGGCCGCCGGATCGGTGCGCACCAGGCAGAAGATCCAGTCGGCGTAGTTGGCATAGGACGTCCAGATCTTCTGGCCGTTGATGATGTAGTCGTCGCCGTCGCTCTCGGCGCGGGTCTGCAGCGAGGCGAGGTCGGAGCCGGCGTTCGGCTCGGAATAGCCCTGGCACCAGCGGATCAGGCCGGCGGTGATCTTCGGCAGATGTTCCTTCTTCTGCTCCTCGGTGCCGTATTTCAGCAGCGCCGGCCCGAGCATGGAGATGCCGAACGAGGTCAGCGGCGCCCGCGCCCCGATCGCCGCCATTTCCTGGCGCACGATCTTGGCCTCCTCGCCGTCGAGGCCGCCGCCGCCATATTCCTTCGGCCAATGCGGCACGGTCCAGCCCTTGTCGCGCATCCGCTCGAACCAGACGCGCTGCGCCTCCGAGGAGAATTTTGCATTGCGGCCGCCCCAGAACGTGTCGCCGTCGGAGGTCATCGGCTTGCGCATCTCCAGTGGGCAGTTCTGCTCCAGCCAGGCGCGGGTCTCGCTGCGGAATGTCTCGAGGTCAGCCATGTGCGTTTCCGGTCAAATATGACGAATTGCAAACGACCTTAGCCACCGCGTCGTGGAATTCAATATGTCTTGCGGCCGCGCCATGCCGTGGCGCCGCTGGTCACCTCGTGCGATCGGGTGTATCGGCGAAGTGGGCGGCAATTGAAAAACAAGAGGAAACGGACATGCGGATCAAGCTCCTTCCGCCTGGCGAAATGAACCCAGCGCAAAAAGAGGTCTACGACGAGTCGATCGCCGGCAAGCGCGGCGCGCCGCCGGCGCCGATGATGGCCTGGCTCAACAGCCCGGAGATGGCGCGGCATGCCACGCGGCTTGGCGAAGTGCTGCGCTTCGACACCATCTTTCCGCCAAAGCTGTCGGAGATCGCGATCCTCGTCACCGCGCGGCACTGGACCGCGCATTACGAATGGTACGCCCACAAGCGGCTCGCGCTGAAGGGCGGCATGGATCCGAAGCTGATCGAGGACATCCGCGTCCGCCGCACACCTATTTTCGACGATCCCAAGGCGAAGATGATCTACGACGTCGCCAAGGCGCTGCACGAAGGCCACGGCCTGCCGAAGGGACTCTATGACGAGGCGGTCGAGGTGCTGAGCCTGCGCGGCCTCGTCGAGGTGATCGGCCTCTGCGGCTACTACACGATGGTGTCGATGACGCTGAACACGTTCGAGTTCCAGCTGCCCGGCGGCGAGCTGTCGGAGCTCGGCTGATACGGCGGTTCCGGAAACCTTGCGTTTCGGGATCGATCGCTCTCGTCTGGCCGGGTTCGTACTATATCAGTGGGAGAAGCCTTGCCGCTGACGGCAAGGCACGACGGAGCCAGCCATGCCGCAAAATCCTCCCATCATCGCGGGCACGCGGATCGGGCATGTCCATCTCAAGGTCGCCGATCTCGAGCGTGCGCTGGGCTTCTATTGCGGCGTGCTCGGCTTCGAGCTGCAGCAGCGGATGAGCTCCGGCGCGGCGTTCATCTCGGCCGGCGGCTATCACCACCACATCGGGCTGAACACCTGGGAGAGCAAGGGCGGCCATCCGCCGCCGCCGGGCACCACCGGCCTGTTCCACACCGCCATCCTCTATCCGACCCGCCCGGCGCTGGCCGATGCGCTGCACCGGGTGCTGTCCGCCGGCATCCCGCTCGACGGCGCCAGCGACCACGGCGTCAGCCAGGCGCTGTACCTGCGCGATCCCGACGAGAACGGCGTCGAGCTGTACTGGGACCGCCCCAAGGCCGAATGGCCGCGCGACGCCGACGGCAAGCTCGCGATGTTCACGCGGCGGCTCGATCTTGACGATCTGCTGAAGCAGCGGGTGGCCTGACATTGTAGTCCGTAGCCCGGATGCAGCGCAGCGAAATCCGGGGTCTCTCCATTGGGCGAGACTGCTCCCGGATTACGCTGCGCTCCATCCGGGCTACGAGTTACGCCCGTCTGCGAACCATGATCGTCACCGCGGCGATCAGTTCGAGGCCGATGCAGCCGTAGAACGGCAGCGCATAGCTGCCGGAGAGATCGCGCAGCAGCCCGACCACGCCGGGACCGAACGCATAGGTGATCTGGTTGATCGCGGTGATCAGGCTGACCAGCACGCCGAAAGCGCGCGGATCGAACTCGCGCTGCACGATCAGCGCCGGCAACGTGATCAGATTGCCGACCGAGAAACCGAACAGCGCGCAGGCCGCGATCTGCGCGACATCGTCGTGCACGTTGATGATGACGGCGAGTGCGATCGCCTGGCTGGTGAAGGACAGCGCCGAGGCCAGGCGCTGGTTGAGCCGGTCGATCACGAAGGAGAACGAGACGCGGCCGACCACCGCCATCGCGGTCAGCAGCGCCATCGCCACCGTGGCGCGCTCGCGGCCGATCACCTGATCCAGATAGGCGATCAGATGCACGATGAAGCCGACCTGGGCGAACAGCACCAGCGCAAAGGCGACCGAGACCGAGAGGAAGCTGATGTCGCGCAGCGCCCGCGCGCGCACCTGGGTTGCCGACGGCGCGTCGGCCGCGGCCGCCGTCACCGCATGCAGATGCGCCGGCGGCCGGCCGACGAACAGCAGGATCACCGGCACCATCACCACGACCAGCAGCACCGCGGCGGCGATCATCGCGCCGGAGAAGCCGAAATAACCGATGCCGGTCACGAGCAGCGGCACGCCGACGATGCCGCCAAAGCTCGCGCCGTTCAGCGCCAGGCTGATCGCCATGCCGCGCTTCTTGTCGAACCACAGGCCGAGCGTGTTGGTGATGATGCCGAGGCTGGTGCCGGCCCAGCCGAACGCCAGCAGCGCATTGGCGAGATAGAGCTGCCACGGCTCGCGCACCTCGCCGATCGCAACCGCCGCGATCGCCATCGCGAAGGTGCCGGCAATCAGGCAGCGGCGTGCGCCGAACGCCTTGATCGCCTCGGCGACGAAGGCAACCAGCGCCGCGCCGAACAGATAGAAGAACGTCGTACCCGACGAGATCAGCGACGCCGGCCAGCCGCGCAGCCGCTGCAGCTCGGCGACGTAGACGCTCTGCCCGTAGAAGCCGAGCCCCCAGCCGAACGTCGCCAGCAGGAAGCAGACGACGACGATGCGCCAGCCCTCATAGCGCAGCGAGGCTTCATCTTGCGGGGGGTATGAGGATGCGTCCATTTCTTGCTCTTGCTTCTCACATCGTCACGGCCGGATTGATCCGTTGTCACGATGCAGGAAGCCTTGATGTAAGGAGCCTTGCAAGCCGATCATTTCGATCTGGATCGAACTGTCAGCAGTTGGCAGCAAGAATTAGATGCTCGGATCCGGAATCTCGTCCACCGCACGCAATTTCGCCCGGAGCTTCGCGAGCGAGGCGAATGATAACACGGCGAGGCCAAGCAGCACCGGCGGGAACACGACGAGATTGACCGCGCTCCAGCCGTAATGCGCGAGCAGCTGGCCGGAGGAGAACGAGCCGATCGCCATCATGCCGAACACCAGGAAATCGTTGAACGCCTGCACCTTGTTGCGCTCCTGCGGCCGGTGGGTTTCCAGCACCAGCGCGGAGGCGCCGACAAAGGCAAAATTCCAGCCGACCCCGAGCACGATCAGCGTCGCCCAGAAATGCGGCGCGGTGATCCCGGACAGACCGATCATCGCGGCGACCGCTTCCAGCGCGAGCCCGAGCGCGACGATTGCGGGCGCGCCGAACCGCGCGATCAGCGAGCCGGTGAAGAAGCTCGGGCCGTACATCGCCACGATGTGCCACTGAATGCCGAAATTGGAATCGCTGACCGACAGCCCGCACATCTTCATGGCGAGCGGCGCCGAGGTCATCACCAAATTCATCATCGGATAGGCGATCACGCCGCACAGCGCGGCGGCGATGAAGCGCGGCTGCCTGGCGATCTCGAGCAGCGGACGGCCGCCATGCAGATCCGCCGCCGCCGGCTTTGGCGCATCGACGCCCGACAGCACCGCCATCGCCACCAGCGCGACGATTGCCTGCACCACGAAGGAGAACGCGAACAGATAAGGCGGCCAGAAATCCATGGTCCATTGCACGAGCTGCGGCCCGAGCACGCCGGCGAACACGCCGCCGGCCATCACCCACGACACCGCCTTGGGCCGGAACGCGACGCTGGCGCCGTCGGCCGCCGCGAAGCGATAGGATTGCGCCACCGAGCCATAAAGCCCGCCGAGGAAGGTCGCGCCGCAAAACAGCCAGAACGCCGAATGCAGGATCGCCCAGGCGCCGAGCGCGCCCGTCAGCGTGCCGCAGAAGGTGCCGATGATGAAGGCGGTGCGCCGGCCATAGGCACGCGAGATCGCGCCGGTCGGCAGCGTGCCGGCGGCCATCCCGAGCACATACATCGAGAGCGGCACGGTCGCGAGCGAGACGTCCGGCGCCAGCGTCGCGCCGACGATCGAGCCGGTGGCGAAGATCACCGCCGAATTGGCGCCGGTCAGCGCCTGCGCCGCCGCGAGCCGCCACACATTGCTGCGCGCCCGCGCGTCGTCGGCGGTCTCATCCAAAGCTGTCACGTCGATCATCGGCAGTCCCGCGGCTGAAGCCCCGGCGGGAGCCCCGTGTCGCGCGCACTATGGAGACGCCGGATGTGCCGATCAACCGACGCAAACGGACGCAGGCTATGCGGGAAGTGCACTGCCAATTCCGTCATCCCCGCACAAAGGCTTCGCCTTTGTCGCTGGAGGTGCGAGCTCTTGCGAGCCTCGAAGGATGAATCGGCCACCAGCCGGGCCGTCGACCCTTCGAGGGCCGCCGAAGAAGCGGCCACCTCAGGGTGACGGTGATGGAGCTTGGGCGCGGGTTAGAGGCAGGCGCGCTACCGCGCGCCCTTCTTGCCCGGCTTCTTCTCCGCGCGCAGCGCGCCGGTCTTGTGCACCTTGGAGCGTGGCGGCGTCAGGCGCATTGTTGGAAGCCGCCACTCGAGCGCGATCGACGCGGCAAAGCCGAAGAAGCTGGAGCGGCTCATGCCGATCGATGCCGCGTGCTTGTCGATCCGCGCAATCAGGCTCTTCGGCAGATAGACATTCACCCGCTCGGACGGATCCGGCGGGTCGACGCCGACGATGAAGTAGGCGGCAACGTCCGAGCTCTTCGGCGGCACGATCTGCTCGATCGGCGTCGGCTCGGGCAGCGGCCGGCCCTGTTCGGCCCAGCCGTCGACGGTCTGCGCCAGGGCCTCTTCGGCGCGCCCGATCGCGTCCTCCTGCGACTTGCCAGCGGCGACACAGCCCGGAAAGTCCGGAAACCATGCGCCGAATGTGCCGCGCGGACCGCGCTCCAGCACGGCCGGATAAAGCCGCCTCTTCATTCTGGCCTCCGTCATCGCAGTATGCTATTTCACACACCTGCTGTGTGTCAAATGACACATCGCGCGAGGGACAGCACCGCCATGGACCGGCAAGCCGAGCTCCGCATCATCCGCGCCGCCTATGCCAAGCAGATCATGGCCGCCGCCAATGTCGTCAATCCCAGCGTTGCGGCCGCCTTCTCCGCCGTGCCGCGCGAGGATTTCGTCGGACCCGGGCCATGGCTGATGCTGCGCTGGTGGGCCCGCGACTATGTGCCGACGCCCGATGCCGATCCGGTCTATCTCTACACCGACGACCTGGTCGCGCTGGTCCCCGAACGCCGGCTCAACAACGGGCAGCCGTCGCTGCACGCCTATCTCATGCATCAGGCCGCGCCCGCCGCCGGCGAGCACGTGGTGCATATCGGCACCGGCTCCGGCTACTACACGGCGCTGCTGGCGCATCTGGTCGGACGGTCCGGCCGAGTCACCGGCATCGAATATGACGGCGAACTCGCCGCGCGCGCCCGCGACAACCTCGCGCCCTACGGCAATGTCGAGATCATCCAGGGCGACGGCACGCAGCTGGCGTTCGACACGGCCGACGTCATCTACGTCAACGCCGGCTGCACCCAGCCGGCCGCACGCTGGCTCGACAGACTTGCCGATGGCGGCCGGCTGATCCTGCCGCTGACATCGGACGAAGGATTCGAGGGTGGCGCGCTGGACCAGATAGCGCGATCCGGCGCCGTGTTCCTGATAAGGCGTAGCGGCGCGGACTATCACGCCACGTGGATTTCACCGGTCGCGATCATCCCCTGCGACGGCGGCCGCAACGCGGCGTCCGAACAGGCGCTGGCCGAAGCCTTCGCCCGCGGCGGCTGGCAGAAGGTGACGCGGCTCTGCCGCGACGGGGAGATCGCCGACGCGCGCTGCTGGCTGCGCGGCGACGGCTGGTGCCTGGCTTACGATTGAGCCGCATCCTTGCGCACGAACATCAGGATCATGTTGTTGGCCGGCAGCTCGAACGTCTCGGCCAATCGCAGGCCGACGCTGTCAGCCAGCTTCTCGAGATCGGCGATGTCGCGCACGCCCCACTCGGCGTCGCGTTCGCGCAGCGAGGTGTCGAACACCGCGTTGCTGAGCGCGGTGTGCTTGCCGTCGCGCTTGAACGGGCCGTAGAGGAACAGCCGCCCGTCGGCGCGCAGGTGCCTGTTAGCGCCGGCGAACAGGCCCTCGGCGACCGGCCAAGGCGCGATGTGGATCACATTGGCGCAGAAGATCGCGCGCAATTTGTCCGGACCTTTGCCGTCCGACGGTGCGACCGACCAGGCCGGATCGGACAGATCGATGCGTTGCGGCGGCCGGATGTTGCCGAGGCCGGCATGCACGCGCCAGGCCTCGATGCTGCGCAGATGCGCGTCATTCAGATCGCTCGGCCACCAGACGATGTCAGGCGTATGACCGGCGAACGACACGACATGCTGACCGGTGCCGCTGCCGGCCTCGAGCACGTCGCCGGATTGCCCGGCCAGGAAGTTCTTCAGCACCGCCCAGATCGGCGCGTGGTTGCGGTGGAACGCCGCCGCGTCGAGCCGCCCGTCGGCCTCCACCGGGCTGCCGTCCTTGCCGAACTCCACGACGAATTCTGCCACCGCATTCTCCTGTCAGCCTGTTTGTAGCCTCCATCGGCCCTAACCGCAAAGTTGGAACCCCGCGCTAGGCTGTCTAATCCGTCATCCTGAGGTGCGAGCCCTTGCGAGCCTCGAAGGATGCACGGCCACCAGCCGGACCGATTCATCCTTCGAGGCTCGCCCTTGCGGCGCAGCTGCGCCGCAAGGGCTCGCACCTCAGGATGACGGGACATACAGCACGTGCGCCCCCGGCACTATTAACCGCCCGCTCCGCCTCGCCTATTCTCCACATTGCCAGCCGATGGCCTTTGTGCTTTCCACTCTTTATATTGCGATGGGAACATCGAGATTGAAGCTCCGGGAAACGTCCTTGATCGTCACCCTTTCCAAGTCAGCTTTGGTTCTGGCACTGCTGGCAGGCGCGGCAATGGCCGGCCCGGCGCAGGCCCAATCGGTCGCCGAAGGCCAGAAGCTCGCGTTCGAACGCAGCAAGGGCAATTGCCTGACCTGTCACGTCATCAAGGGCGGCGATCTGCCCGGCACGATCGGCCCCGAACTGAGCGGGCTGAAGGCAAAGTACAGCCGCGACGAGCTGATCGCGATCGTATCTGACGAGACCAAGCGCAACCCGCTGACCGTGATGCCGCCGTTCGGCCGCAACCGGATTCTATCCGAGAAGGAAATCAGCGCGGTGGTGGATTTTTTGCAGACGCTGTGATGCCGCAGCGTTCGCTTTTGGGAGATTTTCCGATGGAGATCACAAGCAACGAATTTTTCAGAACGCGCCGCCTGGTGCTGAAGGGCGCCGGCGTCGCCGCGCTGATCGGCCTCGGCGTCATTCCGTTCGAGGTGCCGCAGGCGCTCGCCGCCGCCAACGACAAATATCCGGAAGAGGCATTCAAGCAGAAGACCGAGGCTGAGGCGATCAAGGCGCTCTATGGCAAGACCGCCGAGCCCTCGGACAAGATCAAGATGGACGCGCCCGAGATCGCCGAGAACGGCGCGGTGGTGCCGATCTCCGCCACCACGACGCTTGCCGACGTCAGCTCGATCTCGTTCCTGGTCAGCGAAAACCCAATCTCGCTGGTAGCGTCATACAAGATCCCGGCCGGCACGCTGCCGAGCGTCGCCAACCGCATCAAGATGGCCAAGACCAGCAACGTCACCGTGCTGGTCGAAGCCGGCGGCAAGCTCTACAGCGCGGTCAAGGAAATCAAGGTCACCGTCGGCGGCTGCGGCGGCTGAGCCTAACCAAGGGACAAATCAGATGGCATCGAGCATTCGCGTGCGCGCCATGTCAAACGGCGACACCACCGAGGTGCAGGCGCTGATCCAGCATCCGATGGATTCCGGCTTCGTCAAGGACGCCAAGGGCGAGATCATTCCGCCGCATTTCATCCAGCAGCTCACCTTCGAATATGACGGCAAGCCGGTGTTCCTGGCCGACTGGGGCGGCGGCGTCTCCAAGGACCCCTATGTGAAGTTCGCCTTCAAGGGCGGCAAGAAGGGTGACGAGTTGAAGGTCAGCTGGGTCGACAACAAGGGCGCGACCGACAGCACCACGGCGAAGATTCAATGATGCTGCGTCTTGCAATCCGCACCGCCGCCGCGCTTGCGCTCGGCGTTCTGGCCGTCGCGCCGGCGGCGCATGCGGCCGACACCGTCGATCCCGTCGCCGACAAGGCCGCCTTCCAAAAATTCTTCACCGACAAATTCCCCAAGCTGAAGCTGGAGGATTTCGTCAACGGTCCCTATTCGATGAATGAGGACCTGCACCGGCAGTGGGAAGAGAAGGAGCAGTTTCCGCCCTACGAGTTCTCGCTCGAGGCCGGCAAGGAAATGTTTTCAAAGCCGTTCAAGAACGGCAAGACCTACGCCGACTGCTTTCCGAACCAGGGCATCGGCATCCGCCAGAACTATCCCTATTTCGACGAGAAGGAAGGCAAGGTCATCACGCTCGAGCTCGCGCTCAACCGTTGCCGCGAGGCCAATGGCGAGGCGCCGTTCTCCTATGTCAGGGATGACATGGCGGCGCTCACCGCCTACATGGCCTTCACCTCGCGCGGCAAGCTGATGGATATCAAGATCCCGAACGATCCGCGGGCGCTCGAGGCCTATCAGAAGGGCAAGGAGTATTTCTACACCCGCCGCGGCCAGCTCAATTTCTCCTGCGCCACCTGCCACATCCAGAGCCCGGGCGAACGGATCCGCGCCGAGGTGCTGGCGCCGGCGCTGGGCATCCTGAATGCGATGCCGATCTACCGCTCGGAATGGTCAGGCATGGGCACCACCAGCCGCCGCTTCACCACCTGCAACAGCCAGATCCGTGGCGTGCCGCTCAATCCGCAGGACGACGAGTATCGCAACCTCGAATACTATCTGTCCTATGTCAGCAACGGGTTGCCGATCTCGGGGCCGGGAGCCAGGCCATGAGACCCGCCATGAGAGCGACCACGATCTTCGCCGCAGCCGCCCTGCTGCTCGCGGGCGCGACCGCTGCGCTCGCCGCCTCCGAGGCCGACTACAAGGCGGCCTATGCCGCGGCCGAAGCCGCCAACAAGGAGGCGGGCGCCCTGCGCAACCAGTGGACCACGACCGCCGCGACGCTCGCTGCCGCAAAAAAGGCCGGTGATGCTGGTGATTTCGACACCGCGGTGGCGCAGGCCAAGGAGGCCGAAGCCCTGGCAAAGGCATCGATCTTCCAGGCCACCAGCGAAAAGGAACGCTGGAAGGACATGGAAGTTCGCTGACACATAGGGGTTAGGGAGGCATTGGCGAAAGGGTTCCCTCCCCCCTTGCGGGGGAGGGTTAGGGAGAGGGGTGAGCCGCACGGGCGGTGTTCGTGGCTCACCCCTCCCTCCAACTCTCCCCCGCAAGGGGGGAGAGAGCCCTACCACCGCCCGCGTGGCTTCGAACCAAGTGCCGAGAGAGTGATGATTATCCGCCGCCGGGATTTCCTGAAAGCATCGGTCGCCGCGACCTTGACGGCCGGCCTGCCCCGGCTTGCCCGCGGCGTCGATACCGCCAGCGTCTATGATCTGGAGCGCTTCGGCAATGCGCGGATCCTGCACATCACGGACACGCATGCCCAGCTGAAGCCGGTGTTCTTCCGCGAACCCAGCGTCAACATCGGCGTCGGGTCGATGGCTGGCCAGCCACCGCATCTGGTCGGCAAGGCATTCCTCGACCGCTTCGGCATCCGCCCCGACAGCGCCGACGCCTATGCCTTCAGCTGCGTCGAGTTCGAGAAGGCCGCCGCCCGCTTCGGCCGGCTCGGCGGCTTTGCCCATCTGAAGACGCTAGTCGAGAAGCTGCGCGCCGATGTCGGCGAGCGGCGTACGCTGCTGCTCGACGGCGGCGACCTCTGGCAGGGCACCGGGTTCGCCAACGCCATGAAGGGCGCCGACATGGTGGAGGCCGCCAACCTGCTCGGCATCGAGGCGATGACCGGGCATTGGGAATTCACCTATGGCGAGCAGGTGCTGCGCGACAATCTCGCCCGCTTCAAGGGCGAGTTTCTGGCGCAGAATGTGTTCCTGACCGAAGAGGCCGCGTTCAACGACGCCAAGGCGTTCGATCCGGCCTCGGGCCGCGTGTTCAAGCCATCGATCATCAAGGAGATCGGCGGCCACCGGGTCGCGATTATCGGCCAGGCCTTCCCGTACGTGCCGATCGCGCACCCAAAGCGCTTCACGCCGGACTGGAAGTTCGGCATCCGTGACGAGGAGCTGCAAAAGCTGGTCGACGGCCACCGCACCAACGACAAGGTCGAGGCGGTGATCCTGCTGTCGCACAACGGCATGGATGTCGATCTCAAGCTCGCCAGCCGGGTCACCGGCATCGACGTCATCCTCGGCGGCCACACCCATGACGCGATCCCGCTGCCGATCACGGTGACCAATGCCGGCGGCGTCACGCTGGTCACCAATGCCGGCTCTAACGGCAAGTTCATCGGTGTGCTCGATCTCGACCTCGCCAAGGGCAAGGTCGCCAACGTCCGCTATCGCCTGTTGCCAGTATTTGCCGAACTGCTGAAGCCCGATCCGGCGATGCAGGCACTGATCGACAAGATGCGCCAGCCCTATGTCGACGACTGGGACGACAAGCTCGCCGCCGCCGACCGCCTGCTCTACCGCCGCGGCAATTTCTCCGGCACCGTGGACCAACTGATCTGCGACGCGCTGCTCAACGAGCTCGAGGCTGAGATCGCGCTGTCGCCGGGTTTCCGCTGGGGCCTCACCACGCTCGCGGGCCAGCCGTTGACCATGGAAGACGTGCTGTCGGAAACCGCGATCACTTACCCCGAGACTTACGTCGCCACCATGACCGGCCACCAGATCAAGGATGTGCTGGAGGACGTCTGCGACAATTTGTTCAACGTCGATCCCTATTATCAGCAGGGCGGCGACATGGTCCGCGTCGGCGGCCTCGCCTACACCTGCACGCCGGGCGAGACCGTGGGCAAGCGCATCTCCGAGCTGAAGCTCGCCAGCGGAAAGCATCTCGAGGCCGGCAAGAGCTACAAGGTCGCGGGCTGGGCCTCGGTCAATCAGCAGAGCGGGCTGCCTGTCTGGGACGTGGTGGCAAAGCACCTGCGCGCCGGCCGGCCGCCGAACCGCGACGCGCCCGGCGTGACGCTGAAGGGCGTCGACGACAATCCGGGCATCACAAAGCTTGGATGACGCGGCGGCGGATGAGTGTTGCCGCGCGGACCGAATGGATTGCCGCGTCGCTTCGCTCCTCGCAATGACGGGGTGACGCCACCATCGTGCCATCAGCTACATCTGGTCGTAACATTCGCGGCCATCTAGGCCTCTCACCCGACACCTGGGCGTCATCCTGAGAGGGTGTGAAGCTTTGTCCTCACCCACACCTGTCATCACCCGCGCAGGCGGGTGATCCAGTATTCCAGAGGCAGTGGTGAATGAACCGAGAGGCCGCAGCGTACTAGTTCGCCCGGTCAAGCCGGGCGATGACAGCGGTGGGTGAGGACAAAGCTTCACACCTTCTCAAGGCGACGGGATGGTGTTTGTACGGGGGATGGATTTGCTTTGAATCGCCCCTATCTATGGAATAATATGCTCCCGGCGTCTCAACCCAGAGAACAGGTAAGCCGTCATGATCTTTCGCCAACTGTTCGACAGCGTGTCCGGCACCTACAGCTATCTGCTCGCGAGCCGCGCCGGCGGTGAGGCGCTGATCCTCGATCCCGTGCTGGAAAAGGTCGACCGCTACTGCAAGCTGCTGCAGGAACTCGATCTGCGGCTGGTCAAGGCCGTCGACACCCATCTGCACGCCGACCACGTCACGGGCCTCGCCGAGCTGCGCGACCGCACCCAGTGCATCACCATCATGGGCGAGCAGAGCAAGGCCGACGTGGTCTCGATGCGCGTCTCCGACGGCGACCGGGTGATGATCGAGGGCCTCTGCCTCGATGCGATGTACACGCCGGGCCACACCGACGATTCATACAGCTATTTGATGGGCGACCGCGTCTTCACCGGCGACACGCTGCTGATCCGCGGCACCGGCCGCACCGATTTCCAGAACGGCAGCGCGCGGGCACAGTACGATTCGATCTTCAACCGCCTCTTGAAGCTGCCGGACGAAACGATGGTGTTCCCCGCCCATGACTACAAGGGCGACACCGTCTCCACCATCGGCGAGGAGAAGCGCTACAATCCGCGGCTGCAGGTGAAGTCGATCGACGCCTATGTCGAGCTGATGAACAACCTCAATCTGCCGAACCCGAAGCTGATGGACGTCGTGCTGCCCGCCAACATGCATGTCGGCCTGCACCAGGACGAGCTCGCCAAGGAAGGTCTCGCGCTGTCAGCGCGGGACGCCATCGCCAGCCTCGGCCGGCCCGACATCCTGCTGGTCGATCTGCGCGAGGTCGCCGAACGCGCCAAGCACGGCACGCTGGCGGGTGCGCTGCACGCGCCCTATCCCGGGATCTGCGCCACGCTGCAGCCCGGCGGCATGCTGCGCGAAGTCGCAGCCGCGACCGGCCGTCGCGTCGTGTTCTTCTGCGCCTTCGGCGAGCGCTCGGCGATGGCGGTGGCGGCCGCGAAGAAGGCGGGGCTTGCGAACACCGCGCACATCGAAGGCGGCATCGACGCCTGGAAGAAGGCGGGCGGGCCGGTGGTGATGGGATGATCCCGTAGCCCGGATGAAGCGCAGCGCAATCCGGGGCCAATCCCTCCGCGGAACGACTTTCCCGGATTTCGCTGCGCTGCATCCGGGCTACGCAGCTACACCATCAGCGCGTCACGCGCTGCAGCTCCGCGGTGAGCCGATCCAGCGCATCGGCCAGCATCACGCCGCCGCAGACGGTGAGCCGCTCGGGCAGCACGATGCGCTTGTCCGGCGGGTAGAAGCGTTGCAGCGCGGGATGCAGCAGGAAGGCGCGGCCGTCATCCTCGGCACGATCGCCGGCTTCCGCCACCAGGATGAAATCCGGCCGCAGTTTGACGATCGCCTCCAGCGAGGCAAAGCCGCCGGCATGGAAACCGAGTTCGCCGGCGGCATTGCTGAGCCCCACTTCGCGCAGCAGCGAGTTGATCAGACTGTCGTCGCCCGCCACAAAGCCGCGCCGCTCCAGCGGCAGCACGCGATAGTGACGATCGCTCGCCGCCGCCCGCGCGCGGGCGATCGCGGCATCGAGCCGCGCGATCTCGGCTTGCGCGCGATCCGGATGCTGCAGCACGTCGCCCATGGCGCGGATCTGCTCTTGCACCTCGTCCAGCGTCCGCGGCACCGTGAATTCGACGAGATTCAGCCCCTGCGCCTTCAACAGATCGCGCGTCGCGCGCTTGTCGAACAGGCTGACGACAACAATGTCCGGCTTGAGCACCAGCACGTCCTCGGCCCCGCCCGACAGCGTCGGGTAGCGCTGTGCCTTATCCGCCGCCCAGGACTGCCAAGCATCGCGAGCAAAACGGCTGAGGCCGAGGATCTGGTCCGGATCGGCCAGCGACAGCACGGGCTGGTCGCTGCAGACATTCATCGAGACGATGCGCGGGCCGGCAGCCGACGCGGCGTCGCACGACATCAGCCACGCCGCAGCAGCCAGTGCTGTGAGCCGCCAGCGCATCAGACGTCCGCCCACGGCACGATGACGGCCTCGCGCTGATATTCGGCGCGATAGGCGCGAACCCGAAACACCTCAGCCAGCACGTTTTCCGACAGCGCCGCGCCGGGCGCGCCCTGTGCGGCCAGCCGGCCCTCCGATAGCACCAGCACGTGATCGGCGAAGCGCGCGGCAAGTCCGAGATCATGGGTCACAACGACGACCAGTACGCCGGTATCGGCGACGTTGCGCAGTTTTTGCATCACATCGATCTGGTGGCGCGGATCGAGCGAGGCGGTCGGCTCATCGGCCAAAATCACCGGCGCCTCGACCGCGAGCACGCGGGCCAGCGCGACGCGGCTGCGCTCGCCGCCGGAGAGCTCGGTGACGCGGCGATCGGCGAATTCCGTGACGTCGACCGCCTGCATCGCCCGCAGCACGGCCTCGATATCCTTCGGCGACAGCCGCGCCGGATCGGTCGCGCCGTGCGGATAGCGGCCGAGCGCGACGATGTCGCGCGCCGGCAGCGGCCAGTGCACCATGTGGCCCTGCGGCAGATAGGCGAAGCGTTTTGCCCGCTCGCGCAGCGACAGCGTCGACAATGCATTGCCGCCGATCCTGATCTCGCCGCCGGATGGAATCAGCCCGGCCAGCGCCCGCAGCAGCGTGGTCTTGCCGGCGCCGTTCGGGCCGACCAGCGCGACGAGATGGCCTGCGGCGAGCGACAGCGAGATATCGTGCAGCACCTTGCGGCTGCCGAGCGAGGTATCGAGATTGGTTGCGGCAAGCAGCGTCATGCCACGCCTCCGCCGAGCGCGCGGCGTTCGCGCATGATCAGATAGAGGAAGAACGGCACGCCGATGATCGAGGTCAAGACGCCGACCTTGATGTCCGAGGTCGACGGGATGATGCGCACCGCGATGTCGGCAGCGAGCAGCAGCGCCGATCCAGTGAGCGCGCTCGGCACCAGCAGCCGCGCCGGATCGTGACCGATCAGCGGACGCATCAGATGCGGCGCCACCAGGCCGATGAAGCCGATCGTGCCTGTCACCGCGACCGCGCCGCCGACACCGAGCGCGACGCCGGTGATCACCAAGAGCCGCAGCCGGCCGACATCGACGCCAAGGCTCTGCGCCGCCTCCTCACCCAGCGTCAGCGCGCGGAAGGCGCTGGCCTGGCTGAGCAGGATGGCGGCACCGGCGACGATGAAAGGCAGCGCCAGCGCGACATGGACGAAGCTGCGGTCCTCCAGCGAGCCGAGCAGCCAGAACGCGATCTCGAGCACCACGAACGGATTGCTGGAGAGGTTCATCACCAGCGCGGTGGCGGCGCCCGCGAAGCTCGAGATCGCGAGCCCGGCGAGGATCAGGATCAACAGCCCGGCATTGCGGCCGGCGATCGCAAGCAGCGCGAACACCGAGCCGAACGCGGCGATGATCGCCACCACCGGCAGCGCATAGGAACGCACGTCGGCAAGCCCGAGCGCGATCACCAGCACCGCGCCGAATGCCGCCGATTGCGGCGCGCCGAACAGCGACGGCGAGGCCAGCGGGTTGCGCAGCAGCCCCTGGAGCGCCGCGCCCGACAATCCCAAAATGCCGCCGATCGCAACCGCCAGGATAGTGCGCGGCAGACGGATCTCGCGCACGATCACCTGCGCGACGTCGCTGCCGCCGCCGAACAGCGCCTCGGTCACGCTGAGCGGCGACAGCCGCACCGGCCCGGTGCCGAGCGAGAGCAGCGTCAACAGCACCACGAGCGCGGCCAACGCCGCGGCCGCGCCCCACCGGCGCCGCGCCGCGACCTCGGCCGCAAAAGCAAAATCCTGCACGCTCATCGTATCCATGCTCTTACAGCGATCGCCGTGGCAGACAAGCGACACACGGCAAAAACCGTGGCCGCCGGACGCCGGCCCCGTTTCCGCCGGGATTGACTCTGGCGCCCTGCCGAACCCTAGATGACCGGGACGGTTCCTTAGTGGGATAAAAAGGGAATGCGGTACGAGGAAACTTCCTCCAGGCCGCGGCTGCCCCCGCAACTGTAGGCGGTGAATCCTTCGTCACAGGCCACTGGGAATCTCGGTCCTGGGAAGGCGACGAAGGGTAACGACCCGCGAGCCAGGAGACCTGCCGTCAACCGTGGTCACACGCGACGATGTCGGTCGGGGAGTACAGGCATTGGCTTCACCTGAGGCTTCCAGCACGATGGTGAGACTGGGTCGCGGTGACGTGCCACTGCCGTCATTCCGAGGCCTCGCCTATGTTCTCCTTCCCTTCCATCCGGCCGCGTCGCGCGCTTCTGCTCGCGATGACAATGCTTGCGCCGGCGCTCTTCACCGCCGCGGCGCGGGCGCAGCAGGTCGCTGTCGCCGGAGAGCTCCCTCCGATCGAGGTCACCAAGCCGGGCGAGCAGAACGTCACCCGCGCCAAGCCGACCACCGATGAAACGCCTGCCCCGCGCCGCCGCGCACCAGGCAGTTCACAGTCCAGTAATACGGGCACCGGACCCGGATCGAACACGGCGTCGTCAGGCACGGCATCGGGGACCGGCAGTGGCGGCGGCGGCCGGCAGTTCGCCGGCATCGTCGGCGCCTCCTCCACCGTGATCACCGCCGACGACATCGCGCATTCGCCGACGCAATCACTGCCGGAGATTCTGGCGCAGGTGCCGGGCGTGCAGCTGCAATCGCTCTATGGCGGCCCGAACGGCGCCAAGACCGCGGTCGACCTGCGCGGCTTCGGCGCGTTCGCCTCCGACAACACGCTGTTCCTGCTCAACGGACGCCGCCTCAACGACATCGACAAGGCCGGCTTCGACCTCACCACCATCCCGATCGATTCGATCGAGCGCATCGAGATCACCCGCGGCAACAGCGGCGCCGTGCTCTATGGCGACAACGCGGTCGGCGGCGTCGTCAACATCATCACCAAGACCGGCGTCGGTGGCCCGCCGGCGACGATCCGCACCGAAGGCGGTGTCGGCTCGTTCAACACCCGGATGGCCGCGGTGTCCGCCGCGCTGAATGCGGGGCCGTGGTCGACCTCGTTCTATGGCAACGGCATCAAGTCCGACGGCTATCGCGTCAACAATGCGCTCGACCAGCGCAACGCGGTCGGCAACGTCAACTACACCACGCCTGATTTCACCGCGTTCCTGACCGTCACCGGCAGCGACCAGA
Organism: Bradyrhizobium sp. CCBAU 51753; assembly: GCF_015291565.1. Taxonomy (NCBI): domain Bacteria; kingdom Pseudomonadati; phylum Pseudomonadota; class Alphaproteobacteria; order Hyphomicrobiales; family Nitrobacteraceae; genus Bradyrhizobium; species Bradyrhizobium sp. CCBAU 51753. Next base: position 712,143 of record NZ_CP030037.1, on the reverse strand, counting down.
AGCTCGGCCTGCCCGGCGGCCGGCTGGTCGATCCGTCGATCGGGCTCAATGAGCTCGCCACCGATCGGCGCGGCGCCGCCACGCCGTTCGACCACGCCAACCAGCAGACCGCGAGCGTCACCACCGGCTTCACCAAGACCCTGATCAACGGCGTCGACCTGATCGTCGACGGCGGCTGGCGGCAGCGCGACACCCAGAGCGCGTTCTTCGGCACGGTGCCGACCATCAGCTTCGCCTCGACCTACAACGACGCGGCGCTCGACACCTCGTCGCTGACGCCACGGCTCAGCGTCAAGACCATCATGCTGGGCATGCCGTCGACGATCCTGACCGGTATCGATTATTACGACACGACGTTCCGCCAGGCGCGCGGCGCCTTCCAGGGCGTCGACCCCACCCACATCTACAATCTCGAGCAGCAGTCCGTGGCCGGCTATTGGCAGCACACCATCGGCGTGCTGCCGACGACTGATTTTTCGTATGGCGCACGGGTGCAGAACACCCACCTTTCGGCGCGCGACCGCTATGACCCGAATGCGCCGTTCGCGTTCGATGCGCAGGCGACGCCGCTCGACAGCGACGAGACGCAATACGCGCTGCATCTCGGCATCGAGCACCGCATCACCGATACGTTCTCGGTGTTCGGCCGCGCCGCGCGCGCATTCCGCACGCCTGATGTCGACGAGCGCGTCGCGTCGGGCCCGGCGTTCGATCCGCTGACCTTCATGGCGCTGGCGCAGAATTTCAGGCTCAAGACCCAGACCTCGGAGGACGGCGAAGTCGGCTTCCGCGTCAAGACCAACCAGTTTCAGGTACAGACCAGCGCTTACGTGATGGATCTGCAGAACGAGATCCATTTCCTCCCGACGGTGTTCTTCAACGTCAATCTCGATCCGACCCGCCGCTACGGCTCGGAGACCAGTGCATCGCTCAAGGTCAGCGATACCGTGACCTTGCGCGGCGGCATGGCCTATACCCGCGCCGTGTTCCGCGAGGGCGCCTTCGCCGGCAACGACGTGCCGCTGGTGTCGCGCACGACCGGCAATCTCGGCGTGACCTGGAATATCCTGCAGAACTACCTGGTGTTCGACGCCACGCTGCGCGCCTGGAGCTCGCGCGTCATGGACAACGACCAGGCCAACACCCAGAGCCGCATCCCCGGCAACGCCACCGCCGACATCAAGCTCAGCGGGCAATACGACCGCTTCTTCTGGTCGGTCAGCGCGAACAATCTGTTCAACGCGCTGTACTACGACTACGCGATCGCGAGCTCGTTCACGGCCGGCCGCTTCTCGGCCTATCCGTTGCCCGGCCGGACCTACATGGTACGGGCAGGTGCGACCTTTTGAGCCCCGCGGCGCGGCTGGATGTGACCCCGCCGTGTCGCTCTTTCCATTACAAGCGCCCGGGAACTGGGGTAGAATTGCACCATCGATCTGACCCTCGCAGGGGGAATCATGGGCAAACCCGGAAAGAGTACGGGCGGTGCCAAGCCCGACGACGCAGCGAAGACGCCGCCGCCACCGCCGCCGGAGGATGACGAGTGTTACGAGGACGGCGACATCGCGACGCCGAAGCTCGACCATTACGGCAATGATGACGAGCCGTTGTAGCCCGCCTTCGCTCTTCACGAGCCGCTTTGCTCACCCGACGACGCCTGGAGTAGACTTTCGGTAATCGACCGAACTCGCGCAGGAAGACACATGGGCAAAGCCGGAAAGAAGAGTACGGGCAGCCCCAAGCCCGACGACAAAGCGAAAACGCCGCCGCCACCGCCGCCGCAGGACGACGAGTATTACGAGGACGGCGACATCGCGACGCCGAAGCTCGACCGCTACGGCAATGATGACGAGCCGTTGTAGGCCCTGATGTTTCCAAGCGTTCCCTGCGAAGGCAGGAATCCATGACCACGGGGTCCAGTCACCGGACGGCGCGCTTCGCGCCGACCGGTTGGCTTGCCCGGGACGTCGCCGCCGCAGGGGCGCTTCTGCCAAAATGCCGAAAAACAACCCCATGCAAAGTAGCCGGCGGCGGCGCTCGGCCAGGCCACTTGACACGTCGGGCAACTCACCGGTAACCTTCCAATATTCCGAAATCACGCAAAGGCCCTCGGGACGACGCGTTGAGAGACCTACGCTGCCCTCCGTCACCCTGAGAGGGTGTGAAGCTTTGTCCTCACCTACACCTGTCATCGCCCGGCCTGTGCGCAATTGCGCACATGGACCGGGCGATCCAGTACGCCGCGGCCTCTCGGTTCATTCACCACGGCCTCTGGAATACTGGATCACCCGCCTGCGCGGGTGATGACACCGAGCAAGTTGGGCAAACCATCCCGTCACCCCCGCGCAACGGCTTCGCCGTTGTCGCTGGAGGTGGCCGCTTCTTCAGCGGCCCTCGAAGGGTCGACGGCCACCAGCCGGGCCGATTCATCCTTCGAGGCTCGCAAGGGCTCGCACCTCCAGCGACAAAGGCGAAGCCTTTGCGCGGGGATGACGGATCGAAGAGACGAGGGGAAGAGTCAGCAAAACCCCTCGCTCTCGATCGCTGCGATGCTGGCGCGATCGAGCAGATGGGCGCCAAAGCCGCCGCGGGCGAGCGACGCGGCGAGCTGCGGCGAGATCAGCATCAGCGCGGCGGTTATCGCCAGCGGCACGGCGCTGGGCCAATCGAGCCGCATCGGCGTCAACTCTTCGGTGCTGCCCCGATACGGGCCTTCGCCCGCGGCAATGCGGCCGCATTCGCGGATGATGTCGCGCCGCGTGCCGTCGCGCGACGCGCTGCCGAGCAGCGCCTGCATCGCCAGATGGGTGCGCACGCCGGCGCGGCTCTCGGCCAGCGGGGCCGGCGTCTCGTCGAGCGAGACCCGCAGCAACAGATCGACCAGATCGGTGCCGGCGCGGTGCGCGTTGCCCGGCTCGACCAGCCGCGGATTGCAGTCGATCAACAGCGGGGTTGCGCTGTCGAGCGGCATCATGACATCGACCGACAGCGCCCCGTGCCAGCCGAGATGCGCGCCGATGGTCTCGAGATAGTTGCGGATCGCGGGCCGGCTGACGCTCTCCTTGATTGCCTCGCCGCCGCCGACGCCGGCTGCGATCTGCCGATAGGCGTGAAAACCGACCAGCGTGCCGCGGCAGAACACCGACTGGGCCTTCTCGGTGGTGCCGGTGATCAGGTCCTGCACCAGCACCTCGCCGGCGAAATCCCCGGCCGACTCCAGGTCATAGAGCGCGAGATTGAGATCGCTGGCGTCGCGCACGAACCAGATGCCGCGGCTTGCGGTGCCGACCGACGTCTTGACCACGGAGGGATAGCGCACCGCCTCGCGCAGCTCGCCAGCCGATCTCACGATATGGGTCGGCGGCTGCGGCAGGCCGAGTTGGTCGAGCAGCCGGCTGAAGCCGGCCTTGCCGTGCACGGCGCGATAGGCGGCGAAATCCGGCAGCGCGAGGCCGACGTGCGGCTTCAGCCGCGCCGCGGCGCGGGCGAACAAAAACCCCTGCTCATGGGTCGGCAGCAGCACGTCGAAGCGCCGCGTCGCCAGCAGGCGCTCGACGAAGCGAAGGAAGCCAGCGGGATCGCTGCGCAGCGGCGGGCAATGGTGGAATTTGCGGACCAGGCGCGAATAGCGCGCCAGGCACCAGCGCGAGGGGTCGCAGACCTCGACGTGATGGCCGGCCGCGCCCAGGATCGTGACTGCCTCGCGGCCGGAGGTGCTGGAGCCCTCCGACACGAGCACCCGGAGCGGCTTTCTGGCGTCGATCATGGCCGATCATCGCTGCGTCGCCCCGCATTGTCGCCGCCCTTGATGCCGCATGTGTCGATCCGGCACGCCCTCCCCGGGGCAGCCATGCAACGGCGTTCATGGACAATTATCGGCCAGTCTCTATTTTGCCGGACCAACAGGAAACGGGGGTTCGCCCAGCAATGGTTGACGTTCTGGCTGCACCGCAGCAAGCGAAAGCCGACAGCGCGCTGCGGACGCTGACGGGGATTTCCGTCGCGCATTGGGTCAGCCATTTCCACATCTTCGTGCTGCCGATGCTGTTCCCGTTCCTGAAACAGCAGCTCGGCGTCGGCTATATCGAGCTCGGCTTCGCGCTGACCGTGTTCGCGGTCACCTCGGGGCTGACCCAGGCGCCGATCGGCTACCTCGCCGATCATATCGGCGCGCGCAAGATCCTGCTGATCGGGCTGACCGTCGGCGGCTGCGCGCTGATCGGGCTTGGCCTGCATTTGAGCTATACCTCGCTGATCGTCTGCGCCGTGCTGCTCGGCCTTGCCAACAGCGTCTATCACCCGGCCGATTACGCCATCCTCTCGGCCCATATGGACGAGGCGCGGATGGGCCGCGCCTTCTCGATCCACACCTTCGCCGGTTTCCTCGGCGGCGCGGTGGCGCCGGCGATCATGGCGGCGCTGGTGGCCTCGATCGGCGGCCTCGGCGCGCTGATCGTGGCCGGTGCGATCGGACCCTTGGTGGCGCTGTTCCTGATCGTGCTCGGCATTCCCGATGCCGGTGCCAACAAGGACAAGAAGGACGACGCTGCCCCGAAGGCCAGCGTGATCACGCCGGCGCTGATGATGCTGACCGCGTTCTTCACGCTGCTCAGCCTGTCGACCTCGGGCATCAACAATTTCGGCGTGGTCGCGCTGATGGGCGGCTACGGCACCTCGTTCTCGACCGCCAACATCGCGCTGACTGCGTTCCTCGGCGCCAGCGCCGCCGGCGTGCTCGCCGGCGGTTATCTCGCCGACTGGACCCACCGCCACAGCCAGGTCGCCGCGGCCTGCTTCGCCGTCAACGCCGCCCTCGTGCTGCTGATTGCGCTGATGAACCTGTCGCCTGCCGTGCTCACGCTGGCGATGGGGCTCGCCGGGTTCCTCGGCGGCGTGATCGCGCCGTCGCGCGACATGATGGTGCGCAATGCCGCGCCTCCCGGCGCCGCGGGCCGCGCCTTCGGCATCGTCTCCACCGGCTTCAACTTCGGCGGCATCGTCAGCCCGCTGCTGTTCGGCTGGATCATGGACCAGCAGATGCCGCATTGGGTGTTCGGCGCCTCCGTGGCCTTCATGGTGCTGACCGTGCTGCTGGCGCTGGTCTCCGAGCGCAGGTCGCGCAAAGCGCCTGACGCCGTCGCGGCGTCGGGCCCGTGACGGTTGGCTAGCTGAATTCAAAAAAATGCAGATCAGGCAGCCAGGCTGCGGCCGGGCCGTAACGTCGCTTGGCGGGGAACCTGATTTTCGGGCCCGCATGGTCGCTCTTGGGTAGCTGCCATTCACGTTCTTCTGCTTGTCCAGATATATCGCAGTGCGATATATCGCCGCATCCCCCCGTCAACCTGGTCCGAAACACTGCCGTCATGAGCGTCATTTCCGTCAAATCGCTACCCTCCGCCAAGGCCAACGCCGCAAAGGCCAGCCATTCGCTTGGCGACTTCACGACCGAGCCGCGCGTGATGGTGATCGCCGCAATCGCGGTCGTCGTCGCCAGCGCCGGCGTGGTCGCCGGCTTTGCCCTGCTGCAGCTGATCAAGCTCGCCACCAACATCGCCTATTTCGGCCGCTTCACCTTCGCCGAGCAGAAGCTGCAGGATACGCCGCTCGGTCTCTGGATGGTGCTGGTGCCGGTCGCAGGCTCGCTGATCATCGGGCTGATGGCGCGCTTCGGCAGCGAGAAGATCCGCGGCCACGGCATTCCGGAGGCGATCGAGGCCATCCTGCTCGGCCGCTCGCGGCTCGGCGCCAAGGTGGCGATCCTCAAACCGCTGTCCTCGGCGGTGGCGATCGGCACCGGCGGTCCGTTCGGCGCGGAGGGCCCGATCATCATGACCGGCGGCGCGATCGGCTCGCTGATCGCGCAGATGCTCCCGGTCAGCGACAACGAGCGCAAGACCCTGCTGGTGGCGGGCGCCGCCGCCGGCATGACCACCGTGTTCGGCACCCCGATCGCCGCGATCATGCTCGCGGTCGAGCTGTTGCTGTTCGAATGGACGCCGCGCAGCTTCATTCCGGTCACCGTCGCGGCCGTGGTCGCCGCGGTCGAGCGAACTTTTCTGCACATGCCGGCGCCGCTGTTCCCGTTCGCCGGCGATATCGATATCTCCGCGATGCAGCTTGGCGGCTGGGTGCTGATCGGAGTTCTCTCTGGCCTCTTGTCGGGCGTGCTGACGCGCATGGTCTATGGCTGCGAGGACGCGTTCCAGAAGCTGCCGATCCACTGGATGTGGTGGCCGATGATCGGCGGCCTCGTGGTCGGCATCGGCGGCCTGATCGAGCCGAACGCGCTCGGCGTCGGCTACGAGAACCTTGCCGAGATGCTGCGCGGCGATGTCGTGCTGAAGGCCGCGTTGTTGCTGCTGGTGGTCAAGGCGATCATCTGGTCGGTGGCGCTCGGCTCCGGCACGTCGGGCGGCGTGCTGGCGCCGCTGCTTCTGATGGGCGGCGCGATGGGCACCGCGCTGAGCGGCTATCTGCCCCACGCGAGCCCCGGCTTCTGGGCGCTGCTGGCGATGGCGGCGACGATGGGCGGCACGATGCGCTCGCCGCTGACCGCCACCTTCTTCGCCGTGGAACTGACCGGAAACACCCATGTGCTGCTGCCGCTGATCGCCGCCTGCGGCACCGCGCACGCCATGACGGTGCTGTTGATGCGGCGGTCGATCCTGACCGAGAAGGTGGCGCGGCGCGGCCACCATCTGGTGCGCGAATATCGGGTCGACCCGTTCGCCCTGACGCGGGTGCGCGAGGTGATGACCAAGGCGGTCGAGACCGTCCCCGACACCATGACGCTGCACGGCGCCGCCACCTTCCTGACCAATCCGAAGACCGGTCATCCGAGCTTTCCGGTGGTCGACGCCAATCATCGCGTGCTCGGCGTGATCGATCCGCCATCGGTGCTGCGCTGGCGCCGCGCCGGCAAGCATCGCACCGCGACGCTCAATCAATTGCTGGCGGGCAGCAAGATTACGGTCGCCTATCCCGATGAGTATCTGGATCGGCTCGCCGACCGCCTGTCCCAGATCAACGTCTCGCATCTGCCGGTGATCTCGCGCGAGGACCAGCGGCTGGTCGGCTATATCGGCTGGAAGGATTTGATGCGGGTGCGCGCCAAGCTGCAGGCCGAGGAGACGCAGAAGACGTCGTTCTTCGGCGCGCGTTAGCGCGAACGTCTCGCTCGGCGGGAACAAATTTCCGCCGAGCGGCTTTCGGCAGCCTCACCCGAGGCCGCCAGCGCATTCCAGAGCCTCACCGGCGGCGGTTGACTGTATCAAGGGGTGACCCATGATGCCGGCAACAAAACAACCCCGGGATGAGATGCCATGACCTCGACCCCTGACCTCGTGATCCGCGGCGGCACCATTGCCGACGGCAAGGGCGGCGACCTCTATGAGGCTGACGTTGCCATCAGCGGCGGCAAGATCACCGAGGTCGGCAAGGTTTTGGCAAAGGGCAAGGAAGAGATCGACGCCCGGGGCAAGCTGGTCGCGCCCGGCTTCGTCGACATCCACACCCATTACGACGGCCAGGTGACCTGGAGCCAGGACATCACGCCGTCGTCGCAGAACGGCGTCACCACGGCGATCATGGGCAATTGCGGCGTCGGCTTCGCGCCGTGCCGGCCGAGCGACCACGTCAGGCTGATCCAGTTGATGGAAGGCGTCGAGGACATCCCGGAGCCGGTGCTGAGCGCCGGCATTCCCTGGGCGTGGGAAAGCTTCCCCGATTACATGGAGTGGCTGTCGAAGCGCAGCTTTGACATGGACATCGGCGCACAGCTGCCGCATGCGGCGCTGCGGGTCTATGTGATGGGCGAGCGCGGCGCGCGCCGCGATCCCGCGACGCCTGAGGACAATCGCGCGATGGCAAAGCTCGCCGGCGACGCGGTGCGGTCCGGCGCGCTCGGCTTCTCGACCTCGCGCACGCTCAACCACCGCACCTCGACCGGCGACTACACGCCGACCTTGAAGGCCGGCGAGGACGAACTGACGGCGATCGCCGACGCCATGCACAAGGTCGGCCGCAGCGTGCTGCAATTCGTGCTCGACCAGAGCACCGTGCATGAAGACCTGCCGATGATGCTGCGGGTGGCCGAGACCACCAAATGCCCGATCTCGTTCTCGGTGGCGCAGGCCGACAAGGCGCCGCGGCGCTGGCGCCAGACTATGGACACCATCAACGAGGCCGCCGGCCGCGGCCTGTCGATCACCACCCAGATCGCCGCGCGCCCGGTCGGGCTGCTGCTCGGGCTGGAACTGTCGCGCAACCCGTTCCAGACCCATCCGAGCTATCGCGCGATCGCGCATCTGCCGCTGGCCGAGCGCCTCGCGCATCTGCGCCAGGCGGAAGTGCGCGCCGCGATCCTGAGCGAGACGCCGACCTCGACCGACGATCCGCTGTTCTTCCGGCCGAACTACGACAAGATGTATCTGCTCGGCGATCCCCCGGATTACGAACAGCCGCCGGAAAACGCGCTCGGCGCGCAAGCGCGCCGCCAGGGCCGCCAGCCGGAAGAGCTCGCCTATGACGCGATGCTGACCGACCAGGGCCGCGGCATGCTCTACGTGCCGTTCCTCAATTACGCCGACGGCAATCTCGACGCCGTGCACGAGATGCTGCGCGAGCCCAGCGCCGTGCCGGGCCTGTCCGACGGCGGCGCGCATTGCGGCATCATCTGCGATGCCAGCTTCCCGACCTACCTGTTGACGCATTGGACGAGGGACCGCACCCGCGGCGAGAAGCTCTCGATCCCGTTCGTGGTCGCGGCGCAGTCGCGCAAGACCGCGCTGTCGGTCGGGCTCCATGATCGCGGCGTGATCGCGCCGGGCTTCAAGGCCGACGTCAATGTGATCGATTACGACCGGCTGCATCTGCATCCGCCGAAGGTGCATTATGACCTGCCGGTCGGTGGCCGCCGCCTGCTGCAGCAGGTCGACGGCTACGACGCCACGATCGTGTCCGGCGTGGTGACCCAGCGCGGCGGCAAGGCCACCGGCGCAAGGCCGGGCAAGCTCGTGCGCGGCGCGCAGGGCTTGCAGTCGACCTTCGGCGCAGCCGCGAGCTAGCCGTTATTTAGCCTTGTAGCCCGGATGAAGCGAAGCGTAATCCGGGGCCGCTTTGTCCGCGGATAGACTTGTCCCGGATTACGCTGCGCTCCATCCGGGCTACAGGACTGCGGCTTACGTCGGTGACACCGCGCCCTTGATCGTGCCGCCGGCCGGCTGGGCCTCGCCGGTCAGCCGCGCACGCTCGGTGTTCGGCCACAGCAGGAGCAGCCCGATCACGCCGGAGCCGGCCATGATCGCGGCGTTGATGGTGAAGCCCGACAGATAGCCCGCCATCGGCGTTGCGGCGTGCTGGATCACGTTGCCCATCACCATCGGCGCCAGCAGGCCGGAGATCGTGTACAGCGCGCCGTAGATCGCGATCACGGCGCCGCGCTGCGACACCGGCGTGAACTCGCCGAGCATCGGCGGGCAGACCACATAGATCGAGCCGCAGAGGCCGGAGCCGATCACCAGGAGCGCGATCATCAGCCCACCGGGCGCGACTTGCGGCAGCAGCGCGAGAATGCAGCCGCCGACGATCAGCGGCACCGAGCCGAGCACGCCGCGCGCGCCGCGGGTGGTGTATCCGCGCGCCAGCATGACCTGCGAAATCCACCCCGTGAGCAGCACGATCGTCGCGCCGAAGATCCACGGCAGGATCGAGACGAAGCCGGCCTGCTGCTGCGAGAAGCCGAGCCCCTCGATGATGAAGGAGGTGAACCAGGTGAGCCCGAGCGACAGCGCCCAATAGGCGCCGAAGGTCGCAACCACGCAGCCGATGAAGGTGCGCGAGGTCAGAAGCTTCAGGTAAGGAATCCGCGGCTCGTCGGCGACGGTTGCGACCGTCGATACCAGCGGCCCCTCCTTGCCGAGCGCGAACCAGGCGACGACCCAGAGCAGGCCGACGATGCCGAGCGCGCCGAAGGCGTGGTGCCAGCTGTGATTGACGATAATCCAGTTCAGCGCCGGCACCGCGAGGATCACGCCGAACGCCGAGCCCTGCGACAGGATCGCCGTCGGCAGCGTGCGCTTCTCGTCCGGAAACCATTTGTAGATCGCATGCGCGGCGACCGAGAACGCCGGTCCTTCGCCGGCGCCGAGGATGATGCGGCAGATCACCAGCGTGGTGAAACTGACGGTGCCGACCATCGGGAATTGCGCCAGCGACCAGATCACCGCGAGCACCAGCAGCACCCAGCGCGTGGCGACGCGGTTGACGACGAAGCCGACCACGATCGCCGAGATCGCGAACAGCAGGAAGAACGACGAGCCGAGGTCGCCAAACTGCTCCTGGGTCAGGCCCATTTCCTTTTTGATCGGCACGCCGGCGAGCCCGACCACGATCTTGTCCGCAAAGTTCACCACCATGAACAGGAACAGAAGGAAGGTGATTGTCCAGGCGCCCTTGGGCGTCCGCCCGGACGTCGGTTGCGTCGTCATGTTCTCGCTCCCCGTATCGTTTTTGGCTTCTGTAAGATCGGCCCCGAACAGGGATGCTAGCCACGCCTTGCCGCGTAACGCAACTACGCATTTCCACGGGTTATGTCGCCGCGGCGACACAGCGACGGGTGCGCGCGGCGCTCGATCACGATCGCGTCGCCAGGCGATCGAAGCAATGATCTGACATGCCCCGGCTGCTATGCTCGACCCGCCATCAAAGCCCGGGGTTTTCCATGAACAGATCGATCCTTCGCGCGGCTGCCAGCACCACGTTCGCAGCCTTAGCGCTGCTCTTCGCCCATGGCGTCCGCGCTCAAACCGGCGCGGCGCCCGACTATGCGGCGATCGTCGCCGCGCCCGACCGCAGCGATGCCGACCGCCAGACCGACCAGCGTCGCCAGCCTGCAAAGATGCTGGCGTTTGCCGGGGTCAAGCCCGGCATGACCATCCTCGACATGGAGGCGAGCGCCGGCTACAGCACCGAATTGTTGGCGCGGACCGTGGGGCCGACCGGCAAGATCTACGCCCAGGATTCCGCGGCCGTGATCGAGCGCTTCGTCAAGGACAAGTTCGACACCCGCGCCCAGAAGCCGGCGATGCAGAACGTCGTGCATGTGGTGCGCAACTACGACGACCCGATCCCGCCCGAGGTTTCGAACCTCGACATGATCACCTTCTTCTTCGCCTATCACGACATCACCTACATGGAGGTCGACCGCGCCGCGATGAACAGGAAGATGTTCGCCGCGCTGAAGCCGGGCGGCTTCCTGATCATCGCCGATCACTCGGCGAAGACTGGTGACGGCACCAGTGTCGGCAAGACGCTGCACCGGATCGAGGAAGCCACGTTGAAGCAGGAGGTCGAGGCCGCCGGCTTCAAGCTGGTCGCCGAGGGCGATTTCCTGCATCATGCCGAGGACCCGAAGGACATTCCCGTCTTCAAGGCGCCCGTGCCGATCGACGAGTTTGTCCTAAAATACCAGAAGCCGCAGTGAGGCCCGGCCATCGCTTCGCCTGACCAGACCACCGTGCTCCGCGTCACCGGACTGACCAAGAGCTACCGCTCGGCGAGCGAGGACGTCGCGGTGCTGCGCGGCGTCGATCTTGCCGTCGGCGCCAGCGAGAGCGTGGCGCTGACCGGCGAATCCGGCAGCGGCAAGAGCACGCTCTTGCATCTGATCGCGGGGCTCGATGCGGCCGACGGCGGCGAGATCAGGCTCGCGGATACCGTGGTCTCTGCGCTCAACGACGCCGGCCGCGCCGAACTGCGCCGCGACCGGCTCGGCCTCGTATTCCAGCAATTCAACCTGATCCCGAGCCTGACCGTCGCGGACAATCTGGCGTTCCAGTCGCGCATCGCCGGCCGCCACGATGCGGCCTGGCATGACGAGCTGGTCGAGCGGCTCGGCCTCAAACCCCTGCTCAGGCGCTATCCCGAGCAATTGTCCGGCGGCCAGCAACAGCGCGTCGCGATCGGCCGCGCGCTGGCGCCAAAACCGCTGTTGCTGCTGGCGGACGAGCCGACCGGCAATCTCGACGAGGACACCGCCGACGAGGTGCTGGCGCTGGCGCGCGATCTCGTGACGCGCACCGGCTGCGGCTTCCTGATGGTCACCCACAGCGCGCGGTTGGCTGCGACGCTGGATCGCCAGGTAAATCTGCATGCTGGAGTCATAGCGTGAAGCGCGTGCTCTGGATCCTCGCGGTGCTGCTGAGCCACTGGCGGCGGCATCCGATGCAGCTTGCGACCTTGCTGATCGGGTTGATCTCGGCGACCGCACTGTGGAGCGGCGTGCAGGCGCTGAACCAGCAGGCGCGCAACGCCTACGACCGGGCGGCGGCGACCTTCGGCGGCTCGCGCACCGCGATGCTGGTCGGCCAGGATGCCGCGACCTTCCCGCAAAAGCTGTTCGTCGATCTGCGCCGTGCCGGCTGGCCGGTGTCACCGATGCTGGAGGGCCGCATCCAGATCGACGGCCGCGGCGTGCGCCTGCTCGGCATCGAGCCGGTGACGCTGCCCTCCGAGGTCGGCAATGCGCCCGCGGTCGGGCGCGGCGGTTTGCTTGCCTTCGTCACGCCGCCCGGCGAGATGCTGGTGGCGCCGGAGACGCTGCGCGATCTCGGCCTCAAGGAAGGCGCGCGGCCGGAGGCGAACGGCATGACCTTGCCGCCGCTGCGCGTGCAGGGCGAGCTGACGCCCGGCGTGCTGGTCGTCGATATCGGCATCGCGCAGCAAATTCTGAAGCTGCCCGATCAGGTCTCACGCCTGCTGGTCGGCAAGTCCAAAGCCCCGCGCGCGGCGCTGGAGAGTGTCGCCGGCGAGAAACTCCGGCTGGTCGAGCCGAACGCGGAGAGCGACCTCGAGCGCCTCACCGACAGTTTTCATCTCAACCTCACCGCATTCGGCCTGCTGTCGTTCTTCGTCGGCCTGTTCATCGTCAATTCGGCGATCGGGCTCGCGTTCGAGCAGCGGTTGCCGATGCTGCGCACGCTGCGCGCCTGCGGCGTCTCGGCGCGGCTGCTCAACACCGTGCTGGTGCTCGAGCTGGTGTCGCTGGCGCTGCTCGCCGGCCTGATCGGTCTGGTCTGCGGCTATTTTATTGCGGCGGCGCTGCTACCCGACGTCGCGGCGTCCTTGCGCGGGCTCTACGGCGCGCAGATCCCGGGGCAGCTGTCGCTGAAGCCGGTCTGGTGGCTCGCCGGCATCGCGATCAGCATTTTGGGCGCACTCGCCGCCGCGGCTGCGAGCCTCACCAAAGCGATAAGGATGCCGGTGCTGACGACGGCGCAGCCGCAGGCCTGGCAGCAGGCGCAGCGGCGCTGGCTGATGTTTCAGAGCGCCGCGGCGCTCGCGGTGTTTGCAATGGCCGCCGGGCTGATCCGATTCGGCGATTCCCTGATCGCGGGCTTTGCCGTGCTCGCCGCGCTGATGCTCGGCGCGGCGCTGATCCTGCCGATGGTGCTGCAGATCGCGCTCGCGCTCGGCCAACGCAGCGCGCGCAAACCGGTCGGCATCTGGTTCTGGGCCGACAGCCGCCAGCAGCTCTCCGGCCTGTCGCTGGCGCTGATGGCGCTGCTGCTCGCGCTCGCGGTCAATGTCGGCGTCGGCACCATGGTCGGCAGTTTCAACCGCACCTTCCTGGTCTGGCTCGACGGCCGCCTCGCCTCCGACGTCTACATCAATGCGGCCAGCGACGCGCAGGCGACCGAGATCAAGGCATGGCTGCGCGAGCGGCGCGAGGTCGAGGCGATCCTGCCCGGCGGGCGCGCCGACAGCCAGCTCGGCGGCGCGCCGATCGAGGTGCTCGGCCTGCCCGACCATGCGACCTATCGCGACAACTGGCCGTTGCTCGAAAGTGCGGCCAATGCCTGGGTCCGGCTGCGCCCCGGCGACACCTGCTTCGTCAGCGAGCAATTGGCGCGGCGCATGAAGCTTGCCGTCGGCGACCACATCGAGGTGCCCGCCCCCGGCGGCAACTGGCCGCTCGGAATCGTCGGCATCTATGCCGACTACGGCAACCCGAAGGGCCAGATCGCGGTCAACTACGCGGCACTGACCCGGCGCTTCCCGCAGACGCCGCTGACCCGCATGGGCCTGCGCGTCGCGCCCGACAACATCGCGCCGCTGATCGCAGCGCTGCAGCAGCAATTCGGGCTCGATGATCGCAACGTCGCCGACCAAGCGACGATGAAGACCGAATCCAAGCGCATCTTCAACCGCACCTTCTCGGTGACCTCGGCGCTGAACGCCTTCACGCTCGGTGTCGCCGGCATCGCGCTGCTGACCAGCCTGCTCACGCTGGCCAATTCGCGGCTGCCGCAGCTGGCGCCGCTGTGGGCGATCGGCCTGACGCGGCGGCGGCTCGCCGCGCTCGAGCTGCTCAAGACCATGGCGGTCGCGCTGATCACCGCGCTGTTCGCGCTGCCGCTCGGTCTGCTGGTGGCGTGGTGCCTGCTTGCGATCGTCAACGTCAAGGCGTTCGGCTGGCGGCTGCCGTTCCACGTGTTCCCGCTGCAGCTGATCGAGCTGCTCGCCGTGGCGCTGCTCGCGGCGCTCTGTGCGGCGGCGCTGCCGGTCGCTAGACTGGCCCGCATGCAGCCGGCCAGCCTGATCAGGATCTTTGTCAATGAACGCTGAGATCAGATGAGGTCGAACTGCGTCCGCGCAGGGACTCTGTTCCCTCTCCCGCTTGCGGGGGAGGGTCAGGGTGGGGGTCTCTCCGCGAGTCACATTGCGGACGGAGCCCCCACCCGCCGCGCTGCGCGCGACGACCTCCCCCGCAAGCGGGAGAGGTGAAGCGAGGCTGCGGATGCATCGGATCAAGCCAACTGCACTCAGCACTAGCCGCGCCCTCACGCGGCGCGCGTTCGCCGGCGGTGCGGCGGCGCTCGCGCTTGTTGGCAAGGGGTTGGCGCAGGGCTTTGCCGGGCTCGGCGAGACCGCCGAGGGATTTGCGCAGGTGACGCCGGGCAAGGCGTTCGCGTTTCCCGCCGATCACGGCCCGCATCCGGAGTTCCGGATCGAGTGGTGGTACGTCACGGCCAATCTCTCCGACGCGAGCGGCGCGGCCTATGGCGCGCAATGGACGCTGTTCCGCCAGGCGATGAAGCCGGGCGCCGCGGTCGAGGGCTGGGCCAACCAGCAGGTCTGGATGGGCCACGCCGCGGTGACCAGCGCCACGACGCATCGCTTCAGCGAGACGTTCGCGCGCGGCGGCATCGGGCAGGCGAATGTCGAGCCTGCGCCGTTCCAGGCCTGGATCGACGCCTGGCAACTGCGCGGCCTCGATGGTTTCGATGCACAGCGCGTTGCCCCGCTCGAGCTGACGGCCGCGGGCGCCGACTTCGGCTACGCGTTGCGCCTCGACGCCGGCCATCCGCTGGTGCTGCAGGGCGACCGCGGCTACAGCCGCAAGTCGGATCGCGGACAGGCCTCCTATTACTACAGCCAGCCGTTCTTCAGGGCAGCCGGCCGGCTCGTCATCGACGGCAAGCCGGTCGACGTCAGCGGCCGCGCCTGGCTGGACCGCGAATGGAGCAGCCAGCCGCTCGATCCGGATCAGACCGGTTGGGACTGGTTCTCGCTGCACCTGCCCGGCGACGAAAAACTGATGCTGTACCGGCTGCGCCAGAAGGATGGCCGCGAAAACCTGTTCGGCAACTGGATCACGCCCGCCGGTCGCTCGGCGGAGATCGCCGCCGGCGGCAACAGCATCGCACCGTTGGCGACCACCGAGATCGGCGGCCGCAAGCTGCCGACCGCGTGGCGGGTCACCCTGCCCGCACGCGGCCTCGCCATCGAGACCACGCCGCTGAACCCGACGAGCTGGATGGGAACCAGTTTTCCGTACTGGGAAGGCCCGATCCGCTTCTCCGGCAGCCACGCCGGAATCGGCTATCTTGAGCTGACGGGATACTAGCCGCAGCGCCGCGCAGAGTTGCGAGGCGAAAAATCGGCCCCCGCATGTCACACCGAGTCCTGCCGCCCCGTCATGATATGGGACCACAGAACAAGAGGAAACGTCCGACATGTACCACTATACGGCGATCGTCACCTGCCTTGCCGTCGCACTGCATTTCTTCTTCGCGCTGCAGGTCGCGCGCGCCCGCGCGCTGTACGGCGTCAAGCTGCCGGCAATCATGGGCAATCCGGATTTCGAGCGCGTCTACCGCATCCAAATGAACACGCTGGAATGGGCGCCGATCTTCCTGCCGTCGCTCTGGCTGTTCGCGATCTATATCGGCGATGCCGCCGCCGCAGCCATCGGCGCGATCTGGGTGATCGGCCGCATCGTGTATTTCCTCGGCTATCGCGAGGCGGTGCCGAAGCGCACCCCGGGCTTTGCCATCCAGGCGCTGGCCTGCACTGTGTTGTGGGTCGGCGCGCTCGGCGGCGCGGTGTGGCGCCTGGTGCATTAGACCCGGCTAGGGCCACACACTCCACCGTCGTCCTGGCTTTCGCCAGGACGACATCGCCCTTGGATGCCCCGCGTCACTTCGTCAGCGGGCAGCCGCTGTCCTTGACGGTGAAGAAGGCCTGGTCGCCTGGCACCACCGCGATCTGCTTGTAGTAGTCCCACGGCTTCTTCGATTCCGAGGGCTTCTTGACCTCGAACAGATAGAGGTCGTGCACCATGCGGCCGTTCGCCAGCACCTTGCCCTTGGCGAAGGCGTCGTCGACCGGCAGCTCCTTCAGCTTCGCGGCGACCGCTTCAGAGTCCTTGGTGCCGGCCGCCTTCACCGCTTTCAAATAACTCAGTGTCGCCGAATAGGTGCCGGCATGGATCATGCTCGGCATATGGCCGGTACGTTTCATGAACCGCTCGCTGAAGGCGCGCGAGGCGGCATCGTGATCCCAGTAAAAGCCTTCGGTCAGCACCAGCCCTTGCGCGGCGTCAAGCCCGAGCCCGTGCACCTCGGAGATCGTCATCAAAAGACCCGCGAGCTTCTGGCCGCCTCGCACGATGCCGAACTCGGCGGCCTGCTTGATCGAATTGGTGGTGTCGAGACCGGCATTGGCGAGCCCGATGATCTTGGCCTTCGAGCTCTGGGCCTGCAGCAGGAACGACGAGAAGTCCGACGAATTGAGCGGGACGCGGACCTGGCCGACCACCTTGCCGCCCTTCGAGGTAACGATGTCGCTGGTGTCCTTTTCCAGCGCGTAGCCGAACGCATAGTCGGCCGTCAGGAAGAACCAGGTGTTGCCGCCGGCTTCGGTCAGCGCGCCGCCGGTGCCGACCGCCAGCGCGCGGGTGTCGTAGGCCCAATGGAAGCTGTAGGGCGTGCACGCATCGCCCGATATGCGCGAGGTCGCCGCCCCCACCACGATGTCGATCTTCTTTTTTTCCTTGGACAGCTCCTGCACCGCAAGCGCCACCGATGAGGTCGTGAGCTCGGTGATCATGTCGACGTTCTCGACCTCGTACCAGCGCCGCGCGATCGCAGTCGCAAGGTCCGGCTTGTTCTGATGGTCGGCGGTGACGATCTCGATCTTCTGTCCCAGCACCTCGCCGCCGAAATCCTCGACCGCCATCCGCGCGGCTTCGAGCGAGTATTTTCCGCCGTAGTCGGCATAGACGCCGGACTGATCGTTGAGAATGCCGATCTTGACACCCTGTGCCGATGCCGGTGCCGCAAGCAACAGGCTGCATGCCGCGACGGCGGCCAAAGATCCGAACAAGTATCCCGATTTCATTGTTATGGTCTCCCCACAGTTTCTATCAGGAAAAAATCGGCGCGAGACTATTTTATAACCCTGCGCCTGCCCATCTATTTCGGCTCAGCCAATAGTATGGGCTTGATGGTGTCATTTTCGGGGGCGGGGTGCCAACTCAGGCTTGAGGCCGCAGATCAAAAGCGCTTCTCGGAAAGAATACGCGCGACGTGTTGAAGTCTCTCGACCGAGCGCTCGGTGTGGGTCAGCGCACAACAGCTGACCAAGGTATCGATAATGGCGAGCTGAGCGACGCGGCTGCTCATCGCTTCGGGCCGATAA
The DNA here is from genome assembly GCF_015291565.1 of Bradyrhizobium sp. CCBAU 51753. Lineage (NCBI taxonomy): Bacteria > Pseudomonadati > Pseudomonadota > Alphaproteobacteria > Hyphomicrobiales > Nitrobacteraceae > Bradyrhizobium > Bradyrhizobium sp. CCBAU 51753. Next base: position 694,161 of record NZ_CP030037.1, on the reverse strand, counting down.
CGCGTTTCGTTTGCGACAGTATAGAGCAGAACGTCGCAATGGGCCGCGAGCGGCGATTTGCCGAGCCGGGTGATGCCGATCGTCCGGGCACCGGCTTCCCGCGCCAATTGGGTGGCGAGCACCGTCTCGACCGTACTGCCGGAGTGCGACACCGTGACGGTCGCAACCGTCGGGCCGGTCATGCCTGCGCTGACCGCCTGGACATGGGAATCGACGACGGCGCTCGCCGAGAGCCCGAGCTGCAGCAACCGATAGGACAGGTCCTGCGCAATAGGCGCCGAACTTCCGATGCCATAAATCTCGATTCTCTGCGCTTCGTTCAACATGCTCGTCGCCTGCGCCAGGGATTCCATCGACAGCAGACGGCGTGTCTCGTGCAGCGAAGCCGCGTGAGCGGCAAAGATGTGGTCCGTGACCGTCGCGGGATCATCGCCCTGATGCAGATTCTCCTGAATCAGGTGAACCGGCTCGATGAGATCGCGCGCCAGAAGGATCTTCAGCTCCTGAAATCCGCGAACGCCCACCCGCCGGCAGAACGAAACGATCGTGCCTTCGCTGACATCGCATGCCTCGGCAACCTCGGTGATCGACATGTGAATGAAGGACTCGGGCTGTCCGATGATCCGCGCGGCGATCTGCCCGGCTTTCGGAGGAAGATCAGCCTGCAGTTCCCGAATCCGGGACAGGACGGCGTTCACGGATTGCCCTGGATCGACGTTCAAGCGCTTCACCGCCCCCCTCGCACACGATGTGGGAGTCCATTGAATTGGCTATCGGCAGCATGAAACTGCACTGCCGGTCGCGCTGTCTCTGTCATTCCACCTTCCTGCCGTTCACCGTCTGCATCTGATCCTGATCACCGGAAAAATCACGAGCTGGTCGCCCGCGGCGCCATCAAACCTATGCACTGAAAAAAACTCATAAAGACGCATCTGAAAAATAAATTATTCACATCTGCGTCAAATCGCCTTGCTACGCCTCGTCCGCCTGCGCGGGGCGCCCAAGCCAGTGCCGCGCGATCACTCCTTCATCTCAAGAAAAGGTCGACACAGGATGACAACACGTCGCGATTTTCTGGCGGGCGCTGCGGCGGCAGCTGCCTTCACCAGCATCAACCGGGCGCTCGCCATTCCGGCGGCGCGCCGGACCGGCACCATCATGGACGTCAAGCACATCGTGATCCTGATGCAGGAGAACCGCTCGTTCGACCACTATTTCGGTACGATGCGTGGCGTGCGCGGCTTCGGCGATCGCTTCCCGATTCCGCTCGAAACCGGCAAGGACGTGTGGTTTCAATCCGATGGGACGCGTGAAATTCCGCCTTACCATCGCGACTCCGCCACCAGCAACGCGCTGGTCGGATACGGCACGCCGCACTCGTTCGGCGACAGTCAGGCCGCGTGGAACCAGGGCAAGATGGGCTTGTGGCCCAAGTACAAGACCCAGTACGCGATGGGCCACTTCCAGCGCGAGGACATCCCGTTCCAGTTTGCCCTCGCCGAGGCATTCACGATCTGCGACGCCTATCACTGCTCCATCACGACCGGCACCGACCCGAACCGGATCGTGTTCTGGTCGGGCTCCAACTTCAATCCGGCGCTGCGCGCGCAGGGCATCAACTGCACGACGAACGACTCCGAGCCCAACAACAACCGCTGCTGGCCCAACCCGTCCAAATGGGTGGCCGGCCTGCCGCAGCCTCAGCCGACCTACAAGTATGTCGGCAGCGACTTCAACTGGCCGACGCTCCCCGACCTCCTGCAGCAGGCCGGCGTCAGCTGGCACATCTACCAGGACATGAACGACAACTGGACCGGCGCGATGAACGGCTGCCTGGCGTTCTCCAGCTTCCGCCACGCACAGCCGGGTGATCCCAACTATCTGCACGGCCTGACCGGTGGTCCGGACTATCTCGCGAAATTCAAAGCCGACGTGATGAGCGGCAACCTGCCCCAGGTGTCGTGGATCCTGCCGACCCAGGCCAACTCCGAGCATCCCGGCGGCGGCAGCCCGACCCGCGCCGGCAACTTCACCGACCAGGTGCTGGACGCGTTGACCTCCAACCCCGAAGTCTGTTGGGTGCTCGCTCCCAATGGCTTCCACCGTCACTTCTCAGGCAACATCAGCACGATGCGGCCCAAGAACGAGCCCAACCCCGAAATCTTCGTCGGCTACAATATCCACGACGGCGGCGTGCATCTGCAGCTCCGCAACGACGGCAACAGCCACCTCCGCTTCACGGTGAAGTCCAACAAGATCTACGGTCCGTTGGTTGCCGTGAGCGCCGCGGTATCCGCCGCGACGCAGCCGGAGTCTCCCGGCTTCGGTCCGCGTCCCGGCGTCCAGCCGGTCGGAGTCGGCCCGGTGCCAGGTTTCCGGAAGGCCCCCGACCTTTCGGCAGCGGGCTTCGGCTTCAATCCGTCGGTCTTCTTCCCTGGACCGGACGTTGGCGGCGGTGCCCGCACGTCGTGGGATGTCAAGGTGCCTGCTTCCGGCCAGCCGAGAGAGCTGTATTGGAATCTGCGCACCACGGGCGGCTGGTACGACTTCGTCATCACCAGCGACTCGGACAGCAATCTCTATCGGCGCGTGGCCGGCCATGTCGAAACCGGCCGGGCATCGGTGAGCGATCCCGGCATGGGCATCGCCGACCAGTTCTAGAGCACGGTCCGCGCGCGGCCGCGTCAACGCAGAGATGGATTCCGGGGGTATGCCCCCGGAATCATGTTGGAAAGGTTCGTGCTCACCCCGCCGCCGCCGCCGTGGTCTGGTCCTTCTTGCCCTCGTTCTTTCCTTCGGCGAGGTTGCGCACCACCATGTAGAAGATCGGGGTGAAGATCAGGCCGAACAGCGTGACGCCGAGCATGCCGAAGAACACGGCAACGCCGACCGCCTGGCGCATCTCCGAGCCCGAGCCGGTCGACACCACCAGCGGCAGCACGCCGAGGATGAAGGCGAACGACGTCATCAGGATCGGCCGCAAGCGCAGCCGACAGGCCTCGATCACCGCCTCCAGCCGCGACCTGCCCTCGAGCTCGATGTCGCGCGCGAACTCGACGATCAGGATCGCGTTCTTGGCGGCAAGCCCCACAAGCACCACGAAGCCGATCTGGGTCAGGATGTTGACGTCCTGGCCCATGATGCGCACGCCGATGGTGGCCGCGAACAGGCACATCGGCACGATCAGGATCACCGCGAACGGTAGGGTCCAGCTGCCATATTGTGCGGCCAGCACCAGATAGACGAACAGCACGCAGATCGGGAACACGTAGAGGCCGGCATTGCCGCCGGTCACCTGCTGATAGGACAGGTCGGTCCATTCGAACGAGAAGCCGCTCGGCAAGGTCTGGTCGGCGAGCTGCTTGATGGTGTTGAGCGCCGTCGTCGAGCTCACCCCTGGCCCAGGCTCGCCCTGCAACTCGGACGCCGAGTAGAGATTGTAGCGCGCAACGCGGTCGGGTCCCGAGATGTCCTTGAAGTCCACGACGCTGCCGAGCATCACCATGTCGCCGGCGGCGTTGCGAGTGCGCAGCCGCGACAGATCGGGGCTGTCCTTCCGGAACGGCTGATCGGCCTGCGCGGTGACGTGATAGGTGCGGCCGAACAGGTTGAAGTCGTTGACGTAGGTCGAGCCGAAATAGGTCTGGATCGTGTCGTTGATGTTGGCGATCGGCACCCCGAGCTTCTGCGCCTTGACGCGATCGATGTCGACGAACAGCTGCGGCGTATTGGCGGAGTACGGCGAGAACACCGAGGTGAGGCTCGGTGACTTGCGCGCGGCGTTCACCAGCTCGTCGGTCGCGGCCGCCAGCAGCTCGGGCCCGCGCCCCTGCCGATCCTGGACGCGAATGGTGAAGCCGCCGCCGGTGCCGATGCCCGGCACCGCGGGCGGCGGAATCACGATGATGAAGGCGCCCTGGATCACCGACAGCCGCTTGCGCAGCTCGGCGGTGATGGCGTTCGCCGTCAGCCCCTTCTTCAGCCGCGCCTCCGGCTCGTCGAACACCGGGAACAGGGCCGCGGCATTGCCCGCCTGGGTGCGCGTCGCGCCGGAGAAGCCGGCGAAGGCCGCGACGCGGACGATGCCCGGCGTATCCAGCGCGATCCGCTCGATCTCGCGCACCACCGCCGTGGTCCGCGCCAGCGACGCGGCGCCGGGCAGCTGCGCCGAGATGATGACGTAGCCGCGATCCTGGGCCGGAATGAAGCCCTGCGGAGTGGTGGCGAGCAGCCAGCCGGCACTGCCGATCAGCACCAGGTAGATCGCGACCATCACCACGGTATGCCGGATCACGAAGTCGGCGGCAGCCGCGTAGCCGTGTGCCAGGCGGTCGAAGATGCGGTTGAACACCCCGGTAAAACTGTCCCAGCCGCGCGCGATGATATTCCAGCGCGCCGGCGGCCGCTTCTCCTCATGCGGCACCAGGATCTGCGAGGCTAGCGCCGGCGACAGCGTCAGCGAGCAGAAGCAGGAGATTGCGGTCGCAACCGCAATGGTGACCGCGAATTGCTGGAAGAACTGCCCGGAGATGCCGCCGAGGAACGCGGTCGGCACGAACACCGCGCACAGCACCAGCGCGATCGAGACCAGCGCGCCGCCGACCTCCTCCATGGTCTTCAGCGCGGCTTCGCGCCGGCTCATGCCGTGCTCGAGATGCCGCTCGACGTTCTCGACCACGACGATGGCGTCGTCGACCACGATGCCGACCGCGAGCACGAGGCCGAACAGCGTCAGATTGTTGATCGAGAAGCCGAGCGCGGCCATCACCGCGAAGGTGCCGACCAGCGACACCGGGATCGCGATGATCGGGATGATCGCGGGCCGCCAACCCTGCAGGAACACCAGCACCACGATGACGACGAGCGCCATCGCCTCGTAGATCGTCTTGATCAGCTCATGCACCGATTGGGCGATGAACTCGGTCGGGTTGTAACCGATATTGTAGTCGAGCCCCTTCGGGAAAGAGGTCTTGAGCTGCGCCATCGTGTCGGAGATGTGCTTGGCGGTGGCCAGCGCGTTCGAACCTGGCCGCTGCGTCACCAAGAGCGCGACGGCCGATTTGCGCAGCAGGAAACTGTTGGTGGCATAGGACAGCGCACCGAGCTCGACGCGGGCGACGTCGCGCAGCCGCACGGTGCGGCCGTCGGAGCCGGCCTTCACCACGATGTCCTCGAATTGCCTGATGTCCTTCAGGCGGCCGGTGAAGACGAGGTTCGGCTGGAACGCGCGATCGGCGATCGGCGGCTCCGCGATCTGTCCGCCCGCGATCTGCAGATTCTGGGCCCGGATCGCCGCCAGCACCTCGCCCGAGGTCAGGCCGAGATTGGCAATCCGGTCAGGGTCGAGCCACAGCCGCATCGAGTAGTCGCGCGCGCCAAACATCTGGATGTCGCCGACGCCGTCGATCCGCAAGAGCTGATCGCGAACCTGGAGCAGCGCGTAGTTCGAGATGTAGAGCTGGTCGAACGTGTCGTCGGGCGACAGCATGAACACGACCATCAGGATGTCGGGCGAGTTCTTGCGAGTGACGACGCCGTTGCGCTGCACCTCTTCAGGCAGCCGCGGCTGCGCGATCGCGACGCGGTTCTGCACCAGCACCTGGGCCTTGTCGAGATCGGTGCCGAGCTTGAAGGTGACGGTGATGGTGAGTTGGCCGTTCGAGGTCGCCTGGCTGTAGAGATACAGCATGTCCTCGACGCCGTTGATCTCCTGCTCGATCGGCGCCGCTACGGTGTCGGACACAGTCTGCGCCGAGGCGCCCGGATATTGCGTGGTGACCGTGACGGTCGGCGGCACCACTTGCGGATATTCCGAGACCGGCAACGTCTGGTAGGCGATCGCGCCGACGATCAGCAGCACGATCGACAGCACCATCGCCAGGATGGGCTGGTTGATGGAAAGCCTTCCGAGATTCATGGCTTGGCACCCGCCGCGGGCTTGTCACCTGCCGGAGCGGCCGGCGCTTTATCCCCTGCGGGAGCCTGCGCCATCTTCGGCGTCACCTTGGCGCCGACGCGGGCGCGCTGCAGCCCGTCCACGATGACGTGGTCCTCGGCCTTGAGGCCCTCGCGGATCACGCGCAGGCCCTCATCCAGCGGCCCGAGCACGACCGGCCTCGCCTCCACCGTGTTGTCGTCCTTGACCACGAACACGATCTTGCGCGACTGGTCGGTGGCGATGGCGGTATCGGGAATCAGCAGCGCCTCGTAAGGCGAGGAGCCGACGATGCGGACGCGGCCGAACTGCCCGGGCAGCACCGACAGATCCTTGTTCGGGATGATTGCGCGGCTGCGCAGCGTCGCGGTCGAGACGTCGAGGCGGTTGTCGAGAAAGTCCATCTTGCCCTCGTGCGAGGGCTTGGTTTCGCCGGTCAAGGTCACCTGCACCGGGTTCGGCGTATCGCGCGAGCTCGGCCGCTTGCCTTCGAACCAGAGCCGGCTGTTGCGCTGATAGGTCGTCTCGTCGACGTCGAAATAGATGTAGATCGGATCCAGCGACACGATCGAGGTCAAAAGCGTCGAGCCGCCCTCGCTGCCCTGCACGAGATTGCCCGGCGTCACCAGATGCCGGCTGACGCGGCCGGTGATCGGCGCCAGCACATGGGTGAATTCGACATTGAGCTGGGCGGCCTTCAGCGCGCCTTCGGCCTGGGTTTCGGCGGCGCGCGCCGCCTGCAAGGCCTGACGGCGTTGGTCGACGACCTGTTCGGAAACCGCGCTGGTCTGCACCAGGTTGAGGCCGCGCTCGAGATCGCGCTTGGCAAGCTCCCCCTTGGCGCGTGCGTCGGCGAGTTGACCTTCGGCTTGCAGCACGACGGCCTCGAACGGACGCGGATCGATGATGTAGAGCAGATCGCCGGCCTTGACGATCGCACCGTCCTTGAACTCGACGCTGTTGACGAAGCCGCCGACGCGGGCGCGGACCTGAACCTCCTCGATCGCCTCGAAGCGGCCGGTGAACTCGTCCCAGTCGGTGACGGTGCGCTTGACCGGCTGGGCCACGGTGACGGGCGGCGCCGGCGGCGCGGCCGCCTGCGATTGCGCCTTGTCCTCGCAGCCGCCGAGCGCCAGCGCGGCCAGCAGGCCGATCGGCACAAGGCCACGCGATACGTAACGGCGGAGCGAATCACGCTCGACGCCGGTCCCTGGAGCCGGATACTCCGTTTTGCCAATCAAGCTCATTCCGTCTCCCCAACGACGCCGCAAATAAAATTGCCGTGATTCAACCCGGATGGACCGCCGTGATGTAACCGCGGCGGACGTCACAGATGTAACCGCTTCCCAGTCTGTTCAAGATGGCCGCCGGATCAAGCTAATAGTTTCGTAGTCTGAGAGCCTTACGACGTAATCGCGAAGCCGGGACGACGGGAACAGGCAGCAACGCTGGCCTATCAGGCCAGCAGGTTCATGTCCTGGTTTGCGGCGGGGACAATCACAGAGCGAGTAGCCGACATATATTTGTCATGACCGGGCGATCCCGGCGGCGCGGCAAAAACGTCGTCCTGCAAGTTTGCCGAAATACGACTTATTGCTGAGCTCTACCTCCCGCTGCATCGCGCCATAAAGGTTAATGGCTCATTTGTCATGTGCACACACATTGACACTCGGAAACATCGCCAATACGGTCATGGTTGCCGAAGGGTAAAATTTCTCGGCCGCCGCATTTTTCTTGAACATTTGCTGGGCTTAGTCGCGGCGTGAGTATGTGAAGGCGACTACGTAAATGGCAAGCGCATTTGATCTTGCTGACAGCACAGCTGCGCGCTCGGTGCGGTTTTCTCATTTCGCGCACGACCCCATGCGGTCACTGGTCGCTGCTAATCAACCCCAAGGTGTGAACGAGTTCACACGTCCGCTTTCCCGACAATTGTAATTAGGACCGGCCTTCACGCCGGTTGCAGGAGCGCTTCATGACGACCATACCCGCCTTTACAATCGGTGGTTTCACGCGCCCGGAACTTCACCTCGATCCGACCGGTCATATCGTCCTGGATCCGGTCGCTCAGGCGTTCGCCGACACGTATGGTCTGCAGTATCTCTATATCGGTTGCCCTCCCGGCACGCTGTTTCCGCCGATCCCCGGCTTCCTGTCGCCGCCGACCGACACCAATTCCGGCACCAACACGGTCGTCGAAGGCGCCGCTGCCAACACCTCGGTCAACATCACCGCGCACGCCAACAGCCTGATCGGCTTTCCGATCACCTATTCGCTGACCAACGACGCCAACGGTGCCTTCAAGATCGATTCGCACACCGGCGTCGTCACCGTCGCCGATCCGACCAAGCTCGATTTCGAGAGCTCCGGCGGCAGCTACGGCATCACCGTACGCGCCACTGACGGCATCTTCGTCTCGTCGCAGACTTTCTCGATCGCCGTCACCAACGCGCCGCCGTCGACACCGATCGACAGCTTCACCGGCGACACCGCCGCCGTGTATGAAGGCGCCGCCGCCGGCACCGTGGCCGGCATCAACGCATTCTCGTTCGACGTGAACGGCCCGGCCGTCACCTATTCGCTCACGGCGGATTCCTCCAACGGCGGGTTCACGATCGATGCCAACACCGGCATCGTCACCGTCGCCGATCCCACCAAGATCGATTTCGAGTCCGCGCCGGGCCATTTCTATGTCATCACGGTCCAGGCCAGCGACGGCCATGGCGGCGTCAGCTCGGAGAGCTTCAGCATCGGGGTCTACGACGTCGCGCCGCCGGCGCCCGGCGACAGCGACGCCGCGGCCAACACCGTCACCGAGGGCGCCGTCGTCAACACGACCGTCGGCGTGACCGTGCATGCAGACGACATCAGCGGCGGCACGGTGACCTATTCGCTGACCGACAACGCGGGCGGCGCCTTCAAGATCGATCCCAATACCGGCGTCGTCACTGTCGCCGACCCCAGCAAGATCGACTATGAGAGCGCGCCCGGCCACAGCTACACCATCACGGCGCAGGCCAGCGACGGCACGCTGACGAGCACCCAGAGCTTCACCATCGCGATCGGCGACGCTGCGCCGTCGACGCCGACCGACAGCAACGCGGCCCCCAATACCGTGGTCGAAGGCGCGGCCGCCGGCACCGTCGTCGGCATCACCGCAGCGTCGACCGACGTCAATGGCGGCGCGCTGACCTGGTCGCTGACCAACAGCGCGGGCGGCGCATTCACCATCAACCCGACCACCGGCGTCATCACGGTCGCCGATCCCAGCAAGATCGACTTCGAAACCGCGCCCGGCCACGCCTACACGGTAACCGCGCAGGCCAGCGACGGCACGCTGACCAGCTCGCAGAACTTCACCATTGCCGTCACCGACGTCGCTCCGTCGGCGCCGGTCGACAGCAATGCCGCCGCCAACACGGTGGCGGAAGGCGCGGCCGCCGGCACCGCCGTCGGCATCACGGCGTCCTCGACCGACATCAACGGCCCGGCCGTGACCTGGTCGCTGACATCGGACAGCTCCGGCGGCGGTTTCACCATCAATGCCACCACCGGCGTCATCACCGTCGCCGATCCGACCAAGATCGACTATGAGAGCACCGCGCCCGGCCACACCTACACCGTGACCGCGCAGGCCAGCGACGGCACGCTGACGAGTTCGCAGAGTTTCACCATCGCCGTCAGCAACGTATCGATCACGACGCCGGTCGACGCCGATGCCGCGGCCAACACCGTCACCGAAGGCGCCGCCGCCGGCACCACGGTCGGCATCACCGCGTCCGCGGTCGATCCGAACGGACCGGCGACGGTTTATGCCCTGATCGGAGACACCTCCGGCGGCGGCTTCACCATCAATGCCAGCACCGGCGTCGTCACGGTCGCCGATCCGACCAAGATCGACTATGAAACCGCCGCAGGGCACGCCTACGGCATCACCGTGCAGGCCACCAGCGGCGCCGACGTCACGACGCAGAGCTTCTCGATTGCGGTCGCCAACGCCGCGCCGTCGGCCCCGGTCGACAGCGACGTCACCGCCAATTCGGTCATCGAGGGCGCCGCGGCCGGAACCACGGTCGGCATCACGGCGTCCTCGACCGACGTCAACGGCCCGGCCGTCACCTATTCGCTGACCGGCGACACCTCCGGCGGCGGCTTCACCATCAACGCCACGACCGGCGTCATCACCGTCTCCGATCCCTCCAAGATCAATTATGAGACCGCCGGCCACAGCTACACCGTGACCGCACAGGCCAGCGACGGCACGCTGGCGAGCTCGCAGACCTTCACCATCGCGGTCGGCGACATTGCGCCGTCGGTCCCGGTCGACAGCGACGCCACCGCCAACTCGGTCAGCGAAGGCGCGGCTGCCGGCACCAGCGTCGGCGTCACGGCGTCCTCGACCGACATCAACGGCCCGGCCGTCACCTGGTCGCTGATCGGCGACACCTCGGGCGGTGGCTTCACCATCAATGCCGCCACCGGCGTCATCACCGTCGCCGATCCGACCAAGCTCGACTACGAGAGCACCGCGCCCGGCCACAGCTACACCGTGACGGCGCAGGCCAGCGACGGCACGCTGACGAGTTCGCAGAGCTTCACCATCGCCGTCACCGATGTCGCGCCGTCGACCCCGGTCGACAGCGACGTCGCCGCCAACAGCATTGCGGAGGGTGCGGCCGCTGGCTCCACCGTCGGCATCACCGCATCCTCGACCGACGTCAACGGCCCGGGCGTGACCTATTCGCTGATCGGCGACACCTCCGGCGGCGGCTTCACCGTCAATGCCGCCACCGGCGTCGTCACCGTCGCCGATTCCACCAAGCTCGATTACGAGACCGCCGCGGGCCACGCCTACACCGTCATCGTGCAGGCCAGCGACGGCACGCTCGCGAGCTCGCAGACCTTCACCATCGGCGTTGCCGACGTCGCACCGACGACCCCGGTCGACAGCGACGGCGCGGCCAATTCGATCGCCGAAGGCGCCGCCAACGGCTCCACCGTCGGCATCGTCGCATCCGCCGTCGACGTCAACGGCCCGGCCGTGACCTATTCGCTGATCGGCGACACCTCCGGCGGCGGCTTCACCATCAACGCCGCGACCGGCGTCATCACCGTCGCCGACAGCACCAAGATCGACTACGAAACCTCGGGCGGCAGCTACACCGTCACCGCGCAGGCCAGCGACGGCACGCTGACGAGCTCGCAGACCTTTACCATCGCCGTCACCGACGTCGCGCCATCGACCCCGGTCGACGGCGATGCCACTGCCAATTCAGTTGCCGAAGGCGCGGCCGCCGGCACCAGCGTCGGCGTCACGGCGTCATCGACCGACGTCAACGGGCCGGCCGTCACCTGGTCGCTGACCGGCGACACCTCGGGCGGCGGCTTCGCCATCAATGCCACCACCGGCGTCATCACCGTCGCCGATCCCACGAAGATCGACTTCGAGAGCTCCGGCGGCGGCCACAGCTACTCCGTCACCGCGCAGGCCAGCGACGGCACGCTGACGAGCTCGCAGACCTTCACCATCAACGTCGCCGACGTCGCGCCGTCGGCCCCGGTCGACGCCGATGTCGCCACCAACACCGTTGTCGAGGGTGCGGCCAACGGCACCACCGTCGGCGTCACGGCATCCGCGACCGACGTCAACGGGCCGGCCGTGACCTATTCGCTGACCGGCGACACCTCCGGCGGCGCCTTCACCATCAATGCCACCACCGGCGTCATCTCCATCGCCGACGACACCAAGGTCGACTACGAATCCTCGGGCGGCAGCTACACCGTGACCGTGCAGGCCAGCGACGGCACGCTGACGAGCTCGCAGGCCTTCGTCATCGCCGTCACCGACGTTGCGCCGTCGACCCCGGTCGACAGCGATGGCGGCGCCAACCAGGTCGCGGTCAGCGCGCCGGTCGGCGCCTCGGTCGGGATCACCGCGTTCTCGACCGATATCAACGGGCCCAACGTCACCTATTCGCTGGTCGGCGACACCTCGGGCGGCGGCTTCACGATCGATCCGACCACCGGGAAGGTCACGGTCGCCGATCCCTCCAAGATCCATCTCGCCGACGGGTTCTACGACATCACGGTGCAGTCCAGCGACGGCACGCTGCACAGCCAGCAGACCTTTACCATCGGCGTCGTGATCGATGCGGCCCCGGTCGTCACCGCCGGCCATACGCTGAATTACACCGAGAACCAGGCCGCCACCGCGTTCGATCCGGCGATCACGGTCACCGATTCCGACAACGCCAACCTGACGCATGCCACGGTGCAGATCACCGGCGGCTACGTCAACGGCCAGGACGTCCTCGCCTTCACCAACACCGCCACCATCACCGGCTCGTTCAACGCCGCCACCGGCACCCTGACGCTGACCGGGACCGACACGGTCGCGAACTACCAGGCCGCGCTCGCCTCGGTGACCTACTTCAACAGCAGCGACAATCCGTCAGCAGCGGCGCGCACGGTCACGATCATTGCCAATGACGGCACGCTCGACAGCTCGCCGGTCACCGGCACCATCAACGTCACGCCGGTCAATGATCCGCCTCAGGTCGTCGCCGGCCATGTCCTGAGCTACACCGAGGACCAGGCCGCGACCGCAATCGACCCGGCGATCACCGTGTCCGACGTCGACAACACCACGCTGACCGGCGCGACGATCCAGATCACCGGCAACTACGCCAACGGCCAGGACGTCCTCGCCTTCGTCAACACCGCCAACATCACCGGCTCGTTCAATGCCGCCACCGGCACGCTGACGCTGTCCGGCACCGACACCGTCGCCAACTATCAGGCGGCGCTGGCCGCGGTGACCTATCAGAACACCAGCGAGAACCCGTCAGGGCTGGCGCGAACCGTGACGTTCATCGCCAATGACGGCGCGGCGACGTCGACGCCCGTCACCGGCACCATCAACGTCACGCCGGTCAACGATGCACCGGCGACGACCGCCGGCGGCACGCTGAACTACACCGAGAACCAGGCCGCGACCGCGATCGATCCCACCGTCAACGTCACCGACGTCGACAGCGCCAATTTGGTCGGCGCGACGGTGCAGGTCACCGGCAACTACGCCAACGGCCAGGACGTGCTGGGCTTCACCAACCAGAACGGCATCACCGGCGTGTTCAACGCCGCGACCGGCACGCTGACGCTGTCCGGCTCCTCGAGCGTCGCGAACTACAAGGCCGCGCTCGATTCCGTCACCTATTTCAACTCGAGCGACAACCCGTCCGGGCTCGACCGCACCGTCAGCTTCACGGTCAACGACGGCTCGCTGAACAGCAACACCTCGACCTCGACCATCCACGTCACGCCGGTCAACGACGCGCCTTCCATCAACGCCACCGGTACCCTGGCCTTCACCGAGAACCAGGGCCCGACCGCGATCGCATCCGCGCTGACCGTCACCGACGTCGACACCGCGACGCTCTCCAGCGCGACGGTGCAGATCAGCGCCAACTACGTCAACGGCGAGGACCTGCTCGCCTTCACCAACACCGCCAACATCACCGGCTCGTTCAATGCGGCCACCGGTACGCTGACCTTGACCGGCACCGACACGGTGGCGAACTACGAGGCCGCGCTGCGCTCCGTCACGTATAACGACAACAGCGACAACCCGTCGACCTTGGCGCGGACCGTGACCTTCACGGTCGATGACGGCCAGGCGGCGAACCATCAGAGCGCCGGCTCGGCTCACACCCTCAACGTCACCGCGGTCGACGACGCGCCGGTCAACAATGGCGTGCCGGCGAGCTTCACCTTGATGTCGGGCTCCAGCCACAACATCACCGGCCTCTCGATTTCCGACGTCGACGCCGCAGGCGGCAACGACATCACCACGACCTTGACCTCGGCCGGCGGCGGCATCGTCAACATCGCCGCAGTCGGCGGCGGCGCCGCCATCACCGGCAACGGCACCGGCGTCGTCACGCTGACCGGCACGATCGCGCAGATCAACGCCTCGCTCGCCGGCACCGTGACCTACACCGCGGCCGACGGCGCCACCGGATCGTCGACCACGACCATCACGATGGCGACCAACGACCACGGCCACACCGGCACCGGCGGCCCGATCACCGACACCGACGTGATCCAGGTCGGCGTCACCCAGCAGGTCTGGTTCATCGATCAGGCCCAGACCATCACCGATGCCACCGCGCCGCGCGGCTCGCAGGCCAACCCGTTCACCGACATCCACGAGTTCAACATCTCGAGCGGGCCGGGCGTCAACGACATCATCTATCTGAAGGCCGGCACCTATACCGGCGAGGGCATCAACCTCAAGGACGGCCAGACCCTGCTCGGCGACGACCAGGCGCTGTCGCTGCCCGATCCGTTCGGCGGCCCGGCGATCCAGATCGAAACCTCGAGCGGCGCGCGGCCGACCATCAACGTCACCACCGCCGCCGACCAGGGCATCGATCTCGCCCAGAACAACACCATCCACGGCATCAACATCACGACCGCTTCGGGCACCACCGGCCTCGATGACGGCAACAACTCGGTCGGCAACCTGACCGTCGACCAGATGTCGATCACCGGCTCCGGCCAGGCCGTCGACATCGACCAAGGCGGCGCGCTCAACGTCTCGCTCGGCACGGTGAGCTCGTCGGGCGGCGCCTTCGGCGTCCAGCTCGGCGGCGCCCTGACCGGCAGCTTCACCACCACCGGCGGCACGCTGTCGGGCCACACCACCTCGGAGTTCGACGTCAACGGCGGCACCGGCAACATCAGCTATGCCGGCACGATCGGTGACGGCACCGGATCGTCGGTCTCGGTCGCCAGCCACACCGGCGGCACGGTCGCCTTCTCCGGCGCCATCACCGACGGCGCCGACGCCGGCGGCGGCGTATCGCTCTCGGGCAACACCGGCAGCACGATCAACTTCACCGGCGGCATGACGCTGAGCACCGGCGCCTCGAGCGGCTTCGCCGCCACCGGCGGCGGCACCGTCAACGTCACCGGCACCAATCACATCACCAGCACCACCGGCACCGCGCTCAACGTCACCGGTACCACGATCGGCGCCAGCGGCCTCACCTTCCAGGACATCAGCGCCAACGGCGCGGCCAACGGCATCGTGCTGAACAACACCGGCACCAGCGGCGGCCTGACGGTGACCGGCACCGGCTCGACCACCGGTTCGGGCGGCACCATCCAGAACACCACCGGCGACTCCATCAGCCTGTCGTCGACGCGCGGCATCACCCTCGCGAACATGAACATCACCGACGCCGGCGCAAACAACGCCGGCAACGACAACTCGAACTGGATCGACGCCAGCAGCGTCACCAATCTGACCCTGACCAACATGCATGCGACCGGCTCGGTCGGTCATGGCGTGAACGGCAACAACATCACCAATCTGACCATCACGGGCGGCGTCTTCTCGGGCGGCGGCGCCGACAACGATCAGGCGAATTTCAACGGCTTCGAACTTCACAACCTGCTCGGCACCTCGTCGATCACGGGCACCACGTTCTCGAACTCGAACACGATCCAGTTCCACGTCAACAACGACACCGCCACGAACTTCGCGGGCACGCCTGACCAGCTGACCGTTTCAGGGACCACCTGGAACAACCAGACCGGGCCGTTTGCCGGCGACCACCTGTCGGTCAACTCCGACACCGGCGGCAATTTCAGCCTGATCGTCAACAACACGAGCGGCCAGAACACCTTCGTCACCGGCGGCACGGCCGTGCAGGCAACGGCGGGAGGAACCAACGGAAAGATGAACGCCGATATCTCCGGCGTCACCTCCGGCGGATCGCTGGCATCCAACAACTTCAACACGGCGATGGTCGTCATCGGTGAAACCGGCACCGGCATCATCACCTACGACATTCACAACAATACCTCGCTCGGAACCGGCAGCGTTGCTATCAAGGTCACGCACGCCTCCGCCGGCGGCACCTCGACCGGCAAGATCCGTGACAACACGATCACCCACATCGCCGGTCCGGGTACCGACGCCGTGTCGGTCGACGTTCAAGGTGTCGGCGCAACCGGCGGCACCGGCACCGTCCTGATCGAGAACAACACCATTACCGGCAACTATCAGCGAGGAATTCACGTCCAGTCGGGGCAGGGCAATGCGGTCATCAATGCCACCATCGACAACAACCATTTGACCGGCACCGACACGACCGGTCAGGGCCTGCAGCAGATTGCAGTCATTGCCGGCATCAGCGGCGGCGGCAGCGCCACGACGCTTCGTCTCAACATGTTCAACAATGACGTCCACAATGGCGCAGGCGCGACCTATACGGCCGACTACCGCCTGCAAAATATGTCGGGCAACACGTTCCTGCTTCAGGACTTCGCGGGCAACGGCTCCACGGTCTCCGACATTCAGAGCTGGGTGACCGCCACCAAGGGCAATACGGCTGCCGGCACCGGCGTCATCACCGTCAATGTCGGCAGCCCGTTCGGGACCACCGGCGCCATCCCGACGCCGATACTGGCGGCGGGCGGTGGCGTCGCCGCCTCCACGCCGACGCCAGGCGAGACCCATCTCACCCAGACTCAACTCGATACCGTCGTCGCGGCAGCGATCGCCCAGTGGATGCACGCCGGCGCAACGCAGGCCCAGTTCGATGCAATGCTCGCCACCACCTTCAGCGTGGCCGACCTCGGCGGCAATATTGCCGGCGAGCAGACCCCGGGGCACATCACCATCGATGACGACGGCGCCGGCCATGGCTGGTTCGTCGACCCGACGCCGAACGACAACTCGGAATTCACCCATGCCGTGAACGGGTCCACGACCGATTTGCAGACCGATCCGACCAACGCCGCAGCGGGCCATCTCGACCTCCTGACTGCCGTGGTCCACGAACTCGGTCACGTGCTCGGCCTTCCCGACACCACCGATCCGACGACCGCCAACGACCTGATGTACGTCAACCTGGCCGATGGCGAGCGGCGGCTGGCCGACCACGCCGACGTCACCGCGGCGCTGGCGGCGCTTCCGAATCCCTCGACGCCGGCCACGGTCGCGGCTCCCGCGCCAGCACCGACGCTCGTGATCGCGACCAACGTCTCCAACTACACGCTCGAAGCCACCGACAACGATCTGACCCACGTTGGAAACAACGACTTCATCGGCGTCGGCAACGCCCTGAACAACGTGCTGACCGGCGGCGCCGGCAACGATTATCTGGTCGGGCTGGACGGCAACGATACGCTGATCGACGGCGGCGGCCTCACCACGCTGCAAGGCGGCAAGGGCGACGACATCTACGCGGTCCAGTCCAAGACGGACACCGTGTTCGAGTTCGCCAACGAAGGCACCGACGAGGTGCAGACTTTCCTGGTCTCTTACACCCTGCCGGCCAACGTCGAAAAGCTGACCTTTGTCGGCAACTTCTCGCATCAGGGCACCGGCAACGCACTCGCCAACACCTTCACCGGCACTGCCGCCGACGATATCTTTACCGGTGCGGGTGGCAACGACGTGTTCAACTATCGCGTGAGCGGCAACGGCCTCGACACCATCACCGACTTCAACGCCAACAACGCCGATACCGCGGAGCACGATCATATCGACCTGCACGGACGCGGCCTTTCCTTCGCCGAGCTCGCCGTCACCGAGGTTGCGGGCGGCGTCACCATCGGCATTCCCGGCGGTGATGCGATCTTCCTGAAAAACGTGTCCGTGCATTCGATCGACGCCGGAGACTTCTTCTTCTAGCACGCTGCCCGGCTCTGAGTGAATCAGAGCCGGGCTCAAATCGACTCTTCACGTCGTTCCAACTCACACGCGTCACGGCCGGGCAAGATCGCGAGGCGCGAAAAAAAATTGCAGCGACCATGCTATCGTTGAGGTTGCACTAGCCGTAAAACACGCTATCGTGCGCACGTTATCGATACGGCGTCGCTGTCTCGTGTTTTTGCAGAATTTAAATCGTATTTGGCGGAGGACCGATGGCTGACCCGTTTCTTTCCGAGATCCGCATAATGTCGTTCAACTTCGCGCCCAAGGGATGGGCGCAGTGCAACGGCCAGTTGCTTCCCATCAATCAGAATCAGGGGCTGTTTTCGCTGCTCGGTACGACATTCGGCGGCGACGGGCGGGTGAATTTTGCGTTGCCCGATTTGCGCGGGTGCGTTCCGATCCATGTCGGCGGCGGCAACGCGCTCGGCGGGCGCGGCGGCGAGCAGGCCCACACAATATCGATCGCCGAAATGCCGGCGCACATGCACGTGTTTCAGGGCTCGACTGCAAACGCGAGCTCCGTCGCGCCCGCCGGCAACGTGCTCGCGAGGGGCACGACGGCGGTCGGTACCAATCCCATCAACTATTATACCAATACGATCACCAACTTGACCCCGCTCAACGCGGGTGATTTGGCGAACACCGGCGGCAGTCAGGCGCATCTCAACCTGCAACCGTTCCTGACGGTTCTCTTCTGCATCGCCCTTCAGGGCATCTTCCCCTCGCCGAACTGAGGAAACGCACTCATGGCACAGCCTTATGTTGGCGAGATTCGCATGTTTGCCGGCAACTTCGCGCCGGCCGGCTGGATGTTCTGCGAAGGGCAACTGCTGCCGATCAGCGAAAACGAGACGCTGTTTCAGTTGATTGGCACGACCTATGGCGGCGACGGCCAGTCGACCTTCGCGCTTCCGGACCTGCGCGGGCGCCTGCCGCTCCATCAGGGCAACGGCTTCGTCATGGCCGAGACCGGCGGCGCCGAGGAGATCACGCTGACGGTGCAGCAAATACCTGCGCATACTCACCCGCTCGTTGCCTCGACCAACGCGGCAAACTCGCCCAACGTCCAGAGTGACCTGCCGTCAACGGGCCTGGTCAGCCAGCTGTATTTTGCCAGCGATCCGGATACCAACTGCAGTCCGCAGGCCGTCGCGGCGACCGGAGGTAGCCAGCCGCATAGCAATTTCCAACCCTATCTGTGCGTCGATTTCATCATTTCACTGTTTGGCATTTTTCCGAGCCAGACCTAGGAGCCGACAATGGCCGACCCGTTCGTCGCGGAGATCCGCATCTTTCCGTTCAATTTCGCACCCACGGGCTGGGCATGGTGCGACGGCCAGCTTTTGCCGATCTCGCAGAACACCGCGCTATTCTCCCTGCTCGGCACCACCTACGGCGGCAACGGCAAGAGCAACTTCGCACTGCCCGACCTGCAGGGCCGCGCGCCGATGCACCCCGGCCAGGGCCCGGGCCTGTCGCTGCATGACCTCGGGGAAACCGGCGGGTCGGATACTGTAACCTTGCTTGAGTCCGAAATTCCCTCGCACTCGCATCAATTCAAGGCCTACGGCAGCGATCCCTCCGATCATTTCAACCCAAGCGGCGCGTCCCTGGCTCGTTCCAATGGCGGCAACGCATGGGGCGCGGCGAGCAGCCTCGTATCCTTGGCACCGCAAGCCATCAGCCCCGCCGGCGGCAATCAGCCGCACAACAACATGCAGCCGTATCTGACCTTCTATTTCAACATTGCGCTGCAGGGCGTTTTCCCGCCGCGCGGCTGATTGGCCTTCGATCATGGAAGCGTCCGTCGCTGCGGTTCCGTTTGGCTGGGCGCGTGCGGCGGACGCTGGCCTGACATTCCGCCCGATCGTCGATACCGACCTGTCGTTTCTGGCACGGGTTTACGTCTCGACCCGAATCGAGGAATTGGCCGTCACGGATTGGAGCGATGCGCAGAAGATGGCATTCCTCCAAGACCAGTTTCGCGGGCAACACGCGCACTATCAGAAGTATTATCCCGAGGCCGACTGGCTGGTGACGGCCCACGCCGGCCGGGATATCGGCCGCTTCTATATCGAGCGCTGGCCGAGCCAGCACCGCATCATCGACATCGCCTTCCTTCCGGAGCATCGCGGCAGAGGTCATGGCGAAGCGGTGTTGCGCGATGTGATGGACGAGGCGGCGGCCGCCGGCAAGGACGTCTCGATCCATGTCGAGAAACTCAATCCGGCGATGCGGCTCTACCGCCGCCTCGGCTTTGCGGTCGAGGAGGACAAGGGCGTCTACGATTTGATGCGCTGGAAGCGGCCCAACCTCAGGTGAAGACCGCCTGATAGCCGTTGCCGTCCGCGAGCGGCCCGATCGGCACCAGGAAAATCTCCATCACGCCCAGCGCCGGATGCTGCACCGGGTAGATCGCCTGCGGCAGCCATTGTCCCCTGGGTGCTGCGAACAACAGCGAGAACGCGCCGCCTGGCCGCCCGCTGTTGCCGGCGGGATCGACCTTGGCCAGTTTCAATGGCACGACGCCATCCGCCGCCTGCAGCTCGAAGATGCTGTCCGTGTGCGCAGCGAAGTCGTCGATGTGCAGCTTCGCGAGATCAACCGATGATGTCATGCCGATGCTTCCCCAGATGTCGCCAAGCTGTAGCACGCCGCGCGCCGCAACGCGCGACGAAATGCGCGGACGAGTAGCGCGACAAAACTAAACTCGGACAAATCACGTCGCGGGTATGCACGGCTGCGCCCTCCCTCCACAACTGTCATCGCCCGGCCTGTGCGCGATTGCGCACATGGACCGGGCGATCCAGTACGCCGCAGCTCATCGATTCAAGCACTGCTGCCTCTGGAATACTGGATCACCCGCATGCGCGGGTGATGACACCGAGCTAGCCGCTTGACGCTTGAATCAGGCCAACACCAACACCCCCCACCCCGCACACCCCTGATGACGGCCCCGCTTTCCTCCGCTAACCTGCCCGCCAAGGCTGCCGGCAAGGCGGCGCAGTCAAGGGAGGACGGGCGCGTGCATCGAGGCCGTGTCATCTTCGGCGCCATGGACGAGGTCGTGTTCGGGCACCCGGCTCGCGAGGCCGTGGTCGAGCAGTTGGACCGGCTCGGCGCGCAGCGCGCCTTCCTGATGGTGTCGGGGACGCTGAACCGCGAAACTGACGAGATCGAGAAAATCCGCCAGGCGCTCGGCAGCCGCTGCGTCGGCACCTTCGACCAGATGCCGGCGCACACGCCGCGCGCCGCGGTCATCGCGGCCACCGCGCAGGCCCGCGCCGCGCAGGCCGATTTGATCGTCACCATCGGCGGCGGCTCGATCACCGACGGCGCCAAGGCGGTGCAGCTCTGCCTCGCCAACGACGTCACCACCTCCGACGGCATCGACTTGATCCGCACCCGTGGCGGCGTTGCGCCGGAGATGAAGCCGCCGACCGTGCGCCAGATCAGCGTGCCGACCACGATCGCCGGCGGCGAGTTCTCCTCGATCGCCGGCGTCACCAACGAGGCCAAGCGGCAGAAGGAGATGCTGCGCCATCCGCTGGTGATGCCGCGCGCCACCATCCTCGATCCTGAAATCTCGGTGCACACGCCGGACTGGCTGTTCCTGTCGACCGGCATCCGCGCCGTCGACCATTGCGTCGAGGGCATCTGCTCGCGCGAGGCGCATCCTTATGGCGACGCCCAGGCGCTGAAGGGGCTGGAAATGCTGGCGCAAGGCCTGCCGCGCGTGAAGGCCGACCCGAGGCACATCTCCGCGCGGATGGATTGCCAGATCGGCACCTGGCTCTCGACCGGGCCGCTGGCCTCGGGCGTGCCGATGGGCGCGAGCCACGGCATCGGCTATGTGCTCGGCGCCGAGTTCGACGTGCCGCACGGCTATACGTCCTGCGTGATGCTGCCGGCGGTGCTGCGCTGGAACAAGCGCGACAATGCCGACCGCCAGGCGCTGGTCTCGGCCGCGATGGGTCATCCGGGCGCGGACGCCGGCGACGTGCTCGACCGCTTCATCCGTGCGCTCGGCATGCCGCGCACTTTGCGGGACGTGCACGTCGGCCCCGAGCATTTCGACCGCATCGCGGCGCAGGCGATGCGCACCCCCTGGGTGCCGCGCAATCCGCGCCGGATCGACGGCCCGGCCCAGGTCCGGGAAATTCTCGTGATAGCGGCCTGACGCATGATTCGGACCGCGGGACCGGCTATCCGGAGCGATCAAACAGGAGATGCGATCATGATGTGATCGCGTCGTCGCATCATGATCAACGGGGATCTGAGGTTCGATGTACACCGGCAAGCATGCTCATTTGCGCCCGCTGCAACCCGCCTTCATCATGGCCGGCAGCGGCGAGATCGTCACCTATCGCGAGCTCGAGGCGCGCAACAACCGCCTCGCGCATCTGTTCCGCCGGCGCGGCATGAAGCGGCTCGACCACTATTCGATCTTCATGGAGAACAACGACCGCTATCTCGAATCCTGCGGCGCCGGCGAGCGCGCCGGCCTCTACTTCACCTGCGTCAATTCGTTCCTCACGCCGGGCGAGCTCGCCTACATCCTGACCAACAGCCAGTCGCGGATCCTGATCACCTCGCAGCTGAAGCTCGACGTCGCGCGCGAGGCGCTGAAGGAGTGTCCGCAGGTCGAGCTCTGCATCGTGGTCGACGGCGACGGCGAGAGCGAACGTATCGTCGGCCTGACGCAAGCAACCGCCGGCCTGCCGTCGACGCCGATCGCCGACGAGGCGCTGGGCACCGCGATGCTGTATTCCTCCGGCACCACCGGCCGGCCCAAGGGCATCGTGCGGCCGCTGCCGGAGCAGCCGCCAGCACAGAACCTGCCGCTGTTCGATTTCCTGATCAAGCTCTGGCACTACCGCGAAGGCATGGTCTATCTCTCGCCGGCGCCGCTCTATCACTCGGCGCCGCAGGCCGCGGTCAATCTCACGATCCGGATGGGCGGCACCGTCATCATCATGGAGAGCTTCGACCCCGAGCGTTACCTGCAGCTCGTGCAGCAATGGGGCATCACCCACACCCAGCTGGTGCCGACCATGTTCTCGCGCATGCTGAAGCTGCCCGAGGAGGTGCGCAACCGCTACGACCTCTCGTCGCTGGAGATCGCGATTCACGCCGCCGCGCCCTGCCCGGCGCTGGTCAAGGACGACATGATCAAATGGTGGGGCCCGATCATCCATGAATATTACGGCGCCACCGAAGGCCTCGGCTTCACCGCCTGCAACAGCGAGGAATGGCTGGCGCATCGCGGCACCGTCGGCAAGGTCCTGCTCGGCGACCTGCATATCCTAGACGAGAATCTCAAGCCCTGCCCGAACGGCACGCCGGGCACGGTGTGGTTCAAGACCGCTTCGCCGTTCGAATATTTCAACGATCCCGCCAAGACCTCGGAAGCCCGCTCGCCCGACGGCAGCATGAGCACGGTCGGCGATGTCGGCTACATCGACGACGACAATTTTCTCTACCTCACCGACCGCGCCACCTTCATGATCATCTCGGGCGGCGTGAACATCTATCCGCAGGAATGCGAGAACCTGCTGATCACCCATCCCAAGGTCGCCGACGCCGCGGTGTTCGGCGTGCCCAATGTCGATCTCGGCGAAGAGGTGAAGGCGGTGGTGCAGCCGGTCGACGGCGTCGCGCCCGGGCCCGATCTCGCCGAGGAGCTGATCGCGTTCTGCGCGCAGTCGCTGTCACGGCAGAAGGTGCCGCGCTCGGTCGATTTCGAGGCCGAGCTGCCGCGGCTGCCGACCGGCAAGCTCTACAAGCGCTTGCTGCGCGACCGCTACTGGGGCAACAAGACCTCGCGGATCGTGTGAGCGCGGCGGTGCGGCACGCCGGACCGATGCGAGAGGCCGCAACGGACTGGCCCATGGCGCGGATTTCGCGTTATGCTCCGCAATCGCAAGCCTGCATCGCCGGAGGCCGCCATGCCGTCGCCCCAGCCGCGCGAGCCGGAGCCCTCAGCGGCCCGAAGGCTCGAATTCACCGCCGCCGAGATCGGTGCGCTCGCCCATCTCTATCGCGGCGAGATCTACCGCTCCACGGTCTGGCGCACCCGCCTCGACAGCTCGACCAACTGGGCGGTGGTGACCACCGGGATCGCGCTGTCGGCGACCTATAGCAACGCGGAGGCATCGCCGCTGCCGATGGTGCTGGTCGGCCTCCTGGTCACCGTGTTCCTGCTGTTCGAGGCGCGGCGCTACCGCTACTTCAACGTCTGGCGCGCCCGCGCGCGGCTGCTCGAAACCGATTTCTACGCACCGATGATCCGCGGCGAAAGCCTGTCGCCGAACGGGCGCTGGACCGAGCTGCTCGCCAACGACTATCGCCATCCGAGCTATCACATCAGCTATGCCCGCGCGATCGGGCGGCGGCTGCGGCGGACCTATGGCTGGATCTTCGCGATCCAGGCCATCGCCTATTACGGCAAGCTCGCGATCCATCCCGGGCCTCTGACCGCGCTCTCCGAGGTTGCGCAACGCGCGGCCATCGGGCCGATCCCGGGCGACATCGTCATTCTGGCGGGCGTTGCCTTTCACACCAGCTGGGCGATCTTTGCGCTCGTCACCCATCGCCTCGAGGCCGCCAAACGCCGCGAGCGGCGCAACCTGATCGCGATGGGATGACGCTGGTCCGCGTCCCGGTCGGGGCACAGTCTCGCGGCCTGCTGCATGCCGGACCCGACGGGCGCGCGCATTGTCGCCGTCCGGCCTTTCCCATAAGCTCGCCACAGAACAACAAGAATGGGAGGACCCGCCGATGGATGTGATCCCGCTCGCTCCGGGTTTCGGCGCCGAACTGCGCGGCGTCACCCTCGCCGATGTCGCCGCCAGTGATGCCGCCTATGCTGCGGTGCGCGCGGCGTTCGAGGAACATTCGGTGCTGGTGTTCCGCGGCCAGGAGGTCAGCGACGACATCCAGCTCGCCTTCTCGCGCCGCTTCGGCCCGCCCGAGGTGACAAAGGTCGGCTCGATGGGCACCGGCTCGCATTTCGTGATCCTCTCGACCTTCGGGCCCGACGGCAAGGTGGTGCCGTCGGATCACCGCCAGCAGCTGCGCGCCAGGGCCAACCAGCTCTGGCACACCGATTCCTCCTTCAAGCGCGTGCCGGCGCTGACCTCGATCCTCTCGGCGCGCATCATCCCCGAGCATGGCGGCGAGACCGAATTCGCCTCGATGCGGCTGGCGTTCGAGCGGCTCGACGCCGCGCAGGCAAAGCGGCTGGAGAATTGCTTCGCCTGGCACTCCTACGCGCATTCGCGCAGCAAGGTCGCGACCGGGCTCGCGACACCCGAGGAGGTCGATGCGCTGCCGCCGGTGTGCTGGCGCATGGTATGGCGCAATCCGGTCAACGGCCGCGGCGCGCTCTATCTCGCCTCCCACGCCTACGGCGTCGAGGGCATGGATGCCGAGCAAGGCAAGGCGCTGATCGAGGAACTGACCGAGGCCGCCACCGCGCCCGGCACCACCTATCTGCATCAGTGGAAGCAGGGCGATGTCGTGATGTGGGACAACCGCGCCACCATGCATCGCGGCCGCCCCTGGCCGGCGCATGAGGGCCGCCTGATGATCCGCACCACCATCTCCGCCACCGACGCCGACGGCGTCGCGAGCGTGACGCCGCCGTCATCGCAGGCGGCGGAGTGAGGGCGAGCATGTCGTTCCGTCATCCTGAGGTGCGAGCCTTGCGGCGCAATTGCGCCGCTGGGCGAGCCTCGAAGGATGAATCGGCCACCAGCCGGGCCGTGCATCCTTCGAGGCTCGCAAGGGCTCGCACCTCAGGATGACGGGAAACGCTGGGAGTGCGCTGGAGAGATCAGATCAAGCGACAAACTGTCGCTCATCACGGCAAGGAAACTCATCGCTGCATAGCAAAACAAACCGCGAGTTCCGTGCCTCACCACACTATTCCCGGACCATGGAAATTTTTGCTCTGGCGCGTCATCCGAATTGCCAATCCCTGCGCGCCCCTCGCCGGTTGCCCGGCGGGCTCACCATGGTATCGTCAATGCCAATCGGCCATTGAGACCGAGTTGTGTGGAGGGGACTATGCGGAGCGTGCAAGCGCTGGCCGTCGCGGTGGTGTCTGTTCTGGCGATCAGCGACGTTTCATATGCGAACGGCGAGCCGAAATCCGGCGGCATCTTCAGGATCTATCACCGCGACAGTCCCGGCAGCGCCTCGATCCACGAGGGCGCGACCTATTCGCTGAACGTTCCGTTCATGCCGATCTTCAACAACCTCGTCATCTTCGACCAGCATATCGCCCAGAACAGCGCCAAGACGATCCGGCCCGAGCTGGCAGAGAGCTGGGCCTGGAGTGGCGACAACAAGACCCTGACCTTCAAGCTGCGCAACGACGTGAAATGGCATGACGGCAAGCCGTTCACCGCGGCCGACGTCAAATGCACCTTCGACATGCTGATGGGCAAGTCGCAGCAAAAGTTCCGGCAGAACCCGCGCAAATCCTGGTACGACCAGGTCGACGAGGTCACCACCAACGGCGACTATGAGGCCTCGTTCAAGCTGAAGCGGCCGCAGCCGGCGCTGCTGTCGCTGCTCGCCTCGGGCTATACGCCGGTCTATCCCTGCCACGTGTCGCCGGCAGAGATGCGCACCAAGCCGGTCGGCACCGGTCCGTTCAAGTTCGTCGAGTTCAAGGCCAACGAGTCGATCAAGCTGACCAAGAACCCGGATTACTTCAAGAAGGGCCTGCCCTATCTCGACGGCATCGAGTTCACCATCATCCCGAACCGCTCCACCGCGATCCTCGGCTTCGTCTCCGGCAAGTTCGACATGACGTTCCCGACCGAGGTCTCGATCCCGCTGCTCAAGGACGTCAAGTCGCAGGCGCCCAATGCGGTCTGCGTGGTGGAACCGAACAACGTCTCCACCAACATCATCATCAATTCGAGCGCGCCGCCGTTCGACAACATCGACATCCGCCGCGCGCTGGCGCTGGCGCTCGACCGCAAGGCGTTCATCCAGATCATGTTCGAAGGCCAGGGCGACATCGGCGGAACCATGGAGCCGGCGCCGCAGGGCTTGTGGGCGATGCCGAAGGAGATGCTGGAATCGATCCCCGGTTACGGCCCCAACATCGAGAAGAACCGCGAGGAGGCCCGCAAGCTGATGCAGAAGGCGGGCTATGGCCCCGACAAGCACCTGCAGCTCAAGGTGTCGACCCGCAACATCGCGGTCTATCGCGATCCTGCGATCATCCTGATCGACCAGATCAAGAGCATCTATATCGACGCCGAGCTCGATGTCGTCGACACCGCGCAGTGGTTCCCGAAGGTCGCACGCAAGGACTATTCGCTCGGCCTCAACCTCACCGGCAACGCGGTCGACGAGCCCGACCAGTCGTTCTACGAGAACTATGCCTGCGGCTCGGAGCGGAACTACACCAACTACTGCAACAAGGACATCGAAAAGCTGTTCGACCAGCAGTCGGAGGAGACCGACGTCGAGAAGCGCAAGAAGCTGGTCTGGGACATCGACAAGAAGCTGCAGGAGGACGTCGCCCGTCCAATCATCTTCCATGCAAGGACCGGAACCTGCTGGCAGCCTTACGTCAAGAACATCACGGTAATGTCAAACAGCTCCTATAACGGCTATCGATACGAGGACGTCTGGCTCGACAAGTAGTCGAGGCCCGAGCGCGCTTTCGAGCGAAGTGGAAGACCGTTCGCGTCAAGAGAGCGCGTCAAGTAAGCTACGGGTCAGGGAGAAGAGCCAGGGTGTTTGCCTATATCGTCCGGCGGCTATTTCTGATGCTCGTGACCCTGTTCGGGATCTCGGTCATCATCTTCGTGCTGCTGCGGGTCGTGCCCGGCAACATCGTCGACATCCTGTTCGACGCCGCCGGCTTCGTCGATCCCGCCGACAAGGCCAATCTCGAGCGCGAGCTCGGCCTCAGCCAGCCGATCGTGATCCAGTATCTCAACTGGATCGGCGGCCTGCTGCACGGCGATCTCGGCTATTCCTATGTCTCGGAGAAGCCTGCGCTGCAGGAGATCTTGCCGCGAATCCCGATCACCGCGCGGCTCGCCGGGCTGGCGCTGCTGTTCTCCGCCTCGATCGGGATTCCGCTCGGCGTCATCAGCGCCGTGCACCAGGGCTCCAAGCTCGATTACGCGCTGCGCGTCGTCAGCCTCAGCGGGCTGTCGCTGCCGTCGTTCTGGCTCGGCCTGTTGATCCTGATGGCCTCGGTCTCGCTGTTCGGCACCATGCCGATCTTCAATCCGAACCCGCGAACCTGGTTCGAGGCGTTCAGCATCTATGCGGTGCCGGCAGCGGCGGTCGGCTTCCGCAGCGCGGCGCTGACCATGCGCATCACGCGCTCCTCGATGCTGGAGATCCTGCGCCAGGACTATATCCGCACCGCGCGCGCCAAGGGCGCCTCCGAAGCCTCGGTGAACTACCACCACGCGCTGAAGAACGCGGTGCTGCCGGTGATCACCGTGATCGGCATCGAGGCCGCGTTCCTGATCGGCGGCCTGATCGTCACCGAGACCGTGTTCAACATTCCCGGCATCGCCCGCTTCCTGGTCGAAGCGCTGCGCTGGCGCGACTATCCGATCGTGCAGAACCTCGTGATGTTCATCGCCGTCGTCGTGGTGGTGGTGAATTTCATCGTCGACATGCTCTATGCCGCGATCGATCCGCGGATCCGGTTCGGAGACTGACATGACAACGTTGGTCGAAGTCCGAGCTCCGGTCTCACCTCGCCCCGCTTGCGGGGAGAGGCATAGGCCGCCGTCGGCGGCCGTTGAGAAGAACGCCGAAGCAAAGCTTCGGCTATGTCGCATCGCAGATGCGATCCGGGTGAGGGGGAGTCTCCGCGAATCCAACTCTCACCGCGCTTGCGGAGACTCCCCCTCACCCCAACCCTCTCCCCGCAAGCGGGGAGAGGGGGAGGATAGTTCCGCGAACGCGGAGCAAGGAAACTAGCCGTGGCCACGATCAATTTCGAGAGCGAACTGCGACGGGCCGGGGCCAACGCCACCGGCGGCTGGGGGCGGTTTGCGTTCCTGGCGCAGCGCCATGTGCTCGGCACCGTCGGCCTGATCATCATGGTGCTGTTCGTCTGCACCGCGCTGTTCGCCGACCTGATCAGCCGCTACGATCCGCTCAGCGTCGATTCCGCGCACCGGCTGGCGCCGCCCTCGGCGCTGCACTGGTTCGGCACCGATTCCTTCGGCCGCGACGTCTGGAGCCGGATCATCCATGGCGCGCGGATCTCGCTCGCGGTCGGCATCGGCTCGACGACATTGGGTGCGACGCTCGGCGTGATCGTCGGGCTCACCTCCGGCTATCTCTCCGGCTGGGTCGATCTCCTGTTCCAGCGGGTCACCGACATCCTGCAATCGCTGCCGCTTTTGGTGCTCGCGCTGGTGATGACCGCGGCGCTCGGCCCGTCGCTGCCGAACGTGATCCTTGCGATTGCGATCCCGCTGATCCCGACGGTCGCCCGCGTGATCCGCGCCAACACGCTGGCGCTGCGCGAGCAGCCCTTCGTCGAGGCCGCCAAATCGATCGGCATGAGCGAGATGCGGATCGCGCTGCGCCACGTGCTGCCGAACACCATCGCGCCGCTGATCGTGCTGGCCACCGCGCAGCTCGGCTCGACCATTTTGACCGAAGCGTCGCTGTCGTTCCTCGGCCTCGGCATTCCCGAACCCTATCCGTCCTGGGGTCGCATGCTGTCGGAATCCGCCGCCGAATATGTCCGCACCGCGCCGTGGCTGGTGATCTTCCCGGGCATTGCCATCAGCCTTGCGGTGTTCGGCACCAATCTGTTCGGTGACGCGTTGCGCGACATCCTCGACCCGAGGCAGCGCGGCTGATGAGCGAGGCAACCACGGCAGAAATGGTTCTCGATGTGAAGAACCTGCAGACGGTGTTCTTCACCAATTCCGGCCTGTTCCGCGCGGTCGACGACGTCTCGTTCTCGGTCCGCCGCGGCGAAACGCTGGCGATCGTCGGAGAATCCGGCTGCGGCAAGAGCGTCAGCGCGCTGTCGATCATGCGCCTGGTGCCGGATCCGCCCGGCCGCATCGTCGGCGGCTCGGTGATGCTCGAAGGCACCGACCTCCTGAAGCTCGACGATGCCGCGATGCGCGACATCAGGGGCAACCGCATCTCGATGATTTTCCAGGAGCCGATGACCTCGCTCAACCCGGTGATGCGGATCGGCGACCAGATCATCGAGGCGGTGCGGCTGCATCAGAACGTCAGCAGCAAGGAGGCCTGGAAGCAGGCCGTCGACATGTTGAGGCTGGTGCGCATCCCCGAACCGGAGCGGCGCGCCCACGAATATCCGCACCAGCTCTCCGGCGGCATGCGCCAGCGCGCGATGATCGCAATGGCGCTGGCCTGCCGGCCGGCGCTCTTGATCGCCGACGAGCCGACCACCGCGCTCGACGTCACCATCCAGGCACAGATCCTGGCGCTGATCGTCGACCTGCAAAAGCGGCTCGGCACCGGCCTGATCCTGATCACCCACGATCTCGGCGTGGTCGCGCAGACCGCGCAGCGCGTGATCGTGATGTATGCCGGCAAGAAGGTCGAGGAAGCCACCGTCGAGGCGCTGTTCGAGACCCCGCTGCATCCCTACACCCGCGGGCTGATGGCCTCGATGCCGGCGGTGATCGCGCTCGGCGCCAAGACCGACGAGCGGCTGACCGAAATTCCGGGCATGGTGCCGTCGCTGACCAAGCTGCCGCCCGGCTGCGCGTTTGCGCCGCGCTGCAAGCTCGCGGTCGACCGCTGCCGCCAGGAGTATCCGCCGCTCGGCGAGGTCAAGAGCAATCACTGGGCGGCGTGCTGGCGCGCCGGCGAGCTGGCGGAGGCGTCATGACCGAACAGCGCCCGCTCCTCGAGGTCACCGATCTCGTCAAGCACTACGCGGTGCGCGGCGGCGTGCTGCGCCGGCAGGTCGGCACCGTGCACGCGGTCGACGGCGTCAGCTTCGCGCTCGGTACCGGCGAGACGCTCGGCCTGGTCGGCGAATCCGGCTGCGGCAAGTCGACAGTGGCGCGCACCGTGTTGCGCCTGGTCGAGCCGACCAGCGGCGCGATCAAGCTCGACGGCGAGGACATCGCGCCGCTCAGCAAGACCGCGCTGCGGCCGTACCGCCGCTCGATGCAGATCGTGTTCCAGGATCCGTTCGCCTCGCTCAATCCGCGCATGACGGCGGGCGACATCGTCGGCGAGCCCTTGAGCGTGCATGGCCTTGCGACCGGTGCGAAGAAGCAGGAGCGCGTCGCGGAGCTGTTCCAGCAGGTCGGGCTGCGGCCCGACCAGATGAAGAACTTTCCGCATCAGTTCTCCGGCGGCCAGCGCCAGCGCATCTGCATCGCGCGTGCGCTGTCGCTCGGGCCGCGGCTGATCGTCTGCGACGAGCCGGTCTCCGCGCTCGACGTCTCGATCCAGGCGCAGGTGATCAATCTGTTGATCGACCTGCAGCGCAAGCAGAACTTTTCCTATCTGTTCATCGCGCACGACCTCGCGGTGGTCGCCCATATCAGCCATCGCGTCGCGGTGATGTATCTCGGCCGCATCGTCGAGATCGCCGACAAGCGCGAGCTGTTCGCCAATCCGCGCCATCCCTACACCCAGGCGCTGCTCGCCTCGGTGCCGATCGCCGACCCCAAGGCCAAGCGGCTCACGCCGCTGATCGACGGCGACGTGCCGAGCCCGATCAACCCGCCCTCCGGCTGCGCCTTCCACACCCGCTGCCGCTACGCCATGGATCGATGCAAGACCGAGCGGCCGATGCTGAAAGAGGCGGGCGTGGGGCATCAGGTGGCGTGCTGGCTGAATGACGGTACGGGGCGGAGTGAAGGCGCGTAAACCGTCATTGCGAGCGAAGCGAAGCAATCCATCTATCCGTTCGCGGCGGCGTGGATTGCTTCGTCGCGGAGTTTATCATCGGGCCGGCCAGAGGCCGGACCCGTTGGCTCCTCGCAATGACGCGTGGTTAGGCCGCCTGCTTATCGACCTCGATCTCCACCACGATCTTCCCCGTCGTCACCTGCTCGCCCTCGGCGACGTCGATTGCCGACACCGTGCCAGCGACGCCGGCGGTGTGGACGTGCTCCATCTTCATCGCCTCCAAGGTCATGACCGGCTGGCCGGCCGCGACCTTGTCGCCGGCCTTCACCAGCACCGCGACGACGCGGCCGTTCATGGCGGCGCGGACCTTGCCGTCGCCGCCGGCTGCGTTCGCCGACTCCGGCGGCGCCAGGGTGAGATCGCGGACCGACAGAGTGACGCCGCGGTGCAGGATGAAGAGCCGGTCGCCATCGCGCAGGAATCTTGCCGATTCCATCAGGCCGTTGCGGCGGAAGCGGATGCTGTCCGGACCGAGCTCGTCGATCTCGAGGCTGAAGCGATCGCCATTGCGGGTGACGAGATAGCTGCCGTTGCGCTCGCGGACAATCTCGATCTCCTGCACGCCGTGGCCGAGGTCGATCCGCAAGCCCAGCGGAAACGTCGCGGCGAGTGATCGCCCGCCCTGCCATGGCGGCGCGTAGCAGTTGGTGACATAGAGCAGCAGCGCCGCGAGTGCGGCGTCGCTGGCTCGATCGGCGCGCGATGCAAGCAGCGCATCGCCGTTCTGGCCGATGAACGCCGTGGTCGCCTCACCTTTGGCAAAGATCGGGTGACGCAGGCAGTCGATCAGAAATCCCTGATTGGTGGTGACGCCGAAGGCCGTGACCTGCTCCAGCGCGCAGATCAGCTTGCCGCGCGCCTCATCGCGGGTCGCGCCGTGGCTGATCACCTTGGCGATCATCGAATCGTAGAACGGTGGAATTTCGGAGCCGGATCGCAGCGCGTGCTCGACCCGGATGCCATCGGGCATCTGCCATCGCGCCATCGTGCCGGACTGCGGCATGAAATCGTGCGAGGCGTCCTCCGAACACAGCCGCACCTCGATGGCATGGCCCGAGAAGGTGATGTCGTCCTGCGTCAGCCCGAGCGGCTGGCCGCTTGCGACGCGGAGCTGCAGCTCGACCAGATCGAGCCCGGTGATCGCCTCGGTAACGGGATGCTCAACCTGCAGCCGCGTGTTCATCTCCATGAAGTAGAAATGCCCGTCGCGATCGAGCAGGAACTCCAGCGTGCCGGCGCCCTCGTAGCCGATCGCCTTGACCGCCTGCACCGCGACCGCGCCCATTTGCGCACGCAGCGCCGGCGTCACCGCCGGCGACGGCGCCTCCTCGATCAGCTTCTGGTGCCGCCGCTGCACCGAGCAGTCGCGCTCGCCGAGGTGGATGGCGTTGCCGTAGCGATCGCCGAACACCTGAATCTCGATGTGGCGGGGATCGACGATGGCACGCTCGAGAATCACGCCTGGGTCACCGAATGCGCCCTGCGCTTCCGAGCGCGCGCCGCGCAGCGCATCCGGGAACGCGGCGGCATCCGCGACCAACCGCATGCCGCGCCCGCCGCCGCCGGCGACCGCCTTGATCATCACGGGAAAGCCGATCGCCCTGGCTTCCGCCAGCATGACCGCGTCGCTCTGGTCGGCGCCCTGATAGCCGGGAACGCAGGGCACACCGGCCCTTTGCATGATGTCCTTGGCGCCGGCCTTGTTGCCCATCGCGCGGATCGCCTCCGGCGACGGCCCGATGAACACGAAGCCAGCATCGCGGCAGGCTTGCGCAAAATCCTCGTTCTCGGCGAGGAAGCCGTAGCCGGGATGCACCGCGCCGGCGCCGCTCGCTTTGGCCGCGGCGATAATCGCATCGATCTTCAGATAGGATTGCGCGGGCAGCGCCTCGCCGATCCGCACTGCCTGATCAGCTTCGCGCACGTGCAGCGCATCGCGGTCGGCATCGGAATAGACCGCGACCACGCCGTAGCCGAGCCGCCGCGCTGATCGCATGATGCGCAGCGCGATCTCGCCGCGGTTGGCGATCAGGATCTTGAAGAACGGCGTCCGCTTCACCCCCGTTCCGCTCATGGTCGCGCCACCGAGAACTGCATCGGCTGCGGTGTGCGCGCCTCGGCCTCGCGGCAGATCGCAAGCACCTCGGCGAGCACGCTGCGGGTGTCGCGCGGATCGATCACGCCGTCGTCGAGCACGCGGGCGCTGGTCGAGAACACGTCCATCTGGCCGTCGAACACGCCTGTGATCTGCGCCTTCATCGCCTCCAGCTTCTCCTTCTCGACCGGCTTGCCGCGCCGCGCCGCGGCGGCCTCGGTGACGATCGCCATGGTCTCGGCGGCCTGCTCGCCGCCCATGACAGCGGTCTTGGCGTTCGGCCAGGAGAAGCAGAAGCGCGGATGGAAGCCGCGGCCGCACATGCCGTAGTTGCCGGCGCCGAACGAGGCGCCGCAGTACAGCGTGATCTGCGGCACCGTCGCCGAGGTCACGGCCTGGATCATCTTCGAGCCGTGCTTGATCATGCCGGCCTCTTCATAGGCCTTGCCGACCATGTAGCCGGTGGTGTTGTTCATGTAGAGGATCGGCGTGCGCGACTGGCAGCAGGCCTGGATGAAATGCGTCGCCTTGTTGGCGCCGGGCACGTCGAGCGGGCCGTTGTTGGTGATGATGCCGATCGCGTGGCCCTCGATGCGAGCATGGCCGCAGACCGTCGCCGGGCCGTAATTGGCGCCGAACTCGGTGAAATCGGAATCGTCGATGAAGCGCGCAATCGCCTGCCGCATGTCGACGGGACGCTTGTGGTCCATCGGCATGATGCCGAGCAGCTCTTCCGCGTCGTAACGCGGTGGCTTGACCGCGGCCGCCTCGCGCGCCGGACGATCCCAGGGCAGCTTGGCCATGATGTCGCGCGCGATGCGCAGAGCATCGCGATCGTCCTCGGCAAGATAATCGCCGAGGCCGGAGATCGTGGTGTGCATCTCGGCGCCGCCGAGCTCCTCCTCGGTCGCGATCTCGCCGGTCGCGGCCTTCAGCAGCGGCGGGCCGGCAAGGAAGGCGCGGGTGCGGCCGCGCACCATCACGATGTAATCGGACAGGCCGGTCTGGTAGGCGCCGCCGGCCGTCGACGAGCCGTGGGTGACGGTGACAACCGGAAGCCCCGCCGCCGACAGCCGCGCCAGATTGCGAAAGATGTTGCCGCCGCGGACAAAGTCCTCGACGCGGTAGCGCAGCAAATTGGCGCCGGCGCTTTCGACCAGCTGCACATAAGGCAGCTTGTTCTCCAGCGCGAGCTCCTGCACCCGCAGCGTCTTGTCGAGGCCGTAAGGCTGCAACGCGCCGGCATCGATCCCGGCGTCGTTGGCGCTGACCATGCAGCGGATGCCAGAAACGAAGCCGATGCCGGCGACGAGGCCGCCGCCGGGCACGCTCTTGTCCGCATCCGGCACGTCGAACATGTAACCGGCCAGCGTCGACAATTCGAGGAACGGCGAGCCGGGATCGAGCACCAGCGCGACGCGCTCGCGCGGCAGCAGCTGCCCACGGCTGTGGAAGCGGTCCTTGGCGGCCGCCGATGCGGCTCGGGTACGCTCTTCCAGGGCGCGCATCCGCGCAATCAGCGCCAGCATGCCGTCGCGGTTGGCGAGGTAGGCGGCGCTGCCGGTGGCGATGGTGTTTTCGATGATGGGCATGAACTCTCCCGCTCGTCATTGCGAGGAGCGAACCGACGAAGCAATCCATACCCTCCCTGGTGGCGCGATGGATTGCTTCGCTACGCTCGCAATGACGGCACTAGTGCCTTGTACCAAAAATCGTCCGCGCTTCCGCCGGGCTCGCAATCTCGCGGCCGGCGCGGCGCGCGCAGGCCGCCAGGGCCTCGACCAGTTGCCCGTTCGACGTCACCTTGGTGCCGTCGCCGAGATAGAACGTGTCCTCCAGCCCGCTGCGCAGGTGACCGCCGAGATCCGCGCAGCGCTGGTGCAGCGGCCAGATCTCGGCGCGGCCGATCGCGGTGACCTGCCAATGCGCCTCCGGCGCTTTCAATTTCAAAAGGATCGGCAACAGCTCCGGATCGGCGGGCATGCCCGAGGCGACGCCCATCACGAAATTGTATTCGAGCGGGCCGGAATACATGCCGGTCTGCCGGTACATGCCGACGCAGCGCACGATGCCGACATCGAAGCATTCGAACTCGGGGATGGTGCCGACCTCGTTCATGACGTCGAGATAGTCCTGCACCTTCTCGACCGCGTTGTCGAACATCATCGGCGGCCACGCCCAGGTGTTGTCGGCCTTGACCTTCAGATAATTCAGCGAGCCGGCGTTGCAGGCGGCTATCTCGGGTTTGGTCTCGCGCACGCAATTGAGCGCGCCCTGGTAGTTCGGACCAGATGTGCCGGTGGTGTGGTTGATGATGACGCCGGGGCAGGCCTCGCGGATCGCCTGCTGGATCTCCTTGCTGACACTGACCTCCCACGACGGCAGATGGCCCTTGTTCGGCTCCTGCTGACGCAGATGGATGTGCATGATGCTGGCGCCGGCATTGAACGCGGCCTTCGCCTCGCGCGCCATCTGTTCCGGCGTCACCGGAACGTTGTGCTGCTTCGGATCGGTGAGCACGCCGTTCAGCGCGCAGGTGATGACGGCCTTGTCGCTCATGGTCTGGCTGGTCCCGGCTGCAGCGCGGACGCTGCCGATTTTCCCATGATCGGAAATTTGCCTCGGCATCATCTTGCGTTGACTGGCTACCCGGACGCTGCCACGCGGCAAGACGCATCAGCCGGTTAACACAAGACACTGAACCGCATGGCGCATAGCCTCTGCGCCAAGCACAAGCCGGCATCGCGGGGAGAACGTCATGGTCTCGATCAATCGGCGCACATGGCTGACGGGCGCGACCGGCGCGGGCCTCGCCGCATTCGCCGGAATCCGTCCCTCGCTGGCCGAGGACACGCCGGGCGTCACCGCGACCGAGATCAGGATCGGCAGCACGACATCGCTGAGCGGCCCGGTGTCGGCGCTCGGCGTGCAGGCGCGCTGCCAGGAAGCCTATTTCAGGATGCTCAACGAGCAGGGCGGCATCGCCGGGCGTCAGATCAAGTACATCTATTACGACGACGCGTTCAATCCGGCGAAGACGGTCGAGCAGGTGCGGCGGCTGATCGAGAACGACAACGTCGCCTTCCTGTTCAACATGCTCGGCACCGCGCCGAACTCGGCGGTGGTGAAGTACATCAACGCCGCCAAGGTGCCGCATCTGTTCCTGTCGGTGAACGGCGACAAATGGGGCGACTACCAGAACTATCCCTGGACCATGGGCTTTGCGCCGAGCGCGCGCACCGAGGCGCAGGTGTTCGTCAAATATGCGCGAAGTTCGCAGTGCTCTATCAGAACGACGATCTCGGGAAGGACTTTGTTGCCGGCGCCAGGGATGTGCTGGGCGAGAAGTTTGCGAGCGCCGCGGTGGTGGCGTCGCACGAGGTCACCGATCCCACCATCGACGTGCTGATCTCTGGCACCACCGCAAAATTCGCCGCGCAGTCGATGCGCAAGATCTTTGAGCTCGGCTGGAAGCCGATGCATTTCATCGCCAGCGGCGCGGCCTCGATCTCCTCGACCATCGCGCCGGTAGGTTTCGACAAGGCGCAGGGCACGATCTCGTCGGCCTATGTCAAGGACGTCGCCGATCCGGCCTGGGCCAACGATCCCGGCGTGAAGGAGTTTCTCGCCTTCATGGAAAAGTACTTTCCCGACGGCAATCCGAAGGAGGGCTACAACCTCTACGCCTACACCGTGGCGCGGGTGCTCAAGATCGTGCTCGAGCAGTGCAAGGCCAATTTTGCCCGCGACAACATCATGGCGCAGGCGAACAACCTCAAGGACGTCGAGATCCCGACGCTGCTGCCCGGCATCCGCGTCAACACCAGCCCGACCAACCATCACCCGCTGCAGCAGCTGCAGCTGCAACGAATCGAGGGCTCGGGATGGCAGCGGTTCGGCGAAGTGATCCAGGGTGCGAATTTGTGATGTCGCCCCGTCATTGCGAGCGAAGCGAAGCAATCCACCGCACCGCATACGCGGAAGCATGGATTGCTTCGCTTCGCTCGCAATGACGGGTTACGTCAGCACCGGCTCGCTCGCCACCTGCCCCGCCCGATAGATCGCAAGATCGCGCGAGCCGGAAAAGATCGCGCGCGGCTTCAGGCCGTAGAAGCGGCGGATCGAGTGGCTGAAATGGGTCGAGTCGGGATAGCCGATGTCCTGCGCGAGATGCGCGAGGTTGATATCCTGGTTGGCGAAATGCAGCAGGTGCCGCGCGCGCTTCCAGGCGCGGAACGAGCGGAACGAGATTCCGGTCTCTTCCTTGAACAGGTGCAGGAAGCGCGACGGCGACAGCGAGGCCTCGGCCGCGCAGCCCGCGGCGGTCACCGGCTCGCCGGAGAACTGGCCGATCCGGGCGATCGCACGCACCACCCGCGGGTCGAGCACGCGCTGCGGCAGCGCGTCGCCAAAGCACATGGTGTCGAACTCGGCGTTCGAGATCGAATCGCGATACTGCATCTCGGCAAGCCGCGCATAGGCGGCGCGGATGCGGTTGGCGAACAAATGCGCATCGGGCCCTTGCAGGCGGCGCGCGACCGCCTCCAGCGTGCCGTCGGGCACGCTTTCCGGCTCGATCGCGACGCAGATCGCGGCGCGGTATTCGCTGGTGATAGTGTGGCGCAGGTTCGGCATGGTCACGGCGAGTTCGCCATGAACCTGCTGGCCGTCGCTGGTCGACAGATGCAGGCCGTCGCGGATCGCGACGTAGACGTGGAAGGCGCCCGGGCAGCGCTCGCGCGGGCGGCCGAGCAAGCCGGCATAGAACACCCGCTCCGGCGTGATCAGCATCCGGTGGCCGGAATCCGGGTTCTGCGTGTCCACGATGGCGTCCATGGCGTATCCTCCTCGCGGCTCTTTTGGCCGCTGCGGCGGGCTACCATAGCGCAAATTCGGAGGCTGTCACGGACCGACGGCAGTCGTTCCGGGACGAGGCGCTCGCACCGGAACCTAGGGCCGCGCCCGCGGCGCAACGTTTTGTTCCAGCCCGGCTTTTTG
The DNA here is from genome assembly GCF_015291565.1 of Bradyrhizobium sp. CCBAU 51753. Classification (NCBI taxonomy): domain Bacteria; kingdom Pseudomonadati; phylum Pseudomonadota; class Alphaproteobacteria; order Hyphomicrobiales; family Nitrobacteraceae; genus Bradyrhizobium; species Bradyrhizobium sp. CCBAU 51753. The sequence continues at coordinate 655,482 of NZ_CP030037.1, read as the reverse complement.
CTCCGCGGCCACCGCGCGCTGAAACCCGTCGCGCTGCTGCAGCCGGGCCCAATAGGCCGCGACATTCGGCCCAAAATCCTTGGCGAGGCCGATATTGGCGGCGAGCCGGAGCGCGTAGCCGTTCGTGATATCGGCGGCGGTGAAGCGGCCGGCGCAGAGGAATTCCGAATTTGCAGTGGCGGCCTCCACGGCGCGAAGGCGGCCAAAAAACCATTTTGCGTAGTCGCCGGCGACCTGCGGGTTGCGGCGCTCCTCCGGCTCGAGCTGGCTGTAGCGGAGCACCAGCGTCTGCGGGAAGGTCAGCGTGGCGTCGGAGAAATACATCCAGTTCACGAACGCGCCGTAGGCCGGCTCATCGGGGCCGACGATCAGCGGCGTCGGGCCGTATTTGGTGCCGAGGTAATGGCAGATGCCGGAGGACTCCGTCATCCTGGTCTCGCCGTCGATCATGAACGGAATGGTGCCGAGCGGATTGATTCCGAGATATTCCTTGGCGAACACCCGCGGCGGGAACGGCAGCATCTTCAGCTCATAGGCGAGCCCAAGCTCCTCCAGCATCCACAACGGACGGAACGAGCGCGCGGCGTCGCAGTGATAGAGCGTGATCATCAGGCGTTTCCCTTCACTTCGAACCCGCAAGCCGGCCCACCACGGCGAAGCGGCGCGACGATGCCGAAAAGCGCCACCGCGAACTTGCGCTGAGTGGCTGCCCGCCGCGCGGCTGGTGGGTTCGGATGTTTCATTCTAGGATGAAACCGCGTCGGGCAGGGCTGAAATTGATGCGGAAAGCGGGGCAGCGATCGCGGGGCTCGAACAGCGGGACTCCCCGCAAGGCCAAGGCGGCCGATACCCCGGCGGACCGGTCCGGGCTGGAGCTGAAAGCCTGGGTCGACGCGCTGAGCGCAGCGCCGGCGGGCGCGATCACCGAGAGCCAGATCCTCAGCTGGGTGGAAGGGCCGCTGCGGCGCTTCTTCCCGTTCGAGCGCTTCCTCGGCAGTTATGGCCGGCTGTCCGGCGGGCGCATCAAAATGCGCAACCTGGTGACCTCGGGCCACCAGCCGGAATTCATCGCGACACTCGACACCGCCTTCGATCTCTCGTCGCGCGGCTGTTTTGCCTGGTGGGTACAGAACCGCGCCGCCTTCATCCTCGATCCGGCCGCCCCGCCGCCGTTCGCCACCAAGCGCGAGCTCGACGAGATCAGGCAGTTCTCGCTCGGCGTGATCGCAGCGCACGGCGTGGTCGATCCGTTCGCCAACACCGGCACCTATCTCAGCTTCGCCGGGGTCGCGGCGGACGATCCGGTGCGCACGCGGGCCTCACTCAATCTGATCGCGCCGGTGCTGCACGCGCTGTTTCTCGCCACCGAGCAGGTCGGGGCGCCATCCGTCGACCTGTCGAAGCTGACGGAGCGGCAGCGCCAGCTGGTCGACCTCGCGCTCATGGGCCTGCCGGACAAGACCATCGCGACGCGGCTCGGCATCTCCGAGAACACCGTCGGCAACCATTTCCGCGGCATCTATGAGCGGCTCGGCATCAGCAAGCGCAGCCAGCTGATCGCGGCGCTGAAGTAGGCGTGGCCTCCGCTCCCTGTCGTCATTCCGGGGCGCACGGCCAAATACCGCGAAAACAACCCCATGCAAAGTAGCCGGTGGCGCCGGAACTCGATCAGACCACTTGACACGTCGGGCAAGTCAGCCGTATTCTTCTAATATTCCGAAACATTGCGCAAGCTGATCACAATCCCATCTGCCGCGACGCCAGATCCTTCATGATCTCCTCGGTGCCGCCGCCGATGGCGTTGACCTTGACCTCGCGGTAGATGCGCTCGACCTTGACGCCGCGCATGAAGCCGGCGCCGCCGAAAATCTGCACCGCCTCGGAGGCGCAGTGCGCCATGGTCTGGGTCGCCTGGTTCTTCATCATGCAGATCTCGGCGACCGGGCTCTCGCCCTGGCCGAGCCGCCACGCCAGCATTTCCAGCATCGCCTGCGAGGCCGCGACCTTCTGCGCCATGTCGACGATCTTGTGCCTGATCACCTGGTGCTGGGCAATCGGCTTGCCAAAGGTCTTGCGCTCCTTGGCGTAGGCGATCGCCTCGTCGAGGCAGACCCGGGCATAGGCGGTGCAGCTCGCCGCCATGCCCATCCGCTCGCTGTTGAAATTCTGCATGATGATCTTGAAGCCCTGGCCCTCCTCGCCGATCAGGTTTTCGACCGGCACCCGGCATTCGTCGAAATGCAGCGTCGCGGTGTCGGAGGCCCACCAGCCCATCTTCTTCAGCTTGGTGCGGGTGAGGCCAGGCGTATCGCCCTCGATCAGCAGCAGGCTGACGCCACCAGGCCCCTCGCCGCCGGTGCGTACCGCCACCGTCAGATAGTCGGCGCGCATGCCCGAGGTGATGAAGGTCTTCTCGCCGCTGACGACGTAGTGGTCGCCTTCGCGCCGCGCCCTGGTGCGCAGATTGGCGACGTCGGAGCCGCCGCTCGGCTCGGTGATCGCGAGCGCGGAGATCTTCTTGCCGGCCAGCACCTCCGGCAGCACCCGCGCCTTCACCTCCGGCCGCGCGGCGCGCGCGATCGGCGGCGAGCCGATAGTGTGGCTCATCAGGCTCGAGGAGACGCCGCCGGCGCCGGCGCGCGCCAGCTCCTGCGAGGCCACGATCTTCATGAATTGGTCGGCGGCAATCCCGCCATACTCTTCCGGGAAGCCGAGGCCGAGCAGCCCGATCTCGGAGGCTTTTACGTAAAGCTCGCGCGGAAACTCGCCCGCCTCATCCCATTGATGGGCGTAGGGCTCGATTTCCTTCGCCACGAAGCGGCGCATCACCTCGCGAAACGCCTCGTGCTCGCTGCTGTAGAACGGGTTTGCCATCGGCCTGGCTCCATTGATTCCTTGGCCGGACGATGTCCGGATTTCGCACCCTTCACTTGCGTCGAGTGGCTGCCCGATAGCGCCGACGGGCCGATCCGGCCCTGCGCCAGCCACTAGACGCAAGACAGTTTCGCGCCGCGGCCCCTCCACTGGCAACACGTGACATCAACCGAGCCAGGAGCAGGCGGCGCAAGATTGCCGCTCCGCGAGGAGGGACATTTGCCGGTTCGTTACTACGACTGGATCGCGCATCATCGCCGGCGCGCAGCGGACAAGATTGCGCTGGTCGATCTCGCCAGCGGACGCAGCTTCAGCTACGCACAACTGGACGACCGCGCCTCAAAGCTCGCCACCCATCTGCGCGACCGGCTCAAGGTCGCCAGCGGCGACCGCGTCGCGGTGCTGGCGCTGAACACGACGGATACGCTGGAAGTGCAGTTCGCCTGCTTCCGGATCGGCGCGGTGTTCCTGCCGCTCAACACCCGCCTCACCGTGCCCGAGCTGCACTACATTGTCGGCGACGCCGCGCCTGTCGTGATGATCCATGACGACGATCTCGCCGAGACCGCGCTGGCGGTGGCAAAACTCTGCAATGTCGCCGCCGTGATGCGGCTCGGCCCCGGCGGCTCGTATGAAGCCGGCATCGCTGCGGCGACGCCGCTCGCGCGGTTCGAGGAGGTCACGCTCGATGACATCTCGACCATCATGTACACATCCGGCACCACCGGCCAGCCCAAGGGCGCCATCATCACGCATGGGATGACGTTCTGGAACTGCGTCAATCTCGGCGGCCCGGCCTGCATCTCGCCGTCGTCGGTGCTGCTCACGGTGCTGCCGCTGTTCCACACCGGCGGGCTGAATTGCTACACCAACCCGGTGCTGCATGCCGGCGGCACGGTGCTGATCATGCGGGTGTTCGATCCCGCCGAGGCGCTGCGGCTGATCAGCGATCCCGCGCAGGGCATCAACGTGTTCTTCGGCGTGCCCTCGATCTACCAGTTCATGTCCCAGCACCCTGACTTCGCGATCGCCGATTTCAGCCGCCTGATCGTCGGCGGCGTCGGCGGCGCGCCGATGCCGGTGCCGCTCCTGAAAACCTGGGAGGCGCGCGGCGTCGCGCTGCAGCAGGGCTACGGCATGACGGAGACCTCGCCGGCGGTGATGGTGCTGGACCGCGAGGACGCCGCGCGCAAGGCCGGCTCGTCCGGCAAGCCGGTGCTGCACACCGAGGTCCGGATCGTGCGGCCGGATGGCACCGACGCTGCGGTCGGCGAACTCGGCGAGCTCTGGGTCAAGGGCCCGAACATCACGCCGGGCTACTGGAACCGGCCGGACGCCAACGCCGCCTCCTTCACCGACGGCTGGCTGCACACCGGCGACGCCACGCGGATGGACGAGGACGGCTTCTATTACATCGTCGACCGCTGGAAGGACATGTACATCTCCGGCGGCGAGAACGTCTATCCGGCCGAGGTCGAGAGCGTGCTGCATCAGCTTGCGGCGGTCGCCGAGGCCGCCGTGATCGGCATCCCGAGCGAGCAATGGGGCGAGGTCGGCATGGCGATCATCGCGGTCAAGCCGGGCCATTCGCTGGCGGCGGCCGAGATCCACGCCCACTGCCAGGCCAATCTGGCGCGGTTCAAATGCCCGCGCGTGGTCGAATTTGTCGAAGCCCTGCCGCGCAATGCGACGGGCAAAATTCATAAGCCGACCTTGCGGCAGCAGTTCAGCCAGCCGAAGCCGACCGATACCGCGGCATGATCCCGGAAACGTGTCTGGCGTTTTCCTGATCGTGCCGAGACAAGAAGTTGCCCCGTAGCCAATTGCCGGGACCGGCTACGGGTTCGTTGCAAACGTCCCCAACCAGAATCAATCGAGGAAATTGCTTTCATGACAACAAGAACACTGCCGCTGCTGGCCGCCGCCGCAGCCCTCTGCCTGCTCTCCACCCAGGCCGCCTTTGCGCAAAAGAAATACGACACCGGCGTCACCGACACCGAGATCAAGATCGGCAATGTCGAGGCCTATAGCGGCCCAGCCTCCGCCTACGGCATCATCGGCAAGACCGAGGAAGCCTATTTCAAGATGATCAACGATTCCGGCGGCATCAACGGCCGCAAGATCAACTTCATCTCCTATGACGACGGCTACTCGCCGCCGAAGACCGTCGAGCAGATCCGCAAGCTGATCGAAAGCGACGAGGTTTTCCTGGTGTTCAACGCGCTGGGCACGCCGACCCAGACCGCGGTGCAGAAGTATCACAATTCCAAGAAGGTGCCGCAGCTGTTCCTCGCCACCGGCGCCAGCAAGTGGAACGACCCGAAGGATTTTCCGTGGACCATGGGCTTTCAGCCCAGCTATCGCGTCGAGGCGCGGATCTTCGGCAAGTACATCCTCAAGGCCAAGCCCGATGCCAAGGTCGTGATCTTCTATGCCAATGACGATTTCGGCAAGGACTACCTGGTAGGCCTCAAGGAAGTGCTGGAGAAGTCGAGCGCGAAGATCATAGCAGAAGAGAGCTACGAGACCACCGAGCCGTCGATCGATTCCCACATCGTCAAGCTGAAGGACACCGGCGCCGACGTGTTCGTCAACATCTCGACGCCGAAATTCGCAGCGCAGGCGATCAAGAAGATGGCCGAGCTTGGCTGGAAGCCGATGCATGTGATGACCGACGTCTCGATCTCGATCGGCGCGGTCATGAAGCCCGCCGGCCTCGAGGCCAGCGAAGGCGTGCTGTCGGCCGGCTACCTGAAGGACGCCTCCGATCCGCAATGGAAGGACGATGCCGGCATGAAGACGTTCATGACCTTCATCGACAAGTACATGCCGGGCGCCAACATCTCCGATGCCAACCTGGTCTATGGCTACGCCGCGGCGCAGACCATGGTGCAGGTGCTGAAGCAGTCCGGCGACAATCTCACCCGCGAGAACGTGATGAAGCAGGCCGCCAGCCTGAAGGATTTCACGCCCGACACGCTGATCCCCGGCATCCGCGTCAACACCGGCGCCACCGACTTCGCCCCGATCGAGCAACTCAAGATGATGCGGTTCAAGAGCGGGCAGTGGGAGCTGTTCGGCGACATCATCAGCGCGGAGACGGGGGGCTAGGGACGGTCGAAGCCGGAGTTCACGATGTCGCGAAGCCGCCCTATTCGGGCGGCTTCGTTGTTTTGGCGAGGCGCATCGTAGCGTCTGGCGCGCAAAACTCTCTCACCGTCACGCTGAGGAGCGCGCCCTTGCGCGCGTCTCGAAGGGTCGACGGCCCGGCTCTCTCCACGTCGGCGCATCGGGCCGTGCATCCTTCGAGGCTCGCAAGCGCTCGCACCTCAGGATGACGGGGAGAGAGCGTAAGTTGTCTCCAGCGTCGTCCTGGCGAAAGCCAGGACGACGCTGGATGTGTGGCACCGCTGTTCAACCCGTCACCCTGAGGCGGCCGCTTCTTCAGCGGCCCTCGAAGGGTCGACGGCCCGACTCTCTCCGCATCGACACATCGGGCCGTGCATCCTTCGAGGCTCGCAAGAGCTCGCACCTCAGGATGACGGGACGCACAGCTCAGGATGACGAATTGGCAATGGGGTTGTGATCCGGCCCGAAAATTCCCACCTGACAACGGTAGAACTGCGCAAAAGCCGAGCCGTCAATCCGATGCATTCCCACATGCACTATCTGCCGATGACGCCGGGATTGTTCTCGATCCTGGTGCTGGCGGCCGTGGTGCTGCTGATCCTGATCCAGCTTCGCATCCTGCGCTACGCCTATCTGCGGCTCGGCGTCAGTCCGGGGGCTGCGATGCTGCTGCTGTTCGGCTCGCTGATCGGCAGCTATTTCAACATTCCGCTCACGGTGCTGCCGGGACCGCCGGTGCAGGCGGGCCAGATCGTCGACTTCTTCGGCATGCGCTATGTCGTGCCATACCTGGCATCGCCGAGCACGATCCTCGCCGTCAATGTCGGCGGCGCGGTGATCCCGGCGCTGATGTCGGCCTATCTCGTGCTGCGCTATCAGCTCTGGCTCAGGGCCGTGATCGCCACGGTCGTGATCGCCGCCATCGTCCATGCCAGCGCCACGCCGGTGGCGGGGATGGGGATCGCGGTCCCGGTGTTCGTGCCTGTCATCGTCACCGCCATCCTCGCGCTGCTGCTGTCGCGCGAATACGCGGCGCCGCTGGCCTATATCGGCGGCTCGATGGGCACGCTGCTCGGCGCCGATCTGCTCAACCTCGACAAGATCGGCAGCCTTGGCGCGCCGATCGCCTCGATCGGCGGCGCCGGCACGTTCGACGGCGTCTTCCTCACCGGCATCCTGGCCGTGCTGATTGCCGGCGTCGTCGCGCCGGCGCAGCCGAGGCGGGCGTAACTGCCATCTCGATCCACAAGCTCGGGATTCCGGGTTCGCGCTGGCGCGCGCCCCGGAATGACGCTGCGCTAGCCCTGCAGCAGGATGGCAAACGGCTCGTCGACCGTGCGGCGCAGATGCTCGCGGTAGACCTTGTAGTTCGCATCCTCGGACGAGATCCGTCCAAAACTTGGGTTAGCTAGGTTCTTGAGCGGCAGGAATGCGATCGGCGCGGCGATCGGCGTCAGCACCGCGCCGCGGCCGGCAAGCAGCGTCGTGATGATGCCGTACATCTCGCCGGAATTGCGCGGCCGCGACACCGTGATCACGCGGTGCTGGCCGTGCCGGTTGGTCACGAGATAGACGAAGCCGGACTCGTTGGGCACGGCGACCTCGCCGAACTGGGTGTAGTCGGAATCCTGCCGCTCGCTTTCGCGAAATCCGAGCGACGAGGCGGCCTCGTCCCAGGCGATCACGGTGCGATAGGCATAGATCGCCTCCTTGTCGCCGAACGACGGCCGCACCGTGACGTAGGTGCCTTCGATCCGCGCCACCGCGCGGCGGGCATAGGAGCCGAGGCTGTCGGGCGCGACCTCGCCATTGACCGGAGGGGTGATCGTCACGACATCGGGCAGCTTGCGCAGGGGCACGCCGAGCGCCTGCTCCAGCCGCACCGTGGTCGCGAGCGTGAACGGGCGGCGGCCGCCGAGCACCTTTTCCAATGTCGATAAGCTGAGTTTCGCCTGCTCGGCCAGGGTCTGGCGCGAAATCCTGCGGCGCGCGATCTCCTCGCGGATGGTCTCCGCCACCTGCCGACTCTGCTCGGCGGAAAGCTGCTTGTCCGGCGTCGGCATCGGATTCCCTTGCGCGATTCCCCTTCGGTCGGTGCAGTCTAGCAGACCGGACAATTCATCACAAAACCGCACAAGCCCGCCTTTGCCCCGGGCGGGCCGCGCCGGGCGGCGGCCAATCATTGCCGATCATTCTGCTCGCGCCAAAACCGCCGCTCTCCATGATGGCGAAGCAGCGAAAACCTCGCTCGGGAGAGACGACGATGACGATCTATGATGTGAGTGAAGACAGCCGGCGGATGCGCCTGTCGCGCAGGATGCGCATCGCGCTGTTCTTCGTGGTGGAAGGTGTGGCCGCGCTGGCGATCGGCTTCGCGGCGCTGTTTCTGAGTTTCGATTCGGCGTGGTCGGCGGAGCAGCCGCAGCACGCAGTGTTGCGGCCGAGCGAGGCGCGTTCCGGTTCTCTGCTGCTGAAGACCGACGACGGTTATGCCGACGCGACCAGGCTCGGCATCGATGTCGATCTCACGGTGTCGGGGCCGACCATCCGCGCCCGCGTCACCCAGATCTTCCGCAACCCGACCAAGGACTGGATGGAAGCGACCTACGTCTACCCGCTGCCGTCAGGCGGCGCGGTCGACACGCTGAAGATGGTGGTCGGCGACCGCGTCGTGGTCGGCGACATCAAGGAGAAGCAGCAGGCCCGCGCGATCTACGAGCAGGCCAAGCAGAACGGCCAGAAGGCCGCGCTCACCGAGCAGGAGCGGCCGAACATTTTCACCAATTCGGTGGCCAATATCGGCCCCGGCGAAACCGTGCTGGTGCAGATCGAATATCAGGAGCCGGTGCAGCAGAGCGGCAACGAGTTCTCGCTGCGGGTGCCGATGGTGGTCGGCCCGCGCTACAATCCGAAGCCGCTGGTGCAGAGCGTCGATCTCCGTGCCGACGGCAGCGGCTGGGGCGCAACCACGACCGATCCGGTGCCGGATCGCGACCGCATCACGCCCGAGGTGCTCGATCCCGCCGAGCATGCGCCGGTCAATCCGACCAACATCACGGTGCGCCTGCAGGCCGGTTTTCCGATTGGCGAAGTGAAGAGCCCCTTCCATCAGGTCAAGATCGAAAACCCCGACAGCACGACGCGCATCATCAAGCTGGCCGAAGGCCCGGTGCCGGCAGATCGCGATTTCGAGCTGACCTGGAAGCCGGCGGCCGACAAGGCGCCGTCGGTCGGGCTGTTCCGCGAGCATGTCGGCAATTCCGACTATCTGCTGGCCTTCGTCACTCCGCCCTCGGTCGAGCAGGCGCAGCAGAAGCCGTTGCCGCGCGAGGTCGTGTTCGTGATCGACAATTCCGGCTCGATGGGCGGCACCTCGATCATCCAGGCCAAGGCGAGCCTGTTGTACGCGCTCGGCCGGCTGCAGCCGACCGATCGCTTCAACGTGATCCGCTTCGACGACACCATGGACGTGCTATTCCCGGCGCCGGTGGCGGCAACCGGCGGCAATATCGGCACCGCGACGTCGTTCGTCAGCGCGCTGCAGGCCCGCGGCGGCACCGAGATGATCCCGGCGATGCGCGCCGCGCTGTCGGACACCAACCGTGACGACACGAGCTACGTCCGCCAGGTCGTGTTCCTGACCGACGGCGCCATCGGCAACGAGCAGCAGCTGTTCGAGACCATCAGCGCGCTGCGCGGCCGCTCCCGCGTCTTCATGGTCGGCATCGGCTCGGCGCCGAACACCTACCTGATGACGCGTGCAGCCGAGCTCGGCCGCGGCAGCTTCACCCATATCGGCTCGGTCGAGCAGGTCGACGAGCGCATGCGCGGCCTGTTCGCCAAGCTGGAGAATCCCGCGGTGACCGGGCTCTCGGCAAAGTTCTCCGACGCCAATGCCGACCTGACGCCGGCGGCGCTGCCCGACGTCTATCGCGACGAGCCGCTGGTGCTGGCCGCAAAACTCGACAAGCTCGCGGGCTCGGTCGAGATCAAGGGCCGCATCGGCGACCGTCCGTGGAGCGTGACCTTGCCGCTGGCGAATGCCGCGGAAGGCAAGGGCCTGTCAAAGCTGTGGGCGCGCCGCAAGATCGCGGACGCCGAGGTGGCGCGCACCACGCGGCAGGCGAGCCCCGAGGACGCTGACAAGACCATCCTGGCGCTGGCGCTGGAGCATCAGTTGGTGACGCGGCTGACCAGCCTCGTTGCGGTCGACAAGACGCCGAGCCGTCCCGCCGGCGAGCCGCTGAAGCTCACCGAGCTGCCGCTCAACCTGCCAGCGGGGTGGGATTTTGCAAAGGTGTTCGGCGAGCGTCCGCGCCTGCCGGCCGCGACAGGCGAGCGCCGTGCCGACGCAGGTGACGCGAAGGTGCAGGTCGCCGCGCTGAAACGGTCGCCGGTGGCGACGCGGGCTCCTGCCGCCACGGTGCAGCTGCCGAAGACGGCGACCGATGCCGAATTGAAGATGCTCGCGGGCGTGATCCTGCTCACGGTCAGCCTGCTGCTTCTGGTGTTCAACCGACGTCAGACGTCGTCCCCCCGTTGACGTCGGATGAAAGGAGGAGGTGCCCCCGACCTCCTCTTTCAAGAGCGCGCGCGGCCTCCCCACCCGTCCTCCAAGGGCCGCGCGCGCGTTTTTTTCTCTTGAGCTGTCATTGCGAGCGAAGCGAAGCAATCCATGGTTCCGCATGTGCCGCACGATGGATTGCTTCGCTTCGCTCGCAATGACGGGAGAACAAGAATGCCCCGCCTCCTTCCCGCCCTCGTCTTCGCCCTGATCGGCCTGATCCTGTTCGGCCAAGGCGCCTACATCCACGCCAAGGCGCTGCTCGCGCAGGTGCTGCTGGAGCGCGCCTTCACGCGGACCATCGCCACCGGGCATCCCGCAAAACCGTGGAGCTGGGCCGATACCTGGCCGGTGGCGCGGATCGAGGTGAAGCGGCTGCGCGCCTCCACCATCGTGCTCGCCGGCAGCAGCGGCCAGGCGCTGGCGTTCGGTCCCGGCCATGTCGAGCTGACGGTGGATGCGGGCGAGCGCGGTGTCGCGGTCTACTCCGCGCATCGCGACACCCATTTCCGCTTCCTCAAGGATGTTGCTGTTGGCGACGAGATCGATGTCACCAGGAGCGACGGCAGGACGTTCCGCTACCGGGCCGATCGCTCTTCGATCGTCCGCTTCGATCAATCCGGCATCGATCCGCTGACCGACCAGTATGAGCTGGTGCTGTCGACCTGCTGGCCGTTCGATGCGGTGACATCGGGGCCGGAGCGCTATCTACTGCACGCGACCCTGATCAAATCGGATTCGGCCCCGTCCCAACCGGGTTCCTGATCGATGAATTTTGCGTGTGCCGGGATATCGCGCGCGATGCCCTGACTTGCGCCAGCGTGAGTTGCCCTCCTCTCTTCCTCGCCATAAAAACAATGAAAAATCGCGAGCCCGCGGTGATCCACCGCCGGCCTCAAGGAAACGACGACAACAAGGGTAAGGGCAAGGCTCCATGGAAGCGCTCGCAAGCACCGCGTCTCATCCGTCCCACAAATGGACGCCGTCCGACGACGCCAGCGACATCGTCAAGAGCATTCATGCGATGCTGCACCCGCGCAACATCGTATTGGTCGGCGCCACCGACAAGCCCGGCAACTACGCCGAACGGATCTGGAACAACCTGATCAAGTATCAATATGCCGGCGGGCTGTTTCCGATCAATTCCAAGCGCGAGACGATCTGGGGCGTCACCTGCTACAAGGATTTTTCCAGCCTTCCCGAAAAACCCGACCACGTGCTGGTGCTGGTGCCGGCGCGCTTCGCCGTGCAGGTGGTGCGCGATGCGGCCGCGGCCGGCGCGCGCTCGGCGACCATCGTCACCTCGGGCTTCAGCGAGTTGCAGGACGAGGAGAGCCAGCGGCTCGCCGTCGAATTGAGGCAGGCGATCAAGGAGACCGGGCTCGCCGTCACCGGCCCGAACTGCCTCGGCAATTTGAGCGCCGGCGAGAATTTGTTCACCAATATCGACGACCGCATCGTCACCATGGAGCAGGGCGCGGTCGCGATCGCCGGGCAGTCCGGCGCCATCGTGATGGCGATCCGCCAGGCCCTGGAGGATCGCGGCGTCGGCGTCGGCTACATGGTCACGACCGGCAACGAATCCGGGCTCGAGACGCCGGACCTGATGAGCTATTTCGCCGCCGATCCGAGCATTCGCGTCATCGTGGTCTATCTCGAAGGCGTGCGGAACACGAAAGGGTTTCGCGACGCCTGCAAGGCCGCGCGCGCCGCCGGCAAGCCGGTGATTGCGCTCAAGCTTGGCGCCTCCGAGGGCGGCCGTGCCGCGGCGATGGCGCATACCGGCGCGCTGGCCGGCTCGATCGAGACCTTTGATGCGATCTCGACCCGCGAGGGCGTGGTCCGCGTCCGCGGGCTGGATGAGCTGATCGAGACCACGGAGTGCTTCGTCCACGCCGATCCGCCGAAGGGCAACCGGCTCGCCGCGGTGTCGCTGTCCGGCGGCAAGCGCGGCCTCCTGATCGACGCGTTCTATTCCGCCGGACTGAACTTTGCGCCGCTGAGCGCGAATGCATCCGAGCAACTGGCGCAGATGCTCGGGCCTGGCAGCATCGTCGGCAATCCGCTCGATGCCGGCTTTGCCGCGGTGGTCGATCCCTCCGTCTACATGAAGTCGATCAAGATCATGATCGACGATCCCGATACCGACGTCGTCATCATCGATTCCGAGCTGCCGAAGGCGCCGCACGAGATGCGCGAGCGCAATTTGCGCATCGTCAACGAGATGGCGGGCCAGGCCAACAAGCCGGTGATCTATATCAGCGCGATGTCGATCGGCTTCACCGAATTCACCAAGGGACTGCGCAAGACCTTGCCGAATGTTGCGGTGATGCAGGGCCTCGACCGCGCCGTCGGCGCGATCAAGTCGCTGATCGAATATGCCGGCCTGCGCAAGGAGGTGCCCGACATCGTCTCGAGCTCGAAGGCCTCGGCGCGCGCCGTGCTGGAAAAGACGCTGAAGGCTGCCAACGGCGCTGCCGCGCTCGACGAGGTCGCCTCGAAGGCGCTGCTCAAGGCCTACGGCATTCCGATCTCGAAGGAAGCGGTGGCGCAGACCGCGGCAGAGGCGGTGAAGATCGCGAAGGAGATCGGCTTCCCGGTGGTGGCCAAGGTGGTCAGCCCGGACATCCTGCACAAATCCGACATCGGCGGCGTGGTGCTGAACCTTGGCAATGCGGCCGAGGTGAAGAAGGCGTTCAACGACATCACCGCGCGGGTGAAGAAGCTGAAGGGCAAGCCGAAGCTCGAGGGCATTTTGATCGCGCAGCAGGTCAAGGCCGATCTCGAGCTCGTGGTCGGCGCCTCGCTCGATGCTGAGATGGGGCCCGTGGTGCTGTTCGGCACCGGCGGCGTCGACATCGAACTCATGAAGGACGTTGCGCTGGCCGGCGCGCCGCTCGATGCCGCCGAGGCGAAACAGCTGATCGCGAAGACCAAGGCCGGCGTCAAGTTGAAGGGCTATCGCGGCAAGCCCGCGCTGCACGAGCCGTCGGCGGTGAAGGCGCTGGTCGGCCTCTCCAATTTGATGGCGGACGCCAATGGCCGCATTGCCTCTGTTGACGTCAACCCGTTCCTGATCAACAGCAAGCTCGGCGTCGCCGTCGACGGCCTGATCGTGCTGAACAACGCCGCCGCGAGCAAGGCCGCGGGGCATTAGGGCCCGCTACCGGAGTTCGGTTCCGTCATCCTGAGGTGCTCGCCTCTTCGGCGAGCCTCGAAGGATGCACGGCCCGACTGTGGCCGATTCATCCTTCGAGGCTCGCAAGAGCTCGCACCTCAGGATGACGGAATGAAGAGCGCGCAAGCAGCGCTAAAAACTTGCGCCCCATTGCCGCGCGGTCTGCAGCAGCCAGTCGCGATACAGCGTCAGCGGGGTGACGCCGGTGATGCCGCCGCAGCCGGCGGCGCCGTTTGGCCCGGTCGACCAGCTCACCACGCCGACGATCACGGGGCCGCCTGGCTTGTCCTCGAACACAGGCGCGCCGGAATCGCCGGTGCAGGCCCCGAGCCCATCGCGCGTGCCCTGCCCGACCGGATCGACCAGGCGGATCTGCAAGGTGCCGGGCTTGCCGGTCGCGACCAGCCCGGCGACGCGGATGGTGCCGCCGCTCTTGCCGTCGCCGCGCACGGTGACGCCGACGCCGGCGATGGTGAAGCGGCCGCCGACCTGGATCGCGATGGTGGGCGCACCGAGCACGGCCGGCGCCTTGCCCGCGACCGGCGTGGCGAGTTGCAGCAGCGCGACATCGGCGGTCGCGACGTGATTGACCATGGCCTGCATCTTGAAGGCGGGATGGATCGCGACCGCCTTGACGTCCTGCAGCTTCGGCTGCCGGTCCGCGCCGTACTCGACGATCTTGTAGTCGGCGCCGGGCTGCACGCAATGCGCCGCGGTCAGCACCACCCTCGGCGCGATCAGCGCGCCGGTGCAGAAATTGCCGCGCGAGCCGACGATGGTGACGACGGCGCGGGCGACGCCGTCGGCCTGCGGCGCGCCGCCGCCGACGATCGCCGACGCCGGCGCAGCTAGCAGCGACAGCGTGGCCGCGAGGATCAATCGAGCTGTTTTCATCGGCGCAGCAATAGCCCGCGCGGCTGATATCGCCAAGCGCCGGATCGGGCTGGCCCCGTCACCCAATTCATGTTAGCCGCTCCATGACACGAACAGGGCAGGACGGGCGATGATCGAGGCAGTGATCTGGGATTTTGGCGGCGTCTTGACCACCTCGCCGTTCGAGGCGTTCATGCGCTACGAGACCGAGCGCGGCCTGCCCGCCGACATCATCCGCCGCACCAACGCCGCCAACCATCTCGAAAACGCCTGGGCGAAATTCGAGCGCGCCGAGATCGATATCGACGCCTTCGACGAGCTGTTCGCCGCGGAATCGAAGGCGCTCGGCGCCGAAATCCGCGGCAAGGACGTGCTGCCGCTGCTGTCAGGCGATCTGCGTCCCGAGATGGTGGAAGCGCTGAAGCGGATCAAGGCGACGTGCAAGACCGGCTGCATCACCAACAATCTGCCGGCCAACGCAATCGGCAGCCGCAGCGGCCGCACGCTCTATGTCGCCGAGGTGATGGCGCTGTTCGACCACGTGATCGAGTCGGCCAAGATCGGCCTGCGCAAGCCCGACCCGCGCATCTACCGGATGATGGTGGAGACGCTGGGCGTGAATCCGAAGCACTGCGTCTATCTCGACGATCTCGGCGTCAACCTGAAGCCGGCGCGCGAGATGGGCATGACCACGATCAAGGTGGTCAATGCCGCGCAGGCGATCGGCGAGCTCGAGGCCGCAACCGGGCTGAAGCTGAGATAAACGCCGCTTCGTCGTTTCGTAGCCCGGATGGAGCGCAGCGCAATCCGGGACAGACCATCCGCGGAGAGACTTCCCCGGATTGCGCTGCGCTCCATCCGGGCTACGGGCTACGCACTTCCGCTCGGCGGAATACCCCCGAACCATGCGCTAAGCCGATGGCTTTGCGGGCCAAACGAGCCTTGTGCTTTGCCCGCAACGGGCGCAGAACAGGTCCGAATAAGGCAAATTCGGAGCTGATCCTCGTGGCTGACACCAGGCCCACCGCCTCGATCGAGGCCGTGGAAAGCGGCCTTGCCGCGCAAGGCTATATTGCGAGCCGGCAGATCGCGACCGCGGTCTACCTGTCGCAGCAGATCGACAAGCCGATCCTGGTCGAGGGCCCCGCTGGCGTCGGCAAGACCGAGCTCGCGAAGGCGATCGCCGCCTGGCGCGGCATGAAGATGATCCGCCTGCAGTGCTACGAAGGCCTCGACGAGGCCAAGGCGCTGTATGAGTGGAAGTATGCAAAACAGCTGCTCTACACCCAGATCCTCAAGGACAAGCTCGGCGAAGTGCTCGGCGGCGCGCAGACGCTGGGTGCCGCGCTCGACCAGTTGCACACGTTCGGCGACGTGTTCTTTTCCAAGGAGTTCGTCGAGCCGCGCCCGCTGCTGCAGGCGCTGGAACAGCCCGATGGCTGCGTGCTCTTGATCGACGAGATCGACAAGTCGGACGCCGAGTTCGAATCGCTGCTGCTGGAAATCCTCTCCGACTTCCAGGTCACCATCCCCGAGCTCGGTACCGTCGCCGCGGTGGCGCCGCCGACGGTGATCCTGACCTCGAACAGCGAGCGCGACCTCGGCGACGCCTTGAAGCGGCGCTGCCTGCATCTGCATATCGGCTTCCCCGAGCAGCGGCTGGAGGAGCGCATCGTCGAGAGCCGGGTGCCCGGCATCTCGCAGACCTTGCGCAAGCAGATGGTCGGCTTCATCCACGAGATCCGCTCGCTCGATCTGAAGAAGCTGCCGTCGGTGAGCGAGGCGATCGACTGGGCGCGCGTGCTGGTGCTGCTGCAGGCGAGCGAGCTCGACCATGAGATCGTCAGGGACACGCTCAACGTGCTGTTGAAATACGAGGCAGACATCGAGGCCGCGACGCCGCAGATCTCCGCCTTCATCGCCAAGGCGTCGCGCCAGGGCGTATTTAGCTAGATCAATGCTGTCGGTTCGGACCATATCCGCGAACGAGCTTCGCTCCCTCTCCCGCTTGCGGGGGAGGGTTGGGGTGGAGGTTTCACCGCGAGTCACATCGTGGAGAGAGCCCCCACCCGCGTCGCATCTATCGATGCGATGCGACCTCCCCCGCAAGCGGGAGAGGTGCAGCGAGACTGCGGCCCGATCGATTCGGTCTTAGCCACAATGCGCGAGAACCTGCATCGCTTCTTTCGTGCGGCGCGGGGAGCCGGGGTCCGGGTCTCGCCCGCGGAGAGCATCGATGCGATGCGCGCGGTCGCCCAGGTCGGCTTTGCCGACCGCGCCGTGCTGCGCGACACGTTTCTGTTGACGCTGGCCAAGACCCAGGACGAGAAGCGCGCGCTCGGCGACTGTTTTGACCTGTTCTTCAGCCAGCCCGAGCCGCAGCAGGAGACCTCGGAGCAGCAGAAGGCGGATGAGCAGAGCCAGTCGGGCGGCAATCCGGAGGCCGACGCTCACGGCGACAGCTCCGGCGGTGCGGAGAGCGAGAACGTCGGGCCGCTGGCGCAGATGCTGCTGTCGCAGGACCGCACCGCGATCTCGACCGCGATCGCCAACGCCTCCGGCGCGGCGTCATTGTCGGACATCCGCTACTTCACCCAGCGCGGCATCTTCCAGACCCGCATCCTCGACGCGATGGGCATCCAGCGCCTGCGCGATGACATCGACAATCTGACCGCGCGCAACCCGGCGATCGCCGAGCGGCTGCAGGACGCGCTCACCGGCCTGCGCGGCACCGTCCGCGACGCCGTCTCGCAGGCGCTGCTGCTCTACGGGCGTGAGGAAACCGAGAACCTGCGCAACGAGATTTTGCGCAATGCGCCGCTGGCCCGGATCGAGCCACGCCAGGTCGAGCAGATGCGGAGCCTGATCCGGCAGATCGCGCGCCGCCTGCGCGAGCGCTACTCCAAGCCGCGCAAGCGCCAGCGCCGCGGCCATCTCGACGTCCGCCGCACGCTGCGGCGCAACGCGGCGTGGGGCGGCGTGCCGTTCCTCACCGCCTGGAAGCGCAAGCACCGCGACCGGCCGAAGATCGTGGCGTTGTGCGACGTCTCCGGCTCGGTCGCGCGCGTGTCGGATTTCTTCCTGCTGCTGATCCACAGCCTGCACGAGGTGGTCGACGACGTCCGCTCGTTCGCCTTCTCCGGCCATCTGATCGAGGTCAGCGACATCCTCGCAAAGAAATCGCCGGAAGAGGCGATGAAGGAGATCATGTCCAAGGTCGGCTTTGGCTCGTCCGACTACGGCAACTCGTTCGCCGATTTCGAGCACGAGTGGATGAACACGATCACGCCGCAGACCACCGTGATCGTGCTCGGCGACGCCCGCAGCAACAATCTCGATCCGCGCGCCGACATTTTGCGCCGGATCGGCGAACGCTCGAAGCGGCTGGTGTGGCTCAACCCCGAGGGCCGCATGACCTGGGGCTTCGGCGATTCCGAGATGCCGCGCTACGCGACCTTCTGCACCGTGGTGCGCCAATGCGCCACCGCCAAGCAGCTCGAGCGCGCGGTGTCCGACATCGTGGCGACGTATCAGTAGCCGGGCATGCAACTAACGCCGCATGCGCGGAAAGAGCCCCTCACCCCAACCCTCTCCCCGTAAGAACGGGGAGAGGGGGAAGAGATAGAGAGCCACGGGTTGCTCACCTCTCCCCGCTCTTTGCGGGGAGAGGTCGGATTGCATCGCCAGATGCAATCCGGGTGAGGGGCCGGGCACGCTGTTCACAAGCAACGAGGTGCACGCCGGATGGCCCCTCTCCGCTAGAACGGAGAAGGAGCTAAGACCCTGCCGCAGGCAATGCGCTACGAAAAATCCAGCCCACGAACGAGATCAGCGTCAGCGCGATCGCGGCGGCGATGCTGACGAGCTTGATCGTCGTGATCGCCTTCAGCTTGGGGACCGACCGCGCCGCCTCGTTCGGATCGCCGCGCAGCAAGAGCCAGGCCAGCAGGCAATCCTCGATCAGGTCGCTGAGCAGATACACCGCCGGCACCAGCAGTCCGAGCCAGGCGAAAGACGGATAGATCTGGCTGATCCAGTGCGACGAGGCGGCGCCCATCGCGCCCGCGAGCGCCAGCATCACGATCAGATCGAGCGGAAACAGAATCGGAAACACATACTTCATCCGCAGATCGGACGTGACCAGCTCGCCGAGCTGGCCGGCGGTATAGCTCAGCGTCTTCTCGGGAAAACGGGAGCGAAACCGTTTTGCGAACACCCGATCGGAATATGTGCCGACCCACCAGAACAGGCCGAATGCGATCACAACCAATGCTGCGAGGATGACCGTGACGATGGCTTCGTGGCTCATGCCGGTCCGCCCGTGGCCAGGCCGAACGTATCGCGGATATCCGCGCGCAAGACGATTGCATGCACCGGCGCAGTCTCCGAAACGAGAAAAATATGAACTGAATACAGAGAGATTGTTCGCCAGAATCCTACCTTTTCTGAGTCGTTGCAATTGATTTCCGAGAATCGTGCAGGGGGCCCCGCCGACTGCCACGGCGGCTTGTCGGCGCCGGCGTTGCGCGGCTTCGGCTTGGCGAAAGTTCAGCCGGATACATCAAACTGTCTTCAATTGGAGATTGAATCTCCCCCGCATTATGCCCTAGATAGATGCGGAAAATTTCACGGCGACCGCGAGGGCAACGGATGCCGAAGGATATTGTGATTTGCTGCGACGGCACCGGCAATGAGATCGGCGCCAATATTTCCAACGTTCTGAAGCTGTTTCGCGTCGCCGACAAGGATGACCGGCAGCGGATCTATTATCATCCCGGCCTCGGCACGATCGGCCTGCAGAGCACCTGGGGGCGCTTCAAGCAGGAGGTTCGCGGCCTGTGGGGGCTCGCGTTCGGCGCCGGTCTCGACAAGGATACGCTCGGCGCCTACCAGTTCCTGTGCCGGGTGTGGGAGCCGGGCGACCGGGTCTGGATGTTCGGCTTCAGCCGCGGCGCCTATACGGTGCGGGTGCTGGCCGCCTTCGTTCACGTGATGGGGCTGTTGCCGGTCGACCAGCTCGACCTCGCGGGCTACGCGTTCTCGACCTACAAGAAGGCGAGCTCGGACGCCCAGGACTCCGACGGAAAGTTCGATCTGGCCCCGCTCAAGGAGGTCTGGCACTTCAGCCAGATCGCCGGCGGCCGCAACATCGACATCGAGTTCGTCGGCGTCTGGGACACCGTCGCCTCGATCATCGTGCCGCGGCAGGACAATTTCTGGTTCGACCTGCAGACGCTGCTGTTCACCCGCACCAATTCCAGCGTCAAGTGCTTCCGCCAGGCGATCTCGATCGACGAGCGCCGGCGCATGTTCCGCCTCAACCGCTGGATCGAGCCGCAGAAATTCCGTTCCGATCCGTTCGATCCCGCAACCGAGGTCGAGCAGGACATCCGCCAGGTCTGGTTCGCCGGCGTTCACTCCGACGTCGGCGGCGGCTATCCGGAGGATCAGAGCGGACCGTCAAAATTCCCGCTGATCTGGATGCTCGAGCAGGCCAAGGCGGCCGGGCTGCACATGGACCAGGCGCTGATCGATCATCTCGCCTGGGGAATGCCGCTGCCGCCGCACAAGCACGAATATGTGCCGCCGAGCGTGACCACGCCGTTGCACAATTCGCTGACCGGGTTCTGGAAAATCCTGGAATGGATTCCGAAGAGCGCCAAATGGAAGGAATGGCCGGAGCGAAAGACCTTCCTCGGCTTCTATCTGCCGATGGGCGAGCCGCGGCTGATTCCGAACGGCGTGCTGATCCATCGCTCGGTGCTGGAGCGCATGGACAAGGATCCGGCGTACCGCCCGATCAACCTGCCGAAGACCTACAAGGTCGAGGAATTGACGCCGCCCCCGGCCCCGGTGCCCGCACCGCCCTTGGAAAAGGCCAAGCCAGCCGCCTGACCGCCCTCAGAGCGCGAATAGGTTGAACTGGCGCGGCATCGGAGGTTCACCTCTCCCTTGGGAGAGGTCGGCGCGCAGCGCCGGGTGAGGGGTTACGGTCTCTCGTTGAAGCTGCGGCCCCTCACCCGATTTGCTGCCGCAAATCGACCTCTCCCCGTCGGGGAGAGGTGGATCAAACCCGCGGTCAAACCGATTCAACCTAACTTCATTCCGCCCTCAGGCGTCGATTGCATCCTTGATCTTCTTGCGGCTGAGCGGCAGGTCGCGCAGCCGCTTGCCGGTCGCGTGCGCAATCGCATTGGCAAGCGATGCCGCTGCCGGGCCCTGCCCGGTCTCGCCGCTGCCGAGGAACGGCTGGCCCGGGCGGTTGATGATGTGGACCTTGATGCTGTCGGGCACTGAATTGAAGCGGAGGATCGGGTAGGTCTGCCAGTCGATGCTGGTGATCCTGGTATCGTCGAACGCGACGCTTTCATACAGCGTCCAGCTCGCCGACTGCACGATCGCGCCCTCGATCTGGTTGGTGATGCCGTCCGGATTGACGACCTGCCCGGCATCGACCGCGGCCACCGCACGCACCAGCCTGGCACGGCCGGTCTCGCGATCGACCTCGACCTCGCAGGCGATGGCGCAATAGGCGGCAAGGTTCTTGTAGCGCGCGAACGCAAAGCCGTAGCCGCGATTCGGCGGCGCCTTGCGGTCGCGGCTCCAGCCGAACTCCTGGGCGGCCTTCTCGACCACGGCGCGGCCGCGCTGATCGTCGAGATGTTTGAGGCGAAACTCGACCGGATCGGCGCCGGCGACATCCGCCAGCTCGTCCATGAAGCTCTCGAGCGAGAACACGTTGTGATAGGCGCCGAGCGCGCGCATCGCCGAGATCCGCAGCGGCATCGCCGGGATGAAGTGATGCATCACATGCGCATTCGGAAAATTGTAGATCGGGATCGCGTTGCGATCGCCGCCGCCCTCCGGCAGCGGCAGCGGTTTTGGCGCGGGCACAGCGAACGACTTCGACATATGCTGGGCCGCGAGCAGCGCGCCCGCGCCGCCGGGCCGCATCGAATGCGTGTTGCTCCACACCGCAAAATTCCAGTCGGCGATCTTGCCGCCCTCGTCGAGCGAGGCGTTGAGCTTGGTCACCATCGCCGGACCATAGGGCTCCCAGCCGTGCTCCTGCTCGCGCATCCACTGCACCCGCACCGGACGGCCGGGCAGCGCCCGCGCGATCAGCGCCGCGTCGGCGGCGGCATCGTCGGCGCCGTTGTGGCCGTAGCAGCCGGAGCCCTCGACATGGATCAGGCGCACGCTCGGCTGCGGCATGCCGAGCATTTCGGCAATCGCCTGGCGGTCGGGATAGACGCCTTGCGTATGCGTCCACACCGTCATCGCGCCGTCGGCGAACTGCGCCACCGCGCAGGACGGCCCGATCGAGCCGTGCGATTGGTACGGCCGGGTATAGGTTGCCTCGATCGTCCTGGTTCCGGTCACCGACGCATCGCCGCGAGAAAAGATCGCAAAATCCTGCGACGGCAATTTGGTCAGCACGTTGGGCAGATCGTTCTGGTTCGGCAGCCTTGCGCTCTCCCGCCACTTCGCCGCGGCAGCCAGCGCCTGCATCGCCTTGACCGCCAAAAACTCCTTCTCCGCGACCACGGCGAGGAAGTTGCCGTCACGCACGATCCGGATCACGCCGGGCATTTTCTCGATCGTGGAGGTGTCGCATTCGACAAGCTCCGCGCCGTAGCTCGGCGGCCGCACCACGCGCGCATGCACCATGCCGGGAAGCCGCATGTCCTGCACATAGGCCGCGCCGCCCGTGACTTTTGCGGGGATGTCGACGCGCGGCACTGGCTGGCCCATCACCTTGAAGGTTTGCGGGTCCTTCAACGGCGACGTCGGCTGCGCCTGGACGTGCAGGACGTCCGCCGCGACAAGTTCGCCATAACTCAGGCGCCGGCCATCCGGCGCGATCACCGCCGCATTCTCCGTCCGCAAAGTCTCGGCCGGCAATCCGAACCGGCGTGCGGCATCCGCCATCAGCAAGCCGCGCGCCTGTGCCGCGGCATGCAGGATCGCGGTGCCGCTGTCCTGCATCGAGTGGCTGCCGGAGGTGTAGCCCTCATTCGCCGTGAGCTTGGTGTCGGCGGTGATCACCTTCACCGCATCGAAGGCGACATCGAGCTGCTCGGCCGCGATCTGCTGGAAGGCGGTGCGAAAACCCTGGCCGAGCTCGGCCTTGCCGGTGAAGGCGGTGATGCGGCCGTCGGCATCGATGCGGATCCAGGAATCCAGATAGGGGAATTTGGCGAGGCTGCCCGGCAGTTCCGGCCCCTGGCCCGGCTTCTGTTCTTGAGCCGATGCGCCACGCAGTGAGAAGCTGACGATCAGCGCGCCGGCGCCGGCCAGCACGCTGCGGCGGTCGAGGATCACGGGCCCGTTCATCGGACGCTCCTGTCGCTCGCCGCATCGGCGGTGTCCATCAGCCGCGCGGCGCGGTGCACGGCGCGCAGGATGCGCATGTGGGTGCCGCAACGGCAGAGGTTCGGCTCCAGCTCGGCGCGGATCTGCGCATCGCTCGGCTTCGGATTGCGCATCAAAAGCGCCTGCGCCCGCATCATCATCCCGGCGATGCAGTAGCCGCACTGCGCCGCCTGCTCCTCGATGAAGGCGCGCTGGATCGGCGCCGGCGCGGCCGCAGTGCCGAGCCCTTCGAGGGTCGTCACCTGCTTGCCCGCGAGCAGCACCAGCGGCGTGACGCAGGACTGCACCGCCTTGCCGTCGACGATGACCGTGCAGGAGCCGCATTGCCCGAGCCCGCAGCCGAACTTGGCGGCGTTCAGTTCGAGATCGTTGCGCAGCACGTAGAGCAGCGGCGTATCGGGGTCGGCATCGACCTGATGATCCTGCCCGTTGACCTTCAACGTGATCATGGCTTGCCTCGCTGACTGGATTCGGCCGGCGCCTCGCGCGCCGCGACCGAGACCGCTTGCGCCGCGCGCGCATCGCGCACGGCCTTGTCGAGATCGTTCCAAGCCGGCCGCTTGCCGAAGCGGACGCGCAGATAATTCAGCAGCGCCGCCATCTGCGCGTCGTCGATGCTGGCCGCAAAGCCCGGCATGATCGGGCTGCGCTCGCCTTCGACCGCGCCGACCCCCGTCAGCACGATGTTGGCGAGATTGCGCGGATCGGGGCTGGTGACCGCCGTGCTGAGCGCAAGGTTGACGCCGCCATAGGGCAGCGGCCGGTTGCTCTCATGGCAGGATGCACAGGCCGCGGCATAGATCGCCGCGCCCGCGGGATCGGCCTGTGCCGCAACCGCCGGGGACGGTTGCGCCACGGCGTCTGCGGGCCGCTTGCCGTCCGGCGCCGGCGCGCCCGAGATGTCGGCCATGTACGCGGCGATCGCGCGCACGTCGCTGTCGGGCACCGACGACAGATTGCTGACCACTTCCGCCATCGGCCCGCGCGCGGTGCCGTGGTCCGGTTGCCAGCCGTGGCGCAGATAGGCATAGAGCGCCTCGGCGGTCCACCGCACCGGGGCGTGCGAGGTGTCGTTCAGCGCGTAGGCGTGCCAATTGTCGACCTCGCCGCCGGAAAACTGCGCATTGACGCGCTCGGCGCCGAGCGCGTTACGCGGCGTATGACAGGCGCCGCAATGCGCCAGCCCCTCGACCAGATAGGCGCCGCGGTTCCATTCCGCGCCCTTGGCCGCATCCGACGGGACATCGCCGCCGTGGAAATACAGCAGCTTCCACCCCGCGATCAGCGGGCGGTAGTTGAACGGAAACGACAGCTGATTCGCCGGAGGAGACGCGCTGACCGGCTGGCGCGTCATCAGGAAGGCATACAGCGCCCGGTCGTCGGCATCGGAGACGTTGGTGAAGTGGTCATAGGGGAAGGTCGGGTAAAGATGCCGGCCGTCACGGCTGACGCCGGAACGCATCGCGCGGACGAATGCCGCCTCCGGCCAGCCGCCGATGCCGGTTGCGGCATCTGGCGTGATGTTGGAGGAAAAAACGGTGCCGAACGGCGTCGGAACCGGCAGGCCGCCGGCATAATTGCCGCCGCCGCGCACGGTATGGCAGGTGTTGCAATTGCCGATCGCGGCAAGGTCGCGGCCGCGCTTGACGAGGTCCGGATTGAACGTATCGGGCCGCGGCGGCGCGATCGCTGCAATTGACGGACGCCAGGCGACGCCAAAACCCGCCGCCGCGCCGGCGACCAGCACGACAGCCGCAATGCCTGTGATGATCCGCAGCCGACGGGCCATGCCTGAATTGAGTTTGTTGTTGGGACGTGTATTAACACATCTGCCCCGGTATCGTTCGGCCCGAAGACCCCGATCACCGCCTGTTGACCTCAGGGATCATGACCGCTCAGCCAGCCCTCGATCGCGCATCCCCTCCGCCCCGCGATGCGCTGTCCGTGCTCAACCACGTGTTCGGGCTGCCGGGTTTTCGCGGCGCGCAAGAGAAGATCATCCGCCACGTCAGCGACGGCGGCAATTGCCTGGTGCTGATGCCGACCGGCGGCGGCAAGTCGCTGTGCTACCAGCTCCCCTCCTTGCTGCGCGACGGCTGCGGCATCGTGGTGTCGCCGCTGATCGCGCTGATGCGCGACCAGGTCGCGGGCCTCACCGAGGCCGGCGTCAACGCCGCGGTGCTGAACTCGACGCTCAGCTATGAGGAAGCTTCCGAGGTCGAGCGGCGGCTGCTCGCCGGCGATCTTGATCTGCTCTATGTCGCGCCGGAACGGCTGCTGACGCCGCGCTGCCTCAACCTGCTCGGCCAGGCGCAGATCGCATTGTTCGCGATCGACGAGGCGCATTGCGTCTCGCAATGGGGCCACGATTTCCGCCCGGAATATATCGGCCTCTCCGTGCTCGCCGAACGCTTCCCCGACGTGCCGCGCATCGCGCTGACCGCGACCGCCGACGCGATGACGCGCAAGGAGATCGCCGAGCGGCTGCAACTCACCGACGCGCCGCACTTCGTCGCGAGCTTCGACCGGCCCAACATCCGCTACGAGATCGTCGACAAGCAGAACGCGGTGACGCAGCTGAAGAACCTGATCAAGGAGCGGCATGCCGGCGACGCCGGCGTGGTCTATTGCCTGTCACGCGCCAAGGTCGAGGACGTCGCGGCGTCGCTGACGGAGGCCGGCATCCCGGCGCTGCCCTATCACGCCGGGCTCGATGCAAGCGTGCGCGCCCGCCACCAGGACCGCTTCATCAACGAGGACGGCGTCGTGATCGTCGCCACCATCGCGTTCGGCATGGGCATCGACAAGCCGGACGTGCGGTTCGTCGCGCATCTCGATCTGCCGAAGAGCGTCGAGGCCTATTACCAGGAGACCGGCCGCGCCGGCCGTGACGGCAAGCCGTCGACCGCATGGATGGCCTACGGCCTCTCCGACATCGTGCAGCAGCGCCGCATGATCGACGAGTCGAACGGCTCCGACGCCTTCAAGCGGGTTTCGATCGGCAAGCTCGACGCGCTGGTCGCGCTGGCCGAGACCGTGCATTGCCGGCGGCAGCGCCTGCTCGGCTATTTCGGCGAAACGCAGGCCGATGAGAGCTGCGGCAATTGCGACAACTGCCTGACGCCGCCGCGGGTGCGCGACGGCAAGGTGCTGGCGCAAAAACTGCTGTCCTGCGTCTATCGCACCGGGCAGCGGTTCGGCGCCATGCACCTGATCGATGTGCTGGTCGGGCGGCTGACCGAGCGCGTCAAGCAGTTCAACCACGACCAGCTGTCGGTGTTCGGCATCGGCCGCGAGCTCAACGAGAAGCAATGGCGCGCGGTGCTGCGCCAGCTGGTGGCGATGGGCCATCTGCGCGCCGACAGCGACGCCTTCGGCGCGCTGAAGCTGACCGACAGCGCCCGCGGCGTGCTGAAGGGCGAGACACAGGTGATGCTGCGCGAGCAGCCGGAATGCGCCCGCAACCGCGCCATCCGCGACAAGTCCCGTCGCGGCGAGCTCGCACCCGCCAGCAACGGCAAGGGCGCCGCCGCCAATCCCGCCCTGCACGCGGCGCTGCGCGCCTGGCGCTCCGACATCGCGCGGCAGCGCGGCGTGCCGGCCTATGTCGTGCTGCACGATTCCACCATCGACGGCATCGCCGCGGTGCGGCCGGCGTCGCTGAACGAGCTGCGCAACATCGCCGGCATCGGCGACAAGAAGCTCGAGCATTACGGCGACGAGCTGATCGCGTTGGTGAGCAGGACCGAGGGCTGAGCCTCGCGCCGAACTTTATAGTCAGTCTAACGCCCACATGTTGACGTCGATCACGCGCTCCGCCATGCGTGACGCATGTCCGCACAACCCCAAGCCATATCCGACAATCTGTTCCGTCATCCGCCGCTCCTGCTGTTCGTGGCGTCGCGCAGCTTCTCCGAATTCGCCTACCAGATCGCCACCGTCGCGATCGGCTGGCAAGTCTACGCGCTGACCGGCAGCGCGGTCTATCTCGGCCTGGTCGGGCTGGTGCAGTTCATCCCGAGCGCGCTGCTGGTCTTCATCGCCGGCCATGCCGCCGATCGCTACGATCGCCGCCGCGTCGTGCAGGCTTGCCAGATCATCCAGGGGCTGGCCGCCGCCTATCTCGGCTGGCGCAGCTTTGCCGGCGATTTGACGGTGCTGGAGATCTTCTCGGCGCTGGTGACGTTCGGCGTCGCGGCGGCGTTCGGCGACCCGGCCGCCTCGGCGCTGCTGCCAGCTGTGGCGCCGGAGGGGCAGTTGCAGCGCGCCACTGCGCTGTCGACCGGCGCCTGGCAATTCTCGATTGTCGCGGGTCCGGCGATCGGCGGCCTCACCTACGCGATCTCGCCGGCGGTGCCTTACGCCGTGATGGCGGCGTTCTGGCTGCTCGCTGCCGTGCTCTGCGGCGCGATCCGGCTGGAACGTCCGGCGGCCGAGCCGGACCCGCCGTCGCTCGATCAGCTGTTTGCCGGCGTCAAATTCGTCCGCGACAATCCGGCGATCCTCGGCACCATTTCGCTCGATCTGTTCGCGGTGCTGCTCGGCGGCGCTAGCGCGCTGCTACCGATCTATGCCCGCGACATCCTGCAGGCCGGCCCGTGGGCGCTCGGCGTGATGCGCGCCGCGCCGGCGGTCGGCGCGCTCGTGATGACGGCGGTGCTGACGCGGCATCCGATCTCGCGGCATGTGGGCTTGCGCATGTTCCAGGGCGTGATCGCCTTCGGCATCGCGATCTGCGTGTTCGCGCTGTCGAAGGAGATCTGGCTCTCGACGCTGGCGCTGGCCGCGATGGGCGCCGCCGACACCATCAGCGTCGTGATCCGCGTCTCGCTGGTGCAGCTGGCGACGCCGGACGAGATGCGCGGCCGCGTCGGCGCGGTGAACTATCTGTTCGTCAACGCCTCCAACCAGCTCGGCGAATTCGAAAGCGGCATCACCGCAGCGCTGTTCGGCACCATCCCGGCCGCGCTGATCGGCGGCCTCGGCACCATCGCAGTGGCGCTGCTGTGGATGAAGCTGTTCCCGTCGCTGCGCAAGGTCGAGCGGCTGGAGTGAGAGGCGCTTGGATACGGGGAACGACCGGCCCAGGCTAACCGACGTAGCCGCACGTCACCCCTGACCAGCGAGGCAGCATTTCTTGTATTTCTTGCCGCTTCCGCACGGGCAAGGGTCGTTGCGTCCGACATGGCGGAGGGGATTCCTCACGGGCTCCGTGGGCGTCCATTCCGCATCGAAATCGTCATCAAATGATTGATCCGTAGTGTCATCGTAGTCGGACCACTGCAGCGCCTCAAGCACGTCCCCGATGTAGCCCAAACGAATTTCCTCAAAGCGCGCGACGTCATCGGGCCGCTGCTCCGCCTCAGCCAGCATGTCCTCGAAGCTCCGGCGCTCCCGCAGCCAATCCGGTATGCGGCCTTCATCTCCCGCGCGGCGCACCAGCGATGCCAGGTCGCGGAGCCCTAACAGGGCAATTGCCAGTTGCCAGGCAAACCAGGCCTGGTCCTGATCTTCAGCCAGCTTCTCCAGATAGAATCGTTCGAGCAGACCTCGCATCCGATCGCGTTCGATACTTCCATTCCAGGTGAGGAAGACCGCCGCACTTAAGATCTGGTCGCGAACGAATTGATCAACTGACCGATCTGTCGCGACGCTCAAAAGAGCCTCGACGTCACCGTCGAAGACGCCGGCGACAATGCGTGCCATGTCCTGCGTCAAGCCATCTCCGAGCAGGTCGTCGAGCTCGGCTTCGGGTCTGCGCAGGAGCCGCAACAGGTCCTTGCAAACTTGCGTATCGCGGGCGCCACCCAGAATATACAGACCCCGAAACAGCAGTCGGGCTTCATCATCGGACAGCCGCTCGCCGTTCGCAGCCCTGGCGAGGAGGGCACGTAGCGCGGGAGCGGCCTCCTCCATCCTGGTCAGGCACATCCCGATAGCAACGGCAGGCAAACGGCGTTCGGTGGCGACCGCCTCGAGGTAGTTTTCGATCGGCCTCAGATCGCCTTGGTCGAGGATGGCCTCGACTTCTTCCTTCTTCATGGAACTTGGTCCTTGTTGTCGGCGAGAGCTTACACCTGAGGCACTGTACCGGGCCACCTGCGAACCGGCTGCAGCATGGGAGCTATACCCGACGCGGCAATGCACGTGCTTGCGGGCTGCGCTGCGCTCGCCTTAATCTTCCGTGGCCGTACCCAACGAGGCGCGGCCCAAACGAAACATAGGGAAGAGACGGGCCATGGCTCAGCAGAGCGCCGCGCGCACGACTGCGCGCCCAGCGGAAAGCGGAACGTTCGATGCCGTCGTGGTCGGCGCGGGTTTTGCCGGCATGTACATGCTGCACCGGCTGCGCGGGCTCGGCTTCACCGCGCGGGTGTTCGAGGCCGGCGGCGGCGTCGGCGGCACCTGGTACTGGAACCGCTATCCCGGCGCGCGCTGCGACGTCGAGAGCCTGCAATATTCGTTCTCGTTCTCGGAGGAGCTCGACCAGGAATGGAGCTGGTCGGAGAAATATTCTCCGCAGCCCGAAATTCTCGCCTACGCCAACCACGTCGCCGACCGCTTCGACCTGCGCAGCCAGATCGTGTTCGACACCCGCGTCACCGCGGCGACGTTCGACGAGGACGCCGGCACCTGGCTGATCGAGACCGACCGCGGCGACCGGGTCACCGCAAAATTCTGCATCATGGCGGTCGGCTGCCTGTCGGCGCCGAACCGTCCGGCCTTTGCCGGCATGAGCGATTTCCGCGGCCCGATCTATCACACCGGCGAATGGCCGCATGAGGGTGTCGACTTCACCGGCCTGCGGGTCGGCGTGATCGGCACCGGCTCGTCCGCGATCCAGTCGATCCCGATCATCGCGCAGCAGGCCGAGCAGCTCACCGTGTTCCAGCGCACGGCGACGTGGTCAGTGCCGGCATGGAACGAGCAGCTATCGGCGGAGTATCTGAAGGAAGCCAAGGCGCATTATCCGGAGCTGCGCGCCAAGGCGCGGGCGCGGCCGACCGGCTTCTATTTCCTGTTCAACGCGCAGCCCGCGCTGCAGGCCAGCGCCGAGGAGCGCGAGCGGCTCTATGAGGAGGCGTGGGAGCGCGGCGGGCTGCCGTTCCTCGGCGCCTTCGGCGATTTGCTGTTCGAGAAGGCGGCCAACGACACCATCGCGGACTTCGCGCGCGCCAAGATCCGCGGCATCGTCAAGGATCCCGCGACCGCCGAGCTGCTGTGCCCGCAGAACGTGTTCGGCTGCAAGCGGCTCTGCGTCGATACCAACTATTTCCAGACCTACAATCTGCCGCATGTGAAGCTGGTCGACGTGTCGAAGGCGCCGATCGAGCGCTTCACGGCCGAAGGCATTGTGGTCGACGGCACCGAGTATCAATTCGACGCCATCGTCTCCGCCACCGGCTTTGCCGCGATGACCGGCTCGTTCGACAAGATCGCGATCACCGGCCGCGGCGGACGGACGCTCGCCGAGAAATGGCACGCTGGCCCACGCGCCTATCTCGGCCTCGCCTCGGAAGGCTTTCCGAACCTGTTCATGATCACCGGGCCGGGCAGCCCGTCAGTGCTGGCCAGCATGATCCAGGCGATCGAGCAGCATGTCGACTGGCTGGCGGACTGCATCAGTCATATGCGCGACATCGGCGCCGGCACCATCGAAGCGGTTCGCGACGACGAGGACGCCTGGGTCGCCCATGTCAACGACGTCTCGACCGTGTCGCTGCGCTCGACGTGCAGCTCCTGGTATGTCGGCGCCAACATCCCCGGCCGTCCCCGCGTATTCATGCCCTATATCGGCGGCTTCCCGATCTATGTGCAGAAGTGCAACGAGGTGATGAATTCGGGCTATGACGGCTTCGTGCTGGCCGGCGGCCGCGCCGGCAATGCGCCGCCGCAGGTGCGCTTCACCGAACGCTGGCAGGTGCCGCTCGACATCGAGGTGATCTCGCCGGCCGCGGTCGCCGCCCGGCGCGTTCCCGTGGTTTAGGCCACCGTTCGCACGAGGGAATCGCGCGTGGTAGTGTCGCGCCGGACCGCGTCCACGTCCGCGGTCCGGACGGAGGCGATGACCGACACTGCGCTACAGGGATTGATCGAGCGGATCGGCGCCGACCATGTCGCGCGCCGGCTGGCGATCGAGACCGGGCACAGGAAACAGCTGTTCGGGCAGGGCACGCTGTTCTTCAACGTGGAGAACTGGGATATCGCACCCTGGATCGTCGAGACCGGACTGAAATGCGTCGGGCTCTACGGCCGTGCGCGGCGCAATGCCGACCGGGTGGAGGTGCGGCGCAATCTGGTGACGTCGGCGCGTCTGCCGGCGGCGTTCGACGGTTTTGTCATCCTTCAGCTCAGCGACCTCCACGCCGACATGAGCATGGGCGCGATGCGCCATCTGATGGAGATCGTGCGCACCATCGACTGCGATATCTGCGTGCTGACCGGCGACTACCGCGGCAAAACCTACGGCCCGTTCGACGCCAGCCTGGCTGCGATGAACGAGCTCTGCGCGCGCATCAAGCGGCCGCGCTACGGCATTCTGGGCAATCATGACAGCATCCGCATGACGCCGGCGCTGGAGGCGATGGGCATCCGCATGCTGTTCAACGAACAGCTGGCGATCGAACGTGACGGCGCGACGATCCATCTCGCCGGGATCGATGACGCGCATTTCTACCGCACCGACGACATTCCAAAAGCCGCGGTGGCGATTCCGCGCGACGCCTTCTCGGTCCTGCTGGCTCATACGCCGGAGTCGTATCGCCAGGCGGCGGAGGCCGGCTTCGATTTGATGCTGAGCGGCCATACCCATGGCGGCCAGCTCTGCCTGCCCGGCGGCATCGCGATCAAGCTGGAGGCGCGGCTGCCGCGCCGGATGGGCAAGGGCGCCTGGCGTTTCGACAAGCTCGCCGGCTACACCTCGACCGGCGCCGGCACCAGCCTCGCGCCGGTGCGCCTCAACTGCCCGGCGGAGATCACGCTGCACACGTTGCGGCGGCTGGGGTGACGATGCTCTGAGCCACGGACTTCTCGCCTCTCCCCGCCTGCGGGGAGAGGCCGGAACGCATCGCCAGATGCGTTCCGGGTGAGGGGGAGCCTCAGCGAATCCTATCCCTACCGTCTATGCTGTGACAGCCCCTCACCCAACCCTCTCCCCGCAAGAGCGGGGAGAGGGCGAGGAAAGAGCAGACCTCAATTCCCCGGCTTCTTCGCGCCCGCGCTCTGCTCATTGACCTTGCAGGTGATCAGCAGCGTATAGCCGCGTGCGTCCTTGGCGATCTCGGACGTCTCCTTCTTTTTCGGCTCACTCCGTTCGTTGGACCGGTACTCCACCGCGCTGTTGTCGAGGAAATCGCGCAGCGCACCGGTCTTGATGGCGAAATTGATGTTTTCCGGTATCGACCCGGTCGCGCGCGCCATCCTGACCGCATCGAGCTTTCCCGCCACCACGCCGACCACGACGCCATCGAAATCGAACAGCGGTCCGCCGCTGTTACCCGGCTGCACCGCGGCGGTGATCTGCAGATGACGGGTGTCGTTGAGGATGCCGCTCAGCGAGCTGACGATGCCCGTGGTCACGGTGAAATCGGATGTCAGCAAGCCATGATAGGGGAAGCCGATCGCGACCACACCGTTGCCGACCTGAATGGAGTTTTGCTTGATCCTGGCGACATCCTTGAACGGGCTGGGCGCCTGCAGCAATGCAAGATCGTTGGTCTGATCACTCGATACCAGCCGCAGCTTGACCGCCGCCTCGCCGCTCAGATTGCCCGTGATCTCGCTGCAGCCGTCGATGACGTGATGATTGGTGACGATGTGGCCGCTGCTGCTGACGACGAAGCCGGTGCCGGTGCCGCCCCTCGCCTGCTTCGCCGGCGGGCCTGGTGCCGCCTGCTGTTGCTGCGGCGGCGCCGCCGCAGGCTTTGCCGCCACCGCGAACTCGCCGGCATTGGCGATGCCGCTCTTCTTGACCGACACGACGCAGTTGAGCAGCGCCGGCAGCAATTGCGCCGTTTGATTCAGGTTGAATTGAAACAGCTGGCCCTGCGCGAAGGCCGTCATCTGGCGCGCCTTGCGGAATTGGTTGACCAGCGCCGAGTTCACCGGCATCTCGACGCTCACAAGCTTCGCGCCGAGCGGCATGCCATAGACGTTGAACGCCGGCTGGCCGTCGAAGGTCAGCGTGAGCGGGAAGGCTTCGCCCGGCGTCAGCCGCCAGCTCTCATGGGAAAAGCCCAGCCGCCAGCTGCCGTTCTCGGCGATCGACACCATGAAGAAGATGCCGCTCTGGTAGGTGGTGCCCGCCGAGCAATGGGTGAAGGCACCATTGTTGTCATTGGTGAAGGCGCCGCCCTGCCAGTTGCCGACCGAGATCGAACCATAGGGGCCACGGGCATGCGATGGAGCCATCGACGCAAACAGCCACGCGGCCGCAACGATCGCCCAAATCACAACCCGCATGACACGCGCACTCCCCCAGCCCGAACCGATCATAGGCGGCGGCAAAGTTCACCCGCAAGTGGTGCGCGACCCGATGCATGGTCCCGCGACCGCGCAATACCGCCGCAGATGAGGCCATCGCACACCCTCTGGTTACAAAGGTATGTTCCTATTTTGTTCCAAGCATGTCAACTGCGGCGTGCGGCCGTAGCGGCCGTAGCCCGGATGCAGCGCAGCGCAATCCGGGGCCGGTCCATCCGCGGTGACTTGCGGCCCCCGGATTACGCTTCGCTCCATCCGGGCTTCGATATCCCCATCGTCGCGCCAGGACGACAATGCGAAAAGGGCGACGCGTCGATCTCAGCCGTTCCGGAATGCGTAGGCGTAACCGTTGAGCGCCGGGGCGCCGCCGAGATGGGCGTACAGCACCTTCGATCCGGCCGGGAAAAATCCCTTCTGCACCAGATCGATCATGCCCTGCATCGATTTCCCTTCATAGACCGGATCGGTGATCATGCCCTCGAGCCGCGCGCAGAGCCGGATCGCTGCTTTGGTCTCCTCCGACGGCACGCCATAGGCGGGATAGGCGTAGTCCTCGATCAGCACGACGTCGTCGGCGACGATGTCGCGGCCGAGTTCGACCAGCTGCGCGGTGTTCTGCGCGATCGACAGCACCTGCGCCTTGGTCTGCGCGGGCGTGAACGAGCCGTCGATGCCGATCACGTTGCGGGCGCGGCCGTCGGCGGCGAAGCCGACCAGCATGCCGGCATGGGTCGAGCCGGTCACGGTGCAGACCACGATGTAGTCGAACTTGACGCCGAGCTGCCGCTCCTGCGCGCGCACCTCTTCGGCGAAGCCGACATAGCCCAGCCCGCCGAACTTGTGCACGGAGGCGCCGGCCGGGATCGCATAGGGCTTGCCGCCGGCGGCCTTGACCTCCTCGATCGCCTGCTCCCAGCTCTTGCGAATGCCGATATCGAAACCGTCGTCGACCAGCCGCACATCGGCGCCCATCACCCGCGACAGCAGGATGTTGCCGACCCGGTCGTAGACCGCGTCCTCATGCGGCACCCAGCTTTCCTGCACCAGGCGGCACTTCATGCCGATCTTGGCCGCGACCGCCGCCACCATGCGGGTGTGGTTCGACTGCACGCCGCCGATCGAGACCAGCGTGTCGGCATTGGAGGCGATCGCATCGGGAATGATATATTCGAGCTTGCGCAGCTTGTTGCCGCCATAGGCCAGCCCGGAATTGCAGTCCTCGCGCTTGGCGTAGAGCTCGACCTTGCCGCCGAGATGCTTTGAGAGCCGATCGAGCTTTTCGATATGGGTCGGCCCGAAGGTGAGCGGATAGCGCGCGAATTTTTCCAGCATGCTGGGATCCTCATTGGGGTCTCGGAACGGCGGCAACACCTATCACCACGCGTGCGAAAGGTGCTCTCTAAGTCGAGGCCCGTGTTTCTTCAGTATTGCACAATTTTCGCATCTGATTATCTTTTCTCTCATGAAATCCCGACCGAATGAAAGATTCTTCCATGCCTGCCCGGCTCGATCGCGTCGACCTCAAGATGCTGAGATTGCTGCAGAAGAACGGCCGGCTCAGCAATGCCGAGCTCGCCGAACAGGTCGGCGTCAGCCCCGCCACCTGCCACCGCCGGACGCAAGCGCTGTTCGACGAGGGTTTCGTCGCCGGCGTCCGCGCCATGGTGGCGCCGCGCAAGGTCGGCAAGGGCACGCTGGTGATGGTCGGCGTCGTGCTCGACCGCTCGACGCCGGAGAGCTTTGCCAGCTTCGAGCAGGCGGTGGCGAAATTGAAATGCGTGCTCGACTGCCATCTCGTCGCCGGCGACTTCGACTATTTCCTCAAGATCCGTGCCGGCGACGTCGACGACTTCAAGCGCATCCATGGCGACCAATTGATCGCGCTGCCCGGCGTGCGCCAGACCCGCACCTTCTTCGTGATGAAGGAAGTGGTCGACAACGCGGCGCTGGAGTTTTGAACGGCCGCTACTTGCCGGGCGATTTCAGGAAGGCGACGATCTTGGCGCGATCCTCCGCCGAGCGCACGCCGGTGTAGGGCTTCATGCCGTTGCCCGACACCACGGCGTCGGGGTCCTCGATGAAGCGCGTGAGCGTGCTCTCGTCCCAGACGATGTCGGCGGATTTCATCGGTCCCGAATAGGGAAACTTTTCAACCGATCCGGCCTTGCGGCCGATGATGCCGTGCAGATGCGGGCCGACGCGGTTGTCGCCGTCCTTGACGGTGTGGCAGGTGCGGCAGGAATTGTTGAACGCCTGCTCGCCCGAGGCGCCCGCATCCTGTGCGCGGCCTGGCGACGGCAGCAGGCCAGTCATCCCGCAGATTGCAACGATCAGCGCTGGCCGCATGGATCACCTCTTCGGTGTGGCATGCCGTCAACGCAGGGGCGGCGTGAAAGGTCCTGTGCCGGCCTGCGCGCATCTGGCGCACCCGCGCCCTCGGCACTAGATGTGCTGCCATGCAACATCCCGCCCTCGAGGATTTCATCGCCGGCCACCAGCGCCTGTTTGTCCTAACCGGGGCCGGCTGCAGCACCAATTCCGGGATTCCCGACTATCGCGACAGCGACGGCAACTGGAAGCGGACGCGGCCGGTCACCATTCAGGCGTTTCTGGGCGAGGCCGGCACGCGGCAGCGCTACTGGGCGCGCAGCATGGTCGGCTGGCGGCGGTTCGGCCGCGCCGCGCCGAACGGCGCGCATTGCGCACTGGCCAAACTCGAGGCGCAGGGCCGCTGCGAGCAGCTCGTGACCCAGAATGTCGACCGCCTGCACCAGGCCGCCGGCAGCCGGAAGGTGATCGACCTGCACGGCCGCCTCGACGTGGTGCGCTGCCTCGGCTGCGGCGCGACCATGCCGCGCGAACAATTTCAACACGAGCTGGCGCGGCACAATCCGGCCTGGCTTGCGCTCGATGCCGCCGATGCCCCTGACGGCGATGCCGATCTCGAACACGATTTCACATCGTTCGTGGTGCCCGCTTGCGAGGCCTGCGGCGGCGTGCTGAAGCCTGACGTGGTGTTCTTCGGCGAGAACGTGCCGCGCGACGTCGTCGCCTCTGCGCAGGACCATCTGGCGCAGGCCGACGCCATGCTGGTGGTCGGCTCGTCGCTGATGGTCTATTCGGGATTCCGCTTCGTGCGCATGGCCGCGGAGCGCGGCCTGCCGATCGCCGCCGTCAATCTCGGCCGCACCCGTGCCGACGAGCTGCTGACGCTCAAGGTCGAGGACAGTTGCGAGACGGCGCTGGCGTTTTTGCTGTAGGGCACCGCTCTCTCCCGTCATTGCGAGCGCAGCGAAGCAATCCATCCCTCCTCACGCGCGGTGAGTATGGATTGCTTCGCTGCGCTCGCAATGACGGCGGCGTCCTAGAGCCCGGCTCCTACGCCCGCTGCCGCTGCGGCTTGGTCATCGGAAGATTGGCGTTCCAGTGCTCCCAGCTGACGCTGGCGAGGCTGCCGCGATCGGTGCCGAGCGGACGACGGGTGCGGCGCTCGTACTCGGCGATGCAGCGGCCGGACTCGCCGATCTTGCGCTGCAATTCATCGATCGTCATCTGGGTCTGCCGGCCGCAATTGGCCTTGCCGAGCTGCTCGGCCTCGACCGCCTTCAGTGCCGCGCGAAGCTTCTTGAGCTGCGCGCGCTGCCAGGCAATGTGACTGTTGCTGTCCGCTGTCATGTGGCCGCCACCATCTTCGATCGTTGCACGCCGTTGGGCACCTCGACATCGACCTCGAGCATCGAGACGAACTTGCCGCGGTCCATCCGGACCACGATCTTGTCGGGATCGATCTCGACATGCTTGGACACCACGGCGAGGATTTCGCCGCGAAGCAGCTCGAGAAGGTCGGATCCGCCGCCGCCCTGGCCGCGCTCATGCGCGAGCAGGATCTGCAATCGCTCCCGTGCGACGGGCGCCGATGCAGCGCGGCCGCCGAACAGCCGCATCACGTTGATCATGCCGCCCTCCTTCGCAGCAGCCGGTCCATCAGCCCCTTGCGTTCGACCGGTACGGTCATCTCGACCGCCTCGCCCATCAGGCGGCGCACCGCGTCGATATAGGCCCGCGACGGCGCGCTGCCGGCATTGTTCAGCGTCACCGGGCAGCCGACGTTGGAAGCGCGCAGCACGTCCTGGCTTTCCGGGACGATGCCGAGCAAGGGAGTAGCGAGGATCTCCAGGATGTCGTCGATCGACAGCATTTCGCCGCGCGCCGCGCGCGCGGCATCGTAGCGGGTGACCAGCAGATGCTTCTCGACCCGCTCGCCGCGCTCGGCACGTACCGTTTTGGAATCCAGCATGCCGATGATGCGGTCGGAGTCGCGCACCGACGACACTTCGGGATTGGTGACGATGATGGCCTCATCTGCGTAGCGCATCGCCAGCGTGGCGCCGCGCTCGATGCCGGCCGGGCTGTCGCACAGGATCCAGTCGAATTTTGTGCGGAGGTCCGCAATCACCCGGCGGATGCCCTCTTCGGTCAGCGCGTCCTTGTCGCGCGTCTGCGAGGCCGGCAGCAGCCAGAGATTCTCCAGCCGCTTGTCGCGGATCAGCGCTTGCGGCAGCTTGGCCACCCCCTGCACGACGTTGATCAGGTCGAACACGACCCGCCGCTCCGCGCCCATCACGAGGTCGAGGTTGCGCAAGCCGACGTCGAAATCGATCACGACGACGTTCTGTCCCATCTGCGCGAGCGCAGCACCAAGTGCGGCGGTGGAGGTCGTCTTGCCGACCCCGCCTTTTCCTGAGGTCACGACCAAAACCTTGGCCATCTCTGTCTCCTTGTGGTCGATCAGTTCAAAGCTGTGATGCGCAGCATTTCGCCCTCGAGCCACGCCTGGGCGGGCCGGTTGCGCAAGCTGTCCGAGATTTCCTCTGCAGTCTGGTAGTAGCCATCGATGGCAAGCAGCTCGGCCTCGATCCTCTGGCAGAAGATCCGCGCCGACGAATTGCCGTTGATGCCGGCCATCGCCCGTCCGCGCAGCGTGCCGTAGACATGGATCGAGCCGCCCGCGACGATCTCGGCGCCGGAGCCGACCGAGCCGAGCACGGTGACGTCGCCCTCGGCGAACACGATCGACTGGCCGGAGCGCACCGGGGTCTCGAGCAGCAGCGACGGCGACTTCTCCTTAGGCTTTGCCGGCTTGGGCCGCGGCTCGACCGTGGTGATGGCGCAGGCGCGGCCGCCGGTCAAAAGCGGCGGCATGTTGGCGCCGAGCCTCGATTCGTCGACGCCTTCGATACCGAGGATCCGGATGTTGCGCTCGCCGAGGTTGCCGACCAGATGCGCGATCGCGCTTTGGCTTAAGTCGACGGCCGACAGGTCGAGCACGACCGGCTTGCCGGCAAAGAAGCCGGGCGACTTCGCCAGCGTCGCATCGATCTCCTCAAGCCAGGAGACGATCGGCACCACGGGCGAGAACACGAACGCCACATAGGAACGGCCGCGCATGCGGACCTGCTGACGTACGGCCTGTTGAGTTGCGTCCATCGCCCCTGACTCACTTGTCTTGTCGAATGGTTAACAATCGACCCGCATGGTTAACCGATGGTTAACGCGCGTCAGGGATTTCACGGATTTGGGCTGACGGGGTCCTCACTGTGTCCATCGCGCAAAGGGCGCTGTGCAAGCCTGTCGGAATCGAATCCGGCTCGATCAACGCCGCGGCGACGGCGAGCGCTCGGCCTGCACCGACGCGTCGAACACCGCGCGGCATGACGGGCTGAGCTGATCGACCTGGGCCGCCATGCAATCCCTGATCCGGTTGCGGTCCGGGATGTAGGCGCCGCACAGCCGCACCGCGTCGCCCATGCAGGCCTGCCGCTGCATCGATTCGTTCGGTCCGGACTGGGCCAAAGCGGGCGCAATCGTTGCGGCGAGAAGCACGGGGGCAAGACGAAGTTTCATGGATCACTCTCTAACTGGCAGGTTGAAGGGGTGGCCGGGACGGTTGTCACGGCGCGGGTGTGCGGCCGTCACCGGCTGCGGATTCGCCGCCGGCTTGCGCCGGCGGAAGGTGCAGAAGCGATGCGATGGTGGTGTCGAGCAGTTGCGCCCAGGCCGTTTCGGCATCGATCTCGGGCGCGATCCGCGTCAACAACATTGGAAATGCCGGCGGCTGGTCGAGGGCCGCATTGAGCAACGCGAAGAACAGCGCCGGATGCTGGCTGCGGATGATGCCGGCCTCGATGCCGGCCTGAAAAAGCGCGCGTGCCGTCTCGTAGGCCGGACGCAGCAGCCTCTCGGTCACCAGGGTGGCGCGCTCCGGACTCTCGGCGCCGCGCCGAACAACGAAATTCCGCACTTCCGGATACGCCGCATAGAATGTCGCGACGCGGATGATCAGCGCGCGGAGCCGGTCGCCGAGCGAGCGACTGGCGTCGTGAGCGATCGCATGCACCTCGGCCATCGCCGGTACGGCGAGCGTCACGATGCGATCGAGACAGGCCTCCCACAGCGCGGCCTTGTTGCCGAAATGAACCCGCACAAGGTTCGGCGCGACCCCCGCCGCCGCCGCGACGCTGCGCAGATCGGCGC
Source organism: Bradyrhizobium sp. CCBAU 51753 (assembly GCF_015291565.1). Classification (NCBI taxonomy): domain Bacteria; kingdom Pseudomonadati; phylum Pseudomonadota; class Alphaproteobacteria; order Hyphomicrobiales; family Nitrobacteraceae; genus Bradyrhizobium; species Bradyrhizobium sp. CCBAU 51753. Next base: position 615,472 of record NZ_CP030037.1, on the reverse strand, counting down.
CATCGAAGCCGAGATTGGCAAAGGCTTCGGTCGCGGCGATCAGCAGCGCCTGGCGGCCGTCCGGCATGTCCTTGCTGCGGCGTCCCCTGGGACGGGAGGCCGGCGCGGCTGCCGCATTGTTCGTATCAGTCATCGCATCCCATATATGTTCATACGAACATATATGCACGTCAATTGACCTTTCAAGGGGGGAAGCCGAGCAGGGGATTTTGGGAAAAAATGCTTCCAAATCAGACGATTACGACTATTCCGGCTTGATGTTGGCCGACTTGACGATCGGCCACCATTTCTCAACCTCGGCGGCCTGGTGGCTGCGCAGCGCGGCGGGGCCCTGCTTGTCCGGCGGCGGGATCTCCTGCCCGAGCTCGGCGAATCGCTTGCCGACGGCGGGGTCGGCGAGCGCGGCCATCACCGCCTTCGACAGCACAGCCACGATCTCGCCAGGCGTCCCCTTCGGCGCCCAGATGCCGTGCCAATAGGCGATGTAGAGCCCGGGCAATCCGGCTTCATCGACGGTCGGAATCTCGGGCGCGGTTGCGAGCCGCGACGGCGCCGTCACCGCATAGGCCTTCACCGTCCCGCTTTTCACCTGCGGCAGCGAGTTGGAGGCCTGATCGAACATGATGTCGATATGGGAGGCCATCAGGTCATTGAGCGCGGGGCCGGCGCCGCGATACGGCACGAACGAAAAATTGGCCTGCGTCAACTGCTGAAAGAACACGCCGGCGACATGGGCGCCGGTTCCCGGCCCTGCGGTGCCCGCGGTGGCCTTGTCGCCATTGGCCTTGAGCCAGCCGATCAGCTCTTTCAAATCCTTCGCGGGCAGGTCGGGCCGGCCGATCACGAGCTGCGGCCCGCTCGCGATCAGCGCCAGCGGTTCGAATTCGCGCACGTCATACTGCAGCTGATAGATCGCGCCGTTGAGGCAATGCGTGCCCCAATGCCCGATCGTGATGGTGTAGCCGTCCGGCGTCGCGCGCGATGCGCGCAGCCCGGCGACCGTGCCGGAGGCGCCCGTGATGTTCTCGATCACGACGGGATGGCCGAGCGTGCCGCGCATGTATTCGGCGATGATCCGCGCCAGCACGTCGGTCGGGCCGCCGGCCGCGAACGGCACGATGATGGTCACGGGGCGCGATGGAAAGGATTCCGCGCGGGCGCCGGACGCGGCGAGCGGCAGCGTTGCTGCTCCGAGCGCGAGCTGCAGGAATGGCCGGCGCGCGATCATCGGCTCAGCGGCCCATCGCGGCCTGGACGCGTGAGGCGATGGCTTCCGCGAGCATGTGATAGCCCTCCGGCGTCAGATGAATCCCGTCCGGCTGATGCGGCAGGCCGCTCAGCATCTCATTGCCCATCATGACGACCGGGATGCCGCGCGAAGCGAGGCGGCTCTGGATCTCGCCGCTGCGGTCCGGGCTGCCCTTGCGCCGGTCGTTGCCGCCCGGCTGCAGGATGACGAGGCTGGTGCCGTTGGGCACGGCGCGATCGAGCCGCTGCAGCATGCCCTCGGTGGTGTCGCCATTGATGCCGGCATTAACGACGCGGGCGGGCTTGCCCCGCCCCTTGAGGATGGCCTGTAGCTGAGCGGGATAGGCCTCGTTGCGGGCCACGCCCTTACCGTAGGTATTGCTGGCGCCGAGCGCCACGATGGTGGCGGCCTCGGCCAGCGCAGATCCTGCGCCGAGGAAGATGATCGCCAGCAGGATTCCTGCCAGCGGTCGGATGCAACGGATCTTCATTATCATATTGCCTCGCCTCGATGCACGGCGGGTGAAATCAGGCGCTGAAAAGCATGCAGCGCGGCCGTGACGCCGGCGCGTCAGGGCGCGCAACATCATTCCACAAGATGTCCTGACGGAGAAGGCTCGGGCGGCTTCAGTCCGGTGAAACCAGCAGCCACGCCAAGTACCCGTAATAGGCCACCGCAAATATCGCGATCGCAAGCGCAACGCCTGCCGCGAGCCTGGCTACCAAGGGTCTGGGTGCCTCCATATGTCCACAAGTCGATGACAACGCCATTCGTTCCGCGGCGGCTGCTGGCTAACGATCGCAAAACCATCCGGACACCGCTAGACTGGCCAGATGAAGAAAATCGGCTTTCTCTCGTTCGGGCACTGGACGCCCTCCCCGCAATCGCAGACGCGCTCGGCCGCGGATACGCTGCTGCAGTCGATCGAGCTCGCCGTCGCCGCCGAACAGCTCGGCGCCGACGGCGCCTACTTTCGGGTCCATCATTTCGCGCGCCAGCTCGCCTCGCCGTTTCCGTTGCTGGCGGCGGTCGGCGCCAAAACCAGCCGGATCGAGATCGGCACCGCCGTGATCGACATGCGCTACGAAAACCCGCTCTACATGATCGAGGACGCCGGCGCCGCCGATCTGATCGCCGGCGGGCGGCTGCAGCTCGGCATCAGCCGCGGGTCGCCCGAGCAGGTGATCGATGGCTGGCGCTATTTCGGCTATCAGCCGGCCGAAGGCGAGAGCGATGCCGACATGGGGCGGCGTCACGCCGAGATCTTCCTCGATCTCTTGCGCGGCGAGGGTTTTGCGCAACCTAATCCGCAGCCGATGTTTCCCAATCCGCCCGGGCTGCTGCGCGTCGAACCGCACGCCGAAGGCCTGCGCGAGCGGATCTGGTGGGGCGCCGGCTCGAACGCCACCGCGGCGTGGGCCGCCAAGCTCGGCATGAACCTGCAGAGCTCGACGCTGAAGAGCGACGAGACCGGCGAAGCCTTCCACGTCCAGCAGGCCGCGCAAATTCGCGCCTACCGCGCCGCCTGGACGGAGGCTGGCCACACCCGCACGCCGCGCGTCTCGGTGAGCCGCAGCATCTTCGCGCTGATCGACGATCGCGACCGCGCCTATTTCGGCGGCGGCCGCGAGGAGGAAGACCAGATCGGCTTCATCGACCCACGGACCCGCGCCATCTTCGGCCGCAGCTACGCCGCCGAGCCTGATGTGCTGATCGAGCAGCTCCGCAACGACGAAGCCATCGCCGAGGCCGACACGCTGTTGCTGACCGTGCCGAACCAGCTCGGCGTCGCCTACAATGTGCACGCGATCGAGGCGATCCTGACCCACGTCGCGCCAGCGCTGGGCTGGCGGTGACCCTCTCGTAGAGCGGGATGACGTTGAGTTGAAGCGATTTGGCCTGGATTCGGTCCACCTCTCCCCATCGGGGAGAGGTGAACGTCCGACGCCGCTCCAACTCAACCTAACTTCGTCGCGTCCTAGAAGAAGAAATCGCCGGTATCGATCTGCGAGACCACCACGTTCTTCAGGAAGATCGCGTCACCGCCGGGGATGCCGACGACAACGCCGCCGGCGACCGTCGTCACCGCAAGCTGGGCGAAATTCAGGCCGCGTCCGGTCAGGTCGATGTGATCATGACCGCTGGCATCGGCATTGTTGGCGTTGAAGTCAGTGATGGTGTCGAAGCCACCTCCGGCCTGGCGATAGTTGAACGTATCGCTGCCGCCGGCGCCGGTGAACGTATCGCTCGCCGCGGTACCGGTGAAGACGTTGTTCGACACGTTTCCGGTGCCGTCGTGGGCAATGGGTCCGATGAACGTCAAGTTCTCCACGTTCGCCGGGAGCACATAGTTGGCGAGGAACGTCTGAACGGTATCGGTCCCCTCGTTGGCGACTTCGTAGACGGTGTCCTGATTGGACTGAACGGCGTAGATATCGTCACCCGCGCCGCCCTGCAGCGTATTGGGAGCGGAGCCGCCGCCGATCAGCGTATCGTTGCCGCCGAGGCCGACCAGATAGTTGCTGCCGCCGCCCGCGATCAGGATGTTATCGGAGCCGTTGCCGACGCCGACGAAGTCGCTAGATCCGGTGTGGGTCAGGTTCTCGACATTGGCCGGCAGCACGAATGTCGTGAGCGGCGTCTGGACGGTATCGGTGCCTTCGCCAGCGAATTCGACGATGGAGTCACCGGAGGCTTCGACAAAGTAGGTGTCGTTGCCGGTTCCGCCCTGCAGCGTGTTCGGACTGCCGGTGCCGCCGAACAGGCGATCGTTGCCCGCGCCGCCGACGATGTAATCCGACAAGGTGGTGCCGAACACCGTGTCGTCGCCGTCGAGCGCGTTGTAGACGCCACCCGGGCCCGGAAGGGTCACGGTATCGTTGCCCGCGGTGAACAGACCCGCCAGCGCATCGTCGTTCAGAATATGGCCGAGCGCGCTCGCCGCGTGCGAGTCGATCGTGCCGTTGCTGACGCCGTAGAGATCGATCTGGAACGCTTCATTGTTTTCGAACGCGGTGTCGCCGACGACATTGATCGTGACCGTCTTGGTGGTTTCGCCCGCCGCAAACGTCAACGCGCCGCTCAAGGCACCGGAAAAATCGGTGCCGTTGGCGGCGGGGGTGTTGTTGAGGCTCATCACCCAGTTCACGCTGGTCGAACCGGAGGTGTCTCCGCCCCGGCTGACGTTGAACGTGAACGGCGTGAGGCCGGAATCGCCCTCGGCCTTGTCGGCGGACAACGGCGCGATCGACACGATCGGCGCCGTATCATCGTTCTGGATGGCGCCGATCGCGCTGGCGGCGGATGGCGCAATGGTCGCGTTGGCCGCGCCATAGAGGTCGACCTGGAAGATTTCGGTCGGCTCGAGCACCTTGTCGGCCGCGACGTTGATGGTGATCAGCTTGCTGGTTTCGCCGGCGGCGAAGGTCAGTGCACCAGAGAGCGGCCCGACGAAGTCGACGCCGTTGGCGGCCGGCGCGTTGTTCAGACTGATCACCCAGTTGACCGAGGAGGCCGACGCCGTGCTGCCGTTGCGATCGACCTCGAACGTGAAGGGCGTCGAGCCGCCGGAGCTTCCTTCGGCCTTGCTGGCTGACACCGGAACGATCGACAGCACCGGAGGCGGTATGTCGTCGTTCTGGATGATGCCGACCGCGCTGCCGGCGCTCGCATTGATGCCGGCGCCGGAGGCGCCGTAAAGATCGACCTGGAAGATTTCGTTCGACTCGACCACCGTGTCGGCGGCGATGTTGACGGTGATGAGCTTGCTGGTTTCGCCGGCGGCGAAGCTCAGCGAGCCGGACAGCGGGCCGGCGAAGTCGGCACCGTTGGCGGCCGGCGGGTTGTTCAGGCTGATCACCCAGTTGACCGACGAGGCCGCGGCCGTGCTGCCGACCCGGTCGACTTCGAACGTGAACGGCGTCGAGCCGCCGGAGCTGCCCTCGGCCTTGTTCGCCGAGACCGGAACGATCGACAGCACCGGAGGCGGGATGTCGTCGTTCTGGATGGTGCCGATCGCGCTGGCAGCCCCCGGATTTATGGTGGCGGCGGCGGCGCCGTAGAGGTCGACCTGGAAGATTTCGTTCGATTCGACCACCGTGTCGGCCGCGATGTTGACGGTGATCAGCTTGGCGGTCTCGCCCGCGGCGAACGACAGCATTCCCGACAGCGGTCCGACGAAGTCCGCACCGTTCGCAGCCGGCTGGTTGTTCAGGCTGATCACCCAGTTGACAAACGAGGCGATCGACGAGCTGCCGCTGCGATCAACCTCGAACGTGAATGGCGTCGAGCCCCCGGAGCTGCCCTCGGCCTTGTTCGCTGAGACCGGGACGATCGACAATGTCGGCTGCGCGTCGTCGTTGAAGATCATCCCGATAGCACTAGCGGCCGCCGGATTGACGGCGGCGCCGGAGGCACCGTAGAGGTCGACCTGGAAGAGTTCGTCGGACTCGGGCACGGTGTCGGCCGCAACGTTGACAGTGATCAACTTGCTGGTTTCGCCGGCGGCGAACGACAGCGAGCCCGAGAGCGGCCCGACGAAGTCGGCGCCATTGGCGGCCGGTGCGTTGTTCAGGCTGATCACCCAGTTGACCGATGCGGCCGCCGCCGCGCTGCCGCTTCGGTCGACTTCGAATGTGAACGGCGTCGAACCTCCGGAACTGCCCTCGGCCTTGCTGGCTGAAATCGGCACGATCGACAGCGTCGCCTGGCTGTCGTCGTTCTGGATGATGCCTTGCGCGCTTGCGTTCGACGGGTTGATGGTGGCGCCGGCGGCGCCGTAGAGATCCACCTGGAAGATTTCATTCGACTCGACCACCGTGTCGGCGGCGACGTTGACGGTGATGAGCTTGCTGGTCTCGCCGGCGGCAAACGACACCGAGCCGGACAGCGGCCCGACGAAGTCGGCTCCGTTGGCGGCCGGCTGGTTGTTCAGGCTGATCACCCAGTTGACCGATGAGGTCGACGTCGTGCTGCCGCTGCGATCGATCTCGAAGGTGAAGGGCGTCGAGCCGCCGGAGCTTCCTTCGGCCTTGTTCGCCGACACCGGAACGATCGAGAGCGTCGGAGTCGACGGGGTCGACGAGCCCGTGATCGTGATCGGCAAACCTGCGGAGGGATTGTCCGCGTAGTTGGTCTCGACGGTCTGCTGGGTGGAATTGGCGATGACGCCGACATACCAGGTGCCCGGCGCGATATCCGCGGGCAGCTTTATGTCCACGAAGTAGTCCTGTGAACTGCCGTTCGCCGGCACCGCATCGAACAGATTGCCATACGTGATCTGGCGATCGCTCGTCGTGATCGTCGGATCGGACGAAATATAGTAGCCGACCGCCCCGGCCGAGGCCGAGGTGCTGCCGGAATTGTTGACGTGATAATGGAAGATGACGTCGCCGCCGGCCACCGTCGTGGTCGAGGGCAGGCCGATACCCGCGTTGGTGTTGACGTCCAGCAGCGTGGTCGTGAGATTGACGCCGGTGTTGCCTCCACCACCGCCACCGCCGCCTGAACCACCGCTACCGGTGGTGCCGATCGAATTGCCTGCGCTGGCGCTGAAGCCGGTGAGGTTGGCGGCCCCGCCCGCCCAGCCAGTCGAATTGTTGATCCAGACCATGTAGTAGTGGCCAGCCGGCAGGAATGTTTCCGCATCGATGTCGCTGGTGTTGCCGCCGTTGCCGTTTCCCAACGCGGTCAGATAGGCGTAGCTCCCGCCGGTGTAACCATTGGGATAGGCCGCCTGGAATTGCCCGAACAGCTCGTCATTCATGATCACGTAGACGCCGGCGCTCGCCTCAGCCTCCCAGAACTGCTGAACGTTGCCGGTGATGGTGAATCCCTGCGCGTCCCACGCGCCGGCATTGCCGTCGGCCCGCATCGGGACGTTGCCGACGAACGACTCTCCCGGAAGCGAGAGCGTCGACATTTCGCTGTAGGTCGGAATGCTTCCGCCGGTGAAGCTGCTGTTGGTGGTGATGCCGAGATACCAGGTGCCCGGGGCCAGGTTGACGGAGATAAATCCGGTGAAGTTGTCGGCGCCGAGCCGGACTCCGCTGAATGCGGCGCCGGACTGGAAGGCCGACAGGTTGCTGGAGTCGATCGCCCAGAACGAGACGCCGGCAAATTGCGCGGCCGTGAAGGCCGATACCGAGGTCACCGTACTGAACGTGAGGCCGCCGGGATTCACATGCCGCTGATGGGCGCTGTCGATCGTGAACGCGTCGTCGTCGCCGTCAACAAACACAAAATTCGTCATGGTGCATTCCCCCGAGTGCGGGGAAGGACGCGCCGGGCTTCCGCCAATGTTGGTTTCGACGATTGCTTGTATGCGCAGCAAAATTGGCGGGTCTTCAGGAATAATTCCTGGTCCGGATCTTAAAATCTCAGATCTTTACTATGCACGTAAGACGCTCGGAAAACAGCAATGGCAGAATGAAAAAAGCCGCAACAATCCCCCCAAACCCCAATAATAGATTGAAACATCGATTATTCTAGGAATTGAGTCAAGGTCCGCGCGCACTATCCAAGGTTGTCCGTGGTTTGCGGGAAGACTTGCCGGGCGTCGACGCTTCATATGTCGTGGCCCGATATCTGCTCGCCCCGTCACACCTTGCACGAAAGCCAAACGACTTTAGTATTACCGCCCTGCGGAACAAAGAAAGTCGAGCGCGGCCTGCCAGCGGTCCGCACCGACATTGAATACGTACCTGTTCTCGTTTCGGCCGTCGCCTCAGGCATGCACCACGACCAACTTGCCGCTGGCCTCGTTGGCCTCCATCACGCGATGGGCTTCGCGGATCTCCTCGAAACGGAAGGTTCTGATGGGCCTGACGTCGAGCCGACCCGCGGCCGCATCGGCGGCGATTTGCTGCAGCGGCGCATCCGAGAGCGGAAAGCCCGGCGTTCCGAACACAAAACTGCCGAAGAACGTCAGATAGACACCGCTGGCCATCTGCAGCAGCGGATTGAAGTCGGCGATCGGATCGAGACCGCCAAGCCAGCCGGCCAGACACGAGCGGCCGCCGCGGCGAAGCATGGCAAGCGAATCGAGCATCACCGTGTTGCCCACCAAATCGAGCACGGCATCGATCTTTTTCGCCTCCGGGATATGCCCCGATAAATCACGTCGCTCGATCTCACAGCGCTCGGCGCCCAGCTTTTCGAGCATGGCAAAGCGTTCGCGGTTGCGGGTCGTTGCGACCACCCGAGCCCCGGCATTGACCGCCATCTTGAGCGCCGCCTGGCCGAACGAGGACGTCGCGCCGCGGATCACGAGCAGCTGCCCCCGCTCGATGGCGAGGTTGCGGAACAGGCAGGTCCAGGCTGTCGCATAGGTTTCGGGAATCGCGGCGAGGTCGGCCCAGGGCAGATCCGATTCGATCGATGCGACGTTGGAAACCGGCGCGCGGGTATATTCGGCATAGCTGCCATTGATGGTGCGGCCGAGACCTCCCATCAGGGCGGCGACTTTGGCGCCGACGGGAAACTCGCCGCCGGGACAGGACTTCACGAGGCCCACGCACTCGATGCCGCTGACGGGCGCCGCTTCGGCCCACTCGCCCCGACGCATATGCATCTCGGCGTGATTGATGCCGAAGGCCTTGATCTGGATGACAACGTGCCCCGCCTTCGGCTCGGGCTCCGGGATGTCCTTGATGACAAGACTGTCGAGACCACCGAACTTTTCAAGCACGATTGCACGCATCGAACCATCTCCCGAATCCATTGTAAATGCGCGGAACGCCTCCAGCCCGGTCATCAGATGCTTTCGCGGATGGCGGTGGATCGGTTACAGGCGCACAAAGAAGTTATTCGTCCGCGGAAAGGTCAGGCAGACATCCGCAATCGCGCTTCGCCGGCGATCGGATCCTCGGCCTATTCGAATTCCCTGCGAAAAACCGTCGGCGTCCAGCCGGTGGTCTTTCGGAACGCGCTGCTGAAGGAACTGGTCTGGGCGTAGCCGAGGCTGAGCGCGATATCCGTGATCGATGTCGTCCGATCCGCCAGCAGCAATTTGGCGACCTCCATGCGACGCTGGACCTGGTATTGATGCGCCGGGATTCCGAACGATTGCTTGAACGCGCGACAGAAGTGATGAAGGCTCAGCCGAGAAAGCTCGGCGAGCGTCAGCAGGCAGATCTGTTCGCCAAGATGCTCTTCGATGTAGCCGACCACAGCGCGCTTCTGCCAGCTGGCAAGACCGCCGCGGATCACCGCCGGCTCGCGAACCAGTTCCTGGTCGACGCGAGAGAGCTCATGGGCCAGTACGCCGGAGAGCGCCTCCAGATACGGCGCATGTTTGGCCTGGCCGCTCTCGATCGTATGCTTCAGCTTCGATGCCGTTTCCCAGACCAGGCTGTCTTCGAAGTACAGTCGTGGCAGCAGGGCGGTTTCGCCGTCCGATGCACGGAAGGCCGCGGGATTCAGATAGAGAAACGTCAACCGCGTTGACGCTCCGGCTTCATGACACTCACGGTATGCGCAGCCCGCGGGCACGAAGGTGAGTTTGTGCACAAAACTTCGAAGCCGCGATCGCAGGCCATCGATCGTCGTCTCGCCGTTCTTGCGCATGCCCTCGTCGTACAATGCGAGCAGATGCCAGAGTCCCTGGAAGTGGAACTCGATCTTGCTGCCGATCGGCACGTGGATGCTTTCCGAATGCCACCAATGCCAGCCCGTGCCCAGGCGCTTGGCGGCTTCAGCGGGGGTGATCTTGACGGTTTGATGATGGACGGTACCGCCGACTGATTTCAGCGGGTCCGCGTCAACTCTCTCCCTGCCCTGTACGATGTCGACAGAAACGCCATCGATGCCATCCTGGCGCATCATTCTGCGCTCCCTCGAACTCGACATGCATGTCGCCATCGCGATCATTCCTCCTCGGAAGCAAGGGTCCATGCGAGGCCGTATGGCAGCACAGTACGCGGCGACACCATGCTGTCGGCGGTGGATATCGACAATCTCTCGGTTGGGATGCACGATCCCATACCTTGGTATGGGCGGCTTGAGGACGGGCAAGTTTCCGGTAATCGCAAGCGACGGCGGCGGCCGCTACCGCTCGATGTCGAGAGCTTCGGCCATTCGAGCCAGCGTCGCCACCGAGCTCGCGCCCAACTTCCGCATCACGCTGCCGCGATGCATCTTGACGGTGACCTCGCTGATCGAGAGCTCGGTGGCAACCTGCTTGTTCATGAGCCCCGAGGCCACCAGCGCCATGACCTGGCGTTCACGCGTGGTCAAACGCGCATACTTCTCCCGCAACACCGCGATCTGCGCGATATCCTCGCGCCGATCGAGGTCAAGCCGGATCGCAACCGCGATCGCATCGAGCAAATCCTGATTCCTGATCGGCTTGGTCAGAAAATCCACCGCGCCCAGTTTCATCCCTCGCACACTCATCGGGATGTCACCGAAGCCGGTCATCAGAATGACGGGCAGCCCGACGTTGATGCTTGCAAGATACTCCTGCAGCTCGAGGCCGCTGGTGCCCGGCAACCTGACGTCCAGCACCAGGCATGCCGGCGTATCGGGGAGTTCGGCCTTGAGAAAATCCGCGGCCGATTTGTACAGCGCGACTTGATAGTCCAGCGAGCGGAGCAGGTCTCCGAGCGACTCAAGCACCGCCACGTCGTCGTCGACGATATGCACGAAGCCCGACGACGGCATTCTTGGTTGCTTCTTCGCGTCTGAATCGATGGGCATGCCGGGAGAACGAATGCGAATGTCGCGCCTTGCGTCTTGGTTTCTTGCACCCATTGACGCCCTCCTTGCGGGGCGAACTAAGCTCTTTCTGCCCCTCAGCGGAAGCCCCCGCGAAGATGGCCAACCCCGATCAGATTACCAGCGTCAGTGTGACGCATGTAACCGTTCGTGTTGAATTTGACAAGTTAGGCGTTCCGACTGCCGAAGGAACCGCGCCGCTGCCGTTCCACGGGCTGGAGCGAACCGACACGGGCAACTCACGGCCAAGCGGATGTCGGTCACCCGGCCGTCGCGCAGCCGTCCGTTCCACCTGCATGAGATCGCGACGGCGCTCATGCCAGCGCGACTGGTTGCTGGCAACTGCCGAAGTCGTGATCGAAATCATCCTCCGAGATGTAACCGCTTCGATCGCGCCTGCGAATATCCAGATGCGCGACGAGAGCGACGCGGCGAATTCGCTTTCCTTGGCGCAACGTCCCTCTCGCAGCATCGCGTTGGACAATCGGAAGGGAGACGAGGCGAATGACCCGGATCAGCCACCGCCGGCGCAACGACGGACACATTGCAGCGTCTCGCGGGGAGGCGGGCCGTCCGGGCGAACCACAGACCGTTGCTGCATCGGCGTGCAATCGCAGGCCCCGCATCAGCGCACGCGCATGACGACCTTCGCTGCCAATGCCGTCGGTCTCGACTTTCTGAACGCGCTCGGCGAGTTGCCGGGCGCCACGTCAAGGACGATCTCCGATGGCGAAACCTTCCTGCAATGGTTGCAGGACACGGCGCTGGTGCCGGCGGAAATCGTCGAGAGCGTGCGGAAGACGGCGGAGCGTGACGCGCTCGAGACCGTGGCCGCTGATGCCAAGGCCCTGGGCAAGTGGTTTCGAACCTTCGTCGAGGATTTCAAGGGCGCACCATTGCCGCCTCAGGCGATCGAACGACTGGGGCCGCTCAATCGAATCCTGGAACGGGATGTCCAGGTCACCCATATTGACGTGTCCGGCGGACTGAACGGCGGCATCGCGGGATCCGGCCTCAAATGGTCCACGGCGCGCATTTGGCGATCCCCCGACATGCTGCTGCTGCCGGTCGCCGACGCGATGGCTGAACTGGTGTGCGAGGAAGATTTCAGCAATGTGCGGAGCTGCGAAGGTCCCGAGTGCGGGCTGCTGTTTCTGGACAGAACCAGAGGACGCGTTCGACGCTGGTGCTCGATGGCGGTCTGCGGCAACCGCGCCAAGCGCGCGATGCGACGAAGCTCCGGAAGCCGATGATGCCGGGAACGGACCGTCGGTGTGAGCGGGGCTATTTGCGGGCGCGCGAGGCGCGCTCGCGATGCGCCGCCTGCTTGGCCCGATTTCCGCACACGGCCATCGAACACCAGCGGCGCGCGCGTCCGCGCGTCCGGTCCACGAACATCAGCGTGCAGCGATGTCCCTCGCAGGCCTTGACCTGCCGAAAATCCTCGTCGCACACCAGCTCGGCCATCGCTTTCGCAATCGGAAACAGCAGCGCATCCGGCGATCGCCACCGCCGCTGCGGACGCCATGCCAGCCCGGAAACCGGGGCGTCGTCTTCACCCGCGCCTCCCGGCTTCCTGCGACCAGACTCGCGGGAGACGATCTGGCCGAACCCCTCGTCCCTCATCAGTATCCGGTTCAACGGCTGCAGCTCCTGAAGCACCTTCGGCTTCAGCGGCCTGCCCTTGTGCGCCTTCACAAATCCGCGGAACCACTCGCGCAGCTTGCGGGCCTGCGCCGCGACCGCGTCAAATTCGCCCGGCGCCGCCGCCTTGCGCATGTCGGCAATCGCCTCAGGCGTCACCAGGCCGGCCTGCAACAGCCAGGCAATCAGATCCTCGCCCGATCCGATCCAGTCGACCTCGGTGTCCACGGGCGTCGCGAGCGAATTCAGGAAGTCGAGACCGGGAGAATCCGCGACCAGGATCGGCGCGGGACGCGGGTCAGTCATCGGAATCACCTAGGGCGTTGCCCAAGGTGTAACCGCTCGAAGCCGTCTCGACAAGTTAAGCCGATCGCCAGGGCTGGCGTGCTTCAGCCGGCGCGGGAGGCGATCTCACGATAGCGCCTTCGCAACGACCGGGCTCGTGACGCGGGCCACGTCCTGCTTCAGGAGATACAGCGACACGGCCAGCAGGACGACATCCTTCATCAGGAACGGCACGTTGCCGGTCATCGCCGGAAACCCTCCGGCCGACGCATCCCAGCCATCCGGCATGAAGGGAATGATGCTGACGGTCGCGACAAACGTCGCGCTCGAGCCGACGGCACCGAGAACGCCGAGACGCTTGTCCCGAAAGCCGGCGAACAGAAGCGCCCCCCAGGTCCATTCGGCGACGCCAAGAAACCAGCTGGCGCCCTGATGCCCGAAGACGGGATAAAGCCACCAGATCAGCGGGCCATTGCTAATGAACGGCACCAGACGGTCCGCCTCATACGCCCACCACTTTTGATAGCCGAAGAAGAAGAACATAATCACCATCGAGGCGCGGACGATATGGTAATCAAGATCGTTCGCGAGCAGCCCCGACCGGCGCAGGATGCCGACGATCGGGTTCAGCGTGACGTCGATGAGCGTGTTCATGGTGATGACTCCTGATTGCTCCTAGCTGACCCACTCTCCCCGAACCGACCCGGAATCGAGTTCGAGGAGCAGACGGCAAACCAGGCCGGTTGGGGCGAAATCCAGATCGACCTGCGCGCGGGGCAGTGCCTTCGCGATCAGGCGCATGCCAAAGCCCTCGTTCGCCGGCTTTCTCACCTGCGGTCCGCCGCGCTCGCGCCACTGGATGGCGAGGGCCCGGCCGCAGGGTCCCGGCACGATGTCCCAAAGCACCTCGACCGATCCCGACCTCGAGCTCAGGGCGCCGTGCTTGCCGGCGTTCGTCACCAGTTCGTGGAAGATCATATGAAGCGGCAGCGCAACATGCGGCTCGAGCGTGATGTCCGGTCCCGCCAGAACGAGACGATCGCCCGGGCGTGCCGCGTGCGGCCTGAGCGTCAGCTGAAGCAGCTTCGCCAGCATGACACGGGATTGGTGCGCGCGCTCGATCAGATCATGAGCGTCCGACAACGCCTCGATCCTGGCGTGGACCGCCGTGCGATAATCATCGACTGTGGTCGCCTCAGTGTTGGTCACGAGACACTGAACGACGCCAAGCAGATTGTGGATGCGATGCCGAAGCTCCCGCACCAGCAATTGCGTTGCGGCGTTGCGCTCGCGCCCGAGATCACACCCGGGCTTCCCGCGCGCAGCCCGAGATGGGTCGGAAGCTGTCGGCCTCATTCATCAACCCACTCTTGTCGGATCCGCACGAACTCGATCGTCCCGACCTCCGTTCGCTACGGAGCCGCGCCGAAGGCATGCGCATTGTCGGGCATCTCGCGACGGCCGGCTATTTCGGGATTGTGACCGTTGAGGTGATCTTGATGAATTAGCGCCGCGCGCTCCACGCTGACGCGACGCATTGGCGGCATTCCCGATGCAGCTCAGCAGGCTCGCCGCGTCGGCATCAGGACACGAAGGTTGCAAGTTTCTTGAGGCCGCGATGGATATTGATTTTGACCAGGGATGCGGACTGCCCGGTCGCTCCGGATGCGCGCGCGATGCTGAGCCCCTTCAGTTTCACGAGGCGGATCACGCATTCCTGCGCCGGCTTCAAGCGGCCGAGCAGATGATCCAGCGCGGCGGCACTGACCGCGGCGCCCTCGTGATCCTCGACCGCAATCTCCTCGTCGAGCGACAGCGCGGTATATCGAGATGCGTCACGGATCCGGTCGATCCATTTGTAGTGCGCGATCGCCATGACCCATGCGCCGAACGACTTCGATGGTATGTAGCTGTAGCGTTTGGCGTGGATGGCCAGAAGTGCGTCCTGTCTCGCATCGTCGGCAGCCGGATGAGGCAAGCGACGGGCATAGTAGCGGCGCAACCACACGTCCAGTTCTCGAAGCAACTGCTCGTAGGCCCGACTGTCGCCGGCCTGCGCCGCGGTCATGAGAGCTCCCCAGCGCCGAGAGGACTTGTTCCAGCTCTCCCATCGGGCGTTGTGCCGCGGACGGGCGCCGCGCCCGGCGCGCGAAGGACCAGCATCACCGACGGACGCCGGCGAAGCCGATATCGGAGGGACGATGCCGTCGTTCGCGGGCGTTTTCATCTGACCAGGCTCCTCTCGATACAATCGAGCAACGAACTCGTTTCAAATGGCTTTCTGAGCAGGCACAGAGCGCCTCTCAAGACCGCTTCGTCGTCCAGATACTTGTCGGGAAGAGCCGTAATGAGAATGACCGGGGTGGCGATGCCCTGCTGCTGCAGCTCCCGGATCAGATCGAGGCCTCCCATTCCGGGCATATGAACGTCGGCGATGATGCAGTCCAAAGCGAATCTGCCGGCGGACGTCAGCAATGTCTCCGCCGAGGTAAAGGCCTCGGCGCGATAGCCGACGGAGCGCATCAGGTCGACCAAGGATGAGCATAGCGGTTCGTCATCATCGACAACTGCGACAAAAGGAATTGTCACCGAAGGCAGTCCTGCAAGGTGGCCAAGATCACCGCACCCAACAAGACGAAGACGGCCTCGTTGAGCCTGGGTGAGCTATCGCGCGGCATCCGGGCGTTGAAAATTGCCAAGCAAGGGAGCGCGCATGACCTCCCCGGCCTGGACAGTCCACCTGCGCCGAACGGCAGCGCAATTCGCCGCGACACGATGCTTTCAAGCGCGTCCCCAAAACAATATCTCGGTTGTGATGCCAGGACCCATACCTTGGTATAGGTTTCTCCGCGGCGTCCGCCCCGCGAGAGGGAGCCGGTCGCTGTTCGTTCCCGTCGGGTGCGGGCGTGAAAGTCCGCAAGATTGCGAAATCCGCGGCAACGGACGCGCTGCGCCTCCCCGAGACCCCTGATATTGCTTGATCGACGCACAGCGCCCGACGCGAGCGCATGTCTGATCATCGAAAAGCGAAGGGGAGCTCGTCACCCCGCGTTCGACGGCCCATTGGAGCCACTCACATGGACGCTCTCATAGCGAAGCTCTCGAAACTGGACATCGTCAGAGGCGACTTCGATTATCATTTCGTTCGCGCGACGATGATCATCGTCTTCCTCGTCTTCGGCTGCCAGAAATGGTTCGACTATGAAGCGCACGCGCTGATCCCGTTCATCAGCCACGGGCCGCTGATCTTCTGGCTCTATCCGGTGTTCGGCATACGCGGCGCGGCGTTCTTTCTCGGCAGCGCGGAATTCTTGATCGGCGCGCTGCTGCTGCTGGGGTTCTGGAACAGAAGGCTGGCTGTCCTCGGTTCGCTCGGTTCGTGCGCGACCTACGTGGCAACGGTAACGATCATCCCGTTCTTCCCCGAAGCCTGGGCGGCGCCCGCCGGCGGCTTTCCGGCCGCGACGCTGCCCTTTCTCTTTCTTGTGAAGGATATCGTGCTGCTGTCGGCATCGGTGTATCTGCTGAAGCAGGATATCCTGCGCGCAAGCAACAACGAACGCTGGATCGCATTCAGCGAACGGGAAGCGACCAACTAAAGAGCCCGATCGTTGAAACGGGGTGTCCGCGCCTTCCGATCCTGATCGGTGGGTCGAGCCGGTCTGCGAACGGTCCGTCAGGTCAATCGCCGGCGACCGCGTCCTCATCGACGACAGCATCGCCGGGCATCTCATCCCGGTCGGCCGGAATCGTGAACTGGAACAGCGCTCCGTTTGGCTCGCACCGGCTCGCCGACAAGCGTCCGCCATGCGCTTCAACGATCGAGCGACAAATCGCCAAGCCCATTCCCATGCCGTCGGCCTTGGTTGTGTAGAAGGGCTCAAAGAGACGCGGGGGACACTCCGGCGGCAACCCCGGGCCGGTATCCCGAACGCCGACCCGCACGCCTTCCGCAGTGCTTTCGGTGCTGATCTGCAATTCACGGCGACCTGAACTGATGCCGCTCATCGCCTGAATGGCGTTGACGATCAGGTTCAGCAGGACCTGTTGCAGTTGCAGGCGGTCTCCCTGGACGGGGGGCAACGAAGACGCAAACCGGGTGCGCACACTGACGCCGTGCTTGATGGCCTCGCCGTGGGTGAGAACAGCCACCTCCTGAATCGCGCTGTTGATATCCAACGGCTCTCTGCGCGACGGCTGCTTCTTGGTAAGACCCTGCAGGCCTGTGATGATGCCGCCGCCGCGCAGCGCCCCTTCGAGCACTCGCTCGATGGAACGCCGTGCCTCTTCGAGGCCAGGCGGCTGTTTCGCAAGCCATCGCAGGCCGGCGTCTCCGCTCGCGACCACGGAGGTCAACGGCTGTTTGAGTTCGTGGGCAATCGACGCGGCGAGTTGTCCAAGGATGGCGACGCGGTTCGCGCGTGCCAGCTCGTGCTGCAGCTCGCGATACTGCCGCTCGCGACGCGTGCTCTCCAGGGCAATGGAGGCCTGCGCGGCGAAGTCGGTAAACAGGGCAATCTCCTTGTGGGTGTATGGCCGCACCCCGATCCGGCCCAGATTGATCGTGCCGATGAGATCGTCATCCTTGAACATCGGCACGACCAGCATGGTTCGAACGCCGAGCATGTCGACGACACCCCGGATGAGCGGCTCACCGCGATGATAGGCCTCGTGGACCGCCAGGTCGGGGATATGGCTCGGTATCCTGCTGGCAGCCAACGCGCCGACATAGCTGCCGTGATCCACGAGGTCCGGCACCCGCCACCGCTTGAAGAGGTCGGGATTCCCTCGGATCGCGACCAGACGGAAGCCCTCTTTCTCGAACAGACGCAGGCTGCCGAGGTCACCGCGGCACAGCCGCGCGGCGCTGTCGAGGATAGCGTCGAAGATCGGCTGCAGATCGCTTGGCGAGCGGGCAATGGCACGCAGGACTTCCGATACGGCCGCTTGCTGTGCAACGAGTTCGGCTACCTGCTGTTCCAGCTCCGAACGGGAAGACACGCGAGGGCGCGCACCCCGCTTCCCGGCAGGTCGCCTCGTCCGTACCGGTCGCCTCATCGCTCCGTGTTGACTCTCTCAGGCGGGTGCTCTGGCCGCAGTCCGCGTGCATTCGCGCCGGGGGCGGTCAGCGGGTGAGCCAGCATCGTGGGGTCCAAATATCGTCGCATACACGCTCGCGGCTCCGGCGTGAAGTAACCCCGATACAGCGAGTAAACAGGTTACTCGAGAACGGTTTGTCCAGCCAATTCCGACATAGCTAATTCGCGGGGAAGAGTCGTTTCGTTACAGGCAGACGAGAGAAAATCCCCTGTCCGCAGAACAGCTGGCCGATCGGATCTTCGAAGCTCGCGAGATCCTGGTTGTGGAACGCAAAGCCGTTGTTCTCGCGACAAAGTGATCCTTCAGACGCCCGTCGATGGAGCTTCGCCATCGCTCCCGGTGTCATGTGGAGCTGTTGCGAATTCTGCTCGGGGGTGTAACCGGCTTGACCGCGTGTCCGAACATCCAGAGTCCACCGGTCCGTGACCGACCGCCCGGCCCGCCGATGGAGCTGACCAACGCGTCCTCTCGAGCGGACGGCATTCTTGCGTCCGGTATGCGCGGGAAGATGAAGGCAGGTGTTTTCCAGCCGGCGAGACCCAGTCGCCGCCAACGCTATCCGTCCCCCCGAAGGATGCGCGATCGATGATTGACCTCACGAAATGCGCCGTCGAACGCCTGCGGGCAGACGATACGTTCATCCTGTATCGGGCCGATCCGCGGGGCGGCGCGCGCTCGCAACTCGTCCTCGTCCCGCGGCAACCGACGATACGCAGCCTCGAGAAGCTTGAAAACGAATACGCCCTGGCCGCCGATCTTGACCCGGCCTGGGCCGTGCTTCCGGTCGAGTTGATCCCCCACAAGGACAACATGATGCTTGTGCTCGAGGACCCCGGCGGCGAACCGCTGGCCGGGCGCATCGGCAATCCGCTTGACCTTGACGCTCGACTTCGGCTGGCGGTCGGGATGGCCGGCTGTGTGGCCAGGCTGCACCGCCAGAGGCTGGTGCATCGCGACATCAAGCCGGGAAATTTTCTGGTCACCGAGCGCGACGGCCTGCGCCTGACCGGGTTCGGGAACGCCACGCATCAGACCCCCCAGGAGACCGCCCACGGCGTCGCCGCAGACGTGATTGCCGGTACGCTGCCCTATATCTCGCCGGAACAGACCGGCCGGATGAACCGGCCGATCGATGGCCGCAGCGATCTCTATTCACTTGGCGTCACGCTTTATGAGCTGTTCACCGGCACCCTGCCGTTCAGCGCATCTGCGCCCGAGGAGTGGATCCACTGCCACGTCGTCCGCGCGCCTCCCGCGCCGAGCGCGCGAATGCCGGACCTGCCGCCACAGATTTCCGCCATCGTGCTCAAGCTGCTGTCGAAGGAGCCCGCCGACCGCTATCAGTCCGGAGAGGGTCTTGCGGCCGACCTCGAGGAATGCCTGGCGGAGTGGACCGCCCGGCGGCGCGTCCATCGTTTCGCCCTCGGCAGGTACGATGCCGTCACCACCATCCGGATCCCACGCACCCTTTACGGCCGGGCCGATGAAATCGCCGCCCTGCACACGGTCTACGACCGCGTCGCCGCGTCAGGGCAGACCGTGGTTGCGCTGATCTCCGGGCCTTCCGGTGTCGGCAAATCATCGCTCGCCGCGGAATTCCAATCCCATCTGGCGCCGGAGGGTGCCCTGGTCGCGACCGGCAAATTCGATCAGCAAACGCGAGATACGCCCTATGCGGCGCTCAACCAGGCCTTCGCATCGCTGCTGCGCCAGATTCTCACCTACGATGACGAGGAGGTTGCCGCCTGGCGGCAAACGCTGGCCGAGGCGATCGGACCGAACGGTCATCTTGTGACGGAGCTGATTCCCGCGTTCGAGCTGATCCTCGGTCGGCAGCCTCCGGTCGAGGACCTGACGCCCCAGGATCGGTTGAACCGCCTGCGCATCGTGTTCCGGCGGCTCGTCGGGGCCTTTGCCCGCCCCGGCCGCCCCCTCGTCCTGTTTGTCGATGACCTGCAATGGCTGGATGTGGCGACGGTCGATCTGGTCGGCGATCTCGTCACTCGGCGCGATGTGTCGAACCTGATGCTGATCGGAGCCTACCGGACCAACGAGGTCGGCCCCTCCCATCCACTGACCTTGCAGCTCGACACGATTCGCACCGCGGGCGTCCCCGTCGAGGAGGTCGTGCTGGATCCCCTGAGTTCGCTCGACATTGCAGTCTTGATTGCAGAAACACTCGAATGTGGCCGCGCGGAAGCGCGGTCGCTGGCAAAGCTGGTTCATGCCAAGACCGGCGGCAATGCGTTCTTTGCCACCCAGTTCCTCAGGACGCTGAATGACGAAGGCCTGCTGGCGTATGATCCGCGTGCGGGCGCCTGGCAGTGGGATATCGCTCGCGTGCGGGCCCAGGGCCTCGCCGACAGCGTCGCCGATCTGATGGCGGCAAAGCTGAACCTGCTGTCTGGAGGTTCGCGGCAGGTCCTGCTGGATCTTGCATCCCTCGGCAGCGCCGCCGAAGTTGACGGTCTCGCGGTCGCCTCCGGCCGGTCGGTGCAGGAGGTCATTGCGAGCCTGCGTCCGGCGCTGCAGGCCGGCCTCGTCGCCCGCAAGGGCAGGTCTTACGCCTTCGTGCACGATCGCGTGCAGGAGGCTGCTTACGGGCTTGCGCCCGCCGAATCCAGGCCCGCTTTGCATCTCCGCATCGGGATGGCGCTGGCAGGACAAACAGCTCCGGACGAGACGAGCGAGAAGCTGTACATCGTCGCCAACCAGCTCAATCGCGGCGTCAGCGCCGTGACGAACGACGTCGAAC
This sequence comes from Bradyrhizobium sp. CCBAU 51753, assembly GCF_015291565.1. NCBI lineage: Bacteria > Pseudomonadati > Pseudomonadota > Alphaproteobacteria > Hyphomicrobiales > Nitrobacteraceae > Bradyrhizobium > Bradyrhizobium sp. CCBAU 51753. The sequence goes on along the minus strand of NZ_CP030037.1, from coordinate 594,725 downwards.
GGCAACACATCATCGCAGTCAACCTTGCGGCCGGCCGGCGCGCACGGAGTGCGGCGGCCTACAATGCCGCAATCGCCTATCTCGAGATCGCCCAGCAGTTGCTCGGCGACGACGCGCATCCGCGCTGTAGCGAGAGGGCGTTTGCAATCGCCTTGCTGCGCGCCGAATGCGAATTTCTGGTCGGACATCTCGATGTCGCGGAAGCACATTTGCTTCTGCTGTCGCAGAATTGCGCCAACCTGCAAGCCAGCGCGGCCGTCGCCAGGATTTTGTCCAACCTCTGCTCGATGCAGGGCCAGCTTGCGCGCGCCGTTGCCGTCTGCCTCGATGTTTTGCGTTTGATCGGGATCGACTGGCAACCCCATCCGACCGACAGCGAAGTGGACGAGGAAGGCCGTCGCCTGCGGATGCTGTCCGAGCAGCTGTCCGACGACGACCTTCGCGCATTACCCCCCATGACCGACCCCGACCATCGCACGGCGATGGCAGTGTTCGCCGACCTCGTCTCACCTGCTCTCCTCACCGATCTCAACCTGTCGCACCTTGTGATCATGGGAGCGGCACGCCTGACGCTGCAGCACGGAAGCTGCGAGAGCGCTTGCTACCCGCTGGTGTGCGTGTTCAGCGTTTTCTTCAACCGTTACGCAGATCCGCAATTCGGTGTCCGCCTGGCGCAGCTCGGGGTTTGGCTGGCGGAGCGGCAGCCGCAACTCGGATTCAGCGGCCGGGCGATCGCCGTATTCGGCTATTATGTCATCCCTTGGGTTCAGCCGATCCGGTCCGCGTTGCCGTTCGTTCGACGCGGCCGCGATATTGCATTGGCGACCGGTGACCTTGCCTGGGTCGCCTATTTGAGCTGGATGCTGACATCGATCCGCCTGTTCTGCGGCAATCCGCTTCAGGAGGCCTTGAATGATGCAGAAGGGGACGTTGCGTTCGACCAGGCCGCGGGTTTCGAACTGCCGGCCGCAAACTCGGCGACGCAGAGAGATCTGGCGCTCAGCCTGATCGGCCACGAAAACGACCGCAGCTTCGAGGTGCCCGGTCCCACCGACGTCTATCCCCGGCATGAGGCTTGGCCTCAGACGGCCTGCATGCATTATGTGAACCGTATCCAGGTCAACGTGCTGGCAGGGCACCACGATGCTGCTGTTGCATTCGTCGCACGGGCCGACAAGCTTTACCTGCGCGTACGCGCCTATCTGGAGCTGGTGGAATACCGGTTCTATGCAGCGCTCGCCCATGCGGCCGCACACGATGCGGCACCGCCGGAGCGACGCGAGCTGCATGTCGAAAGCATTCGTCAGCATTGGCACGAGCTCGCCATCCGCTGCGCGCACGCCACGGAAAATTTCGCCGGCCGATTGACGCTGCTCGCGGCCGAGATCGCGCGCATCGAAGGCCGCGAACTCGAGGCGGAACGGCTGTACGAGGAAGCGATCCGCCTGGCCCGGGAAGCCGACTTCGTGCAGATCGAAGCGATCGCCGCCGAGCGCGCGGCACGGTTCTACGAGGCGCGTGGCATTCGAACCGTGGTCCTCTCCTATCTGGCGATTGCACGCGACTGCTACCAGCGGTGGGGTGCTGACGCCAAGGTCCGGCAACTCGAGCGCGCCCATCCGCATCTACCCTCCTCGGACGCACGCACCCCGATTGCGGCTTCCGACCTGCCGCTGCAGCAGCTCGACGTCAACGCGCTGTTCAAGGCGTCTCGCGCACTGTCCGGAGAAATCGAACTTGATACGTTGATCCGGACCTTGATGCAGGTCGTGATCGAGCAGGCCGCCGCCGAACGCGGCATCCTGTTCCTGATGGGGAACGACGGTCCGAAGATCGCCGCGGAGGCGCATCTTTCGGCAAACGGCGTCGACGTGACGATGTCGGAGGCGGACCATCGTCACGTCCAGTTCTCCCAGCCGGTATTGAACTACGTTGTCCGGACCCGAACGAGCCTCAATTCGGCCGAGCCGGCAAACAAGGCCCTGTTCTCGGCAGATCCTTACTTGCGGAAGAGACGCAGAGTCTCGTTTCATTGCCTCCCGATCGTCGCGCAGGCCAAGCTCGTCGGCGTGCTCTACCTCGAGAGCAACGTTACAGTCGGAGCATTCACGCCGCAGCGGGCGATCGTGCTTGACCTGCTCGCGGCGCAGGCGGCGATCTCACTCGAGAATGCACGGCTATACGCCGACCTGCAGCGCAGCGAAGCCTTTCTGGCCGAGGGACAGAGCATCAGCCACACCGGAAGCTGGAGCTGGAATGCGCGCACTGGCCGATTGATCTGGTCCGACGAGCACTATCGGATCTTCGGCGCGGATCCCCGCAGCGGAAAGCCGCCGAGCATTGTGCGCGCCTTTCGCATGGTTCATCCCGAGGACCGCGCCGCCCTTCGCAGCACGGTGCAAGCGTCGATGCGCAATGACGAGGTCTTCGACTGCGAATTCCGCCTGGTCCGTCCGGACGGAGTGCGGCATTTGCATATCGTAGGACGACCTACTCCCTGCGAACCAGCGCGGCTGAGGAGTTACATCGGCACCACGATCGATCTGAGCGATTACAGGCGTGCGCAGGAAGCGTTGCAGGCGGCGCAGTCCGATCTTGCGCATGCGTCCCGCCTCACCGCGTTCGGCGAATTGACCAGCCTGATCGCGCATGAAGTGCGCCAACCGCTGACGGCGATCGCCGCGAGAGCCGGCGCCTGCAGCGCCTGGCTCGCGCGCAACCCTCCCGAGATCGGCAAAGCCGCCGCAGCGGCAGCGCGCATCGCCGGATACGCGCATCGCGCCAGTGGCGTGATGGAGAGCATCCGCCAGATGACCAGGAAGTCGGCGCCGACGCGAGCGCCGCTCGATGTGATCGACGCGATCAGGGAAACCGCGGCGCTGTTGAGCAGCGAGATCCGCCGGCAACGCGTGGTGCTCAGAATGGATCTTGCGGTCGGCCCGCACATCGTGCTCGGGGACCGCGTGCAATTGCAACAGGTCGTCATGAACCTGATGATGAACGGGATAGAGGCGATGGCAACGACGGATGACCGGCCTCGATTTCTTTCCCTCGGCGCAGCACTGACCTCCTCGGAGACCGTCGCGGTCGCCGTGGCTGATGTCGGCATCGGCCTGCCGGCCGGCGAGACCGAGCATCTGTACGATGCCTTCTTCACGACCAAGCCGAGCGGCCTGGGCGTCGGCCTGTCGATTTGCCGGTCGATTATCAAGGCGCATGGCGGCGCGCTGTGGGCATCGCCCAATCATCCCCACGGCAGCGTGTTTCGCTTCACGCTACCCATCGCGCACTCCGACTCCCGGCCGAGCTAGCCTGGCGCAGCCGGCCGCAATTTCGGAATATTGGAAGAATATCGCTGAGTTGCCCGACGTGTCAAGTGGGTCTTGCCGAAGGCCGGCAGCCGCCGGTTACTTTGCATGGGGTTGTTTTTCGGCATTTTGCAGCGCGCACCTGCGGCGACGCCGCGACTCCCGCTTTCGATCCCAGCATTCGTCAAGATCGGCGTAGCCGCAACAATCCGGAGAAAGAGTTTGAGGTCGAGAACCTCTATGACCACGAGGATCAGGCATCGTCCGATCTGCCGAAAGGAGACGACCAGTGAAGATATCCTCGATTGCTTCATGCACGCTGCCGTCAGCCGGTCTGCTTCTTGCCCTCGCCACGCCAATCGCGGCGGAGTCCGCGCCAAACCCGTCATCGGCCAAGGCGCCTCCGCCAGCAGCCGTTGAAGATGTCCGCGTGCAGCCGCGCGGCCAGGAGTTCATGCCGAATTCGGCGGAAGACCAGGCCACTCAGCGTCGCCAGTCGATCTTCAACGAACAGCAGGGCATCGACAATGCCGAGTTCGACCGGAAGCTGAAGATCTGTCGCGGCTGCTGATGCGGTCGTTGCGGAAGACGCGCCGAGCCGCGGCCGCATGCGCGGCCGGCTGTCTTTCGGCCTTGCAAGCCTGACGTTGTTCAGAGCGCCATGGTGGTCAGGCCGCCCTTTTCCAGGATGAAGGCGGCGATCTCCTCCACGCCCAATCCGCTTTTCAGATTCGAGAAGATGAAGGGTCGTATGGCGCGCATGCGCCGGGCGTCGGATTCCATGACCTGGAGATTGGCCCCCACCATCGGCGCGAGGTCGATCTTGTTGATGACCAACAAGTCCGACCGCGTGATGCCGGGCCCGCCCTTGCGCGGAATCTTTTCGCCCGCGGCGACGTCGATCACGTAGATGGTCAAGTCGGCCAGCTCGGGGCTGAACGTGGCGGCGAGATTGTCGCCGCCCGATTCCACGAAGCAGAGCTCGGTAGCCGGGAATTTCACGTTCATGTCGTTGATCGCGGCAAGGTTCATCGAGGCATCCTCGCGGATCGCGGTATGCGGGCAGCCACCCGTCTCGACGCCCATGATCCGTTCGGCCGGAAGCGCCTCCGCCCGGGTCAGGATCAGCTGATCCTCCTTGGTGTAGATGTCGTTGGTGATCACATAGATCGAGTAGAAGTCCCGCAGATGCTTGCACAACGCCTCCACCAGCGCTGTCTTGCCGGAGCCGACCGGCCCGCCGATGCCGACACGGAACGGTCCGTGGCTGGGTGGAGCGGGCCGCGTGCGAGGCGACGACGTCGTGCTTGCGTTCGTGCTCATGACCGGAACAACCTCGTATACTGTGTTTCATGCGCGATCGAAGCGAGCTCGACCATGAGACCCGCCGACCCCAACTCATCGATGGTCGCGCTGACTGCTTTGGCGCTCAGGGCGAGGATCGGGTGCTCAAGCGCCGCGATCGCAAGCTGACCGTCGGTTTGACCGAGGGGGATCAGCCTCACGCCCGCCATGACCAAATTGGCGACGTAGCTGTGCAGGAAGGCCGGCAGGGCAAGGCAGAGCGGAATTCGCTCGCGCGCCGACCGCGCACCAAGCACGACGGCCAGCACCGGCGCGCACTGCAGGTGCGCGAAGACATCGAGGATCCGGTCGGGCCAGACCTGACGAAGCGTCGCAAGACAGGCCGACGATTGCTGTGCCGACTCCAGCACGAACTCGGACGTGCCACGGAAAGCCGCGGCCAGCCCCGCAAGCTGCGCGAGTTCGGCCTCCCGGCCCTCGCTCACGGAGCGATAGGCATCCTTGAAGAAGATCGCCTCATTGCGGCCGGAGCCGTAGCAAAGGTCGGCCTCGAGCCAGTCGACAAGGCTGGCGCGGCTGGTGATATGAGCGGCCTCCACCGCCCATTCGAGACCATGCGAATAGCTGTAGGCGCCGTTCGGGAACGACGGCGAGAGCCAGCTCTGCAGGCGCAGCAATGCCTGCGGCAATTGCGCAAATTGCTCGGCAGTCATCGCGTGCTCCGAATGTGCCGGCATGGCATCAATACATGAAGTAGCGCTGCGCCATCGGGACTACCTTGACCGGCGGACAGGTCAGCAGCCGCCCGTCGGCGCGAACCTCGTAGGTCTCCGAATCGACCTCGATGTGCGGAACTGCGCTGTTGAGAACCATCGAATGCTTGCCGATCGCGCGCGTGTTCGACACCGGGAGAAGTCGCTTCGCCAGCCCAAGCTGCCGCGTCCTGTCGAGCGAGGCCTGACTGACGAACGTCACCGAGCTTGCCGCGACTGAGCGGCCGAATGCGCCGAACATCGGCCGATAATATTCGGGCTGCGGCGTTGGAATCGACGCATTGGGATCGCCCATGATGGCGGCCGCGATGGTGCCGGATTTCAGCACCATGTCGGGCTTGATCCCGAAGAAGGCCGGCTCCCAGATCACGATATCGGCGATCTTTCCGACCTCGATCGAGCCGACATAGCCGGAAATGCCCTGCGCGATCGCCGGGTTGATCGTGTACTTGGCGATGTAGCGCCGGGCGCGAAAATTGTCGTTCTGGCCCGCCTCCTCCGGCAATCGGCCGAACTGCAGCTTCATCTTGTCCGCGGTTTGCCAGGTGCGTGTGATCACCTCGGCGACGCGCCCCATCGCCTGGCTGTCGGACGATACGATCGAGAGCGCCCCGATATCGTGCAAAATATCCTCCGCCGCGATCGTCTCCTTGCGGATCCGGCTTTCGGCAAACGCCACGTCTTCCGGAATGCGGCGGTCGAGATGGTGCGTCACCATCAGCATGTCGAGCGCTTCGTCGAGGATGTTGACGGTGTAGGGCCGGGTCGGATTGGTCGACGCGGGAATGACGTTCTTCTCGCCGCACGCCTTGATGATGTCGGGAGCATGCCCGCCGCCGGCCCCCTCCGTATGGTAGGTGTGGATCGTCCTGCCCTTGAATGCCGCCATCGTGCTCTCGACGAAGCCGCCTTCATTCAACGAGTCGGTGTGGATCATGACCTGGATGTCCATCGCGTCCGCGACGGAGAGACAGCAATCGATCGCCGCGGGGGTCGCGCCCCAGTCTTCGTGCAGCTTCATTCCGCATACGCCGGCTTCGATCTGCTCGATCAATCCCGCGGCCACGCTTGCATTTCCCTTGCCGAACAGCCCGATGTTCACCGGGAATGCGTCGGCCGCCTCCAGCATGCGCTGGATGTGCCACGGTCCGGGGGTGCAGGTGGTCGCCGTCGTTCCCGCCGCCGGACCGGTTCCGCCGCCCATCATGGTGGTCACGCCGGAATACAGCGCCTCCTCGATTTGCTGCGGGCAGATGAAATGGATGTGCGTGTCGATCCCGCCGGCCGTGACGATCTTGCCCTCGCCTGCGATGATTTCGGTCCCCGGCCCGATCACGATGTCGACGCCGGCCTGCACATCGGGATTGCCGGCCTTGCCGATTGCGGCAATGAGCCCGTCCCTGATCGCGATGTCGGCCTTGACGATGCCCCAGTGGTCGAGGATCAGCGCGTTGGTGATGACGGTGTCGACCGCTCCCTCACTGCGCGTGCGTTGCGATTGTCCCATGCCATCGCGAATGACCTTGCCGCCGCCGAACTTCACCTCCTCGCCATAGACCGTGAAGTCCTTCTCCACTTCGATGAGGAGATCGGTATCCGCGATGCGGACCTTGTCTCCGACGGTCGGTCCGAACATCTGCGCGTAGGCCGCGCGGCTCATGGTGTAGGCCATCGGTGCTTACCTCATTCGTCACTTGCCGGCGTCGCCTGACGCGGACAGCGGCCCCATGACGGCGCCGCTGAAGCCATAGATGCGGCGGGCTCCGCCATACGGGATCAGGGAAACGTCACGCGATTGACCAGGCTCGAAGCGCACCGCGGTGCCTGCCGGAATATCGAGCCGGCATCCGAGGACCGCCGCGCGATCGAACGCCAGGGCCGCGTTGACTTCGGCAAAATGATAGTGGCTGCCCACCTGAACCGGGCGATCACCGGTGTTCGAGACCGTGATCGAAATGACCTTCGCATCCTTGTTCAGGACGAGATCGCCCGCACCGGGGATGACCTCGCCGGGGATCATGACGGCACCCGCAGCGAATGCACGGCGGTGCGCCTCGCAAGGACTGGGGATTGCGCGATCCGGGACAGGCGCATGCTTCACTCCTATCGAATGGGGCTATGGACCGGGACCAGCTTGGTCCCGTCCGGAAAGGTCGCTTCGATCTGGATCTCGCGGATCATCTCCGGGATGCCGTCCATGACCTGATCGCGCGTGAGGACCCGGCCGCACTCGGACACGAGTTCGTTGACCGTCCTTCCGTCGCGGGCTCCCTCCATGATGAAGTCCGCAATCAATGCGATGCTTTCGGGATAGTTGAGCTTGACGCCTCTCGCGAGCCTGTCGCGCGCGACAATTGCCGCGAGGGCCACCATCAACTTGTCCTTTTCGCGTGGCGTCAGGTTCACACCGTCCTCCGTTCGCTGAGGCGCACTAGCACGACCACATCTTTGGAACCCGAAAGGGGCCGGTGCCGAGTTCGCGGCTGAATTGATCGAGCAGGCGGCGCAGCTCGCGCTTCAGGTCGGCGCCGGCGATTGCGGCCAGGCGCACGATGATGATCGCGCCGACAATGGTGGCGGCACATTTGCAGTCGAGCGAGCTCGCGATCTCGCGCAAGACGTCGAGTCGCCTGGCCAGACCCGGCCCGAAATAGATCAGGGTGCCGACGGCTCTCCAGCTCGAGAGCAGCGCGTCCCTGTGCAAATGCGCGAACGTGTCGTCGGATATGAGCAAGGCATCCGCCCAGACCAGACGGCCGTCGAGCCTGACGCGCCAGCTATCGAGAACGTAGCCGCCTCGGACTTCCTCGCCGCTGTCGATGCGGCCGAGAACCAGCCACTCGAGGGCGATCACCTCCGCACCGGAGCGAAGATCGAGCTCGGTGCGCCGTTCGATACGCGCCCGATCGAAGATGATCGTCTCCTGCGGAAGCCACGCCAGCCTGGCAGTCTCGTGAGCTGCCAGCCGGGTCGTGATTTGCGCCGGGCGATCGAGGGCCCGGTAGACCTTCTCCGCGGCCTGCGTCGTGACGGCGACGGACGCCGCGCCCCGGGCGACCACCTCGACATCCAGCCGGTCGCCGCCGGCGATCCCGCCCGAGCAGTTGATGACCACCGTTTCCAAGGATCGTCGGCCGTCGACGCCAGGAAACGCCAGCGCGATCGGAAATTTCTGATAGGTGTCGACAATCCTCGTACCGCTCGCATTGCCCGCAAACACGACACGACCGGCGCCGACCGCGCGCTCAAGATCAATATCGCGAGCACTAGCCTGTCCCGTGCTGCTTCCGGGCAACTCTCGTGGCTCTCCGTGAGCGAGCTCGTACATTGAACGACTGAATCAAACCGGGGTTGCAGTTGCGGTGCGCACGCATGAGGTTGGGCGCTTCCTTAGGAGACGCCCAACGTCGTTTCGAGGCCGATCAGAAGCCGGCAAGTCCCTGCGGGCTGTTGTAGGGAATCGTGACGCGGGTGACCTCCATCAGCGAACCGTCGGGCTGGGTGGCATAACCCAACAGCTTCGAGGCGTTGCCGTAGATCTGATAGAGGAACGCGCCGTCGGTCGAGATCCAGCTGTCGCTCGGGCCGCTGGTCACCGTTCCGTTCAGCCCGCGCGCCGTGCCGTCTCCCGGAACCTTCGGGCATGCCGGATCGCGCGCGATTTCCAGGCCACCGCCATTGATGTGATAGCTGCAGATATTGCTGTAGCCGAAGTTGGTCGCATACACCGTCCGGTCATCGGGGGAGATCGCCAGCCAGCACAGCTCGGTCGGCACGCCCGCGCTGGTGTCGATCTTCACGAGATCGCCGATGTTGAGCGTTCCGTCTTTCCCGATGGTGCAGACCGAGCAGCCGTCACCAACGGCGTATCCGATGATGAACGTATCCGGCCGCTTGTTCAGGAAGGCGAGATAAAAGGGAGAGCCGCCTTTCGCGTCATAGAACCTGGCGGTACCGAGCGAGCCATCCTTGTGCAGCGGAAACGCGGCGAGGCCGTCGGGATCCGGCGCGTTCGACGCGATCGAGTGCATCGCGCCGCCGGCGCGCTGGACCCAGAGCATCGGTGAGCCATCCGGATAGAAGCCGGTGTGCGCGATCGGCTCGTCGAACGTGGTGCCGACGAGAACGAGCTCCTCGTTGGGCGCGACCACGACCATGGTGGAGACGCGATTCCGCTTGCTGTAGGTATTGACGGTGTGACGGTCCGGCCGCAGCTTGAGCTTGCCCTCGGCATCGACCGTCATCATCCGGAGATGATCGGGGCCGAACGAGTGCAGCACGAACAGCGTTCGTGAGGACGGCGCAAAAGCAAGCGATTTGGCGGTGCCGCTCTTGCCCTCCACAGGATTGCCGGTGGACTGCACGTCCAGCAATGTCAGCCGGCCGTCCTCGCTGACCCGGAAGCTCGAGACGGAGTTGTCGCCACCATTGGTCGTGAACAGGAAGCGTCGGTCCGACGAGAGAATGATGCTTGCCGCGCCCTCGAAGGCATTGGGTGCACTTTCCTGGCCGCTGATCGGCTTGTAGACGCCCGAGCCTGCGCCGCCGGTGGCGATGCGCTCGAGCTCGACAAGCGAGCCATCCGCTCTCCGTTCATAGCGGACGATGGTATTCTTGACCTCGTTGGTCTGCATGTAGAGGTGTCCGGGCTTGCCCTTCGCCATGGGCCTGTCCTTCATCGTCATTGACTCTGTGGCCATCTCATTACTCCTTTGCCTGATTATGGTTGGTAGACTCGCAACGCTCAGCAACGCCGTCAGCGTTTCAATGACGGATATCCATCGAGATAGACCCAGTCAGATGCTCGCGCGGGCACGTGGCATGTTCGACATTCGGCCTTGTAGTTGATCGTGGTTGTCTTCGAGGGATCCGCTGCGTTGAACCACGACCATCCCCAGCCGTCGCCCCACAGCGCATTGCCCGGATATCGGTTGGTGGCGTCCTTCACCATGACGAACCAGCCTTTCAATGCGTCGGCGTGGCTGACGGTGCCGGTCGTCAATTCACCGGTCGCGGTCTTGAACACTTCCTTGACGAGCACCGCACCATCCGGAAAGCGCTGGTCCTTCTGAAAGGCATCGATCGTTCCCGGCGACGCATAGACGACGTGAATCTCCTTGGAGCCTCGGCCGTCGTCGGCCGCGATCGCCCAGCTCCCGAGGAGCTGATAGGTCCGTCGATAATCATCGGGCACATGCAGGCGTCCCTCGGAGTCCACAGCCGTCCCGCCGCCCGCAACGGCGGCCTGCGCGCCCGCTTCCGTCGCTTCGTGCTCGGCCAACGCTGCGACTGCAGCGAACATCACGAGACCGACGGCTGCGCCCTGGATGATACGCATGTAGCCAGCTCCGCCGATCACCGCGCATCCTTGTTATCCAGCAGCGGATAGAACTGGGTCCACACCTCGTCCTTCTTGGCATTCGCGATATGGCAATAGGCGCACTCGTCCTTCGCCTTGACCTTGGCCATCGCCGCCTTGGGCTCATGGTGATTGAAGTTGAAGTATCCCCAGCCGTTGGTGTCGGCGAAGCGCTTGGAGTCCTTCACGGTGACGTCCGCGCCGTTCCATTTGCCGGGGAAATACCCCCGCCCCGACGCCTCGGTCCGCGAACCGTCCGGGTTCTCCTGCGTCAGCGTGAGCTGAAGCTCCTTGAAGAAGATCGTCCCTTCGGGAAACTCACCGGTCTTCTTGTAGATCTCGTAGGCGCCCGGCTCGATGTACACGTTGTGAAATTCGGGGAAGCCGGCCTGGCCGCCGTTGAGGGCATTCGGCGTCAAGGGAGACCCGACGTAAACCCATTCGTGGAAATTCTTCGGCAGGAGCAGCTGTCCGTCGGCGGCGTATTCCGGCAGGTAACGCGCCCTCGCCTGCGTCTGCGCATTCCCATCCTTGAGCGAACCAAAGAACAGGATCGTTGCAACAGCACTGCCTGCAATCACGGCTGCTGCCGCCTGGGTTCCCATACGCATCGCCTTTCTCCTGCTGTTTCGGCCGCACGCCACAACGTCAGCGACCGATGCATTCTCGTTCGACTTGGACGGTGCTTAGATAGCGAGCTGATGCAGGCCACGCGCGTCGGCGATTGCTTTGGCTTGTTCAATCTTGACGCATTCGGATGTTTGCAATCGAGGCCGCGGCTTTGCCGCATTCAGCCGATCAGCCCGCGAAGCGACGGCCGCTTCAGGTGATAGTCCGTGTCGTTCTCGAACGCGTGACCGACGCGAAGAACCATCGACTCGTCGAACGGCTTGCCGACAATCTGAAGGCCGATCGGAAGGCCATCCGGCGCGAACCCGCACGGAATCGAGGCCGCAGGAAGCCCTGCCATGTTGAATGGCGCGCAGAATCTGGCCGAGACCTCGAATACGGTTTCGTGGCGCGAGCCGATCTTGCTCATGGTTTCGCCGACCTTCATCGCGGTATTCGGCAGCGTCGGCGTGATGATCACATCGATAGCCTGCATGGTTTCCCGCAGTGCCGACGTCCAGGCGAAGCGCACGCGCTGCGCGTTGATGTAGGTCGTGGCGAGCGTCAGCTCGCCCGCCTCGAGCAGCATCCGGACGTCTTCGCCATATAGGTCGGCTTTGCCACGCAGGCTCTGCTGATGATAGACGGCCGCCTCGGCCAGCGCGATCGGCAGCCATGCGTCGACAATCCCGTCAATACCCGGAACGGCGATCGGAACGATGATAGCGCCGAGCTTCTCCAGCCGCTTCACCGCGGTATTCAGTGCGTTGGCCACCGCGGGCTGGATGTCGTCAAAGAAATAGTTGGTGGGCAGTCCGATGCGGACACCTCTGACATCGCCGTCGAGCGCTTTCGTGTAGTCGGGTACCGGCACGTCTTTCGTGCTCGGGTCGTGTGGGTCGACGCCGCTCATGATCTCGAGCAGGATTGCGAGGTCACGAACGCATTTCCCCATCGGCGCCGGATGGTCGAGTGACCAGCTGACGACCGTGATACCGCGCTTGCTGACGCGTCCGTAAGTCGGCTTGATGCCCGCGATTCCGTTGGCCGCCGCCGGCGTACGGATCGAACCGCCGCTGTCGCTGCCTATTCCGGCCAGGCACATTCCGGCCGCGACTGCCGCCGCGGCACCGCCGGTCGATCCCGAGGGAATGTGATCGATGCTCCAGGCGTTGCGCGTCGGTGGAGAGTCGAAGCCGAAGGCGAATTCGTAGGTCGTGGTGGTGCCCAGGATGACCGCGCCGGCCTCCCTGAGCTTTTCGACCACCGCAGCATCGGCATCCGCTGCGTAATCGTCCCGCACCTTCGAGCCGGACCGCGTTCGCACGCCCCTGACATCGTACAGTTCCTTGATGGCGACCGGGACACCGTGCAGCGGTCCGCGATATTGTCCGCTCCTGATCTCGGCGTCCGCCTGCCTGGCGGCCGCGCGCGCTTCGTCCGACAGTACCTCGACATAGGCCTTGAGCTGCGGATCGATCAGCAGGATGCGTTCCAGCATGTGTTCGGTCAGATCGATCGGCGAGAGCGACCCCGAGAGTATCGCCTTCGCCGCGCCTGCCACGTCCAGGGTGAGAAGATCGCCCATCTGCACCCCCGCTTTACCGCGCATCGAACACGAGCGCCGGCGGCGACTCCACCGGCAGCAGCTCGGCTCGCCGCATCACCCCGCTCCGCATCGCGACCAACAGCGCCGCCACCTTGGCCTTGTTGGCGTCTTTCACGGAAAGGCCCGCCATCGCGGAGAGGTCGGCGAGCCCCGCGGGATCAATCGCCTTGCTAATCATTCCGTCTCCCCGGCAGCCGCCCCCGAACGCGCGTCCGGATTAACAAGGTCATGCTGGGAAAACTTCAGATAGTGGATCAATTCGCACCCTGCGCGTTCGCGATTGCTTTGTCTTTCGCAGTCTTGACGTATTCGGCGTCAGCCCCATCGACAATTCATCGGCCGGGTCGCATGTCAGGCAAGACAGTGCCCGCCAAACTGTCACGCAAGGCCGCACGCGAACAAAGGCACCAATCTATGGCTGAAGTCCCCGTTTCTCGCGGCTTCAAATCGAAGCGACAAACTTCCGAGCAGGGCCGCCTGCCCCCCGGACAATATCGCACGACCGATTTTCCGATTCTGTCGGCAGGACCTACGCCGGACATCCGGGTTGCCGACTGGAAGCTCGCGCTTCAGCTTGGCGGATCGTTGGTGCGGGCGTGGACGTGGGACGAATTCGAGGCGCTGCCGCAAACCACGCTCAACACCGACATTCATTGCGTCACCAAATGGACCAAGCTGGATACGACCTGGCAGGGCGTCTCGTTCGACGATCTCCTGAAATCGGCCGGGCTTGAAAAGCCGCCGCAGGCCTTTGTGATGGCGCATTGCTACGGCGGCTACACGACGAACGTTCCCGTCGAGGATTTGATCGCGGGCAAGGCCATGATCGCGACCCGTTTCGACGGTGTGCCGCTCGCCCCCGCCCATGGCGGACCGGCCCGCCTGCTGGTGCCGCATCTTTACTTCTGGAAGAGCGCGAAGTGGCTGCGCAGGATTCGCTTCATGCCGGAAGACGAACCCGGCTTCTGGGAGGCGCGCGGATATCACATCTATGGTGATCCCTGGAGGGAGCAGCGATATGACGGCGACTGAAGCGCCTCCCGCGCCGAACAAGATCGCGTGGCAGGTCGCCCAGGTCGAAGCCGTCGTGACGGAAACGAGCCGGGTGAAGAGTCTTGTCTTGCAGCCGGCGCATTGGGCCGGCCACCGACCCGGCCAACATGTCGACATACGATTGACCGCGGATGACGGCTACCAGGCCGAGCGCAGCTACTCCATTGCCTCCGCCCCGGAAGACAAGCTACTGACCTTGACGGTGGAGCGGGTCGACGACGGTGAGGTTTCCCCGTATCTGCTTGACGAACTGCGCGCTGGCGATCGGCTCGAGTTTCGCGGCCCCATCGGCGGCCATTTTGTCTGGACATGGAGCCTTGGCGGTCCGATCTGCCTGATCGCGGGCGGGACCGGCATCACGCCGCTGATGGCCATGCTGCGCCATCGCGAACGGTCCCCGGGCGGCATCCCGGCATTGCTGATCTATTCAGCGAGGAGCCTGGCAGACGTCGTCTACCGGGAGGAGCTCGATGCGACTGCCCGTCGCGACAATGACTTCCGGCTGGTTTATGCGCTGACGCGCGAGCAACCCGACGATTGGCCGGGCCATCGGGGGCGGATCGACAAGACCCTGCTTGCCGACCACTGCTTTCCGCCGGCCCAGAATCCGATGTTCTACATCTGTGGTCCCACGGCCTTCGTCGAGAACGTTTCCAGTCTCCTCGTCGAGCTCGACTTCAATCCTCTCAGCATCAAGACCGAACGCTTCGGACCATCAGGAGGGTGACACCATGGCCAGCAACGTCGCCGACCTCATGCTCGACGGTGATCCCGCCACGCAGCTTCTCCAGGATATCTTCACCTTCGACATCACGCTGGCCAGGATCCGGTGCGGGGAATGCGGCTCCGCATTCGGCCTCGGCGCGCTGGCGCTGGTGGGAGATTCGCAGGAGGCCCGCGTGAGATGCTCCAACTGCGAAAGCGACCTGATCCGGGCGTCGCGAACCCGGGAGGGATTGCTGCTTGAATTGAGCGGCACTCGACACTTGCACTTTTGAAGACAGATCGCGCGAGACAATCGGCAACTGTCGAAGGCGGGCCTGCGCTGAATTTGTTGTCCGCAGGTCGCTCCCTCATATAGACTACGCGCCATCTCTGGGAGCGAGGCCATGAAAGCGTTCTTACTCGCCTGTACAGCCGCGATCGTGATCGCGGCGGCCGGCTTTGTCGTCCTTAATCAGGTCCAGGATTCGGCCCAGCAAGCGTTCGCGACGACCGGCGTGCGGCTCTGATCAAGCGCCCGCACGCGATGGGTCGCGCGGGTCCTATTCCGCCGCGGTAGCGGAGGGCTGCGGCCGCGCACCGTCGGTGCGCGCATTCTCCTCATCCAGCCACAGGCTGTGGTGCTCCCGGGCCCAGTTGACATCGACGGTGCCGCTCCCCATCGCTTCGAAGGCCCCTTCCATGCCGATCGTGCCGATATAGATGTGCGCCAGCATGACCCCCACGAAAAGCACCGCGACGATGGCGTGGACCATCTGCGCAATCTGCATCCCCTCGATACCGGACAGATAGAAAGGAAACATCAGCTCATATCCGGTGGCCGAGACCAACAGACCGCCGACGACCACGATCCAGTACACCGCCTTCTGGCCGGCGTTAAAGCGATAGGCCGGCGGGTGATCGTGGCCCACGATCCCTCCGCCGCGCTTCAGCCAATCGACATCCACCCGGTTCGGGATGTTGCCGGCGATCCACATCACGAAGATCAGCAGCACGCCGATGGTGAACGGGAAGCTCAGATAGTTGTGGGCATACTTCGCCCACTGCGACCATGCGGAAAACGCCTCGTGGCCGATCAGCGGCAGCAGCAGCGGCCGGCCGAACGTGACGTTCAATCCGGAGATCGCCAGCACGATGAAGCAGGTCGCGGTCATCCAATGCACGAAGCGCTCGTATGACGTAAAGCGCACGATGGTCCGGCCGGAACGACCACTCTGCAGCCGCACCATGCCGCGGCTGAGATAGAAGATGATCAACAGCGCGAGCATGCCGACGATGGCAATGCCGCCAATCCAGCGCAGCGTCACATTGCGGAACTCGCGCCATTCACGGCCGGCCGGCTGTTCCAGCACACCGGAGCGCTGATCGGGAATGCTGACGCGTCCCTGGATCCGGTTCAGCTCCTGCAGCAGCTGCTGCTCCTTCACGGCGCTCGCGGTCGGATTGACCTGCTGGGCCATCGACGGCGCGGCCGCCGTGACCAGCAACAGAAGCGCGCTTGCGCCGATCGCAAGGCGGACGAATCGTGCCAAACGCGTCATAAGGTCCTCCCGATCTTGAGCGGCGGCAGACGATGTCATCGTCAGGACTCGATCGTCTCGCGATAGGCGGTCTTCCAGCCCCAGGCGCCGGAGCCGTAGCCGCGCTTCATCACGCGCTCCTTGTAAATCTTGGCGATGACCTCACCGTCGCCCGCCAGCAGCGACTTGGTCGAGCACATCTCGGCGCAGAGCGGCAGCTTGCCCTCGGCGAGACGGTTCGCGCCGTATTTCTCGTATTCCTCCTTGCTGCCGTCGGCCTCGGGGCCGCCGGCGCAGAACGTGCACTTGTCCATCTTGCCGCGCGAGCCGAAATTTCCGACCTTCGGATATTGCGGCGCGCCGAACGGACAGGCGTAGAAGCAGTAGCCGCAGCCGATGCACAGATCCTTGGAGTGAAGCACGACGCCGTCGGCGGTGGTGTAGAAGCAGTTCACGGGGCAGACCGCCGAGCAGGGCGCGTCGGTACAGTGCATGCACGCCATCGAGATCGAGCGCTCGCCCGGCTTGCCGTCCTCAATGGTGACGACGCGGCGCCGGTTGATGCCCCACGGCACCTCGTGCTCGTTCTTGCAGGCGGTGACGCAGGCATTGCACTCGATGCAACGGTCGGCGTCGCAGAGGAATTTCATACGTGCCATGGTCGTTGCTCCCTATGCTGCCGCAATCTGGCAGAGCGTGACTTTCGGCTCCTGCATGCCGGTCGCGGGGTCATATCCGTAGGTGGTGATCGTGTTGGCGCTTTCGCCGAGCACGATCGGATCGGTGCCCTTCGGATAGTTGCCGCGCAGGTCCTTGCCGCCGAGCCAGCCGCCGAAATGGAAGGGCATCCAGGCGACGCCCTTGCCGACGCGCTCGGTCACCAGCGCCTTCATCCTGGCGCGCGAATTGTTTTCGGCGCCGGTGACCCAGACCCAGCCGCCGTCCTTGATGCCACGGTCGGCGGCATCGGCCGGGCTGATCTCGATGAACATGTCCTGCTGGAGCTCGGCGAGCCACGGATTGGTGCGCGTCTCCTCGCCGCCGCCCTCGTACTCGACGAGCCGTCCCGACGACAGGATGAGCGGGAATTGCTTGGCGATCCCCTTCTCCACCGCCGCCTTCTGAACGGAGAAGCCGATGTTGGGCACCCGGAACTGCTTGGCGTCGGGCAGCGTCGGATATTTCGCGACGAGATCGACGCGCGGCGTGTAGATCGGCTCGCGATGCACCGGAATCGGATCCGGCAGGCCGAACGCGTTCATGCGTGCCTTGCCGTTGCCGTAGGGCACGCAGCCGTGCATCAGCGCGACGCGCTGGATGCCGCCGGACAGGTCGAGCGACCATGACACCGCATCTGGAGTGGCGGGGTTGACCTTGTTGATGGTCGCCATTTCGGTCTCGGTAAGGTCCTTGTCCCAGCCGAGCTTCTTCAGGCTCGCCAGCGTGAATTCCGGATAGCCGTCCTTGATCTCCGAATCCTTGGAATAGGATCCGTCCGCCAGCAGGCTCACTTTCCGCGTCGTGCCGTCGGGAAGCTTCTCCTCGCGCTCGATCCCGAAGCGCGGCCGGAACGTGCCGCCGCCATCCATCACGGCCAGATTGGTGTTGTAGAGGAGCGGCGTGCCTGGATGCCTGACTTCCGGCGAGCCCCAGCACGGCCAGGGCAGGCCGTAATAGTCGCCGCCGATCTCGGGATCGTCCTTGGGCGCCCGCATCGTCAGGAAGTCGAACTTGGCCTGGTTCTTCATGTGCGCCTTGAGCCGCTCGGGCGACTGGCCGCAGTAACCCGTCGACCAGCTGCCGCGGTTCATTTCGCGCAGGGTATCCTCGGCCTCCGGAAGGCTGTTCTCGACCTTGATGTTCTTGAACATCCTGTCCGCGAAGCCGAGCCGCTTCGCCAGCAGGTAAATGACCTCGAGGTCATCCTTCGATTCGAACACCGGCTTGACGATCTGCTCGCCCCATTGCAGCGAACGGTTCGAGGCGACGCGCGAGCCCTTGCATTCGAACTGCGTGGCGATCGGCAGGAGATAGAGGTTGTCGCGGCGTCCCGCCTCCACGGCGAGCGAAGCCCAGGTGGTCGGATGAGGATCGGCGACCACCAGCAGCTCGAGCGCCTTCAGGCCATTGAGCGACTCGGGAACGCGCGTGATGCTGTTGCTGGCGTGTCCCTGCACGATGACCGCCCGCACATTGTCCTTCTGCGCGACCTGGTCCTTTGGCAGCGTCGCCGCCTCGAACCAGCGGGTGAGCGGGATGCCGGGCGCTTCCATGACCTGCTTGGAGTCGAAGCGCGACTTCAGGAAGTCGTAGTCGACCTCCCAGACCCGCGACCAATGCTTCCAGGCGCCTTCGGCGAGGCCGTAATAGAAGGGCAGCGTGACGATATCGAGCCCGACGTCGGTCGCGCCCTGCACGTTGTCATGGCCACGGAAGATGTTGGCGCCCATGCCCGGCCCGCCGACATTTCCGGTCAACAGGAGCAGGATGCAGCTCGCCCGCACATTGGCGGTGCCGACGGTCTTCTGGGTCTGGCCCATGGCCCAGATCAGCGTCGACGGCCTCTCCGTGGCAAACATCTTGGCAACGCGCTTGAGCTGTTCGCCGGGAACGCCGCTGACCCGCTCGACCTCCTCCGGATTCCACTTCTCGACTTCCTTCCGGAGATCGTCGAACCCATAGACGCGCTGCCTGATGAACTCCTTGTCTTCCCATCCGTTCTGGAGGATGTGCCACATCATGCCGTAGAGCACCGGGATATCGGTGCCCGGCCGCATCCGCACATATTCGGTCGCATGCGCGGCGGTTCGCGTCAGGCGCGGGTCGATGACGATAAAGTTGGCCTTTTGCAGCTCCTTGCCTTCGAGCAGATGCTGGAGCGACACCGGGTGCGCCTCGGCGGGGTTGCCGCCCATGACGACCTGGGTCTTCGCGTTGCGGATGTCGTTGAAGCTGTTGGTCATCGCGCCGTAGCCCCAGGTATTGGCTACGCCGGTCACGGTCGTTGAATGGCAAATCCGCGCCTGGTGGTCGGTGTTGTTGGTGCCCCAGAATGCGCCGAGCTTGCGGAACAGATAGGCGCCTTCATTGGTCATCTTGGCCGAGCCGAGCCAATAGACCGAATCGGCACCCGACTTCTCGCGAATCTCCAGCAGCTTGTCGCCGATCTCGTTGATCGCGGTGTCCCAGGAGACGCGCGTCCACTGCCCGTTCACGAGCTTCATCGGATAACGCAGGCGGCGTTCGCTGTGCACGAGCTCGCGCACGGAGGCGCCCTTGGCGCAATGCGACCCGCGATTGATCGGGGAATCCCAGCTCGGCTCCTGGCCGATCCACACCCCGTTCAACACCTCCGCGGTGACGGTGCATCCAACCGAGCAATGCGTGCAGATGCTCTTGCGAGCGGTCGCTCCGGATGCGAGCGGACCTGCGGTTGCCGCTCTCGCCTTTTGTACGCCGCCGACCGGCAGCGTGCCCAGCGCGGCAAGCGCGCCGCCGGCAAGCCCGGACCGGCGCAGGAACGTGCGGCGGTCGAGACCGCCGCCTTGACCGGACAACTCCGCCGCGATGGACCCACGCGAAGCAGATTCGGAACGCTGTTGTGTTCTCTTGATCAGCACGGCAGCCTCCCCTCAACCCGGATAGCGATTGACGCGGTAGTACGCCTTCACATGATCGGTTTCCTTGTAACGCGCCTTGCGCTTCTCGGCCTCGTTCTCGCTGTCGGCCTGCGCAGGGGTGATCAAGGGTGTTGCCAGCGTCGCTCCCGCGCCGACTGTGCCGACGCCGACCGTGCGAAGGAAATCGCGGCGGCCGACTGTCGTTTTCTTCTCGTCCCTCATCGCTTCTCTCCCGGACCGGTGGCGCCGGTCAGTTGGCGAACGTGAAAGCCTCGGATTCTATTTCCAGAAAAACGCGTCCAAGCGTTCCGACCGCTCGGTAGAATTTGGCGCTTTCCGCCTTCTCGATGTCGGCGAACAGACGTCCCATCCAGCGCGACACGTGCTTCTCGAAGAAGGCGCGCTGCTCCTGCGGCGATGCCGCAAAGCGCGTCGCCGCAAAGCCCGCCATGATCTCGCAGAGCGTCGCCGCGTGATCCTCGGGCTCGGGATTGTTTTCTGCCCGCTCGATGCCGAGCACGGCGAGATCGTCGCGCAGCCGGGACAGCGGCCGTTCGTTGAGAAAACCGGTCAGGTAATAGGATGCGTAAGGCAGCAGCTCGCCGCGGCCGACACCGACGAACAGATTGAAATATTCGCGCTCGACCTCGGTTGCGACCGCGACCATTGCGGCCTCGGCAAGCGCGGCATGGGCGCGGCCAAGCGGCGTTGCATCGCCCTTCAATTGCGCGATTTGTTCGATCAAGGCAGCCGGCGGCGCGGACGACAGCAAGGCTGCGAGCAGCGCATATTCCTGCGCGCGAGCGGCATCGATCGGATCCACCGCATCGTCTGTCACGGCGG
Source organism: Bradyrhizobium sp. CCBAU 51753 (assembly GCF_015291565.1). NCBI lineage: Bacteria > Pseudomonadati > Pseudomonadota > Alphaproteobacteria > Hyphomicrobiales > Nitrobacteraceae > Bradyrhizobium > Bradyrhizobium sp. CCBAU 51753. The sequence goes on along the minus strand of NZ_CP030037.1, from coordinate 574,003 downwards.
ACTCGGCATAGAGATCGGGACGAAGCACCTTGCGCGACACCCCCGTTGCGCTTTCGACCGCAATGACGCGTTGCGCGGGCACCCGGTTCCAGTTCGACACCGAGGGCTGGGCAATACCGATCTTTCTGGCCAGCGGAGCTACACCGCCAGCGGCATCAATGGCGCGTTCAAGGCCAGGATCGCGCACGCCGACCTCCCACCCTAGGGGCCAAGCGCTTGATTGCGTTTGTGTGTCAAAGATTACGGCGCGCATGGCGACGCGGTCAATCGAGTACATAGCCTAAGGCTATCCCCTTTAGTCGCAGTCTACTGAGGCAGCGCGCCGCCGTGCGTGCGGTGCGGAAGCTGTGATTTGTCATCTGCGGATTCCGGTTGCAATGCAGCAGAAGCGGACGGCAATTCCGCGGCTGCGGGCTCGCCGGGTGATCCAATCGCCTGCGTTGAAGGTGGCGCGGGACTCGCAACCGAATGAGCCGATCGCGCACCGTCTCCGGCAATGGCTGCTTCCGGGTTCGGAAGGTTCTCGGCAGTCTGCACCAGGCCGCCGACGACACGGCGGACCAGCGCGTCGATCTGCTCGACCGAATAGTCCAGCGGACCGAAGCCGGGCATGGCGTTCGGGTCGTTGAAGTCCCAGGCGTTCTCCGCGAGCCCCACGAAATCACGGATAGCGGGATCGGCGCTCCAGGCGCGACGAAGCGCCGCACGGCTCAACGCCGGTGGAATGCCTTTGCGCAGGAAGGCGGCGATGTCGGTCGCGGCGTCGATCGATTCGATCGGGGGCAACTCCGCGAGCTCCGCCTCAGTGAGAACCGGCTCTGCCGGCGTTTGGTCGGGCAGCTCGAGCTCATGCGCGCCGGCAACGTCCGTCGGAGCCGGCTCCGCCTGGCCAACCTTCGCCTGCTGCTTGCGGCGCGACCAGCGCGCCAGGAATTGCTCGTCGCTCATTCGTGGCCGCCTTCGTGGTGACGCCGCGCAAGCGCCTCCGGATCGGCGCGACGCCGCTCGCGCTTGACGAATTCCGACGCGACGTGGTGCTCGGCGATGAACTTTTCGATCGCCTGATGCAGCACCTCCGGCATCGGCACCGCCTCGACCAGATTGGCGCCGGCCTCGGTGAATGCCTCCCCTTCCGCCGGATCTGCAGTCACGGCCGAGAGGGCATACGGCCAGCTGCCCTCGGCAGGCGTCAATACGATCCAGACACAGGGAGCGCCGGTGGCAAGATTGTCGCGATAGCGCGCGGCTTCCGAACGATAGAGGTCGACCGTCGCGCTCCCCGCATAGAACAGCGTCGTTCCCTCCTGCTCCCGGATGACGGTCCACGGCGTCAACTGCGGCGCGTCGGGCAATACGCCGGTGCCGCGCCAGACAAAATCGATCCACGGCGAGTCTGCTTTTCGGCGCTCGACCACAACGCCGACCGGAATGCGCAGCAATGGCAGGACTGGGCTCACGTTGCAGCCTCCAGGTGCTTGATCGGCAACCCCGTCAACAGGTTCTGCGGCTTCAACCGCACCAGCTGATCGGCGGTCATTGCCAGGATCAGATAGACCGGCTCGCGCGCGACGGCATCAACCACCAGCCCGGCATCGGGAAAGGTCAGCTGAAACAGCGACAGCACGCGGTTCACGACAGTCTCATCCAGCGTCTCTCCATGCCAAAGCCGATCGCCGATCCGGGTGGCATCGGCATCGAGGCCGACATACCAGGTGAGCCTGGCATTGCGCAGCGCGGTCAGCGGCGCGATGGCGACATCAACGCCGAGCAGATGCGAGATCCAGCGCCTGATGGCCTCGGCCAGCGCCGCCGCCCCCCGCCCGCCGGCGGTGAGATCGAAAGCAAAATCAAACAGGTCGCTGCGCCACCAGTAACTGTCGGCAGTCTCCTCGCTCAAGATATCGACCCCGGCGCTGGTCGTGCCTCCCAACATCGACATCAGCGACAACACGGGCGTTGGGCTTGGCCCGCCGATGACCTCCTCATCGCCGAGCAGCAGCGAATGTTCGTGCGGCACGATCCGCTGCGGCCGGAAGAACAGTTCGGCCGCGCGCAGCACAAAGGGGTCCTCGCAGCCATCGAGTGCATTCCGCAGGATCACGTGCACGAGGTGGTTCACGAACAGCGGTGGCAGGTGAACCGAGTGCGAGCGAACCGATGCGAGATAGGCGGCTTCCAACGTGGGCTCGCGCAGCAAAAGGGCGCGGAATTCCAGCACGAATTGCCAGTTCTCCCGCGCATCCGCATCGGCGATCGCGGCAACTTCTTCTGCAGTAACCGCCCGGCGCGGATCGGCCAGCAGCGCCTGGTGCAGCCGCCGCTCGGCCGCGCAAGCGTCATCCGGCGGCATCAATTCAGGGCGCACGAAATAGGCCTTGAGAAACTCGTCCGTCACCACAAGCCCGCCATTCGCATCACGATCGAGCAGATGGTGGCCGCAGGCTATCCAAAAATCCTTCATCGGTGCGGCCGCTCCTCGCTCAGCTTTGCAAGGTCGAGATCGCCGTCGGTCTCCGTGTCATCCACCACTTCCATGAAGGAGAACGCCTTGCCGTGACGCTGGCCCTCGCGCAGTTGCAGCCTGCGGAAGGACTCGCGAACCTCGCCGTCGCCCGCCGAGCGATGAACCGCAATCAGGGCGCCGACGGGATGCGTGCAGAGCGATTGCGCGAAGGCGACCTCCTCTTCGGCCGCAAGGCGCGCCGCCGCCAGATCCGGTGCGCCGAACCGTTCGACAAGCTGGCTGGCCAGGAGCTCCACCAGCGTCCGGCAATCGTCCTCGGTCGCGGGGACGATTTGCGCCAGCGTCGACCAGCCCCAGGACTGCACGCCGAGGAAACCGCTGCGGAATGCCGATCGATCCTTGCCGTCCAGCTTCGCCGGATCCCGATCGCAGAACCGGAACGCGCCCGACACCGCCCAATCGCCCGGCTCCGCCGCCACGTCGAACACGAACGTGTCGGACGGATCGAGCGCGATGGTGCGCAAAAGCTTCACAGGCGCGGTCCTCCAAGCTCGGGGTCGAACCAGGAGGACGAGGCCAACGCCTCGCTGAGAACGCGCCGATCGGCCCTGCTTGTCGCGCTCCGGCGCAGCAGAAGATCGCCATTGTCATCGATCGCCTGCATGGCCTGCCGCTCGCACGACAACCGATCGAGATATTGGCGCGCAATGCCGTCGAAGCCGTCGACCTGCCAGCCGTCGAGGGCGCGCATCAGATGCCGCGCAAAGCTTTCCGTCACCTGGATCGCGCCGGCCTCGCCGAACCCTTCCTGATCCAGCGCGGAAGCGAGCGGATGCAGACCGGCATCGCCGTCGGTCATTGCGACTGTCCGGATCATGGCGCCGAACACCAGCCAGCGCGGTGGCTCCTCCTCACTCGCGGACGAGGGCCAGCCCAGCCGGCCGCCACCGACGAGTCCGCCGTCGACACGGATCGCGTCCGGCCAGTCGATGGCGACCTCCTTGTTCGGCGGCGCATAGGCACGCAAGGCATCGGTCAGGGCGACCATCCCCGCGTAGAAGGCGCGGCGCGCGGTGCGCAAGGGCTCACCGGGTTCAAGCACGACGGCGAACTCGGCAAGGTCGAACCGTCCGACATAGGTCAGCGTACCTGCCCCACCCTGTTCGGCAATTGCCATGGCGTGGGTGAAGGCATCACGACTCTCGCGCAGCCTCACCAGCGCAAACGGCGGTGGCAATTCGATCGGCTCCGAGGCTACTGCGCGCCAAAGGTCTGACGATGTCAGTCGGACCTCCTCCTTCCTTTTCTTCTCTTGTGAGAATAGCTTAATCGGGCAAACGCGTCGACGCGAGTCCGCCGCGATCATTCTTGGGCCTCGTCAGGAGGTAAGAGCTGGCATGCCGGATCCGCGTCAGACGATCCTGATCTGCTCGTGCGAAGACACGATGCACCCGGATACGGCCGCCCTCAAGCGGACGTGCCGCGATAGCGAAGTCGCCGGGTTCCGCCAGCTCTGCCGCGCGGAGCTCGATTGTTTTCGCGATGCGGCAAAGGCTGGGGGATCGCTGATCGTCGGCTGCACGCAGGAGGCAGCGCTGTTCGCGGAGCAGGCGGAAGGACATTCCGGGAAACTGGAGTTCGTCAACCTGCGCGAGACCGCCGGCTGGTCCACCGAAGGGCGCCAGGCGACGCCAAAAATGGCAGCGCTGCTCGCAGCCGCGTCCGAGCCAGCCCCTGATTTTCCGTTTGTCGCCCTGTCGAGCGAAGGGGTGATCCTGATCTATGGCTGCAACGAGGTTGCGATCGAAGCAGGCCAACTGCTCGCCGACCATCTCGACGTAACTGTCATGATCACGCGGCCGGCGCAGATCACCCCGCCGGCGACAACCCCGTTTCCGATCGTCCAGGGCACGATCCGCAACGCCAAGGGCCATTTGGGGGCGTTCGAGCTGACGGTCGACGGCTACTCGGCGCCTCGTCCCTCCTCGCGCGGTGCGCTGGTGTTCGAAGCTCCGCGCAACGGCCTGACCTCGCGCTGCGACATCGTGCTCGATCTCTCCGGCGGAACGCCGCTGTTTCCCGCCCATGACCTGCGCGACGGCTATCTCCGCGCCGATCCGCGCGATCCGGCCGCGATGTTGCGCACGGTGCTCAAGGCGCGCGACCTCGTCGGCAGCTTCGACAAGCCCAAATACATCAATTTCACCGCGTCACTTTGCGCCCATTCGCGCTCGAAGCTGACCGGCTGTCATCGCTGCCTCGATCTCTGCCCGACCAGCGCGATCAGGCCGGCTGGCGATCACGTCGAGATCAGCGCGGAGATCTGCGCCGGCTGCGGGCAGTGCGCCGCGGCCTGCCCAACTGGCGCCGCCAGCTATGCCCTGCCGCCTTCCGACGCATTGCTGCACAGACTGCGCGCGATGCTGCTGACCTACCGCGAAGCCGGCGGTTCCAATGCCGTCGTTCTGGTGCACGATGTTCAGCATGGCAGCGCCCTGATCGATGCGCTTGCCCGTCACGGCGATGGGCTTCCGGCCAATGTGCTGCCGTTCGCCGTCAACGAAGTGACGCAGGTCGGCCTCGAAGCTGTCGTGGCGTCGTTTGCCTATGGCGCGGCAGGAATCCGTTTCCTGCTTCGCGCACGGCCGCTGCACGACATCGCCGGGCTTGCGCAAACCATCGCGATGTCCGATGCCATCGTGTCCGGTCTTGGATTTTCGGGCCGCCCGGTGGCGACGATCGAAACGGACGATCCCGATGTGCTGGGGGACGCGCTGCGGGCAATCGAACCCGCGCGATCCGTGGAGCGTCCTGCAACCTTCAAGACGGTCGGCAAGCGGCGCGACCTGCTCCGCTTCGCGCTTCACGAGCTGCACCGCGTCGCACCTGCGCCGACCGACGTGATCGCCCTACCCGAAGGCGCACCGCTCGGTGCGATCAGTGTCAATGTGGACGGGTGCACCTTGTGCCTGTCCTGCGTCTCGGTCTGTCCCACCGGGGCAGTCCGCGACGATCCCGAACGTCCGATGCTCAAATTCATCGAAGACGCCTGCGTGCAGTGCGGATTGTGCCAGAGCACCTGCCCGGAAAAGGTGATTACTCTGACGCCGCAGATCGATTTCCGGGCCGCCAGGGCTCCCGCGCGGATCATCAAGGAAGAAGAGCCGGCACTTTGTGTCCGCTGCAACAAGCCCTTCGGTGTGAAGAGCACGATCGACAAGATTGCCGCGAAGCTCGAGGGCCGGCACTGGATGTATCCGGCAGGCGAGAAGCGGCTGGAGGTGGTCAGAATGTGCGCAGACTGCCGCGTGATCACCATGAGCGAACAGCAATTCGACCCGTTCAAGGACGTGCCGGCACGCGCGCCGCCTCGCACGACGGACGACTATTTGCGCCAGCGCGACAACAAGGATTAGGGCAAGCAACTATTCACAGAGCAACGAACCTGGGGGAAGTGCGTCATGTCTCTATTCACCAAAATTGCGTCCTTCGCCGCTGTGTTGATTGTTGGCATCGCTGCGGTGATGCCCTCACCCGCTGAGGCGGCACGCCCAACCAAGGCTGAAAAGGTTGCTCTCAAACGGGCGATCGTGGCCTGCAAGGCGGAAGCGAAAGGCAAAAAGATCAGGTGGCTCTCGCGCCGGAAATACGTCAACAACTGCGTGACCGAGGCCATGAAGGACCATCCCAACATGGACGTCATGACCATGCTCAAGGAACGCCCCAACTTGACGAATCTTCCGGTCGAGCGATGGCCCGGCTTCTAGAGCATGATCCGGAAAAGTGTGAAGCGGTTTTCCCTCACGACAAACGCGAAGCGTTTGCGCGGAGATCATGCTCAAACAAAGAGCTAAAGCGCGATGATGATTCAACCTAATCTCATCGCGCTTTAGCCAGCCGAGGGACAACTAGCGTCGTCTATTGTGAGGTTGCGCGGGCGAGAAAATCGGTGAGTGCCCTGCGATCCTCCGCCGATCCTATTCGCTGCTCCGGCATTTTTGTCCCCGGCGTGTAGGCATTCGGACCGACCTCGAACAGCCTTGCGACCGTCTCTGGCGTCCAGACGATATCCATGCCCTTGAGTGCGTCGGAGAAGTGATAACCCGGCAGCGTCGCGATCCGTCGGCCATACAGGCCTGCGAGCGTCGGGCCGGCGCGTTGCGGCTCCTTCTCCGATAAGGTGTGACAGGCAATGCACGCCCGAAACACCTCGGCGCCGTGATCTCCCGCAAAGGCGGCGAGCGGGTCCCGCGTCGCGGCCTGCAACGATGCGCCGATCGGCTCGCCGGTGCGCGCGTTCCAGCGCCTGATCTTACCGTCGCCCCCGCCCGTCAGCAAAGTTGCGTTGTCGATCAGGAACGCGGCCGACCAGACCGGCGAGCCCGCATCGGCCAACGTTCGCGCGATGCTTCGCGTCTTGCGGTCGATGACGGCCACCACGCCGCGAATTGCGGCGGCGGCGATCAACGTCGCGTCGGGAGAGATCGCCAGCGCGATGATCGGCGTGACGCCGGCCTGCACCTCGCCGGTTTGCTCGCCCTCCGGCGTCAGAAAGCGGACCTTCCCATCGGCGCCGCCCGTGATGATGTCGCCGTCGGGCGCGACCGTCACCGCGTTGAGCGGCGCCGGGAGCACGACGAGTTTCGGTGTTCCGCCCGACATCGGCCAGATCCTCAATTCGCGATCGTAACCGACGCTGACCAGCGACCGTCCGTTCGGCGCGAATGCCACGCCATTGACGTTCTGTGCATGTCCTTCGAGCACCTGCGCCTTGCCGTCGGCAAGCGACCAGACGCGAACCGTGTGGTCCCACGACGCCGACGCGAGCCTTGTGCCGTCTGGCGACTCGCCAAGCGCAACGATCGGTCCGCGATGGCCCTCAAAAATCTGATCCGGCTGCGGCCGACCTGGCGTCCAGATGCCGATCCGCGCATCCGCGCCGGCGGTGGCCATTCGGCCGTCCTTCAGGAAGGCGACCGCGTTCACGGCATCGGAATGAAAGCGAAGGACCTGGTCAGCGGATTCGGTCTTGAGCGACCATCGGATGGCGGCGGTGTCGAAGCTGCCGGACAGCAGGCTGTTGCCGTCACGGGACATCGCAATTGCCCGCACGGGTCCGCCGTGACCTGCCAATTGCGCGCGCGCCGGCGTTACATGGAGCGCGAGCACGATGACGACGCCGCACAGACTTGCGCCCCAACTCATCGGCTGGCAGGCCGGCCGCGGCATGTCGCCCAAGGCCAGGCAGAACATCTCCCTCGCCCGCGTCAACGCGCGGAGCGGTCGGCCGGCTTCCATGTTGCGCCGCGTGATACGCATCGACCGCTACTCAATGCCGCAATAGGTCCGGCTTGAACGCGATATAGCCCGATCCTATGCTGTGTGACACGTCGAGGACGTCATTATGCATATACGACCTAGAACGTATCTGCATTTTCTCTCGCGGAGGCGATCACTTCGCGATTCGATCCCGCCACGGGATCGTGACGCGCCGGCTGAGGCGTCCCCGTTCCTCATTTATGTCGTCACCGTGCTGGCGTTTCTATTGGCCATTCTGGAACTCGACGCACATCGTGCCGAATTGGAAGCGCTCGGCCTGTTGCGAAGTGCCTATTCGATTCCGCCCAACTTCTTGAGCCCGTGACCGGTCCGCTGCTTCACCGCTTCGATTCGCGCGGGAAGACCAATGACCGATCGTCAAAGTCGTCGGCCGGGAGCTTGTCGGCCTGCCGCCCGCTTTGCATGTCGTGCAGCGACGATCCGCCACCCGCTTTGGCAAGTCCGACGGTCGAGATCGGGTGTGATCGCGGGGCGGTCAGGACTGCAAGCAGTCCGACGGCGGCTATGAAAGATGCCATGATCAAAGGCTTCATGCGAAATCTCCTGCTCGGCTCAAATCCAGGAAACGCCCGCCCGCGATCTGATTAGTGCGCGGCGCGGCGAGGGGGTATGAGCGAGTTCACAGCTTGCAGGATTTCCCGCATCGAACAGGCATCAGGTTCCTGGCGCGGAACCCGCAAGATCGGTGCGCTCAGGCGAGAATCCCCCAACCGTGCGCCGGCACCGTAATCTCGGTCATGGCACCCCTGCGATCGACCGCGAGATCGCCAGCCAGCTTGTCGAGCCTCGCATCGATCGCGTGCGTGACCGGCGCATCGGACACGCTCAACGCAACCCACAGCCGGCTCTCTTCATGGAACGCCTCGAACAGCATATCGGTGTTGCGAAGCGCGGTGATGCGAGTCTTCGCCCGATGCAGCCACGGATATCGCCGCCGCAGCCCGATCAGGTCCTGATGAAGACGATAGACCGGCCATCCGAACGGCGCGAGATGGGCCGGCGTCGCGGGAAAAGCCGGACGGACCGCATCGTCGCCTCCCGCCCGGTGCTCCTTGATCCCGCGAAACGCCTGCTCATCACCGGCATAGATTGAAGGTGTGCCGCCACAGGTCATGAGGACGACAAGCGCATGGGCAAGGTGCCGTTCATCGCGCAGTTGGCTCGCAATCCGCGTGACGTCATGATTGCCGACAAAGGTCTGCGGCACGAACGCTTCAAGCATCGCGGTGTGACGATTGAGCGCCCAGGCGAGCTCGAACAGATTGCGATCGTTGAGCGCGCTCCAGATCGCCTTCCATAATTCATATTGTGTGACGGCGCTCATGCCGGTGTCGTGAACAAAACCCGCGTAATCGCCGTGGATGACCTCGCCGAAAATGTAAGCGTCCGGATGCCGGGCCCGGACCTGCGGCAAAACTCGCCGCCAAAACGGCCTTGGGACGGCGTAGGCCGCGTCGAGACGCCAGCCGTCGGCACCGCGCTCGAGCCAATAGTTCATCACGCCCGTCACGTATTCGGCGACCGCAGGTTCGTCATGGTTCAAGGCAACCAGTTGCCGGTGGCCTTCGAACGTCGCGTAATCCGGCTCGCGATCCGCAGCCCCGTCCGGCGGCCAGGTCAATCGAAACCATGACGCCTCTCTTGAACCCGGGCCGCCGGCGACCGCGCGCTGGAAGATCGGGCAGTCGCGGCCGACATGATTGAACACGCCGTCGAGGATGACCCGCAGGCCGCGTTGCTGTGCCGCCGAGATGAAGGCTTCGAAATCCGCCTCGTCGCCGAGGCGGCGATCGATCTGAAAGTGATCGATCGTGTCGTAGCCATGGGTGGCGGAGGCAAAGATCGGCCCCAGCAGCAAACCGGAAACACCAAGGTCCGCCGCATAGTCGAGCCACGCGGCAAGCCTGCCGAAGCGATGCGCGACGCCGCTGCACACACGGCTCTCCTGCTCCGCCCCGACAAAGCCGAGCGGATACACATGCCACCAGATGGCCTGCTCAGGCGCGCCCGACACCTGAAGATCCCGTCCGTCTGAAAACATCACAAGCGAGATCTCCTTCTGAACCGCAGTCTATGGAAGCACAAAGCGCGCCAAATCTGACCAGCGGCGCATCGGCCTGCGTCAGCTCGATCTGCTTTTCCGGACCGATCCGGAAGCGGCCGTCGCCCTGCCTGCTGATGGCATATTGCTGGACCTGAAGCCTGCCCTGCTGCGCGATCGCGCTCCTGATGCGCCCTGCTCCTCGCCCTCTCAGCTTCAAGAGCTCTTCGCGTTCAGCGCCGAATATCACGGGACTTTCGCTCCGCGCGAGGTGGAAGAATATCGTCCGGTTGGTTTGCGCGAGATCGTTCCACAACATCCCTGTCGCCACGACGACAAGCCCCAATCCGGCGGCGGCAATTCTCCACGATCTCGACATCTCCGTCACGTCGGTTGAATGGCTGACATGGTCATAGGCCTGAAATCGAGTTCTCCAGGTAAACAACCTGTCAGACTCGCACAGATCCGGCATTTCCATGCATGTGGAAATGCATGGGCGCGACGTCCTTCGATGTGCTTGGCGCGCTGAAGACGCTACGGTTCGGCCACTGCTCTCGGCAGAGAACGCGGTCGGTCGGCAGGCCTCCGATTGCTGGGCAAGGAAAGATCGGCCGCAGCCGGACATCAAAGGATGCCGGTCACACGGGAGGAGTCCGCCGCATGTCCGAAGAGACGCTTGCTTCGTCGCGCCTCGTCGCTGCCAGGGCAGCCGAGGGGCAAAGCCTGTCGCTCAGCACCTGGTCGTGGATCGGCTATGAGGTTGGCCGCGTTCCCTATGTCGTGCTCATCAAGATCTATATCTTCACGCCCTACGTCACCAAGGTGCTGATCGGCGACCCCGTCATGGCGCAGGCCCTGTTGGCCGGCTTTGCCGTGGCTGCCGGCGTGATTGCCGCATTGACCGTGCCCTTTCTCGGGGCGGCGCTGGACCGCATGGGGCCGCGAAAGCCCTGGATCGCGGTGTTCGTGCTGCTCGAGATCCCGCTCCTCATCAGCCTGTGGTGGGCGAAACCCGACCGCAGCGGCTTGTCGGCAACGGCCGTGATCAGCATTCTGGCCTTGCTCGGCCTGCTGTTCGCCTATGCCGAGATCCTGCACAACGCAATGCTGGGACCTTCGGTCGGCATCCGGCGCGCAGGCCGCTATTCCGGCATCAGCCTCGGCGTCGCCAATCTCTTCACCGTCGCCATCATGATCTTCCTGCTGTGGGGCTTTGCGCTGCCGGGCAAACTGCATGGGCTTGGCGTGCCGGACCAGCCGCTGTTCGGCCTGTCGCGAGCCGATCACGACATGGAGCGGTTGCTGGGACCGTTCATTGCGGTCGTTGTCTTTGTCGGGCTCACAGGTCTGCTGCGCTTCGCCATCGACGCCGCGCCGACACGCGAGACGCTGGGCACGGCGGTTCGCTCGGGCCTCAGGGACGTTCTGGTCCTAATCCGAAGCCTGCCGCAGCAACGCAACATCCTCAAATTCCTGATTGCCCGGACGGTCTACGGCGACGGCCTCTATACTCTGATCAAGCTGGAGGGGATTTACGCGTCCGGCGTGATGGGATGGCATGCGCTCGATCTGCTGGCCTTCGCGGTGGTCAAGATCATCTTCGCGAGCCTCGGCGGGCTGCTTGCCGGCATCCTGAATACCCGGATGGGAACGCGTCGCGCGCTCATCCTCGAGCTCTGCTGCACCATCCTGCTCCTGGTGATGGTGCTCGGCACGACGCCGACCAGGCTGCTCTATTTCTGGCAGTACGATCTCGCGGCACATGCACCATTGTGGTCCGGCCCGGTGTTTCGCAGCTGGCCGGAGGTTGCATTTCTCTTGATTTCCTCGTCGATGACCGCGTTCGCCGTTGCGACCACCGCGTCGGGCCGCGCCATGGTCGTCGAGATCGTGCCGCCCGAACGGCTCGGCTCCTTCCTCGGCCTGTTCCATGTCACGGCCTCGACCACCGCCTGGATGGCGCCCGCCATGATCGGAGTCTTCACGGCGTATTTTCACTCACAGTCGCTCGGCCTCATTCCGGTTGCGGTGCTGCTCGGCATCGGCACGATCGGCTTGCTGTTCGTGGAGGGTGGCGACCGTCACGGTGCAAAGCAACGGAGCGGGATTGGCCGCGCCTGAGCGCGCGGCCCTGGCGTTCACGCCTTTCCCCGTAGCCTGCCCGGGCGGAATCCAACGTCCGGCCAAAGCGCGCCGCAATCGCGAGGCCAGCCCCGGCGGAGGTCGCGAGCACGCGATCCGCCAGGCCACACCGCCGATTTCGTCAGGTAAGCTCCTCGGACGAATAGCCGAGGATTTCGCGCGCAATCACGAGGCGCTGGATCTGGCCGGTGCCTTCATAGATGTCCGTGATGCGGCCGTCGCGCAGATACTGCTCGATCGGATAGTCATGGCTGAGGCTCATCGCACCCAGCGCCTCCATAGCGCGCTGGGGCCCGCTGCGGCAGAGCTCACCGCCTTTGGCCTTTGCTACCGACGCTTCGAGATTGTTCGGTTTCCCCTGGGAAGCGAGCCAGGCCGCTCTCAGCACGGTCAGGGTCGCCGCCTCGATGTCGGCCTCGATATCCAGCAGCGCCTGTGCGGCGGCGCTGCGGCAGGTCGGGCCTTCGTCGACGTCGACCACGATGCCTTCCTCGGCAAGCCTGTCGCGCGCGAACCGGAAGGCGCCTAATGCCTTGCCGATGCCGCCGGCCGCAACGAACGGACGCGTCATGTTGAAGGTCTTGAGCACACCCTTGTAGGACGCCGAGCCTTCGCGCTCGCCCCGTGGCACGCTCTCGTCCCCGCCGATCAGGTGATCGCGCGGAACGCGGCAATCCCGGAACGCATACGCGGCCGTGTCGCTGGCGCGAATACCGAGCTTCTTTTCCTTGCGAACAAGCTCAAAACCGGGCGTGCCCTTCATCACCAGAAAGGACTTGATGCCGCCGCGGCCAGCCGACTTGTCGACGGTCGCCCAGACGATGGTCCCGTCGCAACGGACACCATTGGTGACGAAGATCTTGTCGCCGTTGAGGACCCACGCGTCACCGTCGAGCCTGGCGGTGGTCTGGATCGCCTTGGTGTCCGAGCCGGCACCAGGCTCGGTGATCGACATCGCCAGCATCAGATGTCCCCAGCGTGCCTTTTGGACCGCGGTCCCGGCGGCGTCGAGCGCGGCATTGCCGAGCGCGGTGGGCGGCTGACGCAGCGGCACCCCGCAATGAGCCTCGCGCTCGATCCGCATCAGCACCTGCAGGACGAGCATCGGCGTGTCGTGGCCCGATCGGCCGCGCAAGCGTTGCTGGATGGGCGGGAAGCTGGAGGCTTCCGGAAAGGATTTCGGCAGAAGCTCCTCTTCATGGTCGTCATAGTGACGCGCGTATTTTTCGCCGGCTTTCGCCTCGGCGGCGACACCATCGAGAACGGCGCGATCTGGATCGGAAAGCGAGAAATCCACCATATCGGCCCCTATGCTGCCGCGATCGCGTCATGGATGGTCAGCATCCGCATGTTGCGCAGCCACATCTCCAGCGGAAGATCGCGGATATAGCCGTGCCCGCCGAAAATCTGCAGGCCGTCATCGGCGATCTTGAATGCGTGCCGGTTGACGTAGTTCCGGGCAAGCACGCTCGCCCTGGTGGCGTCACGTCCAGCGTCGGCTTCGGCGGCCGCCTTCCAGACCATCCAGCGCATCGCATCACATTCGATGTGCATATCGGCGAGCATGAAGGCGATCGACTGCTTCCTTGCAATCGGCTCGCCGAAAGCGACGCGCTGCTTCGCATAGGGGATCGCGAAATCGGTCACCGCGCGCGCAAGCCCGGTTGCTAGCGCCGCCCCGCCGATCCTCAGGCTCGCCAGCAGCGGACGAATGTCGGCGCCATCGCCGCCGCCCAGCACGGCATCGCCCTCCAGCCGGACGCCGGCAAGTTCGACCCGCACGAAGCCCAGCGCAGTCAACCCGATGGTTCCGCGCTCGGGCGTGATCGTGACGCCCGCGGCATCCGTGCCGACAATGAATGCCCTGATTCCCGCCAGTCCCGGCGCATGCGAGGCGCGCGCGAGCACCAGGAGATGATTTGCGCCCTCGCCCATCGGAACCAGGCGCTTGGCGCCGGTCATGATCCAGCCTGTTCCACTGCGTTCGGCGCGGGTCGCCATTCCGGCGAGGTCGACGCCCGACGCCGCCTCGTGCAGGGCAAGGCTCGCCGCGCACCGTGTCTCGCCGCAAAATGCCGGCAGGTAGCGCAGCTTCTGCTCCTCGGAGCCGAGATCGATCAACGGATTGACGAACAGCATGGAGGACAAGGCCGCGCCGGCAAGGCCGGCGCAGCCGTAGCCCAAGGCCTCCAGCATCAGCGCGCCGGTCAAATGCGAGCGCGGCGCTCCGCCGCCGCCGCAGCCCTCGGGGATGGAGAGGCCGGTAAATCCCAGCGACCAGGCGGTATCGAGCAACTCGGTTGGTGCACCTCGCGCCTCATCGGCGCTGCGCGCGCGGGGCGCCAGTTCGTTCTCCGCAAACGCCGTCAGCGTGTCGCGCACCTGGTTCTGCTCGTCGGTCAACGCGAAGCTGATCATGACGAATGCAATCCCGTTTCGGCCAAGCGGCCCGCTCGGCGGCGCCTGTCGAAGGTCAGCGCGTGCGCCGCCGCCACCAGGTCCCGGATGTGCGCGAAGACTGGCAAGCCGGCCCGCCAGAGCGCCTGGCGCGCAAAGCCGGATGGCAGGGTGTAGCTGTAGATCAGAATCGGCTTCGCGCTACGCGCCACAAGTTCGCGCGGGGCATCGATGTCGATCGAGATGCTGCGCTCGCCCGACAGCGTTGCTGCAAAGACGACGAGATCGACCTCGTCTCCGTCCAGCAACACCTCGAGCGCGCGCATGGCGCCGCCGGTGAAGATGCCCTGGGCCGTCACGTCGACAGGGTTCGCCGCCGATCCATAGGCGGGAAACGTCGGCCGAAGCGAAGATTGAAGCGGTTCGCTCAACGCGGGAATGGCGAAGCCCGCTCCCGCAAGACTCTCGCAAAGCACGGTGCCGGCGCCGCCCGCGGTGGTCACGATGCCGACGCGCCTGCCGCCAGACATCGGATTGGTGACGCAGGCCAGCGCAGCGGCAACGGCCTCATCGGCCTCGGCGGCGACGAGCACGCCGAGATCGGCGAACATGGCATCCAGATCGGCGGCAGCCCCGGTGATGCTTCCGGTATGCGCGAGCGCGGCACGGCGCCCCGGCTCCGATTGGCCGATCTTGATAACAATGATCATCTTGCCGGATGCGCGTGCGCGCTCGGCCGCGAGGCGAAATCCCGCAACGTCCCGGATCTCCTCGAGATAGGCGATGACGACCTTGCTCGCGGCATCGGCAACGAAATGGCCGATGAAATCGACGGCGGTCAGATCGCACTCGTTTCCGGTGGTGACGATATGGGTGAAATCGAGCCCAAGGGCGCGGCCCCGATTGAGCATGGCAAAGCCGAGACCGCCGCTTTGCGCGACGACGGCAACTCGTCCCGCACCGACGATCCCCTGGTTCTCGGCCTCCGCGGGCTCGGCGGCGGCACTGAAGGTCGCCGCCACGCCGTCGAGAAGATTGTAGAAGCCCTCACAATTCGGACCGCAAATCCGCATGGCGGTGCGGCGGGCGATTTCGTAAAGACGCAGCTGAAGGCGCGCCTTTTCGGCGCTCTCCTCGGCGAAGCCGGACGAGATGATGATCGCCGCGCGCACGCCCGCCGCGGCGCACTCTGCCGCCGCATCGCAAACGAACGCCGCGGGGATCGCAATCACCGCAAGATCGACCGCAAAGCCAACCGCGCCGATCGACGGATAGCAGGGAATGCCGTTGATCTCGGCGTAACTTGGATTGACCGGAACAATCCGGCCATCGAAGCCGCTGCGGCGCAGCACGCGCATCAGCGTGCCGCGAATGCTGCGCTGCTCGGCGGGAGCAGCGCCGATCACAGCAATGGATTTTGGCTTTAGAAACGCCTCGATCGCCGCGCTGCCGGCATCGGCGTGCGCGTGGTCCTGCGCCGGTGTGAGGGATGGCGTGGTCATCAGCGCGGCAGTCCCACCAGGTTGCGCGCAATGATGATGCGCTGGATCTGTCCGGTCCCTTCGACGATGTTGAGCGCCTTGGCGTCGCGGAACAATTTTTCGACCAGGCACTCTCCGGCGCCCGCTTCCAGGCCGATGATGTCCATGCCGGTGGTGGCCAGTTCGTGCGCAGTCTCGGCGGCAAACACCTTTGCCATCGAAGCGTCGACGACGTTGGGAATCTTCCGGTCGGCCTTCCAGGCGGCGCGCAGCGTCATCAGCCAGGCCGCGCGCAGCTTGCGCCGCATGTCCTCGAGCCGGTCACGCACTCGCGCCGAGCTGATCGCGCCCGAGCGCCTGGCGAAGCTCAGCGTTTCATCATACGCGCTGCGGGCAAGGCCGACCGCGCTGGCGGCGACCCCCACCCGCGTCGTATTGAGCGCGCCCATCGTTTCGCCATAGGCGCCGGATCGGGAGCCGCGCGCGGGCTGCTCGCCGCCCAGCAGATTTTCGCGCGGCACCTCGCAGTGCTCGAGAATGAACGAGACCGATTCATAGGCGCGCAGGCCCATCTTGTTCTCGATCTTGATCCCGGTCATGCCAGGGGTGCCGCGCTCGACAAAGAACGCGCGCTGGCCGGCTCTGCCCTTGTCGGGATCGAGATTGGCCTGAACCAGCACCCAGTCGGCGCGCGCCGCATTGCCGATAAAGCACTTCGAACCGCTCAGCAGGTAACCGCGATCGGTGCGGATGGCGCGGGTCCGGAAGGCGGAGGTGTCCGAACCGCCGCCGGGCTCGGTCAGCGCGAAGGCTGCCCAGCGCGGCGTGCCAGCGGTCCGAAACGGCGCAAGAAAGCGCTCGCGTTGCTCGGGCGTGCCCATCGCGACGACCAGTGGCGTGGGAAGACCGGGGCCCGGCGCGGCGACGCCCATGCCGCGGTCCCAATAGGCGTTCTCCTCGTTGAGCACAGCCATCCGGACGGCATGGCCCTCGGGCATGCCGTCATCCTCGGCGGGCAACGGATGCGCGCGACGCCAGGCAACGAACCTGGTGAAATAGGGGTGATCGGCCGGCAGCGGAGCGCCGTTGCGGTCGGCTTCAAGGCCGGCGGGGCGAACCTCCGCCTGTCCCCACTCCCTGGCACGTTCGACATGGCCGCACAGCGCCGCACTGAACCCGCTCACGCCGCCAACTCCTGTGATTTGGCGGACGCGCCGGCATCATCCTGCGCGGCATCGAGGCCACCGCCAAGCAATCCGAGCGCGCGACAGTCCCGCATCGCCTTCTCGACGGGATAGTCCCGCATGAAGCCATGGCCGCCGAGAATCTGCACCGCGTTCGGCCCGACGAACCGGCTCGCCTCGATCGCATCGATGAAGGCCGAGGCGGCGTCAGCCGCGCCGTCTTCGCCGGCATCGATCCGTCGCGCGGCATCCTCGATGAGGAGCCCGAGGCGCTCGACTGCGATGTGCATGTCAACGATCAGGAACGCGAGGGCCTGATGGTGGGCGATGGGTTTGCCGAACGCCACGCGATCGAGCGCGTAGCGGCGCGAGAAGCCGGCGGCGTCCGCGACAGCGCCCCAGATCAGCGCGGCATAATACAGCCTGATCTTCGCCAGGGCCCACGCTGCCGAGTTCGGATCGTGCCATGCATGGGCCGCTTTGCCATCATAGCGAACGCGGCTGCTGCCTGCCGCATGCAAGGCCGCACCGCGAACCGCTTCGATCACGAATCCGCCCTCCAGCAGCCACGCGCCGGCACGACCGAGGCCGACCAGCACATCGGCGCGGCCGGATGCGATCCATGCAGCTTCACCGCGGACCGAGCTTTTGGGCGCCGAAATCACATCGGGATCGATGACCAACGCCACGCGCATCTCCGGACGCTTCGCAAGGAGATCGACATATCGCTTCAGGAGATCACGGCCGCCGAACGCCTCGATGACATAGCCGGCCGGGCCGAGACGATCCAGCGCGAGCGCCGCGCCGGCATCAGCCTCGGCGAGCCGGCGATTGATCTGAAGGCGGGTCGTAAGGCCGAGCCCGGCCCCTCCGAGGTCCTCCGGTAGGTCGACGGCGGCAAAGCCGAGCGCCTCGAAGCGCATATGCAGGTCGTTGCTGACCGATCCGGCCGCTTCGAATTCGCGCAACCTCGGGCGCAATTCCTCTGCGGCGAACCGTGCGATGGTCTCCGACAGGATGTCGTCGGTCTCGTTGCAAGCGAAGTTCATCGGCTCCTTCCGCGTGACGGGGACCCGCGCGCGGCAGGCCTCGGTCACGATTAGAAGCGGACCGTCAGCGTCGCAATCCGATTCACGTGCCGGCAGCTATTTCCATATATCTGGAAAGCGCGTCAGGTGATCTGCGGCGGCAGCAATGTCCTGATCGCCTTGCGCATCGCCGTCAGGTTCGCGGCGAGGTTCTTCTCCAGGCGTCGGACCGGCCCACCGAGCGCGACGACGAATGTCCGGTTGTAGGGCGCGGCCGGGAGCGGCATTGCGATCACCCCGACGCCTTCGGTGTAGAGGTGACGGGAAAAGAAGTAGCCCTGCTTGCGGATGCCGCTCACCTTTTCCATCACGTCCTTCAGCGCGACCCGGCGGCTTCGATTCGGTTCATCGTAGTTGCTGCGATAGACCAGGGTGTCGATCTCAGGATCGGATTTGGTGCTCAACAGCACCAGCCCGACTCCCGATCTGGTCAGCGGCCGTAACGAGCCCGGCTCGGCCGAATAGCTCAGCGGCTGGGGAGACCGCAGCACGTGCACATACTGGGCCCGGATCTCGCTCTGGGTTCCCAGAATGATGGTTTCCCGGGTCCGCTCGCGCAGCTCCTCCATCAGCGGCAGCATCCTGGCTTCGCTGAACAGCTGATCGGCGACCCAGCGGCCGAGCACAGCGATGCGCATGGTTGGCAGATAGGTTCGGCTCGCCTGGTCATATTCGAGATAGCCAAGCAGCATCAGGCTCTTCAGCATGGCGGCGCCACTCGAGACCGGATAGCCGAGCCCGTCGCAGATTTCCTTCAGACCGATCGGCCGCCGCTTGCGGTCAAAAAACTCCATGATCTCGATGACGCGACGGGCGGATTTGATGGTCGCGTTGGCCATGGCCTGCCTCAATAAAATTCCCTGTATATGAAAGCGCATTTTCTATCAGGGAATCGTTTCGGTTTCAGCCCGTCGTGCCTTGCAGCGATCGCTGCGTCGACGAACTCGCGACCGATCCGCAAGGGTTGGCACGAGCTGGCAGTTGCGCAAGCTCGGCATGTCGACTAGGCTTTGCATCACGAAGAGCCTCCGGGCTCATTCGTCCTGTCGCGCGACTGGCGAGCTAACGTGGAACTGACCACGGTGAAGCGCGAAGGGTTCTGACGCCGATCGCCTGGGCAACCAATCTGCTGGAAACACAGCGCATTGAGGAGCCCGCGCATGCCGTCATTTCGCAACGAATTGTCGATCAACGATCACGAAATCGCCGCTGCCCTTGCCGGGGAAGAGCGCCGTCAACAGGACGGCATCGAGCTGATTCCGTCCGAGAACTACACCTATCCGGAGGTGCTTGAGCTGCTCGGATCGGTCTTCACCAACAAATATTCCGAAGGATATCCGGGCCGCAGATACTACGGCGGCCAGCAGCATACCGATGAGATCGAGACCCTCGCACGGCAACGGGCCTGCTCGGTTTTTCGGGCCGGGCACGCCAACGTTCAGCCGCTGTCCGGATCGCCGATGAACCAGGCCGTCTATCTCGGCCTGCTCAATCCCGGCGACACCATTCTCGCGATGGACCTGTCCCATGGCGGTCATCTCACCCACGGCGCGCCGGTGTCGCACATGGGGCGCCTGTTCAACTTCGTTCGCTACAAGACGGCGCCGTCAAACGGCGGCGCAATCGATTTCGACGAGTTGCGCGCGATCGCCCGCGAGGCGCGTCCGAAGCTGGTGCTGTGCGGCTACAGCTCCTATCCGCGCGACCTCGACTATGCGGCATTCAAGAGCATCGCCGACGAGGTCGGCGCGCTGACAATGGCTGACGTGAGCCATTATGGCGGATTGATTGCCGCGAACGTGATGCGCAATCCGCTCGATGCCGGCTTCGACGTCATGACGACGACAAGCCACAAGACGCTGCGCGGACCGCGCGGCGGGATCATCCTGTGCCGGAAAGAACATGCCGGCCGGATCGATGCGTCCGTCTTTCCCGGTTTGCAGGGCGGACCTCACATGAACGTCGTGGCCGGGATTGCCGTGACGCTCAAGCAGGCGGCGACCGCGGATTTCCAGGCTTACGCCCGGCAGGTCTTGCGCAACGCCAAGGTCCTTGCCGGCGCGCTGATGGAGCGCGGAATGCAGCTGGTCACCGGCGGGACCGACAATCACATGATGGTGGTCGATACGGTGGCGTCGGTCGGACTGGACGGGCGAACAGCCGAGCAACTGCTCGATGCCATCACCATCACCACGAACAAGCAGGTCATTCCGGACGATCCGCGCCCGCCGCTCAGGCCGAGCGGGATTCGCCTTGGCACGCCGGCAGCGACCACGCGTGGCATGGGAGAAGCCGAGATGCGCCGGATCGGCGCCTTCATTGCGGCGGCTCTGCAGGCGAACGGAGACGATGCGGCCGTCGCGCGTCTCCGGTCGGAGTGCATCGAAATGTGCCGGGCGTTTCCTGTTCCCGGTGTGACGTCGGACGCGGACGCGTTCGCCCGCGGCACGGTTCGCGCGGACGGCCAGTTCGTGCACGAGTGAACCAAGCTGGCGTGCGTTCAGATCATCGGCTCCTCGCCACCTCTCGGATGGCTTGGTTCTGGCGCGGTAGCAGCGCCGATTGGAGAGCGACGGTGCCTTTGCAGCACGGCGGCCCAGGGCCGCCGCAGCCGCATCGGCACGCCGCCGCGAGGCGGTGGATCATCGTCGCCATCATCGAGCTGGCGCAGCGCAGCGAGGATGTCGGCAAGCCGGATGGTGTGACTCATGCCGGGAATCTCGCGCAATGCGGGACAGGATTCGACCGCGAACATGTCGGACGCCCAGGACGAGAGGATGATCCGCTTTTCCGGCGTCGAGAGTTCGGCGTCGTTCAGGACGTCGTCCGGAGAGGCGTAGTGTGCGGCAGGATGGAATAGTGGATTGAGTCTGTCGGCATTCATGTTGGCGTCGGTCATCGCTTACTCCCTTTACACTCCTTTCTACGGGATGGGGTTTGAGGTCGGACGGCGGCCGGGGCCGCCGCCCATGATTGTCACTGCGTATTGATGGCAATGCGCTTGACCGCCGCGCGCGCCTTCTCCGATTTCGGCAGCGCGATGGTCAGCACGCCATCCTTGAACGAGGCCTCGGCCTTGTCGGCCTCCACGTCATCGAGCGGGATCTGCCGCTCGAAGGCGCCGTAGTAGCGCTCGGTGAAGTGCCTGCCTTCGCCGCTGCGCTCGTCCTTCTTCTCGCCGCGGATCGTAAGGACGCCATTGGCGATTTCGAGCTGGACGTCCTTCTCGCTCATACCGGGCAGTTCTGCCGAGATCGTCAGCGTCTTGTCGGTATCGTCGAGCTCGATCTTAGGCCAGCCGAACCGGCCCTCCATAAGCGGCGACAGGCCGGCGCCGCCGAATCCCCTGAACGCGTCATCGAACAAGCGGTTCATCTCGCGATGCAGCGTCAGGAATGGATCGTAGTTGCCTCGCGCCGGCGTGAGCTCCTGGCTTCTGGACCAGGGAATGAGATCGCGAATAGCCATGATATCCTCCTTTATTCAATGATCTCGGAAGCGCGGAGGTTCAGTCCGCGCTCCATACCAACGTCTCGGACGAGCCTAAGCTGCTTTCTCCTGCTCGATTTGCGACGTCGGAGATGCGCCGTTCGCGATCCGTATCTTGCGCGGCTTCATGGCTTCCGGAACCTCCCGGACGAGGTCGATGACCAGCAGCCCGTCTCGGAAGGAGGCCTGCTTCACCTGCACGTACTCGGCGAGGTTGAAGACGCGTCGGAACGGACGCGCGGCGATCTCCTGGTACAGGTACTCACGCGCACCGCTCTCAGGTTTCCTGCCCTCGATGATGAGCGCATTCTGCTCCGCCGTCACGGTGACGTCGTCCACCCCGAACCCGAGCACCGCGAGGCTGATCTGATAGTGGTCCTCGCTGGTCCGTTCGATGTTGTAGGGGGGATAGTTGTCCTCGGGCGCCTGGCGCAGCGCGCTGTCGACGAGGTCGGCCAAATGATCAAGGCCGATAGTGGAGCGCCACAGGGGCGCGAAGTCAAAGGTGGTCCTCATAACCAAGTCCTCCAAAGAGCAAGATGGATACGAAGGAGCGCAAGACAGGGGTTTCAGACAGGATCCGAAGACTCCCGCCCGGCGCCCGCGCCGAACCCAAGGAGGCGTTCGGCACACCGCTGTCGCGGCGAAAAATGACGTAGAACAGCAGCAAGTGCTTTCAAGAGGAGGATGACAAAAAATTTTAGGTGGCTCTCCAGCCGACTAGGCCGCGAACCGATAAATCGGCTGCGCTGACGGCTCGTGAAGGTCTGCTATACGCCGAGGCGACGAAATTCTGCATCGCAGCAAGACATGCGTTGGGCCGAATAATGGTTGGGCCTAATAATGGAAGTCCACTCAGTTGTTCGTTGCGGCCTGCCTAACGATTGCTCGGGACCACTGTCTCTGCATGCTGATCTTTCACGGCCTGATCGCCGCCTCGACAGGCATCGGAGTTTGCCAGGGGGGTCATTCCCAGCAGGCCCCCGGCGAAGCGACTTCCACCCCTAAGCTGTTCCGGGCCGCTTAGGTGCTATCGCGCGGCGGCTGGAACGTGTACGGTGTCCCCAAGCGCAAAAGTGCCTGCCGAGCTCGCGTTCCCGGAACGCGTCAGCGGCGCGACCGCAGTGTCGAGATTCAGCTTGCAATCCGGAACGGATTGGCTCGTTGGGCGTTGTTTGATCAGGAGCAGGAGATCTCGAAAGAGACGAATGCTCCGGAGGCTCCGTCGGTTTGCGCAAATGCAAATGGCGGGGCCGCTTTTGCGTAGGCATTTGGGCTGTTCAACGTCTAGAGCGTCGAATCGATCACCAGAGCGACGAAAGCGATGGCGGCGCAAACGGCCCGAGCAAGGTGCGAATACTCCCAGCGGTCGCGCAGAACCATCCAATCTCGCTCCGCTGCGGGAGCTCCGGCAAAAAAGCTTGCGCCGAGTCCGCTCAAATTTGCACCAATCAGCCAGAACCGGTTCACCGGCTGCGTCACGGTCCAAAATATCGCGTGCATGACGATAAGCGAGATCAGCGCGAGGACCGTCAGCCAAGGTACCGCGATCTGCGACTGCATCAGCACCACTGCCAGTACGATGAGAATGCTCAACGGTTCTGCGGCGCCGCCGACCGTGAAGCCGGGATAGTAGACGGACTGCATTGCCAGATAGCTATCGCGATCCAGGCGATATTTGCCGGGAAGCTCCAGCGCATGAGCCAACGATAGCCCCATCGGAATGGATGTGACTATCACCGTCAGGATTTTGAGAGTGTGTATCATTGGCGATAACCCGCCAATGTGAGGAAGCGTTCCCCGTGGCGCGAGCGCACCCCTACGCCAGCTCAACGTTTGCTTTGGGTGTCGTTGCTAGGTGCCGGTGATCCGCGGCAAAGGCGGCTTACGCTCTGGAAGTTTCTTCTTCGGAGGCGCCGGCAGCAATCCTTCGCGGATCGCTTGCTTCCGAGCCAGCTTGCGGGCCCGGCGAACAGCCTCCGATCTTTCCCGCGTCTTTCTTTCCGAAGGCTTCTCATAGGCGCGGCGTTGCTTCATCTCCCGGAAGACGCCTTCGCGCTGCATCTTTTTCTTCAGGACACGAAGCGCCTGGTCGATATTGTTGTCGCGAACAAGAACGTGCATCAAAACTCCTCGGTGGCTGCGAACTGGAACATTCCTGCACGCAGCCTTCGCGCAGAGGACGTTCACGAATGTGAGGATGAGAATAACGGCGCAATTCTTCGCCGGGTTCGAACAGCCCGGTCTGCTCGCCATGCCGATACGGTTGGTCGATTGACCGGATCACTCCTGCGCGGCGGTGTCAACTGATTAAGCTTCCTTCGGCGGAGCCGTTCGATGCCCTCGCATCGGCAGCAGAAGGCCCGGACTGAAACAAATCAGCTCTCTCCCTTGTAAGTCCCGCAGATCGTGTGTATATGGACGCTATTCGATTAGCCGCTGTGCCTTGTTGAACGCGCCCGCGGGCTCCTTTTCCAAAGACATCGACGAAGTTGAAATCATCGCGTGATTGGCACGCGGTGCGCGCTCATGCGCTTTGGAGAACAAGATGACGACAGGTACTGTTAAGTGGTTCAATGGCCAAAAGGGCTTTGGCTTTATCCAACCGGAAGACGGCAGCAGCGATGTGTTCGTTCACATCAGCGCGGTCGAACGGGCCGGTCTCTCAGGACTCGCGGAGGGCCAAAAGGTCCAGTACGAGGTCAAGACCGACAAGATGCGAGGCAAGGTCAGCGCTGAAAGCCTTTCGCTGGCGTAAATCTCGTCGCGTCGTTTCACGGATGTACTGAAACGATGGGACTGCCCGCTTGATCTCCGGATCGAGCGGGTTTTGCCTGTTGGCAAGTGGGTGAGGATGAGCGTCAGGAAGCCGGCAGAATCATCACCTGAAAGCCTCGCGCGAGCCAACCGCGTAAGCGATTGGCCGCTGAAGAAGGAGCGCGCGCGATGGCGGAGGCCGCAAGGCAGGCCATCGAGATTCGCAAGAACATGGCGCGACTTCGAGAGCTCCGCGAGACCAGGGAGGCCGACGCTGCAACGCGTCTGGTCCCACTGCCGGCGCCTTCGAAGAAGCGCACCAGGAAGTTGCCGCGATAGACAATTTCGGCTGCGGTGACGATTCATTTCGTTGTCTTGACGGCGTGCGCCATGAGCGCCTTGTCGCTGAGATCCTGCTGCAGGACCTCGCTGAGCACCGCGAGCAGCCAGCTGCCTTGCGCGACAGCCTTGGGCATGACCGGATTGGGCGGAATTGCCCGGCCCAACTCCAGCTCCCCGCTCGCCGTACGTTCGACGACCTGGGTGAGCCGGCAATAATCGGCACCGCTGCCGGCAATGTTTCGGAGCACGATCGCCGGCGCCTGATCGCGCGACGGGTCCGCAATCTTGGTTCGTCGCAAACACACGTCAACGGCCAGCGGCGCCATCTTCCTTTGCGTCCCCCGCGGCGTCACGCCGACCTTGGCAGTGTCGCGGCCCTCGACGCACGCGCTCGCCGTCGTTTCCGAAGCTTCATAGAACTGACGATCGAGGCCGCCGCGCCTGATCGCGACCACACGCATTCCGGCCAGGACAGCAATGGTGTCGACGGCTTCGTAGTTTTGCTCGCCAGTGGTATCGACGTCGTCCAGGACGATGAGGTCGTATTTGGCGGATGGCGGCTTCAGCGGGACGGCGCCGGTCGCGCATTTCGCGATCAACTCGCTGGCGGCATTCTGGAGCTTGATCACGTCGCTGACGGCGTTGACGCTCCACAAGGTCAGCGTCCCGAGCGGCGATAGAGCGCCGGCGATGGCCAGCACGGCGACGCCGATGGCGTGGGGAATTCGGCCGAGGATCAGGAATCCGACGAAGAGCAGACCGACGACGCCGACGCTCCAGAATGGCAGCAGCGGCAGGAAGAAGCCGGCGGCCGGTATCATCAGAAACGCCAATGGCGGTCCCAGTGCCAGCACCACGGCCAGGATCAATCCATTGAACACTCCCGCAACAACTCGCCGCATCGAACGACCGCCGGACCTGTGGACCGAGCCATGTCGTATCACTGCAAACTTAAGAAGCGGTCATTGGGAGGCTGGCGGAGAGAGTGGGATTCGAACCCACGGTACGGTTTCCCGCACACACGCTTTCCAAGCGTGCGCCTTAAGCCACTCGGCCATCTCTCCGGGAGGCCCTCTCTTGAAGGGCGGAAGCGGATTTTGCAAGGGAGCGCAGGGCTCGCGCGCAAAATTTCCACAATGCTTTGAAATTATTGCGAAATTTATGCCTGTTCGCGGTGCTGCGCGATCCCCGGCGTCTTCGGCGGCGCGCCGCGCGGTCATCCCACGAACGAACTGATTTGCCCCTGGGGGCAGGTCAAGTGCTCACGGGTATCCGAATCTATGACTCACCGGCCGTGCAGCACGATGTCGTCCTGGCGAAAAGCCAGACCACGGCCCCACCGTCGCGCAACAATTGATATTTGGGGTAATGGGTCCTGGCTTTCCGCCAGGACGACATCGTGTCTGTTGCGCGATTCCACCCGGCTCAGTGATATCGCGCCGCGCGATCCGCGGTTCGGCGCCGCCACGGGGTTGCGGCCTCGGGCAGCGTCGCATGGCCGGGACCATGGGTGTCCTGCAGCGCCTCGATGAAGTCGGCGAACCATTGCTGGATGGTGCCGCGGTTGAGCTTGTCCATCATCGCTTCCCAGCGCATCCGCCGCTCGCTCAGCGGCATCGCAAGCGCCGCCGCCACCGCGCGCGCCATGCCGTCGATGTCATGCGGATTGACCAGCAGCGCGGCGTCGAGCTCGTTGGCGGCGCCGGCGAATTTCGACAGCACCAGCACCCCGGGATCGACCGGATTCTGCGCCGCGACGTATTCCTTGGCGACCAGGTTCATGCCGTCCTGCAGCGGCGTCACCACGCCGACCTGCGCGGTGCGGTAGAGGCCCGCGAGCACGCCCTGGCCAAAGCCCTTGTTGAGGTAGCGGATCGGCGTCCAGTCGACCTCGCCATGCACGCCGTTGACGTCGGTGACGAGCTTTGCGACCTCGCTCGCGAGATTGCCGTAGGCCTCGATGCCGCCGCGCGAGGGGGTCGCGATCTGCAGCAGCGACACCGAGCGCTTCAGGCTCGGATGCAGCATCCACATCCGGTCGAACGCCCTGATGCGGTTGACGAGGCCCTTGGAGTAGTCGAGCCGGTCGACGCCGATCGCGAGCTTCTCGCCGTTGAGGCTGCGCCGCAGCCGCGTCACGTCGGGATGCGTCATCGCCTTGGTGGCCTGCTGCGCGAAGCGATCCGGATCGATGCCGATCGGAAACACTGCGGCGCGGGTGCGGCCGAACGGCGAGATGATGACGCCGTCCTGCACGCCGAGCCCGAGATCGCATTTCACATAGGCGAGAAAGTTCTCGCAATCCTCTTCGGTCTGGAAGCCGATCAGGTCATAGGCCAGCATCGCCTCGATCAGCGCGCGATGATGCGGCACGCCCGCGATCAGCGCGCGCGCCGGCCATGGCGTGTGCAGGAAGAAGCCGATCGGCTGGGTCACGCCGAGATCGCGCATCTCGGCGCCAAGTGCAAGGAAATGGTAGTCCTGGATCCAGAACACCGAGTCGGGCTTGCGGAATCGCAGCAACGCACGCGCCATGAACGCGTTGACCTCGCGATAGCTCGCATAGTCTTCGCCGGATGCACGAATCAGATCGGCGCGCGAATGCAGCGCGGGCCACAGCGCCGAATTGGCAAAGCCCTCATAGTAGCCGCCGTAATGCGCTGCCGGCAGGTCGAGCATCGCCAGCGCACCGGCGCCGAGCGCTTCAACCTCCGCAAATGGTTCCTTCAGGTTTCCGTCGCGAACCCGTCCGCTGGAACCAACCCAGATCGCCCCTGTCTTTTCCACCACCGGCAACAATGCCGCTGCAAGCCCCCCCGTCATGGGTTCATTGGGTTTTCCGCGCGAAACGCGGTTAGATACGACGACGAGGTTCACCAGGTCCCCTCCTGTTGGTCAACTCGCGTATTAACAACCATTCATCAAGATGGTTCCTGATCAAGGAATCTCCCAATTGAAACCAAATTCTGGCAATTGCGCACGGAACTCGCGGGAACTCGCGAAAAGAAAAATGCGCGCGAGGCACAAGCCACGACGCAAAAGCACCGCATTCAACTTGGCTGCGAGAAAAGTGGCTCGATTAGGACAGTCTCACGTCCCCTTACCGTCGATCAGATGCGCGAGAAATTCGCGCACGTCGTCCGGCGTGCCGAATTGTCCGGCCACACCAAGCGCGCGGCGGCCGACGGAGAATGAGAATCCATTGTAGTCGGGCATGATCGCGAACACGGTTTCGTCGGTGACGTCGTCGCCGATGAAGAACGGACGCCGGCCCTTGAACGGCTCCTGCGTCATCAATTCGCGCACGCCGCTCGCCTTGGTGAAGCCGGCATGCTTGATCTCGCAGACGCTCTTGCCCGGCAGCACCTCGATCGGCGCATTGGGCAGCTCGGCGCGGATCAGCGACACCGCCTCATAGATCGCCTTCTCCGCCGCGGGCGCGAGGCGATAGTGCAGCGCCAGCGAGTAGCCCTTGTCCTCGAGCAGGATGCCGGGGCTGAGCTTTGCGATCGCGGCCAACCGGCGCTTCAATTCCTTGTCGAGCGGCGGCGAATGGGTGGCGACCGCCTCGCTGTCCGGCTGCAGCCGCATCTCGGCGCCGTGGCCGCCGATGGCGGGAAACAGGTCCGGCGCGAAGATCAGGTCGATGTCGTTCAGGGAACGTCCGCTGACCAGCGCCAGTGCTCCATTGGAGCGCGCGTGCAACTGCTTCAGCGTCACCGCCAGCTCCGGCGGCACCCAGACCTCGCGCGGCGTCGGCGCGAAATCGAGCAAGGTGCCGTCGATATCGAGCAATATCGCGGTCTCGCCGAGCGGCGGAATCAGCGCTGCCAGCGCCGGCACACTGTCCGGCGCGTCGTCAGCGGCGATGTCGTTGTCCATTGTCTTCGGCCTTTCAGCCACGTCATGCGTCATGTCATTCTACTCCAGAAATGCCAGCGGCCGCGCCACGGATTCGAGCGATTTGCGCTCGGCCGCGACGGCGTAGCGCCACGCCACCACGGCCGCTGCGATCATCAGCGCGGCTCCCAACAGGTAACCGCCGAACACGCTGTTGCGCGATCCGGTGTCGATCAGGACACCGAAGAGCGCCGGCCCGATCACGCCGCCGATGCCGGTGCCGATCGCGTAGAAGGCGGCGATCGCGAGCGCGCGGACCTCGAGCGGAAACGTCTCGCTGACGGTGAGATAGGCCGCACTCGCGGCCGGCGAGGCAAAGAAGAAGATCACCATCCAGGCGATGGTCTGGGTCTGCGCGCTGAGCACGCCGATCGAGAACAAATAGCCGGACAGCGCCAGCAGCACGCCGGACACGCCATAGGTGACCGTGATCATGGTGCGGCGGCCCAGCGTATCGAACAGGCGGCCGATCAGCAGCGGACCGAGGAAGTTGCCGGCGGCAAAGGGCAGGATGTACCAGCCGACATCGCTGGAGGGGATGCCGAAGAAATCGGTCAGGATCAGCGCGAAGGTGAAGAAGATCGCATTGTAGAAGAAGGCCTGCGCCGCCATCAGCGTGAGCCCGACCAGCGAACGCTGCCGATAGGTCGAGAACAGCGTCACCGCGACCTCGCGCAGCGGCGTGTGGTCGCGCATCCGCAGCTTGACCTTGGGAAAATTTTCGCTGGATTGTTCATGGCCGAGCACCGACCGCTCGATGTCGCCGACGATCTGGTGGGCGCGGTCCGGATAGCCGTGGATCATCAGCCAGCGCGGGCTTTCCGGAATCCACATCCGCATGAACAGCACGACGAGGCCGAGCGCGGCACCGATGAAATAGGCGATCCGCCAACCGTGATCGGGCGCCAGCACCGCGGGATCGAGCAGCACGATCGCGCCGACGGCGCCGATCGCGGCGCCGAGCCAGAAGCTGCCGTTGATGACGAGATCGGTCCAGCCGCGATAGCGCGCCGGCACCAGCTCCTGAATGGTCGAATTGATCGCGGTGTATTCGCCGCCGATGCCGGCGCCGGTGAGAAAACGAAACAGCGCGTAGCTGGCGACATTCCACGACAGCGCGGTCGCGGCCGTTGCCGAGAGATAGAGTGCGAGCGTGATGAAGAACAGCTTCTTGCGGCCGATCCGGTCGGTGAGCCAGCCGAAGCCGAGCGCGCCGAGCACCGCGCCGGCAAGATAGGCGCTGCTGGCGAAGCCGACATCGGCATTGGAGAAGCCCATCGTCGGGCTGTCCTTGAGCGCGCCCGACAAGGCGCCGGCCAATGTCACTTCGAGCCCGTCGAGAATCCAGGTGATACCGAGCGCCAAGACGACACGGGTGTGAAAACCGCTCCAGTGCAGATCATCGAGGCGAAGCGGGATCGAGGTCTCGATGATGCGGTCATCGCTAGGTGCGGCCGCAGCCGTGACGTCGTTGGTCGTCGCGGAGTTCGGCTGTGTCTGCTGCAGGCTCATCAGATCGGACCAATGGGAAAGACCCCGGAACGGATTGCTCCAAGGTTCTTGGTTCCCAGGATTGCGGCAAACGGATTGCCCGCCACCGCATGCTAACGCCGGCGCTGCGCTGCGGTTCCCGCGAGGCAGGATAGGAACTGCGCCAGCCGCGGGCTGTTCTCGGCTCAAAAGCAACGGAGGCGATCATGGCGGCACGCAAGACGGCAACGCGCAAGACTGCACGCAAGACCGCGCGAAAATCCGCGGCGCGGACGACAAGCACAGCGCGCCGCAAGCGCGTAGCGAAGAAAGCGACATCGAAGCGCTGGTCGCAGCGCGTGACGAAGGAGAGCGATGCGCTCGACCTTCAGCGCGGCGTATTCAAGCTGACCAGCGCCAGGAAGATCGCGGCGTCGCTGAAGGCATCCGCCGAACACAGCACGCGGCGCAAGAGCGGCGCCTATCGCTCCGCGCTGTCGATGCTGACCTTCTACATCAACCGCGCCGGCAAGACCTTGCCGAAGACCCAGCGCTCACGGCTGGAACGCGCCAAAGTCGAATTAAAGCACCAGTTCGGCCGGGATTGATTGCGCCGCACCAACCAACAGCGTCGTCCCGGCGCAGGCCGGGACCCGTAATCACAATTGTTCGTTGGCGCGCGCATAACCGGCCGCTTGCCCGTTTCACAAGCCGCGGCGTATGGGTCCCGGCCTGCACCGGGACGACGGAAGTGATGTTACGCCGCGCGGATGTTGGCCATGAAGCGGTCGAGCTCCTCGCGCAGCCGCGAGCTCTCGACCGACAGCGAGCGCGCCGAGTTCAGCACCTCTTCCGAGGCCGCGCCGGTCTCGGTCGCGCCGCGGTTGACCTGGGTGACGCTGGCGGCGGCTTCCTGGGTGCCGATCGCGACATTCTGCACGCTGCGGGCGATCTCCTGCGTCGCCGCGCTCTGCTGCTCGACCGAGCTTGCGATGTTGGTCGCAATGCCGGAGATCTGGCCGATGGTGCCGCCGATCTCCTTGATCGCGGCGACCGATTCCTGGGTCGCCGCCTGCATGCCCGCGATGTGGTTGGAAATCTCGTCGGTGGCCTTGGCGGTCTGGCTCGCCAGCGACTTCACTTCGGATGCAACCACCGCAAAACCGCGGCCGGCGTCGCCGGCCCGCGCCGCCTCGATGGTGGCGTTCAGCGCCAGCAGATTGGTCTGCTCGGCGATCGCCGTGATCAGCTTGACCACGTCGCCGATTTCCTGCGCGGCGCGCGAGAGCTTGCCGATCCGCGCGTCGGTCTGCTCCGCCTGACGCACGGCGGCGTCGGCGATCTGGCTGGATTCCTTGGCGCGGCGGCCGATCTCGTCGACCGAGGCCGACAGCTCCTCGGTCGCGGAAGCCACCGACTGCATGTTGCTGGAGGCCTCCTCGGAGGCGCCGGCGACCTGGCTGGAGAGGTTCTGCGTGGTTTCCGCGGTCCGCGTCAACGTGCCGGCCGAGGATTCCAGCTGCACGGCGGAGGCCGAGACATTGGAGACGATCGAGCCGACGGCGGATTCGAATTCGTCGGCGAAACGAATCAGCTCGGCGCGCCGCGCCGCGGCGCTCGCCTTGTTCTGCGCCTCCTGGCTCGCGGCATCGCGCTCGGCCTTGGCGATCGCCTGGAGCTTGAACTCCTCCACCGCGCCGGCCATCTCGCCGAGCTCGTCGCGGCGGCCGAGGCCGGGCAGCACGACGTCGAAATTGCCCGCCGCGAGCTCGCGCATCGCGCCGCACATCGCCGCGATCGGCCGCGAAATCCCCTTGCCGAGCAGGAAGGCCCAGACGAGCCCGAGCACGAAGCTGCCGGCGGCCAGCATCAGGATCAGCCGTTCGGTGTCGCCGATCGTGGCCTGCGATTCGGTCTCGAGCCGCTTCTGGTCGGCGAGCAGGTCGGACTTCATCGCGGCCGCGCCCTGGCTGATGGCCGCCGCGGATTCCGTCATCTCGACGGTCAGTTCGTCGATCGATTTGGCGTTCTCGATCAGCTTGGCGAGCGCCGCGCGGTACTCGTCGAGCAGAGCGCTCACGTCCTTCACGCCCTGTGTGATGCGCTCGTTGCTTGAGGTGATAGCCTTCACCAGGTTGTCGGCAAATTTGAGCCGGGCGAGCGCGCTGGCGGCAACCGACTTGTCGCCATTGACGACGAAGGTGTTGACGGCACCGGTGATCGACTGCAGCTGGTCGGAGACCTTCTTGGTGCCGAACTGGATCGACTGCAGTTCGGAATCATCGGCATTGCTCGGCAGATCGTCGAGCTTGTAGCGCATCGAGGTGGCGCTGCGGATCAACCGGTTCTGCGCGGTCTGCGCGCTGTCGTCCTTGATCCGGACGATCTCGGCAAAGATCTTGGTGAAGGCGCGGAATTCACGCTCCAGCTTGGTGATCTGCTCGAGCCGGGCCGGATTGGTGGTGCCCTTCATCGAGGCTAGGATGGCCTCCTTCAGGCTGGCCTCCGCGGCCTGCGCCGCCTTGGCGTCATCCTCCTTACCGGTCACCACGAAGTAACGTGCCAGCGAACGGTAGGAGATCAGCTCGCGGTCGATATTGCGGGCGAGGTCGGCCTCGGCGACGCTCTGGCGGTAGGATCCGACCCCGGTCGAAACCCGCTCGAAGCCCAGATAGGCAAAGGCCATGGTGCCCGCCGACAGCGCCAGCGTCACGGCAAAGCCGAGCATGATCTTGGCGCGGAATCTGAGGGTTGGGATCCTGATCGAGAGCGATCGCTTGAGTCCCGGCATTCCAACCCCCGTCTTCATTCTGAAAACCACGCGGGGTCCGGCAGCAACCCGCCCCAGACCCCGGAGGGCAAAACTAAGGCAGAATCGATAAGGCCCGGTAAATGGGCAGCGGCCGACGGGTTCGGCACGCTACTACCTTGGTCGGTCTAGGAGGCCGGGCTTGGCGATTGACGCGCGGGTCCGGCCCGATAGTTTAGAACCGATCAAACCCGTCCCTGCCCGGGCCGGGAGAACACATCGGGAGGAGTCCCATGTCATCGCGTCGCAAGACGCCGCTCGTGCTTGCGGCGAGCATGGCCGCCGGCGGCGCAGCCGGGCCAATGACATTTCCCCTCACGATCTGGACTATGCAGGCCGAAACGCGAGCCATCGCGGCATGACCTGAACACGCTCACGACCTGCGCGGGCACCGGCCGCGCCAAGAAGAGCAAAAAATTCTGGTCAGGGAGAACGCCTTTGGCGGAGGAGCAGGCAAGCGCCACCGACAGCATTGTCGTGGTGCAGGCAAAGACCGACGGGCCGCGGCAAGCCGCGGACGAGATCGTGCGCCAGTTGGCGGCGGCCGATCTCGCCATGCTCGTGGTGTTCGTCTCGCCGTTCTACGACCCTAAGGCCTTCATCGCGGAGCTGTCCGGCCGGATGCCCGACGTTCCGATCTTCGGCTGCACCACGGCCGGCGAGCTGTCGCCCGGCGGCTGGGACGAGGACAGCGTCGTCGCGATGGGTTTCAGTGCCGCCGATTTTGTCATCGCGGCCCGGCCGCTGTTCGATCTGACGACGTTTCGGGTCGACCATGGCCGCTCGATCTGTACCGAGTTGCAGCACGAATTCGCGGAGCGGACCGAGCATTGCGATCACACCGACGAATCGTTCGGGCTGCTGTTCATCGACGGCTTGTGCCAGCGCGAAGAAACCATCATGTCGGCGATCTACGCATCGCTCGAAGATATCCCGGTGGTCGGCGGCTCTGCCGGCGACGGCCTGCGCTTCGAGCGGTCCTGGGTCTTCCATGGTGGCGAGGCCTACACTGACGCTGCAGTCCTGATCCTGATCCGGACCCGTCTGCCGTTTCGCCTGTTCAAGTGCGACCATTTCGAGCCGACATCGACCAAGATGGTGGTGACCGAGGCCGATATCGAGCGCCGCATCGTCAAGGAGTTGAACGCCGAGCCGGCCGCGCTGGAATATTCCCGCGCCGTCGGCCTCAGCGAGAGCAAGCTCGAACTGTTTTCCTTCGCGGCTCACCCAGTCCTCGTCCGCGTCGGCGGCGCCTATTACGCGCGGTCGATCCAGCGCACCAACCCGGACGGATCGCTGCAATTCTTCTGCGCCATCGACGAGGGGATGGTGCTGACGGTGGCGCGCGAGCGCGATCCGATCGACGTCACCAGCCGCCTGCTCAAGGAACTCGCCGACGATCTCGGCGAGGTCTCGATGTTCATCGGCTTCGAATGCGTGCTGCGCCGGCTCGATGTCGAGCAACGCCAATTGTCGCGGGAGATGTCGGAGCTCTATCGCAGCAACAAAGTGATTGGCTTTCAGACCTATGGCGAGCAGTATCGCTCCATGCATGTCAACCAGACGCTGACCGGGATCGCCATCGGCAAACGGGCCGTCGCGCCGCAATGACTGACAGCAAGACCACGCGATTGATGGCCCTCGAACGCGAGGCCGAGAAGCTGCGCAAGATCAACGCGGCGCTGATGTCGCGCGTCGAGCGCTCGACCGACCAGCAGCTCAACGCCTTTTCGCTGTTCGAGACCGCGATTGCGCTCGATCAGCAGGTTCGCGACCGCACCCAGCAGCTCAAGCAGGCGCTGCAATCGCTGGAAAAGACCAATGGACGGCTGCTGCAGGCCAAACAGCAGGCCGAGGCGGCAAGCTCGCTGAAATCGTCGGTCCTGGTCTCGGTGACCCACGACCTGCTGCAGCCGCTGAATGCGGCGCGGCTGACGCTGTCCGCGCTGGCCGAAATGACGAGCGAGCCGAAGGGCGTCGCGCTGACCGAGCAGATCGACCGTTCGCTGGCGACGCTCGAGGACATGCTGCGGACGCTGCTCGACATCTCCAAGCTCGATGCCGGCGTGCTCAAGCCGGAATTCGGACCGGTTTCGATCGCTTCGCTGTTCGAGGCGCTGGAGCAGGAATTTTCCGCGACCGCAGCGAGGCGCAACCTCGGCTTCCGGATCATGCCGTCGTCTGCGGTGGTTCGCTCGGATCCGCTGATGCTGCGCCGGATCCTGCAAAACTTTCTGGCCAATGCACTGCGCTACACCCATCGCGGCAGCGTGCTGATGGGATGTCGGCTTCACGGCGACGATATCCGGATCGAGGTGCACGACACCGGGCCCGGCATTCCGGAAGCCCAGCGCGAAGCCATCTTCGTCGAATTCCAGCGCGGCGAGACCAGCGCAGGCGACAAGGCCGGCATCGGACTCGGGCTTTCAATCGTGCGGCGGTTTGCCGACCTGCTCGAGCACGACATCAGGCTGACGTCGCGCCCGGGCAAGGGCGCGGTGTTCTCGGTCACCGTGCCGCGCACGCTCGAGCCGGTCGCGATCCCGATGCGCGAGCAGGCCAGCGTCGACTATCGCTACGGCGGCATGGAGGGTGCGAAGATCCTGCTGATCGAGAACGACCTGTCGAGCGCCGAGGGGCTGGCTCACCTGCTCGAAAAATGGGGTTGCGACGTCGCGGTGACGATCTCCAAGAGCGAGGCCCTCGAACGCATCCACGCACTCGACGGCATTCCCGACGCCATCATCGCCGACCTGCATCTCGACAATGGCGAGACCGGAATCCAGGCAGTCGATGTGATCCGTGGCGCGATCAACACCAAGGTTCCGGCAATCATCGTCACCGCCGACTACTCCGCCAAGGCCGCCTCCGACGTCTCGGCGTTCGGCCACGAGCTGCTGAAGAAGCCGATCAAACCGGCCGAGATGCGCTCGCTGCTGTCGTTCCTTTTGGCGGCCGAGCAGTCGGCCCGGCTATGACCCGGCGCCGCGCGGCGGCGAGGCCGTCACCGCCGCGTGGTCGTGCTTGCCGAAGTCGAGCTTCGACAGCGCGATGATGGCTTCGGTCCGGCTCCGCACGCCGAGCTTGCGCAGGATCTCCGAGACGTGGACCTTCACGGTGGTGACCGAGATATTGAGCTCGTAGGCGATGTGCTTGTTTTGCAGACCGCGGCAGATCATGTCGAGCACGCGCAGCTGCTGCGCCGTGAACTGGCCGAGGCGCTGCATCAGCTGCTGCGCGTCGGCCTGGCCTTGCCGCGCGGCGGCGCGGTCGCGGAACCGGGTCGGCAGGCACACCTCGCCTTCGAGGATGCCGCGCAGCATGCGCGCCAGCTCGGCCTTCGGCGTCGATTTCGGGATGTAGCCGGAAATGCCGAGCGCGATCGCGCTGCCGACGATTCGGGAATCATCATGCGCTGACACGATCACGAGCGCGCTGCGCGGTGCGGCAGCCCGCACCCGATAGGCGCCGAGCAAGCCCTTGGTCCCCGGCATCGACAGATCGAGCAGGATGAGATCGAGAGCGTCGCGCTCGGCAATCACGTCAAGCGCGCCATCAATCGAAGTCGCCTGCAGCATCTCGGCGTCGGGAAACTCGGCGCCGATCACGCCGACCAGGGCGGCACGGAACAGCGGGTGATCCTCGACGATCAGCAGCCGAGGCACGGCCGCCTTGCCGGGCGGCGGCTCGTCTGCCGGGGGCATCGTCGTGGTCAATGCTGCGCCGTCCTCTTTGGGGTCACCGATGACAGCCATTGTGCGACACCGTTATCCAAAAATACAGCGGCAGCCCATGGTCAGCGCCTTCTGTGCGCGCCGCGCGGCGCCGCTAGCCTAAGGTGCCTTGTCCTGCTTCGCGCCCGCACAGGTCTCCGCGACCGGGAGCGTGATCTTGCCAAGCTCGATGATCGCCTTGTTGCGGCTGAACAGTTTTAGCTTGCGCAGGATCTCGGTAACGTGCGCCTTCACGGTGGACTCGGCAAGCTTGAGTTCCGCGGCGATCTCGCGGTTCTGCAGGCCGCGGACGATCAAATGCAGCACCCGGATCTGCTGCGGCGTCAGCTTCTGGATCCGCTCGCGCAGCGTTCGCGCCGTCTCGGACTGGTCCAAGGCGCCGGCCGCGACGAAGTCGCGCGGCGCCGAGACCGAGCCGCTCAGCACCCGCGCGATCGCCTGCGAGAGCTCGCCGAGCGACGTCGACTTCGGCAGATAGCCGACCGCGCCCATTTCCAGCGCTTCGCGGATCGTGTGCTTGTCCTCTTCGCTCGATACGATGGCGATCGGCAGGCGAGGATAGCGATCCCTGATCTTCTGGAAGCCCGAGAAGCCGACGACATCGGGCAGCAACAGATCGAGCAGCGCGAGGTCAATGCTCGGCTCGGCGGCGAGGATGCCGAGCGCGCCCTTGATCGAGGTGGCCTCATAGATGCGGGCATCGGGATGCGAGATGCGGATGGCGTTGCCAAGCGCCTCGCCGAACAGAGGGTGATCGTCGATGATCAGGAACCCCATCATCAGGACCCTCGCACAGCTGGTTGCCGACGGCCGCGGCTAGTTCGATCCACCCGTGTCCTGCACGGTCTGCAGATAGACATACACGTTTCGCAGCTCATCGTCGCTGAAGACGTCCTTCCAGGCCGGCATGCCCTTGGCCGGCCGGCCGTCGTGGACGGTCTTCCAATAGGTCGACTCCATGTCGTCGGCATAGCGCTTCTTCAGCAGCCTGAGGTCGATCTTGCGCTCGGCCTGCACGGCGTCCGGGCCATGGCAATGGGCGCAGGTACCGTTGAAGACCTCCCGCCCCGTCGTGGCATCCCCGGCGGTGGCCGCGGTCTGAACCGGCTTCTCGGCTGCGGCCGCCTGACCGACCGTGACGGGTTCCTTTGCTCCGACGGATGACGTCGTCGCCCGATCGGCCTCACCGAACTTCACCGGGGCGCCGTTCGGCACCCCGTATTTGGCAAACAGGGCGGAAATATCCGGCTGCAGCGACGGCAGCACGGCATCGACTTCATCGCGCAATGCACCAGACGCCCTGGCGAAGCCGATCGCCGTTACCCAGAGCAGGCCGTCACTTGCCGTCGACACGATCTGATACTTGTCGCCATACGTGGTCTTGTTGAGCCAGCCGGCCACCGGCGCCCAGATGAAGGCGACGTCGACCCTGCCCTGTTCGAGCGCCGTCATACCCTCGTCCGGGCTGAGCACGGTGACTTTCTGGATCTCATCGCGCGATGCCAGCAGGTTTTGCGGGGTCGACTGATACTGCACCGCAACGCGCAACCCCTTGAGGTCGTCGATGCCGGCAAGCTTGCGATCCCTGGCGCCGACCAGCGCATAGCCTTCATGGGCGATCGGCTTCGAGAATATCACGGCCGGTCCCATGAAATCGTCGATCAGCGGCAGGCCGACCATGGCGTCGCACTGCTTGCTCAGCAGCGTCTCGCGGACGGTGCGCTTGCCGAAATACGACTTGTACCAATTGGTGCTCACCGTGCGGCCGAGCTTTTGCGCCACCGCCTGGCCGATCTCGAGATAAAGGCCGGGCTTGGCCGGATCGTCGCTCGAGAACGGCAGATTGGTCGGGTCGGCGCAGAGCCGCAGCGGCGGCTTTGTCTCGATGGCGCCGGCCGCCAGGGCCGGCGCCATCAGCAGGGCGGAGAGCAGCACGGTCCGGATCGCATGTTCCAACCGCGTGTTGCGCGAGGGGGTGCGCAGTTCGTTTCGGACGATGCAGGACACGGACAATGCTGCCTCCTTTCGAGGATCGTTTACTGCAGGGCGAACACGAACAGCGAGCCGCCTTCCGGGGCCGCGGCGACCATCTTCTTGCCGATGTCGCCGAGGAAGGCCGGCAGCGCCGCGGTGCGTCCGACCACGATCGCGACATACTGCTTGCCGTCGACCGAATAGGTCACAGGACCTGCGCCGATGCCGCTGCCGAGGTTCTTGCTCCACAGCACCTTGCCGTTCTTGGCGTCGATGGCGCGGAAGTCGCCGTGCAGATTGCCCGAGAACACCAGGTTGCCGGCCGTCGTCAGCGTGCCGCCGTTGAAGGGCAGGTCTTCCTTGATGCCCCACACCTTCTTGTTGGCGACGGGATCCCAGGCCACGAGCTCGCCGAGGAAGCCGCCGGGGCCTTCCTTGGTCGGGAATTCGGCGCCGAGATAGAACACCCCGCGCTTGTAGTTCACGTCGCTGACCGACCAGTCCATGCAGACATTGTTGGTCGGGATATAGACGAGACCGGTCTGCGGGTTGAACGACATCGGCTGCCAATTCTTGCCGCCGATCAAATTGGGGCAGATGTCCTTGGCGGGATGGCCGGGGCCCGGGCGCTTGTCGGGATCCTCTTCCGCCCGCATCGTGTTGATGTCCCACTTCTTGGCCCAGTTGGCGAACACATACTTCTCGGCCGAGATCACCTTGCCGGTTTCGCGGTTGGCCACGAAGAAGAAGCCGTTGCGGTCCGCCTTCATCAGCACCGGCGTGTCGGCGCCCTTGATCTTCAGGTCGGCGAGCAGCAGTTCGTTGACGCCGTCGTAGTCCCAGGCATCGGCCGGCGTGCCCTGGATGTGCCACTTGATGCTGCCGGTGTTGGGATCGATCGCCAGCGTCGACGCCGTGTAGAGGTTGGTCAGCTTGCCGAAATTGCCGTCGCCGGTGGAGCGCACCGCGGTGTTCCAGGGTCCCGGATTGCTGGTGCCCCAATACACGGTGTCCGATTTGGCGTCGTAAGAGCCGACCAGCCAGGCGGCGCCGCCGCCGTGCAGCCCGGTGTCGCCCTTCCAGGTCTCACTGCCGGGCTGGCCCGGCGCCGGCACCGTATAGGTCTGCCACAGCAGCTTGCCGTCCTTAATGGAAAATGCCTGCAGCGAACCGCGGACGCCGTATTCGCCGCCGCCGAAGCCGGTGATCACCTTGTCGCGCACGATGAGCGGCGGCGAGGTGATGACCGAGCCCTGCTTGTAGTCGACCACCGTCGAAGTCCAGAGTTCCTTGCCGGTCTCGGCATCGAGCGCGGTCAGCTTGCCGTCGAGCCGGCCGACGAAGATCTTGCCGTCGGCAAAGGAGACGCCGCGGTTGTTGACGTCGCAGCAGGCGTATTGAAGCACGTCGTCGGGAATATCCGGCTGCCAGGTCCATTTGCGCGCGCCGGTCGCGGCATCGATGGCATAAACGTATTTCGGCCCCCAGGAGGTCGAGACGTAGAGCGTCTTGCCGATCACGACCGGGGACGACTCGTTGGAGCGCAGCGAGGCCAGCGACAGCGAGTAGACGAGCTGGAGCTTGCCGGCGTTCTCGGAGGTGATCTGCTTCAGGGGGCTGAAGCGCGTATTGCCGTAGTCGTGGCCGGCGATCGCCCATCCGTTGGGATCGGACACCGCCTTGACGACGGAATCATTGGCCCTCGCGGCCCCGACACTCACCATCAGCATGGCAGCCAGCGACACGCCGGCAAAGAAAATCCCGCTCCTCAGCTTCATCTGTTTCCTCCAAACAAAATGGTTTCGTTGCCGCGATGCATGCATCGCGCGCGCGGCTCTCTACCCAATTCATGAACCAGCGATCTTCCGTCGCTGCGTCGGCGACGAAAATGACAGCAACGCTTTTGCGTCGTTATAGGCGGAAGGTAGTAGCGGCCGCGCCGGCGGATTCCGGCGCGCGACAGCACGCCCGATCGAGCCGCGAGACCGCGCATGCGGACGCAATTTCGCCGCGCCGGATCGGCCTTGCGTCCGCTTGTAAATTGCCCATTCAATGGCTGCCTGCTAGGATCGCAGCCACTGCCCGGCCCGCCTTCATGACAAGGCCGCGACTACGACTTTGATCGCGGTTACGTCGCAAAAGAAGCGTGCTGTACTGGGCCAATAATTGAGACTTCGGGAGGAGAGACGCGTGTCTACAATCAAACTGACCGTCAACGGCAGGGCGGTCTCGGTCGACGTCGAGGACCGCACCCTGCTCGTGCATTTGCTGCGCGAAAACCTGAACCTGACCGGCACCCATATCGGCTGCGATACCAGCCAGTGCGGCGCCTGCGTCGTCCATGTCGACGGCCGCGCGGTCAAATCCTGCACCATGCTGGCCGGCCAGGCCGCCGGGTCCAACGTCACCAC
This sequence comes from Bradyrhizobium sp. CCBAU 51753, assembly GCF_015291565.1. Classification (NCBI taxonomy): domain Bacteria; kingdom Pseudomonadati; phylum Pseudomonadota; class Alphaproteobacteria; order Hyphomicrobiales; family Nitrobacteraceae; genus Bradyrhizobium; species Bradyrhizobium sp. CCBAU 51753. The sequence continues at coordinate 532,980 of NZ_CP030037.1, read as the reverse complement.
CATCGAAGGCCTCGCCAAGGGCGACGAGTTGCACCCGATGCAGGCCGCGTTCCGCGACAATCACGGCCTGCAGTGCGGCTACTGCACCCCCGGCATGATCATGTCCGCGGTCGATATCGTACATCGCCATGGCGGCAAGCTCGACGAGGAGACCGTCCGCCACGAGCTCGAAGGTAATATCTGCCGCTGCACCGGCTACCACAATATCGTCAAGGCGGTGCTCGACGCCGCCAGCCGAATGAAGGTTGCGCAGGCCGCCGAATAGCCCACGCAACGCAAAACAAGCTCATGACCGCCAACTCGATGGAAGCGGCGGCAATCCGAAATCTCCGGTCGGGAGGACTAGACAATGGGTGTTGAAGGTATCGGCGCCAGCGTCGTGCGCAAGGAAGACCGACGCTTTATTACCGGACAGGGTCGTTACGTCGACGACATCAAGATGGTGGGCATGAGCTACGCTCACTTCATCCGCAGCCCGCACGCGCATGCCAAGGTCAAGGGCATCGATTCAGCCGAGGCGATGAAGATGCCCGGCGTGATCGCGGTGCTGACCGGGCAGCAGATCGTCGACGACAAGGTCGGCAACCTGATCTGCGGCTGGGCGATCACCTCGAAGGACGGCTCGCCGATGAAGATGGGTGCGTGGCCGGCGATGGCGCCGGAGACCGTGCGCTTCGTCGGACAGGCGGTCGCGGTCGTGATCGCCGAGACCAAGAACCAGGCCAAGGACGCCGCCGAGGCGGTCGTGGTCAATTATGAAGAGCTTCCCGCCGTGCCTGATATCAAGGCCGCGCTCAAGCCGGGCGCGCCGCAGCTGCACCCGGAGGCTCCCGGCAATGTCGTGTACGACTGGCATCTCGGCGACGAAGCCGCGGTGAAGGACGCCTTCAGCAAGGCCGCCAATGTGGTGACGCTGGAGCTGACCAACAACCGCCTGGTGCCGAACGCGATGGAGCCGCGCGCGGCGATCGCGCATTACGACCAGGCCGAGGAGCACTACACGCTCTACACGACCTCGCAGAACCCGCACGTCGCCCGCCTCGTGCTGTCGGCGTTCTACAACATCGCGCCCGAGCACAAGCTGCGCGTCATCGCGCCCGATGTCGGCGGCGGCTTCGGCTCCAAGATCTACATTTATCCGGAAGAGATGGTGGCGCTGTGGGCGTCGAAGAAGGTCAATCGCCCGGTGAAGTGGACCGGCGATCGCTCCGAAGCCTTCCTCACCGACGCGCATGGCCGCGACCATGTCTCGAAGGCCGAGATGGCGTTCGACAAGGACAACAAGATCGTCGGCCTCAGGGTGAAGACCCACGCCAATTTCGGCGCCTACATGTCGCTGTTCTCGTCGGCGGTGCCGACCTATCTCTACGCGACGCTGCTGTCGGGCCAGTACGTGATCCCGGCGATCTATGCCGAGGTGATGGGCGTCTACACCAACACCACGCCGGTCGACGCCTATCGCGGCGCCGGACGTCCCGAGGCGAGCTATCTGCTCGAGCGGATGATGGAGACCGCGGCGCGGCAGCTCAAGGTCGATCCGGCCGAGCTGCGCAAGAAGAACTTCATCACCACGTTCCCGTACCAGACGCCCGTCATCATGGCGTATGACATCGGCGACTTCCACGCCTCGATCGACGCTGCGATGAAGGCGATCGACTATGCCGGCTTCCCGGCCCGCAAGGCCAAGGCCAAAGGTGAAGGCAAGCTGCGCGGCATCGGCGTCTCCTGCTACATCGAGGCCTGCGGCATCGCGCCGTCGAAGGCGGTGGGCAGTCTCGGCGCCGGCGTCGGCCTGTGGGAGTCCGCGGAGATCCGCGTCAACCCGGTCGGCACCATCGAGGTGCTTACCGGATCGCACAGCCATGGCCAGGGCCACGAGACGACGTTCTGCCAGATCATCGCGGAGCGGCTCGGCGTGCCGGTCAGCCAGGTCTCGATCGTCCATGGCGACACCGACAAGGTGCAGTTCGGCATGGGCACCTACGGCTCGCGTTCGATCGCGGTCGGCGGCACGGCCATCGTGAAGGCGATGGAGAAGGTCGAGGCCAAGGCCAAGAAGATCGCGGCGCACGCGCTCGAGGCCTCCGAGAGCGACATCGTGATCGAGAACGGCGAGTTCAAGGTCACCGGCACCGACAAGTCGATCGCGCTGCCGATGGTCGCGCTCGCGGCCTACACCGCGCACAATCTGCCTGACGGCATGGAGCCGGGATTGAAGGAGACGGCGTTCTACGATCCGACCAACTTCACCTTCCCGGCCGGCGCCTATATCTGCGAGCTCGAGGTCGATCCCGGCACCGGCAAGACCTCGTTCGTCAACTTCGTCGCAGCCGACGATTTCGGCCGGCTGATCAACCCGATGATCGTCGAAGGCCAGGTCCATGGCGGCCTCGCCCAGGGCATCGGCCAGGCGCTGCTCGAAGGCGTGGTCTATGACGGCACCGGTCAGCTCGTGACCGCGTCGTTCATGGATTACACCATGCCGCGCGCCGACGATTTGCCGTCGTTCCAGCTCTCGCACACGCCGACGCTATGTCCGGGCAATCCGCTCGGCGTCAAGGGCTGCGGCGAAGCCGGCGCGATCGGCGCTTCGGCGGCCGTGATCAACGCGATCACGGATGCGATCGGCAACAACAAACTGGAAATGCCGGCGACGTCCGATCGCGTCTGGCACGCCATTCACGGCTAAGGGGAGGATACGATGTACGAGACCACTTATCACCGCGCCTCCTCCGTCGACGATGCCGTGGCGCTGTTCGGCAAGGGCACGGAAGCGAAATTCCTCGCCGGCGGGCAGACCCTGCTGCCTGTCATGAAGCAGCGCCTCGCGGCGCCGTCCGACGTCATTGATCTCGGCAAGGTCAAGGAACTGATCGGTATCGAACCAACCGGCGACGGGATCGTGGTCAAGGCCGCGACCACCCATTACGACGTCGCCACCAGCGACGTTGTGCAAAAGGCGATCCCTGCGCTGGCCCATCTCGCCTCGCTGATCGGCGATCCGGCCGTGCGGCATCGCGGCACGATCGGCGGTTCGCTCGCCAACAACGATCCCGCAGCCGATTATCCGGCGGCGGTGTTGGCGTTGGGCGCGACCATCAAGACCAACAAGCGCACGATCGCGGCGGACGACTTCTTCAAGGGCCTGTTCGCGACGGCGCTCGAAGATGGCGAGATCATCACCGCGGTGTCGTTCCCGGTGCAGGCCAAGGCGGGCTATGCGAAATTCCCCAACCCCGCCTCGCGCTTCGCGCTCACCGGCGTCTTCGTCGCCAGGACGCCGGCGGGGGAGGTCCGCGTCGCCGCGACCGGCGCCTCGCAGAGCGGCGTGATGCGGGTCGGCCCGATCGAGGCGGCGTTGAAGGCGAACTGGTCGGCGGGCGCGATCGACGGCGTGACGATTCCCGCCGCGGGATTGCTCGCCGATATCCACGGCTCGGCGGCCTATCGCGCCAACCTGATCAAGGTGATGGCGCAGCGCGCGGTGATCGCCGCGGGCTGATAGCGCCTAGACACAAGTCGGAAACGGCGCGCAGCAATGCGCGCCGTTGGCATTTTACCGGCAAGGTCGGGCAAAAGCCGCTTGCCACACCGCGCATTCGGCGAGACAATTTAGCTAATCAGCTAATTAAAAATACCGTCCCACGGACGGCCGGGAGAACCCATCGCCCACCGCGGCTGCATCTCAGCCGCCTCACGCCCAACAACCAAACGGAACAACAACGTGCTCGACAAGCCCGCATCCCAAACCGCCGTCCGCGCCTCCGGCCCGCTCGCCGGCTTCCGCATCGTCGAATTCGCCGGCATCGGTCCCGGCCCGTTCGCCTGCATGCTGCTGGCCGACATGGGCGCCGAGGTCATCACGCTGGACCGCGTCGGCGCGGGCAAGAACCTCAAGGCGGTCGCCACCCGCGGCCGCAAGGTCATCGAGCTCGACCTGAAGAACAAGGCAGCGGTATCGGAAGTGCTCGAGCTGCTCGGCCATGCCGACGCGCTGATCGAGGGCTTTCGCCCCGGCGTGATGGAGCGCCTCGGCCTCGGCCCCGACGTCGTGCTCGCACGCAATCCAAGACTGGTCTACGGCCGCATGACCGGCTGGGGCCAGGAAGGCCCGCTCGCGAACGCCGCCGGCCATGACATCAACTACATCTCGATCACCGGCGCGCTGGCCGCGATCGGCACCAAGGAGAAGCCGGTGCCGCCGCTCAACCTGGTCGGCGATTTCGGCGGCGGCGCGCTCTACCTCGTGGTCGGCGTGCTCGCCGCGCTGCTGGAAGCGCAAAAGTCCGGCAAGGGCCAGGTGGTCGACACCGCGATGTGCGACGGCGCGGCGTCGCTGATGTCGATGTTCTACGACATGCGCGCGCAGGGCCGCTGGAAGGAAGGCCGCGACCAGAATTTCCTCGACGGCGGCGCACATTTCTACGGCGTTTACGAATGCTCCTGCGGCAACTTCATCTCGATCGGCTCGATCGAGCCGCAATTCTACGCCCTGCTGCGCCAGCACGCCGGCCTTTCCGACGCCGATTTCGACGCACAGATGGACCGCAAGGCCTGGCCGGCGTTGAAGCAGAAGCTGGTGGAAGTGTTCAAGACCAAGTCGCGCGCGGACTGGTGCACGATCATGGAAGGCACCGACATCTGCTTCGCGCCGATCCTCACCATGGAGGAAGCTCCGAAGCATCCGCACATGGCGGCGCGCAACGTGTTCGTCGAGCGCCACGGCGTGACCCAGCCCGCCCCCGCGCCGCGCTTCTCGCGCACCCCGTCGGCGATCCGCGAGCCGGAGCTGGCAAGCATCGGCGATGTGACCGCGGCGTGGAAGACGGGAAAATAAACTCACCGTCGTCCCGGCCTAGTGCGCAGTTGCGCACGGGGGCCGGGACCCATAACCACCAAACGCAGTTGTTGTGCGCGCCGCTACCGCGGGACGATCACCAGACACACTCGATAGATTCCGCGGTATGGGTCCCGGCTTTCGCCGGGACGACAGCGGTGAGTTTTGCGCGAGCGCGCTTTCCTACAAAGCCCTACGCCGCATCATCCACCTTCAGCACGCCGCGGCGGATCTGGTCTTCCTCGATCGATTCGAACAGCGCCTTGAAGTTGCCCTCGCCGAATCCATCGTCGCCCTTGCGCTGGATGAATTCGAAGAAGATCGGGCCGATCGCGTTGGCCGAGAAGATCTGCAGCAGCACCTTGGTCTGGCCGCCGTCGACCACGCCCTCGCCGTCGATCAGGATGCCGTTGGCCTGCAGCCGCGCGACGTCTTCGCCGTGCTTGGGCAAGCGGGTGTCGATCCGCTCGAAATAGGTGTCGGGCGGTGATGGCATGAACGGCAGGCCGGCCTCGCGCAGCGTCTCCACCGTCGAATGGATGTCGCGCGCGCCGCAGGCGATGTGCTGGATGCCCTCGCCGCGATAGGTGTTGAGATATTCCTCGATCTGCCCGGAATCGCCGGCGTCCTCGTTGATCGGAATCCGGATCTTGCCGTCCGGGCTGGTCAGCGCGCGCGAGAACAGGCCCGACGCGCGGCCCTCGATGTCGAAGAAGCGGATCTGGCGGAAGTTGAACAGCTTTGCGTAGAAGCCGGTCCACACATCCATGCGGCCGCGATGGACGTTGTGGGTCAGGTGATCGATGTAATAGAGGCCGGTGCCTGCGGGGCGAGGATCCACCGCGCCGAGCCATTCGAACTCGGCATCATAGGCCGAGCCCTTGGCGCCGTAGCGATCGACGAAATACAGCAGGCTGCCGCCGATGCCCTTGATGGCGGGAACATCCAGCGTCTTCTGCGCGGACGACGCATCCGCCGGCTCGGCGCCGAGCGCAATCGCGCGCTCATAGGCGTGCTTGGCGTCGACCACGCGAAATGCCATCGACGGCGCGCAGGGGCCGTGCGCGGCGACGAAGTCGAAGCCGTGGGTACCCACCTCCTCGTTGACGAGATAGTTGATGTCGCCCTGGCGATAGACCGTGATCGCCTTGGTCTTGTGCCGGGCGACCGGCGCAAAGCCCATCAGCGTGAACAGCCTGTGCAGTTCTTGCGGGTTGGGATGGGCGTATTCGACGAACTCGAAGCCGTCGGTACCCATCGGGTTGTCGGCACTGATCTCGGCCGGCGGCGCATCGTGCGGAAACGGACCCATGGCGGCATCTCCCTGATTTGTCCGGGGATGAGTTTCCGCCGTTTTTCGCGCAAAGTGCGTGCAAAATGGCCCGTGATTGGCTACATTGATGCACAATATACGCACAAAACTGGCCATTGGCGCATGATCGAAGTCGACGCCTTCGACCTCAAAATGCTTGCCGCCCTGCAGGACGACGGCCGGCTGACCAACCAGCAACTGGCCGACCTCGTCGGCCTGTCGGCCTCGCAGTGCTCGCGGCGGCGGATGCGGCTGGAGGAGGAAAAGGTCATCGCCGGCTACCACGCCGATCTCGCCGGCGAGGCGCTCGGCTTCGGCCTGATCGCCTTCATTCACATCACGCTGGCGACCCACTCGCCGGACAATTCGAAGCGATTCCGCGAGCTGGTCAACCGCGTCGACGACATCCAGGAGGCCTACGCGCTGACCGGCGATGCCGACTATGTCCTCAAGGTGATCCTGCGCGACCTGAAAAGCCTGTCTGACATCATCAACAACGTGCTGATGCCGCACCAGAGCGTCGCCCATGTCCGCTCCTCGATCGTGCTCGACCGGCTGAAGGAGAGCACAAAGCTGCCGCTGAAGGCCTGACGTGGCGCGAATCGAGGGAAATGCGACATTCGCTTTTGCAGCATGATTTGCGATCATTCGCTTGAATTGGTTCGGTGCTGCGACACGGGCAGTGGGCTCCCTCTCCCCCTGTGGGAGAGGGTTGGGGTGAGGGGTTCTCTCCGCGGGTGCACTGCTTGGATGGACCGCTACCCCTCACCCGGATCGCATCTCGCGATGCGATCCGACCTCTCCCACAAGGGGAGAGGTGCACCGGAGAGTGCGCGGCATCTAAAGAAGAGAGACAACCATGGCGCTGCAGCTGCGACCGAACTGCGAATATTGCGACAAGGACCTGCCGCCGAGCACGCTTGAGGCGCGGATCTGCTCATATGAATGCACGTTCTGCGCAGATTGCGCCGAGCAAAAGCTCGGCAATGTCTGCCCGAACTGCGGCGGCGGTTTCGCGCCGCGCCCGATCCGCCCCGCCAAGGCGTGGCGGCCGGGCGTGTGCACGGTGAACCAGCCGCCGTCCGACAAGCGGGTGCATCTGAAGTACAGCACTGAGGACTGCGCGGCGCATACGGCGCGGCTGCGGGATATCAGGCCGGAGGAGCGGTGAGCTCTCCCCGTCATTGCGAGCGAAGCGAAGCAATCCATCTCACAGCGCGGGGATAGATGGATTGCTTCGTCGCTTCGCTCCTCGCAATGACGGCCGAGGGAATCACTCCGCCGCGACGATCGTGCCCTCCACCTCGCCGAACCCGACGCGATAGCCGTCGCCCTGGCACCAGCCGCGCATCACCAGTGAATCGCCGTCTTCGAGGAACGAGCGGGTCACGCCATTCGCGAGCTCGACCGGCTCGGTGCCGTTCCAGCTGATCTCGAGCAGGCTGCCGCGCTGATGTTTCTCCGGCCCGGAGATCGTGCCGGACCCGAGCAGGTCGCCGACATTCATCGCGCAGCCGCTGGAGGCGTGATGCACGAGTTGCTGCACCGACGACCAATACATGTATTTGAAGTTGGTGCTGCAGATCGTCTTCGCCTCGTTCATCGCGCCGGCGCGCAGCGCGACGTCGAGCGCAAGGTCGTAATTGTTGGCACCTGCCTGTTTCAGATAGGCGAGCGGCTCCGGCTGTTGCGCTGGGCCCTGCAGGCGGAACGGCTCCAGCGCCTCGCGCGTCACCACCCAGGGGCTGATCGAGGTGGCAAACGCCTTGGCCTGGAACGGGCCGAGCGGCACGTATTCCCACTGCTGGATGTCGCGCGCGCTCCAGTCGTTGAGGATGACGAAGCCGAAGATCATCTCCTCGGCCTGCTTCTCCGTGAGCATCTCGCCCATCGGCGAGGCCTGGCCGACCACGACGCCCATCTCGAGCTCGAAATCGAGCCGCTTGCAGGCGCCGAAGCTCGGCACCTCGGCGGTCGGCGGCTTGAGCTGGCCGCGCGGCCGCCGCACTTTCGTGCCCGACACCACAACGGTCGAGGCGCGGCCGTTGTAGCCGATCGGCATGTGCAGCCAGTTCGGCTGCAGCGCATTGTCCTTGCCGCGGAACATGACGCCGACATTGGTGGCGTGCTCCTTCGACGAATAGAAGTCGGTGTAGCCCGAGACCGCAAACGGCATATAGAGCTTCACATCGGCCATCGGCACCAGCGCCCGCGCCCGCAGCTCCCTGTGGTCGCGCAGCTCCGGATGATCGGACCGCAACAGCTCGCTGATCCGCGCCCGAGTTTTCGACCACACTTTTGGCCCCAGCGCCATGAAGGCGTTGAGCGATGGCATCGAGAACACGCCGAGCGGCCCGACATCGAGCCGCGAGTCCTGCTCGAGCTCCCAGAGGTCGAGCACATAGTCGCCGATCGCAACCCCGATCCGCGGCGGCAGACCGTCCTTCGACGAGAACACGCCATAGGGCAGGTTCTGGATCGAAAAGTCCGAGGTCGGCGCGACGTCGATGAAGGAGCGGAGGGATGGGTCGTTGGGGTGGGGCATAGGATTTCCCGATCTGCAATCAGATGCGACGGCTGATGTTCTTCACCCTCCCCTGGAGGGGGAGGGTCGGTTCGCATGGAGCGAAGCGAAATGCGAAGCGGGGTGGGGTGATCTCTCCACTCGGGCACCGCCTCAAAGGAGAGACTGTCACCCCACCCCGCCGCTCATTTCATTCGCGTCGACCCTCCCCCTCCAGGGGAGGGTGAAGTCCTTAGCGCTTGTTCGGATCGAACTTCTTCTCGAGGCCCTTCCAGCAGTCCGAGTAATCGTCCTGCAGCGTCGCCGAGGTGGCGGCGTGCTGGGTTACCCGCTGCGGGAAGCGGGTCTCGAACATGAAGGCCATCGTGCCGGTCAGCTTCACCGGCTTCAGCTCGCTGTTAGAGGCATGCTCGAAGGCTTCGCGGTCGGGGCCGTGCGGCAGCATGCAATTGTGCAGGCTGATGCCGCCGGGCACAAAACCCTGCGGCTTGGCGTCGTAGACGCCGTAGATCAGCCCCATGAACTCGCTCATGATGTTCATGTGGTACCACGGCGGGCGGAAGGTGTTGTCGGCCACCATCCAGCGCTCCGGGAAGATCACGAAGTCGATATTCGCGGTGCCCGCGGTCTCCGACGGCGAGGTCAGCACCGTGAAGATCGAGGGATCGGGATGGTCGAAGGCAATCGCGCCGACCGGCGAGAAGGTGCGCAGATCGTATTTGTAGGGCGCGTAATTGCCGTGCCAGGCGACCACATCGATCGGCGAATGCGGCAGCGTGGTCTTGAACAAGGAGCCGCCCCACTTCACGTAGAGCTCGGTCGGCGTGTCCTTGTCCTCGTAGCTGGCGACCGGCGTCAGGAAGTCGCGCGAATTGGCGAGGCAGTTGGCGCCGATCGGGCCGCGCTCCGGCAGCGTGAACGCGCCGCCGTAATTTTCGCAGAGATAGCCGCGCGCCGGACCTGACGGAATCTCGACCCGGAACTTGACGCCGCGTGGGATCACGATGATCTCGCCCGGCTCGGCATCGATGCGGCCGAACTCGGTGACAAGCCGCAGATTGCCCTGCTGCAGCACGAACATCATCTCGCCGTCGGCATTGTAGAAGTGCTGGTCGACCATCGATTTGGTGATCAGGTAGACATGCGCCGCCATGCCCGCCTGCGTATTGGCATCGCCCGCCGTGGTCATGGTTTGCACGCCCTGCAGGAAGGTCATGTCTTGCTTCGGGATCGGCGCCGGGTCCCAGCGCAGCTGCGCGATCGGCATGTCGTACTCATGGCACGGCGCGGTGCGCCACAGCCCGGCATCCGCCTTGGCGAAGCGGCCGGAGTGCCGCACCGAGGGGCGGATGCGGTAAAGCCAGGAGCGCTCATTGGTGCCGCGCGGCGCGGTGAACGGCGAGCCGGACAATTGCTCGGCATAGAGCCCGTAGGCGCAGCGCTGCGGCGAGTTGCGGCCCATCGGCAGCGCGCCGGGCAGCGCCTCGGTCTCAAAGCTGTTGCCGAAGCCGGACATGTAGCCCGGCGTCACCTGCGCGGTGCTGCGCACGATCTGATCAGGCGAGGCGTTGATGTTCATGACTATCCTCCTCCTTGCAGGGCGGCCCACATTTCCTGGTCGCGCTTGTCGGTCCAGATCACGGGGTCATCGATCCCGGACGCTTCGTCATAGGCGCGCGAGACGTTGAACGGCAGGCAGTGCTCGTAGATCGCGAAGCTGGAGAACTTCGGGTCCATCACCTCGCGCGTCGCGGCCATCGATTCCTTCAAGGTGCGGCCCTTGGCGACCGAGGACTCGGCGGCGCCGTACAGCGTGGTGACGAAGTCGCGGGTCATCGCGATCGCATCGCGCCCGGTGGCGAGGCCCTTCAGCGCGTCGCCGCGGCCCGGCGCGATCGCCTTCGGATTGAAGGCGCGGATCTCGTTCAGCGTCATCGGCCATTCGCGCAAATGCGCATCGCCGCAATAGCAGGCCGAGTGGTATTCAATGAGATCGCCCGAGAACATCACCTCGGCGTCCGGCACCCAGGCGACGATGTCGCCCGAAGTGTGGCCGGCCCCTAACTGCATCAGCCGCACCTCGCGCTTGCCAAGATAGATCGACATCTCGCCTTCGAAGGTCAGTGTCGGCCAGGTCAGGCCGGGAATGCTCGCGGCATCCTGGAACAGGCGCGGGAAGCGGCCGTATTCAGAATCCCAATCCTGCTGGCCGCGTTCCTGGATCAGGCGATAGGTCTCCTGCGAGGCGACGATGCCCTGCGCCTTGTAAGCGGAGGCGCCGAGCACGCGGACGGCGTGGTAATGCGACAGCACGACATATTTGATCGGCTTGTCGGTGACGGTCTTGACCCGCTCGATCACCTTGTTCGCCATCGCCGGCGTCGCCTGCGCGTCGAACACCAAGCAGCCGTCGTCGCCGACGATCACGGCAGTGTTGGGATCGCCCTCGGCGGTGAAGGCGTAGAGATCGGTGCCGATCTCGGAGAAGGTGACCTTCTTCTCCGCAAGGTCCGTGGTCGAAGCAAAACCTTTGGCCATTAGTTCAATCCTGTTCGTTCAAGAGCGTACCCCCTCTCCCCGTTCTTACGGGGAGAGGGTTGGGGTGAGGGGCTGTCTCCGCGTAGACGGTGACAGCGGACTCACGGAGACTCCCCCTCACCCGGATTGCATCTGGCGATGCAACATAGCCGAGGTCTTGCCTCGGCGTTCTTGAGAACGGCCGCCGGAGGCGGCCTACGCCTCTCCCCGCAGGCGGGGCGAGGTGAAGTGGGGGCTGCGGCTCGATTTGATTCATCTTGTTCGTCTATTCGTGACTATTGCTGTTGTTGCTGTTGCTGCTGCTGGCTCGCGTCCGGCATCCGGCGCTTCGCCAGTGCGATCGCCTCGCGCAGCACGTCGATGTCGCCGATATGGTTGGCGAGCACCAGAACCAGCGCGGCGTCGAGATCGGCGCTTTGCGCATCCGTCAAGCCGCGATGCGCCTCGACGATGGCGCGGAAGGCGTCGTCGGGCTTTGCAAAGTTCGAACTGGTCGACAGCGCCATCGCCAAACCTCAATTCAGCCCGGATGCGCGCGCCAGCGCCGCATCGATGGCCGGCCGCTCGGCGTTGCGGAAGCGCGCCGCGACGTAGCCGTCCGGCCGCAGCAGATAGGCGGTGCCGGGCTTGGCGTCGTAGCGCTTGCCGGCAAAACCCTGCGCATCGACCAGGCCGCCTTCGCCACCAATCCGGATCGAGCCGACGCCCTCGGGCGCATCAACGGCGGCGCCATTGGAAAACTCCAGCAGGGTGAAGCGTGTTCCCTGTCTGATGAAGACGTCGGTCAGATAGGTGGAACCGCCGCCTTGCTCGATCAACGGCGCATCCGGCATCGAGGCGCCCGGCCGCGGGCCGCCGCGCCATTCGTCACGGTCACCACTCGACAGCGGCGTGTCATAGACCGACGGCACCGACAGACGGCCGCCATTGACCATGCGCTTGCCGAATTCGGTATCCTTGGCGAGCGACAGCACCGCCTCGCGCAGCCGCGCCTCCTGCCGCGTCACCGGTGCCATGAAATCGGTCGAGCGCGTCGATTCGCGGATGTTCTCGTCCGCCGCCGCGCTGCGCTCGATGTGATAGCTCTCCAAAAGCGCTTCCGGCGAGGCGCCGCGCAGCACGCGATCGAGCTTCCACGCCAGATTCTCGGCGTCCTCGAGCCCGGAATTGGCGCCGCGCGCGCCGAACGGCGAGACCTGGTGCGCGGAATCGCCGGCGAAGATTACCCTTCCGTGGATGAATTTTGCCATCCGCCGGCACTGGAACTTGTAGAGCGAGATCCATTCGAACTCGAACTTGTCGTGGCCGAGCATGCGCTCGATCCGCGGCCGCACATTCTCCGGCCGTTTCTCGGCGACCGGATCGGCATCCGGATTGAGCTGCAGGTCGATGCGCCAGATGTCGTCGGGCTGCTTGTGCAGCAGCGCCGAGCGTCCGGCATGGAACGGCGGATCGAACCAGAACCAGCGCTCGGTCGGGAACGCCGCGGTCATCTTGACGTCGGCGATCAAAAACTGGTCTTCGAACACCTGGCCCGCGAAGTCCGCACCGACCATCTGGCGCAGCGACGAGCGGGCGCCGTCGCAGGCGACGACGAAGCTGGCATGCACCTGGTAGGCGCCGTCGGGGGTTGCGATGGTCAGCGCGACGCCATCATTGCGGCTCTCCAGCGCGGTCACCTTGTTGCGCCAGCGCAGATCGATCTCGGGCAATTGCTCGACCCGATCGACCAGATAGGCTTCCGCGTAAAACTGCTGCAGGTTGATGAAGGCGGGCCGCTTGTGGCCCTCCTCAGGCAGCAGGTTGAATTGATAGAGCTGCGAGGCGCCGTGAAAAATCTTGCCGACGCTCCACACCACGCCCTTGTCGACCATGCGGTCGCCGACGCCGAGACGATCCCAGAACTCCAGCGAGCGCTTTGAGAAGCAGATCGCGCGCGAGCCTTCGCCGATTCGGTCGGCGTCGTCGAGCAGCACCACGCGCTGGCCGCGCTGCGCGAGATCGATCGCGAGCGACAGGCCGACCGGCCCCGCGCCGACCACCACAACCGGGTGCTCCGCCATATTGGCGCCCGTGCGGTCCTGATCGGGATGGCGGCGATAGCCGAACTGGGTTCTGGCCTGTGCCGTATTGGCGTCTGCCATGCGCGTGACCCTGGATGTTCCCGTGGCGCCGGCCGTCGGGTCCCGTGTGACAGTCTTCCTACCAAGACCTTGCGACCGGACCGCGACCTTGCTAAATTAGTCTCACTTGCAACTATCTTAAACTCCCAGTCGGGCTCGCCGTCAACTCAAATTGGAGAGATTCTTGGCAAGGACCACTGCTGGCCAGCCTCCGCTGCGGCCGCGCGCCGCGGTCGAGGCGGACCCGCGCGACGATGTCGCGGCGGGGAAAAAGCGCCTCGATCTCTTTCACTTCATACCGTTCCGGCTGAACCGGCTCGCCGCCGAGGTCTCCTCGGCGCTGTCGAGCGAGTATCAGGCGCGCTACGGCCTCGACATTCCGGAATGGCGCGTGCTCGCCACGCTCGGCTTTCGCAGCGATCCCTGCAGCGCGCAGTACATCGCGCACTGCACCCGCACGCATAAATCCACCATCAGCCGTGCCGTCTCGGCGCTGATGGAGCGCGAGATCGTCGAGCGCGTCGAGAACGAGGACGACCGCCGAGAATTCCGCCTGCGGCTGACCAAAAAAGGCCAGGCACTCTACGAGGAGCTGATTCCGCGCCTATTGCGCAAGGAGCAGGAGATTCTGTCCTGCCTCTCCGCCCAGGAACGCCGCGATCTCGCACGCCTGCTCGGCAAGGTCGAGCAGAGCCTCGAGCTGGTGCAGACCAGCGAGGAAGCCGACGCGAAGGAAGCGTATTAGGCGCAGGTGCTCCTACGCAATCCGTCATCCTGAGGTCCGTCATCCTGAGGTGCGAGCTCTTGCGAGCCTCGAAGGATGAATCGGCCCCGCTGGTGGCCGTCGACCCTTCGAGGGCCGCTGAAGAAGCGGCCACCTCAGGGTGACGGAGATGGAGTTGTGTTCGCTGCGCTGCTTCCTCCACCGTCATTGCGAGCCAACGGGTCGCGCGAACGCGCGCCCGATGACAGGCTCCGCGAAGCAATCCATGCATCCGCGCATGCAGGACGATGGATTGCTTCGTCGCTTCGCTCCTCGCAATGACGGCGGAGGGAATTTACGCCTTATCGATATGCTTCGCGATCACCGGGAAATAATTATCCTTCGATCCCTTGTCGATCGCCTCCTGCAGCACCGTCCCGATCAACTCGGCGCCGCGGATCTTGATCCCGGCATCTGCCGCCAGCTCCAGCGCGTAGGACAAATCCTTCAGCGCATATTCGGTCGAGAACGCGCGTTCCGGAAATACACCCGGCACGATCGCCTTCAGGCCGTGGTTGCGCAGCGCAAAGCTGTCCGCCGAGCCCTTCGACAGCGTCTCGAGCAACAGCTTCGGATCGACGCCATTGTGCTTCGCCACCGCGACGGCTTCGGCCAGCGCGTTCACGGTCTCGAATAGCACCATGTTGTTGAGGATTTTCGTCACCTGCCCGGCGCCGACATCGCCGCAATGGGTGACGTCGGTGGCGAAGCAGCGGATCAGCGGCTCGATCGCGGCATAGAGCGCCGGCGCCGCGCCGACCATCACGCTGAGCGTGCCGTCCTGCGCCGCCTGCCGCGTGCGCGCGATCGGCGCATCGGCCCACGCCGCGCCCTTGGCCTGCAATTGTCCGGCGAAATCGCGGGTCTGGCTGACCGAGGAGGTGCCGAGATCGACCACGACCTGGCCGCTCCTGATGTTGCGCAGGACGCCGTCGCCCTCGAACACGGCGCGGACGTGCTTGGCGCTGGGCAGGCACAGGAACAAGAGATCGCTTTGCCTGACGACGTCGGCGACCGACGCCGCCACCTCGGCGCCGTCGCCGCGCAGGCGCTGCAGCGGTTCGGCCGCAAGGTCGAACGCGATCACGCGCCTGCCGCTCTTCTTGACCAGGTTACGGCAGATCGGCTCGCCCATCACGCCGAGCCCGATGAAGCCGAGAGTGTTGTAGTCGGTCATATCGCTGCTTCTTCTTGACGTTTCTTGAAGGATCGGCGCCGCAAACGGCGCCGCTATTTCGCAAACGAGCGCGACGGCACGAGGTGCAGCGCGAACGCATCGACCTTGTCGCTGGCGCGCGGATAGATCTCGCTGACGATCGGATCGTGGCCGGGGATGAAGCGGTCCGGATGGCCGGCGAGTCGCTCGACGGTCTCCCAGCCCTGCGCCATGTCGCCGACATTGTAGACGATCGGAAACGGGCTGCGCTTGTGCAGGTTCGCGTAATAATGCGCGGCGTCGGAGGCCAGCACGACCGGTCCGCGCGCGGTCTCGACCCGCACCACCTGCAGGCCGTCGGAATGGCCGCCGACCCGGTGCACGGTGACGCCGGGCGCGACCTCGCCGTCGCCGGAATGGAAGGTGACGCGCTCGCCATATACATGGCGCACCATCTGGGTGACGTGCTCGACCGAAAATGGATGGCGCAGCATGCCGTTACACATGCAGCGGCCGGTCGCGTAGCTCATCTCGCGTTCCTGCAGATGGAAGCGGGCGTTCGGGAAGCGGTCGAGATTGCCGGCATGGTCATAGTGCAGGTGCGTGACGATGACGTCGCGGATCGCGTCGGCACTGACGCCAAAACCGGCCAGCGCATCGACCGGGTTGAGCGTCAGCTTGCGGGCACGCGCCTTGGCCTCCTCGGCGTTGAAGCCGGTATCGACCAAAATGTCGCGGCCGTGGCCGCGGACCAGCCAGACGAAATAATCCAGGTCCTGTGCGGTGGTGTCGTGCGGATCGGGCACCAGGAAATTGAGGTGCGGCGTGCGCGGCGACATCGTCGCATAGCGCAGGGCGTAGATCTCGTAGGCGTTTCCCATTGGTTTTGCTCTTTTTTGCAGGGGCTTTTGAATGGCTTGCCGTCCTGCACACAAAGCCATCGCCGCGCCCAAAGGTCAAACCATGGGGACCTGTGGCGCACGCATGACAGGGCAGGCCATCGCATGTGGCTAGCGGCCACGCCCGATGGCTCGTTATGCCCGGGCCTTGGGCGAGAGGCACTGCACGGCTTCGGAATAATGGAAGAATACCGGTGAGTTGCCCGACGTGTCAAGTCGCCGTGTGAACGCCGGCAGCCGCGGGCTACTTTGCATGGGGTTGTTTTTCGGCATTTTAGAGCGGTCACATGATCGGCCTGCCGAAAGGTGCATCATGACGGGCGCCACGCGCGCAACTGCTGCACCGCAGCCTCGCGCCAGTCGTTGCAATTTGCAGTGGTGCCACAGGCCGTTGACGCGGTTTTGCGGCGGTTTGATAATGGGTTTTCGCTAGAGTAAGGTCGCCGCGGCGCAAGCTGATACCGGCGCCATTTCATTTGGAATGCCGCGATCTGGATTGCCGCGATCATGAAAATCTGCCTCGCATTGCTCGCCACGCTGATTTTTTCGATCGCGTCGCCCGCGCCCTCCTTCGCGACCGGCGAGCGTTTCGCGCTTGTGATCGGCAACGCCAAATATCCGGACGCCGATGCGCCGCTGAAGGAGCCGATCAACGACGCGCGCGATGTCGCCGACGAGCTGAAGCGCGATGGCTTCGCCGTCGAGGTCGGCGAGAACCTGACCGGCGACGGCATGCGCCGCGCCTTCGACCGGCTCTACAGCAAGATCAAGCCGGGCTCGGTCGCGCTGATCTTTTTCTCCGGTTACGGCATCCAGTCGAACCGGCAGAGCTACATGATCCCGGTCGACGCCCAGATCTGGGCCGAGGCCGACGTTCGCCGCGACGGCTTCAGCCTCGAGACCGCGCTTGGCGAGATCAACAGCCGCGGCGCCGGGGTCAAGATCGCCCTGGTCGACGCCTCCCGACGTAACCCGTTCGAGCGCCGGTTCCGCAGCTTCTCGGCCGGCCTCGCCCCGGTCATCGCGCCGAATGGTACGCTGGTGATGTACTCGGCCGCGCTGTCGTCGGTGGTCTCGGACAATGGCAGCGATCACAGCCTGTTCGTGCGGGAACTCCTGAAGGAAATCCGCACCCCCGATTTGATGGCCGAGGAGACGCTGAACCGCACCCGGGTCGGCGTCACGCGGGCCTCGCGCCAGGAGCAGGTGCCGTGGATTTCATCATCGCTGGCCGAGGATTTCTCCTTCATCCCCGCCGGCGCGGCAAAGCCGTCGGGCACGGCTCCCGCGCCGGCCGCATCACCCTCGCCCGAGGTGGCGGCGGCACCGCCGGTTTCGCCTCCGCCGGCGCCGCCTCCCGCGACCACACCGCCCCCGGCGGCCGCGCCGACCCCGCCGCCGGTTGCGACGGCACCCGCAACGACGCCGCCCGCTACGCCAGCGCCCGCCTCGCCGCCGCCGAAGCCGCCCGAGGTCGTCCTGCCGCCACCCGCGGCTCCCCCGCCGGTGGTGATCCAGCCGACACCAACGCCGGCACCGAGCAATTCCCCGGTGCTGGCCGACGATCCGACCATCAAGAGCCTGAACGAGAAACTGGACAAGAACCCTGACGATGCGGCTGCGCTGTATCGCCGCGGCCAGGTCTTTGCCAGCAAGGGCGCCTACGATCTCGCGGTCAAGGACTTCACCAATTCGCTGCGGCTGAACCCGAAGGATGTCGAGGCCTATAACAACCGCTGCTGGGTCCGCACCGTGATCGGCGACCTGCAGGCGGCGCTGAAGGATTGCAACGAGGCGCTGCGGCTGCGCCCGAATTTCGTCGACGCGCTCGACAGCCGCGGGCTGATGAACCTGAAGAGCGGGCAGAACAAGAACGCCATCGCCGATTTCGACGCCGCGCTGAAGATCAACCCGCGGCTGACCTCCTCGCTATACGGACGCGGCCTCGCCAAGAAGCGCAACGGCTCGGTCGCGGAAGGCGATCTCGACATTGCCAATGCCAAGGCGATGGATCCCAACATCGTCAAGGAGTTCGCCGATTACGGCGTCCAGTGACAGGGGATTGCAGCCTGTCCGCTCCGGCCTTGAACCACGGGCGGAATCCGGCGACTAAGCAGCAGAGGGTGCCGGAGCCCATAGCCGGCCATCGATTTCAGCGTGATTTGGAACCGCGCCGACCGCGCGCAGAAGGGGCCGACATGTTCAAGCCGTCCGGAAAAGCCGCCATCCTTTCGATCGTGACCATCGGCGCCGCGCTGTCGCTTGGCATGGCGGCGGCCCGCGCCGGTGACAACGTCACCGAGGATCAGATCCTCAGGGCGCTGACGCCCGAGAAGAAGCCGCCGCTGACCCGCGGCCTATCGGTCGGCCCGCAGACCGCGCCCGGGCTGAACGCCGACCAGGCCAAATTCGTGCAGAGCGTCCGCGGCCGCGCCACCCGCTCGCTGTCCTCCGCCGAACGCGAGGAGATCGCGACCATCGTCAAGGACAAGCCGAAGATCGATCTCGAGATCAACTTCGACTACAACTCCGCCGATATCAGCGCGAAATCGCTGCCCTCGGTGCAGGCGCTCGGCCGCGCCCTGACCAACCCCGACTTGCAGGGCTCGACCTTCGTGGTCGCCGGCCACACCGATGCCGCCGGCGGCGAGGAATACAATCAGGGTCTTTCCGAGCGCCGCGCCGACGCCATCAAGCGCTATCTGGTCGACAAATACGGCATCAACGGCACCGATCTCGTCACCGTCGGCTATGGCAAGAGCAAGCTGAAGGACCCGGCCCAGCCGCTGGCGGAGGTCAACCGCCGCGTGCAGGTCGTGAACATGGAAAACAAGGCCACCGCCGCCAAATGATGGCAAGCGATGGGCCGTGGCATGCCGCGTTTTTGAGGTTACAATGCGTCCCGCACCCCGGCGGGGCGCATTTGCTTTTGGGCCGAGCCCGGAGGCAATTCCTGGTGACCCGCCGCACATGACGACAGAGCATGATCCGGGACAATGGCACCCGGGGTCCGCATGCTCAAAGCAACAAGGTGGCGAGCGGATGAGCCTTCGACGGGCGCTCATGGCGCGCCACGGTTCGGGATTAGAGTTCTGGATGCAAGTTCTGGATTGATGTGGCGATGAATTTCTCCCAGTACCTCAAGCCCGCGCTTGGAACCGTCGTCTTTATCGCTGTCGCGGTCGCCTATTACGCGTTCGAGCACCGCTCCCATCCGGAAGAGAAGGATACGCCGGGCCAGGCGCTGGTCGTGGTGACGAAGTCGACCAATGCCTGCTTCTCCGACATGGTCCGCGTGACCGGCTTCATCGTGCCGCGGCGCGAGGCGCAGGTGAACGTCGACCAGGAAGGCTCCAAGGTCACCGACGTGCTGGTCCGCGAGGGCGACACCGTCACCGAGAACCAGGAACTGGCGCGGCTCACGCCGCCGCCGCAGCAGGCCGCCCAGGGTAACGCCAAGCCGATTTCGCTGCGCGCGCCGGCGGCCGGCCTCGTCACCGAGGTGCGCACCGCAGCCGGCGCGCCGGCCTCCCCGCAGGCGCCCCCGATGTTCAAGATCTCGATCGGCAACGAGATCGAGCTCGACGCCGAGGTGCCGGGCTTCCAGCTTTTAAAACTCAATCCCGGCGCCACGGTACGCATCAGCCGCGACGATGCGCCCGACATGGTCGGCAAGGTGCGCCAGATCTCGCCGCAGATCGACCGCACCACGCAGCTCGGCCACGTCCGCATCTCCCTGAACAACAACCCGACGCTCAAGGTCGGGATGTTCGCGCGCGCCAATATCGACGCCAAGCGCTCCTGCGGCGTCGCGGTGCCGCGCACCGCGATCGACCGCCTGACCCTGCAGGTCGTGAAGGGCAACACGGTCGAGACGCGCCGGGTGCGCGTCGGGCTGACCTCGGACACCTCGACCGAAATCCTTGAAGGCCTCGACGTCGGCGAAATCGTCGTGGCCGACGCTGGCACCTCGCTGCATGACGGCGACCAGATCAGGACCATGTTCGCCGACGAACTCGATCGCACTCGGTCACGGTAATCGGACACACCAATGGCTTTGAACATTTCGGCATGGTCGATCCGGAACCCGCTTCCCTCGATCGTCTTCTCGATCATCCTGCTGGTGCTGGGCTGGGTCTCCTTCACCAAGCTCGCGGTGACGCGGCTGCCGAGCGCCGACATCCCGGTGATCTCGGTCGCGGTCTCGCAGTTCGGCGCCGCGCCGTCGGAACTTGAATCGCAGGTCACCAAGACCATCGAGGACGGCGTCTCCGGCGTCGAGGGCGTGCGCCATATCTCGTCCTCGATCACCGACGGCCTTTCGGTCACCACCATCCAGTTCGCGCTGGAGACCAACACCGACCGCGCGCTCAACGACGTCAAGGACGCCGTGACCCGGGTGCGCGCCAACCTGCCGCAGAACGTCACCGAGCCGCTGATCCAGCGCGTCGACGTGATCGGCCTGCCGATCGTGACCTATGCCGCGATCTCGCCCGGCAAGACGCCGGAGCAGCTGTCCTATTTCGTCGACGACGTGGTCAAGCGCGCGCTGCAGGGCGTGCGCGGCGTCGCCCAGGTCGAGCGCATCGGCGGTGTCGAGCGCGAGATCCTGGTCTCGCTCGATCCCGACAAGCTGCAGGCGATGGGGCTCACCGCGGTCAATGTCAGCCAGATCCTGCGCGGCACCAATGTCGACGTCGCCGGCGGCCGCGCCGGGATCGGCAAGAACGAACAGGCGATCCGTACGCTGGCCGGCGCCAAGACGCTGAACGAGCTCGCCGGCACCATGATCCCGCTGTTCGGCGGCGGCGAGGTCCGGCTCGACGATCTCGGCACCGTCACCGACACCATCGCCGACCGCCGCACCTTCGCCCGCTTCAACGGCGAGCCGGTGGTAGCGCTCGGCATCAAGCGCTCCAAGGGCGCCAGCGACGTGGTGGTCGCAGCCGCGGTGCAGAAGCGGATCGAGGCGCTGAAGGCGGCCTATCCCGACGTCGACCTCAAGCTGATCGACACCTCGGTCGAGTTCACCAAGGGCAATTACGAGGCCGCGATCTCCACCCTGTTCGAGGGCGCGATCCTCGCCGTCATCATCGTGCTCTTGTTCCTGCGCGACATCAGGGCGACGATCATCGCCGCGGTGTCGCTGCCGCTGTCGATCTTCCCGGCGTTCTGGGCGATGGACCTGCTCGGCTTCTCGCTTAACCTGGTCTCCTTCCTCGCCATCACGCTGTCGACCGGCATCCTGGTCGACGACGCCATCGTCGAGATCGAGAACATCGTCCGCCACATGCGGATGGGCAAGACGCCCTACCGTGCCGCGCTCGAAGCCGCCGACGAGATCGGCCTCGCGGTGATCGCGATCTCGCTCACCATCATCGCGATCTTCGCGCCGGCGAGCTTCATGTCCGGCATCGCCGGGCAGTTCTTCAAGCAATTCGGCATCACCGTGTCGGTGCAGGTGTTCTTCTCGCTGCTCGCCGCGCGCTTCGTGACGCCGGTGCTCGCGGCGTATTTCCTCAAGCACCATGACCACGACGATCCGCCGCCCGGCCGCATCCTGCGCGGCTATCACAGCCTCGTCACCTGGTCGGTGAAGCACCACTACGTCACCGTGCTGATCGGCTTTGCGGTATTCGCCGCGTCGATCTGGAGCATCACGCTGTTGCCGCAGGGCTTCCTGCCGGCGCAGGACACCGCGCGCTCGCTGCTGGCGATGGAGCTGCCGCCCGGCTCGCAGCTTGCCTATACCGAGAAGGTCACCGAGGAGATCGTGGCGCGGCTGCGCAAGCGGCCCGAGGTGAAGAGCGTGTTCGTCGACGGCGGCCGCGTGCCGCCCGGCACGCAGGAGGTCCGCCGCGCCGCGCTAATCATCAACTACACGCCGAAGGCCGACCGCAAGATCACCCAGCGCGCACTCGAGCTCTCGATCAGCAAGGAGCTCGAGAACGTCCCTGACATCCGCTACTGGTTCCTCGACGAGAACGGCCTGCGCGCGATCTCGCTGGTGGTCACCGGCACCGACAGCAACATCGTCAACAACGTCGCCAGCGAGCTGGCGACGCAGATGAAGCGGATTCCGATCATCGCCAACGTGATCTCGGAAACCGCGCTCGACCGCCCCGAGCTCCGCATCCGCCCGCGTGCCGAACTTGCGGCGCGGCTCGGCGTCTCGACCGAAAGCCTGTCGCAGACCATCCGCGTCGCCACCATCGGCGACGTCGGCCCGGCGCTGGCGAAGTTCGACGCCGGCGACCGCCAGGTGCCGATCCGGGTCCAGCTCGAGGACAGCGCGCGCAGCGACCTGCAGATGCTGGAGCAGTTGCGGGTGCCGCTCGGCCAGCGCGGCGAACGCGGCGGCGTGCCGCTCTCCGTCGTCGCCGACATCCAGCTCGACCAGGGACCGACCAGCATCAACCGCTACGACCGCGAGCGGCAGGCCACCGTCGCCGCCGACCTCGTCGGTACCGCCGCGCTCGGCGACGCCACCAAGCTGATCTACGACCTGCCGGTGATGAAGAGCCTGCCCAAGGGCGTGAAGGTCTCACCGTCCGGCGACGCCGAAAGCCTTGCCGAACTGTCGGACGGCTTTGCCACCGCGATCACCGCCGGCCTCATGATGGTCTATGCGGTGCTGGTGCTGCTGTTCGGCACCTTCCTGCAGCCGATCACCATCCTGTTCTCGCTGCCGCTGTCGATCGGCGGCGCAATCGGCGCGCTGCTGCTCACCGGCAAGCAGCTCACCACGCCGGTGTGGATCGGCATCCTGATGCTGATGGGCATCGTCACCAAGAACGCCATCATGCTGGTGGAGTTCGCCATCGAGGCGATCCGCGGCGGCAAGACCCGCGAGGACGCGATGATCGACGCCGGCATGAAGCGCGCGCGTCCGATCGTGATGACCACGATCGCGATGGTCGCGGGCATGATGCCGTCGGCGCTCGCATTCGGCGCGGGCGGCGAATTCCGCTCGCCGATGGCGCTCGCGGTGATCGGCGGCCTGCTGTTCTCGACGGTGCTGTCGCTGGTGTTCGTGCCGGCGATGTTCATGGTGATGGACGACATCGGCAATCTGTTCTGGCGCTTCGGCAGGCGCCTCGTGGTCTCGCACGCCGACCACGAGCTGACGCCGAACGAACAGCATGGCCGGCCATCGGCCAAGGGCCCGCCGTCGACAATGTCACCTGCGGCGGAGTGAGCCGGAGGCGCGCGCGATCGCCGCGGCCGCGCAGGGCGGCGCGGCTCCCAGGTATTCAGCGACGAATTCGCGGGATCAAGCTCAGTACAGCCTGGTGCGATAGGCCTCTTCCATCGTCTTCTCGGCGACCTCGACCTCGATCGCGGCGGTCTGCTCGGCGATGATCCGGCCAAGCGTCGGAAAACTGCTGCGCTCGACCTGCGAGGCGGGATTCCAGAGCTTCGAGCGCATCAGCGCCTTGCCGCAATGGAAGTAGATTTCATCGACATGCACCTTGAGGCCGATGACCGGCGTGACGTTCTGCACCGTCAGCGGCGTCAGCAGATCTGCCTCCTGCGAGATTTCGGCCCGCCCGTTGACGCGCAGCGTCTCGTTGATGCCGGGCACCATGAAGATCAGGCCGATTCCCGGCGAGGCCAGGATGTTGGCGAACGTATCGACCCGGTTGTTGCCGCGGCGGTCCGGGATCAGCAGCGTCTTGTCGTCGATCACGGCAACGAAGCCCGGCGCGTCGCCGCGCGGGCTGGCGTCGGCGTGGCCCTTGCCGTCGCTGGAGGCGATGACGAGGAACGGCGACAGCGCGATGAAGTCGCGGCAGAACTTGTCGAGGTGGTGGAGGACCTTCTTCTCCGCCAGCGGGCTGACTTGCCCGAAATGCGTGCGCAGATCGTCCTGCGACCTGACCGGCGGCCTGCCGCCCGCGACATGTTCGTTCATAGCGCGCCTCCCTGGTGTTATCGGTCTACATCTTCAGCGCGTCGCGCCGGACGCGGTCGTCGAATTCGGATGCATTGCCGGCCGCGAAGCCGGGCTGATCGAAGAACGCGCGGCCGGGGATCGCGTCGAGCAGGTCGCGAGTATAGGCCTGGCGCGGCGCGGTGAAAACCTCGGCGGTCGAGCCCTCCTCGACGATGCGTCCCTTCTGCAGGACGATGACGCGGTCGGCGATCTCGGCGGCGATGCGCAGATCGTGGGTGATGAAGATCATGGCGAGGCGCATCTCCTGGCGCAGTTCGGCCAGCAGCGCCAGCACCTGCGCCTGCACCGAGACGTCGAGCGCCGACACCGCCTCGTCGGCGATCAGGACCCGCGGCTTGAGCGCGAGCGCCCGCGCGATACAGATGCGCTGGCGCTGGCCGCCGGAGAATTCGTGCGGATAGCGATCCGCTGTGGTTTCAGACAATCCGACCCGCACCAGCAGCCGTTTCGCCAGCGCCATCGCGTCGGTGCGGGACATGCCATAGGCCATCGGCCCACGCGCGATGGCGTCGCCGACCTTCTGGCGGGGATCGAGGCTCGCGAACGGATCTTGGAACACGATCTGGAGCTGCCGCCGGGCCTGGCGCAGCGCTTCGCCGCGCAGCTGCCGGAGATCGGCGCCGCCAAAGCGGATGGCGCCGGCGTCGGGCTCGGTGAGCCGCATGATCATGCGCCCGAGCGTCGACTTGCCCGAGCCGGATTCGCCGACCACCGCAAGCGTCTCGCCCTCGTGCAGCGTCAGCGAAACGCCGTCGGCGGCAACCACCTCGCGCACCGGCTGCAGCCAGCCGCGCTTGACCCGAAAAGTCTTCTGCAACCCGACGACCTCGAGCAGCGGTTCGGGGCGGGCGATGGTGCCATGAATGTCGGCGAGGCGCGCCTTCGGCACCGCATCGATCAGTTCGCGGGTGTAGGCCGCCTTGGGATTGCGGAGCACCTCGCTGGCGGGGCCCTGCTCGACCACCTTGCCGTGGCGCAGCACCACGACGCGGTCGGCGACATCGGCGACGACGCCGAAATCATGGGTGATCAGCAGGACGCCCATGCCGCGCTCGCGCCTGAGGTCCCCGATCAGGCGCAGGATCTGGCGCTGGGTCGTGACATCGAGCGCGGTGGTCGGCTCGTCGGCGATCAGGAGCGCGGGCCGGTTGGCCATCGCCATCGCGATCATCACGCGCTGGCGCTGGCCGCCGGAAAGCTCGAACGGAAAACTTCGTTCCAGCAGTTGCGGATTCGGCAGGCCAACCTGCGTCAGCAGCGTCTGGACACGCGCCTGGACCTCGGCCGCCGGCGGCACCGGCTGCTGGTGGGCGAGAATCATCTCCTCGATCTGCTTGCCGACGCGCTTGAGCGGATTGAGCGAGGACAGCGGCTCCTGGAAAATCATCGCGGCCTTGCCGCCGCGCAGCCTCCGCAGTCCACGGCCGTCGAGTTGCGATGGATTCTCTCCCGCAACCGTCACGGCGCCGGCCACGATGCCGACGCCCCGCGGCAGCAGCGACAGCACCGCGTGGGCGATCATCGATTTGCCGGAACCGGACTCGCCGACCAGGCAGACCACCTCGTTCCGCTTGATCGCGAAGGAGACGTTCTCGACCGCGAGCTCGCGATCGCCGCCCTTGGGCAGCGCAATCGAAAGGCTCTCGACCGCAAGCACCGGCGTGTCGATCTGCGCGGCTTCACTCATGACCGGCGCCTCGAGACGCGCGGATTCAGGACATCGGACAGTCCCTCGCCAAACAGGTTGATCGCCAGCACAGTGATCAGGATGGCGAGCCCGGGAAACACGCTCATCCACCAGGCGTTGCGGATCACAGTGCGTCCCGCGCCGATCATGAATCCCCAGGACATCAGATTCGGATCACCGAGGCCCATGAAGGACAACGCGCTTTCCAGCAGGATCGCGGTCGCGACCGTCAGTGACGTGACCACCAGGATCGGCGAGATCGCGTTCGGCAGGATGTGGCCGAGCACGATGCGCCAGGTGCGCTCGCCCTGGCACAGCGCCGCCTCGACGAATTCACGGTGCCGCAGGCGGAGGAATTCGGCGCGGGTGAGCCGCGCCAGCGGCGGCCAGCTCACGGCGCCGATCGTCAGGATGATCGTCAGCAGCGACGGATTGAAGGTCGCGACCAGCAGGATCGCCAGCACGAAGGCCGGAATGGTCTGGAACAGTTCCGTCATCCGCATCAGCACCAAATCGACCTTGCCGCCGAAATAGCCCGACATCGCGCCGATGACGACGCCGATCGCCATCGCGGCAAGCGCGGACGCGATGCCGATCAGCAGCGAGACGCGGGCCCCGTAGGCGACGCCCGCCGCGACGTCGCGGCCGAGCGTATCGCCGCCGAGCCACAACCCGTCCTCGCCGGGCGGCGTGAACGGCGCGCCGACCATCTCCCAGGGCGAGACCGGAAACAGCTTCGGCGCGATGATCGCGACGATGACGATGACGAGCAGCAGCACCAGCCCGATCATTCCGCTCGGATGGCGCAGGAAGGCGCGCACGGTGTCCATCATGCCGCCCCCGTGGTCATGCGCGGATCGATCAGGCGGTAGACCAGGTCGGTCAGGAGATTGAGCGCGATCACCACGATCGACAGGATCAGGAAGATCCCGAGCAGGACGGGATAGTCCCGCTGCAGCAGCGCCTCGAAGGTGAGGCGGCCGAGTCCGGGCCAGGCAAACACCGTCTCGATGACGACGGCACCGCCGACCAGCGCACCAGCCTGCATGCCGGCGACGGTAACAACCGGTACCAGCGCATTGCGCAGCATGTGGCCGACGACGATACGCGGGCCGGACAAACCCTTGGCGCGCGCGGTCTTGATGAAATCCTGCTGGGCGACCTCGATGATCGAGGAACGCATCAGCCGGGCATAGATCGCCAGATAGATCGCCGCCAGTGAGGTGACCGGCATGATCATGTGCTTCACGATGTCGAGCGCATGTTGAAGCGGCGAGAGCTGGACATTGATGGTCTCGTAGCCGAACGGCGGCAGCCAGCCGAGCGTGACCGAGAACACCAGCACCAGCATCAGGCCGAGCCAGAACACCGGCGTCGCATAGAGCACGAGCGAGAGCACGGTGAACACCGTATCGAGCACGCTGCCGGCCGCGAGCCCCGCCAATGCGCCGAGCGTCGTGCCGATCAGGAGTGCCAGACAGAACGCCGTCACGGTCAACAGCAGCGTCGCCGGGAGCCGCTCGAGGATGAGGTCGACGACGGGCCTGCGCTGGCGATAGGAGTAGCCGAGATCGAGCTTGATGACACGGCCGAGATGGCTGGCAAGCTGCACGAGATACGGCTTGTCGAGGCCATACTCCTTGCGCAGATCGTCCAGCAGTTTTGGATCGGCGGCGCCCGATTGCCCGGCCATCACCTGGGCCGGATCGCCGGGCGCAGCCCGCACCAGCACGAAATTGAACGTCGCAATGACGAGGATCACGGCGACCAGCTGGGCGATGCGGCTGATCGCCTGCAGCCCGACGGCGGCGAGGCTCCCGAGCCGGATCACGATTTGTAGACCGACCCGAAGGTTTCGTGCGAACCGATGCCGGTCGTCACGATGTTCCTGAACGCCTTGTCGTAGATGATCGGATATTCGATCTCGAGCGTCCAGGCCACCGGTACATCCTCGACAAGGATCTGCTGCACCTTGGTATAGAGCTCCTGGCGCTTGGCGTCATCGAGCGAAACTGCGGCCTCCTCGAACAGCTTGTCGACCTCGGGGTTCGAATAGCCCTGGGTATTCGAGAACAGGATGCCCTTCTTGATGTTCGACGAAATGTAGGTGCGGGCGACGCCGAGCGCAGGATCGCCGAGCTGGTAGAGCAGGTTCTGGGTCATCTCGTAGTCCCAGTTGCCGACCTTCTCGGCCCAGCCGGCCATGTCGGTGCCGACCAGCACGAGGTCGATGCCGGCGCGAGCAAAGCTCTGGCGGAAGAATTCACCGGAGCGCTGATAGACCTCGCCATAGGGCGGCACGAGGTACTTGATCTCGGCCCGCTTGCCGTTGGCGCCAGGCTTCAATCCCATGTCGTCGAGCAGGGCCTTCGCCTTGTCGACCGAGAATTCGTAACGCTTCACGTTCGGATCGTAGAACCGCGTCTTCGACGA
Organism: Bradyrhizobium sp. CCBAU 51753; assembly: GCF_015291565.1. Lineage (NCBI taxonomy): Bacteria > Pseudomonadati > Pseudomonadota > Alphaproteobacteria > Hyphomicrobiales > Nitrobacteraceae > Bradyrhizobium > Bradyrhizobium sp. CCBAU 51753. Next base: position 504,751 of record NZ_CP030037.1, on the reverse strand, counting down.
GATGGGGCCGGTCGCCACCTTGGCGTTGCCGAAATAGACGCGCTTGTTGAACGCGTCGCGATCGATCAGGTGCATCACCGCCTGCCGGAACCGCTTGTCGTTCATCGGCGCGACCCGGTTGTTCATCTCGAGCCATTGATGCGGAGCGAAATACTCGTAGCCCTTGGTGGTGAATTCGAGATTCTGCTGTGTCTTGAAGCGCTGCACGTCGAAGAATTCGACGTCGGACCACTGCACGAGCTGGACCGTACCGTTTTCGAGCGCGAGCGCCCGCGACGCTGCATCCGGGATCACGCGGTAGACGATTTCGTCGAGATAGGGCTGGTCCTTCAGATAGTAGCCGTCGTAGCGAACGAGGTGAACATGCGAGCCGCGCACCCACTCCTTGAGCTTGAAGGGGCCGGTGCCGATCGCCTTGTCGTTCATCGGGTTCTTGCGATAGTCGGTGCCCTCATAGATGTGTTTCGGCACGATCGGGGCCGACGTGCAGTCGAAACAGCCGATGAAGGGCGCGAACGGCTGCTTCAATTTGAACACGACGGTAAGCGGATCAGGCGCTTCGGCCGACGCGACGCGCGCAAAATTCTGCCGGGCGCGCGGATGCGTTTCCGTCAGCACCTTCATGCAGCTGAACACCACGTCCTCAGAGGTCATCGGCGTGCCGTCGTGAAAGGTGATGCCGGGAAACAGCTTGAAGGTGTAGGTGAGGCCGTCGGGCGCGATCTCCCAGGACTGCGCCATCCCGGGCATCGGCTTGAGATCGGCGCCGTATTTCAGCAGGCCCTCATAGATTTTGCCGCCAAGCGTCAGCGTCGGCTGCTGCTGGTTGAATGCGGTCACCAGGATCGGCGGCTCGGGCTGGATGATCGTATTGAGCGTTCCACCGCGGGTCTGGCCCGCCGCCCGCGTGATACCGAACGGGATCGCCGCGCCGGCGGCCAGCATGGCCATGGTGAATTCGCGTCTGTTCATCGGACCTCTCCGTCTGCGCGCGTCAGACATTCGATTTCGGCGAATGTCGCGGGCTGGGCGATTGTTGCCAAACCGTCTGCCCCGCGCTACCTGAACGGGGACAGCGACCATCGCGATTGGGCCAACTGGCCCGGAAGATGCATGAGCACCCTGCGAAAAACGCGATGGATCAGGAGCTCACGACAGTTGAAAGTCGCAGCGCGACGACATGACGCCGTCAGCGTGCGCGTCGGCAGCAAGCAATCCGGTCCGGTGGCCGCGGCGCACTATGCCGGACAGCTGCAGCAGGTGGAGCGGCCGGTCGGGGCCATGGCGGCCACCTATCCGAATGAGAGCACGAGCGCGCGTCACGCGCATCGGCGCGACCAGTTCATCCTGCAGATGGCGGGCGTCACCTCGATGATGACCGAGCGCGGCCATTTCGTCGTGCCGCCCGGCCACGGTCTGTGGATTCCCGCCGGCGTCGTGCACCAGTCGCGCGCATGGGGCGAGGTTGAAATCCAGACGATCTATGTCACGCCGCATCAGGTGACGAACGCACCGGCAACCTGCCGCCTGGTCAAGGTCTCCCCGCTGGTTGAGGCGCTGATGGACGAAGCGGTGCGCATGCCGACGCGCTACGATCCGGATGGGCGCGACGGCCGGCTGGTCGAATTCCTGCTCGACGAGATCGGCGGCATGCCCGAGGTGTCGCTCCATGTGCAGATGCCGCCCGATCCGCGGCTCGCCGCGATCTGCGAGGCGGTGCTGGTCGACCCGAGTTCCGATCTCACGCTGGACGAATGGGCCGATCGCTGCCGGCTCAGCCGACGGACATTGACGCGTCTGTTCCGGCGCGAGACCGGACAGAGCTTCTCGGCCTGGCGTCAGCGCGTGCGGCTTCTCGAGGCGCTGGCGCGGCTCGGTGCCGGCGAGGCCGTGACCTGCGTCGCCCTCGATGTCGGCTATGACAGTCCGAGCGCCTTCGCTGCAATGTTCAAGCGCGAACTTGGCGCCGCGCCGCGGCAGTATCTGCGATGGGCCGATCCGGAGATCGTGCTGCGGTAGGTCCGTCCCTGTTGCGCGCGGAATTGAGGCCGTTCCCGCGCAGTGCTTCACACGCACCGTCACAACGCAAAACCCCTGCGGTCAACGGGAAAGACCGCAGGGGTTTGCAGGTGGATGGCGTGAGGCCAGCAAGGCTGGGGCTCACCCCAAGAACCGGCATGCGCGATCAAAGCGAGCGCGGCCTGTTCCCGCAAGCAAGTCTTTTAGGCAGCCGCGGCGCGGACATGCGCCAGCGATGCGCGCGAGACAGTTCGATCTTCTCGCGCGTTGCGGGCGGGGCGGCTAGTCGTTGCGCGCCACCGCGGTCAGCTTGGGCATGTTGTGCAGCAGGATGCGCCCGCGCTGCAGATCGAGAATGCCGTCCCTGCGCCAGCTCTGCAGCTGCCGGTTGACGCTCTCGCGCGCGGCGCCGACGAAGATGCCGAGCTGTTCCTGCGAGATGTGCACCTCGGAACCGAAATCCTCGGCCAGCGCGCACAGCCGCCGCGCCAGTCGCACCGGCAGCGGCTGCAGCACGGATTCCTCCATCCGCTCGCTCTGCCAGCGGATGCGCTGGCACAGCAACGCGATCAGCTTGACCGCAACCTTCGGCTCACGCTCGAGGAAGCCGAGAAAATCCTCCCGCCGCAGCACGAACAGTTCGCTGGCTTCGCCCGCAGCCGCATCCGCGGTGCGGTCCTGGCCATCGAGCACCGCGACCTCACCGAAGAGATCGCCGGGCCCCATGAAGTTCAGTGTCAGCCGGCTGCCGTCGGAGGCACCGGTTTCGATGCGGATCTGGCCGCGGCGGACGCCGAACAGCGCATCGCCGGGATCGCCCTTCTGGAACAGCACCTCGCCGGAATTGAGCTGCTGAGTGTGGCAGAGGCCCGAAAGCCGCTGCAATTCGTCCGCGCCAAGGTCCGCGAACATCGGGTTCATCTTCAGAATGACCGCAAATTCGGCCTGTTTGCTCATTTTGTTGTGCCTTCCAAATCAATCCGAGCGGTCCCCGCTAGCCGGTTAGCAAAATTCACCCTCATGGAAGTGTGTCTGAGATCACATAAGTTCATGCCAGGAGCTGATTATTTTTCCAGGCGTTGGAGCAGGGTCCCATTTGCGGGATAATCGTGCGCGATCGGCCACCCTTGCCCGGGGCCGGACCGCTCTGACGCCGCTTGCCCGGCCGGGAACGACGAGATGAGAGCATTGAAACTTGCCGGCGCCGCCCTCGCCGCCGTGATCGCGATCATCGCGCTGGTCGCGGTGACCGGGATCCCGTCCGGGTTCCTCACGAAGGCGATCGCCGAGCGGGTCGAGCGCGAGACCGGCTACAAGCTCACGATCAATGGCGGCGCCAAAATCGGGCTGTGGCCGGCCGTCACGCTCACGCTGAACGATGTCGTGTTGCAGGATCCCGCCGAGCGCGAGGTCAACAACCGGTTTGCGGCTGCGAGCATCGAGGCGGAGATGACGCTTTCGAGCCTGTGGTCGGGCCAGCCCGACATCACGGATCTCTCGATCGTCCGTCCCGTGATCAACCTGCCGCTGCAGCGCGAGCGCACGCCCGATCATCAGCCGCCGGCGAAGTCAGCCGCCTCCAACAACGCCATCACGATCCGGCATGTCGGCGTCACCGGCGGCACCATCGTGCTCTCCAATGTGCGCGACCGGGTCGAGAACCGGATCGAGACGCTGAATGGCGATGCGACGATCGGCGACGACCGCAAGATCGTCGTCACCGGCAATGCGCGCGCCGGCGACAGGCCGCTGAAGTTCGAGATCCGCGCCACCGCGCCGCCTCAGCCGATCGCGCAGCAGACCGTGCCTGCCGAGTTCAACATCGATGCGCCTGGCCTGCTGCCGGCCGTGATCAAGGCCAATGCCGAGGTGCAGCTGAACGGCACTGTGGTGATGTTCAACGGCGTCTCCGGCACGCTCGGCGACGGCGGTTTTACGGGCTGGGCCTCGGTCGACCTCGCCAGCAACAAGCCGCTGGTGAAGCTCGATCTCGATTTCCAGCGCATTGCGATCGCGGCGCCCGGCCAGTCCGGCGCGGCGCAGCCGCTCGGCACCAACGCCTGGAGCAACGCCACGATCGATCTGACCGGGCTCAATTATGTCGACGCGCAGGCGCGCATTTCGACACCGGAGCTTTTGATCGGCGACGGCCGCTTCACCCAAGCCGCGATCGACACGACGCTCGATGGTGGCGTGCTGAAGGGCCGGCTCGCCAATCTCGCCGCCTATGAGGGCACCGCCAACGGCGATCTCAGCATCGACGCCCGCACCGCTACCCCTAGCTACGCGCTGCGGCTCGATCTCGCCGGCGTGCGCGCGCTGCCGGTGCTGAAGAGCGTTGCCGAGTTCGACAAGCTCGACGGCAAGATGCAGGCGAAGATCACGCTGGCTTCGCAAGGCACGAGCGAACGCGCCATCGTCGGCAATCTCAGCGGCACCGCGTTCACGGTGTTTCAGGACGGCAAGATTCTCGGCCTCAACGTCGCGCAGATGATCCGCAACCTGACCTCCGGCACGCTGTCCGGCTGGCAGGAGGGCCAGGAGTTGTCGACCGATCTGTCGCAGCTCTCGGCCTCGTTCAAGCTCGACAGGGGCCAGGCCGTCACCACCGACCTCAATCTGATCGGTCCGCTGGTGAAGGTGACCGGGGTCGGCACCGTCGACCTCAACACGCGGCAGATCGGGTTCCGCGTCGAGCCGCAGCTCGTGCTGACCACCGAGGGCCAGGGCCGCGCCGGCAATCCGGTCGGCTTCGGCATCCCCGTGATGATCGAGGGGCCCTGGGTGTCGCCAAGAATCTATCCGGAGATGCAGGGCATCCTCGATAACCCCGAGGCGGCCTATGCCCGGCTCAAGCAGATGGGCCAGGGCCTGTTCGGGCCGAACGGCGAGGGGCTGGCGCAAGGCCTGAGCGGTCTGACCAACCTGCTCAACGGCGCGCAGGGCGGCGGCAACCCCACGCAACCGGGCAGCGGCGGCGGCCAAGGCAATTCCCCCGGCGATCCGCTCGGCGGGCAGCTCGGCAATACCATCGGCAGCCTGTTGCAGCAGGGCCTGTCCACGCTCAACCAGGGCGGCGCGTCGCGTCCGAGCCGCAGCCTGGCCCAGCCCCCGTCCGCCACCGACCAGGCCGCGCCGCCCCCGCCCGCCAGCCCGCCGCAGGCCGACAGCCAGCAGCAGGACAATCCGGCGATGAACGAGGTGCTGCGGCAGCTGTTCAATCGCTGATATCGCCCCGCCGACATACCGGGCTAACCATGCGGCCCCAGCGCCCGCCTCGCGTCCCCGATCCATGCTAAACAGGCCCCGATCGTGCGGCGCACCCGATGCAATTGAAGGGGCGGACGAGGCTGGATGACCGGGGCTGAGACCAAGGGCTGGTTCCTGCGCGGGGGCTTGTTCGCCAAATACGTCCTCGCGCTGGTCGGCCTTGTCGTGTTCGTGCTGGCGGTGAACGGCGCGCTGGAGACCTGGATCAGCTACCGCGCCATCAAGAGTTCGCTGACCGATGCGATGGGCGAGAAGGCCGACGCGACGGCAAAACGCATCGAGCAGTCGATCGCCGACCTCGAGCGCCAGATCTCCTGGGTCACCCGCGCCTCCTCCAACACCATCGAGCTGCGCCGCGCCGACTATGCGCAATTGCTCGGCCAGGTGCCGGCGGTGAGCCAGCTGACGCTGCTGAGCGGCAGCGGGCGCGAGCTGCTGCGGCTGTCGCGCCAGACCACGATCATCAACTCCAACGCCGACTTCTCGCGCGACGTCCGCTTCACCGAGACGGTGAGCCGTGGCACCGCCTATGCGCCGGCCTATTTCCGCGACGCGCGGCCCTTTATGTCGATGGGCGAGCAGCATTCCGGCGTCAATGCCGGCGTCACTGTGGCCGAGATCGACCTGCGCTTCCTCGGCGAATTCCTCGGCGATTCCCAGGTCGGCCGCCTCGCCTCCGCCTATGTCGTCGATCCCAAAGGCCGCGTGCTGGCGGCCTCGTCGAAGGGCCCGGAGATCGGCCGCGACCTCTCCGCGCTGCCGCAGATCGCCGCCGCGCTCGCCGCGGGCGGCAGGGCGCCGGCCGCCGGCACCGACAGCGACGGCCATGCGGTGCTGACCACAGCAAGCGCGATGCAAAATCTCGGCTGGCTGGTGTTCTTCGAGCAGCCGACCGCGCAGGCGCTGTCCCCGATCCGCGATCAGCTGGTGCGCATCGCGCTGTTGATCGCGCTCGGCCTCGTGCTCGCGATCATCGCCGGCACGATTTTGGCGCGGCGCATGCTGGTGCCGATCACCGCGCTGCGCACCGGCGCGCATCGGCTCGGCGCCGGCGATTTCGGCCACCGCATCGAGGTCAAGACCAAGGACGAGCTGGAAGAGCTCGCCGGCCAGTTCAACAGCATGGCCGCCCAGCTGGCCGAAACCTATTCCGGCCTCGAGGCCAAGGTGAAGGAGCGCACGCGCGACCTCGCGCAATCGGTCAACGAGCTGAAGGTGCTCGAGGAGGTCGGCCGCGCGGTGGCCTCCTCGCTCGACCTCAACGCCGTGCTGCCGACGGTCGCCGCCCGCGCGCTCGAGATCACCCATGCCGACGCCGTGCTGATCTACGGCTACGAGCCCGCGCGCCGCATCTTCACCCTGACGCAATCGATCGGCATCGACGGCGAGGTCGAGGGCCGCCACCGCGCCATCGACGCCAGCGGCAGCCCGCTCGGCGAGGCGGCGGCGCGGGGCGAGCCGCTCGCGATCCCCGACCTCGAAGCAGACTCCGATCATCCGCTGCGCGAGATTGTCGTCGGCGCCGGCTTCCACTCGGTGCTGGTGGTGCCGCTGGTCGACCAGCAGGGCGTGCTCGGCGCGCTGGTGGTGCTGCGCAAGGCGGCCGGCGACTTCCCCGAAAGCCTGATCGGCCTGATGAAGACCTTTGCGCACCAGGCGGTGCTGGCGATGCGCAACGCGCGGCTGTTCACCGAGGTCGACCAGAAGAGCCACGCGCTGGAGGAAGCCAACACCACCGTGCGCGAGCAGGCCGACAAGCTGCGTGAGCAGACCGAACAGCTCAAGGACTGGAACAAGTCGCTGGAGGCGCGGGTCGAGACCCAGCTTTCCGAGATCGAGCGCATCCGCAAGCTCGAGCGTTTCCTGGCGCCGCAGGTGGCGCAGCTGATCGCCGCCTCCGACGGCCATGAGGGACTGCTCGACAGCCACCGCCGCGAGGTGACGGTGGTGTTCTGCGACCTGCGCGGCTTCACGGCGTTCACCGAGGCGACCGAGCCGGAAGAGGCGATGAACGTGCTGCGCGAATATCACGCGGCGCTCGGCAAGCTGATCTTCAAATACGAGGGCACGCTCGACCGCTATGCCGGCGACGGCGTGATGATCCTGTTCAACGCGCCGATCCAGCTCGAAGGCCACACGCAGCGCGCGGTGAAGATGGCGGTGGAGATGCGCGACACGATCGGCGCGCTGACCGAGAAGTGGCGCAACCGCGGGCACAGCCTGGGCTTCGGCATCGGCATCGCGCTCGGCTACGCCACGCTCGGCCAGGTCGGCTTCGAGCAGCGGCTGGAATACGCCGCGATCGGCAGCGTCACCAACCTCGCCTCCCGCCTCTGCGGCGAGGCCAAGGCCGGCCAGATCGTGGTGAGCCGAAGGGTCTACGGCATGGTCGAACCCTACGTCGAAGGCCGCGCCATCGACGACCTCGTGCTGAAGGGATTCAATCACCCGATTTTGGCCGCGGAGATTCTGCGGTGGAAGGGTGAGCCGAGCGCGGAAGCGGCGGCGGAGTAGGCCGCGCTGCTTCCGGTCTTCCCCAGCGCAACCACTCGGTCCCGTCATCCTGAGGTGCGAGCCCTGCGGCGCATTTGCGCCGCTGGGCGAGCCTCGAAGGATGCACGGCCCCGCTCGTGCCCGTCGACCCTTCGAGGCTCGCCAAGAGGCGAGCACCTCCAGCGACAACGGCAAAGCCGTTGCGCGGGGGTGACGGTTCGGCAGTGGGCACCGCTGCGGCAATCGTTCTGATTTGACTGTCAAACAGCTAAGGGCGTGGAGACAACCGTCCGCATCCTCGCGGCGCAACGCGCCCGAGCTGTGCGATCGTCTCACCCTCTGCAAACTGAGAGGGCGCAGGGAAGGCCGGGTGCCGATTGCACCCGTGGGTCCCGTGCAAAAAAGCACGGGAGGTAGGACCACAGGTTCAACCGGAAACATCCGGCCTTCCCTGCGCAATGGTTTGACGGCTTATACGTGCTCTTCCCGGTGAGACTAGGCTTTGTTGTCACCGCCTTCGCAGAACGCTTGCGCGCTCCGCGACTGGGCACCTGCCACTTGGGCGCCAGAACCACACGACTTCGCCGTACGCCAGCCCGCGCGCATCGTCCTCGCGCCGCCAACGTCCATCGCATCCCACCGCACGTCCGTGACGCTCGCGAAACGCCCCTCTCGCCGGGCGGGACGGGGGTGGTTTTACACGTGAGTTGGGTGGGAGTCAAGAAGAATTACGAAAATCCGAACAGCAGCCGAAAAAGCTCTGAGGCGGTCGGCGCGATATCTATGAAGGGCACTCGTGCAGCGGCGCCGAGTCTCACGGCACATAAATCCTTTTAGCCGTGGATGTTGCCATCCCTGCGTGAACTCCGGTCGTTGTCAGTCGGATGGCTAACCTGCGTCGCTACTCGCTCCCCGAGAAAGCCTCACTCGATCCGTTTCGATAGGTCGATCCCAATAACGGTGATATCTTCGACATTTGGATGGTTACCGGCGATTGAGCTCCAGTGTTCGCGGAGCGCTCCGAGCAACTGATTGAAATCTACTCGATCTCCCGAGGGAAGCCGCCATTGCCGTCCATTCGAGCCATTCACCAATACAAAGATGCCGCGCATCGAGCGGTTGTCACGCAAGTAATCGCCTGAAAGTTGGACCTCCAGCCTTTCGAATAAACGCGGCCCCGTCCAACGCTCCGCCAATTTCAACTCGGCCGGCACCGGCGCGTCAAAACCAGCGCCGTGAAACCGCAGGTCCGGGCGCTTTGCGTCGGCCAATTCCTCCTCTTGCGTGATCGTATATCGTCCACGAGCTTTCCCACGGAGTTCGTGCGCGAGAAAATTTCGCATCTCGGTTTCTTCAACGCGCCGGAGAACTCGCGCCACACTTTCGTCGCCGTTCTCAAGGTCATCCTGAAGGTCAATAAGTCGCATTATCGCTAAATCGGCCAGCTCGCGATGGTTCGTCGGTGTACGATCCAGATGCTGATGAAAGTCCCGGACTTGGGCTGGCGACCACGGAGCCAGGTCCGCATCCTGTACCGCCTTGCCGTACGCGAAGGACACGAGCCACGGCCGAGAGGCGGCTTTTGGATGCTGGATCGCAATTTCCGACAGCGCGACGAAGGCCTCCTTACCCGGGATTTGCTTGAGCTGATTGAAGAGCGCATTCCGCGCGTCTTGAGCGTTGTCGCGTAGTCCGGGCGAATAGACTCCTCCACCTATTCTACTAATATCGTCGTCTTCGCGCACATACGCTTGCATCAATATGGGGCGCGAGAGAAGCGCCTGCTGATCGCGATCATTCCAGTCCGACAAGATCATTCGAACAGGGATGCCCTTGTTATTGTGAGAGCCATCCGGCACCTGGATAGTCGGCTCCTTTCCCAAGATGGACGCCGCCGCGAGTAAGCGCGCACCTTCCCGCGCGCGCACAGCCGGGAGTGGTTGTATCTCGCGATGGTTTTGGTCGCGCTCCTCTAGACGGCGATGAACACTGTTCTGCATCAGTTCCAAGCGTGTACCGATGCGGCACTCCTTTACCCAAAAGTCAACCAGCTCTTCCAGATCTTGCGGTCTAGTCGTGAACGATCCGGCGTCGGCGCGTTCGATTTCCTCAAGAAATGCTTGTGTGTCCGTTACGCCGCGGTTCTGCGCGAACACTTTTATTTGTGACATCGAGAGATCGTCGAGGGTCACAATTCGGAACACTGGCGGCAACTCCTCTTCACCCGAGTGCTCTGTAGGAACAGTCTCGACATCGAGAACGTCTTCTAACAAGCCTTCTTCTTGCGCATTATGCACAACGCGCCTATTGGCCTCCGAAGCAAAGGGAAGACAGCGCTCACACAATTCGATATCTGTTCTGGCGCGCCAAGCGCTCGCGCGACCTGTGAGAACGATGTGCGCACGGGCAGTCGCCGACTGAATGCGGCGGCCGATTTTTCGGACGGCAAGTTCGAAGTCACCAGGGTTACGAAGCCGCGCCTCGTCTACGGAGTCGAGTAGCAGCCATGCCTCGTCGGTTGAAGCTAGCCACTCTGTAAATTCTTCGAAGGTGCCAACCTCGAATGCATCTTCGAGATCATTAGAAATATGCTCAAGGCGCATGAAGAACGCCCTTTTTCCTTCGGTGCGGAGCTGTTTTGCCGCCTGTCGAATCTCCACTGTCTTGCCAGTACCTGCCTCAGACAAGACTACCGTTCGATATCCCTTCAGGAGGTCGTCCCAATGCAGACGCGGACCCACGGAATAGGCTCGGTTTAACTCGAAGGCATCGCTCTCTCGGGCATACTTGGCGAGTTCGTGAAACGAACGTTCCAACTGGACGAAGTCATTTGGCGCTATGGGCATGGCTTTGAGCCTATCAGAGTCGCAGCCAGCAGGGAGCGCAGGCGTCTCCGCGGTGTGTAAAGATCGCTCACGTCGCGGGCGACACCGAGCGAACCGCGAACTTTTTTTGCTTATTTATCAGAAAGTTGAATTCCGATGACCTCTCCGACAAAGTGAGAGGCGGTCATAGCAAGCACGCCACCCGCCACTGTCGCTGGCCGCCCCCTCCCCCATCTGCTATTCAAGGCCCCGCATATTTTGGGAATGATCCGCCGATGACGTCCCGTTTTTTCCGGTCCGCCCTCGCCTCCGCGCTGCTGCTGCTCGCCGCGTCGCCCGCGCTCGCCGCCGGCGAAACCGACGCCACGCCGAAGGGCGCCGCGGTCACCGTGCTGAAAGCCTCGAAATTCTGCTTCGACAATATCGCCGAGGTCACCGGCTTCGTGCTGCCGCGCGACGAGCAGCAGGTTCGGCCCGAGCGGTTCGGGCTGAAGGTGGCGGAGGTGAAGGTCGATGCCGGGGACAATGTCGCCGCGGGGCAGGTGCTGGCGCGGCTGACCGACGGGGCGAACTCGGTCAACGTCACCGCGCCGGTGGCGGGGACGATCTCGGCCTCGACGGCGGTGGTCGGCGCACCGGCCTCGGCCAAGGGCGAGGCGCTGTTCTCGATCATCGCCAAGAGCGAGTACGACCTGGTCGGCCTGGTGCCGACCCGCGACATCGCCAGGCTGAAGACCGAGCAGACGGCGCGGATCAGGATCTCCGGCGCCGGCGATCTCGACGGGAAGGTGCGGCTGATCGCGCCGACGGTCGAGCCGAACAGCCAGCTCGGCCGGGTGTTCGTCGGCATCGCCGGCGACAAGCGGCTGCTGGTGAATTCTTCCGGCCGGGCGCAGATCAAGACCGGGCAGAGCTGCGGGGTGGCGGTGCCGCTGACCGCGATCCTCTATTCCACCGCCGGCACCGTGGTGCAGGTGGTGCGCGGCGGCCGGGTCGAGACCCGGCGGGTGGAGACCGGGCTGATGTCGGCCGGCCAGGTCGAGATCCGCGACGGCGTCCAGGACGGCGACATCGTGGTCGCCCGCGCCGGCGCGCTGCTGCGCGAGGGCGATCCGGTGCGGCCGGTGGGGAATGCGGACGCGAAGTGAGGGCGGGCGGTGATGGCGGCTCGCGATGCGTGATGCGTCGTCCAGCGGAGCAAGCGGTACCCCTCACCCTAGCCCTCTCCCACAAGGGGAGAGGGAACCCGACCGCCGGTGGCTTCCTTACGTGACGCTACTCATGCAGACGCGCGACACGGATGTGAGGTGAGCACGGCTCTCAGGCTCCCTCTCCCCTTGTGGGAGAGGGTTGGGGTGAGGGGTATCTCTCCATGCGGCCCGCCGTGCGGAGAGATACCCCTCACCCGGATTGCATCTGGCGATGCAATCCGGCCTCTCCCACAGGGGGAGAGGCGAAGCGGAGCAAGCGGCCGCGGCGCGACGGCTGATCGTGGTGGTTGGGTCCCGGCCCCCCGTGCGCAATTGCGCACTAGGCCGGGACGACGTGGAGAGAATTACGCCCGGGCCTAGCCGCCGAGCTTGATGTCTTCGAGCAGCGACGACGACACGCTCGGGATCTGCTCGCCTTCGGAGGCGCGGGTGATGGCGAGGCGGGTCTTGTTGAAGGCGCTTTCGGCGCCGGCCTGGGCCGAGAGGTTGTTGAGCAGCTCGGAGACCAGCACGCTGTTCGCCGTCTTGCCGTCGTCGGCGACCTTGCCCGGCGTCGCCGAGGTCAGGACCAGCGTGTTCTCCGGCGGGGAGATCGGGGCGAGGCCGTGCGAGAAGGCGCGGAAACGGCGCTCATAGGGATTGCGGCGCGAGGCATCGAGCACGACCAGTTTTGCTTTGGCGCCCTGCTGCTTCATGGCGTCGAGCACCGCTTCGACGCTGACGCCGGTGCGCTTGACGTCGGCTTCCTTCCAGATCGCGGCGTCGACCGGGATCATGTAACTTTCACGACCCACCTGCACGCCGTAGCCGCCGAAGAACAGCATCACCACGGTGTCGGGCGTGATCTTCGCCTTCATCCGCTCGACCGCGCGGAGCATGTCGTCGCGGGTCGCGTCCTCGACGACATCGACGTCAAAACCCTCGTGGCGCAGCGCGGCCGACAGCATGCGGGCGTCGTTGATCGGCTGCAGCAAGGGCGCCGATGCGTCCGGGTAACGGCCGTTGCCGATCACCAGCGCGACGCGGGAGGCGGCGTGCGCGATCGAGCCGGTCACCTCGGTGGCGGCAGTTCCACTGGTAAAGGTTTTGGCGACATCGCCCGAACGCTTGGTGTTGAGCGCAGCGTGGGCGCCGATCGCCAGCGACACCGTGCCGGCCGCCGCGACGGCGAAAGCAAGGGTGCGGCGGGAGATGCGAAGCTGCCGAAGGTTCATGGCGTTCCCAATCATTTTCCCAAAGGCGCTCAAGTGAAGGCCGCGCCAGTTAGTCGCGTTAAACACGGTCAGGTTTAATGGGGTTGCGATGCGTCTTGCCGTTGAATTGAACTCAATTTGCGGCGTTGCAACAAGCACTCCCTTAACCCGATCGGGTGCGCGGGGCAACCCGGTTTGGCGCATGTGGCCGGGGCGGAGAGACACTTGACGGAGTTAAGATTTCGTTTTGTGAGGTCAGTCACATTTGCAACTCCCAAGGATTCATGTAGCTTTCCAAGGACTTGCGCGATTGGGGGCGGACCGGTCGAACATGCCGCACCCTGCGGCGTTAACCGGTTCCTTGGGAAAGAGATCCAACTTGAGCTTGCTGGATTTTCACGGAATCGCCGGCGCCGTGTGCCGGTCGCTGACGGCGAGCAAGGACGGCCCGTCGCTGTACGACGTCTGCGACCCCGTGCTGCAGAGCTACCAGGGCGGCGATGCCCATCTCGGACAATTTTACCGGACCGCGCTCGGCAATCCGCCGCTGCGCGCGCTGCTCCGTCGCACCGGCCTGCCGGCGCTGAAGGACGGCGAACGGCTGGCGGGCCTGCGCGCCGCGCTGGTCGCCGCCCGCGACGAGGCGGCGCCGGACTGGGCCGCGGTCGGCGCCCCCGTTGCGGCGCTGATGGACGATCTCGGCGTGCGCCACCCGGCCCCGCCGGCGGCCGGCGCGCCGGGCCGCCCGCCTGACCTGGCGCAAATCGAGCGCGTGATCCGCCTGACCGGCGCGCATCTGTTGCGTTCGTTCCGCCGCAACGGCTTCATCCCGACCTATGCCGCGTTCAACCTGATCGGCGACCCCGACATGGGCGGCCGCGAGATGCTGATGGCGCTGACCGGGCTGAACGCCCGTGGCTACAAGAACTCGACCCTGCTGTTCTCCCTCGCCCGCATCTTCATCGCGCATTCGCCGGCGCGGGCGCTGGTCAACCCGCCGTGGCGCGGCATCGCCGAGCCGATGTGGGAGCCGGTGCAGATCCGCCACCGCTCGGCCTATTACGACGCCTTCTTCACCGAGGCGCTGCTCGGCCTGCTCGAGAGCGGGCTGGCATCGCCGGGCGAGGCCGTCGCGGCACGGCACGCGATCGCCGAGATGGTGGAGTTCTGCCTCAAGACCAGCGCCGAGGAGGTGCATTCGCAGGACGGCTCCGCGGTGAAGGTGATCACCGCGCTGGCGCCGGGCAAGCATCCGCGCTTCTCACGCTTCTTCGCCCAGATCAAGCAGGACCTCGGCTTCGGCATCTATGTGCCGGACTGCGACACCACCGCCTGCGCGTTCTCGGCCGCGACCCAGGCCGGCTCCGACGATCCGATCCTGGGCCAGCCGCTAGTCGATTTCTACCGCGGCTACCAGGTGCGCGCCGGCGCCAACGAGCCCCGCGTCACCGTGCCGCTCAACGACCACATCGACTATGAGGGCGGCGTCGTCACCTGGATCGACAACCTCAGGGGCGAGCGGCCCTATGGCAACGATCTCGACCCGACGCTGAACCTCGACATCCTCGAGGTCTCGTTCCGCAACCTCAAGCGCTGGAAGATCATCGAGACGCCGCAGCGGCTGGAGACGCTGCATCGCATCATCGCCTTCCAGCAGAAGCTGGTGGAAAGCGGCGCGTTCAAAAATCCGCGCTCGCATATCTATTACCTGCCGGAGCTGTACTCGGCCTATTTCGGCCGCTGCTACGCCGCCTTCGTCGCGCTGCCGCTGACCGCACAGCGCATCATCGATCCGCACAATCTGTTCGCGCTGATCCGCGCCCGCGTGCTCGGCTATGTCAAGGACGAGTTGATCACCCATGAGATGAACCCGTTCGACGCGGCGCTGGCGCTGATGGCGCTGGCGCATCTCGACGCCGAGCCTTCGAGCTTCACGCCGGCGCTGCACTGCATCGTGCAGCATCTCGGCGAGGGCGGCCGCAAGGGGCCGTACAAGGCCTATGAGTGGAACAAGATGAAGACGCCGACGCGGATTCTGGTCGGCGGGCCGGAGGTGACGTCGGCGTTCGTGCTGATCGCGCTGGCGCTCGCGCGGAAACGGATGGCGGGCGCTTAGCTTCTCTCATCGTCATTCCGGGATGGCCCGAAGGACCAGACCCGGAATCTCGAGATTCCGGGTTCGATGCTCCGCATCGCCCCGGAATGACATTGCGGTGGATGACGCGAAGTTGAAACCGTCTGCAACACAACGCCACTGGCATGGCTGCCCAATTGCCCGCACAATCCTTCGGCACTGACAATTGATTGCTTCACCCCATCGGGATTGCCGATGCTCAAGACGTTGCTCACCGCTGCCCTGCTGCTGTCACCGACGCTGGCGTTCGCCGCCGACATCACCGGCGTGCCGAAGATTCGCGACGGCGACCAGCTCCTGATCGGCTCGACCCGGATCCGGCTCGGCGGCGTCGACGCGCCGTCGACCGACCAGCTCTGCCTCAACACCAAGGGCGAGCGCTGGACCTGCGGGGTCGCGGCGCGCGACGAGCTGATCAAGCATGCCGGCCACAAGAGCTGGACCTGCCACGCCCGTTCGGTCGATCGCCGCGGCCGCACCGTGGCGCGCTGCGAGGTCGACGGCGAGGACATCCAGAAATGGCTGGTCGAGAACGGCTGGGCGCTGGCCTTCACCCGCATCTCGCGCGACTACGAGGCCGACGAGAAGGCCGCGCGCGAGGCCAAGGCCGGGATGTGGCAGGGCGCGTTCATCGCGCCGTGGGACTGGCGCGTGCGCAACAAGAAGACCCATGTGCTCGGCGCGGTGAAGCCGCCGGAGGGCGCGCTCGCGATCCTGCTCGCCTCCGCCTCGGGTGCGGTCGCGCCATCGCCCGACTGCACCATCAAGGGCAACGTCAACCGCTCCGGCGAATGCATCTTCCACCAGCGCACCAGCCGCTGGTACGCCAAGATCGAGATGAAGATTTCCAAGGGCACCCGCTGGTTCTGCTCGGTCGAGGAGGCCGAAGCCGCCGGCTGCCGCGAGACCCGGCGCTGATCTCTGCGGATGCGCTCGATCGCCGCATGGGGCGCCCGGCCAAACCAGCGAAAACAACCCCATGCAAAGTAGCCGGCAGCCGGGGTTCGGCGCGGCAACTTGACACGTCGGGCAATCCAGCGGTATTCCATTATTCCGAAATCATGTAAGTTCCCCCCTCGCCCCGCTTGCGGGAGGGGTGACGCGGGTCGCGGATAGTCTGTTGGACGCTCAGACCGACATCAATGCCAATCCAGACCCCGCGCGCCGCGGCCGGCTGCGCCGCGCGCAGCTGTTGCTGCTGCTGGTGCTGACGACCTACCTGCTGGTGGCCTATCTGCTGCTGCCGGCGTTCTGGACCCATTACGAGCACCAGAAGGGCCTCGCCAGCCTGCCGATGGTGACGCGCACCGCACAGGGCATTCCCGGCGATCCCATGAACATCGGCCTGATCGGCGACGTCAGAGACGTGGTCTGCGCGATGCATCAAGCGGGCTGGTATCCGGCCGATCCGGTCACGCTGCGCTCCTCGATCGCGATCGTCGGCAGCGTGCTGCTCGATCGTCCCTACAAGGATGCGCCGGTGAGCAGCCTGTTCTATCTCGGCCGCCGCGAGGACCTCGCCTTCGAGAAGCCGGTCGGGGTGAGCGCCGACCGCCGCAACCATGTGCGGTTCTGGAAAGTGCTCGACCAGGGCGAGGAGAAGCGCCCGGTCTGGCTCGGTGCTGCGACGCTCGACCGCAGCGTCGGCATCAGCCACTACACCGGCGCGGTGACCCACCACATCGCGGCCGACCTCGACGCCGAACGCGCGCTGCTCGCCGGCGATCTGGAATCGGCAGGAATGGTCACCACGAAATATCAGGTCACCGGCATCGGGCCGACCTTCGACGGCCGCAATGGCGGCGGCGATCTTTATTTCACCGACGGCGAAATCTGGGTGCTGCGGCTGGTCGAGGCCTGCAGCAGGCATGACGGTCCGGTTGAAAGGATCCCGAGCCCGGCGATGACCGAATTCAAGGACCAGGTCTGGCACGCGGTGATGCAGGCGATCGGCAAATGAGACGGCTGTAATCAGGCGGTGTTCTGCGCTTTTCGAAGCTCTGGATTGCTCCGTCCTGCTCGCAATCGGCGGCCCGATGGCCTATCCTTCGCCCTTGACCCCTCACACGCATGATTTGCGCACCTCACCCACAAGGACCACGACAATGACCGTTCGCGCGGGCCGGGAATTTCTGGCCATCCCCGGGCCCACCACGATGCCGGATCAGGTGCTGCAGGCGATGCATCGCCCGGCGCTCGACATCTACTCGGCCGAGATGATCGAGCTGACCGAGAGCCTGCTGCGCGACCTGTCAAAGCTGTTCGCGACCCAAGGCAAGTCCTACATCTACATCTCCAACGGTCACGGCGCCTGGGAAGCGACGCTGTCCAACGTGCTGTCGCGCGGCGACAAGGTGCTGGTGCTGGAGAGCGGCCGCTTCGCGATCGGCTGGGGCCAGGCCGCGGCCGCGATGGGCGCCGAGGTCGAGGTGCTGAAAGGCGACTGGCGCCGCGCCATTCGTCCGGCCGAGGTCGAGGAGCGGCTGCGGCGCGACAAGGAGCATACGATCAAGGCGATCCTCGCGGTGCAGGTCGACACCGCCTCGGGCGCCTATAACGACATCGAGGCGATCGGCAAGGCGATCAAGGCCGCCGGCCATCCCGCGCTGTTCATGGTCGACACCGTGGCCTCGCTCGGCTGCACGCCGTTCGAGATGGACAAATGGTACATCGACGTCGCGATGTCCGGCTCGCAGAAGGGCCTGATGACGCCGCCCGGCCTCGGCTTCGTCGCCGCCAGCGACCGCGCCTTCGAGGCGCACAAGAAGGCCGATCTGCGCACACCCTATTGGGACTGGACCGAGCGCGAAGGCAGCGAGCACTACCGCAAATATGCCGGCACCGCGCCGGTGCATCTCTTGTTCGCTTTGCGCGAGGCGATCAACATGATCCACGCCGAAGGCTTGGATAACGCCTTCGAGCGGCACCGCCTGCTCGGCGAAACGGTGCGCCGCGCGGTGGCGGTGTGGGCCGAGGGCCAGGTGCTCGGCTTCAACATCGCGGAAGCCGCCGAGCGCTCCAACACGGTGACGACGGTGACCGTGAAGGGCGCCGACCCCGCCGCGATCCAGCGCTATGCCAAGGAAAAATGCGGCGTGGTGCTCGGCACCGGCATCGGCGACCTGCAGGGCCAGGCCTTCCGCATCGCCCATATGGGCCACGTCAACGCGCCGATGGTGCTCGGCACGCTCGGCGTCATCGAAGTCGCCCTCGCCGCCCTGAAAATCCCCCACGGCCGCGGCGGCGTCGACGCCGCCGTGCAGTGGCTGGGGGAGAATGTGAAGGCGTAGAGTTGGAGCGCGGCCTTCGGACCCGTCATCCTGAGGTGCGAGCCTTGCGGCGCAATTGCGCCGCTGGGCGAGCCTCGAAGGATGCACGGCCCTGCTGTCGACGTCTGCACGGTCTCTTCTTCGCGGCCACAGGGGCCGTTCATCCTTCGAGGCTCGCCGAAGAGGCTCGCACCTCAGGATGACGGGGAGGG
This sequence comes from Bradyrhizobium sp. CCBAU 51753, assembly GCF_015291565.1. Lineage (NCBI taxonomy): Bacteria > Pseudomonadati > Pseudomonadota > Alphaproteobacteria > Hyphomicrobiales > Nitrobacteraceae > Bradyrhizobium > Bradyrhizobium sp. CCBAU 51753. The sequence continues at coordinate 486,125 of NZ_CP030037.1, read as the reverse complement.
AATCATTCCACGTCAGATTTGGCGCGCGGAGCCCCAGCGCGACGGCGCGCCAGACGGCTGATGGTTTCCCAATCGGATTTTATGAGGGCTTCCTTCTTCGTCCGGCCCCAGCCCTTGATCTGCCGTTCCGCCGCGATGCCGTCAGCGATGCGATCGAAGTATTCTGACCAGACGAGGACGACCGGTCGCCGGTTGTAAGTATAGCCCGGGAAAGCGCCCGCATTGTGCTGATCGACGCGTGGCGCCAGATCGTCGCCCGTTGCGCTACCGACATAGAAGGAATTGTCGGCGCAGCGAAGCATATAAACGTAGATGCCCATCGCCGTTGTCCACGATACACCGGGATTGAGCATACTTCGCCGCGACCAGCGGGCAAGCGTTCGTCGAATGTTTCAGCATTCCGCAAACGACGTACCGTCATCCTGAGGTGCGAGCCTCTTCGGCGAGCCTCGAAGGATCGACGGCCCCGCTGCAGCCGCGAACGAACACTTGCACGCGGAACCAGCCGGGCCGTCGATCCTTCGAGGCTCGCCCAGCGGCGCAATTGCGCCGCAAGGCTCGCACCTCAGGATGACGGGACGAGATTAACTGGATGACGGGGAAGGAATGCGTGCGACGCATTGCTAAGAGCCTCCGCACTTTTCGTCGTCCCCGTTTTCCGCTTTACTGCCGGCAACAGCCGGGCACGGATCCCTGCGAGAGAACAAGATGGAGGGATCGCTTGGCGGCGGTGGAGTTGCGCGGGCTGGTCAAGCGGTTTGGGTCGTTTGTCGCGGTCGATGATGTCTCGCTCACGATCGATCACGGCCAGTTGGTCTGCCTGCTCGGGCCGTCGGGCTGCGGCAAGACCACGACGCTGCGGCTGATCGCCGGATTCCTGGAACCCAGCGGCGGCGAGATCCGGGTCGGCGAGCGCGTGGTGTCGTCGCGGGCGCGCACGCTGCCGCCCGAGCAGCGCAACATGTCGATGATCTTCCAGAGCTACGCGCTGTGGCCGCACATGACGGTGGCCGAGAACATCGTCTACGGCCTGCGCATCCGCAAGATCGATCGCGACACCATTGCGAAAAAGCTCGCCGCGATCCTGGCGACCACCAAGCTGGAAGCGCTGGCGCAGCGCTATCCGGGCGAGCTCTCCGGCGGCCAGCAGCAGCGCGTCGCGCTGGCGCGCGCGCTGATCGTCGGCCCGGAGACGCTGCTGCTCGACGAGCCGCTGTCGAACCTCGATGCGAATTTGCGCGAGGAGATGCGGTTCGAGATCCGCCGGCTGCACGACGAGTATCGCTACACCACGGTCTATGTCACCCACGACCAGTCGGAGGCGATGACCACCGCCGACCTGATCGCGGTGATGAATGCCGGCAAGATCGACCAGCTCGGCACGCCGGAAGACATTTACGCACGGCCGGAATCCGAATTCGTCGCGCGCTTCATCGGCGCCGCCAATGTGATCAAGGGCACCGCGCGCGACGAGAGCCATGTCGAATTCGCCGGTGCGACCTTGCAGGTGGTCGGCGCAAAACTCACCGCCGGCCAGAGCGCGCCGGTCGCGATCCGCCAGCACGAAATCCTGCTGTCGACGCAGGCGCCCACGGCGCAGCAAAACACCATCAAGGCCACCGTGACGCGGCAGGTCTATCTCGGCATGAACCGCGACTACATGGTGGAGACACCTGATGGCACGTCGTTGCGCGTGACCACGCCGACCGAGACCGCGGTCGACAGAGGCAGCGAGGTCTGGCTGACCTTGCCGCCGGCGCGCTGCCGCGCACTCAGCCGATAAGGGACGGAGCGACGCGATGCGGAAGCGGATTTCCAGACGCGATATCCTGAAAGGCTCGGCCACGCTTGCGCTCGGCGCGGTGTTCGCCTCTCCCGCGCGCGCCGGAGCGCCGGAGCCGACTTCGATCACGCCCGAGCTCGTCGCCGCCGCGAAGAAGGACGGCAGACTGGTGTTCTATTCGTCGATGGACCTGCCGGTCGGCGAGAAACTCGGCAAGGCGTTCGAGGCGGCCTATCCCGGGATTACCGTGCAGATCGAGCGCTCCGGCTCGGAGCGGCTGTTCCAGCGCGTCGCGCAGGAATTCGACTCCAACATCCACGCCGCCGATGTCGTCAACAGCGCCGACGCTTCGCACTTCATCCCCTGGAAGAAGAGCGGCTGGCTGATGCCGTTCGTGCCCGAGGACGTCGCGAAATATTTTCCGGAAAGCTACCGCGATCCGGACGGCATGGCCGTGACCACGCGGCTGTGGCTGTCGTCGATCGCCTACAACACCAATCTGGTGAAGGCCGAGGACGTGCCGAAGAGCTTTGCCGATTTGCTCGACCCGAAATGGGCCGGCAAGATGGTGAAGGGCCACCCGGCCTATAGCGGCACCATTATGACCACGACGTTCCAGCTGGTGCGCGAGCTCGGCTGGCCCTATCTGGAGAAGCTGGCCAAGCAGCGCGTGATGCAGGTGCAGTCGTCGACCGATCCGCCGAAAAAGCTGTCGCTCGGCGAGCGCGCGGTGATGGCCGACGGCAATGAATACGGCATCGTACTGCTGAAGGAAGCGGGCCAGCCGGTCGAGCCGGTTTATCCGAGCGAAGGCACGCCGACGATCTCGGGGCCGACCGGCATCTTCGCCAGCGCGCCGCATCCGAGCGCCGCAAAGCTGTTCCAGGCCTGGCTGCACAGCCGCGAGACCCAGCAATTCTTCGTCGACTTCACCGCGCAGCATTCGGTGCACTCGCAGGTGACGCCGAAGGCGGGCCGGCGCAAGCTCTCCGACATCAAACTGATGAAGGAGGATCCGGCCGGCGTCGAGGCGATGACCGAAGAGATCAAGACGCGCTATGCGCGGCTATTTCGGGTGTGAGAATGCCGAGCGCGGTGCGCACGTCCTCGCCTCGCCCCGCTTGCGGGGAGAGGCCGACGCGCATCGCAAGATGCGCGGCGGGTGAGGGGGACTCTCCGCGCATTCGGTACATGTGGAAGCAGCCCCTCACCCCTCCCTCTCCCCGCGAAGAGCGGGGCGAGGGGGCTAAAAGAGCTTGCCGCGGATCAACATGACAATAACCACCACCTCCCCCGCCAAATCCCGCATCGACTGGACACGCCCGGTGCTGTGGCTGTTCGCCGCCGTGCTCGTCCTGCTGATCCTGCTGCCGCTGTCGTGGCTTGCGGTGTTTGCCTTCACCGACAAGGGCCGGCACCCGACGCTTGCGAATTTCGTCACGCTGTTCAGCAATCCGGATTTCCTCGATCCGCTGTGGACGACCGCCGTCATCGCGACCACCTCCGCCGTGATCTGCTGCATCGTCGCGGCGCCGATCAGCTGGCTGGTGTCGCGCACCGACATGCCGGGGCGGCAGACCATCCGCGCGCTGGTGACCGCGTCGTTCGTGACGCCGCCGTTCCTCGGCGCAGTCGCGTGGGAGTTGCTGGCGGCGCCGAATTCGGGGCTGCTCAACCAGCTCTACCGGCTGTTCGTCGGCGAGGACGCCGACGCGCTGTTCAACATCTATTCGCTGACGGGGATCATCTTCGTGATCTCCTGCTACACCTTTCCGTTCGTGTTCGTGCTGGTGGCGAACGCGCTCGACACCATGCCGGGCGAGCTGGAAGACGCCTCCGCGATCCTCGGCGGCAAGGCCTGGACCACGGCGCGGCGGGTGACGATCCCGCTGGCGCTGCCGGCGCTGGTCGCAGGCGCGCTGATCGCGTTCCTGCAGGCGATGACGCTGTTCGGCTCGCCGGCGATCCTGGCGCTGCCGGCCGGCTTCCACACCATGACGACCAAGATCTGGAGCCTGTTCCAGTATCCGCCGAAGCTCGAGCTCGCCGCCGCCGCCGCGGTGCCGCTGCTGCTGCTGACGATCCTGCTGCTGCAGGGCCAGAAGGCGCTGCTCGGCCGCCGCGGCTATTCCGTGATCGGCGGCAAATACGGCGCGCCGCGCCGGGTAGAGCTGAAAGGCTGGCGCTGGGCGGCGCTCGGCTTCTGTCTCCTGGTGCTGCTCAACCCGGTGTTCCTGCCCTATCTCGCGCTGCTCAACGCCGCGTTCTCGCCGAACGCCACCACGCTGGTGACGCCGTCGACGGCGACGCTGCACAACATCGTGTTCGTGTTCACCGAGCTGTCGTCGACGCAGCTTGCGCTGAAGAACACGGTGATCCTGGGCACCGCGACAGCGACGATCGGCACCATCCTCGCGCTCGTGATCGCCTATGTCACGACGCGAAAAGTGATCGCGGGCCACCGCGTGCTCGGCTTCCTCGCCACCGCGCCGGTCGCCGTGCCCGGCATCGTGCTCGGCGTCGGCCTGTTCCTGAGCTATACGCGGCCGCCCTTCGTGCTCTACGGCACGCTGTGGATCCTGCTGCTCGCCTTCCTCACCATCAATTTGCCGTCGGCCTATCAGCAATTGCAGGCGGCGTTCGCCACCATCCATCCCGAGCTCGAGGAGGCCAGCCGCATCCTCGGCGCGACGCGGCTGCAGGCGCTGCGCCAGATCACCGCGCCGCTCTTGCGCACCGGCGTGATCGCGACCTGGTGCTTCATCTTCATCGGCGTGATGCGGGAATTGTCGGCGGCGATCGTGCTGTTCACCTCGCAGACCAAGGTGCTGTCGGTGCTGATCTACGACCTCAACGAAGGCGGCGACCTCGCCGCGATCGCGGTGCTCGGCATCGCGATGCTGGTGATCACGTTTGCGGTGGTGCTGGCGGTGAACCAGATTCCGATGTCCGGCGGCAATGCCGGGGCGAAGCTGCGGAACGGGTAGCGGCGCTCTTTCCCCGTCATTGCGAGCCAACGGGTCGCGCGAACGCGCGCCCGATGACAGGCTCCGCGAAGCAATCCATTCTATCCCTTCAGGGAAAGGTGGATTGCTTCGCTGCGCTCGCAATGACGGGGATGGAACGGAGCGCCTAATCCCATCTGGCAATCGCCGCAATCATCCCGATATAAAGCGATGCTCCCGCACAATGAGGATCGAGTGACCAAACCTGCCAGCAAGCCCCCCGTCGCGCCGCGCCGGCCGCATTCCTTCACCACCCACGGCATCACGGTGACGGACGATTACGCGTGGATCAAGGACCCGAAATGGCAGGAGGTGCTGCGCGATCCCGCGATTCTCGATCCCGATATCCGCACCTATCTCGAAGCCGAGAACGGCTACACCGAGAGCCTGCTCGGCCACACCGACGGCTTGCAGAAGCAGCTCGTCAAGGAGATGCGCGGGCGGATCAAGGAGGACGATTCCAGCGTGCCGTCGCCGGACGGCCCGTTCGCCTATTTCCGAAAATTTCGCGAGGGCGGCCAGCACGAGCTGTTCTGCCGCATGCCGCGCGACGGCGGCGACGAGCAGATCGTGCTCGATGGCGACGCGCTGGCGAAGGACCATAAATACTTCAAATTCGGCGGCAGCCGGCATTCCAACTGCCACAAGCTGCATGCCTGGAGCGCTGACACCAAGGGCTCGGAGTACTTTTCGATCCGGGTGCGCGACTGGGCGACCGGCGGCGATCTCGACGATCTCGTCGAGGAGACCGACGGCGGCGTGGTGTGGGCGGCGGATTCCAGCAGCTTCTTCTACGTCAAGCTCGACGACAATCACCGCCCGATGCAGGTGTGGCGGCATAGACTCGGCACCAAACAGGCCGACGACATCCTGGTCTATGAAGAGCAGGATTCCGGCTGGTTCACCCATCTGCACGAGAGCGCCAGCGGCCGCTTCTGTGTGATCGCAGGCGGCGACCACGAGACCTCGGAGCAGCGGCTGATCGACCTCGCCGATCCCGACGCGCCGCCGCGGCTGATCGCGGCGCGCCAGGACGGCGTGCAGTATTCGGTCGCCGATCGCGGCGACGAGCTGTTCATCCTCACCAATGCCGACGATGCCATCGACTTCAAGGTGGTGACCGCGCCGCTCGCGGCGCCCGAACGCGCCAACTGGCGCGACCTGATCCCGTATCGCAAAGGCGTCTACGTGCTCGATGTCGAGCTCTATGCCGGCCACATGGTGCGGCTGGAGCGCGCCAATGCGCTGCCGGCGATCGTCATCCGCGACCTCAAGACGGGCGAGGAGCATGCGATCGCGTTCGACGAGGCCGCCTATTCGCTCGACACCATGGGCGGCTACGAGTTCGAGACCACGAATCTGCGCTTCGCCTATTCGTCGATGACGACGCCGTCGGAAGTCTACGACTACGACATGGCGACGCGGACCCGGGTGCTGCGCAAGCGGCAGGAGATTCCGTCGGGCCACAACCCGGCGGACTACGTCACCACGCGGATCATGGCGACGTCACATGACGGGGCGCAGGTGCCGGTCTCGATCCTGCATCGCAGGGATTTTGTCCGCGACGGCAAGGCGCCGCTGCTGCTCTACGGCTACGGCTCCTATGGCATGGCGATGCCGGCGTCGTTCGCGGCGAACCGGCTGTCGCTGGTCGACCGCGGTTTCGTCTACGCCATCGCGCATATCCGCGGCGGCGCCGACAAGGGCTGGGGCTGGTATCTCGACGGCAAGCGCGAGAAGAAGACCAATTCCTTCGACGATTTCGCCGCGGCCGGCCGCGCGCTGTGTGAGGCGAAGTACACCAGCGCAAAGCGCATCGTCGGCCACGGCGGCTCGGCGGGCGGCATGCTGATGGGCGCCGTCGCCAACCGCGCCGGCGAACTGTTCGGCGGCATCGTCGCCGAGGTGCCGTTCGTCGACGTGCTCAACACCATGCTCGACGACACGCTGCCGCTGACGCCGCCGGAATGGCCGGAATGGGGCAATCCGATCGAGAGCGAAACGGATTTTCGCACCATCCTGTCCTATTCGCCCTACGACAATGTCGCGGCCAAGGACTATCCGGCGATCCTGGCGATGGGCGGGCTCACTGATCCGCGCGTCACCTATTGGGAGCCGGCAAAATGGATCGCGCGCCTGCGCGCCACCATGGCGGGCGGCGGCCCGGTCCTGCTGCGCACCAACATGGGCGCCGGCCACGGCGGCGCGTCGGGGCGCTTCAACCGGCTCGACGAAGTCGCGATCGTCTACGCCTTCGCGCTGTGGGCGGTGGGGATGGCGGAGGCGGAGGTGTGAATGCTCCCTCTCCCCGTTCTTCACGGGGAGAGGGTTGGGGTGAGGGGCTGCTTCCGCAAAAACGGAGAAAGACGGACCCGCGGAGGCTCCCCCTCACCCGGATCGCATTGCATGCGATCCGGCCTCTCCCCGCAGGCGGGGAGAGGCGAAGAGGTCATCGCCCCTTCACCTTTCGCCACGCGGCAAAATCCTTCAGCGTCTGCTCATCCGTTGCCGGATAGAGGCCGAAGATGCCGCGGCCGTTCTGGACTTGCTCGGTGACGAAATCCTCGAACGCGGTCATCTCAAAAGTCTCGTCGGCGATCTCGTCCGCGAGATGCGCGGGAATCACGATGACGCCGTCGCTGTCGCCGAGGATCACGTCTCCTGGAAACACCGGCGCGTCGCCGCAGCCGATCGGCACGTTGATCTCGATCGCCTGGTGCAGCGTCAGATTGGTCGGCGCGCTCGGGCGGTGGTGGAAGGCGGGGAAGCCGAGCCGCGCGATCTCGGCCGAATCGCGAAAGCCGCCGTCGGTGACGACGCCGGCGCAGCCGCGCTTCATCAGCCGCGTCACCAGGATCGCGCCGGCCGAGGCCGCACGCGCGTCCTTGCGGCTGTCCATCACCAGCACGGCGCCAACGGGACAATCCTCGATCGCCTTGCGCTGCGGATGCGCGCGGTCGCGGAAGACGTCGATCTTGTTGAGGTCCTCGCGCGCCGGCATGTAGCGCAGCGTGAAGGCCTCGCCGACCATGGTCGGCTGGTCCGAACTTAAGGGGTGGACGTCCTGGATCATCTGGATGCGGAAGCCGCGCTTGAACAGCGCGGTGGCGACGGTGGCGGTGGAGACGGATTTGAGTTTGTTGCGAGTGGTGTCGCTGAGGTTTGACATGGTGCTCTGTCCCTAATGTCATTCCGGGGCACTCGCGTCAGCGCGTGAACCCGGAATCTCGAGGTTCCGGATTCGATGCTGCGCATCGCTCCGGAACGACGGTGACTAATAGATCGACGGCTCGCCGACCGGCTTGCCAAAACCGGTCTCGAGGAAATCGAAATCGCAGCCCTCATTGGCCTGCTTGATGTGTTTTGAGAACATCCAGCCATAGCCGCGCTCGAAGCGGCGCTCGGGCTGCTGCCATTCGGCGCGGCGTTTTGCCAATTCGGCTTCCGGCACATCCAGATTGATGGTGCGCGCGGCGACGTCGAGGGTGATGCGGTCGCCGTTCCGCACCAGCGCCAGCGGGCCGCCGATATAGGACTCCGGCGAGACATGCAGGATGCAGGCACCATAGGAGGTGCCGCTCATCCGCGCGTCCGACAACCGCACCATGTCGCGCACGCCCTGCTTCACCAGCTTGGTCGGGATCGGCAGCATGCCCCATTCCGGCATGCCCGGCCCGCCCTGCGGCCCTGCGTTGCGCAGGATCAGCACATGGTCCGCGGTGACGTCGAGATCGGGATCGTCGACCGCCTTCTTCATCGACGGATAGTCGTCGAACACCAACGCCGGCCCGGTGTGTTTCAGGAAGCGCGGATCGCAGGCGCTCGGCTTGATCACGCAGCCGTCGGGCGCGAGATTGCCCTTCAGCACCGCCAGCGCACCCTCTTTGTAGATCGGATTGTCGACGGTGCGGATGACGTCGTCGTTATGCACCTCGGCGTGCGCGATGTTTTCGCCGAGGGTCTTGCCGGTCACGGTGACGCAGTCGAGATGCAGGTGCTGCTTGATCCGGCTCATCAGGCCGGGCAGCCCGCCGGCGTAGAAAAAATCCTCCATCAGATAGAGGTCGCCGCTCGGCCGCACATTTGCGATGACAGGCACCTTGCGGCTCGCGATCTCGAAATCGTCGAGCCCGATATCCTGGCCGGCGCGGCGGGCCTGCGCGATCAGATGGATGATCGCGTTGGTCGAGCAGCCCATCGCCATCGCGACCGTGATGGCATTTTCGAAAGCCTTGCGGCTCTGGATGTTCTGCGGCGTCAAATCCTCCCACACCATCTCGACGATGCGGCGGCCGGCTTCCGAGCTCATGCGGATGTGGTTGGCATCGGCCGCCGGGATCGAGGAGGCGCCGGGCAGCGTCATGCCGATCGCTTCCGCAATCGCGGTCATGGTCGACGCCGTGCCCATGGTCATGCAGGTGCCGTAGCTGCGGGCGATGCCGGCCTCCATGTCGACCCAGTCGCGGTCGGAGATCTTTCCGGCGCGGCGCTCGTCCCAGTATTTCCAGGCGTCGGAGCCGGAGCCGAGCGTCTTGCCCTTCCAGTTGCCGCGCAGCATCGGGCCGGCCGGCAGGTAGATCGCGGGCAGGTTCATGCTGGTGGCCCCGAGCAGCAGCGCGGGCGTGGTCTTGTCGCAGCCGCCCATCAGCACCACGCCGTCGACCGGATGGCCGCGCAGCAGCTCCTCGGCATCCATCGCCAGCATGTTGCGGTAGAGCATCGTGGTCGGCTTCAGCAGCGACTCCGACAGCGACAGCGCCGGCAATTCCAGCGGAAAGCCGCCGGCCATCAGCACGCCGCGCTTGACGTCGTCGACCCGGCTCTTGAAGTGCATGTGGCAGGGCTGCGCGTCGGACCAGGTGTTGATGATCGCGATCACCGGGCGGTCGCGCCACTCCTCCGGCGCGTAGCCCATCTGCATCGCGCGCGACCTGTGGCCGAAGGCGCGCAAATCGTCCGGCGCAAACCAGCGCGCGCTGCGCAATTGATCCGGTGTCTTGTTCTTCGTCATCGCCCTGGGTCTCGACATTGCTCGCACGGCGCGCCGTCCCCGGCGCACCTGCCTTAGCCTACGCATATACAGGATTTCCGGACGGGTCGTCCCCCACGCGCGGCGCAGAGGTGCCGTTCGCTGAACGTGCGCCGCACAGGTCCGCAATGTGGAAATCGGAGCGTAAACCGACCTTGGCTTACTTCTGCTGCGCCGTCATCACGATGCGAACCAGATCGGCGGCGTTGCGCGCGCCGAGCTTCTTCATGATGTTGGCGCGGTGGTCCTCGATGGTACGCGGGCTGATGCCGAGATGACGCCCGGCCTCCTTGTTGGAGGCGCCCGCGGTGAATTGCTCGAGCACCTCGCGCTCCCGGCGGGTCAGCGGCTCGCGGCCCGGGAAATGCAGCGAGGCGATCCGCGACGCCGAGCTCTCGGTCCGGCGCCTGGTGTAGGCCTCGATCGCCTCATTGAGGCGGCTGACGATCTCGTTGCCGCGGAACGGCTTCTCGATGAAATCGAGCGCGCCGTTCTTGATGGCGCTGACCGCCATCTGGATGTCGCCCTGGCCCGAGATCATGAAGATCGGCGCCGGATAATCCTCGCCGTGCAGTTCTCTGAGGATATCGAGGCCGGATTTGCCGGGGATATGCACGTCGAGCAGGATGCAGGCCGGCGTCCGGCTGCGCGCCACCTGCAGCAGCGCGGCGCCATCGGCAAAGCAGATCACCTTGTAGCCGGCCGTCGACAGCACCACGGAAAGCGTCTCGCGCACGGCGGGATCGTCGTCGACTACGAAAATCTCTCCGCGCGGAACACCATTCTCAACCATGTGCATCGTCCATCAGTGGTGCAGCGACATATTCGACTGCACAAGGAATAGCTCGACCATTTCGATCGATGGACCCGTATTTGTACGGGACGTCGGCTTAACGCACAAGTAGCGGCGCTCTCCATAAAAATGGCGGTAGTGGAGAAACTTGCATGGAATATCCGGCAGCGGATGGCGTTACGGTGTGACCTGCGACGCGAGCCTTGCGGCTGCGCTCGATCGGCCGTGCGAGTCCGCGGCGCCGACGCGGCTCCTGAACTGATCCCGCCGAGCCCGAAAACCCGCCGGGATTGATCCGGGCGGGCCACGCCGACCAGGCTCCAACACATCAGGCCGGCGATCCGTTCCTCGCGGGTCCGCGATGCGGACGGCCCGCAGGGCCCGCTTAGGCCCCGATCCGGTCCGCCTCGCCGGCCGGCGGCCGTTTCTTGGCCGGCTTGCCCTTGAGGAAGCTGATGTCCATCTCGGTGCCGTTGACGCGGACCAGTTCGCAACGGCGATAGGCGAGCCCGGTTGAGGACAGCAGAAGGAAGAACTCCTTCAGGTTGAGGCCCTGGATGGAACCTTCGACCGTCAGCGCCGCGTCGGTGTCGGAGATGGCGTTGAGCAGGCAATCCCGCCGCCAGGTGCCGTCGATGGCCATGATGCAGACATCGACACCCCGGCTGAAGGTAACCCGCTCGACGAGTTTGCCATCTTCCGTCATCACGCTATCCCGCGACGGCGACCCTGGGCATGGCGGCCGCAAGTCCCCGCGCCCCGTTCGGCCGGTACAGGCCGCGCCGCTCCGGCACCGGCTTGAAGCTGTCGGTCAGGCCGACCACCGTTTCGGCCGCGCCCAGCACCAGGAAGCCGTCGGCCTCCATCGATCGGGCGAGACGGTTGAAGACGTTGATCTTGGTGTCCTGGTCGAAATAGATCAGCACGTTGCGGCAAAAGACCACATCGAAGACGCCGAGCTGGGCGAAATCGTGCAGCAGATTGAGCTGACGGTGCTGCACCATCGAGCGCAACTCCGGGTTGATCTGCCAGAGCTCGCCGGACTGCTTGAAATACTTGACCAGCATCTGGATCGGCAGCCCGCGCTGCACCTCGAACTGGCTGTAGATGCCGGCCTTGGATTTCTCCAGCACCTCCTGCGACAGATCGGTCGCGACGATCTCGACCCGCCACCCGGCCAGCGCCGCACCCATTTCTTTCAGGCACATCGCCAGCGAATAGGGCTCCTGACCGGTCGAGCCGGCGGCACACCAGATCCGGACGCTGCGGCGCGCGGCACGCGCCTTCAACACGTCGGACATGATGGTGTCGCGGAAATGATCGAACGGCACCTTGTCGCGGAAGAAGAAGGTCTCGTTGGTGGTCATGGCCTCGACCACCTGCGGGATATAGGCGCCGCCCCTGATCTTCGTCACCAGGTCGGGGATGCCGGACAGGCCGTATTTGCGCGCCAGCGGCAGCAGGCGGCTTTCAATGAGGTATTGCTTGTCCGCGGACAAGTCGAGACCGGAATGGTCCTTCAGGAGCTTACGCAGATACTCGTAGTCAGGGGGCGTCACTGCAGCCTCACAACGCAAGAGGTGGACGTGGTGTCAGGCTTCGCTCGGCGCATCGAGCGCGAGCAGGCCGACTTCCTGGAATTTTGCGATCACGATGTCCTTGTCGAACGGCTTCATGATGTATTCGTTGGCGCCGGCATGCAGCGCGCGCGAGATGTGGTCGATGCCGTTCTCGGTGGTGCAGAACACGACCTTGGGCTGATCGCCGCCGGGCAGGCGGCGCAGCTGCACCAGGAATTCGAAGCCGTCCATGACCGGCATGTTCCAGTCGAGCAGCACGGCGTCCGGCAGCGCACGCTTGCAGGCTTCGAGCGCGACCGCGCCATCCTCGGCCTCGATGATGTGGAAATTCATGCCTTCGAGAATGCGGCGCGCGATCTTCCGCACCACGCTGGAATCGTCGACGACGAGACATGTCTTCATCTGTTGGCCTCCTTGTTGAACCGCCGTCTTTCGCGGCGGAGCGTTACGCTGCAGCAGCTGTCTTCAGATCAAGCTTGGGCACCAGTTCGAGTACGCGATCGACGTCGAGCACGACCATGAGCTGGCCGTCGAGGCGATGGACGCCGCCGGCGAGCTTGGCCATGCGCGGATCGAGGTTGACCGGGTTGTCCTCGCGGCCGGCATCGGGCAGCCGCAGCACTTCGCCGATCTGGTCGATCAAGAGGCCATAGGATTCGCCGCGCTGGTCGACGCCGACCGCCATCGGCGGCTGGCCGTCCTCGGCCTTCGGCAGCCCGAGCCGGGCGCGCATGTCGATCACGGTGACGATGCGGCCGCGCAGATTGAGCACGCCGGCGATCTCCGCCGACGACAGCGGCACCCGCGTCAGCCGCTCCGGCATGAACACGTCCTGCACCCGCGAGATCGGCAGGCCGAACAGCTGCCCGCCGATCACGGCGGTGACGTATTCGGCCATCGCGCCTTCGCCTGCTTCGGTCTTGCTGGTCATCGATATTGTTTCCCTCAAGTCCTTTGTCTGAGCATGATCTGATCGGAAAACCGCTTCACACTTTTCCGGATCATGCTCTACGCCGCGCGCCGCATCTCGGCGGTCTGCTCCTTCAGCGCCGCGATCAGCCCGGGACGATCGAACTTTGCGACATAGTCGTGGAAGCCGGCCTGCCGGCCGCGCTCGATCGCCGCCGGCGACACCATCGCCGACAGCGCGATGATCGGCATCGCATTGAGATTGTTGTCCGAGCGGATGCTCTCGGCGAACTCGAAGCCGTTCATCTCGGGCATCTCGATGTCGGTCAGCACCACATCGAAACTCTGGCCCGAGCGCAGCGCGGCAAGACCCTCCTGCGCGCTCGGCGCGGTCCGCACCCGGTAGCCCGCGGCCTTCAAGACCGGCGCCAGCATGTTGCGGAAGAAGGCCGAGTCGTCGACCAGCAGCACCGACTGCGCGCCCGCCGAGGGCCGCATCTCCTTGCGCGAGAACCAGTCGGCAAACGCCATGGGGAGGAAGTGGCCGACGTCGATCACCTCGGTGGCCTGGCCCTTGATCACGGCCGAGCCCAGAATGCCGTCCTGCGAGCCCGCCACCTCGATGTTGAGCCGTTCCTCGACGATGTCGATGATCTCGTCGACCACGAGCCCCATCGAGCGGCCGTCGTCGGCGAACACCAGGATCGGCTGGGTGCCCTGGGTCTGCACCTGGACGCCGGCCATCTGCACCAAGGGCATCAGCTGCTCGCGGTACTGCACCATGTAGCGACCGTTGCTGAGCTCGATCTTGTCGGTCGCGATCTCCTCAAGGCGCGTGACCAGGCTGAGCGGCACCGCCTTGGGCTGGCTCGAGCCGGCGCGGAACACGAGCAGCGAGGTCAGCTGCTCGCCGGAGTTGGCGTGCGCCGCGCTGTGATCCTCGGCGAGGTCATGCGCCGCGGCGCTGGAGGCGCCGAGCGCTTTGACGATGCCGTTGGGGTCGATGATCATGATCACCGCGCCATCGCCCAGAATCGTATTGCCGGAGAACATGTCGATGTGGCGCAGCTTCGTGGACATCGGCTTGACCACGATTTCTTCGGTGTGGAACACGCCGTCGACCACGATGCCAAAGGTCTGGCTGCCGACCTGCGTCACCACGATAAAACCGTTCTCGGCGTCGGTGGTGGTCGCGCCGTCGTCGATCTTGAGCAGCTTCTTGAGATGGATCAGCGGCAGCAGCTTGTTGCGCAGCCGCAAGACCGCGGTGTCCTTGATCCGCTCGATGCGGTGCTCGGAGTTGGCGCGGGCCCGCACCAGCTCGACCACGGAGAGCTGCGGGATCGCAAAACGGTCGCCGCCGGCTTCCACGATCAAGGCGGACACGATCGCCAGGGTCAGCGGGATCTTGATGGTGACGGAGGCGCCCTCGCCGGCCACGCTCTTGATGTCGATGGTGCCGCCGATCTGGTCGATATTGGTGCGCACCACGTCCATGCCGACGCCGCGGCCGGAGACCGAGGTGATCTGCGCCGCGGTCGAGAAGCCCGGCGCGAAGATGAACTTGTGGATCTGGGCTTCCGTCATCTTCTCCAGCTCGGCCTCGGTGACGAGACCGTTCTGGAGCGCCTTGGCCTTGATCCGCTCGGTGTTGAGCCCGCGGCCATTGTCGGCGATGCAGATGATGATGTGGCCGCCCTCGTGATAGGCGCTTAGGCGAATGGTGCCCTGCTCGGGCTTGCCGGCGGCAACGCGCTCCGCGGTGGTCTCGAGACCATGGTCGGCGGAGTTGCGCACCATGTGCGTCAACGGATCCTTGATCAGATCGAGCACCTGGCGGTCGAGCTCGGTGTCGGCGCCGTGCATCTCGAGCTCGATCTGCTTGCCGAGTTCGCCACTGAGATCGCGGACGATGCGCGGCAGCTTCTGCCAGGCATTGCCGATCGGCTGCATGCGCGTCTTCATGACGCCCTCCTGCAGCTCGGCGGTGACATTCGACAGCCGCTGCAGCGGCACCTTGAACTCGGTGTCCTCGTTGCGGCGGGAGATTTCCAGGAGCTGGTTGCGGGTCAAGACCAGCTCGGAGACCATCGTCATCAGATGCTCGAGGGTGTCGACATTGACCCGGATCGACTGGTTGGCGATCTTGTCGCCTTCCTGGACGTCGCTCTCGGCGGCCGCCTTGCGGGCCGGCTTCTTGGCGGCCTCGGGCTCTGCGGCGGTCGGCTTGGCGACGGGCGCCGGCGCGGCCACTTCGGTCTCGGTCTCGCGGAAGGCGCGCTCGAGCTCGTCGAGCGAGACCTCGCCCGGACGCAGCGGACGCTCCAGCGTCTGCACCACCAGCGTGCCCTCGGTGACATCAGGCTGCATCGACGGCGCTTCGACGACAGGGACGTCCTCAACCCCAGCAGCCGCGATCGGCAGAGCCGACGCTGACATCGCGGCCATGCCGCGCTCGACCATCGCTTCCAGCTGATCGATCAGGTCGCGGTCATTGCCCTCCGGCTCGGCCTCGGTGGCCTCCAACCCTGCAAGGATCTCCTTGATGCGGTCGATCGAGGACAGGATCAGCGTCACGGCTTCGGCCCTGACCGGCATGCCGTCGCGGAATTTGCCCATCAAGGTCTCGCCGGCATGCGCCAGCGCCTCGAGCCGCGGCAGCCCGAGGAAGCCGCAGGTGCCCTTGATGGTGTGCACCAGGCGGAAGATGTTATCGAGGATCTTGGCGTTGTTCGGATCCTGCTCGAACTGCACCAGCTGGTTGTCGACCGTGTCCAGGCTCTCGCTGCTCTCCGTCAGGAACTCGCGCAACAGATCGTCCATCGGAACAGGCCCCCTCAAAGTGCTGCGGAACGGTCGGCTCGCATCGATAGCTCCACCGGCTTCACGGCGACGTTAATTTTGCCGTCCGTGCAAATACGGACGATGAGGTAATTCAAATGGTTGCATGATTGTTACGACGTCGCGGCAGTCTCAACGGAACAGCCACTTATCGCCCGTATGGGCAAAACCGCGTTCCGCCGGCGATTCCGACTTGAATCAAAATTGATGAGAGCGCGCTCGATGCGCAGCGCACATCAGGCGCAGGGCTGCAAGCAATCCGCAGCATCAGCCCACAAAGCAGAAGCGGCGGAGTTTCCTCCGCCGCCTCGATAATCGATGTCGGTCGCTACTTCGCTTAGCGGAGCAGCTGCAGCACGCTCTGCTGCGACTGGTTGGCCAGCGCCAGCGCGGACACCGCGATCGACTGGCGGGTCGACAGCGCCTGGCTGTTGGCCGCTTCCTCGTTGGTGTCGGCCAGCGTCAGGTTGGACGAGCCGGTCTGCAGCACGTTGATCAGGTTCTTCGAGAAGTCCTGACGGATCTGCACGATCGACAGGTTCGAACCGAGGGTCGAAGCCTGGGTGCGCAGCTTGCCGCTCGCGGTGTTGAGCGTCTTCAACGTGGCATTGGCGGACGCGTTGTCGATGAAGTCGGTGCCGGCCACCAGCTTGGTGAGGTTGAGGCCGGAGGCATCGAAGGTGACGCCCTGGATCTTCAGCGTCGAGGAGCCCGTCTCGTTGAAGGTCAGCTTGAGCTGATCGCCATTGAGCAGGTTGATGCCGTTGTACGACGCGTCCTGGGCGGTCGTGGTGATCTGGTCCAGGATGTTGTTGTACTGATTGACCAGGTTGGCGCGGTTCGCCAGCCCGCCCGGATCCTGGACCGGGGCGCTGCCCGCCAGGCCGTTGAACAGCTTGCCCGCAGCCGCTGCAGTGCCACCGATCGTGCCGATGGTCGCGGACGCAGCGTCGTTGGTGGTGCTGATGGTGAGCGCACCGCCCGCGCTGAGCGACGCCTGCAGATTGTTGGCCGCCAGTGCGTTGTTCAGGTCGTTGAGCGACTTCACCTGGCCTGCGCCGGCACCAAACGTAATGCTGGTGGCAGTGCCGTTGCCGGTCGCACCGATCGTGAGCGTCAGACCGTCCAGCGGCGAAGCCGTTGCCACGGTGCGCGCCGTGGTTCCAGCCGTAAGGCCGAAAGCGCTCAGCGCCGAGCCGGAGATGTTGAGATCCTGCTTGATGCCGGTGCTGATCTGGAGCGCGCCAGCCGAGATGGTGGAAGCGGTGGTCGCACCGGTGATGCCGTCGATCGCGGTGAGCAGGTCGCCGACGGTCAGGTTGCTGCCGGCGCCGGTGCCGAGGGTGACGTTGCCGGCCGCGTCGGTCGTCGCAGTGGTCTGCGAGGTCGAGAACGTGATCGTCTTGCCGTTGACGCTGATCGTGCCGGTCGGGGTCGTCGCCAGGGTGTCAGCGTTGGTCGCGCTGACGAGCTTGGTGGCAGTCGTGATCGCCGCGGGGGTCGTCAGGTTGTTGTTGACGGCCGTACCAGCGAGGATGGCATTGCTATAGGTGGGCGTGCCGCGGATGTCGTCGGTGGTCGCGCCGGTGATCGTTGCGGTCGTAACACTCGACTTCTGCGAATAGCCGACGGCGGCCTGCAGGGCCTGGTTGGCGACCGACTTCGCGCTGTCGACCAGCTTCTGCAGCGAGGTGATGCCGGTGTTGGCGGCCTGCAGCACCTGCACGCCGTTGCTGATGCCGTCCAGCAGGTTGTTGATGTCGCTGGCGCGGTTGTCGAGCGACTGCGCCGTGAAGAAGTTGGTCGGGTTGTCGAGAGCGGTGTTGACCTTCTTGCCGGTGGACAAGCGATTCTGCGTGGTGGCGAGCAGGTCGGCCGTCGACTGCAGCGAAAGCAGGTTTTGGCGGACCGATGCCGAAAGAACGATGCCGGACATACTGATACCCTTCTGGATGAACACGTTGACGCAACGCCGCAGGTTTCGCGCGGCGGTCCGTGCCACACTGGGCTGTCCGCGCTACCCGTTCGTTAAAGAGCCAGTCCGTACAAATACCAAGGACGGCCCCACCCGGTGATTCTACGCGCCGCCCAACTTCACGGCGGAAGCCCGGCGATCGGCCGCGGCGCCGCGGCGAAATTGTCTCGCCTTTTCAGGACTTGCTGCGGCTGGCCGGACGCCGCGTATTGCCGGCACGCCGAATTGACGGCGGCCGGATTCGGCGCGGATTAGAGTTAACGCAAATCAATAAATGCCACGAAAAGCTGCAGCTTTTGCCGCGGCACCACCGGAGAGTGTGGCAAAGTCGAATCGATGCCGCGCTGGCGAAGGCGGCCTGGGCTGTCTGCCCTGTAGCGGGTATATTATCAATCCTACAACCGGATATTGCCGCCACCACAACACTTGTGCAATTGGACAGGCAAGCTATGGTCGCTTTCATTCCACGCGCCAAGAGTAGGTGATGCGAGACCGTAGTGCTCCCCGCCCTCGGCAGGAGTTCTAATGTCTGCCGTTTCACGTCCGCCTAACCGTCTGTTGCAAGCGCTGCCCGCAGCTGACTACACGCAACTTCATCCGCTTCTCGAAACCGTCGAGCTGGTCAAGGAAACCGTGCTGGCCGACGCCGGCGCACCGGTGCAGCGGGTCTATCTGCCGCACAGCGGCGTGGTCTCGATGATGGTCAATCTGTCCGACGGGCAATCGGTCGAGATTGCGACCGTCGGCCGCGACAGCATCGTCGGCGCCTCGGCCGCGCTGCATGACCGGCCGCCGCTCGCCGACGCCATCGTCGTGGTGCCCGGGACCGCCTCGGCGCTGCGCGCGGAGGATTTCCGCGAGGCCGTCGATCACAGCGCCGCCTTGCGGACCCTGGTCGCGCTCTACGAGCAGGCGCTGATGGCGCAGACGCAGCAATCCGTCGCCTGCAACGTGTCGCATCCGGTCGAGGCGCGGCTGTCGCGATGGTTGCTGCGCGCACGCGACCTGTGCGGCAGCGAGGCGTTGCCGCTGACCCAGGAGATGCTGGCGCAGATGATCGGGGTCCGGCGCAACGCGGTCTCGATCGTCGCGCATGGATTTCAACAGGCCGGCATCCTGCGCTACAGCCGCGGCCACATCGAGATCACCGATATCGAGGGCCTGCGCAAGGCGGCCTGCGAATGCTACGCCACCGTCAAGGCGCATGCGGAACAATTCATCGGGCCGGAGGACTGAGAGCGGCGTTGCCTACCGAATATGCAGTTTGTGCCAGCCGTATCCGCGGCGTTAGCCGGTGCGGCGTTACGTGTATTTTTCTCAAATTGAAGACGTGGCAAGATGGGTTGTGGGGACGTCGACGTGCACGCGTCCTTGGAGGTGCCACAAACAAGCATTGCCGGATGGCAGGAGGTCGCTTTGGATACGGTTCCGCGATCGCCCAACGGATTTCTGTCGTCGCTGTCGGCGAGCGATTTCGAATTGATTCGGCCGCATCTGCGCACGGTCGACCTTGCCGCGGATTCGGTGCTGATCGAAGCCGACGAGGTCCTCAAGCGCGCGTACATGCCGCACAGGGGCGTGATCTCGCTGGTGGTCAAGCTGGCAAAGGGTGAGCGGGTCCAGGTCGCGATGGTCGGCCGCGACAGCCTCTATGGCGCGTTCACCCCGCTGGTCCAGGAACGCGTGATGAACAATGCCGTGGTGCTGGTGCCCGGTGTCGCCTCGACCATCGAGCTCGAGCCGTTGCGTGCGGCCGCCGGGCAGAGCCCCACGCTTCGCACGACCCTGATCCGGCACGGGCTCGCCGTCTATGCCCAAATCCAGCAAACGGCCGGCTGCAATGCCGCGCACACCGTGGAATCGCGGCTGGCGCGATATCTGCTGCACACGCGGGATCTCTCCGGCAGCGACAAGATCGTTCTGACCCAGGAGGCGATGGCGCAGATGATCGGCGCGCGGCGCAACAGCGTGTCGCTGGTCGCACATACCCTGCAGCAGGCGAACTTCATCCACTACAGCCGCGGCCACATCGAGATCACCAATGTCGATGGCCTGATCCGGACCGCCTGCGAATGCTACGCCACGGTGAAGTCGCAATATGCGCGGCTGCTGCATTGTCAGGAAATCAGCGGCTAAAGCGCGATGAGATCGGGTCGAATCGTCATCGCGCTTTAGCTCTTTGTTTGAGCATGATCTTTTCGGAAAAACCGCTTCGCACTTTTCCGGATCATGCTTTAGAGTATTTTTGGTTCTGATTGAATCAAAACCGTAGCTCCGGCTTGTCGTCTTGACGCGTTCGCGAAGGGGCATCCCCTTCGCTCGAAAACGCTCTGATCAGCCCGCGAGCCGTACTTCTACGGCCCGCAATTTTCACCGTCGGATAACGCTGAATCTTCACAGTGCGTGAACGCGCGGGGGAGCCGATGTTCACCTACCAGACGACCGACCGGAAGGAGGCCAGGCGCCTCCGCATTGCCCAGTTCAACGCCAGGCCTGCCACCGTCCGCTCGGCCGGTGCGACCGTCACCGGACGCGTGCGCTCGATCGTCGAAAGCGAGAGCGGCGCGGCGTGGGTGGTCACCATCGTTCCGGATGCACCGAAGTCCGCCGCCCCGGCGATGCGACGGGCGCCGCGGATGTGCCTCGCTGCGGAAGATTATCTCTAAAATCGCCGGTCAGGCCCGCTGCAACAACGCCTTGCGGACGAGGTCGGCGGTGTTGCGCGCGCCGAGCTTGCGCATCGCCTCGGCGCGATGGCTTTCGAAGGTGCGCGGGCTGATGTTCATGCGCAGCGCGCCCTGCTTGTTCGAATAGCCGTCGCTGATCAGGCTGAGCACTTCGCGCTCGCGCTTAGTGAGCGGCTTGCCGCCGGCTTCCGCCGCGAACATCACATCGGGCGGGCGGGAACGGGCCGGCCGCTCGTCGCGGAGCGGCCTGAGATCGGGGGCGGGAAGCGCGTTCGGATAGAGATCGGAAATCTGCTTCAGCATCGCCGACACGCGTTCGGTCTGCTCGAGCGCGTTCTCGATGACCTGGCGCAGGTAGACCCCGTTGCCCGGCGCCTGGGCGAACTGGTGGCTGTGCTGCTTCAGCTCATTCATATAGAGCAGCAGCGCCGTCACCGGCCCATTGAGCTGGCGGACCACCGTGGCTCCGGTCTCTTCGATCGGCGGCAGTCTCGGGGCGGTCGGCGGAGCCGCCGGCTGCTGGGTCTCGAGCGGCTGCGTCTCGAGCGGCGCACCGCCGTCCATCCACGCCGGAAGGCGGGCCTCGGCTCGATTGTCATGTTGCGTCATAAGTATGGTTTACCGAAGGTGAACTATGGCCGAGTTAATGCCGGACCCCGTAGAAATACGGGTGACGCAACTGTGACCTAGGGCTCCGGTGGTCAAACAGACGCAGATTGCCGCTGATTTGGCAATGAATCTCGCGTAGCCGAGTCGGATTACAGTATTCTTACGGAACGATGGCTGCCTTAATCCCGGTAGTTCCACGCGGACCGCGTTTACCTTCCCGAGGCCACAACGGCCGGAAACGGGACATGATTCGCAAGTCCGCGGCGGTTCCGGCGGCAGGGCCGGCGACGCGAGCGCGCTCCGTCCGTCACTGCAGCTGGAGAAACTTCTGCAGGAACCGACCGGTCAAAACGACTCTGAACCACCAATGCACCTTCCGCCGGGTCGACATCGCTCATGCCCTCGGGTGTTGGGATGGGCATTTGCTTACCGCACCCGGCACCGCATGCTTGTGAAGCGGTTCACATGGCTGCCAAAACTCCGTCTCAGGCAGATGTCAATTTACAGCGACGGCGGGCGCCGCGATGGTCGCGGCCCCGGATGGCCTGCAAGACCCCAACAAGGAGGCGGCGATGGCGCACCGACGAAACCGATCCTGGATGACGATTGCGGCGCTGGCCGCTGCCCTGATGTTCGCAGGCAGCGCGCAGGCGCAGCCCACATCGACCACCGACGGTGCGCCGACGCCCGACAACGCGGTCATGCTCACGATCTTCTTCAAGCATGACCAGTCGCGGCCGCTGAGCGAGCTCAATGCCCAGCTCGAACGGCAGGGTTTTTACAAGGCGTTTCCGCCTGACGGCGTCGACGTCGTCAGCTGGTATGTAATGATGGGCGTTGGCCAGGTGGTGACGTTGCGGCTGCCGGCATCGCGGCTGCGCGAGGTCAACCGCATCGTCGAGAACAGCGCCTGGGGCGCCTATCGCACCGAGTTCTATCCAACCTACGATTACAAGGCGATCGGGATTGCCAATCACGATAAGGCGAAGCAATAGCCTGACGTGTCGGGGACTGAACTAGCTCGCACGCCAAACTCGCCGGTTTTGGTTCGATCAGAACCGGCTCACGGTTGAGCGGGACCCTGGGCTACGCGTGGGCCCGCGAGCGCTGGCTCAGCCGCTGCGCGAGAATCCGCAAATCCTGCTTGCGCCCGCTGCAAAGCAGGCGGCTGAATTCGTCGGGATCGATCGAGAGCGGCGGAAAATCGGCAGGCTTGCGCGCGCCGCGGCGTAGCCAGGTCAGTTGGAAGAGACGCTTGAGCATCTTCATGTTGATGAGCCCCGATGAGCGTCTGAGTTAAATCGCGGTAAGGTGGATTGGTTCCCGGCCCTTGCGTGGCCTCGCGCTGAATTCGTTCGGCGCCGTCAGGCGAGCAGCGCCTTGCGCGTTCGCACCCGCGCAATGGAGTGCCGCACCGCGTTCTGATCGAGCGCGCCATCCTGCACCGCACCCGCGATCGCTTCCGCGATGCCGGCCATCTCCTGCTCCTGGTCGAACAGGTTGTTTCCGATGCACAGCATGTCCATGCCGGCGCCGATCGCTTTGAGGCTGGCGGCGCGGGTGCCGAGCGCCTTCTGCAGTCCCTGCATCTGCATGTCGTCGGTGATCAGCAGCGTTTCCGGCAGGCGGCGGCGCAGACGGCCGATTGCATTCGATGACATCGTCATCGGATGCTGCGCGTCCCAGGCACGGACGATGGCGTGGCTGACCAGCACGGCATCGCCGTGGATCTGCGGCGCCAGTGTGTAGAACAATTCCTCCTGCTCCGGCCGCAGCGCATCGGAAATGTCCATGAACTCGAGGTGCGAATCGACGTCGGCGCCGCCGATGCCCGGAAAATGCTTCAGGCAGAGACCGACGCCCGCCTGCCGCGCCGCGGCGTCGACCAGCCGCGCATTGGCCTCGACCTCGCCGATATCGGCCGAATAGGACCGCTTGATCCGGCCGATATTGGGATTGTCTGGATTGTAATCGACGTCGATGGCGGGCGCGAAATTGTAGCGGATGCCGAGCTGCCGCAATTCGCCATAGCTCGCGGCCAGGATGGCCTGTTTCTCGCCGGTCGGAAGCCGATTGAAATCCCGGGCGCTCGGCAACGGCTGAAAGCCGAGGCTGTCCTTGAGGCGGCGCACCAGGCCGCCCTCCTGGTCGATGAACACCAGCGGGTTCGACGGCAGCGCCGCGATCTCGGCGCAGAGCGACTGCACCTGCGCCGGCGAGGCGATATTGTTGTCGTATTGCCGGGTCTGGCAGGAATAGTCGAACAGGATGACCCCGCCGAGCCCGAAGCGCGCGGCAAAATCCCTCAGCCACGGCGGAATGACCTTGCCGTAGAAGCCGAGGATGAAGAGTTCGCCGACGGCGATGGGCATTTGCTTTGGTCCTGCGCGCAGAATCAGCCGCGGCCTCCTGATGACGGCATAGCACGCGGAAACGGCGGTAAGAATATGCTGGTGCCGATGGCGGCGGGACGGCGTTCCCCGCGCTTGCGCGCCTGTGTTAAGAGATCGCACAAGCGGCCGCCGCGAAGACAACGACGACAACAACGAGACGATCCGGAAACGACCATGACAGCACCTCACGTCCCGCAGATGGCCCTCTACCGGCAATGGCTGAAGCAGACGCGCGGCCTTGAGTTCGCGGATTTCGGGGCGATGCGGCGCTGGTCCGTCACCGACATCGACGGCTTCTGGCAGAGCATCTGGGACTATTTCGATCTGCGATCGCCGACGCCGCACAGCGCCGTGCTGGCCGAGCGCAAGATGCCGGGCGCGGTGTGGTTTCCCGGCGCCCAGGTGAACTATGTGCGGCAGGTGTTCCGCCATGTCGAGCCGGCGCATGCCGCCGGCCTGCCGGCCCTGATCGCGAGCGGCGAGGACGGCAAGCTGTCGGAGACCAGCTGGCCGGAGCTGCGGCGCAAGGTCGCCGCGCTCGCGCTGCATCTGAAGGCCAATGGCGTGCGCTCCGGCGATCGCGTCGCGGCCTATCTGCCGAACATCCCGGAGACCATCATCGCGTTCCTGGCGACCGCGAGCCTCGGCGCGATCTGGAGCGTCTGCGCACCCGACATGGCGGCGCCGGCGGTGATCGACCGCTTCAAGCAGATCGAGCCAAAGGTGCTGATCGCCTGCGACGCCGTGACCTATGCCGGCCGGCGCCATGACCGGCAGGGCGTGATCGAGGAACTGCGGGCCGCATTGCCGACCGTGCAGCACGTCGTCCTGCACAGCGAGAACGCAGGCGCCGGGACGCTGCTGTCGTCGATCCTCGCCGGCAGCAGCGCCGAGATCGACGCATTCGAGCCGGAATGGCTGCCGTTCGATCATCCGCTCTGGATCGTCTATTCCTCCGGCACCACGGGGCTGCCGAAGCCGATCCTGCATAGTCATGGCGGGATCATGATCGTGACGCTGCCGCTCGGCGCGCTGCACAACGACGTCGGCTGCAGCTATCATCCGAATTCGTTCGGCGAACGCTTCCACTGGTACTCGTCGACCGGCTGGATCATGTGGAATTGCCAGGTCAACGGCCTGCTCAACGGCACCACCTGCTTGATCTTCGACGGCAGCCCCGGCGGCTCCAAGGACAAGCCGGACTGGACCACACTGTGGCGCTTCGTTGCCGACGCCAAGGCGACGTTCTTCGGCGCCGGTGCGGCGTTCTTTGCCAACTGCACCAAGGCGGAGATCGACCTCGCTGCAGTCGGCGATCTCGCTCAGCTGCGCGCGCTGGGCTCGACCGGGTCGCCGCTCAGCGCCGACACGCAGAGCTGGTTCAACGACCGCTTCGCCGCGCTCGCGAAGCATAACGGCAGCGCGGCGCAGGCCGAGATGTGGTGGGCCAACATTTCCGGCGGCACCGATTTCGCCGGCGCCTTCATCGGCGGCAATCGCGAGCTGCCGCAGACGCCGGGCACCATGCAGTGCCGCCTGCTCGGCTGCGCCGTGGAGGCCTTCGACGAGCAGGGCCGCGCCGTCATCAATGAGGTCGGTGAGCTGGTCTGCACCGAGCCGCTGCCCTCGATGCCGCTGCGGTTCTGGAACGATCCGGGTGACGCGCGCTATCGTGCCAGCTATTTCGAGACCTATCCGGACAATTTCGACGGAAGCGGCCGCGGCCCGGTGTGGCGGCATGGCGACTGGCTCAAGATCGAGCCCGATGGGGCCTGCGTGATCTACGGCCGCAGCGACGCCACCATCAACCGCCACGGCCTGCGCATGGGCACCAGCGAGCTCTATTCGGCGATCGAGGCGCTGCCCGAGGTGCTGGATTCGCTGGTCGTCGACCTCGAATATCTCGGCCGCGACAGCTACATGCCGCTGTTCGTGGTGCTGCGCGAGGGCGTTGCGCTCGACGCCGCGATGAAGGCGAAGATCAACAAGGCGGTGGAGGCCGGCCTGTCGCGCCGCTTCCTGCCCAACGACATCTTTGCCGTCGCGGAAATCCCGCGCACGCTGTCGGGCAAGAAGCAGGAGCTGCCGATCAAGAAGCTGCTGCTCGGCCATCCGCTGGAAAAGGTCATCAATCGCGACGCGATGGCCAATCCCGGATGCCTTGACTGGTATCTGGATTTTGCCAAGAGCTATCTGAGCAAGCAGGCCGGCGCCGCCTGACGCCTGCGCTTGCTGCAACTTCGCGTTTGGGATTTGAACATTATGCCGTCACCGAGCTACATCGACCCGCTCAACGGAAAGCTCTACCCGCTGGACGTTCCGCGCTGGTGCTCCGACGAGGGCAAGCCGCTGCTGGTGACGCCGCTGGCAGGCATCTCCCGCGACGAGATCGATCGCACCACGCGCTCGCTGTGGCGCTACCGCGCCGCGCTGCCGGTCGAGATCAGGCGGCCGATCACGATGGGTGAAGGCTGCACGCCCCTGGTCGAGAAGGCGTGGGGCGATCTGCGTCCGCAGTTCAAGCTGGAATGGTTCAATCCGACCGCGAGCTTCAAGGATCGCGGCACCACCGTGATGCTGTCGTTGCTGCGCCAGCTCGGCGTCGATGCCGTGCTGGAGGACAGTTCGGGCAATGGCGGCGCGTCGGTTTCGGCCTATGGCGCGGCCGGCGGAATGCGGGTCAAGATCCTGGCGCCGGCCACGACGTCGCCGATGAAGGTCGCGCAGATGCACGCCTTCGGCGCCGAGGTGCAGCTGGTGGAAGGCCCGCGCGAGGAATCCGAAGCCGAGGCGATCCGTCAGTCGAAGCAGATCTTCTACTCCAGCCACAACTGGCAGCCGTTCTTCCTGCAGGGCACCAAGTCGCTGGCCTACGAGATCTGGGAGGATTGCGGCTTCGCCGCGCCCGACAACGTCATCATGCCGGTCGGCGCCGGCAGCAGCCTGCTCGGCTGTTACATCGGCTTCAAGGAATTGCTCGCAGCCGGGCAGATCACCCGTTTGCCGCGGCTGTTTGCGTCGCAGCCGCAAAACTGCTCGCCGGTCGATGCCAGCTTCGCCGCCGGCGTCGACACGCCGGTTACGCGCGAGGTGCTCAAGACCATCGCCGAGGGCACCGCGATCAAGCATCCGCTGCGGCTGAAGCAGATGATCGCGGCGCTGCGCGAGAGCGGCGGCGGCACGGTGGCGATCCCCGAGGACGGCATCGTCGCGGCGCTGAAGCGGATGGCGCATACCGGCCTGTTCGTCGAGCCGACCTCGGCCTCCGCCGCGGCGGCGCTCGACGTGCTCAGCGCGCGCGGCGCGATCCGGCCCGCGGAGCGTACCGTCGTCATCATCTCCGGCACGGGGATCAAAGCGGCGTCGCTGATCACGGAGCTGCTGGCCAACGGCTGACGGGATCGGGTCACGCGCGCGGGTTCGGGACATCAGCGACGTCAAGTGCGAGCGGCTGCGCTTGGCCAAGGAATGCGTTCAGCTCCGCCTCATAGGGAGCCGGATCAAGCCCGCGCGAGGCCAGCCACGCCGGGTCGTAATAGGTCTGGCGATAGCGCTCGCCGGAATCGCAGATCAGCGTCACCAGCGATCCGGTCGTTCCCGCGCCGCGCAGCTCCGATGCGAGACGGCACAGCGCCAGGAAATTGGTGCCGGTCGAACCGCCGACCGGCCGGCGCAGCAGGCGCGACAGCACGTTCATCGCCGCGATCGACGCCGCATCGGGGATCTTCATCATACGATCGACCACGCCGGGCACGAACGAAGGTTCGCAGCGCGGCCGGCCGACGCCTTCGATCAGCGACGGCCGCTCGCAGACATGGGAGCGGTCCTGGGTGCGAAAACAGTCGAAGAAGGCGGAATGCTCGACATCGGCGACGCACAGCCGGGTCGGAAACTGGCGATAGCGCAGATAGCGCCCGATGGTCGCCGAGGTGCCGCCGGTGCCCGCTCCCATCACGATCCATTCCGGCAGCGGACGCTGCTCACCCTTGAGCTGGGTGAAGATCGACTCGGCGATGTTGTTGTTGCCGCGCCAGTCGGTGGCGCGCTCGGCGAAGGTGAACTGGTCCATGTAGTGGCCGCCAAGCCGCGCGGCGAGCGCGGCGGCCTCGGCATACAGCGCGCGGCCGTCGTCGATTAGATGGCAGTTGCCGCGGTAATGCTCGATCGCGGCGATCTTCTCGGCCGATGTCGTCCGCGGCATCACCGCGTAGAACGGCACGCCGATCATCTGCGCGAAATAGGCCTCCGAGACCGCCGTCGAGCCGGACGACGCCTCGACCACGGCGGTGCCTTCGCGGATATGGCCGTTGCACAGCGCGTAGAGAAACAGCGACCGCGCCAGGCGATGCTTCAGGCTGCCGGTCGGATGGGTCGATTCGTCCTTCAGATAGATGTCGATGCCTGACAGCGCCGGCACGATCAGCCGCATCAGATGGGTGTCGGCGGTCCGGCACTGGTCCGCCTCGATTGCCGACACGGCGTCATCGACCCAGCCGCGCCGGTAGGTCGGCGCGGCCGGAGGCGCTTGGCGGAAAGGCATGTGATCATGCGACATGGCGTCATGTAACCACACTTCGCCTGTCGGGTGCCAGAGGGGCTATTTCGATTGAAGTGTCGCGACAGGCGACCACTCGTCGTCGGCGCCCGACTGCTCGAGGAGCTTGCAGCGCTCGAGCATCAACTCAGCCGGCCTGTCGTAAGGACGCTGGCGCAAGGCAGCCTCGAAGCAGCAACGCGCGCCCGCGAAGTCGCGCTCGCGATATTTGAGCAGTCCCTCTTCGTAATGGATGATCCAGGCCGGGCGCGCGTCGCCTGTTGCCGAACCGATCAGTTCATACACGGCGAGGCCTTCCGTCCTGCCGTAGACGGCGATGCGATCGATCTCGCGCGTGACCATGGCCCCCTCGACGAGGCGCTTGGTCTCGGCGCCGATCAGAATTTGCGTCGCATAGTGCTTGTTGGCGCCTTCAAGGCGGCTTGCCACGTTCACGGCATCGCCGATCACGGTGTAGTTCAGCCGCAATTCGGAGCCGACATTGCCGACCAGCATGCGGCCCGAATTGATGCCGATCCTGATTTGCAGGAGATGGCCCTGGTCGTCCCTGACGCCGGCGGCCTCGATCGCCTGACGGCAGGCGAGCGCCGCCCGGCAACAGAGCAGCGCATGTTCGGCCTGCGCGGTCGGCGCGCCCCAAAACGCCATCACGGCGTCGCCGATGAATTTGTCGATGGTGCCGCCGTGGGCGACGATCACTTCGGAGGCGACGTCGAGATATCGCGACAACAACGGCACGACGCGATCGCCCATGCGTTCCGAGAGCCCAGTGAAGCCGACCACGTCGATGAACATCACCGTCAGTTCCTGGATCGAGCCGCCGGGCTTCGCCTCGATGCCCTGGCGCAGCAGCGACCTGACCAGATCGGCCGGGATGAATTTGCGGAAGGCGGCCAGGCCCGCGGCCATTTCGGCGATTGCCCCCGAAAGACTTGCGATCTCGGCGAGCCGCGACGGATGGCGACGGACCTGATCGAGCGCAAAGTTCTCAACGTGCCGGATCTCGCCGACGACACGCGCAAGCGGAGCCGCGATCACCGAACGCGCCAGCATCGCCGACAGGAGGGCCGCGAGCAGCGCGCCGACGGCAAGACCGATGACGAGCCGCCTCAGCGTGGTCTCGACCGGGGCGAGGAACTCGGCCTCCGGGATGACGGTGACAAGCGACCAACCGGGAAACGGCAGCGGCGTCAGTGCGACCTCATAGGCGGCGCCGTCCGACGAGAGCCTGCGGCGCCACGCGTCGTCGCCGCCACGATCGCCCGCCTCGTTCATCGCCATGCGCGCCAGCGGCAACATGTCGATGCGGCTGTGGGCGGGATGCAACTCGTCAGCATCCTTGTCGGGAGCAGCAATCAGTTCACCGCTCTTGTCGAGAATAAACGCGGTACCCGTGCGTCCGACCTCGAGCTGAGCGAGGAACCGGGACAGCCGCGTGTATTCGATCACGACCGCAAGCACGCCTTGCCGTTCCTGGTAGACGTCGATCGGCCCCGCAAAGGCAATCGAGGGGCGCGGGCCGATCGGGTGGTCGAGCACCCGGAACCATTGCGGGCCGTTGGAGCCCATACTGGTCTTGAACCAGGCCTGGTCGATGACACGGAAATCACTCGGCTCGAAGCGGCGGGTCTCGAATTCGATGTCGCCGGGGATCACCCGATATTCATCGATCCGGCGCTGGCCGGGATGATCGGTCTTTGAAATTTCCATCATCTCGAGGTGGCCGTCGCCCAGCTTGTGGGCGGCAAAAAACGAACCGTCGGGCCAGCCGAAGGCGACCCAGGAGATCGTCGCCTGCGACTGCAGTTGCGACAGGAACACGAACTCACGCTTGTCGGCCTCGCGGGTGTCGAGGACGTTCTGCAGGAACAGCGTCCGGATCGCCGTATGGGCGGCGCGCGCTTCGCCGACGATCGCCGAGACTTCCTTGCGCACCGCAGCGACGATCTGCTCGTTGATCGTCGAGGCGAGCTGCCGGCTGATCGATTCCGCGGTACGCCACCACAACAGGCTCGAGGCGGCCGCGGTAAGCAGGATCGCCGTCAACACCAGTGCCGAGACGGCCAAGCGAATGCTGACGGTCATGGCCTTGACCGACGAAGGCCGCAGGCGTCGCAATGCGCTTCGCGGTAGAACAGCGTTCATACTGGCTTCCGCCGGTCTATGGCAGGCATTGGTGGCGATACGCCGGCCAGGGGTGGATTGTTACGCGAGGCCAGCTCGCGTCGATCATGCCGCGGGAAGGTCGGCGCCGCCAATGCTCAGCGGGTTTGGTTTCGATAACGAACAGGCATTGGAAAGCAGCGTAAGTTTTCGCCTATCTGCACCCAAGCGCGGCCCCGTGGGGCGATCAGCGCGACATCCGCGACGATCTCACCGATTCGTGAGCGGCCGAAGCCGTAACGGCAGCCGTTGGCGATACGAATGAGATGGCGCGCCCCCATTCGCCGAGGAGGCGAGGTAAACCAAAGTGGAGAAACCCATGAAGACCATTGTCAGCTCGCTCATCCTCGCGAGCGCCGTGACGACAGCGCTCGCGACCGTTGCCGCCGCCAATCCCTTGACCAAGGCGGAAGCCGATGCCGCCGTCGCAGCGCACAAGGAAAAGTGCTTCGGCGTCGCTCTGAAGGGCCAGAATGATTGCGCCGCCGGCCCCGGCACCACCTGCCAAGGTACCTCGACCGTGGACTTCCAGGGCAACGCCTGGAAATTCGTGCAGGGCGGCACCTGCACCAGCATCCAGCTTCCGAACGGCAAGACCGGCTCGCTCAAGCCGGTCTGATCGACCGGGCAGGCGACCATCACGATAGCGGGAAAGCGGAGAGACGACATGAGTGCAGCGGTCTTGTCCGGATTGCATGCAACCGAGGCTCATCGCTTTCCTGTATTTCAGGTACGCGACCTCGCCGGTAGCAGCTTCAAGCATGAGCACCTCCCGGCGATTCTCGACGAAGGAAGGCAGCGCGGCTTCTTCGAAGTCCACGCCGAGAATTACATGGGAGCGGGAGGACCGCCGCATCGTGCGCTGGAGGCCGTGCGCCGCGACCATCCGATATCGCTGCATGGCGTTTGCATGTCGATAGGAGGTCCGGAGCCGCTCGACCGGACTCATCTTGCGCGCTTCCGCGCCCTGGTCGAGCGCTACGAGCCCGCGCTGGTGTCGGAACATCTGGCCTGGTCTACCCACCAGACCACTTACTTCAACGATCTGCTGCCGCTGCCCTACACCGACGCGACGCTCGGCCGGGTCTGCGATCATGTCAGCCAGGTGCAGGATGCCATCCGGCGGCCGCTTCTGCTGGAGAACCCGTCCACCTATTTGTCATTCAGCGAATCGACGATGGCAGAGACGGAGTTCATCCGGCGCATCGCGGAGCATACCGGATGCGGTCTGCTGCTCGATATCAACAACGTCTTCGTCTCCGCGACCAACCACCGATTCTCTGCGCTCGATTATCTTTCAGACTTTCCGCTTGAACGTGTCGGCGAGATTCATCTTGCGGGCCACGCCGAACAGACCGACGACGAGGGCGACCTGCTCCTGATCGACAGTCACGACGGACCGGTGGCCGACCCGGTATGGAAACTGTACGAGCTCATCATCGCACGATGCGGCCCCATCCCGACCCTGATCGAGTGGGACAGCAACATTCCCGATTGGCCCGTTCTGAGGGCCGAAGCGGCCGCCGCGCAAGCGATCCTTGACCGTTACAAGAGGGATGCGCGTGATGCTGCCGCTTGAGCCGGAAATACCGTCCTATGCGGCGTTTGCCGCGGCGCTTGTCGATGCAACGCGCGCGACGCCTCCGATCGTGACCGGCCCTGCCGGCAAGGGCGCGGTGAAGCGCTACAACGTCTATCGCAACAACGTTACGGTCAGTCTCGTCAACGCACTCGCCGCGGTCTATCCGGCCGTCCAACGCATCACCGGCGGCGAGTTCTTTCGCGCCATGGCGCGATTTCACGTCCGCGCCACGCCGCCGACGTCGCGGCTCCTGTTCGAATACGGTCGCGACTTTCCGGCTTTCATCGAGACTTACGAATACGCGCGAGGCCTTCCTTGGCTTGCCGACGTCGCACGGATCGAGCGGGCCTGGCTCGACGCATACCACGCGGCCGACGCCGAACCACTGTCTGCGGCTGCGCTGGCGGCGACACCGCCCGAGCGGCTGGCGCACGCGGTGTTCACCGCGCATCCGGCAACGCGGATCGTGCGCTCCCGTTTCTCGGCCGTGACGATCTTTGCGGCCAACCGGAACGAGGCCCCCGTGGGGCAGATCGATGCCGGTACGCCGGAAGACGCCCTGATCACGCGGCCCGACGCCGAAGTCATCGTACGGCATCTGCCCGAGGGCGGCGCCGTGTTCCTGGAAAGCCTGGTATCGGGCCAATCACTTGGCGAGGCCGCGGCGTTGGCGATGCGCTGTTCGCCGTCCTTCGATCTCGCCGCCGGCATTGCTGGAATGATTCAGGCGGGTGCCTTCACCACTCTCAGTCTCGGAGCAGCATGATGGTCATCGATCGACAGTACGGCGCGAGCGATCGGCTTCCGCTCAGCCTTCTTGCAGATAAGGCCATCCACCTGATCCAGACGGTGGCGCAGCCGTCGCTGGTTCAACTCGTCATGCGCCTGGCCCTGGCCGTGCCGTTCTGGAAATCCGGCATCCTCAAATGGACCGGCTTCGGGAAACTCAGCGACACCGCGGTCACCCTGTTTACCGATGAATTCATGCTGCATCTGCCCGGAGGGCCCTATCACTACCCGGTGCCGACAGTGATGGCCTTCCTGTCCGGAACAGGAGAGATCCTTTTTCCGGTTCTGCTCGTGCTTGGGCTGGGTACCCGCTTCGCGGCGCTCGGGCTGTTGGTCATGACGGTGATTGTTGAACTGACCGTGCCTGATGGCTGGCCGATTCATATTACCTGGGCGGCGATGGCGCTTGGGATCATGGCCTGGGGACCGGGACGCCTCTCACTCGATCATCTGATGCGCGGATACGTTCAGTTACCGAATGACAGGCGGACCGCGGCAAGGGAAACGCGCTTGGGCGAATGACGGCGCGTCGATGCGGCTTCGGCACAGAGCGCGCGGCCGTCGTCGATCAGATCGCAGTTGCCGCCGTAATGCTCGATCGCCGACACGGTGCCGTCGACCCAGCCGCGCCGATAGCTCGGCCCGGCTGAGGGATTGTGGCGGGAGAACATGGTCCCGTTCGACATGGGACCATGTCATCATAATTCGCCTCCGGCAGCACGCCGGAAGTACCGCCCTTACCCCGCCTTGCGCAGCTTCAGCGCATCGTAGAGGGCGGTTTCGAAATTCATGTAGCCGATGAACGATGCCGGATCGCCGAACGGGAGAATCTGGGTGGCCCAGAATCCGCCGAACCCGTTCTGGCGATCGATCCAGTAGAACAGGTTGGCAAGGCCGGCCCAGCCCAGCGCACCGGCCGGGCGGCCGGTCGGAGCCTGCTCGTCATTGATCATGAAGCTGAGCGCCCACGACTTCGACTGGCCGGGGAAGAACTCCGCGTCGTTGGCGAGCGAGGGGATCACGCCGGTGATCGCGGTGACCTTGTTGTTGCCAAGGTGGTTCTTTTCCGCCATCCGCACGGTTTCGGGCCGCAGCACGCGGCCGTTCTCGCCGGCGCCGTCGTTCAGCCACATCCGGATGAAGCGCATGTAGTCGCCGATCGTGCCGTAGAGCCCGTGGCCGCCCATGTGGATTTCGGGATTTGCCGGCAGTTCGAAATCCATCGGCGTCAGCGAGCCGTCGGCGCCGCGGGCATGAATCCCGGCGAGCCTGCGCCGCATCGCATCGGTGAGCTCGAACGTCGTATCCTCGATGCCGAGCGGTTCGAAGATGCGCGTCCTGAACACCTCGCCAAGCCGCTTGCCCGCGATCGCTTCGACGATCTGACCGCACCAATCCATGTTGGTGCCGTATTCCCAGCGCTCGCCCGGATCGAACAGCAGCGGGGTCATCAGCGCGGCCCTGGACGCCGTGATGACGCTCGGCTGTCCCTTCTCCTGCGCGAGCCGATTGTAGGTGTGATTGATGAAGTCGTAGCTCAGGCCGGCGGAGTGGACCATCAGCATGCGGGTGGTGATGTCGCGCTTCGGCGCGCGGAGCCGCGGCTCGCCGTTGTCGTCAAAGCCTTCGATGACCTGGAGCTTGCCGATGTCGGGGGCGTAAGTTTTGGCCGGCGCGTCGAGATCGAGCTTGCCCTCCTCGACGAGTTGCAGCGCGGCCGTCCCGGTGATCGCCTTGGTGGTCGAGAAGATCGCGAACACGCTGTCGGTCGTCATGTCGGCGGGTTGATCGAGGCGGCGCTTGCCGGCGGCGCCTTCATAGATGTTGCGATGGCGGTCGGTCACCATGGCAACGACGCCGGGAACGCGCGGATTGGATGTCACAACGCCGTCGAGAATCGCATCTGCTGCCGCACTGAAATTCGTGCTCATTGTCGTCCTCCCATATTGTTTGTGATGTGATCGATCGTGAGCGGCGCCGCCGGCCGGAAGGCCGCGGCGCCGGACGCAACCGTTACTGCATGGCAAAGCCCTGATAACCGCTCGCAGCAACCTCGTCGCATTTCTGGCGATAGGTGCCGACGCCGCCGCAATAGGACAATACCCGGCGCGGCTTGCCCTCGACATTCGAGCCGAGGTACCAGGAATTGGTCTTCGCGATCAGCGTCGCGTTTGCCGTTTCATCGTGGTGCGCCACCCACTGATCTTCGGCATCCCTGGTCGGCTCGATGACGTTCAGATTCTTGCCGCGCAAATATTTGATGCAATCGTCGATCCACTCGACCTGTTGCTGCAGGCAGGTGGTCATGTTGCAGAGTGCGGCCGAGGGCGCGAGCGGCACCGCAGTGGTGAACAGGTTCGGGTAGCCGTGAACCTGCAGGCCCATCGTGGTGCGGATGTCCCTGCCCCAGTCCTCCTTCAGCGATCGTCCGTCGCGGCCGCGTATATCGATCCGCGTCAACGCTCCCGTTCCGGCGTCGAAGCCGGTCGCCAGAATGACGACGTCGAACTCATGCACCGTGCCATCGGCAGTCTGGATGCCCTCCGGCGTGATGCGGGCGATCGGATTGTTCTTGACGCTGACGATCTCGACATTGGGCCGCAGGAAGGCCTCGAGGAAATTGGATTCGAGCGGCACTCGGTGGGTGCCGAAGCCGTAGTCGGACGGAATCAGCTGCTCGCACAGCTTGGGGTCCTTGAGCCGCTCGCGCATCTTCTCGCGCACGAACTCGGTAATCTCGGCGTTGACGGCTTCGTCGAAGAACAATTCGGCGAAGGATGAGACCCACAGCTTCAGGGACCCGTGGTTCCAGCAGTCTTCGATCACCTGACGTCGCTGCGCGGGCGTCAGGTCGGCCCAGACGTGCTCAAAGTCGAATTCGAATCCGGTAAACGTCTTCGGCAGCCGCTCGGTGAGGGATTTGAACTTCGATTTGTAGGCCTCGATATCCGACACCTCCCATTTCGGGTTCTTCATCGGGATGATGTATTGCGGCGTGCGGACGAACACCTTGAGGTGACCGACCTCGCCGGCGATCGACTGGATCACCTGGATGCCGGTCGCGCCGTTGCCGACCACGCCCACCCGCTTGCCTGCGAATTCGATCGGCCTCTTGGGCCAGCGCGCAGTGTGGAACAGCTCGCCCTTGAACGTCTCCTGTCCCGGGAAGGACACGTGCGGCGCCGAGAGCATACCGCAGCAGGTGACCAGGAACTGGGTGTCGATGACATCGCCCTTGTCCGTCGTCACCAGCCAGCGTTGCGCCGCCTCATCGAAATGCGCGCTCTTGACCGTGGTGCCGAACTGGATGTCCTTCTTGAGGTCGAGGCGGTCGGCGACATAATTCAGCCAGCGCTCGATTTCCGGCTGGGCCGGGAAGCGCTCGCTCCAGCTCCAACCTTTGTAGAGTTCCTCCGAGAACAGGTACTGATAGGTGTGGCCTTCGGAATCGAAGCGCGCCCCGGGATAGCGGTTCCAGTACCAGGTGCCGCCTACGCTTGACCCGGCGTCGATCCCCCTCACACTCAGTCCCTGCTCACGCAGGCGGAATAATTGATAGAGACCGGCGACGCCGGCGCCGACGACCACGGCGTCGAGCTTGGTCGTAGCATGCGCACCATTGCTTCCATTCGACCTTGTGACGGTCTCGGTCATCGTTTCCTCCTGTGTCCTGATTCACACACTCCCATCCGCCGGCGTCGCCGGGCGATGGTGCGTTGCGTCAATTTGGCCCCGGCCGCTGGCGCAGTCGCCGAGACGCTGAGCAGGCTACGGGCCGCTCGACCGAGCGGCTTGGATGAAACTGACAATCTCTGGAACGCGGCCGTGCAATCGAGCCATCGGCCGTTGGTCGGCTTGGCAAACCGCGAAAGCGGCCTATCCTGCGCTCAGACGTCCGGCCAAGAAGAAGCGGTCAACCGCGCCACGGATTCCAGGGAGGAGGCTCGCGCGATGGCCCAATTGATCACGGTCGAGGAGCTGCCGCGCTACGCTCCCGGAGAGATGAAGCTGGACAGCGCCTCAGTCGGGAGGGACGATTTCCGGTTGCGCATCTTTCGCTATGCGCCATCGGATATCTGGGTTCCCCCGTCGGCCAACTTTCTGCTTGTGCTCTATCGCGACGGCGTGACGTCGATGAACCGCCGTGTCACCGGCGCCTGGAAGCAGGATCACGTCGGCCGCGGCGTCACGTCGTTCTTGACCCGCGCGGAGCCGTCAAGCTGGCACTGGAAGAATGACATCGAGGTCACGCATTTCTATATCTCCCCCGCCCTCATGATGAAGACGGCGAGCGATGCCTTCGACCGCGACGCCGAGGCGATCGAGCTTCACGATCTCCTTAAAGCCGAAGATCCGATGCTGACCTGGATCAACGACCAGATGGTTCAGGAGGTTGCCTCAGGAGGTCCGGGCGGACGCCTCTGCTATGACGCGCTGGCGCTGCAGGCGAGCGTGCACATCCTGCGGAAATATGCGGCGATCGAGTTCAAGATGCCCTGCGCGCAAGGACGCTTCCGCCCGGCGCATGCCCGGCTGATCGAGGACTATATCGAGCAGAACATCTTCCGAAACATCACACTCGAGGAGTTGGCGAACATCTGCAATTGCACGCCGGTCCAGTTTGCCCGCAAATTCCGCGTGCATTACGGCATGCGGCCGCACGCCTATGTCCTGCGGCGCAAGGTGGAGCACGCATGCCAGCATCTGCGCAAAGACCGCGTCGCGCTGAAGGAGATCGCGCTGCTGAGCGGCTTCGCAGATCAAAGCCACCTCAACCGCGTCTTCCGGCAGCACATGAACGTGACGCCGGCGGAGTATCGCCGGCAAGTGTGCGAGCACACGGCGCAGGCGTGAGGTGGCCTGCGCCGCCGGCGGCGAGTTTGCCGTTCATTCCGCCGGGCACTGCGCGGCGAGCACGGCCGGCCGGTCGAGCCGCAGGCTCCACAGCGCGAGCAGCAGCCCGACCGCGGTGATGGCGGCCGCGACCAGCGGCAGCGCGCCGAGGCCGAGGCCGTGATCGATGGTGACGCCGCCGGCCCAGGCGCCGAGCGCATTGCCGAGATTGAACGCCGCGATGTTCAGGCTCGAGGCCAGCGTGCGCCCCTCGACGCCGGCGGCCTCGAGCACGCGCAGCTGCAGCGGCGCGACGGTGGCAAAGGCGGCGATGCCGAGGATGAACAGCAGCGCCACGGCGAGCGCCTTGACGGAGACGACGGCTGCGAGCGCGACGAGCACGATCGCGAGGCCGCCGAGCGTCACGAGCAGCGCCCGCGCCAGTCCCTTGTCGGCGAGCCGGCCGCCCGCGACGTTGCCGACCGCAAGGCCAGCGCCGAACACCAGCAGGATCGGCGACACCGCCGCATCGGAGAATCCGGTGAGGCGAGTCAGGATCGGCTGCACATAGGTGAACACTGCGAACAGGCCGCCGAAGCCGAACACCGTCATAGCGAGCCCGAGCAGCACCTGCGGCCGGCCCAGCACGGCCAGTTCCTCGCGCAGCGGCGCAGGCTTGTCCTTGGCGCCGACATGGCCGGGGACCAGTACGGCCAGCACGACGAAGGCGACCACGCCGATCGCCGCCACCGCCCAGAACGCGGCGCGCCAGCCGAGCATCAGGCCGAACCAGGCGCCGAAGGGCACGCCGAGCAAGGTCGCGACCGTCAGCCCGATGAACATGGTGGCGATGGCGGAGGCGCGCTTGTCCTCGGCGACGAGGCTGGTCGCCACCACGGAGCCGACACCGAAGAAGGTGCCGTGCGCCAGCGAGGTCAGGATGCGCGCCGCCATCAGCAGCGAATAGCTCGGCGCCAGCGCGCAGGCCGCGTTGCCGAGCGTGAAGATCGCCATCAGTGCCAGCAGCACGGCCTTGCGCGGCATTTTGCGGGTCGCCAGCGTCAGGATCGGCGCGCCGACGAACACGCCGAGGGCATAGCCGGAAATCA
Source organism: Bradyrhizobium sp. CCBAU 51753 (assembly GCF_015291565.1). Classification (NCBI taxonomy): domain Bacteria; kingdom Pseudomonadati; phylum Pseudomonadota; class Alphaproteobacteria; order Hyphomicrobiales; family Nitrobacteraceae; genus Bradyrhizobium; species Bradyrhizobium sp. CCBAU 51753. The sequence goes on along the minus strand of NZ_CP030037.1, from coordinate 447,490 downwards.
GGAGGCCCGCCGCGGAGACCGAGACCTGCATGTCGGCGGCGACCTGCAGCAGCAGCCCCATGATGAGGAATTCGGTGGTGCCAATGCCGAAGGCACCGGCGGTGAGGGCTAGAACAGCAGCAGGCATGGGTCGCTCCGGATCGAATGGGATTCCGCGATCCGAGATAGCGAAGCGCTCGCCTGAGGATTAGGATGGCCGAAATCCAATCATTTATGACGTGAATTCAACATGGCCCGATCCGACACCAACCGCTCCGGCGAGATGGAGGTCTTCGTCCGCGTCGTCGATCTCGGCGGCTTCACCGCCGCGGCGAAGAATCTCGGCCTCACGCCCTCGGGCGTCAGCAAGCTGGTTTCGCGGCTCGAAGCCCGGCTCGGCACAAGGCTGGTCAACCGCACCACGCGCCGGCTGCTGCTCACCGCGGAAGGCAAGGCCTTCTACGAGCGCGCGCAAACCATTCTCGCCGATATCGAGGAGGCCGAACGGCTGGCAGGCTCCGGTGCCGCGCCGCGCGGCCATCTCACCGTCAATTGCAACATCCCGTTCGGCATGCTGCATGTGATGCCGCTGCTGCCGCGCTTCATGAGCGAGCATCCGGACGTCACGCTCGACCTCGTGCTGACCGACACGCTGGTCGACCTGATGCAGGAGCGCGCCGATGTCGCGATCCGCGCCGGCCCGCTCGGCGCTTCGCGGCTGATCGCGCGCAAGCTCGGCACCAGCCGCATGGCCGTGGTCGCCGCGCCGTCCTATCTCGCCCGCTACGGCGCGCCGAAGACGCCGGCGGATCTCGCCGCGCATCGCGGCATCGGCTGGACCTTTCCGCGCAGCATCCGCGGCTGGCCGTTCCGCCGCGCCGAGAAGATCGAGGAGGCGCTGCCGCCGCCGGTCGCCCGCGCCAGCGACGGCGAGGTCGCGCGCCGGCTCACGCTCGGCGGCATTGGCCTGGCGCGGCTCGCGCTGTTCCACATCGGCCCCGATATCGATGCCGGGCGCCTCGTGCCGGTGCTGCAGAATCTCAATCCCGGCGATCGTGAGGATATCCACGCGGTCTATGTCGGCCATGCCGGGCCGCTGCCGGCACGGGTGCGCGCCTTCATCGATTTCCTGGCAAAACACATCCGGATCGGCGACCCGGCGCTGCGCCGTGGCGCGGACGGGAAATGGAAGATCGTGCCGGGGAAGTAAGAGCGCGATCAGACCCGCTTCAGCAGATACAGCCGCGTGACATAGGGAAACACCACCTCGTCGGCGTCGCCGAGCCCGGCCTCGCGCAGGATATCGTCGGTCTTCTTGCGGAGGATCGCCTTTTCGTCGTCGGGAAGATTGGCGACATAGCTCGTCGACACCACGCGCTCGAACACGCCCTGGCGCGACATGCGATGCGGATGGTCCTGCACGATCTCCTTGTCGAGCGCGAAGCGCGGATCCTGCAAGATCCAGCGCCACCGCCCGGATTGATGGCGAGGCGTATCGCCGGCGTATTTCTCGATCATCACGGACAGCGCCTTGACCCACGGCGTGCCGTCGTCCCTGACATTCCAGACCAGCCCCAGCGTTCCGCCTTGCCGCAGCAGGCGCGCGATCTCGGCGACCGACGGCTCATTGTCGAACCAGTGAAACGCCTGGGCGCAGGTGACGAGATCGACGCTGCCGGTCTCGAGGGTGATCGCATCGGCGCGCGTGTTGATGACCTCGACCTTGCCTTCGCTCGCCAGCTTCGCCGACATCTCCGCAACGGGTTCGACCGCGACCAGGCGGGCTCCCGCGCCGAGATGCGCAAGCAGCAGGCGGGTGAACTTGCCGGTTCCGGCGCCGAGATCGACGACGCAACGTGCGCCTTGCAGCGGCAGCGCGGCGACGATCTCGGCCGGATAGCTGGGCCGGCCCGCCTCATAGGCATTGACCGCGACGCGATAATTTTTGGCTGTTGGGTTCAAGGTCATTCAGCTTCTCCTGCGCGCCGCACTCGTATAGCCCGGCGGATGGCAGAGCGCAGCAGACGCGCAACGCTGAAAGCGCCGGATCAATTCAAAATTCGCTGATCTTGCTTCACCATCGCGTCACAGGCATCGCGCCGCAGGGGTTGGCAAGCGCGGCCAAAGCCGCTAAAGGTCCGCCCCCTTCACATCAGCATCCGAGCATGACATGTCGAGCGCCCCGCCCGCCGTCTCGATTGGCGTCGATTTCGGCACCAGCAACACCGTGGTTGCCTTGTCCGACGGCGATGGCCGCGTCGAGGCGATCAGATTCGATCACGGCGGCCGCACCCATAGCGTCTATGTGTCGGCGCTGTGCTTCTGGGAGGACCGACCGGGAAGCGGCCTGCATCCGCGCGCCGAGGGCGGCCCGTGGGCGATCGAGCAGTTCCTCGAGGGCCGCACCATCCATCGCTTCATCCAGTCGTTCAAGACGTTTGCGGCGAGCTCGGCGTTCAACACCACGCAGATTTTCCGCCAGCGCTACAGGTTCGAGGATCTGCTCGCGGCCTTTCTGCGCACGCTGACGCGCCATGCCGGCGACGGCTTCGATCTCGGCGCGCCGACCATCATGGTCGGTCGTCCCGTGCGCTTCGCCGGCGGCAATCCCAACGACGAGCTCGCGATGCAGCGCTACCGCGCCGCGTTCGAGCGGTTAGGCGCCGGTCACGCCCGCTATGTCTACGAGCCGGTGGGCGCCGCATTCTCCTTCGCGCGCAGCCTCGACCACGACGCCACCGTGCTGGTCGCCGATTTCGGCGGCGGCACCAGCGACTTCTCGGTGATGCGGTTCTCGCGCAAGGGTGGCGTGCTGCGCGCCGAGCCGCTGGGCCACGCCGGCATCGGCATCGCCGGCGACACCTTTGACTATCGCATCGTCGACCACATCGTCTCGCCGCGGCTCGGCAAGGGCACGAGCTACCGTTCCTTCGACAAGGTGCTGCCGATCCCCAATCACTATTATTCGAGCCTCGCCCGCTGGCATCAGCTGGCGATGATGCGGGGCAATGGCGATCTGCGCGAGTTGCAGCAGCTCGCGCGCACCGCGCTCGATCCCGCGCCGCTGCAGGATTTCATCACCATCGTCGACCACGATCTCGGCTTTGCGCTCTATCGCGCAGTGTCCGACACCAAGGTCGCGCTGTCGAGCCGCGACAGCGTCGAGTTCCACTTCGCGCGCGAAGGCATCGACATCGGCGCCACCGTCACCCGCGACGATTTCGAGAGCTGGATCGCCGACGACATCGAGCGCCTGGGCGCGACCGTCGACGAGGCGCTGGCGAAGGCCGGCATCACCGCTCGCGACGTCGAAAAAGTGTTCTTGACCGGCGGCACCTCATTCGTGCCGGCCGTGCAGCGCCTGTTCGCCGAACGCTTCGGCGCGGCGCGGCTGACATCGGCGGATCAATTCGAGTCCATCGCCTATGGGCTCGCGCTGATCGGGCACACACAGGATCCCGACCGCTGGACCGTCGCCGCGGCGGCGTGATCTGCCGCTTCGGCCTTGATCCCGCATCGAGGCGCGACTACATCACTTGCGTTCATCAATCCGAGAGGATGCCGACGGCCATGGATTTTATCCGGACAGCAAAGCCCTTCAGCGTTGCCCACCGGGATATCCATTGCCATGCCTGCATCGATCACGCTCTCGAATCTGGCTCTGTCCGCGCCTGACGGCCGGGTTCTCCTTTCCAACATCGACCTCAGTTTCGGACCCGAACGGACCGGCCTTGTCGGCAGGAACGGCGTCGGGAAAACGACGCTGCTCGCCCTGATCGCAGGTCAACACACGCCGCAATCGGGCACGGTCTCGGTCCAGGGACGCGTCGGGATGCTGCATCAGGCGGTCCAGACCAGGCCGGACCAATGCGTCGTCGATCTGTTCGGCGCACGCCAGGCGCTTGCCGCGCTGCGGCTCGCCGAACAGGGCCTTGCGACCGCCGAGGAGCTTGCGGATGTCGACTGGACGCTCGATGTCCGCATCGCCTCCGCACTCGACCGCGTCGGATTGAACGCTGATCTCGAAGCGCCGCTGGCGACACTGTCCGGGGGACAGACCACCCGGGTGCGGCTCGCCGCGCTGACCTTTGCGCAGCCGGACTTTCTGCTGCTCGATGAGCCCACCAACAATCTCGACCGCGACGGACGAGGGGCGGTGATCGATCTGCTCGCCAATTGGCGCCATGGCGCCATCGTCGTCAGCCACGACCGCGAGCTGCTCGAGACCATGGATGCGATCGTCGAACTGACCTCGCTGGAAGCCAGACGCTACGGCGGCAATTGGAGCGAATACCGCGCGCGCAAGGCCATCGAGCTTGCGGCCGCAAGGCACGACCTCGCGGATGCCGAGAAGCGCGTGGATGACATCGGTCGCAAGGCGCGGGAAACCACCGAGCGGAAAGCACGCAAGGATGGCGCGGGCACGAAGAAGCGCGCCAAGGGCGACATGCCACGTATCGCGGCCGGGCTGCGCAAGGATCGCAGCGAAGATACCGGCGGCGAGAACGCACGCCTTGCCGAGCGCAGGCGGACGCAGGCGCTCGAATTCGCGGTCGCGGCGCGGCAGCGCATCGAGGTCCTGCAGCCGTTCTCGGTCCAACTGCCATCCACTCGCCTGCCGGCGGGGCGGACGGTGCTGCGGATCGAAGCCGCCGATGCCGGCTACACAACCGAAGCACCGATCCTGCGTGGCGTCACCTTCTCCATGTCAGGTCCGGAACGTGTCGCGATCACAGGTCCCAACGGCGCGGGCAAGACGACATTGCTCAGGCTCATCAGTGGCGATTTGCCGCCATTGCGCGGCACAGTCGAGGTGATGACCCGCTTCGCCATGTTCGATCAGGCGGTCAGCCTGCTCGATGCGTCCGCCTCCATCCTGGACAATTTCCGGCGCATCAATTCGCATGCAAACGAGAATACCTGTCGCGCAGCACTGGCGCGATTCATGTTCCGGGCCGACGCCGCGCTGCAGACCGTCTCCTGCCTCAGCGGCGGCCAGTTGCTTCGCGCCGGCCTTGCCTGCGTTCTGGGCGGCGCAACGCCGCCGCCTCTGCTGATCCTCGACGAGCCGACTAACCATCTGGACATCGATTCCATGGAGGCGGTCGAGGCCGGACTGCGCGCCTATGACGGGGCGCTGCTGGTCGTGAGTCACGACGAAACCTTCCTCGAGGCGATCGCGATCACCCGCAGGTTCGATCTCGCGTCGTAGAGGTGATGCGGAATTGTCTTCACGCAATTCAATGTTCGAACGACGAAGGTTGGTCAGCAAAGGAACAGCCGAGCACGCGTCGCCTTGGGGCAGGTTGTAAGGCGCGGTGCTCGGCTGCCAGGCCGCGCGGCGGTGCGGCCATCCCCGCAAGCTTCGCTCACCCCATGAGCGAGGCCGTCGGAGCTAGATTTCGCCTGCTGTTAAATGCGCGCCGTCGAATGGAGTGCGTTTCTCCGAAGGGCAAATGCGACGAAGCCAGCCAGCAACAAAAGGCCGCCACCGACCGCGATCAAGAAATGCGCGAACGTCATTTGGAACATCCCAATTGTGAAGTTTCGTGCGGCGCGATCTGCGCCGCAGCCTGGCAATCAAAAATGCACTTCAGGAATTGATTTGCCCCGCCGGCCGCCGCCGGCAGCCCGAAAGGTGGCTGGCACTGCGCTCTGCCCACCCTTCGATTTCAGAGAGGTCGTCAAGCCACTCGGCTTTTGCCTCCCAACAGGCGGTTCGTCACACCGCTGAACTGTCACCACGATAATCGATAAAACTTTATCGACAATCGAAACGGCAAATTAAGGTTACCGGCGGCGCCGATGCGATTGATCCGCCAGATTCAGACGACGTTGCTCAGGCTCATCACCGGCGATCTGCGACCATCGCGCGGCACGGTCGAGGTGATGACCCGGTCCACCATGTTCGATCAGGCGGTCAGCCTGTCGATGTGTCCGCCTTCCGCAGAAAGCGCTTGTTGGCAAACGCCTTTCCAGAGCCCGATTTGAAGTACCGCTCTAGTGCGCGAGCCGTCTGTTCATCTGCCACGGCGACATAGGAACGAAGGACGACCGGCAAGAGGCCGCGCGTGGAGATGACATGCCCTTGCTGGTGCGACGCGATTCTGCGGCGAAGATCGTTGGTCGAGCCGACGTAGACGTCGCCATTGCTCAGTTCCAGAAAATAAACGTACCACAAAGCAATGCCTCCAACGATTCAACGTGGAGGCTCAAAGATACAACCCTCGGATGTCAAACGGAACTCCGCAGGGCAGCTCCTGCATCGTCGACAGTCTCCCTACGCTTCTTCAAAGCTTCGGGAGACACCCTTCGCCCTGATTGAGAGGGTGGCCTGCCACCCGAAGCCCGGCAGGGCGAAGGGTGGCGGAGAGGGAGGGATTCGAACCCCCGATAGGCTTGCACCTATGCCGCATTTCGAGTGCGGTGCATTCAACCACTCTGCCACCTCTCCAGTGGACCAGGTGATTTGCACCACCCGCGGTCGGGGCGTGTTCTAGGCGAGGATGGCGGGCCAGACAAGGCGCTGCAATAATATTTCCGTCACGGCGCCGGCGAACGGCACAGCTATCGCGGCGGCCGAAGAAAGTGCGTGGAAACAAAGCTCTAGCGGCACGGCTCCGGTCGGACCGGCCGGCGCCGGGCCAGCCTGAACAGGGAGCGGAGAGATGGAGCATCTGACGATTCGGGCCAATGGCGCCGCGTTCCATGTCGCAAGGATCGGGAGCGGCAGGCCGCTGCTGCTGTTGCACGGCTGGCCGGAATTCTGGCTGACCTGGCAGCCGGTGATGACGCGGCTGGCCGACCGTTACACGCTGATTGCGCCCGACCTGCGCGGCTTCGGCGACAGCGACAAGCCCGGCGCACCGGCCTACGGCCCGGACCAACATGCCGACGACATGCTGGCGCTGCTGGATGCGCTCGGCATCGAGGCGGCCGGCGTGGTCGGCCACGACGTCGGCGGCGCGGTGATGCAGCCACTGGCGCGAAGAGCGCCGGAGCGCATCGCCGGGCTGTTCTTGTTCGATTTCGTTTATCCCGGCATCGGCCCGCGGATGGCGGCGCCCGACCGGCTGAACCACATCTGGTACCAGTCGTTCCACCAGATGGAGATGGCGCCCGCGCTGGTCGGCGCGACGCGCGAGAGCTGCCGGACCTATATCGGGCACTTCCTGCGCAACTGGTCGCACCGCAAGGCCGCGTTCGACGACGTGCTGGAGGATTTTGCCGACAATTTCTTCAAGCCCGGCAATCTCGCCGGCGGCTTTGCGCATTACCGGGCGGCGCATGCCGCGCGCGTCAGGATGATGCAGGGTGAAGCCCCCGCGCTGCCGCCGATCACGGTGCCGGCCTGCGTCCGCTGGGCGGAGCACGATCCGCTGTTTCCCTTTGCCTGGACCGACCGGCTGGGCGAGACCTTCTCCAATCTTGATCTCAAGATGTTCGGCGACGTCGGGCATTTCCCGCATCGCGAGGATCCCGACCGTGCGGCCTCCGAGATCGCCGGGTTCTTCGGGCGGATCAACTGGAGATAGAGAAGAGTGGGACCGCCAGGACGCGACAAAAAACTGGCGGCCCCGTGCCGCTTCTCAATATTGCTGGCCGGGAAGTGCGGCTTCGCCGGTCGGCGGGAGCGACAGGGCTCACGGTAGCAAGCAGCATCGAAACAGCAACGCGAAGCCGATCTTAACCTAACCCGTCAACCTTACCGGGCCGCGCCCCGCCGGTGCAGCTAACGGCACAACTCAGGCATCGGCCTTCTTGGCCTTTTTCTCGCTCTTGTCGTTTTCGTCGCCGTTCTTGGCCTTCCTGTCGCCCTTACCATTTTCCTTCTTGCCGTTTTCCTTCTTGCCGTTCTCTTTCCTGCGATTGGTGTAACGCGCGTTGCCGAGCCCGGTGCCGATCGTCAGCACGCCCCAGCGCTCGACATCCTGCATGAACGGAACCTCGGCGAGCCCCTGCGCGACACCGTCATTGTGCATCACGATCGCGGTGTCATGATCGCCGATCTGCGGGATCGCCTCGACCAGGCTCGCCGGCAGGTTGAACTTGCTGCTTTGCCAGTTGCCCGGCAGGTTCTGCGCGCCCTTCTCGATCGAGCCGTCCTCGTTGATGACGCCGGGACAGGAGATGCCGATGAACGGCGCGAGCTTGAGGTCCTCCGCTTCGGCGGCGGCAATCAGATCCTTGAGCATCTTCACCAGCCGCTTCACGGCGCCTTCGCGCGTCGGCTCGTCATCGGCATGCCGCCACAGTTCCGATTTCCACACCGACGCCTTGGACAGATCGGGCGCCTTCTTCCAGCGCGTCTCCACGACGCCGCAGCGGATATTGGTGCCGCCGATATCGACCGCGAGAACGCCATCGTGGGCCTCGAAGATCCATGATGGCGCCAGATGCAGCGTTCCGATCAGGCCGGCTTCGTCGGGATGAAATCGAATCGGCACGATGTCGCCCTTGAAGCCTTCGGACTTCAGGATGATCTCGGTGCGCGCGATGGCGAGTTCGCCGAGCCGGCTTTCGCGAAAGCCACCGCCGACCACGATGCGTTCGGTCCTGGCCCAGGCCTTGGTCTTCAGGAAGCGGCGCGTCACATAGGCAAGCTCCTGCGCGAACTCCTCGATCGCGCTGTGCACGACCGCCGAGGCCTCGGTGTCGTCGCCGACCAGCATCTCATCCAGTTTCTTCTTGCTGATCTTGTCCGATGGCTCGTCGCCGAACGGGTCCTCGCCCGACTTGCGCAGCGGCTTGCGCCAGCGGTCCAGGATCTTGCGGAACGCGCCCTTGGAGGCACGGTCGCCGAGGAAGCCGTCCTCGTCCTTCAGCTCGATGTTGAAACCGTCGATGTCGACCGACGGCAGCCGCGCGGCACCGTGGTGCGCGATGCCAGTGGTCAGTCCGGTCTCTTCCGCCATTCGCCCTTGCCCGGTTGAGGTCCGGGTCACTAACGGCGGGGAACCCAAATGGTTGCGCCCCGCGAGCAGCGCTTTGGCCGGCGCGGGACGCCATTTTCTGATCGGCGACGGCCGCCATTCGATGGACGAGATTGCGAGCGAGACAGGCTTTGCCGACCGTGAGCCGATGCGGCGGGCGTTTCTGCGCGTGCTGGGCCAGCCGCCGCAGACCATCCGCCGGCACGCCAGGGCAGCTGCCCAGGCGACCGCTTGAGGCGATCCAGGGCTAAAATCGCGCCAAACCATTCATTTTTGGCCGGTTTTTGCCCCGCTTTACCTTGACTCTCCGCGGTTTGCGGCTATAAGTCCGCTCCATCCGGCGCGAGGATTTCTCGCGCCGCTTGTTTTTGCGCGAACCGTTTTGGGAATTCGTTCCCTTCGTGCGAAAATCTGAACCCATAGCGACTGAACAAAAAGCCGACCCGGGCGATCGTCCGAGGCCGGAATCGAACACGAAGGAATCAAACGATGTTCGCAGTCATCAAAACCGGCGGCCGGCAGTACCGTGTCGTTCCGAATGATGTACTCGAGATTGGCAAGATCGCCGGCGATGTCGGCACGATCGTGCAGCTAGGCGAAGTTCTGGTGCTCGGCGGTGACACGTCGGTGCTGGGAACGCCCACCGTCGCAGGCGCGTCCGTTGCAGCCGAAGTGCTGCAGCACAAGCGCGGCGCCAAGGTGATCGCGTTCAAGAAGCGTCGCCGCAAGAATTCACGCCGCAAGCGCGGTTATCGCGACGAGCTCACGGTGCTTCGCATCACCGAGATCCTCGCCGATAACGCCAAGCCGACCATCGGCCCGCGGCCGAAGAAGGAAAAGGTCGCTGCTCCCGCCGAGGCCGCCGAGTAAAGCCGGCGCTGCAAGCGAGAAGTGATCGTCGCGCTGCAAGAGTTGAAGCGTGACAAAACGTGAAATGATTCCGTCAAGGAATTGATCTAGAGATCAAAGCGAAGTCGGAGACGAGCCATGGCTCACAAAAAGGCAGGCGGTTCATCGCGCAACGGACGTGATTCCAAGGGCAAGCGCCTTGGCATCAAGGCGTTCGGCGGCGAGCTCGTAATCCCTGGAAACATCATCGCGCGTCAGCGCGGCACCACCTGGCATCCCGGCCTTAATGTCGGCATGGGCACCGACCATACTCTCTTCGCGAAAGTCGAGGGTCATGTCGAGTTCCGTGCCAAGGCCAATGGCCGCACATTCGTATCGGTTATTCCGGTGGCGGAGGCGGCCGAGTAGACGGTGGACACACATGAGTCCGCCGGGTCCTGTTGAACCGGCGGAGTCGCAAAGGGCTCCAAGGGGAGGCGGGATTACCGGCCTCCCCTTTTTGTTGCGCGTGTTCCTGAAGGGCCACGCGTGACGTTCCAAGCGTTGCGTATCATTTATTCGCATCACAGGAGCTCGACATGTTGCAGGACATCCCGACGCCGACCTTGCGCGAAGCAAGAGCTTGCGTCCTCGAGACCGAACGGCTGACCTTGCGCAAGCCGACGCTCGCGGACGTAAAAGCAATTGCACGCCTCGCCAATGATCGCCGCATCGCGGAGAACACCCGCCGCCTGCCGCATCCCTATACCCAGGACGACGCCATCGATTTCGTGCGTGCCGTGGCCGATGGCGGCCGCGAAACCGTTTTCCTGATCGAGAACAATCACACGCCGATCGGCATGGTCGGCCTCGACTGGCGCGAGGAGAATGCAGCTGAGCTCGGTTACTGGCTCGGCGTCGACTATTGGGGCCAGGGCTTCGGCACGGAGGCCGCGCGCGCGGTGATCGATTACTTCTTCGAGGAGTTCGACCTCGACCAGCTGATCTCGGGCGCCCGCGTCGTCAACCCGTCGTCGCGCAACATCCTCGAGAAGTGCGGCTTCCAGTGGAGCGGCGTCGAGCTGCACCGCTTCGAGGCGCTGGGCTCGTCGAGCCCGGTCGACTGCTTCCGCCTGTCGCGCAGCGTCTGGGCCTCGCTGAAGAGCTGGAACAATTCGATCCGGCGGAAGGGTTGATCTTCACCCTCCCCTGGAGGGGGAGGGTCGACGCGAATGAAATGAGCGGCGGGGTGGGGTGGCGGTCTCTCCACGTCCAACAGTGCCCGTGTTGAGAGATCACCCCACCCCGTCTCGCACCTCGCTTCGCTCAGTTGCGAGTCGACCCTCCCCCTCCAGGGGAGGGTAAGAATTACGCCGGTGGATTCACTGCGGGATCCTCGCGGCCGAGCTGTTGCTCGCGGACGAAAATGTAGAGCCCGGCCGCGATGATGATCGCGGCGCCGACGATGGTGGCCCAGGACGGCACGTCGCCGAACACCACAAAGCCAAAGATCACGGCCCAGACGATCATCGAATATTGGTAGGGCACCACGACGCTGGCCGGCGCCAGCTTCAGCGAGCGGTTGACGCATAATAACGCGGCGACCGAGACGAGGCCGGCGGCAAAGAACAGCATCAGGCTGCCGGCAGACGGCGTCACCCAGCCGATCGGCGAGAGCACGGCGCCCAGCAGGAACGTGCCGCCGAACTGCGAGGTCGCGAGCACGATGTCGGGCGTCGAGCGCAGCGAGCGGGTGACCAGCATCAACACGGCAAACGACAGGCTGCCGCCAAGTGCGATCATCGCCGGCCAGCTGATCGTCTGCGCCGACGGCCTGAGCGCGATCAGCACGCCGCAAAAGCCGACCAGAATTGCGGTCCAGCGCCGCCAGCCGATGTGCTCGCCGAGCACGAGGCCCGACATTGCCGTAACGAAGATCGGTCCGGCCAAATAGTAGGTGATGACGTCGGCGAGCGGCAGATAGATGGTCGCGAGGAAGAACGCCGCGACCTCCAATGTCGACAGCGTGACCCGCAGCAATTGCAGCCACGGCCGTTCCAGATGCAGAAAATCCGCGCGTTGCTTCCACACCATCGGCAGCAATACCAGCAGCGCCGCGCAGGCGCGCAGCCACAACAGCTGTCCGACCGAATAGGTGGCGACGAGGAATTTGCCCATCGCATCGCCGAACGAGAACATGAAGATCGACAGCAGCATCAACCCGATGCCGGCGAGCCGCGCCGATCGATCGTCATAGGTGGACAGCTTTGCGAACAGGCTCATGAATGGATTTGCGCGTTTGCGTCGTTCTTGGTTGCGGCCGGGCGGGTCCCGGGTCGTCCGGTTTTAAAGACGTGGGCGGGTAGGACAAGCCCGCCGATGACGAATTGAACGGATTGCCGCACCTCGACCGCTGCGCTACCTCTAAAGCGCGATGAGATTGGGTTGAATCGTCATCGCGCTTTAGCTCTTTGTTTGAGCATGATCTTTTCGGAAAACCGCTTCACACTTTTCCGGATCATGCTCGAGCGCAACCAGTGACAAAAACGCGCAGGAAATGCCGCTTGACCGAGTTCGACCCCACGCAGCACCGCATGGTCCCCGCGCAGCGCTGGTTCGAGGATTTCGTGCTCGGCGAGCGCTTTGTCATTCCGAGCCGCACCCAGACCTCGGCGGTGTTTGCGGCGTTCCAGACCGCGAGCGGCGACACCCATCCGATCCATTACGACGTCGAATATTGCCGCGCCCGCGGCATGCCCGATCTGCTCGCGCATGGCTTCCAGACCCTGGTGCACACCGCGCCCGGCGCCGGGCTGTTCCCTTATGTCGTCGAGGAATCGCTGATCGGCTTCCTCGAGCAGTCCAGCAAGTTCCTGAAACCGGTCTATGCTGGCGACACCATCTACCCCGCGCTGGAGGCGATCGAGCTCGCCCCGGGCCGCTCCACCGGCGTGGTGACGCTGCGCTCCACCGTGCACAATCAGCGCCGCGAGCTGGTGCTGGAGGGCATGCAGAAATTCCTGTTGCGGCGGCGGCCGACCTAGCCCCGAGGGCCGCAAAAAGGCCCGAAAATTAAGGCTTTTCACTCATGTAAGGGCGTTTCCGGGTTGCCGCAGCGGCCCCCCTGCCCTAACTAGAGCCCTATCGGTTCTGACAAGATCAGAACCGATATGCTCTCGCTTTGGTTTTGACGCGTTTTCTTCACGCGAACCGGCGACCACTTCGCTTGAAAACGCTATAGTTGAAAATCATGAAATTCCTCGATGAAGCAAAAGTCTATATTCGCTCGGGCGACGGCGGCAACGGCTGCGTCGCGTTCCGGCGCGAGAAGTTCATCGAGTTCGGCGGCCCCTCCGGCGGCAATGGCGGCCGCGGCGGCGACGTCATCATCGAGTCCGTCGACGGCCTCAACACGCTGATCGACTACCGCTACCAGCAGCACTTCAAGGCGCAGAAGGGCGGCAATGGCATGGGCAAGGACCGCCATGGCGCCAACGGCAAGTCGATCGTGCTGAAGGTGCCGGTCGGCACCCAGGTGTTCGACGAGGACCGCGAGACGCTGCTGCACGACTTCACCGAGCTCGGCGAAAAGTTTGTGCTGGCGAAGGGCGGCAATGGCGGCTTCGGCAACGCGCATTTCAAATCCTCCACCAACCGCGCGCCGCGCAACGCCAATCCCGGCGCGCCGGGCGAAGAGCGCTGGATCTGGTTGCGGCTGAAGCTGATCGCCGACGCCGGTCTCGTCGGCCTGCCCAACGCCGGCAAATCGACCTTCCTCTCGGTGGTCAGCGCCGCACGGCCGAAGATCGCCGACTATCCCTTCACCACGCTGCATCCGCAGCTCGGCGTCGTGAACTACGGCGGCCGTGAATTCGTGCTCGCCGACATCCCCGGCCTGATCGAGGGCGCACATGAGGGCGCCGGCCTCGGCGACCGCTTCCTCGGCCATGTCGAGCGCTGCCGCGTGCTGCTGCATCTGATCGATGCGACCTGCGAGCATGCCGGCAAGGCCTACAAGACCGTGCGCACCGAGCTCGAGGCCTATGAGGGCCAGCTCGCCGACAAGATCGAGATCGTCGCGCTGAACAAGATCGACGCGGTGACGCCGGATGAACTGAAGAAGCAGAAGGACCGGCTGAAGCGGGCTGCGAAGAAGACGCCGCTGCTGCTCTCCGGCGCCACCGGCGAAGGCGTGCAGGACGCACTTGCTGCGCTGGTCGAGGTGATCGGCGAAGCGCCGGTCTCCAACAAGGCGAAGGCTCAGGCGGAGCCGTGGGCGACACCGGTGCCGCAGGGCTAACGGCCGCCCTGCACTTCCCAAGCCACCTCGTGGCGCGTATTGCTTCCCACCGTCCCGCTAGACCAAGCCCATGAAACGCCCCGCGCTCAAGAATTTTCGCCGCATCGTCGTCAAGGTCGGCTCCTCGCTATTGGTCGACTCGCAGGCCGGCGAGGTGCGCGCGGCCTGGCTCGCGGCGCTGGTCGACGACATCGCCAAACTGCACAAGGACGGCCGCGAGGTGCTGGTGGTGTCGTCGGGCTCGATCGCGCTCGGCCGCAGCCGCCTGAAACTGCCGCGCGGGCCGCTGAAGCTCGAGGAAAGCCAGGCTGCCGCGGCGGTCGGGCAGATCGCGCTGGCGCGGATCTGGTCGGAGGTGCTCGGCCATCACGGCATCGGCGCCGGGCAAATTCTCGTAACGCTGCAGGACACCGAGGAACGCCGCCGCTATCTCAACGCGCGCTCGACGATCGCAAAGCTGCTGGAATGGCGCGCAGTGCCTGTCATCAACGAGAACGACACCGTCGCCACCAACGAGATCCGCTATGGCGACAATGATCGCCTCGCCGCGCGCGTCGCCACCATGGCGAGCGCGGATTTGCTGATCCTGCTGTCCGACATCGACGGCCTTTACACCGCGCCGCCCGCGGTCGATCCCAATGCGACGCTGATCCCGGTGGTCGAGAGCATCACCTCGGAGATCGAGGCGATGGCGGGCTCGGCCGGGTCCGAACTGTCGCGCGGCGGCATGACGACCAAGATCGAGGCCGCGAAGATCGCGACCACCGCGGGCACGCATATGCTGATCGCTTCCGGCAAGATCGAGCATCCGCTGGCCGCGATCGCCGACGGCGGCCGCTGCACCTGGTTCCTCACCCCGGCCAATCCCGTCACCGCGCGAAAGCGCTGGATCGCCGGCTCGCTGGAGCCGAAGGGCACGCTGACCATCGACGCCGGCGCGGTGGCCGCGCTGCGCGCCGGCAAGAGCCTGCTGCCGGCCGGCGTGATCCGGGTCGACGGCCAGTTCGCCCGCGGCGATGCCGTGGTGGTGCGCGGCCCCGACACCCATGAGATCGGCCGCGGCCTGATCGCCTACGACGCCGAGGACGCCGAGAAGATCAAAGGCCGCTCCTCCCGCGATGTGATGGCCATTCTGGGCACCAGCGGCCGTTCCGAGATGATCCACCGCGACGACCTTGTGGTCGGGCCGGCCGGGGCGATTCCGGCCAAATAGGCCATTGGCCGAGCCCCCGCAGCCGGCCGCCCATCTGCCATGCCGGTTCCGTACCTCGCCACCCCTCAATTGCCATGCTAGAACATGGCCTTAGAGCATGATCCGGAAAAGTGGACACCGGTTTTCCGAAAAAGATCATGCTCAAACAAAGAGCTGGGACTTCCATGACCGCGCCCCTGAAGGCGATCGACGGCAACGCCGATCTCACCGCCCTGATGACCGACCTCGCCACGAAAGCGCGCGCCGCTGCGCGCGTGCTGGCGCTGGCGCCGCCGGAGCAGAAGAACCGGGCGCTCGCGGCGATCGAACGCGCGATCCGCGCCAATGCGCCGGCGATCCTCGCTGCCAACGCTGAGGATGTCGCCGACGCCCGCGCTACCGGCATGACCTCCGCTTTCGTCGACCGCCTGACCCTGACACAGGCGCGGATCGACGGCATGGCCGACGGCGTTGCCACCGTGCGCGAGATCGTTGATCCGGTCGGCGCCGTCACCGAAAGCTGGCAGCGGCCGAACGGCATGACCATCGAGCGCGTCCGCGTCCCGCTCGGCGTGATCGGCGTGATCTTCGAGAGCCGCCCCAATGTCGCGGCCGATGCCGGCGTGCTGTGCCTGAAGTCGGGCAATGCCGTGATCCTGCGCGGCGGCTCCGACAGCTTCCGCTCCTGCCGCGCGATCCATGATTCTCTCGTGCAGGGCCTGCGTGAAGCCGGCCTGCCCGAGGCCGCGATCACCCTGGTGCCGACCCGTGACCGCGCGGCCGTCGGCCTGATGTTGACGGGATTGAACGGCGGCATCGACGTGATCGTGCCGCGCGGTGGCAAGAGCCTGGTCGCGCGCGTCGAGGCCGAGGCGCGCGTTCCTGTGTTTGCGCATCTCGAGGGCGTCAACCACATCTATGTCGATGCCAGCGCCAGATTGGATATGGCCAAGGCGGTCGTGCTGAACGCCAAGATGCGCCGTCCTGGCGTTTGCGGCGCCGTCGAAACCCTGCTGATCGATCGCAACGCCGCCGCGGAAAAGCTGAAGCCGCTGGTCGCGATGCTGATCGACGCCGGCTGCGAGGTGCGCGGCGACGAGATCGTGCAAGGCGCCGATGCCAGGGTGAAACCTGCGTCCGACGAAGACTGGAACACCGAATACGAGGACGCGATCATCTCGGCGAAGATCGTCGACGGCCTCGATGCAGCGATCGCGCATATTCAGAATCACGGCTCGCATCACACCGACGCGATCGTGACCGAGGATGCCGAGGCGGCCTCGAAATTCCTCAGCGAGGTCGATTCGGCGATCGTGCTGCACAACGCCTCGACCCAGTTCGCCGACGGCGGCGAGTTCGGCTTCGGCGCCGAGATCGGGATCGCCACCGGCAAATTCCACGCCCGCGGCCCGGTCGGCGCCGAGCAGCTGACGAGCTTCAAGTACCGCGTCCACGGCACCGGGCAGACGCGGCCGTGATCATGTTCGCCCGTGCACGGTAGACCCTTGCAGCAAGCCTCGAGCGTGCCGCTCTCCGCAGCCCAGGCGCTGCCGTTCTACACCAACGGCATGCGCATCGGATTGCTCGGCGGCTCGTTCAATCCGCCGCATGCCGCGCATCGCGCCATCAGCCAGTTCGCGCTGAAGCGGCTGCAGCTCGACCGCGTCTGGTGGCTGCTCACGCCGGGCAATCCGCTGAAGAATCACGACGGCCTGCACGCGCTTGCCAAGCGCGCCGAGGCCGCGCGCCGTGTCGCCGACGATCCGCGCATCGACATCTCCTGTCTCGAAGCTGTCATTGGCACCCGCTACACTGTCGACACGATCATCCATTTGCGGCGCCGTGTCTCCGGCGTGCACTTTGTCTGGATCATGGGCGCTGACAACCTCGCGCAATTCCATCGCTGGAAAGACTGGCGGCGCATCGCCTCGGATGTGCCGATTGCCGTGATCGATCGACCGCCGCAAAGCTTCCGCGCCCTTGCCGCACCGGCGGCGCAGGCGCTCGCGCGCTATCGCATGCCTGAAAATCAGGCGACACGGCTGGCCGATCAGCAGGCGCCGGCCTGGGTGTTCCTGACAGGAATGAAATCCAATCTGTCTTCGACCGGACTTCGGAACCCGGACGGGAGCTGGAGAACGGCGTGAGAGCGCAAAAGGGTTACTGGAATATTGAAACCATTAACCCCACATGCGTAGTATGGTCCGTGGGCGCCGAGGATTCGGCACCCGCGATACAGTGAAAGGAATGGTCCCTGGCCACATCTGTATTGTCCAAGTCTGTTTTACCCAAGGTTCCCAAGACTTCGCGTAAAACACCGACGAAAACCGCGGCCTTGCAGGCGCAACCGGACGCCGACAAACCGGATGCCGACAAGACGCTGAGCCTGGTCCTCTCCCGCCTCGAGGATATGAAGGCGGAAGAGACGGTCACCATCGACCTTCGAGGCAAATCCGCATATTCCGACTACATGATCGTCACCTCGGGCCGGGCCAACCGGCACGTCGGTGCGATCGCGGAAAATGTGACGAAGGGCCTCAAGGAAAACGGGGTCAAGAACATCCATGTCGAGGGCCTGCCCAATTGCGACTGGGTGCTGATCGATTCCGGCGACGTGATCGTGCATGTGTTCAGACCCGAGGTGCGTGAGTTCTACAATCTCGAACGGTTGTGGACTCAGAACCCGGCGGTCGCGGCGGTCTAGGACGTACTGAGCCGATGCGAATCGGCAGCAGCGCAGCTAGTCTGCGTTGATGCGTCTTGCTGTGATCTGCATCGGCCGTCTGAAACAGGGTCCGGAACGGGAGCTCGCCGAGCGCTATCGGGAGCGCTTCGACGACATCGGCCGCAAGCTCGGCTTTCGCGGCCTCGATATTCATGACATCGCGGAAAGCCGCGCGCGTGACGCCACCACGCGCATCGCCGAGGAGGCCGCGGCGATCGCCGCGCTGATCCCCGACAAGTCCACGCTGGTCGCGCTCGACGAACGGGGCAAGAACGTCGACAGCACCAGCTTTGCCCAGCAGCTCGGCCGCTGGCGTGACGAGGGAATCGCGCATACTGTCTTCGTGATCGGCGGCGCGGACGGACTTTCGCCTGAATTGCAGCGCAGAGCTTCGCTGCGCATGGCATTTGGCGCCGCGACCTGGCCGCATCAAATGGTCCGCGTCATGCTTCTGGAACAAATCTATCGGGCCGCCACGATTTTGGCCGGCCACCCCTATCACCGCGCCTGACGCGCGATGACGGGCGATTGAAAGCGCTGAACACATCGGATGCAGCACAGGCGAAACATGCGTTCGTATTCCGGCACCGCGCGTCGCGGCTGGCTGAGCGCATCGCTGCCGCTTGCAATCGCCGCGTTCGCGGTACATCCGCCTGCACCCGCGCATGCCCAGGCGACACCGTCCGCGCAGGAGTCGGTGCCGCCGGCGCAGCAGGCCGCGGCGACGGCGACCGCGCCCGATGCCATCAAGCAGCGCGAGCAGGAGCTCGAGGCGGCGCGCGAGGAGCAGCGCAAGGCGACCGAGCTGCAGGAGAAGCTGAAGGCCGACATCGCCGCGATCGGTCAGGATCGCAGCAAGCTCAATCAGCAGCTGATCGACATCGCCGGCCAGGTGCGCAGCGTCGAGACGCGGATCGCCGACGCCGAGACGCGCCTGCAGCCGCTCGACAACCGCGAGCGCGAAATCCGCTCTTCGCTCGACTCACGCCGCGCCGAAGTCATCGAGGTGCTGGCGGCGCTGCAGCGCGCCGGACGGCGCACGCCGCCGGCGCTGCTGGTGCGGCCGGAGGACGCGCTGCAATCGCTGCGCACTGCGATGCTGCTCGGGGCCGTGGTGCCGGAATTGCGCACCCGCGCCGAGAAGCTTGCCAACGACCTCGGCGAACTGGTCGCGTTGCGCAAGACCATTGCGACCGAACGCGATGCGCTGGCGCATGACCGCGACCGGCTCAAGGAGGATCAGACCCGCCTCGCCGCGCTGGTCGACGAGCGGCAACGGCAGCAGGCCGCGGCCGAAAAGGACATGGCGACCGAGGGCGCCCGCGCCATCGCGCTGTCGAAGCAGGTCACCGACCTGCAAGGCCTGATCGCCAAGATGGAGCAGGACATCAAGAGCGCCGCCAAGGCCGCGGCCACCGCGAGCCTGCAGGGGGCACCGGCGACGGTTAACGGCAAACCGAATCTGGGGGCCTTCAAGGACCCGGCCCGGTTGAGCCCGGCGGTCGCCTTCGCCTCGGCCAAGGGCCTGTTCGCGTATCCCGTGAACGGCAGCAAGATTCGCGATTTTGGCGGTTCCGACGGCTCGGGCGGCGTACAAAAAGGCATTTCTTTGGCAGCCAAGCCCGGTGCACAGGTCACAACCCCGTGTGACGGCTGGGTTGTTTACGCTGGTCCTTTCCGTAGCTATGGACAACTCTTGATCCTCAATGCCGGGGGCGGGTATCATGTCCTGATCGCCGGGATGGAGCGTATTTCGGTTAACATCGGCCAGTTTGTACTTACGGGGGAGCCGGTTGCGACCATGGGGTCGACATCCCAAGTTGCATCTATCCTCGCGACCAATGCGAGCCAGCCAGTGCTCTATGTCGAGTTCCGGAAAGACGGCACTCCAATCGATCCAGGTCCATGGTGGGCCACAAATGAAGGCGAAAAGGTTCGCGGATGATGCGCAAGACTTCTGTAATTCTCCTTAGCGCCGCCACCGGCGCAGCACTGACGCTTTTCGTCACGCAGCCCCGCGCTGTGCTGATGGGATCGAGCGCACGTGCTGCGACCTCTGACACGTATCGCCAGCTCAACCTGTTCGGCGACGTGTTCGAGCGCGTGCGCAGCGACTATGTCGAGAAGCCGGACGACTCCAAGCTGGTTGAATCCGCGATCTCCGGCATGCTGTCCGGCCTCGATCCGCACTCGAGCTACATGGACGCCAAGAGCTTCCGCGACATGCAGGTGCAGACCCGCGGCGAGTTCGGCGGCCTCGGCATCGAGGTCACGATGGAAGACGGCCTGATCAAGGTCGTCTCGCCGATCGACGACACCCCGGCCTCGAAGGCCGGCATCATGGCCAACGACATCATCACCACGCTCGATGATGAAGCCGTGCAGGGCCTGACCTTGAACCAGGCCGTCGAGAAGATGCGCGGTCCGGTCAACACCAAGATCAAGCTCAAGATCGTCCGCAAGGGCCAGGACAATCCGATCGAAGTCACGCTGGTGCGCGACAACATCCGCGTCCGCTCGGTGCGTGCGCGCGTCGAGGCCGACGACATCGCCTATATCCGCATCACCACCTTCAACGAGCAGACCACCGAAGGCCTGAAGAAGGAGATCGCCAATCTCTCCGGCCAGATCGGCGACAAGCTGAAGGGCTACATCATCGACCTCAGGAACAACCCCGGCGGCCTGCTCGAAGAGGCGGTCACGGTGTCCGACTCCTTCCTGGAGCGCGGCGAGATCGTTTCGACGCGCGGCCGCAACGCCGAGGAGACGCAGCGCCGCGCCGCCCATCCGGGCGACCTGACCAAGGGCAAGCCGGTGATCGTGCTGATCAATGGCGGCTCGGCCTCGGCCTCCGAAATCGTCGCCGGCGCGCTGCAGGACCACAAGCGCGCGACGCTGGTCGGCACCCGCTCGTTCGGCAAGGGCTCGGTGCAGACCATCATCCCGCTCGGCTCGGGCAACGGCGCGCTGCGCCTGACCACCGCGCGCTACTACACGCCGTCGGGCAAGTCGATCCAGGCCAAGGGCATCGTGCCCGATATCGAGGTGCTGCAGGACGTGCCGGATGAGCTGAAGGCGCGCACCGACACCAAGGGCGAGGCCTCGCTGCGCGGCCATCTGAAGACCAACGACGGCGACGAGAAGACCGGCTCGCAGTCCTACGTGCCGCCGGACGCCAAGGACGACAAGGCGCTCAAGATGGCCGACGACCTGCTGCACGGCATCAAGTCGACCTCGAGCGCGCCAGCGGCACCTGAGGCCGCGCGCGACAAGGCCGCCGTCGACAAGCCGGGCAACAAGGCCGCGAACTGATCCAATCATCGATCTGGCGAAAAGGGCGGCCCTCGGGCCGCCCTTTTTGCTTTGGATGACGCACCCTGGACGGCCGCACCGTGCCTCCACGGAGCAGGCGCCGCGCGCCGGTGTACGCCGCATCGTGCTATCGTTCCCCCGATTGATTCGGGGAGGGCTATGGCAGAGGCGGCCGACGAGCTCAGCACGCCGCTTGGGCAGAAAACCGCGAGCAAGAGGCGCCGGATCCGGCTGCCGTTCACGGCGATGCAGGCGCTCGCCGTGCTGCTCGGGCTCGTGCTGGTCGCCTTCGCCGGTGTCGCGCTGTTCAACAATAACCCGCTCGGCGGCGAGCCGGTCGCCCATATCGCGCTGCGTAAAACTCCGCCGGCCACCGAAGACAAGCACGCCCCGGCCGGTCAGGCCGAACCTGCGGCCAAATCCGCCGCCAGGCCGCCCGCAGTGGCCGGCGATTCCAGGACCGTGACCATCATCGACGGCTCCAGCGGCAAGCGCCAGGACGTGGTGATCGGCGCTGGCGATGCCGCCGACAAGGCCGATGGCGGCGACGCGCCCGCCGCGATGATGACCGGGATCGACCAGCGCCTGCTGGAAAAATCGCGCTACGGCATGATCCCGGTGGTTGCCGATGGCTTGAAGCCGTTCACGGTCTATGCCGCCGATGCCGACCGCGCCAAGGCCGCCCGGATGCCCGTGGTGGCCATCGTGGTCGCAGGCCTCGGGGTCGGCGCCGCCAAGACCACTGACGCCATCATGAGGCTGCCGCCGGCCGTGACGCTGGCCTTCACGCCCTATGGGGCCGACCCCGGCAAGCTCGCCGAGCGGGCCCGGGCCCAGCGCCACGAGATCCTGCTGCAGATCCCGATGGAGCCGTTCGATTACCCCGACAATGATCCGGGGCCGCAGACCCTGCTGACCACGCTGAGCGGCGAGCAGAACCTCGACCGCTTCTACTGGCACCTCAGCCGCCTGCAGGGCTATGCCGGGATCGCCAATTTCATGGGCGCCCGCTTCACCGCGTCCGATGCCGTGATGCAGCCGATCGTTCGCGATGCCGCGAGGCGGGGCCTCGGCTATTTCGACGACGGTTCCACCCCGCGCAGCGTGGCCCATACCGCGGCGGCGGGCCAGTCGATGCCGTTCGCCAAGGCCGATTTCACCATCGACGCGGTGCCGACCTCGGTGGAAATCGACCGCACCCTGGTCAAGCTGGAGACGCTCGCCAAGGAACGCGGCACCGCCGTGGGTGTCGCCTCGGCCCTGCCGGTCTCGATCGAGCGGCTCGGCGCCTGGGTCAAGACCCTGGACGCCAAGGGGATCATGCTTGTGCCATTGACAACGGCGATGCTGAAATCAAAATCGGGCTAACAATCAATCCGTTGGGGCGCCTTGAGACCATGCCGGGGGGCCGGGTCGGGGGGCAGCTCCAGAGATGTGCGAGGTAGCGGCAGCATGGCACGTTACGAAGACCTGCCCTATCGAACCTGCGTCGGCATCATGCTGCTGAATGAGGCGGGGCTGGTCTTCATCGGGCGCCGCGCGGGCGGGATCGAGCATGTCGACGAGGCCCATGTCTGGCAGATGCCGCAAGGTGGCGTCGATCCCGGCGAAGACACCTTTCAGGCCGCCAAGCGCGAGCTGTACGAGGAGACCAGCATCAAATCGGTGGAGAAGCTCGGCGAGGTCTCGGACTGGCTGATCTACGACATCCCGCGCACCGTGGCGGGCCGCGCCTGGAAAGGCCGCTATCGCGGGCAGCGGCAGAAGTGGTTCGCGCTGCGCTTCACCGGCAAGGAGAACGAGATCAACGTCGCCAGTCCCGGCGGCGGACACAAGGCCGAGTTCGTCACCTGGCGCTGGGAGCCGATGAAGAATCTTCCCGAGCTGATCGTGCCGTTCAAGCGTCCGGTCTATGAGCGCGTGGTAAAGGAATTCGCCGGCCTCGCGGGCGGCTAGACAAACTCCGCCGCCATGTCATCGGAAAAGCCCTACCGCCCCAATGTGGGCATCGCGCTGTTCAACGCCGAAGGGCGCGTGCTGATCGGCCGCCGCTTCAAGGACGACGGTCCGGAGATCATCCTGCCCGGCCTCGAATGGCAGATGCCGCAAGGCGGCATCGACGCCGGCGAGGATCCGCGCCAGGCCGTGATGCGCGAATTGTGGGAGGAGACCGGCGCCGTCAGCGCCGACTATCTCGGCGAGACCACCTGGATCACTTACGAATTCCCGCCCTACGACGGCCCGGCATCGCACCGGCTCGCGCGCTTCCGCGGCCAGCGCCAGAAGTGGTTCGCGCTGCGCTTCACCGGGCGCGATGACGAGATCGACCCGCTGACGCCGCGCAACGGCCAGCCCGCGGAATTCGACCAATGGCGCTGGGAGCGGCTCGACCGCGTCGCCGATCTCGTGGTGCCTTTCCGCCGCGAGGTCTATCGCGCGGTCGCCGCCAGCTTCGCGGAATTCGCCGGCGCATCGGCGGCCTGAACGCGCCGCGCATCGCCCGGCGTCATGCCAAAGCTGGCGCGGAACACGCGATAGAAGGTCGCGATGCTGTCGAAGCCGCAGGAGAAGGCGATCTCGTCGATGCCGCATTCCGGCATGGTGGAGAGCAGCCGCCTCGCCTCCTTCAACCGCATCGCCGTCAGCGTCCGCGCAAAGGAAAGGCCGGTCGGCTCGAACAGCGCATGCAATTGCCGCAGCGAAATGCCGAGCTCGGAGGCAACCACCGCCGGCGTCAGCGCCGGACGATGCAGGTCGCGGAGCATGATCTCGCGCGCCGCGTGGAGATAGCCTGCATGCAACGCGGCACGGATTTCGTCCTGACGCGGCCGCGCGCGCCCGCGCGACAGCAACGCAAGCCGCACCATATGCGCGACGTCGCCGGCGAATTGCCCGGCGTTGGCGGGATCGCGGGTCATGGAGCGGAACATGGCGCCGACCAGGCGGGTCAGGCTGGCATCGCGCGGCAGCGCGACCGGCGGCACGTCCTCGATCGGCGCTCCGAGCACGAGCTCGCTGCTGACGGGAATCTTGAGGCTGTAGAAGTGAAAGCCGTCGCTACGTTCGGGCGTCGACGCGAACGGAAGGTTGGAATGGCCGAACACCAGATCCCCGTTGCGGACGTAGTGAACGCGATCGCGGCCGATGTTCAGGTGTCCGGGCCCACGCACCTGCCAGGCGAGATGCAGGCTGTTGCTCGGCACGCGGGCAATGTCGGTCGAGGTCCGGCTGACGCGATAGGAGGATGCCTTCATCTCCGCCAGCACGGCATCGCCGATCGGCGTTGCGGAGAACCGTCCCCGGAAATCCGGACGCTTGTCGCGGTCGAGCTCGATCGTGACGCCGAACAGGCTCTTGCCGCGTACGTCGCACCAATGTTCAAAACGGTCCTGCGGACGGAGAGCGTCGGTGGAGAAGGTCAGCACGGCATTGCGTCCATGGCGTCCAGGGGAGCGGTGAGGTTGGGCCGATCGGTCACCGCGCTTCAACTTGTCATTTGCGCACGATCGCCGCTGTAAGCTGCTTCACATTTCCGGCTCACGCTCTCGTTGGGACTACCGCGAACGGCCCGATATCGCTGCCGCGTTTGGCGCATTCGCCACGGCCCACATTGACGGCAGCCTGCAATATCAGCCGCAAGGATCGCCTCGATCTTGCGTTTCATGAAGCCCAGCCCCGAAGCCCGAATATGCGGTGCAGGATGCCGTCAGGCGTTCGCGGGTGCAACAAGCATTCAGCGCCCGCCAGGTCTGGCGAGCGCTGAATCGTTCAAGTCTTCGTATGTGATAAACGGAAAAACCGTGAGCGGCTTCACAAAGCGCGGCGACGAATCGCCACCGCGCTTAATGCATTGCCGTCGCGTTGAGCTCGTGCTGGATGCTCTTGAAGTGGTCGAGCCGCTCGATGGCGTGATCGAGTTCGGAGCCCTCCTTTTCGGCGAGCTTCTCTTCCATTTCCTTGATCGTCTCGGCGAACTTCGCACGATCGAGATCCACAATCGCAGTCGCGACGTCGGCGAGCACGGTGAGACCCTTGTCCGACACTTCGGCAAGTCCGCCGAGCACGATGACCTTCTCGCGCTTGCCGGCAGCCGTGATCGTCAGGATGCCCGGACGAACCGTGGCGACGACCGGCGCGTGTCCGGCCAGCACGCCGAAATCACCCTCCACGCCGGGAACGTCGACCTGATCGACATCGCCGGAGAAGGCGAGCTTTTCGGGAGAGACGAGATCGAAGTGGAAGGTGGTCATGGTCTTTCCGTTCTTTGCGCTGTCACCCGCGGGCTTGACCCGCGGGTCCATCAGTCAAAACTGGTCTCGTTCGATGGATCGCCGGATCAAGTCCGGCGATGACGACATCATGAAGCTTAGGCCGCCTCGGCGGCGA
Source organism: Bradyrhizobium sp. CCBAU 51753 (assembly GCF_015291565.1). Lineage (NCBI taxonomy): Bacteria > Pseudomonadati > Pseudomonadota > Alphaproteobacteria > Hyphomicrobiales > Nitrobacteraceae > Bradyrhizobium > Bradyrhizobium sp. CCBAU 51753. Next base: position 421,835 of record NZ_CP030037.1, on the reverse strand, counting down.
GCTTCTTGCCCTTCTCGACGGCCTCTTCGATGGTGCCGACCATGTAGAACGCCGCTTCCGGCAGGTGGTCATACTTGCCCTGGCAGAGATCGCGGAAGCCCTTGATGGTGTCCGCGAGGTCGACGAACTTGCCCGGCGAGCCGGTGAAGACTTCGGCGACGTGGAACGGCTGCGACAGGAAGCGCTCGACCTTGCGGGCGCGGGCCACCGTCAGCTTGTCCTCTTCCGACAACTCGTCCATGCCGAGAATGGCGATGATGTCCTGCAGCGACTTGTAGCGCTGCAGGATCTGCTGGACCAGACGCGCGGTGTTGTAGTGCTCTTCACCGACGACGAGCGGCGACAACATGCGCGAGGTCGAGTCGAGCGGGTCCACTGCCGGATAGATGCCCTTTTCCGAGATCGCGCGCGACAGCACCGTGGTGGCGTCCAAGTGCGCGAACGAGGTGGCGGGCGCCGGGTCGGTCAAGTCGTCGGCCGGCACGTAGATCGCCTGCACCGAGGTGATCGAGCCCTTCTGCGTGGTGGTGATGCGCTCCTGCAGCGCGCCCATGTCGGTCGCGAGCGTCGGCTGATAACCCACCGCCGAAGGAATACGGCCGAGCAACGCCGACACTTCCGAGCCCGCCTGGGTGAAGCGGAAGATGTTGTCGACGAAGAACAGCACGTCCTGGCCCTGGTCGCGGAAGTGCTCGGCGACCGTCAGACCGGTGAGGCCGACGCGGGCGCGGGCGCCGGGCGGCTCGTTCATCTGGCCGAACACCAGCGCGCACTTCGACTTCACGCTCGGATCAGGATTGTGCGGATCGGCGTTGACCTTCGATTCGATGAACTCGTGATAGAGGTCGTTGCCTTCGCGGGTGCGCTCGCCGACGCCGGCGAACACCGAGTAGCCGCCGTGCGCCTTCGCGACGTTGTTGATCAGCTCCTGAATCAGCACGGTCTTGCCGACGCCGGCGCCGCCGAACAGGCCGATCTTGCCGCCCTTGGCGTACGGAGCAAGAAGGTCGACAACCTTGATGCCGGTGACGAGAATTTCCGCTTCCGTCGACTGGTCGGTATAGGTCGGCGCATCCTGGTGGATGGCGCGCAGGCCCTCGGACTTGATCGGGCCGGCTTCGTCGATCGGCTCGCCGACCACGTTGATGATGCGGCCGAGCGTGCCTTCACCGACCGGCACGCGGATCGGCGCGCCGGTGTCGGTCACTTCCTGGCCGCGGACCAGACCTTCGGTGGTGTCCATCGCGATGGTGCGGACGGTCGATTCGCCGAGATGCTGGGCGACCTCGAGCACCAGGCGGTTGCCGCCATTCTTGGTCTCGAGCGAGTTGAGAATCGCCGGAAGGTGGCCTTCGAATTGGACGTCGACCACGGCGCCCGTGACCTGGGTAACGCGACCGACCTGGGTGGCTGCTGTAGCCATGGATGTTCTCCTTCGAAAAACTTGCCTTAGACCGCTTCAGCGCCGGAGATGATTTCAATCAGCTCCTTCGTGATCTGGGCCTGACGGGTCCGGTTATAAATAAGGGTTTGCTTGCGGATCATTTCGCCGGCGTTGCGGGTGGCGTTGTCCATCGCACTCATCTGCGCGCCGTAGAACGAGGCGTTGTTCTCCAGCAGCGCACGGAAGATCTGCACTGCGAGGTTGCGCGGCAGCAGCGAGGTGAGGATCTCGTCCTCTTCCGGCTCGTATTCGTAGGACGTGGCAGGCGCCGCATTGGCCGCGGGTGCAGCGACCTCCAGCGGGATGATTTGCTGCGCGGTCGGGATCTGCGCGATCACCGACTTGAAGCGCGAATAGAACAACGTGCAGACGTCGAATTCGCCGGCGTCGAACCGCGCCAGCACCTTGGTGGCGATGTCCTCGGCATTGACGAAGCCAAGCTGGCGCACCGAGCGCAGGTCGAGATGCTCGACGATCTGCCGCTCGAAGGTCCGGCGCAGCTGCTCGTAGCCCTTGCGGCCGACGCAGAAGAACTTGACCTCCTTGCCCTGCGCGATCAGCGACTGCGCCCGCTCGCGCGCCAGGCGCACGATCGAGGAGTTGAACGCGCCCGACAAGCCGCGCTCGCCGGTGCAGACCAGCAGCAGATGCACCTGATCCTTGCCGGTGCCCGCGAGCAGCGCCGGCGCGCCGGGCGAGCCGTTCGCGGCGGCAGCGATGTTGGAGATCACCGCGTCCATCTTGTCGGCGTAGGGCCGCGCCGCCTCAGCGGCTTGCTGCGCGCGGCGCAGCTTGGAGGCTGCGACCATCTGCATGGCCTTGGTGATCTTCTGCGTCGCCTTGGTCGAGGCGATGCGGACCCGCATGTCTTTCAGTGACGCCATTCTTCGTCCACCCCGGCGATCCGACCGCAAGGGTCAGATCGCAAGCCTCTGTTCGTCACGCCCGGCGGCACGCCGGGCGACGCCCCTTGTTATGCAAACGTCTTACGCAAAAGTCTTGGCGAAACCTTCGACCACCGTCTTCAGCTTGGCGGCGGTGTCGTCGGAGAGATCGCGGCTGGTGCGGATCGCGTCGAGGATCTCGGCGTTCTTGCCGCGCAGCAGCGACAGCAGGCCTTCCTCGAACGCCTTCACCTTGTTGAGCGGCAGCGGATCGAGATAGCCGTTGGTGCCGGCCCAGATCACGCAGACCTGCTCTTCCATCTTCAGCGGTGAGAACTGCGGCTGCTTCAGGAGCTCTGTGAGGCGCGAGCCACGGTTCAGCAGGCGCTGGGTCGAGGCGTCGAGGTCCGAGCCGAACTGCGCGAACGCCGCCATTTCGCGGTACTGCGCGAGCTCGCCCTTGATCTTGCCGGCGACCTTCTTGGTTGCCTTGGTCTGCGCCGACGAGCCGACGCGCGACACCGACAGACCGACGTTCACCGCGGGACGGATGCCCTGGAAGAACAGGTCGGTTTCCAGGAAGATCTGGCCGTCGGTGATCGAAATCACGTTGGTCGGGATGTAGGCCGACACGTCGTTGGCCTGGGTTTCGATGACCGGCAGTGCGGTCAGCGAACCCGAGCCATGCTCCTTGTTGAGCTTCGCAGCGCGCTCGAGCAGACGAGAATGCAGATAGAACACGTCGCCCGGATAGGCTTCGCGGCCCGGCGGACGGCGCAGGAGCAGCGACATCTGGCGGTAGGCGACGGCCTGCTTGGACAAGTCGTCATAGATGATCACAGCGTGCATGCCGTTGTCGCGGAAGTATTCGCCCATGGTGCAGCCGGTGAACGGCGCGATGTACTGCATCGGCGCCGGGTCCGACGCGGTGGCGGCAACAACGATCGAGTATTCGAGCGCGCCCTGCTCCTCGAGCACCTTGACGAACTGCGCGACGGTGGAGCGTTTCTGGCCGACCGCGACATAGACGCAGTACAGCTTGATGTTCTCGTCCGGCTGCGCGTTGAGCGGCTTCTGGTTCAGGATGGTGTCGAGCGCGATCGCGGTCTTGCCGGTCTGGCGGTCGCCGATGATCAGTTCGCGCTGGCCGCGGCCGATCGGGATCAGCGCGTCGATCGCCTTCAGGCCGGTGGCCATCGGCTCGTTCACCGACTTGCGCGGAATGATGCCGGGCGCCTTGACGTCGACGCGCTTGCGTTCGGTGGCCTGGATCGGGCCCTTGCCGTCGATCGGGTTGCCGAGCGCGTCGACGACGCGGCCGAGCAGGCCCTTGCCAACCGGCGCGTCCACGATGGCGCGGGTGCGCTTGACGGTCTGGCCTTCCTTGATCTCGCGGTCGGCGCCGAAGATCACGATACCGACGTTGTCGGTTTCGAGGTTGAGCGCCATGCCGCGGGTGCCGTTCTCGAACTCGACCATCTCACCGGCCTGGACGTTGTCGAGGCCGTAGACGCGGGCGATACCGTCACCGACCGACAGCACCTGTCCAACTTCGGTGACCTCGGCTTCCTGGCCGAAATTCTTGATCTGGTCCTTGAGGATCGCAGAAATTTCTGCGGCGCGGATGTCCATCAGCCTGCCTCTTTCATCGCGTTCTTGATCGAATTGAGTTTGGTGCGAAGCGAACTATCCACCATCCGGCTGCCGAGCTTGACCACCAGGCCACCAATAATGGAGGGATCGACCTTCACGTTGAGCGCGACGTCCTTGCCCGTCACTGATTTCAGTGCGGCCTTCAGCGCGTCGAGATTCTTGTCACTGAGTTGTTCGGCGACGGTGACTTCCGCGGTCGCCTCGCCCTTGAACTTCGCCACCAGCGCGCGATAGGCGCGGATCACATCGGCAATTGCGAACAGCCGGCGATTGGAGGTGAGCACTTTGAGGAATTTTGCCGAGGTGCCGGAAATGCCGGCCTTGTCCAGCACCGCGGTCAGCGCCTTGAGCTGGGCTTCGGCGGAAAACACCGGACTGCGGACGAGGCGCTTGAGGTCCTCGCTCTCGTTCAGCATGGCCTCGAATCTGTCGAGATCAGCCTTTACGGCATCGACGGATTGCTCGTCGCGCGCCAACTCGAACAACGCCGTTGCATAACGGCCGGACACTCCCGAAACGGACGGATCTTCAGCAGCCACGAGCTCGCTCTTTTTGCTGTTAAATTCGCAAGGGAAAAACCGTCGCCACCAAAGCAGCGCCTAGCGATCCAAGCCCTTGGAATTCAAGCGGGACTTCGATTTTCGACCGGCACAGGACGTGCCGGGACCGTTAAAATCGCGGGCTTTGCTAACATAGCAATCGCGCAGGTGCAACATGACGACACGCGCTGGCGCCGCCTTGTCGCACGCGCGTCGCACACGTGCTTTGGCGGCCACGACCGCCGGCCGAATCAGCGAATTCTGCGGACGGGAATTTTGCCGGCACCGCATCGGATTCGCACGGACCGGATTCGTTCCAGAAAAAATTCACATGCGGCCATGAGTGATCGCGAGGGAACAAATCGCGAGGCACGCGCTCCATTTGGCGAATACTTACCGAAAACTTACTACGGTGTCGTTTTTCAGTATTCGCAAGTATTTTAATCGTTAAAATTTAGTTAAAGCGGAAGGTTACGGAACCTCCCGAGACCACCCCGAAGCGGTAACAAGATATTTCAGCCGGAGGCAATCCGGATTTACTGCCCAATTCACGCCGCATTGCGAAATCAAACGGCCTTGGTCAACAAGGGACGGGGGTTCCACTTGCCACGGTTGGTGGCAATACTGTCTGAGGGTCTTAAATCAATGACGAATATCAAGAAAATGGTACTGGGCGTAACCCAGTCGCGTACGGCGCTTGCTGTTGTGGCCGCGACGCTTCTGGTTGGGGGCAGCGTGACCGAAGCGTCCGCGAAGTCCAGGCATCATCGCCATCATCACCACCATCATCACGCCCGGGCCGAGGGGTCGGCCTGGCGCAACGCCAACGCCTCGGTGCAGCCGGGCGGCGGCCACTCGTTCTCGGGGATGGCGTCGTTCTACGGCAATGAATCGGGCAGCCGCACCGCCTCCGGTCAGCGCTTCAACCAGAACGCCATGACCGCGGCCCATCGCTCGCTGCCGTTCGGCACCAAGCTCCGCGTCAGCCATGGCGGCCGCAGCGTCGTCGTCACCATCAATGACCGTGGCCCGTTCATCCGCGGCCGCGTGCTCGACCTCTCGACCGGCGCCGCCCGCGCCATCGGCCTGACCGGCGCCGGCGTCGGCCGCGTCACCGCCGAGGTCATCTAAGCGTCTTAAGTAAGCGTTGCGTAGCGTAACGGCCGCGAGGCCCGTGCCTCGCGTGCCAAAAGTGGCCTGCCGTCGCAAATGACGGCAGGCTTTTCTTTGCGGGCCGGCCGCACCACCAACCCGCGTCATTGCGAGCGAAGCGAAGCAATCCACGGGGCCGCATATGCAGAGCGATGGATTGCTTCGCTTCGCTCGCAATGACGGCTACCTACAAAAAGCTCTGCGGATCGACGTCGACCTCGAGCTTGAGATTGCCCTTGGTCTTCGGACCGGCGGCCAGCCATTCGCGCAAGTACTGCGACAGGTCGACATTGCGCAGCGATTTCACCAGCAGGCGGAAGCGGTAGCGGCCCTTGATCACCGCGAGCGGCGCCTCCGCCGGACCGAGCACCTGGATCCGCTCGTCGAGCGGCGCCACCGCAGCGAGCTTGCGGGCAAAGCCCTCCGCGGTCGGACGATCGCCAGCGGAAATGATCAGGCTCACCAGGCGGCCGAACGGCGGATAGCCGGTGCGCTCGCGGATATCGATCTCGCTGGCGTAGAACGCCTCGCGGTCGTTCGCGATCAACGCCTTGATCACGGGATGCTCGGGCTGGTGCGTCTGCAGAAAGCCGACGCCGCGGCCCTGCTCGCGCCCGGCACGGCCGACCACCTGGTTCAGCAGCTGGAACGTGCGCTCGGCGGCGCGCGGATCGCCATTGCTCAAACCGAGATCGGCATCGACGACGCCGACCAGATTGAGCCGCGGGAAGTTGTGTCCCTTGGCAACGAGTTGCGTGCCGATGATGATGTCGACGCGGCCCTGGGCGATCTCGTTGAGCTCGCTGCGCATGGTTTCGATCGAGGTGATGAGATCGCTCGACAGCACCATGGTGCGCGCCTCGGGGAAGATGTGAGCTGCCTCCTCCTGCAGGCGCTCGACGCCGGGACCGACGGCGGCCAGCGATTCCTCCGCCGCGCAGTTCGGGCAGATGTTCGGGCGCGGCATCGAGAAGCCGCAGTGATGGCAGACCAGCCGCTGGCGAAACCGGTGATCGACCAACCAGGCATCGCAGATCGTGCAGGCGAAGCGATGACCGCAGGCGCGGCACAGCGTTAGCGGCGCATAGCCACGGCGATTGAGAAACAGCAGCGCCTGCTCGCGCCGCTCGATCGCATAGCGGATCTGCTCGGCCAGTGGCGGCGAGATGAAGCGGCCGCGCGGCGGCGGCGCGCGGCGCAGATCGATCGCATCGATATGCGGCATGTGCTGGCCGCCGAACCGCGACGGCAGCGCGACGCGCTGGTAGCGCCCCTTGCGCGCATTGACCTCGCTCTCGACCGACGGCGTGGCGGACGCCAGCACGATCGGAATCTTTGCGATATGGGCGCGCACCACCGCCATGTCGCGCGCGTGATAATGCGCGCCGTCGTCCTGCTTATAGGCCTGGTCGTGCTCCTCATCGACGATGATGAGGCCGAGATCGGCGTAGGGCAGGAACAGCGCCGAGCGGGCGCCGACCACGACCGGCGCCTTGCCCTCCGAGATCGCCGCCCAGTTGCGCGCGCGGGTGCGCGGCGTGAGCTCGGAATGCCATTCCAGCGGCCGCACCCCGAAGCGCTGCGAGAAACGGTCGAGGAACTGGCCGGTCAGCGCGATCTCCGGCATCAGGATCAGCGACTGCTTGCCGCGCCGGATGTTTTCCGCAATCGCCTCGAAATAGACCTCGGTCTTGCCGGAGCCGGTGACGCCGTCGAGCAGCGCGACATGAAAGCTGCCGCTGGCGGCGAGCGTTCGCATCACGTCGACGGCGCTGCGCTGCTCGCGGGAAAAATCCGGTTGCGCGAAGGCGGGATCAGGACGCGGCGGCGGCGCCGGCGGCGGCATCGCCTCGACCGTCAGCGTGCCCTCATCGACCAGGCCGTCGACCACGCCTGAACTGACCCCGGCCTCCTTCGCGGCGTCCGACTTGCCGTGCAGCAGGCCGTCCGACAGCACCTCGATCAATCGCCGCCGCGCTGGCGTCAGGCGCTGCGGCGGCTCGCCGACCAGCCGCACGCCGAGACGCGTGCGCTCGGGCCCGAGATTCTCGCCCATGCGCAGCGTCATCCGCAGCACCATGCCGCGCGCCGACAGCGTGTAGTTCGACACCCAATCGACCAGCTGGCGCAGTTCCGCCTTCAGCGGCGGAACATCGAGCTTCTCGCTGACGTCCTTGAGGCGGTTGTGCAGCCGCGGATCGGGCTTGGCGTTCTCGGCCCATACCACCGCGACGACCTCGCGCGGCCCGAGCGGAACGGCGATCACGTCGCCCGGCGCGAGCTCCATGCCGCGCGGGACGCGGTAGGAATAGGTCTGGTTCAGCGCGACAGGCACCAGCACGTCGACGACACGTGTCGCCGATGCGGAAGCCGTGCTGTTGCGCGTGGTGTGGTCCATCGGATTCGCCTAGCACCGCTGCGCCGCCTTAGCGAACGGTAAACGAAGGAAGTGCGATATAATCAGGAGAATCGCAGCACCAATAGCCCCCAAGGTCGCTTACAAGATATGGCCCGGACCGATCAGCCCGTTCAAGCGCTCGAGCTCGACTGCGCCGACGTGTCAATCACACAGGAGATGACGCGCTGGCTGTCGCATCTGCGCGCCGAGCGGCGGCTGTCGCCCAAAACCCTCGAAGCCTATGCCCGCGATGTCAGGCAATGCCTGGCTTTCCTCGCGGGGCATTGGGGCGCCAAGGTCACGCTTGCCGGCTTTGCCGCGCTGGAGGCGAGCGATGTCCGCGCCTTCATGGCGATGCGGCGCGCCGACGAGATCGGCGGCCGATCGCTGATGCGGGCCTTGGCCGGCCTGCGCTCGTTCGGACGCTTCCTGGAGCGCGAGGGCAAGGGCAAGGTCGGCGCGCTGTCGGCGATCCGCGCGCCGAAAGTTGCAAAAAGCCTGCCGAAGCCGATCCACATGGAGGCGGCGAAGCGTTTTGCCGATGCCGACGAGCGCGCCGGCGAGGAACGCGAGACCTGGATCCTGGTGCGTGACGCCGCCGTGATGGCGCTGCTCTATGGTTCGGGCCTGCGCATCTCCGAGGCGCTGGGGCTGAAGCGCCGCGACGTGCCGAAGCCCGGCGAAGGCGACGTGCTGGTCGTGACCGGCAAGGGCAACAAGACCCGCATGGTGCCGGTGCTGCAGACCGTGCTGCAGTTGATCGCGGACTATGCGGCGATCTGTCCGCATCCGCTGAGCCCGACCGGGCCGATGTTCGTCGGCGCGCGCGGCGGTCCGCTCAGCCCGCGCATCATCCAGCTCACCATGGAGCGGCTGCGCGGCGCGCTCGGCCTGCCCGACAGCGCGACCCCGCACGCGCTGCGGCACTCCTTTGCCACCCATCTGCTCAGCCGCGGCGGCGATCTGCGCGCGATCCAGGAACTGCTCGGCCACGCCTCGCTGTCGACCACGCAGATCTATACCGGCATCGACAGCGAACGCCTGCTCGAAGTCTATCGCTCGGCGCATCCGCGCGGCTAAAGCATGATCCGGAAAAGTGTGAAGCGGTTTTCCGAGAAGATCATGCTCAAATAGGCGCGGCGTTCATCATTGTGAACGCGGCCCGCGCCGTTCGTCTTCATACGGCTGCCATAAATCGCTCGCCCCTTGCGTTGTGCGGCGCATTCGGCAATCGTGCCGCGGTCGCATCCGGAGGGGAATCATGAGCGCACATGAAAGTATGGAGCACGCCGAACATGCCGAGCATGCATCCGGCTCGAACAAGAAGATCGCCCTTTTGATCGCCGTGATCGCGCTGTTCCTGGCGCTGTCGGAAACCCTCGGCAAGGGCGCGCAGACCGAAGCGATCGCCAAGAATGTCGAGGCCTCCAACCTCTGGGCCTTCTTCCAGGCCAAGAGCATCCGCCGCACTACGGTGCAGGTCGCGGCCGATCAGGGCAAGCTCAGCCTCGGCGCCACGACCGACGAGGCGGCCAAGGCGGCGCTGCAGAAGCAGATCGACGACTGGACCAAGACCGCGGCGCGCTACCGCTCGGAGCCGGACACCGGCGAAGGCTCGGAGCAACTGTCGGAGCGCGCCAAGCATGCCGAGCATGAGCGCGACGAGGCGACCGCGAAATATCACCATTTCGAAATTGCCTCTGCCGCCTTCCAGATCGCCATCGTGCTGGCGTCGGCGACCATCATCACCGGCATCCTCGCGCTGGCCTGGGTGTCCGGCATCGTGACCTTGGCCGGCATCGCGATGACCGCGCTCGGCCTGTTCCAGCCGCATCTGCTGCATCTGCATTGAGGTCTGGGCTGGGACGCGCGCCCCGTCGCAGGCGCACGCCGCCAATATGGCGAAAACAACCCCATGCAAAGTAGCCGGCGGCTGCCGCCGTTCGGCAACGCGCTTGACACGTCGAGCAACTCAGGGGTATTCTTCTAATATTCCGAAACAGTGTGCGCGCGGTGACAGTGGGGCCGTCGACCCTTCGAGACGCGCGCAAGTGCGCGCTCCTCAGGGTGACGGTGATGGTTTGCTCAGCTTGCTCGGTGTCATCACCCGGCTTGACCGGGTGATCCAGTATTCCAGAGACGCCGGTGATAGAAGCGAGGGGCCGCGGCGTACTGGATCGCCCGGTCCATGTGCGCAATTGCGCACAGGCCGGGCGATGACAACGGTAGATGAGGACAAAGCTTCACAAGCTCTCAGGATGACGGGTTGAGCGGCGCTGCAACACATACGGTATCGTCCCGGCGCCAGCCTTCGCCGGGACGACACCGGGGGTCGCGTCCACTCGTTCCGTCATCCTGAGGTGCGAGCCTCTTCGGCGAGCCTCGAAGGATCGACGGCCCGGCTCTCTCCGCGTGATCGCAGCGGGGCCGATTCATCCTTCGAGGCTCGCCCAGCAGCGCAATTGCGCTGCAAGAGCTCGCACCTCAGGATGACGGTTCGACGGATCACTGAACCTCGATGAAGAAACTCAGCGCGCCTGGTGCACGCTCTTGCGGAAGCGTGCGATCGAGCGCAGCGTGCGGGCGGTCCAGCCGTCGCCGTCGCCGCGCAGCATCTCGAGGGCGCGCTGCTTGACCGGTTCGACCAAAGCGGTGGCCTTGGCGCGGAGCGCGATCACGAAATCATAGAGCCGCTGGAACCAGCGCATCTGCAACAGCTTCGGCCGCGTCACGTCGAACAGGAAAGCGGTGAGGCCCATGCCGACGAACTTGGCGAACAGGATCAGCGAGACCGCGCTCATCCAGTAATTGTTCGCCAACAGCCACAGCCCGATCAGCTTGAGCGGGAACAGCGAGATCGCGGGGATGACGAAGATGAACAGCGTGGTCGCCGGCGAAAGCGAATGCACCCGCTCGGCCACCCAGTGTTTCATCGCGCGCAGCGGTAGCGCCGCCACGATGCGCTCGACGATCGGCTCGAGGTGGTCCCACAGCCACGCCTCGATCAGGAAGATGATCGCAAGCAGGATCCAGAACGCGTTCAACAGGCGGCGCAACATCGTCGTGATCTCTCGATCATGATGCGACTGAGCATCATGATCTCATCTCTTTACCAGAGCGTGAAGCCGGCTTCAGTTATCCAGGTCACGCTCCGCCGGCTCGCACCGGACTTCGATCACATATGGATGGCGCGTTTGCCCACCGCAAGCGAGGCTTCCTTGATGGCTTCCGAGCGGGTCGGATGGGCGTGGCAGGTGCGGGCCAGATCCTCGGCCGAACCGCCAAATTCCATCAAAACGCAGGCTTCATGGATCATTTCGCCGGCTTCGCGGCCGACGATGTGCACGCCGAGCACCCGATCCGTTTTCGCATCTGCGAGAACTTTCACAAGACCATCGGTGGTCTGATTGACCTTGGAGCGGCCGTTCGCGGTGAACGGAAACTTGCCGACGGTATAAGCGACGCCGGCCTGCTTGAGCTCCTCCTCGGTCTTGCCGACCGACGACACTTCCGGCGTGGTATACACGACACCTGGGATAACATCGTAGTTCACATGGCCCGCCTGCCCCGCGATGATCTCCGCGCAGGCGACCCCTTCGTCTTCCGCCTTGTGCGCGAGCATCGGTCCGGCGACGACGTCGCCGATCGCGTAGATGCCCTTCACGTTCGTCGAGAAGTGCGCGTCGATCTCAACGCGGCCGCGATTGTCGAGCGCGACCCCGGCTTCCTTCAACCCAAGGCCCTCGGTGTAGGGCACGCGGCCGATGCAGACGAGCACGACGTCGGCTTCGATCGTCTCCGCCGCGCCGCCCGCCGCCGGCTCGACCTTGGCCTGCAGCGTCTTGCCCGAGGTGTCGACCGCGGTGACCTTGGTGCCGAGCTTGAAGGTGAAGCCCTGCTTCTCCAGCATGCGCTGGAATTGTTTTGCCACTTCGCCGTCCATGCCGGGCAAAATGCGGTCGAGGAATTCCACCACGGTGACCTTGGCGCCGAGACGGTGCCAGACCGAGCCGAGCTCGAGCCCGATCACGCCGGCGCCGACGATCAACAGACTCGACGGCACCTTCTCCAGCGACAGCGCGCCGGTCGACGACACGATGCGCTTCTCGTCGATCTCGATGCCCTTCAGCCGCGCGATGTCGGAGCCGGTGGCGATCACGATGTTCTTGGTCTCGACGGTCTCGGTCTTGCCGTCACCGGAGACTTCGACCTTGCCGGCACCGAGAATCTTGCCGGTGCCCTTGAGCACGTCGATCTTGTTCTTCTTCATCAGGAACTCGACGCCCTTGACGTTGCCGTCGATGCCCTGCTGCTTGAAGTTCATCATCGCGGGCAGATCGAGCTTCGGCGCCGAGACGCTGACGCCCATCTTGGCGAAGGAATGCGCAGCTTCCTCGAACATCTCGGAGGCGTGCAGCAGCGCCTTCGAGGGCATGCAGCCGACATTGAGGCAGGTGCCGCCGAGCGTCGCGTTCTTCTCGACGACGGCGACCTTCATGCCGAGTTGCGCCGCGCGGATCGCGCAGACATAGCCGCCAGGGCCGGTGCCGATGACGACGAGATCGTAAGAAGCCATGATTGAGGTCCTGTAACTCTTTGACTGTTAGCGACCGCCCGACACGTCGAGGATCGTGCTGGTGACATAGGAGGCCTCGTCCGACATCAGCCAGACGATGGCGTTAGCGATCTCATCCGCGGTGCCGACGCGCTTCATCGGCACCATATGGGCGAGCCGGTGCGCGCGGTCGGGCTCGCCGCCCGCGGCATGGATTTCGGTGTCGATCAGTCCCGGCCGGATGCCGGCGACGCGAATGCCTTCGGCCGCGACTTCATGGCCAAGGCCGACGGTGAACGAATCGATCGCGCCCTTGGACGCGGCATAATCGACATAGGTGTTGGGCGCGCCGAGCCTTGCCGCGACCGAGGAGAGGTTGACGATGACGCCGCCCTGGCCGCCATGCTTGGTCGACATCCGCTTCACCGCTTCGCGGGCGCAGAGGATCGAGCCGGTGACGTTGACGGCCATCACGCGCCGGATGCGCTCGGCCGACATTTCGTCGACGCGCACGCCGCTGGTGCCGACGATCCCGCCATTGTTGACCAGCGCCCCGAGCGTGCCGAATTTGTCGGCCGCCTTGAACAGGTCGAGGATATCGCCTTCCTCGGCGACATCGCATTTCACCGCGATCGCCTTGCCGTTGCTAGCCGCGATCTGGGCGACGACCTCGTCGGCCGCCTTCTTGTTGCTGGCATAGCCGACCACAACACGATAGCCGCGCGCGGCGGCAGCGAGGGCGGTGGCGCGGCCGATGCCGCGGCTGCCGCCGGTGATGATGACAACCTTATCCGTCACATTGATCCCCAAAGATACGCGGCCAAAACGATTGCGGCGCCCGATCGGGTCGAGCGCCGCGCGCGAATGACCTTCTTACAGGTCCAGCACCAGGCGGGCCGGATCCTCCAGGCTCTCCTTGACGCGCACTAGGAAGGTCACTGCTTCCTTGCCGTCGATCACGCGGTGATCGTAGGACAGCGCCAGATACATCATCGGGCGGACCTCGATCTTGCCGCCGACCACCATCGGCCGCTCCTGGATCTTGTGCATGCCGAGGATGCCGGACTGCGGCGCGTTGAGGATCGGGGTCGACATCAGCGAGCCATAGATGCCGCCATTGGTGATGGTGAAGGTGCCGCCCTGCATCTCGTCGATCTTGAGCTGGCCGTCGCGGGCTCTACGGCCGTAGTCGGCGATCGACTTCTCGATATCGGAGATCGACTTGTGGTCGCAGTCGCGCACCACGGGCACCACCAGGCCGCGGTCGGTGCCGACGGCGACGCCGATGTGGTAGTAGTTCTTGTAGATCAGGTCGCTGCCGTCGATCTCGGCGTTGACGGCGGGAATGTCCTTCAAGCCCTGAACGACGGCCTTGGTGAAGAAGCCCATGAAGCCGAGCTTGGCGCCGTGCTTCTTCTCGAACACGTCCTTGTACTGGGCACGCAGCTTCATCACCTCGGTCATGTCGACCTCGTTGAAGGTCGTCAGCATCGCTGCGGTGTTCTGCACGTCCTTGAGGCGGCGCGCGATGGTCTGGCGCAGCCGCGTCATCTTCACGCGCTCCTCGCGCGCGGCATCGTCGGCCGGCGACGGGGCGCGGACCTGCACCGCGGCGGCCGGCTGATTGACCGGGGTCGGCGCCGAGGCGGCCTTCTCGATCGCGGCTAGCATGTCGCCCTTGGTGACGCGGGCGTCCTTGCCCGAGCCGGGCACGGTGGTGGCATCGACGCCGCTTTCGGCGGACAGTTTTCGCACCGACGGAGCGAGCGGGGCATCCGCCGGCGGCGCCTTCGGCGCAGCAGGAGCCGGCGCGGGGGCGGCGGCCGGCGCCGCGGCGGCGGGCGCCGCAGCCTTGGCAGCCGGAGCGGCGGCGGGCTTCGCCGGAGCCGCGCCATCATTGATCTGGCCGAGCAGCGCGCCGACGGCGACCGTCTCGCCATCCTTGGCGATGATCTCGCCGAGCGTGCCGGCGGACGGCGCCGGCACCTCGATCGTGACCTTGTCGGTCTCCAGCTCCACCAACGGCTCGTCCACCGCGACGGCATCACCCGCCTTCTTGAACCAGCGGCCGATGGTGGCCTCGGTCACGGATTCACCGAGCGTTGGAACGCGAATTTCAGTCATGGTCTTTTCCTCAGATCAACCCTGCGGTCATGAAACTTGGTACGGCCACCGCCCGCCGAAGCGGACGATCCGGTACTCCGTGACGACAGCGACCTAGCTGGATGACCCGGGATACCGGATGCCCCGCTCCAGTGCGCAATTGCGCACAAGGCGGGGCATGGTGGTGGTGAAGGTGGTTAATTCAGTGCGTCGTCGAGCAGCGCCTTGAGCTGCGCCAGATGTTTCGACATCAGGCCGGTGGCGGTGGCCGCCGCGGCCGGACGGCCGGCGTAGCGCGGACGCTTGTTCGGCGCGTGGATCTGGTTCAGCACCCATTCGAGATAGGGCTCGATGAAGTGCCAGCCGCCCATGTTGCGCGGCTCTTCCTGGCACCACACGATCTCGGCGCCCTTGAAGCGGCCGAGCTCCTGCACCAGCGCCTTCAGCGGCACCGGATAGAGCTGCTCGACGCGCATCAGATAGATGTCGTCGATGCCGCGCTTCTCGCGCTCCTCGTAGAGATCGTAGTAGACCTTGCCCGCGCACAGCACGACGCGACGGATCTTGTCGTCCGGCTTGAGCTTGATCGCCTCGTTCGGCAGCATCTGGGCGTCATCGTACAGGATGCGGTGGAAGGTCTGGCCCTCGCCGAGCTCGTCGAGCCGCGACACCGCCCGCTTGTGGCGCAGCAGCGACTTCGGCGTCATCATGATCAGCGGCTTGCGGATCTCGCGGTGCAGCTGCCGCCGCAGCACGTGGAAGTAGTTGGCCGGGGTGGTCGGATACACCACCTGCATGTTGTCTTCGGCGCAGAGCTGCAGATAGCGCTCGAGCCGCGCCGAGGAGTGCTCCGGCCCCTGACCCTCATAGCCATGCGGCAGCAGGCAGACGAGGCCCGACATGCGCAGCCATTTGCGCTCGCCCGAGGAGATGAACTGGTCGAACAGCACCTGGGCGCCATTGGCGAAGTCGCCGAACTGGGCTTCCCACATCGCCAGCGCATTCGGCTCGGCCAGCGAGTAGCCGTATTCGAAGCCGAGCACCGCCTCTTCCGAGAGCAGCGAGTTGATGACTTCGTAGTGGCCGGTGTCGTTGCCGCCGAGATGGTTGAACGGCGTGTAGCGGCTCTCGTCTTCCTGGTCGATCAGCACCGAATGGCGCTGCGAGAAGGTGCCGCGCTCGGAGTCCTGGCCGGACAGCCGCACGTGGTGGCCTTCCTGCAGCAGGGTGCAGAACGCCAGCGCCTCGCCGGTCGCCCAGTCGATGCCGACGCCGGAGTCGATCGCCTTGGCGCGATTGTCGAGGAAGCGCTGGATGGTGCGGTGGACGTGGAAGCCGTCCGGCACCTTGGTGATCTTGCGGCCGATCTCCTTCAGCGTGGCGACGTTGACGCCGGTGACGCCGCGGCGAGCGTCCTCCTCCTGGTCGGCAATCTTGAAGCCGGCCCACTTGCCGTCGAGCCAGTCGGCCTTGTTCGGCTTGTAGCCGGCGCCGGCCTCGAACTCGGCATCGAGCCGCGCGCGCCAGTCGGCCTTGGCCTTGTCGACCTCGCCTTCGGTGATCACGCCCTCGGTGATCAGCCGCTTGGCGTAGATCTCCAGCGTGCTCGGATGCGAGGCGATGCGCTTGTACATCACCGGCTGGGTGAATGCCGGCTCGTCGCCCTCGTTATGGCCGTGGCGGCGATAGCAGAACATGTCGATGACGACCGGCTTGTGGAATTTCTGCCGGAACTCGATCGCGACCTTGGCCGCGAACACCACGGCCTCCGGGTCGTCGCCGTTCACATGGAAGATCGGCGCATCGATCATCTTCGCGACGTCCGACGGATAGGGCGAGGAGCGCGAGTAGCGCGGGTAGGTGGTGAAGCCGATCTGGTTGTTGACGATGAAGTGCAGCGAACCGCCGGTGCGGTAGCCCTTGAGGTCCGACAGGCTGAAGCATTCCGCGACCACGCCCTGACCGGCGAAGGCGGCGTCGCCGTGCATCAAGAGCGGCAGCACCGAGATACGCTGATCCGGCGGATCGCCGTGCTGGTCCTGCTTGGCGCGCACCTTGCCGAGCACGACGGGATCGACGATCTCGAGATGCGACGGGTTGGCGGTCAGCGACAGATGGATCTTGTTGCCGTCGAACTCGCGGTCCGAGGAGGCGCCGAGGTGATACTTGACGTCGCCGGAGCCTTCGACCGCGTCCGGATTGGCCGAGCCGCCCTTGAACTCGTGGAACAGCGCGCGGTGCGGCTTGGCCATCACCTGGGTCAGCACGTTGAGGCGGCCGCGATGCGGCATGCCGACCACGATCTCCTTCACGCCGAGATTGCCGCCGCGCTTGATGATCTGCTCCAGCG
Organism: Bradyrhizobium sp. CCBAU 51753; assembly: GCF_015291565.1. Classification (NCBI taxonomy): domain Bacteria; kingdom Pseudomonadati; phylum Pseudomonadota; class Alphaproteobacteria; order Hyphomicrobiales; family Nitrobacteraceae; genus Bradyrhizobium; species Bradyrhizobium sp. CCBAU 51753. The sequence goes on along the minus strand of NZ_CP030037.1, from coordinate 404,757 downwards.
CGGGAATCAGCGACTCGGCGCCGTCGAGGCCGAAGCGCTTGGTGCCGGTGAACTTGGTGTCGCAGAATTTCTCGAAGCCTTCCGCCTCAACCAGCTTGTTGAGGATGGCGCGGCGCCCCTCGGGGGTGAAGCTGATCTCCTTGTCCGGCCCCTCGATGCGCTCCTGGATCCAGGCCTTCTGCGCGGCATTGGAGATGTGCATGAATTCGACGCCGAGCGTCTGGCAATAGGTGCGCTCGCAGATCTGCACGATCTCCCGCAGCGTGCCGTATTCGAGGCTGAGCACGTGATCGAGGAAGATCTTGCGGTCGAAATCGGCCTCGGTGAAGCCGTAGGAGCGCGGATCGAGCTCCTCGCGGTCGCGCGGCGCCTCGATGCCGAGCGGATCGAGCTTGGCGTGGAAATGGCCGCGCATGCGGTAGGCGCGGATCAGCATCAGGGCGCGAACCGAATCGCGGGTGGCCTGGTGGACGTCGGCGTCGGACAGTTCGGCGCCCCTGGCCTGCGCCTTGGCCGCGATCTTGGTGCTGACCGCCTTCTCGACCTGGGCCCAGTTGCCGTCGAGCGCGGAGGTCAGGTCGTCGCGCGGGGTGAGCGGCCAGTTGTCGCGGCCCCAGGAGGCGCCGTCGGCGTTCTTCCGTACGTCGCCAGGCGCGTCCTTCAGGCTCTTGAAGAAATCCTGCCATTCGGCGTCGACGGACGACGGATCCTGCTCATAACGCGCATAGAGGTCGTCGATATAGGCGGCGTTGGTGCCCTGGAGGAACGATGAGAGGGCAAAAGCGGCGTTCGCGTCTTGGCGAGACATATGGAAGTCCTGGTGATTTTTGGTTGGCGCGTGGCAGACGGCGCAAGACCAGTCCGAAGGACCAGCTGAATGGATATCCTTTAGCCTATTTAAGTCGGATATTCGCGCCTAAAAGAACCAAAAAATGAATGGACTTTCAAAACATATTGAAGCGCCTGCCGTGCGGATAACGCAGGACAAAAAGATACGCTCCCTGGCGATTTGAACCACCAGGGAGCGGTGAAGCTAGGTTGAGCCGGAGCGACGGCGAGTTCACCTCTCCCTTGGGAGAGGTCGGCGCGAAGCGCCGGGTGAGGGGTTATGGTCTCTCGGTGGAGCTGCGGCCCCTCACCCGATTTGCTTGCGCAAATCGACCTCTCCCCGACGGGGAGAGGTGGGCCGAACCCGCGGTCAAAGCTGAGTTCATCCCGCGCTAGCGGGATAGAATTGCAGTCGCGGCGTCACTTCAGCATCTCGGCCAGGGTGTGCCCGAGCCGCGCCGGGGACGGCGACACCCTGATGCCGGCCGATTCCATCGCCGCGGTCTTGGAGCCCGCGTCGCCCTTGCCGCCGGAGATGATGGCGCCGGCATGACCCATGCGGCGGCCGGGAGGTGCGGTGACACCGGCGATGAAGCCGACCATCGGCTTCTTGCGGCCGCGCTTGGCCTCGTCCTTGAGGAACTGGGCGGCGTCTTCCTCGGCCGAGCCGCCGATCTCGCCGATCATCACGATCGACTTGGTGTTGTCGTCGGCCAGGAACATTTCCAGCACGTCGATGAACTCGGTGCCCTTGACCGGGTCGCCGCCGATGCCGACCGCGGTGGTCTGGCCGAGGCCTTCCTGGGAGGTCTGGAACACCGCCTCATAGGTCAGCGTGCCGGAGCGGGAGACGATGCCGACCGAGCCGGGCTTGAAGATGTTGGCCGGCATGATGCCGATCTTGCACTCGCCGGCGGTCATCACGCCCGGGCAGTTCGGCCCGATCAGCCGCGACTTCGAGCCCGACAGCGAGCGCTTCACCCGCACCATGTCGAGCACCGGGATGCCCTCGGTGATGCAGACGATCAGCGGGATTTCCGCATCGATCGCCTCGCAGATCGCATCCGCCGCGCCCGGCGGCGGGACGTAGACCACGCTGGCGTCGGCGCCGGTCCTGGCGCGCGCCTCGGCGACGGTGTCGAACACCGGCAGATTGAGATGGGTCGAGCCGCCTTTGCCCGGCGCCACGCCGCCGACCATCTTGGTGCCGTAAGCGATCGCCGCTTCCGAATGGAACGTGCCGTTCTTGCCGGTGAAGCCCTGGCAGATGACCTTGGTGTTCTTGTCGATCAGAATGGACATGGTTCGAGATGCTTTCGCGAGACGAGAAGGGACTCTATGGTTTGAGCATGATCATATCGGAAAACCGGGGGCCACTTTTCCGGATCATGCTCTAGTGGATACGCCGGTACACGCCGGTGAGCACGTCGGCCCACCCTTCCGCGTCGGGCGAAAACTGGATCTTCATGTTGTAGGTATTGTCGTCGACGACCTCGTAGACATGGCGGGCGTTGCCGCGCAGCGAGCCGCGCACCAGGATCAGCGATTTGTTGACCCAGCCGCCCGAGGCCGGCGACGGCGGGTAGTAGCCGAGCGAATCGTGCCAGAACAATTTGTAGGTCCGGTCCTCGCGGTCGTAGGTGAAGACGCCGTGGGTGGCAAAGCTCTCCTTGCCGTCGCGGCTCTGCACCGTGTCCTGGATCAGGTAGAAGCCGTTGAGCGCGATCCGCGCCACCACATGCGAGGTCGCCGGACCGCCTGCGGTCCAGCGCGACGGAAACACCATCTCTTCGCCGTTCCACTCGCCTGCGAACAGCGCAAGCTTGCGGTGCTCTTCCAGGGGTAGCGGGGCGTCGAGATGATCGGCCATCGTTAGCCTCCCTTGACGGCGTTCACGATCTTCTGGGCTGCGTCATCGAGATTGTCGGCGGGGACGACGTTGAGGCCGCTTTCGCGGATGATCTTCTTGCCCTGCTCGACATTGGTGCCTTCGAGGCGCACCACCAGCGGCACCTTGAGGCCGACTTCCTTCACCGCGGCGACCACGCCCTCGGCGATCACGTCGCACTTCATGATGCCGCCGAAGATGTTGACCAGGATGCCCTTCACGTTCGGATCGGCGGTGATGATCTTGAACGCGGCCGCGACCTTCTCCTTGCTGGCGCCGCCGCCGACGTCGAGAAAGTTCGCCGGCGACATGCCGTAGAGCTTGATGATGTCCATGGTCGCCATGGCGAGGCCGGCGCCGTTGACCATGCAGCCGATATTGCCGTCGAGCGCGACATAGTTGAGGTCGAACTTCGACGCCTCGATTTCCTTGGCGTCTTCCTCGGTCTCGTCGCGCAGCGCCATCACGTCGGGATGGCGGTAGAGCGCGTTGCCGTCGAACGACACCTTGGCGTCGAGCACGCGGAGCTGTCCCTGCTTGGTGACGACCAGCGGATTGATCTCCAGCATCGCCATGTCCTTGGCGGCGAACGCGGCATAGAGCTGGCCGGTGAGCTTCTCGGCCTGCTTGGCGAGATCGCCGGTCAGCTTCAGCGCCTGGGCGACAGTGCGGCCGTGATGCGGCATGATGCCGGTCGCCGGATCGACCGAGAACGAGACAATCTTTTCGGGCGTGTTGTGGGCGACGTCCTCGATGTTGACGCCGCCTTCGGTCGACACCACGAACGAGATTTCCGAGGTCTCGCGGTTGACCAGGATCGAGAGGTAAAACTCCTTGTCGATGTCGGAGCCTTCCTCGATGTAGAGGCGGTTGACCTGCTTGCCGTGCGGCCCGGTCTGTACCGTGACCAGCGTGGCGCCGAGCATCTGCTTGGCGTACTCACCGACCTCGCCGACCGACTTGGCGATGCGGACGCCGCCCTTGTCGCCGGCGGAGGCTTCCTTGAACTTGCCCTTGCCGCGGCCGCCCGCATGGATCTGGCTCTTCACCACCCAGATCGGGCCCGGGAGCTGCTTGGCGGCGGCATCGGCCTCCTCGGCCTTCAGCACCGCGACGCCGCGCGAGATCGGCACGCCGAATTCATGCAGCAGTGCCTTGGCCTGGTATTCATGGATATTCATGGAAAGACGCTCCCAAACCCTCGTGCGGCGAACTTTCAAGTCAGCCTTGGGCTTGGCATACCATATACCAAAGCCCGTGCAAGCATAAAATCCGCCAGAATTTCATTACGTTGCACCCGACAGGCGATCGGAATCGCCTATCGGGTCATTGCCAGGTCCAATTACTTGCCGAGCAGATCGGGGGCGATCTTCTTGCAGGCGTCGACCAGGCCCTGCACGGCGCCGACCGACTTGTCGAAGGCTTCGCGGTCCTTGCCGGCCAGCTCGATCTCGACAACGCGCTCGACACCCTTGGAGCCGATCACGACGGGCACGCCGACATACATGTCCTTCACGCCGTATTCGCCGTTGAGATAGGCGGCGCAGGGCAGCACGCGCTTCTTGTCCTTCAGGTAGCTCTCGGCCATCTGGATCGCGGAAGCCGCCGGCGCGTAGAACGCCGAGCCGGTCTTCAGCAGGTTGACGATCTCGGCGCCGCCGTTGCGGGTGCGATCGACGATCTCGTCGACGCGCGCCTGCGAGGTCCAGCCCATCTTGACGAGGTCGGGCAGCGGGATGCCGGCGACGGCGGAGTAGCGGGTCAGCGGCACCATGGTGTCGCCGTGACCGCCGAGCACGAAGGCGGTGACGTCTTCGACCGAGACATTGAATTCGTCGGCGAGGAAATAGCGGAAGCGCGCGGAGTCGAGCACGCCGGCCATGCCGACCACCTTCTTGTGCGGCAGGCCCGAGGCCTTCTGCAGCGCCCACACCATGGCGTCGAGCGGGTTGGTGATGCAGATGACGAAGGCGTCGGGCGCGTACTTCTTGATGCCGGCGCCCACCTGCTCCATGACCTTGAGGTTGATGGAGAGCAGATCGTCGCGGCTCATGCCGGGCTTGCGCGGCACGCCGGCGGTGACGATGCAGACCTTGGCGCCGTCGAGCGCCTCATAGGAATTGGCGCCGACCAGGTTGGAATCGAAGCCGTCGACCGGCGACGACTGCGCGATGTCGAGCGCCTTGCCCTGCGGCACGCCCTCGGCAATGTCGAACAGCACGACGTCTCCCAGTTCCTTGAGGCCGACGAGGTGCGCCAGCGTTCCGCCAATCTGTCCGGAGCCAATCAGTGCAATCTTGTCGCGTGCCATGGGAAATCAGTCCTTCGATCTGGATGCAGGAGGGAGGGAAGTCGGTTGCAAGGGTGGTTATCCCTTTCGAATGATCGGTTCAAGTCGCGGCCTGCTCGATCGGGCGCCCTGCCTCGAATTCGATCAGGCATGCCAGCGACATCAGCCCTGGACGCACGAAAAATTGCTCCGAACCGGGCGGCGCGCAAGGCCGAATTCAAGGCTGAAATCAGGTTTCGACCAGGCCGGTCGACGCGCCGCTCGCCGAGGAATCCTTTCGGCCGTGCGGTAGCGCCAAATAGGATTCCGAGCTCATCTCGATCAGGCGCGATGAGGTGCGCTTGAACTCCATCGCCTCATTGCCGTCGTCGGCAAGGTACAGCGACACCGGGTCGGCCTCTGCCGAGGCCATCAGCTTCACGGCATTGTCATAGAGCGTGTCGATCAGCGAGATGAAGCGCTTGGCGGCATTGCGCTCGGCGTAATCCATCACCGGAATGTGGTCGACCAGCAGCGTGTGATAGTCGTGCGCGAGCCTGAGATAGTCGGACGCGGCCAGCGGCTGCTCGCAGAGTTCGGCAAAGCTGAAGCGGGCGACGCCGTGCGCCGCGCACGGCACGTGCAGCACCCGCCCCTTGATCGTGATGTCGCGCGGCTTGCACGGCGCGTTGCCGGTCATCTTGCGCCAGGCCGCATCGAGCGCGGCGCCGGCGGCGGCATCATCGGGCACCAGCCACATCTTCACGCCGAACAGTTTTTCCAGCCGGAAATCGGTGCGCGCATCGAGCCGCAGCACGTCCATGTGCTCGGCGATCTGCGCGATGAACGGCAGGAACAGTGCGCGGTTGAGGCCGCCCTTGTAGAGATCGTCGGGCGCGACGTTCGAGGTCGCGACCACCACGGTGCCGAGCTCGAACAGCTTTGCGAACAGCCGTCCGAGGATCATCGCGTCCGCGATGTCGGTGACATGGAATTCGTCGAAGCAGAGCAGCCAGGCCTCGTCGAAGATCGCCTGCGCGGTGAGCGCGATCACGTCGCCGTCGGCGATCTCGCCGCGCGCGATCTGCTGGCGATAGCCGTAGATGCGCTCATGCGCCTCGGCCATGAATTCGTGGAAATGCGCGCGGCGTTTGTGCTCGACCGGGCTCTGCTGGAAGAACAGATCCATCAGCATGGTCTTGCCGCGGCCGACCTCGCCATGGACATAGAGCCCGCGCGGCTTGCCGTTATTGTCGCCGCCGAACAGCCGGCCGAACAGGCCCTGCTTGCGCTGCGGCTTGTAGTACGCGAGCCGCTCGTCGAGCGCGCCGAACGCCTCGGCGGCGCGCGCCTGCGCCGGATCGGCCTCGATCGCGCCGGAGGCGACCAGGGTCTTGTAGTGTTCGAGGAAAGCGGCGGGCGAGGTGGACTGCATCGGCCCACCTTACGGCCCTACTGCGCGGGAAAATGCAAGCCGTGAATTGGGGCGATAGCCATGCAAGCGCACGCCTTGCATGCCACGGCCGACCGGACGAGCCGGCCGCTAAAGTCCCGCAATCTGTCTCAGACCTTACGCGCAGAGCGCGTAGGCGTCCTCGACCACGTAGGGTCCGCCGCCGGTCGACGCGCGCGACGAGTACAGCACGAAGCGGTCTGCCATGAAGCTGCGGCTCGGGAAGTAGCCGCGCACCGACAGATAATCCGCGACGTCCTGGCTCGATGCGTCATGCAGACGCGCGAGCGTGACATGTGGCGTGAACTTTCGCCCCTCGGGATCGAGCCCCATCCGCTGCATCATCCGCTCGAGCTCGGCCTGCAGCTCGATCAGCGGCCGGCTCGGCTCGACGGAGGCAACCACTGCGCGTGGCTTGCGTCCGCCGAAGCTCGAGAGGCCCTTGAGCTTGACCTCGAACGGTTTGCGGTTCACCCGAAACAGCATCGACGCGATCTCGTTGGCCCAGAGGCCGTCGATATCGCCGATGAAGCGCAAGGTGACGTGATAATTTTCGGGATCGATCCAGCGTGCGCCGGGAAGGCCGCCACGCAAATTGGAGAGGGTCTGACCGATATCGGCCGGAATTTCCAGTCCAGTGAACAGACGCGGCATCGCAATAATCCTCGATGCAGTGGCGCGAGTTTTGGGAGCCCGCGCCGTCGAACACACCCCGGTGACGAATCACCGACGTCTCTTTTGTACCCGAGTTATATGACTCTGCGAAGCATAACGCGTTAACAGCTCGTAAAGCTCCGGTTAATCCACCGGCCCGCCTTCTGCTTTTCAGCCACGCTGCGCAGATAATGATCCGAGCAGTGCCTCCACCGTAGGCAGGATATTTTTCACAACGATATCGACGCCCTCCGCAGTCGGATGCATGCCGTCGGCCTGGTTGAGCTTGGCGTCGGCGGCAACGCCGTCGAGAAAGAACGGGTACAGCGGCACGCCGAAGGCCTTTGCGAGATCGGGATAGATCGCGTTGAACTTCGCGGCGTACTCAGTGCCATAATTCGGCGGCGCCAGCATGCCGCACAAGAGCACCGCGATGTTGCGCGCCTTCAACTTTGTGATGATGTCGGACAGCGCGGCGCGGGTCACCGCGGGATCGGTGCCGCGCAGGGCATCGTTGGCGCCGAGTTCGAGAATCACCACACTGGTTCCATCGGGCACCGACCAGTCGAGCCGCTCGCGGCCGCCCGAGGAGGTGTCGCCGGACACCCCGGCATTGATCATGTCGACCTTTATCCCCTTGGCTTCCAAGGCTTTTTGGAGACGGACCGGGAATGCCGCGCCGGCCGGGAGGCCGAAACCGGCGCTCAAGGAATCGCCCAGAACGACCATTTTGATCGGCTTCGCCGGGTCCGCCGTCTGCGCATTTGCCGCCGTCATCAGGCCCATAAGCAACACGAGTATGTGCACGAAGATTCGCAACCGGCCCTCGACCGCAACCGCGGAAGTGCCATATGACCAAACCATGGACAGCCTCATCGAATCCCCTTCATTGACCGGCGTCGAGCCGGACACGATCTCTGTCAAGAACGTCAACCTGTCGCTCGGCGCCGGCGCGGCACGGGTCCATATCCTCAAAGATATCAGCCTTCGTGTGGCAGCGGGTGAGGCCATCGGCCTGATCGGTCCGTCAGGTTCGGGCAAGTCGACCTTGCTGATGGTGATGGCGGGGCTGGAACGTCCTGACAGCGGAGAGGTGGTCGTGAGCGGCACCTCGTTCAATGCCCTCGATGAAGATGCGCTGGCGCGTTTCCGCGGCCGCCAGGTCGGCATCGTCTTCCAGTCGTTCCATCTGATCCCGACCATGACGGCGCTGGAGAACGTCGCGGTGCCGCTCGAGCTCGCCGGCAACGCGGATGCCGCGGAGCGTGCCGCGCAGGAGCTGCAATCGGTCGGCCTCGGCGAGCGGCTGCATCATTATCCGACACAGCTCTCCGGCGGCGAGCAGCAGCGCGTGGCGATCGCGCGCGCGCTGGCGCCCGATCCCGCGATCTTGGTCGCCGACGAGCCGACCGGAAATCTCGACGAATCGACCGGCAGGCAGATCGTCGATTTGCTGTTCACCAAGCACGCCGAACGCGGCATGACGCTGGTGCTGGTGACGCACGATCTCGCGCTCGCGCAGCGCTGCGATCGCGTGGTGCGGCTGCGCTCCGGCCGCATCGACGGATCATCCGCGACATGAGCATCGCGTCCGAAGTCGCGGTGCAGAGCCGCGCGTCGTCGCTTGCCTTCCGTTACGCGCTGCGCGAATTGCGCGGCGGCCTGCGCGGCTTCTACGTGTTCATCGCCTGCATCGCGCTCGGCGTGATGGCGATCGCCGGCGTCGGCTCGGTCGCCGCGAGCCTCGGCGACGGCCTGTCGCGGGAAGGCCGCACCCTGCTCGGCGGCGACGTCGCCTTCTCGCTGATCCAGCGCGAGGCCAAGCCCGAGGAGGTCGCCTATCTGCGCACCCGCGGCGAGGTCTCGGTCGCGGCCACGCTGCGCGCGATGACCCGCAGCGGCGACGGCAAGCTCGCGCTGGTCGAGCTCAAGGCGGTCGACAGCAACTATCCGATGCTCGGCGAGCTGACGCTCGAGCCGAAGATGCCGCTTGCCGATCTGCTCGCCGAGCGCGACGGCGCCTATGGCGCCGCCGTCGACTCGACCTTGCTGGCGCGGCTCGATCTGAAGCTCGGCGACCGCGTCAGCATCGGCAGCGCGACCTATCAGATCCGCAGCGTCGTGGTGTCGGAGCCGGACAAGCTCGCCAGCGGCGTCGGCCTCGGCCCGCGCTTCCTGGTCAGCGAAGCCAGCCTGCGCGCCACCGACCTGCTGCAGCCGGGCAGCCTGGTGCGCTGGATCTATCGGGTGAAGCTGCCCGACGGTGCCAATGACGAACGCGCGACCACGGCGCTGATCGACGGCGCGCGCAGCGCGGCACCGCAGGCCGGCTGGGAAGTCCGCAGCCGCAGCAACGCCTCGCCGCAGCTCGAACGCACCATCAACCGCTTCACCCAGTTCCTGACCCTGGTCGGCCTCGCCGCGCTCCTGGTCGGCGGCGTCGGCGTCGCCAACGCGGTGAAAAGCCATATCGACCGCCGCCACGACGTCATCGCCTCCTTCAAGGCACTCGGCGCCACCGGGCGCGACGTCTTCACGATCTACCTCACCCAGGTCGTGGTGCTGGCCGGCATCGGCTCGGTGATCGGGCTCGCGCTCGGCGCCGCGCTGCCGTTCGTCGTCGTCGGCCTGTTCGGCAAGGTGCTGCCGCTGCCGGTGGTGCCGACGGTGCACCCCGACGAGCTTGCGCTGTCCTTCATCTACGGCCAGCTCACCGCGCTGGCCTTTGGATTGTGGCCGCTCGGCCGCGTCCACGACGTGCCGGTGGCGGCGCTGTTCCGCGAGACCATCACCAGCGAATGGCACCGGCCGCGCTGGAGCTATCTCACGCTGATGGCCGTGGTGATCGTGCTGCTGATTGGGGTGGCGATCGGGCTCGCCTACGACAAGCGGGTCGCCTCGGTGTTCGTCGCCTCCTCGATCGCGGTGTTCCTGCTGTTGCGCGGGATCGCCGAACTCTTGATGGCGGTGGCGCGGCGGGTGCCGCGCAGCCGCATGACCATGCTGCGGCTGGCGATCGCCAACATCCACCGGCCGGGCGCGCTGACGCCGTCGGTCGTGCTCTCGCTGGGGCTCGGGCTCGCCGTGCTCGTCACCATCACCCAGATTGACGGCAATCTGCGCCGCCAGTTCCTCGCCGCGCTGCCGGAGCGGGCGCCGTCGTTCTTCTTCATCGACATCCCCTCCACCGAAGCCGATCACTTCGGCGCCTATCTGAAGCAGATCGCCCCTGACGCGACCGTCGAGGACGTGCCGATGCTGCGCGGGCGCATCGTCGCCGCCCGCGGCGTCAAGGCCGACCAGCTCAAGCCATCCGTCGATTCGGAATGGGTGCTGCAGAGCGACCGCGGCCTGACCTATACCGGTGAGGTTCCGAAGGGCTCCAAGATAGTCGAGGGCGAATGGTGGGGACCGGACTATAGCGGGCCGCCGCTGGTCTCGATGGAGAAGAAGATCGCCGACGGCCTTTCCCTGAAGATCGGCGACGAGATCGTCGTCAACGTGCTCGGCCGCGACGTTCCGGCGAAGATCGCCAATCTGCGCAACATCGACTGGCAGGGACTCGGCATCAATTTCGTGCTGGTGTTCTCGCCGAACGCCTTCAAGGGCGCGCCGCACAGCCATGTCGCGACCCTGACCGAGGTGAATCCGACCGCCGCCGATGACGCGCGCATCATTAAGCAGGTCGCCGATGCCTTCCCGATGGTGACGAGCGTGCGGGTCCGCGAGGCGCTGGAAACGGTCGGCAGTGTCGTCAGCAACCTCGTGCTGGCGATTCGCGGCGCCAGCGCGGTTACGCTGATCTCGGCGATCCTGGTGCTCGGCGGCGCGCTCGCCGCCGGTCACCGCCACCGCGTCTACGACGCCGTGATCCTCAAGACGCTCGGCGCCACGCGGGTCCGGCTGCTCGGCGCCTATGCGCTGGAGTACCTGATGATCGGCCTTGCAACCGCCGTGTTCGGCGTGATCGCGGGCTCGGTTGCGGCCTGGATGATCGTGACGCGGCTGATGACGCTGAGCTTCATCTGGCAGGCCGGCAGCGCCGCGCTGGTCGTGGTCGCCGCCCTCATCGTCACGGTCGGGTTAGGACTGGCCGGAACACTGCTGGCGCTGAACCAGAAGCCGGCCTCGGTGCTGCGCAATTTGTGACATTATGTAGCGGCGTTAACGCCGCTTTTGCCTATATGCGCCGGGTCAGAGCGACATTCAGCCGCGCGTGGAAGCTTGCGTCGGCTGTGCTAATTTCCCACATACCAAGCGGGTCGGATGGCCGCTATGATGACGCGGAATTAATGTTCCTCAAGTCACGCCATCTGGGATAGATTTACACCGGCGCCGCAAATCCCTTGCGCTCCACCGGGACCAACCACGGGAATTCGACCATGTCGGACCTAGACCGCAATTACACTTCTCCATTCGGCCGGGCCGCCGGACGCATTGACACTGTGGCCGTCGACGCCGGTCTGCGCGCCTACATGCTGCGCATCTACAACTACATGAGCATCGGCCTCGCCATCACTGGCCTCGCCGCGCTCGGCGTCTACATGGCCGCGGTGGCGGATCCGGCTTCGGCCGTCGCGCACTTCGGCAAGGTGCCGCTGACGCAGTTCGGCTACGCGATGTTCGTGAGCCCGCTGAAGTGGCTGTTCATCCTCGCCCCTCTGGTGATGGTGTTCGTCATCTCGGCCGGCATCAACCGCCTGCAGCCGGCGACCGCCCAGCTCCTGTTCTGGGTGTTCTCGGCGCTGATGGGCCTGTCGCTGTCGTCGATCTTCCTGATCTATACGCACACCTCGATCGTGCGCGTATTCTTCATCACCGCGGCGACGTTCGGTGCGCTCAGCCTCTACGGCTACACCACCAAGCGTGACATGAGCGGCATGGGCTCGTTCCTGTTCATGGGCCTGATCGGCATCATCATCGCGAGCCTGGTCAACCTGTTCCTGGCGAGCACGGCGCTGCAGTTCATCGTGTCTGTTGTCGGCGTGCTGGTGTTCGCCGGTCTCACCGCCTGGGACACCCAGCGGCTGAAGAACGACTACATCTACGGCTACGCCTCGCAGGGCGGTGTGATGGCAGAGCGTGCGGCGATCACCGGCGCACTCTCGCTCTACCTGAACTTCATCAACCTGTTCACGCTGCTGCTGCAGCTGCTCGGCCAGCGCGACTAAGCCGCGCGAGCCAGAGCCAATCGAGTTAAGCCCCGGCCTCGCGGCCGGGGCTTTTCTTTTGCGCGCGGCAAAAATAGTGTCGCGCCATGCCCGAGCTTAAGTCCAATTCTGAAATCAGGCCCGCCACCGAGGCTGACCTTGCTGCCGTCACGGCGATCTACGAGCAGGCGGTGCGCTTCGGCACCGCGACCTTCGAGCTGATCCCGCCCGACCTCACCGAGATGACGCGCCGCTACCGGGCGCTGGCGGACGGCGGCTTCCCCTATCTCGTCGCCGTGCTTGACGGCCGCGTCGCCGGCTACGCCTATGCCGGCCCCTACCGGCCGCGTCCGGCCTACCGCTTCACGGTCGAGAACTCGGTCTATCTGGATCCTGCCGTCCATCGCCGCGGCATCGGTCTCAGGTTGATGGAACGGCTGATCGCCGACTGCGAGGCCGCCGGCTTCCGGCAGATGATTGCGGTGATCGGCGATTCCGCCAATGCGGGCTCGATCGGGCTGCACCGCCGATGCGGCTTCCAGATGATCGGAACCCATCCCAGCGTCGGCCTGAAGTTCGGCCGCTGGCTCGACACCGTGATGATGCAGCGCGCGCTCGGCGAAGGCGCGGAAACGGTGCCGGCGGATTAGACAAGATCAGTAGCCTGGATGGAGCGCAGCGCAATCCGGGACCGCACTCTCCGCGGATGATGAATCCCCGGATTGCGCTGCGCTTCATCCAGGCTACGGCAGCGTGGTCACACCAGCGCCAGCTTGCGGTCGATCACGAGCAGGACGCGTTCGAGTTCATGACCGCGGCGCAGGATCAGGCCGGTCGCCGAAATCACGCTGTACATGCCCTGCTTGCGCGCGAGGCGCGGATCCTTCTCGATGCGGTAGATCGGCACTTCCGACGCGCGGCGAAACACCGAGAACACCGCGCGGTCCTTGAGGAAGTCGATCGCATAGTCGCGCCACTCACCGTCGGCGACCATGCGGCCATAGAGATTGAGAATGCGATTGAGTTCAAGTCGATTGAACGTCACACGGTTGGACTGAGGGGCCGCCGCGGCGGGACGCGCCACGGCGCGGCTCCCGCTCGGATCAGTGTCCTCCGAGATCAAACTCATCGAGCGCCTCCTGTCATCTCGGCGACGATCACACCCCAAACCGGTCCCCGCTGCTCGGGATCGTCACGAGGCTGACATGATTGCGCTAAGCGCAGAGCGCCGCAAGGGCCCATTCGCGAGGCAACCGAACCTTAACCACTTCGAGCGCGACCGATTGTCCCGAAAATCCCTTATCTCTGAAGGACTCACGGGAACGTTAGCGGAATCATATTGCTGCCCCACTTCCGCCAATCGCCCGCCCTGCTGCCTTGCGAAAAGAAAATCCTGCGTTGGCCCGGTCCTTTCGGTTCCGGATTCCTCAGCCCCCAGCCCCCCGGGGCCGTCGGGATCGGGCCTGTTCGCAGGGGAGTTAATCCCAACACTGGGCCAACGAAAGTTGGTCCTTTTTGTTTTTGGGGGACTGCTCGACGCGGCGTGATCGCGTCACGCGCAAGGCGCGGACCACCTTCGTTGCAAAAGATGTCTGGAAGGACGCTCGACGGACGTCGCGCATTGCACGACGCCGTTGACGACGATTGCGTGCTAACGGTTAGCGAAGCGACGTGATCGCCGCGCCGAGCATCGGGCCCGGCTTCTCACGATTGCCGTCCTGGATATAGACCGCCGCGGCGTCGACGCCGTCGCGCGTGATGTTCTCCAGCGGGACGGTCCAGCTTCCGGACGAACCGTTCCAGTCACCGACCTTCAGGAGATTGCGCACCACATTGTGGTAGGTGATCTCGCGGCCGCGATTCTCGCCGCGCGCAATCGAGATCGGCACCGACTTCGAGATCGAGCAGATCCAGACCTCGCCGCGCGCCGCCGTCGGCGACTTGGCCGCGGCCACCGAAACGTTGATCTGCTTGCCGCTCAACGTCAGCGTCACCGGCACCGACATCACGCCGGCGCTGTTGTCGGTGGCCTTGATCGCGCTCTCGATGCTGTCGCGGTCGCTGCCGATCACATGCGCGGAGCCGTTGATCACCGCCTGCGGCGTGTAGACGTCGCGATCGCCGCGCATGTGCGAATAGGCCTTCTGACGCGCGCTGAAACGGGAATCGGCCAGCGTGTCCTTCCAGCCGAGATAGTCCCAATAATCGATCGGCATGCTCAGCGCGATGACGTTGGGATCCTTCGCGAGCTCACCGATGACCTTGTCCGCGGGCGGACAGGACGAGCAGCCCTGCGAGGTGAAGAGTTCGACGACGGCACGCGGGTCGGCGTGAGCGGGGCGGATGATCGCGATGATTGCGCAGATACCGAGGGCGCTGGACCATTGCGATATGCGATTATAGGCCATCATCGCTGTCATACTGCGAACCAGTCGTGATGATTTCCATCCGTAATTGTACGGAGCATGAAGCTGTCCCTGAAACTGCGTGCCCCAAAACGCCAGAAAGCGGCCTTTGTCATAGGCCGCCTTCTTTTTGGTCGCTACTCACTAAGCGGTGAGCCACCGATCACAAATCCGCGTAGAGCATGATCCGGACCCGGAGGGCCGCGTCAGCGCAAAGTGCGAAGCGGTTTTCCGTGCAGATCATGCTCAAACGGAGGGCCTTAAGCCGCGAGTTTGCGCAACACATAATGCAGGATGCCGCCGTTGCGGTAGTAATCGAGCTCGTCCAGCGTATCGATGCGGCAGAGCAACGGGACGTCCTTCTTGCCGCCATCGCTGGAGACGATTTCGGCGGTCAGGGTCTGGCGCGGCTTCAGATCGCCCTGCAGCCCGCGGATCGTGACCTTCTCATCGCCCTTCAGACCGAGCGACGACCACGATGCGCCGTCCTGGAAGGTGAGCGGAAGCACGCCCATGCCGACCAGGTTGGAGCGGTGGATGCGCTCGAAGCTCTGGCAGATCACCGCGCGCACGCCGAGCAGGCGCGTGCCCTTGGCCGCCCAGTCGCGTGACGAGCCGTTGCCGTATTCGGCGCCGGCGAACACCACCAGCGGCACGCCCTCGGCTTGATACTTCATCGCAGCATCGTAGATCGACATCTGCTCGCCGTCGGGCCAGTGCTTGGTGAGACCGCCCTCCGGAATATTGCCGTCGGCGCCCTTCAGCATGAAGTTCTTGATGCGGATGTTGGCGAAGGTGCCGCGCATCATCACTTCATGGTTGCCGCGGCGCGTGCCGTACTGGTTGAAGTCGGCGGGACGCACCTGGTGCTCGCTGAGGAACTTGCCGGCGGGCGAGGTCAGCTTGATCGAACCGGCCGGCGAGATGTGGTCGGTGGTGATCTTGTCGCCGAACATCGCGAGGATCCGTGCATCGACCACGTCGGTGATCGGCGCCGGCTCCTTCTTCATGCCCTCGAAATAGGGCGGGTTCTGCACATAGGTCGAGCTCATGTTCCAGCGATAGGTCTCGCTTTCCGTGGTCTTGATCTTGCGCCAGTTGGTGTCGCCCTTGAACACGTCGGCGTATTTCTTCTTGAAGATCGTCGCGGTGACGAAGCGCTTCATGAAGGCGTTGATTTCCTTCGCGGTCGGCCAGATGTCCTTGAGGAACACCGGCTTGCCGTCCTTGCCGATGCCGAGCGGCTCGACCGCGAGATCCTTGGTCACGGTGCCGGCGATCGCATGTGCCACCACCAGCGGCGGCGAGGCGAGATAGTTGGCCTGCACGTCGGGCGAGACGCGGCCTTCGAAGTTGCGGTTACCCGACAGCACGGCGGCAGCGACGATGCCGTTCTCGTTGATCGATTTCGAGATGTCTTCCGGCAGCGGGCCGGAATTGCCGATGCAGGTGGTGCAGCCGAAGCCGACCAGATTGAAACCGACCTTGTCGAGATCGGCCTGCAGGCCGGAATTGGCGAGATATTCCGCCACCACCTGGCTGCCCGGCGCCAGCGAGGTCTTCACCCACGGTTTTGCCTTCAGCCCCTTGGCGGCTGCCTTGCGGGCCAAGAGGCCGGCGCCGATCAAGACGCTCGGATTCGAGGTGTTGGTGCAGGAGGTGATCGCCGCGATCACGACGTCGCCATGGCCGAGATCGAAGTCGCGGCCCTCGACGGCAAAGCGCTTCTGCTCACCGTCGGGCTTCTTGTACTCGTTGACCAGCGCGGTTGCGAAACCGGTCGAGACCGCCGGCAGCGCGATGCGGCCCTCGGGGCGCTTCGGTCCGGCCATCGACGGCACGACGTCGGCGAGGTCGAGCGTCAGCGTGGTGGTGAACACCGGATCGGCCGACTTGGCGGTGCGGAACAGGCCCTGCGCCTTGGCATAGGACTGCACCAGCTTGACCCGATCGGCCTTGCGGCCGGAGGTCTTGAGGTAATCGATGGTCGCGGCGTCGACCGGGAAGAAGCCGCAGGTCGCGCCGTATTCGGGGGCCATGTTGCCGATGGTCGCCTTGTCCGCGACCGAGAGATAGTCGAGGCCCGGGCCGAAGAACTCGACGAACTTGCCGACCACGCCGAGCTTGCGCAGCATCTGGGTGACGGTCAGCACGAGGTCGGTCGCGGTGACGCCCTCCTTGAGCTGGCCCTTGAGCTTGAAGCCGACGACCTCCGGCAGCAGCATCGACAGCGGCTGGCCGAGCATGCAGGCTTCCGCCTCGATGCCGCCGACGCCCCAGCCGAGCACGGCGAGGCCGTTGACCATGGTGGTGTGCGAGTCGGTGCCGACCAGCGAGTCCGGATAGGCGACCTCGAAGGTGCCGGTCTTCTTGCCGACCGTCATCTTCTCCTTCTTGGTCCACACCGTCTGGGCGAGATATTCGAGATTGACCTGGTGGCAGATGCCGGTGCCGGGCGGCACCACCGAGAAGTTCGAGAACGCCTTCTGGCCCCACTTCAGGAACTCGTAGCGCTCCTGGTTCTGCTTGTATTCCTCGACCACGTTCTTGCCGAACGCCTTGTTGTCACCGAAGAAGTTGACGATGACAGAGTGGTCGATGACGAGATCGACCGGCACCAGCGGGTTGATCTTCTCGGCATCGCCGCCGAGGTTCTGCATCGCGTTGCGCATCGCGGCGAGATCGACCACGGCCGGGACGCCGGTGAAATCCTGCATCAGGACGCGCGCCGGGCGGAAGGCGATTTCGTGCTCGAGCTGGCGCTTCTTCAGCCATTTCGACACCGCGACGATGTCGTCTTTCTTGACGGTGCGGCCGTCCTCGTTGCGCAGCAGGTTCTCGAGCAGAACCTTCATCGAATATGGCAGCTTCGAAATGCCCTTCAGTCCGTTCTTCTCTGCCGTGGGCAGGCTGTAATAGACGTAGGTCTTGCCACCGACCTTCAAGGTCTTGCGGCATTTGAAGCTGTCGAGCGAGGTCATGCGAGGGATCCCAATTTTTAGTTTGTACCCGGAAAGGGTAACTAAACACCGGCGGCGCGCTGGCTAGCTAGGACAGGCCGGGGTGGCTTGCGGCCGCCGATTGTGTGTGCTGCATCAAGTTCCGGGCTTATAGAACCTTTCTAGAAGCACCGCCACACCGACAAGCGTGCGACAGCGTTGCGCGACCCAAAAATTCTCACGCGGTAGCGAAAGATTTCAGAGGGCTGTGACAAGACCAACCATGCGGCTCTCGGGACGAAATCTGACATGCGTGCGCGGCGGCCGGCAGGTGTTTTCCGGACTGGATGTGTCGGCCGCCGCGGGCGAGGCGCTGGCCATCACCGGGCCGAACGGCGTGGGCAAGACCTCGCTGCTCCGCGTCATCGCCGGGCTGCTGGTCCCGGCCGAAGGATCGGTCGCGCTCGAAGGCGGCGATGCCGAGCTCAGCCTGCCCGAGCAGGCGCACTATCTCGGCCACCGCGACGCCCTGAAGCCGGCGCTCAGCGTGCGCGAAAATCTGTCGTTCTGGCGCGACTTCCTCGGCGGCGACACGCAGGACACGCAGCAATGCCTTGCCGCGGTGGCGCTCGATCACGCCGCGCATCTGCCGGCGGCCTACCTCTCCGCCGGCCAGCGCCGCCGCCTGTCGATCGCGCGCCTGCTCGCGGTGCGGCGGCCGGTCTGGCTGCTCGACGAGCCGACCTCGGCGCTCGATGCGGCCGGCCAGGCGCTGTTCGTCAGGCTGATGCGCGACCATCTCGCCGGCGGCGGTATCGTGATTGCAGCCACCCACCTGCCGCTCGGCGTCGATGCCAGCAGCCTGCGCATGGGAGGCGCGGCATGAGCGCGCTCGCGGCACTGATCCGGCGTGACATCAGGATCGCGCTGCGCGTCGGCGGCGGGGCGCTGATCGGGGTGCTGTTCTTTCTCACCGTCACCGTGCTGATGCCGTTCGCGGTCGGGCCGGATCTTGCCCTGCTGTCGCGGCTGGGTCCGGCCATCCTCTGGCTCGGCGCGCTGTTGGCGAGCCTGCTCACGCTCGACCGGCTGTTCACGGCGGATCACGAGGACGGCTCGCTCGACCTCATCGTGATGAGCCGGACGCCGCTGGAACTGGCCTGCGCGGCCAAGGCGCTGGCGCATTGGCTCGCCGCCGGCCTGCCGCTGATCGTCGCGACGCCTGTGCTCGGCCTCTTGCTCAATCTCGACGGCACCGCGACCCTGGCGGTGGCGCTGACGCTGCTGGCGGGAACGCCGGCGCTGACCTTCACCGGCATGATCGGCGCGGCGCTGGCGGTGACGCTGCATCGCGGCGGGCTGTTGCTTGCCGTGCTGGTGCTGCCGCTGTCGATCCCGGTGCTGATCTTCGGCGTTGCGGCCTCGCAGGCGGCGATATCGGGTCCGATGTCGTTTGGAACGCCGTTCTCGATCCTGTGCGCGCTATCGCTGTTCAGTCTGGTTATCGGGCCGTTTGCCGCCGCCGCCAGCCTGCGGCACGGGCTGGACTGAAACGGAACAGATCAATTCTCGACGAGAGGACATTGGCCGATTGCCCGCGACCCATCAGGCGACTATCAGGAATGTCATGACGCTGACCGATCTCGCCAACCCGACCAGATTCCTGGCGCTGACCACGCGGATCCTGCCGTGGCTGGCGGGCGCGACCGCGATCCTGCTCGCGATCGGCCTCTACCAGTCGGCGATGGCGCCCGACGACTATCAGCAGGGCGCCACGGTCAAGATCATGTTCATCCACGTGCCGAACGCGTGGCTGTCGATGTTCGTCTGGGGCGTCATGAGCATCGCCGCGCTCGGCACGCTGGTGTGGCGGCATCCGCTCGCCGACGTCGCGGCAAAGTCGGCCGCGCCGATCGGCGCCGCCTTCACCTTCCTTGCGCTGGTCACCGGCTCGCTGTGGGGCCGGCCGATGTGGGGCACCTACTGGGAATGGGATGCGCGGCTGACCTCGGTGCTGATCCTGTTCCTGATGTATCTCGGGCTGATGGCGCTGTGGCGCGCGGTGGAGGATCCCTCGCGCGCGGCGCGGGCGGCGGCGGTCCTCACGCTGGTCGGCGCGATCAATATTCCGATCATCAAATTCTCGGTCGACTGGTGGAACACGCTGCATCAGCCGGCCTCGGTGTTCCGCGCCGGCGGGCCGACCCTCGACAAGGCGTTCCTATGGCCGCTGCTGGTGATGGCGATCGCGTTTTCGCTGCTCTTCATCACCTTGCACCTCGCCGCGATGCGCAACGAGATCCTGCGCCGCCGCGTCCGCAGCCTGCAGATGATGCAGGCCAGTCGCGTCGCGTTTTCGGGCGAAGCCAGCACCGGAAGCACGCCAAAAGAAATTGGAGCCGCGTAACACGATGTCGCTCGGCCCCTACGCCTCCTTCATCGTGACCTCCTACGCGCTGGTGACCGCGGTCGTGCTGCTGCTGATCGTCTGGATCATCGCCGACTATCGCCGGCAGCAGGCGCGCCTGAGGGAGATCGAGGCCAGCGGCGTGACCCGCCGCTCCGGCCGCAGCGCGGCGGACATGCGATGAGCGAGCAGGCGGCCAATCATCCTCCGCAGGGCCGGCGCTGGCTGGTGCTGCTGCCGCTGGTCATCTTCCTAGGGCTCGCGGGCCTGTTCCTGCTGCGGCTCTATGGCGGCGATCCCTCGAAAATCCCGTCGGCGCTGATCGGGCGGCCGGCGCCGCAGACCGCGCTGCCCGCGCTCGACGGCCTGGCAAAGGACGGCACGCCGGTTCCAGGGCTCGATCCCGCCGTGTTCAAGGGCAAAGTCAGCGTGGTCAATGTCTGGGCGTCGTGGTGCGTGCCCTGCCATGACGAGGCGCCGCTGCTGACCGAGCTCGGCAAGGACAAGCGCTTCCAGATCATCGGCATCAACTACAAGGACGCGCCCGAGAACGCCCGGCGCTTCCTCGGCCGCTACGGCAATCCGTTCGGCATCGTCGGCGTCGACGGCAACGGCCGCGCCTCGATCGAATGGGGCGTCTACGGCGTGCCCGAGACCTTTGTGGTCGGGCGCGAGGGCAAGATCGTCTACAAGCTGGTCGGCCCGGTGACGCCTGAGAACGTCAACACCGTGCTGAAGGCCGAGATCGAGAAGGCGCTGGCGGCGGGAAGCTAACCGCTGTCGTTCCGGGGCATCGCGGGAGCGATGAACCCGGAACCTCGAGATTCCGGGTTCGGCTCTGCGAGCCGCCCCGGAATGACGGCGAAAATCACCCCTTCCGCACGTCGCCCGCATCAGCCTCGCTCGCCTCCAGCGAGACCGGCTCGAGATGATAGCGCTTGGTCAGCGGCATCTGCGCGATGGCGAAGACCATGGTCAGCGGCGTTACGCCGAACACCTTGAAGTTCACCCAGAAATCCGTCGACTGGGTGCGCCAGACGATCTCGTTCAGGATCGCCATGCCGGCGAAGAACAGCGCCCAGCGCGCCGTGAGGATGCGCCAGCCCTGCGGCGTCAGGTTGAACATCTGGTCGAACATGATGGCGATGAAGGAGCGGCCGAACAGCAGCCCGCCGCCGAGCACCGCCGCGAACAGGCCGTAGATGATGGTCGGCTTCAGCTTGATGAAGGTCTCGTCGTGCAGCACCAAGGTCAGCGTGCCGAACACCAGCACGATGGCGCCGGTCACCAGCGCCATGATCGGCACGTGCTTGGTCACCACATAGGACGCGATCATCGCCGCGACGATCGCGACCATGAAGGCGCCGGTCGCCGCGAACAGATGGTATTTTGCATTCACGACAAAGAACACGAGCAGCGGCCCGAGCTCGGTCGCAAGCTTGAACAGTGGATGCGGCTGCGTCTTGTCCATCAATTCTCTATCTTGGTTTGAGGCATGACCTGATCCGAAAACCGGTTACCACTTTTCGGGGTCATGCCTCGATTCCAGCAATCGCCTTGGCAAAATCCTTCGCCGCGAACGGCGCGAGATCCTCGACGCCTTCGCCGACGCCGATGAAATGCACCGGCAGCTTGTGCTTCTCCGACAGCGCGACCAGGATGCCGCCGCGCGCGGTGCCGTCGAGCTTGGTCATCACCAGGCCCGTGACGCCTGCCGTACGATGAAACGCCTCGACCTGCGACAGCGCATTTTGTCCCACCGTGGCGTCCAGCACGAGCAGCACGGCATGCGGCGCCGCAGCGTCGACCTTCTTGATGACCCGCACCACCTTCTCGAGCTCGTTCATCAGCTCGGACTTGTTCTGCAGCCGGCCGGCGGTGTCGATCAAGAGTACGTCGCGTTGCTGTTCCTTCGCCGCGGTCAGCGCAGTGAAGGCGAGGCTTGCCGAATCCGAGCCCTGGGCGCCGGCGATGACCGGCGATTTGGTGCGCTCGCCCCAGACCTTGAGCTGCTCGATGGCCGCGGCCCGAAAGGTGTCGCCGGCCGCCAGCATCACCTTGCGGCCCTCGGCGGAGAATTTTGCGGCCAGCTTGCCGATCGTCGTGGTCTTGCCGGAGCCGTTGACGCCGACCACCAGGATGACGAACGGCCGTTTCGATCCATCGATCTCCAGCGGCTTCGCCACCGGCGACAGCACCTTCTCGACCTCGGTCGCGACCACCGACTTGACCTCGTCGGCCGAGATCGCCTTGTCGTAACGGCCCTTGCCGACGGCATCCGCGATCCTGACCGACACCTCGGTGCCGAGATCGGCGCGCAGCAGCACATCCTCGATGTCATCGAGCATGGCGCGATCGAGCTTGCGCTTGGTGACGAGATCGGCGACCGCAGTTCCAAGCGCACCCGAGGTGCGCTTCAGACCGCCGGTCAGCCGCTGCCACCAGCTCTTCTTGGGGGGTTCCGCAGTGGTATCGTTCATGTCTAGTGTCCGGCTCTAACATTCGCATCCCGTTGCGGCTAGCTCTGTTGCGAATGTTAGAGCCGAGGGACACTAGAGAATCTTGATTCTGGTGCGGCTTTTCGGATTTGACATTCGCTCACCGGTGCGCGGAAACAAGAAGCGAATGTCAAATCCGCCGCACCAGGGGCTGTGTTAGCCGTTTCGCCCCACAAACGAAAGTCTCGACGAATTGATCGATGTTCCCTCATTGACCCCTGAACAAATCCAGGCGCGGGTGCTCCACCGCGACGGGCTGATGCTGGTCATCGACAAGCCGCCCGGGCTGCCGGTGCATCGCGGTCCCAAGGGCGGCCCCAATCTCGAGGCGTCGTTCGACGCGCTGCGCTTCGGCCTGCCGCGGCCGCCGGTGCTGGCGCATCGGCTGGACAAGGATACGTCCGGTTGCCTGGTGCTGGGACGCCACCGCAAGGCGACCGCCTCGCTCGGGCTGCTGTTCAAGCACGGCAAGATCGCAAAGACCTACTGGACCGTGGTCGAGGGCGGGCCCGCAGAAGATGAGGGGACCATCGACCTGCCGCTCGGCCGGCTCAACGCGGAACGCGGCTGGTGGCAGAAGCCGGACCCGGATGGGCAGAAGGCGATCACCAACTGGAAGGTGCTGGGACGCGGCCAGGGTCTGACTTGGCTCGCGATGGAGCCGGTCACCGGCCGGACCCATCAGCTGCGGGTGCATTCGGCCGCCACCGGCTGGCCGATCGTCGGCGACAACATCTACGGCAACGGCCCGCGCTTCGGCGAGCCGATCCTGCATCTGCATTCCCGCGAGATCGGCATCCCGATCTCCCGCAACAAGGAGCCGGTGCGCGTGGTCGCGCCGCCGCCGGAGCACATGCGGGAGCGGCTCACCGCCTGCGGCTGGAACGGCGAATAGACACCGGAGACCCCGGGATTTTACGGATCATTATCCTTTACGGATCATTCAGTTCCGTCCGGTAGTCCTGCAAGCTGGCCAGAAAAGCGCCGCCACGGCTCAGGACGAGCAATGCAGAATGCAGGGCAATCCATTGTCGATGAGGTCGAGGCTGCGATCCGCGCCGGTTCGGCCGAAAAATGCATGGCGACGGCCAAGCGCGTCACCGACCTGTTCCTGACATCGGCCGGCAGCTTCAACGCCGAGCAGATCGAGCTGTTCGACAACGTGCTCGAGCGGCTGGTCAACACCATCGAGCTGCGGGCGCTGGCCGATCTCAGCGCGCGGATGGCGCTCGCCGAGATCAGTGAGCAGCTGGCACCGGTGGCGCAGGCGCCGCCCGCGCTGGTTCGCCGCCTTGCCAAGAACGACGAGATCAGAATCGCGCGGCCGCTGCTGCAGGAATCGTCGCGCCTGAGCACCGAGGATCTGGTCGAGATCGCGCAGACCAAGAGCGAGCAGCATCTGCTTGCCGTCGCCGGCCGCTGGTGGCTGAAGGAAGCCGTCACCGACGCGCTGTTGGCGCGCCGCTTTGCGAGCGTGAGCCGGCGCCTGGTCAGCAATCCCGGCGCAAAAGTGTCGGCGAGCGGCTTTACCGTGATCCTCGCCCAGGCCGAATACGATCCCGACCTTGCGGTCGAGACCGGCATCCGCGCCGATCTGCCGTCCGAGCTCCGCCTGCAGCTGCTGCACGAGGCCACCGAAGAGGTGCGCGGCCGGTTGCTGGAACGCGCCCCGCCGCATCTGTTCGAGGAAATCCGCCACGCGATCGCCGCGGTCGCCGCCGGCGTGGAGCGCGATATGTCGCGGGTCCGCGATTTCACCGCGGCGAAGCGGCACGTCGCGAAACTCAAGGAGAGCGGCGAGCTCGACGAAGCTGTCCTGTTCAACTTCGCCAGGCAGCGCAAATACGAGGAGACGGTGGTTGCGCTGGCCTATCTGGCGCAATCGAGCATCGAGGTGATCCGCCCCCTGATGCAGAGCCTGCGCAGCGAAGGCCTGCTGGTGCCCTGCCGGGCCGCAGGGCTGAGCTGGGACACCACCGCAGCGATCATGGAATGCCGCTATACAACCGGCTCCATGGGACCGGCCGAGCTCGCCAACGCCAAAAGCCAGTTCACGCGATTGACGCCGGGCAATGCCGACCGCCTGTTACGCTTCTGGCAGGTCCGCGCATCGCAATCGCCACCGCCGGGCAAGCGCTAGCCTTTCGTGGCTCAGACCGTGAGACGGGCGCCGTCATGCCCGGTGATGACGTGCCGCCGCACCATGCCCGGCACATCACCTGCAATAGCCACCGGCAGGAAATGCTCGGTTCGGCCCTGCCTGTCGCTTTCGATCAGCACGTCGCGCGTTGCGCCAACCTCCGCTGCGAGCCGACGCCGCAGCGCGGCCTCGCCCGCCGCGCGCAGACGCTTCGCGCGCTCTTTGATCGCACCGCCTGCGACCTGCGGCATCCGCGCGGCCGGCGTACCCGGCCGCTTCGAATACGGAAACACATGCAGGAAGGTGAGATCGCATTGCTCGACCAGGTCGAGCGAGCGCGCGAACATCGCCTCGGTCTCGGTCGGGAAGCCCGCGATGATGTCGGCGCCGAGCGCGATGTCCGGCCGCAGCCGCCGCACCTGCGCGCAGAAATCGATCGCGTCCCGGCGCGAATGCCGGCGCTTCATCCGCTTGAGGATCAGGTCGTCGCCGGATTGCAGCGACAGATGCAGATGCGGCATCAGCCGCGCATCACTGGCGATCACGTCCAGCAAATCGCGATCGGCCTCGATCGAATCGATCGATGAGATCCGCAGCCGCTTCAATTCGGGGACGTGGCGCAGGATCTGCCGGGTCAATTGGCCGAGCTTCGGCGCACCCGGCAGGTCGCCGCCGTAGCTCGTGAGATCGACGCCGGTCAGCACGATCTCGGCATGGCCGCGCTCGACCAGCGCGCGGACCTGATCGACCACCGCGCCCATCGGCACCGAGCGCGAATTGCCGCGGCCATACGGGATGATGCAGAAGGTGCAGCGGTGGTCGCAGCCGTTCTGCACCTGCACGAACACCCGCGGCAGGCCGCGCTCGAAACCGTCGAGCAGATGCGGCGCCATCTCCGTCACCGCCATGATGTCGGCGACCGCGACCTTCTCGCTTGCGCCGATATCGAACGCAGTGCGCGCCGCTCGCCAGGCCTCGCCGCGCATCTTCTCGTCATTGCCGACGACGCGATCGACTTCGGACATCTCGGCAAACATGTGCGCCTGCGTCTGCGCAGCGCAGCCGGTGACCACGATGCGCGCGGCGGGCCGCTCGCGCTTCAGCTTGCGGATCGACTGCCGCGCCTGCGCGACCGCCTCGCTGGTGACGGCGCAGCTGTTGATGACGATGGCATCTGTGAGGCCCGCCTGCTCCGCCTCGCGCCGGATCACCTCGGATTCGAATGCATTGAGGCGGCAGCCAAAGGTGACGACGTCGACGCCCATGGGAGATCTTTCTTTGAGCATGATCTCTTCGGAAAACCGGCTTCCACTTTTCCGGATCATGCTCTAAGCGACGCTGGCGAACAGCGCCGGATCGAAACGTCCCTCATATTCGAAGTCGGCGGTGCCGGTCATCAGCACGTGGTCGTCGCGCTCGCGCCACTCGATGCCGAGCTTGCCGCCGGGCAGCGTCATCTCGACGATACGGTTGGCGCGCTTCAGGCGCGCCGCCGCGACCGCCGTCGCGCAGGCCGCCGAGCCGCAGGCCCGGGTCAGTCCGGCGCCGCGCTCCCAGGTGCGCATCGTGATGTGATCGCGATCGACGATATGGGCGAGCGTGATGTTGGCACGCTCCGGGAAGATCGGGTGGTTTTCCAACAGCGGCCCGAAACGCTCGAGGTCGTAGGCGTTGACGTCATCGACCCAGAAGATCGCGTGCGGATTGCCCATGCTCACCACTGAGGGCGAGTGCAGCACCGGATTGTCGATCGGCCCGACCTGCAGCTCGATGTAACGGGTGTCGCGAAATTCCTCGGCCAGCGGAATGTCCTGCCAGCCGAACTTCGGCGCGCCCATGTCGACGGTGTAGAGATCGGGCGCCGGACCCTGCCAGCAATTGAGCAAGCCCGCGCGGGTCT
This sequence comes from Bradyrhizobium sp. CCBAU 51753, assembly GCF_015291565.1. Lineage (NCBI taxonomy): Bacteria > Pseudomonadati > Pseudomonadota > Alphaproteobacteria > Hyphomicrobiales > Nitrobacteraceae > Bradyrhizobium > Bradyrhizobium sp. CCBAU 51753. The sequence goes on along the minus strand of NZ_CP030037.1, from coordinate 378,226 downwards.
CGAATGTCGCCGTGGCCTGGCCGGTCTTCTCGAAGATCCGCCGTACCACGCAGCGCATGCCGTTGCCGCAGGCGCCGGCCTCCGAGCCGTCATTGTTGTAGATCTTGATGAACGCCTCGGTGCCGTCGAGCCGCGGCGGCTGCAGCACCATGAGCTGGTCATAGGGCACGCCGGCGGGCGAAGCGACCGCGCGCGCCTCCGCGGCCGTCACCGATGCCTTGGAATCGCGCAGGTCGACGACGACGATCTCGTTGCCGATGCCGTTCATCTTGGCGAATGCGTGGTTGGCGAGCGCGCTCATCGATTTTCCCAAATTCTGCCTGCTTATATGGCGAGTGGTGGGGCGTTGGCCAGTCTAGAGCGTTTTCGAGCGAAGTGGATGCCGGTTCGCGTGAAGAAAACGCGTCAGAACAACAGTCCGAATGGCCCCATGACGCATCTGTCATGGGACGAAAGCGGAACTTGCGTGTTAGGACTATCGCGCCTCGCGGACCGTGCGCCGGGACAGATCGAACGGCCGTCTTGAGGATGGGGATGGAGAATAAAATGAACCGTATCAGCACGCTCCGCGCGGCCCTGCTCGCGCTGCTCCCTTTGGCCGCAATCGCACTGGCAAGCCCGGCATTTGCCCAGTCGCCGGCCGCCTCGCCCTCTCCGGCGCCCGCCGCGAGCCCGGCGCCGGCCCCCGCACCATCGGCAACGCCGGCCCCGGTGCCGCCGCCGGCCGAAACCAAGTCCCCGGCTGACGGCCCCGCCGCGTCCCAGACGCCGGCGCCGCCGCCGCCGGCCGCGCCGGTGCAGACCGCCGACCCCTTCGGCGAGCCGTTCACGCTGGAGCCGAAGAAGGTCGTGATGCTGAAGGGCAACGCCAATTGGGACGCGGCATTCGATGCCCTGATCGAGGCGTTCAAGCAGCTTACCGCGCAGCTCGGCAAGGAGAACGTCAAACCGTCAGGCAATCCGATGATCGTCTACACCTCGACCGACGACACCGGCTTCACCTTCATCGCCGAGATCCCGGTCGATCAGGACGTGAAGAATCTCGGCAAGGGCATGAGCATGGGCAATTCGCCCGACGGCAAGGCGCTGAAGTTCGTCCATCGCGGCTCCTACGACAACATGGACAACACCTATGAGGCGATCACCAATCACCTCGACGACAAGAAGCTCGAGGCCAAGGACACCTTCATCGAGGAATACATCACCGATCCGCTGAAGACCGCGGAGGACAAGCTGGTGATCAACGTCTACGTGCCACTGAAGTGAGAGCCATGAAACTGCCCCTGCCGCTCGCCTTGCTCGCATTCGCGCTGCTTGCCGCACCGGCATCCGCGCAGGTGCCGCCGCCGGCGATTTCCGTCACCGGCGAGGCCACCGTCTCGGTCGCGCCGGACCAGGCCATGATCGACGGCGGCGTGACCTCGGATGCGAAGACCGCGCGCGAGGCCGCCGAGGCCAACAACGCCGCAATGGCGAAAGTGCTGGCGGCCTTGAAGGGCGCCGGCCTCGACGACAAGGACTACCAGACCTCGCGGCTGTCGCTGCAGCCGAAATATGCGCCTGACCGCGCAGGCGGTGCCCCGGCCACGGTCAGCGGCTATCGCGCCAGCAACCGCGTCACCATCAAGGTGCGCGACGTCAGCAAGGTCGCCGGCGTGATCGACGCGCTGGTCGGCGCCGGCGCCAACGAGATCGGCGGCATCAATTTCGTGGTGTCGCAGGCTTCCAAGGTGCTCGACGAAGCACGCGAGAAGGCCGTTGCCGACGCCCGCCGCAAGGCGGACATCTACGCCAAGGCCGCCGGCGTCACGCTCGGCGACCCCATCAGCATTTCCGAGGAAGGCAGCGCGCCCGTGCCGATGTATCGCAGCAAGGTCGCCGCGCCGATGGCGGCCTCCGGCGCGCCGGTCGCGCAGGGCGAGGAGACGCTGTCGGTGACGGTCAGCGTGTCCTGGGCGATCAAACCCAAGCAGTAAATCACGATGTCGTCCCTGCGAAAGCAATCGGCGTCACGAAATCCGGGCTCGACTCCACCTCCCCTTGAAAAGGGGAGGTCGGTTTGCTCGCCAGAGCAAAGCGGGTGGGGATCTGCTCTCTCCATTTGCAGCGGAGCCTGTGGCTGACCCCCATCCCGACCTTCCCCCTTTCAGGGGGAAGGAGAAGAGCGAGCGTAGCCCGGATGGAGCGCAGCGAAATCCGGGAAAGTCTTGCCGCAGAGAGGTTTTCCCGGATTGCGCTGCGCTTCATCCGGGCTACCTTTCTTCTAAATCTCGAACACCTGGCCGGGCTTCAGCGTTTGAAATTTTTCCCGCGGCACCTTGGCCGCATCCAGCGCTTCGCCGAGCGCGATCACCGGCGCGTCGATCGCTTCATCCGTCAATTGAAACGTGCCGTGATGATGCGCCAGCGCCTGCGCGGCGCCGCAATCGGCCAGCGCTTTCACCGCGTCTTCCGGGTTCATGTGCTGGTCGCGCATGAACCAGCGCGGCTCGTAGGCGCCGATCGGCAGGATCGCGAGCCGCAGCGGGCCGTGCGCTTCGGCGACGCGGCGGAAATGCACGCCGCTGCCGTAGCCGGAATCGCAGACGATGTAGAGCTTGCCGGCGGGCGTCTCCAGCACGAAGCTCGCCCACAGCGCCTTGTTGCGATCGAACAGCCCGCGCGCCGACCAGTGCCGCGTCGGCACCAGCGTCACGGCGAGACCATTGCCAAGCTCGACGCGCTGATGCCAATCGAACGCCTCGGCTTTGATCGCTTCATCCGCCGCGCGCATGGTCACGTCATTGCCGAGCGGCGTGACCACGCGCGGCGCGAACGATGCGGCGAGCCGCGACAGCGTCGCGACGTCGAGATGATCGTAGTGACCGTGCGACACCAGCACGACGTCGATGTCAGGCAGCTTCTCAAAAGCGATGCCGGGATCATTATGCCGCTTCGGCCCGGCAAAGCTGAACGGCGAGGCGCGCATCGACCACACGGGATCGACGAGAATGTTGAGGCCTGCGGTCTGGATCAGCCAGCTCGCATGGCCGACGAACGAGAACCGCACCTTGGCGCCCTCGACCCGCGGCGGCGGCGTATCGGCATAGGGGCTCGGGACCCAGTCCGGCCAGACCGATCGCGCACCGCGGCCCCCGAACTGCCAGCGCAGCACTTCGCCGAGCGACTTCGGCGGCGATCCGTCGGGATCAAAGAAGTGCAGTCCGTCGAAATGATCGGAGACGGGGCCGTCATAGGTTTTCATGGTGGACATCCAGATCGAGGGCACGCCGATCGCGGCGGCGGCTCCGGTCAAGGCTGCAAGGACGCGGCGGCGGGTGATGGACAAGCGGGTTCCGGAATGGCGACGGCTCGATCTATATGGGTGGCTACGGCAGATTCGGAACTGATATGATAAAACGGCGTCATTTCAGAGCCTTATCGATCTCGCCGGGCGAGCGGTCAGCAAACTTTCCTTGACTTTCCGCCCCCGGCAGCGTTTAACGCCGCCACTTTCTCGGAAAGATCCGTCTTTTCGACCCGCCGACCGGTCCTGGAGGCCGGAGGCCAACGCCCGACAGCGCGATGCGCCCTCGGGCGCGAAAGTGTTTGGACCCACTTCTCCCTCGCCCCGCTCTTGCGGGGTCGAGACGAGCGAAAGCTCGCTCTTAGAGGGTCGGGGTGAGGGGCTGTCTCCGCGCGCAGTGCGCTTAGATAGTCCTGTACCCCCTCACCCGCCGCGCAAGTGCGCGGCGACCTCTCCCCGCAGGCGGGGAGAGGTAAAAAAGGACAACGGCATTGTTCGACAATCTGTCGGAACGGCTTGGTGGCATTCTCGATCGTCTGACGGGGCGCGGTGCGCTGACCGAAAAGGACGTCGATGCCGCGATGCGCGAGGTGCGCCGCGCGCTGCTCGAGGCCGACGTCGCGCTCGAAGTGGTCCGCAGCTTCACCGAGCGGGTCCGCGAGCAGGCGATCGGCGCCACCGTCGTCAAGTCGGTGACGCCCGGCCAGATGGTGGTGAAGATCGTCCATGACGAGCTCGTCGCCACGCTCGGCTCCGATGGCCAGACCATCGACATCAATTCCGTGCCGCCGGTGCCGATCATGATGGTCGGCCTGCAGGGCTCCGGCAAAACCACCACCACCGCAAAGCTCGCGCGGCGCATGGTCCAGCGCGACAAGCGCAAGGTGCTGATGGCCTCGCTCGACGTCTACCGCCCGGCGGCGATGGAGCAGCTCGCGGTGCTCGGCCGAGATCTCGACATTCCGACGCTGCCGATCGTCGCCGGCCAGATGCCGCCGCAGATCGCCCGGCGCGCGCTCGAGGCCGGCAAGCTCGGCGGCTACGACGTCGTGCTGCTCGACACCGCCGGCCGCACCACGCTCGACGAAGAGATGATGAAGGAGGCGGCCGAGATCAAAGCCGCCGCCAATCCGCATGAGGTGCTGCTGGTCGCGGACTCACTCACCGGCCAGGACGCGGTCAACCTCGCGCGCTCGTTCGACCAGCGCGTCGGCCTCACCGGCATCGTGCTCACCCGTGTGGACGGCGACGGCCGCGGCGGCGCCGCGTTGTCGATGCGCGCGGTCACCGGCAAGCCGATCAAGCTGATCGGCACCGGCGAAAAGACCGATGCGCTGGAAGATTTTCATCCGAGCCGGATCGCCGGCCGCATCCTCGGCATGGGCGACGTGGTCTCGCTGGTCGAGAAGGCTGCGGCCAACATCGACGCCGAGAAGGCCGCACGCACCGCCGAGCGCATGCGCAAGGGTCAGTTCGACCTCAACGACATGCGCGAGCAGCTGCAGCAGATGGCGAACATGGGCGGCATCGGCGGCCTGATGGGCATGATGCCCGGCATCGCCAAGATGAAGAACCAGATCGCCGCCGCAGGGATCGACGACAAGATCATCAAGCGCCAGGTCGCGATCATCGATTCGATGACGCGGCAGGAGCGCAAGAACCCGGACATTCTGAAAGCGAGCCGCAAGAAGCGCATCGCGGCCGGCGCCGGCCAGAATGTCGAGCAGGTCAACAAGCTCCTGAAGATGCACCGGAACATGGCCGACATGATGAAGGCCATGGGAAGCGGCAAGCGCGGCCCGCTCGCCGGCATCGCGCAGGCGATGGGCTTTGGCGGCGGCGCCAAGCCGCCGTCGGCGGAGGAGATGAAGGCGCTGGCCGAGAAGATGCAGGGCGGCGCCGGTGGCGGCCTGCCGAACCTGCCGAAGGACATGCCGCTCGGTCTGCGCGGCGGCCTGCCGAATGTGCCGGGGCTGACCGGCCTCAGCGGCAAGCCGACGCTGCCGGGTCTCGGCGGTTTTCCAGGCAAGAAGAAATGACCCTCTTTCGTCATTGCGAGCGCAGCGAAGCAATCCACCTCACCGCACGTGAAGACATGGATTGCTTCGCTGCGCTCGCAATGACGGCGTAACTGACCAACACAGACTTTGAACCAACACTTAAGGAGAACTGAATGTCCGTTGTTATCCGCCTTGCTCGTGCCGGCACCAAGAAGCGTCCGGTCTATCACGTCGTCGTCGCCGACTCGCGCTTTCCGCGCGATGGCCGCTTCATCGAGCGGCTCGGCCACTTCAACCCGCTGCTGCCGAAGGACAACGAGGCGCGGCTGAAGCTCGACATGGAGAAGGTGAAGGCCTGGCTCGCCAAGGGTGCGCAGCCGTCGGATCGCGTGACCCGTTTCCTCGACGCCGCCGGCGTCAAGAAGCGCACCCCGCGCAACAACCCCGAGAAGGCCGTGCCGCGCAAGGAGCGCAAGGCGCAGGCCGAAGCCGCCGCCAAGGCGTAAGCTGAACGGCTGATACGGTGGCCGCACCGGTCTGTGTCGCCCGCATCGGCGCTGCGCATGGTGTGCGCGGCGCCGTCCGGCTTTGGACCTTCACCGAAGACCCGCTGGCCGTGAAGGATTACGGCCCGCTGATGACCAAGGACGGCAAGCGCCAGTTCGAGGTCACGCATGTCCGCGAGGCCAAGGACCATCTGGTGGCGACGCTGAAGGGCGTCGCCACGCGCGATGACGCCGAACGGCTCAACGGCCTCGAATTGTACATTCCGCGCGACCGGCTGCCGGAGACCGAGGACGGCGAGTATTACCACGCCGACCTGATCGGCCTCGCCGCGGTGACGACGGCAGAGCAGCCGCTCGGCAAGGTGATCGCGATCCACAATTTCGGCGCCGGCGACATCATCGAGATCGCCCCGCCGCAGGGCGCGACGATGCTGCTGCCCTTCACCAACGCCGTGGTGCCGACCGTCGATCTCGCCGGCGGCCGCGTGGTGATCGACCTGCCGCAGGAGATCGAGGGCGACGATCCGTCGGCGGCATGATCGCACAATCTGTCTTCAACCCGTCTTGCGGCCCTGCTGCTCGAGCCAGTCGCAAAACACCGCGCTGTGCGGATCATTGCTGCGGCCGGCAGGGAAATAGGCGAAATAGCTTCGTGCCGGCAGGCTGATGTCGGGAAACGGCGTCACCAGACGCCCGGCGGCAAGATCGTCCGAGATCAGCGCCGTCGGCCCCATCGCGACACCGAGACCATCGAGCGCGGCCTGGATCGTCAGATAGAAATGGTCGAAGCTCAGCGAGGCCGCCGGCTCCAGCGCGGAATGCCCGGCCTCGGTGAGCCAGTCGCGCCACAGCCGCGGCATCGACGTGACATGCAGCAGCGTATGCCGCGACAGGTCGGTGATCTCATTCACCGGCAATTGCGCTGATAGCGACGGACTGCACACCGGCAGCCGTCGCTCGGATACGAGAAAGCGCGACGAGAAGCCGTGGAACGTGTCCGGCCCGCCGCGGATCACCACGTCGAACTTGTCAGGCAATGCATCGACGGGATCGTTCGATGTGCTGAGGCGCACCTCGATATCCGGATGCTCGGCGCGAAACCGGCTCATTCGCGGCAACAACCAACGCAGGCTGAATGTCGCAAGCGCGTTGACGCGCAGCACCGCGACGGCCGCATCGCCGCGCCGCTCGCGATGCTGCTGCACGGCGGCCGAAATCCGGTCGAGCGCAGGAGCGAACTCGGCGAGCAGCGCCGCGCCCGCCGGCGTCAGCACGACGCGGCGGACCGATCGCCGAAACAGCGCCGGCGCGCCCAGCCATTCCTCGAGCAGGCGGATCTGCTGGCTGACGGCGCCATGGGTGACGCTGAGCTCGGTGGCCGCCTCCTTGAAACTGCCGAGACGCGCCGCAGCCTCGAACGCGCGGACCGCATTGAGCGGCGGCAGGCTTCGACGTGGGACGAACATGATTCCCTCAATGCAAGATTTTCTAACTCATGATCCAATTATTACTGATTTGTGACAAGGGCCGGAGCGGCGCATACTGCACCGCAAGGTACGTCGTTTGCTTGATTTTCTGAGGCTCCAACCCCGATGACCCGCGGTCCAATCTTTAGATTTTCTTCCATCGGCTGGCTGCAATGAGCGTATCCGTCGGGGTCGAAACATCCCGTCCCGAACGCGCCCGCGCGACCCGGACGCTGACGGTGACCGGGCTCAATCATGCCCTCCATGACGGCTACACCGACCTGATCTACGTGCTGCTGCCGGTCTGGCAGGCCGAATTCACGCTCAGCTACGGGCTGCTGGCATTGCTGCGCGGGGTCTATGCCGGCGCCATGGCCGGATTGCAGATCCCCGTGGCGCGCGTTGCCGGACGGATCGATGGCAAGCTCATTCTGATCGCGGGCACGGCACTCGCGGCGTTTGGTTATCTGCTCGCCGGATTCTCCGGCGGCATCGTCGGGCTTGGCCTCGCGCTCGCGCTCTCCGGCGCGGGATCGAGCACGCAGCATCCGATCGCATCGGCCGCGGTATCGCGCGCCTACGGCACCGCCGCGCGCGGGCCGCTCGGCATCTACAATTTCACCGGCGATCTCGGCAAGGCCGCGATTCCGGCGCTGACCTCGATCCTGCTCGTGATCATGTCGTGGCGCCACACACTGCTCGTGCTCGCCTTCATGGGCCTGCTGGTTGCGGTCTGCATCGCACTGTGGATGCCCTCGGTTGGCAAGGGAGCGGAGCGTAAGACGACCGCCGCAGCGCGCCACGACAGCGTCAACCGAGGCGGCTTTCCCTGGCTGCTCGCGATCGGAATTCTCGATACCGCGGCCCGGATGGGCTTCCTCACGTTCCTGCCGTTCCTGTTGCTCGACAAGGGCGGATCGCTTCCGATCAACGGCCTTGCGCTGGCGCTGGTCTTCATCGGCGGCGCCGCGGGCAAATTCACCTGCGGATGGCTCGGCGAACGGGTCGGCACGCTGCGCACCGTGCTGCTCACCGAGGGCGGCACGGCGGCCTTGATTATTGCAGTGCTGGCATTGCCGCTGGTGCCCGCCATCGTGCTGCTGCCGCTGCTCGGCGTGATGCTCAACGGCACATCCTCGGTGCTCTACGGTACCGTGCCCGAGCTGACGCCGCCGCACCGGACCGAACGCGCCTTCGCGCTGTTCTACACGGGGACGATCGGATCGGGCGCGGTCGCGCCGGTGCTCTACGGCGTGCTCGGCGACGCACTCGGCCCTGTTCTCGCGACCGTCGCCACCGCGCTCACGGCACTGGTGATCTGTCCGCTCGCGGTCGCACTGGCGCGGCATCTTCGCGACAACGCCGGCGCGCATCGCGCCGCCTGACGGCCACCGCGCTAGTTGCATCAGCGGACTGGCGCGTTCGGGACCGCGCAATACATAGACCGTTGCGTCGATAAGGACGACCAACGGGAAGACACATCATGACAAGCACCCACAAAGCCTGGCGGCTGCACGCCTACAATGATCTGCGTTTCGACGATGTCGCGACGCCAACGCCCGCGCCTGACGGCGTCGTGGTCCGGATCGAGGCCGGCATGGTGCTCTCCTACACCAACAGACTGCTGTCGGGCGCATTGCCCTACAGCCTGCCGCCGATGCCGTTCGTCCCCGGCACCAATGCAATCGCGCGCGTTATCGCGACAGGCGAGAACGTCACGCATGTTCGTGAGGGCGACCGCGTGTTCCTGAGCCCGCATCTGCGCGGCGACGTGCCGGATCGCGATCCGCCGCAAATCCTGATCGGCCTCACCGCTACGGTGACCACGCCGGAGGCGTTCGCCCTGCAGGCGCGCTGGCGCGACGGCGTATTCGCTGAGATCGCGCACTGGCCGGCCGCCTGCGTCACCCAACTTGCCAATCTCGACGACAAGCCGGCCGCCGAGCTGATCGGATTGGCAAAGCTGATCGTGCCGTTCGGCGGGCTGCAGCGCGCCGGCCTGCGCGGCGGCCAGACCATCATCGTCAACGGCGCCACCGGCTATTTCGGCTCGGGCGGCGTGATGCTCGCGGTCGCGATGGGCGCCGGCCGCGTCGTCGCGGTCGGACGCAAGCAGGCGGCGCTCGAGCAGTTGCGCGACGCGTTCGGTCCGCGCGTCATTCCCGCCGTCGTCACTGGCGATGCTGCAAGCGACCTGCCGATCATCCGCCGCGCGGCCGGCGGGACCGCGGACGTCGCGCTCGATCTGCTCGGCGCCGCCAAGAGCACCTCGACCACGCTGTCGTCGTTGCGCGCGCTGCGGCGTGGCGGACGAATGGTGCTGATGGGCAGCGCCGAGGTGCCGCTCGAGCTCTCGTTCCGCGAGATGCTCGCCAACGACTGGGAGGTGGTCGGCCAATTCATGTATGACCGCACGGCGCCGGGCCAGCTCGCGGCGCTGGCCGCCGAAGGCCTGCTGGACCTCGCCAGGATCAACGTTGCGACCTTCAAGCTTGCCGACTTCCGCCGCGCCGTGGAGGCCGCCGCGATGATGCAAAGCCTCGACCTCACGGCCGTGGTGCCGTAACCAGAGGCCATGACATCCGAGCCCACACCCTGGCGCGCGACCGTGCTGACGCTGTTTCCGGACATGTTTCCGGGGCCGCTCGGCGTCAGCCTCGCCGGCAAGGCCTTGGCCGCCGGCTTGTGGGCGCTGGAGGCGCGCGACATCAGGGCGTCGGCCACCGACAAGCACCGCAGCGTCGACGACACGCCGGCCGGCGGCGGCCCGGGCATGGTGCTGCGCGCTGACGTGCTGGCCGCCGCGATCGACGCCGCTGATATCGTCCCGAACCGCCCGCGCCTCTTGATGAGCCCGCGGGGTCGGCCATTGACCCAGGCGGAGGTGGTGGGGCTCGCGGCAGGGCCCGGTCCGCTGATCGTTTGCGGCCGTTTCGAGGGCATCGACCAGCGGGTGATCGAGGCCCGCGGGCTCGAGGAAGTCTCGATCGGCGACTATGTGCTGTCCGGCGGCGAAATCGCCGCGATGGTGCTGATCGACGCCTGCGTTCGCCTGCTGCCGGGGGTGATGGGGAAACAGGCCTCGGGAACCGAGGAAAGCTTTTCCGAAGGATTACTGGAATACCCCCAATACACCCGCCCGCAGGAGTTCGAGGGCCGGCAAATCCCGGAAATCCTGATTTCCGGCGACCACGCCAAGGTCGCGGCCTGGCGGCAGGCCCAATCCGAGGCCCTGACCCAGGCGAGGCGGCCCGATCTCTGGTCGCAAAAAGCCCGCCGGCGGGGGACAAAAAACACGACAGACGGGTGACAAACCCTGCGCTTTGCCTTATAGCAGCGCCCAAATCCGCACACGCGCAGGATAGAAGGACGTTTGCGCAGCCCGCCAAAGGCTGGGCGCGCCGCCGATGGAGATTTCACATGAACCTGATTCAGCAGCTCGAAAAAGAGCAGTTCGACAAGCTCGCCGCCACCAAGGAAATCCCGGAATTCGCGCCCGGCGACACCGTCATCGTCAACGTGAAGGTGGTCGAAGGCGAGCGCACCCGCGTGCAGGCCTATGAAGGCGTCTGCATCGGCCGCTCCGGCCACGGCCTCAACGAGAGCTTCACGGTGCGCAAGATCTCCTACGGCGAAGGCGTCGAGCGCGTCTTCCCGGTGATGTCGCCGATGATCGACTCGATCAAGGTGGTGCGTCGCGGCAAGGTCCGCCGCGCCAAGCTCTATTACCTGCGCAACCTGCGCGGCAAGTCGGCCCGCATCGTCGAGAAGCAGGACCGCCAGACCGCCGTCGGCGAGTAATTCATCCCTTCATACGGGATGTGACCGAAAGCGCGGGGCCTGCCCCGCGCTTTTTTGTTGCGGCATACCTATCTAGGGTGCAGCCCCGCGCATCGATCGATTGTCGCGGGCGCGAGCCCTGTGTTAGAAATTTAGAATGGTTCCGGATCAAGCCAACCAGCCCTGTCAGCGCGTCGTGATCGACGATCGCTCGCGGCTGCCCGGCCGGTTCTTCGGGCGCTTTGCGACGTCGGCGACGTCAGAGCTTAGGCGCGCAGCATAACGCTGCCTGGACGCTCTCGCCTGCGCGCCGACCGGCGCTGAACCTGCTCACACTGAATTTCTTCTGGAGCTCAAGCTCATGTCCAAACCGACCACGCTGTACGACAAGATCTGGAACGACCATTTGGTCCACGAGGCCGAGGACGGCACCTGCCTGCTCTACATCGACCGCCACCTGGTGCACGAGGTGACTTCGCCGCAGGCGTTCGAAGGCCTGCGCGCCTCCGGCCGCAAGGTGCACGCGCCGGACAAGACGCTCGCCGTCGTCGACCACAACATCCCGACCACCGACCGCTCGAAGCCGAACCCGGATCCGGAAAGCATCGAGCAGATGCGGGTGATGGCCGAGAACGCCAAGGAATTCGGCATCGAGTACTACAACGAGTTCGACAAGCGTCAGGGCATCGTCCACGTCATCGGCCCCGAGCAGGGCTTTACGCTGCCCGGCACCACCATCGTCTGCGGTGACAGCCACACCTCGACGCATGGCGCGTTCGGCGCGCTCGCCCACGGCATCGGCACCTCGGAGGTCGAGCACGTGCTGGCGACGCAGACGCTGATCCAGAAAAAGGCCAAGAACATGCGCGCGGTCGTCGACGGCAAATTGCCCGACGGCGTCACCGGCAAGGACATTATTTTGGCCATCATCGGCGAGATCGGCACCGCCGGCGGCACCGGCTATGTGCTGGAATATGCCGGCGAGGCGATCCGTGCGCTCTCGATGGAAGGCCGCATGACGGTCTGCAACATGTCGATCGAAGGCGGCGCGCGCGCCGGCCTGGTCGCGCCGGACCAGAAGGCGTTCGACTTCCTGCGCGGTCGTCCGAAGTCGCCGAAGGGCGCCGTCTGGGACGCCGCGATGCGCTACTGGGAGACGCTGCGCTCCGACGAGGGCGCGCATTTCGACCACGAGATCCGGCTCGATGCTGCAAAGCTGCCGCCGATCGTCACCTGGGGCACGAGCCCTGAGGACGTCATCTCGGTGACCGGCTTCGTGCCCGACCCCGACAAGATCGAGGACGAGGCCAAGCGCCTCTCTAAGCATCGCGCGCTGAAATATATGGGCCTGACCGCGGGGACGAAGATCACCGACATCAAGCTCGACCGCGTCTTCATCGGCTCCTGCACCAACGGCCGCATCGAGGATTTGCGCGCCGCCGCGAAGATCGCCGAAGGCAAGACGGTGAACGCCAACGTCAACGCGATGATCGTGCCGGGCTCGGGCATCGTGAAGGAGCAGGCGGAAGCCGAAGGCCTCGACAAGATCTTCATTGCGGCCGGCTTCGACTGGCGCGAGCCGGGCTGCTCGATGTGCCTTGCGATGAACCCGGACAAGCTGAAGCCGGAAGAGCGCTGCGCCTCGACCTCGAACCGCAACTTCGAGGGCCGCCAGGGCTTCAAGGGCCGCACCCATCTGGTGTCGCCGGCGATGGCCGCCGCGGCTGCGATCGCCGGACACTTCGTCGACGTCCGCGACTGGCGGTAACGCTCGAGCATGATCCGGAAAAGTGTGAAGCGGTTTTCCGAATAGATCATGCTCAAACAAAACGCGACGGTTCTTGTCTCAAGCTCGAACCGTTGCGGAAACGGCCCGTTAACGGCCGGCACGCACACTGGCCCCCGGCGAAGGCAGTCTTCGTGGGGAGCCGGACGTGGCCGATAAACGCGAATTTGTCGATATGATCAGCGAGGCGACGCGGCAGAAGCGCCGTCGCGCCATGCCGCGTATCGTCGATCCGTCTCCGGAAGTGAAGGAAACCTCGCGCCTCAGCCATTGGCCGCCGGAACGCTGGACGCAATGGCGGCTGGAAAACCTGACGCCGTGGAAGATCAAGTCCTGGAAGCTGAAGAACTGGGACTAGATATGCGCGGCATCAACAGGACGGGCGCCCTTCGGCGCCCGTTGTCGTTTTCCCTACCTCACCAATAGACCCCGTAGGGCCGCCAGTAGTGATGGCGATGCCACCACGGCCGGCAGATCCGCCGCGGCCCGTAATAGGTCCAGATCACCCGGCAACGCCGATAGTGGTGGTATCCGTAATAGTAGGGCTGCACGTAGAAGCGCCGGTGGTAGAAGTGCCGACGGTAGTAAGGCCGGTAGCCATAGCGGTAACCGCCGCCGTAGAAGCGATGGTAGCCGCCGTAGGGACGATGGAAGCCACCATGGCGGAAGCCGCCGTGGATCGCGGGCGCGGCCCGAAAGCCGCCGCCATGGAAGCCGCGGAAACCGCCACCATGAAAGCCGCCGCCGCGGAACCCACCTCCATGGAAACTACCGCCGCCACGGAATCCGCCACCGCCACCGTGGAAGCCGCCTCCGCCGCCATGCCGGACCTGCGTCGTCAGCGCATCACTTGCATGTTTCGCCGCCGGCGCCGTGCCCGGGCTCGCCAGCGACAGCGCTTCGGCGCGCTGCTGGGCCGCGATCGACAGCGCGAAGATCGCGGCCGCCGCAACACCGACACGGCGCAGCAGCCCGTGTCTCACATACCTCTCCCTCATTCCTCAACCTCCTCACAACGGCAATGAGAGCCATGCTGCGCGCAGCCGGCTTCATGCGTTCATTGCAGTCGCTCCCGGCACGACGCTAGAAATGCCGACGTGAATGCGCCATGAACGTGCGCGAGGTGCGACGAATGGTCCGGAGGAACAGTGACTGTCTATGTGATCGTGCAGCTGAAGATGACCGACCGCGCCGCCTATGATCGCTATCAGGCGCGCTTCTTCGACGTGTTCAGGAAATTCAACGGACGGCTGCTGTCGGCCGACGAGCAGCCGCAGGTGCTCGAAGGCAACTGGGATCGCGACAAGCTGGTGCTGATGTCGTTCCCCGACGAAGCCGCGTTCCGCGCGTGGTCGCAGTCGCCCGACTACATCGAGATCTCCCGCGATCGCAAGGCGGGCGCACAGGCCGTCGTGCTGCTGGCGCAGGGATTTGCGCCGTGACCCGCTCAGAGCAGCCCCGATCGATCGAGGCTGCTCTGTCGCGCATCGCTCGCGTCACGCGCAAGCGCTGTGTGCGTCACCAAAACGGACCGAACCCGAAGCCGAAGACAAAGGGCGCCGGCGTGGCATAGGGGTACGGCCGATAGTAATAGGGCCGTCCGTAATAGTAGGAATCGTACGGCCGGTAATAGGAATAATGCGACCCGTAATACGGCCGGTAGCCGTAGTGATAGTGGTGACGATGGTAATGGCGATAATGACGCTGGGCGCTGAACTCCGTCGCCTTGCCGGCGTGCCGTTGTTGCGCAGCCGCTGACGCCGCTGCGGGCGCCATCAATGCGAACGCGCCCGCGACAACCGCAACACCGATCCATCTCATCATGATCAACTCCTGCAGATTTCGATCCCTGCATCTCCTGCGCTGGAATCTGCCTGTTTCATGGCTGCGAACGACAACAGGCCCGCTGCTCACGGGCCTGTGTCTCAACTGCGCTGAAACGCCGCGCGATCAGTAGCGCCGGTGTCCACGATGCCAGCCGCGGTGATGTCCGCGGTGCCACCCGCGATGCCAGCCGCGGCCCCAGCGCACCTGCGTGGTGATCTGGTTGGCGTCGCCCTGAACCGCGGCAGCCATGCCTGGAGAAGCGAGCGACATCGCATGTGCGCGCTCGCCCGGCGCAGCCAGCACGAGCACGGCAGCAACGGCCGCGAGCCCCAGAACATTCGTCATCTTCATCAGTGGTCTCCTCGATTTTCGGATGTCACGTCTTGCAACGACGATCCGCGATCGAATCGACCCCGTTGCCGCGACGCAGATCGCAAGCAGAATGCGCGCGACGTGAATGGAGATTGAACAACTGCGCCACGAGGATGAATGCCGCTGGATGCATCGGGTTCCGATACATCGCATGATTATTCGCATCCGCGCGCGAACGGCGAACGTG
This sequence comes from Bradyrhizobium sp. CCBAU 51753, assembly GCF_015291565.1. Taxonomy (NCBI): domain Bacteria; kingdom Pseudomonadati; phylum Pseudomonadota; class Alphaproteobacteria; order Hyphomicrobiales; family Nitrobacteraceae; genus Bradyrhizobium; species Bradyrhizobium sp. CCBAU 51753. The sequence continues at coordinate 363,016 of NZ_CP030037.1, read as the reverse complement.
CGGCGCCGGGTGGTCCCATGATACTGTTCGAGATCGCGGTTTCCCGGCGCGGTGCGCCGAGGGTTCACGCAGCTAGCCGGGCCGCCAGAAGCAGTTCATCCGCGGCGTGATCACCGTGCCGCTCGGCCGGTACTCCTGCACATAATGGGCGGTGCACTCGCGCACGGCGTTGGGGCCGGGATTGTAGCGCGGGATGACATCCGGATCCCAATGTTCGGAGCGGTAGATCGGGACACGCCACAGCGGGCGGCGCCGTTCAACGATCCTGCGCTCCGCCGGCTGGCCGACGCGCGCTTCCGCTTGCGCAGACTGTGCCTTCGCCTCGGTCCCGACAAGCGGGAGCCCGACTGATGCCGCCAACAGCGCCGTCGCCACGATCCGTTTCATTTGCGCCACCAAGCCCCATTCTCGGGCCGCACGGTCACCCATTGCGCCGCCGAGGTCAACTGCGCTGGCGCCACCGACGCCACTCGCGCTAAAGGAGTGTCATGTGGACCACAGCCAAAGCCCCCTCGCTGGCCGAAATGGAAGCCATGGCGCACGAGGTCTTCGAGCGCCTGCCGAAGACCTTCCGGACGCTCTGCGAAGGCCTGATCATCCGGGTCGACGATTTCCCGACCGATGAGGTGCTCGACGAGATGCAGGCCCAAAGCGAGTTCGACCTGCTCGGCCTGTTCCAGGGGGTCGGCCTGCCGCAACAGAGCTTTAGCGACGTCGCCCGGCTGCCCAACCTGGTCTGGCTCTACCGCCGGCCGATCCTGGATTACTGGGCGGAGCACGACGAGACCCTCGGCCACATCGTCCGCCACGTCCTGATCCATGAAATCGGCCACCATTTCGGCCTCTCGGACGCCGATATGGAGGCGATTGAGGCGCAGGCGGGCAACTAGAGCGTTTTCGAGCGAAGTGGACACCGGTTCGCGTGAAGAAAACGCGTCCAAAAAAGAGAGCTGGAGCTCCCGTTTCGATCTAATCGGAACGGGAGTTCCAGCCCTGCAGAAATCGCCCTTTTACCGCTGTCACATTCGCGATAGATATCCCGCCCTATCCCTCGATTTTGACCGGGAAGCTCAGGCCATGGACAAGTTCACCACGCTGGAAGGCGTCGCGGCGCCGCTGAAGATCATCAATGTCGACACCGACATGATCATTCCGAAGCAGTACCTGAAGACCATCAAGCGCACCGGCCTTGGCAAGGGGCTTTTCTCGGAACAGCGCTACAAGGACGACGGCAGCGAGAACCCGGACTTCGTGCTCAACCAGCCGGCCTATCGCAGCGCCAAGGTGCTGGTCGCCGGCGACAATTTCGGCTGCGGCTCGAGCCGCGAGCATGCACCCTGGGCGCTGCTCGACTTCGGCATCCGCTGCGTGATCTCGACCTCGTTCGGCGACATCTTCTACAACAACTGCTTCAAGAACGGCATTCTGCCGATCCGCGTCTCGCAGGAAGACCTCGACAAGCTGTTCGACGACGCCGAGCGCGGCGCCAACGCGACGCTGACCATCGACCTGCCGAACCAGGAGATCCGCGGCCCCGATGGCGGCAAGGTCAAGTTCGAGATCGACCCGTTCCGCAAGCACTGCCTGATCAACGGCCTCGACGACATCGGCCTGACGATGGAAAAGAAGAGTTCGATCGACGCCTACGAGTCCAGGCTCAAGGAACGCGCCTGGGCCTGAGGCCAGCCTTTCATCACGCCCCGGTGCCTTCAGGCGCCGGGGTTTTTCTTTGCCGATTTGCATCGCTGCAAGACTGCTGCTAGCTGGCGCCCATGCTGCCTGACATCGTCACCTTCTGGCACGGCCCGATGGATGCGCTGCGCCAGACCTGCCTGCGCTCGCAACTGGCGGCCGGCCACAAGGTCACGGTCTACAGCTTCGATCCGATTCCGGGCCTGCCCGACGGCATCGGCAACGCCGAGGCCGAGGCGGTGCTGCCGCATTCCTTCTCCGAGAAGCTGCGTCCGGCCGAGCCGGACGGCTCGTGGCGAGACTGGACCATTTTGCAGTTCAGCGACTTCTTCCGCATGAAGCTGATGGCGCAGCGCGCCGGGCTCTGGCTCGACGCCGACGTGCTGCTGCTGAAGCCGGTCGAGATCGATCCGGCAAAACCCTATTTTGCCTGGGAGCGGCCGCGGCAGCTCGGCAACTCCGTGCTGTATCTGCCGCCGCACGATCCGATCGTGCGCGCCTTCGAAGACCTGATGGAGCAGGAGGAACTCACTCCGGACTGGCTTGCGCTGCGCCATCGCCTGACATTCCTGATGCGCCAGTTGCGCCGCCGATCGAACCGCCTTGCCGACATTCGCATAGCGATCTTTGGCCCCGCAGCCCTCACCGCGCTGGCGCGCCGCGAAGGCAGGTTGCACCACGCGCTGCCGAAACGATCATTCTACGCCGTGCACGCCGAGCCGAAACTGTTCTTCGAGCCGTCGGATTATGCGCACTATCTGAACGATCCTGCCATCATCGGCCTGCACATCTCGCCGAAAGGCCGCGGCAAGGAGGCGCCGATTCCCGGCAGCCTCTATGCGTGGGCGACGGAGAAATTTGGCGCGTGACGCAGACTCCGCTGCACCCTCTCCCCTTGTGGGAGAGGGTGGCTTCGCGAAGCGAAGCCGGGTGAGGGGTCCTCTCCACACGGCGCGATCTCGCAAGCGGAAACAACCCCTCATCCGGCGCCGTAGCCGATGCAAAGCATCGACCGGCGATGATCCCTACAAGGACGACGCCTACCGGCTGTGGGCGCTCAAACAGCGCGGCAACGGCACTTGATGTCCGCCTGTCCCAGTAGCAGCTCAAAAGCAGACATGCGTCGTTAAACAAAACCCCGGCGCGAGGCCGGGGTTTGTATTTGAGAGATGAAGTTTGTTCATAAAGATGCAGCCATCTTCTTGTAGTCGTCCTCGGTAAACGCCCGACAAGTCTGCGTCCGTACAAATCCGAGGGCTGCCGTTCCCATGACGAGTTTTGCAACCACTTCGTCATTCGGTGCTTCGACAATCGACACGGCATCATACTGGCCCGTTACGAGGTAAAAGGCCTTCAATTCGGCACCAGCGGCGCGGAAACGTTCCTTTGCCGCAGCGAGGCGATTGGGCCCGTCCTTGATCGCTTCGGCTCCCTTCTGAGTGAAGTTGATTAAGGAGATATAGGTGGGCATGGGTAAGCCTCCCTTGGTCATCTCAAGAGTGAGCAGTGTTCGGCATTCCCGTTGTGGGTAACAACGAGCAAGCCGACAACACGATGCGGATGCCTGTCTTTGACTTAAATCAACATCCGTAAAATTAATCACGTGGGCTCGCGGAGCCATTCCTACTCGCGGGCCCTCCAGGGTCGGGGTGGGGGTCTCTCCAGGAGTCGTATCGCGGAAATAACCCCCACCCGGATCGCATCTGCGATGCGATCCGGCCTCCCGCGCAAGCGGAGAGGCGAAGCGAGCCCGTGGTCAAGCCCGCGCATTGCATATGCGATGGCCCTGCCCTCCAAGGGAGGGTGGAGTCAATGCCCCATCGCGGCGCATCGGCAATCGCGATCGCAGCCTCTAGGCGTGGGCAATGGAGAAACTTGGCGGGGTAGGCACCGCTGCACCCTCTCCCCTTGTGGGAGAGGGTGGCTTCGCGAAGCGAAGCCGGGTGAGGGGTTCTCTCCACACGGCGCGATCTCGCAAGCGGAAACAACCCCTCATCCGGCGCTTCGCGCCACCTTCTCCCACAAGGGGAGAAGGGAAGGATCGCCGATCGGCTGGATCAATGCCCCATTGCGGCGATTGCGTCCGCGATCGCGATCGTGCGCTTCGCCATCTCGGCGTGCAGGCGCTCGACCATGCGGCCGTCGAGCTGGATCGCGCCGCGCGAGGCGTTCTCCGGCAGTTGGAACGCGGCGATGATCTTGCGCGCCTCGGCGACCTCGGCCTCCGGCGGTGTGAAGATGGCGTTGCAGGCGTCGATGTGGCTCGGATGGATCAGCGTCTTGCCGTCGAAGCCGAGATCGCGGCCCTGCGCGCATTCCTCCGCAAAGCCGTCGATGTTGCCGATGTCGCTGTAGGGTCCGTCGAGGATTTCCAGCCCATGCGCGCGGGTCGCCAGGATGCAATGCGTGATCATCGGGATCATCGCCGCGCGGCCCGGCTTCATCCGGATCCTTGTCTCGCGCGCAATGTCGTTCGGCCCGAACACGAAGCCGGCCAGGCGCGTCTCGGAATCCTTTGAGGCCGCGGCGAGCTTGTCGGCGTCGAGCGCCGCGCGCGCGGTCTCGATCATGGCCCAGACCCGGATCGAGGCCTGGGCACCGATGTCGCTCAGGCGGTCGGCGACGGCGTTGAGATCGTCCACGGTCGAGATCTTGGGAACCAGGATGCCGTCCGGCTGCGCCTTGCCGGCCATGGTGATGTCGTCGATCCACCAGGGCGAGTCGAGCGCATTGATGCGGATCAGGATCTCGCGCTTGCCAAACCCCTTGGCGGCGACCGCCTTGGCGATCTGCTCGCGCGCCATCGCCTTGGCGTCGGGCGCAACGGAATCCTCGAGATCGAGGATGATGCCGTCCGCCGGCAGCGTGCGGGCCTTTTCCAGGGCCCGTGCATTGGATCCCGGCATGAACAGCAGGCTGCGGCGCGGACGGGTCATGGCGATCTCCTCAAGGCCTTTGGCTCGGCAAAAGTCCATTGTTTAGGCACTGATCGGGCAGCGCTTTTCAAGCCCTGCCCCTATCATTTCAGCTCCGATACCGAAAGTCTTGTTCCAGACATCTGCTTGTGGTTTAGCCGGAGGCCATGAAATCCTTTCCGAAGCGATTGATCGACGGATACCACGCTTTCGCGACGCAACGGCTGCCGACCGAACAGTCGCGCTACCGGGAACTGTCCGAACGCGGCCAGTCCCCGGAGACGATGCTGATCGGCTGCAGCGATTCCCGCGTCTCGCCGGAAGTGATCTTCGATGCCGGCCCGGGCGAATTGTTCGTGGTGCGTAACGTCGCCAATCTGGTTCCGGTCTATCAGCCCGACACCGCCGCCCACGGCGTCTCGGCCGCGCTGGAATATGCCGTGAGCGTGCTGCAGGTGAAGCACGTCGTGGTGCTCGGCCATGCCCAGTGCGGCGGCATCCGCGCTTTTGTTGACAAGATCAAGCCGCTGACACCGGGCGACTTCATCGGCAAATGGATGCAGATGTTCATCAAGCCGGGCGAGATCGTCGAGCAGCGCGAGCATGAGAGCATGCAGGACTTCGTGACCCGCATCGAGAAGGCCGCGGTGTTCCGCTCGCTCGAGAACCTGATGACATTCCCGTTCGTGCGCGACCGGGTCCAGAACGGCCAGATGCAGCTGCACGGCGCCTATTTCGGCGTCGCCGAGGGCTCGCTGTTCGTGCTCGATCAGGCCGCGAAGGAATTCCGCAGCGTCAGGAACGGCTGACGCTGCGCCTTGGCGCGGCCGCGTCAGAATCCGCGCAAATCCGTCACCGGCATGCGCAGCGTTTTCTTGCCGGTGATCAGCTTGATCGCGCGGTTGACGACCTCCAGATTGTTGTCGAACGAGCCATGGCCGGCATCGATCGTCTCGTCCTTGTCGGGCTCGTCGTTGATGGGCACTTCGGTTTCCGTGACCGACTGCAGAACGACCCCCTCGCTGTCGGCCTGCCAATCGGCAAGAATTTTTTGATAGCCCGGCATTAAGTCGGCGCCTGCGGACCATTTTGGCCACACCCTTTGCAGCCCGAGAATGGGCGTCTTGTGATCCGGCTCCAGCGCTCTTGAAACCAGATACAGCAGCGACTTCGAGTACAGCACCGGCACGCAGGGGTCGGTCAGCTCGTTGTCGTCGCTCAGCACGTCAATGAACGTGGTGGTGGGATCGGCGACCTTGTTGGCGAAAGCCTGGCCGTATTTGGCGGTGGCAAATTCGACCGTGCAGGCCGGCGCCCACAGGTGAACGGAGCTTGCCTGCAGGCTCCGCGCCTTCATCGCCGACAGGAAGTGCCCCTGCATGATGGCTCCGGCCGAGTGACCCACGAGATGAATTTCGGGCCGCTGGGCCTTGCTCAATGCACCGATCGCCGACCGCAATTCCGTGGCGGCGGTCATCAGGCCGCCGCCGCTGCGGCTGGCTCCGTCGGCGCGGTTCTTCATGTTCTCCCAGATCGCCTTGACGCCGGCGTCGCGGGCAAACACCTCGAAGGCGCGATCCTTGATCTCGTCGATCTTGCTGCGCAGCCAGCCCTTGTCGGCGCCCGCGGGGACGCCGATCTTTTCCACCGCACCCTTCAGGATGTCGGCGGCGGACTCGAAAAAGCCGGTCTGCCACACCACAAAGATCGGCATGATGTCGTTGGCCTCGAGCCACGGCCCGAGCACGCGCGCACGATCCAGCCCTTCGGAGCGGCTGTTCAATCCGCCATGCGCATAGATCGCAACATGCGAGTAGCCCCGGTCGGCCGCGGTGGCCACGCATTCCCGGACCACGCTGACGACGGCATCGTCGCCGGAGTTCGCCGCCACCAGCTCGCGCTCCGCGCGGCCATTGTGACCGATGAAAATGGTGCGATGGGCCTCCTCGCCATTGATCCACGGTGAAACCGCGCTGGTGTCCTTGGCGACGTCGTCGCGCTGCATCGACCGCGCGCGCATCCGTTCGTCGAGCGACAGATCCGTGCGCATCTTCGGACTGCGAAACGGGCTGGCGGTCTGGGGCTTGGCTCCCTTTTTGGGCTTGACCGAGGGAAACGACACCTCCATCGGAGCCCCGAGCGCCAGCGCCCAAGCGTCTGTGCCATGGCGGGTCCAGTCTTCGTAGGGCAGGACGGCGAAGCCGTGAAAGCCCCAGTCCGGCCCCCAGGAATTCTGCACGATGAATCCTCTGGACGTGTAGCCGACCATCGCAAATGCATGCCCGCCGACGTCATTCGGCTTGTTGGGGGGACCGATCAGGGCGTCGCCGATGGATTTGCGGTTGTTTCCGACCCGAACCCAGCCGTCATGCACGTCGGCGGACACGTAGATCGCATGCGTCTCGTAGATCGCCGACTGCATGTCGACGATCGACTTGCCGTCGATGCGAAAATAGGCGCCGAGCGGCGTCTGAGGCGCACTGGCGTCCCATCCCTCGCGTGGAAGGCCTGGCTTGTTGCGCTTCTCCAGGTACGGCCAGTACTGCTCGGCACAGACGCCGTGCTTGTGAAATCCCTTCATGGCGCCGCGGCAGCTCGAACCTTCGTAGTCCTCCCCCTTCCATTCATCGTAGAGGCGGGCGTTCTGGTAGAGCATCCGCGCGCTGACCCGTCCGTCGGGCTTGGGAGCCGGCTTCTCGCCACCTTCGATCGCCGTGGCGTTTGCCAACTCCCATCGCAGGTAATTCACCACTCCCGCGAGGCCAAAGCCGGTGCAGGATCCCTCGTCTCCCTGGTCGAGGACCATGTCGGATGCGCGGTAGATCGGAAACCATTCTTCAATCAGCTGATCGCTTGGATATTTCATTGGCAGGCTGACGAGCCGTGCGCGATAGGGCAGGTCGCGAAAATCGATGCGATCGGGGCGCGCGTCGAATGTCCGGGTGCCGTTGAAAAGAGTTTTGGTCGGCATGTGCTCACCATGAAATCTGGATTTCTGAAAATGGAGGCCGGACGCAGGCGCGAAGCCGGCCGGGCACAATTCTGGCGTGCACTTCCTTAGGTTGCAACAGCAGTCAGCACGTCGCCCGCGACACGAGCGCGCAGGGGGCGTTGTCAGGGAAAGTCAGGGATGGCGCGCCGGCGACGCCGACGGGCGGCTATTCGCCGCCGTGATGGCCGCTGCCCCAGCGGTCGGAGATCGCGAGCATGAAGGACGAGACCACGAACGCGAGGTGCACGCCGACCAGCCAGGCGAGCTTGCCCGGATCGAACGCGGTGTCGAGGTTCATGAACGCCTTGAGCACCTGAATGGCCGAGATCGCGACGATCGACGCCAGCAGCTTCTGCTTCAGCCCGCCGAAATCGACCTTGGTCATCCAGTCCGGCCAGTCCGGATGCCCCGCCGGATCGATCTTCGAGACAAAATTCTCGTAGCCGGAAAACACCACGATCAGGATCAGATTGCCGGTCAGCGAGATGTCGATCAGCGAGAGCACGCCGAGGATGATGTCGGATTCCTTGGCGTCCGGCACATGCAGGAGGAAGTGCCACAGCTCCAGGCAGAACTTGAGCAGCAGCGCCGCGAGGCTGATGACGAGGCCGAAATAGAACGGCGCCATCAGCCAGCGGCTGTTGAAGAGCAGGCTCTCGAAGCCGTTCTCGACGCGCTTCAGCGTCGGATTGGGCCGGTAGGTCGCCGGTTCTTCCGCCATGGCACGCACTTCCTGACGCCGAGATCTCGCGTTCTACTGCTTTTGTTTGAGCATGATCTTTCCGGAAAACCGCTTCGCACTTTGCGCTAACGCGGCCCTCCGGGTCCGGATCATGCTCTAGGCCGCCTTCTTCTTGGCGGTGATCAGCTTGCGGTTGATCAGGACTTCGGCGATCTGCACGGCGTTGAGCGCCGCGCCCTTGCGCAGGTTGTCCGACACGCACCAGAACGACAGGCCGTTCTCCACGGTCGCGTCCTCGCGAATGCGGCTGATATAGGTGGCGTCCTCGCCGGCCGCCTCATAGGGCGTGACGTAGCCGCCCGGCTCGTGCTTGTCGATCACGAGACAGCCCGGCGCGTTGCGCAGGATGTTGCGCGCCTCGTCCGGGGTGATCGGGTTGGCGAACTCGACATTGACGGCTTCGGAGTGGCCGACGAACACCGGCACGCGCACGCAGGTGGCGGTGAGCTTGATCTTGGGATCAAGAATCTTCTTGGTCTCCGCCATCATCTTCCACTCTTCCTTGGTGTAGCCGTCTTCCATGAAGACGTCGATGTGCGGGATGACGTTGAAGGCGATGCGCTTGGGGAATTTCTTGTTGACCAGCTCGTCATTGGTGTAGACGGCCTTGGTCTGCGAGAACAGTTCGTCCATCGCATCCTTGCCGGCGCCGGACACCGATTGATAGGTCGAGACCACGACGCGGGTGATCGTCGCCTTGTCGTGCAGCGGCTTCAGCGCGACGACCAGCTGCGCGGTCGAGCAGTTCGGATTGGCAATGATGTTCTTCTTGGTGAAGCCGGCGGTCGCATCGGCGTTCACCTCGGGCACGATCAGCGGCACGTCCGGGTCCATGCGCCAGGCCGACGAATTGTCGATCACGACGGCGCCGGCGGCGCCGATCTTCGGCGACCATTCCTTGGAGACTGCGCCACCGGCCGACATCAGGCAGATGTCGACGTCGGAGAAATCATAGTGCTCGAGCGCCTTCACCTTGAGCGTGCGGTCGCCATAGGAGACCTCGATGCCGACGCTGCGGCGCGAGGCCAGCACCACGACCTCGTCGGCGGGGAATTTGCGCTCGTCGAGAATGTTGAGCATTTCGCGCCCGACATTGCCGGTCGCTCCGACCACCGCGACTTTGTAACCCATCGTTCACTCTCCGACGAAAAATGCCCGTTCCCCCGCTGGCAGCGGAAAGGGAAGAGGCAGCGCTTCTATGCGAGAAACCCCGTCAAGACAACGTTGCGTAGCTTTTGAGCGTTTTGATGCGTCCGTTTCGGGCCGTTCCGGCCGCACCCCATCATACGAGAATTCCGTCGGCGCTGACGAGTTTCGTCGACGAGGTCTACGCCACGCTGTCGCGGCTGTTCGCCTATGCCGCCGCGCTGGCGCTGTTCGGCGGGCTCGGCGTCCATCTATGGCGGCAGCTCCCCGACGCAACCGCGATGGCGCCTATACCCGCAGCCGCCGCGCATTGGAGCCCGGCCGCCCGCGCGGCCCCGGCCTTCGCCATCAGCAGGCTCGATCCCCGAGACAAAACAGAGACTTACGAAGTCCTCCGGCACCCCCTGGGCGGCCGCAAGGACATCTTCCGCTGGGCCGAGGCCGAAGGCGCGCCGGCGGCCGAGCTCGAGATCTACCGTCCGGGCGAGGAGGCCATGGGCCCCGCGGTCACCGAGATTGCCGGACGCCTCGACCCGAGCGGCGTGCGCGAGCTCGAGGCCGCCGGCATCATCGACAGCAAGTTTGGCAGCGTTACGCTGCTGCGCCCGGCACGGCGGGACGACGACCGCGCCTGCCTCGGCTTTCTCAAGCAGATCGACGCGCCGGACCTGCGGATCTCCGGCTGGACCTGCCAGGGCGCCAGCCTGCCGGCCCAGCGCGCCGCGATCGGCTGCATGCTGAACCGGCTGACCCTGCTGACGTCAGGCAGCGATCGGCGACTGGCCGAGCTGTTCGCGCACGCCGAGCTGAAGCGCACCGGCTGTGCCGCCTCCGGCCCGCCCGCCCTGTCGTCCGACTGGGTGCTGGGCAGCGAGAACCCGAGGCTGCGCGGCGGCCTTTGATGGCGAGACCGTGGCAAGGTACTGGTTTTCATGAAACTTTCGCGCTTCTCGCCGCATTATGTCTGCCGGTGTGGCGCAATTGACCTAGTGGCGGCGGGCGGCCGCCACTACAATATGTTCCCAGTGACTTTGGCGAACGCGCCAGCCCCGGACGGGGCCGCAATGACGAGGATGCGATGACCTTGAAATTCCCTGCCGCGAACAAGCTCGTGGTGTTGCTTGCCGCGGCTGCCGTCACCGCAACCGCCTTCGGCATGAGCGCGGCCAACGCGCAGAGCCCGAGCAAGCGCAAGCAACAGCAGCAGGACCAGTACGACCGCGACGGCCGCCGCTATTACGGCGCGCAGGGTCCGAACCGCGTCTACCAGCAGGGCCCGCGCACCCGCGTCTACGTCACCACGCGCTCCTGGCTCGACGCCGGCACCGAAGTGCTGCCCGGCGACCGCAAGTTCAACGACTACGCCTATCCGCCGGACGTCGGCTATCCCTCGTTCGCGCGCGAGAACAAGAACCAGCCGATCGACCGCCAGCCGCTCAGCCCGCCCGGCGATCTCGGCGGCTATCCGCGGACCTTCCCGCTGTATTGAGACATCAGGCGATCTGCCGACGCGAAAATGGCCGGGCTTGCCCGGCCATTTTTGTTTTGGGGGTCATTCCGGGATGGTGCGCGAGCACCAGACCCGGAATCTCCCGAACAATCCGACGAGCCGCGCGCGTAAGGGAGCCACCAGCGGCAGGGTTCCCTCCCCCCTTGCGGGGGAGGGTTAGGGAGAGGGGTGCCACACGACGTGCTCTCTCTATTGCCTTGCGCGCGAGCAAGACTGCGAAGGCGGTGATCTGATCGATCGTCTCGCCCGGGGCTTACCCCTCTCCCCAGCCCTCCCCCGCAAGGGGGGAGGGAGCCCTGCCAGCTTGCTCACCTCACGCCGGCAACAGAAAGCCCGGCGTAACCCTACGCGTGCAGCTTCTGCAACTCCTTCAGGATCGCCTCGCCCATCTGCGTGGTGCTGGCGGCCGTCGCGCCTTCCGATTTGATGTCGGCGGTGCGCAGGCCGCTGGCGAGCACCGCTGCGATCGCGGCGTCGACCTTGTCGGCGAGTTCGCCCATGTCGAAGGAGTAGCGCAGCGCCATGCCGAACGAGGAGATCATCGCGATCGGATTGGCGAGGCCCTTGCCGGCGATATCAGGCGCCGAGCCGTGCACCGGCTCGAACAGGGAGCGGCGCTTTTTGGTCTTGGCATCGACCTCGCCGAGCGAGGCCGACGGCAGCATGCCGAGCGAGCCGGTCAGCATCGCCGCGATGTCGGACAGCATGTCGCCGAACAGATTGTCGGTGACGATGACGTCGAACTGCTTCGGCGCCTTCACCAGGTTCATGCCGCCGGAATCGGCGAGCTGATGCTCCAGCGTAACGTCCTTGTATTCGCGCGCGTGCACGGCGGTCATGACCTCGTTCCAGAGCACGCCGGACTTCATGACGTTGCGCTTCTCCATCGACGTCACCTTGTTGCGGCGCTTGCGCGCCAGGTCGAAGGCGACGCGGCCGATGCGCTCGATCTCGTAGGTGTCGTAGACCTGGGTGTCGACCGCGCGCTTCTGGCCGTTGCCGAGATCGGTGATGGTCTTCGGCTCGCCGAAATAGACGCCGCCGGTGAGCTCGCGCACGATCATGATGTCGAGGCCCTCGACCGCCTCGCGCTTGAGGCTGGAGGCATCCGCCAGCGCCGGGTAGCACACTGCCGGGCGCAGATTGGCGAACAGGCCGAGATCCTTGCGCAGCCGCAGCAGGCCGGCCTCGGGCCGAACCTCATAGGGAACGCTGTCCCACTTCGGACCGCCGACCGCGCCGAAGATGATGGCGTCGGCCGCGGTCGCCTTGGCCATGTCAGCTTCCGAGATCGACACCTTGTGGGCGTCATAGGCGGCGCCGCCGACCAGGCCCTGCTCGGTCTCGAATTTTGCGATCCCCTGCGCGTTCAGCCAGTCGATCAGGCGCTGCACCTCGGCCATCACTTCGGGGCCGATGCCGTCGCCGGGGAGAAGCAGCAATTTATGGGTCGCCATGGTCGTTACCTCGAGATAGCTGTTTTGCCGTCAAAGCCCGGGCATAACGCGCGCGGGAAATCCGGCGCGAGTGCTAAAACGCCCGGCATCGATTGGCAAGGCACCCCAACGCAGGGCCGAAACGGCTCTCACCCGGCTGTTCCTGGTGCTGTCGCCCATGATGCTGCACGGCGAGCCGGTGGTCTGGCGGGCGCGGGCGCTCGTCGCCCGATTGCCTGATCTGCAAGACACCGTTGCGGCCTGAGGCGCTGGGCAGGGCCGTCGCGGGCTGCCACAATGGCTGACTTGCCGGAGTGATTTGTGCGAGCCCCTGCCCCGTCCTACCCGCATCCTGCGCGGCTGATCCTGATCCTGTCGCTGGCGCCGACCGTCGGTCTCGGCATCGGCCGCTTTGCCTATTCGCTGGTGCTGCCCGACATGCGGGACTCGCTGGCCTGGTCCTATTCGGCCGCCGGCTTCATGAACACGATCAATGCCGCCGGCTATCTGGCCGGTGCGTTGTTTGCCTCGCGCCTGATCCAGCGCTTTGGGCTCGCCACATCGGTGCGCTGGTCGACGCTGGCCTGCGTGCTGTCGCTGGCGCTGTGCGCCGTCTCGGGCAATTTCGTGGTGCTGAGCTTTGCCCGCTTGCTGGCCGGCTTCGCCGCGGCGATCGGCTTCGTCGGCGGCGGCGCGCTGGCGGCGACCATCGCGCAGTCGCGCCCCGAGCGCGCCAACTTCCTGATCAGCCTGTTCTATGCCGGCCCGGGCATCGGCATTTTGGCATCCGGCCTGGTCGCCCCCTTCGTGCTGCAGGGTTTTGGCGCGGGCTCATGGTGGATCGTGTGGTGGGCGATGACCCTGCTGTCGGCCATCATGACCGTGCCGCTGCTGCTGGCGCCGTTCCATGCCGGTCCCGCTGCCGGCGGCATCGTGAGAACGAAATTCGCGGTCATGCCCGTGCTGATCTATCTCACCGGCTACTTCCTGTTCGGCGCCGGCTACATCGCCTACATGACCTTCATGATCGCCTATGTCCGCGACGGCGGCGGCGGCGCGGTGGCGCAGAGCGCGTTCTGGAGCCTGATCGGCGTCAGCGCCTTCGTCACGCCCTGGGTCTGGCGCCGCGTGCTGGCGCTCAACCGCGGCGGGCTCGCCACCACCATCATTCTCGGCGTCAACGCGCTCGGCGCGGCGCTGCCGATCTTCGGCCACGCGCCGCTGCTGCTGGCGATCTCGGCCTTGGTGTTCGGCGTCGCCTTCTTCGCCGTGGTCGGCTCGACCACCGCCTTCGTGCGCTACAACTATCCGCCGGAATCCTGGCCGACCGCCATTGCCGCGATGACGATCGCCTTCGGCATCGGCCAGACGCTGGGCCCGATCGTGGTCGGCGCCATCACCGACGCGGTCGGCAGCCTGTCGTTTGCGCTGAATGTCTCGGCTGCGATGCTGGCGCTGGGGGCACTGCTGTCGGCGTTTCAGCGGAAGGTGGGTCCGTAGCTGGCGAATAGCGAATAGCGAGTGGCGAATAGCCGGAGCCAACCCGGCTCTCAATTCGCTATTCCCTATTCGCCTCCTCAGCTCCCGCTGAACGAATTATACCCCTGGTCTTCCCAGTAGCCGCCCTTGTACTCGTTGGTGACTTCCATCGAGATCACGTATTTCGGGTTCTTGAAGCCGAGCTTGGTCGGCACCCGGATCTTCATCGGATAGCCATAGGCGCGCGGCAAAATCTCGTCGGCGAATTTGAACGACATCTGGGTCTGCGGATGCAGCGCGCTCGGCATATCCAGCGGCGAATTGTAGCCGTCCTTGTCGGCGCACTGGAACCAGACGTATTTCGCCCGCGTGTCGGCGCCGACCAGCTTGAGGAAGTCGCGCAGCGGCGTGCCGGTCCAGCTGCCGATCGCGCTCCAGCCCTCGACGCAGATGTGGCGCGTCACCTGCTTGACCTGCGGCAGTTGATAGAGCTCGTCCAGCGTCCAGGATTTCTTGTTCTCGACCAGCCCGCGGACCTCCAGCTTCCACTCCTTGCCATCGATGTCAGGCGCGTCGTCGACATCGTAGTAGCCGTTGAACGGGAACGGCTTTGTGATCATGCTCTCCGGGAAGGTCGGCGCCAGCGCATTCGGATTGAACATCCAGGCCTGCACCGCATCGTTGAACTTCGAGACCTGCTTCAGCATGTCCTCCGCCGAGGACGAATCGATCACGTCGCAGCCGGTCAGCAGCGTTAGCGAACCGAGGCTCGCGCCCATGGTGATGAAGCGGCGGCGCGTCAGGTCCGGCATCACCTTCACGGCGTCGCGGACCAAGAGCTTCTTGTCGACGCCGGGGATCAGCAATTTGCGGAGACGACCCATGGTGAATCTCCTTTCTCAGCGACCGATGATCATGGCGCGCAGGCTCTTCGGCACCAGCACCGCGAGCGCGACATGGATCACGAGGAATGCGACGATCAGCGCCATGCAGGTGAAATGGACATAGCGCGCGAAGTCATAGCCGCCGAACAGCGTCACCAGCCAATGCAATTGCACCGGCTTCCACATCGACAGGCCGGACAGCACGATGACGACGCCGACCACGATGATGCCGGCATAGAGCAGCTTCTGCACCGAATTGTATTTGCTGAGATCGGCGTGCGACAGCTTGAAGGTCAGCGCCGCCTTGGTGTCGGAGATCACGCCGCCGGGGGTGATCGGCAGCAGCTTCTTGCGGAAGCGGCCGGTGGCAAGACCGAGCGCCAAATAGATCAGGCCGTTGACCATCAACAGCCACATCGCGGCGAAGTGCCACAGCAGCGCGCCGCCGAGCCAGCCGCCCAGCGTGATGCTGCGCGAGAAGCTGAAGTTGAACAGCGGCGAGGCGTTATAGATCTGCCAGCCCGACATGATCATCAGGATCATCGCAAACGCATTGATCCAGTGCAGCACGCGGACCCAGGCGGGCTGGATCGCCTTCGTTGGCTTTGCGGTGTCTGCATGGTCGTCGCTAACGGCGAGGCTCGACATGGGATTTCTCTGCTCGGGTCGTTACAGGTCTATTCGCCGGGAAGTAGGGTTCCGTTACACGATCGCAGGTGATCATTTTAGTCCACGGCCGCCTTTGGCGGTCACAAAAATGCGAGCCGGGTGCAGGCCCCGGCTCGCCGTTTTCGCGCGCCCCGTCGGGGACTAAACAGGGCGGTGAGGTGTTACGTCGCCGGCATCAGCACGGTGTCGACGACATGGATAACGCCGTTCGACTGGTTGACGTTCGAGATCGTCACCATCGAAGTGCCGCCCTTGGCGTCGACGATCCAGACCTTGCCGTCCTGCTTCTTCACGGTGAGTTCCTCGCCCTCGGCGGTCTTCAGCTTCTTGCCGTCGGTGAGGTCGGAGGCCTCGAGCTTGCCGGGCACCACATGGTAAGTGAGGATCTTGGTCAGCGTTCCCTTGTTCTCGGGCTTGACCAGATTGTCGACGGTTCCGGCCGGCAGCTTGCCGAACGCGGCGTTGGTCGGCGCGAACACCGTGAACGGGCCCTTGCCTTCCAGCGTGTTGACCAGGCCCGCGGCCTTCACCGCGGCGACCAGGGTGGTGTGGTCCTTGGAATTGACGGCGTTCTGGATGATGTTCTTGGACGGGAACATCGCGGCGCCGCCGACCATCACGGTCTTCTCCTCGGCGCGAGCGGGCGCAATGACGGTGGCAGTGATCGCGAGCGCGCTGAAGGCGGCAGCGAGAATGGCAATACGCTTCGACATGGTGTCGTCTCCCAATGGGTCAGCTGTCCGGCGGCTCTGCGCCGGTGATGAAGGGGCAACAACGGCGCGGGTTGTTGGTGAGTGCGTCGTCGTTGGCCCGAGCTACGGGAGGTTTTCCGGGCGGTTTCCGGAAATAATTCTTTGTGATTTCTGAAACCGGTGAGGATGCATTGCGTACATCTCGCCGCCATGAGCACGCGGCGTGCACCTCCCCTTGAAAAGGGGGAGGTCGCTTTGCTCGCCAGAGCAAAGCGGGTGGGGATCTGCTCTCTCGGCAGAGAGCGTCGCCTGTGGCTTGACCCCCATCCCGACCTTCCCCCTTTCAGGGGGAAGGAGAAGAGAGATCATCGCCCGTCGACGGCCTAATCCCGGTTCGCCGGGGTCTGGATGAAACCGCGGTTGTGGGTCGGGCTGATCAGGATCTCGTTCATGCAGACCCGCGCGGGCATGCTGGCGACGAAGGCGATGGTGCGGCCGCAATCCTCGGGCTGCAGCATCCTGGCCTGCTCGGCCTCGCTCGGCACCACCGGCCGCAGCTTCAGGATCGGCGTTGCCACCTCGCCCGGCGACAGGCAGCAGGCGCGCAGGCCGTTGACGCATTCGTCCATGTTGAAGGAATGGGTCAGCGCCAGCACCGCGTGCTTGGTCGTGGTGTAAGCCGGGCCGGGCATCTTCGAGACGTGGCGGCCGGCCCAGGAGGCGACGTTGATGATGCAGCCGTCCTGCTGCTTGCGCATCGTCGGCAGCACCGCGCGCATGCAGTAGAGCACGCCGTTGAGGTTGATCTCGACCAGTTTGTCCCAGCCTTCCAGCTCCATGTCGGCCCAACTGCGCTTCGGCACGTTGATGCCGGCGCTGTTGACCAGGAGATCGATGCGGCCGTGCTTGGCGACGATCGCCTCCGCCGCCTTGTTGACGTCGGCCTTGTTGCTGACATCCAGCGGGATCGCCTCGGCCTTGCCGCCCTTCTTGGTGATGTTGCCGACCACGCGGTCGAGCTCTTCCTTGCGGCGGCCGGAGACCACGACTGTCCAGCCGTCCGCGGCGAGGAACTCGGCCCCGGATTCGCCGATCCCGGTGCCGCCGCCGGTCACCCAGGCCACGCGTTTCCCATTGTTTGTCATGCAATCTGTCTCCGTTGCTTTCCGAAGGGCGTTTTTGCTAATCCAGCCTGACTCTTACCGGCTCTTTCGCCCCTTACGGGATGTTGCATGAACACGACCGCCAACGCCAACCTGTTTTCCCGCCTGTTCGACGGCCTCGACGACCCCGATCGGCTGGCGATCGAGCAACTCGACGGCAGCCGCATCTCCTATGGCGACCTGATCGCGCGCGCCGGCCAGATGGCGAATGTGCTGGTGAGCCGCGGGGTGAAGCCGGGGGATCGAGTCGCGGCGCAGACCGAGAAATCGGTCTCCGGCCTCGTGCTGTATCTCGCCACCGTGCGCGCCGGCGGCGTTTATTTGCCGCTCAATACCGCCTATACGCTCAACGAGCTCGAATATTTCATCACCGACGCCGAGCCGACGGTGGTGGTCTGCGATCCCTCGAAGCTGGAGGGCATCAAGGCGATCGCCGCCAAGGTCGGCGCGAAAGTCGAGACGCTCGATCCGACCGGCAAGGGCTCGCTGACCGAAGCCGCCGACAAGGCGCCCACGGATTTTGCCACGGTGCCGCGCGGCAATGACGACCTCGCCGCGATCCTCTACACGTCCGGCACCACAGGCCGTTCCAAGGGCGCGATGCTGTCGCACGACAATCTGGCGTCGAATTCCTACTCGCTGGTCGACTACTGGCGCTTCACCGACAAGGACGTGCTGATCCACGCGCTGCCGATCTATCATACCCACGGCCTGTTCGTGGCGAGCAACGTCACGCTGTTCGCGCGCGCCTCGATGATCTTCCTGCCGAAATTCGATCCGGACCTGATCATCAAGCTGATGGCGCGCGCAACCGTGATGATGGGCGTGCCGACCTTCTACACCCGCCTGCTGCAAAATCCCGGCCTCAACAAGGACGCGACCAGGCACATGCGGCTGTTCATCTCGGGCTCCGCGCCGCTGCTCGCCGACACCCACCGCGAATGGTCTGATCGCACCGGCCACGCCGTGCTGGAGCGCTACGGCATGACCGAAACCAACATGAACACGAGCAACCCCTATGACGGCGACCGCGTGCCCGGCGCGGTCGGCTTCGCGCTGCCCGGCGTCTCCGTGCGCGTCACCGACCCGGAGACCGGCAAGCCGCTTGCGCCGGAGACCATCGGCATGATCGAAGTCAAGGGCCCGAACGTATTCAAGGGCTACTGGCGGATGCCGGAAAAGACCAAAGCCGAATTCCGCGGCGACGGATTCTTCATCACCGGCGACCTCGGCAAGATCGACGACAGGGGCTATGTCCACATCCTCGGCCGCGGCAAGGACCTCGTGATCTCGGGCGGCTTCAACGTCTATCCGAAGGAGATCGAGAGCGAAATTGACGCCATGCCCGGTGTGATCGAGTCGGCCGTGATCGGCGTGCCGCATGCCGATTTCGGCGAGGGCGTCACCGCGGTCGTGGTCCGCAGCAAGGGCGCCGATGTCAGCGAAGCCTCGGTGCTGCGGGCGCTCGACGGGCGGCTGGCCAAGTTCAAGATGCCGAAGCGCGTGTTCGTGGTCGACGAACTGCCGCGCAACGCGATGGGCAAGGTGCAGAAGAATATCTTGCGGGATAGGTATAAGGATATCTATTCGAAGGCGTGAGAATAGGGACATTGTGGAGGGGCAATGAACCAACAGCAAGCATCCAAGATCAACGATCACCTGCTTGATGCATTGGCGGCGATGCAAGATGCCGAGATGGCGATTGCAGGCCTTGGTAAAGCAGAGCGGCTCAACTTCGATCGCTCGCTTGCAGAAGTCATCGCAGATTTTCAGCAGAAGCTGCTTGAGCCGATCTACAGGCAGTATCCTGATCTGGAGCCGCCATTAATCGATGAAGAACCTCCCGAAGTGTGTAGCGAGCTCGCTTGGGACGAGGTGAAACTACCTTCACATGTGACCGAGAGCCGGCTCGACGAGATCATCTTCTCGCTGTTGACGCCGCGCTGGCAAAAGGTCGCAACGGTTTTGAGCCGAGGCGTGAAGCGCTGCGAAGCATTGGGATTGCCGAACGTCGATCACATGATGGCAGCACGTCTGCGATTCCTCTCCGAGGCTGACCTAATCGAAGGTATCGGCGATTTGCGGATGTGGGGGCATAGTGAAGTACGATTAAAGGACTAGATCTGTAGCCCGGATGGAGCGAAGCGAAATCCGGGAGCGGTCGATAGCCGGCGCGACCTTCGCATTTTTCTTCCCCTTCCCCCTGAAAGGGAAAGATCGGGATGGGGGTCAGCCGCAGGCGACGCTGCAAGCGGAGTGAGCAGATCCCCACCCGCTTTGCTCTAACGAGCAAAGCGACCTCCCCTTTTCAAGGGGAGGTTAACAAATGGACCGGTCCCGGATTGCGCTTCGCTGCATCCGGGCTGCGGGCTACGCGCCATTCAACAGGCTGATTACGAACCGTCCGCCGACGATGAAGAGATACGCCCCGAACGCCATCTCCAGCGCGCGCTTCGACAGCGCGTGCGCGACCTTGACGCCGAGCGGCGCGGTGACCAGCGTGGTCGGCATCACCAGCAGCGCGCCGATCAGCGAGACGTAGCCGAGCGCAAACGGCAGTTGCAGCGCGGCGATGTCGGGAAAGCGCGCCGCGGCCGGCCAGCCGGCATAGACATAGCCGAGCGCGCCGGGGATCGAGATCAGCACCGCGAGCGCCGATGAGGTCGCGACCGCCTGGTGGATCGGCCGGCCGTAGAAGGTCATCAGGAGGTTGGCGAACAGGCCGCCACCGATCCCCATCAGCGTCGACAGCAGGCCGACGAAGAAGCCGTAGACGCGCATCAGAACGCCTTTCGGCATCTCGTCGCCGAGCTTCCAGGTGTCGCGCGCCAGCAGCAGCCGCGCGGCGGCCGACCACGCCACCATCACGAACACGATCTTGAACAGCCGCTCCGGCGCGAAGCGCGCGGTGACGCTGCCCGCCGCAACGCCGAGCAGGATCGGCAGCCACCAGCGCTTGAGAATCGTCATGTCGACCGCACCGCGGCGATAATGGGCGCGGAACGAGCTCAGCGAGGTCGGGATGATGATCGCGAGCGAAGTGCCGATGCAGAGCGGCATCCGCACCCCGAGCGGGACGCCGGCGAGGCGGAAGCACTCGTAAAACACCGGCACCAGGATGGCGCCGCCGCCGATCCCGAACAGGCCGGCGAGAAAGCCGGACAGCGCGCCGACCGCAACCAGCAACAGCGCAAGCTCGACCAGCTCGGCGACATCAAGTCCAGCAACCATTCAATTCATTCCCGCTCGGGCCCGCCTGCGTCGGCGCGATCCGCCAACCACGACATGACCATCGCCGCCACCGGGGCAGCGCCCGCGATCAAGGCAAAGCTGAGTGAGGCCGAGTGCGCTGCGCCCTGCAGCAGCAGCGCCAGCACGTCGATTAGCAATCCGGCGCAAGAGAAGACAAGCAGGTTGGCCGGCCCGTCGATGCTTGCGCGGCGGCGTTCGATGGAATCGGGGTGACTGGAAATCGAGGCCATTGCCGGCTCCTCGGATCATTGAGAACGGCAGGCTAGACCCTTCTCCTTTTCGGGAGTATCACTGCAGTTCGATAGGGTCTCTTGCGCAGATCGGAAGGATGGCCGTGGATCAGCTCGCCGCCATGTCGACCTTCGTGCGGGTGGTCGAGGCCGGCAGCCTGTCGGCGGCCGCGCGGGCGATTCCGAGTTCGCTCACTTCGGTCAGCCGGCAGATTGCGGCGCTGGAGCAGCATTTCGGGACACCGCTGCTGCTGCGCACCACCCGCCAGCTCGCGCTGACCGACGACGGCCGGCTGCTCTATGAGCGCGCCAAATCGATCATCGGCGAGGTCAAGGAAATCGAAGCCGCACTGGCGCGCGATCCGCGGCAGCCGTCGGGACGGCTACGGGTGAGCTCCCCGAGCCTGCTCGGGCGGCTGGTGATCGCGCCGATGCTGACCGAATTCCTGCGGCGCCAGCCGGCGCTTTCCGTCGATCTTCTGCTGGTCGATCGCGCGGTCGACATGGTCGAGGAGGACATCCATCTCGCTGTCCGAATCGGCCGCCTCAGCGATTCGCAACTGATCGCGCGCCGGCTTGCCGACATCCGGATGATCACCTGCGCGTCGCCGGATTATCTGGCGCGCCGCGGCGCGCCGCGAACGCCGCACGATCTCACCTCGCACGACTGCCTGGTGTTCTCGGATACGCCGGGCAGCGCCGAATGGCGCTTTGCCGACGGCAGCAGGACGGGTCGCAAATTCCGCATATCCGGTCGGCTCTGGATGAATAGCCTCGACGCCCTGGTCGGCGCCGCCAGGGACGGCGCGGGGATCGTGCGGGCACCGTCGTGGCAGGTGGAGCACGATCTCGCCGCCGGCCGGCTGCAACGGCTGCTAATCGATCACGAGCCGGCGCCGACCCCGCTGCATCTGATGCTGCAGCCGTCGCGCCTGGCATCGCCTAAGGTCAGGGCATTTGTCGATTATCTGGTCGAGCGATGGCGCCGCATCGACACCTTCAGCGCGCCGCCAGACGCGACGCGACGGGTCGATTCTCATTCGGACATATAGATTCAATTCTTGGTTCACGCGACATGGCGTCTGGTATACCAGACTGCGGATCAACCAGAATTCGGCTGCGCTAGTAATGAACTTCGGTTCGAACGAAGGCTAATTGGCCGTTGCGCGGCGTGGTGCGACTCCGTAAATAGAATTCATCCACCGCGTTCCCCGATGGGCCGGCCGCGGTCCCTCACACCATGAAGCCCGCCGATGACCGCCAGGATCGAACGACCGCTCTCGCCACATTTGCAGACCTACCGGTGGACGCTGACATTGGCGATGTCCATCATTCACCGCGGCACCGGGATCGCGCTTTATTTCGGCACTCTGCTGCTCGCCTGGTGGCTGATCGCAGCCGCCACGGGCCCCACCGCCTACGCCAATGTGCAGGCCTTCACCGGCAGCCTGATCGGCAAGCTGATCGTGTTCGGCTACACGTGGTCGCTGATGCACCACCTGTTCAGCGGCATCCGGCATCTGGTCTGGGACCTCGGCTACGGCTTCAAGGCCAATGAGCGCGAGGCGCTGACCTGGGGCGCGCTGATCGCCGGCATCTCGGCCACCGTCCTGGTCTGGATCATTGCCTACGCCGTTGGAGGTGGACGATGAGCGGCCCGTCCTCAATGCGCACGCCCTTGGCGCGCGTCCGCAATCTCGGTTCCTCGCATTCCGGCACCAAGGATTTCTGGCGGCAGCGCCTCACCGCGGTCGCGATGGTGCTGCTGATCGTTCCCGTGATCATCGTCGTGATCATGCTGCTCGGCCGCAACCATGCCGGCGCGGCGCAGATCCTCGGCTCGATCCCGATTGCCGTGATCCTGCTGCTCTTCATCATCGCCAGCACCTGGCACATGAAGATCGGCATGCAGATCGTGATCGAAGACTACGTGCATAACGAGAAGCTGAAGATCGCGGGCGTGATGGCCAACAACTTCTTCTGCGTCGCGGTCGCTCTGGCCTCGATCTACGCAATCCTCAAATTGTCATCGGGAGTTTGACCCATGGCTAACGAAGGCAACGGCAAGGCCACCAACGGCAGTGGCCCGGCCACCAACGGCAAGGCCTACCCGATCACCGACCACACCTTCGACGTCGTCGTGGTCGGCGCCGGCGGCGCCGGCCTGCGCGCGGTGGTCGGCTGCTCGGAAGCCGGCCTGCGCACCGCCTGCATCACCAAGGTGTTTCCGACCCGCTCCCACACCGTTGCGGCGCAGGGCGGCATCTCGGCCTCGCTCGGCAACATGCATCAGGACGACTGGCGCTGGCACATGTACGACACCGTGAAGGGATCGGACTGGCTCGGCGACCAGGACGCGATCGAATACATGGTGCGCAATGCGCCCGAAGCGGTCTACGAACTCGAGCATTGGGGCGTTCCGTTCTCGCGCACCGAGGACGGCAAGATCTATCAGCGCCCGTTCGGCGGCATGACCATCGACTTCGGCAAGGGCCAGGCGCAGCGCACCTGCGCCGCCGCCGACCGCACCGGCCACGCCA
Source organism: Bradyrhizobium sp. CCBAU 51753 (assembly GCF_015291565.1). Taxonomy (NCBI): domain Bacteria; kingdom Pseudomonadati; phylum Pseudomonadota; class Alphaproteobacteria; order Hyphomicrobiales; family Nitrobacteraceae; genus Bradyrhizobium; species Bradyrhizobium sp. CCBAU 51753. Next base: position 339,674 of record NZ_CP030037.1, on the reverse strand, counting down.
TGCTGCACACGATGTACGGCCAGTCGCTGCGCCACTCGGCCGAGTTCTTCATCGAGTTCTTCGCCATCGACCTGATCATGGACGACCAGGGCGTCTGCCGCGGCGTCATCGCGCTCAAGCTCGACGACGGCACGCTGCATCGCTTCCGCGCCCAGACCACGATTCTCGCCACCGGCGGCTACGGCCGCGCCTACGCCTCCTGCACCTCGGCGCACACCTGCACCGGCGACGGCGGCGGCATGGTGCTGCGCGCCGGCCTGCCGCTGCAGGACATGGAATTCGTCCAGTTCCACCCGACCGGCATCTACGGCTCCGGCTGCCTCGTCACCGAGGGCGCCCGCGGCGAAGGCGGCTATCTGGTCAACTCCGAGGGCGAGCGCTTCATGGAGCGCTACGCGCCGTCGGCCAAGGACCTCGCCTCGCGCGACGTCGTCTCGCGCGCGATGACGATCGAGATCCGCGAAGGCCGCGGCGTCGGCAAGAAGAAGGATCACATCTTCCTGCACCTCGATCATCTCGATCCGAAGGTGCTGCATGAGCGGCTGCCGGGCATCTCCGAATCGGCGAAGATTTTCGCCAATGTCGACGTCACCCGCGAGCCGATCCCGATCGTGCCGACCGTGCACTACAACATGGGCGGCATCGCCACCAACTATCACGCCGAGGTGCTGACCAAGCGCAACGGCGACGACAATTCGGTGGTGCCCGGCCTGATGGCGATCGGCGAGGCCGCTTGCGTGTCGGTGCACGGCGCCAACCGCCTCGGCTCCAACTCGCTGATCGACCTCGTCGTGTTCGGCCGCGCCGCGGCGCTGCGTCTCGCCGAGAAGCTGACCGCCAACGCCAAGCAGCCGGAGCTGCCGAAGGATTCGTCCGACCGCGCGCTCGGCCGGCTCGATCACTTCCGCCACGCCTCCGGCGGCACCCCGACCGCGAAGCTGCGCGACAGCATGCAGCATGTGATGCAGAACAATTGCGCGGTGTTCCGCACCGGCGAAGTGCTGCAGGAAGGCCAGAACCTGATCCACAAGGTCTATGGCGGCATCGGCGACATCTCGGTGTCGGACCGCTCGCTGGTGTGGAATTCCGACCTGATCGAGACGCTGGAATTCGACAATCTGATCGTGCAGGCGCTGGTGACGATGGACTCGGCCGCCAACCGCACCGAGAGCCGCGGCGCGCATGCCCGCGAGGATTTTTCCGCCCGCGACGACAAGAACTGGATGAAGCACACGCTGGCGTGGCTTGATCCGGCCGGCAAAACCACGATCGATTACCGTCCGGTGCACGACTACACGATGACCAACGACGTGCAGTACATCCCGCCGAAGGCGCGGGTCTACTGAACGATTAGCCCGTCATTCCGGGGCGATGCGGAGCATCGAACCCGGAATCTCGAGATTCCGGGTCGGGTCCTTCGGACCATCCCGGAATGACGAAAGGTAGAGAGATGGTTGAATTCGCACTTCCGAAGAATTCGAAGATTTCCGGCGGCAAGACCTGGCCGAAGCCGGCCGGCGCCACCGAGACGCGCGAATTCCGGGTGTATCGCTGGAACCCGGACGACGGCAAGAATCCGAGCGTCGACACCTATCATGTCGACATCCACGATTGCGGCCCGATGGTGCTGGACGGGCTGATCTGGATCAAGAACCACATCGATCCGACCCTGACCTTCCGCCGCTCCTGCCGCGAGGGCGTCTGCGGCTCCTGCGCGATGAACATCGACGGCCAGAACACGCTGGCCTGCACCAAGTCGATGCACGACGTCGCCTCCGGCGGCGCAGTGAAGATCAACCCGCTGCCGCACCAGCCTGTCGTCAAGGACCTCGTCCCCGACCTGACCAATTTCTACGCCCAGTACGCCTCGATCGAGCCGTGGCTGAAGACCACCACGCCGACGCCGCAGAAGGAGTGGAGGCAGAGCCACGAGGATCGCGAGAAGCTCGACGGCCTCTACGAGTGCATCCTGTGCGCCTGCTGCTCGACCTCGTGCCCGAGCTATTGGTGGAACAGCGACCGCTTCCTCGGCCCTGCCGCGCTGCTGCAGGCGACGCGCTGGGTTACCGATTCCCGCGATGAGGCGACTGGCGAGCGGCTCGACAATCTCGAGGATCCGTTCCGCCTCTATCGCTGCCACACCATCATGAACTGCGCCAAGGCGTGCCCGAAGGGCCTCAACCCGTCGGAAGCGATCGCCGAGCTCAAGCTCAAGATGGTGGAACGCCAGATCTGACGCTTCTCATTGAAGCATGATCCGGAGACCGCTTCGCACCTTTCCGGATCATGCTTCGGCCTCGCGGCCGGGCATCAATTGATGCCCAGCGCCCGCGCCAGGTTGAAGGTCAGCAAGCTCGCGACATAGGCCAGCGCGAGCATGTAGACGAACGTCATCACCATCCACTTCGCGCTGCCGGTCTCGCGGCGGATCACCGCCAGCGTCGAGGCGCATTGCGGCGCGAAGATGTACCAGACCAAAAGCGACAGCGCGGTCGCCAGCGTCCATTTCTGCGCCAGCACCTGGCCGATCTGCTCGGCTGCCTCCTTGCCGCCCTCGATCGAGTAGACCGTGCCGAGCGCCGCGACTGCGACCTCGCGCGCCGCCATGCCCGGGATCAGCGCCACCGCGATCTGCCAGTTGAAGCCGATCGGCCGCAGCAGCGGCTCCAGCGCGTGGCCGATCATCGCCGCAAATGAGTAGTTGATCGCCGGCCCCTCGGCGCCCGCAGGCGCGGTCGGGAACGAGGCCAGGAACCAGATCAGCACCATCATCGACAGGATCGTGGTGCCGGCGCGGTAGAGGAACGCCTTGGCGCGATTGAAAATCCCGATCGCGATGCTGCGCAGCCGCGGCACCTTGTAGTCGGGCAGCTCCAGCATGAACGGCGCCGGCGCATGATCGCGCCACAGGAAGAATTTTGCGATCGCCGACACCGTCAGCGCACTGGTGATGCCGGCGGCATAGAGGCCGAACATCACGAGGCCCTGCAGATTGATCCAGCCCCACACCTTGGTCGCGGGAACGAAGGCCGAGATGATCAGCGTATAGACCGGAATCCGCGCCGAGCAGGTCATCAGCGGCGCGATCAGGATCGTGGTCAGGCGGTCGCGGGGATTGTCGATCACCCGCGTCGACATGATGCCGGGGATCGCGCAGGCAAAGCTCGACAGCAGCGGAATGAAGGCGCGGCCATGCAGCCCGGCGCCGCCCATGACGCGGTCCATCAGGAACGCGGCGCGCGCCATGTAGCCGAAATCTTCCAACAGCAGGATGAACAGGAAGATGATGATGATCTGCGGCAGGAACACGATGACGCTGCCGACGCCGGAGATCACGCCGTTCTGCAGGAAGCTCTGCAACAGGCCCCAGCTTTCCGGCAGCACGTCGTGGACCCATTGCCCGAGCGTCGAAAAACTGTCGGACAGCAGCTCCATCGCCGGCTGCGCCCAGCTGAACACCGCCTGGAACATCACGAACAGGATCAGCGCCAGGATGATGAGACCCCAGACCGGATGCAGCACCACGGCGTCGATCCGGTTGGTCAGGGTGTCGGGCTTGGTCGGCAGCGTGACGCTCGCGGCGATGATGCGGTCGGCCTCGCGCTGCGCGGCCTTGAGATCCGAGATCGTCGGCGCGGTCCATTGATTGGCCTGCGCCTCCAGGGCGCGGCCCATCAGTTCGTCGGTCCGCTTCAGGAGCTCGTCGACGCCGCCCTTGCGAACCGCGACCGCGGTCACGATCGGCAGCCCGAGCTCCTGCGACATCCGCTCCAGATCGATGGTCACGCCGCGGCGCTTGGCGATGTCGATCATGTTGAGCACGAGCAGCATCGGCCGGCCGATCCGCTTCAGCTCCAGCACCAGCCGCAGCGTCAGCCGCAGATTGGTGGCGTCCGCAACGCAGAGCACAAGGTCGGGCACCGCCTCGCCCTCGAAGCGCCCAAGCACGATGTCGCGGGTGATCTCCTCATCCGGGCTGCGGCCGCGCAGCGAATAGGTGCCGGGCAGATCGAGCACGGTGACGCTGCGGCCTTCCGGCGTGGTGAAGCTGCCGGATTTGCGCTCGACCGTGACGCCGGGATAGTTGGCGACCTTCTGGGTGCTGCCGGTCAGCCGGTTGAACAGCGAGGTCTTGCCGGTGTTCGGCGCACCGACCAGCGCCAGGCGCAGGGATGCAGTTGTCATTCGACGATCACAGCCATGGCTTCGCTCCGGCGCAGCGCGATCGTGATGGTGTCGACGCGCACCGCGATCGGGTCCCGCCGGATCGTGCCCTCATGCAGGATTTCCACGCGCGCGCCTTCCACAAACCCCATCTCGACCAGCCGCTGCTCCAGCTCCTGCGGCGACAGCGATGAGCCGGTCACGAGCGCATCGAGCCTGATGATTTTGCCGACAAAACCGCGATCCGCATGTCCGAGCCGGGTATCCTGCCGGATATCTTGGGAACGTTTTGGATCGCCTGTCATGTGGCCTGTTTTTCAGCAGGTAGTTATAGGGTCAAGCATTAGCCCGCGGCGGGTTTTAGAACCGCTAAAAACAGCGATCGCAAGCGGCGTCCCGACCGGTTTTCGGCCGCGCCGCGGGTCGCCGTTGACGCCGCCGTGATCTGGCGCCGCCGACGCCGGACATGCGGCCGCTCCCGGGAGCCAGATGCGGCCTGCGGTCGCGTTCGTCGGCGACCGCTCCAAAGGAAGGCGCAGGGGGATCACGCAGAGGGTCGCGCAGGCGAATTGGCGCGCAATTTAGCGATCCGGCCCGGCCGCCACGGCCCCACGTGGTGGCGGGGTCACGAACCGGCAACCAGGACGCGGGGTTTCGCTTTCTCCGGCGCGGCGGTTTGCGTTAATGTCTGCCGAGAGCCGGAGCGCCCGTGCAACCCGCCCAACGCAATTCGTTGAGACTGCTGAAATGGATGATGGCCGCATCGCTGGCCCTCCCGCTGGCGCTGTTCGTGTTTGCGTCCACGATGTCCTGGTTCTCCACCAACGAGACCGCCGACCGCGAGATCGAGCGCACGCTCGACGTCGCCCATGAGCACGCGCTCAAGGTGTTCGAGACCATCGACCACAGTCTGTCCGAAATCGCCGAGATCATCCGCGGCGCGTCGGACGCCAACATCTCGGCCCGCGAGCTCCCCCTGCATCAGCGGCTGAAGCAGCTCGTCGGCACCCTCCCCCAGGTGAAATCGGTCTGGGTGTTCGACGCCACGGGCCATGCCCTGGTCAACAGCCTGGTGGCGCCGGCGCCGAGCATCGATTTCTCCGACCGTGACTACTTCCGGATCCATGCCGGCGGCGATATCGGCACCTATATCGGCGAGGTGCTGACGCCGCGGCCGCCCTACCAGGGAGCGCGCTTCTTCGGCGTCGGCCGCCGCCGCAGCAACAAAGACGGCAGTTTTGCCGGGGTGATCCAGGCCTCCGTGCTGCCCGAATATTTCGAGAATTTTTACGCCCGGATCGGCCGCGAGCCCGGCAGCTTCCTGGCGCTGATCCGGACCGACGGCGCGCTGCTGGCGCACTTCCCGCCGGTCGACCACGACGTCCGGTTCGACCCGGGCGGGGCGCTCGGCCAGCAGCTCGTCGCCCATCCGCTCGCCGGCACCATGACCATCGTTTCCCCGGCCGACGGCGTCGAACGGCGCATGCGCTATCAGCGGCTCGCCGAATACCCGGTCTATGTCAGCGCCGGGCTGGACACGTCGGCGATCCGCGCGCGCTGGATATCGAACATTGCCCCGCATTTGATCTTCGGCGCGCCGGCCACCGCGCTGCTGTTCGGCCTGCTCGCGCTCGCCTTCCGGCGCACCCAGCGCCTGCACGAGGAGGCCGACCGGCGCGAGGAAGCCGAGGAGGCGCTGCGCCACGGCCAGCGGCTCGAGGCGCTCGGGCAGCTCACCGGCGGGGTCGCGCACGACTTCAACAACCTGCTCACCGTGATCCGCGCCTCGGTCGACATGCTGCGCCGGCAGGATCTGCCCGAGCCGCGGCGGCTGCGCTACATCGAAGCGATCTCCGACACCGTGGGCCGCGCCGCCAAGCTGACCGGCCAGCTGCTTGCCTTCGCGCGCCGGCAAAGCCTGCAGCCGGAAGTGTTCGACGCCTGCGCGAACGTGCGCACGCTGAGCGAGATGCTCGCCACCCTGATCGGCTCGCGCGTCGAGATCACGGCGCAGGTGCCCGATGAGCCCTGTCTCATCAACGCCGATGCCGGCCAGTTCGAGACCGCAATGATCAACATGGCGGTGAACGCGCGCGACGCGATGGACGGTGTCGGCCAGCTCACGATCACGGTCCGCCGGGTCGACCGCCTGCCGGCCACCAGCACCCACGCGCAGAACCCGCACGGCCATGTCGCGGTGTCGGTGACCGACACCGGCGTCGGGATTCCGCAAGAGCTGCTCGGCCGCATCTTCGAGCCGTTCTACACCACCAAGGAAGTCGGCCAGGGCACCGGGCTCGGCCTGTCGCAGGTGTTCGGCTTCGCCAGACAGTCCGGCGGCGAGGTCGACGTCGTCAGCGAGGTCGGCAAGGGCTCGACCTTCACGCTCTATCTGCCGCGCGTCACCGCCGTGCGCAGCGCCGAATCGCCGCTCGCCGATGACGCGCCCTCAGTCGGTCGGGGCGGCGCTTCGGTGCTGATCGTCGAGGACAATGCCGAGGTCGGACAATTCGCCGCCGACACGCTGACCCAGCTCGGCTGCACCTGCGTGCTGGTCGACAACGCCACCCATGCGCTGGAAGAGCTCGTGATCGCTCCCACCCGCTTCGACCTCGTCTTCACCGATGTCGTGATGCCCGGCATGAGCGGCATCGAGCTCGCGCAGGAGATCCGCAAGGGCGGGCTCGACCTGCCGATCGTGCTCGCCTCCGGCTACAGCCAGGTGCTGTCGCAGCAGGGCAGCCACGGTTTCGAGCTGCTGCAAAAGCCCTATTCGGCCGAGCAGCTCGCCCGCGTGCTGCACAAGGCCATGCGCGCGCGCCGCCTCAAGCGCGATCAGGCCACGGCGGAGTGAGTGAATGGCGCCCCGGGCGTGCCGCAAACACGCCGTCGTCCTGGCGAAGGCAGGGACGACGGTGAGTTAGGTTTCACATCGCTCGCCAAGTAACCGGTGTCATCACCCGCGAAGGCGGGTGATCCAGTATTCCAGAGACAGTCATTGTTGCGCCGAGAGGCCGCAGCGTACTGGATCGCCCGGTCCATGTGCGCAATTGCGCACAGGCCGGGCGATGACAGTTGTCGATGGGGTACAGTCGCGGATCGTCTCAGACGATAGTATAGCGCGACCGCAGTTGGCGGACCGGATCGACGCGGGCTTTCTCAGGAACCAAAGCGGCCGACACGAAGTTGTCACGCCAGTACCGGATCGCGAAGCGAATTCGCATCCCGCAACTTCATTTCAGAAAAGCCAGGACAATTCATTCGTCCGCGCCCGCATCGCGAAGGAAGCGGTCGCGCATGCCGACGAAGCGATATCATGGGATAACTTCGATGAGTGTTTCCAGATCAAAAGAATCAGCCATCAGAAGGCATACGGCCTCGATGGCGCGGGCGCTGACATGGCTGAGGAATACGTTTCCCGCCTGCGACGCCCCGAGATCGGATTTGACAACCACATCGCCGGTGCGCGTCTCCTCCGATACGCGCGGCGGTCCTCATGGCATGAGGACGACGCGCGCGTCTCGAATGGAGATGAGGTAAACAGGATGCCGCGCCGGCGGTCTGCCGTCAGGCCTGTCAGGGAACCGATTGATTTCCCTCGCGTTGCAAACCCATGGGCAAGGTCGCGGCCAAATCCGGATCGCAGCTAAAGAAGAGGTCGTCCACCGAGACCTCGTCGTCTGCCCAGCGCGTCAAAGCAAAGCCGCCCGATAAAGACGTCGAGAAGCCCACGAAGCAGTCCGCCGACGACACCTCCGAATTCGTCGACGTGACCGCCGAGGATGGCGACCATGTCGAGCCACCGCCGCCGGAGGCGCTTGAACCCGATCCCGAACTATCGCCCGAGGAAGCCGAGCAGGCACGCAAAGAATACCTGCTGACGCGCTTCTGGATCAGCGCGCGCGGCTATTGGGGCCGCAGCGGCGACCGGCTGGCGTGGCTGTTCACGATCGGCCTCGGGCTACTCATCATCGCCCATGTCGCGGTTCAGTACGGCATCAATGTCTGGAATCGCGAGATCTTCGATGCGATCGAGAAGCGCGATTCGATCAGCGTCTTCCAGCTGACGGCGATCTTCGTTCCGCTCGCGATCGGCAGCGTGCTGCTCGGCATCGCCCAGGTGTTTGCCCGGATGGGCATCCAGCGCCGCTGGCGCGCCTGGCTGACCAACGCAGTGGTATCGCGCTGGCTGACCAACGGCCGCTACTACCAGCTCAACCTGGTGGAGGGCGATCACAAGAACCCGGAATATCGCATCGCCGAGGATCTGCGGATCGCAACCGACTCGCCGGTCGACTTCGTCGCCGGCGTCACCTCCGCGCTGCTGTCCGCGATCACCTTCATCGTCGTGCTCTGGACCATCGGCGGCGCGCTGACGCTGACGCTCGGCGGCTCCTCCATCACCATCCCGGGCTTCCTCGTCGTCGCCGCCGTCATCTATGCCGCGATCGCGTCCGGCTCGATCATGGCGATCGGCCGCAGCTTCGCGCAGATCTCCGAGGACAAGAACCAGGCCGAGGCCGAACTCCGCTACACCCTGACCCGCGTGCGCGAGAACGGCGAGAGCATCGCGCTGCTCGGCGGCGAGGCCGAAGAGCGCGACGGCATCGACAAGACATTCTCGAACGTGCTGCGGCAATGGGCGCGGCTCGCCGGCCAGCACATGCGCACGACACTGGTGTCGCAGGGGTCGAACCTGATCGCGCCGGTCGTCCCTCTGCTGCTGTGCGCGCCAAAATTTCTCGACGGCAGCATGTCGCTGGGCCAGGTGATGCAGGCGGCCTCGGCCTTCACCATCGTGCAGACCGCATTCGGATGGCTGGTCGACAATTATCCGCGGCTGGCCGACTGGAACGCCTGCGCGCGCCGCATCGCTTCGCTGATGATGTCGCTGGACGGGCTCGAGCGCGCCGAGACCGGCGACGGCTTTGGCCGCATCCAGCGTGACGAAACCGAAGGCGAGGCGATGCTCAGCCTCAACGATCTCTCGGTCACGCTCGATGACGGCACCGCCGTGGTCGGCGAGACCGAGGTGGAAATCGTAGCCGGCGAGCGTTTGCTGGTCGCCGGCGAGTCCGGCACCGGCAAGAGCACACTGGTGCGGGCGATCGCCGGGCTATGGCCGTGGGGCGGCGGCAGCGTCGGCCTGCACGCGGATCGCCGCCTGTTCATGCTGCCGCAAAAGTCCTACGTGCCGTCCGGCACGCTGCGGCGCGCAGTGGCCTATCCGGGCGCCGCAGAGGACTGGAGCGTCGAAGAGATGGGCGAAGCCCTGCGCAAGGTCGGCCTCGATCATCTCAAGGACAAGCTCGAAGAGGATGCGCCGTGGGACCAGACGCTGTCCGGCGGCGAGAAGCAGCGGCTCGCCTTTGCCCGCCTGCTGCTGCACAGTCCTGATATCGTCGTGCTCGACGAGGCGACCTCGGCGCTCGACGAGAAGAGCCAGGACAAGATGATGGAGATGGTGGCGAAGGAGTTGCCGAAGGCGACGATCGTCAGCGTCGGTCATCGCGCCGAGCTCGAAGCCTTCCACAGCCGCAAGATCGTGCTGGAGCGGCGCAAGGGTGGCGCCAAGCTGGTCAGCGACATCGACCTGATTCCGCGCAAGGGCAGGCGAAGGTTGCTCGGGCGCTTTTTGGGGCAGCGGAACGCAGCGGGCAGAGCGGCGTAACGGCCCGTTGGAGTCGGCGGCAAAACCGGCTATGCATGCGCCGCTTTTGACGAGGATACCGCTTGATCCCCAGCAACGATCTTTCACCGGCGCCGTTCGGCGCGTTCGCGCCGAATCCGGCGCAGGCCGCGATCATCCGGCTTGCGCATGCGACCGGGCTGAAGCGCGGCGCGTTCCGGCCCTGGCTGTCGCGGCTGGTCAACCTATTCGGCGCGGGGCCGCTCGACGTGCCGTATCAGGGCGCCTCGTTCCGTTTCTATTATCAGGCCAGCGCCACCGAGCGCGGCGCGCTGTTCAATCCCGATTACAATCTCGAGGAGCTGCAGTTCCTGCGCCGCCATGTCGCCGCGGGCGGCACCTTCGTCGATCTCGGCGCCAATGTCGGCACCTACGCGCTGGCGCTGGCGCGCGACGTCGGGCCGACTGGAAAGGTGATCGCGATCGAGCCGCATCCGGTGACGCATGCGCGGCTCGCCTTCAACACGGCGGCCTCCGGCTATACGCAGGTGCGGCTGGTCGCGGCCGCCGCCGGTCCTGCCGACGGCGAGCTGATGATCGAAACCGACGGCGACAATCTCGGCGCCAGCCACATCGTCACCGGCACGCCGACCGGCGAGGGACTCAACAAGGCGTTCAAGGTGCCATCGTTGCGGCTGCAGCGCATCCTCGAGGAGGCCGGCGCGCGCCAGGTCGACGCGCTGAAGATCGACGTCGAGGGCTTTGAGGATCGCGTGCTGATCGGCTTCTTCCGCGACGCGCCCGAAGCGCTGTGGCCGCGCGCTGTGGTGATCGAACATCTGTCGAAGGATGAATGGACCGACGATTGCATTGCGGACATGCACATGCGTGGTTACGTCGACCAGGGCCGCACGCGCAGCAACACGCTGCTCGTGCGCGGGTGAGTTTTCTCCTTCCCCCTGAAAGGGGGAAGGTCGGGATGGGGGTCAGCCACAGACGATGCTCTCAGCGGAGAGAGCAGATCCCCACCCGCTTTGCTCTTGCGAGCAAAGCGACCTCCCCTTTGCAAGGGGAGGTGCAGCGAGATTGCGGACGCACATCCGCCAGCAAGAAAGGAAACCTCGCGATGATCGACCACGTCGGCTTTTCAGTTTCCGACTACGCGCGCGCAAAAGCGTTCTATCAGGCGGCGCTGGCGCCGCTCGGCTACGGCCTGATCATGGAAGTGCCGGCTGAGGTGACCGGGCACGGGCCCGCGGCCGGCTTCGGCGCCAATGGCAAGCCGGACTTCTGGATCGGCGGCGAAGGCGCGATGAACAAGCCAGTGCATATCGCTGTTGCCGCCAAGGACCGCGCCACCGTCGACGCCTTCTACCAGGCGGCGATATCGGCCGGCGGCCGCGACAATGGCGCACCGGGCATTCGCCCGCATTATCACCAAAACTATTACGGCGCGTTCGTGCTCGATCCCGACGGCCACAACATCGAGGCGGTCTGTCACACGCCTGAATGAGCTCAAGCGGCGCAGGAACGTCGCAGCACGCGGCCGGTTATCGCTTCGACATCAATGGAGCCATGATGCCGATCGAGCCGCCCGAGATTCCGCCGACGACGCCGGGAACGCCGGGCGAGCCGCCGCCGGGGATTCCGCCTGGCAATCCCAACCCCGAGGTTCCGCCGCCGGTGCATGAACCGGGCGAACCGGCGCGGCCGGACGAACTGCCCGGCAACACGCCCGAGGAGTCACCGGTGCGCGGGCCGCCCGGTCCGACCGGCCCGCCGCCCGCGACGGATCGCCAACAGACGCGGGCGAATTGGCTGCACCCTTAGCCAGTGTTTACGCACGATGTTTGCGCGCGGCGCGCGGCGAGTTCCACGACGAATAGTTGTGTCCGGGCATTTCTTCTGAATGCGCCGTGAACAAAGTCATATGCAACCCGTTATGATGCCGAAATAAACTGCGTCCGCGATTCGTTGCTCGCCACAATGCGGCCTCACCGCTGGAGGTTCATCGTGTCGCCGAATTTGTTCGGTTCTCACGTTTTCTTCTTCCTGCCCAGACCTTCCGCCGGGGATTCCAAGATCATGACAAAGCTTCGTCTCGTGCTGCTCGCCACGACTGCACTGACGGTGTCGCAGTTCGCCGCCTCCGCATCGCATGCGCAAACTGCGCCGCTGGTCGTCGCCCAGGCGCAGCCACGGGAAGAGACTGGACCGGACGGACGACCGAAGCAGCCGGCGCGACCCGCGCCGGGCGGACCCGCTGCGCATCCGCCGGGACAGCCTCCGGCCGCCGCGCCCGCACGTCCCGCACCAACACCGCCGGCCCCGCCGCCCGCGGCAGCACCTGCACGTCCGACACCGCCGCCCCCGCCGCCGGCAGCCGCACCTGCACATCCGACGCCGCCTGCTCCGCCTGCGGCCGCACCGGCACGGCCGGCTCCAACGCCGCCGCCGCCCCCGCCCGCGGCCGCGCCCACCCGTCCGACACCGCCGCCGCCTCCGGCCGCTGCGCCCGCGCATCCGACGCCAACTCCGCCACCCGCGGCTGCGCCTGCGCGTCCGACGCCGACTCCGCCACCCGCGGCCGCACCGGCGCGTCCAACACCCCCGCCCCCGCCCCCGCCGCCGCCCGCGGCTGCCCCGGCGCGTCCCACACCGACACCACCGCCCGCTGCCGCGACGCCCGAGCGGCCGACCCCGCCGGCACCGGGCGCCGCTCCACCGGCTCGCCCCGGAGCACCGCCGGCTGCAGCGACGCCTACGCCGGCCACGCCGAGCCCGACGCCAGGTGCGCGCCCGCAAGGTGGACCGCCGCCGGGCGCTCCCGGCGCACGGCCAGCCCCAGGCACGCCGCCCGGTGGCGCCACGCCGGCACCGCAGGGTTCGCCCACACCTTCGCCGACGACACCGCCCGCGGCAGGTGGCGCGACGCCGCCGCCACGGCCGGGCACGTTGCCGACGCAGCCCGGTGGTGCCGCCGCTCCGGCGCCGACGCCTCCGCCTGCAGCAGGTGCGCCGCCGGCGCGGCCCGGTGCACCCGGCGCTACGCCGACGACCCCGCCGCCTGCAGCAGGTGTGCCCCCGGCACGGCCCGGCGCGCCCGGCGCAACGCCGACAACTCCGCCGCCGGCCGGTGGGGCTGCAGCCACGCCACCTGCGGGCGGAGCCCCGCTGGTGCGCCGCGACGGCGCCACCGCGCCGAGCGTCGTGCCCGGCTCGGCGGCCGCAACGCCGCCGCCCGGCCGCGCGCAATACGCGCCGCCGACGGTCGCACCGGCATTCCAGCGCGCGCCGACGGTTGCAGCACCGCTGCCGCCGCCGCCGCGGAATGACAACATCAAGCCGCTCGCGATCGGTGCTGCGGTCGGGGCCGGCGTGGTCGCCGGCGCCCTCATCGGCGGCACCATCGCCGACCTGCACAGAGAGCGGCGCGAGGTGGTCGAGGACGGCCGCACCATCTACACCGAGCCGGACCGCATCATCGTGCGCGACCCGAGCGGCCAGGCCTATGTCCGCGGCGACGATATCTATCGCTTCCGCTACGGCGCGCGCGACATCCGCACCGAGACGGTCGGCGGCGAGACCCGCACCGTCGTGGTGCGGCCCGACGGCACCGAGATCATCACGGTGGTCGGCCGCGACGGCCAGATGCTGCGCCGGATCCGCAGGGATCGCGGCGGCCGCGAGGTCGTCATCATCGACAACAGCTACCGCGATCCGCGTGCGGTCGGCGGCTTCTATGTCGACGTGCCGCCGCCGGTGGTGAACATCCCCTACGACCGCTACATCGTCAGCGCCGACGATGCGTCGCCCGATGTGATCTACGAGACCATGGAGGCGCCGCCGGTGGAGCGGATCGAGCGCCGCTACTCGCTCGACGAGATCCGCTACAGCCCCAACGTCCGGATGCGGATGCCGAGCGTCGACATCGACACCATCACCTTCGACACCGGGTCGTGGACCATTCCGCCGGACCAGGCCGCGAAGCTGCAGGTGATCGCCGACGGCATCAATCGCGCGCTCCAGCGCAACCCGAGCGAGGTGTTCCTGATCGAAGGCCACACCGACGCGGTCGGCAACGACGTCGACAATCTGTCGCTGTCGGATCGCCGGGCGCAATCGGCGGCGGAATTGCTGACCCAGCAGTTCAACGTGCCGGCCGAGAACCTGACGTCGCAGGGCTACGGCGAGCAGTATCTCAAGGAGCAGACCGACGGACCGAGCCGCATCAACCGGCGCGTTACCGTCCGCCGCATCACCCCGCTGCTCAACGGCGGCACCGCCTCCGCCGCGCCGCCGCCGCGCTGAGCGGGCGACACATCACGATGCGAAATGGCCGGGAGCGATCCCGGCCATTTTTGTTTTGGGAAGCCGGACGCAGGGACGCGCTTCCTAAAATGTCGAAAAACAACCCCATGCAAAGTAGCCGCCTCCACCACAAGCGGTATGATTGTATTGCGGAGAATGCTCACCGCCCCATCTGCGCCGGATCGTAGAAGAAGCGCTCCTCGATCAGCTCCTCGCCGCGCCAGGTCTGCCAGGCGACCTCCTCCATGCTGCGGACCTTGCCGTCCTTGCCGGTGAATTCGAACCGCCAGCAGATCGCGGAATGATCGCCGTCGAGCAGCAGCGGCCCGAGCCGCATGGTCTTGACGCCGGCGACCGCGGCCAGCACCGCCGCCTCGCGCGCCGCCAGCGCCTCGCGCCCGACCCGCCATTCGCCGTCGTTCTCCTGGGTGCGGGCGTCCGCGGCGTAGAAATTTTTGATCGCGCCGACGTGGTCGTTGGCTTCGACCGTGTCGGCGAAGGCCTGCAGGGTTTTCAGGGAGGGCATCTGATCTACCTCTTTTGCTTGAGCATGATCCTAGCGGAAAACCGGTTCCCACTTTTCTGAATCATGCTCGTATACCGACTATCGGTCGGTATTTATCGACTGCAAGTCGGTAAGTCAATTGGCGCGGCGAAGGAACTGAGCTAGAGATGGATCATGGCAACCCAGGCCGAGCGACGCGAGAAGACCAGAGCGGCAATCGTCAAGGCAGCGCGGCGCATCTTTGGCGAGCGCGGCTTTGCCGCGGCGACGATGGACGACATCGCCGCCGGCGCGCGGGTGGCAAAGGGCGCGGTCTATCATCACTTCGCGACCAAGGAGGCGGTATTCGAGGCGGTGTTCGAGCAGGTCTCGCTCGACCTCGTGGCCGATCTCGACCGCATCTCGCGCGCGGAAAACGATCCGCTCGCGGCGATGGCCGCGGGCACGCAGGGCTATTTCGCGGCCTGCGCAAAGGGCCCGACCGGCCAGATCATTTTGCGCGATGGCCCCGCCGTGCTCGGCTGGGAGCGCTGGCGCGAGATCGACGCCAAACATTTCGGCGGAAAGTTTCCGCGCGCGCTTTCGGCGGCGATGGAGGCCGGCGTGATCGCAAAACAGCCGATCGAGCCCTTGGCGCGGCTGTTGCTCGGCGCGGTGACGGAGGCCGCGGTTGCGGTGTCGGCCGGACCGGACATCGGCAAGAGCGGCGCGGATTACGCGCGTGCATTTCGCTCGCTGCTGGATGCGCTCAGGGTGAAGTAGGCCGCAAATCTCTCCACACGTCGTCCCGGCCTTCGCCGGGACGACGGCGAGTTTGTTGCGACGTTGCGCGATCAGCCCTTGTCGTTCTCGAGCTTGAAGATCTCCGAGCCCTGGCCGCCGGAGATCAATCCAGTGTTGCCGTAGATGCCGAGCTTGGCGCGGCTGTCGGCGATGTCCAAATTGCGCATCGTCAGCTGGCCGATGCGATCGGCCGGCGTGAAGGCGGCGTCCTCGACCTTCTCCATGCTGAGCCGCTCCGGCGCGTAGGTGAGGTTCGGGCTCTCGGTGTTCAGAATCGAATAGTCGTTGCCGCGGCGCAGCTCGAGCGTGACCTCGCCGGTGACGGCGCGCGCCACCCAGCGCTGCGCGGTCTCGCGCAGCATCAGGGCCTGCGAATCGAACCAGCGGCCCTGATACAGCAGGCGGCCGAGCCGCATGCCGCTGATGCGGTACTGCTCGATCGTATCTTCGTTGTGAATGCCGGTGACGAGGCGCTCATAGGCGATGTGCAGCAGCGCCATGCCGGGCGCCTCGTAGATGCCGCGGCTCTTGGCCTCGATGATGCGGTTCTCGATCTGGTCGCTCATGCCGAGGCCATGGCGGCTGCCGATCGCGTTAGCCTCGAGGAACAGCGCGACCGGATCGGCAAACGTCTTGCCGTTCAGCGCGACCGGCTGGCCCTCCGCGAAGCGCACCGAAACCTTTTCGGGCTTGACGTCGCAATCGGCGCGCCAGAACGGCACGCCCATGATCGGGTTGACGATGGTGATGCCGCTGGACAGGCTTTCGAGATCCTTGGCCTCATGGGTGGCGCCGAGCAGATTGCTGTCGGTCGAATAGGCCTTCTCCGCGCTCATCTTGTAGGCAAAGCCCTGCGCGGTCATGAACGCCGACATCTCGGCGCGGCCGCCGAGTTCGTCGATGAATTGCTGGTCGAGCCATGGCTTGTAGATGCGCAAGCTCGGATTGGTGAGCAGGCCGTAGCGGTAGAAGCGCTCGATGTCGTTGCCCTTGTAGGTCGAGCCGTCGCCCCAGATGTTGACGCCGTCCTCCTGCATCGCCGCCACCAGCATGGTGCCGGTCACCGCGCGGCCGAGCGGCGTGGTGTTGAAATAGGTGATGCCGCCGGTCGAGATGTGGAAGGCGCCGGACTGGATCGCGGCGATGCCCTCATGCACCAGCTGGGTGCGGCAATCGACCAGGCGCGCCTTCTCGGCGCCGAACTCCATCGCCTTGCGCGGGATCGCGTCGTAGTCGGCCTCGTCGGGCTGGCCGAGATTGGCGGTGTAGGCGAACACCTTGGCGCCCTTCTGCTTCATCCAGAGCAGCGCCGCCGAGGTGTCGAGCCCACCCGAAAATGCGATGCCGACTTTCTCGCCGGTGGGGAGGCTCTTCAGAATCGTGCTCATGGGACGGTCCAATCGGTCGAAAACGGTGGTGTTTGACGTGGCCGAATAACAAATTTCGGCAGGCTGGGCACGCCTTTAATCAGGCCTGCGGCTGACCGGACTGCGCCTGCCGCTGGCCGCGCCAGCGCTGCATCAGGCGGTAGCCGGGCTGGGCCAGCCGGGTCAGCGCCGCATCGACCTGCGCGTCGGTCAGGCGCGTCGCCGCCCAGCGGTAGATCAGGGCATAGAACAGCCAGACCACCAGGAACGAGACCAGGCCGGCGATCGCGACGTCGGTGAAGAAATGGCCGCCGAACGCCATTCTGAGCCCGCTGGTGACGACGCCGAACACGGTGGCCGCGGCGAAGGCCAGCGGCCGCCAGGCCGGCGGCGTCAGCGCCGCCGGGGCATAGGTCCAGAACGCGGTGGCGCCTTCGCCGGAGAAGAACGAGCAGTTGCGCGGGCAGGCGCCGCGCGGATCCCACCACGGCACGAATTGCAGGTCGCCGCCGAACTGCGTCACCACCACCGGGCGCGGCCGGCCCCAATAGCTCTTGAAGGTGAAGTTGGTGAGCACGCCGGCGGAGAGCAGCATCGTCGTGAGCAGGAAGACCGCGGCGCGGCCCGACATCAGCATCGGGCGGTCGGGGCGAAAGAACTTCACCACGATGGTGACGATCGCCGGCAGCACCAGCGCCCAGGCAACCCACATCGCCGCATCGCGCGCGAACGCCGCCAATGCATCGAGCTTGAGCGGAAAGGTTTTTTGCGCGGCATCGTAGAACAGCGCCGCCAGCTTGAGGTCGAGCTCGGGAAAGATCCCGAACAGGACGCCGACGACGAGCGCGAGTCCAAGCGCGATGACAAGTCCGGTCCGGTTCATGGCGCGCGGTTTAGCCGAGGCGGCGGGACAAGGGAAGTAGCGGGTGATCGTCATCCCCGCACAAGGGCGAAGCCTTTGCGCGGGGATGACGGTGTTGGTTTGCTCAGCTTGCTCGGTGTCATCACCCGGCTTGACCGGGTGATCCAGTATTCCAGAGACGCCGGTGATAGAAGCGAGAGGCCGCGGCGTACTGGATCGCCCGGTCCACGTGCGCAATTGCGCACCGGCCGGGCGATGACAGCGGTGGGTGAGGACAAAGCTTCACACCCTCTCAGGATCACGGCTGCGGCCGCGAATGCGACGGCAATGGCGGCGGCGGCGTCAGCGGGCGCGGCGGCTCGCGCCAGGCGCCGGCGCTACGGCCGGCGATCAGCCAGTAGACCAGGCCGGCGACGATGCCGGCGCCAGTCATGATCTCCAAATGCCGGCGCACGATGCCGTCGAACCGCATCGTATCGGGATCGAACGGGATCAGGCCGAGATAGCAGGCCGCGCCGACCACCGCGCCACCGACCGCATAGGCCAGCACGCTCCGGATATAGAAGGCCTCGGTGACCAGCACCACGATCAGCGCGGGCAGCAGCGCGAAGCCGGAAATGAAGATGAAGCCGAAGCCGAGCACGATGTTGATCGCGCTCTGGTCGATCTGTCCGCCGAAATCGCTGATTTCAGGATACAGCACCGCGCCGACCACGATGGCGCCGGCGACGAAGCAGGCCATCAGGAAGGCGAAGAACACGACGAACAGGCGGCCGATCAGCGCCATGCTACCTCCCCGTCATTGCGAGCGCAGCGAAGCAATCCATTGCCACCGAGTGCGCGGAAGGATGGATTGCTTCGCTGCGCTCGCAATGACGATATGGAGAGCGCGGTGGGCCACAACACTCAATCCGTCATCGCCATCGCGCGCAGCGCCTGGCGCTCGCGTGCGGAGAGTTTTTCGGTCTCCGACTTGAGCTGGCCGCAGGCGGCGAGGATGTCGCGGCCGCGCGGGGTGCGCACCGGCGAGGAATAGCCGGCGTTGAAGATGTATTCGGAGAATTTTTCGATCTGATCCCAGTCCGAGCACTCGTAGGCCGTGCCCGGCCATGGATTGAACGGGATCAAATTGATCTTGGCCGGAATGCCCTTGAGCAGTTTTACCAGCAGTTTCGCATCATCGAGCGAATCGTTGACGCCCTTCAGCATCACATATTCGAAGGTGATGCGCCGCGCGTTCGACGCGCCGGGATAATCGCGGCAGGCCTGCAGCAGCTCCTTGATCGGATATTTGCGGTTCAGCGGCACCAGCTCGTTGCGCAGCTCGTCGCGCACCGCGTGCAGCGAGATCGCGAGCATCACGCCGATCTCCTCGCCGGTGCGCGCAATGTTCGGCACCACGCCCGAGGTCGACAGCGTGATGCGCCGGCGCGAGATGCCGATGCCTTCATTGTCGGCGACGATCAACAGCGCATCGCGCACCGCGTCGAAATTGTAGAGCGGCTCGCCCATTCCCATCATCACGATGTTGGTGACGCGGCGCGTGCCGTCCTCGCGGTCGGCCCAATCGTTGAGGCGGTCGCGCGCCACCATCACCTGGCCGACGATCTCGCCGGCGGTGAGGTTGCGCACCAGCCGCTGCGTGCCGGTATGGCAGAACGCGCAGTTCAGCGTGCAGCCGACCTGCGAGGACACACAGAGCGTGCCGCGATCGGTCTCGGGGATGTAGACGCACTCGACCTCGTGCGGCCGCTCCAGCGCGTTGCCGCTCGGCAGCCGCAGCAGCCATTTGCGGGTGCCGTCGTTGGAGATCTGCTCGGCGACCACCTCGGGACGGTCGACGGTAAAATGCTTCTCCAGCTCGGCGCGCATGTCCTTCGAGACGTTGGTCATCTCGGCAAAGTTCTTGGCGCCGCGGAAATACATCCAGTGCCAGAGCTGCTGGGTGCGCATCTTGCGCTGCGCAGGCGCAAGGCCGATCTCGCCGAGCCGATCGGCGATCTCGGCGCGCGACAGCCCGATCAGCGACGGCTTGGCCGGCGGCACATAGGTTTCCAGCGGAACCTTTTCGACCAGCGTGTTGGCGCCGGGCACAGCAGTGGTGGTCTGGGTGTCGGTCATGAAACCTCAAATAGGCCTTCCAGCCGGTGCTGGAAAGCCACCAAATACCTCGATTTTGCGTCTCTTGTTACGTCCCTTGGGCGAGCCTTAACGCCGGCAGTCTTAGCGACGGCAGTCCTGGTTCAACCGATCAAGCGCCTGCGACAGGCCCTTCAGCGAAAACGTGTCCGTGGTCTCGGTGCCCTTGGCCGAGACCGCCTTCACCGTCACGTCGGCCGATTTGCGCATGGCTTCCACCATCCGCTCCTCCTCGGCCGCGTTCTTGATCCAGAGCCCGTCGCCCTGGGTGTACATCGCATAGGTCCCGCCGCCCACCTGGAGCGTCGATTCCGAGCCCGGCTTCACGGCGTAGCCGATCATGATCGAGACCTCGTTGACGACCTTCTCCGCCGGACGGGTCGAGACGAAGGCGTAGGCCGGATCGCGCGGCCGGTTCGGCGGGTTGGTCTTGGACGACGACGGCTTTGCCAGCGCAAAGCAGACCTTCTTGCCGTTCGGCGACGCCGTGTAGGCGCCCCAGGTGCCGAATTGCCCGATCAGTGTCGGCTCCGCGCCGCCGGCCGCAGCCGCGGCGGCCGAAGGCGCCGGCTTGGCCGCTTCCTTTGCCGCGTCCTTGGCATCCTTCTTCGGCGCAGCCTGCGCCGGCGCAAGGAAGACGATCCCGCACACGAGGCTGCACGTAACCAATGATGTCAGTATTTGCCGCACGGCCAACTGGTTCCCCCATCATTGTGACTGGAAGATGGCTCGGCGATTCGCCCCCCGCCGGCGCGGATGGATAACCGGGAAACGCCTGTTTGGGAAGGCAGTTACGCCGCGAGATCGGCGCGCAGCGTGGCCGCGTTGCGCATCATGCTTTGCTGCGTGCCGCGCGCTGCTTCTCCCACTGTTCGTCAGTCCATTGCAGCAGGTCCTCGGCACCGGAACTGCGCAAATGCGCGCCGCCGTCGACCACCACCATCTCGCCATTGATGTAGCCGCCCTGGTCGGAGATCAGGAAGCTCGCGAGGTTGGCGAGTTCGGAATGCTCGCCGGCGCGGCCGAGTGGAACACGCTGCGCCCAGCTCTCGCCGCGCCCCTCGGGACGCA
Source organism: Bradyrhizobium sp. CCBAU 51753 (assembly GCF_015291565.1). Lineage (NCBI taxonomy): Bacteria > Pseudomonadati > Pseudomonadota > Alphaproteobacteria > Hyphomicrobiales > Nitrobacteraceae > Bradyrhizobium > Bradyrhizobium sp. CCBAU 51753. The sequence continues at coordinate 318,843 of NZ_CP030037.1, read as the reverse complement.
GTTGTCCGGTCGCCCCGGGCGTCGGGAACGCACCCGGCGCGATCGCCACCGTGCGGATGCCCTTCGGGCCCCATTCGACCGCAAGGCTCTTGGTCATCGCCAGCACCGCGGTCTTGGCCATCGACGACGGCACGGTGAAGGCGCGGCCGGTGATGGTCGAGGTCGAGAGGATCGAGAGCACCACGCCCTTGTGCTTGCCCTCGATCCAGCGGCGGCCTGCGGCGAGCGTGCAATACAGCGTGCCGTGCAAGGTCGGCGCGAGGATCGCGTCCGCCGCACGGAATGACAGATGCTCCGTCTGCGCGATGAAGGTTGCGGCAGCATTGTTGACGAGAACGTCGATCGGCGCGTCCTGCCAGACCTGATCCATCATCGCCTCGACCGCCGCGCCGTCGCGGATGTCGCAACGCGCGGTCGATACCTTCGCCCCGAATTCGCTACGGAATTTGGCTGCGGTTTCTTCCAGCAGCTCCTGCCGCCGCCCGCAGATGATCAATTCGGCGCCGAGTTCGGCAAAGCGGCGGCCCATCGCCGCGCCGAGGCCGGAGCCGCCACCGGTGATCAGGATGCGCTTGTGTGCCAGCAGGCCTTTTTCAAACATAGTTTGATCCTCCGCTTTGTATTGTCGCTCCGCGCCAAATCCGGCAAAGAAGCTTTCAGACTTTTTGCGTCCGAAACTCAGGTGTGTCCATGAAAGCCATCCTCTGCTCGCAATACTGTCAACCCGACGATCTCGTGCTGGCTGACGTACCCGATCCGGTGGCCGCGCCGGGCGAAGCCGTGATCGCGATCAAGGCGGCGGCGCTGAACTTCTTCGACATCCTGATGATCCAGGGCAAGTACCAGATCAAGCCGCCGTTCCCGTTCTCGCCGGCCGCGGAAGTCGCGGGCGTGATCGAAAGCGTCGGCGATGGCGTCACCGACCTGAAGGTCGGCGACCGCGTCGTGGCGTCGTGCGGCCACAACGGCGCGCGCGACAAGATCGCGCTGCCCGCGAACTCGATCGTGAAGATCCCCGACAATCTCGACTACGATCGCGCTGCAGGGATCATCATCATCTACGGCACCGCGCTGCATGCGCTGGAAGATCGCGCCAGCCCGAAGCCGGGCGAGACGCTCGCGGTGTTAGGGGCCGCCGGCGGCACCGGGCTTGCGGCGTGCGAGCTCGGCAAGCTGATGGGTCTCAAGGTGATCGCCTGCGCCTCGTCGGACGAGAAGCTCGAATTCGCCAAGCAGCACGGCGCCGAGCTGACGCTGAACTACGCCAAGGAAGATTTGAAGGAAGGCCTGCGCAAGCTGACCGGCGGCAAGGGCGCCGACATCGTGTTCGATCCGGTCGGCGGCGCCTATGCCGAAGCGGCGCTGCGCTCGACCGCGTGGGAAGGCCGCTTCCTGGTGATCGGCTTTGCCGCCGGTGACATTCCAAAAATTCCGCTCAACCTCGCGCTCTTGAAGGGCTGCGATATCAGAGGCGTGTTCTGGGGCGCCTGGGCGCGGCTCAATCCGGACAAGAACCGCAAGAACCTCGAGAAGCTGGTGCAGTGGACCGCGGAAGGCAAGATCTCCTCGCATGTCGACCGCACCTTCCCGCTGTCGCAGACCGCGGAAGCACTGAAGGTGCTCGCCGGCCGCAAGGCGATGGGCAAGGTGATTTTGCATCCGGGAAGCTGAGGAAGAGATCACGTAGGGTGGGCAAAGCGCAGCGTGCCCACCTTCACGCGCACGGAGCAAGAATGGTGGGCACGTCGCTAGCGCTCCTTTGCCCACCCTACGAAATCGTAGCCCGGATGGAGCACAGCGAAATCCGGGGCCGGTGCTCGAACGTGAGAGAAGATTCCCGGATTTCGCTTCGCTTCATCCGGGCTACGCAGCTCTCTCCCCCGTCATCCTGAGGTGCGAGCTCTTGCGAGCCTCGAAGGATGAATCGGCCACCAGCCGGGCCGTGCATCCTTCGAGGCTCGCCGAAGAGGCTCGCACCTCAGGATGACGGATTGAGGATCCGTAGCCCGCAAAAGCTTGCACGTCAGGATGACGGGTCGAGAGGTGCATCATCCACCCCGCGCTTCAGCGCAGCACGGGCGGCTTCGCGGTGCTCGGGGGTAATGTGGCTTGCCACCATGCGGATCGCGGTGGCGAGCACGGCGGCATCGTCGGTGAAGCCGAGGATCGGCAGCATGTCAGGAACGAAATCGAACGGCAGCACGAAATAGGCGATCGCGCCGAGCAGCGCCGCCTGCACATGGCGCGGCGTCTGGCGGTCGAACGCGCAGTAGTAGGCGGCCAGCAATTCCTCGGCAAAAGGCAGGCTTCCCACCACCTTCTTGAACTTGATCCAGAAACGGCGGCGCACGCTTTCAGGATCCTGCGCCAGCCGGTCGGCAGGCCCAAATCCCGCACCCTGATCAGTCGATGGCATCGCTCGAGTTCCTCGACGCCGCACGACGGTTCGGCGGCGGACGGAACGAATCTGGGGGTTTTCGCCGACTGCCGCAAGGTTCCCGTCATTGCGAGCCAACGGGTCGGCGCAAAGCGCCGCCCGATGACAGGCTCCGCGAAGCAATCCATCTTTCCGCACGCCGGGCGCCAATGGATTGCTTCGCTGCGCTCGCAATGACGGGGCGCGGAGGAGCCGTGAGGTCAGTTCACCCCGAGCTGCCTTGCGATCGCGTTCATGGCCTTGGCGAGGTCGATATCGCGCTTGGTCACCCCGCCGACGTCGTGGGTCGCCAGCACCACCTCGACCGTCTTGTAGACGTTCTTCCATTCCGGGTGATGGTCGTTCTTCTCGGCGATCAGGGCGGCGCGGGCCATGAAGCCGAAGGCCTCGCTGAAGTCCTTGAACACGAAGGTTTTGGTGATCGCCTCGCGGCCGGCCACCTCCGACCATCCCGCCAATTCCCAGAGCGCGGCCTTCATTGCTTCCGCTGACAGCCGTTCGACCATATCAAACCCTCCCGCTTGGCCCTGATTCCAGGGCATTTCCGGTTCTGACCAGATCAGAGCCGAAGCTCTAGCTTGTTGTTTTGACGCGCTTTCTTCGCGCGAACCGGCATCCGCTTGGCGCCAACCGCTGTGACCTAACAACCGGTGCCCGCATCGGATCCATGCCGAAATTAAGGCCGAAATCGCGTCCTATGGCCACTGGTAACCATGACGGAGTTGTAACATCTGTCGGTTCAGGAATTTGCTACTACATGAGGATATACGCGCGTTGACAGTGCCGAGACCGAGCCCCGACCGCTTGCGAGATCGATGACCGACGGCCCCGCCAACCAATCGCCAAAACCGCTGCGTTCGGCGAAGCGGCGGCTGATCTTCGTTTTGATCGCGGGCGTGCTCGCCATTATCGGCACCCTGACCGCAGGCTATTACTTCGCGGTGCGCCCGGTGACGCTGAAGATCGCGGTCGGGCCGGCCAACAGCGACGATCTCAGGGTGGTGCAGGCGCTCGCGCAGGCCTTCAACAACAACAACCAGCAGCACAGCCAGGTCAAGCTCCGCCCGGTGCCGACCGAGGGCGCCACCGCGAGCGCGCAGACGCTCGGCGAGGGCAAGGCCGACCTCGCCATCATCCGCGGCGATCTCGATGTGCCGAAGAACGCGCAGGCGGTTGCGACGCTGCGCAAGAACGTCGTGGTGATGTGGGCTCCGCCCAGCAAAGGCAAGGCGCGCAAGGGCGCGAAGATCACCAAGATCACCCAGCTCGCCGGCCACAAGATCGCCGTCGTCGGCCGCACCCCGGCCAACGTTAATCTGCTCAAGCTGATCCTGCAGCAATACGGCGTCGATCCAAACAAGGTCGAGATCGTCCAGTTCCCGGCCAATGAGGCGGCCGACGCGATCCGCAACCAGAAGGCCGACGCCTATCTCGCCGCGGGTCCCGCCAACAGCAAGATCACGATCGATGCGATCACCGCATCGAGCCGCGACGGCGGCGAGCCGACCTTCCTTGCGATCGACGCCGCGGAGGCGATCTCGCAGAACCATCCGGCCTATGAGGCCGCCGAGATTCCTGCCGGCTCGCTCGGCGCGGCGAACCGGCCCGAGGACGAGGTGAAGACCATCAGCTTCGCGCATCACATCGTGGCGCGAAAGGGACTGGCAGAATCCACCGTCGCGGCGTTCACCCGGCAATTGTTCGCGATCCGCCAGCAGCTCAAGACCGATTTTCCGCTCGCCGCCAAGATCGAGACGCCCGACACCGACAAGGACGCCACCATCCCGGTGCATCCGGGCGCCGCTGCCTTCGTCGACGGCGAGGAGAAGACCTTCCTCGACCGCTACAGCGATTACATCTGGTGGGGCCTGATGGCGCTCTCGGCGATGGGCTCGGCCGGCGCCTGGTTCGCCGGCTATCTCAAGCAGGACGAACGCAACACCAACACCTCGCAGCGCGAGCGGCTGCTGGAAATGCTGAAGACCGCGCGGCAGAGCGATGCGACCGACGAGCTCGACCAGCTGCAGGCCGAAGCCGACGACATCCTGCGCCACACGCTGGACTGCTACGAGCACGGCGCGATCGAGGAAGGCACGCTGACCGCGTTCAACATCGCGCTCGAGCAGTTTCACAACGCCGTCGCCGACCGCAAGGCGCTGCTGCTGAGCATGCCGCAAAACCTGCAACGCGCCGCGACCCAGTTCAGGGCCGCGGGGACGGCGTAGCTTTCATCTCCTCAAGAACGACTCCCCCTTCCACCCCTGACGAGCGGCCCACGTCAGGGAGCTACCGGCGCAGGGTTCCCTCCCCCCTTGCGGGGGAGGGGTTAGGGAGAGGGGTGCCACACGACGTTCCCTCTCCATTGGCTTTGCGGGCGAGCAGGATTGCGAAAGCAGTGATCCTCACGATCATCTCGCCTGGGGCTTACCCCTCTCCCCAGCCCTCCCCCGGGGGAGCCCCGGGGGAGGGAGCCCTGCCTGCGTGCTCACCTGACGTAGAAGCCGGCAGCGATCCCGGAGCCGAATTCGCCCGTCCCTGTAATCTCGCCGTCATGGAATTTTTCTAGGTCTTGCCCCGCTTGCGGCGCATTGTCGCGCTCGCGACCCCTTCAGGAGGATCCCCATGACAATCCGGTTTTCGCGCAAGCTGACCCGCCGGCGCTTTTTGTCCACTGCGGCAGCGGCCGGAGCCGGGGTCATCGCGATGCCCTATCTGTCGCGCGCCGCCGACCGCCCGGTGATCACCCATGGCGTGCAGTCCGGCGATGTCGGCACCGACGGCGGCGTGGTGTGGGCGCGGGCCGACCGTCCGGCGCAGATGATGGTCGAGGTCGCAACCACCGAATCGTTCAAGGATGCCCGCACCCTGCCGCCGATCGCGGCGCTGCCGGAGAGCGACTTCACCGCCAAGATGCTGCTGGAGAACCTGCCCTCGGGCCAGGACATCTTCTACCGCGTCCGCTTCCGCGATCTGTCGCATATCGACATCGTCGGCGAGCCGGTGGTCGGCCGCTTCCGCACCGCGCCGAGCGACCGCCGCGACGTCTCCTTCGTGTGGGGCGGCGACGTCGCCGGCCAGGGCTGGGGCATCAACCCCGATGACGGCGGCATGTTCACCTTCTCCGCGATGAAGAAGCACAATCCGGATTTCTTCCTGCATTCCGGCGACACCATCTATGCCGACGGCGTCATCAACGCCGAGCAGAAGCAGCCCGACGGCAAGATCTGGAAGAACATCACGGTTGCCGAGAAGGCCAAGGTCGCCGAGACGCTCGACGAATTCCGCGGCGCGCACAAGTACAACATGCTCGACGAGAATCTGCGCGCCTTCAACGCCGAGGTGCCGATCTTCGTGCAGTGGGACGACCACGAGGTGACCAACAATTGGTCGCTGTCGAAGCAGCTGCCGGCGGCCTACAAGGAGCGCGATATCACGCTGCTGGCTGCGCGGGCGGCGCGCGCCTTCCACGAGATGTATCCGATGCGCGAGAGCATCGTCGAGCCGGGCCGGGTCTACCGCACGCTGAGCTACGGCCCGCATCTCGACGTGTTCATGCTCGACGAGCGCAGCTATCGCGGCCCTAACGGTCCGAATTTGCAGGAGAGCTACGATCCCGGCGCCTATTTCCTCGGGCCCGAGCAGCTCGCCTGGCTGAAGCGCGGCCTGCTCAACTCGCGCGCCACCTGGAAGGTGATCGCCTCCGACATGCCGCTGTCGCTGATCGTCTATGACGATGCCGCCAACAAGAAGGGCTCCGAGGCGTTCGCGCAGGGCGACGGCCCGGCGCGCGGCCGCGAGCTCGAGATCGCCGACATCCTGCGCTTCATCAAGACCTCCGGCGTCGTCAACACGGTGTGGTTGACCGCCGACGTGCACTACGCCGCCGCGCACTACTACAACCCGAACAAGGCCCAGTTCCAGGACTTCGACCCGTTCTGGGAATTCGTCTCCGGCCCGCTGCACGCCGGCACGTTCGGCCCGAACGAGCTCGACAACACGTTTGGTCCCGAGGTGAAGTTCGTCAAGGCGCCGGGCGAGGCCAACCAGAACCTGCCGCCGTCAGCCGGCATGCAGTTCTTCGGCCACGTCAAGATCGACGGCAAGAGCGGCCAGATGACGGTCAGCCTGCGCGACCGCAAGGACGTCGAGCTGTGGTCGATCGCGCTCGATCCGAAAGTGGTGTGAACACCGCTTCAACTCGGTGATGCCGACTCTCTCTCTTTGAACGCGGCTCTCACTTCCCCTTCCCCCTGAAAGGGGGAAGGTCGGGATGGGGGTCAGGCCACGGGCCGTGCTCTCTGTGGAGACAGCAGATCCCCACCCGCTTTGCTCTGCGAGCAAAGCGACCTCCCCTTTTCAAGGGGAGGTGAGGAGCCCGCAGCCCCCGGCGTTCACTGCGGCTGCGCGCTGTGCCCCTGCCGCAACGCCGCCTGCAGGGCGTCGATCGAACACGGCTTGGTCAGCCGCGGCTTGTCGGCAAGCGACGGCGGCAGCCTGATCTCCGCGCCATAACCGGTGACGAACACGTAGGGCACGCCGAGCACATCGAGCCGCTCGGCGATTGCGAATGCCGTCTCGCCTCTGACGAGGCCGACGTCGAGCAGCGCGAAATCCGGCGCCTGCGCTGCGATCAGATCGAGCGCCCGCGCTACGTTGGCAGCGGTGCGCACCGTGCGGGCGCCGAAGCCGAGGATGGTGTCCTCGAAATACAGCGAGATCATCGGGTCGTCCTCGACGACGAGGACGTCACCGGGCATGCCGATATTGTGGGCGGGGTCCATGGCTCACCAGAATCCGTTTCATGCGGCATGATCCGGAAAAGTGTGAAGCGGTTTTCCGATCCGATCATGCTCAAGCAAAGAGCGTGAGGTTGAGGCCGGATCAGGTCCGGCCGGCTGGCCCGCGACCGGCGCCCCTGTCGAGCACGCCGGCTGTTCCCGGCATGAAACCAACACATCGCAGGCCGCGCCGTCTGTTCACTAGTGCACACAAATGCGGGAACTTTTCATCTAACGTCCGCGTTGGATGTGCAGGAATTTCCAATGACAAACAGACAGACGGACTTGGCCGGGACAAGCGACCGGCCGTTCAACAATCTTTTGCGCCGGCTCAACGCCGCCGACTATGCGCTGATCGCACCGCATCTCGTGCCGGTGGACGGGCGGGCCAACGACCTGTTCTACAACCCCGGCGACGATGTCCAGACCGTGCACTTTCCGTGCGGGCCGAGTCTCGTTGCCTACATGGTGCCGAACGAGGACGGGCGCGACGTCGAGACCATTCTGGTCGGCCGCGAGGGCGCGGTCGGCGGCATCGTCAGCCAGGGATTCCTGCCGGCCTATACCCGCATCACCGTCAAGTTCGGCGGGCCGTTCGTGCGGCTGCCGATCAGCAAGCTCGACGCCGCCAAGCTCAAATCGATCTCGGTGCGCAACATCTTCGCGCGCTATGCCGACTGCCTGCTGGCGCAGATCTTCCAATCCACCGCCTGCAACGCGATCCATTCGATCGAGCAGCGCGCCGCGAAATGGATCATCTCGGCGATGGAGCGCACCGACGGCGATAGCGTGGTGCCGCTGACGCATGAGCAGCTCTCGACGTTGCTCGGCGTCGGCCGCAGCTACACCAGTCGGGTGATCCAGAGTTTTAAGGCGGAGGGCGTGCTGGAGACCCGCCGCGGCGCGATCATGGTTCGCGATCCGGACCGGCTGCGACAGCGCGCCTGCCGGTGCAACGACGCGGTCAAGGACCATTTCGAGGAAGTGCTGCGCGGCGTCTATCCGAAGGAGGACAATCCGGTGAACTGAGGCGGTGAAGTCGCCTCTCCCCGCTTGCGGGGAGAGGCCGGATTGCATCGCCAGATGCAATCCGGGTGAGGGGGAGCCTCCGCGAACTCATTGCTTGCGGAATTTGCTGAAGCAGCCCCTCACCCCAACCCTCTCCCCGTAAGAACGGGGAGAGGGAGAGGAGAGAGGGCCGCGCACACGGCTTCTCTTCTCCCCGCTCTTTGCGTGGAGAGGGAGTGCCGGCAGCTATCGCGGACCGCGAAATTCGCGTTACACTCGCGTCATGAGTGGGGCTGGACTGCACGCCATCTTCGACGTTGCCGCATGGTGCGCCGCGGGAGCTGCCATGTGGTGGCTGTCGCGGGTGCGCGGGCTGCAATTCCCCAGACAATCTTTCGAATTGTCCTACATCGCCGCGCTGGTGTTCGGCGCCGGGATCGGCGCCTACATCTTCGGCACGCTGAACCTGTGGGCCTCGGGTATGGCGGGGCTCGCGCGCTCGGTCGAGGGCGCGCTGGCCGGCGGCATCATCGCGATCGAGCTCTACAAATGGCGGCACGGTATCTCCTTACGCACCGGCGCGCGCTTCGCGCTGCCGCTCGCGATCGGCGTCGCAGTCGGCCGGCTCGGCTGCTACTTCGCGGGGCTCGAGGATTTCACCTACGGCACGCCGACCGCGCTGCCCTGGGGCCATGATTTCGGCGACGGCGTCTCGCGCCACCCGGTGCAGCTCTATGAGAGCTTGGCGATGGCGGCATTCGCGGCCTTCTACGTGTGGGCTGTGTTGAACCGCAACGCCGCTGTGATCACCAACGGATTCTACCTCGTCCTGCTGTTTTACGGGCTGCAGCGCTTCATCTGGGAATTCCTCAAACCCTACGGTGGGCTGCTCGGCCCGTTCTCGCTGTTTCACCTGCTATCGCTGTTTGTCATGGTCTATGCCGCCGTCATGCTGGCGACGGCGCCACGAGTGAGTTTGAAGCATGAACGCGCCGCTGCGTAAGGCCCGCCCTTACATCTTCTGGGGCCAGACCCAATCGCTCTGCGAAACCTGCCTGTCCCTGGTGCCGACCAAGATCCAGATCCTCGGCAACGAGGTCTGGTATGAGAAGCGCTGCAAGCAGCACGGCGTGCAGTCGACGCTGGTGTCGACCGATTCGGCCTATTGGCGGCTGTGCAAGGATTTCATCAAGCCCGGCGACCGGCCGCTCGCGTTCCAGCGCCACACCGAATTCGGCTGCCCCTACGATTGCGGGCTGTGCCCGGACCATGAGCAGCACTCCTGCCTGGCGCTGATCGAGATCACCGAGCATTGCAACCTGACCTGCCCGGTGTGCTTCGCCGACTCCTCGCCGGCGCGCACCAAGTTTACGCCGCTCGCCAAGATCGAGAAGATGCTGGACGCGCTGGTCGCAAGCGAAGGCGAGCCCGATCTGGTGCAGATCTCCGGCGGCGAGCCGACGCTGCATCCGGATTTCTTCGCCATCCTGGATGCGGTGCGGGCGCGGCCGATCCGCCATGTCATGATCAACACCAACGGCCTGCGCATCGCGCGCGAGCCGGAGTTCGTCGCAAAGCTCGCCGAGAACAAGCGCGGGCTGGAAGTCTATCTGCAGTTCGATTCGCTGAGGCGCGACGCGCTGGTCAACCTGCGCGGCGCTGACTTGCGCAAGATTCGCCAGCAGGCGCTGGAAAATCTCGAGCGCTACGGCGTCTCGACCACGCTGGTCGCGACCATCAAACGCGGCGTCAACGACGCCGAGATCGGCGACATCGTCCGCCATGCGCTGACCTGGAAATGCGTGCGCGGCGTCACGCTGCAGCCGGTGCAGGACGCCGGCCGCAACGAGAATTTTGACAAGAACACCGACCGCATCATGCTGTCGGAGATCCGCAAGCAGGTGATCGCTACAGGCGTGTTCGGCGACAAGGACATGATCCCGCTGCCCTGCAATCCCGAGAGCATCTCGATCGGTTACGGCCTGCGCAATGGCGAAAAGGTGCTGCCGCTGACCTCACTGTTTCAGCAGGAGCAGCTGATCGCGGTGATGCCGAACACGATCAGCCCGGAAAAATATCCGGTGCTGCGGGAAAAGTTCGTCGACCTGTTCTCGCTGTCGTCGGGGCCGCTCAACACAAGCGAGCGGGTCTGCGAATTGCTGTGCTGCCTGCCGAGCTTCGAGGTGCCGGAGGGGCTCACCTACGAGAACGTGTTCCGCGTCACCATCGTGCAGTTCCTCGATCGCTTCAATTTCTGCGTCGGCAACGTCAAGCGCAGCTGCATCCACTTCGTCACCGAGAGCGGCGCGATCATCCCGTTCGACACCTACAATCTGTTCTACCGCAACGGAAAGATCGATGGCATCCGCGCCGCGCTGGCCGGCCAGACCTACCGCGAGGCACGGCCGAGCGAGACGGTGCCGCGATGAGCGAGCCGGGTCCACCGCCGCTGCCGCCGTCGTCGCAGCCCGGCGGCTGTGGCACCGCGTTGATGCTGCTGTTTGGCGTGATCCTGCTGCTGCCCGGCCTCTGCGCCATCCTGTTCCTGGTCGGCTCGGTGACGACCGGCGGCGCCGATTCGACGCTGGTCGGCCTCGGGGTGCTTGGTCTCATGCTCGGCGCGATCGGGGTGATGCTGCTCTACACCGCCGTCAAAGGCCGAGGGCGCTGACCGAGGATCCGACCATCGATGAGCGAGACCGGCACCACATCCCCCGTTCCACCCGCACCGCCGCCACGGCGGCACGGCTGCGCGACCGCCTTCATGGTGCTGTTCGGGATCATCCTGCTGCTGCCCGGCCTGTGCGCCATCCTGTTCGGGTTCGGCATCCTCGCCGATCAGCGCCCCGATGCCACCATTCTGGCGCTGATTCTCCTCGGCCTGCTCGTCGGCTCGGCCGGGGTGTTGCTGATCTACGCCGCGATCAAGGGACCCAGGGCCTAGCCACATCATGAGCAGTTCTGATCAGACCCCGCCAATCCAGCCACCGGAGCCGCCGTACCAATACGTTCCGCCGCCATCGGAGCCACGTAGCGGCAGCGGCTGCCTGACCGCCTTGATGATCGTCGTGGGGGTGATCCTGCTGATTCCGGGCACCCTCTGCCTCATCCTCAGCGCCAATATGGGCGGCGGGGGCGGCGGCAACCCCATCACGCTGATCGTGATGCTGGTGGCGTTTGGCGGCCTCGGGCTGATCGTGTTCGCCCTGACGCGGAAATAAACTCCGGGCGATCCCGGGAAACCCCGGCAAAAACGGTATTTGGACCGAAAACAGTCGCCCAAATTGCCAATAAACCATTGTTTTTTGGCGATTTCTGACTATATTGCGCCGCAACGCGCAAGGCGCCCGGTCCGGACGACCGGGCTTCCTTTTTGGGGCGATGCGTCCCCGTCAAATTTCTTAGGTATGAGCGTGATCCGGGCCCCGATCGGGCCGCGAGAGCGAACGGCCGGCCCCGATGGTCCGGCGAGATCGCGCCAGGACCTTTTGCACGACCAGAAGAAGAGCCATGAACCTTCGTAACGTCGCCATCATCGCCCACGTCGACCACGGCAAGACCACCCTCGTCGACCGCCTGCTGCAGCAATCCGGCACCTTCCGCGAAAATCAGAAGGTCGCCGAGCGCGCCATGGACTCCAACGACCTGGAGCGCGAGCGCGGCATCACCATTCTGGCGAAAGCCGCCTCGGTGCAGTGGAAGGACATCCGCATCAACATCGTCGACACCCCCGGCCACGCCGATTTCGGCGGCGAGGTCGAGCGCATCCTCAACATGGTGGACGGCGCGCTGGTGCTGGTCGACGCCGCGGAAGGCCCGCTGCCGCAGACCAAGTTCGTGGTGTCGAAGGCGCTCAAGATCGGCCTCAAGCCGATCGTCGTGATCAACAAGGTCGACCGCCCCGACGCGCGCCCGACCGAAGTCATCAACGAGGTGTTCGACCTGTTCGCCGCGCTCGACGCCAGCGAGGAGCAGCTCGACTTCCCGATCCTCTACGGGTCGGCCAAGCAGGGCTGGATGGGCGACAGCCCGGAGGCCTCGCATGACGCCGGCATGCAGCCGCTGTTCGACCTGATCGTGCGCCACGTCGAGCCGCCGAAGGTCGAGCAGGGTCCGTTCCGCATGATCGGCACCATTCTCGAGGCCAACCCCTATCTCGGCCGCATCATCACCGGCCGCATCTCCTCGGGCTCGATTAAGCCGAACCAGCAGGTCAAGGTGCTGGGCGCCGACGGCAAGCTGATCGAAAGCGGCCGCCTGACCAAGATTCTGGCCTTCCGCGGCCTCGAGCGCACCCCGCTCGATGAGGCCGAGGCCGGCGACATCGTCGCGATCGCGGGCCTGACCAAGGGCACCGTCGCCGACACCTTCTGCGATCCCTCCGTCGAGACGCCGCTGCCGGCGCAGCCGATCGATCCGCCGACGGTGTCGATGTCGTTCATCGTCAACAACTCGCCGCTGGCCGGCACCGAAGGCGACAAGGTGACCTCGCGCATGATCCGCGACCGCCTGCTGCGCGAGGCCGAGGGCAATGTCGCGCTGCGCGTCGTCGAGGCCGCCGACAAGGATTCCATGGAAGTGTCGGGCCGCGGCGAATTGCAGCTCGCGATCCTGATCGAAACCATGCGCCGCGAGGGCTTTGAGCTCTCGGTGTCGCGCCCCCGCGTCGTGCTGCAGAAGGACGAGGCCACCGGTCAGTTGCAGGAGCCGATCGAAGAGGTCGTGATCGACGTCGACGAGGAGCATTCCGGCGTCGTCGTGCAGAAGATGAGCGAGCGCAAGGCCGAGATGATCGAGATGCGTCCGTCCGGCGGCAACCGCCTGCGGCTGGTGTTCTACGCGCCGACCCGCGGCCTGATCGGCTACCAGGGCGAACTGCTCACCGACACCCGCGGCACCGCGATCATGAACCGCATCTTCCACGGCTATGCCGCCTACAAGGGCGAGATCCAGGGCCGCCGCAACGGCGTGCTGATCTCGAACGACCAGGGCGAAGCGGTGGCCTATGCGATGTTCAAGCTGGAAGACCGCGGCCCGATGATGATCGAGCCGGGCTGGAAGGTCTACAAGGGCATGATCGTCGGCGAGCACACCCGCGACAACGATCTCGAGATCAACGTGCTGAAGGGCAAGCAGCTCACCAACATCCGCACCACCTCGAAAGACGAAGCGGTGCGCCTGACCCCGCCGATCCGCATGACGCTGGAAAAGGCGCTCGCCTATATCGAGGACGACGAGCTCGTCGAGGTGACGCCGAAGTCGATCCGGCTGCGCAAGAAGCATCTCGATCCGAACGAGCGCAAGCGCGCGGAAAAGGCCAAGGAAGCTGTGGCGTAAGCCCCACTGTCGTGCCCCGGCTTGCCGCCTCCGCTAAGCTCCGGCGCGCCCGAGATCGCGAGCCCCGTCGAAGCCTTGGCGTAGACGGGACCGGGGCACCCAGTACGCCGCGGCCTCTCGGCTCTATCATCGCCGTCTCTGGAATACTGGATCACCCGCTTTCGCGGGTGATGACAGTCATGCTCGTGGCGGCTTCTGGCACGCTGCCGAACGTGCTAGAGCCAAGGCATGAGTTCCCTCCCCTCAACGATCGACGTCGCCATCATCGGCGCAGGTGCCGCAGGCCTCGGCGCGGCCAATGCGCTGAAGGATTCCGGCCTCTCCAGCATCGTACTGGAGGCCCGCGACCGGCTCGGCGGCCGCGCCCACACCGTCATGGCGTCGCCTGACGTCGTGTTCGACGTCGGCTGCGGCTGGCTGCACTCGGCCGACATGAACAGTTTCGTCCCGATCGCCGAGCGGCTCAATTTCGAGATCAACAAGGACCTGCCGCCGTGGCGCGAGCGCGCCTATGGCAAGGCGTTTCCGCAGGCCGATCGCGACGAGTTCGTGTTCGCGCTCGACCAGTTCTACGATCGCATCGAAGCGGCCGCGGCGAGCGGCGACGATGCTCCCGCAAACCTCTTTCTCGAGCCCGGCAATCGCTGGAACCCGATGATCGACGCGATCTCGACCTATGTGAACGGCTGCGAGCTCGACCAGGTCTCGATCCTCGACGTCGACGCGTACGAAGACACCAACGTCAATTGGCGGGTGCGGCGCGGCTACGGCGCGCTAGTCGCGGCCTATGGCGCAGGGCTGCCGGTGGCGCTGAACTGCGAGGTCCGCCTGATCGATCATTCCGGCAAGCGCATCCGCATCGAGACCTCGCGCGGCACGATCGAAGCGGACAAGGTGATCGTCACCGTACCGACCAATCTGATCGCCGATCAGGCGATCCGCTTTTCGCCCGCGCTGCCGGACAAGCTCGACGCCGCGCGCGGCCTGCCGCTCGGCCTCGCCGACAAGGTGACGCTGGCGCTCGCCGAGCCGGAGACGATGCCGAAGGAAGGCAATCTGCGCGGCGCCACCATGCGTACCGAGATGGGCACCTATCATATCCGACCGTTCGGCCAGCCCTGCATCGAGGGCTTTTTCGGCGGCCGTTTCGCGCAAGCGCTCGAAGACGCCGGCGACGGCGCAATTGCCGCCCACAGCATCGACGAGATCGCCGGCTTCCTGGGCAACGATTTCCGCCGCAAGCTCAAGCCACTCAGGGAATCGCGCTGGTCGCACGACCCGTTCGCCCGCGGCTCCTACTCCCACGCCCTCCCCGGCCACGCCGACAAGCGCGCCGTGCTGGCCGCGCCGGTCGACGGCCGGCTGTTCTTTGCCGGCGAGGCAACCTCGCCGAACTTCTTCTCGACCGCGCATGGGGCAAGGGACTCAGGCGAGAGGGCGGCGATGGAGGTGCTGGCGACCTTGCCGCGCAAGTAGCCACATCGTCATTGCGAGCGAAGCAATCCATAGCGCGGCGCATGCGGATCGATGGATTGCTTCGCTTCGCTCGCAATGACGGACGAACATCACTCCAGCACCCGTGCCCGCATGTCGGCGTCCGGCACGAAGCACGTCTCGTACTTACCGAAGATCTTGTAGCGGTTGCGCGCTATGAGGCTGTACACCGCGTCGCGCAGCGGCTTTGGCACTGCGAACAGAGTGCGGGTCCAGCTCCAGCCGGGAAGATGGCTCAGCACGGTCAGTGCGGCGTCCGATTTCAGATACGCGATTCCACCGTGCACCACCGCGTTGGTGTCCGGGTCATCCGGATCGATCCCGAATGTCTTTGCCAGCCGCGCGCCGTAGTCCGACTGGATCGGCGTGAAGCGGAAGCGGCGGGCGGTGTCGCGCGCGACGACGAAGCGGACCCAGCGCGAGCAGAAGATGCAGACGCCGTCGTAGAGGATCACGTCGTCGTCGGGCCAGGTCGTCATCGGTTATCCAGGGTCAATAACGCGACCAGCATCAGCACGATCGCGGGGCCGGTCTTTACCAGCGCGCCGAGCGGCTCGATCCAGAGGTCCGGCGTCAGGATCGCCGAGCCCACCATGTAGCCGAGCGAGGCGATGATGCCGGCGACGAGGCCGAACGCCGCAGTGCGGCGGAAGGCGATCAGGACGCCGATGCTGATGTCCATCAGGCTGGTCACCACCGTGACGGGCCCGACCAGCGCCGGCGGAAAATTGTGCGCGCGCAGGATGCCGGCGGCGGCGTCATAGGAAATGACCAACGCGATGAAGCCGGAGACGACCCAGAACAGCACGAGGCTGATGAAGATCAGCGCCTTGATCAAGAACAGCCGCGCGAACCATTTGTCCTGAATGGCCGCGGGACGGCTGCCGATCGCCTCTGCGATCGCCTTCGGCACAATGCCGGTTGCCGCCATCCAGGCGGCGGGATCGCCGGTGACGCCGCGGCGCAGCTCCGCGATCGCGGTGGAGCGCAGCGGCGGCATCCAGCCGAGATAGGTCGAGAGATCGCCGAGGCGGGCGCCGAGATCGATCAGGAACGACGGCGATGCGATTCGCAAATGCTTCGATGTGCCGAACGACCTGCGGAACTGGGCGATGACGCCGCCGAGCGAAATCGGCTGCGGCTGCATCAGGTCCCAGCTCACCGCGCGCACGCTGTCATCGGCAATGTCGCGCGCGGCGAGCCAGGCGATGGTGGCGGCGATATCCTCGACGGCGACCGGCTGGAACGGCGTCGCCGCCTCACCGGCCGGCAGCTCGACGGGAAGCGCGGCCAGCGCACGCAGCATGGCGCTGCCGCCATAGGCCGAGGGCGCGACCACAAAACCCGGGCGCAGGATCGCATGGGCGATGCCGGAGGCCGCGATCAGCCGTTCGGCCTCGCGCTTGGTGGTGCTGAAGGCGGTCCGATCCTCGCCGGCCGCGCCCGGGATCGAGATGTGGACGAGACGGATGGCGCGCCCGCTGGCGCGGATCGTCTCGATCAGCCGCGACACGAAATCGCGATGCACCGCGCCGGTGTCGCTGCCGGGGCCGTCCTGCAGCACGCCGAGGCAGTTCACGACGACGCCGACTTCATGCGTGCGAAGCAGTTGCGCCAGCGCCGCGGCGTCCATCGCCATCACCGGCAATTCGAGGTCGAGCGCGCTCATCTTCTGCGCCGGCGAAAATTGCCGCGCGATCCCGATCACGTGAAAGCCGCGTGCCCGCAGGTCGTCGGTGACATAGCGGCCGATCAGGCCGGAGGCGCCGAGCACGATGATGCTGCGTGGTTGGCCGGTCATCGGAGTCTCATTTCGAGCATGATCCTGTTCGGAAAACCGCTGCACACTTTTCCGGATCATGCTCTAAAAGGGTTTCGCGATCATCAGCCACAGGATGATCATCACCGAGCCGAAGCCGGGAATACCGAATAGGAACCAGCGCCGGAACAGCGCGAAGTAACGCGGCGGCAAAGCATTGCCCTTGCTGGCCGCCGCTTGCGCGAGATCGCGCATCTCGATCTGCATGAAGACGACGGGGACCCAGAACGCGCCGGCGACGGCGTAGAGCGCGAGCGAGGCCAGCAGCCAGCGCTCGGTGATGCCGGTCGACGACAGCAGCATCAACAGGGCGCCGCTGACCGGCTGCAGCAACACCGCCGTCAGCGTGAAGATCATGTCCGCGATCACGACGGTCGCCGCGGTGCGCGCGATGAAGGCGGTATCCTGCGAGCGATGCGCCATCAGCATGAAGAAGGCGATCCCGGTCCCGGTGCCGAGGATCACGATGGCGCCGAGCACATGGAGGTATTTGAGCAGGAAGTACAGCGTCATCGCATTCCGCCTGCGGTCAGAGGCGCCGGTTTCACGTCACCTCAGTTTCTGCCAGAGGCCGGACGCCGGCAAATCGATCGCAGTACGGCCTGCTCCCCGCGCCATGGATTGAATTCCTGTGCCGAATTGTCCGCGACGAATCAGGCCGGCGATGTCCCGAGCTCTGCACTGTCACAAATCGCCACCGCGCATTGTCGAACGTCGAAATCCATCCCGATAAGTGGGTTTGCGACAGCAAGCTGTCCTCTTTCGGTACAAGTTTTCACATCACTGATGCAAAAAATCCACAGGTTAACCGATAATTAACGATGGACCTTGAAGGCGGCGCTGCGACTTGCTTTGATTGTGTCCATGAGCACAACGCTGATCGAGGTCCGGCCGGCCAAAGCTGCAGACGCGGCGGCAGTGGCGTCGACCCATGACGAAGCCTGGCGCTCGGCGTATCAGGGCATCATCCCCGGCGCCGAACTCGAGAAGCTGATCAACCGCCGTGGCCCGCAGTGGTGGGACAGCGCGATCCGCAAGGGCAGCCGCGTCAGCGTGCTGGTGTTCGGCGACCGGATCGCCGGCTACGCCAATTACGGTCGCAACCGCGCCCGCAGCCTGCACTTCGAAGGCGAGATCTACGAGCTCTATCTGCGGCCGGAATTCCAGGGCCTCGGCTTCGGCCGCCGCCTGTTCGCGGCGGCACGCCGCGACCTCCTGCAGAGCGGCCTGAAGAGCTTGGTGATCTGGGCGCTCTCCGACAATGAGCCGGCGACCGAGTTCTACCGCGCGCTGGGCGGCCGCATGGTGGCGCGCTCGTCGGAGCGGTTCGGGCCGAAGTCGCTCGACAAGGTCGCTTTCGCCTGGTCCGCCTGAAAATCCTGCTTCTCTCGCAGCCGCAGCAAGGCTAAACCAGCCGGCGTGCTGCGCGCAGGCCAGCCCGGCCGCCGGCCGGGCTTGAAGCCGGTTCGCGTCCAGCGCCAACAAAAATCACCTCCATTCTCAACTTCCAAAGGCCACGCGGAGCAATCCATGCGTATCGACGCCATATCGACCGGAAAGAATCCGCCCCACGACGTCAACGTCATCATCGAGGTGCCGGTCGGCGGTGAGCCGATCAAGTACGAGATGGACAAGGAGGCCGGCACGCTGGTGGTCGACCGCTTCCTCTACACGCCGATGCGCTATCCCGGGAATTACGGCTTCATTCCGCACACGCTGTCCGGCGACGGCGACCCCTGCGACGTGCTGATCATCAACACCCGCGCCATCGTGCCGGGCGCCGTGATGAGCGTCCGCCCGGTCGGCGTGCTCTTGATGGAAGACGAGGCCGGCGGCGACGAGAAGATCATCGCGGTGCCGTCCTCGAAGCTGACCCAGCGCTACGACAAGGTGAAGAACTACAGCGACCTTCCGCAGATCACGCTGGATCAGATCCAGCACTTCTTCGAGCACTACAAGGATCTCGAGAAGGGCAAATGGGTGAAGGTGCTGCGCTGGGGCGACGCCGATGAAGCCTGCAGGCTGATCCTGGAGGGGATCGAGCGGAATAAGAAGGCGAAGTGACGACGTAGTCGTCATTCCGGGCACACTGCCCGGGCTCCCTCGCCCCGCGCTCTTGTCCGCCGAAGCCCGCCTTCGGGCGAAGGCGGATGCGGGGAGAGGGTGGGGTGAGGGGCTTCTCTCGGCGAACTCCAACGCCGAGGCGAGCCCCGGGGAGACTCCCCCTCACCCGACATTCAAGCTTCGCTTGAATGTCGACCTCTCCCCGCAAGCGGGGAGAGGTAAGGAAAGTCACACCGCCGGCGCCGGCAGGCCGTGGATCGCGCAGGCGGCGCGCAGCGTGTTCACCAAAAGGCAGGCCACCGTCATCTGGCCGACGCCGCCGGGCACCGGCGTGATGGCGCCGGCGACTTTGACCGCTTCCTGGAACGCGACGTCGCCGACCAGCTTCGGCTTGCCGCCCTCGACCGGAATGCGGTTGATGCCGACGTCGATCACGGTCGCGCCCGGCTTCAGCCAGTCGCCGCGCACCATCTCCGGCTTGCCGACCGCGGCATAGACCAGGTCGGCCTGGGCGCAGAGCTTTGGCAGGTCGCGCGAGCGCGAATGCGCGATGGTCACCGTGGCGTTCTCGTTCAAGAGCAGCTGCACCAGCGGACGGCCGACCAAATTGGAGCGGCCGATCACGATCGCGTTCATGCCCTCGAGCGAGGGGTGCACGCTCTTGGTCAGGATGATGCAGCCGAGCGGCGTGCAGGGCGACAGCGCGGCAAGGCCGCCGGCGAGCCGTCCGGCATTATGCGGATGCAGGCCGTCGACATCCTTGGCCGGGTCGATCGCGTTGATGATGGTTTCGGTATGCAGCGATTTCGGCAGCGGCAGCTGCACCAGGATGCCGTGCACGAGCGGATCGCGGTTGAGCCGCGCGATCAGCGCCAGCAGGTCGGCCTCCGACACATCCGCCGGCAGCTTGTGCTCGAACGAGGCCATGCCGGCGGCCTGGGTCTGGGTGTGCTTGCTGCGGACATAGACCTCGCTGGCCGGATCGTTGCCGACCAGCACGACCGCAAGCCCCGGCGTCAACGCATGATCGCGCTTGACGCGCGCGACTTCGGCGGCGACGCGGGCGCGAAGTTCGGCGGCAATGGCCTTTCCGTCGATGATGCGGGCAGTCATATCAGTCCTTTGTCTCCTTGGCCGCTGTCAGCTTCCGCAATGTTTCGCCAAGCCCTTTCGGATCGCCGTCGACAGCCACCTGCTTCAGCCGCGAGGTGGCGCCGGACAACAGCTTCACCCTGGCCTTGGGCACGCCAAGCGCCTTGGCCAGCAGCTCGGTCACGGCGCGGTTGGCCTCGCCGCCCTCGGCAATGGCGCGGACCCGCACCTTCACCACCGTGCGGCCGTTGGCCAGCGTCTCGATCCCATCGATGCCGTCACGGCCGCCGCGTGGCGTCACGCGCAAGGCGATGCTGATGCCCTCGGTGGAGTAGCGCCAGGGATCCATAGTTTCATCCTATGGAACGTTCGGATAGATGTACTCCGCGAGATAAATTTGGATAAGCCAAAGCAGAAAAAACACTATGATTGGTGAGATATCCAGGCCGCCGAAATTGGGAAGGCGCCGGCGAATCGGACCAAGCACCGGCTCCGTAATCCTGTAGAGGAACTCTACGACCGCTCCGACAAACTGATTGCGCGTGTTCACCACATTGAAGGCGACCAGCCACGAGAACACCACAGCCGCGAGCAGCAGGTACATATAGAGATTTATGACCTGGATCAGGATGAATATGATTGGCTTCATAGGGTGAGTTGTTCCGGAGGAGGTAAGGCGAGTACGCTCGGAGGGCTTGTTGCTAGATATCGGTTCGTCCCCCCGCAAACAAGGGAAGTTCCCCGCCGACCGGGCCGAAAACCGCGGTTTAAGCGTTCTTGACTTGGCCTTGGGCGGCACTGTAAATGGCGCCCTGCCGTCGGCCGGGATACTCAGCATTACCCGGCCGCGATGGGGCCATAGCTCAGCTGGGAGAGCGCGTCGTTCGCAATGACGAGGTCGGCGGTTCGATCCCGCCTGGCTCCACCAGCCTTCGCTCGCTTCGCGAGCTTCGGCTGGGCAAGCCCGGGAAGTCTCTCGTAGCGAAGTGAGCGAAGGCTGCCCCGCCACAGCCCGCAGGGCGACGGCGGGCTGGTGCAGCAGGCCCCTCCCCCTCACGTCCCCGTAAACCGCGGCGGCCGCTTCTCCACGAAGCTCGCCACCCCCTCCCGGAAATCGTTGCCCTTGAGCGCGATCTGCATTTCGCGGTTGGCGTCGATGGTGGCTTCCGCCAGCGTCTGGAACGGCACGTCGTAGACCTGCCGCTTGATCACGGCGATGGCGCTCGGCGACACGAAGTCGGCGAGGTCGCGGGCATAGGCGTAGGTTTCCTCGCGCAGCTTGTCCGGCGCAGAGAGCCGGTTGACGAGACCGATGCGCAGCGCCTCCGCGGCCGAGACGCGCCGCGCCGACATCAACAGATCGAGCGCATTGGCGTGGCCGACGATGCGCGGCAGCATCCAGCTGATGCCGTGCTCGGCGATCAGGCCACGCCGTGCGAAGGCGGTGGTGAACACCGCGGTGTCGGCGGCAAAGCGCAGATCGCAATACAGCGCATGGACGAGACCGATGCCGGCGGTGGCGCCGTTGAGCATCGCGATGACAGGTTTCCTGATCGCAGGGTAATAGGCATAGCGCGTCTGCCAGTCGGCGCGGCGATTCATGTCGAACGGAATGCTCTCGCCACGGCGGACCTCGTTCGGATCGATGCCCTGCAGCGCCTCCATGTCGGCGCCGGCGCAGAAGCCGCGGCCCGCGCCGGTCAGCACGATAACGCGGACATTGTCGTCATTGGCCGCCGCATCCATCGCCTGACGCACGTCGCGCTCCATGGTTGCGGTCCACGCATTCATGCGATCGGGACGATTGAGCGTGATGGTCGCGATCCTGTCGCTGACCTCGTATAGGATGTGCTGGTAGCTCACGACGATCTCCCTGTGCGTTGTTGTTCTTGAGACGCGCGATGGTGCGGCCGCGCGCGGCGGCCGAGACTAGCACAATCATGATGATGACAAGCTGCGCCGAAAATTCCGCGCGGCGGCTATTCCGCAGCCTGCAGCATCGCGCGCGGCGTGCGTACGATCCAGCCGGCGATGAAATGCGTCAGCCACGCCCGCTCCGCGGCATCGTAGACCGCACGCTCGGCAAAATGCTGATGGCGCGGCTGCGCGCCGGGCTGCTCCATCCGCACGCAGCCGCGCGCGGTCCAGCGATGCATCATCGCGTAGGTCACGTCGGGATGGAATTGCAGGCCGAAGGCGTTGCCGAACTGAAATGCCTGCATCGGGAAGTCATTGCCTTCCGCGAGCAGCTCGGCGCCATCGGGCAATTCAAATCCTTCGCCGTGCCAGTGGTAGACCCGCGCCGGCCAGTCCGGGCACAGCGCGCGGCCCGCATCGGTCGGGCGAATCGGATAATAGCCGACCTCGACGCGGCCTTCCGTATGCGGCGCGACGGTCGCACCGAGTTGTCGCGCCAGCATCTGGGCGCCGAGGCAGATGCCGAGCAACGGCCGCTGCTCGCGCAAGGGAATTGCAATCCAGTCGATCTCGCGGCGCACATAATCATCGGGATCGTTGGCGCTCATCGGGCCGCCGAAGATCACCGCGCCGGAATGTTGCTCGAGTGTTTCGGGCAGAGCGTCGCCGAAGCGCGGCCGGCGGATGTCGAGGCGGTAGCCCAGCGCGCGCAGTGCATTGCCGATCCGGCCGGGGGTCGACGTCTCCTGGTGCAGCACGATCAGCACCGGGCGGGCCTGCTCCGGCGTGGCCGCGGCCGGCCTTCGCTTGGCGAAGGGCACGACACGGGCTTGGTCCGACCGGAACGACATTGTCTCTGCTTAAATTCTCGGCACGTAAGGCGGGATCATAACTAAGCAGTTCTTAAGATCGTGTGAGTTTGCGCACACAGCCCTGCGAAGCAAATCGCGGGCCAGAACAGCGTTACCGGTTAGCGCTTGCGGAGCTGGAAGCCGCCGACCGCCGTCAAAATGAAGGAGCGCGGGAAAAAACGCAGCAGGAACGGTACCATCTTGATGAAGAAGCCGGGCATCACGGCGCGCTTGTTGGCCATCAGCCCGCGATAGGCCTGGCGCGCGACCTCGGCCGCCGCAACGTTGAGAATCGCGGAATCGAAGCCAGGCGCGAAGCCGGCGCGGTCCTGGAATTCGGACGGCACCGGCCCGGGGCAGACCACGGTGACGCGCACGCCCTGCGGCGCCAGCTCGCAGCGCAACGCCTCGGAGAACGACAGCACATAGGCCTTGCTGGCGTAGTAGACCGCCATGCCGGGCCCCGGCAGGAAGCCGGCGATCGAGCCGAGATTGAGAATGCCGCCGCGGTTGCGGATCAGCTGGTCGGCGAAGCGCAGCGTGAGATCGGTCAGCGCGCGGATGTTGACCGTGATGATGTTGAGCTGCTCGGCGCGGTCGCGCGCGACGGCGAGGCCGAACACGCCAAAACCGGCATTGTTCACGAGATATTCGACCTCGACGCCCGCCTCGCGCAGGGCCTGTTCGATCCTGTCGCCGGCGTCCGGCTGCTGCAGGTCGCAGGGGATCACGATCGGCACAGCACAGCCCTTGCCGCCCAGCTCATCGGCGAGCGCCTTGAGGCGATCGGCGCGCCGCGCCACCAGCGCCACGCGGTGACCGTTCGATGCAAACATGCGCGCCAGTTCGGTGCCTATGCCCGCCGATGCCCCGGTTATCAGCGTCACACGCTCGGTCACGTTCAAACTCTTATTCAAATTCCAGAGAGGTCCCCAACAGGGCGACGAGAGCATAGGCATGCGGTGGGACGCAAGCCGTCCGTCGACTTTGTGGACAGCGGTTCTGCGCCGATTTTGCGGTCAAATGCCGGATTTTCAGCCCATCACCACGGACGGCGGCAGGCCGAACCGCACATTAAAGTTTCGTCATCTGTGATGGTGGCGCGACCGTGGCAGCGCCTGCGCGCGGCGACGTGTCAGATTGCCGCGTCGGCCGCGCCCCAGGGGCCTTTCGGCAACGCCGCCTGCTTTTCGGCGACACGATGCTTGAGATCGATGCGGTCGCGCGAGGACACGCCGAGCAGATCGGCGGCGCGCCAGACCACATTGTCCTCGAACTCGCTGACCTGGCCGTCGGCATAGACCAGTTCCCACATCATCTCGACGATGCGCAGCCGCCCCTCCTCGTTCACCGAGCGCATGATCACGCTGGTAAAGCGATAGAGATCGACGGACTCGCCCTCGACACGCGTGGCCGAGGTGATCAGCTTGTCGGCGGTGCCGGGATCGAGCTGGAATCGGCTCTCAATCAACGAGTGCAGCTTGCGCTTCTCGGCCGGCGTCGGCTCGCCGTCCAGCGAGACCACGTGGACCAGCAGCGCGGTCGCTGCCAATCGATAGTCGTTGTCGTCGAAGGTCCGGTCAGCCTGCTGATCGGGGCCGACGATATCGGCAATGAATTGGCGCAGTCCGTCGAGCATCGCTCTCTCTGTCGAATGAAGCCTGATGCAGGCTATATGGCGTGAAAACAGACTAGGCGCAATTGGTGCCGGTTCCCGCAGGGGCATTACGTTTCGGCAACCTGGCCCTGGTTCACCGTCATTGCGAGCGAAGCGAAGCAATCCATCTATCCCCGCGCTGAGGCGTGGATTGCTTCGCTTCGCTCGCAATGACGGCTGCCGCTGGCGCAATCACGGTATCTCGTACACCACCATCTTGTCGGCGATGCCGCGCAGCGCCGCTTCCTTCTGGATAGGCTTGATCGACGCCCGCTCCAAAATGCCGGTCACTTCGGGCGAAGCGATCACCGGCTGAGTGAGGTGGATTTCCTGCGAGGTCGACAGGCTCTGCACCCGTGCCGCGATGTTCACGGTCTGGCCGAAATAATCCTGCCGCTCGTTCAGCATCACCGCAAGGCACGGGCCTTCGTGAATGCCGATCTTGACGACCAGATCCTCCTTGCCGCGCTCGTCGTTGAGCGTCTTCATCGCCGCGCGCATGCGCAAGCCCGCGGCCAGCGCATGTTCGGGACGCACAAAGGTCGCCATCACGGCGTCGCCGATGGTCTTCACCACGGCGCCGCGCTCCGAGGCGATGATGTCGAGCAGCGCGTGGAAATGCGCGCGTACCAAGTCGAAGGCGGCCAGGTCGCCGACCCGCTCATAGAGCGCGGTCGATCCCTTGAGATCGGTGAACAGGAAGGTCAGCGAGGTGATCTTGAGCCGCTGGTCGAGATTGAGATTGTCGGCTTTGTAGATGTCGCGAAAAGTCTGGTTGCTCAGGACGCGCTTGGCGGTGAGGAACGGTTTCCGCTTGCCGATCAGATGATGCAGCGCTTCGGCCGCGATGAACACCGACGGCAACGCCCGAACGCCGGCCTGGTTGTCGAGCGACAGCCTTAAGGGGCCGGGCCGCAACGTCATATTGCCGACCGGCGCATGCACCTTGTTGTACATCAGCGACAGATGCTGGCGGTCCTTGGTCGGCTCGCCCTGCACGTCGATGAACTGCGCCGAATGCGTCACCGGCTCGAACACGATGATGAACTCTTTCGGCAGGTTCAGCGACAGCACCGCCTTTTCACCGGGCGGCAGTTCGAGCGCGTCGAGCACGACCTCCTGCGACAGCTCGTCGAACGACTCCTTGTTGAAGTCGATGCCCGAGCTCCAGAATATCTGCTTGTAGTAGTCCCAGATCGGCAGCGTGTGCGGATCATGCGCGGCGATGCGGCGGACCCGCGGGCTCACCGTGAAGGCGACCTCGACCTGCTCGTCGACCGAGGCCTCGTAGCCGCAGGCGCAGAGGCCGCATTGATAGTCGTCGCTGCGCAGCGATTTCAGCGTGGCGTGGGCATCGAGCACGCCGCCGCAGCCCGGGCAGAGCACATTCCAGGTCAATTCGAACAAGCCGAGCCGCGCGGCATGCAGGAAGCCGGAGATCACCCGCTCCTCATCGAAGGCCTTGTGCTTGGCGAAGTCGAGCACATTGACCCGGTTGAGCTCGTGGTCCTCGCCCTTCGCGATCAGATGCGCGATGGCTTCGGCGACCGCGGGATCCGTGGTCTGCCGCAACACCGAGATTTGGGCCTGAATATCGCTCATGAAGCACCTAACATGAGGTGGCTGAAGCCGGGGCGCAAGGCGCGATTGAAGCTCGATGCAAAGTCTCGATTCAAGTCTGATTACCTGGGCGTGATCGCGAACATCGGGGACCGGTTCGGCTGCGTCGTCACCACGCCGATCGGGATCACCGGCTCCTTGTCGGCCAAGGCGACGCGGAACGCGCCGATGATTTTCGCCAGCGCGAGCGTCGCCTCGACCTGCGCGAAATGCGCGCCGATGCAGACGCGGGCGCCGACGCCGAACGGCAGATAGGCGAAGCGGTCGGGCGGCGTCTCGGTCATGAAGCGCGCCGGCACGAATGCGTTGGGATCGCGCCACAGCTTCTCGTGGCGGTGCAGCAGCCATGGTGCGATCAGGATCAGGTCACCCTTCTTGACCGGAAGCCCCGCGATGGTGTCCGGACCACCCGCCGCACGCGCGATCAGGAATGCGGGCGGGTAGAGCCGCATGGTCTCCTCGACGACCGCGCGGGTGAATTTCAGCCGCTCGATGTCCGGCGCGCCAGCTGCCGCCGCACCGCGCACCTCGGCGGCCAACTGTTCCTGGGGCGCGGGATCCAGCGCCAGCAAATAGAGCGCCCAGAACAGCGCGGTCGCGGTGGTCTCATGGCCGGCCAGGATCATGGTGGCGACCTCGTCGCCGAGCTGGGCGTCGGTGAACGCCTGGCCGGTTTCGGGATCGCGCGCGGCGCCCATCAGGTCGAACAGGTCGCGCGGCGGCGCGTTGTCGTTCTTGCCGACGGCGCGGCGTTCGGCCATCAGCTCGCCGACGAACGCGGTCCAGCGCTTGCGAAAACGGGCGCGGCGGAAATCCTGCGGGCTCGGCCAGCCGAGCGGCAGCAGCAGGTCCAGCATATGCGGCCGGGCGAACTTGTCGGCATACTCCATGACG
Source organism: Bradyrhizobium sp. CCBAU 51753 (assembly GCF_015291565.1). NCBI lineage: Bacteria > Pseudomonadati > Pseudomonadota > Alphaproteobacteria > Hyphomicrobiales > Nitrobacteraceae > Bradyrhizobium > Bradyrhizobium sp. CCBAU 51753. The sequence goes on along the minus strand of NZ_CP030037.1, from coordinate 291,875 downwards.
AAATCGCGCAGCGCCGCGCCGTGACGGTCCATGCCGAACGAGAACATGGTGCGGCCGGCGATCTCCAGCGTCATCCGCTGCATCACTTCGCGCAGATCGACCGGGCCGTCGGTCGCGGCCTTCAGCTTGGCGATGGTCTCGTCGACCGCCGCGACCATGTAGGGTACGAGCGACGTCACCGCGCGCGGCGTGAACGCCGGCGCCAGGGTGCGGCGCTGATGCTTCCACGCCCGGCCCTCGGCGATGAGTAGGCCTTCGCCCAGGATCGGACGCAGCACGCGGATGCCGGCCGGCGTGCGGGTGTAGTTCTCGAAATTGTCGACCAGCACATGCCTGATGGCATCCGGCGTGTTGAGGATGAAGCTCGCGCGGCCGAAGAAACGGCCCTGCACGATGTCCTCCTGATAGGCACGCGCGCCCCAGGTCTCGATCGGCGAGTTGCGCATCGCGCGCATCCGCCCGAACGCGGTCATGTTGTCGGGCGCGCGCGGCGGCATCGGCGGCACCAGGGGGCGCCGCGTGACCGTGATGTCGTAGACCTCGGCTATGCTCATGGGTGTCCCGCAGTGGTAGCCCGGATGAGCGAAGCGACATCCGGGGCCGGTTTCAAGACACCCGCAGTCGCTGCGCTCGTGCGGGCTACAATGTCATCCAGGCAGGCGATCCCGGCGCCAACAAGGCGCGCGGACCTTGAAAACAACTAGTAGGTCAGTTCGGCGACCGCAATCCGGTTCTCTGCGGCCGGCCAGGCCCGCATCACGATACGCTCCTGGTTGAACAGCGCGACCACCGGACGGCCGGCATCCGCCGCGGCGAGCCGCAAGGTGGTCACCGAATCCGTCGGCACGCCGCTCTTGACGTCGGTCGGCTCCTTGCCGTCGAGCAGCACGACGTCGCGCGGCAGGCCGAAATAGCCGCGCGGCCGCGACATCAGCACCACCGCGCCGGCGCCGGCGTCGGCCTGCCCGAGCGGCCGCGCCGCGCGCAGATGCACGATGTCGGACGAGCGCGGAAACGGCGAGCGGTAGATGTGCGTCGTCACCGCGCCGGGCGAGGTCAGCACGAATTCGAGCGGCCAGGATGCATCGACCTGCGCCGGACCCCAGCGGCCGTCGGCGCTGGTCTGCGACGAGTGCACCGGCCCGCCGATGCGCTCGCCGGTCTCCGCCGACACCCGATAGATGTCGACCGACGCGCCGGACACCGGACGATTGGTCTGCACGCCGCCCGGCGTGCCGGTGACGATGCCGCTCAGCCTGACTTCGGCCTCCGGCACGATCTCGATCCGCAACGGCTCGCGCCCGGCGATGAACTTGTAGATCTCGCGGAACGCGCGCGGATGAAAGGCGGTCTCGCGATGATCGATCGCGCCGAGCACCAGATTGGTGGCGCCCTTCAGCGCCGGGCCTTCCGCGGTGATGTTGGTCGGCGTGCCCGGCTTGCCGACGAAGCGGCCGTCGTCTTGCGCGAACTTGTCGATGCCGTCGCTGCGCAGCGTCAGGAACGCGGTGCCCGCCGTCACCTCGCTGTCGCCCTCGTTGAGGCCGTGCAGGAACGGGCCGCGGCCGTTGAACTCGTTGCCGAGGCCGTCATCCCAGGCATAGACGCCGTGGTTCGGCGTGCCGCACAGCACGGCATGGCTGACATCGCCGCCATTGCCGTTCTTGACGACATTGCGGATCGCATTGCCGCCGCGCGAATTGCCGACCAGCGCGACCCTCGCGGCGCCGGTGGTCTGCTTCAACTGCCTGATCGCCTCGGCGAGCTCGCGGCGCTGGTCCTCGGTCGAGGAGCGGCCCGCCTGCTCGACCTTGTCGTCGGTGCGCGCCAAGGGATCGGTGAAGTTGATCGCGAACATACGCTCGCGCGGCACACCATTGGATTCCATCCGCCAGATCGTCGTCATCCAGAGCGGCGCCTGGTCGCCATTGCCATGCACGAACAGAATCGGCGGCAGGTCGCCGGCCGGTGCTGCCGTGGCCGTCTGGGCCATCGCCGGCGCAGCGAATCGGCCCGCCATCAGGGACAGCGCCCCGGCACCTTGCAAAATTGTTCGCCGCGTCAGCCCCATTGTCCCCTTCCCCAAGCGTTTCAGTACTTTAGCTGTGCCCTGCGCCGGCGAATGATACCGTAAACGCTGGACAGGACACGCGTTTCGCGGGCATCTCTTGATGCAGCCGGAATCTACACTCAAGCCATAGCAGGCCAAACGGAACCGGATATGACCGAACCGCGGCAACGCACCGACAGTATCACTGCACCGTTACGGCACTCAATCTTCCGGCGAATCTGGCTCGCCAGCCTGCTCTCCAATCTGGGCATCCTGATCCAGGGCGTCGGCGCCGCCTGGGCGATGACCCAGATGACGTCGGAGGCCGACAAGGTCGCGCTGGTGCAGACCGCGCTGATGCTGCCGGTGATGCTGATCTCGATGCCGGCCGGCGCGATCGCCGACATGCATGACCGCCGCATCGTCGCGCTGGTGTCGCTCGCGATCGCACTGGTGGGCGCCACCACGCTGACCGTGCTGGCCTGGCTCAATCTGGTGACGCCAAACATTTTGCTCGCGCTGTGCTTCGTCGTCGGCAGCGGCATGGCGCTGTTCGGGCCGGCCTGGCAATCCTCGGTCAGCGAGCAGGTGCCGGCCGAGACGCTGCCGGCCGCGGTCGCGCTCAACGGCATCAGCTACAACATCGCGCGCAGCTTTGGCCCGGCGATCGGCGGCATCGTGGTTGCCTCCGCCGGCGCGGTGGCGGCGTTCGCCGCCAACGCTGTGCTCTATCTGCCGCTGCTGGTGGTGCTGTTTCTCTGGAACCGGGTCACCGAGCCGTCGCGGCTGCCGCGCGAGCGGCTCAACCGCGCCATGGTCTCGGGCGTGCGCTACATCACCAATTCGCCGTCGATCAAGATCGTGCTGACCCGCACCATGGTGACCGGCATCATCGGCGGCTCGGTCTCGGCGCTGATGCCGCTGGTGGCGCGCGACTTGCTGCATGGCGGCGCGCAGACCTACGGCATCATGCTGGGCGCCTTCGGCATGGGCGCGGTAGTCGGCGCGCTGAATATTTCAGAGATCCGGAGCCGGCTCAGCGGCGAGGCCGCGGTGCGCGCCTGCGCGCTGTCGATGGGCGCTGCGATCGCCGCGGTGGCGTTGAGCACGGAGCCGGTGATCACGGCCGCCGCCCTGGTCGTCGCCGGCGCGGCGTGGATGCTCGCGGTGGCGCTGTTCAATATCGGCGTGCAGCTCTCGGCGCCGCGCTGGGTCGCGGGCCGCTCGCTCGCCGCCTTCCAGGCCGCGATTGCCGGCGGCATCGCGATCGGCAGCTGGGGCTGGGGCCGCATCACCGACATCGGCGGCGTCGAGACCGCGCTGCTGATCTCCGCCGGATTGATGCTGCTGTCGCCGCTGCTCGGCATCTGGCTGCGCATGCCGCGGGTCGGCGCGCGCAACGAGGATGCCAGCGAAGCGCTGGCCGATCCCGAGGTGCAGTTGCAGCTCACCGCCCGCAGCGGGCCGCTGGTGGTCGAGATCGAATACCGGGTGGCGCAGGACAACGCCCGCGCCTTTCACAACGTGATGCAGGACGTGCAGCTGAGCCGCCAGCGCAACGGCGCCTATGGCTGGTCGATCGCGCGCGACATCGCCGATCCGGAATTGTGGACCGAGCGCTACCACTGCCCGACCTGGCTCGATTTCCTGCGCCAGCGCAACCGCGCGACGCAGGCCGAGCGCGAGCTGTACCAGAAGGCCATCGACTTCCACATCGGCCCGGAGCCGGTGCGGGTGCGCCGGATGCTGGAGCGTCCGTTCGGTTCGGTGCGCTGGAAGGACGAGACGCCGGACCGGGCCGCGAGGGAAGTGATCCCGGTGGTCGCGACCGCCGCGGGCGCGGCGGGAAACAGCACGTAGCCTCTCCACGTCCGTCATTCCGGGGCATCGCACCAGCGATGAACCCGGAATCTCGAGATTCTCAGGTGCGCGCCGCGGTTCGATGCTTCGCATCGCCCAGAATGATGGTTGGCCCTACTGCCCGTGCTCGGTCAGCGTCTTCTGGCAACCCTTGCTCAGCCGGGCGCGATGCTGCTGCAGGCAGGCCAGCACGGCGTCGTCGCCGTTATTGAGCACGGGGCGGCAATGCCGCTGGGCGTCGCGGGTGCAGGCTTCTCGCCCCTGTTGTTGCTGCGCCGAAGCAGCGGACGTCAGCAGAACCAGCGGAATCACGGCAAGCAGGAATCGGGTCATCTCAAAGCCTCTAATCAATGCGCCGCCGGTTCTATAGGGTTTCAGCGCGCCGCAGAAGCTTGAAACGGCGGAACGGGCACCAAGGTTCCGATTTGCCTGCAATCCCCTCGGATATCTCTTGGCGATCCCAGGCCCGCGGCTCGTCGCCGCAGGCGCTTGAGTGCACCGCAATCAGTCCGCGGAGGGGCGACGCTGGGCGGCGAGGTCGCGGTCCAGCGCGACACGGCAGCCGCTGCTCAGCTGGGTGCGGTGCTTGATCATGCAGGCGGTGATCTTCGGGATATCAGGGATCTCGTCGCTGCACAGGCGGAACGCGTCGCCGGTTCACATCTGCCGCGCTTCCGCTCTCAAGGCAAAGCTCGCGGTCGAGGACAGCGCGAAGACAGCCACAAACGCCAGCGCGGCGGGCGGCCTTTGCAAACTGACTTCTGACTGCGGTCATGATCGGCTCCCATCGGCCCGCGGCGTGGGCCGGTTGACGGGGTCCGATCCTGCGCGGGCGCGGGATTCGCGACTGTGACGGTCGTCACGAAGGTGCAAAGCACGGGTCAAGGCACGCTTTTTCTTCCGCTTCTGGCGCCGTGTTGGGATCGCGTTAAGACCTTGTTGGCACTAATCGCTCGTTACAGCTGTTGGCGTTTCCCCGAGTTCCGAGAGAGTTTTGTAGCGATGCGTAATCCATTGGGCCTGATGCTGGCCAGTGTTGTCATGGCGGTCGTGATCGCCGGAGCGTGGTTCTGGACCTCCTCCCGCGCCACCGCTCCCCAAACCCAGGCTGCCAAGGCCGATCCGGCGCCCGCGCCGGCGCCGAAGCTGGCCGCCAGGGACGATGTCGAGGTCACCGCGGCGCTGTCGTCGAAGCGCGCCGAGGCCGCGCCGGCCCCGGCTCCCGCTCCGGCGCCGCAGCCCGCACCGGTCGCGGCCGCGCCGAAGACGACCTGCAACAATCCCGACGCGCTCGGCGTCAGCCGCACCGTGGTGGTCGACACCAACGGCGGGCCCGGCTTCGGCTTCCTGCAGTACAAGCAGTACGACTTCCTGACCGAGAAGGAGATCGTGCTGACCTTCGACGACGGTCCGTGGCCGACCACGCCCGCCGTGCTGAAGGCGCTGGCCGACGAGTGCACCAGGGCGGTGTTCTTCCCGATCGGCATGCACACCACCTACCATCCGGACATTCTCCGCCAGGTCGCCGCCGCCGGCCACACCATCGGCGCCCACACCTGGTCGCACGCGCATCTCGCCGGCAAGAAGATCACCGAGCAGCAGGCCAAGGACGAGATCGAGAAGGGTTTTAGCGCGGTGAAGCTCGCGCTCGGCCAAAACCCCGCGCCGTTCTTCCGCTTCCCGGCGCTGGCCCACACCCCGGCGACCACGGCCTATCTCGGCACCCGCAACATCGCGATGTTCTCGGTCGACGTCGATTCCAACGACTTCAAGTCGAAGAACGCCGACGAGGTGATCAACAACGTGATGACCAAGCTCGACAAGGAGCACAAGGGCATCATCCTGATGCACGACCTGCAAAAGCACACCGCCCAGGCGCTGCCGACCCTGCTGCGCAAGCTGAAGGCCGGCGGCTACAAGGTGGTGTGGATGAAAGCCAAGAGCCAACTCGAGACGCTGCCCGAATACGACGCGATGATGGTGAAGAACGAGAAGGTGCCGACGGCGGCGGCGAGGCCGGTGAGCAGCGTCATTCAGACGGTGGCGGATTAGCGCGGTAGCTTCGCCGGGATCAGCATTCGAGCAGACAGCGCCCCTGGATTCGATCCAGGGGCGTTTTTTCTTATTGCCGTAAAGCCGCCGCTGCGCTGGGGCCAACGACAGCCGAGCATGGTCAGTCGGCTCCGCCGCGTGATAGGGTTCGCTCGCACCTAATCTATTTCGGGGCCGGCGTCATGATCAACAATGCCGATGCCATCATTATTGGGTCCGGCGGCCTCGGCGCTGCCACAGCGTATCACTTGAGCAAACGCAAAGGTCTCAGCGTAGCTCTCGTCGACAAGCATGATATCGGATCGCAAACCTCGCCGCGCGCTGCAGGCATGGTGAGCTGCGTTCGCAAAAGCGACCTGATGACAAGCCTCATCAAGGACGCATGCCGCAAGATTGAAGCATTCACCGAAGAAACCGGACAGCCTCTCGATTGGGTGCATTCGGGCAGTCTGAAGATCGCGCGTCGGCCGCAAGACGCGGAGGTGATCAAGGCCGACTTCGAGCGCAGTCGGCGTATGGGCCTCGATGTCGAGCTGATTTCTCCAGAGCAGGCCAGCCGCCTCAATCCATTTCTGAAGCCGACGGGCGTGGTAGCGGCAATGTGGATCGGCGACGACAGGTATTTCGACCCGGCTCAGGTTGCCGTCGGCTTCGCCAAGGCAGCGGCGCGTCAGGGCGCGACTCTGTTGCCGAACACAGACGTGCTGAGCGTGAACATCAGCGCCGGCAAGGTGACGGGCGTAACCACCGCGAACGGCATCATTGAAGGCTCCATCGTCGTCGATGCGGCGGGTGCATGGACGCGACAGGTAGCGGAGGCAAGTGGAATTCGTGTCCCGCTGGTCCCGACCCGCCAGCAACTGATCGTGACCGAACCGTTGGACGGCGCGCGCGCCGACCTGCCGATGGTTCGGATCATGGATGCGGCGGTGTACACGCGCCCGTGCCAGGGTGGCTTCCTCTGGGGCGTTTACGAGGAAACGCCGAGATTTTTCGACATGCAGTCGCTCGGTGCCAATTTCGACGTCAAGGACATGCCACTCCACATCGAGGTGCTTCGTGCTGCCGCCACCGAAGTCAAGGATCAGTTCCCGGTCCTGCAAACCGCCAAGGTGCGAGAATTTCGCGGCGGCATACCGACGATGACTGCTGACGGTCATCATATTCTCGGCCCGGCGCCCGGTGCTGCGGGCTTTTATTTTGCAAGCGGATGCAATGTCGCCGGGCTTTCGATTTCGCCAGCCGTTGGAGAGCTGCTCGCAACCTGGATAGTGGATGGCGAGCCGCGCGTTGATCTCTCCCTGATGTCCGTCACGCGCTTCAACGACCGGGCATGGTCTGAACCCGAGCTGCACAGGGAAGCGGCTTGGCAATACCGGCACTTCTACGGCGCGGTCTAACTAGTCCCTCGCCGCGCGGCCGATCCCTCCTGGCCTAGGGTGCGCCCCGGGGGGTAGGGCCAAAATTCGTCGGCGCGGATCGGCCCATAATGCCTCTCGGCACGATGCAGAAAATTCCAGAAACTGGGGCCGGGGCCTCTACGCTGCCCAGTCCATGATTGCGTCAATGAAAGTCTGAGCCTGACGGATCGCATCCTGCCTAGTAGCGCAAACGCCGACCGAGACTGTCCTGCCCTTTCCCACGGTCCATTTCCAACCGCTCGGGTAGCTCATTTCTATGACTGAAAAGCTGATGCCTCGATGTTCCACGGAGGGCCTCCGCTTAACATGGTTGTGATGCGCTCAATGAGGTTACTGCATCGGATCGGCTCAGCCAAGGCAACGGCCGCCTCCCTTTCACGGGAGCGAGCTGCAGCTAGCGGCGCAAGGGGCGAAGTCGATTTCCACGCGTCCGGGAAGCAGCGCGGATGGCCTCCCGTACCTATGGCAAAATCTGAAGTCGCGAAATCGGGGCTAAGCGCTGGTGCCGCAAGAGGGATTCGAACCCCCGACCCCGTCATTACGAATGACGTGCTCTACCGACTGAGCTATTGCGGCGGACCGTTCGCGACTGCCTGATAACGCGTGCCACCTGATATCGGGCATGGGCCCGATTGGCAAGGCAAACGGGTCTGCAACCCGCGCTTCTGCGGGCATCTAACCGCAGATTAGCTTCCCAAACGTGACAGAAATCCCTTCCAGCCGCCGATCTGGGCCTTTGGCGGGCCGATTTGTTCCGCGAATTCGTCCGCGGGGCCGTCCTCGTCGACGCCGGGGTCGTCGGGGGCGCGAACGATCGGGATCACGGCGGGGATCGGAGCCGGTGCCGTCTTGGGCAGGTCGGTCCGTGACCGGAACAAGGGGGCCGGAGCCGGGGGCGCTGATTCGGGCTTCGGGGCGGGCTCGGGCGTGGCCGCCGGTTCGGCCGGGGCCGGTTCAGCTTCGAGGGCCGTGGGCACCGGGACGTTGTCCTGCACGGTCGGGGCCGACTCGGCTGGCTTGACCTCGATCGGCTCGGCCGGTGTTGGCGCGGGGGCCGGCAGCTCGCTGGCCGCCGGCTTCGGCGGCTCGACCGGGCGCGGCGCCAGCATCGCTTCCTCGAACGGCGAGGTCTCGATCGCGCTGCCCTTGTCCGACGGCAGGGCGGCGACCGGAGTCTGCCACTGGAAGGCGTCGAGCCGGCCGGTGACCGGCGACACCGGGCGCCAGCGGTCCGACACATAGCCGTCGGCGGTCCAGACCGGATCGTGCAGCGCGCGCACCGCGCGCAGGGTCCAGGCGCGGGCGCGGCCGCTGTCACCGTGCTCGGTGCGCTCGATCTCGGCCATCAACAGCGCGACGCGCTGGGTCGGCGCTGCGATGAACGGCTCCAGCGCCGCGCGCGCCTTGGCGAATTCGGAGGCATCGATCGCGGCGCGGGCGATCGCCAGCGCGCCCTCGATGTGGCCCGGCGTCTTCGCCGCCAGCGTCTCGACCCGGACCAGGCGCTGCCGCGCGGCATCGCCGAGCCGCACATGGGCGTAGGCATCGGCGAGGTCGGGATGCGGCTGCGCCAGCCACGCGGTCTCGACCAGACGCATGGCGCGGCGCACCTGATGCGCCTCGCTCTCGAACTTCGCCGCCAACACCGCGGCCGGGATCAGCGTCGGCGCCAGCTTGACCGCCTCCTTCACGCTCTCGCGCGCCAGGTCGCGATCGACGCTCTCCAATTCCAGCGCGCGCGCCGTGAGCAGCACGCCGCGCTGCCGCCGGTAGGTCGCCTTGTCGATCAGGCCGGAGCTCTGGTTGTTGTCGATGATCGACAGCGCACCGGCCCAATCGCCCTTGGCGCAGCAGAAGCCGAGCACCGCATGCGAGGCCCATGACGACGACGGCGACAGTTTTAGCGCTTCCTCGGCGACCATCACCGCGGTGACCGGATCGTCGGCGCGCTGCGCCTCGATGAACAGGCCGCGCAGGCCCAAGAGCCGCGTGTCTTCGCGCTCGGCCATGGCGCGGAAGGCGCGCTGCGCGCCGTCGCGGTCGCCGTCGAGCTGCGCCGATTGCGCGTGCAACAGCAGTGTCAGCGGATCGTTGCCGGCATGGCGCCGCGCCACCTCGGCATGCACGCGCGCCGAGGTCGAATCGCCGTGGCCGATCGCGAGCAAACCTTGGGTGATGGCGCGGCGGCCGCGGGCGTGCAGCCGCTCGCGCCTGTTACGGCGGACGTAAGCCGGCACCTTCCACAGCGCGCGCAGGATCACGCCTGCCAGCATCGCGCCGACCAGCACGAGCGCGAGCAGGAACAGCGGCTGCTTCGACGTCAGGCGCAGCCCGCCCCATGACAGCACAAGATCGCCGGGCTGATCGGCCAGCCAGGCCGCGCCCCCACCAACGACCGCGATCAGCAGGAGAAACAGAATGATCCGGATCATCAAAGACCTATTGCAATGACCTACTGGTTGACCGTGGCGAGCGCCGCCATGGCGTTGTCGGCGAATTTCCGCGAGGCGCCAAGCGCCGCGCGGCGTGCGTCCACCTTGTCGAGCCAGGCTTGCGCCGCGGTGCGATCGGCCGGCGGCAGCGACTTCAATTCGCGCTCGGTCAATGCAAGATCATTATGGACGGCGGCAGATGTCACGCGCGCGACGATGCTACCGCGATCGGTGCCGGTGCCGTCGGTCCGCTCGATGCGGATCAGCTTTGAGGCGCCGGCCTGCAGACGATCGACCAGCCCGGCGTTGGCCACAGGCGCATCGGGCGGCGGCGGTGCGAGGCGCGGCACGATCTCGAGCAGCTCGCGGCACAGCGCGTTCGCGCTCGGCACGCCCGACGCCGCAAAGGTCTCGAGCGGCTTCAGCATCGCGGAATCGTCGGAGAGCGCCTTGGCGGCGTCGAGCGCCGAGCCGTAGGGATCGCCATGGCGGACCGCGACGTCGAGCAGCGATGCCGCGACCACGCGGCGGAGCGGCACGTCGTCGGCCTTCGCTTCGGCCTTGCTGTCGGCGATCTTGCCGTCCTGTGCTTTCAGCGCGCCCTCGATCCGGTCGATCCGCGCGGTGATGCCGGAAAGATCCGGCGCGGCCGCACCGTTGCGCGGGGCAGCATTGGCCGCGGCCGCGAGCTTGTCGGATTGTGCGCGCGTCGTGGCGAGCTCGCTGCGCAGCGCCGTGATCGATCTGTCGAGCGCCTCCAGCCGCGCCGCCGTCGCGGGATCGCCCGCCGGCTTGCTCAGCTTCGCTTCGACGCCGGCGATGCGGCCGGTGAGTTCGTCGATGGCCGCGACGGTATTGAGCTGCGGTGTCGCCGCCGGCTGCACCGCCGGCCAGCCGAGCAGCCAGCCGACGGCGATCACCAGCGCCGCGGCGACCGCACCGGATACCGGCGCGATCACCCAGGGCGACACCGGGCGCGGCGGTTCAAATTCCGCCGCCGTGGCAACGGTCTCGGGCTCCGGCTGCGGCGCGGCCTCAGGCTGGGGCGTCGTCTCAGGCGCGGCCGCATCCGCGGATGCGCTCGCCGCGTCCTTGGCCGGCCCTATGCCCGCCTCTTTGGGCCCCTCCGCCTTGGTCTCGCTGGAAACCTCGGTCGCCGCGAGATCGATGGTCGGCGGCGCGCGCTTCGGCCTTGCATCCGGCGACGGTGCGGTGTCCTCGGGCCTCTCTTCAGCCATCGCGGGGGGTCCTCAATACTTGCTGGCCGCACATTCTAGCAGAATCGGCGCAGCTTCTTAGAGCACGATCGGAAAAACCGGGCATTGGCTAACATCATGTTCAGACGAAAGAATTATGTCGACGTCGGGCGCAGGGCACGCCCTAAGGCATCGAGCAGGGCAGTTTCATCCGGCTGGGACGCCACCACCACCTGAGTGGCGCCGGCGTCATGCAGGACGGAGGCGACCGAGGCTGACATGCAGCATTGCGGCAGCGCCAAGGCCGAAATCTCCAGCCCGCCGGCCCGCACCGCGTCGACAAAGGCCTGGGCGCTGCGGCGGGAATAATGCAGCACCGCCGTGATCCGGTTCGCCATGAAGGCGTCGCCGATCTCGCCCGGCAAGCTTGACACCGGCGCCATCCGGTAGGCGGTGTGGGTGACGACGGTCAATCCCTTGGCGCCGAGCTCGCCGGCGAGGTCGCGCGAGAGATCGGCGCCGGCAAGATAGAGCAGCGTGGCGGCCTTTTTCAGCTTGCCGGCCTTGACCTGCGACAGCACGAGGTCGCGCAGCGCCGCCGCATCGCCCTTGGCCGTGATCACCTGGCCGAAGCCGGCCGTGCGCGCGGCGTCGGCGGTGTGGGTCCCGACCGCGAACAGCGGCAGCCGCAACAGCCGGCTGCCGGCGAGATCGATCGCCCGCAGCGCATTGGCGCTGGTCACGATGACGGCGTCATGATCGGCGCCGTCATCGTCATGAAACGGCAGCGGCTCGAAGCGCAGCAGCGGCGCCGCCAGGGCGTCAAAGCCCCGCTTGCGCAGGGCAGCCAGCGTCGCCTCATTGTCGGGATACGGGCGCGTAACGAGGACAACCACCGGTCAGGACTCCAACCGCAAGAAATGGACACTGCCGACCGATTGCACTTTGAGACCTCGCAATGCTACCCCGGAAGGGACATCTCTCTCGAAATTGAGCACGGCCGGACAGGCAGTTCCCATCCGTCCGGATCATGCTCGTAGCACAAGGGCCGAAATTGGGTCACGAACCGCCGATGCTGGTGTTGGGAATCGAGACCACCTGCGATGAGACCGCGGCCGCCGTGGTCGAGCGCCAGGCGGACGGCTCGGGAAAAATCCTGTCCAACATCGTGCGCTCGCAGACCGCCGAGCACGCCCGCTTCGGCGGTGTGGTGCCGGAGATCGCCGCGCGCGCCCATGTCGACCTGCTCGACGGCATCGTCGCGAGCGCGATGAAGGAGGCCGGCGTCGGCTATGCGCAGCTCTCGGCGGTGGCGGCGGCGGCGGGCCCCGGCCTGATCGGCGGCGTGATCGTCGGGTTGACCACCGCAAAGGCGATCGCGATGGTGCATGACACGCCGCTGATCGCGGTGAACCATCTCGAGGCGCACGCGCTGACGCCGCGGCTGACCTGCGCGCTGGCGTTCCCGTACTGCCTGTTCCTGGCCTCGGGCGGCCACACCCAGATCGTCGCCGTGGTCGGCGTCGGACAATATGTGCGGCTCGGCACCACGGTCGACGACGCGATGGGCGAGGCGTTCGACAAGGTGGCGAAGATGCTGTCGCTGCCCTATCCGGGCGGGCCGCAGGTCGAGCGCGCCGCCGAGGACGGCGACGCCAAGCGCTTTACCTTTCCGCGCCCGATGCTCGGGCGGCCCGATGCGAATTTCTCGCTGTCGGGACTGAAGACCGCGGTGCGCAACGAAGCGAGCCGGCTGGTGCCGCTGGAGCCGCAGGACGTCAGCGATCTCTGCGCGAGTTTTCAGGCCGCGGTGCTGGAAACGACGGCGGACCGGCTGAGCGTCGGCCTGAAATTGTTCCAGGAGCAGTTCGGCACGCCGCGGGCGCTGGTCGCGGCGGGCGGCGTCGCCGCCAACCGTGCAATCCGCGGCGCGCTGCAGGATGTCGCTGCGCGCGCCGAGACCACGCTGATCATCCCGCCGCCGGCGCTGTGTACCGACAATGGCGCGATGATCGCCTGGGCCGGCGCCGAGCGGATGGCGCTCGGCCTGACCGACACGATGGAAGCCCCGCCGCGCGCCCGCTGGCTGCTCGACGCCAACGCCAAGGCGCCCGCCGGCCACGCCAACAGCCGCGCGGGATATTGAGTTCTACAAATGGAAATCACTCGCGCCGCGATCTCCGCTTCACCTCGCCCCGCTCTTGTCCGCCGAAGCCCGCCTTCGGGCGAAGGCGGATGCGGGGAGAAGTCGGATCGCGTCACCAGATGCGATCCGGGTGAGGGGGACTCTCCGCACGGCCGGTGCTCGCTGATGCAGCCCCTCACCCCAACCCTCTCCCCGCAAGCGCGGGGAGAGGGAGCCCGATAGAGCCAGCCGATGCCGGCGTACACATCAGTCAGCGTGATCGGAGCCGGCGCCTGGGGCACGGCGCTGGCCGATGTCGCGGCGCGCGCCGGGCGCAGCGTCACGCTCTACGCACGCAACGCCGCCCATGCGGCGCAGATCGAGGCGACGCGGATCAATCCGAAGCTCGCCGGTGTGCGCCTCGACCCTGCGATCGCGGTGACATCAGATATCGCGGCTGCGGCGCGCGCCGACATCATCCTCGCCGCAACGCCGGCACAGCATTTGCGCGCCGCGGTCGGTCACCTTGCGCCGCATCTCAAGCCCGGCACGCCCGTCATCGCCTGCGCCAAGGGCATCGAGCACGGCACGCACAAATTCATGACCGAGGTCGTCGCCGAGGCCGCACCGCAGGCGGTGCCCGCGATCCTGTCGGGGCCGAGTTTTGCAGATGACGTCGCGCGCGGGCTGCCGACCGCAGTGACATTGGCGACGAAAGACGAGGCACTGGCGCGCGCACTGGTGCAGGCGCTCGGCTCGGCGACGTTCCGACCCTATCACGCGACCGACGTGCGCGGCGTCGAAATCGGCGGCGCGGCGAAGAATGTGCTGGCGATCGCGGCCGGCATCGTGGTGGGCAAGAATCTCGGCGCCTCCGCGCTTGCGGCGCTGACGACGCGCGGCTTCAGCGAGCTCGCCCGCCTCGGGCGCGCCTGCGGCGCCCGCGCCGAGACGCTGGCCGGGCTATCGGGATTGGGCGACCTGCTGCTGAGCTGCTCGACCGCGCAATCGCGCAACTTTGCGCTCGGCGCCGCGCTCGGCCGCGGCGAGGCCGCACCGGTCGGCAAGCTCGCCGAGGGCGCGTTCACCGCGCCGGTGCTGGTCGAGCTGGCGGCTTCGCAAAATGTCGATATGCCGGTATCAAATGCGGTCGCGGCGATCCTGGCAAACAGGCTGACCATCGATGCCGCGATCGAGGGCCTGCTGACACGGCCGTTCAAGGCGGAGGAATGACGATGGCGTACTGGCTGGTGAAATCCGAACCGTCGAGCTGGTCGTGGGACCAGCAGGTCGCCAAGGGCGCAAAGGGCGAAGCCTGGACCGGCGTGCGTAATTTCACCGCGCGACAGAACCTCGTGAACATGAAGAAGGGCGACAAGGCATTCTTCTATCACTCCAACGAGGGCAAGGAGATCGTCGGCATCGCCGAGATCATCAAGGAAGCCTATCCCGATCCGACCGACAAGACCGGCAAGTTCGTCTGCGTCGACATCAAGGCCGACAAGCCGTTGCCGACACCAGTGACGATGGCCGCGATCAAGGCCGACAAGAAACTCGCCGACATGGCGCTGGTGAAATACTCGCGGCTCTCGGTGCAGCCGGTGACGGCGGATGAGTGGAAGATGGTCTGCAAGATGGGCGGGCTGTGAACCCTCTCCCCTTGTGGGAGAGGGTCGCTTCGCGAAGCGAAGCGGGGTGAGGGGTATCGCGCCCCTCGGCACACTCTCGCAAACGGAGAGAGACCCCTCATCCGTCGCGGACTACGTCCGCGCCACCTTCTCCCACAAGGGGAGAAGGGAAGAAATCAAGCCCCCGCCGCCATCACCACCTGCGCCAGCAGTTGCTCGCGCTTGCTCTGGGTGCGGTAGCCGCCCATCGTCGCGGCGAAGCGCTCGAGGATGCCGTCCTCGAAAGCGGTGACGATGGTGTCGTGGACGTAGCTCTTGCGGCAGATCGCCGGCGTGTTGGAGAGCTGGTCGGCGGCGGCGCGGATCGCGTCCAGCACCTGGCGCTTGCGGCCGCGCTGGCTGGTGGCCGGCGTGATCCGCGACAGCGATTCGACCACGACCGCCGACGCCATCAGGGTGCGGAAATCCTTCAGCGAGATCTTGATGCCGGCGATCTCGCGCAGGAACGCGTTCACCGCGGTGGTCGAGGCGGCGCGGACGACGCCCGAGCGGTCGTAATACTGGAACATGCGCTTGCCTGGCACCGCGCGCAGAACGCCGATCGCGCGCACCAGCTTGGCCGCATCGCATTCCTTGCGCACGGCCTTGCCGCCCTTGGCCTTGAATGTCAGCACCAGCGAATCGTCTTCCAGCGTGACGTTGGACTTCAAGAGCGTGGTGGCGCCGCGGGTGCCGTTGAGGCGGGCATAGGACTCGTTGCCGGGACGGATCGCGGTGCGCGCGATCAACTCGATCACCGCCGACAGCGCGAATTCGCGGGTCGGCTCGTCGCCCGACAAAAACGCCGAGACCTTGCGCCGGATCTTCGGCAGCGCGGCCACCAGCTTGGCGAGGCGATGCGCCTTGCGTTGCTCGCGGACCTTCTCCCAATCGGCGTGATAGCGGTATTGCAGCCGGCCGGCGGCATCGAGACCGACCGCCTGCAGATGCGTGTTCGGATCGGTGGAGTAGCGCACCTGGCGATAGGCCGGAGGCATTGCCATCGCGTGCAGCCTGCGGATGGTGCGGGCGTCGCGGACGTGCGAGCCGTTGGCGCGAACGAATGAATATGTCTTGCCGCGCTTGATGCGGCGGATCGTCAGCTCGTTCTGGTCGCCGAGCCGCAGGCCGAGGTCGCGGGCGAGTTCCTCAACTGAGGCCTTGATGGCGCCTGATGCGTCGAGCTTGATTGTGCCGGGCTTGCTGGCCGGACGCGGCTTCGGCCATTGGCCAAGCGCCTTTGCCAAAGCGACAGCAGGATCGGCGGAAACGGGCCGCACAGCCGCGATGTTCTGCTGATCCATCATCTTCGCTAGACGCCTTGTTCCTGTTCTCCGGGTAATGCCGCTTCTTGGGGCTTCGTTCCGGCGGGCCGTCTGGGCCCCGGGAAGGCCATTTAGGGGGTCTCGGCCGACATTGCGAGTCGCGAATCAGTCATTAGAGGTTTCTAAATACCTTTCATGGGTGCCATTCGGCCGATAACCTTGATGTCGGCCTGCCCTGATACGGGGAATTGATCGCTGGAACCGTCGGCGGAGGCGGCGGTCCGTACCGATTTGGGGCCCGGGAACGACCCGGAACCGGGTCAGATATTGTGGCCCTTCTTGCGCAGCTCCTCGATCATCCGCTGCCGCAGCTCGACGGAAACCGACTGTCCGAACTTCTGGCCGGCCAGCAGGGATTGCTGCGTGAGCGCGGGCGACTTGGCGAGGAATTTCTGGCCGACCGGGGTCTTGTAGAAGGCGATCAGGCCGCGCAGATCGTCGGGAGTGAAGTTGTTGGCGTAGACGATGGCGACCGCCTCCGACAATTCGCTGAAGCGGGCCTGGAAGGCCGCGAGCATAACCGGCATCAGGGCGTCGTAGTCGCGCTCGACTTCGCTGCGGCCCTGCACGATGGCGGGCTTGAGGCTCGTCATCAGCGTCGGCATCAGCGCCTTGAACTGATCGACGAAGTGGATGGTGGTTACCAGCTCCCGCGCGGCCGCCAGCGCGTCCGCTGACGGCGCCGGCGCCGCCGTCTCGGCGCGGGCGAGCGGCGCCGAGAGCGACATGACTACGACCAAGAGAGCAGTGACGCGGAGCAGGCGATCCATCATAGAGGTTACTCGTCGGTGCGTTGCGGCAAGCCATCCTACCACAGGTAGAAGCGCAGAGCATGCCCGGCGGTTTGACGCGACGAAAGTACAGTCCTTTTTCCTTGCCGGGCCGGAATGCGGCAACGCATAATTCGGCAATGATCAAGAAGGCTTGCCGGCGCGTTGTTGGCTGGTGGCAGTGAGTGGAGGAAGCGAATGTCCGAGAAGATCTATGACGTGTCGGCCGACTGGGCCAAGCGCGCCTATATCGATGACGCCAAATATCGCGAGATGTATGCGCGCTCGGTCAAGGACCCCAACGGCTTCTGGGCCGAACACGGCAAGCGGGTCGACTGGATCAAGCCCTTCACCAAGGTCGAGAACGTCTCCTTCGCGCCGGGCAACATCTCGATCAAATGGTTCGAGGACGGCGAGCTGAACGTCGCCTGGAACTGCATCGACCGCCACCTCGACAAGCGCGGCGACCAGACCGCGATCATCTGGGAGGGCGACGACCCCTCCGAGTCCAAGCACATCACCTACCGCCAGCTGCATGACGAAGTGTGCAAGATGGCCAACATCCTGCGCACCCGGAACGTGAAGAAGGGCGATCGCGTCACGATCTATCTGCCGATGATTCCGGAGGCGGCCTACGCGATGCTGGCCTGCGCGCGGATCGGCGCGATTCATTCGGTGGTGTTCGGCGGCTTCTCGCCCGACAGCCTCGCCCAGCGCATCAAGGACTGCGACTCCAAGGTGATCATCACCGCCGACGAGGGCCTGCGCGGCGGCAAGAAGGTGCCGCTGAAGGCCAATGTCGATGCGGCGATCGCCAAAACCGGCGGCGTCGACTGGGTCGTGGTGGTCAAGCGCACCGGCGGCAAGGTCGACATGAACCCGACGCGCGACCTCTGGTATCACGCCGCCGCCGAGATGGTGACCACCGAATGCCCGTGCGAGCCGATGAACGCCGAGGATCCGCTGTTCATCCTCTATACCTCGGGGTCGACCGGCACGCCGAAGGGTGTGCTGCACACCTCGGCCGGCTATCTGGTGTTCGCGTCGATGACGCATCAATACGTCTTCGACTATCACGACGGCGACATCTACTGGTGCACCGCCGACGTCGGCTGGGTCACCGGCCACAGCTACATTCTCTATGGGCCGCTCGCCAACGGCGCGACCACGCTGATGTTCGAGGGCGTGCCGAACTACCCGGACAATTCGCGGTTCTGGCAGGTGATCGACAAGCACAAGGTCAATACCTTCTACACCGCGCCGACCGCAATCCGCGCGCTGATGCAGGGCGGCGACGAGCCGGTGAAGAAGACCTCGCGCGCCTCGCTGCGGCTGCTCGGCTCGGTCGGCGAGCCGATCAATCCGGAGGCCTGGGAGTGGTACCACCGCGTGGTCGGCGACGACCGCTGCCCGATCGTCGACACCTGGTGGCAGACCGAGACCGGCGGCATTTTGATCACGCCGCTGCCCGGGGCGACAAAACTGAAGCCGGGATCGGCGACCCGGCCGTTCTTCGGCGTAGTGCCTGAAATCGTCGACGCCGACGGCAAGACGCTGGACGGCGAGACCTCGGGCAATCTCTGCCTCACGCGCGCTTGGCCGGGAATGATGCGCACGGTCTATGGCGACCACGACCGTTTCGAGCAGACCTACTTCTCGACCTACAAGAACAAGTACTTCACCGGCGACGGCTGCCGGCGCGACGCCGACGGCTTTTACTGGATCACCGGCCGGGTCGACGACGTCATCAATGTCTCCGGCCACCGCATGGGCACCGCCGAGGTCGAGAGCTCGCTGGTCGCGCATGAGGCGGTCTCCGAGGCTGCGGTGGTCGGCTACCCCCACGACATCAAGGGCCAGGGCATCTATGCCTATGTCACCTTGATGAAGGGCACCGAGCCGACCGAGGCGCTGCGCAAGGAGCTGGTGGCCTGGGTCCGCAAGGACATCGGCCCGATCGCCTCGCCGGATCTGATTCAATTCGCGCCCGGCCTGCCGAAGACCCGCTCCGGCAAGATCATGCGCCGCATCCTGCGCAAGATCGCCGAGGACGATCCGTCCAGCCTCGGCGACACCTCGACGCTGGCCGATCCGGCCGTGGTCGACGACCTCGTGCACAACCGCCAGAACAAGAAGGGCGCGCCGGCGTAAGCTGACACCGGCAACATCGCACGACGAATCTGAGGGCCGCGCGCAATTCGCTGCGGCCCTCTGCCTTTCACGGGATTGTCAGAGACGTGGCGCGCACGCGGCGCGTTTGTGGCCAAGTGTTGTTTTCAAGTCATTTACTTTAATCGGAAGATTTTCTTTCTTGCCGCCATCAGAACGTGTCTCGCGACCGCCGTGGCAACCATCCGGTTAAGACACGCGGTTAACATCGCGTGCGTGAGACCGCAGGCCCGTTTTTGCAGGGGCTTGTCGCTTCGTTTTTGGCTCCCCAGGGAGCTGTTGGGACGTGGAGAGTGTGATGTCGGTGAGGATTGCGGTGGCGGTGGCCGCCACTATCGGGGCGGGCGTGTTGATGTCTTCTGCGGCCGAAGCGCGGCCGGAAATGGTCGGGATACACGCTGACAATTACGAGCCGGGCACCATCGTGGTCAGGACCAACGAACGGCGGCTCTATCTCATTCTCGATTCCGGCCATGCGATGCGTTACCCGGTCGGCGTCGGCAAGGCCGGCAAGCAGTGGGCCGGCACCACGAAGATCGACGGCAAATACACCAATCCCGCCTGGTCGCCGCCCGCCGAGGTGAAGCGCGACAAGCCCAACATGCCGGACGTGATCCCCGGCGGCTCGCCGCGCAACCCGATGGGCGTCGCCGCGATGACGCTCGCCGGCGGCGAATACGCGATCCACGGCACCAACGTGCCGGGCTCGGTCGGCGGCTTCGTCTCCTACGGCTGCATCCGCATGCTGAACAGCGATATCACCGATCTCTATCAGCGCGTTTCGGTCGGCGCGACCGTCGTCGTCACCCGCTGATCCACAGCAAGGTTGCACACGACAAAGGCCGCGCCTCTGCGCGGCCTTTTGCTTTCGTCGGCACGGCCGCTCAACGCGCGGCGTTCGCGCACCAGCCGAAGCGGTGACCGCCATTGTAGACGCGCGCATAGCCGCCGGCGAGCAGCGCGGACGAGACGTTGTCGGTCTTCCTCGTTGCGACGTCGGCCACGACGCGTCCCTGATATTTGTCGGGGCCGACATTGTAGATCGCGACGCTGCCCTGGCCGAGCAGATCGCGCAGCGCCACCGTCGCCGCTTCCGCCATCTGCAACTCGCGCCAGCACGACGCCTTCAGCTCCGGCGCATCGATGCCGCGCAGCCGGACCCGCGTGATCAGATCGGGGCCCGGCGACAGATGCACCCGCGCCTCGAATGTGTCGCCATCGATGGTCCTGATCACGTCGACGGCATGCCGGATGTCGGGCGCGCCGGTACGCTGCAAGATCACGTAGGTATCTTGCGACCGGCCGAGCGACCAGTGCGGCGGCCAATGCACCCACTGGCGGATCGGAAGCGTGCTGCCGATGGCGATGCCGAGCACGAACACCCATGGCAGCACCGAGGAGAAGCGCCGGCCCCAAACCGAGCGACCGGACGACGGCCGCCCGAATGGCGGGCGTCCCGGCACCCGATGAGCATTTATTCTCTCGTATGGGGACATATTCCCAAGCTAAGCCCGACTCGCGGCCTCAGGCAAGGGTCGCACGGCACAGGTTACCAAGAGTCTCAAAAGTCCGACGCGATGCCCTTGGTTTCCCAGTCACCGTAACGCGTCGGCTCGGGACCTTTCGGGCCCTGATATTCCTTCGGCCGCGCGGCTGCGTTTTGCTCTGCAGCCTTGCGCCGCTCCTCCGCTTCGGCGAGCGCGCGTTGCGCCGCCGGCGTCAGTGGCTTGCGCGGGGCGGGTTCCGCGGGCGATGTAATTTTTTCAGGTGGAGATTTCTCGGACATGGCGGGACTCTTTGGCAGGACTCTTTGGCAAAGCTCTTCGGCAGATTTCTCGACAAACTCTCCGGCTGCGTGCCTCGACTTGTGATGCCCTCACAGTGACGGCATCACGTTCCTGAAATCCCTCAGCGCGATTCTTACATTTGGCATATTCGCATGCCAGAGGTGTTTCTCGCGTTACGGGCATGAGCCGAATGTAACTCAGCACCTTTCGAGATATCTCCGCTTCATGCCCCCTTCAAGGTTTGCAGTTCCCGCCGAAGTGCCCGGTCTCGCGGCACGCCGTATTGCGGCCGACATTCTCGACGGCGTGCTGCACAAGCATCGCACGCTCGATGATCAACTCGACGGCGCCGGCGCGCATCCCGGTCTGAAATCGCTCGCCGATCGCGACCGCGCGCTGATGCGCCGGCTGGTGTCGACCATCCTGCGCCGGCTCGGCACGCTCGGCCATCTGCTGTCGCGGCTGCTCGACCGCGGCGTCCCGACTGATGCGCCGCGTGCGCAAAGCGCGCTTCTGATCGGCGCCGCGCAGATCCTCTGGATGGACGTGCCCGATCACGCCGCGGTCGATCTATCGGTGCGGCTGGTGCAATCGGACCGCCGCGCGGCGAAATATGCCGGGCTCGTCAACGCCGTGCTGCGCCGCTGTGCGCGCGAGGGCCAGGGGCTGATCGACGAGGTGAAGACGCAGACGCTCGACCTGCCGCAGTGGATGCTGGCGCGCTGGACCGCGCATTACGGCGAGGAGACCGCGCGCAACATGGCGCTCGCGCTCGGCCACGAGCCGTCGCTCGATCTCACGGTGAAGGCGGACGCCCTGCAATGGGCAAGTCGCCTGCATGGCGAGCGGCTGCCGACGGGAACCGTGCGCACGCTGCTGCAGGGTTCCGTCACCATGCTGCCCGGTTTCGCCGAAGGCCAATGGTGGGTGCAGGACGCCGCCGCCGCGCTGCCGGCGCGGCTGTTCGGCGACGTCAAGGACAAAGCGATCGCCGATCTCTGCGCCGCGCCCGGCGGCAAGACCGCGCAGCTGGCGCTGGCCGGCGCCCGTGTCACCGCGATCGACCGCTCGCCGGCGCGAATGGCGCGGCTGCGCGACAACCTCACGCGGCTGGCGCTATCGGCCGAGCCCATCGTCGCCGACGCGGCCGAATGGCCGGCGCAGGCCGCAAGTTTCGACGGCATCCTGGTCGATGCGCCCTGCACCTCGACCGGCACCATCCGCCGTCACCCCGACGTTGCCTGGCTGCGCCAGGAGGCCGACATCGGCGCGCTGGCGGCGTTGCAGAAGCGGCTGCTGCAAAAGGCGGTCGCGCTGCTCAAGGTCGGCGGTACGCTGATCTACTGCACCTGTTCGCTGGAGCCGGAGGAAGGCGAGCGGGCGATCGCCGCGCTGCTGGCGAGCGAATCAGGCCTGCGGCGCGCGCCGGTCGAGAAGGGCGAAGTCGCGGGCCTCGAGGAGATCATCACCACTGACGGTGATTTGCGCACCCTGCCCTGCCATTTGCCGCACGCCGATCCGCGGCTTGGCGGCCTGGATGGATTTTACGCGGCAAGGCTGGTTAAATCCGCTGGTTAAATCCTGATTTTAAGCGTGATTCTTCTAAGCTCGTTGCAGTGATTCGCGCGCGTGACAAGACCGTGTCCGAGTGCGTTCTTGGGTACGTTTTCTTGGCACGTTTTCTTGGCCGCGTTTCCGGATTAAATAAGGATTCGTTGAACAACTCCTCCCCACAAGGTTAGGCGTGTCGGTCGCTCAAAGCAGACGCATCTCGACGCTGATTGCTGGCCGCTTCGCGCGCAGCATGATTGCGCGCGCGAGCGGGGGAACCGTCGCGCTGTCGCGGCTGTGGCCAGGTCGCACCGACCGCCTGATCATCGCCCCTCACGATCTCAGGACCGCCGACGCCACCCGCGCCGCCGAGATCTATGCCGGGCGCTTCGTGTTCGCGGGCAAGATCGTCACCTGCCACGGCCGCTCGATATTCGATCTCGAGCCGCCGTCGGAGGATTGGGAAGCCGCGCTGCTCGGCTTCGGCTGGCTGCGTCATCTGCGCGCCGCCGACACCGCATTGACCCGCGCCAACGCCCGCTCGCTGGTCGACGACTGGATCTCCAACCAGGCGCGCAAGCGGCCGCTGGAACGCCGCGCCGACGTGCGCGCACGCCGTGTCATCTCGCTGCTGTCGCAGGCGCCGCTGGTGCTCGGCGATACCGACGGCAAATTCTACCGCAAATATCTGCGCGGGCTGGCGCGCGAGATCAAATATCTGCGCTACTCCACGCTCGACAATGACGGCGTGCCGCGCCTGCAGGTGCTGATCGCGCTGTGCTACGCCTCGCTCTGCCTCGCCAACCAGGCGCGCAACATCAAGACCGCCTCGCGGAAGCTGTCGGACGAATTGCAGCGCCAGATCCTGCCCGACGGCGGCCACATCTCGCGCAATCCCGGCGCGCTGGTCGAGCTGCTCAGCGATCTGTTGCCGCTGCGCCAGACCTTTGCTGCGCGGAACATCGCGCCGCCGCCGGCGCTGCTCAACGCCATCGACCGCATGATGCCGATGCTGCGCTTCTTCCGTCACGGCGACGGCAGCTTTGCGCTGTTCAACGGCATGTCGACCGCGCCCTCCGATCTCGTCGCGACGCTGCTCGCCTATGACGACACCCGCGGCGTGCCGATGTCGAACATGCCGCATTCCGGGTTCCAGCGCATCGACGCCGGCACGACCGCGCTGATCATCGACACCGGCGCGCCGCCGCCGCCGAGCGTCAGCCAGGACGCGCATGCCGGCTGCCTGTCGTTCGAGTTCTCCTCCGGGGCGAGCCGCATCGTGGTCAATTGCGGCATGCCGTCGACTGGCCGCGACAATTGGCGGCCGTTCGCGCGCTCCACCGCGGCGCATTCGACGCTGACCTATCACGAGGCGTCGTCGTGCCAGTTCGTCGAGCTGTCGGCGATGAAGCGGCTGCTGCGCGGCTCGCCGATCACCTCAGGCCCCAGCAATGTCGAGAGCCGCCGCGAGGCCATCAGCGACGGCGACATGCTCACCGCGTCGCATGACGGCTATCTCTCCCGCTTCGGCGTGATCCACCGCCGCGTGCTGATGGTCTCCGACGACGGCACCCGCCTCGAAGGCGAGGACCAGGTCGCGCCGGCGCCGAGCGGCCGCATCAAGGGCAGCGACGCCGATTTCGCACTGCGCTTCCATCTGCACCCGTCGGTGAAGGCGAGCCGGCTGTCGGACGCGCGCGGCGTCATGCTGGTGCTGCCGAACCGCGACGTCTGGACCTTCGAGGCTGTTGACGACAAGGTCGAGCTCGAGGACAGCGTGTTCCTCGCCGGCAATGACGGCCCGCGCCGCACCTCCCAGATCGTGATCCGGCAGGACGCCCGGGCCGCCTCCACCATCCGCTGGAGCTTTGTCCGCTCCTCGACCTCGGCCTCCGCCACCAACGCCCGCCGCAACGCCCGCCGCGAGCCGGAACTGCCGCTGTAGAGACGGCCTGAGGGGGGCGCTGCCAAAATGGCGAAAACAACCCCATGCAAAGTAGCCGGCGGCGGGGCAGCCGGCCTTCGACACCAAGATTCGGCGCCGTCCCGGCCTAGTGCGCAATTGCGCACTGGAGCCGGGACGACGAGTGACATGGTCGCTCTATCCCCGTCATCCTGAGGTGCGAGCCTCTTCGGCGAGCCTCGAAGGATGCACGGCCCGGCTGGTGGCCGTCGACCCTTCGAGGGCCGCTGAAGAAGCGGCCACCTCAGGGTGACGGGTCTGATTGCTCCCCAATCGCCCGCAATTTCCGGGGAATCGGCGTCCGGAACCGGTTTCGGTCCCCGCCAAACCGTGCTACCCGGCTGCCTTAACAGCCAGGGATTTCCTCAGATGACTGAACAGCTTCGCCGCGTGACCCGCGCTCTGTTGTCGGTTTCCGACAAGACCGGATTGATCGATTTTGCCAGGGCACTGTCCGACCATGGCGTCGAGCTGGTCTCGACCGGCGGCACTGCGAAAGCGATCGCGGCGGCGGGGCTACAGGTCAAGGACGTCTCCGAGCTCACCGGTTTCCCCGAGATGATGGACGGCCGGGTCAAGACGCTGCATCCGAAGGTGCATGGCGGCCTGCTCGCGATCCGCGACAACAAGGAGCACGCGTCCGCGATGGCCGCGCACGGCATCGCGCCGATCGATCTCCTGGTGGTCAATCTCTATCCGTTCGAGGCCACCGTCGACAAAGGCGCCGGCTTCGAGGAGTGCATCGAGAACATCGACATCGGCGGCCCCGCGATGATCCGCGCCGCGGCCAAGAACCACGACGATGTCGCCGTCGTGGTCGAGGCGAGCGACTATCAGTCGGTGCTCGAGGAACTCACCGCGCACAACGGCGCGACCTCGCTTGGCCTGCGCCGCCGTCTCGCCGCCAAGGCTTACGCGCGCACCGCGGCCTATGACGCGGCGATCTCGAACTGGTTTGCCGTGCAGCTCGACACCAAGGCGCCGGACTTCCGCGCCTTCGGCGGCCGGCTGCTGCAGTCGCTGCGCTATGGCGAGAACCCGCATCAGACCGCGGCGTTCTACGCCACGCCGGAGAAGCGGCCGGGCGTTGCGACCGCGCGGCAGCTGCAGGGCAAGGAACTGTCCTACAACAACATCAACGACACTGATGCTGCCTATGAATGCGTCGGCGAGTTCGATCCGCAGCGCACGGCGGCCTGCGTCATCGTCAAGCATGCCAATCCCTGCGGCGTTGCCGAGGGCCCGGACCTTGCCACCGCCTACCGCAGCGCGCTCGCCTGCGATTCGACCTCGGCCTATGGCGGCATCATTGCGGTCAACCGCACGCTCGATGCGGACGCGGCGCGCGCCATCATCGGCATCTTCACCGAGGTGATCATCGCGCCCGACGCGACCGAGGAGGCGATCGCGATCATCGCCGGCCGGCGCAATCTGCGCCTCTTGCTCGCCGGCGGCCTGCCCAACCCGCGCGCCGTCGGCCTGACCGCCAAGACGGTTGCCGGCGGCCTGCTGGTGCAGAGCCGCGACAACGCCGTGGTCGAAGACATGGATCTGAAGGTCGCGACCAAGCGCGCGCCGACCGACGCCGAGCTGCGCGACCTGAAATTCGCCTTCCGCGTCGCCAAGCACGTCAAGTCGAACACCATCATCTACGCCAAGGATCTCGCCACCGTCGGCATCGGCGCCGGCCAGATGAGCCGGGTCGATTCCGCCCGCATCGCCGCGCGCAAGGCGCTGGATGCGGCGGCCGAGCTGAAGCTCGCCGAGCCGCTGACCAAGGGCTCGGTGGTTGCCTCGGATGCGTTCTTCCCGTTCGCCGACGGCATGCTCGCCTGCATCGAAGCCGGCGCCACCGCGGTGATCCAGCCCGGCGGCTCGATGCGCGACGACGAGGTGATCAAGGCCGCGGACGAGCACGGCATCGCCATGGTGTTCACCGACGTGCGGCATTTCCGGCACTGATGCATCGGTTGTCGTCCCGACGAAGGCGGGGACCCGACCACCGATCTTGCTTGGTGAGGGACAACTAACCCCAGCGCGCCTTCGATAGATCACGCGGTTTGGGTCCCGGCCTTCGCCCATAGGCGCTAAGATAGTTCGATCATGGCCTGATAGCGGCGCTTGCGTCTCGGAGACTCGCGCAGATGTCGTTGGAGAGCGACGCTGGCTCTGCGCAGACGTGCGATCGTTGGCTGGGGAATGATGGCTTGGAGCAGTGAGGCGGTGAGCTGACGGAGCAGGCGCCATGCTGCAGGTCCGGTCAGGCGGCTTCGGCCAAGCGGGGAGAGTCCTCGAGTTCGTCGACAAGCGGCTCGAGCAGAAGAATGATCAGTAGATGAGCGAGGATATGGGGTCTGGCTGACCGCTCGTCGGTTCCTGGAGGTCCCTTCAAGCCGATCAGACTCTTCAGTCGCTTGAAGCCGAGTTCAATCCGCCATCGCAGCCGGTAAAGGGCAAGCACGTCAGCCGTTGAGAAGTCCTCGGGCTTGAGCGAGGTCACCAGGATCACCCAATCTGCGGCTTCAAGCGTTTGCCTGGAGAGTTGATGGCCTCCCTTCTGGGCCGTCCTGCGTGCCTTGCGCCGTGCAGTTGCGGCCGCTTGGGCCGGCTTCTTGACGGCAACTAAACGGACAGCGAGCGGCGAGCCACCAGACTTGCGTTTTATCCAGATCGCCCGGTCGATCATGCCGCGTGCCGAGGCCTTGCGCAGTTCGACGACGAGATCGATCAGATTGCCTTTGCGATCCAGCCAGCGGGCGCTCTTCCAGCCCGAGCGGATCACGAAGTCCGCACCGGCCTCGACCAGATGCGCCATGCGCTCCGGTTGCAGATAGGCGCGGTCGGCAAGACGGATCTCGCCGGCAACCACCGGAATCCGGTCCAGTGTCTCGCCGTCGCGCTGATCAGTCAGCTCGAAGTGGCCAAAACGCTCTCGCGGAAGATCGAACGCACTGTGGATGCGCCACACCGCGTTCTTCTGCCTGCCGCCGGTTCCAGCCTTGGGCACCGTCGTGGCGTCAACGATGCGGATCAGTCGACCGCGGCTTGCCTTCGGCGCAGCGCTCGCAAGTGCCCGGCCTATCAGCTGCGCCAGCCAATCCCCACTCTGACGCAAGCGATACAACAGAGCCACATTGGAAATATCGACAAGGCCCACCGAGGTTGCCCATGCCGCCGTCAACCGCAGGCCTCTCGTGCCCAGACAATACGCAAGGATCAGCCGCAGCAAATCGACCGCATTGCTGATCTCGCGCGGACGCACAAACGCCTTCGTCTCGCGCGCGCCAACCTCCAACGCCTCGGCACCACCAAGCCGAGTCACAACATGCGCCCAGTCTTCGTTCAAAAGCGATTCGTGTCCCATCTCTCCTTGGAATCACACACGAATCTAACGTGCAAATCCTATTTTAGCGCCTATGGGCCTTCGCCGGGACGACGGTGGTGGTTTACGCGCGCACCCGTGCCAGCAGCGCCAGCCCCAGCACGAAGAATCCCACCAGCACCGCCATCCCCGCCTTCTGACTCGCGGTCGCGGCGGTGATCGCGCCGATCAGGAGCGGGCCGATGAATGACGTGACCTTGCCGGTCAGCGCGAACAGGCCAAAATACTGCGCGATGCGATCCTTCGGTGCGAGGCGGATCAGCAGCGTGCGCGAGGCGGCCTGCAGCGGCCCGCCGGCGGCGCCGATCAGGCAGCCCAGCACGATGTAGGCGCGCTCGGCGGCGCCGGCGAACAACGGGCCATCGGGCACCGGCGGCGCGACCGGCATGAACAGGATGGAGTCCTTGTTCACGGTGAGGATCACCACGATCGCAAACAGCAGGATCACGAGACTGCCGGTGATGACCCGCTTCGGACCCAGCGCATCGTCGAGCTTGCCGCCGAGCCAGGCGCCGAACGTGCCGGCGATCGCGAGAATAATGCCGAAGGTGCCGATGCGGATGGTGTCCCAGCCGAACGTGCCGGCAGCGTAGATGCCGCCGAATGCGAACAGCGAGACCAGCCCGTCGGTGTAGATCATGTTCGCGAGCAGGAACCGCGCCATCGATTTCTGCTTCGGCAGGCTCACCAGGGATTCGCGCAGCTCGCGCAGGCCTTCGCCAAGCGCGTCGCGGATCGGACGTTTCGCCGGATAGTCCGGCGTGAACAGGAACATTGGCGTCACGAAGACGACGAACCACAGCGCGGTCAGCGGCCCGGTGATGCGGTCGCCGGCATGCGTGACCGGATCGAGCCCGAACAGCGGGGTGAGACCGAACAGCGTGCGGCCGGTCTCGGCATTGGCGGCGAGAAAGCCGAGCACCAGCACCAGGCTCAAAATGCCGCCAACATAGCCGGTGGCCCAGCCGGTGCCTGACAGCCGCCCGATCTTGTCCGGCGGCACCAGGGTCGGCATCATCGCATTGTTGAAGACGGTGGCGAATTCGACGCCGACGCTGGCGATCGCATACGCCAGCAGCAGCGCAGGAATGACGTCCGGATTGCCCGGCTTGCCGATCCACATCGCGCTGGCGCCGATCACGAGCAGCGCGCCGAAACCCGCGATCCACGGCTTGCGCCGGCCGCTGGCATCGGCGATCGCTCCTAACACCGGCGACAGCAGGGCGATGGCGAGCCCGGCGGCTGCGGTGGCAAAGCCCCACAGCGCCTGCCCGCTCGCCGGATCGGACGCGACAAAGCCAGCAAAATAAGGCGCGAACACAAAGGTCGTGATCAGCGTGAAATAAGGCTGCGCGGCCCAGTCGAAGAAGATCCAGCTGACGACGGCAGCGCGGCCCGGATAGGTTTTTGCGCTGTCGGTACCCGTCTCAATTGTCGTCATCGCCAAAGCTATTCCCAAAAGTCCGATCACGCGCAGGCTTTCGCCTCTGCAATCCGTTCCCATATAGCATGAGCTTGTTGGGTGAATACCGGATGGCGATGAACAGGGCGGGGCTCTCGATGGCAGCAACACTCTCGCGGCGGCTGTTTGCCGCGCTCCTCGTCATCGGCATCTCCGCACCAGCATTCAGCCAGGAGCAGCGCCGGTTCTATTCGCCGCCGGCTCCTGACGCCGTCAGCAGCGTTCCCGCCGAACACGGCATGGTGGTGGCGCAGGAGAAGCTCGCCGCGCAGGTCGGCGCCGACATCCTGCGGCAGGGCGGCAATGCAGTCGACGCCGCGGTCGCCACCGGCTTTGCGATGGCGGTGACCTATCCGCGCGCCGGCAATATCGGCGGCGGCGGTTTCATGGTGATCCACCTCGCCGGCCGCAATGAAGATATCGCCATCGACTATCGCGAGACCGCGCCTCAGGCCGCGACCCGCGACATGTTCCTGGGCGCCGACGGCAAGCCCGATCCGGACAAGTCACGCAACTCGGCGCTGGCGATCGGCGTGCCCGGCACGGTCGCGGGACTCGCGCTGGCGCTGGAGAAATACGGCTCCGGCCATTTCACGCTGGCGCAGATTCTCAAGCCCGCGATCGATCTCGCCCGCGACGGCTTTATCGTGACCGACGACACATCGGACACGCTCGGAGACATGTACCGCCGGATGTCGCGCTGGCCGAATTCGGCAAAGACGTTCTCGAACGCCGACGGCAGGCCGCTGCGCGAGGGCGACCGCCTGATCCAGGGCGATCTCGCGGCGGTGCTGACGGCGATTGCCGAGCAGGGCCCGCGCGGCTTCTACCAGGGCGCGGTCGCCGAGAAGCTCGTCAACGGCATCAACAATGCCGGCGGCATCTTCACCCTTGAGGATCTCAAATCCTACCAGCCGGTGATCCGCACGCCGATGCGCGGCAGCTATCGCGGTTACGATGTGGTGTCGATGCCGCAGCCTTCCTCCGGCGGCGTCGTGCTGATCGAGATCCTCAACATTCTCGAGGGCCTGCTGATGTCCGACATGAAGCAGGGCTCGGCCACGTCGCTGCATGTGATGCTGGAGGCCATGAAGCGCGCCTATGCCGACCGCGCGCGCTATCTCGGCGATCCCGCCTTCGTCGACGCGCCGACGCAATTGCTGACGTCCAAGGACTATGCCGCCAAGCAGCGCGCGACCATCGATCTCGCCCGTGCCACGCCCTGGGTCGATGTGCAGAACGCCAAGCCGCCGAAGGAAGGCGACAACACCACGCACTATTCGGTGGTCGATGCCAGCGGCAACGCCGTCAGTAACACCTATACGCTGAACTTCCCCTATGGGGTCGGCCTGGTGGCCGAGGGCACCGGCGTGCTGCTCAACAACGAGCTCGACGACTTCACCGCCGCGCCCGGCGCCGCCAACGCCTTCGGCCTAGTCGGCTTCGAGGCCAACCTGCCCGGCCCCGGCAAGCGTCCGCTGTCCTCGATGTCGCCGGCCATCCTGCTGAAGGACGGCAAGGTGGTGCTGGTGACGGGATCGCCCGGCGGCAGCCGCATCATCTCCGCGGTGACGCAGATCATCGTCGACGTGATCGACTACAAGATGGATATCGCGGCCGCGGTGGCCGCGCCGCGCGTCCATCATCAATGGCTGCCCGACGAGGTCAGGATCGAGCGCGGCTTTCCCGATGATGTGCTGGCCGAGCTGCGAAGCAAGGGCCACAAGCTGGTCGAGCCGCTGGGCTATTCCTCCGCCAACTCGATCCTCGTGACGCCGAATGGTCTGCTCGGCGCGCCCGATCCGCGCACGCGGGGGTCGGAGGCGGCGGGGCAGTAAATCGCAGGGCGGGCAAAGCGGACCCGTCGCGCCGTAGCTCGAAGAGCGAAGGCGGAAGTGTACCCACGATCACGAGCACACTACCGATGGTGGGCACGGCGCAAACACGCCTTTGCCCACCCACCGGCATCGGGCTAAGTTGCTCCTTCCGCAAAGCCGGCCGCGGTTCAGAAGCTGGCGACAAATCTTCCAAGGAAGCGCGCATGAGCCAAGCCGAATCCAAACCGATGGAAATCGCCGAGATCGAGGACACCAGCCTCCTCGCCTTCTATCGCGACATGAACAACAAGGAACGGCACACCTTCTGGGCCTGCGCCTCGGGCTGGACGCTCGACGGCATGGATTTCATGATCTATCCGCTGGTGATCGGAACCATCATCACGCTGTGGAAGGTCGACCCCGGCACCGCGGGCCTTGCGGGCACGGTGACGCTGCTGGCC
The DNA here is from genome assembly GCF_015291565.1 of Bradyrhizobium sp. CCBAU 51753. Classification (NCBI taxonomy): domain Bacteria; kingdom Pseudomonadati; phylum Pseudomonadota; class Alphaproteobacteria; order Hyphomicrobiales; family Nitrobacteraceae; genus Bradyrhizobium; species Bradyrhizobium sp. CCBAU 51753. Next base: position 260,385 of record NZ_CP030037.1, on the reverse strand, counting down.
TCCGCCGTCGGCGGCTGGCTCGGCGGCTATCTCTCCGACCGCATCGGGCGGGTGAAGACGCTGCAGCTCACCATCATCTGGTTCTCGTTCTTCTCGCTGGTCTGCGCGTTGGTGCAGAATTTCGACCAGCTGCTGATCGCCCGCGCGCTGCTCGGGCTCGGCTTCGGCGGCGAATGGGCCGCCGGCGCGGTGCTGATCGGCGAGGCGATCCGGCCGCAATATCGCGGACGCGCGGTCGGCTCGGTGCAATCGGGCTGGGCGGTCGGCTGGGGCCTCGCGGTGCTGTCGCAGGCGGTGCTGTTCTCGATCCTGCCGGCGGAAAGCGCCTGGCGCTGGATGTTCGTGATCGGCGCGCTGCCGGCGCTCTTGGTGTTCTATCTGCGCCGCTACGTCACCGAGCCGGAGATTTCCGCCGCGACCATGGCGCAGCAGCAGGCGTCCGGCAGCGGCCCGGCCGCGCTGTGGGAGATCTTTCAGGGGCCGATCCTGAAGACGACGCTGCTGGCGTCGCTGGTCGGCACCGGCATGCAGGGCGGCTACTACGCCATCACCTTCTGGGTGCCGCGCTTCCTCACCACCGAACGCAAGCTGTCGGTGGTCGGCTCGACCGGCTATCTCGCGACCCTGATCATCGGCTCCTTCATCGGCTATCTGGTCGGCGCCTGGCTCGCCGACCGCATCGGCCGCCGCAACCTGTTCCTGATCTTCTCGCTCGGCGCCATCGCCGTGGTGCTGCTCTACACCCAGCTGCCGCTCTCCAACGAGGTGCTGTGGGTGCTGGGCTTCCCGCTCGGCTTCTTCGCCTCGGGCTATTTCTCCGGCATGGGCGCGTTCCTGACCGAACTCTATCCGACACGGCTGCGCGGCTCCGGCCAGGGTTTCTGCTACAATTTCGGCCGCGGCATCGGCGCGCTGTTCCCGTTCCTGGTCGGCGCGCTCTCGACCACGACCTCGCTGGCCAACGCGATCGCGATCTTCGCGGTGGCGGCCTACGGCGTGTTCTTCCTCGCCGCCTACGCGTTGCCGGAAACGCGCGGGCGGGTGCTGCATGCGGATTGAAAGCGGTCGCGACATGGTCAAGCCGCTTGCTCCGCTTCGCCTCTCCCCTCCTGTCCGCCGAAGCCTTGGCGAAGGCGGATGTGGGAGAGGCCGGATTGCATGAAGCGAAGCGGAATGCGATCCGGGTGAGGGGTATCTCTCCACGCGACGCGCCGTGTGGAAGGATACCCCTCACCCCCAACCCTCTCCCACAAGGGGAGAGGGAGCCTGACGGAGTGCGTCCCTAACTGGAGGTCGTGCAATGACATCGCTCAAGGGCAAGACGCTGTTCATCTCGGGTGCGAGCCGCGGCATTGGGCTGGCGATTGCGCTGCGGGCGGCACGGGACGGCGCCAATATTGCGATCGCGGCCAAGACCGCCGAGCCGCATCCGAAGCTGAAGGGCACGATCTACACCGCGGCCGACGAGGTTCGCGCCGCCGGCGGCAAGGCGCTGCCCGTGATCTGCGACATCAGGGACGAGACGCAGGTGGTGGCGGCGATCGAGAAGACGGTGGCCGAATTCGGCGGCATCGACATCTGCGTCAACAATGCCAGCGCCATCAGCCTGACCACCTCCCAGGCGACCGACATGAAGCGCTACGACCTGATGATGGGCATCAACACCCGCGGCACCTTCATGGTGTCGAAATATTGCATCCCGCATCTGAAGAAGGCGGAGAACCCGCACATCCTGATGCTGTCGCCACCGCTCGACATGAAGACCAAATGGTTCGAGCATTCGACCGCCTACACGATGGCGAAGTTCGGCATGAGCATGTGCGTGCTCGGCCTCGCCGGCGAGCTGAAGGCCGCCGGCATCGCGGTCAACGCGCTGTGGCCGCGCACCACGATCGCCACCGCCGCGGTCGGCAATCTGCTCGGCGGCGACACCATGATGCGGGCCAGCCGCACGCCCGAGATCATGGGCGATGCGGCCTATGCGATCTTCACCCGGCCGGCGCGCGAGTTCACCGGCCAGTTCTGCATCGACGACAAGGTGCTCTATGCCAACGGCATGCGCGACTTCGAGCACTACCGCGTCGATCCGTCGGTACCGCTGATGGCGGACTTCTTCGTGCCCGACGACGACGTGCCGCCGCCCGGCGTCACCGTGCAGGCGTTACCGTCGCACTAGATCGCTGACGCATTGAGTTGCGCGCGCCAGTGCTGCACGCGCTCCTTGAGCAGCGTATCGCGGACATAGGCGAGCTCCTCGTCCGCGATGCGCTCGAGCGCTTCGAGCGCGAAGTTTTGTTCGCCGTGCGCCGACCACGCGCGCTGCAGCTCGGCGTTGCGATGATCGCCCATCCGCAAGGTGAACCAGATCCGGTTCTGGATCTTGTCGAGGTCGAACGCCTGCCCGACCCAGATCTCGCCGCTCGCGCGGCAGCGGATCGCGAACACGCCGGCGATGCTCAGGCGCTTCTTGTAGTCGGCGGTGGCAAGTTTTCGGGTCTCGGTTTTCATGGCGGGCTCCTGTCGCTCGCCTATTTATATCCGGGTATTATTGACATGGCAATAAGACCCGGGTAAAACATGTCCATCGAAGCCCGACGGGACGACCGGACATGAACACCGCCTGCCACTTGGAGCCGACCTATTTGGAGCCGACTTGGGACGCCGGACGCGCCTTTGCCCAGCGCGAGATCGCCGGCGAGATGGTGATGCTCAATCTGCTGCGCTTCCGTGCGATCGCCGACTATTCGCAAAGTCCCGAGCTCGCCCCGCCGCAGCCGATCTCGGGCGCCGAGGCCTATGACCGCTATGTCGCGCACACGCTGCCGCTGCTGCGCAAGAGCGGCGGCGATCTGTTGTTCATGGGCGAAGGCGGCGCGTTCCTGATCGGGCCCGAGGGCGAGCGCTGGGACCGCGCCATGCTGATCCGGCAGAAGAGCCGCGGCGCCTTCCTCGCCTTTGCAGTGGCGGAGGCCTATCTCGCCGGCATCGGACACCGCACCGCGGCGCTGTCGGATTCGCGGCTGCTGCCGCTCATCGAGTTGCCGCGATGAGCGCGAAATCAGCGGCCGACCTGGTATGGCCCGCCCTTCTCAAGCGCTCGCACATAGGCCGGGCGCGCGTGAATGCGCGCGAGGAAGGCGACGCATTTCGGATGGCCGTCCTCGAGCCCGCCGCGCGCCGCGGCCGCTTCGAGCGGAAAGCTCATCTGGATGTCGGCGCCGGTAAACTCGTTGCCGGCGAACCACTCGGTCTTGCCGAGCTCGCCCTCCCAATAGGCCATGTGTTGCTTGATCTGCGGATTGACCAGCGTGGACAGCGCCGTGTTGGACACCTTGCGCACCAGCGGCCGCAGCAGCGCCGGCGCGCGCTTCGGCATCAGCGTGAACAACAGCTTGAGCAGCAGCGGCGTCATCGCCGAGCCCTCAGCATAGTGCAGCCAGTAGGTGAAACGCAGCCGCTCCGGCGTACCGGCCGGCGGGATCAGCCTGCCATTGCCGTAGGTGGCGATGATGTAGTCGAGGATCGCGCCGGATTCCGCGATGGTGTTGCCGTTGTCGGTGATCACGGGCGACTTGCCGAGCGGATGGATCGCGCGCAGCTCCTTCGGCGCGCGCATGTCGGGCTGGCGCTGATAGCGCACGATCTCGTAAGGAACGCCCAACTCCTCGAGCAGCCACAGCACGCGCTGCGAGCGGGAATTGTTGAGATGATGAACGGTCAGCATGGGTGTCCTCTGAAGCCTCAGCGCAGTCGAGCACTGTTTGGTGCCAGCCGGCCGCGAGAAAGTCGAGATCGAGGCACTACGGCCATCAAAAATTACCCGGACAATATGTCGCGCAACCCGAGAGGTCCGCAATGAATCCCGCCTACGTCGCCTTCGAGGGTGAGCGCCGCATCGCCGCCGGCGACCTCCCCGAGGTTGTCCGCACGGCCAAGCAGCTGCTGGACCGGCGCAAGGACGCCGCGATCCTCGTGTTCAACGGCCACACCTCGGCCCTGGTCGACATCGATTATCGCGGCTCGGTCGACGAGGTGCTCAAGCGTCTGCCGAAGTCGGCCACTGCGCCGGCGGAAGAGCCACCGGCGGCCACGGCGCCGCGCGGCCCCGGCCGTCCCAGGCTCGGCGTCGTCGCGCGCGAGATCACGCTGCTGCCGCGGCACTGGGACTGGCTGGCGCAGCAGAAAGGCGGCGCATCGGTCGCGATCCGCAAGCTGATCGACGAGGCCCGCCGCGCCAGCGGCGACAAGGATCGCACCCGCCTCGCCCAGGACGCGGCCTATCGCTTCATGACGACGATGGCCGGCAACCGGCCGCATTACGAGGACGCGATCCGCGCGCTGTTCGCGCACGACCGCCGGCGCTTTGCGACGCTGATCGCGGACTGGCCCGCCGATATCCGCGACCACGCCATCAGCCTCGCCCACAGCGATCAGGCGGATTAGCGCGCCGCCTTGCCGCGCGTTGTTCCGGACCCTGCGATCCGGGTGCGGAATGGCGCGTATGCGCGGCCGATCCAGCGTTTGACAACCCGTCGCACGGCTCACATGATGAGTATCATATTCTACGCACTGGGCCTGCGGCAGCAGGCCTGTGCCAAGCGAAGCTTCAGGGAGAGACTGCCGTGAGCCAAAATCCGCAATTCCTGTTCGATTTCGGCAGTCCCAACGCCTTCCTCAGCCACAAGGCGATCCCGGCCATCGAGCAGCGCACCGGCGTGAAATTCGAATATGTCCCGATCCTGCTCGGCGGCATCTTCAAGGCCACCAACAACAAGTCGCCGGCCGAGACGCTGGCCGGCGTCAAGAACAAGCCCGAGTTCCAGCAGGTCGAGACCGAGCGCTTCCTCAAGCGCTTCAACGTCGCGCCCTATGTCTGGAACCCGTTCTTCCCGGTCAACACGTTGAACTTGATGCGCGCGGCGGTCGCGGCGCAGATGGAAGGCGTGTTCGAGCCATATATCGAGGCCGCGTTCCACCATATGTGGGTCGAGCCGAAGAAGATGGACGATCCGGAAGTGGCCGCCAAAGCCCTCACCGCCTCGGGTCTCGACGGCGCCAAACTGCTCGCCCGCGGGCAGGAAGCCGAGGTGAAGGGCAAGCTGATCGAATACACCCAGAAGGCCGTCGAGCGCGGCGCATTCGGCTCGCCGACCTTCTTCGTCGGCAACGAGATGTTCTTCGGCAAGGAGCAGCTCCGCGAAGTCGAGGAATTGGTGTCGGGAAAGTGAGATGAGCGAACGGCGAATAGCGAGTAGCGAATAGACTTCTTATCTATTCGCTACTCACCATTCGCTATTCGCCCGCGAGCCGCGGACGACAAAGAAGGGAAAAATCCCATGCGCGTTCTCGTGGTCGGCGCCGGTGCGATCGGCGGATATTTTGGCGGCCGGATGCTTGAGGCCGGCCGCGACGTCACCTTCCTGGTCCGGCCGCGCCGCGCCGCCGAGCTGGCGTCGGCCGGCCTCGTGATCAAGAGCCCGAACGGCGATGCGACCTTGACGAATCCGCCGACCGTGCAGGCCGACAAGCTGTCGCAAAAGTTCGACGTCGTGCTGTTGAGCTGCAAGGCCTTCGATCTCGACGATGCAATCAAGTCCTTTGCACCCGCGGTCGGCGACAACACCGCGATCATTCCGCTGCTCAACGGCATGCTGCATCTCGATGCGCTCGACAAGAGGTTCGGGGCGCAGCACGTGCTCGGCGGCTTGTGTGCGATCGCGGCGACGCTGAACGAGAAGCGCGAGGTGGTGCAGCTGCAGCCGATGCAGTCGCTCAATTTCGGCGAACGCGCCGGCGGCCTGTCGGACCGGGTGCGCGCCATCGCCGACACCTTCTCCGCGATCAACGGCGCGGCCGCCAGCGACCACGTGATGCAGGACATGTGGGAGAAATGGGTGTTTCTGGCCTCGCTCGCCGCCTCGACCAGCCTGATGCGGACCTCGGTCGGCAACATCCTGGCCGCGCCCGGCGGCAAGGACTTTTTGCTCGGCATTCTGGACGAATGCAGCGCGATCGCCGCCGACGCCGGCCACGCGCCCGGTGGTTCGTTCTTCCAGCGCACCCGCGGCCTGCTCACCACCGAAGGCTCGCCGATGACGGCATCGATGTTCCGCGACATCAGAGCGGGGCTGCCGGTCGAGGCCGATCACGTGATCGGCGATCTGATCGTGCGCGCCGATGCGGCGAAGATCCCCGTGCCGAAGCTGCGCACGGCGTATACGCATCTCAAGGCGTATGAGAAGCAGCGGGCGAGTTAGTTCGTAGCCCGGATGGAGCGCAGCGTAATCCGGGGGCGGTCGTTTCCGCCGATGCAGCGGCCCCGGATTGCGCTACGCTTCATCCGGGCTACGGCTTATTGCGGCGACAGATGCGCGAGATAATGCGCGAGCGCGGTAATCTCCTCGTCGCTCAAGGGATAGGCGACGTCGGCCATCGCGGCCTGGGCGCCGCCGGAGCGCAGGCCCGACTTGTAGTCGTGCAGTGCCTTGACGAGATAATCCTCGCGCTGGCCGGCGATGCGGGCGACCGCCTTGGTGCCGACATAGGTGTCGGTGTGGCATGAGGCGCAGCGGCGGCCGGCGGCGGCCTGCTTGCCCTTCTCCGACAATTCCGGATTGTCGTCCTTGCCGCCCTTGAATGGCTCGAGCGAGGCAAAATAGGCGCCGAGATTGCGGATGTCGTCGTTCGTGAGCTGCTCGACGATCGGCTGCATCTGGTCGTTCTTGCGGGCGCCGGCGCGGAAGAATACCAGCTGCCACTGCACGAACTGATCGAGTTGGCCGGCCAGCGAGGGAATATTCTCGATCTGCGAGAGGCCGTTCTCGCCATGACAGCCGATGCAGACCTCGGCCTTCGTTTTGCCGGCAGCGACGTCGGCGGCCTGGCCTGGCGCCATCGCGAACGCAAGCACGACGCCGAGGGTGGCACGTAATACCAATCTGTTGAGCATGGGGACAGCGCTTTCGCGAGGAGAGTGTTGCGATCGTTTTCTTGGGATGCGTCAAGCGCAGGCCCGGATGTCATAACCCCGATCGAGGATCGTGAGTTCCGGATACGTCGGCGCGCGTCCGATCGAAAGTCAAAAAAACATGAGGCTGCGGCCGCCTTGTCGGCCACCGCAGCCTCATTGGTGTTTAGCCGGTTACTTCTTGCTGTAGCTGATGCGATAGATCGCACCGGCCCAGTCGTCAGCGACGAGGATCGAGCCGTCCTTGTCGAGCACGATATCGGCGGGACGGCCGAGATAACCCTGGTCACCCTCGATCCAGCCCGACGCGAAGATCTCCTGCTTGGCGTTCTTGCCGTCGGGACCAGCGGTGATCCGCACGATGCGGCCGCCCTGGTACTTGTGCCGGTTCCAGGAGCCGTGCTCGGCGATCAAGATGCTGTTCTTGTACTCGGCCGGGAATTGGCTGCCGGTATAGAACTTCATGCCGAGCGGAGCGACGTGGGCGCCGAGATTGAACACCGGCGGGGTGAACTCCGAGCACTTGTGGCCCATCGCAAACTTGTCATCCGGCAGGTTGCCCTGGTGGCAATAGGGATAGCCGAAATGCTCGCCGATCTTCGAGATCATGTTGAGCTTGTCGCTCGGCAGATCGTCGCTGATCCAGTCGCGCGCATTCTCGGTGAACCAGTACTTGCCGGTGCGCGGATCGACGTCGCCGCCGACCGAGTTGCGGACGCCGAGCGCCACGATTTCCGCATTGCCGGTTTTCGGATCGACGCGGCGGATCTGCGACACCGAGGTCGGCGGGATGCCGATGTTGAAGGGCGGGCCGAACGGCAGGTAGAACCAGCCGTCCTTGTCGACCGCGATGTATTTCCAGCCATGCGCGGCATAGGACGGCATGTCGTCATACACCACCTTGCCGCTGCCGAGATTGTCGAGATTGGCTTCGGCACTGTCGTAGCGGATCAGCTTGTCGACCGCGATGACGTAGAGCGCGCCGTTCTGGAAGGCGAGCCCGGTCGGCATGTTGAGGCCCTTGAGGATGGTCTTGACCTCTTTCTTGCCGTTGTTGTCCTTGATCGCATAGACGTTGCCGAGGCCGAACGAGCCGACGAACAGCGTGCCCTTGTCGCCCCAGGCCATCTGCCGCGCCGCGAGCACGTTGGAGGCGTAGACCTCGATCTTGAAGCCCGGCGGCAGCTTGATCTTCTTCATCATCGCCGCGAGCTCGGTATCTGAGGCGCCGGTCGGCGGACCGGACGGCGGCGCAAGGCCCTTCTGCGCCTCGGTCTCGTCGCCGAGGAACCAGTCATCCGGCGGATGGGTCCAAAATTCCTTGGTGCCCGATTCGTATTTCTTCAGCGCCCGGTTCTTGTCTGTTTGTTGCTGCGCACTGGCGAAGGTCGTCCCCGCCAGCAATGCAATCGCCGCGAACGCAAATATGGATCGATTGAAAGCCGATTTCATCGCGTCACTCCCCTATGCAGGCCGTTGCAGCCTGCCGCTGTTATTGATTTTGAACGCCTTGAGAGATGATGGTGGCGGTCTGGAGGTAGGTCAGACGGCAAAATGGTAGCACATCCGATGCGGCTGAGAAGTGCAGCCCGCTTTGTGCTGCGCTGCAGTCAAAACAAGTTGAGCGACTAAATTTTGAGCGCAATTTGCCTCGGACGATTTCCGCGCACATTGCAACGCAATATTCGCGCGAAGCCAACGCGTCATATCGCGTCGGCTATCTGGACGAGATGCGTGCGAGGCCGAGCGCCTGCGCGCGCGCCTTCGACAGCGGCCTGAACAGAACGCTGCGCCGATGCCCGCCGGAGACCGCCGCGATCTTGAAGCCATCATCCGCCGCAACGATGTCGCCGGTGCGCAGCGTCATGTCGTTCTCGATCGCGACAGGCGAAAGACCGGGCGTGCCGGCACGGCACGCGCATTGCGGCACGATCTCGCGCTGGAAGCGAAACGCATTCGCCAGCGTCTTGTAGGGCAGGCCCTGCTCGGTCCTGGCGCTTTCGATGTCGGCACCCGCGTACAGCTGCACCTCGGCGGCGGGGCAGACCGCCTCGCATGCGCTGACATTGACCGCTTCACTCAGGCGCGGCAGCGGGAAGTAGCGGCCGTCGCAGGTCCTGACACAAAAGTTCTGGCTGCCGCCCGAATGCGACCGTGTCGGGATGTAGACGCGGGTGCGTGGCCGGTCCTGCGGATCGAAGTCAGGCGCGGAAAAAAAGCTGGGCGGCGCGGCGGGAGCCGCCGCATATGCCGTGTCCCCCGGCATCAACTGCGCCGAGGCCGGCGCGCACAACGAGCTGCAGCCGAGAACGACAAGCGCAGCAATGCTCGCGCGCGCCATGCGTCGTTTCAGTCCCCGCTCTGGCTTCCAACTTACCGGCATCTGTGCTGCTTGCCGGATCGCACGCGGCGATCGCGGCCACCACCTGGGTCCGGCGTCGACAACACCACAAATTTCTATCAGTTTTGAGAACAGCCGCCGGGACGGTTAATTGGACATCGACGCGCCGATGACGGACCAGGCGGAGCGGCCCAACCAATCCTGCGAAAAGCAAAAAGCCCGCCTCAAATCAGCGGGCCTTCATCAGACTGTCAGCTCGGTCAGCGAGAAGTTTGGAGCGGGCGAAGGGGCTCGAACCCTCGACCCCGACCTTGGCAAGGTCGTGCTCTACCACTGAGCTACACCCGCATCCGAGATGGCGGCGATCGCTCGCCGACAACGGCAGACCTATGCCAAATGCGCTCCATGAATGCAACACAAGAGCACGGTCCGAAGCTGTCGAAATAGCGTGAATTCCTTAAAAATTGCGCTCGAATCGGCCCCAAACCGGGCCGGGCCAAAATTTTCTTCGCGGCCCGCGGGGAACCGGCCTCAGAGCGCCATACGGTCCCGCAGCGATTCGAGCCAGGTTTCGAACCAGCCGGTCAGGGTCCGGCTCAGCTCGGTGCGGCAGTCGGGATCGCAATCGAACACCGCGGACCATTCGATGAAGGCGCGATCGCCGTCGATGACAGGGGTGACCCGCAACGTGGCCTGGAAATCCTGCAGCGGCAGGGTCGGGGCATCGGCGAATTCGTAGGTCTGGAAACGGTCGGTGTCGGACTGCGCGAGCAGCCGCTGCCGGATCCGCCGCTCCCGGTAGAGCACGCTGCGCACCGCGCCGATGGTGTCGCCGGATTTGCCCTCCTCGATCTCGCTAAAACCCGCGCCATGGACCCAGACCGGGTAATTGTTGAAATCACGGATGATTTTCCAGACCTCGCCGGCCGGCTGCTCGAACACGGTGCTGTAATAGGCCTTTGCCATGGGCGATCCCCGGTTTGCCGCAACGGATCGCCATGATCGGCCGCCGTGGGGCCGAATCCACCCGATCTCCGATGGAACTGGTCGGCGCCATAAGCGATTGAATTTTGCTGGCTGACCGCCATTTAGCCTGACAGAACGGCTGAACCGGCCGTGTGGAGCGTGCTAGAACGCCTCCAGCTTTTTCGACCTCAGACGACAGGCGAGGACAACGTGACGATAATGGAGCAGGGCGGCCCCACGCCCGAGGCAGCGCCCGATCTGATCAAGGAAACCACGACCCAGACCTTCGTGAAGGACGTCATCGAGGAGTCGCGCCGCCAGCCGGTCATGATCGACTTCTGGGCGCCCTGGTGCGGCCCCTGCCGTCAGCTCACCCCGATGCTGGAGAAGGCGGTCCGCAACGCCAAGGGCCGGGTCAAGCTGGTCAAGATGAACATCGACGAGCATCCGGCGATCCCCGGCCAGATGGGCATCCAGTCGATCCCGGCCGTCATCGCCTTCGTCAACGGCCAGCCCGCCGACGGCTTCATGGGCGCGGTGCCGGAAAGCCAGGTCAACGCCTTCATCGAGAAGATCACCAAGGGCGTGCCGGCGGCGGGCGAGCCCAATCTCGCCGAGATCATCGCCGAGGCCGAGGCCGTGCTCGCCGAGGGCGATGCCGCCGCCGCGGCGCAGATCTATGCCGAAGTGCTGGCGCATGATGCCACCAACATCGCGGCGCTGGCCGGGCTGGCAAAATGCTACATCACGACCGGCGCGGTCGAGCAGGCCAAGCAAACGCTGGCGATGGTTCCGGAGTCCAAGCGCAATGATGCCGCGGTGAAGGCGGTGCAGGCCGCGATCGACCTCGCCGAACAGGCGCAGTCGGTTGGCCCCGTTGCCGAGCTGGAACAGAAAGTCGCCGCAAACCCGCTCGATCATCAGGCAAGATTCGATCTCGCGACCGCCCTCAATGCGATGGGCAAGCGCGTCGAGGCGACCGAGCAGCTGCTCGCCATCGTCAAGCGCGACCGCAAGTGGAACGACGACGGCGCGCGCAAGCAGCTGGTGCAATTCTTCGAAGCGTGGGGCGGCACCGATGAGGCAACCGTCGAGGGGCGCAAGCGGTTGTCGACCATCCTCTTCTCCTAAAGCGCAACAAGGTCGCGCTTTAGGATATTGTTTGAGCATGATCCTGTCGGAAAACCGCTTCACACTTTTCCGGATCATGCTCGGAGCGCGCCGGTAACAGCAGCGGGACCGCAGATGCCGATCAATGCCGAATATCGCGGGCCCGGCGAGTTGCCGGAAGTGATCCCGGTGTTTCCGCTGCCCGGTGCGTTGCTGCTGCCGCGCGGTCAGATGCCGCTCAACATCTTCGAGCCGCGTTATCTTGCGATGGTCGACGACGCGCTGCGCGACGGCCACCGTTTGATCGGGATGATCCAGCCCGACGTCACCCATTCGCCGAAGGAGGCGAAGCCGGTGCTGTTCAAGATCGGCTGCGTCGGCCGCATCACCCAGCTCGCCGAATCCGGCGACGGCCGCTACATCCTCGAGCTGACCGGCGTCTCCCGCTTCAAGGTGGTCGAGGAATTGAACGTGCAGACGCCGTACCGGCAGTGCAAGGTCGACTTCTTCTCCTTCACCGGCGACTTCACCGCGCGCAAGGGCGAGGACGCGGTCGACCGCAAGGCGCTGCTCGAGGTGCTCGCCGATTTCCTGGAAGCCAACAAGCTGAAGGTCGACTGGGAAGGCATCGAGGCCGCGCCCAACGAGGCGCTGGTCAACGCGCTCGCGATGATGTCGCCCTATGGCGCCGCGGAGAAGCAGGCGATGCTGGAGGCGCCCGACCTAAAGACGCGCGCCGAAATCCTGATCGCCATCACCGAGATGGACCTCGCCAAGAAGCGCACCAGCGGCGACCCGCCGGTGCAGTAGCGCGCTTCGCGCGCCGTCAGTGATGGCCGAGGTGCTTGCGCCCGCTGAACATCGCGCGCACCAAATTCTGCCGCTGCAGGATCGCCATCACGACGACGCCCAGCACATGCAGCCCGGCGAGGATGATGACCGCATCCGACGCGTAAGCATGGGTGTCCTCGACCCACCAGACGCCGAAGAAGGTCACGGTGACCGACATCGCGCCCGTGATCGTCGAGACCGCGAGCGAGAGCAGCAGCGCCACCAGCATGATGGTGCCAGCCGGGTTGAGCCCGATATAGCGCCCGGTGATGCCGCGGCGGAGATTCCAGATGTAGCGCGGCGCGGCGCGCAAGCGGACGCCGAGCTTGCTGAACCGCGAATAGCGCGTGCCGGCAAAGCCCCAAACCAGCCGAAACGCCAGCAGGGCGATCACCGCATAGCCGGAGAGCCGGTGCAGCCGGTCATAGGTGCTCGGCGTCAGCCACGCGATCAGCACCAGGACCGCGAGGGCCCAGTGCCAGAGCCGCAGCGGCAGGTCCCAGACCTGCACCGTCCGCGACGCCGTGCGCTGCGCGGGCGCCGCTGTGGACGCATCGCGCAGACCGTGCACCGTCTCGCTCATCGTGCTTTCGCTTGTTGCTTGAGCATGATCTGGTCGGAAAACCGCTTCGCACTTTTCGCTAACGCGGCCGTGCCGGTCCGGATCATGCTCGGCTTCACTTCGCGATCGTCTTCTTCAGGCTGAGATCTTCGGGGCTGTAGAACAGCTCGTAGAGCTTGCCTTCCTTGACGCCGTAGACCTCGTAACACGAGCCCTCGACCTTGGACCGCCGCACCTCGTAACCGGCCGCCTTGGCCTTGGCTTCTGCGTCGGCTGCAGGCTTCCACGACGCCTTGTCGAGCTTGGTGCAGTTCTTGAAGCCGTCGGCCAGCGCCGTCGATCCCATCAGCCCCAGCAAGGACACAGCAAGCACAGCACTCCGAATGACGCTCACGCGCATCTCCCCTCCATTTTCGATCATGCGCGAAACGCCGTCGCGCAGAACACATGCGTGAAGGAAGCCGAGGCTCTTGCCAAGTCAAGGCAGCGCTGTCAGGGGCATGCTTTAGAGAAATTCTAACGGTCGCGAAAACCGCCGTGGTGACCGCGCGCAATTTGCGTTTGGCCGCGTGCTGCGGCGTTACGCCTCACGAGCCGCAATCGGGGCGGCCGCCCGCGATCAGAATGCGGCCTCCGCCATGGCGCGGCGAACGGCAGGGCGCGGCGCCTCGGCCGGCGCCCGCTCGCCGATCATTTGCGCGACCCGGGCGCCCTGCACCGGCGGGCTGAAGTGGAAGCCCTGCACTTCCACGCAGGCATCGGCGCGCAGGATGTCGAGCTGCTCCCGGGTTTCGACGCCCTCGGCCGTGGTCGTCTTGCCGAGGCTGACCGCGAAGCGAACCACCGCGCGCGCGATCCGGCGCGACTCGTCGCTCGCGCCCGACAGTTCGGAGACGAAGCTGCGATCGATCTTGACCTTGTCGAACGGAAACTTCTGCAGAAAGCTCAGCGACGAATAACCGGTGCCGAAATCGTCGAGCGCGATCCGCACCCCCAGCGCATGCAGCTGAGCGAGCACCGCGAACACCGTCTCGCTGTCGTGGATGATGGCGGTCTCGGTGACCTCGAGCTCGAGCCGGTGCGAGGCGATGCCGGCGTTCGCCAGCGCGCGCATCACGATCGGGACCAGCTCCGGGCTCCGGAACTGGACCGGCGACAGATTGACGGCGATCTTGAGATCGTCGGGCCATTTCGCGGCCTCGGCACAGGCCGTCATCAGCACCCATTCGCCGAGCGGCACGATCAGGCCGGTCTCTTCCGCGAGCGGGATGAAATCCGCGGGTGATACCCGGCCGCGTTCCGGATGATTCCAGCGCAGCAGCGCTTCGAAGCCGCAGGTCTCGCCGCTCACGACATGAATGAACGGCTGATAGTGCAGCTCGAACTCTCCGTGCGCGAGCGCGCTGCGCATGTCGCGCTCCAGGCTGCGCCGGGCCTGCAGCTGCCGGTCGAGCTCGGGCTCGAAGAAGCGGAACGAGCCGCGCGCACCGCTCTTGGCCGAATACAGCGCAAGGTCGGCGCTGCGCAGGATCTCGTCCGAATCTGTGCCGTCGCGCGGCGCGATCGCAATGCCGATGCTGGTCGTGGTGGTGACCCGGTGATCGCCGAGGTCGACCGGCTCGCTCAACGCCCGTCTGATCTGCTCGGCGAGCTGGCCTGCATCCGCGACCGGATCGGTGACATAGTCGATCACCGCAAACTCGTCGCCGCCGAGGCGCGCGATCAGCGTGGACTCGCTGACGCAGCGGCGCAGCCGTGCCGCCACCGCCTGCAGCAGCGCGTCACCCGCCGGATGCCCGAGCGTGTCGTTGACTTCCTTGAAGCGATCGAGATCGAGCATCAGCACCGCAAAGCTCGGTCCGCCGCGCAGCGTCGCCGCCAGCGCCTGTTCCATCCGCTCCTTGAGCAGCACGCGATTGGGCAGATCGGTCAACGCGTCGTGCTGCGCCATGTGGGTGATCTTGGCTTCGGAGCGCACCTGCTCGGTGACGTCGCGATGGGTCGCCACCCATCCGCCGCTCGGCATCGGCTGCCGGGTGACGCAGATCAGCCGGCCGTCGGCGAGCTCGTCGATCCGGCTGGTGGTCTCGTTGGCCGGCAGCGCATTCAACGTCGCGAGCACCTTGGTCGCAGCGGTGTCGCTGGTCTCGCCCTTGAGAATGCCGTTGGCGATCCGATGCCGGATGATCTCGCCGTGCGGCGTGCCCGACATCAGCAGTTCCGGCGGCAGCCGGTACATCCTGGCGTAGCGGTCGTTGCACACGACGAGGCGCTTATCCGCATCGAACATGCAGAGGCCTTCGCCCATGTTGTTGATGGCGGTGTCGAGCCGGAGCTTCTGCTCCTGCAACTCGTTCTGCTGCGCCTCGACCTGCTGGCGCGCGTGCGAAAGCTGACTGATGATCTCCTCGAAGCGGCTGGTGCGCAGTGCAAGCCGCCGGTCGGCCAGCACGCCGACCATGCTCATCCCGAGCACCGTCAGCGCCACTCCGGCGATGGTGACGGCGAGGAAGGCGGGCGACAGCGAGAGCGCGTCGGAGACCCGCGACGGGTCGGGAATGATCCCCACTGCACCCATCGCCGTGAAGTGATGCGAAACGATCGCAAGCGTCAGGAGCAGCGCCGCCGCCAGCGACATCCAGCGGTCCTGGTGGCGGACCGCGATCGCCAGCGCGGCATATCCGAACAGCATGCCGAGTACGATCGAGGCGGCCACGAGGTCGAGCGACCAGGTGACGTGGCCCGGCACTTCGAGCGCCCACATCCCGAGATAGTGCATGGAGGCGATGCCGGCCCCGATCACCGCGCCGCCGACCGGCGCGCGCCAGCGGCTGGTCTCGCTCGCGGCAAAGCCGAGGCCGACCGATGTCAGCATCATCGCCACAGCGAGCGACAGCGCGGTCAGCGCAATGGCGTAACCGGTCGGCACGCCCGGCTCATAGGCGAGCATGGCGATGAAATGCGTCGCCCAGATTCCGTAGCCGATCGCCGCGCCGGCGATCGCGATCCAGATCAGGCGCGTCCTTGCTTGCGACGCCATCGCGCGATGGAAGATGTTGACGGCAACGATGCTGGCAACGAAACAGACAAGGCCGGCGAGCAGAACGAGCCGCCAGTCATGCTCACCGGAAATGCACGTAAGAATACGGAACATTGAATCGGCCCATGAACAACTGCTTCAACCAATAGGCCGAGTGGATTTTCTTCTCGATAATTTTTCGCAACTTTCGGTGGCATGGTTATCCGCGCGTAAGCCGGATCTGCTGCGGAATTGATGACTCCATCAAATTCCGCAATGTGCTTCGACCGCACTGCAAGAAGTCGCGGTTCCAACGGCTCACGCCGCGATTTGGAACGCGGATGACCGCCGCTGCAGCCAATCGGACCAGGACAGAGTTCCGCGCACGCCGCTGCTCACGACAAAGCCCATGCCGCGGGCCGTGCGCTCGGACACCCGCATCGGCAGGATCGGCCGGCGGATGCCGCGGGCGGCTTGATACTGCCGCGCGAATGCATCGCAGCCGAGATCATCGGGGCCGCCGATCTCGGCACGCTCGCCGCGCTCTTCGTCGAACGCACAGCTGACGAGATAGCCGGCGACGTCGGACGTATCGACCGGATTGAACACGGTCGTCGGCACCGGCCAGAGCGGAAGCCAGGAGAGGGAGGCGAGCATGGTCTCCAGCAGATAGTAGAACGGCATCGCGCGGACCACCGACCACGACAAGTCGGAGCTGCGCACAAGGCGCTCGCCCGCAAGTTTGACGCGAGCATAAGGCAGTGACGCATCGTCGAGGCCAACGATCGAGACATGAAGGAAGTGCTGGACCTTCGCATCACCGCACGACGCGAGCAGCCGCTCGGTGCCTTCGACATCGACGGCGGAGGGCGATCTGAAAAAATCGATCGGCCTGATGCCGCCGCGCCGCGCGATCGGCGAAAACGTCGCCGCATTGATCACGGTGTCAACGCCGCGCAGCGCCGCGCGCAAACCTTCGCCGGTGGCGAGGTCGCCGGTCGCCCACTCGATATCGGCGCGAGCTTGCGGCGACCGCGCGAACACCCGCACGCGGTGCCCGGCCTGAACCAACCGGTCGACCAGATCGCGGCCGAGATGGCCGCTGCCGCCGGTGACGAGAACGAGGGACATGTTGGCACTCCCTGGTGTTGACCGATCAGGCGCTGAGAGGAACGAGCACCGTCTCACCGGTGGCGACGAGGATCATGTCGCCCCGCTCATTCTCCGCGAACAGCTCCGCCCGTGCGAACACCTGTTTGCGCCCGGCGCGCACCGTGGTGCCCTTCGAGACAAACCTGAGGCCGGCGGCGGGTTTCAGGCAGTTCATCGAAAAATGCGACGCGGTGACGCTGCCGATGACGGTCGCCGCGGCAAAGCCGCAGGCGGTGTCGAGCAGCGCTGCGATCATGCCGGCATGCAAATGGCCGGCATATTGGCCGAAGTCGTCGCGCCACGGCATGCGCAGCTCGACCTCGCCGTCACCGGCCGCGACGACCTCGAGGCCGATGAGCCGGTTGAACGCGGCGGATGCATTGACCGCGGCAAGGCGCTGCAGGTCGAAACCCGGATCCGCGGTCATGCAACACTCCAGCGCGGCGGGCGGCGTTCGAGATTGGCCCTGACCGCCTCGACGTGATTGGGCGTGCCGAGCAGCTGCGCCTGCTCGGCGGTCTCGGCCGCGAGCCCGGTCGCGGCGTCGCAGCTGGCCGCGAGATTGAGCAGCCGCTTGGCGGCGCGGATTGCATCCGGGCTGCGGTCGGCGATCGCGCGCGCTGTCGCCAGCGCGGCCTCTCGGGGATCGTCGACCACTTTTGTAGCGAAGCCGTAGGCGAGCGCTTCGTCGGCGGAGAAGATGCGCGCGGTGTAGGTCAGCTCGCGGACGATATCTTCGCGGGCGAGATGACGCATCAGCTGGGTGCCGGCCATGTCGGGCACCAGACCCCATTTGGCTTCGACGATGCCGAGCCGCGTGCCGGGCGCGAGATATCTGATATCGGCGCCGAGCGTGAGCTGGAATCCGCCACCGACCGCGACGCCGTGGACGGCCGCGATGACAGGCACCGGCAGCTCCCGCCACAGCCAGACCAGATGCTGCGCCCAGTTGGCGATGCCGTGGGTGCGCCGGCCCAGATCGGCAAACGGCAGGATGGATTCGCCTTCGGTCGTGGCGACCAGGCGCTCGATGTCGAGGCCGGCGCAGAACGCCTCGCCTTCGCCCGACAGCACCACGGCGCGGACGCCGCTGTTATCTGCAAGCCGCGCGCCGGCATCGGCGATCGCCACGAACATCGCGGGATCGAGCGCGTTCAGCCGGTCCGGTCGGTTCAGCCGGACGTCGGCGACGCCGTTGGCGATGGAAAGGCGGATGCGATCGTCCATGGTGAACTCCTGCGCTAGTAGGCGGCCACCGCGAGCGCCACGACCGCGCTCATCCCGATCCAGCCGAGATGCGGGCCCCGGGTCGCAATCGCATTTGCGATCGCGGCAAAGCCGAAGACGACGGCGAAGGTCACCACGATCCAGTGCCGCGCCGCGTCCGACGCCATTGCGGGGGCTGCGAGCAGCAGGACGCCGCCGGCGATCCAGGCGATGGTGCCAGCCTGCCAGACCAGGCGGAGCAGCAGTCGCAGCCGCGGCGGCTCGACGGTGGCGCGCGCGAACACCTTGGTCTCGCCGAGCACGCCATGCGCCAGGCTGATGCCGATGGCGATCAGTCCGGCAGCCTGCAGCAGAAGATCGCGCATCGCGACGCCTCCATACATAACTGTATGGTTGATGCTTATCGCACCGGCGGCTGGCGCCTGTCAATACAGTTGTGTATGGTCGGCCGGCGCGGGAACGGGGAACCATGACGGAACAGCTTTCGGCAAAGGATTGGCTCGATCGGGGCCTGAAGACGCTGGCAAAAAGCGGCTTCACGGCGCTCAAGGCCGAGCCGCTGGCGAAGGCGATGGGCGTCTCGCGCGGCAGCTTCTACTGGCATTTTGCCGATATCGGCGCGTACCGCGCGGCGATCCTCAAGCACTGGCGCGAGGTCAGCGCCGAGCAGGTGATCGCCGAGCTCGAGACGGTTCCGAGCGGCGAGGACGCGCTGGCGCTGCTGCTGCGCCGCACCTTCTCGGCGCGGCTTCTGCTGGAACGCGCGGTGCGCAGCTGGGCGACCGTCGATCCGGAGGCGCGCGCCGCGGTGCTCGCGGTCGACCAGCGCCGCATCGGCTATATCGAGACCCTGCTGCGGCAGGCCGGATTTGCCGACGAGGTGGCGCGCGGCCGCGCGCAGATCTTCTACTGGGCGTTCGTCGGCTACGCGCTGTCGGACCAGACCGGCCCGAAGGTGCGGCAGCAGGCCGCGCTCGACGAGCTGCTGCGGATGGCCCGCGCGCCGTCATGACTCGCGCCGATTGGATGTGCTAGACGACAGGGAAGCTGGAGAGCGCAATGAATTCCACGACCGATCACCTCGAGAGCACCGCCGACCCGAAGCTGCTGGAAATTCTGGTGTGCCCGATCACCAAGGGCCCGCTGGAATTCGACGCCGCGCGGCAGGAGCTGATCTCGCGCTCCGCAAAGCTCGCCTATCCGATCCGCGACGGCATCCCGATCATGCTGCCGGAAGAGGCAAGAAAGATCGATTGAGGGAAGACCCGTAGCCCGGATGCAGCGCAGCGCAATCTGGGCAGATTATCCGCGGTGAGACTTTCCCGGATTTCGCTTCGCTGCATCCGGGCTACGAAGCTACAAATTCTACAGCGCCTCGCCCTTCAGCAGCCGCGGCACTTCGCCTGACAATCCCGCCGCCTGGCGGATGAACATCTCCTTCAGCGGCGGCGTGCGGTCGACGAGACCGAGGCCGATGTCGCGCACGGTGCGCAGCAGCGTCGATTCGTTGGAGAACAGGAAGTTCAGCGAGTTGGTGGCGACGCCCATCGCCATGGTGTCGAAGCGGCGCCAGCGCTGGTAGCGCTCGAGCACGTCGGCCTGGCCGAGATCCATGCCGAGCCGCGCCGCGTCGACCACGACTTCGGCCAGTGCGGCGACATCCTTCAGGCCCAGGTTCAACCCCTGCCCTGCGATCGGATGGATCACATGCGCGGCGTCGCCGATCAGCGCCATCCGCTCGGCGATGAAGGAGCGCGCGACGAAATAGCCGAGCGGAAACGCGCGCGGCTTGTCGAGCGCCTTGATCTCGCCGAGGTGCAGACCGAAGCGCTGCTCGAGCTCGGCGTGGAATTCCTCGTCACTCAGCGCGGTGATGCGCGCGGCGTCCTTGCGCGTCTCGGTCCACACCAGCGAGGAGCGGTTGCCGGTCAGCGGCAGGATCGCGAACGGGCCCGCGGGCAGGAAATGCTCCTCGGCGCGGCCGTTGTGCGCGCGCTCATGGCCGACGGTGACGACGATGCCGGATTGATCGTAGTCCCAGCCATGGGTGGCGATGCCGGCGCGCTCGCGCAGCCTTGAGCGCGCGCCATCGGCGGCGACCAGGAGGCTCGCGTCGATCACGGTGCCATCCGCCAAGGTGACGCTGACGCCGTCGGGGCGCGCATCGAAGCTCGACACCGCGGTGGCGCGCAGCTCGACGCCCTCGGCCTCGGCGCGCGCGGCGAGCGCATCGATCAGATAGCGGTTCTCGACCATATGCGCGAACGGCTCGCCGGGCTCGACATTGCCGGCGAAGGTCAAAAACACCGGACGCGTAGCGTCCTCCAGCTTGGAGTCGGTCACGACCATGTCGGTGATCGGCTGCGCGGTCGGCGCGACCTGGCCCCAGACCCCGAGCGTCTCGAACAGCCGCCGGCAGGCCGCCACGATCGCGGTCGCGCGCGGGTCGCGGCTTGGCCGCTGGCTCAGCGCCGGGTCGGCCACGACCACGCCGACGTCGGGCCCGAGCCCCTGGCGCAGCGCCACCGCCAGCGCCAGCCCGGCAAATGCACCCCCGCAGATGACAATACTTCGCTGTGCCGGCATGCCGTTCCTTTACGCGCGTGGCGCCCTCAGACTGTGCTTGCTACCTGATAATAGCTGGGCGAAACAGGTGCCAGAAACAAGCCCAACGCGGTCATTCCGGGGCGATGCGATAGCATCGAACCCGGAATCTCGAGATTCTCAGGTGCGCAATTGCGCACCATAGTTCACGCTTCGCGCGCCCCGGAATGACGGGCCAAGACACCGAAAGCCATCCATGTCCAAAAGCCTGATCGACCTGCTGTCCATCCTCGACCTCGAGCAGCTCGAGGTGAATTTGTTCCGCGGCAACAGCCCGAAGACCAGCTGGCAGCGGGTGTTCGGCGGCCAGGTGATCGGGCAGGCGATGGTGGCGGCGTGCCGCACCGTCGAGGGCCGCCTGCCGCATTCGATCCATTGCTATTTCATCCTGCCGGGCGATCCGCAGATCCCGATCATCTACCAGGTCGAGCGTCTCCGCGACGGCAAGAGCTACACCACCCGCCGCGTCACCGCGATCCAGCACGGCAACGCGATCTTTTCGATCATGGTCTCGTTCCACGCCGACGAGGAGAGCAACTTCAACCACCAGGACAAGATGCCCGACGTGCCGCCGCCGGAGAAGCTGACGGCCGAGGAAGTGTCGAAGCAGCCGATGTTCAAGGAAATGCCGGAGTTCATCCGCCGCTACTACGAGAGCGACCGGCCGATCGAGCTGCGCCCGGTCGAGCTCGGCCGCTACTTTGGCCAGAAGATCGACGACGGCCGCATCCATGTCTGGATCCGCACCGCCGCCAAGCTGCCCGACGATCCCGCGCTGCATCTGTGCGCGCTGGCCTATGCATCGGATTTCTCGCTGCTCGACGCGGTGATGGCGCGCTACGGCCGCACGCTGTTCGACCGCCGCATGATGCCGGCGAGCCTCGACCATGCGATGTGGTTTCACCGCCCGTTCCGCGCCGACGAATGGCTGCTCTACGTGCAGGATTCGCCGAGCGCGCAATCCGGCCGCGGGCTGACCCGCGGCCTGATCTTCAAGCCCGACGGCACGCTGGTGGCGTCAGTGGCGCAGGAAGGCTCGGTGCGCGAGCGGCGGTAGAGCATGATCCGGAAAAGTGTGAAGCGGTTTTCCCTCGCGACAAACGCGGTACGCGTTTGCGCGGAGATCATGCTCAAACAAAGAGCTAGACGGCGACGAAGCCGGACTGACGCTCGACCAGCGCGAATTGCGAGATGTACCAGTTGGCGTACCAGCGCAGCACCCAGGGAATCGGGATCAGGAACGCGCAACCGATCGCGAACACGATGGTTCGCCACAGCACCTCGAGCCCCGACGCGTTGAAGGTGACCTCGCGGCGCGTGCCTTCGATGTTGCGGCAGATCCAGCGCATCCAGGCCGTCATCACCCAGGCCCAGCCGATGATCGTGATCGAAGAGATCACCATCAACACATACCAGCCGATATAGACCGCCGGGCTGCCCTTGAACGCGATCGGCAGCTCCTGGCCGTTCGAGCTGAGACGGCTGGCGATCCAGCGGACGATCATCCAGCCGAGGAACGCCTGCAGCACCAGGGACAGCAGCGTGACGATGTTGCTGTCGGCGACCCCGGCATAGGTCAACAGACCCAACACGATGAAGACGTACCAGATGTCGAGCGGTTGTCCGGTGAACTCGAGATTCGGCCGGCCCGGGACGCGGATGTAGGGAATCGCGAAGCGGTACAGGGCGGTCGCCGTCCACGGCGCCGGAATGACGAAAATCTGGCCGATGAACAGCAGCAGGCTGCGTCCGAACAGGCCCCAGGTCGGGAAGTCCGCCGACAGCGCCCCGCCGGTGTAGCTGCCGGAGGCCGCGACCTGCGGCGCCCCGCCTGCTTGCGGAAACGCCGGTGGCGCGCCCGCGCCGGGAACGAGGCCGGGAATTTCGCCCGCCTTCTGCC
Source organism: Bradyrhizobium sp. CCBAU 51753 (assembly GCF_015291565.1). NCBI lineage: Bacteria > Pseudomonadati > Pseudomonadota > Alphaproteobacteria > Hyphomicrobiales > Nitrobacteraceae > Bradyrhizobium > Bradyrhizobium sp. CCBAU 51753. The sequence continues at coordinate 237,706 of NZ_CP030037.1, read as the reverse complement.
AACCGGACATGCCTTCGGTCCACACCAGCGTATCGGCCCGCACCATGCCGCGGCTGATGAGGTCACGCAGCTGGCCCTCCGGCAGGGGACCCTTCTGCTGGCCTTCGGATGCATAAAACCAGTTTCGGTTCGACATTTTTGTTTCCTCGGGGCGCGCGCGGGGGACGCGGTGGCGAAACAAGCCAGCGGGGAGCTGCTGACCGGGTGGGAAAGCCACATTCTGGCCGAGGGTTTTCGTCCCGTATAGTGAGCGACCTCACCGGCTGCGCATGTTTTCCGCTTCATGTTGCAACTTTTTTGTGCCATTTGCCCAGAAAGCTGCCAGATTTGGTGGACGCAGAACGCCAGCCGCGAGGGGGCGGCAAGTTGCCGCTCCACAAGACGGCACGTGCCGCTCCGGCCACTGCTGCGGATTGCGAAAAACCTCAAGGGAATGAAGGCCTCACCATGAAACTCGTCGTCGCGATCATCAAACCGTTCAAGCTGGACGAGGTGCGCCAGGCGCTGACTGCGATCGGCGTCCACGGCATGACGGTGACCGAGGTGAAGGGCTACGGCCGCCAGAAGGGTCACACCGAGATCTATCGCGGCGCCGAATATGTCGTGAACTTCCTGCCCAAGCTCAGGATCGAGATCGCGGTCGATACCGACCTCGCCGAAAAGGCGGTTGCCGTCATCACCCAGCACGCCCGCACCGGCCAGATCGGCGACGGCAAGATCTTCGTCACGCCGATCGACCACGCCCTGCGCATCCGCACCGGCGAGACCGACCGCGACGCGCTGTAACTTTCCAATCGAGATCACCGCCGGCAACGACGCCGGCGCATCCAAACAACGACGACCGCCGGGGAATGATGATGGGGGCATGGGCTCTTCGCGCAGCGATCACAGCTGCGCCGATCAATGCTGCAATTCTGCTGGCGCTGGACACGCCTGCCTTCGCGCAGGATTCAGCCGGCACGTCGGCGGCCAATCCCGGTATCAACGGCGCCGACACCGCCTGGATGATCGTCGCCACCGCGCTGGTGCTGATGATGACGATCCCGGGGCTGGCGCTGTTCTACTCCGGCATGGTGCGCAAGAAGAACGTGCTGGCGACCATGGCGCAGAGCCTTGCTGCGGTCGCCATCGTCTCGATCCTCTGGGTCACCTTCGGCTATTCGCTGAGCTTCGTCGGCGACGGCGCCTGGCTCGGCGGGCTCGACCGGTGGTTTCTCGCGGGCATGACGATGGACAGCGTCAATCCGGCGGCCAAGACCATCCCCGAAGCGCTGTTCATGCTGTACCAGATGACCTTTGCGATCATCACGGTGGCGCTGGTCGCGGGTTCGGTCGCCGACCGCATGCGGTTCTCCGCCTATGTGCTGTTCTCGATCGGCTGGTTCGTGTTCGCCTATGTGCCGCTGGCGCACTGGGTGTGGGGCGGCGGCTTCCTCGCCCAGGCCGGCGTGCTCGATTTCGCCGGCGGCCTCGTCGTGCATTTGTCCGCCGGCATCAGCGGCCTGGTCGCGGCCAAGGTGATGGGCAACCGCCATGGCTATGGCAGCGAGAACCTGGCGCCATTCGATCTGTCGCTCGCGGTGATGGGCACCGGCCTGCTCTGGGTCGGCTGGTTCGGCTTCAACGGCGGTTCGGCGTACGGGGCCAATTCGCGCGCGGTGATGGCGATCACCGCCACGCATCTGTCGGCCTGCGCCGGCGCGCTGACCTGGGGCGCGATGGAATGGGCAACGCGCCGCAAGCCGTCGGTGCTCGGCATGATCTCGGGCGCGGTCGCCGGCCTCGGCACCATCACGCCGGCCTCCGGCTACGTCGCGCCGTGGCACGGCGTCGTCGTCGGCATCATCGCCGGCCTGGTCTGCTACTGGGCCTGCACCTGGCTGAAGCACCGCTTCAAATATGACGACTCGCTCGACGTGTTCGGCGTGCACGGCATCGGCGGCCTGACCGGCACGCTGCTCGCCGGCGTGTTCGCGGCCTCCGCGATCGGCGGCACCGCCGGCCTGCTCGAGGGCAACCCGAAGCAGCTCGTGATCCAGCTCTACGGCGTGGCGGTCACCTTCATCTGGTGCGGCGGCGTCACCTTCGTGCTGCTCAAACTGGTCAGCGCCTTCGTGCCGCTGCGGGTCTCGGCGCAGCAGGAGCTCGAGGGGCTCGACATCTCACAGCACGGCGAGGCGCTGCAGTAATTCACGCTATCCCGCTACCGCCACCCTGCCGCCGCTCTGGGCACAATTATGTCCGGAGTAGGCCATGCCTGCGTTTTAGACAGGCCTGATTAAGTTTTAGGCGCGACGGAATAGCGCAGGGTCGCCTCCCTCCCGCAAAGCGGGAAAAGAACCGGATTCATAAACCGTTAGCGAAGTCCCGCCGACTGGCACGGCATTTGATTCTAGGGGTCCCGGCTGTGCCCGCGTTGTGGATGTCCTCCGCGTGGTGGTTCTCAGTCGCAAACTTCCCGGTGTCCGCATCGGGTCCAAGCGGGGATAGGACTCATGAAAATTGTTATGGCGATCATTAAGCCATTCAAGCTCGAAGAGGTCCGTGACGCCCTGACCGCCATTGGCGTTCACGGTCTCACGGTGACGGAAGTCAAAGGTTACGGCCGTCAGAAGGGGCACACGGAAATCTATCGCGGCGCCGAATATGCCGTGAGCTTCCTGCCCAAGATCAAGATCGAGGTCGCAGTCGCCTCCGATCAGGTCGACAAGACCATCGACGCCATCACCGCTGCCGCCAAGACCGGGCAGATCGGCGACGGCAAGATCTTCGTCATCAGCCTCGAACACGCCGTGCGCATCCGCACCGGCGAGGCTGATGCCGCGGCCCTCTGATTTCGCGCTCAAACCTTACAAGACCTCAGGAGTAAAATAACATGACGTTCAAGCGTCCCTACGGCGCGGGACTGGCGGCACTTGCAGTCGGCCTGTTTGCCGCGACCGCCGCCTACGCTGAGCCAACCGTCAACAAGGGCGACAATGCCTGGATGCTGACCTCGACGGTGCTGGTGCTGCTGATGACCATCCCGGGCCTGGCGCTGTTCTATGGCGGTCTGGTCCGCTCCAAGAACATGCTCTCGGTGCTGGCGCAGGTGTTCTACACCGTCTGCCTCGTCACCGTGCTCTGGGCCCTCTATGGCTACAGCCTCGCCTTCACCGGCGGCTCCGACTTCATCGGCGGTTTCTCCAAGGCGTTCCTGATGGGCGTCACCACCGACTCGAAGGTCGCGACCTTCTCGGTCGACGCCAACATCTCCGAGCTCGTCTACATCTGCTTCCAGATGACCTTCGCGGCGATCACGCCGGCCCTCATCGTCGGCGCCTTTGCCGAGCGGATGAAGTTCGCGGCGCTGGCGCTGTTCATCCCGCTCTGGGTCACGCTGATCTACTTCCCGATCGCGCACATGGTCTGGTACTGGCCGGGCCCGGACGCGATCCAGGATGCCGCCAAGGCGCTCGCCGCTGCGGCTGACGGCGCGGCCAAGACCGCGGCGCAGGCCAAGCTCGACGAGATCAACGCCGATGCCGGCTGGATCTTCAAGAAGGGCGCGATCGACTTCGCCGGCGGCACCGTGGTGCACATCAACGCGGGCATCGCCGGCCTCGTCGGCGCGCTCCTGATCGGCAAGCGCACCGGCTACGGCAAGGAGCTGATGGCTCCGCACTCGCTGACCATGACCATGATCGGCGCCTCGCTGCTCTGGGTCGGCTGGTTCGGCTTCAACGCCGGCTCCAACCTCGAAGCCAATGGCGGCGCTGCGCTCGCCATGACCAACTCGTTCGTGGCTACCGCTGCGGCGGCGCTGTCCTGGATGTTCGCGGAATGGATCATCAAGGGCCATCCCTCGCTGCTCGGCGCGCTCTCGGGCGCGGTCGCGGGTCTCGTCGCGGTGACGCCGGCGGCCGGTTACTCCGGTCCGATGGGCGCCATCGTGCTCGGCCTCGTCGTCGGCGTGGTCTGCCTGTTCTTCTGCACCGTGGTGAAGAACGCGCTCGGCTATGACGACTCGCTCGACGTGTTCGGCGTCCACTGCGTCGGCGGCATCGTCGGTGCGCTCGGCACCGGCATCCTGGTCAACCCGGCGCTCGGCGGCGCGGGCATCATCGACTACACCGCGATCCCGCCGAAGGTCGCCGACTACGACCTCGTGACCCAGATGGTCTCGCAGTGCTGGGGCGTCGGCACCACGCTGGTGTGGTCGGGCATCGGCTCGGCGATCCTCTACAAGGTCGTCGACGTAATCGTCGGCCTGCGCGCCAATGTCGAGACCGAGCGTGAAGGCCTCGACATCACCGAGCACACCGAGCGCGCCTACAACATGTGAGTTCTCCCGGGGGGCGGCCTCCCCAAGCGGCCGCTCCCAGAACTACGGCCCGGGCACATACCCGGCAATGCCCGGACCGTTGAGGGGCTCCAGCGCAAGTTGGAGCCCCTTTCTTTTTCCCCGCGCTTGAGAAAAAAATGTCAGGATAACGTGCCACCGTGGAACGACGCGGTCAGGCCAACAATCAGCGGGAGGACGTCATGAAGGTCGAAGGCGGATGCTATTGCGGCAAGGTACGCTATCAGGCCGAGGGCGAGCCGGTGATGGCGGCGCAGTGTCTGTGCCGCGAGTGCCAGTACATCACCGGCGGCGGGCCGAATATGTTCATGGCGATGCCGACCACCGGCTTCAAATACACCGCAAGCGAGCCCAAGCAGTTCACCCGCAAGGACCTCGAGCGCGCCGTGACCCGCGAATTCTGTCCGGAATGCGGCACGCATTTGGTGACCAAGGTGCCCGGTCTGCCCGCCACCATCCTCAAGGTCGGTACCTTCGACGACCCCAGCGTGTTCAGCCCGCAGATGACGATCTACACCTGCGACAAGCAGACCTTCCACCACGTGCCCGACGGCAAGCCGGCCTTCGAGAAGCTGCCGGCGCGGTAGGCTCGACGCCACATTTAACTGCGTAGCCCGGATGGCGCGCAGCGCAATCCGGAGGCCGCTCTGTCCGCGGATGGACCTGCCCCGGATTACGCTTCGCTGCATCCGGGCTGCGGCGCAGAAATCGTTTCAGCGATCGCCGCTGGTCGGTCAGCACTTCGGCATCTGGCAACGGCGGGCGCGCCGTCATGCGGCAGGTTTCCGCGGCAGTTCGGACCGCGGCGCCGATGGTTAATCGCGTCTTAACCTCGCCCTATCTATGGTGACTTGATCGGTTTACGGTCGCCCCCCTCCACCCCCGACCGCAGTGAAAGTGCTGGCGCTTCAAACATGGCAATGACCGCCTCATCCGGCGTGGCGCAGGGCGCCGGCAATGATGTCGCATCCGGCCAGGCCGAGCGTTCCCCATTCGTGCGGACCACCGAGCTGCTGGCACCCTACCAGCCGGCTAAGCCATTGATTACGCTATCGGTCGGCGAGCCGCAGCACCCGGTGCCGGAGTTCGTCGGGCCGGTGCTGGCGAAACATACCGCCGAGTTCGGCCGCTACCCGATGGCCAAGGGCATCGAGCCGTTCCGCCGTGCCGCCGCGGCCTGGCTGTCGAGCCGGTTCCGGCTGCCCCGCCCGGTCGATCCGGAGAGCGAGGTGCTCGTGCTGAACGGCAGCCGCGAGGGGCTGTTCTTTGCCGCGATCACGGCCGCCCGTTACGTCAGTCCGCGCAAGGGACGGCCGGCGATCCTGATGCCGAACCCATTCTACCCGGCCTATGGCGCCGGCACCCGCGCCGCCGGCTGCGAGCAGATCTATCTGCCGACCACGCTCGCCAACGGCTTTCTGCCCGACCTCGATTCGATCGACGAGGCGACCTGGGCGCGCACCGTCGCGTTCTTCATCGCCTCGCCGGCGAACCCGCAGGGCTCGGTCGCCTCGCGCGCCTACTTCATGCGGCTGAAGGAGCTCGCCGACCGTTACGGCTTCATCATCTTGAGCGACGAGTGCTACTCGGAGATCTATACCCGCGAGGCGCCGGGCAGCATGCTGGAATGCGCCGGGCCCGACTTCGCCAATGTGGTCGTGTTCCAATCACTGTCGAAGCGCTCGAACCTGCCAGGCATGCGCGTCGGCTTCGCCGCCGGCGACAAAAAGTTTTTGGCCGCATTCCTCGAGCTGCGTAACGTCGCGGCGCCGCAGGTGCCGGTGCCGCTGCAGCATGTCGCGGTCGCCGCCTACGGCGACGAGGCGCATGTCGAGGAAAACCGCCGGCTCTATCGCATCAAGTTCGATTTCGCCGACCAGATTCTCGGCAACCGCTACGGCTTCAAGCGGCCGGCCGGCGGCTTCTGCGTCTGGCTCGATGTCTCCGATCGCGGCGGCGACGAGGCGGTGACGGTGCAGCTCTATCGCGACGCCGGCGTGCGGGTGATTCCCGGCAGCTATTTGGCGCGCCAGCAGAACGACGGTTCCAATCCGGGCGCGGGCTACATCCGCCTTGCGCTGGTCTCCGACAGTGAATCCACGGCCGAGGCGTTACACCGCCTGGTCGAAACCCTGGGTTAATCGCAAAGCGCGAAGATTGAGTATGCCTGCGATCGAACGAGTCATTCCCCTGGTCGGCCATCTGCCGCACTCCATGCGCGAGGCGCTGGCGCGGCGGCTGCGCGAATTGACCGGGCTCGGCCTGATCGCGCTGTCGGGCGTGGTCGCGGCGGCGCTGATGACCTGGTCGGTGCAGGATCCCTCGCTGAGCCACGCCACCTCGCGCGCGATCCGCAACGTGGTCGGCTATCCCGGCGCGATCGGCGCCGATCTCTTGATGCAGATCCTCGGGCTCGGCGCCATCATGCTGGTGCTGCCGGTCGCGGTGTGGGGCTGGCGGATGCTGACGCACCGGCCGTTCGACCGCGAGGCGCTGCGGCTCGGCTGCTGGATCCTCACCACTGTGATCGCGGCGGGCTTTGCCAGCTGCTGGCCGCACAACACCGCCTGGCCGCTGCCGACCGGGCTTGGCGGCGTGGTCGGCGATGCGCTGCTGCGGGCCCCCGCGGTGGCGTTCGGGCCGCCTGGCTTCATCTACCGCGTCGTGCTCGGCCTGATCCTGTTCGTCGCAATGGTGCCGTGCTTCCTGTTCGCCTGTGGCTGGGGCGCCAAAGAGCAGGAGGACGAGCTGACGCCGATTGCCGATGACGACGAGCCGTTCGTCGAGGAGGATGAGGACCGCAGCTCGGTCTCGCTGGGCTGGCTGTTCCATGCGCTGATGAGCGCCAAGGCGCGGCTCGGCTGGCTATTCACCACCGCCTACAAATCGCTGGTGTCGAGCGCATCGCAGGGTCGCACCGGCGCCTTCGAGCGCCAGGAGCCAAATATCGGCGGCAGCGGCCGCGCCGCGCCTTCGATTACACCGGCCGGACATGACGACGAGGACGACGCCGACCACTTCGATCATGGCAGCGATGATGAGGAAGAGGACGAGGAGGAGGAAGCTCCCGCCGCCCGCGCCCCGCGCAAGAAGGCCGAGCCGAAGCCGAAGAAAAAGAATTCAGACAAGTTCGAGCTGCCGTCCGTCTCCGTGCTCACAGCGCCGAAGGCCAGCGACCGCCAGCCGCTGAGCAAGGCCGAGCTGGAAGCCAATTCGCGCGCTCTCGAAGGCGTGCTGCAGGATTTCGGCGTGCGCGGCGAGATCGTCAAAGCCAATCCCGGTCCCGTGGTGACGCTGTACGAGCTCGAGCCGGCGCCCGGCATCAAGTCGTCGCGCGTGATTGGTCTATCCGACGACATCGCCCGCTCGATGAGCGCGCTGTCGGCGCGCGTCGCGGTCGTCGCCGGCCGCAACGCGATCGGCATCGAGCTGCCGAACGCGCATCGCGAAAAGGTTTATCTGCGCGAGCTCCTGGTCGCCAAGGAGAGCACCGAGTCGGTGGCAAAACTGCCGCTGTGTCTCGGCAAGACCATCGGCGGCGATCCCGTCATCATCGACCTCGCGCGCACGCCGCACATGCTGATCGCCGGCACCACCGGCTCCGGTAAATCGGTCGCGATCAACACCATGATCCTCAGCCTGGTCTACCGGCTGCGGCCCGATCAGTGCCGCCTGATCATGGTCGATCCCAAGATGCTCGAACTCTCCGTCTATGACGGCATTCCCCATCTGCTGACGCCCGTCGTCACCGATCCGAAGAAGGCGGTGGTGGCGCTGAAGTGGGCAGTGCGCGAGATGGAAGAGCGCTACAAGAAGATGGCCAAGCTCGGCGTTCGCAATATCGACGGCTACAACCAGCGTCTGGTCGAGGCCAAGGGCAAGGGCGAGGAGCTGACGCGCACCGTGCACACCGGCTTCGACAAGGAGACCGGCAAGGCGATCTACGAGGAAGAGAAGCTCGATCTCGATCCGCTGCCCTACATCGTCATCATCGTCGACGAGATGGCCGACCTGATGATGGTCGCCGGCAAGGACATCGAGGGCGCGGTGCAGCGCCTCGCGCAGATGGCGCGCGCCGCCGGCCTGCACGTGATCCTCGCGACGCAGCGTCCGTCGGTCGACGTCATCACCGGCACCATCAAGGCGAACTTCCCGACCCGCATCGCCTTCCAGGTGACCTCGAAGATCGACAGCCGCACCATTCTGGGCGAGATGGGCGCCGAGCAGCTGCTCGGCCAGGGCGACATGCTCTATATGGCCGGCGGCGGCCGCATCAGCCGCGTGCACGGCCCGTTCGCCTCGGACGAAGAAGTCGAGAAGGTGGTGCGTCACCTCAAGACGCAGGGCGCGCCGGAATATCTCGAGGCGGTCACCGCGGAAGAGCCCGCCGAGGGCGAGGACGGCGCGGTGTTCGATGCCACAGGCATGGGCGGCGACGGCGGCGGCGATCTGTTCACGCAGGCGGTTGCGATCGTCAAGCGCGACCGCAAGGCCTCGACCTCCTACATTCAGCGCCGGCTGCAAATCGGCTATAACCGCGCCGCCTCGCTGATGGAGCGGATGGAACTGGAAGGCATCGTCGGCCCGGCGAATCACGCCGGAAAGCGCGAAATCCTGGTCGACGAGGAAGAGGGCCAGTTCTGACCGGGGCCGATCATCACGGAAAAACCATATCTCCCTTGGAAGAGGCGGGATAAAGTCGGGCAAGCGGGACGAGCGTCGAACAGAGACTGACATATCTGATGGCAAAACACCTCACTCACCGCGGCACGCGCACCGCGCTGGCTCTCCTCGTCTCCGCTGCGATCGCCGGTGCCGCCACCGCGCAGAACGCGTCGGCGCCGCAAAAGCCCGCGCCCGCACCCAAAGCGGCGCCGAAGGCCAAGGACGCCGGCGCCCAGAGCAATGCGCAGGACAAGGATAAGGACAAGGGCCCGACGACGACGGGCGCCACCCAGGCGCCGCCGAACCCGGTGATTCCCGATCCGCGGCGCAACGTGCCCGCCAACATCTTCCAGACCTTCGACGCCAACCAGAAGGCGCAGGCCGCCAAGGTCTCGGCCTATCTGTCGTCGCTGCAGACCATGGTCGGCAATTTCGTCCAGGTCGGCCCCGACGGCACCAAGACCAAGGGCGATTTCTACATCCAGAAGCCCGGCAAGGTGCGCTTCGAATATGAGGAGCCGAGCCCGATCGAGATCATCGCCGACGGCTCGTCGGTGGCGGTGCGCGACCGCCGGCTCGCCACCCAGGACATCTATCCGCTGTCGCAGACGCCGCTGCGCTATCTGCTGTCGGATCGTATCGACCTGATGAAGGACACCAACGTCATCAGCGTCACCGCCGACGACGTCTTCGTCAGCATCACCATCGAGGAGAAGCAGGCGCTGGTCGGCACCAGCCGCTTCCTGCTGATGGTCGGCGCCAAGGACGGCAAGCTCAAGCAGTGGACCGTCACCGATCCGCAGGGCTACGACACCACGGTTGCGGTCTACAATCTCGACGTCAACCAGAAGCCCGATCCGGCGCTGTTCAAGATCGACTTCACGACCTATCCGGGCAGTTCGCCGGGGTAGCCGTTCTTCTCCCTCGCCCCGCATCCGCCTTCGCCCGAAGGCGGGCTTCGGCGGACAAGAGAGCGGGGCGAGGTGAAATCCCGCCTGTGGACAAGGCCTCGGCCGCAGCGAGAACCGTGCTAAGACGCAGCTCTCATGCGGTTCTCCGTCACCACCTGGAACATCAATTCGGTGCGCCTGCGCATCGATATCGTCGCCAAATTCATCAAGGCGGCGCGGCCGGACGTGCTCTGCCTGCAGGAGACCAAATGCATAGACGATGCGTTTCCGCTCAAGCGCTTCAAGCGGCTCGGCTATGAGCATGTCGCGCTGAACGGACAGAAGGGCTATCACGGCGTCGCCATCGTCTCGCGGTTGCCGTTCGAGAGCACCGACATCCGAACCTTCTGCGACAAGCTCGATTCACGGCATGTCTCGGTCTCGTTCGGCGAGAAGGCGCAGCTTTCAAAGCCGGTGGTGCTGCATAATTTCTACGTGCCGGCCGGCGGCGACATCCCCGATCCCGCGCTCAATCCGAAGTTCGAGCACAAGCTGCAATTCCTCGACGAGATGAAAGCTTGCGAGCCGCTGCATCCGCGCGGCGACGATCGCCACATCCTGGTCGGCGACCTCAACGTCGCGCCGCACGAGAACGACGTGTGGTCGCACAAGCAGCTGTTGAAGGTGGTCTCGCACACGCCGGTCGAGACCGAAAAGCTGCTCGCAGCGCAAGCGCATGGCGAATGGTTCGACATCGCGCGCGAGCGGATTCCGATGTCGGAAAAGGTCTACACCTGGTGGAGCTACCGCGCCGCCGACTGGACCGTCGGCGACCGCGGCCGCCGGCTCGATCACATCTGGGTGTCGCGCGCGCTGAAGGATTCTGTCAGCGACTTCAAGATCACCCGCGACGCCCGCAGCTGGGATCGGCCGTCGGATCACGTGCCGGTGACGGCGGTGCTTGAGGTGTGACTGGTCTCGCCGAACCAGGCCCGTTATCCGTCATCCTGAGAGGGTGTGAAGCTTTGTCCTCACCCACCGCTGTCATCGCCCGGCCTGTGCGCAATTGCGCACATGGACCGGGCGATCCAGTACGCCGCGGCCTCTCGGTTCATTCACCACTGCCTCTGGAATACTGGATCACCCGCCTGCGCGGGTGATGACACCGAGCAAGTTGAGCTAACCAACCCGTCACCCTGAGGTGCGAGCCCTTGCGAGCCTCGAAGGGTCGACGGCCCCGCTGGTGGCCGATTCATCCTTCGAGGCTCGCAAGAGCTCGCACCTCAGGATGACGGATCAGAGAGCTTTCGCCGGGATGGCGCCCGCTATGTACTCAGCTTGGCGCCCGCCATCAAAATATCGCTGGCGAGCTGGCTGGTGCGCATCGCCATTTCGTCGCGCAGGCGGCGGGCGGCGGCGGGGTCGCTTTCCAGCACGCGCTGAAAGAGAGAGCGCGCGACGCGGATGACGGAGGCGCGCTCCAGCGCGATCGCCGTGGACGGCCGCTTCATCGCGACGATCAGTGCAAGCTCGCCGATCAGCGCACCGGGCGCGGCGACGATCTCGGCGCCGCCTTCCTCGACCCGAAAGGTGCCGCGCTGCACGACATAGCCGGCATCGGCGTCGTCGCCGGCGCGGAACAGCACGTCGCCGGTATTGAAGTCGCGTTGCTCGGAGCCGATCGCCAGCATGCGCAGGGAGCTTTCGCCCAACAGACGCATCGTCGGGACCCGCTCGAGCAGGGCTACGTCATCATCGATCGACATTCAGGGCCGGTGACCGGGGGTGCGCCTCGATTTCACGAATCGTTGAGCGCAAAGCGTATCACGGCACCAGCTTGTAGCCACCGGCTTCCGTGACCAGGATTTCCGGGTTGGCGGCGTCCTTCTCGATCTTCTGGCGGAGGCGGTAGATGTGGGTTTCCAGCGTGTGGGTGGTGACGCCGGAATTGTAGCCCCAAACCTCCTGGAGCAGGGTTTCGCGCGACACCGGCAACTGGCCGGCGCGGTAGAGGAACCGGAGGATCGCGGTTTCCTTCTCGGTCAGCCGCACCTTCCTGGCGTTGGGACCGGTCAGCATCTTGGAGCCGGGCCGGAACGAGTAGGGGCCGACCGAGAACACCGCGTCCTCGCTGGCCTCGTGCTGGCGCAGCTGCGCCCGGATCCGGGCGAGCAGCACGGCGAAGCGGAACGGCTTGGCCACATAGTCGTTGGCGCCGCTTTCCAGACCGAGAATCGTATCGGAATCGGTGTCGTGGCCGGTCAGCATGATGATCGGGGCCTTGAAGCCACCCTTGCGCAGGCTGCGGACCACTTCGCGGCCGTCGGTGTCGGGCAGGCCGACATCCATCAGAACGAGATCGGGGGAGTTGGCTTTGGCGGCGCTGGCGCCCTTGGCGCCGGTATCGACAGCGGAGGCTTCGAATTCTTCGTGCAGCGAGAGCTGCTCGACCAGCGTATCGCGCAGATCGGTATCGTCATCCACGATCAAGATCTTGCGGGCATTGGCCATAGGTACAATCCTTCGGGGGCGGGGCGGTCAGAAGCGAGCGCTTATGGCCGTAACGTGGTCTAGACGTGACCTGAGCTGGTCCAGCCGGACTTGGGCTAGATATGCTCTCAGGTAGGCGATTGTTACCGATTCACAAGGCGACACAGTTTACCCCAGAATCGGCGGGCAGGAGGTGAATGTCCTGTAATACCGCGGGAATAGTGCAAATGGGGCTTGCGAGGCAAGTTCGATTTGGAACGATTCTTAAAGGAAGACCAGCTATTTCAATCACTTATATGACAGAAAGACGTGATCATCTGCTCTCTAGCGTGCACGTGCAGCGCGCCGCCGGCGACCCGCGGCGGGGCTGGCTTTCGGCCGGCGGCTGGACCGTGCCGGTGGCGCTCGGGCGCGGCGGCATCCTCGCCAACAAGCGCGAAGGCGACGGCGGTACGCCGCGCGGCATCTACCATCCGCTGCGTCTGTGGTGGCGTGCCGACCGCTACCCGCGGCCCAAGACATTCCTGCCGACGCGGCCGATCCGGCTCGACGACGCCTGGTGCGAGGACCCCGCCGATCGCCACTACAACCAGCCGATCCGGCTCGGCGCGGAGCAGGCCGGCGACCGCCTGACGCGTGCCGATCACCTCTACGACTTCATCGTCGAGATCGACCACAACGCCGCGCCGCGCGTCGCCGGCCGCGGCAGCGCCGTGTTCCTGCATCTGGCGCGGCCGAATTTCGCGCCGACCGCCGGCTGCGTCTCGATGACCCAAGCATCGATGCTACGGCTGTTGCGGCGGATGAGCCCGCGGACGAAGATCGTCATCGGGTAAGCTTGCCCCTCATTGGCGCTTGCGATGACGTCGAAAAATTGTGGCACACCTCTATCCCGTCATTGCGAGCGAAGCGAAGCAATCCATCGCACTGCATACGCGGATCGATGGATTGCTTCGTCGCTTCGCTCCTCGCAATGACGAGCTGACAGAGATTCGCTACATAACGACCAACTCCTCCTGGGAATTCGACAATGCTCGACAACAGCCAGATCACAGCCGCCGCAAAAATCCTCAACGCGCACTGGCGCGCGGGCACAAAGCTCGGCGAACTCGACGCGGCGATCCGGCCGCGTGATCGCGCCGAGGGCTATGCGGTGCAGGCGGCGCTGGAAAAAACCTCGCGCGAAAAACTGTTCGGCTGGAAGATCGCGGCGACCAGCGCGGCCGGACAGAAGCACATCAATGTCGCGGGACCGCTCGCCGGGCGCATTCTTGCCGAAACCGTGATCGCCGATGGCGGCACCGCCTCGATGGCCGGCAACGAGATGCGCGTCGGTGAACCGGAATTCTGCTTCCGCATGGCGCGCGACCTGCCGCCGCGCGCGATACCCTACAGCGTGCAGGAGGTACTCGACGCCGTCGCCACGCTGCATCCGGCGATCGAGATCCCGGATTCACGCTTCGCCGATTTCACCGCCGCCGGCGAAGCGCAGCTGATCGCCGACAATGCCTGCGCGCATCTGTTCGTGCTGGGACCCGCGACCTCGGCCGACTGGCGCGCCATGGATCTGATCGAGGAGCGCCCGACGATCACGCTGCGCGGCGAGCGCACCATCGGCCACGGCAAGAACGTGCTCGGTGATCCCCGTGTCGCACTCGCCTGGTGCGCCAATGAGCTGCGCGGGCTCGGCCTCACGCTTCGCGCAGGCGAGGTCGTCACCACAGGCACCTGCCACCCGCCGCTGCCAATCGCGGCGGGCGACGCGTTCGCCGCGGATTTCGGCGTGCTCGGCAAGGTGTCGGTGAAGTTCGGGTAAGACGACAACCAAACCAACACCGTCATCCTGAGGTGCGAGCCTTGCAGCGCAATTGCGCTGCTGGGCGAGCCTCGAAGGATGAATCGGCCCGGCTGGTGGCCGTCGATCCTTCGAGGCTCGCCGAAGAGGCTCGCACCTCAGGATGACGGGACTAATCGCGGTGCAAGAACAATGGAACAATAGCTAAGCGTGCGGCGCCGTCCGCGTGCCGAAGATCGCCGAGCCGACGCGCACATGCGTCGCGCCCATCTGGATCGCGGTGGCGAAATCCGCGCTCATGCCCATCGACAGATTCTTCAAGCCGTTGCGCGCGGCAATTTTTGCGCAGAGTGCGAAATGCGGGGCCGGGGCCTGGTCGACCGGCGGGATGCACATCAGTCCGGAAATCGCGAGGCCATACTTCTCGCGACACGCCGCGATGAAGGTATCGGCGTCCTGCGGCGCGACGCCGGCCTTCTGCGGCTCCTCGCCGGTGTTGATCTGAACGAACAATTCCGGCTGCTTGCCCTGAGATTTGATTTCCTTGGCTAACGCTTCGCAAATGCTGGCGCGGTCGACCGAGTGGATCGCATCGAACAGCGCCACCGCCTCTTTCGCCTTGTTCGATTGCAGCGGCCCGATCAGGTGCAGCTTCAAGCCGGGATGATCCTGCGTTAACGCCGGCCACTTGCCCTTGGCCTCCTGCACGCGATTTTCGCCGAATACGCGCTGTCCGGCGCCGATTATCGGCAAAATTGCATCGGCCGCGAAGGTCTTCGACACCGCGATCAGCGTCACCGAGGCGGGGTCGCGGCGCGCTTCCTTGCAGGCGCGCGCGATCTCCTGCGCCACGGCGGCGAGGCCGTGTGGTGAATCAGCCGATAACGGCGTGGTTTGGCTTTGCGTCATGCTTGTGCCGTTCTCTGACAGATGGTGGGGCTTGGGTCGAATTTTACCAAATTCGGGAAAGGCTTTTTGAAGCCCTTCATTCTACCTTGGCGCACGGGGCAAGGACGAGAATGTCGGGCGTAACTTTCAACCGCAACCGGGTCAAACTCAAGAAGCTTCTGGGCATTCGTGCCCGGCTGGCCCTGCTTGCCGTGATGCTGGTCGCGCCGCTGATGCTCGACCGCGTCCGCACGCTGGAGAATTCCCGCGCCACGCAGATCGCGCAGGCCGCGGAAGGTTACGCCAATCTGACCCGCCACGCCGCCGAAACCCAGCGCGAGGTGGTGTCGTCGGTCGAAACCATGCTGAAATCGGCCGCCTATATCCGTGCTTCCGGCGGAGTCGCGCGGAGCTGCGAGCTGCTGCGCGCCAGCCTGCCGACGGTTCTGCCGTGGATCCGCAGCATCATGTTCGTGTCGCGGGATGGGCTGGTGCAATGTTCCACCCTCAACGTCCAGGTCGGGCTCGACCTCAGCGACCGCGACTATTTCAAGAAGGCGCAGGACACCCGCGGCTTCGTCTTCAGCGACTATCTGTTCGGCAAGACCAACGGCCGTCCGATGATGATGGCGGCCTATCCGGTCGCTGCGATCAATCCGGAACAGGACGCCGTGGTCGTCGCCGGCATCAACATCGACTGGCTGTCGCAGATCATGGGCAATCTCGGCGGCCAGCCGGGCATGTCGGCGGTGCTGGTCGACAGTACCGGCGTCGTGATCGCCGCGCCAAAGGACCATGCGAGCCTGATCGGCCACTCGCTCGATACCATCCCGCTGATGGCGGCGATCGCCGAGAAGGCGCTGAGCTACGACGAGCCGTCGGGCTCGGTGTCGTTCATGGCGGCCGACGGCGCGCAGCGCACGCTGAGCTTTGCCCGTATCGCCGGCACGCAATCGCGGCTGATCGTCAGCATGGACGAAGCCAAGGTGACGGCGGCGATCAACCGCGAGATCCGCACTGCCTATCTGCAGCTCGGCTTCGTCTGCCTGTTCGTGTTGCTGGGCGCCCTCGTCGGCGCCGAGCGGCTGGTGATCCATCCGATCGGGCTGATGACCGGCATGGCACGCCGCTTCGGCGAGGGCGACTGGTCGGCGCGCGTCGCCAAGCAGAAATTGCCCGCGGAATTCGTGCCGCTGGCGCGCGCCTTCAACGCGATGGCGGCGCAGCTCAGCCAGCGCGAGCGCGAGCTGGTCGCCTCCAACGACCGCCTCACCGTGATGGCCTCGATCGATGCGCTGTCCGGCCTTGCCAATCGCCGCGGCTTCCAGAGCCGGCTCGATTTCGAGTGGATGAAGGCGCAGCAATATGACTGCGCGCTGTCGCTGCTGATGATCGATGTCGATCACTTCAAGCTCTACAACGACACCTATGGCCATCCTGAAGGCGACGCCTGCCTGACCCGGATCGGCGCAACGCTGGCCGGCATCGCCGCCGACACCATGGGCTTTGCCGGCCGCTACGGCGGCGAGGAATTCTGTCTGCTGCTGCCGAACACCGACGCGCCGCATGCGCTGGCGATCGGCGAGACCGTGCGCACCGCCATCCTCGGCCTCGCCGTGCCCCATTGCACCTCCGGCCACGGCATCGTCACCGTCAGCGTCGGCGTCGCCAGCACCAGGCCGAACGACATCCACACCCCCGGCGACCTGATCGAAGCGGCGGATGCCGCGCTCTATGCCGCCAAGCGCGGCGGGCGGAATGCGGTGGTCGAGCACGGATTTGTGCAGCGGCTCGATGAAGCTGGGATGGCGCTGGCGAGCTAGCGGCTTCTGTTCTCGCCGTCGTCCTGGCTTTTTCGCCAGGACGACGGCGAGGGTGGTTCCGAGCGCCCGACGGGCGTCTCCGGGCCGCCCTGCGGCGGCGGCAGGGCCGCTACGCCCGTGGGTGCGGCCTTTGGGCCCCCAAACCGTTGACCCCATGGGGGTTTTCATGGCCTAGTCCGCCGTCCTTTGCCCGGACCAGAAAACCACCCAAAAGCTCTGCGATTTCATGACCTCCGAACGCTACAACGCCCGTGAATCCGAACCCCGCTGGCAACGCCTGTGGGATGACAAGGCGATCTTCGCCTCCAAGAACGACGACACGCGGCCGAAATACTACGTGCTCGAGATGTTTCCCTATCCGTCCGGGCGCATCCATATCGGGCATGTCCGCAACTACACGCTGGGCGACGTGCTGGCGCGCTACATGCGGGCCAAGGGTTTCAACGTGCTGCACCCGATGGGTTGGGACGCGTTCGGCCTGCCGGCGGAAAACGCCGCGATCGAGCGCAAGGTGGCGCCGAAGGCCTGGACCTACGACAACATCGCCGCGATGAAGAAGCAGCTGCGCTCGATCGGGCTGTCGCTGGACTGGTCACGCGAATTCGCGACCTGCGATCCCAGCTACTACAAGCATCAGCAGAAGATGTTTCTGGACATGCTGCGCGCCGGCCTCGCCGAGCGCGAGAAGCGCAAGCTGAACTGGGACCCGGTCGACATGACCGTGCTCGCCAACGAGCAGGTGATCGACGGCCGCGGCTGGCGCTCCGGCGCCGTTGTCGAACAACGCGAAATGAGCCAGTGGGTCTTCAAGATCACGAAGTACGCGCAAGAGCTCTTGGAGGCGCTCGACGGGCTGGACCGCTGGCCCGACAAGGTGAGGCTGATGCAGCGCAACTGGATCGGCCGCTCGGAGGGCCTGTTGATCCGCTTCGCGCTGGATCCGGCGACCACGCCGGACGGCGAGAGCGAGCTGAAGATTTTCACGACGAGGCCGGACACGCTGTTCGGCGCAAAGTTCATGGCGATCTCGGCGGATCATCCGCTGGCGCAGGCGGCTGCCGCGAAGAATCCTGATCTTGCCGAGTTCATCGCCGACATCAAGAAGATCGGCACCGCGCAGGAGATCATCGACACCGCCGAGAAGCAGGGCTTTGACACCGGCATCAAGGCGGTCCATCCGTTCGATCCGAACTGGAAGCTGCCGGTCTATGTCGCGAACTTCGTGCTGATCGAATACGGCACCGGCGCGATCTTCGGCTGCCCGGCGCACGACCAGCGCGACCTCGATTTCGTCAACAAGTACAATCTCGGCAACACGCCGGTCGTGTGTCCTGAAGGCCAGGACCCGAAGACGTTCGTCATCACCGACACCGCCTATGACGGTGACGGCCGCATCATCAATTCGCGCTTCCTCGACGGCATGACCATCGAGCAAGCGAAGGAAGAGGTCGCAAAACGTCTCGAAAGCGAGGTGCGCGGCAATACGCCGGTCGGCGAGCGTCAGGTGAACTTCCGCCTGCGCGACTGGGGCATCTCGCGCCAGCGCTATTGGGGCTGCCCGATCCCCGTCATCCACTGTCCGAAGTGCGACGTGGTGCCGGTGCCCGACGCCGACCTGCCCGTGGTGCTGCCGGAAGACGTGAGCTTCGACAAGCCGGGCAACGCGCTCGACCATCATCCGACCTGGAAGCACGTCACCTGTCCGCAATGCGGCGGCAAGGCGGTGCGCGAAACCGACACCATGGACACCTTCGTCGACTCGTCCTGGTATTTTGCGCGCTTCACCGATCCCTGGAACGCAACCGCGCCGACCACGCCCGCGGTCGTCAACCGGATGATGCCGGTCGATCAGTATATCGGCGGCGTCGAGCACGCGATCCTGCATCTGCTGTACAGCCGCTTCTTCACCCGCGCGATGAAGGCGACCGGCCATGTCGACATGACCGAGCCGTTCGCCGGCATGTTCACCCAGGGCATGGTGGTGCACGAGACCTATCAGAAGGCCGACGGCAGCTTCGTCACGCCGGCCGAGGTGAAGATCGAGATCGACGGCAACGGCCGCCGCGCGGTGCTGATGGAGACCAGCGAGGAGGTCGAGATCGGCCCGATCGAGAAGATGTCGAAGTCGAAGAAGAACACGGTCGACCCCGACGACATCATCGCGAGCTACGGCGCCGACGTCGCGCGCTGGTTCATGCTGTCGGACTCGCCGCCGGACCGCGACGTGATCTGGAGCGACGAGCGGGTGCAGGGCGCCTCCCGCTTCGTGCAGCGGCTGTGGCGGCTGGTGAACGAATCGGCCGAGATATCAAAGGCGGCGCCAGCGACCCGGCCGGCGACGTTCGGGCCCGAGGCCTTGGCGCTGCGCAAGGCCGCCCATGGCGCGCTGGACAAGGTGTCCGGCGGCATCGAGCGGCTGCACTTCAACGTCTGTCTCGCCCACATCCGCGAATTCGCCAATGCGCTGGCCGAGGTACTGGGCAAAGGCGACAAGCCGGCTCCCGACGTCGCCTGGGCCGTCAACGAGGCCGCCGTCATCCTCGTTCAACTTTTCTCTCCGATGATGCCGCATCTGGCCGAGGAGTGCTGGGGGGTCTTGGGCCAGAACGGGCTGGTTTCGGAGGCCGATTGGCCCCAAATCGAACGTGATTTGCTGGTCGAAGACAGCGTGACCCTGGTCGTCCAGGTCAACGGTAAAAAGCGGGGTGATGTTACCGTGCCACGGGCCGCCCAAAATGCGGATATAGAGGCTGCCGTTTTGGCGCTCGATACGGTAAAAGTCGCCCTGGGCGGCAATCCCGTCCGCAAGGTGATCGTAGTGCCCATGAGGATCGTCAATGTTGTCGGCTAGCATCAGGATTGCCGCCCGGCTTGTGGCCGTGGCCGCCTTGGCCGCGCTGACGGCAGGCTGCTTCCAGCCGATGTATGCCGAGCGTACCGACGGCACCCCCGGCCTGCGCGAGAAGCTGATGGGCGTCGAGATCCCGCCGGTCGACAAGGCGAACGCCTCGCGCGAGGCGCGGGTCGGCGTCGAGATCCGCAACGCGCTCGCCTTCAAGCTCTACGGCACCGCCACCGGCATGCCGCCGACCCACAAGCTGGTGCTGCGGTTCAGCTCTGGCCGCTCCTCGCTGATGGTCGACACCAACACCGGGCTGCCGACCAGCGAGAACTACTCGGTCGACGCGCAGTTCAACCTGGTCGAGATCGCGTCGAACAAGTCGGTGATGACCGGCACCACCTTCTCGCGGGTGTCCTATGACCTGCCGGGCTCCTACCAGCGCTTCGCCCGCGCCCGCGCCTTCCGCGACGCCGAGGATCGCGCCGCGCAGGAGATCGCCGACAACATCCAGACCCGGCTCGCCTCGTTCTTCGCCACCGGGACTTGACGCGACTCCGTCATTCCGGGGCATGCGAAGCATGAACCCGGAATCTGGAGATGATGGCGCGAGATTCCGGGTTCGCGCGTCGCGCGCCCCGGAATGACGATTTGGGGATAGATGGTCGCGCTGCGCGGAAAAGAGATCGACAGCTACCTCGCCCGGCCCGATGCCGGCCGCCCGATCATCCTGCTCTACGGACCGGACGCCGGCTTGGTGCGCGAGCGCGCCGACGCGCTGATGGCCTCCGCGGTCGACGATCCCAACGATCCGTTCTCACTGGTCCGGCTCGATGGCGACGAGCTCGCCGCCGAACCGTCTCGGCTGGTCGATGAAGCGATGACGGTGCCGCTGTTCGGCGGCCGCCGCGCCATCCGCGTCCGCGCCGGCTCGCGCAATTTTTCGAGCGGCGTCGAGACGCTGACCGAGACGCCCGCTTTGAAGGATTGCCGCATCGTGATCGAGGCCGGCGAGCTGCGCCCGGAATCGCCGCTGCGCAAGATCTGCGAGCGGGCCAAGAACGCGGTCGCGATCGGCTGCTATCCCGACACCGAGCGCGATCTCACCAAACTGATCGAGGACGAGCTGCGCGTCTCCAACCTCAGGCTGGCGGCGGATGCGCGCGCCGTGCTGATGTCGCTGCTCGGCGGCGACCGTCAGGCCTCGCGCAACGAGCTGCGCAAGCTCGCGCTGTTCGCCCACGGCCAGGGCGAGATCACGCTCGACGATGTGATGACCGTGGTTTCAGACGCCTCCGAGCTAAAACTCGATCCGATCGTCGACGGCGCCTTCGCCGGCAACGCCGCGCTGGTCGAGAGCGAGTTTGCAAAGGCGATGGTCGCCGGCACCTATCCCGGCGTGATCATCTCGGCCGCGCAGCGCCAGGCGGCGTGGCTGCACAAATCGGCGCTGGCAATTGCCGAAGGCACGCCGGCGTCCGCGGTGCTCGAAGGCGGCTTTCCGCGGCTGCATTTTTCCCGCAAGGCGGTAGTCGAGGTCGCGCTGCGCAATTTCAGCGCGCCGCGGCTGGTGGTCATCATCGATCAGCTTGCAACCGCCGCGCTCGACATGCGCAAGCAGGCCTCGCTCGCCGCCGTGATCGGACAGCGCGCGCTGCTCTCGATCGCGGCGAACGCGAAGCGGAGAGGATGAGGCGGTCTGCCTCCACAATCGTCATTGCGAGCGCAGCGAAGCAATCCATCGCTCCGCATATGCGGGCCTATGGATTGCTTCGCTTCGCTCGCAATGACGTGGAGTGAGATCGAAGGGCTAACCGCCCTCCAGCCGCCGCACCACCTCGTCGAGCTGCTCGAGGTTGCGGTAGCTGATCTGCACGGTGCCGCCGGGATCGCGGTGGCTGACGGTGACGGTGAGGCCGAGCGCATCGCTGACCCGCTTCTCCAGCGCCAGCGTGTCGGCATCCTTGCTGACTTTGGCCGCGGCTGCGCGCGGCTTCTGCGGCTTGCGCTCAGGCACGCCCTCCTCATGCGCCAGCGCCTCGGCCTGGCGGACGTTGAGGCCTTCGGCGACGATGCGCTTCGCCGCGGCGAGCGGATCCGGCACGCCGATCAGCGCGCGGGCGTGGCCGGCGGACAGATCGCCCTTGGCAATCAGCGCCTGCACCTCGTTTGGCAGCTTGGTCAGCCGCATCATGTTGGCGACATGGCTGCGGCTCTTGCCGACGATCTTTGCGATCTCTTCCGGGCTGCGTTTGAACTCGTCGGCCAGCGCGTGATAGCCCTGCGCCTCCTCCATCGCGTTGAGATCTTCGCGCTGGACGTTCTCGATGATCATGATCTCGAGCGCATCGGAATCGCTGACCTCGACCGGCACGATCGGCACTTCGTGCAGGCCGGCGAGCTGCGAGGCGCGCCAGCGGCGTTCGCCGGCGATGATCTCATAGCGGTCCTGCACGCCCTTGATCGCGCGCACCACGATCGGCTGGATCACGCCGCGCTGCTTTATCGAATCGGCGAGCTCGCCGAGCTCGGTATCGGCAAAGCTGCGGCGCGGGTTGCGCGGATTGGCCTTCAAAAATTCGATCGGCACCTTGCGCTGATTGCGCGGCCGCTCGACATGCGCCGCCTCGCCGCCGACATCTCCGATCAGGCTTGCCAGCCCGCGCCCCAGTCGCGAACGCGCTTCATCGGCCATTGTTGCGAGCTCCCTTGGATTCACGCGCAGTACTCCGGACTTGAATTTCAGAATTGTGGGATGGGTCAAGCGCAACGAAACCCATCGCGCTCGTTGCGTGTCGTGATGGGTATCGCCGCGCTCCACCCATCCGACGCACCATCAATGTGTGCGCAGCTCGCGCTCGCGCTGGATCACTTCGGTGGCGAGCTTGAGGTAGGCTTCGCTGCCGACGCATTTGAGGTCGTAGACCAGCACCGGCTTGCCGTAGGACGGCGCCTCCGAGATGCGCACGTTGCGCGGGATCATGGTGTTGTAGACCTTGGCGCCCATGAACTGGCGCACGTCGGCGACGACCTGGTTGGACAGGTTGTTGCGCGAGTCGAACATGGTCAGCACGATGCCGTGGATCGACAGGCTCGGGTTCAGCGTCGAGCGCACCTGTTCCACGGTCTGCAAGAGTTGCGACAGACCTTCGAGGGCGAAGAATTCGCACTGCAGCGGCACCAGGATCGCATCCGACGCCGCCATCGCATTGACGGTGAGCAGGTTGAGCGACGGCGGGCAGTCGATCAGCACGTAGGTGTAGTCGTTGTCGGGCGAGACGTTGTTGTTGAGACCGGCGATCGCATCGCGCAGCCGGAATGCGCGACCCGGCGTGGTGCCGAGCTCGAGCTCGAGGCCGGAGAGGTCCATGGTGGAGGCCGCGATGTGCAGCCGCGGCACCGCGGTCGCGACCACGGCATCGCGCAGCGGCGCTTCGCCGATCAGGACGTCGTAGGTGGAGCAGCTGCGGTTGCGGCGGTCGATGCCGAGCCCGGTCGAGGCGTTGCCCTGCGGGTCGAGATCGACCACCAGAACCCGTTCGCCGATCGCGGCGAGTGCGGTGCCTAGGTTGATCGCCGTGGTTGTCTTGCCGACGCCGCCCTTCTGGTTGGCGAGCGACAGGATGCGCGGATGGCCCGGCGCTTGGGGCGCCCTATCCTCTTGAGAAATCTCGTCCATCACAGTCATACCAAAATACCACTTACTGTTGCGGTGTCCCCTAGCGCCGCTCGATTGACCCGAGTTCGACGATCCAGCCCTGTCCGCCGGTCCGGCTGGAATGTAGCTCTGGCGCGATTTTCCAATATTTAGTGGCTTCGGTCAATTCAGCCTCTACATCTTGGCCCTTCAAAAACAGCGCTTTGGCGCCCTTTTTGACCCACGGCTCCGCGAAGCCGATGAGTTGATGTAATGGAGCCAGCGCCCGCGCGGTGACGCAATCGATCGGGCCCGGGATTCTATCCACAGTATCCCCGATATCAGCGAGATGCACAGTCCCCGGCGCCCCGGTGACGCGAATCGCCTCGCGCAAGAATGCCGCCTTCTTGGCGATTCGCTCAACCAGATGGATCCGGGCGCCCGGCACCTCGGCCAGCGCGCAAGCCAGGACCACGCCGGGAAAGCCGCCGCCGCTGCCGAGATCGACCCAGGCCTTTGCCGATGGCGCGAGGCTGAGGAGCTGCAGCGAATCGGCGATGTGGCGGGTCCAGAGGGTCGGCAGGGTTGAAGGCGCCACGAGATTGGTCTTGGCCTGCCACTCAAGAAGGAGCGCGACGTAGCGATCGAGGCGGGCTTCGATTTCGCGCGAAATGGGGGTGAGCGCCAAGGCCGCGGCCTTGTCGTCAGCTGAGATATTGAAGGCCTTGGTTTGCGCGGATGAAGTCATTTCTCTTGGATGCCGGTCGAAGCGAAGCAATCCATGGTGCCGTCCGGGAAGCGATAGATTGCTTCGTCGCTTCGCTCCTCGCAATGACGCGGATAGGCCAGCGGCCTACCCGTTTCACGTGAAACGCTACGCGGACGCCTTCGCCGTCTTCCGCCGCGCCTCGCGCCGCAGATAGGCGGCCAGGATGCCCAGCGCCGCCGGCGTCATGCCGTCGATCCGGCCGGCCTGCCCGACGGTTCGCGGCTGCGCCTTCTGCAGCTTGGCGCGCGCTTCGTTGGAGAGGCCGGGCACATCGGCATAGTCGACATCGGTGAGGGCCAGACTTTCGTCGCGGCGGAAGGCGTCGACGTCGGCGCTCTGGCGCTTCAGATAGACATCATATTTGGCGTCGATCTCGAGATGCACGGCGATCGCGGGATCAATGGCCGCCAGCTCCGGCCAGATCGCCTGCACCGTTGGCCATTCGACCTCCGGATAGGCCATCAGTTCGAACGCCGAGCGGCGCTGGCCGTCGCGGTTGAGGGCCAGACCGTGCTTTGCGGCTTCGTTCGGGGTGATCGACAGCGACTTCGCCAGCGTCTTGGCTGCGTCCAGCGCCGCCATCTTGGTCCGGTGGCGCTCGGCACGGGCCTCGCCGACGCATCCGAGGGCGATCCCCTTGTCCGTCAGCCGCTGATCGGCATTGTCGGCCCGCAAGGTCAGCCGATACTCGGCGCGCGAGGTGAACATCCGATAGGGCTCAGTAATCCCGCGGGTGACGAGATCGTCGATCATGACGCCGAGATAGCCGTCGGCGCGATCGAAGACGATCGGCTCCGTGCCGCCGGCGGTCAGCGCGGCGTTCAGACCGGCGACAATGCCCTGCCCGGCCGCCTCTTCATAACCGGTGGTGCCGTTGATCTGGCCGGCAAGGAACAGCCCGCGAAGACGCCTGGTCTGCAGGGTCGGCTCGAGCTCGCGGGGATCAACATGGTCGTATTCGATGGCATAGCCCGGACGCACCATCTTGACCCGCTCGAGGCCAGGAATGCTGGCGAGGATCGCGAGCTGAACCTCCTCCGGCAGCGAGGTGGAGATGCCGTTGGGATAGACCGTGGTGTCGTCGAGCCCTTCCGGCTCCAGAAAGATCTGGTGGCCGTCGCGGTCGCCGAAGCGGACGATCTTGTCCTCGATCGAGGGGCAATAGCGCGGGCCGGTGCTCTTAATCTGCCCGGAATACATCGGCGAGCGGTGCACATTGGCCCGGATCACCTCATGGGTGGCCGGCATCGTCCGGGTGATGCCACACTGGATCTGCGGCGTCGTGATCCGGTCGGTCATCACGGAAAACGGCTCGGGCGGCTCGTCCCCGGGCTGCATCTCGACCGCCGACCAGTCGATCGTGGTGCCGTCGAGCCGCGGCGGAGTGCCGGTCTTGAGCCGGCCGAGCACAAAACCGGCCCGTTCGAAGGATGCAGACAGACCCATGGCCGGCGCCTCGCCGACCCGGCCGGCCGGCCAGTTCTTCTCCCCGAGGTGGATCAGGCCGCGCAGGAAGGTGCCGGTGGTGATGACGATGGCACCCGCAGCGAGCTGACGACCGTCCCCCATGCGGATGCCGGTCACACGGCCGTCGACAACGGTCAGTTCGTCCGCCTCGCCCTCGATGACGCTGAGGTTCGCGGTCTCCGATATCGCCGCCTGCATCGCGGCGGCATAGAGCTTGCGATCGGCCTGGGCGCGGGGTCCGCGCACCGCCGGACCCTTGCGGCGGTTGAGCATCCGGAACTGGATGCCGCCGGCGTCGGCGACCCGGCCCATCAGACCGTCCAGGGCGTCGACCTCGCGGACCAGATGCCCCTTGCCGAGGCCCCCGATGGCGGGATTGCAGGACATTGCGCCGATGGTCGCGAAACGATGGGTAACCAGGGCGGTCTTCGCCCCCATCCGGGCGGAAGCGCTCGCGGCCTCGCAGCCGGCATGGCCGCCGCCGATGACGATGACGTCAAATGTGTCTGCCCGGGAATTCATGGCGGACTTCTATCGCGGAGTGATGAATGCCGGAAGAACGAATGTTGGAATCGTCCGGTCCGGAGGGAAATTGGTCAGATCAGGAAATATGGAGAGCCTCCCGCTCCCCGCAACGAAAACGCGTGTTTCACGTGAAACATGGCGCCGCCCTCGCGTTGCTGTTTCACGTGAAACAGAGACGGCAGCCCCAGGAACTTGTTTCACGTGAAACGTATTGCTCGGCCCATGGAGTCATTTCACGCAAAACAACCCCATGCAAAGTAGCCTTACTTGCCGACGCAGAACTCCCGGAAGATCACATCCAGGACGTCCTCAACATCGACCCGGCCGAGGAGGCGGCCGAGCGAGAGTGCCGCAGAGCGTAGTTCCTCTGCCGCGAGTTCCTCGCCCTGCCCCACGACGTCGATGCTGCGGCTCAGCGCATCGGCCGTCTGCTGCAGCAACTCGCGCTGCCGCGCCCGCGTGATCAGTCCGCCCTCGCTGGCGCCGAAGTAATCGTGCGCAAAGCCGACCAGGCTCGCGATGAGCTCGGGGATGCCGTCACCCCGAACAGCCGAGATGTTGAACTCGGGAGCCCCTGCGCGTAGCTCGGCCAACGGCCGACCCAGGTCGATCTTGTTGTGCACCAACCAGACCGGCGTCGTGCCGTCGTGTCCGACCCTGGTGTCGGCATCATCGGCCAGCCACAGCACGAGGTCCGCTTCAGCAGCCCGAGCGCGGGCGCGGCGAACACCTTCCTGCTCAACCGGATCCTCGGTCTCGCGAATCCCGGCCGTGTCGATCACCGTGACCGGATAACCGTCGAGGTCGAGCTGCACCTCGATCACGTCGCGGGTGGTGCCGGCGTGCGGCGAGACGATCGCGACCTCGCGGCGGGCGAGCTGATTGATCAGGGTGGATTTGCCGACATTCGGCGGGCCAGCGATTGCGACCACCAGGCCGTCGCGCAGCCGTTCGCCCTGCCCCTGGGCCGCAAGGACGCCCTGAATCTCGGCGCGCAGCGATCTGATCCTGTCCAGCGCCGGCGCGATCAATTCGGCCGGCACATCGCCCTCGTCGGAGAAATCGATGCCGGCCTCGATCAAGGCCGAGGCAGCGATGATCCGCTCACGCCAGTCGCGGGCGCGATCGCCGAGCAAGCCCTTCAACTGCCGCAGCGCCTGGCGCCGCTGACGATCGGTGTCGGCGTGGATCAGATCGTCGAGGCCTTCGGCTTCGGTCAGGTCGAGCTTGCCGTTCTCGAACGCCCGCCGCGTGAACTCGCCGGGTTCGGCCGGCCGCACATTCTTGAACGCCGCGATCGCGCCGTACAACGCCACCAGCACGGCGCGGCCGCCATGGACATGAAACTCGGCGACGTCCTCGCCGGTCGCACTCGCCGGGCCCGGAAGCCACAGGACGACGGCGTCGTCGATCGGCTGATGATTCCGGTCGCGGAGCAGCGCCCGGGTCGCCATACGTGGGACCGGCGTCTTGCCGGCCAGGTTTGAGACGACCTGCTCGGCCATTGGACCAGACACCCTGACGATGGCGATCGCGCTCGGTAGCCGGCCGGACGACAGTGCAAAGATGGTTTGGTCGCGTGGATGCATCGCCTATTAGTTCCCGGCTTCTGACAAAGGCAATGACGATTCAATCCGTGAGCAATCCAGCGAAATGCTGCACCGCAGCATAAGCGTCTTGAGACTGCAACATCCCTGCAGCAATTATGTTGCAGGGAACCGAAATTCCTTGCCCGCAAGATCCTATATCGCGAAAACAATAAGCTATATCAATAACTTATAAAGAAAATGAATCGTTAAGCCGTTTCATCCCATGCTGCACTCTTGCTGCAGCATAAGCGCAAAAGAAAAGGCGCCCGCGTGAACGGAGCGCCCTGTTCTTCCGAGGCAGCCGGCCTCAGGTGTTCATGGAATCGAAGAACTCGGAGTTGCTCTTGGTATTGCGGAGCTTGTCGAGCAGGAAGTCGATCGCGTCCATGGTGCCCATCGGATTGAGGATGCGGCGCAGGACGTACATCTTCTTCAGCACCTGCGGATCGGTGATCAGCTCCTCCTTGCGGGTGCCGGAGCGGGCGATGTCGATCGCCGGGAAGGTCCGCTTGTCCGAGACCTTGCGGTCCAGGATCAGTTCGGAGTTACCGGTACCCTTGAACTCTTCGAAGATGACTTCGTCCATGCGGCTGCCGGTATCGACCAGCGCGGTCGCGATGATGGTCAGCGAACCGCCCTCCTCGATGTTGCGCGCCGCGCCGAAGAAGCGCTTCGGGCGCTGCAGCGCGTTGGCGTCGACGCCGCCGGTCAACACCTTGCCGGATGACGGCACCACGGTGTTGTAGGCGCGGCCGAGACGCGTGATCGAATCGAGCAGGATCACGACGTCGCGGCCGTGCTCGACGAGCCGCTTGGCCTTCTCGATCACCATTTCGGCGACCTGGACATGACGCACCGCGGGCTCGTCGAAGGTCGACGACACCACCTCGCCCTTCACCGAGCGCTGCATGTCCGTGACTTCTTCCGGACGCTCGTCGATCAACAGCACGATCAGATAGCAGTCGGGATGATTGGCGGTGATGGAGTGCGCGATGTTCTGCATCAGCACCGTCTTGCCGGTGCGTGGCGGCGCCACGATCAGCGCGCGCTGGCCCTTGCCGATCGGCGCGACGATATCGATGACGCGCGCGGAAAGGTCTTTCTTGGTCGAGTCCTCGAGCTCCATGCGGAAGCGCTGATTCGGAAACAGCGGCGTCAAGTTGTCGAAATTGACCTTGTGCTTCGACTTCTCGGGATCTTCGAAATTGAGCGTGTTGACCTTCAGCAGCGCGAAATAGCGTTCGCCTTCTTTCGGGCTGCGGATATGGCCTTCGATGGTGTCGCCGGTGCGCAGGCCGAAGCGGCGGATCTGCGAAGGCGAGACGTAGATGTCGTCGGGGCCGGGCAGGTAGTTCGCGTCGGGCGAACGAAGGAAGCCGAAGCCGTCGGACAGAACCTCGACGACGCCTTCACCGATGATGTCGGTCTCGGCGATCGCGAGCTGCTTGAGGATGGCAAACATCAGCTCCTGCTTGCGCATGGTGCTGGCATTCTCGACCCCGTTCTCTTCCGCAAACGAGACGAGCTCGGCCGGCGTTTTCGATTTGAGGTCCTGGAGTTTGATTTCCCGCATGGGGGTCGTCCTGTGAGGAAGTAAGTAGGGAAGGGATGCGAGGCTTTGGAAAAAGCGGACGCCAAAGGGAAGGTCCGCAGGTCTCAGCCAGGAAAGTGCCAATGAGGCTTCAAACCTGATGCGGCGCCGGTTCGAAAAGAACCGGAGCGCGACCATCCGCCTGCGTGGGGTGGGATAATCACTATATAGAAAATCGGTCTCCGCTGCGCAAGAAGGACTGAAGCATGCTTCTTGAGCATCGAGAAGCCTCTCAGAATGGCTTCCAGAATGGCTTCACGACCACCAGAATCACGATCAGGATCATCAGTAACGTCGGTACTTCATTGATAACACGATAGAATTTCTGGCTGCGCTGATTCCGGTCGGCGGCAAAGTCCTTCACGCAGCGAGACAAAAAACCGTGGATACCGGACATGATCAACACCAGCATAAATTTGGCGTGAAACCATCCGTAAAAATACCACTGTCGGTCCCAGACCAGATAAAGGCCGGCCAGCCAAGTCACGATCATCGCCGGGTTGATGATCGCCTTCAAAAGCCGCCGCTCCATAACCTTGAAGGTCTCGGACTGCTTCGAGCCGGCCTCGGCCTCGCAATGATAGACGAACAGCCGCGGCAGATACAGCATGCCCGCCATCCAGGAGATGACGGCGATGATGTGCAGCGCCTTGATCCACTCGTACATCGCGGGATTGCCTTTCAGGGAACAGCTCGGACGGTCTCAGCGTTGCTGACCAAGCTCTTCAAGCGCGGGACCGATACTTATCCGCAAGCTCCGCTTTCCTAAACCTATTAATTTTAGAATCTTAGGTTTGAGTCTAGGTGACGGTGGATTTGACTCACGCAAGGCGATCCCGCCGTTTCCGCAGGCTTGTTCACATCCCTCAACATTCCGACCAGCCGGCACAGGCATCCGGAATCTGTTGTTCGACTCAGTTGCTTGCGCGTCCCTGTGGTCAGCTTATGAAGAGACAAATCCACACCTACCCACTATCATCGCGGCCATGACCTCGACTTATCCTTTGTCGAGGTGCTGTGAAGAAAGGGACGAGATATTCAGGGGCGGCCCGCCAGCCCCCAATTTTCGTCCTCGACCTCCACAGGGATTCACAGGATAGACAGGGGTTCTGGTGCCCAACACCTCCAACTATTTCCATCTGCATCTGGTGTCTGATTCGACCGGCGAGACGCTGATCACCGTGGCGCGCGCGGTCGCCGCGCAATACGCCAACGTGACCGCGGTCGAGCATGTCTATCCGCTGGTGCGCAGCCAGAAGCAGCTCGATCGCGTGCTGGACGAGATCGAGGAATCGCCCGGCATCGTGCTGTTCACGCTGCTGGAGAAGGATCTGGTCGGCCGGCTCGAGGCCAAGTGCAGGGAGATCAACGTTCCGAGCCTGTCGATCATCGGGCCGGTGATGCAATTGTTCGAGGCGTATCTGGGTGCCGCCACCACGGGGCGCGTCGGCGCGCAGCACGTGCTCAACGCCGAATATTTTGCCCGCATCGATGCGCTGAATTTCACCATGATGCATGACGACGGCCAGCACGTGGAAGGCCTCGAGGAGGCCGACGTCGTCCTGGTCGGCGTATCCCGCACCTCGAAGACGCCGACCTCGATCTATCTCGCCAACCGCGGCATCCGCACCGCCAATGTGCCGCTGGTGCCGGGCATCCCGCTGCCGCACCAGCTCGAGACCTTGAAGAAGCCGCTGGTGGTCAGCCTGCACGCGACGCCGGAGCGGCTGATTCAGGTTCGGCAAAATCGTTTGCTCACCATGGGTGACCGCGACAATGAGACTTATATCGACAAGCAGGCGGTGGCGGACGAAGTCGCCTTCGCCCGCCGCCTGAGCGCAAAATTCAACTGGGCGCTGCTTGACGTGACGCGGCGCTCGATCGAGGAGACGGCGGCCGCGGTCATGAAACTCTACAATGACCGTTTGCGCGCGCGGCCGCCGGAATGATCGCGGCCTCATGAGCATCTGGCGCGGACAACAAAGGCTGATTCTTGCGTCGCAGAGCCGCGCGCGAAAAATGTTGCTGGACAATGCCGGCCTCGATTTCGAGGCGCTGCCGGCCGATATCGACGAGCGCGCCGTGCAGCACGATTCCGGTCTCACAGCGCCCGGCGAGATCGCCGCGCTATTGGCGCGCGAGAAGGCGCTGTTCGTCTCGAGACAAAAATCTGGCCAGTATGTCGTCGGCGCCGATCAGACGCTGGCGCTGGGCAATCGTCTGTTCAGC
This sequence comes from Bradyrhizobium sp. CCBAU 51753, assembly GCF_015291565.1. Lineage (NCBI taxonomy): Bacteria > Pseudomonadati > Pseudomonadota > Alphaproteobacteria > Hyphomicrobiales > Nitrobacteraceae > Bradyrhizobium > Bradyrhizobium sp. CCBAU 51753. The sequence goes on along the minus strand of NZ_CP030037.1, from coordinate 206,167 downwards.
AAGCCGGCGGGCCGGGCCCAGGCCGCCGAGCAACTGGCCCTGCTGGCCGGCCGGACCCATGAGCTGCATTCCGCGGTCTCAGTCGCACGCGACGGCAAAACCCTGTTCACGGATGTGAGCGTCGCCCGCATGACGATGCGCCGGCTCAGTGCGAACGAGATCGAGGCCTATCTCGACCAGGCCGGCGCCGCGGTGACGACCAGCGTCGGCGCCTATCAGCTAGAGAGCCTTGGCGTGCATCTGTTCGAGCGCATCGAGGGCGACCATTTTACCATTCTCGGCCTGCCGCTATTGTCGCTGCTCGCATTCCTGCGCAGCGAGAAATTGCTCGCGGTATAAGTGCTGTTAACGGGCGAGGGGACGAAGAGATTGTTGATCCGATGTTGATCCTTGGACTGACCGGCTCGATCGGGATGGGGAAATCCACCACCGCGAAACTGTTCGTCGAAGCCGGCGTTCCGCTGTACGACGCCGATGCCGAGGTGCATCGGCTGTACGAAGGCGAGGCGGCGCCGGCGATCGAGGCGGCGTTTCCCGGCACCACGGCCGGCGGCAAGGTCGACCGCGCAAAGCTGTCGGCGCGCGTGGTGCACGACGCCGCGGCGATGAAACGGCTCGAGCAGATCGTCCATCCGATGCTGGGTGCCTCGCGGCAAAAGTTCTTTGCCGATGCGGAGGCCGCCGGCGCGCCCGTCGTCGTGCTCGATATTCCCTTGCTGTTCGAGACCGGCGGCGAGAAGCGCGTCGATGCCGTCGTCGTCGTCACGACCTCGCCGGAACTGCAGCGCGAGCGGGTGCTGGCGCGCGGCACGATGGATGCGGCGAAGCTCGATGCCATCATCGCCAAGCAGATGCCCGACGCCGAGAAGCGCAAGCGGGCGGATTTCATCGTGGATACCTCGCACGGACTCGACCCGGTGCGGGCCCGCATCCGCGACATTCTGGCCGAGGTTGTTAAGATGCCGCAGCGGCGCGAGTGATTCGCCGTTCTGGATCCCTGACCTCATGCGTGAAATCGTTCTCGACACCGAAACCACCGGCCTCGATCCGCTCCGCGGCGATCGGCTGGTCGAAATCGGCTGCATCGAGATTTTCAACCGCATGCCGACCGGGCAGACCTTTCACGTCTACATCAATCCCGAGCGCGACATGCCGGCGGAAGCCTTCGCCGTGCACGGGCTGTCGACCGAGTTCCTGGCCAGCAAGCCGCTGTTCACCGAGGTGGTCGACGATTTTCTGGCCTTCATCGGCGACACACCGCTGGTGATCCACAACGCCTCGTTCGACATCAGCTTCATCAACGCCGAGCTCGACCGCATCAAGCGGGCGGCGATCCCGAAGGACCGTCTGGTCGACACGCTGCTGCTGGCGCGCCGCAAGCATCCCGGCGTGTCGAACCGGCTCGACGATCTCTGCTCGCGCTATGCGATCGACAATTCCCGCCGCACCAAGCACGGCGCGCTGCTCGACGCCGAATTGCTGGCCGAGGTCTATATCGACCTGATCGGAGCGCGGCAGTCGCAGCTCATCCTGGCGTCGGAGGCGGCCGACGCCCGCTCCGGCAGCTACGGCGATATGCCGCGGCGGCATCGCGAAGTCCCGCTGGCGGCACGGGTCAGCGAGGCCGACCGCGAAGCCCACCGCGCCTTTGTCGCCACCCTGGGCGACAAGCCGATCTGGAACGATTACCTGCCGCCGCTGGCCACGCCGGCTGCTGCGCCGGCGGCGTGACCGGTTATTCCGGCATCCGGAGGGGTGTGGAGCTTTGTCCTCATCCACTGCTGTCATCGCCCGGCTTGACCGGGCGATCCAGTATTCCAGAGACGCCAGTGATAGAATCGAGGGGCCGCGGCGTACTGGGTCGCCCGGTCCATGTGCGCAATTGCACACAGGCCGGGCGACGACACCGAGCAAGTTGATCAGCTCGGCTTGGCGCCGCTGGCGGCCTGGGCGGCGGCCTGGCGCTCCATGTTCTGGCGGTAGAGGCCGACGAAATCGACCGGATCCAGCATCAGAGGCGGGAAACCGCCGTCGCGGACTGCGGTTGCGACGATTTCGCGGGCGAACGGGAACAGCAGCCGCGGGCACTCGATCATGACCAGCGGGTGCAAATTCTCCTTCGGCACGTTGACGATCCGGAACACGCCGGCATAGGCAAGGTCGAAGCTGAACATCACCTTGCCGCTGCCTTCGGCCTTGCCCTCGATCGACAGCACCACCTCGTATTCGTTCTCGGCGAGGTTGTTGGCGGAGACGTTGATCTGGATGTTGATCGCCGGCTGCTGCTGCTGCGGGCCGAGCGAAGCCGGCGCGTTCGGGTTTTCGAACGAGAGGTCCTTGGTGTACTGCGCCAGCACGTTGAGCTGGGGAGGAGCCTGTTCGACAGGTGCGCCGTTGCCGTTGGTCATGAAATGTCTCCTGAAGCGATGCGCGAATGACAGGATGTCCGTCGGCACGCGCTAAGGTGTTGGAAATGCCGAATGCCGCGCGAACGGCTATCATAGGCCCGGCTTGCTCCACAAGGACGACGAACGGGCACAAGCGGTGGGCCAAGGCGGATCTCCGCAGCTCTGCCCAATCCATTAACGGCTTCCTAAATAATTGAAGATGCGCGATTTCCTGGACGGGACGGGTTTCCCCTTGGCGGTAAAACCGCTACACTTGCCCGTGCCAAAAAGCGCCATTGGCCGAGCATAGTTTCGTGCCTACATGCTGCGGACTTAATCGGTGATGTAATCTCTGCCGTTCCCCACCGGGAACGTTTGGACGGCCGGCCGGTTGCCGGCAGAGATCAGAAAGCGAATTCGACGTGGATATCTACACCATCATCTTCCTGGCGCTGGCTGTGTTCATCTTCCTGCGCCTGCGCAGCGTACTCGGACAGCGCACGGGAAGCGAGCGGCCGCCCTATGATCGTGCCGCGCCCAACGTCGTGCAGCGCGGCCAGGACAATAACGTCGTTCCGATGCCCGGGTCAGTGATCGACCAGCCGACCGCCGCGGCGCCGACTGAGCCGGTCGAGCCGACCGATCGCTGGAAGGGGGTCGCGGAACCCGGCACCGCCCTGGCGCAGGGCCTCGATGCCGTGGCCACCCAGGATTCCTCGTTCGATCCGCGGCACTTCCTGTCCGGCGCCCGTTCCGCCTATGAGATGATCGTGCTGGCCTTCGCCAATGGCGACCGCCGCGCGCTTAAGGATCTGTTGTCGACTGAGGTCTATGAAAGCTTCGAGACGGCGATCAAGGATCGCGAGAAGCACGAGCAGAAGACCGAAACCCGGTTCGTGTCGATCGACAAGGCTGAGATCGTCAATGCCGAGGCACGGGACCGTTCAACGCAGCTGACCGTCCGCTTCGTGTCGCAGATGATTTCGGTCACCCGCGACAAGGCTGGCACCATCGTCGACGGCAGCCCGGACAAGGTCGCCGACATCACTGACGTCTGGACATTCGCCCGCGACTCGACTTCCCGCGATCCGAACTGGAAGCTGGTTGGCACTGGAAGCGCTCACTAGACATCTGAGCTACGGACGCCTCGCCGTCGCGAGTTGCGCGCTCGCGGTGGTCTGCTCCACGGCGGCCATCGCTGCACAGCATTACCGAAGCCGGCACGCCGCCACGCGGCACGAGCACAGCCGCGCGCTGCCCTACCCCAATCTGGAATTGCCGCTGCAGGTTGGCGGCAGCCAGTATCAGCCGCTCGCCTTCGCCAATGTCCCCGGCTGGAGCGACGACGATCAGCTCGCCGCGTACAAGGCGTTTCGGACCAGCTGCAAGCCGATCGCGGCCCAGCACGGACAGGTGGAAGCCAAGGCGCTCGGCGGCTCGCTGCGCGATCCCTGCCGGATCGCCAAGGAGCTGGAGATTTCCGACCGCGCCAGGGCGAAGGATTTCTTCGAGCAGAACTTCGTGCCGCTGCGCATCTCGCGGCTCGGCGAGGACGCCGGTTTCGTCACCGGCTATTACGAGCCGGTGCTCGACGGCTCAAAGACGCGGACCGACGTCTACAACGTCCCGGTCTATCGCCGCCCGTCCAACCTGTTCGTGCGCGGCAAGACCCAGGCTTCGGTCGGCCTGCCCAACAGCGGGCCGGTGTATCGCAAGATCGGCCGCCGCAAGCTGGTGCCCTATTACGACCGCGCCCAGATCGAGGACGGCGCGATCGCCGGCCGCGGGCTGGAGCTCGCCTGGCTGAAGAGCCAGACCGATTTGCTGTTCGCCCAAATCCAGGGCTCGGCCCGGATCAAGTTCGACGACGGCACCACGCTGCGCATCAATTACGACGCGCATAACGGCTACCCCTATACGGCGGTCGGACGCATCCTGATCGACCGCGGCATCATCCCGAAGGATCAGATGTCGATGCAGAAGATCCGGGAGTGGATGGAGCACAACCCCGACGGCGCCAACGAGCTGCGGCGGCAGAACCGCGCCTATGTGTTCTTCCGCGAGGTGCCGCTGTCGGACAAGGACGAGGCGGTCGGCGCCCAGGGCGTGCCGCTGACTGCCGGCCGCTCGATCGCGGTCGACAAGGCGCTGCATGTCTACGGCACGCCGTTCTTCATTACCGGCGAGCTGCCGATCGAATCCGAGCTGGCGAAGACGCCGTTCCACCGGCTGATGATCGCACAGGATACGGGATCTGCGATTGTCGGCCCGGCGCGCGCCGACCTCTATTTCGGCGCCGGCGCCGATGCCGGCAAGGTCTCGGGCCGGCTGCGGCACAACATGCAGTTCGTCATGCTGGTGCCGAAGGGGCTCGATCCGGTGGCGCGTGGCCGCAAGCTGCCGGTCCCGGACGAGCGGCCGTCGGCCAAGATCGCAAAGCTGTTTCCGCAGACCGATCCTGATAAGGACAAGCCGGCGGCGAAATCGGCCGACCTGCCGACCGCAACGGTCGCCCGGAGCACGGCGAAGGATTCCGCAAAGGATCCGGCGAGGGAAACGGCCGGCAATGCAGCCAAGGGCCATCCCGCCACGAAGGATGCCGCGCCGGCCGCCCCGGCCGCGACGACCCCTGTCGCACAGGCCGCACCTGTGGCAGAACCGGTGCCGCTGCCGGCAGCCCGGCCCGACATTCCGCAAGTTCAGGAGAAGCGGCGCTACCGGCGCACTCGCCATCACCGCTACCGATGAAACGCCCAGCGCCGATCCCCGATCTCTCCGCGCCGTCGCGGCGCAAGCGTGCGCTGAGCGAGGAAGAGCGCGCGCTCTGGGAGAGCGTCGCAAAACACGTCAAGCCGCTGCGCAAGAAGGCGGCTGCCGCGAAAGCACAGACGGCGCCGGATCCGATCACCCATCACGTCGCGGCAAAACCTATCCCGATCAAGACGGCGGCGGCGATCAAGCCTGCGCCGGCGCCGCGGCCGGCAATCCCGCCGCTGGCGCCGATCGGCCGGCGCGAGCGCGCAAAACTGTCGCGCGGCCGGCAGGAGATCGACGCGCGGCTCGACCTGCACGGCATGACCCAGACCCGCGCGCATCGCGTGCTGTTTGCCTTCCTGCAGCGCGCCCATCATGACGGGCTCACCTTCGTGCTCGTCATCACCGGCAAGGGCAAGGCCGGCAGCGCGGACACCGAGCGCGGCGTGCTCCGCCGCCAGGTGCCGGAATGGCTCAGCCTGCCGGAATTCCGCTCGCTGGTCGTCGGCTTCGAGGAAGCCCATATCGGCCATGGCGGCGAGGGCGCATTGTACGTGCGCGTTCGGAGAGCCCGCTAGAGCATGATCCGGAAAAGTGTGAAGCGGTTTTCCCTCGCGACAAACGCGGGACGCGTTTGCGCGGAGATCATGCTTCCAACTAAAAAGGCCGCACGATGCCGACGCGCGGGATCAGCGTGATGACCCAGCCGAAGATGTTCGTGTTGCGATCGTCCGGCGGGATCATCGACACCTCCTTCGAGGCCGGCAGCATCTTCACCGCGTGCAGCAGCAGGAACATGCAGACCGCCCAGTTCGAGATCCAGCGCGAATAGTCGAACACGATCGCGAAAATGATGAGATAGCCGGCGCCGATTATCACGAGCGCCGCGACGACGATCCGGCGGTGCAATTCACTCGCCAGCGCGCCGATCAGCCGCGCGAAGTATTGCCAGAGCGGCGTGTGCAGCCAGATCAGCAGCGCGAACACCGGGATGCCCAGGATGTTCGAGGGCATGCGCCCCCAGGTGTCGGCGATCTCCTTCGCCAGCGGCTGGTACCAGATGTAGCCGAACTGCAGCAGGTCGGTGCGCGATGGATCGGCCATCCGGCCCTGCAGATGCCGGATGAATTCGTCATAGGGCACCGGCACGGTGCCGTCGAATTGCGCGACCAGGAACAGGATGCCGACCGCGGCAAGCGCGCCGCACCCGGCCGCAATATTCAGCCGGGTCACGCCCTGCACGAGATAGAACCGCAGCACCACGATGGCCGCGATCGTCGGCACGTACATCAGGACGAAGATGTGGTGGATCAGGATCAGCACGATCGAGGCCAGCGCGGCCGCGAGCACATAGATGATCGAACGCGCCGGGATCAGCAGCAGCACGATGGTCAGCGCGCAGCCATAGATGTCGAAATGGCCGAGCGTGTGCATGAAATTCTTCAGGAAGAACGGCGATCCCGCCATGAAGACGAACAGCGGCAGCTGCGCGTCATCGAAACCAAACGTGCGGCGAAACAGTTTTGCGAACAGGCCGAGCGTCAGCAGCCAGACCGCGCCGGCGAGTGCAAACACCAGCCACACCGGCACCTTGTCGGTGAACAGCGAAACGACGGCGCCGATCAGCGCGCGCTTGGTGAAGCCGTAGTGATAGTCGACCAAGAGGTGGATGTAGGGAACGAAGGGCCGAAGCTGGATCTTGTGCAGGAATACCCCGACCAGCACCGCGGCATTGACGGCCAGCAGCAAGCGCCAGGGGTTTTGCGAAGCGTTTTGCCAGACCCGCAGATTCATCGACCGCCCATTCTCGTCGTCCCGGCCGATTGCGCACGAAAGCCGGGACCCATAACCACCGAATTTGGTTCTTAGACGGGATAGCGGCCCGAGTCTTGTTCAATGCGGGCAGCGGTGGTTATGGGGCCCGGCCTGCGCCGGGGCGACAGGCGGTTGTATGGCGGGCCTACAGAATAAACCGGCTGAGGTCGGTGTTCTTGGCGAGGTCGCCGACATGCTTGGTGACGTAGTCGGCGTCGACCTGGATGGTCTCGCCGTGGCGGTCGGGGGCGGTGAAGGAGATCTCGTCCAGCACGCGCTCCATCACGGTCTGCAGCCGCCGCGCGCCGATGTTTTCCACGCTCGAATTGACGGCGACCGCGACGTCGGCCAGCGCGTCGATGGCGGCGTCGGTGATGTCGAGCGTGACGCCCTCGGTCTTCAGCAGCGCGACATACTGCTTGATCAGCGAGGCCTCCGGCTCGGTCAAGATCCTGCGCATGTCGTCGCGGGTCAGCGCCTGCAGCTCGACGCGGATCGGCAGGCGGCCCTGCAGCTCGGGCAACAGGTCCGACGGTTTTGCGATATGGAACGCGCCGGAGGCGATGAACAGCACGTGGTCGGTTTTCACCGCGCCGTGCTTGGTCGAGACCGTGGTGCCCTCGATCAGCGGCAGCAAATCGCGCTGCACGCCCTCGCGTGAGACGTCGCCGCCCTGGCGGTTCTCGCGCACGCAGATCTTGTCGATCTCGTCGAGGAACACGATGCCGTTGTTCTCGACCGCGCTGATCGCCTCCTGCACCAGTTGGTCGGTGTCGAGCAGCTTGTCGGATTCCTCGTTGACGAGGATCTCGTGCGAACCTTCGACGGTCAGGCGGCGGGTCTTGCTGCGCCCGCCCATCTTGCCGAAGATGTCGCCAAGCGAGATCGCGCCCATCTGGGCGCCGGGCATGCCGGGGATCTCGAACATCGGCATGCCGCTGCCGCCCGACTGGGTCTCGATCTCGATTTCCTTGTCGTTGAGCTCGCCGGCGCGCAGCTTCCTGCGGAAGGACTCGCGGGTCGCCGGGCTCGATCCGGGGCCGACCAGCGCATCCAGCACGCGCTCTTCGGCGGCGAGCTGGGCGCGGGCGTGGACGTCCTTGCGCTTGCGCTCGCGGGTCTGCGCGATCGCGACCTCGACCAGGTCGCGGATGATCTGCTCGACGTCGCGGCCGACATAGCCGACCTCGGTGAACTTCGTCGCCTCGACCTTGAGGAACGGCGCGCCGGCAAGTTTGGCGAGCCGCCGCGCGATCTCGGTCTTGCCGACGCCGGTCGGCCCGATCATCAGGATGTTCTTCGGCAGAACCTCCTCGCGCAGGGAACCGGCGAGCTGCAGCCGGCGCCAGCGATTGCGCAGCGCGATCGAGACGGCGCGCTTGGCATCGGCCTGGCCGACGATGAAGCGGTCGAGTTCGGAAACGATTTCACGGGGGGAGAAGTCGGTCATTGGCTCTAGCTAGGTTGAAAACGCGGTCTCGGCAAGCGGCCCTCCGGCCTAGAGAATGGGCGGTCCCGCCTGCCATTGTTTGATCACGTCGAACGGGTGGATCAGCATGATGATGTTCAGCGTCAGATTGTCGCGAATGTGGAGCAACAGCACGATTTCGAACACAATGCCGAGCGCGACCGTCGCGGCGACCGGCAGCTTGCGCGCGACAAGGAATCCCAAAACCATCGCCAGCGTGTCCGACACCGAATTGACGATGGTGTCGCCATAATAGTCCAGCGAGATGGTGCCGGCGCGGTAGCGCTCGATGATGAAGTTGGAGTTCTCGACCAGCTCCCACGTGCCTTCGATCAGCATCGCGACAATCAGCCGCCCCGGCCAGGCGAGGCGAGGCAGCACGAGAAACGTCAGGCCGTAGAACAACAGGCCATGCAGCACATGCGACAGCGTGTACCAGTCGGCGATGTGCTGCGAATTCTCCGAGCTCAGCACCGTGCCGTGCCAGAGCTTGACATAGCCGCAGGCGCAGATCGGCAGGCGGCCCATCAAATAGAGCAGCGCGGCCTGCAGCGCGAGCAGCGCCGCGGCGATCGCGAACCAGTGCCACGCCGAAATTCCCTTGCCCTGGTCGCGCAGCAGCGTCATGCGTCGCGCACCATCAACAATGCCGTGCCGTCAGGCGTTTCGACCATGCGCACGCGTTCGAAGCCGGCTTTCTCGTAAGCCCGGATCGCGCGCGGATTGGCCGGATCGGGATCGGTGACGACGCGCGGCGCGCCGTCGGCCAGTCGCGCATCGACAAAGCCGCGGATCAGCGCCGAGCCGTGACCGCCTGCGATCATGTCGGGTTCGCCGATGAACAGATCGATGCCACGGGTGCCCTCGGGATGCTCGCCGAAGCCGGAATTCCACGCCGTCAGACTATAGCACTGGATGTAGCCGACATCCTTGCCGGCGAATCCGACGATGAACTGGTCCATCGCCGGCTCATCGAGATCGCCGCTGACGATGGCATATTGCTCGTCTGGATCGCCCCACCATTCCCGGACATGCGGCAGCGCCAGCCAGCGCTTGATCTGCGGCAGATCGGCCGTCGTCATCGGGCGGAAATGATAGGGCGCGGCCATGCTCAGCCGCCTAGCGTCTCTATCGTCACGTTCCGGTTGGTGAAGACGCAGATGTCGGCGGCGATATCGAGCGCACGGCGCACGATGGTTTCGGCGTCCTTGTCGGTGTCGACAAGCGCGCGGGCCGCGGCCAGCGCATAGTTGCCGCCGGAGCCGATCGCCATCACCCCGGACTCCGGCTCCAGCACGTCGCCGGTGCCGGTCAGCACCAGGGAGACGTCCTTGTCGGCGACGATCATCATGGCCTCCAGCCGGCGCAGATAGCGGTCGGTGCGCCAGTCCTTGGCGAGCTCGACGGCCGCCCGGGTCAGCTGTCCCGGATACTGTTCCAGCTTGTTCTCCAGCCGCTCGAACAGGGTGAAGGCGTCGGCGGTGGCACCGGCAAAGCCGCCGATCACGTCGCCCTTGCCGATCCGGCGGACCTTCTTGGCATTGGCCTTGATCACGGTCTGGCCGATCGAGACCTGCCCGTCGCCGCCGATCACCACCTTGCCGCCCTTGCGGACGGTGCAGATCGTGGTGCCGTGCCAGACCGGCAGCTCGTTTTGGGATGCTTGCATGGGTTACCTCTCTCCGGGGCAGATTTAGGCGGTCCGGCGGGGGGTTACAATTGGGCCGATTTGGCGCGTTTTCGAGCGAAGTGGCGACCGGTTGGCGCGAAGACAACGCGTCGTGACCAGACGGCAAGGATTTCCGGTCACCATGGCGGCAAGTTCAGCCCTTTTCGGCGTCATCCCGCAGTAGCGAAGGTGACATCAGCCTGTTAAAAGACCGGCGTTTTCGGCACGGGAAAGCTTCATTTTCATGCGCACCGCAACCATCAAGCGCAAGACCAAGGAGACCGACATCGAGGTGACGGTCAACCTCGACGGCGCCGGCGTATCCACGGTTTCGACCGGGATCGGCTTCTTCGACCATATGCTCGACCTCCTGGCCCGGCATTCCCGCATCGACATCGCGGTGAAGGCCGATGGCGATCTCCATGTCGATTACCACCACACCACCGAGGACGTCGGCATCGCGCTGGGTCAGGCGGTGAAGCAGGCGCTCGGCAACATGGCCGGCATCAACCGCTATGCCTCGATCCACATGCCGATGGACGAGACGCTGACGCGGATCGTGATCGACATTTCGGGCCGCCCGGTGCTGGTTTTCAAGGCCGACTTCCCGCGCGACAAGATCGGCGAGTTCGACACCGAGCTGGTGCGCGAATGGTTCAACGCCTTCGCGATGAACGCCGGCGTGACTCTCCACGTCGAGACCCTATATGGCGAGAACAGCCATCATATCGCCGAATCCTGTTTCAAGGGTTTGGCGAGGGCGCTCCGGACGGCGGTCGCGATCGATCCGCGCGCCCAGGGCGAAGTGCCCTCGACGAAGGGTCAGCTCGGCGGCTGATCGAGAGCATGATCCGGAAAAGTGGGTACCGGTTTTCCGAAAAGATCATGCTCCAAAAAGAGTTCATCTTTCGGCGGAGCGTTCGATGCCGGTCTACACAGTGCATGCCCCCGTGGGGAACGGCGCCGATCTTGCGGCGGCCGACAAGTTCACCTTCGTGCGCGACGGCTTCCACTTCTGGGCCGCGGTCGCCGGCGTGATCTGGCTGGCCTGGAACCGGCTCTGGCTGGCGCTGATCGGCTGGCTCGTTCTGACCTTCGCGATCGATTTCGCCCTGGCGCGGCTCGGCGTTGGCCGTGGCGCGATCTCGCTCGTCGACCTGGTCTTGATGCTGCTGCTGGGATTCGAGGCGGCCAGCCTGCAGCGCTGGACGCTGTCGCGGCGCAACTGGCGCCAGCTCGACATCGTCGTGGCCGACGATGAGGAGGCTGCCGAACGCCGCTTCTTCGATCGCTGGGCGGCGCGGCACCGCGGCGTCGTCAACGACCAGCGTTCGATCGATCGCGGCGCGCCGCCGCCGACCCGGGACGTTCCGGGCCAGCCGTTCTCAAAAGCCCCGCCGCTGCCGCAGGGCGGCATTATCGGTTTGTTTCCAGAGCCAGGAGGATCGCGATGACCGTTGCAATCATCGATTACGGCTCCGGCAATCTGCATTCGGCGGCCAAGGCCTTTGAGCGCGCCGCGCGCAGCATGGAGGATCCGCAGGCCATCAAGGTGACACGCGATCCGGACGCGGTGTACCGCGCCGACCGCATCGTGCTGCCCGGCGTCGGCGCCTTCGCCGATTGCCGCCGCGGCGTCGACGCGGTCGACGGCATGCTGGAGGCGCTGACCGAGGCGGTCAGGGTCAAGGCGCGGCCGTTCTTCGGCATCTGCGTCGGCATGCAGCTGATGGCGACCCGCGGCAAGGAGCATGTCACCACCGACGGCTTCAACTGGATCGCCGGCGACGTCGAGAAGATCGAGCCGCGCGACGAGAACCTGAAGGTCCCGCACATGGGCTGGAATACGCTCGATCCGATCCGCGAGCACCCGGTGCTGGAGCGGCTGCCGCTCGGGCCGAAGGGCCGCCACGCCTATTTCGTGCACTCTTATCACCTCAACGCCGCCAACGAGGCGGACGTGCTGGCGCGTGCCGACTATGGTGGGCCGGTGACCGCGATCGTCGCCAGGGACACCGCGATCGGCACCCAGTTTCACCCCGAGAAGAGCCAGCGCTTTGGCCTCGCTCTGATCTCGAACTTTTTGAAGTGGAAGCCGTGATCCTCTTTCCAGCGGTTGACCTGAAGAACGGCCAGTGCGTGCGCCTGGAGCAGGGCGACATGGCGCGCGCCACCGTGTTCAATCTCGATCCGGCGGCGCAGGCCCGCGCCTTCGCCGCGCAGGGATTCGAGTATCTCCATGTCGTCGATCTCGACGGCGCCTTTGCCGGCAAGCCGATGAATGCGCAGGCGGTCGAGGCGATGCTGCAGGCCATCAAGATGCCGGTGCAGCTCGGCGGCGGCATCCGCGACCTCAAGACCATCGCGGCCTGGCTCGACAAGGGCATCACCCGCGTCATCATCGGCACCGCGGCGGTGCGCGATCCCGACCTGGTGAAGGGCGCGGCCAAGCAATTCCCCGGCCGCGTCGCGGTCGGGCTCGATGCCCGCGACGGCAAGGTCGCGGTCGAAGGCTGGGCCGAGACCTCGCAGGTGACCGCGCTCGACATCGCGCAGCGCTTCGAGGACGCCGGCGTCGCCGCGATCATCTTTACCGACATCGCCCGCGACGGCCTGCTCAAGGGCCTCAACCTCGATGCCACCGTCGCGCTCGCCGATCGGATCTCGATCCCAGTGATCGCCTCCGGCGGCTTTGCCTCGATCGACGACGTCAAGGCGCTGCTGGAGCCGCGGGCGAAAAAGCTCGCCGGCGCCATCGTCGGCCGCGCGCTCTATGACGGGCGGCTCGATCCGGCCGCGGCGCTCGAGCTGATCCGCGCGGCCGCGTAAGGAGGGGACATGTTCAAGGTTCGCGTCATCCCCTGCCTCGACGTCAAGGACGGGCGCGTGGTCAAGGGCGTCAACTTCGTCGACCTCCGCGATGCCGGCGATCCGGTGGAGGCTGCGATCGCCTATGACGCCGCCGGCGCCGACGAGCTCACCTTTCTCGACATCACCGCCACCCATGAAAACCGCGGCATCATGCTGGACGTGGTGCGGCGGACGGCGGAAGCCTGCTTCATGCCGCTGACGGTTGGCGGCGGTGTCCGCACCGTCGACGACATCAAGACCCTGCTGCGCTCCGGCGCCGACAAGGTCTCGATCAATTCGGCCGCGGTCAGCCGTCGCGAGTTCGTCAAGGAAGCCGCGGAAAAATTCGGCGAGCAGTGCATCGTGGTCGCGATCGACGCCAAGCGGGTCAAGCGCCCCGGTGGCTCCGACCGCTGGGAGATCTTTACCCATGGTGGACGTAATGCCACCGGTATCGATGCCATCGAATACGCCCAGGAGGTGGTCGCGCTCGGCGCCGGCGAGATCCTGCTGACCTCGATGGACCGCGACGGCACAAGGCAGGGCTTTGACCTGCCGCTGACCCGGGCGATCGCCGACAGCGTCGCGGTCCCGGTCATCGCCTCTGGCGGCGTCGGCAACCTCGACCATCTGGTCGACGGCGTCCGCGAGGGTCACGCCACCGGCGTGCTGGCCGCCTCGATCTTCCACTTCGGGGAATTCACCATCCGCCAGGCCAAGGATCACATGGTGCGCGCCGGGCTGCCGATGCGCATTGACCCTTGAGCGTCAGTTGGGACTCCTTGTGACAGAAATGCTAAATCCCCACCTTGGGGATGGCACCGGGACGGTGCCGGCGCACGTGTATGAGTTGAGTTGATGTCGCGTTTCACGGTCCATGATCTGGCCGCCACCATCGATGCCCGTGCTGCGACGGGCGGCGAGGCGTCCTACACCCGCAAGCTGCTCGACAAGGGCGCGGAGCACTGCGCCAAGAAGCTGGGCGAGGAAGCGGTCGAGACGGTGATCGCCGCGGTCGAGAATGACCGCGATCATCTCATCGCCGAGAGCGCCGACCTGGTGTTTCACCTGCTGGTTCTGCTGAAGTCACGTGGCGTGAAGCTGGAGGATGTCGAGGCGGCACTGGAGAAGCGCACCACGATGTCCGGACTGGAAGAGAAGGCGTCGCGCAAGCGCGATTGATCAAGGGGCGGTCTCATGGATATCCGGGCACCAGATCAGCAATACAATCCCTACCGCATCTTCACGCGCCAGCAATGGGCGCATCTGCGCGACGACACGCCGATGACGCTGGAGCCGGGCGAGTTCGACCGGCTGCGCTCGATGCACGATCGCCTCGATCTGCAGGAGGTCGAGGACATCTATTTGCCGCTGTCGCGGTTGCTGTCGATCTATGTCGACGCGACCCAGCGGCTATATTATTCGCAGCGCCAGTTCCTCAATATCCGCGACCGCAAGATGCCTTACATCGTCGGCGTCGCCGGTTCGGTCGCGGTCGGTAAATCGACCACCGCGCGCGTGCTGCAGGCGATGCTGGCGCGCTGGTCGCCGCGGCCGAAGGTCGACTTGATCACCACCGACGGTTTTCTGTATCCCAATGCCGTGCTCGAGCGGCAGGGCATCATGCAGAAGAAGGGTTTTCCGGAGAGCTACGACCTGCCGTCGCTGCTGTCGTTCCTCAGCGACATCAAGGCCGGCCGCCGCCATGTCCGCGCGCCGGTGTATTCGCATCTGACCTACGACATCGTGCCGAACAAATGGGTCGAGATCGACCAGCCCGACATCCTGATCGTCGAGGGCGTCAACGTGCTGCAGGCCGGCCGGCTGCCGCGCGACGGCAAGGCGGTGCCGTTCGTCTCCGACTTCTTCGACTTCTCGGTCTATATCGACGCCGAGGAAGCGGTGCTGCGGGAATGGTACATCAAACGCTTCCTGGCGCTGCGCGACACCGCGTTCACCGATCCCAGGTCCTACTTCCACCGCTACGCGCCGCTGTCGGACGAGGAAGCCACCGCAACGGCGATCGCGATCTGGGAGCGCACCAACCTCGCCAATCTCGAGGACAACATCCTGCCGACCCGGCCGCGCGCGACGCTGATCTTGAAGAAAGGCGCCGACCACGTGGTGCAGTCGGTCGCGCTGCGGCGGCTTTGAGTATTTCAACCGTCCAGGCTGACCGCATCACCGGTGTCATCACCCGCGAAGGCGGGTGATCCAGTATTCCAGAGGCAGCAGTGCTTGAGCCGATAGGCCGCGGCGTACTGGATCGCCCGGTCGAGCCGGGCGATGACGGTTGTGGGTGAGGAGGCAGCGAACTTGCGGCGCCTTACGCCGCAACGTGCCTTGCCGCGGCGAGGCCGGCGAGCGCCTGCTCCAGCTTCTCGCGATCGAGCGGCTTGATCAGAAAACCGTCCATGCCGGCTTCGAAGCAGGCATAACGGTCCTCGACCAGCGTGTTGGCGGTCAGCGCCAGGACGGGGGTGCGGCGGCCGGGCTGCTCGGCCTCGTGGCTGCGGATCTGCTTGGTGGTCTCGATGCCGTCGAGTCGCGGCATCTGGATGTCCATCAGGACGAGATCATAGGGCGTGCCGGCGGAGCGCGCCGACAGCCAGGATTCCATCGCCTGCTCGCCATCGGTGGTGACGACCACGTTGTGGCCGAGCCTCGAGAGCAGCGAGCGCATCAACAGCGCGTTGATCTCGTTGTCTTCGGCCACCAGGATCGAGAGCCCGGCGCCCGGCGGCGTCGCCGCAGGCGCGGTCGGCGCCGCTTCGCCGAGCGCTTCGATGGCGAGGCTCGACATGGACAGGCTTGGCGCCGCGATCTCGGGTGCGGCGGTCAGGCGCGCGGCGAGCGAGGACGCGCGCAGCGGCTTGATCAGATAGCCGGTGAAATTGGCCGTGGTCGACGCCAAGAGGTCCTGCCGCGTCGCCGGCGTGAACATCACGATGCGATGGATGGCGTGGTTGCGGGCGGCGCCGGCGAGCGTCTCCATCGCGGCCGCGCCGAGCGCGTGGTCGATCAGCACCGCGTGCCAGGTTCGCTCCGGCAGCAGCGCCGCGGCGACCTCGGCATCCGACACGATGCAGGTTTGCGCGCCCCAGCGCTGCAGTCGCCGCGAGATCAGCGAGACCTCGATGCTCTGCGGCGCGGCCAGCATGATCGACTGCTCCGAGAGGTCCGGCGCGGCGAAGCCGTTGGCCTCGCCGGTGTCGGCGGCAGCCAGCGGGATCGACACCTCGAAGGTCGAGCCTGCGCCCGGCGTGCTGGCGAGCGCGATCCGGCCGCCCATCCGCTTGACGATGCGGTCGCTGATCGACAGGCCGAGGCCGGTGCCGCCATAGCTGCGGGCGATGCGGTCGTCGGCCTGCTCGAACTCGCGGAAGATGCGCTGCTGGGCCTCCGGCGGAATGCCGATGCCGGTGTCGCGCACCAGGAAGCTGATCTCGTTCGGCCAGATGCCGGGCTCGACGATCAGCGCGACGCCGCCGATCGTGGTGAACTTGATGGCGTTGCCGGCGAGATTGAGCAGCACCTGGCGCAGCCGCGCGGCGTCGCCGATCACCTGCGCCGGCAGCCGCTCGTCGACATAGGCGGCGATCTCGATGCCCTTGGTCTGGGCGCGCGGCGCCAGCAGCTCGGTGATGTCCTCGATCAGGCCCGACAGCGCGAAGGCGCGGTGCTCGAGATCGATCTTGCCGGCCTCGATCTTGGAATAGTCGAGCAGCTCCTCGATCAGGGCGAGCAGCGCGTCGCCGGAGGTCTTCACCGCCTTGACATAGGTGGTCTGCTCCGGCGTCAGCTGGGTGTCCATCAACAGTCCGCTCATGCCGATGATGCCGTTCAGCGGGGTGCGGATCTCGTGGCTGGCCATCGCCAGGAAACGCGACTTGGCGCGGTTGGCGGCGTCGGCCTGGTCGCGCGCCTCGGCCAGCGCGCGCTCGCTCTCGGTGCGGTCGGTGACGTCGCGGCCGACGCTCTGCATCTCCGCCGGGCTGCCGGCGTCGTTGCGGACCAGGCCCTCGCGCCAGGCGATCCAGCGCGGCCCGAGCGGACCCTCGATCTTCTGGTCGTGGACCCGGGTGCCGCTGGCCTCGAGCGCGGTGTCGCCCTGCTCGATGATCTTCAGCGCCGTGGTGCTGCCGATCAGCGCGTCGCGGGAGGCCTGCGCCAGCTCGCAATAGGCGTCGTTGGCGTAGGTGATGCGTCCCTCGAGGTCGCGCAGCACGATCAGGTCGCCCTGCGCCGCGAACAGGTTGCTGGCGCGCTGCTCGGCTTCCTGCAGTTCCCAGTTGCGGTCGGCCATCGCTTCATTGTGCAAGGCGATGGTGCGCAGCTTGGCGCGCAACAGGCGGAGGCGGATGCCGAGCGTCACGATCCAGAGGCAGGCCAGCGCAAACAGAAAGCTGACGCCGATCGCGAACGAGTTCGGGTCGTAGCCGCTCTTTTCGCCGACCGCGCCCGAGATGAAGCCGAAGGCGCCGCCGAACGCAGCCGAGAAGATCATCAGGGAACGGACGATCAAGCTGAGACGCGGGTGACGTCGCAGGAAGCGGCGCAGGCGCAACTTGATCCGGAAAAAACGCCCCATCAACAGCGGCCCTGAATGCTCGAGTGTTGCCGACGACGATGCGTCGGCCACGTTGCAAAGTGCTTGAAACAGAGGCGCGTTTCGCGCGGCGCTGCGAACAGGGTTAGCGAGCGGTTAACGCCGCCAGCATAGGCACGTGGACCGGCGCCTCGGAGGGCAGCGACGCTTCCTCGACGGGGCGAGGTTCACCGCGGGCGCTGACGATCAGGGCCGCGGCGTCGCGTGCCGAAAACGTCTTCGACTGCACGAACACGCGATAGTCGGACGGGCCGTCTTGCGAAAGGTAGATCACGGGGTCGTTCGGCCGCGGGTCGCTGGAGATCGCAATCAACTGCGGCACGGTGCTGCTCTCGCAGGCGCCGGTTTCGCGATCGCCGATCGCCTCGCGGTCGTCGACATCGTCGATCACGGTGAAGTCGGCGAGCTCGGCGCTGTCGGTGATCTGAACGCGGACCGTGGAGCGGCGCGGATCGTCGGTGAAGCTGACATGGGCGTGCGCGAGCCAGGGGTGAGAGGCGATCTGCAGCGCTGCGCCGCCGACCTCGATGCAGGGCCGCGGACCGGGCAGCAATTCGGCACGGGCAAACACCGCGGCCGCGGCGAGGGGAAGCACCGAGGCCAGAACCTTGAAACGCAACATGACACCACTCGCTCGACCCAAGCGTCCCGCCGATCGCGGTCGCTTATGGTTTGCGGAGCGTAAATAAGAGTGGTTACCGTCGCGTTGACGCGACGCGAATCCGCACGAAAACGGGACGGATCACGCCGCGCGCCTGAGATCGTCGGCCAATGCACGATAGGACAGCGCCTCGGCAAGGTGCAGCCGGCCGATCGTTTCGGCGCCGTCGAGATCGGCCAGCGTGCGCGCCACCCGCAGCACGCGGTGATAGCCGCGCGCGGTGAGGCGCATGTTGTCGGCGGCCTCGCGCAGCAGCTTTTGCCCGTGCGCATCCGGCTGCGCGATGGTCTCGAGCAGCGCGCTCGGGCATTCCGCATTGGTGCGGATCTGCGGCAGGCCGGCGGCGGCATAGCGCGCGAGCTGGACGTCGCGCGCCGCCGCGACGCGGGCGGCGACCTCGGCCGATCCTTCCGCCGGCGGCGGCAGGATCAGATCCGCGGCGGTCACCGCGGGCACTTCGATCCGCAGATCGATGCGATCCATCAGCGGGCCGGAGATCCGCATCTGATAGTCGGCGGTGCAGCGGTCGAGCCTGCCGCGCTTGCAGGAATAGCCGGGCTCATAGGCGTGGCCGCAGCGGCACGGATTCATCGCCGCGACCAGCATGAAGCGCGCCGGATAGGTGACGCGGTGGTTGGCGCGACTCACCGCGACCTCGCCGTTCTCCAGCGGCTGACGCAGCGAGTCCAGCACGCGCGGATCGAACTCCGGCAACTCGTCGAGGAACAGCACGCCCTGATGCGCGAGCGAGATCTCGCCGGGCTTGGCCCGCGTGCCGCCGCCGGTCAGCGCCGCCATGCTGGCGGAATGATGCGGGCTGCGGAACGGCCGCCGCGCGGTCAGCGCGCCGTCGCGGATCTCGCCGGCGACGGACGCGATCATCGAGACTT
This sequence comes from Bradyrhizobium sp. CCBAU 51753, assembly GCF_015291565.1. Lineage (NCBI taxonomy): Bacteria > Pseudomonadati > Pseudomonadota > Alphaproteobacteria > Hyphomicrobiales > Nitrobacteraceae > Bradyrhizobium > Bradyrhizobium sp. CCBAU 51753. Next base: position 187,064 of record NZ_CP030037.1, on the reverse strand, counting down.
CGAGCAGTTCAGACGGCGACAGCGGCGGCAGGATCGAGGGCAGCCGCGCCGCCAGCATCGATTTGCCGGCGCCGGGCGAGCCGATCATCAAGAGATGATGTCCGCCGGCCGCCGCGATCTCGAGCGCGCGCTTTGCGCTTTCCTGGCCCTTGATGTCGCGCAGGTCCAAAAGCGCTTCCTCGCGCGCTTCGTTTTGTTCTTGCACCCTCGGCTGGGGGCGCGACAGCACCTGGGTGCCCTTGAAGTGGTTGGCGATCTGGATCAGCGAGTTCGCCGCGATGATCTGGATGTCCGGGCTCGCCCACGCCGCCTCCGAGCCGCAGGCTGCCGGGCAGATCAGCCCCTCGTCGCGCGAATTGGCGCCGATCGCGGCCGGCAGTACGCCGGCGACCGGCGCGATCGAGCCGTCGAGCCCGAGCTCGCCGAGCACGGTGAAGCCGCCCAGGGCATCCGGCGGGATCGCCCCGATCGCCGCCATCAGGCCGAGCGCGATCGGCAGGTCGTAATGACTGCCTTCCTTGGGCAGGTCGGCGGGCGCGAGGTTGACGGTGATACGGCGGGCCGGCAGCGCGAGGCCGGAGGCGATCAGCGCCGAACGCACCCGCTCGCGCGCCTCCGACACCGCCTTGTCGGGCAGGCCGACGATCGCAAACGCCGGCAGGCCGGGCGCGACCTGCACCTGCACGTCGACCGCGCGGGCCTCGATCCCCTCGAACGCGACGGTGGAAACCCGCTGAACCATGCTGCCCCATTCTTCCGCCACCCAAGGTAGCGGAAAGGGGCGCTCAGCGCAAGAACATTACAGGAACATATGCAAAGCTTGCTTTGACCTTGTTGAAACGATCGAAGCCTTTGAGGCTAAGGCCGGGTAACTTGGACGGCGCCACTTCCCGGTAAGGGGGGCGCCATGCTCAGCGTTCCCTGAGCGATTAGCATTTTGCAATGATCGAATAGCGCGATCGCCGCCGCTTGCGGTCGTGTGTTTCCGTAGAGTCCCGTCTCGATCAAGCGATCCAAATACCAAACCGACTGCGGATTTAGGGAGAGGCTCACTTCCTCTGTCTTGAGCGGATTCGACCCTTTTGCCATCACATACTCCGGATTATTCCCCGGAATAATGGCACAAAAATACTTGTTCGCGAGGGCAATTTGTGAGACTATCGACTCCTCGGACAGACTTTGCTTGAATAAAAAAGGCCCCATCTTGCGATGGAGCCTTTCTTACCGAAGTTGGCGGAGACGGGTGGACTCGAACCACCGACCTCCGGATTACGAATCCAGTGCTCTCTAGGCTTGTCAGGGCTCCAGCTGAGCTACGTCTCCTAACTTCGATCTAGACGCCCCGTCCGTAAGGTCGGGGCGTTTTAGTTTGGGGAATCATGGGCCGAACACCTCTGGAAGCGTAAGGTCACACCCATCCGCCCGTCAAGGACTAGTACGAGTTACTGAATCAAACACTAAATATGGTGGAAAGAGGGGATAACAGGGGCGGGTACCTTCACCCGTCCTGCCTCTAAGTATCGGTGAGTCTTGAGAGATTCCCAAGTCAAAAAATCGGCCGGCGGCCGACAGTTCACCTACATCAAGCCGGTCTAGTAAAATTTCCACGCCACATTTTAGAACTGACCAGTGCCTGCCAAGCGCAAGAACATTACAGGAACATTCGGAGGCGACGTACGCCGCCCCCGAACGACCGCCGTCAGAGCAGCATCTGCATCGGCTCGGGATAGTAGTGAAAGCCCTCGCCGGCCTTGGCGACGTGGCCGTAGCCCGGCCAGGCGAAGTGATAGGACATCACCGCGATCTTGTTCGCCGCCAGCATCTCCAAGAGCTTCACCCGCGACGCCGCCGCCTGCTTCGGATCGGTGTCGTAGGAGAATTCCATCCGCGGACGCTCGAGCAAGAGCACCGCGTGATGCGAGAGGTCGCCGAGGAAGGCGAAAGATTTGCCGGCCGAGGTCACCATGAAGATGGTATGGCCGACGGTATGGCCGGGCGCCGCGATCGCCTGCACGCCGGGCAGGAATTCCTGGCCGTCCTTGATGAACACCAGGCGGTCCTTCACCGGCAGCAGGTTCTTGCGGGCATGCACGATGAAATCCTTCAGCGGGCTGCCCATCTTGCCTTCGTCGGTCCAGAACTCGTAATCGCTCTGGGTGATGTAGTACTGCGCGTTCGGGAACAGCGGTTTGTCATTGGCGTCGACGATGCCGCCGATGTGGTCGATATGGGCGTGCGACAGCACCACCGCGTCGATGTCTCCGGGCTTGATGCCGGCTTCCATCATGCTCTTCTGCTGCCGGCCGGTGGTCGGGCCGAACGCCTGCGAGGTGCCCATGCCGGTGTCGAACAGGATCAGCTTGTCGCCGGTGTTGACGATCGGCGAGTTCTGCTCGAGCACGACATTGTCCGGATTGAGGAAGTTGTCGGCCAGCATCTTCTTCACTTCTTCCTTCGGCACGCCGGTGAAGGTGCCGGAGGGATCGCCGAGCGGCAGCGGGCCGTCGGAGACCACGGTGACTTCGGCCTCGCCCAGAACGAAACGGTGCCAGTAGGGCGTCTGCGTGCCCTGCTTCGGCGCGCGCGCCATCGCGGTGCCGCCGAGCAAGGTGCTGGCGCCGAGACCGGCGCCGAGCGCGAGCAAGGATCGTCGTGAGACATTGAGCGTCATACGTCTTCCTCCATAGTCTTTTTGAGATTGTTCGCGTTGTTGCCCGCTCTGGCCCGCTGCTTGACCTGATGCAGGCAAGGCGATGCTGCGCTCGCCCGCGCAAGCTGGCAAGTGGTCTCATAAGGTCGAGCTTGGAAGCCGTCATCTCGTGCGAATGATTCGCAGGAGATACCGTGCACGCTGCTTAAATCAGGTGCACGCTACTTTGCATGGGGTTGTTTTGTCGCTTTTGTTGCAAGTCTGCGCGCGCGGCGAGCGCGCGATCAGGGCTTGGCGCGCTTCGCCTCGATCGCATCCCAGATCTTCGCGGCGACGTCGGGGCCGTTGAGCCGCTGGATGGCGCGGATGCCGGTCGGTGATGTCACGTTGATCTCGGTGAGGTTGCCGTCGATCACGTCGAGGCCGACGAACATCAGGCCGCGCTCGCGGAGCGCAGGCCCGACGGTGGCGCAGATTTCGCGCTCGCGGTCCGAGAGCTCGGTCGCCGCGGCCGCGCCGCCGCGCACCATGTTGGAGCGCAGATCGTCTGCAGCCGGCACGCGGTTGACCGCACCGGCGAATTCACCGTCGACCAGGATGATGCGCTTGTCGCCATGCTTCACCTCGGGGAGGAAGCGCTGGATCACCCAGGGCTCCTTGAAGGTCACCGAGAACATGTCGAACAGCGAGCCAAAATTCATGTCCTGCGGCATCACGCGAAACACCGCGGCGCCGCCATGGCCGTGCAGCGGTTTCATGACGACGGCGCCGTGCTGGTCGCGGAAGGCGTTGATCTCGTCGAGCTCGCGCGAGATCAGGGTCGGCGGCATCAGCTGCGGAAAGTTCATCACGAACAGTTTTTCCGGCGCGTTGCGCACGCTGGCTGGATCGTTGACCACCAGCGTCTTCGGATGGATGCGCCCCAGGAAATGCGTCGAGGTGATGTAGGCGAGGTCGAACGGCGGGTCCTGGCGCAGCAGCACGACGTCGTAGCCGTTGAGCGCCTCGCGCTTGGCTTCGCCGAGCGTGAAGTGGTTGCCGACCTCGTCGCGCACGGTGAGCGGCTGCACCGGCGCCACCAGCTCCTCGCCGCGCAGCGACAGCTTGTCCGGCGTGTAATAGGAAATGCCGTGGCCGCGCTTCTGCGCCTCCAGCAGCAGCGCGAAGGTGGAATCGCCGCGGATGTTGATGCGCGCGATGGGGTCCATCTGGACGGCGACTTTCAATTTCATGGGGCGTGTCCGCGGGTCTGGAGGGCTTGTTTGAGCATGATCATTTTCGGAAAACCGGTTCCCACTTTTCCGGATCATGCCTTAGGCGCTTGCGTCGAATGCCGCTAACAGATGGCGCGGCAGGCTTCGCGGCGCAATCAGCACGGCATCGAATCTGAGGTCAAATTCGGCATGTTCGGGATGCGCCATCAGCCAGGCCTGGGCGGCATTGATGATGCGCTGCTGCTGGCGCGGCGTCACCGCATAGGCGGCGTCGTCGAGGCTGGGGCGCGCCTTGACCTCGACGAAGACGATCAGGTTGCGCCGGCGCGCCACCAGGTCGATCTCGCCATAGGGGGTGCGGAAGCGCTTGGCCAGGATGCGATAGCCTTTTGCGATCAAAAGCGCGGCGGCGCGGCTTTCGGCCGACAGGCCGGTGCGGAAGGCGGCGACGCATTCGGGCGAGGCGCTGTCAGTCTTCGCCATCGCTGTCCCCGGTATCTTTGGCAAGCTCGAGGGCCCGCGCATAGACCTCGCGGCGCGGCCGCCCCGACAGTTCGACCGCATGCGCCACCGCGTCCTTGACGCTGCCGCGCGCGAGCTGCGCACGGAGCAGATCGTCGAGCGCGTCCTGGTCCATCACGGTGGCATCGTCAGGCGGCGGGCCGATCACCAGCACGAACTCGCCGCGCGTTTCCAGCGCATCGGCGGCTGCGGCAAGCTCGGCGACCGGTCCGCGCGTGATCTCCTCATGCAGCTTGGTCAGCTCGCGGCAGATCGCGGCATCGCGGCCGTCCATGGCCGCGGCGAGATCGCGCAAGCTGTCCTGCACGCGATTGCCCGATTCGAACATCACCAGCGTCGCATCGATCCGGGCCAGCTCGCCGAGCCGCGCGCGGCGCGCGTGCTCCTTGGCCGGCAAGAATCCCTCGAAGAAGAACCGGTCGGTCGGCAGCGCCGCAACCGACAGCGCGGTCAGCACCGACGAGGCTCCGGGCACCGCGATCACCGTGTGTCCGGCGGCGCAGACCTCGCGCACCAGCTTGAAGCCGGGATCGGAGATCAGCGGCGTGCCGGCATCGGAAACCAGCGCGATCGAGGCGCCCTGCGCCAGCCGCTCCAGGATCTTTGGCCGCGCCTGCGCGGCATTGTGCTCATGATAGGGCGCGAGCTCGGCGCTGATCGCGTAACGCTCGGTCAGGCGGCGGGTGATCCTGGTGTCCTCGCAGGCGATGACGTCGACACCGGCCAGCGTTTCCAGCGCGCGCAGGGTGATATCAGCCAGATTGCCGATCGGGGTCGCGACCAGATGGAGCCCCGCCGCGGCCCTGGGCGCTGGAAGCACCTGACCAGCGATCGAAAAGGTTCTGTCCACAGCGCCCGCCGTGGCGTTCGAACTATGGAGGGAACTGGCTTTTGCGCGCATAATGCCAATCTAGAGCGATGGCAGCGCTTGCGCCACATCGGGACGGATGGCGGTGGAAAGCTGGCTGGCCGGCTGGGAGGAAACGGAGGCCTCGGCGGCGGCGCCGCAGGGCCATAATCCTTTTGTTTTGGTTAACTATTCGCCGACAATATGCCTGAATCCACCCGCCTGATCAGGCCGGAATGGAGTCCTGGCCGATCAAGGTCGGCCAAGAGAAGAGAGACGATGGAAGGCCCGCATCACCGCAAGTCCCCGCCGTCGGGCGCGACCCGGCGGACCGCGCTTGGCCTCATCGTGGGCGCGCCGCTGCTGTCGGCCTGTTCCGGCGTGCAGCAGAGCCTGAGCCAATTCACCAGCCCGTTTTCCGGACCGGAGGCCGGCCCGGCCGGCCCGCCGCAGCAACCGCAGGCGGTCGGCACCGGACAGGTCAAGGTCGGACTGATCCTGCCGCTGTCGGCCGCCGGCAATGCCGGCGTCGCCGCGCAGTCGATGCGGAACGCGGCCGAAATGGCGCTGGCGGAGTTTCAGAACCCCAACATCCAGCTCCTGATCAAGGACGATGGCGGCAGCGCCCAGGGCGCGTCGCAGGGCACCCAGCAGGCGCTGTCCGAAGGCGCCGAGATCATTCTGGGGCCGCTGTTCGCCGGCTCGGTGCCGGCCGCCGCGCAACTGACGCGGACGCGCGGCGTTTCGCTGATCGCGTTTTCGACCGATTCCAGCGTGGCCGGGCGCGGCGTCTATCTGCTCAGCTTCCTGCCGGAATCCGACATCAACCGCATCGTCGACTATTCCGCAGGGATCGGAAAACGCTCGTTTGCGGCGATGGTGCCCGACAACGCCTACGGCAACGTGGTCGAGGCCGCGTTCAAGCAGGCGGTCGGCCGCAAGAACGGCCGCATCGTCGCCTTCGAGAAATACGGCGCGGACCGTGCGACGCCGGCGCGGTCCGTGGCGCAGGCGCTCGGCCAGGCCGATGCGCTGTTGATCGCCGATGACGGCGATTCGGTCGTCGCGACCGCCGATGCGCTGACCGCGGCCGGCGCCAATCTGCGCAACATCCAGATGCTCGGCACCGGCTTGTGGGACAATCCGCGGGTGGCCGCGAGCCCGGTGCTGCAGGGCGGCCTCTATGCCGCGCCGGATCCCGCCGGCTTCCGCAACTTCGCCGGCCGCTACCGCGCCAAATTCGGCGGCGAGCCGGTGCGCACCGCAACCCTTGCCTATGACGCCGTGGCGCTGATGGCGGCGCTTGCCCGCACCCAGGGCGCGCAGCGCTTCGCGCCGGAAACGCTGACCAATCCGTCCGGCTTTGCCGGCATCGACGGCCTGTTCCGTTTCCGCTCCGACGGCACCAACGAGCGCGGCCTTGCGGTGATGAAGGTGGCGTCCGGCGGCGCCACGCCGGTCGCCGGCTCGCCGAAGAGTTTTGGCGCCTAAAGCGCGATGAGATTAGGTTGAATCGTCATCGCGCTTTAGCTCTTTGTTTGAGCATGATCTTTTCGGAAAACCGCTTCACACTTTTCCGGATCATGCTCTAACCGGTCTTTGTCGCGGCAGCGAATTCGGCCTCGTAGCGGCGCCGGTTGCTCCAGTAGATGTTGGCGAACAGCGCCGCCTCCTGGCGATAGGGAATGTGGTCGTCGGGATCTTCAGCGGCGTGCGTCTCGATCCATTCCGCATGCGCCTTGATCGCGCTGGAGCGATCGCCCTGCAGCGCGCGGATCTGGAAATCGAACATGTGGCTCTCGATTTCGAGATAGCGGTCGTACCAGCAGGTCGACCACTGACGGTTCTGCAGCGCGAAGCGCCGGATCCAGCGCTCGGTCAGGTCCATCTCGTGCTCGGGCTTCGAGAACATCACGTCGCGCCGAGCTTCCTGCAACGTCTCGATCGCGACCGGCTTGTTCTTGCGCCACAGCGTCTGCATCGCAGGGTCGGTCAGGAAGCGGTCGGCATAGATCGGATGCGGGAAGGCGATCTCGCGCAACTGCGGCAGCTCGAAATAGACGCGGATTTCCGAACAGACGCTGGCCTTCAGCTCGTTGTCCTCCATCTTGCGATGGAAGGCGTCGAAGCCGATGCCGGGGAAATACGGCATGAAGGCCGCGTGGAACATCTCGTGCAGGCGGTAGAGGTCCTCGATCGCCGGATTGTCGTAGGTCCGGTTCATCGTGACGCCCCACCACGAGCAAAAATGCGCGCGTTCGAGCCGGTCGTCGGTCGAGTCGCAGAACAGCCGCGGCAGGCTGGCGAACTGCTCGACGATGTCGTGAATGAAGCCGCCATCGGCGTGCGAGGCGCGCAGCGGCGCACTGCGCCAGAGCTCGAAGACGTGACGGTGAACGTCCTGCGGGCTGGTCAGGATGATCGGGTTCCTCAACGCGCGCCTCCCGGCACTGCGATCGGTCCAGCGGTCCCGATCATCTCGGCCATCGCCGGCGTCAGGCACAGCCGCAATGGTGCATCGATGTCGCCGGCCGGCCGGCGCAGGAATGCGGCAAGCGCGCGATCGGTCGTCGCGTCCGCTACCGCAAGCGCCAGCACGCTGACGTCGCTCGGCGTCAAGGCAAGGCCGAGGCGGCGGCCGATCTGCGCCGCGGCCTCACGCTGGATGGGCCGGTAGCGCCGCGGCAGGTCGAACACATCGTGGCGTTCGAGCAGCGCGCTGCCGAGCTGCAGCGAGGTCAGGTTCTTGAACCATTGATTGCCGAACAAGGTCGGCATCGCCTTGCGGCTCAGCACGCCGCCGATGCGGTCGTAATAGACGCCGAACGGTTTTGACAGGCTGAAGGCGAGCGCCAGCACCGCCGGACTGTCGGCCGCGATGCGCGCGGCGGGCGGCTCGGCAATCGAGCCGACATAGGTGACGTCGAGCAGCACGCGGGGCTGATCGCTTGCCGCGGCGAGAAGGGCAAGCAAGTCATTGGCCTGCGGCCACACATTGCCGTCGATCGCAGACGGCTGGCTCAGGCAGAACAGCGCGGTGGCCGGAAGGCTGCGGCCGGCCGCCTGCCAGTCGGCGCGGGCATGCTCGACCACGGCGATCCCGCAGGCCTCGGCGTAGGCCTTGTAGCCCTCATACTCGCCGGCGAAGACGTGGACCTCGGGATCGAATTTCTCACTGCGCGCGCGATTGCCGTAGGCGGCGATCACATGAAACAGCGCCTCGCTGCCGCCGGCGGTCGGATAGCGCCAGGGAAAGCCGCTCCTGTCGATCGCAGTCACCGGTGCTGCCCACGCCATCCAGCGTTCGATGAAGGCCTCGTGGGCGGCGAACTGCTTGCCGGTCCAGGCGTCGCGAAACTGCTCGAGATGATGCCGCCGCGCGGCATCCGGCCTGTCGAGCGCGTTGCCGAGGATGATTTGCTTGGCCGCCTCGGTCTCCGGCGTGACCAGCGCATAGACGGTCTTGCTTGCGCCGGCGGCTTTGACGCGGCGGTCAAGCTCGGGATCATGGATCGGTGGCGCGTTCATGATCGTTAACTCGACGGGCAATCGGAACAGGCGAGGGAACCGATACCACAACCCTGCGGGCAGGGAGCGAAATCCCTGCCGATTGGCTACTCAACGGTTACGCCGCGAGGTCCGCGACCACAGCGTCGAGCACCGGGAAGCCCGACTTCGTCACCCGCAGGCGTCCATCGGCGTCGACGTCGATCGCGCCTTCCTCGCGCAGCATGGCGATCCGGCGCGGATCGAGCTCGCGGCCGGACAGTTTTGCGTAACGGCTGGGGTCGATGCCCTCGACGAGCCGCAGTCCCATCAGCAGGAATTCGTCGGCGCGTTCTTCGCTGTTGAGGCTGTCGTCGGTCATGACGCCGTGACCGCGTTCCTCGACCTTCGATAGCCATGCCTCGGGACGCTTGTCGGTGGCGGTCGCGTGCCTGACGCCGTCGATGTCCAGCCGGCCATGGGCGCCGGGGCCGATGCCGGCATATTCATCGCCGCGCCAGTAGACCAGATTGTGCCGGCACTCGGCACCTAGGCGGGCGTGATTGGAGATCTCGTAGGCCGGCAATCCCTCAAGGGCGCAGACCTCCTGCGTCACGTCGTAGAGGGCGCGTGAGGTCGCCTCGTCCGGCGTCCTCAGTTTGCCGGCGGCGTGCAGCCCGAAGAACGGCGTGCCTTCCTCGATCGTGAGCTGATAGAGCGACAGATGCTCGGCGGCTTCCGCGATCGCCTGCTTCAATTCGCCAGCCCACATTTGCGGCGTCTGGTCGGGGCGGGCGTAGATCAGGTCGAACGAATAACGATCGAACGCAGAGCGCGCGATCGCCACCGCATCGAGCGCCTCGCGCGCGGTGTGCAGGCGGCCGAGCGCTTTCAGCGAGGCATCGTCCAGCGCCTGCACGCCGAGCGAGACGCGGTTGACGCCGGCAATGCGATAGCCGCGAAACCGCGTCGCCTCGACGCTGGTCGGATTGGCCTCGAGCGTGACCTCGACGTCTGGCGCGACCGACCAGTATTTGCCGATCGCATCGAGCACCGCGCCGACGGTCTTCGGCTGCATCAGCGAGGGCGTGCCGCCGCCGAGGAAGATCGACGACACTTCACGTCCCGGCACGCGCGCGGCCGTGGTCTCGATCTCGCGGGTGAAGGCGCGCACGAAGCGGTCCTCGTCGATCGGCGCATGCCGGACGTGGCTGTTGAAATCGCAATACGGGCATTTCGACAGGCAGAACGGCCAGTGCACGTAGACGCCAAAAGCTGGTCGTTCAGCGTGGCTCAAGGCAGATCTCCGCGAGCTTCACGAAGGCGCGGGCGCGATGCGACAGGCCGAGCCCGAGCGGCGGCAGGCCGTGCTTCTCGATGCTGCTCATCTCGCCGAAGGTACGCGTGTGCCCGTCGGGCAGGAAGGCCGGATCATAACCGAAGCCGGCGGTACCGCGCGGCGGCCAGACCAGGGTTCCATCGACGATGGCCTCGACCTCTTCGAGATGATCGTCCGGCCAGGCCACGCACAGCGCCGAGACGAAATGTGCCTTGCGCTTGTCCGGCGTGGTGGCGCCGCGCTCCTGCAGCAGGCGCTCGATCCGCGTCATCGCCGCCATGAAGTCCTTGCCCTCGCCGGCCCAGCGCGCGGAGTGAATGCCGGGCGCGCCGCCGAGCGCATCGACCACGAGGCCGGAATCGTCGGCAAAGGCCGGCAATCCGGTCGCCTTCGCCGCGGCAATCGCCTTGATCGCCGCATTGGCGCGAAAGCTGTCGCCGGTCTCCTCGGGCTCGCCGAGACCAAGCTCGCCGGCCGGCACCGCCTCCACGCCGTGCGGCGCCAGCAGTTCCCGCATCTCGGCAAGCTTGCCGGGATTATGGGTGGCGATGACGAGCTTACCGGTGATTCGGCGGTGCATGACCAATCTGTCTACGCCACCGCGATCTTTTGCAAGTCGACCAGACGCGCGACACCTTTGCGCGCCAGCGCCATCAGCGCCAGAAATTCGTCCTGCGTAAACGGGGTCTTTTCCGCGGTGCCCTGCACCTCGATGATGCGGCCGTCGCCGGTCATGACGAAATTGGCGTCGGTCTCCGCTTCCGAATCCTCGGCATAATCGAGATCGAGCACTGGCGTTCCCTGGTAGATGCCGCAGGAGATCGCCGCCACGTTGTCGCGCAACACGTTGGTCTTGATCATGTTGCGGGTCTTCATCCAGTTGATGCAGTCGGCCAGCGCCACCCAGGCACCGGTGATCGAGGCGGTGCGGGTGCCGCCATCGGCCTGGATCACGTCGCAGTCGACCGTGATCTGGCGTTCGCCGAGCGCGTCGAGATCGACGGCGGCGCGCAGCGAGCGGCCGATCAGGCGCTGGATCTCGACGGTGCGGCCGCCCTGCTTGCCGGCGGAGGCCTCGCGGCGGGTGCGTTCCAGCGTGGCGCGCGGCAGCATGCCGTATTCGGCGGTGACCCAGCCGCGGCCCTGGCCCTTCAGCCATGGCGGCAGGCGCTCCTCGAGCGTGGCGGTCACCAGCACATGGGTGTCGCCGAACTTCACCATGCAGGAACCCTCGGCATATTTGACGACGCCGCGTTCCAGTGTGACGGGACGCAGTTCATCGGGCGCACGGCGGCTTGGCCGCATTGGAAATCCTCCGAAAATCCGTGAGATGGCTGGCGGTGCTTGTAGGAGGGGGAACGGGCAGCGGCAAGGGTTTTCGGCCAGGGATTTGGGGGCGATCCGGGGGCCGAATGCTGCTTGTCACCGGCCCCCCGGATCGACAAATTAGGGGAGCTACCAAGGAGTGGAGTGTGGCTCAGCACGATCCGATTGGCCTGATCACGCCCTACGCAGGGCTGGCCCAGCTCAACGAGCGCTCGCGCGATATTTTTCGTCAAATCGTCGAAAGCTACCTTGCGACCGGCGAACCGGTCGGCTCGCGCAACATCTCGCGCCTGATCGCGTTACCGCTATCGCCGGCTTCGGTCCGCAATGTGATGTCGGACCTCGAACAGCTCGGGCTGATCTACGCGCCGCACACCTCGGCCGGCCGGCTGCCGACCGAGCTCGGCCTGCGCTTCTTCGTCGACGCCCTGATGCAGGTCGGCGACCTCACCGAGGACGAGCGTCAGTCGATCCAGACCCAGCTTGCCTCCGTCGGCCGCGCGCAAACCGTCGAGGCCGCGCTTGGCGAGGCGCTGACCCGGCTGTCGGGGCTGACCCGCGCCGCGGCGGTGGTGCTGACGCCCAAGGCGAATGCGCGGCTGAAGCATATCGAATTCGTGCGGCTGGAGCCGGAGAAGGCGCTGGTGGTGCTGGTCGGCGAGGACGGCAGCGTCGAAAATCGCGTGCTGGCGCTGCCGCCGGGGGTTCCCTCCTCGGCGCTGACGGAGGCGACCAATTTCCTCAATACGCGGCTCCGCGGCCGGACCTTGGCCGAGGTCCGCCTCGAGCTCGAGACGGCGCTGACGCAGAGCCGCGCCGAGCTCGACCAGCTGACGCAAAAGGTCATCGCGGCGGGGATCGCGAGCTGGTCCGGCGGCGAGAGCGAGGATCGCCAGCTGATCGTGCGCGGCCACGCCAATCTGCTGGAGGATCTGCACGCGCTCGACGATCTCGAGCGCATCAAGTCGCTGTTCGACGACCTAGAGACCAAGCGCGGCGTGATCGATCTGCTCGGCCGCGCCGAACGCGGCGAGGGGGTGCGGATCTTCATCGGATCGGAGAACAAGCTGTTCTCGCTGTCGGGTTCCTCGACCATCATCGCGCCCTACAGCGATGCCCACGGCCGGATCGTCGGCGTGCTCGGTGTGATCGGTCCGACCCGGCTGAACTACGCCAGGGTGATCCCGACCGTCGACTACGCCGCGCGGGTCGTCAGCAAGATTTTGGGCGGCTGATCGGATCGAACTTCGCTCAATTTGACCCGGTTCCTCCATGGGAGGTGGAAACCATGCCGGGGCGAGCCGCGTTCCAAACCCATCTAACGCTTGATTTTCATCGCTCAAAGCACGATACCCGGCCAACAATCCCCAAGATTTGAACCGACGCGAGTTTTCGAGAAGGCACGCCATGACCGATCCGAACCGGGCCAACGACAACACCGAGAATTCGGCGCCGACGGGTGAGCCCGTGGTCTCGAAGCCCTACGTCATGCCTGACGAGCCCGAGGTGGGATCGGCGGAGGCGCTGGCCAAGGAACTGGCCGAGGCGCGCGACCGGACGCTGCGCACGCTGGCCGAGATGGAGAACCTCCGGCAGCGCACCCGCCGCGAGGTCGCCGACGCCAAGACCTACGGCATCACCGGCTTCGCCCGCGATGTGCTCGAGATCGCCGACAATCTGCAGCGCGCGCTCGACGCGGTGCCGGCCGAGGCCAAGGAAGCCGCCGATCCCGGGCTGAAGGCGCTGATCGAAGGCGTCGAGCTGACCGAGCGCTCGCTGCTCAACGCGCTGGAGAAAAACGGCGTCAAGAAGTTCGATCCGATCGGCGAAAAATTCGATCCGAATTTCCAGCAGGCGATGTTCGAAGTGCCCGATGCGTCGGTGCCGTCGGGCACCGTGGTGCAGGTGATGCAGGCCGGCTACATGATCGGCGAGCGCGTGCTGCGCCCGGCGCTGGTCGGCGTCTCCAAGGGCGGCGCCAAGGCCGCCCCGGCCACCGACTTCACCGCCTGATCGTTCGCGTGTGCCGCTGGCGTTAGGCCAGCGGCTTCTCGTGCGCCTTCGGCCAATAGGTGCCGAAGCTCCAGAGATTTCCTTCCGGATCGCGGCAGGCGAAATCGCGGCTGCCGTAGTCGGTGTTGCGCAGCTCCATCTCGATCTTCGCGCCCGCGGCCTTGACCTTGGCATGCAGCGCATCGGGATCGGTGACGGCGATATAGATCGAATCGGTGCGGCGGCCATCGAGGTCGCCGACCAGCTTGCCGTAGGCGTCGTCGCGGCTCTGGCCCAGCATCAACATCGACGAGCCAAAGGCGAGCTCGGCATGGTGGATCACGCCGCCATCGCGATAGACGACGTGTTCGGTGAAGCCGAGCACGGTCTTGAGCCAGTCGATCATCGCCTCGGCATCGCTGCAGCGGAGCGTCGGGTAGATGCGCGGTGGTTCGATTTCGTTGGTCATGGTCGTTGGGCCTCGTTGCTGATCGCCTGATGTCGCCACTATGCGCAGGCCAACGCGGCATCGGCTTGAAGGTTTGTTACCAGTCCGCCGGTTCATCCTCGAAGCGCACCAGCCGGCTGTCGGTCAGCGCCAAGCGGCGCGCCCAGGCGGTCGGCGGTTCCCCGGCAAATTCGACGAATTCGCGGGCGAGGTGGGCCTGGTCGGCATAGCCGGTTTCGGCCGCGATTCCTGCCCATCCGCCAGCTGCACCGCTCTGCGCCAGCCGGCTCGCCCGGTGAAAGCGCATCAGGCGCGCCAGCGCCTTGGGCGGCAGGCCGAGCTCGGACCGGAACCGGTCGACGAGGTGCTTGCGGCTCCAGCCGATCTCGCCGGCCAGCGCCGTGATGCGGGCGGCGCCGCCGGAACGCGCCAGCCTACGGTAGGCGAACACGATCTCGGGCGAGGGCGGGCGGCCGATGCGGCGCAGCACGAAGTCCTCGATCAGGTCGAAGCGGCGCTGCCACGATGGTGCGGCGCCAAGCCGCTCGCGCAGGCGATGGCCGTCATGGCCGAGCACGTCGTCGATCGCGACCATGCGCCCGGCGAGTTCGGTGACGGCACCGCCGAACACGCGATAGGCGCCGAGCGGGGTGAAATCCACCTGCACACAGGCGGCCCCGCCGTCGGACTCGATATAGACCGGTCCCGGATAAAGTCCGGCGGCGAAGCTGAGCTGACGGTCCGATGCCTCGGGCTCGCGTCCGAGCGCGATCAGGAACGGCGTGCCGAAGCTGATGATCAGCGGAACGATCAGCGGCGCGGTCTGGCGCTGGGCGAACCGGCCGCCCGCCGTCTCGCGATAGCCGGTCATGGCGATGATCGTGCCGGCCAGTTGCGGCGACGGCCCGCGCTGCACGAACTCGAATGCGAACGGTGCCGCGGATTCGGCCATGCGCAGCGCGCCCTAGGCAATATCCGACGACTGGATGCGCTTGACCCCGGCCTTGGCCATGTCGGCCCAGGCCTTGGCGAGCGAGCCCTGGGTGTCGATGCCGCGGCAGGCGTCCTCCACCACCGAGGTCTCGAAGCCGGCCTTGCGGGCATCGAGCGCGGTCCAGGCCACGCAGAAATCGGTGGCGAGACCGGCCACGAAGACGCGCTTGACCTTGCGCGCCTTGAGGTAGGCGGCAAGGCCCGTGGTGGTCTTGCCGTCGGCCTCGGTGAAGGCGGAGTAGCTGTCGACGTCCTTGTGAAATCCCTTGCGGATGATCAGCTCGGCCTGCGGGATTGCGAGATCCTTCGACAGCGCGGCGCCGTCGGTGCCCTGCACACAATGGTCGGGCCACAGCACCTGCTTGCCATAGGCGAGGTCGATGGTCTCGAACGGCTTCTTGCCGGAATGGACCGAGGCAAAGGAGATGTGCCCGGGCGTGTGCCAGTCCTGCGTGATCACCACATTGGCAAAGCTCTTGGCGATCCTGTTGATGATCGGCACCACCTGCTCGCCATCCTTCACGGCGAGGCTGCCGCCGGGCAGGAAGCAGTTCTGGACATCGATCACCAGCAGCGCCGAGGCATCGTCCGGCTTGATCGCTGCCGCCCGCAGCCGCCCCGGAACCAGGCTCGCAAGCGCCGCCGCACCGATGCCTGCAACCACCCGCCGTCGATCCAACATCGCGCCCTCCTCGCTCTGCATGAGACTTGCGAGAAGGCTAGTTCCGTTCGCGGAGCTGCGAAAGTGCGATTTTGCGGCGGGCTTTGCGAAACGCTAGAGCTCCGTTCCGACGGAATCGGAACGGAGCTCTAGATTCTTGTTTTGACGCGTTTTCTTCACGCGAACCGGCACCCACTTCGCTAGAAAGCGCTCTCGTCAGCCGCGCGGCTGGATGCCGTCGCGCACGGCGCGGAAGCGCGGGAACGCCTTCTCCCAATCGGTGCGCGGCGAGCTGCCGATGATGCGCATCGACGTCTGCCCGCCGAACCGCAGCCACTGCACGATGGTCACCGGCGTGTTGTCCTTGCCGCTGGTGGCGTCGATCCGGGTCTCGTAGCCGGGCAAGCCGTCGATCCGGATCGGCTCGGACATCGTGATACGTCCGTCGCGCACGCCGGGGATCGTGGTGGCGATCTGCTGGGCGAAGCGGCCGCGGTCATCGGGGGTGGCCGGGGCCGAGCCGACGAGGCCGAGCAGCATGAACGGCTTGCCCTCGAGGCTCTTCTCGTCGCCGTCGGCCAAGAGCAGCGCCGCGCCCGGCGCCAGCATGCGGACCGTCTTGAAGTCGCTGAGCTGCGTGACCTTGAACGGCATCATGCCGAGCTGCTCGTCGACCGGCACCTCGGTGCGGAT
Source organism: Bradyrhizobium sp. CCBAU 51753 (assembly GCF_015291565.1). Classification (NCBI taxonomy): domain Bacteria; kingdom Pseudomonadati; phylum Pseudomonadota; class Alphaproteobacteria; order Hyphomicrobiales; family Nitrobacteraceae; genus Bradyrhizobium; species Bradyrhizobium sp. CCBAU 51753. The sequence continues at coordinate 170,893 of NZ_CP030037.1, read as the reverse complement.
CGCCGCGGTGGCGAACATCTGCCGCACGGCCTCGTCGGTGTAGATCTTGCCGGCGTTCTCCGGCACCTGCATCGCGACATAGCCGGAGAAGGTCGGGCCCGGCAGGATCATGGAATAGCGCCGCACATTGGTGGCGCCGTCGCGCGCGCTCTCCACAGTGTAATAGGCGAGGCCGGCGGGGGTCTCGAGGCTCTCCGGCTTGATGTTGCCGGTGCCGCCGGGATTGGCCTTGAAGGCGCCGACCACCTCGGCATAGGCGTCGGCGGGCAGATCGGCGATCAGGACCTTGACGCCTTGATCCTCGGTCTCGAAGCCGATGAACGATTTCGCACGGACCAGGCCGACCAGCGGCTTCATCCCGACATGCGCGCCCGGCGGAAACACCACGTCCGCCGCGAACGCAGCGCAGGTGGCGGCAATCAGAAAGGCAACCGCAGCGAGAACTCGAAATGGCGTCATGGGAGGGATCTACCGGGTTTGCTTGAGGCCGCTCGACGGCCCGATGCAGGGCTGGTGGGCCTCATTCAGTCGGCCCGCTTTTAGCGGTTTTGATGGCCCTGCAACAGGGTTGGACCGAGCTTCGTTCCTGCCGCACCGGCCGGATTCATCGGGTTTTCCCCCGGATAGGCCGCCGTTTCCAGTGTTTCCGGCCATTTCCGGGGAAGCGGATCACACGCCCGCCGCGCGCGCCAGCGGCCAAATATCGCGCCCGAATGCGGTGTTCGGCCGGCGAGCGCAGGCTCGTTTGTGAGCGTTCACTCAACAGCGGGGACGCCTCGCGGTGGTCGATCACACCCGCAGCATTGCCGATTTATTAACATGTTGGCAGCTTGAACCGGCGCCGCGCCCGGGCTGACACAATCTTTCAAACGTCAGTCTTTTCAGGCCTCAACGTTGCGTCCAGTCCTTGCGGGCGGGACCCTCTCTCCTATATCAGGCTCACCGTCGCAATATCGCGAGTATGTGAACGTCTGGGGGTTCGGTACGGAGCGCCGTCAGGGCCCAACCAACCTGCCGTAGCAAAGAGGATATGAAAACCATGGGTAAGGTCATTGGGATCGACCTCGGCACCACGAATTCGTGCGTCGCCGTAATGGATGGCAAAAATGCCAAGGTGATCGAGAATGCCGAGGGCATGCGGACGACGCCGTCGATCGTTGCCTTCACAGACGATGGCGAGCGCCTCGTCGGCCAGCCGGCCAAGCGCCAGGCGGTGACCAATCCCGAGCGAACGTTCTTTGCGGTGAAGCGCCTGATCGGCCGCCGCTATGACGACCCGATGGTCGAGAAGGACAAGAAGCTCGTTCCCTACAAGATCGTCAAGGCATCGAACGGCGACGCCTGGGTCGAAGCCGACGGCAAGACCTATTCGCCCTCGCAGGTCTCGGCCTTCATCCTGCAGAAGATGAAGGAGACCGCTGAGGCGCATCTCGGCCAGAAGGTCGATCAGGCCGTCATCACGGTTCCCGCTTATTTCAACGACGCCCAGCGTCAGGCCACCAAGGACGCCGGCAAGATCGCCGGCCTCGAAGTGCTGCGCATCATCAACGAGCCGACCGCGGCCGCGCTCGCCTATGGTCTCGACAAGACCAAGTCCGGCACGATTGCGGTGTACGACCTCGGCGGCGGCACCTTCGATATCTCGATCCTCGAGATCGGCGATGGCGTGTTCGAGGTGAAGTCGACCAACGGCGACACCTTCCTCGGCGGTGAAGACTTCGATATGCGCCTGGTCGGTTATCTGGCCGACGAGTTCCAGAAGGAGCAGGGCATCAACCTGCGCAACGACAAGCTCGCGCTGCAGCGCCTGAAGGAAGCTGCGGAGAAGGCCAAGATCGAGCTGTCGTCGACCACGCAGACCGAGATCAACCTGCCGTTCATCACGGCGGACCAGACCGGTCCGAAGCATCTGACGATGAAGCTGACCCGCGCCAAGTTCGAGGCGCTGGTGGCCGACCTCGTCGAGAAGACCATCGAGCCGTGCCGCAAGGCGCTGAAGGATGCCGGCCTCACCGCCGGCGAGATCGGCGAAGTGGTGCTGGTCGGCGGCATGACCCGCATGCCGAAGATCCAGGAAGTGGTGAAGCAGTTCTTCGGCAAGGAGCCGCACAAGGGCGTCAACCCGGACGAGGTCGTCGCGATTGGTGCTGCGATCCAGGCCGGCGTGCTGCAGGGCGACGTCAAGGACGTGCTGCTGCTCGACGTGACCCCGCTGTCGCTGGGCATCGAGACGCTGGGCGGCGTGTTCACCCGCATCATCGACCGTAACACCACGATCCCGACCAAGAAGAGCCAGGTGTTCTCGACCGCCGAGGACAACCAGAACGCCGTCACCATCCGCGTCTTCCAGGGCGAGCGTGAAATGGCGGCCGACAACAAGATGCTGGGCCAGTTCGACCTGATGGGCATTCCGCCGGCTCCGCGCGGCATGCCGCAGATCGAGGTGACCTTCGACATCGACGCCAACGGCATCGTCAACGTCTCGGCCAAGGACAAGGCGACCGGCAAGGAACAGCAGATCCGGATCCAGGCATCCGGCGGTCTGTCCGAGGCCGACATCGAGAAGATGGTCAAGGACGCTGAGGCCAATGCGGCCGAGGACAAGAAGCGCCGCGAGGCGGTGGACGCCAAGAACCATGCCGACGGCCTGGTCCATTCGACCGAGAAGGCCCTGGCCGAGCACGGTTCGAAGATCGCCGACACCGACCGTCGTGCCATTGAAGACGCCGTCAGCGACCTCAAGGAAGCGCTGAAGGGCGACGACGCCGAGACGATCAAGGCCAAGACCAACACCTTGGCGCAGGCTTCGATGAAGCTCGGCGAGGCCATGTACAAGCAGCAGGCCGAGGCCGACGCGGCCAAGGACGCTGCCAAGGATGACGTCGTCGACGCGGAGTTCACCGAGGTCGACGACGACAAGAACAACAAGAAGTCTGCTTAACAGGCGGGCTGAGATGATGACCCTCACGCCAAAGAGCACGCCAGGCGTCTCGGAGGAGTGGGGGTCATTTTTCGTTAAGGCGATCGCTGCATTTTCCTGATTGGCGCGATCCCTATCGCAATGGCGACGAACTTCGGACGGAATTGAGGGATGTCCACCAAGCGCTGCTATTACGAGACCCTCGAGGTCGATCGAAATGCGGACGAGACCAAGCTGAAAGCGGCTTTCCGCAAGCTCGCCATGAAGTGGCACCCGGACAAGAATCCGGGCGATGCCTCGAGCGAAGTCCGGTTCAAGGAAATCAACGAGGCCTATGAGGTCCTGAAGGACGGCGACAAGCGCGCCGCCTATGACCGCTTCGGCCATGCAGCGTTCGAGCAGGGCATGGGCGGTGGCGGCCCCGGCTTCGGCGCCGGCTTTGCCTCCTCCTTCTCCGATATTTTCGAAGACCTGTTCGGCATGGCCGGGCAGCGCCGCGGCGGCGGCCGCGAGCGCGGCGCCGATCTGCGCTACAACATGGAGATCACGCTCGAGGAAGCCTTCCAGGGCAAGACCGCGCAGATCGAGATCCCGGTCTCGGTCACCTGCGAATCCTGTTCGGGCACCGGCGCCAAGGCCGGCACCAAGCCGAAGACCTGCTCGCATTGCGGCGGCGCCGGCCGCATCCGGCAGGCCCAGGGCTTCTTCACGCTGGAGCGCACCTGCCACGGCTGCCAGGGCCGCGGCCAGATGATCGAGGACGCCTGCACCTCCTGCGCCGGTTCTGGCCGCGTGACGCGCGACCGCACGCTGTCGGTCAATATTCCGCCGGGTGTCGAGGACGGCACCCGCATTCGTCTTGCCGGCGAAGGCGAGGCCGGCGTCCGCGGCGGACCGCCGGGCGACCTCTACATCTTCCTGTCGCTGACCACGCACCAGTTCTTCCAGCGCGACGGCGCCGACCTGCACTGCCGCGTGCCGATCTCGATGGTATCAGCCGCGCTCGGCGGCGAGTTCGAGGTGCCGACCATCGACAAGGGCAAGACCAAGGTGAAGGTGCCGTCCGGCACCCAGTCCGGCCGGCGATTCCGCATCGCATCAAAGGGCATGCCGGTGCTGCGCTCGCGCCAGACCGGCGACATGTACGTCCAGGTCGTGGTCGAAACGCCGCAAAATCTGACCAAGAAGCAGCAAGAATTGCTGATGGAGTTCGAAAAGCTGTCGTCCGGTGCAACCCAGCCGGAGGCCGCGGGTTTCTTCTCTAAGGTCAAGGACTTCTTCGGTAACCGCACCGCCCAGTAGTTGTCGGCATACTTGACCGTAGCGGTTTCGGCCTATACGTCTTTATGACCGTTTTCTGACAACCGCTCGATTGTGCGGTCCCGCCTGGTAGCGACATGCCCTTGCAATCGTCCGTGCGTGCGTCGAAGAAGCCCCTCCGTCTCGACGATGAGGTTCGCTTTCTCCGTTCTTGGATGGAGAAGCCGCTGCACATGGGCGCGGTGATGCCGTCGGGGCGGCTGCTTGCTCGCACCATGGCGCAGTATGTCGACGCTGAAGCGGAAGGGCCGGTCATCGAACTTGGGCCCGGGACCGGGGCGATCACCAACGCCCTGATCGAGCACGGCGTCGATCAGAAGCGGCTCGTCCTGGTCGAATACAATCCCGGCTTCTGCGCGCTGCTGCGCGAGCGCTATCCGCAGGCCAAGGTGGTGCAGGGCGACGCCTATCGGCTGCGCGACACGCTGTGGGAGGTCCTGAAGTCTCCCGCCTCTGCCGTGGTCTCCGGCCTGCCGCTGGTCACCAAGCCGATGCTGACGCGCTTAAAGCTGGTCCGCGATGCCTTCCTGGCGCTCGCGCCCGGCGCGCCGTTCGTGCAGTTCACCTATTCGGTGGTGCCGCCGATCCCGAAGTCGCTGCCGGGGGTGTCCACAGAAGCCTCCGAGCGGATCTGGATGAACCTTCCGCCGGCCCGGGTCTGGGTGTATCGCAAGGGCTGAAACGCGCCTTGCGTCATCGCGCTGGGCGGGTCCCAACCGCGATGTCCTGAATGTCCGCGCTGAAAATCCTCGTCATCCCGGGATCGCTCCGAACCGGCTCGCTCAATGCGAAGCTGGCGGCCGTGCTGGCCGAGGCGCTGGCGCAGCGTGGCGCCGACGTCACCCGCATTTCGCTCGCCGATTTTCCGCTGCCGATCTACGACGGCGACCTGCAGGCCAAATCCGGCGTGCCGCAGCATGCCGTCAATCTGAAGCGAATGATCGGCGCCCATCACGGCGTGCTGATCGTGACGCCGGAATATAATTCCTCGATCCCGGCGCTGGTGAAGAACACCGTCGACTGGGTGAGCCGGGTGCAGGACCCGCACGAGAGCCGCGGCCAAGTGTTCCATGATCGCGCGTTTGCGATCGCGGCGGCATCCGGCAATCGGCTCGGCGGAACGCGCGCGCTGGCGGCGCTGCGCTTGATCCTGACCGCGTGCCGCGCGACCGTGATCCCGAACCAGCTCGCACTGTCATTTGCCGATCAGGCCTATGACGATATGGATCGACTGAAACATCAGGCCGACATCGATGCGATGCAGGCGCTGGTGCGGCAGCTGATCGACCATTCCGAACGCATGATGTGAGGTGACATGCAGCCTGCCCAGATCGCTCCGAGAGACCGGTTGATTGTGGCGCTCGATCTGCCTTCCGTGGCGGCGGCGGAAGCGATGATCGACCGGCTCGGCGACAGCGTCAGCTTCTACAAGATCGGCTATCAGCTTGGCTATGCCGGCGGCCTGCCGCTGGCGAAGCAGCTGGCAGGCCGCGGCAAGAAGGTCTTCCTTGATCTCAAGCTGCACGACATCGGCAACACGGTCGCGCGCGGCGTCGAAAGCGTTGCTGCGCTCGGCGCCACCTTCCTCACCGTGCACGCCTATCCGCAGACCATGAAAGCCGCGGTCGAGGCGCGCGCAGGCACCTCGCTGAAGATCCTCGCAGTCACGGTGCTGACCTCCTACGATGACAACGACCTCCAGGCAGCGGGCTATGGCCTCAAGGTCCCCGATCTGGTCGAAGCCCGCGCCAGGCAGGCGCAAGCGATCGGCGTCGACGGCATCGTCAGCTCGCCCGAGGAGGCCGCCGCAATCCGCAAGATCGTCGGCCACGAGATGAACCTGGTGACGCCGGGCATCCGCCCGGCGGGATCCGCCACCGGCGACCAGAAGCGCATCATGACGCCGGCCCGTGCAATCGCTGCCGGCGCCGACTATCTGGTGGTTGGGCGTCCCGTGGTCGAAGCTGATGATCCGAAGGCCGCCGCCGAGGCCATTCAAGCCGAGATCGCGCAAGCGCTCGGATAGAGCATGATCCGGAAAAGTGTGAAGCGGTTTTCCGAAAAGATCATGCTCAAACAAAAGAGTCTGATTTTGACGCGTTTTCTTCACGCGAACCAGTATCCACTTCGCTTGAAAACGCTTTGAACAAGGGAGAACAGAGATGGCGAAGGGCTACTGGATCGGACGCGTCGACGTGCACAACGAGGAAGGCTACAAGCCGTACATGGCGGCCAACCCGGCCATCTTCCAGAAATTCGGCGGCAAGTTCGTGGTTCGCGGCGGCAAGTTCACCGCGGTCGAGGGCCAGAGCCGTTCCCGCAATGTCGTGATCGAATTCCCGGACTACGAGACCGCGCTGGCCTGTTACAACTCGCCGGAATACCAGGCCAACATCAAGGTGCGGCAGCCGCATTCGATCGCCGATCTGATCATTATTGAAGGTTTCGCCGGCGCTTAGGCCCTCCGATCGGGCGCGCCTTGGTTGCCGGAACAGGCTTCGCCCGCTATAGGGCGGGGAGAGGTGAGCCGAGAGATGAGCCATGGCTGACATGCGTCTGATTGTTGCGGGAGCCGGCGGCCGGATGGGCCGCACGCTGACGCGGGTAATCTCGGAAACTCCGGGGGCGGAGCTGGTCGGCGCGCTGGAAGCGCCGGGCTCCGATCTGCTCGGCAAGGACGCCGGCGTGCTCGCCGGCCTGCCGGCCAACGGTGTCGCGCTGTCGGCCGATCTGTGGACCATGTCGGCCAATGCCGACGGCATCCTGGATTTCACCGTGCCTGCCGCCAGCATCGCCAATGTCGCGATCGCGGCCCAGCGCGGCCTCGTCCATATCATCGGCACCACCGGCATGTCGCCGTCGGACGACGCGGTGATCCGGAGCGTCACCGATCGCGCCATCGTGGTGAAGTCGGGCAATATGAGCCTCGGCGTCAATCTGCTCGCCGCGCTGGTCAAGCGCGTCGCGCAGTCGCTCGACCAGAGTTTTGACATCGAGATTCTGGAGATGCACCACAAGTCCAAGATCGACGCGCCGTCGGGCACCGCGCTGATGCTGGGCGAAGCCGCTGCGGCGGGGCGCAATATCTCCCTGTCGCAACATTCGGCGCGCGGCCGCGACGGTCTGACCGGCGCTCGCCGTCCCGGCGACATCGGCTTTGCCTCGCTGCGCGGCGGCACCGCGGCGGGCGATCACAGCGTGATCTTTGCCGGCCCCTACGAGCGTCTGACGCTGTCGCATCACGCCGAGGACCGCACTCTGTTCGCGCAGGGCGCGCTGAAGGCGGCGCTGTGGGCGCACGGCAAGAAGCCCGGCATGTATTCGATGGCCGATGTGCTCGGGCTGAGCGACCAAGCATGATCCGGAAAAGTGCGAAGCAGTTTTCCGAACAGATCATGCTCAAGCATAGAGCTAAGCGCTCGACCGAAATCTAATCCAGCCTAAACGAAACGGAATCCTGAAATGAGCGATCGACTTCTTGTGCTCGTCCGTCACGGTCAGAGCGATTGGAATCTGAAGAACCTGTTCACCGGGTGGAAAGACCCGGATCTGACCGAGCAGGGCATCGCCGAGGCGAAAGACGCCGGGCGCAAGCTGAAGGCGCAGGGCCTGACGTTCGACGTCGCCTTCACCTCCGTCCTCACGCGTGCCCAGCATACGCTGAAGCTGATGCTCGCCGAGATCGGCCAGACCGGATTGCCGACCACGAACAATCTCGCGCTCAACGAACGCGACTACGGCGACCTCTCCGGCCTCAACAAGGATGATGCCCGCAAGAAGTGGGGCGAGGACCAGGTGCTGATCTGGCGCCGTTCCTATGACGTGCCGCCGCCCGGCGGCGAAAGCCTGAAGGACACGCTGGCGCGCACGCTGCCCTATTACGTGCAGGAAATCCTGCCCGGCGTGCTGCGCGGGCAGCGCACGCTGATCTCCGCCCACGGCAATTCGCTGCGCGCGCTGATCATGGTGCTGGAAAAGCTTTCGCCGGAGCAGATCCTCAAGCGCGAGCTCGCCACCGGCGCGCCGGTGATCTACCGCCTCAACGCCGATTCCACCGTGGCGTCGAAGGTGGATTTGGCGGCGTAAGCGCAAGCGACTCGGACTATTGACCCGTCATCCTGAGGTGCTCGCCGCTTCGGCGAGCCGCTCGCCTCAAGGTCTTGCCCGGGAAAGTCGTTGCCTGCGGTCATGACGTATCAGTATATCCCGTTCATGGCCAAAATCATCCGCTCTCAACGCGCCAGAACATCAAGCGTTCGGTCTGCGTCCAAGAAGAAACCGGCAAAAGCGGCAAGGCCGCTGCCCAAACCTGCGGCAAAGAAGGCGGTCAAGAAAGCAGTCAAGCCGAGGCCGTGGACCGCGGAGGAGATCTATGAGGTCTTCAGCCGGTTCCGCAAAGCCAATCCCGAGCCCAAGGGCGAGCTCGAGCATCTCAACCCCTACACGCTGCTGGTCGCGGTGGTGCTGTCGGCACAGGCGACCGATGCCGGCGTCAACAAGGCGACGCGCGCGCTGTTCGCGGTTGCCGATACGCCGGAGAAGATGATCGCGCTCGGCGAAGACAGCGTGCGCGAATACATCAAGACCATTGGCCTCTATCGCAACAAGGCCAAGAACGTCATCGCGCTCTCCGAGAAGCTGATCGCCGAATTCGGCGGTGAGGTGCCGCGCACCCGCGCTGAGATCGAGTCATTGCCCGGTGCCGGGCGCAAGACCGCGAATGTCGTGCTCAACATGGCGTTCGGCGAGCACACGATGGCGGTCGACACCCATGTGTTTCGCGTCGGCAACCGCACCGGACTAGCACCCGGCAAGACGCCGCTCGAGGTCGAGCTCGGACTGGAGAAGGTGATCCCCACGGAGTTCATGCTGCACGCGCATCATTGGCTGATCCTGCATGGCCGCTATACGTGCCTCGCGCGCGGTCCGCGTTGCGAGGTATGCCTGATCAATGATCTATGCCGGTGGCCGGAGAAGACGGTCTAAGGCATGATCGTCATCATATGCCGGTATGCCTCGCCGGGCGGTTCGTAGCGTGAGGAAAGATTTGTGACAGAGCAGGTTCAAAACAGTCCGCCACCCGCTGGCGCAGCGGCATCTGCTCCGTCGGCGCCGGCTACGCCGCAGGCCGCGCCAAGCAGCATTTTTGGCCGCGTCGCCATTCCGCTGTTTGCCGTGATCGTTGCGCTCGGCTTCGTTGCGGTGGCGACCACGCGTTGGGATGCCTGGGTCGGCAGCGCCACCATCCAGACCACTAACGACGCCTATGTGCGGGCCGAGCTGACGCAGCTCGCGAGCCGCGTGTCCGGCGAAGTGCTCAACGTCGCCGTCTCCGATTTTCAGCGCGTCAAGGCCGGCGATCTCCTGGTGCAGATCGATCCTGCCGACTACCAGGCGCAGGTCGCGCAGGCCGAGGCCGGCGTCGTCGGCGCACAGGCCGTGCTCGACAACCTCAATAACCAGGTCGAGCTGCAATATGCGACGATCGCGCAGGCTGAAGCCTCGCGGTTATCAGCCGAGGCGCAAGAGACACTTGCGCGTCAGGAGGACGAGCGTCAGCAATCGCTGTCGCAAACCGATGCAGGCACGCGGCAGCGGCTCGAGCAGGCGACTGCGGCCTACGCCAAGGCGCAGGCCGACGTGCGCGCGAGCCGCGCGGTGGTCGCCGCACAACGCCACCAGCTCGAGGTTTTGCAGGGCACCAAGAAGCAGCGTGCGGCCGATCTCGACGGCGCCAAGGCTCAGCTCGCGCAGGCCAAGCTCAAGCTTGGATATACCAGGATCGTTGCGCCGTTCGACGGCGTCACCGGCGAGCGGCAGGTGCAGCCGGGCGACTATGTCAACATCGGCACCAATCTGGTCAACGTGGTGCCGCTGCCGAACGTCTATGTGATCGCCAACTACAAGGAAACCCAGCTGACCAACGTCAGGCCGGGCCAGCCGGTGGAGGTGACCGTGGATACATTCTCCGGCCAGAAGCTGCGCGGTACCGTCGAGCGCATCGCGCCGGCCAGCGGCTCGCAATTCGCGCTGCTGCCGCCCGACAACGCCACCGGCAATTTCACCAAGGTGGTGCAGCGCATCCCGGTGCGCATCCAGTTCGACAAGGGCCAGCCGTTGCTTGAACGCCTGCTGCCGGGGATGTCCGTCGTCACCCGCATCAACACCGGCGAGGCGGTCGCCAATGGCGGAAAGTGACGACCGCCGCAGCGGCCCGGTCTCGCAGGGCGGCGTCGCGCGCTATCCGTTGTTCGCGGTCGGCGCCGTGCTGCTCGGCGCCTTCCTGGCCAATTTCGACAGCCGCCTGACCACGGTCGGCCTGCCCGACCTGCGCGGCGCGTTCTCGCTCGGCTTCGACGAGGGCGCCTGGCTCTCGACCGCCGCCATCGGCTCGCAAATCTTCGTCGCGCCCGCGGTGGCCTGGCTTGCCACCGTGTTCGGACTGCGCCGCGTGCTCGGGATCCCGAGCCTGATCTACGCCGTGGTGTCGTTCGTGATTCCGTTCGTGCACGACTACACCACGCTGATCGCGCTCAGCATCGTCCACGGCATGCTGCTCGGCACCTTCGTGCCGGCGACGCTGATGATCATCCTGCGCAATCTGCCGATCCGCTGGTGGCTGCCGGCGATCTCGATCTATTCGATCCGGGTCGGCTTTGCGCTGGATTCGTCGAGCTCGCTGGTCGGCCTCTATGTCGAGCATCTCGGCTGGCCCTGGCTGTACTGGCAGGGCGCGCTGATCGCGCCGCTGATGGGCCTGATGGTCTATCTCGGCACCCCGAACGAGCCGGTGAACCGCGACCTGCTGCGCCACGCCGATTGGGGCGGCATGCTGCTGCTCGGCGCCGGCGTCTCGATGGTCTATGCCGGTCTCGACCAGGGCAACCGGCTCGACTGGCTGGCATCGGGCACGGTGATGGCGCTGTTGATCGGCGGCGGGTTGTTGATCGTCGCCTTCATGATCAACGAGACCTTGGTGCGGCAGCCTTGGGCGCACTTCAACGTGCTGTTCTCGCGCAATATCGGGCTCTCGCTGATCGTGATCCTGCTGTACACGCTGACCAGCCTGTCGAACTCGTCGCTGGTACCGAATTTCCTCGGCACCATCGCCGCGCTGCGGCCGGAACAATCCGGCGTGCTGCTGCTGACCTATGGCGCGCTGCCGATGTTCGTGCTGGTGCCGATCTCGATCTTTCTGCTTCGCCACCTCGATCCGCGCATCGTCGTCGTGCTCGGCTTCTCGGCTTTCGCGGCCGCCAACCTCTGGGGCACGCTGCTCACCCATGTCTGGGCGCGGGAGGACTTTGTCGGCATCGTGCTGCTGATGTCGGTCGGGCAGGCGTTCACGCTGCTGCCGATCATCATCATGGCGCTGTCCAACTCCGACCCGTCGCGCGCAACCGCGTTCGCGGCCTATATCCAGATCAGCCGGCTCGGCGGCGCCGAGATCGGCATCGCGTTGATGGGAACCTGGCTGCGGGTCCGCGAGCAGATCCATTCCAACTATCTCGGCCAGTATGTCCAGCATGGCGATTCCGACGTTCTGCGCCTGCTGCAGCGGATGGCGGAAGACTTTTCCGCGAACGGCGCCGGAGCGGCGATGGGGCGAGCCATGGGAACGCTGGCTGCGCGAGTGCAGCGCGAGGCGAACACGCTGGCCTACATCGACGGCTTCTGGCTGTGCTTCTGGTTCGCGATGCTGGCGCTTTGCCTGGTGGCGCTGATCACGCGCGCGCCGCAAGGTCCGCTGACGCCGGTGCCGCTCAACTTCGTGAAAAATCTGTTCCGGAAGCGCGGCGCGGCCGCGACTTGAGAGGGCGAGCTATCGCATCGAGATTTCCTGACGCCGCGCAGGCTCCAGCAGCTCCGGCCGCGGGCCCGAGAGCCGCTTGTGCATGTGGACCATGAAGGCCATGGCGAACACCGGCGTCGCCAGATTGACGATCGGTATCGAGACGAACGCCGCGATGAACAGGCCGGCGGTGAACACCGTCGCCGCGTTGTCCTTTCGCATCGCCTTGGCGTCCGCCGGCGAGCGGAACCGCATCGCCGCGAGCTCGAAATATTCGCGGCCGAGCAGCCAGGCGGTGGCGAGGAAGAAGATGATGAAGCCGGCGCCGGCGAACAGCACGAAGGGCAGGGCGACCAGGTACACCAGCAGCGTCAGCAGCGCCGTCTTGACGCCCTCGATCGTCGCCACCGTGACCGGCAGCGCAACGCCGGGCCGCTCGGCCGGATAGTGCTCGCGCTCGACATGGTCGGCGACGTCGTCGACGAACAGGCTCGCGATCAGCGAGGTGATCGCGGGCATCAGAAAGATGCCGCCGAGCACGACGCCGAGGCCGGCCGCGATCGAGATGATCCAGGACAGCACGTGCAGCGTGGAGTGGAAGTTGGGGCCGAGCATGCCTTCGGCCCAGACTTCGCCGTAGTCGGCAAACCAGCTCAGCAGCCGCTGCAATCCGATCGCCAGCACGGTGATCAGCACCAGCGCGAGCCCGATCGAGCGCCACAGGATCGAGCGCAGCGGCGGCGACAGGATTTGCGTCAACGCCTTGACGGCGGCGTCCAACATGATCGGGTTACCTCCGCAAAAAGTTCTCGCGAGAGGTAGACACCCAATATGGCTTCGGCAAGGGCCGCTTTCGTCGCGGGCCAATCTGAGCCGAAGCGCTAGATTCTTACTTTGACGCGTTTTCTTCACGCGAACCGGCGTCCACTTCGCTCGAAAACGCTTTAGGCGTCGAGCGGTTTGCCGCGAACCAGCGGTCCCCAGATGCCGATCGCGACGATCACGATGACCATCGCCGCGGTGATCAGGCCGAACACGCCGCCGACGCCGGCTTCCTTCAGCATGAAGGCGACGATGAAGCCGGAGAAGGTGGCGCTGAGCCGGCTCATCGAATAGACGAGGCCGGCCGCGCGGGCCCGGATCGCGGTCGGGAACACCTCGGTCTGGTAGGCGTGATAGGCGTAGGACAGCGTCATGTTGGCGCCGGTCACCAGCACGCCGCTGGCGATCAGCAGCGCCGGCGCGGTGAACTGGGAGAACGCCATGCCGAACACCGCGATCGCCGCGGCCGCGCCGCAGATGATCCATTTGCGCTCGAAGCGGTCGGCGAAGGTCGAGGCCAGCAGCGGCGCGAGCGGATAGGCGAAGGCGATGATGAAGGAGTATTGCAGGCTCTTGGTGACGTTGATGCCCTTCTCGACCAGGAGCGCCGGAACCCAGTTGGCGAAGCCGTAGACGCCGAACGCCTGGCACAGATTGAAGATCATGAACAGCACGACCAGCGAGGCATAAGGCGGCCGGAACAGCTCGGCATAGCCGGGCGATCTGGTCGCCGCCCGCGCCGGCGCAGCCGCTACCGCTGCGGCCGGTGGCGCCGCAGCCACGCCCGCCGCGTCCTCGAGCGTCCGCATGATCCGGTCGGCCTCGCGGGCGCGGCCCTGGCGGGCCAGCCACAGCGGACTTTCCGGCACGTAGAGCCGCAGCACCCAGATCACCATGCTCGCGGTGGCGCCGATCAGCACCACCCAGCGCCAGCCGTCGACGCCGTACGGCGACAGGGGCACCAGCCACCACGACAAGGCAGCGACGATCGGCACCGCCGACAGCATCACCGCCTGGTTGATCGCAAACGCCCGGCCGCGGATCCGGCTCGGCACCAGCTCGGTGATATAGGTGTCGATGGTGACGACCTCGATACCGATCCCGATCCCGGCGATGAAACGCCACAGCAGCAGGCCGCCCGGCGTCGTCTGGCACGCCATGATGACCGACGCCGCGCTGTAGAACAGCAACGAATAGGTGAAGATCGCCTTGCGCCCGAAACGATCGGCGAGGAAGCCGAGGCAAAAGGTGCCGATGAACAGGCCGGCGAAGGTCGCGGCGACGAAGGCGCCGATGCCGGAGAAGCCGAAGAAGGCCTGCGTCGTCGTGGTCATCAGCCCGCTGCGGGCGAGGCCCGGGGCGATGTAGCCGGTGAAGAACAGGTCGTAGATCTCGAAGCAGCCGCCGAGCGAGAGCAGGATGACGAGCCGCCAGACATAGGCTGAGGCCGGCAGCGCCTCGAGCCGCCGCGAGACCTCGTCGGGGCCGCTGGCGGTGCTGGCATGGTCGATCACTGAGCCGGCGTCGACGGCGCTCATGCTGGTCCTCCCGGAATGTTCCGCTGGCCGCCTTTCTTGCGAAGGCGTGCCGGTGGCCCATGTTTGGGCGGCGGGGAGCCAGAAATCCAGACGAACATATCGAAGGAATCGTTCGAGATTTTCGATATCGGTAGTCCCAACGCAGGTCAGATCAGCAATGTCGCCTGCCAGAAGCCACGGCCGACCTGCTCGGCGACCAGGGCGCGGATCAGCCGGCACATCTCCTCCATCACATAGGTCATCGGGCGGTTGCGCAGGCGGCAGAGATAGAGCGTGCGGGCCAGCGTCGGTTCGATCACCTCGCGCGCCACCAAGGTCTTCGCCTTCAACTGTTCCTTCACGAACAGGTCGGTCGCGATGGTGCAGCCGAGGCCGTCGGTCAACGCGCCGATCATGCCGGTGATCGAGTTGAGGCGCATGATCGCGTTGGCCTCCAGCCGCTTCAGCAGCACCGGATCGTCCAGCAGCGCCCGCGACGACAAGCCGTAGAGCAACAGAATCAGCGGCAGCCGCGTCACCTCCTCGAAGCTGATCGGCGCCTTGCTCTTGCCGATCAGCTTCTCGGTGCCGACGCAGAACATCTGCTCCTCCAGCACCGGCTCGGCGATCAGGTCCTTCTCCGCCGGCGGATTGTAGACCAGCGCGAGATCGATCTCGGACCGCATGAGATGCAGCAGCGTCGCGCCGGACAGGCTTTCGGTCAGCGACAATTTTACGTTCGGATGCTTGGTCAGCACGGTGCGCATCAACGGCACACCGATCGCCTTCATCCCGGAATTGGCCATGCCGATCGAGATGTCGCCGGCAATGACGCTGCCGCCTTCCTTGATCTCGCGCTCGGCCGCCGCCATCGCGCGCAGGATGATGCGGGCGTGCTCATAGAGCCGCTCACCGGCCGCGGTCGGTTCCATGCCGCGCGGCTTGCGCTCGAATAGCGGCGTTGCAAATTCCGCCTCGAGATTCGCGATATGATGGCTCAGCGCGGATTGCGCGACATTGGCCTGGTCCGCCGCCCGCGACAGGTTGCGCTGCTCGTAAACCGCGATGAAATAGCGAAGCTGGCGCGAATCCATGAAAATCCAGCGTTCTAGAACCACGAATACACTATTCGACAGATTATATTTTTCAGATAGCGTGCGGAAGCCTAGCCTCAGCTGATACCGAACAAGCGCGCAATGAGCACGGAGCAACCGATGACGGGCAGCGGACTGCCGCTGGAAGGCGTAAGGGTCATCGAGATGACCCACATGGTGATGGGGCCGACCTGCGGCATGATCCTGGCGCAACTTGGCGCCGAGGTGATCAAGGTCGAGCCGCCCGCCGGCGACAAGACCCGCTCGCTCGGCGGCATGGGCGTCTCGTTCTTCCCGCTGTTCAACCGCGGCAAGCGCAGCGTCGTGCTCGACTTCGCCAAGACTGAAGATCGCGAGACCATGCATCGGCTGCTCGCCAGCGCCGACGTGTTCCTGGAAAACTTTCGTGATGGCCAGCTCGACAAGCAAGGTCTCGGGCCCGAGGAGCTGCGCAAGAAATACCCGCAGCTGATCGTGGCAGGCCACAAGGGCTTTCTGTCCGGCCCCTATGAGCATCGCCCGGCGCTGGACGAGGTCGTGCAGATGATGTCCGGGCTCGCCGCGATGACCGGCACCCGCGACAAGCCGCAGCGCGTCGGCTCCTCCGCCAACGACATCATGGGCGGCATGTTCGGCGTGATCGCAATCCTCGCCGCGCTCTATCAGAAGCGTGGCGGCAACAAGAGCGGTGCCGATATCCGCATCGGCCTGTTCGAGAACTGCCTGTTCCTGGTCGCCCAGCACATGGTCGAGTACGAGATGACCGGCCGCAAGCCGCGCTCGATGCCGGAGCGCGAGCACGCCTGGCCGATCTACGACATCTTCGATGCCGCCGGTGGCGACCGCATCTTCATCGGCGTCGTCACCGAAGGCCATTGGCAGAGCTTTTGCCGCGAGTTCGGCCTGCATGAATTTGCCGACGATCCGGCGCTGCGCACCACCACGGATCGCATCATGGCGCGCGACCGGATCATTCCGCGCGTCGCCGAGGTGATCAAGGGCTGGAAGGTGGCGGACCTTTCGGCGAAGCTCGACGCGCTCAACATCTGCTTCTCGCCGATCAACCGTCCGGAGGATTTGCTGCACGACCCGCATGTGCTGCGCCCCGGCGGCCTCGTCAACAATGTGAACGCCGACGGCAAGCCGTTCCGCGTCCCGGCGCTGCCGGTCGAATGGAACGGCAGCCATATCGGCGAAGGCCTGAAGGTCGCGGCGCTCGGCGCGGATACCGACGACGTCCGAGCCGAGCTCGCACAACAAAAGATCTCATCAACCGGAAACGCTGCGTGAGGCTGTCATGACCCGCGTCCACGATATCTATCCCAACGACAAGGTGACCCTGCGCGAAGTCGGCCTGCGCGACGGCCTGCAGCTGGTGAAGACCTTTCCGTCGACATCCGCGAAGCAGCGCTGGGTGCGCGATGAATACGCCGCCGGCGTCCGGCACTTTGAGGTAGGCTCGTTCCTGCCGGCAAAAACCTTTCCGCAATTCGTCGATGTGCGCGACGTCGTCGCGACGGTTGCCGCGCTGCCCGGCGCGCACGGCATCGCGCTGGCGCTGAACGAGCGCGGCGTCAACGAGGCGCTGGCCTCCGGCGTCGGCGAAATTGCCACGGTGGTGTCGGCGACCGAGGAGCACAGCCAGGCCAATGCCAACCGCTCGCGCGAATCCGCGATCGAGAACGTCAGGCGGCTCTGCGAACTGCGCGACGCCAGCGCGCACAAGCCGGTCGTCAATGCGGCGATCTCGATGGCGCTGGGCTGCTCGATCGTCGGCGCGGTCGATCCGGCCGAGGTGCTGCGCCTGACCGAAAAGCTCTACGAGGCCGGCGTCGACATGGTCGCGATCGCCGACACCGTCGGCTATGCCGGGCCGAAGCAGGTCGGCGAGTTGACACGCGGCGCGGTCAGGATCGCCGGATCGAAGCCGGTCTGCGTCCACCTGCACGACACCCGCGGCATGGGCATCGCCAATGCATCCGCTGCGCTCGACGAGGGTGCCCGCGTGCTCGACGGCTCGCTCGGCGGCCTCGGCGGCTGCCCGTTCGCGCCCGGCGCGACCGGCAATGTCGTGTTCGAGGACCTCGTGTTCCTCTGCGAGAGCAAGGGATTTCCGACCGGTATCGATCTCGACCGTCTGATCGCGGTGCGCGAGATCCTCAAATCCGAGATGCCGAATGAGGCGCTCTATGGCGGCCTCGCCCGCGCCGGCCTGCCGCGCGGCGCAAACGCGAAGGCGGCGTAACGCGCTCGTAGCCCGGATGGAGCGAAGCGTGTCTCGCCGCGGATGGTCTGTCCCGGATTGCGCTTCGCTGCATCCGGGCTACGCGGCTACGGCACGCAACTACGCTTGCGTCGGCTCCGCGGCCGTCATTTCCGTAGCAGCCGGAAGCGGCGCCGCTTCGTCAGCCGCTTCAGGAACGAGCGGCGGCGACTTGCGCTCTGGAAACACACTGAATTCGCCCGCCACCTCCTGGAGCGGCTTCTGCTTGTCGGCCCAGTGCAGGGCTGTGTAGTCGAATCCGTGTACGATGGTGGGTTTGACGATTTCGAAATAGGGCGAGATGTCGAAATCGCGCGGCATGTAGAGCGAGGAATCGCGGATGTGCAGGATCTCGCGGCGCGCCTTGCGGCTGGCGGCGCGGGTGATCTTGGGCAGGATCGGATAGCGCACGGCGTCGAAGGCCTGCGCGATCAGCGCCGAGCAGATGATCTTGGTCGGATCGCCGGAGCCGAATGCGATCATGCGACGGCGAAAGCGCTGCGGGATCGGCAGCGGAAACAGATAGCGCGCGAGATCGACGATGTTCTTGGTGTCGTAGCCGAAGCCGATGCGGTTGATGGCGTAGCGGCACACCGTGGTGCGGTCCTCGAACGACAATCCGACCGGACGGCAGAGCCTTGTGTGGTAAGCGAAATATTTCGACAGCGGCGCCGAGGTGACGCCCTCGCCGATATTGGCCTCGATCAGCACATGCTGCTCGCCGTCGGGCTCGAATGCACCGTCGATCGGGCCGACAAACAGCGCGGCGTGCGACCAGGTCGACTGCGTGAGATATTTGATGATGCCGGAGATGCGGTTGTTGCCCTCGACCAGCAGGACGTCACCCGGCTGGATGATGTCGCGCAGATGGTCCGGATCGCTCGGCGTGAACGGTTCGTAGCCGGGCACCTCCTTCTGCAGGTACCCAGCGATCCATTGGCCGACAGTGTCGAGCATTACGCCCATTAATTCCCCCCGAGCGGTTCTACGACCGCTTGTCTTCACCTAATAGTCGCCGCAAGCCGTTGCAATTTAGTTCATGCATGGTGCCGATCAATCATGATTGATTTACCCTGATGGTTGCTGCGGTCGGTGAGATGCGGCACAGTTCGCGAAGCGTTCTCATTCGCTGGAAGTCCCCGGAAACCATGCCAGAAAAAACACCATGCCCATGACCCGCCGCGATTTCCTGTCGGCGTCCGCAGGCCTCGCGCTGGTGCCTGCGCTGGGCGGCCGGGTCGTTGCTGCGCCAGTGCCGCGCGAGGCCGACATTGTCGTGATCGGCGCCGGCGCCGCCGGCATTGCCGCCGCGCGGCGGATCGCTGCGGCCAATCGCAAGGTGATTGTGGTGGAGGCGTCCGGCCAGATCGGCGGGCGCTGCCAGACCGATGCGTCGAGCTTCGGCGTGCCGTTCGATCGCGGCGCGCGCTGGATGCACAATCCCGAGACCAATCCGATGATCCGCCTCGCCCGCGCGGCCGGCCTCGAGATCGTCACCGCGCCGGCGGGCCAGAAGATCCGCATCGGCCGGCGCTACGCCCGTCCGGGCGAGACCGAGGAATTTCTGGCGGCGCTGGTGCGCACCAACCGCGCCATCGACGACGCCTCGCGCAAGGCCGATATCGCCTGCGCCGCGGCGCTGCCGAAGGACCTCGGCGACTGGACCGGCACCGCGGAATTCCTGCTCGGCGCCGGCTTCAGCGGCAAGGACCTGAAGGACGTCTCCGCCGTCGACAAGGTGCGCGCGCAGGACCGCAACACGGCGATCGGGTGCCGGCAGGGGCTCGGTGCGCTGGTCGCAAAGCTCGGCGAGCAGCTGCCGCTGTCGCTGTCGACGCCGGCGCAGCGCATTTCGTGGAGCAACCGCGACGTGATGGTCGAGACGCCCTCGGGCAAGATCACCGCGCGCGCCGCCATCATCACCGTATCGAGCAACGTGCTCACCAGCGGCAACATCAAATTCGCGCCCGAGCTGCCGAAGCGCGCGCTCGATGCCGCCGCGAAGCTGAGCCTCGGCAGCTATGACCGCATCGCGCTGCAGCTCCCCGGCAATCCACTCGGCCTGTCGCGCGACGACGTCATCGTGGAACAGAGCAATTCGACGAAGACGGCGCTGCTCTACGGCAATATCGGCGGCTCCTCCCTGTGCACGATCGACATCGGCGGCTCGTTCGGGCGCGATCTCTCCGCACAGGGCGAGAAGGCGATGACGGCGTTCGCGGTGGAATGGCTGACCAAGCTCTATGGCAGCGAGGCCGGCGCGGCGGTGAAGAAGACCAGCGTCACGCGCTGGAACGCCTCGCCCTTCATCCTCGGCGCGATGTCCGCCGCCGTACCCGGCGCGCAGCAATCGCGAAAAATCCTGAGCGAGCCGATCGGCTGCGTCTATCTCGCCGGCGAAGCCACGCATGAGACGCTGTGGGGCACTGTCGACGGCGCCTGGGAAAGCGGCGAACGCGCCGCCGACGCTGCGCTGCGGCGGATCGGTGCGATCAGGGACACGACCCCGGAGCCCGCGCCGGCTGCGAAGCCGCGCCGGCGCACGCCGCACCACCCTGCCGGGCCGATGAATTAAGGTTGCGGTCGAGCGCCGGTCGCGCGCATGCAGGGACGACGGTGAGTTAGGTTTCGCATTGCTCGCCAAATAACCGGTGTCATCACCCGCGCATGCGGGTGATCCAGTATTCCAGAGGCAGTCATTGTTAGGCCGACAGGCCGCGGCGTACTGGATCGCCCGGTCGGGCCGGGCGATGACAGTTGTGGATGGGATACAGCCGGCCGCCGCCTCACACCGGCAGCCTGAGCTCCATCAGGTCCTTCGCCACCACGATCCGGCCGGAGAAATTTTTCTTCACGTCCCTGGTCCAATCATCGTCGGTGACCTGCGGATCGTCGCCGGGCACGAAATGGCTCATCACCAGCATCTTCACGTTGGCGGCGACGGCGATGCGGCCGACGTCTTCGGTCGAGGTGTGGCTGTCGAGCAGATGCTTCTTCAGCGCCGCGCCGTTCTTGGTGGTCGCCACCAGGCGATCGACCGCGGGGACGTAGAGGCATTCGTGCACCAGCACGTCGGCGCCTTTGGCAAACTCGGCGAGTTTTGGGTTGTAGGCAGTGTCGCTGGAGAACACGATGACGCCGTCCGGCGTCTCGAACTTGTAGGCGAAGTTGTCGACGATCGGCGGATGCGGTGTGCGGAAGGCGGTGACGGTGACATCGGATGTCTTCAGCACCACGCCGTCATCGGCGATGTCCTTCGCGATCAAGAGCGGGCGCGGGTCGGGGCGGCCTTCGTCCTCGATCCGGGTCTCGACGTCGAACTTGTTGAGCTCCCAATACGCTCTGGTCATCGCCTCGATGCCCTTGGGGCCGAACGAATGGATCGGCGTTTTCAGGCCGGCGGCCCAGGCGTTGTAGAACAGATTGCCGTATTCGAGGTTGTGATCGGAATGGTGATGGCCGATGAAGATGTATTTCACCGACGGGATCGGCACGCCGGCGCGCACCAGCTGACGGCTGACGCCCATGCCACAGTCGATCACGAATGGGGTATCGCCAACGACGACGAGATTGGCCGGATTGGAGGCGCCGGTGCCGACCCGCGGCCCGCCCTTGGTGCCGAGAAACACGATGCGCGTGCGCGGCTTGGCGTCTTGCGCGCGCACCGCCGGCGCCGCGAGCATGGCGGCGCTGCCGAGCGCCAGTTTCAATGCGTTGCGGCGATCGATCATCGGTGGCTCCCTGGGCTTGTTCTCGGTTGAGAGCGACCCTAACCGCCGCGCAGGATGCCATCAAGCGCCGGCAATCCGACGATGACGGCAGCGGCGATCAGCGCATAGCAGATCGCGCGAAACACCCTTTCGCTCGCTTTGCCGAACAGCGCGGCGCCGAACCAGACCCCGATGCCGTAGACCGGACCAACGATCAGTGAGAATTTCACCGACTCGAGCGTGATCAGTCCGGTGAAGAAGTAGCTGATCAGCGAGAAGAAGTCCGAGGCGCCGAAGAACAGCACGATATTGGCGCGCGAGACCACGGAGGAGATCGGGCGGCCGAGCCAGTAAGCGATGATCGGCGGGCCGCCGGTTTGCGCGAGACCGCTGCAGAAGCCGGAGAGGCCGCCGACGCCGACCGAGAGCGCGGCATGCTCGTTGCCGTGGTAGCGCCAGCCCGACAGCAGCAGCACCAGCAGCGCCGCGACGAAGCCGGAGATGATCCAGCGCGTCGTGATGGGCTCGAGCACGGTGAGGAAATAGGTGCCAATGGGAACGCCGACCAGCGCACCAGCGACCATCACCGCGGTCGCCTTGCGGTCGGCATGCCTCCACGCGTTCGGCAGCAGCGGTGTTGCCGCGACGAAGTCGATGAGGAGCAGCAGTGCCGCCACCAGTCGCGGCCCTGCGACGCTGCTCGCCAGCGGCATGAAGATCAGCGCCGAGCCGAAGCCGGAGAAGCCGCGCGCGGTGCCGGAGACAAAGGCGATGGCGCAGATCGCGAGCGCGATCTGGGTCGAGATGTCGGAGGGGATGAGGCTGAGGGAGGTCATGCGGAGGGACTGGGACGTGAGGCTCGATCTGCTGTGCGGCGCTCGAGCGGCGATTCAAATAGGACCGCAACCTTATCAGACCCGTCATCCTGAGGTGCGCGCCCGGCGGCGCACTTGCGCCGCTGGGCGAGCCTCGAAGGATGAATCGGCCCACAGTCGGGCCGTCGACCCTTCGAGGGCCGCTGAAGAAGCGGCCACCTCAGGGTGACGGTGATAGATTGGTGCCGGAGGTGGGTTCGTGACGGTGATAGATCCACGAAGCTCATCGCCCGTAGCCCCATCACCCCCGCAGCGTGCCGCCGGTTTTCTTCGTGACCTCGGCGACGATCCTAGCCGCGACGGCGTCGATTTCCTGGTCGGTCATCGTCTTGTCGCGGGGCTGCATCGTCACCGCGATCGCGATCGACTTCTTGTCGGGATCGATGCCCTTGCCCTCGTAGACGTCGAACACGGTCACACCCGTGATCAGCTTCTTGTCGAGGTTCTGCACGGTGCGGACGATGTCGCTGGCCTTGACGGTGCGGTCGACGATGAAGGCGAAGTCGCGCGACACCGGCTGGAACGTCGAGAGGTCGATCGGCGGCTTGGCGCGGGTCGCTCTCTGCTTGCCTTCCGGGATGCGCTCGAGGATCATCTCGAACACGATCATCGGGCCGTCGGCGCCGAGCGCCTCGGCGGTGCGCGGATGCAACTCGCCGAAGTAGCCGAGCACGTTCTG
The DNA here is from genome assembly GCF_015291565.1 of Bradyrhizobium sp. CCBAU 51753. NCBI lineage: Bacteria > Pseudomonadati > Pseudomonadota > Alphaproteobacteria > Hyphomicrobiales > Nitrobacteraceae > Bradyrhizobium > Bradyrhizobium sp. CCBAU 51753. The sequence continues at coordinate 147,901 of NZ_CP030037.1, read as the reverse complement.
CGGACCGATCTGGATGGTGCCGGAGCGGCCCGGGTGCAGCCAGGCCGGCCCGCCCGGCACGATCTGCAACGCCTGCATCGGTGCGCCGGCGGCCGCCAGCACGGCGAAGGCATCGGCCTTGGCGTCCATCGCATCCGCAGTCGAGGAGCCGATCCAGTGCCGTCCGGTGCCCGTCGAAGAGGCGTAGCCATGGCGCACGCCGGAGGCGGCCACGAACTGGTCCTCCGGCCGGTCGCCGCGGAACACCTGACCGACCTCGAATAGCGCGAGGTCAGGATAGCCGCGGTTGATGTTGGCCTGCGCTGCCGCGACCAGGCCCGGCACCAGGCTCGGCCGCATGTCGGACAGATCGGCCGCGATCGGGTTCGCCAGCACTAGCTCGGCCTGGCCGCCGCCGAACAGTTTTGCCGCGTCATTGGTGATGAACGACCAGGTCACCGCCTCGACCAGGCCGCGCGCACCGAGCGCGCGCTTGGCGCGGCGGGTGCGCTGCTGGATCGGCGTCAGCACCGGCTTGCGCGGCTCCTCACCGCGATCGAACGGCGTCATCGGCACCTTGTCGACGCCGACGATGCGCACGATCTCCTCGACGATGTCGGCCTTGCCCTGCACGTCGGTGCGCCAGGACGGGATCGCGATCTTCACCACCGGGCCGGCGCCCGCCAGCATGAAGCCGAGCCGGGTCAGGATCAGCTTGACCTCGACCAGCGGCACCTCGATGCCGGCGAGCCGCTTCACCTCGCTGAGCGGGAAGTCGATGACGCGATCCTCGCCGAACTGCTTGCCGACCACGACGTTCTCGGACGGCGTGCCGCCGCACAGATCCAGCACCATCTTGGTGGCGAGCTCGAGCCCGGGCACCATGAAGGCCGGATCGACGCCGCGCTCGAAGCGGTAGCGCGCATCGGAGTTGATGCCGAGCTTGCGGCCGGTCTGGGCGATGTTGATCTCGTTCCACAGCGCCGATTCGATCAGCACATCGGTGGTGCTCTCGTCGCAGCCCGAAGCCTCGCCGCCCATGATGCCGGCGAGCGACTCGACGCCGTGCTCGTCGGCGATGACGCAGATGTTGCTGTCGAGCGTGTAGGTGCGGCCGTCGAGCGCGAGCAGCGTCTCGCCATCCCTGGCGCGGCGGACGGTGAGATTGCCCTGCACCTTCTTGGCGTCGAACACGTGCAGCGGGCGGGCGCGGTCATAGGTCATGAAGTTGGTGATGTCGACCAGCGCGTTGATCGGGCGCAGCCCGATCGCGGTCAACCGCTGCTGCAGCCATTCCGGCGACGGGCCGTTCTTCACCCCGCGCACCAGGCGCAGCGCGAAGCCGGGGCAGAGCGTCGGGTCTTCCACCGTCACCTGCACCGGGCAGGGGAATTCGCCCTTGATCGGCCTGATCCCGGGATCCCTGAACTTGCCCATGTCTGCGGCGGAGAGATCGCGCGCGATGCCGTGCACGCCGGTGCAGTCCTGCCGGTTCGGTGTCAGATTGATCTCGATGACGGGGTCGCCGAGCCTCGCCCATTCGACAAAGCCCTTGCCGACCGGCGCATCCGCCGGCAGCTCCATGATGCCGTCGTGATCTTCCGAGAGCTGCAGCTCGGCCGCCGAGCACAGCATGCCGCGGCTCTCGACGCCTCTGATAGTGCCAACGCCGAGCGTGATGTTCTTGCCGGGGATGTAGGTGCCGGGCGGCGAGAACACGCTGATCAGCCCGGCGCGCGCATTCGGCGCGCCGCACACCACCTGCACCGGCGCCCCGCCGTCGCCGGTGTCGACCATGCAAACGCGCAGCCGATCGGCATTCGGATGCTGCTCGGCCGAAATCACCCGCGCAATGGTGAACGGCGCCAGCGCCTTCGCCTTGTCCTCGATGCTCTCGACCTCGAGCCCGATCATGGTGAGCTTCTCGGCGAGCCTATCGAGCGGCTCATCGGTCTCGAGATGTTCCTTCAGCCAGGAGAGGGTGAACTTCATGACGACGGCTTCTCCGATCCCCTCTCCCGCTTGCGGGGGAGGGTTAGGGTGGGGGCTCTCTCCGCGATGGTAGAGGCAATTATTTCGAGGACGCCTGCTCGATTGTTCAGGACGTCGAGGTTGTTGAAGCGAAGAACCTTGAAGCCTTTCGCTTCGATAATGGCTGAGCGTACTGCGTCAGCACGTTCGCCCTGATCCGAAAAATGCTGGCCACCGTCGAGTTCGATGACGAGCTTTGCGGCGTGGCAGATGAAATCGGCGATGTAGTTCTCGATTGGAACCTGGCGGCGGAAGCTAGCTCCGTTGAGCCGATTGCCGCGCAGCTCGGACCAAAGGATGCGCTCGACGTCGGTCGAGTTCTTGCGAAGCGCACGCGCGTTGGATCGGAGTTTCTCCGACACCTTCCAATCGGGATGCTCGGGATCGACCATTGCCAGCCCCATTGTGGAGAGACCCCCACCCCAACCCTCCCCCGCAAGCGGGAGAGGGAGTTCGACCGTTCGTGGCGAGGAAGTCTTCGTGTCCATTCGAGACGCGTGCGCACGCTCCATCCATTCCCTCCCTCGCTTGCGGGTGAGGGTTGGGGTGGCGGCTCTCTCATTTGAGGGAGCGCAGACCGGCATCACGTGCTCAACCCTCCCGCGATCGTCGGGATCTCCAGCGGCTTGAAGCCGTAGTGGTTGAGCCAGCGGACGTCGTTCTCGAACATCTGCCTGAGATCGGCGATACCGTATTTCAGCATCGCGATGCGGTCGATGCCCATGCCCCAGGCAAAGCCCTGGTAGACGTCGGGATCGAGGTTGCAGGCGCGCAGCACGTTCGGGTGCACCATGCCGCAGCCGAGGATCTCCATCCAGTCCTCGCCCTCGCCGAAGCGGATCTCGCCCTTGTCGCGGCGGCACTGGATGTCGACCTCGAGCGACGGCTCGGTGAACGGGAAGAACGATGGCCGGAACCGCATGTTGATGTGGTCGACCTCGAAGAACGCCTTGCAGAACTCGTGCAGGATCCATTTGAGGTGGCCGAGATGCGAACCCTTGTCGATCACGAGGCCCTCGACCTGGTGGAATTGCGGCGTGTGGGTCGCGTCCGAATCGATGCGGTAGGTGCGGCCCGGGCAGATCACGCGGATCGGCGGCTTCTGCGTGAGCATGGTGCGCACCTGCACCGGCGAGGTGTGGGTGCGCAACAGCATGCGCGAGCCGTCCTCCTTCGGATTGAAGAAGAAGGTGTCGTGCATCTCGCGCGCGGGATGGCCGATCGGGAAGTTCAGTTTTGTGAAGTTGTAGTCGTCGGTCTCGATGTCCGGACCCTCGGCGACCGCAAAGCCCATGTCGGCGAAGATGGTGGTGAGCTCGTCCCAGACCTGGCTCAGCGGATGGATACGGCCGGCATCCGCCGGCGTGTCGCGCAGCGGCAGCGTGACGTCGATGGTCTCGGCGGCGAGGCGTGCATCCAGCGCGGCCGCTTTGAGCACGTCGCGCCGGGTCGCGAGCGCCTGCGTCACCGCATCCTTGGCGAGGTTGATCTTGGCGCCCTCGGTCTTGCGCTCGTCCGGCGACATTTTGCCCAGCGTTGCAAGGAGCGCGGAGATCGAGCCCTTCTTGCCGAGGGAGGCGACGCGCACCGCCTCGAGGGCGGCCTCGTCGGAGGCGGCGGCGATCTGGTCGAGGATGGATTTTTCGAGCGTTGCGAGGTCCGACACGGGTCAATTCCTGCTTTGAGCGGCGCACGATCCGATCGGAAAACCGGGAGCCATTTGTCCGGATCGTGCTGCCAAATTCGGGCTGGGTTGTCGCCGCCCGAAGGCGGTAACGTCAAGCAAAAAGCCGGTCATTTCGGGCCGGCGAGCGGGCCGGTTGAACCCCCTCGCGGCGCGATGGGACCAAAGGGGGAAGAGGAGATTTGCGATGCACTTGCGGTCCTGGCTGGCTGGCCTTGCCGTCGTCCTGTCGCTCGCCGCATCTCCGGCACGTGCGGCGGTCTGCATGGAGACGTCGATGACGCTGGACGCGATCGTCGAGGCCATCAACGCCACCAAGGGATGCGCGGCGGCGATGAAGCTGTTCACGGACTGCGCATTCGGCGCGAGCGGCGACGTCCAGCTCGGCGAGGCCGTCGAGAAGAAGTGCGAGGCGGACTTCCTGTCCGGCCTGAAGGGCGCGCAGAAGAAGACCTATGCGGGCGAGCTCGGCCGCTGTGATCGCAAATACCGCAACGAGAGCGGCACCATGTACCGCTCGTTCACGGCATTCTGCCGGGCCGAGGTGTCGCAGCGCTATTCGCAGAAGGCGCTGAAAGCGGGCTCGAAGGCCCGCTAGCGGGCGCGAGAGATCAGGCGGCCAGCGCGGCCTTGGCCTTCTCGGCGATCGCCTGGAACGCAGCCGGCTCGTGGATCGCGAGATCCGACAGCACCTTGCGGTCGACGGTAATGCCCGACTTGGACAGGCCGTTGATAAACACGCTGTAGGTCATGCCGAACGGACGGACGGCGGCGTTAAGGCGCTGGATCCAGAGCGCGCGGAAGGTGCGCTTCTTGCGCTTGCGGTCGCGGAAGGCGTACTGGCCGGCCTTTTCGACCGCCTGCTTGGCGACGCGGATCGTGTTCTTGCGGCGGCCGTAATAGCCCTTGGCGGCCTTGTAGACTTTCTTGTGCTTGGCGTGAGCGGTCACACCGCGTTTGACGCGAGACATGACGGAAATCCTTGAGATCTATGAAGTGATGACGGGGGCCTCGCGCGGACGCGGGCCGGTTTCAAGCAGCTGCGATCAGGCGTTCGGCAAGAAGTACTTCTTGACGTTGTCGCCGTCGGTCTTGAACAGCACGCGGGTGCCGCGGAGCTGACGGATCTGCTTCTTGGTCCGCTTGATCATACCGTGGCGCTTGCCGCGCTGGGCGTGCATGACTTTGCCGGTGGCCGTCACCTTGAAGCGCTTTTTAGCGCCCGATTTGGTCTTCAACTTGGGCATTTGGCTCTCCTGTCGCACAACACAAAAATCGCCCCGAAAGGCGTTCGGCCGGCTAAAATGCTCGTTAGAGCGTTGATAGTGCTAAGGTTTTTCCCGAATTGGACGAACCTGCACTGAACGTCGCCACGGCAGCCCTTGATCAGCCGGGCGGCGAAGGCCCGGCTTATGACAGAGGAAGCGCGGTTTTGCAATGCTCGGCGGCCAGCAACCGGCTCCCTCTTCTCCTTCCCCCTGAAAGGGGGAAGGTCGGGATGGGGGTCAGGCCGCGGCGGTGGTGTCGGAGGAGAGAGCAGATCCCCACCCGCTTTGCTCTGGCGAGCAAAGCGACCTCCCCTTTTCAAGGGGAGGTGGGTACGGAAACGAAACAGCCCGCCGATCCAGCGGGCCGCTCCATTCTCAGCAATCCGACTAACGCGAACCTAGCGCGGCGCCAGCACCATCACGACCTGGCGGCCTTCGAACCTTGCGTCCTGCTCGACCTTGGCGAACTCGGCGACATCGGCCTTCACCTTGTCCAAGAGCTTGGTGCCGATCTCCTGGTGCGCCATCTCACGACCGCGGTAGCGCAAGGTGATCTTGACCTTGTCGCCTTCCTCGAAGAAGCGCTGCATAGCGCGCATCTTCACGTCATAGTCGTGATCGTCGATCATCGGGCGGAGCTTGATCTCCTTGATCTCGACGACCTTCTGCTTCTTGCGGGCTTCGGCGGCCTTCTTCTGCGCGGAATATTTGTACTTGCCGTAGTCCATGATCTTGCAGACCGGCGGACTGGTGTTCGGCGAAATCTCGACGAGATCCATGCCAGCTTCCATGGCCATCTTGATGGCCACCATTGTCTCGACGGTGCCTTTGTTGACACCATCCTGATCGATCAGCTGGATCTGCGCGTTGCGGATGTCATCATTGGTGCGCGGCCCATCTTTGGCGACTGCGGGCGGGGCTCTATTGGGACGGCGAATGGGTAACTCTCCAAAGTTGTGAAAGGGAAGGCGGATATTTTGTAGCAAGACGTTGCAACGGGCAAGCGAACTCGCTGATTACGCGGCAAAACCGTCAAATGCGAGGCATTTTGGCCACGCACGGCACATATAGCGGGTGCGCGCACTCCGCAAGGCGTCGGACGCAGCCGTTGACCGGTGCCAGCGGACGATTGAAAACCAAATCCCTGACACCCGAGTGACCGACCCAAATGACTGAGCCGACAACCCAAACTGCCGCAGCCAACCAGGAACCCGCTTTCATCGAGGTCGGCGAGGGCGATCACAAGCGGCGGATCGCGGTGCGCGCCCGCGCCGCCCGCGGCCCGGGGAGCGCAAGTGGTGCCCCCGGCAGCGCAAGTGGCGCGCCGGGGCTGGTCTGGCTCGGCGGGTTCAAATCCGACATGCAGGGCACCAAGGCGCTGGCGCTCGATGCCTGGGCCGCCGAGCACGGCCGCAGCTCGGTCCGGTTCGACTATTCCGGCCATGGCGAATCCTCCGGGGATTTTGCCGACGGCACGATCGGCCGCTGGCTCGAGGAGAGTGTCGCGGTGTTTACGCAATTCTGCCGCGGGCCGCAGGTGCTGATCGGTTCCTCGATGGGCGGCTGGATGGCGCTGCTCTTGGCGCGCGAGATCGCGCGGCGCGGAGAGGGGCAGGCCTCGCTCGCCGGCCTGGTGCTGATCGCGCCGGCGCCTGACTTCACCGAGGAACTGATGTGGAAGGGCTTTTCGCCCGAAATCCGCGCCGAAATCGAGACGAAGGGCCTCTGGCTGCGGCCGTCGGACTATGGCGACGGCTCGCCGTATCCGATCACCCGCGCCCTGATCGAGGAGGGCCGCAACCACCTCCTGCTCGGCAGCAAGATCGATGTCGGCTGCCCGGTGCGCATCCTGCAGGGCGCGCAGGATCCGGACGTGCCGTGGAAGCACGCCTTCGCGCTGGTGCACCGGCTGCCGGCCGAGGACGTGGTGCTGACCATGATCCAGGACGGCGACCACCGCCTGTCGCGCCCGCAGGACATCGCGCGGATCATCGCCGCAGTGGCGGAGATCGGGTAAGCTCCTCTCACAGGGAGAACCGTCAATGGAAACCACAACAATGCTGCGCGCGTTCTGCGACGCGGTCGAGCAGCGCGACGGCAAGGCGTTTGCAAAACTGTTCAGCGAGGACGGCGTCTATCACGACGTGTTTTACGGCGCGTTCAAGGGCCACGAACGAATCGCCGAGATGATCGACGACTGGTTCTACCGGACCGCGACCGATTTCCGCTGGGACATGCACGATCCCGTCAGCGACGGCACGACGCTCTACGCGCGCTACACGTTCAGCTATCGCTCGACCCTGCCGGAGGCGAAGGGCGCCCGTGCGATGTTCGAGGGCGTCGCGATCCTGCGGCTGCGCGACGGCAGGATCGCGGAGTATCACGAGGTCGCCAACACCGCGCCGGCGTTCGTCGACCTGAATTTTGCGCCGGAGCGGATCGCCAAGATCGTCGGCAAGCAGGGCGCGGAGCTGCGGGCGCGGCCGGAGATGAAGCGGCATTTGGCCTAGTAATTCACCGTCATTGCGAGGAGCCGAGCGACGAAGCAATCCATCGGTCCGCATACGCGGAAGCATGGATTGCTTCGCTTCGCTCGCAATGACGGCGGGAGAACTTACGGCGGCGGCGGATTGGTCATCGGCCGGCGCTGCGCCAGCGCGGCGACCGTCGAGGTGCCGATCGGGCCCTGCTCGTCGTAGAGCCAGCACTCGCCGATCGCGACGCCATCGCTCGCGTGGTGGTTCACCACCTCGAAGCCGATCCACCGCGTCACCGGCAGGCGGTGCAGATAGATCGTGACGTCGCTGTTGATGTAGCCGAGCCCCTGGTCGCCGGCATTGGCGAACGGGCTGGCGAAGTCGGCGCCGGTGGCGACATGGACGAACGGCGTCATCGGCACGCCCTCGACCAGCTCGCGCACCTCGCTCATCCAGAGCCGGCGCGCGCCGAGCGAGCCCATGTGGCCGATGATCGGCCGCGTCTCCCATTTGCCGTTCATGCCGAGCCGGGGATCGGCCGGCTTCGGAATGTCCGATGGTGCCGGCACCTCCCAGTTCGGTGGCGACCAGACATTGCCCGGTGCATTTTCCGTCCGGCGCAACAACTGGCAGGAGGCGCGTGCCATGCTGGTGCCGCCGGAAAAGAATTCGGCCTCGATCAGCTTGATGCGCAGGCCGTCGCGCACCAGCTTCGTCGTCACCTCGATCGGCGTCGTGATGTTGGGCAGCCGGAACATGTCGACCGTCAGCCGTGCGGGCACGAAATCGTCGGAGCCGTGGCGCTCCTCGATGACGAAGGCGAGCAGGCCGATCACGACGCGGCCGTGCAGGGATTCCGGACTCCACGGTCCGTTGGCAACCGGTGTCGGCATGAAGCCATTGCCGTGCCTTAAGAAGAAGGGCTGGTTTGTCATGGTCGGTGACCATGAGGGGAACGGCGCGCTGAAATCAAGAGGCGGCGGCGCGCCACTCCTGCTGCACCGTCACATCGGGCTCGCCGCCGGCCCGCGCTGCCAGCGCGGTAAACTCGTCGCGCGGCATCAGTTGCGACAATGCCCACACCGCGGCGCCTCGCACCAACGGGCTTGCGTCGTCGAGCAACCGCCGCGCTTCACCGGCGAGAGCAGCATCACCGGAGTTGCCGATCGCGATCAGCACATTGCGGATAAAACGGTCGCGGCCGATGCGCTTCACCGGGGATTTCGTGAACAGTGCGCGGAAGGCGGCATCATCGAGCCGCGCGAGATCGGCCAGCCCGGGCGCGCGCAACGCATCGCGCGCGGCGAGCTTCTGCTCGCGTCCCTCTTGCGCGAATTTATTCCACGGGCAGACGGCGAGGCAATCGTCGCAGCCATAGATGCGGTTGCCGATCGCCTTGCGGAATTCGTGCGGGATCGGGCCTTTGTTCTCGATCGTCAGATACGAGATGCAGCGCCGCGCATCGAGCCGGTAGGGCGCCGGAAACGCCGCGGTCGGGCAGATGTCCTGGCAGGCGCGGCAGCTGCCGCAATAGTCGGCCTCGCCTTCATCGCGCGGCAGTTCCGTCGCGGAATAGATCGCGCCGAGAAACAGCCACGAGCCGAATTCGCGCGATACTAGGTTCGTGTGCTTCCCCTGCCAGCCGACGCCCGCGCTCTGCGCCAGCGGCTTCTCCATCACCGCGGCGGTGTCGACGAACACCTTGACGTCGTCGCCGCTGATGGCGGCGAGCCAGCGCGCCAGAACCTTCAGCCGCTTCTTGACCACGTCGTGGTAGTCGTCGCCCTGCGCATAGACCGAGATCGCACCGCGGTCGCGGCGCGCGAGAATATTCAGCGGATCATCATCAGGTCCGTAATTGACGCCGAGCATGACGATCGAGCGCACGCCGCCCCACAGCGCGCGCGGATCGGTGCGGCGTTCGGGGCTAGACGCGAGCCAGTCCATGTCGCCATGGCCGCCGCTGCCGAGGAATTCGAGAAAATGCTTGCCGGCCTCCGCGATCGCATCCGGACCGGTGACGCCGATCGCATCGAAGCCGAGGGCGCGCGCCTCGCGGATCAGCGCGGCCTTGAGATCTGAGGGAGAGAGCCGGACCGCCTGGTTCAGAAGTCGAGGTCCACATAGGTGCGCGACGCCGGCACCCCCGCCAGCCATTCGCTGAGCAGCGGGCGGAACGACGGGCGGGATTTCACCCGCGCGTACCACGACTTTGCCGCGTCGTCCTCGCTCCATGGCACGTCGCCCAAATAGTCGATCGCCGAAAGATGCGCTGCGGCGGCGAGATCCGCGTAGGTCAGGCGGTCGCCGGCCAGATAGTTCCGCGTCTTCGCCAGCCAGCCGATATAGGTCAGATGATAGCGCACATTGACCTTGGCTGCGCGCATGACGTCGGGCGCCGGCGGCCCGCCGCCATTGTCCTCGCTCATGAAGCGCTTGTAGATCCGCTCGGTCACCAGCGGGTTGGAGGCTTCCTCGAAGAACTTTTCGTTGAACCAGGCCATCAGCCGGCGCACTTCGACGCGCTCGGCCATCGAGGTCGGCAGCAGCCGACGTTCGCCGGCATCGAGCCCGTGCGCTTCGTCGACATATTCCGCGATGATCGCGGCCTGCGGAATCGGCGGAAAGCCCTCCGCGATCAGCACCGGCGTGGTGGCCGCCGGATTGAGCGCCAAAAACGCCTCGCGCCGCTCCCAGACCCGCTCCTCCACAAGGCGAAGATCGAGGCCGTACTCGCCGAGCACGAGGCGGATGAATCGCGAATGCGGACAGAACGGATGATGATACAGCGTATACATGAAGCCCTTGGTAGTTTCGCGCGCTTAAGAAACCATCAACCTGTGTGCAGCTTGAACCTGTGACTCGGCCAGTGACTTAGCCTGTCACTTGGCCGGCGTGCCCGATCATCTCTATGTCGCGTCATCGCGCGAACCGGTAGCCTCCCGCATGCAGGATGCGGGTCACAAAAACGCTATAGCCCAGCAAATCGATCAGGCAACCACTTGTTTGCCGTTTTTTTGCGATTGCAGCAAATGGCTGGATAGTCCAGAAGGACCGCGGTTTTCCACAAGGGGCAGGCCAGATCATGATGACGGATATGCTGCGAGCGGTGATCCTCGGCATTGTCGAGGGCGTCACCGAGTTCCTGCCGGTGTCTTCGACGGGCCACCTGCTGCTTGCGGAACGCTTCTTCAATCTCGGCGAAGGCGATTTCTGGAAAAGCTTTGCGATCCTGATTCAGCTCGGCGCGATCCTCGCGATCCTTGCGCTCTATTTCGTCAAATTGTGGCGCGTGGCGCTCGGCATGTTCACCAACCCGGACGACCGCCGCTTCGTGATCGGCGTGCTGGTGGCCTTCCTGCCCGCCGTCGTGATTGGCCTGATCGCCGGCAAATACATCAAGGAATTCTTGTTCAATCCGTGGGTGGTGTGCTTCACGCTGATCGTCGGCGGCGCCGTTCTGCTGTGGGTCGATCAGCTCGACCTCAAGGTCTATGAGGACGACGCGACGCGATTTCCGCTGCTGATGTATTTCTGGATCGGCGTCGCGCAGTGCGTCGCGATGATCCCCGGCGTGTCGCGCTCCGGCGCCAGCATCGTGGCGGCGATGCTGCTCGGCGCCGACAAGCGCTCGGCAGCGGAGTTCTCGTTCTTCCTCGCGATCCCGACCATGGTCGGCGCGTTCGCCTATGATTTCTACAAGAACCGCGGCGACTTCACGACCGACAATCTCAGCGTCATCGCGGTCGGGTTCGTGGTGTCGTTCATCACCGCGATGATCGTGGTGCGGGCATTCCTCAACTTCGTCACCCGCCGCGGCTTTACGTTCTTCGCCTGGTGGCGCGTGATCGTCGGTACGCTCGGCCTGATCGCGCTGGCGATGGGACGGTAAGCGCCACGGACGCCGCTTCACCTCGCCCCGCCTGCGGGGAGAGGTCGAAACTCAAGCGCAGCTTGAGTTTCGGGTGAGGGGGACTCACCGCGAACTCACGTGCATCCAATTTGCGGAGTCGGCCCCTCACCCCATAGCCGATGCTTCGCATCGGCGTTCTTATGAAGGGAGGACGGCGGCCGTAGGCCGCCTACGCCTCTCTCCGCAAGAGCGGGGCGAGGGAGCACACCGCCGACGCGGCGAGCACGCTACGCGCTCTTCTTCTGGAACTGGCCCGAGGCGCGGTAGCGCCAGAGATATTGCGGGGCTACCGCTTCCATCGAATCGGGCGTGATGCCGAGCCCGGCATAGGTGAGGCCGGCCGCGGTCGCGGCCTCCGACACCACATTGTCGGCGCGCAGCATCTCGACCTGGTCCGGCGTCAGCTTGAACGCGCCGGGCGCGAATTGCAGGACGTACGACTGGAACTTGGCGAGGCCGAATGGCAGCGGCACCAGCATGCGGTCGCGCTGGGTGATCTGCTGGATGATCTCCATCACCTCGCGCATGGTCAGCACTTCCGGTCCGCCGAGTTCATAGGTGGCGCCCGCCTTGGCCTTGCCGTCCACGGCATCGGCCACCACCCGCGCGACGTCGGCGACATAGGTGGGCTGCAGCCTGTTGACCCCGCCGCCGACCAGCGGCAGCACCGGCGAGAACCGCGCCAACGCCGCAAAGCGGTTGGTGAACTGGTCCTCGGGCCCGAACAGCAGCGACGGCCGGATGATGGTGGCCGAGGGCAGGGCCGCATGCACGGCCGCCTCGCCGCCGGCCTTGGCGCGGTAGTAGCCAGAGGTCGAATCCTTGTCGGCGCCGATCGCCGAAACATGGACCATTCGGGCGCCCGCGGCCGCCGCCGCCTTGGCGACCGCCTCGGCGCCCTTCACCTGCACCGCCTCAAAGGTCTGCCCGCCGCCCTCGGCCAGGATGCCGACCAGATTGATGGCGACCTGCGAACCACGCATCGCCGCCTCGACCGAAGCCGGGTAGCGCACATTGGCCTGGACGGCATGGATCTGCCCGACCCGGCCGAGCGGCTGCAGATGGCCGGCCAGCTCCGGCCGCCGCACCGCGACGCGGACGCGGTAATCCCGCTTGCACAGCGCCCGGACCACATTCCGCCCCAGAAAACCCGATCCGCCGAAGACCGTGACTGTGGTGTCCAGGTTCGATGCCATGGGGGTAAATTCCTGCCGGATTCGAGAGTTATTAACGGGAGTTAGCCGTTTGGCGATACGCCATCGGTCTCATCCTGTACAGCGTATTTGATTTTCCAATCGCGAATTTGACAAGCGCGTCACCGATCCTTACAGAGCGCCCCACGTGCCCAGGTGGCGGAATTGGTAGACGCGCTGGCTTCAGGTGCCAGTGGCTTCACGGCCGTGAAGGTTCGAGTCCTTTCCTGGGCACCACTCCCTTTTCAAGCGATTGAAATCGCTGACGATCCGTAGGGCGGGTGAGGCGAAGCCGTAACCCGCCGCGGGTTGGGCGAGCCACCGAGCTTGGCAGGGACGCGGCACGCTTCGGCCGATCACCACCTGCCGTCGCCAGTGACGCCTGTGAGCTGTGAACCTCCGGTTCCCCGCACCGACCTATGTCTTGAGCAATTCCGGTCCGCCCGAAGAGTAATGCGCAGCCGGAACGAAGACGGAGCCGGCCACGACGATTTCACCCTTCCGCGTTCGCCAAGCTTGAACAACCAGGAGGAAGCGATGAGCAGGGTCCTCATTTGCGGTGGCGGCGTGATCGGGTTGTGTGCAGCGGCCATGCTTGGTCGCGACGGCCACGACGTCACGGTCCTGGAGGCCGACCACGCAGATCGACCTACCACCCCTGTGGAGGGATGGGGCTCCTGGGAACGCCCCGGAGTTGCCCAATTCAGGCAACCCCACAATCTCAGTTCGCGATTCCGGATGATCAGCGATCAGGAGCTGCCGGGATTGACCGATGTCCTGCTCGGGGCCGGCTGCGTCTGGGTAGACTTTCTCGACAGCCTGCCTCCCACCATGACGGACCGGACGCCACGCCCGACCGACGAGGCGATACGTTTCGTCACCGGTCGCAGGCCGATCATTGAATGGGCCGTCGCGACGATGGCGCAAGCCGCGCCCAATGTAACCATCCGTCGGGGGACCAAGGTTCGTGAATTGATCGCGGGCGCGTCGGCCGTCTCCGGGGTGCCGCACGTTTCAGGCGTACGCACGACGGCCGGCGAGGAGATTCGTGGTGATCTGGTCATCGACGCGATGGGGCGGCGAAGCCAAGCCTGCGAATGGATCGTCAATGCGGGAGGCCGCGGCGCGATCGAGGAAGCGGAGGACAGCAACTTCGTCTACTTCACGCGCTATTTCTCGGGGCAGCGCCGGCCTCGCAGGATAGGACGCGCGCTCACGCCGATGGGCCTGTTCTCGATCCTGACGCTGGATGGGGACAACGACACATGGTCGGTCACCCTGTACACCTCGTCGAAAAACAAGGCGATGCGGGCCTTGCGCGATACGGCCACATTCCATCGCGTCGTCTCGGCATGCTCACGGCAGGCCCACTGGCTCGACGGGGAGCCGATCACGCCCGTCCTCCTGCTGGCGGGCGTTCTCGACCGTTATCGGCGGCTCATGGTCGATGGCCAGCCTGTCATCACGGGTTTTGCTGTGGTGGGTGATGCATGGGCATGCACCAATCCGTCCGCGGGACGCGGCTTGAGCGTCGGCCTGCTGCACGCCCAGGTGCTCCGTGACGTTGCGCGCCGGCACATCAACGATCCGCTCGCCTTCGCGCAGGAATACGATGCGGAAACCGAACGCCAGGTTGCTCCATTCTATCGAAACCAGATCGCCGCCGACCGCGCGCGGGTGGCCGAGATGAACGCTCTGGAGCAGGGGCTGCCGATGCCGGCACCGAATCCGGTGATGGCCAGGTTTTTCGCGGCTGCTGCGCAAGACGCTGACGTGCTGCGTGGCGCGATCGAGATCGCAATGTGCCTTGCACTTCCACAGGAGGTCCTTGCCAGGCCGCGCGTCGCCGCAAGGCTGGCCGAACTCGACGGCCAGAGATTGCCGCCGGACCCCAACATCATCGGTCGGGATCGGATGGCCGCGCTGCTGAACGGTTGACCGATCCGAACGCTTCCGATGGCATTTTCCGCCCTCACACCATCCGCCGGCCGCTGCGCTTCGCCACCTGCTTCTGCACAAAATACATCGCGGTCATCGAGATGATCGACGTCGTCACGACGACGTAGCCGATGCGGTCGAAATGCACGAGCGAGCCGTCGGCGGCTTCGGCGACGAGCGCGGCGGCGACCACTGAGCCGAGGCCGCCGGAGAGCTGCTGCACCGAGGCGGAGACCGCGTTGAAGGAGCCACGCTGGCTGGCGTCGGGGATCGCGGTCATCAGCGCCTGCGACGGGATCATGCGCGAGAAGATGCCGACGAACATCAGCACGTTGACCACGATCGCGGTCAGCAGCGAGACGTGACCGAGATTGGTGTAGATCAGCACCATGATGATCGACACCACGCTGCCGAACACGAAGGTCGGATATTTGCCGAAGGCGTCGCTGGCGCGCCCGACCAGCGGTCCGATCACGATGCTGAACAGGCCGGAGACCAGATAGATAGTCGGCAGATGCACGATGTCGATGCCGAGATTGTGCACGGTGAAGGCGCTGCCGAACGGCATCAACATGAAGCCGCCGGTGGCGAGCAGGGTCGTCACCATGAAGGCCAGCGTGTAGCGCGGCTCGCCGATGGTCGCGATCAGGTGGCGGAACGGATTGCTGTCGTGCTGCAGCTTGAGATGCGCGTCGACCGGCTGCATCACCAGCGCGATTGCCGCGATCACGGCGAGCGAGAGCGCGACGATGGCCACGAAGCAGACGTGCCAGTTCCAATGGTTGGCCAGAAACAGCCCGGCGGGAACGCCGAGCACCTGGCTCGCGGCGAACGCGGTTTGCACAAAGCCCATCACGCGGCCGCGCAGATGCAGCGGGAACAGGTCGGCGACGATGGCGAGCACCACCGAGCCGATTACGCCGGCGAACAGTCCGGTGACGATCCGCCCCGCCAGCAGCACATGGAAATCCTGCGCCAGCGCGCACAGCGCGGTGCCGACGGTGAAGCCGACATAGAAAAACAGCAGCAGCCGCTTGCGGTCGAAGCGATCGGCAAAGCCGGCGGCAAGGATGCCGGAGATGCCGGCGGCGAAGGCGTAGGCGGACACCGCGACGCCGAACTGCCCGGCCGTGATGTTGAGCGCCGGCATCAGGATGGCGCCGAGCGGCGACATGATGATGAAGTCGAGGATCAGCGTGAACTGCGTCAGCGCCAGCAGCGCAATGAGGAATGATTGGTAGCGCGAGAAGCCGCGTTCCTGCGGCTCCTCGATCGGCGCGGCGATGGTCTGGTCCGTCATGCGACTCATTTCGTGGTATGCGGGGTGCCGGGCTCAGATAGGGTGGACGGGAGGCGATTGCACCGCTGTCGGGGCGCAAAAATACGGGCTGTGGCCGATCGGCACCGGGTTGTGCTGATGTTCCTGCTCGCCCTGGACCGCCGTTTCGGGATATGAGCAAAACCGCGGCGAAAGCCGCGGTTCAGGCGCCCGAAGGCTGCCTATCCGCTCGCTTCCCTGACATTTGGGGGCTAGTGTCCCCCCTCGAATCGACCCAACAATCGGCCCAAGAACCGACCAAGACCCGAGGCACCTGTTACATGACTATCCGCTTGCACCATGGCGATCTGCCCGATCTGTCCCGCTATACCGAATCGGTTGCGATCGACACCGAGACCATGGGGCTCAATCCGCATCGCGACCGGCTCTGCGTGGTGCAGATGTCGAACGGCGACGGCACCGCCGATGTGATCCAGATTCCGAAGGGCCACACCCATTCGCCGAATCTGAAGGCGCTGCTCGCCAACCCTGCGATCACCAAGATCTTCCATTTCGCGCGCTTCGACGTCGCGGTGCTCTACAACACCTTCGGGGTGATGCCGCAGCCGGTCTATTGCACCAAGATCGCCTCGCGGCTGTCCCGCACCTATACCGACCGCCACGGCCTCAAGGACCTGGTACGTGAGGTCCTGAACATCGAACTGTCGAAGCAGCAGCAGTCGAGCGACTGGGGCGCGCCCGGTCTCAACGACGCCCAGCTCGCCTACGCCGCCTCCGACGTGCTGCATCTGCATGCGCTGCGCGACAGGCTCGACGTCATGCTGGCGCGCGAGGGGCGGACCGACCTGGCAAAAGCCTGTTTCGAATTCCTGCCCACCCGCGCCCGGCTCGATCTCAACGGCTGGGAGGAAGAGGACATTTTCGCCCATTCATGATGGATGGCGATTTCCGTCACCGGCGGCCGGTTCCGCCCCGTTTCGGACAAACTGTTGACGCGAGGTCGGTTTTGAAGCCCGTCTTGGGGGCGCGACGCGAGGTCCAGCTGCATATTCGGATCGCTAAAGGTACAATGGGCAGCAATTTCGCGCCCTTAGAGCTGCGGTGAAATCGGAGCTGCGGTGAGTTCGGTTCAGAATCCAGCCTATGTCGCGGGCCTCGAGGCGCGCTTTGCCGCCGCCGCGCGGCATAGCCGCATGGTGCGAATCCTGCGCGTCGCGGTGCCTGCGGCGGTGGGGCTGGCGATGGGGACGATCATCTTCATCTCGGTCTACAACCCGTTCCACGACGTGATCCCCAAGCTGCCGCTCGAGATGGACAACCTCGTGGTGTCCGGCACCAAGATCACGATGGAATCGCCGCATCTCTCCGGCTTCTCCAACGACGGCCGGCCCTATGAGATGTGGGCCAAGGCCGCGATCCAGGACGTCACCGACCCTGACCATGTCGAGCTGAAGACGATCCGCGCCAAGGTGGCGATGGAGGATCAGACCACTGTTGTCATGGATGCGCGCACCGGCTTCTTCGACAACAAGAAGCAGCTGCTCGACCTGCGCCAGGACATCTTCCTGCAATCGTCGACCGGCTATGAGGCGAAGATGACCCAGGCCTTCGTCGACATCAACAAGGGCAACGTCTCGTCGGACGAGCATGTCGACGTCAAGCTGCTCGACGGCACGCTGACCGCCGACAAGCTCAGGATCTTCAACAGCGGCGAGCTGGTGCGGTTCGAGGGCAATGTGGTGATGAATCTGGACAAGCTCGGCGACAGTCCGCCGGCCGAGCCCGCACCGCCACCGCAGCCAGCGCCGCCGCCGCAGCAGAAGGCGCGCAAATCCGCCAACCCGAAATGATTTCGATCATGCAATTTTTTCCGCGCGGCGCAGCCATTGCCGCCTTCCTGTTTGCGCTGTTCGCCGCCGGCTCTGCCTCCGCGCAGGGCAAGATGAGCGGCGTCCCCAACGCCATGCAGGGCTTCACACAGAACCGCGACCAGCCGATCCAGATCGAGGCCGCGACGCTCGAGATGCGTGACCAGAAGAAGGAGGCGACCTTCGCCGGCAATGTGAAGGTCGTGCAGGGCGACACCACGATGACCTCGAAGACGCTCGACGTGTTCTACGAGGACAGCAAATCCCAGGCGCCGGCCAAGCCGGCGAAGGGAGCGAAGGGCGCTGCTCCCATGCAGTCGGCGAAGCCCGGCCCCGGCGGCGCCTCCTCGATCAAGCGGCTCGAGGCGAAGGGCAACGTCGTCGTCACCCAGAAGGATCAGGTCGTCACCGGCGAGACCGCGATCTTCGACACCAAGAACAACCTGATCACCATGCTCGGCGGCGCTGGCGTCCAGGTGGTGCTGACCCAATGCCAGAACGTGCTGCGCGGCGACCGTCTGCTGGTCGACATGACGACCGGCGTCTCACGCGTCGAGGCCGATAACGGCAAGGTGCAGGGCCTGTTCATCCACACCGACAAGGATCAAGGGGGCGGTTGCGGAACGCCCGCTGCCCCGGGCGCAAGTCCGGCGCTTCCATCGCTCGTTCCGGTTCCGGGCAAGCCGAAGTAAAGGCGGCGTGGCATGGCCAGAGGATCGACAATGACGGCGCTCCTGTCGCGGGTCTTCGCGATGGCGGCCATCGTTGTCGCGCCGATCGTCCTCGATGAGGCCTTTGGACAGGGCGCGGGCTCAACGCCCAACGCCATGCAAGGCTTTGTGCAAAATCGCGACCAGCCAGTACGGATCGAGGCCGCCATTCTCGAAATGCGCGACAAGAAGAAGGAGGCCACCTTCTCCGGCAATGTGAAGGTGGTGCAGGGCGACACCACCATGACCTCGAAGGTGCTGGTGGTGTTCTACGAGGACAAGGCCGCGCAGCCGTCCACACTGGCCGACACCAAGGGTGCCAAGGGAGACAAGAGCGCAAAGGCCGCGCCGACCCAATCGGGCACGCCCGCTCCTCCGCCCGGCCCCGGCGGCAGCTCGTCGATCAAGCGGCTGGAGGCGAAGGGCAGTGTCGTCGTCACCCAGAAGGATCAGACCGTCACCGGCGAGACCGCGATCTTCGACGCCAAGGCCAATTTGATCACCGTGCTCGGCGGCGGCGGCGTCCAGGTGGTACTGACCCAATGCAGCAATGTGCTGCGCGGCGACCGCCTGCGGGTCGACATGACCACCGGCGTCTCCCGCGTGGACTCCGAGACCGGCACGGGCAAGGTGACGGCGACCACGGGCGGTGGGGGACAGGATTGCGGCACGCCGGCCGGCGCGGCCCCCTCGGTGCCCTTGGCGGCCTCCGGAAAGGCAAAGTAACGCTCAATAAATCAATATGTTAGACAATAACCCGCGAGCCCGAGGTTGAAGCGCGCGGGGTGAGACTGTATCTACTGCAGCGGCCCGGGCGGACCCGAGGGGATTGTGATGTTGGCCGGGCCAGGGGCATCCACTCATTTCAAGGCGCGTCGCCGCGCTTTGCGTCATTGTTCGAGCATGATCTCTTGCGCAAACGCGCTTCATGCTTGTGTCGCGGGATCACCGTAAGAGGCTGAAGCGAAGCGGGGATGGTGGATTTACTCGGCATGTTCCGGCGGCGCCCTGCGAAACGCAGTCCCGGCTTTGCGCGCTCGCACGACGACATCACCGCGCTCGGCGATTCCTTCGGCGATATGCTGACGAGCCCGGTGCGCGATGCGCCGCCGATGGCGCGTGCCGCCCCGGTCCCCGGCGTCGAGCTGCAGCGGTCCGCGCCGGCGGCCCCGGCGCCCGCGCCGGCGCGTCCCAGAGCCGCCCAGAAGGCCGCGGCCGCCCCGCAGCTGATCAAGCGGCCGGGCTACCTGGCTGTGCATAGCGTGGAAAAGAGTTTTGGCAGCCGCCAGGTGGTGCGCGGCGTCAGCATCTATGTGCGCCGGGGCGAAGCCGTCGGCCTGCTCGGGCCGAACGGCGCCGGCAAGACCACCGTGTTCTACATGATCACCGGCCTGATCAAGGCCGATCGCGGCGCCATCGAGCTCGATGGCCATGACGTCACCAAGCTGCCGATGTACCAGCGCGCCCGCCTCGGCATCGGCTATCTGCCGCAGGAAGCCTCGATCTTCCGCGGCCTGTCCGTCGAGCAGAATATTCGCGCGGTGCTCGAGGTGGTCGAACCCTCGAAGAAGAAGCGCGAGCACGAGCTCGATTCGCTGCTCGACGAGTTCAACATCACACGGCTGCGCAAGAGCCCGTCGATCGCGCTGTCCGGCGGCGAGCGCCGCCGCGTCGAGATCGCCCGCGCGCTCGCAACCCGCCCGAATTACATGCTGCTCGACGAGCCGTTCGCCGGCATCGATCCGATCGCAGTCGGCGACATCCAGGATCTGGTGCGCCACCTGACCAACCGCGGCATCGGCGTCTTGATCACCGACCACAACGTCCGCGAAACGCTCGGCCTGACCGACCGCGCCTATATCGTCTATGCCGGAGAGATCTTGACTGAGGGCAGTCCGGAAGAGATCGTTAGCGATCCGGATGTACGCCGGCTTTACCTTGGCGAGGAATTCCGCCTCTAGCCCAAATTTCTCATTCGTCAAGACGTGTACATCGTCTTCGGACTAAGATAAGCAAGAATCGAGCCAACTTTCCGGGATCGATCTTGCCTCCATGGCACTGACGCAAAGACTAGAGTTCCGCCAGTCGCAGTCGCTGGTCATGACGCCGCAGCTCATGCAGGCGATCAAGCTGCTGCAGCTGTCGAACCTCGATTTGTCGGCCTTTGTCGAGGAGGAGCTCGAGCGCAACCCGCTGCTGGAGCGGGGCGCCGACGGCCCGGAGCCGCCGGTGGCGGGCGAGCCGGCCCTGGAGCGGCCGGACTACGGCGATTCCGACGATTCCGGCAGCTACGGGGACGGTGACGGCCCGTCCGACCTTTCAGCCGGTTCCGGCGGCGAGGGCTTCGAGCCCAGCCAGGAGGAGTGGCTGAACCGCGACCTCGGCAGCCGCGCCGAGATCGAGCAGACGCTGGATACCCGCCTCGACAACGTCTTCACCGAGGAGCCCGCGGAAGCCGCCGCGCGCGCCGCCCAGGACGCGCCGCCCTCGGTCTATACCGAATGGGGCGGCGGCGCCTCCAGCGACGACGAATACAATCTGGAAGCCTTCGTGGCGGCAGAGCTCACCTTGGCCGACCACCTCGCCGAGCAGCTCGCGGTGGCGTTCTCGGCGCCGGCGCAGCGTATGATCGGGCAGTATCTGATCGACCTGGTCGATGACGCCGGCTATCTGCCGCCCGATCTCGGCCAGGCCGCCGAGCGGCTCGGCGCCTCGCAGGCGGCGGTCGACGAG
Organism: Bradyrhizobium sp. CCBAU 51753; assembly: GCF_015291565.1. Classification (NCBI taxonomy): domain Bacteria; kingdom Pseudomonadati; phylum Pseudomonadota; class Alphaproteobacteria; order Hyphomicrobiales; family Nitrobacteraceae; genus Bradyrhizobium; species Bradyrhizobium sp. CCBAU 51753. The sequence goes on along the minus strand of NZ_CP030037.1, from coordinate 126,828 downwards.
GTCGTCGCGGTGCTGCAGAAGTTTGATCCGCCCGGCGTCTGTGCGCGTAACCTGAGCGAGTGCCTCGCGATCCAGCTGCGCGAGCTCGATCGCTACGATCCGGCGATGCAGGCCCTCGTCGAGCATCTCGATCTGCTCGCCAAGCGCGACATCGCCTCACTGCGCAAGCTCTGTGGTGTCGACGACGAAGACATCACCGACATGATCGCGGAGATCCGCAGGCTCGATCCGAAACCGGGCCTGAAGTTCGGCACCGCGCGGACGCAGACCATGGTGCCCGACGTCTATGTGCGGCCGGGTCCGGACGGCGGCTGGCATGTCGAGCTCAACAGCGACACTCTGCCGCGCGTCCTGGTGAACCAGACCTATTACGCTGAGCTGTCGAAGACGATCCGCAAGGACGGCGACAAGTCGTACTTCAGCGACTGCCTGCAGAATGCGACCTGGCTGGTGCGCGCACTCGACCAGCGCGCCCGCACTATTCTGAAGGTCGCAACCGAGATCGTCCGCCAGCAGGACGGCTTCTTCACGCATGGCGTGGCGCACCTGCGGCCGCTCAATCTGAAGGCAGTGGCGGACGCGATCCAGATGCATGAATCCACGGTGTCGCGCGTCACCGCCAACAAATACATGGCGACCAATCGCGGCAGTTTTGAATTGAAGTATTTTTTCACCGCGTCGATTGCGTCCGCCGACGGCGGCGAGGCGCATTCGGCGGAAGCGGTGCGTCATCACATCAAGCAGTTGATCGACGGCGAAGCGCCGTCGGCGATCCTGTCCGACGACACCATCGTGGAACGTTTGCGCGCCTCCGGCATTGACATCGCTCGCCGCACCGTCGCGAAGTACCGCGAGGCGATGCGAATACCTTCCTCGGTGCAGCGCCGCCGTGACAAACAGAGCATGCTCGGTAATGCCCTTTCGGCCCCTGCCTCCTCGTCCGACCGGTCGCGCGATACAGCCCCCGTTTAGGTTACTTTTCGAGAATGCCGGCGCCGGACCGCCGTCCGGTTCAGGCTGTCGTTGCGTTCGCCGCAAATCGGAATAGTCTCAATCTCCCCCGTTGCGACGTGATCCAGAAGAGGAGGTCACCGAGACGCCAGAAACCATCATGCTCCAGCAAGAGAGTGATCGCGGCATCCAGCAATCGAGGCATCAAATGACCCTTCGAATCTCGGGAAAGAGCATCAGCATCGGCGAGGCGCTTCGGGCGCGCGTCAGCGAGCGCACCGACGAGGTCCTGCGAAAGTATTTTGATGGCAACTATTCCGGTCACATCACGCTGAGCAAGGACGGCTTCGGCTTCCGGACCGATTGCGCGCTGCATCTGGATTCCGGCATCACGCTGGAAGCCGACTCCAACGCCACCGACGCCTATGCCAGCGCGGACGCCGCGCTGCTGATGATCGAAAAGCGGCTGCGCCGCTACAAGAGCCGGCTGAAGGACCGCTCGGCCCGCAAGGCCTACGCCGCGAGCGCCGCGCTCGCCGAGCTCAACGGCGGCGGGCTCGACGCGCCGAGCTATGTCATCGAGGCGCCCGAGAACGAGGACGAGGTCACCGAATACGCACCCGTGATCATTGCCGAGGCAACCACCGCGCTGAAGCGGCTATCGGTCAGCGAGGCAGTCATGGAGCTGGATCTGAGCGGCGCGTCCTGCCTGGTGTTCCAGCATGGCGGCAGCGGCCGGGTGAACATCATTTACCGCCGGACGGACGGCAATGTCGGCTGGGTCGACCCCCCGTCGGTGACCCCCTGAGGATATATGGCAGATGGCATTGACGCCGGAAGCAAGCCCTGCTTATGGTCCGCCGCCCCAGCAGAAGGGGGGCGGAACCGGGGTTTCGCCGGTGTTGGCACCGCCGATGCGTTGGGGTAGAAGCCCTGCCAACCGGACCCGGGCCACGCCCGCATCCCACCACATCTTCTTGACGACGCCGGCGTAAAGCCTATTTCGCAACCTGACGGTCTCATTCACCTCGGAACGTCCCAATGCCGATTACCGATTTGGTCGCACCCGAGGCGATTCTCCCCGCTTTGAAAGTCATCAGCAAGAAGCAGGCGCTGCAGGAACTTGCCGCGCGCGCGTCTGCCCTGACCGGCCAGAACGAGCGCGCCGTCTTCGAGGTGCTGCTGCAGCGCGAGAAGCTCGGCACCACCGCCGTCGGCTACGGCGTCGCGATTCCGCACGGCAAGCTGCCCAAGCTGGAAAAGCTGTTCGGCCTGTTCGCCCGGCTCGAGCGCCCGATCGATTTCGAGGCGATGGACGGCCAGCCCGTCGACCTGATCTTCCTGCTGCTGGCGCCCGAAGGCGCCGGCGCCGACCACCTCAAGGCCTTGGCGCGCATTGCCCGCCTGCTGCGCGACCAGGACGTCGCCAAGAAGCTGCGCGCCTCCCGCGACGCGCAGGCGATCTACTCGGTGCTCGCACTGCCGCCGGCCAGCGCGGCGTAGTCCGATCCGACGGCACATCGGCCGGATGTGCATTAAGGCTTTGGCTCATATAAGAAGATTACTCGCCCTACCCGTCCGCGAGGCATCATATGCGCCGCCTGATCGCCGCTCTTTGTCTGATCGGTGCAGTCGTCGGTCCCAAGAAAGCGGAGGCGTTGTCTTGCGCCCTTCCGTTGTCAACCTCGTGGTACCGGTCTCCCGACGTCAACCAGGTCTCGGTTGAAAAGAAACGTCGCGATATGGAGGCGCGCGCGACGCTTGAACTGTTGGAGCGCACGCCGATTATACTTCGCGGACGCGTCGTTTCGTCACGTCTGCTATCCGACCTTCGTAAGACCAATTCCCCGATCAGCCTGATTGTTCTTGATCATGTCGAGATGTTGAAGGGACGGTTGTTTACCGCTCCTACGGATCGGAAGGCCTTCATCATCAAAGAGTATTGGTGCGACGGGACGTGCGAGAGCAGGGAGAACACCCTGCATTGGCCACGTGGTGAAACCTTGGTTGTTGGTGCATCCCGGAATGACATGGCCGAGCCATCGAAGATGGTGGACCCTGACAGCAAACTAACCATCTACCAAGGTCGCATCGATGCAATGGTGGGAGCGTGCACCAGCGGCCCGCTGACGCCCGAAGCATTGGATCTCTTGAATGCTCCTCAGGAAGTCGCTCGATTGAAGCGTGAATACTTGCGCCGTCGTCCCGATCATTGACGTCGTGCTCGCGCGCGGGGCGCTGCGGGTGGACGGACTACATGCGTCGCAATCGCCTTAGCAAATCGTCGGCAACAACCGCCGCACTTCAGCGAGCAGGTCCGGCACGGCCGTCTCGTCGTTCGCGAGGTGCCGGAGCAGCGCGCTCTGGAACAGGCCGTCGAGCAGCGCGTAGAGCGCGGCCGGCGATGAGGCCGGCCGCTTGCCGCCGAGCTCGGCGTAGCGTGAGGCGATGCGCCAGATCATCGCCTCCAGGCTCTTGTCGATCTCGAGCACGTCCTTGCGAAACGCCGGCTCGAACATCGCCTGCGCGCGCAGATCGTACCAGAGCCGGTGCATGCGGGCTTCGTTCTGCAGCGTTTCGGCGAGCTTGCCGAGGAAGCCTTCAGTCAGTTCGTCGCGGCTTTGCGCTGACGTCACCACCTCGTCATAGCGCGTCACGCATTTCGCCTTGTAGTGGCGGACGCAGCAGCAGATCAGGTCGAGCTTGTCGCTGAAGTAGTAGTGAAACACGCCGTGCGTGAACGCCGAGTTCTGCGCGATCTCGCGCAGGCTGGTGCGCGCGAAGCCGAGCTCGCCGAGCGTCTCCAGCGCGGCCTCCGCGAGCTCGATCCGCCGCGCGTTGAACTTTTCGTCGCGCGGCGCCTCGGCCGCTACCACCACGCGTCGGGCCGCTCCTGTCGCTTGCCGCGCCATTTCGTGCCTTTCCGTCTCTTCCCCTTAGCGACTTATAGCGCGCCAAGCGCGCCGCGCTCCATCCCCTCACAACCATCATCTTTGACACTTGTCAAATTTGGCTTGACAAGTGTCAAGTTCCTGGACGAGGGTTGGCCAAATAATTTTGGACAGTCGTCAAGATGGCTGACCTAATTTGCAACAGGGAAGGAGATGCCTCGCCGGAGCGGCACCACTGCGCTCCGCCGATGCCGGCCGTGACCACGATGCGCCCCCGGCGCGCGGTCCGCCGGCCCGTGCTGCTCATCGCCAGCGCCAAGCAAACATCAGCGCAAACATCAGCAAAGGGAGGACTACGTCATGAGTGCGAAGAGCCTTGAGGGCAGGAAGGCCCTGGTCACCGGCGGCGCCCGGGGGATTGGCGCGGCGATTGCGCAGGCACTGGCGCGCTCCGGTGCGGCGGTCATGATCGGCGACATTCTCGACGGCGTCGGCAGGGACACTGCGGGTGAGATCGCCAAGGCCGGGGTGAAGACCGGCTTCGTCAAGCTCGACGTCACCGACGATGCGCAGTGGGAGCGTGCGGTTGCCGCCACTGTCGAAACGCTCGGCGGCTACGACATCCTGATCAACAACGCCGGCATCGAGATCACCTCGCTGGTCAGCGAGATCAAGGCCGAGGACGCGCGCCGGATGTGCGACGTCAACATCGTCGGCACCGTGCTCGGCATGAAGCACGCGTTCCGCGCGATGCGCCCGGGCGGGCCGGCGGGCAAGGGCGGCGCCGTCGTCAACATCGCCTCCGTTGCGGCGACCATCGCATTCCCGAGCATCGCTGTCTATTCGGGTACCAAATCCGCGGTCGATCGCATGACGCGCGTTGCGGCGATGGAAGCCGGCAAGCTCGGCTTCGGTGTCCGCGTCAACTGCATCTATCCCGGCCTGATCCCGACCGACATGGGCCTGCAGCTCGCCAATGACATCGTCAGCATCGGGCTCGCTGCCGACGTCAACGCGGCGGTCGGCTCGGTGGTCGAGCAGACGCCGCTCGGCCGCCTCGCCGAGGTCAGCGACATCGCCGACGCCGCCGTGTTCCTGTGCTCGAACGATGCGCGCTTCATCACCGGCATCGGCCTGCCGGTCGACGGCGGCATGGGCATGTGAGCGGCAAACCAGACAACAAACATCTCGGAGGATCGCAATGAGCGAGAAGAAGCCCGTCATCGTCTATGGCGCTTCCGGCTACACCGGCCGGCTGGTCTGCGAATATCTGCGCGAGTACAACGTCCCCTTCATCGCCGCCGGCCGCAGCGCTGAGAAGCTCAACGCCGCGATGAAGTCGAACGTGGCCGGCATCGAGACCGCCGACTACGAGGTGGTGGAGGTGCCGCACACGGTCGCCGCGTTGACCGAATTGTTCAACGGCGCCTCGGTGGTGCTCAACACCGTGGGACCGTTCGCCAAGTTCGGCGGCGAGGTGGTGCAGGCCTGTTGGGCTTCCAGATGCCACTACACTGACACCACCGGCGAGCAGGACTGGCTGATCACGCTCGATCAGGAGTGGGGCGCGAAGTTCGCCAATGCCGGCCTGCTGCTGGCGCCGGGCATCGCGCAGATGTACACCACCGGCGAGATCGCCGCGCAGCTGTGCCTGGAGACGCCCGGCCTCGACACGCTTGATATCGCCGTGTTCTGGGGCGGCAGCCCGACCATCGCCTCGACGCAGACCATTTTGGTCAACGCCGCGATGGCCAAGGCCTATTATCTGGAGCAGAACAAATACGTCGAGCATCAGCCCGACGCCGGCCTCTACAACCTCGCCATCCCCGGCCAGCACGAGCTGGCGCTGGCGCTGCCCTGGGGCGGCACCTCGCACCCGGTGTGGTTCAAGCGCGATCCGCGCGTCGCCAATGTGAAGGTGCTGGGCGGCGTCTTCAACCGCGCGCTGATGCTGGGCGTGCCGCAGATCGTCGCCGCCGCGCTGGAGGCGACCAAGGACATGAACCCCGACGACCGCTACGCCGCGTTGGCGCAGACCGCGGCCGGCGTGATGAACACCATGCCGCCGCGTGAGAACCCGCGCGTCAACAAGTCGATGGATTCGGTATATGCGTCCGGCCCGCTGGGGCGCGCGCACTGCGTCATCTACGGCAACAGCAACTACAAGCAGACCGGCATGCTGCAGGCTTTTGCCGCGGCGCACCTGCTGCAACAGCCGCCGAAGCGCGTCGGCTTCGCCTCCGGCTGTCAGGCTTTTGGCCATCACGAGCTGCTCGGGCAATTGCGCAGCTTTGGGCTGGTCGGCAAGCCGGTCCTGACCGTGCACGACTGAGTTTGGGCTGCCAAGGATTTCGTTTGAGGCGTTTTCGTCACGCGATCCGGTTGTCTATTTCGCTCGAAAACGCTTCGCTGCGGGTGACGCGCTAGCCCCCGTCACCCGCAGTCTATTTCGGGACCGACCATGCGTTTCATCGACTATCTCGACAAGGGCGCCTCGCTCGGCGCCGATGCACCGTGCCTCACCATGGACGGCCGCGACCTCAGCTATGGCGAGGTGCAGCGGCTGAGCTACCGGATCGCGCGCGGCCTGGAGCGATCGGGCATCGCGCCCGGCGAAAAGGTCGCGATCTTGTCCGGCAACGATCCGCTCGCCTTCGCCTGCGTGTTCGGCATCTCGCGCGCGGCCGCCGTGTGGTGCCCGATCAATCCGCGCAACGAGGCCGCCGAGAACAAGTTCATCCTCGACGCGTTCGATTGCAGCCTGCTGCTGTTTCATTCCAGCTTTGCGCCGATGGTCGAGGCGGTCAGGCAGGATCTGCCCAAGCTGCGCGCGCTGGTCTGTCTCGATGCCGAGCTGCCGTTCGCACCGTCGTTCGACCGCTGGCTCGCCGGCCTCGCCGATGATCTCTATCAGCGCGAGCCGGTCGACGATCTCGCGATGATCCCGGGCACCGGCGGCACCACCGGCAAGCCGAAGGGCGTGATGCTGTCGGGCCGCAACATCGAGACCATGACCGCGTTGACCCTGATGGGCTACCCGTTCAAGGGCCGCCCGGTCTATCTGGCGCTCGCGCCGCTGACCCATGCCGCCGGCGTGCTGTGCTTTCCGATCATGACGCTGGGCGGCCGCATCGTGATCATGCATCACCCCGACATCGGCGAGTTCCTCGATCTGATCGCGCGCTATCGCGTCACCCACACCTTCCTGCCGCCGACCGTGATCTACATGCTGCTCGATCATCCAAAGCTCGACGCGGCCGAACTCAGCTCGCTGCAATGCTTCTGGTACGGCGCGGCGCCGATCTCGGCGGCGCGGCTCGCGGAAGCCCTGCGGCGGATCGGGCCGATGGCGCAGCTGTTCGGCCAGACCGAGGCGCCGATGATGATCTCGATGATGGCGCCCGCCGAGCACTACAATCCGGACGGCTCGATCGCGATGGCGCGACTCGCCTCCGCCGGGCGGATCAGCCCGCTGGTGCAGGCCGGCATCATGGATGGCGATGGCAGACTGCTGCCGACGGGATCGCGCGGCGAGGACATGATCATCACCGGCGGCTTCAACGTCTACTCGATCGAGGTCGAGAACGCGTTGCGCGCGCACGAGGCGGTGCAGGACTGCGCGGTGATCGGGCTGCCCGACGACAAATGGGGCGAACGCATCGTCGCCGTGGTGCAGCCGCGCGCCGGCCAGGCGATCGATGGGGCGGCGCTGGCCGCCTTCGTCAAGCAGCAGATCGGCAGCATCAAGACGCCGAAGCAGATCGAGATCTGGGATGATCTGCCACGCTCCAAGGTCGGCAAGGTGCTGAAGCCGGACATTCGCGCGCGGTTGGCCGGGCGCTAGCGATTAATGTCCGAAAGCCCATGAATTCGGGCTATGGCTCCTGCTTTTTCCTTCGTCGTTTGATGCTTGGCCGGAGCGCGCTCAACGGTCGGTCGGCGGATGGCGGTGCAGCCTGCGGATCGGGCGTGTAACCATTGAAATCGGCGAGGCAGATATCATCTCCGGCATCGCTTCTGTGCATCAATAGCCCGTTCAGGGTGAACACCAGCCGTCCGTCTTGATCGCGACCCGACCATTCGGAGCCTTCAACCTCTTTGGATGAGACATGGAGAGGTACATCGCCAAGGGAGATGGATATCCCGGCGCCGGGATGATCGGGGTGGGCGTTCCTGCACCCTCTGATGATGGCACTGCGATTGCCCGTGAAACGGCCGCCTCCTCCATACGTCGTCCCCTGAGGCCACAGCCCGATCGCGGTGAGCCAGGGATTGCGGCTGATTGCGGTCCAGGCATCCGTGTAGTCTGTGCGCACACGATTGGCTTGATGCACGAAATAGAGCAGCAGCTCGCCATCCGGTGACAAGTCGCATTTCTCGGGATAGATGCGACCCTTAAACCAGGCTCCGCTGTGAAAGGTGTCGTTCTGGGTGTTCCAGCGAATGACGTGATACCACCTGGCCGGACCGCGCCTGAAGATCACGGCTTCATGCGCGCTCCTGGCGAATATGACGAACAGTCTGGGCGGGATCGGCGATCGGCGCATTTTGCCTATCGGCTTTTGCAGCTCACCGCTTGCCGTATTCGGTGAAGACGTAGTCGCGGTTCTGCACCACCGTGTGGCACGCGTAGCCGCACTTTGCGTCGTTGTCCTGCGGCGGGTTGTCTGTTGTATTGGCGGGCCTGAACACATCCGACGCCGCGTCATACTCGAACGCACCGTATCCCCATCCGCCGCTGTCTGCGAACCGCTTGCTGTCCTTCACCATGAAGTCGACGTCGTGCTGGGCGCCCGGCACTGTCGGCTGACCGGGATAAGCTTCCTGCTTCTTGGGGATCCAATGGATCTTCGCCATCTTGGCGCCGTCCGGGAACGGCTTGCCGTTGCCGGGTGTGCCCTCCCGATAGGCGGCGATCATCGCCGGATTCCCGAGGATCACGGCAATGACGCCTTCGTTCTCGCTGATCGCGATCACCGGCCAGTCCTCGTATCCGCTGAACTCGGAGAATGCGAGCCCGTTCGGCACGCTCAGACTGTATTTGTCTTGCGCAGAAATCGCGACACCCGTCGCCAGGACGGCGATCGACACTGAAGCAATGAGATTGATCAGGATGCTTTTCTTCATGGTCGCATCTCCTTCATTCAAATTGGCGCGGATAATTTTCTGCTTGGAAATTCCCTCGTCGAATTATCGGAAGGCTCGGCACCGCCCGGACCGATGGTCGCGGCAACTGATTACAGCATGGAAATTTGACCCGCGAAACGGCGCCGCCGTCATGGCCACGGCCCAAAGCAATGGCAAAGCAGCGCCAAAATTGGGCGGGCTGATCCTTGGACTCCGAGACGGGAGCACCTATTGACAGTCGTGCTATCAAGCCAGAAGACAGGCAGGCGCGCTGCCGGCGCGTGCAACCCACGGAATAGCCGATGTCCCGTGATTTTCGCCTCGATCGCGTTCCCGTCGACGTTCTCGCCTATGAGCTCGCCGAAGAGCGCGCCACCGCGCTCGGGCGCATGGGGCGCGCATTGGAACAGGCGCTTGCCAAACTTCGTGAGTTCGACGCCGCCAACCCCCGCGCGGAGGCATCGGCGCAGCAGGCGCGGCGCATGCTGGTGCGCCAAGCCGGCCATGCGCTGTGGATGTTCGTGGTGCAGCGAGAGGCGTGCGGCCTGCGCAACAACCGCTTGCTGATGCGTGATTACAACGTTCCCGGCGAGGTGCAGCAGTGCATGGCGCCGCTGCTCACATCGACTAAAGCGCGATGAGATTGGGTTGAATCATCATCGCGCTTCAGCTCTTTGTTTGAGCATGTTCACCGCGCAAACGCGTTCCGCGTTTGTCGCGAGGGAAAGCCGCTTCACACTTTTTCGGATCATGCTTTAGGTCACCATAGAAACGCGCGGGCCGCCTCGGTGATCGAGGCATGCCCGCGCGCCTGAACTCGCGGATGTTAGGTCAGCCGTGCGTCAGTGGACGCTGACGGCCTGCAGCTCGTTGCTCCAGGCGTTCGCGATCGCGGCCTCGCGGCTGTCGGTCAGCATGATCGGCGTGCCGTCGGCGGCGTGGAGAGCGAACAGCTTGAGGCCCGGCGAAAGCTGGGGTGCCTCGGGAAACAATCCCGGCACATCCTCGGAACGGACCTGCTTCACATAGGCGATATGGCCCTCGCCCAGGTGCGCCAGCGCCTCCGGCGTGACGCTGTCGGATGACTCGATGGTGGTGGTACTCAGTTCAGTCATGGTCTCGACTCCTCAGTCAGATAAGCGGTCGAGTCCGCTCCAGGTTTCTATTATTCGTGCTCATTGATAGCGATTGTCTTAATGACCCGTTCAGGTTCCGGCCTGGCCAGGTCGATCGACAACAGCCCGTTCTTCAGGTCCGCGCCCAGCACCTGCATCCCCTCCGCCAGCACGAAGGTGCGCTGGAAGTGGCGCGCGGCGATGCCGCGATGGATGTATTGCCGGGCCTTGTCGTCCTGCTGGCGGCCGCGGATGACGAGCTGATTTTCCTCAATAGTCACATCGAGTTGGTCACGGGTAAAACCCGCCACCGCCAGCGTGATGCGCAGCCGCTCGGGCTGCCCATTGCTGCGGTCGAACCGCTCGATGTTGTAGGGAGGATAGCCGTCGGCACCCTTCACGACGCGGTCGAGCGCACGCTCGATTTCGTCGAATCCCAGAAGGAACGGACTGGACAACGATGGAACACGAGACATTACAAAGTCCTCTCGAAGCGACTTTGGCGCGCGCGACCAGCAAAAGTGGGAACCGGTTTTGCGTCCGGTCGCGCGCCAAATTTGAATCTGGCGCATGATCCGACCGCCGAACCGCCCACACTTCGGCGGATCATGCGTCAGGGCCCTTGCGGCACCCCATGCAACCGCCGGGCCTCTTGCCCGGCGGTCAGTCGTCAATATGGGGCTGATTTGGGGTGGGTTCAAGCATCTCAGGAATCAGGCTTAATTGTCGCATAACCGGTCTTTCCCGTTCATTTCGGGGCATTGCACAAGCGTCGAACCCGGATTCTCGCGGCGCAACCTCCGGATTCCGGGCTCCCGCTGGCGCGGGCCCTGGAACGACCGCTCCTCGTCACCCGATTCGCTTGCGCCCGTCGGCGCTAAAAAGATGCAGCTTGTCGCGCGGCGCCACCGCCCGGATCTGCTCGCCGATGGCGGGGCCGCTGACCCCGGGAACCCGGACGATCACTTCGCCGGGAGGCAGATCGCCGGGATTGGCGGCCACCCCGTGCTCCTCGCGCTGGCGGCTGCCATAGACGAAGGTTTCGGCGCCGACATGCTCGATCGCCTCGATCGTCAGGCCGAGCGCCACCCCGCCGGGGGCGGTCTCGCTGGAGATGACAAAATCCTCCGGCCGGATCCCGACGATACCGGCGCCGTCGACGCCGGCGATCTGGGACTTCAGCTCGTCCGAGCGCAGCGGCATCAGATTCATCGGCGGGGCGCCGATGAAGGAGGCGACGAAGGTGGTGGCCGGCCGCTGGTAGATGTCGAGCGGATTGCCGATCTGCTCGACCTGGCCGCCGTTCATCACGACGAGGATGTCGGCGAGCGTCATCGCCTCGAGCTGGTCGTGGGTGACGTAGATCGAGGTGGTGTTGAGCCGGCGCTGCAGCTTGCGGATCTCGACCCGCATCGCGATGCGCAGTTTTGCATCCAGGTTCGACAGCGGCTCGTCGAACAAAAACACTTTCGGCTGGCGCACGATGGCGCGGCCCATCGCGACGCGCTGGCGCTGGCCGCCGGAGAGCTGCCGCGGCTTGCGCTCCAGCATCGGCGTGAGCTCGAGGATGCGCGCGGCCTCCTCGACCCGGGTCTTGATCTCGGCCTCCGGCATGCCGCGGTTGCGCAGGCCGTAGGCCATGTTGTTGTAGACGCTCATATGCGGATAGAGCGCGTAGTTCTGGAACACCATCGCGATGTCGCGATCGGCCGGCTCGACCTGGTTGACGACGCGGCCGCCGATATCGATCTCGCCGCCGCTGATGGTCTCGAGCCCCGCGACCATGCGCAGCAGCGTGGACTTGCCGCAGCCGGAGGGGCCGACCAGCACGCAGAACTGGCCGTCGCCGACATCGACGTCGACGCCCTTGATGGCCTCGAAGCCGCCGGGATAGGTCTTGCGGACGCTGCGCAGCGTGACGTTTGCCATGAGCTCCTACTTTTCCGTCTCGACCAGTCCACGCACGAACAGTTTCTGCATCGCGACCACGACGAACACCGGTGGCAGCATCGCGAGCAGGGCGGTCGCCATCACCACCGGCCATTCGGTCAGCGCGTCGGTGGTGGTGATCATCTTGCGGATGCCGACCTGGATGGTCTGCATGTCGTCGCGGGTCGTGATCAACAGCGGCCAGAGATATTGATTCCAGCCGAGGATGAACAGGATCACGAACAGCGCCGCCATGTTGGTGCGCGACAGCGGCAGCAGCGTATCCCAGAAGAAGCGGAACGGGCCGGCGCCGTCGATCCGCGACGCCTCCAATAGCTCATCCGGCACGGTCATGAAGAACTGCCGGAACAGCAGCGTTGCGGTGGCCGAGGCGATCAGCGGCAGCGACAGGCCGGCATAGCTGTCGAGCAGATGCAGGTCGGCGACGATCTTGTAGGTCGGATAGATGCGCACCTCGACCGGCAGCATCAAGGTGATGAAGATGATCCAGAAGATCGCCATCCGGAACGGAAAGCGGAAATAGACGATCGCATAGGCCGAGATGATCGAGATCGCGATTTTGCCGATCGCGATCGCCAGCGCCATGACCAGCGAGTTCAGCATCATGTTGAGCACCGGCTCGCGGGTCGAGCCGCTCGTGCCGACGAACAGCGTCTGGTAGTAGGTCTCGAGGAAATGGCCGCCCGGCAACAGCGACATCTGGCCGTTGGCGATGACCGCGTTGTCCTGGGTCGAGGCGACCAGCGCGAGATAGACCGGGAAGGCGACGATCGCGATCCCGATCCACAGGATCACGTGAGCCAGATAGCGCTGAAAGCCCTCTTCCTCGACCATCAGTAGGTCACCTTGCGTTCGACGAAGCGGAACTGGATCGCCGTCAGCATGATGACGATGACCATCAGGATCACCGACTGCGCCGCCGAGGAGCCGAGATTGCCGCCGAGCAGGCCGTCGGTATAGACCTTGTAGACCAGCGTTTCCGTCGCCTTGCCGGGGCCGCCGCGGGTCATCGTGTCGATGATGCCGAAGGTGTCGAAGAAGGCGTAAACGATGTTGACGACCAAAAGGAAGAAGATGGTCGGCGACAGCAGCGGGAAGATCACGGTCCAGAACCGCCGCATCGGACGGGCGCCGTCGATCGCGGCAGCCTCGATCACGCTCTTCGGGATGCTCTGCAATCCGGCGAGGAAGAACAGGAAGTTGTAGGAGATCTGCTTCCAGGCTGCGGCCAGGATGATCAGCAGCGCGGCTTGGTCACCGTCGAGCAGCGGATTCCAGTCGACGCCGAGCGCGCGCAAATAGCGCGACAGCACGCCGAGCGAGGGATGCAGCATGAATACCCAGAGCACGCCGACCACCGGCGGCGCCACCGCATAAGGCCAGATCAGCAGTGTGCGGTACAGCGTCGAGCCGCGCAGCGGCTTGTCGGCCATGACGGCCAGCAGCAGCGCGAAGGACAGCGAGGAGATGGCGATCGCGAACGAGAACACGAAAGTCCTGACGATCGCGGTGAAATAGGCCGGGTCCTTGAACAGCTCGAGATAGTTCTCGAACCAGACAAAGCTCGTCGAAAGGCCGAAGGCGTCCTGCAGCAGGTAGGACTGGATCACCGCCTGCACGGCTGGCCAGTAGAAAAAGATCAGCACGATCGCGAGTTGCGGGGCAACCAGCGCGTAAGGCAACAGCTTTGATTGGAAGATCGCTTGCTTTTGCATGATCTTGGAAAACTGGCAGGCCGCGGGATGCGGCCTGCCGGGATGGTTCTAAAGCTTGAGCATGATCTTTTCGGAAAACCGCTTCGCACTTTTCCGGATCATGCTTTAACCCATCATGTCAGCGGACGGCGGCCTTTTCAAACTGCCGCAGCATCGTGTTGCCGCGCTCGACGGCCGAGTCCAGCGCCTGCTTGGCGGTCTTCTTGCCGGCCAGCGCCTGCTCGATCTCCTCCGACCACATGTCGCGCAGCTGCACCATGTTGCCGAGGCGCAGGCCGCGGGAGTTCTCGGTCGGCTCCTTGTTGGTGAGCTCCAGCAGCGGGGTCTCGAGATAGGGCTGCTCCTTGTAGAAGCCCTCTTCCTTGGCCTTGGCATAGGCCGCCTTGGTGATCGGCAGATAGCCGGAGGCCTTGTGGATCCAGACCTGGCGGTCGGTGTCCGACAGGAAGGTCAGGAATTTGGCCACGCCCTTGTACTCCTCGGGCGACTTGCCGCCCATGATCCAGAGCGAGGCGCCGCCGATGATCGAGTTCTGCGGCGCGCCCTTGGTGTCCGGATAGTACGGCATCGGCGCCGCGGTGAAGTTGAACTTGGCCTGCGCCTTGACGTTGCCGAAGAACGCCGACGAGGTCAGGTAGATCGGGCATTCGCCCGAGGTGAAGCGGCCCTCGCCGGTGTTGGTGCGGCCGGCATAATCGTAGGTCTTGTCCTTCTGCAGCTCGACCAGGTTTTCGAGGTGCTTGAGCTGCAGCGGGCCGTTGAACTCGAGCACGGTGTCGAAGCCGTCGAGGCCGTTGGCCTTGCTGGCGAGCGGTACGTTGTGCCAGGCCGAGAGCTGCTCGAGATTGACCCAGGTCACCCAGGAGCCGGAGAAGCCGCAGGTATTGTAGCCTGCCGCCTTCAGTTTCTTGGCGTCATCGAACACCTGCGGCCAGGTCTTCGGGATCTCGGCGATGTTGGCCTTCTTCAGCGCGTCGAGATTGACCCACATCACGGTCGACGACGAGTTGAAGGGGAACGACAGCATCTCGCCCTTCGAGGTCGAGTAATAGCCGGTGATCGCGGGCAGATAGTTCTTCGGATCGAACTTCTCGCCGGCGTCGGCCATCAGCTTGTAGACCGGCTTCACGGCGCCGGTGGCGGCCATCATGGTCGCGGTGCCGACCTCGAACACCTGCATGATGTGCGGCGCGTTGCCGGCGCGGAAGGCGGCGATGCCGGCGTTCATGGTGTCGGCGTAGCCGCCCTTATAGGTCGGGATCACCTTGTAGTCGGATTGTGCAGCGTTGAAATCGTTGGCCAGCTTGACGATGACGTCGTTGTTGGCGCCAGTCATCGCGTGCCACCACTGAATCTCGGTCACCGCAAACGCCGGCGACGCGCCGAACGCCAGTGTGGCAGCAAGTGCAACAGCCGCACCAAATTGTCGAAGTGCCATCAATAATCCCTCCCCTCGGCCGTCAAAAATGTGCGCTTGCGCTAGCAGCGCCCTGTGACGTTCACATGACTTGTGTAAGCGGCCAAAACGAAAGCGGCAAGCGCAACAAAATGGAAGCCGGAAAATAGGCGAAGACCCGCAGGCGGCCGGAGCCGCCCGCGGCGCGCAGGCGTGCTCACGCCGCAGTGCGGCATTTGACGATTTTGCCGGTTAAGGCCTCAGCGCTTGCGCTCGGGGCCGCAGACTACGCCCTTGTCGACCAGGGCGTTGATCTCGTCTCTCGAATAGCCGAACTCGCCGAGCACCTCGGCGGCGTGCTGGCTGAATTTCGGCGGGGTGCGGCGCAGGCTCGGCTTGGTGCGGTCGAGCCGGATCGGCGAGGCGACGCCCTTGTACCAGTCCTTCTCGATGACGTCGCCGCGGTGGAGGGTGTGCGAGTTGGTCAGCGCCTGGTCGATCTTCTGCACCGGCCCGGCCGGCAGGCCGGCGGCGAGCAGGCGGTTGCACAGCGGTTCGGCCTCGTGCTGGCTGAAGACCGCGGCGAGCTCGACGCGCAGCGCATCGCGGTTGGCGATGCGGTCCTTGTTGCGGGCAAAGCGCGGATCGGTGCCGAGCTCGGGCTTGCCGATCTCCTTGGCGAGCTTGCGGAAGGTGCCGTCATTGCCGACGCCGATGAAGATGTTGTCGGTCTTGGTCGGGAAGATCGCGTAGGGCACGAGGTTGGGATGCTCGTTGCCGGTGAGCGACGGCGGCTTGCCATGCATGAAATAGTTCGCGGTGTGCGGATGCATGATCGCAAGGCCGGTCTCGTACAGCGTGGTCTCGAGGAACTGGCCGAGGCCGGAGCGCTGCCGCTCCGACAGCGCCATCAGGATGCCGATCGCCGCATAGAGCCCGGTGGTGATGTCGACCAGCGGCACGCCGATGCGCATCGGGCCGCTCTCCGCCGAGCCGGTGGCCGCGATCATGCCGGTCATCGCCTGGATGATCGCGTCATAGCCGGGATTGCCGCCGCGCGGGCCGTCGGCGCCGAAGCCGGAGATGCGGCAATGCACGAGGCGGGGAAATTTTTCGCGCAGCACGTCGTTGCCGACGCCCCATTTGTCGAGCGTGCCGGGCTTGAAATTTTCGATCAGCACGTCGGCAGTCTCGAGCATCTTCAGCAGGACGGCGCGGCCGCCCTCGGAGGCGAGGTCGAGGCCGACCGAGCGCTTGTTGCGGTTGATGCCGACGAAATAGGCCGCGTCCTCCTCGTGGAACGGAGGGCCCCACTCGCGCACCTCGTCGCCGGCGGGCGGCTCGACCTTGATCACGTCGGCGCCGTGGTCGGCGAGGATCTGCGTGCAATAGGGGCCGCCGAGCACGCGCGTCAGATCGATCACGCGCAGTCCGGTCATCGCGCCCGCAGCCGCTGGGGTATTCATGGAAGCAACCTTCGCTCAGAGAGGATGAGAGGGTCCCAGAGCTAACGGTTGTCGGGCGGGGCAGCAATGCCCCGGGATGCGCAGGCCCATGCAATCGGCCGCGCGTGCGTTCGCCACGCGAACCGACCCGGAAAAGCAATGGTCCGCCACGCGCGGCGGCGGACCATCTGGAATGCGATGGATGAGGGCGACCGATCAGACGACGGTCAGCTTGACGTCGACATTGCCGCGGGTCGCGTTCGAGTACGGGCACACCTGGTGGGCCTTCTCGACCAGCGCTTCGGCATCAGTGCGGGGCAGGCCGGGCAGCGAGACCGCGAGCTCGACGGCGAGGCCGAAGCCGCCGGCCGAGCGCGGGCCGATGCCGACCGTGGAGGTGACCGAGGCGTCGGCGGGAACCTTGGGGCCGCCCTGCGAGGCCACGAACTTCATGGCGCCGATGAAGCAGGCGGCATAGCCGGCCGCGAACAGCTGCTCCGGATTGTTGCCGGCGCCGCCGCCGCCACCCAGCTCCTTCGGGGTCGTCAGCTTGACGTCGAGCGCGCCGTCGAGCGTTGCCGCATGGCCGTCGCGGCCGCCGGTTGCCTTGGCGCTGGTCTTGTAGAGCACGTTCACAGACATGGTGGTCTCCCTGGGTTGAATTCGAAGGCCAGCATATTGCGCAAAATTAGATTGTGCGCAATATGAATTATGCGGTCTCACATTTAATTGTTCGCAATTGAATCCCGCCTGCCGTGAGCCCAGAATGAACCTTGAACATGACGAGGTCGACGGGAATCCCCATGGTCAGGAAACAGATGGCGGCGGATCAGGCGCTGCGGCTCGACAACCAGATCTGCTTTGCGGTCTATTCGACCGCGCACGCCTTCAACCGCGTCTATAAGCCGCTGCTCGACCGACTCGGCCTGACCTATCCGCAATATCTCGTCATGCTGGCGCTATGGGAGCGCGACGACGTGCCGGTGAAGGATCTCGGCGAGCGGCTGTTCCTGGACTCCGGGACGCTGACGCCGCTCTTGAAGCGGCTCGAGGCGGCCGACCTGATCAAGCGCACCCGCAGCACCGCGGACGAGCGTCAGGTGCTGATTGCGTTGACCGCCCAGGGCCATGCGCTGCGCGACAAAGCCAAGTCGGTGCCGCAGTCGATCCTGGCGGCATCCGACTGCTCGGTCGGGGAATTGATGGCGATGAAGAACGAGATCGTCGCGCTGCGCGACCGGCTGAATGCGGTGCTTGGGGAGTAGGCGCGGGATCGCCGATAGAGGGGATTCAGCGCGGATAAAGTCGGGGATCGAATCAGTCCGGCTTCGCGCTTCGGGCTACGCCGCGGCAGCCTTCACTACGAGAGACTACCCGGGCTTGCCGAGCCGAAGCTGGCGTAGCCAGCGAAGGCTGGTGGAGCCAGGCGGGATCGAACCGCCGACCTCTTGCATGCCATGCAAGCGCTCTCCCAGCTGAGCTATGGCCCCGTTAGTCTTCCAGTCGGGCGCGATCCCTGAGGACCCGCCCGGCCCGCGAGCCCTAGGCGACTCGCGAGGATGCACCCTTCACCACAGATCGGCGCCGATCTCAAGTCTCTTCGTCGCCGCCGACGTCACCAATGATGTCGGTCACGTCCTCATCGCCCTCTTCCTCGTCGGCAATGAAGGTCGAATCGTCGTCATCATCGTCGTCGATGGTCTCATCGACCTCGATATCGTCCTCGGATTCGGGAACCTGGGCCTTGACCTTCCCGGTGTTCTCCTCGGCATCGGCCTCCTCGAGCGAGACCAACTCTTCGGTCTCGGCAGCCTCCGGCATCTCGGCGGCGGTTGCCGGCGAACTGACGGTCGCGCCGCGGCCCCGCGGCGGGGCAACCGGCGCGATCGGCACGACCTCGCCGGTGTACGGCGAAATGACCGGATTCTTGTTGAGGTCGTAGAACTTCTTGCCCGTGGTCGGGCAAATGCGTTTGGTTCCGAGCTCGGACTTGGCCACGTGGTAATCCCAGAATTTTCCTGAAAAGCGGTGCTTCACTTGGCTAGTTGAGAAGCCGCTGTCAATAGCGGTTTGCGGGCATTTGACAGGCGCGTGACGCGCTGGTGCCTATGTGATACCTGCCGCGGCGCGAGAGGACACAATCTTGGCTCAATCTGACACCCAAACCCCGCTGGAAGCCCGCGCAAGCGGCCCTTTGGCCGGCAAAGTCCGCGTTCCCGGCGATAAATCGATTTCTCACCGCGCGCTGATCCTGGGGGCGCTTTCGGTCGGCGAAACCCGCATTTCCGGCCTGCTGGAAGGTGAGGACGTGCTCAACACCGCCAAATCGATGCGGGCGCTGGGCGCCCGGGTCGAGCGGACCGCGCCGTTTGCCTGGACGGTCAACGGCGTCGGGGTCGGCGGCTTTGCCCAACCGGCCGCGCCGCTCGACTTCGGCAATTCCGGCACCGGCTGCCGGCTGGTGATGGGCGCGGTGGCGGGCTGCCCGGTGGCGGCCGTGTTCGACGGCGATGCCTCGCTGCGCTCCCGCCCGATGCGCCGGATCCTCGATCCGCTGGAACTGATGGGCGCGCGGACCAGCGACATCAGGGAGGGCGGCCGGCTGCCGCTCACCCTGCATGGCGCCCGCTATCCGGTGCCGATCGTCTACAAGACGCCGGTCGCCTCGGCCCAGATCAAGTCTGCAGTGCTGCTGGCGGGGCTGTCGGCCCCCGGCGTCACCACGGTGATCGAGCAGGAGGCGAGCCGCGACCATACCGAGTTGATGCTGAAGCATTTTGGCGCCGACATCACCTCGGAGCCGGAGGGCAGTCACGGCCGCAGGATCACGCTGACCGGCGAGCCCGAGCTGCGCGGCGCCAATGTCGTGGTGCCGGCCGATCCGTCCTCGGCCGCATTCCCGATCGTGGCGGCGCTGATCGTCGGCGGCTCCGACGTCGTGTTCTTCGACGTGATGACCAATCCGCTGCGCACCGGCCTGTTCACGACGCTGCGCGAGATGGGCGCCTCGATCGAGGAGAGCGAGGTGCGTGGCGATGCCGGCGAGCCGATGGCGCAGCTGCGCGTGCGCGCCTCGAAGCTGAAAGGCGTCGAGGTGCCACCGGAGCGCGCGCCGTCGATGATCGACGAATATCTGGTGCTGGCGGTGGCCGCGAGTTTTGCCGAGGGCACAACGATCATGCGCGGCCTGCAGGAATTGCGCGTCAAGGAATCCGACCGGCTCGAAGCCACCGCGGCGATGCTGCGCGTCAACGGCGTCAAGGTCGAGGTGTCCGGCGACGACCTGATCGTCGAGGGCCGCGGCCATGTGCCCGGCGGCGGCCTGGTCGCGACCCACATGGACCATCGCATCGCGATGTCGGCGCTGGTGATGGGCTGCGCCGCCGATCGCCCGGTCAAGGTCGACGACACCGCCTTCATCGCCACCAGTTTTCCGGATTTCATTCCGATGATGCGCTCGCTCGGAGCAGACTTCGCATGATTATCGCTATCGACGGACCCGCCGCCTCGGGCAAAGGCACGCTCGGCAAGCGGCTCGCCCATCACTATGGCTACCGCCATCTCGACACCGGGGTGATCTACCGCGCGGTCGCCTATGCCATGCTGGAAGCCGGCGCCGACCTCACCAATGAGGTGCTGGCGGTGGCCGCGGCGCTCGAGCTCGACCCCGAAAAGTTCGGCAACCCGGCGCTGAAGACCCAGCGGGTCGGCGATGCCGCCTCGGTGGTGTCGGCGATCCCGAAGGTCCGCGAGGTGCTGGTGAATTTCCAGCGCCAGTTCGCCGCCGATCCGCCCGGCGCGGTGCTTGATGGCCGCGACATCGGCACTGTGATCTGCCCGAACGCCGACGTGAAGATCTTCGTGGTAGCCGATCCCAGGGTCCGCGCCCGGCGGCGCACGCTGGAGGCCCGCGGCCGCGGCGAAGACGCCGACGAGGAGGCGGTGCTCGCCGACATCATCAAACGCGACGAGCGCGACCAGAACCGGGCGATTGCGCCGCTGCGGCCCGCGGCGGACGCACACACGCTGGACAATTCCAACCTCGACATCGAGGCCGGCGTCCGCGCCGCCATCGCCATCGTCGAAGCGGCGCGCGCCAAGCGCTGAAGGTCCGTTCGAACAGAAAACAGCGCGATGACGGCGTCATCGCGCTCGAGATCCGAACGGTCGGGTGGATCAGTTCTTCGACCAGTAGCGGTCGAACGGCAGTTCCTGGTCGGCCATGCTCAGGATCGGCTGTGCCGCCTGAACCGATGCGCCATGTTCGGCTGAAACCGCGGCCGGCATCGCTGCAAATGCATTTCCAAGCGTCACGATGGCAATCGCCGCCAGCACCACAAAGCTCTTCATTGAATTCGCTCCCTGTTTTTAATGCAGGGATGGTGTCTTGGACCGGCTTAAGGCCAGGTTCCGCCGCCGCGCCTCCGCGGGGCATTTCTGCCAGCGCGGTCAACAAGATGTTGCAGTAGGGCTGGCCGGGGCGCTCAGCAGCCTTAATCGCCCGTAAACCGGCCGTTTCTGCTTGCCGAAAAGGTGCCTCGGGGCTATATCAGCGCCGTCCGGACCACCATCGACCATGTCGAGGCCGTGTCTGAAGCGGGCCGGCGATGGGTTTGAGCCCTCGCCGCATCTGGAGGAACGCCCGCTCCCAGGTCTTGAAGTCGATATTCGTTTCAGGCGCCGGATCATTCAGAACGTACCGAACGTGCAGTTGACTGCCGGCCCGCTGTTGCGCCTCCCGCAACGAGCGGCCGTCGGGGTTTGCGGAACCCTGACACTGTATGCGCGGTGCGCCCATTAACCCGAACGGCCGGCGAAATTCCGCATCTGGAGAACAAATGGCTTCGAATTCTGCGTCTTCCTATAATCCGACCCGCGACGATTTCGCGGCGATGCTTGATGAGTCCTTTGCTGGCGGCAATTTGCAGGAAAGCTCGGTCATCAAGGGCAAGGTTGTTGCAATTGAGAAGGACATGGCCGTCATCGACGTCGGCCTGAAGACTGAGGGCCGCGTCGCGCTGCGCGAATTCGCCGGCCCCGGCCGTGAAAGCGATCTGAAAGTCGGCGACACCGTCGAGGTGTTCCTCGACCGTATCGAGAATGCGCTCGGCGAAGCCGTGCTGTCGCGCGACAAGGCGCGCCGCGAGGAGAGCTGGGGCAAGCTCGAGAAGGCGTTCCAGAACAACGAAAAGGTCAACGGCGTCATCTTCAACCAGGTTAAGGGCGGCTTCACCGTCGACCTCGACGGTGCCGTGGCGTTCCTGCCGCGCTCGCAGGTCGACATCCGTCCGATCCGCGACGTTGCGCCGCTGATGAACAACTCGCAGCCGTTCCAGATCCTCAAGATGGACCGCCGCCGCGGCAACATCGTGGTGTCGCGCCGCACGGTTCTCGAAGAGACCCGCGCCGAGCAGCGCCAGGAGCTGGTGCAGAACCTCGAAGAGGGTCAGGTGATCGACGGCGTGGTCAAGAACATCACCGATTACGGTGCGTTCGTTGATCTCGGCGGCATCGACGGCCTGCTGCACGTCACCGATATCGCCTGGCGCCGCGTCAACCACCCGACCGAGGTGCTGACCATCGGCCAGACGGTGAAGGTCAAGATCATCAAGATCAACCACGAGACGCACCGCATCTCGCTCGGCATGAAGCAGCTGCTGGATGATCCGTGGCAGGGCATCGAAGCCAAGTACCCGCTGGGTGCCCGCTTCACCGGCCGCGTCACCAACATCACCGACTACGGCGCGTTCGTCGAGCTCGAGCCGGGCATCGAAGGCCTGATCCACGTCTCCGAGATGTCGTGGACCAAGAAGAACATGCACCCCGGCAAGATCGTTTCGACCTCGCAGGAAGTCGAAGTGCAGGTGCTCGAAGTGGATTCGGTCAAGCGCCGCATCTCGCTCGGCCTCAAGCAGACCATGCGCAATCCCTGGGAAGTCTTCGTCGAGAAGTTCCCGGTCGGTTCGGTGGTCGAGGGCGAGGTCAAGAACAAGACCGAGTTCGGTCTGTTCCTGGGTCTCGAGGGCGACGTCGACGGCATGGTCCATCTCTCCGACCTCGACTGGAAGCTTCCGGGCGAGCAGGTCATCGACAACTTCAAGAAGGGCGACATGGTCAAGGCCGTGGTGCTCGATGTCGATGTCGAGAAGGAGCGCATCTCGCTCGGCGTCAAGCAGCTCGAAGGCGACCCCTTCGCGGAGCCGGGCGACGTCAAGAAGGGCGCGGTCGTGACCTGCGAAGTGCTCGAGGTGAAGGAGAGCGGCATCGAGGTGCGGATTTCCGGCACCGAGTTCACCACCTTCATCAAGCGGTCCGAGCTGGCCCGCGATCGCAACGACCAGCGCGCCGAACGCTTTGCCGTCGGCGAGAAGGTCGATGCCCGCGTCATCCAGTTCGACAAGAAGGCCCGCAAGGTGCAGGTCTCGATCAAGGCGCTGGAAGTTGCCGAAGAGAAGGAAGCCATCGCGCAGTACGGCTCCTCCGATTCGGGTGCGACGCTCGGCGACATCCTCGGCACCGCGCTGAAGAACCGCGGCACCGACAAGTAAGCGTTTCGTCCAACAGACGCGATCAAAGCCCCGGCGAAAGCCGGGGCTTTTTGTTTGCGTAGCTATTTAGCCCGGATGCAGCGTGGCGCAATTGTCTTCTCCTTCCCCCCGAAAGGCGGAAGGTCGGGATGGGGGTCAGCCGCGCGCTCCGCTCCTGCTGAGAGAGCAGATCCCCACCCGCTTTGCTCTTGCGAGCAAAGCCACCTCCCCTTTTCAAGGGGAGGTGGATGCCTGCGCAACTTCGGAATAATGGAATAATACCAATGATTTGCCCGACGCGTCAAGCTGCCGCGCCGGCGACCGCGAGCTACTTTGCATGGGGTTGTTTTTCGACATTTTGGCAGCCGTGTAACCTGGATGCAGCCAACGGGTCGCGCGAACGCGCGCCCGATGACAGACTCCGCGCAATCCGGGGTCCCTGCCGCCGCGGCGAGACTTTTCCGGATTGCGCTTCGCTCCATCCGGGCCATAGATAGGGGCCTTGTTTTCTTCATATTGCGCCGCAATTGATGTATTCGGCTAAGCTTATGGTGACGCTGCGGCCGCAAAACGCGCGGGACATTTTTGGAGAAATTCGATGTCGCTGGATTCAGACGTGATCGTCGATCGCCGCCGCATCAGGCGCAAGCTGACGTTCTGGCGCGTCGCCGCCGCGGTCGTTGCGATCGTGGCCATCGTCGGCGCGGGCCTGCTCGCATCGGTCGGGGGCGGCGTGTCGGGCTCGATTGCGCGGGTCACGATCGAGGGACTGATCCGCAGCGACCAGGCGCGCGTCGAGGCGCTGGAGCGGCTCGAGAAGTCGAACTACGAAGCCGTCATCGTCCACATCAATTCGCCCGGCGGCACCACTGCGGGCTCCGAGCAGCTCTACGATTCGCTGATGCGGCTGAAGGCCAAGAAGCCGCTGGTGATCGTCGTCGACGGTCTCGCCGCCTCGGGCGGCTACATCACGGCAATCGCGGCCGATCACATCGTCGCCCAGCAAACCTCGCTGGTCGGATCGATCGGCGTGCTGTTCCAGTTTCCGAACGTTTCGGAGCTGCTGAAGACGGTCGGCGTGAAGATGGAAGAAATCAAATCCTCGCCGCTGAAGGCTGCGCCCAACGGTTTTGAGCCGACCAGCCCCGAAGCGCGCGCCGCGATCGATGGCCTGGTGAAGGACTCCTATGCATGGTTCCGTGGATTGGTGAAGCAGCGGCGCGGTATGGATGACGCCCTGCTGGAGCAAGTCGCGGATGGCCGCGTCTTCACCGGCCGGCAGGCGGTCGATCTCAAGCTGATCGATCAGCTCGGCGACGAGCGGACTGCGGTCGCCTGGCTGGTTGCGGAGAAGAAGATCAAGAGCGAGCTGCCGGTGCGCAACTACAGGCTCAATCCGCGGTTCGGCGACCTGACATTCTTGCGCACTGCGGCATCTATTACCCTCGATGCGTTCGGTCTGGGCGCCATTGCCCAGCGAATCGAGCAGGGCGGCGTGGTGCAGGCGGTCGATCGGTTCGGGCTCGACGGCATGCTGGCGCTGTGGGCCCCAGGAACCAACTGAGGAACCAACTGACTGGTTGCCCAACGCGTAGCTTTGCAGCTATTCCCGCTTTGCGGGAGTCATTGGATGCCCCAATCGGGCTATTTGTCACGCAAATTCACGGCGCTCTAAATCGATTTAGCGTCTTGACAGTGCACGGTATTTTCACGGAAATGGGTTTCCGCAAGAGCCCGGATCCCATTTTCGATGATCAAATCCGAACTTGTTCAGCGTATCGCCGAGCACAACCCGCATCTCTATCAGCGGGATGTCGAGAACATTGTGAATGCGATTCTTGATGAGATCGTCGCTGCGCTGGCGCGGGGAGACCGTGTCGAGCTGCGCGGTTTCGGCGCATTCTCGGTGAAGCATCGCCCGGCTCGCGCCGGCCGCAATCCACGCACCGGCGAGCATGTGCCGGTCGATCAAAAGAGCGTGCCGTTCTTCAAGACCGGCAAGGAAATGCGCGAACGTCTCAATCGCGAGAGCGGCGAGACCGATGCATCCAGAGTGGATGCGCCAAAGGCCGACGCGTAACGCACGACGTCAGGCGTTGCCGTGTTGCGGGCCGCGCGCCCGCGCGTTCTCCATCGCTATGAGAGATGGTCATGCGAAAGTTCTTCACGGCAGTGGTGGTCATTCCGCTCGGATTGATTTTTATCATCTTCGCGGTCGCCAATCGTCATTGGGTGACGGTGTCGTTTGATCCCTTCAATGCCACGACGCCGACGGTTGCGGTCACGCTGCCGCTGTTCGTCGTGATCATCGTCTCCGCCATCCTCGGCGTGATCGCGGGCGGCATGACGACCTGGTTCCGGCAGGGCCGCTGGCGTCGCGCCGCGCGGCAGCACGAGGCCGACGCCCGCCAGATCCGCGCCGAACTTGCCAGCCTCAGGGCGGCCGCCTCCCGGGACGAGGCGCCGCGCCGCCCCGCGGCGGCCCAGCTCGGCTTTTACGGGCCTGCCGGGCGAGACAAGCAGGGCGCGACGTTGTAATACCCGCCCCGTCGGACTGGGCTGCGCCCGGGTCCCGGCGCCCGAAAACCCGTTTGAGAGACCATGTCCCTGCTCGTCAAAATCTGCGGCCTGTCCACGCGCGAGACGCTCGACGTCGCGCTTGAGGCCGGCGCCGACATGGTCGGGTTCGTGTTCTTTCCCCCGTCGCCGCGGCATATCAGCCTCGAGGCGGCGCGCGAGCTCGGCAGCCACGCCGAGGGCCGCGCCGTCAAAGTCGCGCTGACCGTCGATGCCGATGACGCGACCTTGGAGAACATCGTCGAGACGCTGCGGCCGGATATCCTGCAGCTGCACGGCAAGGAGACGACGGCGCGGCTGCGCGACATCAAGCAGAAGTTCGCGCTGCCGCTGATGAAGGCACTGCCGGTCGAGACCGCCGCCGACCTCGCCGCCCTGCCAGGCTATGCCGGCGTCGCCGACCGCATCCTGTTCGATGCCCGCGCGCCCAAGGATGCCACGCGGCCGGGCGGCCTGGGGGCGCCGTTCGATTGGCACGTCCTGGAAAATCTCGATCTCGCGCTGCCCTACATGGTCTCCGGCGGGCTCAACGCCGGCAACGTCGCCGAGGCCGTCCGCGTCACCCGCGCCGGCGGCGTCGATGTCTCGTCGGGCGTCGAGCGCACGCCCGGCGTCAAGGATCCCGAGCTGATCCGCGCCTTCATCCGCGCCGCGCGCGCAACCGACCCTTCTTCACCTCTCCCCGTTTACGGGGAGAGGTCGACCGCGCAACGCGCGGGCGGGTGAGGGGCCTTGCCATGACGATCGCGCAAGTGGAGATACCCCTCACCCCAACCCTCTCCCCGCAAGAGCGGGGCGAGGGAGTAGATAGAGCGCCGCGCGCAACTCAAGAACTGACGGTTCGATGAATCAAAACCTGCCCAACTCCTTCCGCAGCGGCCCCGACGAGCGCGGGCATTTCGGCATTTTCGGCGGACGCTTCGTTGCGGAAACGCTGATGCCGCTGATCCTCGATCTGGAAAAGGCCTATGCCGAGGCCAAGGCCGATCCGTCGTTCCAGGCCGAGATGAACGGCTATCTGAAGGACTATGTCGGCCGGCCCTCGCCGCTGTATTTCGCCGAGCGCCTCACCGCGCATCTCGGCGGCGCCAAGATCTATCTGAAGCGCGAGGAGCTCAACCACACCGGCTCGCACAAGGTCAACAATGTGCTCGGCCAGATCATGGTCGCGCGCCGCATGGGCAAGCAGCGGATCATTGCCGAGACTGGCGCCGGCCAGCACGGCGTGGCGACCGCGACGCTGTGCGCCCGCTTCGGGCTCGAATGCGTGGTCTATATGGGCGCGGTCGACGTCGAGCGGCAGCAGCCGAACGTGATCCGCATGGAGATGCTGGGCGCCAAGGTGATCCCGGTGCAGTCCGGCGCGCGCACGTTGAAGGACGCGATGAACGACGCGCTGCGCGATTGGGTCACCAACGTGCACAACACGTTCTACTGCATCGGCACGGTCGCCGGTCCGCATCCCTATCCGATGATGGTGCGCGACTTCCAGTCGGTGATCGGCGAGGAGACCCGTCGGCAGATGCAGGAGGCCGAGGGCCGCCTGCCGGACTCGCTGGTCGCCTGCATCGGCGGCGGCTCCAATGCGATGGGCCTGTTTCATCCGTTCCTCGATGATCCCTCGGTCGAGATCTTTGGCGTCGAGGCGGCCGGCCATGGGCTGACCCAGCTGCACGCCGCCTCGCTTGCCGGCGGCCGCCCCGGCGTGCTGCACGGCAACCGCACCTATCTGTTGATGGACGCCGACGGCCAGATCGAGGAAGCGCATTCGATCTCGGCCGGCCTCGATTATCCCGGCATCGGCCCCGAGCACGCCTGGCTGCATGAGACCGGCCGCGTCAAATATCTCTCGGCGACCGACGAGGAGGCGCTGGCCGCGTTCCAGCTGCTGTCGCGGCTCGAGGGCATCATCCCCGCGCTGGAATCCGCGCACGCCATCGCCAAATTGTCGGAGCTCGCGCCGCAGCGGCCGAAGGATCACCTGATGGTGGTCAACCTCTCCGGCCGCGGCGACAAGGACGTGCCGCAGGTCGGCGACATCTTGAAGGGCAGGAAGAAGTGAGAGGCTGGGCGCGCTTTCCTTACCTCTCCCCGTCGGGGAGAGGTCGGCTGCGCAGCAGCCGGGTGAGGGGTCTTTCCGCTCATTCGAACCGAAGCGATGTTTCGATCATCTCGAGCACACCCTCGAGATTTTCATATACGTCGGTATTTGTGACCCGAACGACGAGAAAGCCGCAGGCCTCGAGGACGTCCGTCCTCACCTTGTCACGCTTCATCTCCGAAGTGGTCGAATGGGTCGCGCCGTCGACTTCGACGATCAGCTTCCCATCAAGCGTGACGAAGTCAACGATATATCGGTCAATCGGGTGCTGGCGACGGAATTTCCATCGCGCCAGCCTTCGATTGCGCAGCGCCTGCCAAAGCTTTGCTTCGGCGCTCGTCTGCGATGCGCGGAGGCTTCGCGCTCTTGCCTTGAACCGCTCCATCCCCCTCACCCGGCTGCTGCGCAGCCGACCTCTTCCCCGGAGGGGAGAGGTATAGCACAGCGACGGCAACACCATGACCACCCGTATCGACGCCAAGTTCGCCGAGCTCAAGCAGCAGGGCCGCTCGGCCTTCGTCACCTTCGTGATGGCCGGCGATCCCGACGAAAAGACCTCGCTCGAGATCATCAAGGCGCTGCCGAAGGCCGGCGCCGATGTCCTCGAGATCGGCATGCCCTTCACCGATCCGATGGCCGACGGCCCGTCGATCCAGGCCGCAGGCCTGCGCGCGCTGAAAGGCGGCATGACGCTGCGCAAGACGCTGGAGATGGTGCGCGGCTTCCGCAAGGACGACGACACCACGCCTATCGTGCTGATGGGGTACTACAATCCGATCTACATCTACGGCGTCGACACCTTCCTGGCCGATGCCAAGGCCGCCGGCGTCGACGGCCTGATCATCGTCGACCTGCCGCCGGAGGAAGACACCGAGCTCTGCATCCCCGCGATGAAGGCCGGCTTGAACTTCATCCGCCTGGCGACGCCGACCACCGACGACAAGCGGCTGCCGGCCGTGCTCGCCAACACCTCGGGCTTCGTCTACTACGTCGCCGTCACCGGCATCACCGGCAGCGCTGCGGCCGATTCGAAGGTGGTTGGCGCGGCCGTGGGCCGCATCAAGCGGCACACCGCGCTGCCGGTCTGTGTCGGCTTCGGCATCCGGACGCCGGAAGTCGCGCGCGCGATCGCCGAGAGCGCCGACGGCTCGGTGGTCGGCACCGCGCTGGTCGACGCCTTGAAGGGCAGCCTCGATGCCGAGGGCCGGGCGACGGCCAGGACCGTGACGGCGGTCGCCGACCTCGCGGCCGCGCTGGCCCAGGGGGTCCGGGGCGCCAAGCAGGCGGCCGAATAAGCCACAATTTGCGGCGACAAGGCCGCGGGCGGCGGCTTGCCGGGCTTGGCCCGGCCCGCCATATACTCACTTCATGCGGAACCGACCCGCATTTCGGAGCGAACCATGAATTGGCTCACCAACGTCGTCCGGCCGAAGATCCGCAACATCCTGCGCCGCGAGACGCCGGAAAACCTCTGGATCAAGTGCCCGGATTCCGGGCAGCTGGTGTTCTACAAGGACGTCGAGGCCAACCAGTTCGTGATCCCCGGCTCGAACTACCACATGCGCATGGGCGCGGTGGCACGGCTGAAGTCGATCTTCGACAATGAGACCTGGTTCGACGTCGCGCTGCCCGAGGTCACGCCCGACCCGCTGAAATTCCGCGATGAGCGCAAATATGTCGACCGCATCAAGGATGCCCGCGCCAAGACCGGGCTGAACGATGCGATCAAGGTCGGCTACGGCAAGCTCGAAGGCGCCGCCGCCGTGGTCGCGGTGCAGGATTTCGACTTCATGGGCGGCTCGCTCGGCATGGCCGCGGGTGAAGCGATCGTGCGCGGGCTCGAGCTTGCGGTCGAGAAGAGGTCGCCCTTCATCGTGTTCGCCGCATCCGGCGGCGCGCGGATGCAGGAAGGCATTTTGTCGCTGATGCAGATGCCGCGCACCACCGTCGGCGTGCAGATGTTGCGCGAGGCGCGGCAGCCCTACATCGTGGTGCTGACCAATCCGACCACCGGCGGCGTCACCGCTTCCTACGCGATGCTCGGCGACATCCAGATCGCCGAGCCCGGCGCGCTGATCGGCTTTGCCGGCGCGCGCGTGATCGAGCAGACCATTCGTGAAAAGCTTCCGGACGGTTTCCAGCGCGCTGAATATCTGCGCGAGCACGGCATGGTCGACATGGTCGTGCACCGCCACGAGATGAAGGCGACGCTGGCGCGACTGTGCCGCCTGCTGACCAAATCGCCGGCACCCGAGACCGCTGCGAAGCCCGCTGCCGCCGTCACCGAGCCGGCCCAGATCGTCACGGCGCCGGAGACGGTGCCGGCCGCGCCGCACGCGTGACCGCAAGCGCCGCCCCATCACAACCCTCGCTCGAGGCGTTGCTCGCGCGGATCTCGGCGCTGCATCCCAAGCGCATCGATCTCAGCCTGGATCGCATGCGCGACCTGATGCAGCGGCTCGATCATCCCGAGCGCAAGCTGCCGCCGGTGATCCATGTCGCCGGCACCAACGGCAAGGGCTCGACCATCGCCTATCTGCGCGCGATCCTGGAGGCCGCCGGCCTCAAGGTGCACGTCTTCACCTCGCCCTATCTGGTGCGGATCAACGAATGCTACCGGCTCGGCGCGCCCGGCGGCGGCAGGCTGGTCGGCGACGACGAGCTGCGCGAAACGTTGGAGCATTGCGAGCGCGTCAACGCCGGCAACCCCGTCACCATCTTCGAAATGGAAACCGCGGTCGCATTCTGCCTCTTCGCCAAGCATCCGGCTGACGTTGCGTTGCTCGAGGTCGGCCTCGGCGGCCGGCTCGATTCGACCAACGTGGTCGAGACGCCGCTCGCCTCGGTGATCGCGCCGGTCAGCATGGACCACATGGAATTCCTCGGCGACAATCTGACTGCGATCGCCGGCGAGAAGGCCGCGATCATCAAGCGCAAGGTGCCGGTGATCTCGGCCGAGCAGGCGCCGGAAGCGATGGCCGTGGTCGAGGCGCAGGCGAGCCGGATGCGCGCGCCGCTGCATGCGGCCGGCCAGCAATGGCATGTCGGCATCGAGCGCGGCCGGCTGGTCTATCAGGACGAGCGCGGCCTGCTCGATCTCGCGGCGCCAAAGCTGTTCGGCCGGCACCAGTTCGACAATGCCGGCCTTGCGATCGCGACCTTGCGCGCGATCGACGCGTTCAAGCTCACCATGTCCGCCTACGAGGCCGGCATCGTCAACGCGGAATGGCCGGCGCGGATGCAGCGGCTGACTTCAGGTGCGCTGGTCAGCCAAGGCCCGCAGGGCTGCGAGATCTGGCTCGACGGCGGGCACAATGCGGAAGGCGGCCGCGTCGCGGCGGCGGCGCTCGGCGATCTCGAGGAGCGGGTGTCGCGGCCGCTGGTCGTGATCGCGGGCATGATGGCCAACAAGGATGCCAATGCCTTCCTCGCCAACTTTGCCGGGCTGACCCGCCATATCATCGCGGTGCCGGTGCCAGGCCGCGACAACGGCATGCCGCCAGACCGGCTGGCCGATGCGGCACGCGTGTTCGGCATGCGCGTCGAGACCGCGCCCGGTGTCGACGCCGCGCTGCGGCGCCTCGCCATGCTGGCCTACGAGATCCCGCCGCGCATCCTGATCACCGGCTCGCTCTATCTCGCCGGCCCGGTGCTTGCCGCCAACGGCACGCCGCCTGCATGATGTTGCCGTAGGTGCCGTAGCCCGGATGGAGCGAAGCGCAATCCGGGACGGCACCATCCGCGGACGCAGACCCCGGATTACGCTTCGCTCCGTCCGGGCTACAAAGGACTAAGAGAGACGATGCGTTTCGCGGCCATCGCCGACATCCACGGCAATCACCTCGCGCTCGAAGCCGTGCTGTCGGACATTCGCGCCCAGGGCATTTCCGACATCGTCGATCTCGGCGACATGGTGAGCGGGCCGCTCGATGCGCGGCCGACCATCGACATGTTGATGCAGCTCGACACGGTCCATCTGCTCGGCAATCACGACCGCTACCTGATCGACCGGCCGCACGAGAAGATGGGCTCGTGGGAGCGGCGCACATGCACGCAACTCGAGCCGCGGCATTTCGACTGGCTGCGCACGCTGCCTGCGACCGCGATCTATCGCGACCGGGTTTTCCTCTGTCATGCGACGCCCCAGGATGACGAGACCTACTGGCTCGACACCGTGCTGCCGGGTGGCGAGGTGGTGATGTCCTCGCTGGAAGCGATCGAGGCGAGGGCCGCCGGCCTGACGCAATCGCTGATTCTGTGTGCGCATACCCACACCGCCCGCGCGGTGCGGCTGCGCGACGGCCGCTTGATCGTTAATCCCGGCGCCGTGGGCTCGCCCAGCTATCGCGCCGGCAAGCCGCACCCGCATGTCGTCGAAGCCGGTTCGCCCGATGCGCGCTACGCCATTCTCGAACAGGTCGATGGTGCCTGGGACGTGACCTTCCGCCATATCCCGTACGACCACGAAACGATGGCGGCGCTGGCGCGGCAGAACGGCGAAGCCGAACTCGCATCGGCGCTGGCGACGGGGTGGATCAGGTAACGGCCATCCGCATGCAACGCTCGTCACACGCGGGCTTGACCCGCGTGTCCATCAATCTTCGCAAAAAAGCGCTTCTTTCGAAGCGGATGGATGGCCGGGTCAAGCCCGGCCATGACGAATTCAAAATCCGGATCGGGACAATGGGTCACGCGAGCGCCCAGGCCTGCTTCGCTCCATCCGAGCCACGAGGCTACGCCTTCAGCAGCTTCATCGGATCGGCGGCCTTCTGCTTCAGCTGCTCGAACGTGCATTGCTTCGGCGCCTTGTCCGGGCGCCAGCGCAGGATCGAGGTGCCGTGGCGAAAGCGGTCGCCGCTGAAATGGTCGTAGCAGACTTCGACCACGAGCTTCGGCCGCAGCGGGCACCACTCCGCCGAACGCTCGGTCGACCATCGGCTCGGGCCGCCCGGCGCATTGCCGGTGAAGCCGGGCCTTTCGATCAGCGGCTCCAGCCTGTCGGTCAGCTGGGGCTTCTCCTGCTGCTTGATCGCCGAGCTGAAGCCGACATGGTGCAGCAGGCCGTCGTCGTCATAGAGGCCGAGCAGCAATGAGCCGACGACGTTTCGGCCGCCGATCCTGTTGGTGGCGTAGCGAAAGCCGCCGACCACGCAGTCGGCGCTTCTGAATTTCTTGATCTTCTGCATGCCGTCGCGATTGCCGGCCTGATAGGGCAGGTCGACGCGCTTGGCGATCACGCCGTCAAAGCCGCCGCCCGACCGCGCCAGCCATTTCCTTGCGACCGCATAGCTTGTCGTGACCGGCGACAGCCGAAAGCTGGCACTGGATTTCAGCTGCGACTTGGCGAACGCCTCGAGCTCGGGGCGACGCGCGCTCAACGGCAGTTCCGCAAGCTTCTTCCTGGTTGGCGACGCCAGCAGATCGAACACCAGAAACAGCGCCGGCGTCTCCTGCGCAAGCCTGGTCACCCGGCTTGCCGCGGGGTGGATTCGCTGCAGCAGATCGTCGAACGAAAACGTCCGGCCGTGCGGCACCACGATCTCGCCATCGAGCACGAATGAGCTCGCCTTGACGCCCAGCGCCGCGGCGACCAGCTCCGGAAAATAGCGGCCGAGATCCTCGCCCGACTTCGAGCGCAGATCGACCTTGCCGCCCTCACGTTTCAAGAGGCAACGGAAGCCATCCCACTTTGGTTCGTACTGCCACTCCTTGCCGCGCGGAATGGCGTCGACCGAACGCGCCTCCATCGCGACAAGCTGCGAGGAGCGGGAGGCGGACTTCCGGTGGGGAGACGGCAAGCGCTGGGACCTTCTGAACGCAATACACCTCATCCCAACGCAAACGGCCGGCGAATCCGCCGGCCGTTGCTCGAAAATATTCTAATCGGGTGAAAGCTGGATCAGACCGCAGCGGAAATCCACTGCTGCAGCTTCGCCTTCGGCGCGGCGCCGACCTGACGCGAGGCCATCTCGCCGCCCTTGAAGATCATCAAGGTCGGGATCGACATCACGCCGTATTTCGACGCGGTCACCGGGCTCTCGTCGACGTTGAGCTTCACGATCTTGACCTTGTCGCCCATCGCGCCGGAAATCTCGTCAAGCGCGGGTGCGATCATGCGGCAAGGGCCGCACCATTCGGCCCAGAAGTCGACGACCACCGGCCCGGTCGCCTTGAGCACTTCGGCTTCGAAATCGGCGTCAGAAACCTTGCCAACGGCCATTGCAGTACCTCGTTCGGTTGAGAAAGGGCGCGACGAAGAATCGCGCCCGGGAGCATGGGGGAAACCTATGAACGCCCCCTTGCCGGGTCAAGCTTTGGTCACGCCGACATGACTTATGCCAGGGCCGCGTCCAGCGCGGGGGCGGAAATCTCCATGATTTCAGCGGTTTCGGTCCAGAGCAGGGCGGCGTGGACGAGCCGCTGGGGATAAAGCTTGGTCAGGATCGCGCGGTACAGCGCGAGTTGCCGGATGTAGCCCTTGGGGGCCTCGGCGGCGGTTTTGGGTGGGGCGTGGTTGGTCTTGAAATCGACGATCAGGACGTCGTTCGGCGTCACCACCAGGCGGTCGATCTGGCCGGAGACCAGCACCTTGGGCTGGCCCGGCCGCTCGAGCCGCCCAACGATCGAGACCTCGGCGCGGCTGCCCGGCCCGAACACCGGCGCAAAGCGCAGGTCCACGATCAAGGCGAGCACCTGTTGGGCGAGCGCCGCGCGCTCCTCTTCGCTCCAGCCATCGGCATTGCGCGCGAGATAGGCGAGGGCGGCGTCACGGCGCCGCTCGGCGGCGACATCGGGCAGCGACTGCAGCAGGCGGTGCACCAGCGTGCCGCGCTGCAGGGCGCGGGCGCGCAGCAGGACCGAATCGCCGGTCCGCACATGGGTGCCCTCGTCGGCGCCGGGATCGGAGGGACGCAGCACACCCGCCGCGGATGGCTCCGGCGCGGCCGGCGCACGCAGCCAGGACGGCAACTCGATCGGCACCGCGGCCGGCGCCGCCGCTGCACCGGCGACGTCGGTCACGTCATCCGGCCGTGAGTAGCGCATCACCTTGCCGGCCGGCGTCTCCAGCTCCTCGAGCTTGAGCCCGGCATTGGCGAGCCCCTTGGTGATCAGATCGTACCAGGAGGATTTCCGCACCGAGTTCATGTTGCCGGGCATGCAGCCGCCGACAATCAGCCGATCGGCCGCGCGCGTCATCGCGACATAGAGCAGGCGGCGATACTCGTCCTCGGTATCGCCGAGCATCGCCTTGCGCGCGTCAGCGACGCCGGGCGGATCTTCCGCCTTCTTGCCGGCCCACACCACGACGCCGGGCGCATGCGGCGCGGCGTTGCCCTGCGGCAGATGGATCAGCCGCAGCCGCTGCGTGTCCGACGGCGAGGTCGTGGTGTCGACCAGGAACACCACTGAGGCCTCCAGGCCCTTGGCGCCGTGCACGGTCATGACGCGCACCTCGTCGCGCGAAATCTCCATGTCGCGCTTCACCTCGGTATCGGCGGCGCGCAGCCAGGCGACAAAACCCTGCAGCGAAGCCGGCGCCTTGCGCTCATAGCCGAGCGCAAGCTCGAGGAATTCGTCGAGCGCGTCGTTGGCTTCGTGGCCGAGCCGGCGCAGGATGCGCGCGCGGCCGCCGTCGCCGCCGAGCAGCCAGGCATAGAACGCGAACGGCGTTTCCTGGATGAAGCGGCGCTCGCATTGCTCGAGGCGATGCAGCACGGCGGCGAAGCGTTCGTCGCTCGGCGCCTGCGCGGCCAGCGCCTCGCGCAGCGAGCCGCGCCGATTATACGCGAGCTTGAACAGATCGTCGTCGTTAAGGCCGAACAGCGGGCTCTTCAGCGCCACCGCGAGCGCGAGATCGTCCTGCGGCAGCAGCAGTGCGTCGGCGAGGTTCATCAAATCGATGATCGCGATGTGCTCGGTCAGCTTCAGCCGGTCGGCGCCGGCCACCGGGATGCCGGCGTGCTTGAGCGCCTGGATCACCGCATCGAAGGCATTGCCGCGCCGCCGCACCAGGATCAGCATGTCGCCATAGCGCAATGGGCGCCGCGCGCCTGCGCTGCCGGTCATGGTGCCGCTCTCGACCAGGCGCTTGATCTCGGCCTGGATGCGTCTGGCGAGCTTCACCTCGGGGCTGGTCAGCGCGACGCCGTCGAACGGCGCGCGCCAGCCCTCGATGTCCTCGCGCTCGTCGGCCTTCGCAAGATCCCAGAGCTCGATCAGGCTCGGGCCGGCATCGGCCATCGCATTGTGGAGCGGGTAGCCGTTCTCGACCGCATGGATGCTGCGGTAGATCTCTTCGTCGCGGAAGACGTGGTCGACCGAGTGCAGGATCACCGGTCCGGAGCGGAACGAGTAGGTGAACGACACCGGATCGAATTTCAGCCCGGCGTCCTCGAACCGCTGCTTCAGCTCGCGCCGGCGCAGGTCGAATTCGCGCGGCGCGGCGCCCTGGAACGAGAAGATCGACTGCTTCTCGTCGCCGACCGCGAACACGGTGCGCACCAGGCCGTCGCGCGCGCCGGCGCCGGAGGTGAATTCCGAGATGATGTGCGCGACGATGTCCCATTGCCGCGGGCTGGTGTCCTGCGCCTCGTCGATCAGCACGTGATCGACGCCGCGGTCGAGCTTGTAATGCACCCAGCCGGAGGAGACGCGGTCGAGCATCGCCAGCGTCTTGTCGATCAAATCGTCGTAGTCGAGCAGGCCGCGCTCCAGCTTCTCGCGGCGGTAATTCGCCGCCGCGGCGGTCGCGATATGGATCAATGCCTCGGTGCGGTCACGGGTGACCACGGCGCGGCGGCGCTCGATCAGCGGCAGGACACGGCGGGTCTCGGCCTCGAACATCCGGCCGATCACCGGGTTGTTGTCGGCGAATTTTTTCGTCACCACCGACTTGCGCGGTGCGCGCTCGGTCTCGGTCAGGAACACGGCAAGATACGCATCGACCTGCGCGGCGCCGGTGAACGCCAGCGCCTCGCGCAGCCGCGCCGCCTGGTCCTGGTCGGACTTGCTGCCGGTATCGAGAACGGTGGCGATCTCCTCCCAGCCGGACCTCTTGAGATAGGGCCCATCGACGATCTCGCGCTCGACATCCTCGATGCGGTCGTCGGCAGACACGCCGAGCGCAGCCGACATCTGCGCGGCGGCGGCTGCCGCGCTGCCGGCGGTGTCAGTCCAGGCCATGAAGTGGTCGCGGCTGAGGCAGGCCTCGCGGACCACGTCCTTGAAGGTGACGTCGGCAGCGCTGGCCATCGCCGTCATCAGCGCGCGGCCGATCGGACTATCCGGATTGCGGGAGGCCTCGAGGAACACTGCCAGATTGGCGCGCTCCATCATCTCGGTCTGGTCGCGGTCGTCGAGCACGGCGAAGCGCGCCGGCACGTTGGCCTCGAACGGAAACTGCTGCAGCAGCCGCGTGCACAGCGCGTGGATGGTCTGCACCTTCAACCCGCCCGGCGTCTCCAGTGCGCAGGCGAACAGTTTTCGCGCCTCTCTTCGCAGCTTGGGGGAGGGATGCGCGATACCGGCCTCGCGGATTGCGTCGTCGAGCGCGGCGTCGTCGAGCGTCACCCAGTGTCCGAGCGTGGTGAAGACGCGCTCGGCCATGTTCGCCGCGGCAGCCTTGGTGAAGGTGATGCAGAGGATCTTTTCCGGCGGCACGCCTGACAGCAACAGGCGGATCACGCGCTGGACCAAAACGTGGGTCTTGCCCGAGCCGGCATTGGCCGACACGAAGGTTGACGCCTTCGGATCGGAGGCGCGGGCCTGCGCATCGCGCACTGCCGGCGGAATCGGGCGGGGAGCCTTCACCATTCCTCGATCCCCAGGCCGCCGGCGGCGGACCATTCCTTGATGCGGGCGAGATCGTCATAGGCGCCGTAGCGGTTCGCCCACATCGACAGGTTCAGCGAGGTGTAGGCCTGCTCCTCATTGTCGAAAGCGCGGATCAAAGCCTCGAGCTTGAGCCGCGCGCTGTCGGCGGCTTCGTCCGGCGGCTGTGGCGTCTCGTTGCGGATCTTCAGCTCCAGCGAGCGCTGCTCGCCGGGCGGATTGTTGCCGCTCAGCCGGACATAGACCAGTTCGCCGACCGAGGAGTCGGCCGGGATCTCGGCAAAGCCGCCCTCGCGCAGGATCGCGGCCTCCAGCGTGAGCTGCGGCGACAGGCCCATCCGTACCTGCTTTCCGGTCGGCGGCTGGCCGGTCTTGTAGTCGAGGATCGCAAAGCTGCCGTCATGCCGCCGCTCGATCCGGTCGGCGCGCGCCGAGAGGATGAAGGTCCGGGCATTGTCGAGGGGAATGCCGATCTCGCCGCGGATCTCGGCGTTGATGCCGGCAATATTGCCGCGCCGTGCCTGCTCCCATTCGGCGAACCACGCCGCGATGCGCTGGAAGCGCGGCCACCACAGCGCGCGGGCCTCGGGTCGCTCCATCAGCGGCGCGAAGAATTTGCCGCCGATCTCGCGCAGCGTGCTCTTGACGTCGTCAGGCAGCGCGTCGGCATATTTCTGCGTGAACTCGCCGAGCGCCTCGTGGATCGCCGAGCCGCGATCGGCCGCCGACAGCGGCATGTCGACGGGATCGAGCGGATCGAGCCGCAGGATGTAGCGCGCATAGATCGTGTAGGGATCGCGCAGCCAGTCCTCGATCGCGGTGACCGACATCTTCAGCGGCCGCGCCTCGCGCGGCGGACGCGGTTCCGGCTGGGGGATCGGCTCGACCTTGTCGGGCCGGTCGAGTTCGGCGGCGTATTGCACGTAAGTGTCGCCGGCCGCTTTCGCCGCCTTCCAGCGCATTTCGCCCGCCACCGCCTCCAGCCGATGCAGGAAGCGCGAGGCGACCGCCGGCGCGCCGCCGACCTTGGCGGCGTGGGTCAGGATCACCTCGTCATGCCCGAGCAATTGCGCGAAGTCGTGCGCCGAGAGGCCGATGCGCCGCTCCGGAAGATCGAGCCCGAGCTCGTGCCGCATCGGCCGGCTCAGCCAGGGATCGATCCGCGGCGCCGGCGGCCAGACGCCTTCGACCAGGCCGCCGAGAATGATGCGATCGGATTCGGTGAGACGCGCCTCGAGCTGGCCGAAGATGTTGAGCTGCGATCGCGCCGATTCCGGCCGCCGCACCATGCGGTCGGCGAACGCGGTCTGGAACACCTCGGGATAATCGGCGAGCGGCGTCGATAGTCCACTCGGCTGCCCCTTTGCCAGCAGCTCGTCGAATGCCGAGGCCAGCGACGCGCCGGCGCGCTCCTCGAACACGGCGGCGACGCTGTGCTGATCACTCGACAGCGCAATCAGCGCCTCGCGGTGCCGAATTGCCAGCTCGGCAAAATCGTAGGGCCTCGAGGATGCCATGCCCTCGAGCGGCGCCAGCGCCGCCTGCAGCCTTGCGATCAGATGCTGGGCCCGGTCGAGATCGCTGTCGCGCAGTCGCGCGCGCTGTTCGGCCTTGTGCAGCGAGGAGGTCTCGCCGCTGTTGAGCTTTGTCAGCTCGGCACGGAAGCGCGCGAAGTCGCGTGCCAGGCCGCCCGTTCCCGGCTGTGGCCGGGTGCCGCGCAGCAGCGCGAGCTCCAGCACCTCGATCGCGCGCCTGAGCGCGCCATGCGCGCCGCCGAGCCGGAACAGCGGATGCTTCAGCAGCGCCAGCAGCGTCGGCGGCTCCAGTCCTCGCGCGGCGGCCTCCGCGGCAAGGCGGGCGAACGCGCCGGCCGGCGTCTCCATCAGCGCGTCGCCGCCGGAATCGTCGAACTCGAGCTGCCAGCGCGTCAGCGAGGCCATCACGCGGCGCGCCAGCGCGCGGTCCGGCGTCACCAGTGCGGCGGATTTGCCGAGATGCCGCGCCTCGCGCATCGCCACCGCAATCGCCAGCGCCTCCATCTCCGGGTTGGGCGCCTCGACCACCGCAAGGTTGGTCATCCCGGCGGAAATCCGCGCGACGATTTCCGGCCGTTCCAGCCGGTCGTGCCATTGCGCGGTCGCGGTCGAGGGGCGCATCGTCTCCGATACCAGCACCTCGCGGCCGAGCGGCGCCGGCGCGGCAAGACTCTCGACGTCGCGGCGCCTGATGCCGAAGCGGTCGAGCAGCATGTGCAT
Organism: Bradyrhizobium sp. CCBAU 51753; assembly: GCF_015291565.1. Taxonomy (NCBI): domain Bacteria; kingdom Pseudomonadati; phylum Pseudomonadota; class Alphaproteobacteria; order Hyphomicrobiales; family Nitrobacteraceae; genus Bradyrhizobium; species Bradyrhizobium sp. CCBAU 51753. Next base: position 86,947 of record NZ_CP030037.1, on the reverse strand, counting down.
CGCGAATTGCGGATGGTTCGATGACGGCGGGGTCGTAAACCTGCCGTCGTCACCGCGTTCGCCGCCGATCGTGTTCCAGGACTCCTCGTCGAGATCGGTGTCGAGCCCCGGCAGCACCACCGCGCCGTTCGACAGCTTCGCCACCGCATGCAGGAACTTGGCGGTGGCCGGCATCGAGCCAGTCGAGCCCGCGGCGATCACCGGGCCGGCGCGATGCTTCGCCAGTCGTGCCGCTTCCGCCTCGATCAGGAAATCGCGGCGCGCCGCCGGCTCGATCTTGCCGATCTCCTTGAGATAGTTCGGCCAGGCGTCGCGCGCGATGCGCAAAAATTCCAGCGAGTGCTGCCAGTATCTGTCGAGCTGGTCGGGCACCAGGCGGTCGAGCTCGCGCCAATCGACGCCGCGCGTCACTATGTCGTCCATCAGCCGCGCGAGGTCGCCGGCGAGCTGCAAGGTCGAGGCCGGGCCGCCGACCACCAGCGGCGACGACACCGGCGTCTTCGCCCAGGCCGCGACCAGATGCGCCAGGGTCAGGCGGCGCTCGAGCTCGCCGAGCTTTGGCGGAATCTCCAGCGGCGCGGCGCCGCCGACCTCGTCGGATTGATCGGCGAAGGCGAGCTCGTCCTCATCGATGTCGCCGAGCGCGACGATGCGCGGCAGCACCGCGGCGTCGGTGTCGAGCACGTCGAGGAAGATTTCGCGCGCCAGCCGGCCGGCACGGCGGGTCGGCAGATAGAGCGTGGCGTTGGCGAGCTTGGCGGGATCCTTGCGCGCCTCAAATCCCGCGACCAGCCGGCCATCGACCAGTGCGGCGATGACGGTGCGCAGGAACGGGACGGAGAGTGGAACGCTGAAAACGCGCATTGGCAGCCTGATTCGGATCAGGCGCCAATATAGGGAGCGATGGGCTGGAGGTCATCGGTGTGGAGAGAGCCGTCATTCCGGGGCGATGCGAAGCATCGAACCCGGAATCTCGAGATTCCGGGTCTGGTCCTTCGGACCATCCCGGAATGACGCGTACCTACTACGCCACGCTCTCCAAATACGCCTCTTCCGCGGCCTGGATCGCATCGGGGGTTCCGACATGCATCCAGACGCCGTCGAGGCGCAGGCCGAACAGCCGTTCCTGGTCATTGGCGCGGTCGAACATTTTGGTCAGCGAGAACTCGCCGGCCGGGGCATCGGCGAACAGCGCCGGCGACATGATCGCCGCACCGGCATAGACGAACGGCACCACCTGATTTTCCCGCCGCTTGCGCAGCGCGCCGTCGGGCAGCATGCTGTAGTCGCCGCGGCCGCTATAGCCGATGCTGCTCGCGGTCGGCGCCATCAACAGCAGGATGTCCATCCGCGCCGGATCGAAGGTTTCCGCGAGCCGCGCCAGATTGGAGCGCACGCCGTCGATCCACATCGTGTCGGCGTTGAGATGGAAGAACGGCGCCTCGCCGAGCAGCGGCAGCGCCTTGACGACCGCGCCGCCGGTGCCGAGCACCTGGTCGCGCTCGTCCGAGATGATCACGCGCGGGCGGCTGCGGGTCTTGACGTGGTCGATGATCTGGTCGGGCAGATAATGCACGTTGACCACGGCTTCGCTGACGCCGGCGCCGGCGAGCTTGTCGAGCACGTGGTCGAGCAGCGGCTGGCCGGCCACGCTCACCAGCGGCTTGGGCATCGTGTCGGTCAGCGGGCGCATGCGCACACCGAGGCCCGCAGCGAGCACCATGGCTTTGTGGGGGGTGACTGGCATCTTCCGGATATTCTCGGTCATCGTTCTCTTCGCGCCGATCATATCACGGCGATTCGACAGGCACATTAACCAACCGCCATAGTCAGCGGACATGACGGCTGTAAGACGGCGGTCAAGCCGGCGACCCTGGACCGGGTCTAGACGTCCACAGCCTGCGAGCTGCGCCGGGCCGGTTTCTTCTTCTTATCGCCTTGTTTCAAGAAATTGACGCCGATCTGGTCGCCATTGACCCATGCCAGCTCGCAGCGGCGATAGGCCAATCCTGTGGACGACAGCAGCAGAAAAAACTCCTTCAGGGCCAGTCCCTCGACCGAGCCCTCGACGGTGAGCTTGGCGCCGGTCTCCGACACGTCTTCCATCATGCAGTCGCGCCGCCAGGTGCCGTCGATGCCCATCATGTGCGCCGGAATGCCGCGCTCAAATGTGACGCGATCGCCCCTGCGTCGTTCGGTCCCCATTATGGTCGCGCTCCAGATCCGGCCGTCCGTCCGACACAGCCCGGTTCCAGCTTAGGCGACGGTTGGCTAACAACCGGTAAACCTACGGTAGCGGGGGAGGGACGTTGGCCTCGTACCAGAGGCGGAAGGTGGTGAGCGCCGGATGGGCCAGCGATCGGTTGAGATAGGTCCAGATCCGCGGCTGGTGCTTCAGATATTGCGGCTTGCCGTCGCGGCGGTTGAGCCGGGCGAAGGTGCCGAGCAGGCGGGTGTTGCGCTGTGCCGACATGATCGCATAGAGCTCGGCGAATTGCGCCGGATCGAAGCTCATGTCGGTGGTGCGCCGCGCCTTGATGTAGCGGGTCAACAGCGCCAGCTCGAGCTGCTCCGGCACGTCGATCCGCGCATCCTGCAGCAACGACACCACGTCATAGGCCGCCGGGCCAAGCACCGCGTCCTGGAAATCGATGATGCCGACGCGCAGGATGCCGGTGCGCTCGGCGAGCCAGATGATGTTCGGCGAATGGAAGTCGCGGATCGCCCAGGTCTGCGGCGCCGCGGCGGGCTTTTCCAATAGCCCGCGCCACATCCCCAGAAATTCGCTGCGCAGCTCCTCGCTCGGCTCGACGCCGCGGTCGGGCAAATACCATTCGAGCATCAGCCCGATCTCGATCAGCCAGGCGTCGATGTCGAACACCGGGATGTCGTAGGCCGTATCGGCCGTGATCGGCAGCGTCTCCGGCAGCGCCTCGCGATGCAGTGCCGCCAGCATATCGGTGGCGGCCTCATAGCGCTCGACGATCGGCTGCGGCGGATCGCCCTCGATCACGCCGGCGCTGCCGAAATCCTCGGTGATGAGAAAGCCGGACTCGAGATCGCTGTGCCGGATCGCGGGCGCGGAAAAGCCGTGCTTGCGCAGCCCGTTTCCGATCGCGACGAACGGCCTGACGTCCTCGGCAAGATGCACCGCCGCGCTGTAGGACTGGCCGTTGTAGATCGCGGGGCCGTCGGGGCGGCGCGGCGAGTTCATCAGGATGACGCTGCCGTCATCGGTGCGCAGCCGCGCATAGGAGCGGGTCGAGGCATCGCCCGGCATCCGCTCGCGGCGGGCGTGGAGAAAGCCCGCGCGCTCGAGAAACTGGCGCAGCACCTCGAGCCGCGCGACCTTCGCCGCCGATGTGCCGTAGCCGGTGATCTCGGCGGCGCGGGCCGTCGATCCCAGCGCCGGACGATGGCTGAACGCGATGTCGATGCGATCGTCGGGCATCGCATCGGGCGCGCGCTCCGGCCACTCGATCAGCGCCGCGACGTCGTCGGGCAGCGGCGACAGCCCGATCTCCTCGAGCTCGCTGGCGTCGTTGATGCGGTAGAGGTCGGCGTGAATGATCGGAAACGCCGGCAGCTCGTAGCTCTGCGCCAGCGTGAAGGTCGGGCTCGGCACCTCCAGCGTCGCGTCGTCGGCGAGATAGCGGATCAGCGCGCGGGCGGCGGCGGTCTTGCCGGCGCCGAGGTCGCCGGACAGCGTGATGACGTCGCCGGCGCCGATCAACAGCGCGAGATCGGCCATCAGCTCGGCTGTCGCGGTTTCGTTCGCGAGCGGCACCGAGAATGTCGAGGTCGCGATCATTCAGCGGCGTTGCGGTGCGCGGTCTGGTCGATCGGGAAGTCGCAGGTCACGGTCGTGCCCTTGCCGACGGTCGAATCGACGCGCACCCGCCCGCCATGCAGTTCGACAAACGAACGTACCAGTGACAGCCCGAGCCCGGCGCCGCGATGCCGCGAGCCGTGCGAATGGCTCTCGAACCAGTTGAACACCTTGTCCCGCATCTCCAAGGGAATGCCGGGGCCGGAATCGGTCACCGAAAACACCACGCTGTGCTCGGTCCGCCGCGCGCTGATCGTGACGGTGGCGTCATGCGGCGAGAAGCCGACGGCATTGGCGAGCAGGTTATAGAGCACCTGCACCACCCGCCGCTCGTCGCCGGTAAAGCCGCCGATATTGGGCTCGATGTCGACCTTGAGCGCGATCCGGTCGGTCGCGAGCCGGTCCTGGATGCCTTCGGCCGCGGCCTCGATCGCCTGGGCGATGTTCACCGGCCCAAGCTCGAGCTTCATCGCGCCGGCGTCGATGGTGGCGAGATCGAGGATGTTGTTGGTCAGCGCCAGCAGCGCGTTGGTCGATTTGGTGACGTAGTCGAGATATTCGGCCTGCTTCGGCGTCAGCGGCCCGGTCGAGGGATCGCTGAGGAAATGCGCGAAGCCGATGATGGTGGTGAGCGGCGCGCGCAACTCGTAGGAGACGTGGTGGACGAAATCCACCTTCATCTGGTCGGCCGCCTCGAGCGCCTCGTTGCGCTCGCGCAGCGCGCGTTCGACATTTTCGGTGTCGGTGATGTCCTGGAATGCGAGCAGGGTCTTGCCGTCGGGCAGCGGGACGGTCATGCAGTTCAGCACGCTGCCGTCCTTGCGCTCCAGCTTGAGCGCGACCTGGGCGCGGTTCTCGATCGCGGTGATCGATTCGCGCAGCGTGCGCCAGGTCAGCGCGTCGTCGAACAGCGGCCGGCACATTGCTTCCACCGCCTCGATATGCGGCTCGCCCTGCAGCGCGTCCGCCGGCAGCTTCCACATCTTGGCAAACGGCGGGTTGAACAGCTCGGCGCGGCCGTTGCTGCCGAACACCGCGACCGCCTCGCCGAGATTGTCGAGGGTCTCGCGCTGCACCCGGGTCAGGCGGTCGAACTGGCGCGCCAGGTCGAGGCTCTCGGTGACGTTGTCGAACAGATAGGTGACGCCGCCCTCGAGGTTCGGCGTGGTGACGACGCTGATGGCGCGGCCGTCGGGCAGGAACCAGGTGTAGGTCTCGGATTCGACGGCGCGATAGGCCTCGTGCAGCTTGGCCTTCCAGGCGCGGAAGTCCGGCTGCTCCGGCAGTTTGCGGTTGGCGCGCAGCCGGTCGAGGATGCTGGAATCGTCGGGATTGCCGTCGAGGAAGGCCTGGTCGAGGCCCCACAGCCGTCGATAGGATTCGTTGTAGAAGGTGAGGCGACGGTCGGCGTCGAACACCGCGACGCCCGACGACAATTGATCGAGCGTGCGGCGGTGCGCCTCGACCATGCGCACGATCGCCGCGCGCAGCGCCGCGGCTTCGCTGGCGTCGATCGCGATCCCGGCGCTGCCGCCGCCGAGCTTGAGCGCCTGCACGTCGTAGATCCGCCGCTCGCCGCTGACCACGATCGGCAGCCGCGCGGCATAGCTCGCATTGTCGTTGAGTGCCTTGGTCAGCTCGCTGCGCTGCTCGCTTTCCAGCAGTTCGAGATTGCGCTGCAGCGCGTCGGCGACGCTCTTGCCCTCGGTGGCGCGGACATAGGCGGCGTTGGCGTAGCGCAGATTGCCCTCGAGGCTCTTGGCCCAGATCGGCCACGGCGCCGCGGCGGCGAAGTCGCGCAGCAGCTCGGTCTCCTCCTGCAGCGCTTTGTAGCGCAGGTTGGCTTCGGCGAGCTCGCGGCGCAGCCCGCCGAGCTCGCGGATCCGCACGATGGCCTGGCCGCCGATGGCGCGGCCCATCGCCTCGATGGCGCGGCCGGCCGAGGTCGAGAGGTTGAGCAAAAACGCCTCGCCCTTGTCGCGCAGCGCGTCGACGGCGTGGTCCATCTGCAGCGCCGGTTCCGGCGGCAGCCAGGTTCCGAAGGCGAGGATGCGCTGCGGGGAACCCTCCTGCGACATCACCAGCGAGATGTCGCCCGAGATCTGCGGCCGGTTGTCGCCGGCGGCCCAGGAGATCAGCACCTGCGGCTCGACGAACAACAGCGCGCGCAGCCGGTCGGACTGCGCCTGCAGGTCCGAGATCTCGAAGCGCAGCCGCTCCTCGTTCCGCGTCGCGCGGACCCGGGTGCGCATCAACAGGATCGCGGCGACGGCGGAGAAGCCGACCAGCGCCAGCGAGGTCGCGAGCACCGCGACCTCCTGGTGGTTGAGGCCGAATTGATCCGCGATCGCCTGCGCGAGGACGCCGTCGGCGGCAAACGCCGAGCGGACCGGCAGCAATGCCGTGGTGACGAGTCCGATCATGCCGTCGCGCGCCAGTGAGGTGCATGACAGCAGGCTGCGACGCATCGCTGCGACTACGCCCGACATATGTTGCCCCAGAACGCACAACTCCCAGGCAAGACCCGCAGAAGATCCGGAAAAGTGGAGACGGTCTTCCGGTGACGTGCCCAAGCAGGACCAGATAGCCCGACGAAGACCCCCCGTCGTGCTCGAATCAAGTCAGAATAGTCCCATTGCGAGTCAGCGAGTAAGAGTCCAGACCGTGAACGCAGAATCGGCTGTGAAAAAATGCGCAGCGATGGCGCGAATTTTACGCGAATTGACTCCGCACTCGCGGAAGGACTTATTGGAGCATGATCTTTCCGGAAAACCGGTGCCCACTTTTCCGGATCATGCTCTAGCGCCCGGTCGAGCCGAAGCCGCCGCTGCCGCGCTCGGTCACGGACAGCACCTCGACCGGAACCAGCTCGGCCCGCGTCACCGGCGCGATCACCAGCTGCGCGATGCGCTCGCCGCGCCGGATCTGGAACGGCGCCTGGCCGTGATTGATCAAGAGCACGTTGATCTCGCCGCGGTAGTCGGCGTCGATGGTGCCGGGCGAGTTCAGCACGGTGACGCCGTGCTTGGCGGCCAGCCCGGAGCGCGGCCGCACCTGGGCCTCATAGCCCGGCGGCAGCGCGATGGTCAGCCCGGTCGGAACCATCTCGTAGCGTCCGGGCAGCAGGATCAGCGGCGCTGAGCGCGGCACCGCGGCCAAGAGGTCGAGCCCGGCCGCGTCGGCCGTCTGGTAGGCCGGCAGCAGTAAATCGGCGCCATGCGGCAGCTGGCAGATCTCGACCTTGATCACGGCGCTCACGATGCAGTCCCCACGGCTCGTGCGATCCGCGACACCAGCGCGGCCGCCACCTCTTCCTTGGTCATCACCGGCCAGGAATCGACGGTGACGTCCTTGCCCTCGCGCGACAGCAAATGAACGGTGTTGCGGTCGCCGCCCATCACGCCCGTGGTGGGCGAGACGTCGTTGGCGACGATCCAGTCGCAGCCCTTGCGCGCGAATTTGGCCTTGGCGTTCTCGATCAGATGCTCGGTCTCGGCGGCGAAGCCGATCACCAGCGGCGGCCGCTTCTCCTTCAGCTTCGAGATGGTGGCGAGGATGTCGGGATTCTCCACCAGCTGCAGCGGCGGCATGCCGGCGGCGCTCTTCTTCAGTTTCTGGCTGCCCTCGCTGGCGACCCGCCAGTCGGCGACCGCGGCGGCGAAGATCGCGACATCGACCGGCAGCGCCGCCTCGACCCGGTGCAGCATGTCGCGCGCCGATTCCACCCGCATCACCGACATGCCCTGCGGATCGTCGAGCTCGACCGGGCCGGACACCAGCACGACGTCGGCGCCGGCCGCCTGCGCCGCGGCGGCAATGGCAAAACCCTGTTTGCCGGAGGAGCGGTTGGCGATGTAGCGCACCGGATCAATCGCCTCATGGGTCGGGCCGGCCGTGACCAGCACGCGCTTGCCGGCGAGCGGATGCGGTTTGGGCGGCCGCAGCATGCGGTCGGCGGCGGCTGCAATCTCGGTCGGCTCGGCCATCCGTCCGACCCCGGCTTCGCCCGCTTCCGCCATCTCGCCGGCATCGGGCCCGACGGTGTGGACGCCGTCGCGGCGCAGCTGCAGCACGTTGCGGCGGGTGGCCGGGTTGTTCCACATCAGGGGGTTCATTGCCGGCGCCAGCAGGATCGGCCGGTTGGCGGCGAGCAGGATCGCGGTGGCGAGGTCGTCGGCATGGCCCTGCGCCATCTTGGCCATCAGGTCGGCGGTGGCCGGCGCCACCACGATCAAGTCGCACTCCCGCGCCAGGCGAATATGGCCGGCGTCGAACTCGCTCTCGGCGTCGAACAGGTCGGTGTAGACGCGCTCATGCGACAGCGCGCTGGCGGCGAGCGGGGTGACGAATTGCTGGGCCGCCCTGGTCAGCACGCAGCGGACCTCGATGTGCCGCTCCTTCAGCCGCCGGATCAGGTCCAGCGCCTTGTAGGCCGCGATCCCGCCGCCGATGATCAGGGTGATGCGGGGCTCGCCAGCCGCGCTGGCAGCCCGTGGCGCGCGGGCGACAGCAGCGGCCAGCCCCGCGGCGAGCGCCTCAGCGGGCTCCGCACGGCCCTCCGCAAGCTCGCGCAGGATCACCCGGACTTCCTCCTCGACGGAGCGCCCGTTCTTGGCGGAGCGCAGCCGCAGATAGGTTTTCAGCTCGTCGTCGAGTTTGCGGATGGTCAGGCTGGCCATGGCATACGCCCTCAGATGTGCTAGCGATGCTAGCACGAGATGCATGCATTGCAATCAAATTTAGAGCGTTTTCCAGCGAATTGGATTCCGATTCGCGTGAAGAAAACGCGTCAAAAACTAGAATCTAGAGCTCCGTTCCGATTCCATCGGAACGGAAATAGCTCTAGTGGCCGCGGATCGTGAAGAAGATTCCGATCAGGGTGAGGGCAATGATCCAGAGGCCGACGGTCTGCAGCCGCGCCTTCTTTGCCTCAGCGCGGGCCATCTCGTCGATGGTATCAGACGACAGCATGTGGCCCTCGCGGGTCATGGTCTCCAGCTGCTCGAGCACGGTCATGGCGCGGGTCGCGATCGACGGCAGGCCGGCGAGGACGCGGCCGAGTTCGCCTGCGCCCGACAGCGCGCTCTGGATGCGGCCGGCCGGGCCGAGATTCTGCGTGATCCACTCGCGCACCACGGGGTCGGCGATCTTCCAGATGTCGAGCTTGGGATCGAAGCCGCGCGCCACGCCCTCGACCACCACCATGGTCTTCTGCAGCAGGATCAGTTCGGGCCGCGTCTGCATGTCGAACAGGCCGGTGACCTCGAGCAGAAGCGTGAGCAGCTTCGCCATCGAGATTTCCTCGGCGGTGCGGTTGTGGATCGGCTCGCCGATGGCGCGGATCGCCTGCGCGAAATTCTCCACCGAGTGATGGCCCGGCACGTAGCCGGCCTCGAAATGCACCTCGGCAACACGGCGATAGTCGCGGGTGATGAAGCCGAGCAGGATTTCGGCCAGGAAGCGGCGCTCCTTGGCGCCGAGCCGTCCCATGATGCCGAAATCCACGGCAACGAGGCGGCCGGCCTCGTCGAGGAACAGATTGCCGGGATGCATGTCGGCGTGGAAGAAGCCGTCGCGCAGCGCATGGCGCAGAAAGCTCTGGATCACCTTGCGGCCGAGATCGGGCAGGTCGACCTTGGCCTCGGCGAGACGGGCGTGATCGTTCAGCGCGATGCCGTCGATCCACTCCATGGTCAGCACGTTGTGGGTGGTGCGGTCCCAGTCCACCGCGGGCACCCGGAAGTCGGGATCGTCGTTTGTGTTCTCCGCCATCTCGGAGAGCGCGGCCGCCTCGAGCCGCAGATCCATCTCCATCGCGACCGAGCGCGACATCGTGTTGATGACCTCGATCAGCCGCAGCCGCCGCGCCTCGGCGGAGTGCGCCTCGGCATTGCGTGCGACGAAGAAGAAATCGCTGAGGTCGCGGCGGAAGCGCGCGGCGACGTTGGGCCGCAGCACCTTGACCGCGACCGGGTGCCGGACGCCATTGCGCTCGACCTCGGCGCGATGCACCTGCGCGATCGAGGCTGCCGCCACCGCCGGGCCGAGATGTGTGAACGCCAGCGACAGCGGCCGTTCCAGCGATTGCGTGATCACCGCCTCGGCCTCGCTTTGCGAGAACGGCGGCAGCCGGTCCTGCAGCGCTTCGAGGTCGCGCGCCATCGCCACGCCGACGACGTCGGGACGGGTGGCGAGGAATTGTCCGAGCTTGAGATAGGCGGGCCCGAGCCGGGTCAGCGCGCGCGACAGCCGCGCGCCGGACTTGGCGTTGCGGCGTTCGATCAGCCGCGCCATTTTCAACGCGAGCTGCCCGGGCGGCGGCACCAGCGAGGGATCAACGACGCCGAACACGCCTTCGCGCGCAAACACGAACCCGGCGCGGGCGAGGCGCGCGATGTGGGAAAACGCGGAGATCACAAACGCCAGCCCGAATGCAGCGCCACGATGCCGCCGGAGAGGCTCTGCCACTTCACACGCTTGAAGCCGGCCGCCCCGATCATCTCGGCGAAGACGGGCGGCCGCGGGAATTTGCGGATCGACTCGACGAGGTACTGGTAGGACTCGGCGTCGCCGGTGACGGCGCGGCCGAGCGGCGGGATCACCTTGAAGGAGAACAGATCGTACAACCGGTCGAGCCCGGGCACGTCGACGGTGGAGAACTCCAGGCACAAAAAGCGGCTGCCGGGCTTCAAGACGCGATAGGCCTCGCGCAGCGCGAGGTCGATCTGCGGCACGTTGCGGATGCCGAACGCGATGGTGTAGGCGTCGAACGCGCGGTCGGCGAAGCCCAATGTTTCCGCGTTGCCCTCGACGAACGACACGCGGTCGCCGAGGTGCTGCTTGGCGGCGCGTTCTCGGCCCACCGCAAGCATGTCGCCATTGATGTCGCAGACCGTGGCATGGAATCCCGGGCCCGCCGCCTTGGCGGCGCGGAACGCGATGTCGCCGGTGCCGCCGGCGACGTCGAGCAGCGCGAACGGCCGGTCGCCCTTCGGCGGATCGAGCGCCGTGATCATAATGTCCTTCCAGACCCGGTGCAGGCCTGCCGACATCAGGTCGTTCATCAGGTCGTAGCGCGACGCCACGCTGTGAAACACGTCGTTCACCAGCGTCTGCTTCTCGCCCAGGGGGACGTCCCTGAAGCCGAAATGGGTGGTTTGATCCGACCGATCCATCAACGCTTTACTCTCAACCTTTTTTGGTCGCGTTTTCTTCACGCGAACCGGTACCCACTTCGCTCGAAAACGCTCCAGCCGGACCATAGCGCGGCGGCCGCAATGGCGCTATCACGTCACTTCCAAAAGGTGAATGCCTCCATGCCGGAATTACCCGAAGTCGAGACCGTCCGCCGCGGCCTGCAACCGGCCATGGAAGGCGCAAAGATCGTCAAGGCCGAAGCCCGCCGCAAGGATCTGCGGTTTCCCTTTCAAAAAGACTTTATCGCCCGGCTCGAGGGCCAGACCGTCACCGGGCTCGGCCGCCGCGCCAAATATCTGATGGCGGATCTGACCTCCGGCGACGTGCTGCTGATGCATCTCGGCATGTCCGGCTCATTTCGCGTGCACCGGGAGGAGGGCGGCGCGACGCCGGGGCAATTCCATCATCCGCGCAGCGAGGACCGCGCGCATGATCACGTCGTGTTTCACATGTCGTCGGGCGCTGCCATCGTCTTCAACGATCCGCGCCGCTTCGGCTACATGAAGATCATCGCCCGCAACGCGATCGAGGATGAGCCGTTGCTGAAGGGGCTCGGCCCCGAGCCGCTCGGCAACGAATTCGACGCGGCGATGCTGGCGCGCGCCTGCCACAACAAGAAGACCAGCCTGAAGGCGGCGCTGCTCGACCAGCGCGTGGTGGCGGGACTTGGCAACATCTATGTTTGCGAGGCGCTGTTTCGTTCGCATTTGTCGCCGCGGCGATTGGCCGCGACGCTCGCAACGAAGAAGGCCGAGCCGACTGAGCACGCCGGGCGGCTGGTCGATGCGATCCATGCGGTGCTCAACCAGGCGATCAAGGCCGGCGGCTCCTCGATCAGCGATCACCGGCTGACCAATGGCGAGCTCGGCTACTTCCAGCATTCGTTCCAGGTCTATGACCGCGAAGGCGAGACGTGCCGCACCGGAAAGTGCAGCGGCATCGTCAGGCGTTTCACCCAGAATGGCCGTTCGACATTCTGGTGCCCGAAGTGCCAGAAATAGAACTGCCAATAACAACAACAAGGGGAGACCGACCATGAGCGGCGACTGGCGCAATCACACGGGGACAACTTTCAACTGCGAGAAGCAGCCGGCGAGCTCGAGCCGCGGCATGGTGGTGAGCAATCATCCGCTGGCCTCAGCCGCAGGCGCGGAAATGCTCGCGGCCGGCGGCAACGCCATCGACGCCGCGATCGCTACCCTGTTCACGCTGACCGTGGTCGAGCCGATGATGGTCGGCATCATCGGCGGCGGCATGGCGCATATTCGTCTCGCCGACGGCAGCCATCGTTTCATCGACGGGCAGAGCACGGTGCCGCAGGCGGTGCGGCCCGATACCTACACCTCGAAGCCCGGCTCGGCGCATGACGTGTTCGACACCGTCGGCAACGAGAATCTGAACGGGCCGAAGGCGGTCGCCGTACCCGGCTCGCTGAAAGCCTGGTGCGAGACGCTGCGCCGCTTCGGCACCATGAGCCTCGCCGACGTGATGCAGCCGGCGATCAAGCACGCGGCGCGCGGCTATGCGGCGACGCCGTATCTGCATGAATGCATCACCGACGGCGCCGAGGAGATGCTGAAGGACAAGCCGATCTCGGCGATCTATCTGCCTGATGGTACGCCGCTGAAGCCCGGCGAGCGTGTGGTGCAGGCGGAATATGCCGAGACGCTGAAATACATCGCCGAGCACGGCGACAACGCGCTGTATGAGGGCCCGCTCGGCGACATTCTCGTCGACTACATGAAAAACAACGGCGGCTTCATCGCGCGCGAGGATCTCACGTCCTACAAGACCGTCGAGCGCGCGCCGATCCGCGCCGACTATCGCGGCTGGGAAATTTTGGGGCCGCCGCCGCCGGCCGCGTCCGGCGTGCACATCACCCAGATGCTCAACATCCTCGAAGGCTATGACATCGCGCGCCTCGGCTTCGGCACCGCCGAGACTATCCATTATCTCGCCGAGGTGCTGAAGATCGCCTTCGCCGATCGCGCGGCCGCGAGCGGCGATCCCGCCTACATCAATGTGCCGGTGCAGCGGCTGACCTCGAAGGCCTATGCGGAAGAGCGGCGCGGCGCGATCGATCCTGATCGCGCGCAGGCCTGGGGCGCCGGCGTCGCGCAGCTCGAAAGCGCACACACCACGCACATGACCGCGGCGGACGCGGTGGGCAATGTGGTCGCGACCACGCAGACCATCAACAATCTGTTCGGCGCCAAGATCCTGATTCCGGGCCTCGGCACGGTGCCGAACAACTATATGAACCTGTTCGATCCGCGGCCGGGGCATGCGCTGTCGCTGGCGTCAGGCAAGCGTGTGACCACCTCGATGTCGCCGATGATGGCGCTGCGCGGCGGCAAGCTCGTCTACGCGCTCGGCCTGCCCGGCGGCAAACGCATCTTCCCGAGCGCGATGCAGGCGCTGATCAATCTGATCGACCACGGCATGAGCCTGCAGGAGGCGGTCGAGGCGCCGCGGGTCTGGACCGAAGGCAATGCGCTCGAGGTCGAGCAGGCGGTGCCGGAAGCCGTCCGCGCCGCGCTCACCGCGAAGGGCCACAAGGTGCAGGTAGTGGCAACGGTGGCCGGCGGCATGAACGCGATCCAGTTCCACGCCGATGGCACCATGTCAGGCGCGGCCTGCTGGCGCGCCGACGGCACGCCGGTCGGGATTGCGGGCGGACTGGCGCGGGCCGGGGTGCGGTTTGCGTTGAGATAAGGAGCTTCGTAGCCCGGATGCAGCGAAGCGCAATCCGGGGCATCTCTCACCAGGGGCTCGACCGCCCCCGGATTGCGCTTCGCTACATCCGGGCTACGGGTATTCTTACTTCCTGACGCAGATCACGCGGACCACGGCGGCCTTGGCGTCGGTCGATCCACCTGATGCGTTGACGCCATGCGCTTTCAAAAACTCCCGCACGGTGTCCGCCGGCACCAGCGCGGCCTGCGCCGGCGTGGTTGGGCCGGCGACGATCACCGGCTTGAGCACCGCGATGCCGGCAAATTTGCCGCCGCCGTCGAGCGCCGCGGCGCCGGAGAAGCCGACGGCCGGCGCCGGTGACAGCGCGGCATCGTTGCCGCCGAGCTGCGCCACCGAGGCTTTCACACTGCTCGCCGCGGCGCCGCCGCCCTGGCTTTGCGGGTCGGAGATGCCGGTGATGTCGAGCGTGGTCTGCGTCGCACGTCCGGCGATGTTGAGCGGCTTCAGGTCCCGCGCGCCATAGACGCGCAGCAGGGCGAGATCGTGCTCCTTGTCCGCGGCGATGCGGTCGGCATTGCCGTGGCCCGGGATCGTCAGCGCGATGCAGTCGTCGGTCACCACGCGATCGGTGACAACAGCGCCGTCATCGCTGACCACGACGCCGGTGCCGTATTCCACCGTCTTGCGCGGCGGCGGCCCGGCCACGACGCCGGATGGGAACGGATTGAACGCGCTCGACATCGCGATCACCACCGGCTCGACGGTGTTTTGCATCGCCTGGTCGTAGAGAATGGTGAGGATGCGCACTTCGTCGCCCTTGAAGGTGCCGCGCAGATAAAACTTCTTCAGGCCCTGCATGCCGGACAGGACGAAGAAGTCCGGCTTCACCACCGTGTAGTCGATGGTGCGGCCGGCCGGTTCCTTCTTTTCCTGTTCGGCGAGCTTGGCGGTGGACGGGCCCGCCTCCTTGCGCCGCGTCAGCAGCACCTGGACCGTGCCGGTCGGCGAGGTCCATTTCGCGCCGGAGGCATCGCTGGTGAGCTGCGGCACCAGTTTGCTCGGAATGCCCAGCCGCGCGCCGGTGGCGGGCTCGATGACGATGCGCCAGCCGACATTCTCCTGCCGCTTCCGCGCGGTGTCGGCGAGCACGCCGCGCTCCTGCGGGTTCAGGACGCCGGTCGGCTTGCCGCCCTGCTTCTTTTGAAATTCCTTGATCGCATTGACCATGCGCTCGCTGACGTCGCCGGATATCGCGCCATTATAGTCGCCGACCCAGGCAAGGTCGGATTGCAGCGCCAGCCGCTCGGCCTGCGTCATGCCGCCTGCGGTATCCTCGGGCTTCTGCAGCGCCGGGCGGATCGGCACGGTGGTCACGGTCTTCGGCTTGACGCCGGGCACGGCCGGCGGGGTCTGGGCCTGTGCGGCCCCCACAGCCGCGAGCAGCAATGTTGCCGAAAGCACCAATCTCATGACAAATCCGCCCATTGACGTCCACGCAACTAAGCACATCTGCTTGGTCGACTCCAACCGCGCCCGGGTTCAGGGAATAGCGCGCAGGAATTCATGATGCTGAGTGCCGACGAACTCGAACGCTATGCCCGCCACATCGTGCTGCGCGAGGTGGGCGGTCCCGGCCAGAACGCGCTGAAGAACGCCGCGGTGCTGGTGATCGGCGCGGGCGGCCTCGGCGCGCCGGCGCTGATGTATCTGGCCGCCGCCGGCGTCGGCCGGCTCGGCGTGGTCGACGACGATATCGTGTCGCTCTCCAACCTGCAGCGCCAGATCATCCATGCGACGCCAGATGTTGGCAAGCGCAAGGTCGACAGCGCCGCTGCCCAGATCCATGCGCTCAATCCGCATGTGGCGTTCGAGGCGCATGCCGTGCGGCTCGACGCCAAGAATGCGATGGCGCTGATCGCGGATTACGATCTCGTGCTCGACGGCTCCGATAATTTCGAAACCCGATATCTCGTTTCCGACGCCTGCTTCCTCGCCAAGCGGCCGCTGATCACGGCCGCGCTCGGCCAGTTCGACGCGTCGCTGACCACGATCCGCGCCCATGAGAAGAACGCGCAGGGCGAATTCAACCCGACGTATCGCTGCCTGTTCCCGGAAGCGCCGCCGCCGGGCACGGTGCCGGCCTGCGCCGAGGCCGGCGTGATGGGCGCGCTTGCCGGCGTTCTGGGATCGATGATGGCGTTGGAGGCGATCCGCGAGATCGTCGGCTTCGGCGAGGGCCTGGTCGGCCGCCTGTTGATGGTGGATGCGCGCGCGATGCGCTTCGAGACGCTGCGCTACGCGCGCGATCCGCAAAACCCGCTCAACGGTGATGCACCAGACATCACCGACCTGAGCGGGCATCTGTAACGCCTACGAGACGGTCGCCGGCTTCTCGCTGTCCATGTGCCGGAGATGCTCCTCCGGATAGCGTCCGCCGGCGGCGGCACCGGGCGGAAACGCGGATGCCAATGCCGCGCGGTGGGCGTCGGTCAGCTTCACATCGAGCGCACCGAGCGCTTCGATCAGCCGCTCGCGCCGCCGCGCGCCGACCAGCGGCACGATGTCCGTGCCCTGTGCAGCGACCCAGGCGATTGCGACCTGCGCCGGTGAGGCACCGACATCCTCCGCGATGACGCGCAGCCGATCGGCAAGCGCGAGGTTGGCGTCGATATTGCCGGCCTGGAAGCGCGGGCTGAGCAGCCGGAAATCCTTCGCCCCCGCGCGGTCCTTCGACCAGTGCCCGCTGATCAGCCCGCGCGCCAGCACGCCATAGGCTGATATGCCGATGCCGAGCTCGCGGCAGGTCTTCAGGATGTCGGTCTCGATGCCGCGCGACAGCAGCGAATATTCGATCTGCAGATCGGCGATCGGATGCACCTTGTGGGCGCGGCGGATGGTGTCGGAGCCGACCTCGGAGAGGCCGATATGCCGGATCCAGCCGGCCTTGATCATGTCGGCGATCGCGCCGACCGTGTCCTCGATCGGCACGTTGGGATCGAGCCGCGCCGGGCGGTAGATGTCGATATGGTCGACGCCGAGCCGCTGCAGCGAGTAGGCGGCGAAATTCTTCACCGCGACGGGGCGGCTGTCATAGCCGAGAAAGCCGTAATTGCGGTCGCGCAGCGCGCCGAATTTGACGCTGATCTGCACATTGTCGCGGTTCTTACCCCTGAGCGCTTCGCCGATCAGCATCTCGTTGTGGCCCATGCCGTAGAAATCGCCGGTGTCGAGCAGGGTGATGCCGGCCTCCAGCGCGGCATGGATGGTGGCGATGCTCTCGCTGCGGTCGCTGGGGCCGTAGAAGTCCGACATGCCCATGCAGCCGAGACCGAGCTGCGAGACGGCGGGGCCGGTGGAGCCGAGCTTGCGTGTGTCCATGGTGGTGCTTCCCTCGAAGGTCGCGGCGGGTGAATTCGCCGCCGAATGACGCGGCTGATATGCGTCCGCGCGAGGAAACCGATAAGCTGGACAATCTGGAACAGCTTGTTCACTATATCGAACAATGCAGGATTTCGACCTTCGCGACCTCGACGCCTTCGTGGCGGTGGCGCGCACGCGCAATTTCCGGCGTGCCGCGCTGGAGAGCCGCGTCTCGGTCTCGAGCCTCAGCCAGCGGCTGCGCGACATGGAGGAGCGGCTCGGCGTCCGCCTGATGAACCGCACCACCCGCAGCGTCGCGCTGACCGAAGCCGGCGAAATGCTGCTGGCGCGCGTCGCCCCGGCGATGTCAGATGTCGGCGATGCGCTGAACCAGGTGCGCGGCCTGCGCGCCGAGCCGTCCGGCCGGTTGCGCATCAATGCCCCGCCGCCGGCGGTCGACCTCGTGCTGGCACCGATGGTCGGGCCGTTCCTGGCAAAATATCCGAAGGTCGAGCTGGAGATCGTCGCCGAAACCGCCTTCGTCGACATCGTCGCCCAGGGTTTCGACGCCGGCGTGCGCTATGGCGAGCATTTGGCGCAGGACATGATCGCGGTGCCGCTGGGCGCGCCGCAGCGCTACGCGGTGGTGGCCTCGCGCGACTATGTCGCCAGGCACGGCCGGCCGCTGCATCCGAAGGATCTGCTGAAGCATGCCTGCATCCGCACCCGCTTCAGCAACGGCGCGATGTTCGACTGGGAGTTTGAGAAGAACGGCCGCCTGGTCAAGGTCTCGCCGCCGGCCAAGCTGATCGCCACCTATCTCGGCCTCGCGTTGCGCGCGGTGCATGACGGCGTCGGCTACTGGGCGACGTTCGAAGGCTATGTCCGCTACGGCGTCAAATCCGGCGCGCTGGTCAGCGTGCTCGACGACTGGTGCCCGCCGTTCGACGGCCCGTTCCTGTATTACCCGAGCCGCCGCCAGCCACCCCCCGCGCTCGCCGCCTTCGTGGCGTTCGTCGCCGACTGGCGCAAGCAGGCGCGGCGGAAGGCGTAACGCGCACCCTCGCCGTCGTCCCGGCCCCCGTGCGCAATTGCGCACTAGGCCGGGACGACACCGAACGTGGGCTCCAGGCCGCCCCCGGCTACTTTGCATGGGGTTGTTTTCGCTGTTTTGGCAGCGCGCCCCCGCGACGGCATCCCGTAGCCCGGATGCAGCGCAGCGCAATCCGGGGAGGTGATTCCGCGGAGAGGCTGTTCCCGGATTGCGCTGCGCTGCATCCGGGCTACAGATCTTTCCTCTCCTTCCCCCTGAAAGGGGGAAGGTCGGGGATGGGGGTCAGCCGCGGGCTCCGCTCTGCGGAGAGAGCAGATCCCCACCCGCTTTGCTCTGGCGATCAAAGCGACCTCCCCTTTTCAAGGGGAGGTTGGAGCTGCGTCGCTTGGATGGAGCGTAACCCGGACTATGCCATCACAGCATGCTCGGCAGCACGCGGTCCGGCGGCTTGTGGTTGTCGAGGAAGGTGCGGATGTTGATGATCACCTTCTCGCCCATCTCGACGCGGCCTTCGATGGTGGCCGAGCCCATATGCGGCAGCAGCGCCACCTTGCCGGCCTTGGCCAGCCGCACCAGCTTCGGGTTGACCGCCGGCTCGTGCTCATAGACGTCGAGCGCGGCGCCGCCGATCTCGCCGGCCTCGATCAGCTTGATCAGCGTGTCCTCGTCGATCACCTCGCCGCGCGCGGTGTTGACGACGTAGGCCTCCTTGCGGATCAGCTTGAGCCGCCGCGCCGACAGCAGATGGAAGGTGGCCGGCGTGTGCGGGCAGTTCACCGAGATGATGTCCATCCGCGCCAGCATCTGGTCGAGGCTTTCCCAATAGGTCGCCCCTAGCTCGTCGGCGATCACGGGCGCCACCGGGCGGCGGTTGTGATAGTGGATCTGCAGCCCGAAGGCGCGGGCGCGGCGCGCCACCGCCTGGCCGATCCGGCCCATGCCGATGATGCCGAGCCTTTTTCCCCCGATGCGGTGGCCGAGCATCCAGGTCGGCGACCAGCCCGCCCAGTGCTGCTTGCCTTCGGTCAGGATCGAGGCGCCCTCGATCAAGCGCCGCGGCACCGCCAGAATCAGCGCCATCGTCATGTCGGCGGTGTCCTCGGTCAGCACCTTCGGGGTGTTGGTGACCGTGATGCCGCGGGCATGCGCCGCCGCGACGTCGATATTGTCGACGCCGTTGCCGAAATTGGCGATCATCTTCAGCTTGCATTCGGGATGATTGATCACGTCTTCGCGGATCAGGTCGGTCACCGTCGGCACCAGAATGTCGGCGCTGCGCGCCGCGTCTGCGATCTGCTCCGCGGTCATCGGGGTGTCGTCGAGATTCAATCTGGCATCGAACAGCTCGCGCATCCGGGTCTCGATCGAGTCCGGCAGCTTGCGGGTGACGACGACGAGAGGCTTTTTCTTTACCGACATGTCCTGCTCTCATGAGCTGCGCGGCCTGCCAAAGATCAAGCCGTTCAGTGCTCATTAACCCGGTTGTTCGACACTGCTGATCGCCGCTCTGTGCCGGCGTTTCCTTCGCGTTTCCTAGGGTTCCCCGAGACTTACCCGGCCTTCGGCCTGCGGGAAATTCGGGCGTTCTGGTTCTAGAAGCGTTCCGTCCTCTCTAGCAGAAGGCCGGGCCAAGACAAGAACCCCTCGGATGTCCGGTCGGGAACGAACGGCGCTGACGTGAGGGGCCGGTATTGGGGCGTGGGTCAATGGGGTTGCAACTCGCCGAATGCGGGTTGGGCATCTCGGCAGGAGACGAGTTGATGGTGGGGTTCTGGCGTTTCGGTTCGTTGACGGCGCTGGTCGGGTGCATGCTGGGCACGTCGGTAATGCCGGGACATTCCGCCAAGGATGCGAGCCCCACCACCAGCGGACTGCCGATCCCGCGCTATGTCAGCCTGAAATCCGACCATGTGAATGTCCGCGCCGGCCCGACCAAGGACAACGACGTCGCCTGGGTCTACACGCGCTCCGGGCTTCCGGTCGAAATCACCGCCGAATTCGAGAACTGGCGCCGGGTGCGCGATTCCGAGGGCGCCGAGGGCTGGGTCTATCACTCGCTGCTGTCCGGCCGCCGCACCGCGGTGGTGACGATGAAGCACAAGGACGATCTCGCCTCGCTCTACGATCGCCCCGACGCCACCAGCGCCATCGCGGCGCGGCTGCAGGCCGGCGTGGTCGCGCAGGTCAAGAAATGCGCCAACAACTGGTGCCGGGTCACCGGCGCCGGCTTCGACGGCTGGATCGAGCAGCAGCGCCTGTGGGGCGTCTACGCCGACGAGAAGGTGGATTGACGCTAAGCGCCATTCCGGGGCGATGCGCCAGCATCGAACCCGGAATCTCGAGATTCCGGGTCTGGTGCTAACGCACCATCCCGGAATGACGATGTCTCAAACAACAATGGCCGGGACGAGCCCGGCCACCAAATCCATTCGACGGTAATCCGATCAGCGCTTCTTGCGCAGCCGCACCACCATGTCGACGCGGGAGATCTCGTAGCCCTCGGGCACCTCGGGCATCTTCGAGAGCATCATGGTCGAGTCGTGGATGTCGACCAGTTCGTGATTGTGCTCAAGATAGAAGTGGTGGTGCGCCGACACGTTAGTGTCGAAATAGGTCTTGGTGCCGTCGACGCTGACCTGGCGCAGCAGACCGGCGTCGGTCAGCTGGTTGAGGGTGTTGTAGACGGTCGCCAGCGACACCGGAACCTTGGCCAGCGTGGCTTCTTCGTAGAGCATTTCCGCGGTCAGATGCCGGGCGCCCTTGCCGAACAGCAACCAGCCCAGCGCCATGCGCTGGCGGGTCGGCCGGAGACCGGCGGCCTGCAACATCTCGTTGACGTCATGCCAGGGGCAGCCGGTCAAGGCCGGGTGATGCCCAGCGCCGCGGGCGGCGGGGTGCACGGCGTCATCGTTCACAGCCGGTACTTCCTCGTTCATATCCACTCTATGCACCTAACTCAGGCAATATTCCTGATAAATATAAAAAGGATGCCTACCAGATGCAAGTTTTTCGCAACTAGAACGAATCCAAGGTACAGTCAAAACCCATAGAAACCCATTGGCTAGCCGGTAATTTATCACCTGAAAGCGGCTTTGCCGCCCTGTTGAGCCTATGTTAGAGAGCGCGCGGACCACATATGCGCTTTCGGCAGAGATCAAGGCCAGGCAGCGTACCCAGGTAGCGCCCACGATACGGGATGTTCCAGTTCCCGTGGGAAGATAAGGTCCGGCTTAGGCTAAGAGCTTAGGTACAAGAGCTTAGGTAAGAGCGCTTTATCGGGACATTGAGAGGTTGGAAGAGGATGCTGGATCGGCGCGGCGGTTATGAATATGAGGATTTGCTGGCTTGCGGCCGGGGCGAGCTGTTCGGTCCCGGCAACGCCCAGTTGCCGCTGCCTCCGATGCTGATGTTTGACCGCATCAGCCAGATCTCGGAAACCGGCGGCGAGTTCGGCAAGGGACTGGTGCGCGCCGAACTCGAGGTGAAGCCGGACCTCTGGTTCTTCGGCTGCCACTTCAAGAACGATCCGGTGATGCCGGGCTGCCTCGGCCTCGACGCCATGTGGCAAATGGTCGGCTTTTATCTCGGCTGGATCGGCGGTGAAGGTCGCGGTCGCGCGCTCGGTCTCGGCGAACTCAAGTTCTCCGGCCAAGTGCTGCCGCATGTGCGCAAGGTTGTGTACAACGTCGATATCAAGCGCGTGATGCGGTCAAAGCTCGTGCTTGGAATCGCCGACGGGTGGCTTTCCATGGACGACGAGATTATCTATCGCGCAAAGGATTTGAAGGTCGGATTGTTCAAGCAGGGCACGGCGCCATCTTGAGCAGGATCATCATGCGACAACATAAAGGCAGGGCGAGGCGAACATGAGGCGGGTTGTCATCACGGGGATGGGCATTGTCTCGTCCATCGGAAACAACACCCAGGAAGTGCTTGCGAGTCTCTACGAGGCGAAGTCGGGCATCACACGCGCGGAGCGGCACGCCGAGCTCGGCTTCCGCTCGCAGGTGCAGGGTGCGCCGACACTCAATCCCGCCGACGTGATCGACCGTCGCGCGATGCGGTTCCTCGCCGAGGGCGCGGCCTGGAATCACGTCGCGATGGAACAGGCGATCCGCGACTCCGGCCTCGAGGAGACCGAGGTCTCCAATATCCGCACCGGCATCATCATGGGGTCCGGCGGGCCGTCGACGCGGACCCTGGTGGAAGCCGCCGACATCGCGCGGAGCAAGGGTCCGAAGCGCGTTGGTCCGTTCGCGGTGCCGAAGGGCATGTCCTCGACGGCGTCGGCGACGCTTGCGACCTGGTTCAAGATCAAGGGCGTGAACTACTCGATCTCGTCGGCCTGCGCGACGTCGAACCACTGCATCGGCAACGCCTATGAGACGATCCAGATCGGCAAGCAGGACATCATCTTCGCCGGCGGCTGCGAGGAACTCGACTGGACGCTCTCGGTGCTGTTCGACGCCATGGGCGCGATGTCCTCGAAATTCAACGACACGCCGGCCACCGCCTCGCGTCCCTACGACATCAGCCGCGACGGTTTTGTGATCGCCGGCGGCGCCGGTGTTGTGGTGCTGGAAGAGCTCGAGCACGCCAAGGCGCGCGGCGCCAAGATCTACGCCGAGGTGGTCGGCTACGGCGCGACCTCCGACGGCTACGACATGGTGGCGCCGTCGGGCGAGGGCGCCGAGCGCTGCATGCGCATGGCGCTGTCGACGGTCGACACGCCGATCGACTACATCAATCCGCACGCCACCTCGACGCCGGCCGGCGATCCGCCGGAGATCGAGGCGATCCGCAGGGTGTTCGGCACCGGCGAGAAGTGCCCGCCGATCTCGGCGACCAAGGCGCTGACCGGCCATTCGCTTGGCGCCACCGGCGTGCAGGAGGCGATCTATTCGCTGTTGATGCTCAACAACGGCTTCGTCTGCGAAAGCGCGCATATCACCGAGCTCGATCCGGTGTTTGCCGACATGCCGATCGTGCGCAAGCGCATCGACAACGCCAAGCTCGCGACCGTGTTGTCGAACTCGTTCGGCTTCGGCGGCACCAACGCCACGCTGGTGTTCAAGCGCCTGGATGCTTGATCTCGATTTTCACGTCCCGCGCGAAGGAGGTCGGCAGACTGCGCATGGGACATTGCAACGATCCGAAATGGGGTGCGCATGATCATTGAACCGCGCGTGCGAGGCTTCATCTGCACCACGGCACATCCCGTCGGCTGCGCCACCAATGTCCGCGAACAGATCGCCTATGTGCTCAAGCAGGGCCCGGTCGCCGATTGCCCGAAGCGCGTCGCCGTGCTCGGCTGCTCGACGGGTTACGGCCTCGCCAGCCGCATCGTTGCGACCTTCGCCGGCGGCGCCGACACCATCGGCGTGTCGCTTGAGCGCGAGCCGACGGAAAAACGGACGGCCACCGCCGGCTGGTACAACAACCGCGCCTTCGAGATCGAAGCCAAGAAGATCGGGCGATCCCCGCTCACCTTGGAGGGCGACGCCTTCTCCGACGAGCTGAAGACCAACTTCATCGAACGCGTGCGTGAAAAGTTCGGACAGCTCGACATGCTGGTCTACAGCATGGCCGCTCCGGTGCGTACCGATCCGGTCACCGGCGAGACCTATCGCTCGGTGATCAAGCCGCTGGGCGCCCCCGTCGAGATCAAGACCCTCGACACCGAAACCGGCGAGGTGTTTCAGACCACGCTCGAGCCGGCGAGCGAGGAGCAGACCGCCGCCACGGTCGCGGTGATGGGCGGCGACGACTGGAAGCGCTGGATCGATCAGCTCGCCGACGCCGGCGTGCTGGCCCCTGGCTTCCGCACCCTCAACTACACCTATATCGGCAGCGAGCTGACCTGGCCGATCTACTGGAACGGCACGCTCGGCCGCGCCAAGGTCGATCTCGACAGCAAGGCGGAAGCGATCCGCGGCCGGCTCGGCGCGGAGGCGGCCCGCGTCGTGGCGCTGAAGGCGGTCGTCACCCAGGCAAGCTCGGCGATCCCGGTGGTGCCGCTCTACGGCACGGTGCTGTTCAAGGTGATGAAGCAGCTCAACCTGCACGAAGGCTGCATCGAGCAGATCGATCGCCTGTTCCGGACCAAGCTGGGCAAGGCTGTCGAGCTCGACGACGCGCAGCGCGTCAGGGTCGACGACTGGGAGCTGTCGTCCGAGGTTCAGACGGAAGTGTCGCGGCGCTGGCCGCTGCTGACGACGGAAACCCTCGGCGAGCTCGCGGATCTCGGGGAATACAGGAGCCAGTTCCTGCGCCTGTTCGGCTTCGGCATCGACGGCGTCGACTACACGCAGGACCTCGATCCCCGCGTCGTCCCGGCTTAGGTGCCCCTTCGTAGCCTGGATGCAGCGAAGCGAAATCCGGGAGCTCGTTCCACAACCGCGTCTGTCCCGGATTGCGCTGCGCTCCATCCGGGCTACGAATCTTCTCCTTCCCCTGAAAGGGGGAAGGTCGGGATGGGGGTCAGCCGCAGGCGACGCTGCAGGTGGAGAGAGCAGATCCCCACCCGCTTTGCTCTGCGAGCAAAGCGACCTCCCCTTTTGAAGGGGAGGTTGGAACGCTAAGCGCTACGTGCGCTTCTCTTCCACCGATAGTGCTTCATCATGAAGCCGGTCACCGGATTGGGCGCTTCCTCCTCGAATACAAAGCCCTCGCGCTCGTACCAGCGCCAGGCCTTCTCGTTCTCGCGGACGCATGTCAGCCAGATCTCGTCGGGCAGTTGCCGGCGCGTGAACGCGAGCAAATGGCGTCCGAGGCCGCGGCCCTGATGGGACGGCGCGACCATCAGCTGGTCGAGCAGCAGGGTCGGCAGATGCAGCGCCAGCATCGCGGCGATGGTGCCGTGATCGTCGGCGACGAACAGGCTCCAGCCGCCCGCGATCTCGCGCGGCAGGCGGGCGCGCAGATCGCTCAACAATTTTTCGCTTGGCTGCGACAGCCCGGTCGAAACCCAGCTCTCCATCCAGATGCGCGCGATCGCGTCATGCTCGTCGGCGCGAGCAACGCGGATTTCCGGCAGCGGCATCGTTCAATCCATGGCGTTCGCGATCAGACGCGCGATGTAAAAAGCCCCACGATTGCGCGTGGGGCTTTCAAGTCTAGCGTAGCTCGCAGCGATCGGCGAGCGCTGGCTCAGACGCCGAGCGTGCCGGCCTTCGCGGCGGCGTAGCGTTCGGCCACGGCCTTCCAGTTCACCGTGTTCCACCACGCCTTGAGATAATCGGGCCGGCGGTTCTGGTAGGTCAGGTAATAGGCGTGCTCCCAGACGTCATTGCCGAGCAAAGCGCGCTTGCCGTCCATCAGCGGAGTGTCTTGGTTCGGCCGGGTCTCGAGCGCGAGCTTGCCGTCCTTGGTCACGGTGACAAACACCCAGCCCGATCCGAACACGCGTCCGCCGGCGGCGTTGAAGTCGGTCTGCAATTTCTCCATGCCGCCGAGGTCGCGCTCGATCGCGGCCAGCACCTCGCCCTCCGGCTTGCCGCCGTTCGGGCCCATGATCTGCCAGAACATGGTGTGGTTGGCGTGGCCGCCCATGTTGTTGCGCACGCCGGTGCGGACCGCTTCCGGCACGCTGTTGAGGCCGGCGAGCACCTCGACGATCGGCTTCTCGGCGATCGCGGGATGGTCCTTGGCAAAAGTGTTCAGGTTGGTGACGTAGGCCTGATGATGCTTGTCGTGATGGATCTCCATCGTCCTGGCATCGATGTGCGGCTCCAGCGCGCTGGTGGGATAGGGCAGCGGATCGATCTTGAACGGTCCGCTCGGGGCCGGTGCCGTTGCCTGGGCGAATACCATCCGCGGGACGGACGTGGCGGCTGCGGCGATGCTGCCGGCTGCGATGATCAGGCGGCGTCGGGACATCGATGACATCGTGATTCTCCATGCTCAAGGAAAGCGTCCTGATGTTAGGCCCGAGTTGTGACCGGGTTCCAATGGCTTCCGTTCACAATGTCGGGTCAAAAGCGCACAGGCCGATCAGCGGCCGGTGATCTCGCGTCGCACCCTGCACAATGAAAAAGGGCGGCCTTTCAGCCGCCCTTTCGCAATCCTTTGAAGTGTTTGCTGGCCTTACTCGCCGGCGGCCTCGCGCGGCGCCGGGGCGTCGGTCTTCTGCTTGGCCTCGAGATCCTCGCCGGTCTCCTGGTCCACCGCCTTCATCGACAGCCGGGTCTTGCCGCGGTCGTCGAAGCCGAGCAGCTTGACCTTGACCTTGTCGCCTTCCTTGACGACGTCGGAGGTCTTCTGCACGCGGTTGGCCGCGAGCTGGCTGATGTGGACGAGGCCGTCCTTGGCGCCGAAGAAGTTCACGAAGGCGCCGAACTCCATCACCTTGACCACGGTGCCCTCGTAGATCTGGCCGACCTCCGGATCGGAGGCGATCGACTTGATCCACTTGATCGCGGCCTTCATCGCCTCGCCGTCGTTGGAGGCGACCTTCACGGTGCCGTCGTCCTCGATGTTGACCTTGGCGCCGGTCTTCTCGACGATCTCGCGGATCACCTTGCCGCCGGTGCCGATCACTTCGCGGATCTTGTCGGTGGCGATCTTGAAGGTCTCGATGCGCGGCGCATATTCGCCGAGCTCGGCGCGGGCCGCGGTCAAGGCCTTGGCCATCTCGCCGAGGATGTGGATGCGCCCTTCCTTGGCCTGGCCAAGCGCAACCTTCATGATCTCCTCGGTGATGCCCTCGATCTTGATGTCCATCTGCAGCGAGGTGATGCCCTGGTCGGTGCCGGCGACCTTGAAGTCCATGTCGCCGAGATGATCCTCGTCACCGAGGATGTCCGACAGCACCGCAAAGCGCTGACCTTCCAGGATCAGGCCCATGGCGATACCGGCGGTCGGCCGCTTCAGCGGCACGCCGGCATCCATCAGCGACAGCGAGGCGCCGCACACCGACGCCATCGACGACGAGCCGTTCGACTCGGTGATCTCGGAGACCACGCGGATCGTGTACGGGAACTCGTGATGCGGCGGCAGCACCGGATGGATCGCGCGCCAGGCGAGCTTGCCGTGGCCGATCTCGCGGCGCTTGGTGCCGCCGAGGCGGCCGGTCTCACCGACCGAGTAGGGCGGGAAGTTGTAGTGCAGCAGGAAGGTTTCCTTGTACGTCCCCGACAGCGCGTCGACATACTGCTCGTCCTCGCCGGTGCCGAGCGTGGTCACGACCATCGCCTGGGTCTCACCGCGGGTGAACAGCGCCGAGCCGTGGGCGCGCGGCAGCACGCCGGCCTCGGCGATGATGTTGCGCACCGTCTTGACGTCGCGGCCGTCGATCCGCTTGCCGGTGTCGAGGATGTTCCAGCGAACGATCTTGGCCTCGAGCTCCTTGAACACGTCGGCGACGCGCAGCTTGTCGTATTTCGGCTCCTGGCCTTCCGGGAAGAAGTGCGCCAGCACCTTCTCCTTGACGGCGCCGACCGCCGCATAGCGCTCCTGCTTGATCGGGATCGCATAGGCGGTGCGGAGCTCCTGCTCGGCGATGCCGAGCATCTCCTTCTCGATCTCCGAATTGTCGATCGGGGTGACGTCGCGCGGCTCCTTGGCGGCCTTCTCGGCGAGCTCGATGATCGCGTTGATCACCGGCTGGAAGTGGCGGTGGCCGAACATGACGGCGCCGAGCATCACCTCTTCGTTGAGCTCCTTGGCTTCCGATTCCACCATCAGCACGGCGTCGGCGGTGCCGGCGACGACCAGGTCGAGCTGGGTCTCGGTCATCTCGTCGAGCGTCGGGTTGAGGATGAACTCGTCATTGGCGAAGCCGACGCGGGCGGCGCCGATCGGGCCCTTGAACGGCACGCCGGACAGCGTCAGCGCGGCGGACGCTGCAACCATCGCCAGCACGTCGGGATCGTTCTCCATGTCGTGCGACAGGGTGGTGATGATCACCTGGGTCTCGTTGCGCCAGCCGTCGACGAACAGCGGACGGATCGGGCGGTCGATCAGGCGGGAGACCAGCGTCTCTTTCTCGGTCGGACGGCCCTCGCGCTTGAAATAGCCGCCGGGAATGCGGCCCGCGGCGTAGGCCTTCTCCTGGTAGTCGACGGTGAGCGGCAGGAAGTCGACGCCCTCGCGCGGCGCCTTGGCCGCGACGACGGTGGCGAGCACCACGGTCTCGCCATAGGTCGCCAACACGGCGCCATCGGCCTGGCGGGCGATCTTGCCGGTTTCAAGTTTGAGGGGACGTCCACCCCAGTCGATCTCGACGGAATGCGTATTGAACATTTCGGTCTTCTTTCATGGTTTCACGAAAGCACGGTGCCTCAAAACACAAAGACCATGCGCAAGACGGCGAGACACTGATGCGCGTTCGCGACCAGCATCCGGCGATCCTGCCATGGTCCTTGGATTTCGGATGGCGTCCATCCTTTCGGTCATCTGGGCATCTTGCCCCGTCCAGCGGCCGGATTGCTGCTGGACGCTAGTAGCGCATGATCATCTTTCGACAATTCGAAAGTCCGTTTCCCGGAATATCATGCGAAAACGCGCGCGAATTGCGCGCGTACTCTCTCAAATCAACGACGGATGTTGTGCTTCTCGAGCAGCGCCTTGTAGCGCGCCTCGTCCTTGCGCTTGATGTAATCGAGCAAAGAGCGACGCGTCGACACGAGCTTCAGGAGACCACGGCGGGAATGGTTGTCCTTGTTGTGGGTCTTGAAGTGCTCGGTGAGGTTATTGATGCGTTCCGAAAGGATCGCGACCTGAACCTCGGGCGAGCCGGTGTCGCCGGCTTTGGTGGCATTCGTCTTGATGACTTCCGCTTTACGTTGCGCGGTAATCGACATCGTCAGTTACTTTCATGGTTGCGAGCCGGACTGGCAGTCAGTCCGCTCAGGTTGAACACGCGCTTGGGGATGAGTTCGCCATTGCCAATTTCGGCAAGCGCGAGAAGCCGGCCTGCCACCGTGACATAGACTGTGCCGCTACTATTGGGCGCATCCCGTCCGCGCAACAAAACGGCCTGGCCCCTGTGGAGCCTTGCCGCATCAGCCCGTGTGACGGCCAGTGCCGGGATGTCGTCCAGCGCGGTCTCAACGGGCAAAAGCGCGTCGGCGAGGCTGCCCTCGCCAGACGCGGCTCTATTGCATAAAGCCTCCAACTGTTCCAGCGGAATCATGTCCGCCTCGGTAAACGGGCCGACAATGGTCCGCCGCAGGGCGCAGATGTGGCCGAAACAGCCGAGAATCCGGCCCATATCGCGGGCCAGCGCCCGGACATAGGTTCCCTTGCCGCACTCGGCCTCGAACACGGACTGGCCGTTATCTCCGTGTTCTACAAGGGTTAATTCGTGAATCTCGACCGGGCGGGGCTGCAGCTCCACGGTCTCGCCATCGCGCGCCAAATCATAGGCGCGCTCGCCCTGCACCTTGATCGCCGAATATTGCGGCGGAACCTGCTCGATCAGCCCGGTGAAGCGGGGCAACAGTTCCCGAATCGCGTCGGCGCTCGGCCGGCTTTCGCTGGTCCTGACCGGGCGGCCCTCGGTGTCGTCGGTGTCGCGCTCCTCGCCCCAGCACACCGTGAAACGGTAGCGCTTGCGGCCGTCCATCACGAACGGCACCGTCTTGGTGGCTTCGCCGAGCGCGATCGGCAGGCCGCCGGAGGCGAGCGGGTCGAGCGTGCCGGCGTGTCCGGCGCGCTTGGCCTGGAACAGGCGCTTGAGCACGGCGACCGCGTGGGTCGAGGTCATGCCAATCGGCTTGTCGAGCACCACCCAGCCGTGGACGTCGCGCTTGTCGCGGCGCGGCTGCTGGTTCTGCTTGCCCTGCTTCTGGCGCGGATCGTTGTTGACGCGCCGCACCTCGTCGGTGCGCGGCTCGGGCAAGGCATCCCGCTCAGCGTCGCGCGCGTCGGCATCCTGCGCATCGATCACGCCGTTGGTCGTCATCACAGTCATCACTCGTCGTCCGAATCGGGTGCCAGGTCGCGTTGCACCGCAGGTGTTCGCAGAAGTTTTTCGATGCGCGCCGCCTCGTCGAACCGCTCGTCGACGCGGAAGCGGATGTCGGGCGCAAATTTCAGGTTGACGCGATGCGCGATCTCGCCGCGGAGGAATTTCTTGTTGCGCTCGAGCGCTGCGATCACGACATCGGTGTCGCGGCCGCCGAGCGGCATCACGTAGATCGTGGCGAGCTTCAGGTCCGGCGACATACGCACCTCGGGAACGGTGATGATGTGGCCTTCCAGATCCGGATCGTGGACGTCACCGTGTGACAGAATATCGGCAACCGCGTGGCGAACGGTCTCGCCGACGCGCAACTGACGTTGCGAGCCGCCGGGGGCGGAACTTTTCTTTTGACGGGGCATGACCTACTTCCAAAACCGTCGCGCCCGCAGGCTTCGCCGCGCGGGCATCAATGTCCAAGCTTTCAATTCAGGCAATGCACGGGTGGCCGGACAGTGTCCGGCCACGCCGCCGCATGTTCAGTTAAATGGACCCAACGCTTCTTCGATCTGCGCTTCGTAAGATTTGGACTTACAGAGAGCGCTGGATCGTCTCGATGCGGTAGCACTCGATCACGTCGCCGACACGCATGTCGCCGTAGTTCTCGAATGCCATGCCGCACTCCTGGCCGGCGACCACTTCCTTCACTTCATCCTTGAAGCGCTTCAGCGTCGACAGCTTGCCTTCGTGCACCACGACGTTGTCGCGGATCAGGCGCACATTGGCGCCGCGTTCCACGGTGCCGTCGGTGACGCGGCAGCCTGCGACCTTGCCGACCTTGGAAATGTTGAACACTTCCAGGATCTGCGCGTTGCCCAGCATGGTTTCGCGCAGCGTCGGCGCGAGCAGGCCGGACATCGCCTTTTTGATGTCATCCACCAGATCGTAGATGATGTTGTAGTAGCGGATCTCGATGCCGTTGCGCTTGGCCGCGGCCGCCGCTTCCTTGTTGGCGCGGACCGAGAAGCCGATGATCGCGGCGTTGAAGCCTTCCGCCAGGGTGACGTCGGACTCCGAGATGCCGCCGACGCCGGCATGCAGGATGCGCGCGGCGACTTCCTCGGTGCCGAGCTTCTCCAGCGAGCCCAGGATCGCTTCCAGCGAGCCCTGCACGTCGGCCTTCACGATCAGCGGGAACTCCTTGCGGCCCGCGGTCTTCAGCTGCGACATCATCTGCTCGAGCGAGCCGCGCATGCCGGAGATCGAGGCGGCGGCGTTCTCGCGCTTCTGGTGCGCACGGTAGCTGGTGACCTGGCGGGCGCGGGCTTCGTTCTCGACCACCGCGAGGCGGTCGCCGGCTTCCGGCGGACCGTTGAAGCCGAGCACCTCGACCGGCACGGACGGGCCGGCCTCCTCGAGATTCTCGCCCTGGTCGGAGATCAGCGCGCGAACGCGGCCCATCTCGGCACCGGCCACGATGATGTCGCCGATGCGCAGCGTGCCGCGCTGCACCAGCACGGTTGCGACCGGACCGCGGCCGCGATCGAGCTTGGCTTCGATCACGGTGCCTTCCGCCGGGCGCTCCGAATTGGTCTTCAGGTCGAGGATTTCGGCCTGCAGCGCGATCATCTCGAGCAGCCGGTCGAGATTGGTCTTGTTCTTCGCCGAAACCTCGACGTCGACGACCTCGCCGCCGAGCGATTCGACCTGCACCTCGTGCTGCAGCAGCTCGGTGCGCACGCGCTCCGGCCGCGCATCGGGCTTGTCGATCTTGTTGATCGCCACGATCATCGGCACCTTGGCCGCCTTGGCGTGGTTGATCGCCTCGATGGTCTGCGGCATCACGCCGTCATCGGCCGCGACAACCAGCACGACGATGTCGGTGACCTTGGCGCCGCGGGCGCGCATCGCGGTGAAGGCGGCGTGGCCGGGCGTGTCGATGAAGGTGATCTTGGTGCCGCTCTCGGGCGACAGCACCTGATAGGCGCCGATATGCTGGGTGATGCCGCCGGCTTCGCCCGACACCACGTTGGCGTGGCGCAGCGCGTCGAGCAGCGAGGTCTTGCCGTGGTCGACGTGACCCATCACCGTGACCACGGGCGAGCGCGGCTCGGTGTCGGTGGAATCGTCGACGACGTCGAACAGGCCTTCTTCCACGTCGGCGGCCGCGACGCGCTTCACGGTGTGGCCGAGCTCCTCGGCGATCAGTTGCGCGGTGTCGGCATCGATCACGTCGGTGATCTTGTGCATCGCGCCTTGCTTCATCAGCATGCGGATGACGTCGACCGCGCGCTCCGACATGCGGTTCGCGAGTTCCTGGATCGTGATCGCTTCCGGGATCGTGACTTCGCGGATCAGCTTTTCCTTCGGTTCGTTCGACGCATGGCCCTTGAGGCGCTGGGTGCGGCGGCGGAACGAGGCGATCGAACGCTCGCGCACGTCGTCGGCGTTGAGCGCGGTGGTCACCGTGAGGCGGCCGCGCTCCTTCTGCGGACCGGGCTTGTGGGTCGTCTTCGGCGCAGCCGCGGGACGGATTGCACCGCCGGGACGGCGCACCAGACGCGGACCTTCATCCTCATCGGCCTCGGCCGCAACGGCCGGCGCCCGCGGCGCGGAAGCCGGCGTGCGTGCGGTGGTGGTCGTGGTGGTGCGGCCCGGCGCAGATGTGCCGGGGCGTGAGGGCGCCGACGTCGCGGGACGTGCCGCCGTCGCCGTCGCGGGAGCTGCCGGCTTGGCCGGTGCGGCAGCGGCAGGCGCTCCCGGCTTGGCCTCGCCTTCGCCGAACCGGCGCTTGGCTTCGACTTCGGCCTTGCGCTTGGCTTCCTCTTCGTGGCGATGGCGCTCCTCTTCCGCCTTGCGGCGGGCTTCGGCGGCCTCGCGCTCGATCTTCTCGGCGGCCTCGCGGGCGGCGCGGCGCTTGGCTTCCTCTTCGGCCTGGCGGCGCTCCTCGATATCGCGCTGGCGCGCGTCGGCGAGCGCGCTGGCACGCGCGGAACGTTCGTCCTCGGTCAGGGTCGGCAGCACGACGCCGGAGCGGGTGTTGCGCTGCGGCTGGCCCTGCGGCGAACCCGAGGGGCGGCCGAGCGGCGGCTTGGGCGCGGGCGCCGCAGGCTTTGCAACCACGGGTTCCGGGGCATGAGTCTCGGGGCCGTCGCCGCCAATCCGGCGCTTGCCGCGCTTTTCGACCACGACCTGCTTGGTCCGGCCGTGGCTGAAGCTCTGGCGCACGGTGCCCGTCTCGACGCGCGGCTTCAGCGACAACGTCTTGCTCGGAACACTCAGAGTCTTGTCGCCAGGGGTCTTGGTATCAACCATTCAGCAGTCCTAATCTCGTTTCGCTGTGCGTTTCCCGCACAAATCCTTCAACAGGTCGTCTATTGCTGAGCGCGATCCGGTCGGAAAGACGGCGTCCGCCTTCCCGGATCACGCTCTGGAATTTCTGGCCGCTTCGGCGGTCTTGTCGTCGTCGGCCATCCGGTATCGGACCAGCAACTGGCAGCGCGACAGGAACGTCTTGCTCGCCGGGCCCGCGAGCAGGGCAGCATGTATCACATTTGACCGCCCAAGTGCCAAATCCAATTCTTCCGACGTCAAAACATTGACGACGGCAATTACCGGCGATTCACCACGTTTCTCGACCCTTTGCCGCAGGATCGCGTCCAATTTGCGGATTCCGTCGGCGGCGCCGTCGGAAGCGTGGATCAGGGCTGCGGTTTCGCTCCGGTTGAGTGCATCCTCGACCTTACCGAAGCCACAAACCACCTGACCGGCCTTGGCGGCCATCGCCAGCGCCTCGGTGACGCTGCGCACCAAAAGGGTCTCGGTGTCGGTGGGAAGGGTCGGCGCGACGCGAACATCACGCTTGAATCCCTTGCTAAATTGGTGTCGGCGGACCGCTTCCGCAACGCTTCGCCGCGACGCGGAAAGCCATAATCCGCGGCCCGGCAGCTTGCGCTTGATATCCGGAACCACCTCGCCGGTGGGCGCGACGACGAACCGGATCAGTTCGTCGATCGGACGGACCTCGCGGCTGACCGCGCACATCCGCGTGGTCGCGGACTTGCCTGTCCGCGGCCCATCGTCGAGATCGGGGTCAGCTGATGCGAGCATCCGTGGGCCATCTCCTTACGACGCCGTTTCTTCTTCGGCAGCCTCGGCCTCCTCGGCCGGCTTGGCGAGGTCGGCCTCGGTGATCCAGCCGGCCTTGAGGCGGGCCTGCATGATCAAGGCCTCGGCCTCGTCACGTGAGATCTCGATGCCGTCGAGGAACCCGGCATGCTTGGTCGGCTCGCTGCCTTCCTTGCGCTCGGTCCAGCCGACCAGATCGTCGGTGGCGCAGCCGGCGAGGTCTTCGACGGTCTTCACGTCGTTCTCGCCGAGCTTCACCAGCATCTTGCCGGTGATGCCGGGCACGTCCTTCATGTCGTCCTCGACCCCGAGTTCCTTGCGCCGCGCTTCCAGCTCGGCTTCGAGCCGCTCCAGATATTCGCGGGCGCGGGTCTGCAGCTCGGTGGCGGTCTCCTCGTCGAAACCTTCGATGCCGGCGAGTTCCTTGACATCCACCAGCGCGAGTTCCTCCACCGAGGTGAAGCCTTCGGAGGCGAGCAGCTGGCCGACCACCTCGTCGACATTGAGCGCTTCCATGAACACGCGGGTCGAATTCTCGAAGTCGGCCTGGCGGCGCTCCGACTCCTCCTGCTCGGTGAGGATGTCGATGTCCCAGCCGGTGAGCTGCGAGGCGAGGCGGACGTTCTGGCCGCGGCGGCCGATCGCCAGCGACAGCTGGTTGTTGGTGTCGGGCACCACGACCTCGATGCGCTCGCGGTCCTCGTCGATCACGACCTTGGCGACTTCCGCCGGCGCCAGCGCGTTGACGACGAAGGTTGCGATGTCGGGCGACCACGGGATGATGTCGATCTTCTCGCCCTGCAGCTCGTTGACCACGGCCTGCACGCGCGAGCCGCGCATGCCGACGCAGGCGCCGACCGGGTCGACCGAGGAATCGCGCGAGATCACGCCGATCTTGGCGCGCGAGCCCGGATCGCGGGCCACCGCCTTGATCTCGACGATGCCGTCATAGATCTCGGGCACTTCCTGCGCGAACAGTTTTGCCATGAACTGCGGATGGGTGCGCGACAGGAAGATCTGCGGACCGCGCGTCTCGCGGCGGACGTCGAAGATGTAGGCGCGGACGCGGTCGCCGTTGCGGAACACCTCGCGCGGCAGCATCTCGTCGCGGCGCACGATCGCCTCGCCGCGGCCGAGGTCGACGATCACGCTGCCATATTCGACGCGCTTGACGATGCCGTTGACGATGTCGCCGATGCGGTCCTTGAATTCCTGATACTGCCGGTCGCGCTCAGCCTCGCGCACCTTCTGCACGATCACCTGCTTGGCGGACTGCGCGGCGATGCGGCCGTATTCCAGCGGCGGCAGCGTGTCGGCGATGGTGTCGCCGACCTGGGCGCCCGGATTGGCGCGCTGCGCATCGTGCAGCGAAATCTGGTTGGAGGCGTTCTCGACGACGTCGACCACCAGCATGTGGCGGGTCAGCCGCAGCTCGCCCTTCTTGGCGTCGATCTCGGCATGGATATCGGTCTCGCTGCCGTAGCGGGCGCGCGCCGCCTTGGCGATGGCATCCTCCATCGCCGCGATCACGATGGAGCGGTCAATCGACTTTTCGCGCGCAACTGCGTCTGCGATCTGCAGCAGTTCGAGTTTGTTGGCGCTGACTGCCATGGCTTAGTCTCCTTCGGATGAATCGATCTCACCGCGGCGCGCACGCTCGGCGGCGAGGCGGTGTTTCTTGGTATTGGTCGGCTCCGGCTTCTTGCCGGGTTTCGGTTTCGGCTTGTTGCTTTTCGCCGGATCGCTCTTCTTGGCGTGTGCTGGCTGCGGCGGCGCGAGACCGAGCTCGCGGCGCAATTCACGCTCGGCGGCCTTGCCGCGGCGCATCGATTCCTCGATCAGCTCGTCGGTCAGCACCAGCCGCGCATCCGAGATGTCTTCCATCACCAGCAGGACCTCGGCATCCTCGTCGGGGCGCGGGTCGTCGCGCCTGACGCGCACGGCATCGCCTTCGACGCCGGCGAGCGCGCCGCGGAACCGCTTGCGGCCCTGATGCGCCACTGCCATCTCGATCTTCACGAGGTGGCCGATGTAGCGCTCGAAATCGGAGCGGCGCACCAGCGGACGGTCGATGCCAGGCGAGGAGATCTCCAGCCGATAGGCACGCTCGATCGGATCGGCGACGTCGAGCACCGGCGACAGCGCGCGCGAGATCGCCTCGCAATCCTCGAGCTGCATCGAGCCGTCGGGCCGCTCCGCCATGATCTGCACGGTGCAGCCGGCATCGCCCGAGACCTTGATGCGCACCAGGCGATAGCCCATGCCCTGCAGCACCGGCACCGCAACCGCGGCGACCCGCGCCGCGACCCCCGGCTCGACCACGAGCCTTGGCTCGGCGAGCAGTTCGGCGTCCACGGACGTGGCAGTCTGATCGATCATATCCAGTGTCAAAGGCAGTCTGAGGTTTCTGAGGTCTGTCGTGTTGGCTCGGCGGCCTTAAGGGGCCGGTAACGCTACCCAAACGGGCACCCGCCTGGCTGGGTCCGCTCGGGTAATAAAAAAGAGCGGGTCCCGGGGGGCCCACTCTCCTACGCGATCGTATGAGATACCATAAGTTGCTGCCGATATAGCCCTTTCGCGCAGGGCCGGCAAGGCCTCCGGGGGCCGCGGGGAACGATTTTGCCGCTCTCCGGGGTGCGGCTTGATCTAACCCTCCGTTTACGAACGGGACCTTAGATTGCCCGCAAACCGGCACAAGCCGCTGGTCTGGATCACCTTATGACGACAGCCCCCGCGCTGCTCCCGGAACTCGACGATATCGTTCGCCGCGGCGACCCTAAGCGCCGCGCCGAGGCCGCGCGCCAGGTCGGCGAGCTGTTTCTGCAGGGTGCGGCGAATTTTCGCGCCGACCATATCGACCTGTTCGACGGCGTGCTCACCAGCCTGGTTCCGCATGCCGAGCTGGCTGCGCGGATCGAGCTTGCCGAGCGGCTCGCGCTGCTCGCCAACGCGCCGCGCCAGCTTGTCGGCCAACTCGCCCATGAGGACGACATCGCGGTCGCTGGCCCGCTGCTGCGCCGCTCGCCTGTGATCGACGAGCCGGTGCTGGTCGAGATCGCCAATGCCAAAGGGCAGGGCCATCTGCTCGCGATGGCCGAGCGGCCAAAACTTTCCGTCGGACTGACCGACGTCATCATTCGCCGCGGCGATCGCGACGTGGTGAGGTGCGCGGCCGGCAATGCCGGCGCGGCGTTCTCCGACGAGTCCTTCGCGGAGATGATCCGGCGCGCCGGCCAGGACGGCGTGCTGACGCTGAAGATCGGCCGCCGCGACGACCTGCCGCCAGAACATCTGAAGAGCCTGCTGGCCGGCTCGATCGACGTGATCCGCCGGCGCCTGTTCGACGTCGCCAAGCCGGAGCGGCAATCCGAGATCAAGCTCGCGATGAGCGAGATCGAAGGCGTGATCCCGCAGGTCACGGGCCGCGATTTCGTGCCGGCCCAGCGCGCGATCCTCACGCTGCATCGCGCCGGCGAATTGAACGAGGCGGCGGTGCTCAGCTTCGCAAGGGCCCACCAATACGAGGAATGCGTGGCGGCGCTGGCCGCGATGACCGGCGTGAAGATCGTCACGCTCGACCGTCTGATCTCAGGTGACCGCTACGACCCGATCCTGATCGCCAGCAAGACGATCGGCTTCGATTGGCCGACGGTGCGAGCGCTGATCCTGATGCGGCTCGGCCGCAACCGCGTGCCGTCACCGTCCGATATCGAAGGCGCGCGGGTGAACTTTACGCGTTTGATGCCGTCGACCGCGCAGCGCGTCGTGGACTTCTGGAAGTCGCGGTAGGACGCGTCGCGCGCTCTCTCCACGTCATTGCGACCCGTTGGCTCGCAATGACGAGGCGATGGTTCCGTCCGCGACGATGATCCGTTTAGTGCCGTCTGAACCGCAAATACGCCGCCTTGCGCCCTTCGCGCTCGGCCTTGGCGCCGTAGCGCGTCATGGTGTAGTCGGGCCACGGTTGCAGCCAGTCGGTGGCGCGCTCGGCGAGCCAGGCGAAGTCGGGCGAACGCATCAGATGCGCGAGCGTCCAGGCGCAGTAGTCATCGATATCGCTGACGAAGCGGAATTCGCCACCCGGCTCGAGAATCCGCGCCATCGCGGCCACCGTCGCATCCTGAACGAAGCGCCGCTTCCAGTGCCGCCGCTTCGGCCAGGGGTCGGGATGGATCAGGTCGATGCGCGCGAGCGCGCGCGGCGGCGCCCAGGCCAGCAGCTCGGCGGCGTCGCCGGCGAATAGTCTGACATTGCCGATATTGTGCGCCTCGATCTGGGTCAGGATCTTGGCCATGCCGTTGACGTAGGGTTCGCAGCCGATGAAGCCGGTGTCCGGATGTGCCTGCGCTTCCGCGATCAGATGCTCGCCGCCGCCGAAGCCGATCTCGAGCCTGACATGTTCGATGCCGTCATCGAACAAGTCAGTGAGTTTCTCGGGCGCGGGCGTCGAGATATCGACGGCCAGATGCGGCAGCAGATTGTTGATCAGGTCGGCCTGGTGGGCGCGCAGCCTGTGGCCCTTGCGCCGCCCGAAGAACGACCCGCGCGAATGCGCCAGCGCGTCGTCATCGGGAGGATCGCGATCGCCGGCGTCGCGTGGTGCGGCAATCATCGCAGCGTCTGATAGAGGCGGTACAGCAGCCGTGCCCGCGGCTCGAGCGAGGAGATGTAGAGCTTGCTCGTAATGGGTATGCGCGCCCTTGCCGTCGACGCCGAGCCCGTCGAGCGTTGCGGTGTGCGGCGCGGTGAAATTGCCGTCGGAGCCGCCGCCGGTGAAGACGTCGTGCAGCTCGAAGCCAAGCTCGGCGGCCACTCCTCTGGCGTGCTCGAACAGCGCCGCGCCGGCATTGCTCTTCTCGTAGGGCGGACGGTTCAACTCGCCCGTGACCTTGACGCTGACGCCCTCGGTGCGCGACGTGATCCCGAGAATCTTCGGCACCAGCTCGTCGGCGTCGGCGATGGTTGGCACGCGCAGGTCGACTTCCGCGTAGGCCTCCTCCGCGATCACGTTGGGCTTGGTGCCGCCGCGGACGACGCCGACATTGACGCTGATGCCGCGCTCGAGGTCGTTCATCGACCCCAGGGTCTGGATCACATGGCCGAGTTCCCGGATCGCGCTGCGGCCGTCCTCGGGGCGCGTGCCGGCATGGGCCGGGACACCCTTGATGAAAACATCGAAGCGCGCCACGCCCTTGCGCCCGGTCACGATCTTGCCGCCGTCGCGCGCCGGCTCCGTCACCAGCACGTACTTGGCCTTGCGCCCTTCGGCCTCGATCAGTGCCCGCGAGGTCGGGCTGCCGATCTCCTCGTCGGAGACATAGAGCTGGGTGATGCCGAGCGGGGGCCGCGCGTCATCGGCGCAGATCTGCCGGAAGGCGTGGTAGGCGAGAAAGGCGCCGCCCTTCATGTCGTAGATGCCGGGGCCGAACGCGCTGTCGCCGTCGACCCTGAACGGCAGCCGTTCGATGAAGCCCATCGGATGCACGGTGTCGAGATGGCTCAGCACCAGCACGCCGGGCGAATCCTGGCCCCAGGACGAGCGCGCCACCAGATGATCGCCGCAGCCGTTGCACCCGGTGACCCGCTCCAGGGTCGCCGGCAGACCGCGATAGCCTTCTGCAACGATATCAACCAGTTGGTTGACCTGTTCGGGCCGCTCGGTCGGCGACTCGATCTCGACCCAGCGGCGGATGCCCTGAAGCATCGCTGCGGCGTCAAACGGATTACTGGACATGGCTGTTGTCGCCGCCTGGAATTGTCATCACGCGCGCGCTTCCGTGCGCCGGAATGACATATTCCAGATTTGGCGATCCCTCAAACGGATATGGTCAAGACGAGGCCTGCTCGGACGCCTCGCGCGCGGCGATCTGCTCCACCAGTTCGACGATGCTGCGGCGGAGTTTGGCGTCGTTGATGCGGGTGAAGGCGCGCGTCAGCGCCAGACCTTCGGCGGTTGCCAGGAAATCGGAGACATAGGCCGGTGAGGCGCCCTCGGAAAAGCCGTCGGCGGTCCTGACCCCGCTCGGGCCGCCATCGAACAGGAAAGAGACCGGGACCTGAAGGATTTCGGAGATTTGCTGCAGCCGGCTGGCGCCGACGCGGTTGGTCCCCTTCTCGTATTTCTGCACCTGCTGGAAGGTCAGGCCCAGCGCCTCGCCCAGCTTCTCCTGGCTCATGCCGAGCATGATACGCCGCATGCGGACGCGGCTGCCGACATATTTGTCAACAGGATTGGGCGCTTTAGTGGACATTCCCAACTCTCCTCCTAAGGGATTGCGCGCCCGGGATGAGGCAAGTTGGAAAGGAAGTATGCCTCAGGCGCCGGTGCCGTCAAATCCTGCGAGGAGGATCGGGACGAAATGCGGACAATTTGCGCAAAGGGGCTGACTGGACTTGTGATTTCGATTGGACCCGTACAATGCGAAGTGCACGGTCAATCTGTCAACAGGTGGAATCGCGCTGAGGTAAATTTCGACGTTTTTTCGGGTTCAGCGACAACCGGCGATATGCACCGTCAGGCTTTTCGCCTGGCAAAACGCCGCCGCAACACGATTGCGAGGGCAACCATCACAATCACGGCGGCCGGGATGT
Source organism: Bradyrhizobium sp. CCBAU 51753 (assembly GCF_015291565.1). Taxonomy (NCBI): domain Bacteria; kingdom Pseudomonadati; phylum Pseudomonadota; class Alphaproteobacteria; order Hyphomicrobiales; family Nitrobacteraceae; genus Bradyrhizobium; species Bradyrhizobium sp. CCBAU 51753. The sequence continues at coordinate 46,189 of NZ_CP030037.1, read as the reverse complement.
TCCCGATACGTGCGTAGATCGTCGGCGCGATGGCCGCCGGCAGGCCGGCGTCGAGCACGCCCTCGATGCCGAGCCCGAGCTGCGCGACCATCCGGCCCACGGGATCGATCACGGCGGAGATGCCCGTATTGGCGGCACGCACCATCGGCAGCCCTTCCTCGATCGAACGCATCCGGGCCTGCTGCAGATGCTGGTAGGGACCGGTCGAGATGCCGAACCAGCCGTCATTGGTGAGGTTGATGATCCAGCCCGGGCGGTCGTCGCGTTCGACGACATTGCCGGGAAAGATCGCCTCGTAGCAGATCAGGGGCAGCGCGCGCGGCGCGTTCGGCACGTCGAGTGGTCGGCGCACCGTGCCCGGGATGAAGCCGCCCACCACCTTGGTGAGCTGCATGAAGCCGAGCTTCTCCATCCACTGCTGGAACGGCAGATACTCGCCGAACGGCACCAGATGCAGCTTGTCGTAGACCGACAACACGCTGCCGTCATGGTCGATGACATAGATCGAATTATAGGCGCGGGTGACGCGGACGCCGGGCGGCAGGTCGGGCGCGCGCACCGAGCCTGTCAGCAACACGGTTCCACGCGGCAGCAGATCGGCGATCTGCGCCATCGCGTCGGCTTCCCGCGTCAGGAAGAATGGAAACGCACTTTCCGGCCAGATCAGGATGGTGGCGTCGCTGACGCCGGTCGATTGCGGTCCCGACGCCCGATCCGACAGAGTGAGATATTTTTGCATCACCGCCGCCTTGGCGGCGTAGTTGAACTTGGCATCCTGCTGCAGGTCGGGCTGCATGATGCGCAGCTTGACGCCGGCGACCATGTTGGTCGGCTCGAGCGACAGGCGGACCGCGCCGAACGCCAGCATCGCCGCCAGCACCAGCACGCCCATAAGCGGCGCAAGCCACGGCCGGCGGCCGCGCGAAAAGCCGTCGATCAGCACGGCCGGGCTCGCGAAGATCGCGACCGCGAGGAATGTCATGCCCCACAGCCCGATCAGCGATGCGGTTTGCGCCAGCGCCAGCGGCTCGCTCAGCGCATAGCCGAACGCGTTCCACGGAAAGCCGCTCAGCATGTGGCCGCGCAGCCATTCCGAAATCGTCAGACTGACCGCGAGCGCCAGCACGCGCGTGATATCGCGCGGCCAGATCAATCGCGCCAGACCGAAGCCGAAGGCGGTGAACAGCGCGAGATAGGCCGGCAGGCCGAGCACCGCGAACGGCGTCAGCCAGGCGAAAGTCTGCGCGTCGACGAAGAAGGCGTAGCCGATCCAGTACAGTCCCGGCACGAAATAGCCGAGGCCGAACCAGAAGCCGGACAGCGCCGCCGCCGGCACGCCGCGCCAGCGTCCGGCCGCGGCGCCGTCGATCAGCCAGACCGCGACAGAAAAGGTCAGAAACAGCACCGGCCAGGCGTTGAACGGCGCCATCGCCAGCGCCGACAGCGCGCCGGCGAGCAGCGCGATCAAGGCCCGCTTCCATCCCCAGGTCAGGATGACCGCCAGCCCGGCCGCGCGGAGTTTGTCGGAAAACCTCACTGCGGACCGGCTCCATCGCCGGACGGCGGCGGGGTGTTGTCATTGGCCTGCGGGGTTCCGGAGTCAGGCGCCTGCTCGCGGCGCCGCTCGCGCTCCTTGCGCGGCGCCGGCCGTTCCTTGCGGGTGGTGATGCGCAGCCGCTTCACCCGCCGCGGATCGGCGTCGAGCACCTCGACCTCGAAATTGCCCGGTCCCGAAATCACCTCGCCGCGCACCGGCAGGCGGCCGACGAACGACACCAGATAGCCGCCCAGCGTCTCGACCTCCTCGCCGGCATCGCCGGTGACGAAATCCTCGCCGATCACCGAGCGCACGTCGTCGAGGCTGGCGCGCGCGTCGGCGATGAAGGAGTTGTCCGGCTGGCGAACGATCGACGGCGGCTCGTCGGAATCGTGCTCGTCGTCGATCTCGCCGACGATCTGCTCGACGATGTCCTCGATCGAGACCAGCCCGTCGGTGCCGCCATATTCGTCGACCACCAGCGCGAGATGGATGCGCGAGGCCTGCATCTGCGCCAACAGATCGATCGCGCGCATCGAGGGTGGGATATAGAGCAGCTTGCGGATGATGTTGGCGTCCGCCAGCGGCAGCGCGAGATCGACCGCGCGCAGGTCGAGCCCGGCCGGGAACGGCTTCTTGCGCCGCGTCTTGGTCGTGTCGGTGACGCGCGCCCGCGCGGTCATGAAGGCGAGCAGGTCGCGGATGTGCACCATGCCCTCGGGATCGTCGAGGGTTTCGTTGTAGACCACGAGCCGCGAATGCGCCGCGCTCTCGAACAGGCTCATCAATTCGCCGAGCGGAATGTCGCGCTTGACCGCGACGATGTCGGCGCGGTGCACCATGACGTCGGCGATCCGCCGCTCGTTGAGCGACAGGATGTTGCGCAACATGGTGCGCTCGATCGCGGAAAAGCCGACGTCGTCGGGCGTCGAGGCATCGAGCACGACCTGCAGATCGTCGCGCACCGAGCCGGCCTTCCAGCCGAACAGCGTGCGGATCGCGCGCACCAGCCAGCCCTCGGCCGCGGGGCGCTGCACCTCGCCGTCATGCACCACTGCGGGGAGATTGCTCACGTTGCGCGGATTGTCGTGGGTCGGTTCGGAATCCGCCATGTCAGTCGATCCGATCCGCATAGGGGTCGGGAATGCCGAGGCGTTTGAGGATCTCGCGCTCGAGATTCTCCATGTCTTCGGCATCGGCGTCGTTCTCGTGGTCGTAGCCGATCAGATGCAGGAAACCGTGCACCGCAAGATGGCTCAAATGATGGTCGAACGGTTTCTGCTCCTCATCGGCTTCCCGCCGCGTCGTCTCGAAGGCGATCGCGATGTCGCCGAGCATGCGCGGGGCATCGTCGTCGCTGCCGTCGCCCTCGGGCTGCAGCGCCGGGAACGACAGCACGTTGGTCGGCTTGTCGATCTTGCGCCAGTTGGCGTTGAGCGTGCGGATGCCGGCATCGTCGGTCAGCATGATTGCCAGTTCGGCATCGGCGACGTCGGCGTCGGCGATTTCCGCGGCCGCCTCGATGGCGCGATGGATCACCGCTTCGGCATCGGGCTCGGTCCGCCAGATGTCGGCGGTGACGAGAACCTCGGTTGCGGGGAACACGGACACGTTCGTTCCAACGTCTGCGTTATGGCCGGAACCCGCATCGCGCGGGCTCGCGGCCGAAGCTATTGGTCTCAAGATCTGGCGTTTGCCGGCTTTTGCGGCAATCCCTCGTAGGCGGCCACGATGCGCGCCACCAATTCATGGCGAATGACGTCCTCGGCCTTGAAATGCACCTGCGCGATGCCCTCGACGCCGTCGAGCAGCTTCATGGCTTCCGCAAGCCCGGAGGCCTGGCCATGCGGCAGGTCGACCTGCGAGGGATCGCCGGTGACGATCATCCGGCTGTTCTCGCCGAGACGGGTCAAAAACATCTTCATCTGCATCGACGTGGTGTTCTGCGCCTCGTCGAGAATGATCGCTGCATTGGTCAGCGTGCGGCCGCGCATGAAGGCGAGCGGCGCGATCTCGATCTCGTTGCCCTGCAGCGCGCGCTCGACGACGCGGGCATCCATCAGATCGTACAGCGCATCATAGATCGGGCGCAGATACGGATCGACCTTCTCCTTGAGGTCGCCCGGCAAAAATCCGAGCCGTTCGCCGGCCTCGACCGCGGGCCGGGTCAGGATGATCTTGTCGACCTCCTTGCGCTCGAACAGTTGCGCAGCATGAGCGACCGCGAGCCAGGTCTTGCCGGTGCCGGCGGGTCCGATGCCGAACACCAGTTCGTGCCGCTTCAGCGCGCGGATGTAGGAATCCTGCGCCGCGGTGCGCGCCCGCACCGCCCGCTTGCGCAGATTGATGGTCTCGAAGGTCGGCTTGGCGGTCTTGTTGTCGAACTCGAACAGCGAGCCCTGTGCGATCACGGCGCGGATCGCGCCTTCGACTTCGCCCTGGTCGACATCGTGACCGGCGACGGCCTGCGTATAGAGCGTCTCGAGCACGCGCCGCGCCGCGTCGCAGCCGTCGCGCGAACCGGCGATGGTGACGTGGTTGCCGCGGGAATCGACCACGACGCCGAGCCGCCGCTCGATCAACGCGAGGTTCTGTCCGTAGGGGCCGACCAGTGCCGATGCGGCGCGGTTGTCGTCGAAATCGATGACGACCTGGGTCTCAGGTGGTGGAGCTTGCATGTCTGGTTTGCGGCTGGGAGCGAGCGAAGACGAATCCGATGCGCTTCTGGGCAAGGATTTCAGGCTCCAATGGTCTGCGAAACGAGGCTCGGTGCTGATGTCGCGAGCTCGCCGATCAGGCTGTAGCGCTCGAGGCTGTCGATCCGCACCGGCAATATTTTTCCGATGATGTCGGGCGAGGCCATCACATGCGCGGGCTGCAGATAGGCGGTGCGGCCGACGATCTGGCCGGGATTGCGCGCAGCGCGCTCGAACAGCACATCGACCGTTGTGCCGATCGCGGCTCGATTGAAGGCCGATTGCTGGCTGTCGATCAGTCCCTGAAGCCGCCCCAAGCGCTCGTCCATCTCTAGAGCTGACACCGTCTCCCGCATCTCCGCCGCCGGCGTGCCTGGCCGGGGCGAATATTTGAATGAATACGCTGCAGCGTAGCCGATTTGCGTGACAAGCGCGAGTGTGGCGGAAAATTCTTCCCTGGTCTCTCCGGGGAAGCCGACGATAAAATCCGATGAAAAAGCAATGTCTTGCCGGGCTGCCCGGAACCGGTCGATGACGCGCCGGTAGTCATCGGCGGTATGTTTGCGGTTCATGGCTGCAAGGATCCGGTCCGACCCCGATTGCACCGGCAGGTGCACGAACGGCATCAGCTCGGGCAGGTCGCGATGCGCCGCGATCAGGGAATCGTCGACATCGCGGGGATGGCTGGTCGAATAGCGCAGCCGCGCAACGCCCGGAATTTCGGCAAGCCGCTGCAGCAGCTTGCCGAGCGGCCAGGCGAGGCCGTCGGGGCCCTCGCCGTGATAGGCGTTGACGTTCTGCCCGATCAGCGTGATCTCGCGCACGCCGTTGTCGGTGAGCTGCTTCACATCGTCGATGATTTTTGCAACCGGACGCGAGACTTCCGCGCCGCGGGTATAGGGCACCACGCAGAAGGTGCAGAACTTGTCGCAGCCTTCCTGCACGGTGACGAACGCGGAGATGCCGCGCGCGCGGATCGCATCCGGCTTCGGCTGCGGCAGGAAGCCGAACTTGTCCTCGACCGGAAACTCCGTCTCCAGCGCGCGGCCGTTGGCTTTGGCGCGCTGCAGCAGCTGCGGCAGGTGATGATAGCTTTGCGGGCCGACCACGATGTCGACGGTCGGGGCGCGATGGATGATCTCCTCGCCTTCGGCCTGCGCGACGCAGCCGGCGACCGCGATCTTCATCTCGCGGCCCGCCCGCGCGGCCTCTTCCTTGGCGGCGCGCAGCCGTCCGAGCTCGGAATAGACTTTTTCCGATGCCTTCTCGCGGATGTGGCAGGTGTTGAGGATCACGAGATCCGCGTCGTCGGCGCTCGCCGTCTCGACAAAGCCCTCGCCGGCCAGCGTGTCCACCATGCGCTGCGCATCGTAGACATTCATCTGGCAGCCATAGGACTTGATGTGCAGCTTGCGCGGCGTCGTCATGGAACCCAAGGTCGTGGATTGGAGATGGCGCCATCCGGGCGCCGGGGCTCAGATATAGCCTAAAGCGGCGAAAATCCAGCGTTCCCGGGCTGTTCCTGTAACCTCCCCTTGAAAAGGGGAGGTTGCTTTGCTCGCCAGAGCAAAGCGGGTGGGGATCTGCTCCCTCCGCAGAGGGCGTCGCCTGCGGCTGACCCCCATCCCGACCTTCCCCCCTTTCAGGGGGAAGGGGAAGGTTACTCACGCAACTGGGGTTTTGGCGCCAATTTCAGCGATCAACCCCGGCAACTCGCGCATATCCGCGAACGTCACCGCCGCCCCCGCCTGGCGCAGCATGTCCTCATGCTCCGCGGTGCAATGACTGCCGCCATAGAACCCGAGCACCGTCATCCCGGCGGCGCGGGCGCCGGTGACGCCGGGCACGCTGTCCTCGATCACGACGCAGCGCACAGGATTCGCGCCCATCTGCTCGGCGGCGAACAGGAACAGATCGGGCGCCGGCTTGCCGCGCTTGACCTGCACGGCGGAGAAAATATGCGGCGCGAGCTGGTCGTAGAGCCCGGCGCAGTCGAGGCCGTGGCGGATTTTTTCCGGCGTGCCGCTCGAGGCCACGCATTTCGGAAGATCGAGCGCCGCGATGGCGTCGCCGACATGCGCGATCGCGCTGAGATCGTCGGCATAGAAGCCGAGCGTCGCCTGCTTGACCTCGGCTTCGAATGTGTCGGGCAGCTTGCGGCCGATCTCGCTCTCCACGATCTGCCGCGCCTCGCGATCGGACACGCCGAGAAAACGTTTCAGCACGCCGCTGGGTGTGATCGGATAGCCGTGACGCGTCAGCGTCGCCGCATGCGCGCGACAGGAGATCACCTCGCTGTCCACAAGCACGCCGTCGCAATCGAAGATGACGAGATCGAATGACACTCGGTTCAGGATTTCTCTTCGTCGAGCGGAACGCAATACAGCTCGAGCCGGTGATCGACCAGCTTGTAGCCGAGCCGGCGCGCGATCTCGGCCTGCAGCTTCTCGATCTCTTCCGAGGTGAATTCGATCACCTTGCCGTCGCGCAGATTGATCAGGTGATCGTGGTGGCTTTCGGGCATCTGCTCGTAGCGGGCGCGGCCCTCGCGGAAATCGTGCCGCTCGATGATGCCGGCATCCTCGAACAGCTTGACGGTGCGGTACACCGTCGAGATCGAGATCTTGTCGTCGACCGCGACACAGCGGCGGTACAGCTCCTCGACATCAGGGTGATCCACGGCTTCCGCCAGCACGCGCGCGATGACGCGGCGCTGTTCGGTCATGCGCATGCCGGTCGCGGCGCAACGCGCCTCGATGCCGGTATTCTTCTGCACAGGCGGGATTTTCACCGTGGTCATGGTCCAGAGCCTCGGGGTAGCAGAGCAGTGTTCTGCCATCGCGCGGATGTTACGACAAGTCGCGCCGCATCAGAAGCGCGTTCAAATGTTCCCCGCCGGGCTGCTTGTAATAGCGTTCGCGGCGGCCGATCACACCGAATCCGGCCTTTTCATAGAGCCGTCGCGCCGGCTGGTTGTTTTCTTCGACCTCGAGAAAGATGGTGCGGATGCCGCGGCCGGCAAGATGACCCAGATGGGTCAACAGCAGGTCGCGCGACAGGCCGCGCCCGCGCTTGCTAGCATCGATCGCGATCGAGAGGATCTCCGCTTCATCTGCCGCCATGCGCGAGACCGCGAAGCCGATGATCTTGCGTCCCTGCCGCAGGCGATGCACCAGCGTGTTGCGCTCGGTCAGCATGGTCTCGAACTCGCCTTCGCCCCAGCCGCGGTGGAACGACGCGCCGTGCAGCTGTGCGAGCCGCGCCGCATCGCGCAGCGTCGCGGGCTCGACCGCGGGCGTGCCGCCGCCCCACCATCGTGCAAGCCAGTCTTTCATGGCGATGGCGGCGCGCTGACCTGGAGTTGATCCCGCGGCGGCTTGGCATCCGGTGCGCGCAGGTAGAACGGGCGCGGCGGCGCGCTGTCCGGATCGACGGCGGCGCCGACCCAGGCCACCCAGGTGATGTCGGGCGCGGCCTGCTTGTCGACCTTGACCGGCGGCGTCGCGTCGGCGGGCCAGCGTTCGGCAAGAATGCTCGCGGCGTTGCCGACCAGATGCAGCGCGCCGAACTGCACGGCCTCGAGCGCCTCCGCGATCGGCGCCACCTTCGGCTTCAGCATCGGACTGCCGTCGCCGCCGACCAGCTGGAAATAGACGTGATCGTGCCGCGCATCGATCGCCGACAGGATGGGGTGCTCGCCGTTCTCGGCCACCACGGGCGCGGCATAGGCGGCGAGGGTCGAGAGCCCGACCACCGGCTTGTCCGCGGCGAGCGCGAGGCCGCGCGCCGCCGAGAGGCCGACGCGCAGGCCGGTGAAGCTGCCGGGGCCGGTGGTGACGGCGATGCGGTCAAGCCCGGCAAAGCCGATGCCGCTCTCCTTCATCACCCGGTCGATCAGCGGCATCAGCGCCTCGGCATGGCCGCGCTGCATCAGCTGCGATTCGATGGCGATGGTATTGCCGGAGGTGGTGTCGAGCACCGCCGCGGCGCAGGCATCGAGCGCCGTATCGATGGCGAGAATCATCATGAGGGGGCGAATGGCCAGTAGGGAATAGCGAATAGGGAATCAAAGCGGATTGCTATTCGCCATTCGCTATTCACCATTCGCCTCCCCATTACATCGGCCGGACTTCCTGCACGTCGGGCACAAAGTGCCGGAGCAGGTTCTGGATGCCGTGCTGCAAGGTCGCGGTCGATGACGGGCAGCCGGCGCAGGAGCCCTTCATGTTGAGATAGACGATGCCGTCCTTGAAGCCGCGGAAGGTGATGTCGCCGCCGTCATTGGCGACCGCCGGACGCACCCGGGTCTCGATCAGGTCCTTGATCTGCTCGACGGTCTCGGCATCTGCCTCGTCGAAGAATTCGTCGGCTTGATCGCCGGCGTCGTCGGCCACGCTGCCGTCGGCGAGCAGCGGCGCGCCCGACATGTAGTGCTCCATGATGGCGCCGAGGATCGCGGGCTTGAGGTGCTGCCAGTCGCCGTCCGCCTTGGTCACGGTGACGAAGTCGGAGCCGTAGAACACGCCGGTGACGCCCGACACGGCGAACAGCCGTTCGGCGAGCGGCGAGCGTGCCGCGGCCTCCGGCGAGGAGAATTCCATGGTCCCGCTGTCGAGCACGGTGCGGCCCGGAATGAACTTCAGGGTGGCGGGATTGGGTGTGGCTTCGGTCTGAATGAACATTTGCTGTCTCCGGCGTCGCCGGTTCAAGGCCGGCGCGTTGGGGTTCCCCCTTCAAATGGCAACTAAAAAGCCGCCGATCAAGCCGCAAAACCGCGGTTCCGGGGGGCTTACCCATGCCTTGGAGTAGGACAAGGTTGAGTTGAAGCGGTTTGGCCTCCGGTTCGGTTCACCTCTCCCCGACGGGGAGAGGTCGATTTGCGCCAGCAAATCGGGTGAGGGGCCGCAGCTCAACGAGAGACCGTAACCCCTCACCCGGCGCTACGCGCCGACCTCTCCCAAGGGAGAGGTAAACTTCCGATGCCGCGCCAGCATAACCCAATCTCGTCGCAGCTAGGACAGGGCGTCGATCTCGGCGTCGGTCAGGCCGCCGGGCACGATGGTGACCGGAATCGGGAACGCGCCCATGGTTTTGGCCATGGTGGTGATGATCGGCCCGGGGCCCTCGGCGCCCGGATTGGCCGCCAGCACCAGCATGGCGATATCGACGTCCTTCTCGATCACGTCGAGGATCTGCTCGGTCGGGTCGCCCTCGCGAATCACCCGCTCCGGGGTGATCGCGGCGATGCCGTTGGCGCGGCCGGCGGCACGGTCGAGCGCCTCGTTGGCGGTCTCCTCGGCCTCGGCGCGCATGATGTCGGCGACGCCGAGCCATTGCTGGTTCTGGTCCTCGGTCTCGATCACCCGCAGCATTACCACGCCGCCGCCGACCCGGATCGCCCACCGGCTGGCATAATAGACCGCGCGGTCCCATTCGGCGGTGTCGTCGACGATGACCAGGCATTTGGGCTGGTGGCCCGTCTCATAGCTGCGTCGCTGGGTGGTCATGCATGTCCCGGTGCTGAACCAAACCAACCCATGCTGCCACACTCCCTCTCCGTTTGGGAGAGGGCGCGCGCAGTTCTTGCCGGGCGTGTCAGCGCTGGCGGATGAAGCCGACGATGTCCTTGGTGGTGCGCATCGTCTCGTCGGCGATGCCGCGGGCGCGGTTGGCGCCGTCGGCCAGCACCGCATCGACATGGCCGGGATCGGCCATCAGCTTCTTCATCTCGCGTGCGATCGGCGCCAGTTTTGCGACGCACACCTCGACCAGCGCGTTCTTGAAGCTGGAGAACTGGCCGCCGCCGAACTGCTTCAGCACCTCCTGCTTGGAGATGCCGGCGAGCGCCGCGTAGATGCCGACCAGATTGTCGGCCTCGGGGCGCGGCTCGAGGCCCTTCTCCTCCGACGGCAGCGGCTCCGGATCGGTCTTCGCCTTGCGGATCTTCTGCGCGATGGTGTCGGCGTCGTCGGTCAGGTTGATGCGCGAATTGTCCGACGCATCCGACTTCGACATCTTCTTGGTGCCGTCGCGCAGGCTCATCACCCGCGTCGCAGGCCCGGTGATCAGCGGCTCCGGCTGCGGAAAGAACAGGCCGTCGGCAAAGCCATGGCCGCGGATCGAATCCGCAAAATCGTTGTTGAACTTCTGCGCGATGTCGCGCGAGAGCTCCAGATGCTGCTTCTGGTCCTCGCCGACCGGCACATGGGTGGCGCGGTACAGCAGGATGTCGGCGGCCATCAGCACCGGATAGTCGTAGAGGCCGACGGAGGCGTTCTCGCGGTCCTTGCCGGCCTTCTCCTTGAACTGGGTCATGCGGTTCAGCCAGCCGATCCGCGCGACGCAGTTGAAGATCCAGGTCAGCTCGGCATGGCCGGCGATCTGGCTCTGGTTGAACACGATGTGCTTCTTGGCATCGATGCCGGCAGCGATGAACGCCGCGGTCACTTCGCGGGTGTTGCGCGCCAGCTCGGCCGGGCCGCCCCAGACCTCGACGCCTTGCGTGATCGCGTGCATGTCGACGACGCAGTAGATGCAGTTGTGCGTCTGCTGCATCTTCACGAAGTTGACGATGGCGCCGAGATAGTTGCCGAGGTGCAGATTGCCCGTCGGCTGGACGCCTGAGAAAACCCGTTCAACGAACGCCATGGTCAAGATTCCCGGAATGCTGGCTTTGGCGGCGTCGTTTGCCACTTAAGGCCCGCGCGCGCAAGTCACGCCGGATGCCTTTGCCTGATGGCGTTAACCGCCTCGCGCCAGCCGGTGACGCCGAAAAGCTGCAAAAGCAGCCCGTAAGCGGCGATCCCGACGGCGATCAGCACGAGGAGGGATGCGGCTTGCACGAAGCCGTGGCGGGTCGCGGCCGGCAGGGCGCCGGTGGCAAGCCACAGCAGCACGCCCATCGCGAGCGCAGCGGCCAGGATCCGCGGCAGCCGGCGGCGGGCGTCGGCATCGATCGCAAAGCCGAAGGTCGCCGCGCCCTTGCGGATCAGCGACGCCGCATTGCTCCAGGCGCCGAGCGCAATCCCGGCGGCGATCCCGTTGGCGCCGAACAGATGGCCGAGCACGAAGGCCGCGGCGATCGCGACCACGATGGATTTCAGCGTCGCGAGCAGCGGCGTCAGGGTGTCCTCGCGCGCAAAGAATGCCGGCGACAGCGCCTTCACCAGCACGTGGGCCGGCAGCGTCAGTGTCAGCCAGATCAGGGCCTGCGCGGTTGCCGCGGTATCCGCGGCCGTGAATGCGCCGTGCTCGAACAGCATGCGCACGATCGGAGTGCTCAGCACCATCAGGCCGAGTGTCGCCGGCAGCGCCAGCCCGGCCGCAAGTTCGAGCGCGCGCGATTCCGCATGCGCAATCGCGGCGTGCTCGCCGCTGCGCACCGCGCGCGTCATCTCGGGGATCAGCACGGTGCCCATCGCGACGCCGACGATGCCGAGCGGCAGCTCGAGCAGGCGGTTGGCGAAATAGAGCCAGGACACCGCCGACGGCGAGGTCGAGGCGATCACCGCGCCCGCCACCATCAGCCATTGCGGCGCGCTGCTCGCGACCATGCCGGGCACCGCGCGGCCGAGGAAGCCGCGCATCTCGGGATCGAACGCGACGCGCAGCGGCGACGCGAATTTCGCGCCGCGCAGCGCCAGCATCGACAGCTGCAGCAAGCCGGCGACGCCGATGGTCGCCGCCATCACCAGCGCGGCCTGCACCGGATCGTGCTGCCGCACCAGCAGCACCGCCATCACTGATATCAGCGCGATGTTGAACAGCAGCGGCGAGAATGCCGTCAGCGCGAAGCGGCCCTGCGCATTGAGCAGCGCCATCATCACGGTGACGGGGCCGGCGAAGGCGAGATAGGGCAGCATCAACCGCGCGTCATCGACGGCGAATTGCAGCGTGTCGCGGCCGACAAAGCCCGGCGCGATCGCCGCGATCACCAGCGGCATCACGAGGCCGAGCACGAGCGCGGCCACGATCACAATTGCGCTGACGGTGCCGAGCACGCGGCCGGCAAAGGCGGTCGCGGCGTCCGCGCCGTCGCGATCGCGCGCTTTCAGCCATGCTGGCACCAGCGCGGCGTTCAGCCCGCCCTCGGCGAGCAGCCGCCGCACCACATTGACGAGCTGAAACGCCGCCAGGAACGCATCCGCCACCGGCCCCGCACCAAGCAGCGCCGCGATCACGGAATCGCGCACGAAGCCGAGCAGCCGCGACGCCAGCGTTCCCGAGGACACCGTGAGGAAGGAGCGGAGCATTGTGTCTGTATAGCAGCGACAAGCGCCGCCGCCAGCGGCACCCTATCAAATCCGTCATCCTGAGAGGGTGTGAAGCTTTGACCTCACCCACCGCTGTCATCGCCCGGCTTGACCGGGCGATCCAGTACGCCGCGGCCTCTCGGTTCATTCACCACTGCCTCTGGAATACTGGATCACCCGCATGCGCGGGTGATGACACCGAGCAAGTTGAGCTAACAAACCCGTCATCCTGAGGTGCGAGCCTTGCGGCGTGCTTGCGCCGTTGGGCGAGCCTCGAAGGATGAATCGGCCACAGTCGGGCCGTGCATCCTTCGAGGCTCGCCGAAGAGGCGAGCGCCTCAGGATGACGGGTCAAAGAGCGCGCGGATGACGGATCAAACAGCGCGGGGATGACGGAATGGGCAACTGCTCGGCGTCGCTTGCTGCCATCATGCCTAACGTGATAGGCCGCAGCCTCTCGCCGGGCATGATCGGGAACAGCGGGCCGGGGCTTCGATCATGGTCAATCCGCAAGCATCGGGTGGAAGGGCGGTTTGATGAACCTCACCCGCTCCGATGCCGCAAAACAGGGCAGGTCTATGGCTGACGCAAAATACGACGTTCTCGGAATCGGCAACGCGATCTTCGACGTGCTGGTGCAGACCGACGAAGGATTCCTCGCCCGTCACGGCATGACCAAGGGCTCGATGCAACTGATCGACGAAGCCCGTGCCACCGCGATCTACAGCGACATGGGCACGGCGACCGAGATGTCGGGCGGCTCCGCCGCCAACACCATCTTCGGTGTCGGCAATTTCGGCGCCCGCGCGGCCTATGTCGGCAAGGTCAAGGACGACCAGATCGGCCGGCTCTATGTCCACGATATCCGCGCCGCCGGCGTCACCTTCGACACCAAGCCGAATGTGACCGGGCCGGCCACCGGCTGCTCCTACATTCTGGTGACGCCGGACGGCGAGCGCACCATGAACACCTATCTCGGCGCCGCGCAGGATCTGACGCCCGACGACATCGATCCGGCTCAGATCGAAGCCGCCAGCATCATCTATCTCGAAGGCTATCTCTGGGATCCGAAGAACGCCAAGGACGCGTTCGTGAAGGCGGCGACGATCGCGCATGGCGCCGGCCGCCAGGTCGCGCTGACGCTGTCGGATTCATTCTGCGTCGACCGCTACCGCGACGAATTCCTCGAGCTGATGCGCAAGGGCATCGTCGACCTGGTGTTCTCCAACGAGTCCGAGCTGCATTCGCTGTACCAGACCGCGGACTTCGACACCGCGCTGAAGCAGTTCGGCGTTGATACAAAACTCGGCGTCGTCACCCGCAGCGAGAAGGGCTGCGTCGTGGTGTCGAAGGAGGGCGTGGTCGCAGCACCGGCCTATCCGATCGACAGGCTGGTCGACACCACCGGCGCCGGCGACCTGTTCGCCGCCGGCTTCCTGGTCGGCCTGGTCCGCAATGTCGGCTACGAGAACGCCGGCCGTCTCGGCGCACTTGCCGCCGCCGAAGTGATCCAGCACATCGGCGCCCGCCCGCTGGTGTCGCTGAAGGAGCTGGCGAAGGCGAAGGGGCTGCTGGTGTAGGTTTTCCTTCGCCTCTCCCCGCCTGCGGGGAGAGGCCGGAATGCATCGCCAGATGCATTCCGGGTGAGGGGGAGTCTCCGCGCACTCCTCCGCATCGAATTTGCGGAAGCAGCCCCTCACCCCAACCCTCTCCCCGTGAAGAACGGGGAGAGGGAGAAGGGAGCGACCTCACGCCGTCTTCGCCGCCTTCAGCCCCAGCCGCTTCTCCACGGCCTCGCGCATCACGAATTTCTGGATCTTCCCGGTCACCGTCATCGGGAATTCCTCGACGAATTCGACATAGCGCGGGATCTTGTTGTGGGCGATCTGGCCCTGGCAGAACGCGCGCACCTCGTCCTCGGTCAGCGTCTCGCCTGACCGCAAGCGCACCCAGGCGCACAGCTCCTCGCCATAGCGGTCGTCGGCGACGCCGAAAATCTGCACGTCCTGGATCTTGGGGTGGCGGTACAAAAATTCCTCGATCTCGCGCGGATAGAGGTTCTCGCCGCCTCTGATGACCATGTCCTTGATGCGGCCGACGATGTTGCAATGGCCCTCGTCGTCGATCACGGCGAGATCGCCGGTGTGCATCCAGCCATTGGCGTCGAGCACGTCGGATGTCTTCTCCTTCTCGTCCCAATAGCCGAGCATCACGCTGTAGCCGCGGGTGCAGAGCTCGCCGCGTTCGCCGCGTGCTACCACCTTGCCGTCGAGGTCGACGACCTTGACCTCGACATGCGGATGGATGCGGCCGACGGTGGAGACGCGTCGCTCCAGCGGATCGTCGGTCGCGCTCTGAAAGCTCACCGGGCTGGTCTCGGTCATGCCGTAGGCGATCGTCACCTCGCGCATGTTCATCTCGGTGTTGACGCGCTTCATCACCTCGATCGGGCAGGGCGCGCCGGCCATGATGCCGGTGCGCAGCGACGACAGGTCGAAGTGCGCAAATTCCGGATGATCGAGCTCGGCGATGAACATGGTCGGCACGCCGTACAGCGTCGTGCATTTCTCCTGCGCCACCGTGGTCAGCGTCGCCAGCGGATCAAAGCCCTCGCCGGGATACACCATGGTGGTGCCGAGCGTGACCGAAGCGAGGTTGCCCATCACCATGCCGAAGCAGTGATAGAGCGGCACCGGGATGCAGATGCGGTCCTGCTCGGTCAGCCGCATCGCGCGACCGGTGAAGTAGCCGTTGTTGAGGATGTTGTGATGGGTCAGCGTCACGCCCTTGGGCGAGCCGGTGGTGCCGCTGGTGAACTGGATGTTGACGGGATCGTCGAACTGCAGGCTTTCGCCGAGCGCAAGAAGCTGCTCGCGGTGCCGCGGCCCGCCCATCTGCGCTACCTGCTCGAACGGAATCGTGCCCGGCGCCGCCGGGCCGCCGATCTGGATCACCGCGCGCAGCTGCGGCAGCCGGGCCGAGCGCAGCTGGCCGGGTTCGGCGCGCGCCAGTTCGGGCAGCAGCGTGTTGATCATGTCCATATAGGCCGAGGTCTTGAACGCGGTCGCGGTGACGATCGCGGCGCAGCCGACCTTGCCGAGCGCGAATTCGAGCTCGCTCAGGCGATAGGCCGGATTGATAGTGACGAGGATCAGCCCGGCCTTGGCGGCGGCGAATTGCGTCAGCGTCCATTCCGGCCGGTTCAGCGACCAGATCCCGATCCGCTCGCCGCGTTGCAGGCCGAGCGCGAGAAAGCCCGCCGCCAGCGCCTCGACACGTTCGGCGAACTCGTTCCAGGTCCAGCGCACATTGTGGCTGGGCGACACCAGCGCCTCGCGCTCGCCCCAGCGCGCCCGCGCGCGATCGAGGCTGCGGCCGATGGTTTCGCCGAGCAGCGGCGTATCGGAAATGCCGCAAACATAGCTGTCCGCCTTGGGTGCCAAGATCTTAGGCATCAAGATCGTTCCTCCTCGCGTTTGTCGTCGCGTTGAGCGCGATCTTAGCGGTTTGGATCGGGCCTGATAGGCCCGACCTATGGCGGGTATCGCGACGTGCGCGCCTGCGATCCGCGGCGGTGCTGTACGGCTCCCTCTCCCCGTTCTTCACGGGGAGAGGGTCGGGGTGAGGGGCTGCCTCCGCATGAACGGTAGCAGTTGAATTTGCGGAGGCTCCCCCTCACCCGGATCGCATCTTCGATGCGATCCGACCTCTCCCCGCAAGCGGGGCGAGGTGATTTTCAAGCCGCCTTCTGCCCGCTGCCGGCGAGCCCGCCATAGATGCCGCGCTCGAAGCCTGCAAAGGCCTCCAGGCTGTGCTTGTCAGCGAACGGCAGCAGTTGCGTCAGGATCACGCCGCAGACATCGCGCGACGGATCGATCCAGTAGTAGGTGTTGGCGAGCCCGGCCCAGGCGAGGCTGCCGGGGCTGCGGCCTTCCGGTGTCTTGGCGGTGTTGATCAGGAAGCTCAGCCCCCATTTCTTCACCTGGTCCGGATAGAGATCGACGTCATTTGTGAAGGGCGGCGCCGCCGTCGTCATCTTGGTGACGCTGAGATCGCCCATCTGGTTCTGGCCCATCGCCGCGACCGTCTCCGGCTTCAGCAGCTGGTTGCCGTTGCCTTTGCCCTTGTTGAGGATCATCTGGCAGAACTTGATGTAGTCGGCCGCGGTCGAATACAGCCCGCCGCCGCCCATGTGGAATTCAGGGTTCTGCTCGAGCTCGAACGGGATCGCCGCCAGCGTGCCGTCCTCGCCGCGCGCATGCATGCCGACCAGCCGCTTGCGCATGTCGTCCGAGA
Source organism: Bradyrhizobium sp. CCBAU 51753 (assembly GCF_015291565.1). Classification (NCBI taxonomy): domain Bacteria; kingdom Pseudomonadati; phylum Pseudomonadota; class Alphaproteobacteria; order Hyphomicrobiales; family Nitrobacteraceae; genus Bradyrhizobium; species Bradyrhizobium sp. CCBAU 51753. Next base: position 29,408 of record NZ_CP030037.1, on the reverse strand, counting down.
TCTTGAAGCCGGTCTCGCCCATGCCGAGCGGCGCGAACATGTTGTCGCGCAGATAGGCATCGAGCTTCTTGCCGGATGCGGCCTCCACGGCCTTGCCGACGAAGTCGATATTGATGCCGTATTCCCAGCGCGTGCCGGGATCGCTGGCGAGCGGGGTCTTCAGCGCGGCATTGAGGCAGGAGATGATCCCGGGCGTGCCGGTCTTCTCCATGTATTTGCCCATGTCGGCGTTCCACAGATCGTAGCAGAAGCCGGCGGTGTGGGTCATGAGCTGGCGCAGCGTGATCTGCCCCTTCGCCGGCCGCAGTTTTGGTTCGCCCTTGGCGTCGAAACCGTCCAGCACCTGCGGCGCGGCGAGCTCGGGCAGCAGCTTGCCGATCGGCTCGTCGAGCGACAGTTTTCCCTGTTCGACGAGCTGCATCGCGCCCGCGCAGGTCACCGCCTTGGTCATCGAGGCGATCCAGAACACGCTGTCCTGGGTCATCGCATCGCTCTTGGAGAGGTCGCGTTTGCCGAACGCGCCCTGATAGATCACCTCGTTGCCGGTCGCCGCGATGGCGACGACGCCGGGAATCTCCTTTGCCTCGCTCTTCTGACGCAGCACCTGATCGATCTGAGCCTTGCTTTGCATTGGGGGTCTCCTCCGGTGGGACATTGTTCTGGAGTGGCGGGATCATCGTCCCGCTTTCCGGGTCCCGCAAGGCGGACGCGAGGCGCGATTGTGTCGCGATCGCGTGATGGTGAGGCCCTTACGCCGACCTTGCGCCGCGCCGGCGCGCACCGGATGTAAACCACGCGTGGAGATTTTGCGGTGGACGTCGCGGCAAGCCGCGTGACCCCCGCCGATGCCCACGGTAACGTGATGGAGAAATCGATTTTGGTGCCTGATTTTTTATATTAACGCATTCAGATCGCTGCACAAAAGGTGCGGCGCGGTTCAAATGATTTGACGAAAACGATCGTCATATTCGGGGTTGCGGGGACGCAGCAATGATTTCGACCTGGAGTGAATGGAAGCGCTATCCGCGGCCTGGCCGCGGCGAGAATATCGAGGCGCCGATCAGCCCTGGCCTTTATGAGGTTCGCTACGCCGGTACCGGTGCGCTGCACTCGTTCGAGGCGGTCGAAAACGTGGCGCAGGCGCTCGCGCTGCTGCAGACCGGCGCGAAATCCTGGTTCAGCCGCCGCGACCCGGCCGCGCAGGCCGATCTCGAATACCGCACCTGCGCAACCTCGACCAAGGCGGACGCCAAGGCCGCCGCCGAACGCATGATCGGCCGCCGCGAGACCTATATGAGCGGCGGCGCGGTGTGAGCCGCATCGTGCCGGAATGACGGGCGGATAGAGCCGCATTTGCGCGCCAGCAGGCGCGCGCCGCGGGCAATGCATCTGTCCGCGTTTCGGCCTATATAGGCGGCAATACCCCCTCCAAAAAAATCGAGGAGCAACGCCATGACCCCGCCCGTCGCCGCACGCGCCACGCAATCCGCATCTTCCCTGCAGCTGAAGGACCCGTCGCTGCTGCGCGACCGCTGCTTCATCGACGGCGCCTGGGTCGGAACCCCGTCGCGTCCGGTGACCAATCCGGTCAACGGCGTGGAACTGGCCAAGGTGCCGGTCATGAGCACCGCGGAGACGACGCAGGCGGTGGAAGCCGCCGAGCGCGCGTTCCCGGCCTGGGCCAAGCTGACCGCCAAGCAGCGCTCCAACATCTTGCGCAAATGGTTCGAACTGATCGCCGCCAACCGCGAGGACCTCGCGCTGATCCTGACCTCCGAGCAGGGCAAGCCGCTCACTGAAGCGCTCGGCGAGATCGATATCGGCGGCGCCTATGTCGAGTTCTTTGCCGAGGAGGCGCGTCGGGTCTATGGCGAGACCATTCCGACGCAGCGCGCCGATGCGCGGCTGCTCGCGATCCGGCAGCCGATCGGCGTCTGCGGCGCGATCACGCCGTGGAATTTCCCGTGCTCGATGATCACCCGAAAGGTCTCGCCGGCGCTGGCGGCCGGCTGCACCGTGGTGCTGAAGCCCGCCAACGAGACCCCGCTGACGGCGCTGGCGCTCGTTGCGCTGGCGGAAAAGGCCGGCGTGCCGAAGGGCGTGTTCAACATCCTTACCGGCAATTCGTCGGCGATCGGCAAGGTGCTGTGCGAGCATCCTGCGGTGCGCTTCGTCGGCTTCACCGGCTCCACCGAGGTCGGCAAGATCCTCTACGAGCAGGCCGCGGTCGGCGTGAAGAAGCTCGGCCTCGAGCTCGGCGGCAACGCGCCGTTCGTGGTGTTCGACGACGCCGATATCGACGCCGCGGTCGAGGGCGCCATCGTCTCGAAATATCGCAACATGGGCCAGACCTGCGTCTGCGCCAACCGCCTCTATGCCCAGGACAAGATCTACGACGAATTCGTCGACAAGCTGTCGAAGAAGGTCGCCGCGATGAAGGTTGGCGACGGCACCGAAGCGGGCGTGACCCAGGGCCCGCTGATCAACATGGACGCCGTGCTCAAGGTCGAGAAGCACATCGAGAATGCCGTCAAGGGCGGCGCCAAGATCATCACCGGCGGCAAGCGCCACGCGCTCGGCGGCTCGTTCTTTGAGCCGACCGTGCTCGCCAACGTGAAGCCGGACGCGCTGGTCGCGCATGAGGAGACGTTCGGGCCCTTGGCGCCGGTGTTCCGCTTCAAGGACGAGGCCGAGGTGGTTGCGATGTGCAACAACTCACCGTTCGGCCTCGCCTCCTACTTCTACTCGCGTGATATCGGCCGGGTCTGGCGCGTCGCCGAAGCGCTGGAGTCCGGCATGGTCGGCGTCAACACCGGCCTGATCACCACCGAGGTGGCGCCGTTCGGCGGCGTCAAGGAAAGCGGCCTCGGCCGCGAAGGCTCGCGCCACGGCATGGATGAATATGTCGAGATCAAATACGTGATGATGGCCGGCGTCTGACCCCATCCATTCCCGCCGTCCGGCGTTCTCGCCGGACGGCGGGAATTCCGCGCCCGGTGAGCGCTCTCTTGCGCGATGAGATTAGGTGAGCTGGAGCGGCATCGGAGCTTCACCTCTCCCTTGGGAGAGGTCGGATCGCATCGAAGGTGCGATCCGGGTGAGGGGTCGCGGTCTCTCATTGGAGCTGGAGCCCCTCACCCGATTTGCTGCGCAAATCGACCTCTCCCCGTCGGGGAGAGGTGGATCGAACCCGCGGTCAATCCGATTCAACCTAACTTCATCGCGCTCTAATCGACTCGCCGTCACACGCCCTTGTCGTTGGGGTTGGCGACCGCATCCTTCAGCGGCGCGGTCATCGGGAAATTCAGGTTCACGTTCTTCGGCGGAATCGGCCGCGTGAACCACTTTGCGTAGAGCTCCTGGAATTCGTTGTTCGTCATCATCGCGACCAGCGTCTTGTCGACCAGCGCCTTGAACTCACCATCGCCCTTGCGGATGATCAGCCCGTAGGGCTCGGTGCGCAGGCTGTCGTCGATGATGCGCCAGTCGGCCGGATTGGCGCTGTTCGCGATCAGGCTGGCGAGCAGGATGTCGTCCATCACGAAGGCGTCGCTGCGTCCGGTGGTCAGCGCCAGGAACGAGGCGCCGTGATCCGGGGTCAGCATGTTCTTGGTCTGAAAATTCTTCTCCTGGGCGCGCGCCGTCAGCAGGCCGATCGAGGTCGAGCCCGAGGTCAGCGACACCGCCCGGCCGTTCATGTCCTCAAACGTCTTGATCGGCCCATCCTTGCGCACCGCGGCGCGGATGCTCGAGACGAAGATCGTGTTGCTGAACGCCACCACCTTCTGCCGCTCCAGCGTGTTGGTGGCGGGGCCGCAGACGATGTCGATGGTGCCGTTCTCGATCAGCGGGATCTGGGTCGAGAGCTGGATCGGCTGCAATTTGGTTTGCAGCGACGGCAGCTTGAGCTCGCGCTTCACCGCATCGACGATCCGGCCGCAAAGGTCCATCGCGAAGCCGACCGGCTTCTGGTTGTCGTCGAGATAGGAGAACGGCACCGAGACGTCGCGGTGCCCGAGCCTGATCTCGCCGCTATCCCTGATCTTGGCCAGGGTGCCGCCGGGCGACTGGGCGTAGGCCGGCGCGGACATCGTGGTTGCGAAAAGTGCCAAGTAAATCAATCGGTTGGCGGCTTGCCTCATCGCGCGCTCCTTGATGCCGGCGGTGTTGGATACGAAAACGTGAGATTTTATACACAGCATTGCATAATCGGCAAATAAATTTTATACAATCGTGCTGTGCTCGGATATCCTTGCCGGGTCACGCAGCGAGAGGGGGAGCCGGATGGGACCTGGAACCGCCGCCAGCAATCGAGCCGCCGGACCTCACGGTTCCGCACCGGACACCGTGCGCGAGGCTCTGCGGGCTGCAATCAGCTCGGGCGAACTCGCGCCCGGTATCCAGCTACGGCAGGACGAACTCGCCGAGCGGTTCGGGACCAGCCGCATCCCGGTGCGCGAGGCGTTGCGGCAGCTCGAGGCCGAGGGTTTTGTCACGATCCTGCCCAACCGCGGCGCTGTCGTCTCCGATCTCTCGATCGACGAGGTGATCGAGCTGCTCGAGATCCGCATCGCGCTCGAATGCCATGCGCTGCGGCTGGCGATCCCCGCGATGGGCGAGCTCGATCTCGACGGAGCCACCAAGATTCTCCGTGCCTATGACGCGGAGCCCGATCCGGCGAAATGGGGCGCCTTCAACTGGACGTTCCACGCCACGCTCTACGCGCCATGCAATCGTCCGCGCCTGCTCGCGATGATCGAGGCGAATTACGGCCATGTCAGCCGCTTCACGCGGGCGCTGGTGTCGCAGGCGACCGGCAAGGAGCGTCCGCAGCGCGAGCATTACCGGCTGCTCGAACTGTGCCGCGAGGGCGAGGTGAAGAAGGCAGTCCGGCTGCTGCGCCAGCATATCGAGGAGACGCAGAAGACGCTGCGCTCGGCACAGCGTCAGGCGGAGCGCGAGCCGGGCCCGCCGGGCGCCGCCTGATCGATGCTCGCGAGAATCGAATCTATGCAGGCCTTGATCCCCGCAGGAGTATGCGCGTGAAGAGCAATGACGTCGAAATCCTGGTGATCGGTGCCGGCATCGTCGGCATCGCCACGGCCTATTACCTTGCTGTCCAGCACAAGCGGTCGCGTCTCTTGATCGTCGACGAGGGCCAGCCGATGGCGCTGACCTCGGCGCAGTCGGGCGAGAACTACCGCAACTGGTGGCCGCATCCGACCATGGCCGACTTCACCAATCACTCCACCGACCTGATGGAAGAGATCGCGCGCCGCAGCGACAACCGCATTCACATGACGCGGCGCGGCTATCTGCTGGTCACGCGCGATGAGAGGCCGGAAGAACTGCTGCAGCAATTGCACGCCGGCTACGGCGCGTCGGCCGCAAAGCTGATCCGCCTGCATGAAGGCACAAGCCGCGGCTATGTGCCGCCGTTGTCGGCGGACTGGCAGACCGCGCCTGACGGCGTCGATGTGCTGCTCGGGCGCGACCTGATCCAGGCGCATTACCCGGCCTTCGACAAGGAGGTCGCGACCGCGCTGCACATCCGCAGGGCCGGCGATATCAGCGGCCAGCAGCTCGGCCAGTACATGCTGGAGACGATGCGGCCGCTTGGCGCGCAGTTCCAGCAGGCCAAAGTCGTTGGCATCGCGAAGGCAGATCGCTTCAATGTCGACGTGCTGGCCGATGGCACGCGGCAAACCATCACCGCCGACATCATCGTCAACGCCGCGGGGCCGTTTGCCGCGCAGGTCGCGGCGCTGCATGGCGAACGGCTGCCGATCGTCAACAATCTGCAGCAGAAGATCGCGTTCGCCGATCGCAACCGCGCCGTCGATCGCAAAATGCCGTTCGCGATCGATCTCGACGGCCAGACGCTGGCCTGGACCGACGACGAGCGCGAGGCACTGGCGGCGGCGCCCGAGTTCGCGCGCCTGCTGCAGCCGATGCCGGGCGGCATCCATTGCCGCCCCGACGGCGGCGACCACGGCGAATGGATCAAGCTCGGCTGGGCCTTCAACACGGAGACGACGACCGAACCGGTGCGCGAGCCCGAACTGAATCCCTATTTCCCCGAAGTCGTGCTGCGCGCGGCGAGCCGGCTGCAGCCACAGCTCGCGCACTATCTCGGCGCGCTGCCGCGCGACCGCGTGCATTACGGCGGCTACTATCCGATGACAAAAGAAAACTGGCCGCTGATCGGCGCGGCCAAGACGCCGGGTGTGTTCCTGGCAACAGCGCTGTCCGGCTACGGCACGATGGGCGCCTGCGCCGCCGGCGATCTCTGCGCCCGCGCTGTGGTCGGCGCGGAAGCGCCGGCGTTCGCCCGCAGCCTGTCGCTGGCGCGCTACGACGACAAGGCGTTGATGGCCGAGCTCGAAGCGACCGCGAGCCGCGGCTTGCTCTAATCCTCGTAGCCCGGATGCAGCCGGGCTACGGTCTTCTCCTTCCCCCTGCAAGGGGGAAGGTCGGGATGGGGGTCAGCCACGAGCGACGCTCTCTCCGGAGAGAGCAGATCCCCACCCGCTTTGCTCTGGCGAGCAAAGCGACCTCCCCTTTTCAAGGGGAGGTTGGCGCACGTCGCCTGGATGAAGCGCAGCGAAATCCGGGGACCGCCGCCGCCGCGCGCAAGAACCCCGGATATCGCTTCGCTCATCCGGGCTGCGCAGCTGGAGGCGCACTGTTTCGGAATAATAAAAGAATACCCCTGACTTGCCCGACGCGTCAAGCGGCTGTGTCGACCGCCGGCCGCCGCCGGCTACTTTGCATGGGGTTGTTTTTCGGCATTTTGGTAGGAGGCAACCGCGAGCCGCGGGTTGCTGTTATCCTCGTAGCCCGGATGAAGCGAAGCGAAATCCGGGGCAAGCCTGCCCGCATGCAAGAATCCCGGATTATGCTTCGCTCCATCCGGGCTACGCATAGTCACCGCCGCAACACCGCGATCGTGCGGTTGGCGAAGGCGAGGCGCTCGGCCATCACGGACACAAAATAGGTCAGCAGCTTCTGGCCGAGCTGGGGATCTTCGGTCTTGATCGCGTCGAACTGGTGGGCGTTCAGCACATAGAGCACGCTCGCCACCTCGGCCTGGATGGTGGCGCTGCGCGGGCTGCGCGAGACCAGGCCCATCTCGCCGATCGTGGTGTAACGGCCGAGGCTGCGCACTCGCGTGGTGCGTCCGTCATCGGCCGGCACCATGACGCCGACGCGGCCGTCGAGGATGAAGTGCATGGAATCCGCAGGGTCGCCGGCGCGCACGATGACCTCGTCGGTCGCGACCTCGATGCGCTGGCAACGGCGGATCAGTTCGTCGGCGCTGTGCTCGCTTTCGAGGATCCGCGTGAACCAGCTGCGCAGGTCGGCCTGCTCCTGTGCCAGATCCTGATGCTGCGAAATGATCCCGTTCTCGCACCATTCCAGCGCATGATCCAGTTCATCGATCACTGTGACGCCTGCCGTGATGAAGTCGCTGGAGCGCAGCGCCTTCTCGGCGGTCGCCGACAGATGCACCAGCACCAGCTCGACGCCGACCTCCTGCGCGCTGCGCTTGATCTGGGCAAAACTGTAGGCTGCCGATGAATCGACGCCGGTGACGAGCTTGAAGTCGAACAGCAAATAGCGGCACTCGGGATTTTGCTGCAGCAGCTCCTTGACGTGCTGGTAGAGCCGGTTGGCCGAGCCGAAGAACAGGTAGCTCTGCAGGGTCATGCCGCGGATCTTGCCGCCGTGCGCCAGCAGCGTGTCCTGGTCGTCGCGCGAGCGATCGAGCGAGCTGCGATATTCGGAGCCGTCGAAGCTGAACTTGATCGCCTCGATCCGCGACGCCGAGAGCGCGAAGGTCGCGCAGCCGATGATGACGCCGATCAGGATGCCGGGAACGAAGCCCCAGATCACGATGATGACGATGATCGCGAGCAGCGACAGATATTCCGTCACCGACAGCCGCCGGCGTGACTCGATGATCCATTTGTGCAGCTGGTCGGCGCCGAGATAGAGCAAGAGGCCGCCGAGCACGAATTTCGGGATGAAGCCGAGCAGCTGCGGCGCGATCGCCAGCATCAGCAGCGCAGCCGCGGCGGCGGTCAGGCCCGACAGGCGGCCGCGCCCGCCGGTCGAGAAATTGAGCACGGTGCGGCTGATCGAGATGCAGCCGGCATAGGCGGCCATCGCGCCGGCCAGGATATTGGCCAGGCCGGTGACGTTGAGCTCGCGCTCCAGGTCGGCTTCGCGGTGCACCGCAACCTCGACGCCGGTGGTGTTGAACAGCGTCGAGGCGGCGGTGACGAACACCACGGCGACGAGGTGGCCGAGCAAATCCGGAACCACGAACCACGGAAAGCGCGCGAGCTCATCGGCGTGCCAGGGCAGCGTCAGGGTCGCTGACGGCGGCGGCTCGAAGGTCCAGCCCAGCATCCGGGTCTCCTCGGCCGTGAGGCCGGTGATCCAGAACGTCAGATGCGCGACGATCACGCCGCCGATCAGGATGATCGGCAGCCCGAACGGGGTTCGCGAGCGGTGCCAGGTCAGGTACAGCACCAGCGCCATGGCGCCGGCCGCGCCCAATTCGGAGAGGGTGATGAAATTCGCGAAGGAGGGCAGCGTTTCGAGCCGCAGCGGATACCCGGTGATGACCCGGATCGCACCCAGCACGATCAAGAGCCCGGTCGCGCCGAGGAACCCGCCGACCACGGGATAGGGCACGTAACGGATCGCACGGCCCATCCGCGTCAGCCCGAGGCCGCACATCACGAAGCCGGTGACCATCGTCGACAGGCCGAGCGTGATCAATACCGGCGCGAGCAGCGGCGCCGACGGATCGACCGCGATCATGCGCTCGACCAGCGAGGCCGCCAGGATGCCCATCACGGCGGCGGTCGAGCTGTCGGGGCCGGCAATCGCAAACGGCATCGAGCTGCCGAGCGCGATGACGGCCGCGAGCAGCGCCGAGCTGATGAACGTCGCCGCCACGCCGTAGGACAAATAGGGCGTCAGCGGGCCGGCGAAGACCAGCAGGGCGTAGGACAGGCCGAACGTGATGCTGAGGACGCTCGCCGCGCTTCCGCCGAGCACATCATTGATGGCCCGCCGCGTCCGCGAGCCGAAATAAAGCGACCGACTGATCACGAAATCAGTGCCCTGAAAATTCTGTTGCCAGTCGTAAACGACCGCGGCACTGCACGACAACAGGAATCTTGCGGCAAGAATCTTGAGAACGGCCTCAGCCGTGCCCGCCCTCGTTGCCGAACGCGCCGTGACGGCCGGCGCCCGACGCAAACCGCGTCGCACCCGACAGCGTCTCACCCGAGGCGATCACCTCGAGGCCGCCGCGCATCTCGTTCCGGATCGCGTCCTCCTCCTCGAGGTCCCATTGCCGCAGCGCGGAAAGGCGGTCGGCGCGCATGCAGTTTTGCGGGAAGCGCGCGATGTCCCTGGCCAGCGCGATGGCGTGGGCGCGCGCCTCGCCCTTCGGCACCAGGCGGTTGGCAAGCCCCATGCGATGGGCTTCGGGGCCTGTGACCGGACGCCCGGTCAGGATCAGGTCGATGGCCTGCGAATGTCCGATCAGCCGCGGCAGGCGGATGGTGCCGAGATCGATCAGCGGCACGCCGAAACGGCGGCAGAACACGCCGAAGGTCGCATCCTCGGCGACCACGCGCATGTCGGCCCACAGCGCGAGCTCCATGCCGCCGGCGACCGCAAAGCCCTCGATCGCGGCGATCACGGGTTTTGACAGCCGCAGCCGGCTCGGCCCCATCGGCGCGATGGTGTTGTGGCCGCCAAGCTCGCGCTTCTTGTTGGGATCGCCGGCCGCCACCGCCTTTAGGTCGGCGCCGGCGCAGAAATAGCCACCGGTGCCGGTGAACACGGCGACCGATGCGTCGGCATCCGCATCGAAGGTGAGAAACGCATCATACAGTTTGTGCGCGGTGGCGCCATCGACGGCGTTGCGGCAATGCGGACGGTTGATGGAGACGATGGTGATCGGGCCATCGCGCTCGACGAGCACGGCATCGGCTTCGGACGCTGCGGCTTCAGACATGGGGCGCTCCCTGGGCTCTTGTTCTGCCAGGAGAGTGGCACTACTGACGATGCGCAGGCAATCCCGCCCCGTCATCCTGAGGTGCGAGCCTTGCAGCGCAATTGCGCTGCTGGGCGAGCCTCGAAGGATGCACGGCCACCAGCCGGTCCGATTCATCCTTCGAGGCTCGCCGAAGCGGCTCGCACCTCAGGATGACGGCGACGAGATAACGCCGCTAAACTTTCAGCTCCGTCCCGGTCACGCGGCGATATGCCTCAAGATACCGCTTGCTGGTGGCATCGACCACGCTGGCGGGCAGCGGCGGGGCGGGGGCGTCGCCGTTCCAGCGGCCGGCGCGGCGCTCGGCGTCGAGATAGTCGCGCAGCGGCTGCTTGTCGAAACTCGGCTGCGGTTGGCCTGGCTTGTAGGCATCGACCGCCCAGAACCGCGAGGAGTCCGGCGTCATCACCTCATCAATCAGGATGATGCGGCCGTCCTTGTCGCGCCCGAACTCGAACTTTGTGTCGGCGATGATGATGCCGCGGGCGCGGCTGGTCTGCTCGCCATAGCCATAGACATCGCGCGCCATCTTCTCCAGCGTCGCCGCGACTTCGGCGCCGACGATCTCGCGCACCCGCGCAACCGTGATGTTCTCGTCATGGCCGGCCTCGGCCTTGGTCGCCGGGCTGAAGATCGCGGGCTCGAGTTTCTGGCTCTCGACCAGGCCCGCAGCCAGCTTCTCGCCGGCGAGCGTGCCCTCGGCCGCGTACTCCTTCCACGCCGAGCCGGAGATGTAGCCGCGGATCACGCATTCGATCGGGAATACTTCTGTGCGCTTGCACAGCATCGCGCGGCCCACAATGTCGGCGCGATGATCTTTCAGCGCCGGCACGGCGCGGATGATCTCGTCGGCGTCGGCGCTGATCATGTGATGCGGCACGGTAGATTCGAGCTGCCGGAACCACCAGGCGCTGATTTGCGTGAGCACCGCGCCCTTCATCGGGATGGTCTCCGCCATGACAACGTCGAACGCCGAGATGCGGTCGGTGGTCAGCAGCAGCACGCGGTCGTCGCCGACGGCATAGATATCGCGCACCTTGCCGCTGCCGATCTTGGGCAAAGGCAGGTCGCTGGTTCGCATGGCGGTCATGGCTTGGTCTCTCAAAAGCGGCGCGCCCGCGCGGGAGGCGCGGGCGCCAAAACTATCACACGAAATAGCTCACTCCGGCAGGGGAATGAACTCGTGCTCGTGCGGAACCTGGGCGAAACGCCCGGTTTTCCAGTCCTGTTTGGCCTGCTCGATCCGCTCCTTCGAGGAGGAGACGAAATTCCACCAGATGTGGCGCGGCCCTTCCAGCGCGTCGCCGCCGAGAAACATCATGCGGGTCGGCCGCACCGTCTTCACGGTGATGCGGTCGCCGGGCCGGAAGATCAGGAGCCGCGGCCCCTCGTAGCGCTCGTTCGCGATCTCGACCTCGCCGTCGACGAGATAGATCGCGCGCTCCTCGTGGTCGGGGTCGAGCGGGAGGCTGGTAGCGGCCTGCGCGGTGACCTCGGTGTAGAACCACGGCGACACCATGCTGACCGGCGAGGTGATGCCGAACGCCGAGCCGGCGATGACGCGCGCGGTGAAATCGCGCTCGGAGATCATCGGCAGGTCGCCGGCGGCATAATGCTGGAACGACGGCGCGATCTCTTCCTTGCCGGCGGGCAGCGCGATCCAGCTCTGCAGCCCCAGCATCTTCTGGCCGTCGCGGCGCTGCACGTCGGGGGTGCGCTCGGAATGCGCGATGCCGCGGCCCGCGGTCATCAGGTTCATCGCGCCGGGCTGGATCTCCTGGATGTTGCCCTCGCTGTCGCGGTGCATGATGCTGCCGTCAAACAGATAGGTGACGGTGGCGAGCCCGATATGCGGATGCGGCCGCACGTCCATGCCCTTGCCGGCGAGATACTGCACCGGACCAAAGTGATCGAAGAAGATGAAGGGGCCGACCATCTGCCGCTTGCCATGCGGCAGCGCGCGCCGCACCGCAAAGCCGTCGCCGAGATCGCGCGTGCGCGGCACGATGATCAGCTCCAGCGCGTCGCAGGTGCGGGGATCGCCGAGTTCGGGATCGGTCGAGGGTTGCCAGCTCATGGAAGGTCTCCTTGCTTGTTGCGGCGATCATACTCTCTACTTGTCGTCTCGGCCAAGCCAACGGGTCGGCGCGAAGCGCCGCCCGATGACAGGCTCCGCGCGAGCAGGAACGACGGTGTGCTTGCGGCACTGGCGTGCATCGGATGATAGCGGCATAATTCCGGAAACTGGGGCGAGCCATGGTTTCTCTGTTCAAGCCCGGCGCAAAGCTGCTGTGGGTCGGTGGTCCCGTGATTGAGACCGCGCGGCTGATCCTGCGGCCGTGGCGCGCCTCCGACGTCGCCGACAACACCAGAATGCTGTCGGATCCGGAGACCGCGCGCTTCATCACGCCGGATCATCAGCCGATCACCTCGGAGCTGAAGGGCTGGCGCAACGCCGCCGTGATCTCCGGCCATTGGGCGCTGCATGGGTTCGGCATGTTTGCGGTCGAGGAAAAATCTTCCGGCCGCTATATCGGCCGTGTCGGGCCGTATTATCCACCTGAATGGCCCGGGTTCGAGGTCGGCTGGGGCATTGCCAAAGAATGCCGCGGCCGGGGCTATGCGGTGGAAGCCGCGCGCGCCGCGATCGATTTCGTGTTCGCCAATTTCACCGTCGACCGCATCATCCATTGCATCGATCCGGCCAACGTCGCCTCGCAGGCGGTGGCGCGGCGGCTCGGCGCCGTGAACGAAGGTCCCGGCAAGCTCGAAGGCGATACTGTCGATATATGGGTGACGACGCGGCAGCGCTGGTGCGGCGATCCGTCTTGAAAAATTTTCGCTGACCGACGATTGTTCGGCCCGATGACCTTGGCTGCAACCGAACTTTGCCTGCGCAGCGCCGCCGTGACGCTGCTGCTGGTGCTTGCGGCCTCGATGTTCGCGGATTTCCGCAAGCTGCCGGCCGGGCGGCTCGTGATCGCCTTCGCGCTCGGTGCGGCCGCGCATGCGGTGACCGCGTCGATCGGCGCGGGGGCGCCGGTCCCGGCCTGGCAAGCGCCGCTGATCGCGCTATCGACCGGGGCTATCGTGGTGTTTTGGCTGTTCACCCGCGCGCTGTTTGATGAGGCCTTCAAGCTGCGCTGGTGGCACGGCCTGATCTGGGCCGCGGTCGTGGCCTACAGCTTCGTCAATTGCACGTGGATTGCACCCGCCGGTCACGCGCGGATCGCGATCATCATGGTCAATTCGCTCACACTCGTCTTTATCGCGCTTGCGGTGGGGCAGACCATCACGTCGTGGTCGGCCGATCTGGTCGAGCGTCGCCGCCGTGTCCGCGTCTTCATCGTCGCCGCGTCTGCGCTGTACGGCGGAATGAACGCATTGCTGCAGATTGCCTATGCCGGCAGCCGCGTGACGGTGGAATGGGCCAATTTGCTGAACGTGGCCGTGCTCACCGCCATCGTCGCCGCGATCACCTGGGCGATGATGCGCGTCGACGGCACCGACCTGTTTACCGTGCCGGCCGAGGCCGTCGTGCTGGTCAAACCGGTTGCGGCCGAGGAGGCGGCGGACCAAAAATTGGTCGACGCCCTGATACGGCTGATGGCGGACGAGCGCATCTACCGCCACGACAACATCACCATCGGCACGCTGGCGACCCGGCTGAAGATTCCCGAATACCGGCTGCGGCGACTGATCAACCAGCGGCTCGGCTATCGCAACTTCAACGTCTTCCTCAACAACCACCGCATCGAGGAAGCCAAGGCCGCGCTCGCCGATCCCGCGCAGGCCGAAGTTCCCGTCATCACCATCGCCATGGACGCCGGCTTCCAGTCGCTCGGTCCCTTCAACCGCGCCTTCAAGGCGACCACCGGCGTGACCCCGACGGAGTACCGGCGGCGGCGTGAGGGACGCACTGGCGGCAGGGTTCCCTCCCCCCTTGCGGGGGAGGGTTAGGGAGAGGGGTGCCACATGGCGTGCTCTTTCAATTGCGTTTTGATCACGCGCGCGACTTGAGGAGGCGGCGTTCACATCGATCATTTCGCCCGGGGCTTACCCCTCTCCCCAACCCTCCCCCGCAAGGGGGGAGGGAGCCCGAGCGATGTGCTCACCTCACTCGCGACGTTAGCCACTGTAATCGCAACGCAATTCCAAAATCGGCGAGCTCGCGCCGGTATTCGACCAGCCGAATTTCCAAATCCGGCGAGCATCTCCGCGCCCTCCACGTCTTCCTCCCAGCCATGCGCCCATTGCGCCAATCCGGAGGACCCTGTGACCCGTCGAAAGCTCATTCTCATCCTTGCCGCCACCACCGCATCCGGGGCGCTCGCGCTCTCGGTCGCTCGTGCCCATGACGTGCCGAAGGTCGCAACCGGCTTTGTCGCCAACATCATCTGCTCGGAAACCTTCGTCAGCGGGCTCGAACCGGCGCGGATTTTCTCCGAGACGACCGAAGCGATGCCGGGGGTCGGCCTGATCACCTGGGCGATGGACTATCAGGTCGACCGTGCGCGCAAGGATGTGACCGTGACGCTGTTCGGCCTCGGCCGCAGCCATGCCGTCTATCGCGAGGGGCTCGGCTGCATGCTCGATCATGGCACGGCGCCGGCCGATGGTTCGCTGCCGAAGGCGACGCCGCAGCCGGCGCTGCTGCCCGAGATCGCCGGACCATCGATCGTCGCGCCGCAGAGCCCGCAACTCGCCTTAGCGCTCGACCGCGCCTTTGCCGAGCCGGCGCAGGCGCCGTTCCGCCGCACCCGCGCAATCGTCGTGCTGAAAGACGGCCGCGTCGTCGCCGAGCGTTACGCCGATGGGATCGGCATCGACACGCCGCTGCTCGGCTTCTCCGCGACCAAATCGGTGATCTCGGCGCTAACAGGAATTCTGGTGCGCGACGGCAAGCTCACGGTCGATCAGCCGGTGCCGATCGCGGCGTGGCAAAACCCCGACGATCCGCACCATGCCATCACCGTCGATCATTTGCTGCGTCACACCGCAGGGCTCGCACTCGGCAGCTCGCTGGAGGCCTCGCTGGCCTCAGTGCTCGAACCGGTGAACCGGATGAAATTCATGGAGCCGGACATGGCGGCGTTCGCCGAAAGCTCGCCGCTGGAGAGCGCGCCCGGCCGCAACTGGAATTACAACGACGGCAATTTCGCCGTGCTGTCGCATCTGATCCGCGACGCGGCCGGCGGGCACGCCGCCGATGTGATGCGCTTCGCGCGCCGCGAATTGTTCGATCCGCTCGGCATGCGCAGCGTCGTGATCGAATTCGATGCCGCGGGAACGCCGGAAGGATCGAGCCAGATGCTGGCGAGCGCGCGTGACTGGGCGCGGTTCGGCCAGCTCTATCTCAACGACGGCATCGCCGGCGGCAGGCGCATCCTCCCCGAAGGCTGGGTGAAGTATTCGGCGTCGCCGACGCCGAACGCCTGGGTCGGCTACGGCGCCGGCTTCTGGACCAATCTCGGCGACAGTTTTGGCGCCCGCCATCGCGTCGAACACGGCTGGCCGCGTGATGCGTTCTACGCCAAGGGCACGATCGGGCAGTACGTGATCATGGTGCCGTCGCACCGCCTCGTCATCGTCCGCCTCGGCCGCTCGCCCAACGCGCCGCCG
Source organism: Bradyrhizobium sp. CCBAU 51753 (assembly GCF_015291565.1). Taxonomy (NCBI): domain Bacteria; kingdom Pseudomonadati; phylum Pseudomonadota; class Alphaproteobacteria; order Hyphomicrobiales; family Nitrobacteraceae; genus Bradyrhizobium; species Bradyrhizobium sp. CCBAU 51753. The sequence continues at coordinate 13,705 of NZ_CP030037.1, read as the reverse complement.
CAGGCCGACGGCGTGTTCGACCTGGTCCGCGACGTCGTCGCCGCGACGTCCGGCAGCGCGAAGCTCGCGGGCGGGGATTGAGGGTGTCGGGCTTTCTCGGTGTCGCGCGTTAGGGACGCACCAGCGGAAGGGTTCCCTCCCCCCTTGCGGGGGGAGGGTTAGGGAGAGGGGCACCACGCGACGCGCTCTCTCCATGGCAGTCGCAACGAAGCGCGGAATTGCAAGAGCAGCGCTCCAAACGATCGCCTCGCCCGGGGCTTACCCCTCTCCCCAACCCTCCCCCGCAAGGGGGGAGGGAGCCTGACCAGCGGCTCGCCTCACGTGGCTATGTGGTGACGTCTACTGCCGCCCGAGCTGCGTTGCCTGCTCCACGCGATCGAAGCGCTCCAGCGTCAGGATCGCGTCCGCGAGCTGGTCGGCGCGCTTGTCGAGCACCGGGCGGGCCAGTGTCAGAAATTTCTGCTGCATCGCCTGCGCGTCGGGGAACGAGGTCGGCTCGCCCGACGGGTCGGCGTAGAGGCGCTCATGGGTGCCGTCGTCGGTGGTGATGGAGACGCGGGCGCCGAACGGATGGGTGCGGCCGACCTCGAGGCGGTCGTCCTGCACCACGTCGAACTTGTCGGCGAGCGCGTCGATCGCGGCATCGCCGAGACGGTCGTAATCGTCCCAGCCGAAGCGGCCCTGGTCGAGCGCGATCGCGCCGGTGAAGAACATCGAGAACTGGCCGCCGACCACCGAGGTCGGGTGCCGCTTGGTGGCGGCGTCGCCGGTCAAGGTGATGCCGTTGCGATGCAGGCCGATCTCGACCTTCTTGATCTGGTCCGGCGTCAGATTGTGCTCGCGCCGCATCGCGATCAGCGCGTCGATCGCGGCATGGGTGTAGCGGCAGCTCGGATACGGTTTTACGCCGATCTTCATGGTCTCGTAGGTATTGCCGAGCCCGGCCACCGCCTTGTCGGGATGCGCATCGTCACTGTAGCCGGCCAAAAGGCCATGCTTGCCCTCGACCGCCTCGGTCGAGCCGACGAAGTCGTTGCGCGCCAGGGTCGCGGCGATCACGCCGTTCATCGCGGCGGCGCCGACCTGGTAGCGCTTGTTCCAGGCGCCGTTGACCAGAAACTGCAGCGAGCCCGCGGCCTGGCTGCCGGAGACGCCGAAGGCGGAGACGAGCTGCGCCTGCGAGAGGCCGAACAGCTTGCCCGCCGCCGCGGCCGCGCCGTAGGTGCCGGCGGTGGCGGTCGGGTGGAAGCCGCGGGCGTAATGCGAGGTCGGGTCGAGCGCGTTGCCGAGCCGGCAGCACACCTCGTAGCCAGCGACGATCGCGGTCAAGACGTCACGGCCGGAGGCGCCGACCATTTCGCCGACCGCGAAGGCGGCCGGAACCACCGGCGCGCTCGGATGCAGCGAGGAATCGGCATGGGTGTCGTCGAAATCGAGGGAATGGCCGAGCGCGCCGTTGAGCAGCGCGGCGACCGCCGGCGTCCAGGTCTTGGTGTCGCCGAACACGGTGGCCTCGCCCTTGCCGTCCAGCGCCAGCGCTTCCAGCATCTTCATCAGCGAGGGCGTCGATTCCGCGTCGCGGCGGGCGCGGATCGTGCTGCCCAGGAAATCCAGCGTCAGCACCTTGGCCCGCTCCAGCACCTCCGGCGGGATGTCCTGATATTTCAGGTTGGCGACATAGGCGGCGAGCGTTGCGGTTTCGTGGGCCATCGTGTTTCCTCAATTTTGCGGCGCAGGGTAGGCGGGCGGATCAGGTGTTTCAAGCCGCCTTGCCGCCGCGGGCAGCAGCCATGCTCCACGCTATCTAACATGGGCCTTTCGATTGATTCCGGATCACGCTGCATGAGCACCTTCGCAAAACGCATGTTCGACCAGCTTTGGACGCGCAAGACTCAATTGGCGCTGGCGGTCCGGATCGCGTCCGCGGGCGTCGTCGCCTACACGATCGCGGTGGCGCTGCATCTGATGCTGCCGCTCTGGGCGGTGCTGACCTCGCTGATCGTGACGCAGATGAGCGTCGGCCGCTCGCTGAAGGCGAGCCGCGACTACATGCTCGGCACCATCGGCGGCGCCATCTATGGCGGCGCGATCGCGGTGCTGATCCCGCATTCCGGCGAGGGCAGCCTGCTTGCCCTGCTGGTGCTGGCGATCGTACCGCTGGCCTTCATCGCCGCGCTCAATCCCAGCCTCAACTCGGCGACGGTGACGGCGGTGATCGTGCTGTTGCTGCCGACCATGCATCATTCCAACCCGCTGGACTCGGCGATCGACCGCGTGCTCGAGGTCACCGTCGGCGCGCTCACCGGGCTGGCGATCTCGTTCCTGGTGCTGCCGTCGCGCGCGGTGAGCCAGATCCGGGTCAACGCGTCAAAACTGCTGGAGCTGCTGTCGGCGGCGTTCGCCGAGCTGCTTGCCGGGCTGACACGGGGGTTGGACAACGACGCCCTGCACCGGATTCAGGATGGCATCGGTACGGCGGTGACCAACCTGCACGCGATGGGCCTCGAGGCCGAGCGCGAGCGTTCCATGCATCTGTCGTCGGGGCCGGACACCGGTCCGCTGCTGCGCACGATCCAACGCCTGCGCCATGACGTCGTGATGATCGGGCGCGCCTGCGTCGTGCCGCTGCCGGCCGATATTCAGGCCAGGCTGGCGCGGCCACTGGCCGACGTCAGCACCGCGATCGTCAGCTATATGATGGCGGTCGCGACCGCGCTTCGCGCCGGCAGCGGTCCGGCCGACATGGCGCCGGTCGACGCCGCGCTGCACGCCTATAGCGAGGAGGTCGCCGCGGTCCGGAGGGACGGCCTGATCCGCGGCCTGCCGGTCGATGCGGCCGAGCGGTTCTACGCGCTCGGCTTCTCGCTGGACCAGATGCGGCAGAATCTGAACGATCTCAAACGCTGCCATGGCAATTGGTGCATGAACGCCGAGGTTTTGGAGAAGATCGTCAAGGATACGCCGGAGAAGACCGCGGCATGAATGCGCGCTAAAGCGCGATGAGATTAGGTTGAATCATCTTCGCGCTTTAGCTCTTTGTTTGAGCATGATCTCCACGCAAACGCTTCGCGCTTGTCGCGAGGGAAAACCGCTTCACACTTTTCCGGATCATGCCCTATGCCTCGCGGCGCGTCAGGCCTCGGCTCTCCATGCGCCAGATCAGCAGGTCGATCCGGTCCTGACCGAAGAACGGTTCGTTCTCGAACACGAAGGTCGGCACGCCCCAATGGCCGGATGCGGCGTGCGCTTCCTCGTTGCCCTTGATGACCTGCTCGTAGCTGTCGGGGTCGGCGGCAACGGCCGCATCCATCGCGGCGAGATCGAAGCCGGCGTCGGTCGCGGCCCGCGCAAGCTGATCGCCTTCATTCCAGCCCTTCACCGAACCGTCCCACAGCACGCGGCTGATCGCGGCGGTGAACGAGAGCGAACGGCCCTCGCGCTGCGCGGCGGCGCCGAGCCGGGTCAGGCGATGGATGTAGGGCTGGTGCTCCGCGACATCGAGCGTCGTCATGTCCTGCACGATCGGATCAGGGCGCGGAAAGCGGAACGGGATGTTGTCGTGCTGGGCGACGCGGCGGGAATCGAGCACGACATAGCGGGCGAATTGCGGATTGGTCTGCTTGAAGAAGCCGGGCACCCGCACCGCCAGCGGATAGACCGGCCGCAGGTTCACCGCGACGTCGTAGTCCGCAACCATCTTCAGCGTCTTCGGCAGCGCCAGATAGCTGTAAGGGCTGCGGAACGAGAAGAACAGATCGACCGACAATGTCATGGCCCGGCCCTCCTCCGCCCCGCGGCGATCAGGCCGCCATCCTGCTTGCCAGCAGGCGGAAGCGCAAGATCAGCAAGGTCGCGTAGACCGCGGTCCCGAGCGACAGCCCGATCCAGACCCCGGCGGCGCCGAGCCTGATCCAGAACGCGAGCGCGCAGGCCGACGCAAAGCCGATCAACCAGTAGCTGATGGTGGCGAACAACAGCGGGACCTGGGTGTCGTTCATGCCGCGCAACGCGCCCGCGGTGGTGGTCTGGACGCCGTCGGCGATGAAGAAGGTCGCGCCGATCATCAGCAGTGCCGCGGTGAGCTGCGCCGTGGTGTCGCTGGCCTCGCCAAGGAACAGTTCGGCGATCTCGAACCGGGCCAGGATCACCGCAAGCGTCATCACGCTCATGAAGATGCCGCTGAGCGCGACCGCGACATAGCCGGCGCGGCGCACCTGGTCCGGGTCGCGGCGGCCGACCGCCTGGCCGACCCGCACGGTCGCGGCCATGCTGATGCCGAACGGCACCATGAACAAGATCGCCGCGATCTGCAGCGCGATCTGATGCGCGGCCAGCGCCGTGGTGCTGATCAGGCCCATCAACAGACCGGCGGCGCCGAACAGGCCGTATTCGAGCAAGAAGGACAGCGAGATCGGGGCGCCGACCGCGACCAGCTTGCCCATCAGCGGCCAGTCGATGCGCCAGACCCGGCTGAACACGTGATACTTGCGGAACGGGCGGCGGCGCGCCGCAAACCAGACGCCGGCGAGGAAGGTGCCGAGATTGACCAGCGTCGTCGCAAGGCCGGCGCCGAACATGCCGAGCTCGGGCATGCCCCATTTGCCATACAGCAGCAGATAGACCAGCAGCGCATTGGCCGGGATCGCCGCCAGCGTGATCCACAGCACCGGCTCGGGGCGGTTGACCGCGCTCATGAAGCCGCGCAGCGCGATGAACCACAGCGCCGGCAGGATGCCCCAGCCGAGCCCGGACAGATATTGCTGCGCCAGATGCGCGGTGGCCGGGGTCTGGCCGAGCGCGAGCAGGATGCGCTCGCCATGGAACGGCAGCGCCATCAGCGGCAGCACCATAAAGAAGCCGGCCCACAGCCCGACCCGCAGCGCGCGCCGCATCATATGCGGGTTGCGCGCGCCAAACGCCTGCGCGGCCAATGGCGAGACCGCGGACATCATGCCCATGCCGATGGTGAAGCTGACGAAATACACGGTGTGCGCCAGCGCCGCCGCGGCGACGCTCTCGCTGCCGAGCCGGCCGATGAAGGCGAGGTCGGTCGTCATCATCGCGATCTGCCCGAGCTGCGTCAGCGCCAGCGGCACGGCGAGCTTCAGCGTTTCCGCAAGCTCGGCCGTGAGCAGATTGCGAGAGACGGCGACGGCCGCAGGCGCGGCCGGTTCAACCTTGTCGATGCAGGTCATGCGGGAACGCTTAGCACGTCAACCGGGTCAAAAGCTTGGCCAAAAGCACGGCCAGGCTGCCGCAGGGGACCAGAGCGTTTTCGAGCGAAGTGGATACCGGTTCGCGTGAAGAAAACGCGTCAGAACAGGAATCTAGAGCTCCGTTCCGATTTGATCGGAACGGAAATAGCTCTAGGATCGTGCGGGTATCCGGGTGATCTTGGCGCCGAGCCCGTTCAGCCGCTCCTCGATCCGCTCATAGCCACGCTCGATCTGGTCGGCGTTGTTGATGGTGGAGGTGCCCTCGGCGCAGACCGCCGCCAGCAGCATGGCCATGCCGGCGCGGATGTCGGGCGAGGTCATCGGCGCGCCGCGCAGCCGGCTCGGGCCGGCGACGATCGCGCGGTGCGGGTCGCACAGCACGATGCGGCCGCCCATCGCGATCAGCTTGTCGACGAAGAACATGCGCGACTCGAACATCTTCTCGTGCATCAGGATGACGCCGTCGCACTGCGTCGCGGTGACGATCGCAATCGACATCAAATCGGCCGGGAAGGCCGGCCAGGGCTGGTCCTCGAGCTTCGGCACGTGGCCGCCGAAATCGTCGTGGATCTTCATGGTCTGGTTCGACGGCACGACGAGATCGTCGCCCTCGACGCCGCAGACGATGCCGAGCCGTTCAAACCCCATCCGGATCGAGCGCAGGTGCTCGACGCCGGCGCGCGCGATGCGCAGCGGCGAGCGGGTCACCGCGGCAAGCCCGATCAGCGAACCCACCTCGATATGGTCGGGCTGGATCGCATAGCTCGCGCCGCCCAGCGTCGCCGGGCCGTGCACGATGATGGTGTTGGTGCCGACGCCCTCGATCGTGGCGCCAAGCGCGACCAGGAAATTCGCCAGGTCCTGGACATGCGGCTCAGAGGCCGCATTGCGCAGATAAGTGGTGCCGCGGGCGGCAACCGCCGCCACCAGCGCATTCTCGGTCGCGGTGACGCTGGGCTCGTCGAGGAACACGTCGGCGCCCTTCAGGCGCGAGGCGCGGAACTCGAGCCGGTGGGTCGCGGTGACGGTGGCACCGAGCTGCTCGAAGGCCAGAAAGTGGGTATCGAGCCGGCGGCGGCCGATTACGTCGCCGCCGGGCGGCGGCAGCGCGACCTCGCCGCAGCGGGCGAGCAGGGGGCCGGCGAGCAGGATCGAGGCGCGGATGCGCGCGCAAAGGTCCGGATCGAGATCGGCGGCGCGGATTTCCTTGGCGTGGATCGCAAGCGTGTTGCGCTCGGTCCATTCCGCCGAGGCGCCGACCGAGCGGCACAGCTCGACCAGGGTCTCGGTGTCGCGGATCCGCGGCACGTTGGTCAGCGTGACCGGGTGCTCGGTCAACAGCGCTGCGGCGATGATCGGCAGCGCCGAATTCTTGTTGCCGGACGGCTCGATGGTGCCGGAAAGCCGGCGGCCACCTTCTACGATGTACTGGATCGGCGCCACGCGGAAACAGGCCCCATGTTGGATGTCGATTTAGATGTCGATCGTGGCGCTCAGCGAGTGTTCTTGGATGAAGTCGCGGCGCGGTTCTACCACGTCGCCCATCAGTTTGGTGAAGATATCGTCGGCCTCGTCGACCTCCTTGACCTTCACCTGCAGCAGCGAGCGCGCGTCCTTATCCAGCGTGGTCTGCCAAAGCTGCTCCGGGTTCATCTCGCCGAGACCTTTATAGCGCTGCAAGGTGACGCCCTTGCGGGCCGCGTCGGTCACGGCCTCGAACAGGTCGACCGGGCCATAGATGACCGTCTCGCTGTCCTTGCGGCGAAGCTTGCCTGCCTTCGCATAAACTTCCTGCAGCTTCGTGGCGTATTCGTCGAGCTTGCGTGCATCCGCCGAGCCAAGCAGCGCGTCGTCGATAACAGCCACTTCCTTGACGCCGCGTACGGTGCGCTCGAACTGGAACCCGTGACCCTCGATGAAGTCGCCGATCCAGCCGCGCTCGACTTCTTCAGCCAATGCGTCCAGCCGCATGGCGATATAGCCGGCGGCCGATTTGGCGACCTCGAGATCGCCGGTGATCTTGGGATTGAGCACGCCGGCAATCGCGGCCTGCTCGATCACAGTGCGATTGTAGCGACTGTGCAGATTGCGCAGCACCGAGCGGATGACGCGGGCGTCTTCGACCAACGACAGCAGGTCGCGGCCCGAGCGGTCCTCGCCGGATGCCGGCCTGAACACGCATTCGTCGAGCCCGGTCGAGATCAGATAGTTCTCGAGCGCGCGCTCGTCCTTCAGGTACTGCTCGGACTTGCCGCGCGCGACCTTATAGAGCGGCGGTTGGGCGATGTAGAGGTAGCCGCCATCGATGATTTCGCGCATCTGGCGGTAGAAGAAGGTCAGCAGCAGCGTGCGGATATGGGCGCCGTCGACGTCGGCGTCCGTCATCACGATGATCTTGTGATAGCGCAGCTTGTCGACCGAGAAGTCGTCGCTGATGCCGGTGCCGAGCGCGGTGATCAGCGTACCGATCTGCTCGCTCGACAGCATCTTGTCGGGGCGGACCCGCTCGACGTTGAGTATCTTGCCGCGCAACGGCAGCACCGCCTGGAACTCGCGGTTGCGGCCCTGCTTGGCGCTGCCGCCGGCCGAGTCGCCCTCGACGATGAACAGTTCGGATTTCGCCGGGTCCTTCTCCTGGCAATCGGCAAGCTTGCCGGGCAGCGAGGAGACGCTGAGCGGGCTCTTGCGGGTCAGCTCGCGCGCCTTGCGCGCCGCTTCACGGGCCGCGGCCGCCTGGATCACCTTGCCGACGATCTCCTTGGCTTCCTTCGGATTCTCCTCGAACCAGGCGGCGAGCGCCTCGTTGAGGACGTTCTCGACCACCGGGCGCACTTCGGAGGACACCAGCTTGTCCTTGGTCTGCGACGAGAATTTCGGATCGGGCACCTTCACCGACAGCACGGCGGTGAGGCCTTCGCGGCAGTCGTCGCCGGTCAGCGCGATCTTTTCCTTCTTGGCGTTGGCCTCGGCATAGCCGTTGACCTGGCGCGTCAGCGCGCCGCGGAAGCCGGCCAGATGAGTGCCGCCGTCACGCTGCGGGATGTTGTTGGTGAAGCACAGCACGTTCTCGTGGTAGCTGTCGTTCCACCACAGCGCGGCTTCAACGCCGATGCCGTTGGCCTCCGAGCGCACCATGATCGGCGCCGGCACGATCGCCTTCTTGTTGCGGTCGAGATACTTGACGAATTCCTCGACGCCGCCGGAATAGTGCATCTCCTCGCGCTTCTCGACCGCGTGGCGCATGTCGGAGAGCACGATGTTGACGCCGGAATTGAGGAAGGCGAGCTCGCGCAGCCGGTGCTCCAGCGTCGCGAAGTCATATTCGACGTTCTTGAAGGTCTCGACCGCGGCGTGGAAGGTGACCTCGGTGCCGCGCTTGCCCGGCGCCTCGCCGACCACCCGAAGCGGTGCGACGGCATCGCCATGGGCGAACTCGATGTAGTGCTCCTTGCCGTCGCGCCAGATGCGCAGTTCCAGCTTGGAGGACAGTGCGTTGACGACGGAGACGCCGACGCCGTGCAGACCGCCGGACACCTTGTAGGAGTTCTGGTCGAATTTTCCGCCGGCGTGGAGCTGGGTCATGATGACCTCGGCGGCCGAGATGCCTTCGCCCTTGTGGATGTCGACCGGAATGCCGCGGCCGTCGTCGTACACCGTGACGGAATTGTCGGCGTTGAGCGTGACCAGGACGCGGCTGGCATGGCCCGCCAAGGCCTCGTCGATCGCGTTGTCGACGACCTCGTAGACCATGTGGTGCAGGCCGGAACCGTCGTCGGTATCGCCGATATACATGCCCGGCCGCTTGCGCACGGCGTCGAGGCCCTTCAGCACCCGGATCGATTCCGCGCCGTATTCGACCGGAATGGGATGCTCGGATTCGGCAGGTGTCTGCCGGGCAGGTTCTGTCATATGAGGCCTTCGAGGATGTCCCGAATCAGCTGCGCAATATCAGGCGCTGATTACGCTATTTGTGCCATGAAAGAGGAGTTGCGCCTAGCGCAAAGTCTGTCTCCACAAACTATTGAAGACATAGGATTTTTTAGCACTTTTTCAAGGCCTTTGAGGGTCGATTCAGGAGGCCTCGAAAAGCTCGATTCGGAGGCGGATTCGCGGCCGTTTTGCAGGCCGATTTTGCGTTCCTCAGCGGCGCCCTGTGATCCGTCCGGATTCGACGTCGAAGAGCTCACCGCTAGGGCCGATATCGACAAAGGCCAAGGGATCGGCGCCGGTCATCCAGACCTGCGCGCCGAGCTTTGCCAGCTCGTCGAACAACGCCTTGCGCCGGTTCGGATCGAGATGCGCGACGACCTCGTCGAGCAGCAGCAGCGGCACGATGCCGGTCATCTCCGCGACCATCGTCGCATGTGCCAGCACCAGCCCGATCAAGAGCGCCTTCTGCTCGCCGGTCGAGGCATCGCGTGCGGGCATGTTCTTCGGCGCGTAGACCACCTGCAGATCGGTCAGATGCGGGCCGTCCAGCGTGCGCCCGGCGGCGGCGTCGCGCGGGCGGCTCGCGCGCAGGATCTCGCGATAGCGGTCCTCGACCGCGGTTGCGGGCTCCTGCAGCAGTGCATTTTCCATCCAGCCGTCGAGCGCGATCTCGGCGGAGGGAAACGCCGACGCCGCGCCACGCGCGCGCAGCATCACAGCAAGCTTGGCGGCGGTCTGGCCGCGCGAGGCCGCCACCGCGACGGCAAGCTCCGCGGTTTCGCGCTCGATCGCGTCACACCAATGATCGTCATAGTTGCGCACCTCGAGCAGCCGGTTGCGCGAGCGCAGCGAGCGCTCCAGCGCCGAGACGCGGCTGGAATGCTCGGAATCGATCGCCAGCACCAGGCGGTCGAAGAAGCGCCGCCGCTCGGAGGCCGCGCCCATGAACAGGCCGTCCATCGCCGGCGTCAGCCATACGATGCGCAGATGGTCGCCGAACGCGGTCGCCGAGCCGACCGGCTCGCGGTCGATGCGGCAGCGCCGTGTGCTTCCGGCGTCGCCGGTCGGCGCGTCGATGCCGGTGCCGAGCGTGGCGAGGCCGAGCGCGCCCTCGACCTCCGCCGACACCGCCCAGGAGCCGTCGCCCTGGTTGTCGGCGATGTCCTCCAGCGTCGCGCGGCGCAGCCCGCGCCCCGGCGACAGGAATGATATCGCCTCCAGGCAATTGGTCTTGCCGGCACCGTTCGGCCCGACCAGCACCACCATGTCACCCGCGACCTGCAGCGTCGCCGCCCGATAATTGCGGAAATGCGTCAGCGACAGGCGGTGAATGCGGGACGGGGTCATGGTTCCTTGTCATTGCCGGGCTTGACCCGGCAATCCATCGTCCGCGGTCAGCGGACAATCTCGTCATATAGGTCGCGCCACTCGGGATTGCCGGCAACGATCAGGTCAATTTTCCACTCGCGTGACCAATGCTTGATGTTCTTCTCGCGTTGGAGTGCCGCAGCGATCGTTTCATGGGCTTCGAAATAGACCAGAGTCTTGACGCCGTAACGCTTGGTGAAGCTTTCGGCCAGTCCCTCTCGATGCTCGTAAACGCGACGTATGAGATTATTGGTCACGCCGACATAGAGGGTTCCACCGGGCTTGCTGGCGAGGATGTACACCCAATAGGTCATTTCATTTTGATGGATGGCCGGGTCAAGCCCGGCCATGACGAGGGAAAAGAAGCTACACCCGCATCGGCATCAGCACATACAGCGCGCCCTTGTTGTCCTTGTCCTGCACCAGCGTCGGCGAGCCGGGGTCGGCGAGCTTCAGCACCGCGACTTCGCCCTCGATCTGGGCGGCGATGTCGAGCAGGTAGCGCGAGTTGAAGCCGATATCGAGCGCGTCGGAGGCGTATTCGACCTCGAGCTCCTCGGTGGCGCTGCCGGAATCCGGGTTGGTGACCGAGAGCACCAGCTTGCCGGAGGACAGCGCGAGCTTGACCGCGCGGCCGCGCTCGGAGGAGATGGTCGAAACGCGGTCGACGGCGGCCTCAAAGTCCTTCTTGTCGACCACCAGCTCCTTGTCGTTGTTCTGCGGGATGACGCGGCCGTAGTCCGGGAAGGTGCCGTCGATCAGCTTTGAGGTCAGCACCACATTGCCGAGCGAAAAGCGGATCTTGCCCTGCGACAGCTCGATCGAGATCTCGGCTTCGCCATCCTCGATCAGCCGCTGCACCTCGCCGACGGTCTTGCGCGGCACGATCACGCCGGGCATGCCGGCCGCGCCCTTGGGCAGCACGAGATCGATCTGCGCTAGGCGGTGGCCGTCGGTGGCGACGCCGCGCAAGGTCGCGGCCTTGGCGGTGCCGGCGGAGTGCAGATAGATGCCGTTGAGGTAGTAGCGGGTCTCCTCGGTCGAGATCGCGAACTGGGTGCGGTCGATCAGCCGCTTGATGTCGGCGGCCGGCAGCGCGAACGAATGCGTCATGTCGCCGGCAGCGAGATCCGGGAAGTCGCTCTCCGGCAGCGTCTGCAGCGTGAAGCGCGAGCGGCCGGCCTTGACCGCGAGCACCGAGCGGTCGCCGTCGGCCTCCAGCACGATCTGCGAGCCGTCCGGTAGCTTGCGGACAATGTCGTAGAACATGTGCGCCGGCACGGTGGTCGAGCCGGCGGTTCCGGTCTCCGCGGCCAGCGTTTCCGTCACCTCGAGGTCGAGGTCGGTCGCCTTCAAGGACAATTGGCTGCCTTCGGCGCGGATCAAGACGTTGCCGAGGATCGGGATGGTGTTGCGGCGCTCGACCACGCGATGGACGTGACCCAGCGATTTCAGGAGTTGCGCGCGCTCGACGGTGACCTTCATTGCAATACCCGCCAGATCCCTCAGATGGAGAAGCCGGGCGGCCGTTCACGGCAGCACCGCGGCATTTGAAACCCGAAAAGCCGGATCAATGTCGGATTTGATCAAACCCACGGGGGGACCGCAAGGTGGCGCGGATGGCGGGCCGGCGCAAGGGAGACGCGAGCGAAACGGCGCCCGTTCCCCACGTTTTGGGCCGGAAATAGCGTCGCCCTCCCCCGGCGAAGGGGAGGGCGAGCAAATGAGGCAGCCTTAACGCGCCGGCTTGGCGCGGCGCGTTATTCCTGCAGCTGGCGCTTCAGCGATTCGACCTCTTCCGAGAGCGCCGTGTCCTTGGCGACCAGTGCCTCAATCTTGCGCACGGCGTGCAGCACCGTGGTGTGGTCGCGGCCGCCGAAGCGCCGGCCGATCTCCGGCAGCGAGCGCAGGGTCAGCGTCTTGGCCAGATACATCGCAACCTGGCGCGGGCGCACCACGTTGGCGGTGCGGCGGGACGACAGCAGGTCGGAGCGGCTGACATTATACTGCCGGGCCACCACGCGCTGGATGTCCTCGATCTTGATCCGCTTCGGCTCCTGCGGGCGGATCAGGTCGCGCACCTCGCGCTCGGCCATCTCCAGCGTCACCGGCTGGTTGTTGAGCTTGGAGTGCGCCAGCAGGCGATTGATCGCGCCTTCGAGATCGCGGCCGTTATGGGTGATGGTGCGGGCGAGATAGTCCAGCACCTCTTCCGGCACGTCGAAGCTCGCATGGTGGACGCGGGCCGCGGCGACGCGCGATTTCAAAATGCCGAGCCGCAGTTCCTCGCCGAGCGATCCCATCTCGACCACGAGGCCGCCGGCCAGCCGCGAGCGCACGCGGTCGTCGAGGCTTTCGAGGTCGGACGGCGGGCGGTCGGCGGCGATCACGACCTGCCGCCCGGCATCGATCAGCGCGTTCAGCGTGTGGCAGAACTCGGCCTGGGTCGACTTGCCCTGCAGGAACTGCAAATCGTCGATGACAAGCACGTCGATGCCGCGCAGCGCCTCCTTGAAGGCCAGCGCCGTCTGGGTCTTCAGCGCGGCGACGAAGCCGTACATGAACTTTTCCGCGGTGAGGTACAGCACCTTGCGCTCGCTGCCGGAATTGCCGGCCCAGGTCACCGCCTGCAGCAGATGGGTTTTGCCGAGGCCGACGCCGGCATGGATGTAGAGCGGGTTGAACATCACGGGATCGCCGCGGCGTCCTTCGGCGACCTGGCGCGCGGCGGCATGCGCCAGCGTGTTGGAACGGCCGACGACGAAGCTCGCGAAGGTCAGGCGCGGATCGAGCGGTGAGCCGCCGAGCGCGTCATGGCTCGCCGACACCGGCGCGGTCGCAACCGAGCGCAGCTCGGGCGCGGGGCGGCCGTCGGTGCGCTCGACACGGCGCACCTCGACCGGTGCCGCCGCTTCCTTCACCGGCACTGCGGCGCGGATCGCGGAACGCACGGTGAGGTCGATACGATGCACTTCGGGCATCTCGGCCTGCCAGCAGGTGAGCACGCGATCGGCGTAGTGCGCCTGGATCCAGCTCTTCAGAAACCGGGTTGGAACCGACAGGTGCACGCTCTCGTCGTGCACGCTCTCCAGATCCATCCGCGCGAACCAGCTGGTGTAGACGTCCTCGCCAACGCTCGTCCGCAACCGTCCCTTCACCCGCGACCAGCGATCCTGTTCCGTATTGTTCAT